>OY282455.1 GCA_958296195.1 uncultured Pseudomonadales bacterium | reverse complement strand
ACCACAGCCGCGGCGTCGGCGCCGCCTTCCGCACGGTGCCGACCAGCATCCCCTCCCTCTCCACATTGAGCGGCGGCGAGGTTTTGCGCAGCCTCAGCCGCAGTCGTCAAGGGCTGGTTCTGGTCACCGGCGCCACCGGCTCCGGCAAGAGCACCACCTTGGCGGCGATGCTCGACTTCATCAATGAGGAGCGGCGATCCCACATCCTCACCATTGAAGACCCCATAGAGTTCGTCCACCACAGCAGGAACTGCCTAGTGCATCAACGAGAGGCCGGCCGCCACACGCCCGGCTTCGCCGCCGCCCTAAGAGCGGCGCTGCGGGAGGACCCGGACATCATCATGGTGGGGGAAATGCGGGATCAGGAGACCATGAGCCTGGCCCTGACCGCCGCGGAAACTGGGCACTTGGTGCTCGGCACCCTGCACACCCCCTCCGCCAGCCAGACGATCAACCGCGTGGTCGATATGTTTCCGCCCGGAGAGAAGAGCTTGGCCCGCTCCATGCTGGCGGAGTCCCTGCAGGCGGTCGTCTCGCAAAGGCTTTTCCGGCGAGTGGGCGGTGGACGGGTCGCGGCCTTCGAGATCATGGTCGGCACCAGCGCCGTCCGCCGCCTAGTGCGGGATGACAAACCGGCGCAACTCCACTCCGCCATGCAATCCGGCCGGGCGGTCGGCATGCAGACCTTGGAGCAGCATCTGCGCGAACTGACCGAGGCCGGCGTCATCAGCCGGGAGGCCGCGGAAGAGCGCTAGAGACGCTATTCACAATGGCCGTTAGGTCGCTTGCGCTTCAATGTAAGCCTTTATGCGGTCGGCCTTGGCCGGCAGCGAGGCGCAGCGCTCCGCACGGCCTCTTAGGGCCTCAAGAGCCGGATGGGTCGCCACCGACGCTCCCAGCGCCTCGCTGACGGATTCCGGGAATTTGGCTGGATGGGCGGTGGCGAGAACGATCAGGGGATCGGGCGCCGCCATGCGCATGGCGGCGGCAAGCCCGACCGCGGTGTGCGGATCCGCCACATAGCCGGTGCGGCGGTGAACGTCCCCAATCGCCGCCAGGGTGTCCTCCGTATTGACGGCCGTGGCCAGGAAAGCGCCGTCATCCGGGCGCGGCAGCCTCGCTTCGCCGCTTGCTTGAAAATCCGCCATAAACGCCTTGAGCGCCTCCGAATCCCCATCGAGATGGTAATGGAGGAAGCGTTCAAAATTGCTGGCCACCTGAATGTCCATGGCTGGAGAAACGGTGAAGCGCACCTCGCCACGACGGTAGCGCCCGGAAGCGAAGAACTTGGCGAGGATGTCGTTTTCGTTGGTGGCGACGATCAAGCGGGCGATGGGAAAGCCCATGCGCTTGGCGATGTAGCCGGCGAACACGTTGCCGAAATTGCCGGTGGGTACGCAGAAGGACACCGGCGCTGGGCTGCGCAGGCTGGCGTAGGCGTAGTAGAAGACTTGGGCGAGCACTCTGGCCCAGTTGACGGAGTTCACCGCGCCAAGGGCATGCCGCCGCTTGAACTCCAGGTCGGCGAATATGCCCTTCATCAAGGTCTGGCAGTCGTCAAAGCTGCCCGCAACGGCTAGGCAATGCACGTTGGCGTCCGTCACCGTGGTCATCTGCAGCTCCTGCAGGCGGCTGATTCGGCCCTTGGGGTACATCACGAAGATGTCGATGCCCGGCTGGCCGCGCACCCCGGCGATGGCCGCGCTGCCGGTGTCGCCGCTGGTGGCGCCAAGGATGTTGAGGCGGGCGCCGCGCCGCTTCAGGATGTAGGCGAACAGCCGGCCGAGAAACTGCAGGGCGATGTCCTTGAACGCCAAGGTCGGACCGTGGAAAAGCTCCAGCACCTGCACGGCGCCGGCGGAACGCAGGCGCACTACGTCCGGGCAGTCAAAGTGAGCGTAGGCCTGGTCCACCAAGGCGGAAAGGTCAGCCGCCGGAATGTCATCGACGAACTTGGGCAGCAGCGCCTTGGCCAGCGCCCGAAAGTCCAGCCCCCGCAGGCTCTCGAGTTCGCCGGCCACGCTGGGGATCGTCTCCGGCAGCAGCAGCCCTCCGTCCGGCGCCAAGCCGGTGAGGATCGCATCCTGAAACCGCAGCGGCTCGGTCTCCCCCCTTGTGCTGATGTAGCGCATCGCCCCCGATCACCGTGCCAAACAAAAGAAAGCGCCTAGGGCAGTATCCCGCCCTAGGCGCTTTCCGTCCACCTACTTTGAGGTTGGCAGGCCAAGCGTTTACGCCTTGACGAACTCCGGATAGGCTTCGATTCCGGTTTCGGCCAAGTCCGCGCCCGTGTACTCCTCCTCTTCCGTTATGCGGATGCCCAGCAGCTTCTTCAGCGCCAGCCAGACGATGAAGCTGGCGGCGAAGGTCCAAGCGAAGATCGACGCGATGCCCAGCAGTTGCGCCGTGAAGCTCGCGTCCGAGTTGGTGATGCAGACCGCCAGCAACCCCCAGACGCCGGCGGCGCCATGCACGGAAATGGCCCCCACCGGATCGTCGATCCTAAGCTTGTCCAAAGCCGAGATGGACAGCACCACCAGAACGCCGCCGATAGCTCCGACCAGCATGGACAGCTGAATGCTGCCCGTCAGGGGTTCGGCGGTGATGGACACCAGCCCGGCGAGCGCGCCGTTCAGGGCCATGGTGAGGTCCGCCTTGCCGTAAAGCAGACGGGCGGTGATCAGCGCTGCGATCAGGCCGCCGCAGGCGGCGATGTTGGTGTTGACGAACACTTGAGCGACGGCGTTGGCCTCGTCAACGTTGCTGAGCTTGAGTTCGGAGCCGCCGTTGAAGCCGAACCAGCCGAACCAAAGAATGAACATGCCCAAGGCGGCCAACGGCATGTTGGCGCCAGGCAAAGCATTTACCCGGCCATCCGGGCCGTACCTGCCAGTGCGTGGCCCCAGCAGCAGCACTCCGGCCAAGGCGGCGGTGGCGCCGCACAGGTGGACCACGCCGGAACCGGCGAAGTCTAGGAAGCCGGCCTCGTCAAGGGCGCCGCCGCCCCATTTCCAGAAGCCTTGCACTGGGTAGATGAAGCCGGTCATCACCACGGCGAAGGCGAGGAACGCCCACAGCTTCATGCGTTCGGCCACCGCCCCCGAAACGATGGACATGGCTGTGGCCACGAACACCACCTGAAAGAAGTGGTCCGAACGCGCCGAGTAGTAGGTGTCCCCGCCGGAGGCGAGCACCGCGTCAGTGGCGTTCTCCTCGCCAATGCCGAGGCCCAGAATGGGAAGCCAGGCACCGGTGCCGGCGCCCGGGTACATGATGGCGTAGCCGCAGAGCATGTACATGATGCAGGCTATGGCGAACAGCGCCACGTTCTTGGTCAGAATTTCCGAAGTGTTCTTGGCGCGCACCATGCCGGCCTCCAGCATGGCGAAACCAGGCGCCATGAACATCACCAACACCCCCATGACCAAGAAATAGAAGGTGTCGAGCGCATAGTTGGTTTGAATCAGATCTTCCACGATCTTGTCTCCTTGCTTGGGTCCTGCGCGGTCGCGCCGGCCCGCAATTGCTCGCGGGCCGCGGCGCTAAACCGCTTCCGGCCCTGTTTCCCCGGTGCGAATGCGCACCACTTCCTCCAGCCTGGTGACGAAAATCTTCCCGTCACCGACCTTGCCGGTGTTGGCGGACTTGGTGATGGCCTCCAAGACCTGGTCGAGCAGGCCGTCGTCCACCGCCACTTCCACCTTTACCTTGGGCAGAAAATCGACGACGTACTCCGCGCCTCGATAGAGTTCGGTGTGGCCCTTCTGCCGCCCGAAGCCCTTGACTTCGGTGACCGTCATGCCTTGCACCCCAATGCCCGAAAGCGCTTCGCGCACGTCGTCGAGCTTGAAGGGCTTGATGATGGCTGTTACGAGTTTCATGAGTAATCTCCTGTTGGATGTGGAAGATCCTTGCGCGCCAAGGCGGCGCGCAAGGATTTTCGCTCAATTACAGGCTTTTTGATACCGACACCACCACCGAGGTGTTGCAGAGCTTGGTGCCGTCGAAGCACTCGCTCTTGCTTAGATTGGTGCCGAGCAACGTGAGGCCCCAGTCGAGGCCCATCCCTGAAGTGCCCAGCCCCACCGAATAGTCGATGTAGCTGTCGTCAGGGTCATCCACGTCGCCGATGCCGAAGGCGCCACCGGACTCCTTGTCCTTGAAGAGGTTCCAGCCCAAGTGCAGATCAAGGGAAACGTTTTCCGCCAAGCCCAGCGAGTAGTCGCCGTACAGATACCAAAAGGTGTTGGTGCTGGCGAAGTAGTCGTTGGAGAAGGCGGCGCCCACTGTAAAGTCCTGAAAGGATAGGCTGCCGTAAACCTCAACGTAGTCCAGATCCGGGTCTGCGTCGTCCTCGGGATAGCCGTAGTAGATCACCCCCACGTCGGCGGAAGTGCTCTCCGAAAGGTCCATGGCGTAGCCACCGTAGTAGTCCACCTCAATGGTGCCGCCGGACCAGTCGCCGACATTCGACGCCCAAGTGCCGAAGTACAGGCCGTTGTCGAGTTCGATATCGAACCCGCCCTGAATGGCCTGGGATCGGTCAACTTGGGAGATGCCGCGGAAGCGGTAGTCCGTCGCGTAGGTGAGGTTGCCGGAAAACTCCGCCGCCGCCGCATAGCCGGCGGCCATGGCCAGAATGCCTGCAAGTAGTTGTTTCATGGATTGGCTCCTTAAGTCCGTTGTCATTGCCGCATCAGCGGCCCTTGTTTCACCCAACGCACCCCAACGCAATCACGATCCGTGCCAAACCGGCGCAAGGAGACGCCAACCAAGTTCAACCACGGCGTTTTCGCAAGGAATTGACCAAGCCGGCCGGCGAGCCGCATGTCCCGCTCCCAGGATCAAGCCCGCTGGCCGCCTGCCCGAGTTCCAAATTGGTGCGCGTGTCGCACCATCTTAGTGCAATGGAACCTTTGGTATCCGTGAACCGGATGAGAGGGTCTTCATCTCAGATTGCAAAGGGTGGTTGTCGCACAGCGATGTGGGATATCGGCGCTAGAGCAAAGGCCGAACGCTGGCTAGCATGAGCGGGCCTTAACGACCGGCTGATTCAAATGACCGAAGCGAAGGCGTCCTTTGCGGCGCTCGCGGCGCGGATTCGCCAGCGGCGGTTCAAGACGCGCCCGAAGGCCTTGCCGGCCTTTGAAGCCTGGACTGGGGACCTTACCAGCCGAGTGCCGGCGCCGGCGGTGGCACGGCGTTGAACCCAACCTCCGGGAATGCGGCGGTGCGCAGCCGGGCCCAACTGGGCATGGCTTCGCCTAGGGTCACGGTGGAGGCCCACATAGGCGCCGGCCTGCCGCGCTTCACCTTGGTCGGAATGCCGGAAACCGCCGTGCGCGAAGCCCGGGACCGAGTGCGCAGCGCCATCGAGAACAACCGCTTCCGCTTTCCCCAAGGCCGGGTGGTGGTCAACCTAGCCCCGGCGGACCTCGCCAAGCAGGGTGGGCGCTTCGATCTCGCCATCGCCATGAGCCTCCTGGCCGCCACCAATCAGGTGCCTACGGAGCATTTGCGCCGCTTTGAGTTCTTGGCGGAGCTCGGCCTTTACGGGGCGCTGCGGCACACTCGGGGCGTCTTGCCGGCGGCCTTGGCCATGCAGGAACAGGACGCCATTTTGGTGGTCCCGGAGGCCAACCGGGCGGAGGCCGAACTGGTCGGCTCCCGCACCCTGGCGCCCTGCGCCGAGCTGCGGGACGTGCTGGAGTTGGTGGCCCACCCGGAGCGGGCGCAGCCCTTAAGAGCTGCAACGCCTTCGGCGCCGGTTGCGCATGAGGACTTGATCGGCTTGGTCAAGGGTCAACAGGCCGCTAAGCGGGCGCTGCAGGTGGCGGCGGCCGGCGGCCACCATTTCCTGATGGTGGGGCCGCCGGGCGTCGGCAAGACCATGCTGGCCCGCAGCCTGGTGGGCCTGCTGCCCAAGTTGACGGAGGCGCAGGCCCTGGAGGTGGCGGCGGTCTATTCCAGCGCCGGGCTGATCCGCAATGCCTACGACTCGGCGCCTTGGCGGGACCCGCACCATTCCGCCACCGCGCCGGCGATCATCGGCGGCGGCCACAGCGCCACCCCGGGCGAGGCCTCCCTAGCCCACAACGGCGTACTCTTTTTGGACGAAATGCCGCACTTTCCGCCCCGGGTGCTGAACCTGCTGCGGGAGCCCCTGGAGACGCAGCAGGCCACCATCACCCGGGCCAACTACCGGGTGACCTTCCCGGCCAACTTCCAACTGATCGCCGCCATGAACCCCTGCCCGGCCGGCCGGGTCTGCGCCGAGGGCCTGTGCCGCTGCCAACCGCACCAAGTGCAGGCGTACCAAGCCCGGCTGTCCGGCCCGCTGCTGGACCGCATCGACATGCAGCTTTGGCTGCCCAACCTGCCGAAGGAGTTGCTGGCGGAGCGCGCAGCCCCGGTGACGGACGGCCGCGCCCTAGCCGCGCAGGTTGCCGCCGCCCGCCACCACCAAACCGCCCGGCAAGGCGTCTTGAACGGCCATCTGTCCGGCCCATTGGCGGCCCGGCGAGCGCCTTTGAACAGCGCCGCGCAAGCGCTGCTGACCCAAGCCATCGACAAATACCGCCTGTCCGCCCGCAGCTACCACAAGACCATAAAGGTGGCCTGGACCCTCAGCGACCTGGACCAAGCCGACCGAATCGAATCCGCCGCCATCGCCGAAGCCTTGAGCTACCGCGCCATCGACTGGGAAAGGATGGGGCGGCGATGAAGAGATTCTGGAAACCAAATTGCCAAGGAGGACGTGAACATGCGGCGTGTTAGCATGGCCATGCGGCGGACGAGGTTGCAGCATGGGCGCTGAAATTTGGGCGATAGCAGCAGTGGGCGTGGCGCTGGCTGGGCTGATCCTCAGCGTCAACCGCAACCTGCGCAGCGACATGGCCGAACTGCGCAAGGATATTGGTGAGGTGCGCGAGCGCATCGCGGATTTGCCGGAACGCATGGCCCGACTTGAAGGCATGTTTGAGGGCTTCACTGGGCGACGCACGGAAAGTTCGGCGTAGAGGGCGTACGGCGTCTTGCTGTGTCGCAGGGCTTGCCGCCACTCCCGCACCCATACCCTACAGCGTCCAGACCATCACCCCGCGCCCGTCCTGCCGGCGACCGTTTCCATCCATTTCACCTTCTCCGACCCGGCGCTCCTCCCCACCCTCGCCACGCCTCCGCTCATCCGCGCCGGTGCGTTGGTCGATCACCACCAGATGCCCTTCCTCCGCTCCGCACTTCTTCATGTAGCCCAACGTCTGCTGTACGCCCCGCTCGACCGTCCACGCGAGGCTCTTGCGGTCCGAATCGCGCAACACCTTGCATTCAATCACGAACCGCTCCCACAGGTCCGACGGCTGACCCGCCTGGCGCGGCCACAGCACCAGCAGGTCCGTCCTGCCCCGCCCCAGCCCGTACTCCCGCTCGATGCGGCCGCCGCCGTTCACGATCCGCTGCAGGTACGCCTGCAAGATGAGCTGCGGGGCGGCTTCCCGGTAGTCGTCAAAGCGGCCCAGCCAGTGCTCCGCGTGCTCGCCGAAGAACGTGCCGAACGCCCTCAGCAGCTTGTCCATGTCCAGCCCGCCATCGCCGTCCAAGTACCACGACGGGTTCTGGTCCAGGCTGCTCTGCAGGATGTAGCCGAGTTCCCGCGGCACCACCTCTTGGTAGATCGGGTTGGCGATGCGTGGCGGCTGGTTTCCGTCGATCAGGCCTAGGTCGCGGACGTATTCCAGATCCCGAATTTCGTGCCGCGCAGCGCCGCCACTCAGAATCGGCTCGACGACCCGCCGCACCCGCGCTTCCTCCAGCTTGTGTGCCAACTGGTCCAGATGCGTGCGCCGCGACAGGATCAGTTCCTCCCGCGCGGCGTGAATGTGGTCCGCTTCAACGGTCCGCGAGCGGTCCCGCCCCGCCTTGCTGTCGAAGCACGCCCCCGCGCACAGCGCGTTCACCAGCCACGGCTGGCCTAGGGTCTGCGTCCACACCGCCGCCTGCGCCGCCGCCGAAAAGGGCTGGCCGGTTTCCTCCGTGTGCTGCGCCATCAGCGCACGGGTCTCCGCTTCCGTGAAGTCCCCCATGCGCAGCGACTTCGCCGCCACGTTGAACGGGCTGCCGCCGGCGATGACTTCCCCGGCGCTCGACCGGATGCGGTAGTCCCGAATGTCGCGCACCCCGCACAGCACCACGCTTTGCGGGAAGCCCTCGGGGCGCTGTTCGTAGCCGGCGCGGAGCTGGCGCAGCACCGAGAGCAGCGTGTCGCCGACCAGCGAGTCGATCTCGTCCACCAACAGCACCAGCGGCGTCGGGTTCGCCACGCACCAGTTGGACAGCAGATCGCCCAGCGCATCGTCCGGCCCCGACGCCTCCAGCACGGCGCGCCACGCCTCGTGCGGGAACTCGTCCTGCAGCAACCGCGCCCGCATGGCCAGCCGGCTCAGGATGGCGCGCAGGCCGCGCGCCGTGTCGTCGCGCGCCACCTGGCCAACCTCCACGTTGGTGTGTACGCAACGGAAGTTGCCCACTGCGCCGCTGTTCAGGAGGTCGCGCAGGGCGATGAGCGCGGAGGTCTTGCCGGTCTGCCGCGGCGCGTGCAGCACGAAGTACTGCTTGGCCCGAATCAGGGCCAGAAGTTCATCGACGTCCATCCGCTCCAGCGGTGGGATGGCGTAGTGGTCGTCTGGGCGCACCGGCCCAGCGGTGTTGAAGAAGCGCATGGGCCGATTATGGCACTTTCCGAGCGTGATAGCCCGTTGGTTGGGCGCGCGCTTTTCCCCTAGTTGCCCACAGCCGCCACTCTGCAGGCGTCTTCGCCAAGCCTCAAATGCACCGAGCGGTTAAGAAACTCGACGTCGTAGAGCCGCTGCCCCTACTCCAAGCGCCCGTCGTCCGCCGGCTTTTCCAACACCAACTGATCGTGGCTTGGCCATGGTTTATAGGAAATTGTCAAATTTGGACCTGCCTTAAATTCAAATTCTGATTTTGATCTCTGGCATTGGCCAGTCCTGCCGTAGCGGTCATCATCATTGCGGCGCCTATTGGCGCCAATGCCGCATTCAAAATCATCGCCTGCATCACCAATCAGGAAATCAACCACCTCCTCCGCACGGCTATTGGAAATTTCGCAATTCAATGCAGCCGATGAGGAGGCGTCAGCCCCGCCAAGACCCTTTCCCTTCGCAGGCGCTATGCTGGCAAACCCCATAACCTCCAAACGGATTTTCGACTTCTCGGAGCACTTCTCAATGGCCTTCTTGAATTCCGTCAGCCATGCTTTATGACCTTCAGTGAGGCAAATTCCATCACCTGTCTTGGGGCTTCCATTGTCAATAAAAGCCAACGAAAACACCGTTCCCTTCTGAAATAGATAAGATTCGATACTATCTTCGGGCGTTACCACCACCACATTGGGCGGATGTTGCACTATGTGCGGCGGCGGATCCGGGGGCGACCCATTGGGTTCTTTTCTCAATCGCTGCTCTTCCTCCACCGACAAATAGGTCAGCCCCAACACCAAAAAAAGCAAAAGTAGCGAAAAGATTAGTTCCCCAGAAGACAGGAACACTTTCTTCGCTTTTGGAAACAGTTGGGCGACGTTGTCGCTCCACGTTGTTGACAGGCTTGTGCCGAAGTCCAACGCTGGATTCGGCATCCAGCCCTCCGCAACAATCCTCCAGCCCTCTTTGCCGATTTTTGAAAGGGAGCCGAGAACAGCCTCCCAAGTTTTGTTTAGAACAATCGAAAATATGCCCAATGTGCTCAGAACGGCAACGAGGCCCATTTCTCCTGAAAAAAAGTGGATCGGACTCATCACCCATTCGCCACCAAATGTGGTCGATGCATAAAGCACCAAGAACGGGAGAAGCAAGGCCGTCCCCAATGTAGTAATTAGCAGGAAGGTCCGCGCAACCACACGGAACAGGAAGTGAAGGGGAAACAGGATTAGCCGAACTAAAATCATCCTTGAACTCAGAGGTGGATCCGATCTCATGCACAGGTCAGTGGCTGATTTAAGTGCATTCCTCTTGGTTGATTGAGTATGCCGTCGCCGGCTCCATTGTCAAGCGGCTTTTTGCCACGTCGACGTTTTTCGCTCGTAGGCCGTAGCCGGCGTGATGCCGCCGAGGGCTGAGTGCGATCGGACGCGGTTGTAGAAATCGATCCAGCCGCCGATGACCCGGTTCGCCTTGATGCCGTTCGCCAGCTCATGCAGATGCACCGCCTCCAGCTTCAAGGAACACCATAACCGCTCGATGAACACGTTGTCCATCCACCGGCCGCGGCCGTCCATTGAAACTTGCGCCCCGCAGCCCTGCACGGCGTCCACGAAGGCGACGCTGGTGAACTGAACCCCTTGGTCCGTGTTGAAGATGCCCGGCGGGCGCTCGGCGCTCCGCAGGGCGTCGTCCAGCGCCGCCACGCAGAACGCTGCGTCCATGCAGTTCGACAGCCGCCATGACAGGACAAAGCGGGTAGCCCAGTCCATGACGGTCACCAAGTACAGAAAGCCGGAACGCATCGGGATGTAGGTGATGTCGGCGCACTCGGTTGCAGCCCGTCCAGACGCCTTCCAGCCGTAGGTGGCTGACCATATGGCGGCTGCCGTAACACGGGTGCACCGTGTGCAGATCGTCAATGCGCCGCATCAGCGCCAGGTCCTTGGCGGCGGCGTGGCGCGGGGCGGCGGCTGATGCCCAGCAGTCGGCATTGCCGGGCGATGCTCATGGGGCCGTGCCATTCAAGTTTGTCTCTGCGTTCGGCATGGCTTATGTTGTTGCGGATGCACGGCAAAAAAATCCTGTTCCATCGTCAGTTCCCCGATTTTGGCGTGGAGGTCCTTGATGACGGCCTCCGATTCGGCGTGGGCCTTGGGGGATGCGCCGAACGCATCCTTGATGTGGCTTTTGGCCTGGCTTCGCCAATCCCGCACTTGGTTGGGATGCACGCCGTGGCGGGCGGCGATGACTGAAACCGTATCCGCCTGACGGAAGCGGATGTCCTACGGGTTCGCAGCCGACCTCTCCCGATTGTCGCAGGCGCCGGCGTCCGCCACTTGAATGAACACGGATCGGTTCAATGTCTCCTGGGTCGTCTCGCCGGAAAGAAACTTGGAATTGTCCAAGTAAGGACGGCGGATGGCGTCATACGACGTCCAACTTTCCCAATTGGCCGTAAAGCCATTCCCCTCAAGATAGTCGGCCACAACTTTCGCCCTTAGATTCGCAGCATCAAGATTGAGCCTGTTGCTGTCGTCCAAGGGAAGCATTTTGAACTTCGCCGTGCTGGAGTGGCCGCTGACCTTGAACTCGACGGCATGGTCCGGCGGCCGCGCACAGGGCGCAAATGCGCTGGCTATGCCGTCCAGCCTTGTTTTGTGCTCGTCAGTCAAACGGATGCCGTAGCTGTCTTCATTCAAGGAGTCGTCGGAGTCAAGCCGGGCGTTCTCGTGGAATAGAACGAAGTTCGACTCCATCGGCGCACGTGCGCCAACCCCGCAGGAACCCTTTGACAGGCAGAGGCCCTCCTGCAGCAACCTTTCCAGCACTTTGTCGGCCACGCGCCCGTCAACGCCCTCCAGCCCTTCCTTGACGGCGTTCGCAATGCGCCCGTCAATAGTGGGTATGAAGTCGTTCAGCAACTTTTCGACCCTGCCGACGCCTTCGGCAACTTCATCCATCCTCTTGGCGTTGGAGACGCCAAAATAGGCCACCGCGACGATGAGGGCGGCAATGGCGGCAAACAGCAGTAAATCCTTCATCTCTCAATCCATTCAACCGGCGTTCCAGCGCCCTTGGCGTCTGGAGCATTCAATGGGTGCGCATGGGCCGCTTCGCGGGGAGGCGGGGGCTTGCGCGGGTCAGCCGCGGACCGGCCGCAGCCGGCCGTCAAGGCCGCAAGGCGCAGCCGAAGTCCGCTTCGAGCGCGTTGATCCACCGGAAAGCTCCCCTCAAGCCCATGCCGAAAAGTTGCAAACCATAGGGGGCAATTTCGGGATGTCAAGGATTCCTGCAAATTTTTTCGTCCGCCGGCAAGCCGTGCCGGGACAGTCAGGCCGCCGCCTTGGTCGCCCAGCCTAGGGTGTCGTCCAAGGCCCGCTCCAGCTTGGTGAACAGTTCGTCCACCTGATCTTCGCTGATGATGAGCGGCGGGCAGATGGCCATGATGTCCCCCATGTTGCGCAGGATCAGGCCTTGGGCGGCGCACCGGTCGGAGCAGTGTTCGCCCACCTGTTGCGGCGCCGGAAAAGCCGTCTTGGTTTCCTTGTCCGCCATCAGCTCCAAGCCGCCGAGCAGCCCCCGGCCGCGGCTGTCGCCGACCAAGGGGTGTTCGGCCAGAAGCGCCAACCGCTCCTGAAAGACAGCGCCCACCTTGGCGGCGTGGGCGAAGATGTCCCGCTCCTCCATCAGCTCCAAGTTGCGCAGCGCCACCGCCGCGCACACCGGATGGCCGGTGTAGGTGAAGCCGTGCCCGAAGAGGCCGTTCTTGGCGCTGGCCTCAATGAACGGTTCGTACATGAATTCGGGAATGATGACTGCGGAAATGGGCTGGTAGGCGGAGCTGAGCGCCTTGGCGACGCTCATGGTGGTGGGCCTGATGCCCAAGGTCTCGGCACCGAAGGCGTTGCCGGTGCGCCCAAAGCCGCAGATCACCTCGTCGTCGATGAACAGAACGTCGTATTTGGCTAGAACCGCCTGCACCCTTTCGTAGTAGCCGGCCGGTGGCACGATGACGCCGCCGGCCCCCAACACCGGTTCGGCGATGAAGGCGGCGACGGTTTCCGGCCCCTCGCGCAGGATCAGGTCCTCCAGGTTGGCGACGATGCGGTCGCGGAACTGGGCTTCGGTTTCGCCGGCCTCCCCATCCCGGTAGTAGTGCGGCCGGTCCGTGTGCAGCACCTGCTTGATGGGCAGATCGAAGCTCTTGTGGAACGGCGGCAGGCCGGTCAGGGAGCCGGAACCGATGGTGACGCCGTGGTAGCCGCCGATGCGGGAGATGATCTTCTTCTTCTCCGGCTTGCCGATGGCGTTGTGGTAGTACCACATCAGTTTGATTTGGGTGTCGTTGGCGTCGCTGCCGGACAGCCCGAAGAACACTCGGCCGGCGTCGAAGGGCATCATGGCCTTCAGCTTCTCCGCCAACAGAATGCTCGGCTCGTTGGTCCGGCCGGCGAAAAGTTGGGAGTAGCTGAGCGTTCGCAACTGCTCCGCCGCCGTCCGGGCCAATTCCTCCTCCCCGTAGCCGAGCGCCGTACACCAGAGCCCGGCCATGCCCTCCAGATACTGCTTGCCGTGGTTGTCCCACAGATGCACCCCCTTGGCCCGCGCATGGACGACGGGGCCCTTGCTGTGCAAATGCTTCAGGTTGGTGGTGGGGTGCAACAGATGCTCCAGATCTCGGGCCTCCAAGGAGCCGGGGGGCAATTCGTTGTGCAGGGGGTCGGCCATTTTTTCCTCCAATGCGCCGTGGGGCGGTGCCGCAGACCTGCGGGAATCCGCCACCGAGCAAAAGAACTCAACTCACTTGCCGCCCATCCCCAGCAGCAGGAAACGGGCAGGGAAGCGTACCTTTTCGCTGCGCAAGCCTATGCTGCGCAACCCATCCGATGCAAATGCAAACCGAGGGATTCCGCCACCTTGGCATGGCGAACCTCGCCGTTGTGGACATTCAGCCCAGCGGCGAACCCCGCATCCTCCTTGAAGGCCCGCCGCCAACCACCCACCGCCAAGGCCTTGACGTAGGGCAGGGTAACGTTGTTGAGCGCCAGCGCGGCGGTCCTGGCCACAGCGCCCGGCATGTTGGTGACGCAATAATGCACCACCCCCTCCTCGACGTAGGTGGGGGCGTCATGGGTGGTTGGGCGGCTGGTCTCAAAGCAGCCGCCCTGGTCGATGGAGATATCTACCATGGCCGCTCCTTCCCGCATCCGCCGCACTAGATCCCGGCTCACCAGCTTGGGCGCCGCGCCGCCGGGCACCAAGACGGCGCCGATCACCAGATCCGCTGACAGCACCTCTTGGCGAACGGTCTGCGGGGAGGCCATCAGCACCCTGGCGCGACCGGCGAACTGCTCGCTTAGCACACAAAGGCGATTGACGGACTTGTCCAAGATGGTGACGTCGGCTTGCAGGCCGGTGGCCATGTACGCGGCTTGCGTACCGGCGACGCCGCCGCCGAGGATGACCACCTTGGCCGGCGCCACTCCGGGGACGCCGCCAAGCAGGACGCCGCGCCCGCCGCTGGCCTTCTGCAACGCGTAGGCGCCCACCTGCACCGACATGCGCCCGGCCACTTCGCTCATGGGCCGCAGCAATGGCAGGGCACATCGGCTGTCCTGAACGGTCTCGTAGGCGATGGCGGTGGCGCCGGAGTGCAGCAACGCTTGGGTCAGGGGTTCGTTAGCCGCCAAGTGCAGATAGGTGAACAGGGTTTGCCCCGACCGCAGCCGGGCGCATTCGTTCAGCAGCGGCTCCTTGACCTTGACGATCAGGTCGGTGGCGAAGGCGTCCTCCGCCACGCCCATCTGCGCCCCGGCGGCGCGGTACTCCCGGTCGCTGAAGCCGATGCCGGCCCCGGCCCCGGCTTCCACTACCACCTCCGCCCCCAAAGCGGTGAGTTGCGCCACCGAATCCGGTGACAGGCCCACCCGATATTCATGAACCTTTACTTCCTTCGGCACCCCGATGCGCATGACCGGCCTCCATCGCGGCCTACGAGCCGCACAGTCGATTTAGACTCAATGTAGGCCAAGCGGTGTCGAATAGTCTTTCTTTCTTGCGTGTTTTTGCGTATTAAGTGCAACAATATCTGCTTATTCGAGGTTGTTATGCAAGATAATGGCAGTTTGGACCGAACTGACCGCCGCATTCTGCACGAGCTCCAGCACAACGGCCGGCTCGCCAACAGCGCCTTAGCGGAGCGGGTCAACCTTTCCGAATCCGCCTGCCTGCGGCGGGTGCGACGGCTGGAGGAGAGCGGCATGCTGCGCGGCTACGTCGCCTTGGTGGATCAATCCAAGGCCGGCTATCCAGACAACGTGTTCGTGACCATCACCCTTGAAAGCCAACAGCAAACGGATTTAGCGGCCTTCGAGCGGGAGGTGAAGGAGCTGCCTGAAGTGATGGAATGCCACATGATGTCCGGGGAGGCGGATTATCTGCTGCGCGTGATCGTCCGCGACGCCCGCGACTACGAACGCATCCACAGCCGTTTTCTCACGCGCCTGCCGGGGGTGGACCGGGTGCATTCCAGTTTCGCCCTGCGCACGGTGCTCAAGCGCACCGAACTGCCCGTGCGGGGCTGATTGGGAATCGGCCGGCACCGTTGCGGCGGCGAAAATTGAGATGGCGATGCTTGGCCGTTGGCGGCGTCTAGTGGTAAACGCGGCGCACTCGAGGAGAAACGCCGGTGAAAATCTCATAGGCGGCGGTGCCGGCCTTCTCCGCCACCTCATCGACCGAAATGTTGGGGCCGAACACCTCCACCCAATTCCCCGGGTTTAGGTTCGCGCCGGCGACCCCTATGGTGGTGAGATCCATGGACACTCGCCCGATGATGGGGCAGCGTCGCTCGGCGGCGTGGAATTCGCCGCAGTTGGAGAGGGCGCGGGGCAGGCCGTCCGCATAGCCAATGCCGACCACCGCGGCCGGCAGCGGCGCAGCGGCTCGGTAGGATGCGCCATAGCCCACCGTTTCGTTCGCCGCTAGGCTGCGCATCTGCACCACTTGAGCTTCCAACGCAGCCACCGTCCGCATGGGGTTGGGGCGGCCTGTCCACGGATTGCCCCCGTAAAGGCCGATGCCTGGACGCGCCAAATCCCCTTGGAAATCGCCGCCGTTCAGAACGCCAGCCGAGTTGCCAATGCTCAAGGGAACGCCGGGAAAGCGCATCCGCAACGCCTTGATGCGTTGCAGCTGCAAGGCGTTGAGAGGATGCTCCGGCTCGTCGGCGCAAGCCAAGTGGGTGACGAGGAGGCTGAGGTCATGGCCCTTGAAGGCGTCCGCGCCCACGTCCGCCGGGAAACCTAAGCGATTCATGCCGGTGTCCACATGCACGGCGACGGAACCTCGGCAATGGGGTCTCCAGAAGCTGAGCTGTCCTAGGCTGTTCAACACCGGAGTCAGCCCGTGCTCCGCCAGTGCAGCAACGGTTTCCGGCAACGCGCCCTCGAATACATAGATGCGCGGCGTCGCCAGGCCGCGGCGCAGTTCGACGCCCTCCCCCGCGCGCGCCACAAAAAAGTGGCGGCAACCGGCTGCAAAGAGCGCCCGGGCAACCGCCAAGGCGCCCATGCCGTAGGCGTCCGCCTTGACTACGGCGCCGACCTCTCCCGCCGCCGCGGCGCGGAACTTGCGGTAGTTCGCCGCCAAAGCCTGCAAATCCACGCGCAGCCGAACGGTCATGGCGGCGTTCAATGCACCATGCGGGCTGGGGTCTTGTCCAAGGAGCCAAGGCCCAATCCCACTGCGGCAACGCTAGCTGCTACCATCCGCCCATGAACTGGGCCAACCTCGTTACGGCTCTGCGCTTGGCGGCGGCGCCGGCGGTGGGCTGGTTCGCCGCCGTCGGCAACTGGCCAGTGGCGGCGCTGTTGCTGCTCGGCGCCATCGCCACCGATGTGCTGGACGGCTTTCTGGCCCGGCGGCTGGGGCAGGCGTCCAACCAAGGTGGCCTGTTCGACCACGGCGTGGACTGCCTGTTCGTCACCTGCCTGTTGGCGGGGCTGGCCCAAGCGGGATGGGCGCCTTGGGTGCTGCCAGCGCTGATTCCCTTGGCCTTCATTCAATATGTGCTGGATTCGCAGGCCTTGGCCGGGGAGAAGCTGCGCACCAACGGCCTCGGCAAGGCCAATGGCATCGGTTACTACGCGCTGGGCGCTTTGATCGTCCTCCCCCATGCGCTGCAGCTAGGTCCGCCGGCCGGCTTGGCTTGGGGCGCCGGTTGGCTGTTGGTGGCCTCCACCCTCGTCTCCATGGCGGAACGCTTGGCCTTCATTCTGCGCCGCCGCACCCGCTTCCCGGCCAAATAGGTGCCGACTGGCTCCGGGCGGGAAGATGGCGGCGATGCGCCAAGCCAGCGCCTGGAGGAAGATGTTGGGGACACGCACAGGCCCGAACCTCAATAATCAGCAAGCAAATCAACAGACGGCGGCTTGGACGGCTGCAAACCCCAGCGACCTTAGGGGAACGCCGCACAAGCTGTCAACGCCGTGGCGGGTGGCCCTAGGAGACGGCGGCGGCGCGGGGCTAACTGCCTGACTCCGCAAGTTTGTTCATGGCCTCGTTCGTAGTGAAGTAAACATGGCCGGTCAACTTCTCCAGCAGCGGCGAATCCTTCAGCCGCGCCAGCACCCGTCCCTTCACCACGGACAGGTGCAGCTTGATGCCTCGTTCGTTTAGGTTGTCATTCAAGCGAACCAGCATTTCGATGCCGCTCACGTCAATGATGTTGACGGCGCTGCACACCAGCACCACGTGATCCGTGGCCGGGCGGCGGCGGATGACTTGGTGCAGCTTGGTTTCAATGTTGTAGGCATTGGCGAAGTAGATGTTCTCGTCAATGCGCAGCACGGCGATGTGGTCATGGGTCTCCACGTCGTGGCGGCGCACGGCGCGAAAGCTCTGCGACTCGCCAACGCGCCCCACCAAGGCGATGTGCGGGCGGCTGGAGCGGCGCACGAAGAAGGCGATGGACAGCAGCACACCGGCGATCAGGCCGGTCTCCACGCCGAAGGCTAGCACCGTGGCCAGGGTGATCAGTTCGGTGACGCCGTCCTCCCGGTAGAACTTCCAGTGCCGCACAATGGACTTCAGGTCGATCAAGCCGACCACGAACAGAATCACCACGGCGGCCAAAACGGCCTGGGGCAGAGCGGCGAACAGGGGCGTTAGGAACAGCAGAACCAGCAGAATGACCGTCGCGCACACCAGCGAACTGACCGGTGTGCGGGCACCGGATTGGTAGTTCACGCTGCTGCGCGAAAAACTGCCGGCCACCGGAGTGGCGCCGGTGAAGCCGGCGGCGAGGTTGGCGGCGCCCAAGGCCAGAAGCTCCTGGCTGTTGTCCAGCCGGGTGTGCTCCCGTGCCGCCAGCGAAGTGCCGATGGTGTAGCTCTCGACGAAGGCGACCGCGGCGATCATGGCCGACGAGGGCATGACCTCAATCCACATCAGCGGCTCAAGCGGCGGCAACCTGAGTTCCGGCAGCCCTCCGGGAACATGGCCGGCCATCGCAACGCCGAACTCGGCATCCAAGGCAAACAGGGCCGCAACGAGGCTGGCCAGCAGCAACACCACCAAGGGGGCGGCTCTGGCCACGGTCTGGGAGTTGGCTAGGGGCGCCCAGAACCGACCCGCCAAGCGGTCCCCGTAGCGGCGGGCCAACCACAGCAACGCCAAGCTGGCAACGCCAAGCACCAAGGTGGCGACGTTCACCGCGGACGCTTGGGTCAAGATGGACCAGACCGCAGCGACCGGAACGCCGCCGGCCTCCTTGGGTATGCCGGTGAGCGCGCTGAGTTGGCTGACGATGATGAGTATGGCGGCGGCGTTGATGAAGCCGGTGACCACGGGGTGGCTGAGCAAGTGGACCAGGCCGCCCATCTGCGTGACCCGCAACAGCAGCAGAAAGAGCCCCGCCTCAAAACAGATGACCGTGGCCACGCCCAGATGGTTGTCCTGATAGTTCGGCGCATGTATCCCGATGGCCGCCGCCACCATCAACGCCGCCACCGCCACCGGGCCGACCACCAGATGGCGCGATGAACCCAAAATGGCGTACAAAACCATCGGCGCCAAGCAAGCGTACAGCCCCGCCTGGGGCGGCAGCCCAGCCAAAAAAGCGTAGGCCACCGCCTGGGGCACGGAAATGGCGGCGACGATCAGCCCGGCAATCAGATCCCGCTGGAAGTCCCCGCGTCCATAGCGCCGCAGGAACCCGATCAAGGGCGCATAGCTACCCCCATCGCTGGCGTAGGCACCCGCATGACTTGCTGGTTTATCCGGCATGGTCCGCCAAAACGTCGATCACTGCGCTTTAAGATGCTGAAATAAAAGCATTTTATACGCAGTGGAGACAGTTTGGCGAATCGTCGGAACGGCGCGGCGGTGTTCGGCCTTGATGCCGGGTGGCCAAACCCCGTGGAGGGGCCATGCAGTGACTCCATGCCCTATTGCCTACCCGCGGTCTTCGTCAGGAATGAGCGGGGCCTGCCGCCACTCCTTGGCGGCGCTGCGCCGTCGCTTGTCTTCGCGCCGTCGGGCAGCGGCGCTTGCGGACGGCGCGGTGGGCAGCCGCGGCTTAGGGGCTTGGCAAGCGCGTTCGATCAGGGCTGCCAAGCGGGCTAGGGCCGCCTTCCGGTTAAGCGTTTGGCTGCGCTGGGTGTCGGCGAAGACCACAACTTCGCCGGCCGCATTCAGCCGGCTGCCGGCCAGTTTCTCCAGCCGGCGCCGAACATCGTCCGGCAAGCCGGCGACATCAAGGCGCAGGCGACATTCCGCGGCCGTGGAGACCTTATTGACGTTCTGGCCGCCAGGCCCCGAAGCGTGCGTGAATTTCCACCGCAACGCAGACTTTGGGATTCCTAGGCCACCGATGTCGATCTTAGGCATACGGGCATCCACGCAAGGGTTGCTGGGGCCGCGAGCCGAATCCAAGTTGGCCCTCGCCCCCCTATTGCGGCCGCGGCGCGGACGTTTGGCGGCGCCGTTGAGGCTGCGCCAGAGCCGCTCCATAAAGACATTGTCCATCCACCGACCCCTGCCGTCCATCTACACCCGGGCACCGCAACCCATGACCGCCTCGGTGAAGACGGCACTGGTCCTGATCCGTGTTGAAGATGGCCGGCGCGGCACCGAGGCTCAAGGCGTCGGTCAGCAGCCCGGCGGACAGGGCGAAGGACGCCCCTCCACCATCCGCGCAACAACCGCCGCCGGCGCTGCGGCACTCGCCAAAACGGGGGCGGCGGGCGTAAACTGCCACTAACGGCTCAGTTGGTGCGGGGCCAGACTGCTCCGCGAATAGGCGCCGGCAAGCTGAGGTCGATGCGCAAGGCCGAGCTTGAGTTGGCAATAAGGGGCCATGAGGTGACGAGCAACTACCCCCGCATACCCTACGGCGAGGCGTCCTTCGCCCGGATTCGCCTAAACCAGTGGCTCTACGTTGACAAGACCCGCTTCCTGCGCGAACTGGAGAACGAGCGCTACGTCTTCTTCATCCGCCCCCGGCGCTTCGGCAAGTCCTGCTGGCTGTCCCTGCTGGAGTGCTACTACGGGCGCCATTGGGCCGACCGGTTTGAGGATCTGTTCGACGGCACCGACATAGGCCGGCGCCCCACGGAGGAGCGGGGCCGCTACGTCGTGCTGCGCTTCAACTTCTCCGCCTTTGACGACAAACTGGAGACCTTGGAGCAGCGCTTTGCGGAGTATTGCCAACTGCACCTCCGCGCCACCTTGGAGCGCAACCAAGACCTGTTCCCCGAGCATGCAAGACAGAACATTCTCTCGCAGCCCGGCATCCACGGCATGCTCAACGCGCTGTTCCTCCATGCCGGCGAGCACGGCATCTTGATCTACGTCCTCATTGACGAATACGACAACTTCGCGAACACCATATTGGCCTACCATGGCGCCGAGGCCTACCAATCCTTCACCCACGGCGGCGGCTTCTACCGCAACTTCTTCGCCACCCTGAAGGCCGGCGCCGGGGAAAACGGCGGCCTGGAGCGCCTGTTCATCACGGGCGTCTCCCCCATCACCTTGGACGACGTCACCAGCGGCTTCAACATCGGCGCCAACGTCAGCCTAAGCCCCAAGTTCAACGAGATGCTTGGCTTCACCGAGCCGGAGGTGCGCGGCCTGCTGGAAACCTACCGGGATTTGGGCGCTTTCAACCAAGACCTGGACGAGGCGCTGGGCCTGATGCGCGAGTGGTACAACGGCTACCGATTCGCCAAGGCCGCCAAGACCGACCTCTACAACACCGATATGGTGCTCTACTACCTGAAGCACTCCGTCCCCAACGAGCCGATGCCGGACGACCCCATCGACGTCAACGTGCGCATCGACTACGGCAAGCTGCGCCATCTGCTGACCGTCAACCGCGAGATTTCAGCCAAGGAACGCGCCGGCCAAACCTTCACAGGCGAAGCGCCGGCGGCAACGCAAACCGAGGAGCGCCGCCGGCCTCCTTCCGAAGGCAGGGAACTGAACGGCAACTTCGACCTGCTGCGCCGCATCATCGGCGAAGGGTCGGCGGAGGCCGAGCTGAGCCTCGGCTTCCCCTTGGAGCGCCTGGACCAGCCGGAGAACTTCCTCTCCCTGCTGCACTACTTCGGCCTGCTGAGCATCCGCGGCGTCGCCAACGGCGCCGTCCGCCTCGGCATTCCCAACCAGACCGTGCGGCGCCTCATGTACGGCTACCTGCGGGACGCCTACCACGATGTGGGGATCTTCTCCGTCAGCCATTACCACTTCTCCCGCCTGGTGCGGGACATGGCCTATCGGGGCGACTGGCGGCCCGCCCTGGAGTTCATTCGCGACGCCATCGCCGAGCAGACCGGCATCCGCGACTACATCGACGGGGAGAAGGTGGTCCACGCCTTCCTGGCGGCGCACTTCAGTGTGGTGGGGCAGTTTCTGATCCATGCGGAGCGCGAACTGAACAAGGGCTACGCGGACCTGCACTTGGAGCCGTTCCTGGCCCAGTACCCCAGCATTTCCCATGGCTACGTCATTGAGGTGAAGTACCTGAAGCGGAGCGAGGCGGCGGACGAGGAAACGGTGCGGGAAAGGCTGAACGCAGCCAAGCAACAGCTTGAGCGCTACTTGGCGGACGAAGGCTTGCGCAAGCGCCTGCCCAAAGTGCGGCACATCGGCTTGGCGGTGGTCTTCCACGGCTGGGAGATGGCGGCGTTTGACGCAGTGGAGACCACCGGCCCTCCCTAGGCGAGCCCCTTCTCCATGCGGATTGCCACACTTGGACGGGAAGAACGAACATAGCGGCTTCCACCCCTTGAGCATCACCCAGTGAACCTTTAGCCTCACAAGTGGACGCCAACCGCAGCCAAAGGAGGGGCTCATGGACGTAAGTGCAGCCGTGGCATTCGAGGCGGGCAAGCCGCTGGCAGTCGAAACCGTGCAATTGGCGGGGCCGCAAGCCGGCGAGGTGTTGGTGGAGGTCAAGGCCACGGGCCTTTGCCACACCGACGCCTACACCCTGTCCGGGGCGGACCCGGAGGGCCTGTTCCCCGCCATCATGGGGCATGAGGGGGCCGGTGTGGTGGTCGAAGTGGGCGCAGGTGTGGCGTCCGTGGCGCCCGGCGACCACGTCATCCCGCTCTACACGCCGGAATGCCGTCAGTGCAAGTTTTGCCTGTCCGGCAAAACCAACCTCTGCGGCGCCATTCGGGAGACCCAAGGCCGGGGCGTCATGCCGGACGGCAGCAGCCGCTTCTCCCTCGGCGGCCAAACCCTGTTCCACTACATGGGCACCTCCACCTTCGCCAACTACACGGTGCTGCCGGAAATTGCCGTGGCGAAGATCCGCGAGGACGCGCCCTTCGACAAGGTGTGCTACATCGGCTGCGGCGTCACCACCGGCCTCGGCGCGGTGATGAACACGGCCAAGGTGGTGCCGGGCAGCAACGTGGCCGTCTTCGGCTTGGGCGGCATCGGCCTCAACGTGGTGCAGGGCGCCCGCATCGCCGGGGCGGACCGGATCATCGGAGTGGACCTGAACCCCGGCAAGCGGGCGCTGGCCGAGCGGTTCGGCATGACGGACTTCATTAACCCCAAGGACGGGGACCCGGTGGCCGCCATCATCGACCTGACCGATGGCGGGGTGGACTACTCCTTCGAGTGCATCGGCAATGTGGAAGTGATGCGCCAAGCCTTGGAGTGCTGCCACAAGGGCTGGGGCGAAAGCGTCATCATCGGCGTGGCCGGCGCCGGCCAGGAAATATCCACCCGCCCCTTCCAGCTAGTCACCGGCCGGGTCTGGCGGGGCACCGCCTTCGGCGGGGCCAAGGGGCGTACGGACGTGCCGCGCATCGTCGATTGGTACATGGACGGCAAGATCAACATCGACGACCTCATCACCCACACAATGCCCCTTGAGGACATCAACCAAGGCTTTGACCTGATGCACAAGGGCGAGAGCATCCGCGCCGTGGTGGTGTATTGACCGCATGGCTGCTGGGATGACGCTTCGGCGAAAATCGCACGGCTGCCGAACGGGAAAATCCAGAGGGTAAGCGACCCCACACAGACTGGTTTGCTAACCTAAATCGCGTTGTTGAAAAAAAGTAGGGCTTGCACATGAATCGAGAAGACTGGCTGAACCTGGTTCAGGAGGAGATCATCGAGCCGGAGCGCCCCATCTGCGACCCGCACCATCATCTCTGGGACCATCTCAACATCCCCGGCCTCAAGGGCAGCCGCTATCTGCACGACGAACTGCTCGCCGACCTCGGCAGCGGCCACAACGTGGTCAGCACCGTGTTTGTCGAATGCGCCGCCATGTACCGCGCCGCCGGGCCAGAGGCGCTGAAGCCCTTGGGGGAGACAGAGTTCGTCAACGGCGTGGCGGCCATGTTCGCCAGCGGCGCCTATGGGGAGGTGCGCGCCTGCGCCGGCATCGTCAGCTTCGCGGACCTAACGCTGGGCACCGAGATCGGCCCCGTGTTGGACGCGCACATCGCCGCCAGCCCCAGATTCCGGGGCATTCGCCACGCCTCCGGCTGGGACGCCAGCGACGCCGTGCGCAACTCCCACACCAACCCAACCCAGCACCTCTTGGCGGACGCGATCTTTCGCAAGGGCTTTGCGGAACTGGGCAAGCGCGGTCTTTCCTTCGACGCTTGGCTGTACCACCCGCAAATACCGGAATTGACCGACCTTGCCCGCGCCTTCCCGGACACCACCATCGTCTTCGATCATTTCGGCGGCCCCCTGGGCATAGGCCCCTACATCGGCCGGCGGGAGGAGATTTACCAGCAGTGGAAGAAGGACGTGGCGGCGCTGGCGGAGTGCGAAAACGTTTACGCCAAAATCGGCGGCATCCAAATGCCGATCAACGGTTTCGGCTTCCACAAGGGGGAGAAGCCGGCCACTTCGGACGCAATCGTCGCCGCCACGGGGCGCTACTACCGCCACGCCATCGACTGCTTCGGCCCGCAGCGCTGCATGTTCGAGAGCAACTTCCCGGTCGATAAGGCCAGTTGCTCCTACGCGGTGCTGTGGAACGCCTTCAAGAAGCTGGTGGCGGACGCATCGGAGACGGAGAAGTCCTGGCTGTTCCACGACGCCGCGGCGACGGCCTATCGACTGCCCGAAGCGGGACCATGAGCGTCCAATCGAGCGCTCGCCCCAAAGTTCGGTGGCGGCCTGCGCCGCCGGCGCATCGCTGCCGGTTCTCGGTTGACGGAGGCCGACATTGGGCCTGAAAGTCGTCGGCGCCGGCTTCGGGCGCACCGGCACCCTTTCCTTGAAGCTGGCCTTGGAGAAGCTCGGCTTCGGCCCCTGCTACCACATGCTGGAGGTGGGCAAGCATCCCGATCACATTGCCCTTTGGCGAGACGCGGCGGCGGGCCGGCCGGTGGATTGGACAACGCTGTTTCAAGGCTACCAAGCGGCGGTGGACTGGCCGGTCTGCAGCTACTGGGAGGCGCAACTGGAGGCGTTTCCCGGCGCCAGGGTGATCCTCACCGAGCGCGAACCGGAGCGCTGGTACGCCAGCATCATGAACACCATCTACCCAAGCTCCGCAGCCGCCCGGGACGCCGCCGCCGACCCTTCCGCCAAGGACTTTTCGGCCATGATTTATGAAGTGATCTGGGATGGCGCGTTCGACGGCCGCATGGATGACAAGGACGCTGTGATCGCCCGTTACCTCGCCCACAACCAAGAGGTCAAGCAGCAGGCGCCGGCCGAGCGGCTGCTGGTCTTCGACCCCGCCGCCGGCTGGCCGCCGCTGTGCGAGTTTCTGGGCCAGCCACAGCCGGACGAACCCTACCCCAGCGTCAACAGCACCGCGGAATTTCAGAATAAGGTTGCAGGAGCAGGGCGGAACCGCTAGCCCTAGTTGCGAAGCCCCGAAAGTCGTCGACAATTCCACTCCCTCATTTCGGGTTGCCGCCATGTGATATCCGCGACGGCGGAAAACCTAGCCCGCATATTGCACCAAGCCGCTCACCCAAAGCCGAAAGGTTCCTTTCTTTTAACCAGCTACCTAGCCATTTTTGGGGAAAGCCTCGGGCGCAAGGCGCGCTGACGGGGAACGATGCGGCGGCACCGCTCCACCAGAAGGGGCACCGCTTCAAGGCGCATTGCCCTCCTAGGGCTGTTTGGCGTTGGCTGAGCCTTCGGGGGGAGCGCTTGCGGGCTTGTCCGCGGACGCCGCCGTTTTCTTCGCTGTCGGGCCGTCCAGAGTTTGGCGCATCATGGCCAGCGGGCTTAGGTCGCTCAGTTGCCTCATGCGGGCGCGGAACTGGTCCTGATGCTCCAGCAACGCGAGAATGGACTGTTCTATGTAGCGCGAGGCCAAGCTGCCCAAGCGGTCGCCGTAGAAGCGGATGATCTGCTCCAAGGCGCGGTTGGTCAGCACCGGCTCGTGGCCTTCGGCCTCCTGCTCCGTCAATATCTGCATCAGCACGGAACGGGTGAGGTCGCCACCGTCGCGGCTGTCCTCCACTTGAATGCTCTCGCCGGCGATGATGAGCCGGCGCAGGTCGCCGATGGTGACGTAGCGGCTGTCCGTCGTATCGTAAAGCCGCCGGTTGGGGTACTTTTTGAGCCGGTGCATGGCGGCTTAGTGCGCAGGAGGAGGGCGCGACGGCTGGGGATAGACCAGAGCGCGCCAGCCGCGCTTGCGCTCGAACTTTCGCCACGCTCCCCGTTTCTGCCCTAGTCGGTCGGCGATGACGTGCAGCACCAGAGGATGCATGGCCATGCCGCTGTGGCTGCCCACCACTTCGATGTTCTCGGTCTTGTCGGTTTCCACCTCCATGCAGCCGTGCCAGTTAACCACTCCGTCGGATTTGCTGTACACGGCAGTCACGGGAACGGGCGGCGGCACTCTGGAGTCCTCGCGGGCCATCTCGGTGCGCATTTGCTCGACACTGACGCCGGACATCCGCTCGAACAGCCGCGCCACCAACGGGTTGGTGGACTGCCGGCTCGTGGTGGCGAAGGGGCTGCCTAAGGTGATGACGCCACGCACCGAGCCGGGAAACTCTCGGGCCAGCTCTCGACCGTAAATGCCTCCCAAGCTCTGGCCGACGATGGAGATGGGTTCGTTGTAGGTTTGGGCTAGGCGGTAGAAGCGCCGCATCAGGCTATGCAACTGCACGGGCGCCCCGCGGTTGGGGCCAAGCAGCCAAGGCAGGGCGTTGTAGCCGAGCCGAGTCAGGAACCGCCGCAGCACCAAGGTGGAGCCGTCGCCGGCGGCGAACCCAGGCAGCGCCAGAACCGGATGCCCATCGCCCCGCGGGGCGCTAGCCATCAGCGACGGCCAACTCAGGGAGAGCGAGGCCGCCTCCCCAAAAACCCTCGGCAACTCCGCAAGGGAGTAAAGCCAAGGCGGCGGCTGCGATGCCTGCGGCCCCAAGTCAGGTTCCTCGTACAAAGGCAACGTCCCCCTTACTTTCCCGCGGCATCGCCGGCAAACTCAGCGGGAGTTTGGCCAATTCCTTCGGGCAGGTCAATTTTTTTGATGCAATGCAATACATCGACCCTCCGACCGAATTCAGCAAAAGCGTCGTTCCTCGGTCACAACGCCGCAGCAAGACGGCCCCAAGCTACCGCTCGGTCAGAACAAGGTGACCTTTTGCCGGAAATTTTGCGTTCCCTCGCCCGCGTGAGAACGAACACTACGCCACCGCTAACGAGCCTCCTGCCAAAGATTCACCAAAAAAATCGAAAAAATGTTGCATTGCACAATTCAGTCCCCATAATGGCTCATTGTGCGTTGCAGCAATACTGCTTTGTGCGGATGCAGCATGAACAAGGAGCGCACAGGAAGGGGCTTCACGCGAGGCGCCGCAAGGAAACCGAAAACCGATAGGAGAACCAGACAATGACCACACTCGAAAAGCAAGCCGCTCTGGGCCGCGAACTGTTCGACCTAAACACCGGCACCCTGCGGCGGCTGGCCGAACTGCAAACCAACGGTGTGCGCCAGTATTTCGAGACCAACCAAGCCTTCGCCGAGAAGTTGCCCGGCATCAAGGACGTCTCCACGTTCATGGAGCTCCAGCGCGAGTACGGCGAGGCGGTCTGGAAGGGCTTCACCGAGGGCTTGAAAGCGAACGGGGAAGTCCTGCAGGAAGCCGCTGAAAGCGCCGGCGAACTGCTGCGCAGCACCTTCGTCGCCGATGAGCCGAAGGCGCCGAAGGCGGCCGAGAAGACCTCCAAGCCCGCCGCGGCCAGCGCCGCCGCCTAGCCGCCCTTCCTCCACCTCCCCAAGGCATTGGGGAGCGCAATGGCCGAGCGACTGAAGCGCTTGGGGCTGGAATGACGGCCCCAAGCGCTCTCGTCGGCCCAACGGATTCCGACCCGCTGGCCATGATCGGCCAGCGGGCTTTTTTCCCGACAGCGCCTTGCGCCCAAGGGAAGGGACGCAGGAGAAAGGCCCCAGTTGGTATGGCGGCCCCGCCCACATTCAAGTAATCTCGCCGGAGTTCGTTGGGGAGGAGCGCCATGACCACCTACATCATGCTCAGCACATTGACCGATGAAGGCCGCAAGACCTTGAAGGAGCGCCCGGAGCGGCTGAAGGCGGTCAACAAGGAAGTGGAGTCCATGGGCGCCCGAGTCACTTCGCAGTACGCAGTGCTCGGCGGCTACGACTTCGTCAACGTCATCGAGGCGCCCAGCAACGAGGTGATGGCCCGCATCGCCATGGAGCTCGGCTCCCGCGGCACCATCAAGGTGACCACCCTGCCGGGCATGTCCATCGACCAATTCGTGGAGATGCTCCAAGCGTCGCCGCCCACGCAAGAAGCTCCCCCGGCGGCGGACTCCAGCTAACCCACAGGCGGCTGTCCCTACAGGCGGACCTAGCTAAACCAACAGCAGGACAGCACGGAAGTTCCCATGGGCCACTACGTCCTGTTGATGAAATACCATTCCGAGGGCCTTCGGGCCACCAAGCAGGACCCCAACTTCCTGACGGGCGTTCACGCCGCCATCGAGCGTTGGGAGGCGAAAGTGCTGGGCAGCTACCACCTGCTGGGCGAGTGGGACCAATGCACCATCATCGACGCGCCGGACAACTTCAAGGCGTATCGGGCCACCCTGGCCCAAGAGCTGAGCACCACGGCCAGCACCCAGATCATGCCTGCCATCGACCTGCCGCTGTTCGAGCGCCTGATTTCCCAGACCACGGAAACCGAAGGGCCGTTCGAATGGCAAACCCACTGGTGGGCCAAATGGGTGCGGGTGCTGATGTACGACTACGCCTATGGCCGCTGGGCAAGGCGCTACTTCACCGAGCACAGGGTCACCGGCAAGGAGAAATTCGGCCTCATCCAAGGGCCTTGCATCGTCGTCGCCAACCACGCCAGCCACTTCGATCAATACTGCCTGATGAAGGCGTTGCCTTGGCGCGTCCGCAGCAACATATTCCTAGGCGCAGCCGCCGACCGCTGGTTCCTGAAAGGCCGCAAGGAGATCACGCTGCGGCCTTGGTATCAGTCCTTGGTGATGGGCCTGTATCCCATTCACCGGGGCGGCGGCACCCGCACTCTGGACTACCCCAAACGGTTGCTGGACTTGGGCGCCAACCTGATGCTGTTTCCGGAAGGCACGCGCGCCCGCGGGCGGCGTCTGTCCAAGTTCAAGCACGGCGTCTCCCTGCTGGCGCTCGACAGGGGGGTGCCGGTGGTGCCGATTTACATGACCGGTCTTAGGCGCATCCGCCTTCCCGGCGTCCGGGAAGCCACTCCGGGGCCGGTGGCGGCCCATGTGCTGGACCCGATCCGTTTCCAGCCGGGAACTTCGGTGCCGGAAGCCACCAACCTGATATTCCACGCCATGCAGTCGGTCCACGAGCGGGTGCTCGCCCAGGGCGACGCCGCCGCCCATCCAGATTGGCCGAGGGCGCCGGCTAGCTAACCTGCCCCCTGGTCCAGCCAAGCGATGCGGCCGGCGAACGCTCCCTCTCGGCTGTTTTCACTGAACAAATTAGGGCAGTTTGCCGCTGGCCAGCAGCAAGTTCACCGCATGGGCGACGCCGCCCGCATCATGGGGCTTGCTGACGAAGCTGGCGGCGGCCTTGACCTCGGCGGCGGCCTGTCCCATCGCCACCGCGGCACCGGCGGCGGCGAACAGGGGAAGATCGTTTTCGGCGTCCCCAAAAGCCACGGCCGCTTCGGGGTCGATGCCGAGATGGGCGCAAGCCGCCCTGAGCGCGGCCCCCTTGGTGGCGTTCTTGGCGGTGAGCGTGAGAATGATCTTGCCGGTGGGGCCGACGGAGTCAAAGACATTGACCTTGGGACGAAACCGATCCTCCAGTTCCGCCCTGATGCGGGCGATGGCCCGGCGGCCTTGGACGGCGGCGATTCTGGGCAGGTCGCCGCCGTTCAATTCAAGCCGCTGGACCGGGCGCATTTCCGGGTTCATCAAGGCGGGGTTCGGGTCGCCCTCCAACTTCACCCAGACCTGTTCGCTCACCGTCAGGGTGGCGATGCAGCGCTCCTCGTTGCAGATGGAGTAGAGCTCCCGGATGAAGTTCTCCGGCAGGCGTTCATCGAATATGTCCGAGCCGCTGGCCGGATCATGAACTTGGGCGCCGGAGCAGGCGATGACCGGATCCTTGACGCCGATCCGCTCGGCGATGCCCAGTGCCGCCTCCTTCCACCGAGCCGTGGCGATGACGACGCGGTAGCCGGCGTCCCTAGCCTTGCGCAAGGCGTCCCGATTCGCGTTCGGCAGGTCCTCGCCGACCAGCAGGGTGCCGTCGAGGTCGAGCGCCAATAGTCGAAAAGGGGATGGGTTGGGCACCGGCCGCCCGAATCACTCAGCGCGGCGCCAAAATAAAAACCAGCAGCCGCCTATGACAAGGGCTGCGGAAACAATGTCCGTCACCAGAAAACGAGCCACATCCGCGCCGGGGTTGCCCATCGCATTCAGCCCCAGAGTGTGCAGCAAGGCGTAGGTGCCGCCGAAGATCAGCCCGAAGCGCCGCGGCGCACTGCGATAGACCCGCCACAGCGCTGCGGTTTGCAACGCCACCACGACCAGCACCACCGGCGCCACGCCGCGCAGCCAAAGGTTGCCGGTGACGTCCATCCAACCGCCGCTGACCACAACCCAAGCCACGAGCCCCGCCTCGCTAAGAACGACGCTCAAGATTGCTGCGAACACAACCAATGCGGTCTTCATGTCTCCTTGCCTCCCGGCGCCGCCCAGCGGCGTTCCGGCCAGCATTCTAACCCGCCCACCTGTTCAGGAGGGAAATGGCCCCGCATTCCGAACACCGGGTTTTGCGGCCTCAGGAGCGGCGCTGCCGATGCACTGCGGCCATCATCGCAAACATTTCGGTTATCGAGCTTGGCGTGGAGTCCCCAGCGAACTCCTTGTAGAGCGTTGCGACGTTGACGACGATGCGCTCGGCGTCTCCCCAAGAGTCATAGTCCGCCAAGGAGATGTCGAGCGCCGCCTCCATCACGCTCATGCCGGCGTCGAAACGCCGCCGGGCTTCGGCCTTGACGTAGCACAGGTATTCGCGCATGGCGCGAACGCCGCGTTTGTCGGTCACTGGGCCGTGGCCGGGCACGACGCACTGCAGATCCAAGTCCAGCATGTAGTCGCAGGCGGATATCCAATTGCCGACGGGGCCGGCCCAGATGATCGGGTGCCCTTCAACGAAGAGAATGTCGCCGGTGAAGATCAGCCGATCCTCCGGTACATGGACCAGGAGGTCGCCATCGGTGTGGGCGGGGCCGACCTGTTTGAGGCGAACGGTCTTCCGCCCGACTTTCAGATCCATCTCATCCTCAAAGGTGCGGGCCGGCAATGTCCGGTTGATGCCGCGAAAGTCGAAGGCGTCGAAGCAGTGGACCAGGAACGCGCCCACTTCGCCCATCGTCGGCGCCTGCTCCATCATCGCCTGCAGCCGGTTCGGGTCTTCGCGGGCGAGTTCGTCGCAGCAGGCCTTGGAGGCGATGATCTCGGCGCCTTCCACCAGCTCGTTGCCGTTGCAGTGGTCGGCGTTGGCGTGGGTGTTGACTAGAAAGTCGAAGCGCTTGCCGGCCTTGGGTTCGGCGGCTCTCATGGCCCGCAGCATGGCGCGGGTGAGGGGCTTGTCGAACAGGGTGTCCACAATGAGGGACTGATCGCCATCGACGATGAGGCCGGCGTTGCTCCATCCCCAACCGCCATCGGGTTGCAGCCATGCGTAGCCGCCATCGCCAAGGTCCAGCAAGCCGCGCTCGTAAGGCCGGGTTCCAAGCCGCATGAACGCCCTCCATCAGTTGCCCGAGCCGCATCTTACGCCAACTGCCTGAGCGGCAAGAAGCCGGCCAACAGATTGCTTGGGGAAACGCCAACTTGACGATCTCACCCAGCGTTCCACCTCATCCGCTGCGCGGCTGATGCAATCGACCGTCTTGCTGCAATAGGTGGACTGGTTCGGGGGGCGGTGTTTGCGCCGCGGCGGTGGATTATCGGTAACATGCCAGGCATGGAGAACTTTGACGCGATCCGCCCCTACCGCGACGATGAAGTGCCGGCGGTTTTGGCGCGGCTGGCGCGGGACCGGGATCTGCGGCGGGCGATGGCCCAGTTTCTTTTTCCGCGCACCACCCGCACCCTGCCCGCTTTTGGGCGGCTGGCGGCCAGCGGCCTGCTCCGCCGCCAAGCGAGCCGGCTGCAAACGGTGGCGCAGGTGCAGACGCTGCTCTCCGGCTACATGGAAACGCTGATCGAGCAGACCATTCTCGAACTTCAGGTCAGCGGCTTGGAGCGTCTGGTCTTGGGCGAACCCTACCTGTTCATCTCGACCCACCGCGACATCATCATGGACACCGGCCTCATCAACTTCGCCATTCATCGCGCCGGACACGACACATCGAGGATCGCCATAGGCGACAACCTGCTCGACAGGGCCTACGCCGCCGACCTGATGCGGCTGAACAAGAGCTTCGTGATCGAGCGCAGCGTCACCGGCGCCAAGGCGGTCTATCAGTCCCTGCAGCGAACGTCAGCCTTCATACGCGCTTCCCTGGAGGCATCCGAATCGGTTTGGATCGCGCAGCGGGAAGGCCGCTCCAAGGACGGCCTGGACCGCACGGACCCGGCAGTCATCAAGATGTTGGCCTTGGCTTGGCGCGACGAGGTTGCGGACTTGGGCGACCTGTGTACCCGCATCAAGGTCACGCCCGTGGCCATCACCTACGAACTCGACCCCGGCGCCGCGCGCAAGGCCCGGGAACTGTGCATCCGCGAGGCCGAGGGCAAGTACGACAAGCCGGAGGGCGAGGACTTGATCAGCATCGTCGAGGGGATGCTGGGCTTCAAGGGCCGCGTCCACCTGCACTTCGGGGCGCCCGCAGCCGGCCCATTCGACTCCGCGGAGGGCCTAGCCGAGGCCATCGACCAGGAAATAGTCGCCGGTCTCAAAGTCTTCCCCACCCATGTGGCGGCGGCTCAGCGCCTAGGCTTGCCCGAGCTGCCCGCCTCCGCGCCCGAGAACGCCGAGGTGGATGACGCCTTTGCCCAACAGATCGCAGCTTGCCCTGATGCGCAGCGACCCTACCTGTTCCAGCAGTACGCCAACCTGATTCGCAACAAGCAGCGCTTCCGCGAAGCGCTCGAATGATTCCTGTTGCCCCAGCCCGCCTATTGCCCCAAGCCGCTTGCTGCACCAGCCTCCTAGTGGGCGGCAGTCAAGCGGAGGCGGATTGCGGGCGAGCGGTTCGACAACACGGCCACTCAGGCGCCGTGCAGGTCCAGCGCCGTGGACTTCACCAAGGCGAACAGGGCCATGCCCGGTTTGAGGCCGAGGTTTGCTTGGGAGGGGCGGGTGATGCGGGCGCGCAGGCGTTGGCCGGCGCAGTCCAGTTCCGCGAACAGGGCGCCGTCGCCGGCTGGCGCAAGGCCAGTTAGGGTGACGGCCAGGATATTGAGGATGCTCGTGCCGGCCGGCCGCTCCAGGGCCAGGGCCAGGTCCCGGGCAAGGATTTGCACCCGCACGGGGGAAGGGGCGTCGCGCAGATCTCCGCCCACCCAGAGCCTTTGGGCGCCCAGGCGCAGGGTGCTCAGGCGGCTCTCGGGGTCGTATGCCTCAAAGACCGCTTCGAGTATGCCGCCGGTGTCGATCAGCGGCGACAGGGGATGGTCGAGTTGCGCCGCCACGGTTTCCGGCGAACCGGCGCCGATGACTTCTCCCGCCTCCATGACCACCAGATGATCGGCGATTTGCAGCACCTCCGCCAAGGCGTGGGTGACGTAGATCACCGGACGGTTCAGGGTGCGGCAAAGCCGCCGGAGCATGGGCGCCAATTCCGCTCGGGCCAAAGGGTCCAAGGCTGAAAGGGGTTCATCGAGCAGCCAAAGGAGCGCTGGCTTGAGGTACGCTCGGGCCAACGCCACCCGTTGCTGCTGGCCGCCGGACAGGGTGGCCGGCTTGCGCGCCAAGAGGTCCTGCAGGCCGAATCGCGCCGCTGCCGCATCGATCTGCTTGGCGCCCGGAACCGCCCTTAGGTTGCCGGCCACCGTTAGATGCGGAAACAGCGCCGGCTGCTGTAAGGTCATGCTGATCGGGCGGCGATGGGCGGGCAGAGCGTCCCAACGTTGGCCGTTGAAGGACAGCGTGAAGCCGTCCGGCCTTGCCAACCCCGCAATGATGCGCAGCAAAGTGGACTTGCCGGCCCCTGATGCGCCAATGAGGGCGGTGACGCCGACGCTCGGCAACTCCAAATCCACCTGCAGACGGAAGCCGTCGGCGCTTTGCAGGGCGCCCTTTAGTCGCAAGCTCATCGCCGCTGCACCGCTCCGCAAAGGCGCCGGCCGCCTACGGATGGGAGCCCATCTTCCGGTTGCCGACTCATCGCCGCCGCAGAACGCCGTAGGTGAAGGTCAGCGCCGCCAAGGAGACGGCGAGCAAAATGCCGGCGGTGAGGTGGGCGCTGACGTAGTCCAAGGACTCCACTTGGTCGAACAGCAGAATGGACAGCACCCGGGTCTCCCCCGGAATGCTGCCGCCGATCATCAGCACGATGCCGAACTCCCCCACCGTGTGGGCGAAGCCCAACACCGCCGCGGCCAGCAGCGCCCGCCAGTGCAGGGGCAGCATGAGGCGCAGAAACCGCGCCGCCGGCGCCACGCCCATGACCGCAGCCGCATCAAGCAGTTCCGAGGGCGTATTGCGAAAGCTGGCCGTCAAAGGCTGACTGACAAAGGGCAGCGAATACAGGATGGAGGCGATCACCAAGCCGCTGAAGGTGAAGGCCAAGGGCTGCCCGGTAAGCGCCCGCCACGCGCCGCCAAGCCAGCTGTCTCCGGCCATCGCCAACAGCAGGTAGAAACCAAGCACCGTGGGCGGCAGCACCAAGGGCAGCGCCACCAACGCCTCCACGAAGGAGGCCCCGGCGCGCCGGCTGTGCGCCAGCCACCATGCCAGCGGCGGGGCAATCACCAGCAAAACCAAGGTGGTGACCGCCGCCAGCGCCGCCGTCAGAACCAAGGCGGTCAAAACGCCGTCATCCATTGGGGGCGGCCCCCCAACCGGCGTCAGGGGCATAGCTGGAAGCAGGATCGGACGCACGCTCCAAATCGGCGTCAAAGGCATGATCTGGGCCAGCGTTGCGGGCATGACCGAGATCGATGGAGGAAGTTTGGCGCTGGTCCGCGACAGGGGCGTAGCCAAGCTCGGCTAATCGCGCCTGAACGCTTGGCCCAGTTATGAAGTCCAAAAAAGAGGCTGCTTGACCGGCGGCGGCGCCATGCAGCAGCACCGCCCCTTGGTCGATGGGTTGATGGGTGTGCTGCGGACAGACCCAGTAGTGCTCCGCCGGCACGTCCAGGGCCTTGAGTTGGCCCAAGGCGACAAAGCCGGAGGGCAAGGCGCCGGAGCTCAGGAAGTGGCCCACTTGCGCTACGTTGGCGCCGAACACCAGGCTGTCTTGCTGCGGGCGCCGAAGTTGCAGCGCTTGCAGGCACTCCACCGCCGCTTGACCGTAGGGCGCGAGCTTCGGATTGGGCAAGGCGATGCGTCCAAGACCGAGCGCCGCTGGGCCAGCCTGACGCCCCGGCGTCCACAGGGCCACCAGCCCTCGGGCGTAGCGGCGCACCGGCCCAGCCGCCAAGCCGTCGTCAACCAAGGCTTGGGGCCTTGCCAAGTCGGCGGAAAGGAAGGCGTCGAACGGCGCCCCTTGCCGGATCTGCGTCGCCAACAGTCCGCTAGCGCCGAAGACCGGGGTCAGTTCAATGCCTGCGGCCTTGGTGAAATCCGCACCCAGCACCGCAAAGGGCGCCCTGAAATTGGCCGCCACGGCGATTCTCAGGCCGGAATTGGCGGCCGCCCCCAAGCCTTCCAGCGCCCACACCAAGGCCAGCACCCCGATGCCCATTCCCAGTCGGCCTATCTTGGTCGGTCCCCGTTGCGGTTTCACCCCCATAGTTTAAGCCGCTCTGGCCGCCGCCCAGACCACCGTTTCGTCCGCACCGGCGGCCAAAAGTGTGCGGGCCAGTTCGCTGGCGGTGGCGCCCGTAGTCATGACGTCATCGACGATGGCGACCACGCCGCTGCAGGGCCGCCGCGCCTGAAACGCGCCGCGCACGCTGGCGGTGCGGGCGGTTCGGGACTGCCCCCTTTGGGGCTTGCCGCGTCCGCTGCGGCGCACACCCGTCCGGCGCAACGGAATGCCGAAGCGCCGCGCCAAGGGCGCCGCCAGCAGAATGGCTTGGTTGTGGCCGCGCCGCCACAGCCGACCGGTCGCCAACGGCACTGGCGCCAGCAGGTCCGGCAAAGGTTCGCCGGACGCTGCAACGGCGTCCCCCAACAGGCGGCTTAGGAGTTTTGCCTCTCCATAGCCCTTGCCGAACTTGATGGCGTACACCAGCTTTGGGACCGGCCCTGCAAAAAGCAACGGGGCGATGACACTTTGAAAGGGCGGCGGCTTGATGACGCATTGAGCACACTGGTCAGCAGCGGCAAGCAGCGGCAACCCGCAACGGCGGCAGGCTTGCCGGTTCCAGGGCAGGCTGCGTCGGCACGGCGGGCACAGATCAAGGTCGGCGTTCACAGGCGCATCGCACAGCCGGCAAATTCGGGGCAACAGAATATCGACCCAGTTCATGGGCAACCATTTTTCCGAGCGGAACCGCCCTCCGCTAGCGGCGACCGCCGCAATCCATGTAGGAAATCGACGAACTCCGCCACTGCCGCATTCGCCTGCAGGATCTCCAGGCCGCTCGCAGCTGTCGAAGCCGCCGTTCCAGCCGCTTGGATTGCGGTGCGGTAAGATGGAGCGAAGCGGAAGCAGCAGGAGGAGTTGCCCCCCATGCTCAAGTACCAAGCGCCGCAACAGGACATGGAATTTCTGCTGTTCGACCTGTTTCAGGTCAACCGGGAATGGGCTGAAGCGCCGGCGTTTGCCGACTTGGACGCGGATCTGGCGCGAGCGGTTTTGAGCGAAGCCGGCAAGTTGGCCAGCGCTGTGATGGCGCCCGTCAATCAGGAGGGAGACCGGGTTGGCTGCCGTTGGAGCGATGGGGTGGTCGAGGCGCCGGCGGCGTTCAAGCCGGCCTATCGCCAATTGGCCGAAGGCGGCTGGCTGGGCCTGTCAGGCAGCCCCGCCCACGGCGGCCAAGGCATGCCCAAGCTCCTCGGCTGCCTAGTTGAGGAGATGTTCTGGGGCGCCAACACCGGCTTGTATCTGTACGGCACCCTCTCCGTGGGGGCCGCCATCTGCATAGAGGCCCACGGCAGCGACGCGCAGAAGCGGCTCTATCTACCAAAGCTCTACAGCGGCGAGTGGTCCGCCGCCATGGACCTGACCGAACCCCAGGCCGGCACCGACCTCGGCCTGCTGCGCACCCGCGCCGCGCCGGCCGACGACGGAACCTACCGCATATCCGGCAGCAAGATATTCATCACCAGCGGCGAGCACGACCTATCCCAAAACATCGTCCACTTGGTGATCGCCCGCGTCGAGGGCGCCCCCAAGGGCACTGGCGGAATCAGCCTGTTCATCGTGCCGAAGTTCATTCCCGACGAAAACGGCCTTCCGGGAGTGCGCAACGGCGTCGCCAGCGGCGCCATCGAACACAAGATGGGCGTGGGCGGCAGCGCCACCAACCTGATGAACTACGAGGACGCCGTGGGTTATCGGGTGGGGGAGGAAAACGCCGGCCTCGCCTGCATGTTCACCATGATGAACCACGAGCGGCTGGCCGTAGGGCTGCAAGGGCTGGGTGCCGGCGAACTGGCCTATCAGCAGGCCGCGGAATACGCCAAGGAGCGGCTGCAAGGCCGCGCCCCTGGCGGCCCCCAAAACCCTGACGCTGAGGCGGACCCTTTGCTGGTCCATCCAGACGTGCGCCGCATGCTGCTGACCATTCGCGCCTACACGGAGGGTGGGCGGGCCTTCGCCATGCTGGTCGGGCGCAGCCTGGACCGCGCCAAGCATTCGGGTGACCCATACAGCCAAGCGTTGGCGGACTTGCTAACCCCCATCGCCAAGGCGTATTTGAGCGACCGGGGTTTTGAATCCGCGGTGCTCGCGCAGCAGGTCTTCGGCGGGCACGGCTACATAAAGGAATGGGGCATGGAGCAGATCGTGCGCGACGTGCGCATCGCGCCCATCTACGAGGGCGCCAACGGTGTGCAGGCGTTGGACCTGATCGGCCGCAAGGTGCTGCGCGACGGCGGCGGCGCCCTGCGGCGGTTCGTGGCGGAAATGGCCGCGGACGAAGTGCCGAAGGAATACGGGGAACCTCTGCGCAGTGCCTTCGACCGCTTGCTCGGCGTCACCGACTGGCTGGTGGCCAAAGCTCCCGAAGACCCCAACCTGCCCGGCGCCGCCTCCACCGACTACTTGGAGTTGGCCGGGCTGACCATCTACGCGTGGCTGTGGGCGCGCATGGCCGCCGCCGCCCCGGACGACGCCTTCGGCCAAGCCAAGCGGCGCACGGCGAGGTTCTTCTTCCAAAAGCTGCTGCCCAAGGCCGAAGCGCTGACCAGCTCCATTCGGGCGGGGGCGGGGGCGGTGATGGACATGCCGGAGCAGGCGTTCTAAGCCGAACTGCGCTTTGCAAAAGAGTTGGACTAGCCTTGGCCTGCCTTTTTCTTGCGCCCTAGGGAGCTGGGCGTGCTGAATGAACTGCTGGTGAGCTGGGCGCTTTGGCTGGACGCCATGCCCTGGAGCACGGCGCTGCACGAGTCGCTTTACCTACACGCTTGGGTGGAGTCCACCCATGTGCTGGCGCTGACGCTGTTTTTGGGCATGCTGCTCATCATCGACTTGCGGATGTTGGGCCTTGCCTTCGCGGACGTCCCCGCCCCACTGCTCGCTGAGCGCTTGGACAAGCCCATGCTGGTCGGCTTGGCCGTCATGGGTGAAGGGGATTCTCACTCCACGGACCGTACTTCGCACAACCAACCCGAAGTCGTTGATGCGGGATATCGAGCCGGCAATGGCTTCGGGGGCCGTGGGGATGTCGCCGGACTTGGGGTCGCCCATGTCGCGAGTCCTTGGTTCAGAATGCTAGGCGAGGAAGCATAACGCCTTGCGCACTCACTCCAACTCTCTGTAGGGGATCGCCCAAGGCGATTTTAGAGTCGTTTGCTGGCGAAGCTGTTCCGCTTCGGTCCTGCATTTAGGATGAGCCAAGTTGGGAAACGGCGGGTTCCGGAAGGGGCGTCTCCGCCTGCTAGCTTGTATTAGCCTTGCCCTCGTCCGGTACATATTCGTATCCTCTCAAATACATAGTAATCTAGGAGTACACTTGGATAGATAGGAGCTCATTGTGCTGTCAAATCCCCGTGTTCGTGTCGCTGACGAAGTCTGGATCGCCGCGGCGTCCCTGCACCGCAGCCATCCGCAGGCACCGGACTTTACGATTGCTGAGATCATGGCGCAGGCCGAGTCCGCGAACGTCACCGGCGTGAAGCCGCTGCGCCCGGGCGTCAAGATCCACATCTACCTGCACTGCGTCGCCAACAGGCCGCCCAATCCCGGTCGCTACCGCATGCTCGTCGAGACGGCAACCGGTCGTCGCCGCCTGTTCCGACCCGGCGACCCCTGCCACCCCAGACGGTCGTCGGGAAAGGACGCGCCGAAGCGACACGATCTGCCACCCGCCTACGGCGACCTCATCGATTGGTACGAAGACGTGTATGCGGCTGGGCCTTCGGGCACCGTGGAAGACCCCATCTTGGCGTTGCGTGGGGTGGGTAGCGAAGTCTGGGCGGACGAGGATGCCGATGCCTATGTGCATCGCCAACGGAAGGGATGGCAATGAGCCGGATCTTCTGGGATACCAACCTTTTCATCTATCTGTTCGAGGACAAGGGCGAACTCACCGAACGAGTTGTGTCGCTGCGCGAACGGATGATCGAGCGCCAGGACCAGTTGCTTACCTCCGCCTTGACGCTGGGCGAAATTCTTGTGAAACCCTTGGAGGCCGGCGACGAGCAACTCATGCGGCGCTACGAGCGTTCGATCACCGCCAGCGCTGCCGTGCAGCCCTTCGATCAGGCTGCTGCTGCTGCCTTCGGCGCCGTTCGCCAAGACCGCTCGATCCAGCCCGCAGATGCGATCCAACTGGCCTGCGCCTCCGTGGCCGGCGTGGACATGTTCATCACCAACGACCAGCGACTCAGCCGGCACGTCGTGCCGGGCATTCACTTCATCCAATCGCTCGCGGTTGCGGCGCTTTGAATTCAGCCTCCGAATGAGCAGCGGTGCATTGTCAGCCCGCTCCCGGCGGCCACAGCCACAGGGCAACGCCGACTGCTGCGCTGACAACCGCAATGTTGACGGTGATGACACCGAGCCCAAAGACCCACAACGCCTTGTAGAGTTCGCCGCGGAGGCGACCTTCCTGGGCGGCCAAGGCCGAGCCTAATTTGCTTTCTTGGGTGTCCAAGGCGGAGCCCAGTTTGGCTTCTTGGGCGTCAAGCCTTTCGTTCAGCCTCTCTTCCAATCCGGCTAGGGCGGAGTTCAGATCGGCTTTAGTGGCGAGGTCCGCCGTTGCATCCCGAATGACGTTGGTGACGGCCTCCGCTTGGCCGTTGTCCATGCCTGCCCTTTCGAGGGCTTTGGCAGCGGCGAGAGCGTCGATGATCATGGCTTGCACTAGGGCGCTGACTGACCGGCAGGATAGCGCGACGGCGCTTGGCACGTCAACACTCTGTCACGAACGAGCACCATGCCAAGCTCCAAAATCAGCAGATGGCGGCCTGAACTTAGTGCCATGAGTGGTGATGCTGGACGCTTTCTTGTGCGGCGGTGCGAGGAGGGGTAGCCTGCCCTTGGGTTGGATGCGGAGGGCGGCGGGCCACCATCAGGATGAGGGACATGGCGAGAGGGCGAACATTCCTAGGCGCGGCGGCGGATGCGCAAGGCGGCGATCCCGCATGGCCTGCAACCTGCTAAAGTGACTGGTTCAAGGCCATAGGGAGACAGCAAGATGTCCAGTCAGGAAATCGTCGCTCTGGAACAGGAAATTGCTGAGCGTATCGCTCGCCTCAATGCGCTGCGCAAGGCCAGTTCTCGCGAGCCGGTGCCGAACTACGCATTCCGTACCCTCTCCGGGGAGGTCTCCCTGCTTGACCTGTTCGGCGACCGGGAGCAGTTGCTCGCCATTCACAACATGGGCCAAGGGTGCCGCTACTGCACCCTCTGGGCGGACGGCTTCAATGGCCTGCTGCCGCACCTGGAATCCATCTTCTCCGTGGTGCTGCTCTCCAAGGACCCCCCGGAAACCCAGCGCCGCTTCGCCAACGTCCGAGGCTGGCGTTTCCGCCTTGCCTCCCACGGCGGCAGCAGCTACTTGCAGGAGCAGAATTTCCTGGATTGCGGCGACCTGTACGCCGGCGCGGTGCTCTACGAACGGGAGAGCGGGCAAGTCTTCCGCAAGAATGCCTGCGTATTCGGCCCGGGCGATCTCTACTGCGCCTTTTGGAGCTTGGCCGGCCTCGCCGGCCTCGGCGAGAAGGACTGGACGCCCCAGTATTCCTACTGGCTGCGCCCAGAGAAACTGGACGACGGCGGCGCCAATCTGCTGGGCTGAAGCCTGGGGTTTAGGTTCGCCGGTACGAGGTTGAAGCTGCCGACCGCCAGAGCTTGAATTTCTCAACCGGGGATCAGGGAGTTCAGACTCCGTGTTCTTCCCGATAGCTGCGCCATCGCTCGAAGGCGCCCAGCATTTCCTGATGGCGGGCCACGACCATCTCTGCAAACTGCGGATGGGTGAAGATGTAGGGCTCGTCCTTTTGAATGGCGTGCAGCACCATGTCGCCGACGACGCTCGGCTCCAGGGCGTTGGCCAGCAAGGACTGAATCCGCGCCGATTGCTCGTCGTCCGGCAATTGGTCCGCCAAACTGATCGTGGCGGGGCCGGCTTGGGATTGCAGCGCCGCCGGGCGGTTGCGGTCGGAGTCGAAGATGTTGGTGTTGACGACGCCGGGGCAGAGCACGGAAACACCGATGCCTTGGGCGGCGAGGTCGGTGCGCATCGCCTCGGACAGGCCGAGGACCGCGTACTTGGTGGTGTTGTAAACGCTTAAACCCGGAAAAGGCAACAGCCCCGCCACGGATGCGGTGTTCACGAAGTGGCCGCCCTCGCCGTGGGATTTGATTCGCTCAAGGAAGGTCTGCACACCGTTGACGACGCCTTGCAGATTGACGCCGACCACCCAATCCCAGTCCGAGTAAGCCATCTGCTCCACGGTGCCGGCCACCGCGACGCCGGCGTTGTTGCACACCACATGCACCTTGCCGAAAGCCTGCTCCGTGCGGTCCGCAGCCTGGGCCATCGCCGCCCGGTCGGTGACGTCCAACTGCAAGGCGAGCACCTCCGCATTGCTGGGGCGCAGTTCAGCCTCCGCTTTTTCCAGCGCCGCTTGCTCGATGTCCGCAATCGCCACCCTCATTCCGGCCGCGCAGAAGCTATGCGCCATCGCCAAGCCCAAACCGCTGGCGCCGCCAGTAATGAACGCCGTCTTGCCCGCCAAATCCTGCATGTTGTCCTCCCTAGGTGGAGGGGCGATGTTATCACTTCATGCCTTGGTGATAGGCTTCCCAAACACCCCGCCATCGTCTCCACGCGCCTGTGGGCATTCGACGCGCAGCGGGCGGTGGTGGGGATCCACAGCGATCGCCGCCACGCGCCTATAGGCATTCGCCCTGCAAACGCTTGGCCTCACGGCGGTCATGCAATCGAAGAAGACTTGGCTGCGGCGGCACACCGACAGATTCTTGCGGCATCACCTGTGGATACGCCCGTTGCTATATGGCAATGGGGGAGTTTTCGCCAAGGCTTTCGAGAGACCAGCGCACAGGGACGCCGTTTAGGGGATTGGTTTCTCCGGGCTGGCGACCGGCGCCCGCAAGGTCTTGCAGAGCCTTTCGTCAGTGTCAATGAGCGCCAGGGCTTGGTCGGGATGGTCGGTGAACAGAGCGTCCACCCCGATGTCCAGCAGCGCCCTGACCTCGTCCGCGAAGGACTCGAACCCCTCCCCCAGCCGATCCGCCCGCAGCGTGTAAACATGCACCGCGAGGTTGCGGTCATGGGCTTGCTCGACGATGTTTGGAGCGTTCAGCAGCAGAGCTTTGGGAGCGCCAATGCCCACCGCGTAGCTGGCGATGCGATCAAGCAATGACTCGGTGACGGCCTCGTTCCAATCGATAAGCTGCACCTTGGGATGTTCGGTTTCCAGAGCCGCCAGCGCTTTGGCGTCAAAGGACTGGATCAGCACCGGCAAATCATAGGGAGCCAGCGTTTGCAGCAGGGCATCAGCCAGCTCCGGCTGCAGCGCTGGGTCCTTCAACTCCGGGTAGATGCCCACCCGCTGTCCGGTCGTGCGGTTCAAGCCCTCAACGAGGTCCAGCACTTCCGCCAAGCGGGGCACCCGGAAGGTCCTGTGCGGGAACCGTCCCGGCGTGGACTCCACCACAAGCAGTTGCTGTATTTCCGCGTAGGTGAAGTCGGCGGCGTGATGGAGGCAGTCCTCCCGCGCTCGGTCGGGGAAGGCTTCAGCGACGTTGGTGGTTCGGTTCAGCGTCAGATCATGCAGGGCGATGGGCACTCCGTCCGCCGTCAGCACCACGTCCGGTTCAATCCAATGGGCTCCTTGCCCGTAGCCTAGGGCGTAGGCCGGCAGGGTATGCTCCGGCAGATAGCCGGAAGCGCCCCGGTGGGCGATGACCTCAACGCAAGCGGCCTGTGCTGTCTGCGCCATCAGCACCGCCAAGGCCGCCAACCACAGCCGAGCCGCCCTTTCCATTGGTCTTTTTCCGCGGCATGGCGAAACGCGAAGCTCAGCCAATCCCAAACCGAGTGGCTTATTTCTCTGCATCGTTCCGTATCACCACCGTGCCGGCCAATTTGTCATGCCAGCCTTGTTTTCTTTTGTCGAAAGCGACCCATAGCACACCGAGGCCCAGCGGCAACACCGACACGAAATAGGCGAAGTACCTGCCCACAAACTGGCCGGTCGATGGGCGCTCCCCGGTCTGCGCATCCACTATCTTGGCGCTGACGGCCATTTTACCCGGAGTGGCCGCTTTGTACATCCAGAACAGGATGACCACTATGGCGGGGGCCACCCAAGTCAAAAGGAAGTCCAGCGGGCCTTGAACGAGGTCTTCGGACTGCCAGTATTGGTCCCCGTATGCATGGAGCAGAATGGGAGTGGCGATGATGCCCACCAGAATGGTGTCCACGATGGTGGCGCAGACTCGCCACCAAAAGCCAATGTATTGGACTTCCTGCTGTTCCTCAAAAGGCATGGCTGCACCCCTTGGCACCGGACAGACGCCGCCATTGTTGGCGTTGGACGGGAGCACGTCAAGCACTTGTACGGGAGCACCTAGCGGCCGCCGCAGCGAAGAGCCATGCGGAACCACCTAGGAGATGGACCAAGGCTCTCGATGGGGGCGGATCAGGACGTTGAAGCTCCAGGCGGAGCGCGGTTGATGGGCGACGTGCCAGCATTCGGCGGCGATGTCCTTGGGCTGGCAGAAAAAGTCGTCGGGTTGGTCGGCGAAGCGCTTGCGAGTCCAAGGCACGTTGATGACGGCGTCGATGGCGATGAAGGCCACATGCACGCCCTTTGGCCCTAAGTGGCGGGCCATGGATTCGCAGAGGATGCGTTGCGCCGCCTTGGTGGGCGCGAACCCGGCGAAGTTCTCCACGCCCCGGTAGGCGGCGGTGTTGCCGGTGCAGAGGATGGCGCCTTGGCCGGCGTCGATCATGGACGGGGCCGTGGCTTGGGCTAAGCGCAGCAAGGCCGTGGTGTTGATCTGAAAATTGCGGTTCAGCGCCTCCGGGTCGATGCTCAAAAAATTGCCGAAAGCGCCGCCCACGGCGTTGTGGATGACCACGGAGGGAGCGCCAAGCTCGGCTTTGATCGCCGCTAGAGTGGTCTGCAGCTGTTCCGGGTCGGCCACATCGCAGGGATAGCCCTTTGTGTTGGGCACCGCCTCCTCAATCCCCTGAAGCCGCTCGCGATTGCGGGCCAGCATGGCCACTTGATAGGCATCGGCAAAGCGCTCGACCAGGGCCTTGCCGGTGCCGGGACCCACTCCGGTAATCAAACAAATTTCCTGGCCCATAAATGCCTCCTTGCATCCGCCGGCAGGCGGATTTTCCTAATCGAGACCGCCCATCATGGCACATCCGTCGAATCAGCGCCCAGAGCCTTCCCGGTCAAATCCAATCCTGTTCGGCGCTGCAACGGAGCGAGGCGGTGACGCCAACCTAGTGTGCTGTCCCGTAAATGAGTGCGCTTTGGATGCGAGGGATTTTTGGTTCCTGGCAAGGCGCGACAACGCCGTGTGGCGGGCTCCACACAAGGCGGAGCAACGCAGCCAGGAGCCCAAAAAGACCCGTAGATAAGGTGTGGTTATTTGCGGGACACCACACTAAAGGTTTAGGCGCAACGCCCTACTCAAGCGAAGGTAAACTGCACAACGGCGATGCGCCTCGCTCGGGGCCGGTTGGCTTCGCTGGGGCGATCACATTTGGGCTGCACACTTGAAGGAGAAGCTATGGGCGCAGTGAGGCAGATGCGCACTTGGGCGCTGGCCGCCATCTGCATGGCGGCGTGGGGGGCTTGGGCGGAGGAGGTGGACCTGCATGGCGGGGAGGGCATTCTGTTCTGGTCGCCGGAGCAGCAGATCATCGGCTACCGGGCCATCGACAGCCTTTATCCCACCCGGGAGATCAAGGCCGGCGCCCATGCCTATCCCCTGGTTCCCGCCCACAGCGACTTTGCAGACTTTCGCTACAAGCACCAAGGGGTGCGCCGCAGCCTGGATGACTACATGCAAAGCCAGCGCATCGCCGGGCTGATCGCCGTCAAGGACGGCAAGGTGCATTTGGAGCGGTACGGTTTGGGCAACGACGCCAGCAGCCGCTGGATATCCTTCTCCGTCGCCAAGTCCGTGGTCAGCATGCTCATTGGGGCAGCCATTCAGGACGGCTACATCGCCAGCGTGGACGATCCAGTGGTGGACTACCTGCCGCGGCTCAAGGGCGGCGCCTACGACGCGGTGACCATCAGGCACATCCTGCAAATGTCATCGGGCGTGGCTTGGAACGAGGACTATGCGGACCCGAATTCAGACACCGCCAAGGCCCCCGGCGGCGGCATGGCCCTAGTGGAACACATGCGCGTTCTGCCCAGGGTTGCGCCCCCCGGCGCCAAGTTCAACTACAACACCGGGGAGACCAGCATCGCCGGAGCGCTGTTGCGGGCGGCCATCGGCAACAACCTGGCCACCTACCTCTCCCACAAAATCTGGCAACCCTTCGGCATGGAGGCGGACGGCAGTTGGGTCATCGACCAGCCGGGCGGGGTGGAGTACGGAGGCTGCTGCATCAACGCCACCCTGCGGGACTACGCCCGGATCGGCCTGTTCGCCTTAAAGGACGGGGTTACGCCCCTAGGCCGACGGGTGTTGCCGGAGGGCTGGATAGGGGAGTCCGTTGCACCATCCCCGGCCTATGAGGGCTATGGCTACTATTGGTGGCTGTTCGGGGGCGGCCTATACGGCGGCTTGGGCATCTTCGGCCAGCAGATCTGGATAGACCCGGTCCGCAACATCGTCATCGCCCAGCACGCCGCCTGGCCGAACGCCGGGGACGACGCACTGCGCGAGCACCGAGCCGCACTCATCAACGCGCTGGCCGACGCACTGTAGCCGGCGGCCGAGTGTGCGCCTCGTTCGGGGATGGGAGAAATGTCAGATCTCAGCGGCCTGCGCCTCAGCCTTGCCCATGCCTTGCGTAACGGGATTCCAGCCGAAGATGTCCTCAGCGATGCGGTACAGCACGGGGACATAGAATAAAGTGATGAACGTGGCGAACAGCACCCCGTAGGCTAGGGCGATGGCCATGGGGATGAAGGGCAGGGTGTTCGGCGTTTGGTTGCTCATCAGCGGGATGAGACCGACGAAGGTGGTCACCGAAGTCAAGATGATGGCTCGGAAGCGCACCCCACAACTGGTCACCAAGGCTTCATCCACGGACATGCCCTCCCGCCGCCGCCGGTTGACGTAGTCCACCAGCACGAGGCTGGCGTTCACCACCACGCCGGAAAGCGCCACCATGCCGAGGGCCGAGAAGAACATGAGCTGCACTCCCATCACCCAGTGGCCGAAGATGGCGCCCACCGCGCCGAAGGGTATGACGCTCATGATGACCAGCGGCTGCACATAGCTTCTGAGCGGCACCGCCAGCAGCCCGTAGATCATCACCAATGAAAGCAGAGCGCCTTGGGCCAAGGCCATCATGCCTTCGTCCCGCTCCTCCTGTTCGCCCTCCTTGTTGATGCGGATGCCGGGGAACTTGCGCTTCAGCTTCGGCAGCACTTCGCTGTCGAGGCTGTTCATCACCTCCTCCGGCCGGATCTGCGCTCGGTCAACATCGGCCGTCACGTTGACCACCCGTTGTCGGTCGGCACGGCGAATGGAGGAGTAGCCGCGGCCCAACTCGAACTGGGCGACGCTGTGGAAGGGCACTTCCTTGCCGTCCGGGGTGCGGATGTACATGTCCTCCAGGTTGCCGAGGGACCTTCGCTCCTCTTCAGGAAAGCGCACCATCACCCGCAGGTCATCCCGGCCGCGCTGCACCCGTTGCGCCTCGGCGCCGTAGAAGGCGTTGCGCACTTGGCGGGCTAGATCTCCCAAGGTGAGGCCCAGGTTGCGCGCCTCCGGCAGCAAGTTCAGCTTGATCTCCTGCTTGCCGGCGCGGAAGGAGTCGGCGATGTCGAAGACCCCGGCGTAGCGGCTGAGCTCGGCGCGCAGCTCCGCCGCCGCCGCCCGCAGCTGGTCCACGTCCGCACCGCTGATCTCGTAGTTGATCGGCTCCCCCACCGAGAACTGATCGGCGTTGAAGGTCAGCTTCACGGCGTCGGGGATGGGGCCGGCCAGCTCGCGCCAGCGCTTGGCGAGTTCCTTGGTGCTGAGATCGTCCAATACGTCGGACGGCAGTTCAACGACGATCTCCGCAAAGTGGCTGCGGCCGGGCTGCGGCGGGCGGCCGGGGCCGTCCCGACTCACGGCCGTGCCGATGCTGGTCAGTTGGTTGGCGATGGGGCCGCTCTCCAGTCCCAGGGTTTCGGCAAGCTCTTCGTTCAACTCGAAGGCGGCCCGCTCAATCTGTTGGGCGGCGCGAATGGTCTCCTCGACCGGGACCCCTTCCGGCAGCTCCACCGCGGCGTAGATGCGGTCGCCTTCAATGGATGGGAAAAAGCTGAACACCACCCGACCGCTGGCAATCAGCGCCAAGGCCAGAATCAGCACCGCCACGCCGATGGCGGCGGTGAGGTAGCGCCTAGCGATGGCGCGCCGCGCCAGCGGCAGGTAGTAGCGGTCGGCCAGGTGCTGCAGGCCGTCCGCCATGCGCCCCTGCATCCGGTTCCAGCGGCTGATGAAGCCACCGCCCTCCTGGTCGCGCTTGCGATAGGCCAAGTGGGCGGGCAGGATCAATTGGGATTCGATGATGCTGAAGACGAGGGCGATGATGACCACGAAGCCGATGGAGCCGAAGAAGTCCCCCAGGCGGCCTTCCACGAGCACCAAGGGCAGGAACGCCGCCATCGTGGTCAGCACCCCGAAGATGACTGGTATGGAGACCTCCCGGGTGCCGTCAATGGCGGCCTGCACCCGGCCCTTGCCCAGTTGTTCATGGGCGTGGACGCGCTCCCCCACCACGATGGCGTCATCCACCAGAATGCCCAGCACCAGAATGAAGGCGATGACCGTCAGGGTGCTGATGTTGACGTCAACGTAGGGGAAGGTGCCGATGCAGCCCAACAGGGCGATGGGAATGCCGGCCGCCACCCACATGGCAAGGCGGAAGCGAAGAAACAGCGCCAATATGATGAGCACCAGCACTAGGCCGCCGCCGGCGGTGCTTTTCAAGGCGTTGAGGCGATCTATCAGCTCCACGGAGGTGTCGGTCCAGATGGTGAAGGTCAACCCCTCCGGCGCCATGCGCTGGGCCTCGGCGACGTAGCCCTTGACGTCCTCGGCGATTCGCAGAAGGTCCTCCTCCCCCACCTGCGCCACATCGACCACCACCGCCGGGTTGCCGTTGAAGCGAGCGTACAGGTCGCCTTCCTCAAAGCTGTCGCGGATGTCCGCGATCTCCGCCAGGGTGACCTTGTGGCCGTCGGTGCGGGTCAGCACCACGATGGCTTCGAACTCCTCGCCGTGGTAGGCCTGCCCCTTGGAGCGGATGAGTATCTCCCCCCCCTCGGACTTGATGGTGCCGCCGGGCATGTCCAGCGAACTGTTGCGGACGGCGTGGGTCACATGCTCCAAGGTGATGCCGTGGCGCCGCAGGGCCTGCTCGGAAACCTCTATGGATATCTCGTAGGGGCGAACGTACTTGAGGCTTACTTGGGAGACGCCGTCCAAGGCGGCGATGCCGTCGCGCAGCCTTTGACCCACCTCCTTGAGGGCGCGTTCGCTGGTGTCGCCTGACACGGCGACCTGCACCACCTGCCGGTTCAGGGACAACTTGGAGACTATGGGCTTCTCGGTCTCCACCGGGAAGCTGTTGATGCCATCCACATGGCTCTTGATTTCGTTCAGCACCACCACTGGGTCGGCGTCAAGCTCCAGCTCCACCATGAGGTTGCAGGCGCCTTCGCCGGCGTTGGATTGCATGCTGTCGATGCCTTCGACGCCATCGATGGCCTCCTCGATGCGAATGCACACGCCCTGCTCCACTTCGGCCGGCGCGGCGCCCAGGTAGGGCACGGTGATGGACACCACCTGTGGGTCAATGTTGGGGAACTCTTCTTGATTGACGACGAGCAACGACATGATTCCGCTGATGCAGAGCAAGCTCATGAGCAAGTTGGCGGCGACCGGATTGCGCGTAAACCAAGCGATGGCGGTGTGCATGAACGGGTTCCGATCAGCCGGTTGCGGCTTCCTTAATGGGGAGAACGCGCATCCCCTCTATGGGGGTCTGCAAGGTGGAGAGGCAAACTCGCTCCCCCTGCGCCAGCCCGCTGCGGATAAGCACGTCGTCCTGGTACAGGCGCAAGGGCTCGATGTCGCGGAAGCGCAGGCGATTGTCCGCATCGACGATCAACACCCGGTTGCCGTTGCGCAGGACATTGCGCGGCATCACCACGATGTCATCGACCAGCAAGCCCTCGATTTCTGCCTCAACGAACAAACCAACCGCTGGGAGATCCGCGTGGCTATCGGCCTCCACCCGGGCGACTACGTTCACCATGCGGCTGGCGACGTCGATTTCCGCTTCGGTGCGGACGATGCGAGCGGGCCAGCCCAGGGTGCGGCCGGCGTAGTCGGCGGAAAGCTGGACGGCCGGTTGCCGGCCCTCGGGCAGGGCGCCCCGTTGCCCGACTGGAAGGCTGAGGAAGGCGAGTTGCCGGTCTGCAATGGGCAGGCGCACCTCCACTTGGTCAACGGCGTAGAGGGTGGCGACCGCGGAGTTGCGACCGACTAGCTGACCGACGTCAACCGACTCGTTTTGCACCAACCCGGTGAAGGGCGCCTTAACCTCGGTGCGCTGCAAGTCCCGCTGTGCTTGGTCCAGGTTGGCGCGGGCGTCCTGCTGGGCCGCCTCTTTGACCCGAGACTCCTTCAAGGCGTTCTCCATCTGCGAGCGGCTGGCCAGTCTGCGTTGCTCCAAGCTCAGCATGCGTTGATATTCGTAGCGGGCGTGGTCGTATTCGGCCTCCGCCCGAGTCAAGGCCGCTTGCGCCCGCTGCAGGGCGGAGCGGTGGTCCTTGTCGTCCAGCCGCAACAAGACGTCGCCCTGCTGGAAATAGCCGCCGTTTACCAGCGTTGGGGCAATCCAGACCACTCGCCCGGCCACCTCCGGGATCAGCGCGGTGATCTTGTTCGGCACCACCGTGCCTTGCGAATGCACGAGCAAACGCACCGCTTGGGGAACGGCTTCCCGCACCCGCACCGTAGGCGCCAAGGGTTCCGGGCTGTTGGGCTCCACCTGCGGGCTGGTCAAGATGAGCAGCGCGGCGCCGCAGAGCGCCGCGAGGATGACTAGGCTGGGAAGCAGCCATTGACGCTTCGCGGAGGCGGCGATCAGCCATTCCCAGTTCACGGCGTCACCGCCTCCACCGTTGGATGAAGCACCGCATCCGATGGCGGCTTATACTTGGTCTGGCGGCGTCGGGACAAAATTTCGCCGAAAAAAGCTCGGCGGTCTGCTTGTGCATGGTGTGCATGGGCTGCATTGTTCGCCGAAAATCCAGCGTTGCCCGTTGAAAATCCAGCGTTGCCCGTTGAATGTGGGTGTTGCGGCCAATTTGGTCACTCCAAATCGGTGGAGGCAATTGTAGGGGCCGGAAATCCTTTGTCCAGCGAATCTTGGGTGGCGTGGCCGCTTCGGCCTATGCTTGGAACGCAACCGCGGCGCGTCTAGGATGCGCCTTGGCGGTATGGGGCCGGCGGCTTGGCTGAGGATGAATCAAGGGTGAATTTGAAGGTGAGCGGAAGATTCCGTCCAACAGTCTGCAAGCGGGTTGCTTGAGCATGGAGAAGTACTCCTTTTTGAACCTCGTCAAGCACGCCGCCCGCCACCATGAGAACTGGCGTCCCGCCTGGCGCAGCCCGACGCCGCGGGAAGCCTACGAGGTGGTCATCGTCGGCGGCGGCGGGCACGGCTTGGCCACCGCCTACTACTTGGCCAAGGAACATGGCGTCACCGACGTGGCGGTGCTGGAGAAGGGCTGGCTCGGCGGCGGCAACACCGGGCGCAACACCACCATCGTGCGCTCCAACTACCTGCGCGACGAGGCGGCGCACCTCTATGAGTTCGCCCTCAAGCTATGGGAGAACCTAAGCCTGGAGCTGAACTTCAACGTCATGTTCAGCCCCCGGGGGGTGCTCAACTTGGGGCACTCCCTGCAGGAAATGCGGGACATCGAACGGCGCGTCAATGCCAACCAATTGAACGGCATCGACGGCGCAGTGCTGACCGCCGCCGAAGTGCAGGCGAAGGTTCCTTTGCTGAACTGTTCGCCCAAGGCCCGCTATCCGGTGTTGGGCGCCTCTTGGCAGCCGCGCGGCGGCGTCGCCCGCCATGACGCCGTGGCCTGGGGCTTCGCCCGCGCCGCGGACGCCTTGGGCGTGGACTTGCTGCAGCATACGGAGGTGACGGGCATTCGCATCGAAAAAGGCGCCGCGGTGGGCGTGGCAACCAGCCGAGGATTCATCGGCGCGCACAAGGTCGGCTGCGTGGCGGCCGGCCACTCCGGAGTTTTGGCGGCGCTGGCCGGGCTGCGCCTGCCAATCGAGTCCCGCCCCCTGCAGGCGCTGGTCTCGGAACCCTTGAAGCCCTGCCTGGACACCGTGGTGATGTCCAACGCGGTGCATTGCTACATCAGCCAGTCGGACAAGGGCGATCTGGTGATCGGGGCCGGTGCGGACGCCTACAACGGCTACGGCCAGCGAGGCTCCTTCCATGTCGTCGAACAGGCTCTGCAGGCGGTGTGCGAACTCTTTCCGGCCTTTGGCCGGGTGCGCATGAACCGGCAATGGGCCGGCATCGTCGATGTCTGCCCGGACGCCTGCCCCATCATCGGCAAGACGCCGGTGGACGGGCTGTACTTCAACTGCGGCTGGGGCACCGGCGGCTTCAAGGCCACGCCCGGTTCCGGCTACGTGTTCGCCGACACGCTGGCCAACGATCGCCCGCATCCACTGGCCGCGCCGTTCAGCTTGGAGCGCTTTCACACAGGGGCGCTGATAGACGAGCACGGGGCCGCCGGCGTGGCCCATTGAAACCCGCAACCAGCCTATCAGCAAGCGTCCTTGCTTGTTGGGTTTGTTAGCCGGCGTTAATGTCTATGGTGCGCCCGCACCTTAAAGCGAATTCAACTAAGGTGTCCAAGCGAAACGACTCGTAGCTGCCTTTCATCAGGGTGCTCACCCGCGGCTGCGAAATGCCCAAAAGCTGCGCAGCCTCCCGCTGCCTCAATAGCGTCCCAAACGCTGCCAAATGTCTGTTTGTTCATGTCAGTTCCCGAATGCCCAAGCAGCCTTGCTTCCCTGGCGGTTGGTTCCGGGACGTCTCCCTGCTGATGGTGGACGGGTGAACTCCGACCACGCCGGCGAGGGTCGTCTGCTTCTCGCCTATGGAAGCGAGCGCCTCGATCTGGCATCTTTGCTCTTGGGTGAGCTGGCTGTGCATGCGCTTTCTCCTTCGTCTGTAGCAGGGGGAACGGGACAGCCTGCATTATGCCAGCCCACCCATCCCCGCCGCCGGGGAGAAATCGCGTTTGTGAGTTGAATCTAGGAACCATGATGTCAAAGGATGCGCCTAACAACCAAAGCGACCGCGACACCCCAAGTCAATCAGACGCAGTCATCGAACTCACCTCCCGGGTGGTGCGCAACGAAGCCATCGTCTTCACGGATCTCGACGACGTCATCATCATGATGGACGTTGACGAGGAGCAGTACTACGAATTCGGTCCGGTCGCCGCGAAAATCTGGACATTGTTGGAAACCGCCCGGCCCACCGCCGAAATCTGCGACGCGCTGGCGGCCGAGTACGACGTCGATCTCGACGTCTGCCGCCGCGATACTCTGGAATTCCTGCAAGCGGCGAGCACCCTGAGGATCATCCACGTTCAATCCGATCAGGCCTAGACCATTCGGACCCTGGACGGCACATCGGGCGACATGACCCACTTCCGACCCCACGGGAACGGCGCGTGATGCGCGCCATCTGCGGATGCCAGCTCCGTCGCCAGGAGGGCGCAAACGGCCTCGACCCCATGCTGGCGGCACTCTCCGACTACGGGGCCGACGGCGCGACGTGGACGGACGCAGGCGTTGGGCTCGGCTGCCGGCGCACGGGGACGGAGGGCGAGCGAGCCGACCGCCTGCCCCGCTTCGACCCCGCGACCGGCCTCGCCCTCACCGCGGACGCCCGCCTTGACGACCGCGAGTCGCTCTGCGACGCCCTCGGCGTCCCTCACCCCGACCGGGCCGACGTCACCGACGACGAACTCATTCTCCGAGCCTACGCGCGCTGGGGCCGGGCGTGTCCGACCCACCTGCTCGGGGACTACGCCTTCGCCGTATGGGACGCCAAGCAGCGCGTGCTCTTCTGCGCCCGCGACCACGCCGGCGCCCGGCCCTTCCACTACGCCCAGACGCCGCGAGGCCTCGTCTTCGCCAGCGCCGTCGAAGCCGTGCTCGCCGCGCCCGGCGTCTCCGGCGAACTGGATGAAGCCACCGTGGCGGCGCACTTGACGCGCCCCATGCTGGGAACGACGACGCACACGTTCTTCAAGGCGGTCCGCAAGCTGCCGCCCGGCCATACGCTGACCATCAAGGGTGGAGAGGCACGGCTGGAACGGTACTGGCGTCCCGAGCATGCGCCCGCGGCTCGAGCGGCCTCCGACGACGCCTACGCCGAGGAGTTCCTGAATCTCTACGCGCAGGCCGTGACGGACCGTTTGCGCGGCCCCGACCCCGTGGGCGTGCACCTCAGCGGCGGCCTGGATTCCTCCAGCATTGCGGTGTTGGCCGCCCGTGAATTGCGGCGTCAAGGCCGGCCGTCGCCGCTCGCCTTCAGTTGGCTGCCAACGCTTGGCGACCACCCACCCAGCGAGTCTCACGCGGCCGAGTACGACGCCATCGCCGCGGTGTGCGCGCAGGAAGGGATCCAGGTCTTTCACCGGGCGCCGAGCCCGGGCGACGTCGTCGCCATGCTGCGGCGCGACGGGGCCTGCCCCGGCGTCCACGTCCACCCGAACGAGATGGTGGTGCAGCGCTGCGCCGCGGAACAAGGCGTGCGCGTGCTGCTGTCGGGATGGGGCGGCGACGAGGGCGCGTCGTTCAACGGCCACGGCCACCACGCGCACCTGCTCCTCACCGGGCGCTGGCTGAGGTTGCTCACCGAGGGCCGCGCCCGCGAGGTCAACCCGATCAAGTTCCTGGCGAGCGTCGCGCTGCCCCTCGTGCATCCCGACCTGCCGGGCATCCTTCGCAGGCTGCGGCGAGGAGACGGGCTTCGTCATCGGCGCTGGCTCATTGACCCGGCGTTCGCCCGCCGCGTGAAACCCGCGCCCAGGCGAATTCCCCGGCAGGTCGGCGTGCGGGACACGCAGTTACAGATGCTGCAGGCCGGGCATCTGAGCCAACGCATCGAAGGGTGGGCCGCGAGCGGCGCGGCGCACGGCATGGAGTACCGTTACCCGCTGCTGGACCGCCGGTTGCTGGAGTTTGCGCTGGGCCTGCCGCCCGAGCAGTTCAGGCGCGGGCGGCAGACCCGCTGGCTGATGCGCCACGCGCTCCGGTCGGTACTGCCGCCCGAACTCTGCTGGAACTCGAGCAAGGCCGATCCGGCCCGCTATGAGCCGTTCATCGAATCCTTCGCCGAGGCCCTGCCGGTGGTCCGGCGGGCGCTGGCCACCGGCGCCGCACCATCCCGCGCCCGCTTCATCGACATGCCGCGCCTCCTTGAGCGCCTGGACCCGGACCTGTTCCGGGCCAAGCCGCAACTCATGCCCATTCACAACGCCGTGCAGTTCCTTGACTTCTGACCGGACAAAACGCTGCGCCCCGGGGTCCGTCCAGGCTGCGCCCAAATTTCAAGGGGAGGGCACAACCGGACGCGACGCGGACCTGTCAAACCAAAGCAGAAATGTCCCCTTTTCTCCAAAGCAGAAATGTCCCCTTTCCGGTTCCTTGGCGGCCGTCGCTGGATTCGCCGGGGGGCGGCGGGGCCGTGAACGGAGGGAGCGGAGCGACCGGAAGTCACGGCCCCGCCGCGGTGCGCTCGGCGCCGACGTGCGCCGCCCGCCTCCAAGGATGGTCCGGGGCGGGCTTCCAGTTCGGGCGTGCCTGTTGGCGCGCCTTGGCCCGGTCCACCGCATGGCGGACGCTCTTTTCGTCCTCCACGGAAACGGGCGGCTCCCCCTCGGCCAGCACCCGGAACGCAAGCGGCCGCCCGTCCCGAAGAATCGCCACCCGCCCGTCGAAGCCCTCGCAGACCGTCACCCGGGCGCCGCGCAGTCCGTAGCCTTGGCCCCGAACCTGGATCTGGTGCTCCCGACCGCGGTAGCGGAGCGTCAGGCTCCTCGACACCTTGCGTGTCGAGTGCAGGGACAGGATCAGGCCCAGCTCCGCCGCGTCGTGCAGCACCGGCCGGTGCGCGTCCGCCGGGCAAAGGGGCTCCACCGCGAAGCGCCGGTTGTGGTCCTCCATGAACTCCGGCAGGAAGGCGTTGCCGGCCTCCATGCCGTCGATGCCCCGCAGCCGCATCTCCTTGACCAAGCGGTCCTGCAGCGTCCCGTTGGCCCGCTCCACCCGCCCCTTCGCCTGCGGGCTGCCCGCATGGATCGGCTCGATGTCCAGCGTCCTCAGCGCCCGCCCGAACTGCGTCAGCTCCCCCTCGCGCTCCCGATGGTTCACCCGGAAGACCCCATGCTTGTCCGAATAAACCGCCACCGGGCGGCCATGCCCGCCCAAGTGGCCGCGCAGCACCTCCATGTAGGCCTCGGTGGTCTCCGCCGGGACGAACCGCAGAGCCAAAAGCCGGCTGGTCGCGTCGTCGATGAACACGATCAGCGAGCACCGCGGCCCCCGGTCCTCGAACCAGGCGTGCTCCGAGCCGTCGACCTGAACCAGCTCCCCGAAGCACGGACGACGGGGGCGCCTCTGGCGAACCGGCGCCCCCCGGCGCGGCTTGGCCCGCCGCAGGCCGTCCTCAAGCATCCACTTGCGCAGCGTCTCCGCCGACAGCCTGAAGCCGTGAACCTCCACCAGCTTCTCCCGAGCGAACGTCGGCCCGAAGTCCGCGTAGCGCTCCCGAACCAAGTCCATCGCCCGCCCGCGCACCTCCGGCGCAATCGCGTTGTTCGGCCGCCGAACCCGGCGCCTCGACACCAACCCCGACGCACCCCGCTCCCGATAGCGCCGCACCAGGCGCTTGACCTGGCGAACCCCCAAGCCCAGCCGCTCGGCCGCCTGGCGCTGCCGAATCCGACCCTCCGCCGCGTCCCTGACCACGCCAAGCCTGTCCGCCTTCTTGCCGCTCATCAACACCAGTCCTTCCGACATCCGCCCGCCCTCCGGCACAGCCAAAAGGGGACATTTCTACTTTGGAGAAAGGGGACATTACAGCTTTGGGCTGACAGGACGCGACGCGGACCTGTACACAGCAGACGCGACGGTCTATATTCTCCCTCTTCCAAGCAGCAATGTTAGGATTCACCAATCCAACGGCTAGGAGAACAAACTATGGCTGATGAAATTACCCCCCCCCCCCTCCCCCCCCCCCAAGCAGAAGCAGAAACGGCGGCTGGCGCACCGAAGAAACCTTGGACCAAGCCGATCGTGAGGATTATTGCTAAGGACGGTGCGCTGCTGACGAAAGGCGGACCCAAATCGGGTACGACTGAAAACTCGGGGTACTTCTTCAGTTTGTAGCAGGCGAGTCTTCTGCAGAAATGCCTGTCGTGCCACTGCCCAGGGTTCCTGCCGGGTCCTCGAAAATCTGCTTGGCCACCGCGACCACGGACCGCTTCGTGCCGGGCACGCTGGTCACCCTCCGGTCCTTCCTTAAACACCATCCGCGCTTCGATGGCGACATCAAAGTCATCCACGACAATCTGTCCGCGGAGAACCGCATGCGGCTCACCGCAGCGATCGATGGCGTGCGGTTCGAGCCGGTCTCGCCCGGGCTGCGCACCCGGCTGGCCGGCTTGTGCGCCGCGCGCCCGGACTTCGCACAACCCGCCCTGCTCTACTCGCTCGAAGCCTTCCGGCTGCGAGGCTACCGCAAGGTGCTGTTCTACGACAGCGACGTGCTGGTCCAAGCGCCCGTCGACGACCTGTTCGACCGCGACGAGCCGCTGCTGTGCTGCGGCGACGCCGTGGCCCTGCGCGACAAGCGCCGGGACGCCGCCAGTTTCGCGCCCCTGCCGCCCGAGGCGCCGGCAGGCCCCGCGGGCGTCTTCGAGCGGACCTTCAACGCCGGTTTCCTGCTGATCGACGAGCGGTTCACCGGCGAGCGCTGCCATGCGGACCTCGTGGCCTTGGTGTCCCCGGAGACCTGGGACGACGCCCCCATCACGCACACGGATCAACTCATCCTGAACCGGTATTTCGCCGGGCGACAGACGCTGGTCGGATGGACCTACAACTTCCTGCTGCCCTGGGCAGCGGCCATCCGGGCGAAGGACGGGGTGGACGCCGGCAGCGCCAAGGTGCTGCACTTCAGCGAAGCCGTAAAACCGTGGATGCCGGACGCCATGCTCCACTGGACACGAGGCAGTCCGGATCGCCCACCGATGCCGATGTTCAAGCTCTGGTACGACACCTACGTGGACATCCTGGCGAGCGTGTACCTGCGCCGCAGGCTCAAGCCGCAGGACGAAAGGGACGCCGGATGACCCGCATGTACGGCGCCGGGCGCGACATGGAGCGGGTGATCACCATGCATCTGTTCGTCATCTGTCAGAACAACAGCGGCTCGTCCTTCCTGAGCAAGGCGCTGGCGACCTGCCGAGCGACCTGGAGTCTGCCCCGGGAAGGTCATGGGATGCGCGGCTTCGCCGGGCCGCGCCCTAGGGAGCCGGTGGAGCCCGGCTGCCCGAGCCCCCGTCTGATCTGGGCCGCCGAACCGAGTTGGGTGGCCGCCTTCGCGGACCCGGGCCGCTACAACTGGCCGCGCACCCGCAAGACCTGGTACTTCCAGGCCCGCGCCAGAAGCCCCCACGCCTCGGTGTTCGTCACCAAATCGCCGCCGCATGTCCTCTGCGTGGACCAGTTGGCGCAACACTTCGGCAACGCTCGGTTCCTGTTCATGGTGCGCAATCCCTACGCGGTCTGCGAAGGGATCTGCCGACGCTACCGCACCAGACTCGTCCGGCACTGGAGCCAGTTCGCGGCGCAGGGCAGGAGTTTGCCCGAGACCGCGGCGACCCACGTCGTCACCTGCCTGACTTGGCAGCGCCGCAACATCGAGGCACACCGGAGCCGCGGGGTCTTCTTCACCTACGAGACAATGTGCGCCCAGCCTGAGCGAGTCGCGCAGGAGATTCGGGCGCTGGTTCCCGAGCTCGACGATCTGAACCTGCGGCAACGCCTCCGGGTGAAGGACTACGAAGACATGCTGACCGATATGAACGCCCGGCAGATCGCGCGCCTTGACGCCCAGGATATTGCGGCGTTCAATCGCGTGTTCCGGGCGCATCGGGACCTCCTTGACTATTTTGGCTACGCCCTCATGTGACCCGTCCTTGTCAACGGACTCCAAGCTGACGCCACGCCCAGAGTTCAAGGTGCGGGCACAAGCGGGAACGACGGCCTGTGCTGGTTCAGAAGACCTGACCGACCCGCCGACGCCGAAGCCCTTGACCAAACCGACCATCAGAGCAATAGGACATTTCATTGAAGGCAAAAGTGGCCCAACCTCTTCCACACGGCTACACGGCTAGAAAATGGCAACGCGCGTTCAACGGCGGCGATCAGGACCGCGTCCACTTCATCTTTAAGGTGTTCGAGGGCGCGGGAGCGACTCTCGCGTGAGCCGCGCGCTCCACCACTACATGGCCTACGGGCTGCGGATGCACTCTCCCATCGCCTTGCCCTTTGCCCCCTCTCCCAGCGCCCCGGACCAAGAGCCGGACGTCGCCATTCGCGTCGGCGCGGTGCCCGCGGCCCTGCCCGCGCCCGTCATCAAAACCAGGCTGTGGGAAGGCACGCCCGGTGCGTTCCTGATCAACGTGGACGGGGTGGCGCGGTATCTGGTCACGGAAGGCCGCAACATCCTGGTTGAGCCGCACGGCAGCGATCACAACGTGGGCGTGTTTCTCACCGGCTCGGTGTTTGCCGCGCTGTTGCAGCAGCGGGGCGTCGTCACCTTGCACGCCAGCGCCATCGAGACTCGGGCCGGCGCCGTGTTGTTTCTCGGCTCCTCCGGCGCCGGCAAGTCTTCGCTGCTCTCGGCAATGCTGAAACGGGGGTACGCCATGCTCGCCGACGACGTCACCGGCGTCCTCCTGGACCCCGGCGGACGTCCGACGGCGTTGCCCGCGTTTCCCACCGTGCGCCTGTGGACAGACGCCCTGGACGAATTGGGTTGGTGGCCTCGGACGCGGGGCAAAGTGCGGGAAAGCATCGAGAAATACCTGCTGCCGATGGAGCGGTTCTGCATCACCCCCTTGGCCGTGCGTGCCGCCTACATGCTGAGGCCCCACAACCGGAGCGGCATCGAGATCGAGACATGCACACTCCACACGGCCTTCCAGTGTCTGTTGCAACACACCTACCGCAAGCGATGCCTGCACGCGCTCGGCCAGCGCCCGGTGCATTTTCGCGCCGTCGCGGCCATGGCGGGGCAGGTGCCGATCGCCCGAGTGGAGCGGCCCGCCCACCCGTTTCGGATCAATGCGCTGGCGGACGAGATCGAGCGATCTTTGCGGGAGCGCGACCAGCGCGAATGCGAGGCCAAGACGGGCTCGCCTGCGGCCGGCGCTTCCGGGTGACGGCAAGGGAGCATCCGTGTCGATTTTCTGGCTCGCCTCCTACCCCAAGTCCGGCAACACTTGGCTGCGGGCGGTGCTGACCAACTACTTGCACGAGGCCGGCGAGCCGGCTTCGATCAACGCCCTGATCGGCTGGTGCGCCGCCAGCGTCCGCTTTACGTTCGACGAGTTTCTCGGGCTGCCTTCGTCGGACATGACGCCGGAGGAAATCATGCGCCACCGCCCGCTGCTGCACGAGGCCCTTGCCGAGGCCATGCCGCCGCCGGCCTTCGTCAAAGTCCACGAGGCATGCGTCCACACGCCAAGCGGCGCGGCCCTGTTTCCGAAGGCGGCGACGGCCGGCGTGATCTACTTGGTCCGCAATCCCCTTGACGTGGTGGTTTCCTACGCGCACCAAATGCACCAGACCATTGACGACACCGTGACGTTCATGAACCACTCCACTGCCACATTAGGGGGCGCCCGGCCCAGCCTATCCACCTTTTTGCCGATCCCGCTGCTGACGTGGAGCGGGCATGTGTCGAGTTGGTTGGATCAAGGGGAACTGCCGGTGCATGTCACGCGGTACGAGGACCTGCTGGCGAACCCGCGGGCCGCGTTCGGCGCGATCGTCCGCTTCGCCGGCCTCGATTGGGATGGCGCGCGCCTCGCGCGGGCCATCGACCACGCCGCCTTCCCCCGTTTGCGCGCCCAGGAGGAGGAAATCGGGTTCGAGGAGAAGCAGCCGCCGTCGCCGTCCTTCTTCCGGGCCGGCGTGGCGGGGTCTTGGCGGACCGCGCTCCGCCCGCGGCAGGTGCGGGCGCTGGTGGACGCGCACGGGCCGGTCATGGAGCGGTTCGGCTATCTGCGAGACGCCGAGGCGTTCCTGGCCGGGGAAGGCGCCGCGGGAGCGTGAACGGGATGACCCGCCCGAGCCGCCTCGCGGCGTTCGGCAGCAGGGCCACCAGCGGCGAGGCCGGGCCGCTCGGCATGGCGGATGTTCAACAGGTCACACAACTACGTTCCTGCGCCGCCATTCGGCCAGATTGTGCAAGTCACGGCGAACCTTGCGTCCGTGAAGCGGTCCGTCCCGCAGACCACGCGAGTGATCTCATGCATATAGGCGCCGGGATGGAAGACGATGCTGTTGGCGGCCGGCTCGATCCGCGAGAACGCGCAGGCTTTGAAGTCCCCCGTCTCGACTTCCGTATCGTAGAGCAACAAGTCGCCACCGGAGAAGCGGCGCGGCTGCGCGTGAAAATAGCAGTTGCCGAGAAGGGGTGGCGGGTCGCAATGCGGGCGGCCGTAGCCCCCGTTGAGATACGCCACCGCCACAGGGACGATCCGGCAGTTATCGAAACCCTGCAGCCGCAGCCGCGCCGAGACGGTTGGCAGCACGGCGCGCACCTTCGGGACGAGCCATGCGCCAATGTCTTTGCAGGCTTTGGAAGACGCCGCCAATCCGCGGCGTTCGGAGATGTCAACTCGGCGCTTTCCACTTGGCCCCACCTTCCCCGGTGCGAAGCGTCCGCGCTCGTTCTGCGCCCAGGACAACAAGCGTTCTCCCTCTGCGGAGGTCAGGAAGTTCGGGATCTGCACGAACGGCGCCGCCCGAACGCCCGGTGGCGGCGCCGGCAAACGATGGCTGCCGGTGATCGCGCATAGCCAAGAGGCCCAAGGGTCGCCGGGGCGGAGCGTACACAAGCGCCGATATGCCTGATGTGCGGCCGTAAAATGGCCGTCCCCCCGCTCCATGTCTCCGATCTGCCACAATGCGTCGGCGTCAAGTGCGCGTCGCTGCAAGGCTGCCGCGGCCTGAGCGCGGAGACCTCCTGTGCCCAGCAGCGCATCTCGTAACTCAGGGCGCAGCCAAATCGAGCTTGTCACAGGAGGTCAACGATCGAGGAAAGCGCTAGGCTTCATGGTCAGAAAATATACATCTAGATATATTATCCGTGCAATCGAGTTTGCCGACCAGTGCCCTTATAATGCCTCTGGATGCCTCTGGTTTCATGAACTTTGGCGGCTGGTTGCATAGACCGCACCGTACGCAAGTTTTCTTGGTTCTTCAAGTTCCATGCTGCAAATCCGCTGTCCCTACTGTCACGAGCTGCGCAGCGAAGAGGAGTTTGCTTACGGTGGTGAGGCTCATGTTCGCCGCCCGCCTCACCCGCCCGCTTTGACCGACCGGGAATGGGGCGACTATCTCCACTTCCGCCACAACTCGCGGGGGGCGCACCGCGAAATGTGGCGCCACGCGGCTGGCTGCGGACGCTACTTCAACGTCCTTCGGGATACGGTGAGCTACGCAGTCCTCAAGGTCTATCCAATGGGGGATGAGCCCTGATGCCGGCCAACGGCCAGCCGCGCCGCCTAGCCGCCGGTGGACGCATTGACCGGTCGAAGCCGTTGAACTTCAGCTTCGACGGCCGGGCCATGCAGGGCTTTGCCGGGGACACCTTGGCCTCCGCGCTGCTGGCCAATGGCGTGGATCTAGTCGGGCGCAGTTTCAAGCACGGCCGCCCCCGGGGCCTCATCGGCCAAGGCGCGGAGGAGCCGAACGCCATCGTCACCTTGGGGGAGGGCGCCGCAAGCGTCCCGAATCTGCGCGCCACTCAGGTGGAGCTTTACGAGGGCTTGGCGGCGCACAGTGGTGCCAAGCGAAGCCTGAAAACCTTGGCCGGGGCCTGCGCCGGGCTGATGCCGGCCGGGTTTTACTACAAGACCTTCATGCGTCCCAAACGCTTGTGGATGTTCTGGGAGCGCCTGCTGCGCCGCGCCGCCGGCTTGGGTGCGCCGCCGGCCGGCCCGGACCCGGACCTCTACGACAAGTTCAACCAGCACTGCGACGTGCTGGTGGTGGGCGGCGGCCCGACCGGTCTAGTGGCGGCCCTGCAGGCCGCCGGCGCTGGCGCACGGGTGATTCTTGCCGATGAGCAGCCTGAATTCGGCGGCAGCCTGTTGGCCTCCACAGTAGAAATGAACGGCGCCGCCGCTGCGCAATGGGTTGCCGAGACTGTGGCGGAATTGCGGACTTTCCCCGCAGTGCAATTGCTGCTGCGCAGCACGGCGTTCGGCTATCACGACCACAACTTCGTGACCATTCTGGAGCGCCGCACCGACCATTTGGGCTTAGTCGCCCAACCGCTGGCGCAAGGTGCCGCTTCGACTGTCCCAGCGGCGCCGCGGCAACGCCTGCACCGGGTCCGCGCCAAGCAGACCGTGCTGGCCACCGGCGCCTTGGAGCGGCCCCTCGTATTCGCCAACAACGATGTTCCGGGCGTCATGTTGGCCTCCGCCCTGTCCGCCTACGTCAACCGCTACGCCGTGGCGCCTGGGGAGCGGTTGCTGCTCTGCACCACCAACGACAACGGCTACCGCACCGCGTTGGACTGGCGGCGGATTGGGCGCGAAGTGACCGCGGTGGTGGACTCCCGGCCACAGCCTGACGGCGCACTGGCGCAGCAAGCGCGGGCGGCCGGCATCGAGGTGATCGCCGGCCACGGCGTCATTGCAGCCGTGGGCGGCAAGCGGGTGCGCGGTGCCCTCGTCGCGCCGCTCCGCATCGCCGCCGGCGGCCCGTCGGATAAAAAATCGGCCAAGGAGGCGCAAGAGCCAAACGGCGCCGCGCATTGGCCGGTCGCCGGCGTCGAATTGGCCGGCCCGCCGCGCCGTTTGGACTGCGACCTGATCGCCAGTTCCGGCGGCTGGAGCCCAACCATTCACCTAAGTGTCCAAGCCGGCGGCAAGCCGGTGTGGAGCGACGCGGCAGCGGCGTTCCTGCCCGGTGAGCCTCGTCAGCAGACGCGCTCCGCCGGTGCCGCGGCAGGCGCGTTCGGGCTGCGCGAATGCTTGCTCCAAGGCGCCCAGGCCGGAGCGGCGGCGGCGCGGCTGGCCGGTTTTGGCGATGGGCAAGTCAGCCTCGCCTTGCCGGATTGCGATGCACCCGCCGAGGCGCCGCAGCAAGCGCTGTTTCTGGTTCCCCACACCAAGCCCGTCAGCCAAGCGCCGCCGCAATTCGTCGATATGCAGCTCGACGTCACCGCCGCGGACCTCGAGCTGGCCGCTCGGGAGGGCTACCAGTCCGTGGAGCATGTCAAGCGCTACACGGCGCTTGGCTTCGGCACGGACCAAGGCAAGCTCAGCAACGTCAACGGCGTGGCCATCCTAGCCGCCGCCTTGGGCCGCAGCATCGCCGACACCGGCGTCACCATGTTCCGGCCGGCCTACACGCCGGTCAGCTTCGGCGCCATCGCCGGCCGGGACGTTGGCGGGCTGTTCGACCCCGAACGGCACACCCCCATGCACAGCTGGCATGAAGCGCGGGAGGCGGTTTGGGAGGACGTGGGCCGTTGGAAGCGCCCTCGGCACTATCCGCAGCCGGGCGAGGCCATGCAGGACGCCGTGGACCGGGAATGCCTGGCCGTGCGCCGCGGTGTCGGACTTATGGACGCCTCCACTCTCGGCAAGATCGACATTCAGGGGCCGGATGCGGCGCTGTTCCTGAACCGGGTTTATGCGGGGCGCTTCCTGCAGCTCGGCGTGGGCCGCTGCCGCTACGGCCTCATGCTCAAGGAGGACGGCACCATCTTCGACGACGGCGTCACCGTCCGCCTCGGCGAAAGCCGCTATTTGCTGCACACCACCACCGGCAACGCGGAGGCGGTGTTCGCTTGGCTGGAGCGTTGGCGGCAGACCGAGTGGCCGGAACTTAAGGTTTACCTGACCTCGGTGACGGACCACTGGGCCACGGCGGCCGTGGCGGGACCCCAGGCCCGGGAGGTGCTGCGCCAAGTCTGTGCGGACATCGATCTGTCCGCCCAAGCCTTTCCCTTCATGTCCGCACGGCAGGGCCAGGTGGCCGGCCGGCCGGCGCGGGTGTTCCGCATTAGCTTCAGCGGCGAACTTTGCTTTGAGGTAAACGTTCCCGCCCAGCACGGCCAGTTTCTATGGGACGCCTTGCTGGAGGCCGGGGAGGCATTCGAGATCAGGCCCTACGGCACCGAAGCCATGCATGTGCTGCGGGCGGAAAAGGGCTTCATCATCGTCGGCCAGGACACCGACGGCACCCAAACTCCTGATGACATGGGCCTAGGCTGGGCGGTGCGGCCGTCGCCCAAGCCGCAGGACGCCTCCGAGGCGCCCGCCTTCGGCTTCATCGGCGACCGTTCCCTCAGCCTAGCCGATCACCAGCGTCCCGACCGACCGCAGCTCGTCGGCCTCAAAACCTTGGCGGCGGAGGCAGTGCTTCCCGAAGGCGCCCAGATCGTCAATGAACCCGGCCGGCCGCCGGTAGACATGCAGGGCCATGTCACCTCGAGCTACTTCAGCGCCGCGCTGAACCGCTCCATCGCCTTGGCCATGCTCAGGAACGGGCGCAGGCGCATGGGCGAAATCGTTCACTGTCCGCTGGCGGACGGCCGCACCTTGGCGGCGCAGGTGGTCAGCCCGGTGTTCTACGACCCCAAGGGGGAGCGCCAGCATGTCTGAACCACAAGCAGGGTGCGGCGTGGCGCTGCGCCCCATTGTGGGCGCAAGCGTTCTCAACCTGCGCGGCGACCATGCGAATCCGGGCTTCCGGTGGGGCGTCGTCGCAGCGCTCGGCCTGAACCCGCCAACGGCGCCTTGCACGTTCAACTACGCGAGGGGCCGGGCGCTGTATTGGCTCGGCCCCGACGAATGGCTGGCGCTCCTGCCGAGCATGACGGCGGACGTGGAAGCCGCGTTGCGCAAGGCCGTTGGCGAGCGCTACTCAGTGGTCGATGTCAGCGGCGCCTACGCCCTGTTCAACCTGGCCGGGCCGGATGCGGGCAAGGTGCTGCGCAAGTCCAGCCCCTACGACTTCCACTCCCGCGTCTTTGCGCCGGGCCGCTGTGCGCAAACCGTTTTCGCCAAGGCCACCGCGCTCGTCGCCGCCAATGCCGACGGGACTTTCGATCTCATGGTGCGCAGCAGCTACGCCGACTACGTCCGCCGTTGGATTGCGGACGCTGCGCGGGAGTACGGCTTTGCCGACGCTTAGACGCAACATCGGGCTGACGGTTGGTCGTTTTACCGTCCGCTGGTGCCGGTGATGGAATCCGCCCCAACCAATGGCAATGGGGAGAACCTTATGAGGCGGTGTTTGGCCTTGGCTTTGATTGCATAATCCTGCCGCTTGCAGCCTGTCAGTCCGCAAGATTGGAGGACGGTGCACAGGTGCAGTTTGTGCAGGAGGTCATGCAGGAGTCCGCCAAAGTGTCCACTGGTTCCCCCCACGCCGAGCAGGCCGTGCAAGCCGTGCGTGATTGGCGCGGCGATGGCGGCGATGATTGAGTCAGCCAGCCGCCTTGCGTAGAGGCTAACTTGAATTCAATAGCGCAGCGTCCATGGCAGAAACAGCACTTGCCGCCTTTTTGAATGACGCCGCCAGCCGGCGGGTGGTTCAGGAAATGGACCGGGACGCGAAGGTGCAGCGCGGCACCGTACGCAATGCCGCTTGGACGTTCCGAACGGATCGCCCCCCGGAAATCCTGCTGGTTGATCTGGATGGCGAGCACAATCTCATTGTTTATGTGCCGGCGCTGATGCAGGTGTGCCGGCCGGAAAGCATGATTCTGGTCACCGGCTCGGAAAACAACGTCGCCTTGGCCAACGAGCTCTATCGCAGCGGCGTCTTCCTCTACCTGCCAAAGCCTCTGGACGCCACCAATCTGCGCCCTCGCCTTGGCTACGGCATGGGACGTGCTTTGTTGACCTTTCGTTTCTGCTGCCGGATTTCCTCATCGACCTGTACGCCATGCATCGCGCCACGGTGCGGCTCGCCTGGCCGGCGGTGATCCGCCTGACGTTTCCGCCATTGGCGCACATTGGCCGCGTTTGGCCGCGCCGCCATCGTAAAACAGCGCCATGACGCCGCTGCCCAGCCACCAACGGCAATCGAAAATTGCGCACATTGAGGGAAGGTCGCCACCTCCCAAGCTGGTTCAATTCCGCCGACTTGGGGGAGAAGCAGCAGCCAATTGGGCCTCCAAGGCGCGAACCCGAGCCTCCAACTCCGCGTTGCGGGCCTGTGCTGTCCGATTGGCGGTTTCCGCTCGTTGGCGGGCGGTTGCTTCTTGATCCCCGCGGGCGTCGGCTTCCTCAAGGGTGCGCAGGTCCTCTCCTGTCACGGGGTCCCGGAAGCGCAGGGCGCCGCCCTCCGCCCGCAGGTCCAACCCCAAAACCCGGCTGCGCAGCACCCGAACGCCGTTCTCCATCCGCCCCGGCAATTCGCCGTACTCCCCGTTTTGCAGGACAAGCCCCCGCAGCGGCGGGTCAAAGAACTCCCCTTGCGGATCGAACAGCCAGTACTCCCCAACCCCCAACTTGGCGTACAGGTCCCGCTTGCGCCCCAGGTCCTCCCGCCAAGTGGACTCCGAGGCCACCTCCAGAGCGAAATCCGGTGCCTTGCCCTCCTCCCACAGCTTGTAGCTCATCCGGTGATGGTCCGGCACCCCGAAGATGACGAAGACGTCCGGCGCGACCCGCCGCGTGGGATCCCCCTGCTCGTAGTACATCAGCAGGTCGCCGCCCACGAACACATCCGGGTTACGCCGGTAGCGGCTGCGCAGGGCCGCCGCGCTGTCCACCATCACCTCGAACTGCCAAGTGTTCTCAGCCATGGGCTGGCCGTCCGAACTGGGGTAGAGCGGATCCTCCACTTGGCTGATCGGTGGAGGGTGCCGGCCGACGGGGGCCAAAGGCACTGCAACCGGCCGGGGCGGGGAGGTGGCGGGCGACAAGGGCGCTGTGGCCGACCGGGCCGGGAGCGCCGCTTCGGTTGGCTGTGCGGGCAGTGGCCTCATGGCTGGTTCCTCCGGTTCTGGGCGCGGGCGCCGCTTCTCCTGCTGTGGGGAAAGGTAGCATATTTGAAGGGGAGGGTGTCTCCCCGCTTCCGTGCGTTCGGACGATGGGCCGCAGGTTGCAGCTTCGTCAAGGGCCATGTCTGTAGGAAATCTCTGCAATTGCAGCCGCAGCGCATGTTGCTTGCTTCACTCTCGGCAGAACTGCGGAGATCCTAGGCATCGAGCGCAAAGACACGATGAGGTGCGCAACGGAGTGGGTGACGTAAAAAGGTGAAGCCCCAACGATGCTGCTGGGCGGACGTTGATGTGCTCATCGCCTATCGCGAGTCCGATCTGTCTGTCGTACCCGACTACGCCGGTGCAGAGCCGCATTTGCAGCAACGACATCGTTGGCGCCACCGCGTATCCGACAGCGGCAACCCCAGGCTGCGTCTCACATCGAGAGCGACTCCGTCCATGGATTGACGAGGGAAACACCGGTGTTTCTGAACTCCCGCTCGTTTCTGGTCACTACCGTGAGGCGGCGATTGAGCGCCGCGGCAGCGATCATCGCGTCGGGCAGGTGCCCGTCTAGGGGTTCGCCTCGGTGTCGCTTGATCTCCATGATCCTCGCGCAAACTTGCGCGTCTTCAAGCGTCCAATCGAACATTCGGCCTTCGGTCAAGTCCTCCAGAAAGTGGAGAAAACGCTTGCGGAGGTCGTCCCGGCGTTGGCTGGCGGGCAGTTTCCCGATGCCGTTCAATATCTCCCACGCGGTTACGGAGGCAATGCCGAGTCCAGCGCCGGCCGCCGAGTCCACATACTCCACAACCCGTGCCAGCGGAGCGGGACGCATCATCTCCGAAACAACGTTGGTGTCCAAAAGGTACGCAACGGACGGGCTCACTCATCCTCTCCGGCCGGGAACTCCACCTGTCGGTAGCCATAACCGCGGTGCAAGCAGAGTTCAATGCCGTGGCTCGGCCCAAAGTGCCGTCTCGCTACGTCCGATGGCGCCATGCGGCGCTGTGCTTGCTCCCTCTTGTCCCGGATGATCCGGCGAACCAGCGCCTCCATCGAGACACCAAGCTGGCGCGCCTCACGCTGCAGCCAAGACTTGTCGTCAGGCGGCAAGTCACGAACGGTAATGGTGGAACCCACGGCTTGTCTCCCTAGGCGATGACAGGATCCAAGGATGATGCTAGCAGATATTGCTGGCAAGCGCACACAAAGTGATCTGGAGATGTTAGCAATAAATAGAAGTGGCCGGTTTGGCTGCGGTGGGCGCGGGCAAGGCTTTGGCGTTTCCCGTAGAGCCGGATTGCATCCTGAAGGCCGGCGGTTGGCGCTACGCGGCCGCGGCCAGTTCGCCATCCGCCATCGGTTCGCCGTTGGGACCGTGCTTGGCCAGCCCGCACAAGCCCGGAGACTGCACTCACAAGTTTGGACGCGCACGGGTCATGTGCATTCGGGGAGGTGCTTGCCTCCGGCACGGGAAAACTCGCCAAACCAGCGCCCGGCCTGCCAAGCAACGACCGAAAAGAGGCTAGGAACGGCGCTACGCCGCCGCGCTCGGTGGGCAACCCCAAAAAAAACCCATAGCGCAAGTCCCTCAGGCTGACCGGGGTGTTGACACCAATGGAGACTAATGGTAATAACAGAGCTGAGACCACAGAAGTCGGCCGTGACGGAAAAAACCCTTGATGCAAAGCCATGCCGCGCACCGAAGAAGATCCAACGGATAAGCAATCCATCGACTATCAGCAAGCCAACGGGCTGGTCGCCCAGCAGCTTGCTCCCTTGATGAAGCATCTTGACCACATCAAGCAGGGGCGACAGCAGCAAAGAGAGCGTGAAAAGTCCCGAGCCCGGACATCGTCGAAGTCCATATGGTTCCAAGACCGGTCGCAGCGGCTCTACACCAGTGCCGCCATCAAAGGAAAGCGATTTGTCTTTAATGAGGTATTTTCATGGCAAATCCAACAGCTATAAGGATTCAGGCCATAGGAATGGCTTTGCAAGAGATAATGGCAGGGCCTGCGGATAGGTGTATACCTATACTCCGCCAGCCAAAGGCATATGGATTACCAAAACAAAGCCCGTTTTGGCTTTTCCTCTATATGCCAGTTGTAGTTTTGGCCCCTCAACTGGCCGTCTCTAACTCTCTCTGCGAGTCCAAAAACATTAGCTGCGATAATCTACAGAGAGAGAGAAAATATGAGTATCAGATGGCTGTATGTCTGCCGTCAGACCGAGTTCTGATCTGCAAACAAAATTCGGCTAAAGCCCCTCACCTTATAACCGTCAAGGATTCCCCTTCTAGCATGAATTTTCGCTGGGCAGTACCTGCGTCCGATAGCAGCCAGTTGGTATACGTCAGTACGTCATATACTGAAGATCAGCAACTTTCTGTCTTCAGAAATGGTTACTTCAAAAATGCTGAGTATGTTCCTCATGCCTTTAGAACGATTCATGAATTTCTGACTTCTGGAAGCACCTCAAAAAACCCTCAAGAATCCTTTCGAGATTACCACCTAGGCAGTGGAACCATTGATAATGGTGTAAAACAAATCCTAGCAAGTTGGCACGAAAAGTTTTTATGGCAAGAAGACACATATATCTATGTCAAAAAGGCGTTATTGGTCAAGCCCAGGCCTGTATTGGCGGCGGAGCGCCTGATTCGCGTTAGATCAGACCGGCCTCTAACCTCTTGGATTGGGTTCACAAGCAATATTGAGGGTGGTAGCATGTTGCGCATGACTTTATCCTATAGTGGAGAAGCAATTGACGTCGTTGTTCCTCGATCATTCCACTACCAAATGAATGTGGTGCCGCCATCTGCAGCTAGGGAGCCTATCCAATGATGATAGCCAAAGTTAGAGAATACGTCAGCAGGTTGCTGCAGGCGTACGTTTCAACACTAAGCTTGGTAATAGATGATGAACGTCAGTTGGATGTGGAGGAGTCCCTTGCTGCATCTACTATCGCCGTGACGATCGTCATTCTTGAATTTAGTTTTTTCTGGCAATTGCTCGATTTTCGTATTGATGTCAAATATGTTGCTGGAGTGGCTATGTTGGTAGTTCTATGTTGGTTGGTAGGAACATACATATTTTCAAATAGTAATATGGTGCCTTTGCATTTAAATCTAGTCTCCTTTTGGATGGCTGTCACTGTACTCTTCATAGCCCTAGCCTGGACTATTTTCCCAAAGGACTATGACTCAACAATGCGTCTCATTTCTATAACCGTGCTGCTTTTTATCGCAATTCCGGCACATGTATTCAGATGCAATCTCAGCCTCTACCGAAAGTTCCTGTACGCTCCCCTGTTGTGGGCTAGTTGCATTAGCATTGGGTATTTTGCAAGCAACACCTATTTTGGTGGTTGATATGGCCCCCGCTAAGGTTTCACCAAGGGATTGCACAGGAAAGTTGAGAAGCCCTTTTAGCTGCTTCCGACGCAGCAATCGACTCTATGGCATCGGTGCCGTGCGCACTGCAAGTTAAGATCAAAGAGTGGCCGTCCCGATACGCCTGCACGACTGGCAAATCCACCGTCCCCGCCAAGCCCAACACCAACATGCCGAGCTCTCCTTGCAACCCAATTCGATGAGCATTGCAGTACAGCCGAAAGCAAATGTTCGGCTCCAAAATTTCAGGGATCAAATCAACAGATTGTACATAACTGCAAAATCGCCTCGGGTGGGGGAGATCAAGGGGTTGCTTGCTCCAAAGCACCAGTTTAAGCTACCACCACATCGTCGGGGGAGCAGGTGGGACAAGGGGTGCGTTGGCGTTTAGGGAGCAAGAAATCCAAGCACTCTTTGGTTATGAGGTAGCTGAAAATGTGTCTATTGAGCGGCTTCAGCAGCATTACTTTAAAAACAATACTTACAAGCAGGCCGTGACTGACCTCCCGTTACGGGTGTTGGTAGGGCACAAGGGCATGGGCAAGTCTGCTTTGTTTCAGGCTGCCATGGGAGAGGAATAGGCGGCCGAGAAGCTAACTGTGTTGATTAGGCCTGATGACATAGTTGGATTTTGTACAATCGGGTGATGTGAGCAGTATTTTTAGTCAGTTGGAGCTTTCTGCAGATGAAACTTAGAATGGCCAGCTTTTAGAATTCGAACACATTTTGTGGCTCTGAGTTCGGCTGGAACTAGACGCATAAAAGTATCAGGCACATGAATATGGCGATTGATATCCGCGCCATGAGAGTCTAAACCCGGCTGACTGACGCAGTCCTCTTGGTGGAACCCAAAATTGCATCGGTGAGCAGGGCCAAGTCGTTTCGGTCGCCGCGCTCCTGCCAAATAGCTATCACCTCTTCCAGTTTCTCCCGTGGATGATTGGCGAGGACCGCTATAAGTTTCGGTAGGGCATCAGCCCGTGACCGCAATTTGCTGGCGTCAACTCCTTCAGACTCTAGAAACTCCCTCACCCGCCACAATTCCGATAGCAACTCCCTTCCCTCGTAGGCTAAGGCGATCTGCTCTATCAACGGTTTGACGTCGGAGCTGAGGTTGGCCGCTTCAACTAGCTCTTGCGCACTCTTTCGGCGAGTGTTTCTCCTTTTCCTCGCTTTAGCTTCTAACCTCGCTCGCGCCGATTGAAGCTCGCGCTGAATATGCGCTAAGTCGAAGTCGTCAACTGCCGCTAGCACTTCCAACACCTGTTTGCGCCCGTACTGCGCAAGCAATAGCTGCATCTGTAGGTTCAGTATCTGATTCATCTGCCGCTCTCTCGAACACCCAAGGAGTTTAGTATCTCGTCCTTTAGTCCTTTGAATCCCTCTATACGATCCCACCAAGCATATGGCGTACGAGAAAGCGGAATAGCCATCCTTGCAGCTTTGGCATACGACCTTGAAAACGGTATTTGACAGTCGAAGACACGCCCTTCATGTTGATGAGACCTACTGCAACCGTCACTTCCACGGCCCACTGCGTCTGTAGCGCCCATTAAACGCCGCTATGTTCAGGCGGTCAAGAAATTTGACCGAGGTGCGGCCCGTAAAGTGTCGCACTTGTCCCTAGGGGCTATATTGATGATTTCGGTCCGCTCGCGGCAATCCGCGATATAGGCCGGATTGGGAGTTTGCAGTTGCCAAGTGTAGAGAGCCACGACCACATCGCCCTGCTTGGGGAGCGCCCAGACGCCCGATGATAGTGAACCAACACGACCGATCACAAAAATATACCCATAAAATAATAATCAAAGATTGCTTTTTGGCGTTAATGATGCTACTTTCCCGCCCATGCACCGCCATCAGCTACAGCATCTACGGAATTGGCTGCAAAGCGCCCGGCGCAAGCCGTTGGTCATCCGGGGGGCGCGGCAGGTTGGCAAGTCCACGCTGGTGGAGCTGTTCTGCGAGGCCGCCGGCCTGGACCTCGTAGCCGTCAACTTGGAGCGGCATCCTGACCTCGCCGGGGCGTTCGCCGAATCCCAGCCGGGCCGCAACGATCCGGCCGCCCTCCTGAATCTCATCGGCGCCGTGGCCGACCGGCCCCTGTCGAGCGGGAGCCTGCTGTTTCTGGACGAAATCCAAGCCGCTCCCCATGCCCTCGCCTCGCTTCGGTACTTCCTGGAGGACATGCCGGAGCGCCCCGTCATCACCGCCGGGTCCCTCATGGAGTTTGCGTTGGCGGAGCACAACTTCCCCATGCCGGTGGGCCGCGTCGAATACCTGCATCTAGGGCCGATGACGTTCACTGAATTCCTGAAGGGCATAGGCAAGGAGCGGCTCGCCGAAGCAATCGAAACCTTCGCATGGGGCGGAGAAGGTGCGCCGCCAATGCTGCATCCCTTGGTTCACGGGCGGCTGTTGGAGGCACTGCGTCTGTACCGCTTCATTGGCGGAATGCCGGAGGCCGTCGGGACCTACGCCGAATCGGGAGACCTGCGGGCCGTCAGCGCCGTTCAGGCCAGCATCGTCGAAACCTATCGGGACGACTTCCCCAAGTACGCCGCCCGCCGCGACCTCGCCAGGATGCTGCGCGTGTTCAACTTCGCCGCCCGCCAGGTGGGGCGCAAGGTGAAGTACAGCAACGTCTCCCGCGACGACCAAAGCGCGACCATTCGCCGGGACATCGACCTGCTGGCCATGGCGCGGGTGGTCGCCAAGGTCACCCACAGCCACTGCTCTGGGCTGCCACTGCAGGCCGAGTTGAAGGAGGCGGCCTTCAAGCTCATCTTCCTGGACATCGGCTTGATGAACGCCCTGTGTGGCCTCAACTGGCAAACCGTCAGGGCGCAGACCGAGTTGGAACTGATCAACGCAGGCCCGGCGGCGGAGCAGTTCGTCGGCCAGCACCTGCAGCATCTCCATGCCGAACGGCCAAACCGGGAGCTGACCTACTGGCTGCGCGAAGGGCGCTCCAACAACGCGGAGGTGGACTACGTGGCCGAATTCAGCGGCCACATCCTGCCCATTGAAGTGAAGGCGGGCAAAGCCGGTGCCCTGAAGTCCCTGCATCAGTTCGTTGCCGAAAGGCGAGCGCCCCTGGCCGTCCGCTTTGACGCCAATCCACCAGCGCTGCAAACGGTGGAAGCGCAGGTGCGGCGCCGCAGTGGCGTCGAGCAGGTACGCTACCAACTGCTGTCCCTGCCGCTCTATCTGGTGGAGCGGCTGCCGCAGATCATTGCTGGGCTGGTGCCGTTGATCCGATCCTCTCCGAGCTCCTCTCGCCGCTGAAAGCGGAGCCTTGCAGCCCTTGGCCGCCGGTCCCTTTGGAATGTCTTGCGCCGCCGTATTGGTCAAGGGCCAAATGTCCTGGGTAAGGCGGTCCGTAGGCAAGCCATCCAATAGGGGTGTGGAAATCCACATGGGGCGATTGGCCCACGCGCATGCGGTGCATGGCGTCAAAATGGCCGAAAGAGCCGCCGCCTTGCGACGGATGGCACGGTAGTAACCGGAGTAGGGACGGGCGATGGCGGATTCGATCGAACCGAGGTTGATGACGCCCGGCAGTCCACCGAAACCCAAGGCCTGCTCGTGCGCGTCCAGCGCGTCGTCGAGCGTCAGCCGGTAGTGGCGCCGCTTACCTTTCGGCAAGTTGCCTCAGGGTCGTACGGTATTTGCCGACCGTGCGAGCCATGATCGCGGCGGAGTGCGCAGACGCGCCAGCGGCCAATCGGTCGGAGGTTCGTACCGTCGGCGTCCCTGCCCTGCCGCGAGTACGTTGGGGGGCCGTTGAGAGGTGCGTCGAGTGATTAGTCGCTGTTCGCCCCGTGGCAGGACCGCACCAGTCGATGGGATCGGCCAATTCGTCGTTGATCCGCCCAAGAGGGTTTCCGGAGCAGAAAAAATATCGAGGCTTGGAGGGGTGCCCGCTCTTCACGAATCGAAGGTTTTCCACCGGAACGCGCAGATATCTCCCGCAGGCTTCGATCCGTCCCTGGAGGTTTTTGGCTTTACCGCCGAACAACGCGAAGACGACAGGTCTCGTCTCCGCCTCCTGCACCAACAAGGAAACGATGGCGTTTGTGACTGGACGCCATAGCGCCCGGTGCAGCTTTCGCTGTCTTTCGATCGCTTGCCACCCCCTCCCTTGACGACGCCCGCCGGCGTTGCGCACGACGCTTATGGTGGGGGTGCGGTTGATCCAAAGCACACCTTGCCCTGTCAGGCTCTCAAACATGGACCTGGGGGGCAGTAGCACGACTTGGCCGTTTTGCAACCCGCGCCGAAGTGTTTCTCGACGTTTGTCGAGACGGGCGCGATCCAGCCCAAGCCCCTCCGCGTTTGGGAGCAGCGCGGCGGCAGCGCAGACCAGACTCAGCAGACTGGGCGTGACGCGACCGGGCTGCGCCAAATCGTCTATCCATGCGGTCAGGTTGCCTTGCTCGAAAGAGCGACCAGTAGCCCGGTGCGGGTCGGGATACGGATCGTTGCCGATTACGACGACTCCCACATCGCAAGGATCGATGCCTTCCAACGCATAGAAAACACCGCCCTGCCTACGCCAAACCGGCACGATCTGCGCATTCCGATCGAGCGATGCATCTCTGGGAACAGCGTCAAAGTCCGGCTCCACGCCATCCAGCCTGTCGCGCCAAGCCGTGGAAAGATGATCCCGCCATTGGTGCAGATACCGCTCCAATTCGCAGAGCAGATTGGGCATCGTCCATATCCTCGCCGTTCGGTTGATATTTTACACGACTCGGAGGAATTGCGTCGTGAACTCGCGTGGCTCAATGGAAGCCGCCCGCACATTGACGGAATCCAGCCGCGGGCAGGTGCATCGTGCGCAGCCATGCGTTCGCCTCGTCCATGCCGGTGACCCCCGCTAGGGCAAGCTCCTGCGGAAGGCGGGAGTCTGCGCTTCCATGATCTGGGGACGGGGAAGGACTTCCGCACCTATGAGGAAGCTGAGGCCCACATTGCGGAACTGTAAACCCGGCTGGCCGCTTTGCGAAGGCGTGATCAGTCCTGAAAGGTGCGGGCTAAGGCGTTTTGCTCGGCGTCAGCCTTCCGCCCTCCGCGCTTGCCCCGTCCTCAAGACACTCCGCGTCCCCTCAATCCTCGCCCGAGCCAGCATCTTGAATGTTGCCGGGTGCCGAAGCATCGGCAGGCGCTCGGTGTGCGGCGGCCAACTGGGCCTCCAACACCCGAACCCGAGCCTCGGCTTCCTCTAGGGTGCGCAGGTCCTCCCCTGTCACAGGGTCCCGGAAGCGCAGGGCGCTGCCCTCCGCCCGCAGGTCCAACCCCAAAACCCGGCTGCGCAGCACCCGAACGCCGTTCTCCATCCGCCCCGGCAATTCGCCGTACTCCCCGTTTTGCAGGACAAGCCCACGCAGCGGTGGGTCAAAGAACTCCCCTTGCGGATCGAACAGCCAGTACTCCCCGATCCCCAACTTGGCGTACAGGTCCCGCTTGCGCCCCACGTCCTCCCGCCAAGTGGACTCCGAGGCCACCTCCAGAGCGAAGTCCGGGGCCTTGCCCTCCTCCCATAGCCTGTAGCTCATCCGGTGATGATCCGGCACGCCGAAGATGACGAAGACGTCCGGCGCGACCCGCCGCGTGGGGTCCCCCCGCTCGTAGTACATCAGCAGGTCGCCGCCCACGAACACGTCCGGGTTGCGCCGGTAGCGGCTGCGCAGGGCCGCCGCGCTGTCCACCATCACCTCGAACTGCCAAGTGTTCTCAGCCATGGGTTGGCCGTCCGAACTGGGGTAGAGCGGATCCTCCACTTGGCTGGTCGGCGCGGGGCGCAGGCCGACGGGGGCCAAAGGCGCAGCGACCGACCGGGGCGGGGAGGTGGCGGGCGACAGGGGCGCTGCGGCCGGCCGGGCCGGGAGCGGCGCTTCGCTTGGCTGGGCGGGCTGTGGCCTCATGGGTGGTTCCTCCGGTTCCGGGCGCGGGCGCCGCTTCTCCTGCTGCGGGGAAAGGTAGCATATTTGAAGGGGAGTGGGCCTCCCCGCTTCCGTGCGTTCGGGCGATGGGCGGCAGGTTGCGGCATCGTCAAGGGCCTTGTCTGTAGGAAATCTCTGCAATTGCAGTTGCAGCGAGTGTTGCCTGCTTCAAAAGAAACAGTGTTCACAGGCCGCATGGATTGGAGCGACTGTCCGGGGTGGTGGAGTTTATTGATGCGGAAGGGCTGAACGCCTTGCCCATGATCGGGGCCACGGACTTTGCAGAGAGCGCGGATTTCACTTATTCCCGCAAGTCGAGGAACCACTCCAAGGGCAGGGGGATGAATGCATCCACGGCCTTTGCCAGTTGCCTTCCTTGTTGGGCGCTGACGGCGAAAACTCGCTTCCCGAAGCGCTTTGCCTCTTCCACGGCCGGAACGAAATCGCCGTCCGCCGAGAGCAAATAGGCCACATCGTATTCATTGCGATGCGCCATGCCAACCAAATCGACTGCGATGCGAACGTCCACTTGCTTTTCAACATAGTAGGGTGTCCGTCGAAGGCACAAGGCATTTAGCTTCTCGACAAAGTCGCTCGGCAGGGCGGCCTGCGATTCGGCTATCACTTCCCGCAGCTCTTGAATGACGGGATTCCGCTCCGGGGCCATCCAGTTCTTCTCAACGCGCCCTCGAAAGACATGCAGTCCCTGTTCCTCAAGACGCCTCAAGAACCGATTTTGCCTTCGGACTCTCTGGAGATCGCCAGAAACCCTACCGACATAGTAGCGGATCTCCGTCAATTCCCGATCAATCAGCAATTTCCGAGCCATGCGGCTGTAGTTGAGCCGGCCGCTGTCCACGCCGATGGATTTGAGTCCGTAATGCCAGTTGGCACCATCAATGAAGAGCGTGGAGCGGGGTTGGGGCATGGGAGGCGTCAAGAAAAACCCCCGGGGCGCTGTCGCCAGCGAAATCCCGGGGGGGGTTAGCCTGATGATTGCCCATTCTAAGTGGGCAGTTCAGGTTGTCAACCACCATCCGCCACCGCACGTTCCAAAAATCAGTTCCGGGTCGGCGAGGCTTGGGGGTAGGGCGACAAGGGCTAAGGACGCTGCGGCCGGTCGGTCGGCAGCGCCGCTTTGGCGGGCAGCGGCCTCATGGGTGGTTCCTCCGGTTTTGCGTACGGGATCTCTGAAGCGAATGTAGGCAATGCGAAAAAAAGCTGCTTTGGTGCCTGCTAGCCTCTAACCAGCGCCTCGGCCATGAGTTGGGCTGCCTCGCGCCCTTGCTTGACGGCGTAGTTGGTGCCTCGGTCCTGGGGGTAGATCTGCGCCATGCTGGCGATGAATAGATTGCGCAGCGGCGTTTGCGCCGACGGAATCAGCCGGCGGTAGCCGCGCTCCACCACTGGCTGTGCATGGCGGGCGCGCCAGACGTGAGAGGCGAGAACGCGTTCGTCGCTTAAGTCTGGAAACATCCGCCGCAAGTGCGTCAGGGTAAGCGCCGTCGCCTCTTCATCAGACATTTGATAAAAAGGGTCGCTGTCCGGCAAATAGCGGGATAGATAGACGATATGGCGGCCGGCGTAGGAGGAGGCGGGTTCGAAGTTGGTGTGCTCGATGACTCCCACGAAGGGGAAGTTCGGATCATTGACGTTCAGCCAATAGATGTCTGAAAGGCTGCGGTCCAGCTCCAGCACCACGCATACGTTGGCCAAGTACCGAATACGGCGCAACCCCGTCGCGTACTCCTCCGATGTGTGCGCCGCCGCCAAGTCCGCGATGACCGGCAGCGCCGGGGTGGCGACGACGCCATCGGCGGCGACCGTTCCTTCCTTCGTGCATACTCCCACCACTCGCTGGCCGTCCACCTGCAGCCCGGTGGCCGGCCTGTTCAGTTGGATGTCGCCGCCTTGCGCTCTAATGGCCGCGACCAAGGCGTCCGCCAAGGCCGAAAATCCGCCCTGATAGTAAGCCAGTTGCTCCTTGCCGCTCCCGCCGCGGCTGCTGCCTCGCAGCTTCAGCTTGTTCCAGAACCAGACGGCCGCCACCTCTTCCGCCAAACTGCCGAACTTGCCGTGCAGCAGCGGTGCCCAGACCACTTGGTAAACACGTTCGCCACCCAGTTTCCGCAACCAATCGGCGGCGGTGACGTCCTCCAGGCTGCGCCAATTCCGAATCCTGCGCACCCATAAGGCCAGCAGCCCCAAGCGGATGCGGCTGGCCAGCGGCAGGGGCGAGAAACACAGCAGGTCCAGGGGCGTGGACAGCTTGAAGAAGTCATGGGCGTAGTACAGGCCAGTGCGGGACGGGCGCAGCACCACCTTGTCCGACTGGCCCAGTTCGCCAATCAAGTCCATCATGTGGACATCGCTAGTGAACCAGTGATGATAGAATTTTTCGAGGGGTTCGCCTTCGGTGGCGAAGCTGCCGGCTAAACCGCCCACCTCGCCGTCCATTTCCAAAACCGTAGCGCGGATGCCGCGCCGACCAAGCTCGTAGGCCGCTGCTAGGCCGCAAAATCCCGCTCCGATCACCGCAACCTTGGGTCCCGAGGCCGCTAATTGGGCCAAGACGTCATCCCTCCCAACTGCGGCGGCCGGGACCGCCCCGGGTCGAAAGCCAGTGTGTGCAGCGCATAACATTGCTTCATTGCGGAGGTGGAGCGCTATTCTAGTTGAACCGAAACCCTGAACGGAACATCCCTCCTGTGGCAAGCCTCACCCAAGCGTTGCCACACCTCCAAGTCATTGAGGGCATTGCCCATCAAATGATCTGAAAGCAGAACGCTCAATGTATTGGGAAATTGGAGGCGCAGGCACTTCTACTCCCCAATCGGATCAAGCCGGAAAGTGATCCTGACGTAGCTGCGCCCCTCGTCCTGGGCAATTTCCGGTTCGGTTCCGTTAAACTCGCGCATGGTTTTGCCCATCACCAACCAGCCCCGCCCCCGTTTCTCCATGAACCCCAAAGTGAGCATGTAGTTGGCCAACAGTTCGTTCCGCGACCGGGGAAGAGCGCCGGCGCGTACGCTTGCGACGCTCATGTGGTTGGGCAAACCGCCAGGACTGGTCACATCCACGCGATCGGAAAAGACTTCGAATAATATCTTCGAGCCGATGATTGCGTAGTCTCGATGGGCAACGGCGTTAACCAGCGCCTCCCGAACTGCCGGCCTGGGCAACAACGGCCGGTCTTTGCGGATTAGATCCTGATAGGATTCGAACCGCCCAAGCCCCGCAAACCAGCCTATCGCCCTTTCCACTTGCTCATTGATGCAGCCGGTGACTTCAGCCACCTGCAACACGGAAGACGCCCGGTCTTTCCCCTTGTAGGCTACGCAATCCACCCGAAAGTTCTGCGTCTGCGGGTAGTTTTGCGGCAACTTGCCAAAGGCCAGCACCCCGTAAAGAGTAGGATGCAAAGCGCCGCCAATTTCCGTCAAAACGCCGCGGTTGCGAAGGTCGTCCTCATCCTCCGGCTGCGGGTCCTCTTCGGTGTCAAGCCCTAACTTCTGCAGATAGGCGCGGAACCTTAGCAGATCTATGTCTGAGGAAGTGCCGGCCTGTATTGACCGTTCCTCGGTTAGGATGTAGCCGAAGGCGTTATAGAGTTCCTGAAGCTCTGTCGGCGATGGCTCGCCGCTGCTGCGCTCGCGGCGAACCCGTACACGCCCTTTGTAGCGCAGCGGTTCAAATCCACGTTGTTTCGGAACTTCCAACCAATGCACCCACCCCTTGGGGTCCTGATGTTTGCCGCCTTGTGCGGAAACGGAAGCGCTGCATCCCGTTTGCAGGAACGACGTCAGGCGTTCCTGAACCTTCTCAGCACCCTCCTGAACCCCGACGATATTCTGATCGTCATCAATGCCCAAAATGAGGACGCCGCCTTCGGTGTTGGCGAAGGCGCAAATCGCCTTGCCAATGGCCGACAGGTCCCCAACCCCGCTCTTAAACTCCGTCATTCGGTCTTCGCCGGCTTCAATTCGGTTAAGCACCTCCAGCCAATCCATGCGAACGACCTCAGAATCCGTACTTTTTCCGCCGCAACTGGAACGCCTTGTCACCCCTGTCAACCGTGTGGATGTGCAGATCCGCCTTGAACCACCGCGCCCCGGGGATGTCTTCCCGCCATTTCCCTGTGTCTTGCCGTGCAAAGGCCATTGCTACGCTTCCGGTTGCCGTGAGCCTGTTGGTGTGCTCGGCGCCTGTGCGCTGATGAACCCTATTAGACACCAACTAGCTTCGTTGGGACAGCAGGGAAAGCCGTGTCCGCCGACAGGGCTAAGGATACAAGCCACCCCAACGGTCATGCTCACGAATACAGCAGCCCCGGCAGCCAGGTGGCTAGGTTGGGGAAGGCGAACAGCAGCAGCAGCAACAGCAGTTGCAGGCCGACGAAGGGGATGACGCCGCGGTACAGGGCGCTGGTGGGGATTTCCGGTGGGGTGACGCCGCGCAGGTAGAACAGCGCGAAACCGAAGGGTGGGGTTAGGAAGGAGGTTTGCAGATTGACGGCGATCAGTACGCCGAGCCAGACCGGGTCCACGCCCAAGGCAAGCAGCGCCGGCCCCACCACCGGAATCACCACGAAGGTGATTTCGATGAAGTCCAGCACGAAGCCGAGCAGAAAGATCGCCAGCATCACCACCGCCACCGCAGCAAGCTGGCCGCCGGGGAACTCCGCGAACAGCTCATGCACCAAGTCGTCGCCGCCGAGGCCGCGGAACACTAGGGAGAACACCGAAGCGCCGATCAGGATGAAGAACACCATCGCCGTGGTCTTCAGGGTGGAGCGACACACCTCGCCCAGCACCTCCCGATGCAAGGCGCGGTTGGCCAACGCCAGCAGCATCGCGCCCACCGCGCCGACGCCGGCGGCCTCCGTGGGCGTGGCCAAGCCGCCCAGAATGCTGCCCAGCACCGCCAGCACCAGGCCCAGAGGGGCGGCGAGCGCTCGCAGTAGCTTCCAGTTGGAGCGCGGCTTGCCGCTGGTCAGATCTTCTCCGGCTGGACGCGGTGCCCGGCCGGGAGAGCGCAGGGCGGTCAGCCACATATACAGGGCGTACAGCCCCACCAGCACCACTCCGGGCAGCAGCGCCCCGGCAAACAGGTCGCTGATGGAAACGGTCTTGGGCGCAAACACGCCCTGGGCCAATTGCGCTTGGCTGTAGGCGTTGGAGAGCACGTCGCCGAGCAGCACCAAGGCGATGGACGGTGGGATGATCTGCCCCAAGGTGCCGGTGGCGCTGATGGTGCCGGTGGCCAGCTTCGGGTCATAGCCTTGCCGCAGCAGGTTGGGCAGCGCCATCAGGCCCAAGGTGACCACGGTGGCGCCGACGATGCCGGTGCTCGCCGCCATCAGCCCGCCCATCAGGATGACGCCGAGGCCCAAGCCGCCGGGCAGCCGCGCCAGCAGTTCGGAGAGGGCGTCCAGCAACTGCTCCGCAATGCGGGCCTTCTCCAGCACCACGCCCATGAACACGAACAGGGGTACGGCAATGAGGGTTTGGTTGCTCATGATGCCGAAGATGCGCGCCGGCAGAAAGCCGAATATCTCCAGGTCGAACAGGCCGAAGGCGGCCAACGCCAAGGCGAAGGCCAGGGCGCCGCCGGCCAGCGTCAACGCCACTGGATAGCCGAGCAGCAGCAGCGCAAACACCAAGAGGAACAGCGCGATGGGGGCGAACGAAACCATCAGTAAGTCCGCTGGGCGTTAGCTGCCGCCGAGGCTTTGCCGCCGGCCAGCGGCGGCGCCCTCGGTGGCCGCATCATCCATCATGAACGCTCGCCCGGTTAGCCCTCGGCTTGTTTGTGCGGGTTCCTTTGATGGGTTCGCTCTTCACTTGCGTTTGCCAAGAGCCTTGATGAGTTCGCTCAGCCCTTGGGCGAACAGCAGAACCGCCATGACGGGAATCAGAGTTTTCAGCAGATAGACTCCAGGCAGGCCGCCCACCTCCGCGGAGCCCTCCGCCACCCGCCAAGATTGGGCGACGTAGGGCAGGGAGGTCAGGAGGATCAGCGCCGCCACCGGCAGCAGGAAGACGGCGTGGCCGAAGGCATCGACAGCGTGGCGGCGGCGCTCGGCCAAGCGGCTGTGCAGGATGTCCACCCGCACATGGCCCCTCTCCAGCAGGGTGTAGGCGATGCCCAGCATCAGCACCAACCCGTGCAGGGCGTTGACGCCCTCCTGCAGCAGGATGGTGTTCTGACTGAAGACGTAGCGCAGCGCGACGACGGCGGCGGTGGCCAGCGCCATCAGCAGGGTCAGCCAAGCGGTCGCCCGTCCTAGGCCGAGGTTGCAGCGGTCAATGAAGCGACTGAGCCTTGCCAACGGCTTGCTCGATGATGATGGCGAAGAACAGGGTGAAGCCGACCCAAATGTTGTTGAGAAAGGCGCGGAAGCATTCGATGCGCTCCCGCCGGCGGATCAAAAACTGCTGATATCCGAATAAGGCTAGGATCACCACAAGGGCCGAGCCGTAAACCAGGCCGAAGCCGCGGTGGGTGCCGACCATGGCGAATCCGAACAGGGCGCCCCCTTGCAGAATGCCCACCATCAGGCGGTCCGCCTCCCCAAACAGGATGGCCGTGCTTTTTACACCGGCCTTTAGGTCGTCAGGCCGGTCAACCATGGCGTATAGGGTGTCGTAGGCCACGATCCACAGCAGGCTGGCCACGAACAGCAGCCAGCCCACTGAAGGCACTCCGTCGGTTACGGCGGCAAACGCCATGAGTATCCCCCAACTGAAGGCGATGCCGAGCACCACCTGCGGCCAATGGGTCCAGCGCTTCGTGAACGGGTAGAGCACGCTGACGCCAAAGCCGACAATGGCAAGCAGGCGGGCCGGCTCGTTCAGCCAAAAGAGCAGGGACAGAGCGGCTAGGGAGAGGACAGCGAACAATCCCAAGGCTTGGCGCACGGTCAGGGCGCCGGTGGCCAAAGGGCGTTCCGAGGTGCGCTCCACCAAGGCGTCGAAGCGGCGGTCCGCCAGGTCGTTGACGACGCAGCCGGCGGCCCGCATGACGAAGACGCCGGCGGTGAAAACCACGATCAAATGGGTCGGCGGCGTTCCTTCGGCGGCCAACCACAGCGCCGCCAAGGTGGGCCACAGCAGCAGGAAGCTGCCAACGAGCCGGTCCAAGCGCATGATCGCCGCCCAAGGGCGCAGAAAGGACTTTAGGAGTCGCACAGCGCCCAAGTCTAACTGCGCCGTTGCATTTTGGCGAACGGGCAGTTAGGTTAGCGAATCTTTCGCAACGCTCGCGGGAGATCCAACAACAATGAACCAGGCGCCCAATCAGTGAAGAAGTGGCAGTGCATCGTCTGCGGCTGGATCTATGACGAAGCCGAAGGCTGCGAAGAGGAGGGCATTCCTCCAGGCACCAAGTGGGAGGATGTGCCGGAGGACTTCGTCTGCCCGGAGTGCGGTGTCAGCAAAGAGGACTTTGAAATGCTCGAGGTCGGCTGAACCAAGCCGGTCAGACGGACGCCAGCCCCGCCAAGTTCGCCTCGTCCTCCGCCCAAGCCAGCCGCAGGGCGTCCGCCCTTGCCGGCGCTTCGGTCAGCAGCCGGTCTCCCTCCCGCACGATTTCCGGTATCAAGTGCAGATGCCGGTTCAAGTCGGCAACCCGGAATCGGGTTTCGCCGGTTTGGCGGGTGCCCGAAATCTCCCCGGGACCGCGCAGGGCAAGGTCTTGCTCGGCGATGTGGAAACCGTCCTGGCTTTCCCGGATCACCTTCAAGCGGGCGCGGCTGGCCTCGCTCAGGTCGTCGCCGTAGAGCAGCAGACAATAGCTCGCATGGGTCCCGCGGCCGATCCGTCCGCGTAGCTGATGCAATTGGGCCAGCCCCAAGCGCTCCGGATTCTCGACGATCATCAGGCTGGCGTTGGCGACGTCGACGCCCACCTCAATCACCGTCGTGGCCACCAGCAGTTGATGCCGCCCGGCTTTGAAGGCGGCCATCGCCGCGGTCTTCTCCTCGCTCTTCATGCGGCCGTGGACCAAGCCGATGCGCCGGCCCGGCAACTGCGCCTGCAGCATCGTCCAAGTGGCTTCGGCGGACTGCGCCGAGCTCTCGTCGGACTCCTCGATCAGGGTGCAAACCCAGTACGCTTGCTGGCCGGCGTCCAAAACCTTGGCGATGCGGGCCAGCACCTCAGCGCGGCGGCTGGCGGCGACTAGGCGCGTGGTGATGGGTTGGCGCCCGGGTGGCAGCTCGTCGAGCACGGAGACGTCCATGTCGGCGTACAGCGCCATGGTCAGTGTGCGCGGAATCGGCGTCGCCGTCATGATGAGTTGGTGCGGAGCATGGCCCTTGGCGCGCAGCGCCATGCGCTGGTGAACGCCGAATCGATGCTGCTCATCGACGATGGCGAGGGCCAAGTTATGGAATGATATGGTCGCCTGAATCAGCGCATGGGTGCCGACGACAACCAAGGTTTCGCCACCGGCCAAGGATTCCAGAATGCGCCGCCGCACCTTGGCTTTCTGGCCGCCGGTAAGCAAGGCCACGCGAATGCCCAACGGCTCCAGCCAACTTGAGAAACTCAAGTAGTGCTGTTCCGCCAGCACCTCCGTAGGCGCCATGAGCGCGGTCTGGGCGCCGTGCTCGGCGGCGCGCACGGCGGCGAAGGCGGCCGCCACCGTCTTGCCGCTGCCCACGTCGCCCTGCAGCAAGCGCAGCATGGGGCGGCGCTTCTCCAAGTCAAGCAGCACCTCCCGGAGCACGCGCCGCTGGGCGCCGGTGAGCTGGAAACCCAAGTTGTCGAGCAGGGTGCGGCCAAGCTGTTGCGCTCTGGGCAAGGGCATCGCCTCCTGGCGCTGGCGCTGGCTTTGCCGAAAGCGCATCACCAAGTAATAGGCGGTCAGTTCATCCCTAGCCACCCTTTCCTGGGCTTTGGCGATGTCTGCGTTGGTGGCGTCGGCCGGTGGAAAATGCAGGAACTGCAGCGTCTCAAGCGGCAAGGCGGAGTCCGGCGGCCAATCCAGCTCCCTCAGTCGGCCGATCAAGCTGCGCAGCCGCGTTTGGCCTAAGCCCTTGGTGGCGGGATAAACCGGGGTGAGGCCGCCCTCCGGAGCGGCCGGCGGCGCAGCGTAGTCGCGGTACTCGGGATGGGCCATCTCCAGCCCCGTCGGCCCGTTGCGAACCTCCCCGAAGCAGCGCAGGAAGCGCCCTGGCTGCAAGGCGTCCACCTGTCTCGCGGCAAAGTGGAAGAAACGCAGCCGTAGCGTCCCTTCCCCGTCGCTTAGGGCGATCAGCCAACTGCGCCGTCGCCCGTAGGTGACGCGGCTGTCCACCACTTGGCCTTGCGCCAAGCACTCTTGACCGACGCGAAGCTCCTTGAGCGGAACCAGCCGAGTGCGGTCTTGATAGCGGTGGGGCAGATGCAGGAGCAGATCCTTCACCTTATGGATGTTGAGGCGGGCCAAGGTCGCAGCCAAAGCCGGCCCCACTCCCTTCAAGGCGACGACTGGACCATCGCTGGGATTTGCCTCCGGGCAGTTCGGATTCGCCGTCGCGCACGGGTCCCGCCGAGCTGCTTGAAGCGCGGCTGCCGGCTCCCCGCAAGCGACGCTCAAAGGCCGCCCCGCGCCATGGTCAACACGCTGGGAATGACGCGCAGGCGCCGCATCACCCGGGCAAGATGGTTGCGGTCGTTGACGCCCACCACGACGGAGACGGAACTGGTGTGGGCATTGCGCTCGGCGACGTTGATTTCCTCCACGCCGGCGTCGGCGGCGGCCACCGAGGCGGCCAAATCGGCGATGATGCCCTTGCGACGGTTGACGTCGATGCGCAACAGCGTCAGGAATTCGCTGTCAGCCGTCTGTGTCCAACGGGCCGGGATGAACTGCTCGGGCTTGCGCCGCCGCGCTCTGGTGATGGTCTTGCATGTTTCCGTATGCACCACTAAGCCCTTGCCGGAGGTAATATGGCCAACGATGGGGTCACCGGGCACTGGCCCGCAGCAGCGGCCGCAGGTGATGACCAGCCCTTCCCCCGTGCGCACCGCCACGGGGCCGTCGTGCTCCACCGGCACTGCTTGGAAATCTGGGTTGTCGGCGGCGAGCAGGCGCTGCGCCACGGCGTAGGAGGGGATTTCACCCATGCCGACGCCGGCCAGCACGTCGTCGAGCTTGCGCACCCCAAACTCCTTGAAAACCCGCCGCAGCCGCCGGAAGTCCAAGTCGTTGATGCTGGTGCCGGCACTGACCAAGGAGCGATTCAGAAGCTTGCGCCCCAAGGCGATGGATTCGGTGCGTTGACGGCTCTTTAAGGATTGTCGGATGCCGCTGCGGGCCTTGTTGGACACGGCGAAGGAAAGCCAGTCCGGACTGGGGCCGGCGCCCTTGCCAGTGATGATCTCGACGCTTTGGCCACTTTCCAGTTGCTGTGAAAGGGGTGCCAAAACGCGGTCGATGCGGCAAGCCACGCAGTGGTTGCCAATGTCCGTATGCACGGCGTAGGCGAAGTCCACAGGGCAGGATCCCTTGGGCAACTCCAGAATGTCTCCCTTGGGCGTAAAGACATAAACGTTGTCCGGGAAAAGGTCGCTCTTGAAGTGCTCAATGAACTCCAGCGGATTACCGGAACGCTGCTGCAGCTCCACCACGTCCTTTACCCAGCGGCGGGTGCGCAGGCTGCCCCGGGTCTTCTCATCCGAACCCTTGTACAGCCAGTGCCCGGCGATGCCATGGTCCGCCACCTCCGCCATGTGCCGGGTTCTGATCTGCACCTCGATGGGCACTCCGTGCATGCCGAACAAGGTGGTGTGCAGGGATTGGTAGCCGTTTATCTTGGGGATGGCTATGTAGTCCTTAAAGCGCCCGGTGACCGGCTTGTAGAGGTTGTGGACCACGCCCAGGGCGCGATAGCAGGCGCCTTCGTCTTTCACGACGATGCGAAAACCAAACACATCCATGATTTCCTTGAACGGCTTGTGCTGGGCCTTCATCTTTTGGTAAATCGAGTACAGATGCTTTTCCCGGCTCTTCACCTCGGCGGCGATATCCTCCCCGTCAAGGGCCTCGTGGATGGACTTGTGGATTTCGTCCATCAACGCCTTGCGGTGCCCTCGGGCCGCCTGCACGGCGTTGCTGATGCTCTCCGCCCGCAGCGGATACAGGGCGGTGAAGCCTAGGTCCTCCAGCTCCACGTTGATGTTGTGCATGCCTAGGCGATAGGCGATGGGGGCGTAGTAATCCAAGGTCTCGCGGGAGATGCGCTGCCGCTGCTCGCGGCTGAGTACGCCGATGGTGCGCATGTTGTGCAGACGGTCGGCGATCTTGACCATGATGACGCGAATGTCCTTCGCCATCGCCAGCACCATTTTCTGGAAGTTGACCGCCTGCGCTTCGGCGTGGCTGTCGAAAATGGTCGCCAGCTTGGACACGCCATCGACCAACTCCGCCACCTGTTTCCCGAACCGGACGCCCAAAATGGCCTTGACGGTGGCCGTGTCCTCAATGACGTCGTGCAGCAGAGCGGCCATGAGCGTCTCATGGTCCATGCGCATTTGCGCAAGGATGGCGGCCACGGCCAGCGGATGGCTGATGTACTCATGCCCGGTTTGCCGCCACTGGCCGGCGTGGGCGCTCTCGGCGTACCCGTGGGCGCGGCGCACCGAGTCAATTTGCTCGGCCGTCAGATAGGCCTGCAGCAGCTCACAGAACGAATGAATAGTCCAAGGAGCGGCAATGTCGTCCCGCCGGGCCCGTGCGGCTAGGCGTGAGACAAGATAGGACTCAGAAGTCGATTTCGCCGCCTTCCTCATCTCCACGGCTGAAAGCCAATTCCAGCTCAACCTCCTCCCGAGCGGATTGCTGTGCATCGATTATCTCGTGGGAGATAAGCCCTTCCGCGATTTCACGCAACGCCACCACGGTGGGCTTGTCATTTTCCGGCGGCACCAAGGGGTCCGCCCCGAACTCCCGCATTTGGCGGGCGCGGCGACTGGCCAGCATGACCAACTCAAAACGGTTGTTCACGTTGTCCAGGCAATCTTCAACGGTGACACGGGCCATAGCGATTTTCCAAGGGTTGCGGTTAGACCCGCGAGTTTAGCCACAGCGCCGGGCTAGGACAAGAGATCGGCGATCAAGCGCTCCTCCCGGTGCGGCAGCACCGAGGTGCGCAAGCGCTCGGCGTGAACGATGGCCTGCAAGTCGGCCAAGGCGGCTGCGAATTCATCGTTTACCAGCAAATAGTCAAAGTCCTTGAAGTGCGCCACCTCGGTCCGCGCTTCCTCCAAGCGTTCCGCCATGGATTCAGAGCTGTCTTCGCCCCGGGCGACCAGCCTCTCCTGCAGCGTCGCCTTCGAGGGCGGCAGCACGAAGATGCTGATGACGTCCGCTGCTTTGCATCTTATTTGAGCGGCGCCTTGCCAGTCGATCTCCAGCACGACGTCCTTTCCGGCGGAGCGCAATCCCTCCACGGCTTGCACCGAAGTGCCGTAGAAATGGCCGAACACCTGAGCATGCTCAAGGAATTGGCCGCTGTCGATCATGCCGGCGAAGCGCTCGGCATCCACGAAGTGATAATTGACGCCATCGATCTCGGTGCTGCGCCGGGGCCGAGTGGTGTGCGAAACCGAGACGGCGACATTGGCGTCCGCTTCAATCAGGGCTTTCACCAGACTGGTCTTGCCGGCGCCCGAAGGGGCGCTAATGCAGAGCAGCAGCCCTGGGGCTGCGCCCGTTGCGGTTGTTTCACTCATTCCATTGGCGGCCACGGGCACGGCGCAAAGGCAAGTTTTGCGGGGGGCGCGATGCTGCTCCGCCACTTGCTTGTGCGCCTACTCAATGTTCTGCGCCTGCTCGCGTATTTGCTCGATGGCGACCTTCAAGTCCACGGTGATTTGCGCGGCTTTCGGCAGCACGGACTTGGCGCCTAGGGTGTTGGCCTCGCGCATCATTTCCTGGGTGATGAAGTCCAGCCGACGGCCATGGGGACCAGGGCCTTCCAGATGGCCGCGGGCGTCCTGCAGATGAATGGCCAAACGGTCGAGTTCTTCGGCCACGTCGGCCTTCTGCGCCAGCAGGGCGACTTCCTGCTCCAGCCGCCCGTCGGCGACGTTGGCATCAAGCTCCGCTAGTCGTTTCTTGAGTTTGGCCCGCCACTCGGCGGCTAAGTCAGTGGTCAAGCGCCTGGATTCAGCGATGATGCCGTCGATCTCATCCAGCCGCGCCGAGAAGCCGACCTTGAGCTTCTCACCTTCGGCGCGGCGGGCCTTGAGCAAGGCGCCCAAGGTCTCTTGAAAGACCTCCGTTGCTGCGGCGACAAGTGGTTCGCCGGCGACGGCGCTCTTCAACATGCCCGGCCAGTGCAGCAGGTCGATGGGGTTGGCGGCATGGGCCTCCGGGGCGTCCCGCCGCACCTGCTCCAAGGCCGCCAGCAGTTGCAGCAGCAGCGGCCGATTCAGTTCCAATGACTGGGGGGCGCCGATTTGCTCCAGGCTCAGCACACATATCAGCTTGCCCCGCTTGACCCGTTGGCCGACCTGCTCCCGCAGCGGATGCTCCAAGGAGCGCAGTTCTTCGGGCAGGCGAAACTGCACATCCAGAAAGCGCTGGTTCAACGAGCGCATTTCCCAAGCAATTGCAAACCCCGCCGCAGCCTCCTGACGGCGGGCAAAGGCGGTCATGCTGTGCATCATGGCGTCCATGCGCTCGATGGCGTTGGCCTGAATTCTAACGCAGTTGCTCCTTCGGCCTTGGCAACCTGCTGCAAACTGGGGAGAGATTTCTCGTCAGGAAATCAGGAGCCCTCTGTGGCACACTTGTTTAGGGCGCTCATATGCAGCCCGTTCCCAGGCATTGCCACAGCCGGAGAAGCCAGTGACCATCCAGCGGCCAAGCGGCCGGGCCTTTGACGAGATGCGCCCAGTGCGGATCACCCGCAACTACACGCGGCACGCCGAGGGCTCCGTGCTGGTGGAGTTCGGCGACACCAAGGTGATCTGCACCACCAGCGTGGAGCACCAAGTGCCGCGTTTCCTGCGCGGCAGGGGGGCCGGTTGGGTCACCGCGGAGTACGGCATGTTGCCGGGCGCCACCCACAGCCGCGGCGACCGGGAGGCGGTGCGCGGCCGGCAAGGGGGCCGCACCGTGGAGATTCAGCGCCTCATTGGGCGGGCGTTGCGCGCCTGCGTCAACATGAAGCGCTTGGGGGAGCGCACCCTGCGCATCGACTGCGACGTCATCCAAGCCGATGGCGGCACCAGAACCGCCTCCATCACGGGCGGCGCCGTGGCCCTGCGGGATGCGCTGGCCAAAATGGACGCGCTGCGGGCCTTCAAGGAATTCGCCGCCTCGGTGTCCGTGGGGATATGGAAGGGCCAGCCGGTGCTGGACTTGGACTATGCGGAGGATTCGGCGGCGGACACCGACATGAATGTGGTTATGCTGGCCTCCGGCGGCTTTCTGGAGGTGCAGGGCACGGCGGAGAAGGCCCCCTTCAGCGAAGCTGAGTTCAGCCAAATGCTGGCCTTGGCCAAGCTGGCGGCACCTACCCTGCTCGCCGCGCAGAGTGGGCAGCCGTGACAACGGCGCCACAGGCGTTTTACGCCGCCCTGCGAAGGCAGCCGACCGCTGCGCAGACCAGACGGCCATGACAGCAGCCAAGGGGAAGGCAGGCGGTGCGGCGCTTGCTCCCATCAGCGGGGGCAGAGCCGGGCGGGCAGTGCGGAAGGGGTTGCCATGAACTCACCTCTCGACAAGCAGGCGTTCATCGCTTCGATGATCCGCCAGGAAGTGCTCCGCTTCGGGGACTTCAAGCTGAAGTCCGGCCGCCGCAGCCCTTACTTCTTCAACCTCGGCAACGTCAGCGGCGGCGCTGAACTGGCCGAGTTGGGCCGCCACTATGCGGACGCCATCAAAGCCTCCGGCGTGGAATTCGAGATACTGTTCGGCCCCGCCTACAAGGGCATTCCCATCGCCGTGGCCACGGCCATCGCCTGCGCCGAGCGGGGCCGCAGCGTCGGCGTGGCGTACAACCGCAAGGAGGCCAAGGCACACGGCGAAGGCGGGGTGCTGGTGGGAGCGCCCCTAGCTGGGCGCGTGTTCATGATCGACGACGTAGTGACCGACGGCGCCGCCAAATATGAGGCCGCCGCCCTCATCAAAGACGCCGGCGCCACCTTGGTCGGCGTCGCCATCGCCTTGGACCGCCAAGAGGTTCTGGCCGACGGGCAAACCGCCGCCACCCGCTTGGCCGCCGGGTTGGACGTGCCGGTCATCAGCATCGCCAACTTGACCGACCTGATCGCTTATCTTGAGCAAGCGAATGCGGGGGCGGTAGAGGGAGTTGGCGCGGACCGGCTTGCGGCCGTGATCGAGCACCAACGGGCATTCTGCGCCCTGGGCTGAATTTCCGCTAGGTGAAGTGGTAAACTCCGTGCGTTTCGACACCGTACCGGGGGCATTCGTGGACAGTTCAGAGGCGCAGATTGACCTATTCGAGTTCTCCGTCGTTGTCGTGGCCCAAGCCAACAACCCGACGATACTCAATCCCGACTTCTTGAGACACAACGGGATAGTGGGAACCCAATGGCGTCTGAGCGAAGACCATCCGCCGATCACTACCCCGCCGCTCTCGGAAGTGACTTTCGAGGGCGGGCTGATAGTTCGGGCCGATCCGATCCGGGTCACGTTCGAACAGCAGGGGAGCGCCTTGTCGCCTGAGGACATCGAGTGTGTAGATATGGCGAAGGGCTATCTGAAGACCGTGCCTCATGCTCCATACATAGCGTTTGGCATAAATCTAAAGGCCGTGGTTTTAAACTCGCCGCTTAGCCAGTTGTCAAACGTGCTGCGCTCCAATGGAAGCTGGATGACCTTTGAGTCCATTGTGCCGCGATTCGAGTTGAGGGCCATCTACGAGATGGAGCGCAAACGCCTCACGCTGGAACTCCAAGAGGGGCAGAATGAGCTTGGCTCCTTTAGGCTTTGCCAAGCAAACATCCACCGCGGCATCGCGGAGCCGAATCAACAGATGAGGATGAATTCAATGCTTTCCTCTCTTGACTCTTGGCGAAATGATTTGGATGAATTTCGCGCCCTTGTCACTCAGTCTCTTCTGCCCAGTCGCTAAACCATGTTGACTCAAACTAGCACCTCGGGACCCCAACCGAGCTTCACAAGACCTTTGATCGGTATTCTGTCGGGCTATCGTATGCCAGTCGATTGCTCTACGGAACTGCCGGCGTATCGACGTGAAGCCATCCATTCAGCAAGCGTTCCGATGACCTATCGTGGACTCGGTGAGGTCTTGCTGCGTTCTGCCTATTTCGAGGCGAGACCACAGACTGTCAATCTAGCCGTGTCATCCGTTCTTTCGGGAGATCTGCAGGACGCCATGGCAGACCTTCGCACGGCCCCTGACGAAGCGGACGAAGAAGGGTACCCACTGCCAAAGGAAATTGCGTTGTCCAACGCGAAACGCATCCTGCAACGGCTGTACGCTCTCTGGCCAATCCGGTTTGAAGTTCACCCGACGCCCGATGGCGAAATCGCAGTGGTCGCACCGGGCGGATTCGGTCGTTCGGTAATGGTGTTGTGCGACTCTCAGGGCGGCGCCCTTTGCATGGTCAACCTGAACGGCAAACATCGGAGGGCAAGATACTCCAGCGCAGATGGTCTTCCTGATGGGTTTCTGCGCGAAGCCCTAGATGAGCTGAAGCACGGTGAACGATAATGTTCTGGAACGCGTCGCACCGTCCGAGGAATTAGGGCGCGGCGTATTTTCGAGTGGTACCGCACGGCGGTCTCGAAGGTCCATTCCCTACAACGTCTTTCTTGAACGCGCCGGCGCAACCAACATCTCGGTTGACCGTCTGAGCACGGCGTCCCGTGCAGATGCGCTCCGCATTGCCCTAGAAGCTGCATCCCACCGAGACAGGTCGTTCTACGGATGGGCCGTAGTAATCGCTGACCAAGCAGCCCAATCCAACCGCCGTGTGCAAGCGTCGCCACTGCCAAACAATCCACTCCATGCTGACATTACGCTGCCGGATTCGGTTCGTGAAGACCGGGATGAGCAAGTGCGGCATGCAAGAGAACTGGCGGACGCGGCGTACTGGGAAGAACGCTGATCGGCAAGACTAATCAGAATATGATCTGACTATCGCCCGATCAGCGACAGCGGATCATCGGTGCGATTTGGATGTGGCGACGACAACAGTGAGATACTCAGAACACCTAGGCATCGTCCGGCATCCGCTTGACGAGATAAAGAACATACAGAGCCTGTTAGAAGACGCCTACAAGGATGTTGGGGATGGGCGCACAGTGTTTCGAGAACTCGTCCAGAATGCTGACGATGCGTGTGCAGGCTGCATGGAGTTCGTCGTGCTGGTCTCAGGCCCAGCCGCTGCGTCCAATAGTCTTCTACATGGTCCGGCGCTGCTTGTGGCTAACAATGGTCCGTTCTCGCCCAAGGATGACGAGGCGCTGCATCGGGCCATCGGAGGGTCGAAGGAGGAGGATGCCAGCAAAATCGGCACGTTCGGTCTTGGCCTCAAGAGCATCTTCCACCTTTGCGAAGCGTTCCTCTACGTCGGTATCGAAAACTCGAAGAGGCTTGCCGGCGTCCTCAATCCATGGGCAGGTACAGGAGAAGATAAAGATGGGGAAGACCCTATCCATCCTGATTGGAACCTCATTGGTGGCGGGGATGAGAGTTTTCTACAACAGGCAGTGGATTATCTGCTCGGCCGATCGTCGAACGGACTGTTGCTGTGGATTCCACTTCGACAGCCCGAACAACTGGATCGGGGAAGCGGTGGGAAACCTTACGGTTTGGCCACTACCTGCAGGGCGGCTGGTGAACTCGAGGGCTGGCTTAAAGGGTCAATAAATCCGTTCGTGTTGCTCTTGGCCCAGTGTGGGTATCTGCGCCAAATTCGTGCAAGCCATGTCACTCATTTTGAAGATTTGGCATCACGGAGGACATTAGGTCAAGTTTCCCGGCGCGACGGAGATGTCTGGATAGGACGCTACGATGATGACCTAGGATGCCAAAAGCGACCTTTCCAAGGCACTATCGACACTAGTGAGGAGCGATGGCATGCGTCCGGCATAGAGGCTGTGGGTTCCCCGGAGCTTCGGAAACTCCGGTCTCGGGATAATTGGCCAAGTTCCTCCCAATGGGCAGACGGTCGCCACAAGACGGTTCCACGCAAAGCGCTCGCCCATGCCGCAATCACGGTGCTACGTCCGGAAGTGAAGGCAGCGCAGCGTTTGGGCTGGCGGCTACGGTGGGCTGTGTTCCTTCCACTTGACGACGACCCGCAACCGGGTGAGAGTGACGTGATGACGAGCTTCGGCAGCCATCCAGCGTGGGAGGTCGTTCTCCACGGATACTTCTGGCCATCGCAGGATCGCAGATCCATCCCCGGTGTAACGGATAAAGACGCCGGAGAAAGTGGCATGAGTGACATGCGAGTGCGTTGGAACCGTGCTGTCCAGGATGAGTTGTTGCTCCCTCTATTGCCCAAAGCCTTGGCTCTAGCTGTTGATGGAGTCGAGCAAGATGCCGCGGCCAGACTGTTGAAGGGAGTGATCGAGTCGAACACGATAGGAAATCGCCAGCACACGGTTGTTCAACGTGAATGGCTTCTGCCGGTGATTACAGAGGAAGGGGTGCGATGGGAAGCGCACAAGGCCAATGCGCTACAGGTACCCGCCATTCCCGGTTGGATACACGCTCCCGATGACCTGCGGAGGAAGGTCTTTTCGGCTTGGAGCAAAACACGGAAGGACGTTGTCGTCATCGACAGCAATCAGCCATGCCTGATTAACAGAGAGAGGGCTGGAGGTTGGACCGTTGAATTTGTCGAGCAACTGCTCAACAGCATTCCGCGTGAGATTTTCCGATATCCGAGATGGTTGGAGTGGACTGTACGCTCTATTGAGTACGCCCTTGGCCAAATGCCCGACGGGAATCACGCAGGTGCCGCTTCAATCGCCTGTTGGCTCTCAGAAGCGCTGGCGGAACATGCGCTCAATCGAGTCTCGGACTCCGATAGACGAGAGGATCGTGAAGCGTTGCAGGAGGCTTGGCGCGACCTCTGCAGCAAGTTGCCTGAGCCATGGCTGGTGCCCGTGCCGGTGGAAAGTCACCCGGCTGTCGCTGCGCTTGCCGCCGAAGAAGCATTCGGCGAAGGTCTATTTCCCGCTCCCTTCTGTAGCGATCCAGAACGGTTCTCGTTCGCACCCGATGCGGTGCGTCTGGACCGTGCTCTCCGCATCCTGGGCCGACAACTGCAAGGCCCCGAGCTGTCTGCCTACACAAGAAACGCCAGCCTGCTACTAGCTGAAGCATTGTTCCGTCGGCGACCCGACGGGCCGTTGGACGAACTGGAAACGCTTTCGTTGTTCCGCGTCTATCGGCTTCCCGAGGATGAGGAAAGCGCTTGGTCCGCCCAACAGATCATGGATAAGGCCAAGGTAAATCGGGTGCTGGTCAGGGCTGGTACCGACTGCAAGCGTGCGGTGAAGGACTTGGCGAAGGCACTTGGGGAAAACTTGTGGCTGGTTAATGCACCTACGACGGCATTCGGCGTGAACATTCCGCAGTCAGACACCGACGGTCTCGTCGAAGTTGTTCTCAAGGCGCGAGCATTCGCCACCGCCGCCGAAGATCGAAGGGCTATGGTGCAGCGACTTGCACGGGATCTCGACCATAGCGACGGCACCCCTTTGGCAGTCCGTGCGTTGATTGCAGGGCAGCCTTCCAATGTAGTCGGCGGAGACGTTGAGCTCTTCTACGTTCTGGATGCGGAGAGGCAGAGAGCGCTAAGCATCGCACTGCGGCTGTCAGGTCAGCATTGGCGGGCGGTGAAACCGGAGTTAGTGGACCAAATTCCAACAGCACAAAGGCAAAGTCTGTCGATCGCCCCAGCAGACACCAATGCTATCTTCGGGTTGGTCGAAGATGGCATGGCGGAGGCGACGGATGGAGGCGAACTGTCAGACGAAGAAGCGCAGCACTTGCTTATGGCGCTACATGGGCCCGCCCTCACAGATCAAGAGCGCTGGCGCAGGCTGCCACTTCATCGTTGTGTTGATGGCAAACGGAGGCCCATAGATGTAAGGATGCGCCGCAGAAATTTATCCGATTCCGTTCCGATACCAGATGCACTTCAAGGTGAGCTGCAGATTCTTGATCCGGATCCAGAAATCGCGCATCTCTATGAAGCGGTTCCCTTCTTGGACCGAAACGGCGTTCTCCGCGCCATGTTGGAGCATGTTCAACCTGAGCAGTTCGCATCCGACATAGTGGAGAGCATTCGCCCGGCCGGGCGTGGCGACATCGAGCTACCGCAGGATCGAGAGCTGCGCAATACGCTTAAGCAAAGAGCTTGGCTGCCGTTGTGCGGAGGCGGCGGTATTGCACCGGAGGACTTGCTTATTGTTCCCGACGAACTGCTTGACGCCATCCGCAAGCTTGGCGATGGTGGCGCCCTCGACAAGTGGCTACCCCAAGATGTCGATGCCCTTTTCTGGAGCACGGCTGGACCAGTTGTTCGAGAGGTCCTCGGTTCTCTTCGTCGCAGCTTGCAAGTGCAGCGAATCACCGATGCGCTGCTACCGGAAGAACTTGTTACGCTGGCGGCTGGTGGGTACTTGCTGCTGCCAGACTCGGAACAGGTTGACGCAGACCTCATCCGTGATGCCCTGCAGGTGCCGTTGGCGGATGCCCACCAGGGCTGGAAGCTCATGTCGATGGTCGTGCAGGTGCTGGATGTCGACCTTGACGCGGTTACGGAAGAGGGAGGCCATGCCGAGGCACGAGAGAAAGTCGTGTGCTTGGCGAGGGCGCTCTGTGGCCCTGTGCCGCCACGGATTCAAGCACAAATGCTCCATGCGGTAGCGGCCCAGGAACCAGCGAAGGACTCCCTTGGCGGTCGTGTCTTCCGCAGACTGCTTTGCGCTTTCTCAAAAGACGACGAGTTCTTTGGAAGTGTGCTGCAGAGTATGAAGTTGCCTACGCAAGATGGCAACTGGCATCCGGCGCAGGAAGTGGCGAGGTCTGAGGTCGGCGTTGCGCGACGACACCGGGTGCTTTCCGAACTCCGTGCCTGTCTTCGGTTGAATGACGAAACGCCGACCCCGATGCCGGCAGAGCCAGGCGCAAATGCAGGGGGCTCGCAGTTCGAGGTGCTTAATGCTTACCTCGAGCCTTGGCGCAACAAGGTGCAGCGCCAAGCAGTTGGTGCGTTTCTGAGTGTGCTCGGCGATGGGCTTTCGGGCAATATCTCGGAACTCGCTCAGCAGTGGCTTGGAGATGATATCAGCCTTGATTTTGTGCGCAGCAACTTGGACAACCGAAATTGGTGCGCTGTCAGTGTTTGGGCGTCGCCAAGGATAGCCAGCGGAGACGTAGTCGTAGCGGTGAATGTCCTCGGCGATTCCGTCGAGATGAACGCTGACGCGGAAGCGGACACGCTATTTTCAGTTGACCCTGTGCATCGTCCTCAATCCATGTATTCAGCTCTGAGGCCGCTAGGGAATTTTTGGGAAATTTCTCTGCGCGATGTGCAGCCCGACGGGCAGACCCGCCAAGACCTCCTGCACTTGCTTGGCGGAACCGTCGAGCGCTGGGCTGTTCGCCACTTGGAATTGGACCTGCAGACTGTCCGTTCTTGGTGGCGCAATTGGGCGGAGTCGCCGCAGATGGACGTCCAACCTGTGTGTGCGTCCGTCCTCGCCTATCTGCCGCTAACACTGCGGCAGCTTGATGTTTCTTCCGAAGGACGGCTTCGGGATGGCTTAAGGGCCGCAGAGAGCGCTCAGAGAAAGCGCGAACAGGCGCAGCCTGGGGAAGCGATTGGTCTTGAGCAGGCAATGACCGAGGAACGGAAAGCGCTCGAAGCCTTAGCGGCGTTAATTGATGAGCCAACGCATCAGGCGTTTCTGTGGAAACGTGTGCGGGAATTGATGCGTCGCTACGGCTACAGCGAGGAAAGCGTCCTGCTCGAGCTGGCGCAGAATGCCGACGACGCCCTTGCGCAAGCTGTCGAGATCCAAGGAAGACAGCTACCGGAGGATGCCTGCCGACTCACCATAGAAGTTAACGAAAACGGTGGTGCGCATACCTTGGACGTAATCCACTACGGCCGTCCCGTCAACGACACTGGTGGCGCTGCGTTCCCCCAAGGTCGTGAGCGGCAATGGGATCAGGACCTCTACTACATGATGCTCATGAATCTCAGCGCCAAGCCGGGCGAGACGCCGGGACAATCTTCTGAGCATGCAACCACTGGCCGTTTTGGCCTTGGTTTCAAGTCCATCCATTTTCTTTCTTCACACCCGACAGTTGTGAGTGGCTTCATCGCCTTCTCCATCTCCGCCGGGTTACTGCCGAAGGAAGAGCCCATTCCGTCCGACGATGATATGCCAATCGCGGATGGTCGTAGAGGAACGCGCATCCGGCTGCCTCTGCACAGCAAACAAGGTCCCAATGAACTCTTAGAAAGCACGTTTCGGCGCTTCGACTACGCTCGTGTGTTCTTGCCGGCGTTTGCCCGGCAGATACGCGAAGTCATCGTAACGGGGCCGTCACCGATCCGTCCTGGCCGCCATCTATTCGACGGCGAATGTGTGGGTGCGTTGGGCTGGTCCTTGAGTGCAGAGATGGACTTGCTGGACACTGCAGGCCATTGGCAATTGCTCCGTTTCAGGCCTTCTGATACTGGCGATACGCGCTTGGGGACGCTGGCGTTGGTGGTCGGCGTCCGTGATGGTGTTCCGACACCCTTGCCGAAGGAGGTGCCATTCCTCTGGAACGTTGTGCCAACAAGCGAGAGCTGGGGCTGTGGGTACGCCGTCAATGGTCCCTTCAAGCTTGATCCTGGCCGAACCCATGTATCGCTGGACGATGAAGTGACGTGCCGGGCCATCCACGACCTTGGAGAGGCACTGGGGAAAGAGTTGATAGCCTTGCACGACGCGTACGTTGACCGACCAGGAGGGCGTTGTTTCCTCGGGGCGCTTTGGCAAATCTTGGCGAGCGGATTGGACAGTCAGGACACGCTGCGACGGCAATTCATCCACCGACTTCATGGAAGTGGCTTAGGTCTCTCGGCTTGGATGAACGAGCGTGGGGTCGTACCTTCCGGCCTCAAACCACCATTTGCTACCACTCTTCCCGCCCTAACGCCCGATCTTCGCATAGGGGTTGTGGCCAGCGCACTTGAGGGTGCGGATTGGTGCCGTGCGCTCGATCAGATTGCGCGGCAAGACGCACAGATGGCCGCTCTGTTGAAGGATCGCAGTTTGGTTTCCGTTGATGTGGCGAAACTGCTTCGTCCGTTGGATGTGGTGCGGGGGCTCGATCCTGTGACCTCGTGCAAATTGACCCCTGAGCAGGTTTTGGCCGAACTCTTTGATCGCTGGGACTACCAGCTAACCCCAGAACGGTTGCACGCCTTACGTCCACTGGCAGAGGAAGAGTTGCTTTCCCCACATGACTCGTTACCGCACAACAATATGGTGGCCCGGTCTGCCGATGGAGAAAGCCACCGGCTGCAGTTCCTTCTGGTTCCCAAGGAACTAGGCAATCACTGGCCGCGTTGTACCGACTTCAAGGACGAATGCATGCGTTCCGTCTTTGCTCCCCAAAGTCGGGTGCTGGACTCCGCCTATCTCGAATCCGATGAAGATTGGCGTGTGTATCGTTGGCTAAGAGGTCAGCACCGCGTGGATGCAGTCATGATAGCTGGATGGTACAGCGATTTAGCCGCTGATGACCGACTTGCGGCAATCCGCTATCTGATGCACGGCCAGCTGAAATCAGAAGTCCTGGAAAAGCTACTTGCAGACCGACCTTCTTGGCTTGGAGATTACAAAGAAGTTCAAGCGTTCATGGGTGAACTGGGTGAAGATTCTTGGCGATGCAAAGCACTTCTGGCTTCCTTATTTCCCGATAGAGTTGTTCTGCCTGCTCCGCCTAGTCCGAATATTGCCCTCGACGAGGTACAACAGACGTTCTTTCGGAAACTACTAAAGTGGTGGGGAGACGAGAAGACGCGACGGGCCATCCTCTCAAAGTATGAATGCAAGGCATGGCCCGCCGAGCTTCGGGGCAACCTAGTTAGTGGTTTAAGAGACGGTAGTAAAGATCACTGGCTTGCCTTGCTCACTCTAGGCGCCAACCAGAGCTTGGGCCGCACACAGGATGAACAGCATCGTGGGTTCATTGAGCTAGCAAAGCAAGAGGGGTGGTGGCAGGTCTTCTTGGAACCCGATGACGACCGAGCGTGGATGGGCGTCTTGCGTACTTGGCAGGACCACGCAGTTGAAGACCTTCAGTATCGCCTTTGGATGTCCCTCTTTCCGACTATCTTCCAATTCAGTCGATATATGGACCAGTATCGAAACCTGCTCTTGTCATCCGTACGGCGGCCCGAGCATTTGTACAGCGCGGCTCGCATACTTGCGCCTCGTGCGGACGATGCGCTGTCTGGCGCAGGATCACAATTCGATGCACCACCAGCGCCGCTCAACATCGGGTTCCATTGGGTCCTCCGGGAGCTGGTGCGGCTGAACGTAATCCGCGCTGAACACTTGTTTCCAGATTGCTGGGTTCCCGCAGCGCAGGTCGTTGATCTGCTAAAGCAGGTAGGGTTGGATTTGGCGGAGATAACCGACAATCAAGGTAAGGCTCGGGCAGTGTTTGAGTTTCTTGAAAGGAATCTGGACCCGAAGTGGCCCCACTTACACTTCTGTTTCGATATACCGCTTCGGTATGTCGCCGAGCACTCGGAATTGCGGATACAGTTCGGATTGGAGGCATGATGCCAAGTTTCAGTAGCGGCACGGTTGCTCAGCATGGGCGCTTCGGTCGAGGCGAGGTCATTGTTGATCAAGGCGCGAGCGTGGTGGTGCGCTTCGCGCATGGAATAGAAGAGTGTCTTGCCGAAGACCTTGATCTTCTAGACAGCTTGGCCGCCCGGCTAAGCGCCGGTCGGTTAGACCCTGCGCTCCATGTGGTGGCCCGCATTTTGGGGCACTGTATACGTTCGGTAAACAACGCCTGGGGGGTGTTTGCCCGTTCCCGCATCGCCCTCCTGCCCCATCAGCTTTGGGTGTGCAAGCGAGTGCTTGAGTCTTGGCCTACGCGCTGGCTTGTAGCCGACGATGTTGGCCTCGGCAAGACCATTGAGGCGGGCCTGATCCTTACGCCGTTGCTGTCCTCCGGTCGTGTTCGCCGTTTACTTATTCTGGCCCCGGCAGGTTTGGTGGAGCAGTGGCAACTACGGCTGCGCGAGATGTTCGACATTCGGGTAGCGCGATATGTTCCCGACGTCGATACACAGGCCGATGACTTTTGGAATACACATGATCGGGTCATCGCTTCTGCGCACACCGTTCGTCTTGACCGCCACGGGCGTTGGGAACGGATGCGACAGGCCGAGCCATGGGATCTCGTGTTCATTGACGAAGCACACCACATGAACGTAGACGAGGATGGCCACCGTACACTAGCTTTTCAGCTAGTGGAGAGTCTTCAGGAACATGGCAGAGTGCGCTCGCTGGTTTTGTTCACGGGTACCCCGCATCGCGGTAAAGATTACGGCTTTCTTTCACTCCTGAAGCTGCTTCGTCCCGATGACTTCGATCCGGAGCAATCTCTCGCGGATCAGCTGGGCAAGCTTCGCAGTGTGATGATACGGAACAACAAGCAATCCGTAACGGACATGTCGGGCAAGCGACTATTTACGCCGGTACGTTCCAGACGCGAAACCTATGCCTACTCATCCGAAGAAGCGCGGTTTTACGAGTTGCTTACCAACTTCATTGCAACTGGCAAGGCGTACGCGGCGGGGCTAGGTCAAAAAGACCAAAGTACTGTCTACCTAATCCTCATTACGATGCAGAAGCTCGCATCAAGCTCCGTAGCGGCGGTGCGGCGAGCGCTACAGCGGCGCCTAGCAAGGCTGAGAGACGCTGAAGAACGGTTGGATGATACCGCCGAAAAGGTGAGGCGCGTCGACGAACTGCGCAGCCAGGACGAAGCTGCAAATCTTGACGAGATCAACCTCTTGGAAGAGCAAATCGCCGAAGCGCTTGTTGGCGTAAGCCTTAATCCGAACGAAATTCCCGCGATAGGAGAACTACTGGAAGCGGCGGAGGAAGTCGTCCAAGAGACCAAAATCGAGCGTATCCTGAATGTCGTCGATAGTTCTTTCGCTGATCAATCTGTGCTGTTCTTCACGGAGTACAAGGCTACTCAGGCACTCCTCATGAATGCGCTCATTGAACGCTACGGCTTCGGCTGTGTGACCTTCATTAACGGGGACGGCTTTATTGAGGGCGTACATGGCGCTGACGGAGAAATATCCGATCTAAGGGAAGATCGAACCCGTGCGGCGGCTCGATTCAACCGAGGGCAGGTACGCTTTCTTGTTTCGACTGAAGCGGCAGGCGAGGGCATTGATCTGCAGGAGCATTGCAGTGCCTTGATTCACGTTGACCTGCCTTGGAATCCAATGCGGCTGCACCAGCGCGTCGGACGCTTGAGTCGCTACGGACAGATGAAGCCCGTCGATGTAGTTTCGGTACGCAATCCCGACACCGTGGAGAGCCGAATTTGGGAACTCCTAGATGAAAAGCTGGAACGCATTACCCTGGCGTTCCAAGGTGCCATGGATGATCCGGAAGATATGCGCGAGCTCGTGATCGGCATGGCATCGTCAAGCGTGTTCACTAGAATATTCGCAGACGCCAAATCTGACCTGCGAGGCGAAACGCTTCGGCGATGGTTCGACACCGAAACGGCCACCTTCGGTGGTGAAGACGCTGTGGAAACCGTTCGCACCCTTGTGGGCCATGTCGCCCGCTTTGACTTCGGCAGGGTGGCCGGGCAGATTCCTCAGGTTGACCTGCCGGATCTTCTACCGTTTTTCAAGGCAATCCTGGCTGTTCGAAGCCGCCGGCCCGGGCAAGCGGATGATCTTCGTTTGGAAATCAATACACCTAAACAGTGGAGGGACGACTTTGCCATCGTCGGTCGATACAACTTGTTGTTTGCACGCCAACCCCAGCCCCGGCAAGGAGAGGATGTCGCCGGAGTAGGGCTGCGAGTTGTTGACCGTGCGCTGCAGGATGCATGTGAACTGCAGGAGGCATTCAGTGCGATCACAGGACTGGAAAATCCTCTTTTTGTTTTCGTCGTGCGAGACCAAATTACTGGCGCTGATGCATCAATCCAATCGGTTGCTGTGGGCGTAGAACAGGTGGATGGCAGATGGAAAATCCTTCGGGATTGGGAGGTCATAACTCAGCTTAATTCGTTGGCGGACAAGCCCCGAAGCCCAATTTTCTCGGCAAATGAGCCTGCCCAGGACAACATCATGGCTCTTTTCATAGAGGCTCAAAACGAAGTGGTGTCTCATCTTGATGAGTTGGGCCTTCCGTTTGAAATTCCGATCTTGGAGAAATTGGCCTGTCTCGTGCCCGCCATATCCGAGACGCGGTAGTTGGCCACTTGCATTGGGCGAAAACCGACTAACGGCTTTTCGCCGTGCCATTCCCAGTCTCCGCTTGGCATCACCATGTTAGTTGCCTAGAGTTGTGGGCGAAGCCGCCTCATCGTCCGGTCGGCGCCGATGCGCCGAAATTCATCTGGATCCTTCACGCGCACCGGCAAGCCGCTTTGCGCCTTGCTGGCGGCGGACAGGCGGGAAAGCCAGAAGGCTAGGGCGGCGTAGGCCATGAAGTTGGGAAAGGCTTCAAGTTCGGCGTCCGTCAATGGGCGAAGGCGGTGGTAGGCGGCGAGCAAGGCGTTGGCTTGACTGGGGTTGAGGCGTCCATCGGGGCGGCTGCACCAATCATTGGCGGCCACGGCTAGATCGTAGATCAGGTAACCCACGGCAGCATGGTGAAAGTCCAGTAGGCCGGTGAGCTCGTCGTCGGCAAACAGCACATTGTCGCGGAACAGGTCGCCGTGAATGACGCCGCTGGGCAGGCAGTCGGCTTCCGCTTGGCGCAGCGCATCAGTCGCGTTGCCGAGCATGGCGTCCAGCAGGAGAACGTCGTCATCTGCTTCAGACGACGGTAGGGACTGACCGGGTGGCGGGCCTTCCGGTTGAAAGGCATGGTGGTCCCGTGGCGGGGAAGCCCCTGCCTGGTCCGGTCCTAGCGCTGCGGCGCCGTCGTTTTGCGCCGGAACATTGCCCGGCTGGTCGGCCCGTGGCGAGCTGTCGTTGGCATCAATGGGGCGGTTTGCCGGTCGGCGTAGGTGTTGGCGGGCGCTTTCTGCTTCTCGATGCAACCAAGCTGCGTTTCGGGGATAGGGAGGCGTGGTGAAAGTCGGCCTGCTCGTCGCCAAATGCAGCTGGGCGATGGCGCTGCCGAGCGCTTCGACTTGAGCGGTTGTCGGCGTTGCCGGATGCTCGCCCGGCAGCCGTGGGGTCAGCAGAACCGTCTTGCCGTGTAGGGTTTCGTGAACGCGGCCGGCGGTAGTGCGCACGATGGGCGCCACCGGCAGCCCGGCGGCGGCGCAGAGATCAAGCATAGGCGGAAGAACGCCGCCGGCGTAGGAAGCCTGCTCCAACACCGTCAGCACCCATTCCCGGACTGCGCCGTCCAGCCGGGTGCGCAGAAAGTAGTTGCTGTTCTCGATGCCGTGTACCGCCGGCCAGTGATGGATCAACTCACCGACTTCGTAGCGCTCCAGCAAGCGCTGCAGATCCGCCGTGCCCAGGTGCGTGACCGCGTTCATCCGAATGCCTGCGGTTCGCCGCCAATGCTGATTGGACCGGCGACCCAATGGCCCGCCCGGCTTGCCACCACCGCCAGTCGGATTTCGAGTGATTTTGTTCCCTTGGATGCAAGCATTAAGTGCAATTTCGCATGGGTTTCAGTGCGACCCCATAGTACACATCAAGAGGCGTTTTCCAGCCGTGTAGCTTCATTGGCATCGCATTGATCCAATTCCCAGCCGCCTATACTTCGAACTCCACCAAGTCCAGCAGTGATCGGCCTTGGGGAAAAGGCCGGCGCTGGTGTCCGCTGAGGTGTCCGTTTGTGCCCCGCTCCCGGTTGCTGTACGGAACGGCACCTTGCCGCCATCTAACAGGCGCGTTATGCCGTCATCAATTTGCAGCCCGTTCGGGCTATGCGGCTTCACTTGAGACGGATGCCTCCATGCGATCCACGATTTTGCGTAGAGCGTCGATGACCTGTTTTGGTGGGCGGCTGACATCGACGGTGGCGATGTACAGGCGGCGTTCGGTTCCTGCTATGGTCCACTCGCAGGCAATGCCCTCCTCAATCCCCAGTTCCCTTTGCCAAGGATAGATCAGGATTAGGCGCTGCGCGTCGTACGCTTGGGCGTAGGCCAACATTTGGTAAACGTCGGATGGGGAGACGCCGAAGTTTCCGTCGCTGGCGGCCGGATCGAGGGGCTTCCACTTCGTGTCGAGGATGATTGTCGGGGTTTGGATAACGGCATCGGGCCGCAATCGGAATAGCTCTTTGCCTTCCCGGTCGCGCAGGGCGTTATGCCTGCTGTGTTGCAGATCAACAGCCCCTGGCGGAAGAGCGCGCTTCAGACATTTGCCAATGAAGCTCTCGAACAACTCGTTCATGGGAAAGAGCAGAGTGAAGCCCAGCGAATCACCGCTTGTTGTGGTCTGCCAATCCCCTTTGAGGAACAAAAGGGCGAGCCGGTATAAGTTATGGAACACAAGGTTGGTGCGGTCTAGGCGCACCTGCTCGCGGAGGGGACCCGACGTTTCGCCCACGAACTCCAAGCGGGAGCTGATTTCACCCAGACATCGGCGATTCGCGGCGGAGCGAGCCACTCCGGTCAACCGCGCAACCACAGCCTTTAGGACGCGGTTGAGGGGCGTATTTTCGGAAAATTCATCAAAGCGGCAGGCTAGCAGGTCAGGCCGGACTGCAAGGCGGGTCAGTTGGCGCGTCACGTTGAGCTTCCCTCGCAGGATCCTTAGATCTTCTTCTCGCTTCATATAACGATGCGGCAGGCCGCGCCGCGTGGCGGCAAGCAGCCGGTTTGCAAATAGCCCGATGAGGACTTCCAATAGATCCTGCCGTTGCGTCTGAAAGGCGGCGAGTTCACCATCAGCCAGTTTGAGGTTTTGGGCCACCGCCAGCATACGCACGAGTGCGGCGCGAACCTGATGGTCCTTGCCTTGGATCTTGGGCAGAATTTCCAAGGTCGCGCCAGGAATTGCAAGAACGCCGACGACCTGCTGCGCCTGAATGCCCTGATGGGTGTGGACCAAAACGGTGGGCTTTGCCTTGAGCTGCTCACTGGCCCTTTTGCCGAGGGCGCAAAGGCGGTCAGCTTGGTTGGCTGTCAAATTCGTCCCTACGCGCAGGTTGCCCCATTCCTTACAGGTGAGGGTCGCGGAGACGATCTTAATCTTCGCTCCCTCCGCCGCTGTGCTTCCCTTCGATGAGGCGGCTGTAGGCTTTCAAGTGAAATTCCCCCTTGACGGTCCAGCGGTAACGGTCCTCGTATGCATCCGTTTCTTCGAGCCCTGGCGGCCTTTGGAGCTTTTCCCTTTGCACAAAGTCGTCGGTGCCGCCGAGTACCGCCCGAACCTTGCGCCAGTCGTCATAGAAGTACTCGGCGATAAGGGGGATGATCTTGTGGCGCATGATATCGTCCACATCTGCCTTGGTCTCTGCCCCCATCAACCAAGCATGGCCGACTAGGTGATCTCTGTCAACGAGGTACTCCAACCGCTCGTTGATGGCTTTCAGCACTTCACGCAACTTGACGCCTTCCACATCTTCAAGCAGTTTCGGGGTCGGTGACAATTCCTCAAATTGGAAACGCCGGCGCAGAGCTGTGTCCAGCAAGGCGATGGACCGGTCGGCAGTATTCATGGTGCCGAGAATGTGTAGGTTTGCCGGCAGTGTGAATCGCTCCCCGGAATAGGGCAGAGTGACGGACACCTCGTTATCCGCGCCCTCACGCTTGTCTTCCTCCAGCAGCGTAATAAGCTCCCCCATCACCTTCGAGATGTTGGCCCGGTTGATTTCGTCAATGACAAGGACATAGGGCTGCGTTTGTGCGCCGCCGACAACCTCGACCAGTTTTTCGTCATCGATCAAACTTCGCTGAAGCTCATATATGGTTGGTTGCGCCATTATCTTGGGATAAATTTCCTTAAACGACCTCCCAACGCTGTCCCACCAAAGCCACTCAACAGCGCGGCGATGCCAGTACTCGCTATCGGGTGAGAATTCATAAGGCCCTTTCACCTCTCCAACAGCTCGGAATTTATTTGATTTTGCCGATACGATCACTATGTCGCCAACCTTCATCTTATTCCTGAAGCACTTAATCATGCGGATGTCGCTCTTCAAGAGACCTGCATTAGGATTTGACTGTTGGTATTGGTCAATTTCTCCGTTGTCATCAAATTTCGGATCAGACCAATCCACTTGGCGGCCTTTCCCAATCAGCGTACAACTTTCTGTTATGGATTGGGTAAAGATTTCTTCGTACTCGTTTCCCTGTTTTGGATTGCCAAGACTCATCTTAAATATCTGTCGTCCAGTGAGGTTAAAAGATGCCTGGCGGGCACGGTTGGCAATGCGCTTTAGCACTCCCGGATTGGGAACAAGGCGGAAGCCTGCGCTTGACTTGGGTTCCTGGTCAACTGATCCTGCACCTGAGCGCTTTTCCGTATCTTCCCCCTCTCTAACGAATTTCGTTTCTGGGCGCAGGCCCTCGACAAACTCTTCGTAGCCATAGGACTGATGGAAGGTGATGAATTCCACTCGACCGTCTTCTACCAGCTTCTTGTAGCGCTGGCGGATTTCATCTTGACCCAGAGGTTGGTCCAGCGGCCCGTCGCAGATTTCCACACAGCGGTGAGCCGTGCGGAAAGTCTTACCGGTGCCAGGCGGACCATAGAGAATCGTGTTTAGTGCTTTTGGTGCATTTTGCATTGAAGGTTTCTCCGTGTGGTCGTCGAGTTGGAGAGGAGGGGCAGAATCACGATTCTTAAAACTTTCAATGGTGCTTACAACATCATTTAGATGCGCTACATCAACTGGCTAGATCCCGAAGGCGCACTCTGAAGTCCGTCTCACTGCCACAGGCCGAAGCGGCGTTGACGGCGGCCTCTTCCGACGCCTCTGCGAAGCCGGGCACGTTGGCGGGAAATTCTTCGGCAAACGCAATGCCCCGGATCGTCAGAATTTGGCGAACGACCTTGGCCAAACCTTCGCTTCGGCCCAAGGCCTCGCCTTCTGCCCGGCCAAGGGCCTCGCCCTCCGCCCGGCCTTTCTCCAAAGCCTGCTGCAGGTGATCGCGCATCTGTGGGTCGTCGTCCGGGCCAGTGCCCTCCCGTGCGCCTAGGGATGCGCCCACCCGCTCCAAGGCGGCAACCGTTTGGGTGGAGAGCTCGGCCTCGTTCAGGGCGGCGTGTATCTCCTCCGCCGTCCAACCGGGGAAGGCCCGGCTTTCCGGGGAAACTCGGTAGGCATCGCCTTTCAACAGGTGAATGGTCAGCCCCGGCAGGCGGCTGCGGGGGCGGCTCGGCGCCCGCTGCTCCGGCACCTCCACCCAGATCTCCGGGAAGCCCCAGGACTCGTACAGCTTCAGCTTGCCCCGGCGCATGTCCGTGCTGTGGTCCACCTCCAGCACCAGGTCGGGGAAGTCGTCCTCCCCCACCACCATGGCGGAGACTCCCGGCAGCCGCGCCTTGGCGGGATGCAGGTAGAGTGACTCGTCCGCCTGCATGATGCGCCGCGCATGGCCCTGTCGGTCCCGCAGCAGCAGGTCCATGTGGCCGTAGCACTCAAAGGGGGAGCCGCGCACCAAGGCGATGCGCTCCACCAGCCGGGTTAGCCGGCGGGACGGGCGTTCATGGTAGGGGCTGGTGGGTTCGCAAATCCAGGCGGTGGCGGCGTCCGCGTCCCAGAACTCCAAGCGGCCCTCAAAGCTGGCGATGTCCTCCCGCGTCATGCGCACCGGCTTGCAGCCGGGAAACTCCAGGCCGGGCAGCCGCACCGCCCGACCTGTTTGGGCCTGAGATGCTCCGCCCTTTGCGGCCTCGGGGCCGGCCAAGGGATCAGGCTGACCAGCAATGCCCGCCTTGGGTTGGGCGGTGCCGCTCTTGGCGACAGCTTTCAGTGGCTTTGCGTCCATGCGGGCATTGTAGGCCCGAGCCTAGGCTTGGGCCAACCAGAACTGACCAACGGGCAGGACCATTTTAAAGTTGTACGCAAGATGTTGATTTGATTGCGGAGGATTTGTTTCCGAACATTCGCCCTCGGATGTGCTGCAATGTCCGTCTGGTTGGTTTGCGCCAGATTGTCGAGACCCGCTACTCTGAGTGTCTCGCCCGTTGGAGGCCGAAGGCGGATCCGCACCGCATTTCGTCCAGCGGGAGTTCGATGACCACTTGAAGCGCAGTCTGCTCAAGCACGGGTTCCTGCGCGCCAAGCGTGACGCCTGCCGTCACGAGCGCCTAGCGGCCTTTTCGTGCAGGCGGCGCCGCAGGGCCCGCGTTCCCCAATCGGTTGCCGAACTTCAGCAGGATGCCGTACTGGGGCGGCTCGCCCCGACCCTCCCGGCGGTCCAGCTCCAGGCCCCAGTCGAACCGCCCGCCCGTCACCAGGCCGCCCAGACGCCAGTTCCTGCTCCCCGGACCATCCTCCTCCAGCGCCCCGTACAGCTTCAGCAAGCTCGGCCCGCGGGTCTCGAATCCATAGCCCCACTCCATCCGCAGCCGGCTCGGCCGCCAGCCGCCGCGCCCGCCCGGCGCCGCCTGGCCGCCCAGGCCCGCGCCCAGCAGCCGCCCGCTCCGCCACATGCCCTCCACCCCGCTCGACGCCTCCCCCCAAATCGGCGACAGGGCGAACGACGCGCCAACCCCCTCATCGCCCGGATCCAACGCCACCGCCACGCTTGCGCCCCATTCCTCGAACGCCCGCTCCGCATGCCCCAGCAAGTACCGGCCCCGCGCCTCAAGGCCCAAGCCCCAGGCCGCATGGCGGTACGCCAACCCCCCGCCCAGCTCCGCGCCCACGCCCGTGTCCGCGTCGCCCCCGTCCCAGCGGCCGCCGAACTCCAGGCTCAACTCCAACTGCTGCTGCGCCGACGGCCGCCAGTCGCGCCTTCCCTCCACCATCAGCCGCAGACGATTCGCCTTCGCGTCCACATCCGGCATCGCCGCCGCGGCGCCGCGCGCCGCCGACCCCGCCATGCCCACCGCGAAGGCGTCCCCCTTCAGCGCCAGCTCCAGCCCCCGCCACGACGCCAACTCCCCGCGGCCGCCCAACGCCGCCATCCGCATCGTCGTGTCCGCCGCCGCCCGCCCGAACCCGTCCGTCAAAACCGCCTTCCCCCAACCGACGCCCAGCAGCCCCCACAGGGACACCCGCCCGTTCAGCGCCCAGTGGCCATAGGGCAGCACGCTGCTCAGGTCCACGTCCACCCGCCCCCCGTCCAGCCCGGCCCCCGCCGCCTCATAGCTCAGTTCCCCGACGCTGTGCGACAGCGCCACGCCCAGCAGCGGACCATCCTCGGCCAGCCGCACGTCCGCGCCCAGGTAGCCCGTGTCCACCTCCCCGTCCAACGACAGCCCCGCCCCGGACCGGCCGCTGAACCGGCTCCTCGAACCCCGGCCCCACATTGTCCAATGCCTCCCCTCCCCGCCGTCGGCGTCAGTCGCGCCAAGGCGCGTTTCAAAGGCGGCCTGGGACAGGAATTCGCCCAGCGGCGAACGCTCGGGATCGGCAAGGCCGCCGGGCAAGCCCGCCCCGGCGGAACCACCTGGGGAAAAGCTCCGCCCCGCGCCGGGCGTCCAACCCGCCCCGGCCGCGCCGCCGCCGGCCCACGGCGGCGCATCCGCCCCCCCGGCGCCGGCCCACGCCGGCGCGTCCGGCCCCCCAGCCCGAGGCGCACTCGCCGCGCTCGCCGAGCCGCCGGGCCGGAAGCGCTGCCCGACGGCGTCCACCGCCTCCGTCGCCACCGTCCGCCCGAACGCCGCCAGGGACCATTGCAGCGCCTCGCCGCGCAGCGGCGCCAGGTCGTCGTCAACGATCCGGCCCGCCGCCTCCGCGTCGCCCAACTCCGCATGGCCGGCGCTGACCAGCCTCACCGTGAACGCCTCCTCGCCCTCCGCCACGCCGTCGTCCGCAGTCCGAACGGCGATCGCCGCCGCGTCCTGTCCCGCCGCGATCGTCAACTCCCCGCGCCCGCCCGCGGGCGGCGCATAGTCGGACGGCGCCAGGGCCGTGCCGTCGGCCGTCCGCCAAACCACCAGCAGCGACCCGCCCTCCGGCACCGGCTTGGACAGCGCAATCCCGAACTCGACGGGTTCGCCCTCCACCGCCTGGCCGTCCGCAATCGACGCCACGACCGGGCCAGTCACCTCGACCGAGAAGCTCAGCGCCGCCGCGTCCCCGTCCCTGTCCGTGGCCGTCAGGCTGTATTCGGCCGCCGCCCGCGCCTGCGTCGGCGTCCCTGACAACTCCCGCGTCGCCGCGTTGAAGCTCAGCCCGGCGGGCGGTTCCGGCGCCAGCGCGTAGGTCAGCGCCCCGTCGCCGCCCGTCGCCGCCGGCAGCGTCAACGCCGGGATCGGCCAGTTCCGGGTCCACGACTGGTCCGGCACCGCCGCGCCGCCGAAGCTCGGCGTCAGGTCGACGTCGTCGTCGACGATCGCGCCGACGCCGCGCGCCGTCCCCAGGACGGCGTTCATCGGGCTGCTCAACGTCACCACGACGGTCTCGTCCGGCTCGGCCAGCGCGTCGCCCGTCACCGAAACGTCGAAGGTCCGGCTCGTCGCCCCCGCCGCGAAGGCCAGCGTCCCGCCGGCGACCGCCGCGTAGTCCGTCCCCGACGTGGCCGTGCCGCTCCCGGCGTCGGCCCAGTCCACCGTCACCCGCCGGCCGCTCGCCGCGCTCAGCGTCGCCGTGAACGTCAGGTCCGTCGAGCCGCCGTCCCCCTCCGCCACGCTCGGCGAGTCCACCGACAGCGTTGGTGCCGCGTCGTCGTCCGCAATCGTCCCCGTCCCGACGCCCGCCGTGCTTGACACGGTCGCGTTCGTCGGGCTGCCCAGGACCACCATGACGGTCTCGTCCGCCTCGTCCAGGACGTCGCCCGTCACCGACACCGTGAACGACTTGCCCGTCTCCCCCGCCGCGAAGGTCAGCGTCCCGCCGGCGACCGCCGCGTAGTCCGTCCCCGAAGCGGCCGTGCCGGTCCCCGCATCGGCCCAGGCCACCGTCACCGGCCGGCCGCTCGCCGGGCTCAGCGTCACCGTGAACGTCAGGTCCGTCGAGCCGCTGTCCCCCTCCGCCGTGCGCGGCGAGTCGATCGACAGCGACGGCGCGCCGTCGTCGTCCGTGATCGTCCCCGTGCCGGTCGCCGTCGAGATGGTCGCGTTCGCCGCGCCGCTCAGGGCCGCCACGATGGTCTCGTCCGCCTCGGCGAGCGCGTCGCCGGTCACCGACACGTCGAAGGTCCGGCTCGTCGTCCCCGCCGCGAAGGTCAGCGTCCCGCCGGTGATGGCCGCATAGTCGGCCCCCGGGGTCGCCGTCCCCGTCCCGGCGTCCGCGTAGTCCACCGTCACCTGCTCGGCGCTGGCCGCGCTCAGGGTCACCGTGAACGTCAAATCCCTCGAGCCGCTGTCCCCCTCCGCCACGCTCGGCGAGTCGATCAGCAGCGTCGGCGGCGGGGCCGGAACGCCGCCCCCGCCGTCGTCGTCCGCGATCGTCCCCGTCCCCGTGCCGGCTCCAATCGTCGCATTGGCGGGGTTGCGCAGCGACACCGCCACCGTCTCGTTCGGTTCCGCGGCGGTGTCCCCCGTCACCGACACCGTGATCCTCCGGGCCGTCGTCCCCGCAGGGAAGGTCAGCGTCCCGCCGGCGATCGCCGCGTAGTCGGTCCCGGACGTGGCCGTCCCGGTCCCGGCGTCCGCGTAGTCCACCGTCACCCGCTCGGCGCTGGCCGCGCTCAGGGCCACCGTGAACGTCAGGTCCGTCGCGCCGCCGTCCCCCTCCGCCACGCTCGGTGAGTCAATCGACAGCGACGGCGGCGGCGCCCCGTCGTCGTCCGTCACCGTGATCGGGGCCGGGTTCACCGTCAGGCCGCCCGACGCGCCGCTCACCGCCACCGTCTCGTCGGCGTTGACCACCCCATCGTCCGTCGGCGTCAGCGTGAAGGTGCCGGTGCCGCGCGCCGCGCCCGCCGGGACCTCGATGTCGAACGCCGCCACCGCCGCGAAGCCCACCGTCCCCGGTGCGCCGCTCCCCGCCACGCTCACCCGAACGGTCCTGGCCGCGGCGAACCGCGTGCCGCCGTTCACCGTCGCCGTCACCGTGATCGTCGTCGCCCCGGTGCGCTCGCTCACCCTGTCGTTGTTCACCGTCAAGGTAATCCCGGTCGGGGCGGCATCGTCATCCGTCAACGTGATCGTGGCCGGGCTCACCGTCAGGCCGCTTGAGACGCCGCGCACCGTGATGGTCTCGTCGGTCTCGTCCACGACGTCGTCTGTCGGCGTCAGCGTGAACGTCCCGGTGCCGCTCGCCGCGTCCCCGGCGATTTCGATGTTGAACGCCGACACCGCCGCGAAGTCCACCGCCGTCGCCGTGCCGCTGCCGGTCACGCTTACCCCAACGGTCTTCGCCGCGGCGAACCGGGTCGCGCCGTCCACTGTCGCCGTCACCGTGATCGTCGTCGCGCCGTCGCCCTCGCCCACGCTGCTCTCATCCACCGTCAAGGTGAGCGCGGTCGGGGCCGCGTCGTCGTCCGTCAGCGCGATCGTGGCTGAGTTCACCGTCAGGCCGCTTGCGGCGCCGCGCACCGTGATGGTCTCGTCGGTCTCGTCCGTCGCATCGTCGGTCGGCGTCAGCGTGAAGCTCCCGGCGCCGCTCGCCGCGTTCGCCGCGATCGTGATGTCGAAGTCCGACACTGCCGCGAAGTCCACCGCCGTCGCCGTGCCGCTCCCTGCCACGCTCACGGTCACCGTCGTGACCGCGGCGAACTGCGTTGCGCCGTTCACCGTCGCCGTCACCGTGATCATCGTCGCCCCGTCGCCCTCGCCTACGCTGTTGTCGTTCACCGTCAGCGTGATTGAGGTCGGGGCGCCGTCGTCGTCCGTCAGGCTGATCGTGGCCGGGCTCACCGTCAGGCTGCCCGAGGCGCCGCTCACCGTGATGGTCTCGTCGGCCTCGTCCGCCGCGTCGTCCGTCGGCGTCAGCGTGAAGGTGCCGGTACCACTGGCGGCGCCCGCCGCAATCGTGATATCGAAGTCCGACACCGCCGCGAAGTCCACCGCCCCCGCCGTGCCGCTGCCCGCCACGCTCACCGTCACCGTCGTCGCCGCGGCGAACCGGGTCCCGCCGGCCACCGTCGCCGTCACCGTGATCAGGGTCGCCCCGTCGCCCTCGCCCACGCCGTCGTCGTCCACCGTCAAGGTGATCGCAGTCGGCGTCGCATCGTTGTCCGTCACCGTGATCGTGGCCGGGTTCACCGTCAGGCTGCCCGACGCGCCGCTCAACGTCACCGTCTGGCCGGTCTCGTCCACCGCATCGTCCGTCGGCGTCAGCGTGAAGCGCCCGGTACCGCGCGCCGCGCCCGCCGGAATCTCGATGTCGAAGTCCGCCACCGTCGCGAAGTCCACCGCCGTCGCCGGGCCGCTGCCCGCCACGCGCACCCGCACCGTCGTGGCCTCCGCGAACCGCAACGTGCCGACCACCGTCGCCGTCACCGTGATCGTCGTCGCCCCGTCGCCCTCACCCACGCTATTGTCGTTCACCGTCAACGCGATCTCGGTTGGCGCCGCATCGTTGTCCGTCAACGTGATCGTGGCCGGGTTCACCGGCACGCTGCCTGAGGCGCCGCTCACCGTCAGCGTCTCGTTGGTCTCGTCCGTCGTATCGTCCGTCGGCGTCAGCGTGAAGCGCCCGGTACCGCTCGCCGCCCCTGCCGCAATCTCGATGTTGAACGCCGACACCGCCGCAAAGTCCACCGCCGTCGCCGTCCCGCTCCCCGCCACGCTCACCCCAACGGTCCGGGCCGCGGCGAACCGCGTCGCGCCGTCCACCGTCGCCGTCACCGTGATCGTCGTCGCCCCGTCGCCCTCGCCCACGCTGGCGCTGCTCACCGTCAGTGTGATCGAGGGCGGCGTCGCATCATCATCCGTCAACGTGATCGTGGTCGGACTCACCGTCAGGCTGCCCGACGCGCCACTCACCGTCACTGTCTCGTCGGTCTCGTCCAGCGCATCGTTCGTCGGCGTCAGCGTGAACGTCCCGGTACCGCTCGCCGCCCCGGCCGTGAGCTCGATGTCGAAGGGCGACACCGCCGCGAAGTCCACCGCCGCCGCCGCGCCGCCGCCCGCCACGCTCACGCGCACCGTCGTGGCCGCGGCGAACCGGGTCGCGCCGTCCACCGCGGCCGTCACCGTGATCGTCGTCGCCCCGTCGCCTTCGCCCACGCTGCTGTCGTCCACCGTCAAGGTGAGCGCGGTCGGGGCCGCGTCGTCGTCCGTCAGCGTGATCGTCGCCGGGCTCACCGTCAGGCTGCCTGAGGTGCCGCGCACCGTCACAGTCTCGTCCGTCTCGTCCACGACGTCGGCCGTCGGCGTCAGCGTGAAGCTCCCGGTGCCGCTCGCCGCCCCCGCCGCAATCGTGATGTCGAACGCCGACACCGCCGCAAAATCCACCGCCGTCGCCGTCCCGCTGCCCGCCACGCTCACCCCAACGGTCGTGGTCGTAGCAAACCGCGTCGCCCCGGCCACCGTCGCCGTCACCGTGATCAAAGTCGCCCCGTCGCCTTCGCCCACGCTGCTGTCGTCCACCGTCAAGGTGATCGCAGTCGGGGCGGCGTCGTCGTCCGTCAACGTGAGCGTCGCCGAGTTCACCGTCAGGCTGCCCGACGTCCCGCTCACCGTCAGCGTCTCGTCGGTCTCGTCCAGCGCATCGACCGTCGGCGTCAGCGTGAAGCTGCCGGCGCCGCTCGCCGCCCCCGCCGCAATCGTAATGTCAAAGTCCGACACCGCCGCGAAGTCCACCGCCCCCGCCACACCGGTCCCCGCCACGCTCACGGTCACCGTCGTCACCCCGGCGAACCGCGTCGTGCCGTTCACCGTCGCCGTCACCGTGATCAAAGTCGCCCCGTCGCCTTCGCCCACGCTGCTGTCGTCCACCGTCAGCGTGAGCGACGTCGGCGGGCCGTCGTCGTCCGTCAGGTTGATCGTGGCCGAGCTCACCGTCAGGCTGCCCGACGTCCCGCTCACCGTGATCGTCTCATCGGTCTCGTCCACCGCATCGGCGGTCGGCCTCAGCGTGAAGCTGCCGGCGCCGCTCGCCGCCCCCGCCGCAATCGTAATGTCAAAGTCCGTGACCGCCGCAAAGTCCACCGCCCCCGCCGTCCCGCTGCCCGCCACACTCACGGTCACCGTCGTGGCCGCGGCGAACCGGGTCGTGCCGGCCACCGTCGCCGTCACCGTGATCAGGGTCGCCCCGTCGCCCTCGCCCACGCCGTCGTCGTTCACCGTCAAGGCAATCGCCGTCGGCGTCGCGTCATTGTCCGTCAACGTGATCGTGGCCGAATTCACCGTCAGGCTGCCCGACGTCCCGCTCACCGTCACCGTCTCGTTGGTCTCATCCACCGCATCGTCCGTCGGCGTCAGCGTGAACGTCCCGGTCTGGCTCGCGGCGCCCGCCGCAATCGTGATGTTGAACGCCGACACCGCCGCAAAGTCCACCGCCGTCGCCGTGCCGCTGCCCGCCACGCGCACGCTCACGGTCCTGGCGTCAACGAACCGGGTCGTCCCGCCCACCGTCGCCGTTACCGTGATCGTGGTCGCCCCGTCGCCCTCGCCCACGCTGCTGTCGTCCACCGTCAGCGTGATCGCCGTCGGCGCGGCGTCGTCGTCCGTCAACGCGATCGTGGCCGGGCTCACCGTCAGGCCGGCCGCCGTGCCGCGCACCGTCACCGTCTCGTCGGTCTCGTCCGTCGCATCGTCCGTCGGCGTCAGCGTGAACGTCCCGGTGCCGCTCGCGGCGCCCGCCGCAATCGTGATGTCGAACGCCGACACCGCCGCAAAGTCCACCGCCGTCGTCGTCCCGCTGCCCGCCACGCTCACCCCAACGGTCGTGGCCGCGGCGAACCGGGTCGCGCCGACCACCGTGGCGGTCACCGTGATCAGGGTCGCCCCGTCGCCTTCGCCCACACTGTTGTCGTCCACCGTCAACGTGATCGCCGTCGGCGCGGCGTCGTCGTCCGTCAACGCGATCGTGGCCGAATTCACCGTCAAGCCGCTTGAGGCGCCGCTTACCGTTACCGTCTCGTTGGTCTCGTCCAGCGCATCGTCCGTCGGCGTCAGCGTGAACGTCCCGGTACCGTTCGTCGCCCCCGCCGCAATCGTAATGTCAAAGTCCGACACCGCCGCGAAGTCCACCGCCCCCGCCGCGCCGGTCCCCGCCACGCTCACGGTCACCGTCGTCACCCCGGCGAACTGCGTCGTGCCGTTTACCGTCGCCGTCACCGTGATCAGGGTCGCCCCATCCCCCTCGCCCACGCTGCTGTCGTCCACCGTCAACGTGAGCGAGGTCGGCGGGCCGTCGTCGTCCGTCAGGTTGATCGTGGCCGAGCTCACCGTCAGACTGCCTGAGGCGCCACTCACCGTGATAGTCTCATCGGTCTCGTCCGCCGTATCGTTCGTCGGCGTCAGCGTGAACGTCCCGGTGCCGCTCGCGGCGCCCGCCGCAATCGTGATGTCGAACGCCGACACCGCCGCAAAGTCCACCGCCCCCGCCGCGCCGGTCCCTGCCACGCTCACCCGCACCGTCGTGGCCGCGGCGAACCGGGTCGTCCCGGCCACCGTCGCCGTCACCGTGATCAGGGTCGCGCCGTCGCCCTCGCCCACGCCATCGTCGTTCACCGTCAACGTGATCGCCGTCGGCGCGGCGTCGTTGTCCGTCAACGTGATCGTGGCCGAGTTCACCGTCAGGCTGCCCGACGTCCCGCTCACCGTCACCGTCTCGTTGGTCTCATCCACCGCATCGTCCGTCGGCGTCAGCGTGAACGTCCCGGTCTGGCTCGCCGCGCCCGCAGCGATAGCGATGTTGAAATCCGCCACCGCCGCAAAGTCCACCGCCGTCGCTGTCCCGCTGCCTGCCACGCTCACCTCAACGGTCGTGGTCGCGGCGAACCGGGTCGTCCCGCCCACCGTCGCCGTTACCGTGATCGTGGTCGCCCCGTCGCCCTCACCCACGCTGCTGTCGTCCACCGTCAGCGTGATCGCCGTCGGCGCGGCGTCGTCGTCCGTCAACGCGATCGTGGCCGGGCTCACCGTCAGGCCGGCCGCCGTGCCGCGCACCGTCACCGTCTCGTCGGTCTCGTCCGTCGCATCGTCCGTCGGCGTCAGCGTGAACGTCCCGGTGCCGCTCGCGGCGCCCGCCGCAATCGTGATGTCGAACGCCGACACCGCCGCAAAGTCCACCGCCGTCGTCGTGCCGCTGCCCGCCACGCTCACCCCAACGGTCGTGGCCGCGGCGAACCGCGTCGCGCCGACCACCGTGGCGGTCACCGTGATCAGGGTCGCCCCGTCGCCTTCGCCCACACTGTTATCATTCACCGTCAACGTGATCGCCGTCGGCGCGGCGTCGTCGTCCGTCAACGCGATCGTGGCCGAATTCACCGTCAGGCTGCCTGAGGCGCCGCTCACCGTCACCGTCTCGTTGGTCTCGTCCGTCGCATCGACCGTCGGCGTCAGCGTGAAGCTGCCGGTACCGCTCGCCGCGCCCGCCGCGATTGTAATGTCGAAGGCCGACACCGCCGCAAAGTCCACCGCCGACGCCGTGCCGCTGCCCGCCACGCTCACTCGAACAGTCCTGGCATCAACGAACCGGGTCGTCCCAACCACCGTGGCCGTCACCGTGATCAGGGTCGCCCCGTCGCCCTCGCCCACGCTGTTGTCGTTCACCGTCAACGTGATCGCAGTCGGCGTCGCGTCGTTGTCCGTGATCGTCCCCGTGCCGGTACCCTCCGTACTTGATATGGCCGCGTTCGTCGGGCTGCTTAACGACACCACCACCGTCTCGTTCGACTCGGCCAGGACATCGCCCGTCACCGCCACGGTGAAGGTCTGGCTCGTCGTCCCCGCCGCGAAGGTCAGCGTCCCGCCCGCGATCGCCGTGTAGTCAGTCCCGGAAGCAGCCGTCCCCATGCTCGCATCCGCATATTGCACCGTTACTTGCTTCCCGCTCGCCGCGTTCAAGGTCACCGTGAACGTCAGGTTCGTCGCGCCGCTGTCCCCCTCCGTCACGCTCGGCGAGTCGATCGACAGCGTCGGCGTCGCGTCGTTGTCCGTCAGCGTGATCGTGGCCGGGCTCACCGTCAGGCTGCCCGACGTCCCGCTCACCGTCACCGTCTCGTCGGTCTCGTCCAGCGCATCGTTCGTCGGTGTCAGCGTGAACGTCCCGGTCTGGCTCGCCGCCCCCGCCGCGATAATGATGTCGAACGCCGACACCGCCGCAAAGTCCACCGCCGTCGCCGTCCCGCTACCCGCCACGCGCACCCGCACCGTCCTGAAATCAACGAACCGGGTCGTCCCGGCCACCGTGGCCGTCACCGTGATCGTGGTCGCCCCATCGCCCTCGCCCACGCTGCTGTCGTCCACCGTCAGCGTGATCGACGTCGGCGCGGCATCGTCGTCCGTCAACGTAATCGTGGCCGGGCTCACCGTCAGGCTGCCCGACGTCCCGCGCACCGTCACCGTCTCGTCGGTCTCGTCCGTCGCATCATCCGTCGGCGTCAGCGTGAACGTCCCGGTACCGTTCGCGGCGCCCGCCGCAATCGTGATGTTGAACGCCGTCACCGCCGCAAAGTCCACCGCCGTCGCCGTCCCGCTGCCTGCCACGCTCACCCCAACGGTCGTGGCCGCCGCGAACCGGGTCGCGCCGGCCACCGTCGCCGTCACCGTGATCAAAGTCGCTCCGTCCCCCTCACCCACGCTGTTGTCGTCCACCGTCAACGTGATCGCCGTCGGCGCGTCGTCGTCGTCCGTCAACGTGATCGTGGCCGAATTCACCGTCAGGCTGCCTGAGGCGCCGCTTACCGTTACCGTCTCGTTGGTCTCGTCCGTCGCATCGTTCGTCGGCGTCAGCGTGAATGTCCCGGTCTGGCTCGCTGCCCCGGCCCCGATCGTAATGTCAAAGTCCGATACCGCCGCAAAGTCCACCGCCGTCGCCGTGCCGCTGCCCGCCACGCTCACCCGCACCGTCCTGGCGTCAACGAACCGGGTCGTGCCGGCCACCGTCGCCGTCACCGTGATCGTGGTCGCCCCGGCGCCCTCGCCCACACTGTTGTTATTCACCGTCAAGGTGATCACCGTCGGCGCGGCGTCGTCGTCCGTGATCGTCCCCGTGCCGGTACCCGCCGTACTTGATACGGTCGCGTTCGTCGGGCTGCTTAACGTCACCACCACCGTCTCGTTCGACTCGGCCAGGACGTCGCCCGTCACCGCCACGGTGAAGGTCTGATTAATCGTCCTCGCCGGGAAGGTCAGCGTCCCGCCCGTGAGCGCCGTGTAGTCGGTCCCGGACGTGGCTGTGCCGGTCGTGGCATCCGCGTAGTCCACCGTCACCTGCCGGCCGCTCGCCGCGCTCAACGTCACCGTGAACGTCAGAGTCGCTGAGCCGCTGTTCCCCTCCGACACGCTCGGCGAGTTGATCGACAGCGTCGGCGTCGCATCGTCGTCGGTGATCGTCCCCGTGCCGGTACCCGCCGTATTCGATATGGTCGCGTTCGTCGGGCTGCTCAGGGTCACCACCACCGTCTCGTTCGCTTCGTCCAGCGTGTCGCCGGTCACCGCCACGTCGAAGGTCTGACTGGTCGTCCCCGCCGCGAAGGTCAGCGTCCCGCCGGTGATGGCCGTGTAGTCCGTCCCGGACGTGGCCGTACCGCCCGTCCCTGACCCCCAGGCTACCGTCACCTGCCGGCCGCTCGCCGCGCTCAACCTCACCGTGAACGTCAGGTTCGTCGAGCCGCTGTTCCCCTCGGTCACGCTCGGCGAGTTGACCGACAACGTCGGCTGCGCATCGTTGTCCGTGATCGTCCCCGTGCCGCTCGCCGTCGCGATCGTCGCGTTCGTCGCATTGCTCAGGGTCACCACGACGGTCTCGTTCGCCTCGTCCAGCGCATCACCCGTCACCGCCACGGTGAAGGTCTGGCTGGTCGTCCCCACCGCAAAGGTCAGCGTGCCGGCGGTGATCGCCGTGTAGTCCGTCCCCGACGTGGCCGTGCCGGTCCTGGCGTCGGCGTAGGCCACCGTCACCTGCTGGCCGCTTGCCGCGCTCAACCTCACCGTGAACGTCAGGTTCGTCGCGCCACTGTTCCCTTCCGTCACCCTCGGTGAGTTGATCGACAACGACGGCGCGTCGTCGTCGTCCGTCAGGCTGATCGTGGCCGAACTCACCGTCAGGCTGCCCGACGTGCCGCTCACCGTCACCGTCTCGTCAGCCTCGTCCAGCGCATCGTTCGTCGGCGTCAGCGTGAACGTCCCGGTCTGGCTCGCCGCCCCCGCCCCAATCTCAATATCGAAGTCCGTCACCGCCGCAAAGTCCACCGCCGTCGCCGTGCCGCTGCCTGCCACGCTTACCTGCACCGTCGTGGCCGAACCGAACCGGGTCGTGCCGTCCACCGTCGCCGTCACCGTGATCGTCGTCGCCCCGTCGTCCTCGGCCACACTGCTCTCATCCACCGTCAAGGTGATCGCGGTCGGCGTCGCATCGTTGTCCGTGATCGTCCCCGTGCCGCTCGCCGTCGCGATCGTCGCGTTCGTCGCGCCGCTTAACGTCGCTACCACTGTTTCATTCGACTCGTCTATGACGTCGCCCATCACCGCCACGTCGAAGGTCTGACTAATCGTCCCCACCGCAAAGGTCAGCGTGCCGGCGGTGATGGCCGTGTAGTCCGTCCCCGACGTGGCCGTGCCGGTACTGGCGTCGGCGTAGTCCACCGTCACCTGCTGGCCGCTCGCCGCGCTCAACGTCACCGTGAACGTCAGGTTCGTCGAACCGCTGTCACCCTCGGTCACGCTCGGTGAGTTGATCGACAGCGACGGCGCGTCGTCGTCGTCCGTCAGGCTGATCGTGGTCGAGCTCACTGTCAGGCTGCCCGACGCGCCGCTCACCGTCACCGTCTCGTCCGCTTCGTCCAGCGTGTCGTTCGTCGGCGTCAGCGTGAACGTCCCGGTCTGACTCGCCGCCCCCGCCCCGATCGTAATGTCAAAATCCGCCACCGCCGTAAAGTCCACCGCCGTCGTCGTGCCGCTGCCCGCCACGCTCACGGTCACCGTCGTGGCCGCGGCGAACCGGGTCGCGCCGTCCACCGTCGCCGTCACCGTGATCGTGGTCGCCCCGTCGTCCTCGGCCACACTGCTTTCATCCACCGTCAAGGTGATCGCGGTCGGCGTCGCATCGTCGTCCGTGATCGTCCCCGTCCCGCTCGCCGTCGAGGTCGTCGCATTCGTCGGGTTGCTCAGGGTCACCACGACAGTCTCGTTCAACTCGTCTATGACGTCGCCCGTCACCGACACGTTGAAGGTCTGGCTGGTCGTCCCCACCGCAAAGGTCAGCGTGCCAGCGGTAATCGCCGTGTAGTCCGTCCCCGACGTGGCCGTGCCGCTCCCGGCGTCCGCATAGTCCACCGTCACCTGTTGGCCGCTCGCCGCGCTCAACCTCACCGTGAACGTCAGGTTCTTTGAACCGCTGTCACCCTCCGTCACGCTCGGCGAGTTGATTGACAGCAACGGCGCGCCGTCGTCGTCCGTGATCGTTCCCGTGCCGGTACCCGCTGCACTTGATACGGTCGCATTCGTCGCGCCGCTCAACGTCACCACCACCGTCTCGTTCGCCTCGTCCAGCGCATCACCCGTCACCGCCACGGCGAAGGTCTGACTAATCGTCCCCGCCGCAAAGGTCAGCGTGCCGGCGGTGATGGCCGTGTAGTCGGTCCCCGACGTGGCCGTGCCGCTCCCGGCGTCGGCGTAGCCCACCGTCACCTGCCGGCCGCTCGCCGCGCTTAACGTCACCGTGAACGTCAGGTTCGTCGAACCGCTGTTCCCCTCCGTCACGCTCGGTGAGTTGACCGACAACGTCGGCGTCGCGTCGTTGTCCGTGATCGTCCCCGTGCCGGTGCCCGCCGTACTGGATACGGCCGCGTTCGTCGGGCTGCTCAGCGATACCACCACCGTCTCGTTCGCCTCGTCCAGCGTATCGCCCAGCACTGACACGTTGAAAGTCTGGCTGGTCGTCCCCGCCGCGAAGGTCAGCGTCCCGCCGGTGATGGCCGTGTAGTCCGTCCCCGACGTGGCCGTGCCGGTCGTGGCGTCGGCGTAAGCCACCGTCACCTGCTGGGCGCTTGCCGGACTCAACGTCACCGTGAACGTCAGGTTGGTCGAACCGCTGTTCCCCTCCGACACGCTCGGCGAGTTGATCGACAGCGTCGGCGCGCCGTCGTTGTCCGTCAGGCTGATCGTCGCCGAATTCACCGTCAGGTCGCCTGGGGCGCCGCTCACCGTGATCGTCTCGTCGGTCTCGTCCGCCGTGTCGTCCGTCGGCGTCAGCGTGAACGTCCCGGTCTGGCTAGCCGCCCCCGCCCCAATCGTAATGTCGAAGTTCGCCACCGCCGTGAAGTCCACCGCCGTCGCCGTGCCGCTGCCCGCCACTCTCACGGTCACCGTCTTGGCCGCGGGGAACCGGGTCGTGCCGTCCACCGTGGCGGTCACCGTGATCAGGGTCGCCCCGTCGCCCTCGCCCACGCTGCTCTTATCCACCGTCAACGTGATCGAGGGCGTCGCATCGTCGTCGGTGATGGTTCCCGTGCCGCTACCCGCCGTAGCTGATATGGCCGCGTTCGCCGCGTTGCTCAACGTCACCACGACGGTCTCGTTCGACTCATCCAGGACGTCGCCCGTCACCGCTACGGTGAAGGTCTGACTGGTCGTCCCCGCTGTGAAGGTCAACGTCCCGTCCGTGATCGCCGTGTAGTCCGTCCCCGACGTGGCCGTGCCGGTCGTGGCGTCCGCGTAGTCCACCGTCACCTGCCGGCCGCTCGCCGCGCTCAACGTCGCCGTGAACGTCAGGTTCGTCGTGCCGCTGTCACCCTCCGTCGCGGTCGGCAAGTTGATCGACAGCGTCGGCGTGGGATCGTCATCCGTGATCGTCAACGTCTGGTCGGCGGGCGCCATCACGCCGTTGTGCGATACCGTGCCGGACACAGTGACACTCTTGTCCGGTTCGTCGAGGGCGTTGTTCACGGCGGTGACCGTCACCGTGCCGGTACTCGTCGTCGCGCCCGCCGCGATCGTCAGCGTCCGCGCCGAACTCAGGGTGAAGTCCGAAGCGTCCGTGTCCGTCCCCGCCGCCGCCGACACCGTGATCGTGGTGGCTGCGGTCACAGCCTTGTTCAGCGTCGCCGTCACCGTAGAGACGCCCGCGTTCTCCGAGACCGACGCCGGCGACAGCGACAGCGACACGGTCGGATCGTCGTCGTCGATGACGTTGACCCGCACCCCATTCTGGGGGGTAGTGGTAGCGTCGTCCACGGCGTCGTAGCCGGACGTCCTGTACTTGATGTACCTGGTCTCGTCATCGTCGTTGCTGTCCGCGAGGGCCGTGACGGTGATCTCGCGGGGGGAGTCAAACCCCCACCGGAAATTGAACGTGACGTTCCCAGGGTTCCTGGCGGTACCGGCGCTACCGGCGCTCAACTCAAGGCCGGGGTCAGGGTAGAGAAAGATCGTAGCCTGTTCTGAGGAGGGGCGGGAGCTCAGGGTCACGGTGAAGGTCTGGCTGGCGCCTTCCTCGGTCAAGGTCAGGGCAGTGGGGGTGAAGATCAGGCCCACATCGTCGTTCGTGATCCACCCCGTGCCGGTCGCCGTCGCGATCGTCGCGTTCGTCGCGCCGCTCAGGGTCACCACGACGGTCTCGTTCCTCTCGGCCAGCGTATCGCCCGTCACCGCCACGGTGAAGGTCTGGCTGGTCGTCCCCGCCGTGAAGGTCAGCGTACCACCGGTAATCGCCGTGTAGTCCGTCCCCGACGTGGCCGTGCCGGTCCCGGCGTCGGCGTAGTCCACCGTCACCTGCTGGCCGCTCGCCGCGCTCAACGTCACCGTGAACGTCAGGTTCGTCGAGCCGCTGTTCCCCTCCGTCACGCTCGGCGAGTCGATCGACAGCGTCGCCGTCGTCGCGTCGTCGTCCGTGATCGTCCCCGTGCCGGTACCCGTCGCGATCGTCGCGTTCGTCGCGCTGCTCAGGGACACCACCACCGTCTCGTTCGCTTCGTCCAGCGTGTCGCCCGTCACCGCTACGTCGAAGGTCTGGCTGGTCGTCCCCACCGGGAAGGTCAGCGTCCCGGCGGTGATGGCCGTGTAGTCGGTCCCCGACGTGGCTGTGCCGGTCGTGGCGTCGGCGTAATCCACCGTCACCTGCTGGCCGGTCGTCGCGCTCAAGGTCGCCGTGAACGTCAGGTTCGTCGAACCGCTGTCGCCCTCGGTCACGCTCGGCGAGTCGATCGACACCGTCGGCCCGTCGTCGTCGGTGATCGTCAGCGTCTGATCGGTGGGTTGCCGAATTCCCGCGCTGCTCGAGGCCGCGCCGGACACGGTGACACTCTTGTCCGGTTCGTCGAGGGCGTTGTCCACGGCGGTGATCGTCACCGTGCCGGTACTCGTCGTCTCGCCCGCCGCGATCGTCAGCGTCCGCGCCGCGCTCAGGGTGAAGTCCGAAGCGTCCGTGCCCGTACCCGCCGCCGCCGACACCGTGATCGTGGTGGCTGCGGCCACAGCCTCACCCAGCGTCGCCGTCACCGTGGCCACCCCGCCGTTCTCCGAGACCGACGCCGGCGACAGCGACAGCGACACGGCCGGTTCGTCGTCGTCGATGACCGTGACCTCCACCCCATTCTGACGGCCCGAGGGGCCGTAGCTGAACGCGCTATACTGGATATACTTGGTCTCGTCCTCGCTGTTGCTGTCCGCGAGGGCCTCGACGGAGAGCGCCAGAGTGTCCCCATAGGAGAGATCGTAGTCGAAGCTCCGAGTACTGTTATCCACCCTGAGCCCGTCGGGCGGAAAGATCTCGATCGAAACATCAAACCCGGGATCAGTGGCCAGTTGTATGGTGAACGACTTGCTGGCGCCTTCCTCGTTCAAGGTCAGGGCAGTGGGGGTGAAGATCAGGCCCGCGTCATCATTCGTGATCGTCCCCGTGCCGGTACCCGTCGCGATCGTCGCGTTCGTCGCGCCGCTCAGGGTCACCACGACGGTCTCGTTCGACTCGCCAGTCGTATCGCCCGTCACCGCCACGTTGAAGGTCTGGCTGGTCGTCCCCGCCGGGAAGGTCAGCGTCCTACCGGTAATCGCCGTGTAGTCCGTCCCCGACGTGGCCGTGCCGGTCCCGGCGTCGGCGTAGTCCACCGTCACCGACTGGCCGCTCGCCGCGCTCAAGGTCACCGTGAACGTCAGGTTCGTCGAGCCGCTGTCACCCTCCGTCACGGTCGGCGAGTTGATCGACAGCGTCGCCGTCGTTGCGTCGTCGTCCGTGATCGTCCCCGTGCCGGTACCCGCCGTACTTGATATGGCCGCGTTCGTCGGGTTGCTCAGGGACACCACCACCGTCTCGTTCGCTTCGTCCAGCGTGTCGCCGGTCACCGACACATTGAAGGTCTGGCTGGTCGTCCCTGCCGGGAAGAGCAGCGTCCCGCCGGTGATCGCCGTGTAGTCCGTCCCGGACGTGGCCGTCCCGGTCGCGGCGTCGGCCCAGGCCACCGTCACATACCGGCTGCTCGCTGCGCTCAGGGTCGCCGTGAACGTCAGGGTCGTCGAGCCGCTGTCGCCCTCCGTCACGCTCGGCGAGTCGAGCGACAGTGTCGGCGTGGGATCGTCATCGGTGATCGTCAGCGTCTGGTCGGCGGGCGCCGCCACGCCGTTGTGCGATACCGCGCCGGACACGGTGACGCGCTTGTCCGGTTCGTCCAGGGCGTTGTCCACGGCGGTGACCGTCACCGTGCCGGTGCTCGTCGTCGCGCCCGCCGCGATCGTCAGCGTGTTCGCCGAACTCAGGGTGAAGTCGGAAGAGTCCGCGCCCGTCCCTGCCGCCGCCGACACCGTGATCGTGGTGGCCGCGGTCGAAGCCTCGCTTAGCGTCGCCGTCACCGTAGAGACGCCCGCGTTCTCCGAGACCGACGCCGGCGACAGCGACAGCGACACGGCCGGCTTGTCGTCGTCGATGACGTTGACCCGCACCGCATTCTGGGGGTTAGTGATGTCCACGGCACCTTGGTAGCCGGACGTCGTGTACCTGATGTACCTGGTCTCGTCATTGCCGTTGCTGTCCGCGAGGGCCGTGACGGTCATCTCAAAGGGATCGCTGCCGTACTCGAAATCGAGGTAGACATCCCGATTGTTCCTGAAGGCAATGAAGCTACTCATCGCGAGCCCGGGGTCCGCGAGGAATCTGATCGTAACCTCAACCCCGTCCCCGGGATCAGAGGCCAGCGCCACGGTGAACGTCTTGCCGGGGCCTTCCTCGGTCAGGGTCAGGGTAGTGGGGTTGAAGACCACGCCCGCGTCGTCGTTCGTAATCGTCCCCGTGCCAGTACCCGTCGCGATCGTCGCGTTCGTCGGGTTGCTCAGGGTCACCACGACGGTCTCGTTCGCCTCGCCCAGCGTATCGCCCGTCACCGACACGTTGAAGGTCTGGCTGGTCGTCCCCGCCGTGAAGGTCAGCGTACCACCGGTGATGGCCGTGTAGTCCGTCCCGGACGTGGCCGTGCCGGTCCCAGCGTCCGCGTAGTCCACCGTCACCTGCTGGCTGCTCGCCGCGCCCAAGGTCACGGTGAACGTCAGGTTCGTCGAGCCGCTGTTCCCCTCCGCTACGCTTGGCGCGTTGATCGACAGCGTCGCCCCGTCGTCGTTCGTGATCGTTCCCGTGCCGGTCGCCGTCGCGATCGTCGCGTTCGTCGTATTGACCAGCGCCACCATGACGGTCTCGTTCGACTCGGCAGTCGTATCGCCCGTCACCGCCACGTTGAAGGTCTGGCGGGTCGTCCCCGCCGGGAAGGTCAGCGTCCCGCCCGCGATCGCCGTGTAGTCCGTCCCGGACGTGGCCGTGCCGGTCCCGGCGTCGGCGTAGGCCACCGTCACCTGCTGGACGGTCGTCGCGCTCAACGTCACCGTGAACGTCAGGTTCGTCGAGCCGCTGTTCCCCTCCGTCACGCTCGGCGAGTCAATCGATACCGTCGGCCCGTCGTCGTCCGTGATCGTCCCCGTGCCGGTACCTGCCGTAGCTGATACGGTTGCGTTCGTCGGGCTGCTCAGGGTCACCACGACGGTCTCGTTCAACTCGTCGGTCGTATCGCCGGTCACCGCCACGTCGAAGGTCTGGCTGGTCGTCCCCGCCGGGAAGGTCAGCGTCCTACCGGTAATCGCCGTGTAGTCCGTCCCCGACGTGGCCGTGCCGGTCCCGGCGTCGGCGTAGGCCACCGTCACCGACTGGCCGCTCGCCGCGCTCAAGGTCACCGTGAACGTCAGGGTGGCCGTGCCGCTGTCCCCCTCCGCCACGCTCGGCGAGTTGATCGACAGCGTCGCCGTCGCCGCGTCGTCGTCCGTGATCGTCCCCGTGCCGGTACCCGTCGTACTTGATATGGCCGCGTTCGTCGGGTTGCTCAGGGACACCACCACCGTCTCGTTCGCTTCGTCCAGCGTGTCGCCCGTCACCGACACGTCGAAGGTCTGGCTGGTCGTCCCCGCCACGAAGGTCAGCGTCCCGCCGGTGATCGCCGTGTAGTCCGTCCCGGACGTGGCCGTGCCGGTCGCGGCGTCGGCCCAGGCCACCGTCACATGCCGGCCGCTCGCTGCGCTCAGGGTCGCCGTGAACGTCAGGGTCGTCGTGCCGCTGTCGCCCTCCGTCACGCTCGGCGAGTTGAGCGACAGTGTCGGCGCGGGGTCGTCATCGGTGATCGTCAGCGTCTGGTCGGCGGGCGCCGTCACGCCGTTGTGCGATACCGTGCCGGACACGGTGACGCGCTTGTCCGGTTCGTCCAGGGCGTTGTCCACGGCGGTGACCGTCACCGTGCCGGTACTCGTCGTCTCGCCCGCCGCGATCGTCAGCGTCCGCGCCGCGCTCAGGGTGAAGTCGGAAGCGTCCGTGTCCGTCCCCGCCGCCGCCGACACCGTGATCGTGGTGGCCACGGTCGAAGCCTCGCTCAGAGTCGCCGTCACCGTGGCCACCCCGCCGTTCTCCGAGACCGACGCCGGCGACAGCGACAGCGACACGGCCGGCTTGTCGTCGTCGATGACCGTGACCGCCACCCCATTCCGACGGCCGGTGGAGCCGTAGCCACCTGCGTCATATTGGATGTACCTGGTCTCGTCCTCGCTGTTGCCGTCCGCGAGGGCCTCGACGGAGAACGTCGGAGCGTCCCCAAAGGAGAGATCGTAGGCTATTGTACTAGTGCGGTTATTCACCCTGAGCCCGGCGGGCGGAAAGATATCGATCGAAACATCAAACCCGGGATTAGAGGCCAGCGACAGGGTGAATGACTTGCCGGGGCCTTCCTCGGTCAGGGTCAGGGCAGTGGGGTTGAAGATCAGGCCCGAGTCGTCGTTCGTGATCGTCCCCGTGCCGGTACCCGTCGCGATCGTCGCGTTCGTCGGGTTGCTCAGGGTCACCACGACGGTCTCGTTCGCCTCGCCCAGCGTATCGCCCGTCACCGCCACGTTGAAGGTCTGGCTGGTCGTCCCCGCCGGGAAGGTCAGCGTACCACCGGTGATGGTCGTGTAGTCGGTCCCCGACGTGGCCGTGCCGGTCCCGGCGTCCGCGTAGTCCACCGTCACCTGCTGGCTGCTCGCCGCGCCCAAGGTCACGGTGAACGTCAGGTTCGTCGAGCCGCTGTTCCCCTCGGTCACGCTTGGCGCGTTGATCGACAGCGTCGCCCCGTCGTCGTTCGTGATCGTTCCCGTGCCGGTCGCGGTCGCGATCGTCGCGTTCGTCGGATTGACCAGCGCCACCATGACGGTCTCGTTCGCCTCGTCGGTCGTGTCGCCCGTCACCGATACGTTGAAGGTCTGGCTGGTCGTCCCCGCCGTGAAGGTCAGCGTACCACCGGTGATGGTCGTGTAGTCGGTCCCGGACGTGGCCGTGCCGGTCCCGGCGTCCGCATAGGCCACCGTCACCTGCTGGACGCTCGCCGCGCTCAACGTCACCGTAAACGTCAGGGTCGTCGAGCCGCTGTCGCCCTCCGTCACGCTCGGTGAGTTGATCGACACCGTCGGCCCGTCGTCGTCCGTGATCGTCCCCGTGCCGGTACCCATCGCGATCGTCGCGTTCGTCGGACTGCTCAGGGTCACCACGACGGTCTCGTTCGTCTCGTCGGTCGTGTCGCCCGTCACCGCCACGGTGAAGGTCTGGCTGGTCGTCCCCGCCGTGAAGGTCAATGTGCCGCCGGTGACGGCCGTGTAGTCGGTCCCGGAAGTCGCGGTGCCACCCGTCCCTGGCCCCCAGTCCACCGTCACCTGCTGGACGCTCGCCGCGCTCAACGTCGCCGTGAACGTCAGGTTCGTCGACCCGCTGTCCCCCTCGGTCACGCTCGGCGAGTTGATCGACACCGTCGGCCCGTCGTCGTTCGTGATCGTCCCCGTGCCGGTCGCCGTCGCGATCGTCGCGTTCGTCGCGCTGCTCAGGGTCACCACGACGGTTTCGTCCAGCTCGTCGGTCGCATCGCCGGTCACCGCCACATCGAAGGTCTGACTAATCGTCCCCGCCGCGAAGGTCAGCGTCCCGCCGGTGATCGCCGTATAGTCCGTCCCGGAAGTAGCGGTGCCGCCCGTCCCCTCTGCCCAGTCCACCGTCACCTGCTGGACGCTCGCCGCGCTCAACGTCGCGGTGAAGGTCAGGTTCGTCGAACCGCTGTCCCCCTCGGTCACGCTCGGCGAGTCGATCGACACCGTCGGCCCGTCGTCGTCGGTGATCGTCAACGTCTCGTCGGAAGGCTGCAGAACTCCCAACGCCGAGCTGTTCGACGCCGAGCCGGACACGGTGACACTCTTGTCCGGTTCGTCCAGGGCGTTGTCCACGGCGGTGACCGTCACCGTGCCGGTACTCGTCGTCTCGCCCGCCGCGATCGTCAGCGTCCGCGCCGCGCTCAGGGTGAAGTCGGAAGCGTCCGTGTCCGTCCCCGCCGCCGCCGACACCGTGATCGTGGTGGCCACGGTCGAAGCCTCGCTCAGAGTCGCCGTCACCGTGGCCACCCCGCCGTTCTCCGAGACCGACGCCGGCGACAGCGACAGCGACACGGCCGGCTTGTCGTCGTCGATGACCGTGACCGTCACCCCATTCCGACGGCCGGTGGAGCCGTAGCCACCTGCGTCATATTGGATGTACCTGGTCTCGTCCTCGCTGTTGCCGTCCGCGAGGGCCTCGACGGAGATCGCCGGAGTGTCCCCAAAGGAGAGATCGTAGCTGAAACTCTGAGTCTTGTTATCCACCCTGAGCCCGGCGGGCGGATAGATATCGATCGAAACATCCCCCCCGGTATCAGTGGCCAACGACATGGTGAATGACTTGCTGGTGCCTTCCTCGGTCACGGTCAGGGCAGTGGGGGTGAAGATCAGGCCCGCGTCATCATTCGTGATCGTCCCCGTCCCTGTCGCCGTCGAGATCGTCGCGTTCGTCGCGCCGCTCAGGGTCACCACGACGGTCTCGTTCGTCTCGGGGGTAGTATCGCCCGTCACCGCCACGTTGAAGGTCTGGCTGGTCGTCCCCGCCGGGAAGGTCAGCGTACCACCGGTGATGGCCGTGTAGTCGGTCCCCGACGTGGCCGTGCCGGTCCCGGCGTCCGCGTAGTCCACTGTCACCTGCTGGCTGCTCGCCGCGCCCAAGGTCACGGTGAACGTCAGGTTCGTCGAACCACTGTTCCCCTCCGTCACGCTCGGCGAGTTGATCGACAGCGTCACCCCGTCGTCGTCCGTGATCGTTCCCGTGCCGGTCGCGGTCGCGATCGTCGCGTTCGTCGGATTGACCAGCGCCACCATGACGGTCTCGTTGGACTCGTCGGTCGTGTCGCCCGTCACCGCCACGTTGAAGGTCTGGCTGGTCGTCCCCGCCGTGAAGGTCAGCGTACCACCGGTGATGGCCGTGTAGTCGGTCCCGGACGTGGCCGTACCGCTCCCGGCGTCGGCGTAGGCCACCGTCACCTGCTGGACGCTCGCCGCGCTCAACGTCGCCGTGAACGTCAGGTTCGTCGACCCGCTGTCCCCCTCGGTCACGCTCGGCGAGTTGATCGACAGCGACACCCCATCGTCGTTCGTGATCGTCCCCGTGCCGGTCGCCGTCAAGATCGTCGCGTTCGTCGGGCTGCTCAGGGTCACCACGACGGTCTCATTCGGCTCGGCGGTCGTATCGCCCGTCACCGCCACGTTGAAGGTCTGGCTGGTCGTCCCCGCCGTGAAGGTCAGCGTGCCGCCGGTGATGGCCGTGTAGTCCGTCCCCGACGTGGCCGTGCCGGTCCCGGCGTCGGCGTAGTCCACCGTCACCTGCTGGACGCTCGCCGCGCTCAACGTCGCCGTGAACGTCAGGTTCGTCGAGCCGCTGTCCCCCTCCGTCACGCTTGGTGAGTTGATCGACACCGTCGGTCCGTCGTCATCGATGATCGTCCCCGTGCCGGTATTCGTCGAGATCGTCGCGTTGCGCGCGTTGCCAATCTCCGCCACGACGGTCTCGTTCAACTCGTCGGTCGTATCGCCCCTCACCCACACGTCGAAGGTCTGGCTGGTCGTCCCCGCCGCGAAGGTCAGCGTGCCGCTGTTCGTCCCGTAGTCCGTGGACGGCGTGGCCGTGCTGCGGCTCGCTCTGGTGCTGTATTGCACCGTCACCTGCTGGTCGCTCGCCGGAATCAACGTCACCGTGAACGTCAGGTTCGGAAAGCCGCTGTCCCCCTCGGTCACGCTCGGCGAGTTGATCGACAGCGACACCCCATCGTCGTTCGTGATCGTCCCCGTGCCGGTCGCCGTCAAGATCGTCGCGTTCGTCGGGCTGCTCAGGGTCACCACGACGGTCTCATTCGGCTCGGCGGTCGTATCGCCCGTCACCGCCACGTTGAAGGTCTGGCTGGTCGTCCCCGCCGTGAAGGTCAGCGTGCCGCCGGTGATGGCCGTGTAGTCCGTCCCGGACGTGGCCGTGCCGGTCCCGGCGTCGGCATAGGCCACCGTCACCTGCTGGACGCTCGTCGCGCTCAACGTCGCCGTGAACGTCAGGTTCGTCGAGCCGCTGTCCCCCTCCGACACGCTTGGTGAGTTGATCGACACCGTCGGTCCGTCGTCGTCGATGATCGTCCCCGTGCCGGTACCCGTCGAGATCGTCGCGCCACTCGCGTTGCCAATCTCCGCCACGACGGTCTCGTTCGTCTCGTCGGTCGTATCGCCCCTCACCCACACGTCGAAGGTCTGGCTGGTCGTCCCCGCCGCGAAGGTCAGCGTGCCGCTGTTCGTCCCGTAGTCCGTGGACGGCGTGGCCGTGCTGCGGCTCGCCCTGGTGCTGTATTGCACCGTCACCTGCTGGCTGCTCGCCGGGCTCAACGTCACCGTGAACGTCAGGTTCGGAAAGCCGCTGTCCCCCTCGGTCACGCTCGGCGAGTTGATCGACAGCGTCTGCGCGGCGGCCTCGGGCGCGGCGGCGAAGGCAAGGAGAAGCAAGGGGACAAGGCAGAGGCGCCGGCCGGCGATCCACCGCTTCATGCCAACCTCTGGGTCATCGTGCCGCGGTCGCCCTCCGTCACGCTTGGTGAGTCGATCGACAGCGACGGGGGCTGCGCGGCGGTATCGAGGGGGGGGGGGGGGGGGGGGGGCTCTTCACCGGGTCACATCCTCAAAGTTGAAGTGAAGAAGAGAAAAAAAGCAGGCGTGCCTTTATAATAAAAGAGGTGCAGGATAGGGGTTGTGCGGGCCGTCGCCAAGCCCTCCGCATCGTGCGCGAACGGCGGATCGTCCGCACCGGACGCGCCACGACGCAGACCGCCTTCGGCGCCAAGTCCGCGACTTCACCTGCGACGGGGGCCGATGCCGCGCCAAGTCCAAGCGCCAGCCCGAAAACCTCCGGAAAACCCAAACGCGCGCGCCAACTCCCCAATCGCAGTGCGGAAAACGAAACCCCGACTTTAAGATGGCCCCGGACCGACGGGACAGTGCGCTGCCTAGAACCCGGCGGCAGTGCTCCCGCCCGCTTGCAACCTAGCGAAACTGCACCGATGGGCGGAGGGCAACTAGGGCCTGGCTGCATGGCAAGTCAAAACTCGACGATCACCCAAGTGGGCAGCAGCATGTCCGCCGCCTGCAGGTCGCCGAAGCCGGTGGTTTGGTCCCGGGGGTAGAGGTAATACGGCTTGCCCCATTTGGGCGCGATCTTGACCATGCGCAGAACGCCGTTTTGCCGGTACTCGTAGATGGTGCGCTCCTCGCCGGCAATGATGGTGACGTCCGGCCCGGCCAATTCCTCCGGCGTGGCGGCGTTGAGGTTGCCGGCTGCCGCCAAGCCCAGCAACGCCGCTCCGACAAGGGCCTTGATTGCCTTCCCTTGCGCCCGGCCCTTGCCCAAGCCACCGCCGGCAAGCCAAGCGGCAGGGGCTTGGCGCCCTTCCGGGGGAAGGCCGTTTGCGGCAATTGCCAATCGGTTCATAAGCGGCCAGACTGTTCCTTTCGCAATGCGCATGGGGGCAATGGTGGCAGACGCGGCGGCGAACGACAAACCCATTATTCTGGTGGATGGCTCTTCCTACCTATTTCGCGCCTTCCATGCGCTGCCGCCGCTGACCACCACGGACGGCTTCCCCACCGGTGCCGTCAGGGGCGTGGTGGCCATGCTGCGCAAGCTGGCTAAGGACTATCCCGGCTGCCCCTTGGCCATCGTCTTCGACCCCAAGGGCAAGACCTTTCGCGACAAGCTCTACCCGGAGTACAAGGCCAACCGTCCTTCCATGCCGCCTGAACTGCACCAGCAGATCCAGCCCATTCACGAGATCATCCAAGCCATGGGCCTGCCCCTGTTGATCGTGCCGGGCTTTGAGGCGGACGACGTGATCGGCACCGTGGCGGTGCAGGCCGCCGCCGCCGGGCGCAGCGTCATCATCTCCACTGGGGACAAGGACATGGCCCAGTTGGTGGGGGAGCGCGTCACCCTGATCAACACCATGAGCGACACCCAGATGGACCGGGCCGGAGTGGTGGAGAAGTTTGGTGTGCCGCCGGAACTGATTGTCGACTATCTGGCTCTGATGGGCGATGCGGTGGACAACATCCCCGGCGTGCCCAAGGTGGGGCCGAAGACCGCCGCCAAGTGGCTGAACCAACACGGCTCCCTGGATGCGGTGATGGCGGCGGCGGATGAGATCAAGGGCAAGATTGGGGAGAATCTGCGCGCCACCTTGGATCAGCTGCCGCTCTCCCGCACCTTGGCCACCATCAAGTGCGATGTGGACGTCGGCTCGGGGCTTGATGACCTAATCCCGGCGCCGGAGGATCGGGAGGCGCTGCGGGCTCTGTTCGAGCGTTATCAGTTCAACAGCTGGCTCAAGGAGCTTAGGGCCGACCCGCCGCCTCCCGTGGGCGAACGCGAATACGAATGCGTGACCACGGAAGCCGCCTTGGATGAATGGATCGCCCGGCTCCAAGCGGCGGACTATTTCGCCTTCGACACCGAGACCACCAGCCTCAACTACATGCAGGCGGACTTGGTGGGCTTCTCCTTCGCAGTCACGCCGGGCCAAGCCGCCTATGTTCCTGTGGGACACAGCTATCCGGGTGCGCCGCCGCAATTGCCTTTGAGCTTGGTGCTCGACAAGCTAGGGCCGCTGCTTGCCGACCCGAACAAGGCCAAGGTGGGCCACCACCTGAAGTACGACATCAACGTGATGGCCAGAATTGGCGCACCCTTGGTCGGCGTCGCCTACGACACCATGCTGGAGTCCTATGTGCTGGACAGCACCGCCGGCCGCCACAACATGGATGAGCTGGCCGAAAAGTATCTGGACATCAAGACCACCCACTATGAAGACGTGGCCGGCAAGGGCGCCAAGCAGGTCAGCTTCGACAAGGTGGAGCTAGCCGTCGCCACGGACTACGCCGCCGAGGATGCGGATGTGACCTTGCGCCTGCATGAGACCCTTTGGCCGCCGCTAGCCGCCGAACCCGGCCTGACCGAGGTTTACCAAGACATCGAAAGACCGCTGATCCAAGTGCTTTCCCGCATGGAGCGCCACGGCGCTCTGCTGGACGGCGGCCTGCTGTTCGAGCACAGCGCCGAGTTGGCGAAGCGCATCGTCGGGCTGCAAACTGAGGCTTGGAACCTTGCCGGGCGCGAATTCAACCTGGACAGCCCCAAGCAGTTGCAGGAGATCTTCTACGACTACCTAGGCTTGCCGCAACTGCGCAAAACGCCCAAGGGCCAGCCGTCAACGGCGGAGCCCGTGCTGCGGGAACTGGCTGAACGGGGCTACCACGCGCTGCCGGCGGTCATATTGGACTACCGCGCCTTCACCAAGCTGAAGACCACCTATACGGACAAGCTGCCTCTGCAAATCGATCAGAGCACCGGGCGCATCCACACCTCCTACCACCAGGCCACCGCCGCCACCGGACGGTTGGCGTCCTCGGACCCGAACCTGCAGAACATCCCCATCCGCACCCCGGAGGGGCGGCGGGTGCGGGAGGCGTTTTGCGCCCCGCCGGGGCGGCGCATCCTGGCCGCGGACTACAGCCAGATCGAATTGCGCATCATGGCCCATCTTTCTCGTGACCAGGGGCTGCTGGCGGCCTTTGCGGCCAACCTGGACGTCCACCGAGCGACCGCGGCGGAGGTGTTCGGCGTGCCGCTGGAGCAGGTGACCGATGAACAGCGCCGCAACGCCAAGGCGGTGAACTTCGGCCTGATGTACGGCATGTCCGCCTTTGGGCTAAGCCGGCAGTTGGGCAACGACCCCAAGAGCGCCCAAGCCATCTTCGACCAATACTTCGCCAAATATCCGGGGGTGGACCAGTACATGAAGGACACCCGCGATCTGGCCCACGAGCAAGGCTACGTCGAAACCCACTTCGGGCGCCGCCTCTACCTGCGCGAGATCAACGCCAGCTCCAAGCATCGCCAGAAAGCCGCCGAACGCACCGCCATCAACGCCCCCCTGCAGGGCACCGCCGCCGACATCATCAAGCGCGCCATGCTCAGCGTGGACGAATGGCTTGCCGGCGGCGCCATCGATGCCCTGATGATCATGCAGGTCCACGACGAACTGGTCTTCGAGGTGGCCGAGGATGCGGTCGATGCACTGATCGCCGGCGTGCGCCAACGCATGTCCGCCGCCGCCGACCTGTCCGTCCCCCTGCTGGTGGACTGCGGGGTGGGGGCGAATTGGGACGAGGCGCACTAGGCGGGTGAAGCGCATCGGCAATTGTCTGGCGGCGAGAGCAGAAAACAGGACAGATGTCTTATACTATGCGACACAAGACTGATTTCGTGGAGAAGCCATGCCAGCTTCCGCCATTCAACCCGGGACCGACACCTTAACCCTTGTTGCCCGCGCTCGGCAGGGCGTATCCGTGGCCGACGCCGTTGAAGTGATGCAAACTTGGTCCATCCCTGTGGCGAAGTTCGCCCAAGTCATCGGCGTTTCTCCGCGTAAGTGGAGCCGGGTGCGCACTGAGGCGCCTGAGGCTGTCCTTTCCCCAGTGGAATCCGATCGATTGGTACGGGCCTGGCGGGTCTTTGAGCACGCCAAGGCGGTGTTTGAGGACGACAAAGGCGTTGCGGCTTGGTTTGCAGCGCCGAACCCCGCCCTCTTCGGCGAGGCGCCGCTGTCCATGCTGGACACGGACGCCGGCGTTCACGAGGTGGACAACATTCTCACCCGTCTCGAATTCGGCGTTTACAGCTAAGGCCAATTGATGCCATTGCGCATCTACCGCCTCACCCTGCTGAAGTTTACCGACAGCGCCTTTTCTGGCGAAGGTGCGTTGCGGGTTGGTGGACGCTGGACTCCTCCGGGCCGTCCAGCCGTTTATGCCTCCAGTTCCATTGCCTTGGCCTTGCTGGAAACTTTGGTGCATGCGCCTTGGCCGACGACGCCGGCCCATCAGATCATTCCTGCGGAGGTTCCCGAAGCAATGCGCATCACGGTTGTCGAAATCGCTGACTTGCCAGCGGATTGGCGCAACACCCCAGCCCTGGCTGCGTTGCGCACGATCGGCAAGGACTGGCTGCTGGCGGCGGAGACCGCCATCCTGCGGGTCCCGTCCGCCCTGATTCCGCAGGAGTGGAACTACGTCCTCAACCCACTGCACCCTGATTTTGCGCAACTGAGTATTCTTGCGCCCGAAGCCCTTGCAATCGACGGACGCCTGCGGAAATAGGGGTCGCCATCACTTTGAGGGCACAATGCTGACCCCAGCCGGACGCTTCGCATCGGATGCATTCTGCTGCGCCGACCGAAGTCGATCTATCAAAATACTGTATCTTGATAAAAACTGATGAACTTGTATCATTATTCATCAATAATCTGTAAATTGATAAACCCACTAAGGGGTCAGGGAGCATGAAGCAACCACAGGTCCCGCCGCTGCTGAATGATTTGCTTTTCAGGCATCAGTCAAGTCTATCTGCCATCCTGCAAGGGAATCTAGGCGTTACGGCGCGGGGCCGCTACGAACATTGGGACAGGCTAAGGCGCTTGCCGGCGCCGCGGGGCTTGAGCCACGAGCAGTGGTGGCTGGGCGTCAAGCTCGCACGAATGAACCAATACCGCCAGCTACCGCTGCGCGATGTTCATGGCAAAGCCTTCGCCTTCATGTTGCCGGACGCTGTGCAGGAAGCGCTGCATCGCATCGACAGCCAAGCGCGGGGCTGGATCGGGGCTGCCGCGCCGCTGCGGGAACCTTCGCTGGGCGATCGTTTCGTCGTGAGTTCCCTGATCGAGGAGGCCATCGCCTCGAGTCAGCTGGAAGGCGCATCCACCACTCGCGCCGTGGCCCGAGACATGGTTCGCGCAGGACGCCAGCCGCTCGACTTGGACGAGCGGATGATCTTCAACAACTACCGGGCCATGCAGTCCATCCGCAGCCTGAAGAACGAACCCCTCACAGTGGATGCCTTGCGGCACCTTCACGCCACGATCACGGAAGACACGCTCGCGGACCCCGAGGCCGCCGGTCGCATGCAGCACCCGGACGATCAGCGCGTCGCCGTCTGGGACGATCAGGATGGGCAGGTCCTGCACGAGCCGCCATCCGCCGGCGAGTTGCCGCAGCGGATGGAGGCGATGATCCGCTTCGCCAACGACGGGTTGGAGGACGGTTCCTTCCTGCACCCCGTTATCCACGCCATCGCGCTCCACTTCTGGCTCGCGCACGACCACCCATTCACCGATGGAAACGGACGCACGGCGCGGGCGCTCTTCTACTGGGCGATGCTGCACCGGGGCTATTGGATGTTCGAGTTCGCCTCCATCAGCCGCCTGATCGCTCGGGCATCAAAGCAATACGCCCGTGCGTTTCTGCATGTGGAAACCGATGGGAACGACCTGACCTACTTCGTCATCCATCAGGTCGAGCTGATCCTGCGGGCACTGGACGACTTTGAGGCTTACGTCGATCGGAAGACCGAACAAACACGCCAGGTTGAGCAGTTGCTAAAGGGGTACTCAAACTTCAACCATCGCCAATTGGCGATGCTTTCCCACGCGCTGCGCCACGCGGATGCGGAGTATTCGATCCGCTCGCACATGACGAGCCACAACATCGCCTACGCCACGGCGCGGGCGGACCTGTTCAGGCTGGCGGAGCTGGGCCTGCTGAAGCGGCGACGGATGGGCGGAAAGACCTATGCCTTCTCCGTTCCAGGCGACTTGGAGCGGCGCATTCGTTCACTGGCGGGCACTTGATCCACAAGCTAGAGATGCCGCCGGTCAGCGACGATGCGGCTAGGGGCAATGTTTGGGTCTTATCAACTAATTGATTTAATTGAAATAAAAGTCATCCCGACATTTCCTCCTGGCGGCGGGGACCAACACTCGGGAAGCTGCTTTAAGATGGACCCAACCGACGCGACATAGCGCCTTCGCCCCAAAAACTGTATTCATGTACAATATTTCCGCCTGAGCGCCATCGAGTGGACCAACGCATCTTGGCACCCGGTCACTGGCTGCACCAAGCTGAGTGCTGGTTGCGACCACTGCTACGCGGAACGCTTCTCGGAGCGCTTCCGCGGCGGGGCGGAAAGACGCCGAAGTCCAGTAGGAGCATATTGGATGGGTGGAAATGGTTAGGGTATCCCCCTGCAGGAGGGCGTGACAGCCAATGGCGGTTGAAAAACCGACATGGAGCAGCCGACGCACCGCCTTGGGCGGGGACTTAGCCGTGGCGTTGCAAGTTGCCGATGCAGCCGCTTTGCGTGGCCGTGTGTCAGCCAACGCACCGACCGATGCCCAAACCTTTATTGAGACGCAGTTCCCCGTCTCGCGCCTTTCCAAGGAGAGCTACAAGGAGCGCAAGGCCAACTACAGCCAGACGTTGACGGGGCTTGGCAAGTGGTGGGGGCGCAAGCCGCTGGTTTTGGTGCGGGCCGCGATCTTGGGTCTGCTGATGCCGGCCTCGAACGATCCGCGCAGGGACCGGGAGGTGTTTCTGGCGCTGCTCACCATGGACGAGGATGGCTTGCGGCGGCGCAAGAAAGGCAACATTCCGCTCAAGGAAGTACAGGGGCGGCTGTCACCGGAGGAACGAAGCGAGTGGTTTGCTTCAAGTTCGGCGCCTGACCGGCCTAAGCTCAAGCAAGGCACGAAGGCCGAAGGGCGGCAACGGTTGCAGCAGCTTGTCTTTGACCGCATGAGTTATGACGAGAAGCTCCGTTGGTGCAGCCGGCCGGAGCATCTGGATGGGCCTTCGCCGGAAGCCTGGAAGGCCATCAATGCCCATCTAGGCACAAGCGCCGCCAGCCTGCCGGAGTTGGTGCGGGAGTTGGGGGAGCGGCGTTTCGGGCGCATCCCGCGAGTGGGAGACGCCTTCTGCGGCGGCGGCAGCGTTCCCTTTGAGGCGGCCCGCATCGGCTGTGAGGCATACGGTTCGGACCTGAACCCGGTGGCTGCGCTGCTCACTTGGGGCGCGTTGAACATCGTTGGCGGCGGCAAGGCGGTGGCGCAGCAAGTGCGCGAGGCGCAAACCGCCGTGTTCGAGGCCGTGGACCGGCGGGTGACGGAGTGGGGCATTGAACATGACGAACACGGCTGGCGGGCGGACGCCTTTCTATATTGCACGGAAACCATCTGCCCGGAATGCGGCTGGCGCATTCCCTTGGCACCAAGCTGGGTGATCGGTGAAAAGACGCACACCCTCGCAAAGCTAACGCCGGAACAGGGCAAGAAGCGCTTTGCCATCGGCATTCACTCCGGCCAAAGCCGGGAGGCGCTGACGACAGCCCGCAACGCCGGCACCGTGCGGAAGTCGCGGCTGGAGTGCCCGAATTGCCAGGCTTCGACGCCGATGGCCGCCATTCGCGGCGACCAGCACGGCGGCGGCGGACGCGGCTACGGGCTGCGGCAGTGGCGGAATGACGACTTGGCGCCGCGCCCGGAGGACGTGTTTTAGGAAAGGCTCTACTGCGTGCGCTGGCGTTCGCCGGGAGAGGAAGCGCCAGCCGAGTACCGCAGCGTTGGCGACGCCGACTTGCAGCGGGAAAGCCGGGCGCTTGCCTTGCTGCAGGAACGTTTTGCTGGGTGGCAGGCGAAGGGCTATATCCCAAGCCGGGCGATCACGCCGGGCGACGAGACGACGCGGTTGCTGCGGGAGCGAGGCTGGACGCATTGGCATCATCTGTTCAGGCCGCGGCAGCTATTGGTGCATGGCGCGTTGGCGGAGGCATCGGCAGCATCCAACCTGTCTATCGAAGCGAAGGCCGCATGTCTGCTCGGGCTAGGGCGGGTAGCGGACTGGAACAGCAAGCTGTCGCGGTGGTGGCCTGACCGAGCAGGCGAAAAAGTGATACAGACTTTCAGCAATCAGGCGTTGAACACTCTTGTGACGTTCGGAAGTCGTGGCGTCCTCACGTTGGTCGACTCATGGTACATCAGACAGCACGACACCCAAATAGGGGGCAACGGACAAGTGGTTCCAGTGGACGCTCGCAACGTCGCCAACAAGGCCGACATCTGGATTACGGATCCCCCCTACGCCGACGCGATCAACTACCACGAGCTTTCCGAGTTCTTTCTGGCATGGTGCGAAAGGAGGCTGCTAGAGTTGTTCCCACGCAGCTACACAGATAGCAAACGTGCCTTGGCCGTTCAAGGCACGGGTGCGGCTTTCCACCGCTCAATGGTGGAGAGCTACCGAAACCTAGCCGCGCACATGCCGGAAAACGGTGTGCAAGTGGTGATGTTCACCCATCAGGACGCAGCCATCTGGGCGGACCTGACCCTGATTCTATGGGCCGCAGGGCTCCGCGTCACCGCGGCCTGGACCGTCGCTACGGAAACGCCTTTTGGCGTAAAGGAAGGCAACTACGTTCAAGGCACTGTGCTCATGGTGTTGCGCAAGCAAACCTCCAGTGAAACGGCGTTCTTGGACGAAATCGTCCCCGAAGTGGAAGTTGAAGTGGAACGTCAGCTCCGGTCCATGCTCGAACTCGACGACCGCGACGACCCCAACTTCTCCGACGCCGACTATCAACTGGCCGCCTACGCTGCGGCGCTGCGGGTGCTCACCCAATACGGCGCCATCGAGGACGTGGACATCGCCTACCAACTCTCCCGAGAACGCAAGCGCGGCGAACCCAACCCCATCGAGAAGATCATCGCCGACGCCGTGCGCACCGCCAGCAACTTCCTCATCCCGGACGGCCTGCCCGACCACGTCTGGCGGTCCCTCGCCCCGGAGGAAAAGCTCTACCTCAAGGGCTTGGACATCGAACGCCACGGCGACTTCCGCTCCGGCGTCTATCAGGAGTTCGCCCGGGGCTTCGGCGTCCAGGACTACCGCCACCTGCTGCACACCGGCAAGGCCAACCAAACCCGCCTGAAGACCGCCTCCGAATTCAAGCGCAGCAACCTGCACGGCGGCAGTCTAGTCCGCCACGCCCTCTACGCCGTCTGGCGGGCCGCCGAGATGGGCGACACGGCGGAAAGCCTCACCTGGCTGCGCACCGAACTCCCCACCTACTGGCCGCACCGCGAAGCCCTCGCCGCTGTGCTACGCTACCTCGCAGCCTTAGAAATGGACCATTGGCAACAAGACGCCGCCGCCGCCCGCCTGGTTGCCGGCACCGTGGAGAACGACCATGTCTGAATTGGCCGAACCGCTAGGTCGCGTCCTCGAGGCTACTGGCTACCTTCGCGGTGGCAGGGAAGCGGCATCTACAGTGACCATCCTCAACGGGAAAGATCGACGGCGGCGGACTTTTCTACCCGACGTAAAATGGTGCGGTCAAGCCAATCTAAACGTTTACTTCAAATTCGCGGAGAATCCGTCCAACAAGGAAATAGGAACTTGGCAACAGGAAGTCTGGAATGAAGGCAACGTGCCTCTGCTTTGGGTCATCGGCCCGGATAGCACCGCTCTCTATAACGGTTTCGCACTTCCAAAAAGGGCGGACAATGCCACCGAGAATTGCCTTGACACCTTCCACCATGGTGCTTTGAACTCTTCAGAGCTGGGCGAGGAAAGCCCATCTGGATTAACGGGGCTTGATGCCCGCGCCGGCCGTTTGGCGATGGAGACAGGCCGCTTTTGGGAGCAGGAATCCCGTGTTAATCGCAAGTCCACCGTGGACCGTCGCCTATTGCAGGACATGGCTTCCCTTGAACGTGTTTTGGTTAGGGCTGGCTTATCGATAGGCAACACCCAAGGTTTGATCGGTAGGTCAATCTTCGCCAAGTATTTGGTGGACAGAGGAATCATTACGGAAGAACGGCTCCGGGAGAAGTGTGGACGCAGTGCTCTTCAGGATGTATTCCGGGACGGGGTTGCTGCGGAAAAGCTGTTCAATTGGCTGTCGTTTGAATTCAACGGGGACATGTTCTCCTCCACAGATAGTATTCCAGACGCAAACCACCTTCAGCGTGTGGCGGACTTCTTGGATGGAGATGACATGAAGACCGGCCAAAGATCGCTGTTCCCCTACTATTTTGACCTGATTCCAGTGGAACTCATCAGCGCCATCTACGAGCAGTTCGTCCATTCCGCTGACGCTGCACTTCAAGGTACTGCCGCCCCGCAGCCAGATGTTTACTACACCCCGATCGCCGCGGTTTCGCTTGTATTGGACGAGTTGAAGCAGGGTCTGACTGGTGACGAAACCGTTCTGGACATCACCTGCGGCTCAGGCGTCTTTCTTGTTGAAGCCTTGCGAAGACTCATAGCCCTGAAAGCGGAGAAAGCGGGCAATAACAAACCAACCCGCGCCATGATCCGTGAAGCCCTGTACAAGCAAATATATGGTGTGGACATCAGCCCCGCCGCCGTCCGTATCGCCGCCTTCAGTCTCTATTTGGCCGCTTTGGAGTTAGACCCCGACCCACATCACGCGCCGGGCATGAAATTTAGTCCTCTCGTTGGCAAGACTTTATTGGTGGGGGACGCGCACAGTATAGAGACCACACCGGAAGGCAAAGCGGCGTTGACTGCAAAAACGGAGCTTAAGAAATTCGATGTCATCCTAGGCAATCCACCTTGGACTTACCAAGGACGACATGGCACGAGTGCCCGCAGAGAAAGAATGCCGGGTAGGGCGCTTTCACCTCGCGGCGTGAGTTTTGACTTCGTTGACCGGGCTAGGGCCTTCGCCCACGACAGAACTCGATTCGGCGTAGTTGTCAGCGCGACACCGTTTTTCAGCCGTAGCGCTCGTGGTCGAGTCGCGGCGTTGAATCTTGTCAAATCCCTCTCTCCGCTGACGCTTATTAACCTATCCAACCATTCTTCGTGGCTGTTTCCGAAGGCCAATATGCCAGCCATGGCCCTGATCGGACGGTACAGGAAACAGAAGGCGGACCAAATGCAGCTAGTGCAGGTGCCTTGGTCAAAAACTGGGCCTGGAAGCCATACGTTCGAGATAGCGGGCGGTGACGTGGAGACGCTGCACTTAGCGAGTTGGCAGCGCAATCCCGACCTTTTCAAGGGCGCCTTCTTCGGAAAGTTGCACGATCATCTGTTGTTGGAGGATCTGTTTGAGAAACAAGAACCGCTAAAGCGCCGCTTGGCTGCTTTTGACACTTCGCTACAGATGGGCCTGACGTTTGGCAATCGGGCAGGAGACGCAAGCTTTCTGCGGGGGCTGCCCTTGCTTAAAGAGGGCTTGCAACGGCTTTCAATGCCGAAGGATCCGCCCATTTTCGGCCGAGAAGGAGCGGAGCGCCCCCGGCAACGGAAGATATACCGTGCGCCGCTTCTCGTCGTCCAAGAGTTCTTGCGAGGAGGCGCGAGACCTATCGTTGCCGTTTCAGAAATAGATGTAGTCTTCACCAAAGCATACTTTGGCGTATCCTTCGCATCAAGACAGGCAGACGTAGCCTACCTGCTTGCAGGGATTCTAAGCTCGACTTTCGCTTCCTGGTATTTCATTATGACCGGGGCTACTTTCGGGTTGTGGAAACGACGCCTCCTAGAAGGAGACGTTAACGCCTTGCCGACGCCGGATCTAAATTGGGCACTGACAACAGAGCCCGGCATCCGAATCACTCGCCTAGTAAGAAAACTCCAAGGCCGACCTCCGCGGGGCTGTGATTGGCGGGCCTTGGACGAAGCGGTGTTCGACCTCTACGACTTGGATGAGGGGGAGCGCATGGTGGCGCGTGATGGCCTGTTTCGGGCAAGTTGGCAGTGGCAAGAAGGCCGTCAAGAATCTGTTGCACCTGCCGAACGAGTTCATCTGGAGGCCTACGCCGCTGCCTTTGTATCTAAGATTGACCCTTGGTTTCACGCTGCAAGCAGGCACCGAATTCGTGCGGAGATTCACGAGGCGCCGCGGTCTGATCCCCTCCGTTTGATTCGGTTCGTCCTGGAACAGCATCCGCCGCCGTCCGTCATTGGTGTTAGACCCTCAGATGATTTAGCGCACGATGTTCTTGCACAAATTTCGGAACGCTTGAATGTTTCCGTAGAGGACGATCTGACTCGATTCGGTGAACTGCGCCTAACCGACCGTGATGAAGTAGTGATCGTCAAGCCGTCAGCGCGGCGGCATTGGTTGGCGGTAAACGCCTTTGCTGACGCTCGGGTCGTTCTGGAAGAGAGTTTTCAAGGCGGTCCAGGGTGATCGTTCCCTTTGGGTTTACTGGTACTGGAGAGCGGCGATTCATCTGCATCGGCGGAGACCGGTGCCGGACTGTTCTTAATACCCTTTGGCAGGGTTGGGAGAAAGCCTTAGCTCTGCCGGGCATTGCGCCGAATCTAGGCGAAGTGGAGGTCACCGAATGCTTACGATGCGGTATGCGAGCCGCTTTGAAGGATGGCTTGTTGCCGCGAAGCTGCGAAATTTGGGTATTGCCGGGAACTGAGTCACGTTCCGGCGAAGCCTCTCTGAGGCCGGACGGCTTAACCGACATTCCAATTTGCTTCACTAGCATCCGAGAGAGACATCATGAACACGAACCCCACGCGATCATCGAGTGCAAGCGCGTTTCAGGAACGGAAGCCCATCTTGCTCGGCTATATGTCGTCGAGGGTGTGGACCGCTTTAGGGACGGAAAGTACGCAAGCAAACATACGGTGGGATTCATGACCGGCTATCTTTTATCTGGGGAGGTTGATGCGGCAGTCGGGCGAATCAATCGATACCTTGCTAGCAAGCAGCGAGAGCGCGAACGTCTAGCGTCATCCGATCTAATCGATGAGACCTGGGCGCGAAGCAGCCGGCATTGCCGTCCTAGCTTGCGAAAGCCAATCTGTCTTCATCACGCTTTCCTAGGCTTTGGGGATCGGCAGACCTAGTGCGCCATGATCAAGCGCCATTCCTCCCGCCGCCAACCCCTAGACGCCAGTTTCCTCGCCGAACGCCTCACCGGTGCCCGGGGCTACGACCGCATCGCCGGCTACTTCTCCTCCTCCATCCTAGAAATTGCCGGCGAGGCGCTGGAAACCGTCGAGGGCAAGATCCGCGTGGTCTGCAACTCGGGCCTTTTGCCAGCAGATGTGGAAGTGGCCAAGGCCGCTCAAGCCGCCATGCGCCGCGAATGGTGCGGCTTCCGCCCGGAGGAACTTGGCGAGGCAGCTAAACCGCGCTTCAAGCGCCTCTACAACTTTCTGAATTCCGGCAAGATGGAGATTCGCGTTCTGCCCGATGAGGCGTTTGGCCTCATTCACGGCAAGGCCGGCGTCATCACCTTGGCGGACGGCAGCCGCACTGCCTTTCTGGGCAGCGCCAATGAATCCAAGGCGGCCTTCCGGCTCAACTACGAACTCGTATGGGAAGACGAATCGCCTGACGCGGTGGTTTGGGTTCAAGAGGAGTTCGACGCCCTTTGGTCGTCCTCTTTCGCGGTGCCGCTTGCGGATTTCGTCGTGCAGGACTTGGACCGCCTGTCCCGGCGCGAACTGGTGCGTGATGTGGAAGGGTGGCGGGATGAACCGGACCCCGCATCGGCGCTGGTGGAGGCGCCGGTCTATCGCCGGGAAGTTGGGCTTTGGGAGCATCAGAAGCATTTCGTCAAACTTGCCTTTGACGCCCATCGCGGGCCGCACGGCGCCCGCTTGGTGCTGGCCGATCAGGTCGGCTTGGGCAAGACCTTGCAACTGGCCATGGCCGCCCAACTCATGGCGTTGGTGGGCGATGGCCCGGTGCTCGTGTTGGTGCCCAAGCCCTTGCTTCGCCAATGGCAGGACGAGCTGGACCTGTTGTTGGGGCTGCCGTCCGCCATCTGGAGCGGGCGCGGTTGGGTGGACGAACGGGGCATTGAGCATCCCAATGCAGGGGAAGACGCCATTCGGCGCTGCCCGCGGCGGGTCGGCATCGTCTCCACCAGCTTGATCACCAGCAACTCCCAGGCTGTTGCACTCCTGTTGGGCATGCACTTCGAGTGCGTCATCCTAGACGAGGCGCATCGGGCGCGGCGGCGGAATCTATCCGGCAGCCGGGTGCTTGCGTTTGAGCCCAACAACCTCCTGAGATTCCTGCGCGAGATTTCGCCCCGCACCAAGAGCCTGCTGTTGGCCACGGCGACGCCGGTGCAACTGCACCCCATTGAGGCTTACGATCTGCTAGACGCCTTGGCCCAAGGTTCGTCCGCCGTGCTAGGCGGCCCCGGCAGCAAATGGCGCAGCGCCCCTCAGCCATCCTTGGATTTGCTGCTCGGCAAGGCCCCATTGCCAGAGGACTTGCACGAGCGTTGGGATTGGCTGCGCAATCCCTTCCCGCCCAGCTCGGAGGGGCGGGATTTTGAGGTTCTGCGGCGGTCGCTTTCCCTGCCGGACCAAGCCGCCTACGCCAACGGCAGTGCCCTTGAATCCCTGCGGCTGCCGGACCGGCAGCGCATCGACCGAGGCTTCGCCCGCTTCATCGAGCGCCACAACCCCTACATCCGCACCATTGTCCGGCGCACCCGCGAACATCTCGAAAACACCCAAGATCCGGAAACGGGCGAACCGCTGCTCGCGCCGGTGCGCGTTCGGCTGCATGGCGAGTCCGACGCGGACGCCATCCGGTTGCCGCCATTCCTAGCGGATGCCTATCGGCAAGCCGAGCGTTTCTGCGACCTGCTCGCCCAACGGGCGAACGCTGGCTTCTTTCGCACCATGTTGCTGCGGCGTATGGGCAGCACGATGGAGGCCGGCCGCCTGACCGTCATCAAGATTCTGGAGGGCTGGGCGGACCTGGAGGATGAGGACGACGAGGAAATGACCGAGCCGTTCCGCGCCCTGACAAAGGACGAACGCCAAGTGCTGTCGCGGCTGGCGGACGCGATGGAAACGAATCGCGATCAGGACCCGAAGTGCGCCGCCGTCATGCGTCTGCTCGTGGAGGACAATTGGCTAAGGCATGGATGCATCGTTTTCAGCCAGTATTACGACTCGGCGTGGTGGCTGGCGAGTGAACTTGCCCGGCAAATGCCGAACGAGACCATCGGCCTTTACGCCGCCGCCAGCCGTTCCGGCCTGATGCGCCGGGGCGATTTCCAGCCCAAGCCTAGGGATGCCCTGAAGGACGCGGTGCGCAAAGGCGAACTGCGGCTGCTGATCGGCACGGACGCCGCATCCGAGGGGCTGAACCTGCAGCGCTTGGGTGCCCTCATCAACTTGGACCTGCCTTGGAACCCGTCCCGCTTGGAGCAGCGCAAGGGCAGGATCCAACGCATCGGCCAGATCCGCCCTGAAGTCGATATCTACAACATGCGCTACGCCGGCTCGGTTGAGGATCGGGTCCATGATCTGCTCTCCGAACGCTTGGAGGACATCTCCCGGCTGTTCGGCCAGTTGCCGGACACCTTGGAGGACGTTTGGGTGAAGGTGGCCCTAGGCCAAGTGGAGGAAGCCAAGCGGACCATCGACCGGGTGCCGCAGCAGCATCCGTTCGAACTCCGGTATCACGAGGTCAAGCCCATCGACTGGGAATCCTGCGCCCGGGTGCTGGACAACGACGCCAAACGGCGCACCTTGGCGCAAGGCTGGCTATAAAATCAACGAAGCGGCGGCTTGTCTCAGGAAGGCGAAATCTCGTCGCGGTCGCCAATCCAGCCGTCAATAGCGTCAAGCAACTCATCTACGCCAAGGCCGCTCACGGCGGAGAACAGTTGCGCCTTCGCCCCGCCGGCCAGCCGTTGCCGATAGCGGGCCAACGCCTGCATTTGCCGGCCGCGCTTCAGCTTGTCCGCCTTGTTCAGCAGAACGTGCAGGGGCATTTCCGAAGCGGTTGCCCAACGAATCACGTCCTCGTCAAAGGCCATGCCGGGGTGCCGGATGTCGGTGACCAGGATGACGCCGGCCAATTGCTCGCGGTGGCTTAGGTAGTCGTTCACGGACTGCTGCCATTGCGCTTGGGCGCCGGCCGCAGCCTTGGCGTAGCCGTAGCCGGGCAGATCGACCAAGCGGGCGCCATTGGGCAGGGAGAAGAAATTGAGCAGGCGGGTGCGGCCCGGAGTTTTGCTGGTGCGGGCGGTGGCGCGGCTGCCGGTCAGCCGGTTCAGCACACTGGACTTGCCGGCGTTGGAGCGGCCCGTTAGCGCCACCTCGGGCTCGTTTCCCGTAGGGCAGCGGGCTAGGTCCGGGGCGCTGGTCAGGAAGTCAACTTCTAGGCGATTGGCCGTCGCCATCTTGATTCGCTCCGCTTTGGGTATAATCGGCACTCCTGCGTTGGTGATTCTAAGCGTTTGCGCATGACAGCTTTAACTTCAGTAGCCTGCAGCTTGCCGAAGACGGGAAGTCGGCTGCAGCGGAGGGGCAGGGCATACGCCCCCAACAATGCGTTGCTGGCCTTTCCCTTGCAACGACCGCGCTTCATGCAGGTTCGCAATTGGCTGGCTGTACTCTGCCTCCTGCTGGCGGGCGCCGCTCAAGGCGCTGGGGATCCGGCCGCCGGCAAGGCGTTGTCCTTGGCCTGCTCCGCCTGCCACGGCATGGACGGGGCCACCGGCCTGCTGCCCACCTATCCTGACCTAGCCGGCCAGAATGAAAAATACCTGCTGCAGCAACTTCTGCACATCCAGTCCAACAAAAGGCCAATCTTGGAGATGACGGGCCAACTGTTCGGCAAGTCACCCCAGGACGTGGAGGACCTCGCCGCCTACTACGCCTCCCTGCCGGGCAAGGTCCGGGCCGCCGAGGGGGCCGCGGACGCCCTCGCCAGGGCCGAAGCCATATATCGGGGCGGCGCCCTTGAGCGCGGCGTTCCCGCCTGTGCGGCCTGTCATTCCCCAGCCGGCCAGGGCAACGCCCCGGCTGGGTTCCCTCGGTTGAGCGGCCAGCCGGCGGCCTACACCGCGGCGCAACTCAAAGCGTTCCGCGAAGGGAAGCGCAGCACGGACGAAGACTACGGCGGCATGATGCGGGACATCGCCCGCGGCCTCACCGACGGCGAGATTGAAGCCCTTGCCAATTACCTGCAAGGGCTGGCGCCCTTGTCGCCGGAGTGGCTTGGGCGCTTGCAGTTGGCCGCGCTCCCCCAATCCGCCGGTGCGGAAGCAGGCATGGCGACGGAATAGCGCACGCAAGCGGAAAGCGTTTTGGTGACGTGCCTAAGCCGGTGTTCTCAAAATGGAGCAACTGAACAAATGAGCCAATCTTCTTTAGCCCTTCAACATTCTCGCTGCGGACGGAGGCATCGCCTTGCTGGGCTGCTCGCCGGCGCCGCTGCCGCTTGGCTGGTGGCCTGCTTGGCCCATGCTCAATCCCCCTCCTATGAGGAGGGCACCCACTACGAGCGGCTGCCCGTTCCGGTGGAGACACAGGGGCAGGACGGCGTGGAGGTGGTCGAGGTGTTCAGCTACGCCTGCTACTACTGCTACAGCTTTCAACCCTTGGTGGAGCAATGGTTGGACGGTCTTGCCGAAGATGTGGATTTTCGGCGGGTGCCGGCGGTCTTCAGCGAACCTTGGCGGCAGCTAGCGCGTCTGTTTTACGCGGCGCAGGCGCTCGGCGTGTTGGAGGCGGTGCATCAGCCCATTTTTGACGCCATTCACCGGCGCGGACGCGACCTGACCAACATGGCCGAGGCCGCGGCGCTGTTCGAAGAGGCCGCCGGGGTGGACGAAGGGACGTTTCAGGATGCGTTGAACTCGTTCAGCGTGGAAACCCGGGTGCAGCAGTCAGTGGCGGCCGGCAAAGCCTACCGAATCACCGGCACGCCGACCTTGATCGTCAACGGCAAGTTCCGCATCGACAGCCGTATGGCGGATGGCCAAGTCGGCATGTTGAAGGTGGCCGATTTTCTGATTGAGGCGGAGCGAGCGGCCGCTGTCGAGGAGTAGCGCTGCATGCCACGAGTTCGGAAAGGCCGCCAAGGGCATTGAGGAATGATCCGCCGGACTCTTGCCGCCGGCGCGCGGGCCTCCGAGGCTGCCGCAAAAGTGCAAGGCCGCGTGTTGAAGGCGCTGGACACTCCATTTTTGAGCAGGCGCCTCGGGGATTGGCCGGCGGCGCACCGGCCGGTGTCGGGAGCATGGGTAGCGGCTGCGCCCACACCGCCGCTTGGCGTGGAGTCCGCGGAGGCCACCTCCCTCAAGCTGCTGAGTTTCAACATTCAACTCGGCATTAGAACCAGCCGCTATCGACAGTACGTCACCAAGGGTTGGAAACACTTGCTTCCCCACAGCCGCCAAGCAGGCAACCTTGAACGCATCGCCCGGGTGGTGGCCGGCTACGACTTGGTGGCTTTGCAGGAAATCGATGGCGGCAGTTTGCGCAGCGGCTTCGTCAACCAAGTGGAATACTTGGCCAGCAAGGCCGGCTTCCCCTATTGGTACGCCCAGCTCAACCGCGATCTTGGCCCTCTGGCGCAGCACGGCAACGGCCTCTTGGCCAAGGTGCCGCCTTGGGGGTTGGAGGATCACAAACTGCCCGGCGCCATTCCCGGGCGCGGCGCCATCGTCGTGCGGGTGCGTTGCCGGGGCAAGGGAATTCTCGTGGTGCTCCTGCACCTGTCCCTTGGCGGGCGCGCCCGCCACCTGCAGCTGGCCTATGTGCGGGAGTTGATTCGCGGCGAGGCCCATGCCGTGGTCATGGGCGACATGAACAGCCATTTGTCCAGATTGCTGTTTCGGTCGCCGTTGGCGGAATCGCCCTTGCGCCCTGCGGCACCGCAGCAGCCCACTTGGCCGGCTTGGCGGCCAGCGTTGGCGCTGGACCATGTGTTGGTTACGCCGGGCATTCGGGTGGACGACTACGCGGTGCTTGATTGTCATTTGTCCGACCATCGCCCCATTGCCGTCACGCTCAGCCCGCATTGAAGCGAGTTGTTGGGCCATGTCCGCAGCGCTGCCAAAGGAACCGGAGTTCGACGAAAGCTGGCGCTTCGAGCAGAAGGAGTGGCTGGACGCCTTGGACGACGTGCTGGAGATGCGCGGCGGCGAGGAAGCCAAGGCGCTGCTTCTGAACCTGCAGCAACACCTAAGCCGCCAAGGGGTGGTGCTGACGGAGGCCGCCCTCAACACGCCCTACAAGAACACCATCGACCTTAAAGACCAGCCGCAGTATCCCGGCGACATCGAACTGGAGACCCGCCTCGCCAACATCATCCGCTGGAACGCCGTGGCGATGGTGCTGCAGGCGTTCGACAGCGGCTCCGGCGTGGGCGGCCACATCGCCACGTACTTGTCCGCTGCCACCATGATGGAAGTGGGCCTGAACCATGTGTTTCGGGCTGGGGACGCTCCCGGCGAAGGGGACCAAGTGCATTTTCAGGCCCACACCTCCCCCGGAGTCTATGCCCGCGCCTACTTGGAGGGCCGCCTGACGGAGGCGCAACTGCGCAACTTCCGCCGCGAGCTGGGCGAAGGCGGCGGCCTGCCCTCCTATCCGCATCCGCGCCGCCTGCCTTGGTTTTGGACGATGCCCACCGCCAGCATGGGCCTTTCCACACCCTGCGCCATCTATCAGGCGCGGTTTGCCAAGTATCTGGAAAGCCGCCGGCTGAAGAAGCCTGGCGAGGGCAAGATCTGGGCCTTCATCGGCGACGGCGAGGCGGACGAACCAGAGGTTTTGGGCACCATCAACATCGCCAGCCGGGAGGAGTTGGACAACTTGGTGGTGGTGGTCAACTGCAACCTGCAGAGGCTGGACGGCCCGGTGCGCGGCAACGGCAAGATCATTCAGGAGCTGGAGCGCGCCTTCCGCGGCGCGGACTGGCACGTCATCAAGGTGATTTGGGGCAGCGGCTGGGATGCCATTCTTGCCCGTGATGTCAACGGCGTTCTGCAGGAGCGGATGGAGCAGGCGGTGGATGGGGACTACCAAATGTACACCGTCTCGCCGGGCGAAGTGGTGCGTGAGCATTGGGTGGAGCACACGCCCGAACTGCGCGAGCTGATGAAAACCCTGACTGACGAGGAGGTGCGCTCCATCAAGCGCGGCGGCCAGGACCATCAGAAGATCTACGCCGCGTTCAAGCAGGCGGCGGAGGTGCGCGGCAAGCCCTGCGCGGTGCTGCTGAAAACGGTCAAGGGCGACGGCTTGGGGCCGGGCGCGGAGGGCAGCAACACGGTGCATCAGAAGAAGCACCTCAGCGCAGAGGAGCGGCGCGAACTCGCCAAGCGCTTCGACATCCCCCTGCCGGATGCGGCGGTGCTCGCCGCGGACTTCTACCGTCCACCGGAGAACGCCCCGGAAATTCGCTATCTCAAGGAGCAGCGCGGGCGCCTCGGCGGCTGCATCCCCAGGCGGCAGGTTCAATGCGCACGGTTGGAGGCACCGGCCTTGGAACTCTTTGCGGACATGCTGAAGGGTTCGGCGCGGGAGGCCTCCACCACCATGGTGGTGGTGCGCATGCTGTCCCGATTGCTCAGGGACAAGAACTTGGGCTGCTACATCGTGCCCATTGTCCCGGACGAAGCGCGCACCTTCGGCATGGACGGCCTGTTTCCCCAGGCCGGCATCTACTCCCCGGAGGGCCAGCGCTATCAGCCGGTGGATGCCGGCAGCATCGCCCCCTACAAGGAGTCCAAGGATGGCCAAATCCTGCAGGAGGGCATCTGCGAGACCGGCGCCATGGCCTCCTTCCTGGCGGCCGGCACAGCCTACGCCAACTACGGCCTGCCGATGATTCCCTTCTACATCTTCTACTCCATCTTCGGCTTTCAGCGGGTGGGGGACATGATTTGGGCCTGTGGGGACATGATGTGCAAGGGCTTCCTCCTCGGCGGCACGTCTGGGCGCACCACCTTGAACGGCGAAGGGGTGCAGCACCAAGACGGCCACTCCCAATTGGTGGCCAGCACCATCCCCAACCTGAAGAGCTACGACCCGGCCTTCGCCTACGAGATCGCGCTCATCGTGCGCGACGGCATCCGCGCCATGTATCAGGAGCAGCAGGACTGCTTCTACTACATCACCCTGACCAACCAGGCCTACCCGATGCCGCCGCTGCCCGAAGGAGTGGAGGAAGGCGTGCTGCGCGGCATGTACTGCTTTGAACGAAAAGCCGGCGCCCAGGTCAACCTGTTCGGCAGCGGCGCGGTGATGGGGGAGGTGCTGCGGGCGCAGGATCTGCTGGCGGAAGTTGAGGTGGCCAGCAACGTCTGGAGCGTAACCAGCTACAACGAGCTGGCCCGCCAGGCCCGCCAAGTGGAGCGGCGCCGGCTGCTGCAATTGGGCGATTGCGACGCAGCGCCCTATGTGCAATCCCTGCTGGCTAGGGAGAGCGGGGTCTTCGTGGCGGCGTCGGACTACATGAAGGCCCTGCCAGGCATGATCTCGCCTTGGGTGCCCGGCCCCTACACCGTGCTCGGCACAGACGGCTTCGGCCTTTCCGAGTCCCGGGACCGCCTGCGGGACTACTTTGAGGTTTCCGGGGAGTGGGTCGCCTTCGCGGCGCTGTCAACCTTGGCGCAGAACAACCACGCGCCGCGGGCGGTAGCCTTGGAGTTCGCCGCACGGCATGGGCTGAACCTTGAGCAGGCTGGGCCAGCCTAAGGTCCGCCCACCCCAATGGCCTTCCAACAACGGACTGGGGATGGCTTTTCTAGCCAGTGCCCATGCACCGATCCGGTGTCAGCTAACTTAGATGGCGCCAGCAGGCTCTAGTGCCTGTGCCGCAGGAGGCCGGCTTGGTCCGCCTGCTCCAAGATGGCGGTCAACAGGCTTCGCGCCGAGGCCGTTTCGTCCGCCCCCACTGCGCCGCTCTTGGAGCTGACGCCCGGCACCCGGGCGATCATCAGGCTGCCGGAGATGGAATAAACGCCGGAATAGCGCTCGCCCTTGTAGTCGATGGGAAGCTGCGTGGTCGGTTTGCTCATGTGTTCAGTGATTGTTGTGGTTGGGATTTGCCGGCAAAGATAGCATGAACGGCGCTTGGATCCACCCATCTAAGCGCCCATGCGGGCGAGGAATTCGCTTCCCGTTTCGCAGCGCACGATCAACTCGCCAATTTCCACAAAGCTCTCTGGGGCCACGATGCGCTCCAGCACTTCTGATGCACGTTCGGCAACGTCCGCACCAAACCGCACCGCCACTTGACGGCGCAGCAGCGCCCGTTCGTGCTCAACGCCTTCCCGAAGGCCCTTCCGCAGGCCGTCCCGAAAATCCTTCTCAGGGCCCTGCTCAAGGTCCTTCTCAAGCCACAGCTTGGGCCACAGCGCCACCCGCTCCTCAAGGCTCATCTCCTCAAGCGTCATCCTCACATCCTCCAAGTTCAAACCCGGCTGCAGGCGCCGCGCCAGCCGCCACAGCCAGTCCGCAAACGCCCGCCGCAACTCCGCATCCTTCGGCTCCCGCAGCCACTCCTGCAGCGACGCCGCTGCAAATGCAGGCTGCGGTCTATGTAGCTTTGGGTGTTGGTGGCCCCGTCAGTATTCAGAACAGCAGCGGCAGCAGAACGACGAGCGCCACAAGAAACTGCCTTAGATTCTTGCGCCCGTCCGGGTCGTCGTCCGCATCCGGGGATTCTGGCGTCTTTGTCATGGGGCATTCTCGTTGCTTTGGTCACGGCCGCATGGGGAAGCGCACCGGGCCGGTGAGGCGATCAAGCTCCGGTTGAATCCAATCCACCCAACGGCACAGGAACGGGCGGGTCTCTCTGGGGTCGATCAGCTCATGCACGGCGAAGGACTCCGCTCTCGGAAAGGGGGAACGAGCCTCGCGCAACCGCGCTTCGATTTGGCGGCGCTTGGCTTCCGGATCCTTGGCGGCGGCGATTTCCCGGTGAAAGGCCACCGCCACGCCGCCTTCAAGCGGCAGTGCGCCGGACTCCACGGAGGGCCACGCCAGCACATAGGCGTTGGGCGCGTAATGGGCGGCGCTGGCCACGCCAAAGCCCTTATGCACCTGAACCACCGCCCAAGGCACCGTGGCTTGGGCGGCCGCGGCCACCGCCGCCATGCCGTAGCGTATGGTGCCGGCCCGCTCCGCCTCGGGGCCGATCATGAAGCCCGGCTGATCGACGAAGTTCACCACCGGAACGTGGAAACTGTCGCAGGTTTCCACGAAGCGCCGGTACTTCTGCGCGGCCTGTGCGGTCATGGCGCCGGCGTAGTGGCGGTTGTCGTTGGCCAGCACCCCGACGGGTTGGCCGTTGAGGCGGGCCAAGGCGCAGATTTGGCTGGGGCCGAAGGCCGCGCCCACCTCGAACAGGCTGTCTCGGTCTAGAACCAGCCTAAGAATGGCCCGCATGTCGAAGGGAGCGTTGGTTTCACGCGGCACGGCGTCCAGCAGTTCCGGTGCCATCCGCTGCGGATCATCGCTGCAGGGCGCTCTCGGCGTGCGCTCCCAAACGGAGGCCGGCAGATAGCCAAGATAGCGCCGGATTTGGCGGCAAGCGTCGCGCTCGTCCTCCGCGATGCTATCGACCACGCCGCTTTCGGCATGCACTAAGGCGCCGCCCAGCTCCTCCTTGGTCAAATCCACGCCGAGGGCGCGCTTGACCAAGGCGGGGCCGCCGATCAGCACCTGGGCGGTGCGCTTGCTCATGACCGCAAAGTGGGACGCCGCCAACCGCCCGGCGGGAAAGCCGGCCACCGGACCGAAGGCCCCGGAGGCGATGGGCACTTCGCCCATGGCGTCGGCGATGATGCGGAATCGGGGCTCGCTGAAGACTGGCTCCCCCACCGTGCCGCCCTTGCGCCCGGCGCCCTTGACGCTGCCGCCGCCGCCCTCAAGCAGGCGCACCAAGGGCATGCGGTACTGGCAAGCGAGCTTTTCCGCATAGACGCTTTTGCGCAGCCCAGCGGCGTTGGGCGAGCCGCCTTTTAGGGTGAAGTCCTCGCCGCCCACCACGACTTGGCGACCGTCTATCTTGCCGAAGCCCAGCACATAGTTGGCCGGGACGTAGCCGACGAGCTTGCCTTGGCCGTCGTATTCCGGCGTTGCCGTGGCCTGCCCATGTTCGTGGAAGGACTCGCCGTCGAGCAGCGCCTCGATGCGCTCCCGAACCGTCAGCCGGCCCTTGGCGTGCTGCCGGGCGACGCCCTCCTTGCCGCCTTGCTGCTTCGCCAAATGGCGCCGCTGCGCCAATTCCTGAACTTCGCTCTCCCAGCTCATGGGCTGCGCCGCTTGGGATTTCAGTCCTCGAACTTGGGTTCGCGGCGCTCGAAATTGGCCTTGATGGCCTCGACTTGGTTTGGTGAGCCGATCAGCTTCGCCTGCAGGGACGCCTCCAAGCGCAGCCCAGTGCCGGCGTCGGCCCGCCAACTGCCCTCCAGCAGCTTCTTGCCGGCCCGCACCGCATGGGGGGACTTGGCGGCGATTTCCCTAGCCAAAGCCATGGCCGCAGCACGGGGATCGTCCGCCACATGGGTCACCAACCCGAGCGCCTTGGCTTCTTCGCCACTGAGGACGCGGCCGGTGAAGGTTAGCTCCTTGGCGACGTCCAAGGGCAAGACCTCCCGCAAGGTTTGGGAAATGCTCATGTCCGGGATGAGGCCCCACTTGATTTCCATGACGGACAGCTTGGCATCCGGCGCGGCGAAGCGGATGTCCGCGCCCAAGGCGATCTGACAACCGCCGCCATAGGCGACGCCATGAATGGCGGCGATGGTCGGCGCCGGCAAGGTCTTCCATACATAGCCTGGACGTTGGGCGAAATTCTCCGGGCGGTCATCCGACCGCAGCAAAGCGCCCTCCGTTTGCCGCTGCGGACTCGCCAAGCCCTTCATGCTCTCCATGTCCAAGCCGGCGCAAAAACCCTTGCCGTTGCCGGACAGCACCACGGCGCGGACCTCCTGCATCCCCGCCAAGCGTTCTCCGGCGTCAATGATGGCCTTGAACATCTCCGTGCTGAGCGCGTTGTACTTCTCCGGCCGGTTGAGGCGCACGTCGGCAACGCCGCCGTCAATCTCGACCGTGACTAGCTCCGTCATCCCTATCCCCTGAGTTGGTGCAAGTTGGTGTGGCGGCGCAATGTATCATGGCCCAAGGCTGTTAGAAACGGTCTGCTTGGGCGGCCCGATGCTTCGCTTCTCCAAAAACCCTACAGCGCTCATGTCTTGCATCGGAATTGGGCGTTCAATTCCCCCGTAATTTGATACCATTCCGCTGCATCCCATCAGCGGCAAATTTGATGCTGGAGAACAACGAGTCCGCCTTTGTCGAGTTTCGGGAGGTCAGCAAGACCTACGACGGCAGCACTCTATCGGTTCAGGACTTCAGCCTAAGCGTTGCGAGGGGCGAGTTCGTCACTCTCCTTGGCCCTTCCGGCTGCGGCAAGACCACCTGCCTAAAGATGCTTGCCGGTTTTGAGGAGCCCACCGGCGGGGAGATATTCCTCAATGGCCGGCCCGTCGGCCGGGTGAAGGCGCACAAGCGGAACATCGGCGTCGTTTTTCAGCATTACGCCCTGTTTCCGCACATGACCATCGCCGAAAACCTCGCCTTTCCCCTGGAGGCGCGGGGCGTCTCCAAAGATGCGATCGCAACCGGCGTCAAACGGGCCTTGGACATGGTGCAGCTTGGCCAGTTTGCGGACCGCCGCCCAGCCCAGATGTCCGGCGGCCAGCAGCAGCGGGCCGCCATTGCCCGGGCCTTGGTGTTTGAGCCGGACCTGGTGCTGATGGACGAACCCTTGGGCGCCCTGGACCGCCGCTTGCGGGAGGACATGCAGTACGAGATACGCCGCCTGCAGCAGCGCTTGGAAGTGACCATGATCTACGTCACCCACGATCAGGGTGAGGCGATGGTGCTCTCCGACCGGGTGGCGGTGATGAACGAGGGCAAAATCCAGCAAGTTGCTCCGCCGGAGGTGCTCTACGACGAGCCGACCACTTTGTTCGTGGCCAACTTCATTGGTGAAAACAATCGGCTTGACGGGCAGTTGATGGAATGGGGCGACGATCTTTGCCGAGCCAAGGTGCATGATGCCGGGGTTGTCCAGGCGTTTCCGGTCGCTGTCCGCGAAGGCGACGTCCACACCAGCCTGACCATCCGACCGGAACGAGTGGAGCTGAACCCGACGCCGGGCAGTGTCGCCAACGTCTTTGAGGCCGTTGTGCGGGACGTCATTTTCCTAGGCGACCACTTGCGCATCCATGCGGAGCTTTTGGGCAACTCCCAGTTCATCGTCAAGATTCGCAACATCGTCGGCCAAGGCGCAGTCCTGCCGGGGGACACCATCAAGCTCGGTTGGCTGGCGACGGACTGCCGAGCGCTGGACGCCGCCGCACCTGCCGAAAGCACCCTAGCCGCGCCAAATTGAAATGTTGGAGGCAGTTCCCATGAGCATGCGCCCCGGAAGGCAATCATCTTCAGTTCGTGTCTCGGTGACGGGGGGCACCGCACCATTCCCCACCCGGCTGAGTCCTAGACTTCCGCCGAAGGCGCCGCCGGCGGCTGCGAGCAAGGCGCATGGACGCTCCACGGAACGGGGGCGGGTGCAGTTTGGCGGCGTCGGTGCCGCTCTTGGGGCGGTTTGCCGGCCCTTAAGGCGTTGCGTCGATTGGGGCGGGCCTGTCCGGCTCGCCCTGTTGACTCTGTTGGAGATGGCTTCGGCACCCTCGTCGCTGGCGCAGGAAGCGCCCTCCATCACGGTGGTGTCTTGGGGCGGCTCCTATGCCAGGGCATCGGTCAAGGCTTACCACGAGGCCTTCGTGAAGGAGACCGGCATCCAAATCAACCTGGATGAATTCAACGGCGGCTTGGCGCAGGTGCGGGCCCAGGTGGAGACCGGCAACGTCACTTGGGACGTGGTGGATTTGGAGGGCATGGACACCCTGCTCGGCTGCGACGAGGGCCTCCTGCAGGAAATCGACTACGCCGATCTGGCCCCAGCGCCGGACGGTACGCCGGCCGCGGAGGACTACCCCGATGACGTGCTGGATTGCGGCGTCGCCCTGCTCGACTACGCCACCGTTTACGCCTACAACGAGAATTTCTTCCCCGGCGCCAAGCCCAGCAGCATGGCCGACTTCTTCGATCTGGAGAAGTTCCCCGGCCGACGGGGCATGCGCCGCTCCCCCTACAGCAACCTGGAGTTTGCCTTGGTGGGGGATGGTGTGCCGGCGGCTCAGGTCTATGAGGTGCTGTCCACGCCGGAAGGGGTGGACCGCGCTTTCCGCAAGCTGGACGAGATCAAAAGCTCGGTGGTTTGGTGGGAGACCGGCGCCCAGGCGCCGCAGATGCTGGCTGACGGCGAGGTTGTGATGAGCACCGCCTACAACGGACGCATCTTCAGCGCCCAAGTTCTGGAGAAGCAGCCGCTGGCCATCGTCTGGGACGGGCAGGTGCAGGGCTGGAGCTATCTGAACATCCTCACCGGCGCTCCCAATGCGGACCTCGCCAAGCAGTTCATCACCTTCGCCACCAGTGCTGAATCCGCCGCCAGGGTGGCCAGCTACATCTCCTATGGCCTCGTGCGGCGTTCCGCCATGGCGCTGGTGGGCAAGCATGCGGAGGTGGGTGTCGAAATGCTTCCGCACCTGCCCAACGCCCCGCAGAACATGAGCAGCGTGGTGCGGGAGGACCCTGAGTGGTGGGCCGACAACATGGACGACATGAACGAGCGGTTCGCCGCTTGGCTCCTTCGCTAAAGGGCGCAGTTCGCCGCGATGATGGGCAAGTCCCGCACTCAGGCCCTGCTGCTGGCGCTGCCGCTCGTCGCCTTCATCGGCATCACCTTTGTGGCGCCTCTGGGCAGCATGGTGCTGCGCAGCTTCCACGATCCGCTGGTGGCCGAAATCCTGCCGAAGACGGTGGCCGCGCTGGGCGAGTGGGATGGCGGGGCGTTGCCGCCGGAGGGCGTTTACGCGCTGTTGGCGGAGGAGCTTAAGCAGGCCCGGGCGGACAGGACCATCGGTCGGCTGGCCACCCGGCTGAACCGCCAGGCTTCGGGGCTGCGCAGCGTCGTCAGCGGCACCGGGCGCCGCTTGGCCCGGCAGGGGGCGCCGCCTTGGGCGGAGGCCCTGCCGAGGATGAACAAGGCTTGGGGCGACCCGGAGGTCTGGCATGCGCTCGCCCAGGCCGGGCGCAGGGTGACGCCCACCTACTACCTCAATGCGCTGGACTTGCGGATGGACGCCGACCGCGGCGTCACGCAGCAGCCCGAGGCCAAGCGCATCTATCGCGCCCTGTTCGTCAAGACCATCGGCGTTTCCCTCGCCATCACCCTTCTGTGCTTGGGCATAGGCTATCCCCTGGCTTGGTTCATCGCCCATTCGCCGCCGCGCCGCGGGCGGTTGCTGCTGGTGCTGGTGCTGCTGCCCTTTTGGACCTCCCTGCTGGTGCGCACCACTTCCTGGATTGTGCTGCTGCAGCAGCAGGGGGTGCTGAACAGCCTGCTGACTTGGGCGGGCATTGTGGCGGACGATCAGCGGCTGACCCTGATGCACAACATGACCGGCACCTTCGTGGCCATGACCCATGTGCTGCTGCCCTTCATGGTGCTGCCGTTGTATTCGGTGATGAGCGGCATTCAGCCGGTGCAGATGCAGGCGGCGTCCTCCCTGGGGGCCAGGTGGCCGCGGGCCTTCCGGCGGGTGTACCTGCCGCAGTCCATGCCCGGCGTCGGCGCCGGCTGCCTGCTGGTGTTCATCCTGGCGATGGGCTACTACATCACTCCGGCCTTGGTAGGCGGGCAGAGTGGTCAGCTAATCTCCAACTTCATCGCCTATCACATGCAGACCTCCCTGAACTGGGGGCTGGCCGCGGCGTTGGGCTCCATCCTGTTCGTCGCCGTGCTGATGCTGTTCCTGCTCTACGACCGGGTGCTGGGGCTTGACCGCATGAGGTTGGGCTCGTGAGCGCCTGGCGGGCCGGCCCAGGCACCTGGGCGCTGCGCATCTTCTGCGGCTTGGGATTTCTGTTCCTGATGGCGCCGATTCTGATCATCATTCCCCTGTCCTTCAACGCGGAGCCCTACTTCACCTTCACCCGCGGCATGCTCACCCTGGACCCGGACGCCTATTCGCTGCGCTGGTACGAGCAGGTGCTGCTGGGCGAGCGGTGGCGGAGCGCCGCCCTGAACACCCTCATCGTCGGCGTTTCCGCCACCTTGCTGGCCACCACCCTGGGCACCGTGGCCGCCATGGGCCTGTCCAGCCCGGCGATGCCTTGGCGGCGCACCATCACGGCGCTGCTGATCTCGCCGATGATCGTGCCCGTCGTCATCGCCGCCGCCGGCATGTTCTTCTTCTACTCCAGCCTGAACCTGACCCAGACCTACACTGGCCTCATCCTCTCCCACGCCGCCTTGGGGGCGCCCTTCGTGGTCATCACGGTCACTGCGGCCATGGCCGGCTTCAACAGCGAGCTGCTGCTGGCGGCGGCCAGTCTGGGCGCCGGGCCGGTGCGCACCTTCTTTAAGGTGCAACTGCCCATTCTCAGCCCCGGCGTGGTTTCCGGCGGTCTGTTCGCCTTCGCTTTCTCCTTGGACGAAGTGGTGGTGGTGCTGTTCATGGCCGGATTGGAGCAGCGCACCATTCCCCGGGAAATGTGGGCCGGCATCCGCGAAGAGATCAGTCCGGCCATCCTAGCGGCGGCGACCCTCCTGATCCTCATCGCCGTCTTGCTGTTGCTGGCCCTGGAGTTGCTGCAGCGCCGCTCCAACAGCGACAAGCCATGAACCGCACCTACCCAACGCCCCGCAGAACATGGGCGGCGTGGTGCGGGAGGACCCTGAGTGGTGGGCCGACAACATGGACGACATGAACGGGCGGTTCGCCGCTTGGCTCTTTCAGTAAGAGGCGCAGTTCGCCACGATGATGGGCAAGCCCCGCACCCAGGCCCTGCTGCTGGCGCTGCCGCTCGTCACCTTCATCGGCATCACCTTTGTGGTGCCTCTGGGCAGCATGGTGCTGCGCAGCTTCCACGATCCTCTGGTGGCCGAAATCCTGCCGAAGACGGTGGCCGCGCTGGGCGAGTGGGACGGCGGGGCGTTGCCGCCGGAAGGCGTTTACGCGCTGTTGGCGGAGGAGCTTAAGCAGGCCCGGGCGGACAAGACCATCGGCCGGCTGGCCACCCGGCTGAACCGCGAAGCTCCAGGCTTGCGCAGCGTCGTCAGCGGCACCGGGCGCCGCTTGGCTCAGCAGGGGGCGCCGCCTTGGGCGGAGGCCCTGCCGAGGATGAACAAGGCTTGGGGCGATCCGGAGGTCTGGCATGCGCTCGCCCAGGCTGGGCGCAGGGTGACGCCCACCTACTACCTCCATGCGTTGGACTTGCGGATGGACGCCGCCGGCGGCGTCACGCAGCAGCCCGAGGCCAAGCGCATCTATCGCGCCCTGTTCGTCAAGACCATCGGCGTTTCCCTCGCCATCACCCTTCTGTGCTTGGGAATGGGCTATCCCCTGGCCTGGTTCATCGCCCACTCGCCGTCGCGCCGCGGACGGCGGCTGTTGATGTTGGTGCTGCTGCCCTTGGGGGTCTCCCTATGGGTGTGCACCACTTCCTGGATTGTGCTGCTGCAGCAGCAGGGGGTGCTGAACAGCCTGCTGATTTGGGTGGGTGTTGTGGCGGACGATCAGCGGCTGACCCTGATGCACAACATGATCGGCACCTTCGTGGCCATGACCCACATGCTGCTGCCCTTCATGGTGCTGTCGCTGTACTCGGTGATGAAAGGCATTCCGCCGGTGCAGATGCAGGCGGCGTCCTCCCTGGGGGCCAAGTGGCTGCGGGCCTTTCGGCGGGTGTACCTGCCGCAGTCCATGCCCGGCGTCGGCGCCGGCTGCCTGCTGGTGTTCATCCTGGCGATGGGCTACTACATCATCCCAGCCTTGGTAGGCGGGCAGAGCGGTCGGATGTTCTCCAACTCCATCGCCTACCACATGCAGACCTCCCTGAACTGGGGGCTGGCCGCGGCGCTGGGCTCCATCCTGTTCGTCGCCGTGCTGATGCTGTTCCTGCTCTACGACCGGGTGCTGGGGCTTGACCGCATGCGGCTGGGCTCCTGAGCGCCTGGCGGGACGGCACGCTAGGCCAAACGTGGGCGCCTTTGGTAAGTTGATCCGCATTCAATAAAACCAACGGAGAAAGACATGGATGAACTGCTTGACTTCACCGGCAAGGTCGCGCTGGTCACCGGCGGCAGCCGGGGCCTAGGCCGGGAGATGGCGCTGGCGCTGGCGCGGCGCGGTGCCGCTGTGGTGATTGCCAGCCGCAAGATGCCGGCCTGCGAAGCGGTGGCGGAGGAGGCCCGCGCCCTCGGGGTTGAGGCTTTGCCCTACGCTTGCCACGTTGGCCACTGGGGTGAACTCGAGGGCCTTGCCGATGCAGCCTGGGACCGTTTCGGCAAGGTTGACATCCTCATCAACAACGCCGGCATGTCGCCGCTGTATCCCTCCCTTGGCGCGATCAGCGAGGAGCTGTTTGACAAGGTGATGAGCGTCAACTTCAAGGGGCCGTTCCGCTTGTCCGCCCTCATCGGCGAGCGGATGGCGGCGGGGCAGGGCGGCTCGATCATCAACGTCAGCAGCACCGCGTCCCTCAACCCCAGCCCGGATTCGGAGCCTTACGGCGCCGCCAAGGCCGGGTTGAATGCCATCACGCGCTCCTTCGCCTTCGCCTACGGACCGAAGGTGCGGGTGAACTGCGTCGTCGCCGGCCCTTACCTCACCGACATCTCCAAGGCTTGGGACATGCCGGCCTTCGAGAAGCGGGCCAAGGCCAATCTCGCCTTGCGTCGGGGCGGGCGGCCGGAGGAGATCGTCGGCGCTGCGCTCTACCTCGCCAGCGACAAGTCCAGCTTCACCACCGGCACCCTGATTCGGGTGGACGGGGGGACGCCTTAAGCTGCGCCGGCAACGCCGGGACGGGTGCTTGGGCTTGCGAAGAACTGACGCTGTCTGCGGACCAAGGCGAATGGGTTGGTGCCCGGGGCGGGAGTCGAACCCGCAGGGAGTTGCCTCCGGGGGATTTTAAGTCCCCTGTGTTTACCGGTTTCACCACCCGGGCCGCCGCTTCTTTTGGTGCCCAGGGCGAGAGTCGAACTCGCACGCCGCAAGGGCACTGGAACCTAAATCCAGCTTGTCTACCAGTTCCAACACCTGGGCCGATGACCTTGGGCCGGCATTGTACTGAAAAATCCGGGCGCTCTGACGCAGGCTCCGAATAATCCTTCCGCCTTCCTGCAAACGGGCCGCTGGCAATGAGCGCCGAACTAGCGTACTTTGCGCATCCCCAAACTTGGACGCTGACAAATGATTGACGTGCATTACTGGCCAACGCCGAATGGCTGGAAGGTCACCATCATGCTGGAGGAGTGCGGCCTCGACTACCAAATCAAGCCCGTTGACATCGGCGGCGGCGATCAGTTCAAGCCGGAGTTTCTGCGCCTAAGCCCGAACAACCGCATGCCGGCCATCGTTGACCATGAGCCCCTCGGCGGCGGCGCGCCTGTTGCCGTCTTCGAATCTGGCGCCATTCTCGAATACTTGGCGGACAAGACCGGGCGATTCCTGCCGAAGTCCGGGCCGGAGCGCTACCGGGTGCTGCAATGGGTGCATTGGCAAATGGCCAATCTTGGCCCGATGATGGGCAACGCCAACCACTTCAAGAACTACGCCAAGAACATAGTCGAGGATCCAGCGCAATTGGAGTACGGCGCCAAGCGCTTCGTCGGGGAGGTGGACCGGCTGTCCGGCGTCATGGACGCGCAGCTTGCCGTGCATCCCTTTCTGGCCGGTGGAGACTACAGCATCGCCGACATCATCACTTGGCCTTGGGCGATGCTGATGGGGCGGCTCATCGATGAGAACGTCTGGGACGGCTTCCCCAACCTCAAGCGCTGGGTGGAAGAACTGGCCGCCCGCCCGGCGGTGGACAAGGGCTACCACGTTGGGCGGGAGCTGGCCAAGCGGGAGCTTACCGAAGAGGAGGAGAAGGCGCGTAGGGAGCTGCTGTTCAACCAGACCAACGACAAGGTGCGCAAGGCGCGGGAGGAGGCCGCCAAGGCCGCATCTTGACCGCGCCGGCCGCAACCAAGTTGCGGGAGTAGGCCGTTGCGTTTGCAGTGGCCGCAGCACGGCGAGTGGCCGCGTCCCGTCTAGGTGCTCGCGCCCGCCGCTCCCTCAAGGGGTAAAGGCTAGGCTGGCTTTCGCCACTGCGCACCGCCGCCGGCAACACTGCTTTCCGTGGGCCAATTCGGGCAGTCCCGCAAGCCCCGAGCGCCGCGCATCCAGCCGTTGAAGACGTTGCGGTTTGCGCAACATGCAACAATGCAATGAACTTGGCTTGCGCCATCATGAGGCGTTCCCATGGAGACCGTTGAAAGAGCCGCTCAGACCGCGCCCCAAGGTTTTCGCGGCGAAGCCCAAGCTCTGCTGCGCCTTGGCGCCCCCATTATGGCGACCCAAGCCTGCATCATGGGCATGGGCTTTCTGGACACCGCCATGGCCGGTCGCTACGGCGCAGTGGACTTGGCCGGCGTCACCCTGGCCGGCACCATCCTCTGGCCGGTTTTCTTGTTGGTGACCGGCGTGACCATGGCGGTGATGCCCATAGTGTCGCAATTGGTTGGCGCTCGGCGAACGACGGAGTGCGGCGAAGTCATCCGGCACGGAGTTTGGGTGGCGCTGGGCGGTTCCTTGGTGACCATAGTCATCATTCGCAGCGCGGGGCCTCTGTTCACGCTGATGAATGCCGACCCCGAGGTCGTCAGCATTGCCACCGGCTATCTGCAGGCGACCTCCTGGGGCATGCCGGGGGCGATGGCCTACGTCGTGCTGCGCCAAAGCTCGGAAGGTTTGGGCCAGACGCGCCCGCCCATGATCATCGCCGTCCTGGCGCTGGCGTTGAACGCGCCTCTGAACTATGTGTTGATCTACGGGGCCTTGGGCATGCCGGCTCTGGGCGGCGTTGGTTGCGGCTGGGCCACCTCCGCGGTCATGTGGTTCGAGCTGGGGTTGATGTTGCTGGTGACCCGCCGGCCTTACTTCCGAGCCACCGGCTTTTTTGGCCGCGCTGCGCAACCGTCGAACGAACCTGGCTTGGCCGCGTCGAACGGGCCGCTCAGGCCCACGGGCCTTTCCCCGAGGCTCTCGCCCAACCGGCTGGCTAAGGCGTTCAGCGTCTGGTTGGAATGGCGTTGGGACACCACCTTGCGAATCCTCAAGCTCGGCCTGCCCATAGGCGGCACCATTTTTTTGGAGGCGGCCATCTTCGCCGCCGTCAGCGTGTTGATCGCCGGGCACGGCGTCACTGCGTTGGCGGGGCACAGCATCGCCGCCAATCTCAACTGGGGCACCTACGTCATTCCCATGTGCCTAGGCAGCGCCGCAGCCATTCGGGTGGGCTTCCATGTGGGCGGCGGAAACCTAGCCGGCGCCCGGCGAGTGTCGGCGGCGGCCTTTAGGCTGTCCCTTGCGTACGCGCTGGTGGTCAGCGTCGTCTTGATTGGGCTGCGCTTCCACTTGGTGGGGATCTACACCACGGACGCCGAAGTGATCGCCGTTGCCGCCAATCTGCTCATCTTCATCGCCGTTTACCAGATCTTCGACGACACCAATGCCACCATGGTGGGCGCCCTCAGGGGCTACAAGGACACCCGGGTGCCCATGCTCATCTCCCTAGTGGGCTATTGGATCATTGCTTTGCCCCTGGGCGTGGCTCTCGCCAAAGGCTGGCTGGGCCTGCCGGCTGTCGGGGTTTACGGCTACTGGTCCGGTCTGACGCTTGGCTTGTTTTTGGTGGCCGCTTGCATGGCCGTTCGCCTGCGCCGCACCAGCCGAGACTTGGAGCGGATAGATCAGTTGGCGCTTGGCTAGCTTGGGGTGCCGTCCAAAGGCGGTGCGCAACGGCGGGGGCGACCATCGGCGAAAATCCCAATAGCCGTTCGTTTCCGGTAAAGTTGGCTTCCTTTTTTCAAAGGAGTTTTTCATGGAGCGCATGGCGCTGGACTTCGACGGCAAGGTGGCCGTCCTTAAATTCAACCACCCGGAGGTGCTCAACGCCATCGGCGGGCAAATGCTTGAGGACTTCGTTGAGGCGTTCGAGCAAGTGAAGGATCCCGCCAACGGCGCCCGCGCCCTGCTGTTGACCGGCGTGGGCCGGGCGTTCTCCGCCGGCGCCAACCTGCAGGAAAGAGGCCGCAACGAGCGGCGCCGGGCCGGGGACGGGCTGCGCGGCGGCTACCACCCGCTCCTGTTGGGTCTGCGGGACTTGGAAATGCCCATTGTCACCGCCGTCAATGGCGTCGCCGCCGGGGTGGGCATGAGTTTCGCCCTTGTTGGCGACATCGTGTGCGCCCAAAAAGGGGCCTACTTTCTGCAAGCCTTCGCCCGCATCGGCCTAGTGCCGGATGGCGGCTCGACCTTCATGCTGCCGCGCTTGATCGGCTGGGGCCGGGCCATGGAACTGTCCTTGCTCGCAGAGCGCCTGCCGGCGGAGCAGGCGCACCAATGGGGCATGGTTAACCGCCTGTTTGAGGACAACGACGCCCTGCTCGAAGGCGCCACGGCCATCGCCCGGAAGTTGGCGGACGGTCCGCGCTCCCTCGCCTTCATCCGCCAAGCCTATTGGAGCACTTGGCACAACTCCTACGAGCAGCAGCTTGACTTGGAGGCCCGCTTGCAGAACCAAGCCGGTGCGACGGCGGACTTCCAGGAGGGCGTGCAGGCGTTTCTGGAAAAACGCGAAGCCAAGTTCGGGGGGAAGTAGAGCATGTCGCTGGCAGGTCGAATCGCCTTGGTCACCGGGTCGAGCCGCGGCGTCGGGCGGGGCATCGCCTTGGGCTTGGCGGAGGACGGTGCTGACGTGGCGGTGAACTACCGCCGCGATGGGGAGGCCGCCGACGAGGTGGTGCAGGCCGTTGCGAAGCTGGGGCGCAGAGCGGTGGCCTATCAGGCCTCCGTTGATGATGCGCAGCAGAACGCCGAGATGGTCAGCCGTATTGAGGCGGACTTAGGCCCCGTGGGCATTCTGGTCAACAACGCCGGCATCGCCAGCCGCGGGCGCAGCGTTGCGGACACGGATCCGGCGGAGCTCCTGCGCGTTGTCGGCACCCACGCATTGGGGCCTCATTGCCTGTCGAGCTTGGTCATCCCGAAGATGCGGGAGCTGGACCGCGGCGACATCATCATGATCTCCAGCGCCGCCACTAGGTTCATCGGCGCCAACGGCGCTCCCTACAACATGGGCAAGTGCGCCTTGGAGGCCTTGGCCTACACCTTGGCCAAGGAGGAGCGGCGCCACGGCATCCGAGTCAACATCGTCGCCCCCGGGCTGGTGGAGACGGAGATGGGCCGGCGGCTGATGCGCGCCACGGCGGGAGTCGAGGACCTGCGCACCCTGGACAGAACCATGCCCTTCGGCAAGGTGTGCCAACCAGAGGACGTGGCCAATGTGGTGCGCTTCCTAGTGTCGGAGCGCAACAGCTACCTCACCGGCGAGCGCATCTACTGCGACGGCGGCGGCCCGCTGGCTTAGGGCCTGTTAAGGCTTTTCCTGCGCTTGTGCTGCAGCCACAGGATCACGATCAAGGCTATTCCACTGGCGATGCTCAAACCGGAAAATAAAATCAGCGCCTCCATCACTCATCTCTCATCAAAGTGAAGCCGATTAACGCGAGAAGTACGGTAGCACAGATTCCCGTGAGCAGAATTGCCAATTTGGACGCGCCCTCTATCTGGAGGATCACGCTCAGCACAACTCCCGCGAAAACAAGTTTGGAGATGTCCAGCAGATAGTCGGCAATCTTGCTTCTCACTTTCCGCTCGCGCTCCTGCGCCGCCGAGCGCTAGAAGTACATCGCCAGGCTGAGGCCCCACCAGCGTGGCCGGTTGTAGTACTGCTCCACCATGCCGAACACCGCCGGGCCGGACAGGTCGAAGGTCTGCACCAAGTGCTCCTCGTCGCCTAGGTTTTGCACGAAGGCGGTCACCGACCAGCGGTCTGCGGCGCTGGCGTACATCAGGGAGGCGTTGGTCAGCACATAGCCGTTCTCCTCCACCGTGGGCAAGCCGGTCAGCGAGAAGTAGTGCTTGGAGCGGTGCAGCATGTCGAACTGCGCCGCCATGGTGCCGCCCAGCACCGGCCACTGATACCGCACCAAGCCGTTGACGTTCCACTTCGGGGACTGCACGGACGTGGTCTTGGGAGCGCCGTCGCCAAGGTCCACCTCAATGTCGTTGTAGGCGAAGCCGAGGATGATGTCCAAGCCCTCCGTCGGCGTTGCCTTGAGCTCAAGCTCGGCGCCGTAGGACTCGGCGTCCGCATTGGTGGTGATGGTGTCGATGCCGATGATCTGGAAGGCTTGGTAGTCCTTGTAGTCGTAGTAGTAGGCGGCGCCGTTGAGGATCATCAGGCCGCCCAGCAGCCGGGACTTGAAGCCCACTTCAAAGGCGTCAAGCTGCTCCGGGTCGTAGCTCATGGTGGCGTCGTCATAGGCCAACGGCGGGTTTAAGGGGAACACCGGCGAGTTGTAGCCGCCGCCCTTCACGCCCCGGTTCCAACTGCCGTAGAGCATTGCGTCGTCGCTTAGGTTGTAGTTCAAAGCCAGGCGGATGGAGAACTCATCGTCCTCCCGTTCGCCTCGATAGGCCGCCAGTTGGGCGAGGATGTTCGGGTTGCCGTTGCGCTGGATCGTGCCCGGAATGAAATCGACCACGTTGACGAAGTATTCGTGGTCCTTCTCGTCGCGGATCCAGCGGGCGCCGAACACGCCGGTCAGTTGGTCGGTCAAGCGCCGCTCCACCTGGCCGAAGATGGACCAGGACTTGGTGTTGGTCTCATAGGGGTTGTCCAGGCCGGAGGTGGCCGGCGTGTCGCCAGCGGGATCGATGAAAGGCTCGGTCTCGGCGCCGTTGGAGTCGTCCACCGAAAGGTCCAGATAGTAAACCCCGGCCACCCAGTCCATGTTGTCCGTGGCGCCGTTCAGCCGCACTTCCTGGGAGAACTGCTCGGCGTCCGTGGTCAGGAAGAAGTTGAACACCGGCATCGGGGAGGCGTCCGAGTCTTCAATGTAGTCCCGTTGCACGGTGGAGTAGTCCGTGATGGAGGTCAGGGTGAAGCGCTCAAAATCCCACTTGACGGTGGCCGAATAACCCTCGGTCTCCAGCTTGTTGAAGCCGTCCTTGTCGTAGTCCCCCTCGTAAACGTCGCCGTCGTTGTCGATGTAGCCGAGCACTTCGTTGACTAGGTTGGGCGTCAGCACACCCTCTTCGGCGGCGGTGACGTGCTCGAAAAAGCCGGTGGAAATGTCCTGCTCCGACTGGCGCACGTTCAGCAGCACCGAAAAGGCGTCCGTCGGCTCGAACAGCAGCTGGATGCGCCCCGCCCAATCGTTGGCGTCATTGAGGCGCTTGTCGAGCAGGCGGTTCTTGATGTAGCCGTCGTTGTTGTGGGTGGCCAGCGAAACCCTGGCGGAAAGAACGTCGCTGATGGGGCCGCCGGCCGCGCCCTCAAACTTGATCTGATCGTAGCGCCCCACCGTCAACTGGCCGTAGCCGTCCACCTCTTGGGAGGGCTTGACGGTGATGAAGTGGGCCAGCCCGCCAGTGGCGTTGCGCCCGTACAGGGTGCCTTGGGGGCCGCGCAGCATCTCCACCCGCTCCATGTCGAAGAGCATGAAGCCGGTGCCGGACATCTGGCTGATGTACACCTCGTCCAGATAGACCGCCACCGGGCTCTCCACGTTGGTGGTGAAGTCGCTGCTGGCCACGCCGCGCATGGCGATGGCGTAGTTGGCCTCCCCGTTCGGCTGCACCGTATGCACCCCCGGTGCCATAGAGGTGACTTGCTGGGCGTTGGTGTAGCCGAGCTGGCGCATCTGCTCGCCGGTCACAGCGCTGATGGCGATGCCGACGTCCTGAACGTTCTGTTCGCGCTTCTGCGCGGTGACGACGATCTCATCGATGATCACAAGGCTGGAAGTTGCCTCGTCTTCGCCGTAGGTCGGCGCAGCCAAAGTCAGGCCGACCAGCAGCAAACCCAATGTTCTTGCGTTCATAAGACTCTCTCCTGCATAGCTAAAGTGCGCCCTTGCCTCCTGCGAAACTTGGGATCCCCTGTCCGAAGCCTGTGGCGGCCGGTCACGCTGGTGCCCGATGCTTACAGCGGCGGGCGAAGCCAATTCCATCCCCACTGCGGAATTCAACCCAAGCCGTCGGCAACGAGCATTTGCCTAAGTGCAGGTGGGACAATAAGAGCTCCGCCAACGAATGTCAAAGTTTTGAACAGTTGTCCTAAAACGGACACCGCAACTCCTAAGATCACAGTTCTGGTGTGGAAACAACTCTGGTGTGGAAACAACCACCGAGATTTTCGCGCCCGGAACGCCGCATTCAATGACCATGCGCCAAAGTGGCTGGGCGCCGTCGTTCAGCCGGTCTCCTTGAACAGTTCGCGCCCGATCAGCATGCGCCGGATTTCCGAGGTGCCGGCGCCGATTTCGTACAGCTTGGCGTCCCGTAGCAGGCGGCCGGCCGGGTAGTCGTTGGTGTAGCCGTTGCCGCCGAGAATCTGAATCGTCTCAAGCGCCATCCAAGTAGCCCGCTCGGCGGCGTAGAGAATGGTGCCGGCGGCGTCCTTGCGGTTGCACTCGCCGCGGTCGCAGGCGCGGGCTACGGCATAAACGTAGGCGCGGCAGGCGCTTTGGGTGGTGTAGAGGTCCGCCATCTTGCCTTGGATGAGCTGGAACTCGCCGATGGGCCGGTCGAATTGCCGTCGCTCATGGACGTAGGGCGTGGCAACTTCCAAGCAGGCGGCCATGATGCCGAGTGGCCCGCCGGCCAGCACCACCCGCTCGAAGTCGAGGCCGCTCATCAGCACCCGCACCCCGCCGCCCTCCTCACCCAGCACGTTCTCCGCCGGCACCGCAACGTCGTGGAACAGCAGTTCGCCAGTGTTGGATCCTCTCATGCCGAGCTTGTCGAGCTTGGCGCCGCGCCCAACGTTGTGCGAACGCTCCACGATGAACGCCGTGATGCCCCGCGCCCTGCGGTCCGGTTCGGTCTTGGCGTAAACCACCATGACGTCGGCGTCCGGGCCGTTGGTGATCCAGGCTTTGCTGCCGTTGAGCAGATAGCCGCCTTGGATTTTCTCGGCCCGCAGCCGCATGCTGACCACATCCGATCCAGCGCTCGGCTCCGACATCGCCAAGGCGCCGATCTGCCGACCGCTGATGAGGCCGGGCAGGTGCCGCGCCTTCTGCGCCTCGGTGCCGTTGCGGTAGATCTGATTGACGCAGAGATTGGAGTGGGCGCCGTAGCTTAGGCCCACGGAGGCGGAGGCGCGGCTGATCTCCTCCATCGCCACGACATGGGCGAGGTAGCCCAAGCCGCTGCCGCCGCATTCCTCGCCCACGGTGATGCCCAGCAGGCCCAGCTCGCCAAGCTGCGGCCAAAGTTCATTGGGAAAGGCGTTGTCCGCATCGACCTTGGCGGCTTGCGGCGCGATGCGCTCTTCGGCAAAGCGCCGCGCCGAATCCTGCACCATTTGCAGGCTTTCGTCGAAATCGAACTTCAGGCCAGGAATCTCAAGCACGGTCCGCCTCCGGGGCGGAGGCGCCGTCCGCCTTGATCAGATGCAGGAAGTGCTCGATCAGCACATTCCGCAGTTGCGGGCCGCGCGCCCGGTGCGGGCGCCCGTGGCCGATGAAGACCGTGTGGCCTTCGATGGAGGCGGAAATCAGCAGCGCCAAATCAGCGGCGCGAGTCTGGCCGATCCGGGGATTGACCAAGGCGATGACTTCCTCCAAAACCGCCCGGTACTTGGCGTACATCTTCTCCATCTGCTGGGCGGTCCAGTCATCCCGATTGGCCAGCACCCAAAGCTCCGGGAAAAACAACGTGGTGCTGCGGCTGGCCAAATCGTCATAGACGTAGCCGATCACTTGGCGGAACTGTTCGTCCGGGTTGTCATGCACCTCGTCGCGCAACCGCTCGAACTGCTCGATGTAGCCGCCGATGACGTCCTCCAGAAGATCCTCGAGCAAATCCGACCGGGTGCGGTAATAGTAGCTCAGGTTGCCGGGCGAGATGCCGGCCGCCTTGGCGACGCGGCGCATGGTCATCCCCTTGTGGCCTTCCTCAATGAGCAGGCGGCGGGTGCCCTCAAGGATGCGCCGCACGGTGGCTTGGCCGGTGGGGTAAGCAGCGGTGCCCACCCGCAGTTTCTGCGCTGGGCCGGACGCGGCGACGGGAGACTGGGGGACGCGCACAGAAGTAGCTGTTGCAACCGGAATTAGTACGAGCGTACTATAGACCTTGTTTCGCCGCAAGGCATGTCTTCGCGGGGGATCGCCCTTGAAATTCAGGTTTGCCCTTGCCGTTGGTTTGAGCGCGGTTTCCGGGGTTCAAGCGCAGCTTGCGCCGGAGCCCATCCCCAACGTCAGGACCATCGTAACGCCCTACTCGGACACCTACGCTCTGACGCCGGAGGGCTACCAAGGCAGCCACAAGGATCCAGCCCTGGAGATATGGCTGTTCGACGTAAGGTCAAAGCGCCGGCTGGAACGCTTCAGCTTGCGCACGCCGGTCCTCAGCATCGCCGCGACCCAGCATGAACGGCCGCGGCTGTTGATCGTGAACATCGCCGGGCAACTCGATGTCTATGACGGCAAAACCGGTGCCCACCTGCACACCATCGGCACCCTGGGCGACACGCCGTTCATGGTCCACCCCATTCAATAGGAGCGATTTGGCATGTCGAACTTCATCAGGCAACTGCTGCGCAAGCCTTTACCACTGCTCCACAGCGGTCATCATCGGCCTCGGCCTAGACAGCGCATCAGGCTAATAGATTCTAGGGACAACCTCTTTGACGCTTTGGAAGCTGCCAACCACCGGCAACGTTCAGAGCGTTTGGCAACAAACTTACTATAACCCCATGCTCTTTTTTGTATGCAATAGAAAACCGCACTCCGGGAACCGTTCATTCAGATCTATTTTAATCCCTTCCAACTTCCGACGTGAGCGACCGTCCCCAAGGCTGACGCTTCGGGCAACCACCGAGCTAAAAAGCATCATTTCGAGGGCGACGGCCGGTGGTAGTGTGATGTCCGTCCATCCAGCCTCAACAGTATAACCGGACACAACTGCAGCTCCTTTTGGCTTCGCCATGAATTCTCGGACCGCGTCCTCTTGACAGAGAACTTCGCAGCCGCTGAAGTGAACCCAACAGTTGGTGAAATCCCCCTCAATTTCCGCCACATTCACCGAGTAGTCATTGGATAGCCAAATTTCCCCCTTTTCTCCGTGTGTTGCAAAATATAGCACTGAACCTTCCCTGCATCGGGTGTTCCATTCGTGATCGATCCAATATTTCATCTCTTCCACAGTCGCACAGTCACGTCGAGCATACGGCCACTGTCCCAACCTATGTAGCATCTGCAGGATTGGTTCGACCGTTGGCTCGACCTCCCGCTTGCCGTGATCCCAGTGTCCTTCAATACAGTAGATGCGTTTCTCAAGTAGCATGGCAATCCTCCGACGTCAGAGTCTCGAAGCGTTGACCGAAAGCTAACACGCCGCCAGCCAAACTTAAAGACACAGTGCGCAGCGAAGTTGCGTGGCCACCGAGTGGGCCAACGGTGGTGGTACCGCGTTCGCCACTTGACGGTGTTGGTCCAAGTTCGGCACACGGCCGGTGCGGCGACGAATGGGTCCCTCGAATACGTGCTTGTCCGGAAAGCCCTGCAACCGCGCCGCTTCGCGGGGCGTGATGTAGCGATTCTCCTGCGGGTGGTAAAGCGCCTCGCCGCAACGCAAGGTGGGGGAGATGTCGTCGCGATGCAACCGTCGGTATTTCGTGGTGTCCTTGCGGGTGAGCTTGCACAGGATGTCCGGCGGCACGTCCGGTGCCTTGGCCAGCCAGAGGCCTTCCGGCACATAGGCGATGCGCTCTTGGTCGCGGCGCGGCGTCACGTCCACATGGTTCGCTACCGGCGGGCGCTCATCCGGGCCGGAGGGCGGCGGCAAGCCGCTGAGCGCCTCGCCCACCGTGGCCGTGGGGCCACTAGGCAACGGGAAGGTAAAGGATTGGCCGGTCGGTACGCACACCAACAGCGCCCGCTGTCGGCGCTGCGCAACGCCGTGGGCCTGGGCGTTCAGAACATCCACATACAGGTCGTAGCCGAGCTGCTCGAACTCGTCGCGCAACACCTCCAAGAGGTGCCGGCCGGCGGCGGTGCGAGTGCGCAGGAAGTTCGGCACTTGTTCGATGAGCACGGCAGCGGGGCGCATCTCCCGGGCGAACCGCACCAGCTCGAAAACCAATGCGCCACGGGGATCTTCAAGGCCGCCCAGTTTGCCGATTTGGCTGAACGGCTGACATGGCGGCCCGCCGTGCAGCAGCCCCAATCCGCCGGGTTTGATGTTTAGCACTTGCAGAAGACGGGTGGGGTCCACAGCTCGCACATCCGCCTGCCACACCGCCTTGCGGCGTGTGTTGCGTCGCAGTGTGGTGGCGCAGTGGGGGTCGCTCTCGATGGCGCAGATGGTCTTGAATCCGGCACTGCCCACGCCGATGTCCATGCCGCCGGCGCCGGCAAAGAGGCTAATGGCGGTTGACTTGGCTGCGTTGTTCACAGGAGGGTTGGGGCAAAAGGATCATTGCAGGGGCAGATGCGCAATTTTCTGAACCAGCTCCGTACGCACCGCGTTGACGTCGCTCAAGGGTTGCGCCCGGTAGCGTCCCACCTCCTCCGCCGTGTAGGGCGCGAAGTTTTCCGGCAGTTCGCTGGCGCTGATCTCCAGCAGCATCCAGTTGAGCAGTTCGGCCAAGGCGGCGTCATCAAGGGCGGCGTTGGCGGAGCCGGGTACCCGCACCACAAACTCGCGCCCGCCCGGCACCTTGAGGAAGTTGCCCACGAAGCCCTTCATGCGCGGAATGTCGGCCACGCCGCCGCCGTCCGGCAGATGGCAGCCTTGGCAGTTCAGCATGTAGTTGACGCGGGCTCGGTCGGCATTGACGCCCTGCTCGCCGCCCAAGGCGTTGGCGGCGCACAGCGCCAAGACGACGCCCAAACCGCCCAGCCGCACTGCGCGGCCCGGCGTTGTCGAGGCGCCCAAGCCCAGTTGGCGGGGCGGGCGGGGCTGCATCATTCAAGCCCTAGGGCGATGACTCGGGCCGTGGAGCAGTGGTAGATGGTCGATTGGGTGCCGAGGCACCAGTTGATGTCATTGCTGAGCTGCGGCCGGTAGATGGGCCGGTCCCCCTCGTTGCGCTGGCATAGGCATTGCCCGCAGGTGGTGCGGCCGCAGCAGTCGTTGTAGGAGACGACGTAGCTCTTGCCGTCCGCCGGATTTTGGCAGGTGCCGATCCAGGTGATGGGGGACATCTCCGTGCCCGGCGGGCAGCTGTTGGGCGAGCCGCCGCAGCAACTGCACAGGAACCCGTCTATGGCGCAGTAGCGCCAATAGTCGCAGGATTCCGGGTCCCCGGTCTCCGGCACTCCCTGGGTCATCCCACCTTGGGATTGCGCCCGCGCCACCGGCAGCAAGGGCATGGCGGCACAGCCGGCCAAGGCGCCGCCTAGTGCCTTCAGCCAACCTCGGCGGCTGCTGCGACGGGCGAGGCCGCGGGCGCTGCGCTCCGTCAATTTGTCCAAGCCGCCAACCGGCCGAATCCACCAATTCATCTGTGCGTTCCTCCTTGCTTGGAACCAATCCCAGCCCGGCGAAGCCCACTGGCTGGGCCAACATTTCCCGACAACCGCATCAGGGTGCCGCCATCTTGTGGTCCGGCATCGCAAGCGGCGGCGTCTGCGCCTCGGCAACCGCTGGTTCAAGGACGCCCACTCCGTCCTCTGGCTGCTCACCGCCTCCCTGCTGCCGCACATAGTCCTGAATGGAGGGCGTGTTCAATTCCTTGGCTTCAAACAGGCTTTCCAGATGCTCCCGGGAATTGACCAAGCCGAGGGAGGCGATGCTCCCGCGTTCGTCGATCAGCACCGCGTAGGGCAACTTGCCCACCCCGTAGGCTCTGCCCAGAGTTTCCGAAAGAGCGTAGGGAAACTCCGCCAAGCCCTGCTCCGCCACGAAGGCTTGGTGTTCGGCGGGCTCGCCGCCGTCGCTAGCCAGCACGATGTCCAGCCAGCTTTCCGATTTGGCCACCGAGCGCAGCACCGGCAGCAGCGACTTGCACACCAGGCAGTCCGGGGCGAGAAAGAAGATCAGGGTGCTGCGCGGCCAAGCCCCGTATTCCGGAGCGCCGCCCAAGGTGAGTTCACCGCCGCCCAAGTCCTGCACGGTGACTTCCGGCGCCGCGTCCCCGACCCGCAGCACCTCGTTCACCATCAGGGCGCCGGCCGGGACGATGCGTTGCGACAGGGCGCCCACCTGCCGGGCCAAGGCATAGAGAAACGCTCCCAACAAGGCCGCCGCCAGCCAAAGCACCAAGTTGGACGCGAGCAGCAAATCAGGCATGGGCCGTCCCCATCCGACCCTGGATTGCGTCGCCTCGGGGCCGCCGAACAGCCGCGCCATCGTCCGGCGCAGTGCCCGCCATCCCGCCCAACGCCGCCAGCGCAGGGCTGGCTCGATTGGCCAGCAACTGATTGCCGATGCCATAGGCCAGCCAGAAAAACAGGGCGACAGCGGCGGCAATGGCCAAAGCCGCCCCGCTAGCCGCCGTGGGCAAAGCCGCTAAGGGAACCAACGCCAACAGCAGGATGTTGCGCAGCAGCAGCCAGCCGGAGAGAGGGATTGGCGCCCCGCCGCAGCCGCAATCCAGTGCGGTTCTGCCGCGCACATGGAGGTTCAGGCTGATGGCGGCCGAGTAGGCCAGCAGCAATCCTCCGGCCAGCCAAGCCCCGGCCAACCGCCAAGACGGGAAGGCCAAGGCCAAGCAGGCGCAGCCCTCCAATAGAACGATCACGGGTGCCGCCAACGGAACCAAACGAACCGGCAGAATGCGATATTGCTCCAGGACGCCGCGAAACTCCAAGCCATTGCCCAGCTTGTGGACAACGGCCGCGGCGAAGACGCCGGCCAACACCCAAGCGGCGGCGTTGCCGATGAGGTCCGGCGCCATCAACGCACCCCGCGCATGATGAAGGACGTCTGCGTTTCGACGGCAAGGGTCTTGATCAGTTGGCCGGTGTCGGGGTCGTAGGCTTCCAGCTGCAGGTCGCCAGTGGTGACCACCAACAGGGGCTTCGCCGCGTTCGACAGGCCGATGGAGATGCCCCAGCTCGCCAACGGAATGCGAGCGATGCGCTGCTTGGCCTGTGGGTCGAAAACCCAGACCTCGTTGCCGCCATCCTTGTGGCTGCCTTCGCGGCCCTCCGGGTGCATCAGTAGGTAGAGGCGGCCCAAGCGGTCCGCCGCCACTAGCTGCAAGCCGCCGGGACGCCAGCCCGAGGCCCGCTCCTGCTCCGTGACCGCCGCCCAGCGCTCGCCGGGAACGGCCGCCTCGCCGCTGAGATCCACCGGCAGAAAATCCCCGGCGAAGGTGGGGAAGTAGCCGACGCCGCTGCTGAGGCCGGCCTTCTCAAACATGGGATCTTCGGTGCCGATCACGGCGTCCGTGCGCACCGATGAAGCCTTGGCGCCGCCTTCGCTGAAGCTGGTGGTGAGAAAGGCGCCGTCGCTGCAAATGGAGGTGACCCCGGCGGTGCCCGTGGGAATGGCGAGGGCGCAGCCGGCGATGCCGTGCTCGGCCACGAACTCGCGCTTCTCCAAATCCACCACCGTCAGGGATTGGCTGGGCGTGAAGTTGTAAACCACCAACAGCCGGTCGTCATCCACCAACGCCGAGGCGAAAAAGCCTGGCATGCCGCTGTAGCGCTTCGGCGGGATGATCACCTCGCCCTCGACCGCTAGGCTGGCGCTGTCGTAGATGGTGACCACGTCGGTGCGTTCGCCGCCGCGCCCGCCCCGGGAGAAGAAGCTCTCCACAACATAGTGCTCCTGGCGCAACGGGCTTTGTTCGTAGGTGGCCATGAAGTCCGCCGAAAGCATCGCCCGCACCTGCCCGCCCACGGTCTCCGCCTGCGGATCCACAAACAGGATGCGGCCTTCGCGCATGTGGAAGAAGGTGGCGTCATGCACCACCAGCCAGTGTTCGGGGTAGCTCGCCGGCAGGCGATGATTGAGGTTGGGCGGGTCCGGCGCAAAGTCCTGCGCCATGACGGCACCGGCCCAGAGCAGCGCCGCCGCAAACCAACGCCAACCCATTGGTCTTCCTGACATATCAAACACCCCCGTTCATTGCATCCGCTGGTTTCCCGCTTCGCCCGCCTTCGCCATTGCCAAACCCGGCGCGTTGTCGCGGGTCCAAGTGGAGACGCACGGGATTCGCCGCCGGTCGCATCGGGAGGTGTAGCGTTTGGCGATTTCGGTCACCTCCTTCAGCAACCCCTCGCGCAGCGTGGTGGGCCGCAGCCCCAACCCCAAGAGGCCGGCGTTGGTGGCGCTCAGGTCATTGGAGTCCGCTTCCCGGCGTGGATTGGGGACATGCTCGATCCGCGCCCCGGTAAGGTTTGAGACTAGGTTCGCCAAACCGATCAGCCGATGCGTCTCGGTCATTTGATTGAGGATCTTAACCCGCTCCCCCGGCGCCGGAGCGTTGACGATGGCCAGTTCAATGCAGCGCACGGTGTCCTGAATGTGGATGAAGGCGCGGGTCTGCCCGCCGCTGCCATGCACGGTGAGCGGATAGTCGATGGCCGCCTGCATCAAAAAACGGTTGAGCACAGTGCCGTAGTCGCCATCGTAGTCAAAACGATTGATGAGCCGTTCATCCAGGCAGGTCTCCCGGGTTTGGGTGCCCCACACGATGCCTTGATGCAGGTCGGTGACGCGCACAGCGTCGTTCTTGTTGTAGAAGGCGAAAAAGAGCTGGTCCTGAGTCTTGGTGAGGTGGTAGATGCTGCCCGGATTGGGCGGATAGAGAATCTCCTGCTCCACTTCGGCGCCGTCCGCCGCGGTCATTCTCACTTGCAGATAGCCCTCCGGCAGCTCCACGCCAACGGACGAGTAGCCGTAAACGCCCATGGTGCCGAGATGCACCAGATGAATGTCCAAGCCGCTCTCGACGATGGCGGCCAGGATGTTGTTGGTGGCGTTCAGGTTGTTGTTGACCGTGTAGCGTTTGTGCCAGGACGACTTCATGGAGTAGGGCGCGGCGCGTTGCTCGGCAAAGTGGACGACGCTGTCCGGGCGGAGGTCGCCAAGCAAATGCACCAGGCGGTCGTACTCCTCGGCCACGTTGAGGCGCTCGAAGGCTATCACCCTGCCGGTGAGCGCCTTCCAAGCCTGCAAACGGATGGATGGCGGCTGAATGGGGGTGAGGCTTTGCACCTCCAACTCGTTGTCGATGTTGCGCCGGGAGAGGTTGTCGACGATGGCCACTTCATGGCCCTGCATGGACAGATGCAGGGCGCTCGGCCAGCCGCAAAAGCCGTCCCCACCCAGAATGAGCACCTTCATGCCGCTGCCGCCGTCCGAGTTGGCTGAAAGGCCACTAGATTGTTCAGAAACTGCCGCACCGACACCTCCCAGTCGAATTCGGCGGCGCGAGCTTGGCAAACCTCTGGGGAAATGCCAAGCGCCGCGTTGATGGCCATCGCCAAGTCCTCGTGCAAGGCACCGGCGCCGCTGCCGCCGATGACGTCGTTCGGCCCCGGCACTGGATAGGCCGCCACGGGGGTGCCGCAGGCCATCGCCTCCAGCATCACCAAGCCGAGAGTGTCGGTTTTGGAAGGGAAAACCAGCACGTCGGCGGCGCAGTAGTGGGCGACCAAATCGTCGCCCTTGCGCACTCCGAGAAACAGGGCGTCCGGAAAGCGCCGCTGCAAGGAGAGCCGGGCCGGGCCATCGCCAACCAGCACCTTGGCGCCAGGCGTCTCAAGGCGCAAAAATGCCTCCAAGTTCTTCTCCACCGCCAACCGGCCCACATACATCAGCACCGGGCGCGGCAGATTCAACTCCCGGGGCTGCACTGGCCTGAACAGCGTCGTGTCCACGCCGCGGATCCAGCGCACCAAGGCGCCGATGCCATGCGTCCTAAGCAGCGCGTCCAAGGACGGCGTTGAGGACATGGTGTGCGTCGCGCCGTTGTGGAAGCGGCGCAGCACGGCGAAAGACCAGCTTTCCGGCACCCCGGAACGCATTTTCAAATAAAGCGGGAACAGGGTGTGGAAGGAGGTGGTGAACGGCCGCCTGCGACGGCGCAGCCAATGGCGGGCGCTCCACCCCAGAGGGCCTTCGGTGGCCACATGCACGGCATCCGGCGCAAACCCATCAATGAGGCGTCCAACCCGGTTTGGCCCCGTAAGCGCCAAGCGAATTTCCGGATAGGTGGGGCAACGAACGGTTTTGAAGCGGTCCGGGCCGATGACATCCACTTCGTGACCCAAGCCGGCGAGCCGCTCCCGAATGGTGGACAGCACCCGCACCACCCCGTTCACTTGGGGAAACCAAGCGTCGCTGACAATCAGGATGCGCATGGGCAGGATGAGTTACGCCGCCAACGGATCGGCCAAGCCAATGAGTCCAAGCATAGCATGGGAGGCCGCGGCGCGAAGCTCGGCGCACAGGGCAGCGAAGCGCCCAAGCCGAGGGCAATGGCTAATTCCGGCGGCCGGCCAAGGGTTTTTCGGGGCGTAGCCGCCCAACCACCTCCGCCACCCGCAGGGCCGCGTAGTCCACGTCCTGCTCCGTGGTGAAGCGCCCGACCGTGAAGCGCAGGCTGGCGTGGGCGATGTCGTCGGCAACGCCCAATGCCCTCAGCACATAGGAGGGCTCCACGCTGGCGGAGGTGCAGGCGGAACCGCTGGAGACGGCCAGGTCGTCAAGGGCCAACAGTAGAGTCTCGCCATCAACGCCGGCGAAGCCCACGTTCAAGTTGCCCGGCAGCCGCCGCTCCTCGTCGCCGTTCAAGATGGTGCCGGGCACCTGCTTCAGATGCGACCAAAGGCGGCGGCGCAAAGCGAGTATGCGGGCGTTTTCCTGCTCCATGTTCCGCTTGAGGATGGCGCAGGCCTCACCCATGCCCACGATTTGGTGGGTGGGCAAGGTGCCCGACCGCATGCCCCGTTCATGGCCGCCGCCATGAATCTGGGAACGGATGCGCAGGCTTGGGTCACGGCGGACATAAAGGGCTCCGACCCCCTTGGGGCCGTACATCTTGTGGCCGGAAAGGCTGATGAGGTCAATCGCCATAGCCTGGGTGTCCAGCGGCACCTTGCCGCCGCTCTGGGCGGCATCCACATGCAGATGCACCTTGGCGGCGCGGCAGACTTCGCCGATGGCGGCCACGTCGTTGATGACCCCAATCTCGTTGTTCACATGCATCAAGGAGACCAGCAGGGTGTCTTCGCGCAGAGCGTTCGCCACCTGTTGCGGCCTGATGATGCCGTCGGGCGGCGGCTGCAGATAGACCACCTCAAACCCCTTGCCTTCAAGCCAGGCGCAGGTGTCGAGCACCGCCTTGTGCTCGACGGCGCTGGTGACGATGTGGCGCCGGGCGGCGCCTTCGGCCAAGCCCTTTAGGGCCAAATTGATCGATTCGGTGGCGCCTGAGGTCCAGACGATTTCACGCGGGTCGGCATTGAGCAGCTCGGCGACCTGGACGCGGGCCTCCTCAACCGCCTCCTCCGCTTGCCAACCGTAGGCGTGGCTGCGGGAGGCGGGGTTGCCGAAGTTGCCCTCCAAGGTGAGGCAGGCGCTCATCTTCTCGGCCACCCGAGGGTCCACCGGCGCCGTCGCCGAATAGTCGAGATAAACCTGCTTACGCACGGGCGCTTCGGCTTGGGCCTCCGGCATTCCAGCGTCAGTCAGCATGAGCCGGCACCCTACCACAGATCAGCGGAATTGCAGCAGGGCCGGAGGAGCTTCCCTGGTTCCCCGCCAAGAGATTCCTGCAGCTAACGACCCATAGCCTCCAGCATCCGCAAGCGGCGCTAGCTGCGCCGAGGCGGACCGTCTCAACAGATCCTAGGAACCCCCATCGCCCCGCAGTTTTTGCAGATGGGTGGCGATGCCCCGCAGCATCTGCACCTCCGTCTTGTCCAAGGTGGCCCGAGCGGCGAGGCGGCGCAGGCGAGTTGGGCTTTGGCTGGGGTTGTTGGGGTCTAGGAACTCCGCATCGACCAACAGCCGCCGCCACTGCTCGAGCATCGCGTCCACCTCCTCAACGGTCGCCGGCGGACGGTCCCAGACGGTTTCGACGGGGGCGGCTGCGCCTTGGCGCCAGAGCTCGTAGGCCACCACCTGCACGGCCATGGCCAAGTTGAGGGACGGATAGGAAGGCGACGCCGGAATGCGCAAATGAATGTTGCACCTTTGCAGCTCCTCGTTGCGGAGCCCGTCCGCCTCCCTGCCGAACAACACCGCCACCGGCCCGGCCGCCGCCTGTTGCAGTAACTGCCCGGCAGCAGCGCTGACATCCTCAACGGGCCAGGGTATGCGCCTGGAACGGGCGCTGGCCCCCGCCACCCAATGGCAGCCGGCGATGGCTTCGTCCAAGCTGGCGCAAACCCGGCAGGCGTCCAGCACATCCGTTGCGGCGGCGGCCCGCCACTCGGCTTGGGGGTCCGGATAGCGTTTGGGGTTGACCAGCGCCAACTGCCGCAAGCCCATGGTCTTCATGGCTCTGGCGGCGGCGCCGATGTTGCCCGGATGGCTGGGCGCCACCAAGACGACTCTTATGTTGTCCAAGCTCATATTGCGTTAGGCTAACGGGCCATGCAGGGAATGGCCAACATTGCGTTGCGCGCCGCCCGCCGCGCCGGGCAGGTGCTGCTGCGGGGCATGGACCGGCTCGACGAGCTCAAGGTGGAGGAGAAGGCGCCCAACGACTTCGTCTCCAACATCGACCGGGAGGCGGAGCGGGTGATCGTCGATGCGCTGCTCAAAACCTATCCGGACCACGCCATTCTAGCGGAGGAGGGCAGCGGCGCCGGCCTCAACGAGGACGCCGAATTCACTTGGATAATCGACCCCTTGGACGGCACCCTGAACTACCTGCAGGGCATTCCCCACTTCGCCGTCTCCATCGCGGTGCGGCACGGGCTGCACTTGGAGCACGGCGTCATTGTGGACCCGGTGCGCAACGAGGAATGGGTGGCCAGCCGCGGCGACGGCGCCCAGCTCAACGGCAAGCGCGTCCGGGTGAGCAAGGCCCAACGCCTTGAAGAGGCTGTGGTCGCCACCGGCTTGCCGGCCGGTGCCAAGGACCGTGTGGCCCTTTACAACCGCCTGATGGGGGACTTCGCCATCGAGTGCCGCAGCGTCCGCCGCCAAGGCTCCGCCGCCTTGGATTTGGCCTACACGGCCGCCGGCCGGCTGGACGGCTTTTGGGAAATGGGATTATCTCCTTGGGACATCGCCGCCGGGGCGCTGATCATCAAGGAAGCCGGTGGCTTCGTGGCCGACATGCAGGGTGGCGACCGCTACTTGGAGAGCGGCGACGTGGTGGCGGCCAACCCCAAGTGCTTCAAGCTGATCGTGGCCAAGCTGCGGCAGGCTGAGCAAAGCGCCGCAGCGCCGGCCTAAGCCGCGCCGGGCCAAAGCACCGGCCTTCAGAGCGCACCGCAGCACGGCCTTGAAGCCGAGCGCAAACCAACCCGCAGGGCCTTCGACCAGTTTTGCAACATAGCCCTCAAGGATAGGATTCCTTGGCGTTCTCCTTTTCCGGCGGCAGCAGATCCTCCCGGGAGATGTTCATCAGCACCAGGATGTTGGCGGCGATGTAGATGGATGAGTAGGTGCCGATCACCACGCCGATGGTCAAGGCCGCAGCGAAGCCGCGTATGCCCTCGCCGCCGGCGAGCAGCAAGGCTAGCAGCACCAGCAGGGTGGTCAGCGAGGTCACCAGGGTGCGGCCTAGGGTTTGGTTCAGGGATTTGTTGATGATGTCGATGGGCGTCCCCCGGCGAACGGTGCGGAAGTTCTCCCGGATGCGGTCCGAAACGACGATGGTGTCGTTCAAGGAGTAGCCGACCACGGCGAGGACGGCCGCCACCACCGCCAAGTCGAAGGTCCATTGGAAAACCGAAAAGATGCCCAGCACCAAGAGGACGTCGTGGGCCAAAGCGCCCACCGCGCCCACCGAGAACTGCTTGGTGAAGCGGAACAGGATGTACAGCATGACCACCGCCAAGGCCGTGAGGATGGCTAGCCCGGCGCTTTCCGCCAACTCCTCCCCCACCACAGGGCCGACGAAGTTGGACTGACGCATGGCGGCGTCCGGCGCCTCGGCCTGAATGGTGGACAGAATGCGGTCGCCCAAGGCGGCCGGATCCCCGGTCGCCTGCGGCGGCATGCGCACTAGGACCTCACGGTCGGAGCCGAAGTGCTGCACCACGCCGTTGACGAAGCCGGCCTCCTCCAGTTGGCTGCGCACCTGCTCCGTATCCACGGGTTCGGGGAAGCCCACTTCAACCAAGGTGCCGCCGGTGAAGTCCAGGCCGAAGTTGAGGCCGTTCAGCGTCAGCGAGGCAACCGAGATCAGCAGCAGCGCGATGGAGCCGGCGCCGGCGACCTTGCGCTTGGCCATGAAGTCAAGAATCGGCAGATTCATATTCTGAGCGCCTCCAGTGTGCGCCCACCGTACATCAGGTTGACCAACGACCTTGTACACATGACGGCGGTGAACACCGAGGTGACGATGCCGACGGCCAGGGTCACGGCAAAGCCCTTCACAGGGCCGCTGCCTATGGAGAACAGGATGATGGCCACGAAGAAGGTGGTGATGTTGGCGTCCAGAATGGTGAGCAAGGCCCGTTCAAAACCCGCTTGAATGGCCTGCTGCGGCGGCCGATCCTTAAGCTCCTCGCGGATGCGGGAGAAGATCAGCACATTGGCGTCCACCGCCATGCCCACGGTCAACACGATGCCGGCGATGCCGGGCAACGTTAACGTGGCGCCGAGGATCGACATCACCGCCATCAGCAGCATGAGGTTGGCGGTCAGCGCCAGGTCTGCGGCCAGGCCGAAGCCCCGGTAGCGGAGCAGCATGAACAGCATGACCAGAAGGAAGCCGACCGTCACGGACTGCCGACCCCGATCAATGTTGTCCTCCCCAAGGCTGGCGCCGACGGTGCGCTCCTCGACGATGTACATGGGCGCGGCCAAGGCGCCGGCGCGCAGCAGGAGGGCCAAATCCCGAGCCTCCCCCAACTCCAAGCCGGTGATGCGGAAGTTGTAGCCCAACGCCGACTGAATGGTGGCGACGCTGATGAGCCGCCGCTCCTCCTCGCTGTAGCGCTCCACCGTTTCCTGCCCCTCCACCAGCACCGTGCGGGTGCGCGGCTTCTGCTCGATGAAGATGATGGCCATGGAGCGCCCCACGTTGTCCCGGGTGGCCTCGTTCATGCGCCGCCCGCCGTCGCTGTCCAAGCCGATGCTCACCTGTGGTTGGGCAGTCTCCGGGTCATAGTCCTGGTTGGCGGAGGTCACTTGGTCGCCGGTGACGATGTTCTTGCGCAGCAAGGTGACCGGCCCGCCCTCGTAGTCGTAAACCTCGGTCAGCGAACTGCGGTCGCCGGGCATCGCCACTAAGCGGAACTGAAGGTTGGCGAACTTGTTGATGATCCGCTTCGCCTCGGCGCTGTCCTGAATGCCGGGCAGGTCCAGCACGATGCGCTCGCGCCCCAAGCGCTGCACCAAGGGTTCGGAGACGCCCAGTTCGTTCACCCGGTTGCGCAGGCTTTGCAGGTTCTGGGAGATGGCGGCGTCCTCCATCTGGCGCAGGTGCTCGTCCAGCATGGCGAACTCCAGGCTGGGCTGCTCCTGATCGTCGATGCTGGACGACTCAAAACCTTGGAACTGCTCGGCCAGCAACGTCGCCGCCTCGTCCCGGGCGGCGACGGTGCGGAAGGGAATGCGCAGCCGGGTGCCGTCCACCCAATCCCGCCCCATGTAACGGAGGCGGGCATCGACCAAGGCGTCCCGGGCGGTCTCCTGCATGGCTAGCATGCGGTCGCCGATGAACTTGTCCATATCCACCTGCAGCAGCAGATGCACCCCGCCGGACAGGTCCAAGCCCAGGGACATGGGCTTGGCGCCGAGGTCCTGCAGCCAGGCCGGCGTGGTCGGCAGCCTAGTCAGAGCGACGATGTAGTGCTCATCCAAACCGCTGAGCGCTTGCATCAAGACCTCCCGCCCGCGCAGTTGGTCCTCGTCGCGGCTCAGGCGCAGGAACGCCGAACCAGCGCCCGTCTCCGCCGCCGGCACGGCTATGCCGGCTTCCTCAAGGGCGCGGCGGGCCTTTTCCAGCAACGCTGCGTCCAGCGCTTGGTCGGGATCCTCCGGCTTGATTTGCAGGGCCGGGTCCGGCTGAAACAGATTGGGTGCGGCGTACAGGGCGCCCAGCAGCACGATCGCCAGCACGAACAGATAGCGGCCAAGAGGATGGGTGTTTGGCGCCCGCTGCTTACTGGTCTGCGGCAGGCCCAACAGATTGGTGCCGATCACATCAATTGAACCCAACCACCCCCATCTCTAGCCGCCGGATTCATCCAGGGATTTGAGGGTGCCGTTGGGCAGGGTGGCGCTGACGGCGCTTTTCTGCACCCGCATCTCGATTTTGGGCGCCACCCTGATCTTGATGAAGTCGTCCTCCACCTTGGTGATCTGCCCGACGACGCCGCCGGCGGTGACCACCTCGTTGCCCTTGGCCAAGCTGGACACCAAGGCTTGGTGCTCCTTGCGCCGCTTGCTCTGCGGGCGAATCAGCAGAAAGTAGAAGATCAGGACGAAGCCGCCCAGAAAAACTATGTTGATGAGGCCGCTGCCTCCACCGCCGCCGCCGGCCTCAGCCGCATGGGCCGCTTCAATCAGATTCATGGTCTTGCCTCCAGCCATCGCGCAAAGTCCTGACAAGGCCCGGCAATGTACCCATTTCAATCGCCGTGCGCAATCTTGCCAGCAGCGTTTGGTAGTAGTGCAGGTTGTGCGTCGTCATCAGCATCGCTCCCAGAATTTCCCCGCAACGGTCCAGATGGTGCAGATAGGCGCGGGAATGACCGGCGCAGGTTGTGCAACGGCATTCCGGGTCCAAGGGCTCATCCGCTTGGCGATGGCGGGCGTTGCGAATCTTCACCACGCCCCGGCTGGTGAACAGCCAACCGTTGCGGGCGTGCCGGGTGGGCATGACGCAATCGAACATGTCCAAGCCGAAGGAGACCCCGCGCAGGAGGTCTTCCGGGGTCCCCACGCCCATCAGGTAGCGGGGCCGTTCCGCCGGCATCCGCGGCGCAATGGCGCGGAGCACCGAGTCCATCTCTTCTTTAGGCTCACCGACGGAAAGGCCGCCGAGGGCGTAGCCGTCAAAGCCTATGTCCGTCAAGCGCTCCAGGCTCTCGATACGCAGAGCCTCGTGCATCCCGCCTTGGACGATGCCGAACAGCTTGCGCCCCCCAGGATCGTCTCGGTCCCAAGTCTTGCGGCTGCGCTCCGCCCAATGCAGGGAGAGTTCCATGGAGGCTCGCGCTTGCGCCGCCGAGGCCGGGTAGCCCGTGCATTCATCGAGCACCATGACGACGTCGCTGCCCAGATTGCGCTGCACCTCGATGGAGCGCTCCGGCGTCAGATGCACCTTGTCGCCGTTGGTGGGGGAGCGAAACACCGCACCCTGGTCGGACACCTTGCGCAGCTTGCCGAGGCTCCAGATCTGGAAGCCGCCGCTGTCCGTAAGAATGGGGCCGGGCCAGTTCATGAATCTATGCAGGCCGCCAAGGTCCCGAATCAATTCGTCCCCAGGCCGCAGCATCAAGTGGAAGGTGTTGCCCAAGATGATCTGGGCGCCGACGGCGGCCAAACCCTCCGGCGTCATGGCCTTGACCGTGCCGTAGGTGCCGCAGGGCATGAACACGGGGGTTTCGACCAAGCCGCTGGCCGTGGTCAGGCGCCCACGCCGAGCGGCGCCGCAGCGGGCCAAAACCTCAAACATCGGCCAACCTTCCAGGGGGCTTAGGCTTGGCCGGCGGGAGACTGTGCGCTTGGTTGACGAAAAACTCAAGCATCGGCGACCCGCTCCGTGAACATCGCGTCTCCATAGCTGAAAAAGCGGTAGCCCTCCCGCACCGCGCACTCATAGGCCCGCAAGGTTCGCCGATGCCCGGCGAACGCGCAAACCAGCATCAAGAGCGAGGATTCCGGCAAGTGGAAATTGGTGAGCAAGGCATCGACCGCCCGAAAGCGGAAGCCGGGCTTGATGAACAGCCGGGTTTCCCCGGCGTCCGCGCACAGGCGGCCATGCTTGTCAGCCACCGTTTCCAAGGTGCGCACCACGGTGGTGCCGACGGCGACCACCCGCCCTCCACCATCCCGGCAGGCTTGGATGCGGGCGGCGGCGCTCTCCGTCACCTCGTAGCGCTCCGAATGCAGGCGATGCGCCGCCAGATTCTCCGTGCGCACCGGTTGAAAGGTGCCGGCGCCGACGTGCAAGGTGACTTCGGCAACTCCGGCGCAGCGCTTCTCAATACGCTCCAGCAGCTGGTCGGAAAGATGCAAGCCGGCGGTCGGCGCAGCCACAGCGCCGGGAACGCGGGCATAAACCGTTTGATAGCGTTGCCGATCGGCGGCTTGGGCGGATCGGTCGATGTAAGGCGGCAAGGGCGTCTCCCCAAAGCGCTCCAGAAAATTGATTACCGGCACTGGAAAGCGCAAGCGGTGGAATTCGCCTGCCCTGTCTATGGCCACGAGTCGTTCCCCGCCAATCGCCAAGGTTCGGCCAGGCTGCAACGGCTTGCTGCTGCGCACTTGGCAGAGGGCCGTGTCGGGCGTCTCAATGCGTTCCAAAAGGACCTCCACGCCGCCGCCGCTGTCCTTAACGCCGCGCAGACGGGCGTTCAAGACCCGGGTGTTGTTGACCACCACCAAGTCTCGCGGGCGCAGCAGGCTGGGCAGATCGGCCACGTGACGGTGCGTCCATGCACTCTCGGCCACATGCAGCAAGCGCGCCCCCTCCCGTTCGGGCAAGGGGGCTTGCGCGATGCGGGCTTTTGGCAGCGCATAGGCGAAGTCCGATCTGTGCATTGGCTTTACCGACCAACGAACGCTAGAGGCCGAATTCTACAGCGTCGGGCGTTGCCTGCTCACCTCCGGCCAGCATCTAGTGCGGGTCGTGGCCGTGGCCTTGCTGCATCAGAGGGCTAGCCGTTCGCAATTTTTCGTCATTTTCCGTTTTTCTTGAATAAAATCAAAAGCTTGCCTGAAAATTAAGTTGTCGAAAATTCGCTATCTTTTTCGTGCCATCATGAAATGGCGCTTCCAGAGCGAGCCGCCGCCCGCATACGGCGCTGGACGGCCGGACGCCCCGCATGGCCTACGAGGGGCGGCTCATGCCCTTGGCGAAGGCGGCCTGATCGTGGCTTTGACACGCTCCGGGAAAGGGCTATCATGCCCCATGACAAAGGGCTTCATTCACCCAAGACTGGACTCTATTCCAGCCCTGAACCTGTGACAAGAATCGGGACCACCCCACCCAATGAGCAAGTTTTCAGCCATCTTCATACTGATCGCAGCGCTTGCGCCATACGCGCACACCGTCGATTTTGACATTGAAGAATCGTGCGCCGAGCTGAAGGTAGGTACTTTCAGATTGTATGCCGCCGCGCAGGAACAACTCGTATTGGTCGAGGCGATAGAGTCCGGCGATGAATCTTGCCCAACCGGCGGAGATCTAATTGAAGCATATGCTCAGCATATGAATGTTATGGAGACTGCGCGGCAGAAAATCGCCCTTCTGGAAATGTTGGATACCGAGACTGCCGATAAGATAGATACATGCTCCTATGTTTCCTTTGCGGACGAAGCTGCCTTGCATCGTAGCTATATTGAGAGATTCCAGGCTGCTTGCCCGCTCCCCTTCAAACCGCCTGCATCCACTGGCCCTTATATGGGAAAGCCCCGATGAGCAAGTTTTCAGCCGTCATCATGCTGGCCGCGGCCATGCTGTCAGCCTTGGGCCAAGCACAAGTGAATTACAACTGCATCAATCAATTGATCGACGGCCAACCCGGACTTACAGTTGAGGCGGGACATGATAAGATATTCTGCGATGCGGTACTGGATTGGTCAAGAAGGATTGAGAATGGCCGGTCTGCGCCCGCGCTTATCGATGAACTGAAGATAGCACCATGGCGCGTGGAATTTGATAGAAACCATCCAAACATGATCAAGGCGGTATCGCCAATCGTAACTGAGATACCCGAAAATTTCATACCTACAGAAAGGGGGGTTGACTCGGGAATTCCAAGAGGATTTTTAAGTTATGCGGAATGGACTTGTGATAAACAAGCTGAGAAATTTACCCTTTCTTGGTATATCGAGGGAACATTAGTTTTTGAGTTTCCAGGATTTTCACCCCACATACAACTTAGAAGCAACAGCGGGCAAACTGTGCATAATTATTTTGAGGAGGACGTCCGTTTACTAAATTCACAGACAAACGAAAAGGACGCAACCTTCAACGATGTTATGAAATTGACAAGAAGGCTAGACCAGCCATCATTAGGGGAACAGTTGCTTGCGGCACAGGAAATCAATGGCGCTTTCAGAACCCGCACATCGCCGCATTATTCATGGTTTGTGGCCATTCCCAAAAAGGTGGACGACACAGCAATTAAGGCTGTTAACGACTATTGCGGAGAATTCTTACCGTAGCCAAGCCCGACGATCGGGAGCGGCATGGGCCATCCGGCTTGAGCATCGGCAAAGCGAAACCGCAGCCCCAACTTTCGCCCGCGCAATTTTGTCTCAGCAATCCTCTTAGGCAAAAGGTGCCTTTGAGGGTTGCCTTTGAGGGTTGAATGAGTGATCGGAAGACTTACCAAAAGGCTTACTACCAAGCCAACAAGAAAAGGCTGAATGCTCGGAAAAGAGCTAGCCGTTCGCAATTCTTCGGCATTTTCCGTTTTTTCTAAATAAAATCAACAGCTTGCCTGAAAATTAAACTGGCGCAAATTCGCCGTCTTTTTTGTGCCATCATGAAACGGCGCATCCGGAGCGAGCCGCCGCCCGCATCCAGCGGCGCAAGGCAAGATCAAGGGCCTTGATCGCAGTTTAGAGGTGTGCCTTCGGCGGCTTCCTAGTGCGCGAAAGTTGTGGCTTCGGTATCGACGGACCGGAAGTCAAGCTGGGTGGCCCATGCCCCTACTTAATCTGCAGCCCGCCTCATCGACAGCTTCTTCACGGACGCACAGATTAAATCTAGCCAATCCGAGTTTTTAGGTATATAAAACCTAACTCATTGAAAATAAAAAGGAAACATACTTCCCCAAAGTGGCATTCTCCACCCTGGATTTCGCGCCATCCTCAATGGTCGGCGCAACAGTCTGGTCTGACGCGCCTAATGGGGCAGGCTGCAGGGCGAGTCTCACCGGGCAAGGCAGACCAGTGGGTATCATTCGAATAGCGATGTCGCAAAGGGCGTGAGGCATGAGATAATGCCCAAGACAATGGCCACCCATACTTCCCTCCTCAGCAATTTCATTTGCCTGTGTTGCTCAGTAATGTTCTCCTTGCCCTGCTTTTGGATGGTTTCACTGATTTGCTCGCCTAGAGAGTGCCAGTGCGTGTCCTTGTATTCTGGAGGCTTGAACATATCCGCCCGAAACATTGGTTGGGGCAGCTTCTTGGATTCCGACAACTCTCCAAACAGGCTTTTCTGGATATTTGCATTCAGATCGAAGCCTTGCTTCAATTTCTCAAACAACTTGGCGTTGGCGGGCTTGCGTAATTCGTTTTGCATTTCGTCAAAAGCCTGGTTCTGAGCCTTTGTGAAAACTGAGCGATTTGTCTCATGGTAGGACGCAGGTAACGCCGACATCTCGCGGACGGTCAATGTGTGGGGGTCCTTCTCGTATTTGGCCACCGCGTCTTGACGGTCTTTCTCGAGGTTTTTCTCGATCAACTCTCGCAAATGGGCCATTGGTCAGCACTCCTGAAATCAGAGGTGAGGTGTGAGTCCGATTCTTGTCGCAGATTAAGTGCTTAAATAGAGTCCACTACTAGGGGAATTGTCACCCTCCGTCACCGGCATTCTAGCCTACCGGTGGCCATTGTCAAAACATCCTTGCACACGGCCTTCTCCCACACTGCCGACACCCCTTCATAGGCCATTCTTGGTGTGCGCCCGCCGAGGGATGAGTGAGGCGGCAGTCAATCTAGAAGGCCATCCAATCGGTGATGACCCAGTGCGACTCCATGTCCATTGGTCAGTTCATGTAGGTACACCGACTCGCACCTTATTGCCCACCCAGCAGCCCGCGCATCGGGACATGCGTCCAGCTGAGCGCAGCGCCTGGAAAATTAGTAGAGCCACCGCCGCCTGCTCCGCATTTGAAAAAGGGAAGTCTAATCCCAAAGGCGCCTTTACCGCAAGATGTTGATTTCATCAGCCAGGGGCGTAGCAGGGGCCGGGCAAAAGGCAGTCAAAGGGACTTGCGGAGTCCCCGCACATCGAATTGCGGCACATCAGCCAACTGACCGACTGGCCGAACTCCGGCAAATGCACTGGCGCCAGCGGCGAAACGTCCTCGCCAGAACGCGAATCCAGCGCCAAGTCGGCCATGCGGAGCAGCCCTGTGGTGGAAAGTCGGCATTCTAACCCCCAAGGCACCAATTTGACAAGGGATTGATTTTTAAGGAAACTTGGGTTTTCGACCTAGGCGGGAAATGGGCAAAAATGCCGAAAAATTGCGAACGGCTATATCAGAGGGAGGGGGATCTCAACTTATTGAAAAATAGCGAAAAGCTCCTGCATTTTTCCCTCCTTCCATGGATCATTGCGCGGCGCTTGAACCGGTCGCCCTTCCTTGGCAGCCTTAGGCTCGAAAGCGATTGCCCTGTCCCAATGGGCTATGGAAATACGCACTCTCTGCCGCGTTGGCACGGGCAGGCGCCAGTCGGCTATACTTGCTCGTAGCCTGTCCACGTTCAGTGTGCCCGATGCGCCATCCTCCGAATTCACCCATTCGCCTACGGGCCATTTTGCTCTTCAGGGGAAAGGTTTCGCCTTGCGTTCCCCGTCCAAGGGAATTTTTGGAGGGCTGCCGCCGCTGGCGTGACAGAAGAGCGAGAAGGCGCTAGCCATGCCGTATGCCATCTCGGATGAGAAAAGGGACTGGTATCGTCTTGTGTCGGCACGGTCCAGACAGCGGAAAAAGGCCGCCAGCAACGGCGAACTGACGGTTGGTGGACGGGCTGTCAACCGGCCCAACCTCCAGCCCGAGGACTTGATGCCGAGGCGCGAGCAGCACGGCTTGCGGGCCTTGTCCCTGTTCTCTGGCGGCGGCGGCTTGGATCTGGCCTTCGAACGCGCCGGGTATGAACACGTCGCCAGTTTCGACATTTTGGAAATCTGCGCCGCCACGCTGCGGCAATGCCGACCTCAATGGCAAGTTTGCAGTGGACAGGACGGAGACGTCGGCCAAGTAGATTGGTCTAGCTTCACGGGCAAAGTGGATGTTGTTCATGGCGGACCGCCCTGCCAACCTTTCTCCATCGCCGGCCGCCGGAGCGGCAGCCAGGATGATCGGGACATGTGGCCGGCCTTCATCGCGGCGGTACTCAAGATCAAGCCGGCGGCGTTCGTTGCGGAGAATGTACCCGGCTTGCTGGACGCAAAGTTCCGTGCGTATGTCGATGAAGCAATTCTCAAGCCGTTGGCGCCGCAATACCATGTTGTCAAGTTTCGGCTCTTGGCTTCGGATTTCGGTGTGCCCCAAGTTCGCAAAAGGGTCTTTTTCGTAGGCTTCAGATCGAGTGAAGCCGCCGGCAACTTTCGCGCCCCGCCACCAACCCATCGAACGGCTAACGAGTTGTTCCCCCTCGCTCACCACACCCTAGGGGCAAGGGAGGCTCTCGGCCTGCCCAACATTGGGCACGACTGCTTCGCTCCCACGATTCGGTCCGGCTTCACGGGCCCTAGAAAGTCCACCAGCATCCTCAACAGCAAGGCCAGTCAAGCCGTTTGGAGGCAGCTTTGCATCTGGCCGAACGGAGTGCAGAAGAACCGTGAAGCAGCCCTGATGTTCCCCCCGGAGAACGGCCATTTCCGGCTGTCTGTGCAGGATTGCGCCGTGCTCCAAGGTTTTCCTGAGGGATGGGTCTTTGAAGGCGCCGCCTACCAAATTATTGGGCAGATCGGCAATTCCGTATGCCCGCCAGTGGGCTACGCCATTGCCAACTCTGTGGCGCAGGCCTTGGGAGTTGATGCATCGAGCGTAAAGCGCTGAGGGCATCCCACTCCATCTGCCGTAGGTGATCCAATGGCTGTTCAGGACGATAGGCGCGAACTGGAGATGTGCAAGCTGATCGGTTTGACGCCCGGTGAAGGCCGTTCAGGTGTTGACGCATTTTTTGATTTCGTGGAGGACGGTCATCGCTATTCGGTGCCGATTGAATTGAAGTCCACAACCAGCAGAGCTGTTTCAACAGGTAGGGACATCGGGCCAACACATATTAAAAAATGGCGGCTTAAAGTATGGATCTTTGGATTCTACGATTCCAAAGGTGCGATGTTGGAAAGTTTGCTGGTCCTCGGTCCGCTGGACATGGAGCCGTGGATTAATCGCCTTGAGACTTACATTGCCCCGGACTTCATGATTGGCGAGCGCCTGGTGCAGCGGCTCGTATTGGAGGATTTACACGTCATTTGCGGTGAAAAGCACCTATACAATCGGGAAGACGCGAAAGCCCTGCACAAGCGGCAGTGGACCAAGGAGGAGTACGCCTCCGCAATGGACGTGCCGGACGGCTATAGTCCCAACAGGATGCTGGAAATACTCAAGTTGAGGGCAAAGTACCTCAACGCCCGCGGCGCCACATTGAACAATCCGCATATTCCGAAGGCATTTTTCTCCAATTTCCAAGATAGGGAGCTGCGCGTGGGCGCCGATCTGCCGGGACTGAAAACTTCAGTTCAGGCGGTGACCCGCACGATAACCCTCAACGACCGGCGGCTGTGTCAAATCGCTAGAGAAAATTCGAGCACCATGAAATCAGTGGAAGGTTAAGTAGGCGGACTTCGCCAAGCCCAACCCCAGACTCGGCTGGAACCACAGGACAGCGGTCCAACTGGAGTGAGCCGCGCCGCTAACGAACCCCATCCGCGCCCGGCCCAAGGTGCGCCCGAACAGTCCAGGCGGGGTGTCCATCGGCCCCAAGGCCCGAAACACCTGCCCGGCCAAACTCCCCAACCATTTCGCAACGCCCAACGAACCCCAAAACGCTACCCCAACGCCCCGCCAAATGCCGTCGCTAACCCGGATCGCCACCAAACACCCTCCAATTCCACCCGGCACATCCTTGTCAGGAGTTTAGGGAGAATCCCATGTTTTGTGGCGAACCTCTTTGCGGCTTGCTAAGATGCGCCGCTCGGTGCAGCGGCCTGGGTGGCGAAATCGGTAGACGCGCCAGACTCAAAATCTGGTTTGGGCAACCAAGTGAGAGTTCGAGTCTCTCCCCAGGCACCACTTCCCCCAATCGATTGACCAGTGGCCATGCCGCCAACGGGGTTGCGCCCAGCAAGGTGAGCGGAGGTCAGCCCAACAATTCGTTTGCCCGGTCGATCAGGGATGTCATGGACAGGGACGTTTCCTCCCAGGTGGGGTCAACCCGCTTGCCGCGGCGGTGCAGGCTCAGGTTGAAGCCGCTGATGATGGCGAATTTGTAGGCGGCCAAGGCGCGGAACCAATCGACCTCCCGCGCCGGCTCGCCATAGGCTTCGTTGTAGAGAGCCGTGAGCGTCGGCGGGTCCAGGAACATGGGGGATTGGGCGCGCTGGCCGGACCAAGCGGCCGGGTCGCTGAAGGTCAGGATCCAGCCGAGATCGTTCAGGGTGGCGCCGATGCCGGTGAGTTCCCAGTCGATGACTGCAAGCAGCTTCGGTTCGTCTTGCCGACAGAACAGGTTGGCGGTTTGGAAGTCCCCGTGGAAGATGCCCACCGGGGCGTCGGCGGGGATGTTGTCCAGCAGCTTTTGCCGCACGGCCGGTGCGCCCTGCAAACGCTCCGGCTCGGCGGCTCGCTCGTAGAAGCGGTCCCAGCGCTCGACGTCTTCGGCAAAAGGCACCGAGTCGCCTAGGTAGGGGACCGCGCCGGCGTCCACTCGATGCACCCCGGCCAAGGCCTGCATGGCTTGGCGGCCAAGGTCCAGCAGTTGGCTGTCGCTGAGCTTGGCGCCCCAATCCTCTGGGCCGATGCGCAGCACGTCGCCCTGCAGCCAAGGCACCACGAAGTAGGGGCAGCCGAACCACTCGAGGTCGTCGCCGCACCATTGCACCGAGCAGTGGGGTACGTCGGTGCCGTCCAAGGCGTTGAGCACCGCCACCTGCCGGAGCACGTCGGCGGTGCCGCGCCAGTTCACGTTGGGCGGCGGCAGGCGGATGAACCAGGACGCCACCTCGCCGCCCCGCCGGACCCTGAAGCCGTAGGCGAAGCCGGCGTGCCCCGGCATCTGCACCACGTCGAACACTTGGGCGCCGCTGCCACACTTGGCTTCGCAGAACGGGCCTAGTCGCCTTGCTAGTTCGTCGAGTTCCATGAGTCCTACCCCGCCGCTTTTTTGAAGGCGGCGTTCGGACCGCGGGCATAGGCGGGCGCCTTCCCCCTATTGGCTGGAAGCGCGCGGTCGCTGCTGCAACCAGGTCTTTGCTTGGATGAGGGCATTTGTTCGGCCATCGGCGTCGGGCAACCGGCTTGCCTGGTTAAACCGGCGCCGGGCCAGGAAACTGCTTGCGCAGCACCCGCTTGAGAATCTTGCCGCTGGGGTTGCGCGGTATCTCCTCCACAAACGCCGCCATCTTCGGCTGCTTGTAGCCGGCCAGCTTGCCCAGGCAGTAGTTCAGCACTTCCGCTTCGGCGAGGTTCGCGTTTTTCCGCACCACGATGGCGAGGGGGCTTTCCCCCCACTTTTCGCTGGGCACGCCGATGACCGCCGCTTCGACGATGTCCGGATGGGTCATCAGCACCCCCTCTATTTCCGCCGGATAGACGTTTTCCCCACCGGAGATGATCATGTCCTTGATGCGGTCCTGAATGGACACGAAGCCGGCCTCGTCCATGGTCGCCACGTCCCCGGTGTGCAGCCAGCCATCGACGATGGTTTCGGCGGTCGCCTCCGGTTGGTTCCAGTACTCACGCATGACGTGGGGGCCGGCGATCAGGACTTCACCCGGCTCGCCCGGTGCGCAATCCGCGCCGGCTGCGTTGGCCACCCGCACCGAGGTGTGGAAAAACGCCTTGCCGGTGGAGTCCGGCCTGAGGAGGGCGTTTTCCGAATCCATCAAGCAGGCGGGGCCGCAGGTTTCGGTGAGGCCATAGACCTGCTGCACGCCGATGCCGAATTCGGCGTATTGCTTGACGAGCGCCACCGGCACGGGCGCTGCGCCGGTCATGATCCAGCGCACAGTGGAGAAGTCGAAGCGCTGGAAGTTCGGAACCTGCAGCATGAAGTTCATCATGGCCGGCACCATCAGCCCGATGGTCACGCGCTCCTGTTCGATCAGTTCCCACGCCCGCACCGGGTCGAAGGTGCGCATCACCACCGAGGTGGCGCCGCGATAGACGTTGAGGGCCACCGGTGTGAGGGCGCCGACATGGAACATGGGCAATGCGCCCAAGAAGCGGTCGCCTTCCTGGTAGTAGGCGTTGGCGGCGATGGTGAGGATCGCCCAGATGGACGTATTGTGGGTGTGTACAACCCCCTTCGGCAGGCCGGTGGTGCCGGACGTGTACATGATGTACAACATGTCGTCGCCCTCGGCGCCAATGGGCGGTTCGTCCGCCCCGGCGGCATCCCGGAACGCTTCGTAGCTGCTGGCGAAATAGGCGATTTCCCCCTCTCCCTCCGCTTGCAGCCACTGCCTGATGTCCGTCTTTTCGCCGCGTCCATGCAAGTCCGCCACGGTGTCGATGAACTCCTCGCCATAGATGAGGCGCGTGGCGCCGCTATCCTTCAGGATGAATTCGAGTTCATCCGCCACCAGCCGCCAGTTCAGCGGCACCACGACGGCGCCAATCTTGGCCAGTGCGAAGTACGCCTCGACGAACTCGGCGCTGTTCATGAGGAGCAGGGCCACCCGCTCGCCCTTCCTGGCGCCGGCGGCCAGAAGGGCATTGGCGGTTTGGTTGCAGCGTTGGTTGAGTTCCTGGAAGGACAACCGGCCGCCGCTCGGGCGGCTATCGACATAGCCGTCCCAATGAGGGGTCTGAAAGGTTCGCTTGGCCAACAACAGGCCTAGGTTGTTTTGCATGGTTCCTCCGTTTTTCTTGGCTTCCCCATCTGGCAGCAGTCAATTCGCCGACAGTGAATGTCGAGTTAATAAACACCTGCCTTTGCCGCGCAACCGTCCTTAGGTCAGGCCACTGACACGCTTTTTTTCCCCGCCTCCATTCCTGGCCGGCAAGCCACGCCGAAAAACAGCGTTGTGGCCGGCTAACGCCATTCGGCGGAGTCGGTCACACCGGCTTGCGCCGCAAAGGATTCAGCTAAGCAGGCTGAGTGCTGCCTGCGCCCGAACGCAAACGCTTTCCCGGTAGGCGTCCAAGTCCAAGTCCCGGTTGCTGCCCATGGCGCCGGTCAGGTAGCGTTTATACACCCCCTGTCCAATGGCCGCCAAGCGCCAGTGGGAGAAGGCGCGGTAATAGTTGATGCCCTCCAGGCTGCGGCCGGTGCGTTGTTCGTAGCAAGCGCTGATGTCTTGGCGGGAGGGAAAGCCGCCGGCGGCGGTTGGCGGCAGCTCAGCGGCGCCGGTCGGCGGCGCCTCCTCTCCCGGCTCAACCCAGGAGTTCAGCAGGTAGCCCACATCGGCCAGGGGATCTCCCAGAGTGCAGAGCTCCCAGTCCAGTACCGCCTGAATCTTGCCGTCGCCGACCATCATGTTGCCCAGCCGGTAGTCCCCGTGGACGATGGTGGCGCCGACCTGTTCCGGCATGGCGTCCGCCAGCCGGCGGGAGGACTCCTCCATTGCCGGGATCTCGTGGGTCTTTGACGCCTCCCACTGCCGGTTCCAGCGCTTCAGTTGCCGGGCGAGGTAGGCCTCCTTGCGACCTAGGTTGCCTAGGCCCACCGCGTCCGCATCCACCAAGTGCAGGCGCGCCAGCACCTCTATGGCGTCCATGCCGACGCCGCGCCGCGCCGCCGCCGACAGGGTTTTGGCGGTCTCGGCGTCATGCAGCACAAGGCCCTCCACATAGTCCATGACATAGAAGGGTGCGCCGTTGACCTCGGCATCCCTGCACAGGCCCACGGTTGGCGGGACGGGCACGGGAGAGTCCCGCAGCGCATGGATGATGCGATGCTCGCGCCCCATGTCGTGGGCGCTTTCAAGCACGTTGCCGAGCGGCGGCCGCCGCAGCACATAGGTGGTGCCGGACTGATCAACGAAGCGGTAGGTCAGGTTGGAGTGCCCCCCGGCGATCAGGGAAAACTCAAGCGGCGGCTTGAGGTCCGGGATGAAGTCAGCCAGCCAGGCGGCGACTTTGTCTTCCTGCACACCCTCCAAGTTAGCTCCTCCCGATTCGGCTAGTTCCCACGCATCGCCTCGGAATGGGCGGCGGTTGGTTCATTGGATTGGAGTTGACGCGGGGGCTGGAGCCGGCATGGGTGCCGGCGCCGCGCTTGGGCGGGGCAGACGCTCTTCGATTCGCCCCAAGCGGTTGTTGATCTGAACTCGGTGGGTGTCTATGGCGGCGATGGCTTGTTCGTTCTCCTTCACGCGGCTGTTTAGGGCCGCAACTTGCTGCGTGGCGCTGTTGACCCGGTCCACCATATCCCGCTGGCCGCGCAGAACTTGCTGTAGTTGCAACTCAATGCCGGCGAGTTGATCGACCAACGTCTGCTGCTGCGAGAACGCCTGTTCGTGACGGTCCACGGCGCTCTTTAGGGAATGGTTGGTGCTTTGCAGTTGGTTGATGGCGGACTCTTGCGTTTGCAGCAGTTTTTGGTTTTCCTGAATCCAGCCCTTGTTGCGTTCGTTGGTCACCGCCCACAGCTTGCGGATTTCGGACTCCCAGAAGTCGATCTGCTCGTCGGTTTCAGCGTCGGTCTCGCTGATGACTTGGTCGGTCATGCGCAAACGCTCCTCCAAGGCCCGCAGGCGGCGGTTGGCGTCCGCAGTCTTGCCCTGTTCGACCAGCAGCAGTTGATGCTGATTGGCGATGAACCAGCCGGCGACGCCCAAGCCGGCGACCAAGGCGGCGAGCAGCGCGTTGACTAGAATCATCTTGCCGCCGGAGGGGCCGCCGCCGGGCCGCCTTCGGGCGCCGGAGCGAATGCGGGCGTCGTTGGGTTCGGCGGCAATGCTAGGGGTCCCTGGATGTTCCGACATCGGTTTGTCCTCTAACAACCAAGCGCTGCATTATAAAACAGGCCGCCCCCGGCGGGCAGCCGCCACATGCCTGCCCCAGCGCCCCGCCAAGCGGCGCGTGGAGGGGACAGGAGTTCGTTCGCTGTCCGCCATTGATGGCTTGCGGGGCCAGCCAAGGGATCGCGCAGCCCCGCGGATTCGGGAAGCCTGCTAGCCCATCGGATCTGGGTCGACCACTGGCGCGGCTTCCGGCGGCGGCGCCGCTTCGTCCATAGCAGCCGATTCCGCTTCCGCCGCGGCTTCTTCCTCCGGCGCGGTCGAATCCATTGCGGCCGGCGCTTCCGCCGGCGCGGCCTCTTCCGTCGGCGCCGCTTCCTCCATCATAGGCGGCGGCTCTTCCGCCGGCATGGCCGGCGCTGCTTCGACCACGGGCGCCGGCTCCACCGTTGTCTCCGGTGCGGCGGCCGGCGCGGGAGAGCCGGCGGGGAAGATCAGCAGCAACCCAAGCAACACGGCCCAGAGCACGAAGCCGGAGGTGATGACTCCCTTGATGGTGGCGATCGGCCCCGGCTTGCCGAAGATGGCGTTCAGCTCCACTGCGGCGATGATGATCAGAATGATGATCAAGGCGGTCATGTTGCCGCCGATCGAGCCGTTGGGCAGGTGGGCGCTCGACCCCATGAAGTACAGCATGGGAATGGAGAACAGGGTGTTGGTGCGGGAGGCCAAGGCCGCCTTTGGCGCCGCTGCCGCCGCTTCCGGCAGGACTTCGCCGCCACCCTTCACCTGCTCATTGGAGGCTATCAGGATCTTCTGGTTGGGCCAGATGATGAGCCAGACGTTGAGGAACATCAGGATGGCCATCACCGAGCCGATGGTGATGTCCACCGTCCAGCCAGGATGGCGGTAGAGAAGCATCATGAGACCGGTGAGAAGCGTCAGCATGGCGCCCCACCGGAACCACCACAGGGCGCGGGGCGCCAGTTTGACGAAGGCGTCCGTGCGGGCGTCCGCGTCGGCCTCCTTGAAGTACTCGGTCTGCACGAAGTTGAAGTAGTAGAGCAGTCCAATCCAAGTGATGCCGGCCAGCAAGTGGCCCCACTTGGCTAGGTAGTCAATCACCACCATGGTCATAGCTAGTCCCTCCGATCAGTTTGAAGATCGCTCGACGCACCAGCGAATATATACCCGCTTCACCGCCATTGCCATACCCGCACATTGCGGAGGGAATTGCGCTCTGAGTTTTTTGCGACTTTGGCCCCCGGTGGGCTGTGCTTGGCCTAGTCGAGCCGCTTTGCTTCGGTTGGCGGTGTGCGCATACCATTGGGCCATGTACGGGGCACAGCAGGAAATGGCCATCTTCGCCGGATTTATGGGGGTGCCGTAGTGGCGGAGGTTCGCACCCTGTTGGTGGTCGGCGTCACTTCGGACATCGGCCGCGCCATCGCCCGCAAGTTGGCTGTTGAGGGTTGGGCCTTGCAGCTGGCCGCTCGAGATCCGGTGCAGCTGGCGCGGGAGGCGCAGGACCTTCGGGTGCGTTCCGCCGCCGCTGTCTCCTGCCATCATTGCGACGTGCTTGAAGCGGAAGGTGGGGCATCCCTGCTAGACGAGCTTGACCCCTTGCCGAATGCCGCCGTGTGCGTAGTGGGCGACGCCGGTGGGCAGAGGGAAAGCCCGCCGGGCGGGGCGGCGGCGGAGCGGATCATGCGCACCAACTACATCGGCCCAGCGTTGTTCATGGCGGCGCTGGCCGAGCGCTTTGCGCAGCGCGGCAGCGGCGTCCTAGTCGGCGTTAGTTCCGTTGCCGGAGACCGCGGCCGCGCCCGGAACTACGTTTACGGCTCGGCCAAGGCCGGCTTCACGGCCTTCCTGTCCGGATTGCGCAATCGTCTGCACGGCGCCGGCGTGCATGTGATCACCGTGAAGCCCGGCTATGTGCATACCCGCAAGACCGAGGGGATGGACTTGCCCCGGCGGCTGACCGCAGCGCCGGAGGAGGTGGCTGCGGCAGTGGTCAGCGCCATGCGCAGACGCCAGGACGTGATCTATGTGCGGGCGGTCTGGCGCCCGATCATGTGGGTTGTCCGCGCCATCCCGGAGCGATTGTTCAAGCGGTTGCAACTCTGATTAAAGACGCGTGGTGCGCAGCACTGCACTTTTTTGGAAATTCTCCAAACGCAAAAAAAAGCCCCGACCGAGGCCGGGGCTTTTCGTTTCGCCAGTTCCGCTGCTTAAACGGCAGGCAACGGGGCTCCGCTACATCATGCCGCCCATGTCCGGCATGCCGCCGCCAGGGGCCGGCGGGGGGTTGTCTTCGGGCAGTTCGCTCACCATCGCTTCGGTGGTGATCATCAGGCCGGCCACCGAGGCGGCGGATTGCAAGGCGGCGCGGGCCACCTTGGCCGGGTCTAGGATGCCCATCTCCAGCATGTCGCCGTATTCGCCAGTGGCCGCGTTGAAGCCTTGGTTGCCCTCCAAGGCTGCGACCTTGTCGAACACCACGGCGCCTTCGGCGCCGGCATTGATGGCGATCTGGCGCAAGGGTGAGCTCAGGGCGCGGGTGGCGATGGCGATGCCGACGTTCTGGTCTTCGTTGTCCCCGGAGACCTTGTCAACCGCGTCCAGCGCCCGCACCAAGGCGACGCCGCCGCCGGCGACCACGCCTTCCTCCACGGCTGCCCGGGTGGAGTGCAGCGCATCCTCAACGCGCGCCTTCTTCTCCTTCATCTCCACCTCGGTGGGTGCGCCGACCTTGATGACGGCGACGCCGCCGGCCAGCTTGGCGAGACGCTCCTGCAGCTTCTCGCGGTCATAGTCGGAGGAGGTGTCCTCGATCTCCTGCCGGATCTGCTTGATGCGGCCTTCGATCTCGTTCTTGGCGCCGGCGCCATCGACGATGGTGGTGTTCTCCTTGGTGGAGGACACCCGCTTGGCGGTGCCGAGATCGCTTAGGCTGGCGCCTTCAAGAGTCAGGCCGACTTCCTCGGAGATCACCGTGCCGCCGGTGAGGATGGCGATGTCCTGCAGCATGGCCTTGCGCCGGTCGCCGAAGCCGGGAGCCTTGGCGGCGGACACCTTGACGATGCCGCGCATGTTGTTGACCACCAAGGTGGCCAAGGCTTCGCCCTCGATGTCCTCGGCCACGACCATCAGCGACTTGCCGGACTTGGCCACGGCCTCCAACACCGGCAGCATGTCCCGGATGTTGGAGATCTTCTTGTCGCACAGGAGGATGTAGGGCTCCTCAAGGTCTGCGGACATGGAGTCCTGATTGTTGATGAAGTACGGCGAGAGGTAGCCGCGGTCGAACTGCATGCCCTCGACCACGTCGAGTTCGTTCTCCAGCCCGCTGCCTTCCTCCACGGTGATCACCCCTTCGCGGCCCACCTTGTCCATGGCCTCGGCGATGATTTGGCCGACGGCCGTGTCGCTGTTGGCGGAGATGCTGCCCACTTGGGCGACAGCGGTGGAGTCTTCACAGGGTTGGGACATGTCGCCGATGGAGGCGACGGCGGCGGTGACCGCCTTGTCGATGCCGCGCTTGAGGTCCATGGGGTTCATGCCGGCGGCAACCGACTTCAGCCCTTCCGTGAGGATGGATTGGGCCAGCACCGTGGCGGTGGTGGTGCCGTCACCGGCTTCGTCGGAAGTCTGGCTGGCGACCTCCTTGACCATCTGGGCACCCATGTTCTCGAACTTGTCCTTGAGTTCGACTTCCTTGGCTACGGAAACGCCGTCCTTGGTGACGGTGGGCGCTCCGAAGGACTTGTCTAGCACCACGTTGCGGCCCTTCGGCCCCAAGGTGACCTTGACGGCGTCCGCCAAGGTGTTGACGCCCTTGAGCATGCGCCCGCGTGCGTCGTCTCCGAATTTCACGTCTTTCGCGCTCATTGCTTACTCCTCGCTGATGTTCAATCGTTAGCCTTCGAGCACGCCGAAGATCTCGCTTTCGCTGAGGATGAGCAGTTCATCCCCCTCGATCTTCACCGTGCTGCCGCCGTACTGGCCGAAAATGATCTTGTCGCCCACCTTGACGTCCGGGGCGCGGACTTCGCCGTTGTCCAGGGCCTTGCCCGGACCCACGGCCAGCACCTCGCCTTGGGACGGCTTCTCGGCGGCCGAATCCGGCAGCACGATGCCCCCGGCGGTGGTCGTTTCCTCCTCCAACCGACGCACGACGACGCGGTCATGTAAGGGTCGAATGTTCATTGCTGATGTTCTCCCAGTTTGTCTTGCCGCGGCGCGGCAAGCGCTTCGTTGCACGGCTAGCCGTGCGCCCCAAAGCCTCGTTGGGCATAGGGCGGCACGACAATTAGCACTCTCACACTTAGAATGCTAATCCCAATGGCAGCGTATAATAGGGCCGTTGCCGACAGTTTCAAGGCGTCCCGGAAAAAAACTTTTTCGTTCGGCCCATGCAGCACCTCAACAGCTCGCTTCCCGGTGCCGACTAGTGGCCCCAAACCGCTGCCTACACCCGCCACTGGCGCCGCGGCGCAAACCTCGCCAACGCCAGGCCGCCGACCAAGTTGCGCCGCTCGAACCCAGCCCGGAGATGCGGGTGTGGCAGGTGGTGTCCATGATTCCCACGGGCAAGGTGGCCACTTACGGACAGGTGGCCGCCTTGGCCGGAATGCCGGCCCATGCCCGTTTCGTTGGCACGGTGCTGCGGCGCTTGCCGCCCGGCAGCCGTCTGCCTTGGCATCGGGTGGTCAACGCCGGCCTGCGCAGCTCCCTTGGCGGCGCGGGCGGGGCGGAGCAGAGAAGGCGCTTGGCCGACGAGGGGGTGGCCTTCATCGGGCAAAGAGTGGTCAAGGCTTGCCACTGGGCGCCTTGATCGGATCGTTCGCCGCCAACCAGTCAGCGCCCTGGGAAGCTGCCGCCCGGCGCCATCAAGGGGCGGAGTCTTGAGCGGTTTCCGCTTGCACGTCCTCGGCCGGCGTCGAGTAGGGCGCCACCCAAACAAGCAGCGCCATGCCCGGAACAGCCAGCGCGGCGCATAAGTAAAAGAAGGGCGTCCAGCCAATGCCGTCAACGATCAGGCCGCTGGACATGGAGGCGAGCGTTCTCGGCAAAGCCGCCAGTGCAGTAAACAGGGCGAATTGGGTGGCCACGGCCAGGCGCGAGGTCTCCCGGGCGATGAAGGCCACCGAGGCGGCGGTGCCGAGACCGACGCCGAGGTACTCCGCGGAGATGACCGCCGCCAGCACCCAAGGGTCCGCTCCCGCCCCGGAGAGCCAGACGAAGCCGAAGATGGTGGCTAGCTGCACACCGCCGAACAACCACAGGGCCTTGTTGATGCCGATCTTGACGATGGCCAAGCCACCGAGAAGGCCGCCGATAACGGACGGCCATAGCGCCGCGTTCTTGGCGATGACGCCGATTTGCGTGGGGCTGAAGCCGAGGTCTATGTAGAAGGGGGTGGAAAGGGCGGTGGCCATGTTGTCCCCCAACTTGTAGAAGAACATGAACGCCAGCACCGCCAAGGCCGGCCCCAGGGCGCGGCGGGCGAAGAACTCCCGGAAGGGCTCCGCCACCGCGGCGGCCAAGCTGGGCGGGATGCGCGGCTCGGCCACCGCCTCCTTGACGCTGAGGGTCAGGCCCACGCCGACCAGCATGAAGGCCGCCATGATGGGAAAGATCCAGGACCAGTCGAGCAAATCCGCCAGTACCAGCCCCAAGGACCCCGGCACCAACCCGGACAACCGGTACACCTGCACATGGATGCTGTTGCCGAGTGCCAGTTCCGCCTCCGTGGGCAGCACTTCGCGCCGGTAGGCGTCGATGGCGATGTCTTGGGTGGCGCTGCAGATGGCGACTAGGAGGGAAACGGCGCTGACGAACGCCAGCGCGTCCGTTGGCGGCCAGAGACCAAGCGCCGCAATGGAGAGGATCAAGCCGATCTGCGTCACCAGCATCCAGCCCCGTCGCCGGCCGAGAACGGGCACTGCGTAGCGCTCCAGCACCGGTGACCAGAGGAACTTGAACGCATAGGGCGCTTGGATGGCGGTGAAGAAGCCGATGGTCGTAAGGCTCACCCCTTCAAGCCGCAGCCAGGCCGGCACCAACTGAATGAGCAGAAACAGCGGCAGCCCCGAAGCAAAGCCGGTGCCGGCGCAGATGAGCATGCGCCGGTTCAGAACCTCTGCGTAGTGCATCCTTTGTCCTCGCGGTCATGCCGCTTGCCTTCCCGCTCTCATGCGCATGGGATGATTCATCCTGCAACATCGCGTTGAGAGCTTTGGCTCGGATGGAAAGTTGCCGACCAAGATCGATTCAATGTACTGCAGGTTGAGTGTAGCTTGGTCGTGCGGCTTTGAGTATGCTGGCAGTTCGTCCGCAAGAACCGAGAGCCAAATGCGTTCAGGAACTGAAAATCTCTTTGTTGCAGTAGCAATCGTCTTGGTGGCGTCGGTGTGTTACTTATTGTGGGCCTCCACTGCTCACGACCAAGGTGCAGATGATTTCGGTGCAGGCGATTTCAAGGCTGCCGATTTCGAGAATGGCTTAGTCTTCCAGGGTTATGACCCGCTCCTAGAAAGCTATGTGAGGATCGAAAAGTCGGGAGGCGTGTACATGATGGATGGTATGGCGATGGAAGTCAGAAGGCACCCCCACATTCCGGGCGGGGACCTTTCGTTGGCTATTGTGGACCGAGTAGGTGAACCGAATATGTACTACGTCCTGCACCGACCAGATGAGTTGTCTATCTACATCGACTGCGAGGTTGGCCGTTGCAGATATAGTCGCTCTATCAAATAGGGCTGCACATGTAGCGCTCGGTATCGTACGCGTTAAACATCAAAGTGGCCTAGGCGCTTCCAGGCTGAACGTGTCCCTGCATCCACCGCGCCTCTCACCTCGCCCTAGCCCAAGGATGTTGGGGACGTTGGCTTTGGCGGTGGGAGATTGTCGGGAGGATCAGTCCCGGAAGTTGTCGAACTGCAGCGGCACTTCCAGCTCGGCGTCCTTCAGCAGGGTGATGATGGCCTGTAGGTCGTCCCGCTTCTTGCCGGTGACGCGCACTTTCTCGCCGTTGACTTGCGCCTGCACCTTGCGTCGGGAGTCCCGCACCAGTTTGGTGATTTGCTTGGCGGAGTCTCGGTCTATGCCCTGCCGGAGGCGGAACAGTTGCCGCCGCTGCTTGCCGGCCCTCTCGCTGGGCTGCGCATCCAGGCAGGCCCCGTCCACCCCGCGGTTGGCTAGTTTGCCGCGCAGGATGTCCTCCAGCTGCTTGAGTTGGAAATCCTCCGGGGCGGCTAATTCGATGCCACGCTCCGACAGATCGAAGCCGGCGTCCACCCCTCGGAAGTCAAATCTTGAGCGCAACTCGCGGGAGGCTTGGTCCACGGCGTTGCGCACCTCCTGCAAGTCCACTTCGGAGACCACATCGAATGCGGGCATCGCTCACCTCCTGTTCCTGCATCCTCCCGCCAAGCGGTAGCCGCGACCACGACAAACGTATAATAGCCGCAACGAACTATGGCGCAAACGGCGCCGCAAGCCGGCGCGGGCATTGGCTAATGAAGGATCGAAAACGCCGCGGCAATCGCATCACCCGGGTCACTACGCGGCAGGGGGACAGCGGCCTGAGCCGCTTGGCGGACGGTCGGCAACTGCCCAAGACCGCGCCTGTCTTCGTCGCTATGGGCGATGTCGATGAGCTCAACAGCCAGGTCGGTGCGTTGCTGGCGGAAGTTTCCGATGAGGATCTGATGGCGCTGCTGCGCGAGATTCAGCAACAGCTCTTCGATCTCGGTGCCCACCTGGCTACAGTCGGCCAAACCGCCGCTCCGGGCCCGGAGCGGCTGGAAGCCAAGACCGAGGCCATGAACGCCGCCCTGCCGCCCCTTGCCGAGTTCGTGCTTCCCGGTGGCCGCCGCGCCGGGGCCGCCGCCCATGTTTGCCGAGCGGTTTGCCGTCGCGCCGAACGCAGCCTGTGGAGTGCGGAAAACCAAGCGGGGGGGCGCTACCTCAACCGCCTGAGCGACTTCTTCTTCGTCTTGGCGCGGGCGCTCAACGCCGGCGAAGCACTGCCCGAGGACCTGTGGCGTGGCGCATGACTGGGCCGTCACGCCCGTCAATGCAGAGACGGCTTCAATCAGTTGCCTGATGGACAGGCGTGACGTTTCCGGGTGGCAGGCGGAAACCGGACCATCCCCTAGGCGTTGCTGGCAAGGGCCAATGTGCAGCTTGCCGGCCGATCCCCGTGCGGTTTTTCCGATTGCCACTTCAAGGCGGACGATTGGGCGGATATCCCAAACGCCGATGGAACATTTCCCCAGATCATGCGGCGGCAAATTCGCACGGGGATCCGAGCGGATGTCGTTATGCCTCCGCTGCCCCAGCCGGGCAAGCTGCCCGGATGGACGACCCCATCGACAGCGCGGCCTTCGCCCACCCCGGCATGATGCGCGACCTAGTTCGCCTGCTGCCCGACCGGCTCACCAAGGATCTGGACCTGCGCACCCTGCGCCGCCTGCCCTCCGCCAACGTTGGCAAGGGGTCCAAGCGGCGCTTGGCGGACATGCCCATCAGCCTCGGCTTCCGGCCGTCGGCGGGCCGTCCGCCGCAGTCACGGCTGTTGCTGATGCTGGAGTTTCAGTCCACCGTGGAGCGGCACATGGCCCTGCGCTTGGAAACCTACGCTGCTCTAACCCGTCAGGATCTTGTCAAGCGGGGGCTGTTGGGTTCGGGCCGGAGGCTGCCGCAAACGCTGTGCGTGGTGGTTTACACAGGTCGCCAGCGTTGGACGGCGCCCTTGAGCCTGGGTGAGGTGACGGAGCCGGGTTCGGAGGCGCGGCTGCCTTGGCAGCCGGAGCTGCGCTATCTGGTGCTTGACGGGGAGTTTGTCGGGGAGCAGGATTCCGGGCGTGGCCGGCGCGGCAACCGGGCGTTGGCCCTGATCGCCCTGCAGCGCTGCGCGAAGGCGGCGGACCTTCCGGGGCGTGTGCGGACGCTGTTTGACTTGCTGCGGGGGCCGGCGGACGCCGCTTTGCGGCGGGACCTCAGGGACGTGCTTGGCGGGATGGTTGCGGCGAGGTTTGGCGGCGCGGGCGCGGATGTGCGCTTGGCGCTGGATTTGATGGAGGAGCCGATGGGCTTGGCGACGAGGTTTGACGAATGGGAGGCGGAGTTCCTGCAGGAAGGCCGTGCGGCTGGGCTTGAAGAGGGCTGGGCGGCGGAGCGCAGCCTGTTGCGGCGGCTGGCGGCGCGGCGCTTTGACGCCGCCACCGCCGAGGCCCTGTTCGGAATGCTGGCGGAGGTGCGGGACGCGGAGCGGTTCGCCGAGGTGGGCGAGTTCATAGTGGATTGCGCCACGGGTGGCGAGCTGCTGAACTTAGTGCGGCAAACCAACGGCGAGTGCGAGTAGGCGCATTCATTGCCGTCCTGCCGACTGATGGTCGTTCCCGTTGTGACGGCCTAGCGTCGGATGCAGGGTGCAGCGGTAAGTGCCGTCCATGCTCTGGCAAAACTCCGCCCTTGGGTGGCGAGGCTTAGCGCACTAACTTGATGTTGTCCCCGGCGCGGGGTTCGCCTCTGGGATAGTGCCCGTTGATGACTCGCAGCGTTTCCTCGGGGAAGGATTTGATGGAGCTTTTCCGCGCCAAGGCGGCATAGGTGTCCCCAGGGTTCGCCATCACCACCTTGATGCGTTGCCGGTTGGCGTCCTCCAGATCGGCGGCGGTCATGGGTCGGAACGAGGCTAGGGTTTCGCGGAAGTGCTGTTCAAACTGCGCCGCATCGCCGGTGACGCCGAGCTCGCCCTTGAACAGATAGACGCTGCCGTCCTTGAACACCACGGCGATCTTGCGCGCCTGGGCGTCCCCGGTCAGAACCTCCACATCGGCTGCGAACGCCTCATAGCCGTTGACCTCAATGGCTTCGCCGTTTTCGATGTCGTCCCGCTTGAGGGTGTCCCGAAGGTAGTCCTCCGGCGTTTGCCGGCGGCCGGGTGAACCTTGGCGCTGCACCGTAATGGAGGCGTCGGCGGCGCCGCTTAGGTCCCGCCCGAAGACCTCCGTGGCCGTGTTGCTTAGGTCCCAGCCATCGGGAAACCGCACCACGATGCGCAGCCCGCTGTGGTAGTAGGTGCTGCCCTTGATGAGGCCGGTGGCTGCTTCGTCGCCGAAGACGAGGCCATCGAGCATGGCCCAAAAGTCCCGCTCCGGTGGGCGGGTGCTGGCCTGCGCCAAGGGCACCGCGTTTTGCACCGCATCGTGCAGGCGCTTGTCGTTGCGCGGGTGGGTGCCGAACAGCCCGTGATAGACGCTGGGCCGGTTGCGCACCGATTTGGAGAATAGTTCGTGCTCCTTGAGCACGTAGATTACGTTGATCATCGCCAGAGGGTCGTAGCCGGCCCGGGCCAGGAACTCCGCGCCGTAGGTGTCCGCCTCCAGTTCGTACTCCCGCGCTTCGCGGCTTACGGCGGTGGCGGTCAGCGTGTCGCCCATGTCCTTCATGCCGTAGCTGGAGGTGCCGATCACCCCAATCCAGCCGAGCAGCCCGCCGAGCCGGTTCAGCCCCTTGGCCCTTTGCACATGGCGGCCCACCACATGGCCGATCTCGTGGCCGATGATGCCGGCCAGTTCGTCCTCGCTGCGGCAATAGGCGATGATGCCGCGGTCGATGAAGATGTAGGCGTCCTGCGTGGCGGAGGCGTTGACCGCCGGGTTGTCGGAGACGACGAATGTGTAGGACTGGCCGGAAACTCCCGCCGCCGCCAGCAGGCGCTCGCCTATTTCAGTGACGTAGCTCTGCCATGCGTCGTCAGTGTAGAGCGCGTCCTTCTCGCGCAGGTCGTTGTACATCTTCTCGCCGTCGCCCGCGCCCAAGGCTTGAACAGCGGCGAAGAGGAGCAGTGCGATGAGCCAACGGATCTTCATGCCGGTTCCCAACGGGCGGGCTCGGCTTACCCCCATGCGGATAGGCGGCGGCCCCGCCTTACCGCACCACGGAGCGGCTGCCGAAGCGCCTGCGGAACCGTTCAACGCGGCCCCGGGAGTCAACGATCTTCTGCTTGCCGGTGTAGAAGGGGTGGCAGGCGGAGCAGACGTCTATGTGAATGTCCGCGCTCAGGGTGGAGCGGGTTTCGATGACGTTGCCGCAACTGCAAGTGGCCTTGATGGCTTGGTATTCGGGGTGGATGCCTTTTTTCATCTGCGTTCGCTGCTAGGGAAAAGCAGGCAATAGTGTAGCAGACAATCAGCGTGTTAGTGGTTGGCAAGTGCATCCTGCAACGCGCCAAGGCCGTTCGACTGTGGACGGAGCTTGCGCCGGCGGGCGCGGCGCAACAGACTTGCTTGCACTCATGGTCTCCGTCGTCCGCATCGCTGTTCCTGTGCCCTTGGCGCAGGCGTTCGACTACTCCGTGCCGGAAGGCGGCGTGGCGCCGGCGGTTGGGGCGCGGGTGCGGGTGCGGTTTGCCAACAGAATCTTGGTTGGTGTTTGTTTGGCGCTGGACCCCGAGGACGCCTTTGCGGAAACGAAGCCGCTGGTCGAAGTTCTGGACTCAACCAGCGTCCTAACGGAGGACATCCTCCGCTTGGGGCATTGGTTGGCGGCCTACTACCACCATCCCATCGGTGAAGTCTTCGCCGCCATGCTGCCCAATGCGGCGCTGCAGGGCGCCCCGCTCACTTGGTGCCCGCCGGAGGTCTGGCTGCGGGTTCGGGGCGCGGTGGTGGATCTTGCCCGGGCGCCCCAGCAACGGGCGCTGCTTGAGTTCTTGGAAGGCAAGGGCGGTTGGGCCAGCGGCGCCGCCATCCGAGCGGCGGGTTTCACCTCCGCCATGATCGCGGCGCTGGTCAAGAAGGGCGCTCTCAAGGCTGGGGAGCGCCCCTATGAACTGGAGCAGCCCTTGCCGTTGACCGCAGACCAACACCGGGTGGTTGAGGATTACCGCCGTTCGTTGCGGGGATTCTCCGCCAACCTGTTGGAGGGTGTCACCGGCAGCGGCAAAACCGAAGTCTATCTGCAAGTGATCGGCGAAGTGCTGGCCGGCGGCGGGCAGGCGTTGGTGTTGGTGCCGGAGATCGTCTTGACGCCGCAAACCGTCGCCCGCTTTCAGCGCCGCTATGGGGCCGTCGATGTGTTGCACTCAGGTTTGAACGACCAAGAGCGATTGACCGCTTGGCTGCGCTGCCGGGACGGTGCGGCGCGCATTCTGATCGGCACCCGCTCGGCGGTGTTCACGCCGTTCAAGAAGCTGGGGCTGATCGTGGTGGATGAGGAGCATGACGCTTCATTCAAGCAGCAGGACCGGCTGCGCTATTCAGCTAGGGACGTCGCCGTCAAGCGGGCCAAGGATCTGAACATCCCGCTGCTTCTGGGCAGCGCCACGCCGTCCTTGGAATCCTTGGAGAACTTCCGTTGCCGGCGCTACCGTCGCCAAGTCCTGCCGCGCCGCGCCACCGGCGCCGCGCTGCCGCGCCTTCAGGTCCTCGACATTCGCGGGCATCGGCTGCAGGACGGCCTGAGCCAACCGTTGCTCCTGCGCATGGCCCGCCACCTCGATGCCGGGGGCCAGGTGCTGGTGTTTTTGAACCGCCGCGGTTATGCGCCCATTTACCTATGCGCCGCCTGTGGCTGGCAAGCCGTCTGCAGCGCCTGCGACGCTCGCCTCACGCTGCATCTGGGCCGCCGCTCGTTGGCTTGTCACCATTGTGGCGCCGAACAGCCGCCGCCGCCGGTTTGCCCAGCCTGTGGACGGGCTGATCTCACGGCCGTGGGCATCGGCACCGAAAGGGCGGAGGCCGCCCTCAAGGCCCGGTTCCCGGATTTCTCCCTGATCCGCATCGACCGCGACACCACCCGCACCCAGCGCCGTTTGGAGATGCAATTGGCGAAGATCAGGCGGGGTGAGCCCGGCATTCTTGTTGGCACCCAAATGCTGGCCAAGGGCCATCACTTCCCCAACATCACCTTGGTCACGGCCATCAATGCGGACGCCGGCTTTTTGAGCGCGGACTTCAAGGCCCCGGAGCGCACCGCCCAACTGCTGATTCAGGTGGCCGGACGGGCGGGGCGGGCGAACCGGCCGGGGCATGTGTGGATTCAGACCTTGCAGCCCGACAACCCGGCCCTGCAGCGGTTGGTGGAGGCGGGCTACGCCGGGTTTGCCGATCATGAACTGGCCAACCGCCATCGGCTGGGCATGCCGCCGGCCCGCCACATGGCCCTGGTGCGGGCGGCGGCGGCGGACCCCGAAACTCCTAGGCGGTTTCTCAAGCAACTCAAGGCGTTGCTGATTGGCAAGCCGAGCGCAGACGGCGCACCAAGGCCCCATCGGGACGCCGCGCTTGCCAGCCGGCCGGGAGCCGTCGCACCTGCCGTGCAACAAGGCCGTCTTGGGGCCGGGGGCGGCGCAGCCAAAGCCGGCTCGGTGGCAAAGCCTCCCCGCGCCGGGAAGCAGCCGGACCCGCTTGAGGTGCTTGGGCCGGCCCCGGCGCCGATGCCGCGCCTAGCCAACCTGCATCGCCAGCAACTGATGCTTTTGGCGGCCAGCCGGAATGCGCTGCACGGCGCTCTGGACGGATTGGCGGAAGTGCGCGCACCGAGGGAGTTGCGCTGGAATATCGACGTTGACCCCTTGGATGCGTTTTAATTGGCTCATGGCGACCAAGGCTTCAGGCGGCAAGCGCGGTGCCTCCGCGGCTCGGAGGCGCAAGGGCGCGGCGTGGCACACGCCCAGCTTCTTGGTGGGCGCGTTGCTGGGCCTCGCCGGTGGCTTGGCGGCAACCCAGGCGCCGGACTACCTAGCCGAGCAAATGGACAACCTGCCGGCAGCGGTGCCGTTTTTGTCCAGCGGGGAGAGCGAAGAGCTAACCTTCAGGTTCGACGACCTGCTGAAGAACAGCGAGGTGCCGGCCAACCCGGAGCGCTACGGCCCGGGGGCGCCCTCGGATGCGCCGGTTTCGCCTTCGGCGGACGCCGCAACCCCCAGAGAACCGCCAGCAGCGCCGCAAGCCTTCCACATTCAAGCGGCCTCCTTCCGCCGCGAAGAGGACGCCGAGCAACTGCGCGCCAAGCTCATTCTGCAGGCGCTGCCGGCCGCCACGGCCCGTGTGGAGATAGACAGCGGCGCCTGGCATCGGGTCACCGTTGGCCCCATCGAATCCGCAGGGGAAGCCAAGCGCATCATGAACCTGCTGCGGGAGCAGGATCTTTCCGCGATGTGGATAAAGCGCACTTGACGCCTTGAAACTCGGCGCAATCATCCTCAACATCATGCGCTATGCAACAGATGCTCGGCACCACCATCGTTTGCGCTCGGCGTGGCAGGGAAGTGGCCCTCGGCGGGGACGGCCAGGTTTCCGTCGGTCAAACCATCATTAAGGGCAATGCGGTGAAAGTGCGCCGCCTGTCCCAAGGCCGCGTTTTGGCCGGGTTTGCCGGGGGCACGGCGGACGCCTTCACGCTTTTCGAGAGGTTTGAAGCGGCTTTGGAGAAGTTTTCCGGCAACCTAACTCGGGCCGCGGTGGAGTTAGCCAAGGATTGGCGTTCGGACCGGGCGCTGCGGCGCCTTGAAGCCATGCTGGTGGTAGCCGACCGCGGCGCCACCCTGATGGTGAGCGGCACTGGTGACGTGCTGGAGCCGGAGGGCGGCCTGATAGCGATAGGCTCCGGCGGCCCCTACGCCCATGCAGCCGCCCAAGCGCTTTGCGAAAATACGGATCTTGGCGCCGCGGAAATCGTCGAACGAGCTTTGCGCATCGCCGCCGATATTTGCGTTTACACCAACCATCATCGCAGCATCGAGGTTCTTGCGGCGGAAGAACAGGCAGCCGGCTGACCGCCGTTGCGTGTACCGGCGCACACCGGCTGTCCTAGCTTCAGCAGCGGCAGCCCCAAGGCGGCGAACAGGCGTTGACTCAATCATGATGACACCTAGGGAAATCGTCCACGAGCTGGACAAACACATCATCGGCCAGGATGCGGCCAAGCGGGCGGTGGCCATTGCCCTGCGCAACCGCTGGCGGCGGATGCAGCTTGACGAGGAGATGCGCGACGAGATCACGCCGAAGAACATTCTCATGATCGGCCCCACCGGCGTGGGCAAAACCGAGATCGCCCGTCGTCTCGCTAAGTTGGCGGGTGCGCCGTTCATCAAGGTGGAGGCCACCAAGTTCACCGAGGTGGGCTATGTGGGGCGGGACGTGGAGTCCATCGTGCGGGACTTGGCGGACGTTGCGGTCAAGCTGCGCCGCGAAGGGCAGTTGAGCAAGGTGCAGAACCGCGCCGACGACGCCGCGGAGGACCGCATTCTGGATGCCCTTCTGCCGGCGCCCAAGAGCAATTCCGGCCAGGAACCGTCAACGGACAACGGCGCCGCTCGGCAGATGATCCGCAAGAAGCTGCGGGAAGGCGAACTGGACGACAAGGAAGTTGAGATCGAAGTCGATAGCGCCACCGTCGGCGTGGAGATCATGGCGCCGCCGGGCATGGAGGAGATGACCCAGCAGTTGCAGAACATGTTCGCCAGCATGAGCAACAAGCGCACCCGCAGCATGCGCCTGAAAATCAAGGACGCCTATCGGCGGCTGCGCGAGCAGGAGGCCGTCAAGCTCATCAACGAAAACGAAGTGAAGACGCAGGCCATCGACGCGGTTGAACAGACCGGCATCGTCTTTCTCGACGAGCTCGACAAGGTGACCCGGCGCAGCGAAACCGTTGGCGCGGATGTCTCTCGGGAGGGCGTGCAAAGGGACCTGCTGCCGCTGATCGAAGGCTGCACAGTCTCCACCCGGTACGGCATGGTGCGCACCGATCACATCCTGTTCATCGCCTCCGGGGCCTTCCACCTGTCCAAGCCTTCGGACCTGATCCCGGAGCTCCAAGGCCGCCTGCCCATCCGGGTGGAGCTTGCCGCCCTGACGCCGGAGGACTTTCAGCGCATTCTGGTCGAACCTGACGCCTCCCTGACCGAGCAGTATCAAGCGCTGCTCGCCACCGAGGGTCTTGCCATCAAGTTTGATGAAGGCGGGTTGGAGCGCATTGCGGAGTTGGCATGGCGGGTCAACGAAACCACGGAGAACATCGGCGCGAGGCGCCTGCACACCGTCATGGAGCGGCTGCTCGATGAAATTTCCTTCACCGCCGGAGCCGGCGGCGAAAGCCCGTCCGTGGCCATAGACGCCGAATATGTTGACCGCCACTTGCAGGACTTGGTGCAGGATCAAGACCTGTCGAGGTACATCCTTTGACCGCCGGCCGCTTGCTGCGGTGATTGGCGTGCATTCGAGCTGACGCCTTCCCCGCAGTCAGGAAAGCTAGCCCGCTGACATGCGCCCGCAGAGCATCACTTACCGCAAGGGACCGCGCCTGCTGCGCTTGGAGTTTGCCGACGCCGCCGCCGAACTGCCGGCGGAACTGCTGCGGGTGTATTCCCCGTCGGCGGAAGTGCGCGGCCACGGCGCCGACGAACGGCGCCTGCAAACCGGCAAGAAGCAGGTGCGCATCACCGCCATCGAACCAGTGGGCAACTACGGCATCCGCCTGCAGTTTGACGACGGCCACGACACCGGCATTTACGCCTGGGACACCCTGCGCGACCTAGCCGACAACCAAGATCGCTATTGGCGCTCCTACTTGGCCGAACTGGAGGCCGCCAACGCCTCCCGCCTGCCGACCATCCCGGTGCGGCAGTTCACGCCCAAGCCCACGGCCTAGCGCACCAAGGCGAGCCGGCAGGATGTTGCTGTCGCAGGTGGTGAAGAGTGCCCAGCCACTCCGGCCAAAATCATCTTTTTTGATGATTTCCGCTTCGCGCATTCCGCACTATTTTGCACGGGCACCTTTCGGAAAAGGGAACAGTCAAATGCAGGAATCCAGTTTTCGCCGTCTGAGCCTCTTCGTGCTGACATCCGCGATGGCCTATGCCACGGGCCTTGCCGCTCAGATGCGTGAAGAGGGCCTTGTCATTCTTGAAGAGGTGGTCGTCACCGCCCAGCGGCGCCTGGAAAATTTGCAGGAAGTGCCCATAGCCGTAACGGCGCTCACCCAAAAGGGCATTGAGGACGCGGACATCCACGATCTGACCGACATTGCCACCCGAGTGCCGGGCCTAACCTTCTCGCCCTTCTCTCCCGGTCAGAACATCGTCGCCCTGCGCGGCGCCTCGTCCAACGACGACGGCGCCGGCACGGACAACTCCATCGCCGTATTCATGGACGATGTTTACCTCGGCCGGGTCTCCAACATCAACCCGGAGATGTTTGACATCGAACGCATTGAGGTGCTGCGCGGCCCCCAAGGCACCCTGTACGGCAAGAACACCATCGGCGGCGCCATAAACGTGGTCTCCACCCGGCCCAACTTGGACGAGGCAGTCGGCAAGCTACGGGTCAACCTCGGCAACTATTCGCGGCGGGATTTCGCCGGCCTCATCACTGGCCCCTTAAGCGACGATTGGGCGGGCAAGCTGTCGTTCAGCACCCGCAAGCGGGATGGCTGGGTCAACAACGTTGTCCTGGACAAAAAGCTCAAGGACGACGACACCTTGGCGCTGCGGGGGCAGTTGCTGCGCAGCGGCGCCAATTTCGAAGCGCTTCTGAGCGCCGACTTCAACCGCCTGGACGTTGAGGACATGGCGCGCATCCCCATCAACACCGGCGAGTCGGGAGACCCGGCCTTTTGGGCCGCCCCGGTGCCTGGCGGCTACACGGACCGATGCGGCGCCGGAAACCCGGATTGCTCAGCCAACCCAGTGGACGGCTACGCCAAAAGGGAAGCCTGGGGCCTGAGCGCCCGCCTGAGCTGGACGGTCGCTGCTGGGGAACTGATCTCGATCACCGCCTACCGGGAGAACGAGGCGGACTGGAACATGGACTCCACCGGCACTCCCGTCTCGCCTCTGCCGCCATTGTTCAACCAAATCAATGACGACATCTTCGATCAGACCGAGCAGTTCTCCCAAGAGCTGCGCTGGCTCGCCAGCATCGGCCCGCGGTTGAATTACGTTGCCGGCCTGTGGTTCCTGCGCGAAAAGACCGATCGCACGGAATGCTTTGACAACGACGTGGAGGTGAGCGACTGCACGCCGAACGCCGACGCCGGCCTGACGGACTGGTACAACCAAGTCAACAAAACCACCAGCTACGCTGCTTTTGGTCAGTTCGACTGGGACATCAGCGAGCAGTGGACATTGACCTTGGGCGGCCGCTACAGCTACGAGAGGAAGAAAATTGACAACGACGCCAACGCTGGGGACTTCGTCGTCATCAACCAAACCTTCTCCAACTCGGCCAAGGAAAGCTGGAGCGCCTTCACGCCGAGGGCGTCGCTGGCCTACAGGCCCAACGAAACCGTCAATCTGTACGCCACCGTTGCCAAGGGCTTCAAGAGCGGCGGCTTCCCGGCGGCGCCGCAAGGCATCGAGTTCACCCAACCGCTGGACCAGGAAGAGGCGCTGAACTACGAATTGGGGCTAAAGATGAACTGGAATGATCGGTTTCGTCTACAGGCCGCCGCATTTCATACTGAATATGAGTCTCTGCAGATTCAAACTTTCGGTCCCTTGACCCCGGCGGCAGCCTTCGGCACCTTTCAAACCTTCAACGCGGGGGATGCCCAAGTGCAGGGCGTCGAAATTGAAGCCATCTACGCAGTGACCGATCGGTTGACCCTTTCGGGATTCTATGGCTTTCAGAACAGTGAGTTCGGCGACACCAGCATTCCCGGCACCGCCTTCCCGGATCAATCAGGACAGGATTTGATCCGTGCGCCGGAGAACAAGTACAACCTCAATTTGGATTACGTCCATCCTCTACCCACTGGCGGTGAAGTGGCCGTGCAGCTCAGTTACCGTTACACGGACGACCAGCGTGGCGAACTCGAACCCTGGGCAGTGCAGCCGAAGTTCGATCTGCTTGACGCCCGGGTGAGCTGGACAAACGCTGACGACACCTTGGAAATCGCCGCTTGGGGCAAGAATTTGGCCGATGAGGAGCATGTCATCCACCTGTACACCATCGCCTCGAGCGTGGTGTCGGTGTTTGGCAACCCGCGCATGTACGGCGTCAGCGCGACCTATCGCTTTCAGGGCTCCTGACACTCCACAGCGTCAGGTCGCCTCGAGCGATGGCGGCGGCGGAAGCGGACCTAGGATCTCGGCCACCGCAGCGGCCAACTGCAGCAAGCTCTCGTCGCTGCCGGCCGGCGCCACCAGCTCGACGCCGATGGGCAGCCCTGCCGCCGACAGGCCGGCTGGCAGGGAAATGGCCGGCAGGCCGCAGTTGCTCGGAGGGTCCGTGTGGCGGATGTAGGTTTGGAACACGGGAACCTCCTGCCCATTCAAAGGGGTGCTTTGGTCTTCACCCACTGCGCAGGCCGGGAGCGGCGTGGTCGCCACCAAAAGGGCGGCTAGACGGTGCTTGCGAAAGCAGTCCCGGTAAACTGCCTGCAAAGCCGGGCGATGCGTGGCCATGACCTCGTTGTACGCCTCCTCGGAAATTGCGCCGCGCATAGCCGCCTGCATGGCTTCGGCCACATCCGGGCTGGCGATCTGCCGCACCAATGCCTCTAGGCTGATCCCTTTGCGTTCCCTTAGGTACCGGGCGAGGTCGCGAACCACCTCATGCATGACCACCGGCATGCTGACCGCTTCGTTCAACCGGCCAATGTCCGGCAAATCCGCTTCAATGATGGTGGCGCCCGCCTTCGCCAGCAGCTTCAACGTGCGAGCCAAGCAAGCGCTCACGTCCTTGTGCAGCCCTTCTTGGAACCAAGTTCGAGGTGCTCCCAAGCGCACGGCGGACAGGGGCTTCGGGTCGGCCTCCATGGTCTTCGGGGCGAGAACCGCATCGAATTGCCGTACAAGATGCACATTTTTGGCCATGACCCCCACGGTGTCGCGGGTGTGGGAAAGCGGCGCCACGCTGCCCGCCTCGTAGCGTCCCGTGGTCGGTCGAAAACCGACGATGCCGCAAAGTGCCGCGGGAATGCGCACCGACCCTCCGGTGTCCGTTCCCAGCCCAACCTCCACCACCCCGGCAGCGATGGCCGCCGCGGTGCCGCCGCTGCTCCCGCCGGCGATGCGGGTGGGGTCGTAGGGATTGCGCACCGCACCGAAGGCGGCGTTGTTGGAAGTGATGCCGAACGCCAGTTCGTGCATGTTGGTTTTGCCGGCCAACAGGGCTCCGGCATCCAGCAGCCTTTGCACCGTCGGCGCGTTCCGGGGCGGAGCTTGGCCGCGCAAGGCGGGGGTGCCGGCGGAAGTGGGCATGTTGGCGGTGTCAATGTTGTCCTTGACCACGAAAGGTGCGCCAAACAAGGCTAGGGACGCCCGCCGGCCCGGAGGCAACTGCGCCAAGCGGCGGGCTTCGGCAAGGAGTGCGGCCGCGTCGAAGTGGATGAAGGGATTGAGAGGCCGAGCCGCCCGCGCCCGCAGCAAAAGCCGATCGACCGCTTCCCGCAGCAGGTCGTCGCTCCTGCCGGACCCATCCGGCGGCTCAATCAAGGAGAACAATCCCAAAGCCTGAAAATGCAGCAGACAAGCGCCACGCCCTGCACGGTAACAACCACCCACCCTCGAGTGTTGACCATTATAGGGGCAGCAGCCGCGCAAGCACATCATCAAAAACGACGAGTTGCCGGGCGGCCAGGGCAGGCGCCGCGCCATTTTTTCCGCGTCGCTCTGGCGCCGTTGTGCGGGACGATTGCCCTCCGCTTTGCTACACTGCGCCCCTCGGCACCCTCGCCAAGCGGTGGATCAGCGGTGAACCTCACGCAGAAGCAATGGCGTCAGCTACTGTCGACCATCAAGGACCTGAACGACGGGTTGGACGAGCAGGCGTTGCGGGAGCGGGCCGGGCGGAAACTCATCGACCTGCTGTCGGCGGACTACTTCGCCTCCTTCGTGTGGGACGAGGCCGCCGGCGCCTTCGCCAACCCGGTGTTCATCAACATGTCCGCCGACAACCTGAACCGCTACTTGGCCTACTACCAGTTCCACGATCCCATCACTCGCCGGCTGCAGGCCTACCGACGGGCGGTCTCCGTCAATGAGGTGATGGATCAACAGACGTTGGTGCGCACCGAATTCTTCAATGACTTCCTGGCGAAGGACGGGCTCCACTACGGCGTGAATCTGTACATCTACGACGGAAACCAGCGCAACATCGGCGATTTCCGCATTTGGCGGCGTCGGGGCAAGCGCAATTTCGGCGCTGAGGAGCTCGGCATTCTCGACTTGGCGGCGCCGCACTTCCGCAACGGCGTGAGCAACGCCCGCAAAGCCAAGCGCGAGTGGCGCTTTGAGGCCATTCGGCGGCACATGGCAAATCAATGCGCTCTCACCCGGCGAGAGCTCGATGTGGCCGAAGCGCTGCTGAAGGGCAGGAGCAACAAGCAAATGAGCGCTGACTTGTGCATTTCCATGCCCACCCTGCGCACTCATGTACAGCACATTTACATGAAGTTCGGCGTCCACAGCCGCTCCGAATTCTGCAGCAAAGTAATTTGGGAATGGAGGGACGGTGGCCAGCGCCGACGGTTCAGCGACGCTGGCAGCTTGCCGGACTTCAAGCGGTAGAACGCCTGTTCCTAATGCAGGCTGTTGTAATTCTCCAGCCGGTTCGCTACTATCCGCGCCCTCAACTCCAAGCTAAGTCGCCAAGCATGAAAACCGTTAGTCTCCGCGCCCAGGATGCGCAGCGAAATTGGTGCGTTGTGGATGCTGAAAACAGAACCTTGGGTCGGCTGGCGTCCGCCGTCGCCCTGCGCCTGCGCGGCAAGCACAAGCCGGAGTACACGCCGCATGTGGACGCTGGGGACTACGTCGTCGTCGTCAACGCGGAAAAGGTGCGCGTCACCGGCAACAAGGAGCGGGACAAAACTTATTACCGCCATAGCGGCTATCCCGGCGGCATCAAGGCCACCAGCCTGAAGAAGTTGCGGGAGACACACCCGGAGCGCATCATTGAGAAGGCGGTCAAGGGCATGTTGCCAAGAAATCCCTTGGGACGGGCGGTTTTCCGCAAGCTGAAAGTCTATGCCGGTCCCGCCCACCCCCACGCCGCCCAGCAACCTGAGCCTGTCGAGATTTAGCTGGCGCGGCCGAAAGCAAGCAGATGGAGTCATAGTGGCAACGGAAGTGAATTACGGCACGGGCCGGCGCAAGACCTCCGCGGCGCGGGTGTTCATAACTGGCGGCGAAGGCAAGATCACCGTCAACTCGCTGCCGCTGGACGACTACTTCGGGCGCGAGACCGCCCGCATGATCGTGCGCCAGCCGCTCGAGGTGGCTGACTTGCTGGGCACCGTGAACGTTGAAGTTCGGGTCAGAGGCGGCGGCAACTCCGGCCAGGCCGGCGCCATCCGCCACGGCATAGCCCGCGCCTTGGTGAAGCGGGACGAGACCTTGCGGGCGCCCTTGCGCCAGCGGGGTTTCCTGACTCGGGACGCTCGTGCTGTGGAGCGCAAAAAGGTGGGTCTCCGCAAGGCTCGCAAGCGCCCGCAGTACTCGAAGCGCTAGCCGCGGCCTTGCCTGCCAAGGAGACCGTCGAGCCTTGAGCACAAACGCCCTCGAGGGAGATGGCGCTGCTGGGGACTTGGCCGGCGGCCAGCCCGTGAATCGGGAGCGCCGCTACTTCCTGATTGGCGCCACCGCCGCCATCGGCGCTGTCGGCGCCATCGCCGCCGCGGTCCCCTTCGTCCAATCCTGGCTGCCGAGCGCCAAGGCGCGCGCCGCCGGAGCGCCGGTTAGGATCGACATCTCCAAGCTGCGTCCAGGCGAAATGCTGGGTCCCATACCGGCTTGGCGGGGCAAGCCGGTTTTCGTGGTCAGGCGTGGCGAGGAGACCGTCATGCGTCTTGAGGAGAACAGCCCCGACCTAGCCGACCCTACTTCAGACAACTTGGGGATGCAGCCGGAGTACGCCCGCAATGCTTGGCGGTCACGAAAGCCGGAAATCGGCATCTATCTTGGCCTTTGCACCCACTTGGGCTGTTCGCCCAAGTATTACGGAAGCGTGCGCCCCGAACCCTTCGATGAGAATTGGCAAGGCGGCTTCTTCTGCCCTTGCCACGGCTCCCGCTTTGATTTGGCCGGGCGGGTGGTCAAGGCCGTGCCGGCGCCGGACAATCTGGAGGTGCCGCCGCACCGCTTCATCTCCGCTTCGGTCGTCATCATAGGCGAGGACGAGGAAACCGCTTGATGGAGCAGGCAAAGGGCAGGATTCCCAAAATATGGAGTTCGTTGGTCGGCTGGCTCGACGAACGTTTCCCGGTGACCGAGACTTGGGAATACCATCTATCCAAGTACTACGCGCCCAAGAACCATAATTTCTGGTATCTGATGGGCTGGTTGGCGACCTTCGTGCTGGTCAATCAGTTGCTCACCGGCATTTGGCTGACGATGAGCTACATCCCCAGCGGGGAGGGCGCCTTCGCCTCGGTCGAATACATCATGCGCGACGTCGAGTTCGGCTGGCTGCTCCGCTACCTGCACTCCACCGGCGCTTCGGCGTTCTTCATCATCGTCTATCTGCACATGTTCCGCGGGCTGATGTACGGTTCCTACCGCAAGCCCCGGGAACTGCTTTGGCTGATCGGCATGGCCATCTATCTGGTGCTGATGGCGGAGGGCTTCTTTGGCTACCTGCTGCCTTGGGGCAACATGTCCTACTGGGGGGCGCAGGTGATCGTCTCCCTGTTCGGCGCCATTCCCTTCGTCGGCCCCGACCTGATGGAGTGGATTCGCGGGGACTTCCTGATGTCGGAAATCACCCTCAACCGCTTCTTCGCCCTGCATGTGGTGGCCCTGCCGCTGCTCTTGGTGGCGCTGGTGTTCGTCCACTTCGTGGCCCTGCACCATGTGGGCTCCACCGCGCCGGACGGCGTTGACATCAAGAAGCACAAGGACGCCTCCGGCAAGCCCTTGGACGGCATCCCGTTCTGGCCCTACTCCGTCACCCACGACGTGCATGCGACGGTGGTTTTCCTGTTCATTTTCTGCGCCGTGGTGTTCTTTGCGCCGGAGATGGGCGGCTACTTCCTGGAGAAGCCCAACTTCGAGATGGCCAACCCGCTCAAGACGCCGGAGCACATCGCTCCGGTTTGGTACTACACGCCCTTCTACGCCATGCTGCGCGCCGCCACCTACCCGCTGTTCGGCGTGCCGGCCAAGTTTTGGGGGTTGGTGGTGATGGCCGCCGCCATCGTCATTCCGGCGCTGCTGCCGTGGCTGGACCGCAGCCCGGTGGCGTCGATGCGCTGCAAGGGCTTGGCCTCAAAGTCGATGCTCGGCGTTTTCGTGCTTAGCTTCCTGGTCCTTGGCTATCTGGGCATCACGCCGCCGTCGCCTTGGGCTACGGCCTTGGCGCAGCTGTGTACGGTTCTTTACTTTGCCTACTTCATGTTGATGCCCTGGTACACGCAGGTAGAGAAGACCACTCCCCCCCCGGAACGGATTGCGCCGCGGTGAGCGTCCGCATCCTGTTGCTGGCTGCGGCGCTTGCCGCCTCGCCGACGGTTCTTGGGGCTGCAACCGGCTGGCCCATGCAGCCGATGACGCCCGATCTGGAGGATCAGCCCTCCCTGCAGCGCGGCCTAGGCCTGTACGCCAACTACTGCTTGGGCTGTCATGCCCTAGGGTTTCAACGCTACGAGCGAACCGCCGACGACCTCGGCATCCCCCACGACGTGGCGCTGAATGAACTGGTGTTCACGGGCCAGAAAATCGGCGAATTGATGACTACGGCCATGGATCCGGAGAGCGCCAAGGCCTGGTTTGGGGCGCCGCCGCCGGATCTCACCATGGTGGCCCGGGTGCGCAGCCCGGAGTGGATTTACAACTACCTAAAAACCTTCTACATCGACGAATCGAGACCCTTCGGAGTGAACAACAAGGTTTTTGGGAATGTGGGCATGCCCCATGCGCTCATCGGCCTGCAGGGGGCGCAGCGGGAAGCCTGCCCTGCGGGGACGGCGGATTGCCGGGAGTTGGTGGTGGAAGCCGGTTCCGGGCTGTTGACGCAGGAGCAATACGATCAGGCCGCTTACGATCTGGCCAATTTTCTGCACTATGTGGGCGAGCCCATGCGCTTGGAGCGGCAGAGGCTGGGCATCTACGTGCTCATCTTCCTTGCCGTCTTCGGTGTGTTCACCTATTTGTTGAATCGGGAATTCTGGAAGGATGTCCACTAGTTGCCTGAGCGTTCGTTTGGCTTGGCGTTTTTCGGACTGAGCGATGAGCTCCGTGATCAGACGTTCATCCATGGCGCTGTTTTCCAATGCCCGGGACCACTATTCGCACCGGGTGCGTCTGGTGCTTGCGGAAAAGGGCGTGACCGTGGATGTGGTGGAGGCCGATGACTACAACAAGCCGGAGGACTTGGCGGAGGTCAATCCGTACAACAGCCTCCCGACCCTGCTCGACCGAGACTTGGCGCTCTATGAAGTGAACGTGATCATCGAGTACCTTGATGAGCGTTTTCCGCATCCGCCCTTGTTGCCGGTTTATCCCGTGCAGCGCGCCCAGTCCCGCTTGTGGATTTACCGAATAGAGAGGGAGTGGAGCAGCAAGCTGGACATCTTGGTGGACGGTCGCCAAAGCGAGGCCGAGTTGCTTCGCGCCAAAAAGGAGCTGCGCGAGAGCATCATAAGCACTGCGCCAATTTTCAGCCGCAAGCCATTTTTCATGAACGAGGAGTTGACCTTGGTGGATTGCTGCGTCGTTCCCATCCTGTGGCGTCTGAAGATGTTGGACATCAATTTGCGGGAAAAGTCGGCCCGGCCATTGCGCAGCTACATGCAGAGAATGTTTGAGCGGACTGCCTTTCGCCGCAGCCTGACCGAAGCCGAACTGGAGATGCGGGAATAGCCATCAGCAAACAACCCTATGTGCTGCGCGCCTTCTACGATTGGATGGTTGACGGAGGGCTTACCCCATACCTGTTGGTTGATGCGGCTTCCGAGGCGGCTGTGGTGCCAGGCACCCATGTGGTCGATGGACGGATCCTGCTCAACATATCGCCCGAGGCCGTGCGTCGCCTGTGTCTCGACAAGGACGCCGTGCGTTTTGATGGGCGGTTTTCCGGGCAGGTCTTTGCCGTCACCGCACCCATCGACACGGTGCTCGCGCTGTACGCCAAGGAGACCGGGGAGGGCGTGATGTTCGACGCCGGCCAACTCGTGCCCCTCATGCAGCAGGCATCGGCGCCCAATGCGCCAGCGGTCGCTCCGGCCAAGCCCCCCAAGCCGCGCCTAAAGCTGGTGACCTAGGGCCGCTTGCGCACAGGCCCTAGTCCAAATACTCGAAGACCCGAACGATTTTCTGTACGCCGTAGGCGGTCTTGGTGACCTCCACCGCCCGGTCCGCTTCTTCTCGTGTGACCATGCCCATGAGATAGACGACGCCGTTCTCCGTCTGCACCTTCAGCTTGCGCCCGGGGACGTCCTTGGCGCCGATCAGTTTGCTTTTGACCTTAGTTGTCAGAAGCCCATCGTTGCTGCGGGCCACATAGGAAATGGGTCCGCCCACATCGATTTCGTTATGCACCCGCCGCACTCTAGGCAGGGCGGCAGCCACCTCACCGGCTTGCTTCTTCAACTCATCCGAAGCGACTTGGCCGAGCAGCAAAACGACGCGGTTGTAGCTGACGATGACCAAATGGGCGCCCTTGAAGCCGGCGTCCGCTTCGCGGATGGCCTGCTCCACCACCTTTTCGATTCCCTCGTCGTCCATCATGGTTCCGGGGGTGCGCACCCGGGGGTCGTTGGAAAAGGTGGCGCAGGCGGACAGGAGCAGGCAAAGCACTCCAGCCGCATGCCGCTGCAGCACAGGAAGGCGGGCACCGACGCGCCTAGACGCCGGGGCAGTCGTCAATCGAAAAAGCACCTTGGATCCATTCATACGCAGTGCGGTAGTTTGGCCCGGTTGCGGACACGACGTCAAATCTGGCGGGGAAGCTCGCCAATTGCGGATGCGCCTGCAGGAAGCGGCCGGCTGTCAATGCCAGACGGCGCTGTTTGCGGGCGTCTATGCTCTGCGCCGGCGCTAGGAATGTGGTTGAAGCTCGCCCTCTGACCTCGATGAACGCCAAGATGTCATGGTGGCGCATGACCAGATCGATCTCGCCGAAACGGCAGGCGTAGTTGCGGGCGATCAGCTGCAGGCCACGCCTCTGCAAATACTTGGCCACTTGCCCCTCAATGCGCTGGCCGACGGCTCGTTGCGTCATGGGGTTGGCTCCGGACCCAGCCGGCCGTCAACCACCACTCCCCAGGACAGGCGGCGCTGGATGCGTTCGCCATCGCCAACGGCGAGCAACCCCGTGGCGCCGCGCAAGGATTCAAGGCTGGGCAGCAGCCGCCAATGGTCAAACAGGCGATAGGCGTCAATGCCCAGCGCAAACAGCGCCGCTGGATTGCCGGAACCCAAGTCGAACCCTTGGTCAAGGATTTGCCTGAACGGGCTGTCAAACAACCTGAAAGGCATCTCCACGATGCGGAACTTCTCCATGTCAGCGAGCTTCAGGGCTTGGCGCACACTTTGGGAGCCGCTGTACACTGGTAACTCCTCCGCGAAGTGAAACTTGATGGCCGGGGCTATGGCCCGCGCCTCCAAGTGATCGACAAAGGCGACCACGCCGTCGATGTCCGTGCGCGCTCGCGGCAGGAATTCAAGGCGGGTCCCGAGCAGCCGCTCAAGCGCCTCGTGGCGGGCTTGGCTGGCTGCGGCCTGCAACGCTTCGCCTACTGCGTCCGTAATTTCCGGGATGGACCTGAAAGTTTGGTGTTCCAAATGCTTGGGCCAGGAGTCCGCCAACGTGGTTGCGCCCCGCTCGGCCCACTCCTCGGAGTTGCGAATGACCAGAATTCGCTCGTGGTCGTCAGCGAGCAGGCGGCGGCCGATGGTCGCCGCCTCATCTTCAATGGCCAGCCCGAAAGTTCTGAAGCCGGTCGGCGCCTTGGGCGGGCCGGGGCGCGATTCCGCATTCTCGTTGAGGCGCCGTTGCGCTGCGCCAGCCAAGTAGTTGAGGCCAAGCACCGGCACCGCCGGGCCTATGCGGTGCAGGCTCTCCAAGGCCGGCCGGTCCAGCGGGCCGATGATGAAGGCGACACCCTCTTCGCGGCTGCGGCGATAGAGCGCCGACATCGCCTCGGCAGCCGTGTCGTACAGCCGCACTTGGGGTTTTACAGTTGCGGAGTTCTGCAGATAGGCGCTGAAGAAGCCGTCCCGCAGAGCCTTTCCGGCCGGCGCTAGCGCTCCGCTCAACGGCAGGAACAAGCCGACCCGGGGCGGTGGCGGATGCGGCTGCCGCAATTTGGCCAAGGAGTCGGGCAGAGGAACTGCGAGGGGGTGGCCGGGCCATTGGCGCAGCCAAGCGTCAAGGCGCTCAGCCTTTTCAAAGACCGAGAACGCCTCGTTCATGGCGGCGCGGAGCGACCAAGTCGCAGCTAGCCGGTCCCCCTTCGCAAGAGCCGCCGCCTGCGCCAGCGACGCCTCCCCTGTCAACCGCCAAAGACGATTGTTGAGCGCTTGCCGATCATCGACTTGGGGGCGTAGTTCAGCCAAGGCGGCCGCGGCGCAAGCCGGCCGGCCGCGGCGCTCGCAGAATTCGCTGACCAGCTCAAGAATTTCGGCGCTGCGCGTACCGGGTGCGAGTTGTTGCAAGGCGGCATCCGCCGCATCCAGATCGTCCAATCGCAAATTGGCGGCAAACGTCAACTCGTGGCGACGTTGGCGTTCCGCTGCGGTAAACCGCTGCGGATCTAGCCGCCCCAGCGAATCCAGAACCTGCGCCCAAAGGCTGGCCTTGGCGAAACTCTCCGCTTGGGCTAGGTTGCCTGATCCGTGGGCATCTCTTGGCCGCAACCGTTCGGCGACGGTTTGTGGGGCTTCCGCAGTTGGCTGACCGTCCAGTTCCGGCGTTGCGCTTTGGCAACCGACCAGCGCCAGCAGCGCCAGGCCCAGCAAGGGAGGGGCGGCAATTCCTAGGCGCTGGGAAATAGGCTTCTCCAAGCGTTGTCTGAACCGCAGCGCCCAGCACCGACCGCTCGGCGCGGCGGCGCGGCGGCCCGCCCTGCGCAGTCCGCATCCCAGGTCGGGTTTGCTCTTGCGGCCCGGATGCGGGTATTTTGACGGCTGAAGCCTTGTTGGGGTGGAGAGAGTTATGGCGGGATGCCTCCATGTTGTCGCAACGCCCATTGGAAACCTGGATGACATCACTTGTCGAGCAGCGAAAGTCCTTGCGGAGGTTGAGACAATCGCCGCCGAGGATACCAGACGCACCGGCGCCCTGTTGCGACATCTCGGCCTGCCCACTCGGAAATTGCTGGCATTGCATGACCACAATGAGGCGGCGGCCACGCAGCGCTTGCTCGAGCGACTGTGCGCCGGGCAGACGGCGGCCTTGGTGACGGACGCCGGCCTCCCGCTCATCGCCGACCCCGGGTTTGAATTGGTGCGCCGCTGTTGGGAGCGGGGCGTAAAAGTCATTCCAGTGCCGGGCGCAAGCGCCGTTACTGCGCTTCTGTCAGTCTGCCCCCTGCCTGCGGACCAAGTGCGGTTCATCGGCTTTCCGCCGTCCAAGGCGGCGGCCCGGGAGCGCCTGCTGCGGCAATTGTGCCAGTCGTCCGCGGCGACGCTGTTTCTCGAAGCGCCCCACCGCGTGGAGGGGACGCTCACGGCCGTCGCCGGCTTGGCGCCGCAGCGGCGGTTGTTCGTGGGCCGGGAAATGACCAAGCAATACGAATCCTACTACTGCGGCTGCGCCGCGGCGGTGCTTGACGAGCTTCGCTCCAGCAACGCCGTCAAGGGCGAGTTCACCTGCTTGCTGGAAAGCTGCCCCGATGCGCCTGCGCAACGGGCGCCGGATGCGGACCGCCTGCTGAAGGCCTTGGCCGATGAGCTGCCGCCAGCCCGGGCCGCTCGAGTGATGGCGCAAGTCTTTGGCGGCAAGAGGGCGGACTACTACGATCAAGCCGAGACGGCGCGTCAGGATGTCGCCAAAGTTCGCTCTGCGCCTCACCATGTTCCGGCGCCATCGGCTTAGCGTCAATCCTAGCGCGCTTAACAAGACGCTGAGCGAAGTCGATGGTCGCCAACAACATCGCGAACATCTCTCCCCTGTGGGGTCTTGCCGCCTTAACGGAGCTATAGCTTGAGGAAAACAGGATCTCGGGCGTTGCCAACATTCGGGACGTTTGACATCCGCTGGCAGTTGTTGCAGGTTGCGCCTGAGCTGGCCAAGCAGCCGCTGGCGGCAGGGCGTTTTGCTCTGGCCGCGAGAGGAAAGTCCGGGCTCCACAGGACAGGGCGCCAGGTAACGCCTGGGAAGCGTGAGCTTACGGAAAGTGCAGCAGAGAGCAGACCGCCGCCGGTAGGGTTGGGCCTCGGCCCAATGGTCCGGCGGTAAGGGTGAAAGGGTGCGGTAAGAGCGCACCGCACGGGTGGCAACACTCCGTGGCTAGGCAAACCCCGCTCGGAGCAAGGCCAAATAGGAACCCTAGGGTATTGTCCGTACCGGGTTCGGGTAGGCCGCTTGAGGCTTTTGGTGACGAAAGCCCTAGATGAATGGCTGCTCGTCGGAGCATTCCGATGACAGAACCCGGCTTATCGGCCAGCTCAAACCTTCCCCGATTCCGCAGTAGCTTCCCGCCCAGAAAACCCCATCAAGCGCAAGTCTCTCGAAGAAAATTAGATAAGTTAATTATATAATTTTGTGCTACACTCTGGCTTGGATGAACTCGGCACGGTTTGGTGAGCCGACAAAGGATCAAGCGTAACTGCTTGAATTTTTGGGCTATTTTCCCTTTGGGTTTGCGGCAGCGCCACCCGACCATGCCGCTGGAATGCAGGAGTTTCGCTGCTTTTTGTGCGCAGTGCGGGGCAATCAACTGGAGGGTTGACCAATGAACAAGCGTAACTGGTTGAAATTTCTAGCTATTTCTTTTGGCATCGCTACGGTGCCGGCGGGCGGTGCCCAGGTGCTGGAGGAAATTGTCGTCACTGCGCAAAAGCGCGAGCAGAACCTGCAGGAAACGCCTGTTGCGATCACGGCGTTCGCCGGCAGCTACATCGACAAATTCCAGATCGACGATATCGAAGACGTGACCGTCAGAGCGCCCGGCGTCGCCTTTCTGAGCTTCAACCGCTCCGAAAGCCACATTACGATGCGCGGTGCGTTTTCGGCGAATTCCGACCCATTGGCCGACAACACGATGGGGATATTCGTGGATGACGTTTACTACAGCCGGGAGTACGAAATGGCCTTGGACTTCGTGGATCTGGAGCGCATTGAAGTCCTGCGCGGCCCGCAAGGCACCCTGTTCGGCAGAAACGTCGTTGGCGGTGCCTTGAACATCATCACCGAAACGCCGGATGAGAATCCTTACGGCATGGTGGACCTTTCCTACGGCAAATACGACAGCACCGACAACCCTATAGCGGCGGTGCGCGCAAAAGCCTCCGGCCCCCTCGGTGACAAGTTGTTCGGCAGTGTGGCCGTCAAGTATGAGGACGTGGGAGGCTGGTCGGAGAACATCCTGCTGGACAACGCCGAAATGGGCGGTGGAAAAACTGCCACGGTGCGCGGCAAGCTGCGCTGGGCGGGCGATACCTACGACGTCGTTCTTGGCGCCAACTACACCGATGACGACGGCCAAGGCACACCTTGGTTCCTGCTGGTCGGAGACCCGGAGCTGGACCCCGGCGTGGTCAGGAACACCGCTGAGGAGACCGGCGGGGACTTCAACAAAACGGATGTGGCGCAAGTCGATACCAAGGGCAATAACGCCAAGGAGTTGTATGGGGTCAACCTGCATGTCGATTGGGACTTGGAGCTGTTTGGCGGGTCCACCCTGACCTCCATTACGTCCTGGCGGGAATCCAAGGTCGATTTCATCAACGACGACCTGCCCTCGACTAGCACCGATGTCAACTTCTTCTTCTCAGCATTGGCCGGCAACGAACAGGCAACTCAAGAGTTGCGGTTGGCTGGGGAGACGGAGAGGCTGAAGTGGATGGTGGGAGTTTACTACCTGAACGCAGACGGCTATTTCGATCAGCTGTTCGACGTGAATTTCGGGCTGTCCGGTTCCGGCTTGAATTTCCTGCTATCCAATGGGCTGCTGGGAAATCCTCCACCCTTTCCGCCGTTTCCGTTGGGAATTGACGGCTTTTTTGGGTTCAACGACGACTTGCGTCAGGAGGGAAAAACCAAGTCCTTCGCTATATTCACGCACAACACCTACTCGGTTAACGACTGGCTGAACGTCACTCTGGGCCTGCGTTGGACCAAGGACAGGAAGACAGGCCGCACGACCAACTTTGGAAACCCTTTCCCAAGCGGCATATTCATCCAGGAAAACCATGACGTGCAATACGGCAAAAGTTGGAAGGCGGTTACGCCCAAGCTAATTTTGGATGGCACCTTCGATGATGTTGGCCCATTCGACACCATATTTGCCTATGCGTCAGTCGCCAAGGGGTTCAAGTCCGGCGGGTTCACCAGCAGCGTATCGGCGGAGGCATCGAGTACGCCGATTGCTCCTGAAATTGTCTGGAACTATGAAGGAGGCGTGAAAACGCGGCTGTTCGACAATCGAGCACACCTGAACCTGACCTACTATCGCGCCAACTACGAGGACTTGCAGACCACGCTGGTTCCCACTGGCGCAAGTGCATTTGTTACCGTAAACGCCGGTAAAGCCTCCGTTGACGGCATTGAACTGGAGGTCATGGCGCTCCTTACCGAGGAATGGCTGATGAACTTCAGCTACGCTTGGACCGATGCGCGTTTCACCAGTTTCGTCATCCCGCCGGACATCGACTACACCGGCAACAGGGTGGCGCAGACGCCGAAGCATTCCTGGACTGCGGATTTGAGCTACACCAAGCAGATGGGGCCGGGCGAATTTCAAGCCTCCCTGAACTACGCTTTTCGCGGCGATTCATTCTTTGACGCCAACAACGAGCCGTTGCAGCCGATCTTCAAACACGTCTCCTTCGGGCAGCTCAACGCAACCGCATCATATGCTTTGGGGGATTGGACCCTGACCCTGTGGGGCAAGAACCTAACCGATGAGCGGGCAGTGTACAACGGCTTGACCATACTCGGCCAATTCAGCCAATCAAGCCCCACGGAAGTCTTCTCCGGGGAGCCGTATGTGGCCGGCGTGGTCAGCCCCGGGCGCTCCTACGGGTTGTCGGTCAAACGAACCTGGGGCTATTGAGAGCAAAATTACCCGGTGCAATTGTCTAGACGGGATCTTCGGGCACCTAAGCGCCCCCGCCTCCCAAGGTAGGCAACGCTGGATGGTCAGCTTGCAGGAGCGTTCTTCAGCTCCTGCAACGCCCGCTCCGCTTGGGTGCGGATGGCTTCAACCTGCTGCACCAACTGCTGGAATTCCTGCCCGGAAAACTCACCGAACATCGTCTGGTCCATGCGCCGCCGTATGTCGTAGAAGGCATTGACCTTGTGAATGGCTTGCGGGGTTAGCGACAGCAAAACGATCCGCTTGTCCTTCCGCGACGGCCGGCGGCGCAGGTGGCCGCTCATTTCCATCAATTTCGACTGCGCGGTAACGAAGGTCGATTTGACGTGCAGCTTATTAGCTATTTCGCCAACCGGAACCCCGTCACCCCTGTCCAAATAATCCGTGGCCGTCAGGATGTTCCACTGCGGGCCGGTGATGCCGGCCATGTTGGCCCAGATGGTGCGGATGTTCCCCAAGTGGCTGGCTATGGAGAAAAAATCCCAAATGAGGGTGAGCAGCAGCCTACCCGCCTCGTCCGAGGACAGGCCCGAGATGGAGATAATCGGAGGATTGGGCTTCAGTTGTGATTTCTTCTTGGCCATTTTAGTCAGGCGCCCGGTCAAGCTGTGAATTAGTATCCATCAACCGCCAGATGCGCCTTGAACTCTTGGTAAGTGACTGAGGGGAACCCGTGGGAAGGGGCTAGGAGCCTGACCTGCAGACCCTGTTCGCGGATGCCTCGTTCCAGGTCAACACCGCCCATTGGGGTTTTGTCCGGTATGTCCTCGCCGGGGGAATACAGGTCGCCGTTGAACAATATCTGCTCCTTCTCCACCCACACCATGACCATGTCGGTGGTGTGCCGGTTTCTTACCGGATAAACCGTCACCGGCCGCAAAGGGTCCTCAATGCGGTAAGCGCCGTCGCCCGGCACGTTCGCTATTTTAGCCGCAACTGGCTTGCGGTCGTAGGCGTCCGGCAGAATCCTTGACTTTGGCCGGCCAAACAAGCGCCGATAGTGGCTTTCCGCCAGCTCGTGGGCCACCAGGACCGCGCCGGCCGCCACATAGGGCCGGACACCGCCGGCATGATCCAAGTGGAAATGGGTCAGCACCACATGGCTTAGGGGTTTGCCGGAAATGTTCTGCGCGGTCCACTCGATGATGGCCTCCCCTCTTAAGTCCTGATAGCCCGGCTCGATCACGACGACGCCAGCGGATTGCTCCACCACCAAAGTCCTTAAGGCGTCATCCGGCGTGACGCTGAGCGAATGCACGCCGGGGCTCAGTTCGGTTGGATTGATCTCGGGCTTGGCGGTGGGCTTCGGCGAACCGGCGTGGGAAATGCCCTGGATCCATTGGCTTAGGCGGCGGCCCCGATCGGCCAGCACCGCATCGGGGGAGGCCGCGACGCCTTCGGGTTGGGTGAAGGCTGCTGGGTCAAAATCTGGGTTCACCGCTATTGTCGAGCGTCGCACCTCCAGGCTCGGGGCACCGGCGATGGACAGCATGACGTGCATTGGAAAGTGCCGGCCGTCGATTTCCCGCCAGTCGTTGTAAGTGACCTCCAGCGGTACGTCGCCGTAGTGCAGATCGTGCTCCATGGTGGCCAGCTTGCTGATGCGGCCGGTCTCGCCATGAACATGCAGGGTAACCGGATAAACCGAATCTTGGATGATCAGTGGATAATGCCGCACATCGTCCAATTTGGCGGCGGCCCGCCAACGCAAGTACCAGTTGGAATCCACGAAGTAGTTGCCACCGGTGGACAACTCCAGGAAATAGCTGTCCTGCAGGCGGCGCACCCAGTCGTCACGCACCAGCACCGTACGTTGCTGTTGGCTTTCGTCAAGATACAGCGTTATGGGGAAAACTTGGTCATCGTCCAATTGCAAGCCGCTTGGGTCATTTGCTTCGCTGGGCGGCAGCAGCAGCGAGGGGTCCGCCAGCGCCTCCTGCACCATGAGATGCGGGTTCAGCAGGCGCTCCGTCTTCAGGGTGATGGCCCAACGGTCCGGCGACATGACCTGCTGGCCGGCCTCCGCCGCCGCCGACTTGTCGTAGTAGAAGTCCCTGCCCAGGATGTAGCCGGAACCGCCCAGCACCAGTTCCGTGACTTTGCGCGGCATTCGATACAAATTGGTGTGCGCGTAGTCCAGCCGCAGCCGTTCGCCGGCAATGTCGTGCAGCACCTGAACGTCGGACACGGTGGCGCGAACCAAGCCGGAACCCGGCTCGAGGCCCATGCCCAACTCGTACCGGTCCCGCGTTGCCTGCATGGAGAAACCCGCCAGGCTCTCTAATGCGTCGCGTCCGCCCAGGCCCTCAACGGCCATCTGCAAAGCAGCTTGCGGGGCGATGTTTGTTGCCGCCTCTGGCGCTTGGCGCTCCGCGGCTGAGCTTGAATCGCCGGCATTGTCGGCGCAAGCGGCTAGCAAACAGGTCAGGACAGCCGCTAGGACGTGCGTTGGCGCAAGGCCGGCCGTTGCTCTGGACTGCAGCATGATTCAAACCTCCACTGGATTGGTCTGCATCGCCGCCGCAAAGATTTTGGCGGAGGCGTTCAGGAGACTGCCGCCTGGGTGCGCAGCAGCTTGTGGGTTAGGGGATAGGCCGCTATCAGCGCTGCGGCGAGGGCGTAGAGGACCGCCGGGGCCGCCCCAATCGCCAGCTTGATGCCGGTCAGGGCGCTTGCGGGTTGAACGGCGTCACCAGTTGTTGATTCAACGTATCCGGTGGTCGCTAAGAGCGCCCCGGTGAGCAGACCGCCGAGCGCTAAGCCGGTCTTTTCAAAGGCGGTCATGCAGCCGGCGAAGATACCTCCCCGCTGGACGCCGGATTGGACGTAGTCCCATTGGATGATGTCCGGCAGCATTGCCCAGCAAGCCACCTGGCTGCCGCCGAAGCCGATGCCTAGAAGAACCGTGATCGACAGCAGAACCGACAACTCTCCTTGGCCTAGGAACAGGGCGGCGGACGTCAGGGCCATCAGCCCAAGAGATGCAACCAAAACCTGATGCTTTTCCCAGCGCCGAGCCGCCAAGGTCCAGAAGGGGATGGAGGCCACTGCCGGCACGTTCACCGATAACCAGACCGTACTGAGAATTGCATCTTGGCCAAGAATGTTGTCGGCGTAGTAGGGAATGGAGGCGACGAAGCAGCCGAAGCTGCACAGGTAGGCGATGAAACTGAGCATAAAGATTCGGAATGGCCGGTTGCCGAGCGCCACCTTGAACTGCTCGATGATGGGCAGGGCCGTTGTTTCCGCCTCGATGAGGTGCGCCTTGCGTGTGCCGAAGAAAGCGGAGGCGAAGGCGGCGCCGCAGATGCAGCCGATGACGACGGACATCATGGAGTAGCCGTCCTGCCCACCACCGCCCAGCGCGATGAGTTGCGGCACCAAGGCGCCGCCCAACAGGCCGCCGCAGAAGGAGAACGCCGCCCGGCTGGACATCAGCTTGGTCCTTTCGTGGGGGTCGGAACTGAGTTCGGCGGGCAGCGCGTAGTAGGGCACCATGAAGATGGTGACCCCCAGTTGCATGACGACGTAAAAGCCCACCACATAGGCCAACCGGGCGGGGACGGACTCGAAGTCCGGGCAGTTGAACAACAGCGCCAGCGCCAAGCTCGTCACCAGCGCCCCCAACACAAAATAGGGCCGGCGGCGGCCCCAACGGGACTTGGTGTGGTCGCTGAGCAGCCCCATGAGCGGATCAGTCACCACATCGAGCAATCTCGGTGCGAACAGGGCGGCGCCGGCCAGGGCGGCGGAAATGGCCAAGGTGTCCGTCATGTAAACCAGCAGCAGCAGGTTGGGGATCTGCAATGACAGGGCTGTGCCGATGCCGGCGAAGCCGAATCCGATGTAGGGAGGCTTGTTCCCAGCAGCGTTCAGCATCGGCGCGGCCACCCGCTAGCGACGGGAGTTGTGCTGGTAGTAAGGCGCCCATTGTCGGCGGTCATGCCAGCTGTTGTAGAAGCCCCTGATATGCGGCAGCAGCTTGGCGCCCAGTTCGCCGCGCCGCCGTTCGTCGGGGCTTAAGGGCGTGCGCAGGGAGTCGGCCAATTCGGCGAGGGCCGCTTGCTTATCGACCTTCGTAAACTGGCCGTCCTTCAGGATGGCCTCCCCGGCCACCAGCACCGTCTTCACATTGGCCGATTTGGCGCGGCGCAAAACCGCATCCAGGGCCGGCGTGTCTTCGTGCAGGTAGGGGAAGGCGATTTCCTCCCAGTCCATCATCACGATGTCCGCCGCCCGGCCCGGCGCCAAAACGCCGATGTTCGCCCCGAAGCCGGTTGTGAGGGCGCCGTTTTCGGTGGCCATCCGAAAGACCTCCGGCGCGGTGGGGACCACGTCATCCATGCCCGGCGTTCTGTGCAGATCCAGGACCAGGCGCATTTCCTGCAGCATGTCCCGGTCGTCGTTGATGCCGGCCTCGTCGATGCCGATGGCCACCCGCACACCCTTGGCGGCGAATTGCTGCAGCGGCGCGATGCCGCTGCGCAAACGCAGATTGGAACTGGGATTGGTGCAGATCATCGTGCCGGTTTCGGCGGCCAAGTCTATGTCCTCTTCGTTCAGCCACACGCCGTGCCCCAGCGTCAGATGCGGCCCCAGAAAACCCATTTGGTGCAGGTGGCTGACCGCCGAGGCGCCGGTGCGCCGCCGGGCGTACTCCCTTTGATAGGGGGTCTCGTCGAGGTGCATGTGCAGGCCGACGCCATACTTCAGGGCGTGTTCGTGCAGCTTTTGCAGCAACTCGTCGGAGCACCAATGCAGGTTCGCCGGGGCCAGCTGTATGCGGATGCGCTCCGACCCGCGCCAACGCTCCCACAATTCGACAAACACCGAAAACACCTCGTCAAGAGGCATGGACACCGCCTCCAGCAAGGCGGCCAGCTCGTTGCCGACGGCCGGCGGCAGGGAACGGATGAAGCGCTCGTCCGCATCGAGGACGAAGCGGTTTTGGTCCGGCATCGAGAAGGAGTAGGACGCCCGCATGCCAATGGCCTGATAGGCCCCGAGAATCTGCTCGGCCCGTGTGACCACGTCCGGGACGCCGCCGCCCAGCCAACCGTGCAGATGCTGCACCGTGGTCACGCCGGATTCCACGAGCTCAAAAGCGGAGTAGAGAGTGTCCAGATGGCGGTCAACGAACCGGGCGCCCAGGCGGCTGGCGATCCACAACTCCAGGTTGTGGTCGGGGGAGCCCAACTGAAACGGTGTCAAGCCGATGTGGTGATGGCTGTTGACGAACCCCGGCAGCACAATGTGCCTAGCGGAACCGAGCACCTCGTCCGGCTGATGCTTGGCCGCCAACTCCGGGTAAGGGCCGACCTCGACGATGACGCCGTTCTCTTGGAAGACGGCGCCGTCATCGATCACCTGCGCATCGGTGCGGCCTGTGGCCCTGCAGACGACGTACTTGCCGCGAATGAGCGAAGAACTCATGGTGCCTGCCGTTGCGCTTGTTCGTGGAATTGCAGATGTCTCTTGAAGTCTTCGTAGGGTGCCGTGTTGTAGGGTACGTTCGGACGGGCGTGGGAGCCGGCGATGAACCGGACGCTTAAGTTGCTTGCCTGAATGGTCTTTTCCAGGTCGAGGCCGGTCAGCGGCACTTCGGCCGGCACCTCCTCCACCTTGTTGCCCGGTGAGTAAAGGTCGCCGTTGTAGAGAACGCCCTCATTTTCCACCAAAACCACCACCCCGTCGGAGGAGTGCCTGTTGAAGACAGGGTAAACCGAAACGGGTCGCTCTTGGTCCTCAAGCCGGAGGAATTCGCCGGCCTTGACGCCAATCACCTTGGCGGGAACGGGATTTCGGTCCAGCGCGTCGGGCATGATGGTTCTGCCCGTGCGGCTAAGGTTCGCCAAGTAGTATTCCCTCGCCGCCTCGTGGGCCACCACCGCGGCGCCGGCGGCAACGAAGGGCCTGACCCCGCCCACATGGTCCACATGGTGGTGGGTCAGGATGACGTGGCTGATCGGCTTGCCGGGAAACCGCTCGTTCATCCAGGCGATCATGAGGTCGCTCTTCAAGTCCTCCAAGCCGGGGTCAACGGCGATGACGCCGTTTTCCTGCTCCACCACCAGCGTCCTGATGGAGTCGTCATCCTCCACGTTGGCCCGCAGGAAGTGCAGGCCCGGCTTGAACTCGGCGGCCTCTATCTTCTCCGGCCTGCCCAGCGGCCGCGGCGAACCGGCATGGGCCAGCCCCAGTATCCACTGGCTGACGCCGGCGCCGCGCCGGGCCGCGATTTCGTCATGTTCGTAAACCACCCCTTCCGGGCGGGAGAAGATCGCCTCATCAAATTGAGGGTTGACGGCGATCGATGAGCGGTTGACCTCCAAGGCCGGGGTCGCGGCAGCCGAAACCTTGATTTGCGAGGGAAACCGAACGCCATCCACATCCCGCCAATCGTGGTAGGTCGCCTCCAGCAGGACATCGCCGAACGCCCAATCGTGCTCCATCGTCGCCAGTTTGTGGATGCGCCCGGTTTGCTTGTTGACATGCAGATACAGTGGGTAGAGCGCATCCTCAATGGCGAGCACATGATAGTCGCCAAGATCCAGTTGCCGGGGCGCCTGCCAGCGCTCGAACCACTGCCCGTCCACGACGATGTCGCCATTGGTGGCCAGTTGCACCAAGTCCGTGCCCTCCCACTTTTGCAGCCATTGCTCGTTGGTCAGCATGCGGCGGAAATTGGTGGCCCCATCGAAGGTCAGGGCAATCGGGTACACGGCTTGTTCGCCCAAGACCACCATCGTGTCCGGGAACTCCGCCATGCCGAGGGAAGCAATGCTTGGGTCCTCTAGCGTCTGCCGCAAAAGGATGTGGGGGTTCAGCAGGCGTTCGGTTTTCAGCGCCATGGCCATGCGGCCGGAGTTCAAGGGGGCGGCGGCGAGGCGGGCTTCCCCATAGATGTCGTCCCGGCCAATGCTGTAGCCGGCTCCTTCGACGATCAATTCCGTGACTTCAACGGTCAATCCGTAGAGATTGGCGTGCCTGAAATCCTGGCGCAGCCGCTCGCCGCCTAGGTCGTAGGAGGTCTGCGCTGCGGACGAGACCGACTTGAACAGGCCGTTGCCCGGTTCGATTCCCATTCCCATGACGTAGCGGTCTCTTGAGGAGACTGCGGAAAATCCGGCCAAGTTCATCAAGGACGGCTTGCCGCCAATGCCTTGGTAGGCCAGCTCAAGCACCTCGTTGACGGCTTCGGTGTCGGCTGACCCCGCAGTTTCTTGCGCAGCGGGGCCAGCATCGGTTGCCGTTGCATCGGCTGGGCCTCCGTCGCAGGCCGCAAGCAAGCCCAGCATGGCGGCCCACAGCGGGATTTGCCGCCAGCGATCCGTCTTGAGTCTCGTCAACCACATGATTCCAGCCCTCCCATGCGCGTTGCAGCCTAGCCAGTGGCGCCGTCTGAATCTGCCCGCCCAGCTTGATCCGCTTCCGGCCAATTAGTAAAGTTGATTATGTAAGTTTATTATATAAAATGCCTCGGGCGTAGGGAGATTTTCCTTGGAGCATCGCTTGGTGGATTCGCGGTCCAATGCAACGGCCCAGCGCAAGGCGGGGAGGGGCGTGGTTGCCGGTGCCGCCGGGACTGTCTTGGCCATTGTTTGGAAACGTCCTGGGCGCAAACTACGCTGGCCGCGTCCTCGCTGGCTTTTTGGCGCGATCATCGCGGCCCTTGGCGCAATATGCGGAATGGTGCCGGCCGCCGCCGATGATCGAGCCGTGGCGGAAGTCCTGGAAAGAGCTTATGCAGGAGCCGGCGGGCGCACCGCCTTGGCCGGCGTCGAGACCTTGGCGATCACATCCGTCCGGGAGCGCTACATACTGGGCTTAGGCCCCGAGCCGGGCAGAGGGCTGTTCAAGGCGACCCGTTCCGACGTCGAGGAGTGGCACGACCTGTCCGCCGGCCGCTTGCGGCTGGACTACCGCCATGAAAATCTGTACGGCTTCAAGCGGGACGCAACGGAACTGATTGTTGGCGACGCTGGCTACACCTTGGGCCGCGACAACTTCTACTACGACACCGGTGCCGGCACGGCGATGAACCCCAGCCGCTGGGCGATAACCATCAAGACCGAGCGCCTGCTGAACCCCCACATCCTGCTTCAGGAAACGCTTCGGGACCCCTTCAAGGCGTCAGCGCCCGGCAACCTTCCCGCTCCGCTGGCACCGCAGCTGGACGACGATCAGATCTACCCTGTGACCCTGCATTTCGGCCTTGTGTCGGGTCAGCGCAAGTTGCTGGTCAACCAGGATTGGTTGGACCGTTGGCGAGGTCTGCGCTTCAAGGAACTAGTGGCCTCGGAGGTCGTCGTTGATGCGGGTTGGCTAACGGCTTGGCGCAACGACCAGCGAATCGAACAGGCGGCGCATTCCAGGCTGGTCGTCCAAGATGAGGTTTACCCCATCAGGCTGCATGTCCACAACGAATCGGGGCGCATCAGCAAATTGAGCACCATGGAGCACGACATCCTGCTGGGCGACGTGCCGCTGGAGGTGACTTACCACGATTGGCAGCCCGTGCGGGGTGTGGCCTTGCCCATGCGCATCAAGCTGTCCATTGCCGGCGCGCCGATACTGGACGTCAGCCGCACGGAGGTTTCGATCAACACGGCCATCCCCGAAAGTCGGTTCACTCCCCCGCCCAACGCACGTTATGTGCATGACGCCGAGCTTGCCCGGCGTGGCGCCGGGATAAGCCAGTGGATCACGGGCATTGCGCACGGCGGGTCTCCGGGCAAGCCGGTTGGCCCGCTGCAAGTGCAGCCCCGGGAAATTGCGCCTGGGGTTTACTTGGTGTTCTCAACCCCGGATGAATCGGCCAGAACGTTGATCGTTGAGCAAGAGCGGGGCTTTATCGTCTCCGATCCCGGCTTTCTGGATAACAAGGGCGAAGCTCTGCTGGCCTGGATGGCGCGAAAATCCCCCGGCAAGCCGGTTTCCCATGTGGTGCCCACCCATCATCACGTCGATCACGCCGGCGGCATCCGGCCGTTCATGGCCGCCGGCGCCAAACTGGTGTGCCATGCCGCGGCGCAGGCGCACTACGCCCGCCACCTGAGCCCTCGGAAGGCGACCATCATGCCGGACGCCTTGGACCAAAATCCCGTGCCGGCGCAAGTCATCGGCATCGCCGCGGATGAGTTCCTTCGCCTTGAGGACGCCGTCCGTCCCGTGACCCTCTATCCCGTGGAAAACAGGCATGTGACCGACATGCTGATGCTGCACCTGGACAACGAGAAGCTGATTTACAACGGGGACCTGTACTCGGTGACGGAGGAACCCGACGAACCGCCGGGCAACGGCCTGGACTTGCTCAATGGAATTGCGCGCTGGGGGCTGCGGCCAAAAACCATCGTGGGCAGCCACGGGCCGGCACCGGACGTCCCCTTCGAGGCGTTCAAGGCCCATGTCACCGGGCTTGCCGGCCGGCCCCAAGTCGATATGGACACCGCCGCTCAGCAAATTGCCCCGCCTGCCGCTGCCGGCGAGGTCACGCCTTCCGCGACGCGGCTCCTGAAGCCGGGCGAAAAGATTGCCGACTATGAGCAGCTTCGCTTTCGGCAACCCTATCTATTGCAGCGGCTGACCGAGCGAACCTATTGGCTGGCCGTGGAAACCTACAACGCCATCTTCCATGTGGGGGATGAAGGGGTTCTGCTCATCGACCCGCTGTCCGATGGTCGGGGGGAGATCGCCTTGCAGGCGATTGGCATGGTCACGGATCTGCCCGTGACCGCCATGCTGTATTCGCACAGCCATTTGGACCATATCGGCGACGGGCGGAAAATTACCGAGGCCGCGAAGGCGAAGGGCGTCAAGCTGAGAGTCATCGCCACATCGGAAACCTTGGAGGAAATCAAGCGGTTCAACAAGCCCGTGCCCATGCCGAACGAGGTGCTGCCGCCAAAATTTGGCGAATTCGCCTTTGAGGATTTGCGGGTCACCGTCGATAGCTCCAAGGGAATACGCCACAGCCCGGATTCCTCGATCATTCATCTGCCTTCCGAGAAGGTGGTGCATGGCGTGGACTTCTTCGTGCCGGGCTACATCCCGTTTCAGGACTTCGACTTTGCGCTGGATCTGAAAGCCTATGAAGACTCCCTTGACTACCTGCTGGAGCTGGATTGGGAGTTCTTCAACGACGGCCACGGCAACATCGGCAGCAGGGCCGATGCGCACTACGTCCGCACCTACGTCAATGACGTCAAGGCCGCCACCTATCGGGCGTTGTCCGGCGTGCAGGACTTTACCGAGTACATGGAGCCGGAATCCTCAAAAAATCGCTTCGAGCAGGTGTTGGCCTTCATTGAAGGCCCGCTGTACGAACGGGTCAAGGCGGACATGGAGGGCAAATACGGACATCACGATCTGTTTGAGAGGATTTTGAAAAACCATGTGTTCTACATAGCGGTGGATCTGAACATGCACGGAATGCGGCCCTAACGCCCAAGGCCAGCACTGCGCAGCGAGTTCCGATCGAGGAGAAGGCCAATGCGAGCATATCTGATTGAACGCCCCGGCGAAGACGCCCAGCCGGTTTTGACTGAAGTGCCCACCCCGCCATGCGGGCCGGACGACGTGTTGGTTGAGGTGCATCATGCGTCGATCAACTGGGCGGACACCCAGCAGCGTCGGGGCGTGTATCCCAGCATGCCGCAACCGCCATTCATACCTGGCTTGGATTGCGCCGGCGCGGTGGCGGAATTCGGCGAAAACGTTAAGGACCTGAACAAAGGGGATTTGGTTGCCGCCATCAGTCCGACGGATACCGGTGCCTTTGCGGAATTCGCCTGCTTTCCCCGCAATTTCATCATGCCGCTGCTGCCGGCCATGAGCACCGCCCAAGGCGCCGCCCTGCTGACGCCGGGCCTGACCGCCTATCACCTGTTGTTCAGCATTCATCGCCTTGAGCCGGGGGAGTTCGTCTTAGTCCACGCCATCAGCGGCGGCGTAGGACTGTACGCCACCCAGTTGGCGGTGGATTGGGGCGCAAAGGTCATCGGCACCACCTATTCGCCGGCCAAGATCGCCACGGCGCAGGAATACGGCGCCCACGACGTCATCGACCGCAACCAGCAGGAATTCGGGGCGGCGGTGCTGGAAATCACCGGCGGCAGGGGGGTTGACGTGGTGATTGACTCCTTGGGGGGCAAAACCCTCTGGCGCAATTTTGAAGTGGTCAACGACTACGCCAATGTCATCAGCATCGGCGAGGCCGAGGACTGGCCGCAAGGCGAGGTGCGGCTGCTGCGGGACAAGCTCTACGAGCACAACGCTTCCTTCACCTGTTTCGAGCTGCTGCGCACTCGCCCGGGATCCAAGCGCTGGAACCAGGGCGTTGCGCACATCTGGGAGCGGGTCGCTGACGGCCGCCTGCGGGTGCCCATCGGCCAGGTGTTTCCCTTCGAGCGGGCCAAGGAGATGTACGAAACCTTGGAAGGCCGGAGCGTGATCGGGAAGTTGCTTCTGCAGATGAAGCAGGCCGAACAAACGGACAATGGAGATGATAAATGACTGGATTGCCTTTCCTGACTGCGGGGAAATCAAGCAAATTGCGCGAGCTTTTGCCCGGTGCCGGCCCTTCCTTCAATTTGAGCAATCGCCCCGCTCGCCCATCATTTCGCCCCAGCGCGGCCCTTGGCGCAATATGCGGGATAAAGCTCTGGGTTCTTTTGGCGGCCTTGCCCGCAGCCTTTCCTTTTTTGGCGCAAGCTGCTACGCAGGTCGAGCCATCGGCGACAAAGCCCTTGGTGCCGGGGCAGAAAATCGCCGGTTACAAAGCGCTTCGGTTTGAACGGCCCTACATCGTTCAACGCCTCACCGAGCGGACCTATTGGCTGGCGGTGGAAACCAACAACCTGATCTTCCACGTTGGCGACCGCGGCGTCTTGGTGTTCGACCCCTTGTCCGGCCGGCGCGCGGAAATTGCCCTTCAGGCCATTGCCAAGGTGACGGACCTGCCGGTCACCGCACTGGTCTATTCGCACAGCCACTTGGACCACATTGGCGAAGCGCCAGTGTTTGCGGCGGCGGCTAGGAAGAACGGCGTCAACTTGCGGATCATCGCCTCCCAGGCCACCGTGGATGAAATTAAGCGTCACGGCAAGCCGGTGCCCATGCCTACGGAGGTGGTGCCCATCCCAGCAGGGGAGTTCGTCTTTGAAGACCTGATCGTGCGGATTTTCACTGGCGGCAAGCGGCACAGCATAGACGCCTCCATCTCCCATTTGGTGCAGGAGAAGGTGGTGCATGCCCCGGATTTCTTCGTTCCGGGCAGCCTGCCGTTTGAGAATTTCGACTTTTCCCTGGACATGAAGGGGTTTGAGGACGACTTGGAGCAGCTCATCGGCTTGGACTGGAACTTCTTCAACGACGGACATGGCAACATCGGCTCAAGGGAGGATGCGCTGTTCATGCGCGAGTACATTGCCGAGCTCAGGGCGGCCTGCCTAGCTGCGCTGGGGGAAATCCCCTTTGAGAATTTCATCGACCCGGCGAAGCACCGCTACGTCTATTCATTGGAATGGGTTGCCGAGCTGGCGGAAGCCGCTAAGGGGAAAATGGATCCGAAATTCACGCGCCTGGAGGAGTTCGACCACCTGTTCGAGAATCATGTCATGTTCATGGTGGTGAACACTTCTTTGCATCAGTCGGCCATGGTGGTTCCGCAGGCGGAGTGATCCACTCGTAGTTTGCGATTTTGGGGCATGTTCACTATCCCCCATGTCCTGGGCGCGGTTACGATGGTGGGTTGAACTTTCGCAGGAGGTAATCCCGCGCTCGCTCGCTAACCGGCGTTGTCGGGAAGACTCGTTCGTGGAGCTTCAGTGCGTCTTCGCTTGTCGTGATCTCCAAATGTTCCAACAGCGTGTCGATGTCGTCGAGGTCCGCTTCCCTGCCCGCCTGCAGCTTCATCGCCAGCATGTGCTCCGCCGATGCGCCGGTCACGACCAAGTGCGGCGAGTCGAACAGCATCGGGGCCCTGACGTCTTCCCCTATGGGCATGAACATCGTTGCAAGTTCATTCAGCCAGTTTTCCGGCAGCCCGTGCTTGCCGGCAACCCGTCGCACTCCCTCCATGACACTTGCGTGCTCCGCTCCTTGGTTCCTGACGTAGGCGTCCACATCCCATGTCATCCGGTGCCGCTGGAATGCCAGCGCCATGGCCGCGCCGCCGACAAGGTATATGTGGCCGCGGACTCGTTCCTGGCGCAGGTGTTCGGCGAGATCCTCGAACAGCTCGGTCAGCTTTCCGCGATCAAGGCGCCCACGCATGTCGCTCCCCGCCCCGGGCGTCGAGATCCCGCGGGTCCGGCAGCGTTCCGTGCCGGATGAAGGCGGCCGGCGCGAAGGCTAAGGACTCGTAGCGGATCAGGGGCAGGTGGGAGACGATCCAGGGAACGTCCAAGAAACGCTCGCGTTCCTGTACCCACGCCGGAATCTCATGGCCGTGCAGCGTCGCCACATGCTCGACGACCGCCGCCATGAGTGCGTCCCATTCGGAGCCGGTCAGTCCCGGCGCGTCTTCAATGGCTTGGCGTTGCGCCTCTTGGTCAAGGCTGTGGAAGAGCCGCGGCAGCTCGTGCATGATCGCTCGGTATAGATCGGCCTGCTTCCACCCTTCGGCCACGGCGTCGCTGTAGTCCTGCAGCCTCAAACGGAGCCGAGCCCGTTTCATGGCGGCCGCGGGGGCTTGATCCGCATCAATCCTAGGGGGGATGCTAGCTCCGTTCACGTTCGCCAACCTCCTGACACACAAATAGCGCTGCATAGCCTATCATCTCGGCATTGTCGGCTAGCGGAAGAAGTCCGACAAGCAAGTGATTCCGCACAAAGCTGCGTTTGGTGTGTCAGCTCGTAGCTGTAATGTTTGGGAATTATACAATGGCATAGTGCGCCAACATGAATAGAGACTGACATGGCATTGGGTTCCCTTTTGCTCCATCAGCGTTGACGCAAGGTTCAACAGCTTCGGCGGACGCACGTGCGGTATCATGCAGCGTTCGTCGCACGGTCTCGTTAACAGGAATGAACACAGGACTCCGCTACGAAGCCGACGGCGCCCCGTCGGTGTGGCTTGCTCTCGGCCAAGGGGCCCAGATCACCATGCTGATGATCAATGCCAACGTCATGCTGGCTGCGGTCGCCTTCCGAGGCGGCGGCGCGGACCACTACCTGCTTTGGGGCGTTTTCGCAACCCTGTTCTGCGCTGGCGTCGGCACGATTCTGCTGGCCCTGCGGTTCGGCCGAATCGGCGCCGGCTATTGCGTGCTGGCGGGCACCTCCGCCGTATTCGTTCCCGTTTCCGCAGCGGCGCTGGCGAGCGGCGGCCCGGCGCTGCTCGCCACCCTTGTGATGGCGGCGGCGCTCCTGCAGGTGGCCATTTCCACGCGCCTGTCGCTCGTGCGGCGGCTGCTGACGCCGGCGGTTACGGGCACCGTCATCATGCTGCTGCCGGTGTCGGTCATGCCCATTCTGGCTCGGCTGCTCAACCAAGCGCCCGCGGATGCACCGCTCGCGGCGGCGCCGGTCTGCGCCCTCGTCACGGTGGCGCTCATTGTTGGCGTCGGCCTCAAGGGCAACGCCGCGCTGCGGCTGTGGGCGCCGGTCATCGGCGTCGCCGGTGGCGCGGGCGCAGGGGCGCTGTTCGGCATCTACGACACCCAGCGCGTGGCTGAGGCGCCGTGGATCGGCATGTCCGTAACGGACTGGCCGGGCTTGGACCTCGCCTTCGGCGCAGAGTTCTGGGCGCTGCTGCCGGCGTTCGCCTTCATCTCCTTGGTGGCGGCCACGAAATCCATCGGCGCTGTCGTCGCCACCCAGCGGGTGTCGTGGAATCGCCCGCGCACCGTGGACTTCCGCGCCGTGCAGGGCGGCATCGCCGCGGAGGGCGCCGGCAATTTGCTGGCCGGCTTGGGCGGCGGCGTTCCGAACACCGCCTATCCGATCGGCCCGTCCGTGATCGAACTCACCGGCGTGGCCGCGCGTCGGGTGGGCATCGCCGCCGGCGCGATCCTGATTCTGGTGGCCTGCGTGCCGAAGGCCCTGGCGGTCGTCATCGCCATTCCGAGTCCCGTGGTGGCGGCCGCCGTTGGCGTGGTGATGGTCATGGTGTTCGTCGTCGGCTTGCGGGAAGTCATGCAGGAAGGCATGGACTACTCCACCGGCCTGATCGTCGGGGTGTCGTTCTGGATCGGCGTAGGCTTTCAGGCGCAGCTGATCTTCCCGGACATCGTGGGGGGCTTCGCCGGGGGGCTGTTCGGGAGCGGCATGGTCGCCGGCGGCGCCACGGCCATCCTGCTGACGCTGGCGGTGAACCTCACGCAGCCGCGCAGCGGGCGTTTTGTCGGGCGGGCGGAGGCGTCGGAGTTGGCGAACATCCAGGCGTTCCTGGCGGCGTTCGCCGCCCGCCGCCACTGGGACGGCGCCATGCGGCAGCGGCTGGCGGCGGCGGCCGAAGAGGCGCTGGCGGCGGTGCTGCAGAGCGAGGCGACGGAGAATGAGGATGGCAATGGCGCACGGGAGGCCCGCCGGCTGCAGATAACGGTGCGCGGCGCCGGCGGCGGCGCAACGCTGGAGCTCGCCACCGCGGTCGCCGGCGAGGAGAACCTGCAGGACCGCATTGCCCTGCTCAGCGAGGAGCCGGCGGGCGAGGCGATGCGCGACGTGCCGTTGCGGCTGCTGCGCCATTTCGCGTCCTCCGTGCGCCATCAGCAGTTCCACAACGCGGACGTGCTCACGGTGCAGGTGGATGGCTCGCAACGCTAAGAGGCGCACCGTGAAAACGGCGGCTGCGGCGTTCGCTGAAGTGCGGGGGCGTGGCCGAGGGACGGATTCGGCTGCGTTCGCCCAAGACCAGCATACTGGAAAACCTGTTTGGCTAGAGGCTGTCGGGTGTGCTTTGTCATCGGTGGGGAACCGCCATCATGGAATTTTCAGCAGCAGCTTGCCCAGAAACTGGCGGCTCTCCAAGGCGTGGAACATGTCAACGCAGTCCTGAAAGGCGAATTCCTTGGCGATCGTCACCTTGAGGCGGCCGTCCGCCAGACGCTCCAGAATGTAATCGACGCCTTTGCGCCAGCGGGCGGAACCGGGTTCGGCGGCCTCCAGATCGTAGCAACGGAAGGCGGCGGAGCGGCTGTGCAGCACGTCCCGGAGCTTTCTCACCTCGCCTTGCGGCCAACCCTCCGCTTCCCCTAGGTTGATCAGCGTCCCGAAGCTCGCCAATGCGTCGAAGCTCCGCCATAGGGTGTCGCCGCCGAGGGAATCGATGATGAGGTCAACTCCGCTTCCATTCGTGGCTGCGGTTGCCTCCTGGACGAAATCGGCTTGGCTGCGGTCGATCACGAGATCCGCGCCGGCTTCCTTAGCCAATGGGATCTTGTGCGGCGAATAGGTGGTGCCGAGCACGCGGGTGCCCACATCCTTGGCCAATTGGATCAGTGCGGACCCCAAAGCGCCGCCGATGGCATGGATCAGGATGCTGTGCTCCGGCCTTAAGGAGAAGGCGCTGAACAGCAGGTGGTAGGCGGTGAGGGCCGTAACTGGAAATGCGGCACCCTGGGTTGTTGAGACTGCCTCCGGCAGCCTGATGGCCCGTTCCTGGGGAACCGTCGCGTATTCGGCGAACCCGCCGCAGTAGTGCTGGCCGATGGCGGCAACACGGTCGCCGGCGCAGAACTCGGTGACGCCCGGCCCCGTCCGCTCGACGACGCCGGCAAACTCCGCGCCCATGACCACCGGCAGGTTGGGCAGGTTCCCGTATAGGCCCCGACGAATCTGGGTGTCCGCCCAATTTAACGCAGCGTATTGATTTTTAACCAGTAATTGTTCTGGCCCCGGCTCGGGTTTCGGCACTTCCGCCAACTCCACCTCGGCGCTTTCGGAGACCGATCTGAGTACGAATGCGCGCATTTCCCGCCCTCTGCCGCAAGCCCGGAAGCGAGGGGGCAGTTTACATAAGTGAATTACCTAAGTAAATTACATAACTAACCGCCATAACCTGTTAGCATCAAAGCATGGATGATATTTGTTATCTCTCGGCGGCGGAGGCTTTGCGCCTGTACCGGGCAAAGAAGCTCTCCCCTGTTGAGCACTTGCAAGCGCTCATCAAGCGGGCGGAGCGCTTGGAGCCCTCAATAAACGCATTTGCCTTCACCTATTTTGACGAGGCCCTTGAGCAGGCCCGGGCGGCGGAGGCAGCCTACCACCGGGGCGGGACGCCAAGGCCACTTGAAGGCGTTGCCTTGGCGGTCAAGGATGAATCCTTCATCAAGGGCAAGATAACCACCAATGGTTCGCTGCTGCTGAAAGGTCAGGTTGCGGACCGCACCTCGCCGTTTTTGCAGAGGCTGATGGATGCGGGCGCCATCGTCCATGCCAGAACCACGGCGCCGGAGTTTTCCTGCAGCGGCACGACGCACTCCAAGCTGTTCGGGGTGAGCCGCAACCCTTGGAACTTGGAGTGTGGGTGCGGCGGTTCCACCGGCGGCGGCGGCGCGGCCCTTGCTGCGGGTACCACCACCTTGTCCAGCGGCAGCGACAACGCCGGCTCCATCAGAATGCCGGCGGCGTTCAACGGCGTGGTCGGCTTCAAGCCGTCGTTTGGACGCAATCCTTCGGACCCGCCGTTCAACCTGGATCCCTGCTGCCAGGTTGGTCCCCTTGCCAGAACGGTTGAAGACGCCGTCATCATGCAGAACCTCATGAGCGGGCCGCATCCACAGGACATCACGACCCTGAAGCCGAAGCTCACTCTGCCGACTGAATGCGGCGACCTTAGAGGTTGGCGAATCGCCTATTCCATGGATCTTGGCTACAAGATCATCGACCCGGAGGTGGAGCGCAACACCCTGGCCGCCTTGGAGGTGTTTCGGCAGTTGGGCGCCGCGGTTGAGGAGGTGGAAGTCCGCTGGAGTTCGGAGGTTCTTGAGGCCCGCATGGCGCAGTTGTTCAGGGCCGCTCCCGGCGTGGTCATGGTGGAGACGTTCAACCGCTTGCCGGAGGAGGCGAAGGACCTGATGACCCCCTATGCCCGCAGCGTGGCGGAGCAAGCCGCGGCCTACGGGCACACGCCGCTGCGCTTGTATGGGAAGGAGCATGAAATGCACCTTCGATTGAGCGGCATTTTCGCCGATTATCGACTGTTCGTCTGTCCGACCCTCGCCACCAGCTTCATCGCCGCCGATTCTGACCATGCGCTGGATGAGGTGCAAATCAACGGCCAGACAGTCAACCCGATGCTGGGCTGGAGCCTGACCTATCCGTTCAACTTGGTGAACCGCTGCCCGGTCATCAGCTTGCCGTCCGGCCAGGCCGCCAACAACGTGCCCACTGGAGTACAGCTGGTCGGACCCAGCTATGCAGACGGGGTGGTCATCAAAGCGGCGCTGGCTTACGAAGCGGCCAACAAGGGGGCGTTCGTGAGCGCCGGCAATCACCCTGACCTTGACCGGCCGACGGCGCCAGTGAAGATCAGGTCTGTGGGCGGAACCGAGCGGTGATGGCGGTGAGCGCCGCAACGCATTGCCCTTGCTTGGAGGTGGCGGATGAATGATTCGGAGCGCAGCGCCAAGAGATGGCTGGTGCTGGCCAACAGCGCGTTGATCTTCGTCGTCGCCGTTGGCTATGGGCAGATGCATGCGGCGACGGAGGCGAACGACATTTTGGCGGAGCTGCAATTGTCGCTCGCCGATTGGGGCGCTCTGTGGTCCGCCATTTCCTTCGGCGCATTGGTGACCTCCGTTCTGGGGGGCGTTTTGGGTGACCGCTTCGGGGTGCGGCGGGTGATTTGCGTTGGCGTGCTCATCATGGGATGTACCTTGGTTCTGCGCGGAACCGCAACCGACTTCCCGCAACTGTACCTGTGGATGTTCCTGTTCGGCGTTGCCTTGGCGCTGCCGTTCACCAACGTGCCCAAGGCGTTGGGGCTTTGGTTTCCCCAGCAGGAATTGGGCCTTGCCAACGGCGTGGTGCAGGCCGGCTACGGCTTGGGCGGGGGGCTGGCGCTCCTGTTGACCCCTTTGCTGCTTGCGCAACTCGGTGGCTGGCGTGAAGTTTCCTACCTGTTGGGCGTCGTGATTCTGGGGATCGCCGTCATCTGGTTCTGCACCGTCCCCGAGCGCATGGCGTCCGCCGGAGCACAGCCGGCTGTCGGCATGAAGGATGCCCTGAACCGAATCGTCAAAATCAAGGACCTTTGGATCGTTGCGCTGTGCAACCTGCTGATGATGGGCACCTTCCTCGGCATCATGGGCTACCTGCCGACCTACCTGCAAAACGAACGGGAGATGTCGCCTGCCGCCGCCGGCTTAGTTGGCTCCTTGGTGCTCTGGTCGTACATTGGCGGCGCCCTGCTGCTGCCGGCCCTGTCGGACCGGCTGGGGCTGCGCAGGATCGTCGTTGGCCCCGCCATCGCCGTGGCCGGCGCCTGCATTTTGCTGGCCGCCCACCTGACGGGGCCGCCCTTGTGGATAACGGCAATCCTTTGGGGCGCCACTGCCGGCGCCGCGCCCTTGGCCTTTGTCATCCCCTTGGAAATGAAGGGCATCGGTTCTGCGATGGCCGGCTCCGCAATCGGCATCGTCGTGACCGCCGGTTATCTGGGGGGCTGGCTGTCGCCAATCATCGGCATGGGGCTGGCGGAGTCCCAACCTTTGGCCGGCTTCATCTTTTGGAGCGGTTGCTACCTAGTGGCGGCCTGCTTGTTCGCGCTGGTTAAGGAGACCGGGCCAAGAGCGAGGAGCGCCTAGTATTCTCGCCCAGCCAAGATGCGGACTAAGCGGATGGGGGCGCTGGCATGACGGGCGGTTTGGCATTGTTCACCAGCGGCGGCGGTCGCTCGCTGTTTTGCATGGGCGTTTTTCTGGCCGCTTTGGGCTTTGGTCAGAAATCCGCACTCGGCTCACCTGTCGCCGAACCGGAGGTCGGGCGGCCCGACGGGTCAGTTGCGTCAACAGCGCTGTCCGCCGCTGAGGTGGTGGAAAAGATTCTGGCGGGGGTCGGCGGGCGCGAGGCCGTTGCCAAGCTGCATTCCTTCTCCTTCAAGGCCAAGGGCGTACGCTACCGAACGGGGGACGGCGTTGAGCCTGGGAAGGGCCTGTTCAAGGTGGCGTCCTACGACCTGCAAGCCTTCCATGACATTCAAGGCGAGCGAATGCGGCTTGACTACCGCAACGGCATCTTCTCCGGATTCGTCAATGAAGTCAGCGAACTGGTGCTTGCCGACGCGGGTTACGTCACAGGCAAGGACGACGCCTTCCTGCCGGCGGGCACTTGGGCGATGGAGTCGGCCCGCCGGTCTTCGACGGCTAGAACGCAGTTTTTGCTGAACCCCCATCTGCTGCTGCGTCGGATTCTTGCCGACCCGGCCTTGGTCGAGGGCGTCGTTAATGCACAACTGAAGCATCAACTGCGTTCGGCAAGTGAAGTTTTTCCCGTGACGGTTGACTTGGACGTCATGACAGGGCGCCGCAAGCTGTTTGCCGAACCGGCGTGGCTGGAGCGGTGGGCGGCTTATGATCTTGCTGGGGTGCGCCACCATCGGTTGGAAGTCAACGACCAGATTTATCCCATAGCGCTCTATGTACACCCTGATACGGGGCGCATCAGCAAGCTGGAGACAAAGGAGCACGAGTGGGTGCGCGGCGACGTGTCCGTGGAAGTGCTGTATGAGGATTGGCGCGAATTTGACGGCGTTTTCTTTCCGACCCTCATCAGGATGGCGGTGGCCGGCTTTCCCGCACTTGAAGCGACCAGAACCAGGGTCGAAGTCAATCCGCCTTTGGCTGACGCGCTCTTCGCTGCGCCGGAAGGAATTCACTATCGCCACAATCCATCGTCATCCGAGAGGGGTCTGCGCCTCAGCCAGTGGATGCAGTCTTGGATACAGGTCGGCTTCGCCAAGGATGTCTATTGGCCGGAGGTGAGCGCCCGGGAAATTGCGCCAGGAGTCCATTTTGTCACCGTCACGTCCGACTCCGTCAACTCTCTGGTCATTGAACAAGGGGATGGCGTGGTCGTCATTGAGGCCGGCCCCCAAGACCACCGCTCCGAAGCCATCATTGAGTGGATAGGCCGGAAGTTTCCCAGCAAGCCGGTCACCCACTTGGTTCAATCCCATCATCATGTGGACCATGCCGGCGGCATACGTCCCTATGCGGCTGTCGGCGCTGAGATCGTTGTTCACGAACAGGCCGAGGACTACTACGCCGCCTTGTTCGCACGGCCGGCGTCGATCACCCTGCCGGACAAGTTTGATCGGCAATTCCAGCCGACGAAACTGTCGGCCGTTCCCGCCGGCGGAAAATTGCGCATAGATGATCCTCGCAATCCTGTGGTGGTTTATCCGGTGCAGACCATCCACTGCCAGGACATGGTGATCGCCTATCTGGAGAAGGCTGGCATGGTGTTCAACGGCGACCTGCGTTCGCCTAGGCCGGATGGCGGTGCTGGAGCGCAGCCCGAGCAAACCCAAGGCGCGGATGACTTCAACACATACTTTTATCAGTACGGCTTGGACTTGGTGCGAACCATTGAGGCATACGATCTGCAACCGGAAATGATCATCGGCGCCCATGCCTTCAGCGAACCTTATGAGGCGTTCACCGCCTATATTGCGCCCTATCGAAAGCGGGTGAGTGAGGAATGAAAATGGGTTGCTCCAAGCCAGCGGAGGCAAGGGCGGCGGCATTGCGATGAAGCGCAGAAAATTCGTGCAAGCCGCGACCGGCGGCGCGGTGGCGGCAGCGGTTTTGGGAAAGGCGGCTGGCAACACCAAGGATCTCTACGACTACCGCTTTCCGCTGCGCGACCTGCCTTTGCGGACCCTGTCCGGCAGCGACGTTACGGTGCCGGTCCAGGTCATCGGCGAACTGAGGGATGAATTGCAGGGCGCCCTGCTGGTGCCGGGGGAGATTGGCTACGCAAAGGCCCGGCGGGTGTGGAACGGGGCCATCAACCGGCGACCGGGCTTGATTCTGCAATGCGAAAGCGCCGCGGATGTGGTCAAGGCGGTCAACTTCGCCCGTGAAGGAAATTTGCTCACCGCGGTGCGGGGCGGTGGACACAGCTTTCACGGCAACTCGGTGTGCGACGGTGGCCTGATGATCGACCTCAAGCGGATGGACTCCGTGCGGATGGCGCCGGATGCGGGGGTGGTGCAGGTTGGCCCCGGCGCGGTTTTCAGCCAAGTGTATCGGGAAGTCCTTGCTTGGAAGCGCATTGCCTTAGGGGGCAGCGTGGGGCATGTCGGGGCGGCGGGGCTGACTTTGGGCGGCGGCATCGGCCGGCTGGCCCGCAAGCACGGCTTGGCTTGCGACAACGTGCGTTCCTTCGATCTCGTCACCGCCGACGGCAAGCTGCAAAAGGTAAGCGAAGGGGAGAACAGGGGCCTGTACTGGGCGCTGCGCGGCGGCTGCGGCAACTTCGGCGTGGTGACGAACTTCGAGCTTCGGACCCATCCCATGGCCCCGACCATACTGTTTGGCGCGGTGGTTTACCCGTGGGGGCAGGCGAGGGATGTCCTGAACTTCTACGCCGATTTCACTGCTCAAGCGCCGGAGGAGCTGTCCGCCTATCTGTTCTGCATGTTTTCGCCGGATGGCGAACCGACCGTGGTGGTGAACCTCTGCTATTCGAGCGGCCGATTGGCGGACGGAGAAAAGGCGATGGCACCCTTGCGCAGCTTCGGCCGGCCCCTGTCGGACAGCGTGACGGCGGAGCATTGGCTGGTCAGCCATGCCCGTTACGACGCCATGGTTCCCCACGGCAACCTCTACTACCAAGCGGATTGCTTTGCTGCGGAATTCAGCGACGAGATCATTAACGCGCTGCTCGATGCCTATCCCGCCGCCCCTTCGCCACAGAACTTCTTCACCATCGAACATGTGGGCGGCGCCCTGTCCCGAGTGCCCCGGGACGCCACCGCCTTCGCGCATCGGGACACTCAGTACGTCGTGGAGGCCACCACTCAAACCAGGGATTGGGTTGTCCACGAGGAAAACAAACGCTGGGCGGATGCGTCCCAGGCGGCGGTCAGGCCCCATGCCAGCGGCATCACCTACCAGAACTTCGCCGCGCAGGAAGGTCCGGCCGCCCTAGCCTTCGAGGAAAACTACGCACGGCTGGCGCAGGTGAAGGCCAAGCACGACCCGGCCAACCTGTTCCGCATGAACGCCAATATTGAACCCGGCGCGGCTTAGCCTTGCATGGAACAAATCTGGTTTGTGCTGTGGCGCCCAACTTCCAAGTGGACGCAGCTAAAGGAGCTTGGTTGATTTATTCAGTTGCTCAGCGTTCAAGAAAACCGACTCATGAAAGGCGGAACGGGTTTCCGTCCGAAGGAGAACCTCAAATGCCGATGAAAAACGATTTCTCGATGCGCATGGCGCCGAAAGTCGCCATTCCCGCGATCCTAGCGTTGCTCAGCGCCGGATGCGGGGAGAACGACGCTGCCGACCAACCCACCCCGGCAGTGGCCGCCGAAGTGGCCGCGCCCTCCATGTTGGACATGGCTTTTGTCGGATTGGGGGGCCGCACCAAGTTGCAAAGCCTGAAGAGGTTCCGCCTTGAGGCGAAGCGGGAGCGCTGGATCTTGGGCGAGGGGCCGGAACCTGGAGTCGGTTTGTTCAGGCCCGTTGTTTCCGACGTCAAGGTTTCCCACGAGCTGGATGGCGGCAAGATGCGGCTTGAATACCGCCATCTGAACCTGTACCGCTACGAACGCGACGCGACGGAATTGATCGTTGGCGAGTCTGGCTACGTTCTCGGCATGGAGGACTATTACGTCAAGCCGCCGGTCTTGGAGGCGGCCATGACGCCGGGTCGCTGGGCCAGCAACAGGCGAACCGAACGGTTGCTGAACCCCCATATCCTGCTGCGCGACCTCTCGGATGACGCTTCTCGGGTTTCGGCGGGCAACGAGAATTCCGGCAGCGAAGGTTTGCGGTTAACGGCGGCGAACGTTTATCCGATCACCCTGTTTTTTGGCGAGCTGTCCGGCCAGCGTTCACTGCTGGCCGACGAAGCCTGGGTGAGCCGTTGGCAGGGCAAGCCGTTTTATGCAATGGCGGTGAATCAGGATGAGTTGCGCATCGATTCGGATTGGTTCGGGCGGTGGAACGCGGAGCGGACGCCCGCTGCGGACGCCCATTACAAGCTGGTGGTGGCCGATGAGATCTTTCCCATCACCTTGCACATCAACAAGCAAACTGGCCGCATCAGCAAACTGGCCACGCTGGAATACGACCTGATTTTGGGGGATGTGGCCCTAGAGGTGACCTACCATGACTGGCGGGATTTCGACGGCCTGTTCTTTCCGATGCGCGTGAAGCTCTCGGTGGCGGCCACGCCGTCGTTGGAGGCCATCCGCACCAAGGTGGAGGTCAACCCCGAATTCGACGCCGCCGCCTTTGCGCCGCCGGAGGGTGTGCGGTACGTTCATGATGCAACGGCCGCGGCGCGGGGCGCCCGCGTCAGTCAACTCATTCAGGCGTTCTCCCACGCGGGTGCGCCGAAGAAGCCCATGAGCCGCCCCCAAATAGAAGCCACAGCCATCCGGGACGGGCTTTACTTGTTGAACAGCAACCCCACGGACACCATCTATACGCTGGCCGTGGAGCAGGCCGACGGCGTCGTGGTGGTTGAGCCTGGGTTCCAGGACTTGAAGAGCGAGGCCGTCATCGACTGGATCGCGCAGGAACTGCAAAAGCCGATCACCCACGTCATTCCAACCCACCACCATGTGGACCACGCCGGCGGCATCCGGCCCTATGCGGCGGCCGGCGCCCAGCCGGTGGTGCATCAAGTGGCCGAAGATCATTACAGGGCGCTGTTCGCCAGAACCTCCGTCATCCTGCCGGATGCCTTGGACCGCAACCCCGCCCCCGTCCCTTTGCAGACCGTTGCCGCGAACGGAGAACACCGGCTGGAGGACCCGCGCCTTCCGGTGGTGGTCCATCCCCTAAGCACCCGCCATTCAACGGACAGCGTGCTGGTCCTGATCCGCGCCGGAGATGAAGGCTTCATTTACAACGGCGACCTCTGGTCCGTCGGCGAGGACTTGGGCGAAACCATCCAGAATTCTCTGGACATGCACAAGGCCATCGTCGCCCGGGGCATCAAGGCGGACTTCATGATCGGCTCCCACATGCGGGTGCAGGAACCGGTCTATGTCCCCTACGAGCAATTCAAGCAGATCGCCCGGGTGGAATAGGCAAAGCCAGTACACGCAGGATGAAACCCCGCTGCCGCCTCTGGCGCTAACGGGCTTGTGTTGATTCTCGAATGTCGAGTCGAGGCTTCCGCTTCTTATTCTGGAGGTCAGTAAACCCCTACTACACTCAGATCAACTTGCTCGCCATGATGGTGGGCACCCGCGTGGCCATTGGGCAAATACTACAGCGCGGCGGCGGTGCCCTGGGGGTGATCGTCAATACCGCCTCCAGGGCCGCTTTTGACCCTATGTCGCTGCATACGCCTGCCGTCGTCCATGGCGGCGCTGGCGTAGCCGGTTCCATCCTTGGCGCAGGCGGTCCAAGTCGGTTTTGGACAGACCACAGCCACGCCGCAACAGAACTTCGTCACCGTAGTCCAAGGCGGCCTTTAGGTTTCCGACCCGCAGGCAGCCATCAACGTGGTCCAAGTCGAGTTCGCCAGCGAACTGGTACGGCACCAATAGGGTTTCCGCCTCCCGAGGCTCCAACTCCAGAACCCCGCCGCCGTAACTGCGCCCGCAGACCTCCGCCCATGCGAATGTCAGCGAATTCACCATGGAACCGCATAGAGTGCTGCAATCCACGCCACGATGCAGGCGCACGCGATGAATGGTGTCCGTAGTTGTTGCCGGAGTTTGGTTTGCAACCAGGAGTGGGGCTTGGTGAATTTGGCGAAACATGAAGGCGTCGGGCACAAAGACCGATGGAACGTCGAACCAACGGTTGCGAATGCGGCATTTGTAGCCCTTGTTGACGCCTTGCGCCTCCCCTTGCGTTATGTATTCTTCTAGTGCCGGTGAAAAAAAGGTGCGGTCCAGCCCCTTAAGGTTCAGCAGCTTGGAGCGGTTCGACTCCGCATAGGACCGCAAGTCTTGTTGAGTGAAGCGAATGGACTTCAAGGCGGAGGTTCTGCCAACCACATCGACTGCATAGCCGTTGGCGCCGAATTGCTGGGCCTGCTCTTCGCTGACGACGAAAAAGCTGTTGCGGCCAGTTACTATCCCGACATCAACGTCGGCTAGGTTGCCCAAGCGACTCAGCCTTCCCTCGTCCGCACTGTCCTTAAGCACACGAAATTCCTGCTCCTCCAAAAACAGCGAAGTCCATTTCATGTTCTCATGGGTGTGGCGCTCCGGCGAGTGCGGCGTAACTTCCGACACTGCCGCCTGCGAAAGAAGGGCTTTGCCATTGGCAACCTGCCTTGTGCGCAGCCGCCCAGGGGTTCTTGAATGCCGCTGCCGCCCCTCCGCGAGCAGAAGAACGACTTCCTGCTGTATCTGAGGGAAGACCAGTTCATCAAAAGCGACGATGCAAACGTCCTCAAACAGCATGGGCAACCTGCATCTAAGCTCTGAAGCGTACTTGACCTGCAGCAACTCGGCGGGAACCACCATCGCCAATCGACCGCCGTCACGCAACAATTCCGCGGACAATTGAACGAAAGCAATCCAAGCATTCGCCAAGCCGTTCGGACGATAGCCAAAAGAGTTTAGAAGCCCAAACGCTTGCCCGCGCTCCTGCTTGTCGAAATATTGGAATCGTATGAACGGGGGATTGCCCACGGCGACATCGTATTTGCGCTCACCGAGAAGCTCTGGCACAACGTCAAAGAAGCTGCCGCATTTCCATTCCATTGGCACCTCGGCGGTATTGACGGACTCTCTGGCTTTCTCAATTTCAGGACGCCGGATTTCCACAGCGGTTATCCGACCGTTCCTGCCCAAAAGGGGCGCTGCTGCGGAAACAAAGCTGCCGTCTCCGCAGCTAGGCTCAAGCACCTGGTCGGATTGCCCGCGTATTGCCCAACGGCAAAGGTAGTCAGCCAAAACTCGAGGCGTGTAATACCCGCCACGGATTTTCTGATCCGTTGGCGCTTCCTTATTGCTCTTGAAGTTCAACTCTGTTGGCATCGTCCTTCTCAAGCAGCAACCTAGGTTATATGCGGAGGCAGGTGTTGATACCTGTCGATATAGGCCGCCTCTATGCGCTTGCTCATTTTATGTAGACGAATGGGGGAACCCCGTGGCGGTACTTCCGCCTCAATATCGCCGCTATGGGGATCCCAAAGCACCAAGGAAATTGCTTCCGCCAAATGGTGTTGATCCAATTCATCGCTCCTTGAACCTAGGCGCTCCAGTGTGCTGACGATGGCCCGGCGCTGAGGCGGCCTTACCGCCGCGAAGGCAATGCGACGATGAAAGCGACGATGCAGAATGGAAATCTGGTGTGAACGGTTGCGGCTTCGGAAGCTAGATCATTAATCATGTTCTGCCAGTTCTTGCGGATGCTGCTTGCGTCGTTCAGCGTCTTGCTGTCGAACACCACTCTTGGCCCATCGGGACGGTAAGCCACATCGTAGTTTTGCGGCCGTATGCCACCGATTACCCTCGTGGTTCCCACCTCGACGCAATCGGGCTCAGACGGCGTAAGGGCGTTGGCGTTGGGTCGGACGACGGAAACGCCGCCGAGCATTGCCGCCAAGGCGGATCCAAACGCGGCATCGAAAACGCGGCCAAACTCCATGCCTTGCTTTTTGTCGAATCTGTTCGGACTCTTGGGTCTTGGGATGCCATCCACGTTGGCGCTCCCTTGCGTGCCCAACCAGACTGCGCCCCACTCTGCAAGCCTGTCTTGGGGAATGCTGATTTCGGGCATCTCCTGCAACTCGGGCACGTCAGAGTCCTCGATTTAGGGATGGCGGCATCGATTAGCGTCAATGACGGAGAGCGCCGTGACGCATGGCCTGCTCAGGTTACCATATCGGCTAGACCTTAGTGGCGGCGGTGGTTTGACCATTCGCAAGAGCGGCGTAGCCAAGTATGCGGGCTGGAGGCTTCGGCGGTTAGCTCATGCGAGTGACCTCATAACCGTTCGGGCATCCACCAAGTGGGTGCTTGCCTTCTCCTTTAGCTTCCCGTGCAGAGGCGCGAATAGTGCTTTGCATAGTTGTGCGCTGTCCACGCCGAGCATAGGTCCGAGATCGCCTCGGGGGATGGCCGAAGCCGCATCAGGCGGTGTCTTCGTCCACTTGGCCTCGCCCACCAGCAGTCGCCGGCCGTCCACCGAGCGGGCCACGATGTCCAGTTCCGGGGCGTTGCCCCGCCAGTGCCTTTGCGCCGGCTCCCAGGGGCCTAGCTTCCCCAAGGCCGCGTCGGACCGATGCAGAAAGGGCACCGCCATCCGGCACAATTCCTCCCAAGCCAGCGCTTCAAGGTGCGGCTGGTGCCGCCGCCAGTACTGCAGCCGCGTCTCCCGGGGCGCAACCGCCAAGGCGGCCCGGTGGGGCGCAACCACCCGAAACCATAGCCTTAGGAACGGGTCCTCAATGCGATAGAGGCTGCGCTTGCCCGACTTGGGATTGGCGCCGAAGGGCGTTTCCCGACGCACCAGCCCCATTTCCAGTAGGGCCGCCAGGGGCTTCGACAAACTGGAGGCGGGCATGCTGAGCCGGCCGGCAATCTCGCTGACTCGATGGACGCCATTGCCAATGGTGTCCAGCACAGGCCGCAACGCGGTGGCCGGGGGCGTCTCCTCCCGCAGCAACCGGTTCGCTTCGCCGTGCAGCGGACCGGCCGGGTCCAGCACCAAGGCGTCCACCGCGGCCTCCAAGTTATCCCCAAAGGGTTCGGCAAGCTCCCAATAGCGCGGCATGCCCCCCCAAAGCGCATACAGGGAAACCAAGCTGGCGTGGTCCGTGAACGGAAAGACATCAGCAAGATGCCCAGGCAGCAAGGGACGCAAGGCAAAGGCTTCCGCAGCCCTGCCGTAAAGGGGTGCCGCCGCATCCAGGACGGCGCTGTGCATCATGCGCTGGCTGGAGCCGCAGACCACCACTTGCAGCCGCCGCTCCGGTCGGTCCAGCCAATTTTGCAGGATGCCGGCCAAGGCTGAGTCCGCAGCCAGCAGATAGGGCAGTTCATCCAGAACGAACGGCCCTGGCCAGCCTTGCTGCTCAGCCTCGGCGGAAAGGCGCATCAGCAGCGAACGCCAATCCGGGTACTCCACATCGGCAAAGCCGGGAAAGCGCTCCGCCACCGCCTCGGCCAGATAGCGCCGCTGCACTGGCGGCGCGGACTGGTCGGCCACGGTGTAGAGCCCGCCATGCCGTCGCGACCACTCGATGAGCAGCCGCGACTTACCGACCCGCCGCCGTCCCCAAAGGACTGCGAATGCGGCAGGCCGGGAAAGGGCACCATCCAGCCGGCGCATTTCATCGCTGCGATTCAGGAATTGCATCCGAAGATTATGCCCGAAATAATCATGTTTTAGAGAATAATGTTAAGCAGCCTCTTCGGGCTAGGGCCAAAGCTCCGCAGCGGCGACTGTCGAAGCGAAACGGTCCGCCGGCCAAATGTCGATGCCATCGGCGGAGCGGAAAGGGCGGTTGCCGGCGTACAGGAGCACCCGCCGCACCAATCCGGGCAACTCGTCCAGGCGGCGCAGGCTTTTCAACAGCCCGGTGTGGTATCTATCCGTTGACTTCACTTCAATGGCGAGCAGTTCCCGCCCACGCTGCAGCAGGAAGTCCACCTCGATATCGGATTGGTGTGGCGCCCAATGGAAAAGATCGTCGTAAAGTTCCTGGGTCTCCGCATGGGTGCGCAAGGTCGTGGCCACCCAGCTCTCAAACAGCGGCCCCTTTTCCTCAGCGACGACTTCACCGAGCTGCCTCTTAACGGCGCGGACCACGCCGGGATCGACCCAATAGAGCTTCGGCAGCTTGCGTTCGCGCACGCGCATCTTGGTTTCATAGGCGGGCAGGCGGAAGGCCAGCAAGGTGTCCTCCAGGATGTCCAGATAGCTCTGAACCGTGGTGCGGGCCACGCCGGCCGCCCGGGCGATTCCGGTGATGTTGATCCGTTGTCCGTTGAACAGTGCGGCGATGGGCAGGAAGCGCACAAAGCCGGGCAGGTTGCGCACCAAGGCTTCAGCGCGAATCTCCTCCCGCAAATAGAGCTGCACATAGGCTTCCAGGACGGTGCGGGGCGACTCGCTCGTCCAAACCAGCGGCACCGAGCCGTGGCGCAACACCTTTTTCAAGTCGAATTCCTTGCCGAGCTCAGCGGCGGCGAGTGGAAACATCGTCTTTTTCAGCGCCCGGCCGGCCAGCAGGTTCACCCCCGCCGCCTTGAGCTTGCGGGCGCTTGAGCCGAGCAGCGCGAAGCGCAGCCGTTGAGCTTCAATGGAGCGGTGAACTTCGTTCAGCAGGGCCGGCAGGCGCTGCACCTCATCCACAACCACCCAATCCCCCGGCCCGAGGTGGCCGATGGACTGCGCAAACAGGGACGGGTCAGCCAGCAGATCTTGGAACAGCCGCTCGTCAAGAAGATCGAGGAAGGTGGCGTTCGGGAATGTGGCCCGCGCCCAAGTGCTTTTGCCCACGCCCCGCATCCCAAACAGAAAGAAGCTCTGGGCGGGCGGTTGGGTGAGACGCTGGTAGGTGGACATGATGTCGGCGAATTTCCGTGAAAAATGACGGCATAGTATGCGTTAGGTGGCGCTAACGCAACCGTTCGACCTCCGCTTGCAAGGCTTGGTTGGCTAGGAGCTTGCGGCGTTTCTAGCCCCTGCTTGCTGCGGTGGCGACGCATTCGCAGGAGCAGTGCAGCCAAATATGCGGGCTGGAGGCTTCGGCGGTTAGCTCACGCGAGTGACTTCATGACCGTTCGGGCATCCACCAAGTCGGTCCAGCTAATTTTGCAGGATGCCGGCCAAGGCTGGGTCCGCAGCCATGCCGGATTTCCCAAAGGTGCAAAGCCCGGTGCTGATGTTCCACGGGCTGGACGATCAGGCACTGCTGGCGGGCGGGTTGAACGGCACCTGGAACTGGGTGGAGAAGGACTTCACGCTGGTGACCATTCCCGGTGCCGGCCACTTTCTGCAGCAGGACGCCAGCGATCTGGTCTCGGCAACGGTGGTCGATTGGCTGCGCTGCCTGCCTTTGGGCGCTGCTGATGCCACCAATGCCCTTGATGCTGGCTGACGCCGCGATCCGGTAGACAATCGCAGCGCCTACGGTGGGAAGGCGTTTTGATTGCCTTGATGCTCTTCGGTAGACTGCTGTTTGCTCCCACCACCATCAGCCTGGAGCATCAGGAGCCCTATGAGCGCTAGCCGTTTCAGCGTCGGAGCCGCTGTTCGTCGCAAGTCCCAACCGGACGCCGTCGGGATCATTCGTAACCGCGGCTATCTTGAGGAGGCCACCGGCCAATGGATCTACCGCGTTCAGTTCGGCAACGCGGTGAGAGGCGTAGCACACACGGAACTGGAACCTCTGCCCGAACACACCGACGCGTGGGACGATATCCGGACCGGCACTTTCGCCAGCGCGGAAGGTTTCCGAACCCTCTTGACGTTTGAGCGACTACGCCGCCCACCGTCCCCCATTGCGGCTTCGTTCGGCTCCGCGAAGGCCGCGTTCTACCCATTCCAGTTCAAGCCCCTACTCAAGTTCCTTGAGAACCCACGGAAGAGGCTGCTCATCGCCGATGATGTCGGACTTGGGAAGACCATTGAAGCCGGATACATCATCCGTGAATTGAAGTCGCGCATAAACCTTGAGCGAGTCCTTCTCGTCGTGCCATCACGTCTGCGCACGAAGTGGAAGACCGAGATGGAGCGCCGCTTCGGCGAACGCTTCGAGATCGTTAGCGGTCTAAAGGTCGCGGCCTTACGCAAGAAAATGGAGACGCGTGGTGAGGTCGATCGCTTCTCCTGGATTGTCTCGATCGAATCTGCACGGGCTCAGGCAGTTGCTCAATTCTTGGAGGATCTCCAGCCGCCGATAGACATCGTCGTGGTGGACGAAGCGCATCGCATGCGCAACCCGAAGACACACCAGCACCGCTTGGGGAAGGCCCTTTCCGCCTGCGCGGAGAATATGATTCTTCTCACCGCTACACCGGTACAGACCGGCCTTGACAACCTGTATCGCCTCTTGAACATCCTTGACGAATCGGAATTTCAAGATCCCACTCTGTTCGAGGAACAAGTGGCCGCCAACCACCCCATCGTTCGGGCAGGTGGCGCGATACGTTCCAATCCCCCAGCCGTTGCAGCCGCGGTGGACGCCCTTGAGTCGATGAAAGAGAATCCTTACACGCGCCCGTTGACCGAATCCGGCTACTTCACCAGTCTCCTGGCCCGATGCAGGCAGGCCCAAAGTTCAAGTCGGGACGAGCTCGTCGCGCTCCAGCGAGACATCAACGAACTATCCCTTACCGGGAACATAGTCAGTAGGACCCGCAAGGTTGAAGTGATCCCGAATCGGATCGTCCGCGCCGCGACAGTCGTCTGGGTTCGGTACACCCCTACAGAACGAGCCTTCTACGACTCCGTGGCGGAGCTCTGCCGCGTAATGCGCCCCGACCTATCCGGCTGGGGTCGCGCTCTAGCCGCGCTGCAAGCATTCCGTGCCACCGCAAGCTGCATACCGGCCGCGGCTAAACGGTTCCGGGACAAGCTTGCCCACGGTCGTGCGATCATCGATGGCATCGCAGCAGACTTTGACGACGATCATGAGAACGAAGACGGGAGAACGATCACCGACCGCTCATCCACCGAGTTGCACGAGCGACTAGGAGAAATCAATTCGGCCTTAGGGCGCCTCACCGAAGAGGACACGAAATACGAATGTCTCAAGGAAGCCTTGCGCAGCATCTGGCACGAGGATGAGTCCGCAAGCAGGCCTCCTCGGAAGGTCGTCTTGTTCGCGTTCTTCAAGCCAACGCTCGCCTACCTCAGCGAGCGGCTGAGCACGGACAAGGTGTCAAGCCGCCTGATCAACGGCGATATCCCGATACCGGAACGCGAGACGCGCATCGACGAGTTCGCAACCAATCCGGACATTCGCCTCCTGCTCTCCTCCGAGGTGGGCAGCGAAGGGCTTGACCTGCAGTTCGCGTCGGTCGTAGTCAACTACGATCTCCCATGGAATCCGATGGTGGTGGAACAACGCATTGGGCGCATCGACCGTATCGGTCAGGCGACCCCGAGAATCGTGATCCTCAACTTGGTTGCCGCAGAGACTATCGAGGATCGAATACTCTATCGCCTATATGAGCGAATCGGCCTGTTCCGGGAATCCATCGGCGAAATTGAACCGATACTTGGCGATCCCATCGAGAAACTTACGGCTGACGCCGTACGCGGCGATTTAACCGAACAACAGCAGGAATCACTTGCCGAGGAGTCCGCCGCCGCATTGCATGACCAACGTCTGAAGGCCGAGGGACTAGCTCGGAGCACTGACAGTTTGATGGCCGCCGACCAGTCATTCTTGGACGAAATCGACGGGCTGATCGGCCGCCGCAAAGTGCCTTCGGCCTCCGAACTGCACACTTACGTTGCAGCTTACCTTTCCGCCCGATTCGCCGGAAGCCGGTTTCCCAAGAGCCTCGTTGGGCGCGTTGCCGATATCCGGACGCCTCCCGATGTCGGCCGACTCGTGTTGAACGCGTCTCCGCAAGACCCAGAGGCCGTTCGCTTCGCCCGCATGCTTCAGGCAGGGACCGTGAGGGCCACTTTCGACCAGGATGCCGCGCTCAAGCATGCCAACGCTGAACTCATCCACGCTCGCCACCCCTTGGTGCGGATGGTCATGAAGGCTGGAGATCGCCAACGCGACACAATGCCGCGGTCGTTTGCATTCATACTTAAACTCAAATCAACCGACTTGGACCAGGCAGTCAGCGGTCTCCAAGGTGACTTCGCATTTGAGGTACATCTCTTCGACACTGGGGGTGTACGGCCGCGCGTTTCTCTCGTCCCGCTGTTTCTCGACGGTGATGGTCGCCTTCTTGACGACGCCACCTCTGAGGACCTGTTGCTCGCGATGCTGGATTCTGCCATCTCCCTAGAACCAAGCCCGAGCCTTACGCCAGAATTGGTGGATCGGCTTTCGAGCCGCTTTGGAGAGCACTTGGGGGACCGCAGATCCCGAATAGTTCAGACGGAACGTAAACTCAACATTGTTCGCACCGAACGTCTGAGAACGACGCTCGTCGTGGCGCTGGACCACCGCGTAAAGGAGGCGGAGAGGCGCCTTGGAGCACTCCAGGACAAAGGGGCGGCGGCGTTCGCGATTTCCATGGCGCAGGCCAAGGTCGAGCGGGCGAAGCGCGAAAGGACGGACCGACTGGCCGGCTTGGACAACGCGGCTACACCCGATATCGAAACAGAACTCTTAGCTGCGGGCGTATTGCGCATCGCGTCTGCGGACACCACGACGAGACAGTAGGGGCACACTTGGCAGGACGTCGCAGAGGTGCGCTTAGGGGGTTGACGAAACTGCGCCGCTTCCTCTCTTTCGGGACTGCGCCCGAGCAGACCAAGCGCGAGTCGAGACCACTCAGGCTGGGTGTCGACTACGGCACCAGCAGGTCCAAGCTGGTCATCACCGACTACGGTGCCGTTGACGGCGAGCGCAGCTTTGTGGTGCGCCATCCTGAATACGGCGACGAATACCGCATCCCATCCTCCATCTGCGCCATTGAGGACTCCCTCCGGTTCGGTTTCACAGCGGAAGCCCTAGCTGATCGCGTCCCAGTCTACCGTTCGTTGAAGATGCTGTGCGCTTATCCCGACCGCTTTTATGGAGACCATGTTCCCCTTCCGTCCGGCCTCAGCGCTCGCGACTTGGCGACCCTATATGTAGGCCACCTGATCCACATAGGCCGCGACGCTGCCGTCCGCTATGCGAATCAATTTCGGGCCGAGCCTTCCTTGAGTGTGACCTTGGGTGTGCCGATGGCGCAGCTCGACGACAAGCGGTTGCACAAGATGTTCGTCAACATCGCCAGAGAAGCCTTCGAACTCGAGAAGCGGCTCAATCTACACAGTACAATATCCGTTCTTGATGCCACGAACGCGTTGGCTGAAGTTCGCAGTGAACTCGATGGGACGTATCCGAAACAGCCCCGCGACTGGGTGCGTTCCGAGGCGGAGGCCGCACTGTTCTGGGCCCAAAGGTCACCGGATATCGGGTATGGACGGTTTGCATGCGTGGACGTGGGAGCCGGAACCACCAGCGCCTCTTGGTTTCACATCAGCGCAACACGGACTGGCGGCGTGCTCGTGAACGACCGTCTGTCCTTCTACGGTGCCGCCTGCGCACCCCCTGCATGCGATGCGGTGGACCAGGTGCTGGCCAAGCACATGGACGGTGCCACCAATCTAGGCGACATCAGGGAGCGGGAAATCCAACTCATCAAGAACCTTCCTGACGAAGGCAAGGACGCCCTCGCGGATGTCCTTTCGAAGATTGCCAGAGTGTTCGGCGACGCTTCGGTCCATGCATTTGAAAAGGAGAAGAGCCGCCTTGCTTGGAAGCACATCGGCTGCGTCTTCTTCTTGGGCGGCGGCACGAAGCTTCCGGCGGTTCGGAACAGGCTGATCGAACAAAAGTGCGATTGGCTCCGGAGGTCCGATCCCATCGCCAACCCCGGCGTCCCCACCGACCTAACTGAAGAGGATGGCACTGAACTCCGCGCAGACCCGACCTTCCTCCTAGTCGCCTACGGCTTAGCCCGTCGCCTCGGTGATGTCCCGGACACGTTCACGCCCGGTCAGATAGACGACTACACGCCGGGCCGGCCTACGCGAGACCGAACGTCATCCGACGATCTCTATAGCGACTGAACAATCGCCTCAAATCCCTGCCTAGCTCCACACCCTCGACACATCTGCTTCGAGACTGACTGTGCCTCTCCCGTTCAGAATACTCGGGTGGTCCTGCTTCTTGGGACAGTCGGCTAAAGTGTGCTCCAAGCCTTGAAGGAGGCATGGAGTGAGGATTAGGAGGTGCCGTTTCGCGGCGGTATGCGGGCATGCAGTTGCCTCTGGAGCTAATGAATTTGCGCTGCTTCCCGAATATCAATTCGAGGCTTCTGCCTTTTGTCTGGAGTTCAGTAAACCCCTGCTACGAACTATAGCCGCGTAACGAAGATAGCAGCTAGGGCGTTGCGCATGATGAGCAATCCCCTCATTCGGTGAATTTCTCTTCCACTATTCGCGCCACTTCGCGGCTCAACGTCGGGCTCTCGAACGTCTCGATCAAGTGCCCGGGAAAGTGTTCGTCGTACCACGCTAACTTGGCCTGCCTGTGGTCGCGGTATTCCGCCTCGGACATCATTCCCCAATGCTCCCAGAACCATTTCTCCCCTTGGTGAACAATCGAGAAGTCGGGCAAATACATTGTGCCGTCAGGCGCAAGCAGCGGCATCTCGTACTCGAAGGAAATACCGCGTTCGACGAGGAGGTTGGCGATGATTAGCTCGGACTTGGAACGAACCATGTCTCCGGTCAGCGCCTCGTGGACGTGACCCTCGGCGTACCAGTCCGAACGCCGAAGGAGTGCGTCTGGAACCGCGTGAAACATACCCTCGAACAAGGACGAGTTCACTTGCCTAATTTGCCCGTTTTCGGGACGCCGCGCCGATAGCAGCGTCGCAGCACTCTGCTCAATCAGCAATGTGCAGTGCTTGGTCGCCCGGGTCAATGCGGTGTACAGGAGTTCCGAGGAAAGAGGTTTCCCGTGGTTCTTAGGTACGACGATATAGGTATGGTCGAACTCGCTCCCTTGCGCTTTATGGATGGAGACCGCGTAAGCAAGCTCCAAGTTCTCCTCTACTTCGCTAGCGCGTTCGTAGTCCACAATCCAGTTGTCCTTGTCGGCGAACCGGACAGAGAATCGGCGTAAATTGTAATGTTTCTTGTTTCGGTCCCCACCGTGTTTGGAAACAAAGCCTATCTGGCCGTTGTATATCTCAATGCGTTCGCGGCGCTTGGCGTCCACATCGTACGCCCAGATGGGGTTGGATCGCGACCTGTTTCGGACTTGAATCACCTTGTCAAACAGCGTGATCCCGCTTAGTGTCCCGTACCTTTGTACGGCTGCCGCAGACACACGATCTTGAACGGCGCTGTTCAACGCCTCCACGCCGTGCATTTCACCACGATGGGGCGTGAGTATCTGATACTTATCGGGCTTCCACTCCGTAGCGGAACGCCACAGCTTGTAGGGCCTATCGGGAACCTGCGCCTCACCGGTGTGACTGACCATTTCCGTCTCAATGGTCTCCACTAGCTGCGCGGCGAGCCGTTGCGCATCATGCCAATATACAATGCGCAGATCTGTATCCACGTCGCCGCCACGATGCACCTGGGTCAATAACTCCTCGGCATCGGGCGTGGTCGCCTCGCCGTCGTCGCGGGCGCTTTGGGCGATGAACAGGTTGGCGAGGCGAAGAATCGCGGTGCCATTGCTGGCGACCTCGTTCTCCAATTGACGCAGGTTGTGGTCGAGCTTGGCGACGCTAGGGAACGGTTTTTTGGACAGCCATTCGATGGTGTCGGCGAAAACTCGGCCACGCCCTATGGGCGGAAGCTGATTGGGATCACCCACCAAGACTAGGCGGCGAACGGCCCGCCAGTCGATGGCACGGACGAAGGTGGCCATCAGGCCCAGATCCAGCATGGATGCTTCATCGACAATGATGGTCCCTTGGCCATGACGACCACCACCTTGCCGCCGGTGGGTGAGGTTGTCGTTCAGCCAGCCTTCCTTGGCGAGATAGGAATGCACAGTCGAAGTCTCCACTCCCTCTATTTCGCGTTGCTGGAGCTTGGTGCGAAGGCGATCGGACGCTTTGCCGGTGGGTGCCATTACAGTAATTGGCGCACCTTCTCCTTCGGTGGCGCGCACCGCTAGGATGATGGCGCAGACCACCGTCGTCTTGCCGGTTCCGGCCGCTCCCGTCACCACGGCCAGCGGCCGTCGGAAGATTGAGTAGCAAGCGGCCGCTTGGCCTTCCGCCGCCTCAATGTAGCGTTCCCGAGCGTTGGTAAGTAAATCGCTTTTGGGGTCCAATATGTTGCCTTTCCACTGCTCTTTGGAGAAAGGTCTGGCGAGGCAAATATCTGGCCTCGCGGCTAACTTCATTAGTGCGGCTTCCACTTCGCGCTCGTCTTCGTGGACCGAGCGCAGATACAGCCAACGGTGACCGTTGTCTTCGACCTCTTCGCCTTCGGCGTGCGGGCGAAACACTAACGCTTCATTCAATATCTCCCTATCGATGTCGAAATACCTTTCGGTGAAGGCGGCCTTCTTCCACTCCGGGAATGTCTTAAGCCGCTGGTTAACGCGCTCCAACACTCTGTTTGATGCTTGGAACGTGTGGTTGGGTTCACGCCCAATTTCATCCACGCACAGCGCTCGCAAACGCCGGGCGTCGTCAATCTCCATGTCCGAGTAGGGTGTTCCGCCGAGCTCCGGAGAAGGGAGGACGCCGCGGTCCACCGTCGGCCAGGAAATACGGTCGTCGGGATTGTCGCCTAGGTAACTTTCGCAAATCAGATATGGATTGTGAAGCGGTGCATCGACCGCAAAGGTCAGATCGTGCGTTTCCCGTAGCTTGTTGTCGGTCGACGCTATGCGTCGCATCTGGTCGAGGTCGAGATCAAAGCGTGGCAGGAAAGAAGCAAGCAACGCACGCTCGGCGTCGGTACGAAGCCTCCATTGGCGAGATACTTTTTCTAAAGCGCGGCCCGCAAGACCAATCTGAGATGCTTCTCGACCTTGGTCAAGGGCCGCGAATATCTCCGCGTGCGCCTCTTGGGCGTTGCCCGCGTTGATTGACTCGATCACTGGCTTCACGGCGTCAGTCGCACCGAGAAGGCGAAGAACATTGGGTAAGCCGGGGTAAAGGCCGCGGCGTTGCCAAAGATCGGTGATGCAGCCGAGTATCCACTCCTTGCGCTGACCCCAATTCTCGCTGTCGTCGCCGATGCGAAGCAGTTCCTCAACGGCGTTGAGAAACTGCTCCAAAAGGCCGATCGCCTCGTCGTCTGTTATGTGCCGGGTACCATATTTGCATACTCGCGGGTTTTCTGGGAACACGACCAAGCGTGCGAGAGTTTCAGGGTCCGCACGATAGCGATGATAGGGAAGTCGCAAACCCTGTTCTGGATAATGCGAGGTGACGTTGCGAGCCCAGATCATTCCGCCCGCGAAACGTTGACGCACATAGTCCGTCGTATCCGCGTAACGGAGTGGCGGCCCGATTTCCAGTACACGAGAGACGCCCAATAAAACATAGCGTGGGCGTTCGTCTTCGGAGAATGGGTTTGAGTAGTTCGCGTAGTAGAAAATGAGGCTCATGTCGGCCTTGATTGCGGCGATGAATTCTTCGACCCGTTCGGCACGAGCGTCGTTGTCATATCGCCCTAGGCCGTCCCTTACTGCATCGGAAAAGACCTCCTCGTAGGGCCACACGCAGACCGTCGCCGGCGGGATGTCCCACTCCGTTCTCGTCGCGCCCTCGCGCATCCACTCAGGAGGGTTGGAGAATCCCTTGATGGGGTCGCTGCCAAAGGCGTTCACGCTGTAGATGCAAGGCGGCAGATCGGCCCCTTGCAGAGACTTCACGACGCGACCAGCGTTCTCCATCTCGCGCTGCGTGTCTCGTTGCCGGGCGATTACGTCACCGGGATAGGACCGACTACCGACGCAATACGTGTTGCACTCGGGTTGCTTGCAGATGGTGCCGTTCCATCCGCTGTCGTGCCAAGCAAGTCGCGCCGTCAAGTGCATGGAGATATCGTCCGTAGGGGGAGAGTGGAAGCATCTTATCCTATCTACCGCCTGCCGGGAACCGCGTTGTACGCGCCCACCCAGGGCCATTGAGGGCACTTGCCCTCCCACCTAGAAGCCTGTCGGACTTGAGGCAGGAGATGCTTGTTTTGGGGTGAGTTTTGCGTAGCCGCCATCAGCCGGAAAAACCGCTTGGCAGCCCGCAGCGCCCTTCACCGAGCCGCATCAATCACCCGTAAATATCGGCCTACCGCATAGTTAACAACAGCCCGGTCAGCGGTCGCCAAAGGAACGCGCCAATGGTGTGCGGTGGTGATAACGAGCCGGTCGGCGGGGTTCGTGTGGAAATCCCCCGGCAAGCGTACGCTGTCCACAGCTATGGCCGGCTCAATTGGCAGCAGATCGACAGCCTTGAGTGTCCAGCAGGATCAACGCTGCGCGGCCCAGTCAGAGGGTGCCGCCGCCGCCGCAAAGGGGGCCTCGTACCCCAACACCGTGTCCCGCATCATGCCGACAAACGGCGGTGCCTTCTCCGTGACGGGCATTGGCGACAATACCGCCACCGGACGCCCCCGCTTGGTTATGGTCACTGGGTGCCCATCGCTACCCATCTGCTTGATGATGCGCAGACACTTGGCCTTGAAATCCGTCGCCGAGACTTGTCTTGCGCTCATGCGCTCCTCCAAACCGCAAAAGGCACATGTCCGATGTACATAATTGCGCCGGCAGAGTCAAGCAGCGCGTCATGGCAGCCAGCAAGGCGCTGGAGCGGACCAACACTTGGCGCTAGATTTGATGAAGGAGCCGAAACCGACGCAATAGTCGGAGGGGCGAAACGCCTCGGCGGCATCCGGCCCTACGCGGCGGCCGGCGCTCAACCCGTGGTGCATCAGGTGGCGGAAGATCACTACAGGGCGCTGTTCGCCAGAACCTCCGTCATCCTGCCGGACGCCTTGGACCGAAACCCCGCCCCCGTCCCTTTGCAGACCGTTGCCGCGAACGGAGAACACCGGCTGGAGGACCCGCGCCTTCCGGTGGTGGTCCATCCCCTAAGCACCCGCCATTTAACGGACAGCGTGCTGGTCCTGATCCGCGCCGGAGATGAAGGCTTCATTTACAACGGCGACCTCTGGTCCGTCGGCGAGGACTTGGGCGAAACCATCCAGAATTCCCTGGACATGCACAAGGCCATCGTCGCCCGGGGCATCAAGGCGGACTTCATGATCGGCTCCCACATGCGGGTGCAGGAACCGGTCTATGTCCTCTACGAGCAATTCAAGCAGATCGCCCGGGTGGAATAGCCGCCGAACACCGACCGTTCCGGCGCAATTCTCCTTGACAAGGCTTCCTTACCACAATACGGTTTTCAGTAAGGCAGCCGTTTGGAAATCCATCATGCTCGTCAAGGTTACGTCAAAACGCCAAGTTACCTTTCCCGCCAGAGTGCTGGCGGCGATGGGTGTGGGGCCAGGCGACCGCCTAAGCCTGGAGGAAGGTCCCGACGGCTTCCTGTTGCGGCCCCAGCGCATCGACCCAACCCGCTTGGCGCCCTTGCGGGACAAGCTCCGGCGCGGGCGCGGCAGCTTTGATGTCGCGGCTTTCCGCGAGCAAACTTATGACCCAGCGCTTCGGGATTGACACCTCCGTCTTGGTGCGGCTGCTTACCGGTGAACCGGAGGCGGACTACGCCCTGTGCGTAAGCAAGCTGCGGGCTTTGATTGAGGACGAAGACGCGGAGCTCTTCGCTTCCAATCAAGTCATTGGCGAAGCGTATATAGCCGTCCAGCACCACTATGGCGTTTCCAAGGACGAAGCTCGAGACGGACTGCTCAATGTGCTGCGCAGCGGTTTGGTTGCGCCGTTAAACGGCGGTTCAGCGCTGGCCGCCATCGATGCTCGCCAAGGGGCGGGACTTCCAGACCGGCTTATCACCGATGACTACGCTCGCGTCGGCCTGCCAGTCCTGACACTGGATCGAAAGATGTCGGCTTTGCCTAGCGCCCAACGACTGCCAACCGCAGCGGAAGCCTAATACCGGAGCCCTTAACCTAAACCTCATCGGCCCTTGGGCCGGCTACGAACTGGCGGCGGAACGCCTGCCCGGCCGGGTGCATCCCTTGAACTGGCACTTAGGGCTTCCTAGTCCCCTCCGGCGGCAAGCCGGAACAGGGCATGGATGCCGACGAAGAACTTGACGAAACGTCCGAGTCCGGCGGCTTGACCATTCGCGATGGAAATGCTTCCCGGCTGCTTACCGCAGACCTCTCGCTACCACTGAGTGAGGCCTTCCAGCGCTTGCAATACTCGGGCTTTGAATTCGCGCCAGACTTCCACGGTCCAATTTGGATCCCGACAGACGAATACCGCCTCAACTTCCTGTTTTATATGAGCCGCCTGATCCTTGTCGCAGTCTAGATTGCTCGTGAGCCAGTTGTCGGCCACGAGGGCATTCAACATGGCATCGAGTGGTTGCGTACCAAACTCTAGGCCCACCGGCACCACCTGAACATCAAACTGGATGAGATGCGAACCGAGCGGGCCGCTAACCCGAGCGCTCCGGCTGCCGCTGGAGCCGGGCACTCGAACGGCCTTGGTGCCGAACCAGCTCTGCGCCAAAGACAGCTCGGCGGATTCCGGTTGACCAGCGAAGATGATTTCCAAACTTCCGTAATCGCCGAGTCCGGTATGGATGTCCAGATGTACGACATAATCCGATTGTGCCTCGATATCCTCGCAGATACGCTGCCAAAGGCTCCAGGACCAAGGACGATCCTGCCCGCCGAAGAAGGGATCGTCAGAGTATTGGTACTGTCCCCGAGTCAGTAAGTCCTGCAACACGCCAAGGCCTTTGGTTTCAGAAAATCGGTGCAATTTACGCATGATTTTTTGCAACTGGCTGCCCTGCCAACGGCAAGGAAACACCTCCGCCCGAAACGCTTCGTATTCCAAATCCCGCTGCGTGTAGCGATCGCTTGGAACGAACGCACGGTTCAAATCCACGTTGTCTTCATTCACTCGACGCAAATGGGAAAAGCCGAAGGGATTGACTGCATGCACAACCAACACCTGAATGGAATCAAGATGAGGTTGCAGAAGACCGCAGGTCAGCAGTTCATCCTGTATTGCCGAACCGCAGAAGCCTTCGATTCCATGGACTCCGGACGTTACGATTAGGCACCGCCGGCTCTGCGGATTGCCTATTCGGCCCACATCGCAGTAAAGCGGCTCTTGCTCCAAGCCGCGGTATCCTGGCAATCGATGACTTTCAACCGTTCCACCGACGGTTTCCATGGCGGCTCGGAAGCGGGTTCGGCCTTCCGCGTAGCTTGCTGGCAATCGCAAATCAGTCTCCTCAGGGTATGTCGATGTGGACTTTAGCTAAATGGGATAATCGCGGCACGCAGCGTTTAGTTTGTCTAGGGTGGCAAACAGGTTTTTTTGCTCCGCGGCCGTCAAGGAGGCACTCAAGTAGGCACCGAACTTTTCCATGTTCCCAACTATCCGAGCTGCGGCCTGACGTCCTCGCCGCGTCAAACCCAACATCTTGCGCCGCCGATCGCCGGCATCTTTCGCTGCCTTCGTCAACTTCTTATTCGTCAGGGACGCTATTAACCGCGTCACCGCGGCACGGTCTAGGATTGCTGCATCAGCGATATCCGAAGGTGAGTTTGCGATGCCGATATACAGTATCGCCAAGACGCGGGCTTCCGATCTGCTCAACGCATTGCCCCCGGTGCCGTTCGCTTCGCTCTCAGGTTTGGCTACTTGATGCATCAGTTGCTGAGTGAAAACGAGTCGGTACGGAATGTAGCTGTCGATGTTGAAATCAGTGCCGGTGCGGCCTTGGCTTGCCTGGCTCTCACGAACACTTCCATGTTCGTGGTGCTTTGCCCCTTCGGATTTCAGTTGCCTCGCTTCGCCCATTTATTCCAACCTTAAGTATCGTTGGTGACAGTGTCACGATATCAGCCTATTGCGCTGCTTCGGCGCCCTTGACCGGGATGGGTCTTCAATGCCGTTGTCGAGTGGTTTCACTCCCGCAATAGTCTGTCCTAGACCTAGGTTCCCCTTGCGTCCAGCGTGTACGAATTGGCCAACCGGTCAGAATGGCGGGGGTTGGATTTGGCTGCGGCCAAGGCTGCGGCTCCTGACTGAAATCGGCAATTCGCAAACGATAGTACACTTCGACGGAGTTGTCCATGCGGGTACGAAGGCCTTGCGCTGTTCTGACGCCCGCTTCACCTCTCACCGAAGACGGAACTGACGCAGCATGGCTTCCGGCCTGGATCCCCCCGTTCGGACCGCTGCTTCGCTCTCTGCCGAAGACGGGATGCCGAGGCCCCAGCCCCAAAAAACGAACTCTCATAACGCAAACCTCCCAAATTTTAGTTGACAATGCAAATTATATAGAGTATATCGGCAGCCTCAAGCCGAACCCATAGGTGCCGGCTGCACTGCAACAACCGGCTGCACTGCAACAAAAGGAGGCGTCAATGAAACTGGCAATCGGGCAAATGACCCTGGTTTTGGTCATGCTGGGCGGCGTCGGCCATGCCGTCGGCGCTGAACAGGCTCAACGGGCCGAGGGGCTCGTCTTCCTTGAGGAAGTCGTCGTCACCGCCCAAAAACGGGCGGAGAACGCCCAGGATGTGCCTATCGCGCTAAACGCATACAGCGGTGAGCGCTTAAGCGATTCCGGGATAGAGAACACGATTGACCTGCAGGTTATTGAGCCGAGCTTGGTGTTCACGACGAACGCGGCCTTTGGCCAGCCATACCTGAGAGGTGTGGGATCCGATTTGTTCACCCCTGGAGCGGAATCCAGCATTGGCGTGTTCGTTGACGACGTTTACCAGTCCCGCACCGTTTCCGCGTTGCAAGATTTTTTCGATATCGAGCGGGTGGATGTGGTCAAGGGGCCCCAAGGCGTTCTGTTTGGACGGAATGCCGTCGGCGGCGCAATCAACATCTACTCGGCCAAGCCCACCGACGAACTCGAAGGTCGTCTGGCAATTGGCGTGGGCAACTTCAGTAAGATCCGCACCGAGGGGTTTATCAACATACCCATAGCGGACAGTCGCGCCGCATGGCGGCTCGCCGGCTTGGTGAGCAAGCGTGACGGGTACACGGACAACGCTGTCGGCGGCGACGTCGATGATCAGGATGTGGTGGGCTTTAGAACCCATTTGAGGGTCAATGCTGCGGACAACCTGGAGCTCCTGTTTAGTGCAAGCTACACGAGCGAGGACAGTTCTAGAAGCCTGGCAGCCCGGGTCGATACCAGAAAGGGATTGGCGATTGCCGACTTCTTTGGCGCCCAGCGACCGGACGGGGCGTTTAATATTGCGCTTAACGAAGACAGCTTTGTCGATTTAGAAACAAAATCATTCTCGCTGACAGCTAATTGGGATATCGGTACGGTCCTGTTCCGCTCAATTACCGCCTACCGGGAAACGGATTTGGCCATCCTGCTGGACTTGGATGCCTCACAACTTGACTTCGCTTCCAATGCGCCGGTACAGGAATCTGAGACGGTCTCCCAAGAGTTTCAACTTGTCTCCCAGAGCGATGGTCCCTTCGAGTGGACGGTTGGAGCGTTTTTCCTAGATGAAGAAGCATCGCAGCGTCTAGATGTAAAATTGGATTTCCCGGCGGTCACTGGCGCACCATCGGATTTCAGGGACGAGCCGGGCGGTGCGGTGGATACGGAGTCTTTCGGGATCTTCGGCAACGCCCGCTATCGCCTCTCAGAGAACTGGGCCATCAGTGCCGGCATTCGTTACAACAAAGACGATCGTGACCTGGACTTCCTGGAAACGCTGAGCGTCGCCTCCGTTGGCGCAATCATCGCGCAGATTCCGCTGCAGCTATCCGACAGCTACGACGCCTACACGCCGCGGGTGGTATTGGAGCACACCCCCAGAGATAACCTGCTGTTCTACGCTTCCGCATCCCGCGGCTACAAAGCCGGCGGCTTCAACACCAACACCTTTCAAACCCAGGGCTTTGACCCTGAGTTTCTCTGGGCTTATGAGTTAGGTGTGAAAGCGGAAATCCTGGACCGTCGGGCGCGGATCAATTCGGCCCTATTCTACTATGACTACAGCGATTTGCAGCTCAACACCATTCCGCCGGGCTCGCCCGTTGGCACCTTCCAGATCGTCATCAACGCAGCGGAAGCGACCATTCGCGGTTGGGACTTGGACTCGGCATGGGCCGTTTCCGAAAACCTGACGGTCAACATCGGCTTTCAGTTCCTGGATGCGGAGTTCGACGATTTCATCGCCCTCAATCCCAACAATCTCGACGCTGGGGAGGCCGACCGTTCCGGAGACCGCCTGCCTCGCGCGCCGGAGACCAGCTTTAACGTTGGCGCAGAATACCGCTGGCGGCTTGGTGAAAATCCGCTCCGCGCTCGAATAGACGTGCGCTACGAAAGCGAGCAGTTCCTCGACATCTTCTCGGATGATGCCGTGCAGCGAGATGGCAATGTCGTACTCAACGCCCAGATCAGCTACGATTTCAACGATCGGGTGAGGGTTAGCGCGTGGGGTCGGAATCTGACTGACGAAGAGATCGTCCAGTCGTCATTGCGAGTGGACGGGCTCTTCGGCACAATTCAGTTTTTTGCGCCGCCCAGAGCCTACGGTGCCACCCTGGACTTTCGTTTCTGACTGCCGATGCGCTATTCGTACCCTTTTGCGAATCCCCGCAAGAAGGTCCTAGGCAAGGCAACGCTGCACTACGACCGCACGATGCGGACCGGCCGCCCGTGCCTGGTCTTTATCCCGGGCTGGGGCGGGCGGCGGCAGCACTGGGCCGGACAGATCAACAGCCTTCGTGGGCAACACCCACTTCTGGTTTGCGATCTGCCTGGCTTTGGCGACTCCCGAATTCAGGATGGCGATTTGTCGGTGGACGGCATGGCTCGAACACTCCTGGCCCTCCTTGATGAAGAGGAGGTTGGGCAAGCCGTGCCCGTGGGCCACTCCCTAGGCGCCGCCGTTGGTTTGCGCATGGGCGTTCGAGCGCCGGAGCGGATTGTTCGGGTGGTCGGCGCCGACGCCTACACGTTCACAAGCTTCTATCCCAGGCTTCCCAGCGAGAGCGTTGCGGCGATTCTGGCACCCCTGCGTCAGGACTTCACCACAGCGGCCGAAGCAACCGCGAAAAGCTACTTCCTGGACCGCAGTGATCCAGAGCTGGTGGACGCGGTCATCCGGGACATGGCCACTTCCGATCCCACCACTGCGATCGCTGCGCTCAAGAGCTTCCTGGAATGGGATTTGCTCGGCGATCTGGACCTCTACCCCGGTCGCGTGGACGCCCTCGTCGCGGAGCGCAGCTACGACGCCACCGCGTTCGAGGCTCTTTGCGGCACACGGATCTCCGTCACCACCCTTCCGCAGACGGGCCACTACGTCATGCTGGAGCAAGCCGAGGCCTTCAACGCCCAACTGAAACGGATCCTGGCCGCCAAAGGTGAATAGCGAGCAACAGCGAATGCGGGAGATGAGCGGTGCCGACGCGCTGCTGGCGCAGCTTCTAGCCAATGGGGTGGACACCATCTTCGGCCTGCCCGGCAGCCAGTTGTACCACTTCTTCGATGCCATGCACCGCGCCGGCCCGCGGGTGCGGTTCATCGGCAGCCGCCACGAGCAGGGCGCCGCGTACATGGCCTTCGGCTACGCCCGCTCCACTGGAAGGCCGGGGGTCTGCTGCGTGGTGCCGGGGCCGGGCGTGCTGAACACCACCGCCGCCCTGTGCTCCGCCTACGCCACCAACGCGCCGCTGTTCTGCCTGGCCGGCCAGATTCCCAGCGAAGGGCTGGGCCGCGGCATCGGCCACCTGCATGAACTGCCTGATCAACTAGCCACATTGCGCACCCTGACCCGCTGGTCGGGCCGGGCCATGTCGCCGGAGGACGGGCCGGCGGCGGTAAACGAGGCCTTTCGGCACATGCTCGGCGGCCGGCAAGGGCCGGTGTCTCTGGAGATGCCGGAGGACATCATGGGCCGGCGCGGCCCGGTGGCGCTTTTGCCGCCGGCAGCCGCCGAGGCGGTAGATGTGGACCGTGACGCGGCGATGGCCGCCGCCAAGCTGATGGCCAAGTCCCGGACGCCCATCATCATCGCCGGGGGCGGTGCAATTGACGCCCACGCCGAAGTCAACGAACTGGCCAAACGTCTGCAGGCGCCCGTGGTGACCTTCCGCAACGGCCGGGGCTTGGTGTCGGACCGCAGCCACCTGTCGCAAAGTCTTCCCGCCGGGTATGAGCTCTGGCGCACCGCTGATCTGGCCATCGGCATCGGCAGCCGCATGGAGCAGCAGTACCTGCACTGGGGCATGCCGCCGGGTGTTCCTGTCGTCCGCATCGACATCGACCCGGCGGAGATCGCCCGGCACCGCCCGCCCACCGTTGCGCTCAACTGCGCCGCCGCCGCTGCGGTTGCGGAGATCCTGGCCTGTCTGGATTCGGTCCTGGGCAAGCGGGCCTCGCGGCGGCAGGAACTAGCAGACCTCAAGGCGAGGGTGCGCAAGCGCATCGAATCGGTGCAGCCGCAAATCGCCTTTCTGGACGCGATCCGCGCCGCCCTGCCGGACGAGGGCTATCTGGTGGACGAGATCACGCAAGTCGGCTACGCCGCTTGGTACGCCTTTCCGGTCTATGACCCGCGGCACTTGGTGACCAGCGGCTACCAGGGCACGCTCGGCTACGGCTACGCCAGCGCCTTGGGCGTCAAGACCGCCCATCCGGGCAAGCCGGTGGTGAGCGTCAGCGGCGACGGCGGCTTCCTGTACACCTCCAACGAGATGGCCACCGCCGTGCAATGCGGCATCAACCTAGTGTGCGTGCTGTTCAACAACAACAAGTTCCAGAACGTGCAGCGCCAGCAGAAGGAGTGGTTTGAGGGGCGCATCATCGGCTCGGATCTGCAAAACCCGGACTTCGTGCGGCTGGGGGAGAGCTTCGGCCTGCGCTGCGCTCGGGTTGAAACACCCGAGGCCCTGCGCAAGGAGCTTGTGCGCCGCCTGGAACGTGACGAACCGGCGCTGCTCGAGGTGCCCGTGGGCGACATGGCCTCACCGTGGCCGTTCATCATGCCCCCGCGCTTGTTTCCGGCTTAGCCGGCAAGGGCGGGGCTGACGAAACCGCCAGCCCCGTTCCGGGCAGGATCAGCCTGCCTTGGGCTTAACGTTGTCGTTGTAGCGAAACATGTTTTTCGGGTCGTACTTGGTCTTGATCTCCACCAGCCGCTCGTAGTTCCCCCGGTAGATGAAGCGCCCGAAGTCATCCGGGTGGAAGGACTCCACGTCTTCGTGGGAGTTGTTGAAGGCGTACTGGGGTGCCTCCTTCTCCGAAGTGGAGTGCGGCACCACCGCGCCAATGGCCTGCAGCACCCACTCCCGGTTTTGCTCGTAGTGGTCCAGCGTTTTGGCGATGCCGGCCGCCTCATAGACATGCTCCACCCGCTGCGCGTAGGCGTTGAAATCCTCCCCCTTGCGCACCATTTCGCGGCCGAAACCTTCCAGCACCCAGTGGCAATTGGTCGGCGCATGCTCAAACTGCGCCACGATGTCGTCCATGGCCGCCGGGGAGAGGTCGTTGGAATAGACCAGCTTGGCGAACACCAAGGAGCCGTGCGGCGCGAAGCCGTCGTTTTTGTTCTGCGTCAGCAGGTAGGGCCTAGGCCCGATGTCGTTCATCATCGGCGGATGCTGCCGCATGAACGCCTGCAAGGCGCGGTGCTGCTCGATCAGCTTCTCGCCCTCGCTTGGTGGACCGGCGTAGAGCAGGTTCAGGTTCACCAGCCGGCCGGGACCTTCCTCCTGATTGGAGATGATGAGGTAGGGGGACATCTCGTCCGGCATCTCCGCCTGTATGTCCCGATACAGTTCGCACGCCTCCTTGGCGAACTTGGCGCTCTTGTAGGGCCAGACGATGGAGCCTTCCAGCACGGTCGGATCCAGCGGATGACAATAGTATTCGAAGTTGGTCACCACCCCGAAGTTGCCGCCGCCGCCGCGCAGCCCCCAGTACAGATCGGGGTTGTGTTCGCTGCTGGCCTTGCGGAACTTGCCGTCGGCGGTGACGATGTCGAAGGACTTCACGTTGTCGCAGGCCATGCCGAACATTCTGGTGAGGCGGCCGTTGCCGCCCATCAGCGTCAGCCCGGCGGCGCCGGTGTCGGACACCATCCCCGCCGGCACGATCAGGCCGTAGTGCTGGGTTTCCGCGTAAAGGTCCCCCAGCAGGCCGCCGGAGCCGAGATTCGCCGTTTGCGAGTAGGGGTCCACCCGGCAACTGTTCAGCAGGGAGCAGTCGATCATCAGGCCGCCGTCGGACACGGATTCCCCCATCATGCTGTGCCCGCCGCCGCGGATGGTGGTCAGCAGGTTGTACTCGCGGGCGAAGTTGACGGCGATTTCCGCGTCCATCTGCCCGTGAATCTGAATGATGACCCCCGGCCGTCGGTTCCAAGCGGCGTTCCAGCACTTGCGCACCGTTTCGTAGCGGGCGGTGCCCGGCACCAGCAGGGAGCCGATCAGCAGGCCGCGGATTTCCTGCAAAACGGCCCTGGGTATGGTGACGTCACCGCCGTCCAAGGTGACCGCGCAGATGTCCTCGAGGGGGAATTCATAGTCGTAGCCATCGACATGATGCGCCTTTAGCAGGGGTTTCATTCTGTCCGGCTTGCCGGCCAGAAAGCCGCTTTGGCCGAGTACGCTCGGCCCGTTGGGGGAAGACTGCTTATCGCTCATCACCAACTCCTATCTTGTTGAAATGGTCTCGGCCTTGTTGCATCAACCAACCCGAAACATCGGAGAAACAGGGAAATCGGCCTTAAAGTTTGCTTCGGTCAATGGATATGATTTCGTAGAGCACGTCATCCGGCCCGTCCAGAGAGAACCATTGGGCCGCCGGCGTGCCGGTGATTTCCGAAACGCTGAGGCCGCGTTGCAGAAGGAGGCGTCGCGCCGCCTTAAGGTCGTCAACCTCAAAGGCGATCAAAGGGTAGTCCTTGGTCTTGGCCTGGTCCGCGTCGCGCACCTCGAAGAAATTTCCGGTGCGGAACTCAAACAGGGTGAAGGGCGCATCCTCGGCCATTGGCTTGGCCGTCAAAGCAAGGAACTTCCTGAAAAACTCCGCCGTGGTCTGGCGGTCCTCAGCGGGTATGGCCACGGCGCCGATGCCTTTGATTTGCAACTGCTTGCCCGATTGATCGAAAAGGCGGCGTTCGGGGTTCTGCACGATTTCATGAGCGTATCCGTTCGGATCCTGAAAAAACGCCCAAGCCGAACCCGGCACCCTTATGAGGTCGGACGAAAACGTCAACCCCCTGCCTTCCATCGTCTTTTTGGCCTGCTCCGCGTCCTCCACCAAGAATCCCAACAAAGGACGCCTGTACATTTCGGAGTCTGGTGCCTGCTCCGCTATCAGCTCGAATATCTGCCCAGACGGAAGTTGGTAGATGACAAGCCCCAAATCGTCCATTCGGCCGTATTCGTCCAACTCCAGCAGTTCTCCAAAAAAGCGCTCCGACTTCGCCATGTCCGTTTGGGTGACGCCGACCCAGCCAATTTCCTGAACAGCTGCCCCGTCGGCAACATTCGCCGCATTGGCGCCGGCCGCGGCGAACAACCCGGAGAGGGCGGCGGCGAATGCGCATAGGCATTGCCATCCGGCCCTTCCATTTGGACCCGTATGAAAAGTCTTCTTTTGCATTGTCTTTGCCTCCTTCAGCAAAACCCTTGCCGCTTTTCCGCGGAGAAATCGAATCGCTACCGAAGCGCGTGGCTTTCCGGCAGCGTTGCACCGCCATCAACGACGAGGGTTTGGCCGGTGATGTAGGCCGCCGCGTCGGAGGCCAGAAACAGCATGGCGTTGGCCACGTCCGCCGGCTCCCCGAACGCCTGCATGGGAATGAGCGCCGCCATCGCCTTGACTGTTTCGTCTCCGTAGGCGGCCATGGCCGGCGTCATGACGTATCCGGGCTCCACGCCGTTCACGGTGATGTTGTCCTTGGCGAACTCCAGGGCCGCGGTCTTGATGAAACCGTTCAATCCAGCCTTGCTGGCCGCGTAGTGGGCTAGGCCGGGGGCCGCAACCTTGGGGCCGGTCACCGACGAAGTGCATAGGATGCGGGCGCCGCCGGCCTTGCGCAGGTGAGGCAGGGCGGCTTGAACCAACCAGAAGGCGGCTTTGAGGTTGACGTTCAGCGTCTCGTCCAAGGCGGCGTCCGGCAATTCCTCTATGGGATGGGCGGGGCAGATCCCGGCGTTGTGGATGAGGATGTCCAGGTGACCGTGCCGCTCAACCGTTTCCGCCACCGCCCGCTCCGCCTGTGCGCGATGCCCGATATCCGCTTCGACCAACGACGCCAAGCCGCCGCAAGCCCTGATGCCGTTAACGGTCTCCCGGCCATGGGCCGCCGTTTTGGTGACCACTGCCGTGGTCGCCCCTGCCGCCGCGAAAACCCGGGCGATGCCGGCGCCGATGCCTCTTCCAGCACCGGTTACAAGGACCACCTTGTTTTGCAGGTTGACGAGCATGTCATTCAGGTGTGCTGGCATTCATGGCTGCCCTGTCGCTTGCTCTGAAACCTTGACGGCTTCACAAGTGGAAGCATAACATTATTATATAAGTTAGTTATCAATTTTTGAGGATTCCCAACGCTGCCCCTTGGCCCCTAGCCGAACGTATGGAAGTTCGGCGCCAAGGCCACTAAGATTGAAATCGGCGAGTCGTTCAGGTTGAGGCTAGCCGTTCAGGACGGAGGTGACCGATGCAACCCTCAGAATTCGCCGTTCGCGGCAACATTGTCACGCCCACCGGGGTGCTAACGGATGGCTTGGTTGTGGTCTCCGGCGGCAAGATCGGCGCAATCCAGGCCGATTCCTCCGCTTACGGCGGCGAACTGTTTGACGCCGCCGGCCAATGGGTGCTGCCGGGCATCGTCGATGGCCAAGTCCACACCGGCAGCCAAGCGAACCGCGAGGGCATCGGCTTGGCCAGCCGAGCTGCGGCAGCCGGTGGCGTCACCACCATGGTGGACATGCCCTACGACGACCCACAGCCCGTCATCAGCCAGGCGCTGTTTGAGGAAAAAGTCGCCGTGGTGGAACGGGAGTCCTGCGTGGATGTGGCGCTTTACGCCACCATCGCCAAAACCGGCGGCATGCACGAGATCTTGCCGATGATCGACGCCGGCGCCTGCGCCTTCAAGATGTCCACCTACGAGACCAGCCCCACCCGCTTCGCCCGCATCGCCCCCTATGACTTGCTGGAGGCTTTCAGCATCGTGGCCCCCACCGGCCTCGCCTGCGGCATCCACAACGAGAACCAAGAGGTGATAGACCACGAAATTGCGCTCGCCAACGCCGCCGGCCGCAACTCCTACCAGACCTACGGCGAAACGCGCCCACCGATATCCGAGACCCTCGCCATCAATGAAGTCTATGAAATCGGCGTGACCAGCGGCTGCCGCGCCCATGTGGTGCATTGCTCCTTGGACCGAGGGTTCGAGATCTGCGAATCCTTCAAGGCATTGGGTTACAAGGCCAGCATCGAGACTTGCGTGCAGTACCTGTTTTTCTCCGAGGAGGACATGGAGGTATTGGGCGCCAAAATCAAGCAAGGCCCGCCCATCCGCCCGTTGCCGGAGCGGGAGAATCTTTGGCGTCGGGTGGCGCAAGGCCATGTGGACTTCGTTTCATCCGACCATGTCGCTTGGAGCATCGACCGCAAGTCGAAGAACGAATTTCTGACCAACGCCTCCGGTATGCCGGGCCTGCAAACCCTGCTGCCGGCCTTCTACACCGGCTGCATGGCGCGCGGCCTCGGCATCGAGGTGGTGGCCAAGCTCTTGGCGGAGAACGTTGCGCGGCACTTTTGCCTCCATCCCCAGAAGGGCGTCATCGCCGTGGGCAGCGACGCGGACTTCGCCGTGCTCAGCCCGGAACCGGCCATCTACGATGAAGCCCGCTCCGAAGGAGCGACGGAGTGGAGCCCCTACCACGGCAGGGAGATGGCCGGCCAAGTCACGGCGACCTTCGTTCGCGGACGACAGGTCTGGGATGGCTCGTCCGTTCTGGCCGACGCCGGCTTCGGCCAGTTCGTTCGTCCGGTTGCTTGACTCCGTGGGCCGATGAACGTCAACGCGGAGCGGTTGTGGCGGCGCCTTGAAGCGCTTGGCGCACTGACGGACCCAGGCAGCCCCTACACCCGCCGCTCCTTCAGTTCTCTGCATCGGCAGGGCCGGCAGTGGTTGCGTGAACAATTCCTTGCAGCGGGCTTGGCGGTCAGCGTGGATGCCGGCGGCAACCTGATTGGCCGCCTTCCCGGCGAGGACAGCGGCCTGCCTAGGCTGGGCTCCGGGTCCCATACCGACACCGTGCCGTCCGGCGGCCGTTTTGACGGCATCGCCGGAGTCCTCGCCGCCCTTGAAGTGGCGCACACCTATCAAGACCAAGGGGTGCGGCTTCGGCGTGACTTCGACGTCATCGATTTCCTAGCGGAGGAGCCCAGCGAATACGGCCTGTCACGGGTGGGCAGCCGGGCGCTTACCGGCGACCTTTCCGCGGCCATGCTGGCCTACGAATCCCCAGCCGGCGGCACACTGGCCGAGGGCATTGCCGCAGTCGGCGGAGATCCGGCCGCCCTGGACCGGCCGTTGCTGGGAAACGGGGAGTTCGCGGCCTTCGTGGAGCTGCACATCGAGCAGGGGCCGGTGCTGGAGAAGGAGTCCCTGTCCATCGGCGTGGTCACGGACATCGTGGGCATCACCCGGATGGATCTGGCGTTTTCCGGGCAAGCCGATCACTCCGGCACGACCCCCATGACCATCCGCAGGGACGCCTTGGTTGCCGCGTCGCGCACGGTGGCGGCTGCCGACGAACAAGCCAGGGCATGGCTGGATCGGCCGGAGTATGTCGTGGCCACGGTGGGCAAGCTCGACGTCAAGCCGAACGCCTCCAATGTTGTTCCCAGCGGCGTTGACATGACTCTGGAGGTGCGATGCAGCAGTGATTCGGTGGCCCAGTCCATAGTCGAACAAATTTGCGAAGTCGGAAAAGCGGCTTCCGAGCAATTGGGCGTAGCGTTTTCGAGCGCCTTGGTGAGCTTTTCCCCCGCGGCCGCCTGCGATGCCGGGGTTCAGCAGGCCATAGAGGCGGCCTGTCGGCAGGGCGGCGCGAGCTACAAATTCATGGCCAGCGGCGCCGGGCATGACGCGGCCTGCATGTCGAAGCTCTGCCCAGCTGGCATGATCTTCATTCCCTGCTTGGACGGGCGCAGCCATTGCGCGGAGGAGTGGGCCACCAAGGAACAGCTAGCCGTAGGCGCCCAGACGCTGTACGACGCCATCAGGCTGTTGGACCGCCGCTAGGGCGGCGTTGCGGCGCCGTTCGGGATCGAGCCGCGCCCTCAACCCCCTAGGCGCGGTGTACCCGTCCGCCAAAGAGCGGGGAAAAACCCCGCAACCCAAGTCCCTCTATGGGAGCTGAGGCTTTCGGCGACCAATCCCAGCCAGTTCCCCCCTATGGGATTCGGGAGCAAGCCTCGGATTCCATTCCAGTTTTTCTCCCTTTTTCGCCTTGACAGGCGGAAAAACCCTCTTTACCGTGCCGGTGGGAAAAAGTGGGTATATGTGGGAATAGGGCTTCCTGTGCCGGATGCGCTCAAATTTCAGGGCATAGCCAGCGCCACCTTGGACACCAAGGGGCGCATGGCGCTGCCGGCTCGCCATCGCGAAATCGTCGCCGACCTTTCCGAGGGGGCGGTGACGGTGACAGTAAGCCCGTATGACCCGTGCTTGGGCCTCTATCCTCGCCCGGTTTGGGAAAAATTGCGAGACAAATTGGAGAATCTGCCCAACCGCCGCACCTCGGTGCGGCGAATTCAGCAGATAGTGCTTGGCCAAGCAGTGAACTTGGAACTCGACGGCAGCGGTCGCCTGCTTCTGCCGGCGAAGTTGCGCGAATGGGCGGAGCTTGACAAAAGGCTGTGCCTCGTCGGCTTGGGCGAAAAGATCGAGATCTGGGACGATGCCAACTGGAACGAGACCATGCAGAGCTTCCGTAAAGACTTGGAGGAGAACGAGGAAGACCCTCTTTCCGAGATCCAAGAACTGAGCGGGCTATCCATATGAACGCCGCCCACGCTCCAGTCCTTTGCCCTGAGGCCGTCAGCAGCATCGCCTTGGTCGGGGCGGGGGGCAACTTCGTGGACGCCACCTTCGGCCAGGGCGGCCACAGCCGCCAACTGCTGCAGCGCATCGGCCCCCAAGCCCGACTGCTGGCATTGGACCGGGACGCAGATTCCTTTCAATGCGCTCAGGCCTTGGCGGAACGTGAGTCTCGGGTCATTCCCCGGCGAGGCTGGTTTGGCGACATCGCGGAGACCTTGGCGGACACCGGCATGAACGCGGTGCAGGGCGCGCTTATGGATCTTGGGCTTTCCTCCGCCCAGCTGGACGACCCGGAGCGGGGCTTCAGCTTCCGCGCCGACGGTCCCTTGGACATGCGCATGGACCAGGACCGCGGCCTCCCCGCCGCCGTTTGGTTGAACAAGGCGCCGGCGGCGGAAATCGCCAAGGTCATCCGCCGCTACGGGGAGGAGCGCTACGCCGGCCGCATCAGCCGCGCCATCTGCGCCGCCCGCCCGCTGGCCACCACCGGCCAGTTGGCGCGTCTGGTCACCGCCAGCCAGCCGCGGCCGACCCGCGGTAAGCATGGGGCGACGCGGGTTTTTCAAGCCGTCCGCATCTTCATCAACGAGGAGCTAACCCAACTGCAGGCCGGGCTGGAAGGGCTGTTCAATGCCCTTGCCATCGGCGGGCGCTTGGCCGTGATCGCCTTTCATTCCTTGGAGGATCGCATCGTCAAGCGGTTCTTTCGAGAGCGCAGCTCGCCGCCTTCGGTGCCCAAGGAGGTGCCGTTGCGCTCTGCGGAACTCAAGGCGGTGGCCCGGATTGCTGCTGGGCCGCTGCGTCCCAGCGAGGCGGAAGTGCAGCGCAACCCCCGCGCCCGCAGCGCGGTGCTGCGCGTTCTGGAGCGCACCGCATGAAACTGGGCCGCAAAAAATCCAAGAGCAAGGCCGCCAAGGCGAGGCCGGCGAAGCGCACCAAGGCCGCCCGCTTCCGGGTGCGCGGCCTGAAGTGGGGTTCGGCCGCGGTGCTGTTGGCGTTGCTGGCTTCTGTAATCGCTTCCGGCTTGCTGGTGGTGTGGCAGACCCATGAGGTCCGGCAACTGCACAAGGGCCTGGAGGCCGTGCGTCATCGTCAGGATCACCTGCTCGACGAGCATGGGCGGCTCCTGCTGGAGCGCGGCGCCCTGTCCGCCTACTACAATGTCGAGCGGGTGGCGCGCACCGAGCTGAAGATGCGGTTTCCCGACCAAGTGCGGCAGGTGCCGCGATGAAGGCTTGGCGCCACCATCTGGTTGTCTGGCTGTTCTTCGTCGGCTGCGCCGCGCTGGCCGGCCGGGTGCTGCACCTGACCCTGCTGGAGAAGGAGTTTCTGCAGGATCAGGGAGATGCTCGTTCGGTTCGCGAGGAGATCATTCCGTCCCACCGCGGCGTCATCTATGACCGGCTTGGCGAGCCCTTGGCGGTCAGCACACCGACGGTTTCCGTGTGGAGCGACCCCAGCCGCGCAACGCTGTCGGAAGGCGACATCAAGCGCCTAGCTCCTTTGCTGCAAACCTCTCCTAGAGCGCTTGCCGAACGATTGGACGCCAAACGAGGCAAATCCTTCGTGTACTTGAAGCGGCGGGTCTCCTGGCGCTTGGCGGAGCGCATTCGAGCGCTGGAGATCACGGGTCTCCACTTTCGCAGCGAGTACCGCCGCTACTACCCGGCGGCGGAAACCGCCGCCCATGTGGTCGGCATCACCAACATGGACGATGTGGGCCTTGAGGGCGTGGAGCTCGCCTTCGACAAACGGCTGCGCGGACGCCATGGACGCAAGGTCGTGTTGAAGGACCGGCTGGGCGCCGTCATCCGTGACCTCGACTATGTGGAGGCGCCGAGATTCGGCCAGGACCTGGCGCTCAGCATAGACCTGCGCCTGCAGTACTTCGCCTACCGGGAGCTCAAGGACGCCGTGCTTGGCCACGGCGCCGCCTCTGGCTCCATCGTCATTCTGGACGCCCGCTCCGGGGAAATCCTCGCCTTGGCCAACTCCCCGTCCTACAACCCCAACGCCTCCTTGGCGACGGCCTTGGCCGGCATGCGCAACCGGGCGGTCACCGACACCTACGAACCGGGCTCGACCATCAAGCCCTTCGCCGCGCTGGCGGCGCTGGAAAGCGGCCAGTACGCTGCGGACACCTTGATCGACACAGCGCCCGGCTACCTTTCGGTACGCGGCAAGCTGATTGAGGACCCCAACAACTACGGCGAACTCACCCTGGCCGGCGTCGTGCGGAAGTCCAGCCAGGTGGGCATCTCCAAGGTGGCGTTGGCGCTGCCGGAGCGAGCCATCTACAACACGCTGCACCGGGCCGGCGCCGACACCTTCATCGGCAGCGGGCTGCCTGGCGAGTCCATGGCCAAGATGGACGACGCGCAACTGAGAAGCCGCATCGTCCGCGCCACCTTGGCCTATGGCTACGGCTTGAGCGTTTCGCCTTTGCAGCTAGCCCAAGCCTACTTGACCCTAGCCAACGGCGGTGTTCGGGTGTCGCCCACCATCATCAAGCGCTCTCGGCCGCCCTCCGGGGAGCGGGTGTTTGACGCCAAGCTGGCCCACCAGGTGCTGGCCATGATGGAGGGCGTCGCCAGCCCTTCCGGCACTGCGCCAGGGGCTCGAGTGGCCGGCTACCGCGTCGGCGGCAAAACCGGAACCACCCGCGTCGTGGGCCGCGAAGGCTACACCGACAAGCGTCACTTGGCGCTTTTCGCCGGAGTGGCGCCCCTGACTGAGCCGAAGATCGTCATGGTCGTTGTGGTGAACGAGCCCAAGGGCGAGGAGGTTGGCGGCGGCGCCGTCGCCGGCCCGGTGTTCTCCCGGGTGACGGAGCGCGCCATGCGTCTTTTGGGGGTCTCGCCCGATCAGGGCCGACTGCTCGTCGCCGGAAGCACCCTGTCATGAGCGGGAATGGGCTAAGGATGAGTTTGCGCACCCTGCTTGGTGAGCCCAAAGCGCCGGCTCTTGAGATCAGCGGGGTCAGCGATGACTCTCGGGATGTCCAGCCGGGGGACGCCTTTGTTGCCGTTGCCGGCGGCGCCGCCGACGGACACGAGTATGCCGCCGCCGCAGTCGCAAGGGGGGCGGCCTGCGTGCTTGCGGAGCGTCCGCTGCCGGCTCTTTCGGCGCCCGTGGTGCAGGTGCCGGAATTGCGCAAGCGGCGCGGCGCCCTTGCCTCCAGGTTTCATGCGGCACCTAGCCGCAAGATGGTCTGCGTTGGCGTCACCGGCACCAACGGCAAAACCACCATCGCCCATCAGCTCGCCGGCTTGGCGGCCAAGCTAGGCCGGCCGGCCGCCTATCTTGGCACCCTAGGTTGGGGAGAGCCGGGCGCTTTGGCCCCGTCGCGGCTGACGACAGAGAGCGCGGTGAGAACCCAGAAGCGCCTCGCCTGCGTGCATCGCCGCGGCTGCCGTTGGGCGGCGCTGGAGGTGAGCTCCCATGCCTTGGCCCAGGGACGGGCGGACGACATCGCTTTCGACTATGCAGTCTTCTCCAACCTCACCCGCGATCACTTGGACTACCACGGCAGCCTCGCCGCCTACGGCAGCGCCAAGCGCCGCTTGTTTGAATTCCCCTCGTTGCGCGGCGCCGTCATCAACATCGGCGACGACTTCGGCTGTCGGTTGGCGCGAAGCCTGCGGCGTCTTCAGGTGGTCACCTATGGCGGGCCTTCCGCCGATCTCCGCTGGGAGCGGGTCGAGCATCTGCGCCAAGGTGTGCGCGCCCAGCTGAAGAGCCCTTGGGGCGGGGCCGAGCTGGTCGCGCCAGTGTGCGGCGACTTCGGCCTCGCCAACCTCAGCGCCGCCATTGGCGTGCTCGCCGCGGCCGGTTTGCCGTTCGCGGACATCGCTGCCGCCGCCGCGGCCATACCCGGTGTTCCGGGGCGCGTGGAGTTCTTTCGGCAGCCAGGGTTTCCGACCGTCGTGGTCGATTATGCGCACACACCTGACGCTTTGGCGAAGGTGCTCGAAGCAGTTAGGCGCCACTGCTCAGGGCAGTTGGGCTGCGTGGTCGGCTGTGGCGGAGAGCGCGACACGGGCAAACGGCCCATGATGGCTCGAGTGGCGGCCCAGTTGGCGGACCTTGTCTGGCTCACCAGCGACAACCCGCGCCGCGAAGACCCGAGCAAAATCATTGCGGACATGGCTGCCGGCCTTGCCGATGGGGCCGCCGTGGTGCAGGAGATTGATCGAGGCACCGCCATCGCCGCGGCCATTCGCGGCGCCGGGCCGGAAGATCTGGTGTTGGTCGCCGGCAAGGGCCATGAGGACTATCAGGAAGTGGCCGGTCGCCGGCACCCGTTCAGCGACCGGCAATTCGTCAGCGAACTGCTGGGCGCCCCTAGGGAGCGATGCTGATGCTGCTCTGGCTAACCGAATACATCGCGCAGTTTGTCAGCGCCTTTTCCGTCTTTCAGTACCTGACCTTTCGCACCATGGTCAGCGTGGTGACGGCGCTTGGGCTGTCCCTGATGATCGGTCCCTTCGTCATCGACCGCCTGAGCCGCCACCAGATTGGCCAACCCATCCGCGACGACGGGCCTTCCAGCCACTTGGACAAGGCCGGCACACCCACCATGGGCGGCGCCCTGATCCTGATCGTCATCGTCGCCACCACCCTGCTGTGGGGAGAGTTGGCGAACCGCTACGTTTGGACCGTGCTGTTGGTGACCCTGGCGTTCGGTGGAATCGGCTGGGTCGATGACTACCGCAAGGTGCGGCAACGCAACTCGGACGGACTGCCGGCCCGCTGGAAATATGCTTGGCAATCGGCGTTCGGCTTGGCGACCGCCCTGCTCCTGTACATGACCGCCGAACTTCCCGCCGAAACGGATCTGATCGTGCCCTTCTTCAAGGCCGTGGTCATACCCCTAGGCGTCGGGTTCGTCGTAGTGACCTATTTGGTCATTGTCGGCATGAGCAATGCGGTCAACCTGACCGATGGCCTGGATGGCTTGGCCATTTTGCCTACAGTCATGGTTGGCGCCGGGTTGGGGCTGATCGCCTATCTCGCCGGCCACGTCGAGTTCGCCAGCTATCTGCAGATCCCCTACATACCGGAGGCCGGCGAACTGGCGGTGTTCTGCGGCGCCCTGATCGGCGCCGGTCTTGGCTTCCTGTGGTTCAACACCTATCCCGCGCAGATCATCATGGGCGATGTGGGCGCCTTGGCCTTGGGCGCCGCCCTGGCCGTGGTCGCCGTCATCGTCCGCCACGAAATCGTGCTGCTCATCATGGGCGGCCTGTTCGTCATGGAGACGGCTTCCGTCGTCATGCAGGTCGCCTCATTCCGTCTGACCGGACGACGCATCTTCCGCATGGCGCCCATCCACCACCACTTTGAACTGAAGGGCTGGCCGGAGCCTAGGGTCATCGTCCGCTTCTGGATTTTGACCTTGGTGCTGGTGCTCATCGGCCTTTCCACGTTGAAGCTGAGGTAGCGGATGGCGCAACGAACGCTCATTGTGGGACTTGGGGTCACCGGCTTGTCCTGCCTGCGCCATCTGGCGGGGAGCGACGACCTGGTTGTCCTCGACACCCGCACGGAACCGCCCTGCCTTGGCCAAGCGATGGCCGAGCACCCTGACCTGGACTATCGGCTGGGGGCCGACGAGATCGAGCTGCGGCGCTTCGACCGGGTGGTGATGAGCCCGGGCCTAAGCCTGCAAAGCCCGCTGGCGCAGCGAATTCTGGCCGCGGACCGGCCGGTGCTGAGCGACATAGACCTGTTCTGCCGAGCCGTTGACGAGCCCATCTTCGCCGTCACCGGCACCAACGGCAAGAGCACGGTGACCACCGTGGTGGGGCATGCCCTCGCCGGGCTGAACCATCGGCCCGGTGTTGGCGGCAACCTCGGCGACGCCGCTCTGGACCTGATTCGCCCGGACTGCGACTGCTACGTGCTGGAGCTTTCCAGCTTTCAACTGGAGCGCATGCAGACCTATCCCTACCAAGCCGCCACCATTCTCAACATCTCCGCCGACCACCTTGACCAGCACCGCGGGATGGAGGACTACCGCCGCGCCAAGCTCCGCATCTACCGCGCGGCTGAACGCACTGTCGCCAATCGGGACGATCCGCTCACCCTGCCGGACGATCCAGGGGCGCTCGAACGCTTGGTGACCTTCGGTGCCGATGCGCCGCTGGCCGGGCATTGGGGCATTCGCGTCAAGGACGGCGTCCGTTGGCTGAGTCGGGGCGAAGAGGGCGTACTCGAAGCCGCTCGCCTGCCGCTTGCCGGCGCTCACAACGAGGCCAACTTCATGGCTGCGCTGGCGTTGCTCCACGGTGGTGGGGAACTGGGCGTTGGCCCCAGTTTGGAGGCCCTTGGCGAGGCGGTGCTGGGCTACAAGGGCCTAGCGCATCGCTGCGAAGTCGTCTCCGTCGTCGGTGGGGTCACCTACGTCAACGACTCCAAGGCGACCAACCCCGGCGCCACCCAAGCGGCGTTGACCAGCCTTTCCACTCGACCCGGCGACATTACGCTCATCGCCGGGGGCGTTGGCAAAGGCGCCGACTTTGGCCCGCTGGGGGACCTCATCGCCAAGCGGGTACGCCGTTTGATTGCCGTCGGGCAGGACGGCCCGGCGATAGCCGAAGCGGCTGGGCGGCGCACCCAGGTTGTGCGCAGCCGTTGCCTAGCCGACGCCGTGCGCCTAGCCGCCAAGGAGGCCGAACCAGGAGACACCGTGCTCCTATCCCCGGCCTGCGCGAGTTTCGATCACTTCCGAGACTTCCAGGACCGGGGAGAAACCTTCCGCGCTCTGGTTGGGGAGCTAACGCCATGATCCGGCTGGATGCGCCGCTGCTCATCTGCTGGTGGCTGGTTCTAGGCCTGGGCTTGGTCATGGTTGCCTCGGCATCCGTCGCCATGAACGCGCCCTACCTGCTTAAACACGGCGTCTACCTCGTGATCGCCTTGATCGGCTTTCTGGTCGTCTTGGCGGTGCCTCTCAAATTTTGGGAGCGCTGTCATCAGTTGGCCTTGGTTGGCGCAGTCGCCCTATGCATCGCCATCTTGATCCCCGGGGTGGCGGATGAAGTGAGGGGCGCCAAACGCTGGGTGCAGCTAGGCGGCTTCAGCCTGCAGCCGGCGGAACTGGCCAAGGCCGCCGTCATCGTCTATTTCGCCGGCTATCTGGCCAAACGGGACCTGGCCTTGCGCGAATCCCCAGCGGCCTTGGGCATGCCGCTGCTCTGGTTTGGCGCCATGGCGGTGCTGCTGCTGCTGCAGCCGGACTTCGGCACTGTGGTGGTTCTCAGCGGGGTGGCGTTCGCCATGATGTTTCTGGCTGGGATTCGTCTGCGCTACTTCCTGCTGGTCATCTTGGTTGGCGGGGCGGTGCTGGCTCTCCTGGCTTGGGTCCAACCCTATCGAATGGCGCGGCTGGTCAGTTTCATCGATCCTTGGGCGACGGCCTTTGACAGCGGCTATCAACTCACCCATTCGCTGATCGCCTTTGGCCGCGGCGAACTGCTTGGCCTTGGCCTTGGAGACGGCATTCAGAAGCTCTGGTATTTGCCGGATGCGCACAACGACTTCATCTACGCGGTGGTGGCCGAGGAGCTTGGCTTGCTCGGTGCGGTGGCGCTGCTGGCGCTGCTGGCGGTTTTGGTGCAGCGAATTTTAGGCACGGCCCGCGCCGTCCTTGGCATGGGCCACAAGTTCGGCGGCTACGTCTGCTACGGCGTGGGGCTGCTGCTGGCCTTGCAGATGCTGATCAACATCGGCGTCACCACCGGCAGCCTGCCCACCAAGGGGCTGACCTTGCCGTTCATCAGCTATGGGGGCAACAGCCTCATCGTCTGCGCCGCCCTCATCGGCATGGTTTGCCGGGCGCAACTGGAGGCGACGCGCTCATGAACGGCGGCATCAGCGGGGCCGGCTTCAAGGCGCCGGAGATGGGGGGCGTCCAACGCATTCACTTCGTCGGCATTGGCGGGGCCGGCATGTCGGGCATTGCCGAAGTGCTTATCAACCAAGGATACGAGGTGTCGGGGTCGGACCTTCATCCGTCGGCTGTGACGGCGCGGCTGGCCTCCTTGGGAGCTAAGGTGTTCAAAGGCCATGCTCCAGAGCAGGTGGCGGGAGCGGACGTGGTGGTTCGGTCCAGCGCCATCGACAACGGCAACCCAGAGATCGTCGATGCACATGAGCGGCGCATTCCCGTGATTGCCCGGGCGGAGATGCTGGGCGAACTCATGCGCTATCGGCACGGCATCGCCATTGCCGGCACTCACGGCAAGACGACCACCACGAGCCTGCTGACCGCCATTTACCAAGCCGCGGGATTGGACCCCACCTTCGTGATTGGCGGCTTGTTGGAAAGCGCCGGCGCCCACGCCCGTTTGGGCATGGGCCAAGCGATCATCGTCGAGGCCGATGAGTCGGACGCTTCCTTTTTGCGTCTGCAGCCCATGTTGGCGGTCATCACCAACATCGATTCGGATCACATGGCCACCTACGGCCACGATTTCGAGCGCTTGCAGGACGCCTTCATCGAATTTGTCCACCGGCTGCCGTTCTACGGCGTTGCGGTCCTGTGCTTGGATGATCCGGTGCTGCGCCGGCTCCTGCCTAGAATCTCGCGGACCATACTGACTTACGGCTTTGCCAAAGACGCCGACTTCTCGGTCTCGGAGGTCGCGGTTGAAGGCAGGTGCTGGCGCTTTCGGACTTCCCGTCCGGAGGGGCGCCCTCCCCTGGAGGTCAGCTTGGCGGCGCCGGGCCGCCATAATGTGCAGAACGCCTTGGCGGCCATTGCCGCAGCCACCCACGAGGGCATCGGCGACCAAGCCATTGTGCAGGGACTTGCGGAATTCGGCGGAGTCGGTCGCCGCTTTCAGATCTTTGACGGTGTTCGCGTCGGCGCCTGCAAAGTCACGTTGGTGGACGACTACGGGCATCATCCCACCGAAATCCGGGCGGTGTTGCGCGCCGCCCGGCAAATCTGGCCGGAGCGCCGATTCCTGATGGCCTATCAGCCGCATCGGTTCAGCCGCACCCGGGAACTCTATGACGCCTTTGTGCGGGTTCTTGCGGAGGTCGATCGGCTCGTCTTGATGGAGGTGTACCCGGCCGGCGAGGCACCCATAAACGGGGCGGACGGAGCGGCGCTGTGCCGCAGCATCCAAGCCGCTGGAGCGCCGCCGCCGGTGTTTGCAAGCAGCCCGGACGAAGCGCTTAAGAAGCTGCCGAGCATCGTTGCGGATGGCGACGTCTTGTTGGTGCAAGGCGCCGGCAACGTCAGTGAAGTCTCCAAGGGACTGCGAGGCGCCCATGCTGCGTAGGTTGACGATGGCAGTGGCTCTGCTTGGCTTGGGGTTGGCCGCGGTCATCGGCTACCTGTTCCTGGACCGGCCGTTGCGGGTCGTGGATGTGCTCGGCGAACTGGCGCCGGGAGAAGTGCGGGAGGTGCGGGCGCGAATTTCCGAATGGATGCCGGCGCGCCTGTTGTCCGTGAACCTCAATGCACTCCGCGAAGGGATCTTGGCCCTGTCCTGGCCGCGCAACGTCAGCATTCGCCGGATCTGGCCCGATCGCATTTCCGTGTACATCGAAAGGGAGGCGGTGGTGGCGCAGTGGGCGGACAAGGGCTATCTGTCCTCCGCCGGCGAAGTGGTCAAAACCCCGGACGCAACCACGGCGGTGCCCTATCTCGACTGCGCCGTTTCCGGCCCACAGGAGGCTCTGGCGGTGTTGCGCTACCTGCAGGGCATTTTGGACGCGAAGGAGTTCCCCAAGGAGGCTCCGACAGCAGGCTTCATCGCTGCGGGAGAGCCCTCTGGGCCCTCCTTGGCGCAATCCGTGGAGGAGGATCGACTGCGGATCGGTTCGCTCACCGAGAATGCGCTAGGCGAATGGCGGGTGGAGTTGGTCAACGGCGTGCAGGCCGCATTGGGTGCGGAAAACCTGCATGACCGCATGCATCGCTTTCTGTTGCTCTATCGGCATCTGCTGCAGACCAGCGAGGGCCCGCTGCTCTATCTGGACATGCGCTACGCCAATGGGGCCGCCGTTCGCTGGGCGGACCTGGACCTGCTCGCGGAGCGATGAGACGAGACACTGAGGACGCAAGACAGCAAATGACCTCGGATAACGAAACAGGGCGCATGATCGTGGGCCTCGACATCGGCACCAACAAGGTGGCCGCCATCGTGGGCGAAGTCACTGAGCGCAATGAGCTGGAGATCAAGGGCATCGGCACCCATCCCTCCCGCGGCCTGCGCAAAGGCGTGGTGGTGAACATCGAGTCAACGGTGCAATCCATTCAGCGGGCCGTTGAGGAGGCCGAGCTGATGGCCGGCTGCAACATCAAGTCGGTCTATGCCGGCATTGCCGGCAGCCACGTCAACAGCACCAACTCCCACGGCGTGGTTGCGGTGCCGGACAGGGAGGTGTTGGACCACGACGTGGAGCGGGTCATCAACGCTGCGGAAGCCATGGCCATTCCCGCCGATCAGAAGATGCTGCATGTGCTGGAGCAGGAGTACATCATCGATCACCAAGACGGCGTGCGCGATCCTCGAGGCATGTCCGGAGTGCGTTTGGAGGCCAAGGTTCATCTCGTCAGTTGCTCGGCCAACGCGCTGCAGAACATCGAGAAGTGCATCGAACGCTGCGGCCTCAAGGTCAACGGCGTCATTCTGGAGCAGTTGGCGTCCAGCTATTCGGTGCTTACGGATGACGAGCGCGAACTCGGCGTTTGCCTAGTCGATATCGGTGGCGGCACTTCGGACATTGCAGTCTTCGCCAAGGGCGCCATTCGCCATACCGCAGTCATTCCCATCGCCGGCGATCAGTTGACCAACGACATCGCTATGGCGCTGCGGACGCCCACCAAGAACGCCGAGGAAATTAAGGTTCGTTACGGCTGCGCCCTCACCCAATTGGCCGGCCCAGACGAAATGATCAAGGTGCCAGGCGCCGGGGACCGCCCGCCCCGGGGGTTGCCACGCCAAGACTTGGCGGCGGTGGTGGGGCCAAGGTATGACGAGCTTTTTGGCTTGATTCAGGGCGAGCTTCGGCGCAGTGGATTCGAACAGTTGATCGCTACGGGCATCGTCCTCACGGGTGGGGCTTCCAAGATGGAGGGCGTTGTCGAATTGGCCGAAGAGATATTCCAATTGCCGGTCAGCCTAGGGGCGCCTAAGAACGTCGTTGGGCTTAAGGACATCGTGCGCAACCCGATTCATTCGACCGGGGTGGGTTTGATGCTCTTTGGCAAGGAACACGAGCAGAAAGCGGGTGAACGCCCAGCCACCCGCAGCGGCTGGAGAAGCTGGTTACAGGGGCTCAGGCAATGGATGGGCAACAACTTTTAATTGGAGATGGCAGATGACTGCACATGAGCAGAACGACTTCCAGACGAGCCGGCCAACCGGCTATGAATCGAACGCACAGGCGGCGTCGCTGCCGAGGGATGGCCAGGCCGAAGTTCAGCCGAACGAACCGACGGCGCCGGTTGGCGAAGCGAATGAACAGCCGGCCGGGGCACCGCCAAAATTTTTGATCGAAGAGGATAACCGCCGTGCGGTCATCAAGGTGATCGGAGTGGGCGGCGGCGGCTGCAACGCCGTTCAGCACATGATGAACAAACAGCTTTACGGCGTGGAGTTCGTCGCCATGAACACCGATGAGCAGGCGGTGTCCGAGCTCAGCATTGGCACCAAGCTGACCATCGGCGACAAGATCACCGGAGGCCTGGGCGCCGGCGCCAAACCCAAGATCGGCGAGAACGCCGCCCTGGAGGACGCCGGTCAGATCAGTGAAATTCTGGAAGGCGCCCACATGGTGTTCATCGCCGCCGGCATGGGCGGCGGCACCGGCACGGGCGCGGCGCCAGTGGTGGCGCGGCTGGCTAAGGAGAAGGGCATTCTCACGGTCGCCGTGGTGACCAAACCGTTTGAAGCGGAGGGCCGCGACGCTGCAGCGGAGGCCGGCTTGGCCGCACTTAAGCTCCAAGTTGACTCCATGATCGTCATCTCCAACGAGAAGCTGGTGGCCATCAGCCCGGAGAAATGCACCGTGCTGGACGCCTTTGCGGCCGCTGACGATGTGTTGTACGGCGCCGTGGAGGGCATAGCCGACGTCATTTTGCGGCCGGGCCGGATCAACACGGACTTCGCGGACGTCAAGACGGTCATGAGCGCCAAGGGCTTGGCAATGATGGGCAGCGGCCAAGCGTCCGGCGAGGAACGCGCCCGGGAGGCCACCGAAGCCGCCATATCCTGCCCGCTGCTGGATGGGGTGGACATTAACGGCGCCCAGGGGATTTTGGTCAACGTCACCACCGGGCCATCGATGACCATGCCTGAATTTCAGGAGATTCTGGCCAGGGTGCGCGAATGCGCGTCGGACCATGCTGAAATCATCCGCGGCTGGATCTTGGATCCGGAGATGGGGGACGAGCTCAAGGTCACTATCGTCGCCACCGGCCTGGGCAAGTCGCTAAGGCCGCCAAGCATCGCGGTTGACAACACCTCCCTTGAGGGGGAGCCCAACTACCCGGACTTTGAAGATCCGACTTGGCGGCGGCGCGGCGATGCGTTCCGAGCCCAGTCGGCCGCTCCGGCCGTTGATCCGCTGTCAACGCCCGCCGGCGACATCGACTTTCTGGACGTGCCGACCTTCCTGCGCCGCCAAGTAGATTAAGGGACAAGGGGCACTTCCACCAAAGTGGTCAATTCGGGGGGCGGCGAGCGGATTGCTAGTATGGCGACACTTTTGCCCTGATTCCCTCGATCTGGCTGAAGTGGGGCAAGGCCCGGAGCCGTTCGGTAAGTTCCGGGCCGAGCAGGCGCAAGCGCGTCGCCGTGGCGCTGTCCAGGCAGACAACGATCAGGACGGTGCCGCGAAAGCTCCTAACTTGACAGGCGTGGCGTAGGTTTTCCGGCAGAACGGCGCGCAATTCGGCAGTCCAGGCCGCTTGGTCCGTTGCCCGGTTCAAAAGCCGCTGCAGGGGTGTGCGCCGGTCGTGGCGCTCCTGCAGCAGCTCGTCAATCTTCTTTCTGGGCATGTCGGCGTTGCGCCTCGCACGGCGCCCTGGCGTTCGCGCCGGAACGGGGGGGCGCCCGTTCCTGATGCGGTGTCATTCCGAGTAAGATAGCCGCCCGTCCGTCTAAAGTCGAAACGAACTTCCGCAATTCGGAGCCGCCGCCGTGACCCTCAGCCTCTTCCGCCGCGCTTTCGGCACCAAGAACAGCCGCGAACTGAAGCGCATGGGCAAGGTCGTCCGCCAGATCAACGCCTTGGAGCCTAGGTTCGAAGCCCTGTCGGACGCCGAGCTGCGGGCGTTCGGCAGTGAGTTGCGGGAACGCGCCGGCAACGGCGCCGAGCCGGATGCGTTGCTGCCGGAAACCTTTGCCGCCGTGCGGGAGGCTGCGCGCCGCACCAAGCAGATGCGCCACTTCGATGTCCAGCTAGTGGGCGGCATCACCCTGCACGAGGGCCGGATTGCGGAGATGCGCACCGGCGAGGGCAAGACCTTGGTGGCAACCCTCACCGCCACTCTGAACGCCCTGTCCGGCAAGGGTGTTCACATCGTCACCGTCAACGACTACTTAGCGCGACGGGACGCCAATTGGATGGGGCCAATTTATGAGGCATTGGGGCTGACCGTCGGCGTCATTCAGTCCGGCCAGAAGCAGGAGGAGAAGCGCCAAGCCTACCTAGCCGACGTCATCTACGGCACCAACAACGAATTCGGCTTCGACTACTTGCGCGACAACATGGCCTTCTCCTTGGAGGACAAGTTTCAGCGCGACCTGCACTACGCCATCGTTGACGAGGTGGACTCCATCCTGATCGATGAGGCGCGCACCCCGCTCATCATCTCCGGCCCGGCGGAGCAGACCACCGAGCTCTACCGCCAGATGAACAAGCTGGCGCCGCAACTGAAGCGGGAAATTCCCGGAGTGGGTTTAGAGGCGCCGCCGCAGGTGGAGGGCGACTTCACCATCGACGAAAAGAATCGCCAAGTGGAGCTGACCGAGCGCGGCCACGCCCGCATCGAGGAGCGCTTGGTCAAGATGGGCCTGCTCGACGAAAACGACAGCCTCTACGCCGCCAGCAACCTCAACCTGCTGCACCATGTGCATGCGGCCTTGAAGGCCCATGCGCTGTTCAAGCGGGACGTCCACTACATGGTGGCCAAGGGGGAGATCGTCATCGTCGATGAGCACACCGGCCGGGCGATGCCCGGCCGCCGCTGGTCGGAGGGCATCCACCAAGCCGTGGAAGCCAAGGAGGGGGTGCCGATTCAAAACGAAAGCCAAACCTTGGCCTCCACCACCTTCCAAAACTACTTCCGCCTCTACGAGAAACTTGCCGGCATGACCGGCACCGCCGACACCGAGGCATTTGAGTTCAGGCAAATCTACAGCTTGGACGTGGTGGTCATCCCCACCCACATGCCGATGGTTCGTGAGGACCACAACGATCTGGTCTATTTCACCATCGACGAGAAGTACGACGCCATCGTCGCCGACATCGGCGACTGCATGGAGCGGGGCCAGCCGGTGCTGGTGGGCACGGCATCCATCGAGTCCTCGGAGCGTCTGTCCGCGGAGCTGAAGAAGCGCACGATCGCCCACAACGTGCTCAACGCCAAGCAGCATGAGCGCGAGGCGGACATTGTGGCCCAGGCCGGTGCGCCCGGTGCGGTGACCATCGCCACCAACATGGCCGGGCGGGGCACGGACATCGTGCTCGGCGGCAACTGGGAGGTTGAAGCCGCCAAACTGGAGCAACCGAACGAAGCCGAGGTTGAAGGGATCAAGAGCGAATGGCGCCAGCGCCACGATCAGGTGATCGAAGCCGGCGGCCTGCACATCATCGGCACCGAACGGCACGAGAGCCGGCGCATCGACAACCAGCTGCGCGGCCGCTCCGGGCGGCAGGGCGATCCGGGGTCTTCGCGCTTCTTCCTGTCCATGGAGGACAACCTGATGCGCATCTTCGCCTCCGACCGGGTGCGGCGCATCATGCAGTCCATTGGCCTTGAGGAGGGCGAGGCCATCGAGCACCGCATGGTCAACAACGCCATCGAAAAGGCGCAGCGCAAGGTGGAGGGGCACAACTTCGACATTCGCAAGAACCTGTTGGAGTTCGACGACGTGTCCAACGATCAGCGGCAGGTCATCTACCAACAGCGCCGCGATCTGATGGGGGAGGACGACATCTCCGAAACCATCGCCGCCATGCGCGAGGATGTGGTCGGCGACCTCATCAGCGGCTACGTCCCTCCGGAAAGCCTGGAGGAGCAGTGGGACCTGGAGGGTTTGGAGCAGGCCCTGCTGACCGAGTTCGCCAGCGTCCAGCCGGTGCGCAAGTGGCTGGGCGAGGACGACGCCCTGGCCGAGGAGGGCCTGCGCAAGCGCATCCTCGAGCAGGTGGAGGCGGAGTGTGCCGCCAAGGAGCAGCAATGGGCTGCGCAAGGGGTGGACATGCGCATGGTGGAGAAGCAGATCATGCTGCAAATCCTTGACCAGCGCTGGAAGGAGCACCTCGCCAGCATGGACTATCTGCGCCAGAGCATCCATCTGCGGGCCTATGCGCAGAAACAGCCCAAGCAGGAGTACAAGCGCGAATCCTTCGAACTGTTCCAAGAGTTGCTGTCCAACATCAAGCGCGACGTCATTCAGTTGCTCTCCCGAGTGCAGATCGAGGCCCCCAGCGCCGTGCAGGAGGCCGAGCGCCGCCGCCGCGAGGCCGCCGCCCAGGCCATGCGCTACTCCCATGCGGAGTCTTCCGCCTTGGAGAAGCCGGACGGCGGCGCCGACGGCCAAGCCGACCAAGCCACCGCCAAGGCCGCCCCCTTCGTGCGCACCGAACGCAAGGTCGGGCGCAACGAACCCTGCCCCTGTGGTTCCGGCAAGAAATACAAGCAATGCCACGGACGGGCGGCGTGACGGGAACAACGCGCTCTTCCTGCAAAAGGACTGAAATCCAAGTGGCGAATCAAGCCCGCAACAGGTGGCTAGAAGTCGGGCGGGGAACAGACACTAAAGGCCAACGTTTTGTCCGGTGGCAACAGTGCCTAGGAATTCACAAGGGAGCTTGGGTGCAAAGATCGGATACCGATTTTCCCATCTTCAACGAGGTGATCACTGACAGGCGGCTACCGCCCGCGTTCATCCACGTTGTCCCCACGATGGTTGGCGCACCATTGGCAACCGCGCAGTTGGTCTCCACGGAGGGTTGTCGTTAGTGGCCGTTAACTTGCCGACCTTGGGGGAGCTTCTCCCCGTTTCTGGCGTTCGCTTGTGTACGGCTTGTGCCGGCATCAAGCAGCGGCGGCGGGACGACTTGGCGATCATCGAACTGGCGGAGGGTTCAACCGTCGCCGGCGTCTTCACCCAGAATCGCTTTCGGGCGCCGCCGGTGGCCTTGGCCGAAGCTCGGATTCAGTCCGGCAACCCTAGGCTTTTGCTCATCAACAGCGGCAACGCCAACGCCGCCACTGGCCAACGCGGTTTCGAGGATGCCGAGGCGCTCTGCCGCCGGGCCGCGGAGTGCTGCGGAAACGGCATTGCCGCCGAGCAAGTGCTGCCCTTCTCCACGGGCGTGATTGGGGAAAGACTCCCGGTGGCCGCCATGAGCGAGGCCATCGCCGCCGCCGCGGCCCGCTCCGCCGAGGGCTGGGCGGCAGCGGCCGGAGCCATCATGACCACCGACACCGCTCCCAAGGCGGTGAGCGAACGCATTCAAGTGGCGGGAGCACCGGTCACCATCACCGGCATCGCCAAGGGCGCCGGCATGATCAAACCGGACATGGCCACCATGCTGGCCTTCGTCTGCTGCGATGCGAAAGTGCGGCAACCCGCCTTGGCAGAGCTGGCCCGCCGCGCTACGGCCCGCTCCTTCAACCGCATCACCGTGGATGGGGACACCTCCACCAATGACGCCTTCGTGGTCTGCGCCACCGGCAAGGCCAACCACCCGATAATAGACGGGCCGGGGCCGACCTTCGACGCTCTGCTGGATGGCCTTTCCAAGGTCGCCGCCGAACTGGCCCAACGCATCATCCGGGACGCCGAAGGCGCCACCAAGTTCGTCACCGTCCGGGTGGCCGGCGGCGCCAGCGAAGCCGAGTGCCTGCAGGTCGCCTACGCTTTGGCCGAATCCCCCTTGGTCAAAACCGCAGCATTCGCCGGGGACCCCAATTGGGGCCGCTTCTGCATGGCCATAGGCCGCGCTGGCATCGCCGACCTGGACCCAGCGGGAGTATCCGTCAAACTGGACGAGGTGCCGGTGGCGCAGGCCGGCCTATTAGCGCCTAGCTACGACGAAGCGGCGGCAGCGGCGGTGATGGCCCAGCCGGAGTTCGCCATCCAAGTCGATCTAGGCCGCGGCCCCTGCCAAGAAACCGTCTGGACCAGCGACCTCTCCCACGAATACATCCGCATCAACGCCGAATACCGGACTTGACTCACTTAACATCCAAACTGCCGTAGTCACTCTAGGACAACCCTCGAGGTCGGGTTCAAGGCGGTGCTGCACGGGCGTACAGTATTGTACTGTCCAACTACACTAACTAGGGTGCGTTGGCGAGGTCAGGATCTCCGTCTGACCGCTATGACGCTGTTGAAGCAACAGGGAGCCGCAGGCGTGAAGGTCAAGCACGCGATTCTGGAGGTGATGAACCGGGAGGCACTGAAGGCCGCTGTTGACTTGTTCGACCTAGACAACGTGGACAGGCGCAGCGTCAGAGCGATGCGATCGCGCCTATCCCAATCCCATCGCGCAAACCCAGCGGTCCTCCTCGCCAACCTTCGCGTGGCTGACGTGAGGCGTGTCTGTGAACTTCAGGGGCTGTCCCCCACCGGGCGCAAGCAGGCATTGATGGAACGGCTGCTAGGACACGCCGAACCCGGCGAATCGCACAAGCCCCAGGCTGCCACGACTGCTGCGGCAGCTATGCGGAGGCGCACGAGGACACCGGCACAGGCCAATAGCAAAGCCGAGGCCAATCAACCACCAAGAGGCACGGCTCGCTCAACCACGCCAGGCAGCGCCAACGGCGTCACAACCGGCTACGAGACCGAGCTCTGGGCCGCCGCCAACGCGCTGCGCGGCAACATGGACGCGGCGGAATACAAGCACGTTGTCCTCGGCATCATCTTCCTGAAGTACATCTCGGACGCTTTCGAGGAGCGCCATGCGCAACTGGAGGCTGAGCGCGACGAGGGCGCAGATCCCGAAGACCCCGACTTCTACATTGGCGCCAACGTGTTCTGGGTGCCACCGAAAGCGCGTTGGCGCCACCTGCAGGCTCTTGCCAAACAACCGAAGATCGGGAAGGCCGTGGACGATGCGATGGTGGCCATCGAGCGCGACAACCAAAGCCTGCGCGACGTGCTGCCGAAGGACTACGCACGTCCGGCACTCGACAAGCGTCGCCTCGGCCAGCTGATCGATCTGGTCAGCAACATCCAAGTGGGCGATGCGGACGCCCGTTCCCGAGACGTGCTGGGTCGCGTTTATGAGTACTTCTTGGCGCAATTCGCCAGCGCCGAAGGCAGAGGGGCCGGCGAGTTTTACACCGCGGGCTGCGTTGTGAAGCTGCTAGTGGAGATGCTGGAACCCTACGAGGGGCGGGTTTATGACCCTTGCTGCGGCTCCGCTGGCATGTTCGTGCAATCCATGGCGTTCATCGACGCCCACGCGACGGGTAACGGCCGCAAGCAGGCGACCCACCATGTTTCCATCTACGGGCAAGAGTCCAACCATACCACTTGGCGGTTGGCGAAGATGAACCTTGCTATTCGCGGCATAGACGGCCAAATCGCCGAGGGTGACACCTTTCACAATGATCGCCATGCGGACCTGAGGGCGGACTTCATCCTCGCTAACCCGCCGTTCAACATCTCCAACTGGGGCGGCGACCAGCTAGCCGACGACAAACGCTGGGCCTATGGCGTACCGCCGAAAGGCAACGCCAACTTCGCGTGGGTGCAGCACATAGTGCATCACCTCGCACCCGCCGGTGTCGCCGGCTTCGTGCTGGCGAACGGCTCGATGTCGTCCCAAGCGTCCGGCGAAGGCGAGATTCGCAAGAACCTCGTCGAAGCGAACCTAGTGGATTGCATGATCGCGCTGCCCGGCCAGCTCTTCTACTACACGCAGATTCCGGTGTGCCTGTGGTTCCTTGCCCGCGATCGCGCCAACGGCAAGTTCCGCGACCGGCGCGGCGAGGTGCTGTTCATCGACGCCCGCAACGAAGGCCGGATGGTGGATCGCACCCACCGCGAACTATCGGACGAGGACATCGCCCGCATCGCCGACACCTACCATGCGTGGCGGGCACAGGGCCGGAAGATGCCATATCAAGACGTGCCGGGCTTTTGCAGGAGCGCGACCTTGGACGACATCCGCGCCCACGACCACGTTCTGACGCCAGGCCGCTACGTCGGCGTGGCGCCGCAACCCGAAGACGACGAGCCGTTTCAAGATAAAATGACGCGACTCGCCGCCGAGTGGCGCGAGCAACGGGCCGAGGCGCGGCGGCTGGATGCGGCCATCGCGAAAAACCTCAAGGCGTTGGGGTTCGGTCCGGCGAGCAGCAGGGGGTAGGAGAGTGTGCAATACATCGTCATTGAGAAGTCGCCGAGAAACTTCGCGGCCTAGTGATTTAGGGATCGTAGGAAAATGACCGTGAGTGAACTAGTGGAGTTTCTGCAACGGTTCCCAGGCAGCCTGCGGGTGGTCGTAAACGGATACGAGGAAGGTTATGACGACTTGGCACCGGAGCAGATCACACGGACCAGGATTGTCCTCAACACCGGCAAGCACGACTGGCAAGGAGTGCATGGGCATCCTGATGACGCCAAGGGGCAGATCACTGTGGAAGCGGTGGTCTTGCAGCGCGCCTCGCATTGACTGCGGCGCAACCGAGACGCGAAGATGAGTGAAGGCCAGCCGCCACTTCCCCTTATTGATTACGACAAGTTCCGCCTGTCGCTGCAGCGACTTCAGGAACAATACGCCAATTACCAGAATGCGGGGATCCGCCGGTCCCAACTCGACCAAGAGGCGGTCACCGAATCGGTCATCCAACGCTTCGAGACCTGCTACGACTGCCTGTGGAAGGTGTTGAGGCGCTATCTGATCAATGGGCTGGGACTTCCAGACGTGCCCAACAGCCCCAAACCGATCTTCAGATTGGCGGATCAGAACCATTTATTCCGTTCGCCGATCGATCAATGGTTGGTGTATGCCCAGAAGCGCATCGACACGACCCACGACTATGACGTAGAGAAGGCGAAGGCCTGCCTTGAAGTGGTGCCCGCCTTCATTGACGAGGCCATCGACCTTTACCAAACCATGAGTGGAGACGCATGGGAGTAACCTCCGCCATCGACCTCACTGCCATACAGCGCCGAACGGTGCTGGCGCTGCTGAACCGTCACCTCCCCAACACCACCGTGTGGGCCTACGGCTCCCGCGTCAAGTGGACCTCGCACCCGGCGTCGGATCTGGACTTGGTAGCATTCGCCGAGCCAAAGCAGGGCGCCCGAGTAGCGGAACTGCGGGAGGCGTTCGATGAAAGCAACTTGCCATTCCGAGTGGATTTGTTCATTTGGGATGATGTGCCAGAGAGTTTCAAAAAACGCATTGAGGCTGGCCATGTGGTGCTAACAAAGGCAAAAAAACCGCACAATACGAAAGGTGGTTGGGTGGACAGTCGTTGGGGCGATCTGGCAACTCTTGAGTATGGGAAAGCGCTGCGTGACTATAGAAATTTAAGGGGATCCCATCCCGTATTCGGAACCAACGGGCAAATTGGCTATCACTCAGATGCTCTTTCTTATGGACCAACAGTTATTGTAGGACGGAAAGGCGCTTATCGCGGCGTTCATTATTCATCTAAACCGTGCTGGGTCATCGATACTGCCTTTCACTTAAAGCCCCAAAAAAATATTGATACGCGCTGGGCGTATTATGAACTCCTCAATCAGGATATAAATAAACTTGACAGCGGATCTGCCATTCCTTCTACAAGCCGCGAGGAATTCTACGCTCTACCGGTGACCGTACCCCCCATTGAGGAACAACGCGCCATCGCACGAGTCCTCGGTGCGTTCGACGACAAGATCGAACTGAACCGTCGCATGGGTGAGACGCTGGAAGGGGCTATTAGCGCACTGTTCAAATCATGGTTCGTGGACTTCGATCCTGTTCGAACCTATGGATTCCAAACATCTTCATGTGGGCACATCCCGTTCGGATGGGAGGTCAAGCCCGTTGGAGGAACCTGTGCAGTTCTCGGGGGCTCCACTCCGAGCACAAAAGTCGACGACTATTGGCAGGGTGGTTCGCATTGTTGGGCGACGCCGAAGGATCTCGCTAGGCTATCGACTAATGTTCTTATTAACACCGCGAGGAAAATAACAGATGCAGGCCTCCGACAGATTTCCTCTGGCTTGCTTCCCAAAGGCACTGTCCTGATGTCATCACGCGCACCTATCGGATACCTTGCGATTGCAGATGTGCCGGTGAGTGTGAATCAGGGCTTCATAGCAATGGTACCCAACCGAGGCATGTCGAGTCTCTACTTGTTGCACTGGTGTCGGTTCCACCAGCGGGAAATTTTGTCGGTCGCAAACGGTTCAACGTTTTTAGAAGTAGCAAAACGCAACTTTCGACAATTGGATGTGGTGGTTCCGACGGCACAGGTCATGGCCGCATTCGACCGGTTTTCAGGACCGGTGTATCGTCGCGTTGTACTAGACGCTAGGGAGGCGGTGAAACTGACGGGCCTGCGCGACACCCTCCTCCCCAAACTCCTCTCCGGTGAAATCCGCATCCGAGACGCGGAGAAGATCGCCGAGACCGCAACGTGAGCGGCGTTTCCGAAGCCACGGTCGAAGACGCTACGCTGGAGTGGTTGGGCGGGGTTGGCTGGCCCACGGCCTACGGCCCGGACATCGCACCGGGGGCGGACGCTGCTGAGCGGGACGACTACGCCGAGGCATTCCTTCCCCGGCGCTTGCGGAATGCCCTCGAACGGCTCAATCCCGGTCTTCCCGCCCCGGCATTGGAAGACGCCTACCGAGCGCTCACGCGGCCCGAAGGCGCGACGCTCGAAGTCCGCAACCGCGCCTTCCATCGGCTGCTCGTCGAAGGCGTCGCGGTGGAATACCAACAACCCGGCGGCGGTGTCCGCGGCGCTCAGGCGCAAGTTGTGGACTTCGACCATCCGGCCAACAACAACTGGCTGGCCGTCAATCAGTTCACAGTGGTGGAGAACAAGCGGGAGCGGCGGGCGGATATGGTGCTCTTCCTGAACGGCTTACCGCTCGTCGTCATCGAACTGAAAAGCGCTGTCGATGAAGACGCGACGATCTGGACGGCGTGGCAACAGTTGCAAACCTACAAGGCTGAACTGCTCGGCTTGTTCGCCATGAACGCGGCGCTGATCGTTTCGGATGGCTTGGCGGCCCGCATCGGCACACTCACCGCCGGGCGCGAGTGGTTCAAGCCCTGGCGGACGATAGGCGGCCAAGAGCTCGCCGACCCCAACACGGCGGAGTTGCAAGTGTTGTTGCACGGCGCTTGCGAGCCTGGGCGGTTTCTGGCGCTGTTGCGCGGCTTCATCGTGTTCGAGGACGACGGCAGCGGCCGGTTGGCGAAGAAGATGGCCGGCTACCATCAATTCCATGCCGTTCGGGCGGGTGTTGCCGAAACGCTGCGCGCCAAAGCCCGCGACCACAACGAGAGACAGGTGGCGGAGGCGCGTGGTCGTTACGAGACCGGGCTGCGTTCCGGCGGAGCCCCCGGCGACCGGCGCATCGGCGTGGTATGGCATACGCAAGGTGCCGGCAAGAGCCTCACGATGGCGTTCTACGCCGGGAGCATCGTGCGCGAACCGGCGATGGCGAACCCCACCATCGTGGTGCTCACCGATCGGAACGATCTGGACGATCAGCTCTTCGGCACGTTCGCCCGCTGTCAAGACATCCTGCGGCAACCGCCCGTACAAGCGGCGAACCGGGCGGATCTGCGCAGAAAGCTGGCGGTGCAGTCCGGCGGCGTGGTCTTCACCACGATTCAGAAGTTCTTCCCGGAAGAGCGCGGCGACCGGCATCCCGTCCTGTCGGAACGGCGCAACATCGTGGTGATCGCCGACGAAGCGCATCGCAGCCAGTACGACTTCATCGACGGCTTTGCCGCGCACATGCGCGACGCCTTGCCGCAAGCGTCCTTTGTTGGCTTCACGGGCACGCCCGTGGAGTCGGGCGACAAGAACACCCGCGCCGTGTTCGGCGACTACATCAGCATCTACGACATCCAGCGCGCGGTGGAAGACAAAGCGACCGTGCCCATCTACTACGAAAACCGCCTCGCCAAGCTGTCCTTGGACGAGGGCGAGCGGCCCAACATCGACCCGGACTTCGAGGAAGCCACCGAAGGCGAGGAGATGGTTCGCAAGGAGAAGCTGAAAACCAAGTGGGGGCAACTCGAAGCGCTGGTCGGTGCCGAGCCGCGCTTGGCGTTGGTCGCCAAGGACATCGTCGCGCACTTCGAGAACCGCACGGAAGCGTTGATCGGCAAGGCCATGATCGTCTGCATGAGCCGGCGCATCTGCATAGACCTCTATCGCCAGTTGGCGAAGCTGCGCCCGGACTGGCATCACGAAGACGATGACAAGGGCTGCATGAAGGTGGTGATGACCGGTGCGGCTTCCGACCCGCCGGACTGGCAGCCGCACATCCGCAACAAGTCGCGACGGGAAGCGTTGGCCAGCCGTTTCCGCGACTCTGACGATTCTTTCAAGGTGGCCATCGTGCGCGACATGTGGCTTACCGGCTTTGACGCGCCCAGCCTGCACACCCTGTACGTCGATAAGCCCATGCGCGGCCACGGCTTGATGCAGGCCATCGCCCGCGTCAACCGAGTGTTCAAGGACAAACCCGGCGGCTTGGTGGTGGACTATCTGGGCTTGGCGAATGAACTCAGGCAGGCGCTCGCCACCTACACCGAGAACGGCGGCACGGGGCAAACGGCGCTCGACCAAGGCGAGGCGGTGGCGTTGATGCAGGAGAAGCATGAAATCTGCTGCGCTCTTTTTCACGGTTTTGATTGGCGCAAGTGGACCGACGGCAAGCCGGCGGAGCGCCTAGCTCTGTTGCCAGCAGCCCAAGAGCACATCTTGGCGCAGGAGGAAGGCAAGGATCGCTGCGTGAAGGCCGTGCGGGAGCTTTCCCAAGCCTTCGCACTGGCCGTGCCGCACGACGAAGCGATGGCTATCCGAGACGATGTGGCGTTCTTCCAAGCCGTGCAGGCCGCGCTCGCCAAACGCTCCGCCGGTGAGGCGCGTACCGATGAGGAACTGGATCACGCCGTGCGGCAGATCATCGACCGCGCCGTGGCCCCGGAGGGCGTGACGGACATCTTCGCAGCGGCGGGTTTGCCGAAACCGGACATCTCCATCCTCTCAGACGAGTTCTTGGCCGAGGTGCGTGGCATGGAGCACCCCAACGTTGCCGTGGAACTGCTGCGCAAGCTGTTGAGCGGGGAGATCACCACCCGTCGGCGCGAGAACCTGGTGCAGGCTCGCTCCTTCGCCGAGCTGCTCGAAAAGGCGCTGGGGCGCTACCAGAACCGCGCCGTGGAGGCCGCGCAGGTCATTGAGGAACTCATCGACCTCGCCCGTGCGATGCGAACTGCCAACGAGCGCGGCGAGGCGTTGGGCCTCGGCAAGGACGAGCTCGCCTTCTACGACGCCTTGGAGACCAGCGACAGCGCCGTGCAAGTGCTCGGCGACGAGACGCTGCGCTTGATCGCCTTGGAACTGGTGCGAACGGTGCGCAAGAACGTCACCATCGACTGGACCAGGCGTGAGAGCGTCAGGGCCAAGCTGCGGGCGGCCGTGAAGCGCGTCCTGAACAAGCACGGCTATCCGCCGGACAAGCGGGAGAAGGCGGCGGAAACAGTGCTGGAGCAGGCGGAGGTACTGTCGGCGGTGTGGGCGGATGAGCCGCCTCCAGTGCTTGGCTTCCGACCACTTCCGAAACGCAGTGGCGTCGTCGTCACCGACGAATTGACCGACCGCCTGGGAGAGGAGATGGGCGACTGATGCGAGCGCTACTCGACGTCGTTGTAGGCTGAATGGCACGAAATGAAGAAGGCCAACCCAAGGGACACAAGCAGTCCGAAAGCAAGCAGCAGCGGTACAGCTTTGCCGCATCAAGGCACGAGCCCCTACGCGACGGGGGGCGGCGGCGTGACCTTCGAGCGGAAGGTGGCCGTTCAATATCTCGCCCATTTGCTCACGGGGGATGGCGGCTCTGAACTCGGAGACGGGCGCTGTGTAACGAGCGTTGCGTTCCAGCAGGCGCCCGCCCACCCAGTTGACGATCTCGTCGTGAGCGCTGCTCACCTTGGCGAGACGAAGCCGTCGCTGCTGCTAGCCCTCGGGATTCGGCGCTCACCGAATATCGTCAAAAGCGACGAGTCCACCCGAAAACTGATCGGCCAGTTTGTCCGCGCCGTTGTCGAAGAGCCGCCTGACGGGCAGGAACAACGGTTTGGGCTTGTTGTCTCGGGTCCACAACGACACGCCCAGCAACTAGCGCGGCTCGCCGATGCTGCTGCTGCCCAGAGTGATCCGAGTGGATTCTTCAATCTCGTCCAAGCGCCGGGCAAGTTCAGTTCCTCCGTGCGAGACAGGCTGGGCCATCTAGAGGAGCTCGTGGCGAATGCACTCCGCGATCTTGGCGTAGAGGACGCTGACACGAAAGTTGTCCAAGAACGCACCTGGCGATTGCTTTCGAAGCTCAATGTCCTCATGCCACGACTTGAGACACCCGATGGAACTGACTGGGCAGGAGTGGTGAACAACCTCAGGGCAGTAGTGCAGGGAGCTGACCTGACCGTCGCGTCGCAGCTTCGAGATCATCTCGTTGCTCTGGCGAGCGACTACTCACCACGAGCCGCACATATAGACCTGATGAAGGTACGGCGCGACTCGCATGTGCTGCTCGACGCTACGGTACGGCGGCACAAGCAGGGATGGGAGAGACTCCGCAGCCTTGGTAAGCAGGCGCGTGATTCCGTGCAGACCGAGATCACCACGGGCGATGGCGGCCGCTCTATGCGCTTGGATCGAGACGCCGCAGCGAAGGAATTGTTAGAAGTGGTGTCTGATGCGGAGGCCGTCGTCGTTAGCGGGGAGTCCGGTGTCGGTAAGAGCGCACTTGCCGTGGTGGGTCTTGCCGAGATAGCTGATGCGGAACGAGATCGCATGCAAGTGGTGTGCATCAACTTGCGCCACGTCCCCGACCTCCCTATAGAAATCCAAGAAGTGCTGGGCGAAGCTGTATCGACACTTCTTTCTGAAATGAGCGCCCCGCAACGTGTGCTCGTGGTCGATGGAGCGGACGCAACGACTGAGGGTAAGCAGGACGCATTTCGCTATCTGGTTAGTGCGGCCCAAGACAGTGATGTCAAAGTGGTCGCGGTAACGTCCATCGACAGCAGCGAAGTTGTACGCCGCACCATCACCGAGCACGGCAACGCTGCCGTCACGGATCACCTTGTAGCCCCTCTCAACGACTCGGAGCTAAGGGAGGTCGTCGAGACCTTTCCGGAGTTGCGACGACTTGACGCGAATCCCCGATCCCGCGAACTGCTACGCCGCTTGGTTGTGGTGGATCTACTCGTTCGCGGGCAGGTATCCGGCACTCCTGTGACGGACGCAGATGCAATGAACGAGGTTTGGCGCGGCCTTGTTCGGCGACGAGAGATGGCAGACAGGGGGCTCCCAGACGCTCGTGCGATGGCGCTCCTGCGGCTCGCGGAGCTAGAGCTCGGCGACGGAGACCGCCTCCACGTCATTAGCCAGATAGATCCCGCCGCCCTCGACGGCTTGCGTCGGGACGGACTGTTGTGCAGCCCCGGCGAGGCGCCGTTCAGAATCGGTCCCGATTTCGCCCATGACGAGGTGCGCCGCTATGCAGTCGCCCGCCTTCTTTTGGACACTGGCGACCCAGCCTCCCGCCTCAGCAACGCGGGAGCACCCCGTTGGTCGCTTTCGGCCGCACGATTGGCCTGTCAGGCATGGTTGGCGCAACCGGAAACGTCCATACCGTTGAAGGGCCGGTTTGCTGAACAACAGGCGTCGTTCGATGCGTTAGTTAACGCAGGCCATGGAAGCCGCTGGGGTGACGTGCCTAGCGAAGCCTTGCTCACGCTTGCCAATTCCGAGCCGCTCCTCCGGGACGCATGGCCCGAGTTGCTCTCTGATGATGCGGCCGGTTTGCGTCGGCTTGCCCGTGTTGTCGATCAGCGGCTCCGTGACAAAGACGGCTTCGTTGATGTCGTCGCCGTGGCGCCGATCATCGCGCTCTTGCTCGAAACCCCGGCACCATGGCGTACAGGTGATTATGCCAAGGACCTCTTTCGTGATTGGCTGTGCGGCCACGTCATTGTAGGTACTGGAGCAGGGGATCCGTTGCGTGTTCAACTTCGTCAGCGTCTCGTGGAAGAGTGTGAGGCAGCAGATCATCGGTTTGCTGAGGAACATAAGGCCGCGGCGGTACAAGCCCGACAGAAGCCAGACACACAGCAGCAGCGTAGGCTTGTGGACCGGCTTGAGAGCCAGAGCCCACACTTCTCTTCAATTGGCTACGGCCGGCGGCGGCCTGATGTACCACGCGAGTTCACAGACGAGATCATCCTTGAACTGCTCGCGCTACTCGGCCCCGACGTTGGTGACGATGGTGAGGCGATCCTACGCCGGGTTGCCAAGGACGCACCTCGGCACCTCGGCCCTGCTGTTGACAAACTTTTTACGGGCCGTGCGCTCTCCAACGACCCTCCCGGGCTCCTAGCGGACCTGACCGAAGCGTACTACCTAGACGATAAGGGCGATGGATTTAATTTCTTTGAGGATGGGGTGCGCGATCATGTTTGGGAGGGCCTAGGCCTGCCACAGGCCGCGTGGTATCGCGGGCCATTCATGACCCTCTTTCGAACCGAATTCCATAACGGTGTTGCGATACTCAACCGCCTGCTCAATCACGCCGCACGTGTTCGGGCACAAAAACTCATCGATCTGGATCGGGAGAGCCGACATGTCGAAGACACTTTTGGACCATGCGAGAGCGAGCTTAGAATATCCGGCGCTCCCCAACTCTATGTCGGCGATGACCACGTTTGGCGCTGGTATCGCGGCAACGCAGTTGGCCCGTACCCTTGCATGAGCGCATTGCAGGCGCTTGAGCGAGCCTGTGACCAAGTGATCGGGAACAGGGTTCCAATCCAGGCGCTAGTCTCTATAATGTTGGATGGCTGCGAAAACTTGGCAATGGTCGGCCTTGTCGTAGGGCTGTTGGTGCGGCATCTTGAGGACGCGGGCAACCTGTTGGATCCCTACTTCACCGAGCCTGATATCTGGCACTTGGAGTTCGCTCGAGTTGTATCCGAAGGCAGTCCACTCTCGGCGGACTCCAAGGAAGTTGTGGCGCCCGAGCGGCGGAACTGGTCGCTCCGCGAGGCGGCGATGTTCTTGGTCCTTAGGGCCAGTGGGGAACGCATCACGGTGCTGCGCACACTCGGTGAGACGCTGATTGATAACAAGCGTCGCCAGCTATACTCAAAACGCGATCTCGAAGCAACGCAAGAAGAACCTGGACGAACCGACCAAGAACTTGCGGCAGTCCGCGTTTGGGCTAGTAGCCTAGATCGAGGCAGGTACACGGCGCATAAAGGTCCAGATGGTTTCTACATCCAGGCTACGCCGCCTGATGATGTCGTGCGGGCTTTGGCCGATGCCAATGAAGCCAGTGAACTCGCAAACGAGGCAATGCGATTGATTGTTCGCTACCAGGTAAGAAGGCAGCCTGTGTCAGCCATCGGACCAGACGAGTTGGCAGCCGACGTGAACGTCGCCAAGAAGCTCCTTGCGAATTCGCAGTCGGCTCACCTCCATAATCCATTGGACACGGCCGCTTTGGTTGCAGCGGCTGCGCTCAAAGCGCACCTTGTGGAGGCTGTCAGCCTCTCGGACGCCGCGCTTTCCTTTGTGGTCGAGACCCTGATCGGAGTCGGCGAGGGCGCTGCGGGGCAAAGGGAGTTGGAGTTCGAGGGCACACTCTACGAACTAGGTGCTGATCGCAGCGCGGCGCGTACCCTTCCATTGTTGCTCCTGCCGCTGGCGGCGCAGACTCGCGCTTTGATCGATGGAGAGGACGGACCACCGACGTTCGAGCGTACCTTCCGCGCCAGTGTCAACCTTGCGCGAGCCGTGGCGAATGAGGTCCGGCTTCATCTCGCGCGCGGCTTGGATCATGTCTGGAAGGCATCTTGCACGGAGCAGGGGCGCTGTCATCATGAATTGGGATTGCAGATAGCCGCCGAGATGATGCGTTATTGTGTGCTCGGCCCGCGGGACGGTGACACCGGGCAACGCAGCATCATCGCGCTCAGGGAACCGCTTGCGGAGTCACTTGCAGGGGCCGCCGCCGACTCGATCCTCGTGCCTCGTCTCGATGGAGCCATACGAGCACTCGCACCGGCGACCATGGCCGACTGCTGCGTCTCCGCGCAGGCCTGTGACCTGCTATTGGCCCTTCTTCCGGCACAGCGGCGGTCTTTGCTCCACTACGAGCACCAGCATGGGGTTGCGGACGACCGGGAGTCTCATGCTCTCGTAAGCGCACGCGCTCTGCTGACGCTCGCGAGAGATGGCGATAACACGGCCATCTACGAGTACATCAAGGCCTATGCCGACAACTCCACATTGCTGGGTAGCATACTCCGCTCCCTGTCTGCGGCGGCGGAGGAAACATCGGATAGGGCGGCGGCAGCGGAACGCATCTGGCCCGATCTAGTTCGCCATGTGCTTGACCTTCATAGGTCCGGCCGCACACCGTTTAGCGATTCACACTATGGCGACATGGCTCTTGCTGCCCTCATCCCGAATCCCGTGGGCGAGGTGCCGTACCTCTATCGTGAGGTCAGTGGCGATCCAATCGTATGGTGGGACCCGCTTGCGCTTGAGTTGCGGCACCAAGTAGAAGCGTGGTTGGCACTCGCAATGGGTAACGCGACGTGCGTCGACCAGCTAATTGGCTTCGTTCGCCCGTTTGATCCAGACAACCAAGTTCGCCTCGGCCTGCCATGGGTGGCGAAGATCGTATTGGCCGATCCCGCCAGCGTCGCCCGCGGCCCTTGCATGCTGGCAACGTGGCTTATTGAGACGCGCTCCGCGGCCGTCGAGGCGCGGCTATTGGCCAAATGGCAGGAAGTCGTGGACGCCATGGTCGTCGCTGGAGACTCGCGACTCGCACCCTATTCGGACTAGCGGCCTATCAGACTTGATCCCATGACCATCCAAACCGCCGCAGCCGTCAAGCCCCGGGTGCCGCATCCCTTTCCGTACCAAGGCAGCAAACGGGGCATAGCCGCGCAGATCCTGCCGCACCTTCCCATCAACACGCGCTGCCTAATCGAGCCTTTCTGCGGTTCCGCCGCCATCTCCTTGGCCTGTGCGGCAAGCGGACGGGTGCAGCGGTTCTGGCTGAACGATGCCAATGCCCCCCTTATTGGCCTATGGGCACAAGTGCTGGAGCGCCCCGTTGAGCTGGCCGCCCGTTACGAGGAACTCTGGCGTCAGCAGCTTCCCGACCGCAAGGCCTTTTTCTTCCAAGTTCGCGACGAGTTCAACCGCACGCACGAACCCCATCTGCTGCTCTATCTTTTGGCGCGCATCGTCAAGGGTGCCATCCGTTACAGCGCCGACGGGCGCTTCAACCAAAGCCCGGACAACCGCCGTTCGGGAATGCAGCCGAGCACCCTGCGGGAGCAGATTCTAGGCGTTTCCACGTTGCTGGCGACGAGAACCAAGCTCACGGCCTTGGACTTCAGATCGGTTGTGACGGAGGCGACCTTGGACGACGTCATCTACATGGACCCGCCCTATCAGGGCACTTCCTTCACTAGGGATCATCGGTATTTCGGCGGCGTCTCCTATGATGAGTTCGTGGAAGTGCTGCAAGGCATGAACGACAGAGGTGTTTCCTACATCATCAGCTACGACGGGCGAACGGGCGACAAGAAACACGGGCGGTCGCTGCCCAACCGCCTGTCGTTGCAGCACCTGCATATCCGCGCTGGTCGATCAAGTCAGTTGACACTCCTAGGCCATGCCCGCGAAACTGTGGAATCCCTCTACTTGTCGCCAACGCTTATGGATCGTTTGCATGTGGAAGGCGCTGGGGCAGCCAGCGACGAACACAAATCCAAGCAACCGGAACTGACATTCGAAGGCTGGATGCGGCCATCGCGAAGAACCTCAAGGCGTTGGGTTTCGGGTGATCGGTGAAGCATGGCTGGAACCCCGCGAATTGATACGACCTATCTCAGACGTTGTCTGGGTACGCTTGAGCATGCATTTGGCCTGCTCGGTGGGCACGACGCGAACAGCACCATGCACGATGTTTTCCGAGCTGCATGTATCAAGGGGTTCGAGTTGGTTCTGGAGCAGAGTGGCAAGCTGCTGAGAAAGCGGCTACGTCCATGGTTTGCCAGCAATCAGCAAGTCGATCGGCTTGTATTCAAGGATGTCTTTCGACATGCCGCAAAGCACGGCTTGATCGAGGCCGCGGCGTGCGAACGTTGGCTGCAATACCGCGACAACCGCAATGACACAGCCCACGACTACGGCGAGGCTTTCGCCGCAACAACGCTGAAGCTGCTGCCGGACTTCCTTGCGGACGCCAAGGCACTGGCTGACGTTATCGAAGCCGAAGCGGATGACTAGCGCTCTGCATCTGCAGCCCCGGCATCGCCAGTTGATCGAGGACCTGGCCCGACAGCACCTGCCCGGTATTGAGATCTGGGCCTACGGAAGCCGCGTAAATGGGCAAAGCCATGATGGCAGCGACCTTGACCTTGTTCTGCGCGGCCCTGGTCTAGCAGAGACCCCATCCCTTCAGCTCGGCGAGTTCGAGGAAGCGCTAAGAGATTCCACGCTTCCCTTCCTGGTGGAAGTACACGATTGGGCGCGGCTGCCAGAGCGCTTTCACCGGCAGATCGAACGTGAATATGCGGTGATGGTGAATGCCATATCCGGCGGAAAAACGTAGTTTAACTGTCTATATCGCCCAGCGTTTCCGGTTCATCGGAATCGCTTGCCACTGTACTCCCTGGCGAAATGGGTTAATGGACTGACCTTTAGGAATATTGAGTTTAGTGAGACGGGGCGACCAGTCAGCACGGCTAGGCCACCAGCGCGATTACGCAAAACGGGTGTCTTTGGGTCATGTCTCAGCCTGCGTATCCGTATCCCGTGCCGGTGGCGTTGGTTGCCGACCTCCTTCAAGAGGCAACGGGATCGCGCACCACTCGAATCGAGTTCCGAACTAGCCAAGTGGCGCAGCCGTGATCGACGCCGATATATGAACAAAAAAATTATGAATTCATACTAGTTCTGTTAATATATCGGCATTGTAACGATCCACCTTGTGGCAAGGAATCGGCGAAATGAGGCAAATGCTGTTTCGACGGGCTTTGGACGCGGCGGCCAAGCGCGGCATCGCCGTGCAGTCTCCCCAAACTTTGCGGGCGCTGATGCCTGGGGAGTCGGCGGCGTCCCGCAACGGGACCGTCCGGCAGGCGGTCCGCGAAGGGCTTCTGGAGCGCCTATGCAGGGGGGCCTTCCTATACCGATACGCTCAGACCAAGTGGATATTGGAGGAGACCGCCTTAAGGCTTCGCCCGGGACATATCTGCTATCTAAGCCTAGAAAGGGCGCTCTCCGAGGATTGGGGGTTGATCGAGCAGATGGCGTTGGGCGGGATCACCGTTATGACGACGGGGCGTAGCCAAACTTTTGAAACGCCCTACGGGCGCATTGAATTCACCCACACCACCCGTCCTGCGGTCCATGCGCTTGAAGGGGCGGTCCGGCGGGGCGACTGCCCACTGCTTGTTGCGTCCCCGGCGCATGCGTTGCGGGATCTTCGTCGTGTCGGGCGCAACCTTGACCTCGTTCAGTGGGATGCGCTGGATGACGCCATGGCGGCTTGGGCGGAGGCTAGAAAAGCAGAAGCATTGCCATGTCCGGCCTGACGGAATGGGCGGACGCCATTGAAATTGGCGACCCGATGATGCGAGGGATGCGGTTGTCTTTGGAGACCGAGCTGTTGGCTTTGTCCCTGCTGCACCTCTTGGCGGAGCACGAGTGGCTGCCGAAGGCAGCGGCATTCGTCGGTGGAACTTGCCTGCGGGTCTTCCACGGGGGGCCGAGAATGAGCGAGGATTTGGACTTCCATGCTCCCAAGGCGTCCGCAGCATCATACGCACCTCCGCCGCTCAACGAGTTGGCGCACGAATTGGCCCGGCGCATTGGGGCCGACGTCAACGTCACGCGCCCAGACAATCCGATGCGGAGCACCCTCTTCCGCGTTAGCGCCGACACCGTACGCGGAGACCGGAGCGTCAGGCGTCCTAGGACCAAGCTGGACCTCAACTTTGAAGAGGTCCCGGGTGCGGAGTTGGACATTGCGCCTCACCCTTGGCAGACGTTTGGCGTATCCCTGCCCCCCCTGTGCGTGCGGCGGGCATCTCTGGAGGACATTTGCACGGGCAAGATGCTGGCGCTCGTCGGCAGAGCGCGGCGCGTCAAGCCCCGGGATGTCTTCGATTTGGTTTGGCTTCGCAGCCGCGGAGCGCAACCGAAGCCCAGCGTCCTTTGGAGCTTGGCCGCCCAACGCGGATGGCCGGACTTCCCGAACGACCTCTTGGCTAAAACGGACGCCATCCGGGAATCCGCTGCCTCTGGAGATTACGCGGACGAAATGGTCCGGTTCCTGCCGCCGGGCAGCCCGTGGAGAGACCATCTGCACAACCTCGGTGCCACAGCTCAGTTCTGCGAGCTAGCCTGCCTAGCTGTGCGGGACGCGGTGCGGGCGATGCTCGCTTGGTTGGACGAACACAAGCCGGGGAATGACGAGGCGCATCCCGCCCGGCAAATCCGCCCCGCGCACCCCTAGCCCTGTCCCGGAGGACGCGGGCGTGAAAAGCCTTGCCGTCGTATGTGGTGCGTAGCAATCGCCCATCGACGGGAATGTGATGGACATGGGGCTGCCTAGGTGGGGCTACCATCAAACCTTTTCGGAAGCATCTGGGGTCTCTGCCATATGATTTGCAAGGTGGCACTGATGAGATCGGCAAAAGTGCGCCGATATTTGTCCAGGATGTCTGCATTTTGTATGCCGATCTTGAAATAAGAATCTACCGGCACGGGATGTGCCGATAATACCGGCGGCATGGGAGGCACTTTGACCCAGAGAGTCTGTTCTTCGAGAGTAACTACCTGCGCCCGTTTCGGGCCTTTGTGCGCGACGCCCTTGTCCCGCCAAGTTCCTAGATTCAACTCACAAACGCATTTCTCCCCGGTGGTGGGGAAGGGTGGGCTGGCATAATGCAGCCTGTCCCGTTCCCCCTGCTACAGACGAAGGAGAAAGCGCATGCACAACCAGCTCACCCAGAAGCAAAGATGTCAGATCGAGGCGCTCGGGTCCATAAGTGAGAAGCAGAAAATCATAGCTGCCGTGGTCGGGGGGCATCCGTCCACCATCAGCCGGGAGATGTCCCGGAACCGCCCGTGCGGGCGGCAAGGCTGCTTGTGGTACATCGCACAGGGTGCGCAACGCCAAGCGGATGCCCGACGGCGCCGGCCGGAGCCGCGCATTTCACAAGTGGTGCGCACGGAAGTCGTACGGCTCATGCGCGAGCGGGACTGGACGCCGAAGGCACCATCAAGTTCGTCACCGTCCGAGTGGCCGGCGGCGCCAGCGAAGCCGAGTGCCTGCAGGTCGCCTACGCCTTGGCCGAATCCCCCTTGGTCAAAACCGCAGTATTCGCCGGGGATCCCATTGGGGCCGCTTGTGCATGGCCATAGGCCGCGCCGGCATCGACGACCTGAACCCAGCCGGAGTGTCCGTCAAGCTCGACGACGTGCCGGTGGCGCAGACCGGCCTATTGGCGCCTAGCTACGACGAAGCGGCGGCAGTGGCGGTGATGGCCTAGCTGGAGTTCGCCAGCCAAGTCGATTTAGGCCGCGGCCCCTGCCAAGAAACCGTCTGGACCAGCGACCTCTCCCACGAGTACATCCGCATCAACGCCGAATACCGGACTTGACTCGCGGCCCCTAGACAGAATTGCGAATTCGCCAGGCGGTGCGTTTCGTCAATAAACGCCTTGCAACCGCCGAGCAGGAGCGTTAATTTGACGGCATGGGCAACAATTTCAAAACAGTTACCCTGCCCTTGGGCGCACTCAAATTGACCACCATACTCACTCTAGGGGCGTTGATCGGTTACAGCCACAGCCTGCTGCGGGCTGACATCACCGAACTGCTGGCTGACGTGCGCGGCGACATATCTGCGCTGCGCAGCGAGGTTACGGCGATGCGCGGTGAATTGGCGGGCATCAGGGAGCGGGTGGCCCGGCTTGAGGTCTTGGTTGAGGCGAACGGCAAGGCCCGCCCGCAAGCGCAAACCGCCCGTTGAGGGCTTCGACCATCCCGCTCTTTCAAGCGTTGGGGAAGGCGACTCACTGTGCTTGAATCCTCACTGAATGTCTCGGGCGCTTGGGCAATTTAGATCAGCCTTTCCATTACCCAAACTTCTCACTTCAATTCTTCCGCACCGGAAGCCTGCCTCAAATTGTCGGTTTCGGCACCCGTCACCGCCTTTGTCCTTGATGCGACATGGCGTGTCGCACCTATGGGGATAATCCTCTTGTGGACCAACTAGAGCAATCAGCAACCCTGCCGGGTGTTTTGCACCTACAGGGGATAATTCTCCTGTTGTCCACACGAAAGGAGTCTGCCGTGCTCAAACACCTGCTGACGCAGTTCCAGACCGCCTTGCAAGGCTCCGGCTTGCATCCGCTACCGTGCGAGCAAGCGGGCGAAGGGTTGCCGGCGCTCATTGCGGACTTCGAGGGCAGGCCTGAAAACCGCGTCGGCAAGAGGGTTCGGCGAGCACCGCGACAGCGGGTTTACCGAACTTTGAAGCACCTTAACCGAGCGGCGGCGGCGGGCGCATGTGCCGGTGTGGTCGGCCGGGAAGCACACAAACTGCTGCGGGCCATTCGCACTTTCCCGGACTTCGAGACTTTGGAAAAAAGGGCAAGCAAGTTCATCGGCTTTCAAAATCGGATGGGTCGCCGGCGCAACGAGCGTAAGAAGCGGGAGCGGGAGCCCGTAATACGAGTAGACAGCTCGCTTGCCCTACGCCGGGTTGATACGGTGGAGCACCTGAGAACCATCGGCAGGGCGCTGAAGCTCTGCGTTGCGCAGCCAGGCTATGAATACCGAAGCAGACTGCGGGACGGCAGCATCGTGTTTTGGAGCATTCAGTGCGATGGTGGGTTGATCGGGCTGCTCTCAATAGACGCGGACGCCAATGAGATGGAGGAGTGCGATGGTTTCGACCACCAGCCCCCAGAGCTGGGCAGGGCGGTTATGCTGAAGATCCTGCGCAAGCTAAACGTCACGGCGGACAATTGCGAGGCGTTTGCCGCTGTGGGCGCATTGAATATGTTTCTGGAGCGTCCAGCTCGACAGCCTGATGCCGTCGTTGAATTCCAAGGCAGTATCTATCAAGTATGGGGCTGGAGAGGCCAGGTTGCTATTCGCCGGAGGCAACGCCTGTGGTCCCACTTCCGCTGGTGTTCCAGGGGTAGTGAGTGGGTTGATAACTATTGCAACGAAGACATAAGCTTGGGCCAATTTGTGGACTTGGTCTCGCACTGCCCGCAAATCGCCACAGTAGTGTGTGAGCAACGCGCTTCCCTGGGAAAGCAACACATAGACGGCCCCGCCGTCGCCACCGGGCAACGAGACAAGGCCGACAACGATGGGATTGAGCTAGCCATTCAAGGTCAGTACAGTTTCCGCTAAGGACATGGTCCAGAATCGCATTTTGCAGGGAGAACCCAGTGAAGAAGAAAGCGGCTAGAAAGATGTTCAAGGAAGCCTTGGTCGCAGTTGGTGATGGGGCTGATTGGGCCGACATCGACAGAGTTCAGGTGTGGCGGAAGCTCGATGAAAAGGCATTCCTAGCTGAATATTGCTGGGTTGTATTCACATGCGGCTTCAAGGTTGCGAGAGTGGAAGACTGCTTTAAGGATATAAAAAAAGTGTTTAAGCGGTTCAAACCTGAAGCTGTTGCGCGTATGAAACCGGTTGATCCAAAGAACCTGCCCATCAAAAACAAGAAAAAAGCCGACGGTTTCTTGAAGGGCGCGAAGATCGTTCATAAAGAGGGTTGGGGTCGGTTCAAGGTGCGCGTTGAAAGAGAGGGCATGGATGCGTTGAAGGAATTGCCTTGGATTGGGGATATTACCAAAAAGCACCTTGCTAAAAACATAGGCTTGGCGGATGTAGCCAAGGATGATGTACATCTTCGGTGGTGCGCTAAGCGCTGCTCTGCAAGAACCGTTGACGAACTTGCTGCTTTTCTAGCCAAGGAATACAAGATGACAAAGCACAAGGTGGACGCTGTGCTTTGGGAGTGGAGGAGATCGAAGGTTTGACCTATGCAAAGTGATTCGAGATGCTATGAAAAATGGGCGCAAAGGGGGGCGAAGGGATGGAAGCAGTAATTTTCACGCTTGAATTGCTTCGGCGTATTCCTAAGAATCGCAAAGTGACAGCGTCGCAGTTGCACGAGCAACTATGTGCAGCGGGCTTTGACCGGGACTTGCGCACCGTTCAGCGGCAGCTTGAGGCGTTAAGCGAGCAATTTGGAATCGAGCGGGACGATCGCTCCAAACCGTATGGGTATCGATGGCGGTCGGATGCGAAGGGGTTTTGCCTGCCTATGCTGACGGAGCAGCAGTCGGTGTTGCTTGCGTTGGCGGAGCAACAGCTTCGCAATCTGCTGCCCGCCGGCTTGATGAAGTCCATGCAGGGTTTCTTTGAGCAGGCTAGGTATAATTTGGTGCCCGAGGAAAGCCGTGCGCAAGGCAAGGACTGGCTGTCAAAAGTCCGCTCTGTCAGTGAAACCCAACCACTGTTGCCGCCGAAAATAGCGCCTGGGGTGTTCGAGGAAGTCAGCAACGCACTGTATGAGGATCGTTGGCTGCGGGTTTGCTATGAGAACAAGAGCGGTCGTCGCACCACTGGCGAAGTGATGCCCTTGGGCTTGGCTCAGAAAGGCCCAAGGCTCTACTTGGCTTGCCGGTATCGAGATTATGACGACGACCGCACGTTGGCGCTGCAGCGCATCACTTCCGCCAAGGCGCTGACCCTTAGGTTTGATCGTCCGCCGGAGTTTGACCTGCGGAGATTTGATGCGGAGGGCCAATTCGGGCTTGGCTCGCAAGGGCGCATTAGGCTGCGCTTCAGAGTGCGGAAGGGCGCCGGCGCACACCTGCTCGAAACGCCGCTGTCCACAGACCAGGAGGTTAGGGAGGTTGGGGATGAACTGGAGGTAACGGCCACGGTGGAGGATACGTTTGAGTTGGAGAAGTGGCTTCTAGGGTTCGGTGCGGACATCAGTGAAATTCGGAAGGAGCCAGCCGCCGAACTCCCTTCTTGATGCGACACAGGCTGTCGCACCAACGGAGATAGTCTTCTCCACCACCCGGGGAAATCCGCCCTGCCGCCCCTCGCTCCCGCAATCGCACCGTCTGGTTGCCAAGGCCCTCGTTCCTGCTGAACCCATCACCGGGACCTGCTGACTCATCCCGTTAAGGTTGCGTTCAGAGTAGGTGCTCCATAAAGTCAGCAACCACAAACATCAATTTATGAGGCGTTCCATGAAGATTCGTATGGCTTTGACTGGGTTTGCGGCGTTGCTGTCATGGCCCGCTTGGGCTGGAGCCGGGGCTTATGAGGCTTCCGGGCCGGTCCGATGGGCCAATATCGAAAGGGTGGAGGAGGCCTACGAGGTCGTCGAACTGCCGTCGCGAAGGGTTTGCTCGGGCGGCGGCGCGGTCAACGACGGCCCTGGCTCCGCCACGCCGGAAATCGTCGGCGCCATTGTCGGTGCCGTGGTGGGCAACGAAATCCACGAAGACGGTGCCATCGGCGAAATCGCCGGTGCCGCCTTGGGCGCCAGCGTTGCGCGGGACATTGAGAACCGCAACCGGCGCGGCGGCCTCAGCGGATGCCGCATGGAGCGCGAAGTGGAGGAGCGGCTGGTCGGTTACGACGTGCGCTACGAATACGACGGCGTATCCTATGTGGCGCGCATGCGGAGCAGGCCCGTCGGCCGGCGTCTGCAGGTGGAGGTTCGGGCGGTTCCGGTTGATCTGTAGCCCGGCCTTGCGGCGGAGCTAGGCTCCAGCTTGCCAGCGGTTCCTTAAGCCAAGGCCGTGCGGATGTCGCGTAGGGGCTTCCTGCCGGTTGTTGCGGGTGGCAAGGTGTCGCAACCGAGCAGGCCGGCGTTTCACTTCGGAACAATCTCCCGAAGATAGTCGGCCATCACCGGGTCCACCAAGGTCCAGTGCCCGTCGTCCTCCTGACGGATGAAGTCCTCCTGCTCCAGTGCCTCCTTAGCGCGGTTGCCGGTGGAGGTTGGCAACCGCAGGGGAGCTAAAAACTCGAGTGACGCCGGATGGCGGACGCCGCCTGCGGCCAGGGCAATGGCCTTCAGCAGGGCGCGTTGGCTTGGCGGCAGGCGCAGTAGCCGGTTGGCGGCGAGGCGTTTGTCCTCATCGACTATGCGGACCCAAGCGGCTTTGACTGCGGCTGGCGACGGCGGGCGCTTGCCGCCCCACAGACGGGCGCAGAGGGCGTTGACGTAATAGGGGTGCCGGGCGGTGACGGCCAGTATCAGGTCGATGGCGGCGTTCGTGATGGGGCTGGGCCAGCGGGCGCTGGCTTGGCGCAGGAAGTCTCGATAGTCAGCGCCGCCGATACGCTCAAGCGTCATTTTTCTGCACAGGCGGTACAGGGGACGGTCTTCGTCTTCGAACATTGAGGCCAACAGGTGCCTTTGGCTGCCCGCAAAGATGTAGGTGACGTTTTGAGCCCTCTCCACTGCGTGCCGGACCGCCCCTTCCAAACTGCGCTGGGTGCCGGATTGAAGCTGGCTGAGTTGCTGAAACTCGTCGAGCACCACTAGGGCCCGGCGACTATGCAGAGCGGCCGCCCGGTCAAGCCCCTGCAGTAGTTCGGCAACGCCCTGCACTACTTGCGCCGGTGCCGCCAACTTCACGGCCAGCCCCATTGCGCTGAAGGAGAACTGCGGTTTCAGGGTGCTGAACGCCTCAGCCAGCTTGCCGCCGGATTTTCGGTTCCGCGGTACGAATTGGGCGCTGAGCCGCTCCACCGCTGCTCGCAGCCGCGCTGCAAAGTCTTCGGCGTCATGCACGACGAGCAGATCAATGGTCGCCGTAGTCACGTTGCGCCTGCTTTGGGCGAGGTCCTTTGTAACTTGTTCGATAAGGCTGGTTTTGCCCATCCGGCGGCGGCCCCACAGCCAAGTGTGGTCGCCGGCAAGGATGTTGCGCTTCAGGTCGGCCTGCTCCACCGTGCGGTTGCAGTGGGCCGCCCCGGTGGCCACGCCAAGCGGAAATAGGTTGAGTTCGGAGGCCATGACGGCGAATTCTAGCCTCTATCCGAAGTTATTGGAACCTATTTTTAGGGAACAGTATTTTGCGTTCCAATATATTATGTTCCCGATAAACCGGGAATTATGGCATTGCGGCATCGCATTAAGCCAGTTCAGCAAAGCGCTATGAATCCTCCGCGACCGACCGCGCAAGCTGCGTAATCCTCTGCAAGCGCTGATGCTTGAGAAAGCCAACGGCTGCGGTCACCTCCGCTTGGAAGCGCAGCGGTAGGCGAGGGGCCGCGGTTGATGCGCTGGGTCCGTTCTGGGTGTGAGTCTTGAACCAGTGCGGCGCGTCAAGCGCCCAGCAGGGCGGCGGTCTGCTCCCGCCAGATCAGGGCGGCCCAGCCGGCGGCGGCTAGGAAGGGGCCGAAGGGGATGGGTTGGCGGCGGGTGCGGCGGCCTAGGAGGATGGCCGTCAGCGCGTAGAGCAGGCCGGCGGCGGCGGCCAACAGCGCCACGGCCGGCAAGGCTTGCCAGCCCAGCCAGGCGCCGATGGCGGCGAGCAGCTTGAAGTCTCCGTAGCCCATGCCCTCCTTGCCGGTGGCCAGCTTGAAAGCCCAGTATAGGGACCAGAGGGAGAGGTAGCCGGCCGCCGCGCCGATCACCGCCCAAGCAAGGGGCGTCAGGCCATCGCCCAAGTTGACCAGCAGGCCCAGCCACATCAGAGGCAGGGTGATTTGATCCGGCAGCAGGCCGGTTTCCAAATCGGTGCCGGCTAGGGCGATCAAGGCCCAAGCGTAAACCGCCGCCGCCAAGGCCAGCCAAGTCAAGCCGAACGCCGCCACGGCCCACAAAGCGGCGGCGGCGCCGAGGGTTTCCACAAGCGGATAGCGTAAGCTGATGGATGCGGCGCAGCTAGCGCATTTGCCGCGCAACCACAGCCAGCTGAGAACGGGGATGTTCTCAACGGCCTTGATGGGCCGCCGGCAGGCGGGGCAGTGGGAGCGGGGCCGCATCAGGTTGAACCGCCCAATCGGTTCGTCGGCTGAATGCGCACTCTCAAGATGCGGTGCCGAAGCGGAGTTGTTGCCTTGGGGTTGGGTTGCGGCCCGGTCGGCGGCTTTCGCGCCCTCGGGCTCCAAGGTTGCCGCAAGGGGCTTGCCTTGATCGACTTCCGCCGCATCCGCCGGCGCGTTTTCCGAATGGGCTTCGATCTCCCGGCGCCATTGGCGGTGCAGCATCAGCGGCAGCCGGTGGATCACCGTGTTGAGGAAGCTGCCGACGCATAAGCCAATGCAAAGCAGCCAAAGGCCCAAGCCAAGCCCGGCGGCGCTAATCTGCATGATTCATTCGTCCGGCAGCCTTCACCCCTGCAATCGGTGCGACCTTCTTCGACAGTGTTTCCGGCCTGTCGCCCGTCCGCCGCGTCGGGGGTTGGTTCCCCCAATTGCGGCGGCCGGCTTCGCCAATGCTCCCAACTTATCGCAAATTATGTTGCCTGGTGCCTTCATTTCAGCCGCCCACCGCCGCCCCAAGCTGGAAGATGGGCATGTACATGGCGATGATGAGGCCGCCTATCAACACGCCGAGCACAGCCATGATCAGCGGCTCCATCAGCGAAGTTAGGTTTTCGACTCGATTGTCCACCTGCTCCTCATAGTGGGCGGCGGCCTTGGCCAGCATGTCGTCCAAGGCGCCGGCTTCCTCGCCGATCATCGTCATCTGCACCACTAGGCCGGGAAAGCGCTTCGTGCTGGCCATTGCCGCGTTCAACGGGTGCCCGGCGGACACCTCCTCCCGAACTTTCATGAGGGCTTCCTCAAACAGCCGATTGCCGGCGGCGCCGGCCACCGAACCGAGGGCGTCAATCAAGGGAACGCCGGCCGCGAAGGTGGTGGCTAGGGTTCGTGCGCAGCGGGCAACCACGGTCATTTCGATGATGCCCCCCGCCACCGGCATCTTCAAGGCAAGAACGTCGAATGCGCGGCGCAGGGGAGGGCTGCGGGTGAATCCCAGCCGCAACAACCCGATGACGACGCCCAAGGCAATGAGTATCGGCAGCCACCAAGCCTGCACGAACTCCGAAAGGTTGATGACCATCCGCGTGAAAACGGGTAGCTCCGCGCCGAAACCGGCGAACACTTCCTCAAAGCGCGGCACCACTTCGACCAGCAGGATGCCGGCCACGACGATGGCCACCAGCACCACCGCCGCAGGGTAGGTCATGGCCTTCCTCACCTTCGCCTTCAGGGATTGGATCTTCTCCTGGTAGCCGGCCACTTGGTCCAGCATGGTCTCCAAGGCGCCAGCCTGTTCGCCAGCGTCGATCAGGCTGCAAAACAGCGCGTCGAAATGCTGCGGGTGTTGACGCAGGGCGGAAGCGAAGCTGTCGCCGCCGGCGACGCGGTCCCGCACCGCCAACACCAGCCGGCGCATTCTCGGCTTGCTGAAGCCGTCGGCAATGATCTCAAAGGATCGCACCAGAGGCGCTCCGGCCTGCATCATGGTGGCCACCTGCCGGGTGAAGGCCGCAATGTCCTTGGCGTTGGGCGCAGCGCCTTGCCCCCAGGACAACCCTGGCAACTCCCTAGGCTTGCGGCGGATGCGGCTGGGTTTGACGCCTTGGCGAAGCAGCATGGCCTTGGCGATGGCGGGGCTGCTGCTGGCGACTTCACCCTTGCTAGGCTGCCCGTTCCTGTCAGTGCCTTCCCAAACGTAGGTGGCTTCACCGGCCATGCCGGCCTCCTGTGGCGCTGCGGCGAGAATGCCGGCGCTGGTTTGCTGGGCGGCGCATCAGGATTTGCCAGCGGAGGTGATTCGGTTGGCTTCGACCAAACTGATGGTTCCGTCGGCCACCTTGGCTAGGCTTGCAGTTCTTAGGCTCACGAAGCCCTGCCGCCGGGCTTGGGCGGCCAGCGCCAAGCTGTCGCCGTCGTCTAGGACGATTTGGGTGATCTCCGCAGTGTTCTTCACCACCTCATAGACCCCAACGCGCCCGCTGTAGCCTTGGCGACAGGCCGGGCAGCCTTGGGCGTTGGGCTGGAACAAATGAGGGGTTGCTTCGACTAGGCTTTCGGGAAAACCCTCGCGCCGCAACAGCGCCGTGGACGCCTTGAAAGGCTCCTTGCATTCGGGGCAAAGGCGCCGCGCCAAGCGCTGGGCGATGATGAGCGCCACGGAAGTCGCCAAGTTGAAGGCCGGAATGCCGATGTTGCGCAGGCGGGTCAAGGTTTCCGCGGCGGAGTTGGTGTGCAGGGTGGAAAGCACCAGATGGCCGGTTTGAGCGGCTTTGACGGCGATTTCGGCGGTCTCCAAGTCACGAATTTCGCCCACCATCAACACGTCCGGGTCTTGGCGCAAAAAGGCCCGCAAGGCGGAAGCGAAGTCCAGTCCCACCTTGGGATTGACGTTGACTTGGTTGATGCCCTCCAAATTGATCTCCACCGGGTCCTCAACGGTGGAGATGTTTCGCTCGGGGGTGTTGAGGGCGTTGATGCCGGCGTAGAGGGTTACTGTCTTGCCGCTGCCGGTGGGGCCGGTGACCAGGATCATGCCGTCCGGCCGCTGCAGGGCTTCTTCAAACAACCCCTTTTGGTCGGCGTCAAAGCCCAGGATATCAATGCCGAGGCGGGCGGTGGAGGGGTCCAGGATGCGCAGCACGATCTTCTCCCCCCAGAGGGTGGGCAGGGTGTTCACGCGCAGGTCGAGGGCTTGGGACGGGGAGAGCCGAATTTTGATCCGTCCGTCTTGGGGCAGTCGCCGCTCGGCGATGTTGAGCTGCGCCATCACCTTAAGCCGAGCGGCCAACCGACGGCCCAAGTGCTTCGGCGGCTTGATGGCTTCGGACAGGATGCCGTCGGTTCGGAAGCGGATGCGGTAGGAGGTTTCGAAAGGCTCGAAGTGGACGTCCGAAGCGCGAACCGCCACTGCGTCAAGCAACACACGGTTGACGAAACGCACAATGGGCGCTTCCTCCACGGCGGCGGCGCTCAGGGATTCTTCGCTTTCCTGTTCCGTTTCCACGGCCAGGGTTGCTTCATCCAGATTCTCCAAGCCCCCCTCCAAGGCGGCGCCGAGTCCGGTGCCGACCAGCCGCCCGAACCGGCGCATCTCCTCCAACGCCCGTTTGAGCTTGTCCAGTTCGACTAGCACAGGTTCAACCTGAAGCCCTGACTGCGCCTCGACGACCTCGAGTGCGGAAAGTTCGTCAGGGTCGGCCACGGCGACAAACAGTCGATCCGCCCGCCGCATCAGGGGCAAAATGTTCGGATTGCGCCAAGCCCCACCCTCAAGGAGGCTTTCGTGGATGTCGTCTAGATCGAAGGCGTCCAGATCCAAAAGTGGCAGCTGGAAGGCCTGCATCGCGGCGGTGGCGATGGCGCCGGCGCTTAGGCGCGACCTGTCCACCAGATGGGTGATTAGGGGTTGGCCTTTGGCGCGCGCCTCTGCGGCTGCCTCGGAGAGGGCGGCGGCGTCCAGCTGGCCCTGCTCCGCGAGCCGCTTGGCCAAGCTGTCCCAGGATGCTTGATTTGCTTGCATGGGCGGTCATTGTGGAGGGCGGCGCGGGCTGGGTGGAAGGGGACTTCGCCCATCTTGAGCGTGGGAAAACAGCTTGCCGGGGACTGGGCCGGCGCACACAGGTTGTAATTCAAGGCCGCGGTGGGATGAGGGCGGAGCGCAAGAATTGCCGGGACGATGACTTAGGCGCCAAAGGGTGGAACGCCCATTACGCCGGTTCCTGGACCGGTATAAGGTTTCAGCACATCGGGGCGCTTGCCGCAGTTCGGCAAAGGGCTGATACGTTTTAATTGATGGAGGGCATCTGCAGTGAAGCAACGGCCAGTGCGCCGTCCCGGCAGCAAGCGGGCGGCAAGCAACAAGGACTTGGGGTCTCAACAGAGACGCGGAAACCTGTCGGGGCGGGCCTCGGACCCTTGTGCCGACAGCGGTTCGCGGGCGAAGTCGCGGCGCAAAGGACGGCCAAACAGGGGCCTCACCCGGCTTGGGGATCATTGGCCGGAAGCCGGCTTCACGCTCATCGAGCTGATGATCGTCGTCGCCATCATCGGCATTCTCGGTGCCATCGCCCTGCCGGCCTATCAGGACTACATCGAGAACGCCAACATGTCCAAGGTGTCCCATCACTTTGAGGAGGGCGCCCGCTTCGCTGAACATCAGATGCGCAAGATCCAGGCGGACGTGGCCATAGGCCGACTCGCCAACCTAGCGGCCGCGGACGCCACCGGGGACTACACACAGGCCGGTTTTGTCGCCCTGCTCAACGCGGAGGGCGGCTCCGCGCCCGGCGGCGGGCTGCCCTATGTAGCCGGCAGCGGCAACGGAACCACCGGCGCCATTGGCATCGCCGTAACGGGAACCTTCAGTGCCGGAAACTGGACCGCCACCTTTGAGCGCCCGGTGATCTATCAATTCGCCACCACCGCCACCCGTTCGGCGACCTGGGCGGACATTTGATCGGGGCACTCGGCCGAGATGTTTGGCTACGTCATGCTGGCGAACGAGGGCAAAGCGTTCAGATGCGGCTCGGGCCGGGCCGAGAACAAGGCGGCGAGAGAGAGGATGGGCGAGGAAAGAGGGGTTCAGGGGGAAGGGAGAGGAACGAACGTAGTTGGGACTCTGGTGGACGGAGTCATGGACATAGTCGGCACCATGAACGCAATCAGGGTAAAGAGGTGCGCGAGGTCTCAGGGGGCCTCCTTTGGCCTCAGCTTGATCGAGCTGCTGGTGGCGCTGGCCATCATTGCCATGCTGGCGGCGGTGGCGCTGCCCCTGTACCGAGGTTATGTGCAAACCTCTCGGGAAGGGGCGCTTATCGCCGGCATCAACGCCTTAGCGCTGTTTCAGGAAGACTACCGCCTGCGTGAGGGAAGCTATCTCCTGAACGCCGCCGACGCCGCCGCAATCACCGCCGTTCTCGGCTGGCGACCCGGCGCCGGAGATGGTGCCACCTACAGCATCGCGGACGGTGGCGGAGGTGCCTACCAAGTCACGGCCAGGGCGCCGGACGGCGTCAGCGTCTGCCTGAAGTTGCCGGACCGTGTGCGTTGCTAAAGCGCAGCGCAATCATGCCGTTGCGCCTGCTGTTCAGAAGCCTTAAGGTGGCCGTATGAATGGCAACCTCAAAACCGTCACGCTGCCCTTGTTGGCCGCCATGGTTGCCTTGGCTGGGCTGATGGTCGGCATTCATGTCACCCTGCGCGATGATTTGGGCGCAAGGATTCAGAAGGTGCAGGATGACGTCAACATCCTGCGCGGGGAAGTGCGCAGCATCGCCAACGGGCGGGCCGGTCAGAATGCTTCGCCTGCTAAGCCGCCGCCGCTGGAGCCGATGGCTTGAGGATGCCGGAACCGTCACCGGAAGCAGGTTGAGCCGGTAGAGAAGGTCAGTCCGAAACAGTCCGGTGTCAACCAAGCTGCTGGTTGGCGCTACTCTCTGGATTTCCAAACGGAGCTGCAGAACATCTGCGTTAAGCTGTAGGCGTTATGGAAAAAGAAGCCATCAAAGACCAGGCGGTGAAGCTGCATGCGAAGGAACTGTATCAGGCGCTGCGCGGCGCCTATGTCGTGGCGCCTCTGACGGATCGCGTATCGGACCTCGGCATCGAGGACGCCTACCAGATATCGAGCCGTTTGTTGACCTTGCGCCAGGGGGATGGCGAACGGGTTGTGGGCAAGAAGATCGGCGTCACCAGCGCCGCGGTGCAGAACATGCTGGGAGTGCGGCAGCCGGACTTCGGCTACCTGACGGACGCCATGGAGGTTCAGACGGGCGGCGTCATACCCATCAAGGATCAGCTGATCCAACCCCGCGCCGAAGCCGAGATCGCCTTCGTGTTAAAGGCGGACCTGAAGGGGCCGGGCGTGACCGCCGCCGACGTGCTGCAAGCGACGGACTTCGTGATGCCCTGCTTAGAGATCGTCGATTCGCGCATCCGGGACTGGCGCATAAAGATTCAGGACACGGTGGCGGATAACGCCTCCTGCGGCTGTTTCGTCCTGGGCCATCAAGCCGTCGGCCCAAGGGACGTGGACCTGACCACCTGCGGGGTAGTGATGGAGCTGAACGGCGCCGTCGTTGCAACGGGTGCCGGCGCGGCGGCGCTCGGCTCCTCGCCGGTGGCCTGCATGGTCTGGCTTGCCAACCAACTGGGGACCTTGGGCGTCACCCTGTTCAAGGGGGAGGTGGTGCTGTCCGGCTCCTTAGTGCCCTTGCAGCCGGTGCAGCCGGGAGATGAGGTGCGCGCTGCGGTGGGCGGCATTGGCCAAGTGTCGGTGCGCTTTGAATAATTGACGAGGGATGCGGCCATGCCAGTGAACTGCGCTCTGATCGGCTCCGGCAACATCGGCACGGACCTGATGTACAAGCTGCTGCGCAGCGAGCTGTTGAACCCAGTCTGGATGGTGGGCATAGACCCGCAATCCGAAGGGCTGTTCCGGGCGCGGCGGCTGGGCCTCAAGGCCACCGACCAAGGGGTGGACGCCCTCCTGCCGCACATCGATCGGGACGGGGTGCGCATCGCCTTTGACGCCACCTCCGCCTACTGCCACCGGGACAACGCCGAAAAACTGGCCGGGCGCGGCGTCAAGATGGTCGATCTAACCCCAGCCGCCATCGGTCCCTACTGCATCCCGCCGGTGAATCTGGAGGAGCATGTGCTGGCCCAGGAGCCGAACGTCAACATGGTCACCTGCGGCGGCCAGGCCACCATCCCCATCGTCCACGCGGTCAGCAGAGTGCAGCCGGTGGAATACGGGGAGATCGTCGCCACCACCGCCTCCAAGTCCGCCGGTCCCGGCACCCGCAAGAACATTGACGAGTTCACCCGAACCACCGCCCGCGCCATCGAGCGCATCGGCGGCGCCAAGCGGGGCAAGGCCATCATCATCCTCAACCCGGCGGAACCGCCCATGGTGATGCGCGACACCGTGCATTGCCTGCTGCGGGACGACCCGGACGAGGCGGCCATCCGCGCCTCTCTGCTGCGCATGGAGGCGGAGGTGCAACAGTACGTTCCGGGTTACCGCATCAAGGAGGGGCCGGTTTTTGACGGTCTCCGCGTGACCACCTTTTTGGAGGTGGAGGGCGCCGGGGACTACTTGCCCACCTACGCCGGCAATCTGGACATCATGACCGCCGCCGCCGCCCGTGCCGGGGAGGTGGTGGCGGCGCAGTTCATGGAGCCGGCTGTTGCGGAGGCATCAAGATGAACCTCGCCGGCAAGGAGATCATCCTGCACGACATGTCGTTGCGGGACGGCATGCACTCGGTGGCGCATCAGTTCACCGTCGAGCAGATGGTGGCCTTGGCCACCGCCCTGGACCGGGCCAAGGTGCCGATGCTCGAAGTCACCCACGGGGACGGCCTCGCCGGCACCTCCATCACCTACGGCTTTGGCCGCCATTCCGATGAGGAGTACCTCAAGGCCGTGGTGCCGAAGATGCGGCACAGCAAGGTGTCCGTGCTGCTGCTGCCCGGCATCGGCACGGTGGAGGATCTGAAGATGGCCGAGGGCTGCGGTGCGCACACCGTGCGGGTGGCCACCCACTGCACGGAAGCGGACGTGGCGGAGCAGCACATCGGCTACGCCGCCAAGCAGGGCTTCGACACCGTGGGCTTCCTGATGATGGCGCACATGATTCCGGCGGAGGACTTGGCGCGGCAGGCGGAGCTGATGGTTTCCTACGGCGCCAACTGCATCTATGTGACGGACTCGGCCGGTTACATGCTGCCGGGCGATGTGAGCGAGAAGATCGGCCTGCTGCGCGGCCGGTTCGCTGCGGAGATCGAAATCGGCTTCCACGGCCACCACAATCTGGCGCTGGGCATCGCCAACTCCTTGGCGGCGGTGGAGGCGGGCGCCAACCGCATCGATGGCTCCGTGGCCGGCTTCGGCGCCGGGGCCGGCAACACCCCCTTGGAGGTGTTCGCTGCGGTCTGCGACCGCATGGGCATCATCACCGGCGTCAACTTGGACGCCATCATGGACGCCGCCGAAGACGTCGCCCTGCCCATCATGGGCCAGCCCACCCGCATCAGCCGCGATGCGCTGATCCTCGGCCACGCCGGGGTTTACTCCTCCTTCCTGCTGCACGCCAAGCGGGCTGAACAAAAGCACGGCGTTCCCTCCCGGGACATCCTGACCGAACTGGGCAAGCGCAAGACCGTGGGCGGCCAGGAGGACATGATCGAGGATGTGGCCTTGGAAATGCTGCGGGCGCGGGGCTGAGCGATGCTTGCCGCGGCAACTCAACCATCCTTGCCTCTAGGGCTGGCTGGTGCTGGCCGGGTAGGCCGCGCCGCTCTTGTGGGATGCCGAAGCGATGGTTCCAGCCCTCCCCTGTACTCTCGTGAATCCGTGGCGGTGCGTCGTCGGGTTTTGGGCGCCAGGGTCGGAGGACGCCGTGGCTGTTCTTAGCCAGGAAGCGGTCGCCAGCTTGGCTAAGAGGCTTGAACAAGCCCAACTGACCGGTGCGACCATCAACAAAGTCACCGACGACTATCCGAACCTTGATTGGGGGGACGCCTACAACATTCAATGGGCCATCCGCCAGCGCAAGCTGGACCGCGGCGGCCGCATCGTCGGCCTGAAGATGGGGCTAACCTCTTGGGCCAAGATGCGGCAAATGGGGGTGGAGACCCCCATCTACGGCTTCCTTGTGGACGAGTTCAGCGTTCCCGATGGCGGCGTGGTGGATGCTGGGAAGTTGATCCATCCCCGGGTGGAGGCGGAAATCGCCGTGGTCACCGGCCGGGAGCTGCGCGGGCCGGGATGCCAGGTTGCGCAGGTGGCGGCGGCCATCGACTGCGTGTTGCCGGCCATTGAAGTCATCGACTCCCGCTACGAGAACTTCCGTTTCGACCTGCCGAGCGTGATCTCGGACAACTGCTCGGCGGCCCGCTTCTGCGTCGGCGGGATCACCCGTCGTCTGAAGGATCTAGACCTAAAAACCCTGGGCGTGGTATTGGAGAAGAACGGCGAGGTGGTGGAGACCGGGGCCGGCGCCGCGGTGCTGGGCCATCCCCTCAACAGCGTGGCCATGCTGGCCAATCTGCTGAGTGAGCGCGGACCACAGGAACTCAACACCATCCCCGCCGGAACCTTCATCCTGACCGGCGCTGTCACCGCGGCGGTGGCGGTGCAGGCCGGCGACGCCGTGCGCGCCCGCCACCAAGGTTTGGGCGCCATCTCCTTGCGTTTCGCTTAGCACTCCCGCTCAGCCAAACCCAAGCCGCAGGGCGGCGCGGAACGCCAAACGAAGCGCAAAAAGCTACAGCGCAAGTGCCTCCATTTGCGGGTGAACTTCTCAGCGCCGTTGGAAAGCGTTATCCTGCTTTCTTCGCTTCGGCGCCGGAATAGCTCAGTTAGGTAGAGCGGCTGATTCGTAATCAGTAGGTCCGCAGTTCGAATCTGCGTTCCGGCACCATCGCGGGGCCTTTCCACCGCCTCTTAACGGGGCTTAACGGCAAAACGCATGGACAGGTCCAGGGATTGCACGTCCTTGGTCAGGGCGCCGACGGAGATGCAGTCCACCCCGGCTTCCGCAATCGCCCTAATGTGCGCCTCGTCAATGCCGCCCGACGCCTCCAGCTGGGCGCGGCCCTTGGCCAAGGCCACGGCCTCCTGCAGGGCGGCGCTGGCGAAGTTGTCCAGCATGATGAGGTCCGCCCCGGCATCCAAGGCTTCCTGAAGTTCCGCCAAGGACTCCACTTCCACCTCCACGGTCAGGCCCTTGTTCTGGCGTTGGGCTTGGCGGACGGCTTCGGTGATGGAGCCGGCGGCGGCGATGTGGTTCTCCTTGATGAGGTAGGCGTCAAACAGGCCAAGGCGATGGTTGCGCCCGCCGCCGCAACGCACCGCGTACTTTTGCGCCAAGCGCAGGCCAGGCAGGGTCTTGCGCGTGTCCAGCAGTTGGCAGCCAGTGCCCTCAAGCAGGCGGACGAAACGCCGGGTTTGGGTGGCGGTGCCGGAAAGCAACTGCACGAAGTTCAGCGCCGTCCGTTCGGCGGTCAGGATCGCCCGCGCTTGGCCGCGCAATTCAAACAGTGCCTGCCCTGCCCGGATGTCATCACCATCCGCCACGCGCCAATCCACCGTCATGTCGCCAGCAAAGCGCTGGGTCACTTCATCGACCCAAGGCCGGCCGCAAAAGACGCCGTCCTGCCGGGTGATGACCAAGCCGCTGCCGGCGGTTGCCGGCGGGATCAACTCAGCCGTGACGTCGCCGTTGCCCATATCCTCGGCAAGGGCCGCGGTGACCACAGCGGCGATGCTGGCCTGCAAATCCGGCGTCATGGGCTCAAGAGTCTCTTGGGTGCAAGATCGGCTTCCTTCCGGCGCTGTACTCCCTCATGCAAGGGGTTCCCTGACGCAGGCTTGCCCTTCTGCCACGCCTTGTCATGCGTTGCAGCCGAAGGCCAGTTTCTCCAATTCCAAAAATGCTCATAAAATCAATGTGTTGATATATGGCTTGGGATCGTCCTGTCAATGTCGGCGGCTCTTGATGATTGACGGCGCTCCCTATGGGAGGATGATTGTACTGTGGAAATTGACGCCCATCATTGGCTGAAGGGAGCGCGACGGCTGCCCTCGCCCAACTGCGACGCCCGCCCTGACCCGCACGGCATCAGCCTGATCGTGCTGCACGGCATCTCCCTGCCGCCTGGCGAGTTCGGCGGCGGCCTGATCGATCGGCTGTTCACCAACCAATTGCAGCCGGACCCGAGCGGCCCGCTGGCGGACTTGGCCGGCGTCCGCGTTTCCAGCCATGTCCTGATCGACCGCCAAGGGCACTGCACCCAATACGTTCCCTTCGACCAGCGGGCTTGGCACGCCGGCCGCTCGTCATGGTGCGGGCGGCCCAACTGCAATGACTACGCCATCGGCTTGGAATTGGAGGGCGTGGATGACCGGCCCTACGCCGAAGCCCAGTACCAACAGCTCATTCCCCTGCTGCGCACCTTGCTGACGACCTACCCCGGCCTGTCGCCGGAGGCCATTGTCGGCCATCAGGAAGTGGCGCCAGGGCGCAAGACCGACCCAGGCCCAGCCTTCGACTGGCAACGGGTGCTGCTTGCGTTGGGTTAGGATGCAATGTTTCCCCTTCCCGGAGTTACTCATGATCCGGCCCTGCCGAACCCCTTGGGCGTCCGCATCCGCGAAGGGGTCACCAACGATCCACCTGACCCCTTGGAGTGGCTGAAAATTGCCTCTTGACTTGCCGAGTTCCATGAGTGCAAACTAAAGTAGGTTTCGCGTGGATATCTAAGCCCTAATTGGGGTGGAGATTCCCTTGCGGAGTTCCTCGGCACGGTTTGCGTTGCGCCGGTTGAGGAGCGCGGTCAAGAGGCCAGATCGAGGACTTGGGTAGGCCTGCCCTCTCCTCGTTAGCTTGCTTGGCTTAAAGGCGTGGAGACGAGAATGCATCCACGAATGCTGGACCTAAGCATCCGTCGCTAACCTTGGCAATGCATGAAATTAATAGCCGCGCCACGTTGCGCGGCTATTTTTTTCTCGCGTTGTCGTTTGGTGCCACGTTCATATGGTCCCGAGCCCCTGAGGTGCCGGCGGATTCGTGGCAGCCCGGAAAATCTCTTTTGATACTTGGGGGAATTTGGCAATCGTAGTGGAATTTCGGATCATAGGACGCGCCGAACCGCAATCGCCCACGGATGACGCACACCGAATTGTGATTTCCATCTTCCCATATAGGTGCCAAGCCATGACGCGGGCCTGCCTTCGCGGGAGTTTGGAATACAAGCCGGCCACGCCCCTTGAAATGTCTGCCTTCATGCTTGGGAAGGGATCGAGCAACGTGCTTTACGCCAGCCTTGAATTGAGTTGCACCCTCCCGCTTTCGGCCGGCTTCCCACACTCGGTCGATGACGGGTTGAATTGATCCGCCAAATGTTTTCGGCGGCAACAAAAGGCAGGTTTTGTTATCGCGGTTGGTCACTTCTTCAATGATAACGCTAAACAGGTTTCGAGCGTGTTTCATGGCTCTACGCACATCTTTTATCAACTGGTTAACCATATTATTTCGTTGGTTATTAGTCGTGGTTAGCTGGCCGGAAATTTCCCGAAGAACAAGCGGCAGAACAAGTGCTTCAATACCAAAGTGATCGACTAATGCGGACTCACTTCCATCTTGTTTATCAAGATAAAGCAGAATCAGATTTGCGTTCCGAAGGAGATTTTTACGATTCCTAGGTTCGCATTGTCTTAGTTTTTCGGCGAAGCGATTGTAAAGTTTCTCGGCATATTCCTCTGTGTAGAATTCCGACAAAGGCAGCCCAAGCAAAGAAATAAGACGTACATCACGACCACTTACCAACTTGACGAAGGCCGAAGTGAAGCCATCCTCGATTTGGGGTGGGATGCCGGCAATGGCCAGGTACAGCGTGGGCGTCACGGTGCCTGATTCCTCAGCTTGAGAATGATGTCAAGCGGCATGGAAATGCGGTTGAGCTCTTTGGGTTCAAGCGAAAAAAGCAATCGGTCGAGCAAGTTTCGGGGGTGGCCGAAATCGGACTTCGGTTTAGCATTTGTTAGATAAATGTCCTTCTGCAACTCGTTGTCCGTGAGCCACCTCTCAGCATTTTGCAATGTCTGATCATCATCCATAGCGGAGTCGGATATGTAGGTTCTAGGCACTTCCACAAAGTCGTTCGATTGATTTTCCCCGGAAGATTCCTGAAATCGAATCGGTGCCGAAACGCTCATGTAGCGCCTGTTCGATTCGTCAAGAGGTTTGCGGAAGGCCGCCCAAAAGGCGGGATGGAAACGCAGCACTGGCCCTGAAGAGCCGTGTCGCGTCTTCTCCAATAAGGCATTGATCTCTTCGTCCGTGTCTAGGGTTGCGCTGGCTGGCACAACCCCGGTGATTGTAGGATTGGCGCTGTGCTGAATCACTTGCACCCTGTCTGCAAGTTGATCGCGGAGGTAAGTTCCTAAGCCTGTGCGCTGTTCTCTCACTAGACGTGATATTTCGCCGCCGCCGTGGCTTCCCAAGCGGCTCAGCAGCAAGGGCGCCTGGTGCTCCTGCCAATGCCGTTCAACCAAATCCGTGATTCGGCTATCAAGTTTCTCGGGTGGCGGGGATTCAGTCATGTCCATATCCATTGATGCGTAACGGTTTGCTAGTTTGACAGCTTGGGAGGCGATAGTCCAACGCTTGAAGCGGGTGGCGTTTGCGGCCGCATGCCGGCATTCCCATCTTCGTCATCGGGTGTCACGAGTAAGCCAAAATGTCCGCTTTTAGAGTTTGCCAGTTGTCCGGTCACTTAAAGTCGTTTCTCAGGCTCGTCTCGTGGCGGTTTTGCGCTCTTGGGCGGGTGGCGCTTCGCTGACGCCGGACGCATCCATGTGCCGCCAACAGCATGCGGTATCGGCGCTTTGCCACGGACTTCCGTTACGAGGAGCGGGGCAATCTCTGGATGGACACCCTCACCGGCGGCTTCATGGACGAAAAGATTGACCTCGTGCAAACCGGTCAGATCTTCTCGGTTTGCAGATTGCCGGACGTGCGCATTCGGCCGGTGGTGGAGGGCCACTACCAAGTGGAACTTCTGGAGGAACGCTCACCGAGGGTTGGGACTGCAACACCCTCACCCACCGCGACAACGACGCCTAGGATGGCTATCTTCTGGCCGGTCAGCCAAATTGGCAGCTTGGTCTTCATGGTCGGTTCATAGGTCATGGAGTGCCTCCGCAAGCGCTGCCAAGCGGAAACTGGGCCCCATCGGCAGGGCGCACCCTAGCAGATAGAGCGCTTTGTGGCGCAGGCAAAGGTCTGTCTCTCTTGGGGCTGTCTGAACGGGCCTACACCAAGGCGGATTCCCGCCACAGACGGCTATGGCGACGCCGCGGCTTCGCTTGCGCTAGAATCCCCCTTCCGTTTGCCGATTTTGAGGTGGCCCCGCTGAACAAGATCAACCCAATTGCCGAGGGATGGCGACGTGGCGGTTGCTAGGGGGGCGGCTGACCTGGACCAGGAGGAAACCCGGGAGTGGCTGGACTCCTTGGAGTTCGTCCTGCAGCACCAAGGGGTGGAGCGCGCCAACTTCCTGCTGGAGCGCCTGTCCGCCAGGATGACCCAGACCGGCGCCCGGCTGCCGTACACCATCACCACTCCCTACCGCAACACCATCCCGTCCAGTCGGGAGTCCTTCATGCCGGGGGACCTGTTCATGGAGCGGCGCATCCGCTCCCTGATACGCTGGAACGCCTTGGCGATGGTGGTGCGCACCAACAAGCGGGAGGGGGACTTGGGCGGCCACATCTCCAGCTTCGCGTCCTCGGCCACCCTGTATGACGTGGGCTTCAACTACTTCTTCCGCGGCTGCGATGGCGATGAGGACGGCCATCCACAAGGGGATCTGGTCTATTTCCAAGGGCACGCCTCCCCCGGCATCTACGCCCGCTCCTTTCTGGAGGGGCGGCTGACGGAGCGGCAGCTAGACGGTTTCCGCCGGGAAGTGGACAGTTGCGGGCTGTCCTCCTATCCGCATCCTTGGCTGATGCCGGACTATTGGCAGTTCCCCACGGTCAGCATGGGCTTGGGGCCGCTGCAGGCCATCTACCAAGCGCACATCATGAAGTATCTGGACAGCCGCGGCCTAGTACACATGGGCAACCGCAAGGTGTGGGCCTTCGTCGGCGACGGCGAGTGCGATGAGCCGGAGTCCCTGGGCGCTCTGTCCTTAGCCGGGCGGGAGCGGCTGGACAACCTGATCTTCGTGGTCAACTGCAACCTGCAACGGCTGGACGGCCCGGTGCGCGGCAACGGCAAGATCATTCAGGAGCTGGAGGGCTACTTCCGCGGCGCCGGCTGGAACGTCATCAAGGTGGTTTGGGGGCGGCTGTGGGACCCGCTGCTCGCCAAGGACGAACTCGGCCTGCTGCAGCAGTGCATGGACGACACCGTCGATGGCGAGTACCAGAACTTCAAGGCCAAGGGCGGCGCCTATGTGCGGGAGCGCCTCTTCGGGACGCACGAAGCCTTGCGGAAGATGGTGGAGAACCTCACCGACGAGGACATCTACCGTCTTAACCGGGGCGGCCATGACCCGTTCAAGGTCTATGCCGCCTACCACGCGGCCGTCCACCACAAGGGCGAGCCGACCGTCATCCTGGCCAAGACCATCAAGGGCTACGGCATGGGGGACTTCGGCGAGTCGGAGAACGACACCCATCAGCTCAAAAAGCTGGACCTAGCCGGCCTCAAGCACTTCCGGGACCGCTTCGACATCCCCCTCACTGACACCGAGCTGGAGGCCGTGCCCTTCTACCGCCCCAAGGACGATGCGCCGGAAATCATCTACTTAAAGGAGCGCCGCAAGAGCTTGGGCGGCTTCATGCCCAAGCGCAGCGAGGCCAAGGAGGCTTTGGCCGTGCCGGGGCTGGACGCCTTTGCGGCGCAGTTGCGGGGCACCGGCGAACGGCCCAACTCCACCACCATGCAGTTCGTGCGCCTGTTGTCGGCCTTGGTGCGCAACAAGGAGATTGGCCCGCGCATCGTGCCCATCGTCCCCGACGAGGCCCGCACGTTCGGCATGGAGGGCATGTTTCGACAGCTTGGCATCTATTCGTCGAAGGGTCAGTTGTACGAACCGGAGGACGCGGGAGAGATCGCCGCTTACCGGGAGAAGAAGGACGGCCAGGTGCTGGAGGAGGGCATCAACGAAGCCGGCGCCTTCTCCGCGTGGCTTTCCGCCGCCACCTCCTACAGCACCCACCGCTTCACCCTGATTCCCTTCTACATCTACTACTCCATGTTCGGCTTTCAGCGCGTCGGGGATTTGGCTTGGGCGGCCGGGGACATGCAGGCGCGGGGCTTCCTGCTCGGCGGCACTTCCGGGCGCACCACCCTCAACGGTGAAGGCCTGCAGCACCAGGACGGCCACAGCCATGTGCTGGCCTCCACCATCCCCAATTGCGTTTCCTATGACCCCTGCTACGCCTACGAGCTGGCGGTGATCGTCCAGGACGGGCTGCGGCGCATGTTCACCGAGCGAGAGCGCATCTTCTACTACATCACCCTGATGAACGAGAACTATCCGCAGCCGCCCATGCCGGAGGGGGTGGAGGCCGGCATCCTCAAGGGTGCCTACCGCCTGCGGGAGGCGGATGGGAGCGGTGCGATCAAGGTGCGCCTGTTGGGCAGCGGCGCCATATTGCGGGAGGTGCTGGCCGCCGCGGAGCTGCTCAAGGAATGGGAGGTGGCGGCGGAGGTCTACAGCGTCACCAGCTACAACGAGTTGGCGCGGGAGATGCGCGACGTCGCCCGCTGGAGCCTGCTGCATCCCGACGAGCCGCCCAAGCGCAGCTATGTGGCGGAGCTGTTCGCCGGTGATGTCCCGATCGTCGCCGCCAGCGACTATCAAAAATCCTTGGCCGAGCAGATTCGCGGGGACTTGACGGCCCCCTACGTCGTGCTGGGCACCGACGGCTTTGGCCGCAGCGACACCCGAGCGGAACTGCGCGGTTTCTTTGAGGTGGACCGCCGCTTCGTCGCCCTGTCCGCCCTGTCCGCCTTGGCGAGGGCGCAGAAGATGCCGGTGGAGGCGGTGCGCCAAGCCCGGGACGCCTTCGGCATCAGCCCAGACAAGCCCAATCCCCGGCTGGCTTAGTTGGGATGCCGGAAGCCATGAAGGAGGAGGTCCGCATCCCGGACATTGGCGACGCCGATGAGGTCTATGTCATCGAGCTGTGCGTGGCGCCGGGGGATGCAGTTGGTCCGGATGACGCCCTCGTCGTCATAGAGTCGGACAAGGCGTCCATGGAGGTGCCGGCCGGCGTTGGCGGCGTGGTCGATGCCTTGCTCGTGGCGGTTGACGATGCGGTGGTGGAGGGACAGGCCATAGCCCGCATTGACGCCGACCAGAAAACGGGGGACGCCGCAGCCAACGCGGATGCGGCTGAGTCAACGGCCGAGATTGCTGCCGAAGAGGAGCGGGCAGCCGCCGCTAGCGCAGCTAAAGGCGAACGTGCAGCCGATGCTGTCAAGGTCGGAAACGAAGCTGCTGGCGGCTTGAGCGCTGTCCAAGCGGAAACGGCGACCTCTTCGCAGGCGGTTCCGGTTGCAGCGCTTGCTCCCAAACCGCTGGCAGAGACGTCAGCAGGACAGTCCCCGCAAAGTACAGGTCCTAAGCCTTCTCGCAGGCCAGTTGCGGGAGAAGCATTGCCGCATTCACAGTTGGCGCCGCCATCCGCTGCCGCCCAACCCGCTTCTTTGGAAGCGGAGGAAAGTCCCGGCGCAAGGGTTTACGCCGGCCCCGCCACCCGGCGCTTGGCTAGGGAGCTTGGGGCGCCACTCGCCGAAGTAACGGGCAGCGGCGCCAGAGGCCGCATTCTCAAGGACGATGTCAAACGCTACGTCAAGGGGCGGCTGACCGCACCCAGCCGCGGCAGCGGTCTGCCGACCTTGCCGGAGGTTGATTTCGCCAGATTTGGGGAGATCGAGGTGATCCCCCTGTCCCGAATCCGCATCGCCGGCGCCCAAAACCTGCACCGAAGCTGGCTGAACCTGCCCCATGTCACCCAGCACGACGAGGCGGACGTGACCGCATTGGAGGCCCTGCGCACCTCGCTCAAGGCCGAGGCCAGCGAGCGAGGGCTCCCCCTGTCGCCGCTGCCCTTCATCGTCAAGGCCTGCTGCTTGGCCTTGCAGGCGTTCCCCACCTGCAACGCCTCCTTGGATGGGGCGGCGGCCAACTACATCTTGAAGCGCTACTACAATATCGGCATCGCCGTGGACACCGAGCAGGGGCTGGTGGTGCCCGTGCTCAAAGGCGTTGACGGCAAAGGCGTCTGGGAGTTGGCGGCGGAAATCGCCGACTTGGCCGCCAAGGCCCGCAGCCAGCGGCTGCCCATGAACGCCATGCAGGGCGGCACCTTCAGCGTCTCCAGTCTCGGCGCCATCGGCGGCACCGGCTTCACCCCGATCATCAACGCCCCGGAGGTCGCCATCCTCGGCGTCGGGCGGCTGGCCACCAAGCCAGTATGGGACCAAGATACCTTCCGCCCCCGCAAGCTGCTGCCCCTGTCCCTAAGCTACGACCACCGCGCCATCAACGGCGCCGAAGCCGGCCGCTTCGTGGCCCATCTCGCCGAACTGCTGGCGGATCCAGGGCGGTTGGCACCGTAGCGGCCGACATGGTTATGGAAGTGCTGCCGGAGGATGCTTTCGACAGCCTGTTGTCTGTCGGATATGGAAGGATGTTCAAGCGCATGGAAGTGGTTTATCGTGAATCTGGTCCGGCTGGTTTTCCTTATCTCGCTGCTCTTTGTCGGCAGTGTTGACCATGCGGCGGAGCAGCCGCTTGTTGGCCGGCAAACGCCTGCTTGCGAAGGCGTGGGGAATGCGGAGGCGCAGGCCCTTGGGTTAAGAATTCAAAACGCGGTGCGGGCACGGGACCTCAGTGCTTTCTTCGCCTTGGTGGAAGGCGAGTTGGAGCGCGGTCCTAGGCGTCGCCGTGTCGAAGGCAAAGCCTTTGCTGACGTGTTTCCGCAATCCTGGATGGATGCTGTGCTGGCTGCTGAGCCGGATTGCTCACCGGTGGGCTGGCGCGGCTACATGCTTGGGCACGGGAATGTTTGGTATCGTCCGGGCGGCGTGTTTGCGGTCAATGGCTGGCTTGTGCAGGAAGCACCCGCCATGCGTGGGGGATGGAGATTCGACGGCAATCCCTTGCCTCCCAAGTGCTTTGTGCAGCAATCGCTTTCGGGCGATGTCTTTGAGGATTTCGCCAGCCGGCATTCGATAGCGGCCAGCCGCAGCGATCCGGCGTTTCTGGACTTTGAGCGGAATCCCGGCCGGCACTTTGGCGGTTCGGTTCGGTCTTTCGACCCTAGTGGCTCCAGCCTTTGGCGGCATGTACACAATTGCGTGGGAGATTCGGAGCAACTGACGGTCGAAGGCGCAACTGTCATCCACAATGAGGGCGAGCGGTACTCCGTATTGGCGGACGTTCCTGACAAGCTGTGCCGAAGCCTCGCCCCCAACCTACCCGGCGAATGCCTCCAGTCCCGCCTATTGCATAGGTTCAGCCTAACTGACGGCAGCATGGGCTACCACGGCGTCCATGGCATATACGGCTTGTTCAAGATGGAGGACGGCGCGGGGATCGTTTTCCCGCTGAAGTACTTCGATTCGGAGAACTTGGCAAGGAACTTCCTCGATGATTACAACCGAACGAGGTGAAACGGCCAAACCTTCGTGCAATGGCGGGGGTAGTCAAGGCGCCGGCCGGCTAGGCGGCCTTGCGCAAATTGAACCGTTGCGCCGGATTTCGCCGTTGTCCTTAGAACAAATCCTCCGGCTTGATGTCCCGCCGCCCCGCGTTTTCGCCGCTGTTGTCACGGCGCTGGCCGGAGTCGGCCCGGGGAGCGTGTTCGGCCAAAAAGTACTCGAAGATGGCGTCCCGTTGGCCGCTGTCGGCCAAGGCGCCGGTTGCGGGGTTGATCTTCATGGACAGCACGCCCGGTGGCTGCGGTGGGTCTAATTCGGGGCGGCCTTGGAGGGCTTCGCGCATGTAGTCTATCCATATCGGCAAGGGGGTGTTGCTGCCGTACTCCCGCTCCCCCAGCGGGCTGTGGCTCGGGAAGCCCACCCAGACGGTGGTGGCCACTTCGGGCGTGAAGCCGTTGAACCAGGTGTCGGCGGCATCGTCGGTGGTGCCGGTCTTGCCGGCTAGGTCGTCGCGCTCCAGCACCCGCGCCCTTCTGCCAGTGCCCCGGCGCACCACGTCCCTGAGCATCCGGTGCATGATGAAGGCGTTGCGTTCGTCGATGACCTGCTCTGCGGGTTCCGGTGCTTCGGCTAGGAGCTCCTCCAAGTTGGCGGGTTCGATGGCCAGGGCTTCCGGCGTCTCATCCGCATCGCCTTCGGCCACTACGATTGGATGGGTCGGTTCGAAGACCACATTGCCGCTTAGGTCCAGCACCCGTTGCACGATGTGCGGCCGCACCAGCCGACCGCCGTTGGCGAACACGGCGTAGGCCGTCACCATGTCGATGGGGGTCACAGCCATGGTGCCGCCGCCGATGGCCAGTTGGGTGTTGCGCGGGAACGTGCGGGTGTCGAAGCCGAAGCGCTGCACATAGTTCAGGGTGCGGCCGGCGCCGACCTGCAGCAGCACCCGCATGGACACTAGATTGATGGAGCGGTACAGCGCCTCCCGAAGGCGGGTGGGGCCGTTGTAGCGGCTGTTGTCGTTGTCCGGGCGGTACTGGGACTCCAGGTTGGCGTCGTCGAACACCAAGGGGGCGTCCATGAAGATCGAGGCGGGGGTGACGCCGGCGTCGAGGGCGGCGGAATAGACGAAGGGCTTGAAGCCGGAGCCGGGCTGTCGCGCCGCCTGCAGGGCGTGGTTGAACTGGTTCATGTGAAAGTCGAAGCCGCCCTCCAAGGCCCGCACCGCGCCGCTGCGGGTGTCCAAGGAAACCACCGCGCCCTGGATGGCCGGCAATTGGGCCAGCCGCCAGCCTTCATCCGTGGCCTCCAAGCGGATCAGGTCGCCAACCCTGAGGACTTCGCCAACGGCTTGCGGGCGGGGGCCGCGCTGGTTGACATCCACATAGGGTCGCCAGCGCAGGCTCGCCAACGGCAGATCGACATCTTCGCCAGCCGCCAGCCGCGCGGTGACGGCGGCCCCACCCTTGTTGACGGCGATGACCGCAGCCGGAACCAAGCCGCCGTAGGCGGACCGTTCCGCCAAGGCCGCCAAGACGCCCTCAACGCTCTCGAAGCGGGCCTCGGGGCCGCGGTAGCCGTGGCGTCGGTCATAGGCGATCAGGCCCTTGCGCAGGGCGGCGGTGGCGGTGTCCTGCAGGCGCCCGTCCAAGGTGGTGTAAACCTCGTAGCCGCCGGTGTAGAGGTCCGGAATGCGGCCGAGCAGGGTTTGCCGCACCCATTCCGCCGGAAAGGGCGCCGGCACGTCCAAGGCGCGGCCATGCACCTTGGCGCTGATGGGCGCCGCCACCGCCTCGCGGTATTCCGCCTCGCTGATGGAGCCTTGGCTGTGCATTCTGGAAAGCACCAGATTGCGCCGCCGCAAGGCCCGTTCCGGGCCGTTGATCGGGTTGCCCGCGGTGGGCGCCTGCAGCACGCCGGCCAGCATGGCCAGCTGGGGCACGTTCAAGTCCCTGAGCGGCTTGCCGTAGTAGGTGCGCGCCGCCGCCTCTGCGCCGTAGGCCCTTTTGCCGAAAGGCATCTCGTTGATGTAAAGCTCCAGGATTTCGTCCTTGGTCAGTTCCCGCTCGATCTTCAAGGCCAGCAGCATCTCTTTGAACTTGCGCAGGAAGCGCCGCTCCAGGCTGAACGAGATGTTGCGCGCCAACTGCATGGTGATGGTGCTGGCGCCGGGGCCAAGGCTGCCGTCCGCTAGGAGGCTGCCGATCAGACCCAAGGTGTCGTTGGTCAGGGAGATGAAGTCGATGCCGCTGTGTTGGTAGAACCGCTTGTCCTCGGTGTCCAACAGGGCGTTGATGAAGTGGCGGGGCACCTGCTCGAGGCCGATGGGGATGCGGCGGCGCTCGCCGAACTCGGCGATTAGCGCCCCGTCGGCGGTGAACACCCGCAGCGGCGTTTCCAAGCGCACATGTCTGTAGGTTTCAGCAGCCGGTATCTGCGGATTCAAATAGAGGAAAACGCCGGCCAATGTCAGCCACATCCCACAGAAAAGGGTCCATGCCATCCACATAATGGGGTGAACGAAGCGCCGCTGGCGGCGATGGGTTGATGGGTCGATGTTGTTCAAGGGAAAGTCTGGAAACTTGTTGGGGGTGGATGTCGGCAGCGCCTCGGTCAAGCTCTTGGAGCTGTCCGCGCAGGGGGACTCCCACCGGGTGGAGTTCTATGGAATGGCGCCGCTGCCTCCGCAAGCTGTGGTTGCTAAGCATATCAGCGATGTGGCGGCGGTGGGTGCGGTCATTAAGCGTCTGCTGCCCCGTGCATCGAGGTTCCGGAGGCGAGCCGCCGCCGCCGTCGGCGCTTCGTCCGCCGCAGTCAGCACGTTTGCGGTGGACGCCGCCTCGGCGGATGAGGAGGTGGATGCACAGATCGTCGTTGACGCCGAGCGCCATCTTCCCTTTCCCCTTGATGAGGCCGCCTACGACTTCGAGGTCCAAGGTCTGTCGGAGTCCAATCCCGGCCAAGCGGAAGTGCTCCTCGCCGCCTGCCGGAAGGAGCACCTGTCCAGTCTGCAGGCCGCTCTGGTTGCTGGGTCGCTCCGCCCCGTCGTAGTGGAGACGGAAGCCTTCGCCATAGCCCGGGCGGCCGCCCGAATGCGGCGTTCCAATGGTGCCGGGCAAGGTGCCGTTGGAGTTTTGGACATCGGCGCCGCCGCCAGCAGGTTGCTGGTGTTCGATGGTGAAGGCCGTTGCCGGCATGAGTTTGAACAGCCGTTTGACCAAGAGCTTTCGCAAGTTGGCGGCGACGCTGCGCAGAGGAAGGAGGTGCGCCGGTTGCTAGCGAATCAAGCCGCTCAGGCCTTGGCGTCCTTGGACGCCGCTCGTGGTCGGAACGCCCTAAGTGCCCTCTACTTGGCAGGCGGCGGCGCGGCGGCATGCCTAAACGAGGGGTTTGGCGCGGAACTGGGCTTGCCGACGGCCCTGGCTGACCCTTTGCAGGGCATGGCAGCAGCGCCGTCGTTGGACCGACAGGCGCTCAAGCACGATGCTCCGGCGCTGATGGTTGCTTGCGGATTGGCGCTTAGGACCTTCCCGTGACGCCGGCCATCAATTTTCTGCCTTGGCGGGAGTGGGAGCGGCGCCGCCTCAACGGCCTGTTCCTGCTGCAGCTTGGCGGTGTTCTGGCGGCTGGCTTGGCGGTGGTGGGCGCGGCGGCCATGGATTTAAGCGGCGCGGTTGGAGCGCAGCAGGCCCGCAACGCCTCTCTGCGCGAGGCGATTGGCGGCCTCAACGAGCGCATGGCGGAAATTCATCGGCTGGAGCAAAGGCGCGACGATTTGCTTGAGCGCATCCAAGGCGTACAGGTCCTTGAGGCCGACCGCGCCGCCGTCGTTCGCCTGTTCGAAGAGCTGGCCAACAGGCTGCCGGAGGAAGCGCACTATCAAGCTGTTGAACTGCGGGGGGACGTTCTTGCCCTGACCGGCGTGGCCGCGTCCAGCGGCGGCGTCGCCGCCTTAGTGCGCAATCTAAACCGTTCGGCCTGGTTCGAGCAGGCCAATCTGGTCAGCATTGAGGAGCTCCCCGAAGGCACCGCCTATGGCGTCGGCGCCGGCGTTTTCCAGCTTACCGTCGTCCGCGTTGACGCCTGTTTGACGGAACGCGCGCCGGCGCAGTTCGAGACCGGAGAGCGGTGCGGCTGACATGGCGTGGTTGGAGTTGGTTGATTCTTGGCGCTTCGACCTTGGCGGCCTTGACCTCCGTCGCCTTGGTGCTTGGCCGTGGGTGGCGAGAGCGGCGCTGCTGGCCGCACTCTTCGGCACCGTCCTGGCTAGCCTGTACTGGTTGGCCCTTTCGAGCATGGCCGAGGAGCTTGAGCGGTTGCAAGCCGTGGAGGGGGCGCTGCACGAGGAATACGCGGCCAAGGCGCTGGCGTCTGGCCGTCTGGCCAAGGTTAGAGCGCAGAGCCGAGCCGTGGAGGAAGCCTGGGCGGCGAAGCGCCTTTTGCTGCCAGCGCAAGGGCAAGTGCCCGGTTTGCTTGACGGGATCATCCAAGCGGCGCAGGCGAACGGCCTGAGCGTCCAAGGCATAGAGCTTGCCTCGCAGCGCCCCTCCGGCTCTTACGCCGAATTGCCCATGAGCGTCGCACTGGTTGGGCGCTACCATCAAATCGGCGCCTTTCTGAGCGGCGTGGCCGAACTGCCGCACATCGTCACATGGCATGACTTCGATCTTCGCCCGGCGCAGACGGCCGAGGGGCTGCGGCTGCGCATTGCCGCCAAAACATACGCCTATCTGGGAGACGCCGAATGAACCGAATATTTCCCACTCTTGCCGCCGTCGCGTTGTGCCTCGGGTTGAACGCTTGCCGGCGAGACGCCCCACCGCTTGAGATCACGGCCTTCTCGGAGGAGGCAGGCCGGCTGCAGGAAAGTGACCCGCCGCCGCTGTTGGGCTTTGCAAACACTCCGAGCTCCTCGTACCAGGCCGCCCGCCGACGCAGCCCCTTTGCGCCGCCAAATTCCTCCGGCGGGCAGCCGACCGCGGCCTTGGCGGTCGGGGCCGCTGCGCCGAATCACCAGCGGCCTAGACAGCCCCTGGAGAGTTTCCCCTTGTCGGACTTGGTCTGGGTGGGCGCACTGTCCCGAGGCGGAGAGCGCCGAGCCCTCGTGCAGGATGGCGACGGCAAGGTGCATCAGGTCCGTGTTGGCGACTACTTGGGCGGCCATCATGGGCGCATCCAGCGCATCGCCGATGCCTCAATCGAGCTTGTGGAAGTGGTTGCCGACGGTGGCGGAGGTTGGGTGCGGCGGCAGCGGACACTGGCGGCGACCCCTCTGGAGGCGACGCCATGAAGATCACAGCCGCACTCCTGATGCTTGCCGCAGTCGCCAGCCAAGCCTTTGCCGAAGGGCCGGTCTCGCCGCCCACAAACGAAGGCGAGGCTCTTTCCCTCGATTTTCAGGACATCGAAGTGCGGGCGGCGCTGCAGGTCATTGCGGACTTCACCGGCCTCAACTTGGTGGCCAGCGATGCCGTGGCCGGCCGCATCACGCTGCATCTCGAAGCGGTGCCTTGGCGCCAGGCGCTGGAGTTGATTCTGCAGGCCAAGGGCTTGGACCATCGCCAGCTCGGCAGCGTCCTGCTGGTCGCCCCGGCGGCGGAAATCGCCGCAGCGGAACAACAGCGGCTGGAGAATCAGCAGCGGATGCAGGAGCTCGCCCCAGTGCGCACAGAACACATTCAGATCGGCTATGCCCGGGCTGCGGACCTGTGGTCCCTGTTCAACGCCGCCGCCGAGCAGGATGGCAGGGCCGCCAACCAAAGCAGCGCCCTGATCGACGAGCGCACCAACGCCATCATCTTCACCGGAACCGCTGCGCAAATAGAGCAGTTCCGCAGCATCGTCAAAGCCTTGGACGTGCCGGCCCGGCAAGTGCTGATCGAATCCAGGATCATCACCGTCAACAGCAATTTCTCGCAGCGGTTCGGGGTGCGCTGGGGGGGTGGCGGCATCGATCAGGGCGGCAAGCGAGCGCTGCGGCTTGGCGGTTCCCTCAAGACCTTGGGGGAGCTGCAAAACTCCTTGGCCGATCCCAGCAAGGTCAGCGTGATCTCAAGCCCGGACGATCTGGTCGTCGATCTGGGCGTGTTGAACGAAGGCGCCTCCAGCATCGGCATCGGCCTCACGGGAGACGACTATCTCATCGATTTGGAGATTTCGGCGCTGGAGGCCGAAGGCAACGCCGAAGTGATGGCGCGCCCCAAGATCGTCATGGCGGACAAGTCCCGGGCAAGAATCGAATCCGGGGTTGAAATTCCCTATCAGGAGGCGAGCAGCAGCGGCGCCACCTCCACCTCCTTCAAGGACGCTGTGCTGGCCTTGGAGGTCATGCCCCGCATCACGCCGGACGACCGCATCATCATGGACATCAACGTCAAGCAGGACAACGTGGGGCGAATCTTCAACGGCATCCCGTCCATCAACACCAACGAAATCCAAACGGAGGTGCTGCTCAGTGATGGCGAGACCGTGGTGCTCGGCGGCATTTTTCAGACGGACCGAAACCTGGCAACGGAAAAAACGCCCCTGTTGGGCGAGCTGCCCGTGCTGGGCCGCTTGTTTCGCCGAACCTATGAACGGGACGACAAGCAGGAACTGCTGATATTCATCACGCCCCGCATCATGCCGGCGAATTCTGCGGACGGACAGGACAGCGAAGACGCTTAGCGGGCGACCGCTCGCTGTCCCTCGCCGCATGGTAGAGCGTAGAATCCAACCATGCGCCAGAGCATTTACCTCGTCGGCCTGATGGGTGTTGGCAAGACTTCGGTAGGCCGGCACTTGGCCAAGTCTCTAGGGCGGACGTTCTTTGACGCCGATCAGGTGATTGAACAGCGCTCCGGGGTGCCCATTGCTTGGATTTTCGATTTGGAGGGAGAGCAAGCGTTTAGGGACCGCGAGCAAGCGGTCATCGACGAACTCACCAACCAGGAGGGCATCGTGCTCGCCACGGGCGGTGGCGCCGTGCTGCGGGCCGGCAACCGGCGCGCGCTTTGCAGCCGGGGGTGCGTGGTGCATATCGACAGTTCGGTTGACCAACTGCTGGATCGCCTCGGCAAGGACAAGACCCGTCCGCTGCTGCAGGGCGGGGACGCCCAGACGACCTTGCGGCGGTTGCAGGCGGACCGCCAGCCCCTCTACGATGAGGTTGCGGACTATCGATTCCTGGCCGGTGGCAACAGCGCACGGGCGCTGGCCCAGAACATAGAAGAAGTCTTGCGGCGGGACGGAGTCGTTCGTGATTGAACTGAAAGTTGACTTGGGGGAACGCGCCTACCCGATCCTCATCGGCGCCGGCCTCTTGGGCAAGTCTGGGCTGCTAGCGCCCCATATCAGAGGGCGTCAGGTGATGGTCGTCACCAACGAGACCGTCGCGCCCCTGTTCCTGGACAGGTTGCTGGGCTGCCTCGGCGGGGTTGCAGCGGATGTGCTGGAGCTGGAGGACGGGGAGCGGTTCAAGACCTTGGATGCCTACGCCCGGGTCATGGACGCCTTGATGGAGAAGCGCCACAATCGAACCACCACCATAGTTGCCCTTGGCGGCGGCGTGGTCGGCGACATTGCCGGTTTTGCCGCGGCGACCTTTCAGCGCGGCGTTGCCTTCGTCCAAATCCCCACCACGTTGCTGGCGCAGGTGGATTCCTCAGTGGGCGGCAAAACGGGCGTCAACCATCCCGACGGCAAAAACATGATCGGCGCCTTCCACCAGCCGAGCTGCGTTGTGGCGGACATCGCGGCGCTCGATACCTTGCCGGAGCGCGAGTACCGCGCCGGGCTTGCCGAAGTGGTTAAGTGCGGCGTGATCTGGAGCGAGGGGTTCTTTGCCTGGCTGGAAGGCCAAGCTGCTGAACTGCTGCGCCGCACCCCGGCGGCCGTGACGGAGATCGTTCGCCGGTCTTGCGCCATAAAGGCGGAGGTGGTGGCGCGGGACGAGCGGGAGCAGGGCCTGCGGGCCATTCTCAACTACGGCCACAGCTTCGCTCACGCCTTGGAGACGCTCACCGGCTACGACTCATTGCTGCACGGCGAGGCCGTCGCCATCGGCATGGTGTTGGCGGCGGATTGCGCCCGACGGCACGGTTTATTGGATGCGGAATCGGTGCGGCGCATCACTGCCCTGCTGGCGATCTTGGGTTTGCCCGTGCGGATGCCCAAAGGCATGGACACCGAATCCATGCTGCAAGTCATGGGCATGGACAAGAAGGTGGTTGACGGCCGCCTGCGCCTAGTCTTGCCGGAGCGCATCGGCGCCGTGCGCGTCACCGACCGGATAGATCGACAAGCGCTGCTGCGAACCCTTGCTGCGGCTATTGGCCGCGCCGCCCATCCAAAAACAGTCTAATGCGCTCCTCCAAGGCGTCGCTTTCCTTGGTTTCACACTCCCAAATCACCAGCGCCTCCCAACCCAATTGCCGCAGGCTATCGAGGTTTTGAGCGTCGCGCTCCTGATTGCGGCGCAGTTTGTGCAGCCAATAGGCGCGGTTGGTTTTCGGCGTCCGCTCCCCCCGCGGGCAGCTGTGCTGATGCCAGAAGCAGCCATGCACGAATATCGCCTTGCGCCTTGACGCAAACACCAAGTCCGGGCGGCCCGGCAAACGCGCGCCGTGCAGCCGGTAGCGGTAGCCCATGCCGTGGGTCAAGCGACGCACCGCCAGCTCCGGCGTGGTGTTGGTGCTGCGGATGGCCGCCATGATGCGGCTGCGCATGGGGCTTGGCGGCTCCGTCATCTTGGGCGCCCCGCTCTCCGGCTCAACCATCATTGCGCTCCCGCCTTTGACGCCAAACAAGACTTAAGCGTAGCACTGCATCCGCTACGATTGAGTTCGGCTGTCCTTCACGGAATTCGGGAGGTCAACAGCTCCGTGATGGCCGGCCACAGCGCTTCGAGCAGCAGCGGCTGGCCGGCGACGTTGGGATGGATGCCGTCGCTCTGCATCAGTTCCGGCTGCAGCGCCACCTTGTCGATGAAGGATTCGGCTAGGTGGATGTCGTGAGCGTTGGCGACCTCGGCGAACAGGGCCTGAAAGGCTTGGGCGTAGCGCCGGCCGTAGTTGGGCGGTATCTGCATGGCGACCAGCAGCACTTGGCGTTTGCTCGGCTCGGCGGCCTCGATCATCCGCCCCAAGTTGCGCTTGATGTCCGCCACCGGGTAGCCGCGCAGCCCGTCGTTGCCGCCGAGTTCGATGACCACCAAGTCAGGATCATGGGCGTTGAGCGCCGCCGGCAGACGCGCCAAACCGCCGCTGGTGGTCTCGCCGCTGATGCTGGCGTTCACCACTCGGTGGTGCCAGCCGTGTACTAGCAGCCGCTCCTGCAGCAGCGCCGCCCAACCCTTTTCCAGTTGAATTCCATAGGCGGCGCTGATACTGTCGCCAAAGATCAGGATCGTGGCTGGTCCTTCGGCGTCCGCCGGCGGCACTGCAACGGTCGTCAACCCAAGCGCCAAAATGGCTTGGCGCAGGGATTGCACCCACCAGGATTTGAATCGTTCCATGCATCCTAGCGTTGTTCGAGCGGCAGGCATTGAAAAAAGCGTTCCGACTGCGGAAGGGCGGCTGCACATCTTGGATGGCATTGAGCTTGAAATCAACGCTGCGGAGAGTTTGGCCATCACCGGCACTTCGGGTTCAGGCAAAACCACTCTGCTTGGAATTCTCGCCGGGCTGGACTTGCCCACTGCCGGCAGCGTTCATTTGGCCGGCCATGAAATCACCGCCATGGACGAGGAGCGGCGGGCGCTGGTGCGCGGCCGGCATGTGGGCTTTGTGTTTCAGACCTTTCAGTTGCTGAGCAGCCTGACGGCCTTGGAGAACGTGATGCTGCCGGCGGAGCTGCGGGGCGACGCCGCCCCCTCCCGCTCCGCCTTGGACTTGCTGCGGCAAGTGGGCCTCGGCGAGCGCACCGGCCACTATCCGCGTCAATTATCCGGCGGCGAGCAGCAGCGCGTCGCCATCGCCCGGGCATTCGCCTCCCGCCCCACGGTGCTGTTCGCCGACGAGCCCACCGGCAATCTCGACACTAGCACCGGCGGGCGCGTCATCGAACTGCTGTTTGACTTGAACGCCGCCTTCGCCACCACCTTGGTACTGGTGACCCACGATGAGCGTTTGGCCGTCCGCTGCCGCCGAACGGCGCAACTCGAAGCGGGGAGACTGGTGGCGTGAACCTGCGTTTGGCGTTGCGCTTGGCCTGGCGTGACTGGCGTTCCGGGGAGCTGGCCCTGCTGTTGGTCGCCCTTCTCGTGGCGATCAGCACGGTGACGGCCATTAGCTTGTTTGTGGACCGGCTGCATCAGGCGCTATTGGCTGAGTCGGTCAATTTTCTGGCCGCGGACCGCTACATCGGCGCCACCCACCCGATCCCGGACCACTTCCGCCGCGAAGCCCACGCCCACGGGTTGGAGACGGCGGACACCTTGGTCTTCCCATCCATGGTGTTTGCGGACGACGAACGCCATCAACTCATCAGCGTCAAGGCGGTGAGCGAGGGCTACCCACTGCGCGGCGCCTTGGTGACGGGCGATCAGCCCTTCGGTTCAGGAGCGGTTGCCGAGGCAATCCCGAAGCCGGGCGAAGTGTGGATGGATTCACGGCTTTTTCCCGCCTTGGACGTTCGCCTCGGCGATGCAGTGGAGGTGGGGCTGGCGGCGCTCAAGGTCAGCCGAGTGCTGCTGAAGGAGCCGGACCGCGGCGGCAGCTTTTTCGATCTTGGGCCAAGGCTGCTAATGAACCTTGCCGATGTGCCGGCCACCGAAGTCGTGCAGCCCGGCAGCCGCATAGACTATAGGTTGCTGCTGCGCGGGGAGGACGAGACCCTCAACGCATTCAAGACGACGCTGGATTTAGGCGCCGGCCTCGAATGGGTGGGTGTTCGAGAGAGCAGCCCACGCATTGGCGCCGCTCTGGACCGCGCTGAGAGCTTTCTGTTGTTGGGCGGGCTATTGGCGGTGCTCTTGGCTGGAGTCGCCGTCGCCCTTTCGGCGCACCGCTACGCTCGCCGCCACTATGACCATGTGGGCATTTTGAAAACTCTGGGTGTCGGACCGCGAGGGATTTTGTTTGGTTTTCTCGGCATCTTGGGGTCCGTTGGCCTGTTGAGCGTGGCGCTCGGCCTGTCCCTCGGCGGCCTGCTGCACTTGGCTATCGTGGCCGCCTTGGACGCCTTTATTCCGGTTAGCCTGCCAGCACCGGGTCCTAGGCCATTCCTGCTCGGCGCCGCCACTGGAATGATCTGCGCCCTAGCCTTCGCCATGCCGCCGCTCCTGCACCTGCAGGGCATTTCGCCGATGCGGGTGATGCGCCGCAATCTCGGCGCGGCGCCGGCCTCGGAGTGGTTGACTTGGGGCGCCGCCGTCCTCGGCGGCTTGCTGCTGTTGATCTGGTACAGCGAAAGCCTGACCCTGACGCTTTGGACGCTGTCCGGCACCGCCGGCGTGCTGCTGGCCTTTGGTGCGCTGGCTTGGCTGCTGCTGCGGGGAGGCCGCGTCATCGGCATGCAGGCCGGCAGCCGCCTGCGCTTGGCGTTGTCCGGCCTGCAGCGGCGGCAGCGGGACAGCACCGCCCAGATTTTAGTGTTCGGGCTGGCCATCATGCTGTTGCTCGTGCTCACGCTGTTGCGGAGCTCCTTGATTGACGAGTGGCGCTCGGCGCTGCCGGAGGACATGCCCAACCACTTCCTGATGAATGTCACGCCGGAGCAGCTGGCGCCTGTGGAGGCGTTGCTGGCCGCCAACACCGACCGGCAGGGGCCGCTCTATCCGATGGTTCGCGGTCGCGTGGTGGCGATCAACGACGTCGAGGCCAAGGCTTGGGAGGCGACCCTGCAATCGAAGTTGGGCGACCGTCCAGATGAGGATCTGTCGGAGGAGCGCAATCTGACTTGGAGTGCGGCCTTGCCGGAAGAAAATGAGGTGGCCGCTGGGTCTTGGTGGACCGCCGACGATGCGCGGGCGCTGGTTTCCTTGGGGGACGAGTATGCGGAGGAGTTTGGTCTTAGCCTTGGCGACCGCCTGAGCTTCGACATCGGCGGCCGCCGCGTGGAGGCGCAAGTGGCCAGCTTGCGGGCGATAGAATGGGAGAACATGCAGCCAAACTTCTTCATCATTCTGTCACCGGGGGCGCTTAAGGACTTCCCGGCCACTTACATGACCAGCTTCTTCCTGCCGGTGGACGAGAAGGCTTTTTTGAATCGCCTCCTTTCCGAGTTTCCAACCATCACCGTGATCGAGGTTGACGCCATTGTCGAACAGATCAAGAGCATCGTGGACCGGGTGACCCAAGCAGTGGAGTTGGTGTTGGCGCTGGTCTTGGTGTCCGGGTGCTTGGTGCTGATCGCCAGCATTCAAGCCACTAGGGACGCCCGTTTGGGCGAGCACGCCCTGCTGCGCGCCCTGGGCGGCACCAGATCGCTCATCGCCGGCAGCTTAGCGGTTGAATTCGCCTTGCTGGGCGGATTTTCCGGGGTGGTGGCCGCCGTTGGCGCGGAGGTCACCGTGGCGTTGCTGCAAGTTCAGGTGTTCGAATTGCCGGCCAGCGCCCATCCGACCTTGTGGCTGCTGGGCCCGCTGGTTGGCGCCTTGCTGGTGCTCGGCGTGGGGCTGGCCGGCACCCGGCGCTTGGTGTCCTCGCCGCCCATGTTGGTGCTGCGGAGCGTGGAGTAGGGCGATGGCGGCACCCGAGCGCTGCGCGGCCTAAGGCAGAACCGCCTTGAAACGGAACCAGCTGCAAAGTAGGCCGCGCCGCTTGGCTAGCCAGGCCATGGTCGATTACGGCGTGGTCGAGGCGGACGACCTGGCGATGCGATGCTTGCCGCCGCCTTGGGCCAAGCGGAGTTTTGCCGCTGGAAACGGTTCCCTTCGGCGGTTTCGGTTTTGGATGGGTCGATTTGCTGCGGTTCGGCGAAGTTGTCGGGTTATGAGCGCGGTCGTCTTTTTGACGACGGCTTTGGTCGCCGCGCCTGGGCTGGGAGAGGTGCGTTTGGACACCGTCGTCCACCTAGTGCAAACTGTCGTCGGGGAAGCGGGCCAGATTCAGCACAAAATGGTTGACTTGGACTTGGTTGCGCCGGGGGACGAGCTTCGCTATACGATCAGATTCACCAACACCGGCTTGGTTGCAGTGGATGGCGGCGCCATCGTCATCACCAATCCCTTGCCTGATTCTACCGAGTACATGCATGGTTCGGCGGGCGGTGGCGGCACCCGGATTCTCTTCGCCACTGATGGCGAATGGCCTGTGGATGAGGGCCTCGAAAGCGCCGCGGCGTTCGCTCCCTTTGCTGCGCTTGTTGGGAATGACGACGGTGCCGGCCGGCCGGCGATAGCGCCGGTGGTTCGGGCCATTCGTTGGATATATGAGCCCCCCTTGCCGCCGGGGGCGTCCGGCGAGGTTTGGTTTCATGTCAGGCTGTTGGCTGCGGAGCCCATTTTCAACAGCGTTTTCGAATGAACTTTGGACAGGCAGTCTGCTTCTTGGCTGCCTGCGTAAGGACGGGTCTTTTGTAGGTAAGTTAGTGATTAAAGGCGAAACTGAAGCCTGTTCCGGGCCTTGCGCCGGCGGTACTTGGTCTAGATGGTTTGAGTGCATGGCCGCGGCGCTGCTGCTGGCGTCGGCGGCGGTGGCCTCGGACGGGGTCATTGAGGAAGTCGTTGTCACCGGGTCCATTGAAGAGCGCTTAGGCGGGGCCGGCAGCGTGAGCGTCATTGACGGCGAAGCGCTGGCGGAAATCAGGCCCAATCACCTCCACGAAGCCTTGGTGCGCATTCCCGGCGTTTGGGTGGTGCGTGGGTCGGGCCAGGAACACCTCACCGCCATCCGCTCGGCGGTTCACACGGGCGCCGGCGCCTGCGGCGAGTTTCTCTATCTCGAGGACGGCCTGCCCATTCGCCCGGCCGGCTTCTGCAATGTCAACAATCTTTTTGAGGTCAATGCGGAGCAGGCCGCCGCGGTGGAAGTTTGGCGAGGTCCCTCCAGCGCCCTGCTGGGCGGCAATGCATTGCACGGTGCAGTGAATGTGGTCAGCCCCAGTCCAAGGGGCGCCCAACTCAGCCTTGAGGGGGGCGCCTACGGGTACTACCAGGCTCGAGGCGCCTTGGGCACACACCTAGGTGGTCACTACTTGGGCGTCAGCCTGAACGGCAGCCAAACTGGCGGCTATCGCGAGGACACGGGTTATGGACAGCAGAAACTGAGTTTGGCGCACGAATTTGCGGTTGGCGGCTGGCGGGTGCGCAACACGCTCAGCGCCAGCAACCTGAACCAGGAAACGGGCGGCTATGTGCGCGGCTTTAGGGCGTATAAGGACGCTGACTTGCGTGATTCCAACCCGAACCCCGAGGCCTATCGGGACGCTTGGTCGCTGCGGGCGGCAAGCCACTGGCGCCGTGACGACTGGCGACTGTCCGCCTATCTGCGTCGCTCGCGCATGGTCTTCCTGCAGCACTTCCTGCCTGGGCAGCCCACGGAGACCAACGAACAGACCAGCGGCGGGTTGTTTGTCAGCCGTGGGTTCGGCTTCGGCGCCGCATCGGGCAGAGCCGGCGGCCAAGTTGAGGCTATGCAGGGCAGCCTGCTTGAGGTGCAGCGGCAACCGACGGTGGGTTCGGCCTTTTTGATGGAGACTCGGCCAGCCGGCCGCCACTACGACTACGGCGTCGATTCGGTCATGGCGGCCGGCTTTTACGATCTGAGTTGGTCCTTGGCGGCCGGCGCCCGCCTGCTGCACAGCTTGCGGGTGGAGCGCCTAAGTTACGACTACAACAACCGTCATTTGGACGGCAACAGCCGGGACGACGGTTCGGCCTGCGGCTTCGGCGGCTGCCTCTACACTCGGCCGGCGTCCCGACAGGATGACTTCACGGAAGTGTCCGGCCGGCTTGGCTTCACCCAGGACTTCGGCGGTGCCCGCTCCGGCTACCTGACGGTGGGCACCGGCTTTCGTCCGCCCCAAGCCACGGAGTTGTACCGTCTGCAGAGTGGCCAGACCGCGGCGGATTTGAAGAGCGAGCGCCTGCTGTCCATTGAGGCCGGCCTTAAGGGCGGCGCTTGGTCCGTGTCGGCATTCAGCGAACGCACCCGCAATTTCATCTTTCGTGACGCCGATGGCTTCAACGTCAGCGACGGCAAGACCAAGTCCCTTGGCGTCGAATTGACGGCGGATTGGCGGCTTGGCGCCCATGCCTTCAGCTTGGCGACCACCTACGCCGTTCACAAATACGACTTCTCCCGCGCCGTCGGCCGCGGCGAAGTGATTGAGGACGGCAACATGATGGATTCGGCGCCGCGCTGGCTGACCAGCGCCCGCTGGCGCTTCCAGCCTTCGGAGTCTTGGTATTCGGAGGTTGAGGTCAACCAAGTCGGCAAGCACTACGTCAATGCCGCCAACACGGCCAAGTACCGCGGGCATGTGGTGGTCAATTGGCGGGCCGGCCTCAAGCTCAACGAGCAAGTTGACCTATTCGCCCGCGTCATCAATGTGCTGAACGAGCGCTACGCCGACCGCGCCGACTTTGCCTTCGGCAGCTATCGCTACTTTCCGGCGATGCCCATTCAGGGGTATGTGGGGCTGAGCCTGAAGTTCTAGCCGGCGCCGACGAAGGCCCCGGCAACGGGGGTTGCCTAGGCCGGAGCGACGGAGCCGGATGACGGCCGCGGCGCTCTGGTTGGAAGCGCCGATTTCCCACGCCAGTTGCAGTGATGTCCACTTCCGGCGCTTTGTCTTTTTGTTGAAACTCGTGAGCCTTGACCTTAGGGCGCACGACTATGATAGGGTTCAACAATGCTCGCCAAACGCATTTCCGAATTGGACGGAGGGGCCGCTCCGACAGCCCTGCGGCGTCCGCTGGCCTCCGTCCCGCAACTTTATCAGTATCAGGTGGTGCCGCCCTTCTCTTGCGACGAGGACGGCTACCCCGAATCGGATAGTGCGCCAGTGGAGGGTGAGCCTCATACGGATGTGCTGTACTACGTCGTTCCGGTGGTGAAGGCCCGTTGCGGGCACCGCGGCCGGGTTAGGACCAATGGGCCGATCTACTACGAGGAGGGCAATCCGCGCGCCTGCATCGTGCCGGACATGTTTGTGGCCTTGGGTGTGGGGGAGGAGGCCCGCGGCACCACCTACAAGCTATGGAAGTTTCCGGTGCCGGACTTTGTGCTGGAAGTGATGTCACCGGATTCATGGCGCGATGACTTGGGCATCAAGAAGGCCACCTATCAGCACTTGGGGGTTCGGGAGTATTGGGTGTTCGACTCCCGAGGCGCACCTTTCAAGCGCGGCCGGCGCCGAGTGGCGCCGCCCTTGGCTGGGTTTCGTTTGGCCAATGGGATTTATGAGCCCGTGCTGCCGGATGATTCCGGCCGCCTGCTGAGCGAAGTGCTGGGCCTGGAGTTGCGGCTGCATGACTGGGACTTGCAATTGCACGATGCGCAGTCAGGCGAACGCCTGCTCTCATACCCTGAGGAACAGGCTGAGCGGTTTAAGGAGCGGGATTGGCGATTGAAGGAGCGGAATGCCCGCCTAAAGGAGCGGGACTGGCGATTGCAGGAACAGCAAGGACGGTTGCAGGAACGCGACGGGAGACTCAAGGAACGTGATGGACGACTCAAGGAACGTGACGAGCGGCTGAAGGAGCGTGACGGGCGAATCAAGGAGCGCGACGAGCGGCTGAAGGAGCGGGAAGGACGGTTTAAGGAACGCGACGAGCGGCTTAAAGAGAAAGCCGCCCGACTAGCAGCGGAGGCCGACCTGCAGCGGGAGGCTGAGGCTCGCCGCGCCGCCGAGGTGCGCCTTGCGGCGCTGGAGGCGGAATTGCAGTCGCGGCGAAACGCATGATAGATCGGCATCGCCCCTTTGAATCGACCGCTTCTCAGCCTTAGGGAGGTTGCTTGCTTGCGCGGCGGACGGAGGCTCTTCAAGGACGTCAGCCTTGCCTTGAACGCCGGCGAATGCGCCGAGGTGCGCGGCGCCAACGGCAGCGGCAAGTCCACCTTGCTGCGCTCTGTCGCCGGCTTGTTTTCAGGCTACCAAGGCGCCATTGAATCTGCGCCTTGCGCATACTTGGGCCACAAGAGCGGCGTGGCCGCGGTGCTGTCGCCGCTTGAGAACCTGCACTTCCACGAGCAACTGGGGAGTGGTTCAGCGGCTGATGCCTTGGTGCGGGTCGGGCTTGGAGGAATGCTGGACATGCCCTGCGGCCGGTTGTCGGAGGGCCAGCGGCGGCGCGTTGCCCTAGCCCGCCTGCTGTTGGGAGATCAGCTCCTGTGGCTGCTTGACGAGCCCCTCACCGCTTTGGATGACGAGGGCCGGACCCTGGTTCGGCAACTGGTGGCGGAGCATTGCGGCGGCGGCGGCGGGGTGCTTTGCGCCACCCATCAGGAGCTGGTTGGAGCAGCGAAGCGTCTGCAGCTCGTCACCTAACCCAGTCCGAGGTTGAAGAACTTGTTGGCGTTCGCAATTCAGTTCCGCCGTGATTGGTTGTGCCTGATGCGATCGCTGGACGACGCCGTCAATCCCCTTGCCTTCCTGTTTCTGGCGACCGCCTTGTTCGCCATCGGGCTTGGCGGCCAATCGGAGCGCTTCGCGGAGATGGCGCCGGGCGTCATTTGGGTGTTGGTGCTGCTGGCCAACCTGCTATCGTTGGAGGGGCTGTTTCGGCGGGACTTTGAGGACGGTGCTCTCGAACAGTTTGTGTTGCTGGCGCAGCCGCAGTTTGCGGCGGTGCTGGGCAAGGTGGCGGTGCATTGGTGCGCCTCCGGCCTGGCTATGACGGTGCTTGCCCCTGTGGCGGCGCTGATGTTGAACTTGCCGTTGTGGGTGGTTCCGAAGCTGCTGCTTTGCTTGCTGCTGGCAACGCCGGCGCTGAGCCTCATCGGCGCCGTGGGCGCCGCCTTAACCCTGGGGCTGCGCAGCGGCGGCCCGTTGCTGGCCCTGCTGGTGCTGCCTTTGCAGTTGCCGGTGCTCGTGTTTGGCGTCAGCGCCACACTCGACGAAACCGCCGGGTTGGATGCCGCCGCGCAAGTCTATTGGCTGGCGGCCATTAGCGTGTTGGCCGTCACCCTTGCGCCCTTCGCTGTCGGCGCGGCCCTGCGGCTTAGCGTGGAGCAGTCATGACGCCCAGGCAACTCTGGCATCGGTTGGGTTCGCCCAAATGGTTCTACCACATGACTGGCCCTTGGGGGAGCGGTTTTCTGGCGTTGGCCCTGTTGTTGCTGTCCATCGGCGCCATCTGGGGCTTGGCCTTTGCCCCCCCCGACTATCAGCAGGGAAACAGCTTCCGCATCATCTATGTGCATGTGCCGGCGGCCATGCTGGCTCAATCCGTTTACTTGGTTTTGGGAGGGGCCGGGGCGCTCCTGCTGGTCTGGCGCATGAAAATGGCCGCGCTGGTGCTGGAGACGATGGTGGGCTTCGGCATGTGGGCGACGGCCTTGGCGCTGTTCACCGGGGCGGTTTGGGGCAAGCCCACTTGGGGAGCTTGGTGGGTGTTCGACGGGCGGACCACTTCGACCTTGGTGCTGTTGTTCCTGTACTTCGGCCTGCATGCGCTGCGTCGCGCCATTCCGGACCCCTCCGCTGCCGGCCGCGCCTGCGCCCTGCTGGCCATCGTCGGCGCCATCAACATTCCGATCATCAAGTACTCGGTGAACTGGTGGACCACCCTGCATCAGGGCGCCACCTTCAAGCTGACCGAAGCGCCGGCCATGCCGGCGACGATGTGGGCGCCTCTTCTGGTCAACGTATTGGGCGCCTATTGCTTGTTTGCCGCCAACCTCATCGCCAACCTGCGCAACGCCGTTCTGAGGCGGGAGCGCTCCACCCAATGGGTGCGGGAGATGGTCGGCCTCGACCAGCCCGCCACCACCCGATGATGTTTGCGGACTGGCAATCGTTCGCGGCCATGGGCGGCCACGGCCTCTATGTTTGGATGGCGTATGGCGGCGCCGGCGCCCTGCTGATCCTGAATTTGCTCAAGCTCAGGGTAGATAGACGCAAGACAGTGGCGCTGCTGCGCACCCAGATTGGGACCGCTGACGATGCATCCCCAACGCCGTAATCGCCTGCTGGGGGTGGCGTTCGTGCTGGTCGGCGCCAGCGCGGCGGTGACGCTGATGCTGTTGGCCGCCAACGAAAGCCTCAACCTCTTCTATCCGCCGGCCAAGGTGGTTAACGGTGAAGCGCCGGTGGGCGTCGGCATCCGCGCCGGCGGCATGGTCTTGGAGGGCAGCGTGCAGCGGGCGCCGGACTCCTTGGACGTGGCCTTCACCCTGACCGACCGGCGGGGCGCCAGCTTTAAGGCGGTTTACAGCGGCATCCTGCCGGACCTGTTCCGTGAGGGCCAAGGCATTCTGGTGCGCGGGGAACTAGGTGCTGACGGCGTATTCCAAGCCGTGGAGGTGTTGGCCAAGCACGACGAGAACTACATGCCGCCGGAGCTGCTGCCCTTGGCGGCGGGCGTCGCTGACCAAGAAAGCCGGCAACCGATCGGGCTCGAATAAGCCGCCGTCAAAATGAAAAGGCTAAGTCAAATGACCCAGAACCAAGGCCGGGTCCGGTACGCAGTGGGTGGATGCGGAGCACTCCCTTGCTCCGCCAAGAAGCGCTTGCGTCCGACGGCCTCCTCAAAGGGCATTGGTGCCCGGCGCCTTGAGTTCATGTTCATAGTTGCTAACTGGTGGAGGCCGATGCTGGGTTGGGACCGTCATGCAAGCAGCTTTCCTTGCGGTTTATTGGGGTAGGGCAGTGCATCCGCGAAGCAAGGACGCCTGATGGCGCCGGAACTCGGCCATTTGGCGGTGATTGTGGCGTTGGTCCTAAGTTTGGCCGGCGCGGGTTTCGGCCTGGCCGGCGCCGGCTTGGGGCGGCGGCGCTGGATGCGGGCTGCGGTTTCGGTGACCTTTGGGCAGGCGGTGTTTGTGGCCTTGGGTTTTGCCGTGCTCGTTTGGGCGTTCTTGGCCGACGACTTTTCGGTGGCCTATGCGGCGCACAACTCGAACAGCCTGCTGCCTTGGCACTACAAGATCAGCGCCGTTTGGGGCGCCCATGAGGGTTCGCTGCTGCTCTGGACGCTTATCATGACCCTGTGGATGAGCGCCGTCGCCCTCTGGGGCACTAGGTTGCCGCCGGACTTTCTGGCCCGGGCGCTGGGTGTCATGGGGCTATTGAACTGCGGCTTCCTGAGCTTTCTGCTGCTGACCAGCAATCCCTTTGAGCGGCTGTTGCCGCTCCCGCCAGGGGACGGCTCGGACCTAAATCCGCTGCTGCAGGACTTCGGGCTGATCGTGCATCCGCCCATGCTCTACACGGGCTATGTGGGCCTTGCCGTGCCCTTTGCCTTCGCCGTGGCGGCGCTGCTGTCCGGGCGGCTGGACAGCGCTTGGGCGCGTTGGTCGCGGCCTTGGACGAATGTGGCTTGGGCGTTCCTCACCTTGGGGATCGCCTTGGGCAGTTGGTGGGCCTACTATGAACTGGGTTGGGGCGGCTGGTGGTTTTGGGACCCGGTGGAGAACGCCTCCTTCATGCCTTGGCTGGCGGCCACGGCGCTAGTGCATTCCCTAGCGGTCACGGAAAAGCGCGGCGCCTTCAAGAGTTGGACGTTGCTTCTGGCCTTGACCGCCTTCTCGTTGAGCTTGCTCGGCGCCTTCATCGTTCGTTCCGGGGTGCTTACGTCCGTTCATGCATTCGCCGTGGACCCGGCTCGAGGGCTCTTCATTCTGGCGTTTCTCGCCGTTGTGGTCGGCGGCGCTCTGGCGCTGTTTGGCGTCCGTGGCGCTGCCGCTTGGTCGCCGGTGCGCTACGCACTGCTTAGCCGCGAGGCGTTCCTGTTGCTGAACAACCTGCTGCTGGTCGTCGCGCTTGGGGTGGTGTTGCTTGGCACCCTGTATCCGCTCGCCTATGAAGCGGCCAGCGGCGGCGACAAGATCAGCATTGGCCCGCCTTGGTTCAACCGCTTTTTCGTGCCGTTGATGATGGCGGCGGCGGCGGCGCTGGGAATCGGTCCCTTCCTCGGCTGGAAGCGCTCCAACCTGCGCCGTCTAGCCCGCCGTTTGCTTGCCTGCTTCGTGACCGCCAGCGGGCTTGCGGCGCTGTTTGGATTGCTGCTTGGCGGGTCGCTCTCCTGGGCGGGCGGGGCGGCGCTTGTGCTCGGACTCTGGATTGCCGCGGCGCACGGCCTTGACCTTGTGCGCCGCCGGCGCATCGGCGGCCCCCCGCCGCCGCTGGCGTATTGGGGCATGTCCTTGGCCCATTTGGGTTTCGCCGTGAGCCTTTTGGGCGTGGCGCTGACCCATGAGCTGTCCGTCGAGAAGGATGTTCGCATGTCGCCGGGCGAGGTGGCCAACCACGGTGGCGTGGCGTTTCGATTCGACGGCGTGGTTCAGGTCGCCGGACCGAACTACCGAGCGGAGCGCGGACTGTTCGAGATTGCCGATGGGGAGCGCCGCCTGCAACTGACGCCGGAGAAACGGCGTTATGTCGTCAGCGGTTCGTTGATGACTGAGGCGGCCATCGACCCCGGCTTCTTCAAGGACATCTACGTTTCCCTGGGCGAGCCGCTGGACAACGGCGACTGGGCGGTGCGGGTTTACGTCAAGCCCTTCGTGCGCTGGATCTGGTTCGGCGCCCTGATGATGGCCCTTGGAGGTGTCTTGGCCGTGGCCGACAAGCGCTATCGGCGGCTGCGGTCACACTCTTCCGCCGTTCGGCCGGTTGCCGCTGGTCAGCTGTCTGGCGTCAAGGCGCCGGTTTGATGCGTCCGGCCCTGTTCACGCCCTTGGTCGTTTTTTTGGTCATCCTGCTGCTCGGCTACATCGGCTTTCAGTTGGAGGATCCGCATCGGCTGCCTTCCGCGCTGGTCGGCAAGCCTTTCCCGGACTTTGCGGCGCAACGCCTTGAAGGAGGCGACGGTGCGCTGGTCGGTCGTGAGGACCTGCTTGGCAGTCCAACCCTGGTCAATGTCTGGGCGACTTGGTGCCCCACCTGCAGGGCGGAGCATGAGGAACTGCTGCGCATTCGCGCCAGTGCGCCGGTGCGCATCATCGGCGTCAACTACAAGGACGACCCAGCCAAGGCCCGGCGTTGGCTGCGCGACTACGGCGACCCCTACGAATTCAACTTGGTGGACCCGGATGGCGCTCTCGGCGTCGAACTCGGCGTGTATGGCGCGCCGGAGACCTTCTTGCTGAATGCGGCGGGGGAGGTGGTCTTCAAGCAGGTGGGGGCAATCACCGAATCGGTGTGGCGGCGCGAGCTGGCGCCCCGATTGGCGGCGCTGGGCGTGGCGGTCAGCGCGGCGCCGAACGCCCGGCCGGCCGATGCGTCGGCGGCGTTCTCTGCCACCCCCGCTGCGCCGCAGCAAAGTGATGTTGGTTCCCGATGAGCCGCCTCGCGGAAATCCGGCCCTGCCTATCCCATCAAGGGCGCTGCCGGCGGTGAGAGGGCTAGCGTATTTGCGGTTTGTTGGCTGGCCGCATTGGCGACTTGGATGCCGAGCAATGGTCAAACAGCAGCGCGTCAAAGGAGTGTGCGCCCGACCGGCCCTGTGGCTCCTGCTGCTTGGCGCCGGCTTGGCCGCTGGCGCCAGCCCAGTGGATGTTTACGACTTTCCGGACGCCGCGACCGAAGCCCGCTACCGCGCCCTGGTTGCGGAACTTCGTTGCCCCAAATGCCTCAACACCAACCTGGCCGGCAGCGACGCCCCCATCGCCCAAGACTTGCGGGCGGCGGTGCATCGCTTGATCATTCAGGAAGGGCTTGCCGACCAACAGGTGCGCGACTATCTGCAGGCCCGCTACGGGGACTTCATCCTCTACGATCCGCCCGTGACGGGCGCCACCCTGTTCCTGTGGGCCGGCCCCATCCTTTTTGCCGGCATTGGCTTGGGTCTCATCGCCGTGCGCATGCGGCGCCAACAACGGGCGCGGCTGAGCGACGCGGACCAGGCCCAGCTGCGGCGCATTCTGGACGAAGCCTGATGTTCTGGCTGTTCGCGGCGGCGCTGTTGGCCGGGGGCGCCGCCTTCGTTGTCTTGCCTTTACTCCGCAAGGCGTCCAGTGGCGGCGCCGGCCGTGCAGCGGCGATGCGGACCCTCTATCGGCAAAGGCTGGCGGAACTTGATGAGGAAACCCGCACCGGCCTGCTCGACTTGGGCGAGCGTGAGGAAATGGAGGCGGAACTGGGCCAGGCACTGCTTAGCGAATGGGGCGCTGACGCCGACTCTGGTGACAGGGCACCGTCGGCCGAAGCGGGTGCGACCACTAAGGAGCAGGCATCCAGCAGCGGCCGTTCCGGCTTCCATGCAGGCAGGGCCGGTGCAGCGGGTTGGTCTTGGTTGGCGGTGGTGGGCGTTGCCGCACCCCTAGCCGCCATCGGCCTCTATCTGCACCTGGGCGAACCCGATGCTGCGTTGCTGGCGCAAGCGCCTGAAGTCTTGCGCTTGGACCCTGGGAAGGACCGCGTTGCACTGGACCGCTGGCGCACCTTTCTCGGCGAACGGGTGCAGGTTCGGCCGGAAGAGGCCGGCAGTTGGTTTCTGCTGGGGCATGTTTACATGGCGGCTGCCGACTACGCCGCGGCCGAGGCGGCGTTCGGCCGCGCCCACGGTTTGGCCGGCGAGGACGCCGGCATCGATGTCTATTGGCTGCAAGCCCGCTATCTAGCGGCCGGCGGACGTTTGGACGAAACTGGCCGACGGCTTGCGGAGGGCATTTTGGCGCGGCTGCCGAACCAAGCCACCGCGCTTGAAATCCTAGGGCTGGACGCCTATCAGCGGCAGGACTTTCCACGGGCGGCGGCGCTGTTCAACAGAGCGCTGGCCAATCCGTTGGAGCCCCTGCGTCGTGGAGTGCTGCAGGCGGCGTTTGATCGGGCGCGAACGCAGTTCGGCGAGGGCAAGCCGATCATTGAAGTTTCCGTCCAGGCGGCGCAGCCGCCCCCCAACGCCGCCATGCTGTTGCTCATCGCCCGTCCCCCTGGAGGCGGCATGCCCTATGCCGTGCTGCGGCGTCCCGCCGCCATCCTGCCGCAGACCCTTCGCTTGGACGATGCCGTCAGCATGAGTCCGGCAAGGCCGTTGTCGGGCGCCGAAACCGTGGAGGTGGTGGCGAGGATCAGCCTGGCGGGCACCGCCGCAGCCCACCCCGGCGATTGGGAGTGGCGCTCCCCATCCCTAGCCTTGGCAAATGCCTCCGCGCCCATCGCCTTGCAGGCGGAGCTCCGGCCTCCGCTGACACAGTCTTCCGCCAATGGCGATTGAGGGGCTGCGGCGGGGGATCGGGTCGTACCCATTTTTGAGACTAATACAAAGCGCATAAACAAGCATGTTAAACTTTTGCAGTAAGTGTGCAAGTCAGATTGCATACAACTCGGCAAAACGGAGATGAGCCCTTGACCAACATCGAACTCCTGCTGTACTTGGCTGTACTGATAGTGGGGCTTTTTGGCATTTGTGTGCCCCTTGCAATGGCCGTGTTGAGCGCGTGGATGCGTGGGCGGGATGAAGCCTTGGACGCTAAGGTTTCCGCTATTCAAGCCGTCGTGGAAAGAGGCACAAAGGAACATGAAGTTTGGCAACAGGAACTTAGCCAAACCAATGAACGCATTGACCGCATATTGCTTATTCTTGCCAATCAGCAAGGGGTCGCGGCAACTAGCCAGCAGGGCCAACCGTGAAAACTGCGGCCGTCCTATTGGGCAGTTCGCCCTGCTGGGCTGCCCCTTCGCCGCCTTGCTCGGCTTCAAGCATCAATGCATTTTTTCGGCATGGTCTCGAGGGGAGTTTTCCGGTGGATCAACGCGCTCGAAGCGGACTGCGGCTGCGACTTGCGGCCTTGACGGCCGGCGTCGGCTGCGGCCGGTCCGCGGCTGACCTGCGCAAGCCCCCCCCTCGATACCGCCGTGCAGCCCCCGTCGCTGTCGATCGACTCACCAAGCGTGACGGAGGGCGACCGCGGCACGATGACCCAGAGGTTGGCATGAAGCGGTGGATCGCCGGCCGGCGCCTCTGCCTTGTCCCCTTGCTTCTCCTTGCCTTCGCCGCCGCGCCCGAGGCCGCCGCGCAGACGCTGTCGATCAACTCGCCAAGCGTGACGGAGGGGAACAGCGGCTCGACGAACCTGACGTTCACGGTGACGTTGAGCGCGGCGAGCGCCCAGCAGGTGACGGTGGACTACGCCGACGCCAGGACCGGCACGGCCACGTCGGGGACGGACTACACGGCGATCACCGGCGGCACGCTGACCTTCACGGCGGGGACGACCAGCCAGACCTTCACCGTGGCGGTGACGGGCGACACGACCGACGAGGCGAACGAGACCGTCGTGGTAACCCTGAGCAGCGCGACGAACGCGACGATCTCGACGGCGACCGGCACGGGGACGATCACAAACGACGATGTGACGCCGGGAGCCAGATGGACGCCGGGCGGCGTCTGGACTCATGATGTGACCACGACGAGCCTCATAGGCAAGCTGATGCTTCAGCAGTCAGTCACAATCACCGGAGGAAGCAGGATCTGGGATAACGTCGCGATTGACGCTTGTCCCTGGACGACGGTGACTCCGCCGCTCCCGTCTACCTCGTGTCAGTCACTCAAGAGCTATGGAGCGATTCCTGGCTCTCCTTTCCGGAACCGCCCTTTGACGGTGACGAATTTCGCTCCGACCCAAGCCATGATCGACAACGGCGGGGTCGTCATCAGACTCAGGTGGCAAGGCTACAACAGCCCTGCCGGGGGGAACGTTGGCATGACCGAGTGGGTTCCTCTTGTACCGCCTCCGAATGCGGCGCTGGTCCTCATGCCCGCCTCGATTTCGGAGAACGCCGGGGTTTCGACGGTGACGGCGACGCTGGACCGGACGACGAGCGCCGCGACGACGATCACGGTGTCGGCGGCGGCGGTGGCCCCGGCGGTGTCGGGTGATTTCACGCTGACGGGAACGACGCTGACCATCCCGGCGGGGACGACGACGAGCACAGGGACGGTGACGCTCACCGCGGTGGACAACGCGATTGATGCGGCGGACAAGGCGGTGACCGTTTCGGGAACCGCCTCCGACAGCGTGACCAACGCGCCGCCCGACGTAACGCTGACGATCACGGACGACGACCGGGCCGGGGCCGTGGCCCCACCGGGCGGCGGGACCCCGCCGCCGCCGCCGAACCGCGCGCCGGTGGCGGTTGGGGAGTTCGGGGACCTGGACCTGGATCCGGGCCGAAGCGCTGAGGTTCCGCTGTCGGGCAGGTTCCGGGACCCGGAGGGCGGGGCGCTGGGCTATTCGGCGGAGTCGCTGAACCCGGAGGTGGCGCGGGCGGCGGTGTCGGGGGGCCGGCTGTGGGTGGACGGGCGCTCGCCGGGGCTGGCGACGGTGGTCGTGACGGCGACGGACTCGGGCGGCCTGTCGGCGCGGCTGTCGTTCTCGGTGGCGGTGGGCCGGGTGCTGTCGTTCTCGGCGGCTTCGGCTTCGGCGCCGGAGGGCGGGGCGGCGCGGCTGCGGGTGGAGCTGAGCCGGCCTTCGGAGCGGGCGGTTTCGGCGGGGTACGTCCTGGAGGCGGACGGGGACCCCGGGACGGCGGACGCGGACGCGGCGGACCACGGCGGCTCGGACGGGACGCTGACGCTGGCGGCCGGGGAGAGTGAGGCCTTCATTGAAGTGCCGATCAACGACGACATGGACATAGAGCCGGCGCGGGAGCACCTGCGGGTTCGGCTGCTGGCGCCGGACTCGGAGGCGGACTGGGCGCTGGGGGCGGCGACGGCGTCGGTGGCCATCGAGGAGGGCGTGTGCGACCGGACGCCGGAGGTTCGGGACGCGCTGCGGGGCTCGCGGGAGTGCCGGGCGCCCTCGGTTCGGGAGCTGGCGGAGCGGGGCTACCTGAGCCTTTACCGCAGGGGGATCGGGTCGCTGCGGGAGGGGGACCTTCTGGGGCTTGCGGGGCTGCGGGTTCTGCACCTGCACGGGAACGGCCTGGCGGAGTTGCCGGCGGGCCTGTTCGCGGGCCTGGGCGCGCTGGAGCGGCTGCGCTTGGACGGGAACCGGCTGGCGGAGCTTCAAGAGGGCCTGTTCGCGGGTCTGGGCCGGCTGTCGTCGCTGGACCTGGGGGGCAACCGCCTGCGCTCGCTGCCGGGCGGCCTGCTGTCGGACCTGGCGTCGCTGTCGCGCCTGGACTTGGGCGGCAACCGGCTGGCGGAGTTGCCGGCCGGGTTCTTCAAAGGCGCGTCGAACCTGTCGGAGCTGAACCTTTCGGGCAACCCGGGCGCCCCGTTCACGTTGGCGATGGAGTTGGTCCGCACGGACGCGGAGGACTTCGCGCCCGGCCCGGCGGCGGTTGTTGCGCGGGTGGCGGAGGGTGCGCCCTTCGCCCTGTCGGCCGGGCTGCTGGCCGAGGGCGCGGCGCTGTCGGCGGACAGCGCCCGCATCGGGGCCGGCCAAGTGTCCGGTGCGCCCATTGCGGTTTCGCTTTCGGAGGGCGGGGCGGCGCGGCTGTCGCTGTCCGGCGCCCCCGAAGTTCCTTCGGGGCTGTGCGGGGACGTGCAGGACGGCCGGCACCCCTGCTTCCGGGGGGTTCGGACGGAGGCGGGGCCGGGGCTGCTGCTGTTCAAGCGCCCGCCGAGGGTGGTTCGGGCCGTTCCGGGGCAGGCCGTGGAGTCCCTGGGCGGGGCGCTGGCGCTGGACCTGTCGGAGTTCCTCGCCGCCGACGGGGGCGGCGCTCTGGCCTACTCCGCGGAGTCGAGCGACCCGGCGCTGGCGTCCGTGAGCGTGTCCGGGGGCGTTCTGTCGATTGAGCCGAACGGCGAGGGCCTCGAGGGCCTGGTCACGGTCACGGTGACGGCGACGGACAGTGACGGACTGGCCGTGGAGCACCGCTTCACGGTGGCGGTGTCGGCGGCGGCGCGGCCGTTCGCGCGCGGCTGGCGGCTGGGCTGGATGGCCGGTGCGCCGGCGCCGGCCGCGGAGGCCGCCCCGCCGGGGGCGGAGCCGCAATGAGTTTGGCGGGATCAACGCACATGCAACGCAACAAGGAGACGAAGCGATGAAGGGAAGGCAAGGCGATGTCGGGAGCGGCCGGGCTGGGGGCCGCGGGCCTGCTGTGCGCGGCGCTGGCGGTTCTGCCGCCGGCCGGGGCGCAGGCGGCGGAGGCTCGGCTGTCCGCTGGGGTGGTTCGGACGCTGGCGTCGGAGGACGGTCGCTACGGGGGCTGCATGGCGTAGCTGTCGGAGTCGGTCGCGGAGGCGACGGGGCTGGACTGCCCGGGGCGGTGGGTGGCGTTTAGCTGCTCCGGGGAGCATGTGTCGAAGGCGGAGGCGCGGCGCCTGTTCGACTCGGCGCAGCTGGCGTTCGTGACGGGCCGCCGGGCGGTGGTCCGGGTGGACGACGGACGCAAGCACGGCGGCTACTGCTTCGCCCCACGCATCGACGTGCTCGCGGAATGAGCGCCAACCAAGGGCCGGCGGACCAGCAAAACCCGCCAGCCGCCGGGAGCGGCGCCGACCGGCGCATCCGAAATGGTGGCCCAGCGGCAAGTCCCCGGTGGTGCGCCTTGAGCAGGACGCACTGCGCCTGGATTCCAGTCGCCTGAACTTCGCTCTTCCGTTGCGGCCGCGGAGCAAAACTGGGAGGCCGCTTTCGCCCGCCGGCTAGCCTTCAGCCGAAAACCGGCTAAGCAGCCAATCCGGTTGTTTGGGGCGCATCGCTAAAACGCTACAGCGCAATTCTCCTTGAAAGTGAGCTAGCAATCCTCTACGGCTGCGTTACACTATGGGTCCAACGGGCGGTTAGGGCTTGGCTGGGTTGGCCTTGCGCTCTTGGGCTAGCGGAACAGAATGCGCTTAAAGCAGATCAAGCTGGCGGGTTTCAAGTCCTTTGTCGATCCGACAGTCGTCAGCTTCCCTGGAAATCGCTGCGCCGTTGTTGGTCCCAACGGTTGCGGCAAGTCCAACATCGTTGACGCCGTGCGCTGGGTGCTGGGCGAAAGCTCGGCCCGGCAGCTCCGGGCGGAGGCGCTCACCGACGTCATCTTCAACGGCGCATCAAGCCGCAAGATGGCCGGCTTGGCCGCAGTCGAACTGCTGTTCGACAACTCCGCCGGGCGCGTCGGCGGGGAATATGCTTCCTATGGCGAAATCGCCGTCCGGCGAGAGGTTAGCCGCGACCACCGCTCCACCTATTTCCTGAACGGCGCCCAATGCCGACGGCGGGACATCGCCGACCTGTTTTTTGGCACCGGCATGGGGCCGCGCAGCTACGCCATCATCGAACAGGGCATGATCAGCAGCTTGGTCGAAGCTCGCCCGGAGGAGCTGCGGGTGCATCTCGAGGAAGCGGCCGGCATCTCCAAGTACAAGGAGCGGCGGCGGGAAACCGAGAACCGCATCAAGCACACTGAGGAGAACTTGGCTCGGCTGCAGGACATACGCGATGAACTGGCGCAGCAGTTGGATCGCTTGCAGCGGCAAGCGAAGGCCGCGGAGCGCCACCAAGCGCTGAAGGCCGAGGAGCAACGGGTCAACGCCGAGCTGCACGCCATGCGCAGCCACCGCCTAGCGGGTGAATTGGAGAGGCTTGACGCGGCCTTGGTTCGCCAGCAGACGACGCTGGAGAGGGCGCAAGCCGAACTGCGGCGGATTGAGGCGGAGATTGAGCAGTGCCGAGCTTCCCGAACGGAGGCCGGGGACGCCCTTAATGAAACGCAGGGGCGCTACTATCAATTGTCTGCGGACATCGCCCGTGATGAGGAAGCGATGCAGCTGCATCGAAGCCGCTTGGGAGAATTGCGCACCGAGCTGGACGCAGTGGTGGAGCGAGCGCAGGAAACGGCTCGACAACTCGATTTGGACCAAGTGAAGATCGAAGACCTTCAGCTTCAAGCCGCCCAGCTAAAGCCCGCCGTGGAGGCGGCGCAAGCCAATGACGCCGCCGCGGCGCAGCGCTTGCGCGACCTGGAGCAAAACTACCGAAATTGGGAGGCGGAGTGGGACGAATTCAGCCGTCGGGCGTCCGGTCGGGAGCGGGACGCCGCCATTCAGGCTTCCCGCCGGAACCATCAGCAAACGGTTATTGAGCAGTTGCAGGAGCGGTTGCGCGGGCTCGAAGATGAGCCGGCGCCGGCCCAGTTCGACAGCGGCGCAGTCGATGGCCTGGTGGAGGAGATCGACCGGCTTGGGCGGCAACGTCGGGAACTGGGTGATGCATTGGCCCTCCGCCTTGATCGGCTCGGCGTCGCTCAGGAGGGCTTGGCCGCCAAGGAGGCCGCATTGGACGAGGCGCACACCGAGGTGCAGCGGCAGCGCCAGGAGATGGCCCGTCTGCAGGCCGCCCAGCAATTGGCCTTGGGGCGTTCAGACGTCAACGCGCAGGCTTGGCTTGAGGGGCAGGGTCTTGGCGGCGCCGAACGTCTGGGAGAGTCGTTGAGCGTTGCGCCCGGCTGGGAGCACACGGTCGAGATGGTGCTTGGCGACTTCGTGCAGGCCGTTAAGGTCGATGATCTGGAAGACTACGCCGGCCGGGTTGACGTCCTCGCCGACGGTCATCTGGCCTTGGTCGAAGGGTGCGTGGACGCCGAAACCGTGGGCAAATTGCCGGGCCTTGCAACCCTGGTGCATGGTTCCGGCCTTAAGCTGGGGTCGCTGCTGCACGGCGTTTTCGCGGCGGAGTCGGATGCCGCCGCCTGGGCTATGCGGCCCGAACTCAAGCCTGGCGAAAGCATCGTCACGCGCAACGGTCTGTGGCTTGGTCGGGATTGGCTGCGCCGCCTGTCGAAGGTGAAGGCGGGCGCCGGCGTCGTTGAGCGGTCTCAGGAACTGGCGGCCTTGGAAGACCGGGTGCGGCAGGCGGAGGGGCGGCTTGAGGCCCGACGGCACGCGGTGGCTGAAGGTCGGGAGAGCGTTCGTGCGGTGGAGAGCGAGCGGGAGGATCTGCGGCGTCGCTCCTTCGAGCTCGAAGGCAGGATTGGCGAGTTGAAGGCCGACCATGGCGTTCGCCAAGCAAAGCTGGACGAGGCATTGGCTCGTTTGACCCGGCGTCGCAAGGAGCGGGAGGGCGTTCTGCGTCAACTGCGCTTGGAGCAGGATGGGCTGGCGGAAGTTCAGGCGTCCTTGCGGACTCTTGAGCAGGCGGGCGCTGGGGAGGAGGAGGGGAGACAAGAGCTTACGGCGGCGCGGGAGCGGCTAACCGAAGGCTTGGAGCAGGCGCGGCGGGAGGCTCGGGAGCAGCACGAACGCTTCCATGTTCTGCGCGCCCAGCAACAAGGCTTGGCCTCCAGCTTGGAAGCGGTTGCGACGGTGCGGCAAAGGCTTGTCGCCCAAGCGTCGGAACTGGCGGGGAGCCGTCGTCGGATCGAGGCAAGTCAGGCGGCCAGCGAGGCGCCCCTGCCGGGGTTGAGGCGGAACCTCGATTCCAATCTTGCACGAAAGGTGGCGATCGAAAGGGAGCTAGGCGAGTTGCGGCGGCGCAGCGGCGAGCTTGACGACGCCGTTCGCAAGCTCGAAGCCGCCAGAGGGGAAGCGCGGGACGGCGTTGAACAGGCCCGCTCCGCGACTGAGGGCCTTCGCGTTGACCGTGAGGGTCTGCGTGTGCAGAAAGACCATCTGCTCGAGCAGATTGAGGCCAGCGGCCACGAGCTTGAAGCCTTGCTCCAGGAGTTGCCCGAGGAGGCTGCCGATGAGGCGTGGACGGAAAAACTGGCCCGTCTTGACCGGCGCCTGCAGCGCCTCGGCCCCATCAACTTGGCCGCCGTTGACGAGCTTCAGGCGCAATCCGAGCGCAAGGCCTATCTGGATGCGCAGCACGAGGATCTCACCAATGCCTTGGAGACCTTGATGCAGGCGATCCATCGGATCGATCGCGAAACCCGTTCTCGATTCAAGGAGACTTTCGATAAGGTCAATGCCCAGTTGGGAGAGTTGTTTCCCAAGGTTTTTGGCGGGGGCCGCGCCTATCTGGAGATGACCGGCAATGATCTGCTGAGCACCGGCGTTTCCCTAATGGCGCAGCCGCCTGGGAAGCGCAACACCAGCGTCAACCTCCTTTCCGGCGGCGAGAAGGCGATGACGGCGATTGCGCTCATCTTCGCCATCTTCCAGCTCAATCCCAGCCCGGTTTGCCTGCTTGATGAGGTGGATGCACCGCTTGACGACACCAATGTAGCCCGCTTTGCCGAGTTGATTGAAGAGATGTCTCGAGACGTCCAATTTGTTGTGGTCACCCACAACAAGCTCACTATGGAAATGGCGGATCATCTTTTGGGCGTAACCATGAATGAACCCGGCGTTTCCCGCTTGGTTTCGGTGGATGTGGAGAAGGCCGCAGCGATGGCGGCGGCGGGCTAAGGCTGTTTAAGGGAACCGAAGTGGACATCAGGGAACTCATTGTTTTGGGAGGCGTCATCGTTGTCGTCTTGGTCGTGGGGCACGGGCTTTGGTCTGCTTGGTCCAAACATCGCAACAGTTTGAGGATGCGCATAGAACCCGATTTGGTTCCCGCCGCCGACGAGGAGGACTGGATTAGCTGCGAGCTTCCGGCCGGCGGTGCCCGAGTGGTGCCTTTTGAAGAGGCGAAGGCCGCGCAGGTCGAAGCTGCGGGGCAAGCCGAGGCCGGCGAACCAGCAACGCTCCTGCAGCCGGCGGCGTCTCCGCTGGGGGAAGCGAATTTCCCAGCAGGAAACGATGCAGCCAATGAGCCGGCGCCGGAGCGACGCTGGCCCCAGTCGCCACCGGTGTTCCCGGATGCAGTTCAGCGGCAGGAGGCGGAGGCGCCTGTGGCGGAGTTCGGCGACGACGCGCAGGAGGATGACAATGCGCAGGAAGGCGCCGACGACGCCGCGCCGGAGGAACGGGCGCTGATCGTCTTGCATGTGCTGGCGCCCGATGGCCAACGTTTTGCTGGTGATGCGCTGCTTGCGGCGCTGCGCGCCGTTGGCCTCAAGTATGGAGACATGAAGATATTTCACCGCTTAGAACCGCAGTCGCAGCAGGCCGTTTTCAGTGTGGCCAATGCTGTGGAGCCCGGCTATTTTGACTTGGCGGGGGATTGCACATCGCCAGGCGTGACGGCCTTCCTGGAGTTAACGGGGGCCGAGCAAGATTTCGAGGCACTGGACGACCTGATCCACACCACCCAAGCGATCGCCGATGCCTTGGGCGGCGCGTTGCAGGATGAGGAGCGCCAGCCGTTCACGACCTCGACCTTGGAGCGGTACCGCGGTCGGGTGGCGAGTTTTGCGCAGCAGCAAGCCTCTGAGTAGGGCTGCTTGCCCGAAGGCTGGTGCGGGAGTGTTGACGATGGCCGCCCTGCCAATGCCTCCGCAGCCACCTGCTTCCCAGGGCGGCAACAGGCCCATCCGTGGCCGATGAAGTTCAGGCCCGGCTTGACGAGTTGCGCCGGCTGATCCGTCGGCACGACCATCTCTATCATGGGCTCGATGCGCCGGAAATAGCGAACGCCGAATACGACGCCCTCTTTGATGAGTTGCTCGCCTTAGAACGCGCCCACCCGGATAGGATTACCGAGGATTCGCCCAGCCAACGGGTGGGCGGGGCGCCCTTGCCGGAATTTGCCGCAGTCACCCACGAGGTGGCCATGCTTTCCTTGGAGAAGGTCGCCACCGCCGCGGAGCTTGCGGAGTGGCACGGCCGCTGCCTAGGGCGGCTGGGCGACGAATCGCTCGCCTTCTGCTGTGAACCCAAGATCGACGGCGTGGCGGTGGCTCTAATCTACGAGCACGGGCGCTTGGCCTTGGCGGCCACTAGGGGCGACGGCCGCACCGGGGAGGACATCACCGCCAACGTGCGCACCATCCCATCGGTGCCCCTGCGCCTGCAGGGGGACGCAGCGCCGCCTCGGTTCGAGGTGCGCGGCGAGATCTACATCTCCAAGCAGGACTTCAAGGCGTTCAACGAACGGGCGCGGGCCGCCGACGAGCGCACCTTGGTCAACCCCAGAAACGGCGCCGCCGGCAGCCTGCGGCAGTTGGACCCGAAAATAACCGCCGCCCGGCCCTTGAAGATGTACTGCTACAGCTTGGGCTGGGTGGCAGGGGATTGGCGCCCGGAAACTCAGATGGAGGCTCTGCAGCACTTAGCCGCCTGGGGCTTGCGGACCAACCCGGAGGCTAAGCTGGTGCAGGACATTGCGGCCTGCCAAGCCTACTTGGAGGACATCGCCGAACGCCGCGGGGCGTTGCCCTACGACATCGACGGCGTGGTCGTCAAGGTGAACTCCTTGGAGCAGCAGCGCCGGCTGGGCGCCGTCACTCGTCGGCCCCGCTGGGCGGTGGCCTACAAGTACCCGGCGGAGGAGGCCACCACTAGGGTGCTGGGCGTGGAGTTTCAGGTGGGACGCACCGGCGCCATCACCCCGGTGGCCAAGCTGGAGCCGGTGTTCGTGGGTGGGGTCACGGTCAGCAACGCCACCCTGCACAACATGGATGAAGTCCGGCGCCTCGGCCTGGGCTTGGGCGACCGGGTGATGGTGCGCCGCGCCGGGGACGTGATTCCACAGATCGTATCGGTTATCAAGGAAGGCGCCGGTGGCGAGCAGTTCGAAGCGGGTGATGCCGACGGTGCCCCTGCAATTGACCAAGGTGCGCAAACAGGCGATGAGGCAGCGCTTGCGAACAGTCAAGGCAACATCAAGCTGCCCACTCAGTGTCCGGCCTGCGGCAGCCCGGTGGTGCGTCCCGAAGGGGAGGCGGTGGCTCGCTGCAGCGCCGCCGCCACCCAGTGTCCAGCGCAACGCAAGGAGGGTTTGCAGCACTACGCCTCGCGGCTGGCCATGGACATTGAGGGCTTGGGCTACAAGCTGGTCGAGCAACTAGTGGAGACCGGCATGGTGAAAACTCCGGCGGACCTCTACCGGCTGGACGCCAGGGAGCTGGCCGCTCTGCCGCGCATGGGCGACAAGTCGGCGGAGAATCTGCTGCAGGCGCTTTCCGCCAGCCGGTCCACCACCTTGGCTAGGTTCATCTACGCCTTGGGCATCCGTGAGGTGGGGGAGGCCACGGCCCAGAACCTCGCCGCCCACTTCGGCGACCTCGCGCCGCTGTGCAACGCCACGGCGGAGGAACTGGAGGTGGTGCCGGACGTCGGCCCCATCGTCGCCGCCAAGATCGCCGCCTACTTCGGCAACAAAGGCAATCAAGCCTTGGTGGACGAACTGGTCGCCGAAGGCGTCCATTGGCCGACGGTGGAGGCCCGGGTGGCGGCCATGCCCTTGGCTGGGCAGACTTGGGTGCTGACCGGGAGCTTGGAGGAAATGCCCCGTTCGGAAGCCAAACAGAAACTAATTGGCTTGGGGGCCAAGGTGGCCGGCTCGGTGTCCAAGAACACCGCCCAAGTGGTGGCTGGGCCGGCCGCCGGCAACAAGCTGGCGCGGGCCGAGGAACTCGGCGTTCCGGTAATGGACGAAGCGGCTTTTTTGGATTTATTGAGGGCGAACAATGTGCTTTGATCTTCTCCTTTTTCGTCCCGCGGGTCATGCGCCCCGGCACTCTGGCGATGCGCGGTCTCCAGCCCGCACCCTGTTTGGAAAAACCCCTGACGGCCCTGTGGGTTTTCGTTGGCGTGGCACACTGGCTGCGCTGATGGCGTTGTTGTTGGCCGGCTGCGCCACGGCGCCCCCGCAGCGCCCGGACAACCTTTGCTTCGTGTTTGAGGAGAAGTCCGCCTGGTACAAGGCGGCCAGAAGGGCGGAGCGGAAATGGGGCTTGCCGGTGCCAGTGGGCATGGCGTTCATTTATCGGGAATCGAGCTTCCGTTCCGACGCTAGGCCGGCTCGCAAGCGCTTGCTGGGCATTCTCCCTGGGCGTCGGCCATCGAGCGCCTTCGGCTACGCCCAAGCCACCGACGAGGCTTGGGCGGACTACCGCAAAGCCACCGGCAGCCGCTTCGTCGAACGGGACGACATCCGCGATGCGCTGGACTTCATCGGCTGGTACAACGACCGCTCCCACCGCAAATTGGGCATCGCCAAGTCTGACGCCTACCGCCTGTACTTGGCGTACTACTCCGGGCCGACCGGCTACGCTAGGGGCACTTGGCGGCGCGACAAGGCGGTGCAGGGCTACGCCAGAAAGGTGGCCGACCGCACCGCCCGCTACGCCCAACAGTTGCGACGCTGCGAGGACCGGCTGAGGAAGCGCTGGCGTTGGTTCTAGGCCGCCGCCGGCCTTTGGGAGAGTGCCTCCGATTCCGCGCCCTTTCGTGGCCGGCGCGTTTGCGCACCAAGGCGTCCAACCTGTGACCGGGAAGTGCGGGTTACCATGCACCCCATGAGCGCCTTGACCCCGGAGCTGAAATCGGCAATCCAGACCGCCTACAGCGCTTGGCTGCAGGCCCGAGGCTTCAAGGCGCGGCGCGGCCAGCGGGAGATGATCGCCCGCATCGCCCAGACCTGCGCCGCCGAACAGCCGCCGCGCACCCTGGCCATTGAGGCCGGCACCGGCACGGGCAAGACCGCCGCCTACTGCTTGGCGGCCATTCCGGTGGCCAAGGCGTTGGAGAAGTCCGTGGTCATCGCCAGCGCCACCGTGGCCCTGCAGGAGCAGATCGTCCTGCGCGACCTGCCCGATCTTAAGCGCAGCGCCGGGCTGGACTTCAGCTTCGCCTTGGCCAAGGGACGCGGGCGCTATCTTTGTCCCAAGCGGCTGGACCAAGCCCTCAAGCCGGAAGCCCAAGAGGGCTTGACCCTGTTCGACGCCGCCGCCGCGGCCGACCAGAGCGCCGTTCATCAACGAATGCAGGGGGCGTTTGCGCAAGGCGCTTGGAACGGTGAACGCGATAGCTGGAACGAGGAACTGGAGCCGTCGCTTTGGGCTGGCGTGACCACTGACCATCGCGGCTGCGCCAACAAAAAATGCAGCTTCTACGCCGGCTGTCCCTTCTTTAAGGCCCGGGCCAAGGTGCGCGAGGCGGACGTCATCGTCACCAATCAGGATCTGCTGTTGGTGGACTACGCCTTGGGCGGGGGCGCCGTGCTGCCGCCGCCGGAGGCGTCCATCGTCATCGTTGATGAGGCCCACCATCTGCCGGACAAGACCCAGGATCACTTCGCCGCCAGGGTGCGGCTGCGCGGTGCGCTCACTTGGGCGGATCAGGTCAATGCCGGCTTGGGCACCTTGACGCAACGGCTTGGCCGCCCCGGGGAACTGGAGCGCTTGGCTAAGGGCTTGGCGGCGGAGTGCGAAGCCTTCAAAGTCGGCATGGAGGGGCTGCACGGAACCTTGGCCACCTTGCCCTTTGTGGAAAAGGATCCCAGCACTGAAGTTTGCCGGTTCGGTTTCGGGCGCATAGAGGAGCCGGCTGCCCGAGCCGCCGCTGCCGCCGCCGCGCCCTTGGCGAAGATATGCGCCGTCTTGTCCGCCACCCAGGAGTTTCTGCGCAGGGCCTTGGATGGGGATTTAAGTCTAGAGGACACGTTGGCCGCTGAGGATTGGCTGCCGGCGGTGGGCCAGCTGGAGGCCCGTGCCCAAGCCGCGCAAGCCCTGTTGGAGGACTACGCCAACGCCGCCAGCGAGGCTGAGGCCGGTGCCCATCGCGCCCGCTGGGTGCAACGCACGGAGCAGGACATGGAGGCGGTCAGCGCTCCCATAGAGCCGGGACCGCTGCTGCATGAATGGCTATGGTCGCGCAGCTACGCCGGCGTCACCACATCCGCCACCTTGGCCGCCTTGGGCCGCTTCGACCGTTTCTTTGAGCGGAGCGGATTGCAGGAGGCGCAAGGCGTGCGGATTTCCAGTCCCTTCGACTACCCCAACATCGCCGTGCTGTCGGTGCCGAACATGCGTTCCAACCCCAAGGATTTCGCTGCCCACACCGCCGAGGTGGGTGAATTGTTGCCGGCGCTGCTGTCCAAGGAGCAAAGCGCCCTAGTGCTCTGCACCTCTTGGCGGCAGTTGCGCGGCTTGGCAAGCGCCTTGGTCGATACGGAAGCGGGCGCCGCCATCCAGGTTCAGGGCGAGCGCTCCAAGCAGGCCATGCTGCTGGCCCACCACGAGCGGGTGGATGCCGGCCAGCCCAGCTATTTGCTGGGCTTGGCCAGCTTCGCCGAAGGCGTGGACCTGCCGGGCGACTACTGCCGTCACGTCGTCGTCGTGAAGCTGCCTTTCTCCGTGCCGGACGACCCAGTGGATGCGGCCATCGCCGAATTGGCCGAGGCCCAGGGCCGCAACCCTTTCATGGAGATCAGCGTGCCGGACGCCGCCATGAAGCTGGTGCAGGCCTGCGGTCGGTTGATTCGCAACGAAAAAGACTGGGGCCGCATCACCCTGCTCGACAAGCGGGTGCTCACCCACCGCTACGGCCAAGCCCTGCTGGACTCCCTGCCGCCCTTTCGCCGGGAACTGGGCGTTTGAAACCGGGCGCCGGCAACGTCCAACCGGCCGGCAAGGCGGCTGGGCTAGCCCGCTTCGCTGGGCGGTTTGGGCTTGAAGAAGGTGGGGTCTTCGAGCAGTTGGCCGCTGCTTGGCGCTTCGGTGAACTTACCTAGGTTGTAAACGACCAGACGTTGGTTGCGGGCCTTGGTGGCCAACTGGCGCACGAAGTCGGTCATGGCGGCTTGGTCCAGGTTGGCCACTTGGCTGGCAAGCTGTTGGTTGTGGTCGAAGTTGGTGAAGCCGCGGTTCAAATTCAGCCACAGGCGGCTCGTGCGGGCGTAGAGGTTCTTGTCCCGCTCGGTCAGGTTGCTGATGAGGCTGGCCTTGTGGCCGGCGAAGGCAGATTCCGGCAGCGCTGCGAGTTTGTCGGCTTGGACGTCCAGATAAGCGAAGACGGCCTGCTCGATCTGCGCTGGGGAAGCCACCGGGCTTTGCACCACAAAGGCGATGCCGCCGCGCCCCTCGTAGTCCATCGTGATGGCGGCCACGACGTAGCCTAGCTGCCGTTCCGTGCGCAGTTCGGTGAAGAAGCCTTGCCGCAGCAGTTGCACGGCCAAGGCGCTTCGCGCCTGGGCGGCAACGCTGGACTCGTTGTCCTGCACATACAGCACTAGGGAGGCGTCCGCATGGTCTATCGTCAGCGGCAGCAGAAAGCTGTCCTCCACCGGCGCTGCGGAAGGTCTATGCGGGGCGATGGGAGCTAGGTGCAGATGCTCGTCCGCCATCGCAGTCACCGCTTGCGCGGCGGCGGCGTCCAGATTGCCGTGCAGCAGGCCCAGCAAGCCGTATTGGGCGAGGCGACGGTCGCGCCATTGGGCAAGGGCCTCCGGAGTGAGGCGCTCGGCGGCGTCGGCTAGGGCGGACGGTGGCCATAGGCTGCTCAGCACCGTTTGCGCCAGCGCCGCCAGAGTTTGGCTGTAGGGCCGTTCGACGGCCATGTTGCGCCAGTTTCTGACTTGTTCGGCCCGTTGGTGCTCAAATTTGTCTGGGTCGATTGCCGCGTTGCTTAGGGCGTCCAGCACCGCGTTCAGCAGCAGGGACTGCCGGTCCGAATAGCCGCCGATGTCGATTGCATAGCCTTCCGGCGCCGCGTTGATGTTGTAGGAAAGGCCGGCTAGCTGGGCGGGATAGGCGTATTCGTTCAGCGCCTCCAAGACTAGATTTTGGTACAGGGCTGCTGCGGCGACGTCGTCCAAGGTTTGGAAGCCGCCGGGAACGGTCAGCAGCAGGCGCAGGTTGGCCCTCGGCGCGCCGAATTCGAGGTCCCTGTCCACCCAGATTTCGACGTTCTCCTGCACCGGCGTCTTGCTTGGCGGCCGGTCGTCATCCGCCAGAGTTCCCAAGTCTTGCGGCAGGAAGGGATTTGCGGCCGGCAGATGCAGCTCCACATCCGCTTGGCGCATGGCTATGGGTCCCCGCGTCAAGGCGTAAGGCACTTGGAACCAAGGCTCCATCTGGTCGGTCTTCACCTCCGGCCCGACGATTTCCACGAACAGGTTGCCCGGATGCAGGCGAGAGAGGTAATCGACGATCAGCACCGGATCGAAGTCCGCCATCAGATAGGGCCTGCGCAGCAGCTCCTGCGGCGGCGTCCATTCCAAGTCCGGTCCCTTTTGGTAAACGAAGCCCATCGCGGTGGAGGGCTCCTTGAAGCGAAAGTCGAGGTCGGCCACCTGCGCCTGTTCCCCATAGCGCCATTCCTCCGGCGGGGCGGAGCGCAGCAGGTCGATGTAGGCGAACAGAGCACCGGTGACGGCCTCGGTCTGCTTGGCCCCGGCTTCGGTCAGCCTGATGGTCACTTCAATGAGGTCACTGGCGTCGTCAATGGCTTCGCTGCCGGCGGCCAGGGATTCGATCCAGCCCTTGCGCTTCAGAGCCGAATGCAGGCTGCCTTCCCCCTCATGGCCCAGCAGGTTGGTGATGTAGGCCACTGGCTTGGTTCGGTAGTGGAAGCGGGCGGAGGGCACGGGAAAGCGGTAGCTGACGGAGCGGATCTCCTTTTCCGGGCGGATGCGCAGGGTGGCTGGCAGGCCATCGACCGGGAACAGCGGCGCGGCGATGGGCGCGGAGTCCAAGCGGTGGTTGGGAATGGTGCCGAATAGGGGCGCCAGCCAAGTCTGCATCTCGTCCAAGCCTTGATTGCTGAGCGCCACCAAGGCCATTTGGTTGGCCGAGTAATGCCGCCGGAAAAAGGCGCGCAGCGCTTCGTTGACGCCTTTGCCCAGAGTGTCCAGGCTGCCGATGTTGAAGTGCGCCGCGGGATGCGCCGGGTTGAACGCCATCTTGTTGGCGGCGAAGGCGCGCCAGCCGTCGTCCTTCATTTGCAGTTGGTATTCGGAATGGACGGCGTTTTTCTCCCGCTCCACATAGTCCGGGTCCAGTCGGGGAGAGATGAAAAACTGCGCAAAGCGGTCCATGGCGGCTTGGAAATGGGCCGGGTCGATGTCGAAGAAGTAGTTGGTGTGGTCGCCGGCGGTGTAGGCGTTGGAGCTGCCGCCGTTGGCGGATATGAACGCTTGGTAGCCATCGACCTCTGGGTATTTCTCGGTGCCGATGAACAACATGTGCTCCAGAAAGTGCGCCAACCCCGGCCGTTCGGGAGGTTCGTGGAACGAGCCGCGAAAGACCACCAGGGAGGCCGCCGCCTTGTCGGCGTCTGGATCGGAAGCGAGCAACACCCTCAGGCCGTTGTCGAGCGTCAGGTACCGGTACGCCCAGTCGTCATTGGGGCTTTTCAGGGGCGTTGTCGGCGCCTCCGACTGCGCTCCGGCGTCCTTCTGCGCAGCGCAGCTCGCCAAGCCGACCAGGACAAGACCGCATAGTGCGCCCATGACGGCGCAGCCGGCGGCGCCCTTGGGTTGACGCTCCGCTGCAACTCGGCGTTCGGGCCGGTGGACGGCGGCCTTCATGGTGCTTGGCGGCGCAGTGCGAATTTCAGGTAGTAGTCCAGGCTGAGGTAGCGACCGCCGCCGATCAGCAGCAGCGCGAACAGCATGCACATGTAGATGGCGGCGAACTCCATGCCGTTGTTCAGCTTGACGAAGGTGCCGCCGCGGCTTAGCTGGCGGTAGTCTCCATGTTCGCGCAGAATAGCCTTGGCTTCCGCCAAGCGCTTGGACGCCTCCAGGGTCCGCGCATTGACTTGGCGGCATCTGATCGCCCGTTCGATGAGGCCGGCCGAAGCTCCCTCCCGACAAACCGCCGGCGGGTTGGAGGGCGCGATGACCGCCCAGCCGTTGTCCAAATGCACGGCGTAGGCGGCGACGAACATGGTCACCGCCAAGGGAATGCAGACGATGCGGGTGCCGAGGCCGATCAGCAGCGCGATGCCGCCGCCAAACTCCGTGCCGGCGGCCAGCCACCAGGAGAAGTCCGGCGGCAGCACGTTGAAGGGAAAGGGGAAGCTGTCCAATTGGGATGCAAACCAATTGCGCCCAGTGATCTTCACCCAACCGGCGTTGATGAGCACAGGCGCCAAGATCAGCCGCAGCAGCAGGGAAACCACGCCGTCCAAATGCTGGACGGCCGAGAAAAAGCGGTGGTAAAGCCGCTGGGCGGTTTGCAGAACGCCGTTGACCATGAGGCTGCCTTCCCCTTCGTCGGTAGTCCTAGGACCATCCATTGCGCCGGATTGTACAAACGACAGCCGCCAAACGCACCCGAATGCTTTGCCGCGCTGTTCAGACGGCGTTCAGAATGGATTGGGCAAGGTTATTTGGCGAATGTGGGCGGGGTGGCGCCCCAGCGCGTTTCCAAGGGCGGTCATGCTGCCCGCGGATGGGTTGGCGCAGGCGGCGGCCTTGGGTGGACGATCCGGCAATGCGCCGTATGGCTCGATTTGTGGATAATGACTCTCTATCGGCGTTTTCGGTTTGGCCGGAATGCCGCCGCAGGGGAGGCCAGCGCAAGATGAGTGTCCGCGAATTCATGCAAGCGCTTAAGGAAGCGCCGCAAACTGGCGAAAGGGCCGGCGATGGATGCCGCACCGCGCCATCATCCATCGTTGCGCCGCTTCGCAGGCGTGGCGCAGCCAATCCCAACTCGGCTGGTTTTCCGAGCTGTTCAGCACCAACAAGCGTTGGGCACGCAACGCCGGGGTCGTGGCGCAACTTGCTGCGAAAGGACTTTCCAGCCTTTGGTTTGTTCATGCGCTTTGGTTTCTTATCGGCTAGAGCATCGCGGTGCCTAGCGCCGTTGCTGACGCTTTGCTTTGCGTTGGCCTTGGGTGGAGGCTCGGCGCTTGCGGCGGGCATGGAAAGGGAGCCCGTTCGGCGCGGCTTTGCGCCGCAGCCCGGCATGTCCATAGACCAAGTGAATCGCTTGCTGCGCGGCCAAGTCGAAGGGCGGGCGGTTTCCGTGGTTCCGGTGGAAGGGGGGCGGCGCGGCTACAAGCTGCGGGTGCTTTTGGACGGCGGACGGATCGTCAGCCTGCGCATGGACCGGGACGGGCGCATCCGCAAACCCCGCGAAACGCTGCTCTTTGAGTGACCGGCGGCCTCACGGAACTACGGCGGAAGGAACCATGCGGATACTGGTCGTGGAGGATGAGCCGGCGCTTAGAGGCCAACTCGAAGCTCAGCTAACCGCCGCCGGCCATGTGGTGGACGCCGCCAAGGATGGCCAGGAGGGGCTGTATTACGGCCGGGAATATGGCTACGCCGCCGCCGTCATCGATCTTGGCTTGCCGAAGATGGACGGGGGTGCGCTGATCAATGCCCTGCGCTCCGCTGAGCGCAGCTACCCCATCCTGATCTTGACCGCCCGGGGGCATTGGCGGGACAAGGTCTCCGGCCTTGAAGCCGGCGCCGACGACTATTTGACCAAGCCGTTCCACATGGAGGAGCTCCTAGCCCGCCTCAACGCCTTGGTTCGACGCACGGCCGGCTACGCTACGCCGGTGATTCGGGTCGGTTCGATCAGCCTGGACACTGCTAGGAAGGAGGTCTGCATCGGCAGCCAGGCCGTGGACCTGACGGCCTTCGAGTACCGGGTGCTGGAGCACCTGATGCTCAACGCCGGGCGAGTGGTGTCGAAAGCGGAACTGACAGACCATCTCTATGCTCAGGACTTTGACCGGGACAGCAACGTCATCGAAGTATTCGTGGGGCGCTTGCGCAGGAAACTGGGGCCTGGAAGCCCCATCCGCACCCTGAGGGGCCAAGGCTACAAACTTGCCGCTGAAGGTCAGTCGGCGTAGTTGGCGGAGCGCTTGGATGCTCGGGTGGGCGCCTTCCAGCGCATCAGCTCCGTCAAGGATTTGGAGGGCCGGCATGATGTCCGAGAACCGTTGGCGGACTGCAAGGCAATTTGTGGAGGGGAAAGTGTTGTGCTGCAGGGGCAACTGGATGGCTCCTCGGGGCGGCGCTGCTTGGCGTGGGTAAGGCGTTGGCTTCGCTGGGCATTGAGGCGCGGTTGGTCTTGATCACCGCCTTGGTGCTTTTCGGCTTTTTGGCGTTGACTGGATGGCTGCTGGACCGTGCGTTTCGGGCGAGCACCTTGGCTGGGGTTGAAGAGCAACTGCGCTTGGTGATCTATTCGCTGCTGGGCGCCGCCGAGGCGGACGCGGTTGGGGTGCGGGTTGACGATCTGCCCGAACCGCGCCTGTCGCAGCCGGCGTCCGGACTCTACGCCGTCATTCTGGACCGGGAGGGGAACCCGCTGTGGCGTTCGCCCTCGGCTTTGGCCACCAATGTGGCAGCCGGGTCGGTGGACGCCGTTTTGGGTGAGTTCCGTTTTTCGCGCACGGTCGTCGGCCCGACGCCAAGATTTGCGCTTTCCTATTTGGTGATCTGGGATGACGCGGCCGAGTCCGAACTGGTTTTCGAGGTCGCTGCCGACCAGGCGCCGACCTTGACCGTCATCAACGATTTTCGGAGCATTCTGTTTTGGGGCCTAGGTGCTTCGACACTGCTGGTGACTCTGGCGCAGATTTTGGCCATACGCTGGGGCTTGGCGCCCTTGCGCTCCATGGCCAAGGAAGTCGAGGAGCTTGAGGAGGGTCGGCGCGAGCACCTTTCTCTGGGCTACCCCAAGGAGCTGCTGGGCTTGCAGAAGAACTTGGAGCGCTTCATCGTCCACGAACGTCGGCGCCGCACCCGCTACCGCAACGCGCTGGAAGATCTCGCCCACAGCCTCAAGACGCCTCTTGCCGTCATCCGCAACGCCTTGGCTGCGACCGGTTTGGGGACGCAGAGCCGGCGGCTGGTCTCTGACCAGCTTGACCAAATGGACGGAACGGTCACCCATCAGCTCGCCAAGGCCACCGGCGTCGGCCCGGTGGTGGTCGGCAAGCCGATTGCGGTCGCCGGCCTCATTGAACGGTTGCTGCGGGCTTTGCAAACCGCCTACGCCGACCGTGCCTTAGCGGTGGAAATGGAGCTGCCGGAAGGCTTGGCCGTGCGCGGCGACGAGGGCGACCTAATGGAGGTTTTCGGCAATCTGCTGGAGAACGCCTTCAAGTACACCCATTCGCGGGTGCGGATTAGCGGCCAACTCGGAGCCCGGAACCTGCTGCGCTTTGAGGACGACGGCCCAGGCGTCCCCGCCGGCATTCGCCAGGAAGTGCTTGGTCGCGGCGCCCGCGGCGATCAGGTGGCGCCCGGCCAAGGCATTGGCCTGTCGGTGGTTTCCGAACTGCTCGCGTTGTATGGGGGCAGCTTGGCGATTGGCGACAGCGCCCTCGGCGGCGCCAGCGTGGAGATTAGCCTGCCGCGCTAGCGTCCTTGGCGGGGCGCCGGGTTGGGGCCTGCCTAGTGGGAGGGTTCGGCCAATTTCAGCAGCGCGTTGAAGAAGCGCTCCCGCAAGGTGTCGCAAGCGGCGGTTTTCGGGCCGATGCGGCACCATTCCTGCGCCATCGCCAACGGCGCCTTGGGTTCGATGCCTTGGCCCATGCGATCCTGCAGCATGGCCGCTTGCGCCTGCAGGCGCTCTTGGGCCTCCGTGGCCGGCGATTCGAGGCCGGCGTGGATTTCCGCTCTCAGAGTCAGTTGGTGCAAGGCAGCGACCACCTCGCCGCCCTCATGCCCCCGGTTGGTGAAGGCTGGACTAGGCGGCGCCAATTCACGGCCTTCCGCCTCGGCTTGGCTGACTTCGATGTCCCAGCGCCGCAATTGCTCAAGCTCGGTGCGCAGCGCCTCCCATTCGGCGGACAAGAGGCTTTGGCCGTAGGCTTGCGCCAGCTCGTTGAAACGCTTGGTCAGCGGCTTGCGTAGCCGCTCCGGCAAGTTTAGGGCGTCCATCTCCTTGCGCAGGCGGGGCACGAGGGAGCGGCTTGGCCCCCCCGACAAGGAGGCGTCCAGCGCGTCCTCCAAGGTCTTGCAAACGTCTTCGGCGGCGGCGACGGCATCTTCAGTGCGCTGCTCTGTTTGGCGTCGGTTCGCGTCCCGGGCGGCGAAAATTTCGTCACACTGCGCCCGAAATTGCCGCCAGAGCTTTTGGTCCGCGCTGCGCGGCGTAGCGCCAATCGTGCGCCAGCGCTGCTGCAGGCGCTTGGCCTCGGCCACTTTTTCGGCGACGCTGCCGTCGCCGGCCGCCAATGCCTCCGCCGCCGCCAAGAGGTCCCGCTTCAACGCCAAATTTTGCTCTCGGCTTTTTTTCACCTCGGCGTGAATCTGCGTTTGCAACTGCTCAAAACGCGCATTGGGGTCCCTGCCTTTCTTGCTTTTTCGATCAACGGGATGCAGGGACCGCCACTCCTCCCGTGCCGTCCGCATGATGCGCTCCGCCGCCTTCATGTCCGTGCTGCGCCAATCCACGCTGGCCACATAGGCTTCCAGTTGGTCGCAGATGCGCTCCCGCTGCCGGGCGTTCTCCTCGCGGATCTTGGCCTGTTCGGCGAAGTGGGTGCGGCAGGGCGCAAATGCGCGTTCGGCGGCTTGGTTGAACTTGGTGCGCAGGGTTCGCTCCTTGCCATTGGCGGGCGGTCCAAGCGCGTTCCAATCGTTGCGCAGCGCCTTGATTCGGTCGGCTTGGTCCTTGGGGGCAACGGGTGCCTCCGCCAGCGCGTGCATGGCTTGGACTAGCTGCTCCCGCTTCGTGGTGGTGGCGAAGACTTGCCAACTGCGCAGATCATTGACCCGGGCGGAAAGCCGGGACAGCGCTTTCCGATGCGGCGCACAGAGGGCCTCGGGCAAGGATTTCTCCAGCCTGTGCGCCTCGCCCAAGGCGGATGCGGCCTTTTGCAGGAGGCCCTCCGCGACGCCGGCCTCTGCTTCGGCGATGGCGCCTTGCAGTTGCTCGGCAAGCTGTTGCTGATGTTGCTGCGCCCTGCCTGCGGATTGCTCAAAGGCGCCAACCAAGGTGATCGCCTGCTGCACGGGCGCCGACGCTTGCGCCCACTCCGGCCAATTCAAGCCGGCGAGTTGGCGCTGCAGGCGCTCCTTGGTTCGGACCGCGCTCCGCTGCTGCCTCCACAGGCTTTGCAGTGCGTCCGGCTCGGTGGGCCAGTCCTCAATGTGCGGCGGCGAAGGCACCGCCTCTATCTTGAGGTCTGCCCAGCGTTTGTGGGCGTCCGCCAATTCCTGGTACTGATGGCTTACCCGTTCAAAGACGGCATGTTGGGCGGCGTCCGGCTGCGCTTGATCCGCTTGGGTGAGCCATTCCTGGGTTAGGGCGTCCCGCTCGCGCTCAAGTTCGGCGAAAGGAGCGCCGGCCTGCATGGTTGCGGCGAGATTTTCAAAGGCGAGCGTCAATCTTTTAAACCCCGGCTTCGGCGCCGGGTTGCTGGAGCGGGGCTGTTGTTCATGATGCGCCGCCGCTAGCCAAGCCGTCAGATCCGGTGCTTTCGCCCCGTATTCGCTTAGCTCTCCGGCCTTGGCCTGGATGGCGTCGCAGCAGCCTTGCAACTCCCTTTTCAGATGAATGATTCGAGCGGACGGCGCGGCGCCCCCGGTCTTGCCCAAGGCGGCGGCAAGCTCATCGGCGCGGGCGCAAAGTTCGGCCACCGCCTTGCGCAATGCGCGTAGCCTCTCAAGCTCAGCTCGGGCCACCTGATTGGAATGCTTGTCCCGGTTCCTGGAGCCTTTTTCCAGTGCTGTGAGTCCGGGTTCGCCACAAAGCCGGATGCCCTTCAACACTTCTGGGCGCCAAGCCTGGGGGCAACCAAGATAGAGTTCCGCCTGTTCTTGTGGGGAGGTGGCTTGGTCAAGCACTTGCGTCGCCTCGGCGGCGCTCTCGGCGGTGCGCAGCCGCGCTTGGCGCACGGCGGGGTGATCGGCTCGGCAGCCCTTTGCGGTCAGCCGTGCGGCCGCCGCCGCTGCCGCCGCAGGGTCTTCAAGCAGGGAGGTGAGCAGGTCCGGGTCATCCAAAAGAGCGATGGCCGCCATGCGCACGCGCTCATCGGAATCGTTGCGGGCGCATTCGGCCAGCCGGCCCTGCTTGGAGGCCGCTTGGTCGGGCGTCAGCGAGTTGAGCGCGTCAAGCCGAGTTTCCGCTTGGGGGGAGACAAGTGGATCGCGGGCCGAAAACAAGCGTGAAAAGAGTCGCAAAGCCATGAGTCCGATCCTTTAGCACTGCTGTCCGCCACTGCGCTGCTGCACCAACTAAGTGTGCCACAGAACGCCCGCGCCCTACAGCTTGGCGTGGGCGCCGTCGCAGAACGGGGCGCCGGCCGTGTGCTTGCAACCGCAGAAGTACAGGGTCTTGTCCTCCTTGGCGGACCAGACGGTGGGCGTCATCCCGCTGTCCTTGTGCGAGCCGTCGCAGAACGGCTGGGCTTGACTGCGGCCGCAGGCGCACCAGAAATACTTTTGGCCGGCGGTGACCTCGACCGGGTAGGGCGCCTTTTGCGCGACGACGGGTTCGCTCATGATTGCATCCTCATGCATTGAATGGGTTTGGGTGGCCTAGGAGAAAGTTCGCTCCTCCCACCAAGGGAAAAACTCCGGCATGTCTCGGCTGGCCTTGGACTTGAACTCGGCGGGGCGCTTCTCCAGGAAAGCCTCCACGCCCTCCCTGACGTCCGGTCCCTTGCCTAGGTTGTAGATGCCGCGGGAGTCGATCTTGTGCGCCTCCATGGGGTGGTCTGCGCCGAGCATTCGCCACATCATGTGGCGGATCAGGGTGACGGCCACGGGGGCGCTGTTGTCGCCGATGTCCTTGGCGATGCGCCGCGCCTCGGGGAGCAGTTCCTCCTTGGCGTGCAGGCTGCGCACCAAGCCGCCGCGCAGGGCCTCGTCGGCCGGGAACACCCGGCCGCTGTAGCACCACTCCAAGGCTTGGCTGATGCCGACGATGCGCGGCAGGAAGTAGCTGGAGCAGGCTTCAGGAACGATGCCGCGGCGGGCGAAGACGAACCCAAACTTGGCGTGCTCCGCGGCGATGCGGATGTCCATCGCCAAGGTCATGGTGACGCCCACCCCCACCGCTGGGCCGTTGACCGCGGCGATGAGCGGCTTGCGGCACTCAAACATGCGCAGAGTGAGCACCCCGCCGCCATCCGGCTGCAGGCCGGTGGGCCGGTCCGCACGGGCGTCCGCATTGAAGGTGTCACCGCCGGAGGAAAGGTCCGCCCCGGCGCAGAAGGCCCGGCCGGCGCCGGTGACGACAACGGCGCGCACCGCGTCGTTGGCGTCGGCCTCGTCCAAGGCTTCGATCATCTGCTGCTGCATGTCCCGCGTGAAGGCGTTGAGCTTTTCCGGACGGTTCAGAGTGATCGTTAAAATGCCGTCCTCCACTTGGGTCAATATCTGCCTTTCGCTCATGCCGGGGCCTCTTGCTAGTAAAAGACGTTATGGTGCATGAATGCAGCGAACATTTCGAGGGGTGGCGTTGTTTTCGACCGTTTCAGAAGCGGAGAGGCAGATGCTGCGGCTGCGGCGGGCCTTGCAGGAGGCGCCGGACGGCCAGGGCGGGTGCCTTGCCGATGCTGCGGACTTCAAGCGCGAGGCGGCGGCGCTGGAGGTGCGGCTGGCTGGCCTGCAGGCACTGGAGGCCAGATGCGCCGCCGAGCGGTCAGCCGGGAGGAATCCCGGTGCCAAGGCGCAGATGCTCGAAGTGCGCAGCGCCGAACTCTGCTTGGCCGTCATGGAGATGCTGGTCGAGGCGGCCGGCTACTACGCCTTGGCGTCTGCGGACAGCCTGCTGCTGCACAACGAGGGGCCGGTCGGCCCCCCCTACGCCTTGCCCGCTCTACAGGGTATGCTTGCCGCCCAAGCCGAATTCGGCCCGGACAGCGCTATCGACGCCGCACGGCGGCGGCTTGTCGCCGAACTGCTTGGCTAGTCTGCATAGTGGGCGGACCTTGGGGCGAAGCTGCGGCTTGCGCAGCCATTCCGCCACTATGTTGAAATTGAAGGTGGCTCGCTAAGGAGCGGGCGGCTGATGATTTGACGGGGTGGCTTGGCGCGCGCTGTTGGCTGGGCGCTTCGGGTTGCTTGGGCTTTGGCCGGGCCTTGAGAAAACACAGAGGGAGCATGGATGGACTTTTCATTGTCGGAGGAGCAGACGCTGCTGCAGGAGAGCATCGCCCGCTACATGCAGAACGACTACCCATTCACCGAGCGGCAGAAGGTGGTGCAGTCCGCAGAACCCTTCAGCGCCGAGCACTGGCGCAGCTTCGCCGAGCTGGGTTGGCTGGGAGTGCAGTTTCCGGAGGCGGACGGCGGTTTCGGCGGCGGCGCGGTGGAGAGCATGCTGATGTGGGAGCAGTTCGGCAAGGGCTTGGTCATCGAACCCTTGCTGGCCACGGTGGTGTTGGCCGGCGGCGTACTCAGGCTGGGCGGCGACAAGGCGCAGAAGGAAGCCTTGCTGCCGGGCCTCCTCGCCGGGGAAACCCAAGCGGCGCTGGCCTTCGCCGAACCCCAGGGCCGCTACAACTTAGCGGACTTGACCACCAAGGCCGCGGCCAGTGATGGCGGCTATCGGTTGAACGGCTACAAGGCGGTGGTGCTGAACGGCCCCTCCGCGGATTGGCTGGTGGTTTCCGCCCGCAACGGCGGCGGCCAGCGCGATGCCGAAGGCGTATCCCTCTTCCTAGTGCCGATGGCGGCGGCCGGCGTCAGCCGCCGGGACTATCCCACTGTCGATGGCTTCACCGCCTCGGAAATAACCCTCGCCGATGTGGAGGTCGGCGCGGACGCTCTGCTCGGCCAGGAGGGCGGCGGCCTGCCGCTGCTCGAACAGGTGATCGACGAAGGCATTTTGGCGGTGGGCGCTGAAGCGGTGGGTTGCATGGAGGTGCTGCACAAGGACACGGTGGAATATTGCAAGACGCGCAAGCAATTCGGCCAGCCCATCGGCAAGTTCCAAGTGCTGCAGCACCGCATGGTCGATATGTTCATGGAATACGAACAGGCCAAGTCGCTGATGTACATGGCGGCCATGCGCATGGACGAGGGCTACGGGCCGCAGGCGCAGAAGGCGGCCTCCGCCTTCAAGGTGCAGGTGGGCAAGTCCGGCCGCTTCGTCGGCCAGAGCGCGGTGCAGTTGCACGGCGGCATGGGCATGACTGACGAGCTCAACATCGGCCATTACTTCAAGCGGCTGACGATGATAGACACCCTGTTCGGCAATGTTGACCACCACTTGCGGCGCTTCGGATCCCTCTAATTACGGCAGTTGGGGGAGTCGCGGATTGTGTTCGCAGTGAAAGTGCCTTTGGCTGGGGGTGTGCGAAGGACCTCTCCTCACTTGATGGAACCTTCGTCTTGGGTGCGCCAAGGGGGTGCTCGGCGCCCGAAGGCGCTCGGTGGCGAAGGATGGGTGGGGAGCTCTTGCCCATGAGGTGGGAACAGAGCGCATCGGAGCCCAGCATCCCACAGTGGTTCTTTGAAGCGGTGGAGACGCCCAGCGAATCGGCTGTCATTGAAGTGGAGGAATGCGATGTGGCTTGGCGGGCTTGGGGCGCACCCGGCGCATCCGGCCTGCTGCTTATTCACGGCATGAACGCCCATTCCCACTGGTGGGACTTCATTGCTCCGGCCTTGGCTGCCGACCGCCGGGTGGCGGCCATGGACCTTACCGGCATGGGCGATTCGGACTACCGCTATGAATACGACGCCGCCACCTACGCCAAGGAGATCCTTGCAGTTTGCGACGTCGCCGGCTTCGGTTCGGACGTCATCGTGGTGGGCCACAGCTTCGGCGGCAACATGGCGGCCAAGGCCGCCAACCTGTTCCCGGAGCGCTTCGGCGCCCTCATCCTGGCGGACTCCGGCCTGCGCCACCCAGATGAACCGCCGCCGGAGATGCCGCCCATGGGCGGACGCGCCAAAGTCTATCCAGACCGGCAGACCGCCTTGGCCCGCTTCCGCCTGCAGCCGCCGCAGCCCTGCGCCAACGCCTACATCCTGGAGTACATCGCCCGCCACTCCCTCTTGCCGGTGGACGGCGGCTGGACCTGGAAGTTCGATGAGGACTTGCCCAACACGCTACGGGACGCGGAGCGCCAACCCGAGGACTACACCAACCTCAAGCTGCCCGTGGGCCTGATCTACGGCGCCGACAGCGCCCTGTTCTCCGAACGCACCCGCGCCTACATGCAGGAGTTGATTCCGGGGGAGACCCCAGCAGTAGCCATCCCCGACGCCCAGCACCACCTATTCCTGGACCAACCTCTAGCGTTCATTGCCGCCGTGCAGGAGATATGCGGAATCTTGGGTTGAGTATTGAAGTGGATCAACGATCGGGACAAATTAAGTCCATTCATCCCTGAGGGCGCTTCGCAAGAAGGGGGTTGAGGTACCAAAGAGCAATGGCTTCCAGGCACCATCAACCCACTCATATGCCGAAGGCGGAGGTGTGGGTTCTCCATCCCAGTCTTTTGGATGGGCAATAAAACAAAAGAATAGCTTCCCATCGCAGTGTTTGGCGATCTTGGAGCATATCTTAAGAATACCGTTTTCCCATTTGGGGTCAGTCGATTTATGCGAGGCCACAAACAACTTGTTTTCGCTCGATCCCATAACGAGCTTGCTCATATCTTTGACAATTTCTCCAGTGTCTTTTTGATCGAATTCAGATTCAACTAGCCAATGGCATTTGGCAACAAAGGGGAGCTTCACTCCTCTTCTATAAGAATTCACAGTAGAAATTTGGCAAACCGCCAAATCGAACAGTATCTCCTGCGGGTTCCCTCTCCAGAAAACGCGGTCTTCCTCAGAGTCATATTGACTTTGAAACTGTTTTCCCAATGAATTTATCCACTTCTTTGACCGCTCACTATTGTCACAACTCAGTGACCGTTCATTCAAGGCATCACTCCAAGCTGCTTGGATCAATCCCTCGAGACTCTCTGCATTGACTGGCATGCCAACTTTCCTCCTGACAAACACTCAAGCCAGTCTATGGTACCTTTTGCGCGACTGCCGGGCCAACTATTGTGTCAGTAACACGGCTATTGTCCGGTCTGAGCTCAAGGCATTTGTCCGGTCCGCGTTTTGTGTGGATGCTGCGCTTCTTTCTCAAAAGGAGCCAGGTCATGGGGCGATGTGTCGTGTGCGGAGAGGACCGAAGAATGCAGTTCGAGGAGGCGTATTCCATCTGGATGGTGGGCGGCGTGAGTCAGGCGGATGCGGCCCGGTTGCTCGGCGTCAGCGACCGGACGATGCGGCGTTGGGTGGAGCGCTACGCGGCGCTGGCCGACGGGCGCTTCGAGCGGCGGCGGCTGGACCCCTACGGCGGAGCCGGGGCGGATGCGGAGGAGGCTCCGCCCGCGCCCGAGGCCGCCGCCAAGGCGAACGGCCTGCGCCCGAACCGGAGCGGGAGGGGGATCGATGGGTGAACAACGTCCGCACCAACGTTGCGGGATGCGTCGTGATCGCAATGCGCCCGGCATGTCCATCAGGGAGCGACGCCAAAGGAATTGGAGGGGGCGCTTCACATGCCGGCGCCTTGGCCGGAGCGCCAAGGGTGGGGATGCCGGACATGGCTTGACGCGCCCGGATTGTTTTGGGGCAATAGCGCTTGACGGCGTGAGGGCGAAGGGCGCATGAGAAAAATGGTTTGGGGAGCATGGGCGCACTACCTTGGCGATCAAAAGCGGCAAGGTGGTCAAGCTGGCCGCTAGGCGGTGAGCTGGTCGGGTTCAGAAAGGGCCGCCTTGGAGCGGCCCTTTTCTTGTGGACGCTTGCCGGCGGCGTAATGGAACCGAAAACACCAAGCAGGCAAACCAACGGAGACAGGCAATGAGAGGCCAATGGTTTGCAGGCTACCACGGCCAAGGCACAGGCGACCATCATGGCGAGCCTATGGCCGTTCATGTACTCGCCACCAACGGCGGCGTGGGCATAGGCTTGAGTGAAGGCGGCGAACCCGCCGGCGCAAAGGTCAGCATCATGCTGACCGGCCAACAGGCTAAGGGGTTCATGGCCGCGCTAGAGAAGGCCATGACAAGGGCCGGGCTGCTTGAGGCGAGCTAGGGCGCGTTGTGGGCTTCAACGCGCCCTAGCCGCAGCCAATCTACTGCCAAGGGCGGGAAACCGCCCAGATTCGCCCTTGGGCGCTTCTAGGCGCAATCAAGAGCCATAGGGTTGCCTTCGGTTCATTGCGCAAGCCGCCCCAAGGCTTGCCTTGCGCCCTAGGTTCACCCCACGAGCCGTTTGCTAGGGGTGAAAATCCGTTTCCCAGATTCGGTGGCCGCCTCTTATCTGATATTGGCCGGTGCTAACCCACTTAATCCGATACTGCGGTAGTGTGCGCACCGCAACGCAAAGATTGCTGTTTTTGACGCCGTAATCCCGGAAATGGAAATCCAAGTTGTCGAACTCATGCCGCCTTCTACCTTCGGGAAGGTCGCCCAATTCCACAGGGACCAAATGCAGAAAGAAAAAATCTTCAATATCACTATCAAGGCAAGGCCGCCTAACGTACATAAGCTTGTCGCCAAGAAAATACAAATCATAGAATGAATCCCTTATCGGTTCGCCAGCCTTCGATATTAGCCCTTCCAGATAGTCGCCCATGCTGTACGGCACGGTGTGCATGACCCAACGATAATCCCGAACATGGCTAACGCCCCAATCCAAGAGTATGTACGGAGATCCGCCTTGAACAATGCTTGCTGTCTTAAGCGGCCAGTCTAGAACGCCGTAATCTGTGCGGCCGTACAATGCAAAATGAGTATCCAATGAAACAAGACCGGGTTGCCCAAGAATGTCTAAAAGGTAGTACGGTTGGCGTGCGTTTTTGGGAGGTTTCCCATTTATGGCGGGAAAACCATAGGGGGAGTTCGGCCAATACTTTCTATAGTAGAATCTCTTGTTAAGGTGATGCACATGCTCATAATCCAAATCATTGGAGTGAGCCGTAATATATTGTCCATTATTGAGAAGTTTAGCGACTTCCGATATTAGCGAATCATCAAGATTGCGGTTGTTATGATAGACAATGACTTGATACAAAAAGCTGTAGTAGTTGGCGGACACAAAAAGAGCAATGAAGATCACGCAGGCAAGCGCCGTGCAGTTGGCAAGGACCTTGCGGCGCATGGCCGCCTCCAGCAGAAATTTGGTGGAGAAGGCAGCAAGCGCGGCAAGGCAGGGTGTTAGGATGCTCGGATACCGAATCGTTATGTCGAACTGAATCAATAACACGAGAAACATGCTTATGAATTCACCAACCAAAAGCAGTATGAACGCAAGCTCGCCGTTAAATTCGCGCTTTGCGAGTTTGGCGACAACCGCAACGACTAACACCGTTAGAAGAAAGGCGAAGAATGCGGTAATAGCCACGGAGGTTTCCCATTGGAATACTTGCTGGAGAATGTTCGCAGCGTTTTCGGTGATTCTGTCAAAAATCGGTTTGGTGTGTGCGAAGTAATCCCCCCTTTCCGCGGCAAATTGCAAAGTCTCGCTTACTCTGTATATGGTAAACCCAAGGGCAAGCGTCATTGTTGACCCTGCCAGCAATCGTTTTGCTGACACACCTTTCGCAATGGTGAAGGCCCAATAACAAGCAAGCAGCCAAAGCGCCGGGGCAACGTTAACTTCCTTGGAGAAAACGAGACCTAGAAAGCCCAAGAAAAAAAGCGCATGGTGCCTTGCCGCGGATTGACCCCTTTCGGTAGTCAGAGTGACCGCCGCAGCGTAGTTGCAGAGGCCGAGAAAGAATACCGTGTAAAGCTCCACGCATTCAATCCGAACAATGACAGTGCTTGGAAATGAAAACCAAGAATACACCAACAAGGCCGGCGGAATGATTCGCAGAAATTCCGCCGGCCGTTGATGCGAGGCGTTGGCGGTATGCGGCAAACTTGAAATGCGCATATAAGCGGCAGTGAACAATGCAATTGCGCCGAAGAAGATTAGCCATCGCATTAGATAATGAGGCCATGCCAAATCACTAAAGACCTTCCATTGAAGCCCGTTCCAAAAGTCATAAAACGGCCGAAATCTCCGTATGGGTTCAACAATGGTCGTGTGCAGAAAGCCGATAAAGTCACTTGCGCTATTGAACTTGTGGGCAGAGTTAGGTGTGCTCTCAAATGTGCCGATTGGCGTATCAAGTGAGTAGTACAGCGCGGGAGCAATGAGAAGCAATAGGGGCAAGGCTGCTATTGTCCACGGCCAAAGGGCATAAGGCCGCCCGAGATTCGTCAGCATTGATTGTCCTTTTGTGGTTAGATGCAGTGTGACTATAACCACAAGCGGGCGATAAAGTGAAGAGGCGCACCCAAGCGGCGACCCAGGCCCTTGACCTTGCCTTGCGCCCAAAGCCCGCTAGGGCGCGTTCGGGCTTCAACGCTCCCTAGCCACAGCAACCTACTGCCAAGGGCGGGAAACCGCCCGGATTCGCCCGTGGGCGCGTCTAGGCGCAATCAAGGGCCATGGGGTTGCCTTCGGTTCACTGTGCACTAGCCGCCCAACGGCTTGCCTTGCACCCTTCGCCTTGGCGCGGGTTTCTTGTGTGCGCTTGACCTTGCAGGCGAGGCAAGTAAGATTCCGCGCCTTAGCGCAAAAGGAAGGGACGCCATGAAAAAGGCAGCCATCATCATGCTGCTTGCCGCCGCCATGCTGCCGGTTTTGGGCCATGCGCAAACCGTCAACATTTGCGACAGAACGCCGCAAGTGCGCGACGAAATCATGCTGGCGATTGGGGCGGACGACTGCGCCGCCGTGACTGCTAGGCAGTTGGCGGGCGTTGGCGATTTGTGTTTCTCATCGAAACACCTACCTAGAATTTGCCGTTCATCCTATAGCCGCGACCCGCTTATTGCTCTTAAGGCAGGAGACTTCGATGGCCTGTATGTCTTGACATCGCTTGACTTGAGCCGCAACCGATTGACGACCTTGCCGAACGGCGTGTTCGACGACCTGGAGGACGTGGAGTTGCTTGACTTGAGCGGCAACAGGTTGACCGCCTTGCCGGCCGCCTTATTTGACGGCCTGCTAGATTTGGATAAACTGGACTTGAGATTCAACCACCTTGTGGGGTTGGCTAGGAATGACCTGTTGTTTGCGACGCTTCCTAAAGGGCATTGGGTTGAAGTGCTTTTGGACGGCCAAACCGAAGCGCCGAAACAACCGCCAACGCCGCCCATTTCAACGACGCCGGCATTTGCCAATCCCTACGTTCCGTTGTTGGTGTCCGCCTCCGACTCAATGCGGCAGGGCTTTGTGCGCGTCATCAACGAATCCAATGAATCCGGCACGGTGCGCGTACTGGCCTTTGATGATGCCGGAGTCGCCGCCGACCCGATTGAAATCACCTTGGCGGCGAAGCAAGCCCTTCACTTCAACGCCGGCGACCTTGAGAACGGCAACGCCAACAAGGGCATCAATGCGGGGATTGGAAGCCCGGCTCAAGGCCATTGGCGCCTGGACGTTGAAACCGCCTTGGACGTTCGTGTGCTGGCCTTCGTCCGCACGGGCGACGGCTTCCTGACGGCCATGCACGACGTGCTGCAAAGGGACAGCCAAGGGCGGCTGACGGCTTGGACCTTCAACCCCGCAAGCAACACGGACAGGGTCAGCAGGCTGCGGCTTGTCAACACCGGGGCGACCGCCGAGAGCGTAAGCATTTAAGGCGTTGACGACCGCGGCAACAGCGCGGGGCCTGTGACCTTGACGCTGGCCTCCGGCGCATCCCGCACCTTGTCGGCGCTTGACCTGGAGGAAGGCGCGCAGGGCTTGAACGGATCGCTTGGCGACGGTGCCGGCAAGTGGCGTCTGTTCATAACCGCCGGGCAGTCGGTTGTGGGCGTGAGCCTGCTTGAAAGCGCGTCCGGTCACTTGACCAACCTGGCGACAATGGGCGCCCCTTAGCGGCTTGGCGGCGGAATGCGCACAATGGGGAGATCACCTCAGCAACCAAAGGAAGGCTCATGACAAAGCGTCGCGCCGCCGGTCTGTTCGCCTTGGCGTGGCTCTTGACGGCTGAGGATGCAGGCGCTTTCGAGTGCCCCGCAACATGGATATGCCAAGTGTGGCCGGCCCCGCAGACGCTCAACTCCAGAGGATGGGCGCAGAGCCGAATCATCAACCGCAAGGGTGGCATGGTTTACCACCAGGACCATGCAAGCGCCTCCGGTGCCGCACAAGCCGCCCTAGTGTTTGTCATGGGGGCGGAGTCCGATCTGCAGGCGGCGGAGGCTCCTAGGTTGAACGGCGGGCTGCGCAAGCAGTTCACGTTTTTCTTTGCGATGCGCCTCACCGCGGCCCGCGCCCTTTGCGCAAGTGCGGGCGGGAGAGGGACAGGGGTTTGCGATGAGCACCCTTGGCTGGCGCCGGGCGGCGTCTGCCGGTTCACGTCGGCGGTGCTCAACTACCCCAGGAAGCTGGCGAAGTGCATCCGCAGGGAGGCGCCCGCCAAGTCCCTGCAAGGCCCCTACGGCCTAGTCGCTGAGCCAAGGGGCGGCAAGGTTAGGGCTGCGTCTGTCCAGCCGTTGCGCAAGGCCCATGCCGCCGGGCGCTGAACGCGGACGGGGCGAGAACAAGGTGCGGGAGCGGTCGCTGCAGCGCAGGGACGAAAATGCCGGATCTGCCCGGAATTTCATGCACCGCTCCTAAAGCGCCAAAAAATTGCCACTTTATCGAAAGGTGAAAATACTTGTAAATCAATGGATTGATGGGTGATTGATCCCGAAATATGGAACGGCTAGTCAACTTTCCTGTGTAATTCCCAAATCTTTCTGGGGAACAACCCCTTAAAACTGCCTAGGCACGACCGACTTAGTGTGCTCGATAGTATCTTTCCGAAACGGGTTCAATTTCTATGTGACATCCAATCCGGTTTCCTGCAACACCTCCATCACAGCAGCCTGTCGCTCGCTCGAAGTCATTGCCACTTCAATGCAGAATAGCTGGATCAGCCGCTCCGCGTCCACAACGGGCAGCCTTGTTGCCGCGGATACGTCAATGGCTTCGTAAATCCCCTCGGGGGACAGCAAGCGCATGTCAAGCGACAACTCGGTTCTTTGCCGCCCTTCCTTGATGTGCCAATACTCAGGAACCCCCAAGTCGGCGTATGTGCGCATCTTGTCGGCGCTGTGGCTGGTCACCTCGACCTCCACCACCAGCGTGGGAGGTGTGGTCCGCTCGAATGCTTCCGCTTGCTGGATGCCCGCCCGCTTGGCTTCCATGTACCTTTCCGCCGCCTCTCCTATGTAGAAGCAAGCGTCGGGCACCGGCCCCTCGCGGGTGTCCGTGTCCGATGCCATGTTCAGAGTGGGGGACCCGCACAGCACACAGCGGCGTCCCGCCGCCTCCACCGCGCCCTCCACCACCTGCCTCGCGGCCACCCCGGCTAATTCATGCACTCGAGTGGGCGCCATGAACGCGATGACCCCCCGCGCCACGTCCACCAGCGACTGCCGCCACCTGTTGAAGCGTCCATCAGCCGGCAACATGACGAGCCATTGACGAATGGCCTCCGGCGAACCGCGCATGATCAGTTCGGCTGACCCCATGTCGCCGCTTAGAAAAGCCACACCGCTGGCGATGCTCATTTTTTCCTCTGGGCTGGCTCTAGGTCGTGGCCCATCCTAGCAGGCGCTTAACCTGCGAACCACCTTGGCACCACGGATTGGGCGTGTTGCAAGTCGTTGCGGTCGTCCACTTCGCACCAGTCGTGGTCGCCGGTGGTGGCTACGCCTACATGACCCTCGGCTGCTAGGGCGTCTATGGCGGATAGATACCAGCGCTTTAGGGTGGACTCCTCGGCCATCATGGCCTCCAGGCGGTTGCGGAACAGGGCGGGGCCGGGACCTTGGAAGCGGATCATGCCGATGGATTCGCCGTTGACCTGTGCCGGAGGCAGCTTCTTGTCCACCCGCTGGAGTTGGCCGTCGGCAACGCTGACCTTCATGTCGTCGTCGTCGTAGCCGTTCTTGTGGTTGGTGACTAGGGTGATGGGATGCGGGTCATCGCTGGCCAGCAGGCGGGCGAAGATTTCGGGCTCGAACAGGGTGTCGCCGTTGATCAGGACGAAGGGGCCGCTCATTTCGTGGCGGACGATCCAGCAGGTGCCCAGATTGTCGCAGTGTGCGTAGAAGGGGTTGTGCGAGGTGCGCACCCGGAGCCCCTCCACGCCGCCGATGATGTCGTTAATCAGCGGTGCCTGGAAGCCGGTGGCCACCACCACCTCCGTGGCACCGCCCGTCGCCAGCGCTTGCAACTGCCAGCCGAGTACGCTGCGCTCCCCCAACATGAGGGCGCATTTTGGCCGCTCCGCAGTCAACGGCAGCAGCCGCTTGCCTTGGCCGGCGCTGAGAACAATCACTTTCATTGCTTCAACGGCCGCGCAGGCGATTGCGGAAGTCCGCCTCGCTGGCACTGGCGAGCGCCAACTCCAAGACCGCGTCCATGGACAATTCGGCAAACCCGGGAACATTGGTTGGAAACCCGTCCGACACTGGGATGCCCCTGACTTTCAATGTATGCCGCGCCGCTTGCGCATGCGCCTTCATCAATGCGGTGCGGCCTTCGGCCAAGCCTTCCGCCAAACCTTCCGCTAGACCCTTCGCGTGTCCTGCTGCGCGGCTCTCCTGGCGTAGGGAACGCATCAGCGGGAAGTCGTCAGGCCCGGTGCCTTCCCGACCGCCCATTTCCCGGCCCAAGCGCTCCAGCAGCGCGTGGGTCCGACCCGACGGGAAGTATTCTTCATTCATGGATCGGTGGATGTCCTGCGCCGCCCAACCGGGAAACGCCCGGCTGGTCGGCGCGATCTCAAACACGCCTTTCCTGCGCAGATAGATCCGCAACCCCGGCTGGAGCGCCGTCGGCCGACTGGGAGCACCGATGTCGGGCGTCTCCACCCACAACTCGGGGATGCCCAATCCTTCGTAGAGGGCGAGCTTGCCCCGGCGCACATCCGTGGTGTGGTCCACTTCCAGCACGACATCTGGATAGCTGTGATCGGCCATCAGCAGGATGTTGTCGCTGGGCCGGACTTCGGCCCGTGCCGGATGCAGGAACAAGGTTTGGTCCGGGTGCGGAATGCGCTCCCTAGGGTCTGGACCGCGCCGCACCAAGCCTCTGGAGCCGTGGACTGCAAGGGTGGAGCCGCGCACTGCGCCAATCAGCGTGACCATTTGCGTCAGCCGTTGGGCTGGTATTTCATGTTCTTCGAGAGGCGCATCGCGCAGCACCCAGGCGGTCTTGGTCCCTGCATCCCAAAGCTCCAGCCGCCGGACGTTGAGGTTGTATTGCGCACGGGTCATGGGAAGAGGTTCGCAGCCAGGCAGATCAATGCTCGGCTGCGCCGAGCTTGTTGGCCGCGGTACGCCCGCATCGGGCTTTGTAGGCTTACGGTCGAGTTTTCGGTTAGGTGGGCCGAAAGGCTGCTGACGGTCTGTGGCGTCGGTCATGGGTTTGCTCCGTAAAACTGCGTATGGAGCGCGTTGGCGGGAACGCACCGAGAAGATTAGCGGAAAGATAGCCGAGCAGGGGCGGGGTTGTCCATTGCTTGGGACGCCAGCCCGCATATTGCACCAAGCTGCTTGTCCCAAACTACATTTTTCCTTTCCTTCCACAAGTTGCCTAGCCACTGTTCGGGAACGTCCCAGGCGCGAATTGCGCCAGCCAAAATCCGGCGCGATCATTGCGGCCCTTGGGGCAATATGCGGGCTAGATGATCGGCCAATCTGTGGGCCAGCGCCAAGATAGTCAGGGTGGGGTTGGCCCAGCCGCCGGTGGGGAAGACGGAACTGCCCAGGACGTAGAGGTTGCGGTAGCCATGCACCGCTAGGTTGCGGTCCACCACGCCGTCCTGCGGGCGCTGGCTCATGCGAGTGGTGCCCATGTGGTGGTAGCCGCCGATGGGGTGGTTGCCCACCGTGGGATCGACCGGCCAGTTGGGTGTGCCGTCGTAGAGCCAGGGTTCGGGCTTGAAGATGCCCAGATTCAAGCGGCTGAGTTCGTCGTTCAGCGCCTCGGCCAATTCGCGCAGCGTGTGCTTATCCTGCTCGCCCAACCGCCAGTCCAAGTTCGCCTTGGGGCAGCCCAGCCGGTCGCATTGATCAGACAGCAGGATGCGGCTTTGCGGATTGGGCGCCTGCTCGGCCCTGATCATGACGTTGAGCTGCACGTTGGGCAGGTGCGCCCAGAGTTTTGTCGTGAAGGGCCGGGTGTGCCGGTTGTGCATCTGCCGCAAGCCTCGGTAGGCATGCCAGAGCAGCCGGTTGCGGCGGGCCGGTGCCAACTGCGTCTTGAGCGCGTTGTAGGCGCGGCGTCCGGCCGGCACTCCGGCCGCCGGGTTGCGGCGCAGGGCAAAGGTGAGCGCCGTGTTGAGCATGCGCCGCTCCCGCTGCTGGGTGGGCGCCGCCAACAGCACCGGCGCCGTTGCCGGTCCGCGGCGGGGAAAGCGCATGCGGAAGGCGCTCCAAAGGCGGTAGGGCTGGGTGGTGTCGATGCGGCCCAGGCGACCGTGGGGGTGCTCCATGAAGAAGCGCCCAACCTGTTCGTGGCGGTTGCCGACGCCTTGCGGGGCCACATTGCGGGACGCCAACAGCAGCCGGGCGTTTTCGATGCCGCCGCAGGCCAGCACATAAACCTTGGCCGCGACCTTGCCTTGGCGGCCATTGGCGTTGCGGATTTCGACCTGGTCCAGCCGTTGCCGGTCGGCATTGGCCTGCAACAGGGTCGCGGTGGCGTGGGTGACCACCGAGACGTCCGGCCCGTGCAGAACGTCCGCAGCCCGCCGTCCGCTGAAGCGCTCCTTCAGCGTGTCGAAGCGCCATTGCCCGATGGCGAAGCGGTTGGGGTCCAGACGGAGGCTCTGCGGGCCGTCCGGCGGTGGCGCTGGATTTTCCGCACCGGGGCCGATCTGCAGGTCACGCTCGGCGCGTTCGTAGCCATCCTTCAGTTCCTCCGGCCTGATCGGCCAGCCACTGTGGGATATCCAATCGCGGGACTCGAAATCGATGGCGTCGAGGCGTGCGCAGCGCCCGCCCCAGATGTTGGTGGTGCCGCCAAAAAATCTTAGGCGGCTGTCCTCCAGATCGTAGTAAGTCATGCCGATGTTGTCGCCGACGCCGAGGGCGCTTGTGGCTGGATCATGGTCCAGGCCGCCGCTTTCCAGCAGCAGGATGCGCCGTCGGCGTTTCGCCAGCTGTCGCGCCAAGGTTATTCCCGCCGGCCCGCCACCGATGATGCAGATGTCCGCCTCAAAGCGCTCCGGTGCCGCGGGGTCGGCGAAGTCGATCAGCACGTTCAGTCGCCAGCGGGCCGCAGCCGTCGATTCCAGCGCTCAAGGTTCGCCAAGGGGCGCTTGACGTAGCTGCTGGCCCGCAGCAAGCCCAAAACCATGCGGCGGCAGCGTTCGCCAATGGCGTCCAGCGGGCGGTCCACGTCAATGAACAGCACCACCCGAGCTTCGGCGGTGTCGTTGCGCACCTCGTGCTCGAAGGTATCGTCGAACAGCAGGCAGCGGCCGTTCTCCCAGTGCCGAGTCTGGCCGCCCACCCGGATCCAGCACTGCTCCGCTTGAGCGGGAATCACCAGCCCCAAGTGGCAGCGCACCACCGCCTTGGTCGGCCCCCGGTGGGGGGGAATATGGTATCCGGGGGCCAGAATGGAGAACCAAGCGTTCTGCAGGCCCGGCACCTGAGCGAGGGCCTTGGCCGTGTGCGGGCAGCGTTCGCAATTCTCATTGATGCGTTGGCCAAACACGCTGAAAACAAAGGTCCGCCAATTGTTCCCCTTGGAGATGCGGGCTTGGTCCGGGGACATCTCGTGAAAGGTGGGGATGTCCTCCGGCCGTTGCAGCACAAGATTCAGTTCAGCGCGGATGGTCTCCGCTTCCGCCTCCAGTTCGGTCACCCAGGGAAAGGCGGCGCGTTCGAGGAAGGGCGTGGTGGAGACCTTGGAGTGACCAACCAGAAAGGCGTCCAAGGTGCGCATCAGCAGTTTGCCGAAGGTGCGTTTCCGGTCCTGATGTTCTGCGGGCGCAGTTCCCTCCAAGGCCGTTTTCATGCCGGGATTTCCTTCTGCGCCGCCCAGTTGGGCAATGGCTTTCTGTAGGTCTGCGCCGCCCCTCGGCGGTGTGCCTTGCCCGCCGCCGAAGGGCATTTGGCGGCGTTGCACGGGTGGATCGCTGCCGTGCATTCGCATGGTGCAATGGGACTTAAAGGGGCAGCCATCGGATGGGGCCGCTTAGGCTAAGGCGCAGGGCGCCGCGGTTGTCGAACAGTTCGCCGTCCAGGGCGTAGGGGCCGTCGAAGTCGATCTGCAGGTCGGCGATGTCGCCGCTTTGATAGCCGGGCAGTTGGCCGAGAGTCGGATCGCCGCGCAGCAGCCGGAAGCTGCGCCGCAGCAACCCTCGAGCATCGGCGAACACCCAGGTGCTGTGCATGGCGCGGTCGCGTTGTGCGGCGGGTTCGTCGTTGCTGTTGGGCTGGTTCTCGGCTCGTCCATTGGACAGGCTTGCCGCCGGCGGTTTCGCGGCTTCGCATCGCGTCGGGGGCTGCGGATGCCAATAAGGCCGGCTGCCGAACAAGAGGCGGTCGAGGGTAGTGGCCATCATGGCGAACACCGACCGCGCCCGGCCGTCAAGGTGGATTTGCTGATGGCGGCGCGGCCCCTGGAATTCCCGAAACAGGGACCAAGCCGTGTTGGTGCTGGCCTGCAGGCGGCTGCCGGGACGCTTCTCACTCCAGCGCTGGATGCCGGAGCACACCGCGCCGATGCCGAAGAACCAACCGTAGCGGCGGCATCCGCCGCTCGCTGGAGGGCTGGTTCGGTTGGACGGAGGATTTGCTTGCAAGTCGTTCGAACTCTCTTGGCGCTGCGCTGGACCTATGGCGGCCGCGGTTGCGGCGCAGTCGGCCGGCTGAAGGCTTTCGGCTCCGTCGGAGGTCGTTGGGGTGGGTGGCGACGGCTGCACGGAGACCAGCGGTCGGCATTGCGCAAAGGGCTGCGGGGCGCCTTGCAGAATGCTTTGCAGCCTTACGGCGCATTGGCGGAACCCTCGATGTTCATTGATGTCCGCAGCGGACATATTGGTGCTGCCGCCGGGCAGCACGGCGACCTTGGGCAAGGCGGCGGCCGGCGTCTTGGCGAGCAGTTCGGTCATCACCCGCTGCAGGGTGCCGTCGCCGCCTTCGACGATGAGCAGATCGTACTCGGTCGGGTCCGGCAGCTCCTGCTCGCCCAGCGCAACGGTCGCGCCGTTGAACTTGAGCCTTGGGCCGCCGGGGCCGGCGCGGGGGTTGGTTAAGAGCAGGGCCGGCACTGCAGGATTCGCTCCGCGACGGCGAAGTCGTCTTGGGTGTCCACATCCACAGCGGCTAGGGGATTGTCCAGGCTCGCCCAGCCGATGGCGCAGCCGGCCTTTCTGGAGATGGCTCGGAAGGCGCGGTCAACAGGCAATGCCCCCAAGGCATAGCGAAACAGCACAACCCAGCCTAAATGCTCGGCAATGCGCCAAGGACGTTTTCGGTGTGCTTGCAGTTGCCGCCAGAAAGCGATGGCGCCAAGGGCATTGGCGTTCGCCAGAAAGTAGAGGTTCGCGCCGCAATAGGCGCCGTCGGAGAAGCGCAGGCGGGTGCGGCGCATGTTCGGGAAACGCGCCTGCACCAGAGGGTGGGGCACTAGGGCGACCACCAGATCGGACTCCCGGTTGGCTGCGGCGGCGCAGAAGTCGTCGATCATGGCTGCGCTCAACAAGGCGTGGTCGCCGGTGGTGAGCAGTATGGGCCAGCTTGCAAGACGTTCGGCGGCGGCCAAGGCGCTTTCCGCCGGCCCGGCCGCCGGCGCCATCCACTCGAAGTCCCCCAAGGCCGAGATGTCCGCCAGCAGGGAGTTGCCCTCTCCGCCCGCGGCGGCCGGGCCGGCCAACAGGCCGCCGTTGATGCTGGCCGATTCCCGCAACGCCCACACCACCCTCAACAGGGAAGGCACCCCGGCCACAGGCGTGAGGACCGTGGGCGCCGCCGGCGGCGACCGGCGCTCGCCCTTGGCGGCTTCGGTGCGCTCTCCGGCCAAGACGATGGCCTTCATGGAGATGCCTGGCGCAACCCTTGGCCGCGCCGCTTTGACGGGCCTTCAGAGCTCGGCTTGGCCGCGCCGGAACCTTGCGGGCGAGCTGAAGGACATCCGTGAAAAGGCTGTGGTCTTTGTTTCAACATATTGAAAATAAATGTGTTTTCCGTGAAGGGCGAAGAACTTGCTAAGCGCTGGGCGCAAGCTGCTTGGCATAGACAAGGTAGCGCTTGCTGACGCTGCCGCCGATCCGTTCGATGATGCTGCGCATGCCCTGATTGTCCTCCAGTATCCATGAAAGCTCGGTGGCGGTGATGCCGTGTTGCAAGGCCGCCGCCCCGCATCGGTGGATGAGGCTCATGGCCACGCCGCCGCCCAAGGGGCTTTCCTGCAGGCGGCGGCGCACGCCCAGCAACGGCACCCGCCCGCTGGAGACGCCCCGAACCTTCAGCCGCCAGAGCAACTTGAGCCAGCCGAGGGGCAGCAAGCGTCCGTTCAGATCGTGGATGGCCTCGTTGATGTTGGGGATCATGGCGATGAAGCCCACGGCTTCGCCCTCCAGTTCCGCCACCCAAATCAGATCCGGCGGCGTCACCAGCAGCAGGGCTTCGCCAAGCGCCTTGAATTCGGCCTCCGTGAACGGCACGAAACCCCAGTTGGCGGCCCAGGCGTCGTTGAAAATGTCGCGGATTAGAGCCAATTCCGCCGCCTTGCGAGTGCGCTCCAAGGGCCGCAGGGACAGCCGCTTGGACAGCCGTCGGCGCAGCCGGGCAACGGCTTGGGGTTCCTCGTAGGCGGTGGCGCAGGCGTAGGCCAAGGTGCATTGGCAGGGCTGGTAGCCGAGGGCTTCAATGCGGGGGTGGTAGTAGGGACGGGCGTGGCCCATCAGGAAGTAGGGTGGACGGTCGTAGCCGTCGGCCAGCATCCCCACTTCCTGATTGATGTTGAGGTTCAAGGGGCCGACGACGCGCCTCATGCCCTGATTGCGCAGCCAGCCCTCCGCAGCTTCGAACAGGGCCGCGAAGACCTCCGGGTCGTCCTCACCCTCCAGCAACCCGAAAAAACCCGCATCGTCGCCGTATCGGTCTTGGTGCAGAGCATCGACTTGCGCCGATATGCGGCCCAGTGTCCGCCCGTTCCGTTGCGCCAACCAGGCCCGCCACTGCAGGTGCTCGAAGACGGGCTCCCGCGGCGACAGCGCCATGCGCCGTTCCAGCAACAGGGGCGGTCGCCAAGCGGGGTCGCCCTTGTAGATGGGCCAAGGCGCCTTGATGAACGCCTTGAGCAGCCTTTTGTTGGTGACCGGAACGACTTCGACCATGGGTGGCGCTGCGCCTAGCCTGCAGTTTCCAAGTTGACGGCTTCTATGAGTCCCTCGTTCAGCGCGCCGGAGCGGAAGGCGCCCAAGTCCAGGGCGACGAAGCGGTAGCCGCAAGCCTGCACCTCGGCTTGCAGGGTTTCGCGCAGCCTAAGCGCCCGGGGCAGCTCTTCGGCGGCGACCTCAAGCCGCGCCACGTCCTCGTGATGGCGCACCCGGAACTGCACGAAGCCGAGGCGGGCCAAGCACTCCTCAGCCCGCTCCACCTGGGCAAGCCGTTCGACATCTATGCGGGCGCCGTAGGGAAAGCGGCTGGACAGGCAGGCGGCCTGGGGCTTGTCGGCGTTGTCCAGCCCCAGATGCGCGGCTAGGGTGCGCACGTCCGCCTTGTTCATGCCGGCTTCGACCAAGGGCGAGCGAACCGTGAAGTCCCGAGCGGCCACCAAGCCCGGCCTATGGTCACCGAGATCATCGACATTGGTGCCGTTGAGGATGTGCGCATAGCCTTCCTGCTGGACGAGGGCCGCCAGCGCCGAATAGAGGGAGGTCTTGCAGTGAAAGCAGCGGTTGACCGGGTTGGCGCGGTAGTCCGCCTTGCTGAGTTCATCGGTGACGATGACTCGGTGGCGCATGCCCCACTTGGCCGCCAGTTCCTTGGCGAGGGCCAGGTCGCTGCGCTTCAGGCTGGGGCTGGCGGAGGTGACCGCCAAAGCCTTCTCCCCCAAGGTTTGATGGGCGAGATAGGCCACTAGGGAACTGTCCACCCCGCCGGAGTAGGCGACCACGGCGCTGCCCAGCTCACCAAGCCGCGCCACCAGCGCCGCCCGCTTCGCCTCCAACTTCGGCGCCAACGAATTCGCCATGTCTAAAGCCTGTTGATCTTGTGGGCAAGATAGCCGGCGCCGTAGCCGATCATCCGCCATTCAACCTTGGCGGGCGCTGTTGGCCAAGCCAAGCAATTTCACCTGTGCGGAGTCCAGCAAGGAGTCCCGCATATAGGTGCTGGCTTGCAGTATTTCAATGCCAATCAGCTCGCCTCTGTCATTGAGTTCCGCGGTGACGTTGGGGCTTAGCTCCGCGCTGCCGGCCTCCGCCTCGTCGCTTATCACGAGATGCAGAACGTCCTCGCTTTCAAAATAAGACATTCTCGGCGTCTTCATGATGGGGCGTACCTCCCTGTTTTCAGACGAAAGTTGATCTGCTGGCGCGTTGTGGCGTGAACTGTGACCGGGGTTATCCTATCGCCCTTCTGTTCAAACGGCACAGCGATCAAACGGCTGCCGTGTTTTCCCACCGCGATCATGCGCCCTGTTGCCGTGTCGAAGTACCGTTCGTCGGAACCATCAAGCAGTTGCTCAACAATTTGCAAATTGAAGCCACGTACCCGCGCCCGGTGCCTCATGTAATCGGTCCAGACGTACAAACTAGGCGAGCCTGTTGATCCTGTGGGCAAGATAGCCGGCGCCGTAGCCGTTGTCGATGTTCACTACGGCAAGACCGGGGGCGCAGCTGGACAGCATCCCGAGCAGGGCGGCGACGCCGCCGAACGAGGCGCCGTAGCCGACGCTGGTGGGCACGGCGATGACGGGCGCCTCGACCAAGCCGCCGACCACGCTGGGCAGGGCCCCCTCCATGCCGGCGACCACGACGACCACCCGCGCTCGGCGGATTTCCTCCATGCGGCTGAGCAGTCGGTGCAGGCCGGCCACGCCCACGTCCCGCACCCGTAGCACCGGATTGCCGTAAAACTCCGCCGTAACCGCCGCTTCCTCGGCCACCGGCATGTCCGAGGTGCCGGCGCTGACCACGGCTATGGCGGTAGCTGCTTTGGGCGGTTCGGAGAGCGTGACGCTGATGGCGGAGGCTGCTGCGTCGTAGCGGGCCGCGGGCGCCCGCTCAAGCACCCTTTCGTAAGCCTCCGGTCCGGTCCGGGTGACCAAGGCGTTTTGCCCTTGGGCGCACAGCGCCGCCACCAAGTCGGCGATTTGCTGCGGGGTCTTGCCGGCGCCGTAAATCACCTCGGCGGCGCCGGTGCGGGCCAAGCGGTCGCTGTCCAGAGTGGAGTGGCCTAGGTCTTGCAGGAGTGCGCCGCGAATCCGCTGCACGGCCTCCTCCGTCTCGATTTGGCCCTGCTTGAAAGCTTGCAGAACATCGTTTAGAGAAGCCACGGCTGCAACCTGCCTCGATCAGTTGGCGCCGCTCAGGCTTGCCTTTGCATGAGCTTCAACGAGCGGACGGGCTGGCGGGGCGCTGAAAGCGAGCGTTGGTCGGCCAAGGACATGGATGCGCCTGCCACGCCGGCCGCCCGTCAAGCCAACATGCGGTGGGTGGGAGCGCAGAGGTCGGCGATGGGCAAGCCGTAGCTGCAGGCGTCGCGGCAGGGCGCCCCGTCGCACCCTAAGCAGGCGGCGGCGCTGCCGTCCAAGCCGGCGTACTCGCTGCGGGCGAAGGCCAAGTCCTGATAGTCCGTCGCGTACATGCGGGTGCGCAGCACATCGGCGATGGGCACCTCGAAGGGGCAGGCGCCGGCGCAGTCGTTGCAGCCTTGCCGACATTGGCTGGCGCCGTTCAAGGAAGCGTAGGTGTGTAGCAGCGCCTTGTCCCCGGCCGCTAGGGAGCGCCCTGCGGAGGCGCCCAGAAACTCGTCTATCTTGGCCTCGCTGGTCATGGAGATGACCAAGGCGTCCACATATTCCTGGGACAAGCTCCAGCGGAACGCGGCTTGGGCAAAGGAGGCGCCGCCTTGCTCGTAGGGGCGCATGTCGTTCAGCCGGGCGCCCATCAGGCACTTCATGGCGATGACGCCGACGCCAAGCTCCTTGGCCTTGCGCAAGGCTCTGGGCAGCTCCGGATGCCGGGCGACGAGATCGAAGCCGCGGGTGAAGCGGTCCAGAAACTCCGGGTCCTGCCCGAAGTTGAGGGACACCAGCACCACATCGACCAGGTCTTTGGCGAAGGCGTGCTCTAGGCACTCCACCAAGCGCCCGGCGTGGCCGGACATGCCGGTGAAGCGGATCTTGCCTTGCGCCTTGGCTCGGTCGCAGAACTCGTGCCATTCCGGGTTGTCCAGCCGTTCGACATCGTTGACGGCGTGGTTGAAGTAGATATCTACATGGTCGGTTTGCAGGCGGCGCAGGCTTGCCTCCAAGTCCGCCATGATCGCCTCCTTGCGGGCGGACGCATGAGCCCAGGTCTTGGAGGCGATGATGACCTGATCCCGCCGGCCCTTGAGGGCGTTGCCCAGCACCCGTTCGGATTGGCCTTCGGTGTAGCTTTCGGCGGTGTCGAAGTAGTTGACGCCCTTGTCGAGGGCGTGCCGGACCAGCCTTTCCTCCCCCTCCCGCAGGCGGCTGGAGCCGAAGGAGATGTCGGCTATCTCAAGGCCGGTGCGCCCCAAGGTGACGTAGCGCCGAACGCGGTTGCCGGCGTCGGCAAGGCTGCGCTCCCCGGCGCTTATCCGCACTGCCGGCGCCGACGCGGCAGCCAGCGCCGCCGTGCCCAAGAACTGCCTGCGTGAACCCATGCCTACGCCCTCTAGCTATGGCTGTTGGGGGGATGATACTCCATAGCGCCTATGCTGCTCCTTGATAACTGCGCCCCTCCAAGGCCACTCCAAATGGCGCCGAGGCAGATGCGCATTCCCACCGAAGCGCTGCTTTCTCTCCCGAGAGTAACCGTAAAGCCCAGCATCCGTGAAAAACCAAGGTCGATTTAGGATTTCCAATCCTCCGCCTATTGACGCACGCGACTTCGGAATGGCCCTCGGGGGCTTCACATGCCCCAAACTTCAATGACAACACCGTTCTTCGACCTCCGTTGCTCGTGGAACAGCTTGTCCTCCCAAGTCCGGTTTTTGCGCTGATCGAACACCACTAGGTGCCCGGACTCTGGGGTGCAGCGAGACATGTAGCCGGCCGTCTGCTCCAACCCTATGTCAATGAGACCCTCCAAGCTCCGCCCTTCGCGGAGCAACTTGCACTCCACCACGAACTCTTGGTTGCGCGTCCCTAGGGGCCAGACGATCAGAAGGTCCACCCGACCTCGGCCCAAGGCGTACTCCCGCTCTATGCGTCCGCCGCCGTTCACCACGCGCTGCAGGAAAGCCTGCAGCAAGAGCTGTGCCCAGGCCTCCGGGTAGTCGAAGCGATGGTGCCAATGTTCAGAATGGCGGCGGAAGAAGTCTTGGAAGGCGGCCAGCAGCTTGTCGATGTCGAGGTTGCCCTCAGCATCCACATACCACGCTGCCTCCTGGTCCAGTTCCTCCTGCGCCACCCAAGCCAACTCCCGGGGCAGAACCTCCGCGTAAACCGGGTTGGCGATGCGCACCGGGGCGTCCTTGGCGATTAGGCCCAAGTCCCGGACGTATTCAATGTCGCGCCCGCCCGAGTCCCATTTCTCTGCGCCACTGAGCATCGGCCCGACCACTCGCCGCACCCGATCGTCCTTGAGCTTGTCCGCCAATTGGTCCAAGTGGGTTACCCGACGCAGAATGAGCTCCTCGCGGGCGTCAAAGACGTCCGCCTCGGACACCGGCCGCGCAAGATCCCGGACGGAACCGCTCTTGAAGCAGGCGAGGTCCGCCAGCGCGTTCACCAGCCAGGGCTGGCCTTGGGTCTGCGCCCACACCGCTTGCAATGCCTCTGGGGCGAAGGCCTGCCCGGTCGCCTCCGTGTGCTGGCCCAACAACGCCGAGGTCTCCTCCCGCGTGAAGTCCCCCAGCCGCAGCGACTTGGCGGCGATGTTGAACGGGCTTCCCATGGACTCGATGCGGTAGTCGCGCATGTCCCGCAGGCCGCACAGGACCACGCATTGCGGGAAGTGCGCCGGCCGCATGGGGTAGCCGGCCCGTAGTTGCTGCAGCACCGAAAGCAGCGAGTCCCCCTGCAGGGTGTCGATCTCGTCGATCAGCAGCACCAACGGCTTGGATGACGCCTCCGCCCAGCTCCTAAGCGCCGTCCCTAAGGCCTTGTCTGGGCCGACCTTTGCGAGGATGTCGGGCCACGCATCCTCCAAGTGGTCATCCGCCAAGGTCACCTGCGCCCATTCAGCCAACTGGCCGAGCACCGCCCGCATGGCCCGCTCCACGTCCCCACGGGCAGTGCGGGCGGTTTCTACGGTGGCGTACAGGCAGTGGTAGCCTTGGCCGTTCAGCAGATCGCGCAGCGCCAGCAGGGCGGAGGTCTTGCCGGTCTGCCTAGGCGCATGCAGCGTGAAGTACTTCTTGCCGCGCACCAAGCCGAGCACTTCGTCTAGGTCGAGCCGCGTCAGCGGCGGGATGTGGTAGTGGTCCTCGGCAACGATGGGACCCGCCGTGTTGAAGGTGCGCATGGCCCAGTCTTTCGGGAAGTTTGCGGAAGGGAAGTGTAGTGATCGGTGCGCGGAAAGTCGAACACCATCAACAGCTTCGGCGGATGGCACCATTTCTACGGCGCGTAAGCCGAGCACCGGCTGAGGTGCTCTAGTGGCTACCGGGAAGCGCTAGCGGTGGACACAGCCACCTGACCTGAAGGACAATGCGCAGTGAGGTCGACGAACGCACGGGTTTTTCTGGGCACGGCTCTCAGGACCCGAGTGCGACGAGGGGAACAGACGATGGGCATACTTGACATCAAGAACAGAACCGAGAATTGGCGCACGGCGAGCGTCCTATCTCCCTTGGTTGAGAAACCAGATGCCCGCATTTCCCTCGCCAGTCATCTCCTTGGCTCGAGGGAGCAACACGGCGACAACATTGAATTCGAGCTGTTTTGGTATGGCATGCGCGACTATATACATCAGCGCTGCCAAGAACACCCAGATGTGGAGCACTATAGGAAACAGGTTCTTGAATGCTATCGCAGTTGCTTCCCCCGCTTACGGCAGGAGATTGAGCGCTCTGATGAGTTCCGGGAGCTGGAAAAGGACAACTACAAATGCAAGCCGTCGCTATATGACAACCTATTCCGCACCGAGGTTGATGTCGTTCTCCAAACGCCGAAGCACTTGTGCATCGGGGAGGTCAAATGCGAGGCTAAATTCGGTGCCTCCCTTGAGTATATTCTCGTGCATCAACTCATCCGACAGTATGTTATGGCGAGAATCCTCGTCGAACTTACCGGCAGCAAGAAGAAGGTGGTTCCGTTCGTAGTTGGCGATTGCCGGGAGGAGCTGATCAAAAATGGTCAAGTCAAGTTCATGATCGAAATGTCCTACCTGAGTAAGAGCAATGTCCTCTCTTGGAAGAAGCTGTCGGAAATCCTAGGAACGGATAGAAACATCCCATGTGGACAAGAATTGGAAAGGCACTTCAATGACCTTGCAGAAAAATGGAAATCTGAAACTATGCACCATTCAGTGATGTCGAACATAGTCCTGCACCGGAGCTACCAAGAAATCATTGGTCTCGGGCGCGATGCCCTGCCGCTGATTCTGAAGAAGCTGTCTATTGAACCCAATCACTGGTTTTGGGCTCTCCGAGCAATCTCCGGAGAGGATCCGGTGGCCACCGGCGACATCGGCAAGTTCGATGCAATGCGGAACGCCTGGCTCAAGTGGGGCCGCAATCGGAACTTGATATAGCAGGAACGATGGCCAACCCATTGACCGAACTATTTCCCAAACTCAAGGGAGGGAATCACAGAGTAACCAGCCCCCGGGACTGCGCTTACAATTGCGTGGCGTGGGCGGCAGGGAAAACCGATGCTTGGTGGGACCACCTCTTTGGATATTGGCCCAACAACGCAAGTCGAGACGGCTCGATAGCTGCGTATGCCGATATGTTTGCGTCGTTGGGCTTTGAGTTGTGCGCGACACCCCAGTACGAGCAGGGGTTTGAGAAGATCGCCATCTATGGTGGGGATGGTGGCCAGTTCACTCATGTTGCTAGGCAATTGTCTTCGGGCTTGTGGACGAGCAAGCTAGGCAGCCTTGAAGATATTGAGCATCATGACTTGGCCTCCATATCCGTTCCTGACTACGGGCGTCCGGTCAGATTTCTTCGTCGCCCTAAGTAGAATCGATGTCGTCGTTGCTAAAACCGGAACGTTGCACCGAAGCGCCTAGGTCACAAGTAATTGGGGACAAGCCCTTTGCGATAGAGGTCCAAGACCGCGAGCGTAATCTGGCGTACTGTCTGCGGCCAGCTAATGTTGTGAATGGACTCCTAATCAATTCCAATGGCCTGAATAGCAAACGGTCTGGTCAGCGATTAGGCTCGGCTGGCTTCGGGCTGCGGACGCCTTGTGGACTTCATTTTCAAGGCTCATAGTTGTTCACTTTCCGGGGATGTAACCTAATCGGAGCGCTGAGTATGTCGTTGCTGCAATTCAAGGGAAGGGTGTTTGTGGAGAACTTCCATCTGGGGGTGCCGTACCACGAGTTGACGTCTGTGCGCGGCAAGGGGCTCTCCAAGAAGGCCAGCCTGCATGACAATCTGATTATTGAGGGGGACAACCTGGCGGCGCTGAAGGCGTTGCTGCCGACCCATCACGGCAAGGTCAAGTGCATCACCATCGATCCGCCCTACAACACCGGCAACGAGGGCTGGGCGTACAACGACCGCGTGAACTCCCCACTGATGAAGGATTGGCTCGGCAAGGTGGTGGACCGGGACGACCTGACCCGCCACGATAAGTGGTGCTGCATGATGCTGCCGCGCCTGAAGCTGCTGCGCGAGTTGCTGCGCGACGACGGGGCGATTTTCGTTTCCATTGACGACAACGAGGTGCATCGGCTGCGCTCGTTGATGGATGAGGTTTTTGGGGAGGAGAATTTTGTTGCGACGGTAGTTTGGCAGAAAGTATATGCGCCCAAGAGTTCAGCCAAGCACTTCTCGGAAGACCATGACTTCATCGTCGTATACGCTCGCGATCACAATGCTTGGTCACCCAACCTGTTGCCGAGAACCAAGGCACAGGATGCAATTTATCGAAATCCAGACAACGATCCACGAGGCCCTTGGCGCCCCAACAACTTGGCGGCAAGAAACTACTACAGCAAGGGCGTGTACCCGATTATCTGTCCGAGCGGGCGCATAGTTGATGGCCCACCGCGAGGGTCGTATTGGCGGGTGTCTGAGGAACGACTTAGGGAACTTGACGCCGATGGTCGTATTTGGTGGGGACAAGACGGCAACAATGTGCCGGCACCGAAGATATTTCTTTCTGAGACAAAACAAGGTCGCGTACCGCAGACGTTGTGGACTTATCAGGAAGTGGGGCACACGCAGGACTCCAAGCGGGAGATTGTGTCGATACTTGACTTCGAGACGTCCAACGATGTTTTTATTACCCCTAAACCGTCGTCGCTCATTCGCCACATTATTCGGATGGCAACCGACAAGGACTCCATCATCCTAGACTCCTTCGCCGGTTCCGGCACCACCGCCCACGCGGTCCTCGCCCTCAACAAGGCCGACGGCGGCAACCGCCGCTTCGTGCTTATCGAGTGCGAGGACTATGTGGACCGCATCACCGCGGAGCGGGTGCGGCGGGTCATCAAGGGCTACGGGCACACCGGCGTGCAGAGAACGGAGCTGCTGAACGAGAAGCTGTCCTGGGCCACTCTTAAGCGGGCCGACGGCTTGGTTGCCGAGGTGGAGGCGCTGGAGGGACGGGAAGGCGGGCGTTTCGACAAAATTAGGAAGGAGGTCAAAAACGACAAGTTGATCGTCACGGGGGAAAAGCGCATCACCGAAAGGACGGACGGGCTGGGCGGCACCTTCAGCTACTTCAAGCTCGGCAAAGCGCTGCGCAAGGAGTCCATGCTGCACCCCGACAAGCTGCCGAGCTACGAGAAGTTGGCGGCGTACATCTTCTTCACCGCCACCGGCGAGGAGTTCGAGGCGGCAGGGATGCGGCCGGAGCGATGGTTCATCGGCAAAAGCCGGAACACCGATGTGTTCCTGATCTACACGGACGAATTCGAGCGGCTCAAGGACATGGCGCTGACCCTGGACGTCGTCCGCAAGCTCTCCCGCAGCAAACGCGACAAGCTGGTGTTCGCGCCGACGAAGTACGTCGATCAGGAGTTCCTGCACCGCCACCGCATCACCTTCCAGCAACTGCCGTTCGAGATCTATGAAACAGCGGAGCGGCTGGCGCGATGATTCTCAAGGAGTTCCAGAAGAATGCACTCAGCCAAGTGCGGGAGTTCCTTGAACGGCTGACGGAATGGCGGCTAAAGGCGGCGCAGGCGCATGAGACCGTTCCCGACCTCGCCATCGACTGGGTGGCGAAGGCGTGGGAGAAATCCGTCCCCCACCGCCCCTACCTGCCGCGCAAGAACGGCTTGGGCGAGCCGCTGCCCGCCTTCTGCCTGAAAGTTCCCACCGGCGGCGGCAAGACGCTGCTGGCCACCAAGGTGATCGACTTGGTACACACGCGCTACCGCCGCCGGCAAAACGGCTTGGTGCTGTGGATCGTGCCCAGCACCCAGATATACAGCCAAACCCTGAAGGCGCTCAAGGACCGCGACCACCCCTACCGCCAGCAACTCGACGTCGCCTCCGCCGGCCGAACCCTGGTGCTGGAGAAGAACAGCGGCTTCGGGCCGCAGGATGTGCGCGAGCGGCTGTGCGTGTTGCTGCTGATGCTGCCGTCGGCGAACCGCGAAACCAAGGAGCAACTGCGGATGTTCCGGGACAGCGGCGGCTTCGACCGCTTCTTTCCCGCCGATGACGATGCGCGCGCTCACGAGCGGCTGTTGGCGGAAGTCCCCAATCTGGACGTTTTCGATTCCGCCGGCGGCGTTTGGGGTCGGCGGGCCAAGACTTCGCTGGGCAACACTCTGCGCCTGCTGCAGCCGCTCATCATTCTGGACGAAGGCCACAAGGCGTACAGCCGCAACGCCAAGAAGACGCTCGAAGGCTTCAACCCCTGCATGATCGTGGAGCTTTCCGCCACGCCGCCGCGGGAGGCGAACGTGCTGGTGGACATTTCCGGCCAAGCGCTGAACGCGGAGGAGATGATCAAGCTGGACTTACACATTCAGAACAAAGCCAGCGTCAGTTGGCGGGATACGCTGCTGGCCGCCATCGAGCATCGCCAAGCCTTGGAGGGCGAGGCGCGGCGGCACGAAGCGGAGACGGGCACCTACATTCGCCCCATCTGCTTGGTGCAGGTGGAGCGCACCGGAAAGGATCAGCGCCAAGCTGGGTTCATTCACGCGGAGGACGTGCGTGAATACCTGCTGCGCCATCCGGCCATCACGGCCGAACAGGTTGCAGTGAAGACCAGCCAGCGCGACGAATTGAAGGTGGTGGATGAAGCCGGCGGGCTGCTCTCCCGGGATTGCCCCATCCGCTTCATCATCACCAAGCAGGCGCTGCAGGAGGGCTGGGACTGCTCCTTCGCCTATGTTCTGGCCATTCTCACCAACCCAAGTTCCAAGAGCGCCTTGACGCAATTGGTGGGCCGCATCCTGCGCCAGCCCTACGCCGCCAAGACCGGCGTTGCGGCCTTGGATGAGAGCTACGTCTTCTGCTTCCAACGCCGCGGCAAAGATCTCCTGCAGGAGGTGCGCAAGGGGTTCGGCCTTGAGGGGTTGCAGGGCTTGGAGGCCCGCATCAAGGCCGAAGAAGGCGCGGTGCGCTCCGGCGATCTGGTGACCTCCATGCAAAGGGAGGGTTTCCGCAAGGCCGCCCGGGATCTGGTGCTGCCGACATTCATGATCCGCGACGGGCGCGAGTGGCGGCTGGTCCACTATGAAGCGGACATCCTCTCCCGGGTGCCTTGGGACGAGGTGGACGTCACCCCGCTGTTCGACTTGCCGCTTGAGGCGCAAGGGCGCGGGGATGTGGCGCTGCGTACCGGGCTGGACGCCGAACCCTTCTTCTCCGACCCTGACGCGGCGGCGGGCGGGCTGTCCGCCCAAGAGGGGGACGGCGACATCGACTACTACTTCGCCGCCAGCCACCTGCTCGATGCGATGCCCAACCCGTGGCGCGGCGCCGAGGCGGCGCAAAGGGTCTTCAACGCGCTGCTGGCAAGGCATCCCCGCGAACAGGTGGTCGGCAACTACATGTTCGTGCTGGAGGAACTGCGCAAGCGTTTGGAGGCGGAACGCGACCGCCTATCCAAGCAGGTGTTCGCTGAGCTTTTGGACGCCGGCACGGTGCGCTTCATCGTCGTCACCGAGGACTTGCAGTGCAACCGCTTGCCCGTTCAGATCGATGCACCGGCAACGGAACGCCAAGCCAACCGAGAGGACGGCGCCCAATACCAACTCAACCTGTTCGACCGCACCGGCGAGGGCGACCTGAACGGCCTGGAGAACAAGGTGGCCACCTATCTGGACCGGCAGGCGAGGCTGTTCTTCTGGTACCGCAACCGCTCCCGCAAGGACTACTATGTGCAGGCTTGGAGGCCGCAGCGCATCTATGCTGACTTCATCCTCACCCTCAAGCCCGACGAGCCCGACCAAGACGACCAGTTCCACCAAGTGTTCGTGGTCGAAACCAAGGGCGTCCACCTGAAGGAGTCCGCCGACACGGCCTACAAGCGCTCGGTGTTCGACATCTGCTCCGAACACGCCAAGAAGACGGATTGGGCCACCTTCGCGCCGGCCATGCGCAACAAGGTGGTGCGCTTCGAGGTGGTGGATGAGGATGAGTGGGAACAGCGGCTGAATGCGCTGCTGGCATCCTAGTCGCTTGCTGCCTCAGCAAAATCATCAATACCTTCGAATATCTTCCACAATCGATCAATTTTCTTGTGTTCTTCAAGGTAGTCTGCATAAGCTCTTTGCGATTGATCCAGTAGGCTATCATAGAACATCAATCGAGCTTCGACGCTTGCAAGTGCTCTTTCAACGTCTTTCTTGCCATCACCTTCATTCCATTCTGGCGGCGGCCTCCCAACAAGGCAAATAATGTCGACCTGCCAATTCGGAAAGTCCGTTTTGGCGATTAGCTGCTTCGCTCCACTACGGTACTTTCTGATCTGTCGGGTTAGTTCGTCCACTGGCGTTTGCACGGATGCTCGCTTCAACTCGATAATCACATGTCGGCCTTGCGCTGTTCTGTAGCCAATGTCAATACGCGCCCTGCGTTCCTGCGCCGTTAGACCTTGTGAGTCTTCCTTCAGGAAGTTGGTAATTCGTTTTTCTTTCGCTTCTGATCCCTTGACCCTCTCCCAAGATGGGTCCAGCAACCAAAGGTGTTTGTAGATGTGATCTCGAATCACAATTTCCTTCTGGTCGGTATTGAGTTTCTGTTCCAGAGTTTTAATCACGCCAAGGCGGAGTTTGACAATCTGCCCATAGTAACTTAGCTGTAGGTCGTCTATATCATCGAAGACTTGAAGGATCGGCTCTATGTTCTCATCCGACATATTCTCCAGAAAGTCTAATTGCTCTTTCCGGCGATAGCTCTCAAAGGCTAGGATAGACGCCTTTAGCAATTCACGCTTGGTTTCGTCTCCTGACTTCAACACATTGAGACGTCCAATCCATCTTTCCGCCTTTTTTCTAGTATCGCCCTGCAGGTCACCGAGCCACTCCGCAACAGCCGGCACTTCCTTGCAGAATACCTTGGAGCCATGGCGGTTGCGTAGCTCACTCCATTGGTTGGCGATGTGGCGAAGTTCTTTGTGGACCACATCTCGTATTTTTCTAAATCTCGGGTCGTCATGCTTGAGGGTTTGACGGCTGCTGGTAGCGATGTCCTCGTCGTCGTCTTGGTCGAGACTATCGCAGTGAATCTCACCAACGACATAGTCTGCGAATATCTCCTTTAGTCCGAAGTCTCCAAGAAGGTCCTCGTGAGCAACCTTGCCGCGCATGAAGATGGCGAGACGGTTCAAGTTTTCCCCATCTTCGGTTTTCAGTAAGCCGGAGCGTTGGACGGTGCCGATCCAGCCAGTGATGTCTAGATTTCTGGCGGCCTTCATAGCTTCCGCTGTTCGGTCCATTGGCGGCTGTCCGTCCGCTAGCCTTGAGAAGCGGCCCACGGTCTCCTCTTGATCGCCGTAGGTCCAGCAATACTCGACATGTTGGTAGTAGCCGCGGTCTTCGGGGCGGACGTCGTCGTTATCTACGGATACGGAGAACCCGTTCCGCGGACCGATTATCGAAAAGCGCCTCGCAATGCGTTGGCGCAGGCTTCGTGACGTCTGTTGGGTGGCGCTATGTTTCAGGGCAGTCAGAACGATGCATGTTCCCGATTGCCTTTTCTCCGGCGCATGGTTGATCTCTTCGGGATGGTACGCATCGCCGTCGTCCCGCCGCATCTGCTCCCTGATCTTCGCCGCGTCCATGCGGAACGCTGTTTGTTCATCATCGCGGGCCGTATAGACAGTCACGACGTTCGCTATCGAGAAGGACGATAGCTTGCCGATGCCCTTGCGTCCCATCGGCTTCCTATTTCTGGGAGTCATCGAACCCATCTCGGAACGTCGCTGGAAGCCGACATTCAGGAAGCGATCTATCACCTCGTCCCGCGTCATGCCGACGCCATTGTCCTTAATGGATATCTCGCCATCACCGAGCGTCACCGAGACTTGGCTGGCATCCGCATCCCAAGCGTTGGCGACGATCTCCGAGAGCACGGCGGGAATTGTGCTGTAAAGGTTCATTCCCAAATGCTCCAAGGCATTTAGATTGATCTTCATCTCCAGTGGGCGCTTGGCGGGTTGGCTAGGCATCGCTCTTGCCCTCCAGCGCCCGCGCCACGCTCCGCGCCACGGCTCTTGCCAGCGCCACTGGCACGGCGTTTCCGATCCAGCGTGCGGCCGCTGAAACGAACCAGCGTTCGTTCGGGTCAAAGAACTCGTAGCCCTCAGGAAACGTCTGCAACAGAGCCGCCTCACGCAGCGAAATGGCGCGATCCTGTTTCGGGTGGCCGAATCGGCCGTTGCCGAAGCCATTGCATTGCGTCGTGATGGTCGGCGCGGGCGCATCCCAGTGCATTCTGCCGTACACGCTTTGATACCAGCGCCCGGAGTGCTTGCGGTGGCATGGGGCGACAAGCGCTGGCTTCCAGTCGCGCCAGGATTGGCCGGGCTTTGCCTCGCGGATGCGGGCGAGATTGGTCTCGGACAGCCGGCTGGCATAGTGCAGCGGATCCTCGGCGTCTTTGCCGCCGGCGGTGATCGGCGGTAGGTGGGCGATGGCATCTCGTACCGTCACATGTGCATCGGCCGCATGTGTTGGTGGCATCAGCTCGATGGGACCAACTCTTGAAGCCAGCACCACCAAGCGCAGGCGAGTCTGCGGCACCCCGTAGTCCGCGCAGTTGACGACCTTCGGCCGGACATCGTAGCCGGCCGTTTCAAGCGCCGCCACGAATTGCTTGAACAGTTCGCCCTTGTGGAAGCTGGTGAGGCGCGGGACGTTCTCCATTGAAACCACATCGGGTTGAACTTCACTTACAAGGCGCCCGAATTCCGCGAGCAGCCGCCATTTCGCATCGGACCGGTTCTGGCTGTAAGTGGAAAAGGGCTGGCATGGTGCGCAGCCGACCAAGATGCGCGGTTCGTCTTTGGCGAACAGGTGGTTGATTTCGCCACCACGCAGATCGCCAACGTCCCGACCGATGAACCTAGCTCCATTGTTGCGCTCGTAGGCGTAGCGGCAGGAGGCGTCAATGTCGATTCCCGCCCTGACGTCAAAGCCCTCCGACACGAAGCCGTGGCTTAGGCCCCCGATGCCGCAGAAGACATCCACAACGCTGCCCCGACGTGGACAGGCTATGGCTTCTTGGTGTGACTGGGTAGGTGCGGCAAAATGCTTTTGCACTGCGGCCATCGGTTCCTCTTGGGGCTGCGCGGCCCCATTCCTCCAAGGGAGTTGGCACTCAAGCGGCAACTGTCATCCGCGACTTGGGGTGAAGAGTAACTGTTTTTGCTGCCTGTGTGGGAGTCTTACGGGTTCGGGGAGGATGGGGGAGGTTTTTTGGCGGCGATGCTTTTGGTGATGGCCGCGCGGTTGGCGTGCGCCTCCGCCAAGGTCGGGTCCAGGGCGAGGGCTTGGTCGATGCGCTTCAGCGCCTCATCGTCACGGCCTAGGTAATGCAAGGCAGCACCGGCACCAGAATGGGCCCGGACGTTGTCTGGAGCCAACTCGACAACGCGGCTGTAGATGTCCAGTGCTTCTTGATGGCGCTGTTGTAGAAACAACGTCGTGGCGAGGGCCATTAGCGCCCCTAGGTGGTTCGGGCTGGTTTCCACGGCAAGAGTTAGGTGCCGCTCCGCTTCGGCCAAGCGGCCCAGCCTTCCGAGCACATTGCCGACCTCCACGCGGGCGGCTAGATGGTTCGGATCAATTTCCAATGCTTGGTGATGGCGTGACGCAGCCTCCTCCAGACGCCCCAGCTGCGCCAAGGCTAGGCCGGCGACGAATTGCGCATTTTCCATGTCCGCATCGAGCAGGAGGGCGCGCTGCAGGCTCTCCAGCGCCTCGTCGGGCCGCCCCAACCGCAGGAGCGCCAAGCCGGCATTGTAGTGCCCCGTGGGTTCGTTTGGTGTTTGGGCGATGTGGGTGCGCACGGCGGCCAGCCCGTCCTCCCACCGCCCGGATTCGAACAACCCCCTGCTGAGGTTCAGATGAGCGTGCCGCGCCGTTGGATTGCGCTCAATGACGTAGTTGAAAAATGCCACGTCGTCTCGATAGACGTCGGCTTGGCGCCACGTCAATGCGCCCAGCAGGGCCAGCGCAGCTGCAACGAAGGCGGCCAAGCTCCATCTCGGGAGCCTTCGTCGCCCGACGCTATTGGCGGCGGCGATGACGACAGCCAAGGGACCAGCGCTGGCGAGGTATTGGTAGCGATCGGCGACGAACGAGAACTGCATGTAGCCAAATTCCACGAACCCGAGGACCGGCGACAGGGTGAGTGCAAAGAACAGTGCGCCGGCCAAGGGGCCCCTGCCAATGCGGCGGCGCAAAAGCCACAAGGCCGTCGGTAGAGCCAACGCGGCTGCCACCCAGCCCCATGCGAGCAAGTCGGCGGCATCCACCTCCCACCGCGGATAAATGGCGACCAAGCCAGTCGGCCACAGCAGCTTGCCCAAATAGAACCACAGCACTTTGGCGGCGACGATTGGCCGCTCAAACAAAGCGTGGTCCATTTCAACGGCTTCTTCGTAGTAGCTCAGGTCCGCCGCGGCAATGCCGGCGCCCACTACGAAAAACGGTGCCAGCCGAAGCATGTCCAACCCAGTGACGCGGCCGCGTTTCCACCAGCGCAAAACCAGCAAGGCTACCGGCAGGGTGACGCCTATGGACTTGCACAGCAGGCCGGCGGCAAACAGGCCCAAGGCCAGAAAGTAGCGCCTTGTTCGCCGCCTCGAGTGCGGCGCTTCGATGAAGCTCATCCAAACTGCCGCGGCAGCCAAGTAGAACAGCGTCGCCAGCAAGTCCTTGCGTCCCATGATCCAGGCAACAGCTTCAACATGTACCGGATGCACTGCGAAGACCGCCGCCGCCACCCAAGCACCCGGCACTGCAAGCCGTTCAAGCAGGCGCCAGAGCAGCGCCGCGTTGACGGTGTGCAGCGCTAGGTTAACGATGTGGAAGCCGGCCGGGGCAAAGCCCCACAGCTTGTGCTCCAGCCAAAAGGTGGTGTAGGTAAGGGGCCAGTAGTGCCCTTCGAATTCGATTTCACTAGGCGAGAGCCAGATTCGCCAAAGGCCGGAGAACTCCCGCACCGGCACGGCTTCGGTGAATACCCGGTCGTCCCACACGAAGCCGCCGAACACCGCGGGGAAGTAGCTGGCGGCCACCAACAAAGCCAAGGCCAGAACGCCGAGCAGCGGGGTTTGCGCACCGTGCAGCTTTGGTTTCGGGGATTGTCTAACCCATTTTCTCGGAGGGGGCATTTGGTGAATAGCGCCGCCAAGGACATCATGTGCTTGTGCAAAAAGCATAAAAGATGCCGCAGAAGACATCCACAACGCTGCCCCGACTTGGACAGGCTACGGCTGGGCAGGTGCGGCTGGGCAGGTGCGGCAAAGTGCTTTGCACTGCGGCCATCGGTTCCACTTGGGACCGCACGGCCCCATTCCTCCAAGGGAGTCGGCACTTAAGCGGCAACTGTCACCCGCGACTTGAGGTAGAGAGTAGCAACCACAGCTATCTGCGTCGCCCTTAGCAGTGCGGCTAGGCGGAAGCTCGTTTCCATAGCTCCAAAGCTTTCACTAACTCCGCCGCTGGGGGCACCGGGTCGATGCGCACCAGAACGCCGACTTCGGGGTGGTCCAAGTAGTGCAGTTCGCCGCTGCGCATGGTGCGGCTTTGGTTTAGGGTGACGTAGGGGAAGGCTCCTTGTTCGCCCGATTCGCTGGCCGGTGGCCTCTGCGCCGGGCGCCAGAGTTCCGCTTGGAAGTGCAGGTAGCGGCCCAGAGTGATTTGCAGGGTGCCCTCCAATGCATGGAGGCTGTTGGACTGCGGCCCCACTTGCAGTAGCAGGGGCTCGCCGGCGTCGCGGGCCGGCGTCGGCTGCATCCAGCGCCCGTGCCAAATTAATTGCAGGTTGGGCGCCTGGCGGATGCGGCGGGCCTCCGCTTGCAGTTGCAGGGCGCTCGCGTCCAGCCAGCGATAGCTGTTTTGCTGGAGGAGGCGCTCGGCGGCGACGGCGGCGCTTAGCAAGTCCAGCAAGGGATGCGGCGCTAAAGTTGGATGGATGGTGGGCGGCTCGCGCCGAGGCATTTCTTCAACGAGCGAAGTGGGGGCGCCGCGATCGGCGATTGGCGCCGTCGGCTGTGGTTGGATTCCGGCGTCCTCAGCCGGTGCTGGTGACGGCGGGTTGGGCAACCGCACTTCCAACCGGGGAAATTCCAAGCAGACGCGGGTGAAGGGGTCGAGTTCGGCGGCGCTCCAAGGGTTTGGTTCGGCCATGGCGCGGATGTTGGCCGGGTAGAATCGCTCATCGAAGCGGACCAAGTCTTCCGGGCCGGCTTCGTTGGAGTTCAGGCGCTCAAAAATGATGACCTCGGCGGCGTACCAACGTCCACGCAGCAGGTCTTGTGCCTCCTCAAGTTCGACCGCGATAGCCGGCAACGACAACAGAACCGCCGCTAGGCCAAGTTTTAGTCCGCCGGCCTTGGCGGAACAACCTGCTGGTTGGCCGGCACCGGTTCGCATGTTCATCCGGCGGCGATGCCGCTTGGCTGCGCCGTCGGCGTCAGCGCGTGGATGAGTTGGTCGGCGAAGGCGAAGCGCTCGTCCAAGGTGGGCAGGGCGCGGGTGATGCGCAGGCGCGTGGAGCCGGCCAAGCGGTAGGTGTTGGGCTGCCGCTGCACTAGGCTGACGACGGCTGCGGGATCGACCTTGGCGTCCTTGCTGAACTTCACTCGGCCGCCGTTCTCGCCCAGGTCGAAGCGGCTGGCGCCGATGCGGTTCAGGCGCAGCTTCAAGGCGGTGACCCGGAACAACTGCATAAGGGGAGGCGGCAAGCGCCCGAAGCGGTCGATCAGTTCGGCGCGCAATTCATCCAAGGCGGCGTCGTTGGCGGCGGCGCTGATGCGCTTGTACAGCATCAGGCGCAGTTGCACGTCCGGCAGGTAGTCCTCTGGAATCAGCGCGGAGCAATGCAGGTTCACCTCTTGGCTGACCGGCAGCAAGGGGGCGTCCAGATTGGGCGGCTCGCCCCGTTTGATGGCCTTGACCGCCGCGTCCAGCATGTCCATGTACAGAGATAGGCCGATGGACTCGATCTGCCCGGACTGCTCCTCCCCCAGCAGTTCTCCGGCCCCGCGAATTTCCAAGTCTTGGGTGGCCAAGGCGAAGCCGACACCGAGTTCCCCGGCGGCTTCAATGGCCTTGAGCCGCTTCGCCGAATCCGGCGTCATGGCGCTCGGATGGGGGGTCAGAAGATAGGCGTAGGCCTGCCGGTGGGAGCGCCCAACCCGCCCGCGCAACTGATGCAACTGGGCCAAGCCGAACTTGTCGGCGCGGTCGATGATGATGGTGTTGGCGTTGGGGATGTCCAAGCCGTTTTCGATGATGGTGCTGCACACCAGCACGTTCAGGCGGCGATGGAGGAAGTCCGCCATCACCTGCTCCAACTGACGTTTGGGCATCTGCCCGTGGCCGATGCCGATGCGCGCCTCTGGGGCCAGCGCCGCCACGGCCTCCGCTGCTTGGCCGATGCTGCGCACCTGGTTGTGGACGTAGAAGACCTGGCCGCCGCGCATCAGTTCCCGGTTCAGCGCCTCGCGGATGATGTGGTTGCGCCGCTCGTGGACGAAGGTGTTGATGGAAAGGCGCTTGGCCGGCGGCGTGGCGATGATGGAGAAGTCGCGCACGCCGGCCAGCGCCATGTTCAGGGTGCGGGGGATGGGAGTGGCGGTCAGGGTGAGAACGTCCGCCTGCGCCCGCAACGCCTTCAGCCGCTCCTTCTGCCGCACGCCGAAGCGGTGCTCCTCGTCGATGACGATCAGCCCCAAGTCCTTGAAATCCAGCCCGGCGCCGAGCAGCCGGTGGGTGCCGATGAGGATGTCGATGGCGCCCTTGGCCAAGCGCTCGCCGATGGCCCTGATCTCGCCGGCGCTGCGCAGTCGGGAGGCCATGTCGATGTGGACCGGCCAGTCCGCGAAGCGGTCGCGGAAGGTCTCCAAATGCTGCTGCGCCAGCAAGGTGGTGGGGGCCAGCACGGCCACCTGCTTGCCGCTTTGCACCGCGGCGAAGGCGGCCCGCATGGCCACCTCGGTCTTGCCGAAGCCCACGTCGCCGCAGATCAGCCGGTCGGTGGGCGTGCCGGAGCCGAGATCGGCCAGCACCGCGTCCACCGCCTTGGCTTGGTCGGCGGTCAACTCGAAGGGGAACTGGGCGGCGAAGCGCTCGTACTCGGCCTGTTCGCAACGCAGCTTTGGGGCGGGACGGGCGGCGCGGCGGGCAAGCACATCGAGCAGTTCGGCGGCCGCATCGACCACCTTCTCCGCCGCCCGCCGCCGCGCCTTGGCCCATTGGTCGGAGCCTAGCCGGTGCAGGGGGGCTTGCGCCTCATCGACCCCGGCATAGCGGGCGATCAGATGCAGGGAGGTGACCGGAACGTACAGCTTGGCTTCCTCGGCGTACTCCAAGGCGAGGTATTCGCCGACCACTCCATCCACGTTCAGGGTTTGCAGGCCCCGGTAGCGGCCGATGCCGTGCTCCTGATGCACCACCGGGGCGCCGATGGAAAGCTCCGTCAGGTTGCGGATGATCTGCTCCGGGTCCAGGGCGCGGGCGCCGCTGATGCGCTCCTCGACGGGGCGATGGCCGAATATCTGGCTTTCGGTGATGAGGATGGCGTCCTCCAGCCAGAGGCCCTGATCTATGGGCGCCACAGTGAGCCCTGTTCGGCAGCCGCGCTCACGGAAGTCCGCCCAGCCGGCGCAGTCCTTCGGCTGCAACCCGGCCCGGTTGAGGAACTCCTCCAGTAGGGTGCGGCGGCCGCCGCTTTCGGCGGTGAACAGGACCGGGGTTTCGGGATTGGCGGCCAGGAAGTCCTTGAGCGGCTGCGCCGGAACCTTCAAGCGGGCGTTGGCCTGCAGGTTCGGCAGGGGCTTGGCGTTGAAGCGGGTTGAATGCTTGCCCTCTTCGCCTAGGATGACCCGGGGTCGGCGGCGCAGCAGGCCGTTCAGTTCGTCTGGACGCAGATAAAGGTCCGGTGGCGGCAGGATGGGTCGCTCGATGTCCCCGGAAAGACTGCGATGGCGGCTGTTGACCTGCTCCCAGAAGCGGGTGACGGCCTCCTCCAGGCCGGACTGCTGCAGGATCAGGGTGTTGTCCGGCAAGTGGTCGAACAGGCTGGCCAGGCCCTCGCTACGGTCGAAGAACAGCGGCAGGTAGTGTTCCACGCCGTTGGGCGCAATGCCGGCGGAGACATCCTGATAGACCGGACAGCGCCGCACATCCACATTGAAGACGTCGTGCCAGGTGCCGCGGAAGCGGGCGATGGCGGCGGCGTCGAAAGGGAACTCCTTGGCCGGCAGCACCTCGATGCACTGCACCCGGTCAATGGTCATCTGCGACTCAACATCAAAGTAGCGCAGGGTGTCGATCTCGTCGTCAAACAGGTCGATGCGCACCGGCTGGGCGAGGCCCATGGGGTAGATGTCCATCAGGGAGCCACGCACCGCGAACTCACCGCGTTGGCTGACCGTCTCCACCGCCAGATAGCCGGCGGCCTGCAGGCGGCTGCGCTGCTCGTGCAGGTCGAAGCGTTGCCCCACGGCCCAAGACATCGCCTGCCCGTCCATGTAGCCGCGCGGTGGCAAACGCTGCATGAGGGTGGCGGCCGGCACCACCAAGGCGCCCGGTTGGGCGGAGGGCAGCCGCTGCAAGGTGGCAAGCCGTTCGGAGATGATGTCCTGATGGGGGGAGAAGGCGTCGTAGGGCAGGGTCTCCCAAGCCGGAAAGTGCAGAATGGGCGCCGCGCCCGTCCCATAGAAGGCCAGCTCCTCCAAGCGCCGCCTGGCCGCCGCCGCGTCAACCGCGATGATGAGAGTCAACCCTGGATGGGCGGCGACTGCGCTGGCGGTGAAACAACCCACCGCCCCGTCCGCCAGCCCGGTCCAAGCCCGCCGCTCCCCTGGCGCGGCCGGCAACGCATCGGTGGGCAGGGGTTGGAAGATGGAGGGAGAAGCGGACATCAAAGGCAACATTCGGGTGCGGGAGGCGGGCATTTTAGCCCGGTTTCCGATTGGGAAATTAGGTCCTGCTGCAAAGGCGCGAAGACCAATGCATGTGGTCTCGGCCAGAGCAGCTAACTTGAGGGGCCCGTGGCGGAGCCTATGGGGAGTCCAGGGCGTACAGGTCCGACAATGAATGCCAGCCACTCTCCCCGGCTTTGGCGGTGGGTTTGCGGCGAACGAAGTAGCGGCGTCCCAGAGTGGCGCCGCGGTGGTTGGGGAACTCCTTGGCCTTGCGCTCCAGTTCAGCCTCCAGCATGCGCGGCGAACGCACTGCGCCCCACTTGCATTCGCCGAGGTCGGTCCAGTTGTCGTCGCGCCGGCCAACCACGTCGATCTGCGTCGTCGCGCTCCAGTATTCGCCGATCTCAAAGCCGGCGCTGACGCCTTCGCTGGCGTAGATGAGCGGCAGCGCCTCCCGACACAGGCGTTCAAAGCCCCTCCCGAACCAAGCGTCAAGGTGCGGCCTGATGCGCTCGGCGAAGGCCATTTTGGCGCCGCCGCTGCGGATGAGGCTCATGTTGGGGAACACGAAGCGAAACCAGAACTGAAGCAAGGGGTCCTCAACGCCAAAGCGCACCTGCTTGGGATTCGGACGCTTGCGGTCCAGTGGATGCCGACGCCGGAGGTAGCCAAGGTTCACGAGTTGCTGTAGGTAATAGTGCAGGTTTCGCTCCGCCAGGCCGCTGGCGGAGGCGATGGCGGGCACGGTTCCTTCCCCGGAGGCGATTGCGAAGAGGACCGCATGGTACGGTGCGATTTCGCGCAACTCTTCGCGCAGAAGAAAGGTTGGTTCGTGGAACAGGGGCGCAAATTCATTGAGCAGTCGCAACAGAATGTTCTGATTGATGGAGAGGCCATCGTCCAAGCAGAGCAGGTATTGGGGCAGGCCGCCTACGAGGGAGTGTGCTTTTGCCCTATCCACATCCGACCATCTAGGATGGAATCGGGCCGCATCTAAGTAATTGAATGGCTGCAAGTGAATCTGCGCGGTGCGCCGCCCGAACAGCGGGCTTGACTTGCCGAGCACCTCCCGCTCCATGAACCCCAGATATGAACCGCATAGCAGCAGCATGACGTTTCCTGCGCTTCGCCAATGCCGGTCCCAGCACTGCTGCAGCGCGGAGAGAAGTTCAGGGCTGGAGGCGGCGAGCCACTGAAACTCATCCAGCGCCAGGATGAGCTTGGTGTTGGAGTGGGCCGCCCGCCATTGCTCAACCACGGTGAGCAACGCCTGCCGCCAACTGTCTGTGCGCAGTTCCGCGAGCAGTGGCATGTCCAGCGCCAGGGCTGCCTCAGCCAAAAACTCACGCACCTGCAAGACCGCGGAGGACTGCTGCCCCAAGTGGTAAACGCCCGGCTTGTCGGCCATGAACTGCAAAATGAGCTCGCTTTTGCCGACGCGGCGCCTGCCGTAAACTGGGATGAACTCCGACCGCGGGGAGTCGAAGGCTCTCGCCAACAACCTAAGTTCATCCGTGCGTCCGATGAATTTCGCCATGCGAGCCAGTGTGCAGCGCTCTTCCTGTTTCGTCAAGTCGTGTTTCGTCAAGTCGTGTTTCGTCAAGTCGTGTTTATGCAAATCAGGAATGGGGAGGGTGCGAATTCGTCATCTGGATTCATCAACGCCGCTTGCACGGCGGGGGCGCGGTCAAGGAAATGCTGGACGCAGGCCTTGAAGACCAACGGGGAAAATGAACTTGCTGTCTTCCTAATTGGCGCAGAAAAGGGTAGAGTGCGCCCTCTGTCGAGACATTTTGTCTGCTAGATTTTGAGCAAACATCCCTGCTTGCTAGGGTCGTGGCCCCAATTCCGGTTAGTTCGCATCTAGCCGCAGGGAGCCTAGCCCCTCTCAAAAGCCATGAAGCCAACCAACATTTTTGACCCGAACTACTTCCACAAGGTGGTGGATTGCCAGTGGGCCTGCCCGGCGCACACGCCCGTGCCGGAGTACATTCGCCTGATCGCCCAGGAGCGCTACACCGAGGCCTACATGCTGAACTGGGACAGCAACGTCTTTCCAGGCATTCTCGGCCGCACTTGCGACCGGCCCTGCGAGCCCGCCTGCCGGCGGGTGCGCACCGAGGAGAAACCCGTGGCCATCTGCCGCCTCAAGCGGGTGGCGGCGGACCACAAGGGCGACATCTCCGCCTACCTGCCTCGAGTGCCTTCCCGCAAGAACGGCAAGCGCATCGCCCTGTTGGGGGCCGGCCCCGCGTCGCTGGCGGTGGCGCGGGATCTCCTGCCCTTGGGCTATGAGGTTCACCTGTTCGAGAAGGACCCGGCCGGCGGCGGCATGATGCGCAGCCAGATTCCGGCCTTCCGCCTGCCGGCGGACGTGCTGGAGGAAGAGGTGGATCTCATCCTCAACATGGGCGTCGAATGCCACTTCAACCATGAGATCGCCAGCATGAAGGAGATGCTGGAAATGGGCTTTGACGCCTACTTCGTCGGCACTGGGGCGCCTAGGGGACGGGACCTGAACCTGCCGGGCCGCGAGGAGGTGGACGAGCACATCTCCATCGGCATCGACTGGCTGTCCAGCGTCGCCTTCGGCCACACCAACTCCATTTCCGGGGACGTCATCGTCATGGGCGGCGGCAACACGGCCATGGACTGCTGCCGCACCTCCAAGCGGCTCGGCGCGAACAGCGTCAGCGTGGTGGTGCGCTCCGCGTTCGAGGTGATGAAGGCGTCTGATTGGGAGAAGGAGGACGCCATGAGCGAGGGCATCCCCATCATCAACAACCGCCCGCCCAAGGAATTCGTGCATGACGACGGCAAGCTCAAGGGCGTCGTCTTCGGCTGCGTCAAGCCGGTCAAGGGGGAGGACGGTCGCCTGCGCTACGAGCCGAGCGGCGAGCCGGACGTGTTCCTGAAGGCGGACCGCATCCTCATGGCCATCGGCCAGGAGAACCACTGCCCTTGGATCGAACGGGACATCGGCATTCAGTTCGACAAGTGGGACTGCCCCGTTCTGGACGAGACCACCCTGCAGTCGACCCACCCCAAGGTGTTTTTCGGCGGGGACAGCGCCTTCGGCCCGGAGAACATCATCTGGGCCTCCGCCCACGCCCACCAAGCGGCCATCTCCATCCACCTGTTCTGTCAAGGTCAGGACCTGAAGGCGGACCGCCCGCCCGAAGGAGTCAACCTGCTCAGCACCAAGATGGGCATCCATGAGTGGAGCTACGACAGCGAGCACGACCCCGCAGTGCGCTACCTGGTGCCCCATGCGGACAAAAAGCAGGCCCTCGGCAACATCAAGATCGAGGTGGAGCTGGGCTTTGACCGGCGCTTGGGCGCCAAGGAGGCGCAGCGCTGCCTGAACTGCGACGTGCAGACGGTGTTCACCGACCAGCTGTGCATCGAGTGCGACGCCTGTGTCGATATCTGCCCCATGGACTGCATCTCCTTCACCGACAACGGGGAGGAGGACGAACTGCGTCAGCGCCTGACTGCGCCGGCCCTGACCACGGAGCAGGACCTCTATGTTTCCGGCCAGCTGGCCACCGGCCGGGTGATGGTCAAGGACGAAGACCTGTGCCTGCACTGCGGCCTGTGCGCGGAGCGCTGCCCCACCAACGCCTGGGACATGCAGCGCGCCGTGGTGCATGTGCCGCAACTGGGGTCCTACGCCGGATGAACGTCACCTACAACGACTTCGTCATCCGCTTCGCCAACGTCAACGGCTCCGGCTCCGCCAGCGCCAACGGCATGTTCGCCAAGGCGCTGTTCCGCATGGGTGTGCCGGTGGCGGCGCGCAACATCTTCCCCTCCAACATCCAAGGGCTGCCCACTTGGTTCGAGGTGCGGGTGAATGAGCAGGGCTATCTAGGCCGCCGCGAAGGAGTGGACGTCATGGTGGCCATGAACGCCGAAACCTACGCCGAGGACATCGCCGCCTTGAAGCCCGGCGGCTACCTGTTCCACGACAACTCCAAGCCATTGCCGGCATCCCTCAAGCGCAGCGACATCCGCGAGATCGGCATGCCCATCGCCACCCTGCTGCTTACGGAGTTCACGGACTTGAAGCAGCGCTCGCTGTTCAAGAACATCGTCTATCTGGGCGCCCTCTCGGCCCTGTTGAACATTGAGTTCGACGTCATCACCGGCATGGTGGCCAAGCAGTACAAGGGCAAGGACGACCTCATTCAACCCAACATCCACGCCTTGGAGTTGGGCCGCCGCTACGCCTTGGACTACTTGGACAGCCCCATCGAACACCAAGTGCGGCGCACGGACGCCAACGGCGACAGGATCCTAATAGACGGCAACACCGCCGCCGGCTTAGGCGCCCTGTACGGCGGCGCCACGGTGTGCGCTTGGTATCCCATCACGCCTTCGACCTCCATGGCGGAAGCCTTTGAGCGCTACGCCAACGGCTTGCGGGTGGACAGGAAGACGGAGCGCAGGAAGTTCGCCGTCATCCAAGCGGAGGACGAACTCTCCGCCATCGGCATCGTCATCGGCGCGGCCTGGAACGGGGCGCGCGCCTTCACCGCCACCAGCGGCCCCGGCGTCTCCCTGATGTCGGAGTTCCTCGGCCTCGCCTACTTCGCGGAAATTCCTGCGGTGCTGTTCGACATTCAGCGCGCCGGCCCCTCCACCGGCATGCCCACCCGCACTCAGCAGAGCGACTTGCTGGGCGCCGCCTACGCCTCCCACGGGGACACCCGCCATGTGCTGCTGTTCCCCTCCACCCCCAAGGAGTGCTTTGACTTCGCCGCCGAAGCCTTGGATCTGGCGGACCGCCTGCAAACCCCAGTCATCGTAATGAGCGATTTGGATCTGGGCATGAACGACAGCGTCTCCGAGCCGCTGGCTTGGGACGACGCCCGCCGCTACGACCGGGGCAAGGTGCTGGACGCGGCGGCGCTGGACGGCATCGAACGCTTTGGCCGCTATCTGGACGTGGATGGCGACGGCATTGGCTACCGCACCCTGCCCGGCACCCATCCGAGCAAGGGCGCCTTCTTCACCAGAGGCACCTCCAGGGACGAGTTCGCCGCCTACACCGAAAACCCGGACGCCTACCAGCGCAACATGGAGCGGCTGCAGCGCAAGTGGGCCACGGCGGCGACCTTGGTGCCCGAGGCGGAAATCCAGTCGGACGGCCGCAAGGCCGGCATCCTCTACTACGGCACCAGCGCCGCCCCCATGCAGGAGGCGCTGGACCTGTTGCGCGAGGACGGCGTCCGGCTGGATCGGATTCGGGTGCGTGGTTTCCCCTTTGGTGCGGAGGTTTATGAATTCATCGACAGGCACGCGATGGTGTTCGTGGTCGATCAGAACCGGGATGGGCAGATGCGCACCCTGCTGGTCAACGAAGGGGACCTGAACCCCGCCAAGCTCATCTCCCTGCGCTATTACGCCGGCCTGTCGATTTCCGCCGACGAAATTCACCGTCAAGTGCTTGACCACTACAAGGCGCAGAAGCTGCCGCGGCTTAAGGAGGTGGGCGCATGACCTTCGTAGCCAAGCCGCGCACCCGCCATCCGCTGCTGCCGCTGAACGAACTCGACCTGACCCGGCGGGACTACGAGGGCGCGGTCTCCACCCTGTGCGCCGGCTGCGGGCACGACTCGGTGAGCGCCGCCATCGTCCAAGCCTGCGCCGAGCTGTCGCTGCCGCCGCATCGCTTCGCCAAGCTGTCCGGCATCGGCTGCTCGTCAAAGACGCCCAGCTACTTCTTGGACAAGTCCCACGGCTTCAACTCCGTGCATGGGCGAATGCCGTCTGTGGCCACCGGCGCCAACCTGGCCAACCGGGCGCTGTACTGCATCGGCGTCTCCGGCGATGGGGACAGCGCCTCCATCGGCCTTGGCCAGTTTGCGCACATCGTCCGCCGTCGCATCAACATGCTCTACATCGTTGACAACAACGGCACCTACGGGCTGACCAAGGGGCAGTTCTCCGCCACCAATGACCGCGGCTCCACCAGCAAGCGCGGCGTGCCCAACCTCTACGAACCCATCGACCTGGCCAGCATGGCCCTGCAGATCGGCGCCAGCTTCGTCGGGCGCAGCTTCTCTGGGGACAAGCGGCAGTTGGTGCCCCTCATCAAGGCCGGGCTGATGCATCCCGGCATGGCGTTTCTGGACGTCATCTCCCCCTGCGTGGCCTTCAACAACCACAACGGCTCCACCAAGAGCTTCCAGTATGTGCGTGAGCACAGCGCCAAGCTGATGGAGGCGGACTACATCGCGCCCAGCGCCGAGATCACCGCGGACTACGAAGCCGGCGCCGCCGAGGATGTGAACATGCCGGACGGGTCAACCCTGCGGTTGCGCAAGGTGGAGGCCAGCTATGATGTGCATGACCGCATTGGCGCCTTGGCCCATGTGCAGCGTTGCCAGGAGCAGGGCGAGGTGTTGACCGGCCTTTTGTACGTTGATCCCGACGCCGCCGACTGCCACGACGTTCTCGGCACGGTGGAGACGCCGTTGAACGCACTTGCCGAAGCGGATCTATGCCCCGGCAGCCGGGAGCTTGACCGGCTGAACGAGAGTTTCCGCTAGGGGGGGCTGGTTCCCGAATCGCCCAATGGCGGCGGAAATGCCGCGTTGTTCTGTTGCGGCGCAAAAGCAAGCCTTATAATCCGCCGCTCTCCGGAGGGAGTGGCCCTCCTCCCTAATCTTGTGGAGCACAAATCCAGTGGCGCTGCCGAACCTTGAAGACTACTTTCCGGACTGGAAGGAGCGGGAGGCATTGGCCGAGGCGATGATTCCCACCATCGGCCGCCTCTACCGCAAGAACGTGGTCGCCTACTGCTACGGGCGGGCGCTCTACAACCAGAGCGTCATCCAGATCATGAAGACGCACCGCTACGTTCGCCAAGTGGCGCACAACGAGTTGTCGGAGTTCGAAAGCTACCCCATCCTGGACGCGCTTTCGCAGCTGGATCTCGGCCCCTGCCACATCGACGTGGGCAAGCTCGCCACCCGCTACATGGAGGAGTCGGAAGGCAACGGCATCGATCCCGTGGCCTTCGTGCGGCGCGAGTGCGCAGAGGTCATCGGGCGCCATGTTCCTCCCCTGCAGCGCCCCCAGGACATCGTGCTGTACGGCTTCGGGCGCATCGGCCGGCTGCTGGCGCGGCTGCTGGTCGAGAAGACCGGCGGCGGCCATCAACTGCGCCTGAAGGCCATCGTCGTGCGGCGCGGCGGCCCCAACGATCTGCTGAAACGGGCCTCCCTACTGCGTCGGGACTCCGTGCATGGCGCCTTTCCGGGCACCCTGCGGGTGGATGAGGAAAACAGCTGCCTGATCGCCAACGGCAACGTGGTGCGGGTGCTGTACGCCGATGCGCCGGACCAGGCTGATTACGCGCAATACGGCATCAAGGACGCCATCGTCATCGACAACACTGGCGTTTGGCGGGACCAGGATGGCTTGGGTGCCCACCTGCGCAGCCCAGGTGTCGCCAAGGTCATCCTCACCGCACCTGCGAAGGGCGGCGTCAAGAACATCGTCTCTGGCGTCAACTCCAACGACGTCGACGCCGGAGACCGCATACTCGGCGCCGCCTCCTGCACCACCAACGCCATCGTGCCGGTGATGAAGGCGGTGAACGAGCGCTACAAACTGGTGCATGGCCATATGGAAACGGTCCACGCCTACACCAATGACCAGAACCTGATCGACAACTACCACAAGAAGAACCGGCGCGGCCGCGGGGCGCCGCTGAACATGGTCATCACCGAGACGGGCGCTTCGTCGGCGGTTACGGAACTGCTGCCGGAACTCCAGGGCAAGCTTACCGGCAACGCCATCCGGGTGCCGACCCCGAATGTGTCCTTGGCTATCCTCAACCTCACCCTTGCTGAAGATGTGACCGTGGCCGGCGTCAACGACTTTCTGCGCAACGCCGCCCTGCACTCCAGCCTGCAGCGGCAGATCGACTACACCGAGGCTTCGGACGTGGTGTCTTCGGATTTCGTCGGCAATCGCCACGCCTGCATTGTTGATGGCGGTGCCACCTTGTCCAAGGACAACCGGGCCGTGCTCTACGTTTGGTACGACAACGAGTTCGGCTACGCCTGCCAGGTGGTGCGGGTGGTGCAGAAGTGGGCCGGCATCTCCTATCCGCTGATCCCCAAGGACGTGGTGCAGCAGGGTTTTTAGCTTGGTTCCAAAAGGGTTTCAAGGCAACGGCGGTCGGTGCGAAGTAGGTTTTGGATTTCGCGATCAGATGTAGCATGGGCATTTGCTGAACGGGGTTTATTCATGAAACTTGCCACTTTCACCATTGGGGACGCCGCCGGTCAGCATATCGGCGTGGCGCGGGACGGCGGCTTGGTCGATCTTTCCGGTGTGGACGGCGTTCCCGCCACCATGATCGAGTTGTTGGCCGCCGGGGAGCCGGCGTGGGCGGCGGTGCGGCGGGCGGCGGAGCAGGCCACTGCAGTCCTGCCCTTGGAATCCGTGCGGCTCTGCGCTCCGGTTCCCAACCCTTCCAAGATGCTCGGCATCGGCCTGAACTACGCCGACCACATCGCGGAGACCGGCATGAAGAAGCCGGAAACCCAAATGTGGTTCAACAAGCAGCGCACCTGCGCCAACGGCCCCTATGGGGAAATCAACCTACCGTCCGTGTCGTCGGCCTTGGACTATGAGGCGGAGCTTTGCGCCGTCATCGGTAAGCGCTGCAAGCATGTGCCCAAAGACCGGGCGGCCGAGGTCATCGCCGGCTACTGCTGCGGCAACGATGTCAGCGTCCGGGATTGGCAGATGGCGGCCATGACCATGCAGATAGGGAAATCCTTCGACAGCCACGGTCCCTTCGGTCCCTTTTTGGTGACCGCGGACGAGGTGGGTGATCCGCACAGTCTGGACATCCGCTGCACCGTCAACGGCGAGGTGCGGCAGAACTCCAACACCAAGCATCTGATCTTCGATTGCTACGACGCCGTGGCCCATCTCACCAAGGCGTTCACCTTGGAGGTGGGGGATGTCCTGTTCATGGGCACTCCAAGCGGCGTGGCTGCGGCCATGAAGCCCCCGAAGTTTCTCAAGGAGGGGGACCTAGTGCGGGTGGAGATCGAAAAGCTCGGCCACATCGAGCACCGGATTGCGGCAGAGCGGGCGGAGTGCGTTATCGAATAAACGCCGTCTTTGCGGCGTTCCCAACCGTCTTTAATGTCGACTAGCGCCGGCAGCAGCGCGGGGCGGGAGTTCGTGGCGCTGTTCGCCGCTCGGCTCGCGACGCACGCCGCCGGCCTCCTCACCCAGAGTCTGCTGGCTTACTTGCTGCTTCCCAGCGGACGGGGCGCTTACGCGGTTTGCGTCACCTTCGCCTACCTGATCGCTGTTGGCCTGTCCCTAAGCGTCGAAATGGGCGCCCAGTTTTTCTCGATCAAGGATCGGGCGGAAGTCCCGCAAAACCTGACGGCGGCGCTTGGCGTCTGCCTAGCCGGCAGCACCTTGGCGGTGGCGGTGGCGCTGCCGCTCACATACAGCGGTCTGGCGTTTTTCAGCAAGGCGGAGCCCGGCGCCTTTCGACTTTCCCTGCTGCTGATTCCGCTCGTCTCCTGTTCCTATGCGGTGGAGCTGCAGCTGGCGGGGTTGAAGCGCTTCGGCCCGTTGGCGGCGCTGCTGCTCTGCCAGTCGGCGGTTGTGGTTCTGTTCACCTTGGTCTCGGTATGGCAGTTGGACATGGGGGTTGTGGGGGCCATCCTGGCGTTGGCCGCCGGACATGCCTTGCTTCTGGTCTTTGGGCTTGTGGATTTGCGCCGAAGCGCCGGCTTTCGCGTCCAAATGCCTTCCACAGCAGGGTTTCGCCGTATTTTTGGGTACGGCGCTAGGTATCATCCAACGCGGCTGGGCAATGAGCTCGAGCCGCGCGTCGGTGTCTTGTTTCTAGGCGTGTTGGCCAGTCAATCGGACATCGGCTTGTTCGCCACCATAAGCATGCTCATGCTGCGCTTCAACCTGATCCCCGTTTCCGCGAATGCTGTGCTCTATCCGCGGGCGGCAGCCGGACAAGCCATGCCCTTGGAGCGGGTTGGGTTGTACCTGCGTCTCATCTGCTTGGCCACTGGTGCTGCGCTGGCGTTGGTGCTCGCTTTTGGTGCGCCCTTGGTGCGGCTGCTGTTCTCCGAAGCTTTCGTGCCGGCAGTCCCTTTGATGTGGGTCATGGCGCCGGGGATTCTGGCCTACGCCGCCGCCAGCCTGTTTGCGACCTACTTCAACAGCGTCAACCGACCTGCAGTTTGCTCTTGGGCGGCTTGGCTTGGCTTAGGCGTCAATGCCGCCACCCTGTTGGCGCTGCATCCAATCCTCGGCATGGCGAGCGCCGCTTGGGCGTTGACGGCAGGGCTGGCTTGCCGGGCCGCCTTTCTGGCCTTTCAGTTCCATCGCTGGACTGGGACCGCCTTGTTGGCGCCTTGGTTGCCGAAGCAGGGCGACTTCGCCTATCTTTGGACCTTGATTCGTCCCTTGTGGCCGCTTCGATGACAATCCGCATTCTTAGCCTTCAGCCCACCTTGACCGTGGCTCGGGTGGCCAAGCGCATCGACATGCTGCAACGCATTGGCTGCAAGTTCGAGAGCATGGGCTTTGAGCGCAATCTCTCCACGGGCCGGTTGCCAAATTGCCCGGTCGAGTCCCTCGGCCCCGTCGAGCACGCACGTTACGTTAGCCGGGTTTTCAAGATGACTTGCGTCGTGCCCAAGGTCAGAGCGGCGGTTGGCCGCAACGATTTGGTTTACGCCTTCAATCCCGACATGGCGTTGTTGGCGTTGATCGCTGGCGCCGGACTGCGCAAACCGATTGTTTTGGAAGTGGGTGACATCAGGGAAGTGCAGGTGGATAGCGGCTTGCAAGGACTGGTGTTTCGGAGGATCGACAGAGTCCTGACCGGCGCCTGCCGGCTGCTGGTGCTGACGGCGGAAGGCTACAACAACTACTACCAGGACTGGTTGGGGGTAACCACGCCGCGTATGGTGATCGAAAACAAACTGGATGCGCCTTACGGCGCGGCGGTCCGTGCCGACTCGCCTTGCGGTCGGACCGCTGCCCCCCTGAACGGCCGCCCGCTGCGTATCGGGTGGTTTGGCTTGCTGCGGGACGAATGGTCGTTGTCCGTGCTTGATGCGTTGACCCGAGCGAGGCCCAAGCGCTATTCGGTTCTGTTGGCCGGAGAGCCCCACTATCCCTTGGATGAAAAGAAAGTTCAGAGCACGGTGGCCGGCAATCCCGCGTTCGAGTTTCGCGGTCCGTACCTGCACCCGGACAGCCTGTCGGCGCTCTATGCGGACATTGACGTGGTCATGGCCGGCAAGCCCCCGACCATCCCGGATGCCTGGTCCCGAACCAACAGGCTCTACGACGCCTGCCTGTTTGCCAAGCCGCTGATCGTTCGGGCCGGCAGCGGAGACGCTTCCTTGGTGCAGCAGCATGACATTGGAGCGGTGGTGCAGGCCGAGGACGTGGCTGCCGCCGCTGCGGAAATCGGCGTGGTGGAGGCGGAGCAATGGGAGAGTTGGCGGGCTAACGCCGCCGCCTTGCCGCCGGAGGTCCACACCATCACCAACGAAGCGGACGAGTTGCAAGCCGCCTTGGCCGCCTTGGTTGCTGGAACTAAGCGATCACGCGATAAGCGTGCAGCCAAAGCGCCAGGTTGAGCAGGTGGTGGAGCAGTTGGCCGTGGTTGCGCTGGCCGCGCTCATGCTCATGCACCATCCGCTCCATCGCCACGCGGTCAAACAAGCCCGTGCGCAATGTCGCTTCATCGAACAGCACGGAGCGCAGATAGTCCACCAACGAGGTGCGCAGCCAGTGGTGCAGGGGCACGGAGAAGCCGGTTTTGGGGCGGTTCAGCACGGCATCAGGCACTAGACCGCGCAAGGACCGGCGCAGGATCAGCTTGCCGGTTCGCCCCCGCACCTTATAGGCGGCCGGCAGACCCATGGCGTAGGCCGCCAGTTGCCTGTCCACCAAGGGCACCCGAACTTCAATGCCGTGGGCCATGCTCGCCCGATCCGCCTTTTCAAAGTATAGGTCCGTCAAGCGGATGCCGCAGTCGGTGCGCATCATGCGCTGCGCTGGATCCAAGTTCGCGAACTGATGGAAATGCTCCCGGTAGCGCTGGAACGGATCCGAGGCTTGCAGCATGGCTTGCGCCGGCCCCGCAAAGGGCGCTGTCACCGGGCTGTCCACGGAGCGCAGCAAGGCCATGTCCTGAGAAGGATCCATCCCCAGCTGGGTGAGGATGCGCAGGTGCCGCAAGGGTTTCGCCATGCCCCAGCGGCGCGGAACCAAACGCTCAACATGTCCAAGCCGGCGGCCCGCCCGCAGCAAGGAGGGCGTCAGCCGCTGCAGAGCGGCCAGCCAATAGGTTCGGTAGCCGCCGAACAGTTCGTCGCCGCCTTCCCCCGTCAGAATGACCTTGTGCCGCCCGCCCACGGCTTCGCACAGCAGGTATAAGGGAATGTTGGCCGGATTGCCGAACGGACCGTCGTGACAACGAACCAAGCGTTCGATGAGGGGTGCCACCTTCTCGCCGCCGATGTGCAGTTCGTGGTGGTCCGTGCCGAAACGCTCGGCCACTTGCCGGGCCCCGGCCAGTTCGCTGGCCTCCCAGTCGAAGTCGAAGCCGGCGGTGTAGGTGGTGAGCCGTCCGGGGTATTGTTGGCTGGCGAAGGCGGTGATTGCTGAGGAGTCGATGCCGGCGCTCAGGAAAACGCCGACGGGCACGTCGCTGGCCAAGTGGTCCTTGACCGCTCTTCCCAGCAAGGTGCGCACCTTGGTCTCCGCGCTGGCAAGGTCGTCCGCCACGTGCGTTGCCTCGAACATGGAAGCGTATTGGGCGATCTTCACCCCATCGGCGTCCGCACTCAGCAGATGTCCAGGCGGGAGCTTGTGAATGCCGTCATAGGTGGTGTTGGCCCCCAAGGCTGCGCCGAAGCACAGATATTCGTGAACGCCCGCCCAGTTGATTCGCGGCGTCACCGCTTTTGACGCCAGCAGCGCCTTGATTTCGGAACCGAAGAATAGTGCAGCACCGGAGTCGTAGTAATAGAGGGGTTTGATGCCGAAGCAGTCTCGGGCTAGGAGCAGGCGTTGCTGCGCCTCGTCCCAAAGCGCCAAGGCGAACATGCCCTCGAACCGACGAAAGCAGTCCGTGCCCCATTCGATGTAGGAACGCAGAACCACCTCGGTGTCCGATTTGCCGCGGAAGCGGTGCCCCTTGGCCTCCAAGGTGTTGCGCAGTTCGGAGAAATTATAGACCTCGCCATTGTAGCTCAGCGTGCAGCGGCCGTCTTCGGAATGCATCGGCTGCCGTCCGGCGGCGGAAAGATCGATAATGCTTAACCGGGTGTGGCCTAGGCCAATCGATCCGGTGACATGCAGGCCACAGTCGTCCGGTCCCCGATGGTTCAGGCTCCGGGTCATGCGCCGCACGATGTCGGCGTGGGCGTTCGCGCCGCCGTAGTGGTGGATGCCGGTGATGCCGCACATGCTAGGCTGTTCTTGCCGTTGACTTACGAGAGGCTGTTGCGTCAAACATTGGCTTCGGCTTCAAGCAGGGCCTGCCCGACCCAGTGCTTGGCGAAGTGCTGGGCGGTGCGACCGTTGCGGGCGCCCCGGCCCAGCGCCCAACGCAGGGCGGCGGCCTGCAATTCCTCGTTCCATTGAACCGGTGCTTGGTGGCGCTCCGCCAAGGCTCCAATCCAGTGACGGGCAATCGCCAAGTAAGCGGCCTGCCGAAACGGGTGGAACGACAGCCAGAGTCCGAAGCGGTCGGACAGGGAAATCTTCTCCTCCAGTGCGTCTCCTTGATGCAGTTCGCCTTCAACAAAGCCGGCGCCTTGGTTGTCCGCCATCGTCTCCGGTAGCAGATGGCGGCGATTGGAGGTGGCGTAGATGACCGCGTTGCCGCACCCCTTGAATATGGAGCCCTCCAAGGCGCTTTTCAGGGACTTGGAGGCGTCGTCGTTGGCCTCGAACGAAAGATCGTCGCAAAACAGCACGAACTTGTAGGGTTCGTCCCGCAGTCGCTGGGCGATTTCCGGCAGCGCCGCCAACTGCGTCTTGTGGACTTCGACCAGCCGTAGCCCGGTGGGTGCGAACTCGTTCAGCAGGCCATGGATGAGAGATGACTTGCCGGTGCCCCGCGCTCCCCAAAGTAGGGCGTTGTTGGCGGGATAGCCGGCTAGGAACTGCCGTGTATTGGCAACGATGCGAGCCTTTTGGTCGTCTATTTCCCGAAGGTCGTCCAAGTCGATGTCGTCGATGTCACCGTGTGTTGAGAGCCCTCGGTCCAAGCCGTTGCCATGCCAAAAAGCTGCCGAAGCCGCGCTCCAGTCCACCTCGGCACGCTCAGGCAGCAAGCGCAGCAGGCGCGCGGCGAGGGTTTCGGCGACCGCAACCAGTGGTTTCAGGGACTCTTGCATGAGGGAGCTGCTGCGTTGTCCGTAGTCTAGGATGACGCGCGCCGTAGCGGACGGATGGCGTCAAACCGCTTTTGGCCCATCCCGCTCTGATCGACTCGTGGGGATCCGTTTGCGAAGATGCGCTCCCTGAGACCGGTGCGGCGAGTCAGCATAGCCATTCGCGCTCGGCGCCGACCAATTGGGCGTCTAGGGATCGCTCCACCAAGCGCTCGGCGTCGGCCAGAATCCTCTCCACCACCACGGCGTCGGCAGCCAGCGCGATGATGCTCCATTCGGAGCGTTGGTGGGCGTTTTGGTGGCCGCTCTCGCAGACCGCCACGTTGCTGGCTTGCCCCAGCCGGTCCCGCAGCCCGCGCAGGCGCTGGCGTTTCTCCTTGAGGGAGCGGCAGCCGCTGAAATGCAGGTCTATGCGCAACAGGCAGGCTTTAGGCATCGGCGCCCAGGCGTTGGTGCGCGAAATCCGCTTTTTCCATGGCGTAGAAGACCGTATCGAGGCCGTGCCACTCGCGCCGATGCAGGAACACCATGCCCAAGCGTTGCATGACATTCACGGACTTTTGGTTGGGCGTGTCCGTCACCGCGATGACCTTCTCGAAGCCGCAGTCCTGGAAGCCGTGGCGCATCACCTCGGTGGCCGCTTCCGTGACCAAGCCGTCCCCCGTGTATTCCGGCAGGATGCCGTACAGCAGTTCCACCGTCTCCCCATCCTCGAACTGTCGGTGGCCGCAGAAGCCCAGCAATGCGCCTGAACCGTCCTTGGACTCGATGGCGAAGAAACCGGAGCCGCATTGGTCAAAGAAGGCGGTGCTCCCGGCGACGATTTCCGCCACCCGTTTGACGGAGATGATGACGTTGTCCCACAGGTAGCGGCGTACGCCCGGTTGGGTCCAGAAGCGGTGCAGGGCGGGAATGTCCGCCTCTGCAAGGGGTCTTAACCGCAGCCTCTTGGTTTCCAAAATCACCATAAGCCCTGCCTGCTTGCCGTTTCGCAGCTCGAGCGCCGGTTCGACGACGCCTGCTGGCTAAGCCCCTCTTGCCCTAGGTTAATTCCCGACAACCGTTTGTCGTGCTCCGTAAAACCGCCACGGCCGTTCCCCTGCCTTATGACAGCTTGATGGTCATGTTGGGCCCGCTTGCCGGCGCATCATCAAACCATCTGGCCGTCACCGTCTTGGTTTCGGTGTAGAACTTCACCGCCTGCTTGCCGTAGGCGTGCTGGTCGCCAAAAAAGGACTGCCGCCAGCCGGTGAAGCTGAAGAAGGGCAGCGGCACCGGTATGGGAATGTTGATGCCCACTTGGCCGACCTCTATCTCGTGCTGGAACTTGCGCGCCGCGCCGCCGGAGGACGTGAAGATGGATGTGCCATTGCCGTAGGGGTTGGCGTTGATCATGCCGATGGCCTCATCAAGGCCTGAAGTCTCGGCGCACAGCAACACTGGCCCGAAAATTTCCTCTTGATAGATGCTCATGTCGTTGGAAACCCTGTTGAACAGCGTCGGCCCCACCCAGTTTCCTTCGGGATAGCCCTCCACGACGCAGTCGGAGCCGTCCAGCAGGCAATCTGCGCCTTCGCGCTTGCCGGCGGCGATGAATCCGAGGATGCGCTCCTTGGCTTGGGGGGTGATCTGCGGGCCGTAGGCGGCGCTTTCGTCATCCCAGGGGCCGGGGCGCACTGCGGCCATGGCGTCCCGCAGCTCCGGGATCCAACTGGCCGCCTCGCCGACAAAAACCGCCACGCTGATGGCCATGCAGCGCTGCCCGGCCGCACCGCAGGAGGAGCCGACCAGATTGTTGATGACTTGCGCCTTGTTGGCGTCCGGCATGATGACCATGTGGTTCTTGGCCCCGGCCATCGCCTGCACCCGCTTGAGGTGCTCGGTGCCGGTGCGGTAAACGTGCTGCGCCACCGGCACCGAGCCGACGAAGGAGATGGCGCGAATGTCCGGGTGGGTGAGCAAGGCGTTGACCTGATCCTTGCCGCCGTGGATGACCTGCAGGACGCCCTCCGGAGCCCCCGCCTCCACGAACAGCTCCGTGAGCCGATTGGGCGTCATCGGATCCTGCTCCGAGGGCTTCAGCACGAAAGTGTTGCCGCAAGCTATGGAGAGGGGAAACATCCAGAGCGGGATCATGGCGGGGAAGTTGAATGGCGTGATGCCGGCGCACACGCCCAAGGGCTGGGTGTAGCTGTAGGTGTCGATGCGGCCGGCCACGTTCTCCACCGTCTCGCCCATCATCAGGCTGGCGATGCTGCAGGCGTGCTCCACCACTTCAATGCCCCGCCAGACATCGCCTTGGGCGTCCGCAAAGGTCTTGCCGGTTTCGCGGCTGAGTATTTTGGCGATGTCGTTTTGGTGCTGCTTGAGCAAATCCTGGTAGCGCAGCATCAAGCGGGCCCGCTCCGGGGTGGGAGTCTCCCGCCAAACATTGAAGGTGTCCTTGGCGCTGGCGACGGCTTGATCGACCTCCTTCTGGCTGGCGAAGGGCAGTTCCGCCAATACTTCCTGGGTGGCCGGGTCCCGCACCGGCAGGGTTTCGTTGCTTTCGCTGTCAACGAATTTGCCGTTGATGAACAGGGGCAGTCGCTCCGCCATTGGTTTTGTCCTCCGAATTATTGGCGGCGTCCCTTGCGCCGGTCCTTGCTCCATTGTGATTGGTCGGGACGGCAGGATTTGAACCTGCGACCACTTGACCCCCAGTCAAGTGCGCTACCAGACTGCGCTACGCCCCGTCCGCGAGGTGGAATCATACTCCATGCCCGGCTCGTTCGGAAGGCGCGTTGGCGGCCTTGGTCCGGGCTGGCGTTGGTGCTTTTCGCAAACGGGGGTGCGGTGAAGGTCAGACCCTAATAGCCTGCAACAGGCTTTCCAGTTCGCCGATGAGTTGGCGCAACAGCAGCTTTGACTGAGTTTCGCCCTTGCGGACATCGGTCCCCTGAAGGTGTTGTCGGGCGCCGCTGATGGTGAAGCCTTGGTCGCGGAGCAGCGCTCGAATCCGCTCGATCACCAGTAGGTCGCGCTGCTGGTAGTAACGCCGCTTGCGGCGCCGCTCGACCTGCAACTGTGGAAACTCCTGCTCCCAGTAGCGCAGAACATGAGGCGCCACGCCCAGCAGTTTGCTGACCTCGCTGATGGTCAGGTAGCGCTTGGCGGGAATGGGGGGCAGTTTAGCTTTCTGATTCGGTTCCGGCATAGGCGCTCACTCTGGCCTTCAGCTTCTGCCCGGAATGAAAAGTCACCACGCGCCTAGCCGATATGGGAACGCCTTGGCCGGACTTGGGGTTGCGGCCCGGACGTTCGCTCTTGTCGCGCAGGCCGAAATTGCCGAAGCCGGACAGTTTGACCTGTTCGTTGCGCTCAAGGCATCGCACAAGCTCTTCAAAGAACGTCTCGACAATCTCTTTGGCTTCACGCTTGTTCAGGCCCAGCTCGTCGAACAGGCGCTCCGCCATCTGTGCTTTGGTCAGCGCTGCCACAAAATCCAGCCCCCCCAGTGGACCGCATCGGCTGGCCGCCCGGCGTTTCTGTTGACGCTTGCTAAGGGCAAACCCACCTTACCTAGCGCATGCGAGCGCCCAGTTCGGCTTGCAAAGCGGCAATGGCCTTGTTCAGATGCCGCGATATTTCCGCGTCGGTTAGTGTTGAGGAAAAGCTTTGGAAGGTCAAGCCGATGGCGATGCTTTTTTTATGTAAATCAATGTCCTTGCTTCGATACACGTCAAAAAGGCACAGATCTTTTAGCGTAGCTCCAAGGGTTTTGGCCAAGGTGTCGCGGATTTGCTGGGCGCTGACCGCCTCATCCACAACCACCGCCAGATCCCGCCGGGCGCTGGGCGTTTTGGGGATTTCCGCGAACTTGCGCAGCGGGCGGGCTAGAATCGCCTCGCCAGTGATTTCAAAGACGTAAACGCCGTCGCCGAGCTGCAGGCGCTGCTCAATTTCGGGATGCAGGCGCCCTAGACGCCCGACCGCGTCGCCGTCAACAACGATGGTCGCCCGCTGGCCGGGATGCAGCACCTGGTCTTGCGTGGCCTTGAAGGTGACGGCGTCGAGGTCTCCCAAGGCCCACTCGAGCAGGCGCTCTACGGCACCCTTCAAATCAAAGAAATCCATGCCGGCGTGCTGCTCATGCCAGGATTCGAGGCCGCGTTCGCCCCACATCAGGCCGCCGAGCATCAATACCTGCTGCAAGGCGGCGCCGGGCCTGAAGCATAGGCCGAGTTCGAATAGCTGCGCCCGCCTTTGCTGACGGCTCTGGTTGAAGCGCAAGGCTTCGGTCAGGCCCGGCAAAAGGTTCGTGCGCATCACCGACTGCTCTGAAGACATTGGGTTGGCCAGCACCAAGCGCTCCGCCTTGGGGTCCAGCAATTCTTGGCGCAGCGGATCCACGAAGCTGTAAGTGATGACCTCTTGAAAGCCGCCGCCGGCCATTTGCGCCTGCAACTGTCTCTCCCCGCTTCGTTCCAAGGCGACTGGGCGGGGCGCTAAGGGTGCCGCCGGCAGGATGCTGGGGATGTTGGGGTAGCCTTGGATGCGGCAGACCTCCTCGATCAAATCCGCCTCGATCTTGATGTCGAAGCGATGGGGAGGGGGGGCGATGGTCCATACGGTACCCTCTGCCTCTGTTTCGGCCCGGTCCAGCAAGCGGAAGCCCAACCGCGCCAACAGCGCGTCCACCTGTTGGGCGTCGAAGTTTAGGCCGGCCAGTTCCTGCAGGCGGTTTTGTCGAAGGGAAACCGGATTTCGGCGCGGTAGGTGGGCGGCCTGCTCGGACGCTAGGGTGGGGCCGGGAGAGCCGCCGGCGATGCTGGTTAGAAGCCCCGTCGCTCGTTCCATCGCCATCGCCGGCGCATCGAAGTCCACACCGCGTTCATAGCGATGCGAGGCGTCAGTGTGCAAGCCGAACCGGCGCGCTGTGCGGGCCACGGTCAGGGGGTCGAAATAGGCGGACTCCAGAAAGACGTCGCTGGTGTTGGGCCGCACGCCGCTGCGCTCACCGCCCATGACCCCGGCGATGGCCACCGCGCCGGCTGCGTCGGCGATGACCAGAACCGATGGGTCAAGCTGAAGTTCGCTTCCGTCGAGCAGGCGCAGCGCCTCTCCGGCCTGCGCCCAGCGCACCCTGATAGTCCCGACTAGAGCGCCGAGGTCAAAGGCGTGCATGGGCTGGCCGAGCTCCAGCATGACGTAGTTGGTGACATCGACTATCGGATCGATGCTGCGCAAGCCGCTGCGGCGCAAGCGCTCCTGCATCCACAGCGGAGTTTCGGCGTTGGCGTTCAGGCCGCGGATGACGCGCCCCAGATATCGGGGGCACCCTTCGGCGGCCTCCAAGTCCACGGCTAGGGCGGCGTCGATTTGCGCCGCCACCGGCGGCGCCGGCTGCTGCTGCACAGGCAGGTTGTTGAGTGTGCCCAGCTCCCGCGCCAGCCCGCGCAAGCTGAGGCAGTCGCCGCGATTGGGCGTAAGGTCCACTTCGATGCTGACGTCATCCAACGTCAAGGCGTCGCCTAGATCAGCGCCCAGTTCGTAGCCGGCGCCGAGGTTCAGGATGCCGTCGCTGCGCTCCCCAAGCCCTAGTTCGGCGGCGCTGCACAGCATGCCGGCGGAGGCGACGCCGTGGATGTCGGCCTGCTCAATGCGGACGCCGCCGGGCAGCACCGCGCCGACCTTCGCCAACGCCGCAACCAAGCCGGGTTGCAGGTTGGAGGCGCCGCAGACGATCTGTCGGCGGCCGCGGCCGTCGTTCACTTGGCAGACGGACAGGCCCTTGGCGGGATGGAGCGCCACTTGCTCCACCCGAGCGACCACGACGCCGTCCGACTTGGGGGCAACCGGCGTTACGGCTTTGACCTCAAGCCCGGCCATGGTGAGCTGATCGAGCAGTTGCGCACGGTTGATGGCTGGATTGACCCACTCGCGCAGCCAAGCTTCGCTGAACTTCATTTTCGCTCCAAGCGCCGCCCGGCCGGTTAGTTGAACTGCTCCAGAAAACGCAGATCGTTCTCGAAGAACAGACGCATGTCGTTGACTTCGTGCAACAGCATGGTCAGCCGGTCGCCGCCCATTCCGAAGGCGAATCCAGACCAGGACTCCGGGTCGATCCCGGACATCGAGAGGGCGGTGGGGTGTACTAGGCCGCAGCCCATGATCTCCAGCCAGCCGGTGTGGCTGCACACGCGGCAGCCGCTGCCGAGGCAATGCACGCACTGCACATCGACCTCCGCGGAAGGTTCCGTGAACGGGAAGTGGGAAGGACGGAAGCGCAGATCGAGATCGCGCTCGAAAAAGCGCTGCACGAAGTCCGCAACCGTGCCTTTCAGGTGGGCGAAGCTTATGCCCCGATCGATCACCAGCCCTTCAATTTGGTGGAACATGGGCGTATGGGTGAGGTCGCTGTCGCGCCGATACACCCGCCCCGGGCAGATGACGCGGATGGGCGGTCCTTGGTGCTCCATGACATGCACCTGGGCCGGGGATGTGTGGGTGCGCAACAGGCTGCCGTCCGCAAAGTAGAAGGTGTCGTGCATGGCCCGGGCCGGGTGTTGCGGCGGGATGTTGAGCGCCGCGAAGTTGTGGTAGTCGTCCTCCACCTCCAGACCGGCGAATACTTGGTAGCCGGCGCCCACGAAGATGTCCTCAACGCGCGCCAAGGTCTGGGTAACCGGGTGCAGCCCGCCTCTGGCGGGGCGGCGGCCGGGCAGGGTCACGTCCACCGCCTCGGTGGCCATCTTCTTTGCAAGCTGCTCGGAGGCCAAGGCGATGCGCCGCGCATCGAGCTTGGATTGCAGCTCGTCCTTGGCGGCGTTGATGGCGGCGCCGACGCTCGGACGCCGCTCCTGCGGCAGTTGGCCGAGGCCCTTCAGCAGCTTAGTGAGTTCGCCCTTGCGGCCAAGATAGCGAACGCGCACCTCCTCAAGGCTGAATTCGCTCCCGGCCGCCTCAGTAGCGGCCACGGCCGCTTGCAGAACCTTTTCCACGTCCATAGTGATAAGCGACAGTAGGGGCTCGTCCGGCCCGGCAACAGGCGTTTAGACGGCGGGCCGCATTCAGGCGGCGAGCGCCGCCTTGGCTTTCTCCGCCAAGGTGCCGAAAGCCTCTTGTTCGTGCATGGCGAGGTCGGCCAGAACCCGGCGGTCCATGTCGATTTGCGCCCGCTTCAGGCCGTTGATCAAGCGGCTGTAGGACAGACCGTGCTGGCGGGCGGCGGCGTTGATGCGCAAGATCCACAGGGAACGGAATTGGCGCTTGCGCTGGCGGCGGTCCCGATAGGCGTATTGCCCGGCTCGAATGACCGCCTGCTTGGCCACCTTGAACGAACGGCTGCGGGCGCCGTAATAACCCTTGGCCTGCTTCAGGATCTTCTTGCGGCGGGCGCGGGAGGCCACGCTGCGCTTCGCTCTGGGCATTGCCTGCTTCCTCCTTCGTCTTGGTTTTGTCTGGGCTGCTTGGTCTAGTTGCCCTAGCGGGCCTTCTTCGGCGTGAGGCGCTTAAGGCCGGGAACGTCCGCCCGGGACACCCGCTCGAGGCCGCGCAACTGCCGTTTGCGCTTTTGCGACTTCTTGGTGAGGATGTGGTTTCGCTGCGAGCGCCGATGCTTAAAGCCGGTCGCCGTGCGGCGAAATCGCTTTGCGGCGCCTCGGTTGGTCTTTTGTTTGGGCATTACCCACTCCATCTGCTTGCCATGCACCCTGATTGCGTCGGGTGGCTTTGGTTTCCAAAATACGAACGCGCACTGGCCAAGGTCATGCCCAAGGCCGCGGCAGGACGCTCTATTTCTTGCGCTTCTTGGGCGCCAAGACCATCACCACTTGACGGCCTTCAAACTTTGGTTCGGCCTCCATCGACCCGTAGTCAGCCAAATCGCCTTCAACGCGGGACATCAGTTCCATGCCGATTTCGGGATGCACCATTTCACGGCCTCGGAACCGCAGCGAAACCTTGGCTTTATCCCCATCGCTAAGGAAGCGAATCAGGTTGCGCAGCTTGATCTGATAGTCCCCCTCTTCGGTGCCGGGCCGGAACTTGATCTCCTTGACGTGGGTCTGCTTTTGCTTCCTGCGCTGCGCCGCCCTGGTCTTCTTGATCTCGAACAGGTGCTTGCCGTAGTCCATGATCTTCACGACCGGCGGCGCTGCGTCCGGGGCGATCAACACCAAGTCCAATCCGGAGCGGCTGGCCTCGCCGAGGGCGTCATTGCGGGAGACAATGCCCACCTGCTGCCCACTGGAAGCGATCAACCGGACAGTCGGGGCGGTGATGTCCTCGTTCAGAAGGGTGCGCTCGGTGCGCCTACCGCTCTTTTTGATGAGTGCTCTCCATAGGTGCCCTCCGGGCTAAAACCTGCGGTTTTGCAAGACCCCCGCCCATCAAGAGCCTTGCCGTCCTCTGCCGTGAATGCCGGCACCGCTAGGCCGACGAATGGGCATTCACCGCGTCACGGGCAATGATAGCAGCTATCTCCCGCCGCCTGCGCCTTTTCCGGCCCGATGCGGCGAGGCGCGGTATTCTACTTACATAGCGGGTCAAGCTCAAACGAATTCTCTCCCAAGCTGCGCAAACCTCGCTCTTGCCGCCATGCCAATGGCAAGGGCTTTGTTTGCGCAGACATCCATAATAATACGAGGGGCCTTGCCGCGGGGCGACCTTTGGGCGTTGCCAACATGATAGGATGGCCGCCTGTTGCAATTGGGGGATGACAATGCGGGCCATTCATTTGGGAGCGGCTTTTTGCCTTGCGCTGTTGTTGGCCAATGGCTGTGGTCAGGAAGGGGCTGGTTCGGCGGCAACGAAGGAGGATTCTCCTACGCAGCGAGCAGCGGTTGCGGACGCACAATCCGAGGAGCGCTTGGTGCACTACACCGAGGAGCGGGCGCCTTGCTTGGACTACAGGCCCTTGCGCAAGCCGTTGTTCGGCGATGTGCATGTCCACACGAGCTATTCGTTTGACGCCGCCGCCAACACCACGGGCGCCACCCCGGAGGATGCGCATCGCTTCGCCAAGGGGCAACCCATCCCTTTTTGGCCCTTGGATGAGGAGGGCAAGCCGGCCGGGGAGTTCAGCATCGACCGGCCCTTGGACTTCCTGGCGGTCACCGACCACGGCGAGTTTCTCGGCGAGCGGGCGTTATGCCGCTCCCCAGGGGCCGCCAGCTACGACACGGAATTCTGCGCCGGTTATCGAATGGATCAACGGCAGGGGATGGTGATGTTCGCCCAGTCCATCAACGCGGAGGCGCCGGTGCGCATCGAAACCCTTTGCGGGGAGGACGGCGCCCTCTGCCCGCAGGCGGCCGCCGCGCCTTGGCGGCGGATAGTGGAAGCCGCCGAGGCCGCTTACGACCGCAGTGAGCAATGCACCTTCACCAGCTTCGTCGGCTATGAGTACACGGGTACGCCGGGCACCTCCAACTACCACCGCAACGTCATCTTCCGCAACGCCAAGGTGCCTGACCTGCCGGTCTCCTATTTTGAAGCGCCCACCGACAGTCGGCTTTGGGCCGCCCTGGATGCCGTCTGTTCGGAGCAGGAAGGCTGCGACTACCTGACCATTCCCCACAACACCAACCTGTCCAACGGGCGCATGGCCCCCTACGGCGGCGTTGCGCAGACGGCGGAGGGGCGGCAAGGCTACGCCGCCACCCGCCTGAAGCGGGAGCCGATCATCGAAATCTTCCAGCACAAGGGCGCCTCGGAGTGCATCAACGGCCTTGGGGCAGTGTTGGGAGCACCGGATGAGCTTTGCGCTGTGGAGGCGGTGCGGCAGCTCGGGCGGATGGAGCACTACATCGACATAGACGCGGTCACGGGCAATTTGGCGCCCAGCGCCAGCACCATCATGACCGAGGAGTGCGGTGACGCGGTCGGCGAGCAGGGCATGTTGGGCGCCGGCTGCGTGGATGAGACGGACTTCGTGCGCTCCGCCTTGCTGGTGGGCCTAAAGGAAGAGCGGGACATCGGCCTCAACCCCATCAAGCTCGGCATCGTCGCCGCTACGGACACCCATGCGGCGACGCCCGGCGCGGTTTTGGAGGACGACTACCGGGGCCACGTCACTGGGGAGGCCAGTCCCGTGGAGCGCCTGCAGCCTGGGGTGTTGACCTCCGGCCCGGAAGGCAACCCCGGCGGCTTGGCCGGGGTTTGGGCGGTGGAGAACTCCCGGGACGCCATCTTTGAGGCCATGCAGCGCCGCGAGGTGTTCGGTACCTCCGGGCCGCGCATCGCCCCGCGCTTCTTCGCCGGTTGGGGCTTTGCCGAGGATCTTTGCGCCAGCGAATCCTTGGTGGAGCAGGGGTACGCCGGCGGTGTGCCCATGGGCGGCGACCTTGGCGCAGCCCCTAGCGCGGACGCCAAGCCGGCCTTCATCGCCCTGGCTGCTCGGGACGCCGCGGCAAGCGCCGCGCCCTTGCAGCAGTTGCAGCTCATCAAGGGTTGGATTGACGGGGAGGGGGCCATGCGCAACGAGGTGCGCACCGTCGCCGGCTCCGCTGCCGCCGCAGCCGGGTCTGATTCATTATGTGCCGTGGTCCGGGATGAGGCTTTCCAAGCCGATCAATCCGCCTACTATTATTTGCGTGCGGTGCAGATGCCGACCTTGCGCTGGAGCGCCCATGACTGCCAACGCATTGCAGAGGCGGAGCGGCCGGCTATTTGCACTGCTGGTGCCCTGCCGGAAACCACGGTGGAGATGGCTTGGACTTCCCCAATTTGGTTCCGCCCCGCCACCGGGGAGGCGGAATAGGCGCCGGGAAGCAGAGATTGCCCTTCTGGAGTTCGGTTTTGTATCATGCCCCGGCAGCGGGAAGCGGGTTTGCGGCAGGCGCGTAGCTCAGTTGGTTAGAGCGCTACCTTGACATGGTAGAGGTCCCCGGTTCGAGTCCGGGCGTGCCTACCAATCGCCTCTTGCGCCCTCGGCAGTTTCCGCTCCGCCCCATCCGCCGGGGCGGTGGATTCAGGTTCCTTGGCCTGATGCGAAAATGGCGTTCAGCCAGTTGCCGATGTCGATGACTTCCTCCGGGCAAACTTGGTGCCCCATGCTGTACTCCCGCCACTCCACTGCATAGTTCAGGCTGCGCAATGCTGCGCGGGCCGTGGCCCCGCGAGTGACGGGAATGAGCGGATCCAGCAGGCCGTGGGCCATGAAGATGGGGGTTTCCACGTTGGCTAGGCCAATGCGCTCAGCAAGGCGCTCATGATCGTGGATGTAGGTTGACAGGGCCATGATGCCGCCCAACCGCTGCTGATGGGAGAGGCCCAACTCCAAGGCGATGACGCCGCCTTGGCTGAAGCCGGCCAACACGATCCGGTTTGCTGCGGCGCGGACCAGATCCTGGTTGCCGATGATTTCCGCGACAGAGGCGACCGATGCCCTGATGTCGGCGTCGCTCGCCAGCGGCGAATTGGAATCGACGTCGTACCAGGCGCGCATTTCCATGCCGTTGTTGATGGCCACAGAGCGCATGGGCGCGTTGGGAAAGACGAAGCGCAGGGGTGTCTCCAGCTTCAGCATCGGAATGATCGGTTCGAAGTCATGAGCGTCCGCGCCTAGGCCGTGCAGCCAGACCACGCAACCGACTGGGGTTTCCCCAGTCTCCACGGTAACGTACTCAAGACTCATGATCGTGTTTGGTTGCCCGAAACTAGGAAACGTCTGCTTGCACCACATGTTACCCCTATTGGCGCCGCTGCATTGACGTGCCACGCCTTTTGGAGCGCTTGGACCTGTCCGGGTTTGCAGGAGGCAGGATTCCGTCTTTGGAAATTGTAAATGCGGTTGGCTTTGTGGATTTTCAACCGCCCCGGCCGCAGGGACGCTTTGAAACTGCAGATGAGGGGACATTACGGCTTTGCACTAACATAATGCGCCCATGGACGATGGCTACAACCGCGAGGCGTCGCGGGAACTAACCAAACTGCTGCCGGCGATCCTCTTCCTGCGGCCGTACCTCAAGCAAGTTGCGTTCGCCGGCGTCGCCTTGGTGGCCACCGCCGCCATTACGCTGTCCATCGGCCAAGGCCTGCGCTTGGTGATCGATCAGGGGCTTTCCGAGGAGTCGGGCGCTCTGCTGGAGCGCACCATCATCATTTTCGCCCTGCTGGTCGTTTGCCTCACGGTGGGCACCATGCTGCGCTTTTACTTGGTGTCCTGGATCGGCGAGCGGGTCAGCGCGGACATTCGACTGGCCGTGTTCAAGCACCTCATTCGGCTGCATCCGGCCTTTTTTGAGGAAAACCGGCCCACCGAGATCCAGAGCCGCATCACCACGGACACGACCTTGCTGCAAACGGTGATTGGATCGTCCGCCTCCATCGCGCTCAGGAACGCGCTGATGTTCATCGGCGGCGTGGTTTTGCTGGTGCTGACCAACCCGAAGTTGACCCTGGTGGTGCTGGTCAGCGCACCCTTGGTGATCGCGCCCATCCTATTCCTTGGCCGCCGGGTGCGGCGCCTGTCGCGCAGCAGCCAGGATCGGCTGGCGGATGTGGGCACCCATGCCGGGGAGTCGCTGCGGCACGTGAAGATCGTGCAGTCTTTCAACCACGAAGCTCGGGACGAGTTCGAGTTCACCGACCGCGTGGGCGCCGCTTTCGGCGTGGCGGTCAGCCGCATCAGGCAGCGCACTTTTTTGATCGCCTTGGTGATGCTGGTGGTGATGGCGGCCATCGGCGTCATGCTGTGGATCGGCGGTCAGGACGTGATCGCCGGCCGCACCTCCGCCGGGGAGCTGGCGGCCTTCATTTTCTACGCCTTCATAGTCGCCGGTGCCTTGGGCGCCATCAGCGAGGTGTACAGCGACCTGCAGCGGGCGGCCGGCGCAACGGAGCGGCTGGTGGAGCTGCTCGGTGCCGCGGACGGTTTGCCGGAGCCGGCCAAGCCGGCGGAGTTGTCCAAGAGCGGCGGCCTCACCCTAAGCGTACGCGATCTGTCCTTCGCCTATCCGTCCCGACCTGAAGTCTTGGTGCTCAATGGCGTCAGTTTCCAAGTGCGCCCTGGCGAGATGGTCGCCTTGGTGGGCCCCTCCGGCGCCGGCAAGAGCACGCTTTTCGACCTGATTCAGCGCTTTTACGATCCGAGCGGCGGCGCCATTAGCCTTAACGAATGTGGGCTGCGCACCTTGCGACGCAGCGACGTGCGCGAGCGCATCGGCTTCGTGCCCCAAGACCCGGTGCTCTTTTCCGGTGCGCTCAGGTCGAACGTGCTTTACGGAAACCCCGGCGCCACCGCCGAACAGCTGGACAACGCTCTAAGGCTGGCCCACGCCGAGACCTTTGTACACGCCTTGCCGAAGGGTTTGGAAACCTTGGTGGGGGAGGGGGGCGTTGGCCTCTCCGGGGGGCAGAAGCAGCGTCTAGCCATCGCCCGGGCGCTGCTGACCGACCCGGCCCTGCTGCTGCTCGATGAAGCCACCAGTGCTCTGGACGCGGAGAGCGAACACGCCATTCGCAGGAGCATCAACGAAATCAAGGGCCGCTGCAGCATTCTGGTGATCGCCCATCGGCTGTCCACCGTGCGCCAAGCAGATCGCATACTGGTGCTCGACAGCGGCGTCCTGGTCGCAGAAGGAGGGCATGACGCCCTGATTCGCAGCAACGACCTTTACGCCCGCTTCTCCCGTCTGCAACTCGAAGGACGAACCCTGCCGGCGGCTTGAGAGATTGGCTGAAGGTCCATTGGCGTTGGGCGGCGCTTCCGTGCGACCCCGCCCGTTGGCGTTGGCGGCGGAAAACTGACACAATCTTCAGCCTAAGCTGCTGGAGGCTTCGAAAAATCCCCTGAACAATGGCTTGCAACATTAGCCACCTTGCAAAGGGGAAACGACAATGAACGTCATGGTCAAGGAAGTTTACGAAGCGTTCAAGGACGTCGGCGCCGACGAGGACAAGGCGATGGCCGCCGCACAGGCGGTTCCCGCCATTGAAACCTTGGCGACGAAAGCCGACATTGCGGAAGTGAAGGGCGAGATCGCCGATGTTAGAGGGGACGTCGCCCAACTGAGAAGCGAAGTTGCGGAGATCAGGGTCGAAGTGGCTGATTTCCGCGGCGAAGTCAGAGCTGAGATGGCTGAATTCCGGGGTGAAATCAAGGCTGAGATGGCTGAATTCCGGGGTGCAATCACGGCTGAGGTGGCCGACTTCCGGGGTGAAATCATGGCGGAGGTGGCCGACTTCCGTGGTGCGATCAAGGCGGAGGTGGCCAGCTTGACAGGGAAGGTCGGGCGCGAAATTGGACGGATCTATTGGCATCTGTGGCTAATGGGCGCTGGCCTTCTTGCCGCCATGGTGGGGCTTAGGCTATTCGGCTGATGCAAATTGAGGACGCCGCAGCGCGGCCGTTCGCCGCGCTCAGGAACCGCAAGCGTTGAGCTACGCCTCCCTTTACCAGCGTTCCCTGACGGACCCGGAAGGGTTTTGGCGGGAGCGGGCCGAGGAAATCCCTTGGCTGGAGTTTCCCCGCAGCGTCTTGGAGCAAGACGGCAACGGCGCTTGGCGCTGGTTTCGCGGCGGCAAGACCAACACTTGTTGGCTGGCCTTGGACCGCCACGTCGAAGCGGGGCGGGGAGAGCAAACCGCGCTGATTTACGATTCGCCGGTCACCGGCACGGTCACCCGGCACAGCTATGCGCAGCTTAGGGACCGGGCAGCGCGGGTGGCCGGCGGCCTCAAGGCGCTGGGGGTGGGCAAGGGCGACCGGGTGGTCATCTACATGCCGATGGTGCCGGAGGCGGTCATCGCCATGCTGGCCTGCGCCCGCATCGGCGCCGTCCACTCCGTGGTGTTCGGCGGCTTCGCCGCGCCGGAGTTGGCCAGCCGCATAGACGACGCCGCGCCCAAGGTGATCCTGAGCGCCTCCTGCGGCATTGAGGTGACCACCGTCATTCCCTACAAGCCGTTGCTTGACGAGGCGGTCCGCTTGGCGCGGCATCCGGTGGCCCACTGCGTGGTGCTGCAACGGCCGCAGTGCGAAGCGGCGCTGGTTCCGGGCCGGGACTTGGACTGGGCGGGCTGGGAGGCGGCTGCGGCGCCGGCGCAGTGGACGCCGCTGGACGCTCTGGACCCCCTGTACATCCTCTACACCTCCGGCACCACCGGCAAACCCAAGGGCGTAGTGCGCGACACCGGCGGCCATGCGGTGGCGCTGCACTGGACCATGCAGGCCATTTACGGCGTCGCTGCCGGGGACGTGTTCTGGGCGGCATCGGACGTGGGCTGGGTGGTGGGCCACTCCTACATCGTCTATGGCCCTCTGCTGCGTGGCTGCACCACCGTGCTGTTCGAGGGCAAACCGGTGCGCACGCCGGACGCGGGGGCGTTTTGGCGAGTGATTCAGGACCACCGGGTCAACTGCTTCTTCACCGCGCCCACCGCCTTCCGCGCCATCAAGAAGGAGGACCCGGACTGCCGCCTGAAGCAGGGCTACGAGCTCTCCTCCCTGCGCTACCAATTCGTTGCTGGGGAGCGCCTGGACCCGCCCACCTACCAGTGGCTTAGGCAACACTTGGGCGTTCCCGTCATCGACCATTGGTGGCAGACGGAGACCGGCTGGTCCATCTGCGCCAACCTCGCCGGGGTGGAACTGATGGAAACCAAGCCCGGCTCCCCAACCGTGCCGGCACCGGGCTACGACCTGCGCATTCTGGACGAAGGCGGGTGCGAGCTTGGCCCCGGCGAACAGGGCGCCATCGTCATCAAGGCGCCGCTGCCGCCGGGCGCCTTCACCACCATCTGGCGCGATCATGAGCGCTATGTCGATGCCTATTGGTCCCGCTATCCAGGCTTTTACCTTACCGGGGACGGCGGCCATCGGGACGTGGACGGTTATGTCTATGTCATGGGCCGCATAGACGACGTGATCAACGTGGCCGGCCACCGCCTTTCGACTGGTCAGCTGGAGGAGGTGGTGGCCAGCCATCCGGCGGTGGCGGAATGCGCCGTGGTCGGCGTTCAGGATGCGGACAAGGGCGAAGTTCCCTTTGGCTTGGTGGTGCTGAAGGACGGCGTGAACTTGGGGGAGGCCGCGCTGCAGGCGGAGTTGGTGCAATTGGTGCGCACTCAAGTCGGCCCCTTCGCCAACTTCAAGCAGGCCCTGCTGGTGGCGCGGCTGCCGAAGACCCGCTCCGGCAAAATCCTGCGCCAAGCCCTGCGGCAGTTGTTGGACGGAGAAACCCCAAACATTCCCTCCACCATTGATGACCCGGCCATTATCGGCGAGATCGAAGCGCGGCTGCGGTAAGCGGCACCCTAAAGTATGCTCAGCACCTGCTCCGGCGGACGGCCAATGGCGGCCTTGCCGTTGGCGGTGACGATGGGCCGTTCGATCAAGATGGGGTTGGCGACCATGGCCGCAACCAACTCAGCCTCGGTCAGGCCTGCGTCGGCGAGGTTCAATGCCTTGTACGGTGCCTCTTTGCGGCGCATCAGCGCCCTTGGCTCCAGCCCCAGCAGGTTCAGCAGCGCCTTCAAAGCGGGGGCGTCCGGCGGGGTTTCCAGGTAACGGATGATCTGCGGCTCAAGGCCCTGCTCCTGCAGCAGCGCCAAGGTCTGCCGCGATTTGGAGCACTTTGGATTATGGTAGATGGTGATTTCGCTCATGGTGGCCATTTGGTTGGAAGTGAATGCAAGCGGCATTAAACCATACAGGGGTCCACCCCCCGGCATGGCGGCGGAGCGGTTCGGCAGTGGCGTTGGCAGCGGGTGCGGAACCTAGCCGATTCGCCAAATCCATCCGCTGCCTGCAACGGCTGGCCGGCGGGCTTGTGCTGCTTTGCGGCTGCGCCGGCTGCGGGGCGGAACCGGCCAAGTTGGCGTCCGGCGGCGCGGCGGCGCTCGACGAATGGCATGGCCGCTGGCTGCTCATCAACTATTGGGCGGAATGGTGCAAACCGTGCCGGGATGAAATCCCGGAATTGAACGCCCTGCACCACGCGCAGCCCGAAGTGACGGTGGTCGGCGTCAATTTCGATGGCGTCTCCGGCGACAAGCTCAACGCCCTGATCGCCCGCATGGGCATCGAATTTCCCGTGCTGACTTCGGACCTCCGCCCCCGCTGGGGCTACGACCCTCCCGGCGCCCTGCCCATGACCGTCTTGATCCGTCCGGACAGCGTCCTCCACAAACGGCTGCTAGGCCCCCAAACTCAAGAGACCCTACTGGCTGCCATGCAGTGACGTCTGATTTACTGAGCCGAGGCGCCCTATCCCAACCGCAACGGCATCAACGGCCGCCGCACAAGATCCCCTTCCGCGGCCTGCGCTGCCAGCCGTTTATGCTCCACCACTAACCGAGGAAACCGCTACCCATGAACAACCCTGAATCCATAGGCCGCTTCGACCACATCGGCATCGCCGTCCACAGCATCGACAAGGCGCTGCCGTTCTTCGCCGACGCCTTGGGCGCTAAGCTGCGGCGCATCGGCGACAGCCGCGACGGCAGTTTCCGGGTGGCCATCCTGGACCTGCACGACTTCTGCATTGAACTGCTGGAACCCGTGGACCCGAACGGCTTTCTCGCCAAGCACTTGGAAACCCGCGGCGAAGGCATCCACCACATCACCCTGCAAACCCCGGACCTTGAGCGCAAAACCCTGCTGTTGGAGGCGTCTGGCATCCGCGTGGTGGAAAAGGAGTTTGCAGACCCAAACAACATCGGCGCCTTCATTTCCCCCAAAAGCGCCCACGGTGTGCTGATTCAATTGGGCCAAACCTTGGGGCCGCTGAACAATCCGCCGCATTGGGAGCACGAATAGCCGTTGGAGGTTGTTTTCAGACCGGCGTAGTCGAGTTGGGATGGTTTGCCCCCATTCAAGAACAGGCTGCCAAGGCGATGCCTCAGACCAGAGAGAGCTTGGGCATTGGGGCTTCTAAGCAGGCGATTCGGCGGAATTAGATGTGCTCATCGGCTCAGTTGTCCAGCGGTTCAGAATCCAATACGGCTTAGCGCTGCAAATCAGTCAGCCGGGCCGCCGCCTCGTTGGGGGCAAGCGCCTCCACCTCCGCTCCATGCCCAATCCGGCATTCGATGCGGCCCTCCCTTAGGCCCCGGTCGCCGATGACGATGCGGCGGGGCAGGCCGATGAGGTCGGCGTCAGCAAACTTGACGCCGGGGCGCTCGGCGCGGTCGTCCAGCAGCGTGGCTAGGCCGCCGGCCTCCAGTTGCGCCGCCAAGTTGTCGGCGGCTTGGCGCAAAGTGGCGGACTTGGTGTGGTTCAGAGCCAATATATGGACACCAAAGAGGCCGAGATGTGAGAGCGGTGTACTTCGCTGCTTTTTTAGCGACAAAATACGCCAAGAAACAGAATCATCTGTTATGTGGACGACAACTGAGTACAATTCGGCCATCGTTGATCAATGGAGAGTCGACCATGAACGGTAGTGGTGAAACGCAGCACTCTGAGGCTATCCCGAACTCGCGAGTGCGGGACAAATGGGGTTCAGCGGTCAGTGGTGGTGCAACGGGCTTCCAAGCTCTGCCGGACATTTTGGTCCGTTCCCAAGCCCGATTAGGTTTATCAGCCGCGGAGATGGTTGTCCTTATAAACGTACTTATGTATTGGTGGACCCCAGAGCAATGGCCTTATCCGAGGCCTAGACAAATTGCCAATAGGATGGGTGGAACGACGCGTACGGCTGAGCGGTGGCTGAAGAAGCTCGAACGCAGGGGGTTGATTCGGCGTTTGCCGAGTGAAGAGTATGGAAAAGGTCCTCGAATTCGGCGGATTGATCTGACTGGTTTAATTCAGGTGCTTCAAAAGCTAGCCGAAGAGTTCCGTTCTCACCCAAGTTTTTCAGGATAGCAGGGGAAAGTGGGAGATTTCACGACCAATGCGGCGTAGCTTAAACGGACAAAGCCCCCAGGTTCGAGGTACACGACTAGTTTGACACCTATAGTGTACCGCCTAGGAGGATGCAGGTTCGAGTCCTGCCGTCGCTACCACAGTCGAATTCATCTCTACATCGCAGCGGTCTCTAGCCCTATGCCGGTTTGTGGCTGCGAGTGACCGCTTCGTGATATGGTTCCGCCTAGTTCAGCGCCCTCTGTGCAAGAACGGGTTGTGCGGTGGCGTGACGAGCTCAGGGTGAAGTATGGTGGATGAGGAGATCGGCCAGCCCCCGGCGCAAAGCGGCGGTCTAGCCCTGCCGAAAACCATGGCGGCCCACTTCGCCATCCTCATTGAGCATTTAGGCCGCCATCTTCCGGTTCATCGCTTGGTCATGGGTGGCGGCAGCATTTTGGCGGCGCGGTGGGGGCACAGAGCGTCCACGGACATTGACTTGTTCACGTCTTACAGCGCCATGAAGGACATGCTTGACGATGGCGGGGTGCGCCTGCAGCTAGCCTTGGCGGGGGTTCCATCCCGCCAACCAGCCCAGGTTTTGCCTTCTGGACTTGTGTTCGGCGATGTACAGGGAACGCCGTTTTCTTTGAATGACAACCTTTTCGTCAGTGATGACAGGTTGCCTACGGAGAGCGTTTGCAGCACTCCTGTGCAGGCGGCCACCGTGGGGGAGGTGTTTGACGGAAAAATATTGGGGCGTCTGCTGAATCACAGCCTTGGCGCTTACCGTCCACCACCGGTGCGGGATTTGTACGACATTGTCATTGGTGCCCAAAAAGTTCCTGAAGTAATGCAAAATGCCTTGGATCGCCTGTCTGAGGAGGATGCGCTGGCAATGGCTGAATATCTGCATGCCACTGCTGACAAATGGCACCAACAAGACTCTAAGCGGCTTATTGACGCTCGATGGGACGTCAGACTTGACGGTCTTCCAAGGCGCATGGCAGCTGCCTTCCGCAGCCGAGATGTGGCCGCCATGCCCATTGCGGCAATCCGGGAGCGCCGCGACAGCGACCGAGAACAGGGCGAGAGAGCATGATTTGCCACGGCGCAAAGCGCATGGCCGGCGTCAATCGGCAAATGTCTCGAAGCGAGGTAGTGCTGCTGCCGATGAGCCGCTTTGTGCATCCTAACCTGAATCGGCGCCCGGCCTACATGTCCGAAAAACTGGCGGATGACAACATGAGCCTGATGCTGCACAAGGTATGTGCGGGCTTGTCCCATGACTTGCGAGTTGACGGTGCTTGGATGCGGCGGGCGTTCATGAGCGGCCGTTTTGATCGGCAGGCCCGCAGCAGTTGGGAATGGGCGTGGTCGGGCCTGCCGGAATGTGTGACACCCCATTTGCATGCCCTCTGCGCCCTGACCATTCGCGAGCTGGCCTGGGGCATGCGCGAAGTGTTTGGCGAGGATGCCGGAGGTTTGGCGCACTACCTGAATCAATGGGGCGAAAACCCACACAAGCCCCTTCCGACAGGGGAGGGCGTCTGTATTCTGATCAAGTCAATCGATGATGTCCCACCACCGGCACTGGCGATGCGCCCAGATCATCCCAACCGGACAGATGTGGAGGGCGGGCTAACGATCCTTGAATTGAATGACGTCAAGTACGGTATTGAGACGCTAGTGCTCAACGAGCATCAGGACCGGTACAGATAGCAAGGCTTTGCCTCCAAACTGGCGGGAGTGTTTGGCGTTGCCTAGGCAGTTGGGTTGAGCACTCACAAGACTGGTGCAACCGGCTACGCCGCCAGATTAGTGCAAGCCAAGCAAGGCTCTCCGGCTATGTCGTTCGCGGTTAAAGCGTGGCTATAGTGGCTGCTGTCCCATAGGGACTAGCCGGGCAACTGCCTCGTTGGGGGCAAGCGCCTCCACCTTCGCCCCATGCCCAATCCGGCATTCGACGCGGCCCTCCATTAGGCCCCGGTCGCCGATGACGATGCGGCGGGGCAGGCCGATGAGGTCGGCGTCGGCGAACTTGACGCCGGGGCGCTCGGCGCGGTCGTCCAGCAGCGTGGCTAGGCCGCCGGCCTCCAGTTGCGTCGCCAAGTTGTCGGCGGCTTCACGCACGGCGCTGGATTTGCCGCAGTTCAACGCCAGGATGTGGATGTCGAATGGGGCTAAGGGGTCGGGCCAGAGGATGCCGCCGGCGTTGTGGTGCTGCTCGATGACGGCGGCTACTAGGCGGGTGACGCCCATGCCGTAGCAGCCCATGATGGGGGTGACGGGCTTGCCGTCCCGGTCCAGCACCTTGGCCTGCATGGCTTCGCTGTAGGTGCGGCCCAATTGGAAGATGTGGCCGGCTTCAATGCCGCGCAGGAACCTGAGTTCGCCCTGTCCGTTGGGTGCGGGGTCGCCGGGGGCCACGTTGCGCACGTCCAGCACCTGATTGTCGGCCAAGGGCAGGTCTCGACCCCAGTTGACGCCTTGGTAGTGGTGGCCGTCCCGGTTGGCGCCGCAGACGAAGTCCGCCACTGCTGCTGCTTGGGGGTCAACGATTAGCGGCGCCTGCAAGCCCAGCGGGCCGATGGAGCCCGGGTTGGCGCCGGTGGCGGCGAGGATTTCGGCGCCGTCGGCGAACTCCACGGGCTGCTTGGCGCCGGGGATCTTCTGCGCCTTCACCAAATTCAGTTCATGGTCGCCGCGCAGCATGATGACGATGGGGCCGTCCTCGCCGCGGATGACCAGGGCCTTTAGGCATTGCGTTACCGGCGCATCTAGTAGGGTGGCCACTTGCACGATGGTGGTGACCCCCGGCGTGGCCACTTCGCGCAGGGTTTCGGTTGCCGCCCCGCATGGCGGCGGCGGGGCGGAGACGGCCCGCTCCAAGTTGGCGGCGTAGTCGCCCTGCGTGGCGTAAACGATGGTGTCCTCGCCGGAATCGGCCAGCACATGGAATTCGTGGGAGTTGGCGCCGCCGATGTTGCCGGTGTCCGCCTCCACGGCCCGGAAGTCCAGCTGCATTCGCGTCAGGATGCGGCTGTAACAGCGGTGCATCTCTTGGTAGGTGGCGTCAAAGGAGGCTTGATCGGCGGCGAAGGAGTAGGCGTCCTTCATCACGAACTCCCGCGCCCGCATCACCCCGAAGCGGGGCCGCACCTCGTCCCGGAACTTGGTTTGAATCTGGTAGAAGTTGCAGGGCAGTTGCCGGTAGCTGTGGACTTCGCGGCGAAACAGGTCGGTGATGATCTCCTCGTGGGTGGGGCCTAGGCAGAACTCCCGCTCGTGCCGGTCGCGCAAGCGGGCCAACTCCGGCCCCATCTTCTCCCAGCGCCCGGTCTCCCGCCACAGCTCGGCCGGCTGCACCACCGGCATGGACACCTCCTGGGCGCCGCTGCGGTCCATCTCCTCGCGGATGATGGCCTCGATCTTGCGCACTACCCGCAAACCCAAAGGCAGCCAGGCGTAAAGCCCGGACGCCACCTGCCGGAGCAGCCCGGCGCGCAGCATCAGCCGATGGCTGGCGACCTCGGCGTCCGCCGGAACTTCCTTGATCGTGGGGATGAGCAGTTGGCTTTGCCGCATGGCTTCCGCTTATATCCAATTGGGTTCAACGCCACAAGCTCCGTTTGTGGGCAGTCGCGGCGTTGGCCCTAACGCTTGCGCCTATTTTCCACTATCATTTGCGCCCGTTGGCGTTGCGCAGGGCGTTGCGCCAATTTCAATCAAGCGGTTTCTTTTCAGGAAGCACGAATGCCCATCTACGAGTATCGCTGCGTCGGTTGCGGCCATGAGCTGGAGGCGATGCAGAAGATCAGCGAGGCGCCCTTGACGGACTGCCCGGCCTGTCAGGCCAGCCAGCTCAAGAAGAAGATTTCGCCAGTGGCGTTTCGTTTGAAGGGAAGCGGCTGGTACGAGACGGACTTCAAGTCCGGGCAGCAGAAGAATGTGGCCGCGGCGGAAGACGGCGGCGGCAAGCAGGACAATGGCGACGCCAAGGACAAGGCCAGCGGCGACGCCGCCAAGCCGGCCGGCAACGGCAAGGGCGATCAGGCCAAGGACGGCAAAGAGTCCGCCAAAGGCGGCGAAGGAGCCAAGGCGGCCGCCACTGGCGATGCGCCCAAGGCGAAGCCGTCAAAGAACACATCCGAATCGGGGTGACGGATGCGCAGCCACTACTGCGGCGAGCTTAGCGCCGCCCAGATCGGCGCAGCCGTCGCCTTGACCGGCTGGGTGCATCGTCGGCGCGACCACGGCGGGGTGATCTTCCTGGATGTCCGGGACCGCACCGGCATCGTCCAGGTGGTGTATGACCCGGACTCGGAGGAAAGCTTCAAGATCGCCGATCGGGTGCGCAGTGAGTATGTTCTGCGCATCGCCGGCCGAGTGCGGCGGCGCCAGGAGGGTGCTGAGAACCCAAACATGGCCACCGGCGAAATCGAGGTGCTCGGCGCCGAGCTCGAAGTGCTCAACCAATCGCAGACGCCGCCCTTCGGGCTGGATGAATACTCGGATGCCGGCGAGGACGTGCGCCTGCGCCACCGTTACTTAGATCTGCGCCGCCCGGAAATGCAGGAGCGCCTGCGCATCCGCGCCCGGGCCGCCAGCGTCGTGCGCCGCTACTTGGAGGAGCAGGGCTATTGGGAGGTGGAGACACCCACCCTGAGCCGCTCCACGCCGGAGGGTGCCCGGGACTACTTGGTGCCCAGCCGCACCCATCCAGGTCAATTCTTCGCCCTGCCGCAATCGCCCCAGATCTACAAGCAGTTGCTGATGATGTCCGGCTTGGACCGCTACTACCAATTGGCGCGCTGCTACCGGGACGAGGACCTGCGCCATGACCGGCAGCCGGAGTTCACCCAAATCGACATTGAAGCGTCCTTCGTCAGCGAACAGGATGTCATGGCCTTGACCGAGGGCATGATAAAGCGCCTGTTCCAAGAGGTGCGCGGCATCGACTTGGGCGACTTTCCGGTGCTCAGTTGGGCGGAAGCCATGCGCCGCTTCGGCAGCGACAAGCCGGACCTGCGCAATCCGCTGCAGCTGGCCGACATCGCGGATCTGATGGCCGGCGTGGAGTTCAAGGTGTTCAGCGGTCCGGCCAAGGACCAGCAAGGCCGGGTGGTGGCGCTCAACGCGCCCGGCGGCGGCCGGTTGTCGCGCAAGGCCATCGACGACCTTACCGAATTCGTCGGCCGCTACGGCGCCAAGGGCCTTGCCTACATCAAGGTCAACGACCGGGCCGGCGGCTTGGCTGGGCTGCAATCGCCCATCCTCAAGTTCCTGCCGGAGCGGACGGTGCAGGAAGTATTGGCCCGCGTCGGGGCCCAGAATGGGGACATCATCTTCTTCGGCGCCGGCAAGGCCGGGGTGGTTAATGACTCCATGGGCGCCCTGCGCAACGAGTTGGGGCAAGTTCTGGGCTTGGTCAGGGATGGCTTCGCGCCGCTTTGGGTGGTCGATTGGCCCCTGTTTGAAGCGGCGCCGAACGGTTCGGTTGCTGCGGTGCATCACCAGTTCACCCGGCCCAAGTGCAGCCCCGAGGCCCTGCTCGCCGCACCCCTTGAGGCCAAGGCCGCCGCCTATGATCTGGTGTTGAACGGCTATGAGCTTGGCGGCGGCTCCCTGCGCATTCACACGGCGGAAATGCAGAAGGCGGTGTTTGCGGCCATGAACATCGCCAACGAGGGGACCGTGAAGTTCGGCTTCCTGCTCGACGCGCTGCGCTACGGCTGCCCGCCCCACGGCGGCATTGCCTTGGGCTTTGACCGGCTGGTCATGCTGCTCGTCGGGGCCGGGGCCATTCGCGACGTCATCGCCTTCCCGAAAACCCAAACCGCCGCCTGCCCGATGCTTGCGGCGCCTGCGGAGGTCGATGAGCAGCAGTTGCGCGAACTGCATCTGCGCACTCGTCTCCAAACCACCGGCTGAGTCATGGCCGGGCACAGCAAATGGGCCAACATCAAGCACCGCAAGGCGGCCCAGGACGCCAAGCGCGGCAGGCTGTGGACCAAGATTCTGCGCGAGGTGACGGTGGCCGCAAGGCTCGGCGGCGGCGCCGTCAACGAGAATCCGCGCCTGCGCTTGGCCGTCGATAAGGCGCTCGGCGCCAACGTGCCCAAGGACACCATCGAGCGGGCCATCGCCCGGGGCGCCGGCAGCGGCGAAGGGGCGGACCTGGAAGAACTGATCTACGAGGGCTACGCCGCCGGCGGGGTCGCCATGCTGGTGGAGGCCATGACCGACAACCGCAACCGCACGGTGGCGGAGGTGCGGCGCGTCTTTAGCAAGCACGGCGGCAGCTTGGGAGCGGAAGGCTCCGTGGCTTGGCAGTTCAAACGTCTTGGCTTGATCCTGTTCGCGCCCGGCGCCGACGAAGACCGGATCATGGACGCAGCGCTGGAGGCCGGTGCCGAGGATGTGGAGATGGACGAGGCCGGCGCCCTTTCGGTGACGACCCCTTGGGAGGCGTTTGGCCAGGTGGTTGGGGCGTTCAAGGGCGCCGGGTTGGCGCCGGACCACGCCGAGGTGGCCATGCTTCCCGCAACGCCGCATGAGTGCGGCGAGGACGACGCGCCGAAGGTTCTGCGTTTGATCGATGCGCTTGAGGACTTGGATGACGTGCAGAACGTTTACAGCAACGCAAGTTTCCCCGAAGGTGCGTTGTAGCGGGAGGCGGATCTGTCTCGCTCCACCAACTCGGATATTGCCCTAGCTCCCAGGGTGCCCAGTTTGCGCTTGGGATGTCCCCGAACAATGACAGGGCAACTTGTTGAAGAAATTAAACATTTCGGCTTGGTGCAATATGCGGGCTAGTAAAAAGGCGGCTTTTGGGGACATTGGGTTCGAGCCTTTGGGGGGGCAGTGTGGTTTCTTGGTGCTCGACGGACCGCAAGGCGATGCGTGAACGGGTGAGTTTATGGGGCGGCGCTCGTGGTGATGGTGCTGGGCATTGACCCCGGCACCCGGTCAACCGGCTACGGCCTGGTCCGAGCCGGGGTTGGGCGCATCGAATATCTGGCTTCCGGCTGCATTCGCCCAGGCGAAGGGGCCATGCCCAAGCGTCTTGGTGAAATCCACGCCGGGGTGGCGGAATTGATCAGTGTCAATGGAGTGGATGAACTGGCCATTGAAGAGGTCTTCCTGTCCCGCAACCCGCAAGCGGCGCTGAAGTTGGGGCAGGCCCGGGGCGTCGCCATCGCCGCCGCCGTGGCCGCCGGCTTGGAGGTGTTTGAATACGCGCCGCGCACTGTCAAGAAGGCGGTGGTGGGCACCGGAGCGGCCACCAAGGAGCAAGTGCAGCACATGGTGCGCATTCTGCTGAACCTGCGCGGCCAAGTCTTGGCGGCGGATGCGGCGGATGCCCTTGCGATTGCCGTCTGTCATGTCAATACTGACGGTTTGACCGCAACGGGTCGGCGCGGCGAAGATCGGTGAGCGGATGATCGGACGCATCCAAGGCCAGCTTGTTGAAGCCGGCGACCAAGTGGCGTTGGTCGATGTGGGCGGGGTCGCCTATGAGGTGGAGGTGACCGTCGGCGTCCGCGCCGCCTTGCCTCCGGCCGGGGGCAAGGTGACGCTGCACACCCACTTTTTGGTGCGCGATGACGCTCAGCAGCTCTACGGCTTCGCCACGCGCATGGAGCGGGACCTGTTCCGGGCGCTCATGCGCATTCCCAGCGTTGGCCCAAAGTTGGCGATGGCGGTGATATCGACCTTTGATCTGGATGAATTGGCCGGCGCCGCCGCCCAAGGCGACGCGGCCTATCTGACGCGAGTGCCGGGCGTTGGCCGCAAAACCGCGGAGCGCATGTTGATCGACTTGCAGGACCGCCTGAGCGAGTTTGACTTGCAACCGGGCCGCGCGGGCCGCCGCGTTGGCGCTGCGGCCGAGGAGGCCGAGCGCGCCTTGGTCGCCTTGGGATATCGGGCCGGGGAGGCGGTGCGGCTGGTCGCGGAGGCCGGGGGTGAAGCTGGCTCCGCTTCGGAGATTGTCCGTGAGGCCCTGCGCCGCGCCGGAAAGGGATCATGAGCATCGAACCCGACAGGTTGATCAGCCCTGCTGCGGAGGGTGCCTCGGAGGCCAAGCTGGACCGCAGCCTACGTCCCGCCACTTTGGATGAATATGTGGGCCAAGAGCCGGTGCGCGAGCAAATGGGGCTGTTCATCGAAGCCGCCCGCCGCCGCGGGGAGCCGCTGGACCACACCCTCATCTTCGGCCCTCCGGGTTTGGGCAAGACCACCATGGCCCATATAGTCGCCGGCGAAATGGGCGTGGCCATCAAGGCCACCTCCGGGCCGGTGCTGGAGAAGGCCGGGGACTTAGCCGCCCTGCTCACCAACCTGGAGGACGGCGATGTTCTGTTTGTCGATGAGGTGCATCGGCTTTCCCCGGTGGTCGAGGAAATCCTCTACCCCGCCATGGAGGATTTTCAAATCGACATCCTCATCGGCGAAGGCCCGGCCGCCCGCTCCTTGAAGCTCGACCTGCCGCGCTTTACTCTAGTGGGCGCCACCACCCGCGCCGGCTTGCTCACCTCGCCCTTGCGGGATCGTTTCGGAATCGTGCAGCGTTTGGCGTTTTATGGGGTTGAAGAGTTGTGCGAGATAGTGCAGCGCTCCGCCGCCAAGCTGGGCCTAACGGTGGAGGCGGCTGGCGCCGCGGAGGTGGCGCGCCGTTCCCGGGGCACGCCCCGCATCGCCAATCGATTGCTGCGCCGGGTGCGGGATTTCGCGGAGGTGAAGGCGGACGGCGCCGTTTCCCGTGCAGTCGCCGATCAGGCTTTGGACATGCTGGATGTGGACCGAAAGGGTTTTGACGCCATGGATCGTCGACTGCTTGAGACCATCATAGAGAAGTTCTCCGGTGGGCCGGTGGGGTTGGAGTCGTTAGCGGCGGCAGTGGGCGAAGAGAGCGACACCATCGAGGATGTCATCGAGCCTTATTTGATCCAACAGGGATACGTCATGCGCACCCCAAGAGGCCGAGTGGCCACCCCCAACGCCTATCTGCACTTTGGCTTGCCCGTTCCCGAAGGCGCCGGCGCCTCCGCAAACCACCAAGCCGCCTTGGACCTGTCGGAGGCCGCCAATGCCTGAGCAAATTTCCATATTCGAATTGGTCGCCAACGCCAGCCTGCTGGTGCAGTTGGTCATGGCCATGCTGGCCTTGGCGTCCATCGTGTCCTGGATGATGATCTTTCAGCGCTGGTTTTTCCTGCGTCGGGTGGCCACCGAGGTGGACCAGTTCGAAGCCGAGTTTTGGTCCGGCGTGGATTTGCGGGAGCTCTACACCGAACTCGAGGGCCATGATGACCTAAGCGGCATCGAAAAGGTGTTCATGGGCGGCTTCAAGGAGTTCCAGCGCCTCGCCGAGCAGCCCGGGGCGGAGGTGGACTCCATCATGCAGGGGGTGCAGCGCGGCATACGGGTCGCCCTCAACCAGGAGGAGGTGCGGCTTGGGGCGCATTTGGCCTTTCTGGCCACCGTCGGCTCCACCAGCCCCTATGTGGGATTGTTCGGAACCGTGTGGGGCATCATGAACTCGTTCCGCAGCTTGGCCAACATGAGCCAGGCCACCTTGGCCTCGGTGGCGCCCGGCATATCCGAGGCGCTGGTGGCCACGGCGATGGGGCTGTTCGCCGCCATTCCCGCAGTGATCGGCTACAACCGCTTCTCGGCCCGGGTGGAGGAGCTGATGAAGCGCATCGAGGCTTTCAGCGACGAATTGACCAGCATTCTGCACCGGGCCGCTGGGGCTCGGGCGCCGGCGCCGAAATGACCGCCCGCCGCAAACCCATGTCGGAAATCAACGTCGTGCCCTACATCGACGTGATGCTGGTGCTCTTGGTGATCTTCATGGCCACGGCGCCCTTGCTGACCCAGGGTGTGCTGGTGGATCTGCCGGAGGCGCCGTCCCAACCCATCACGGACACCGAAAAAGACCCCTTGGTGGTGTCCATTCGGGAGGACGGAGCGGTCTTTGTCAATCTGGGCATTCAGGACGCCAATGATCCCGGCACCCGCGTCACCATCTACTCCCTGCAGGACCAAGCCGGCAAGATCATGCGGGCGCGGCCCGATGTGCCCGTCTATGTTAAGGCGGACCACAGCTTGGACTATGGACTGGTGGTCAGCGTGATGACCGTACTGCAGAAGTCCGGCGCCAAGAGCGTCGGCCTCATCACCGACCCGCCTTCGGTGATCGAAAGCTGATGGCTTACGCCCTGCGCGCCTACAGCGGTCCCCTGATGCTGGCCCTGTTGCTGCATTTGGCGGCGGTGGCGGCCTTGCACGGTGGCTGGGTTCCCCCCCAGGAACTGGGCATGAAGGCTTTCAAGCCGCAGATCGTCCACTCCACGCTGATCGTCATGCAGCCCAAGGCAAAGCCAAAGCCCAGGCCGGCGCCCCCGAAACCCGCCGCTGCGCCGCCGGCGAAAGCGCCGGCCAAGGCCGAACCCCGGCCGCAACCAAAGCCGCAGGTCCAGGTTGATTTGGAAGCGGAGCAGCGGCGGCGCCAAGAGCAGGAGCGGCAGCGCCGTCTTGCGGAGTTGGCGCAGGCGTCCTTCGCCGAAGCCTTGGCCAGCGAAGCCTCGGAGTTGGCGCAGGACGATGACGAGGCTAGGGCGCAGAGCTATCGTTTCGGCATATACCAACGGGTGGTGGCCAATTGGTCGCGCCCGCCTAGCGCCCGCAACGGCATGCAGGCGCGCCTGTTGGTGGAGCTGATCCCGACCGGGGAGGTGATTGGAGTCACCATCGTTGAATCGAGCGGCAGCGGTGCCTTCGATCGTTCGGCGGAGGCCGCCGTGCGCAAGGCCCGCACCTTTAACGTGCCCCGGGAGGCCGACTTGTTCGAAGCGCATTTCCGGCGCTTTTCCCTGTTGTTTAGACCAGAGGATCTATTGCGGTGATGAAATGGCTTGATCGCTTTCTTTGCAGCGGCGCGGTTTGCGCATTGTCTTGGGCCGCCACGGCCTATGGGGCGGAGAGCCTCGACAGCATCATTATTGACGCCGGCTACGACAAGCAGACCAAGATCGCGGTGGCGCCGTTCCGCGCCGGCCCGGAGTTTGCCGATCTGGAGCGCCTGGAGGACATCGTCGCCTTCGACTTGGCTCGCAGCGGGCAGTTTGCCCCGGAGGACAGAGCCAACATGCTCTCGTTTCCCACCGAGCGCAAAGAGGTCTTCTTCCGGGATTGGCGCATCCTCGGCGTGGAGTATCTCTTGCTGGGCCGCCTCAACCGAGAGTTTGACGGTGCCGTTTCGGTGGCCTACGAGCTCTATGACGTGACCAACGAGCGGGCTGTGGTCGAGGATCGGTTGACCGCCCCGGCCGCCAAGTGGCGCGATCTGGGGCACCGCATCGCCGATGTGGTGTATGAGGCCATCACCGGCGTCCCCGGCGCCTTCTCCACCCGCATCGTCTATGTGCTGGCGGAGAACGCCGGCACCAGCTACGCCCGCTATCGGCTGGAGCTAGCGGACTCCGACGGCGCCCGGGCCCGCACCCTGTACGCCTCGGAGCAGCCCATCATGTCGCCAAGTTGGTCGCCGGACGCCCGCCGCGTCGCCTATGTCTCCTTTGCGACTGGGCGCCCCAGCATCGTGCTGCAGGACGTGGTTTCCGGGGAGCGCGAGCTGTTGCCGCACTTTCGGGGCATCAACGGTTCGCCGGTGTTTTCGCCGGACGGTCGGCGCTTGGCGGTGGTGCTGTCCCGGGACGGCAACCCGGAGGTCTATGTGATGAACCTGCAGGACTACCGCCTGCGGCAGATCACCCGCCACCACGCCATCGACACCGAGCCGAGTTGGACGCCGGACGGGCGCAGCCTGATCTTCACCTCCGACCGCGGGGGCAGGCCGCAGATCTACCAAATGGAGCTGGCCACCAATTTCGTGGAGCGGCTGACCTTCGAGGGCCGCTACAACGCCCGCGCCCGTCTGCTGCCGGATGGGGTCCACCTAGTGTTCGTGCATCGCCGGGAGGGCGTGGACCACATCGCCTGGCAGGACTTGGAGCGTGGCGATCTCAAGGTTCTGACGGAGACCTCCCTGGACGAATCCCCCTCCCTGGCGCCCAACGGCGCCATGCTGATCTACGCCACCCAGGATCAAGGCCGGGGCATTCTAGCGGTGGTCTCCATTGATGGGCGCGTCAAGTACCGGCTGCCTTCGTCCCAGGGCGACGTGCGGGAACCGTCTTGGTCGCCGTTCATCGACGGGCTGCAATCGCCCTTTTAGTGCCCATCCACAAAGTCGTCGTGGCAGCCCTTGCAGGCCCCGCCTAGGTTCTGAACGGCGGCGCCGACTTCGCCGCCCTCGCTAACCGTTTGCCGAAAGCCGGCGGCGGCTTCCTTAAACGCCTGCAGGCGCTTGGCGAACTCCTCGGGCTGCTCCCAGATGGCCGGCAAAGCGTCGCCGCCCTCCGAGCCGGCTGGAAACAGGGTGTCCGCGATGGCGGCCATTTCGGCAATGGCGTCGGCGTGCAGCCCCATGTGCGCCTGATGCGGCACCTTCTGCTTCAGGATATCGACTATGGCCTCCATGTGGCCGCCGATGGCCTCCATGGTGTGGTGCCGATAGTCCGCCGCTCCGTTATCGGCAAGGCTCGCTCCCGCGAACAGCAATCCGCAACCCAGCCCAAGGATGCGGCGGCATGAGCCGGCTGCTCGGAAAAAACTAGTGTGCATGAGGCACTCCTCGATCAATTGGTTCAGGACGGCATTAAAACCGCCAGCCTCCGGCCTGACAAGTGCAAATTTCCAGCAGGGCGTTTCTCCCGCAGAGCGAACGATGCGCTGCGGCGCCTATCTCCCCAGACGGTAGCGCAGCTTGATGGTGAACAGGTCGATGACTGGCTCGGTCAGGGCGTTTTGGAAGAGGCCGGAGAAGCTGTCGTCAATGCCGTCGTCCAGGTTGCTGCCCCGGGTGTACACCACGAACAAGTCCGAAAGGGGGCCGATTTCCCAGCGGTAGCGAAGTTGCGCCGTCATGCGGGAGATGGTGAAGTCGTCCGTGGCAGCGCCGGCCGCTTTGGCGGTGGGCAGCAAGCGGCCGGGGCTGGCTGGAATGGTCCAGAAAGCGCGTTCGTCGGCGCGAATGGCGGTCCACTGCATGGTGAGGCGCAGGTGCTGCCGGGCGCTGAGGAACAGGTCCAAGGCCATTGTGGGGCGCCACTCGGTGGCGGCGAAGGTGGTCATGCTGCGCTCCTCCTGATGCAGCAGCCAGCCGTTGCGCCGCATGTACTCGGCGTCAAGCTCCAAGGAGAAGCGGTCATTCGGCTTGTAGGTGAAGCCGCCGGTCGCCCGCAAGGTGCGCCCGCCAAGATCCTCGTTGCGCCGCCCCACCAGCAGGCTGAGGCTTAGGGGTTTGCCGGTGTCCGTGCCGAAGGACAGTTCAGCGGTCCAGCGTTGGTCGATTTTGTAGGTGCCGTTGTCAAAGCTGTTGCGGTCGTCCCATTGGGCGGGAAAATAGGCCAACTCCGTGTTGATTTGATTGCTGCTTTGGAACATCCAGCCGGTGCGGAAAAAGACCGCTGAGCGCACCGTCCGTCCGGCGCCGTTTTGCTCGTGGTTTACGAACAGGCTGGCGGTGCGGTTGCGCAGCCGCTGCAGGCCTTGGGAGCGGTTGAACCAACCACGGTAGGTGAGCCTGCGGTTGTCGTTGCGGCGTAGAAAGCCGAGATCGGAGATGTCCAACTGCTTGTCCGCGTAGTCCATCGACAGGCGGTGCCGCCACTCCCGGTTGGGAGTGTAGTTCAGGTCCATGAAGCCGCCGTAGCCGCGCTGCTGGCCATGAACTGGCCGTCCCAGGTGATCTTGCCGGTGCGGCTTAGGAGGTGGGCGTCCAGCCCGTGAACCCTGGCCTCATCCTCCTCGTAGCGGGTCAGGGTGCCGAGGTAGCCCACGGAAAAGCGCCCTTCGCCACTGGCTTCGTGCAGCAAGCGGGCGACGCCGAATTGCCGGCCGTCCTGCTCCAAGCGGATGGGCTGGCCATTGCGCTCGGCGCGGCGGCGCACGTCGTCCTCAAAGGCGGTCAAGAGGCCATAGCGCCAGCCGCCCCGTTGCCCAGTGACCTTGGCGGTGCCCAGCAAGTCCGTGGGACGGCCTAGTTCGGCGCCGGCGGCGGTTACGTCGTCGGGCAGGTCGATGCGCGGGGGCCCGCCGATGCGTCTGGTGTTGACCAGGGTGGTGGGCGTTGGATAGTAGGTTGATGGGCTGCGCCGGGCGCCGCTGCTGCCGGCGCCGCCACGCCGCGCCACCCGGGATCTGGGGGTGGTTTCGAAGACTTCTTGGCCCTCCAGAAAGAACAGTCGCTTTTCTGGAAAGAAGGTCTCGAAGGCGGTGAGGTTGACCACCACATCGTCGCTTTCCACGGCGCCGAAGTCCGGGTTGGCGGTGGCCGTGACCTGCAAGTTGCTGGACGGGCGCCAGAACAGGTCCAGGCCCACCCGGTATTCGGCGTCCGCCTTGATGCCGTCGTAGGTGGCGCTGACGTGGGGAAAGAGATCCAGTTGCCGCCGCGGCTGCACCTCCCCAAAGCGCATTTCCCCCAAGTCCGACATGAAGCGGGCCACGGTGAAGGGGCGGGGCGGCGACGACCAGCGTTCGTCCAGATGCGCCACCTTGCGGTTGGTCCAAAAGCCCATGCGCCGCGCACCTTCGCTCTTGGGCATGGCCATCATCGACCACGGCAGGAACATTTCCAAGCTCCAGCCGTCGGCCAATTCAGCGGTGCCGCGCCGCCAAGGGCCGTCCCATTGGTTGGTGTAGCGGCGCTCCGGGGCCACCTTGCCGTCCATCACGGAACCGCCCAGATTGACTGCGAACCAGTAGCCGTAGTGCCCGTCCCCGGAGGTGTCCAAGGTGATTCCGAAGCCGTCCCGGTTGATGAATTGGTCCCGCCCGCTTAGCCGGGCGACCAAGGTTTCCGGCGGCTGCACCAGTTTGGCGCCGACGTAAAGGCCCTGATCGGTGTGGAAGTAGCGCATCAAGGTTGGATAGGCGGGTTCGGCCATGGTGTCCGGCGAGATCACCTTCATGCCGTCGTAGCTGGGCAGCTTGGCCCAGATCGCCTCGTCCAGCCGTCCGTCCACCACCACGCCCGCCTCTTGGTGCGCGAAGTAGGGCACCTCGATGTGCATGGACGGTCCGCGCGCAACGCTGATTCCGGCAGCGGAGGCCGGTGCCGTTGCTGCAGCGGCAAGAAGCCGCGGAGATGCCGAAAGGAATAAGGCGGCGGCCACCAAGACGGCGCTGTGGCGCATTAGCAAACTGCGCCGCCAACCATCAATCTGTCGAGTTCGTTGTGGAAGTGCTGCACCCGCAGTTCGTCGTCTGACAGCCAGACGTCGTTGAAGCCGTTGGATCTCATGCCGGCCTGTACGCCGCCGAGCAGCTCGATGTCCTGATCGATGGTGATGGTCATGGTCTTGGCGCCGCTTAGGATGGCGTGGTGGTCGAACTCGTCGCGCTCCGGGCGGGCGTAGTCGGCCGGTTTTCGGCCGTCCGTTGGGCCGCCTTCGCCCAAGCCGGGGCCGGACAGCGCCTTGGTGGCGCCGCTCAGCTTGGGGTCGGCATGCAGCACCAGGCTGATCTTGTCGAACCAGCAGCGGTTGGGATCGTCGGGATGGGGGCGGGGGCGCAGTATCCACAGGTGTTCCGGCGTGAAGGAGAAAATGGTGTTGGGGAACAGGTTGTACTGCCACACGTCGGAAAGCTGGTCGTCGGAGAAGGGGCTGTAGTCGTAGCCGTAGGCGCGGCCGGCCTCCCGCTTGCGCCGCTGCACGGCCTCCCGCACGTCCAGCACCCGGCCGTGGAAGTCCGCCGGGTCCAGCCCTAGGCTCATCAGTTGGGCGGACTGGATGTCCGTCGGCTCGTCGGGAACGGGGAAGCGCGGGTTCACGGTCGCCCCCTTGACGGCCAGGCCGGTGTGCCCGTAGGGGAACAAATGCACGGTGTCGTTGCAGCAATCGACCATGCGCCTGTGCTGCGGGTGCAGGAAATCGACATGGTAAAGCTCGCTGAAGTTATCGACCACCGCCTTCCAATTGCAGCGGTGGCGCACGGTTTGGTCCTCCACCAAGGTCATGTTGCGGAAGCGGTAGGGGGCCAGCAGCTCCGCCACCGGCCCCAGAAAGTCCAGCAAGGGCATGGGCGGCTGCTCCAGGCAAACGAACACGAAGCCGTCCCAGACGTCTATGGCCACCGGCTTCAGGCCGCGCTCCTGGCGGGGCACGCCTCGGGCGAAGCGGTCTTCATGGGGCACGGCGTCGAGGGCGCCGTCCAAGCCGTAGGTCCAGGCGTGGTAGGCGCAGCGGAAGTTGCTGACGTGGCCGCGCTCCGCCGCCACTAGGCGGTTGCCCCGATGCTGGCAGACGTTGTGGAAGGCGCACAGGCGGCCGTCCGCCGCCTTGGTGGCCAGAATCTGCTCCCGGCCCAGGTCGAAGACGAAGAAGTCCCCGGATTCGCGCAGGTCGCTTTCCAGCCCCGCCAGCAGCCACGAGCGCCGCCAGATGCGCTGCCACTCCCGCTCCATGTGCTGCGGGCAGACGTAGCGCTCCTTGTTGAAGTTGGTAACGGCCACCTCCCGACCAGTGTGGTTGACGACCTCTATGGTCATGGGCTTGCTCCCGCTCTCCGTCCGATGGACGCCATTGTTTCACAAGGAGGGGGACGGTTCATCTTCCGCCGGCCGCCTACGGATGGAGGTGCCTAAAGGGGTGGCCCGTTGGCTCGACACGGATGTCGCCGGCCCGGTTGGCGCGGCGTTTTTTGGTGTTCGCGGCATTTGCAGCCGGTGGCGCGGCCCCCTGTTGCTTGTTCGCGCTCGCCGGCGGTGGTAGGGTGCCGGACATGGACAAGAAGATGCTTGTCCGCCAATTCCCACCTTCCAGTTATGGCAGAGCTGCAGCAAGTTCAAGATCAAGTCCAAGAGCGCGTGGTCGCGGAGCGTGAGCTGGGCGAGTGCTTGGTCGAAATGGGCCATGTCCAGGCCGAGGACTTGGAGAAGGCGGTGCAGATACAGCAGGCCGCCGGCGGACGCCTGTGGCCGCTGCTCGTGCGCATCGGCGCCATCTCTGAGGACGTGTTGCTGCGAACGCTCTCGGAGCGGCTGGACATGGCCTACCTGCGCCAGAGTGAAGACCTGCCGGACAGTCTGCAGGTTTACCACTTCATGTGCGGGTCCCCCATCAAGCTGGAGTGGTTCCTGGACCGCGCCGCCTTGCTGTGGCGGGAAGGGGACGAACTGCAGTGCATCGCCCGGGATGTCTTTGATGGCCTGCTGCTCGAAACGTTGGACTACTTTTATCCGGGGCAGCCGATTCGGTTCCACCTCGCCCCCGCGCACCAGATCGACCGCCTGCTCGACTTCGTGAAGAAGGAGCGGGCCATCGAGGGCCTGTTCGCCAGCGACAACGCCAAGCAACTGCGGGAGATGGCGGAGGAGGCGCCGGTGATCGAGCTGGTGAACAACCTGCTCGCCCAAGCGGTGGACATGGACGCCTCGGACATTCATGTGGAGCCCAGCGAGGAAAGCTTCGCCGTGCGGCTGCGGGTGGACGGGGTGCTGCACACCAGGCTCACCCAGCCGGTGGAGCGCTTTCCGGCGGTGGCGTCCCGCATCAAGCTCATCTCCGGCATCGACATCGCCGAACGCCGCCTGCCCCAGGACGGCCGCATCAGCGCCCGCATATCAGGCCGGGAAATGGACATCCGCGTCTCCACCGTGCCCTGCGCTTTCGGCGAATCCGTGGTGCTGCGGCTGCTGCCGAAGGAGCGAGAGGACCTGCGGCTGAAAAATCTCGGCATGGAGGCGGACCACTTGCAGCTTTTTCGCGGTTGGCTGGGGTCCAGCAACGGCATCATTCTGGTGACCGGCCCCACCGGGTCGGGCAAATCGACCACCCTCTACGCCGCCCTTGAAGAGTCCGATGACGGCGTTCGCAAGATCATCACGGTGGAGGATCCGGTCGAGTACCAGATGCCGAACATCACCCAGATCCAGACTCATGCGGAGATCGGCTACACCTTCGCCCGGGCGCTCAGGGCCATACTGCGCCAAGACCCGGACACCATCATGATCGGCGAAATTCGGGACTTGGAGACTGCGGAGATCGCCATTCAATCCGCGCTGACCGGGCACATCGTCCTTTCCACCATCCACACCAACGACGCCATATCCAGCTTCACGCGGCTGATCGACATGGGCGTGGAGCCGTTTTTGGTGGCCTCCCCCATTCGCGGCGTGCAGGCGCAGCGCTTGGTGCGCCGGCCCTGCGCGCGCTGCGCCAAGCCAACCCCGCCGCCCAGCCTGCTGGCGGAGGAGTTGGCCGCCTTGCCGTCCGGCCTGCTTGGCGACCGTTGGGTGCAGGCCGCGGGGTGCGACGCCTGCCAGCAAACGGGTTACCGAGGGCGCCTTGGCATCTACGAGCTGGTGCCCATGAGCGCCGAGATGCAGGACATGATCGTCGGCGGCGCTTCGCTCAACGACATGAAGGGCTTCGCCCGCAAGCAGGGTTGGCGCACCCTGTTTCAGGATGGGCTGATAAAGGCGTCCCAAGGCGCGACCACCTTGGATGAAGTCAGCCGCCTGACCTTGGCCTAGCCCCCATGTCCGGCTGCGCCGTTGTGATGAACCACCGAATCGTTCGTGGCTCGTTGTGCGCCATGTTTGAGGAATTGCAGCGCCGTGCCTGAATACGACTACGAGTACGTTGACCGGCAAGGCGTTCTGCACAAGGGGCAGTTCAAGGCCGATTCCGTCAGTGACGCCATTCGCCGCCTGAACGACGATGGCCAGACCGTCGTTGAGGTTGTCGAGCGGCAGCCGTCGTCCCCCGGGCTTTTGCGGCGGCGGCTGCGTCCGCAAGACCTGACGGTGGCTTTGCACGAACTCGCCACTCTGCTTGAAGCCGGCGTTTCCATGAGCGAGGCCGTTCAGGCGCAGAGCCGCGGCAGCCACCACGCGGTCTTGGCCGAGGCGTTTTCCCGCATTGGCGCGGAGTTGACCCGGGGCCGCAGCTTCTTGGACGCCCTCAAGGAAAGCCGGCTGCCGCTGCCGGACTATGTTCTCCAGTTGGCGGCGGCGGGGGAGTTGAGCGGGCAGTTGGCCGAGGCCCTGCGCCAAGCCGTCTCGCAATTGGAGTATGACCGCAAGGTGGCGGCGGACTTCCGCAGCGCCCTGACCTATCCGGCGATTTTGATCACCGCCGGGTTGGCGGCGGTCTTATTCGTGTTCGTGTTCGTGGTGCCGCGCTTCTCCAACCTCCTTGATGAGGGCAACGCACTGCCCCTGCTCGCGGAGGTCATTCTGCGCACCGGGCTTTGGTTCAACGACAACAGCTTGCTGGTCTTCGCCGCGTTGGGCGGAGGCGCCGCCGCCGCCGTGCTGCTGCTGCGCCAAGCCGCGGTGCGCCAAAGCCTTTTGGATTTCGGCGCTCGGCTGCCGGTGCTCAAGGACTGGTTTTCGGAAGCGGACACGGCCCGTTGGGCTTCGGTGATGAGCGCCATGCTGTTCAGCCGGGTCGAACTCATGGACGCCCTTACTTTGGCCTTGCGCGGCGTTCGGGTGTCCCGGCGGCGGGACGGCTTGGAGCGCACCGCCGCCGCCGTGCGCAGCGGCGTCGCCCTGTCCGCAGCCCTGGAGCGGCAAGACGCCTTGACGCCCACGGGCTACAATCTGATTCGGGTCGGCGAAAAGTCCGGCCGACTGGCGGAAATGCTGCGTTCGCTGGCGAACCTGTACCAAGAGAACAGCAGCCGGCGCATGCAGCGCTTCTTGAACTTGGTGGAGCCGCTGGCGATATTATTGATCGGCGGCTTTTTGGGCTTGATCATGGTCGGCATCATCCTGGCGATCACCAGCATCAATGAAGGCATGCTCTAAAGCCATTAGCTGGGCTGGGAGTGCTCGGGACGGCCCCTCGCAAGGGGGCCAATCAGCCGGGGCGCTTGAGGGAGCAATCCTTGCCGGAGAAAGCGTTTTTAGTGGAGTGAGTGCGAAGAGGGTTTGGCAATGCGGGCGATGAAGCACAGGATTGGCGGCGGGGCTTGCGCGAGCGGCCGGCGGCGTTCGGAGGGTGCCGGCTTTTCGCTGATCGAATTGATGGTGGTGCTGGTCATCATGGGTCTGCTGACCGGCTTGGTCGGGCCGCGCCTGTTCGGGCGGGTGGACAGTTCCAAGGTCAAGGCGGCCGACACGCAGGTCAAGATGCTCAAGGGAGCGCTGCAAACCTATCGCCTGGATGTGGGCCAATATCCAACCACCGCCGAGGGCCTTGCCGCCTTGATGAACCCGCCGCCGGAAGCGGCCGACTATTGGGACGGCCCCTACCTTGAGGACGAATTGCCGTTGGACCCTTGGCGCACCCCATACGTTTACAAGTTTCCCGCCGACAACCTGCAGGGTTTTGCGCTCTATTCCCTAGGCGCGGACTCCGCCGAGGGCGGTGAGGGCATCAATGCCGAAGTGGGTTTTCTGGCGGACAATTGAGGGCGCTGCAAGGCGGCTGCGTCCAGTGTACAAGCACTCCAAGCGGGCGGGCGCGGGCTTCACCCTGCTTGAGCTCATTGTGGTGCTGGTTGTTCTCGGCGCCGCCATGGCTTTGGCCCTGCCGAACTTGCAAAACCTCTATGGTTCCCTTGTCCGGCGTTCGGACCGGGACTTGGTGCTTGATGAAGTCGCCCGCCTAGGCGCCGAAGCGGCTCTGGCCGGACGGGACTTGGTGGTTTGGCCGGAGGAGGCGGAACTGCCGCCGGCCGAGGATGCACACTTGAACGTGGCGGCGCCCGGCCATCTGCGGCATGAACTCGGTTTGCCACCCAACTGGCGCATGGAGCTGGACCGGCCGCTGCTGGTGCGCGCCAACGGCGTTTGTCTAGGGGCTCGCCTAACCCTGATCGACGCGCAGGGTCGGCGGGAGGCATACAGCCTGCAAGCCCCGTTCTGCCGGATCCCTTGAGCCTTGTTGCGGGCGTCAACAATGTTTGCGGACGCGGGGATCCGGACAACCAAGGTGGAATTCCGCCGCCGCCCTCTTTGTGCGCCGCGACCGGTGCGGTGCGGCGATTCGGCATAGGGATGCGGCGGAGCATGGCAGCTAGGGGCAGGTTTTCGGTTCAGGCCGGCTTCACCATCCTGGAGGCCATCGTGGCCTTGGCGGTCTTCGCCGGCGGCGCCATGGCCCTTTACAGCCTCTATTCCACCAATGTCACCACCTTGATAAAGGCCAGCGACGCCGTCCGCCAAGCGCCGTTGGTGCGTCAGGCGGTGGAGCGCCTTGCGACCATGAACCTCACCACCGAGGGGGAGGGCGAGTTTGAGGTCCAAGGGATGCGGTTCAATTGGTCGGCGCGGCGCTTGGAGGCCCATCGGGAGGGGCAGAACGACGCTGGCCTTCTCGCCAGCTTTCGCCTTGGTCTCTATGAAGTTGACCTCACCGCCAGCGAGGGTGAGCGGGTGCTTGGCCGCTACCGCCTGCGACTGGTCGGCCATCAGTTGGTGCGGCCCGTCTTTGAGCAGCCTGGCTAGCGCAGGTTGTCTGTGGGAGGATTCTTGATAACGTCGGGTAGCTTGCGTCAGGCAAATGCACTCCAGGCAGTGGGAAAGCAGCCTGGGGACGCCCCGCAACGGGGCCGCTTCGGTGCCTACAGGGGCAGCCGGACAGCGGGTTGGCGCATGGGTGGCGCCGGGGTCTCCTTGTTGGAGATGCTGGTGGTTTTGGTGTTCGCCTCCTTGCTCAGCACTTTGCTCGTTCAGGGGTTGGGATTTTTCCTTGCCGGCATGGAGGCCGTGCAACGCCATAGTGGACGGGCCGCCTCCCTTGCCATGCAGCAGCGCTGGTTCACCTCCACGGTTGGCGCCATGGTGCCCTATCTGGCCCCCGATCGAAACTTCATCGGCGACGCCGCGGCCTTTGAGGGCGTCACGCTGGAGCCCCTGAATGCGCCGCCGGGCCTGCCGCGCAAAATCAGGTGGTCCATTGCCGATGACGATTCCGTGCGCTACGCGGAGGGCGACGAGCTGGGCTGGACCGTCTTGCAGGAACCCGACGCCGCCCTGAGGTTTGAATACGCCGGCAGGGATGGCGAGTGGCGCACCCAATGGCGGGCTCTGCCGCAAACCCGCCAATGGATTCCCAGCCTCGTGCGCCTAACTGCGGAGGACGGCCGGGTGCTCTGGCTGGCCGGCTTGGCTCTGCATCCGGAGCCCGTGCTTAATTTTCTGATCGATGATCAAAAGACGGGTGAAGGTGAATGAAGTCCGGCGGTTTCATTTTGGTGGCCACCCTTTGGATCCTTGCCGGCTTGGCTGTGCTGGCCGCCTACATCGACAGCACGGTAAACGCCAACGTCGAACAGGCCATCCGCATCAAGCGCACCCTTCAAGAAGACTTGGACCGGCGCAGCACTGAAGCCACGCTGCTTTATTTGCTCGCCACCAACCCCATGAACTACCGCGGCCTGCTTATGTTCGAGCAGCAAAGCTTCACCGATGGCTTCACGGCGGTGCCGCAGAAGGGGGATGGCGAGTTGTGGATGGATGGAACCCCATACCAGGGCCTTGGCGGCTGGCGCATCGCTTTGCAGGATGAGTTCGGCCTAGTTTCCCTGAATCGACCCCAGGCCTGGCCTCTTGAAGCCCTGCTGAAGTGGGTTGGTGTGAGCGCGGCCAACCGCACTAGAGCAAGATTCCGCACCTTGGACTACATTGACGATGACTCCAACCTGACCTTGAACGGCGCTGAGCGGTTCGCTTACTTGCAGCGCCGCCTGCCGCCGCCTCCTAATTGGATCATGATCACGCCGGTGGAATTCAGGCGGGTGCTTGGCTTTGCTGAACTGATGACGCCTGATCAGTGGCGCCGAGCAAAGCCGTTGCTGACGGTGCGCCCGCCGGCAGGCTACAATTTCAATACGATGCCGAGGGAGTTGGTGGCCGCGATGCTGGGCGTTGACGCGACCGGTGCGGAGAAAGTGCTGCAAATGCGCGAGCGGGGACCCATCATGTATCTGCAGCCTCTCTTTGAGCAAACCGGCACCATCGTCACCGGCATTGAAGAGAGCGAGGTGCTGCGGCGTCCCTCGCGTTTTGTGCGGCTTGCCATGTGGCGTCCCGACCGCAGCCAACGCCTGCTCGCCGGCATTGAATTGACGCCTTTTGCAGACGATGCGCCTTGGCGCAAGGATTACCAGTATTGGGAGCAGTTTCCCGAAGATGATACCGAAGCTCCTGCAAGACCTGCGGCGGCGCTTCTCTAGAAGCCCCAACCTGCTGCAGAACCGGGGCGGCGTGGTGCTGCTGCCCTTTCACTCCCTGCGTCCGCACTGGATTTTGGGTCGGGGCCTGTGCCTGTACCGCTGCGAAAGCTTCGAGCATGTGCCTCGGGCCAAGCGGGAGGCGGCCCTGGCCCTGCAGGCGTCGAGTTGGAGCCCGTTTGAACGAACCGGCCACTTCGCCGTCTGGTCCGGTGGCAACGCCATGGTGTGGTATTGGGATGCGGACGCCGTGGACATGGAGTCCGGCAACTCCATGCTGGCGGAAGCCGGCGTTGACCCAAGCCAATGCCTGGTGCTGCCGGAAACGCTGTTCCGTCCCCAGCGCGAGGACGGCATCCATTTGCAGCTATGCCATGAGGGCTTCGAGATTCAATGCTGGCGGAGCGGTTTGCTTAAGGATGCCTTTTGGTCCTCGCAGCCGCCCACGGAGCAGCGCTTGGCTTGGTTTGCGGACCGTCAGGGCTTGGCCGAGGCCGCAGTTCCGCCGGTGTTGGATGAACTTCTTGCTGAACCCTGGTCCGCCGACACCACGCCGAGGGAGTGGCTGCTGCGCAACGAGCTCAGGTTGGCGGCGGCGGTGGCGATGGTGCTGACTACGGTGTTGGTTTGGCAGGAGGCGCGGCAATGGAAGTACGGCTTGGCGGAGGACGCCTTCAACGAGTCCTTCAGCCTGATTCAGGACGAGGTCGCACCGTTCATGGCGGCTCGGGACGGGCATCGCCGGCTAAACCGAATCAACGAACGGTTGAACGAGCTGCTGCTTGCGCCGTCCCAAGCCTACCTGATGGGGGTGGTGGATCGGACCACGCCGAATCCGGAGGCGAAATTCACCCAGTGGCGCTATCAGGAAGGCGAACTGCAGGTGGTGGTGGAGGATGCCGCAGCCAGCCCCGTCGAATATGTGCGCCTGCTTGAAGAGCAGCCAATCTTCGCCGATGTGCGGGTTGAGCAGGCCCGGGGCGAAAACCGGCTGGAACTGAGCATGAGGATTGTCCGATGAAGGCTTTGCTCGCCGCTTGGGAACGGGTGTACACAGAGCTGGCCGCCAATAATCGGCTTCGCCTTGGGGCTTGGAGCATCGCCTTCATCCTATTGGTTTTCTTGGCGCTCCTGCAGCGGGACCGGATGGTCGTCGCCTATGACGGCTACGTCGCCGCCGCCGACCGCATGGCGCGCGCGGAGCGGATTCTTGGCGGAAACGACTGGTCGGCGGCTTTCGATGCGGAGCGCCAACGCAACGAGCGGTTGACCGCCCTGTTTTGGCGAGCGGACACCCAAGGCTTGGCGCAGGCCAGCCTGCAGGCGGCCTTGACGGAGACGCTGGGCCAGTTGGAGTTCCGCAACGCCCGCATTCGCTCCGGCGTCAGCGAGCGGGTGCCGGAGGCGCCTGGACTGTGGCGGATTCAGGCCCAGGTCAACGTCAACTATCGGCAGGGAGCGGAGCTGCAACTGCTCCATCGGCTGGCCACCTACCCCAAGAAGCTGATCGTGGACCGCCTCGACATCGTACCCCAGAATTCACGCTTGCTGTTGATTGTCTCCGCCTACTTCACCGGCGTTGCCGAAGACGAGGCGGCCTAGTCGCAATGCGCCGCGGCGCTCAAACAAGAAATCCGCTGCGGGTGCCGAAACTAAACAGAGGCAGTCCCTTCTTGGCACGGGTGGCGGCGACGTAGATCGCCCGCAGCGGCTTCTCTCTCGCCTAAGCGATTCCTCTCAGGCGGCTGACTTCCCTCGGTCAGAAGTCGTATGAAAGCGTCAATGCCCAGGCCCGCGGCCTGTTCCATGTTTCGAGCGTACCCAGGAAGCGTCCTTGAACCGAATTGACGATGGCCTCGGGGCGCCGCTCGTCGAGTAGATTGCTTGCGCTCAGGTCAACCCGCCAGTTCTCCTCAAGGCTTGTAAAACTGACCCCCGCGCCAATGTCCGTGTGGCTGGCGCTGTAGAAGTTTTCATCGACCTGGCGCGGAGACAGCAGGTTCAGGCCGACCTTCTGGAACGACGCCTGCCCATTGGCGCTGATTTTGTCCCGGTAGGCGACGGTCGCCCACCAACGCAGCTTGCCGAGGTTGCCAAGGTCATGGAAGTACTCAAGGCCCATCGTGCCTTGAAAATCGGGACTGGCGGCAACCCAGTCATCGACAAATTGATCCCTAACTTCCACAGCGCCATTGACGGCGTCCGTGCGCACCACGGAATCCAATGCAAAGTGGTTGTATGCGACGTTGGCGAACATCGCGAAATGTTCATTCACGACGTACTGAAGCTCGGACTCGATGCCCAGAGAGGTCGCGGAGGCGGAGTTTGCGGGAACCGAAAAGGACGCCAATAGGTTCTGATCCCCGGTTACTTCAAACCTCTGGAACAGAATCATGTCTTTCCAGTCGTACCAGTAGGCGGCCGCATTCCACTGAATGCGCCCGTCGATGGTGGTCTTGAAGCCGATTTCCACCGCATTTATCTTCTGGGGCGACGTGATCGGATCAACGCCGATCTCCGTCTGTGAAACGTTGCCTTGAGCGTCTAGGACAGGAACCGTATCGGGTATGGCGATGGGGAACAAATGCCCCCCCTGAAACCCCTGCTTGAATGAACCGTAAACTATGGAATCCTTGGTCAATGAGTAATCGGCCGTGACTTCAAAGGTGACTTCATCAAAGCTGGCCTGCAAGTCGCTGATCGCCCCGAACCTATCGGGCGGCACGGGAGGGGGGCCGGAAACGCCGATGAAATTCCGCAGCGCATCAGCCGACAAACCGTTGGCGGAAAAGAACTGTCCAAGGCCGCCAACCGGAGTGAAATTGCCGGTGCCGGGAGTTGTATCCGTGCTGACCGTTATGAAGGCGCCTTCGTTATTGTTGCCCACGAGCGTTTCGCCGAATTTGTCGTCCTCCGTGTAGCGCACACCAAACGACAACCGCAGTTTCTCGTTGACCTCATAGCCTACGTTGAGGTAAAGCGCGGTGGACTCCGTATTTTGACGGAGAGCGTTGTTCAGCCGAACGACGTTCGACCCGGTATGGTTGCCCATGGGGTCTTGAATCAACCGCACGGGTTCAAACGTCAGCACACTGAAGTCCCCCGCCACGGTGGCCGCCTCGATTTTCGCTGTCGCGAATGGGATGGAGAAGGGGTTCTGGAAAAATTGCAGCCCATCCGAGTCCTCCTCATAGTAAAAGGCGCCGGCGGACACGTTCAGGCGCTCCGATTGGTGCTCCAGCCGGAGTTCATGGGTTTCCGCCTCAAATGAAAACTCCTCGAACCCCGGAAAATACGCAGCGGGGCCGCCGTCGATATCAAACAAGCGCGTATTGAACTGCTCGCGGACTGCACCCAGATAGCGGATCGAATAGCCGTCTTTGATCTCCCAGGCCAAACTCCAAGTATGACTTTCCTGGTCAACGGTGTTGTCGCCGATCATGTCGGAGAAAATGTTGTCAACGTTGCCCGCGAAAGGGTTGTTCGCCGCGACGACAAATGGGACGTCTCCTGCCGGCAACAGTGGGTAGGCTGTCGGATCCAGGCCTGCGGCGTAGGCATTTCGTAGAGCGTTGTTGTAGGCGGCGGCACCGCCGACATGCGCCTTGAAGTCGATGAGGCCCTGGGTTCCGGGTCTTACCCGCACTTGCTTCGCGGCGCCGGCGGAGTCGTTTCTCTCGTAGCTGTACCTGAGGGTCAGGGTCTCGTTGGGACGCCCTTCGACGCGAATGCGATACAGCTGCTTGTCGTCCTCCCACCCCTTGGTGTCCGTATAGACGTTGTCCTGGATGCCGTCATTTTGGATTGAGGCGTACGCCACGCCGAAAAACAGTCTGTCCTCCAGCACGGGCGTCCGAAACTCGCCTTTCACGTTGCGCTGGCCGTAGCTTCCAACCGTTACCGAAACGGCGCCTTCGGTGGCATCGCCAAATTCCCTTGAATACAGCTTAACCGCGCCGCCAAGGCTGTTGCGGCCGTAAAGTGTACCTTGCGGCCCCCTCAGCACCTCCACGCGATCAACGGAGAAAATGTCGATGTTGCCGCCAAGACCCAAGGGGGTGTAGATGTCGTCGATGTAGATGGGAACAGCCGGTTCAAAACCGATGCTTGGGGTGGCGGTGCCAACGCCCCGCACAAAGAAGCGCGTGCTGTTGTTGTCAACGCCTCCCTCAATGTCCAAACCGGGAGAGAAGGACGACAGATCCTTGATTTCATCCACGCCCAGATCCCGCAGCGCCCCCTCCGTTAACGCCGTGATGGAAAGCGGCACCTCCTGCAGATTCTCCACCCGCCGCCTTGCTTCCACCAGGATCTCCTCCACCCAGGCTACCGCGTCATCCGCTGCATCCCCCGCATCGGCGGCGTGGGCATCGAGCGCCAAGGCCGACATGGCGCCCACCGCGAGCAGCATGGCCGCGGCCAAGCTCGATTGGTTTGGATGGCTCATGATTTTCCTCTCGTCGTTTCGTGGCCACCAGCGCACCCCTACGCTTGCTCCGGTTTCCCGTGTGCTCCGAGGGCAGTCTTTCATTCCAAAAGAACTATATCAATCCGCTTAGCTTCCGGGAAATCTAGGGCGTCGGCCGGCTTGCCGGCATCGGGGGCGGATGTTGCGCGATGCCCCGCTTAATGGCAAGATGCGCGGCATGTCAGTGCGGATCACCATTAACGATGTCCCGGAAGAGACTCGACGCTCTTGCAGCGCGTGCTGCCTATGAACGCCAATCCATAGAGGACTTCCTTCGCATCGAGTTGGAACGAATCGCTGGGCAAAACTCCACCGACGCGTGGTTGCGGCGCGTTCGTCGGCGCAAGGAAGCCGCTGGCACTTGCGTTCCGCCTTCGCTCATCCTGGAAGTGCGTGACGCGGGCCGGACGTGACCGTTGTTGTCGATGCTTCGGCGCTGGTTGCCGCGGTTGTGGATGCAGGGCCGTCAGGACAATGGGCGGACGATGTGCTCGCAGAGGGAGCGTTGGCCGGTCCGGAGCTAGTGCTCGTTGAAGCAACCAATATTCTGCGCCGATTGGAGCGAATTGGGCAAATATCCGCATTTGAAGCCATGTCCGCCTCTCGGGATCTGCTAACGCTCGGCATCGACCTTTTTCCGTTCTCACCTTTCGCAGCCCGTATTTGGGCACTGCGGCATAATCTGACGAGTTATGACGCTTGATATGTCGCCGTTGCAGAAGCGCTCGATTGCCGTTTGGCGCGGGTCATTGTCCGACGGGTGAAGGAAGCAACGACGAAATGAGAGTGCAGGGCAGAATATTCAAGGATGGCAGGTTCTGGTTGGCTGAAGTTCCCATGCTGGACGCCATGACCCAAGGATGTACCGAGGAGGAAGCCTTGGTCATGGTCAAGGACATGGTGGAGGCTTTGGCCAATTGCTCAGGATTCTCGGTGACAGTCCATTCTTGCGGAAGCGGCGACATTGAGCTTGGCTCGGACGACGCACGGTGCATGGTCGCGTTGATGCTGCGCCGCCAACGCGCCCGCAGCGGCCTCTCGCTCGCCGAAGCGCCCGGATGCGGTTCGCCTACGCAGGGAACGCCCATCACCTTGCCTTCACCCAGAGCGGGTTGCCCAGCACTAGGCCGAAGCCACGCACGGCGAACACATCCGCGAACCTAGCTCCTAGATGCCACGGCTATCTGTCACGAAATAGACGCCGTGCTGGTTTCCGCCACCGCAGGGGATGAAGGACGAGACCGTGATGAGCGTTTTCTTGAGCGGGGCGATTGGGTAAGTTGGAGCTACGGATTTCCTCCAAGACCGTCGTTCACCTCCGCCGGCCAGCCCGGTGCGGTGCTAGCATGTCGGCCGTCGACGCGAATGGCCTGCGGCGGTCCATTCGGGGCAAGGAGCCGGCTTGAGTGTTGGAGAGGGATGGCAGCAGTGAGCGAGTACGCTGATTTGGAGAAAAAGCACGGGCTTGAGGACGTCATGCCCGTGGACCAATACCGTCACAAGGCGCACCTAATGGAGGGTGCCTTCCACCAACTGGTCGAACACAGGCGTCAAGTGCAAGGCCGAGACTTGGCCCCCCACTACGACGCCATACGCTTTTGGCCGGTTGTCGTCGGCGCCTACTCCCTGCTGGAGCAGTGCATTAAGCTGCTGGTCGGTATACGCACGACGGGCTACCTGGATGATGGGGGAGGGGCGAAAACGGCGAAAGGCGACGGCCACAACCTAGCCAAGGTGTTCAGCAGGCTTTCGGAACTGGACAGGGGCTTGCTGGAGGAATGCTACGCGGAATATGCGTCATTCATCCAGTTCCCGCCAGAGTTTCAAAAGCTGGAGCAATACCTGCAGGGGGTCAGCAAAAAAGGGGGGCAGATTGCTTGGAGGTACTTCCTGCTGGAAAAGAGTCCTAAGAACATGAAAGAACTGCCTGGCCCTCTGAGTCCAGACATGTTTCTGGAGATCACGCGCAGCGCCACTGACATACTCATGGCCAAGGCTTGGACGGACCACGGGATGCACGGCGTTCATCGCCGTTTGCAGCATCAGCTATGTGCAGCGCTCAGTCAGCCGTTGCCGCAGGAGGGCGTGTCCATTGAGGACTTGAATGCGTGGGTGCAACGCGGCGGCGGCCTCATCAACGCATTCTCCAGGCACATTCGAGCCAGAGCGTTGGACGGCGAGTGTGGCGACGCACTGGCCAAGTGGCTGGACGAAGCCGTGGAGCAGTTGCGGCAATCCGCTGAAGAGCGGTACGACGTTGACACGCTTCGATTCCTGCACATGGCGTCTAGATGCTGCATGACGACCGACGGCAAGCGGTTTGAGTTCCGCAACCATCGCCCAGAGCCACTTTCGAAGTCACTGAGGCCACCGCGCGGAGGTTGGAGCACTAGTTGGCGGACCAAAGAATCGTCGTGGAGCGGCCCCATCGACGATCCGCCAAGCCAACGGCTTGACGACTGGGGCTTGCCTTTGCGCACCGGCCAGGCCTTCAAAGCCAGTTGGCGCAGAACAGAAAATGCGCCCGCCATGCAAGAACTGGTTCCCGGTACGGAGGGCGAATTGAAGGTGCTCCGCCACGGGCAAGTCTTGGCAAACATGTGGGCCCGCGTGTCTTCCAGCGGTCCCCAGGGTCGCTTCATCGGTCCAGACGAACCGCTTGAATCCACGGACCGGGGCGAAAAACTCGGCCACGCCACGTTCCGCAGAACTGGTGATTGCCGCGCTGCTGACGGGGCGGGCAGCGAACCTGAGCGCCATTATCCGGCATTGGTGGAGGGCTACGCCTGCCCAGAGTGCGCGGGCACGGGCTTCTGTCGGAACTGCTTGGGCGAGGCAGCCAACGCGGACGATTGCCATGCGTGTGCGGATGCCCTGGGTCTATGCCCCGCCTGCCGCGGCCACGGGCAGGACGGTCACTACGCGATTTTGGCCGCCACGGACGCCTAACGAAGCCTGCACAGGCCATGCGGCTCTATTAGCGCCATGTGAAGTGCATCGCCAGAAGCAGTGATTGCCCCTCTATTGCGTCTTCGACTCCGTACCAAGCGCCCCCAGTCGAGGCACCAAAAGGACGGGATACAATCGGAATTCCCGGCAGCTTGGATGTGACTTGGAAAGCAGCCTTGGCGACCTGAGCTGGTGCCGCCTCAATGCGCGGCAGTGCGCAACGGGCGGCGCGGTCCGAGGTCGTTCGGCAAGCCCTGCGCATCCAGGAGCGCGACGATGCTGAAGCGCCTCTTGCTTGCGGCGACGCTCGGTGCCTTCGCCGTTCCGTACGGCGTTTTCCCCGTTCAGGCGGACGCCGAGAACACTGCCCTCTGCGGGTCGCCACCATGTCTTGCTCCCTTGCTCCTGCGGGATGTTGATGAAACGGAGAAGTACGTCGAGGACTTCCCGTTCGCCGACTACGAGTGGCACGTTGTGCCGAGGCCGCCTTGGCAATGCCCGCTGAGGGGTTGGGTGCATTGCCTGTCCACTTGGTGGAGGACGCCCCACATCGGGCGTTTCTGGATTGAACCGCCGCCCCGGGATCTCATCAAGGGAACCTTAGCGGACGGCTTGGTGTGGGAGCCGCATGTTGTCCGCAACATTCAGGAATACGTCGTCCCGGGCAGTGTGGCGCTGGACGTCGGGGCCTACATCGGCACCCACACCCTTCTGATGGGCCGGCTGGCCGGCCCCGAAGGGCGCGTTTACGCCTTCGAGCCGCAGCGCAAGGCTTACCGGGAACTGCGCCGCAACATCGAGCTCAATGAACTCTCCAACGTCACGGCCTTGAGGTACGCGGTCGGCGCGCAGACCCGGATTGTGGAGATGAACTGGCCGGAGGAAGTCAGCCTGATTGCGCTGGCCGCCGATGGCGAAAGGGAGAACATGGGCAGGATTCCCGGCGAGTCCGGCCTGTCGGTTGGCGCTGGGGGCGACCGGGCGGAGCTGCGCCCCTTGGACAGCTTCGGCTTCGAGAACGTCTCCCTGCTAAAGATCGACGTGGAGGGCTTTGAGGACGAGGTGCTGGCCGGGGCGGAAAGGCTCATCTGGGAAAGCAATCCGGTCATCCTGATCGAAATACTGGGCGGCAAGTCCTACCCCGGCGCTCCGACCCGAGGCTTCCACCCGCCGGCGACGCCGCAGGACTTGCAGCGCATTCACGCCACCTGGCGGAGGATTGAAGCGTTCGGCTACAGCGTTCGCCCGGTGCTGGACTACGACTACATCGCGCTGCCGCAGCCCCACCCGGACGCATGACTGAAGCCCGCCCTGCGCCAATACGGCTGAGGCCGCTGCATCCCTCCGGTCAATGAGACAGGGCGCCGGCGGGGCGGTGCAGGTGTTCGGCCTGGACGACCTGTTTGCGTTCTTCGACTGGGTCAACGCCGTGGCTCGGGCTGCGGTCACTGCGCTCCCTTCGCCCGAAGCGCACAGCCGAATCGGGTCCGCCCCATGCACTAGGGTGGTCGAGATGAAAACTTACGCTGCGGACGGCCCCAAGCCTTGCCAGCGCGGACCGCAGCAAAACCGGATGCTTCTATTTGTTGATAACAGCGCCACCTCCGTTGCGGAGATGCGGCGGCTGCTTGAAGATAACCTGCGTAGCTGGGGAGCAATACATCGGCGGCGAGGCAGTGAACACTAGCCCAACCCACGCGCATCATCGCTACATGATCAATTTCCGGGATTACCGGTTGTGGCGGGGAGACGTGGGGGGGGGGGGGGGGGGGGGGGCTTTGGATGGACGCCGATGCTGAGAGGTGGCGGGAACTGCGGCGGCAGGTAGTGGCCCCGGAGGACTAACCAGGGTCGGTGGCGGCGGATTGGCCGGAATTGCTAGTTGATCGTCGAACAGAAAGTACACAGACAGCGAGCAAGCCGCTCGACCGCTCCATGGTGGCAGTTCGAGAGGCTGCGCCTAGAGCTGTTCGCTGCCGTCACAGGGTTGGAACCTGTGTTGGCCATCAACTGCAGCGCTACAACACATCATGCCGCCACACTTTTGCCTTCATGCATTGTGTTTGCCAACACCCTCGCAGTTCTTCCGATCGACACTCACTCCGCCTTCTGCACCCTCCAATCTCACCCCCACACAATCTGGGGCCGCTTTTTCGGGTCGTCCATGAGGGACGACCTCCGCTCTACACCCCCTCCGACTGCTTCAAGACCTTCCCGTTCCCCGATAACTGGCAATCCCCCCTCGCAGCCGCCGGCAAGGCGTACTACGACCGACCACCGGTCGCCTCCATAGTCGAGCGCAACGAGGGCCTCACTAAGACCTGCAAACGCTTCCTAGACCCCGATGAGGCCGACCCCGACATCGCCCACCTCCGCCCCCCGCACACGGCCATGGACCGGACCGCCTTGGGCGTTTACGGATGGCCAGACACCCCACCGACTGCGACTTCCTGCTAGACTAGGGAATTGACGAGGAAACTTGGGTGCCAAGAAGAAACCCTACCGCGACCGCTGGCCCACCTCCTGGAACTCAACGTGGAACGTGCTCACCGAGATCGAACATGACCATCCCGACCGACAACCCCATCGATGACTCTGCCGCCGACCTTCTCAGCAGGGCTGTTCTTGCGAACGACTTCGCCGACCAAATCCTCTCCTATGATTACCGAAGTGGTCTCGTCGTCGGCCTTCTAGGGCCGTGGGGATCGGGCAAAACATCCTTCATCAACCTAGCCCGGAAGGAGTTCGACAAGCGATCCATTAAGACGTTGGATTTCAACCCATGGATGTTCAGTGGAACAGCCGACCTCGTCGGTAGTTTCTTCTCCGAGATAGCCGCTCAACTAAAGGTACAAGTAGACCTTGGCAGCGTAGCGAAGGAATTAGAAGCAATTGGGGATGCTCTGTCAGGTTGGAGGCGGGAATTAATCAAGATTGTCGGTTGGTTTTGGCTCAGGAAGAAGTCCGTTCAGGAGCGAAAGAACCTGATCTCGGAGGAACTCAATAAGCTATCCGATCCCATCGTCATTGTATTGGACGACATAGATAGACTACGCAACTCAGAGATAAGAGATGTCTTCGGCTTGGTCAGACAGACAGCCAGTTTTCCTAACGTGATCTATCTACTAGCTTTTGACCGGTATCGAGTTGAATCGGCTCTTTCAGAGGAGAACACACCTGGCAGGGACTACTTGGAGAAGATACTACAGATTGCCTTTGATCTCCCCATCGCAGACTCGACGATCTTGAGGGATCAAGTGCTTGATGCTCTAGATATGGCGATTTTGGAGACAAAAACTGGACCTCTTGATCGCGATCGATGGGCGGATATATTTGCGAAAATTGTTCTTCCACTCATTCGGAATATTAGGGACATCAAGAGGTATGCGGCAGCCGTTAGGATGACCGCTCAGCAAATCGAAGATCGAGTGGCACTGGTGGATGTGCTTGGCTTGGAGGCAGTTCGAGTGTTCAGGCCAGACGACTTCGGTCACATATGCGAATTGAGGAGGTCGTTGCATAAGTCTTGGGAGCCACTTGTGCGCAGAAACGAACTTCAGGGGAAAATTGACACTCTAGTTGAGCAGGACTCGTGGCTTCGCGATGTAGTGTCGTTTCTCTTTCCAGGGGCACTGTCGGGCCAAAACGTCACGAACGACGCGGGCCGATGGCTGGTGCAGCGCAGGGTGGCACATCGTGACATCTTTGCGTTCTATCTTAGTCGTGTCCAGAGTGAAGCGCTGTCGGCGCTGACGAGCACGGAGCGCGCTTGGGCGTGTTTGGAGGACGAGAGTCAACTCGAAGATCACCTCATATCACTTGCGCCCGATGTTCGTGAAAGTGTTGTGGCGACCTTGGAGAGCTATGAAGACCAGTACGAAGTTGGCCATGTGATTCCCGCGACGACGGCGCTGCTCAACGTACTTTCCATCACACCGGAGAGGCCAAGACAATTCTTCGGGTTCGATACACACGTGGCATTTGAGAGGGTCGTCCTTCGCCTCCTTAGAGTAGCTGGGGACGCAGAGGGGGTGAAGGGTGCGGCTAGTATAATCTACTCGAAACTCAGGACTTTGTATGCGAGGACGATATTGGTACATAAAGTGGGATATCGGAACGGCGTTGGGCATGAGTTGGTCAGTGTGGAGGCGGCGACGGCCTTGGAGGAACGATTGCGGGCGGATGTGGTCTCTGCGTCTGTTGAGGATCTTTGTGAGGAAAAGGGTTTGCTGTGGACTCTGTACTTTGCGAAGTACGGACAGGGCAGCTCTCAGTATGAGGTTGAGATCCCTGAGTCGCCTAGGCTCACATTGGCGCTTTTGCAGTCAGCTCGTAAGTGGGCTCTGTCGTCTTCCGGCTCCGGCGAGCAGCGCTTGCCTAGGCTGGCATGGGACCAACTGGCTGACCTCTATGGCAGTGAAGAAACACTAAAGACGCGGCTTATAGCAGCGAAAGAGTCCTGCCTAGAGGGAGCCGAGGAACTATTTGCTTTGGCGGACAAGTACGCTAGTGGGTGGCATCCCCAAGACTTTAACGACGAGTAGCAACGGAGCCGCGATGCTGTGCCACGATTAAGCGCGTGGACGGTGCCGCCCCTTGCTGCGGCTCGTTGTCGTCCTCCGACCGCTGCACGGAGTCCCGAAGCTCCGGATGTTCTTTCATGCGGCTGCCATTGGCCTGAATGTTGACGATGTGGCAGTGGTGCGGAAGCCGGTCGACCAGCGCAGCCGCCCTCACCCGGTTGAACAGCAGCCAAAATAGGCGAGAGTTACCGCCGTGTTCTATGGCTGGCGCCATGACGCCCATCGTGGGGGTCAATATCCAACGTATGGCGTAGGTGCCTCTGCTTGGCTGAAGTCAGGATAGGCAATGGAATTGGTTTACGACGCCGATGTTTCAAGAACTTCGGCCGGCGTCATGTCAGGAGATGCAAAGGGGTCCACTACTCGCACGGCGTCAAACATCCGGCCGTGCTGTAAATCTTCGGTTAGGAGGACATTGCATTCGCCCGCCTGGGCAGCCGCCACGATAAGGGCATCCCACTAGGAAACGGCATGGTTGTCTTGGAGGTACCAGGCCCTAGAAGCCTGTACCAATCGTCCGCCCGGGATTGCTTTGCCGGGCTTGAGGCGTCGTGCCGGTAAACAAGGACGTTGGTGTCAACGAAGACCCGCACGGTCATAGTGGGTGCTGCGGCTGGGGTAGGGTGCTCCGCCTTTGTTCAGCTCTTCGGGCCGGATTGCCAAGGCGCACTCCATTGCGGCTTGGTATTCGTCCTCTTGGCGGCGCATCCGCTCAAGCAGGTCAGCCAGCCATCTGGACGCGCTGTGCCCATTCTCGGCTGCCTGCGCCCGCAGCCACAACGCAATTTCCTCTGAAAGAGTGACGGTGACGTTTTTCATAAGGCAAGGCTAATGAAGGAGGGGCCGGACGTCAACGGCAAGATTTCGCGGTGTTGGCAGCCTGTCGGGCTTGGGCTAGTGCTTGCGTGAGTATTCTCATAGTATTCGGGTCTGCTGTCGTCTTCAGTAGCCATTGCATCTTCCCGTCATCAGCCGCCAGCCATGCCGCCAAATGTACACCTAAGTGGCCTCTCGCCGGAGTGGCCGAGGGCCAAGCAGCGAACCCAGCGCACGGCAAACTAGCGCTCACGCTGCCGCATAGCACCGAACCTTGATTTCGTGCTCCTTGGCCCGCATCCGGGCGGTGTCGTGCCATGCCTGCATGCGCATCAGCATGTCCATGCTCACGCCAAAAGCCTTCTCGATGCGCAGCGCCATCTCCGGCGACGGCGTGGCCTTGCCGTTGAGCAGAGCCGAGAGCGTGGCCCTGCGCACTCCCAAAGCTTCGGCGGCCTTCGTTACGCTCAGCCCGAGATCCTCAATGATCTCGGTGCGGACGAAATCACCGGGGTGAGCCGGCGTCATCTTCACCCCAATAGCATCAGTCATCAGTGGCAGTGTATGGGATCACCTCCTCCCGCTCCCCGGCTGAAGGCTCCGCCCTCAACCATGCTCAAACGGGTTGCAAGACGGGATGCCCAAGGCCAGAAAGTCACGCTGGTTTCTCGTCGCGACAGTCAGCCCATGCACTTTAGCGGTGGCGGCAATCTTGAATCTCCCCTATGGTCACGGCGGAGAGAAACATCTGGTCCTGGGCAAGGCCCTCGACCCAATCGACCACGGCCGGATTCGGCCGGGGACGTCGGAGTTCCGATACGACATTGGTGTCCAGTAGACGTCCGCTACTCAAGCGCCGGCGGAGGGCGGAGCGAATGAATTTCGCGGGCGGGAACGAGCGCTTCTGTTCGGGCGCCGGGGGCAAGCAACAGGTACTTAAGGCTGGGCTTGGCGACTTTCGCCAAGCGCCGCCACTCCTCAATCGGCACAAGAACCGCTGCTTGGACCCCTCGCTTGGTAACGATCTGCGGCCCTTCCGCCACGCTTGCGGCGAGGAACTCGCTGAAGCGGGCTTTGGCCTCATGAACCTGCCACACGGCGTTGTCGCGCCTTGCCAGTAGCCAAAAATCCCTCGCATCCAAAGTGCGCTTATTTACGGGACGGGGCACTAGAGACTCGCCAACGCCTGCAAACGGCTTCGCTTCCCCGCATCCAACCAACGGTGCTGTTGGCGCAGTTCTAGGCAGGCGTTTATGGCCGAAAGCAAGCGTTCTTCCCCCACTTCCGAAATCTCTTCGCCGACTTCGCTCCTGAACCAGCGCTCGACATCGCTCCAGCGCCACAGCCGATACCTGTCCCTAGGGTCCGTGACGGGAGGAGGAAAGCCCCCCGGACCGCGGGCACCCGCCACAAGCAACCGTACGCCTTCCCTAGTGCGCCCGGTGCGAGCGGCTATGTCCGCAATGGAAACCAGCCCGGCGCCGGCCATGCGGACGACCCGAACGCCTTCCACTTGCTCGACATCGGCCACTGCGGACAACACCGCCTCGTCCAAGCTGGCGGCGTTGCGGTCGAAATCGATGAACTGAACGCCGTCCGTGCTGCCGACCAGCGCATCGTCGCATCCCGATTCAAAGAGGCTGTTGACCACGGATTCGTCCAGCAAGTCCGCCCCGTCGATAATCAGAGTGAAGTGGTGGATGGGCACTCTAGCTGTCCTCCTTTTGCTTCTCATCGGCTTCAGGTCCGTGCAGACGGTTTCGAACTATCCGACATAGCTGTTGTGAGATAGCTTCTAGTCTGCCAAAACAAGATACGGAACATTTTCTCCTTCCCAAGCGCGCATGTCTCTCCATAACCCAGTACTTTGCAAATCACTTGGTGTGGTCCCAGCCCGAAGCAGCTCCGCGATTCGATCCTGCCCGATAGTGCTCGATATTCTACCCAAGACTTTTCGGAGCCCCAAACGCAGAATTTCCACCATGTCATGTCCGTTGGCAACATACCAAGGATCAGCTGATGGCAACTGCGCCATGCGTTCCTCCAGAACGACCGCGTCATTGCTCGACTCCTGAGCCACCGTTCGGATTAGGCCAGCAGCATCCACACTCCATGTTGTCTCATCCACAAATCGGGGTATTCGAATTTCCGCCAAACCTATTTTCGGTTCATCGACCTGTGCTGCCCATCTTAGCTGGCCGAAGACGAGGGCTCGCTCGAGAAGTCCCGTGCGAACATCAGTGCCATGATTCTTCTCGAATCGGGTGATCTTGTCGGGGTCGCCGTGTTCAGCTAGAACCTTGTCAAGCGCGGACGAACGGCACAGAAGGCACTCCATGTCGTGAGCGTCTGTGGCCACTAGATTTGTGGAGATGGGGTCGGTTCCAGCCAAGTAGTCGTGATTGCTGTCAACCACACCTAAAGCGCCAGAGATATCCTCTTCGTCAAGCCTCTGAATTCCTTTGACGACATTATGTTTTCCCTCAGCGTTAACTAACTGACAGCTCTTATGCCGACGAGTCTTCCAGAAAACCCAATCACTCCTGCCTTCAACCACCAAAAAAGCCCCTTTGTGCTGTGTGCGGCGCATTTTCACTTCAGCTGCCACAACATAAGGGCTCCAGCTTCCACGCATATTGATCATTCTTATACCTGATCGCCAAGGGCAACCATTAAATCGTCTCGTTCGCCAACGATATAAGGCGAATGAGTTGCCATAATTGCGTCAAAACCAGATAGTCCTATGATTTTCTCCAAGTCTGACAGGAATTTCGTCTGCCATTCAACGTGAAGGGATAGCTCTGGTTCGTCAAGCAGGACTACAGTATTAGGCTGCACTCTGAATAGAAGGTCGTAATGTAGAACAAGTTCATGCTGTTCGCCTGAAGATAGCCAGTCCAATGGCAATGGTTGTCCAGCATCATCTTTCACGATCAGCCCTTGATCTCGGTCCAAACAAATGCGCTTGTGCCGAAACTTCTGATTTACACTTTCCAACAATAGCTTGGATCGCTTAGCGAAATCGTCTAATGATTGAAGCTTGCTCTCGGTATCTTGGACATACAAAGTCATGATTCGGGCCCGTGTGGGGTCCATCCCGTCAATGGTTTGAAACGGATGAGCGGACGGCACGTCAAGAATCCCAATGTCCTTGTAGCTAGCCGTCTTGTTGTCGAGGTCAGTCATCCTCTTTTCGAGGTCAGTCATTATCTTTTGAAGTTCGCCTGGCTCTAGCTGGTCGGTTGGCTCCATAATACGCTGTGGAAAGGACTGGTCCAAAGACTGAGCTTTGCGGCCATATTCCGCCATCGTATCACCCATTCTTCTATTTAGGTCTTGGCCGTACTCCATAATCTTGGACATGGCAGAGGGGCGACGTCGCCGGTAAGCGAAACCCAAAGGCGTGCGCACCAGCCGCTGAACTTCAATGAAGTGGGTGTTCGCGTTCTGGAGGAAACCGTCAACAAACGGGGGAAATTCATTACCCGAACCCGTCAACTCCCGTCCGCCGAATCGAGAAACCACCTCGGCTTCAGTGAGCACTTCATCGTCTCTCAGGTCGATCCAAGTATTCTCAATACCGGAGTATGGGCGAAGAAAATCATATTTTTCCGCGATTGTGTCCGCAAGTGATCGATTCAAATTGACGTTGGCGAAATGGGAATTTCCCTCGGAATCCGTTAACGTCAACTTTGCGGATGGCTCTTTCGTCGCCTTGTTAGGGGCAACGTCAGTCAATTCCAAGTTTGTTTGGTCATCGAAGGCCAGCGAAAACCTCTTGAAGGGAAACCGTGCAAAATACGCAATGTTACGCCGACAGAGTGCATCAGTCATCCTAAGTACGGTAGTCTTTCCGACGCCGTTCGGCCCGTGCAGGATCGTGATGCGTTCTCTTAGATCAATGCGATGGTCGTAAATGCCGAAAAGACCATCGACCTCAATGCGCCGCAGACGCACAAATTCGCCTTGTTTCACGGGTATTCTCCTCTTTTTCGCCTTGCCAACGGGCAATTCGCCGCGATGTGTCTAGTCCTCAGCTCGCTCTGAGCCACATGTTATGTACTGCGTAACCTTACCGGGAGATTAAGTTTTTGACAAACAATTACTTCCCAGCTAGAGCAAATGTGTTACGTTTTGGCCGTTTAGGTAAACATCGGCAACTAATCGCCCATAGGGGTCCACCGCCCGCGTGTACAGGTCAACAATCCGCCCTCCAATGAGTGTTTCCAGCTTGTGCATCGCACTTAAACCGGCGACAGAGGGCAACTCTGGCGCATTGACGTCTGCGATGCGCACCCGGTCGCCAGTTTTGCCTTGTGTGCTCCAGGTAGGGGCGACATGGAACGTGTCGCCATCAATCACTCGTACTACACGAAATGACACGTCATTGGTCTCAGTAATCAGGGGAATTCACCCTACAGTACGGGCATCGCGATAGTCAATATGCCTCGATGGAAGGACTTGCGCTGTGGGGGTATCCGCGTTTTGGGGCTAGCTGGCGTACTGCGTTCCGGCTTTTTGGGGGGACGCGGTTCGTTCTTGAACGGCGTTGTATCGTCGTTTTGGACGGTTTTTGGACTGCTTTCGGGCGGGTTCGGGGCCTGCTTCAGGCGTTTTTTGCGGGGCTTGGTTGAGCGCTGTCCCTTAGGCCTGACGCTCCGCGTTCGGTGGGCGATAAGCAGCCGTCAGGCGGCTTGCGCAGGGGACAGCCTCCCGAAGCTGGCTTTCCATGTGCAGCAGGCTATCGGCGAAGTCGGCGGCCTTGGAGCGACAGCTTGGAGCGGGAATGTTTGCGGCGGCGTTGCGTATCACTTGCGGAGCAGCCGGGCCAAGCCCTTTGCAGGCTTGGCCCGGTTTGCGGGCTATGCCGCCTTGGGCGCCTTGACGCCCAAGCGCTGCGCGACGCCATCGCCGTAGGCGGGGTCCGCTTGGCGGAAATGGCCGATCTGGCGCAGTGCGATCTCCTCCGGCACGCCCTGCATGGCGCCGGCGATGTTGTCCAGCAGATGGGACCGCTGCGCATGGTCCAGCAACCGGAACAGGGCGCCGGCTTGGGCGTGGTCGTCATTGCCGGTGCGGTGGTCGTAGCGGTCGGCGGCGCCGCTGATGGGCAGCGGCGGCTCCTTGAACTGCGGGTCCTCCACGGGGCCGTCGAAGCGGTTGGGCTCGTAGTGAACCGAACCGCCGCCGTTGCCGTCAAAGCGCATCAGGCCATCCCGGTGGTAGCCGTGCATGGGGCAGCGCGGGCGGTTGACGGGCAGCGCCTCGTGGTTCACCCCAAGGCGGTAGCGCTGCGCATCGGCGTAGGAGAAGATGCGGAACTGCAGCATCCGGTCCGGGCTGTGGCCGATGCCGGGCACCACGTTGGCCGGCGAGAAGCCGGCCTGCTCCACCTCGGCGAAGTAGTTCTCCGGGTTGCGGTTGAGCTCCAGCACGCCGACCTCAATCAGCGGGTAGTCGCTGTGCGGCCACACCTTGGTGAGGTCGAAGGGGTCGTAGGGCGTCCTTTCCGCATCCCGCTCCGGCATGACCTGCATGCAGAAGCGCCATTTGGGAAAGTCGCCGCCCTCAATCGCATTGAAGAGGTCGCGCTGGTGGCTTTCCCGGTCCGCGCCGATGATGCCGCCCACCTCCGCATCCGCCAGGCATTGAACGCCCTGCAGGGTTTTGAAGTGGAACTTCACCCAAAAGCGTTCGCCGTCCTGGTTGATGAGGCTGAACGTATGGGAGCCGTAGCCGTTCATGTGTCGGTAGCTCTTCGGGGTGCCGCGGTCGGACATCAGGATGGTGACCTGGTGCAGGCTCTCTGGGGAGAGGGACCAGAAGTCCCACATGGCCGTGGGGCTGCGCAGGTTGGTGCGCGGGTCCCGCTTCTGGCTGCGGATGAAGTCCGGGAACTTGTAGGGGTCGCGCACGAAGAACACCGGCGTGTTGTTGCCGACCAAGTCCCAGTTGCCCTCCTCGGTGTAAACCTTCAGGGCGAAGCCGCGCACGTCCCGTTCGGCGTCCGCCGCGCCGCGCTCCCCGGCCACGGTCGAGAAGCGCAGGAAGCACTCGCTCTCCGCCCCCGGCTGCAGCGCCTTGGCCTTGGTGTAGCGGCTGATGTCGCCGGTGATGCGCAGGGCGCCGTAGGCCCCGGAGCCCTTGGCGTGGACCACCCGCTCCGGGATGCGCTCCCGGTTGAAGTGGGCATGCTTCTCGAACAGTTGCCAGTCCTGCACTAACAGCGGGCCTTGGCGGCCGGCGGTCAAGCTGTTTTGGTTGTCGCCCACCGGGATGCCGGCGGCGGTGGTGAGCGTGGGTCTCTCTTTCGTGTTCATCGCATTCTCCTTGTCCTATTCGGAACCTTGCATTGGCTGCACCGCTTGTATGCGGGGCCGTCCAAACGGCGCAAGGCGTAAGCCCTTTGCCGTTCAGAGGCATGTTTGCGGCGGCCGTTATATTTGTAAAATCGATTGTTTTTATAGAATCGATTGATGTTGTCTATAGATAAGGCGTGGCCTCACTCGGTCGCGGAGTCAAACCATGTCAAACCGTTGCTGCAAGCCGCTCCTCAAGCGCGTCCGCGCCGCCCACATAGGTGCCTTCGACCCATATTTGCGGCACCGTCACCGGCGTCTTGGGGCCGATGATGGGCTTCACCCTGGCGATCATTTCATAGAGGGCGCGGGTGTCCTTGATGACGTCGTAGTAGCGGTGCTGGAGGCCGGATTGCTCCAGGCGATCCTTGGCGCGGCCGCAGTGGGGGCAGCCGACCTTGCCGAAGACGTGGGTGCCTTCCAAGGGGGTGCGGTTGGCTGCGGCTTCGATGACGGCTTGCACCAGCAGGCCCCGGTTCAGCGCCAAGCCTTGGGAGATGACCTTGTCATCGACCATGACGATGGGAGCGTGCCAACCGCCCTTGGGCAGGGGCCTCCACCACTCGGTGAGCCAGTCGTGGGTATCCACTTCGGCCCTGATGCCGGCCAGTTCGTTGGCGAGGCAGTCTTGGATGATGTCCCCGGTGAGGGCGCACTCGCCGCAGGGGATGCTCACCTTGAACGGCCCCCAAGCTCCAGCCCAACGGAATACAGTGATCTTGACGGCCTTGTTCATGGCGTTCCTCCCAATCCAAGCAACTGAGCGCCAGCCTGTGACCGTTGCTGCGCTCTGTCAAGTGCCAGCCCGCGCATTGTTGGGAACACAAAAAGTATCCGCTTTTATTGGCGCTCGGTTTGGTGACTGGAGCGCATTGGCGTGGACCAGGCGAGTTTGCTGCAGGAGACGCGGAACATGCGCCGGAAACAGCGGCGCAACTCGTGGGAAAGGGAATAGTCGGCTGGGGGCGATAGGCAGTCTGGGCTTCGTCCTTCATCCGGCCGCCGTCTGTGAATCGCAAGGCCCTTTTTGTGTGCCACCGCGTCCTGTCGCCTTGGGCTGTGGTAGATTGGCGGCTTCTTTTGGGGGTTGGGCCGGGGCATGAGGCGGCTGTTCGGATTGGTTTTCGCCCAGGCGCTCGCGGCTACGGCGGCGGCGGAAGCCGGCTCTGTGGATGCCTTGGGCGATGCCGACGCAGGGCCGGACCCCTACGAGCTGATCGCCGCCGCCATCGACCACAGCCGCGGCCTCACCTCCTATGTGGAGATGGCCATGCTGGTGCATCGCCCGGACTGGGAGCGCCGCTCCGCCTTGGTGGCGTGGACCAGAGGCCGCACCGACGCCTTGGTGCGCTTCACCGCGCCGGCCCGGGACGCCGGCAACGCCACCTTGCGCGACGACGAGAAGATGTGGACCTACACGCCCAAGCTGAACCGAGTGGTGCGCCTGCCGTTCAGCCTGATGTCGCAAAGCTGGGCGGGGTCGGACTTCTCCTACAACGACCTGTCGCGCACCGACGACCTGCTGAACTTCTACCGCCTGAACCTAGCCGAAGTCAGCGTAGCGGAGGGGCGGCGCCTCTATCGCATCGAAGCCTTTCCCCACGACGACGCGCCCGTGGTCTGGGGTAAGGAGGAATGGGTGCTGCGCGAGGATCGCATCCTGCTTGCGCAGACCTTCTTCGACCAGGACATGCAGGCTTTGAAGCGCTTGGAGACCTTGGACATCAAGCGGCTGGGCGGGCGCCTGATGCCGGCCCGGGTGCGCATGTCCAAACTGGACGAGGCGGACCACTACACGGAAATTGAGTATCTGGCAGCCGAGTTTGACCTCTCGCTGCCGGACAGCGTCTTCACCACGTTCAACCTGCAAAGCGGCGGCGGTTGAAACGAGTGTTTTCCTAGTATGTCAGTGGAGACGGTCGCAAGCCTTGGCGCCTCTAGGCCCCGTGCAGCCGGGGCTGCCCCGGCAGGCGCTTCCAAGTTTGGGTTGGCGGCGGCGGTGGCTTGGCGCAATCTCTGGCGCAACCGTCGCCGCACTTGGCTGGCCGTGGGCGGTGTCGCCTTCGCCACGGCGCTGGTGCAGTTCTCCATGTCCATGCAGGTGGGCGGCTACGCGGCGCAAATCGAGGCCGCCACGGACTTCTTTGTAGGCCATGTGCAGATTCAGCGCAGCGACTACGTTGAGCAAGCCCGGTTCGAGCAAACCATAAATGGGGTGACGTCCTTGGTGCGCAGCCTTGAAGTCCGCCCGGACATCCGGTCGGTGGCGCCTCGGGTGGAGGCGTTTGCGCTGGCCTCGGTGGATGAGCGCAGTTTCGGTGTGCAGGTGCTGGGCATGGACGCGGCTAGGGAGCGGCGCACGGTCGGGTTCCTCAAGCGCATCAACGCAGGCCGCATGGCGACCGGGCCGGACGAGGTTGTGCTCGGTTCCGCGCTGGCCCGCAACCTGGGCGCTGGCCTTGGTGACGAGGTGGTGGTGCTCGGCGCCGGCAAGGAGGGTGGGGTGGCCGCGCTGGCGGCGTCGGTGTCCGGCATCCTGAACTCCGGCATTGCGGAACTGGACCGCAGCCTCATGCTGGCGCCGATCAACGCCGTGCAAGGCGCCTTCGGCCTTGGCGACGAAGCCCACACCCTGGTCGTGCGCAGCGCGGACCCCCTCGCCGGCGCCGAGCTGGTGGGTGCGCTCAACACCGAACTGCCGCAAGGAGCTAAGGCCCGCAATTGGGACGCGGTGCTGCCGGACCTGCGCCAAGGCATCGAACTGGACCGGCTGGGCAGCGTTTTTCTGTACGGCATCATCATCGTCGTGGTGACGTTCAGCGTGGTCAACACCTTCATCATGACGGTGTTTGAACGCACCCGGGAATTCGGCTTGCTGCGGGCCATCGGGATGCGTCCTGGCGCCATCATCGGCATGGTTCAGCTGGAAGCTTTCTGCATCTGGCTGCTGGGCGTTGGCGTGGCCCTTGCCCTAATGGTTCCCATTATCGTTTGGCTGTCCAGCTACGGCCTCTATCTTGGCGAGGAAATCTCTCAGATCGAGACCAACATGTTCCTCCCGGACCGCATCCATCCGCGGCTGAGCTGGGCGGTGTCGCTGACCGCGCCGGCCATCATGTTGGGCGGCGTGCAGTTGGCGGCGTTGGCGCCGGCCCTACGGATACGACGGCTGCAGCCGGTTGCCGCCCTAAGGGCGCAGGAGTAACGCCGTGCTGCTGAAGCTGCTGCAACTGTCCATCCGCAACATCCTGCGCCATCGCCGCCGCAACGGCGTGATGCTGGCGGCCATCGTGGTTGCGGTGGCTGCGGTGGTCCTCATGAGCAGCCTGATTCGCGGCATGCAGGAGGACTTGGCGGAGACCGCGGTGGCTAGTTTGTTGGGCCATGTCAAGGTGCTGGCGCCCGGCTATCGGGACGACCCCGGCATTCAACGGAGCTTTGCCTTGGCTGAGGATTGGGCGTCGGAGGTGGACGAAGGCGCGGTGGCGGGTTGGGCGGCCCGGGTGCGGGTGCCGGCGGTGATCATGAGCGAACGGGGCACGCGGGGCGTTCAGTTCGTTGGCGTCAACCCCGCCCAAGAAGGCATCTCGTTTCTGGGCGGCGCCAAGATCGTCGGCGAATTTCTAAGGGACGGCGCCGACGGCCGCATTCTGGTTGGCCGGGCCTTGGCCGAGCAACTGGAAACCAAGGTGGGGCGGCGGCTGGTCATCATCACCCAAGGCGCGGACGGCCTGAGCCGGGAGGCGGGCTTTCGCATCGCCGGCCTGTATGAGGCCCAGGGAGAGAATCTGGAGAAGGCGTTCGCATTCACCGGCGTCGATGCGCTGCAGAGGTTGTTGGGCGCACCGGCGTTCACCGAATTGTCCATCAGGCTGCATGAGGAGCCGGCCTTGGCGCCCATGAAGGAGCGGCTGGCGGCGCGGCTCACCGATCTTGACGTGCTCGATTGGCGCGAGCTTGCGCCCCAGGCGGCGGCCATGTTCCTCTTTGCGGATGCCGCCATCTTCATCTGGTTTCTCATCATGATGGGCGCCTTGGTGTTCGGCTTGGTCAACACCTTGGTCACCTCGGTCATGGAGCGGGTGCGGGAGCTTGGCATGTTGCGGGCCCTTGGCATGAGGCCCAGCAGCGTGGTGCTGCAGGTGGTCCTAGAAGCCGGCATCCTGATGCTGATGGGCGTCGCCGTTGGGGTTGCGTTGGCGGGCGCGGTCATCTATTGGTTGGCGGACGGCATTGATCTGTCCCTCTGGGCGGAGGGCGTGGAGACCTTCGGCATGAGCACGGTGCTGCGGCCCGTCGCCTTGGCGGAGGACGTGCTGTTGATCGTGGCGATGAGCTTGGCCCTCGGCGTTGCCGCCAGCCTGTACCCGGCGTGGCGGGCAGTCAAGGTTAGGCTCTTGGAGGCCCTGGGCAGATGAGCAGCGCCAGCCAAGCGGTGGCGCGATGCGTCAACGTCAGCCGAATCTACGAGGAGGACGCGGTGCCGGTGACGGCGCTCACCAACGTGGACTTCGAGCTGGCCCAAGGCGAATTCGTGGGCCTTGCCGGACCGTCGGGCTCCGGCAAATCCACCCTCCTGAACCTCATCGGCGGGCTGGACCGAGCTAGCCAAGGCGAGATCGCCGTGGATGGGGTGGCCCTGCAAACTTTGAACGAAACCCAGCTTGCGGATTTGCGCCTGCACAAGATCGGCTTTGTCTTCCAATCCTACAATTTGGTGCCGGTGCTCTCCGCTCAGGAGAACGTGGAGTTCATCCTGCAGTTGCAGGGCGTGCATCCGACGGCCAGGCGGGAGCGGGCGTTGGACGCCTTGGCGTCCCTCGGCATCGGTACACTGGCCCATCGAAGGCCCGGCGAGCTTTCCAGCGGCCAGCAACAGCGCGTGGCCATAGCCCGATCCATCGTCACCAACCCGGTGCTGCTGCTGGCGGACGAACCGAGCGCCAACTTGGATTCGGCGACCACCGAAGAACTATTGAAGCTGCTGCGCCGCCTCAACGACGAGCGGGGGTTGTCGATCCTCACCGCCACCCACGACCCTTTGGTCATGGGCTACGCCAAGCGGCGGGTGCAGTTGCGCGATGGCGCCATAGTGGAGGACGCCGCCGTTTCCGGTGCCTGAACGCCGCTTGCCCATGTAGTTCCCAAAATCCCGCACCATCGCCATCTTGCCGACCTTCGCATGTTGTTCACCCGTCAGTGTACTTTCCCCGTCACTCCATGCCTTCTTCAAGGCTTGGAGTGCAGCCTAGGAACCTGCGCCGCAGAAAAAGCCTTCGGGAAATTCCACCCACTCAAAGGATAATCAGGTCGAAAACGGGATTTTAATTTCCACATTTATCCTATCTTGACTCCATTTTCAGATGTCATTCCCCACCAGTTTGTTCCGGGAACGTTCTGCAGCGCAGGTGTCTGGTTGCCAACCCGAAAAAATGGGACGACAGCATTTGACCGGAGCACGTCCTCCGGTTGGCCGGCTGGCCGCCTGCTCGGCCTTCTCAAAGTGTGGGGCTGGCCGTGCGCCGGCCGCTCTCCCCTGCGCTGCTGCGTTGCTGGCGTTCTTTTGCGCTGGATCGGCGGTGGCGCTGGAGTTCGACGCTCGGCTCAAACTGTTCGGCACCGCCTCGGCCCTGCCATCCCACGATCTGCAAAGGCGGTTGGGCGGCACCCCGGCCTACGACGGCAACGCCGACCTGCGCCTGATGCTGCGCCACACCACCGGGCCGCTCACCTTGCTGGCCGAACACGCCTTGACCTGGGCGGGCGGCGATTCCCACGGCTTCGCCAACGCACTGGGGGCCACTTTGGACCAGTCCCCGGCTGGTGACCACCGCCGGGCGCTGAACTTAACTTGGGAAATAGACGAGGGCGGCCGGCATCGCAGTTGGGGCCGCTTTGACCGTTTGGCGGCGCAGTACCGTCGGGGAAGTTGGGCGGTGACCTTGGGCCGGCAAGCGGTGAGCTGGGGCAGCGGCCTGGTCTTCCAGCCTATGGATTTGTTCAATCCCTTTGCGCCGACCACGGTGGACCGAGACTACAAGGCGGGGGACGATCTGCTGCTGGTGGAGCGTTTGTTGGCGGATGGCGGTGATTTGCAGTTGCTGGTTGTCGGTCGTGGCGATGGCGGCGGCCGGCGCAACGGCCGAGCGGCCAGCGAGGACCGGCCGCAACTGGGCGACGGACGGCGCGGCCGAGAGCGGGCCAGCGTCGCCCTGAAGTGGCACGGCTTCGCTGGCCCGGTGGAGTTCGATCTGCTGGCGGCCCGCCACTACGCTGACCGGGTGCTCGGCTTCAGCCTGCGCCTGCCGGTGGGGGCGGCCATGCTGCGCTCCGACCTCGTGACCACCAAGTTGGAGTCCGGCGGTTGGAGGGCATCCGGCTTGGCTAACTTGGACGCCAGCTTCATCGTCGGACGGCGCAATGCCTATGTGTTCGCCGAATACTTCCACAGCGGCTTTGGTCTGAAGCGGCTGCCGCCGGATGGAGCGCCATTGCCGCCGGCGTTGGCCGAGCGCCTGGGCAGAGGTGAGGTCTTCAATCGAATGCGGGACTACCTCGCCCTAGGCGGCAACCTGGAGTGGCATCCGCTGCTCAACCAGTCCCTCACCCTGATCGGCAACCTGCAGGACGGCGGCCTTCTGCTGCAAACCTCGGTCACCCACGAGCGCGGTGACCGGCAAAGGCTGCAATTGGGCCTGGTGCATCCATTGGCGGGGCGGGGCAAGGAGTTTGGCGGCGTGCCGACCGGTTCGGGCGCCACTAGCGGCGGTGCTAGCACCCTGTTCCTGCGCTGGCTCTACTACTTCTAGCCTGGCCCGTTGGTCGCCGGGCCGGCCGCTTTCCGGCAACCCTCCGAGCGCAAACTGCGCTGGCTGCGCCCTCGCTGGCCTTTGGGCGCGATCATCAGGGCCTCGTAGGGCAATATCCGGGTCAATCCGTCTTGGGCTGCAAGGTGAGGCGCACACGGCTGCTGTCGCCGCTGAAGGCTTGGGCTCGATCGGCATCCAAGTCGTAGCTGATGCGCTCGGCGGTCATCCGGTCGTCGCCTTGGATGAGAGTGGCGTCGCCAGTGGCTTGGACGGTGGCGTCTTCGAATTGGTAGTCAAGGTTGGTGCCGGTCACGGTGATGGGCGGCGCCGCGGCCTGATCGGAGAGCTTGGCCGGGTCTCCGGTGGCGATCATGGAGGTGACTTCGTTGTCTTCGTTGAAATGGACGATGAGCTGATTCGCTTGGATTTCGTGATCGCCCTGAACCGCGATGACGTTGCCGGTGTAAGTCGCCTTGCGCTCTGCGAGCAGCATCTCGAAATGATCGGCTTCGATGTTGATGGGCGCGGCCGCGCCGGCTTCAGCCGCCGCCAGCAGCAGCAATGCGGGCAGATGCACTTATCGGGCCTCTGCGGCAGCGCTGGGCTTGGCGCGGCCGACAAAGGCGTTGGCCGCGGCCTTGGCGCGTTGCTTGGCCGTCAGCGCCGCCATGTCTTAGCCTACGCCTAGGCCGGCGCTAGCGGTCGGCGCTGTCTTGTCGTCGAGCCTGCCCACGGATTTTCCCGGTTGCCTTCCCTTGAGGGAGCGGATACTAATACGGACACAGGGAAGTGACCAAGGAGAAGGGCCGTGTACGGGGACGGGACCGTCGCCATGATCGAAGAGGTTTTTGCCGGCGGCGCCGAGTGCGCCGTCGCACTGCTGCGCCATTCCGCCCGCACCTTTGAACCGGGGCTGCACGATCTCCAAAATCAACTGACCGATGAAGGCCGGGCGCTGTGCCGTCGATTCGGGCAGGCGTTGCCCAAGGAATTGACGCTGCGGGGCTACGCCAGCCCGGCGGAGCGTTGCCTGGAGACTGCGCAACTGATCTTGGAGGCGCACCGTCACGGCGGCGGCGACGTGACTCGGCATCGTCCGGTGGAGGCCCTCGGCGTCTTCTATGTTCTCGATCAGATGAAGATGTGGCGGGGCATGGAGCAAGCCGGCGGCAGCACCGCCTATCTGCAGCACTGGTTTGACGGCCAAGCCCCGGCGGACGTCATGATGCCGCCCGAGCTCGCAGCCCGCCTAGTGCTTCAGGTGATGGTGGAAAAGGGAGCCCTCAGCCGGGGAGCGCGAGGGGCCCCCCCTCGCATGAGTAGCCTCAGCCGGGGAGCGCGGGGGGAACCCCCTCGCATGAGTAGCCTCGGCGGGGGAGCGCAAGAGGGAACCCCGCGCACAAAGCCCGACGCGGCAGTTGGCCGGCCGCAACTGGACCTTTGCGTGTCCCATGACATGACCCTGTACTTGCTGCGCGACCAGTTGCTCGGCGAGCCGGTTGATGGTCCTGCGGTGGAGTTCCTGGACGGCCTGATCGCTTGGCGCGAGCGCGGGTCCCTATGGCTAAAAAGCCTGCAAGGGCCGCCAAGACAGATGAGCGCCCACAGCTAGACCTCCTCCGGCCAGTACAGGCGCCTTGGGTTTTCCACCAACAGGGCTTGCCGCAAGGCGGGGGTGGGGGCGATGCGGGGAATCAGGTCCACGAGCTTGCCGTCGTCCGGCATGTGCGACTTCATGTTGGGATGCGGCCAGTCCGTGCCCCAAAGCACCCGGTTGGGGAAGCGCTCCACCAAATAGCGGGAAAAGGGAATGACGTCCTCGTAGCCCGGCGGTCCCACTTGGGACAGCCGTTCTGGGCAGCTCACCTTGGACCAGATATTCGGATGCTCCTCCAATAGGCGCACGAAGCGTGCGAACTGCGGGCCTTCGACTGGCCGGCTGACATCGGGCCGCCCCATGTGATCGACCACCACTTGGGTCGGCAGGGCGGTCACCAGAGGGTATATCTCCGGCAATTCGGCGGCTTCAAAGTAGATCACGATGTGCCATCCCAAGGGGGCGATCTTCTCGGCGATGATGCCCAAGTCCTCATGGGACAACTTATCGACCAAACGCTTGACGAAGTTGAACCGCACCCCGCGCACTCCGGCTGCATTCAAGGTGCGCAGTTCCTGATTGGTTACGTCCTTGCGCACCGTGGCCACGCCCCGGGCCAAGCCGTTCGAGGCCGCGAGGGCATCGACCAAGGCACGGTTGTCGGCGCCGTGGCAGGTGGCTTGGACGATGACGTTGCGGGACAAGCCCAAGTGGTCCCGCAACGCCCAAAGCTGCCGTTTGCCGGCGTCGCAAGGGGTGTACTTGCGCTCCGGCGCGAAGGGAAACTCCGCCGCCGGCCCAAATACATGGCAGTGGGCGTCCACCGCCCCCGGCGGCGGCGCATACTGCGGTTTGGAGGGGTCGGGATGGAAGGCCAGCCAGTCCGCGTCCACCTAGGAGGCCTGCGCCTGTTTCGCTACTCGATACACTTCCAACGCCGCCAGCGGGATGAAATGCACTAAGGCCGGGCCGAGGTTATTTTGTACGAAAATCCAGTGGATCAAGGTTAAGGCAGCGGCGCCGTAAACGGTGCGATGGAGGAGTTTCCATGACTTCGCCAAACGACGGGTGGAGAATTCGTTGCTGGTGGCCGCCAAAGGCAGGAAGATGGCGAAGGCCGCCCAGCCCGTCCAAATGCCCAGAGCCCAGAACTCCGCCAGAACGCTGCGCAGGGTCTCCATGTCCACCAAGTAGAGAACCGTGTGCAGGGTCGCATAGCCGAAAGCGGCCACGCCTAGGGCGCGGCGACGTTGGAAGAGCCATGCCAGCCAGCGCACCTTGGGAAACATCAGCCGAAGCGGGGTAAGCGCCAAGGCGATTATCATGAAGCGTGCGGCGAATTCACCCGTTGGATGCAGCAGCACGTCCGGCTGCGTACCGCCCGTCCACAGGCCGATCATCATCGGCACGGACGGGGCCGCTAAAAGCGCCCAAAGCCCATACCGACCAACCAGTTCCTTTGCTTTCTTCAACGACGCCCTGTCCAGTGCATGTGCGCCGCTCATTTTACGCACCAACCACAGAGCGTCTCAATCTCACACAAATGACATCCGTTGCTTGAGGCATGAATTCCGGTTCCCTGCATCCATCTAGCTGCGATGGTGGCGGAGGTGCCACAAACGCCGCGCCCAGAGCACTGCCGCTTTGTGCCAACTCGATGATGTTGCGGCCCTCCGGTGGAACGACGCCTATCCTGTTGGCGTTCAGACATTAAGCACCGATCAGCGATGGCCAGGATCCATCCTTGTCAGGGGATTGGGGGGTTTACCGCCATTTTTCAATTCATGCACTATTATGGAACGAAGGGATGGCGGACTAGCTGATGATCGACACCCTAAGAGTGGCGGGCAAATCGATGAAGAGCGGCTTCGAGCGGCAGCAGGCGGAAGGCGTTGTCCGAGTCCTCGGCGATGAGCTGGACGGACGAATGGCCTGCAAGCCGGAACTCGAGGTGGCGTTGGGCCTGCTGGAGGTCTTCACCTAATCGTCGGTCGTAAGCTACAAACCTTTTCGCAACCGGTGGCGCGGAGACGCGATCTTGGGCTGCTGGCCGGCGTCAGCGCCTGCTTTCTCCTGTCTGGGTTTGCGGCGCTGCTCTATCAGACCGCTTGGCTGCGGCAATTCTCTATCGTCTTCGGCACCTCGGAGTTGGCGGTGGCCGCGGTGCTGGCGGCTTACATGGGCGGCCTCGGCACCGGCGCCGCGGTCGCTGGTCGTTTGCTGGGCCGCATCCGTCGCCCCATTCTGGTTTACGGGCTGCTTGAGGGCGGCGTCGCCCTCTCTGCCCTGTGCGTACCAGCCCTACTCGATGGGGCGAGTTGGCTGCACGTCAAGGCTCTGGGCGGGCTGCTGGAGTTGCCGGAGAGCGGCGGCTTGGCACAGCCGCTTTACTACCTCTTCGTCAGTTTCCTGATTCTGGCGCTGCCCACCGGCTTCATGGGCGCGACCCTGCCGCTGCTCACCCGCTACGCCGTGCGGCAAGACGCCCAAGTGGGGCCGCGCATCGCGTGGCTGTACGGCATCAACACCGCCGGTGCGGTCTTGGGGGCTTTGACGGCGGCCTTTCTGGTGCTGCCGGCCCTCGGCTTGAGGGCCACCGTTTGGGTGGGCGTGGCGGTCAACGGTTTGGTCTTCTTGGTGGCAGCCGTGTTGGCCGTGAAACATGCGCCGACGATTGCTGACGAAAGCGCAACGCCGTTGGCGAGCGGTTCCTTGGAGCCTGCTGGGCCGCCTTCAAAGGGGGCGACCCGACAAGACCGGACGCCATCGCGTGGACGCGATGGCGGGAAGCGGCCTGCGGCCAAACGGCGGCGACGGAAAAGGCGGGCCGCAACGATTCCCGGACGGTCCGAATCCCGCACTCGATTGGCGGAGATGCCGTTGGCTCGGCGGGCCTTTTGGATCCTGCCATTGATTCTACTCTCCGGCGCCAACGCCTTCCTCTATGAGGTGTTGTGGACGCGGCTGCTGAACCACCTGCTCGGCGGCACCATCTATGCCTTTGCCACCATGCTGGCCAGCTTCCTCTCCGGCATCGCCATCGGCAGCTTGGCGGCGACGCGGCTGGCGCGACGGCGGGAGAGGGCCGGTTGGATGTTCGCCGCCTGTCAGTTCGCCGTAGGCGTCGCCTCCGCTGCGGCTTACTTCTGGCTTGAGAGGCATGTTCCGGGTGCAGCCGGCTTGGCCGCAAACGCCAGTCTTGTCGCTCTCGTCATCCTGCCCGCCACCCTGTTCATTGGTGCCACCTTCCCCCTTGCGGTGCGGGTGCTGTCCAGTGGCGCGGCAGATGCCTCTTCAGCGACCGCCCGCGTCTATGCCTGGAACACCGTTGGGGCCATTGTCGGCTCTACCCTGGCCGGCTTTCTCCTCATTCCTTGGCTCGGCTTTGAAGGCGCGATCCGCCTGGCGGTGGGCGTCAATTTCGGCTTGGGCGCGGCGACGCTGTTTGCCATTTCCGGCACCGGGTTAGGTGCCTTGGGCGGTGCCTTAGCCGCGGTGATGGCCGTGATCCTGCACCGGCCTTCCCCGCCCCTCAACCTGTTGAATGTCTCAGTGGTGGATTCCGGGCGTGGCGGCGAACCCGTCTTCTACGCCGCGGGGCGTTCGGCCACCGTGCTCATGAAGCGTGAGGGCGGCTACTTCTATCTGCGCACCAACGGCTTGCCGGAAGCCTTCATCGAACCCGCCGGGGCGGTGCCCATGCGCCACAGCCAAAAGTGGCTGACGGCGTTGCCGGTGGTGGCCCGGCCCGACGCGAGGGACGTCCTGATCGTCGGTTTCGGCGGCGGCGTGGCCATTGAGGGCGTACCGCCAACGGTTGCGGCCATCGACGTCATCGAAATCGAACCAGAAGTGATCGCCGCCAACCGAGCCGTGGCAGAGCGCCGCCGCTACAACCCGTTGACCGACGAACGGTTGAAAATCATCACCAATGACGCCCGCAACGCCCTGATGCTGACCCGCAAGACCTACGACGTCATCGCCTCCCAGCCGTCTCATCCCTGGACCGCCGGTGCCTCTCACCTCTACACCGAGGAGTTCGTCGGTTTGGCGAAGGAGCGCCTGCGCCCGCAAGGGGTCTTCGTGCAGTGGATCAACTCCCTGTTCGTTGATGCCGCCCTGCTACGCTCGCTGACCGCCACCCTGCTCGGTCGGTTCGCCGAAGTTCGCCTGTACCAACCGGCACCCGGTGCCCTGCTGTTCTTGGCCTCGGATGGCGGTCTGAACTTGGAGTCCCAAGCGGCGGAGCACGGGCGGCCATTGACCGATGCGGCGTTGCACTACGCGAGCGTTGGCATCAACGCCGTCGAGGACCTTGTGGTCGCCTTGCAGGCGGACACCCAAGGGTTGCGGCGTTTCGTCGGCCATGCGCCGGCCAACAGCGACAATGACAACCGCATGGCCCTGTTCAGTCGCTCCGGCGGCGACGGTCTGACCACCAAGGCCGTGTTCGAATTGCTGTCTCCCCAAGACCCGCTGCTGAATCAAGGAAGTTGGATCCATCAAGGGTCGGCGGCGTTCAACCTTCCCTATGTGGCGGAGCGATTGATCGCTCAGGGTTTTGCCTCCCGTGCCGCCGCATTGGCAAGGAGTGCGCCGAACCCGTCTGCGGCCATGACCATCACCGGTTTGGGGCTGCGCCGCGCCGGCCTGTTTGAGGACTCCGAAGCAGCCTTTGCGCAAGCGTTGCGGGAGGATCCGGCCAACATTCAGGCCTGCTACGCGCTAACGCGGCACCATCTGGGCCGCTTGGCAGAGGGCACCGCGCCCGCCCACATCCTGGCGGCTGCACAGGCGCTGCAAGGCTCCGCTGCCGCCGTGGTAAGGGGCTGGCGACTGGCCAAGCAGCGCAACTGGCGGGGCCTCGCCCGGCTTGACGCACTGCTTGGCCAAGCCGAGCCGACCGACTTATGGTATCCGCAAGCGGTGCAACTGCGGGCCGACTGGCGCGTTCAAGGCAGCCGCCAGCGACGCGACCACATGGATGCGCTGCACATGTTGAACCGCGCCTTGATGGTGTCCGCGGCGACCGACCTGCTGGTCATCCGCGCCGGTGCCGCGATGCGTCTTGGCGAAATCGCCGCGTTCACGGAGACCGCTATGCAGGTGCAGGCGCAGATGGCGAAGAAGCTGGACCGGGCCGAGGGGGGCAACACCGCTTTAGGTGAACGCGACCTCAAAGCCATGCAGACTCGTACCGCCGGCTTCATCCGGCAGCTTGCCTCCCCCTTCGCCGCTCCCGTCGGCGAACGCGCCGAGGAAGTGCGAACGCAATTCGAGACGCTCAGCAAGCGGCTTGGCTCCCATGCGGCAAAATCGCCTAAAAGTGCCCAACAACCTACATTCAACCCGTAGGTGCAACACTTTCTTCGTAAAGGACAGCATCTTGGAACGGCGCCTTTTCAGCCATCCGCCGGCTCCCAGCCAAACTCCGCAGTGACCGGGCCAACGAAGAAACCTTGGCTGTAGTTGGTGATGGTGGTCAAGCCGCACATCGTGCCGACGGTGGCGGCCAGCAAGGGCTTTCACCCAGCTTGGAATTCATTCATGCGCCAACTTCTCTCCGTTGCGGCGGGCGAAGTTTGACCAATCGTCCGAAACGAGGGAAGTGAACCGCCCATTGATTCATCGGCGCGTCAACGGAAGTCATGGAATTTCCGCGTGAGACTTGAACGCCGGCCAGCCCGCCGGCGTTGCCGTCGGCGGCGGCAGGCTGGCTCATCAGTTTTGCTGGTGCAAGCATGAATAATGGGTTGCCGCCCGTTGCGCCGAATCTCGCCCTGTGCATGATGGCGGCCAATGCGTGATGGAAGCGACCTCATGTCAAGGCCGGATGTGGCTGGCATTCCCGCCCCCATGCTCAGCCCAGAATTCTTTCGGGACATTTTTCCCACCTACGCGTGGCTGCGGGAACACGACCCCGTGCATAGGATCGAACCCATCGGCACTTGGTTCGTCAGCCGCTACGTGGACGCCGTTGCCATCTTGGCCGACAACGACCATTTTTCCGTGGAGGACATGCCCATCACCGAGGCTTGGCATCCCGATGTGCGCATGGCGCTGTCCTCCTTGTTCATGGACGATCCCGACCACGCCCGCCTGCGTGGGGTGGTGCGGGAGTTTTTCCAGCCGGCCAGCGTCCAGCGGCGGGAAGCGCTGGTCGCCGGAATCGTCAACAACGCCTTGGAACAGGTGCAGTCCTTCGGCAAGACCGTCATCGACATCGAAAAGGAGTACGCCTACACCATCCCCATCGACGTGCTGTCCGCGATCATGGGGCTGCCGCAGGAGGACTTCCCCTTGTTTCACGCTTGGGCGCCGCAACTATCCGAAGCCCTGCAACCCATGCAGACCGAGGAGCAGCGCGAGCAGGGCGGCACCGTCGCCCGGGCGATCCGGGACTACTTGCTGCGCATCATCCAAGGCGGCAACCTTAAGCCCCAAGGCGAGGAAACCGTCTTATCCCTGCTGCGCGAAGCGGTGCAACACGGGGTGATGAGCGAGCAGGAGATGCTCACCCAAGCCATTCAGCTCTACATTGGCGGCCACGAAACCACCCTGTCGCTAATCGGAAAGTGCATTCACGCCCTGCTCACCCACCCGGCGGAATTGCGCAAATTCAAAGCAGACCCGAGCTTGGCCCCGAAACTGGTGGAGGAGACAGTGCGCTTCAACGGCGTCTCCCACGTCATCGTGCGCCGCGTCGCCAAGGATTACCGGCTGCACGACGTGATTCTGAAGGAAAACGACATGCTGTTCGTGGGCAACGCATCGGCCAACCGAGATGCAGCCGTTTTCGAGCGGGCGGACGAGTTCATCATCGACCGGCCTGGCCGTATCCGTCACCTCGGCTTTGGTCGGGGCATCCGTTTCTGCTTGGGCAACCACTTAGCCAAGCTGGAGACCCGGCTGGCCATCGTCGCCCTGTTTCGCGCCTTTCCCGACATGCGCCTGGTCGAGGGGCGCGAAGCCCAGTTTGGAACCAACCTGATGCTGCACGGCCTGCTTTCTCTGCCGGTGCAGCTACAACCTTAGATGGAGGGCATGGGGCGCAAGCCGTGAGCATCACTGTTTTCAATCCCAAGGACATCCAAGTGGGCCCCATCGGCCAGATGATGGCGGCCAAGGTCAAAAACCCCGACCTCAAAGCGTTCTTCGCTTCCAAGGACGATGCGGACGGCAACCTGAGCGCCATCGTCGTCGGTGACAGCGAGGCGGTGGGCGTCGGGGTCGGCACCTGGGCGAAGGGCCAGGGCACCGCCGAGCCCATTCCCTTGGCGTTCGATGAGGTCCTGTTCATCGTTGAAGGCTCGCTCAGCATCTCCATCGACGGGCAGGCCACAGAGGTTCGCCAAGGGCAGATCGCCCATCTGCCGGCCAAGCAGCAGGTGATGTTCCGCTCGGAAGAAGGCTGCCGGCTGGTTTGGGTCACCAGCCCGCCCACTTGGAAAGCGCTCGAGGCGGCTTGGGAAAAAGGGGCGATGGGATGACTGAACGCGGAAGAGTGCGAATTTCCGCTGCCATGACGCTCAAGAGGTTCCGCGAAGGGCTTGAGCCTTTCATGCCGAGTCCTGAAGCAAGGCCATTCACATGCACTGGGTCGCCTCTTGAGTGCCGCCTTTTCATTGTTGGACTAAACTCGGCCACGCAGTTAAAACAGGACTTTTTCCGCCGCTATTGGTGCGATGACAGAGGCTTTCTTCGAGACGTTTTTGAAGACGACTACTCGCACACGCGCAAGAAGGCAGGCACCCGTCCGCGAATTGAAGCTTTCGTGAAAGGGGCGTGTCCGGTGCATTGCCTTGAAACGAATATCTACGCTGCGCCTACAAAAAAAGCATCTCAGCTAAAGCCAGAGGATAAGAACACGGATATCATTAAATACCTCATAAAAACCATCCGTCCTGCCGGAATTGTTGTTCACACCAAAGAGCCGATAGAGTTTTTCCAAAAAATATCGGGTTGCAATAACATTGCCGGCGACGAACCCAAGTTGGTGAAGATATTTGGGCAACCAACCCAATTGTTGGGAGTGCCTGGCCCGTTGTGGAGACGGAGTATTGATTTTGCGAGAACGGCAGGCACCAAGATGAAAGACTGTGTAAAGGGACAACATTCATGAATTCCATTGGCCTGCCTTGCCCGGCGGATCCTGCGCTGCGTATCCTAGCAGCCCGGCTTGGGCGATGCGTCGGCACGAGGCCTGGACCGTAACGCCGCACCGCATTGGGGAGAAGAAAATGCTTCGATTACGGATGGAACTGAGGCGGCTGCGTAGTTGGCGGATGGCCGTCCTATGGGGCCTGCTAGTCAATGCCCAGGCGGCGGTTGCTGCCGACAAGGCTGTCGGTGATGCCACCGAGCAGTTGCGCGGCTGGTCCAAGTTGGTGGAGCAGCGCCTGTTTCAGGTGGGCGGCCGGGTCCACACGGCGGTTGGCTACACGCTTTCCGCCAATTCGATGATCGTCGGCGAGGGCGGCCTCATCATCATTGATCCCGGCCACGCGCCGGCGCTCTCCGCCAAGGTGCGCACGGAGTTCGAGCGCATTTCGGACAAGCCGGTGGTGGCCATCATCTTCACTCACGGCCACGGAGACCACTTCGGAGGTGCCGCAGCCTTTCTCGACGAAGGACGGGACGTTTCGATCTGGGCACGGCAGAACTTCGGCGCGGAAATGCGCGCCAACTCGCAGGCGGGGCTGACGTCTTGGCGCCGTCCGGCGGAAACCCAAGGCGGCGATCTGCCGCCGGAGCAGCAAATCCGCTTCAATGGCCCCGTCCAAGTCATGACGCCTCAGCAAAGGGCGGCCATGATGGCTCAGGGCACCAGACGGATGGTCAGGCCGACCCACCGCTTTGCGGAGCAGCAGGTCGAACTGACCATCGCCGGCGTTTCCCTCAAGTTGGTTGCCGCGTCGGGGGAAACCAGCGATCAGCTGTACGTCTGGTTGCCCGAGGACCGCGTACTGTTCGCCGGCGACAATGTGTTTCACACTTGGCCCAATGTCTATCCGTTGCGAGGTGCCAGCCGTTCCCTCCGCGACTGGGCGGACAGCCTCGACAAGATGATCCAGGAAGAGCCGCGCTTCGTGGTGGCCGGCCACGGCAACCCGCTGCTTGAAAACGCTGTGGAGCAACTGACCAATCGCCGCGACGCTATGCGCTGGATTTACGACCGCACACTGGAAGGCATGCAGCGGATGATGACGCCGGACGACCTTGTGGAATACGCCCAACTGCCGGAACGCTTCGCCTCCCTGGACTACTTGCAGCCCTACTACGGCAGTTGGGAGGGCACGATTCGCCAGATATACGTCCAGTTGGTCGGCTGGTTCGACGGCAACCCCCTGAACCTGCACCGCGAGACCAGCTTGCAGCAAGCGCAGCGCATGGCGCGCCTGCTCGGAGGGGAGGAGGCCCTGGCGGCTAAGGCGCAGGAAGCCGCGCAGGCCGGGGACCCTCTTGGCGCCGCCCAGCTGGCGCAGCACCTGCTGCGGCTGCAGCCGCAACGCATGGAAGCGAAGCGGATGCTTGCCGACGCCTTGGAAGCCTTGGCCCAAGATACGCTCAACATGCCCATGCGCAACTACTCCCTCTCCTACGCCCTGCAGTTGCGGGCGCAAATCGTGCAGCAGGAATGAGGTGCCCCGGTCTCGGGCCGACTGCGCTGCGGCTGCCGGAAATTATGAAAACTTGTGGTTTGGCTTCGAATCCGGGAATCAGGGTTTTGATTTTCAGCGGGCCTAGACCATGCTCTCAGCATTTTTATGAAGCAAAGGATGGTTTGAACATGAGGAAATCGCTGCTGCTCGCCGTCTTGATCGGTTGTGCGTTGGCCCCGTTTGGCTTGGCGCAGGAAGGGCCGCCGGACAGGCCCCCCATCGATCCCAAATTCCTGCAAAGTCACATCCCAGAAGAACTGGCCGGCAAGGTTTTCCATTGGCGGTATGACATCGGCTGGGATTTCCGCGTTCAGTTGACCGAGGGCAATCTCCATTGGGAAGGCTTCGGCGGCAGGTTCAAAGGCATGCGGCGGGCAGTCCAGCCCCACTACCGGAAGGTTCGGGACGGCATCTATTTTCTGACTTGGAAAACCCCGTTCGGCTTCGATTCCTTGGTCATAGACCTTAAGGAAAATCTGCTCTACGCCCACAACGGCTTGGGTCCCTCCATGCTCTCCATATCGGGGGAGATTTACTGCAACGGGCTTCGGCAGGAATGCGAAGCGCCCGATACAAGGCCCATGTCGCTAGAGGAGAACACGGCCATCTTGCGCAGAAACAGTCAACGCACGCCATCGGCGGATTCGAGATAATCTTGGGCCGGCTGCGCTGAGGTTGTCGGCAAATCATGAAAATTTGTGGGTGAGCCATGAAGACTTGCGTGATGGCCGCGAAATAGGCCGATTGTGTTTGCAGAACATCGTTGCCCTATCTAGTATTTTCCCCCTTGAGAAACTCGGTTCCGAAGGAGAGGGGAGTCATGTCCAAACTTTTCGTTTTCGTCGCCACGCTGGCCTGTTGGTTGTCTCCGCCGCTGCAAGCGCTGGCTCAGGATGAACGAGGCGGAATCGTCGAGGAAATCATCGTCACTGCCCAAAAGCGGGAGCAATCCCTGGAGGAAGTGCCGATTTCCATTTCCGTCATGTCTGGGGAGCAGCTGCAAGCCCAAGGGTTCAACAACTTGGAGGAAATCGCCACCTTCATCCCCGGCGTCATCGCCGAGCAGGGCGCCACCGGCATCTCCAGCACAGTCACCATTCGCGGCGTTTCCTCAGACGGCCGCAACACCGCGTTCGAGCAATCCGCCGCCGTGTTCAACGACGGCACCTACTACGGGCGTCCATTGCAGTCCGTGGCCGGCATTTACGATGTCCAGCAGGTGGAGGTCCTGTTTGGCCCGCAGCCGGTCTATTTCGGCCAGAGCGCCATAGCCGGCCTCGTCAGCTATAAGAGCAACCGCCCCGAACCGGGGGCGATGGACGGCTACGCCTTCGCCGAAGCGGGCAATCTGGCCCACCGCAAGATGGAGGGCGCCCTGACCGTTCCCTTGGGGGAAAGCTGGGCGGCGCGGGTCGGCGGCAAGTTCCAGGAGACGGACGGCTGGATGACGGATCAGTACACTGGGGAAGACAGCAACGCCAGTGAAAACACCGCTTACCGCGTGTCCTTGGCTGGTGGCGCAGGGGACCTGTCGGCATTCCTGAAGCACGAGGGCTTCAAGCAAATAACCAGCGGATTCAACACCGACGATCCGGTGTGCAATCCCCAAGCCGCCCAAGCCGGCTTTCTGGCCCTTTGCGCCAATGCTCGGGCCGCCGGCTTCGCCGCCTACGAGTACGATCGGAACCTAAGCCGGGGCGGCGCGGTTTCAGCCCACAGCTTGCCCCAGGCCCGGGCACCGGCGGGCAACTTGGATTTGTCGCAACTGTCCATTTTTGACCACGCCGATCTGGGCGCGGATGTCGATGGAACGAACTCCCTATTGGAGCTGACCTACGACCTAGCCGACGACATTCGCGTCACCGCGCTGTCTGGGTTCTCGCAATATGAGTCCCTCGCCATGGAGGACTTCGACCGCAGCCCCTTCGCCAACCTCGGCTTCCCTAACCGTGAGGAGTACGACCAATTCAGCCAGGAATTGCGAGTGCAGAGCGGCGGCGACGGAGACTTGCAATGGATGGCCGGGATGTACTACCAGGATCAGGAGCTGGATTTCAGCTCGGACATCATTTCGGCGTTGCCAAACCCCATGGGGCCGTCCGGCACCAACGCCATTCAGTTCAATGAAGAAGCGAAGTACCTGTCGGCCTTCGCCTCCGCGACCTACAACTTCGGGGAACAATGGGCCTTGGATGTCGGTGCCCGCTGGCAGCAGGTGAAGAAGGACGCCTATCTGTGGGAAATTGACTCCTACTTGGCGGATGCCTCCGGCAACCGCATCACCAACACCGGCCCCCGCACCCCAACGGGCGCCCGCCTGACCGTGGTGCCCAACGGCACCGCGCCGGCGGACTACTCCGGGCTGATTCCCATGATGGTCGCCGGCGACCGCTGCTTTGGGGAGACGCCGAACGGCGACGACTGCGCGGCGACCCATTCCCCGATAAGGCTGGCCGCTTGGGGCGGCGACACCAGCCTTAAGCGAACTGACCGGGACTTCACGCCGGACATTGCCCTGCGCTGGAACTTTAGCGATGCCGGCAGTCTGTTCGCGCGCTACGTCGAGGGCTTCAAGGCCGGCGGCTTCAGCCGCGGCTCGTCCTCGTTCATCGTGTCCACCAAGGGCGCTTACGACCCGGAACAGGCCCGCTCGGTGGAGCTGGGCGGCCGCTTCAGCTTCCTGGACGACCGGCTGCGCTGGAACTTGGTGGCCTACCGCACCAAGTACAAGAATCAGCAAGTCATCTCCGGGTTTGTCGATCCCGTCAGCGGGGCCAGCTTCTACATTTTCATCAACGCCGCCGAATCGACCATCCAAGGCTTGGAAACCGACTTGACCTTCGTGGCGGAAAACGGCTTCTTCGCCAAGTGGTCCTTGGCGCTTAACGACACCAAGTACGATTCGTTCGCCAACGCCGAATGCCTGCACTCGGAACGGCTTGCCGGCGATTGCGATCCGACTGGTCGCACCATCGACCTCAGCGGCACCGAGTTTGACGGCCTGCCGGACTGGACCATGAGCGTCAGCCTAGGCTACGACTTCGACTTGGGCCGCGATTTGGGCTTGCTGCTGAGCGTGGATGGCGCCATCTACGACGACTGGGACAACACCCGTCCTTCGCAGCGCACCTTCCAGGAGCACCGCGAGCAGGACGGCTTCTCCGTCTGGAACCTGCGAGCGGCGCTCTACTCCAAAGACCTTCGCTGGGAGGTGGCGGCTTGGGGCCGCAATGTGACGGACGAGCTTTACTGGCTGCGACAGCCGGGAGGCGTGGGCATTTTCGGCACCGCCGATGCCAACGCCAGCCGCCCGGCCACCTACGGTCTGTCCGTTCGCTACAATCTGGGTGAAAGCTGACTACCTCGAACGGCCCCATTCTGCGTCTCTTGATCGAATACTACTTGGTTTTTCAGCAGACTGCTGCGCGCAGCCTCGCCGCCGGCTTCCTGAGGTTGCGGGCGCACGGGCTGTTGGGTTTAGCCGTCTTGGCCTTGCTTGCCGCTTGCGGGCAGCAAAGCGATGAGGCACAAGCCCCGGTCGGCGCCGCCGCGCTGGGAGGTTCGTCTGGGCCGCCCAACATCCTGATCCTGCTAGCCGACGATCTCGGTGTCGATAGCATCCGCGCCTTCGGGCCGCATGAACGCAACGCCGCCACCGCGAATTTGGACAGGCTGGCCGAGCGCGGCATGCGTTTCAGCCGTTTCTGGTCGCAGCCCGTCTGCTCGCCGGCCCGGGTCAGCGCCCTCACCGGGCGCTACAGCTTTCGCCACGGCGTGGGCGGCCCGCTCTGGGGGCAGGAGGATCATTTGGGGGTGCCCATGCCAGCACCGCCGGACGGCTCGCCCAAGGAGCTCGACTACGGCCCATTCGGCCTGCTGACGCCCGAGATTCGACAGGCCGGCTCCCATATGCGGGACCCGCCGCCCGGAATGGCGCCCAAGGGGCCGAGGCCGGATGAGCGGATGCTCCCCGCCTTGCTTAAGGATTTGCCGACGCCCTACGCCACCGCCGCCATCGGCAAGTGGCATATGGCGGACCGGGAAAACGGCTGGCTTGGCCACCCCAATGATGTGGGCTTCGACCATTTCTCTGGGCCGCTCTCCGGCGCCTTGCCCAGCTTCTTCGCTTGGCAGCATGTCGAAAACGGGGAACCCAGCCAGCAGTTCGGCTACGTCGATCAGTTTTCGGTGCAGGCCGCCTTGGGCTGGCTTGAGCGGCAAGGGCCCGAGCAGCCTTGGTTCCTCTGGTTCAGCTTCGTCAACCCCCACGAACCCTTCCACAAACCGCCCGCCGAACTGATTCAGTCGGAGGAATTGAAGGCGTTGCACCCGCAGGGCGTGAGGGAGGAGAACGTTCCCCTCTACTTCAAGGCGCAAGTGGAGGCGATGGATACCCTAGTGGGACAATTGCTGGCGGGAATCCCGCAGGAGCAGCTTGCCAACACCTACATCTTCTGGCTGGGCGACAACGGCGATGACATTTGGGCGAGGCCGGCCAGCGAGCGCCTGCCGAACCGGTACAAGATCACAGTTTACGAAGGCGGTGTGCATGTTCCCTTCATCGCCGTGGGGCCGGGCATTCGCGAGAACGCCGTCAACTCCTCCTTGGCCCATGTGGTGGACCTCTTCGACACGGTGATCGAACTGGCCGGGGGAGATACGCAAACGGCCCGGCAAGGACGGGCCATCGACTCCCATTCCTTTGCCGGCAGCTTTTATCCCGGCGGGGATGCCTCCGCAAGGCAATGGAATTACACGGACATCAACATTGCTCCGTCCTTGGGCGGGCAGATCTCCGCCATTCGCAACGACGAATACAAGCTGATCGTGTTCAGCAACCGGGACGAGCTGTACCACCTGCCCTCAGACCCCGGCGAGCGGCAAAATCTGATGGAGGCCATGGATGCCGCCGCCCAGGAGAATTACGCGGCGCTGCAAGGGCAATTGCAGGAATTGATGCAGTAGCCGAGGGGAAAGTGCGCCGCCCTAAAGTGCTCGTGGCGGCGTTGGCGGGGCCGGCTAGGTTGCCGGCGAGCCGTCCGTTAACGCCTTTCACCGACGATGTCCTCTTTGGTCTTGCGTGGACCGAGCACGCCGCTCAGCTCGGGTTTGGCTTCAATGAGTCGTTGCTCCCACGGTGGGAAATCGCCGTAGCGTTGGCGGAGGAAGTTCAAGAAGATCCGAATCTTCATCGGCACGAACGGGGCCTTACGGAAGTAAGCAGACAGGTTCACGCTCTTTATCCTTAGGCTCGGCAGCACTGGCACCAACTCGCCAGCTACTAGCTCCTTCTCGATGAAGAATGCGGGCATCATGGCCATACAATCACCCCACAGAACGGCCGCCCGCAGTTGCCACACCGTGTTAGTCAACATGATCGGCGTGAACGGTGCTCGAATCGTGTCTCGACCGTCATGAAAATCGATAGCGTAGGTTGGGTGGACATGACTGTTGTGTGCAAATCGGTGCGCAGCAAGAGCTTCTGGATGTCTTGGTTCGCCGTGACGCGAAAGGTAGCTAGGAGTGGCCACGACCATCCGCCGCAGCGGAAGCAGGTCAACTGCCTCAACAACCTTGCTTGGCGGTGCTGTGGGCTGCAGACAAACGTCCAATCCCTCCTGCACCGGATCGCAAATCCGATCTTGTTGTTGCAGCTCGATTTGCAGATTCGGGTGCTCCATCTGGAATTCACACAGGTCGCGAGCGAGATAGGCGGCCGTGAACGACGAGATACAACTGACTCGAAAGGTTCCGCTTAAGCCCCACTCGACAGAACTCACCTCCGATTTGGCTTCGTCGAGCTCCGCCAGGATTCGAACGCAACGCTCATAGAGTGCGCTGCCAGTGTCCGTGATGCTGAGGCGTCGGGTCGATCGCTGCAACAGCTCCAGCTCCAGGTGCTCCTCGAGCTGATTGACCCGCTTCGTCACCACGGACTTGGATGTCCCCATCTGCCTCGCCGCCTCGGCAAAGCTGCCCACTTCAACCACCTTGACGAACGCTCGCAGACTGTTTAGCTCATTCATGCCACCACCATTGACCTTGTTTTGCGAACAAATAGATACCGAAAAGCCTCATTATCGCTCGTTTCGACCGCAATTATAGTTCAATATAGGGAGGAGAAAACTACACCCATCACCGAATGACGGCAACGGGAGCGGATAGCAATTCAAGATGTGGCGACGATGCCCATAAGACGAGTCACACTGTTGGCATACTGGCGACGGTGGTTTGCGGTGGCCTTGGTTGCCGTCGGCATTGCGGGCAGCAATTCTCCATACGCTGACGTGTCCGGCGTAACCGAGCCGGATTTCGCTATCCGCGTTACGCTGCTGGGTACAGGCGTGCCCGTACCCAATCCCCGTCAGTTCGGCCCAAGCATTCTCGTCGAGGCAAACGACGTCAAATTGCTCTTTGACTGTGGGCGTGGCTGTGCGCATCGGCTATGGAACTTGGGGCCGCAATACCTGCGAGGCACTCAGCACGTATTCATTACGCACTTGCATTCAGATCACACGATTGGCATGCCGGATCTCTACCTCAACGGCTGGGTGATGCTGCGTCCGGCGGGGTTGAAGATCTACGGTCCACAGAAAACTGAAGACCTTATGCGACACATTCGGCTTGCCTATGACCAGGACGTCATCTTTCGCGTTGATCGCCAAGTATCGACGTTGTCGCGAGCTCAACTCGAATATTCAGTGACCACGGTCACCGACGGTGCCGAATTTGACTTCAATGACGTCAAAGTAACAGCCATTCGTGTGGATCACCACGTCGTAAAGCCGGCGTTCGGTTATCGAGTCGGCTACGGTGGTCACAGCGTGGTGATTTCCGGTGACACTGCATTTTCCACAAATCTCATTCGCCACAGCAAAGGGGCGGACGTCATTCTCCACGAGGTGGTGTCCCCTGCGCTCGAAAACTTCGTGCGGGCAAACTACCAGAAAGACATGGCAGACGATATCGTAGCTTTACACACGCTTGCTCCTGATGTCGGGCGCGTATTCAATGAGTCGGGTACGCGCCTGGGCGTCTTTACTCACCTCGACAATAATCCGTCCGCGATTCCTGAACTCATCGAGCAGACTCGGGAAACATGGAACGGCCGGCTTGAGGTCGGCGAAGATCTAATGGTTATCGATATCGGGGAGGAAATCGAGGTCCGCCGACCATCGCACCCGGCTGAATCGGTCGCCGGGTAGAGCGCTTCCACCCCGAAGTTCCTCTCGCGGAATGCATCGCCACAGGCAAACCTGTCGCCCTCCGCAAGGCCGATTGACCGCGTTTCGAGAACAAATAGACGCCCAAACCCCTAATTGTCATCCGTATCGCTGTCAATTAACGTCCCGCAGAGGTGCAAAGGGCTAAACTAGTCGCAGACAGTGTGGAGGAAAGCCCCCAACTGACCCCAGAACGGTGAAGGGCTAATCAGGGGCAAGCTCGTGTGGCTGTCCGCCTTCTAGATCGAGTTCGCTACCACAGCTAGGGAGAGAAATCATGTTGATGAGCGCAAACCGTCGGCTTCAGTTGGGCATGGCGCTGTGTCTTGGCGTTTTCTTGGTGCCGCCGGCCGGTGCCCAAGAGAGCCTGGAGGGTCCCGTCCTTTTGGAGGAAGTCATCGTCACTGCGCAGAAGCGGGAGCAATCCATTCAGGATGTGCCCATCGCGATGAGTGCGTTTACCGGCGACGCGATGAAAACACTAGGCGTTACAAACGCTAGCGATTTGGTGAATATAACGCCGGGATTTGCGTTAGGAACTCAGGCGGGTTCGAATCGAAACTATTTTCTACGCGGCGTCGGAACCAGTGACGTGCATCTAACCGCGGCATCTGCGGTTGGGCAATATTTCGATGGCATCACCTTGACCAGCGGTTTTCACGCCAAAGCAGCCCTGTTTGACATGGAGCGCGTTGAGATTCTCAAAGGCCCCCAGAACACGCTGTTTGGGCTAAATACCACTGGTGGGGCGGTCAACTACATCAGTAGGCAGCCAGAAATTGGTGCCGGTACGCAAGGCAATGCCAGCGTGAAATTGGGTAACAATAATCGTGTTGAGGCTGAGCTGGCGGTCGGCTTCGACGTGACGGATACGCTGGCGGCACGCTTTGCATTGCAAAGGATTAAGGACGACGGCGCTTTCAAGTCCATTAGCAATGGAGAAAGGTACGGCGACGATGACATCACGACCGGACGCATGACCCTCCTTTGGGAGCCAACAGAACAGGCAAGCCTGACTTTCAATGTGCATGGGTTGAAGTCGGATAACAACAGCACCTCCATAAGGGCATTGGGAACCCGGTCACCCGATGGCTCCGGTGGGCTATGTGCCGATGTCCCAATGGGCGTCATCGACTTTGAGGACAATACCAATTGCCTTAGTCGTAATGGTGGAGGCACCGGTGAACCGGCATCGGACCCCTCCACTGGTGATTGGGAGCTAAGCGCGCAGGACATCGGGTTCGAGGATCTGGATACCAAGGGCGCCTATCTCAAATTTGACTACGACCTGCCGTGGGCCACATTTAGTTCCATTACTTCTTGGGACAATCTGAAATTCAGAAACGCCAATGATAATGACGGTGGCGATACGCTCGGATTGCAGTCCTACCAGCAAGATGACCGAGATACGTTTCAACAGGAGTTGCGCCTAATCTCCGCCGAAGACCAGAGCCTTCGTTGGATTGCTGGGGTGTACTACCTTGAGGAAGACGCCGATTCCTATACCGGGCTTCGAGGTGCGCGGGGCGCGTTTCGAAATGGTGTGCAAATCCCGAATATCCAATTGGATCATACTAGGGACAACCTGGGTATTTACTTCCAAGGCGAGTATGACCTCACCGACGCAATAACGCTAACCGCCGGTGTGCGTTGGTCCGACGAAGAAATAGAAGGTAGCTATCTGCCCTCCTCTCCCAGTGTTGCTGGCGCTCCCACAACGAATTTGTATTTCAAGGAAGAGGTTGCCGCGCTGGTTGCTGCGCAGAATCCCGGCACCCCCGCATTTGATGCGAACGGCTATGAAATTGCACGACAAATCGCCCAGAAGCTGGCTAACAAAGACGTCGGTTATACCGTCAAACTGGACTGGAAGGTAACAGACAGCTCAATGCTTTATGTGAGCAACTCCAGAGGCTTCAAGGGGTCGGCTTTGGACATCAGGCCCGTCTATGCGCTTGTTCCAATAGCCAATGTGGTCTCGTCCTTGGAAGAAACCCGGCTTGATCCGGAGCGCTTGGATGTTTGGGAGATCGGCTATAAGGGAGCGTTCTGGGATAACCGCATTCAACTCGATGCCGCGGCGTTTTTATATACCTACGAAGATCTACAGCAGTTTGTGACCGCTAGGGGAATTCCGATTCTCGATAACGCCCCGGAGTCCGAGGTCAAGGGGTTTGACGCAAACATTGCGTATGGCGGTGGCCAAGGCTTATTCCTACAAGCAGGGATTTCTCTGCTTGATACCGAAGTTACTAAGGCCGGCGATAGCGCTTTTGTTGAGGGCGCCGAATTGGGCAATTCCCCGGATGTGTCCTTTAATCTGCTTGCGTCGCAGGAGTTTTATCTAAATAATGGCAGCTTGCTTACCCTTACAGCCAATGTTTCCCATACCGGAGATCAGGTCAAAGTCACGGCCACTAGCGGAAACAGTCGGGTTGTGGATCAGCTAAGCACTGATGCATACACGTTGCTGAATGCGAATGTAAGCTACCGATTCGGAGGGGAACAGCAGTACAATCTATCGATATACGGCAGCAACCTGACCGACGAACATTTTTGCGGGGCAGTGTTGATTAACGACGGCAATGCCATATTGGGGAATGCGACCAACGCCCGAGCACATATCCACATGAACGCATTGTGTAGGGTCACCAACGCTTCCACTCGCACATATGGTGTTTCATTCAGCGTTGAATTTTAGGAGCGGTGTCTGACATGAAGTTTGGCATTGGAATCTGTTCGCGGTTATGGCCAGCACTCATTGGGGCTATGGTTATTGTCGGCAGCGCCTTCGCAGCCGAGTCTGATGCAACCCGTCAGCTCAAAAGCCGTACTGCGGAGTTCGATAGGGATATCATCAGGGTATCGGATAACGTACATACCGCCGTAGGCTACGGTGTTTCACCCGTAAGCATGATCGTCGGTTCGCAAGGTATTGTGATTATTGATACCGGAATAGACGTAGCGACCAGCAAGGAGATACGAGAGGATTTTCGCCGCTTGGTAGATAAGCCGGTGAAGGCCATCATATTAACCCATGGCCACCCCGACCATATCCTTGGCGCATCAGCTTTTGTCGATACACCAGACGTCCAGATCTGGGCTCGAAAAGGGTTTCAGCATGAACAGCGCACGCTGGAGCAAGCAGGAATAGTGATTCAAAGGCGCCGTGGCGTTAGGCAGGCAGGGTTCGCGTTGTCGGCAGAGCAGCGCATTAATAACGGTATCGCGCAAGCCTATTGGCCTAAGCGAAAAGGCGGTGTTTTTGCCGGGGATCATCAGATTACTCCTACACACTTGGTTGAGGGCAAGCGGGAAAAACTCTCGATTGCGGGCATAGAGCTCGAGTTGGTCGCTTCGACTGGCGAAACGTATGACCATCTTTACGTCTGGTTTCCGAAAGAGCGCGTTGCCTTTTCGGGCGATAACTTCTATAAGTCCTGGCCGAACCTGTACGCGCTACGCGGTACTCCGTACCGGGACGTCCGGCAATGGGCGAATGCAATCGATAGTATCCTGCAGGAACGCCCAGCAGCGGTGGTGGGTGGCCATACCCGTCCAATCATCGGTGAAGCAGCGGTAGGTGAAACGCTAACTAATTACAGTGAGGCGATTCGCTTCTTATTCGACAAGACAGTTGAGGGCATTAACAAGGGAATGACACCGAACCAACTGGTTGAGTACGTCGTTCTTCCGGACAAATACCAAGACTTGGATTATCTGCAGCCCTACTACGGCAATCCTGAGTGGGCTGTCCGTGCCATTTTCGGCGGCTACTTGGGTTGGTTTGATGGCAATGCCACCAATTTGTTTCCGCTCAGTGATAGGGCGGAGGCTGAACGGATGGCCAGGGTTGCCGGTGGCAGTGATGCTCTACTTAGGTGGGTCGATACAGCGATTAAGGAAGACGATCACCAATGGGCAGCTCAGCTTTGCGATTACGTGTTGACGCTTGAGCCTGACAACAAGGCTGCAATGATAAGCAAGGCCGAAGCGTTGACCGCGCTTGCCGACCAAATTCTCACTGCCACTGCGAGAAACTATTATCTCAGTAGTGCAATTGAGCTTCGCAAATTGGCAGGCGGTTCTTCGGCCACCCTTCGTTAGGGTGGTATCGATGCTCCAACTCCACGTACGCCCGATCCAGCTTCGACTTCAGCTTCAAGATTGAATTAGCCACTACAGCAAGGGGAGGAGAACTCCATGAACCCAAATCATTGTTTAGCGAAGCATGCGCCGTTGATGGTTTTATGTGCTTTAATGATGAATCATTCGGTCGCATACGGTCAGATTGAAGAAGTTATCGTCACGGCTCAAAAACGTTCCGAATCGCTTCAGGATGTGCCCGTCTCGATTAGCGTAGTATCGGCCGAACAGGTCGAGACCCTAGGTATCTCCGACATGGAAGATCTATCGCTATTCGTCCCGAACTTCGAGATTAACAGCGCGTCCATTCTGCCGAACCTTTACATGCGCGGCCTCGGGTCCGGTGCAACACATTCAATCGAGCAGTCCGTTGGCCGGTTTGTCGATGGTGTTTACATCGGTCGAGCAGCAATCAACTTGCACGGATTCATGGACCTCGAGAACGTGGAAGTGCTACGCGGGCCGCAGGGTACGTTGTTTGGAAAGAACACGGTTGCCGGCGCACTTATCATGAACACGGCTGATCCTACCGACAACTTTGAGAGCGGGATCACCGTTTCGGTAAGCGATTACAGTACGACAGGTGGGAATAGGGACCTTCAGGCCTTTCTCTCAGGACCTCTGAGTGAGAGCTTGGCTGCAAGGATTGCCTTTCGGGTCAAGGACACTGACGGTTTTTATGAGAATCGACTGGAAGGTCCAGGCGGGCCAAACAGAACCGATACCGGCGCAAGGCTGAAGCTTGCATGGGCGCCGGGTGACCGGACAAGCGTGGGTCTCAAGATCGAGTACAACGAGTTCGAGTCGAAAGGACCCGATGCTGCGGAGATTGCCGATGTCGGTGGACCGCCGCTATTCGTTTACCAGATCCCATCGCCGGACTTCACGCCGGAGCTGGATTGGATCATCGACGTCGATTGCACGGACATCATCGCTAATCGCGATACCGACGGAGACGGCACAGCCGATACCGCATTTAATACGGGTTCCTTCTGCCCCAGCCGTGACCAGGAATCCTCGAACGTCACCCTGACGGTCGAGCATGATTTCTCTGGCGGGACTCTCACTTCGGTCAGCGCATATCAGGACTACGATTATAAGCACGACTTCGTGGGGCTCGACATGGGGCTTGCCGGCGGATTCCGCGCCCGGAGAAATGAGGAATACGAGAACCTCTCCCAGGAGTTGCGCTACACGTCGATCAAAGCAGACGCATTCGATTACATTGTCGGTGCTTACTTCGAGAACAGTGAAGTCAGCCGCTTTCAAAACTCAAGTATCAACCTGGTAACAATATTCCTTGATCCGACCGGAGGGTTTCTGGACCGCTACGAACCCTGGACGATCGAGACAAAGACCATTGCCGCATTTGGGCAGGTCCGATGGTACTTCACGGACGATCTGACTCTGATATTGGGTGGCCGGTACGCAAGTGAGGATAAGGATTTTGAATTCGAACGCTACTTCGCGGAGTACGGAACCGACAATCGGCTCAACATTCCCGGCGGCCCTGGGGGTCCGCCGCTTGCCGTAACCGACAGTCGTTCAGAGAGCAAATTTACAGGCTCGGCAACGCTGCAATGGCATGTGAATGAAAACGCGATGCTCTACGCCGCATTTTTGCAAGGCCACAAGACCGGCGGCTTCAGCGACCGGATTGAAAATCCGCTTGCGGATTACGAATACGATGAGGAAAATGTTGACTCCATTGAGCTTGGCGCAAAAACCACGTGGCTGAATGGTGCGCTGGCGCTGAATATAGCGGCGTTCAGCATGGATGTCGAGGGCCTGCAGCTGGCAACCCAGATACCCGGCACGGTACCCGCGTTCTCTGTTTCGAACGCCGCAGACTCAACCAGTAAAGGCGTGGAGATGGATGTGACTTGGGCCGTCAATGACGTCTGGACATTGGGTGCGAATGCCGCCTTCACGGATGCAAGCTACGGCTCGTTTCCCGGGGCCGAATGTTTCGACGACACGCCTGTGACGCCGGATCCAGTCACCGGCACTTGCGATCTTGCCGGACTGCCGCTGATATTCGCGCCGGACCTTAAGGGCACCATATTCGCCGATTTCCTGGTGGAGGATGCGTTCGGCGGCTGGGACTTTGGCGGTCGCTTCGACTACACTTATTCCGACGAGCACTACACCGACATCTCCTATCAGGATAACGTTTTGACCGATTCGTACTCTATTAGCAACGCGGCCTTGCGGCTCATTTCGCCGAACGATCGAGTTACGGTAACTCTGATTGGACGTAATCTTTCTGAGGAAGGTTATTGCGCATGGTGCATTCCATCCGGCCCCAATGTGCTGGCCTCGATGAACCCGCCACGGGAAATAGTATTGAAGATTTCGGCTAGGTTCGAGTAACGCACTTAACGAGCAACCGTAGAGCATACAAGTCGATAATGGGCATTGTCACTCCTACAAACGAGTCAGTACTCGAGTTCAAGGGATTGCATCTCTATCACGCCCATGTATCCAATTGTTCGATGCGTGTTCGGATGACGCTTGAAGAAAAGCAGCTTTCGTGGACGAGTCATCATCTGAATATTCTCCGTAAGGAACACATCACACCGGAGTATTTCGGTATCAACCCAAACGGGTTGGTGCCGACGCTAGTGCATGACGGCAAAGTCATCATCGAATCGGACGACATCATCGATTACCTCGACGACGAATTCCCCGACCCGCCGCTTAAACCGGCGGACGAGACGGACTGGGACGAAATGTATCACTGGCTGCGCCGCGCAACGGCGATCCATTTGCAGGCCGTAAAGCCATATATCTACTTCAAGCGTGTCGGCAAGCGAATGGCGCACTCGGACACAGAGGACGAGAAGTATAGGTCGCTGCAAAGGAACCCAGATCTCCTGGAATTTCATCGCAAAAGCACAAATGAGGGCTTTTCTGACGAAGAAATCAGTAAGGCCAAAACAGTGCTGAATGCTTGTTTCTCTGAAATGGATGCTATCCTGGAAAAGCGCGACTGGCTTGCGGGAAACAGGTTTTCATTGGCGGACATCGCCTGGGTTCCGTTGCAGTTTACGTTAGAGAGACTGGCGGGATACGAATTTGAAGCTCTTAGAAACGTTGCGAGTTGGACCAAACGATTAGGTGTGCGAAATAGCTACCAGAGTGGAATAGCGAAATGGTGGCCAAGAGAGCTCAGTCAGGCTTAGGGGATGACCGCGTGAACGAGTTCAGAGACGGCTGGAAGGCGCTACTAGCGGCCACAATTGGAACGATGTGCGGCATTTTTACCCTCACGAACTATTCGCAGGGGTTTTTTGTCGGCCCCGTTACCACCGAATTCGGTTGGACCGCGTCGCAGTTTTTCTTGAGCTATACCGTCGTGATGTGCTTGGCTCTTGTGACGGGGCCATTGATCGGCTCCATTGCCGCCAGAGCCGGCCTTCGCATTGTAGGTGTCGTTGGCCTTGTCGGCCACTCGGCTACCTATGTGATCATTTCATTCAATAACGGTTCGCTACTGTTGTGGTATTTAAGTTTTGCGTTACTGGCAATACTTGGTGCCGGGTCATTGCCAATTGTTTGGACGAGTGTGCTCAACAGTTGGTTTTTGAAACACCGAGGTAAGGCGATTGGAATCACGATGGCGGGAACCGGGCTTGGAGCATTTCTGCTCCCGCCAGTTGTCGAGTTCCTTATATCCAATTACGGATGGCGGGCTGCGTACCGCGGGATTGGAGTTGGGGCGCTGCTGGTTTCTCTGCCGATCGTGATCTCGATGTTCAGAGAGAGGGCCAGAATTGTGGCCGAAGGTGGTGGGAAGAGAGCAGTTCCAGAACCCTCGGCTTGGGGCATGACGCGCGGCCAAGCAATGCGCACTGCTCGTTTCTGGATACTCGGCGTCGTACTCTTCGTGACGGCGATTGTCGTTGCGGGCTTGCTTTCCAATTTTGAGCGTATCATGAGTGAAAAGGGCTTCGAGCGCGGTTCAATTGCGACGATTGCTGCTGTCATGGGGCTGACGATTATCGTCGGTCGCTTGCTCGTCGGCGCTCTGGTCGATCGCTTCTGGGCACCAGGCGTTGCTGCCTGCGTCTTTGTGCTTCTAACGATCGGGCTATCGATCCTCCTGGGAGTTGATATGACGTTTCGCTGGGGCGTGTTCATCGCCATTCTCATCGGCCTCGCAGCGGGTGCCGAGCTGGATCTACTCGCATACCTGACTGGCAGGTACTTTGGCCCAGCCAACTACCCAGCGATCTTCGGCGCAATTATCGCTTTTTTCACGGTTGGTGCCGGAGTTGCGCCGCCCCTCTTTGGCGCAGTTGCACAAGCGTTCCAAGGGTACACCACGATACTAACGATCTCGGTAGCTCTATGCTTGATTTCGATTGCGCTGTTTCTTGCGCTGGGGAAATACCCTGCCGGCGGCGCAACTCACTCTAGGACCTTGGCGTGAGCATTGGCTCGGCGGGTGTTCCATGATTACGGATGCATGGCAATGTTAGAGCTCTACCACCATGGCTCGTCTGTCTGCGCGGCGAAAGTGCGATTCGCACTCGCCGAAAAGGGCGTAGTACCGGACAAGATGCACTATGTAGATATTCTCAAAGGCGAGCAGTTCGATCCGGAATATCTCAAGATTAATCCGAAGGCAGTCGTGCCGGCTCTTGTGCATGATGACCACATCATCAATGAATCCACAGTCATTTGTGAGTACGTCAACGATGCCTTCAATGGACCCTCGCTCGTATCCGGCGACCCGCTGTCCCGCGCACGTATGCGGATTTGGGAAAAGGCGGTGGACGAACAACTTCATCCGGCCTGTGGGGAGCTCACCTTCGTCTGCTGTCACCGCCACATTGTTATGCGATTGGGTGAGGAAAAGCTTCGCGAATTTCTAGGCAGCACGCCGGACCAGTCCGTCACGTCAACGTGGAAGGAGCGAAAAAAGGAGATTGTACGTCGCGGTTTCGACGCGCCAGGAATCGAAGGTGGGATTAGTCTGTACGACGGCTATCTCTTCAAGATGGAAGAAGCGCTCAAGCAGCACGACTGGCTTGCCGGTGATACGTTCTCTTTGGCGGATATTGCCCTGACACCCTACGTCAATCGACTGGACATGCTGAGTATGTCAGGCATGTGGACGGCTGGCCGTTTGCCGCATGTCGAGGCTTGGTTCAATCGCGTTAAGGCGATGGGTTCCTTCGCGCCGACATTTCTGCACTGGTGCCCCGAAGAGTTGACGAACGATCTGAGGACGTTCGGTGCGCAGAGTTGGCCAGACGTCAAGCAAATCATTGGAATGAATTGAGGTGTTCAGATGGGACGAATGAGCGGAAAAGTGGCGGTTGTAACCGGGGCGGCCCAGGGGATTGGCCGTGCATACGCGGAGTCGCTGGCAATACATGGTGCGCAGGTCGTCGTAACAGATGTTCAAGACCCTGATGAGGCGGTCACCGCAATCATATCGGCCGGCGGGAAGGCGATCGGGTTGAAGACCGATGTAACCTCAGATGAATCCCTGTCGGCAATGGTCGAGGAGACGGAATCGACATTCGGTCCGATCGAGATTCTCGTCAACAACGCGGCGGTGTTCGCGGCGCTGAAACTAAAGCCTTTTTCGCAAATTTCGAACGATGAGTGGGACTTAGTGATGCGTGTGAACGTACGCGGGCCATTCCAGGCGGCGAAAGCCGTTGTCCCCAGCATGAGGAAGAACGGCCGCGGCAAGATCATCAACATCTCTTCAGGCACGGTGCTTCGCGGTGCGCCGATGTTTCTTCACTATGTGTCCTCAAAGGGTGCCGTGATTGCGCAGACAAGAGCCATTAGCCGCGAGCTTGCCGCCGATAACATCCACGTCAATACGATCGTAATTGGATTGACCGAAAGCGAAGGCGTCAAAGAACACGCGCAGCTTAGTGCCTTGCGCGCACCGACGTTAGCAGTGCGGGCGATCCAGCGGGAGATGCTACCTGAGGACGTGCTGGGCACGATGTTATTCTTGGCCAGCGAGGACAGCGACTTCATCACCGGGCAAAGCATCAATGTGGATGGTGGCGCCTTGAATCAATAGCGGTTACCGCAGAGGTACGAACCATGAGTACGTCGTTGGCAGCACGAAGCTACGAATCCGTCGATCATTGGATCGATGGAAAGAACACGCCGCCGCAAGGTGGCAAGTATTTTCCAACACGCAATCCATTGGACGACAAAGTATTGAGCGAAGCTGCCGCCGGTTCAGTCGAGGATGTAAACAGGGCGGTCGAAACCGCGCATGAGGCGTTCGCGTCATTTCGTGCATCGGTGCCCAAAGAGCGGGAGCGAATACTCTGTAAGGCAGCGGAGCTCCTGGAACGTGACCGCAACGAGTTTGTTGACATTCTCGTGGATGAGATCGGCTCGCCCATCAGGAAAGCAGCATTCGAAGTGGAGAAGGGCCTAGCCTTTCTACGCGCTGCGGCTGGCATGACGCGGCACGTTACTGGAAAGACCATCCCCTCGGATGTACCGGGCAAGTTCAGCATGAGCATTCGATCACCGATTGGAGTGATCGCCGCCATCACGCCATTCAATGTGCCCCTGATAAAGGGGGTTCGGCTCAGCTGTAATCCCATCGCCTTGGGCAACACCGTTGTGATGCTGCCATCCGAGGAAGCACCGATTCTGTCGAATCGACTGGCGCAGTTGTATGCCGAGGCCGGATTACCCGAGGGCGTGTTCAACGTCGTCTCTGGAAGCGGTTATGAGATTGGTGACACACTCACGACGCACCCCCAGGTGAGGATGGTGACATTCACGGGATCCTGCCGCGTCGGTCAACATATACGCGAGCTCTGCGGAAAGCACGGTAAGCGGATGACCTTGGAACTGGGCGGCAAAAGTCCGTTGGTCGTGCTGGCGGATTCTTGTCTGCAGAAAGCAGTGGCCGGGGCGGTGCAGAGTATCTTCATGTACCAAGGCCAGGTATGCATGGGCGCGAGTCGCATCTACGTCCAAGAAGAGGTGTTTGCATCGTTTGTCAAAGGTTTTGCGAAAGCGGCAAGCAGTTTGGGCATGGGCGACTTGCGCGATCCAAACACGATGATTGGTCCGATCATCAGCGAGCGCCAACGCGAGCGTGTGCGCCGGCACATCGAAGATGCGCGCGGGAAGGGCGCGACCGTCGTCACCGGCGGCAAATGGGTTGGCAATCGTTGCGAGCCCACCGTCCTAACCGACGTTACGCCTGAGATGACGGTGTACGCCGAGGAGACGTTCGGGCCAGTGGTGTCCGTCTATCCGATAACGGGCCTTGACGAGGCAATTGCGGCGGCGAATGATTCAGCCTTTGGCCTGAGCGCAGCGATCTTCACGCAAAACATCTCGGATGCGATGCGCTTCGTGATGGAGGTCGAGTCTGGGATGGTGCATGTGAACGGGTCATCGCTCCACGACGAGCCGCATGTGCCATTCGGCGGTACAAAAGAGAGCGGTTTTGGCCGGGAGGGCACTGAAGAAGATATAGAGGCGATGACCGAGTGGAAATGGGTCACTATCCAAATGTAAGTGCCAGTCTCTCCGCCCCCACCAACGCGTTGAGCGTTCGCCTGAGCGCCTTGCAGGGCTTGGCCCTTGTCTGCGCCCTGCTGCTGACGAGCGTTCCAGGGACGACTTGGCCATCCGCCCCACAAGTGCATCCGCCGAACTTGGTCCTGGTCCTGGCGGACGATCTGGGCTGGAACGATCTGGGCTACCACGGCAGCGAGATTCGCACCCCAACCATCGACCGGCTGGCCAAGGGGGGTGTGCGCTTGAATCGGCTGTACGCCTATCCCGCCTGCACCCAGACGCGAGGGGCCATTCTCTCCGGGGAGCGCATGCTCACCCTAGGCCTCATCGAGCCCACGCCACCTTGGTCCAGCGCCGGCCTGCCCTTGGGCATCGCCACTCTTGCGGACGATCTGCGGGAGGCCGGCTACGCCACTTGGAAGGTGGGCAAATGGCATTTGGGCGAGTTCTTTGCGGAACAGTCGCCGAACGCCCGGGGCTTCGCTCATTTCTACGGCTTTCTCGGCGGCGAGATCAATCATTACACCCACAGCCTGCATTCTCGGCTGGATTGGCAGCGCAACGGCAGTTCGGTGGATGAGGCCGGCTACGTCGCCGACCTGCTGACCGCAGAGGCCATCCGCTTGCTCGAGAATCACCCGGCCGGCAAGCCGTTCTTTCTGGACCTTTCCTACAGCTTGCCACACACGCCCCTGCAAGCGCCGGACGGCGCCTTGGCGGCCTATTCCCATATTGAGGACGACCACCGTCGCCGCTATGCGGCCATGGTGGCGATTTTGGATGCAAACTTGAGCTCAGTGATTCAAGCCATCAAGCAGCGGCCCGATGCCGACAACACCTTGGTGTTGTTCATGAGCGACAACGGCGGCGCTGCGAAGTTCGGCGCCAACAACGCGCCGCTCAAGGGCGGCAAGGCAACTGCCTACGAAGGCGGCATTCGGGTTCCGGGCATTGCCTGGTGGCCCGGCCGCCTGCCGCCCGGAGAGCTGCGCGAGCAGTTCATCAGCGTGCATGACCTGCATCCCACATTCCGTGCCCTAGCTGGTTTGCCGCCCAACGCGGACCGACGCAAGGTGGGGCAAAACGTCTGGCCGAGCATCGAAAGCAACGCAGCCATTAAACGGCGCAATCCCATCGTTTTGGGCCTCGCCCTGCGCACCCTGCGCACCGCCCTGATTCAAGACGGCTGGAAACTGGTGCGGGCGCAGAACTTCAACTTGATGGCGGCGCCGGCCGAGCAGATCGGCGAAGTGGTCAAGCAGGAGCTCTACAACCTGATGGAAGACCCCCGTGAGACCGAGGATTTGGCCGCCAGCCGTCCGGAAAAGCTGGCGCAACTGACCGCCTTGATGGACGCCGTGCCCTTGGGACCGCCCATCGACGTCGGCCCGCCGCCGAAGGACTGGACAGGCCCCATGGCCCCCACCGCCGAGCCGGATAACTCCGAACCCCGCAAAACCCCCAAGGCGGAGGCGGCGAAGGAACGCTCCGCGGGCCGCAAACAGGCCTGATCCGCCCATTGCAGCAAATCGGCTTGCTTGCCCGTCCCGTCGTCTTCGCTGTTTCGCCCCCCAGATCGTCGCCGCTCATGAATGGTGCCGTAGCTGGGCGCTGCCGCCTAGGGGTGGAAAGAGTGGAAGCCGATTCCCGCTGGGGATAGCGTCCAGCACAGGGGGCTGGCCGTATTGATCTCCACGGCGGAAAGCCGCGGCCCAATGTTAGCCGCCATAGCTGGGGCGCTCGCTAGCCGATGCCCTGCCAGACGCTCGGCAGGCAGGCACCACACCAAGCCGTGCCCGTGGTCTCGGGCCAGTTCGCCTAGGACGAAGGCGCTGTAGCCCGGCGTCAGCCCGGCGATGTGGGCTTTGCCGCGCCGCACCAAGGGTTCGATTTCGGCACTCCACAGGCGCGTCAAATCATCACCGATCTCCACCATTCTAAGGGCGCGGGGCGCCGTCCAAGCGGCGAAGGCTGGTTGCTCAAGGCCGGTGCGCCACACCGCGAGGTCTAGGAAGTCATCGTGCTGGTCCAGTGCCTTGGGCGCACCAATGGCGGGCATGGTGCCGGCCAAGGCGGCCAACGCCGAAGCGGCCTTGGCGAATTCTCGGCGCGTTGCCACGGTTCAGTCCCCCGCCGCTGGCTTGACTAGGTACAGATTCAGGGCGGCCAAGTCCTCATTGCCGATCTCCGTCTTGCGGAAGAACGGCATGGACTTCACGCCTTGGCGCACCAGCGCGGAGATGTATTCGGCGGTAAGGTCCTCCCGCTCGGTGAGCAGCACCGGAATCTTTCCTTGATAGCGCCGCTGCAACGCCGAAGTGCCGGCCATGCCGGGGCCGGCGTCGTGGCAGATGATGCACCATTGCTCATAGACCTGCTTGCCCCGGGCCGCGCCTTCGGCCGATTCAGCCGCTTCGTAGCCGTAGGTTTCGATGATGCGCCATTGCCGCTCCTCGGATAGAGCCGCTGGCGCGAAGGCGAGCAGGGACCAGCTAGCGCAAACCGCCGCCAAGCGGTTCGAGGAAAAATTTCGTCGCCTCTCGGCTGTTCCCATAGCCAAGCGGACCAAGCGTTGCAGCATGGCCCTGCCCTCAGCCCCGTGCATCGCGCAGGTGCTTAGGCCAGATGCCGGACTTGCCGGCCGCCAGCACGCCGTTCGGATCCAGCGTATCCTTGATGGCTTCATGCACCCGCAGCAGGGCGTGATCGTTGAAGCTATAGGCCCGCATCACATCGTCCTGAAACAGGGCGTGGGTGCGGTATTCGCCCCAGCCATGCTCGGCGGCCAACTGGATCATTTCTCGGTAGAGGGCCACTTCGGCTTGGTTCACCTCCTTGTTGCGGGTGACGTTGAAGCCCATCAGGTAGATGAAGCAGCGATGGTACCAGCCGAGGGGCATGCGCCCGAAAAAGCCTGGCGGCACACGCCGGCCGCCGGCCGTGAACGCTTTGTGGAACACATCCTGGGCCTTGAGTACGCTGGCCGCGTCCTTCGGAATCACGGGCGCGAAGTACAGATGCCCGGCACTGGGCGCCTCCGGCGTGGACATCATGTCGTTCATCATCGCCTGCATGTCGAAGCGGTTCAGGCTGGGGATGCCCAAATGCACTTTCTCGGCGTGGCCGAAGGTGTTGAGCTGCGCCTCCTGCTCCCGGCTTAGCGGGAAGGTCACCACCGGACCGTGGTCTTCGCACCAGGCGCCGGGAATTTCCAGGAACTTCTCCTGGCAGTATTCCCATTGCGCCGCAATGATTTTCTGCGGGCCGTGGAACTTGATGTCCGCACTCCAAAAGCCCAGATTGTTGTCCGCCGCGTAGCGCTCCAGCTTGGCCGCATCCGGCCGGCCAGGCACGGCGAGAATCTTCATGAGTTCCGGGTTCGAGAAGAACTGCTGCATGGCCTGCGGCGGGGCCCCCATGGGCGGCCCCTGCACCGGGCTGCCGAAATGGGTCATGCCGTTGGCGATGCCGGAATGGGTTACATGGGCCTCCACCTCAATGAGCCGCTGCAAGTCCTCGAACTTGGGCACATAGACCATGCCGGCGCGATAGGCTTCATGCTCTGGGCGCAGCTGGACGCCCATTTTAGTGACCACGCCGAAGTTCGATTGGGAGAAGATGCCGTCGATGTAGGGGCCGAAGCCGTAATGGAACTCCGCAAACATGTTCGACCCTGACAGGGCGCCCGTGCCGGTGCGCAGCAGGTCCCCGGTGGGCAGCACCACCTCCATGCCGCACTGATCGTGGAAGCGGTCTCGCCCGTAGGTGGTGGTGTGGGCGCAGCCGTGGTCCAAGGCATTGCCGATGACGCTGCCCCAAGCCGGGTCCATCATCTCCATCGACAGCCGATGGCCTTTCTCCTGAATGTGGCGGTAAAGGTCGAATAGGGTGACGCCCGGTTCGACGATGGCGTAGTGCTTTTTGTCGTTGACCTCGATGATGCGGTTCATGCGCTTGAGGTCCAGCACCACGCTGTCCTTATAGATGGGTGCCGATCCGCCGTAGCCGAGGTTCTTGCCGGTGCTGAAGGCGAATATGGGGATGCGGTGCTCGTTGCAGACCCGCATAATGGCCTGCACCTGCTCGGCGGAATCTGGTGCCACGGCGGCGGAGGCGGTCAAGTCCTCCTCCTCGCCCCAAAGCGGGGAGTAGGCGTCCCGGTACAGATTGACGTCTTGGGTGTCGGCGAACACCCAGCGCTCCCCAACGATGCGGGCGAACTTGCCGAGTGCGGCGCGAAATTCCGATTCCTCAACGCCCGGTGGTGTGCGCATCGCGCTACCCCTGCCGTTAACCCCAACTCAAGAAAAAATTGTACACGCCGAAATCCAGCGTTTGAAGTGGCGCTGCAAGGCAATTCATAACTAGGCCACAAGATTGCATGGGTGCCGCACCATGCCACCTATCCTTGGAACCTAATTGACAGTTGCGTCTTGCAAAAGCATAAGTACAATAATCCGTACTTCAATTGAGCCTGCAGATGGTGGTAACCATGACTGGACCGATGTTCAACTACTCCGAGGCGCGCCGTGGCTTGAAGGCGCTGATGGACGCGGCCATCTCCGATCGGGTGGCCATCACCATAACGCGAAGCAGAAGCGAGCCCGTCGTCATGATCGCAAAATCGGAATACGATGCCTTGGTGGAAACGCTCCATCTCATTCGCTCCCCCCGCAACGCCGAACGGCTGCGGGAGGCCATTGCCGAAACCACCGCCGGCAAGGTGGTCAAAGCCAAGTTGGTCGATGGCGAAATCCACGAAGCACCCTAAAGCGAAAGGCGTCAAGCCGGATTTGGCATTCTCCCGCCAAGGCTGGGAGGACTACCAGCATTGGGTCCGCACGGACCGCAAGACTGCCGGGAGGATTGCGCGGCTGATCGAAGCCTGCCGGCAGGATCCATTCCAGGGCATCGGCCACCCCGAACCGCTCAAGCACGAATTCGCCGGCATTTGGTCGCGCCGGATCACCCAGGAGCACCGCCTCGTGTACAAAGTAGATGGCGATGTCTGCCTCATTCTTCAATGCCGATATCATTACTGAGCATCCTTCGCCCCTTCTAGGCACGGCGACCGAGCAAGCAGCCCATGCCGCCGAGCCGGACAACTCCGATCCCCGCAAAACCCCCAAGGCGGAGGCGGCCAAGGGACGCTACCGAGTTGCGCCTCCAGTTGCGAACAGGGGTTAGGGTTGCCAATTCGCCCGCGTCAGCACGGCCCTTGGCGAAATGCGGGGTTAAACGTAGAACGCCCGCATGGGCGTTTGATGCAGCTTCAGGGGTTCGCCCTCGGTGCAGATCATGGCGTCGCCGTATACATGCCAAGGCGGGCCGCCGGGGGCGATGAAGAACGGCTGGTTGTAGGCCAACATGTTCGGCGCTAGGGTGATGTTGTCGTGCCAGAAGGAGGTTTCGTGCTCCCCGGCTTGGAAGCCGAACAGGGTAGTGATCGCGCCGTCGGAGGCCTGCTTGGTGTGTTCCGCGCACTGCTCGTCCAAGCCCTTCACAGTGGCGCCGGGCCGGTACTTGGTCAGCAGGTGGGCATAGACGTCGTCGCACAGCGCGAGGTCCGCCAGGAACTGCTCGCCCGGCTCGCCCAGCACCACGGGCACCGTTAGCTGAGTGAAATAGCCCTTGTAGTTGGAGGTGACCTCGGGAATGATGACATCGCCTAGCTGCAAGGTGCGAGCGGTGCGCGGGTCTAAGAAGACCTGGGAGCGGCGGCCCCGCCAAGGCCCGGTGGCCAGCAATTGCTGGCCGCCCGGGGGAGCCCCGGCCTCCGTGCAGGCTTGGTCCATGGCGAAGAACAGGTCCCAATCCGTGTTGCCCACTTGGGCGGCGGCGATCATGGCCTGGATGCCTTGGTCCGCGCAGTAGGCGGAGCGGCGCAGGAATTTCACCTCCTCGTCGCTTTTGAGGTACCGCAACTCCAGGAACAGCCGCTCCGCATCGACGAAGCTGGCATTCGGCAGTTCCCGCTGCATGGCCAGCAGCACTTCAGCCGGCAGCACCCGGGGCGAGACCAAGCCGATTTTGCCCTTGCCCAGCCCCATCTTCCGCAACTGCCGGGCGATGGCCGGACCGTGGTCGTTGGCGTTGCGGGTGCCGGGCCGCACGCTGGATTTGATGTACTCGAACTCCACCGTGCCGCGACTGACGAAAGGCGGCGTCATGCCGCCGTGCTTGGCGGGCACGATGGGCGTTCCCTGCTTGGGGAAGATGACGTAGGTGGGCTCCCAGTCGATATCCACGCCGACGTAGCGCAGGTTGCCGAGTTCGCCTTCGCACCAATCCCGATTGCCGCCGACCACCAGGCAGTCGATGCCTTGCCGCTCCATGCCGGCGCGGATGTTGCGGTAGCGCCGGTCGTATTCGGCTTGGCTGAAGAGCAAATCCCCGGCGATGCCCTCGTCCAGTTTGACGGCCGATGCCGGAGCTTGAGCGGGTGTGGCGGCCTGGACGCCCATCGCAGAGACGGCGCCGGCGGCGGCTGTGCCAGTGGCCAAGGTCTTGATGAAATGACGGCGTTCCACAGTTCGCATCATATGCCCTGCTCGCCTGTGAATAATTGGTTCCGCCATGAATTTTGCTTGCCGACGCCACTAAACCGCGAATCGCCCCTAGTCTGTGGCCGCAGCGGCAGGCGGAGCCGTAAGCCGGGGTGCGCGAGGAAGAACCCCTCGCATGGAGATGGCGGGTGCTGTGGTTGAGGAAGGATGGGCAGGCCGGGGGCAAAAAACAAAGGCGTGGTCAGCCTGGTTTGCATTGGCGGGTTTGTCGATGCGCACTTGGTGAGTGCCTTGGCGAGCATGTAGTTAAGATGCGCCTAGATGCGTTGCGCAGCGCAAGAACTGAGGGTAGAGCGGAGGAAGTTGCATGAAGACGCCCGTAGTCATCGTCGGCGGCGGCCCGGCCGGGCTGCTGCTTTCCCAACGGCTGCATCTGCAGGGCATTGCAAGCGTTGTGCTGGAGCGCCAGGCCCGCGCCCACGTTCTGGCCCGCATTCGTGCCGGGGTGCTGGAGTGGGGCTCCGTCCAAGTGCTGCGCAATTCCGACATCGGCGAGCGCATGGACCGGGAAGGCCATATACATGACGGCACGGACATCGTTTGGAGCAACCGCCATCGGCTGACCCTGAACACCCGCCGCCACGCGGGCCGGCCCATGATGGCCTACGGGCAAACCAACATCACGGAGGACCTCTACGCGGCGCGGGACGCCTTGGGCGGCCAAGTCATCGACGAAGCCCAAAATGTGGCCCTGCACGACATCGACGGCGCTTCCCCTTTCGTTACCTACGCCAAGGACGGCAAGACGCATCGGATCGATTGTGCGTTCATCGCCGGGTGCGACGGTTTCCACGGGGTGAGCCGCCAGGCCATCCCCGCCGCCAAGCGCCGCGAATACGAGAAAGTCTATCCCTTCGGCTGGCTGGGCATCCTCTCGGAAACGCCGCCGCTGCCGGAGCTCATCTACGCCAACAGCGAGCGCGGCTTCGCCCTGTGCTCCATGCGCAACCCCATGCTCAGCCGCTACTACATTCAGTGCCAACTGGAAACCAACTTGGACGACTGGCCGGACCACCGCTTCTGGGCGGAACTGAAGGCCCGCTACCCGAGGGAAGTGGCGGAGGCCGTCGTCACTGGCCCCTCCATAGAGAAATCCATCGCCCCCTTGCGCAGCTTCGTTTGCGAACCCATGGCCCACGGCCGCCTGTTCTTGGCCGGGGACGCCGCCCATATCGTCCCTCCCACCGGGGCCAAGGGCCTTAACCTGGCCATCTCGGATGTGTTCTACCTCTCCCGCGCCCTGACCGCCCACTTCAAGCAGGGCAATGACGCCTATCTGTCCTCCTATTCCGACATGGCCCTGCGCCGCGTCTGGGGCGCCGCCCGCTTCTCCTGGTGGTTGACTGGCCTGCTGCACCGCTTCCCCGACCAGAAGGCATTCGACCTGCGGGCACAGGAGCAGGAACTCAGCTACCTGTCTGCATCGGAGGCTTACATGAAAGCCGTTTGCGAGCAGTACGCGGGCCTGCCGTTCGAGGGCTAGGCGCCCCAGGGTCGCCATTGAATTCCGTACCGGCCCAAGCCCATAATCAGGGGATGGAGGCTATCAGGGTACGTCAAGCTCGAACCTTTTTGGAGGTGACTGACAAGGGCAGCATCACCAAGGCGGCGGCGGCGCTCAACAGGTCGCAAACCAGCGTCACCAAAACCATTCAGGACATGGAGAACGCCTTGGGCCTGGAGCTCTTTTCAAGGTTCTCTAGAGGCGTCAAGTTGTCGGTGTATGGGGAAACATTGCTGCCCAAGGCGCAAGCCGCGCTGGAGGAATTCCGCAAGGCGGAAGCCTTCGTGCCGCCGGCGACGCTACGCGCCTTCCACAGCGCCGAGCGCTTTTTCCGCATGGATGTGTCCGACAAGTGGCTGGACGCCCTGATCGCTGCAGCGGAAACGCGCAGCGCTGCCGCCGCTGGCCAACAGCTTGGCGTCACCTCATCCGCCGTGTCCGCATCCCTGCGCAAACTGCAGGACAGCTTGGGCGTCACCCTCTTCGAGCGAACTTCGGCGGCGCTGGAGCCCACTTCGTTCTCCCGCAACGCTGTTAGGCACCTGAAGTTGGCCCGCAACTATCTGCGCCAAGGGGTGGAGGAGATGGCCAGCGTCACGGGCGTCATCCGCGGCCGCGTGGTGGTGGGTTCGCTGCCCTTCGTGCGCACCCGGATTTTGCCCCAGGCGATCATCAACGTGCTGTCGGCGCATCCGCAGCTGGACATCGCCACCGCGGAGTTGCCCTACGACGGCCTAATCACCGGGCTGCGCTGTGGTGACGTGGATTTTCTGCTGGGCGCATTACGCGGCAGGGACGCCGACGCCGATGTCTGCGAGGAAGAGCTGCTGCGCGACGGCCTGTCGGTGATCGTCCGGTTCGGCCATCCGCTGATGGGGTGCGAGCCTGTACGGTGGGAGGATCTGCTGGAATATCCTTGGGTGCTGCCGCATCAGGGTACGCCCACTCGGCTGCGGATACGCCAACTGTTGGCGAAGCGCGGGCTGAAGGAGCCGGAGCACATCGTCGAAACCAGATCGTTCGTGATTCAGCGCGGACTCGTGATGGATAGCGACAGCGTCACCATGCTGTCCCGCCATCAAGTCCAGCGGGAGTTGCAGGCCGGCATGCTGGCCGCCTTAAACATCGACCTGCCCGGCACGGAGCGGCCCATCGGCCTGACGACCCGGGCCCAGGACGTCCTGTCCCCCGCGGCGCGAGCCTTGGCGGACGAGGTGCGCAACATAACCGCGAAACTTGGCTGAAAGGGCTTCATCCGCTAGGAAAAATTCGACTGCCTCCATCGAGCGGGCCTATCTCGATGAATGGCCCATGGCGGAGGAGCAGAAGCGGGCGTTTCTGGAGCGGGACTACAATCGAAAGCTGTTCTAGGGTTGAAACGAGTTCAGCAGCATCAAACACGAAGGGGAAAGCAATGGTAAAACAGAGAAAATCAGAGCCCACCAAATCTTGGTTATTTATGGGGCTAACGGCTTTAATATCGAGCATAGCTATTGCCCCTGCACCGAGTTTTGCACAGGGATCAGGCGCAAACGTCTCGGCGAGCGCATCTTGATGGAGATCAGCTTAAGTAACATCGCCCGGTCTGCTACGAGCAGTTTGCTGCTATTACTTTTGGCCTGCTCGCCGGAATTGCTATCAAATCCAAACCATGGAGGAGCCGCAGGAACGATCGAAGCACGTCCTAACATTTTGCTCATCGTTGCAGACGATGTGGGTTACTCGGAGTTGGGAGCATATGGCAGCGAAATAAGTACACCTAACATCGATAGCCTAGCTGCGGTTGGGGTTCGTTACACCAACTTCTACGCTCACGCTAACTGCTCGCCGACACGTGCGATGCTGTTTTCTGGAATGGATAACCACCTCGCGGGTATTGGCGCCATGTATTTGGCCTTAGGGCCGAATCAGAAAGGACAAGCTGGTTACGAAGGTTACCTCAATAAACGCACTGTTTCGTTGGCCAGTTTGTTAAGGGATTCTGGATACGATACCTATACGACCGGAAAGTGGCACTTAGGCAAGACACCCGATACTTTACCAGCCGCACAAGGTTTCGATCGATATTTCATTCAGGCCGGTGGCGGACCGCCTGGAGGTCACTTCAACCTTGATGGAGCGGGCCCTGGAGCTAAAGGTGCGTATTTTGAGGATGGTCTTGATCGTACAGGCACACCGGTTGCCAAGGATTTCTTTTCAAATAACTTTTACACAGACAAGCTCATCGAGTATATCGATGGGGGAGGTTGGGGTAACGCACCGTTCTTTGCTTATCTCGCTTTCTCAGCCCCGCATATTCCAGTTCAAGCACCTGAGTCCCACATCGATTTGTACCAGGGCCAATATGATGAAGGTTACGATGTCATTCGCCAACGACGACTAGCGCGGATGCAAGACCTTGGGCTGATAACCGAAACGCAGGCGATCGGGAACCCGGCACCCACAGCTAAGCCCTGGGATCAGCTCACACCTGAGGAACAACGGACTCACGCCCGGCGGATGGAGATATACGCGGGGGCCATCGACAATATGGATGATAACGTCGGCCGATTGCTCGACTATTTGCGAAGCGTTGGCCAGTTCGATAGCACGTTGATTATGTTTCTCTCGGATAACGGTGCGGCTGGTTTTAATGGGTGGGAAAGTGAACCGCTGATACAGCGTTATAACAAGGCAGACAACAGTCTTGAAAATCTGGGCCGTAAAGGTTCGATGATGTTTTACGGACCTGGCTGGGCAACCGCCGGTACTGCACCATTTTATCTCTTTAAGCGTCACATGACGGAAGGTGGGCTACATGTACCTCTTATCGTCAGTGGCCCTGGGGTTGTGCATCGGGGCGAGATTATTCATGAGGTACTTACGGTGCGCGATGTGGCGCCTACACTGTTGGAGATTGCGGGTACTGTTTATCCGGAAGAAACCTACGAAGGTCGAGAAATCCATCCGCAAACCGGGAAGACTTTTGTCGCTCAGTTAGCGGGCGAACAGGCTAGAGTTCATAGTGAGTCCGAGGTGTTCGGCTGGGAGCTCTTCAACCGCCGGGCTGTTCGCAAAGGCGACTGGAAAGTGACCTGGCACGATTCACCCTTCGGATCGAATCAATGGCAACTCTACAATGTTCGCGTGGACCCCGGCGAAACCCATGATCTCGCACGCCAAGAGCCAGAGAAACTGGTAGAAATGGTGGCGGCGTGGAAAGAATACGCTGAAGAAAACAACGTGATCCTCAGCAATGCACCGATGATACTGCCTTAACTCTCGCTCGTTGAGCATCCACAAATTGGCTAGGACGAAGTGTGGGTTGCAGGAGCCCGATCACATCGTCGAAACCAGTTCGTTCGTGATTCAGCGCGGACTCGTGATGGATAGCGACAGCGTCACCATGCTGTCCCGCCATCAAGTCCAGCGGGAGGTGCAGGCCGGCATGCTGGCCGCCTTAAACATCGACCTGCCCGGCACGGAGCGGCCCATCGGCCTGACGACCCGGGCCCAGGACGTCCTGTCCCCCGCGGCGCGAGCCTTGGCGGACGAGGTGCGCAACATAACCGCGAAACTTGGCTGAAAGGGCTTCATCCGCTAGGAAAAATTCGACTGCCTCCATGCGAAATGCTTGACGGCCCTTGCCGGCGGCGACCTATTCTGGATACTGGTGGTACCCATTAGGAGGGCCGCGCATGGCTCTTGACAAGCCATATGGCGACATTCCCGGCACCACCGTCTTCGATGCGGACATGGCGCGGCTTGGCTTCCACGCCAATCAATTCTGCATGTCCTTGATGAAGTCTGAGAACCGCCAGCGCTTCTTGGCCGACGAGCGGGCCTATCTCGATGAATGGCCCATGGCGGAGGAGCAGAAGCGGGCGTTTCTGGACCGGGACTACAATCGGCTGCTGGAGCTCGGGGTCAACGTCTATTACTTCGGCAAGCTGTTCTTTACTGACGGCATCAGCTTCGAGAAGGGCGCCGCGTCCATGACGGGAATGACTCAGGAGGCGTATCGGGCCATGATGATCTCCGGTGGCCGGCGCCCGGAGGACGATGTGCGCTTGGCGTCCGCCGACCGGCCCAGGTCGCCTCGGCACCGGTTGGGCCAGGGCGCGGATGCGCCCGCCGAACGGCGCGACCGCCGTGGCTAGGGTCACCGCTGGGGTCACTATGTCCCATGTGCCGGCCATCGGCGCGGCATCGGACTTGGGCAAAGCCGGCGACGGCTATTGGCAGCCGCTGTTCGCTGGTTTCGAGTTCTCCCGCCGCTGGATTGCGCAGCGGAAGCCGGACGTGATCTTCCTGGTGTACAACGACCACGCCACTGCCTTTGACCTCAACCTCATCCCCACTTTCGCCATCGGCTGCGGGGATGAGTATGAAATTGCCGACGAGGGCTGGGGGCCGCGCCCGGTGCCCAAGGTGGTGGGCGCCCCGGACTTGGCTTGGTACATCCGCCAAGCCGTGATTCAAGAGGACTTCGACCTCACCGCGGTCAGCAACGTGGCGGTGGACCACGGTCTCACTGTGCCGCTCACTCTCATGTTCGACCGGCCCGATGCCTGGCCGGTGCTGGTGGTTCCCTTCGCCGTCAACGTGATCGTCTATCCGCCTCCTTCGGCAAGACGCTGCTTCGAACTGGGTAAAGCCATACGCCGGGCCATCGACTCCTTTGAAGCGGATCTGGACGTTCAGGTGTGGGGCACCGGCGGCATGAGCCATCAGTTGCAAGGGCCTCGGGCCGGCTTCATCAATCAGGAGTTCGACGCCCGTTTTCTGGACGCCTTGGTGGAGGACCCGGAGCACCTGTGCCAGCTCTCCCTGTTGGATTACATGCGGCAGGCCGGCTCCGAGGGCGTCGAACTGGTGATGTGGCTGATCATGCGCGGCGCCTTGAACGACCAGGTGACGGAACTGCATCGCCACTACCATGTGCCGGCGTCCAACACCGCGGTGGGGCATCTGATACTGGAAAATCGCTAGGCCGCCAAACCCGCCGTCCGTCACTGGGGATAGTGACTCGGCAAACCGCCGAGACTTTGGATGAGCGGGAAGGCCAGCTAAATTCATCCCCGGCGAAGCAAAATGAAGTGTGCAGGCAGACCAAAATGCTATCTTAGTCGGCAGCGAATTTCTTGCGCAGGAGCGCCATGATCATCGACTGCCACGGCCACTACACCACCGCGCCCGATGCGCTAGGCGCATATCGGGACGCGCAGAAGGCGGCCTTGGCGAAGGACCCAATGAAGCCCGGCGCCAAGGGCCTGATCGACATCTCCGACCAGCAAATCCGCGACAGCCTGGAGGGCAACCAGCTAAGGATGCAGGCGCAGCGGGGCACGGACCTCACCGTCTTCTCCCCCCGGGCTAGCTGGATGGGGCACCACATCGGCAACGCCCACACCTCCAAATACTGGACCGAGCACTGCAACGAGCTCATCCACCGCATCACCCGGCTCTACCCGAGCAACTTCGTCGGCGTGGCGCAGTTGCCCCAGTCCCCCGGCGCCTCTCTGGACAACAGCATCGCGGAGTTGGATCGGTGCGTAAGTCAGTTCGGCTTCGTCGGCTGCAACCTGAATCCGGACCCGAGCGGCGGCTTCTGGACAGGCCCTCCCCTGGGGGACCGCTATTGGTATCCCTTCTACGAGAAGATGTGCGAATTGGACGTGCCGGCCATGATCCACGTCAGCGCCGCCTGCAACCCAGCCTTCCACACCACTGGCTCCCATTACTTGGCGGCGGACACCACGGCCTTCATGCAGATGCTGACGTCGGATCTGTTGGCGGACTTTCCAACCATCAAGTTCATCATCCCCCACGGCGGCGGCGCCGTGCCCTATCATTGGGGCCGGTTCCGCGGGCTGGTGCAGGCCATGAAGGGCAAGCCGCCTTTGGAGGAACTGGTGCTGCACAGCGTTTACTTTGACACCTGCGTTTACCATCAGCCCGGCATCGACCTGCTCTTGGACGTCATTCCCGCCGAGAACATCCTTTTCGCCTCCGAACTGTTAGGTGCCGTGCGCGGCGTGGACCCGCTCTCCGGCCACTACTACGATGACACCAAGCGCTACATCGACGCTTCCCCCAACGCCACGGAGAGGGAGAAGGAAATGATCTTTTCCGGCAACGCCAAGCGGGTGTACGCTGGGCTGAAGGCGACCCGGAGTGACGGCTAGAGTTGAGCGGGTAAATGCCGTGCTGGGTTCCGAACCGCTTGCCCAAGCAACTCTGGGCGTTGCGGGCCTGCCCAAATTCGACAGGCCTAGTCTCGAATCTGGGTAGCATGGAGCAAGAACGGCCGAGGGCTCCCCTAAGGGGGTGGATAAGGTTGGGGCGATTCGCGTACGGAGGGCCGAGTTGCCTGCGTCATCGTCCTACGGCTAGGAAAGCATGCTGATGCCCCCTCCTCGCGTTCCTTGCTGCCTGATTCGCGGCGGCACGTCCCGCGCCGCATTTTTTCTGCAGGATGATTTGCCGGCGGGCGAAGCGGCTCGCAACCGGTTGTTGGTGCGCATTCTCGGCGGGCCGGACGCCCTGCAGGTTGATGGCATCGGCGGCGGCCATCCGCTGACCAGCAAGGTGGCCGTGGTCGGGCAAACGGCGGATGGGGAGGCGGATGTTGACTACCTGTTCCTGCAGGTGGACCCGCGCAAGCAAACCGTCAGCAGCGTGCAGAATTGCGGCAACATCCTCGCCGGGGTGGGAGTTTACGCCATCCACAAGGGCATGGCGCCCATCACTGGGAAGGAGACGGTGGTGCGGGTGCGCATGCTGAACTCCGGTGGGCTTTGCCACTTGCTGATGCAAACCCCGGATGGGTCGCTCCAAGTCGAGGGGGACACCGCCATTGACGGTGTGCCGGGCACGGCGGCGCCGGTGGTCTGCAGTTATCAAAACATCGCCGGCTCCGCCTGCGGCGCCTTGTTGCCCACCGGCAACGCCTTGGATGTGGTGGAAGGGGTCGAAGTCACCTGCGTCGATAACGGCATGCCGGTTGTGGTGCTGCGGGCGGCGGACTTCGGCTTGACGGGATTGGAAAGTCCGGAGGAACTGGACGCCGACGCCGCGCTGAAGACTAGGCTGGAGGCCCTGCGCCTAGCGCTCGGCCCTAGGATGAACTTAGGCGACGTGACCGCTAAGTCCGTGCCCAAGATGTGCTTGGTCTCTCCGCCGCAGCAGGACGGGTTGGTGATGACCCGCACCTTCATCCCCCACGTCTGCCACAAGGCCATCGGTGTGCTTGGCGCAGTCAGCGTGGCCACCGCCTGCTTGCTGCCGGGGGCCGTGGCGGCCGATATCGGCTCGGTGCCGGCGGGCAGCCCCAAGACGGTGGCGGTGGAGCATCCCTCCGGCGTCTTCGGCGTACGGCTTGAATTGAACGAAGCAAACCAAGTGCAGGCGGCCGGGGTGGTGCGCACCGCCCGTCTGCTGTTTGAAGGAGAAGCCTTTCCATGAAAACCATCAAGCCAAAAAACCTCGAACGGCCGCACCCGCACGCCTTCACGGGCTGGGGGAAGCACGGGGTGGCTTGGGAATCCGAGGGGCAAGCAGGAGAGGTCTTGCCATGAAAACCATCGCCGTCAGGAACATTGAGCGGGCGGAGGCGTCCGTGGTCGCCGGCTTGGCGCAACAGGGCGTGGCCACCGTGCATGAGGCACAGGGCCGCTTCGGCCTGCTGAAGCCCTACATGCGGCCCATCTACCCCGGCGCCCGCATCGCCGGCAGCGCCGTCACGGTGTTGGCCCATCCAGGCGACAACTGGATGCTGCACGTCGCCATCGAGCTGTGCCAAGCCGGGGACGTTTTGGTGGTGGCCCTATCCTCGGACAACAGCGACGGCATGTTCGGCGACCTGCTGGCCACCTCCGCCAAGGCCCGTGGTGTTCAGGGGTTGGTGATCGACGCTGGTGTCCGGGACGTGGCGGACCTCACCGCCATGCGGTTCCCGGTTTGGTCGAAGGCGGTCTCCGCCAAGGGCACGGTGAAGGCGACTGCAGGCTCGGTGAACGTTCCCGTCGTCTGCGCCGGCTGCGCCTTAGCGCCCGGCGACGTGGTGGTGGCGGATGACGACGGCGTATGCATCGTCCCCCGGAAGGCCGCCGCTGCCGCCTTGGAGAAAAGCCGGCAGCGGCAAGCCGCTGAACAGCACAAACGCAAGCGCTTGGCCGCCGGCGAACTGGGGTTGGACATTTACGACATGCGCGGCAAGCTCGCCGCCGCTGGATTGGAGTACGTCGAGTGAAAATCTGCATTGCCGGCGAAGGCGCCTTCGCCGGCAAGCATCTGGACGCCTTGGCGCGCATCGACGGAGTTGATGTGGTCTCCATCTGCGGCGGCGTACTGGAGGCCACCGAGAAGGTGGCGGCGGCCCGCGGCATTCCCCATGTAACCCTGGACTTGGCGGAGGCTTTGGCCCAGCCGGGCGTGGAGGCGGCCATTTTGGCCACCCCCACCCCCATCCACGCCGCTCAAGCTAAACAAGTCATGCGGGCCGGCAAGCATGTTCTGGTGGAAATACCCATGGCGGACAGCTTGGCGGATGCGGAGGAACTGGTGCGGGTGCAGCGGGAAACCGGAGTGGTGGCCATGGTTAACCATGTGCGCCGCTTCAACCCCTCCCACCAATGGCTGCACGACAAGATCACCGCCGGCGAACTGTGCATTCAGCAGATGGACGTGCAGACCTTCTTCTTCCGCCGCAGCAACACCAACGCCAAGGGCGAGCCGCGCAGTTGGACCGACCATCTGTTATGGCACCACGCCTGCCACACGGTGGACTTGTTCCAATACCAAACCGGCGCCCCGGCGGCGGCGGTGACCGCCCTGCAAGGCCCCATCCACCCCAAACTGGGCATCGCCATGGACATGGCCTTGGGCATGAAGTCCCCGCACGGCGCCATCTGCACCCTGTCGCTTTCCTTCAACAACCAAGGCCCCTTCGGCACCTTCTTCCGCTACATCTGCGACCACGGCACCTTCGTGGCCAACTACGACGACCTGTTCACCGGCGCTGGCGAGCAAATCGACGTCAGCGGTGCGGCGGCCAGCAGCGACGGCATAGAGCTGGCCGACCGCGAGTTTCTTGCCGCCATCCGCGCCGGCCGGGAGCCCAACTCCAGCTTGGCCCAAGGCCTTCCCGCCATGCGCACCTTGGACTTGATGCAGCGGCAACTCGGCTAATCCCAGCTGGCTATTCGCCGAAACCCGCGCCATAAGCGGATTTCGGCGTTTCTGATGGCGGAGAGCGAGCCGTTCCATATTTTGGGATCAAACACACATCAACTCATTGATTTATAAGTATTTTAATCCTTCAACAAAGTGGTATTTTTTGGCACTTTAGGAGCAGGACGCGAAATTCCGGTAAATCCAGCATGTTCGTCCCTGCGTCTAAGCGATCGTTCATGCTCCGTCCGCGTCCAGAGGCGGCGGTGCCGCCGACATGCGCCTTGAAGGCGATGAGGCCCTAGGTTCCGGATCATACTCGCAACTGTTTCGCGGCGCCGGCGGAATCGTTCTTCTCGTAGTTGCACTTGACGGTCAAGGTCTCGTGCGGACGCCCCTCGACGCGAATGCGCTGCAGCTCCTTGTCGTCCTCCCACCCCTTGGTGTCCGTATAGACGTTGTCCTGGATGCCGTCATTTTGAATCGAGGCGTACGCCACGCCCAAAAACAGTCTGTCCTCCAGCACGGGCGTTCGAAACTCGCCTTTTTGCGGCAACGGAGTGCTGCCCTTGTCCGCCCACCTCATTTGGGGCTCTTTGGCGCTATGGGGCGCAGCTAGGCGGATCTGCCCGCCGACGGTTGTGGGTTGCGGTCAGCCCTCCCGCATCCGCCGGCGCCGGACGGTGCGGAGCGGGAACTTGGTTAGAGCAGCCCCCAAACCAAAACGACGCCGACGATGAGGACGCCGGCGCCGAGAACGCCCCAGCGAATGGCCTTGATTCCGCGCTCCCGCCGGGCCTGCTTGCCGGCCTTGGTTGTGCCTTGGGAACGTTTCTTCGCCATGTGCCTGGTGTCCTGTCCGGTTCAGCGCCGCCGCCAGGCGCTGGGTGGTTGAAAGGGGCCTTGCCAGATGCCGAGGCGCCGCTGCTGGGCGCGGCTCTGCTCCTCCTGGAAGGATGCAGCGCCCATGCCGACGCCGAGGGCGTGGCCTTTGGCGATCATGATGCGGGACAGGTTGTTCGGGCCGCCGCCGCCAATGAAGTCCCGAGGGTCGGTGGGCATGTCCTGCCCGGCGTCCACCAGTTCACAGGCGGCGACCACCCGCTGGGCGTTGACCGCGAACAAAGGAAAGCAGACCACTTGGCTCTTCCGCAAAAGGGCTTGCAGGGCGAGAGTGGCCCGCCGACCGCAGGGGTAGTCCAAGCCGTCGCCGTCCTGGCAGACTTGATCGGACTCCACTGCGTCCATGCCGAACAGCTTGACCTCCACGCCGCGCAGAAACAGTGTCTCCCCGTCAATGGCGTTGCCCATGTCCGGCCCCAGCAGATTGTCGGCTTGCTCCATCGGCGAGCGCACTTGGTCCCAATGGTTGATGAAGAAGACGAAGACCACTAGCGAACCGGCGATGACATGCCGCGGCCAGCCCACCTTGAAGTGCAGGCCGTGCAGGCGGTGCAGGATTTCCCGCAGCGGGGGCACGATGGAGCGGCTGCCGTAAATCAGCACCAGAATGATGCAGAGCAGGTGCAGGAGCAGCAAGGGCGCGTCGAAATCCGCAATGGAGGCCCCTTGCTGCAGGGCCGATGACCAGGTAAGCGCGATGCTGTTGCCGAAGAAGATCGCCCAGTTGATGACGAACACGCCAACACCGGTGGTCGGCGACCAGCGCTTGACGTTATCCGCGTCAAAGATGTGCAGCACCGGCGGGTTGAGGCGGAAGAGTTCATGCACCATGGCCCTGGGCAGGCGGCTGGCCTGCAGCACCTGGTTGAGCATGTTCAGGCGGTTGGCCATCAGCCAGAAGACGAAGCCGGCGAAGGCCACGGACACCAAGGGCAGAATCGACTTCGGCACCTGGTATTCCCCTAGCAGGACATGGTCCCTGGCCGCGTTGGCGTCCAGTTGGCTCAAGGCGGCGAAGAAGACGGAAAGGAAGGTGCCGCCGAACGACAGCCAAAAAATGAAGGAAAGGGACTCGATGGAGCGCACCAAGGCGGCGGCCTGGATGGACAGCGGGCTAAGTTGGCCGGCGCCCTTGTCCTCCTGCGCAGTGGCGTTCTCTTGCGGTTCCTGTTCTTCCATCAGCCTGGCCCCAAGTGCCTGTTCCGAGTTTCTTGGCCGCAGGGCGGGTAAGCAAGTGGGCCGGATTGTAACCCGCCGCCAACTTGCCGCCGGCTTAAGGCCTCGCCGAGACACTTGCGCGGTAGGCTTTTTTGCTGGGTGTTGAGGTGGTGCGGGGGTGTTTTCGTGGTGGATTGGCTTGGATTTGTGGTTGCGTGAGGCTGCGGGAGCCTGATTCGTGGGCCTTTGGGGCTGTCATTCGGGCCTTGCCGCGGATGGCGTGGCTCTCGAAGTGGAAGCCGTCGTTGAGCCGGGCGTTGATGCGCTCCATGGCGCTGCGCCGGGCGTGGCCCTCCCTCCAGGCGCCGGCGCCGTGCGAAGTGGGCGGGCAGATGCGGCGGTTGGCTTGGTTCAGCAGGACGCGCCGCGTCGGGCCGAGCTTGCTGGGGTTGGCGCCGGCGTCGGCGCAGCACTGCGCCCGGCCTGCGCACTTCAGGTCGCATGCGGCGGCGGGGCACAGGCACTTCAGCGCGTTACGCTGGGCATCGAGTCCGTGGAGGGCCATGGGACGGGTCGTTCCGGCGGCGGGGCAGTGGCCTTTTGCGACAGCCCCGTTTTTGCCGCACGACCAGCGCCCAGCGCACCATGCTGCTTCCTGCAGATATCCGTTCCGTTCCGGCGAAAGTCGTTGACAGGTGAACTGGGCATCCACTAATGTTTCAAATGTGCATCTTCATTTTCCATTTGAAGGATTTTGAGCGATGGCGACTGCGTTGATCAAACGCCCCTTGGGCACCGTCGGCATTCAGGTCACCGAACTCGGCTTCGGCTGCGCTGGGCTTGGCAACCTCTACCGAGAAGTGTCCGCCGAAGCTGCTGTGGAGGCTCTGGACGCCGCTTGGGGGCAGGGCGTTCGCTTCTTCGACACCGCCCCCTACTATGGGTTTGGCCTAAGCGAAGTGCGGCTTGGCGACCATTTGCGCAGCTTCGACCGGAACAGTTTCGTTCTGTCAACCAAGGTGGGCCGCCTGCTGGCGCCGACGGAACGCATCGACGGCGGTGCCCTGCGCCACGGTTTCCGCTCCCCTATGCCCTTCGAGCCGGTCTATGACTACTCCTATGACGGGGTCATGCGCTCCTTTGAGGCCAGCTTGGAGCGCCTTGGCCTGGAGCGCATCGATCTGCTGCTGCTCCACGACATCGGCGAGGCCACCCACGGCCCCAACCATCCGGCGGTCTTCGCCGAAGCGATGGACGGTGGCTATCGGGCCTTGGAGGCACTGCGCCGCGACGGGTCGGTGCGGGCCGTCGGCGTCGGCGTCAACGAGTGGGAGGTCTGCGACCAAGCGATGGCTCACGGTGACTTCGACTGCTTCTTGCTGGCCGGTCGCTACACCCTGCTGGAGCAGGGCGCGTTGGACTGCTTTCTGCCAAGATGCGCAGCGGAGAACGTTGCGGTCATCGTCGGCGGGCCCTACAACTCCGGCATTTTGGCCACTGGCGTTGATGGCGGCCGGCCGCCGTACTATAACTATGCGCCGGCGCCAAAACCCGTCCTTGAGCGGGTTAGGCGAATTCAAGGGTTTTGCCGGGAGTTCGACGTACACTTGGCCGCCGCCGCCTTGCAATTCCCTTTGGCCCACCCCGCCGTCGCTTCGGTGATTCCCGGTCTCGCCAGCAGCGGGGACGTGGACCAAGCCTTGGCGTTTTATCGCCACCCCATTCCGGGCGCTTTCTGGAAAGCGCTGCGGGATGCGGGGCTGGTGCATCCCCAGGCCCCGCTGCCAAGCCAACGGGAGGCTGCCGCATGAGCCAGGCCATCGACGCCCATCAGCACTTCTGGAAGCTCGACAGGGGGGACTACCGCTGGCTGACCCCGAACCTCGCGCCCCTGTACCGGGATTTTCTGCCGCAGCACCTAAGGCCCCTACTGCAAAGCGCCGGCGTTCAAAAAACCGTGCTGGTGCAGGCGGCCGATAGCTTGGATGAGACCCGCTACCTACTGTCGTTGGCCGAACAGGAGGACTTCATCGCCGCGGTGGTGGGCTGGGTGGACATGGAGGACGCCTCCGCGGCAACGGTGTTGGCCGAACTGGCCGAGAACCCCTATTTCGTCGGCATCCGGCCCATGATCCAGGACATTGCCGAGACCGCTTGGATGCTCAGCCCCCGCCTGCAGCCGGCCTTTGCCGCCTTGCAGCAACTTGGCCTGACCTTCGACGCGCTGGTCAAGCCGGTTCATTTGGACAACCTGCTGGTCCTGTTGCGCCGCCATCCCGGTCTGGCGGTGGTGATCGACCACGCCGCCAAGCCGGACATCGCCAACGGCGGCAACGGCCGGTGGCGGGCGCAGATGCGGGAACTGGCCGCCTTGGGCAACTGTTGCTGCAAGCTGTCTGGTCTGCTGACCGAGGCCGGCGAAAATCCGCAGCCGGCACGAATCCAGCCCTATGCGGACTTTCTGCTGGAGTGCTTCGGCGCACGGAAGCTGATGTGGGGCAGCGATTGGCCGGTTCTGAACCTAGCGGGCTGCTACCAAGGCTGGCGCACGATGTGCGAAGGCTTCATCGTCCAGCTGTCGCCGGCCGACCGGGAGCGCGTCTTCGGCGGCACGGCGGCGTCCTTCTACGGCTTGGACGGAAGCGGGCGGGCGGGATGATCAATCGCAAGGCCCATGTGCTGCTGCATCAGAAAGACAACATTCTGGTCAGTTGTCGGGATTTGACGCCCGGCGAGACGCTTTGCATCGATCATCAACCTGTGGTCCTGACGCAGATGATTCCCCTTGGCCACAAAATCGCCCGCCGCCCGCTGGCGAAAGGGGAAAAGATCCTCAAGTACGGTGCCTCAATCGGCTCGGCGCTCGCTGACATTGTCGTTGGAGAACACGTCCACCTGCACAACATGAAAAGCGACTACATCCCCAGCCACACCCGCAAGGCGGTGGGTTGAAAATGCAAGGCTATCTCCGCTCCGACGGCCGCAAGGGCATCCGCAACCAGCTATTGGTGGTCTACTTGGTGGAGTGCGCCCACCATGTGGCGCGGCTGATCGTCGATCAATCGGGTCAGGCTGGAGTGCAGCTAGTCGGCTTTCCCGGCTGCTACCCGAACGCCTACGCCTTGCGCATTATGCAGCGGCTCTGCACCCATCCCAACGTCGGCGGCGTGTTGCTGCTGTCCTTGGGTTGCGAGGGCTTCAACCGGGAGGAACTCGAAGCCACCGTCAGGGAGAGCGGGCGCCCGGTGGAGACGTTGGTGATACAGGAGTGCGGCGGCACTCGGAAGACCTTGGCGGCGGGGCTGGCGGCCACCGCCCGCATCGGCGGCAGGATGGCCGAGCAGGGGCGGGTGGACATGGCCCTGGACGAACTGGTGGTGGGCACCATCTGCGGCGGCTCCGACGGCACCAGCGGCATTTCCGCCAACCCGGCGGTGGGCAACAGCTTCAACCGCTTGGTTGCTGAAGGCGCCACCTGCATCTTTGAGGAGACCGGGGAGTTGATCGGCTGCGAGCACATCATGATGGAGCGGGCGGTGACGCCGGAGTTGGCGCGGCAGATTGAGGCGGTGATGGACAAGGCGGCCAATTATTACGAGACCATGGGCTTCGGCAGCTTCGCCCCAGGCAACGCGGAGGGCGGCCTGACCACTCAGGAGGAGAAGTCCATGGGCGCCTACTCCAAGTCTGGGGATTCGCCCATCAGCGGCCTCATCAAGCCGGGCGACCTGCCGCCGCGAGGCGGTCTGTACCTGCTCGACATCGTGCCGGACGGAGAACCGCGCTTCGGCTTCCCCAACATTTCGGACAACGCGGAAATCGTTGAACTGATCGCCTGCGGGGCGCATCTGATACTGTTCACCACCGGGCGCGGCTCCGTGGTGGGTTCGGCCATTTCGCCGGTCATCAAGATCTGCGCCAATCCGGACACCTATCGGCGCATGGCGGATGACATGGACGTCAACGCCGGCGCCATCATTGAGGGCGACGCCAGCGTGGAGCAGGTGGGCAAGGACATATTCGAGCGGGCTAGGGCAGTGGCCGCCGGTGCCCCCAGCGTCTCCGAAGCCTTGGGGCACCAGGAGTTCATCCTGACCTATAAGACGTTTGAACCCATAGGCCCCGGCTGCCTGCCCACCGCCCGGGTGGCGTAGTTTTTTGGTCGTGGGAGGGTGTGGCGAATGAGGAGGCCTGCGTCGCAGTGGATGGCCCTTCATTGGTGCGGGACATCCCCCGAAGCAGAACGAGCATGGACGGGGCGGCAGCTAGCCCTTCGCGGGTTCGGGGCGTCTCCTTGTCGGGCGTAAACGGCCTGAAGTGACGGAGGGCGTGTTGATGTCGCAACAACTGGCCGGCAAGGTCGCCCTGATCACCGCCGCCGCCCAAGGCATCGGCCGGGCCAGCGCCGAACGCTTTGCCAAAGCCGGCGCCCGGGTGGTCGCCACGGACATCAACACGGAGTTGCTGGCCGGCTTGCAGGGCTGCGAGCCCCGCTTGTTGGATGTGACGGACTCGGCTGCCGTCACCGCCTTGGCGGCGGAGTTGGGCGCTCTGGACGTGCTGTTCAACTGCGCCGGCTACGTCCACCACGGCACCGTCCTGAACTGCGACGAAGCCGCTTGGGACTTCTCCTTCAACCTCAACGCCAAGGCCACGTACCGCACCATCCGCGCCTTCCTGCCGGCCATGCTGGCGGCCGGCGGCGCCTCCATCATCAACATGTCCTCGGTGGCCAGTTCCCTCAAGGGGGTTCCCAACCGATTCGTTTACAGCGCCAGCAAGGCCGCGGTGATTGGCTTGACCAAGGCCGTGGCCGCCGATTTCGTCACCCAAGGCATCCGCTGCAACGCCATCTGCCCCGGCACGGTCGATACCCCTTCCCTGCAAGGGCGGCTGCACGCCACTGGCGACTACGAACAGGCGCACAGGGACTTCGTAGCCCGTCAACCCATGGGCCGTTTGGGCACCGCCGCCGAAATCGCCGAACTGGCCCTGTACTTGGCCAGTGACGCCTCCGCCTACATCACGGGCCAATGCCACGTCATTGATGGTGGTTGGTCGAATTAGCGCAACATGCTGAAGAATTTGGATCCGCTGCTGGGGCCGGACCTGCTGCATATCCTGCGCAGCATGGGGCATGGGGACGAAGTCGCCATCGTTGACGCCAACTATCCGGCGCAGAGCGCCGCCGAACGGTTGGTGCGGCTGGATGGGGTGTCCGCCGTCCAGGTCTTGCAGGCGGTGCTGTCGGTGTTGCCGCTCGATGCCTATGTGGAGCACCCGGTACACAGCATGCAGGTAGTCGGAGACGTCGAGGCGGTGCCCGAAGTCGTTGCCGAGTTTCGCCGCTTGGTGGCGTCAGCCGATGCGAACGCCGCCTGCGGCGCCTTGGAGCGCTTCGCCTTCTACGACCGGGTGAAAGGGGCCTTTGCGGTGGTGGCGACGGGGGAGCGGCGGCTGTACGGCAACATCCTGCTGACGAAAGGGGTGATTGATTCCGGCTGTTGATGGATGCGAATGCCATGATTTGCCGCAAACCCGAACAGTATTCGCCAAACGAGGGAACCGCAATGAGAATCAAGCTGATCATCACGCTGCTAACCATGTTGGCTGCGCTAGAATGAAAGTGGGGCTTTGTGGCTTGGGGGATCGTTTGAGTTATTTGGCCGCCACGTTCAGTGCTCTGATTCCCGAATTTCAGCTAGTTGCCTATGCGGACCCGACGCCAACCAAACTCGATTGGCTGTCCAAGCGCGGTCACAAGTTGAAGGGTTACCCAGAGCTTGCCGGCATGCTTCGGGCGGAAGGCTTGGACTTGCTGATGATCGGGTCTCCAAATCATCTACATTTTGAGCATATACAAGCTGGACTGCGCACTGGAGTTCGAGTTTTTACCGAAAAGCCCGTGGTGGTGGATGAGGCCCAGACTTTCGAGTTGATGTCCATGCTAAGGGAATACGGCTCCGACCAAGTTTCGGTTGGGCTGGTGCTGCGTTATGCTCCTTTGTACAGGGACTTAAAGTGCAGCGTGGATGCCGGCCATCTGGGAGACGTTGTTAGCATGGAAGCGTCGGAGCATATCGCACCGGAGCACGGGGCCTTCTTCATGCGCGATTGGCGCCGCCGTCAGGCTATGTCCGGCGGGTTCCTACTGGAAAAATGCTGCCATGACATTGATCTATACCAAAACATCGCGGGTTCGAGGCCCCAAAGAGTGGTGAGTTTTGGAGGGCGAAAAACCTTTACTTCCGCCAACAGGAAACTTGAAACTTTAGCGGTGTACCACAAGCGCAAAGCGCGTTGGGGGTTTTCCGACAAGGCTTTCAACGAAGATACGGACCTCGTTGACTATCAAACTGCATTGATAGAGTACGAGAATGGCGTGAACCTGTGTTTCCACGCCAACCTTAATGTTCCAGACGAATATCGCCACTTTACTGTGGTCGGCACCAAGGGCATGGCGGAGGGTGACTTCGTGCGGGGTTATTACCGGGTTCACGACGCTGCCACCTCCTGCAAAATTCTACATAAGGACTACACCTTTGATCGCAACGATCCGTCGGGACACTATGGTGCAGAAAAGGAAATGGCGGCTGGTTTGGCAGCGCACTTCCATCAGGGAACGCCCTTGCCGGTGTCCATTCTTGACGCTCTGCAAGCTGGGCTGACAGCCATCAAGCTGGATGAATCTCGACATTTCGGGCGGATTGTTGACCTTGCTGAATGCTGGCAACGTTTTGACAGTTATGGAATAGTTTCCTCCAATCTTCAATAGCGCGGAGAAAGATTGAGTGAGCCTTGTTGACTGGCTAATAATCTGTCTGTACGCGGCCTCGGCCATCGGCATAGGCGCGTTCTTTGCCAAAAGAGCATCGAACAGCACTGCAGACTTTTTTGTTGCGGGCCGTTCCTTGCCTTGGTGGGTCGCTGGCACGTCTATGGTGGCCACCACCTTCTCCTCGGACACTCCTCTGTTTGTGGCTGGCGCTGTCAGGGAACAGGGAGTTCACGCCAATTGGTTTTGGTGGTCGGGCTTAATCGGTGTGCTGATCTCCGTATTCTTTTTCTCCGGCTTATGGCGTCGGTCGCGGGCCGTGTCTGAAATCGAGTTGATTTCTCAGCGTTATGACGGCGGTGGAGCGAATGATGCGCTTCGCATCTCCAAGTCATTGTTCGACGGGGTTTTTATTAACTGCATCGTCATGGCATCAGTGATTCTAGCCATGTCGAAGATAATAGGGGTAATTCTTCAGCTAACTCCCGAGCCGCTGTTCAACTTGCCCCTAGTCGGCGCGGTGGCCTCCACTGATGTGGTTCTCCTAATCCTTAGCCTAATTGTCTTCATTTACAGTACCCTATCTGGACTTTACGGCGTAGTATATACGGACTTAATTCAATTTGGATTGGCTATTATAGGAGCTGTCTCGCTGGCGGCCATTGTCTATATCGACCTATCCGCTAGGGGAGGTGTGGTCGAAGCCATACAGCATGTTCCCGGTGTCGAATCGGACGTTTGGCACTTGCTGCCCGAGTTTGGCTGGAATTTGGACACTTTGACATTTCTTACTCTAGTGACAGTAGGTTGGTGGTATTTGGCGCCGGGAGCCGGGTACTTTGTTCAACGTGTCTTGGCGACTCGTTCGGAAAAAGACGCAGCGTTGGCCGTTTATTGGTACGCTTTTTGTCATTATGTGTTGCGTAGTTGGCCTTGGATTTTAGTTGGCTTGGCGTCCTTGGTTTACTTCCCCGACTTAAGCGACTCAGAGCAAGCGTATCCTAACATGATAAACGCCTTTCTGCCTATAGGTTTGAAGGGAGTTATGATAGCTTCTTTGCTCGCGGCCTTTATGAGCACTTTGGATACGCACATGAATTGGGGAGCGTCCTATTTGGTGAATGACGTTTATCAGCCATATATCGCGTTGGGCCGCAGCAACCGCCATTATGTAAGAGCGGCCCGTCTTTCCATGTTCACTCTAATCCTGCTGTCCACAATTATTGCCATGTCATTAAGCGGAATTTTGGAAATTTACCAGTACTTGGCAGTTATATTGCCTGGGGCGGCGTTTCCTCTAATTGCCCGTTGGTATTGGTGGAGGATTAACGTCTGGTCGGAAATATCAGCCCTGATCACCGCCGCTCTCTTCGGAAACATCCTATTGTTCGCAGTGCCTGACCAGCCGGATGAGGATTGGTTTGGAGTCCGTATGTTGCTCAATGTTGTCGTCTCGACAATGGTTTGCTTGGCCGTGACCCTTCTGACTTCAAGACGAGGGCCTACGGCCAAGGCGATGGAATTCTATTCCCGGTTGCGCATTCCAGGTCCGGGGTGGGAACGGGTGCGGCAAACAACTCGATTGAAGGCGCTTTCCGCCAATATTGAGGAGTGTCTGATTGCCTGCGCGGCCAGTATCGCTTTCCTATTGGCGCTGCTGTTTGGAGTGGGCTATTGGCTGTTTGAGCAGTGGGGTGCCATGCTTTTCTGCATGGTTTTAGCTCTGGTATCCGGTTATATCGTGCATCAACGGGTGCCCACCGTCATAGGGCGGTTAGTCGGGGATTAAGCAATGAACGAGGGGGAATAGATGTGAATCATTTTACCGGACCAAGTTCCTTTTTGGGCGCGGCGTCACGGCTTCTGGATGCGGAAAGTCGTTCAATCTCACCCGAGAATTTTACTGGTGATCCGGGTGGTGCCGGGAAAGCCACCAAGGGCACGGGAGCTCGAAGCGCAAGAGCTTTGGGGCAGGGGTGGAAAGTTTCTCCGTCCATTCCAATTATTGCCGGAAAAAGCTTTACGCTGGCTGAAATCAGTGGCCCCGGCACTATCCTGCGCATCTGGATTACCACTTTGGAGAACGTGCGGTTGAGGCACCTGATCTTGAGAATGTATTGGGACGGACAGGACACGCCTTCCGTGGAAGTTCCGCTAGGCGATTTCTTCTGTTGTGGTTGGGAAAGTTATTCCCATGTGTCCTCCATTCCGGTCTGCGTCAATCCAGGCCGGGCATTTAATTGCTATTGGGAAATGCCGTTTCGCGAAAGTGCAAGGATTACCTTGGAGAACCGGGATGACGACACGGCCGTTATTTACTATCAGATCGATTACAGCTTGTCTGAGTTGCCGCGGGACTGCGCTCATTTTCATGCCCAATTTCAGCGTAGCAATCCGACGCAGTATGGTCAACCGCACACCGTGTTGGACGGTGTGCGTGGGCGAGGCCAGTATGTGGGCACATACATGGCTTGGGGTAGCAACAACAATGGTTGGTGGGGGGAGGGCGAAGTCAAGTTTTACATCGATGATGACACCGACTTTCCTAGCATCTGCAGCACTGGCACTGAAGATTACTTCGGCGGCTCTCATAATTTTGACATAGGAACCGCGCTGGCGCGCTTTCCCAACGGCTATACGCCTTATTCCACTGCATTTGCAGGATTGCCGGAAGTGTTGTCGCCTGATGGAGTATACCGATCTCAGCAGCGATTTGGCATGTATAGATGGCACATCCCTGACCCAATTCGATTTAGGGAGACAATCTCTGTTACCATACAAGCTTTGGGTTGGAGGACCGACAAAGATCGCCGCTATCTCCCTTTGCAAGATGACGTGGCCTCTACTGCTTTCTGGTATCAGACATTACCAACAGCACCGTTTCCACTTTTGCCCAACCGGGACCATATGGAGATCATCTAGGAACTTTCAAGCCGGAGAGCTCGGCCACCACCAGCGCTAGGAACTTCCCCCTTTAGCCAACTGATTTGCCCATTTACGAATACATATTCTATCCCGGAAGATGCCCGTTTCGGATATTCGTAGCTTGCGCGATCGGCAATGGATCGAGGATCAAATACAACAATGTCAGCATAGTTGCCCGTCTGAAGAGTGCCTCTTTTTCTCAGTTTAAATCTATAGGCCGGTAGGCTTGTCATCTTTCGAATTGCCTCTTCAAGGGAAAATAGCTGTTGCTCTAGGACGTATCGGCGGATGACTCGTGGGAAAGTTCCCCAAAGGCGAGGGTGCGGGTGGGGATCATCCGGCAGTCCGTCTGAGCCAATCATGGTTGCTGGGTGCCGAATTATGCTCTTCACATCCTTTTCGGCCATTTGAAAATAGCACGCTCCACCAGGCCTTAGCTTCCGTGCGGCCTCTCGTTGTGAACAACCTAACTCCTTCGCAATGCTATCTAGGTATCTGCCCGATGCGCTAGGATCATTTTGCGACCAGGTAATGAGAACTCTCACTCCATCTTCAACCAATTCCGGATCTAGTACGCTAGACCCCGCTGTATAGGGGTAGCAATCCAAATTGATTTCATGATGCCTTAGTGCTGAATCGAGGAAAGATAGTGTTTCCACGCTTCTACCCCAGTTGTTGGGGCCGGCGCACTTGTGATGGGAAATTACAAGAGGAACTCCACCAGCTTGAGTAGCGTCGAGCGCCTCTTTCATTGATTCAAGAACTCCATCGTATTCATCGCGCACATGGGAGGCGTAAACGCCCCCATACCTCCTAACCACTTCAATTAGAGGCCGGATTTCAGTGTTGTCGGCCGCCCGTCCTGGCGCATAGTATAGGCCGCTACTAAGCCCAACGGTGCCGGACCGCATGGCGTGGTGCAGCAAGTCGGCCATTGCGGCCATCTCTTTTGACGTTGCCGCCCTTTCCAAGTGCTTCATGGCTGCCAGTCGCAAGGTGTTGTGGCCCACAAACGCCACCACGTTGGTTTTGGGCTTTGCCGAAGCGACGGCATTGAAGTAGGCATTGAAGTCCGGGAACACGAAATCCGACGGGCCGCCCAGCAAGTTAAAGGGCTCTGGAACCCACCTCGGGTGATTCAAGGGCGCCAGACTCATCCCGCAATTTCCGACTACCACGGTCGTAACGCCTTGGCTGACTTTTGCCGACATTGAAGGATTGCTGATGCAAGTCCGATCGTCGTGAGTATGTGAATCGATGAAGCCAGGTGCGACGCATTTACGCCGAACATCGATCTCGCGATACGCCTTGCCTTTGCTGATCCTGCCGATAGCCGCGATTCGATCGCCCTTGATTGAAACATCGGTTATGCGCCGCTTCTGGCCAGTTCCGTCGAGCAAAATGCCGCCGCGAAGCACTAAATCATATATTGGAGGCGTCGTTCCGCGTTTCATGCTGAATACGCTAAAAGTATGTCCAGAAGGCGCTTTGGACGCTGTAGTCGTCGTTAACCAGCCAGATTAGCCGCCATTTGTCGAAAGTGGTGCATGGGTGGGAAATTCCAAAGGCAATCAAGTCACCCACCGTCAAATCCGCGCCCGCAGGCACGACCAAATGTGCGTGCTGATCGTTAAGTGCCCTGATCCGCCACGAAGCGTCCACAGCGGCGGGCGCTTTGGATGTGCCCGGTCGATGGTGGGACTGAACCGCCGGGAGTTCAATGTCATGGGAGACATCCCGTTTCCCAACGTTGACAATTGCCAGACCGGGTTCCGGTTTCGACTGAACCTGCCCCCAGACTTCCAAAGCTGGTTTCAAGCCACACTCCAAGGTGTTGCGCTCATTGAAGCGTCGCGTCATCCGTTGATAAAACAGCGCGTCATGGGTGACGTAGCAACCACTGCGAATAAGCACCCGAGTGTCGCCATTGGCCATTCTGGAAAGTGCATTCGCCGCCAAGTCAAAGTAGGCAGATCCCCCGGCACTTAAGATAGTAAAGCGGTTCGAACTGAAGTGTCTATGCATGCAACAGTAGTCATAGACTTCCTTCATTAACCCAAACAGCGCGTTTATGTTATGCAAATCATTGCCCTGAGATTCTGAAACTACTAGGCCTTCGTAACATTCTATACCTCGCAGGCTCAGCATTTTGGATTTGGATATCGTATCGATGACTTCGATTGCTTGGCCTAAATCGCGGCATCCGCTGCGACTGTTCGGCAACCCAACTTCGACGAGCAAGTTCATCGGATTTTCGGGGTCGAGACCGGAGAATTGCAGTAGCCTCTTTACACCTTCAATTGAGTCCACTAGGCAATAGAACTCGAATTCAGGGTCCCCGATTAGTTCGCCCCAAACATATTCAATGTCACGCTGGCCGATCAGTTGATTGGCCATGAAAATCCGCTGTACGCCAACACTTCGGCAGACTTGGAGCTGATGGGCAGTGGCGACGGTTATACCCCAAGCGCCGTGCTGCAACTGCAGGTCAAAAAGTTGGGGTGCCATTGTGGTTTTCCCGTGGGGTGCCAGTAGCACACCATGTTCAGCGGCGTAGCGTTGCATCCATGCGAGGTTGTTTCGCAACGCTGAAGTTCGAATCACTGCGGTTGGAAAAGGCAAGTCCTCGTCAAGCAAGCGCCAGCTTTGCCGGGAGACGTCGGCAGCAGTAATTGAGGTGCCATCGTTTGCAGCAAGAGGCGGAACACCTTTGATAGCGCCCGTTATAGGGCGCGACATTTCTTGGGCTAGATGCAGCATCGCTGGAGCCTTGCCCTTGCCGATGTGCAAGCCGTGGATTTATGGCTTATCGCTAATTTAATGGGGTTTGTAGGCGATGACTTCGATTTCAACTTTGGCATCCACCATGAGAGCTGACTGAACACAGGCGCGGGCCGGAAGGTGGCCGCGGAAATATTCAGCATATGCGCGGTTAAATCCCTGGAAATCCCTGGGGTCGTCAAGCCATGCCGTGACCTTGACCACATCTGCGAAAGTACAGCTGGCCATTTCTAGGATACCCCTGATGTTGGCCATTGTCTGATGGGTTTGGGCTACTATTCCCCCCTCTATTATCTCGCCGGTCGCGTCCATAGCCACCTGCCCGGAAACGAATACGAATCCCCCGGCCTCGGTGGCTTGGCAAAAGGGAAGGCTTTGTCCGCCGCTTCCCGTTTTGATGCTCCCAAATCTCTCAATGTTCACGGATACCTCCCTTGTTTGTTGTCAATTCCACAAAGTCTGTTTTTGAGCCGGGCGACTGACTATACTCCGATTGCGCAGAAATTTCTCGTTTGTGGTCGGCTTTCTCCCTGATCCTCGCTTAAGAACTCGTTGAAGTGTGCTGAAAGGTGCATCGTGCAAGGTTTTTCCGGCAAAATGCCGGTTGAACGAAAACCACCCTGCAGGTGCGCCGATGGCAAGTGTAACACCCCGCCCAATAGCCGAACACGCGATCGCGGGAGGATTTCGGCGGGTGGTCAGCGCAGGTACCATTGGCGGTCCTTTACTCAGATTCAGGCGACCTTCAGGGTCCGCTCCGCGCCGTGGAACTGCGCTAGGTAGCGCTTCATCCTTTCCCGCATTCGCCGAACGCCGGCTTCCTTGACATGGCCGAAGCCGCGCACGTCTTCGGGCAATTCGGCCAGCGCCACCGCTGCGTCGTAGTTGGCCGCCGACAGGGCCGGCAGCAACTCCTCAAGCATTTGTTCGTAGTCCGTGATCAGGCGGCGCTGCATGCGCCTCTCCTTGGTGTGGCCGAAAGGATCGAAGGCGGTGCCGCGCAGCCCCTTCAGCCCGGCGAGAATGCGGAACGCCTTCAGTATCCAAGGGCCAAACTCCTGCTTAAGAAGGTGGCCGGTTTGCTTGTCGCGCTTGGCGATGAGCGGCGGCGCCAAGTTGAATCTTAGCTGGTAGTGAGAGACTTGCGCTGTAGGCTTTTCGCGTGTGTTGGCGGTGTTGGCGGGGCTGTTTTGGCGGCCGGTGAGGGCTGAGCAGTGATCAGGCGGGGCGATGGAGGCCTGTTTCCGGTGTCTTGCGCGTCTCTTTGGGCTGCATGGGCGGCGGTTCCGCCCGTTTTGCCGTCGTGCGGCCGAGCGGCGGCCCGAAGCGGGCTTCGTGGGGGCGGAGTCGGCGGAGGCTAGGCGGCCTTGGGGGGCGTTCTGACGAGCGAGCGCATGCGTTGCGGCGCGCCCGCCCGGACGCTGCCGAGCGCGAGCGCCATCATGACGGCCAGCGCCAGTCCGACGCGGGCCGTCATGCGGTGCTTGCCGCGGATGGTGTGGCTCTCGAAGCGGAAGCCGTCGTCCAGGCGGGCGTTGATGCGCTCCATGGCGCTGCGCCGGGCGTAGCCCTCCCTCCAGGCGCGGGTGCCGTGCGGAGTGGGCGGAAAGATGCGGCGGTTGGCTTTCGCCAGATGGATGCGCCGGGTCGGGCCCAGCTTGCTGGGGTTGGTGCCAGCGTTGGCGCAGCACTGCGCACGGCCTGCGCACTTCAGGCCGTATGCGGCGGCGGGGCATAGGTGCTTCAGCGCGTTGCGCTTGGCGTCGAGTCCGTGGAGGGCCATGGGGCGGGTCGTTTCGGTGGCGGGGCATCGGCGGAAGACGCGGCCCTGCTCGGTGTGGAGCACGTTGTCCACGCGGGACGGGTCCAGCGGGCGCAGCATGGGTTCGCCCGTCCGCCTGGGCGGGGCGTCCCAGTCCTCGCGCCACAGCATGCGGATGTCGATGGGCGGGCGGATGCGGTGGGCGTCCCACAGCCAGCGCTTGAGTTCCGCCTGGTCGCAGCCCCGGTCGGCGCTGAACTCGCGGCATCGCTCGGCGAGCGTCGGCTCGTCGTGGAGCAGGGCGGCCAGGTCCCGGGCCAGCACCTTCCGTTCGGAGACGGACGCCTTCTCCACGGAGAACGCGACCGGCAGTTCATGTTGGGTGTCGCCGGTCAGGTGCAGCTTGTAGCCGAACCAACTGGCGATGCGCTCCCAGGGCTTGCCGGTGCGCTGGTCCACGCCGCGGTGGGCGTGGACGCCGCGGTCGGCGTCAGGGTCCGACGTTCGGCCCTTGTTCCTGAGCGCGTGGCCGGTGGAGTGGCTTCGGATGGCCTTGCCGTCGGCGCCCATGAAGGCGCCGTAGTCGGGCAGCGCGCGCATCAGCTTCTGGCGCAGTTGGGGCACGAGGTCGGAGATCATGCCGGCGCGGCGCTCCAGGCGCACCACGTTCGCCATGAATCTGGAGAAGGCCCAGATGGCGGCTGGTCGAATTAGCGCAACATGCTGAAGAATTTGGATCTGCTGCTGGGGCCGGACCTGCACATCCTGCGCAGCATGGGGCATGGGGACGAAGTCGCCATCGTTGACGCCAACTATCCGGCGCAGAGCGCCGCCGAACGGTTGGTGCGGCTGGATGGGGTGTCCGCCGTCCAGGTCTTGCAGGCGGTGCTGTCGGTGTTGCCGCTCGATGCCTATGTGGAGCACCCGGTACACAGCATGCAGGTGGTCGGAGACGTCGCGGCGGTCCCCGAAATCGTCACCGAGTTTCGCCGCTTGGTGGCGTCAGCCGATGCGAACGCCGCCTGCGGCGCCTTGGAGCGCTTCGCCTTCTACGACCGGGTGAAAGGGGCCTTTGCGGTGGTGGCGACGGGGGAGCGGCGGCTGTACGGCAACATCCTGCTGGCGAAAGGGGTGATTGATCCCGATTAGGGAGCAAGGGCCAGACCCAGAGGTTAGGGTTTGTATTAGAGCATCAGACCGGCGTGTTCGCGGCAGGTCAGAACGCCTTCTCCAAACCTGCTTGCGCAAGCACCGCGTTGGCGGTGTGCCGCGACTTGATGTCGCTGTCAACAGGGAAGCTGCGACCGGACACCGGGCTGTGCCAAATCTCATGGTCCCCGCGTCCTTGTCTGACGAGTCGACATCCCGCAGATCTCAGGCGCTGCTTCACCTGCGGAGTGTAGCTCGCCACACGCCGCTCAGCTCGCTACTGCGAGTTTGATAGTCTCTAGCTGCCCAACTGTCAACCGAATCGCGATTTTCTCCCACGATTCGTCTGGCATCAGGTGCCGATTCGCGTGGTACAGCTCGGGCATCAACTGACGTATTTTCCGCACCAGCCGTTGCTGCGTCTCCGCTTCTGCGACCAAGCCGGGGAAATCCGTCTCTGCCACATACCAAACGGCAGCCTCGTCGTCCCACAATATCGTTGCGGAGTAAGCGGGTTGCGTAGCCGAATCTCCCATCCTCGCTCGCAGAGTCAAACGACCTCAGTTCTAGTAAAGATGCACATGAGATTGATCCTTAGTGGGGAGGCCATGCCATATAAAGGCATAGGGCTAATGATGTCAAGCCTGTGCTGCACCAGCTTGGCTGCGCCTGTCTTCCTTGTTCCCCTGCAACAAGGCAAGGGCTATGGCGGCAAGGCGCTCTTGGTCAACGCGCTGGCGGCTTTGCAGCCAGATTCAGGCGACCTTCAGGGTCCGCTCCGCGCCGTGGAACTGCGCTAGGTAGCGCTTCCTCCTTTCCCGCATTCGCCGAACGCCGGCTTCCTTGACATGGCCGAAGCCGCGCACGTCTTCGGGCAATTCGGCCAGCGCCACCGCTGCGTCGTAGTTGGCAGCCGACAGGGCCGGCAGCAACTCCTCAAGCATTTGTTCGTAGTCCGCGATCAGGCGACGCTCCATGCGCCTCTCCTTGGTGTGGCCGAAAAGGTCGAAGGCGGTGCCGCGCAGCCCCTTCAGCCCGGCGAGAATGCGGAACGCCTTCAGTATCCAAGGGCCAAACTCCTGCTTAAGAAGATGGCCGGTTTGCTTGTCGCGCTTGGCGATGAGCGGCGGCGCCAGGTTGAATCTCAGCTGGTAGTCGCCGGCGAAGGTTTCGCTTAGCTGCTTGGCGAATTGTGGGCTGACGCACAGGCGGGCCACCTCATACTCGTCCTTGTAGGCCAGCAGCTTGTAGTAGTTCTTGGCGACGGCCAAGGACAGGGCCGGCGGCCCCATTCCCAACGCTGTCTCCCGTTGCCGCACCCGTTCAACCAGCGCCTTGTAGCGGTCCGCGTAGGCGGCGTTCTGATACTCCACCAAGAGGCCGTGGCGGTGGCGCACCAGGTTCTCCAAGTTGTTGGGGTCAATCGATGGTGCTGGAGGCGCCAAGGCATCAACTTCGGCGTTGGTTGCGACCAGCCCGGCGGCCAACTGCCGCCCCAACAGGAAGGCCCGCTGGTTCATGGCGACGGACACGCCGTTGACCTCAATGGCGGTGTTGATGGATTCCGCCGACAGGGGGATCAGACCCCGTTGGTAGGCAAACCCCAGCATCAACAGATTGCCGCCGATGGAGTCCCCCAGATGCTTGACGGCGCAAGGGTTTAGTTAGAGCATTTCCCGCAACTCGTCTGGCGTTACTCCGGCTTGGCGAAGGATGGCCGCCAACGTGCCTCGTTTCAATTCGCGGGAGTGAATCGGAATGGGCACGGGTCTTTCTGGCCGTTCCGGGTGGTGCAGAAAGAGATGGCTGCCGGTTTGGCGACGTTCCACAAAACCTCTGCGCTTAAGTGCGGCAACGGGTTGCCGCGGGCGCAGGGACGCTAAACGTCCGCTCATGCTGCGGCTGGCCTCGCTACCTCCATCCGTACAGCCGTGCAACCAGAAGGCGTTGGTTCGGCGGGAATGGGTTCACCGGACTCGGCCAAACACGCGAGAAACCCTTCAATGCAATCCCGGGCCATCTCCACGGCTTCATCGAAAGTCTCGCCTTGGGTGACGCAACCTGGCAGGGCGGGCACAGTGACCACAAAGCCGCCTTCTTGGGCGGGCGCAATCAACACTTGGTACTCAACAAGTTGGTTGGCTTCTTCCGGTGGCCTCATGCTAGCTTCCTTGATTCCGTCCACATTGCTGATTCTCGGCAAACTTGCCGAGTGGCGTCAATAGCTATGCCCCCGAAACATGCGGGGCGACTTTTGGGTGCTTCCGTCTCCTCGGTTGCTTAACTGTAACTCATTGCCATCAAAGCTGAGACATTCTCTTCCCCCCTTATAGCCGAACACGCAATCGCGGGAGGACTTCGGCGGGTGGTCAGCGCAGGTACCATTGGCGGTCCTTTACTCAGATTCAGGCGACCTTCAGGGTCCGCTCCGCGCCGTGGAACTGCGCTAGGCAGCGCTTCATCCTTTCCCGCATTCGCCGAACGCCGGCTTCCTTGACATGGCCGAAGCCGCGCACGTCTTCGGGCAATTCGGCCAGCGCCACCGCTGCGTCGTAGTTGGCCGCCGACAGGGCCGGCAGCAACTCCTCAAGCATTTGTTCGTAGTCCGTGATCAGGCGACGCTCCATGCGCCTCTCCTTGGTGTGGCCGAAAGGATCGAAGACGGTGCCGCGCAGCCCCTTCAGCCCGGCGAGAATGCGGAACGCCTTCAGTATCCAAGGGCCAAACTCCTGCTTAAGAAGGTGGCCGGTTTGCTTGTCGCGCTTGGCGATGAGCGGCGGCGCCAGGTTGAACCTTAGCTGGTAGTCGTCGGCGAAGGTTTCGCCAAGCAGCTTTGTGAATTGTGGGCTGGAATGCAGCCGCGCCACCTCATACTCGTCCTTGTAGGCCAGCAGCTTGTAGTAGTTCTTGGCGACGGCCAAGGACAGGGCCGGCGGCCCCATTGTCAACGCCATCTCCCGTTGCCGCACCCGTTCGACCAGCGCCTTGTAGTGGTCGGCGTAGGCGGTGTTCTGATACTCCACCAAGAGGCCGTGGCGGTGGCGCACCAGGTTCTCCAAGTTGTTGAGGTCAATTGATGGTGCTGGAGGCGCCAAGGCATCAACTTCGGCGTCGGTGGCGACCAGTCCGGCGGCCAACTGCCGCCCCAACAGGAAGGCCCGTTGGTTCATGGCGACGGACACGCCGTTGACCTCGATGGCGGTGTTGATGGATTCCGACGACAGGGGAATCAGACCCCGTTGGCAGGCAAACCCCAGCATCAACAGATTGCCGCCGATGGAGTCCCCTAGATGCTTGACGGCGCATTGGCTGGCGGCGACGGTTTCAACCTGTCCCTCCCCGGCGCATTCGGTGATGGTGCGCATCAGGCCGTCGGCCGGGAAGGCCAGGTCGGCGTTGCGGGTGAAGTCCCCGGGCATCGTCTCCCTGGTGTTGACCAGCACTCGAGTGGCGTCGCGCAGCACGGTTCGCAACGCCTCCGCGCCGGCCGTGACCACGGAGTCGCAACCGATCAGCAGATCGGCGCCTCCGGCGGCAATGCGTATGGTTCCGATGTCCTCCGGGCGTGGCGCCAGCCGCAGGTGCGATATGACGGCGCCGCCCTTTTGCGCCAACCCGGTCATGTCCAAGACGCCGAAGCCCCTGCCTTCGATGTGGGCGGCCATGGCCACCAATGCGCCTACCGTCACCACCCCGGTGCCGCCCACTCCCGTGATGACGATGCCGTAGTCTTTGTCCAGCGCGGGCCTTTCTGGTTCCGGCGGCGGTGCCGCGGCCGGCAAGGTTGCGGGTGAAGATTTCCGCAAGCCGCCGCCCAGCACCGTCACGAAGCTGGGGCAGAAGCCGTTGACGCAGGAGTAGTCCTTGTTGCAGGCGGATTGGTCGATCTCCCGCTTGCGGCCAAGCAAGGTCTCCTTGGGCAGCAGCGCCGTGCAGTTGGAGGCCACCCCGCAATCGCCGCAGCCTTCGCACAGTTCGCTGTTGATGAACAGGCGCTTGGCCGGATCCGGATACAGATTGCGCTTGCGGCGGCGGCGCTTCTCCGCGGCGCAGGTTTGATCGTAGATGATGAGGGTGGTGCCCGGGACCTTTCTGAACTTGGTTTGCACCCAGTCCAGTTCACGGCGGTGGTGCAGGGTGGTCCCCGGTGCCCACTGCACGTCGGCGGCGTACTTGTCCGGTTCGTCGGTCACCAAGGCGATGGCTTGGACCCCTTCGCTGTGCGCCTGCCAACTGATGCCCCAGGGCGTCAACGGACCGTCGTGGGCCTGCCCGCCGGTCATCGCCACCGCATCGTTGTACAGCACCTTGAAGGTGATGTTGACCCCGGCGGCCACGGCGGCGCGGATGGCCAGGGCGCCGGAGTGGAAGTAGGTGCCGTCGCCCATCTGCTGGAAGACATGCTCGGTTGCGGCGAAGGGCGCCTCGCCGAGCCAACTGGCGCCTTCGCCGCCCATTTGGGTGAAGCCGTCCACGTTGCGGTCCATGAACTGGGCCAGATAGTGGCAGCCGATGCCGGCCATGCCGCGGCTGCCCTCCGGCAGGTGGGTGGAGCTGCTGTGCGGGCAGCCGGCGCAGAAGTAGGGTGCGCGCGCTAGGGGCGCTTGGGGTTCGGGCTGTGCCTCCAGCGCCTTCAGGCTTGCCAGCCGCTCCTTAAGCGCCGGATCGTCCACCGTCGCCAAGATGGTTTCGGCGATGGTGATGGCCACCAGGTTGCTGTTCAAGTCCAGGATGCTGCGCAGCAGCGGCCGGCCGTCCCGGTCAAACTTGCCGATGATCGCCGGGGCGTTCCGCTTGCCGTAAAAGAGTTGCTTGAGCTGGCCTTCCAGCAGGTCCCGCTTCTCCTCCACCACCAAAAGGGTTGCCAAGCCGCCGCAAGCCTCCAGGGCCTTGGTCGGCTCCAAGGGCCAGACCATGCCGACCTTATATACCCGCAGCCCTAAGGCCTGCGCCCGGACGTCATCAATGTTCAGGTCCGCCAAAGCTTGTCGCACGTCGAGGTGGGACTTGCCGGCGGTCACAATGCCGACGTGCGGCGCGGGGCAATCCAGCACCACCCGGTCCAGGCCGTTGCTGCGGCAATAGGCTTGGGCGGCCTTCAGTTTGTGGTTGTGCAGTCGCGCCTCCTGCTCCCGCGCCGTGTCGCCGGTGCGGATGTTGAGGCCGCCGGCCGGCAGGGCCATGCCGTCGGGCACTTGAATGTTGAAGCTGGTGGCGGAGATATTTGCGGAGACGGTGGAGCTCACCGTGTCGTGAACGCACTTCAGGCCCACCCAGCAGCCGCTGTGGCGGGACATCGCCCAGCCATGGACGCCAAACCCGATGATCTCCTGAACGCCGGCGGGGTTCAGAATTGGCATCATGGCATCGATTAGGGCGAACTCGCTTTGGTGGCAGGTGGTGGAGGACTCGCAGGTGTGGTCGTCCCCCATCAGGGCCAGCACCCCGCCCTTGGCGGCGCTGCCGGCCAAGTTGGCGTGGCGGAAGGCGTCCCCGCTGCGGTCCACTCCCGGCCCCTTGCCGTACCAGATGCCGAACACGCCGTCGTACTCGCTGCCGTCCCGCAGCCCGACCTGCTGCGCCCCCCAAACGGCCGTGGCCGCCAAGTCCTCGTTGACGCCGGGCTGAAAGACGATGTCGTTTTCCGCCAGGATGCTCCCTGCCCGCTGCAGCTCCCGGTCGAAGCCGCCTAAGGGGGAGCCGCGATAGCCGGAGATGTAGCCGGCCGTGCGCAGCCCCTGGGCGCGGTCCAATTGCCGCTGCAGCAGCGGTAGGCGCACCAAGGCTTGGGTGCCGGTGACGTAAACCCGGCCCTCCTTGGCGTACTTGTCTTCAAGGGAGACGGAGGGTGCTGCGGCTTCGGGTGGCATGGGGTGGCTTCCTCAAATGCTGCGGTCGGTGATTGGTTGGGCCCGCACCCTCCAATTCTACGGAAAAACATCTCCGGTGAACCGATGCGGATTGACTGCTGTTCTTTTGTGGGGTCCAGGCCTAGGACAGGCCCTGCACTTGCGGCGCTGACCGCCGCAACCTTTTAGGGGCGGGTGTGAGTTGGCGTTCGACTTTCCGGAGGAGATTAACTACACTTTTTGTCAGCCGACCCGTTAGGTGGGGCGTGGACCAAGGGCATCTGCTGGAAAACAGCTTTCGGTGGGCCTTCACAACGCATCGCAGCGCAAGATGATTGGGGCAGGTAACGATGCTTAACGCCTACGCGAACCGACTGCCGTTGATCGCCATATTGCGGGGGGTGGCGCCGGATGAGGTTGTGCCGGTGGCCTCAGCTCTGTCGCGGGCGGGGTTGGTGATGATGGAGGTGACCCTCAACTCACCGGCGCCTTTTGAGTCCATTGAGAAGCTGTCGCAGCAGTTTGGGGTGAGCTGCTTAACGGGCGCTGGGACAGTGACGACAGCACGGCAGGTGCAGGAGGTGAAAAAGGCTGGCGGCCGCCTGATCGTTTCGCCGCATACAGACGCGGAACTCATTCGCTTCGCCAAGGCGGAAGGCATGATCGTGGTTCCGGGGTGCTTTTCGCCCACTGAGGTGTTCACTGCAATTCAAGCTGGAGCCGACGGCGTCAAACTGTTTCCAGCGGAATTAGTCACGCCGTCCGCCGTTAAAGCGATGCGGGCCGTTTTGCCTTTGGACCTCATCATGTTTGCAGTGGGTGGAATTAGCCCAGAAAACATGGCCGAATACCTGAGGTGCGGTGTCGATGGGTTCGGCGTTGGTTCGTCGCTTTACAAGCCAGGAAAAAGTCTGGACGCGATTGCAGCGGATGCACTCGCAACTGTGAAGGCTTTCAAGACGGCGACTGACTTGCTGAAAGCCGGGGCAACTGAGAACCAGCTGCATCTTAAATCGGCCATTGACCTGTGCATGGATCCACCTCTTCGCATCCCGGAGGAATCTTAGCGTGGCCTTTAGACCTTTGGGTGGCGGGGTCACACGGGAACTAGCCGCGCAGATTGGCGCCGCCATCGTTCGAGGCAGCTATGCTTCGGGTGAGCGTCTGCCCACAGAGGCCGAATTGTCACTCATGCATCAGACGAGCCGCACCGCCACCCGAGAGGCAATTAAAATGCTCACCGCCAAGGGACTGGTCAGTTCTTTGCCCAAGCGGGGGACCTTTGTTGAGGACGAGGCGAGGTGGAATCTGCTGGACCCGGACGTGCTGCGTTGGCTGCTCGACAGCCAGTTATCCATCTCCTTGGTGGAAGATTTCTTGACCATGAGGTTAGCCATTGAGCCGGCAGCTGCCTTGATGGCGGCAAGCAAGCAGGGAAACGTGGACGACATCGAATCAGCGTTGCTCATGATGCGGGAAGCGGAAAAGGGATTGGGCGACGCGGTTGCAGCGGACAGTGCATTTCACATGGCTGTATTGTGCGCCAGCGGCAACCGCTTTTTCTCACAAATGGCGCCATTTGTAGGCACCGCCCTGAGGGTTGCAGCTCGCTTGACGAACCGGATCAAGGGTGTGCCTATGGCGAGTGTCGCCGCCCATGAACGCATTTTCACCGCCATATCCAATGGCCACGCACAGGAAGCGCATCAAGCGACGACTACCATGATTCAGGAGGCCTTGCGCCTTATTCGGTCTCAGCCCCCAATACCCTATTAGGGTTTTGGGGGATGGTGTTTGAGTCGGGTCGGGACAGTGCCCCCCCCCCCCTCCCCCCCCCCCCGCAAGCGACGCCACGAGCGCCCAAAGGGACTCGCTGTCTAACGCCCCGCGCTCCGCCTCGGAGCCTTGGAACGCCATGGGGCGCATCCGCCCCGTCGCCGGGCAAAGGCGCAGCCGCCCATCCATTATGCAAAACGTCATATCCTGATAGCCTTGTCAGCATTCTTTCCCTTTTTTCCAGAGGTGCGCAAATTGACCATCGCTACGACCCAGGACACAAAGGGTGGGCCGGACCGCGGCGAGGCAGGGTTTTCCAGCTTGCCCCGAGCCCTGCGCGACGATGTGCGGCTGCTTGGCGGCCTGCTCGGCAAGGTTGTTGCCCGGCACCGGGGCGATGCGTTTGTTGGGCGCATTGAGGCCATCAGGGCATTGGCCAAGCGCGCCCGGCTCGGCTCGGCGGCGGATTGGCGGCGTTTGAGCGACGAACTTGCGCGGCTGCCTGAAAGCGAGCTTGTTGACATCGCCCGGGCCTTCAACCAGTTCCTGAACCTCGCCAACATCGCCGAGCAACGCCAAGCGGCGCAAGACGCCGCTTGGCCCGGTGCCGAGGATGTTGATCAGATCGCCGGTGTGCATATGGAACTGGTGCTCACCGCGCACCCCACGGAGGTGTTGCGCCGTACGCTGATTCGGAAGTATGACGCCATCGCCACGCTGCTGGAGGACCGCGGACGGCTGCCCCAGGGCGAACAGTCGCGCCTTGATGAGCGTCTTGAGCGGCTTATCGCCGAAAGCTGGCGCACGGATGAAATCCGCCGCGAACGACCGACGCCGCTGGACGAGGCGAAGTGGGGGCTCGCCGTGCTTGAAAGCTCGCTGTGGCAGGCCGTTCCGGCGGCGATGCGGGTGCTTGACCGCCGTTCCGGCAGCGCAATCCCCCCTGATGTCATGCCTTTCGCCTTTGCATCCTGGATGGGCGGCGACCGTGACGGCAATCCAAACGTCACCGCAGCCGTCACTCGTCAGGTTCTGACGCTGATGCGCCGAACGGCGGCGGCCTTGTTTCTGCGCGACGTTGACGAGCTCCGTGCCTCGCTGTCCATGTCCGCCTGCAACCGTGCCCTGCGCGAAGCCGCCGGGAGTGGGCGGGAGCCGTATCGGGCGGTGTTGAAGGGCTTGCGCAACCGCCTCGCCGCAACGCGAACATGGGCCGATCGGGGTGGCCCCCCAAGTGCCGATGCGCTGCTGGCGGACAGGGATTTGCTGCGTCCCTTGGCGCTTTGCCACCGCTCCCTCGTTGCGTCCGGGATGGAGGAGATCGCCAACGGCCCGCTTCTGGACACGCTGCGCCGAGCACATTGCTTCGGCGTCCACTTGATGCGCTTGGACATCCGCCAGCATGCCGACCTGCACACGGCGGCGCTTGACGAACTCACCCGCCATCTCTACGGCGACGGCTTTGGCGCATGGCCGGAACAGCGGCGCTGCGCCTGGCTGCTTGACGAGTTGGCCAGCCGCCGCCCGCTGCTTCCCGCCGAGTGGCCATGCAGTGTTGAGACCCGGGAAGTCATCGACACTTGCGCCGCCGTTGCCGAGCGGGATGGTGCCGGCATTTCCGCCTACGTCGTTTCCATGGCCACCCAGCCCAGCGACGTGTTGGCCGTCGCGCTACTCCTGAAGGCGGTCGGCTTGAAGACGCCGGTGCCCGTTGCGCCCCTGTTCGAGACGTTGGCGGACCTGGAGCGGGCGGCGGCCACCGCCGATGCGTTGCTGTCCATGGGTTGGTATCGTCGCCATATCGACGACCGGATGCTGGTGATGATCGGCTATTCGGATTCGGCCAAGGACGCCGGCCAGTTCGCCGCCTCCTGGGCGCAATACCGCTGCCAAGAGGAGCTCGTCGCCGTCGCTGCCAAGCACGGCGTCAAACTGACGCTGTTTCATGGCCGTGGCGGCACGGTGGGGCGCGGCGGCGGCCCTTCAGCGCAAGCCATCGCCTCGCAGCCTCCCGGTTCGGTGGGCGGCACCTTCCGCGTGACGGAACAGGGCGAGATGATCCGCTTCAAACTCGGCACCCCGACCATTGCTGCGGCAACATTGGGCCATTACCTAACGGCGACGTTGGGCGCCACAACCGCGCCGCCCCCGTCACCGGCGTTGGCGCTGCGCAAGCGCATGGACGAACTTGCCGCGCAATCCTTGAACGCCTACCGACGCACGGTGGGCGGCGCAGGTTTTGTCGATCTCTTTCAAGCCGTCACTCCTGTAGCCGAGCTGGCGGCGTTGGCCTTGGGCAGCCGCCCAGCCCGTCGCAAGCCAACCCGGAGCTTCGATAGCCTGCGCGCCATCCCATGGGTCTTTGCTTGGACGCAGATGCGCCTGATGTTGCCGGCGTGGCTTGGCGCCGAACGTGCGGTGGAGGACTTGGCTGTAGACCCCGACACCCGCCATGCTTTGCTTGCGTGGCCGTTCTTCGCCATGCAGTCGGATCTGCTGGAAATGGTGGTCGCCAAGGCGGATGCGACCCTGGTGCGCTACTACGCCCAACGCCTGCTGACGCCGGCCCAGCAGGAAATGACCGAGGAGCTGCTTGTGCGCCTCAATGCACTTGCCCATGATCTGCTGCGGCTAACGGGCAAGCGGGAACTGCTGGCGCATGACCGCCGGGCGCGCGACTCCATGACCGTGCGCAACACTTACTTGGACCCGCTCCACCTCCTGCAGGCGGAGCTGCTGGCGCGGCGACGCAGCGGCAACGACTCCGAGGCGGTGGCCCAAGCGCTGAAGGTGACCATGGCTGGCATCTCCAGCGGCTTGCGGAACACCGGATAGGCACCGCGAACGACCGAATTCCGGCGGCGGGCCGGCGGCACCTCCATGACTTTCGCCCACCTTCCAGCAGATACTTATCAGGGGATTAAGGTCAAAAGAGGCAAAGTTTCGTATTGCCTCACATTAAGTATTTAATAGTAATTGAATTATAATTAACGAATGGTCTGTTGGCGCTGACCAGATGGGGGTTTCAGCCAAAGCGATGATGCAGGATGTGGGTGACGGTTACGCCAGCTTGGACCTTTCTGGACTACCTCGCACTTTGTGCGGCGATGCGCCGCTGCTTGGCCCCTTGCTTGGCGAAGCCATCGCCCGTCACCGGGGTACAGCATTCGTGGAGCGCATTGAAGCCATTCGGGTTCTGGCCGAGAAGGCTCGGTTCGGCTCATCAGCGTGAATGAACTTGAGGAGCATGCGCAATGCGGCTAGGCATGATGGGGTTCGGTCTGGTGGGCCGGCAGCTGTATCGGCTGGCGCTGGAGGACGAACGCTTCGAGGTCGTCGCCATTTCCGACATTGGCCGGCCGGAGATTCTGCACCATCTGCTGGCCCGCTCGCTGGCGCGGCACGGTGGCGCTGCGCGGCTGCAGGGCAACCACCTGCTCGGCGAATTCGCCGGGCGCCGGAGCAAAGCCCGGCTGATGCAGGCGGGCCGGCCCGCCGAGGCGCCTTGGGACCTGTTCGGCGTGGACTTGGTCATCGACGCCGCCGGCCGCTTCCGCACCCTTGAGGGCCTTCGTCCGCACTTGGACAACGGCGCTCCGAGGGTGATCCTCTCCACCCTGCCCGCGGAGGACATCGATCGGGTGGTCCTGGTCGGGGTCAACCAGGCGAGCGCCGCGGCGGCGGACCGGATCGTCTCCGCCGGCTCCGCCTCCACTACCGCCGCGGCCCTGGCGCTGAAGGTGGTGGTGAACGCCTTTCCCCTGGTACACGCCAGCATCACCTCCGTGCACGCCTACACCAGCGACCAAAGCCTGCAGGACTACGCCGGGCCGGACTACCGCCGCAGCCGCTCCGGGGCGGAGAACATCATCCCCAACGACACCCCAGCGCCGCGCTGGGTGGAGCGGGCGCTGCCGGAGGCCAAGGGGAAGGTCAGCGGCTTCGCGCTGAACGTGCCGGTGCCGGCCGGCTCGCTTCTGGACCTGACCCTCGCCTTCGCCGACGCGGCGCCCAGCACGGAGGCGGTCAACGACCTCTTCCGGGCGGCGGCGGCCGAGGCGCCGGAACTGATCGGGGCCACGGAGGACCCCATCGTCTCCTCCGACGTGAAGGGCTGCCGGCAGTCCCTGTTGGTGGACCTGAAGGGCACGCTGAAGGCTGGGGAGCGCCTGGTCAAGCTGCTGGCCTGGCACGAAAGCCTGGGCCACGCCCGGCGCATCCTGGACCTGGCCGCCCTGTACGCCGCCCTGGACGCGCAACAGGCAAGGGAGGCAAGCTGATGCGAATCGCCATCAACGGCTTCGGGCGCATTGGCCGGGCGGTCCTCCGCATCGCCGAGGGCTTGGAGGACATTGAGGTCGTGGCCGTGAACGACCTGTTTGACCACGACGCCCTGGCCTACCTGCTGGCCTACGACACGGTGATGGGCCGCTTCGAGGGCGCGGTGGCCGTGGAGGGCGCGCATTTGGTCACCCCCCGCTCCCGGGTGCGCATGGTGCGCGAGCGGGACCCGCGCCAACTGCCCTGGGCGGAGCTTGGGGTGGACGCCGTGGTGGAGTCCACCGGCGTGTTCCGCGCCCGGGAGCAGGTGGCGATGCACCTGCAGGCCGGGGCCAAGCGGGCGGTTTTGACCGTGCCGGCCAAGGACGCCGTCGACTGCACGGTGGTGCTGGGCGTGAACGAGGACCGCCTCAAGGCGGAGCATCAAATCGTCTCCAACGCCAGCTGCACCACCAACTGCCTGGCGCCCGTCGCCAAGGTGCTGCACGACGCCTTCGGCGTCCGTGAGGGCGTCATCAACACCGTCCACGCCTACACCAACGACCAAAGCCTGGCGGACGTGCCCCACTCCGACTGGCGGCGCAGCCGGGCGGCGGCGGAGAACGTCATTCCCACCTCCACCGGGGCCGCCAAGGCGGTGGGGGAGGTGCTGCCGGAGCTTAAGGGCCGGCTGGACGGCATCGCCTCCCGGGTGCCGGTGCCGGACGGGTCGGTGGTGGATCTGTTCGTCGAGCTGGAGCGGTCCGTGACGGTTGCGGAGGTGCATGACGCGATGCGCTCCGCCGCCGCCTCCCCGCGCATGGCCAGGGTGCTGGAGTTCACCAACGAACCCTTGGTGTCCTCCGACGTCATCGGCAACCCGCACTCGTCCATCTACGACGCCTCCTTCACCCAGGTCACCGGCGGTCGCTTCCTCAAGGCGCTGAGCTGGTACGACAACGAGTGGGGCTACTCCAACCGCGTCTGCGACCTGCTGGGCCTCTTGGCGAGGTTGGATTAGTCGGCCGGCCGCCAGTGTGCTGGACGACGCTGTTTGCCGGAAAACTCCCGTGTTGCCCGCCCTTGCCCCTCTCAAGCCAAAATTGTCGGGAAATTGGGGGTGACGCCGAATATTTGGTTGAATTAGACTATTTATATGGTAAAAGTCGGCATTCGTCTGGCTATACTCGCTGCTAGGCCAGTGGTGCTCAACGGCGTTGAGTACGAGCTGCCATTACTGGCTTGTCGAGTGGGGTATGGCAAGGGTTGGGATGCCTGTTTAGGGTGTAGCCTTTGGGGGTGGGACCTTTTCATGGATGATGGGCAAATGGCGGGTGGCGACAAGCAAAGTTTCAAGTTGCGCAGCGCTGACTGGTTCAACGATCCAACGGAGCCCAGCATGACGGCGCTGTACTCGGAGCGGTATTTCAACTACGGCTTTACGGTAAACGAGCTTCAGTCCGATCGGCCCATCATCGGCGTCGTCCAGACGGGGTCTGACTTGGTGCCCTGCAACCGGTACCACATTGAACTCGCCAAGCGCGTCAAGGAAGGCGTCCGGGATGCCGGTGGCACTCCCCTGGAGTTTCCGGTACACCCCATCCAGGAAACGGGGCGACGGCCCACTGCGGCTTTGGACCGCAACCTGCAGTGTCTCAGCTTGATCGAAGTGCTGCATGGCTACCCCATTGACGGCGTGGTTTTGATGACCGGATGCGACAAAACCACCGTTGCGCTGTTGATGGCGGCCGCCAGCGTGGACCTTCCCTCGATCTGCATCTCGGTGGGTCCCATGCTGAATGGGTACCACCGCGGCAGAGCCATCGGCTCGGGAACCAGCATTTGGGAAGCGAGACGGCAATTGGCGGAAGGGAAAATCGATCGGCAAGCCGTTATGGAGATGGCCGTTGGGTCGGCGCCGTCGGCCGGCCACTGCAACACCATGGGGACGGCCTTGACCTTGAACTGCTTAGCCGAGGCTTTGGGTATGGCGTTGCCGGGCAGCGCAGCGATTCCAGCGCCGTATCGGGAACGCCAGCATATGGCTTACATCACCGGGCGGCGGGCTGTCGAAATGGTCTGGGAACAGTTGACGCCCAGCAAAATCTTGACCCAACAGGCTTTTCAAAACGCCATCGTTGTGTGCGGCGCGATCGGCGGTTCATCCAATGCCCCCATTCACATAAACGCCATCGCTCGCCATGCCGGGGTCCCGTTATCCATGGAAAACTGGCGACAGGCCCAGGATGTTCCGCAAATCGTCAACTGCCAGCCGGTGGGCGAATACTTGTCGGAGGAGTTCCACAGAGCCGGTGGTGTGGCGGCCGTCATCAGTGAGTTGCTAAAGGAGAAAATGCTGGACCAAAATCCGTTGACCGTTGCGGGAGGCACGGTCGGCGGCGCTTACCGCGGCATGGAGATTCTGGACTCCAGAGTTATTAGAAGCGTGGACAATCCAATAAGGAGAGCCGCCGGCTTCATGGTGATGACCGGCAACCTCTTTGAGTCCGCCATCATGAAGGTGTCAGCCATCAGCGATGAATTCAAGCGGCGTCATTTATCCGATGAAAGCGATCCGAATGCATTCGAGGGCAAAGCCGTGGTTTTCGATGGGCCTGAGGACTACCGTGCTCGAATCGATGATCCGGACCTGATGATTGACGAGGGCTGCATATTGGTTATGCGCGGCGCCGGGCCGAAGGCCTATCCAGGCTCGGCGGAAGTCGTCAACATGCAGCCGCCGGCGGCGCTCATTAAGAAAGGCGTTAGTGCCTTGCCCACCATTGGCGATGGTCGGCAAAGCGGCACGTCCGCGGCAGCCTCGATTCTCAATGCGTCTCCGGAAGCAGCTGTCGGCGGCGGTTTGGCGGCGTTGAGGACAGGCGATAGGATTCGGGTTGACCTGAACACGCAGCAGGTCAATGTCATGTTGTCCGACGCGGAAATGCGCCAAAGGCTGGATGGGTTGAAATACGCCATTCCCGAGCATCAAACTTGGTGGCAGCAAATTCACCGGGAATACGTCACCCAATTGAGCGAAGGCGCCGTATTTAAGGGCATGGCGGAGTACAGGAACATTGCCAGCAAAAAGCCTAGGCATTCGCATTAGCTTTTTTTGGCTCTGCTGAAGGTCTGAACTTGGTGGATGACAAGCCGGCAATGGTTGCGGTCGATTGGGGGTCGAGCCAGTTTCGTGCGTACCTGTTGGCCGAAGATGGAGGTGTGCTGGAGGCGGTTTGTCGCGGGAAAGGCGTCCTTGCCCGCCGGGCGGGCGATTACGAGCGGATTTTTCACCAAACGTGTGGCGGCTGGTTAAGGCGAATTTCGGGCATTCCGGTCTTGATGGCGGGCATGGTCGGCAGCCGGGACGGTTGGTTGGAGACGGAATACGTCCCCTGCCCGGTGGGCCTGGGCGGCTTGGGCGGGCGCATCGTTCAAATGCCCATTGCCGGTGGGCGTTCCCTGCATGTCGTACCGGGCATATCCAATGTGGGGCCGTCGGGCTTGCCCGACGTCATTCGCGGTGAGGAGACGCAGATGTTTGGTGTGCTTGGTGGGCAGGAGGGGGATGGCCTGCTTGCCTGCTTTCCGGGCACCCACAGCAAGTGGGCGTGGGTGGAGCGAAGCCGGATTGTCAATTTCTCGACGTTCATGACGGGCGAGCTGTTTGCGGTGCTGAGCCGTTGCGCATCGCTTGCGCCGTTCCTTACCGGGCGGAATGGGGACGGCATGGATGAGGCTGCTTTTTTGGAGGGCGTGAGCCTCAGCCGCAGGGCCGGCGGCCTGTCCCACCAAGCGTTCTCAATTCGCTCCGAACCGCTTGTCGGGCGCCGGCCGAGCGACGCCGGCCTAAGCCGCCTTTCAGGCCTGCTAATCGGTACGGAGGTGGAGGCGGGGCTCAGGCTATATCCCGGCGTTAGGGAAATCACCGTTGTCGGCGCCGAGGAGCTGGGGTTGTGCTACGGCTTGGCCTTTGCCGAACACGGCGTTGTCACCCGGCCAATCGACGGGCGGCAGGCGTTTGCGTCTGGAGCTTGGCGCCTGGCGGCGGCTGGCGGCCTCCGAAGCGCCCCTTAGGATGGTCTGAGCGGTCCGGCGGCGCATCCAAATACCGTCGAGGAACCCGGTTGGATGTCCAGCACCACTCCAAACGCCCCAATGGGGGCGTTTCCAGCCCCAAAAACGTCCGTGTGCCCCTAACTGAGGCCGGCGAACGGGGGTGCCGCTGCAAAAAAAAGCGCATTTTGTTGTATATTTGTATTGACATTGCATAAACAAAATGTTCAATTAAGCCGGCTTTGGTGGAGAGTCAATGCTGATTGTCCGCAAATCCACATGAGGAGAGTGATCATGGTTAACCTTAATCGAACTGCGTTTTGGGCTGGTGCCCTGTGGCTCAGCGCCGTGTCGGCATGGCCGGCTATCGCCCATGCCGCTGCTGCCAATGAGCAGGGCGACGACCTCCTGCTTATTGAAGAGGTTGTGGTGACGGGGTTGAGGGGTTCTGTTGAGAAAGGGCTGCGCATTAAGCGGGCCAGCACCAATTTTGTCGATGCCATCAGTGCGGAGGGCATTGGCAAGCTGCCGGATGCAAACATTGCTGAAGCCCTGCAGCGCGTGACTGGCGTTGCGATTCGGCGTAATCGCGGCGAAGGCGATTTCGTGTCGATTCGCGGTTTGGGCTCTGATTTCGTGCGCGGCGTGGTTAACGGCCGCACCTTGCTCAGCGCCACCGAGTATCGAGACTCGACCCGGAGTGGGGGTGATGACTACTCCACTGGCCGCGGCATCAACTTTGACGTGCTGCCCTCAGAGATTGTGAACGTGATCGAGGTGGTCAAATCGCCATCTGCGGAGCATGTTGAGGGCGGCATGGGTGGCGTAGTCAACATCCTCACCCCCCGCCCATTGGCCGTTGGCCGCGCAGTCTCCGGCTCCCTTAAGGGAACCTACCGCACGTTCAACGAGGACTTCGACCCTTCCGTTTCGGGCCTGTACAGTTGGGCGAACGAGGACAACACCTTTGGTTGGTTGGCCTCCGCATCCTATTCGAAACGGTCGATTCGCGACGACAGCAGCGATGGATGGGGCTACGCGCCGATTGCGTGGGGGCCCTTGGGAACAGTTGACGCCGACGGGGACGGAACGGCTGATGACTTCCCCAACGCGCGGATGGCTAGTTCCTCCATCATGCAGTCCCACGACGAGCAGCGTGAACGCGCAACCCTGCAAAGCACATTTCAATGGGCGTTCGGCGATGAGCGCCAGCAATTTCTGACAGCGGATTTCCTTTACTCCCAACGAGATGTTGACAGCATTGGCGCTTTCGCCACCCTCGACGCTTGTTGTGGTTGGATCTCAGGGGCGGAATTGTTTGAATTGGTTAACGTCGGTAGGAACGCGGATGGCAGCGCCCGGACCGGCGTCCGTGTCGATGATGATGGTACGCCGTCGAGTTTTTCCCTTGTTTCCGCCCTCAACTCCGCTACGGACTTGCAGGACGTAGACGATGAACTGATGAGCGTTGGCGTCAACTATGAACTCGCTCTTTTCGACGATTGGTCCCTGAATTTGGACGCCAGCTACTCCAAGGCAGAGGGGGAACTGGACTTTCAGCGCGTTTCCTTGACAACGTTGAGTGCGTCCCAGTATGACCTGAGTCTGTCAGACCAACTGGAGTTGACGCCGTCGGGAGGCGCTGGGCTGCCGGGTGACATATCCGGCTATCGGACGCACAACGCGGATATTGTGGAGCGCTACAACGACGACGAGGAGCTTGCGTTTGCCCTTGACGCCAGCCGCGCCTTTGAAGGCAACGGCTTCGCCGGTGCGCTCAAGTTTGGATCCCGCTACCGGGTCCGCAATAAGGACAAGGATGACCGCACCACTTTTAACACCAACGCCTTTCAAACGCCATTAGTGGAGGGTGCGATTGAGACTTTCCAAGTAAGCAATTTTCTCAATGGAGACAGTCCGTTTCCCTTTGGCGACGTGTTTTTCCCAGACATAGATTCATACCGGGCGTTCGTCGCGAGCAGGGATCCGGGGGCCGTTTTTGCAGCGGTGCCCCAACCCCAAACCTCCTACGAAGTTGAGGAGAAGACATTGGCGGGCTACATTCAGCTGGACTTGGACGGTGCTCTCGGCTCCCTCCCATTCTCCGGGAACGTTGGCCTGAGGGTGGTGCGCACGGATGCTGACTCGACGGGCTTCTCTCGGCCGTTTCGGATTGAGAATGACGAGGAAAAGAGCAATTTGGGAAGCATTGTATTCACAGGCCCAGACGCCATTGCAGAGGTCTTTGGCAACAAGTACACGAACGTGTTGCCGAGTCTTAATTTGCGGTTTGAACTGCGGGAGGACGTCGTCCTGCGGTTCTCGGCCAACAAATCAGTCACTCGGCCAAGATTCGAAGACCTGTTGCCCGGCTTGAATGTTTTCAACCCGACCAACAGGCTTGCTAGATCGGGCAACCCTGAGCTGCAGGCGTATGAAGCGGCGAACTACGACTTTGGCTTGGAGTGGTACTTCGCCGATGGCGGCGCCGTATATGTTGGTGGATTTGCAAAAACCATTGATGACTTCATTGCCTCCAGCGCTACGATTGATGCGTCCGTCAACGCAAGCAGCGACGGCGACGGGGACGGAGTGCCGGATGGCTTGGGCAGCAGCGTTGAGCGGTTCGGCGTTGGATTCGCCAGCATTCAACAACCTGACAATCATGGGGATGCGGACATCATTGGCTTGGAGGCCGGCTATCAGCACATCTTCAACAACGGCTTCGGCTATGTGCTGAACGCCACCCTAGCGGACAGCTCGGCTGAATATACATCCGGTTCCAGGGCCGGCGAAGACCTTCTGTTCCCAGGCGTTTCCGACCTAAGCTACAACCTGACCGGCTTTTACGAAAACGACAAGCTCGAGGCGCGGATTGCTTATTCGTTTCGAACCGATTTCGTAATTTTGACCTCCGACTTCGCCGGCAACCAGCTATATGCCGATGATTACGGCCAGCTGGACGTCTCCCTGAGCTACAGGATCAAGGAAAAGTACGTCCTTTTCTTCAATGTCCTGAATTTGACAGGTACCGACGCCAAGGTCTTCTCTGAAACCAAGAATCGCCCCATCGCCTTGTCAACGGTCGGCACCCGCTTGGAATTTGGAGTAAGGGCGAGATTCTGAACTTGTCAGCTATCGCGGAGGCGGATATCTGACCGGTCCTCCCCTCTATTGTGCAGGGCTTGGCCTTTGTGTTAAGCCCTGCACTTTTTTATGATAAATTTACGGGGAGGGCTGCTTGACTTGACTTGCTTGAGCCTCGCCTACTGGAATGGGGGTGATGAGGCAACCGCCTCTAGTTGGTCGGGTTGATTTGTGCATACGACGGATTCAATTGATTCAATCGTCCAAATATGCGTGTTTGCGGGCTTGACGGCGCTGGTGGGCGGGCTTACTTGGTATATATGCCGCAAGCAGGGCCGTCGCAGTGACGCCAGTACACGGGAGTATTTTCTAGCCAACCGGGGGCTGTCTTGGGTGTTTGTCGCCGGGTCAATTACCCTGACCAATCTAAGCACGGATCAACTGGTGGGCATGAACGGCAATCAGATGTTTTTGCTTGCTTGGTGGGAGCTATCCGCCGTTGCCGGTTTGTTGATTCTTGCCAAAATATTCTTGCCGATCTACTATAAATACCAATGTACGACAACTACTGAATTGCTGGAGCGGCGGTACAACAGCCACTATGTCCGCGCTACTGTCGCCGCACTATTCTTAATGACCAACGTGCTGATTTACTTGCCAATGGTGCTTTACACTGGTTCTCTCTTCATGCAGTCGATGTTTGGTCTGGAGGTCTCCATTCCACTGATAGCCATTTTTCTCGCAGTTGTAGGTTCGGCCTACGCGATTCTAGGCGGCCTTAGAGCGGTCGCGGTGTCTGACACCCTGAGCGGCGTGGGGCTTTTGTCGATGGGCATTGTGATTGCTTATCTGGCGTTGGCGGCCATTGACTTCGATCTTTCGGACATTCCGGCGGAGCGTTTAACGTTGATCGGGAGCAATGAATCGCCAATTCCTTGGCATACCTTGCTGACCGGCATGATTTTCATACAAGTTTTTTACTGGAGCACCAATCAAGCCATTACGCAAAGGGCAATGGCGTCGAAAACAGTAAGGGAGGCTCAAAAGGGGGTTTTGGTCGCCGCCGCCATCCGCCTGTGCTTGGTTCCAATAATGGTTGTGGTGCCTGGGGTTTGCGCATACAAATTGTACGGTGACGTCGGCGATGCCGCCTTTGGCAAGCTGGTGGGGGACGTCCTGCCGCCGTATTTGTCCGGAGTGGTGGCCGCCGTCATGATGGCGGCGGCGCTCACCACCTTCAACTCCGTGCTCAATTCGTCAGCGGCGCTTTATGTGTGTGACCTCCACCAGAGATACATCAACCCGGAGTGTAACGTAAGACGCCTCAATACACTCATATCAATGTCCTTCGTTGTTGTTTCGCTGTCCTTATTGCCCTTCTACATTGGCGCGGACAGCATAGTAAATCTCGTGCAGCAGCTTAACGGCCTATTCAGCATGCCAATCCTGTCGGCCTTTATTGTTGGTTTGATGTTCCGCGGGGTACATGCTGCGGCGGTCATAGTCGCAGTATCTCTCGGTGTAGGGCTTTATGCAGTCTTCACTTTCGTGTGGACTCCCCTGCATTACATCCACTTGATGTTTATAACCCTTTGGTGTTGTGTGGGTTCTTCATTGATAATCAACCGCTACGTTTTTGGCGGAAGCGTACAGCTGGCGTTTGCCCTCCCATCTTGGACGGGTGTTGTTGCAAAGACATAGCTGATTTGATTTTGTTTTCGGTGAACGGAGGTAGCACATGACTCGAATCGCGATTATTGGCGCGGGAAGCACGATCTTCATGAAAAATGTCGTGGGCGATGTGTTGCTGACCCAGTCGTTGCGTGATTGTGAAATCGCGCTTATGGACCTTGACGAGGTCAGGTTGAAGACTTCAGTCATCTGCGCAAGAAAACTGGCTGAGGCAGCGAAGGCAAACCCAAAGATCAGCGTCACCACCGACCGTCGGGAAGCGCTTCGCGGGGCGGATTTCGTGATCGTGATGATTCAAGTGGCGGGTTATCGGCCAGGAACGGTTATCGACTTTGAGGTGCCTAAGCAGTTTGGCTTGCGGCAGACAATCGGTGACACCTTGGGTGTTGGAGGCATAATGCGAGGTTTGCGAACGGTCCCCGTTTTGCTGTCCATCGCCGAGGATATGCGCGAGTTGTGCCCCACGGCCATTATGTTGCAATATGTGAACCCGATGGCAATTAACTGTTGGGCGCTTAGCCGTCTTACGCCGGATATCACCTGCGTTGGCTTATGTCACTCAGTGCAGGAGACGGCCCAGGAATTAGCAGATAATCTCGGTGAGGAGGTTCGCAGCATACGCTACCTATGCGCAGGAATTAACCACTTGTCATTCTATCTTAATTTTAAGAAAATTGGGGCAAATGGCAACATGGAGGACCTGTATCCGAGACTGATGGAACTTGCGGATAAACAGGCGTATCCGCAGGCTAATTCCGTTCGATACGAGATGCTGAGAAGAACAGGGTACTTCCTCACTGAATCGAGCGAGCACTTTTCAGAGTATGTGCCTTGGTTCATTAAGCGCGATCGGCCGGATCTTGTAGAAAAATACCACATCCCACTGGACGAATATCCTCGCCGCTGTGAAGAGCAGATCAGCGGTTGGCAGGAGATGGAGGCGCAGCTAGTGGGAAACGGCAAGATAGCGCATTCCCCATCGCGTGAATACGCGGCGCAAATCATGAACGCAGTAGTAACCGGGGAGCCGCTAGTGATTAACGGCAACGTGCGCAACGACGGCTTAATAGAAAACTTGCCGGCGGACGCCTGTGTTGAGGTGCCATGCGTTGTTGACCACAACGGAATATCGCCGTCTAGAATAGGGCGGTTGCCCGTGCATCTGGCAGCCTTGATGCAGACCAACATCAATGTTCAGTCGTGCGTGGTGGAGGCCTTGGCGACAGGCCGAAGGGAGCATATCCACCATGCGGCCATGCTGGATCCGCACACCGCGGCGGAGTTGGACTTGGAGCAAACCTGGGATTTAGTCGATAAGCTGATCGATGCACATGCAGCTTGGCTGCCCGCCAATCTTGTCAAGTTATGCGGAGTCCCGAACTAAACCAGCAGCCTCCTGCACCGGTGGTCCCGAGACGCTACCTGGGGGCGTTCATTCTCGTGACCTCTCTATTCGCACTCTGGGGCTTCGCCAATGATGTGACGAACCCTTTGGTCGCGGCGTTCAAGGACCTCTTCGTCATCAGCCACGCGCAAAGCAGTTGGGTGCAAATGGCGTTCTACGGCGGCTATGCCACCATGGCGATTCCGGCTGCCCTGTTCATTCGCCGCTTCTCCTATCGCTCCGGCATCGTCGTTGGCCTCGGGCTTTACGCCGCCGGCGCTTTTCTGTGCCTGCCTGCGGCCGCCATGGCCAGCTTTAGTCTGTTTCTGGTCGCCCTGTATGTCCTAACTTTCGGCCTCGCCTTTCTGGAGACGACGGCGAACCCCTACATTCTTGCAATGGGGCCTCCGGAAACGGCCACCCGCCGGCTCAACCTTGCCCAGGCGTTCAACCCTGTCGGTTCGCTTACCGGCATGGTCATTGCCAGCGTCTTCATCTTGGCGAACCTGGAAGTCGAGAATTTCCGGCGTGACGTAACCGCCCACCAGACGGAGCTAGGGACGGAGGCAGCTCAAGGCGCCGGCGGAGCGGCTGGCATATTGCCGATTTTCCGCGCCGACCCACCCGAACGGGCGCGGGACCCGAACATCGCATCTTACGTCCGCGGCCACCTAGGTCCCGAGCCCTTGCTGAATAGCGCCTTCCGGGACTACAAGACTGGTGCCATCCCGTCATTCAACGGATTGACCCACGCCGAGCTGAAACGACGGGACTTGGACCTCATCGCCCAACCCTATCTAGTAGTCGGCTGCGTCGTATTGGGGCTGCTTCTGCTGTTCTTGGTCGGCAAACTGCCGGAACCATCGTCCGGAAGCGACATGTCCACCGATTCCGGCCTTAGTGGGACACTTGGCAGATTGCGGCGCAATCCCCGCTATCTGGGTGGTGTGGCCGCCCAAGCATTTTATGTCGGCGCACAAATCATGTGCTGGACTTTCATCATCCAATACGCGCAGACGACCTTGGGCATGGACAAGGCAACCGCGCAAAACCACAACGTCGGCGCCATGCTCATGTTCCTCTTCAGCCGCTTCATCTGCACTTGGTTCCTGCGCTTTGTCAATCCCGCCCGTCTGCTGTGCCTGCTCGCCTTGGGTGCGATCGCCTGCACTATGGGCGCCATCCATCTGCAGGGCATGCCGGGCCTTTATTCGCTGATGTTGGTGTCGGCCTGCATGTCGCTGATGTTTCCCACCATTTATGGTCTGGCTCTGGATGGCGTAGGGGCCGATGCGAAGATCGGCTCCGCCGGGTTGATTTTCGCCATCGTCGGCGGCGCGGTGATGCCCCGCCTGCAAGGCGGGATCTTGGACATGGACAGCTTCCTAGGCGTTTCGGCGGTGCGCGGTTCGTTTTACTTGCCGCTGCTCTGCTTTGCGGTGGTCGCGGGATACAGCATTCTCTGCCACCGGGCCTGGCCCCCAACATCCGACAGCCGATGAACCGATTTGCTGTTGCGGCTGCTTTGCTTGCTTTGGCTTGGGCTCCCTGCTCAGTGGAAGGCGCTTCCGCACCGCAATCTGGTCTTGCGCTCTGGTATGGCGAGCCAGCGACGGATTGGATGACGCAAGCATTGCCCATAGGCAATGGGCACATGGGCGCCATGCTGTTTGGCGGCATTGAGGAGGAACGCATTCAGTTCAACGAAGAAAGTCTGTGGGCTGGAGGGCCGGGTGAGTGGGCCGACTATCGGGGAGGCAACAGAAGGTCTGCATACTTGGCGCTGCCTGACATACGCCGGCTGGTAAAGGAGGGAAAGTACGACGACGCCCACAGCGTGGCCAAGCAGAAGTTAACCGGCGTAATCCAAGAAATAGATGCGAACGCCGACGGCTATCTTTTCCGAGGGTTCGGCGCCTATCAGCCGTTTGGCGACATCCACGTTGCAATACCGAGCCAAGAAAAGGCGCAAGACTATATCCGCTTGCTCGACCTCAGCAAAGCCGTGGCGGAAGTGCGTTATCGTGCGGGTGAAGTGAATCACCTACGTCGGTATTTTGCTAGCTATCCCTCTCGCTTGCTCGTGTTCAGCTTTCAAAATGATGCCCTCGAGGGCCAAGACTACCGCGTCAGGCTCAGCTCTCCCCATCCGGTCCAATTCAACAATGACGAAAACCGGATGGTCATGACCGGTGCATTGGAGAACAACGGCATGGCTTTCCAAGCCCAGTTGGAAATACGCAATGAAGGCGGCAGCCTGGACATCGAAAAAGATCAAATCAAAATTACGGGTGCTCGCCGGCTGACGTTGTTGCTAAGCGCGGCGACTGACTACCTGCCTCGCTATCCGCACTACAAGGGCCGGGATTACGTCGCGTTGAACCGGTCTAGGCTCGGCGCGGTTCAGAACAGGGGCTTTGACGCGTTGCTTCGCGAACATGTGGCTGACTACCGGCAGCTATTTGATCGCGTAGCTTTTCGCTTGCCTCGAACCGCTTCATCAACTTGGCCGACCGACCGGCGGGTGCGGGCCTATGGCGCAGGCCGCGGCGACCCCAATCTGGAGGCGCTGATCTTTCAGTACGGGCGCTATCTGCTGATCAGCAGTTCCAGGCCGGGCGGCCTGCCCGCCAACTTGCAGGGGAAATGGAACCATTTGCAGCGCCCTGAATGGGCATCGGACTATCACTTCAACATCAACATTCAGATGATTTATTGGCTGGCGGAGGTCGCCAACTTGGCGGAGACCCATCGCCCTCTGCTGGAATACGTTAAGGGTTTGCGCGAACCGGGACGGTTGACAGCCAGAGAGTATTTCAACGCCCGAGGTTGGGTGGTCAATACGATGAACAACCCTTTTGGCTACACAGCGCCTGGGTGGGACCTTCCTTGGGGTTGGTTTCCCGGCGCCTCGGCGTGGCTGGCGAGGCACTTTTGGGAGCACTACGCCTTCAGCGGCGACCAGGCTTTTCTGGAGCATGAAGCCTTGCCGATCATGAGGGAGGTCGTTTTATTCTGGCTCGACTGCTTAACCAAGGACAACGAGGGGCGTTTGTCCTCCATACCCAGCTATTCGCCGGAGCATGGCGGCATTTCGTCGGGTGCGTCAATGGATCAGCAAATTGTTTGGGATTTGTTCAGCAATTATCTTCGGGCCGCTGATTTGTTGGGCTTGGACGGCCCACTCGAAGAACAGGTGAAGGCGGCGCAGGCCGCCTTGGCGAGGCCGCGAATCGGCCGTTGGGGCCAGCTGCAGGAGTGGGCTGAAGACCGCGACGACCCCAACAACAAGCACCGCCACGTCTCGCACTTGTTTGCGGTGTATCCTGGTGCGCAGATCAACTTGGAGGACACGCCTGATTTGGCCAAGGCCGCGGCGGTGTCGCTCAAAGCCCGCGGAGATTCCGGCACTGGCTGGTCTCTCGCTTGGAAGATCAATCTCTGGGCGCGGTTGGGCGACGGCAACCGGGCCTACGGTTTGCTGAGAAGGGCGTTGCGACCGGCCGCCGGCGGGCCAACGGCCGAATACGAGGGTAACTTCAGCGGCGTTTACCACAATTTGCTGGTGGCGCACCCACCATTCCAGCTTGACGGCAACATGGGGATTGCAGCCGGCATCGCAGAGATGCTGCTGCAGTCGCACGGAGCGGGAGTCAGCCTTTTGCCGGCGTTGCCTGACGCTTGGCAAGATGGACGAATAGAAGGCCTGAGGGCGCGGGGCGGTTACGAGGTGGATATCGAGTGGCGCGACCACAAATTGGTTGAAGCCGCCATAACCAGCCCCGCGGAGATGGAGTTTCAGGTCGAATACGAGGGCAGCGTTGTGTCGCTGCAAAGCGAGGCCGGAGAGAGGCGGCTGCTTACCCTCGACTCCTTTTCCGCACCCAGCCCGCGGAGGATGAGATTGCCTTGATGACCATCAGGTGGCGCGCATGCGCCGTAGAGATGGTGCGTCAGTTCGTCAAGCGTGGCCAGGACTTGAAGCCGGCGCAACTGGCTAAGGCCTGTGAATCGATGACCGAAATGAATGGCCGCTTTCACGAACTGCTAAACACCCATCAACAGCCGGTGGCCGACGACTACAACACAAGCCTCGAAGTGATCGTATTTGCGAATAGAGTCAGGAGATGCAGCATGGCGACGCCGCGGCAAGGACCGGATGACGGCCCGGGTGGGCTTGGCGCTGGCGGTGATGACGGCCATGGCGCTCGGCAGCGGCTCGGTCCGCCCGGAACCGGCCTAAAAGAGGCAGGGAACGTCGCGGCGCCGAGCGGCGGCGCAGCGCGGCTGTTGAAAATGCCGAAAATCCGCTGTCGCGTTCGGCGGGAAACCCCCAAAAAGGCCCACAACGCAAGTTCCTTGTAACAGGGGCTGTTAGCAACAAATAGAAGTGTCCGGTTTTAGAACAAATAAACTGTCCGGTTTGGCTGCGGTGGGCGCGGGCAAGGCTTTGGCGCTTCCCGCAGCGCAAGTTTGCATCCGGACGGCCGGCGCTTGAAGCCGGCGCCGTTCGGGTTTCAGTCGGGCTTTGCGCCTCGGGCGAAGGGAGCGCAGCGACCGCAGCCGGAGGCGCAAAGCCCGGCGGCGGCTGGATTGGGGCGCACCGTTCGGCATGGCGCTACGCGGCGGCGGCCAGTTCGCCTTCCGCCAACGGTTCGCCCCCGGCGGCGTACCTAGCCAGCCGGCGGGGGCCGTGCCAGACCGACAGCGTCCCGTCGGCGTGGCGGCGGACCTTCACCTTGGCCTTCATGTAGTGCGCCCGATGCCGGTCCGCCGGCAACTGCAGGGCCAGCCCCTCGAACCTCACGCAGTTGTCCCGGCCCACGGCGCGCTCGTGAATCTCGCACAGGACGTCGTCCAGCGCCGCCGGGTCCCGGCAGGGCACGAACGCCGAACCCGACTCCCGCGCCGGCTGCGCGAACTCCGCGTTGAAGGCCGGCATGTAGACCTCCGCCAGGTAGCGGTTGGCGGACTCCAGGTCCGTCGCCCCGGCCAGCGCCAACTCCTTCGGCAGCCGGCCTTGGTGGGTGCCGAACGCCCGCTCCGAGCGCCCCCGCGCCTCCGGCGAATAGGCCGGGATCATCTCGATCCCCAGACGGGCCATCGCCCGGCCGAACTGCGTCAGGTTCTCCCGGTCCACCTTCCCGCCCGCCTCCGGCGTCGTCCAGTAGTGCGAGCCCCGATCCGTGTACAGCGAGCAGAACAGGCCCTTGGCCTCGATCGTCTCCCGAACGCCCCGAAAGCTGCTCCACAGCCCCTCCTCCCCGCACAGGAACATCGAGTGGTGCTCGCTCGTCGCGTCGTCCATCGTCACGATCAGGTCCCAACGCCGGCCCTCAACCCACTCGTGGCTGCTGCCGTCCTGATGCAGCAGCATCCCCGGCCAAGGCGCCCGCTCCCGACGCTTGCGGTGCCTGCCCCGGCCCTTCGACCTGGGCACGGCGCCCGCCTGCTGAAGCTTGTCCTTCACCCAGCCATAGCTGCGCTCCCCGCCGTCGCGGCGGTACCAGGAGTAAAAGTGTCGAACGCTCCAGCCCTCATGCCGCGTCCGGTACCGATCCACCATCCGCATCACCTCGTCCACCGGCGCCGCGCGGTGCGACGCCCCCGACAGCCGCCGGTCACGAAGACCGTCGATCCCGTCCCCCTCGTAGCGCTCCGCCCAGCGCCGGAACGTCCGGGGGCAAACCCCCAACAGCTCCGCCGCATCCTCCTGCGTCAGCCGACGCTCCGTCCAAACCCCGTAAACCTCCTCGAACACCATGTCCCGCTTCTCCTGAGCCAAGCTCGCCTTGCCCATGTCAATGCGCTCCGGTTGTCAAACCGGGCGACAGTAAAACCGGACAGTTCCTGTGTTCTTAAAGCGGACACTTTATTTGTTCTTAACATTCCTTGTAACAGGGGCTTGACAAGGCCATCAGGATGGGCATATTGTATATACAAAACCACGATGCACAAAGAAAAAGGATGAGCAGAGTGTTTCTCCGGCCGCTTTCCCGCCCCCGTGGCCGGCTTGCGCCACGCCCATGGGCTGTCCGTCCCCCGTCGGCCGCCGGGGATGTCGCGGCATTTGCGGGGGGGGGGGGGGGGGGGCTCCGGCCGGCTGATTGGCGCGGCCGTGCGCCCGCGCCTTGCGCTTCGCCCAATGCGGCGCGGTTGCGGGTCCGGTCCCGGCCCGGCGGGCGCGAAGGGGGTGACTGCCGCTTGCGGGGATGTGCGGCGCCCGCCCTGCGCATGGAGTGCGCCTGACGGCGCCCAGGCCCCATGGCCGGGCTTGGAGCGGCTGCTCAACGGGACTTCGCCAACGATGTCATCAGTACGGAGGACGCCATGACCCCACTTAGGTTTTGCCGCTGCTGCTGTGCGCTGGCGGCCTGCTTGGGCGCGCCCGCCTCTGCCCACCAATACGGCGAGCAGATCACCGCGGATGATCGGCGCCTCGTCAGCGCCAAACTGCCTTCGCAGAACGTCATTTGGACGACCAAGGGATCGAACAGCCCCAGGCAGGGAATGCCCTTCGGCAACGGCACCTACGGCGGGCTCGTTTGGGTGCACGGCAACAACACGATCTACATACTTCTGGGAGCCCAAACGTTCTGGGACGGCTGGGTCCGTCAGCGCATACCGGGAAGGATTAAAATCACCTTTTCGAGGGACGTCTTGACGTCGAGCTTCCGTCAGGAGTTGAAGCTGAAGGAGGGCGAGATTGTCATTACCGGAAGCGGCGGGTCGGTCGGATCTGAAACCAGAATCTGGGCGGACGCGCACGCACCCGCCATACACATTGAGTCCCGAAGGACGTCGGGCAGCGCAACCTACGACATGACCGTTGGTTTCGAGAACCTTAATCCGAGCACGGTTGTAGGTTCAAGAAAGTGGTTCAACTTTTACGATACGATGGACTTTCAGTACCTTCCGGGGCAGTGGAAAGACCCCACGCCCAACGGCGTCCCAATGGCGAACGCGTACAGCGTAAGCCACGACTCCAGCGGCATACGTTGGTGGCAGAGAAACGACAGCTCCTTTTTCGATGAGATAACGGAGCTCCAGGGATTGAGGGCCGCGAACTATGCGGACCCCTTAACGGGAAGAACGTTCGGCGGCCTTCTCCAGGGGGCGGGCTTTTCGACTGAGGGCACGCCCGACAGCAACGGAGGCTCAATTAAGCGGACGGGTCAAACCTCCTACAGGGCCGCCGTAACGCTGCATTCGAAAATCTCCACCGCGGCGCAGTGGGAAACCGAAATAAAGGCCCTGTCAACCATTGCATCGAACATCGGGCAGCGCCGCACCCGACACAGGCTCTGGTGGAGCAACTTTTGGCACCACAGCTACATTTTCGCGTCCGGCACCGCGCATTCGGTGAATGCGGCCAACCTCACTCAAAAATACGCCATTGCGCGGTACCTTCAAGCCACCGCGAGCCGTACGCCGGGCATTCCGAAGAGGTTCAACGGCTCGATGTACACTTGGGAACCGGATGGTGGGGACATAAGCCTTCGGCCTTGGAACTCCTTCCATATGTTCAACCAGCGCTTCGTTTATTGGGGCATGCTGCCCGGGGGGGATTTTCAATTGATGCATCCGCACTTCGATCTGTTCATCAACAGTCTGAAGCTGGCGAAGGACCGTGTTGCGGTCTGGTGGAGTTCCCGGGGATCTCAAGGCGCAATGTGGCCGGAGGTGGTGGGCTTGTGGGGCCACTCGGTCGGCGGTGAATACGGCTGGGACCGCTACAGCTACCTTGGGGGGGCGAGATTGACAAGCAAAATCCCCGTACACCACATTAAGGGCGTCTATACCCGCCACCTCTACACGGGCAACATTGAGACCGCCGCCCAAATGATCGATTACTACGACTACACTCGAGACGCAACGTACTTCAGGGAAAAGCTGCTTCCGGTCATCCGCGGGATCGTGCGGTTTTACTTTACGCACTGGGGCTTGCGCAACGGCAAGCTGAGCATGTCGGGCGTCTATTCAGGGGAGGTGGACCGGAACCTGACAAACCCGACGGCCGACATGGCCGGGCTTAGGAAGGTGCTCGAGTCCTTGATACGGCTTGGCGCCAATTGCAATCTTTCCCCGGGCGACCTGGCCTATTTCAGCGCGAGGCTTGCGGAAGTGCCCCCGATTCCGATCAATGCAACGTACGGATTCCAAACGGCGGCGAGCCTAGTAAGGGGCAGAGAGAACAACAACCAAAATCTCTATCCGCTCTTTCCGATGAGGCTGTACGGCTATCAGAACGTGATCGACGGCGACGCTTCCTCGTGGGCGGTCGCCAATCGCTCCTACCAAAGACGCTTTGGCAATTATCCAGATAGTGGGTTTTTTGCCGGCTGGCGCCATGACGGCACCCACTCGGCCTATCTTGGCTTGGTGGACGAATCCGTGAGGCAGGTCAACCTGTCCCTGGGCCGGGCACCGGCCTCGGGGTGGCGCTTCATTGGCTTTCCCGCCAGTGGCGTCGCCGGCAACCCCGGGGACGGCTACCCCGGGGTGGAGCAGCCGGCGATTGGCAGAATCACCTTCCAGGCCATGCTGCTCCATCCCTCCCGTGCGGGAGACAAGTCACTGCTTTTCAACGCTTGGCCCGCCGGCTGGAGCGTTGACTTCAAGCTGCATGCGCCGAACAGGACCATCGTGAGGGGCAGCGGCTCCTTGCGCGGTCCGACGACCTATTCGACACATCCCCCATCGCGCCGCGCGAGCGTCGTCGTCCGAGCCGCCCCGAGTGAATGAATCCTCCCACAGTTTAGCGCCCGCCGCCGGCACGGTCATCACCGGGGACTTCGACGGCAACGGCAAGGACGACATCGGCGTCAAGGAGAGCGCCACGGCCAACTGGCGCATCCGCTACGGCGACGGCACGGGGAACTTCTTCTAGGAGGGGCGGGGACCATGCGCAACGCGAATGCACGGGCCGTCGCGACGGGACGGTCCCCTCCCAGGCGAGCGCCGCCCGGCGCCGCCTCCTTCATTGCCCGCAACATCCGCCTCCTGGCCGTGGCGGCGGTGGCGGCGGTGACGACGGGCTTCGCGTCAGTCTCGGCCGTTGCCCAGCCGCAGGTCAGCGCAGTTCAAATCACTTCATCCCCGGCAGACTCGAGCGCCGGGTACGTGACGGGCTCCTACATTGGGGTGCGGGTCACTTTCACTTCATCCATTCACTATGGCTACGACGCAGGGCCGCTACGCGACACCATGGGGCTTGTCTTGTCCATCGGCGGCGTGGAGAGGACGATTCACGTTACGAGAGCATCAGCGGACGGTGTTTATTCGAGGACCTTCGATTTCCCGTATCTTGTGACCGACGACGACGTCGACCCTGAAGGCGTCAGCGTCGTTCGTCTGCAAAGAGTGGGTCAGGGCCTGCGATGGCGACGCGCAGGACGGACCACTTACAGTGTGATGCCGAGTTCGAGCTATTCGCTGGGCGCGCACGCCATCACCAACGCGTCGGGCCACAAGGTGCGCACGGCGGCGTTTGGACTAACCTCATTGGGCGTGACGGGCGTGGGCCTTTCCCCCGGTTTCGATCCCTCCGTCACTTCCTACGAGGCCCAAGTCTGTTCCGACTCCGTCGTGGTGACGGCGACCTCTCCATGGACCATAACAGGCGCCGGCGCCACGCCGCTCACATTGGGCGTGAACACCATCCCCGTCGTTGTGCGCTCTAGCTCCGCCGAGAAGACCTACCGATTGCGGTTGAATCGGATCGCTCCCGCTTTGGGTCCGGCGGGCGTGACGAATGACCGTGGCCTGCTCACGTTGTCGTGGGCCAATCCCGATCATGGGGACATCCTGCGCTACGAGTGGCGGCGGAGGGACGTGGCGGGAACTACGCCTTTCACGCCTTGGACCGTGGTTCCTGGAAGCGACGCAGACACAACCAGTTTTCATTTTTTTGCAGGTGCCGCGAGCGCAACCTACATGGTCGAGGTTCGGGCGGTGTACGTCGGCGACGTCAAGGGGCCCACAAGTTACGGGACGGGAGATTATCAGTCGTCGCAAGCGACCATAACCGCAGTGGAGCCGTCCGGTCTTACGGGCGCGACCGAGGGCAATCTGGCCGGTGCGAAATTGACGGTGGGGCTAACCGGCAGCTTGACCTTTTCACGTTACCAGGCGGGGGATTTCGATCTGGTTACGAGGATTCCGGGGCTGACCATTTCCGGGGTTGAGAATTCAAGCGGTTCGGCGAAACTGACGCTGTCCTACGACGGGACCGACTTCGACGACGCCCAGTACCTTGCGGTGAGGGTGAGGGCCGCGGCCCATTCGGGCACTGCCAATCACGTGACCCAATCGATCGACGTGGCGGCGGTCGACGAGCCGGCGCCGGCGGCGCCTTCGGGTCTGTCCGCGGTTGTGGGCGACACCTTCGTCATTCTGTCCTGGACCAGTCCGGGCGACGGCACGATCACGGGCTACGAACTGCGCCGGAGGGACGGAGGCGGGGCCTGGAGCGATTGGGCGGCAATTGCCGGCAGCGACAAGGACACGGTGGGGCATCGAGCGGCGAGCCTGACCACCGGAGTCCGATACACCTTCGAGTTGCGCGCGGTGAACGCCAAGGGGCGGGACGGCGGAAAGGGCGCCGCGAGCCAAGTTGCGGCGACTGCGACGGCGTCGCGGGACGTCGACTTGGACGACGACGGCTTGATCGAGGTGTCCTCGTTGGCGCAGTTGGACGCCATCCGCTGGGACCTGAACGGCGACGGCGCGCCCGACGCCGGCATTAGCCAAGCCCAACAGATCAGCTACATCACTGCGTTCGGGGGCACGCCCGGGACCATTTGCCCGGACACCACGCCGGACGCCGACGCGACGCCGGACCCCGGCCCCTGCCTCGGCTACGAGCTGGACGCGGACCTGGACTTCGACACCAACGACAACGGCCGCACCTGGACGGAGAACGGCGGCGTGGTGACGGGCGACAGCGGCGACGCCTACTACAACGGCGGCAGCGGCTGGGACCCCATCGGCCCCTTCACCGCGCCGACCGACACGACGCACTTCAACGCCGTTTTCAACGGCAACGGCAAGACGATATCCAACCTGTTCGTGAGGCGCGGGCGCAACTACTCGGGGCTGTTCGCCGCGCTCGGCAGCGGCGCGAAGGTCACGTCGGTGGGGCTGCCGAACGGACGCGTGCGGGGAGCCTATGGCACCGTCGGGATGCTGGCGGGCTGGAGCGCGGGACGCATCGCGGCGAGCTGGTCCACCGGCTCGGTGCAGGGGATCAACGGCGTCGGCGGGCTGGTGGGCAGCGCGCAGGCGGGATCGACCATCGTCGCGAGCTACTCGACGGCGTCGGCGGAGTGCACGGGGACGGGCCAGTACCGGGACGCCGGCGGCCTGGCGGCCAACAACGCCGGGACCATCGCGGCGAGCTACGCGGCCGGCGCGGTGACCGGCGCGTGCCCGATCGGGAACAAGCACGGGCTGGCCGGCGGCGGCACGGTGACGGCGAGCTACTGGGACGCGGCCGCGAGCGGCATTGCGGACGACGCCGACACGACCCCGCCGGAGGGCAGGAGCACGAGCGCCCTGCAGACGCCGACCGCGTACGGCGCGACGGGCCTGTATTCGACCTGGGACGACGTGGACGTGGACGGCGACGGCGTGGCGGGGGAGGCGGAGGACGACGACGCCTGGGACTTCGGCGCGTCGAACGAGTACCCGGTGCTGAAGTACGCCGGCTTCGACAGGGCCGTCCAGTCCCTGGGGCACCCGGACGCGGCGCCGTCCTTCAGCGGCGCCGTGGGCGACAAGTCCTACTCGCGGGGCTCGCCCATCGCGGCGTTCCAGGTTCCGGCGGCCACCGGCGGCAACGGCGCCGTCACCTACGCGGCGGACGGGCTGCCGACGGGGCTGTCGTTCGACGCCGACGGCGCGGGCGTCTGCATGGCGGCGCGGACGGTTTGCGGCGCGCCGACGGCGACCGGCGTGTTCAATGTCGCCATCCACGCGGCGGACTCGGACGCGAACGTGAACAACACCGACCGCGCCAGCCTGACGTTCAGGATCACCGTTTCCGCACCGGCGACGGTCACGGCGAGCCCGTCGCCGCTGACGGAGACGAACCTGAACGGCGCGACGCTGACCGTGACGCTGCCGAGCGGCGTCACCTTCTCGCGGTTCCAGGCGGGGGACTTCGAACTGGTTGGGACGTTTCCGGGCCTGGGCGTTTCGGGAGTTGCGGACTCGAGCGGTTCGGCGAAGCTGACGCTGTCCCACGACGGGTCCGACTTCGACGCCGACCGGTCCTTTACCGTGAGGGTGAAGCCCACGGCCCATTCGGGCAGTTTGAGTCACAGCACCGCGGCCGTCCCAGTGACGGCGGTCGACGAGCCGGCGCCGGCGGCGCCTTCGGGTCTGGCCGCGGCCGCGGGCGACGGCCTGGTCGATCTGTCCTGGAGCGATCCGGGCGACGGCACGATCACGGGCTACGAGCTGCGCTGGAGGCGGGGAGGCGCGGCCTGGAACTCTTGGGCGGCAATTGCGAACAGCGACAAGGACACGGTGGGGCATCGAGCGCCGAGCCTGGCCAACGGAAGCGGGTACGCCTTCGAGTTGCGCGCGGTGAACGCCAAGGGGCGGAATGGCGGAAAGGGCGCCGCGAGCCGAGTTGCGGCTTGGCCGAACACGCCCAGGGACCACGACTCGGATGACGACGGCCTGATCGAGGTGGCCTCGTTGGCGCAGTTGAACGCCGTCCGCTGGGACCTGAACGGCGACGGCGCGCCCGACTCCCTAGACCACGCCGACGCTTGGCACCTCGCCTTCCCCCATCCGGCGCCTTCAGCCGCCGGCGCCGGCTGTCCCCTGACGGACGCCGACGGCGACCCGAGCACCCCCAAGGTTCCGGTCTGCGTCGGCTACGAGCTGGACGCGGACCTGGACTTCGACACGGGGACGTCCGGCGACCGGACCGACGACCTTTACTGGAACGCCGGCGCCGGCTGGCTGCCCATCGGCCGTCACGGCGCGGGCACCGCCGACTACTCGCCCTTCACCGCAACCTTCAAGGGCAACGGCAGGACGCTGTCCAACCTGCACATCGTGGCGACCCAGTCCTTCGGGGGATTGTTCGCCCAGTTGGCCGGGGGCGGTCGGATTGCCGACGTCGGCCTGGTTGGCGTGGACGTCCGGTTCGGTGCGCACTTCACCGGCGGCTCCCTTGTGGGGGTGGTTGGCAGAAACCTTGGGGGCGGCGCAGCCGACCGCGACGCCGAAGTGTCCGCCAGCTACGCCGTTGGACGGATTTCTGGAGCTGGGAACATGGGCGGCTTGGTTGGGCTGCACTTCGGCGTCGTCAAGTCCAGCTACGCGGGGGTTGTCGTGAACGGCAACACCGGCCGTGAGGGCTCAAATCTTGGGTTCGGCGGCTTGGTGGGCGTAAGCCAAGGGGGGGAGGTGCGGGCGAGCTACGCCCTGGGCGGCACGAACCAGTCCAGCCCGAACGCGAACTACGGCGGGCTGGTTGGGGCTTCGTTCGTTTTCGCCGGGAAGTCCCCGGTCGTCGAGCACAGCTACTGGGACACGGAAACCACGGGCACCACGAGTCCGGGCCGGTTTCCCAGCGGGTTCACCCCACTCCCCGTCGGCAAGACCGGCAGCGCCCTGAAGTCGCCCACCGAGTACGGCAGCTCCACCACCAACCCGCCCAGCATCTACGCGGCTTGGGACGAGGTGGACGATGTCTGGGACTTCGGCACCTCGGCGCAGTATCCGGTCCTGAACCATGACCGAGACGACGCGAACGACGCGGACGTCACCGCGCAGTTCAACCTCCAGAAGGCGAGCCTGTCCGCCTTGGCCCTTTCGGGCCTGTCGTCCCCGCTGTCCCCCGCCTTCTCCGCCGCCGCCACGAGCTACGCGGCGGCTGTGAGCAGCTCCACGGCCAGGACGACCGTGACGGCGACGGCCGCGCAAAGCGGCGCAAGGGTCTCCGTTGCTCCGGCGGACGCCGACGCCGACGCCGTTGGCCACCAAGTGGAGCTCAATGGCGGGGTCACCACCGTCACGGTCAAGGTGACGGCGCCGAACGGGGCCGCAAGCCGCACCTACACGGTGGCTGTGACGAGACCGACCGCCGTGTCGATCGACTCGCCGAGCGTGGTGGAGGGGGACACCGGCACGGCGGACCTGGACTTCACGGTCACCCTGTCCCCGGCGAGCGAGCAGGAGGTGACGGTGAGCTACGCCGACGCCGGGACGGGCACGGCGACGGGCGGCGGGACGGACTACGCGGCGGTTTCGGCGGGGACGCTGACGTTCGCGGTTGGGGAGACCAGCAAGACGGTGCGGGTGTTGGTGACCGGGGACGCGACGGACGAGCCGCACGAGACGGTGAAGGTTGAGCTGAGCGGTCCGGTGAACGCGGCGATCGGGACGGGGACGGGGACGGGGACGATCGTCGACGACGACGTGGCGCCGTCGCTGTCGATCGACTCGCCGAGCGTGACGGAGGGGTACAGCGGTTCGAGGAACCTGACGTTCAAGGTCACCCTGAGCGCGGAGAGCGGGAAGGAAGTGACGGTGGACTGGGCGGAGGGGACCGGCGGCACGGCCGCTTCCGGGACCGACTACACGGCCGTCACCGGCGGGACGCTGACCTTCGCGGTGGGCACCACCAGCCAGACCTTCGACGTGTCGGTGATCGGGGACGCGACGGACGAGCCGGACGAGACCGTCGTGGTGACCCTGAGCAGCGCGGCGAACGCGACGATCTCGACGGCCACGGGGACGGGGACGATCACGGACGACGACGGGGCGCCGTCGCTGTCGATCGATTCGCCGAGCGTGAACGAGGGGGACAGCGGCGCGGCGAACCTGGACTTCACGGTGACGCTGGCCCCGGCCAGCGGCAAGCAGGTGACGGTGAACTACGCCGAGGCGGTGGGGCGCACGGCGACCCCGGGGACGGACTACACGGCGCTGGTGTCGGGGGCGCTGACGTTCGCGGCCGGGGAGACCTCGAGGACGGTGCGGGTTTCGGTGACCGGGGACGCGACGGACGAACCGGACGAGACCGTCGTGGTGACCCTGAGCGGCGCGGCGAACGCGACGATCTCGACGGCCACGGGGACGGGGATGATCATCGACGACGACGGGGCGCCGTCGCTGTCGATCAACTCGCCGAGCGTGAACGAGGGGGACAGCGGCTCGGCGAACCTGGACTTCACGGTGACGCTGGCCCCGGCGAGCGCGCAGCAGGTGACGGTGGACTACGCCGAGGCGGCGGGCACGGCGGCCTCGGGAACGGACTACACGGCGCTGGTGTCGGGGACGCTGACGTTCGCGGCCGGGGAGACCTCGAGGACGGTGCGGGTTTCGGTGACCGGGGACGCGACGGACGAACCGGACGAGACCGTCGTGGTGACCCTGAGCGGCGCGGCGAACGCGACGATCTCGACGGCCACGGGGACGGGGACGATCACGGACGACGACGGGGTGCCGTCGCTGTCGATCGATTCGCCGAGCGTGAACGAGGGGGACAGCGGCGCGGCGCACCTGGACTTCACGGTGACGCTGTCGGCGGTCAGCGGCAGGGAGGTGACGGTGGACTACGCCGACGCCGGGACGGGCACGGCGACCTCGGGGACGGACTACGCGGCGGTTTCGGCGGGGACGCTGACGTTCGCGGTCGGGGAGACCAGCAAGACGGTGCGGGTGTCGGTGAAGGGTGACGGGACGGACGAGCTGGACGAGACGGTGAGGCTTGCGCTGAGCGGCGCGGCGAACGCGGCGGTCGGGACGGGGACGATCGTCGACGACGACGGGGCGCCGACGGTTTCGATCGACTCGCCGAGCGTGGCGGAGGGGGACAGCGGCTCGGCGAACTTGGACTTCACGGTGACGCTGTCGGCGGTCAGTGGCAAGCGGGTGACGGTGGGCTACGCCGAGGCGACGGGGGGCACGGCGACTTCGGGGACGGACTACACGGCGCTGACGTCGGGGACCCTGACCTTCGCCGCGGGGGACGTCAGCAAGACGATCACGGTGTCGGTGACGGGTGACGCGGCGGACGAGGCGGACGAGACGGTGAAGGTTGCGCTGAGCAGCCCGACGAACGCGACGGTCTCTGCGACCTCGGGAACCGGGACGGGGACGATCACGGACGACGACGGGGCGCCGTCGCTGTCGATCAATTCGCCGAGCGTGAACGAGGGGGACAGCGGCTCGGCGAACCTGGTCTTCACGGTGACGCTGGCCCCGGCCAGCGGCAGGGAGGTGACGGTGGGCTACGCCGACACCGGGACCGGGACGGCGACTTCGGGGACGGACTACGCGGCGCTGACGTCGGGGACCCTGACCTTCGCCGCGGGGGACGTCAGCAAGACGATCACGGTGTCGGTGACCGGGGACGCGACGGACGAGGCGGACGAGACGGTGAGGCTTGCGCTGAGCGACCTGACGAACGCGGCGGTCGGGACGGGGACGGGGACGGGGATGATCATCGACGACGACGGGGCGTCGTCGCTGTCGATCAACTCGCCGAGCGTGAACGAGGGGGACAGCGGCTCGGCGAACCTGGTCTTCACGGTGACGCTGGCCCCGGCAAGTGCGCAGCAGGTGACGGTGAGCTACGCCGAGGGGTCGGGAGGCACGGCGACCTTGGTGACGGACTACGAGGCGCTGGGCGCCGGGACGCTGACGTTCGCAGTTGGGGAGACCTTGAAGACGGTGCGGGTTTCGGTGACCGGGGACGCGACGGACGAACCGGACGAGACCGTCGTGGTGACCCTGAGCGGCGCGGCGAACGCGACGATCTCGACGGCCACGGGGACGGGGATGATCATCGACGACGACGGGGCGCCGTCGCTGTCGATCGACTCGCCGAGCGTGACGGAGGGGGACAACCTAACTGACACCACTTACATTTGGGCCGCCCCCAGCGGCACGGTCATCACCGGGGACTTCGACGGCGACGGCAAGGACGACATCGGCATCAAGGAGAACAGCGGCACCTGGCGCATCCGCTACGCCACCAACACCAGGGGCCAGTTCGGGAATGAAACCACCTACACTTGGCCAACCGGCGCCGGCACGATCATCACGGGGGACTTCGACGGCGACGGCAAGGACGACATCGGCGTCAAGGATAACTCCGGCAACTGGTACATCCGCTACGCCACCAGCACCAGGGGCCAGTTCGGGAATCAAACCAACCATCGTTGGCCAGCCGCCCCCGGTGCCCCGGTCGTCACCGGGGACTTCGACAGCGACGGCAAGGACGACATCGGCGTCAAGGAGACCGCCACCAACAACTGGTTCTTCCGCTACGCCACCAGCACCAGGGGCCAGTTCGGGGGGGAAACCAGCACCAGTTGGGCAATCAACGCCGGCACGGTCCTCAGCGGGGACTTCAACGGCGACGGCAGGGACGACATCGGCGTCAAGGAGAGCGCCTCCGACAACTGGCTCTTCCGCTACGCCACCAGCACCAGGGGCCAGTTCGAGGCTCAAACCAGCGCCAGTTGGGCAATCAACGCCGGCACGGTCCTCACCGGGGACTTCGACGGCAACGGCACGGACGACATCGGCGTCAAGGAGACCGCCACCGACAACTGGCGCATCCGCTACAGAGATGGCGCAGGGAACAGCGGCGTGCCGGAACTGGACTTCACGGTGGACCTGAGCGCGGCGAGCGAGAAGGAGGTGACGGTAAGCTACGCCGACGCCGGGACCGGGACGGCGACTTCGGGGACGGACTATGTAGCGCTGGCGTCGGGGACCCTGACCTTCGCCGCGGGGGACGTCAGCAAGACGGTGCGGGTGTCGGTGACCGGGGACACGACGGACGAGCAGGACGAGACGGTGAAGGTTGCGCTGAGCGGCCCGACGAACGCGGCGCTCGGGACGGGGACGATCATTGACGACGACACATCGCCGTCGCTGTCGGTCAACTCGCCGAGCGTGATCGAGGGGGCCGCCGGCGACACGGCGTCCCTGACGTTCACGGTGACGCTGTCGGCGGCCAGCGACAGGGAGGTGACGGTGGACTGGGCGGAGGGGCCGGGCGGCACGGCCACTTCCGGGACCGACTACACGGCCATCACCGGCGGGACGCTGACGTTCGCGGCGGGGACGACGAGCCAGGCCTTCGACGTCTCGGTGACGGGCGACGGGACGGACGAGACGGACGAGACGGTGGTTGCGACGCTGAGCAACGCGGCGAACGCCACGCTCGGGACGGGAACGGGGACGGGGACGATCACGGACGACGACGCGTCGCCGACGCTGTCGATCGACTCTCCGAGCGTGATTGAGGGGGCCGCCGGCGACACGGCGTCCCTGACGTTCACGGTGACGCTGTCGGCGGCGAGCGGCAAGGAGGTGACGGTGGACTGGGCGGAGGGGCCGGGCGGCACGGCCACTTCCGGGACCGACTACACGGCGATCACCGGCGGCACACTGACGTTCGCGGCGGGGACGACGAGCCAGACCTTCGATGTCTCGGTGACGGGCGACGGGACGGACGAGACGGACGAGACGGTGGTTGCGACGCTGAGCAACGCGGCGAACGCCACGCTCGGGACGGCGACGGGGACCGGGACGATTATCGACGACGACGGGGCGCCGTCGCTGTCGATCGACTCGCCGAGCGTGAACGAGGGGGACAGCGGCTCGGCGAACCTGGTCTTCACGGTGACGCTGGTCCCGGCGAGCGTGCAGCAGGTGACGGTGGCCTGGGCGGCGGACGGCACGGACGGGGGCACGGCGACCTCGGGGACGGACTACGCGGCCGTCACGGGCGGGACGCTGACGTTCGCGGCGGGGGAGACGTCGAAGACCGTCACGGTGTCGGTGACGGGCGACGGGACGGACGAGCCGAACGAGACGGTGAGGCTGACGCTGAGCGGCCCGACGAACGCGGCGCTCGGCACAGCGACCGGGACGGGGACGATCACGGACGACGACGACGCGCCGTCGCTGTCGATCGACTCGCCGAGCGTGGCGGAGGGGGCCGCCGGCGACACGGCGGACCTGACGTTCACGGCGACGCTGAGCGCGGCGAGCGGCAAGGAGGTGACGGTGGACTACGCCGACGCCGGGACCGGAACGGCCATTTCGGGGACGGACTACACGGCCATCACCGGCGGTACGCTGACCTTCGCGGTGGGGATGACCAGACAGACCTTTGATGTGTCGGTGACGGGCGACGCGCTGGACGAGGCGAACGAGACCGTCGTGGTGACCCTGAGCAGCGCGGCGAACGCGACGATCTCGACGCCCACCGGGACGGGGACGATCACGGACGACGACGCGCTGCCGTCGCTGTCGATCGACTCGCCGAGCGTGACGGAGGGGAACGACCTAACTGACACCACTTACATTTGGGCCGCCCCCAGCGGCACGGTCATCACCGGGGACTTCGACGGCGACGGCAAGGACGACATCGGCGTCAAGGCGGGCGGCTCCGGCTCCGGCCTCTGGCGCATCCGCTACGCCACCAGCACCAGGGGCCAGTTCGGGAGTGAAACCACCTACGCTTGGCCAATCAGCGCCGGCACGATCATCACCGGGGACTTCGACGGCGACGGCAAGGACGACATCGGCGTCAAGGATAACTCCGGCAACTGGCGCATCCGCTACGCCACCAGCACCAGGGGCCAGTTCGGGAATGAAACCAACTACGGTTGGCCACCCGCCCCCGGTGTCCCGGTCGTCACCGGGGACTTCGACGGCGACGGCAAGGACGACATCGGCGTCAAGGAGACCGCCACCAACAACTGGTTCTTCCGCTACGCCACCAGCACCAGGGGCCAGTTCGGGGGGCAAGCCAGCCAAACCAGCATCAGTTGGGCAATCAACGCCGGCACGGTCCTCAGCGGGGACTTCAACGGCGACGGCAGGGACGACATCGGCGTCAAGGAGAGCGCCTCCGACAACTGGCTCTTCCGCTACGCCACCAGCACCAGGGGCAACTTCCAGGCTCAAACCAGCACCAGTTGGGCAATCAACGCCGGCACGGTCTTCACCGGGGACTTCGACGGCAACGGCACGGACGACATCGGCGTCAAGGAGACCGCCACCAACAACTGGCGCATCCGCTACAGAGATGGCGCAGCAGGGAACAGCGGCCCGGCGAACCTGGACTTCACGGTGTCGCTGACCCCGGCCAGCGGCAGGGAGGTGACGGTGAGCTACGCCGAGGCGGCGGGAGGCACGGCGACCTCGGGGACGGACTATGTGGCGTTGGCGTCGGGGACCCTGACCTTCGCCGCGGGGGACGTCAGCAAGACGGTGCGGGTGTCGGTGACCGGGGACACGACGGACGAGCAGGACGAGACGGTGAAGCTTGCGCTGAGCGGCTCGACGAACGCGGCGCTCGGGACGGGGACGGGGACGGGGACGATCATCGACGACGACGGGGCGCCGACGCTGTCGATCAGCTCGCCGAGCGTGGCGGAGGGGGCCGCCGGCGACACGGCGAACCTGGACTTCACGGTGACGCTGGCCCCGGCGAGCACGCAGCAGGTGACGGTGGGCTACGCCGGGGCGGCGGGAGGCACGGCGACCTCGGGGACGGACTACACGGCGCTGACGGCGGGGACGCTGACGTTCGCGGCGGGGGAGACGTCGAAGACCGTCGCGGTGTCGGTGACGGGCGACGCGACGGACGAGCCGGACGAGACGGTGAAGGTGAGCCTGGGCAGCGCGACGAACGCGACGGTCTCCGCGAGTGCGGGAACCGGGACGGGGACGATCACGGACGACGACGCGGCGCCGACGGTGGCGCTGGCGGTGGGGGTGGGCTCCGTCAACGAGAGCGGGGCGGGCAACTCGACCACGGTGTCGGCGTCGCTGAGCCACGCCTCGAGCGCGGCGACGACGGTGACGCTGACAGTGCCGGCGGGGACGACGCTGAGCGGGACGACGCTGACGGTGGCGGCGGGGGCGACGACGTCGAGCGGGACGGTGACGATCACGGCGGTGGACAACGGCAGGGACGAGGCGGACCGCACGGTGACGGTGACGGGCGTGGCGGCCAACGGCCAGGGGATCACGCAGGACTCGGACGGCGTGGAGCTGACCATCACGGACGACGACGATGCGCCGTCGCTGTCGATCGACTCGCCGAGCGTGGCGGAGGGGGACAGCGGCACGGCGAACCTGACGTTCACGGTGACGCTGGGCGCGGCGAGCGGCCGGCAGGTGACGGTGGACTGGGCGGAGGGGACCGGCGGCACGGCCACGTCGGGGACGGACTACACGGCGATCACGGGCGGGACGCTGACGTTCACGGCGGGGACGACCAGCCGGACCTTCAACGTGGCGGCGCTGGGCGACACGCTGGACGAGTCGAACGAGACGGTGGTGGTGACCCTGAGCAGCCCGACGAACGCGGCCGTGTCAAGCACGGCGGGCACCGGCACGGGGACGATCACGGACGACGACGCGACGCCCTCGATCACCTTGACGGTGGATGAGGGCAGCGTGGGCGAGGGCGACGGGGCGACGACGATCACGGTGACCGCCGCGGTGGACGGCGCGACCCGGTTCGGTTCGGCCACGACGGTGACGGTGAGCGTGGCGGGCAGCGGCACGGCGTCGGCGGTGGACTTCGCGGCGGTGGGGGACTTCGACATCGAGATCCCGGCGGGGGCGGCGAGCCGGACCGGGACGTTCACGCTGACGCCGACGGCCGACACGGCGGACGAGGCGGACGAGACGGTGACGGTGAGCGGCGTCTCGGGCAGCCTGACGGTGAATTCGGCGACGATCAGCCTGACGGACGACGACGATGCGCCGACGCTCTCCATCGCCTCGGCGAGCGTGACGGAGGGGGACAGCGGCTCGGCGAACCTGACGTTCACGGTGACCCTGAGTCCGGCCAGCGGCCGGGAGGTGACGGTGGACTGGGCGGAGGGGACCGGCGGCACGGCCACGTCGGGGACGGACTACACGGCGGTCACGGGCGGGACGCTGACGTTCGCGGCGGGGGACACGTCGAAGAGCGTCGCGGTGTCGGTGACGGGCGACACGCTGGACGAGTCGAACGAGACGGTGGTGGTGACCCTGAGCAACGCGGCGAACGCGGCGATCTCGACGGCGAGCGGCACGGGGACGATCACGGACGACGACGATGCGCCGACGCTGTCGATCGCCTCGGCGAGCGTGGCGGAGGGGGACAGCGGCTCGGCGACCCTGACGTTCACGGCGACCCTGAGCAAGGCCAGCACCGAGCGGGTGACGGTGGACTACGCGGACGCCGGGACCGGCACGGCCACATCCGGGACGGACTACAGGGCCGTCACCGGCGGCACGCTGACCTTCGCGGCGGGCGCCACCAGCCAAACCTTCGACGTGTCGGTGATGGGCGACACCACGGAGGAGCCGAACGAGACCGTCGTGGTGACCCTGAGCAACGCGACAAACGCCACGATCTCGACAGCCGCGGGGACGGGGACGATCGTCAACGACGACGGCGTGACCGTCTCCATCGACTCGCCGCGCGTGACGGAGGGTGACGGCGGCTCGGCGACCCTGACGTTCACGGCGACCCTGAGCAAGGCCAGCGCCCAGAGGGTGACGGTGGACTACGCGGACGCCGGGACCGGCACGGCCACTTCGGAGACGGACTACACGGCCATCGCCGGCGGCACGCTGACCTTCGCGGCGGGCACCACCAGCCAAACCTTCGACGTGTCGGTGATGGGCGACACCACGGAGGAGCCGAACGAGACGGTGGCGGTGACCCTGAGCGACGCGGCGAACGCGACGATCGCGACGGCGACCGGCACGGGGACGATCGTCAACGACGACGGCGTGACCGTCTCCATCGACTCGCCGAGCGTGGCGGAGGGGGACAGCGGCTCGAAGGACCTGACGTTCACGGTGACCCTGAGTCCGGCGAGCGCCCAGGAGGTGACGGTGGACTACGCCGACGCCGGGAGCGGCACGGCCACGTCGGGGACGGACTACACGGCGGTCACGGGCGGGACGCTGACGTTCGCGGCGGGGGAGACGTCGAAAAGCGTCGCGGTGTCGGTGACGGGCGACACGCTGGACGAGTCGAGCGAGACGGTGGTGGTGACCCTGAGCAACGCGGCGAACGCGACGATCGCGACGGCGAGCGGGACGGGGACGATCACGGACAACGATGCGACGCCGACGTCGATCACGCTGACGGTGGACGACAACAGCGTGGCCGAGGGCGACGGGGCGACCACGATCACGGTGACGGCGACGGTGAACGGCGCGACCCGGTTCGGTTCGGCCACGACGGTGACGGTGAGCGTGGCGGGCGGCGGCACGGCGTCGGCGGTGGACTTCGCGGCGGTGGGGGACTTCGACATCGAGATCCCGGCGGGGGCGGCGAGCCGGACCGGGACGTTCACGCTGACGCCGACGGCCGACACGGCGGACGAGACGGACGAGACGGTGACGGTGAGCGGCGTCTCGGGCAGCCTGACGGTGAATTCGGCGACGATCAGCCTGACGGACGATGATGCGACGCCGACGCTGTCGATCAACTCACCGAGCGTGACGGAGGGGGACAGCGGCTCGGCGAACCTGACGTTCACGGTGACCCTGAGTCCGGCCAGCGGCCGGCAGGTGACGGTGGACTGGGCGGAGGGGACCGGCGGCACGGCCACGTCGGGGACGGACTACACGGCGGTCACGGGCGGGACGCTGACGTTCGCGGCGGGGGACACGTCGAAGAGCGTCGCGGTGTCGGTGACGGGCGACACGCTGGACGAGTCGAACGAGACGGTGGTTGTGACCCTGAGCAGCCCGACGAACGCGGCCGTGTCAAGCGCGGCGGGCACCGGCACGGGGACGATCACGGACGACGACGCGACGCCCTCGATCACCTTGACGGTGGATAAGGGCAGCGTGGGCGAGGGCGACGGGGCGACGACGATCACGGTGACGGCGACGGTGGACGGCGCGACCCGGTTCGGCGCGGCCACGACGGTGACGGTGAGCGTGGCGGGCGGCGGCACGGCGACGGCGGTGGACTTCGCGGCGGTGACGGACTTCGACATTACGATTGGGGCGGGGGCGGCGAGCCGGACCGGGACGTTCACGCTGACGCCGACGGACGACGCGGCGGACGAGACCGACGAGACGATCACGGTGAGCGGGACGTCGGGCGGGCTGACGGTGAACTCGGCGACGATCACGCTGACGGACGACGACGGCGCGCCGACGTCGATCACCTTGACAGTGGATGACAACCGCGTGGGCGAGGGCGACGGGGCGACGACGATCACGGTGACGGCGACGGTGGACGGCACGACCCGGTTCGCCGCCGCCACGACGGTGACGGTGAGCGTGGCGGGCAGCGGCACGGCGACGGCGGTGGACTTTGCGGCGGTGCCGAACTTCAACATCGAGATCCCGGCAGGCGCGGCGAGCGCCACCGGCACCTTCACGCTGACGCCGACGGTCGATACAACCGACGAGACCGACGAGACGATCACGGTCAGCGGCGCCTCAGGCAGCCTGACGGTGAACTCGGCGACGATCACGCTGACGGACGACGACGGGCCGACGGTGTCGATCGACTCGCCGAGCGTGACGGAGGGCGACAGCGGCTCGACGGACCTGACGTTCACGGCGACGTTGAGCGCGGCGAGCGTCCAGCAGGTGACGGTGGCCTGGGCCGAGGGGACGGGTGGCACCGCGACTTCCGGGACCGACTACACGACCATCACGGGCGGGACGCTGACCTTCACGGCGGGGACAACCAGCCAGACCTTCAACGTGGCGGTGACCGGCGACACGACCGACGAGTTGAACGAGACCGTCGTGGTGACCCTGGGCAGCCCGACGAACGCGACGATCGCGACGGGCGCCGGCACGGGGACGATCACGGACGACGACGGGCCGACGCTGTCGATCAACTCGCCGAGCGTGACGGAGGGGGACAGCGGCTCGACGAACCTGACGTTCACGGCGACGTTGAGCGCGGCGAGCGTCCAGCCGGTGACGGTGGCCTGGGCGGAGGGGGCCGGCGGCACGGCCACGTCGGGGACCGACTACACGGCCGTCACGGGCGGGACGCTGACCTTTGCGGCGGGGACGCTTAGCCAGACCTTCACCGTGGCGGTGACCGGCGACACGACCGACGAGGTGGACGAGACCGTCGTGGTGACCCTGAGCAGCCCGACGAACGCGACGATCGCGACGGGCGCCGGCACGGGGACGATCACGGACGACGACGGGCCGGCGCTGTCGATCAACTCGCCGAGCGTGACGGAGGGTGACAGCGGCTCGACGAACCTGACGTTCACGGCGACCTTGAGCGCGGCGAGCGTCCAGCCGGTGACGGTGGCCTACGCCGACGCCGGGACCGGCACGGCCACGTCGGGGACCGACTACACGGCCATCACCGCCGGCACGCTGACCTTCCCGGCGGGGACGACCAGCCAGACCTTCACCGTGGCGGTGACGGGCGACGTCCTGGCCGAGTCGAACGAGACTGTCGTGGCGTCGTTGAGCAGTCCGACGAACGCGACGATCGCGACGGGCGCCGGCACGGGGACGATCACCGACAACGACGCCGCGCCGACGTCGATCACGCTGACGGTGGACGACAACAGCGTGGGCGAGGCCGACGGGGCGACCCTGATCACGGTGACGGCGACGGTGGACGGCGCGACCCGGTTCGCCGACGCCACGACGGTGACGGTGAGCGTGGCGGGCAGCGGCACGGCGACGGCGGTGGACTTCGCGGCGGTGTCGAACTTCGACATTGAGATTGCGGCGGGGGCGGCGAGCGGGACCGGGACGTTCACGCTGACGCCGACGGACGACGCGGCGGACGAGACCGACGAGACGGTCACGGTGAGCGGGACGTCGGGCAGCCTGACGGTGAGTTCGGCGACGATCAGCCTGACGGACGACGACGGCGCGCCGACGTCGATTGCCTTGACGGTGGATGACAACAGCGTGGGCGAGGCCGACGGGGCGACCCTGATCACGGTGACGGCGACGGTGAACGGGGCGACGCGGTTCGCCGACGCCACGACGGTGACGGTGAGCGTGGCGGGCAGCGGCACGGCGACGGCGGTGGACTTCGCGGCGGTGCCGGACTTCAACATCGAGATCCCGGCAGGCGCGGCGAGCGCCACCGGCACCTTCACGCTGACGCCGACGGACGATGCGGCGGATGAGACCGACGAGACGATCACGGTCAGCGGCGCCTCAGGCAGCCTGACGGTGAACTCGGCGACGATCAGCCTGACGGACGACGACGGGCCGACGGTGTCGATCGACTCGCCGAGCGTGGCGGAGGGCGACAGCGGCTCGACGGACCTGACGTTCACGGCGACGTTGAGCGCGGCGAGCGCCCAGCCGGTGACGGTGGCCTGGGCGGAGGGGGCCGGCGGCACGGCCACGTCGGGGACCGACTACACGGCCATCACGGGCGGGACGCTGACCTTTGCGGCGGGGGACACCAGCCGGACCTTCACCGTGGCGGTGACCGGCGACACGACCGACGAGGTGGACGAGACCGTCGTGGTGACCCTGGGCAGCCCGACGAACGCGACGATCGCGACGGGCACCGGCACGGGGACGATCACGGACGACGACGGGCCGACGGTGTCGATCGACTCGCCGAGCGTGGCGGAGGGCGACAGCGGCTCGACGACCCTGACGTTCACGGCGACGTTGAGCGCGACGAGCGTCCAGCAGGTGACGGTGGACTACGCGGACGCCGGGAGCGGCACGGCCACGTCCGGAACCGACTACACGGCGATCACCGGCGGCACGCTGACCTTCCCGGCGGGGACGACCAGCCAGACCTTCAACGTGGCGGTGACGGGCGACACGACCGACGAGTTGAACGAGACCGTCGTGGTGACCCTGAGCAGCCCGACGAACGCGACCATTTCGACGGCGAACGGCACGGGGACGATCACGGACGACGACGGGCCGACGGTGTCGATCGACTCGCCGAGCGTGGCGGAGGGTGACAGCGGCTCGACGAACCTGACGTTCACGGCGACGCTGAGCGCGGCGAGCGTCCGGCAGGTGACGGTGGGCTACACCGACGCCGAGACCGGCACGGCCACGTCGGGGACGGACTACACGGCGATCACGGACGGGACGTTGACCTTCCCGGCGGGGACGACCAGCCAGACCTTCAACGTGGCGGTGACGGGCGACACGACCGACGAGGCGAACGAGACCATCGTGGTAACCCTGGGCAGCCCGACGAACGCGACGATCGCGACGGGCGCCGGCACGGGGACGATCACGGACGACGACGGGCCGACGCTGTCGATCGACTCGCCGGGCGTGACGGAGGGCGACAGCGGCACGAAGGACCTGACGTTCACGGTGACGTTGAGCGCGGCGAGCGTCCAGCAGGTGACGGTGGCCTACGCTGACGCCGGGACCGGCACGGCCACGTCGGGGACGGACTACACGGCCATCACGGGCGGGACGCTGACCTTTGCGGCGGGGACGACCAGCCAGACCTTCGACGTGGCGGTGACGGGCGACGTCCGGGCCGAGTCGAACGAGACTGTCGTGGTGACTCTGGGCAGCCCGACGAACGCGGCGATCTCGACGGCGAGCGGCACGGGGACGATCACCGACAATGACGCGGCGCCGACGTCGATCACGCTGACGGTGGACGACAACAGCGTGGGCGAGGCCGACGGGGCGACCCTGATCACGGTGACGGCGACGGTGAACGGGGCGACGCGGTTCGCCGACGCCACGACGGTGACGGTGAGCGTGGCGGGCGGCGGCACGGCGACGGCGGTGGACTTCGCGGCGGTGGCGGACTTCGATATTACGATTGCGGCGGACGCGGCGAGCGGCACCGGGACGTTCACGCTGACGCCGACGGTCGATGCGACCGACGAGACCAACGAGACGATCACGGTGAGCGGGACGTCGGGCGGGCTGACGGTGAACTCGGCGACGATCAGCCTGACGGACGACGACGCCGCGCCGACGTCGATCACGCTGACGGTGGACGACAACAGCGTGGGCGAGGGCGACGGGGCGACGACGATCACGGTGACGGCGACGGTGGACGGGGCGACGCGGTTCGCCGCCGCCACGACGGTGACGGTGAGCGTGGCGGGCGGCGGCGCGGCGGGGGCGGTGGACTTCGCGGCGGTGTCGGACTTCGACATTGAGATTGCGGCGGGGGCGGCGAGCGGGACCGGGACGTTCACGCTGACGCCGACGGTCGATGCGACCGACGAGACCAACGAGACGATCACGGTCAGCGGCGCCTCAGGCAGCCTGACGGTGAATTCGGCGACGATCACGCTGGCGGACGACGACGGGGCGCCGTCGTCGATCACGCTGACGGTGGACGACAACAGCGTGGGCGAGGCCGACGGGGCGACCCTGATCACGGTGACGGCGACGGTGGACGGGGCGACGCGGTTCGCCGACACCACGACGGTGACGGTGAGCGTGGCGGGCGGCGGCACGGCGACGGCGGTGGACTTCGCGGCGGTGTCGGACTTCGACATTGAGATTGCGGCGGGGGCGGCGAGCGGGACCGGGACGTTCACGCTGACGCCGACGGACGACGCGGCGGACGAGACCGACGAGACGGTCACGGTGAGCGGGACGTCGGGCAGCCTGACGGTGAGTTCGGCGACGATCCGCCTGACGGACGACGACGGCGCGCCGTCGCTGTCGATCGCCTCGGCGAGCGTGGCGGAGGGGGACAGCGGCTCGGCGAACCTGACGTTCACGGTGACGCTGAGCCCTGCGAGCGCCCAGGAGGTGACGGTGGACTACGCCGACGCCGGGAGCGGCACGGCCACGTCGGGGACGGACTACACGGCGGTCACGGGCGGGACGCTGACGTTCGCGGCGGGGGAGACGTCGAAGAGCGTCGCGGTGTCGGTGACGGGCGACGTGCTGGACGAGTCGAACGAGACGGTGGTTGTGACCTTGAGCAATGCGGCGAACGCGGCGATCTCAACGGCGAGCGGGACGGGGACGATCACGGACGACGACGCGACGCCCTCGATCACGCTGACGGTGGATGAGAGCAGCGTGGGCGAGGCCGACGGGGCGACGACGATCACGGTGACGGCGACGGTGAACGGGGCGACGCGGTTCGCCGACGCCACGACGGTGACGGTGAGCGTGGCGGGCGGCGGCGCGGCGACGGCGGTGGACTTCGCGGCGGTGTCGGACTTCGACATTGAGATTGCGGCGGGGGCGGCGAGCGGGACCGGGACGTTCACGCTGACGCCGACGGACGATGCGGCGGACGAGACCGACGAGACGGTCACGGTGAGCGGGACGTCGGGCAGCCTGACGGTGAGTTCGGCGACGATCAGCCTGACGGACGACGACGGGGCGCCGTCGCTGTCGATCGCCTCGGCGAGCGTGGCGGAGGGGGACAGCGGCTCGGCGAACCTGACGTTCACGGTGACGCTGAGCCCCGCGAGCGCCCAGGAGGTGACGGTGGACTACGCCGACGCCGGGAGCGGCACGGCCACGTCGGGGACGGACTACACGGCGGTCACGGGCGGGACGCTGACGTTCGCGGCGGGGGACACCAGCCGGACCTTCAACGTGTCGGTGACCGGCGACGTGCTGGACGAGTCGAACGAGACCGTGGTTGTGACCTTGAGCAATGCGGCGAACGCGGCGATCTCAACGGCGAGCGGGACGGGGACGATCACGGACGACGACGCGACGCCCTCGATCACGCTGACGGTGGATGACAACAGCGTGGGCGAGGCCGACGGGGCGACGACGATCACGGTGACGGCGACGGTGGACGGGGCGACGCGGTTCGCCGCCGCCACGACGGTGACGGTGAGCGTGGCGGGCGGCGGCACGGCGACGGCGGTGGACTTCGCGGCGGTGTCGGACTTCGACATTGAGATTGCGGCGGGGGCGGCGAGCGGGACCGGGACGTTCACGCTGACGCCGACGGACGATGCGGCGGACGAGACGGACGAGACGGTCACGGTGAGCGGCGCCTCAGGCAGCCTGACGGTGAACTCAGCCACGATCAGCCTGACGGACGACGACGGGGCGCCGTCGCTGTCGATCGACTCGCCGAGCGTGGCGGAGGGGGACAGCGGCTCGAAGGACCTGACGTTCACGGTGAAGCTGAGTCCGGCGAGCAGCCAGGAAGTGACGGTGGACTGGGCGGAGGGGACCGGCGGCACGGCCACGTCGGGGACGGACTACACGGCGATCACGGGCGGGACGCTGACCTTCGCGGCGGGGGACACCAGCCGGACCTTCAACGTGTCGGTGACGGGCGACGTGCTGGACGAGTCGAACGAGACCGTGGTTGTGACCTTGAGCAATGCGGCGAACGCGGCGATCTCAACGGCGAGCGGGACGGGGACGATCACGGACGACGACGCGACGCCCTCGATCACGCTGACGGTGGACGACAACAGCGTGGGCGAGGCCGACGGGGCGACCCTGATCACGGTGACGGCGACGGTGAACGGGGCGACGCGGTTCGCCGACGCCACGACGGTGACGGTGAGCGTGGCGGGCGGCGGCGCGGCGACGGCGGTGGACTTCGCGGCGGTGTCGGACTTCGACATTGAGATTGCGGCGGGGGCGGCGAGCGGGACCGGGACGTTCACGCTGACGCCGACGGACGATGCGGCGGACGAGACGGACGAGACGGTCACGGTAAGCGGCGCCTCAGGCAGCCTGACGGTGAACTCAGCCACGATCAGCCTGACGGACGACGACGGGGCGCCGTCGCTGTCGATCGACTCGCCGAGCGTGGCGGAGGGGGACAGCGGCTCGAAGGACCTGACGTTCACGGTGACGCTGAGTCCGGCGAGCAGCCGGGAGGTGACGGTGGACTGGGCCGACGCCGGGACGGGCACGGCCACGTCGGGGACGGACTACACGGCGGTCACGGGCGGGACGCTGACGTTCGCGGCGGGGGAGACGTCGAAGAGCGTCGCGGTGTCGGTGACGGGCGACACGCTGGACGAGTCGAACGAGACGGTGGTGGTGGCCCTGAGCGGCGCGGCGAACGCGGCGGTCTCGACGGCGAGCGGCACGGGGACGATCACGGACGACGACGCGGCGCCGTCGCCCGCGCCGGCGCCGGCGCCGCCGCCCCCGGCGCCCCCGCCGCCGCCCGCCAACGTCCCGCCGCGGGTGGTGGGTTCGCTCCCGGACCTGGACCTGGACGTCGGGGAGTCGGCGGAGCTTCGGCTGGCTGGCGTGTTCGCGGACACGGGGCCGCTGTCGCACTCGGTCGAGTCGTCGGCCCCGGAGGTGGCCTCGGCGCGGGTCGAGGGCAACGTCGCGCTGCGGGTGGAGGGCCTGTCGCCGGGGCTGGCGACGGTGACGGTCACGGTGGCCGACGGGGGCGGGCTGCGCGCCCAGCTGAGCCTCCGGGCGTCGGTGGGGCGGATGCTGTCGTTCGCGGCGCCCTCGGCCTCGGCGCCGGAGGGCGGCGCGGTTCGGCTGCCGCTGACGCTGAGCCGGCCGGCGTCGGCGGCCATGTCCGTTTCCTGGGTCGCCCGGCCCGACGGGGACCCGGACACCGCGGACGCGGATGCCGCCGACCTGGAGGTCATGAGCGGGACAGCCGCGTTCGCGCCTGGGGGGACGGAGGCCTTCATTGAGGTTGCGGTGCGCGACGACGGCGAGATCGAGCCGGCCCGGGAGTTCCTGACGGTGGCGCTGGCGGCGCCGCCGGAGGGGGCGGACTGGGCGCTGGTGGGCCTTGCCGAGGCGACGCTTGCGGTTGAGGAGGGCGTTTGCGACCGCTCGCCGGCGGTTCGCGACGAGCTGCGCGGGCCGCGGGCCTGCTGGGCGCCGACGTCTTCGGAGTTGGCGGGCCGGGGCTACCTGGGCCTGCACGGGAAGGGGATCGCGGCGCTGCGCCCGAAGGACCTCCTGGGGCTTTCCGGGCTGCGGGTTCTGCACCTGCACCGCAACCGGCTGGCGGAGCTGCCGGAGGGCCTGCTTGACGGCCTGGGTTCCCTGGAGCGCCTGCGCCTGGACGGCAACCGGCTGGCGTCCCTGCCGGAGGGCCTGTTCGCCGGCGCCGCCGGCCTCTCGGAGCTGAACCTTGCGGACAACCCCGGCGCCCCGTTCCCGCTGGTCATGCGCCTGGTGCGGACGGACGCCGAGCCCTGGGCGCCCGGACCGGCGCGGGTGGAGGCGCGGGTCGCCGAGGGCGCCCCCTTCCCCCTGTCCGCGGCGCTGCTGGCGGCGGGCGCCGAACTGTCCGCAACGCAGGCGTCCGTGCCGGCCGGCGCCGTCGCCGGCCCTTCGGTTCAAGCCACGCCCACCGGCCCGGGGGCGGCCCGCCTGGCCCTGGCCGGCGCCTTGGCCGCGCCGGCGGGCGTCTGCGGCGCCGCGCAGGACGGCCGATCCCCCTGCTTCCGCGGCCTGGCCCCGCAGGCCGGCCCGCCCCTGCTCCTGTTCAAGCCGCCGCCGAGGCCGACCGAACAGCCCCCGGCCCCGCCGGCGCTCTCCGCCAACGGCGACCGGGCGTCGCTCGCCCTGGACGGGCTTGTCGCCCCCGCCGAGGCCGGCGGCCGGCTGGCCTACGAGGCCCGAACCGACCGGCCGGACCTGCTCACCGCCCGCGTCGCCGACGGCCGGCTGGTGCTGGACGGCAACGAGGACGGCCTGGAGGGAACCGCCGCCGTCACCGTCACCGCGACCGACCCCGACGGCCTCTCCGCCTCCGTCACCCTCACCGTCACGGTCGAGTTCGCCCCCGCCGCCGCCCTCCCCCAATGGCGCCTGGAGTGGATGCGAACCTTGCGCGGGGCAAGCCGGTAGCCCAAGCCAAGCCCCGGGCACTGCACTCGGGGCGCACCCCCGAAAGGCGCTGCGGCCGGCGTCCGGGCGGCTTGGCGCAGCATGCGGGCTGGGGCCTGTCGGCGTCCAGCGGAGGGAGTTGGCTGGACGCCGAGGCAACCCAGCCGTCGGGCGAAGCCCGGCCAGCTTGGCCGACGGCGTCCGCGGGTTTGCGGACTGCCTTGCGGAGGTTTGGGCGCCGTCCCGCCGGTGCGCGCCTGTGGCTCAGGAGGGCGGATCCTCCAAGCCGCCCGGCGCCTCCTCCGCGCGCATCCGCGCCACCAGCGCGTCCGCCACCTCAAGGGAGCGGCGGCGGCCGACCTCCATGTTCAGGACGTAGGTGTCCGCCACCGTTATGCTCGGCACGGAGGAGACGCCCAGCTTGCGCTGCCGCGCCTCGTTGCGGGCCAGGGTGCGCCGCACCGAAGGGGAGTTGTAGGCGTCCAGGAACTCCTGCCGGGTGACGCCGTTGCCGTCCACGAAGTCCGCCATTTGGCTGGCGGTTGGGAAGGTGCGGCCGTTGTCGTGGACGGCGCGGAAGATGCGTTCGTGGTTGGCCCCCAGCGCATCCGTTTCGAGCAGCGCGAGGTGGGCTTGGCCGAGGACGGCCCACTCGGGGAGGAACGCCACCGGCGCTCTTTCAAAGACAACGCCTTCGTCCAAGCCGTCCCGCCAATCCTCAATGAGGGGGTCGAAGTTGCGGCAGTGGACGCAGCCGTAGGAAAAGAACTCCGTCACCACTATGGATTGGCCGGGACGGCGGCGGGGCGGGTTCTCGACTGTTCGGTAGTGTTCCCCCTCGACGATCCCTCCGCCTTCGCTGACGCCGGTGCTGTAGAGCAGCCCCCAAACCAAGACGACGCCGACGATGAGGACGCCGGCGCCGAGAACGCCCCAGCGAATGGTCTTGATTCTGCGCTCCCGCCGGGCCTGCTTGCCGGCCTTGGCGCCGCCTTGGGGATGTTTCTTCGCCATGTGCCTGGTGTCCTGTCCGGTTCAGCGCCGCCGCCAGGCGCTGGGTGGTTGAAAGGGGCCTTGCCAGATGCCGAGGCGCCGCTGCTGGGCGCGGCTCTGCTCCTCCTGGAAGGATGCAGCGCCCATGCCGACGCCAAGGGCGTGGCCTTTGGCGATCATGATGCGGGACAGGTTGTTCGGGCCGCCGCCGCCAATGAAGTCCCGGGGGTCGGTGGGCACGTCCTGCCCGGTGCCCTGGTCCTCCTGCGCAGTGGCGTTCTCTTGCGGTTCCTGTTCTTCCATCAGCTTGGCCCCAAGCGCCTGTTCCGAGTTTCTTGGCCGCAGGGCGGATAAGCAAGTGGGCCGGATTGTAAACCCGCCGCCAACTCACCGCCGGCTCAAGGCGTCGCCTTGCTGGTTGTAAGCATCGCCAACGGTTGCTATCTTGCGCCGCTTGGCGCCCCGGGCGCTACTTTAGTCTGACCATTGCAGTGCAGCAACGAAGGGGAAACGCCATGAAGTTGGGAATGCTGGCCGGTTTTGGCGGCCGCAAGCTGAACGTGCCGCTGGAGGCCATCCGCGGCGCGGAGAACCTGGGTTACGAATCCGTGTGGACGGCCGAGGCCTACGGAGGCGACGCGGTCACCACCGCCACTTGGATTCTTGCCCAAACCGAGAAGATCAAGGTGGGCACGGCCATCATGCAGATGCCGGCCCGCTCCCCGGCCATGGCCGCCATGACGGCCATGAGCTTGGCGGAGCTTTCCGGGGGGCGCTTCCTGTGCGGCCTGGGCGCCTCCGGGCCGCAAGTGGTGGAGGGCTGGCACGGCGTTCCCTACGGCAAGCCGGTCACGCGGCTTAAGGAGTACGTGCGGATCATGAAGCAGATATTCGCCCGCCAGGCACCGGCCGCCTTTGACGGCGAAATGTATCAACTGCCCTACGCCGGCGCCGGCGCCACGGGCCTCGGCAAGTCGCTGAAGAGCATCCTGCACTGCGCAGAGGACATCCCCATCTACTCCGCCAGCATCACGCCGAGAGGAGTGGAAGCGGCGGCGGAGGTGGCGGACGGCTTCTTCCCGATATGGATGGACCCGGAGCAGTTCCATGTGTTCGAGCAGCCCATTCGGAGCGGCTTGGCCAAGGCCGGCGGCAAAACCTTGGCGGAGTTTGACGTGGCGCCCTTCCTCACGGTGGTGATGGGGGACGACGTGGAGCAGTGCATGATGCCTCTGCGCGGCAACATGGCCCTCTACATCGGCGGCATGGGCGCCCGCAACAAGAACTTCTACAACGACTACGCCAAGCGCCTTGGCTTTGAAGAGGCGGCGGTCAAAATCCAAGATCTCTATCTTGCCGGCAAGCGGGACGAAGCCATGGCGGCGGTGCCGGCGGAGCTGATCGACGCCTGCCACCTGGTGGGGCCGAAGGAGCGCATCCGCGACCGCCTGCAGCGCTGGCGGGAGGCTGAGGGCAAGGGCCATGTGTCCAGCATGCTGCTCGGCAGCCAGCAACCAGAAGCCTTGGCGCTGGTGGCGGAGGAGATGCTCTAGGCAGCGGTTGGCCGCCCGCATCGCGCCCGAACTCGAAGTCCCGCCCTACTATCGGGTGCTATCATCCCCAGCCTGGCGGAGTGGAGCGAAGACATGACTTTCGACTTGACTTTACCTAGTGATCCGAGCTTGGCCCCCGGCGAGGCCCGTTGCCCAGGCCCCGGCCCCAAGGAGGTGGTGCAGGGAGAGGCGGACGGCGTTCCCGCGTTGCTGCTCAAGGATTCCTACGCCTTCCTTGGCGACGAGGACATTCCCTTTTCCCGCTACACCTCCCAAGAGTTCTTCGATCGGGAGATGGAGCGCATGTGGTGCCGAACTTGGCAGTGGGCCTGCCGGGAGGAGCATGTGCCCAACCCCGGCGACTACCATGTCTATGACATCGGCCCCTATTCCGTGGTGATCGTGCGGGATGAGGCAAGGCAACTGAAGGCGTTCGTCAACTCCTGCCCGCATCGGGGCATGCAGTTCTGCGACGCCGGCAGCAGCGGCGGCGGCAAGCAGTTCCTGCGCTGCCCGTTCCACGGCATGTCCTGGCATCTGGACGGAACCTTAAGGGAAATCCCCTGCCGGTGGGACTTCCCCCATGTCAAGGAGGACAGCTTCCGCCTCACGGAGGTGCCTTGCGATGTATGGGAGGGCTTCGTCTTCATCAACTTGGACCGCAAGGCCGAGCCGCTGGCTTCCTACTTGGAGGTGCTGCCGGAGCACTTTCGCGCCTGGAACTTCGGCGACCGCTACGTCGCCCTGCACATGCACAAGGAGCTGCGCGGCAACTGGAAGATGTGCATGGAAGGCTTCATGGAGGCCTACCATGTGCTGGCCACCCACCCGGAGGGGCTTAGGCTTTCCGGCTGGGCCAACACCCAGTACGACATCTTCGGGCGCCACGTCAGCCGGTTCTATCAGTTGCTCTCCAGCGGCAATCCGCACTACCACCGCCAGCTGTCCCAAGTGGAGCTGTTTGAGGCCCTAGGCCATGATCCCAAGGACCTGCCGGAAGGCGTGACGGCGCGGCAAGGCCATGCGGACATCCTGCGCCGGCAGTTCGGCGAACAGTTCGGCGTCGATTTGTCCGGCGCCACCAACAGCCAGATGCTGGACTCCGTTGAGTACCATGTTTTCCCCAACGCCTGCTTCTTTCCCGGCATCACCATCCCTCTGATCTACCGTTTCCGTCCGCTCACGGTGGATAGCTGCATTCATGAAATCCTGCTGCTCCACCCGGTGCCGGAGAACGGTCCGCGCCCGGCGCCGGCGGAGGTGGTCAAGCTGGGCTTGGAGGATTCGTACACCACAGCGAAGGGCTTCGAGACCAATCGTTTGGCCTATGTGCTGGATCAAGACACCGCCAACTTCAAGCGCCAACATGCCGGCATCAAGGCGTCTTTGAAACCGGGGGAGACCTTGGGCAACTATCAGGAGGCGCGCATCCGCAGCTTCCACAAAACGCTGGACGAATACTTGGCCTTCCCTTAGGGGTCAAGGGCAGGGCGCCACCCGTCGTCCTGCCTCGTTCTTGGCGCACCACTGCCAGCGCGGCACCGTTCTGGCTTAGCTCCGTGGCCGCGGTTGCGGATGGTTGGACATCGCTGCCTCGGTTTTTGGAAAATCCAGACGTTTGGTGTGCAGGGAGCCGCCCATGGAATTTGAACTGAGCGAAGAGCAGCGCATGATCGTGGATACCGTGCGCTGCTTTGTTGAAGCGGAAATCTATCCGCACGAGGCGGAAATCGACCACACCGGGGTGGTGCCGCCGGAGCTTGGCCGGGAAATCGCCCGCAGGTGCAAGGAGATTGGTTTTTTTGGCTGCAACTTCCCGCCGGAAGTGGGCGGAGCCGGCCTCGATGCGCTGGACTTCACTCTGGTGGAGCGCGAACTGGGCCGCGGCTGCTACGCCCTGACGGTCTTCTTCGGGCGGCCTTCCGGCATTCTGATGGCCTGCGTTGGCGAGCAAAGGGAGCGCTACCTGCTGCCGGCGGTTAGGGGCGACAAGTTCGACGCCCTGGCCATGACCGAGCCGAACGCCGGTTCCGACGTGCGCGGCATGCAATGCATGGCGCGGCCCGATGGCGACGATTGGATTGTCAACGGCACCAAGCACTTCATCAGCCATGCGGACATCGCCGACTTCGTGATCGTCTTCGTCGCCAGCGGCGAAGAGCAGACCGAGCGTGGCCCCAAAAAGAAGATCACTTGCTTTCTTGTGGACCGGGGCACGGCCGGCTTTGAAATTTTGCCAGGCTACGATTCGGTCTCCCACCGCGGCTACCAAAACTGCATTCTGCGGTTTGAGGATTGCCGCTTGCCGAGGGGCCAGATCCTTGGGGAGGCGCATCGCGGCTTTGAGGTGGCCAACGAATGGCTGGCCGGCACCCGCCTGTCGGTGGCCGCCATGGCGGTGGGCCGCGCTCGGCGAGCGCTGGAGGAGACCCTCCCGCATCTTGTGGAGAGGCGGCAATTCGGCCAGCAAATCGGCAAGTTCCAAGGCGTCAGCTTTCAGGTGGCGGACATGGCCACCGAAATCGACGCCGCCGACTGGCTGACCCTGGCTGCTGCTTGGCGGTTGAGCCGCAGCCTCCCCTGCGACCGGGAGATCGCCAGCGCCAAGCTCTACGCCACCGAGATGCTGGCCCGGGTCACCGACGCCTGCCTGCAACTGCACGGCGGCATGGGCTTGATGGCGGATCTGCCCTTCGCCCGCTTTTGGCGGGATGCTCGCGTGGAGCGCATCTGGGACGGCACCTCGGAGATCCAGCGGCACATCATCAGCCGCGAGCTGCTGCGGCCGTTGGGCGGGTGACGCGCACGGGAGGGGCCGCCGTGGCTGATTTGTCCCGCTTGCTCCGGCCGCGCTCGGTGGCGGTCTTCGGCGGCGCTTGGGCGGTCAACGTGATCGGACAGTTGCAGCGGGCCGGCTATGCGGGCGAGATTTGGCCGGTGCATCCGCATCGGTCGGAAGTGGGAGGGTTGCCGGCCTACTCGGACGTCGGCAATTTGCCGGCCAGCCCGGACGCCAGCTTCATCGCCGTCAACCGGAAGGGCGCCGTGGAGATTTTGGCGGCGTTGGCGGAAGTCGGCGCCGGCGGTGCGGTCTGCTTTGCTTCCGGCTTCGCCGAAACCGCTCAGGAGGAGCAGGCCGGGGGGGAACTGCAGGAAGCCCTGCTGCAAGCGGCGGGAGACATGCCCTTCCTTGGGCCGAACTGCTACGGCTTCATCAATTATTTGGATGGAGTGCCGCTTTGGCCTGACGAGCACGGTGGTGCGCCTGTGGAGCGGGGCGTGGCCGTTCTGGCGCAAAGCTCCAACATCGCCGTCAACCTGTCCATGCAGCGCCGCAGCTTGCCCATCGCCTATTTGGCGACGGCGGGCAACCAAGCCCAACTCAGCCAAGCGTCGATCGGCTTGCAACTGCTGGCGGACGAGCGCGTCACGGCGCTGGGCGTGCATATCGAGGGCTTCACCGACTTGGCAGGGTGGCAGGCATTGGCCGCCAGCTCGCGTGTGTTGCGCAAGCCCATCGTCGCCCTCAAAGCCGGCCGCTCGGAACTGGCCCAGTCGCTGACGCGGTCCCACACCGCCTCCCTGGCCGGCAGTGAAGCCGGCGCCGCCGCCTTGCTGGCTCGTCTGGGCATCGCCCAAGTGCATGGGCTGCTGGAGTTTGTTGAGGCGCTGAAGTTTCTGCACTGTGCAGGGCCCTTGCCGGGGCGCCGGCTGGCTTCGCTGTCCTGCTCCGGCGGGGAAGCGGCCTTGGCGGCCGACGCCGCGGTTGGCCGCCGCCTCGAGTTTCCGCCCTTGGCGCCGGCGCAGACGGAGGCTCTGCGCAGCGTTCTCGGCCCTAGGGTGCATCTGTCCAACCCGCTGGACTATCAGACGTACATTTGGGGCGACGCGGCGGCTATGACCGCAACGTTCGCCGCCATGCTGGGAGGAGCTTGTGATCTCGCCTGCCTGATCTTCGACCCACCGAGAACCGATCGCTGCGACGCCGACGCATGGCGCCCAGCGGCGGACGCTTGGATTGCGGCGGTGCGCCGCACGAGCGGTCGCGGTGCCGTCATCGCCACCATGCCGGAACTGCTGACCGAGACCTACGCCGAAAGGTTCATCGCCGCCGGCGTCGTGCCCTTATGCGGCCTTGACGCCGCCATGACTGCGATTGAGGCGGCAGCGGACATAGCCGACTACTGGTCCTCCCCGCTGCCGGAGCCGCCTTGGCCGGCGAAAGCGATAGCTGGGCCAGTGGAGCAGGTCAACGAACGGGAGGCCAAGCACACCCTGGCGGCGCACGGCTTGGCCGTGCCTCGGTCCCGCCTTGCGGCAAATCCGCAGGAGGCCGCCACCAGCGCCGCGGCCATTGGCTTTCCCGTGGTCCTCAAGGGTCTCGGCCATGCCCACAAGACCGATCGAGGCGCGGTGCGGCTGGGGCTTGAAACGCCCGAGGCGGTGCGGGCGGCGGCCCAAGCGATGGATGCGCCGGAAGGTTGGCTGGTTGAAGCCCAGGTCGGCGACGCCGTGGCGGAATTGCTGCTCGGCGTGGTCGCCGACCCCGCCCACGGACTGGTGCTGACCCTTGGCGCGGGCGGCGTCTGGACGGAGCTTCTGGCCGACACGGCCAGCCTCATCCTGCCGGTGCGCGACGCGGAGGTCTTGAAGGCCCTGCGCGGCTTGAGGATTTGGCCGCTCTTGGCCGGTTACCGCGGCCGGCCGGCGGCCGATGTTGACGCCGTGGTTGAGGCGGCGCAAACATTGGCCCGTTGCGCCGCCGCAGTCGATGGCCTCGTGGAGCTTGAGGTCAATCCCTATCTGGCGCGGCCCAAGGGCGGTATGGCGGTGGACGCCTTGCTGCGGCTAAGCCCCGCCTGGTCCGCAACCTAGTGCGCCGCCGTCGGAGCCAGCCGGCTGGCGGAATGGCCGTGTTTAGCAGAACGGCAAGGAGGCTGCTGTGCGGCTACCATGCCGAGAAACGCCGTTTTGCGGCAGAGTCCATGCTATGGAGACTTTGATGAGCGATGCACCTTTAAGGCTCAAGACGGAAGAGGGGATTTTGGAAGTCACCCTGGATCGCCCCAAGGCCAACGCGATTGACTTGGCCACCAGCCGGTTGCTGGGCGAAGCCTTCATGGCGTTTAGGGATGACCCCAACTTGCGGGTGGCGATTCTGCGGGCGGGGGGGGACAAGTTCTTCTGCGCTGGTTGGGATCTTAAGGCCGCCGCCGACGGGGATGCGGTGGACGGCGACTACGGCGTCGGCGGTTTCGGCGGCCTGCAGGAATTGGGAGCGATGAACAAGCCGGTCATCTGCGCCGTGAACGGCATCTGCTGCGGCGGCGGGCTGGAGTTGGCGCTGTCCTGCGACCTGATTCTGGCCAGCGATGCAGCCTCCTTCGCCTTGCCGGAGATTCACTCCGGCACGGTGGCGGACGCCGCCTCCATCAAGCTGCCAAAGCGGATTCCCTATCATGTGGCCATGGACCTGCTGCTGACTGGGCGCTGGTTCAACGCGGAGGAGGCGCAGCGCTGGGGCCTGGTTAAGGAGATTGTGCCGCTGGAGCAACTCGGCGAGGCGGCTTGGAGCTTGGCGCGGCTGCTCGCCTCCGGCCCGCCCTTGGTTTACGCCGCCATCAAGGAGGTGGTGCGCGAGGCGGAGGACATGAAGTTTCAGGACATGTTGAACCGCGTCACCAAACGCCAGTTGGCCACGGTCGATAGGCTCTATTCCAGTGAGGACCAGTTGGAGGGCGCTCGGGCCTTTGCGGAGAAACGGGCGCCGGTCTGGAAGGGGCGGTAGTGCCTGGCTTGGCGAAGCAAGCCGTTGCGGGGCTTACTTCACTACGCCTTGGTCAAACAATGTCTGCGCTTCCGCTGCCGATAAGCCGATGCCGGCCAACACTTCCCTAGTGTGCTCGCCGAGCTCAGGTGCCGGCCCCCGAGGCCTTACGTCGGCGCGGTCGAAGCGCATGGGTGCGTTGACGGTGGGGTAGGGGCCGAGTGTCGGGTGCTCGATTGACGGGAACAGGCCAAGAGACTGGGCTTGCGGGTCGGACGGCACTTCGTGCAGGCCTAGAACAGGACCCCAGATCACCCCTTGTTCATCAAAGACGGCACCCCATTCGTCCCGGGTTTTTTGCCCCAGAGTGGCGTCCACGCCGTCCACCAACTCGGCCATGTTCTGGTAGCGGCCCTTGCCGGTCTGGAAGCGTTCATCCGCTAGCCAGTCCTCGCGCCCTATGGCGCGGCACAGCCGCTCCCAGGCGCCGCTGTCGAGCATGTTGAGCACCACCCACTTGCCGTCCCCGCAGGGGTAGCGGTTGGTCATCGGGGTGAGGGCTTCGTGCCGGGCGCGGCGGCGCACCGGCGCCTTATCGACGGCGGTGATGCCGAAGTCCGAGGCTTGGGTCCAGACCGCCGCCTCGTACAGGGAGGTCTCCACCACCTGCCCCTCGCCGGTTTGCTCGGCGAGGCGCAAGGCGGCCAGTATGGCAGTGGTCAAGGCCAACCCGGCGGCATGGTCGCCTTGGGCGGGGCGGGCCTGGGGCACCACGCCGTCTTTACCCTCGCGCATGGCGTCGTACAGCCCGGAACGGCCGAAGAAGGCGGTGACGTCATAGCCGGGCCGCCAGGCTTCGGGGCCGGTGGTGCCGTATCCCGTTAGAGTGGCGTGGACCAAATCGGGTCGGCGCTTAAGCAGGGTGTCCGGGTCCAGGCCGAAGCGCCGCTGCCTGTGGACAAGCAGGTTGCAGATGAAGATGTGGCTGCGCTCCGCCAGCCGCTGCGCCAAGGCGACGCCTTCCGGGCGGTCCAAGGCGATGGCCACCGAGCGCTTGCCGCGGTTGTCCACGTCAAACTGAAAATCATAGCCAGCGAACTTTGACTCCCCCTTCAAGGGCCGCGACAGGCCGCGCATGGGGTCGCCGCCAGTCGGCTCCACCTTGAGCACGTCCGCGCCCAGATCGGCGAGAATGGCGCCGGCGCTCGGCGCCGCCATGAAGCTATCGACCTCCAAAACTTGGATGTTGGCTAGGGGTGCGCCCATTGGCCGCTCCTTGGGTGGATTGAAGTCATCAATGGCAGGTCCCGTTGCATTAGGCCCACCACGATACGGATTTCCCGCGTTGTTGCAATGCAGTGCAATATGTGAGCAAATACCCTTTGCAGTTGCGGCGCAAACATAGGATTATGGGTGCTGTGGCTGAACCAATTGGGAAAAGGCTTGGGTTGATGGACCAAATGCCGCTTGTGGGCAGTGTCGAGGCTTCCGTTCCTTCGCTGCGCGCTCTCCGCCGTCCGCTGCCGGACCAGGGACAGCATGTTTTGTGGGACCGCGGAGGCGGGCGATTGCCCGCAGATTTGGTGAAGTACTTGGAGCGTGCCGCCGGAAACGGGGGCGAAGGAACGGAAGAGGAAGTTGCCGAGGCGCTTGCCTACGCCTTGATTTTTCAAGCATTGTCGTCCCGCATGCTCAATGCGGAAAAGGGGCGAGTGCCTAGGTTTATGGATCGGATGACCAAGTCTGTGCGGTCGTTTGAGCGAAAACTCGGATAAGGACGGGGAATTAGATTGGTTGCCCGATTGACAAGCGCAATGTCGCGGAGCCGGAGGAACGAGGCAGGGGAGTCGAGCCGACAAAGGTTGTCCAAGAGATCGTCGCCGGTTTTGCCCGTTCTGGGCCTGTTCATCACCCGATTTTCGACAAGTTTGGCCCTGAACACGTCACCCAGTTTCTTAGGCAAACGCATGAGCAGGACATCGGGGAGCAACGGCTTCGTAAGAGCAATCGATGGTTTCATCTTACCTATGTGCTGGCCGGCACCGTCGTCTTCTTGCTCCTGACGTGGTTTTTGTTGCCTGACCAAGCTAACTTGTATTTGCGGATATTGGAGTACTTCGGCGTTTTTGCCGCCGGCATCGCCGGCGGTTATGGGTTGAAGGCATATCAGGACTCGCGCCGAGACTCATAGGGCCGGCCGAACAACCGACAACAATTAGAGGAGGAGTGCCGTTGAACATGCTGGATGTATTGGGCTGGCTGAGCAATGGGCTTTGGGATCTGTCGGCTTGGGGCGTCGTCGCCTATGTGTTGGTGGTGACGCACCTCACCATCATTACCGTCACCTTGTATCTGCACCGTCACTTGGCGCACCGGGCCTTGGATCTGCACCCGGCGCTGCAGCACTTCTTCCGCTTTTGGTGTTGGTTCAGCACCGGCATGATCGGCCGGCAGTGGGCCGCCATTCACCGCAAGCACCACGCCACCACGGAAACCGAGGAGGACCCGCACAGCCCCCGCATCCAAGGGCTTGGCAACATCCTGTGGCGGGGCACGGAAGCCTATAGAGCGGCGGCGGCGGATGCGGCCCTGGTCGAGCGCTACGGCGCCGGCTGCCCGGACGACTGGCTGGAGCGCAACCTATACGCCCGCTTTCCCACTGCAGGCGTCATTCTTCTGGCGATTATGGACATCGCCCTGTTCGGCTTCGTCGGGCTGACGGTTTGGGCGGTGCAGATGCTGTGGATTCCGGTGCTCGGTGCCGGGGTCATCAACGGCGTCGGCCATGCCTGGGGCTACCGCAACTTCGAGTCGCCGGACGCCAGCGCCAACATTACTCCCTGGGGCGTTCTCATCGGCGGCGAGGAGCTGCACAACAACCACCACGCCTACCCCAACTCCGCCAAGTTCTCCCACAAGAAGTGGGAATTTGACTTGGGCTGGCAGTGGGTTCGCCTGTTCCGGGCGTTTGGGTTGGCGCGGGCGAAGAGCGTCGGCCCCATCGTGGAGCGGGTTCCCGGCAAGACCACCTTGGACATGGACACGGCTTGGGCGGTGCTGAACGATCGCTTCCGGCTGATGGCCGCATACCAAAAGGACGTGGTCAAGCCGCTGATCCGCCAAGAGTGCGCCAAGGCGGACGAAGCCACCAGTCGTTTATTCCGCAAGGCTCGCTCCCTGCTGTGCCGGGAGCGCATCTTGGTCTGCGCCAAGGGGGAGCGGCGCATCGCCGCCGCCGTGCAGGCCAGCCACACCATCGCCACGGTCTATCGGCTGCGGGTGCGCCTGCATGACATCTGGGCCAAACGCGGCGGCAACGCGGATGATTTGCTCAGCGCCCTGCGCCATTGGTGCTTGGATGCGGAGGCCACCGGCATTCAGGCGTTGCGGGATTTCGTCGGCGAACTGAAGTCCTGCGCCCTGCCCAGCTTGGCCAAAGCCTGACGAGTGCGCGCCCCGGCCCGCCGCAGCCTTGCCGCCGGCCGGCTGGTGCGCGTTTAGCCTACATTCGCTGCACAACGCCGATGCCCAGCAGCCCTAGGCCGGTGCTCAGGGTGCGGGCGGTTTGCTGGGCCAGCTTCAGCCGCTTTTCAGTCTCGACCTCAGCCGCCGTCAGGATGGGGCATTCCTCGTAGAACTTGGTGAACTTGGCCGCCAAGTCATGTAGATACATACACAAAAGATGCGGGCAGCCGTCGGCGGCCACCTGCTCAAGCACTTCCTGCAGGCGCACCAAGGCCACGGCTAGGATCCTTTCAGCCGGATGCGTGGGTTCGGCTTGGCCGGACAGGGCTGTTGGATCTAGGCGACCGCGCCGGAACAGGCTTTGGATTCTGGCGTAGGCGTACAGCAGGTAGGGCGCGGTGTTGCCCTCGAAGGCTAGCATCTGGTCCCAGTTGAAGATGTAGTCGCTGGCACGGTTCTTGGCCAAGTCCGCATACTTAACCGCACCGACTCCCAACGCTCGGGCCGCTGCGATCTGCTCGGCGGAGGACAGGGATGGGTTCTTGTCCCGCACCAGCGCCAGGGCGCGGGCCTCGGCCTCGTCGAGCAGGGCGTTTAGCTTGATCACGCCGCCCTGCCTAGTCTTGAATGGCCGTCCGTCCTTTCCCAGCATGGCGCCGAAGGGCATGTGCTCCAAGCTCATGGCGGCCGGTTTGAAGCCGGCCGCCGCGGCGACGGCGAACACCTGCTGAAAGTGCAGTGTTTGGCGGCTGTCGGTGAAATAGAGGACGCGGTCGGCCCGCAGCACATCGGCGCGGTGGCGAATGGTCGCTAGATCCGTGGTGGCGTACAGGTAGCCGCCATCGGACTTCTGGACAATGACGGGCGCCGAACCGCCATCCTTGCCGGTGAACTCCGGCAGGAACACGCACCGGGCGCCGTCGGACTCGGTCAGCAGGCCCTTGCCTTCGAGCAGGGCCACCGTCTCCGCGAGTTTGTCGTTGTAGGCGCTTTCCGCCATGACGTCAGCCTCCGTCAAGCCGACATCAAGGCGCTCATAGAGCTTCTGGCAGTGGCTAAGGGAAATGTCGATAAACCGCTGCCAATTGGCGCGCGCTGCGGCGTCGCCGGACTGCAGGGCCACCACCTTGGCCCGGCTGGCCTCCGCGAAGGCGGGCTCCTCCCGGAAACGAACGCTGGCGGCGCGGTAGAATTCCTCCAGATCGTTCAGATCCCAGAGCTCGCCGCCGGCCGCATCGAGCTGGGCGAGCAGCATGCCGAACTGGGTGCCCCAGTCGCCGACATGGTTTTGGCGAATGACCCTATGGCCGAGAGCCTCCAGGATTCTGGCCGCGGCGTCCCCAATGATGGTGCTGCGCAGGTGCCCGACGTGCATCTCCTTGGCGAGGTTGGGGCAGGAGTAATCGACCACCACCCGTTGCGGCGCCGCGCTTTTCTCGAGCAGCGCCGCGGTTGGGTCGAGATGGGCGGCGAGCATCTCCGTGCGCAGGTGGATGTTGAGGAAGCCCGGGCCGGCCGCCGCAACCCGTTCGGCTAGATCTTCGGCGTCCAGTTGGTCGATGACTTGGGCGGCGAGGGTGCGCGGATTGACTCCGACCGCCTTGGCCGCGGCCATGACGCCGTCCGCCTGATAGTCGCCAAACTCCGGCCTTGACGCAGCCTTCACCAAGGCCGGCCCCGGAGCGCCGCAACGCTCCAGCGCTGTCTCTATCCGGGCGGACAGCAGTTGCTTGACGTTCATTTTGCCGTCGGCGGGCGCCGGGCGCCCTAGAGCGTAGTGACGCTTTTGGCGTATGGCCCCTTTTCGTTCTCCGCGACTTGGAAGCTGACCCTGCATCCATCGGGCAGTTGCGGTCGCTCGCCATTGGCCGCCTTGATCGAACGCTTGTGCATGAAGATCTCGCCCCCGGCGTCGCGGATGATGAAGCCAAAGCCCTTGGTTTCGTCAAACCACTTGATGGCGCCTTCCTCCCGCTGCGAATCCTCGCTGCGCACGGCGGCGACCTCGGTGTGCGTTCGTGGCGCCTTGGGGCCTTTTGACCTTCTGCGCTTGGACTGCGCTCGGCCGCGTTTTGCGCCATGACCGGCAAGGCGGGCGCTGAACAGGCCGTTGACGACGAGGGCTAGGAAGACGATCAGCAACAAGGTGAAGTTGCCGCCGGGAAGTTTTGACGACAGGCCGACGGTCAGGGCGGCGAGCAGCAGTGCGCTCGCAACGACGAGGATGTAGGTGCGCATGAATGAGTCCTGTTGGCAGTTGGAGTGGGCCGGAGGGCGAAAACGACCGCATCTTAGCACGAGTGGCTAGCGGGAAGGCGGCTTGATGAAACATGCGGGTAGGTTCCTGGCCGCGGTGGAGCGTCCAAACGGCACATCAGTGTTGGAGCAGGGCTATGAATTCAGCCGCAACGCCTCCAGCAGCCCGGTCAGAATCAGGTCCGGCACCACCCGGTCGAACAGTTTTTCGCGGTTGAAGAGGTGGCAGAAGCCGCCGGTGCCGATCACTAGCGGCGGTTCGTCCGCGAAGACTTCATCCGTGATGCGCCGCGCCAATTCCTTGACCATGCCCACGTTGCTCCAGTACAGCCCGCTTTGGATGCTCTCCACGGTGGATTGGCCGACCGCGCTGCGTGTCGGTTTGATCTCCACGGATGGCAGCTGGGCGGTTTTGGACTCCAAGGCGTCCATGGCCAGCCGCAAGCCGGGAAGGATGTTGCCGCCCAGAAACTCCCGCCGCCGGGTGATGGCGCAGACCGTGGTGGCGGTCCCGAAATCGATGACGATCAGGTTTCGGTTGGGAAACAGCTTCACGGCGCCCATGGCGTCGGCCACCCGGTCGGCGCCCACCTCCTTCGGATCCTTGTAGCGGATCTGCAGGCCGGTCTTGATGCCCGCCCGCAGGATCATGGGTTCGATGCCGAAGTACTTTTGGCAGCAGGCCCTCAAGGAGTAGTTGATGTCCGGCACCACGGAGCAGGCCGCCACCTCGGTGATGGCGTTGGGGTCAACGCCGTTCTCCCGCAGGGCGGCGCGCAGGAACACCCCAAGCTCGTCCGAGGAGCCGCGCACGGTGGAGGTGCGGCGAAACTGCACGGTCAGTGCGTCGCCATTGAAGACGCCGCAGAAGATCTGACTGTTGCCGACGTCAATGGTCAAAATCATGGGCCGAAATCGCTTTGCTTGGGGTTTGTTGCGCGGTTGTGGTCGGCAATTCGCCTTGGTGGTTGGCGGCCGCTTGGCGTGGGGCTGTGGGTGCGCCTTGCCGGGCCGCCGATTTCGATCACTGGAGTCATGGGCCGCCCGGCGCCCGTTCGGTTCCGTCGAACGGAACATTGTCGATCAGCCGCACGGCCTTGCCGCCGCAATTGATCGCCGCCGCCGCAAACCGCCGTCCCTCACGGGTCGCCACATATTCGACCTCAAAGCCCATGCCGGCAAGCGCCTCCGCCACGGCGCCGTCCGAACTGTCCGCGCGCAGCATCTCATGCAGCTTGGGCGCCAGCCGCCGACCCTTCGCGTCCAGCAGGGCGTTGCGGGAACTCAGCGCCAAGCCGTCCGCAGCGCGAATGGTGGGGCAGGGGACGATGGCCACGTCCATGAAGAAGGCGCTCGCCATGTCGCGGATGAGCGACAGTTGCTGATAGTCCTTCTCGCCGAAATAGGCTCGTTGCGGCCTGACCAAGTTCAGCAGCTTCATTACCACCGTGAGGACGCCGGTGAAGTGGCCGGGCCGGTGGGCGCCGCACAGCTCGCGGCTGAAGTCGTCCTCCTCCACCCTGAAGCGGAAGCCGTCGGGGTAGATGGCTTCCCGGGAGGGCATCAACACGGCGTCCACGCCGAGTTGTTCGGCTTTGGCCAGATCCGCTTCAGTGGTGGCGGGATAGTTGGCTAGGTCCTGTTGGTCGTTGAACTGGGTGGGATTCAGAAAAATGCTCACCACCGCCACGTGGTTTTCCGCCCGGGCGCGGCGAATAAGCGACGCATGACCCTCGTGCAGCCCCCCCAAGGTGGGTGCCAAGCCGACGCTGCCGACGCAGCCGGCGCGGAAGCGGCGCCAATTCTCAAGGGTGTCGAACAACCGCACGGCGCAGTCCCCAAGCTCTGAGTGTCCTCATGCATAAAACTCCGTCTTGGTCGGAAAGGACCCGGCGCGGATGTCTTGGGCGAACCGATCAACAGCGCTCCGAATCATGTTGCAGCCGTCCGCGTAGTGGCGCAGGAACTTCGGCTTGAATTCGGGGTCCATGCCCAGCATGTCCTGCAGCACCAACACTTGGCCGTCCGTGTCCGGACCGGCGCCGATGCCGATGGTGGGAATGGCCAGCGCCTCGGTGATGCGCCGCGCCAAATGGCGGGGGGTGCATTCGAGCACCAAGGCGAAGCAGCCGGCCTGCTGCAGGCGCTTGGCGGAATCCAGAATTTGCGCCGCTTGGTTGGCGTTGCGGCCTTGGATGCGATGGCCGCCGAAGGCATGCACCGATTGCGGCGTCAGCCCTAGGTGGCCCATCACCGGCACGCCGGACTCGACGATGTGGGCGATCAGATCCGCCTGCCCGGCTTCCCCCTCCACCTTCACGGCGTTGACGCCCGTGCGCATCAGGGTCTGCACTGCGTCCATGGCGCAGCCTTGGCCGCGGCGCATGGTCAGAAAGGGCATGTCCCCGACGATGTAGGCGTTTGGCGCCCCCCGGCGCACGGCGGCGGCGTGCAGCGCCATCATGTCAATCGTGGCATGCACGGTGCTGTCGAAGCCGTGCATCACCATGGCGAGGCTGTCCCCGACCAGCAAGCAGTCCACGTTGGTGCGGTTCAGCACCTGCGCCGACCAGTAGTCGTAGCAGGTGACCATGGCGATGGGGTCATTAGCGGCTTTGCGCTTGGCGAAATCAAGGGTGTTCAAGGCTTCCTCCCGTTGCCCTGCTGGAACGGGATGACCCATGGCGGCATTAGCCTGAAAGAGTGCATCTTCACGCTTTCAGGTTGGGCGCTCCCAAGACCCCCAAGGGTTTTTCCCTCTGACTTGGGACCGGCGCTCGGCCGGCCATAGGCGGAGAGCGGACCAACCAAGTCCGACTGGGGGCGGGAAGCGCTTGCCGTTTGCCTTCATGGGTACCTGTCCTTGCTAGGGGATCAAGTCCTGGCTTCAAATTGAATCGCATTGTGCCCCGCCTTAGGGCAAGGCCATCGGTCTCCGCCCCAAATGGCTGGGGTCGAAGCCGAGGACAAGACTATACGGGATGCATCCAGAAACCAAGTAGTCCCGCACAGGTGCTTGACGGAGAATTCCTTGGGGAGCAGGATGCCGGGCGTGGCCTCCGCTGCAACCGTGCGTTAGCGCTGACCGCCCTGCAGCGCTGCGGCAGGGCACTGGCTTGCCGTCCAATGCCGCACTCGGTCCACTATCCTAAGAGGCAGCATGTACCAGCTTCTCCGCCCCTTGCTCTTCGCCGCCGATGCGGAGCGCTCCCACAGTCTTGCCTTAAAGGCCCTAGCTGCTTTTGCGGCCTTGCCGGGGGTCGTTCGTCCGGCGCCTGGGCGGGTGCGAACCTTGATGGGGCTCGAATTCCACAACGCCGTTGGGTTGGCGGCGGGGTTGGACAAGGACGGCCTTGCCGTGGAGGGCTTGGCGCGGCTGGGTTTTGGGCACCTCGAACTGGGGGCGGTCACGCCTAGGCCGCAGGAGGGCAACCCAAGGCCGCGGCTGTTCCGCTTGCCCGCCGCTGGCGCACTGATCAACCGCATGGGCTTCAACAACGCCGGCGCTGCGGCCTTGGCCGAGCGCATCGCCAAGTTGCGGCGCGGGGGCCGGATGGCGACCATCCCCATCGGCGTCAACATCGGCAAGAACCGAGACACGCCGATGAATGAGGCGGTGAACGACTACCTAGCCTGCATGGAGGCGCTGCACTCCTGTGCGGACTACCTGACGGTGAACCTCTCTTCGCCGAACACGCCGGGTTTGCTGACGCTGCAGCACGGCGACGCCCTCAGTGTGCTCCTAGACGCGCTGAAGGAGCGCCAAGCTCGGCTTGAGTCCAGGCGTGACCGCTATGTGCCGTTCTGCGTTAAGTTGGCGCCGGACTTGGACGATGGGGCGCTCGACGCGGTGGCGGATGCCTTGCTGGAGTTTCAGGTCGATGGCGTGGTGGCCGGCAACAGCACCTTGGCCCGCCCGCTGCCGCCCGGCCTCAAGCATGGCGATGAGCCGGGTGGCTTGAGCGGCGCCCCTCTGGCTCCGCTCGCCCTCAATGCGGTGCGCCGTCTGCGGCGCCGCCTTGGGCCAAGCCTGCCGATCATCGGCTGCGGCGGTGTCATGGGCGCCAGCGACGCCCAAGCGATGCTCGAAGCCGGCGCCGACCTAGTGCAGATCTACACGGGCTTGATCTACGGCGGCCCCTCCTTGGTGTACTCAATCGCCGCGCTGGAGGCCGGGTCGGTTTGACTCCCCTTGGTTGTCGGTACCGGTGCCTGCCGCCGCTTGACCCATCCGCTGTGCATCGTGATACTTCCACTGTGAGGGGCGGACATGGGGTCGGAAGGCTTCGGGCTTAGTCGAACGCTGCACAACAAACCACATTTAAGAGGGAGTGGAGGGGCATGACACGTTGGATGACGACCTTGGCCTTGGGCCTGATGGCGGTGCCTGTTTGGGCGCAGGACGGGTTGAATGAGGGGGACACGGCTTGGATTTTGACCGCCACGGCCCTGGTGCTGTTCATGACCATACCGGGCCTTTCGCTCTTCTATTCGGGCTTGGTGCGCACCAAGAACGTGTTGAGTGTGCTGATGCAGTGCTTCGCGCTGACCTGCATGGTGTCCATTCTGTGGCTGGTGGTCGGCTACAGCTTGGCCTTTGACGAGGGCGGCGCCCTAGTCGGCGGCCTCGGCAAGGCGTTGTTCGCCGGCGTTGGAGAGGGGAGCCTGTCCGGCAGCATCCCCGAATCGGCCTTCTCTCTATTTCAGTTGACCTTCGCCATCATCACGCCGGCTCTGATCGTCGGTGGTTTCGCCGAACGGATGCGCTTTTCCGCCATGCTCCTGTTCAGCGCACTGTGGCTGCTGTTGGTTTATGCGCCCATCTGCCACTGGGTGTGGGGCGGCGGCTGGCTGGGGCAGATGGGCTTGATGGACTTCGCCGGCGGCACGGTGGTGCATATCACCGCCGGAGTGGGCGCCATCGTCGCTGCGCTGGTGCTGGGCAACCGCCGCGGCTTTCCGCAGCAGGCCATGCCGCCGCACAACATGACGCTGACCATGGCCGGGGCCGGTATGCTCTGGGTGGGCTGGTTCGGCTTCAACGGCGGCAGCGCCTTGGCGGCCAACGGCGATGCGGCCATGGCCATGCTGGTCACGCATCTGTCCGCTTCGGCCGGGGCCTTCACCTGGATGGCCTGCGAATGGGTGCGCTTCGGCAAGCCGAGCGCCCTCGGCGCCGTCACCGGCATGGTGGCCGGCCTCGGCACCATCACGCCGGCTTCGGGCTTCGTCGGCCCCGCCGGCGCACTGGTTATTGGCATCGCCGCCGGCCTGCTCTGCTTTTTGGCGACGAACTACATCAAGCGCTCCCTCAAAATTGACGATTCGCTGGACGTCTTCCCGGTGCATGGTGTCGGTGGCGTCCTCGGCACCCTCTTGACGGCGGTTTTCGCCAGCACTTCCTTGGGCGTTTTTAGCGGCCAAGGCTACAGCGCCGAAGGCATGACCATGGGCGGCCAATTGGGTGTGCAGGCCATCGGCGTCATCGCCACCCTGGGCTACACCGCGCTGGCCACCTTCATCATCCTTAAGGTGACCGGTGCTCTGCTGGACAACCGAGTGTCGGAGGAGGACGAGCAGCGCGGCCTGGACTTGGCCCTGCACAACGAGCGCGGCTACGATCTGTAGGGCTTGGTCAGGCGGTCGGAGTGAGTCCCGTTGCGTCTGTAGCTGCTGCGAACAAGACGCCTTGGTTCGGCGGGGCTGGTTTGGTCGCGGGCAAAGCAAGGGGCTGCCGCCCTTAGCCGCGGGCGATGGCGCTTCTGATCAGGGCGTCAAGCAGCTGCGGAAACTCCAAGCCGGCGGCGCGGGCGCCGTCCGGGTACAGGCTGGTGGGGGTCATGCCCGGCAGGGAATTGACTTCGAGCAACCGGATGTCATGATCGTCGCCCACGATGAAGTCCGCTCTGGACAGATCCCGCAGGCCCAGAGCTTGATGGGCGGCGACGGCGATGCGCTGCAACTCCGCATTGACGGGGTCCGGCAAGGCCGCCGGAATGAGGTGTTCGCTGGCGCCGGCCTTGTAGCGGTTCACGGCGTCGTACCATTCGCCGGCGGCGGTGCGGATCTCGATGACCGGAAAGGCGCTGGGCGCTTCTCCATGCAGGTCGAGCACGCCCACGGTGATCTCCTTGCCGGCGATGAAAGGCTCGACGATCACCTTGCCCAAGGAGAGCGCATCGACTAGCCGCGGGCCGATTTCCTCCCGGCTCGGCAGCCGGGAGACGCCGAGGGCGCTGCCTTGGCCGGCCGGCTTGATGACCACCCGATCCCCTAGTACCGCCGGAATCTGCTGCACTCCTTCGTCAATGGAGGTGCCCGGCAGCAGCAGCACGTCATCGGCAACCGGCAGGCCGAAGCGCCGAAACAGCGCCTTGGCGCTGGCTTTGTCCATGGTTAAGGCGCTGGCTTGGACGCCACCTCCGACATAGGGCAAGCCGAGGATGTCCAACAAGCCCTGCACCCCGCCATCCTCTCCCGGCGGCCCGTGCAAAGCGGGAAACACCGCGTCCAGGTGTAGCTGCGCCAAGCGGACCGGTGCCTTGGGGTCTAACTCCAACAAGGTGGCTCGGTGCCCCGCCGCCTCCAGCCCGGCGGCCACTTGCCGCGCGGAGACCCGGGAAACGTCGGCCTCCAACGACTGGCCGCCCATCAACACGACGATGTTGCAAACGCTAGACGGCATGTTTGCCGGCGCCACTTTGACGAACCACCAAGCCACTCGTTGCGCGATGCAGTGCTTTTGATTTGGAGCCCTCAGCCGGGGGGCGCGGGGGGCTTGCCCCCCGCAAGAAAGAGCCCTCAGCCGGGGGGCGCGGGGGGCTTGCCCCCCGCAAGAAAGAGCCCTCAGCCGGGGGGCGCGGGGGGCTTGCCCCCCGCAAGAAAGAGCCCTCAGCTAGGGGGCGTGGGGGACTTGCCCCTCGCAAGAAAAGACCCTCGGTCAAGGAGTGAGAGAGGGAACCTCCTTCAACACAGAACTTGTGGACCATTTTGGAAGATCCCCCCACTGCAAACTGTGCTGGCTGCCCACTCGCTTGTTTTCTCGCCCGCGGCATGACCAAAACGGTGACGCCGCCGCCCAAGAAAAGACAAGAACCTATCCCTGAATTGGACTGCATAACATCCGCATTATTATCTGGTGTTGGTGGCTTGAGTGGTGCTTTGGAGGTGGATTCGAGTCATAGGTTCTCGATCTCCACTTTCGGCAGGCCGTTCGGCTGCGGCAGGCCGAAGACGCGGCAGAAGAAGACGCATTCGGCGCCGATGCAGTGGGCGATGTTGCGCCCGTCGCGAAAGCCGTGCCCCTCGTCGGGAAATTCGACGTAGGCCACGGGCAGGCCCTTGCGCCGCAGTGCGGCGACCATGGCCTGGGCTTGGTTGGGCGGGACGATGCGGTCCTTGCCGCCTTGAAAGAAGATCACAGGACAATTCAAGCCGTCGATGTGATGAATGGGGGAGCGCCTTTGCAGCGCATTAGCAGTGCCGAGCAGCCCGTCCAAGTAACGCGCCTCGAACTTGTGGGTGTCCTGGGCCAAAGCCTCAAGGTCGCCGATGCCGTAGTGGCTGGCGCCGGCCCGAAAGACCCTGCTGGTGGTCAGGGCGCGCAGAGTGGTGTAGCCGCCGGCGCTGCGCCCGCGAATGGCCACTCGGGCCGGGTCTGCTTGCCCTTGGGCGACTAGGTGTTGGACCGCGTCTTCGCAGTCGGTGACGTCCAGTTCGCCCCAGCGCCCGTTGAGGGCGTCCCTATAGGCCCGGCCATAACCGGCGCTGCCTCGGTAGTCCACGTCCACCACCATCCAGCCCCGGCTGGTGTAGAACTGCACCAGCAGGTTTAAGGATGGGGAGGCCGAGCCGGTCGGCCCGCCGTGGCACAACAGCATCAGCGGCGACCGGCCGCCTTGCTGAAGCTCCGGGTGATTCGGTCGATACAGGTAGGCGTAGGCGCAGCCGCCATCCCGGGTGGGGTAGGCAACGTGCTCCGGTGAGCTCAACCAAGACTCCATGCCGGCGAGGGGGTTGGCCGTCGCGTTCGCCGGTTCCTTGGGAGACTTCTCCGCATGCGTACAGGCTGAGCGCTGCGATATGCGTGATGCCTTGCCTCCGCTGGCTTGGGACCAAGGCTCTTCGTCCACTGGGCTGGCATTGCCGCCTCCTTGGGGGATGGGCGGCGGCTGCGCCAGAACGGCCTGCGCTTGGGTTCTCAGGTTGATGCTCAGGCAAACGGTGAAGCTGTCGGTGTGGGCCGCGGCGCAGTAGAGGCTGTCGTCTTGGGCGGACAAATGCCCGTATGCAGCGTAGTTGTCCGCCAATGGGCTGGCGGCGCCGTTCGCTTGGTCTAGCAACACCAACTCTTGACGGCCTTCCTTGCGGCGGCGGGCGACGATCAGCCGTTCGTTCAAGCAAACATAGCTGCGCTGCCCGAATTGCCAAGGCGGGTCGCCGTAATCGGCCTCGTCGCGCAGCAGCGGGCCGGCGCCCGCGTCGTCCAAGCGGTGAATGTTCCAGAAGCCGGTTTGGTCGCTGAGGTAGAGAATGGCGCCGTCGGGCGTCCACGATGGCTGCATCACCGATTCTTGGATGCCGCCGGCGACGATTGCGGCTTCCGCAATGGCGCCGTCTTCAAGCGGGAGTGGTGCGGCGGATTCTGTGGCGGGGTTTCCAGCGGCAGTCCGTTGGCTGGCCCTCGCCGCCAGCTGGCAGCGCTGCAGCAGGGCGCCGTCCCAAGGCATGTTGGGATGGTCCCAAGCGACGAACAACAGTTCGCCGCCGTCGGCGGACAGCCTTGGCGCGGCGTAGAAATCATGGCCTTGGTGCAGAAGGGCCGCCTTGCCGCCATCGAGAGCAATGGTGGCCAAGGCGTTTTCCGGTTCTGCAATGGGCGCCTGGTCCGGTTCTTGGCCAGTTTCCGCATCCACGGGCTCTTCGCTTTGAGGATGGATCTCGGTCACGGCGATTAGGCGTCGCCGGCCGGCGTCAAGGCACAGGTCGGCGTAACGGACGGCGGGGGATGAGTGGGTGATCTGCCTGATGGCGCCGTCTTCAGCGGCGAAGTAGATGTTTTGGTCCTGATTGTTGACGAAGTAGGCGCCCTCGGCAACGGGCAGGTAGGCGCCGCCGCCGTATTCATGCACCCGGCTTCTGACGCTGTAGGGTTCCGGCGTCATTTCCGCCGTGCCGGCTGCGGTATTGCGCAGCAGGGTGACCCGCCCGCCCTGGGCCGGGCGAGTCTCCAGCCAATGCAGGACGCCTTCGCAGATCCTAGGTTCGCTGAGGCTGACGGCCGCGGCGGCCACTAGCTGGGGCGTGATGGGTGATTCCTGAGCTAGGTGCGCAGTCATCGCAGAGGGCGCAGATGGGGGCGCTTGTCCAGATAGGTCCAGCGCTCATGGTCCCGCCAAGCGCCGCCGATGAAGAGGTAGTCTCGGGAAATTCCCTCCTTGATGAAGCCGCAACGCTTCACCAAGGCGATGGACCTTTCGTTGCCCGGCTGAATGTTGGCCTCCAGCCGATGCAGGCCCATCTTTTCAACCGCCTGTTTGATCACTTGTTTGAGCCCCGTCCGCATGTAGCCGCGCCCGGCGAAGGGCGCCGCCACATAGTAACCGAGGGCTGCGCTGCGGAACGAGCCGAGGACGATGTTGTTGATGTTGAAGCAGCCGGCGATGGCGCCAGACGCTTGGTCGATCACCAGCAGGCCCTCATGGTCGTCCCGCTTCAGCCGATGGAGGTAGCGGCGGAACATCTCCACCGTGGTGGGCGGATGAATCCAAGGTTCATGCAGAGCGGCGCTAAGGCGCATGACGCTAAGGAATTCGTCGCGGTCGCCCTTGGCGACGGGGCGCAGGTAAACGTTCGGGCCGGCGCCTTCACTCATCGGAACCGCCCGTGCGTTTGTTGTGCTCCGCTAGGAATATCTCCCACAGCGCCGGCGGAACCACGGCGATGCCGAGAATCAACAAAAACAAAGGATGGAGACCGTCATCAAGGCTCAGCAGGCCGTTGAAGAGAAATGCCCGATCATTCCAGGACGCCAGCCCGGCGGTGATGAGGGCAAACCCCGCCGCCAGCAAAATGTACCAACTGGCGTACTTCATCAGGGCGCCAGTATGTAGGCGGCGCCGCGCTGCTCCAACCAGGCGCGGCTGAAGGCGGCGAGATCGTAGCGTCGCCCGACGGCGGCTGGGCCTTCGGCGGCGGGATCGTTGACCAGTACCTCATCGCCATCGATGCCGTAGCAGGTGACCAAATGACCGCGGGTTTTCGCTAGGGGGGCGTTCGGCAACTCCCCCTCGGCAAAGCGTATGCTGGCGACCAGGGGCAGTCCGGCGTCCAGCACCACGACGACCGCAGCCCAGGAGGGCAGGGCTTCAACCGCGCCGATCCGCCCGTGGGCGGCGGCGCAGCGAATCGCCAATGGCCAGCAGCCGTAGGAGCTGGTGCTTGGGTCGAAGCAACGGGCCACGGTGTCCATCCAGTCGATGTCCGGGTCCGAGGCTTGCAGCAGCATGGCCAAGGCCGTGGGCGAGCAGATGCGCCGCCGCATGTCGTCCGGCGCCTGCATTTGGCTAAGAAGAGGGGGTTGCTGGGCAAGGACGTGCGCTGCCGGTGGATTTGGCCTGGGTTGCTGCAGCGGCCGGATGGAGGCGACGGCCAGATATCGCTCCGGCGCCGCCGCTTGGCGAAGCCGGAAGGCCAAGCGGCTGGCCGGCAGTGCGGAGTGGGTGTGGAAACAGTCGATGTGGGTGCTGACGGCGCCGGGTGCCGCGGTACGCTTGCGGTTGCCGAACAGCCGGCCTCTTGCGGCCGGCACGGGTTGCAGGGGCCAAGTCGCGTCGTTGACGCCAAGGGACGCCTCGTAGCGGTAGTCCGTCTGGCCGACGGACAAGCTGGGCACGATGATGTGGTTTGGCGGACAGGGCGGCAGGGCGATCTCGCACCAGACTCGGCCCATGCGCCGCCGCCAAGCCAAGCCGATTTGGGCGGCTAGGGGATATTTGGCGACGGTCTCCGGGTCCCCGTAGCGATAAGATGCCTGCATGAAGTCCCTAACTCTCTACTCAACTGATCACTGCGCCCTTTGCGAAGAGGCGCTGAACCTGCTGTTGAGTATGCCAGAGTTGCGCGGCCTCTCCTTGCGGGTGGTGGATGTCGCCGCCGATGCAGGGCTGACGCGCCGCTATGGGGAGCGCCTTCCGGTGCTCCGCCATGCGGGCCGGGAGCTCGGCGCTCCCTTTGATCGGCGCGGAGTCTTGGCGCTGCTCCATCCGAGAAAGGCGGTCGAAGCGGAGTTGGGGTCGTCAAGCAAGTGACTCCCAAGGGCTATGGCGATCGCCGCTCACCAAAGGCACCCGGTTGATTCAGGCTCTTTGCTCGGTTGTGGATTGGCGCGAACGGCTTTGGGATGGCCTTGTTCTGCTGCAAGGGCTGGTTGCGCTTTTGGTGGGACACCACCAACTTGGGGTGGCGCTGAGGCCAAGTGTGGGTCGGTGGTGCAGGTGGAGCAGTAGGCCGGCCGCACCCGTCGGCGTCAACGGTTGGTTGCAGGCCCCAGCCTGAATAGGCGGCGGGCGTTGGCGGCGGTGCGCTCGGCGACCTCGGCGGTCGGGACCTGCAGCAATCCGGCGATGTATTCGGCGATGAAGGGCAGTAGGCTGGGTTCGTTGCGCCGTTTTTGCTCAGTCGGGCTGACCGCTCCGTGGGGCAGCAGAAACGGTGCGTCGGTTTCGATCAGCAGCCGGTCCAGCGGAATCTTCGCAACTAGTTCGCGCAGCCGGCCGCCTCGCCGCCGGTCGCAGACCCAGCCAGTGACGCCGATGAAAAACCCCGCGTCCAAATAGCGAACGAGGTCCCGTTCGCTGCCGGTGAAGCAGTGGATGACCACCCCGACTAAGTCGTCCGCCTGCTTGATGAGGATGTCGTAAACCGCCCCCTGGCTGTCCCGGTCGTGAACGAACAGGGGCAGGCCCAGTTCGGCCGCCAACTTCACTTGGGCGGCGAAGACCGCCTTCTGCGCCGCATGGGGGGAGAAGTTGCGGTGAAAGTCCAGCCCCGTTTCACCGATGGCGCAGACCGGCTTGCCGACCGCCAAGGCGCGAATTCGGCCCAGCCAATCGCCGGCCGCTTCATGAACTTCACCGGCGTAGTGCGGATGCACCCCCGCCGTGCAGGACAGGTTGCCATGCGCCGCGCAAAGCTGAACGGCTGCGGCGGCGTCTTCCGGGTTGGTGGCTGTGACGATCAGGTGCTCAAGGCCGGCCGCCCAAGCGCGGGCGAGGACGGCGTCCAGATCTTGGCGAAACTGCCCGTTCAGCAAGTTGGCGCCGATGTCGATCAAGGGTGTTGCGCCACCCTATGGCACCGTGGACCCCACCACACCCAAGGGCGGCGGCGGCTCGCCGAGGCGGTGGGCGTAGACCACGGCGAAGGCGAGGACGTTCTTGACGTAGTTGCGCGTCTCCCGGAAGGGAATGGATTCGATCCAAACGTCCATGGGTGCTCCGGCCAGCTCCTTGGCCCAGCGGTCGGCGCGGTGCTCCCCGGCGTTGTAGGCGGCGGCGGCCAAGGGCAGGGATTGGTCGTAGCGGCGCAGCAACCAGGCGATGTGGTGGCTGCCGAGCGGGATGTTGACGGCCGGGTCGTAGAGGTCGTTGGCGGAGGGCTGCGGCAGGCCGGCCCGCTTGGCCGCCAGCCTAGCGGTGCTGGGCAGCATCTGCAGGACGCCCCTAGCGTTGGCGACGGACCTCGCTTGCGCCGCAAACGCGCTTTCCTGGCGGGCGAAGGCCAGCAGCACCGGCAGGGCCACATCGGCGTTGTGGCTGCCGTGCTCAAACAATGGCCGGTGGAGGATGGGGAACCTGAGCGCCAAGTCGTCCCTGAGTTCAGCCTTGTTGGCGGTGTGGATGGCTAGGATCGGGTAGCCGATGCTTTGCACCCAGTAAGCGGCGGCGCGGCGCTTCTCCGGTACTAGCCTAGGCATGATGTGGGTGAGCTCCCGGCGGGCGTTCACCGCATCGCCCACTGCGAACAGCTCGATGGCCCGCCCGACGCTGGGAATTTCCAGCGCTTGCCGCTGCTCGGCTGCGGACGGCTTGCTGACTTCGTTCATGTTGACGCCGCCGCCGCCGTGCTGGGCGGCCAGAAACCCGTAGTAAGAGCGGTTTTGCGCCAGCGACAAATAGGCCAGCCGCGCCCGCTCGGAGTCGTCGTGGGTTTCGTCAACCGCCCGCGCCAGCCAGTATTGCCAGCGCTCTGCAAAACGCTCGTCCTCTGGCATGTGCTCAATCCAAGCCTGCAGCAAGGACCACTTCCGCTGCCTAATGTAAGCCTTGGCGAAGTCCGCCGCCGCCTCTGGCGATGCTTCAGCCTCGGGTGCTTGGTCCAACAGCCCGGCGCCGGCGAGGGCGGCCTCCACCAAGCCGGCGATGCGCTGCCGTTCCGCCGCGGGGAAGCTGTGGCTTGCCCGATATTTGGCCCAAGCATCGCCGGCGGCTTCCGGGTCCTTTGCGGCCAGCCGCTTCAACCCATGCGCAATGACCTGTCGGGACAGGGGATTGTCCGTGCGGTAGCGGGCGGCGGCCTTGACGTGGTTAGGGGAGATATGCACATCGTAGTAAGCCTGCGCCCAGTTCCTTTGGCTGGACGTAAAGAACCGGATGAGATAGCGGGCCAAAAGCCTCTCGTTGGCGTCGATGGCCAAGCGCAGGCGCTCCCAAGCGATCGCGTCGGTCAGCCGCTCCTTCTGCCAGACTTGGAAGATTGGATCACAGGCCTTGGGTTGGGATTCGCCCACCGTCCACAGCGGCGGCACTCCGTCCAGGGCGGCCTCCTTCGCGCCGGTGAGGTAGAGCGCCCGCAGCCGGTGGCATTGCAGCTCGGCGCTTTCGGTCGGCTCGTAGTGCTTCAGGAACGTTCGCCAGTGGCCCCGGTCCGCCTGCTGCTCCAGCCATTGCCAGAAAATGCGCTGGGCGCCGGGCAGGTCCGGGTGGGCTTGGCGAAAGCTGTTCACCTCCGCCGCCGTCAACTGGGAGAGGCGCAGGCGGTTGCGATGGTAGGTCAGGTAGGGTGCAAGTACATAGTCCGACAGTTCCTGCTGAATCTTCCTGGCGGCGGTGACCCGGCCGGCGCGCAGATGGTCCACCGCTCGCCGGTAGGCTTGGCGCTGCTCGTAGAGCGACATGCCGCCGCCATCGTCCGCGCCAAGCGGCGTCCACAACAGAAATGCACAGGCTGCGAAAGCCAGCCGGCCGACAAGGTTGGTCAAGGAAGTCTCTTCGCTGGTGGGTGAAGCACTCTAGATTACATGGCGAGGCGGGAACTTCTCAAGGATGTTGTGCGGGTTGTCGTAGAGCTGTTCCGTTTGGCGGGAATGGACGAAGAAGATCCGCCCCCAGCACCGCACCGATGTCCCGGCGCTCCGCGAACTCCTTGCTGTTGTTGAACGACAGCGAGCCCATTTCCGGGCGTTTGGACTGGCGCTGCATGTAGGCGCGCAGTTGGACTGTTGGCGCATTGCGGCAAGCCAGCTGGTCTGTGGCTTTGAATTGGTGTGGCGAAAGGCGGAGAGAGGGCTTCGTAGGCCGACCGCGGCGATGTACGCTTGCCCAACGCGAATGCGGAAGAGGCTTCGGGCGTATTTGGCCGTGGGTGATTTCTGGATATGGCTCATCATGTTCGCTGCGCTGGCGGTGGCCCTCGGCCCTGTCTTTGTCTTGCTGCCCAGCAAAAAGGAGCGGCGGTTGGCGGCGTTGCGGGCCGAGGCGCGGCGCTTGGGCCTCAGCGTGGAGTTGCAGCCTGTTCCCAAGCTCGGTGCGGACTTGGAGGAGCGGGTCACTGCCGGCGGTCGCACCCGTGCGCCGATGCATCGGAGCGTCCGCTACGCCTTGCCCCTTGCGTTGGAGTCGCGCCACCGTCCAGCAAAAGAGACCGACGCGGTGCCGGCGGCAAGCACCGCTCAAGCAGAGGAACCCGTCACAGCACCAGCCAGCGCCCCAACTGCCGCGGCGGCCGACAACTGGCGCCTGCTGTGCAGCCCGCCCGGTTGGGTCGCCGATGCGGAGGCGCCGCCCGCCGAGGGCTTGGCGGCGCACCTGCTGCCCCTGCTCGACCAACTGCCGGACGATGCGGTGGCCCTTGACCGCCAAGGCCGTTCCCTAGGCTGCTGCTGGCTGGAGAGCTTCCCTGCTCAAGCGGATTCCGTGGCGAACCTGAAGGCGGCGCTGACGGAAATCGCCAAGGTGGTTGCCGTTTTGGAGGGGTAGATATCCAATCAGCGCCGAACTTGGTCGGCGGTTTGACTACCTATGCCTAATTGCGCGTAATATGGCCTTGCAGGTTCGGCTTCCGCTGTATTCCCCAACTCGTGGCCTGTGCCGACGAGCAAGGATAGGGCATTTGGCGGATGAGTCGAATTCCAGACTAAGGAGGCTTTGTCCGTGGACCATCCGAGGCAATTCATCCTGCGGGATGTACGCTGCTTTGAGGGCGAGCAGCGCGGTCGATTGCGGCCCATTACGTTGCTGGTGGGGGAGAACAGCACTGGCAAGACCACTTTCTTGGGCTGCTACCGTGTGCTCCATCAGGTCTTTTCAGAGCGGGGTTTGGACCCTGTCCCGGACTTTAACGAGGAGCCGTTTACCATGGGCTCCTTTCGGGAAATCGTTAGATCGAGGCTAGGGCCAAAGGGGCGCATTGGTGAATTCAAGATCGGGCTTGACATCGACGCGCCTGATAGCGGTATGCCGCCTTATGAATTGACCGTAACGTTCCGCGAAGACGGCTCTCAGCCTGTCGTCTCTGCGCTCCGATTTCAGTTCGACGTTAGTGCATTCTTGGAACTGCGACAAGTTGCCGGGGGGACTTGCGTGAAAATACCGGGTGACACTGCGGAGATTGGCGAAGCCTCTATCCGCGATGTGATGTTTCTCCTGGACTACCCAACGGCTATTTCCGTAGATGGGAGCGCAAGGTCCCGCATGGTCGAAAAATTGACGCCGGCAAGAAATCATCTTTCCAAGCTAAGTGCGTCCGGCCAATCCGAAAGAAACCCTGTTCGTAACCCTGCCCATAGGGTTCGGGGGGGCTTTCACATTGGGCGTCTGAATCTGTCCCGATTAGTTCCAGTGGCGCCGTTGCGCTCCAAGCCCAAGCGCACCTACAACCCTGTTCGGGAGACCGTCTCTCCCGAGGGGGAGCACACCCCAATGCTGATGATGCGGCTGGACCGCACCAACAAGCGCCACTGGGATTCGCTGCACGATGAACTCGTCACCTTCGGGCACGATTCTGGCCTGTTTTCGGACATCAAGGTGAGAAGCCACGGCAAGCAAATGAGCGACCCCTTTCAATTGCAGGTCAAAGTGCGTTCCGGGTCGCACGCCAACATCATGGACGTGGGCTATGGCATCAGCCAAAGCCTGCCGATTTTGGTGGACATCATGGCGGACGAGCCTGTTCGGGGCAGGAGGCGGCGCAGTGCCGATGGGCGGACCTTTCTGCTGCAGCAGCCGGAGGTCCATCTGCACCCTCGGGGCCAAGCCCAACTTGCCAACCTGTTCATTGCGGCGTACAGGAAGCGTGGCAGCCGGTTCCTGATCGAGACGCACAGCGACTACATCGTTGATCGCGTCCGCATTTCGGTCCGGCAGGGTTTGTTGAAGCCCGGGGACGTCTCCATTCTCTATTTTGAACCCAATGGCAGGGCTGCGAAGATCCATAGCATGAGCCTTGATGAAGACGGCAATTTGCAAGATGCACCCGCTGGATACCGGGATTTCTTCCTGAGGGAGACCGACCGGCTGCTTGGCTTCGCCGACTGAGCATTCTGGGGATGTGCATCATTGTGGATGCCAACAAGTTGGGAGAGTTCCTCACCGAGCCGCCCAACAAGGACTCCGCGCCGATACATCAATGGCTTAACCGCCAGCACGGTAGGGGAAAGATCGTTTATTCAACCAGCGGGCGTTTCGCGCAGGAAGTTTCGGGCGCAAAGCGCACCAAGTTGGCGGCGTACGTTCGATCAGGCAAGGCGCAACTGATTCCCGCCAATCGGTTTGCTGGCGATGAGCGGGCTTTGCAGGCTGGCGGTGACATGCGTTCCGACGACCCACATGTGCTGGCGTTGGCGCGGGCAAGCGGCGCTCGTCTTCTTTACACGGGGGACAGGAAACTTATGGACGACTTCAGGGACAAGAAATTCATCGACCAGCCAAGAGGCCGAGTCTATTCCCGAGCGGAGAACACGAATTTGCTCACCAACTTGGTCTGCGCCGGGCTTAAAGCCCGGTGATGCGCTTCTGCGGAGGCTTTGGCAAGTTTCTTCGTGGAATCACTTAGATTCAAGAATTGACTGTGGCGATGAGCGGGTACTCGGACAAGAAGCTGGAAGCCATGATGACGGGCTTGGAGTCCGACTTGGTGGAGCGCAAGGAGTCCTTGCGGGGCGAGTCTCCAGGAACCGTCCGGCGAGCGGTTTGCGCCTTCGCCAATGATCTGCCGAACCATCGCTGGCCCGGCGTCATATTCGTGGGGTGGATGGCGGCGGTCGTCCCGTAGAATGACGGCGGTCGTCCCGTAGATGAGCGGCTGCTCAGTGAGAAACGGTGCCATCGGGTTGCAGCAGCGGCTTGACAGGGCTTTCCCGCTGGCCGTATAAACGCCGCCCATTCGGACGCACAGACCTTAAGTTGCCGCAACGCAAGGAAGCAGCCTTGGCTCAATCACTCGTCATCGTTGAATCGCCGGCGAAGGCCCGCACCATCAACCGCTACCTAGGCAAGGGCTACGTCGTCAAGTCCAGCGTCGGCCACATCCGTGACCTGCCGGCCGGTGGGGGCGGCAAGGACGCCGCAGCCCAAGGCAAAGCCGCAAAAGGAGGCAAGGCCGGCGCTCTGTCCGCGGAGCAACGCGCCGTGCGTCGGGAACAGGCGGCGCGACAGCAGCTCATTCGGCGCATGGGGGTCGATCCTGACGATGGCTGGAAGGCCCACTACGAGGTGCTGCCCGGCAAGGAGAAAGTGGTTGAGGAGCTAGCCAAGCTCGCGGGTCGGGCGGATGCCGTCTATTTGGCCACCGACTTGGACCGGGAAGGGGAAGCCATCGCTTGGCATTTGCGGGAAACCATCGGTGGTTCGCCTGGCCGCTACCGTCGCGTCATCTTCAATGAGATCACGCGCAAGGCCATTCAGGATGCCTTCAAGTCGCCTTCCGAACTGGACATGAACCGGGTCAACGCGCAGCAGGCGCGCCGCTTTCTGGACCGAGTGGTGGGCTTCGAGCTGTCGCCTCTGCTCTGGGCCAAGGTGGCCCGGGGCCTGTCGGCGGGCAGGGTGCAATCCGTGGCGGTGCGCTTGGTGGTGGAGCGGGAGCGGGAGATCCGAGCGTTCAAGCCGGAGGAGTACTGGGAGCTGTTTGCGGACTTGAAGCGGGCCGGCGAAGCCGACGCCCTGCGCTTTCAGGTCGTCAAGGAGCGCGGCAAGGATTTCCGACCCGGCAACCAAGAAGCGGCCGAAGGCGCCTTGGCGCGGCTGCGGCAAGCCGGGTGCGAGGGCGCTTTCGAGGTCAGCGCCCGCAACGATCGGCCGACGAAAACCCGCCCCAATCCGCCGTTCATCACCTCCACTCTGCAGCAAGCCGCCAGCGCCCGCATGGGCTACAGCGTCAAGAGAACCATGACCCTAGCGCAACGCCTGTACGAAGCCGGCTACATCACCTACATGCGCACGGACTCCACCAGCCTGAGCGGCGAAGCTGTCGCCGCCTGCCGGGGGCACATCGGCGAAAACTACGGGGACAAGTACCTGCCGGCCAAGCCCAGGTTCTACGCCAGCAAGGCCTCCGCTCAAGAGGCCCACGAAGCCATCCGTCCGTCCAATGTCGGCACGGCGCCGGAGCAACTGGCTGGGGTCGCCCCGGAAGCGGTGCGGCTCTACGACCTGATCCGTCGCCAATTCGTCGCTTGCCAGATGCCGGATGCGGAGTATCTGGCGACCACGGTGCTCGTCGCCGCGGGCGATTTTGAGCTGCGCATCCGCGGCCGCATCCAGCTGTTCGATGGCCACACCCGAGTGCTGCCGCCAATGGCCCGCAACGAGGACGACAAGCCTCTGCCGGACTTGGCCGTGGGCGAGGCGCTGGACCTGGTCGACGTCGAGGCCAACCAGCACTTCACCAAGCCGCCCCCCCGCTACGGCGAAGCCAGCCTAGTGCGGGAGCTGGAGAAGCGCGGCATCGGCCGCCCCTCCACCTACGCCGCCATCATCTCCACCATTCAGGAGCGCGGCTACGTCACCTTGGCGAAGCGTCGCTTCCATGCGGAGAAGATCGGCGAACTGGTCAACGACCGCTTGGTGGAGCAGTTTCAGGACCTGCTGGACTACGGGTTCACCGCCAAGCTGGAGCTGGAGCTTGACCAGGTCGCCGCCGGCAAGGCCCGCTGGCGCACCGTGCTGGACGCTTTCTACGAGGACTTCAGCCAAAACTTGGCCAGCGCCCGACGCAGCGACGGCGGCATGCGGCCCAATCTGCCCACGGATACGGACATCGATTGCCCGAAGTGCGGCCGGCCCATGCAGATCAGAACCGCCGGCACGGGCGTGTTTCTCGGCTGCTCCGGCTATCGGCTGCCGCCCAAGGAGCGCTGCCAAGGAACACTCAACCTGGTCCCCGGCGAAGACACCGCCGCTGCTGAGGACGACGAGGGGGAATCCAAGCTGCTGCGCAGCAAGCGCAAGTGCTCCCTGTGCAGTGCGCCGATGAACGGCTTCCTAATCGATGCGGAGCGCAAGCTGCACATCTGCGGCAACAACCCGGACTGCCCCGGTGTTGAGGTGGAGCGCGGCCAGTTCCGCATCAAGGGCTACGAAGGACCGGTGCTCGAATGCGACCGTTGCGGTGCGGAAATGCAGTTGAAGTCCGGCCGCTTCGGCAAGTATTTCGGCTGCACGGCTTGCAAGAACACCCGCAAGCTGCTGCGCAACGGCGAACCGGCGCCGCCCAAGGCGGATCCGGTGCCCATGCCGGAGCTGCGCTGCCGGACCGTTGATGACCACTACCTGCTCCGCGACGGTGCCTCCGGCATCTTTCTGGCCGCCAGCCAGTTCCCCAAGAATCGGGAGACCCGTCCACCCAAGGTGGCCGAACTGCTGCCCCACGCCAACGAACTGGACCCCAAGTTCAAGTACCTGCTTGCGGCGCCGGCGGCGGACCCGGAGGGCCGGCCCACGTTCATTCGCTTCAGCCGCAAGACCAAGCAGCAATATGTGCAGTCCGAGCTGGACGGCAAACCCACCGGCTGGCAGGCGTTCTACCGAAACGGCCAGTGGGTGGAGAGCAAGGCGCCGCCGGCGAAGAAGGGCGCGGGGCGTCGCGGCCAGCTTGCGGGGGGAAGCGGGCCAAGGCGCCGCACCACGGCGAAGGCCGCAGGCGGATGAGGGAGCGGACCATGACGGAATTTCAGCCCGGCATCCTGCACGAGGGCAGCGCCCATCACATCTTCCTTGAATTCACGGTCAGCGGGGCGCCGCGATTCCTGCCGGGCCGCGCTTTGGCCATTGCGCCAGTGGCCGGCGGCGAGCAGGTGGTCGCCTTCGGCGCCGGGCTGCTGGGATGTCTGCGCGGCGTTGCGCCGCCGCCGGGCGCTGCCGACTTCGCCGCCGTTGTTGCCGGGGCTGGCGGCTATGTTGCCCCGGCCACCCAGCGCGACCTGTTTGTCTGGCTGCAGGGGGAGCGGCGCGATGAACTGTTCATGCGCGCCTTGGAATGGCGGGAGGCGCTGCAGGGCAAGGCGCAGTTGGCCGCCGAGGAGCATGGCTTCCTCCTGCGCGACAGCCGCGACCTCACCGGCTTTGTCGATGGCAGCGCCAATCCGCAGGAGGACGCCCGGCGCACGGTGGCGATCATTGCCGACGGCGACCATGCCGGCGGCAGCTTTGTCATGGCGCAGCGCTGGCTGCACGATCTCGCCGGCTTCAACGCCTTGCCGGTTGCGGACCAGGAACGAGTGATCGGCCGCACCAAGACGGACAGCATCGAACTCCAGGGCGACGCCATGCCGGCGAACAGCCACGTCAGCCGCACCGACATCAAGCGAGGCGGCGAAGCGGTGAAAATCTACCGGCGCAGCAGTCCCGTGGGCGGCGTGCGCGACCCGGGTCTCTACTTCCTAGCCTTCAGTGCGGACTCGAACCGCTTTCGCTGGCTGCTTGAGTCCATGTACGGCTTGGCGGACCCCAGCCGCCGCGACCGTCTGCTCGGCTACTCCAAGCCCATCAGCGGCAGCTTCTTCTACGCGCCGCCGAAGGCACCCATGTTGGCGGCGTTCGAGCGTTAGAGAGCATGGGATTCCACTAGGTGCATCGCATAGGCCAAGCCAATCCCCGCCAGGAAGGCTAGGGTGAACTTGCCGCGATCGTGGCTGTGGAATTGAATTTCCGGCAGCAGGTCGCTCAGCGATATGCATAGAAAGGCGCCGGCCGAAAAGGCGAGCGCCCGACCCACAATCGCCTCCTGCCCAGCACCGAGCGAAGCCGCGCCCCAATACGTTAAGAAGGCCGCCGCTGGGCAGATCAAGGCGAAGCCGATGTTGACCAGTCGGCGGGTGCGGCCATCGAGATGGCTGGCCTGCATGACGCCGGCAATCGACAGGGCGTCCAAGGGTTTGTGCAGAAAAATAGCCAAAAACACGCCGCCGCCGACCAACCCGCCGCCGCTGGCGATGCCGGCCCGAACACCGACGCCCAGGGCAACCCCTTCAACGAAGGAGTGCAGGCCCATGCCCAGGGCGATGCCGAACCAACCTAGGGAAGGTGCGCCGGTGCCGTGGGCTGCGTTGCTGAAGTCGTGCTGGTGGAAGGGCAGCACCCGCAGCAGCAGCACCATGAAGACCATGCCCAGCATCGCCCACCAAAGGGCGGTCGCGGCTGCATCCGGCTCCGGCAACTGCGCCATGCCGTGGGGCAGCAGGTGGAGTAGGGCCACGCCGAGAATTAGGCCCGCCACCAGACTCATCGCCATGTGGATGCGGGTGTGGGTCATGCGAATGACGGAAGGCAGCCAGCCGCCGAACAGGGATGCGGCGGCAATGGCGGCGGCGTATCCCGTCAGCAGTGGGAAGGTCGCGTCCATGCGGGGCGTTCGGCGCGGGGGTGGTATTCCGGCCGCCTAGGCCTCCGACAGTTCGATCAAGCCCGGACGCAGCAGGGGAGCGCTGCGCTTGCGTTCGTACTTGCGGGCCGGGGTATTGATGATCTCGGTCAGTTCCCCGGCGCGGCGGCCGGCTTCGATGCGTTCCGGGCTGGCGTCCTCGTAAAGGGTGTTGCGCTGCCGCGGCTGGCGGCCGGCGGCTTCGATCATGGCCGCCATCGTTTGCGGCGAGGTTTCCTGCCCGTGAGTGGTGCCGGCGGCGCGGCTGATGCTCTCGTTCATCAGGGTGCCGCCGAGGTCGTTGCAGCCGGCGTTGAGGCAGGCGACCACGCCCTTGTGCCCCATCTTCACCCAGCTGGCCTGAATGTTGGTGATGTGGGGATGCAGGGCCAGGCGGGCCACGGCGTGCATGAGGATGGCCTCCCGGAAGGTGGGGCCTTTGCGGGCCTTGCCCTTGAGGTACATGGGTGCCTCCATGTGGACGAACGGCAGCGGCACGAACTCCGTGAAGCCGCCGGTCTTGGCCTGCAGGCGGCGCACCCGCAGCAGGTGCCGCGCCCAATGCTGCGGCCCCTCCACATGGCCATACATGATGGTGGCGGTGGTCTTGAAGCCGGCGCCGTGGGCGGCCTCCATGACTTGCAGCCATTGCTCCGTGTTGATCTTGTCCGGGCAGATCAGGGCGCGGACTTCGTCGTCCAATATCTCCGCGGCGGTGCCGGGCAGGGTGCCAAGGCCGGCAGCCTTAAGGCGCTTCAGGTAGGTGGGCAAGTCCAGGTTCAGGGTGGCCGCGCCCTGCCAGACTTCCAAGGGCGAGAAGGCGTGTATGTGCATGCCCGGCACGGCGGCTTGCACGGCTTTCAGGATGCCTAGGTAGGTGTCGCCGGTGTATTCGGGATGGATGCCGCCCTGCATGCAGACTTCGGTGCCACCCCGTTCCCAAGCCTCCTGTGTGCGCCGCTGGATCTCCTCATGGGAAAGGTCATAGGGCCGTCCGCGCAGGTTCTCCGACAGCTTGCCCTTGGAGAAGGCGCAGAACTGACACTTGAAGTAGCAGATGTTGGTGTAGTTGATGTTGCGGTTGACGACGAAGCTGACCACATCGCCGTTGACCTTCGCCCGCAGCCGGTCCGCGGCCCGCACCACGGCGGCGAAGTCTGCGCCCCTTGCTTGGAACAGCCGCACCACTTCCGCTTCTTCCAGGCCTCCGCCCAGTGCCGCCTTGTCCAGAATGGCCGTCAAGTCTGGGGAAGTGCGCGGGAAAGCCGGAATCCCGAGGCCCGGCGCGGCTGTGGGGACGGCGCCATTGGGGCGCTGGGTTATGCGGGCCAAGTCCTGCTGCGGCGGGTCGATCAGCTCTCCTGGCGCCCAAGGGTCCGTGCGCGGAAAGCCGTCGGCATCAACGAGTTCCAGAAGCCTCTCGTGCAGTTCCGGCGCCACCCAGGTTGCGTAGTCCCGTGCGTATGCCGGATAGAGGGTCAAACGTTCGTGCAGGTCCTTGCCCGCCAAGGCGGTTTCCCGCGCAAGGTCGTCCAGATGCGGCCAAGGCGCCTCGGGATTGACGAAATCCGGCGTCAGCGGCGACACGCCGCCCCAATCGTTGACGCCGGCGGCGACGATTTGCGGCAACACGCCGGGGCTTAAGTTCGGCGGCGCCTGAATGCTCATGTTCGGCCCGAAGATGAGGCGGGCGGCGGCGATGCTCCAGAGCAGCTCGTTCAAGTCCGGCTCCGGCGCTTGGGCCATCTTGGTTTCCGGCTTGGCGCGGAAGTTCTGAACGATGATCTCCTGAATGTGGCCGTGCCGCTCATGCAGGGCGCGGATGGCCAGCAGGGACTCGATGCGTTCCCGGCGCGTCTCGCCGACGCCGATGAGGATGCCGGTGGTGAAGGGAATCTTGGCCTTGCCGGCGTCCTCCAAGGTTTGCAGCCGCACCGCGGGCACCTTGTCCGGCGAGCCGTAGTGGGGCATGCCCTTGGCGCACAGCCGCTCCGAGGCGGACTCCAGCATGATGCCCATTGAAGGAGCGAGCGGCCTTGACTGCGCCAATTCCTCCGGCGTCATGGTGCCGGCGTTCAGGTGCGGCAGCAAGCCGGTCTCCTTGAGGACGACCTCCGCGGCCTGGTTCAGATATTCCAAGGTCGATGCAAAGCCAAGCTCCGCCAAACCCTCCCGGGCCGCCCTGTAGCGCAGTTCAGGCTTTTCGCCCAGAGTGAACAGAGCCTCCTTGCAGCCCAAGGCGGCGCCGCGGCGGGCGACCTCAAGCACTTCGTCCAGCGTCATGAAGGGCGCCTTGATGCGCCGCGGCACCTGGGCGAAGGTGCAGTAATGGCAGACGTCCCGACACAGATGGGTGAGGGGAATGAAGACCTTGCGCGAATAGGTGACGACGTTGCGGAAGCCGTGGTCGCGCAGTTCGTTGGCGACGGAAGCCAGGGCGTTGGTGTCCCCATAGCCGGCCAACGCCAACGCTTCCGCGTCGCTTAACCGGCTGCCGTTGCGGGCCTTTTCCAGAGCGGGGCTGAGGTTCGCCATATTATGCCTACGGATGTTGGCGGCGGAATGCCGCCGTTTCTTCTGGCGGCCCATTATCCAACACTGCACTGGCGTTGCGCCATACCCTTGCCAGAGTCGAACGCCAGCGGCCCGTAGATGTTGGCGGTGTGGATGAGGTTCTCGCCGCCAGCCAAGGCAGCGCGTTGGTGTCCGCGCCGCCTTACTCGATGATCCAATCGCCCACCAAATCCAGATGCTCCTGCGCCAACAGGCCACTCGTAAGCTCAGCTAGACGTTCCGCAGTGCGTGCGCCGAACTTCAACGCCGCAAGCCGGCCGATAAGCCGCAAGCCTTCTTCGGTGCGGCCTTTCTTAACGCCTTGCGCGAGCCACTCGGACTCCCACTGCCGTGCATTCGCTTCCAGCAATGTCGTCATGTTGCCTCCTTCGTCATCCTGTTCCAATTCCTCAAGGGCGGGCAGCGCCGCCGTGTCCCCAACCATGTGCGACCACAGGACCCGCACCCAAGCACACAACGCTCAAGGGCCTATCGACGGCAGGATTCAAACTGCTCCGTTATCACCCGCACAACATCCTTGGCCAACACAAGCATGGCCTGTGCTTCCTTCACTGTTGGCGGAAGGGTTGGGTCCGGGTAGCGGCCGGAAACCTCCCAATCCGTCAAACGCTGCAAATCCCATTCAGGCTTTAATTGATCCCATCCGCCACGCCGCGTCATCAGGCGCCGCAGAGTTTCCAAGTTGTGCGTCCTCGGGGGAGACTTGCCGTCAATGACCAAGCCGGCCTTCAACGCCTTTTCCGCCGCTTGTTGGGAATGGTAGAAAACCCGCTTGCAAGGACTGCTCAGACACGCTCATGCAGCACTTTGCCTTCCCGCAACGCCTCGTGCAGAAGCCATCCGGGAACATGCCCAATGCGATCTATCTCCTGGGGCGTGGAGACCATCACGTCGAAATCCAACGCGACGTCGAAGACATCCTGAAGCACCCGCCTGACGGCAACGCGCTTGTCACGCTTTTGGCTGGCTGGAAAGTCTGGCAGGACCACCAACACGTCAATGTCGCTTGAGGCGTTGGCGTCTCCCCGAGCCCTGGACCCAAACAGCATGATCTTCAAGGGGTTGAATTCGCCGACCAAACGCTCGACCATCGCTGCTGTCATGGCGTTGATGCCGAGAGCATCCAAATTGGAGCCGAGCATTTTGTTCGTTTCCATTCGGCGCATTATATGCTCTCAATTCGGTCGGCAACCGAGGAATTTGGACAGTATGGTTAGCGTGGCGGGCTTGCCAGCCTTGGCTGCCCAGTCACTCGTTAGCCTTATCTGGTGCCATGTGGCGATGCCAAGGCCGTGCGTGCGCTGCCATTTTCAGAAAGAATAGACGCGCTTCTGGAATGGTGCGAATACAAACTGGTTCCTACACCAAGTATCCTGCTCCCACGACGACAAAGGAACGCCGTTTGGCTTCCGCAATTGGAAGAAGGGGAATTGCCGCTACCTTGTGGGTAGCCTGTTGGGCGTTGGCGGCGACATCTTTGCGACGTGCCGCACGAAGGATGGAATGCCCGCCCGTATCGTGCGGGTTTCTGGCTCGTTGTCCAACACGCCGAGCAGCAGCATGGCGTTCAGCGCTCCTAGGGCGTCCCAATCTCCCCCGCTGGCCCGTCCGCTCGGAAAACGCACCTTCATTCAACTGGGGCGCTGTCCCAACAACATCCCCAAGGGCAGGGCGTGGAAGCGCCTCCCGCCTAAGCTGAACGGCAACACCTCCCGCCCGCCGTAGATTGGAACACCCCGCTCGAAGGCGCTGCCGGCGAACTCCGCCAAGACGACTAGGCCCTGTCGATGAACGTTCTCCCGTAGCGGGCGAACGCCTTGGAAGTACCCCGCCAAATGCCCTGCATGTACCTCTTATGGCGAGAAATACAAGGTCTTAGTGCGAAAATACACGTTCTTAAGGCGAAAAATCGACGGTCTGTCAAAGGGCTGGACCACCGGAAACAGAGGGCGATTTGCACCGCAGGAGTGAACTTTGTTGTAGCTCGCGATCCGTGTCGGGAATCGGACCCGCCTCTTCAGGGCCGCATAGCTCGATTGGTATGCGCCGCATATACGGGTGCAAGGCTAGGAGGTCGTCCTGATGGCTTCGCTATGCACCAGCTCCCAGCCGTGGAACACCAGCGCCAAGCCCGTGAACTGGACCGACGGATGCTGCTTCGCCAAGCGCTGGTCCGCTAGATAGCCGCGCAACTGCTCTGTTGCCGTCTCCAGGGCTGCGGCCGGCTTGGCGTCGCCGGCGGCGTCGCGCTTCAGGTACTTGATTTCCACCACAAAGCCGTGGCGCAGGCTTGGGTGGCGGGCGATGAGCGGCTGCAAAACGATGTCCGCGTAGCCTTTGTTGAGTTCCACTTCCGTATGGAGGACGAAGCAGTTGGATGCGCTGAGGTAGGCAGCCAGAAAGCCTTGGATGATCTTTTCGCCCTGGATGTAGTCGCGGATGCTGGTTTGCTCCGCCACCGCGGCGCTTAAGCGCTCAATGGCCGGGCGCCAGTCGCCGTCGCGGGCCATGGCGCGGGTCAGCCGCTCGAACTCATAGAGATCGACGGAGAACACGCCGGTGTCGTCGTAGCCATCGCGCAGGTAGCCGTACATCAGTTGGCGCACGGTTTGGTTGGGAATGCCCAGATTTGGCGCGTCCTCGGTGGCTGCTTGGATGCTGAGCAGGCCGAAGTAGTGCATCAGCGAAAGGAAGTTTTCGCGCCGACCTAGGCGTTCCAGGGGGAAGCTGCCGACCAGGTTGGCGTCCGCCTTGCCTTCGCCGATGAGGTTGCGCAGCAGGTCGAAATTGCCGTTCAATCGCTGTCCAGTCACCAGCAGGTGGCGCAGCTTGCCGTAGTCGATGCGCACGTTGGCGTCGATCAATTCCTCGGGCGGGGCTCCGTAAAGAACGAGCGCCTTCAGGTAGTAAAGCACCATGTCCGAGTTGTACAGATCATTCGGAGCACCTTGGGCGAAGCGGTAGCCGTTGTACCACTCCCGCATGGTGTGCAGCGCGGCGCCCACTTCTTGATGGAGGGCGCCGGCGTCGCTGTACATTCGTAGAACGCCTTTCACTTCGTCTTCCGTGAAGCCCAGCAGTTCGTTGAAGGCGGGGTTCAGGCTGATGTTGGCGCCGATGTTGAAGCCGCTGGTCACGTCGTCCATGGTGATCGGCGACACGCCGGTGATGAACATGCGCTGCAGGCTGCCCACAGCTGTGCCGGTCTTCAGGGTGGCGAAGAAATTGCGGTAGAAGCCGCCGCCGTGGGTGAAGGAGTGGTAAGCCTCCGCACCTTGATGAACCAAGATGGTGTTGGCGAAGTTGTCGTATTCGTCGATCAGGACGTACAGCGGGATGTCGTGGTCGTTGGCGTATTGGAACAGCCTGTTGAGCTGCCCGTTGATGCCGGATGCGGAGAGGATGCGCTGCATCGCCGCCTCGGAAAAGAGGTCGGCGTTGCGCTCCACAGCCCCCTGAAGCTGCGTGAAGCAATACTCCTCGAAGCGTTCCTCCAAGGTCTCCAGCTTGTCGTTGAAGGCGGAGAAATCGAAGCGCAGGACGACGTAGCAGTTGCGGTTCGCCGTGGGCCGCCGCCCGATGTCGGTGCCGCCGAAGATGGCCTCGAACTCGTCGGCCTGCTTGCGGTCGTAGTAGCTCTCCAGTGCCGAAAGCCAGAGGCTTTTGCCGAAGCGCCGCGGGCGAATCAGAAAAACATGGCGCTCGTTCTCCAACTTGTGGATGAAGCGGGTCTTATCGACATACAGGCAACCCTCCTGGCGGATGCCCTTGAAGTAGGCTAGACCGTAGGGGATGGCGGGGCAGTGTGCATTAAGCGATGTGGCCATGATCCGGTTGCCCTGTGTTGGCGGCTTGCGAACGGCCCCAAGCGGCGGGAGACATTCAGCGTGGCGCGGCATGGGTTCGGGACGCCCTTGGATTTTGGCATTGCCCCGTCCCTCTGTCCATTGCTTGCTCTCGCTTGGCGCCTCGGCGTTTCCGAAATCGTGCTTGCAATGGAACCTGCCGCCGCACTGCAAAGACCGGCCGGCCTCCCATCGGGCTGGGGCGAATGCGGGGCTCAACCAGCGCCTCGATCATGCCCTAAGTTATCGTCGGCTAGGCCGCACTCCCGCAGATACGCGGCGGTTTTGCCGCCTTGGGCTTGGCGCAGCAGTTGCGCTAGGTCGTCAGGTGTGTCGATGTCCAATGCGAAGCTGGAATTCGCCACTATGCTTGGCGGGAAGCCGGCGGCCTGGGCGTGGGCGGCATGGGCTTTGAAGCTCTTGCCGTCGAAGACGAAGGGGATGGCGTCCGGCGGCGTGCAGATCAAGCCGTTGGTGCCGATGGCCTCCCCGTCGGGCAGCAGGGTGACGTGCCGATGCGCTTGGATGAGTTGGTCGATCTCATCGCCGGAGATTAGGGGCGCATCGGCGGGCACGATGAAAACGCTGGTCGCGTCCAGTTCGCTTACGGCGTGGTCACGGGCTTCCTCCAAGGCCTGGGGCAGGTTCGCCGCTGCGCTTTCGGCGAACTGGCGCACGCCGAAGGCTTGCGCGAGGGCCTCGGCTTCGGGAGCCCGGGAGACCAGCAGTACCCCGCTCAATTGCTGGGCCTGGGAGAGGGCGGTCAACACGTCCTGGGCCATGGCCAGCATCAGGCCGCGCCGCTGCGGGGCGTTCAACACGCTGGCCAAGCGCCGCTTGGCTTGGTCAAAGCGCTTGACGGGGACGATGGCCCACATGATTTTCCTCGTCGCCCTCACGGGACATCCGGCGGCCTATTGAGCGCAATTCCCTTGGTCGTCGGCATCGTCGATGGTCAATGGCGCCGTTGGCCGAAGATCGGCGCTCAACTCCTTGATGAACTCCAAGGCGCCGGCGGCCAAGCGCTCCCGGTCCTCCAAGGTCACCATCACGGAGTGCCGCACCCGGGTCGGCACGCCTAGCGCGCCGTGCAGGTCGGCATCGGCCACATCAAGGATGAAGCCGTCGATAAGGCCCCGATAGTGCTCGGCCACCTGCTCGGCGGTAGTGGGTACGCCAAGCTCCGCCATCATCTTCGCCGTAGGGCCTTTGATGGCGGCGGCGCCGACGATGGGGGAGACGGCGACGATGGGCGCTCCGCAGGCTTTCAGGGCCGCCGCCAAGCCCGGCACCGACAGGATGGGGTCGATGGAGACGTAGGGGTTGGAGGGGCAGATGATGACGCCGTCGCAGGTGGGCAGCAGCTCCAGCAGGGCCGGGCTTGGGGCGGCGTCGGCGGCGCCGGCGAACTCGAAGCTGGTCACCTGCGGTCGGCAGCGGTCCCGCACGAAGTAGTGCTGGAACGACAGCCGACCGTCCGCCGTATGCACCAAAGTCCTTACCGGATCGTCGCTCATGGGGATGATGGAGTGGGCCACGCCCAGCCGGGCGCTGAGGGCGCGGATGGCTTCGGTCAGGGTCGCGCCCTGCTTGAGCATCTGGGTGCGGGTGACGTGCAGCGCCAAGTCCGCGTCGCCCAGCCGAAACCAGGTTTCGCCGCCCAGTGCCTCAAGCGCCGCCATGAAGCGCCAAGTCTCGTCCTTGCGGCCCCAACCCAAGGCGGTGTTGCTCGCGCCCGCCAGAGTGTAGGTCAGGGTGTCCACATCCGGGGACACATGCAGGCCGAGATGTTCGAAGTCGTCCCCGGTGTTGACCAGGAAGCTCAGCGCATCGGGCCGCAGAACGCGGGCCAGCCCCAGCCCCAGCTTGGTGCCGCCGATGCCGCCGGTTAGCGCGAGATAGGCCATTAGCGGAACAGGTCCTCCTCCAGAGGGCGCACCACCATGGCGGCGTGGTCCCGGCTATTTTGCGGCGGCAGCCCCTTGGCCACCACCAACGGAATTCTCTCTGTAGTTTCGCCCATCAGCAGGGTGGCTGCGGCGGCGATGGCATCGACTCGGTTGATGAGAGTGACCTTGAGCTCGCGCCCGAACAGATCGACGCCGCCGCGGAAATCATCCAGCACTTCGACGCCGGCGGCGCCGATGGCCACGCCGACGGTGCCTAGGCGCCAAGGCCGGTTGTGGCTGTCCGTGATGATTACGCCGAGCGCCACGCCGGCCGCCGCCCGCAGTCGTTCGCACAGCGCCGCCGCGGAGCGGTCGGGGTCCTTCGGCAGCAGCAACGCCTGAGCGCCGCCTTGGTGTTCGATGTTGGATTGGTCGATGCCGGCGTTGGCGCACACGAAGCCCAGCCGATGCCGGACGATCACAATGCCGGGTTTTTGCCGCACAACCGCCGTGGATTCATCCAGTATGAGCTGGGCTAGGCGCGGATCCTTGTCCGTTTCCGCCGCCAAGCGCTTCGCCTCCACCGAAGGACGCACGTCCGCCAAGGCGACTTGCCGGCCTTCCGCCTTGGAGACGACTTTCTGCGCAAAGCAGATCACATCCCCTCCCTCGAGTGCGATTTGAGCTTGGCCGATGGCCTGCAAAGCCAGCGCCGCGAGGTCATCCCCCGGCTGAACCATCGGCAAGTCCGGCACCGGCAGCAGGCGCAGGGCATGGGTCTTCAGTTTTTTGGGTTCCGCCATGCTGCTGCTGCTTGATGAACCCTCTGCGGCGGTCAATGTGGAACAACTCCCAAGGCTTTCTCAACAAACGGGAACCCGTTCATGACGCTTCCTAGGCGGGTGCCGATCCCGGAACTGCACACCAAACCGCACCAAAGCCCAGTTGGCAGTAGTTCCCTAACAAATTGTTTTAACAACGATTTTTCGTTCTGCAAAAATTTTGACAGCGACGGGTGCGCGAATCAATGGTCCGACTGCCCGACGATCTTGATGCCGGAGTGGGAGATGTCGTGCCGCCGGTTGATCTGGATGAGGATGGAGGTGAGCGCCTCCGCCGCCGCCGAGTTCTCGATGGGGCCGGCGTGCCAGCCGGTCATGCCGGCCGCCTGCACAAGCTGCATCACCTTGTCCCGGGCGGCCTTTTTGTTGCCGGCGACGAGCACGTCGCACTCGATGCGCACGTCCTCCTTGAGCAGATGGGCGGCGACGTTCTGGAAGGCGGTGACCACCATGACCTCATCGCCTAGAAGGTCCTGCGCCCGCTTGCCGGCGCTGCCTTCCGGCGGCAGTTGCACCGTGCCCACCTTGGGCGGCGTTAGGGGCACCGTCACGTCGATGAGAATCTTCCCAGCCAAGGCTTGTTTCACGCCGGCCAAGGTGGATAGCTGATGGGCGGCGGGAACGGTCAGCACCACGATGTCCCCGGCGGCGGCGGCAGCGGCGTTCTCCATGGGCAGAGCGGGCGTGTCCGGGCTGATCTCCTGCAGGTCGGCCACCGCTTTTTCGGCCTTGGGCAGGGTGCGGGAGCCGATGATCATGCGGTAGCCGGCCTTGGACCAGTGAATGGCGAGGCCGGTGCCTAGGTCTCCCGTGCCACCGAGAATGGCGATGGTTTCCTTGTCGGCTTGGTCGCCTAGCATGTCAGCCCTCCGCAAAGGGCGGCAATTATGACGCCAAAGCGCACCCCTGCGCCACCTGCCGAGGCTCTCCCTTCTGCGTTGCCGCGTTGCGCCTGAGGTGCGGCAAGCTGGGATGCCGTGCCGTTGCCCTGTTTACCCATGCCGGCTTTTTCGCGTAAGGTGCGGCTTTCACCGGAAACTGCTGAAGGAGTGTGTTGCAATGCGCATAGGAATCATGCTTGGGGCGGACGGCGCCCGCCGGGACGTTGAGGGCGTCATCGCCGTGGCCAAGCAGGCGGAGCGGGCCGGGTTGGATGACGTATGGCTGGCGAACATCTTTTCGTTCGACGCCATCAGCACCTTGGCTTTGATTGGCCGGGAGACGGAGCGCATCGGCTTGGGCACGGCGGTGACGCCCACCTATCCCCGCCACCCGACAGCCATCGCCCAGCAGGCCCTCACCGCCCAGGCCGCCTGCAAAGGGCGCTTCACGCTGGGGATAGGGCTTTCCCACAAGCTGGTCATCGAGGACATGCTGGGCCTCTCCTACCAGCGGCGGGCGGCGCACATGCGCGAGTATCTGCGGGTGCTCATGCCCCTAGTTCGTGGCGAAACGCTCAACTACGAGGGTGATGAGTATCGGGTGCGCGGCCTGACCATGGACATTCCCGGCTCGGAGGGGATGCCTGTGGTGGTTGCCGCCTTGGGCCCGGCCATGCTGAAGGTTGCCGGGGAACTCGCGGACGGCACCAACACTTGGATGGTGGGGCCGAAGACCATGCAGGGGCATGTGCTGCCGGGGCTCAGCGCCGCCGCCTCTGCGGCCGGCAAGCCGGCGCCGAGAGTGGTGGGCGGCTACCCCATCGCCCTCACCACCAAGCCGGACGAGGCCCGTGCCGCAGTCGGCAAGGGCTTGGTGATCTACGGCCAGTTGCCCAGCTACCGGGCCATGCTGGACCGGGAGGGCGCCCGGGGGCCGGAGGACGTCGCCATTCTAGGTGACGAGAACCTGCTGCGCGGGGAGATCAAGCGCCTTGAGGACATGGGCGTCACCCACTTCAACGCCGCCATCATGGGCGTGGAGGAGGGTGCCTATGATCGCACGCTGGAGTTCCTGGGCAGCCTGACCGGTTGAGCGCGGCTTGCAGCTTGGGCGTCAGGCAATTCCCGCCTTGCAATGGCTTCCTCGGCGGCGTTCTAGCCGCCGAAGCGGCGGCTGATGCCCAGACGAATCACGCCCAGCCTGTTCTTGACCTTGTAGGGGCAGGGCCTTTGCGGATTTCCCGGCCCGCAACGGCCGTTGGCCGAGTGGTTCACATGGTGGGTGCTGCTCCCGAAATCTAGGTGGTTGCCCTCCAGCCGCAGGCTCCAGGCGGGGGACAGGGCGGCTTCGACACCGACGCTGATCGTCCAGCCCACTTCCGTCGAGGTTTGCCGAAAGGAATCGTCCGGGTCCAAACGCCAAGGGTCGTTGAGGCCGCTCCGGTCGAGGTCGGTCACCGAATTGCTGATTCGAGCAGCGGCCAGCCCTCCGGTGGCGAAGACCGTGGCGGCGCCAACGGCCCACTCGCCGCCGGTGCGCAGCGTCGCTGTCCAACGGAACTTGGCCTTGGCGGTTTCGTCCAAGCCTCCGGGGTCCAGCTTGTTGGTCTTTGCCGAAAGGTCTCCCAGTGCGCCGTCAAGCTCCAGCCTGATGCGTCCGGCGCTGGTTTGGAATTTCCGGCCGATCAGGAGGCCCCCGATGAACCCGCTGTCATCGTAATCGACGGTCCAGCCCGGACTGCCCCAATTCGAGAAGCCATCGACATCGACGATCCGGTTGTTGGCCCGCCCGGCGCCGAGGAAGGCGCCGGCGTAAAACCCGTTCTGCCGCAGCCCGGCGTCGCCGCTTGCGGCCCTGACCGCAACGCTGCTGCCGAGCCCTATTAGAGCTGACAAGGCAATGACGGCGCCTCGCCGCGCCAGTTTGGAGGAATTGCGCTCGTACATGTTCGTGGCCGCGCTCCTTGGTGTTGATTGCTGGATGTGGGCTCGTGCTCTGGGCCGGGAGTCCATGCTGGGTGGGGCCTTGGGAATAGGCCGTTTAGGGCTCTGCGGTGAGGTAGGCGCGGGTCATGGGCACGGCTTGGTTGTTCTTGGCTAGTTGCCATTGCAGCACCACTAGGTCGCTGACCTCGAAGGCCGTTTGGCAGGTCACCAAGTAGAACTCCCACATGCGGCAGAAGGCTTCGCCCTTGCTTGCCGCGAATCCCGGGCGCGCTTTCTGAAACCGCTGGTTCCAAGCCTGCAAGGTCAGGGCGTAGTGGGTGCGCAGCACTTCAATGTCCGTGCTGGTCAGGCCGGCCTGCTCTACGGCGGGGGCGATGTCGGAAAGGGAGGGAATGTAGCCGCCGGGAAAGATGTGGCGCCGAATCCAAGGGTTCACCGGCGTCGGCGGGGCCTTGCTGGCGATGCTGTGCAGCAGGGCGACGCCATCGGCGGCCAGGCAGTTGCGCACCTTGTCGAAAAAGGCTGGATAGTTGCGCTTGCCGACATGCTCGAACATGCCGACGGAGACGATGCGGTCATAGACGCCCTCATGCTCTCGGTAGTCCTGCAGGTGGAACTCCACCTGGTCCGCCAAGCCGCGCTCCAGCGCCCGCTGCTTGGCGACACGCAACTGTTCGGTGGAGAGCGTCAGCCCGGTGACGGACACCCCGTGCCGCTCTGCCAAGTGCAGGGCCAAGCTGCCCCAGCCGCTGCCAATGTCGAGCACCCGCTGGCCGCGCGCTAGGCGGAGCTTGGCGGCGATGCGTTCGCATTTTGCCGCCTGGGCGTCCTCCAAGCTCGCGTCCGGGTTCTTGAAGTAGGCGCAGGAGTAGTGCATGTCCTTGTCCAGGCAGGCGCGGAACAGGGGTTCGTCCAAGTCGTAGTGGTGGCGGACGTTGCGGTGGCTGGCGGTGACGCTGTTCCAGGAGCCGAGCAGCATTTTGAGGGCGTTCAGCCAAAAGTTCTCGTGCAAGTCGGCTTCAAGGTTGATGCGCAGCACGGTCAGCAAGCCGTGCAGGTCGCCATCGCCGGCGTCCCAGTCGCCGGCCATGTAGGTCTCGCCTAGGTTGAGTTGGGGATTGCGCAGGATGGCGTTGAAGGTGGAGGCCCTATGCAGGCGCCAAACGGCGCTGGGTTCGCCTTGGCCGAATTCGAACTCGCGCCCGGCGTGATCGACCACCGTAAGCCGGCCTTGCCGAATGAACTTGTTGAGAAATTGCGGATTCATGGCGAACAGCCCGCCGTTTGCTCCGATTCTACCGCCATTGCCGGCTCAATTCAGGCCATTGGGCGAGGTTTGGCGCGGTGTGTGCCGTGCCGTCGCCGGCGGCTATCGGCGGGTGGCGGATTGTTTGACATGGTCGATGACGGCTTGGGCGATTTCCGGCACCAGTGGTTCCGGCAGGTCGTGGCCCATCTTGTCGAAGACCTTGAGCTTGGCGTTGGGCAGGGCCTTGGCGGTGTCTTCGCCGGCTGCCGGCGGCACCAGCGGGTCGGCGGCGCCGTGGATGACCAGCGCCGGCGCCTGAACCTGCGCAAGGGCCTTGCGGCGGTCTGGTGCGTGGCGGATGGCCAGCAGTTGGCGGGCGAAGCCCGCGTTGTCGAAGCCCCGGTCCACAGCCTGCTCGGAAAATCTGGCCAGCCCTTCGGCCAGCGAGTCGTAATGCGGGCCGGCCAGGATGCGCCACCCTTGCTGGTATTGGGCGATGGCTTGGCCCCGGTCTTCGGGGCGATCAGCAATGAACGCGGCAAAGGCTTCCGGCTTGGGCGGCGGCAGGTCCGGATTGCCGGTGGAGGACATGATGGAGGTCAGGCTGAAGCAGCGCTGCGGATGCTCGATGGCGAGGGTTTGGGCGATCATGCCGCCCATGGACAGGCCGACGACATGGGCGCCGGCCTGCCCGAGGTGGTCCAGCAGGGCAACCGCATCCCCGGCCATGTCGCTCAGCGTGTAGGCCGGCGGGTGGATGGACAGGTCGGCTAGGTTGGCGACGATCTCGGCCACCCTTGGCGCCGGCGCGTCGACCTTGGAGGAAAGCCCGATGTCCCGGTTGTCCAAGGCGATGATCCGGTGGCCGGCGGCGGCCAACAGCTCGATCAGGCGCGGCGGCCAATGGATGATCTGACAGGACAGGCCGTGGATGAGCAGCACGGGTGGGTCGGCGCGAGCGCCCCATTGTTCGTAGTGGAGACGCAGGCCGGCGCGGGTGAAGCTGGGCATGGCGAACGGCAAAAATGCGAATTTTAGCAGTTTCCCCAAGACGCCGTGGCGCTCTGTCCAGCCCCTAGGGGCATCCCAAGCCAGTGCCTAGCGCCTAGACCGCCCCCGTGGTGGTCATGCTTCGTTGGGCCACTTGAGAGCCTCGACCCCGCGCCAACCCGCTTCGAACACCCACTGGGGAGGCCGCATGAGCGCACCGCACGTTGAAAAGTTGTTCTGGACGACATGCAGCCAGAGATTGACATTACGCCGCTTGCGCCTTGACAGCGGACGCCTTGGCTTCGATCATGCCGCATCTATCACAATGGCTTGACGAGGATGATTGACATGAAGCAGGCAATGATTGCCGTGGCAGCTTGGGTCGCGGCCATGCTGGCGGCGGCGGCGTTGGCGGACGACTATGCGGATGGTTGGGGCTTGGCCGTGGGCGCCAAGGCACCGGCCATTGAGGCCCAGGACCAAAGCGGCGCCTTGCGGGACTTGGGGTCCTTGGCGGGTGAGCGGGGGCTGGTGCTGTTTCTGAACCGCTCCGCCGATTGGTGACCCTTCTGCATGCACCAGTTGGTTCAACTGGAGGAATGGCGAGAGCAATTTGAAGCGGTCGGCGTCAAAGTGGCCGGCATGACCTATGACGACGTGGAGGTTCTGGCGGCTTTTCACGCCGACCGGGAATTGGGCTATCCCCTGCTCAGCGATGAGGACGCCAAGCATGTGCTCGGCTTCAACGTGCTGAACGAGGAGTACGAGCCCGGCCACAGCGCCCACGGCATACCCCATCCGGGCATCTTCTACATTTCGGCGGAAGGTGCCGTAGTGGCCAAGTTCGCTGTGCCGGGGTATCGGCAAAGGCCGCCGATGGAAGAGGTGCTTGCCGCGGTGCAGGCCGCTGCGAGCTGACGGAGCGGACCGCTCAGCATGTTGGGCCGCACCTTTTCGGCGCACCACCAACAGGCGCAATGACTGCGCCGGCCGTCGCTCGTTGCCTCTGTTGGCGGATGCTCCAATGCGGCTGTCGGGCCAGTGCGGCGGTTGACGTGGCGGAAGCGGCGGGGCCCTCGGCTCGGCTCGGCGGCGTCCGGCGCAGAGGGGCCGTCTGTCGCGGCGTGCTGCTGGTGTGCCTGTTCGCGTTGGCCGGTTGTACCACCTTGGTGTCTTCGGTGACGGAGAACCTGGCCGGGGACTTGGCGGCGGCGATATTGGAGAACCCCGACATGGATGTTGTGCGGGAGGGAGCGCCGGCCTTTCTGCTGTTGATTGACGGCCTCTTGGAGGGCAGCCCGGACAGCGTCACCCTATTGTCCCAAGCTGCACTGCTGAATTCGGCCTATGCCGGCGCCTTTGTGGAGCGCGGCGAGCGCAGCCGGCTGATGGCCGCCAAGGCTAAGGGCTTGGCGGAACGGGCGCTTTGCCTTGGGGTTGAAGGTGGCTGCGGGGTGGCCGGCAAGCCCTTTGCGGAATTCGAGCGTTGGACTTTGGCCTTGCGCAGGGAGGACGTGCCCTTGGCCTACGGCTTGGCGACCGCTTGGGCGGCTTGGATGCAGGCCAACAGCGACGACTTCAACGCCATTGCCGACTTGGGCAAGGTGAAGGTTTTGATGCAGCGCATCGCCGAACTCGATGAGGGCTACGAATACGGTGGGCCGCACCTGTACCTTGGGGTGTTTGAAACTCTGCTGCCGCCGGCCTTGGGCGGCCGGCCGGAGGTGGGTCGCGCCCACTTTGAACGCGCCTTGGCGCTGGCCGAGGGCAAGCATCTGCTCACCTTGGTGATGTTCGCGGAGCAGTACGCTCGGCTGGTGTTTGACCGCCCTCTCCATGATGATCTGCTCAACCAGGTTCTAGCCGCCGATGTCGAAGTTCCCGAACTGACGTTGATGAACGCTGTCGCCAAGCGGCGCGCTCAAGGATTGATGGAGACCGCCGATGCCTACTTCTAGTTCCAGCTGGTTGATTGTTGCTGTTGCCGCTCTAATCAGCCAGGTTAGGGTTTTGCGTCTGGCTGGGTTGGCGCTGGCCGTCGTCGGCGCTGCGCTTTGGCCCACCTTCGCCGCCGGCGCAACCCTGAAGATCGCCGCTTTGTCGCCGGAGGGCTCCGTGTGGATGAACTTGCTGCGCGCCGGCGGTGAAAGCGTGGCCGCGGCAACCGAAGGTCGCGTCGCCTTCAAGTTCTATCCCGGCGGGGTGATGGGAGACGACAAGGCGGTGCTGCGTAAGATGCGGGTAGGTCAGTTGCACGGCGCGGTGATGACCGCCGGGGCCTTGGTGCAGGTCTATCCCGACATCGCCTTGTACAACCTGCCGATGCTGTTCCGCTCCGGTGCCGAAGCGGACTATGTGCGCGAGCGTCTGGACGGGAGGCTGATGGCCGGCTTGGAGGAGCGAGGCTTCGTCGCCTTTGGCTTCGCCGAAGTTGGCTTTGCCTACGCCATGTCGCAGAACCCAGTGACCAGCGTGGCGGACGCCGGCAAGCAGAGGGTCTGGACGCCGGACAACGACCCGGCCTCGGCGCAGGCGCTGCAGGCGTTCGGGGTGACGCCCATTCCCTTGCCCATCGTCGATGTGCTCGGCGGCTTGCAGACTGGCCTGATCGATTGCATTGCCGCGCCGCCGGTGGGCGCCATCGCCCTGCAATGGCACACCCGCGTGACTCATGTGCTGGATCTGCCCCTGCTCTACATCTACGGCCTGCTGGCCATCGACAAACGCCGCTTTGACGGGCTCGACGAGGCTGACCAACGGGCTGTGCGCCAAGTGATGGGGGAGATGGTGGCCAAGGTCAACGCCCGCAGCCGCCAGGACCATGAGCAGGCATCCACGGCGCTGGCCAACCAAGGGCTGACTTGGCTGTCGGCCTCCCCCGACGAAGCGGCGGAGTGGCGTGTGCTGGCCGACCGAGCCTCGGCGCGGCTGGTGCAGGAGGGCTATGTTTCCGGCGACCTGCACACCGCCTTGCTGGAGCATCTCACTGCTTTCCGGGCCGGCTCCTGATCCCTAGCCTGTACGCCGCTCCATAGCCGGCGAAGGATCTGCATAGTCCGTGGTTGTTCGGGGTTGGTGGGTGCAATTCGCCATTAGGGGTGTGCAAAGGGCGTCTAGGCGGGAAGAAAATGCGTCTCGACGGGCTTTGGATTCGCTCTGGGGAAATTTCAGATGGGTTCGTATTGGAAATGAGTGCGCCGATGCGGCGCTGTCTGCGGCCTTGCCGGGCGGGGCAGTCGGAAGGGGACGGACATGCCGGCTGATCTGAGCGCCTTGCGGTTGGTCTTGGTTTGGCTGCGGCGGCTGGAGGACGGCCTGTTGGTGTTGATCCTCGCCGCCATCATCGGCGTGGCCGCCTATCAGGTGGCGGCCCGCAACCTGTTTGACACTGGCCTGCTGTGGGGAGACGCCTTGGTGCGGGTGCTGGTGATCTGGGTGGCGATGGTGGGGGCCATGGTGGCCTCCCGCAGCGATGAACACATCCGAATCGATTTGGCGACCCGCTTCGCTCCGGCCCGCTGGCGTCGGCCTCTCGCCCGCTTCACCAACGGCTTCACCTGCGCCGTATTCGGCGTTTTCGCTTGGTTCAGCCTGCAGTTCGTGCTCTTTGAACACGCAGACGGGATGATCGCCTTCGGCGCCGTTCCGGCCTGGCTCTGCGAAGCCGTCTTGCCCTTCGGCGCGGCGGTCATATGCCTGCGCTACCTGCTGCACACCTTGGTGCCCCGATGATTTGGGCCGGCTTGGCGTTGACGTTGGCCGCGGCCTTGGCCGGAGCGCCGTTGGTCGCCGTGCTCATGGCCGCCGCCATGCTGGGCTTTCTGGCCGCCGACATCGATCTGACGGTGGTGGCCATTGAGGTGTACCGCATCGTCGATACGCCCTTGCTGGTGGCTCTGCCCCTGTTCACCTACGCCGGCTACGTTCTGGCCGAAGCCAAGACCTCGGAGCGGCTGGTCGCCTTGGTGCGGAGCCTGCTCGGCTGGCTGCCCTGCGGCCTGGCCATCGTCGGCTTCATCGCCTGCGGCCTGTTCACGGCGCTGACCGGGGCCTCCGGCGTCACCATCGTCGCCTTGGGCGCCCTGTTGTTGCCGGCCTTGCTGCAGGCCGGCTATGGGGAGCGCTTCAGCTTGGGGTTGGTAACCACCTCCGGCAGCTTGGGCCTGCTGCTGGCGCCGTCTTTGCCGCTCATTCTCTACGGCGTCATCGCGCAGCAGATCAACGTGGGCGAGCCGTTCACGATCATAGATCTGTTCAAGGCGGGAGTGCTGCCGCTGCTGCTCATGCTGGCTTGCCTCGTCGCTTGGACGCTGTGGGTCCAACGACGCGGCTCGGCGGTTCCGACCTCCAACCCGACCGGCGTAGCTGCGGAACGCGCCCGTATCTGGCCGGCGCTTCTGGCTGCCCGCTGGGAGCTGCCGCTGCCGATAGTGGTGCTGGGCGGCATCTATTCCGGCTACTTCGCCATCTCCGAGGCGGCGGCGGTGACCGCAGTTTACGTTACGGTCGCCGAGACCCTGCTGTATCGGGATTTGCGCCTTAGGGCCCTGCCTTCCATTGCGGTCAAGGCCATGGTCATGGTGGGCGGCATCCTGTTGATACTGGGCGTAGCCTTGGCGTTCACCAGCTTTCTAGTGGATGCGGAAGTGCCGCAGCGTTTGTTCGAGTTCATGCAGGCGCACATCGAAAGCCCGATTGCCTTTCTGCTGCTTTTGAATATCCTGCTGTTGGCGTTGGGCGCGATGTTGGATATCTTCTCCGCCTTGGTTATCATGGTGCCCTTGATTCTGCCGGTGGCGGCGGGCTACGGCATAGATCCCGTGCATTTGGGAATTGTGTTTTTGGCGAACATGCAAATCGGCTACTTTACGCCGCCAGTGGGCATGAACCTGTTCATCGCCAGCTATAGATTCAACAAACCGGTACTGGCGCTCTACGCCGCTTGCTGGCCGTTCATGCTGGTGTTGCTGGCGGCCCTGCTGCTGATCACCTACGTTCCTTGGTTCACCTTGGTGCTGGTGCGATGAGGCTTTGCGCACCTGCTTTGTTGCAGGCCACCCTTGGGGGCATCCAGTGTAGGGGCGCTTTCATGCGGCGGCGCCTTGCCGCCTTGGCCGGCGGCCTTGTCATGGCGGCCGCGGTCTGGTCGCCGGCGGTAGGCGGGGCAGTGGAGGGGGCTGATGCGGCCGGCGGCCGTGTCGATCATTTCCACAGCGTCTTGCTCGAGGCCATGCGCACCAACGCCTTTGCTGCCCGGCTGGCGCTGCTGGAGCCGGTCGTGGCGGATTTTTTTGACGTGGCCACCATTGCCCGCATCAGCGTCGGGGCTAGTTGGCGCAGCCTGCCGGACGCGCAACGTGCAGCCTTCATCAAACTCTTGGGGCGGCTGATCGTCGCCACCTACGCGGACCGCTTCGACAGCTACGGCGGCCAACGGTTTGAGCGGGTGGACGCGGCCGCCGCCAGCACCGGCGTGGTCATCAAGTCGCAACTCATCCGCGCCAACGGCGAAGCGGTGAATCTGGACTATTACTTTCGCGGCGACAAAGCGTTCAATGTGGTGGCCGACGGGGTCAGCGACCTGTCGTTGCGACGGGCGGACTACGCCAGCATCATCAGAAAAAAGGGTTTCCCTGCGCTGGTTGAGCACATTGAATCCAGCATTGCGGAGGCGGGCTCGGCGCCACTCGATTAGATGCTAGTTGGGGCGCCTAAACCCTGCGCCCTTGGAGAAAATTGCCGGCCCAGCGGGGCCGATGGGAGAAACATATGGAAGTTTGCGCCAACTTTGGCGAGGCGAAGACCCAAAACCAACTGAGCGTCGGGCTTCAGGCGCCTAGGGCAAGGACAGCGCCCAAGCGGCAGTTGGGTGCGCGGCTGTTGCGGCGGTGCGCCTGGGCTGGCCCGTTGGCGACCGTAGCGCTGCTGCAAGCCGCCTGCGCCAGCCTCGGAGACAGCGCCGATTCCGCCGCCTACGACACCAACGAAGGCTTCAACCGAACCTCCTTTGAGTTTTCGGACAAGGTGGATCGAAGCCTCTTTGCCCCTGCGGCCAGAGCCTACCAAAGCCTGCTGCCGGACCCGGTGGAGAAGGGGGCCTCCAACTTCTTCGCCAACCTGACTTCGGTTGACAGCAGCATCAACGGCTTTCTGCAGGGCAAGCCCAGGGGCGGCGGCACCGATTTGATGCGGTTTTTGCTGAACAGCACCTTGGGCGTGGCCGGTCTTTTTGACGTGGCGACGCCGGTCGGCCTGCCCGCTCAAAACGAGGACTTCGGCCAAACCTTGGCGGTGTGGGGGTGGCGCAACAGCCGCTACGTTTATGTGCCCTTGTTTGGACCATCGACTCTCCGCGACATCCCGGCCACGGTCTTCAGCGCGTTCTTTGACCCACGTCCGGTCCCCAAGGACTACCGACTCTGGTTGAGTGGGGTCGGCCTTCTGAGCGCCCGGGCGGATGCACTGGCGTTGACCGATGCGCGGGATGCGGCGGCCCTTGATTCCTACGTCTTCACCCGTGAGGCCTACTACCAGATCCGTGAGTTCATGATTCATGACGAGGCGCCGCCACTGGACGACTTCGACAGCTTTTTCGATGAGGCCGACGCCATCGAATGATTCAGCGCTGGCTGATACAGAGCCTAGCCAGATGGGTTGTTCTGATTTCCAATCGTCCTTGGACGACTCTGGTCTGCCTTGCATTGCTGGCCGGCGCTTCAGCTTGGGTGGCCGTGGACCGCTTCAGGATGAACGCCAATTTGGGCGACCTCATCGAACAGGACGCTGCATGGCGCGAGCACTTCGATCGCTTTGAGTCGTTGTTTCCGGACCACGTCAAAACCGCCGTAGTGGTGGTTTCCGGGCCAGGCTTCAAGCAGGTTGAGGATGCGGCCCGCCGCATTGAAGATGAGATTCGCCGCCGCCCGGATCGATTTCGGGCCGTTTACGCGCCGGACAATCATCCGTTCTTCCGCGACCATGCGCTGCTGTACCTTGACCACCAGGAACTCGAGGAAGTCGCGGACCGCTTGGCGGAAGCCCAGCCTTGGCTGACCGCAGTTGCCGAGGACCCGAGCCTGCGCGGCATTCTCGGCTTGCTTGGCGATGGCATCGAGAACGAACTGCCCAGCGGCGCGGAGAGCGTTGTGGGGCTGCTGCGGGATTCGGCGAACGCACTGCTCGACGGTGACGACCCAACCATCTATTGGGCCAATGAATTTTTCAACGACCAAGAGACTTGGCGGCGGCTCATTGCGGTCAAGACCAATTTGCAACTTGGCGAAACCGCCGCCAATGCGGAGGTGGTGCGGGAACTGCGCGAACTGATCGCCGCGGCCGGCGCCCCGCCCGGCGTCCGGGTGGGCATCACTGGGGAAGTGGCCCTGGCGCATGAGGAAATAGAAGCGGCGGTGAGTGGTGTGCAGCTCGCCGGCTGGCTGGCGGTGGCGCTCCTGGCGGTGGCCATGATCCTCGGTGTCAGGTCGCTTAAGATCATCGTCGCCACCTTCGCCATGCTGGCGGTCGGCATCGCCCTGACTTCAGCCTACGCCATGTTGGCCGTGGGCGAATACAACACCCTGTCCATCGTCTTCATGGTGATGTTCTTCGGCCTCGGCGTGGACTTCGCCATCCACTTCTCCTTACGCTATCAAGAGGCGGTCAACACCGGTGCCGGCGCGGTCGGCCCGGCCTTGGAATCGACCGTACACAGCGTTGGCGGCGCCATTGTGGTCTGCACCCTCACCACGGCGCTCGGCTTTCTCGGCTTCTGGCCAACGGACTACAAGGGCTTGGCCGATCTCGGCGTCATTTCCGCCGGAGGCATTGCCATCGCCGGGTTTCTGACCTTCACCTTGCTGCCGGCGCTGTTCGCGGTTCTTGGCCCCATCAAGTCCCACGTCATGTCCATCCCCTCAAGCGCCCGGCTGGTGAACATTCTGATACTCCATCGCCGCAAGGTGCTGGCGCTGTTTACCGTGCTGGCGGTGCTGGCGGTAGCCAGCGCCAGTCAAATGCGCTTTGACTACAGCACCTTGGCGCTCAAAGATCCGAACGCTGACTCCATGCGCACCTTGCAGGAGCTGCAGGAGGGCGGCCAAGCCACGGACTATGCCCTGCTGCTGGTTTCCGCGGATGAATCCACCCTGCAGTCCATTGAGGCTCTGCCGGTGGTGGGCTCGGTGATCACCCATGCGGACTTTGTGCCCAAGGACCAAGCGGACAAACTCTATGTGCTGGAGGATTTGCAGTTCATGCTCGCCAGCGCCTTGGCCCCGCTGCGGCAGTTGCCGACGCCGGTGGCCAGCGAGCTGCGAACCAGCGTTGAGGAATTGGTTCAGACCATTGAGAGGCATGATGACAGCGGCCGCCTTGTCCACCTCAAGGAGGCGTTGAGCGCCTTGGCGGCGGGGCCGACGCAGCAGTTGCAGCTTTGGCAGCGGGGCGTGGTGCCCAACTTGGTTGAGGAGCTCGAGTGGCTGCGGCGGGCGCTGCAGGTCGCGCCGGTCACGGGGGATTCGGTGCCGGCTGAAGTTCGCCGTCGGTTCACCGGCGGCAACGATGAGCGACTGGGCATCGTGCTCCCCGAAGGGGACGTGGCCGATGTCGGGGCCATGACCCGCTTCATTGAAGGGGTCCGCGCCATCGCACCGACGGCGACGGGGCGTCCCGTCATTGAGTGGGGCGTCGGCGAGGTGGTGGTTGGCGCCTTTCAGCAGGCGTTGGCGTTCGCCCTAGTGTCCATCGCCGGCATTCTGCTGGTGATGTTTCAGAGCGTCCGCTATGCGGCCTTGGTGGTGGTGCCCTTGGCGCTCGCCGTGGCGTTCACGTTGGCGCTGGGGGTGCTGCTGGACATGCCCTTGAACATGGCCAACGTGTTGGTGATGCCGTTGGTGTTCGGGCTCGGCGTCGATAGCGGCGTGCATGTGGTGGACCGCTACCGCGGCGAGGGGGGGGTTCCGCATCTCATGCATTCGAGCACCCCCCGCGCGGTGGTGCTGAGCGCTCTGACCACGGTGGGCGCCTTTTCGGCGCTGTCGCTCTCGCCTCATGCCGGCACCGCCTCCATCGGCTTGTTGCTGGCCATTGCCGTGTCGCTCTTGCTGGTGTTCACGGTGTTTTTGTTGCCGGTGTTGTTGTCCTGGCTGTCGGTGCCGACTCGCGGGCCGAACCTGTGACGACCTTTTGGCTGCGATTCGCCATCCTCTGCATGGCGTTGTGGTGTGGCTTGCGGCTGATGTTGGCGTTGTCCTTGCCGGAGCAGTCGGTCCTCGATCGGTTGGTCGCTATGGGGGTTGGCTTGGGCAGCGACCTGCAAGCCCTTGCAGTCGTGGGCGGCGTCTTGGCGGCTGGTTTTTTGGCTGGCCGCCGCTTCGCGCCCGTGTGGTTGGGGTTGATGTTCCTTCCTTTCGCTGCGATGTTCGCCACGGACGCACTGTATTGGTCTGAGTTTCAAACCCGAATGGGCCGGGTGGTCCTGCACTACATCATCCATCTGCGGGAGGTGACCGCATTTGCCGATGAGCAGATTTACCTCAGCTACTACCTGCTGCCGGCGGCGGTGCTGGCTTGGCTGGTGGCCCGCGGGATGGCGCACTGGCTGCCGGATGCATTCACCCGCGCCCATCGCTTGGGTTTTTTGGGTTGGATGGCTGCCGCGGCCTTGGTGCTGGCCTTTGGGCAGGCTTGGCCCACTGGCCATTCCCGGCCGCTGAACCAGCTCGGCAGCAATGGCTACTTGGAGGTGCTGTTCGCGGCTCGCGTGGATTTGGCGGCTTGGGAGGGCGCCTATTGGACCTGCGGGGCGGACGCCGCCACCGCCGATGGCGGCGCTTGCCGCACTGACGGCGGCTCGCCAGCGGGGCCGGCGTTGACGCCGGTTGCCGAGAACTCCAGCGCTGCTGACTCCACCCATCCGGAAACCGCCGCCGCTGATTTCCAGCATTTGCTGCTGGTGATTGAGGAATCCTTGGCGGGAGACAATTGGTGGGATCTGGAGCGGCGCCGGAAGTACATGCCGCAACTGGCGGCGCTCGCCCAGCGCGGCCGTTACTTTGACCGCATTTTCGCCACCGGCAGCCGCACCATTCGCGGGCTTGAGGCCATTCTGAACGGCTATCCGCCGTTGCCGGGCAAGGCCCTGTCGCAACGGGAGGGCTTCGAGCGGGCGCCCTCCCTGGCCCGAGTGCTCGGCAACGCCGGCTTTCACACCGTCTTTGTCTATGGCGGTTGGCCCAACTTCACAAGTTTTTTCGACTACTGGCGCGGCATAGGCTTCCAAGAGATGCTGAGCCGCTACGATTTCGAGGACCGTTGGTTTGAGACCAGCTGGGGCGTGGCCGACGAGATACTGTTCGAGCGGGTGCTCGCCGAGATGGACCGCCTCACCGCCGTGCATGATCGCGTGCTGTTGACCACCTTGACGCTGAGCAACCACCTGCCTTTTGATTTCCCGGACGGTCGCGTTCCCTTCCCCAGCGACGAGCGGCGGCAGGACTATGTGATCGCCTACGCCGATTGGGCGCTCGGCGAGTTCATCCGCCAGGTCGATGAGCGCCCGTGGCTGGAGGACACCCTTGTGGTTGTCGTTGCCGACCACGGGCCGGACATGCCCGGCGTCGCCTTGCTGCCGGCCAACAATTTCCGGGTGCCCTTGGTGCTGTACAACCCGGTCAAGCTGCTCCCCGAAGTGATCGAGCACCACGGCTCCACCATGAGCTTGGCCGTGACCTTGCTGGACCTGCTTGGCGTGCCGGCCACGGAGCCGCTGTACGGATGGAACCTGATGCAGGGCGGGCGGCCGCTGGCGCCGGTGGAGGAGGACTACCACATCGGCGTCCTCGGCCCGGATCACCTAACGGTGCTGGCCCGCGGCGGCACCCTGTACGGCTGGCGCTACGACGGCCGTCGGCTGCTGTTCGACCAACCGGACATGCAGCAGGCGCGACAGGCCGCTGCCCTGTTCGGCGATGCGCACCGGCGCTTCTACGGCGACTAGCCGGCATATTGCGCTAAGCCACTGGTTCCAAGCCGGAATGTCCCTTTTAAGAAGTTGCCTAGCTGTCGTTGAGGAATGCGCCTTGGTGCAATCCGCCGGCTAGGGGCTTGGACCTGCCTGCTTCTCCCGCAGCCGCTGCGCCCACTTGCGATGGCCCTCCGGGTCCAGAATCATGGAGCAGAAGTAGCGCAGCAGGTCCTTGTGGGCGCTCGTCAGCCGGGCCTCTTGCATGGCCGCTTCGCCCTGCTTGCTGTTGAGGAAGGCGAAGCAGCTGGTTAGGTCGGCGTCCGCTCCGAGCACCTGCTGCAGTTCCTCGTTCAGAATGTCGTGCAGAGCCTCCAACTCCTCTTCGGCAACGCCGACATCGCTGGGCTGCAGCACCACCTTGGTCCAAAGGGTGGCGACGGAGATGCGGTATGCGTCCCGATGCACCAAGCGGCCAGTTACGGCGGAGCGCTGCGCGATGTCCTCGAGCACGGGCGCAAAGCGGCTGCGCAGTCCGTTCAGGTCAGCCACGGTCAGCCCGCCTTGCAGGGGCGGTTGGTTCAGGGGTGCGGCCGGCATGGCGTTGTTGCCACAAGGGTTTTGGTAGGGCATTCTGCGCAGGTAGGGGGTTGGCCCGGATCAGTCCGCAGGCTGTCGTGGCGGTGCGTAGAGAGTGCGGGCCGCCCCTGTTGCAGCGGTTTGGCGGCATTCTCACTTCAGGCGCTGGAGCGATCATGGCGGGGGGCGGGTTGTTTTTTGCGGGGCATGAGCAAAAGGTAACGCAAAGTTCCGCGCAAGCAAATTACCGGGCGCAGCCAGTGGATTTACCCTTGGCCAAGGGCTTTGCACCGCATCGGGGCGCGGCTCCGTTGCCGTTGGCTTGCCGGGGACTCTTGAGTTTTCCAATGAGGGGAAGATGCTTCAGTTCGATCCAGTGACGCTGCCGGACAACACCGTTGCATTGCGCGCGGAGGTGCGGCGGTTCCTAGGCGGCTGCGCAGACCGGCTGGATGCACCGAATTCGGATTTCAGCACCGGCCATGATGCGGAGTTTTCCGCTGCGCTGGGGCGGCGCGGCTGGATTGGCATGACTTGGCCCAAGACCTACGGCGGCGGCGAGCGCAGTTTCTTTGAACGCTACGTCGTCACCGAGGAGCTGCTGGCCGCCGGCGCTTCGGTCGGCGCCCACTGGGTGGCGGACCGGCAAAGCGGGCCGTTGCTGTTGACTTGGGGCAGCGAAGATCAGCGCAACCGCTACCTTCCCGCCATCACCAGAGGGGAGAGCTTCTTCTCCATTGGCATGAGCGAGCCGAACGCCGGGTCGGATTTGGCGGCGGTGCGCACCACCGCCAAGCCCGTGGACGGCGGCTGGTTGGTCAACGGCACCAAGCTATGGACTTCCGGCGCCCACCGCAACCACTACATGATCGCCTTGGTGCGCACCGCGCCGCCAAGCGGGAACCGGCGCGCTGGGCTTTCCCAACTCATCATTGATCTGCAGGCGGACGGCGTGGACATTCGCCCCATCAAGAACATGGCAGGGGGCGAAGACTTCAACGAGGTGGTGTTCACCGACGCCTTCGTGGCGGACGCCGACTTGGTGGGCGAACCGGGCAACGGCTGGGCGCAGGTGACCTCGGAACTCGGCTATGAGCGCAGCGGCCCCGAACGGTTCCTGTCGGCGTTTCGAGTCTATGTGGAGTTCGTGCGCTTGGTGCAGGCTGACCCAAGCCGCGTTGCGGCGGCCGCAGTCGGCCGCATCGCCGCCCACCTGATGGCGTTGCGCCGCATGTCCATATCCGTGGCCGGCATGCTGGAGCGGGGCAAGGCGCCGAACGTGGAGGCGGCCTTGGTGAAGGAGCTGGGCAACAACTTCGAGAAGCTGCTGCCGGAAATCGCCCGGCTGGCCGCGCCGTTCGAAGAGCCTTTTGTCGGAAATGGCGCCGGGGACCGCAGCCGCTTTCGCCAAACCTATGCGGACACTCTGTTGCTGTCGCCCTCCTTCACCTTGCGCGGCGGCGCCCGGGAAATACTGCGGGGCGTTATCGCCCGGGGCTTGGGGCTGCGGTGATGCGCCAGGTGTTGTTGGATACGGCGGCGCGGATCCTCCAGGACGGTTGCACCAAGGCGGATCTTGACACCGCTGAACTAGGCGAATTTCCCGGGCCGCTTTGGCGGACGTTTTGCGACCAAGGCTTTCACCTCATGGCGTTGCCGGACAGTGGGGTCGAGCTTGGCGACGCCTTCCGCGTGCTGCGGGTGGCGGGGCGCTTTGCCGTGCCGCTGCCGCTGGCCGAAGCGCTGCTGGCGAACCGTTGGCTGCGCGGGCCGGGGGACGGCCTGAATGTCGTGGGCCGTTGGCTCGGCGACGACGCCCCTGGCGGGCGCAGCGCAGCGCCCCGTGCGACGGAGGCTGCATCCGCCGGCAGCGCCCAGGAGGATGCCGGGGTGTTTGTGGAGGTGCCCTGGGGTCGGGCCGCGCAGAGCGTTGTTGGCGTTGCCGCGGATGGGACTCTATGGGCGGCGGCGCCGTCTGGGGTGCAGCAGGGAGCGAACTTGGCGGGAGAGCCTCGGGATCAGGTTGGGGCTGATGCGGTGCGGCCCTTGGCTTGCCGAGAGCCGGTCTTGGCGCTGTTGGCCCTGTCCCGGGTGGCGCTTTCCGCCGGTGCCTTGGAGCGAGTGTTGGAGTTTGGCGTTGGCTACGTTCAGGAGCGGGAGCAGTTCGGTCGTCCGCTGGCCAAGTTTCAAGCCGTCCAACAGATGCTCGCCGCGACGGCCGCGGAGGTTGCGGCGGCGAACCGGGCGGCGGACGCCGCCATTGACGCCATCGGCGATGAACGGTTCGAACTGGAGGTCGCCGCCGCCAAGGCGCGGGTGGGGGAGGCGGTTGGCGTTGTCGCCGAGACGGTGCATCAGGTCCACGGGGCCATGGGCTTCACCTACGAGCACCAATTGCACCACTTCACTCGCCGGCTCTGGGCGTGGCGGGATGAATATGGCAATGAAGCCTACTGGCAGGCCCGGCTGGGCCGACACATTTGCAGTCTTGGCGCCGAGCAGGTGTGGGACTTCTTGGCGACGAGGAGTTGAGACCGCGGCTGCGGCCGGCGGTCCGCTGGGCAGGGCCGAGGCGGTCTTGCCGCCGTTGCCAAATGTGCGAACCAGCCGGCAACTAGCCGAAAACAACAGGGCATGGACTTCCCCTCCCGCCCCCAGCCGCCGCTGCCAGTTGGCGTCAGCGCCTGTCTGACCGGTGCGGCGGTCCGCTACGACGGCGCCGATGCCGCCTCGTCGCTGCCGGCGCGTGAACTGCGCGGCCTAGTCAGGCTTTGCGGCCTGTGCCCGGAGGTGGGCATCGGCATGGGAACGCCAAGGCCGCCGATTCGCTTGGTTGGCGATTCAAACAGTCCTCGCGCCTTGCGTGTCGATAGGCCGGAGGTGGACGTCACCGACGCGCTGAGCGCCTTTGCGGACGCTCAGAATTCGTTTCTTGAGGGGGTGTTTGGCTTCATCTTCATGGAGCGTTCGCCTAGCTGCGGTCTGTCCAGCGTGAAAGTGCGGGCGGAGGTTCAGGGCGGGCCCCTGCGGTTGGACGGACGCGGCGTCTTTGCCCGTCGGGTGGTGGAGTCCCGGCCGCATCTGCCGGTGGAGGAAAGCCGGCGCCTCTGGGACCCCGCTCAACGCGATGCCTTCCTCACCCGCATAGCCACCTTCGCTCATTGGCATCGGTTGCTTGACGCCGGCCTGACCAGGCTGCGTCTGCTGGAGTTCCACGCCCGCCACAAGTACTTGCTGATGGCGCACAGCCCGGTCCACTACCGGCGTTGCGGACAGTTGCTCAGCGACCTGCGGGGCGACTTCGGCGCCAAGGGGGAAGGCTACTTCGCCAGCCTGATGGAGGGCTTGCGCCGTCCGGCTACGGCGGCCGGCCACGGCAACGCCCTTGCCCACATGCAGGGCTATTTCAGGGGGCGGCTGACCAAGCCCGAAGCGGCCCGACTTGCGCATGTCGTGGAGCGCTGCCGACTAGGCGCTGCGTCGCTGGACGACGCTCGTGTACTCATGCTGGAGTTGCTTGAACGCCATCCGCATCCCTATCTGCAAAAGCAGATCTATCTTGAACGGATGCCGACGCCCGAGGCCTGATCGCTTTCTGGTTGAAGACGCGGAGGGCTAGCCGCTCCATATTTTGGGATCAACCACCAACTGTCCATTTGAATTACATGAACTTTTACTAAAAATTATGAGGCGCTCGAGGACGTCCAGCCCCGCGCCTTGGATGCGGTCTCCCAGCAGGAACTTCTGGCTGCGGGGGAAGTGCTCCACGGCCGACACCAGCCACAGCACGAAGCGGTAGTGCGCCTCCAAGGCCGCGCCGGTGCTGCGGGCGCCATCCGGCTGGCCGCCGGGATGTCGATCTGGCTTCCCCTCTACCGGCAATGTCTTGCCTCCTAAACTATGCAAAAAATTCGGCCAAGGGGCTTCGCCCCTTTGAACCCCATCGGGGGCAAGCCCCCGAACCCCCGAGGTAAGGAGGTGAAGATTCATGGCGTGAGCGTCCGGGCCACACGGAAGCCGAAGTCGTCGTAGCGGAAGCCGGTGCTGCCCCTGATGCGGAACGCGGAGCGGAGATACCTCGGCATGATGTACCAGGAACCGCCGCGCAAAACGCGGACGGAACAGGCCCCCCTCTCCCATGAGCTTCCATCACTCGGCGCACCCGCATAGCTTCCATTCCAGCAGTCCCCCGTCCACTCCCAAACGTTCCCCAAAACATCGTGCAGCCCCCATGCGTTGGCACCGTAGCTCCCCACTGGTGCCGTACGCACATGCCCGTCGTCGCACGACGCCGCGGCCCAGGAGTGCCGCTTCGCCGACGCATCCGCTCCGTTCGCGTGGCCGCACTGACCCGACTCCCCCTCGCCCCAATACCGCGCCGTCCGCGTCCCTGCCCGGGCAACGTACTCCCACTCCGACTCGCTCAGCAATCGGTAGCGCTCCCCCGTCCTCCGTGACAGCCATGACGCATAAGCCCGCACGTCATCCCAACTCACGCACACCACCGGATGCGAACCCGCCTGCCGAAAGCCCGGATCCCGCCAGCCGCGACCAACCCGATCCTCAATCTCGACTCCCTCGTACGTCCAGCAGGAATTCCCCGTAGAGTGCCCCGTCCCGTCCGCGAATCGACCGAACTCCGATACCGTCACCTCGTAAACCCCCACCGCAAAAGGCTCCCCAATCCGCACCCGGTGAACCGGCCCCTCATTCTCATCACGGCCTTGCTCATGGGACGGCGAACCCATCATGAAGGAACCCGACGGAACCACCACCAGCTCCGGGCAATCCGGACAATCCCGAAAACGCCTGCCGACCTCAAACAACTTCTCCAACTCAACCCGATGCATCGTCGGCCCCGAAGAACCGTGCCGAATGGTCTCGGTCTTGGATTGATAGCCCGTTGCGCTCACCTCCACCCGGTATTCGCCCCAAGGCAGCAGCATCCCCGCCCGGTAGCCCTCGGAACGATCCATCAGACGCACTTGCGCCGTCGCTGGCGACGCCTCCACCGTGAACGGCTGCGGAAGGGGCGTCAGCTCGATTCGCTCCCGGGCCTCCCCGTTGCCCGGCACCGCCACCTCCAGCCTCGCGTCCGCGTAACCCTCGCGCTTCGCCACCACCCGGTGACGGCCCTCCGGCAGACGCATTCCCGGACGGTACGGCGGCCCGATGTCCGGCAGCGTCACCGCCGCGTCCGCCGGAACCAGCTCCAGCGTCAGCGTGCCGTAAACAATGGGCTCCAAGGTGCGCTGCAGCCGGCCGAGGCCGTCCTTCGGCACCTGCGCCCGCACCTGGGCGGTTCGGTGCCCATCCGCGCCCAGCGTCAACTGCAAGGCCCCGGCCGGCAAGCTCTCCAGGGTCACCGGCGTGCGCGACGCCAAGCGCTCGCCGTCCCGCTCCACCCAGGCGTTGCGGGGAGTGGTCAGCACCGTCAGCTTGCCAACGCCCCGCCTCGGCGTCCGCTCAATCCGCAGCACCTCGCCGTCCGTGAACCTCCGCCCCTCCAGATGAACTGTCTTGTAGTGCGGATGCCGCAGCGCTAGGTCATGAGTGCCCGCCCGCAGATTGGCCAATTCCAACGGCGTCTCGTCCGAGCGGCGCACGAAGATGTTGGACGGCTTGATGTCCCGGTGCAGAAAACCCGCCGCGCGGACTTGGCGCAGCCCGTCCGCCACCGGCAGCAGCACCCGCTTCAACTGCGCCTCGGTGAGCGTTCCGTGGTGCGCCAGAAGCGCGTCGAGCGGCTCGCCAACCTCGTAGTCCATCGCGATGTAGGCGGTGTTGTTGGCCCCGAAGTAGTCCGACACCTGCACTAGGTTCGGGTGCCTGAAACGGGTGAGCGTTCGCGCCTCGTCCGCCTGAGTCGGAACCTCTTCCGGCGTAGGGGAAGCTTGGGCTGGCTCCTTGGATAGCGCGGTTTCTTCCGCCGATGGTCGGGGCTCATCTTCCGCCCAGCCCAAGGCCAAAGGCAGGGCCAAAATCGCCAGAATTAGGCTTTTTTGCATGTACAGCATTTTCGTTACCGGATTGCCAAGATCACCCGTGGCCCGCGGAGGCTCTTGCCCCCTATGCGGTCCCTATCCTCTTTTTTTCGCCGCCATTGCCCTATCAGCCTCTTGAGCTACCTGTGCATGGCCACTACAGCAGCACTATCTCCTACCCATCAGGGAACTCAGCAGCCAGCGCCGCTGACGTGGCTCGTAAACCAACCGGGCGTGATTGGCGCGGGAGATGTTGTCGTCGCCGAAGTCCAAGCACCCGGGACTGGGCGCTGCGGCCGACGGGGTTCATGCCGTTGCCCAAGGTGAGCACCCGCCCCTTGCCGGGGCCGCGCACGACCACCAGCCAGCCTACAGGCGGGTCGGCCATTGGGTCTTCTTCCGGGGCACTTGCCGCGGCGTCCGTCGGCTGCGGCCGACCGCACGGCGATATGATGCGGGTCTTGCCGTCGCCACCGCTGCCGATGGGCTTGGTGGGTGCCTCCCAGCTTTGCGGAGCGCCGCCCTCGAACAGGGAGTCTCCCTGCGGGCGGCTCTTGCGGCTCTCGACGGGATCGGTGGATGTGTCGTCGGCACCGTGCTCTGCACAGTCGCCTTCCCGTCCGCGAACGGACTCCGTGCTTTCCTCGATTATTTCGCCGTCATCGCGGCGTCTGATTGGCATGCTCCATTCCTCCCTATTGGCCGACCGTCTTGGCCAATGCCTTAGTTACCGCCCACACCAACACCTCTTGTGCATGGAGTTCCGACCTGAATTTGTGGATTGCCTCGGCAACCCCATCGGCAAATTCTGCCAGTTCTGCCTCGGTCATTGGTCTGGTCGGTCGACCAACTCGGCGATGTAGTGGGGATTCCCGGTAGTCATTATGTGTCCGTGTTCCAGGTCTTTGGACACTCTAGGTATCCCCTGTTCTGGACTAATGGAGCGCTCCACGATTTCCTCTAAGGTCAAGTCGCGGAAGGTTAGGCGACTGAGTATTTCCTTTACAGTTTGTTCCTCTACATCGCCTGGGATCTCCTTTTCCAATATTTGCTGCTCTGCACCGTCATAGCCGCGGATGATCCAAACGCGATCATGGGATTCTGGCTTATCACTGTGTGATCTTGGACCACACGATTGATTTGTTCTTAACAGGCGGCGGCTTTTCCACTTGACAATCCCGTAACATTCACCTTAGCCTATCTACAATCCGCTGATCGGCAATTTTGGAGAAAAGGCGATGAAAGCGTGGCTGGTGAGGTGGGTCTGCGCGAATAGTGGAAATGGTCCTATTGCCACCATCCTAAATGCGCGTCTCGGAGCAGAAACTGTTCGCCTGCGTGTGGAACAACTGCATACAGATTTAACTGCTTCTGTCCAAGAAAAGCTGGACTACGCCCATTACTCTAAGCCGGCAACGCCGCCCTACAGAGCCAAATTAGAAACCCAACTGGACGGCAGTTCCTCCATTCACTGTGGGCACAATCCCTTTCTTATGGCTTGCCGGGTCAAAGACCTTCGGATCGAAACCGACGAAGACGGGAGCGATGTATTGCACTGGGTCGATGGACCGCGACAGGAGAAATATGTAGTCGATCGGATGCAACAGAGCGCTATGCGGGCAGTGGCTTCAATGGATCACGGCCAATTGGAAAAGGAACTGCGGAGAATTTATTGGTGAGGCATTTTCTCACCATGACAGAATCATCTAGCCGTTCCATATTTCGGGATCAACCACCAACTGTCCATTTGAATTACATGAACTTTTACTAAAAATTAAAGTGGCGTTTTTTGGATCTTCAGGGATGGGGCGCAGAGTTTCGCCCAACCAAGCACAGTCGCAAGTAGGCCGTTCATGCCACATCAGCACATGCTGAACCGCCCATCATGACGCGCTGATTGCGGCCTCCGGGCAATTCGCCCAGCCGAGGTGGGGCCGCCGCGTCACCAACCCACATGTCGCCCAACGGCGGACGTCCCCGCCACTTCGCCACGGCCAACTGGCCGGACGTCGCCACCGGATGCGCGCCAGCGCCACGCCATCGCCACGTACTGCGAGGAGGGCCGCCCCACAACTTCCTCGCCTATCGGACTGAATGGAAGCCGTTCGGCGTGTGGCGGCGGCGGAGCAGCGTCAATCCACTGCCTGTCCGTGGTGGAGAATGCGCTTGGATGCCGAGGGCGGCCATCCGCTCTGAATGCGCCCTTCATGGCGGCACGAACAAGATGGCGGAATTGGGTCCATCCCCGTTGCCAAGCGCATGCCCGCCTTCAATGGCGATGACGGCGACGAGGCCATGGGAGGCGCCCTGACGGCAGGCCGCCATGGGCGGGCGATTCAGTCCACCATTTTGCCGGTGAGTCCGAACCGCATGGCGGGCGTTTTGCCCTCCTTGTTTGTTCCCAACCATCCACCCGGCAGAATCTTGCTTGGGGATTGGTTTAAGTACAATTGCCGCCCGAACCGCAACTGGAGATCAGGGCATGAACGCCCCGCAAAGCCGCACGAATTCCGCCGACTCGCTGCACAACCTGGGCGTCCTTCAGCGGAGTCGCGGCGACTTGGACGGGGCCGCCGAAAGCCTCTGGGAGGCGCTGGGGATTTACCGCGCGCTGGCCGATGAGATCGGGGACCCGGAAAGCCGCTCGGCTCTCGCCTTGTCGCTGAACCAGCTGAGCGTCGTCCAGGAGAGTCGCGGCGACTTGGACGCGGCCGCCGACAGCCACCGGGAGGCTCTGGGGATTCGGCGCGCGCTGGCCGAGGAGGTCGGAAGCCCGGAAAGCCGCTCGGATCTCGCCGAATCGCTGAACAACCTAGGCAACGTCCAGGGGAAGCTCGGCGACTTGGATGGGGCCGCCGAACGCCACCGGGAGGCTCTGGGGATTCGGCGCGCGCTGGCGGAGAAGGTCGGTGGCCCAGAAAGCCGCTCGGCTCTCGCCATGTCGCTGAACGAGCTGGGCGCCGTCCAGGAGAGGCGCGGCGACTTGGATGGGGCCGCCGAACGCCACCGGGAGGCTCTGGGGATTCGGCGCGCGCTGGCCGAGGAGGTTGGAGGCCCCGAAAGCCGCTCGGATCTCGCCGAATCGCTGAACAACCTAGGCAACGTCCAGGAGAGGCGCGGCGACTTGGATGGGGCCGCCGACAGCCTCCGGGAAGCGCTGGGGATTGGGCGGGCGCTGGCGGAGAAGGTCGGAGGCCCGGAAAGCCGCTCGGCTCTGGCTGCATCGCTGAACAACCTGGGCAACGTCCAGGGGAGGCGCGGCGACTTGAAGGGGGCCGCCGATAGCTTCCGGGAGGCGGTGGGGCTTTGGCGTGCGCTGGCCGAGGAGGTCGGAGGCCCGGAAAGCCGTGCGGCTCTCGCCTTGTCGCTGAGCAACCTGGGCGTCGTCCAGGGGAGGCGCGGCGACTTGGATGGGGCCGCCGATAGCTGGCGGGAGGCTCTGGGGATTTGGCAGGCGCTCGCGGATGAGTCCGGGGAACCCGTGCATTTGCGAGCCGCCGACCAAGTAAAAACCCAACTCGAAGAACTCAAAAGGTCCCGCGAGGGCGGCTAGCAAGGCTCCGGGCGCCTGTGTTCGGAAGCCCGGAAAGCATGCGGAACCCCGTTTCCGGATCGGGATGTTGAACCCGAATCTCAAGGCGGGGACCGCCGAAACCCCGGCTCCCAAGGGCTGGGCCTGGAGGTTCGCCGGCGCGGGATGGCCATAAGCAAGTCCAGCATTTCAACGGTGGCCGTGGACTGAGATGAGTCCCATGCAGTGATTTCCCTGGCGGCGCCCCATTGAAGCCGGCCGCCTCCACTGCGCCCCGCACTGGGACGACAACCCTGCGAGGGCGCACTGGACAAAGCTTCGCCGGGATCGGGCCAAAGGGGACAATGCCCTTGGGACGGCTTTAGGGTGATGCGCACTTGCCTTGGACATGGGGTTCGTTGGCCGTGCGGACCGGCACAAAGCGGATGGCGATCGAGGCGGCGTTGGCTTTCGGACCGGGTGCGGGCGCAGGTGGACCGCCTTGCAGCCGTCCGTCGGCTCCGGGCGCAGCTTGGCGATCAGCTCCTTGGTGTCCGCCCCGGTAGGCGCCCCCCCAACGCTCAAAGACGTTGACGTCGCGGTTGGGGCAGTCGGACTTCGGGCAGGCGGCGAACGGAAGGCTCTGGCGAAGGAGGTGGCGCACGGCGGGACGCACCGAAGCGTCCGCGAACAGGGACGCCGACAGGCCGCAGGCGCGGCAGAACACCCGCGGGTCGTCGCCCGTTTTCCTCCGCTTCAGGAAGCAAAGCCTTGACTCGCCCCCGTCCTCCAGCAGCCCGAAGTGCGGGCACATGGGGTTGCGGCACATCCGCGAATCAATGCGCAGCCCATCCCCGATTTCAGGCAGTTCGACCAATGAACCTGGAACCCGGCCCCCTCACGGCCATGCTCCCGGTTTCAAGACGGGTTTTCAACCCCTTGGGCCAGGAAACGGCAAAAATCTCCCAACCTACTGAATTAAAAGGGAATTATGTCGATCCGGCGGCAAGGGGCGCGGCCGGGAAAACGCCGAAAGTGATCCCAAAATATGGAACGGCTATCCTAATCCCCGTCAGTTCGGCCCAAGCATTCTCGTCGAGGCAAAAATTGGCAAGCGATTCCTAGGCAGCGCCTTTTTCGCAGCCCCCCCCCCCCCCCCCCCAACATCTAGCCCTTGCCGCCTTCCTGTACCATGCAGTCCTCCCCGGCCCCTCACTTCCGCTCCCGTTGGCAAAGGCGCCAGGCCGATTGACCGCGTTTTGCGAACAAATAGTTGCCGGAAGGCCGCTGACGTTACGGTTGCAACCGTGTTGCGACTTGCAATAGGATTGCGGCCATGGACACAGGGATGGAATTGAACGAGGGCACCGGCATCGTGCGCAAATTGTGGCACGATTCTTGCTCCCTCCCTCCCTCCCTCCCTTATTAACTTGTAAAACCGGCGCCTCGACGCTCCGCATTCGCGGTGGGGTTGTCCGTTGCGGCGGATCTGTCCGGCGCGGCGTGCTGGCTCGCCGTTCCCTTTTCGCCCAGTGCGTTGCGCCGGTCTGCGTGATCGCGGCACCCGCTTTCGCCGCGCAGGAACCTCCTTCCGAAATAGCCTCTTCCCCAATTGCTAGGGAAGCGGCTTCGGCGTCGCCCTTTAGCCGGGAGACCTTGGCTGAAAGCGAAAGAGATACCCTGTTGACGGGCGGATTGATCGGTTGGGTCGAGGGCCTTGCCGGGCATCTGATCGCCACGGTCGAGACATCCGAGCGACAACCACCCGAATCGGGCGCGGTCGACCCGGATTGGCGGGTGGAGTCCGAGGATCAGACCGCGCCCGGGGGCTCAAAGGCGCCGACGGCATGACGGTTGATGGATTTTTTGCCTTGGACGATCTTTGCCCGAATCGTCGACCGCTACGACGGCAACCACCGTGTTCGCACGCTTGCCTGCACCGAGCACTTCCGCGTGCTGGCATTTGCGCAGTTGACCTACCGCGAAAGTCTTCGCGACATCGAAGCGGTGCTCTCGGCCCAGTCGGCCAAGTTGTACCACATGGGCATTCGCGCCCCCGTCAGGCGATCCACCCTGGCCGACGCCAGCGAGCGCCGGGACTGGCGGATCTACGCCGAGTTTGCACAGCGGCTGATGGTACAAGCACGCAAGCTCTACGCCGAAGAGGATCTGGGCCTGGACTTGCAGGAAACTCAAATGATCCATGATCTAGACGGCAAACGCATCATCGTTACGGGCGCCGCTACTGGGATTGGCCGCGCAACTGCAGAGATGCTGATCTCCCGCGGTGCGTCCGTTGCACTGTGGGATATCAACCCCGAGCACTGCGAAACGCTTGTTCCGGACGGTACAGAAGATCAAACGGTCATTTGCTGCGACGTTGACGTTGGGGATGGTGCTGCCGTCGCGTCAGCCACGAAAGAATCGGTAGCTACATTAGGCGGTCTTGATGGAGCGTTCAACAACGCCGGTATCGGATTGCCATCGCTGCCCACCCACGCGGTTGCCGAAACCGATTTCGATGAAATCGTGCGGGTGAATTTCAAGGGTGTTTGGCTCTGCATGAAGCACCAAATCGAGGTGATGCAAGCGTCGAGCAGCGGCTCCATAGTCAATAACGCTTCGGTGGCAGGCTTAGCGGGTTTCGCGCTTCAGGGCCCTTACACCGGTACCAAGCATGCTGTCGTCGGAATGACAAAGGCGGCGGCTGTTGAGGTTGCCGAAGCCGGTATTCGGCTGAATGCTGTCTGCCCGGGAGCCACCAAGACCCCAATCTTGCGACATCTGGTGGAGGCAGGGATCACCGAAGATGTCCTTTCAGACCTCACACCGCAAAAACGTATCGCTAATCCCGAAGAAATAGCCTCAGCGGTGTGCTGGCTGTTGTCGGATCAATCGAGTTTCGTTACCGGAGTTGCGATGCCGGTCGACGGCGGTTGGTCGGCGAATTAGGAGCAATTCGTGACCAGTACTATTCAAACCGCAGAGGCCCAGGGAAGTTGGGCTGGGGCAGACTTTTTTGACCCGGATTTTCGTGACGACCCTTATCCAAAGCTAGCGCGTTTGAGAGAAAAGGAGCCCGTCAACCTAACCCCAGTTAATACATGGCGAGTAAGTGGCTACGACGACGTCAAGTCAATCTTCGTTTCCGCCAAGACGAGCATGACAAGCCTAAGTGGCGAGTCACCAAACTTTGACCCTGCCGACACCAAGGGCAGTTTTCTTGAGTTCGTCCTGAACAAGGATGGTCTGGAACACCGTCGATTAAGGGGCTTGTTGCAGAAATCCTTTGGAAGAAAAACCGTCAGGTTGATGGAGGAAGAAGTTCGCAGGACTGTCGAAGAGGGGCTCGATAGAGCCCTTGCCGAGGGTGGAATGGACGTTATTTCAACGTTAGCACACGAAGTCCCCTCGCGAATGATTTGCCAGATAATGGGCGTGCCGCTGCAAGATCGACAGATGTTCAATGAATGGACCGCGGCCCGAACTAACGCGTTCTTTGGCAAGTTCCTCCCGCCCGATGTCCAGCAGCGAACCCGCGATGCGGGTGAAGCGATGGAAGATTACTTCCGGGTATTGCTTGCTGAGCGAAAGAAAAACTTAGGCGACGACCTGCTCAGCTCAATGATCCAAGCGTCAGAGGGAGGCGATAAATTCGCCGAGGAAGAACTCATTATTCAAGCGATAGGTGTAATCGTTGCTGGTTACGAAACCACTATTGGATTGCTTGGAAACGGAACAAGAGCCTTCGTAGATCACCCTGAGCAGTTGGACAAACTCAGACAGAATCCATCTCTGGTAAAGAACGCCACGGAAGAGTGCCTTAGATACGACACGCCCATTCTGTTCAACTGGCGAGTATTGGAAGAGCCATACAAAGTTGGTGGCATCACCTTGCCGGCTGACGCCGTAATTTGGCAATTGCTGGCATCAGCCAATCGCGATCCCGCGAGATTTAAGAATCCCAATGTGTTCGATATCGAGCGAGAAGACGTTGCTCACCAGTCGTTTGGTGGCGGCGCACATTTTTGTCTCGGCAACCAGCTCGCAAAGATGGAGGCCCACCAAGTGTTTGGCCAGCTCGCTGAGCGGACCAAGGGCATGAGACTGGAACCGGGCCAAATCGAATGGTCGCATTCCTTTTTCCGGGTAATGGCGAGTTACCCAGTTAGCTTTCTTTAAGAGGCAACCCAAGAATGGAAGATCAAAAACTCGAAGTTAAGTGGCTGTGCACCATGCGGGGCAAGATTCCGGAGCCAGCAATGGCGCTTGAGAATCTAATGATCTTCAATGTTGAGGAGGCATGGATAGAGAGTCCCAGACTCAACGCCAAGATCAAAGGTCCGGCCGGTGACTGGATCAGACTACTACCTAATGGCAACTGGAGGTTGGATGTTCGCCTGTTGTTTGAGGGTGATGATGGGTCCGCAATCCACTGCTTCTACAACGGCGTGCTGCGTATGACACCAGAGGTAGCCGGTTGGTTGGAGTCGGGGGAAGAGATTGACGGGGACAAAATGTACTTTCGCGCCACTCCCTACTTTGAAACACAGTCAGAGAAGTACGCGTGGCTAAATGACATTGCCACCGTCGGCAAGATGCGAAGTTTTGGAGGTGGCAACGTCGTTTACGATCTATTTGAAGTTCTCTGATGCTTCCTCAGCATCAGCCAAGAATATTGATCGTTGGGGCAGGGATGTCCGGAATGTTGGTCGCCATGCGACTCATCGAATCCGGTTTTACGAACTTCCACATCTACGAAAAAGACACTGATATCGGTGGCACCTGGCGCGTCAATACCTACCCAGGGATCGCGTGCGATGTGCCTTCGCACTACTACACTTATCAAAATGAGCCCAACCCCGGCTGGAGTTCTCGTCTGCCCCAAGGCAACGAAATCCAGGACTACCTTGTCGAAGTCGCAGAAAAGCACGGGCTTCGTAAATACATCACATTCAACAGAGAGGTAACTGACTGCGAACATGATGGAACCCAGTGGTCAGTTCAGGTCCGAGATGGCGCCATTGAAAGTTTTGACTTTGTTATCGCTTGCTGCGGCCTGTTGTTTCACCCCAATTATCCAGACATTCAGGGACTGGAGAGTTTTCAGGGTCCATGCTTCCACTCGGCGAGGTGGGATCACTCCGTTGATCTAGTTGGAAAACGCGTGGGCTTGATTGGAACGGGTTCCACAGGCGCCCAGATCCTCTCCAGTTTGTCGGAAAGAGACCTCGAACTCAAAATCTTTTTGCGCACTCCGCAATGGGTGTTTCCTTTACCCGATCGAAAGTACACAAAGTTCGAGAAGAAGATCACAAAATGGTTTCCATCAGTCGCTCGTTTCGGACACTTTTTCTATCGAGTGACATTCGAAAACCTATTCGCAAAAGCCGTCATAAAGCCTGGGTGGCAACGCCGGCTGATGAGTTGGGCGTGCAAGAAGAATTTGGCAACCGTTAAAGATCCCGAGCTACGCGCCCGCCTTACTCCTGATTTCGAACCACTCTGCAAACGCTTGGTGATGAGCACCTCTTACTACTCAGCGTTACAGAAGGACAACGTGATCATTGCTGACGGAAATATTGCGCGGATTGACAACGACTCTGTCACCACCGAAGACGGAGAGCGCCATGAACTTGACGTGCTCGTGTTGGCCACCGGCTACGATGCGCACGCCTATTTCCGCCCCATGAATCTCAAGAACAAGAACGGCGTCTCCTTGAACGATGTTTGGGAGGAAGGGCCATTTGCACTTCGCACGGTGGCCGTACCGGGGTTCCCTAACTTCTTCTTCACACTAGGGCCACAAAGCCCAATCGGCAACTTCTCGGCAATCAGCATCGTCGAAACGCAGATTGATTACATCTTGAAGTGCATCAGCCAAGCCACTGAGAAGCAAATTCAAACGCTCGAGCCCACCGCTCAAGCTACCGATGCGTTTAATGAAATGGTCTACGCCGCCATGCCGAATACGATTTGGGTGACGGGCTGCACCAATTGGTATATCGGGGAAAAGGGCATTCCGTCTGCCTGGCCCTTCACGGGTGCGAGGTTCAGGGAAGAACTTCGGGAACCAAGATTGAGCGAATATGGGGTCGACGCAGCGGTCGACGTTTATCCAGGCCTGTTCCATGTCTTTCAGTATTTCTGGCCCGCATTGCCACAAAGCAAAGAAGCGTTGAAGAAGGCCGCTATTGGGATTGCAGCCATGCTGAGAGTCCACGGGACTTCGCTTCGAGATCCGCCAAAACCAAGCTGATGCAGAGTTTGTGAGCAACACATCTCAGTTAATTAGTTTGCACACTAGTTAGATATCCGGAGGGATAATGATCACTTTGAGGTTCAAGAGGTACTTAATAGGAGCTGGCATTCCCTTGCTGGTATTGCCAGTTTCTGCACTAGCCCAGTGTCCGTTTGGCTGGCGCTGTTTAGAAGAAATTGTCGTGACGGCGACGAAACGAACGGAAAACCTTCAGGATGTCCCTATCTCAGTTTCGGCCATCACCGGTGAAAAGATGGCGGAAGCCGGCGTACAACGGCTGGAAGACGCGGTAGTCTTCACACCAAACGTCACCATAGCGGCAACAGAGATCGGTGACAGTATAAACATTCGGGGTATTCAGTCCGGCAACCAGGCTGGCTTCGAACAATCTGTGGCCACTTTCGTCGATGGTGTCTATCGAGGTCGCAGCGTGCAGTCTCGATTTGCATTCTTGGACATAGAACGCCTTGAGGTTTTGCGCGGACCACAAGGAACGTTGTTCGGGAAGAACGTTGTCGCTGGTGCGCTGAACATTACTTCAGCTGCTCCCACAGAGGATTTTCAAGGATCGATTAAGGGCTCTTACAATCTGGAGTTCGATGAAACTGAACTAACTGGCTATCTGTCCGGGCCACTCTCAGATTCTCTTGCTGGAAGACTGGCCTTTATAAGTCGCACGATGGATGAAGGGTGGCTCACTAACGACCGATACGATTTGGACGAGCCTCAGGTGGACGAGTTGGGCGTTAGGGCATCATTAGATTGGAACCTCAGCGATACATCGTCTATTGCGCTGAAACACGAGCAAGGGGATTGGGACAATAGGGGAGTGCCATGGGAGCATGTGAGGCTAGGACCTTTGGTTCAACTTGCGCCGCTAGGCGCGGAGGAAAACGTTGATGGCAGAGGACAAGTAGGGACCTTCCCGCTGGCTCCCGATGCCAATCAAGAACTCGGCAGCAGTCAACTATTCGAGGGCGACTCTCACGAAACGGTAGTCACTTACCAGCGTGCTCTACAAAATCAAAGCGAGGTCACGGCTGTCGCCTCCTATTCAGGATATGAGTTCAACCGGCTAGTCGATGCCGATGTGAGTTTGCTTGACACTCTGAACTTCAATGATGACGAGGATTTCGAGCAGACGACCTTTGAGATTCGCCTAGCGTCTGATCCCAGCGGAGATCTGAACTATATCCTCGGCGCGTTTTACCTAAATTCGGACTTAGTTGCTGAGGGAAACACACCCCTTGGCGTGGCCGCAGTCAATCAGGCAGTGACAGGTGGTTGCGCGGCGGGAGGCGGGATGACGGTGCCATTCACACCCGGCGTCGACGACCCGAATGCGGCTGCTTTAAACGCAGTCCTAACCAATGCCGCGCTTGGCACAACAGCAGGGGTTGCCAATGCTTGCGCGCTGGCTTCTCTGGCTGGACCGCTTTCAAGTTCGGGAGTCAATGGCTTTAATCGATACGTCGTCCTGGATCAAAACACGGAGTCATGGGCTTTGTTTGGACAGGGCAGTTGGCGATTTAGCGAAGCCCTCACCGCAACGGCGGGTTTGCGTTTCACTCAGGAAGAAAAAACAGCATCACATCAATCTATCGTTGCTGATTACGGGCTACGGTCCACAACAGAGTCACAAAATCCACTAGCGTTCGCATTGGCCGGATTGCTGGGGGAGTATGCTCCCCATCGGTTTGATGGCTTAAAGCGCGAGGAGAACCGCGTGACCTGGTCGGCGAACCTTCAGTGGGATCCAAGCGACAGCGTAATGGTCTACGCTTCGGCGTCTACAGGGTTTAAAGCAGGCGGCTTCAATTCCTTCTATCTGAGCCTCAGTCCGGATCGATCGGAAATTGACTTCCAAGAAGAAGACGTATTGACGTTTGAGATCGGTGCCAAGATGCGATTGCTGAACGACAGCGCTGAGCTCAACTTGGCGTTATTCCGATCGGAATATGACGATCTCCAAGTTTCGGTGTTCAGTGGCTCAACGACCTTTAATGTAGATAATGCAGCTAAAGCGACAACGCAAGGGCTAGAAATTGATGGGCGTTGGCAAGTAACGGATCGGCTGCTGCTTTCAGGCGCCGTTGGCTTAATTGATTTTGAATACGATCGGTTTCCGAACCAGGGATGCACCGACGCGCTGTTCAACAGTTTTAGGGAGAGCACGTGGGCCAATGGGACCAATCCTGCGGCAGCCTTTGTCACAAATGGAACTTGCGCGGCTGCTGGAATTAACGATCTTTCCGGTCGGACCTCTGCCCAAACCCCCGACTACACGGCCTCATTCTCGCTGACCTACGATCAACCCGTCACCAACAACTTGAACCTGGTGTTTGGGCTAGACAGCTTCTTCCGAGGAGAATCCTTCCGCCAGGAAGATCTGGACATCAATGCACTGGATGATTCATCGGTCTACGTCAATGCTTCATTGCGCCTATCCCCCAGCAGCGATCGATGGTTTGTTCTGCTGAATGCCCTTAACTTAACCGACGAAGAGTCTTTCGACGTCGGACAGGACGTACCCTTGGCATCAGGCGCTCACTTTATCCAGCCAAAACCACCGAGGTCATATGCAGTATCGGTTGGATACAAGTTCTGATGCTAAAGACTGGACCTGCTTGCCGGTACGTTCTGTCATTTGGATGGTGAGAATGGTGCGCAATAACTAGAGGACAGCTTGGTGATCGGCTTGATGCAGGACCAACCAATCAGTCTGATTGATATTCTGAAACATGCGGCCCGTTGGCACGGGTCGCAAAAGATAGTTTCCAGAAGAATCGAAGATGGCCGAATCACTTCCCAAACCTACAGGCGGACCCTGAAGCGAACAGCGCAGTTAGCAAATGCACTGTCCAAGTTCGGGATCACCATCGGTGATCGAATTGCGACCATGGCGTGGAACACGCACCGCCATGTTGAAGTATGGTACGCAACAGCGGGCACCGGCACTGTTTGCCACACGATCAACCCACGATTATTTCCGACCCAAATCGAATTTATCGTCAACCATGCCGAAGATCGCATTTTGTTCATCGATGCCGATCTGATTGGGGTATTGACCCCACTATTGCCAAACCTGAAATCGCTGGAGGCCGTTATAATCATGACGGACTCTTCGCACATGCCAAACGCCCCGTCTACTGAAGTCAAGTGGCTTTGCTATGAAGATCTGCTGGCCGGCCAAGCCGAGGATTTCGATTGGAAGAGCTTATCGAATGACTCTGCAGCATCTTCCCTTTGCTACACATCGGGTACTACCGGGAATCCGAAAGGGGTTCTTTACTCACACCGTAGCACTCTATGGCATGCACTCGCCTCAGTGCAGAAAGACGCGATGAATGTCGGCTCTGAGGATTCAGTCCTCGTTGTAGTTCCAATGTTCCATGCGAGTTCTTGGGGGCTCGCATTCTCACTTCCGATGGTCGGCGCAAAGATGATTTTGCCCGGCGCCAAAATGGAAGGCGCGTCGCTGCACGAACTGCTTGAAACTGAACGCGCGACAGTATCCGCAGCAGTCCCCACAATCTGGAATATGTTGCTTTCTTATTTGAGCGATAGCGGTAGCAATCTGACATTCCTAAAAGAGGTGGTCATCGGTGGCTCAGCCGTTCCTAGATCGATGATCAAAGCATTCAAGCAACAGTTTGGCGTTCACGTGGTGCAAGCCTGGGGCGTGACGGAAACCAGCCCGATGGGAACAATGAATCGTCCCTTGAGCCTGCGGCCTGCAGCCGAAACTCTGGAAGAAGAATTTGATCGAGATGTCGCCCAAGGCCGACCACCGTTCGGAGTCGATATCAAGATTGTGGATGATGAGGGTGCGGCGCTGAGATGGGACGGCGATTCGATTGGCAAGTTAATGGTTCGAGGGCCCTGGACGGCTCGTGCGTATTTCGGCGGAGCACAATCAGTCCTGATTGATGGTTGGTTTGATACCGGTGACGTCGCAACCATTGATGAGTACGGGTTCATGACCATTACTGATCGTTCTAAGGACATCATTAAGTCTGGCGGCGAATGGATCAGCTCAGTGGCGATCGAAAACTTGGCGGTCAGCGATCCAAGCGTGGAGCTAGCGGCATGCTTGGGAATTGAAGACGCTAAGTGGGGCGAGCGGCCTCTATTGTTAGTTAAGCTTGTAAAGAACGCCAAATTCAACGAATCGGCGCTTCGTCGCAGGCTAAGCAAAGACGTTGCTGACTGGCAACTTCCAGACAAGATCGCGATTGTGGACGAAATCCCTCTTACGGCGACCGGCAAAATCGATAAGCGCGCGCTCAGGTCCCAGCTTGATGACATTCGCGGAGACTAACCTAGTTAACCTGGTGCTTACATGCCGACCTATGACGTAGCGATCGTAGGTGCTGGGCATGCCGGGACCGCGGTGGCCGCGACCTTACGACAACAGAAATTCAGAGGATCGGTGGCGCTTAACCCGCCGTCCGTCACTGGATAGTGACTCGGCAATCCGCCGAGACTTTGGATGAGCGGGAAGGCCAGCTAAATTCATCCTTGGCGAAGCAAAATGAAGTGTGCAGGCAGACCAAAATGCTATCTTAGTCGGCAGCGAATTTCTTGCGCAGGAGCGCCATGATCATCGACTGCCACGGCCACTACACCACCGCGCCCGACGCGCTAGGCGCATATCGGGACGCGCAGAAGGCGGCCTTGGCGAAGGACCCAATGAAGCCCGGCGCGAAGGGCCTGATCGACATCTCCGACCAGCAAATCCGCGACAGCCTGGAGGGCAACCAGCTAAGGATGCAGGCGCAGCGGGGCACGGACCTCACCGTCTTCTCCCCCCGGGCCAGCTGGATGGGGCACCACATCGACAACGCCCACACCTCAAAATACTGGACCGAGCACTGCAACGAGCTCATCCACCGCATCACCCGGCTCTACCCGAGCAACTTCGTCGGCGTGGCGCAGTTGCCCCAGTCCCCCGGCGCCTCTCTGGACAACAGCATCGCGGAGTTGGAGCGGTGCGTAAGTCAGTTCGGCTTCGTCGGCTGCAACCTGAATCCGGACCCGAGCGGCGGCTTCTGGACAGGCCCTCCCTTGGGGGACCGCTATTGGTATCCCTTCTACGAGAAGATGTGCGAATTGGACGTGCCGGCCATGATCCACGTCAGCGCCGCCTGCAACCCAGCCTTCCACACCACTGGCTCCCATTACTTGGCGGCGGACACCACGGCCTTCATGCAGATGCTGACGTCGGATCTGTTGGCGGACTTTCCAACCATCAAGTTCATCATCCCCCACGGCGGCGGCGCCGTGCCCTATCATTGGGGCCGGTTCCGCGGGCTGGTGCAGGCCATGAAGGGCAAGCCGCCTTTGGAGGAACTGGTGCTGCACAGCGTTTACTTTGACACCTGCGTTTACCATCAGCCCGGCATCGACCTGCTCCTGGACGTCATTCCCGCCGAGAACATCCTTTTCGCCTCCGAACTGTTAGGCGCCGTGCGCGGCGTGGACCCGCTCTCCGGCCACTACTACGACGACACCAAGCGCTACATCGACGCTTCCCCCAACGCCACGGAGAGGGAGAAGGAAATGATCTTTTCCGGCAACGCCAGGCGGGTGTACGCTGGGCTGAAGGCGACCCGGAGTGACGGCTAGAGTTGGGCGGGTAAGTGCCGTGCTGGGTTCCGAACCGCTTGCCCAAGCAACTCTGGGCGTTGCGGGCCTGCCCAAATTCGACAGGCCTAGTCCCGAATCTGGGTAGCATGGAGCAAGAACGGCCGAAGGCTCCCCTAAGGGGGGTGGATAAGGTTGGGGCGATTCGCGTACGGAGGGCCGAGTTGCCTGCGTCATCGTCCTACGGCTAGGAAAGCATGCTGATGCCCCCTCCTCGCGTTCCTTGCTGCCTGATTCGCGGCGGCACGTCCCGCGCCGCATTTTTTCTGCAGGATGATTTGCCGGCGGGCGAAGCGGCTCGCAACCGGTTGTTGGTGCGCATTCTCGGCGGGCCGGACGCCCTGCAGGTTGATGGCATCGGCGGCGGCCATCCGCTGACCAGCAAGGTGGCCGTGGTCAGGCAAACGGCGGATGTGGAGGCGGATGTTGACTACCTGTTCCTGCAGGTGGACCCGCGCAAGCAAACCGTCAGCAGCGTGCAGAATTGCGGCAACATCCTCGCCGGGGTGGGAGTTTACGCCATCCACAAGGGCATGGCGCCCATCACTGGGAAGGAGACGGTGGTGCGGGTGCGCATGCTGAACTCCGGTGGGCTTTGCCACTTGCTGATGCAAACCCCGGATGGGTCGCTCCAAGTCAAGGGGGACACCGCCATTGACGGTGTGCCGGGCACGGCGGCGCCGGTGGTCTGCAGCTATCAAAACATCGCCGGCTCCGCCTGCGGCGCCTTGTTGCCCACCGGCAACGCCTTGGATGTGGTGGAAGGAGTCGAAGTCACCTGCGTCGATAACGGCATGCCGGTTGTGGTGCTGCGGGCGGCGGACTTCGGCTTGACGGGATTGGAAAGTCCGGAGGAACTGGACGCCGACGCCGCGCTGAAGACTAGGCTGGAGGCCCTGCGCCTAGCGCTCGGCCCTAGGATGAACCTAGGCGACGTGACCGCTAAGTCCGTGCCCAAGATGTGCTTGGTCTCTCCGCCGCAGCAGGGCGGGTTGGTGATGACCCGCACCTTCATCCCCCACGTCTGCCACAAGGCCATCGGTGTGCTTGGCGCAGTCAGCGTGGCCACCGCCTGCCTGCTGCCGGGGGCCGTGGCGGCCGATATCGGCTCGGTGCCGGCGGGCAGCCCCAAGACGGCGGCGGTGGAGCATCCCTCCGGCGTCTTCGGCGTACGGCTTGAATTGAACGAAGCAAACCAGGTGCAGGCGGCCGGGGTGGTGCGCACCGCCCGTCTGCTGTTTGAAGGAGAAGCCTTTCCATGAAAACCATCAAGCCAAAAAACCTCGAACGGCCGAACCCGCACGCCTTCACGGGCTGGGGGAAGCACGGGGTGGCTTGGGAATCCGAGGGGCAAGCAGGAGAGGTCTTGCCATGAAAACCATCGCCGTCAGGAACATTGAGCGGGCGGAGGCGTCCGTGGTCGCCGGCTTGGCGCAACAGGGCGTGGCCACTGTGCATGAGGCACAGGGCCGCTTCGGCCTGCTGAAGCCCTACATGCGGCCCATCTACCCCGGCGCCCGCATCGCCGGCAGCGCCGTCACGGTGTTGGCCCATCCAGGCGACAACTGGATGCTGCACGTCGCCATCGAGCTGTGCCAAGCCGGGGACGTTTTGGTGGTGGCCCTGTCCTCGGACAACAGCGACGGCATGTTCGGCGACCTGCTGGCCACCTCCGCCAAGGCCCGTGGTGTTCAGGGGTTGGTGATCGACGCTGGCGTCCGGGACGTGGCGGACCTCACCGCCATGCGGTTCCCGGTTTGGTCGAAGGCGGTCTCCGCCAAGGGCACGGTGAAGGCGACTGCAGGCTCGGTGAACGTTCCCGTCGTCTGCGCCGGCTGCGCCTTAGCGCCCGGCGACGTGGTGGTGGCGGATGACGACGGCGTATGCATCGTCCCCCGGAAGGCCGCCGCTGCCGCCTTGGAGAAAAGCCGGCAGCGGCAAGCCGCTGAACAGCACAAACGCAAGCGCTTGGCCGCCGGCGAACTGGGGTTGGACATTTACGACATGCGCGGCAAGCTCGCCGCCGCTGGATTGGAGTACGTCGAGTGAAAATCTGCATCGCCGGCGAAGGCGCCTTCGCCGGCAAGCATCTGGACGCCTTGGCGCGCATCGACGGGGTTGATGTGGTCTCCATCTGCGGCGGCGTACTGGAGGCCACCGAGAAGGTGGCGGCGGCCCGCGGCATTCCCCATGTAACCCTGGACTTGGCGGAGGCTTTGGCCCAGCCGGGCGTGGAGGCGGCCATTTTGGCCACCCCCACCCCCATCCACGCCGCTCAAGCTAAACAAGTCATGCGGGCCGGCAAGCATGTTCTGGTGGAAATACCCATGGCGGACAGCTTGGCGGATGCGGAGGAACTGGTGCGGGTGCAGCGGGAAACCGGAGTGGTGGCCATGGTTAACCATGTGCGCCGCTTCAACCCCTCCCACCAATGGCTGCACGACAAGATCACCGCCGGCGAACTGCGCATTCAGCAGATGGACGTGCAGACCTTCTTCTTCCGCCGCAGCAACACCAACGCCAAGGGCGAGCCGCGCAGTTGGACCGACCATCTGTTATGGCACCACGCCTGCCACACGGTGGACTTGTTCCAATACCAAACCGGCGCCCCGGCGGCGGCGGTGACCGCCCTGCAAGGCCCCATCCACCCCAAACTGGGCATCGCCATGGACATGGCCTTGGGCATGAAGTCCCCGCACGGCGCCATCTGCACCCTGTCGCTTTCCTTCAACAACCAAGGCCCCTTCGGCACCTTCTTCCGCTACATCTGCGACCACGGCACCTTCGTGGCCAACTACGACGACCTGTTCACCGGCGCTGGCGAGCAAATCGACGTCAGCGGTGCGGCGGCCAGCAGCGACGGCATAGAGCTGGCCGACCGCGAGTTTCTTGCCGCCATCCGCGCCGGCCGGGAGCCCAACTCCAGCTTGGCCCAAGGCCTTCCCGCCATGCGCACCTTGGACTTGATGCAGCGGCAACTCGGCTAATCCCAGCTGGCTATTCGCCGAAACCCGCGCCATAAGCGGATTTCGGCGTTTCTGATGGGGCGCGGAAGGGGTGGGACCTTTAGCTGGTTGTGGCGGCGAGCGCAGCCTCCTTGGAGGGGTGGATGTCGATGATCTTGTCGAAGCCGCTGACCGAGAAGATCTCGCGGATGGGGTCGGAAAGGGCGCACAAGGAAAAGGCGGCCTTGCGCTCCCGCAGGAGTTTGGCGGTGACCAAGGTGGCCCGCAACCCGGCGCTGCTGATGTAGGTGACGGCGCCGAAATCGATGATGACCACCTTGTCGTCATCGCCGATGGCGGCTTTGAGCGCCTCTTGGAAATCATGGGCGTTCAGCCCGTCGATGCGGCCTTGAGGCGCCGCGACCAACGCGCCTTGCTCCTGACTGGTCTTCAAATCCATCGCCATGTCTCCTCGCTGGAGGTCTTCACTAGTGGCAGTTTGGGATGCAGTTGCCCGCCGGGCCGACAGCCTCCCACTCACAGTTTAGCCCGAACGGGTCAAACAGGCCAAAAGTATATATGGACTTGCAGGGAAATTTCGCTGATTTTCTCCGTCGGCGTCGAGCAACCAGCGGCATTTTGCCCATTTTTGGCGCAGCTAGGCAAGTCGGTGTACTATTTGGCCCGTGTCTGACTCCAACGAACGCTCCAGCATTGGCGGCGGCTACGACATTCGGCTAAGCCCTGATCTCGGCGAGGCGCTCAAGACCTTGGCGGAGGCGGTCGAACATTTCGCCGCAGCCGAGTCCATCGGCGGCGCCTTGCCGTATCGGCTAAACTTGGTGCTCGACGAACTCGTGACGAACTGCATCACCCACTCGTTGCGCGATGTCGCCACCCCGCATTTGCGCATGCGCCTAAGCCGCGGCGGAGACGCGGTGGCGGCGGAGGTGGAGGATAACGGTGATGCGTTTGATCCGCTCACGGAAGCGCCCCAGCCGGACACCAACTTGGAGGTCGAGGACCGGCCCATCGGCGGCTTGGGCGTCTATTTCGTCAAGGAGTTCGCGGACAGCGTCTCCTACGAGCGGAGCGATGGATTCAACCGCATCAAGATGCGAATGAAGTTGGAGGCGGACGCCGGCAAATGAGAGCAGCGGGCTTGGCGGCGTTGCAGCCGGGAGCTCGGTGAAATTCTGAACGCGATTGGCAAGGAGACTATGGAACCAGTTCGCATATTGATGGTCGATGACGAGGAAGACCTTGAGTTGTTGGTCCGCCAGCGGTTCCGACGCCGCATTCGCAAGGGTGAGTTTGAGTTTCTGTTCGCCCACAACGGCAAGGAGGCATTGGCGAAGCTCGAGGAGAACCCGGACATTCGCCTCGTCCTCTCCGACATCAACATGCCGGTCATGGACGGGCTGACCTTGCTCGGCCAATTGGAGGGGGTCAATCCCGAAATTCGCGCGGTCATCATTTCCGCCTACGGCGACATGGAGAACATCCGCACCGCCATGAACCGGGGCGCCTTTGACTTCGTGACCAAGCCCATCGACTTCAACGACCTGTCCATCACCATCGACAAGACCGTAAAGCACATCGACACCCTGCAGCAGGCGCTGCAAAACAGGGATCGGCTGGTCGCCCTTAAGCAGGAGCTGGAGGTCGCCAGGCATGTGCAGACTTCGTCGCTGCCGGAGGCGCTGCCGGAAGGGGATGACTTCGACATCGGCGCCGTGATGACTCCGGCCCGGGAGATCGGCGGGGACTTCTACGATTTCTTTCAAATCGATGACTACCGGATGGGTTTGGTCATCGCCGATGTGTCCGACAAGGGGGTGCCGGCGGCGCTCATCACCATGGTCACTAGGGCGCTGCTCAAATCCGCCGCCAACCGCCATGATTCGCCCGGCGCTTGCTTGGCCGAGGTCAACGAATTCCTAAGCCAGGACAACGACGCTTGCATGTTCGTCACCCTTTTCTATGGCGTTCTGGACTTCCGCGATGGATGTCTGCGCTACTCCAACGGCGGCCACAACCCGCCGCGGATTATTCGTGCGGACGGCGCAGTGGAGGGTCTTGATCCCACGGGAGACCTCGCCCTTGGCGTATTCGCCGGCCACGGCTTCAAGGAGCGGGAAATCAGCGTGGCTGTTGGCGACACCCTGTTTCTCTACACCGACGGCATCACCGAAGCCTGCAACCCGGTCAACGATGAGTACGGCGAAGGACGGCTTGACGACCTGCTCGGCCGCATCGGTGCGCAGCCGTCCCAAAACGTGGTGCGGGGCGCCGTCGAGTCCGTGGAGAAGTTCGCCGACGGCGCCGCCCAGTTTGACGACATGACCTGCCTCACCCTGCGCCTAAAGGCGTTGCGGCAGGCTGCGGACACCACCTAGACCTCCGCTCGTCTTGCCGACACGACCGCCCAGAGGCTTGCGCCCCAAGGTGTTCCAGAAACGAACCATGCACTCGGTTGAGGATGGAGGCCGTCCGGCTTGGTGGTGGTTTGCTGGCAAACCGTTGGCGCGGCATTTCTTTTCCGCAGGTCTGGTCGCTTGGGGGCTGTTCGGTTCCACCCTTGTCGGTGCGCAGGAAGCTGCGGCGCCGGCAGCCTTGGTGTTCGGCCAGTCCGCCGCTCTGACGGGGCCGGCCAGCGAGCTTGGGTTGGGGATGCGCCAAGGGCTGTTGGCGGCTTTTGAGGAAGCCAACCGAAACGGCGGCGTCCATGGCCGTCGGCTTTCCCTTGTGACCTTGGACGACGCCTACGAGCCGGAAGCGGCCATCACCAACACCAGGACGTTGATTGAGGAAGTCCAGGCGCTGGCCTTGATCGGCGCCGTCGGCACACCCACTTCAGGGGCCGCGCAGCCCGTTGCGGCGGAGGCCGGAGTGCCATACATCGCCCCCTTCACCGGCGCCGAATTTCTGCGCGAGGCGGATATCCGTCCCAACGTGGTCAATGTGCGCGCCTCCTACTTCCAGGAAACGGCGGAGATCGTTGCCCGGCTGACTGCGGATCTAGGCCTGACCCGCATCGGCATCTTTTATCAGGACGACTCCTACGGACGAGCGGGGCTGCAGGGCTTGCGCTTGGCGCTGCAGGCGCACAACCTCCCATTGGTGGCCGAGGCGGACTATCCGCGCAACACTGAAAGCGTCAAGGTGCCGCTGTTGGACCTGCGCCGTTTCCAGCCGGAAGCCGTGGTCATCATCGGCGCCTATCAACCAGCGGCCGCCTTGATTCGCTGGGCCCGCCGCCTAGGGTTCAATCCCTGTTTCGTCAACATCTCCTTTGTCGGCAGTTCGGCCTTGGCGCGGGAGCTTGGTCCGGACGGGGAGGGGGTTTACATCACCCAAGTGGTGCCCTTTCCCGCTGACGACAGCGTGTCGGTGGTGGCTCGCTACCAAGAGGCGTTGACGACGCTGGCGCCGCAGGCGGAGTTTGGCTTCGTCTCCTTGGAAGGTTATTTGGCCGGGCGCCTGCTCATTGAAGGCGTGCGCCGGGTCGGTGCGGAGGTCAGCCCAGCGCGGCTGCTCGAAGCCTTGCGGCAGGCGTCCGCCGTTGATCTTGGCGGTTTTGAACTCGGCTACGGCGCCGGTGACAACCAAGGTTCAGACCGAGTCTATCTGACCAGAATAGACGCCAACGGCGAAGTGCGGCCTGTTGCAAGGATGGTGGGACGATGAGCGGCCCGGAAGCCAGTTCCTCCCCGCAAGGTTTGGCCATCCAAGAGGCCCAGGCGGCCGTGCAGCAGCCTTCCGGGCGCCGCTTGGGGATTGCGCCGCAGATATACCTCGGGCTGATGGGCAGCGTTGTTTTGGTGCTGCTGGCCAGTTTTGTCGCCTACTTCTTCCTGAACGAAATTGTGGAGCATCAGTCCCGCTTGGCCGAGCGGAGCATTCCCAACCTCAGCCGCACCGTGGAGGTGGCGCGGCGCAGCGCCAGCTTGGTCAACGGCGCCGCCCGCATGGTCTCGGCCGGCTCAGTTGACGAGCACACCAAGGTTTCTCTTGACGTTCGTCTGGAACGGGATCAGTTGGTCGCCTTGGTCGAGGAGTTGGCCGCCGGCGCAACTCTCAGGGACTATGCCTCCCTCTTGGAGGCCCGCTTGGAAAGCTCTTGGTCCTTGTTGGATCGAGTCTATGAGTCCTCTGGTCGCCGCTTGGAGATCCAACAGTCCCTGGAGCGCTTGGTCGACGAGTTGGCGGAGGTCAACAGGCGCATGCAGCGAAGCATCGGCGCCGCAATCGATGATCAGGGTTTCTTCTTGGTGGAGGGGCTGCGCAGCTTGGAGGACAGCAGGCGGCCCTTGGCGGAGCGGGCTTCGGAATCCGAGCTCGCCTACTACCGGGACCTGATCGACATCGGCCAACAAGCGAATCTGGGCGGCTCCCTGCTCGGCGAGGCGCTGTCCCTGTCGGATCGGGATCTGATGGAGCCGCTGGCGGAACGCTTTCACAGCGCCGCGCAGAGCTTGCGACGCTCCTTGAAGCGCATGGCGACCCACACTCCCAACAACGCACTGCAAAGCCTAGGCAGCCGGTTGATCGAGATCGGCGAAGCGAAGGAAGGCATTTTCCCGCTGCGACGGGAATTCCTGGAGCGGCTGGCTCAGGAGCGCCAGGCCTTGGCCGCTGGCCGAGACGCCTCCGCCGGACTGCTGAGCGACATGGAGAAGCTGGTGGCGGAGGTGAACAGGGAGGCGGTCAACGTCAACGCCGAATCGCAGGCCGCCGCCAGCACCGGAATCGGCCTGCTTGCCGTGTTGAACCTGTTGAGCATTGGCGGCGCCTTCCTCATCGGTTGGCTGTTTGTCGGACGCCATCTGCTGCATCGGTTGGTGGCCCTCGCCGCCGTCATGCGGGACATGGCCGGGGGCGACTTGGAGGCGCCGGTGGCGGTGTCCGGCAACGACGAAGTCACGGACATGGCGAATGCGCTGGAGGTCTTCCGCCGCTACGCCCTGGAGGTGCAGAGGTTGAACCTGGTCGAGAAGCTAGCCAAGGAGCTTGAGGACAAGAACCAAGCCTTGGAGCATACCTTGGAGCGGTTGAACAAGGCTCAGGAGCAGATGGTCGCCGAGGAGAAATTGGCGTCCTTGGGCAAGCTGACCGCCGGCGTCGCCCACGAAATCAAAAATCCGTTGAACTTCGTGCGCAACTTTGCCGAACTTTCGGTAGAACTCGTTGACGAGATCGGCGAGATCATTGACGAATCCACAGAAGAGAACTCCGACCTTGCCGAGGACATCGCCGAAATTCTGGCCGACCTTAAGGTCAATCTGGGCAAGGTGGGGGAGCATTGCGGTCGGGCGGACGGCATCGTCCACAGCATGCTGGAGCATTCCCGCGCCTCCCCCGGTGATTGGCGCGAGACGGACCTAAACGCCTTGCTGAAGCAGTACATGGAGTTGGCCTACCATGCGACTCGGGGCGAGAATCAGGACTTCAATGCGTCCTTGAGCGTGGACCTCGATGAAAAGGTCGGCATGGTTAAAGTGGTGCCGCAGGACCTGAGCCGGGCGTTTCTCAACATCCTCACCAACGCCTTCCAAGCCATGGAGGAAAAACGTGAGAAGGCCGGCGAAGGTTATGCGCCGGAGTTGCGCATCGCCAGCCGTCGCCTGGAGGATGAGGTGGAGTTCTCCATTCGGGACAACGGGCCAGGCATTCCCGACGACTTGCGTGAGCGCATGTTTGAGCCTTTCGTGACCACCAAGGACACGGGCAAGGGCACCGGGCTTGGCCTTTCGCTAACGGTGGACATCATTACCCGGCATGGTGGCGCCATCGTCGTGGAATCCGAAGTGGACGCCTACACGGAGATGCGCATCCGCCTGCCTTTGCACCCGGCGGCGGCTTTGGAGCGGGTCGCGAAAGCGGAATGAGAAGTCGCTCCGGTGGGCTTTGCCCAACCGGGGAAGTGCTACCTTCGCCTTGCCGCAATATGCGGGCTAGGCGGTGGCGTGGTTGTTCGAACGGACTGGCGGCGACAGGATGCCCCGCCTCGGCGCCGTGCTTGATGGGTGAAGACTATGCGCATGAGTGAAGGCGGCGGTGGCCGGCAGGGCCTTGGACCGACGGGCGCGGCATCGGACCTAGTGCGCGGGATTGTGGAGCGCCACCGATCCTTGGAGGGCCCCCTGTTGTCGGTTCTGCACACGGTGCAGGATGAATTGGCCTGCATACCCCCGGAGTGCGTTCCCATCATCGCTCGCGGCTTGAACCTATCGCGGGCCGAGGTGCATGGCGTCATTTCCTTCTACCCGCTGTTCAGAACCGCTCCGCCGGGCCGCAAGGTCATTTACGTCTGCCGTGCGGAGTCCTGTCAGGCCATGGGCGGGATTGAGCTCGAAGCGCACGCCAAAAAGAGGCTCGGCATCGACTACGGCGGCACCACGGCGGATGGGGAACTGTCCTTGGAGCCGATCTATTGCTTGGGCAATTGCGCCTGCTCGCCCTCCGTGATGGTGGATGGCCGCCTGCATTCCCGCGTGGACGCTCGGGCGTTTGACCAACTGATTGGGCGATGAGCACACGGGTTTTTGTGCCGGCGGACTCCACAGCCCGCTCCCTCGGCGCCGACGCAGTGGCGGAGGCGGTGGCGGCCGCTGACCCAGCCATCGACCTGCGCCGCACCGGCTCACGCGGCCTGTATTGGCTGGAGCCGCTCGTGGAGATCGAAACTGCTGCTGGACGCCTGGGCTTTGGTCCACTTGATGCCGAGCGGGCCAGCCGCCTTTTTGCCGCAGGCGCCCCCGCCGCCGACCATCCGGACTGCCTAGGGCTAGTCGAGGAATTGCCGGCGTTGCAGGTGCAGCAGCGCTTGACCATGGCTCGGGTGGGCCTCATTGAGCCGCTCTCCTTGAAGCAGTTCGAGGATCATGGCGGCTTTGAAGGCTTAAGGCGCGCCCGCGCCTTGACGCCGGCGGAAATCGTTGCGGAGGTCACGAATTCCGGCCTGCGGGGGCGTGGTGGCGCGGCCTTCCCAACCGGCGTGAAGTGGCGCACCGTGCTCGATGCCGAGGGTGCGCAGAAGTATGTCGTCTGCAATGCCGACGAAGGGGACTCCGGCACCTTCGCGGACCGCATGATCATGGAGAGCGACCCCTATCTCCTCATTGAGGGCATGTGCATCGCCGCGCTTGCCGTGGGCGCTTCGCGGGGCTACATCTACTGCCGGGCGGAGTATCCCCAAGCCATCGCCAATCTGTCCGAAGCGATCCGGTTGGTGGAGGCGGCGGGGCATCTGGATGGCTTTCGCCTGGAGGTGCGGGAGGGCGCCGGCGCCTACATTTGCGGTGAGGAGACCTCTCTGCTGGAAAGCTTGGAGGGCAAGCGCGGCATGGTTCGCTATCGTCCGCCCCTGCCGGCGATAGCCGGTCTGTTCGGCAAGCCCACCGTGATGAACAATGTCATCAGCTTGGCCACGGCGCCGATCATTCTGGCTCGGGGCGCCGAGCATCATCGGCGTTTTGGCGTTGGCCGCTCCCTCGGCACTCTGACCGTGCAACTTAGCGGCAATGTCCGCCGCGGCGGGCTGTTTGAAGTGCCCTTTGGCATGACCTTGCGCCAAGTGTTGGAGGGCTTGGGCGGCGGCACGGCCAGCGGCCGCCCCATCAAGGCGGTCCAAGCCGGCGGCCCCTTGGGTGCCTACATTCCGCCCAAGCACTTCGACACGCCGCTGGACTACGAGTCCTTTCAGGCCATTGGCGCGATGATCGGCCACGGGGGGCTTGTGGTTTTCGATAACAAGGCGGATCTCGGCGCCTTGGCCCGCTACGCCTTGGAGTTCTGCGCTGAGGAGTCCTGCGGCAAATGCACCCCCTGCCGCATCGGCGCCGTGCGCGGCGTTGAAGTGGTGGACCGCATTCGGAATGGCGAGCAGGCGGCGGAGAATAGGATTCTGCTCAAGGACCTGTGCCACACCATGATCGACGGCTCCCTGTGCGGGCTCGGCGGCATGGCCCCACTGCCGGTGCTGAGCGTGATGGAACATTTCGCGGAAGAGTTGTAGAGTGTCGCCATGAGCCTTTACTACAGAGTCGGCGCGGAAACGGACCTCGGCACCCCAGCCCCGGTCCCTCAGGCGGCCTCGGTTAGCCTGACCATCGACGGCATCTCCGTCACCGTGCCGGAGCACACTTCGGTGCTGCGGGCGGCGGCCTTGGCCGGCGTCGGCGTGCCCAAGCTCTGCGCCACGGAGGACTTGGCCGCCTTCGGCTCCTGCCGGCTCTGCTTGGTGGAAATCGACGGGCGCAAGGGCTATCCGGCTTCCTGCACCACGGAGGTGGAGGCGGGAATGACGGTGCGCACCCAGTCCCCGCGCTTGGCGGAACTGCGGCGCAACGTCATGGAACTGTACATCTCCGACCATCCTCTGGACTGTCTGACCTGCTCGGCCAATGGTGACTGCGAGCTGCAGGACATGGCCGGCGCCGTCGGCTTGCGGGAGGTGCGTTACGGCTATGAAGGCGCCAACCATTTGGACAAGCCCCAGGATGAATCCGCCCCTTATTTCACCTTTGATCCATCCAAGTGCATCGTCTGCTCCCGCTGTGTGCGCGCCTGCGAGGAGCAGCAGGGCACCTATGCCCTCACCATTGGCGGGCGCGGCTTCGCCTCCGAGGTGATGGCCAGCCAGAACGAGCCGTTCGCGGAATCGGAGTGCGTCTCCTGCGGCGCCTGCGTCAAGGCGTGCCCCACCGCCACCCTGATGGAGAAGTCCGTTGTTCGGCACGGGCAGCCGGAGCGGGCGGTCATCACCACCTGCGCCTACTGCGGGGTTGGCTGCTCCTTCCGGGCGGAATTGCAAGGGGACAAGCTGCTGCGCATGGTGCCGGACCGCAACGGCAAGGCCAATCATGGCCATGCCTGCGTCAAGGGGCGCTTTGCCTTCGGCTACGCCACCCACAAGGATCGGGTCACCACGCCCTTGGTCCGGGAGCGCATTGACCAGCCGTGGCGCAAGGTTGGTTGGGACGAAGCCATCGACATCGCCGCCAAGCGCCTGCGCCACATTCAGAAACGCTATGGGCGCACGGCCATCGGCGGGGTCACCTCCTCGCGCTGCACCAATGAGGAGGTCTATGTGGTGCAGAAGTTCGTGCGCACCGCCTTGGGCAACAACAATGTCGATACCTGCGCCCGCGTGTGCCACTCCCCCACCGGCTACGGCTTGAAGACCGCCTTGGGGGAATCCGCCGGCACCCAGAATTTCGACTCGGTGATGCAGGCGGACGTCATCATGGTCATCGGCGCCAACCCCACCGAGGCGCACCCGGTGTTCGCCTCCATGATGAAGCGCCGCCTGCGGCAAGGTGCGAAGCTGATCGTGGTGGACCCCCGGGCCATCCAGCTAGTCGATGCTCCTCATGTGCGTGCGGACCATCACTTGCAATTGCGGCCGGGCACCAACGTGGCGGTCATCAACGCCTTGGCTCACACGGTTATTGACGAGGGCTTGGAGGACGACGCCTTCATCCGCAGCCGCTGCGAAATGGAACCCTACCAAACTTGGCGGGCGTTCATCGGTGAGCCGCGCAACTCCCCAGAGGCTTTGGAGGAGGCCAGCGGCGTGCCGGCGGCGCAACTGCGGGCCGCCGCCCGGCTCTACGCCAAGGCCGGCAACGGCGCCATCTACTATGGCTTGGGGGTCACCGAGCACAGCCAAGGCTCCACGATGGTGCTGGGCATCGCCAACCTGGCCATGGCCACCGGCAATCTGGGCCGGGAGGGAGTGGGGGTCAATCCCCTGCGCGGCCAGAACAACGTGCAGGGCGCCTGCGACATGGGCTCCTTTCCCCATGAGTTTCCCGGCTACCGTCACCTTTCCGATGCCGCCGTGCGTCGGCAGTTCGAGGCGGATTGGGGGGTTGAGCTGGACCCGAAGCCCGGTTACCGCATCCCCAACATGTTTGACGCCGCCATCGCCGGGGAGTTCAAGGGCCTCTATGTGCAGGGCGAAGACTTCGCCCAGTCGGATCCGGACACCCAGCACATCTACGCGGCGCTGTCGGCGATGGAGTGCGTGATCGTCCAGGACCTGTTCCTCAACGAGACCGCCAAGTTCGCCCATGTCTTCCTGCCGGGCTGCTCCTTTCTGGAGAAGGACGGCACCTTCACCAACGCCGAGCGGCGCATCTCGCCAGTGCGCAAGGTGATGGCACCCTCGGCCGGGATGGACGAATGGGAGATCACCTGCCGCCTGTCCACCGCCATGGGCTATCCGATGCACTACGCGCATCCCAGCGAAATCATGGATGAAATCGCTCGGCTGACGCCGAATTTTCGGGGCATGAGCTACGCCAAGCTGGACCAGCTCGGTTCCGTTCAATGGCCCTGCAACGAGGCGGCGCCGGAGGGTACGACGTTTATGCATGTCGATGCGTTCGTGCGCGGCAAGGGCTATTTCGCCCCAACTCCCTATGTGCCGACGGACGAGCGCTCCACCGCCCGCTATCCGTTGCTGCTGACCACGGGCCGGGTGTTGTCCCAATACAACGTGGGCGCCCAGACCCGGCGCACCGAGGCGGTGGCCTACCACGCGGAGGACCGGCTGGAGATGCACCCTGCGGACGCCGAGGTGCGGGGCATCGTCGATGGCAGCTGGGTGGGCGTCAAGAGCCGCGCCGGGGAGACGGTGCTGCGGGCCAAGGTCACGGACCTGGTGCAGCCGGGTGTGCTGTACACCACCTTCCACTACCCCGAGTCCGGCGCCAACGTCATCACCACGGACAACTCCGATTGGGCCACCAACTGCCCGGAGTACAAGGTCACCGCCGTGCAGGCTTATCCGGTCAGCAAACCCTCCGAGTGGCAGGAGATGTTTCGCCGCTTCAGCGCGGAGCAGCAGCAGTTGGCCGAGCCGGTGGAGGCGGCGCTCGGTCAGGCGGAACTTGCGCCTGCGGTTGTGAAATCATGACCGTCGCGGTCGAGAAGCTAGTGCGCATGGCGGAGCAGATTACCGCCAACATGGCCTATACGGATGACCTAGGCGTCGTCGCCGCTAAGGTGGCGGACCATCTCAACCGATTTTGGGATCCGCGAATGCGTCAGGCTTTAGTCGATTGCGCTAGGGGCGTCGCCGAACCCCTGTCGCCGGCGCTTAGCATGGCGCTTAGCCGGCTGCACGACATCGACCAGCCGCACCCGGCCTGAAAGGCCCTTGGGCCGATGCAGCTCCTGTCCGCTTCTGCTTGAGCCAACGGCGCCGCAGACTCAGCCATGTCCTGCCGCCAAACGACTCGATTTGCCCAAGGGCGCCCGCTGGAAACGGCTGAAGATCAACTGGCGCCGGAGGCCCCCTTGGAGATTCGGGTGCGCGGCCGTCCGATCAGCGTCACCATGCGCACTCCGGGCCAGGACGGGGATCTGGCCGCCGGCTTCCTGCTCACCGAAGGCGTCATTCACTCCCCAGCGGACATCGTCAAGCTGGAGACCCCGACGCGGGCCGGTGGGGACAACTTGGTCAACGTGTTTCTGCGCCCCAGCGTTCGGGTGGACTTCGAGCGTCTGACCCGCCATGTCTTCGTCAGTTCAAGCTGCGGCCTTTGCGGCGCCGCCACCATTGAGCAGGTGCATAAGCAGTTTGCGCCGGTGCGCAGCGCCTTGCGCGTTGCAGTGAACGCCTTGCTGGATTTGCCGCCGCGCCTCGCCGCCGCACAAACGGAATTCGCCGCCACCGGGGGCACCCATGCGGCCGGACTGTTCACCCAGGAAGGCGAATTGCTGCTGCTGCGTGAGGACGTGGGCCGGCACAACGCTGTCGATAAGGTGCTCGGCCACGCCCTGCGCCACGGCCCTTGGCCCCTTGGCGAGCACATTCTCCTGGTCAGCGGCCGGGCGTCCTTCGAGATCATGCAAAAGGCGCTTGCGGCGCGAATCGCAATGGTGTGCGCCGTCTCCGCTCCTTCGGACTTGGCGGTGGACTTCGCCGAGCGCAGCGGCCAGACCTTGGTGGGCTTCCTGCGCCCCGGCCGGCTGAACGTTTACGCCCACCCGCAGCGGCTGCTGTTTGGGTAGCGGGGGCGGTCGGCGGCGATTGGCGTCCCCTAGGGGAGTCGAACCCCTGTTGCCAGGATGAAAACCTGGAGTCCTAGGCCACTAGACGAAGGGGACCAGAGCGAAGGCTGCGCATTCTAGGAGTCGCCGCCGCCGGCGTCAACAGGGAAGTCCCGCATCAAGCAATGATGAATTCCCAGCTAGCTCAATTGGCGGAGAGGCGCCGCGACTGCGGCTTCCTTGGCGAACGTGAGTGTGCCCCCGACTTAGGGCAAAATGCAGGTCCACCTTCCCACAGGCAGCAAGAGGAATCGACATGACGACGTTGCAGGACATCGCCCCGGCCTTTGTTGAGATGGCCCACGCCATTGTTTGGTGCTCCGCCGCCACGGTGGACGCCAAGGGACGGCCCAGGTCTCGGGTGCTGCATCCCATCTGGCAGTGGGATGGGGCGCATCTCACCGGCTGGATCGCCACCGGCCCGACCCCCATCAAGCGGGCACATTTGGCGGCCAGCCCCCACGTCTCCTGCAACTATTGGTCGCCAAACCAAGACACCTGCGTGGCCGAATGCCACGCCGAATGGGCGTTTGATGATGAAACCCGCTCAATGGTTTGGAACCTGTTTCGGGAGGGCCCGGCGCCGGTGGGCTACGACCCCGCCATGATTCCCGGCTGGGATAACGCTGCTTCACCGAGCTTCGCGGCGCTGAGGCTGCGCCCTTGGCGTCTGCGGGTCATGCTTGGTGCGGTGCTCATGAAGGGCGAGGGCGCTCCAATGGCTTGGCAGTCGCAATAGCTCTGGGGCGGTACGAGGCGGCTTCGGCAAGGGAAGTGCGCATCCTGAGTTGGAACGTCAATGGCCTGCGGGCTTGCGCCCGCAAGGGCTTTGAGAACTTTTTGGCCGCTTGCGGCGCGGATGTGCTGGCCCTGCAGGAAGTGCGCGCCTTCCCCGAGCAACTGGCCGACGGCTTGCGCAGTCCGGTTGGCTGGCACACCGCCTTCGCACCGGCCGAGCGGCCCGGCTACAGCGGCGTCGCCCTCTACAGCCGCAAGGCGCCGGACCGAATTGAGACCAGCTTGGGAGAGCCGCGCTTCGACTCGGAGGGCCGCTTCCTTGCGGCCCGCTTCGGGCGTTTAACGGTGGTGGGCGCTTACTTCCCGAAAGGGAGCGGGCGCGCTCGGGACAACAGCCGGGTGCCTTACAAGCTGGACTTCTATCGTGCGGTGTTTGAGCGCGCGCAGAAGCTGCGGCGGCGGGGCCCGGTGTTCGTCGTCGGCGACTACAACACCGCCCACGAGCCCATAGACTTAGCGCGGCCCAAGGGCAATGTCAAAAACAGCGGCTTCCTGTCGGAGGAGCGGGCGGAAGTCAGCCGCTGGCTTGCCGCCGGCTGGGTGGACAGCTTCCGCACCCGGCATCCAAGAGCGTCCGGCCACTACACATGGTGGCGGCAGTTCGGCGGCGCCAGGGAGCGGAATGTTGGATGGCGCATCGACTATGTGCTGGCCTCGCCAACCGCGGACAGACGGGTGCGGCGGGCGTTCATCTGGCCGGATGTTCTCGGTTCCGACCATTGTCCGGTGGGCGTTGATGTTGCGGATTGATTTGCAAGGCCAGCCAGACCCTGCGGCGAGGCGGCCCTCCACGCTCTAGGGCGCCGTCTCCTCCGGCTTTCGGCAACAGCGCCTGCCGTCATCCGGCCAGCGACTCCACTGCGTAAGTATGGCGGATGCTGCGGCGGCGCACCGGGTCCTCCAGTTCAACGGTGAAGGCGTCGGCGAAACGAAGGTCGCCCTGCACCGCTATGGTGCCGCAAAACATGAGCCCGTCCGGCTGCAGGCCGGCTCCCTTCGCTGCGTATCGAGACAGCAAATCCTCCGGTCGGCGAATCCCCGCCACTTCACCCTCTTGGTAAAGTGTGCGGGCGGTGCCTTCGTGCGCAAACGAACGCAACACGATGGAGTCCCAGTGATCGGCAACTTCCTCAAAGCGCCAAAACACTGATCCAATCGGCTTTGCGCAGACCTGTTTGGATACCGGGATGTCATAGGTTTCCACGGTTCGGTCGGTGTGGTCGGAGCCGACACCCACCCAGATTTGACCGCCTAGGTTGAGGAGCACGGGCTCCGCCTCGCCGCTCGTTGCAGCGCCGGAAACCTGAATGCCTTCGTCCTGCGTGAGCAAGGAGACAGGCAGGCGGAAATAGATGGGCGTGGCTTCGGGGCGTGGCACCCCAAGGGCCTCGAGTTCGCGGATGTGGGCTTCCAGTTCCGCAGCGTTGCGTCCCGTCCAGCCTGCCATGACTAGGCTTTGCAGGATGGCCGGAGCGTCGTTGACGGCAATGCAGGGAGTTTGCTGCGTACCCTTTGGAAGTGGCTTTGGGGTGGCGGTTGCATCATTCATGAGCTGGTCCGAGCCTATTTGAAAGTGTGAGTAATATATTACAGTTTTTCACGAATGCGGAACAAATCTGTCCATGCTTCCTTGCACTGCTGCCGGTTGATCGTTGACCAGCGAATTGGCGTTAAGGCCGGGCGTGGCGGTGCCGTCGGCGTCCTGGCTCCAGGATGGCTTGATAGGTAAGTCGGCGGGACAGGGAGCGCACGTCGGGCCGTTGCTCGCCGAATTGCTGGATCATGCCCACGAAGATCAGGTCCTCAATGGGGTCGATCCAGAACCAAGTGCCGGCGGCGCCGCCCCAATAGTATTCACCCTTGGAAACGCCGTCCGCCTCCACCGGGTCCAGCACCACAGCGAAATTCAACCCGAAGCCTTGGCCGGGGGAGAACTCCGGATGGTCCTTCGGCAGTTGGTTGCGCCGCATGAGCCTCACTGTGGAGGGGGCCAGCAGGCGCACACCGTCCAGCTCGCCGCCGTTGAGCAGCATTTGGCAGAAGCGCATGTAGTCCTCCGAGGTGGAGACCAGACCGCCGCCGCCGGAGAGAAGCTTGGCCGGGGTTAAATAGTCGCGGTCGCGCAAGGGCTCGGCCTGCGGGAGCTCAAGCTGGCTGTCCTCGCCGTAAACATAAACTTGGGCGAAGCGCCCGGCCTTGTCCTCGGTGACCCAGAAAGCGGTGTCCGTCATGCCCAAGGGCTCGAAGATGCGCTCCTTGAGGAATGCATCAAAAGGCTGTCCGGAAAGCACTTCGACCAGATAGCCCTGAATATCGACTGCAACGCTGTAGTGCCAGACGCTCCCTGGCTGGTGGCGCAGGGGAATGTCGGCCAGCTTCTCGATCATGTCGCGCAGGGTGATGTCCGGGTTGAGAACCTCCGCCTCCCGATAGCGTCGGTCCACGGCGGATTCGGAAAAAATGCCGTAGCTGAAACCGGCCGTGTGGCTCATCAGTTCGCGCACCGTGAAGGGGTGGTCAGCCGGTTCGGTGACGATGCCGCCGATGGTTTCGCCTGTGGCGACTGGCAGGTCGGCGAATTCGGGAATGAACTTCTCCACTGGGTCGCTCAGCCGAAACAGACCCTCCTCGTACAGCAGCATCAGGGCCACGCTGGTGATGGGCTTGGTCATGGAGTAGATGCGGAAAATGCTGTCCTCCGCCATGGGCTTGCCGGCCGCCAAGTCTTGGTGGCCGAAGGTGCCGAAATGCACCACCTTGCCGCGTCGGGCGATCATGGTGGTGATGCCGGCCAAACGCCCTTCGTCAACCAAGCTCTGCATGGCTGCGGACAGGCGCTCCAGGCGTTCGCTGGACATGCCGGCCTGTTCAGGCGCCGCCCGTGGCAGTGGGGCGGCTGCGACTGGAGTCGTTGCGGCGGCCCACAGCAAGGCGCAGAGCAGCAGCACCGGCAAATGGGCGGAAAGCTCAAGTTTACGCATGGGTGGAAAGCTCCTTGCTGCCAATCACTTTGGTGCTGTCGCCACCTAGCCGCTGGCGGGTTGGCGACTCAAGGCTTGGGTGGCGTCCTGCCCGGCGGTGCGCAAGAGCACCTCCACTCGGCCTCCGCTGCGCAACGCGCCCCGCTCTAACTCAAAGGCGCTCATCGCGTCCACGAGTTGCTGCTGGGAATGGGCATGGGCGGCGGGCTCGAGGGCGAAGTCCTCCCGCCGAACAAATTCATCCATCCTGATGATGCCGTACCAGTGCCGCATCTCCAGACGGGTTAGCTTGAAACAGCAAAATCCGTGGGCCAGGGTGTCGGCTTTTACATAGCGACTCAGCACATTGTTGAAAATGTGCATCTCGTCCAGCGACAGATGGTTGGGAAGCTCCCACAGCAGGCAGATGTCAAGAGGCGAGTCAATCATCGACAGGGATTCCGCAAAGTAAGCAGCCAGAGCCTTCGGTTCCAGGCTTGGTGACTGCACGGCGGACTTGTCGCGCAAAAGGTCGGCGATGTGCAGCCGGCACTTGAAGCTGCTCAGGAAATCGAGGGTCTGCGACATGGCTGGACCAACGTCCAAAATGTGCATCCGCCGGTGTCGATTGAGCTTTTCAAGCGCTAAGGGCAGGAGACCGCTGCGTTCAAGGGCGGGTTGGCCAGCCTGTGCCAATGAGGCCTGCTTGGTTGCGGTTTTCAAGCCTTATCCTAGAGAGGTTTTTGAAGCAGGCGCCGGATTCGCCTCCCGCTTGGGGGACAGGGTTGGTTGGTTTGCAGCTGGGTTGGGTGTTTTGGCGGCGGCTGCCGATTTGCCGGCTGGGCCTCCGGCGGGATCCATATCGATGCTGCCCTTGAACTGGGCGCCGTCCTCCAAGTTAACCCTAGGCGCCTTGATATTGCCCCGGGTCATTCCATTGGCGGTCAGAATGACCTTCTCCGCGCCGACGATATCGCCCTTAACGCGCCCTTCGATACGCACCTTGGCGGCGGATATGTTGGCGTTGACGATGCCGGACTTACCGATGACGACAGCATGGCCAGGCAGGTTTATGGTGCCTTCCACGGTGCCATCAATGGCTAAGTCCTCTTCGCCGGTGATGTCCCCGGAAATTCTGATTGCCGAGCCGATGGAAGCCTTGGGGCCGTTCGACTGGGTGATTGCATTGAACTCTGAGGATCGGCTTGGCGCCGAGGCCGGTCGAGCTGCACTTTCCGCCTTGGGGCCATCGGCATTGCGTTTCTCAAACATGGAACTCTCTCCCGCTGTTTGGGTTCGTGTAAGCGGAATTATAGTCGTTTTCTCCATGCATGGCCGGTGAATTCCGGCTTCGGCTGGCTAAATCCAGGTGATCCAGCCGAGCAGCCTGAACGAGAACTCCGCCAAATAGGGGAATATCGGCAGGCCAAGTACGCCGAGCAGAATCAGGACTAGGAATATCCCCGTGCCGAAGCGGGCGTTGAAGTGGCGGTAGCGGTGCGCCAAGGAGGTAGGCAGGAAGTGCGGCAGGATGTAGTGGCCGTCTAGGGGACCTAGGGGGATGAGGTTGAAAACCATTAACAGCAGATTGATCTGCGCCAGCAGCACAAAGAAAATCTCGCCGCCCGGATTGTTCCAACCGGCGGCCCGCAGCCACAGATAGAGGTTCCAGGTGGCCGCCGCCAGCAGGAGGTTCATCAGCGGCCCGGCGGCTGCCACCCACAGATCCGAGGTCTTGGATTTGAATTTGCGCGGGTCCGTGGGGACTGGCTTGGCGTAGCCGAAGCCGACCAGCACCACCATCAGCAGCCCCAAGGGATCGATGTGGGCCAAAGGGTTGACGGTCAGCCGCCCGGCCCGCTCGGCGGTGTCGTCGCCGTGCCACTTGGCCACCAGCGCATGGCCGAACTCGTGGAAAGACAGGGAGATGATCAGCGCGATCAGCAGCAGCGCGAAGACTGCGTATTGCCCACCTTGCAGCAGTGCGATCATGATTGGCGCGGCCGCTGGGGCGCCGAGGTCAATTCGCCTTGGCGGTGCAGGCGCACTGTTTCACCGGCCATGTTGGCGTACGGCAAGCTGAAAGCTCCCTGGAGCTCTTGGGCGGCGCGGCGGCTGCGCTAACGGCCTTGATAGTTCGGTTGGCGCTTCTCCATGAACGCGCGCGGCCCTTCCTTGGCGTCCTCCGTTCGAAACACCGGCGCGGAGAGCTTGGTTTCGACCTGCAACGCTTCCTGTTCGGGCATCCCCAAGCAGGCGCGGGCGGAGCGGCGTATGGCCCGCACCGCGATGGGGCCGTTGGCGGCGATCTTCTCGGCGATTGCCATGGCCTTGGCCAAGGGTTCCTCCTCCACATAGTTCAGGAATCCCAAGTTGAGCGCGGCCTGCGCGGTGATGAGATCGCCGGTCAGCAGCAGTTCCATGGCCTTGGCGAACGGCATCTGCGTGGGCATGCGCACAGTGGAGCCGCCGGCGGGGAATATCGCCCACTTGACTTCCTGTACACCGAACTTCGCCGCTGGTGCGGCGACGCGAATGTCCGTGCCTTGCACGATCTCCATGCCGCCGGCGATGGCGTGGCCGTTGATGGCCGCGATGACCGGCTTTTCCGGGTCGAAGTTGCGCAGCAGGGCGCGGCTGGTGGTGCGCGGGTCCGCGAGCAGCCGTTCGTCCCACTCGTCCTCCGGTTGCCGCGCCCCGGAGAACAGGGGGATGAGCCGCCCGAGGTCCGCGCCGGCGCAGAAGGCGGCGCCGGTGCCCGTCAGCACGGCAACCCGCACCTGCGCATCGTCGCGCACCTGCCGCCAAGCCTCGTCGAGGCGGACGGACAGCTCGGGATTGATGGCGTTGCGCACCTCTGGACGATTGAGGGTAATGAGGGCCACATGCCCCCGCCGTTCATAGTTGAGCACTGTCACGAACCGCCTCCGCAATGCTTTGGGGAAAGGGCATTCTGGCAGAATGCGCCGTCTCTGCAAGGCGAGCGGCCTGCTGGCGGCGTCTCAGTGGAAACCGTCAAGCGGCGGTGGCGGCTGGGGGACTGAGCTGCGAGGCCCTCGCTGCGGCGGCGGCGCTGCTCGACGCTCTTCACGCCGTCTCCAAGGGCTTGACGGCGGCGTCCAGCTGCTCTCGGCTTAGTCGGTAGGCAATCCAATACTTGTAGATGTTGCGAACGTAGTCCACCGGCTCCCGGCCGACTCGCTGCGCCGCCAGCACCTCCACGTTGTCGAACCAAACGTTCGGGTCCAAGCCTTGCGCCGCCGCCGCCTTGCGCAGCCCGGCGATGCGGGCCGGGCCGGCGTTGTAGGCGGCGAAGGAGAACAGGGTCTTGTTCAAGTCGTCCATCGCTTCGTCCTCAAAATAGCGGTCGCGGATGAAGCGCAGATATTTGTTGCCGGCGTGTATGTTGTTCTCCAGTTTCCCGATCTCGGCGATGTTGACGTTCTTGTCCGCCGCTGTGCTCGGCAACAGCTGCATGATCCCAACGGCGCCGGCGTTGCTGACTAGGCTGTTGTCCAAGCGGGATTCCTGGTAGGCCTGGGACATGATCATCAGCCAGTCGAAGTTGTAGCGATTGGCGTAGCGCTGAAACAGATGGGCGGTGTCGCGGAATTTCCGCACCTCCGAGGATTGCAGCGCGTTGGCCAGGTGGTCTGTCTCCTTCAGGTATCGGGCAAACAGCAGGTTGCCCAGCAGGGAGCCTTCGCGGTTTTCGGCCAAAAACTCGTTGACGATCTTTTTCAGCTTGGGGCTGTTTTTGCGCAACGCCCAGGCGATGTCGGCGCCGGTGCGCAGCGCGATGTCCTCGCGGAGGTCGAGGTTCTCGAATATCTGCGCCCAGAACTCCGCCTTGTGGGAGTCCACCACCACGGCGGGGATGAGGCCGGCCTGCACCATCTCCAGCAGCCCTTCGTCTTCGATGTGCTCGTCGGCCGCTTTGACTTCCACCGGCGCCTTGCCTTGCGCCAGCAGCCGTTCGTTCAGGGCGGCCAGGCTTTCGTAGTAGCTGCTCGAGGTGCGCACATGGACCGCCTTACCGGAGAGGTCCTGCGCCGATGCAATGGCCGGGGCGGCCGGCCCGGTCACCAATATCTCGCTGACGTTGCGCCAGACGGGGATGGAGAAGTCCACCTGCCCCTGACGGGCGGGGGTGACGGTGAGGTTAGCCACCGCCAAGTCCCCATAGCCGGCGCTAAGCGCCGGCAGCAACTGGTCTCGTGTGACTGGCACGAACACCACGCTGATCTTCAGCGCCCTAGTGTTCAGCTTGTCGTTCAGGAACTCCTCAAATGCCTTGAGCATCTCGTAGGCCAAACCCCGCTGAACGGCGCCGTCGAAGAAGTAAAACGTCCGGCTGCGCACCACGAGGGCCCGCACCAAGCGCCGCTCGGCAATGCCTTCAAGATCGTCAAAGTGCGGCTCGCCGGCCAGGGCTAGGTGGTCAAGATGTGGTGCTGTTTCGGGTTCAGCGGCAGGGGTCGGAAGCGTCGGTTTGCCCCCGCCTCCGAACAGGTTCAGCAAGGTGGCGACCGCCAAGGCGAAGAGGATGACCGCTAGCGGAACTAAGGCGGGACGCCTTGAGAAAACGGTTTGCTGCATGGCGGGGAGACTAACACGTTGTCCCTCCCGCCCAACCCTTCGTTCTTGGTTTTCCCTCGGTTTGCCGTGACTGCATCGCCGCTGCGGTTGTGCGGCCGCGGCTTTTCATCGGCGGGGAGGGGGTGAGGGGGAGGGGATGGTGAGGGGGAGGGGATGGGGGAGGGGATGGGGATGGGGGAGGGGATGGGGATGGGGGGAGGCGAAACCCCACAGTTGGGCGAAGAATGGATGCCGACGGCGGGGAATGGCAACGCTGATGGTTTGTAGAGCGCACTATGGCCTGTTGACACGGGCTGACGCCAGTTGCAGGCTGTCACGCATGGAGATCAGGCATTACGATCGAGAGAAGGATCTCGCAGCGGTGCGGCGCATCTGGCGGGAGATTGGCTGGCTGTCCACTGAGGCGGGTGCGGAGTGCTTGGCGGACTTCTTGGCCGTGGGCCGCAGCTTGGTTGCGGCCTTGGACGGGGAGGCGGAGTGCATGGTTCACGCCGTGCCGGGCGCCATGCGCTATCAGGACGCGGATGCGCCCATGTGCGCGGTCACTGCGGCCACCACCAGCCGAGTGGCCCGGCGACGGGGCATGGCCCTGCAGTTGACCGCTAGACAGTTGGCCGCCGGGGCCTTGGATGGCGCGGAGGTGGCGGTGCTGGGAGTCTTTGACCAAGGCTTCTATGATCGCTTGGGCTTCGGCACCGGCAGCTACGAACACTTCTTTCGCTTTGACCCAGCCACCCTGTTGGTGGACGCCGGCTTTCGCCCGCCGCAGCGCCTTGCGCCGGAGGACTGGCGGGCGGTGCATGGGGCCATGCTGGCCCGGCGGCGTGGTCACGGCGGCTGCCTGCTGCATCCGCCGGAGGTGATGCAAGCGGAGCTGATCTGGCGGCCCAACGGCTTTGGCTTCGGTTACGGGGAGGGTGGTGTGCTCACCCATTGCGTGTGGCTGGCTGTCGCCGACGGCGCGGTGAACCGAGGCCCCTACAGCGTTCAGATGCTCGCCTATCAGACGCCGAAGCAATTATTGGAACTGCTGGCCGTGCTCAAGTCCTTGGCCGACCAGATAACGTTGATCGAGATGAGCGAGCCTTATGCAATTCAATTGCAGACCTTGCTGCGGCAACCCTTCCGCAATCGCCGATTGACCAGAAACTCGGACTTCGCCGCCGAGCACAGTGCGGAGGCTTGGTGGCAGTTGCGGGTGCTGGACGTGGCGGGCTGCGTGGCCCGGCGGCGCTGGTCGGGGGAAGCGGTGCGCTTCAACTTGGCGTTGACGGACCCATTGGCCGCCTTCCTGCCCGATGGCCCTTGGCGGGGCTGCCAAGGAGACTACTGCATCACCATCGCCGAAAACTCCGTTGCCGAACCGGGGCGGAGCCCCGGCTTGCCCTGTCTGCGCGCCTCCGTCAACGCCTTCAGCCGCCTTTGGTTCGGGGTGGCGCCGGCCTCAAGCCTCGCCATTGCGGATGATCTGCAAGCGGATGACCCGGCCTTGCTGCGGCGCCTGGACGAGGCCCTGCACCTGCCGCCGCCGCAGGTAGGGTGGGACTTCTAGGCGCAACGCTGGTTGGCGCCGCACGGCAATCGGGCCTGAGGGCGAAGGGCAGGGATCTGAACCCGCAAGGCCGATTCCCTTTTTGCACACCGCGGCGTTGCCGACTGCTGGGAGAGCTGTGTCGTGAGGCGAACCGATGCGGGGCTAGGCAGGCCCGGGGCTGGCGTCGCCGTCAGTCCATTGGGATGCGGATCACCACGCCGCCCATCACGTCGCCGACCTCGGCGTCGGTGCGGGGGGAGTCCTTGTGGTTGTTGTGGCAGTTGACGCAGGCTTCGGCGACGGCGACATCGGGATACACGGCGGCGAAGTAGCGCTCGCCGCCAAGCTCCTCCTCTCCATAGAAGTTCTCTCCCGGGTGGTCCGCGACGAATTGGAGGCCCTCCCGCTCCAGATCCGTTCCGGGGCCGTTCTTCCTGTTGACCGGATGCAGGGAAAGCAGTGAATAGGAAAAGTCCTCGGTCTTGTCCGCGGCCATTTCCGCGCCGAAGCGGAACATCTGCGCTGGCAGCGGCAGCGCCGAATCGTCCTCAAAATGCTCCGATGCGGTGAGGAGCTGCTCATCCCTAGTCAAGCGCTGCACCACCTTGCGCGCATAGACCGCCCGGTCCGAGGACATGACCAGATACAGCATGTCGGCCGCTTGACGGTAGGAAACTCCTTCCGCCGCGACCCCAACCGCCGCCATCGTCATGGCGGCGGCAAGCGCAATTTTGATGGGCTTGCGGAACCGTTGCTGCATGGCGATTCTTCCGATTACGCCTTCGCTTATACCCAGTGCGAGGTTGATCTGTCAATTGCGGTGGCGTCAGCGGGTTGAGAACAAATAGAGCGCCTGCCAGACGGGAACAGTCCGAAAGGTAGGTGATCCAGTGTACTAATTGCCGGTTTCCTGGGTGCGTCGCACCGCCCATTCGATGCTTTCGACCTGCACGGAGGGCTTGCCTTGGAAGTTCCGGGCCACTAGGTCGGCGTCCGCGAGGGCGTTGATCGCGAAGCCGAGGCCGTGGCAATCGAGGCAGACCGGCCGAATCATCTTCTCGTTGGGCCGCAGAGTGGCGTTTTGGTTGTGGCTGGTCACCACCTTGCCGCCGCGTTCGGCCTTGGCCATGTGGCAGGTTGCGCAGCTCACTCCAGTGCCCGGCGGCGCCTGGCCGGCCAGTTCCGCTCGCCACAGCTCATGGTGGGCGCTGCCGAAGTAGGCTCGGCTATGGGTGCCATCGTGGCAGGATGCGCAGGCTTCCACCGCGGCCCGCTCGGTGTTCACCGCATGGGGCTGGTGGCAGGTCCCGCAGTGGAGCGATTCGCCGGCGGCCTCGGGGCGCATCGGCAGGCGCGCTTCGGCGACAGTCATGTGCATAGGCGGTGGCAGATCCGCCAACCAAGCCGCCGCGGCCTTGGGCAACAGACCGCTGAGGCCGATGGCCTCCAGCCTGCGGCTGGGATCGCGCGGGGGCGCGAGCGAGGGATGACGGCGCAGGCCGTGGCGGCCTTGGGCGAAGGTCTGCGCCGGCGTTTTGTGGCAGCCCTCGCAGATGGCGCTGTCCGGCGTCGCGATCCACTGTGCCTCGACCGCGGCGCGGGAGGTGCCTTCCGCCGCCGGCGCATGGCAGGCGGCGCAGTTCACTGCCGCCGCCGCATGGCCGGAGCCGGCCCAGTCGTGCAGCGCCGTCTGCTCGGCCAGCGCCGTTGCCGGCGCTAGGGCGGCGCCTCGCTTGCCTGCCGCCTCCGCCGGCGGCTTCTGGGCGCGGGAACGCATGGCAAGCTCATGCACAGGCGCCGATGCAACCCAAGGCCGGCCGGCATAGCTCACCAGAAAGTCCTCATAGATGGCGCGGTTGTCGTGGTAGTTGTGGCAGCCGGCCGATGCGCAGGTGTCGAAAGTTAGGCCCGCATGGCTGGGCCGGGCCTTGCGCACATCCTGATCGCCCTCGGAATGGCAGGCCACGCAGAAGTCCTCGGCAACGGTGACCGCACCCGGTCGCGTGATCTCGGGGCGGTGCTCGACATGGCAGGCGGTGCATAGGCGGGCATCGAGCTTTTCCCAATAAACGGCCATTCGGGGGCTGCGGAACAGTTTGCGGGCATGGCTGTCCTCGGCGGCCTGCAATGCATCCTCGTGGCAATTCCGGCAGGTTTTGTTCAACGCCTTCGCCGCCGCGGCCGCGCTGGCGAAGGGGGCTGCGGCGTGGCAGGTCTCGCAGGTCGTCTCAATCTGATGGTGGGCGTCCGTGGTCTTGCCGATCAGGAGCATCCGGCGGTCGCCGCCCACGAGCATCCAGGCGGTGACGAGGGCCGTGGCGATCAAGGTTCCCGAAACGCAGAGAATCCACAGAGCCGCCTTCCTCGCCATGCGCCGGTCTGCTTAGTAAAGATAGACGATGAGGATGTGGATGGCCACAAGCGCCGGCAGGGGATAGAAGGCCACGCGGTGCAGCCGCGTCAGGATTGAGCGCAGTTTGGGAGGAATCCCCATGCTGCGCAGCTGGGGCGCTCCGTTGGTGGAAATTCCGGCAAGGGCGCCAAAGGTCAACGCAGCCAAATAGGAGGTCATGAGCGCCGCGTTGAGGTTGGCGCCCAAGCGGAAGCCGGTGTGGGCGAACAGAAGAAGTGCGCAGCAAAGGCCGAACCCGACATGGGCCAGCCGCCACCAATGGCCGCCGCCCAGCCGGGCCACCGGCCGCACCTTCAGAAGCAGCATGGCCAGCAGCCCCGCGCCGCTGAACCCCAAAAGCAGGTAGCCGCTCCACTGCTGCCAGAGCTCGTCGAACCAGAGCGACTGCAGCAAGCTGGGGCCGAATCGATCCGATGCGGGGATGCGGGGGGCGAGCAGCACCGCCGTTGCGCCCAAGCCGCCGATGGTGGAGAGATGCAGCAGCAGCCTGCGGAACCGCGCCGACCTGGCCCGAAGCGCGGCGATGATCGTGCGTTCGATGTCGGCGATGGCGCCGGCCAGCTCGCGGCCGATCAAGTCCATGAGGCGCAATTGCTCAATCCGGGCGCGGCATTGCTCGATCTCCGCTGCGGGGAAGACGTCGGCAAGGAGGTCGCAGGCGTCCAGCAGGGCGATCAGAGCGATGTCCCGAGGGTCGGGAATGCCGTCGGAATGCAGCACCGCACGGATGCGCCGGCTGATCCCCTGTGCGGCTTCGCCATTGACGATGGGCCGGCGCGGAGTGCGGAGGTTCCAAGGGAACTTCTCAACCTGCCGCGCCAAAACGCCACGCTCGACCAGGCCGGACAGCATTTCCTCGTGAATGGCGGCGGCCTCATCGACGGACAACTCCCTGATCCAGGTTCGGGTGTCCGCTGCTTCTGGCCGGGCGGCGATCTTCGCTAGGATGCGGTCTAGGGCGGGGTTGCCGGTCGGCGTTCGGTCGGTGACCACGAGCGTCTGCAGGTCGGTGTCGATCCGATAAGCGAACGCCAGATCCAGCAGCACGGCGCCGGCCAGGGCGCAGGCGAGTGCGTCCTCTTGGACCGGGACGGGTGCGCCGTCCTCGTCGTTCAGCAGCACGACGAGTTCTTCGGCAAAGGTCAGCATGACGCGCCGCCCAGGCTGCGGTAGGTCCCCGGAATCACCTGCGCTTGCCGTGGCGACAGCCCACCGTCAATAGACGGACGCGGCTGGGCGGTGGGGCGCTCGGTTGCGAACGTCGAAGTCGATGTTGAGGTGGGCCAACCCCCTCAGAAAGCTGCTGGGCACATGCAGGAACTCATCCTCCGGATTCTGCAGGCGGATGTTCTCCAGCCGGTGCAGCAAAATGGTGAAGGTGGAGAACATCTCCTGCCGGGCCAGGGCGGCGCCGGGGCAGTGATGCGGCCCGGAGCCAAAGGCCAAGTGCGCACCAGGCTTCTTGCGGGCGATGTCGAAAGTCTCGCTGTCCTCAAACACGGTTTCGTCCCGATTGGCGGAGGCGTAGCCCAAGGCGACGCTCGATCCCTTGGGCAAGGACACCCCGCCCAACTCGGTGTCTTGGGTGGTGACCCGCCACAGGTGGATCACCGGCGTCTCGAAGCGCAGGGACTCCTCAATGAAGTTGCGCAGCAGCTTGGGGTCTTCGCGCATTCGCTGCATGGTGCCGGGGCGCTGCAGGAGCAGCATCAGCGCGGAGCCGATGGCGTTGGTGGTGGTTTCGTTGCCGCCGGTGAGCAGTTGGTCGAGCAAGTCCTGCAGTTCATGCATGTCCAGGTGGCGTTCCGCGCCTTGGTCGTCGGTGACCTTGGTATGCACCAAGTCGGAAATGATGTCGTCTCGGGGTTCCCGCCGCCGCTCTTCGATGACCTTGGCGAAAAACTGCTGCGCTTCCACCACCAGTTGGCCGCACTTCAGGGCCGCCGCGTCGTCGGTGAAGCCGCCGCCGGGGGCGAGCATGGCGTCCGACCACTCCTTCAGTTGCCAGATTTTCTCCCCGGGGACGCCTAATTGGTCGGCGATGACGGTGCAGGGCAGGGGAATGGCGAAGTCCCAGACGAAATCGCACCGGCCTTGGTCGATGAAGCCGTCGATGAGGTCGTTGACCACGGTTTCCACATAGGGCGTCATGGCGCGGATGCGCTTGACGGTGAAGGCGTGGTTGATGAGCTTGCGGTACTTGGTGTGCAGCGGCGGATCCGTGCGCTGCAGGGTGGAGACGCGCCGCCAGCCATGCTCGTTGCGGTAGCTCTCGGCGATGTCGCGGCTGGCGCCCCGCTGGGCGCCGAGTTCAAAGATGTTGTTGGAGAATATCTCCGGATGCTTCTTGACGTGGCGCACGTCCTCGTAGCGGGAGACGTACCAAGCGCCCAGCTCCTCCATGAAGTAAACGGGCTGCTCCCGGCGAATGGCGTTGAAGTAGGGGAACGGGCACTCGCGGGTGCCGTCCTCCAGCAAGTTGTAATTGGCCAAGGCTGTCATGATGGAGTTCCTTTGCGTTGTCGCGTTGCGGCGGGAAACCGGCGCCGCGGCCAGGAACTCCCGCCCAAATTCCAATATAGTGTAAAACCCCGCCAGCGGATAGGCGGTCTAATTGCACCCGTTGCTCGAAGTTGGCGAAGCGCTCGGCGGGGCGGAGCACTGTCCGTGGATTGGCGGGCTGCCCGGCAAGCGCCGGTTTGCAAACGCATGGGGAAGCGGATGGGGCGCTTGCTTAGGCGGGGGGCCTTTTTTTGTTTGATGAGGGAGATTTTGCATGGACGCATTTCGGCTGGACGGCAAGGTGGCGGTGGTCACTGGAGCCGGCAAGGGCATCGGTCGGGGCATTACCCTGTGCTTGGCGGAGGCCGGCGCGGACTTGGTGCTGGGCGCCCGCACCCGCTCCGACCTGGAGGAGGTGGCCGCCGCGGTGCAAGGCCGCGGTCGGCGGGCGGTGGTTGTTCCGGTGGACGTGACCGTCGGTGAGCAGTTGGACCTGCTAGTGGCGGTGGCTAAGGAGTTGGGCGGCTTGGATGTCTGGGTCAACAATGCCGGCGGGCTGCCGGACGCCACTCCCCGCTACCTCACCCGTACGCCGGAGGATCGTTGGGACGCCCAACTGGACTTGAACCTGAAGGCCGTATGGAGCGGCGCGGTGAAAGCCGCGGCGGCCATGCAGCATGGCAGCATCATCAACATCTCCTCCCGGGCGGCGACCGGGCCGCAAATGAAGAACGGTCCCTACGGCGCCTCCAAGGCGGCGGTGAACAGCCTGACGCAGACTTTGGCGGCGGAGTTGGCCCCCAACATCCGCGTCAACGCCGTGGCGCCGGGTCCCATTCCCACTGAGAACTTCAACCAATCCACCAACTTCCCGGAGGGCAAGCCGGTGGAGCGGATCATCGGCGTTCCCCTTGGGCGGCTGGGCGCCCCGGAGGACATCGGCCACGCCGTGGTGTTCATGGCGTCCCCAGCGGCGGATTGGATCACCGGCCAATGCCTGTACGTCACCGGCGGCCTGTAGCGTTCTTCGGCCGGCAAGCACGGCCTGGGGGCTGCGCATGAGTTGGAACGGCAAGCTGACCGGGGGCATTTTGGGGCTGTTGTTCTTCGGCCCGGTCGGCGCTCTGTTGGGCCTGTTCCTTGGCCACCTGTGGGATCAGGTTGGGGGCGGGCAGAGCCGGGGGGCCAGCTTTCGCTTCGGCAGCCCGGACCGAGCCGTCTTCTTCAACACCACCTTCGCCGTCATGGGCCACCTCTCCAAGGTGGATGGGCGCGTTTCCCGGGAGGAGATCGAGGTCGCCGAGCAGGTGATGGGGCAACTCGGCATGAATGCGGAGCGGCGCCGGGAGGCGCGGGCCATGTTCAATCTGGGCAAGGCGCCGGATTTCGACTTGGCTGATGCCCTATCGGCCTTCCAAGCGGCTTACGGTGGCGCTTCGCAACTGAAGATGCTGTTCCTGCACATTCAGATGTCCGCCGCTTGGGCGGACGGCGCGGTGGGTCGTGCGGAGCAGGAGGTGCTGCACGAGATCGCCCAGCGGCTGCGCGTCCCGGAGGCGGCCTACCGGCAGGTGGAGGCCATCGTGGCCGGCATGTCCAGCCGCGCCCACTACAGCCACGAGGACGGCCATCGCGCCGGGCCTCGGGCGCCAAGCCACGCGGAACTGCAAGGTGCCTACCGCGCCTTGGGCGTCTCCGCATCGGACAGCGACGCCGTCATCAAACGCGCCTACCGCCGCCTCATCAGCAAGCACCACCCGGACAAGCTGGTGTCCAAGGGCCTGCCCGAGGACATGATGCGCGTCGCCACCCAACGCACCGCCGAAATCAAGACCTCCTACGACCTCATCATGGCCAACCGCGCCAACGCTGGCTGAGGGACCTGCCTCCGGCGCCAACCCGCCAGGACCCTAAACCGCCATCCGGATGCCGTCGGCTTCAACGGCGTGCTCCAGCAACTCCCGGAGAAAGGCCGGCGCGGGCTCGTCCGCCTTGCTGTTCCATTCGCGCACAAGCAGGCGAAGCAGCCGGGACGCGGGGGCGGGAATTTCCGCCTTGCCACTCTCCCAGCGGTGAACTTGCTGGTCCGAGTAGCCCAGTAAATCGGCAAGGCCCTTTTGGGAGAGGCCCATGCGCTTGCGGAGAAACCGAACCTCCCGTCCGCTCCAATAGCTCTTCCGGGAAACGATCCAGTCCGCGATGACGTCGTTAAGCCCGTCCACGTCCTTAATCGAAATGCCGGGGCCGTAAGCCGTCTCGTGGCGCTTCACGCCACCATCCAACCAGACGTTGTCAAGCCCAGACTCCGTGTAGTGGTGCCAGCTGGCGCGTTCTCCCTCAACGGCGCTGTCCATCGGCCGGGCTGTCCATTGACTAGCCATAACAATGCTCCTCCTTGATGGCTACCCTAAGGTCACTACAACCAATTGCTCTCGCTGGGCAGACGCAGCGACGATGACGGCGAGCTCCCGCCCGGCCACCACCGCGTCCATCCTGCCCCGATAGTCCTGTCGGTTGTCCGATGACTTAGGGGTCTCCCTACACCTGCCACGACGCAACACGAGGAGTACGTCCTCCAAGGTTATTGCCCGTTCATCCATGCGCTGCCGAGCATGATCCGCCAGGATGACGTTCTCGGTGTCAACGGAACTTGCCCAGACTAGTCGCTGAAACCATTCCGGTCCATGCAGATCGATGACTTTGGGGTCCACCAGATTTGCAATCTATCAATTTGATAGGTGGAAGGCAAGCAGATAGATATTGCGATCTCGGTGCAGCGTGGCCATGCCGCATTAGGGGAACTGAGTTAAGGATATTAATAGGGCTGGTTCATAAGACTGCTGGGGAATCAAATCCGATAGGTCGCAACAGCTCTGCCGGACGATGCATTGTCGGCCTGAAACGACGAGAGGCTGCGTCAAATTAGAGATGACCGCTAGTGGCGCTTGTCCACTGTTCTTGACGGAGTGAGCCGTCGGGCGCAGAATTCCGCTTGATCTCCGCAACCGTGCGGGGCGCAGCCTGCGGGAGACGACATGCCCCATGCAGGAAAGGTTTCGTTGGGGACTAGGCTCCACGAATCCGCATCCAAACTTCTCGGCATCCGGCGCAAGGCCGCCAAGCCGCCTAACCCGTTTACGCCTGGGCCTGGGCGCATACCCCCCTGTTTGGCCGGTCGGGACGGACAAATCCGTGTCCTGACCGAAGCTCTGCTTAACCGCCTGTCGCGCCAAGCGCCGCCGCCGCACGACGTCGCCATGGTCGCCCAAAGGGGCGTAGGCAAGACCGCCTTGGTCCATTGGCTGCAAATGGAGGCGGAAAGGCACGACATACGCATTGTTAACCTCACCCCCCGTGAACTGCCGGATACTCGGGAGTTGATGCTGCAAACCCTGCCGCAGGCGGACGCCGAAGCTGCCGGCGCCCGCTCGGAGCGGGAGACCACCGCTCGGCTGGGTGGGGCAGCGGGCTCGCTTGCCGCCCTTGTCAGCCAAACGCGCCGTTCGGCGTCCGAAGGGCGCCTTTCACCCCAAGCATGGCGTGATGGCATGGAACGGGCGTCCAAGGTCAGGCCCTGCCTGATACTCAGCGATGAGGCGCAGCACTTCCGCCCGGAAGTGGCCGGCGCACTATTTGAGGGCGTCCAAAAAATGCAAGGCCGCGGCTTTCCAGTGGCGCTGGTCATCGCCGGTACGCCGGACACCTGGAATGCCTTGGGTAGGGCGGGGGCGTCATTCCATGATCGGCTCGGCAAGGGGCAGCTGTCATTGGGCCTGTTGGATGAAGCGGCCTCCATGCTGGCCGTTGGCGAGGGCGTAAAGGCGTCCGATCTTGACATTGAAGCGGACGGGGACGCCCTGCGCATGGTCCATGCCGACTCGCAAGGCTATCCCTACTTCCTGCAGGTTTGGGGCGAGGCGCTGTACGACAACTTGGATTGGCCGAACGACCGGAGGCTCACTCCATCGCACGTCGAAGCGGTGTGGGCTAAAGTGAACGGAGTCCGCAGGGACTATTACAGTAGCCGGTGGCGGGAGATGGCCGACGCACCGGGATTCGGCCCCGTTGGTTTAGTCCCCGTCTGCGCCGCGGTGGCCCGGGGTGTGCTGCGGTCGGGCGGGGAGGACGTGGTGGTCTCTGATGCGGAGGTGGACGCCTGGGTCGCCGAAGGCTTGGGCATTTGCGGGACAGGTGCCCTGAAGGATGCACGGCGCTTGATGCGGCACATGGGTTTTCTCGTCAACGCCGGAGATGGCCTATGCTGTGCCGGCATTCCCAGCCTGATGCGCCACACACTACGGGCCGCCATCACCGCCGAGCGGGTGCCTTCCTCATGGGGCGACGGCTTGGATCTGGAAGCGCACCCGCCGGAGCGCTCCGCAGTTTAGGGACCCGCACGAAGCGGCCTGCCCCCGTCGGCGCAACGCGGCCAGATCATAGGATGCCTGCATCCTCAACCAATGCTCGGCGGTGGACCAACCCACCGACTCCAACGCCATCGCCGGCGACAGGTTGGTGTGCCGGTGGGTGTTGATCAAGTCCACGTCCACTGCCTCCAATGGCGATGCCTTGGCGAAGCACAGGGTCGTCTCCATGTGTAATTTTTTGGTTAGGATGCCGGACAGTGTACACACTGCCTGCTGTTTTGCTGTAGGGTCCGCACTCCAACATGTGCGGTAGGGGTGGGTAAGGAATGGATGGCATCGGGAAGCTTTCACCAGTGGAAATTCGACGGCTCTGGGCCGATGAAGCCAAGGATTTCACGCCGTGGCTCGCAGAGAACACCGATCTCCTCGCAGAGGCATTGGGGATGGACCTCCGTCACGAGCAGACCGAAGCGGCAGTTGGCCGCTACAGTGCCGACCTAGTGTTTCGCGAAGAGGGCACGGGCAGATATGTGGTCGTCGAGAACATGTTTGCCCCCACCGACCACGATCATTTGGGCAAACTGATCACCTATGCCGCTGGTTTGGAAGCCCGCTATGCTGTTTTGCTTGCACCCGATTTCAGGGACGAACATCGGTCCGCCCTGAACTGGCTCAACCACATCTCCACCGACGATTTCGGGTTTTTCGGCGTGGTGTTGGAAGCGTGGCGAATCGGCGATTCGCTGCCCGCGCCCCGCCTGCGGGTCGATGTTCAGCCGGATGAATGGAGCCGCTCCGTAAGAACCGAGCGCAACGCCAGCCTAACCAAAAACGAAACCAAAAACCAACAGGCGTACAGAAGATTCTGGAGCGAGTTCCTGCCGGCATTCAAAACCGAGCATTCAGGTTGGACCCGCGCTGCCACGCCTTCAAAGGATAACTGGATGACTTTTCCATCCGCACGGTCCAATCTGTGCAGATACAGCGCAGCGTTCTGCAGACCTGATGGAAGACATCGACTACGGGCCGAGGCGTACATCGACACTGGAAACGCGGAAACTACGAAGAAAACGTTCGATGATCTACGGGATCGGAAGCAGCAGATTGAGCAGGCGGTGGGGGAGGAACTTCAGTGGGACTCCCTCGACAATAGTAGAGCATCCCGAATTTCGCTGTATTTCCCGGACGATATCCAAATTGCCGACGAGGATCGCTGGCCCGAAGCCCGAGCTTGGCTCGTCCAAGCGATGGGAAAAATGCGGGCGGCCTTCGACCCAGTCATCAAGGAGCTACAAGCGTTGTAAGTTGTAGGGTTAACCCGTGGCGCCGTCCCTCAAATCACGGCCCTTTGAGCATTTCGGTCTCCTCAATATTTCGTGGCAATGGGGCTGCCTAGCACGGCCTTGGGGCGGGCGCTTACATTCCCCAAACGGCAATGCTCAGGCCGTCGGCGTCTTCCTCGCGGTGAAACACCTTTTCCTCCCAAGGCTTGCCGACGGTGCGGTCAAACAGCACTAGGTGTCCCTCTTCGGTCCCGCAGCGGTCCATGTAGGCCCGCGTCTGCTGCAAGCCTTGGCGGATGGTTGCCTCCAAGCCGCCCCGCACCAGCTTGCACTCCACCACCAACTTGCGGGGGCGCAGGAGGTCGCGGCCCAGCGGCCAGATAATCAGCAAGTCCGTGCGGCCCCGGCCCAAGCCGTACTCCCGCTCCACCCGTCCGCCGCTGTTGACGATGCGCTGCAGGAACGCCTGCAGCAAAAGCTGCGGCCCGGCCTCCTTGTACTGGAGGGCCTCCACCCAGTGCTCCGAATGCTCCCGGAAGAATTGCTGGAAGGCGGCCATCAGGTCGTTCAGCTTCAGGTCCCCGTCGCCGTCAACGTACCAAGCCGTGTCCTGAGGCAGCATCTCCTGGGTGGAGTAGGTCAGTTCCCGGGGGACCACCTCCCGGTAAATCGGGTTGGCGATCCGCAACGGTCGGTCTTGCGCCACCAGCCCTAGATCGCGGACATACTGAATGTCGTCCACCGGGACGGCGCTCGTCCCCGATTCCCCGCTCAACAACGGCCCCACCACCCGGCGCACCCGCTCCTCCTCCAGCTTGTGGGCGAGTTGGTCCAGATGGGTTTCGCGGCGCGCGATGAGTTGCTCCTTCGCCTCTTCAATGGCCTCGGCAGTGATGGGCTGGGTGCGGTCACGCCCGGCTGCGTTGTGGAAACAGGCTTGGTAGGCGAGGGCGTTGACCAGCCAAGGCTGGCCGCAAGTCAGGCGCCAAACGTCGGCCAATGCCTCCTCGGTGAAGGCTTGTCCGGTTTCCTGGGTGTGCTGAGTCAACAGCGCCCGCACCTCGGCTTCCGAGAAGTCCCCCAAGCGCAGGGATTCGGCTTGGATGTTGAAGGCGCTGCCACCCAGCACCAGGGCGTTTTCGGCGCTGGATCGAATGCGGTAGTCACGCACGTCGCGCACGCCGCAGAGGATGACGCTCTGCGGGTAGCGGCGGGGGCGGTCTGGGTAGCCAGCGCGCAGTTGGCGCAGCACGGCGATCAGGGTGTCGCCGATGAGCGAGTCGATCTCGTCGATCAGCAGCACCAGCGGCTTGGCGTCCGCCTCGGCCCAACGCCCTAGCGCGTTGTGCAGAGCTTCATGAGGCCCATAGGTCTTCAAGGCTTCAGGCCAGATGCCCTGAAGAAGCTCGGTGCCCAAGGTGGTGCGCTCCTTGCCGGCCATGTTGCCCAAGATGGCCCGCATGGCCGCTCCCACGTCCTCCCGCGCCGACTGCCCGACTTCGACATTGACGTACACGCAGCGATGGCGCCCGCCACTGTTCAGTTTGTCCCTCAGCGCCAGCAGCAGCGTAGTCTTGCCAGTCTGCCGGGGAGCGTGCAGCACGAAGTACTTCTTCTGCCCGATCAGCAGCCGCAACTCCTCCAAGTCCAGCCGCGAGAACGGCGGGATCAGATAATGGTCCTCGGCAATGATGGGGCCGGCCGTGCTGAAGTAGCGCATGGCGCTATTGTGTCACCAATTTGATCAGGGTGCCGGTGCCGGAGTTGTCGGTTGGTCAGTTTGATACCATAGCCCGGTGTTCCGAAGACGGTCTCGCGGACAGTGTTGGTCCTCCTTGCCACTGAACCAGTGTCAGGGTGCGGCGGCGATGCCGGCGGGAATCGGTGCCGCAGCTCGTAGATGTGCCTTCAATGAGTATTGAGCAAAACTTCGATGTCCCCTTTGTCGCGGCCATGGCGCTGCGGGAAAAGCAGATACAGCAGAACTACCGGCCAATCATCGGCGTTCACAAATGGTTCGCCCGGCGTCCAGGCACTCTGTTTCGCAGTCTGCTTTTGGCGGAATTCGTTGACGCCCCTTTGCAGCAGTCCTTTTTTCAAGCCAACGACCTTGCCGGCATTCGCGTGGCGGACCCGTTTATGGGCGGGGGGACGCCGTTGGTTGAGGCGAACCGGGTAGGCTGCGACGTGCGAGGGCGGGACATCAACCCGATGTCAACTTGGATTGTTCGCCAGGAAATCGAACACCTTGACCTGCCGGCGTATCAACAGGCCGCCCACGGCTTGCTCGACAGCCTGCGCGCCGAGATTGACAGCCTGTACCGCACGTCCTGCCCAATCTACGGTGACGCGAACGTTCCGGTGAAGTGCTTTCTGTGGGTCAAGGTCATGGACTGCGCCGCTTGCGGTGCGCAGATCGACCTCTTTCCCGGCTACTTGATAGCCGAGAACAAGCGTCACCCCATGAATGTGTTGGTGTGCCCAGACTGCGGCGACCTCAATGAAGTGGAGAACAGAAAGGCGCCTGGTCACTGTCGAACTTGTGATGCGCAGTTGCGCCAAAGTGGCCCTGCCGGCAAAGGCCGGTGCCCCTGCCGCAGGTGCGGTCACCTCAACACCTATCCGGGAGGGGCCGGCCAGCCATTGGGGCATCGTTTGATCGCGCTGGAGTATTTCAACCCAATGCGCAAAGCCATCCACCGAGGCCGCTTCTTTAAGAAGGCTGACGCCGCGGACTTGGAGCGGGCGGAGGCCGCCGCCCAGCGTTGGCGCAGCTTGTCCCCGTTGTTCGCGCCGGATGAGGAAATTCCGCTTGGTGACGAAACGCGCCGGTTGCATCGATGGGGCTACAGGCTGTGGCGCGATTTGTTCAGCCCCCGTCAGCTATTGGGCTTGGAACTGAGTTGCCGCTTAATCACGGAAGTTGGCGATGAACGCATGCGGGGCGCTTTGGCGACCAACCTGTCGGATCTGCTTCGCTATCAAAACAGCCTTTGCCGGTATCATGCCGGTGCCTTGAAATGTTTGGATGTCTTTTCGGTCCACGGTTTTCCGGTCGGGTTAATGCAGTGCGAATCCAATCTCCTTGGCATTGTCGATGGCGCCGGCACCAACGTGGGTTCCGGTGGCTGGGTCAACGTCATTGCCAAGTTTGTGAAGGCGAAGCAGTTTTGCGATGCGCCTTTTGAAGTTGTCGGTAGTGGTTCGAGAAAGATGCGCATACCCATAGTGGGGGAGCGCATCGGCGAGACCCTGAACGGCCGCAGCCGGGTCATTGCCTTGGATTGCGGCAGCGCGGCGGCCATGGATTTGCAGGAAGGCAGCCTTGACGCCGTGTTCACGGACCCCCCCTATTTTGGCAACGTGCAGTACGCCGAACTGATGGATTTTTGCCATGTTTGGATGCGCCGCTTGGTGGGCCCGAAAGAATGTGGTTTTGATCGGACGACCACTCGGTCGCCGGACGAATTGACCGGCAATGACACGCAGCGTCGCGGCTTGAACCAGTTCGCGGAGGGGCTTGCGGAGGCTTGGTCGCAGATGGCGCGGGCCTTGAAGCCCGGCGCTCCCTTGGCTTTCACCTACCATCACAACCAGGTTGCGGCCTACTATGCGGTCGGTATGGCGATGCTGGATGCGGGTCTTGTTTGCTCGGCGTCGCTGCCCTGTCCGGCGGAAATGAGCGGCTCCATCCACATCCACGGCACCAGGTCCTCCATCGTTGACACCATATTTGTGTGTCGTTCCGCCGGTGTCGTGCCGCAACGGTGGCTATGCGGAACGGCACACCAACTGGTGGCGGTTGTGGCGGATGAGCTGGCCGACTTGGATGAGGCGGGGCGCCGGCCGAGCTTGGGCGACACGCGCTGCATTCTGTTCGGTCACCTCACGCGCTTGGCGGTTTGGCGCCTTCGCGCTACTTGGGACGCCAGCACCGCCACGCAGAGCAAACTGGATCGGTTGGCCGAGGCCATGGCGGCTTTCGGCGATCCGGTCGAACTGGCGGACACCGCTTGGGTTGCGCCGCGCAGGGAAAGGTCTGCTGGCTTGCTTTTCGGTGCGGAACAAGCAGAACCGGAAGTTGAAGATGCCGTTTCCTTTTGAAGCTGAATTCGCTGACGTTCAGGCGAACATCGATTCCTACGTCGAAAGGATCTTCGAGTGTTTGGAGACTGAGTTTCTGGTCATGCCTAGAGGCGATGGGTTCATCGAATATGCAGTGTTTGACGCTGGGTATGAGGCGCTGAAGTCCGCCACGCGCAGTTTTAGCGACTTGACGCTGGAGGCGATATTGCCGCTGGTCTTCGAAAGGCCCATCACCTTGGTGGTTTTGCGTTGCGTATTGGGGTTGACGCCACCGGAATGGGCCAGCATCGCCAGCCAGCACAGCACAGAAAGCATCCCCCAAAGGGCCGCCCGCTCCCTCGACCGGGACATCCGCATAAGTCCTGATCAACCTCTTGCGCAGCAGAGTGTGACGGCAGACCGGGTGCGCAAATTGGTCGAGGCAGCCTGCCGAATCCTTGGTGACGGTGCGCCTGCCGTGTCCCCGACCAACCTGCACCGCTTTGATAAGGCGGACACCAAGGCTGGCAAAGTCAGCCTGCAGGCGGCGGCGAGGCTTGGCATCCCCTATTCGATGCTGCTTTACGAGCGGCTTTTGGGGCGGCCTTTCGCCAGCCATCGGGACTCGGTGAGCGAACTCGTTGGCAACACCGTGGAGAACGCCATTGAAGCGGTTCTGTCCCGGGCCGACATCAGTTTCCGCAAGACCTCCCGCGCCGAACGGCTGCCGGGGTTTGACCAAGCGCCGGACTTCGTTGTGCCGAGTGAGCACAATCCCAAGGTTGTTATTGAAGCTAAGCTCTCCGAAGACGACGGAACGGCGCGGGACAAGATCACCCGTGTGCAGCATTTGGCGGCACTCTCCCAACAGGGGCGACCGGAAGGGCGTCCTCGGTATGAAGTGATTGCTTGCATAGCGGGGCGGGGCTTCGGCGTACGCCGCGAGGACATGAAGAAGTTGCTGATCGCGACGCAGGGTAAGGTGTTCACCCTGCAAAACGTTCAGGATCTCATTGAGCACACGGAGCTGAGCCAATTTCGTTCGCGTTGATTTCGTCTTGTGCCCTAGTGTGGTTCCGCCGTCTAGTGGTATGGTGCAGTGGCTAAGGCGCAGCAGTAACTAGGGAGGGATCATGATCGTCATTGCCGCCAACATTGATTTCGCCAGCGAAGCGGACCGGGACCGGGCGGTGGCGGAGAGCGGGCCGGTGCAGCAGGCCACGCGGGACGAGGAGGCGGGCTGCCAAGCCTACTGCTTTGCCCCGGACCCCTGTATGCCCACGCGCATTCAGGTCTATGAGCTTTGGGATGACGGCCCCACCTTGGCGGCGCACTTCAAGCACCGGAACTATGAGGACATGAAGGCGGTGCTGGGCAAATACGGCATCGTCAACAACTGGAACCAGATGTATCTGGTCACCGATCATGAGCCGGTCTATGACGGCCAAGGCTTGCCCAGGGAAACCTTCTTCGGCGGCAAGGCCTAGTGAGCGCGACGAACGGCCGCGTCATCGACCTGCACGCCCACATCGTGCTGGAGGAGGGCTTCGGCGTCGCCGGGCGCTACGGCCCGGAGCTGGCGGTGGACGCTGACGGCGTCTCCTTCTTCCGCATCGGCGCCTACCGGATGAAGCCCATGGCCTATCGGGGCACGGTGTTCATGGATCTGGGCAAGCGCTTGGACTTGATGGACAAACTGGGCATCGATCGGCAATTGCTTTCCCCCAACCCCCTGACCATGCTGCACGGCATCGAAGCGGACGTGGCCGCCGAGTACTGCCGAGTCCACAACGACGCCATGGCGCGGGTGGTGTCCGAGCACCCGGACCGGCTGCTGGGCGCCGCCGCCCTGCCGATGCAGGACCCGGAGGCGGCGGCCAAGGAGTTGGAGCGGGCGGTGCGGCAGCTGGGCTTGGTGGCGGCCTACACCGGCACGGACTACCCCTTCCCGCTGGACGATCCCCGCCTGGATGACTTCTACCGCACCGTCGTCGCCTTGGATGTGCCGCTGTTCCTGCATCCCGCCTCCACGGACGGGGCCGGCCAGCCCTTGGACAGGCGCCTCAACCGCTTCGACCTTGGCCTCATTCTGGGCTACGCCTACGATGAGTCCTTGGCGGTGGCTTCCTTAGTCTTCGGCGGCGTTCTGGAGCGGCATCCGCAGTTGGACGTCTGCATCTCCCACGGCGGCGGCGCCTTGCCGTTCCTCATCGGGCGCTACGAAGGCATGGCCAAGCTGCGCGATTGGGCGCCGGAGTCTGTGCGTCAAAACGGCTTCGCCAGGGAGGTGCGCAAGCTGTGGTTCGACGCCCATGTGGAGGGGGCGGCGGCGCGGGCGCTGCTTGAGGAAACGGTGGGCGAAGAGCGGCTGGTGTTCGGCACCAATTTCGGCGGCTGGGACACCCCTAGGCAAATTGACCCGGCGGAGGCGTCCTTGACGCCGAACGCGGAAAGACTACTGAGGCTTTGACATGAGCAACACAGTATTGACCAACGCCCGGTTGTTCAGCGGCGTTGACGGTGCAGTGATCGAAGGCGCCAGCCTTTGGTGGGAGGAAGGCGTCATCCGCTTCGCCGGACCGTCCGGCGATCTAGGTGGCGTGCCGGACGGCGCTTGGCGCATCGACTTGGGCGGCAAGTTCCTGATGCCGGGCATGACCGAATCCCACGCCCACATCTCCTACACCAACAACGGCCCGACGGAACTGGACAAGACGCCGGTGGAGGAGGCCATGCTGCACTCCGTCGCCAACGCCCGGCTGATGCTGGGCGCCGGCTTCACCTCCGCCATCAGCTTCGGCTCCGTGCATCGCATCGACGTGCATCTCAAGCAGGGCATCGAGCAGGGCCACATCCCCGGTCCCCGGCTGGTGGCCTCCGGGCGGGACGTGGGCGCCACCTCCAGCAATGCGGACCTGCACCCAGACCACGCTCGCCCGCAGATGGAGGGCTTGGGCATGTTGGTCGATGGCCCTTGGGCGGTGCGCCGGGCGGTGCGCATTCTGAAGAAGAACGGCGCCGACATCATCAAGATCTTCCTGGACGGCGAGGGGCTTTCCGACCACGCCCCGCCGGGGCAGTTGACCTATACGGATGAGGAGGTCGATGCCGCTGTCTCCGAGGCCCATCGGCGCAACATGCGGGTGGCCTGCCACGCCCGCTCCGCGGCGGCGGTGAAGCAGGCGGTGCGCTTTGGCGTGGATGTCATCGGCCACGCCAACTATCTGGACGACGAGGCGGTGGACCTGCTGCGCCGCCACCGCCATCGGCTGGCGGTGGGGCCGGCCATCGCTTGGGAGATCGAATTCCTCAACCACCACGACAGCCTGGGCTTCAGCCGCGAAGCGGTGCTGGACAAGGGCTACGAACGGGAGGTGGAGGCCACGGTGGACGCCGTCAAGCGTCTGCGGGCGGCCGGCGTGCGGGTGTTGCCGGGCGGCGACTACGGCCTCAACATCACCCCCCATGGCACCTACGCCAATGACTTGCAGTATTTCGTGGAGCGCTTCGGCATGACCTCCACGGAGGCCCTGCTGTGCGCCACCCGGGATGGCGGCGCGGTGGCGGACCCCAACGGCATGGTTGGCACCCTGGAGGCGGGCAAGCATGCGGACATGGTGGTGGTGGACGGCGACCCGGTGGCGGACATACGCATCCTGCAGGACTCCGCCCGCATCGCCGCCGTCATCAAGGGCGGGCGCATCTACCAAGGGCTGATGGACAACAACCCCTATGAGCGGCAAGGCGCCGAGGCGCTAGCCCTAGCCATCGGGCAGGCAAATGGTGCCGGCGCGGAGCGCACGGCAGGACACTAGGTAGGCTGGGCACGTTGAGGTTCTCAGTAGGAGGTTGATGGAGATGGCAGTCGGCGCCGCCGTGGTCCCCGCCCCCGCCAAGGATTTCCTCGGCCATCCCCGGGGCTTGGTGGTCCTGTTCTTCGCGGAGATGTGGGAGCGGTTCAGCTTCTACGGGATGCGAGCGCTGCTGATCTTCTACCTCACCGAACACTTCCTGTTCGATGACGCCATCTCGGCCGGCATCTACGCCACCTACGGCTCCTTGGTCTATCTCATGCCGGTGGTCGGCGGCATGATCGCGGACCGCTATTTGGGCTTCCGCAAAGCCGTGACCTTGGGAGCGGTGCTGTTGTGCATCGGCCATTTCGGCATGGCCTTTGAGGGCGAGCCGGCCCGTGCCGCGGATGGCGCCGTGGTGCGCGACGGGGTGGCGCTACAGGTCTTCTATCTGTCCTTGGCCTTCATCATCATGGGGGTGGGCTTCCTCAAGTCCAGCATTTCCAACATGGTGGGCGCCCTGTACGGCCCGAACGACAGCCGCCGGGACGGGGGCTTCACCCTGTTCTACATGGGCATCAATCTGGGCGCGGTGGTGGCCGGCCTGCTGTGCGGCTACCTCGGCCAAACCTACGGCTGGCGCTACGGCTTCGGGCTGGCGGGGGTCGGCATGTTGGCGGGGCTGGCCACCTTCCTGGGCGGTCGCCGCCTCCTGCTTGGGGTGGGGGAACCGCCGGCCGGGGCCGACCTGCGGCGGGCTTTGGTGGCGGGGGTCAACCGCGAATGGGCCATCTATCTGCTGGCGCTGGTTGGCGTGGCGCTGGCTTGGCAGCTCATGCAGCACCACGGCTTGGTTGGCGTCTTGCTGCTTGGCGCCGGGGCCGCCGTGGTGGTCGGCGTCACCTGGTTCTCCTTGGCCCGCTGCACACCGGTGGAGCGGGGCCGCATGCTTGTCCTGCTGACGCTCACCGCCTTTTCGGTGGTGTTTTGGGCTTTGTTTGAACAGGCCGGCAGTTCCATGAACCTGTTCACCAACCGCAACGTGGATCTGGAAGTGGCCGGCCTGGAAGTGCGGGCGTCGCAGTTTCAATCCCTGAATCCGCTGTTCATCATTTTGCTGGCGCCCCTGTTCGCCATGCTCTGGCCGCTGCTGGCGCGGCGCGGCTGGGAGCCGGGCGCCCCGGCCAAGTTCGGCTTAGGCATCGTGCAGGTGGGCTTGGGGTTCGCCGTGCTGGTCCATGGCGCCTCGCTGGCCGGGGAGGACAAGCTGGTGGCGGCCGGCTGGCTGGCCTTGGCCTACCTGCTGCACACCACTGGCGAGCTCTGCCTGTCGCCGGTGGGCCTGTCCATGGTGACCAAGCTGTCCGTGGCCCGGGTGGCCGGCCTGATGATGGGCGTCTGGTTTTTGTCGTCGTCCGCCTCCCACTATGTGGCCGGCTGGATTGCCGCCGGCGCAAGCGTTGACACCAGCGAGGGCCTGGACCGAGCGGTTTCCCTAGCCACCTACGCGGACACCTTTGCATACCTCGCACTGGTGGCCGTGGCGATTGGCGCCGTGCTGCTGGCCATCGCGCCTTGGCTGAAGCGCCACATGCACCAAGGGGCGGCTGCGGCGGCAAGGCGCTAGGGCGCAACAATCTTGGGAATGGTTACAGATTCATTCGGAACTGCAAGGTGATCTGCCGGCCCAAGGAGGTGGTGGTGTTTTGGTCCTGGCTGTTCGCTGAGGCGGTGCCACTGCAGCTTCCTTGGAAGATCGGCGCCGCCGGCGGCCCTTGATTCACGCAGGCGCCTGGCCTTGAACCAGCGCTCAGGGCGTAGATCTTATCGCCTAGGTTGCGCCCGAGCAGCGCCAGTTCGTAGCGTCGGTCCGCGGAGTACAGGCGCAACGCCGCATCGGCGATGACGAAGCTGCCCTGTTTATAGGGGTCTAGGGTGGCGCTGTAGCTGTAGCCGCTGTTGTAGCGCAGGTCCAAGGACGCCGCCGCCCGCCAGTTGCCCAGGGCCGGCCAGTCGTAGTCGATGCCCAGGTTGGCGGCGAAGTTCGGGGCGAGGTTGGCCTTCTCGCCATCCAGATCCTGCCCAGAGGCGTTGATGAAGGTGTCCTTCAGCTTGGAGTTGGTCAGAGCGGCGGCGGCGCGAACCGTCAGCCCCTCCACTTCGGTCAGCCAGAGCAGATCCGCCTCAACCCCTTGGGTGCGGAGCTTGGAGGCGTTGGACGTGAAGAACTGGATCACTTGGGAGTTGAAGAGTTGCACCTGCAGATCGTCGTAGTCGTAGGTGAAGGCGCTTGCGTTCAGGCGCATGGAGCCTTCCAGCAGGTTGGACTTCATGCCGACTTCAAAGCCCTCGGCTTCTTCGGAGTCGTAGATCAGGAAGTCCGGGAAGGCGGGATTGGTGGGCTGCAGCGCAGCGGTGGGCAGGGCGCTGTTGTCCACCCCGCCGGATTTGAAGCCTTGCTTGTAGGAGGCGAACAGGCTGACCTGATCATTGGCGTGCCAGTTAACAGCTACCTCCGGGGACAAGTTGTCGTCGTCAAACTCCAAGCCTTCAATCAGCTCCGGTGCGCCGAACCCGAACAACGCGGCGGCGACATGCATGTAGGGAATGGTGATGTGACCGCTCTTGGATTCGTCCGTGTAGCGCACCCCGGCGGTCAACTCAAGACTGTCGGTGATGTCCCAGTAGCCGGCAATGAAGGCGGAATAGACCTTGGTGTCCAGAAAGTGGTTTTTGTTGTAGTCGTAGCCGTTGCCGGTGGTGGGGTCCGGGCCGACGGTGGGGGCGTTGGGATCCAATCCGAAGATGCTGATGTCGGTGATGCCGCCTAGGCCGGCGAGGAAGGTGGCGGTGATGGTCGGCGCCACCGCCAGGTTGAATGCGTACTGCCAAGCGTGGAACTCCTGCTGCACGTCTTGGTAGTAGCCGCCCAGCAGGAAGTTGAATGGCCCTTCAAAGTTGGTCGCCAAGCGGAATTCCTGAGAGAAGCTCTTGTAGATGTTGCGGTGTTGGCCGCCAAAGACCCCGGCGTTGTAGTCATAGACCTCCAACTCCACATGGTCCAAATCCACATAGCCGGTTACGGATGTCAAGGAGAGGGATTCGTTGAGGTCCCAGTCCGCTTGGACGGAAATGAAGTGGGTGTCCTGGTCCAGGAAGGGAACGCCGTTGTCACCGCCGTGGGGCAGGCCGAGGGCCAGTGTCGGGTGCAGGTCCGCAATGGAGGTGTTGCCGTTCAACTTGCAGTCGTCAACACCTTGGAAGATGGCGAATGGGAGTGAGCCGGCGGGAATCGCCGAGCCCTGAACCCTCCCTTCCGGGCAGATTTCCTCGACGCGCCGGTTGGCGCCGTTGCTGTTGTACTGGGAGTAGGAGTACTTGGTGCGCAGACGGAATGTCTCGCTGGGATTCCAGAGCAAAGTGAGGCGGGTGTTAAGGGCCTCTTCTCCGCCCCATTTGTGCTTGGCGCCGCGCACCCCGTCGAGAGTGTGCGCCGGCCCAACGTCATGGGCCAAGTTCCTGAACAGTTCGTTGGAGTCCGTGTAGCCAATTGCCAGGCGGGCGCCCAAGGTTTCTGACAGAGGGCCGGACAGCACCGCCTCGGCGTAGCGTTGGTCATGTTCGAACTCGTAGCCGAGCATGGTTTCAAATTCAAATTCCTCACCGGGATCATTGGAGGTGATGGACACCACGCCGGCGGTGGCGCTCTTGCCAAAGTACAGGCTTTGCGGGCCTTTGAGGACTTCCAGCTGGCCCATGTCCATGTAGGCGTTGTGGATGAAGCGGCCGATGTTCACCACCACGCCATCGACGTTGATGGCCACGGATTGGTCGAAGGCGGCGCTAATCGAACTGGAGCCGACGCCGCGCAAATAGAGGTTGGAGCCGTTGCCCGAACCGCCGTGGTAGATGAAGAAGTTCGGCACCAGCTTGGAGGCTTCCGTCAGAGTGCTGATGTTGTAGCGGTCCAGGTCCGTTTCGGTCAGCGCCGCCACGGTCACCGGCACATCCTGCAGGGTCTCTTCCTGCTGGCGGGCGGTGACGATGATTTCCTCAACCACGTTGCCGCTGGCGCCGCGTTCCTCGGCCTTGGCGGACAGCGTCGTGGTTAGGGCAATGGCGCAGGCAAAGGCTCCCAGCCATCGGGGCTTGGATTTCATCATGGTTCTCTCCTGACGACTTTTGTTGCCCACGCTGTGGGCTCTTGTTGAAGGGCGGCGATTGTACTGATCGCCACACCCCGGTGTCAAAAAAACAATCGGCCCTGCCGGTTCTTGGCTGCGCCGATGCGCCCGTCTCCGGTAGGCAAGATCGCAAGCCCGCATATTGCGCCAAGCCAGTTACTGCAAGCCGGAACGCTCCCTCTTCAACAAGTCGGTCATTGTTCGGGAATGTCCGGGGCGCAATACGCGGGCTAGGGTCCGCCCTTGATGGAAATGGTGTGCCCGGTCATCCAGCTGGAGGCGTCCGAGGCCAGATAGACCACCGCCGGGGTGATGTCCTCCGGCGTTCCCACCCGGCCCAAGGGTATTTGGAAGCGCTCGCCGAGTTCCGGGATCTCCTCCTCCTCCTTCAAGTTGAGGAACTCCAGGAACACCTCTGTGGGAATTGGCCCCGGCGCGACGCCGTTGACGCGGATGCCTAGGCTGGCCATCTCCGCCGCCAGGGTTTGAGTGAGGTTGTCCACCCCGCTCTTGGCCACGGCGTAGGGGCCGTTGAAGGGGGCGGCGCGTCCGGCGGCCGACGACGAGATGTTGATGATGGTGCCGCCGCCGTGATCCTTCATGATGTTGGCCGCCGCTTGGGCGCCGGTCCACACGGCCTTCAGGTTGAGGTTCAACTGAAAGTCCCACTGCCGCTCCGGCATTTCCAGAAAGGTGCGCGGCACCCGGTCGTCGGCGCCGCCGGCGTTGCTGACCCAGCAGGTTAGGGCGCCCATCTCCGCGAAGGCTTTGCCGGCTAGGGCCTGCACCTGTTCGATCTCCATGACGTCGGCGGTCACCGCCAAGGCGCGGCGGCCCAAGGCGCGGACCTTCTCCGCCACCGCCTCGACCTCGTGCGTGCGGCGTGCGGCCACCACTACGTCGGCCCCGGCCTCCGCCAGCCCCAAGGCCAAGCCCTCGCCGATGCCGCGCCCGCCGCCGGTGACCACGGCCACCTGCCCGTCCAAACGGAATCTGTCCAAAATGCCCACTGACTTGCTCCTCCCTGTTTCCAGACTGAATGCAGCTTAGATCACCAAGGGGCGCATGGAAAGCGGTTTGGACGGGGGCGGACAGGCCGGAGGCGGCGGCGGCAGGCGATCCACCGAGTCATGCCATCGAAGCGGGGCAAAGAGAAAAGCAGCGGCATATCAGGACCCTGCATCTAACCCATAAGCGCAACACTTCCCTTCCAGACTATAGTACCTCGCAACGCCTTTGCTTCACCCGAACCCCCCGCGAAAACCCTACAGCGCAAGTCTCCCAGAATCCTTCCTTGCGCGTCATCTCAATGTGGCGTCGTTCCTCTTGGGCCAAGTGGGCGTAGCCTTGCATCTGGAATTCCTGTGTCTTTGGTCGAACTAGGGGGGTTACCCCTCTTGGCCCAACCATTTAGATGTTGCACTGGTGGGTTGAATCTAGGACCTTAAATCGCCTAGCTGCCGGGGGACAATGCGTTTGTGTCCTGAATCTAGGCGTGTATAGTCCCTTGGTTGCGGAAATTTGGTGGACAATTTGAGGGAGAGGATCATGCAGCCACGCCAACTTGTTGGGGCCTTGCCCGTTCTTGGTTTTTCAATATTTACGTTGGCGGCGGTCGGCGGCATGAATTCGCTGCAGGCGCAAAGCTTGGATGGCGCTGCCGCCATTGAGGAAATTGTGGTGACGGCGCGCAAGCGGGAGGAGTCCTTGCAGGACGTGCCGCTTTCCGTGACCGCGTTTAACGAAACCACCATTGAGAACGCCTATGGGGAGAACATCGGCGAATTCTCCAAGTTCGCGCCCAACGTAACGCTCACGCGGCAACCCTATGCGGGCAATGCCCTGTTTGCCGGCATGCGCGGCATCGTCTTTGGCGATCTGGAAAAAAGTTTTGACCCAGCCGTGGGGGTGGTGGTGGACGGCGTCGCCTTGGTCACCAACACCGGCGCCTTGGTCGATACTTTTGACTTGGAGTCGGTCGAAATACTGCGCGGCCCCCAAGGCACCCTGTTTGGGCGCAACACCATCGCCGGAGTGGTCAATGTACGCCGCACCCGCCCGACCGGGGAGTTTGGGCTGCGAACCCAGGTGCGCTACGGGGCGCACAACGAAACCGACGTAAAGGCGGTGCTCAATTTCCCCTTGGGCGAGACCTTGGCGGTGAAGGTGGCCGGTTTTCTCGACAAGGGCGACGGCTTTCAGGAGGAAGGGCTTTTCGACTTGGCGACGGGCGCCATTGACGGCACTGGCGACGACATTCCGGGCGAGGACACCATAAACGCCTACGCCAGCGTTCTCTGGACGCCCAGCGAGGCGTTCAACGCATTGCTCACGTTCGAGTACATCAATGATGACTCCACGCTCTCCACCCCGGCCAACTTGACCGTGCCCAATCTTTCCCGGCAGCAGTGGGGCGCCATCACGGGCTCCGTGTTCGCAAGCCTAGGCATGGGGACGCCGCCAGGCGCCGCAGTCGGGGGCGGCATTGGCAGCGCCTTGGTTCAAGGCGGGAATTTTTGCGACATCTATGGCGCCGTGCTCGCCCCGCTCAATGGCTGGGTGCCTGATGTCGCTTGCGCCACCTATGGCTATGAGCTCGGCGAACGCAACGGCTACAAGTACTCCTTGGCGGCGCAGCAATTCAACAACTCCATTGAGCAGCACGGATTTACGCTGGAGCTCAATTACGACCTAGGCGATCTGAAATTCACCTCCGTCACCGGCTACAAGCAAGAAGACGAATTGCTTGATGAGGACAATCTCGGGGCGCCGGTGTACGTTTTCCACCCTTGGCGGCCGCAGGAATATGAGCAGTTCAGCACTGAATTGCGGGTGGCCTCGGATTTTGAAGGCAAGCTCAACTTCGTGGGGGGCTTGTACTACGTGGAGTCCGAGTACTTCATCACGGCCAGCGTTTACGTCTTTGGAAATCGCCGAGTGCCTGGCGCAACACCGTCTCCTGATGGCGACGCCGGGCAGGATTTGAATGCCTACGCCCTGTTTGGGGAAGCCTATTATCAAGTCACGGACGACTTGCGGCTGACGCTGGGCGGCAGATGGACTCGTGAGGAAAAGGACTTCTTCATTTTTCAGCGCGTTTCCGGCGACGCCAGTGGGTTGCTGCCGCCGACCGCATGGGGCTGCGGCCTCGACGGCGACTTGAAAGCGCAGGCCGATGCGGTGGCGACGGCCTGGATTGCCGCCGCCCCGACGCCGGAGCTCGCCGCGGCGCGCACCGCGGGGCTGACCTGCAACTCCGACGCCAAGAAAAGCTGGACCAAGTTCACGCCGCGGGTGAGCCTGGACTATGCGTTCTCCGAAGACATCATGGGCTATCTGTCCTGGTCGCGCGGGTTTCGGTCCGGCGGTTTCAATGGCCGCGCCACCACGCCAAGCTCAATTGGCCCCTACGATCCAGAGACGGTTGACAGCTACGAGGTCGGCCTGAGGTCCAGCCTGCTCGACGACCGGCTGATATTCAACGCAACCCTGTTCCGCGCCAAATACAAGGATAAGCACGAGAGCGAGATCTACCAGTTTGGCGCGGCCACGGAGACGGTCGTGAACAACGCCGCCAAGGCGACGATTGACGGGCTCGAAGTGGAAGCCATGCTGGCGGCGGGCGAGCGAGTTCAGCTGCGTCTATCGGTGGGCATGATCGACGGCAAGTATGAGGAGTTCCTGGCGCCGGACCGAATTGCCTGCCAAGGGATCTCCCGCGCCACCTGCCCCAAGGTCGATCGTTCCGATGACTTTGAATTCGGCTTCCAGCCGGACTGGAATGTCAGTGCGGGCCTTGTTGTGACGCAGCCGCTCGCCAATGGCTGGGGCCAATTGGTCGGTTCGACAAACTACGCATGGGCTGGCAAAACCACCGGCAATTTCGGCCAACCAGACCCGCTGGGGCTTGGACGCAACGAGTTCCCCGCTCGTGGCGAATGGGACTTCACGCTCATTTGGGAGCGCACTCCGTTTAAGGTGGCCGGCTACGTCAAGGACGCCTTTCACAGCAACAACTACCTAACAACATCTGTTGACGTTGGCGTGTTTTGGTTCGGTTCCGTGTTGCCGGGCCGCACCTGGGGCCTGGAAGTGACGCACGAGTTTTAATGGGGTGATGCCGGCCGGCCTCCGAGGCTTCTCGGACTTCAACCTGGCGGCGCGCACCTACCCGGACTTACGCGCCCGCCGCCACCTAGCAGTCGTTGCGGCTTTTTGCGCTTGGTGTTGTCAGGGCAATTGGTAGTAGGGCGGCAGCTCTTGGGGGGTGATCTTGCGCAGCGCCGCGAGCGGGCTGGCGCCGAAATAGATGTCCTCGCCGATCAGTTTGCCGGCGGCGTCCGCTGGCCACAGCGTCACCAATTGGGCGGCGCCTAGCCAGAGATCATCTTCGCCAACCGCGACATCGCCGACCTTCGGCATCCCCATCGCCAGCAGCGCCGGCCCTCGGTGGACCTGCTTGACTTGGCCCTCGGTCACCACATGGTCGTCGTTGGCGATGACCTTGTCCACCACCACCTCGAATTGTTGGCCGCCGGTGGCGAACATGCCGGAGTAGAAGGCTCGAACCGCTTCTCGGCCTTCAATGACGGACGGCTCGCCGTTGCCCCAGAAGTGGTAGATGGGGTGCTCCGTCAGCGTACCCATCAGGGCGTCCAGGTCGCCTTTGATCTCGTGCTCCATGTGGTCCCGCACCTCGGTGATTAAGGCCCTGTGGCGGGGGTCCGTTGCACGGGCGGCGGCCGCCTCCAAGGGCAGCCAGCTCTGATGGGGATTGATGGCGTAGGGCATGGGTGCCTCCTCTTGTTTTCCGTGAACGCAGATCCAAGACCCTGCAGTCCCATCTGCGAGGGCCGGCAAAGGCATTCCGCCAGTCAGCGTAGTTGGTTGCGGAACAAAGGCAAGGTCCTTTTTCCCGGAACGAAGAAAATTGCTCAATAAAACAATTCATTGGATCAGGCCTTGGGATGCCCCTTGGTGTCCGCTTCGGTGCCGCACCACCGCCGCCCACGCTGGCTAGGCCCGGTTGCGGCTTGCCTTGCCGGTCAAAAAAACTGCTCGCGGCAGAGCCGGTCCAGATAACATTAGCGGGCCTTGGAGCGGCAAACGCTTGGAGTTGGCTTTGGCGAAGGGGTTGCCTATGTGCGCCTGCCGCCTTTTCGCTTCAGGGTGTCGCCACGCCGACGCCGCATCCTGTGGGAGGGAATTTCGTTTGCAAACGCTGAAGCGCTCAACGCTTTTCCACTACAGCCTCACCGAGGTGCCGTTGATGATGTCCATCTTCCCGGCCTTGGTGTTCATCCCGAAATTTTACACCAGCGAAATGGGCGTCCCCTTGGCGCTGGCGGCCAACATCATTCTGGCGGTGCGCATCTTCGATTTGGTGAACGATCCGCTGATGGGCTACGTCAGCGACCGCACCGAGACCCGTTGGGGCCGCCGCCGCCCTTGGCTGGTGCTGGCCGCGCCGATCATGATGATCGGCATCTACAATCTCTTTATGCCGCCGCAGGGCGCCGGCGCCCTGCACATGCTGACGTGGATGATGGTGGTGTCGGCCGGCACCACCATGATCCTCATTCCCTACTACGCTTGGGCGGCGGAACTGTCGCCGGACTACAACGAGCGCTCCCGCATCACTGGCTGGCGCTCCATGATGGGGGTGGTGGGCAGCTTGGTGGCGCAACTTGCGCCGGCGCTGGCGCTGCTGCTGTTCGGCATCGGCGGCAGTGCTGCAGTCCTCGAGATCGTCGGCTTCACCATGCTGGCCCTGATGCCGGTCTGCGTCCTGCTCACCGTAACACGGGTGCCGGAAGGCGGGGCGCGGGAGCGCAGCCAAATTCCGGTGTGGCGGGGCCTGAAGCTGATGTTTGCGAACGGCCCGTTCAAGCGGCTAGTGCTGTCGTTCATGCTGGGGCAGGCTGGCTTGGCCATCACCGCGCCGCTCTACCTGTTCTTCATCGCCTTCGTGCTGGGGGCGGAGGAACAGGCCATCTTCATGCTGACGTTCTTCTACTTGGCCAACTTCGCCGCCATTCCCCTGTGGGTGCGGGCGTCCGCGCGCATCGGCAAGCACCGCGCCTATGTGGCCAGCTACGCGCTCATCGCCGCTGTGCATCCGTTCTACATGCTGTTGGAGGCCGGCGACTTTTGGTGGATGCTGCCGGTCACGCTGGCCACCGGCTTTGCGGCCGGCGGCTTCTCCGCCATGTTGCCGAACTCCATGAAGGCCGACGTGATCGACCTGGACAGCCTGCAAAGCGGGGAGAACCGCGCCGCGCAGTTCTTTTCGGTGTGGTCGTTCACCTTCAAGTCCGCCGCCGCCTTCGGCGCTTGGCTGGCCTTGGCCAGCTTGGCCTTGGTCAGCTTCGATGCGGCGCCGAACGCGGTCAACGGCGAGGGGCCATTGCTGGGCCTGCGGCTGCTGTTCGCGGTTTTGCCCTCGGTCTTCTACCTATTAGCCGGCGCAATTGTCTGGAACTACCCGATCACGGAGGCCCGCCACGCCGAACTGCGGGCGCAACTGGAGGCGCGCAGGACGGGCGGCAACGTCTCGGCTTGTACCCACCCCGGTTTGCGCCTACCCTAGGTTTCCACGAACGACGAGTGGGGCGCTTGATGAAGGCCGTCAATGTCCGTCAATTGAAGAACAACCCGTCAGCAGCGTTGCGGGCGGCCCGCGATCATCCCGTCATGGTGCTGAACCGAGACCGCCCTGAAGCGCTGTTGGTGCATCTTGGTGAGGACTCGATGCTCGCCGAGCCGGGCATTCGGCAAGCGCTCGCCGCGGCGCTGTATCGCGACCAGTGCCTTTCCCTAGGTCGAGCCGCCCATTTCTCGGGCATCCCTTTGGCGGAGTTTATCCGCCATGTGTCCCGGCTTGGCATTCCAGTCGTGCGGGGGGAAGCCGCCGGCGTAGAGGAGGATGTGGAGGTTCTAACCGCTTGGCGGAGTGGTGCGTTGCCCTAGTTCAGCAAAAGCAGCAGCCAAACTTAGCAGTGGCGATCTAACAGAACACTAGAAGAGCTAAATCCATGTAGAAGGAGGTCCCTATGGCCGGGAGGCTTGTCATTGCCGACGCAAGCCCGTTGATTGGACTTGCCGCCATTGAAGCATTCGATCTGCTAAGGGGACTATTCGGAAGCATCATCGTTACGGAAGCGGTTCATCGTGAAATATTGGCTGGTGTTGGGTTGCCCGGCGCGGTGGAGCTTGCCGCCGCCATGGAGAAAGGTTGGGTGGATGTGGTGCCGAGCCACATAGATGCTGAGTTCGCGGATCTTGGCGACGGGGAGGCAACCACCCTTACGCTTGCGCTGGAACAGCCGGATGCTTGCCTTGTGTTGATGGATGAGAGTAGTGGTCGATCCTACGCCAAAGAACATGGGGTTTCTGTTGCTGGTTTGATTGGCGTAATTCTGGAAGCCAAAAACGCTGGCCTCATACCTGAAATTCGCCACTACATTGACAGACTGACAGCAACGGACTTCAGGGTCTCCGCCGAAATCCTCCAAGCGGCGCTCAAGCGAGCCGGGGAAGGCTGAGTCGGCGGTTGGCTTGGCAAACCGTCTAACGCACCACGACCGACTCTTCGTTCCAAGGCGTTAGAAGCTCGCTGTTGTCCACCTGAAAGGCGGCCGGCAGCTCCTCGGTCATGGCTAGGGTGGCGGCCAAGCGCCCGAAGCCGACGAAGAAGGCTACGGTCATGCCCAGCTCCATCACCTCCGCCTCCGTAAAGAGCGCCTGCAAGCCGGCGTAGGTGTCGTCGTCAATGGCTAGGTGGTTGGTGGCGAACAGGTCGGCGAAGGCTAGGGCGGCTTGCTCCTGCTCGGTCAGGTTTTGCGCCTTGGGCGGGTCCGCCAGTTCGCACACCAAGTCCTCGGTGACGCCGGCGGCCACCGCGTCCGTATAGCGGATGGCCATGCAACTGCGGCATTGGTTGTGGAACGCCACCCGCAACCGCACCAGCTCCACCAACCGATCCGGCAGCTTGCGGTGCATCTTCAAGGAGCCGCCGAACGCCGCCAGCCCCTTGGCGATGCCGGGGCAATGGGCGAACATGCGCGTCAACCCCTGCTCCAAGGGCGTAGCGGTCTCCGGCCTAGCCATTTCCCTAAGCCCCGGGTCCCAATGCTCCGCCTCGATCTTGCTGATTCTGCTCACGCCGCGCTCCCTTGTTTTGGATGGTGCGAGCAGCTTGCCATTGTCGCCGGGTTCGGTTCAACTTGGCTTTGTCGCCGCTGCGGGAGTTGTCCCTTGATTGATAGGCACAAGATGTCGTGTTTGGGGAGTCAAGCATGTCGTCCCCTGTTCAATCCTCCGCTTGTGAGCATGTTGGCCTGCGGGCGGATAGGGGTGCGTGGCCGTGGATGATTCCCGCAGCGCAGCGAAGCCCTTGCCCCCCGTAACGGCGGACACCGCCCCGTTTTGGGACGCCTGCGCGGAAGGTCGGCTGCTGTTGCAGCGTTGCCAGGACTGCGCCCACTGGCAGTTCTATCCCCGGCGGCTTTGCGTCGCCTGCGGTGGGCGGGCATTGCAGTGGCGGGAGGCGTCCGGGCGCGGCCAAGTCAAGTCTTGGACGATCATCCGCCGCGCCGTCAGTGAGGCTTTCGCGGCGGATGCGCCCTATGTGGTGGCGCTGGTGGCCTTGGCCGAAGGGCCGACCATGATGGCCAACATCGTCGGTTGCGACCCGGAAAGCGTCGCCATCGGCCAGCCGGTTCGGGTAACCTTTGAGGCAAGGAAGGCTGTCGGGGGGAGGAGCGCCGACATCGCCGTGCCGCAGTTTGAGCCGGACGCCCGATGAGTCTTCCAAGCCTTGCCCCGCAGCAGCCACCCACAAGCAGAAACAAGGGGAATCCTAGAGCATGGACCGCTCCCAGAACATCGCCCAAGCCCGCTTCGCCATTGAAGGCATCATCTTCCGCTATGCGGAGGCGTTGGACGGCGGCGACCTTGAGACGCTGGCTGAACTGTTCGCCGCCGGCGCCATCAAGCCAGCCGTGGGCGAGCCGGTGCAGGGCGCCCAAGCGGTGTTGGACCTGTACGCCAGGATCGTCAAGTTCTATGACGCGGACGAAAACCCCGTCCCCTACCAGCGTCGCCAATGCACACCGCGCACCCGCCACGTCACCACCAACCTGATCTTCGAGTTCGACAACGCCGTCGCCCAAGCGGGGGTGCGGAGCACCTTCACCGTTTACCAAAATCTAGGTGGGCGCAACGAGATCATCGCCGGCGGGCGCTACGTCGATCAATTCCAGCGCACCATCGCCGGCTGGCATCTCGCCGAGCGGCAAATCCTGATCGATAGCCCCGGCGACCTCAGCCGCCACCTGGACGCATGAGGGGAAGCCTTGCTGCGCCGCGCCGATGCTGCTTGGCGGGCGCCCTGGGGCGGAACTTGGCTGGATTGCTCCTGCGGCTGCCCATCGGTCAAGGCGTTGGGAATGTGCGCGACAGAACCGTGCCGAAAGCGACCTCTTCATCCGGCAGGATGATCAGGAAGATGGCCGTGTCGCCGCCGCTAGGGTTGGCCGCGGCGTCGCGGATGCTGAGCACCATAGCCACATCGTCTAGTGTTATGAGCGGCCCGCAGCCGATCGACGCCAAGCCTTGTCCGTGAACCGCACATCGTCGGCCTGACCACCGGGGACAATCGGGAAGCGTTCGACCATCGGCAAGCTGCTCTGACCTTGGATTGGAACCTCGGCGAATCCCTTTCGGTCAAGTATTTGGGCGCCTTCCAAACATTACCTACATCCGCCACTCCGACATGAGCGACCGCCGCACCGGCTACGGCGCCAACTGGCCGCAGCGCGTCATCGCCCTCCATCCCCGCTTTTGGGGCATGGAGTTCTCCTACAGCGTGGGCGTTGTTCGGTGATGGTCGGGTAAACGTTTGTTAGCGCTATGCTCTGCTTTTTTTGGAGGCGGCTGATTGCCGGGCCTCCCTACCGGCCGCCACATTGCACGGCTTCGTTTATCAAAGGCGGGCTTTGTGGCATAGAATTCGGATTTGACAACACGCAAATTCAGGGAGGACGCAACTATGGCAACTGTTTTGGTCACCGGCGCCAGCCGCGGGGTGGGCGCGGAACTGGTCAAGCAATACGCGGCGGAGGGTGCCGAGGTGATCGCCTGCGTGCGGGACACCGCCGCCGCGCCGGGCTTGGAGGGGGTGAGCGGCAATGTCCGCATCCTGCAGATGGACACGGGCGAGCCGGTCTCCATCATGGCCGCCGCCAAGGCGGTGGGGGCGCAGCCGATAGACGTGCTCATCAACAACGCTGGTGCCGTCGGCGGGGATCCGGCCAAGCAGGTCCTTGACGACTTGGACCTTGTGGAATGGCACAGGACCCTCAACGTCAACACCATCGGCCCGGTGTACATCGCCAAGGAGTTCAAGGCCAACCTAGCGGCCTCCGGGGGCGGCAAGCTGCTGAACGTCACCAGCCAGCTGGCCGCCTCCACTTGGCCCTTCGGCGGCATGTACATCTACTCCACCACCAAGGCGGCGCTTAGCAAGGCGTCGCAAATCTTGGCCTTGGATTGGAAGGAGGAGCCCATCACCGTGGCCTTGGTGCATCCGGGTTGGGTGCGCACGGACATGGGTGGCCCCAACGCGGACATCAGCGCGGAGGAAAGCGCCTCCGGCATCCGCGCCCTGGTTGCTGGGCTGACCAAGACGGACTCCGGCAAGTTCTACAAATGGAACGGCGAAATTCATCCGTGGTAGTGGGGTAGGGCCTAGGAGCTTCTTCGTCTGGCAAAGGGGAGGGGGCGCGGCTTGGCCTCTCGCTCCTTTGACGGTGCTGGACAGGGTGGCCGGCGCCTTGGTCGCCGCTGTTGCATAGTTGACTTGGGCAAAGGCCCCTAAACTGGAGCATGGTTGCCGCGACGGGTGCTTGCAACTGGGCTGGGAGGGAATTGCATGGGCATTCTTGACGGCAAGGCGGCGGTGGTCACCGGCGCCGCGGTGGGTTTAGGCAACGCCTTCGCCAAGGCCTTGGCCGCCGAAGGCGCGGCCTTGGCGGTTTGCGACGTCCGCCCGGAAATTGCGGACTTCAAGGCCGGCGATGCGCCGGTGCTGGCGATGCAGGCCGACGTTGCCGACGCTGAGGCGGTGCGGCGCTTCATCGACGCCGCGGGGCAACGGTACGTGCGCATCGACGTGCTGGTCAGCAACGCCGGGGTTTGGACGGCCTCCGAGGCCACGGACAGCATCGACAAGACCTTGGCGGACGCCGCCAGCCAGGTTGGCACCAACCTCAAGGGCGTGTTTCTCTGCGGGCGGGCGGTGATGCCCATCATGATGCGGCAAGGCGGCGGCCACATCATCAACATCAACACCGACCATTTGCATACCTGCGGCTCGCCCTTCGAGGAATCCCACGACAACGCCCCCAACTGCCCCTTCCTGGACATCGCCCCCCGGCCCACTGGCGGCGGACCGGCCATGGACCTCTACGACGCCGCCAAGTGGGGCATCAACGGCCTAACCTTCGCTTGGTGCCAAGCCCTCAAAGCCCACAACATCCGCGTCAACGCCTTCTGCATGGGCGCCACGGACTCGCACATGCTGCGCGGCTTCCACAACTTCGACCCGCCGCCGGAAGAGGAGGCGCAGTGGATGAAGGCGGAGGACATCGCCCAAGTGATGATCGAGCTGATCGCCGAAGGCCCGACCGGACGCACCGGCGAAAACATCGGCTTCGCCATGGGCCATCCGGTGGTGCTGCCACCGCCGCGCCGAAACCCCTACTTCATCGTGGAGGAGGAAGGCTGATGGGTACACTCGAAGGACGTTCCGCCATCGTCACCGGCGGCGCAACCGGTTTGGGCCGCGCCTTTGTGCAGGCCTTGGCGGGACAGGGCGCCGATGTAACCTTTTGCGACCTAGTGGCGGAAACCCAGGACATCGCCGCGGAAATTGCCTCGGCAGCCCAGGCGCAGGCAGGCGAGGGCCGCGCCGGGAAAGTGCAGGGCATCGTTGCGGACGTGTCCAAGCTGGACGACCTTAAGCGCCTCACCGACGCCGCCACCAGCGCCTTCAGCGGCGTGGATCTGTTGGTCAACAACGCCGGCCGATGGCGGCAAACCCCGGTGACGGATGCCTACGACAAGGCGGTGGCGGACTGGGACTACATCATGGACACCAACCTGATGGGCGTCCTGCTGCTCTCCCGCCTGTGCGTCCCCCTGCTGATCGAACGAGGCGGTGGCGACATCGTCAACATCAGCACCTACTACGTCCTGCCGGCCAAAAGCCCCGGCACCAACAGCCCGGACACGGACCTCTACAACGCCTCCAAATGGGCGCTGAACGGCTTCACCCAAGCCTGGTCCCGCTCCTTGGCGGACCACAGCATCCGCGTCAACGCCCTGTGCATGGGCGCAGTGGACACCGCTATGCTGCGCGGCCTGTGGGATGGCGACCCACCGCAAGACCTCGCCGCCACTTGGATGCAGCCGGAGCAAATCGCCACCCTGCTGCTGGACCTCCTAGCCGATGGCCGCAGCGGCGAAAACATCGGTGCTTGGGTGGGTGAACCGGTGCAGCTAGGCCCCCGCAAGCCAGCCCACCGGACAGTGACTGGGTGAAGGTTGCGGCATTACCGCGTTCTAATGCCGATGGGTGGAGTTGGGTGGCATTGCTGTGTGCCCGCCTATTTGGATTCGCGTTGGACGAATTGAGGCTGGATGAACGGCAGTAGCGACTAGTTTTGAAAATCGCCCACGGCGTGGGCAATAATCGCCCGCGCTATAGTCAAGCCAACGTAACTTGCCGCGTTTTGCGCCCGGAGGGTTAACGGAAAAAGGCCGGCAACTGATTGCAGTCGAAAGGCGTTTCTCCAGGGGACAGGCGGCTTCGTGCGATGTCCGGGCTAGGCTGTCCGGCAGAAATGGGCGATGCTGACCGCCGTGTCGCGGCTGATGTCCGGCGCCGCCAAGGGAAAGATCTCCGTGCCGTGAATGGTGCCGATCACTTCCCGGCAACGCGCCGGCGCCCCGGCCCGCAGCAGGGTGCGGTAGAAGTTGACGCCTTCGTCCCGCAGCGGGTCGCATTCGTTGACGCTGATGACCGTTGGCGGGAAACCGCGCAGGTCCTCCTCCGTGGCGAAGCCCGGCCAAGCCAAGGGGTTGCGCTTGTCGAGCTCCTCAATGCCGTAGGCCATGGCGCCTCGGTTGTTGTGCAAGTCCAGCAGGATGCCGTTGTTGGAGACGGACGAAGGACAGTCCGGGTGCGGCCAGCGGCCGGCGATGTAGGGGCACAGGGCGTAGAGGCCGCGGATGAGGCCGATGTCCCCGTCGCGCAGCAGCTTCAGGCCCGTGGCCAAGGTCAGGTTGCCGCCGCCGCTTTCCCCCGCGACGATCACATGGTTGGTATCAACGCCGAGTTCCCCGGCGTTGGCCAGCACCCATTTCAGGCCGGAGACGCAGTCGTTCAGCCCGGCGGGGAAGGGGGCCACCTCCGGCACCGATGAGGGGCTTAGGCAGTTGCGGAAATCCACCATCGCCACGGCCACCCCGCAGGCGGCGATGATCTTGCCCCAGGCGCGGTAGTTGCCGTAGTAGCAGGACAGGCTCATCATGCCGCCGCCGTGGATGTAATAGACGCAGGGCAGGGCGTCGCCGCCTTCGGGCCGGATGAAGTGGAGGTTGGCTTGGTTGCCGTCCGGCTCGGAGGTGAAGCTTAGGCGCCTCATCTCCAGGCCCTTGGCCGGGGCGATCTGTTCGTTGTCGCACATCTCCAGGAACTGCTGGAGGACGGCGTCGGCGGCCTTGGCCTCCTCCCCGGCGGCTTGCGCAAGCATTTCCTCGCGGCTGGCCGCGTCGCCGCCGCTCGGCAGGCTCAGCGCACTGAACAGCGCCTTGATGCGCGGGTCGATCCTCGGGTCTTCAGCGATCTTGTTGGTCATGGGTCAACTCAGGTGAAGTTCAGCCCGGCAAGGCTTCCTTCCTCCCGCCACTCCTCCAGTATTTGAAAAAAGGCCTCTGGGCCGCCGCCGTATTGGCTGCCCAGCAGTGAATTTCCGGCGTCGACCTGGCCCTCGTTGTTGTAGTAGCCAGGGGTGCATTCCATCAAAAACTTGGCGCTGAACACGGACATGGCCTTGATGGTTTCGACCCAGGCGTTCTCGGCCTCCAGGGTGGCCTCCAGGCAGTGGTGGTTGCCGCGGCGGGCGTGGTCGATCATGTAGGCGATGTGGACGCTCTGTTCGTTCAGCATGTGCGGAAAGTTGGCCGTGAAGCCGCCTTGGGTGACGCCCATGAACAAGCAGTTGGGGAAGCCGTGGGTCTGGAAGCCGTGCAGGGTGCGCAGGCCCTTAGCCCACTTCTCGGTGAGGGTGTGGCCGCCGCGCCCGACAATTTCGTAACCGGCCCGGCGCGTGTAGGCGGTGCCCACCTCAAAGCCGGTGGCGAAGATGAGGCAATCGATTGCGTACTCGGCCCCGGCCGCCACCACCCCCTTGGGGGTGACGCGCTCCACTCCTTGGCCGTTGGTATCGACCAAGGTGACGTTGGCGCGGTTGAAGGCCGGCAGGTAGTCGTCATGGAAGCAGGGCCGTTTGCAGAATTGGCGGTACCAGGGCTTCAGCGCTGCGGCGGCGTTTGGATTCTCCACCAGTTCGTCCACCCGGGCGCGGATCTGCTCCATCTTCCTGAAGTCCGCCAACTCCACCCTTGCGCCCATCTCCAGCACCGTCAACTCCCCCGCCTTAGCCCGGTTGGCGACGGCGATGCCTAGGTTGCGGATGATGTCCGTCCAGCCGTCGTTGACCAGATCCTCGTCCTGAAAGCCGCCGGTGACCAAGACGTTGAAGTTCCGCATGCGCCTCTGCTGCCAGCCGGGCTCCAAGGACTTGGCCCAGCCTTGGTCGGTGGTCTTGTTGCCGCGCACGTCAATGGAGGAGGGGGTGCGCTGGAAGACGTACAAATGCTCGGCTGCCTCCGCCAAGTGGGGCACGCACTGCACGGCGGTGGCGCCGGTGCCGATGATGCCCACCCGCTTGTCGTGCAGGCGGTGCAGGCCGCCGTTGGCGTCCCCGCCAGTGTAGCCGTAATCCCAGCGGCTGGTATGGAAGCTGTGTCCGGCGAAGGACTCAAGCCCGGGTATGCCCGGCAGTTTGGGACGGTTCAGGGGGCCGTTGGACATCACCACGAAGCGGGCCTGCATCAGGTCCCCGCGGTTGGTGGCCACCTGCCAGTGCAGGGCTTGGTCGTCCCAGCGCATTTCGGTGACCTCGGTTTGGAAGCAGGCGTTGCGGTAAAGATCGTAATGGCGGCCGATGGCGCGGCTGTGGGCGAGGATCTCCGGGGCGAAGCTGTACTTCTCCTTGGGCATGTAGCCCACTTCCTCCAGCAGGGGTAGGTAGATGTAGGACTCGATGTCGCATTGGGCGCCTGGGTAGCGGTTCCAGTACCAGGTGCCGCCGAAGTCCCCGCCCTTCTCGATGATGCGCAAGTCCGCGACGCCGGCCTCCCGCAGCCGCGCCCCGGCCAACAGGCCGCCGAAGCCGCCGCCGATGATGAGCACCTCCACGGAGTCACGCAGGGGCACCCGGTTGAAGTTTGGCTCGACGTAGGGATCGTCCAGGAACTGGGCGAACTTGCCGGTGACTTCGACGTACTGCTCGTTGCCGTCCGCCCGCAGCCGCTTGTCCCGCTCCCGGCGGTAGCGGGCGCGCAGGGCGTCTGCGTCAAAGCCTGGCCTGGCTTCTTCTTGTCTGGGCTCGGAGACCGTCATCTTGCCTTCCAAGTTGGGGATTCGCCGCGCCTGTCAGCAAATGCCGCGGCGCGTGTGAGAGAGCTTGTTGCGGGCATGTTAGCGCATCATGCGTGGGCAAGGGGGTCAAGCCCAGAGTCCCCCATTGCACATGGGCGGGCAAGACCGGCCAGCAAGTGCAACATGCGGGCTAGGCCGCCGCGCCGTTGCCGTGCAGCTGATCAAAGTTACCCGAAAAGAACAGCCGCCGCTCCTGCTCGGTTAGAGACTTGGTGGAGCGCTCGAAGCGGCCGATGGGGTCGCGCCCGCCCTCGGCGTGGGGATAGTCGGAGGAGAACATGTAGAGTTCCGGGTAGGACTCGCTGACCATTTGCGCCACGTCCTCAAAGGGGTAGGGGGTGAACTTCAATTGGGCGCGGATTTGCTCGCCGGGGGTGCGGGTCAGCTCCGCCAAGTGGGGTTCAGAGCGGGCCCAGATGGCCGCCGCATGATCCAGCCGCCGGATCATGTCCGGCACCCAGCCGGCGCCCAGTTCGATGACGCCGCCGCGCAGCTCCGGGTGGCGCTCCAGCACCCCGTCCAACACCAACACGGAGATGAAGCGATGCGCGGCGTGGTGAATCACGGTCAGGTCCTTGGAGCCGATCACCTCGGCCCCGCCGCGGGCGCTGCGGCGGTCTGGACGGCCATCGTTCATCCAGGGGTCGGGAATGCTGAGTTCGGTGCTGCCCACATGCAGGATGAACGGCAGGCGCCGCTCCGCCAAGGCGGCCCAGATGGGTTCGTGCAAGGGATGCCCAGGGGAGCGACCACCCGGCGCCTCCGCCGGTATCCACAGGGCGCCGAGGCCCAACGCAAAGGCGTGATGAATCTCCGCCAAGGTCCTTTCCGGGTCGTCCAAGACGGTCATGGCGACGCCGATGAGGCGCGAGTCCGCACTGCAAAACTCCGCCATCGCCCGGTTGTGGGCGCGGGCGGCGGCGTAGCGCAAATCGACGCTAGCCGCGCCGAAGATGGGGCGGGCGCTGAAGGATGAGAAGATCACCTGCCGCTTGAAGCCGAGCAGGTCCAAGACCTGCCGCCGCTCCTCGCCGCTGAAGGCCCCCAGTGCATCGTGCCATTTGGGGCCGCGGGTGAGGCTGTCGCCGAGAGCCACAAGCTCGGCCCGGCGTTGCGGCGCATGGCCGCGCTGCCCGGCATAGGCGGCCAAGTCAAAGATGCCGCCGATGGACTTCAGCAGGCCGGACAGCTCCTCCCGGTCACCGGGGTCCGCATGGGCGGCCAGAAAATCCGGCAGCTCCATCAAGTGGCTGTCCGCGTCCTGAATGAATCGGGTGCCGGCGTAGGTCATGGCGGCCACCTTAGCAGCATGGTCGCTAACGAGAAAGGCGTCTTGCTTGGTCATGGACGCCCAGCAGTCGTTTCCCACCGCCGCCGTGCATCGGGCCGGACCGGTCAAGCCGTTGCCGCAGCGCCCCATGAAGGCCCTTGCGGAATTTCCGGTGGCGACGCCGCAGGGCGCCAAGGTCTTCGAGGTGTTGCACGGCCTGTTCGGCGTGGCGCCGCCCTATCCCTGGCAGCATCCCAACTTGGCCGAACGTCGGCACAGGTTTTTCCATGCGCTGCATAGGTCCTGCTTGGCCGCGGTCTCCAAAGGCGGCGCATAGGACAGGCAGTTCAAGTTTTGGCGTTGAACTCCAGGTGCAGCTCCTTCAGCGCCCGCAGGGCGAAGTTGGGGGCGATGGTGAAGTCGTTTTTGCCGGGCGCGAACCACATCTCGTCAACCCGGTCCACCAAGGCCTTGAAGGACCAATAAAGCTCGCGCCGGGCTAGGGGAGCGCCTAGGCAGTGGTGGATGCCGGAGCCGAAGGCGATGTGGCGGCCCGGCTTGCTGCGCTCCAGATCGATTTGCTCAGGGCACTCGAACTCCCGCTCGTCCCGGTTGCCGGCGGCGTAGCGGATGTTCAGCATGGATCCGGCGGGGATGGTGACGCCGTGCAGCTCAATGTCCTTGGCGGTGGTGCGGAACAGGCCCTGCACCGGCCCCTCCAAGCGCAGCACCTCCTCGATGAAGGTGCGCAGGTGCTTGTCCGGATCCGCCTGCAGCGTACGCCAGACTTGCGGGTTCTCGATCAGCAGCTTGACGCCGAAGGCGATGGCGTTGGTGGTGGTCTCGGAGCCGCCGACGAAGGTGTCCGCCATCATCTCGGCGTGCAGCTCGTTGTCGTTCAGCGGCCGGCCCCATTCGGGAATCACCCGATTGACCAGTTCGGAGAGCAGGGTGTCGTCCGGCTCCTGGCGCAGCCGCTCGAAGATGGGCTGGAAATAGTGCTGGGCTTCGATCTCCATCTCCACGGACCACTTTTCCTCCGCCTCGGTCTGCATCATGCCGAGGCGCTGCACCCAGGCGTCGGTCCAGGCCTTGATTTGCCAGATGTCCTCCTCCGGCACCCCCACTTGCCGGCCGATGACGATCAGCGGCAGGGGCACGGCGAACTGCTTCACCCAGTCGCAATGGCCGTCCTCGACGAAGGCGTCGATCAGCTTGTAGGCGGTGGCCTCCACGAAGGGATCCATTGCGTTGATCTTCTTCGGGCGGAAAGCCTCGTTGAACATGGCCCGCATCTGTTTGTGGTTGGGGTCGTCCCGCCCGGCCAGCGTAGGGGCCGGCAGCCAGCCGTTGTCCTCGTACAGCTTCTGCATCCGCTTGCCCCGCTCCGCATCGATGCGCCCGCGTCCACCGCCTTGGCCGCCGCGCATGCCGCTGCTGTAGGCTTCGGTGTCCAGCAGGATGCCGCGCAGGTCCTCGAAGCGGGTGATCACGTAGAAACCAGTGATTGGGTCCTTCCACACCGGCGCCTCGTTGCGCAACGTTTCGTAGGCGTGGTAGGGGCAGTTCTGCAGATCTGCGTCCAAGAGGTTGATGTCGTCAACGGAGTTCGGGACAACCGGTTCGTAGGGTGTTTTTTGCTCGGCTTCGGCCATTTTCCGCTCCTTGTCTTGGGGCCTGTCGAAATGGATGTGGAGTTCAGCGGTCGCTCTACGAGGCTTCTCGAATCAGCTCGGTGACGCCGTCCCATTCCTCGTGGGCCCGCTTCCAGCCGTTGAATAGGTCAACGATAAGCGGCGCATCGCCGTGCAGCTCCACATAGCAGCCCAAATCCTTGCGGCAGTCCATGTAGGCCACGTAGTCGCCTCCCCAGAGGGTGCAGGCGGTCTCGTACCCCGCCTCGTTGAAGCGCTTGACTTCGCCGGTTACGTCATGGACCAGCAGGCCGACATGGTGGAAGCCATGCTCCCCTTTCTTGTACATCTCCCGGTAGATGGAGGGCGTGTCGTCATGCTGGGCGATGAACTGAATGTGGGCCGGCCCGGCCTGGCCGAAGGCGTAGCTGACGTCGGCCTCCACGGGCTCACCCCGGTAGCGGAAGCTCTCCGCTATGTGGTGGCGCACCACATGGAACGGCCCGGCGCCGACCATCTTGTTCCATTTGCGGCAGGCCTCGTCGATGTCGTTGACGAAGTAGGCGTACTGCCAGATGGGGTGGCGGATGATGCTCATGGTGGATCCTCCCGTCGATCAGTTCCCCGCGAGCGGGGAACCATAGCAGAAACCAAGCGGGTATTTCCAAGGCTGGGTGCTTGGCGCCCGGCCAAGCCGCTGGGCGTTGGGGATGGGGTCTGGAGGCCGGGAGTTGGAGTGTAGGGGCGCACGGCTGAGCGCTGCCGGAGTTGGGCAGGACAGTCGGTGATAAACTGCGCCTTCCATGTTTGTTGGTTGAAGGAGGATCCGTCATGTCCATCGAAAACGGCGAACGGTTCATTCGGGCGCTGCAAGGCGACCGAGCGCTCCGGGAGAAGGTCCGAGCCGAAGGGCGGAGCAACTTCACCGCCATCAGCGCCGCAGCGGGCGCTTCGTGCGACGCCTATGACGTGGCGGCGGCGCTGCTGCGGCAAATCGAAGGGGCGGAGGCGCTGCCGCAGTGGGAGAAGTAGGGAATCCGCAGCAGCCGCTTCGGAACCCCCAGATTGCTACGTCGACCAGGCCCCATCCGCCGGCGCCGTAGGCGCCGGCTAGGTGATGGACAGGCCGCGGGAGGCCACCTCCTCCACCTTGGCGCGGGCGGCGGCTTTGTCCGCAAACCAGAGGGCGTTGATGGCGGTGAATTCGGCGGCCTCCGCCGGCGCCTGCTCTTCGGCGAAGATCGCCCCCACCGGGCAAGCGGACTCGCAGGCGGCGCAGTCAATGCATTCATCCGGGTGTACGTAGCACATCCGGTCTGCCCCTTCCTCGAAGTGGATGCAGTCCACGGGACAGACCTCAATGCAGGACTGGTCCTGCACGTCAACGCAGGCGTTGGTGATGATGTAGGTCACTTGCGCCGCCGCCCCCCTAGCCGACCGGTGAGTGTCAATAGGCTAGCCAATTCGAGCGGCGTTGCCAACCTGCCGATCTATCGAGAGTGCGTTGGGCGAGCATGATATATTCCGCTCCCCAGTCGTTTCGCTAGCCAGTTGACTCAATCATGGATGCCGCCCAATCGCTGCCAACGGCGTCGGCTCGCCCTTGTCGCTGCTCCGAATCCGCACGGCCGCGCCGGGTCTTGAGGGTTTGGCCGCCGGTCGCGCTGTTGGTGGCGGGCTGCGCTTGGCTGCAGCCGACGGGTTGGGCTGCGCCAGCCGAGCCGGCGGCCGTTGCCGAAGAAATATTGGTCACGGCGCGGCGCCGGGAGGAGCCTCTAGCCGAGATTCCCGCCGCCATTACGGTGCTGGACCAGTGGAGCATCCGGGAACGCGGCATCACCGAACTCAATCAGTTGGAGAAGTTTGCGCCCAATTTGGTGCAGACCAACTTCGGCCAAGGCAACACGGGCCACGCCGCCGTCTTCATGCGCGGCATCGGCTTGCAGGACCACATCATCACCACGGACCCGGCGGTGGGCATCTACATTGACGGGGTTTACCTAGGGCGCAACATGGGCGCCAACATGGACCTGATGAACATTGAGCGGGTGGAGGTGGTGCGCGGTCCCCAAGGCAGCCTGTCCGGCCGCAACACCCTTGGCGGTGCGATCAACATCGTCACCAGAAAGCCTGGCGGCGAGGGCGCCGCCGGCATCGATTTGAAGGTCGGCAGCCGGGGGCGCATCAATGGCAACTTCTTTGCGGACCAAGCCTTGGGGAATACGCTGGCCTTCTCCGTAACGGGCGGTCTCAAATTCAGAAACGGCGTTGGCAAGGCCCTGCGCATCGCCGACCCGAAGGCGCAGATTGGCGAAATCCGGCAAGGGTTTGGCCGCGCCGCTCTGCTTTGGGACGCCGCGGACAATCTGAGCGTTTTGGCGACGGCGGACGTCTCCCGTTCGGACCAGGGGGTGGCGCCCCATGCGGTTGAGGTCTTCAACCCGAACAACGGCTTTGGCCTTCGGCAAGCCGATCAGCCGGCGGACCCGGACGACACCTTCTCCCTCAACAACGACCTGACCTCCACGGAGGACCGCACCTTGGGCGTTTCCCTCACGATGGACTGGGAGGTCGCCGATGGGCTGAACTTCAAAGCCATTCTGAGCTATCGAGACATGTGGTTCGAGGGCGGCTTGGACAACGAAAAGGTGCCGGCCACCCTCATCGAGTTCCCGGAACGTGGCGAGGCCGATCAGTTGGCCTTGGAAGTGCAGCTTGGCGGCGTCTCCAGTTGGGGAGACTGGGTGGCCGGCCTCTACTACTTCAGGGAGGACGGCTTCAACGACAGCCCCTTCGTGTTTCGTGCCGATGGCGTGAACGACGGCCGCCCCGCGGTGATTCCGGTCAGCGACTTCGACGGTCGCCTCTATCTGCAGCAGGAGACGGACAGCCGCGCTGTTTTCGCCCACGCCAACATAGACCTTGCCGACCGTTGGGTGCTGGGTCTGGGCGCTCGCTACACCCGTGACGAGAAGGACGCTTTGGGCTCGCTGCACTATTTCCCCGCACCGGCTCGGCGCAGCGACGATTGGGGCGAATTCACCGGCGATGTCTCGCTGACCCGTCGGCTAGGCGGAAACCTCAACGCCTTCCTTAGCTACGCTAGGGGCTACCAAGCCGGCGGCTATCCGCCTCGGCCATTCGGCGGCCCTGACACCTTCGTCGCCTTTGACCCCACCTTCGCGGACTCTTTCGAGTTCGGCTTGAAAGGCGCATGGGGCGGCAGCTTGCAGTTCAACGCCGCCCTGTTTCATGTTCGCTACACGGACCTCGCGGTGCAGCAGAACGAACTGATCGGCGAAGGATTTCTGACTTTGACGCAGAATGCAGCCCAGTCCAAGGCCACGGGCGTGGAGCTCGAAGGGCTTTGGCGAGTCGCGCCGAACTTAAGCGTCCAGTTCGCTTTCGGATACATCGACATTGAGATTTCCAAAGTGGATGCCGGCGTTCAGGGCATCAAAAAAGGAGACCAGCCGGCCTTGACGCCTGACTTTACCGGTTCCCTGTCGCCTTCGTACTTCTGGAGCCTGCCTGGCGGCGGCTTGCTAACCGCACGGCTGGACTATTATCATCGCAGCGAAATGTTTGGCCAGCCAATCAACTCGCAACTCAACCGGATGGCCGCTCTGAACTTGGTCAACATCAGCCTCGGCTACGAAAGCCCCGGCCGCGGCTGGACACTGTCCTTCTACGGTCAAAACCTTACGGATGAAACCTATCCCTTGGCCAAGTTGGATTTGGACCCAACGGTGCTGGTCATCAACAGCAATGACCGTCGGGAGTACGGGGTTCGGTTTGGTAGGCGGTTTTGAAGCGTAAAGGACCCCCGCATTTCGCAGAGATGGCCCGGGATCTCGACGCGACCGAGCAACCGCCGGTGTCCGTGATCGTGCCGGCCCGCAACGAAGAGGCCCAGTTGGCCAAGGCCTTGGAGTCCGTGGCCAGCCAGGACTATGCCGGGCCGGTGGAGGTGATCGTCGCCGACGGTTCCGACGGGCCGCAGGTGGCCGAGATGATCGCACAACGCTTTCCGCAGTTTCGGGTGCTTCCGAACCCGCAGCGCAAAACGCCTACGGCGCTGAATTTAGCTTGGTGCGCGGCGACCCATGAGATCATCGTGCGTTGCGACTCGCACTCGATTCTGCCGCCTAGCTACATTAAGGGGGCGGTGCGGACACTGTTGCGCACCGGGGCGGCCAATGTCGGCGGCCGCCAAGTTATCGAGGAGAGAGACACCGCCTTTGCCCGGGCATTGCGGCTGGCCTTCAACTCGCGCCTCGGGGCTGGGGACGCCCGCTACCGCTTGGGCGGTTCGGAAGGCCCGGTCGATACCGTCTATTTGGGTGTCTTCCGCCGCAGCACCCTGCAGGTGATGGGGGGCTTCGACAACAAATTCATCCGCAATCAGGACTATGAGCTGAACTGGCGCCTGCGGGAGCGTGGGGAAGTGGTCTGGTTTGATCCGAACTTGACGGTCAGCTACGTCCCGCGCAGCACTTTTGCCGCCTTGGCCCGGCAGTATTTTGAATACGGCTATTGGAAGCGAGAGATGCTGCGCGAGCATCCCCGATCGATGCGTTTTCGGCAGGTGGCGGTGCCCCTGTTGATGGGTGGGCTGGGTCTGTCGGTGCTGCTGGCATTGGTTGGTGGTCTGCTTGCCGTTTTTGGTGGCGCATCGGTCGGCTCCAAGCTGCTGTCAACCGCGGCGGCGCTGCCGCTGGGCTACCTGTTGGTTTTGTTGCTGGGCTCGGTGGCCTTGGCCCTGCGTCGGCGCAGTGTCGCGCTGCTGACGCCAATTGTTTTGCTCTGCATGCACTTCTGTTGGGGCGCCGGCTTCTTCGCGCCCCGGCGCGCGGAGGCGGCTGTTCCGGGTGTGCCCCAAGTGGTTCCGGTCTCCTTGGCGCCCTTGAAAATCTCCATCATCACCACGGTTTACAACGACGCCCGCGTGGCCGGCACCTTGGACTCCATTCTGAATCAAAAGCTTGATCACGAATTGGAGTTGATCGTCATTGACGCCGGTTCGGACGACGCCACAGTGGATATTTTGGAGCGGTACCGGGATAAGCTCAGCGTTTTGGTCAGCGAGCCGGACAAGGGCACCTTTGACGGCATGAACAAAGGCATTAGGCGGGCCACCGGCGATGTGGTGAGCATTCTGAACGCCGATGACCGCTATGCTGACGCCGACGTGCTGCGCGACATGGCCGCCGTTTTCCAACAGCGTCCTGAGGTGCAGGTCTGCTACGGAGATCTGGCCTATGTCAACGAGCACGGCAGGATGATCCGCTATTGGAGGTCCGGGGCCAACCACGGCTTCAAATGGTGGTTGGGCTGGCGCCCGCCCCACCCCTCGTTCTTCGTGCGCAGAAGCACCTATGAGAAATATGGCGTATTCAACTTGGACTTCGCCATCGCTGGCGATTACGACCTGCAGATGCGTCTGCTGCTCAAGCACCAAGTTCCATCTGTTTACCTAGCTCGTGTACTGGTCCACATGGCGCCTTGGGGTATTTCCAATCGCTCGATAGGCAACATAGTCAAGGCGAACTTGGAGGTGGCCAAGTCGTGGCGGGCAAATCGCGTGCGGGGCGGAGGGCTTGTGCCGTTTCTGAAGCCGTTAAGCAAAACGCCGCAGTTCTTCCTCCGTCCCCAGCGCTTCGCGGGCGGCAACTAGACAGACGCGGCCGGCTGCTAGCACTGAAGGCGAAGCGGCGGTCGGCGCCTTGCTCTCCTAACTGCCAGCGGCGGCCTTGCGCCGCCCGCCATTCCGGCAACAGTCTTCAGGAAGCGCACTGCGTATCTCCGTCCGTCGCGGTGGTCCTGGCTAAGCCGGTTCCAACCCCGATGGCGGCCCAAGCGAAGATGGCTGCGGACAGGAAATGCTGCAGCAGGAATATCTCGAACGCGCTGTAGAAAATGGCTGTGAACGCACTGGCGGCGGCGAAGCACTGCACTGGTGTCGCCGCCGCTGCGTCGCGGCGGCGCAGATTGAGGATCAGGGACAGGCACAGCAACCCCACCACGCCTAGGCCGAGCAGGCCGGACTGCAGACCGATGTGCAGGAAGAGGTTGTGGGAGCTTTCCGCCAGATGCAGATTCGGCGCTAGATTGAGCAAGTCGTTCGTCTGATGGATGTAGCGGCTAACTTTTCCTATGTTACGCTGCCAGTTAGGCAGACAAACGGGAAACTGTTCGGGAGAAAGGAAGCGATGGAAATCAAGGTGGATATCCTCCCGGCAGCCGGTAAGGCGGTTGCCGCCTACGCGCAGGTCCTCAAGCAGGCGCAGGTCTGCCAGTTGCTTCGGAATTGGGCCGGTCAAGGCGTTGCCGTCCAGTCTGAGTGTGCGCAAGTGGGTGAGCCGGCGCAGTTCCGGTGGAATGGCGCCGGTGAGGCGATTGCCGCTTAGCCGCAAGTCGACAAGCGCGTCCAATGCGCCTAGCTGCGCCGGGATACTGCCGTTAAGCTCCGTTCTGGAGAGGTCCAACGCCACCACGCGCACTGGATGGCTGCCTACCGAAACGCCCTGCCATGAGCCTAGCGGCCGGTCGTAACGCCAGTTCAATTCGACGTCGCCAGCTAAGGTGTCCCTCGCGCTCATCAAAACGGCTGCATCCTCAAGCCACTTGGGTTTGCTCCAAGGCGACGGGTCGCAGCGCAAGTCCAGTTCGAAGCGGCGGTCACGCACGAAACGCAAGGATGGCGGCAGGCAGCCGGCGAAGTCGTTGCCGCCAAGACGTCGGTGCAGGGGATAGCGCAGCCCGCTTAGCGTCGCCGCCGCATCGCCAACTAGGTGGTTGTCGCTTAGCTTTAGTTCCCGGAGGTTTTTGAGGTTCAGCAAAGACGATGGCACGGTGCCGGTTAGTGCGTTTCCTTCTAGCGTCAACGTTTGCAAGTGCTGCAGTCTGCTAAAGTTTCTCGGCAAGGTCCCCCCGAGTCGGTTGCCTTCCAAGCGTAGCGAAACGAGCTGGTCCAAGTTCCGCAAGGCTCTTGGCAGGTGACCGTTTAGGTTGGCGTGCGGCAACTCCAGCGCCGTGACGCGCATCGGCCGGCCGCCTATCCTGACGCCCCGCCAAGCGTTGATGGGAACCGATGAGCGCCAGTTTAGTTCGGCGTCGCCGGCCAGCTTGTCGCGCATCGCCAACAACCGGCTGCAGTCCTGATACAGGCCAACCTCAATGTTGGGGCTGCAGAACAGTTCAGCTTCCGCCGATGTTTCGCTCTCATCAACCTGCGGCGGGACAAAAGTGCTCGTTGCCGGCGGTGGGTGGCCGGCCGTTCCTGCCGTTGCAAGAGATGGTGGCCGCCCTTCAAGCGCAAGGCTTGCTAAGGAAGCCTCCGGCCAGAGCACTGACAGCTTCGGCAATGCCCGCACCGCCGCCGGCACCTCCCCGCTCAGCTTGTTGCCGCCAAGCAGCAGCTCCTCCAAGTCAAGCAGATCGGCCAATTCCACCGGAATCGCCCCGGTCAATTCGTTGTCGTCCAACGCCAAAGTTCGCAAGCTCGTGAGTTTGCCGAGTTCCGTTGGAATGGCGCCGTGCAAGCGGTTGCCGCGGAGGTGCATTGCGGTCAGTTGGCTTAGGCGCCCTAATTCCCCTGGAATGGGGCCAGTCAGAGCGTTGCCGCTAAGCAGCAGCTCGCGCAAATGCGCCAGTTGGCCCAGTGCCGGAGGAATGGGGCCGACCAGGGCGTTGCGGTGCAGACGCAAGGAAATCAGTCGCTGCAAGCCTCCCAGTTGCGGCGGGATGCCACCGTCGATTCCCCAGCGGGATAGATCCAATGCGATCACGCGCAGCGGCGTTCCCCCTAGGGTGATGCCCTGCCAGAATCTGATGGGGGTCGTCGGTGCCCAATTCAGCCTGACCGAGCCGGCCAGTCGGTCCCGGGCAGCCAGCAGCAAATCGCAGTCCGCCTGCAGGCCCGGATGGTCCTCCGCCAGCTGCTGACAAAGCATCCCAAGGTCGGCGTCGCCTTGGTCCGCTTGGCTTACTTCCAGGGGGGCGGCCGCCATGGTATCCCCCGCGGTCAGTGAACCACCCCTGTGGGGTCCTAGTGACAAAGACTGTGGATTTGGCGGGACGGGGCCAACGAGGTAGTTGGCGTGCAGACGCAGCATCTTCAAGTCGAGGGCCGCAAGCTCCAGCGGGACGGCGCCAGTCAGTCTATTCCATTGCAGGTCAAGTCTCTGGAGATTCTTGAGGTTGCCTAGCTGCGGCGGGATGGTGCCTGTCAAGGCGTTGCTCGGCAGGCTTAACCTGCGCAACATGGTCAAGCCCCCCAATTCCGGCGGAATCCGCCCCGAAAGTTCCGAATGGCGCAATATGAGGCTTTGGACACGCGCAGGACTCCCGCCCACTTCAACACCCTGCCAAATGCCAACGGGCCTATCTCGGTGCCAGTTCAGTACGCTGTGGCCGGCTAAGGTGTCCCTGACTGCTAGCAGCAGGTTGCAGTCTGCATCCAAGCCGGAATTGGCTTGCGCTGGCAAGGGGCAGAACCAATTCCTATGAAGGTTGCGGTCTGCAACCTCCCACAACGCCGTCGGGACACCGTCGGCGAAGTTGTTGCCGTGCAGATCCAGCTCCTGTAAATTCGGCAAGGTGCCAATTCGGAGCGGCGGGGCGCCGTTTAGCTCGTTGTTGGCCAAATGCAACGACTCCAAGTTTTGGAGGTCGCCCAACTCCGCGGGGACAGGACCGATGAGTTGATTGTTTTGCAAATTAAGTTTCACGAGTTGACCCAGCCGCCCGAGCTCCGCGGGGACAGGACCGGTGAGTTGGTTGTTTTGCAAATTAAGTTCCACGAGTTGATCCAACCGCCCGAGTTCTGGAGGAATTTGCCCGCTGAGGCCGGCGTCCGGCAGGCTGACCTGCACCACGCGGGCGAGATCGTCGCCCACCTTGACGCCTTGCCACTCGCGAATGGGCGAAGATAGGCGCCAGTTCAGCCGGCCGTTGCCGGCCAAGGTGCCGCGCATGGTCAACAGGGCTGTGCAGTCTTCAAGCAGGACGGGGCCGATGCGGGGACCGGGTACGCAATACAGGTCTGTGTCAAGGTCATGGTCCAATGTGCTGCGCAGTTCGTCTGGCACTGGTGCGCTGAACTCGTTGCCGGCTAGGCGTAACATCTGGAGTTTGGGTAAGAAGCTCAATTCCGCAGGAACTTCGCCGGTAAGGTGGTTGTTGCTCAAATACAATTGGTTGAGGGCGTCCAACTTGGCAATTTGGGCCGGAATTTGCCCGCGCAAACCTATTTTGGTCAGATGCAAAGCAATTACGCGCAACGGCGGGTCACTGAGCACTACGCCCTGCCATTGGCGGATGGGCACGCTGTGCCGCCAGTTTAGCCAGATGCCGCTGCCGGCCAGTGCGTCCCGTACCTCAAACAGGACAGCGCAGTCCTGGAGCAGTTCTGGATGCGCCGATAGCGGCGGCAGGCAAAGCAGGTCGTAATGTTCATCATGGTGGTGGATGCGCAGTTTTGGCGGAGGAGGGCCGGCGAAGTTATTGCCGCGCAGGGTCAGGCTCTGTAGCTTGTTCAGCGCGGTCAAGGCCTCAGGGATGTCACCGCTCAACCGATTCCGGTGCAAAGCCAGATGCTCGAGGTTGGCGAGGTTTCCTAATTCCTTGGGAATCGCTCCAGTCAAGGCGTTACTCGAGAGAGCTAGGGTGGTTAGGTTGCGCAGCTTCCCCAATTCCGGTGGAATGGCGCCGTTTAGGTAATTCCTATTGAGGCGCAGGACGGACAGTTGCTGCAATTCCCCCAACACTGGCGGAATCTGACCGACCAGATCTCTTCTGGCCAGATTCAAACCTAGGACGCGCGGTGGCGAACCGCCAAGTTCAACGCCTTGCCAAGACGCAATGGGCTGGTCGAAATCCCAACTCCAAAGCAACGCTCGATTGGCGCCGGTCAAGACTTGGCGGGCCTGCAGAAGCGCTCTGCAGTCGTTCAACAGGCCTGGATTGGCCCAATGCAGGCAGTAAGGCGCCTGTGGGTCGAGAGGCAAGTGTTTGCTTGGCGGCAGCTTGGTGACGTCTGCGGTTGGTCCGTTGCCGAACCAAGGCGCATCCAAAATGCTCGACATGGAAGCACGGAAGAGTATGTGGCGTGCGTTTTCGAGTGGTTCGCCAGTGTACGACCGCCCGATGGCATTGAAGTTCGACAGAACTTCTTGTATGCGCAAGCTGCCGAGCAAGGCCGAGACGAGGCACACCAGCGCCAAGGCGCCGCCGGCTAACGCAAGGGTGCGGCCGCGGCTGTGCAGAAGGCGGTGGGTGCCCCAATAGAAAGGGATGGCCAAAAGCATCGCTAGAGCCATGGCGCGACTGCCGAACGCAACGGCGGCCGTGGTTACCGCAAGGAGGGTGGCGTGTACCCAAAGGTGCTGCGCTTTCCTGCTCCTGCAGCGGGCCGCCAGCAAGATGCCGACGGTTAGCAGGGCGTATCCGAGATACACGGATAGAAACACCGGATGCGCAGTGCTCGAAGTCCAGTACAAGGGCAGAAACGCGAACGCTGCCAGCAGGAACATGAGAATGGCGCTGCGGCTTTGCGCCAACGCCGAGCCGTTTTGGTAGCAGAACAAAAAGACCACGGCGATGCAGAAGAGGCCGGTGAAGTTGCGCAGGCCTTGGCCGCTGAAGTCGAAGATGAGACCCGCCCCGTACAACGCCAACAGCGCTGCAAAGCACAGCGGCGTCAGCAGCAGTTTGGGGGGGGAGGTGCCGATGCTTTGCGGGTGGCGGCCGGGCGGTGTTGCGCCAAAAACGCCGCCTTCCCGGAAAAGGGAAAGCCCCAGGAGCGCCGCCACAGCGCCGAAGACGACATCCGCGGCCCAGTGGCGAACATGCAGGCGCAGGCTGTTCGCCAGCAGCAACGCAGCCAGCAGCGCTACGCAGTCGTTTGGAAAGGCTAGGCTTTGGGCCGCTCTTCTCAACCCATTCAGCATGGCGAGGCCTTGATGAGTGCCTGGGCGGCCTGACTGATTGTTGGTCGAAGCCGTTGGATTGCCCACCCGTTTAGACAGCATAATTCCTAACCGAGAAATAGGAGAAGTCTTCGCGTTGCGGCATCCAAACGGAGCTCAGGGAGAGGCGCGTGTGCCGGTGGAAGGCGATGCTGAGGAATAGAGTGTGCACCGCCATCCCAGCGCTCAGGCCCCAAGCGGCGCTTTGCACGCCGAGCAGGGGATGCAGCGCCAGGCAGAAGGCGATGTTGACGCCAAGCCCCGACCAAGAGGCCCATGAGCAGAGCCCCGGACGGTTTTTGCCCTTGAAGTAGGTTGTCAGCAGTGTCGTGACGGAGAGGGCGAGGACGCCAGGCGCCAAAATCCACATCATTGGCACGGCCGGCAGGAAGGCTTCGGACAGCAGCAGCCGAACCAGCGGGGTGCTGACGGAAAGCAGCGCCGCCAAGGCCGCGGCGGTGGCCAGCCAGGTGAGGCGCAAGCTGCGCCCGACCAACTTGGGAACCAGCGCTCCACCGTTGGCGGTGCGGGGATACAGGGCAATGCCCGCCGAGTCCGCAATCAGGTGCAGCTGCAGCATGATGGCGCTGACCGCGGCGAACAGCCCAATGTCCATCTGGCTGCCTAGAACCCCCAAGACAAGGATGCCGATGCGTGGCGCCAACAGATTCCCAAGCCGTGTTGGATGGCTTCTTAAGCCGTAGCCCAGCATCTGACGGCATTCTTGGCGTGAGGGCCATTCCCGCTGCAAGCCCATGTTCTTGCCCAAGTCCCACAAGCAGCCGGCAAGCAGGGTCGCATGCCCGGCGCAAAGAGCCAAAATGGCGCCCTCCACCCCTTGGTCAAGCCACCAAACCAGCAATACAGTACTCGAGACCGTTACGATGGCCCGCGCCGACAGGTGCAGTGCCAGCGCCTTGAAGCGTCGCAGCCCGGCCAACTGCAGTTCCGCCGCGAAGGAGCAGCAGGCGAGAGGCATCAGCAGCAATGAAGCCAGGAATGCACTGGCCGGCGCCTGTTGAAATAAGCCTAGGCCGGCGCTGATGAGGGGCAGCGCCGCGGCGCCGGCCGCGGCACTGCCGGCCAGACAGGCGCCAAGCCCCAAGGCTAGGCATTTGGAAGGGTCGATCCGCTTCGTCATGGCGAAGAACTGGGCGCCAATGTCCGCACTGAAGGACAGGGACATGCCGGCCAAGGTGGCGAAAGTGACGCATACGGCGTAGGCGCCCCGGCCCTCCGGCAGCAGGACGTAGGCGAGCAGGCTTTGGCTGAGGATGCCGGCGGCCGCCACTCCCGCTTGGGTCGTGAACACGACGAGAGCATCCCGCCCGCTGGTGGGCGCCGGCTTGTGGGACGCCTCTAGGGACATGGAAGGTTCGGTCATTGGCAATGGTGCGGTTTTCCGGCCTCTTGGGTTTGCGCCGAATAAGCATAGCACCCTAACCGGGTGGGCGATGAGGCCAACTCGATGGTGGTCAATGCACACGTCGCTCAAAAGCGGGGTCCGTGGATTGGGCAGCGACGGCGCGGAGGGCTTCGGCCAAGGCGCTTGCTTCGTCGATGAGCGAATAGATCTGAGGCGGCAGCCGGTGCAGATTGCGGCGCCACCGCAACCAGTTCTCAGCGGATTGATTGCTGATCTGTTTCGCTGCCTCGTCCACGCTGCTTCCCTGAATGACCAAGCCGATGTCGTGCCGCTCGATTTGCTCGGCGTCCGAGCAGCCGGAACGGGCAATCAGGGGCTTGCCGAACAGGCAGGCTTCGTAGTACTTGTTCGTCTGCGACCAACAGACGGGAATGCTGGGCTGATAGCAGTCCAGCACCAAGTCCACGCTTTGGTACAGGGCCGGCAGGTCGTCTGGAGACGAGTACCGGCCGCGGTATTCGATGTTGGGGTTGTCCACGACTTGCTGGAACGAATCTTCGTTGACGCCCGCCTCGCGCATGGAGAGGTCGAAGTAGCCAGCCAGAACGGCGCTGAACCTTTGCGGCGCGGCGCGGGTCAGCGCATCGAGCACCCGCAGGTTCCACGGCTCCCGCAGGATGCCGAACCAGCCAATGCGCAAGGGCCGGCCTGTGGCTGGGGCTTCGCCCAGCGATGGTGGGTTGGCCTCCCGAATCTTGGCGGCGAAGGCGGCGGGTAGCTTGTTCTCCACCACCAGCGCCGGCGTTTGCACACCCAGCCAGCGCCGATAGTAGGAAGCGTAGCCAGCGGTGGTCAGCACCAGAAGGCCGCAGCGTTCAACGATGCGCCTTTCAACAGCGCGGACTGCGGCGCCCCAGCCGTCGGCGACCTGCAGGTTGAGGATGTCTGCGGTTTCCTGCACCAAGGGCTTGTTGAGGCCCCGCTTGGCGAGCAGCGCCAAAAGGGCCATATCCGCGTTGAATGCGTACAGAAGGTCATTGCGGCGCACCGCCCGCCTAGTCTCGCCCACTGCCGCCAGCAGCTTGGCGAGGCGGGTGGCATACCCGCCATGGTGAACGCGCCCCAGCAGCGTGACCGGGCAACTCGGCGCCTTTCCTGCATCGAGACGTCGCTCGAAGGCGACGGCTTCGACCTTGAACCCAGCTTGCTTGAGCATGTCCACCCGCCGGCTGATGCGGGCGTCGAACAAACGCGGCAGCAGGCAGAGCACCGATATGGCGGTTTCCTTCGACACTGCGGCTGAATTGTACCTAAGGTTGCCCTCTGAACAGGCGCAGGTGCGTCCCGGCCGAAAAAATGGCGCATCGGTCGAGACTGCATTGCGTTGTCTGTGCGCTTCGCGTTAGTTTAGGCCCCCTTAACGGCAGTTTGCAGGAGCTTGGAGCTTGGCCACGGGTTGCCCTTTCGCATTGGACATTTTCGCCGCCGGCACGGAGCGCCCGGAAGAAACCGGCGCCCAGCATGACTTTCCGCTGATGCCTGTGGGTAAAGCGGTGGACATGGGCCAGGCGCCGGACGGTGCGCCCCTGTTCGACCCGCGCATCCTGCAGTCCGCCGAATTCATGCGCAACCCCTATCCCTACTACCGCATTCTGCGGGACCACTATCCCGTTTATCACGACCGGCTGCACAACACCTACTACGTCACCCGCTACGAGGACATCACCCGCTGCTACTTTGACGACGAAGGCTTCAACACCATTCCCAAGGGCAGCTCCAGCGGGGTGCTCGGCAACACCCAGCTGGAGCTTTCCGGGGTGGAGCACCGGCGGCGGCGCAACCTGTACGGGCAGCACCTAGTGGGCCAGTCCCTAAAGAACCGCATTCCCGCCATCCAGCGCCAAGCCCGGAACATGATCGCCGCTTGGGAGCGCATCGAGGACCCAGCGGTGGTTGCCGAGCGCGGCGGGGTGTACACGGTGGAGTTGGGCCAGGCCTTCGCCAACGAGTTTCCCATCCGGGTGGTCTGCGAGGTGCTCGGCTTCCCCAAGGAGGCCCAGGACGACTTCTACTATTGGTACAACTCCATGATGTCCGGCCTCGGCGGCTCGGAGACCCACCAGCAGGGTTTGCAGGCCCGCCAGCACTTGGAGGACTATGTGGCCGGCATGGTCGAGGCGCGGCGCAAGCAGCCCACCTATCTCTACGACGAGGCCGGCAACCCCATCAGCAAGGACATCATCTCCAAGCTGTGCGAAACCAAGGTGGATGGGGACTACCTCTCCACGGAGGAGATCACCTCCAACATCGCCTTGGTGGTCGGCGGCGGCGGGGAGACCACCCGCGGCGCCATCCTCAACATGTGGCGCCTGCTGCTGGAGCATCCCGAGCAGTTCGAGGCGGTGCGCCAGGATGACTCGCTTTGGGACGCCGCCTTTCACGAGACCCTGCGCCACTCCTCCTCCATCGGCGGCCAGCCGCGCCACAACACCTACGACTTGGTGATGCACGGGGTCAAGGTGCCGGCCGGGTCGCTCATGGAGATGGTCGATTTCTCCGCCAACCACGACGAGCGGGTGTTCAAGGACCCGGAAACCTTCAACATCTTCCGCAGCGACCTCTACACCGGCAAGATTCTGCGCAGCGGCTACAACAAGGACGGGCGGCGCAACCACATGGCCTTTGGCGTCGGTCCGCATCTATGTCCCGGCGCCTGGATCTCCCATCAGGAGGCGGTGGAGGGTTCCCGCATCCTGCTGCAGCACCTGCGGAACCCGCGCATCAACATGGAGAGGATGCCCAAGGACATCGACGGCAAGAGCCTGGCCCCCATGGGCATCGTTTCCGTGCGGGAGCTTCACTTGGACTATGAACCCGCCTAGCGCGGAGTTGCAGTGATGGCGGATACGGACCTGCGCATCATCGGCGCCAACGGCGTGGCCATCCCCGAAGGCACCCACGGGGAGGCCGGCCATCGCACCTACGAGGTGTTCCAGCGGGAGCGGGTGGGCCAGAGCACGGCGAAGATCAAGCCGATGCAGCTAGTTTCCAAGTCGTTTGCGGATGACCCCTATCCTTTTTTGGAAATTCTGCGGGAGAACTACCCCTGCTACCGGGACTGGTTGAACAACTGCTTTTGGATCACCCGCTACAACGACGTCACCTCGGTGTGTGCCGATGACGCCAACTTCGAGACTCGGGCCAAGGCTTGGCATCTAGGTCTTGAGGGTTTCGGAGCGGATCTAAGCCAAGCCTTGCCGGTTCTGACCGCCCACGCCAATGCCTGCGACGGCCATGCCGAGCGGTTGGCTGATGAGGCCGTGGCGGATTTTGCCGGGCGCGGTGAGGCGGACTTGGCGGTGGAGTTCGCCGCCCGCTTCGCCATGCAGCTTTGGCTGGCCCTGCTGGACGTTCCCGAAGCCGATGCGGGGAGCGTTGCCGAGCGTCTTTGGCGTTTGCGTCGGGGCGTCAATTGGGACCCTCGGGCGCGGCAGGCGGGGTTGGCGGCGGCGCACGAATTGCGCGACTATTTTGCGCCGTTGCTGGAGCACCGCCGCCAAGCGCCGGGGGAGGACTTGGTTTCCGCCGTCGCCGGCTTGGAGACGGCGGCCGGTCCGGCCACGGCTGCGGACCTAGTGTCCACGTTGCTGGAAATGGACCACGAAACTCTGCACGGCGGCCTCGCCAACCTCTGGTGCCTGCTGCTGACCCATCCGGACGAGTTCGCCAAGGCCCGCGCCGACGCCCGCCACGTCAAGCTGGCGGTGCTGGAGACCTTGCGCCACTCCACGCCGGTGCTGACCGCGCCGCGCTTCGCCCGCCATGAGGTGGAGCGCTTTGGGCGGCTGCTGCCCAAGGGCGCCTTGGCGCTGTGCTCGGCGGCGGCGGCCAACCGGGACCCGCGCATCTTCGCCGAGCCGGAGCGCTTCATCGTCGGCCGCACTGACATCTGCCATCGGGAGGCGCGGGGGCAATACCGCGCCGACGGCTTGGCCACCGGCGTCACGCCGGCCTTGGGGCCGCCGTCCCGCCATCCGGCGGTGCCGGAGGACCGCCCCCGTTCCCGGTACGCACTGACCCGGGATACCTTGGTGACAGCCTCCTCGGTCCTGTTGGAGCGTTTGTCGGACCTGCGTTTAGCCCCTGGCACCGAACCGCGCCTAAATTGCCGCCGTCTGGGTGAAATGCACACTTGCTGGCACCTGCCGGTTTGCTTCAGTGCTCGCTGATTGCGGTCAATCCGATGCCAACCCAAGTGGCGTCGGCGGGACGGCCCCAACCCAACCAAGGCTTTTGACGCTTTGCGGCTTGTTTCCGGCAATGGATGAGGAAATTGGCAATGCTTCCCCTGCGGAAGATGGGTGCTGGGCAAACATTTGGCTTGGCTGCTAGGTTGCCCAGCCATTGAGAACACTAAAGGAGTGCAACATGGCCGAAGCTGCGACGGAGCGCCCGGCGCTCCCCGATGCAATAGACCCGCGGGAGTTTGACGGGGCCGCCTTCCAGCGGGACCCCTTCCCGCTGTACAAGCGCCTGCGCGACCATCATCCGGTGTTTCACGACCGCTTCCACAACCGCTGGATCCTGTCCCGTTACTGGGACGTCGATGGCGCCTTTCAGGACAACGCCAGCTACGACCGCGCCGTCTATAGGCCGGATGGCCCCTATGAGTTCGGCTCCACCCATGTGTTCGGCCCCAACATTCTGGAGTACGGCAACAGCCCGCAGCATCGCTGGCTGCGCAACATCGTCGCCGGCCAGTTCGTCGGTCGCCGCCTGCAGGACTTTCTGCCGATGGTGGAGCAGATTTGCGATGAGGTGATCGCCACCTTCAAGGACGTCGGCGAAGTCGAACTGGTCAATCAGTTTTCCAGCCAGGTGCCCATCCGGGTGATCTCCAACATGCTGGGCCTGCCGCGTGCGGACGAAGACACTTTTGTCGGCTGGTATCAGGCCCTTATCGCCGGGCTTGGCTTTGGCGGCGAACACTTGGCTAGGGGCATTCAGGCGCGCAACGAAATGTGGGCGTACCTGGACCCGCTGATCGCTGTCCGCAGCAAGGCGCCAGGGGAGGATCTGCTTTCGCGCATCGTCAGTGCGCAGCTGGACGGCCAGCGCATGAGCCCGGACGAGGTGAAGGGCTTTGTCGCCCTGCTGCTGGCCGCCGGCGGCGACACCACGGACAAGGCCATCGCCAACATGTGGTACCACATGCTGTACACCCGCCCGGACCAGTTTGACGACCTGCGGGGCAATCCGGCGCTTTGGGACAACGTGTTCACCGAGATGATGCGCTACGACCCGGTGGTCCACGCTCAGTTCCGCCACACCACTCGGGAAGTCGTGCTGCACGGCAAGGTGATTCCAGAGCGGGCGGGGGTGATCCTCTACCTAGGCGCCGGCAACCGGGACGAGCGGGTGTTCAAAAATCCGGACCGCTTCGACATCCACCGCACCGACCTGCACATGGGCCGGGAAAACCGTTCCGGTCGCTACAAGGACGGCTTGCCGGGGCATCTCGGCTTCGGCATCGGCCAGCATTTCTGCATGGGCTACGCCATGGCTCGGCAGGAGGCGATGATCGCCTGCAGCAAGCTGCTCGACGCCCTGCCGTCGCCGCGCCCCAAGTTCGACGCCCATCCCGGCATCAACTCCCCGTCCATAGACTCCGGCGGCTTCCGCTCCCCGGAAACCCTTTGGCTGACCTTCGGCGCAGCCTAGGGTTGCCCCCATGCAGGTCCGCATAGACTTGGAAAAATGCTGCATGTCCGGCGAGTGCTACTACAACCACCCGGAGTTGTTTGCGATGGGGGATGAGGGCGCATCGGTGGTGAAGCCGGTGGACCTCGACACGGACGAAATGCGCCGGCACGCGGTGCAAGCCGCCGAGGTGTGCCCGGCGGGGGCGATCTTCGTGGACGAAGGGGTTTAAGTAGGGTGCTTGCAAGGAAAGGCATTGCAATATTTGACGCATTTGAGGAAACGTCATGAGGTTGATTCTAGCTGGAAAGGATTCCACTCCGAGCATGACGGTTTCGTGGGCGCAGAGCGTTATGATGGGTTGCCGGCCGATGTTTATGTGTCTTGTGGCAGGAATTTGAGGCGATGTCTCGGGTAAGCAACTGTCTGGCGACTTTTCAGGATGCCTTGTCCTCTGACCTAGGCTTTCATGGCGCCGATGGAAAGCACTCCACGCATGGATGGCATCCATTCCCCGCTAAGTTTCCCCCGCAGTTGCCGCAGTTCTTCATTGAACAGCTCTCCCGGGCCAATGATCTTGTGCTGGACCCGATGTTTGGTTCGGGCACAACGATCTTGGAAGCCGTCCGTCTAGGCCGACGCGCCATTGGTTGCGACATAGATCCGCTTGCCCGCTTGATAGTGCAGGCGAAACTTTCTCCCGTTGATCCTGTAGCGGCAATGCAGGTGGGCAGGTCAATCTTGGACCGGGCGATGCGCCTGTTCCATGAGGAGCGTAGCCGGCTGCAGGAAAATTTGGATGCGCGATTTGATGTCAAGACGCGGGCCTTTGTGGATTATTGGTTCCAACAGGAGCAGCAATTGGAATTGGTCGCCCTCTTGGAGGGCATCGGCTCGCACTCTCCGGACGAGATGCGGGCCTTTTTCCAGATGGTTCTATCTTCAACCATCATAGCGAAATCCGGCGGCGTGTCCCTTGCCCGAGACTTGGCCCATACACGGCCGCATCGTGTTCCCGACAAGCAACCCAAGTCCGCATTTGGGGAGTTTGACAAGCGCTTGCGATTGGCTCTTTCCTGCTGTTCAGGGCTGCCGTCCAATCGAACTGCGGAGTTAAGGGCGGTGGCCGCCAACGCAACAAACTTGCCGCCGGCAAGCGTGGACTTGATTGTGACCTCTCCACCCTACGCCAACAACGCCATTGACTACATGCGCGCCCATAAGTTCTCGCTCGTTTGGTTGGGCTGGAAAACCTCTGAGCTGGCGCAAATTCGCAGCCGGTATTTGGGGCATGACGCCGCTCCGTCCCAGGAATTTGACGGTTTGCCGATGCTGTGTGAGCGGACGATTGCCCAGCTGAAGCGGATCGACCGAAAGAAAGCCGCGGCGTTGCGCCGCTACTTTGGCGAGATGTGCTCTGTTATTGACGAGATGCTGAGGGTGCTGAAGCACGGCAAGGCTGCCGTGATCGTGGTGGGGACCTCCAATCTGCGCGGTCTCGACGTCGAGACCCACAAAGGGTTGGCGGCCATTGGCACACAGGCGGGGTTCAAGCTCGTTCATATCGGGGTGCGTCGCCTGGACCGTGATAGACGAATGATGCCGGCGCGTTGGAATGGCGCAAATGCATCCCGAATTGAAAAGCGAATGCACGAAGAATACGTAATCGGATTTGTAAAACCATAGCCGTGACCAAGATGCCGCTCTCTGCGCCGCCGCCGGAATCCGCTGATCGCTCGGAAGGAGGCGGCCTTTACGCCCACTATGTGCTCGGCGTGTTGGTGATTGTCTATCTGTTCAACTTCATCGACCGCAACATCCTCTCCATATTGGCGGAGGACATCAAGGCCGACCTCGGCGTCAGCGACGCGCAGATGGGCTTTCTCTACGGCACGGTGTTCGCCGTGTTCTATTCGGTGTTCGGCATTCCCTTGGCGCGCTTCGCCGACGTATGGGTGCGGCGCAGCCTGATCTCCGGCGGCCTGCTGTTCTGGAGCCTGATGACGGCCTTGTCCGGCTTCGCCCGCTCGTTTCCCGTGTTGGCGCTGTTTCGGGTTGGAGTGGGCATCGGCGAAGCGAGCGCTTCTCCCGCCGCTTACTCCATGCTGTCCGACTACTATCCGCCGCGCCGCCGGGCTACGGTCATCGCCATCTACTCATCCGGCGTCTATCTGGGCGGCGGCATTGGGTTGTTCATCGGCGGCTGGGTGCTTGACACCTGGAACGGCGCCTTTCCGGGCGGCGGGCCGTTCGGCTTGAAGGGCTGGCACGCCGCCTTTCTCGCCGTCGGCTTGCCGGGGGTGCTGCTCGCCGCCTTGGTGCGAACCCTGCGGGAGCCGGTGCGCGGGGTCAGCGAAGGACTGAGGACGCCGCACCATCCGGCACCCTTCAAGGTGCTGCAGGAGGAACTCGGCGCCGTGCTGCCGCCGTTTACCCTGTTCAGCGTGGCCCGCCACGGCGCTTCCTTGCGTTTGAACCTGCTGACCCTTGGCGGAATTGCCGTGACTGGTTTCCTGCTTGTGCTGCTTACCGGCGACGTGGCCCAGTGGGTGGCCTTGGGGCTGGGCGTTTACGTCACCATTTCCTGGGCGCAGTCCCTCGCCGGGCGGGACCGGGCCACGTTCAGGATGCTGTTCGGCGCCAAGGCGCTCATCTTCACCCTGATCGCCTTCCCCACCATCAGCTTCGTGGCCTATGGCACCAGCTTCTGGATGCCGCCGCTGCTGATGCGCATCCATGCGGTTGACCCCACGGAAGTGGGCCTCTACATCGGTTTCGGCAGCGCTCTGGGCGGTTTGATCGGCGTTACCCTTGGCGGCCTGTTGGCGGATCGGCTGAAGCTCACCTGGGCGAGCGGAAGGCTGTGGATAGGCTTCATCACCGTTGGCCTGTCAACGCCGCTGATTCTGTGGCTGCTGATGACGGACAGCCTAACTGCGGCCTACGTCCTCAACTTCGTTTACCACATTCCCATTTCCATGTGGGTGGGGGTGCCGCCGAGCACCGCCAACGACTTGGTGCTGCCGAGAATGCGGGCCGTCGCCGGCGCCTACTACCTGCTGATGAACACCTTCATCGGCTTGGCCTTGGGTCCCTACTTCATGGGCAAGGCCAGCGACCTGTTCATGGCCTCCGGCTTTGACGACGCCTCGGCCCTGCGCCTCGGCATTGGCTGCGGGCTGCTGATGTTCATCCCCACGCTGGTCTGCCTGTGCCTGGCCGTGAAGCATTTGCCTGGGGATGAGCGAAGCCGCCTGGAGCGGGCCAAGGCGCTTGGGGAAATGTAGTGCAACAAACTCGCTTTAAGATGTTACGCTTCGTGCCTAGGGATTCAGGCTGGTGGCAGCTGGGCGAAATGGCTCCGCGGCTGCGGACGTGCTGGCGCCGACTTTGAAGTAGCAATGCTGCTGTGATTTGACGTTGTCGGGAGGCTGTGATGTCGGGCAATGGGCAAAAGGACCGGGTTGGGCTGCGCAAGAGCCCGTTGGGCGTGGCGGTCTCCGCCGCAGTGGCGAGCGTTCCAGCCGCCCAAGCTCAGCAAGCGGCCTTGGAGGAGATCATCGTCACCGCCACCAAGCGGGAGGTGAGCCAGCAGGACACCCCCATTTCCGTAACCGCCTTTTCGGACTCTGAAATCACGCTGCAAAGGTTCAAGACCTTCAACGACTATGTGGGGCAAATTCCCAGTTTGGCGCTGAGCGAACGGCAGCCCGGCGCCAACTCTGTGGTGATGCGGGGCTGCTCCGCCCAGGGCCTGTCCTTCAGTGATTCGGCCACCACTTCAGTCTATCTCGACGAACAGCCCATCACCGCCGCCGGCTACAATCCGGACCCGCGCTTGGTCGATGTGGCGCGGGTCGAAGCCTTGGCCGGCCCGCAGGGCACGCTCTTCGGAGACGCCTCCCAATGCGGCACGCTGCGCATCATCACCAACAAGCCGGACGCCACGGCGAGCAGCGGCTGGGTGGACTTGGCCGCCTCCACCCTAACCGACGGGGGCACTAGCTATGACCTAAGCGCCATGGCGAACATTCCCTTGGTGCCGGACAAGGTGGCGTTGCGCCTCGTGGGCTTCCGGGCGGACGAAGCCGGCTGGGTGGACAATATTCTGGCGCCCACTCCTGGCGGGCGCTCCGACAACGCCAGCCAAGTGGAGGACAACGTGAACTCCTCCGTCTGGACTGGCGGGCGGGCGGCGCTGCGCATCGACGCCAGCGAAGAATGGACGATCGACCTCAACGGCATCTACCAGAAGTACGAGCTGGACGGCTTTGGGGACGCCAGCCTGAATCAACAGCTGTTTGAGGACACCTCCGTATTTCCGGTATTTGGCGACCGGGAGCAGGCTAGGTACACGGAGGACAGCTGGGACGACGAGTGGTATCAGTTGGCCTTGACCCTGGAAGGGGACCTTAGCTTCGGCAACCTGGTTTTCACCACCGCCTACTTCGACCGGGACAGCGCCTACTACGCGGACGCCACCTCCTATCTGCAGATCTATCAGCAGCGGGGCGACTACTTCCGCTCCTTCAACACCGGAGACCCATACTACGACACTGGCGGCATCTATGACTTTGGCGGCGACCCGGTGGCCAACGACTATGACGGCAGGGAAACCACCAACTGGAGCGTGGAGGCGCGCTACGCCACCCCGGCCGAGGGCCGCTGGTCCGCCATCGTGGGCGGCTTCTACAACCACCGGAAGGTCAAGGAACTGTTCATATCCAACGTTCAGGGCTTGACCGGCACCCCGGCCTTCTACTACCTGAACTACGCCGGGTACAGCGTCAATGGCATTCCGCCAAAGGCGGAGTCCAACAACTGGTTCTCCGGCACCTATGACAGCGAGCTGGACCAATGGGCGGTGTTCGGTGAAGCCACCGTCAACCTGACCGAGAACTTCTCCATCACCGCCGGCGGCCGCTTCTACAGCATCAAGAACGACTACACGGTCATAAACGCCACCTTGGTGGGGTTTAATGGCGGTGCGCCGGATTGCGCGGTTGACTACTGCTACGCGCCGGGGGATTTGGGCGTCTCCGACGAAGACGGCTTCGTTCCCAAGGTCAGCCTCACCTACAAGTGGGAGGACAAGCTGGTTTACGCCACCTATTCGGAGGGTTTCCGGCGCGGCGGCGCCAATTCGGCCCGTCCGCAGTCCGTGTTCGGCCCGCCGGGAAGCACGTTCCCGCCGCCGGCCGGCACCTTGAACACCTATAGGTCGGATACGGTCACTAACTACGAGGTCGGCCTAAAGACGGACTGGCTGGACAACCGGCTGCGCTTCAACCTGTCCGCCTACCACATGGTTTGGGACGACATTCAGGTGCAGGCCGAAGACCCGCAGGAGGGCATCTTCACGCTCGGCATCGTCAATTTCCCACAGGCGGAAATCAACGGCGTGGAGGCTTGGCTGAGCTGGCTGCCCACGGACAACTGGAGCATTGAGGCCACTCTGGGCTACAACGACGGCTCGCTCTCCAAGGCGGATGTTTTGTTTGCCGGCACAGACGGCGCCGTGACGGTGCCCAAGGGCACGCAACTGCCCATCGTGCCGGACTGGAAGGCCCATTTGAACGCGACCTATTCGTTTTCGACCACCTGGTTTGGGGGCCAGCCCTACGTCATGGGTCGCTTCACCTACACCGGGGAGTCCATCAATTCACTGGCGGGCATCGAATCGAGCCCCTTCCTATCGCCGGTGGTGCCTCAAGACGCTTGGCATCTTCTGGACTTGCAGTTGGGCATTGAGGCGGAGGACTGGTCGGCGTCCTTCTTTGTTGACAATGTGACTGATGAGAATGCGCAGTTGTTCTTCAACAACCGCTTCGCGCAGCAGCGGCTGTCGGTCAATCAACCGCGCACCTTTGGCGTCAAGTTCCGGTATCTGTACGGTGCGAAGTAGTTTTAGTCGGGCGTGGCCGCATCGAGCAGGCGCTTGCCGCCGCGCCTAAGCGCCTAGTCCGCACTCGCCGCGCCGGAATTCCGCGTCCATTAGGTTTAACCCGCTCGTTTTTGCGCATGGACATCGACACTCGCATTCGGGAGCTTGGCGCTGTGGACTGCGGTGCGCTAGTGCGCACCATACTGGCCCAGGAAGAGGCCGCGTGGCGGGAGCAGGAGCACCGGCAAAACGCCTACGAGGTTCATCGGGCCACGGAGTCCGTGGTCATGGTGTTCACCGATGACGAGGCTTGGCCGGAACTGATGGTCAAAAAGGAAGCTGGTTGGCGTCGGCTGGCGGATGCGGCCCTGCCGGTCATGCATGACATCATCGGCCGGTTCTACCCGCCGGGCGGTGCCATCGTCCGCGCCATGGCGGCCAAACTGAAGGCCGGGGGCAAGATCAAGCCCCATGTGGACGACCACCCCTCATTCCGCATAGGCCACCGGATTCATGTGCCCATCACCACCAACCCGCGGGTTCGCTTCATCATCGACGGCCGACCCCATCGGCTGCTGGTGGGCCAAGCCTATGAGATAAACAACCAGAAGGCGCACAGCGTCGCCAACAAGGGCGTGGATGACCGAATCACCTTCATTTTTGACTATGTGCCGCCGGACGAGTTGCGGCGGGTGGGTCAAGCAGCCGCCTGACCTAGCCGTTGCCGCCTCGTCAGGGCTTGTTTGCATAAGTCAGGCCATCGCCTGATGGACAGCGGCAACGATGTCCTTGGCTTCTCCCGTTGTGGATAGGTTCACACCGCCGACGCCCGGAATCTCCCTGAGGGCCTGAATCGTCTCCGCGCAATGTCTGACGCCGAATGACTTCGGGTCCTTCGCGTCTGCAAACTGTTGCACCAAGCGCTCCGAAATGACGTCCCCACGCACATTGTCGAACAACCAGCGGGCGGATTCCGCGGAAGTCAAAACTGGAACGGACACCATGACATGGCAGCGCCAAGTGACCTGGGCGGCGACCAGAACTTTCATGTAGCGGCGCAGCAGCTCCAAGTTGAGGCAGGCCTGGGTTTGGACGAATTGGGTGCCGGCGCCTATTTTTGCAATCAATTCAGTGGGTTGCCAGCCTTCCGGCGGGTCGAACACGGTGGCCATAGTGCCTAGGAACAGTTCCGCTTGCCCCTGTGCAGCTTGGTAATCGCTGAGTTGCTTGGCGGTGGCCAGAAATTTCTTGGCGCCGGTGTCGAACACTTGCGTGACTTGCGGCTGAATGCCTTTTGGCAGCTTGTCTCCCCGTTGCAGCAGCAAGCTGGTTACGCCCAACGCGGCGGCACCGAGCAACTCGCTCCTTAGGGCGATGTGGTTGCGGTCCCGAGCGGAAAGGTGCAGAACCGGGTCCAGGCCGCGCTGCATGAGGATGGCCGCCGCCGCTAAGCCCGACATGTGCAGGACGCCGTAGGGGCAGTCCGTAACCGCCACCGCGTCAACCACGGACGCCAGGCATTCCGCCTGCCGAATGACGTCATCGCGCCCGCTGTCCTGATAGAGCCGAAGCTGCCCGGTCAACGTGAAGTTGCTCGCCCCGACGGCATCCCGAAATGTTCTCAATGCGTTCGTGTTCCCTAGCTAGTACACATGCTTGGCTGCGCCCTTGCAAAAATCCCCAAGCCGCTTGCGCCGGCTAGGTGGGCGCATCAAATTCCCCCATCAAAGCTTCGTTTGGCGGTCATGCGTGACCGCCAAGCGAGTTTGCCGGCCATATTCTGCGGAAAGTGACCGGCAAAGGGATTTGCCGGCCATGCGTGACCGCCAAATGGGTTTGCCGGCCACATTTGTCGGAAAGTGACCGACAACTGGATTTGGTGGCCATGCGTGACCGCCAAGCGAGTTTGCCGGCCATATTTGTCGGAAGATGTCCGGCGGATTGGTGCCAGTGCAAGGGATGACCGTCAAAATGCCTGTCTGCCCTTGGCGATGTTCAGGAGGTCCGGGAATACGAGGATGGTTCCCCGGCGGCCGTTGGCGGGCTTGATCACCCGCAGGATCTCATGTTCGCGTAGCTTGGTCAGCATGCGTCGCGCCGTGCGGCTTGGAATTTTGGCGCTGGACGCAAAGCCGCTGCTGTTGAAGATCGGATGCTCGAATATCCAATCCAAGGCGTGGATGGCGTACTGAGAGCGGGTAATACCCGCCACTGGGCCTTTCATGCCTTCGTAGAGATCAAGGATTCCCCTGGCTTTCTCCAAGTTCTCCTCGGCCTGCACCCGCACCGCCTGCAGGAAAAATCGGCACCAATCGGTCCAAGCATCGTCTTGGGAGACGGCCAGCAAACCATCGTAGTAGGCATTGCGGCGGGCCTCGAAATAGGCACTGATGTAGAACATGGGTTGGCTGATGAGGCCGCATTGCCAGAGGAACAAGGGCACCAGCATGCGTCCCAAGCGGCCGTTTCCGTCTAGAAACGGGTGCAGGGCCTCAAACTCCGCATGCAGAATGGCGAGCTGCACCAGCCGGTCAGGCGCATCTTGGTTCAGGTAGTGCTCCCAAGCGCTCATGGCTGCGGGGAGCTTGTCCGCCCCGATGGGCACGAAGGTGGCTTGCTCCACAGTGCATCCTGGCGGGCCAATCCAGTTGGGGATGCGCCGATAGTCGCCGAGGGACTTGTTCTCGCCACGCACCCCGGAAAGCAGAATCCGATGCGCCTCGCGGACAACCCGCTGGCAAAGGGGCAGTGTTTCCAGCATCCGCTCCGCCTCCCGCATTGCGGCGCGATAGTTGAGCACCTCATGGATGTCGTCGCGGCGTTGGGGAGATGCCGCCTCTTGCCCGGCCTCGAACTCCAGAACTTCGCTCATGGTGGCTTGGGTACCCTCAATGCGTGAGGAAAGCACCGCCTCCTGCGTCGTCAGGGGCGACAGCAGGACTCGGGGATTGGGAACCGCGCCGAGCGCCCCGTCGTAACGCGCCAGCGCCGCCACCGCCGGGCCGAGCAGCGGGATGAGCGCCGGCCAGTGGATGCGCTCCTCAGGCGGAAAGCGCCCTTCGTGGTAGTGAATCGCCGCCATGACTCCTTTGCCCGCGACCCGATTGGCGTATTATGCACCCATTCTGGTAGGTGGAAACCAACAAGCGGAGAATATCCATTTCCTCCGCTTGAAGGGTGGCTATCCAATAAGATCCCTACCGTTCCGAGCATTCAAAAACTCACGATATCCACCCTTCCGCAACACGCATTGCCAGCCTTCATACATCTTTCTGATCCCTGATTTGTTCATAATGGAAACGCTGGTTGTTCTTCCGCCGCCCGCCCGCGGCTGAACAATATTGCCCCAGTCCTCCTCCTCCAAATTGCTTGCATAGAACACGGCGGAAATTCTAGGACGGCCTCCAATGAAATCCCAAAGCAGCCCAACCAAGTTATTTGTTTCCCTATGGTGCGCCTTCCAATCGTAGCCTGTCATGCAGCCTATCCTCGTATCCCCAATCTCAGGTCGTTTGATGCCCCGACTCTTGCAAATTTCTGGCGTTGGTACGCTTCCGCAAGTCGCCTTTACTTCCACACCTCCGCTGGCGAAGGGACTGAAAGGCGTCTTTTCGTTCAGTCGCTCCCGCAGTTCCTTCCAACGACGCCTTCCCACTGCATCCATTAGAAGGAGATCAGGGTATCCATCCTGATGCGGGTTTCGCACAAATTGGCCGGCGCTGACCCTAACCACGGCCGCGCCGAATAGTTCGCCGACAAATGCGCTAAGATTGCGCAGCCCGAGTATGGATGAGATGTTCAGGTCGGCGCCGTACAGGTCGTCGATTAGCGCATGCGCCGAATTGACTGCGGACATGAGTGTGCTGTTGGAAATTGCAGCGCTTCCGCCACTTCTTCTAACAACAATTTTTTCCGGGCCGCGTACAAAGTATTCTGCTGGAACCATCGGGCTGTCCTGCATCGGCTTTCGCAGCAAGTGTTGTACGGAAACGCCGAGGCAGGAAGCTAATTTGACGAGAGTATTGAGCGTTGGGCTCTTTTGCCCGCGCTCTAGTTGGCTAATGTAAGTGCGGTCCAAGTTCGCTGCGTTGGCGAGATCCTCTTGGCTCATTGCAGCTTGTTTGCGATAGTGCCTGAGCGCCTCGGCGAATATTTCGTTTATGGGCATTCCGCCAGCATCGGCATCCAGCCAATGCGGTGCCACGGACTATAGTCTACATTCAGGAATGGCCTCCTACCGGACAACCGGCGGATGCACCACAACTTCTCGCCAAGTTGTGGGCATGCAAGCTTCCTTAAGCAGCACGGTTGGAAAGACTGAACAGTGGCCCTACGGCTTCGAAATGCAGCTTGGTGCCCTCCAAAATGCCAACTAGATGGTCAACCAGCGCCTGCATTCCCGCTGGCGGAACGCTTTCGCCGATGATCTCCCGGATGGTTTTGTCGCTCACCTTCCGGCCGTCCGTACGCCGCCACGCATAGTCGTACTGATCTAGGGAGTGAATGTGGAACGCCTCGTGAAGCGACAGCACTCGGTTCTGCTCAGGATGAATCTTGTTGTCGCTGCAGGCGTAAGAGAGATTGCGGGTCAAGGCGCTGGCCGGCTTGTCGTAGGACATGCGCTTGTAGGCCGAAGTGTAGCCGTGCATCAACTGCCGTTTGCCGTTTCGCTCAACGCTTGGACGGGGCAGCATTTTTCCGCACTGTTGGCAATGCAGCGGCGTCATGCGTGAGGCACGGTTAATGCCCGAACTGTCCCGCACTGAAGAGTGCGTTGGATTTTGCGCGAAACCACAGGCGGCGCATTGGTTGTCGAAGGCGCTTCGTTCCGGCGGGGTGTTCTCCACCCACCAATACTTCATGGCGTCCAGCAAAGGAACGCGATGGAACGGAATTTCCGAAGCGGCCGTCTCTGGAGACTTTGCGTCTAGTGGCGGGAAGTGCGCTATTGCGTCGCGCACCGAAACCCAAGGCTTGGCGCCGTCGCGGCCTTCGGCGGCATGTGTTGGCTGTGGCGTCAATGATCCACAGGAGGAAAGCCAATCCTTGATGTGCTGATTGCGCGAATAAATCGTAATCAGCCGTTGACGGCATTGAGGTACGCCGTAGTCAGCAAACTCCACCACCTCGGCCCCGCCTGCATAATCCGGACCTAGGCGTTCGGCAACGTACTCCAAGATGCGAACGGGTTTGTCGTGCTCATCCAAAACCAGGGTGTCCGCCATTTCCGGTACGTTTTCCAGAAGCAGGATTTCAGGTTGGAGCCGGCGGGCCAGTTCGATCGTCGGAACTATCAGCCTGTTTCGCTCGTCATGAACGGGCTTCCGCCCGGCCCTGATGGCGCTTAGCAGCTTGCCCCGCCCGTTCTTCGACATGCCTTGGCATGGAGGCGTTGCGTACAGCAGGGTGAGCGCTTTGCCGCTGAGACGCTGGAGTGTCTCCGCTTCAATCCGGCCCGCCTGCCGCCAAATGTCCCCGGTGATGGCGAAAGTGGAAGGAAAGTTGAACTTGAACAGGGCATGGCGGTCCTCAAGCACCTCGTTGGAGACGAGGATGTCAAACCCCGCCTGCCGAACGGCGAGGTCACCGAGGCCGCCGGAGGTGAACAGGCTGAGGGCTGTCCGGGTCATGCGGCCACGATAATTCAGGTTCCGGGCAGGGTCAACCACGCGCCCACTTGCAGGTCGTGACTTTGCGGGCCAAAAGGTCACGCAACCGCTCGTCGTAGCGGGCGACGCACTGCTGGTCGCATAGGAATTGCCGAATGTTTAGCCTTGTTCGCTGCCGCAAGCGACCGTCAGATCAGGCTGCCTAGATAGCTCTGCTCCCACGGGGTGATCTGCTGGGCGGCGTCCTGCAGCTCCTGGCGCTTGACGGAGACAAAGATGTCAACGAAGGGTTTGGACAGAATCTTCTTTAGCTTGTCGTGGGCGCTCAGGCGGCGCAGCGCATCGCCTAAGTCCTCAGGCAGGTGCGCCGGCAGATCGTAGGCGTCGCCCTTGACGGGATGGCTTGGCTCTATGTTCTCCTCCATGCCCAGCAGGCCACAGGCCAGCATCGCTATGGTGGCTAGATAGGGATTGGCGTCCGCACCGGCGACCCGGTTCTCCACCCGTCCGTTGGGGGCGCTGCTGAAAGGCACACGGAGGCCGACGCTGCGGTTGTCATATCCCCAGTGCAAGTTGATGGGTGCGGGCCCATCCCGCGTGAACCGCTTGAAGCTGTTGACATTCGGCGCGACCAGCGCGAACGCCGCCGGCAGATGGGTTTGCAGGCCGCCAATGAAGTGGCGCAAAGCCTTGGGGGCCTTGCCCTCCTTGAGTGCAAAAATGTTGGCGTTGCGGTCATCGACAAGGCTTAGGTGCATGTGCAGGCCGCTGTCTGGCAAGTCCGCCGATGGCTTCGCCATGAAGCTGGCGAGGCAGCCGCGCCGCGCCGCGCACCCTTTGACCAAGCGCTTCAGCAGAAAGAGCTCGTCAGCCCGGGCCAGCGCGTCGCCGTGGGGGATGTTCAGCTCCATCTGCGCCGGCCCCATCTCATGGACCACGGCTTGCAGTGGGATGTCCACTGTTCGGCACATCTCCTGCACGTCGGCGAGGAAGGGCGCATACTTGTCCAAGGCGTCGCAGCTGAAGGCTTCGCCGCCGAACTCGTCCCGCTGGTCAAGGCCCGGTGCTGGTTGAAGCGCAAGGTTGCCCCGTTTCGGGGGCGTGACCAAGTAGAACTCCACTTCCGGCGCCACCAGCGGCCTCCAGCCCTTTTCAACGTAGAGCCCCAGCAGGCGCTGCAAAAGGTTGCGCGGGTCGAAAACGATGGGTTCGCCGGCCTTGTCCAGCGTCTCGCAAATGACTTGTCCGCTGTCCTTGCTCTTCCAAGGCGTTGTCCGGTAAGTGGACCAATCGGGCCGCAGCAGCAGATCACCGTCCTTGGAGCTGTAGGTCTCCATGGCGTCCGCGTACTTTCCGTGGATGCACTGCAGGAAGATGCCGACGGGCAGATGCGGCAAGTTGCCGGGGTCGAAGGAGGGGCTGGTGATGGTCTTGCCGCGGGGCACCCCATTGAGGTCCGCAACCAGAAACTCCAAGTTTTGCGCCACCTCCGCCGGTGCCGACTTGTCAAATTTCCTGTTCAATTCGCTTCCTTTTCACCGCGCAAAGATGCAGCCAAACCAAATCCGCGTTCCGCTTCGGCGCCACATTGCAGCCAACACAACGAATTTGCCCTGCGAAGGCCCTCAGCCTAGGTGCGCAAACCTTGTCGGCGCCTCAGGCGGCGCCGGCCGGGGAGAGGGCGCAGCCCTCCACCGTGATGCGGTTCAGATAGCGGCGTTGGCCTTGGTAGTCGTTGAGGGCGTAGTGCCAAGTGGCCCGGTTGTCCCAAATGGCGAGGGATCCCGGCTGCCAATGGAAGCGGGTGTGAAAGCGGGGGTTCTTAGTGTGGTTGTAAAGGAATTCCAGGAGCATTCCGGATTCCTTAGGCGACCAGCCTTCGATGCGGATGGTGAAGCCGGGGTTGACGTAGAGCAGGGGACGGCCGGTTTCGGGATGGCCGATGACCACCGGATGCACCGAATCCTGAGTGGCGGCTTCGGGATTGCCGATGCGGCCTTGCATCGCCCGGTGGTAGAGAGCGTCCGCGCCGAACACATGACGGCTTGAATGCGCCGCCTTGAGCGGCGCCAGCATGGCCTTGAAGGGTTCCGACAGCGCATCATAGGCTGCGCCCATGCCGGCGAACAGAGTGTCTCCGCCGGATTCCGGCGTGTCGATGGCGTGTAGAATGGAGCACATGGCGGGACGTTCGTCGTAGGAGTGGTCCGTGTGCCAGCCGCCGCCGATGTTGTGGGTTTGTTCCGGATCCTTCAGCACCTTGGCGATCTGCGGGTGGCCTTCCAGGGCCGTGAAGAAGCGGTTGACGTTGATGTCTCCCCAGCGCTTCGCGAAGGCGAGGTGCTGCTCTGGACTTAGGTTCTGGCTGCGGAAGAACAACACGCCGTGGGCGTTGAAAGCCCCCCGAATTCGGGTGAATTCGTCGTCGCTCAGGTTGGCCAGATCGACGCCTTGAATTTCCGCGCCGACAGCGCTGCTGGCTCTGATGAGGTGCATGGCCTTAGGGTAGCAGCTTTGGCGCCGCCATCTCAAACGCCGATCAGTTCCGCCCGGTCAAGCAGGTTGCGGACGATGCGGATGCTGGCCGCATCGACCATGACGCCGTCCACGTTGATGGCGCCAAGGCCCTTGGCGAGCGCCTCCTCGTAGGCCGCCTGCTGCGCCCGGGCGGCGGCCACGGCTTCCGCCGAAGGCGTGAAGACCTCGTTCGCCAACGCCACTTGGCTGGGATGGATGGCCCACTTGCCGGACATGCCCAGCACATGGGCGCGCTCCGCCTCCTTGCGGTAGGCGTCTGGATCGCGGAAGTCGGCGTAGGGGCCGTCCACCGGGTCGATGCCGTTGGCGCGGCAGGCGATGGTCATGCGGTAGCGGGGGTAGTGCCACAGATCCGGCGGGTAGCCGCCGGAGGCGCCGACCGCCGCGGTCTGCATCTGCTGGCTGGCGGCGTAGTCCCCCATGCCGAAGACCAGGCACTCCAAGCGGTCCGAGCAGGCGGCGATTTCATCCACGTTCATCATGCCCTCCACCTCTTCAATGAGGCACTCGATGCCGATGCGTCGCGTGAGCTTCAGCTTGCTTTCGAGCTGATCGAGCATCAGATGCACGAACAGCACGTCGGCGGCGCACTTCGCCTTGGTCAGCATCAGGGTGTCCAGCCGCGCTCCGGCGCTGGTGACGACCTCGATGATGTCGTCGTGGCACCATTCGGTCTCCACGTCGTTGATGCGCACGCTGACCGTGCGTGGGCGCCATTCCAAGCCGTTGACGGCCTCCACCACCATGCCCCTGGCCGCCTCCTTGGCACTGGGGGCCACGGCGTCCTCCAAGTCCAGGAACACATGATCCACTTCAAGACCGGCGGCCTTGGTCAGCATTTTTTCGGAACTGCCCGGCACCGACAGTTGGCAGCGGCGGGGACGCTTGGGTTGCCTGCTCATGTCCGTGACAACTCTCCTGATGTTGTGCATGGATTTTAACAGGAGGCTAGGGCCGCACGAGCGGCGGAAAAGGGGAGGGGGGAAGGGAGAGGGGGGAAGGGAGAGGGGGGAAGGGGAGATTATGGCGCGGGATGTGCTAGAGTCCTAGCAGAAGCAAGACGGTCGCCGCCGCCGGCCATTGGCGGCGGTTTCAGCGCTTGCGCTTCCGAGGGTTGCTGTTGCATTTGGTGGGGACATGAAAAAGCCAACGGAAATCATCTTCGAGGTGACTGAGGCCGCTGAGGGTGGCTATGACGCAAGGGCCTTGGGTTATGGCATTTTTACGCAAGGCGATGATTGGGCCGATCTTAAGGCGATGGTGAAGGAGGCTGTGGCCTGTCATTTCGGCGAAGAAAAAGCTGTCAGCGTAGTTCGGCGGCACCAAGGCGCTGGATTAAAGCAGGTCCTTCAGGCGGTGGTACAGCACGCCCAAGGCGACAATCTGGCCGTTCAACCACTGTGAACCCGGAATGCGCAAGTGCCGCACGTTGGCGAACAGATCGAACTTCTCCAAGGCGCCGGCGATGGCGTCCGCCAAGACCTCGCCCATGACGTGGGTGGCGTTGACGCCGTGGCCGGAATAGCCTTGGCAGTAATAAACGTTGTTGTTGATGCGGCCCAGGGCTGGGATGCGGTTCAGCACCACGCCGTACTTGCCGCCCCACTCGTAGTCGATGCGCACCCCTTGCAACTGCGGATAGATCTTGAGCATCTTGGGTAGGATGTACTTTTTGATGTCGACGGGGTCCCGCCCGGAGTACTTGCAGGTGCCGCCGAACAACAGGCGTTTGTCCGCGGACAGGCGGTAGTAGTCAACGACCTCGTTCAGGTCGCAGACGGCGACGTCGAGGGGGTTGATTTCATTCACCAGCTCTTCGGCGAGGGGCTCCGTGCCGATGATGTAGCTGCCGGCCGGGAAGACCAACCCGTTCAGGTGCTTCGCCTCCAGCCGGTGGTAGGCGTTGCCGGCCAGCACCACCGCATCGGCCTGGACGCCGCCCGTTGCCGTCTTCACCTTGGGACGGGCGCCGTGCTCAATGCCTGTGACCGGGGACTGCTCGAATATTCGCACGCCTTGCGCCTGCGCCGCCCGAGCTTCGCCAATGCAGAGGTTCAGCGGATGCAGGTGGCCATCCCGGAAACAGACAAGGCCACCGACATAGGCGTCCGTGCCCAGCATGGCGCGGGTCTTGTCCCGGTCCCAGACTTCATATTCATAGGGAAACTGGCGGCGCTGCATCTCGGCGGCGGTTTCCTCAATGTCCGCCAATTGCCTGGGCTTCACCGCCGTCTCCACATAGCCGTTTTTTAGTTCGCAAGCGATGGCGTACTTCTCCACCCGTTCATGGATGATTTCATGGCCACGCCACTTCATGTCCCAGATCAGGTCGGCAACGCCTTCGCCGTACTTCTTGCGAATCGCGTTCAATCCGTTCATGCCGTTGATGAGCTGCCCGCCGTTGCGGCCGGAAGCCCCCCAGCCCACTCGGTTGGCCTCCACCACCGCCACCGAGTAGCCGCGCTCCGCCAAGGTCAGCGCCGTGGCGATGCCGGTGAAGCCGGCGCCGACCACGCAGACGTCCGCCTCCTCGGCACCCGCCAAGGGTGGATAGTCGGTGGCTTCATTGGCCGTGGCGGCGTAGTAGGAGTTCGTATGCTCCTGTTTTTGATTGACGGCTTGCATCGCACTCTTCATTCCGGTTTTCTCCTAACAAACAGGGCGGCGCCAAGGCCAATCAGCAGCATCGGCAGGAAGGGGACGAAAAGCTCCAGCCAAGCGCCGACCTCCGAGGCGGGCAGCAGTTCGAATGCGCCGGGTGCCCAAGCATTCCCGAAAGCAGCCAACCACAGGCCCGCCGCAACCAGCGCCACGGCAATAGAGGGTTTTGCCAACTCAAGCATCTTTCCGGTGGCGTCCCATCATAAGCCTTGCACGATTTTGGCCCTTGCGGGCGATTGGGTGAGCAGTGACCCGGTCCCGTTTGTCATGCCGGCCCCTGGGCAGCGGCCAATGCGGGGCCAGATGCCTGTTCGACAAGCAGTTCCTTGCGCCAATCGCTGACGTTCATCTCAATGGCGGCGAACCCGCCGATCCAAACCAACTCATCCCACAGATACAGCCAGTGCGACAGGGACGCCCAATAGACGCCGATGGCGATGAGCAGCAGGTACAGCAAAATCTTGACTGAATTGGCGAGGGAGATCAAACCGCCGCCGGTGACTCCGCGGTCCTGCAGGCGCACCACCGCCTCCATGGCGAGCAGGATCACCAACCAGACCACTACTTCGATCAGGTCCGCCCAAGCTAGATCCCGCTCCAGATTGAGGCCGGCCATATCGCTGACCACTGGGTCCTTGCCGACCCAATAGAATTCCGATGCGCTGGAAAGCCCGGCGCAATTGCCGTCGTTGATGTCCGTGTATTCAAGGTTGTAAACATAGGAAACATCGGCATTGGCAAGGCTGCACGAATCCGGCGCGTCCTGCACCGGAACCGTGGGCTGCAAGTCGATGACGGTGACGGCGAACGCATAGACCGTATGCGCAATCAGCACATAGCAGAACAGCCGCACCCCGCGCACGCTGAGCGCCACCCAGCCCTTCCAGTGCCGGTCCTCCAGAACATAGGTCTCCAGCTCGAACATGAACAGCAGCAGAAACCAAGCGGACTCGTCGATGCTGGTGGCGAACTCGCTGGTCCAGTCCAGAAAGGTGGAGCCTTCGTGCAGGGTGTGGGCGGCCCTGGCCCAATCCTCAGAGATGTAAAACCCGAAGTTGACAATGAGCAGCCCATAGACCGTCCACTTGACGGCCTGCCGAACCTTGTGCGCGTCAAAATTCGCGCCGGCTGCGATTATCCGGCTCATGGGTGGAGCTCCAAGGCCGCCCCTTGGCTGTTCCTCAAAGCGGAAAAATGGTGTCGGTCAAGAGCTATGATGCGGTTGGTGTGCATACGTTCGGCCAGCACTGCTACGTCTGCGTCCGCCGCGCTCAAAGGAGCGGCGCATGACCGCCGACAGGCTGATGCAGCGCTGTTCAGCTTCGTTGCGCACCAACTGCCCCAATTCGTCCAGCAAGGCAATGGTGATTCTCATGCCCTGAGCGTCAACTGTGAAGGTATGCACCCACCTTAGGGTCTGCTAACCTTGGATGTCAAGCTGTCTTGCGGGATCATCTACCCGCAATGGACATTGGCGTAATTGGTTTGGATGATTGAGTAGTCTTGGAGTTGGAGGAGAGGATGACCCGCATCCGCTTTGCCCATACCGCCGACCTGCATTTGGACAGCCCCTTCAAGGGACTGCGGGCTGTCGCGCCTGACTCTGTGGCGAATGCGCTCTACGAAGCCACGTTCAAGGCTTGGGAGAACATCGTCGATCTGTGCATTGCGGAGAACGTGGATGCTCTGTTGGTTGCGGGCGACATATACGACAGCGCCGACCGCAGCCTGCGGGCGCAGCTCAAGTTCGTGGAAGGGCTGAGGAAGCTGGATGAGGCCGGAATCCGTTCCTTCGTCTGCCACGGCAATCACGACCCGCTGGACGGATGGGAGGCGCAGCTGGACTATCCGCCAAGCTGCAAGCGGTTCGGTGCTGAGTGGGCACCGGAGCCCTCGCCAGTGTTTCGGGACGACCCTAGTCGGGCAGTCGTTTACGGCGTCAGCTATCCCACCCGTGAGGTCACGGAGAATCTGACGCTAAAGCTCCCCCAAGTCGAGCCAGGCCCGTTCTCCATCGGGCTGCTGCACACCAATGTCGGCGGCAATCGCGAGCATGAATCTTATGCGCCCTGTTCGCTGTCCGACTTGGAGAAATCGCACATTGACTATTGGGCACTAGGCCACATCCACCGTCGCCAAGCGCTTAAAGAACAAACCCCGGCAGTGGTCTATCCTGGCAATCCCCAAGGCCGGCAGCCCAACGAGCGCGGCGCTCGGGGCCTGTACTTGGTGGAGGCGGAGGACGACGGAAACATCCGCTTGGAGTTCCATCCCGTGGACTTGGTTCGCTGGGAGTTCCTGCGTGTGGACATCGGCGATTTCGAGACTGAACAAGCGCTGCTGGATGGGTTGGGCAATAGGCTACAGGATATGTTAGACAATGCTGATGGACGTTCCCTCATTGTTCACATCCAACTCAAGGGGCGCGGCGAGCTGCATCGCACTCTCCGGCGGCCGAACGCCATTGAGGACCTCCTTGAAGAACTCAACGAGGAATGGGCAGCGTCAAGGCGCTTCGCTTGGTGCGAAAGGATTGAGGATCGAAGCGCGTCGCCCTTCAACCGGGAAGCGCACAGGCAGGAGGGTGCCGATTTTCTGGCCGAGGTGCTGCGCACGGTGGATCGAGCGAAAGAGGATGCGAACTTGCTGGCTGGGCTGCGCAACGGGCTTGACGACCTCTACAATCACCATCGTTTCCACCGGCATCTGTCCGGATTCGCACCTAGCTCTGACCAACTTGCCGCGTTGCTTGACGAAGCGGAGGCAATGGTCGTTGACCTGCTGGGGAGTAACGGCACATGAGGATTCATGGCCTACACATTGACGGCTTCGGGCGCTTCGCTGACTGGCGACGCGGCCCATTCGAGCGGCCCGTCACTCTTTTCCACGGTGCCAATGAGGCCGGCAAGAGCACTTTGTTGGAGTTTATCCGCAGACTGTTGTTTGGGTTCCCCGATGGCCGCAGCAGCAGCAATCCCTATCCACCCCCTGGGGGGATCGGACACGGAGGTCGCCTAACTCTAGTTGGCGGAGCTGGCGAAGCCGTCACAGTGCAGCGATTCCAAGGGGCGGCGGGCGGACCGCTGATGCTGACTGGCGCGAACGGCGGAGACGTCCCCGATTCAGTATTGCTGCGTCTGTTGGGCAACCATTCCAAGACTGTTTTTCAAAATGTTTTCACCTTCACCCTTGACGAACTCCACGACGAAGCGCTGCTGAAAGACGATCAGGTCAACAGTCAGATCTATAGCGCCGGCATGGGTGCCGCCAATCTCCCCAAGGCGTTTAAGACGCTGCAAGAGCAAAACAACAAAATTTTTCTGAAAGGCGGTAGAAACCACAAGATAGGCGGTAGAAACCGCAAAATATATGAAGTGGCGGGAAAGCTTGATTCAATAGATGCGTATCTGGCCGAAGTTAGTAAAAACTCGGAGAGCTACGGAAGTCTATCTAGGAAGCTTAGAAGCATTGAATCAAAATTGCAAGAACTTGAAGACCGCCGCGAGAAAAATGAGTCACTGATCGACCGGAAGATCCGCCTCGAAAACGCTTGGCCTGACTGGAACGTTCTTTACGAAGTCGAGCGGGATTTGCGCCTTATTCCGGCCATTGAGAACTTCCCTGCCAACGGCGCCGGCCGCTTGGAAGCTTTGGAAGATCGGATGCGCGCTGCGAAGGAGGAACGCGATTCTGCGGCTGCGGAAGCGTCGGATGTCAAGATCCAGGCGGAGGCTCGGATTGCAAATGAAGCTGTCCTAGATCGTACTGACGAAATCCGCAAACTGGAGCGAAGCTTGGCCTCGTTCGATAACGACGTCCGCGATCTGCCGGAGCGCCGAGCCGAGCTTGAACGTCAAACGAGCGGCCTTATGGCAACTTTGCGGGAGCTCGGGCCGGATTGGGATGAAGTCCGTCTTGAAGGCTTTGACTTGTCATTAGCCGTACAGGACCAGATATCGAGATACGCGCAGTCCTTGCAAGAGACTGACAAGCAGATGGAGCAATCTCAAACTGAGCATGTCCAAGCGGAGCGGTTGCTGGAGGAGGTTGTTGCGGCGCGGCTAAAGGCGCAACAGGAACTGGACAACGCCCCCATGCCCAACCTTAAACAAGACGAAGTGGGGCAACGACGGACGACCCTGCGCCAGATGCAATCCTGGCTGGTAGAAATCAAGTCCATCCAAGCGCGAATCTCGGACCTGCAAGCACAGCTCGCCGGCATCGAAAGCTCCGCAACGCCCAGTCAAGGCCAGAGAGGCAGTCTGGTGCTTTCGATAGCCGGATTCATTGTTGGTCTTGCCCTCTTCGCCGGCGGTGCGGCGATGGGCGATGCGGAGCTTTTCATCATGGGCGTGGCCGCCGGCATTTCACTTATCGGTATGGCCGCGTATGTGTTTATTACCCGTAGGCCTTCGATAAACCAAGATGCAGAGCCTCCCTTGGCTGCTCGCATTCGAGAGTCTCTGCATCGCGCCGAGGCTAACTTGGCGCGGCTTCACTCCGATTTCGAGCGAGAAGCCGAACCTTTCCGTTTAGATGTTAATGATGAACGCTCCCTCATGGACGCGATGCAAGATTTGGATGAAGCGGAGGCCCAACTAAGGAACCGCGCCGCGCTTGCCGCCACTCTCGACCAAGCGAAGCAACTGGCTAGGGAAAGGGAGGGCCGGGAGCGACAGTCCGCGCAAGCCGTTAAACAATCCCGAGAGAATCTTCAAGCAGCGAAGAACGAGTGGCGAAACTGGCTGAACGCGAGGGGTTTGCAGGGGAATTTTTCGCCGGCAACCGTGGAAGTGCTACGGGGCAAGGTAGAGCTTGGCAAGAACCAAATGCGCACCTTGCAGGGTAGCCGCCAAAGCACTGCTTCTATGCAGCAGCGCATTGAAGCATACGTCGCCGCTGTCGATCTTTTGGCTCCCGACTTCGGTCAAGCCATTGACCACCGCAACCTCCAATCAGTCGCTACTGCGGTCGGCCAACTAGTGGAACTGCGCACCGAGGTTGATGACAAAGTTACAAATCGGAACATTGCAAAAGAAGCATTGCGGAACTCGGAGCGTCGCTTGCAGGAGCGCAAGAAATTGCTCCAAGAGGTGGAAGGCGAAAGGCAAGTCCTACTCCGGTCAGGTGGTGTCAACGATGCGGAAGCCTTCCGCCAACGGGCGGAACAGCATCGTTTGCGCATGGAACTGGAGCGGAAAAAAAGGGAGACTCTAGGCCGGCTGCAACTCTTGAGTGGTCCTGGCCGGCCTCTTGAAGATATGATGCGGATGCTTGCCGGAACAAACCTCCAGTCCATCCAGGACAGCAGGGCTCAACTTGAAGAAGAGCGTGACGAAATCCAAACCAATCTCCTAGAATTGTCCTCTGCCAAGGGATCGACTCAAACGACACTCGACCAGCTAGTAGGCGAGGACGAATCATCCCAATTGCGAACGGAGCGCCATCGACTCGTTGAGGCTATGCGCAGTCATGCGCAGGCTTGGGCTGTTCGCACCGTTGCCGAGAATTTGTTGAAGAAGGCACAAGCCAAGTTCGAGCGAGAAAGACAGCCCGATGTCTTGCGCACCGCCCAGGATTTTTTTTGCAAGATCACTGGTGGCCGCTATGAGACGGTGTTCTCTCCGCTGGGCCAACCGGAGATCAGGGTTACGGACTCCAATAGGAATGTCAAACAACCCAATCAATTGAGCCGAGGCACCCGTGAGCAATTGTTCCTCTCCCTGCGATTCGGCTTGATCCGCCACCTAGGTCGGCACACGGAGCCGCAGCCGGTAATCCTCGACGACGCCTTGGTGAACTTCGATCCGTGTCGTGGGAGGATGGCCGCAGAGGCGTTCTTGGACCTAGCCGAAACCAACCAAGTGTTGGTGTTCACCTGCCATCCGCAAATCGTGGAATGGTTCACTAAGGCGGCGGAAAGCAAGGGCGTTGAACCACCGGAAATCATCAACATTGAGTAATCGGACGGGAAGGGTCGGTGCGAAGCTACATCGTTGAAAATTCAACATCCGCCAATCAGGCGGCGGCCTTGTGGCGGGCGGAGAAGCTGCATGCCCAGATCGTCACGGACACCGTCAATTTGGAAGGCAACCCGTTCACGCTGCCGGAGGTGCAGACGCTCATTGACGGCGTCACCGTCGGCGGGCGCAAGGTGGAGGATGCGGAGCAAGTCCTCAATCAGTGCGCCAGTTGGCGGGAGTTGCTTCGTCAAGTGCGGGAAGGCGAGTTTGCCTTGAGCAAGGCAAACGCCTGTGCGCTAAATGCGCTGGTGGCCAGGAACGAAGCCTTGGCGTGGGGTCGGTTCCGGGACTTGGAGGTCACCATCTCGGGAACCGAGTACCGGCCGCCTCCGGCGGAAACCTTGAACGCCCGCTTTGCGGCCACGCTGGAGGCCGTCGGCTCCGAAGGCGATACGTTTGTGCGGGGGATGCGCCTTTTTCTGGAAATGGCCCGGCAGCAGTTTTTCTTTGACGGCAACAAACGTACCGGCCGGCTGATGATGAACGGCGTGTTCTTAGCGGCTGGCTTTGATGCCATCAGCATCCCCGCTAAGCGACAGTTGGAGTTCAACGAAAAGATGCTCCGCTATTACGAAGCCGGTGAGCCGGGGGAGATGTACGCCTTCCTGCTCTCCTGCTCCGTCACGCCTCACACGAAGCCGGTCCTGAAAACGGATCCCAAAGGTCTCACTTGTGCGTGAGCTGGACCGGCCGTCCCCTAGTCGGCGGCTGCGTCGCGCAACCGGCGGTAGCCAGACGGCTCGCTCTTACACTCCCTTGCATGGGGGCTCCGAAAAACGCAGGATGAGCCCCGCTAGGCGGCTTTCTCCATGAAAACAGGTGCGGCGCGACAATCTTCCGTGTGGAGCGGCAAGGCCCTCAACGGCTGGTGGCTGTTCTGGCTGGTCGCGGCCGGCACGGGCGCAGCCGTTGCCCTGCGGATGCCGACGATGGATTTGGCTGACCCCTTGGGCGTTTCCGCCATGATTCAGTTCTCGGTGCGGGTGGCGGTTCCGTGGCTGTTCCTCGCGTTCGCGGCCTCGGCGCTGGCCGCGCTCACTCCGGGAGCGTTCAGCCGTTGGCTGCTGCGCAACCGGCGCATCCTGGGCCTGTGCTTCGCCGCCGGCATGGGATGGCAGCTATTCTTCATCCTGTGGCTGGTCACCCTGCACTGGAACTATTACCTTGAGGAGGCGTACAGCTACTTCGACTTGGCGGTGCAGGTGCCCGGCTATCTGGTGCTGATCGCCATGTCCGCAACCTCGTTTCGGTTCGGGCGCAGCAAGCTCAGCGCACGGCAGTGGAAGGCGCTGCACAAGGGCGGCATTTACTTTCTGTGGGCGGTCGTCTGGAACACCTACTGGTACGAACTCTTCTACTACGAGGACATCCAACCCATCGACTACGCCTATTATTGGGCCGGCTTCGCCGCTTGGGGGGTGCGCGTGGCGGCTTGGAGCAGGAAGCGGCTCGGGTCCCACGCATTGGGCGCCGCCTAACCTGCGTCATTGTCGGTGGGGGATTTGCATGACGGCTAGGGTGATTTCATGACTGGCGCGGACAGATCCTTGGACGCCGTCGTGGTGGGCGCCGGCTTCGCCGGCCTGTACATGCTGCACCGGCTGCGGCGGCTTGGACTCTCCGCCCGTGTTTTCGAGCGTGGCGGCGGCGTTGGCGGCACCTGGTACTGGAACCGCTACCCCGGCGCCCGTTGTGACGTGGAGAGCTTGGAGTACTCCTATCAGTTCTCCGCGGCGCTGCAACAGGAATGGCGCTGGACGGAGCGCTACTCCACCCAACCCGAAATCCTGAGGTACGCCAACCATGTGGCGGACCGCTTCAGCCTGCGTCCGGACATCGAGTTCAACACCCGCGTCGCCTCCGCCGGCTACGATGAGGCGGCCGGACGCTGGTTGGTGTACACGGACCGGGGACAGCGAATATCCGCCCGCTTTCTAATCATGGCCACCGGCTGTCTGTCCGCCGCCAACACCCCGGACTTCAAGGGCATCGACCGCTTTCGGGGAGAGACCTTCCACACCGGCGACTGGCCCCACGAGGAGGTTGACTTCCACGGCAAGCGAGTGGGCGTCATCGGCACCGGGTCCTCCGCCATTCAGTCCATTCCCGTCATTGCCGAGCAGGCCGCGCACTTGACGGTGTTCCAGCGCACCCCGAACTATTCGGTGCCGGCCGGCAACGGCCCCCTGGACAGAGCTTTGGAACGGGAGATCAAGGCCGACTACGCCGGCTTTCGCGCCCGCAACAAGCTGATGCCCGTCGGCTTTGGCAGCCGCCATCCAAGGCGGGAGGATTCGGCCTTGGCCGTCAGCGAAGAGGAGCGGCAGCGCCGGTACGAGGAGTACTGGCGCCTAGGCGGGCTGCTGTTCATGGGCGCCTTCGCCGACCTCGGCGTCAACGCCGCGGCCAACGCCACCGCCGCCGAGTTCATCCGCCGCAAGATCCACCAAATCGTCAAGGATCCGCAGACCGCTGAGCTGCTGTGCCCGGACAATGTGGTCGGCTGCAAGCGCCTATGCGCGGACACCGGCTACTTCGCTGCCTTCAACCGCTCCAACGTGCGGCTGGTGGACGTAAGCCAGAGGCCGATAGACGAGATCACCTCTTTGGGGCTGAAGGCGGCCGGCGAGGAGCACCGGCTCGACTGCATCGTCTTCGCCACCGGCTTTGACGCCATGACCGGCGCCCTTCTGCGGGTGGACATTCGCGGCCGGGGCGGCGAGAGGCTTCAGGACAAGTGGCGGGCCGGGCCGCGGGCCTACTTAGGACTGGCCGCCGCCGGCTTCCCCAACCTTTTCCTGATCACCGGCCCCGGCAGCCCGTCGGTGCTGAGCAACATGCTGCCCTCCATCGAGCAGCATGTGGACTTCATCGCCGACTGCCTAACGCACATGCGCGGGGTAGGGCATCAAACCATTGAAGCGCAGCAGGCTGCCGAGGATGATTGGGTGCAAACGGTCAACAACATCGCCGCCGGCACACTCTACCCCACCTGCAACTCTTGGTATCTAGGCGCCAACGTGCCCGGCAAGCCCCGCGTGTTCATGCCCTATTTGGGCTTCCCGGCCTATGTGGCCAAATGCGAACAGGTGGCGGCGGAGGGCTATGAGGGGTTCGCCTTCGCCGGCTAGGCCACACCTGGGATCAGAGGAGAAACCTAATGACGGACATCGCTGCATTGGAGCGCCGCGTTGAGCGGCTCGAATCACGCATCGCCATAGAGGAACTGATCAGCGCCTACGGCGTCGCTTGCGACGAGCATGACATTCCGCGGCTTGGAGGGCTTTTCACCGAGGATGGGGAGTTTGACTCGCCGAGCGGGGTGATGCGGGCCAGGGGCCGGGCGGAGATCATCGATCTGTTCGTGCAGGCGTTCAAGATTCGCGGTCCTGGGTATCACTGGACCCACGATCCTTTCATTCGGATTGATGGCGACGATCCGGACCGCGCCAAGGGCACGGTGCTGAGCCATGCGGAAACCACGCCGAACGGGGTGATGAGCTTGGCCGCCATGAAGTACAACGACGACTACAGGCGCGTCGCTGGCCGCTGGCTGTTCGCCCGCCGCGAAATTCAATTTCTGTACTATGTGCCGGCCAAGGACTATTTGCAGGCCATGACCAAGAGGCAAAGGCTCTTCTTCGGGGATGCTTGGTTCGATGCGGACTATCCTGAACAGTTGCCGGCATGGCGGGAGTTTGACCGCGACTACAAGGCTACTTGAGGTCGTTCAACAATCCGGCGGTGGCGTGGCCTTGGCGCGGGCCGGTGCCCAGAACGGTTGGTCCTTGCGCTGGCATCGCACCACCCGGCTGTATTGGCGCAGCTCCTTCTCGTAGTGGATTTCGGCCCAGAGCTCGCCTTGCGCATGCTCCGTTTCGATCATGGCCAGGGCGATGTTGGCCTTCACGGCCGGCGACCACATGGCGGAGGTGACGTAGCCGACCTCCTTGGTGCAGCGCTTGTTGGCGTAGATGCGGGCATCTTCGGCCGGCCGGTTGCCTTCGATGTCCAGCTTGGTCAGGGTGTATCTCGGCCCCCGCTCCTGCTCCGCTAGCAGGGCGCGGCGCCCGCTGAAGTGTGGCTTGCTGAAGTCCACCAACCAACCCAGGTTCAGCTCAAAAGGCGTTTGATCATGCTCGAAGCGGACGGTTTTCAACGCCTCGTTGAACTCCATCCCCGGCATGATGAAGCCGGCCTCCAGCCGAGCCATGTTGGTGGCGGCTTCGCCGTAGGGATGGATGCCGTGGTGTTCGCCGGCCGCGTAAAGTTCGTCCCAAAGTTCAAGGGCGAGGTCGGGTTGGATCCAGAGTTCGTAGCCGAGGTCGCCGGTGAAGCCGGTGCGCGACACCCTAAGCTCATGGCAATGAAAGGAAAAGTGCTGAATGTCGAAGGGCTTGGCGTTTTCCACGCCGTTGAGGCCCAGCTTCTTGAGCACCGCGCCGGAGGTGGGGCCTTGCAGGGACAGCGCCGCCAATGCATCGCTCAAGTCCGTGACCTGAACCTCGGCAAACCCGAACGCGCTCTTCTCCAGCCAAGCGGCGCAGGGGCTGCCGCAAGTCAGCATGAAGCGGTCGCCGGCCAGCTTGAAAATGGTGCCGTCGTCGATGACTCGGCCGGCGTCGGTACACCAGACGCAGTAGGCCACTCGGTTGGGCTTGATCTTGGCTACGTCCCTAGTGACCATGCGGTTGAGCATGGCCTCGGCGTCCCGCCCCCGAATCTCGTATTTCTGCATGGGGGAGATGTCGTAGGTCGCGCAGGCGTTGCGGATGCAGAAGTATTCGTATTCCGCGTCATAGTAGTGTAGGGCGAACTGGTAGCCGTTCCAGGAGGTCCAGGCGTCACGAACGTTCAGCGCCCGCTGCCTAGGATGGAAGGGCGATGTCTTGAGGCGCTCGCCGGCGTATGGGTCGATGGCGTTCATGCTATTCGTCGTGGAAGTCGTCTTCGGGCACACTGTTCGGGCACCGCAGGTCCTTGAGGATTTCCCGTGCCGCGTTGGCGCCGCATACGGCGGAGACGCCGCCGCCGGGGTGGGTCGAAGACCCGCACATGTAGAGATTTTTGACCGGCATGCGGTATTGGCCATAGCCGGGGAACGGCCGGTTGAAGAACAGCTGGTCCAGGGTGAGTTCCCCTTGGAAGATGTTGCCCTCGGTCAGGCCGATCTCCTGTTCGATTTCATGGGGCGTTCGCACCTCCATGTGAACGATGAGGTCCTTGAAGCCCGGGCTGTAGCGTTCGATCTTGTCGATGACCGTTTGGCCAAACTGCTCGCGCCTTTTCGGCGTCCAAGGACCCTCGACCAGTTGCGGCGGGCAGTACTGCACGAAATTGGACATCCAATGCTTGCCGGGCGGCGCGACCGTGGGGTCCCAGGCGGAGGGGATGACCGATTCCACGAAGGGGTCGCCCGACCAGCGCCCCCGCTTCCAGCAGTCGTAAGCCCTCTCCAAGGTCTCCAAGGTGCCGATGAAGGCCTGCCCGCCGCGGTTGAGGTGGGGATTGTCCGGTACGCCGGTGAATTTCGGCAACCCGGAGAGGGCGATGTTCACCTTGCCGGAGGAGCCGCGAATCTTGAAGTTGCGGGCCTTTTCATAAATGCCCTCCGGCAGGTCGCGTCGGTCCATGATGCGCGTAAAGGTGCGCCTGGCGTCCAAGTTGGAGACGACGATTCGGGACCTGAACTCGTCCCCGTTCTCCAGCGCCACGCCCACGGCTCTGCGGTTCTCCACCAGCACCCGCTCGACGCCGGCGCAGATTCTGATTTCGCCGCCATGTTCCGTCACTGCCCCGGCGATGGCGTTGGAGATGGCGCCCATGCCGCCGCGGGCCAGTCCCCAAGCGCCGATGGCGCCATCGACGTCCCCCATGACGTGGTGCAGCAGGACGTAGGCGGAGCCGGGTGAGTAAACGCCCAGCGCCGTGCCGATGATGCCCGGCGTGGCCATCGCCGCCTTGATGAGGTCGTTTTCAAAGTAGTCCTCCAGATACTCCGCGGCGCTCATGGTGAAGAAGCGGATGTATTCGTAGATTTCCCGTTCGCCCAACGACCAAAACTGCTTGGCTAGATGCAGCAGCTCCATGAGGTCCCGAGGGCGAAACGAAGCCGGGTCGGGTGGGGTGCGCATCAGCGTCTTGCGGATGAGTTGCGCATAGCGGCTCAGGTCCGCTTGAAAGCGGTGCATGGCGTCCGCGTCATGGGGCGAGTGGCGCTTCAGTTCCAGATAGGCGGCCTCTTCGTCATGGTAGGAGAGCAGCCGCTCCTCCCCTTGGCCGAAATTGACGGTGCCGAGATAGGGCACCAAAAGCAGGCCGTGTCGGCTTAGGTCCAGGTCCCGATGGATGGCTTGGCGCATCATGCTGCAAACGTAGGAGCAATTGGAGTAGATCCAGCCCTCATGCACTTCCCGCGAAACCGCCGCCCCGCCGATGTAGTCGTTCTTCTCCAGCACGATGACCTTCAGCCCAGCCTTGGCCAGGTAGGCGGCGTTGGTCAGGCCGTTGTGCCCGGCGCCGATGACGATGGCGTCATAGGCGTTCATTGCAGGATCTCCTGGGCAGCGTTGTGGCCGGGAGCGCCGGTGAGGTCGCCGCCGGGATGGCAGCCGGCGCCGCACAGATGCAGGCCGGGAATGGGCGTGCTGTATTGGGCGGCTTCGTAGGTGGGGCGCATCATCAGCAGTTGGTCCAGCGCAAATTCGACATGGTGCCAGTGGCCGCCGGTAACGCGATGCTCGCGCTCCAAGTCCGCCGGAGTCAGGAACTCGCTGTGGATGATCTGGTCACGAATGCGCGGCGCATACTGGGCGATGGCGTCGATGGCCCGCTCCCGCATCCGCTCCCGGGCCGCATCGGTCCAGCCGCCCTGCAAGCGGTAGGGCACATAAAGGACGTGGGCCGACAGCACCTGCCGGCCTGGAGGGGCCAGCGATGCGTCCTCCAGGCTGGGCACGACCATTTCCAGCACCGGACGGGCCGGCAGCCCGCCGTGCTTGGCGTCATCGAAGGCGAACTCGATGGCGTCCATGTCTGGAGCGGCGATCAAACGGCCCCGGGGGCGCTCAAGGCCGTCGAATTCCGGCAAGCCGTCCAACGCGAGATGCAGTTTCGCCACATAGCCGTCGCAGCGCAGCCGCCGAATCCTGTTGGTGAAGCCGATGTCCAGAAACCTCACTCCGACGAGGTCCAGAAAAGTCCTTTTGGGGTCTGTTGCCGAAACCACGCAGTCAGCGTCGAGCCGCTCGCCATCCGCTAGCTGCACACCCTTGGCGGCGAGGTCATTGGCGCCGCCTTCGACCAGAATGCGGCTTACTTCGGCGGCGCATCTGATTTCGGCGCCAAAGGCCGCCGCCGAGCGACGCAGGGATTCGATCAAGCTGGGTACGCTGCCGAGCGGGATGCTGTGCATCCCCCTGGACGCCTCCGCCATGCGGTAGAGCATGGCGAGGACGGCGCCGTTCGGGGAGCGGGGCGCCAATTTCGCGCCAATGAGCGCATCCCAACTCAGGACGGCCTTGAGTGCGCCATCGGCGAAGTGCTCGTCCATGAGGTCCCGGATTGGCAGGGGAGCGACCCGCAGGAACTCCCGCATGTCGTCCTTGCCCATGCGCCTGAGATTGAGGCCGAGATGGGCAAAGGTCCTCACATCCGCTGGCTTGGCGCTGCCGATCCTGGGCATCGTCTTGAACCAAAAAGGGTCTAGGGCGGCGGCGAAACGGCGCATGCGCTTCTGATGGTCTCCGTATGCCGTCGCGTCGTCCGCGCCGACGCCGGCCAGTGCATCCCCCTCCAACACCAAGTGTTCGCCGCCCAAGCGCAGCCCAACGGTCGGCAGGCGCTGCTTGAGTTCCCCAAAGCCGTGGGTTCCGAGTTTGAGGTCGGTGGCCACCTTTGCTGAAAAGTGGCTTAGCGAGTGCGCGATGGAGGCATGAAAGCCGGGGATGAATTCTCGGTCCGCGGCCAGCCCGCCGGGCGCCTCCGCCGCCTCCAGCACAAGCACCCGCCGACCGGCGCGGCCCAGATAGGCCGCGCAGACCAAGCCGTTGTGCCCCGCCCCAATGACGATGGCGTCGTAGCGCACCAATCCTCCCCACTGTTACTTCGCTTGCGCATTCATACGCCAGTCAGCGAATGCCGGCAAGCGGATGGATATAATTTGCGACCAGACTTCGGTTCACCGCTTATGGAGACCAGCGAAGAACTTACCCCAAGGGCGGCTTTCAATGAGGCGGTCGCCTTAGTCAATTCGGGCCGCATCGGTGCGGCTGCGGCCGTTTGCCGCGATGCGCTCCAGCGCGATTCCGACGACGTCAATATGACGGCGCTGCTCGGCGCCATTTTATTGAAGTCCCGGGAGTTCGAGGCGGCGGAGAACAGTTTGCGGCGGGCCATCGAGTTGGCGCCAACCTTCGCCAAGCCGCACGAAGATCTGGGCTATCTTCTAGTGGAGTCCGGACGTCCTGGCGAAGCGGTTGAGGTTCTGAAAACCGCCACCCGCTTGGATCCCAAGGCGGAAATGGCGTTTTTTACGCTGGGCCGCGCCCTGTCCTTGACCGGCCGGGGCAAGGAGGCGGACGCCGCCTTTGAAGCCTCCTTCAAGCTCAACCCGGAGCGCAAAAAACTGGCCTTGGCGGCAGAGCACCACAAGGCCGGGCGCAGCGAGGAGGCAGCCCGCCTGTACCGGGAACTGCTGCAGCAGTCCCCCGACAACGTTGATGCGATGCGGCTGTTGGCCGGCATTCTGGCTGGCCGGTCGTCCAAGGTTGAGGAGGCGGAGGCGTTGCTTAGAAAAGCCACCTCCCTAGCGCCTGACTATGCGCTCGCCTTTCTGGACTTGGGGGGAATTCTGCACGACCAATATCGCTATGCGGAGGCCATGGAGTGCTTGCAACGGGCTAGCCGCTTGCAGCCGCAAGCCGCCAAACCGCTTTACATGCTGGCCTCGACCTTGGCGCCGGCCGGCCGCACCGCTGAGGCATTGGACACCTATCGCGAGGTGCTGAAGCGGCAGCCGCGACATGCCGGTGCGCGGCTTGGCCTTGGCCACACTTTCAAGACCATGGGCCGTTTGCGAGAAGCCATTGAAGCCTATCGAGAGTGCGTTCGAATCAGGCCGGAAAACGGGGAGGTCTATTGGAGCCTCGCCAACCTCAAGACCTATCGGTTCACCGACGATGACGTAAGTGAGATGCAGTCCCAATTGGCGCGGGCGGATGAGCTGACGGACAAATCCATCGTCCACTTTCTTTTCGCGCTGGCGAAGGCCCACGAGGACAATGGTGATTTCGACACCGCTTGGGATTGCTACGCCCGCGGCAACGCCAAGCAGAGGATGCTGGAGCACTACGACCCGGTGCAGACCGAGGTGGCCAACGATGAAATCCTGGAGGTTTTTGACCGCTCCTTGCTGCAGGAGAAGGCCGGGCAGGGCCACCCGGACGAGTCGCCAATTTTCGTGGTCGGGCTGCCGCGCTCCGGCTCCACCTTGATCGAGCAGATCCTGGCCAGCCACAGCAAGGTGGAGGGCACTTCGGAATTGCCCTACCTTGGACGGGTGGCAACCTCCCTGAACCGCAATCGTGCGGACGGCCTGAATTACCCGTATGCGGCGCGGGAGCTGAAGGCGCCTCACCTCAAGCTGCTGGGTCAATACTATTTGCAGCAAGCCCAGCTGCACAGGCACACGGACCGACCGCGCTTCGTCGATAAGATGCCCAACAACTTTCCCTCCATAGGGTTTCTGCACCTCATTCTTCCCAACGCCAAGATCATTGACGCCCGCCGCCATCCCCTGGACTGCACCCTAAGCTGCTACCGCCAATTGTTCGCCAAGGGCCAGACCTTCGTATATGACCTCACGGACATCGGCGAGTACTTCCTTGAATACCAGCGGGTGATGGATCATTGGCATGAGGTGCTGCCGGACCGGGTGCTGACGGTGCAGTACGAAGACATAGTGACGGACTTCGACCGACAGGCGCGCCGGCTGTTGGACTACTGCGGTCTTCCCTGGGAGGACGCCTGCGCCAACTTCCACGAGACGGAGCGGCCAGTGCGCACCGCCAGCGCCCAACAGGTGCGCCTGCCCATCTATGCGAAGTCCATCAACTTCTGGCGCAACTACGAAGCCCACTTAGGGGAACTGATCGAAGTCTTGGCGCCAGTGCTTCCTGGGTATGAGCGGCATCTTCAGATAGATACATAGAATTCACGTTGTGAACGGCCAGACCTCCAAGCCGTGAACCGCGTTCCTGACATCCATGGAAAGGTTGACCGTCAAGGTCGTTTGCATCGCTTCAAGGTCGTGCAGAGTAATGGTGGAAGGGGATGAGCCGGCGGCGATCAGGTTGTCGTCGATGACGCACAAGCCTCTGCCAAAGGCTTGACGGGCAACTCGGGAGTCGTCCACATCGACATGGGTGAGGTGCGTCGGGTTGTAGTGGGGAATTCTGAACGCCTTTTGCGGCCCTTGCCGGGGAACGTAGCGAACGAGGTTCTTCCTAGTGTCATTGAACAACACGCCGTCCTTGTGCGGCCGGGCATTGTGCGTTCCTTGGGGAAGCACCGCCGCTTGTTCGATGTACCTGCCGGTGTAGGCGTGCAGTCCTTCGGTGCGCAAGCCGCTTAGAAACATCGCCTCGGGTTGACAGCACAGGCTGTTTAGATGAAGCAGGTTGCCGAGGGGAGGGCCGCGCCGTCCGCTTGGTTGGAATGGGGTGCCCCGCAGGCCCTTCCGATCCCTGCTAATGTGCAGGCCCCAGCGGAAACGGTTGGCGTCCAGGTCGAACCCTAGAATGGAGTCGTAGCCGGTGGAGGTCAGGTAAAGCCGCCGTCGGTGCCGGCTGATCTCGTGGCAGTGGTTCAGGTAGTGGCAACGGTAGGACGCGAGCTGCTCGAACTTCGGGTTGTAAACGAACAATTCGTCGCTGGCGGCGATAAAGACCCTTTCCCCGTCGAACGCAATGCCGCGCAACCCCCGGTCCAGGCCTCGGCCGCGCCAGTCTATGTTCATGGAGTTCCAGTCGATCACCTGCTTCGCCCGCTTCCCGGCGAGATCGATGAGGTAAACCCCACCGTGGCTCTCCCCTTGGCGGGCGCCGCGGACGACCGATGTGGCGATCAAGGTGGTCATTTTTCGGAAACTGCTTGCCTTTCCAAAGCGCCCAAGCGGTTTTCTTAGTGGATGAATGACGGGCGCAATTTTTTTGGGAATTGGTGCGTGGCGTCAGCTTGTATGAGGCGGGGTGGCGTTACCTAACGAATTCTCCGCCCCCCGATGAGTGCGCCTTCATCGCGGCGCTGGCCCACAAACACGGCGATGGCTGCATCATCGCCTGACTTTCGCGTCCCGGCGCACATGGTTGTTATCCATGTCGCAGGGGGATTTCAACATAGGGCAGGGATTCCGCCGCCAACTTGTCGAGTGCGGCGAAGCGGGCGGCGCCAGCCGCCTTGAGCGCCGCCTCCAAGTCATCCATCCGCCAGCCCATGCTGGGAGACCGATGCGCCTCTTGGTAGGCGGACGGTTCGGAGCTGCTATCCAGAACGAGGATTTGCGCATTGTCCCAAGGGTTTTTGGCGGGGTGGCGCCCCGGCCAGACGCGCCAGATTTCGGGGGCGCCCCAAGTGCCGTAGAGGTCGAGTTTTTGGTCGCTGCCGCTGGTGACGTCCACTTCGACGATCAGGGTCGGGGGGCGTGTGGCGCGGAACGCCTTGGCTGCGCCGGGGGATACGGCGCGAGCCGCTTCGTAGTCCTCCGCGTCCAAGCCGATGTAAAAGCAGCAGTCGGGTTCGCCGCGGCGCCCTTTGGGGTCCGTGAAGGTGGTGGATCCTCCCCCCGCCAAGGCGCATCCCCACTGGCGACACGCAAGCGATACGGCTAGGTCCACCGCATTGGCGGTTTCCTCATGCGTGTCGGATGGCAGCAGCATGATGAGTCGTCCGGCGTCTTCGTCGGCCAGCCACAAACGAGGTGTCGGCGCTTCGCGCTCCGCCGCCGCGTCTGCCGCGGCACGGGCCGCGGCGGCTGGCCCCCGCAGGTCCAGCCACTCGGAGCCAGTGCCGCCGTTGGCGCAGGTCATCTCCAGGCAGTCCGGGATGGGGACGTCGTTGATGGCGCGGCCGCACCGCCAAGCGTCTAGGTTCAGGCGGGGCGGGCGACCCGGCTGCTTCTCCCAAAGGATCGGGTTCAAGGCCAAGGCGTCGGCGTTCATTGTGGTATGACCTGTTCGTGTCTGCGCCTTCCAGCTATACACCATTCTACACAAGTGGATGTGGCGTGGCGCCAGTCTGTGGAGAGCCACGTTGTGGGTTCTGCAGGCTTGGTTTCTCGCCGCCGGCAGGAAAGTCAACGCCTAACCGGAGGTCGGCGCCAGCACCAGCAGCAGGTTGCCGGGCATGTGGTTGTAGAGGCCGTAGCCGGAGGCTAGGACCAGGTTGCCTTGGTGGACGATGGGTCCGGCGGCGCCGCCGAAGGCGCCGCCCTTGGTGCTGTCCCCATTGACGGTGCTGAACTGCGCGGTGCTGTCGATTTCCCACAGCAACTTGCCGGTGGTCGTGTCATGGGCGCGCAGCACGCCGTCCATGGCGCCGGCATAGACCACTTGCCCGGCCACCGTGACCGCTTGGGAGATGCCGGGGTAGCAGTAGGTGCGGCCTTGGCAGACGTCGGGATTCGGCGCGTACCAGAGCAGTTCGCCGGTGCGGATGTCCAAGGCGTGCAGACCGGGCTTGGTGGGGTGATCGTATTCGCGCCCGTCGGGCATGTCGGAGATGGGCACGAACAGGCGGTCCCCGGCGGCGGCCATGCCGAAATGCACACCCCCCTGAACGCCGCCTCGCCCCACGCGAGTTTGCCAGATTAGGCTACCGTCGTCCGGGTTGAGGGCGTGAACGAAGCCGGATTTCTGGCCGCCGATGACCACATCCTGACCCTCGCTGGTGGTCAGCAGCATGGTAGCGGCGCCGAAGTCGAAGTCCGGGCCGCCCTCCGGCGGGCAGCTATGGTCGTTTTCAGTGTCGCAGGCGGAGTTCCAGACGTCGTTGGCAGTGGCTTGGTAAACCCAGTTGACCTCCCCGTCATCCAGGCTCATGGCGAACATGGCGTCGCTGGTGAGGGTGGCGGGGGAGGACATGTTCTCTCCGGTGCCGACGTATAGTTGACTGCGCTTGGCGTCGATGGCCGGGCTGTTCCAGATGACCGCCCCGGAGGGGCCGCGCATGTTGGCGCCGGCCCGGTTTTGGCTTTGCACCGTCGCCGGTTGGTCGATGGTGTGGGTTTTCCAGATGCGCTTGCCGTTGGCGGCTGCATAAGCGACGACGGAGCCTCGGAAGGTGCAGCACTCGTAGTGGGGGTCCACCGGCAGGGCCACTTCTAGACTGGACACTGGAACGTACAAGCGGCCTTCATGCAGGGAAGGTGTGCCGGTGATGGTGGCGTTGGGATGGTCGTCCGCCCGCTTCCGCCAGACCTCCGCGCCGGTGGCGGCGTCCAAGGCATAGACGTTGCCTAGGACGTCACCGAAGAAGGCCGTAAAAAGACGACTCGCCGAGTCGGCGGTTTGAGCGCCCGCGGGCGTGGAGGCTGGCCCACTGGTCGGCGCATCTCCCGCGTCTGTGGATGGAGATGAGGATGGGGAAGCGGTGGCGGACGCCGCCGTTGAAAGGGCAGGTGCGGATGCGCCGCCGACGGCGCCGATGACGATGCCGGTGCGCACCTCGGCGGAGGCTTGGTAAGACCAGCGGACGCAGCCGCTATCCATGTCCAGAGCGTAAACCTTGCCGTTGTGTGAGCCGGTGAACAGCGCCCCGCCGGCGAAGTTGGGCTGCGAACGGGCGCGGTTGGCGCCGGGAAAGCGCACCGCCCAGCGCGGCTTCAGGCTGGCCAGTTGCTCCGGCGCAAGCCCGGCGGCATCCTCTTCAATGTAGCGGCTGTTGGTGGGCTGAATGCCCCAGTTGACGAAGGCGGGACCGCCGCTGAAGTCCAGGGGCGGCAGGTCTTCGGCGCAGGCTGGCAGGTCTGCGGCGGCCACCTCGCCCATTTTGGCGCCGGCGATGTACTCAGTGACTAAGATGCGCTCCTCGGAGCTTAGGGCCGCGGCCTCCTCGCGCATGACGCCGGTCTCCAAGGATTGCAGGATGACTTCCGGGGTCATCAGGCCGAGCATGTCCCGGTGCGGCGCCTTGGGCACTGCACCCTCGTGGCAACTGGCGCAGACAGTTTCGTAGATGGGCCGGCCCGGCATGGCCTGCTTAGTGCGCATGATGGCCAACAGGCTTTGCGCGGCGCTGTCGGGGTCCTCCTCCACCGAGGCTGGCGCACCCGCAACGGGCGCTTCGCTTGGCTGAACCGCCTGTTCGGTCAAGCCATCGCCGCACCCGCCAAGGAAGAGCAACGCAAGGCCAAGCGCCCATCGGCAAACCCACAGCGGCAAGGCGTTGCCGCGGATTGGCTGCCCGGGGCCGGCGAAGATCGTTACGGCATCCGCTGGCGCTTGGCGGACTTGACGACACATCCGCGCCGCTAAGGTCATGGTGTTTGGGTACATGCTCACAGCCTCAATTTTGTTGCTTGATGATAACGGTTTCCCCCAATTCCCTGATAAGAATTCGACGGTGCTCGCTCGGCGGCATTTTGGGCTTCCGGAAGGGCTTGGCTGGGCGTTGGGGCTGCGTTTTGGCGTTTCCTCAGCACTGGGGAGGGGATTTGGGGCCCGCCGAGAAGGCATTTTAGGCACTTGGGCCGATGGGTGCCCCGCCTTGCTGCTAGCTCGACCTGTTGCGTAGCTCGAATGGGTAATGTATGGTAGAGACGATGGAGCGGCAAGCACTCAAAGCAATCCTTCGCACGGAGACAAAGCCACATTTGAGAAAGCGGTGCCGACCACGCACTGGAACAGCTCTTTGGAGTTTAGTTAGCATCTTGGCTGAAGTTCATGCAATTCGAATGGGACGTCAAAAAGGAGCAATGGAATACCAAGAAACATGGCGTGAGTTTCGCCGAAGCATGTACCATTTTCGGTGATCCTCTAGAGTCCACAATCTCTGACCCGGACCACTCCATTGGGGAATACCGGTTCTTGAGTTTGGGCGTTTCGTCAAACAACCGTGTGCTTGTGGTGTCGTACACAGAGGGCGCAGATGGCCGAATCAGGATCATCAGCGCGAGATTGGCGTCACAGCAGGAAAGGAGGCAATATGGATCAGGAACCTGAACAGGATGCGATGCGTCCGGAGTACGACTTTTCTGCCGGCGTGAGGGGGAGGCACCATGAAGCCTACCGGAAAGGCACGAACGTGGTTCTATTGGAGCCCGATGTGGCGCAGGTGTTCAAGGACTCTGCCGCCGTAAACTCGGCCCTGCGGGCGCTGGCGCAGGTCGCGCAAGCTCATGCCAAAACCATTCGTTGATCGGCTAATGGTTAGGACAAGTACACATCGGGTCTCCAATCTCCACACTACGGGCTTGCTTACGCCTAAGCCTCTGCTCCCATCGACCTGCCAATCCCAAGCCTTGCGAGATTCGCGTAAAATTCATGCGGTAGCAATGATTCAGGGTCAACTAGCTATGAGCTCTTTGCAGCGTCCCGCGCAATATCGCCCACATAGCTTGGGTCCGGTCCAGGCGCTTTATTTTGTCCGAATGCATCTACGAGACAGCTTCTAGAATTAGGGCGGTTGGGATTTCAATCTATTGTCGGACTATCATTGGATGAAACGATCCCTGTCGACGGGTCGCTGGATGCGCTACTTTCCTTGGAATCTTCTCTAATTCTAGGTGCCGTCGGCTGCCAGCGCTTCAGTCGTTGGCCGACTTGCTCGTAGAAACGTGGGACAGTCGATTCGAGTTCTTCGACAAAAGTCTTTGCGCCTGAAAACCGTCTGCTGGCGTCTCGGACCATACGGACCTCGAATGACGCCGGAGCACGAGATGGGATAGCAGTTAGGATATTAGGGTCAGATCGCACGGACTCCAACGGTGCCTGCGATGGTTCTGAACGACGAGGCCAATATGCGCAGATATGCAGGTCCTCTGTCTCACTTTTTGCTAGCTGCCGCAGCAGCCAACTTACACGCGCCTTTGCCGATCGCCTATCTTCTGGAGCCTGCAGCCTCATTGAGACGCTGACAGACCGCCTGCTGAGATCTGCCGTGACCGTTATAGCTGACGCAGCATCGGGGACATTGTATTCCGCACGAAGTTGGGCTGTCTTGGCAAGATATTCCGCATCGTCTTGTATACGCACATTGGGATGGTCTCTGTGCTTCCGAGGCAATCGAACAGAGACGGGTGCGCTGACTAGTTCGGTTAGTTTGAGTGCGAGATCACGCGTCTCTTGATGCCAGCTTGCAACCGCGTCAACAACGATATCTGATTTCTTAGAAAGTGGCGACCCGGCTACGACCGAAGCGACCAAATTCTTCCAATCGCCCGTCATTCTGTCAAAGCGCATCACTCCCGTACTGGGATGGTCCAGAAACCGGACAAATTCGTGCAGCAAAAACTGTTGGTCCGGATTCTGAACCTCCTGGGACATTAGCAGTAGCTTGGCATGGGTCAATATGCTAGCCCAAGACCAGTGAAACAAGTGAACATTTTTGGGCGGGCGGGAAATCTGAAGAGGATGGTGGCTTGGCATCGCAGCAAACTCGTTTGATATGGTGACTACAGCATCTATTTCGTTTTCCCGTGCGAGCTGCATGTAGGAATGAATTTGATGAGCTTCAAGTTTGGAACGCCCAATCTTTGCCTCCACCAGGGCGGTCCAAGACCGTTTGCCCGTTGACACGACAATGAGACCATCGGGCCGGTTGGGCTGACCGTCGAGACTCTTTGGGAGTTTCACCTCGGTAAATGCTTCAATTCGACTACGACTCCCGATGCTCAGTCCGAGCGTTTTCAGAAGAGTGTGCCCAAACTCGTACACATGCGACAAGCAAGCTAAAAGTATGGAAAGAGAGCGTCCCTCCTTGGACGTATCGGCCAGAACGGGGAATAAGCGAGCCTCTTGCCCGCTAACGAGAGAATCTGATTCAGTTTTCATTTGACCTCCTTAAGTCTTCCGGAGTAAGTATCCACGCTCCCCTGATAGGGGATTCTTGAGCAGGGTTGATAAGCACACTGTGCGGGAGTTTTCCGGGAAAATGCCGGTTGAGAAAAACCACGTCTCAGGTGCGCCGATGATGAGATTGCCACCTCGTCCTTGGAAAGTTGAACGCGAGTTCACGAATGTCCTGGTGATTGGCCTCAGAGGCCGGTTGGCGCTAGCGTCGATGGCGTAGCGTAAGGGGTCTTTTGAGGACTTGGCGACTGGCGACGCGGTCAGGTGCCGTCGTCGTGGTGCCTCTGACTGCGAAGCGTTGTGGGCGCTGATTGCCTCGCTGACTTCGGGAAGCGGGGCGCTGTCCGATTTCGGGGATTCAGAGGGCGTGAAGGGCGGCCGACGATTAGGATGATTATGGTGCTCGTCAAATGCCTCGTGAAATTTCAGCCCAGCGGGTGGATGGAGGTAAAAATTTCCTTCCTTTAGTGCTTGCACAATTTTGTCCATTAGCTATCTCGTCCTGTTGGCGGGATTGATAACGCAGGGCTGAGCGTGACGGAAGGCAACGCCGCCGTTTCCTCCGCCAAGGGCTGGGGCACCTCAATGTGCTTGGCGCGCAGGTATTCGCCCAAGGACTTGGCCTGTTTGTCCAAGCGGTGGTTGGAGACGGCCCCCGTGCCCAGCAGTCCTTTGACGTAAAAGTTTAGCGCCCGCAGGTTTGGCAGTTCATAGCGTTCCACGTCGTAGGCCGCCATGTCCGGCAGCAGCCGCTTGAATTTGGCTGCGGTTAGGTATTGGTGCAGAAAGCGGTAGGCGGCGTCGGAGCGGGCCCAGACGCCGCAGTTGGCGTTGCCGCCCTTGTCGCCGGAGCGGGTGCCGAACAGCCGGCCGAGCGGCAGCTTGACGGCCTCGCCGCCGGGGGCTGGGCCGATTTCGACCGGCGGTTGCTGATAGTAGATCTCCGGCAAGTCCAGCCTTTGCGTCGGCGCCACCTCCGTGACGGCGCCGCCGCAATGCACCCGTTCCGTGACGAAGCGGCTGTCGATGGCCGCCGGCCAGTGGATGGTCGCCCGGCCGCCGTTGAAGCCGGCGCCGCCGCGTCCGGCGTTGCCGGGCACCGCGGCTAGAGCGAGTTCGATGACCTTAGCGTCGAACAGCCGCCCGACCTTGGCCGGGTCCGCGGTCGTCACCGTGATGCGCAGCACGGCGTGGGCCGCTTCGTTGGCTTGCGGGTCCTCATGGTCGGTGCGGATCAATTGAATGTCCACATCGTCGAACTGCTCCTGTCCGCCGAGGTTGTGGAAGATCTGGTCCGCATGAATTTCCGCCTTGCGCTCGATGTCCAAGCCGGTCAGCAGCACCTCGGTCATATGCTTATGCGGCCCCAGGGTGTTCAGGCACACCTTGTGGGTGGGTGGCGGGCTGCTGCCGCGCACACCAGTGACCCGCACTAGGTCCGGCCCGGCCTGCGCAATGGCTAGGGTCTCGAAGTGGGCCACCACGTCTGGGTTTTGATACGCCGGAGTGGAAATTTCGTAGAGTAGCTGGGCGGTGACCGTGCCCACGGACACCAGCCCGCCGGTGCCGGGATGCTTGGTGATTGCGAAACTGCCGTCGGCCTCGATTGCGGTGATGGGATAGCCCATGTTGCGGAAGGACGGCACCTCCTCAAAGAACGCGTAGTTGCCGCCGGTGCATTGCGTCCCGCACTCGATGATGTGGCCGGCGGTGAGCGCTCCCGCCAGAGCGTCGTAGTCCGTGCGTCCCCAATTGAACTTCCATGCCGCCGGGCCAATCACCACGGAGGCGTCCGTCACCCTAGGGCAGATCACGATGTCCGCGCCCTGGTCCAGCGCCTCCTTGATGCCCCAGGCACCGAAATAGACGTTGGCGGTCAACGGCTGTTGACCGGAATCCGCTAGGGTTTGGCCGGTGTCCAGGTTCGTGAAGGCTTGCCCTTGAGCTTGTAGGCCATCCAAGTTCGGCAACAGGTCGTCCCCGTCGATGTAGGCCACCTTTGCGTCGATGCCTAATTCGGCGAGGATTTTCTCCACCTCCTCGGCCATGCCCTTCGGGTTCAGGCCGCCGGCGTTGGAGACGATCTTGATGCCCCGGGCCATGCAGTCCCCGGCCACGTCCCGCACCTGCTTGAGGAAGGTGCCGACATAGCCCAAATGCTCGCCCCGAGTTTGGCGCTGGTTGTAGAGGATGGACATGGTCAGTTCGGCCAGATAGTCGCCGGTGAGCACATCGATGGGGCCGCCGTCGAGCATCTCCTTGGCGGCGGCGAGGCGGTCCCCGTAGTAGCCGCTGCAGTTGCCGATGCGAATGACGTCGTTCATGAACCCCCCCTAAAAATGGCGCAGTCCTCAAGCATGGCCACCCTCCTTGCGGCGCCTTTGGCGCTTGGCCCCTAGATTCCGCCTCCCCAAGCCGGCACCTGCCGCACCGAGCGCCGGCTTAGTCCCCGGCCACCCAGGCCGGCTTGCGCTTTTCCCGGAAGGCGGCCATGCCTTCGGCGGCTTCGGCGGAGCGGAACATGCGCAGGCTCCATTCGCCGGCGAGCTCGAAGCCGTCCTCCCGGCTGAGCGCCGGCACCTGCTGCACCAGCTTCTTGCATTCGCGCACGGCGGTGGGGCCGCCCAGCCTAATCAGGTCGATTTCCGCCTGCACCGCGGCGGCGAGCTCCGCCTTCGGCACGGCCCGATGAGCGAGGCCCATATCCACTGCCTCCGCACCGCTGAACCGCGCCCCGGTGAGAAACAGCCGCATGCCGTGGTGGGCGCCTAACTTCGGCAGGCAGACCACGGAGATGATGGCCGGAATGACGCCGATGCGCACTTCGGCGAAGCTGCACTGCGCATCCTCGGCGATGACGACGATGTCGGCAGCGCCCAGCAAGCCAAGGCCGCCGGCGAAGGCCGCCCCGTTGACCGCGGCGATGACCGGCTTGGGGCTGCCCAAGATGGCTTGCAGCACGTCGAGGTAGGGCGTGGCCCGCTGCCCGTCCGCCCCTTGGCCGGGCGGGTTCTTCATATCCGCCCCGGAGCAGAAGGCCGGGCCGGCGCCGGTGAGGACGATGGCCCGCGCCTGGTCGTCGGCTTGGGCGGCGCTGAGGTGGTCGAACAGCTCATTGACCAGCACCCGGGACAGCGCGTTGCGGTTGTCCGGCCGGTTCAGGGTGATCCAAGCGGCGCCCCGCTGCACTTCATACAAGGTGGCTTCGGTTGCGGTCATGGTGTCGCCGGGCAGTCTAGAGTTGTTGTCCCTAGCGAGTTTCCGTGGTGGGCGGCGCCTCACTTCGCCCCGTGAACACTTCGAACATCCCTTCAAGCCGGGCCATGCGTTCGCGCAGGTCGCCCATATCCCGGTGGATGCCAACGATATCCCGCTTGATGCTCCACAGGAAGCTAAATAGGGCGATAATGACGCCCACGGCGCTCAACAACTCAATGCTCATCAATTTCCCCGTCTTGCGAGCCAAGGCAATCAGCTTAGCTATCGTACCGCATCCCATCAAGCAGGTCTTTGGAGTGTGCTAGTTGTCCGGTCGCCTACCTGCCTATTGGGTGGTGACGGTCACCAGCAACTGGCCGTTCTCCACTTGGTCGCCGGGGGCTACATGCAGGGCCTCCACGGCGCCGTCCCGGGGGGCGGTGATGCGGTGCTCCATCTTCATGGCCTCCAGGATCAGCAGCAACTGGCCTTTGCTCACCGAATCCCCAGCCGTCACCGCGGTGGAAAGCACCGCTCCCGGCATGGGCGCGGTCAGGCCGCCGCCTTGCTCGCCTTCGTCAGCCACCGGGTAGCGGGGCTGCTCGGTCAGGATCAGGCCGCCGGCCTCGGTTTGCACGAACCAGTCGGCCGCGTGGCGGTGTACTTGGAATTGCAGACGGCGACCGTCCAGCGCCGCATCGACGAAGCCTTCGCCGCAGGCGTAAGCCCGCACCCGCACTTCCTCTTCGTCCACCCGCATGTGAAAGCCGCCGTCCCGCTGCCGTTGGTATTCGATGCGCAGGGCGTCGCCGCCGCAGTCGAACGCCAAGCGTTGCCAAGGCATGGTGGAGTTGCGCCAGCCGCTCGGCAGGGAGCGCAGCACCCGGGCCTTGGCCCGCCGCCGGGCTTGGCCCTCCAACGCTACGGCTATGGCGGCTTCGGTCTGCTCCTGACGGGGAACCGCGCGGCGGCGCGGCGGGTTGACCCGATCGATGAAGTCCGTGGTGGTGTCCCCGGCGAGGAACTCTGGGGTGCGCAGGGTGGCGACCAGAAAATCCCGATTGGTGATCAGGCCGTGGATTTCGGTGCTTTGCAACGATCGTGCCAGCTTGCCGGCGGCCTCCCGCCGGGTGGGGCCGTGGGCGATGACCTTGGCGATCATGGGATCGAATTCAATGTTGATCTCGCTGCCGGACTCCACGCCGGAATCGAACCTGGCTTGGCCGGCGGCGGAGGGACGCCACACCCGCACCAGGCCGGGGGCCGGCAAAAATCCCTTGGCCGGGTCCTCGGCGTACAGCCGCGCTTCGATGGCCCAGCCGTTGATGCGCAAATCCTCTTGCTTGAAGGAAAGCGGCTCCCCCTCGGCGATGCGGATTTGCTCGCGCACCAAGTCATGGCCGATGATGGCCTCGGTGACCGGGTGCTCCACCTGCAGCCGGGCGTTGACTTCAAGAAAGTAAAAGTCGTCGTCCTGCAGCAAAAACTCCACCGTGCCGGCGGAGGCGTAGCCGAGCTTGCGAGCGGCGGCGATGGCTGCGGCCCCAAGGCGCTCCCGCAGTTGCGGCGTGACGGCGGGGGAGGGGGCTTCCTCGATCACCTTCTGATGGCGGCGCTGAATGGAGCACTCGCGCTCGAAGCAATGCACCAAGTTGCCGTGCAGGTCGCCGAGAATCTGCATCTCCACATGGCGGGCGCGGGCCAGCCACTTCTCCAGGAACAGGGTGTCGTCGCCGAAGGCGGCGCCGGCCTCCCGCCGGGCGCCGGCGATGGCCGCTTCCAAGCCGACTGCTTCCTCCACCACCCTCATGCCGCGTCCGCCGCCGCCGGCGGCGGCCTTCACCAGCACCGGATAGCCGATTTCCGCAGCGGCCTCCTCGGCAGATTGGCCGTCGCCAAGTTCGATGGCGCTCAGGGTGTGTACCCCAGCCTCCTGCATCAACGCCTTGGCGGAGAGCTTGTCCCCCATCAGGCCGATGACCTCCGGCGAGGGACCAATCCACTTGAGGCCGGCGTCCACCACCGCTTGGGCGAAGCCTTGGTTCTCCGAAAGAAAACCGTAGCCCGGATGCACTGCGTCCGCCCCGGAACGGCGGCCGGCGTCGATGATCTTCTCCACATCGAGATAGGTCTGCCGGGCGGTGCGCCCGTTCAGGGCGACAGCGCTGCCAGCCTCCCGCACGAAGGGCGCCGCAGCGTCCCCGTCCGCGTAAACCGCCACCGTTTCGACCCCCATGTCATGGGCGCTGCGGATGATGCGCCGGGCGATCTCCCCGCGGTTGGCGATCAAAATCCGGCTGATCGGTTGTATGCCTACATCCGCCATGTGCCGAACTCCTTGGTGCCCTCAATTTTGTTGCTGCAGCAGGCGGACAGGGACAGGGCGACGACGGCGCGGGTGTCCCTTGGGTCGATCATGCCGTCGTCGGAGACGCGGGAGGTGGCGTATAGGCCCTTGGAGCGCTCCTCCGCCCAGTGCTCGGCCACGGCGGCCCGCTTGGCGTCGGCCTCCTCGTCGAATTCGATGCCGCGGCGCTTGGCCGCCGCCCGCCCGACGATGCTCATCACCCCGGCCATCTGCTTCGGCCCCATCACCGCGATCTTGGCGAACGGCCAAAGATAGGTGAAGCGCGGCCCGAAGCCGCGCCCGCTCATGCCGTAGTTGCCGGCGCCGTAGGAGGAGCCGGCGATGATGGAGATGTGCGGCACCGTGGAGTTGGACACGGCGTTGATCATCTTGGAGCCGTCCTTGGTGATGCCGCCCTGCTCGAAGGCCGTGCCGACGATGTAGCCGGTGATGTTGTGCAGGAACAGCAGGGGCACGTCGATTTGGTTGCACAGTTGAATGAACTGGGCGGCCTTTTGGGAGGACTCCGAGAACAGGGCGCCGTTGTTGCCCAGCACCCCCAGAGGATAGCCATGCACCTTGGCCCAGCCGCACACCAGAGTGGGGCCGTACAGGGGCTTGAACTCCTCGAAGTAGGAGGCATCGACGATGCGGGCGATGACCTCGCGCATGTCGAAGGGGACGCGCAGATCCTTGGCGACGACGCCGAGCAATTCCTCTGGGTCATGCTTCGGTGGCTTGAATTCCGGGTTTGGTTCCGGCCCCCACTTGCGCCAGTTGAGGTGGGTGACCACCTCCCGGCACATGCGAATGCCGTCCAGTTCGTCCCGGGCCAGATAGTCGCCCAAGCCGGAGACGCGGGTGTGCATGTCCCCGCCGCCAAGGCTTTCCTCGTCGGCGTCCTCGCCGGTGGCCATCTTCACCAAGGGCGGGCCGCCGAGAAACACCCGGGACTGCTTGCGGACGAAGATGTTGTAGTCGCTCATGCCCGGTTGGTAGGCGCCCCCGGCGGTGGAGGCGCCGAACACCAAGGAGATGGTGGGAATGCGCAGCTTGGAGAGCTCGGTGATCTCATAGAACAGGCGCCCGGATTCGGCGAAGTGGTCGAGTTCTCGGCGGGTGGCGGCCTCTGGGTCCTCCCCGGCTTCGCCGCGCAGGTCCGCCCCGGCGGACTCCACGAACTGCACATAGGGCATCCGGTTCTGCCGGGCGATCTGCAGGCCGCGCATGAGCTTTTTCATGTTGAAGGGGTTGAAAGCCCCGGCGCGCACGGAAGGGTCATGGCCGAGGATGACGCACTCCACGCCCTCTATGACGCCGATGCCGACGACGAAACCGGAACCGACGGTGTAGTCCGAGCGCCAGGCAGCCAGGGGACTGATCTCCAGAAAAGGCGAGTCTCGGTCCAGCACCGCGGAAATCCGCTCCCGGATGGGCATCTTGCCCCGCGCCGCCAGCCGCGCCCTAGCCTCTGGGCCGCCGCCTTGGGCGGCCTCGTCGAGCAGCGCCTGGATTTCCCCCAGCGCCTCCAGCATGTCGCGCCTGTTGCGCTGAAAGGCTTCGTCCTTGGCGTCGAGCTTGGTTTCAAGCACCGGCATGGATGCTCCCTTCCCCCCGAAAACTAGTCTTGTTGGGTGCTTAACTTACCAGACGGGGAGGCACTTTGCGTTGCACGGCCCCACTCGGAAAGCGGCAGGATAAAGCTGGCCCCGCCGGCTTGCTGGAAGTAGCGTTCATCTGCAGTCACGAAAACACCCCGCTCCAGAATTGCGTGCGCATGGTAGGCGGCGTCGTAAAACGTTACGCCATAGCGCCGCGTCAAGTCGAGAGCCTGACTGCGCCATCTAAGCGAAGGAAGGGCGCGGGGCAGGTCGAAGCGCACCAGAACGTCCAGCAACAGGCCGGCCTGCTCCGGAAGCCTCCGCGCCAGTGTGTTGCCGACTTCATACAGCCACAGGTCAGGCACCAAGGCATGGATGCCACCGGACGCAATGGCGTCGCGCAGCGCCAACGCCCGGTCCGCATCCGCTTCGTCCGCCGACGGCAGAACCCACTTCAGAATCACCGAAGCGTCGGGGATGACCAAGGGTTCCGCCATCAGTGCCCGTGGTCCCGATCTTCCCTGATCCAGCGAATGATTTCTTCGGTGGCGATGGGGGTTGTAGTTGCATCCTTGCGCAGACGGTCCATCTCCGCCGCCGCATCGAACCGTCTCCGCTTTTGCGCCCACTCCCGCAGCGCCAAGTCGATGGTGCGGCTGCGCTCCCCCTGCGGCACGCGCTGCAACAGGCCCCAGATGTCATCTTGGACCACGATGTTGATGCGGTGGGTCATGTCAGTGCCTTGTTTCCGATGTGTATGAGCTTACACACCATAGGCAAAGCCCAACGGGGATTCAAGCTCTTGCAGTGCCGCAGCGCACCAGAGGTGACCATCTGCGGGCGGGAGCCCGCTGCGGGTGGCGGTGCATTGTTCGCAAACGGCTGGCGATTGTGGCTTCATTATCCACTTTCGGCAGCGCTGCGAGGCAGAATGAAGCTCTACCACTGTGCGGACGCCCGCTCCCTGCGGGTTCTGTGGACCCTTGAGGAGATGGGCCTTGACTACGAGCTGGTCAACATGCCGTTTCCGCCTAGGGCGGCCTATCCGGGTTATCTGGACATCAACCCCCTCGGCACGGTGCCCACCTTGGTGGATGGGGAGCTGACCATGACCGAGTCCACCGGCATCTGCCACTACCTAGTGGAGCGCTACGGCCCCACGGACTTGGGCGTGGAGCGCGGCAGCCCGGCCTATGGGGACTATCTGAACTGGCTGTACCGCAGCGACGCCACCCTGACCTTCCCGCAGACCATCGTGCTGCGCTACACCCGGCTTGAGCCGGAACAGCGCCGCTTGCCGCAAGCGGCCGAGGACTACGCCATCTGGTACCACTCGCGCCTGCGCTGCGTGGAACTGGCGATGGCGGACCGGGCGTTTTTGGTGGAGGACCGCTTCACCATCGCCGACATCGCCGTGGGCTACGCCCTTTTCCTAGGCGCCACCTTGGGCTTGGACGAGAGGTACAAGCCCAACACCAAGGACTACTTGCAGCGGCTAAGGGCTCGGGCCGGGTTCAAGCAGGCCCGCCTGAAGCAGGAAAGCGCCTAACGTGGCTCGACTGCTTCCGCTTCCGCATTCTCAAAGTTCTTCCAAATGCGCCGCCAAGCATCGAACTCGGCCGGGTTTATTCGATGGCGGGCATGGTTGCCTTCGTGCAGGCCGGTGATTTCCCGCTCCACGGCCTCCCTGAACGGATTCTGGTCGGCGGGGGCCATCCTTTCCTGCGCTTTGGTGGCGATGTGGAGAAAAGCTGTCCGTCTGTCCATGCGCTGGCGCACGATCTCGCCGATGGTTTCGCGCAGAGCGTCCCGGTGCCGCAGTTGAAACGGATCGGGTTCGCCGATGGACTGACGAATGGCGGCGTAGCGGGCTGCGGAGCGTTCATAGGCCCAAATGAACGCATCCTTCAGCAGATCGACCCGGTTCAATTCGTACACGCCGAGCATCGCCTCCGTGTAGATGGACCTTGGAACGTCAACGAACGATAGAGGACACAGGTTGCCGATGATGAACGGAATGTTCGCGCCGAGGCGCGACACGCGCTTGTTGACGTCGTCGAATGGTTGAAGATACGGCAATTGCGTCATGAAGAAGAAGGATTGCTCGAAGGGATCATGGATGGCGGCTGTAGCGGTCAGTATTTGATCGAAGCACTCATCAATGACTTGGGGCGTTTCCAGCGGATGGAATGCGGATTGCTCTATGCCTACCGCCATGTGCCGCAATCGCCCCGCAGCGCTGGGGTTGGCAAGCAGGTTGCCGGCGAGAATCGCGTGCAGATTGAGGATGGTGTAGCGGCTGAAGCCAGTCTCAGCCGCCGTTTGAACGAGAAATTCGATCGCGTCCTTGTGGTTTAGGATCATTTGGGTTTCGCGGTGCGTCCGGCCCTCGGCTTCCTGGCCGAACTCGATCAACCGCTTGGTGTCGAGCAGGGAATAGGTGTTGCCCTCGAGACGGCTGGAATTCCAAGAAAGGTCGACGAGAAGCCGGTTGAGAATGCGGCGGACATAGGTTGCAGCCGGCTGTGCCGTCACGCCCGGCTGGCCCACTTCCCGCAGATGCGCCCGTTCCCGACGCGAAAGATGGAAACTGACGTTGGGCCTGTAGGCATCCAGGAATTCCCGGTTGTAGCCCACCGGCTTGCGCACCTGCAGCGGGCGGCGCAGATGGTCCCGAATCTCCGCGCTTTCCTTGGACAGGGGCATGGAGGTCCCGTCCGAGCCATAGACTGGCGCTGTGGCGCCGGCTGGTGACTCGCCCACCGCCTCTGCCAATAGCCGATATTTGGTCCCGCGTCCTTTGCCCACTTTGGCGAGACGGCCGGCGTCCACAAGGTGCTTGAGTCGATACTGGAGGGTGCGCAAGGGCAGCGACATTGAGGCTTCACGGGCGATCTGCCTTGCGGAAACGCCATCGGGGTGACTGCGGATAGCGGCCTCAATGGCCCAGATTTCATGATTGGGGATGCTTTTCGCCATGCTAAAAGTTGCGCACAATTGATTTACACGCAACTTAGGCACAAAAATGCGCAATTTCAAGTTTTTGCGCAAGTATTGTTGTGGAATTCCCTGTCATTGATCTCCGTACCGTCCACGAACACCGCGACCCAGCCCTTCGCCGCAACCCCATGCTCAATGACGGCCGGCGCGATCCGCCCCGCCAAGCGCCGGGCCGCCTCCAGCAAGCCATCCAGGTCCGTCTCGGAACCCTTCGCCAGAAACTCCCCCATCCGCCGTCCCGACGGCGGATGGACAGTCAGCAATGATTGTTTTACATTTTCCAACCTGTACTATGCGGCGTAGGCCTAACTGGTTTGTTCCATCGGAATCATTTGCGGAGGGGAAATGATGAACGGACGATTCTTGACAATCCGAATGCTTGGGGCTTTGCTGGCCGGCTTTGTGGCAGCGCTCGCGGCTGGCGCCGGGACGGCCGTGGCGGCGGAGCGGGCGGCCAACGCCGTGATTGAGGAGGTCACGGTCACCGCCCGCAAGCGGGAGGAAAGGGTCATCGACACGCCAGTGGCGGTTTCGGTGCTGACCCAAGAGGAAATCGAGCGCTACAACACGCGGGATCTGGCGCAGCTCACCCAGCGCATTCCCGGCGTGTCCATCGCCCATGCCGCCGGCGGCGGCGCCGGCGGCAACATGGTGATCCGCGGGGTGGGCAACATCGCGGTGGATTACGGGGCGGACCAGCCGGTGTCCTTGGTCATCGACGGCATGTCCTTTTCCCGGGGCCACGTTCTGGACACCGGGTTCTTTGACACCGCCTCGGTGGAGGTGCTGAAAGGCCCGCAAACCCTGTACTTCGGCAAGAACAGCCCGGCTGGGGTGATCGGCGTCACCAGCGTCAGCCCGGAGATTGGGGCGCCCACGACGGGTTTCGTTCGCGCCCAATACGAGTTCGTCTCCGAGGACCCGGTGGTGGAGGCCGGCCTTTCCTTCCCCTTGGGAGACCAGTTGGCGATGCGGCTGGCGGGCCGCTTCCAAGACATGAAGAGCGGCTGGTTGAAGAACTCCGCCGAGCCCTTGGACAACGCCGCGCTTTACAGCCGCAACCTGCCGTCCCGGGGTGCCTCCATGGACAAGTTCCCCGGCCAGGAGCAGCATGTCATTCGCTGGACCACCGTATGGCAGCCGACGGACAGCTTTGAAGCGAACCTGAAGCTGTTCTACTCCAAATCCGAGCAGAACGAGGCCGGCTACACCATCCTCTACGCCTGTGCCGACGGGGTGGGGAGCAACCCCTACTACGGCGACGGCGGCCTTGGCCTGTTGGAGCCGGACCCCACGCAAACCTGCACGAACGGCCCGAAGCTGGTGCGCAACAGCGGCCTGCCGCCGGCGGCGATTGCCGACGCCCATCCGTTCATAGACGCGGAGGACCGCTTCTTCAACCGCTACAGCAACTGGATCAACACCCTGAACCTGACTTGGGACGTCGGCAACTTCACCCTGTCCTCCCAAACCAGCATGTGGGACTACCGGCACCGGGAGTACACCAACTACGACTACACCAGCTATGCGGTGGTGGTCTCCAAGCAGGGGGAGTCCGGCGAGTCGTGGAACCAGGAGCTACGCCTGCAGTCCAACTTCGACGGCCCCTTCAACTTCATGTTGGGCGCCTTCTACGAAGACATGGAGCGCGATCTGGACGCCCCGGTGCAGATCTTCCCGGAAACCTCCATGCGCAACTTGGCCAACATTCTCAAAAGCGTTGGCGTGCCCCTGCCGGCGGACCCCAGCTTCGCCTTCGTGCCGAACGCGGACCGGACCAGCCGCTACTTCGGCAGCTACCTGAACTACCACCAGCACTGGGACAACTTCGTGGAGAGCTTCTCCGTGTTCGGCAGCATCGACTTCAGCATCACGGACCAGTTGGAGCTGTCTGGCGGGCTGCGTTACACGGAGGAAGACCGCAACTCCGTCGGCGGCAACCTGTACGAAGCCACCGGCGGGTTCCTCCCTTTCTCCCCGTCAGGGGTGATCTACACGCCGGCGGACAAGTCCGACAACCTCTCCCCGGAGGTCACCCTGAGCTGGCATCCAACCGACGACGTGCTGCTGTACGCCGCCTACAAGACCGGCTTCCAATCCGCCGGCATCTCCAATCCCGGCACCGTGTCGAACCTGACCAGCCTGTCCCCGCAGGAGCAGAGCGACACCCTGGTGTTCGACGAGACCACGGTGAAGGGCTTTGAAGTGGGCGTGAAGGGCTACTTCCTGGATGGGCGGCTGTCTGGGGACGTCACAGTGTTCCGCTACAGGTCCGAGGACCTGCAGGTGGGCATCTTCAACTCCAACACCACCACCTTCACCCTGCAGAACGCTGCGGTGGCCTTCAACACCGGCGTGGAGGTGCAGGGCATCTACCAAGTAAACGACAACCTGCAACTGCGCTTGGCCGGGCAGTACAACAAGCTGAAGTTCGACGAATGGGAGGACGCCGGCTGCCACCCCGTGGACGGGGCCTTGGGCGCCGCCATCCTCGGCACCCGTGGGCCTCCGGGCTGCCATATCGGCCCGCAAGGGGCGCCCATCCAAGACCTTTCCGGCGAAAGCTACGGCGGTCCGCCCTTGCAGGTCAATGTCGGCGCCACCTACAGCATGGCGTTGAACGGCGGTTGGGGCTTGGACCTGACGTGGGACACCATCCACCACAACAAGGGCAAGCGGGTGCTCAACCAGCCCTTCACCGAAATTCCCAGCCGCACGGTGACGCACTTCTCCGCCACCCTGTACCAGCAGGACGGTTCTTGGGAGGCGGGCCTGATCTGCTCCAACTGCTTCAACGAGATCTACGTCACCAGCATTGGCAACAAGCCGCTGGCCAAGATCAACCCCGGCGTGAACGGCGACATGTTCGCAGAGATTGCGCCGCCCCGGCTGGTGACGGTGCAGGTGACCTATCGGATGTAGGCCAAGCCCGGCGCTTGTTGGGGCGCCGCATCCTGCGCTACAGCGGCCTGTACATGGGATGGCCGCCGTCGGCGATGTTCAGCACATGCAGGGCGAAGTCCTCCCCTGTGGAGGTCTCCAGAGCGTCCGGGAACTCGTGGCTCCAGTCCAGGATGTAGGTGCGCTTGGAGATGCGCCATTCGCCGTTGCGCTTCTCCAGTTCGTCCAGGTAGCGGCCGCCGTACATGGTGTCCTGCATCTTGCCGTCCTGCGGCCGCCCGCCCACGGCGATGCCGTAGCACTCAGCCTTGGCGCGGTTGCCGTCAACCTGCACCATGACGCTGGTGCATAGATGCCAGCGCCGCGGCGCCTCCCGCTCATGGGCCATCACCGTGGTCACCCAGTCCGCGCCGTTGCCCTTGAAGAAGCCGAAATCGACCTCCGCATCCGGCCAGAAGCAGGCCGCCTGGCCATCGTCGTCCAGCCAATCCTGGGTGCGGCCGTAACGATGTATGACTTCCTCGCAGGCCTTCTTGTCCAGCAGTTCCTGAAGTTGCGGGTCCATAGAACCTCCTTGGTTTGTAAGGGTGTTGCAGCGATCAACGCTATATTAACCGGCCATGGAATGGGCCGAAGTCAAGCAGCGCCTCGCCTCGGGTGAGGATTAGCGGACTGAGATCAAGCGCGGGCGAAATAGACATTCATGTTGAAAAAAGCATACTTTTTTCAACACGGGTCGTTCGATTATGTATAGCTTTTGCCCAGAATCGCTCATGGCGGCCTGCCGGCCAATCAGGAGCAACCGGCTAAGCCCGCTTGGCTGGAGGATGGTAGAAGTGGTTGTCCATTGTGGTTGGATTTAGAAGGCGATATGAACTGAATGGTGATTGCTGGTTTGGGCGCGGTTGGGTTGGCGGCGGCCCCGTGTCTTTGGGTTGATGAAATGATTGACACGGCCGTGCGGCGGGACGCCTTGGGCACGATGCCGCCTGGTTCCCGGCAGGATTGACAGATGCCGCCAGAATGTTCAAATTGGAAGTCGTTTTTCCATTTTTGGACGAAAAATGGAGTTTACGAGTCGATTTTTTGAAATTCCGGACCAGAGCTGCTTTCTGTTCGGGCCGCGTGGAACAGGCAAGTCCACATGGCTGCGGCATCGCCTACCGGATGCGCTCCATCTCGATTTGCTTGACCCGCCCTTGCAGCGCCGCCTGAGCGCCCGTCCCGAACGTCTGCGTGAGTCGATTGCCGGTTCCCCCCAGAAGCGCACCGTGGTCATTGACGAAATTCAACGTGCGCCGGAGTTGCTCAGCGTGGTTCACGCGGTGTTGGAGGAGCCCGCTCCGCCCCGGTTCATTTTGACGGGGTCGAGCGCCCGCAAGCTGCGACGGGGTGGGGTGGATCTCTTGGGTGGACGGGCGGCGCATCGCACCTTGCATCCTTTCATGGCGGCGGAGTTGCCCCGTTTCGACATGGAGCAAGCCCTGCGGCTAGGCTTGCTGCCCTTGGTGTTGGGAGCTTCCGCTCCGCAAAGCGTTCTGGATGCCTATGTCAGCCTGTATCTCGACCAAGAGGTCAGGGCGGAGGGGCTGACCCGCAACATGGGCGGCTTCAACCGTTTTCTGGAGGCGGCGAGTTTCTCCCACGGCGGGCAACTCAACATCTCGGCAGTGGCCCGAGAATGTGAAGTGGAGCGCAAGGTGGTGGCGGGATACATCGGCATTCTCGAAGATCTGCTGCTGGCCTTTCGGCTGCCGGTGTTCCGCAGACGCGCCAAACGGGCCACGGTGGCCCAAGAAAAGCTCTATCTATTCGATGCCGGCGTCTTCCGGTCGCTGCGTCCCAAGGGGCCGTTGGACCGCCCGGAAGAAGCGGAGGGCCAGGCCTTGGAAGGCTTGGTGGCGCAGCATCTGCGGGCATGGGTCGCCTACTCGGAAGGCGACGCCCAACTTCACTTCTGGCGAACGCGGGGCGGCACGGAAGTGGATTTCGTGATCTATGGCGAAGAGGTGCTGTGCGCCCTTGAAGTCAAAAACGCCCGCAAGGTTCAGGCCAGCGACTTGCGCGGGCTGCGAACGTTCCAGAAGGACTACCCCGAAGCGGAGGCGGCATTGCTGCATCGGGGCGCGGAGCGCCTGCGCATCAACGGCATTTGGTGCTTGCCGGTTGCGGATTTCCTGCGGGAATTGCGGCCGAATCGGGAACTGCTGCAGCGCTAGACCGGCATGGCCAACGGCTATGCTGGCTTGGCTGGTGGATGGCTGAACGGGCTGTCCATTGTGGTTGGATCTAGGAGGCGACATGAACTGGATGCTGATTGTGGGTTTGGGCGCGGCTTGGCTGGGCTGGCAGATCGTTTGGGTGGCGCCGCTGCCGCGCCAGTTGCGGCGGGCGCCGGCGGGCGGAGCGTCGGAAGAGACGGGCAGAGCGCCGGAAGATGACGGCAAGGCGGCGTTCATGCGGTTCTGGCTGGACCAGTACGCTTGGATCGGCTTGACCTTGCTGACGCTTGGGCTGGCGGCGGTGCTTGGCGGGGCTTTGACGGGAGCGTCGCGATGAACCCGGAAGTCTTTCTCGCCGCCATGCCCGCCACCTCCTTGGTTTACGCCGGCCTGATGGCGCTGCTGAGCGTGTTGCTCGCCAATCAGGTGCTGTACGTGCGCCTGCGCGCCGGCAAGGCGCCGAAGTGGAGGGCCCGCGCCGCGGAGCGAGTGCAGGCCAACTTCGTGGAGAACGTGCCCTTGGCCTTGGTGCTGCTCTACCTGCTGGAGGTCAGCGGTGCGCCGACCGCTGCCATCCACTTGTTCGGCGGTGCGCTGGTGGTGCTGCGGGTGTTGCATGCTTGGGGCATGAGCGCCAACGAGGGCGCCAACTACTCGCGCCTCATCGGTGCCCAAGGCACCTTTCTGCTGCTCTCCGTGATGGGCATGGCGGCCCTGTACCTTTGGGTTGATGCATTGATTTGACGCGGCCGCTCTGCGCACCGGGGGACGCTTCAAGCACCAGCCGCCAACCTTGGTTGGCCGCCCCATCGCCATGCCGCGAGCTTCCCTGCGAATCGTCTTCGGCATCTAGAGAGGGCAGAGCAACAGAGGCTCCAAGCGGGAATCAATGGGGCTGTCCAAAGATGCGCTAAGGGTGGCATTCCGGCCTCTTTAGTTGGGTTTGGGGTCCCGTTGTCTGGGATCGTGTCGGCGTTCCCGGCAAAACCGTCGCCATTGCTTTTTTTGGCGCCATCTGGGATCATGCCGCTCTTTCTTGGAGAGCGGACCCATGCGCAATCGATCAGCTTGCTTCATCGGGCCTTGGCCCCTTTCCTTGGCGCTTGTCCTACTTGGCCCAGTTGCCCCAGCGGTGCTGGCCCAAGACGAGGTGCTTGAGGAAATCGTGGTCACGGCCACCCGCCGGGCGGAAACGGACGTGCAGTCCACGCCGGTGGCGGTTTCCACGGTCAGTGCTGCGGAGTTCGCCAAGCTCTTCGCCCAGGACATCGGCGAAATCGCCAGCTTCGTCCCCAACTTCTCGGCGGCCACGGTCACCGGCTTCAACGCCGCCTCCTTCGCCATGCGCGGTGCCGCCGAAACGGACATCATCGTTTACTTCGATCCGAAGGTGGGGGTCATCGTCGATGATTTCGTCATCCCCCATGTGCAAACCCAACTGCTGGAGCCCTTCGACATTGAGGCCATCGAAGTGCTGCGCGGCCCGCAAGGCACTCTGTTTGGCAAGAACACCACCGCCGGCGCCGTAGTGGTGCGCACTAAGAGGCCGGATTTGGAGGCCGGCGCTTTTGAGGCCAGCGCCCAGTACGGCCGCTTCAACGACGTCAAGGTGCGCGCCGCGCTGAATGCGCCCCTGTCCGAGACATTGGCCTTCCGCTTCGCCGGCCTCATTCAGAACAGCGACGGCTACTACAAGAACGGCAAGGTTGACAATCCCGTGGATGTTTTCGGCGCCGGCCTCGGCGACGCCGGCAATGCGGACGGCAGCCCCGTGGCCGGGGACGGCGGCAGCGTCGGCGGCAAGGACATCTTCTCCGGTCGCGCCAAACTGCTGTTCGAGCCGAACGAGCAGCTCTCCGTGCTGACCCAAGTGGAGCTCATTCGGGACCGCAGCGACCCGGTGCCCGTGGTCAACGAGACGGAGGCCGCCGCCGGCCAGTTGGCCACCCTGTTTGGTTTCCCCGGCGTCACCGATGGCAACCCCCTCAAGCAGGCCGGCATCCACGAAAGCAGCTTGGTCGGCTTGGACGACAGCCAGGTGGTCGATGTGTTCGGCGCCTATGTCAACTTGGAATACGCCTTTGAGGACTACACCCTTTATGGCTTGGTCGGCTATCGGGAGCAGGAGTCCCGCCTGCCCAGCGAATACCTCGGCACCGCCTATGAGAGCTTCTTCGCCGCCACCCGGGACGATGACCGGGAGACTTTTCAGTTGGAGGCGCGGCTGGCCTCGGACTTGGACGGGCCGTTGAACTACGTCGTCGGCGCCTTCCACCAAACCAATGACGTCGAATTCTGCGTCCTGCAGCAGCTTGGCCTGCTGGAGTACTTCGGCTCCGCCATTCCGGGCGTGTTGGACAACAGGACCCCCTTGCTGCTGTGCAACCGGCAGGACGCCTCGGCCTACGCCTTCTTTGCGGAGGCGACCTACGACTTCACGGAGCGGCTGTCCCTGACCGCCGGCGCCCGCTACACCGACGAGAAGAAGGAGTACATCGCTCGGCAAGGGCTGCCGGTGGCCTTCATCTTCCCCGGCGGCGTCTATGAGGCCCCCCTTGACGGGCAGGACTTCAGCCTAGCGTCAGCCTTTGTGCAGGAGGACGACCAAAGCTGGACGGAGCCCACTTGGCGCGCGACCCTTTCCTACCAGTTCACCGAAGACCTGTTCGGCTACGTCACCGTCGCCGAGGGCTTCAAGAGCGGCGGCTACAACGACCAGGCCGGCTCCGGCGGGTTCGACAACTTCCCCGTGCAGGCTTATGACCCGGAATTCGCCAGAAGCTACGAGGCCGGCCTGCGCAGCAGCTTCGCCAATGATCGGGTGCGCCTGAACGCCACCTACTTCAACGTCAACTATGAGGACTTCCAGCGCAGCACCGTGGTCTCCGTGCCCGGCACCGCCTTTCAGGAGACACGCACCTTCAACGCCGCCGACGTCGATGCCCAGGGGCTGGAGGTGGAACTGCTGGCGCTCTTGGCGGAGGACCTGACGTTGCGGGCCAACCTTGGCTGGTTGGACGCCGAGTACAACGAATTCGTGCTTGACCGCAACTTGGACGGGGTGCTGGAGGACTTCTCCGGCCGCGATGTGGTGCGCTCCCCGGACATCACCGCCGGGGTGGACCTCACCTATTTGCAGAGCTTGGGCGGCAGCGGCCGGTTGCGCTGGAACCTGAACTTCAACTATGAAGACGACAACATCTACTACTACAACGACGACATCGGCGAGCAGTTCGACACCGTGCTCGAAGCTCGCACCATCCTCAACGCCAGCGTCACTTGGATGGACGCCGAGGACCGCTGGTACGTCAGCGCCTTCGGCAAGAACTTGGCGGACGACCGCTACAAGACGGCCTCCCAAGCCGTCGGTGTGCTCTGGACCTTCTCCAACTACGGCCCACCGACCACCTACGGCCTGGAGGTTGGGATGCGCACGAGCTGGTAAAAGGGGGTTGTGGTCGGTTTTCCTAGTCTCGGGATAGCCCAGCGGATGGGTGGAATTTTAGTTGCGCCATCGGCGCTTGTTCAGTGAAACGGCGATAGGGCGGCTGTTGTTGTTGAGGTTTGGCGGCCGCCGTGATTTGTCCGCGGTGCCTTAGCCGCTGCCGCTTTCCGGCCCCGCTGCAAAGAAGTCGTAGGAGTAGTCCTCCGGCATTCGCCTGCCGAGGATGGAGCCGCTGCCCTCAAGGTAGCGATCCGCATCCGGCTCGGTGCGCGACCAGTCATTGACCTCGGAGCGGAAGCTCATTTTCCAGACGCCGTTGCGCCGCTCGTAGCGATCGACGTAGCGTCCGCAGACAAACAGGTCTTGCCGCTCTCCGTCAATGACCATCTTGTGGAAGGCTTGGAAGTAGATTTCGCCCACCGCCTTGTCGCCGCGCACCCTGATGTTGGCTTGCCCGATCATGTGGTGGTTGGACAGGTGGTGGCTGCTTAGCGCGTTCTGCGCGAATTCGACAAAGTCGTCCGCGCTGCCTTGGAAGAAGCCGTAATCGACCGTGGCGTCTTCATGGAACACGGTGTGCATCAGGTCGGCGTCCAGCCGGTCCAGGCCGCGCATGTAGGTGCAGCAGAGATCGTAGATCTCCTGCTTGGCCAGCATTTCGTCAATGGTCATGGTTCCTCCATTTGCGGGTTGTTGAACAGGTCCGGGCGGTCATCGCGCAGACAATTTTGACGATTCGGGAGCAGGATTGGTGAGGCGCTGCCATTCGGCATCGACTTGAGTGTGCAGGTGCTCCAAGCTGCCGGAGTTGTCGAGCACCACGTCGGCGTGGCGGCAGCGCTGCTCGTTGTTGGTTTGGGCGCTGAGTCGGGCCCGCGCTTCGTCGGCGTTCAGGCCGCCACGCGCCACGGCCCGTTCGATGGCGCAGTCAGGTTCGACTACGACCACCCAGATTTCGTCCAGCCCATGCCGCCAGCCGGCCTCCACCATCACCGCCGCCTCCAGCACGACCACGCCGTCTGGGTTGGCGGCGCGTTGCGCGGTGATTCCCGCATCGGCCAAGCGGCGGATTTCCGGCCATACGATGTCGGTGAGCTTCTTCAGTTCAGCAGGATTGCCGAACACCTTGCCGCCCAGCCGTCGCCGGTCCACGGTTTCGTCGGCGGCCAGCACCTCCTCGCCAAAGGCATCGACCACCTTGGTGAAGCCCGGCGTCCCCGGCGCATAGGCCCGATGCCCCAAGCTATCGGCATCAATCACATGGGCGCCGAGGGACTGCAGCCGCTGCGCCGCTGTGGATTTCCCGGAGGCCATGCCTCCGGTCAGGCCGATGGTGAGCAAAGGGGTTCCGTTGTTGGCGAGAGGGCGGCATTCCGGCGACCGGAGGCTTGCAACACTACCTGAACGCCGTCCTTAAACCATCCTTCGGTCCATTGAACTCGCCCCTCTGGGCGTCGGCGGCCCGTTCTTTTGGGACTATTGCCGCCCGACCTTCCGGTCACACTGGTGAACCCTTGGGAAACCGAGGAGGGCGTTTTTGGCGCACCGCCTCTAAGCCCTCGCGGCCTTCGGGGCCAAGGAAGCCGAGCATTTCCAAGGCGGTGGAAGTGTCGAAGCTGGGACCGGCGAGGCGCAGCCAGTTGTTGAGGGCGTACTTGGTCCAGCGGATGGCGTTGGGGGCGCCGTTGGCGATGGTTTGGGCGACCTCCAAGGTCTTGTCGGCCAGCGCCTCGTCCTCCACGCAGAGGGACAGCAGGCCGATGCGTTCGGCCTCCTCGGCCGGCAGCCGCTCGCAGGTCAGCAGATAGTATTTCGCCTTTGCCATGCCGCAGAGCAGGGGCCAGAGAATCACGGCGTGGTCCCCGGCGGCGACGCCTAGGCGGGTGTGGCCGTCCATGATGAAGGTCGATTTGGCGGCGATGGAGATGTCGCACAGCAGCGCCGCCACCAGCCCGGCCCCCACCGCCGGGCCGTTGATGGAGGAGATGGTGGGCTTGCCGCAGTTGATGAGGTTGTACACTAAATCCCTGGCCTCCTTCCAGGTGTTGGTCAAGGTGGAGTAGTCCTTGGTCATCTTCTCGACCATCTCGAAGTCCCCCCCGGCGGAGAACGCCTTGCCCTCCCCGGTGAGGATGACGCAGTCGATGTCCTGGTCCGCGTCCACCTCCCGCCAAACATAGGTAAGCTCCCGGTGGCCGGTGATGTCGAGGGCGTTGTACCTTTCCGGCCGGCTGATGCGGATGCGCAGGATGCGTTCGGCGGGATAGTCGAACTTCAGGCGTTCGTAGCCTTGATAGGGCATGGAGTTCTCTCAACTTGGAGGTAGCGCCATTTTTCCGCATGAGGGTGGCGGTTTCAACGCGGTTTTTTTGTGGGGAATGCCTACATGACGATCCCTAGGCGCGAGGCGGTCCGGAGATTGCGTAGCAAGCTGCCGAAAATCCACTGCCGCCGGGAAGCCCACTCGACGGATTTCCGATGGCCTGCGCCGCAGTCCTATCATCACCGTGTTCTGACTGGTTGAGGCCGATCGTGGATTGGGATCCTCAAATAGGCAGTTCCCCGACCCCTTGGCTGGGGGAAACGGCGGCAAAGTTCTTGTGGCCGATGGGCTTCCGGTGCGGTGCGGGTGCGATGCGCCGGCTGAGGGTGCTGCTGCTTGCCTTGGCGCCTTCCCTTTGGGGATGCGGCGAGGGGCCGCCGCCGGACCTTGCCGCCGAGGCTGCGTGGCCGTTGGCGGAAGAGGCGCCCCCCCTTGCCGCCCGTGCCGAATACATCGGTTCCACGGCTTGCGCCGAATGCCATCAGGCCGAATATCAGGCTTGGCGGGGGTCGCATCATCAACGCGCCATGCAAGTGCCCACGCCGGCCTCGGTGGCGGGGGATTTTGCTGGCGCGTTCTTTCGACAGGGCGACCAGCGAACGCAGTTCTCCGAAGCTGACGGCCGTTACCTCATCCGCACCGAGGGGCCGGATGGCCAAATGGCCAGCTTTGAGGTGCGTTACGCCTTTGGCGCAGAGCCGCTGCAGCAGTATCTTCTGCCTCTGCCGGGCGGGCGCTTGCAGGCGTTCCGCTTGGCTTGGGACACCGCCAAGGGGCATTGGTTCGACTTGCATCCGGGGGAGCGCATCGGTCCGCATGATCCCCTGCATTGGACGGGGCTGGGCTACAACTGGAACTTCATGTGCGCGGACTGCCACTCCACCGGCTCGGTGAAGGGCTATGACGCCGCCACGCGCAGCTATGACACCGCCTTCGCGGAGGTGTCGGTGGGCTGTGAAGCCTGCCACGGGCCAGGCTCAGTCCATGCCGCTGAAGGAGGAACTATGGGGCAGGGGTTCGCTCTTGGACAAGGCGCTGGGCAGGTGTCGGATTCCGCTTGGAGCGCCGGGGGTGATGGCCAAACTTCGCGCTTGGACGCAGCCATTGGGAATGGCGGCGAAGGTTCTTGGCCGAGGCTTGCGGCCCTGCGGGTGCCAGCGGCGCAAATCAATGCCTGTGCCCACTGCCACAGCCGCCGCAGCCAACTGCGGGAGGGCTTTGCACCGCAGCTTTCCTACTTTGACTACTACATGCCGGCGCTCTTGGAGGAGGGCCTGTACCACGCCGACGGGCAGATCTTGGATGAGGTCTATGTCTATGGTTCCTTCCTGCAAAGCCCGATGCACCAAGCGGGAGTGACCTGCGGCCACTGCCATGAACCCCATGCGGCGGAGCTGCGCTTGGAGGGCGATGCCCTATGCACTAGCTGCCACAACGAAGTGGGACGGCCCGACTTCCCCACCTTGCCGTTGGGGCGCTACGACCACCCGCAACACCATCTGCACATGCCGAACAGCCGCGGCGCCAGATGCGTCAACTGTCACATGCCGGCCCGCACCTATATGTTGGTGGACGACCGGCGCGACCACAGCTTTCGCGTTCCGCGCCCAGATTTGCATGAATCCACCGGTGCGCCGGATCCCTGCACCGGCTGCCACCGAGACCGCAGCCCCAGCTGGGCGGCCGAAGTGCTCGAAGCCGCCTTTGGCCCGCCCGCGGAGGACCACTTCGGCCCGGTGTTCGCAACGGCGCAGGCCGGCCTGCCGCAAGCCGAGGCGCCCTTGGCGGCCATCGCCCAAGACCAAGCTCTTGCGCCCATCGTGCGGGGCACCGCGCTAGCCCTGACCACCGCCTATGCACGGGGCGTCAGCGGCTTGGCCTTGGAGAAGGGATTGAACGACCCGGCCCCCCTGGTGCGCATCGGCGCCCTGCGCGGCGCCGCCCGCTGGCCGCCGGAACGCCGCTGGCGCCAAGCCAGGCATTTGCTGCAGGACGAACTATTGGCCGTGCGCAGCGAAGCCGCGCCACTGCTGGCTCCGGCCTTGAACAGCCTTTCGCAGCCAGACCGCATTGCGTTGCGGCAGGGCATTGCCGAGTACCTAGAGGTGCAGGAATTCAACGCCGACCGCCCGGAGGCGCACACCCGCATTGGCAATCTGCATGTCAGCGTCGGCGAAGTGGGGTTGGCGGAGGCGGCCTTCAAGACAGCCTTGGAACTGAATCCCAATTGGGTCCCGGCCTTGGTCAATCTGGCGGACCTGCATCGGCGGAGCGGGCGGGATGTGGAAGGCGGAACGTTGTTGCAGCGAGCCTACGAAGTGGCTGCGAACGCACCGGAGGTGCTGTTGGCCAAGGCGTTTTGGCTAGTCCGGCAAAATCGTGCCGAGGAAGCCTTGCCGCTGCTCGCCGAAGCCCATCGGCTGGCGCCGAACAATGTTCGCTGCGCCTACGCCTACGCCGTGGCGCTGCATTCAATCGGGCAAGCGGAACGGGCGCTGACGGTGCTGGACGGCGCCCTCAGCCGGCGCCCCGATGACCAGCAACTGCTGCAGGCCGCCGCCGCCATCGCCAGGGATTTCGGCGCGAGTGAGCGGGCGAACCGCTATCTTCAGCGGTTGCGGTGAATTGGTGAGCCGGTCTTGCTCATAGCGGGACCTCATAGGGTAATCTAGGGTGCCTAGCTTGAGCAGGAGTTATCGTTGTGCTGGACTTTTCGGAGCTTAACTGGTGGGCGATTCTGGTGGCCACGGGTGCCGCCTTTGTTCTAGGCTTCCTTTGGTACGGGCCGCTGTTCGGCCAAGCTTGGCTTAAGGCGTTGGGCAAGACCGAAGCGGACCTTCAGCCCTCGCCGACGCCGTTCGTCATCAGTTTTTTCACCACGCTGCTCAGTTGCGTGGTGCTGGCCGCCATCATGAAGGGCATGGCGCTGCACAGCTTGGGTGGTGGCTTGCTCATCGGCGGCTTGGTGGGCGTTGGCTTCATCGCCGCCTCCATGGCTTCGGACAGCGCTTTCTGCCGCTCCGGGATGCCGCTGTTTCTCATTCAGTCCGGCTATCGGGTGCTCTACAGCATCCTCATGGGCGGCATTTTGGGCGCTTGGGCTTAGCTTGCGCATTGGTTTTGAAATTCGGTATTGGCCCCGCTAAGCATGAAAAGCAATCCTCTTCCGAGACTTGATGCATCATCAGAACTGCGGAAAAAGTTACTTGCGTTTTGCCGCCTTCGATCGGGCGATGTATGGGTGGATACCGTTTTCGGACATCGCGTCGGGTGTCTTGACGCAACCAATGCCAACGCGATGGGGAGCGCTATGGGTGGAGAGGTGGCCCGGCTTGCTATTCACGACCCACCATACAATCTTGCCGCATTTGAACTGCGCTCGGTTGGAACATTTATTGATTGGTGTAAGAAATGGCTGATTTCTACGGAGGCGGCGCTAGCTAGTGATTCATCCCTCTATGTTTGGTTGGGCGCTGATCAAAATAATGGCTTTCAGCCTTTTCCAGACTTCTTGCTAATGATGCGGGACCAGCATTTTCAACCTAGAAGCCTTATTACCATGAGAAACCAACGCGGGTATGGCACTCAGAAGAACTGGATGGCTGTTCGGCAGGAATTGCTCTACTACACTAAGGGTAAGCCGGTCTTCAACATAGATGCTGAATACACCGACATTCCAAAAATTTTACGAGGTTACTACAAGGAAATTAATGGCAGGAGGATGGAAAATCTTGAGAGGAGCCATTCTGATACTATTCGAGCCGGGAACGTTTGGGTTGATATTCAGCAGATATTTTATCGCATGGAGGAGAACGTTTCTGGTTGCTACGCGCAGAAGCCCATTAAGTGCATTGACCGAATTATTCGGGCAAGCTCCAATCCTGGCGATTTGGTGATTGACTTTTTTGCACATTCTGGCACCACCCTGCTTGCTTCAGAAATCCTAAAACGAAAGTGCTTTACGGTTGATATTGATCCAATCTACGCGGAAATTTCCATTCGCCGGCTTGAACGATTCCGTGCCACGGGGCGACTGGGATGGCAGAATGGACACCCATTTGAAGAGGAGGTTCCCGACATCAAGGCTAGTGCAATTCCCACATCTGTGGACTCCGCCCAAGAAGTGCTCTTTTAGCCCAATGGAAAGATTGCAGGAAGAACTGCAAGCGCTCTTGGAGCGCCTACCGGATGAGGATGAAATCCGCAATCGGCTTGATTCCCTTGTCTCTGTCTATCCGTTCAATGAATATGAGTACATAATTTCCACATTGCTCGCAAAAGACGCTTTGACTTTGGACGACTATCACGAAATTCGTGATGAATACATAGCACGGAATCTCTATCTATACATATTTGAAATAAGCGCACCTCGATCTTTTGGGGAGGCATGGGCGCAAGGGCACTTGAAGGAACTTGTGCCGGATTTGCAGAAGCCGTCGAAGAAAATCGATCCAAGCTACTCAGGACAATACGATCTCTATCTCGAGGGCATCCGCATTGAGGTGAAAGCATCTAGAGCTGTCGATGCAAAAATCGACGGGCCGCTCTATGTAAAGGCTCTTTCGTCGGATTCAAAAGGGGAATTCTGGATGAACTTTCAACAGATAAAGCCGGACTGTTGCGATGTCTTTGTCTGGATTTCAGTGTGGCGGGATATCATTCGATATTGGGTATTGTCTTCGGATGAAGTTAAAGTGAATTCTCACTATTCCAGAGGGCAGCATCGCGGTAACGTCGGTGAAGGCCAATTGCATATTAGGCATGATAATATCAGGGATTTTTCTGCATACGAAGTAAAGCCCGATAAGTTGAAGGGAGCAATTCGTGCGGCCTTTGAAAGGCATATTCAAAGGGCGTAAGACTAGCTCCAAGTCTTAATTTGCATCACGATGTCTTTGCCGGATATATGGGTCATCTTGGTTTTTCAGGGCCGGTACCAGATGGGTGACGACCAAGCTCGGTCTTGGATGGTGGCCGCAAGGTCTGGGCGGGGGGCTACGCCGGCCCGCAACGCATCCCAGGTGGACCAGCGGCATTTTGGGTTCTCCAAGGCGCGGACGTAGTAGAAGGCCCGCTGGCTTGGCGTGAAGGTCGGGTCCCGCCACACTGCCGACAATTCGGCGGCGCCCTTGTCATCGCTGTAGGCGCAGGTGGCCAAATCGACTGAGGCGCCGTTGTCCGGGCATCTGTGGGTGGCTGGATCAACGGCGCCGCCGTCTGCGCAGGCGATGTCGAAGACTTGCTCTTGGGCCTCGCCGTCCGCAATCCAGCCCTTGATTATTTGCAGGCGCTGCAATGGCGCCGAATCGGCGTCTCCCAGCGCCCAAACGAAGAATCCGGGGGCGGCTTCGCCATCGGCGAGCAAGTCACCGCCCATGGGCGCACCGACAGCGTAGGCGGTGGTGACCGGGTCGGTGGCGGCCAACAGCCCATCGTCGATGCCGTAGCCGGCGAAGAAGCGCAGGCGAATGCGCGGCCCGCTGGTGGCGAAGGTCTCCTTGCGGCGCAGGGCGTCGTAGATGGCCTCTCGGGTGTTGCTTTCCGCCCACACGCCGGCCAACCCGGAGGCGCCCCAATACCAAGAGCCCGTCGCCTGGCTGTAGATCTCGCCGTCTTCCGTGGGTTCGTCCAAGGGCACTGATCCCCGCAGTTGGCCGGTGGCGTCCAGCAGCCCGGTCTTGCTCCAGTAGTTGTCCTCCTCAAAGGAGCCGGCGGCGTTGTGCGTGTCCGATGCACCGATCAGGCCGAAGCGGTAGGGGTTCAGGCTGTCCGCCTCCTCCATCGCCAGCCCGTTGAGATAGGCTTCGCGAACATAGCCGCCCTGTGGTTGGCTGGGGGTCAAGGTGCCGACCCGCACCGGCATGATCTCGAAGTCCGCCCATTCGTCGTTGGGGGAAAGCAGGGGATGGGTGTCCGAGGTGCCTTTCACCTGGGTGACCTCAACCAAGGGTTCGTTGCGCATGCGCTGCTCCGCGTAGGCGGTGTCCATGGGTTCACCGGACTGGTAGGTGCGTTGGAACATCCAGCCGTCCGAGCCGTTGGAGTTGTGCGGGATGGCCAGCGCCTCAACGCCCTCGCCGCGCAGCCCGTCCATCCAATCCCACAGGTCCTCCGGGTTCTGGGAGTCCAAGCGGCTGAACGGAATGTCCGGCGCTCCGCCGCGAAAGATGACGTTGCGGTGCAGGTTCTCGAATTCGGGGCCGGAGGTCGTGTACTCATAGCCGATGAACGTGGTGAAGTTGCCGGGGTCGTTGTGGCGCTCCGCCGCCTCGATGATCTTGCTCCAGGCGTCGCGGACGATGCCGAGGTCGAGCAGATCATCCGGCTCCTCCAGGGCGCCGCCGATGCGCGGCAGCACGGACTGAAACGCGGCGCCGAGCTCCACCGCAGTCTTGGCCTCGCGCAGGGCCTTGGAAGCGGGGTGGGCGCCGGCCTTGGTGGTCTCGTCAAACATCGCCGGCATCATGCCCAGATAGACTGCATGGTCGGTCACCGCTTGGAAATCCAGCGGTTTGTTCAACTTCATTTCCTGCCCGGCTGCATGCGCCAGCGCTTCGCCCCGGGCGAAGGCGTAGGCGTCGTCCGGAGTGGCTCTGGTGCCGAACAAAAATGCGTCGAAGGAATGCCGGGTATGCACATGCAGGTCGCCGAAGTAGGCGTTCTTGTTGGGATTGGACTCGAGCACGGGCGCGGCGGGCGGTGCTGCGGCAGCGGCCTCGGCCGCGGTGTCCTGCTCCTGTGCGGCTTCCTGGCCGCAGCCGAGCAAGGCCAGCCCGCACAGGGCGGCGGCGACCGCCTTGGACAGCCGTCGCTTCCCGCTGCCACAACCCAAATGGCGCCGGGCGCCGGTGTCTGCGGCGCAGGTCGGCCGTTCGGCCCGCTTGCGTGGGTTCATGCTTTGGCCCCGTTGGCGGCGGCGCCGCTTGGCGCACCGTTCTGAAACAAGGCCGGCAGAGCCTGGTCGTCGGTCTCGAGCAGCCGGTCAACCCATCGGTGGAAGCACTGGCCGCCTCCCTCGTTGCGGCCAAATTGGACGTATGGCATGTGGCCGGTCAGCAGCGCCTTCTGCTGGCGCAGGCCGGTGGCGTAGTCCTCCTCCTTGACCACGTACTCCAGGAACTTGAACTGCTCGTGGGCGTTCTGGGCGGTTTCCTCGTCCGGCGGCGGCTTCTCCATCAGGTAGTTCTGCACCGTGTAGGACTCCAAGGGCGTCTCGCCTGGGAAGAGCTGGGAGATCATCACGCCGCGCCCGCCGCCATCGAAGCTGGCGATGGAGACATGGGGGAAGATGGTCCAGACGCCGGTCATCAGGTGGGCGTTGCCAGCTTCGGAAACGTCGTCGTACTTAGCGAAGCTGGGATCCGGCGAACTGACCCGCTGGTGCGGCCCCCAAGCGTAGTAAAGGGCTTGGTTGGGATAGTCGGCGCCGAAGGTGTCCTTGTGCAGAATGGGCAGGTGGTAGAGGTCCAGGTAGCCATCGTAGGCCACCTTCCAGTTTGGCCCTTTGAGGGTGCGGCTCTCGAAGAAGTGCCAGTTGGCGAAGCCGAAGTTGTCGAGCATGGCGTCATAGCCGGACAGGAAGGCGTCGATGCCCAAGCTGGCGTTGGGGTTGATCTGCACCCAGATGAGGCCGGCCCGCTCCGCCGCCGGCAGCTCCACCAAGCTGTTGCAGGATCGGTCCACAGCGCCGAAGTCCCGCTCCGAGTAAACGCCGGTTAGGGCGCCCTTTTGGTCGTAGGACCAGGCGTGGTAGGGGCAGGTGAAACGCTTGGTGTTGCCGGTGCCGGCCGCCATGATCTGCGAGCCCCGATGTCGGCACATGTTGATGAAGGCGCGGATCTGGCTGTCCTCCCCGCGACTGATGAGCACTGGCGTATCGACCGCCTGCATGGCCTTGTAGTCGCCCGGATTGGGGATTTCGGCGCTGGTGGCCAGCATCAGGGGCAGGCGCTTGAACACCAGGTCCATCTCCCGCCGCCAACGGCCTTCGTCATAGTAGTGTTCGGCTGGCACCTTGAAGATGGCGTCCGCCTGCTCGATGGTCCCGGTCTTGGCCCACTTCAGGTTGTTGCGGGCCATTTCGATCAACTGGGCGTGGCTCACTTTGCTTCCCTCCGCAATGGAGGGCCGATTATGGCAGATAGCTTGGTGATACGCCCAATGTGCGGAGGCTTTTCAGGGCGGTTGGCGATTGCAACGGCTGCTCTAGGCCCATCCTGCCCGGCTGCGCTTCGGTCGGGATCGCATCGCGCCGCTTGCCGTTGTTCCCCGAATCTGCGTCTTGCCTAGAAATTCCTTGCGTTTACGGGCAGAATACGCCGCCCATGACGAGGCGGAACTAAATTGGCGTTCGGCGCTGCGCAGCGGGTTTGGGCGGGCTGTTCAGCTTGCCCTTTGGCTGTGGCTGCGGCTGCCGAACCGCAGAGGGGGCTGGCGGTGGCCGCCTTGGTTTGCTTCGGGGCGCCGTTGGCCTTCCTGTTGCTAAGCGCCGGCCTTGCCGGCGCCGTGGTTCCGGACCGTCCGGAGTTGGCTCTGCTGGGGCTTCTGTCCTTGCCGGCTGTGGCCATCGGCGTGCGCCGGCGCGGTGCATTGCAGTTGGCGCAGGGCGCTGAATTCGTTGCGCAGGAACCGCCGGCCGTGCTGATCGTTCAAACCAGAATCCAAACCAATCAAAGGAGCTGATGTTGAGAAACCGACCTCTTTTCGCACTTTTCTGGCTGGCCGCGACCGGCGGGCTGGCGTCTGGCGGCGCTTGGTCCGCAGAATTGCCGAACTTCACCGAATTGGTGGATAGGAACTCCGAAGCCGTGGTCAACATCAGCACCGTGCGTCGCGTGGAGCGCTCGCGCTCGGAACGACCCTGGCCGCCCGGCTTTGAGGAGTTCTTTCGCGGCATTCCTCGGCAGGGGCCCATTGTGCGGCCCCGCTCCCTTGGCTCCGGTTTCATCATCAGCGCAGACGGCTACATACTGACCAACAACCACGTCGTCGAGGACGCCGACGAGATTTTGGTGCGTTTTAGCGACCGTCGGGAACTGCAGGCGGAGGTGGTCGGCGCCGACAAGAGGTCAGACTTGGCGTTGCTGAAGGTGGAAGCGGACGGTTTGCCCAAGGTGCGCCTAGGGCAGTCGGAGAACCTTAAGGTGGGCGAATGGGTGCTCGCCATCGGCTCTCCCTTCGGCTTTGACTATTCGGTGACTGCCGGCATCGTCAGCGCCAAGGGACGCAGCCTGCCCACCGAGCGCAACGAAAACTACGTCCCCTTCATTCAGACGGACGTGGCCATCAACCCCGGCAACTCCGGCGGGCCGCTGTTCAATTTGGATGGCGAAGTGGTGGGCATCAACTCGCAGATTTACTCCAGATCCGGTGGCTTCATGGGCGTTTCCTTCGCCATTCCCATCGACGTGGCGATGGAGGTGGCCGATCAACTCAAAAGCAACGGGCGCGTTTCCCGCGGCTGGCTTGGCGTGGTCATTCAGGAAGTCAGCCGCGAGTTGGCGGAGAGTTTCGGCTTGGAGCGTCCCCACGGCGCCCTCATTAGCGAGGTCATGCCCAGCAGCCCGGCGGAGGACGGCGGTTTGCTGGCCGGCGACATCATTACCGAATACAACGGCAACTCCATCGAGCGCTCCGCGGAGCTGCCCCACTATGTGGGCCGCACCGAGGCCAACAGCGAGGCGGAGCTCAAGGTCATGCGGGATGGCGAGGCACTGAAGCTGGAAGTGGAAATCGGTGAATTGCCGGACGAGGGCGGCCCTCAGTTGGCGCGGCGCGGCGACGCGGACCCCTCGGACCTAGGCTTGGGGCTGGAGAACCTGCCCGACGCGGTCTTGAACCGCTTGAATCTTGAGGGCGGCGTCCGCGTGGTGCAGGCGGAGGATTCGGCCGCAGAGTCCGGCGTGCGGGTGGGCGACATCATCACCAAGTTGAACAATCTTCCAGTGGAGGATGTGGACGGTTTTAGGGAGATTGCGGAGTCCCTGCCGCGGGGGCGGCGCGTCCCCACCCTGATCGTACGCGGCAACGCGCAGATATTCGTAGCGCTGATCGTGCCGGAGTAGGGACGCCCCAATGGTCTGCTCCAGCGGCACTCATGGGGCGCTGGCGGCCTTGCCGACAGGCCCCGACCACATCCGCAACTTCTCGATCATCGCCCACATCGACCACGGCAAATCGACCCTGTCCGACCGCCTCATCCAGCACTGCGGCGGCTTAAGCGACCGGGACATGGCGGAGCAAGTGCTGGACTCGATGGACCTGGAGCGGGAGCGCGGCATCACCATCAAGGCGCAGTGCGTCACGCTCAGCCATCAGGCCGCCGACGGGCGGACTTATCAGCTCAACTTCATCGACACGCCGGGCCATGTGGATTTCAGCTACGAGGTGTCGCGCTCCCTAGCCGCCTGCGAAGGCGCCCTCTTGGTGGTGGACGCCGCCCAGGGGGTGGAGGCGCAATCGGTGGCGAACTGCTACACGGCCATCGACCAGGGGCTGGAGGTGCTGCCGGTGTTGAACAAGATCGACCTGCCGCAAGCAGACCCCGAGGCGGCGGCTCGGGAGATCGAGGAAATCATCGGCTTGCCGGCGGATGACGCCCTGTGCGTCAGCGCCAAGACCGGGGCTGGCGTGCCGGCGCTGCTCGAAGGCTTGGTGCAGCGCATTCCGCCGCCGCAGGGCGCCGCCGCAGCGCCCCTGCAGGCGCTCATCATCGACTCTTGGTTTGACAACTACCTCGGCATCGTCTCCTTGGTGCGGGTCGTGGCCGGCCAAGTGGCCCAAGGCGACCGCATCGCCGTGAAGTCCACCGGCCAAACGCATACGGTCGATGCAGTGGGCTGCTTTACGCCGAAAAAGCGGATCTTGGAGCGCCTCGGCGTCGGCGAAGTGGGCTTCGTCGTCGCCGGCATCAAGGACATTCGCGGCGCCCCGGTGGGGGACACCATCGCCCCCGCCCGCCACGCCGACGTGCCGCAATTGCCAGGCTTTGCCGAAGCCAAGCCACAGGTTTACGCCGGCATGTTCCCGGCGGATTCCCAGCACTTCGAGGACTTCCGCGACGCCTTGGCCAAACTGTCCCTGAACGACGCCTCGCTGTTCCACGAACCGGAAACCTCCGACGCCCTGGGCTTCGGCTTTCGCTGCGGTTTTTTGGGCCTTTTGCACATGGAGATCGTGCAGGAGCGCTTGGAGCGGGAGCATGGCCTGAACCTGATCACCTCCGCGCCGACGGTGGTTTACGAAGCGGTGCGCTCCGACGGCGGCGTCATGCGGGTGGACAACCCCTCCCGGCTGCCAACCCAATGCGCCGAGGTGCGTGAGCCCATCGCCGCCGCCACCATCCTGACGCCCGAGGAGTTCGTCGGCAACGTCATCGGCCTTTGCGTGGAGCGGCGCGGGGTGCAGAAGGGCATGCACTTCTCATCGGGCCAGATATCCATGTCTTGGGAGTTGCCCATGAACGAAGTCGTGATGGACTTTTTTGATAAGCTCAAGTCCGTGAGCCGCGGCTTCGCCTCGCTGGACTATGGTTTTGATCGATTTCAGGCCTCCAACCTAGTCAAGCTCGACGTGCTGATAAACGGCGAACGGGTGGACGCCTTGGCCGCCATCGTGCATGCGAGCAACGCTCAGCGCCGAGGTCGCCAACTGGCTAGGAAGATGAAGGAATTGATTCCAAGGCAATTGTTTGACGTCGCCATCCAAGCGGCCATCGGCGGCCGGATCATCGCCCGCGAGACGGTCAAGGCGCTGCGCAAGAACGTCACCGCCAAATGCTACGGCGGCGACGTCACGCGCAAGAAGAAGCTCTTGGAGAAGCAGAAGGCCGGTAAAAGGCGCATGAAGCAACTAGGACGGGTGGAGATTCCCCAAGACGCCTTTCTGGCCGCCCTGAAGATGGACCGCTAGCGGCGGCTTCATGGTTCGTCGGCACGGCGTAGGCGATATGCGGGCTAGTAGGGCGCTCCGTCCAGTCATGTTGGGCCGCAAGGCGCGTTTTGCTCCAAGCGGCAGCCTGGAGGACGCTAGCGGCAGCGGCCAAGGAACTCTGTGGATGGTTGCGGTTTTGCGGAGCGGCCCGCTCTTGGCGCAAGGGCGCTCGGGATGGACATAGACTTTCCCTTGGTGCTGACCTGGGCGGTGCTGATAAGCGGCGCCATCTGGTTGATCGACACCCTGTTCTTCAAGGCGCGCCGCTTGGAGGCGCAGGTCGCCAAGGGCGTGGACGGGCCAGTGCGGGAGCCGGTGCTCGTCGAGTACGCCCGCTCCTTCTTTCCGGTGCTGCTGCTGGTGTTGGCGCTGCGCAGTTTTCTTGCCGAACCCTATCAGATACCCTCCGAATCCATGCTGCCGACCTTGGAGGTTGGCGACTTCATTCTGGTGAACAAGTACGCCTACGGCATGCGGCTGCCGGTGCTGGGCACGAAGGTTCTCGAAGTTGACGCCCCGCAGCGGGGGGACATCATGGTGTTCATTCCGCCCCATGATTCCCGTTATTTCATCAAGCGGGTCATCGGCCTGCCGGGAGACCGCATTCGCTATGCCGACAAAGCGCTCCACATCAACGGCGAACGGGCCGCCTACGAGTTCGTGCGCGAGTTTGACGACCGGATCGGCGGCGCCGTCGTGCCGGTCCGCGAATACTTGGAGACCTTGGGCGAGGCCAGCCACCCCACCTACCGCTATCCGGTGGAAGACCGCAACGGCGAGTGGGTGGTGCCGGAGAACTCCTACTTCGTCATGGGGGACAACCGCGACCGCAGCGACGACAGCCGCCGCTGGAAGTTCGTTTCCGAGGACAAGATCGTCGGCAAGGCTGTGGCCATTTGGGTGCATAAGGACCCGGGTTTCCACCTGCCCACCTTTGCGCGCAACGGCTGGTTGAACCAATGAAGATGGCGGCCGGCAAGGCAGCGCATCAACGGCGGTGCTTGGAAGCCCTGCAACGCAAGCTCGGCCACCAGTTTGGCGACGTTGACCTGCTCATCCGGGCGTTGACCCACAGGAGCGCATCGACCGAGCGCAACAACGAACGTCTGGAGTACCTTGGCGATGCAGTGCTCGGCTACGTCACGGCGGCGCATCTGCACCAAGCCTTGGCCAAGGCGCCGGAGAGCGCGTTGACGCTGGCTCGCGCCGCCTTGGTCAAGCGGGCCACCTTGGCGGAGGTTGCCCGTTCTCTCGACCTTGGCGTGTACTTGATCTTCGGCGTTGGGGAACTGCGCTCCGGCGCATGGCGGCGGGACTCCATTCTGGCCAATGCGCTGGAGGCGGTGATTGGCGCCGTGCATGAAGACGGTGGCGTTGAAGCGGCGCGCGCCTTGGTGATGCGTCTTTTTGACGACCGCCTTGAGGATTCGGCCGCGGCCGCCGCCAAGGACGCCAAGTCGGCGCTCCAGGAATTCACCCAGGCGCGGACGGTTAGCCTGCCGGAATACCGAACGGTGCAGGAAGTCGGTCCGCGCCATCAGCCCTGCTTCACCGTTTCCTGCGAAGTCGTCCAATTGGGCCTTAAAGCGAGGGCCGATGGCGCCAGCCGCAAGGAGGCGGAAATGCGCGCCGCGGCGGCGGTGCTCAGCCAAATCGAAGCCGGCGATGGACCAGGCTGAGCGCTGCGGCCATGTGGCCATCGCCGGGCGGCCCAACGTGGGCAAATCCACCCTGCTCAACCGGGTCTTGGGGCAGAAGCTCAGCATCACCTCAAGAAAGCCGCAGACCACTAGGCGCAACCTGCTCGGCATTGACACCGAAGGGGCGAACCAAGCGATCTACGTCGATACGCCGGGCATTCACGGCGGCGTTCGGCGGGCCATCAACCGCAGCATGGTGGGCAGCGCCAAGGCGGCGCTGGCGGGGGTGGAGCTGGTGGTCGTAGTGCTGGACCGGGACCGACTGGTCGATGGCGACACCCTAGTGCTGCAGGAGGTCGAGCGCACCGGCAAGCCCGCCTTGGCGCTGCTCAACAAGGTCGATCTGCTGGCGGACAAGACCCGCCTCCTGCCGGCCATGGAGCGTTTGGGCGCAACCGGCCTGTTTGCGGAAATCCTGCCGCTGTCGGCGCTGCGGGGCGAGGGGGTGGAGGCGTTTCGGAGCTTGGTGTTCGAACGCCTGCCGCAAAGCCCGCATCTGTTTCCGCCAGACCAATTGACCGATCAAAGCGAGCGCTTCCTTACCGCCGAGATCATTCGTGAGAAACTCACGCGGCGGCTCGGCGACGAACTGCCGCACCGCATGGCGGTGTTCGTTGAGGCGTTCAGTCCGCTGTCCGAACTGGTCGATGTGCAGGCGCAAATCGTCGTCGAGCGCACGGGGCAGAAACGCATCGTCATCGGCAAGGGAGGGGACAAACTCAAGTCCATCGCCCAGGAGGCGCGCCTGGACTTGGAAAGGATGCTGGGACGGCGAGTCATGCTGCGGCTTTGGGTGAAGGTGCGCTCCGGCTGGTCCAACAGTCCGAGGGCCGTCGCGGAGATGGGCTATGGCGCCTCCGGGCTTTAGGGGCTTCCCGCGGCGCGGGGACGGCTTGGTCTTGGGGCGGCCTAGTTGCGGATGCACATGAACCGCATTCAGGATGAGTCCGCCATCGTGCTGCACAACCGGGCCTATCGGGAAACCAGCCTAATCGTGCAGTTCCTGACCACCCGTCATGGTCGCATCGCCGCCGTGGCCAAGGGGGTGCGCGGACGCAAGCGCGGGCACGGCCTGCAGCCCTTCTACCAAGGGCTGCTGAGCTGCTCCGGACGCGGCGCCTTGGCGTCCTTGCATCGGTTTGAACTCGCGGAAAGCCGTTGGTTCACCGGCAACGGCGTCGCCTTGGCCTCCTATGTGGCGGAGCTCGTCATGCGTTTGACCAAGGAGTGGGAGCCGGCGCCTCGGCTTTTTGAGGGCGTGGCTTGGGCGCTTGGCCAGTTGGCGGCGATCGAGTCCACCGCGCAAGTGGAATGCTGCCTGCGCCGCTTCGAGAAGCTGCTGCTTGAGGAACTCGGCTATGGCTTGGATTTTAGCCGGGACGCCGGCGCGGGCGCTGAAGTGGAGCCGGCGGGCTGCTATGAGCTGCTGCCGGAATCCGGCTTTGTCCGCGCCTCCGGCAACCGCGGCTATTCGGGAGAGGCGCTGCTCGCCATCGCCGCAGAGCGCTTCGATGAGTTGGAAACGCGCCGCGCCGCCAAGTCGATATTTCGCGCCCTGCTCGCTCCCCACCTGGGTCCGGCGCCCTTGCTGAGCCGCCGGCTGTATCGCCATGACGGGTCAACCGGCGGCCACGGCGCCTCCGCGCCATCTGAGACCGCGGCCGTTGCTTCGCCCGAGCGCCCAATTGCAACCGGCATCCAGGCTAGATGATGGTCAAGCAGAGGCTTCCTGATTCGACCGGGGGCGGCGGTGGTGCTGGCCTGGAACCCTGGGCGCGGGCGCTTGGCCGGCGCCATCCGAGGCTTGATGAGGCCGAGGTGTTGGCGGCCGTTCGGAAGCTCGCCAACGATTTTCCGCCCGCCTATCTCGAAACCGGCTTGGAGCTCGCCGCCTTGGTCGCCGGCCTGGAGTTGGACACCACGTCCGTCATAGCGGCGCTGTTCTGCCGCCCGGCCCGGCATGGGGGCTTGGGTCGCCAAGCCTTGGCGCCGCTCATCGGCGCCGCGCCGGCCCGGCTGGCCGCTTCGGTCAACCACATGGCGGACAGCAGCGTTCTCGACCTCACCAGTTCCCGTATGCTGGCCAGCGAAGCCAAGGACCAGACCGCCAACATTCGCCGAATGCTGGTCGCCGTCATCGACGACGGCCGGGTGGCGGTGCTGAAGCTGGCGGAGCGGGTGGTGGCCTTGCGGCGGGCGAAGGACAGTTCTGAGGAGCGCAAGGCCCGCATCGCCACGGAGGCCATGACCGTATTCGTGCCCTTGGCGGACCGACTGGGCATTTGGCAATTGAAGTGGGAGCTTGAAGACCTTTCGCTGCGCTACTTGGAGCCGGACGCCTACAGGCGCATTGCCGCCCAGTTTGACGGTCGCCGTGCCGAGCGGGAGCGACAGGTCAGCCGCTTGGTGGGAGATCTGAAGCAGTGCTTTGAGCGGCATGGCCTGCAGGCGGACATTGCCGGGCGCGCCAAGCACATCTACAGCATCTGGCGGAAGATGCGGGCCAAAAACATTCCCTTCGACGAGGTTTACGACCTGCAGGCGGTGCGGGTGGTCGTCGGCAGCGTGGCGGAGTGCTATGCGGCCTTGGGCTGGGTTCACGCCCTGTGGCGGCACATTCCCCAGGAATTCGATGACTACATCGCGGCGCCCAAGGACAACGGCTACCGCTCCATCCACACCGCGGTGCTGGCCGCCGACGGCCGGCCCTTTGAAGTGCAGATCCGCACTCTGGAAATGCACCGGCAGGCGGAGCTTGGCGTCTGCGCCCATTGGTCCTACAAGGGTTTGGATGACGAGGACGACTACTATGCAAGCAAGGTGGCTTGGCTGCGGCAGGCGATTGAGGTGCATGATCGGGAGGGTGTGGGCTTGGCGGAGGCTCTGCTCGGCCGCGCTCAGGAGCGGCGGGTGTTCGTGCATACGCCGGACGGCCAGGTCGTGGACTTGATGGCCGGCGCGACGCCGGTGGACTTCGCCTATCGGGTGCATACGGAGGTGGGCCATCAATGCGTTGGCGCTGAAGTCAATGGTCAGTTGACGCCCCTCAACGAGCCGCTGCACTCCGGGCAACGGGTGAAGGTGCTGACCGACCCCGCCGCCGCGCCGCAACGGGTTTGGCTTGACCCCCAGCTTGGCTATGCGCACACGGCTCGGGCGAAGAGCAAAATCCGCACTTGGTTTCTGGAGCGCGGACCAGGCGACAACGCCGCCGCCGGCAAGGCGCTGCTGCTGGGCATGATCGACAGCCTCGACTTGCCGCCGCCGAACGACGCCGGGTTGGCCGCCCTCGCCGCGGATTGCGGATACGAGAGCGTCGAACGCTTTCTGCTCGCCATCGGCATTGGCGAGCTTGACGGGATTGAGGCGTTGCGCCGCCACTTGCAGCGTCCGGGCGGCGTGCAGCAGGCCGAGCTGTTTGAATATCCGGTGCCGACCGGCGACCGGCATCGGCTGCGAGTGAAGGCCAAGGATCGGGAGGGCCTGCTGCGCGACCTCACCTTGGTCTTGAGCCGTTTTGGACTGTCCATGTTGGCCAACTCCGCGCGTTTGGACGCCCTGAGCGACACCGCTTGGGTGGAGATGGAGCTTGAACTGGACGCCTTGAGCGAGCTGGCGCGGGTTCTGCACCATCTGCGCCAAGTGCCGGGCGTGCGCGAGGTTCGTCGTATAAACTAGACGCATGGCTGCAATGGGAAATTCCACATGAGCCTGCCGATGCAGGACTACACCGCCTACGGCCTGCGCCTGCGCTCCGCCATCGCCCTGCCGTTCACGCCTTTGCCGGATGGGTTGGCGGGCGAGCCGGATGTGGTCATCCGCCTTGGCGCCGTCTCGGCCTCGCTGCCCACCGCCCACGGCAAGCCGGGGCGCTGGCGAGCGATGCCGGGGCGGTTTTTGCTGCACGTTGACGACGTGGCTCGATATTTTGTTGCGGACGGGCGCGACGTTGTGATCGAACGGCGCGGCGGCAGCGACCATGACATCAGCGTGTATTTAACGGGTTCGGTGCTCGCCGCCGTGCTTCAGCAGCGGGGCGTGGCGACCTTGCACGCCAGCGCCGTGCAGACGAACGCCGGCGCGGTGCTGTTTCTGGGCAAGTCCGGGGCCGGCAAGTCCTCGCTGCTCGCCGCGCTGATCAAGCGCGGCTACCCAATGATGGCTGACGACGTTGCCGGAGTGGTTCTGGACGACGCTGTTCCCACGGTGCTTCCCGCGTTTCCCTGCACACGGCTGTGGGCCGATGCGTTGGATCATCTGGCTTGGTGGCCGCGGGTCGGCCGGCGAGTGCGGGAGGACATGGACAAGCACCTGGCGCCCATAGATGAGTTCTACGCCTTCCCGCTGGCCCTGCGCGCCTGCTTTGTGCTGACTGTCGGTGGCTCGGGCGACATCGAACTTAGTACGACTGCGCCTAGCGATGCGTTCCTGTGGTTGAGCAAGTACGCCTACCGCAAGAAGTACCTAGTCGGCTTGGGGCAGGCCGGCAATCAATTTCGCACGATTTCCACCGTTGTCGGACGTGTGCCCGTTTACCGTGCAAGGCGGCCGGCGCACTCGTTTCAGCTCGGTTCGCTGGCGGAACAAATTGACGGGCATTTGCAAGGCCAAGGCGCTTGTTCAGCCGCCCTGCAGTTAACGGACGCCAAGGGTTGGAGAGAGGTCGCCGGGTAGGGCTGACGCCTTGTTTGACCCTGCCGTCCACGACAACTTTCCAAGCAGCGGCGCATCTGTGCTCCGCCAAACGCTCCGTTGGCTGATCGGTGCGGCCGGCTGATTGATCAGGTGCCGGACCCTCGGCACTTTGCGCACGGACGGCACAGCTTGATGCGTCAACGTCGCAGCTTGTAAACCCTCAGGGCCTTCGGCTCGGCGCCGTCGTCGTGCAAAACCCGGTAGTGGTCGCTCAGCAGGTTGCTAAAAGCCTCCGCGTCTTCTCCGTGAAGGTAGTTGGGAATGGGTCCCCTGCCCGTCGGCTGCACCACCGTGACCAGATAAGTGGGACGAAGGTTTAGGATGCGCCCCAGCTCGTCCTCCGCCACATAGCCGGCTTCGGCCAACGGCCGCAGGACCGCCCTCTTGGCTAGTAGTGAGGGATGGACGATTGCCGAAACCGGCGCCATGTCCAGATACCAATAGATAAGTTGGCCATTGAATGCATAGATGGTGTCGCCCGGCCGCTGCTCCGCCTTGATGGCCGCCGCCGCGGCCCTGACGGTGTGCCGCTCAGCTAAGTGGTCCGGAACCGTGGCCAAGCGGAAGGCGGAGGGTGCGGTTTGCGCCAATGCGCCGCCGACCGCGATGGCGGGAAGCAGGTATCCAGCCCAGCGCAAACGCGCCTTGGAACGCAGCCAGGCGATTCCGTACGCGCCGAAAACCGCACCTATGGGATACAGCTGCAGCCAGTAGTGGCGAAAGACGTTGCCGGTTGCCAAAACGGCCAGAAAAGTGGCTGCGAAAGCGAGCCACAGCAACTCCAGCTCCGCCCGGCTTGCCGCTCCTCCATCTGCTGGCGCTCCGGTTTGCGCCGCTTGCTCGGATGTTGGGAAATCTGGCGCCTTGGGTCGATCCCTCCTCCCTCCCTCCTCCCTCCATTGCGGAGGGAGACAGCCATGCCGATGACCAGCGTTGCCGAGAAGGGCAGGAGCAACAGCGGCGTCGCCAACGCCTCGTTCAGGAAAATGCGCCCGTGCAGCAGCAAGGCTCGCCACATGCCGATCTGCCCCGAATAGGCGAGGGCGGCCTCAATGTTGGCAAGGCGCAGTTCGGCCAGGGCGTCCGCGCTCGCGTAAAGCAGAATCAGGCCGGCGGCCGGCAGCAGCCCAGCGCCGGCGAAGAGCGCGGCCGCCCAACGGTGAACGCCTAGGGACGGGCGCAAGGCGGCGGCGAGGAGCCAAGCGAAGAGCGCCGCAGCCACGAGGCCTAGATTGGAGCGCGTCAAAACCGACAAGGACAGCAGCAAGCCGGCCGCGGCGATTGCCCACCACCGGTCCCGCCGGGCGAGCAGCAGCCACAGAGCCGCCATGAGCATCGCCATGGCCGGCAGCTCGGTGTGGGTCTCGACTGCATATTCCACCGCGTGGATCGCGATGAGCGCCAGGCCGCCAAGCCCCGCCGACACCAAGTCGGTGCGGCGGCGGGCGATGGCGAAGACGGCGATGCAGGACATCAGCAGGCAAAGGTCGCCCACGGCCCGAACCACGAACAGGGATTCGCCGAACGCCGCCATGGCGCCGGCTAGGAGAAGAAAGATCATCGGCGGCTTGTTGTCAAAGAGCTTGACATAGGGCAGCTCGCCGTCAAGCACCCTCGCCGCGATCACCGTGAACGTGCTTTCGTCGTTGAAGGACTCCCGCTCCAAGCTGCCGACTTGCGTGGCTCCGACCGCCAAGGCGAACACCAAGGTCCAAGCGGCGGCTGGGATTGCACACTTGCTCAGGTTCCACTCCGGTCGTCTTTGGCGCGGCAGCACACTAGGTGCGGTTGTCCACGGGCATGGTATTCCATTTTTTCCCCGCAGAACCCAGGATAAGCCCAAGGCGGGCTGTCAGCCGGACGCATTGAGAAGCGCCAACTGACTGGTGCCACGTCGAGAATCGACAGGATGGTCTGCACCTGCCGACGGACATCCGCCCGCCCAACAGCCTTGCGCGCCAAGTAAAACATGGTGGTGACCACGTTGGCGCAAATACATCCCGGAACTTCACCGCGCTCAGCGCGGACGAGCGATCTCCGGCTGGCTCATTGAACGATTGACGCCGCAAAAGAACATCAAGGACAACATGGGCGTCAAACATCATTTTCAAAGGCGCTTCCTTTCCAAATAGGCTTGATAGCTTCCCTCATTAACAGCAGCGCCTTCAAGAGCGCCCATCAACTCCGACACCTTGGGCGCCAACGTGGACGGTTGTGGACCGGCGCAAGCAATAACACGCTATGACTTGCCAGAGGCAAGTCGCGTGTACTGCTCACCAGCGCATCAGTGAGCGTTCCAACCGCAAATGGGCTTTGGCCGACGGCACCGGCGAAAACGGGGCGCATCGCCATGCGCCGCCCATCCAAGAAACGAAGCCTAACCAATCGGCCGGCGAATCGACAAATGGCTAATTTTAATGGGGTTTTTGGATTTTGGGACAGGGGGGAGAGCGGCGAATTCCGGGTAAAAAGGGCCGAAAAATCGCCTCTTTTTGAATTTCGAATGGGTGATTGCCCGACGCTGATCCGTGCATCCGGGCGTCATCTGGACCAACATGCAGGCGCAGGCCACGGGCCTGAGCGAGCCCCAGCCGGTGGCGCCGGAGCGGGTGCCCATGGGCCGCATGGGCGAACCCCAGGACATCGCCAACTGCGTGCTCTACCTTGCCTCCGACGAGTCCAACTACGTCAGCGGCGCGGAGTTCACGGTCGATGCGGGGATGACGACGCAATAAAGTCAATCCATCCGGTTTTTTTTCTTGCGCTAAGCGCAAGTTCGGTATATGTTGCGCTGTCAGCGCAGGGAGGGGCAGAGGTTCTGAGTTCTGCGCTAGTCATCTTGATGCTGAACAGGAGGTACCCATGAGGAGGCACGCACTCACTGCAATTCTAGGCTTGGCACCCGTAGGGGCGGCAACGCTGCTCGCCGTCAGCGCGGCGCCGGCGTTCGGAGCTCAATCCGGCTCGCTGGTCATTGAGGAGGTGATCGTCACCGCCCGGAAGCGGGAGGAGTCGGCCCAGGAAGTGCCGGTGGCCATCACGGCGCTGTCCCAGGAACTGGCGCAGTCCACCATTCGTGACTTGTCCGACCTGAACGGCTTTGCGCCGAACGTCCGCATTGACAGCGACCGCAGCCGCAACAACGCCACATCGATCACTATTCGGGGCATCAGTCCCACCCGTACGGACGACAACTCCTTAGATTCGCCCATCGCCGTCATGATCGACGGCATTTACTTGGGCTCCCTTGGCGGTCAATTGATCGAGAATTTCGATATCGACCGCGTGGAAATTCTGCGCGGGCCGCAGGGAACCTTGTTCGGCAAGAACACCGTGGGGGGGGTGGTGAACGTCCTCCGCAGCCGGCCGACCGGCGAATACGGCGGCCGTTTCAAGCTCACCGCCGGCAAATGGGACCAGCGGGAGTTTCGGGCGGTCATGAACGCCCCCATCATTGAGGACAAACTAGCCGGCAAGGTGTTCTTCACCAGCATCAAGAACGACGGGTTCCTTTACAACAGCACCTTGGAACGGCGCGTGCCGGAAACGGATTACCAAAACTACGGTCTGACGCTGCTGGCAACGCCCAATGATCGGTTTGAGGCCTTGTTCACCGTTGAGAAATTCGACGACGACAGCGAGTTGTCCGCCTTCTTGACCAACTACAATCTTGCACCGGGTGTGGCGGCCGCTCCCAGTGACCCGCGCCAGCAGGATTTGTCCGGCGGCTTTTTGGCCTGCACCCTGTTTGCGTCAAGGATTTTGCCCCAGTGGGATTCGGACGTGCCTTGCAGAACGAGTCTTGACATACCGAAGGAGGGCACAACCGATCTCCCCAATCCGGCTTCAACGGAGGTGGACGCCTACACCCTCACTATGACCTATGACTTGAACGACAGCATGAGGCTTGTTTCGAGAACCGGCCTGCGCGACATGGTTGAGGACCGGATCTACGACTTTGACGGAACCTCAAGCAACCACATCACCATCGAACGCCTGAATGACTACGAGCAGTTCAGTCAGGAACTTCAGCTAGAAGCGACTTGGAACAAGGTTTCCTTCGTTGTCGGCGGTTACTACTGGAACAGCGAATTCGAGCAGGATTGGGTGACTGGCGGGGAATTTTGGAAATTCGTCGGTACGCTCAGCGGCTATGATCTGACGAACAACACTTGGCTTCCTGGTTCTGGTGAAGGACAACCTTCCCCGTTGGAGCAGTGCTGGGCGGGAGCGTTCGGCAACGTTCGTTGCGACACTGGGGCCTCATTGGCTGGCTTGGGGGCGGCCTACACCCAACGGCTGTTGGAGGAGCAGGAAACCGAGTCCATCGCGTTCTATGCGCAAGGGGACTGGGAGTTTGCCGAAAATTGGACTTTGACGGCCGGCTTGCGCTGGACCCGTGAAACCAAGGACTTCATGGCTGGTCAGGCCTATCTCGCTCCCCTGGATCGTCAGCGGATCAGGAATTTCCCTGAATTTGCGGTTCTCGACAACAAATGGAGCGAAATCTCGCCCAAAGTCGGGTTGTCGTATCAGTGGTCCGACGATGTGCTGTTTTACGCCTCCTATTCGGAAGGCTTCCACTCCGGCGGCTTTTTCGGCGTCAACCAGAATGTCGCCGACTTCGAGCGCGATCAGTACGATCCTGAATTCGCCCATTCCTGGGAGGCCGGCGTCAAGAGCCAATTGCTCAACAACCGGGTCCAATTCAACACCGCCTACTTCTACAATGACTTCAAGGGCAAGCAGGAGCAGGCGGTGCAGTTCGACGCCACCACCAACACGGTGGCCACGGTATTCGACAACGTGGCCACGGCCACCTACCAGGGCATTGAGGTGGAGGTGCAGTGGGTCGCCAGCGAGTATCTCAACTTCTTTGCGTCCTTTGGTTGGCTGGACGCTTCCTACGATGACTTCGAAACGGACCTGAACCCCAATGACGACGTTCTCGTCGGTGGCCCAGAGGTGGAGGATGCAACCCACTTGACACCGCGCAACGCCCCCGAAGTCACCTATGGCCTCGGCGGAACGTTCACCTACCCGGTGGGAACGGGGGAAGTGGTGCTTTACGTCAAGTACGACTGGGTGGATGAGGTTGAGACCCAGCTGCTCAACCTAGATGTTGGCAGGGTGGATTCTCGGGAGAATTTGACCGCATCCGTTGCCTACTCCTACAACAACATGCAATTCACCCTGTTTGGCCGCAATTTGACGGATGACGTTTACGAGTTTCCGACGATCATTCAACCGCTGTTTGCGGCGGGCACCATCAATCCCGGCAGCAGTTGGGGTCTGGAGTTTTCGATAGACATGTAGATCGGGCTCCTTACCATGTTTCGATACCAGGGCCCGGCTCCGTCCGGGCCTTGTTTTTTGCGCCGTAGCTGGTGGTTTCCTAGGGTGAATTCCTGGGACGCGGTCAGGCGGCTATAGTTCCCTTGCCCATTAGCGTTTCGTAAGTAATCCAGCCCGTCGCGCTCCCTAGTAGCCGGCAAGATTTGTTTCGGGTATTCCGTTCTTTTGCGGGCCCCTCTCGCGCTTCGATTTCCACCTCCACCAAGCGGCGTGGGCTTACGCCTCACGGGCTAAAGGCTGCGGTTACGCCGGGCGGATGTCGTGTGCCGTTTGCCGAAATCGCCCTATGGCGCCTACGCAAACCTGTTGCTATAGTCCGCTTATGGCTGCGGAAATGTTTGACACTTTGGCGTTTTCCAAGCGCTTGCAGACGGGCGGGGTGCCGGCGGCCCAAGCCGACACCCATGCTGCGGCGCAAGGAGACCTGGTCATCGCCTACTTGCTCGGCCAGGTTGCGACCAAGGCGGACTTGGTGGAGCTGGAGCACATCAAAGCCTTACTCGACCAGATGCCCACCAAGGCGGATTGGGACTGTTGCGCCAAGAAGGAGGACTTGGAGGGCTTCGCCAAGAAGGCGGACTTGGACTGCTTCGCCAAGAAGGAGGACTTGGAGGGCTTCGCCAAGAAGGAGGACCTGGAGGGCTCCGCCAAGAAGAAGGACCTGGACTGCTTCGCGAAGAAGGAAGACCTAGACGGCTTCGCGACGAAAGCGGACCTGCACGAGATGGCCACCGCCAACAGGAAAGCACTTAAAGATCTGGTTAGCAAGATGGTCACCGAAGAGAAACTGCTCTTGCTGCTGGAGCTGCGGGACAAGAAGATGACTATTCGCTTAGGCGGCATGATTCTCGCCGCCGTCGTGGCTTTGTCCACGTTTATGCGGTTCATGCAGTTTACCGGCGGCGGCTGACCTCCCACCCTAGACCAGCAGCCTGAAGGGCGCCTCCAGCAGATCCCGCACGCTGCCTAGGAACTGCGCCGCCGGGGTGCCGTCCAAGGCGCGATGGTCCCAAGTCAGGGACAGGCGCATCACCTGGGTTTTAGCGGGCCGCTCCCCAATCCACTGCACGGCTTCCCGAATGCGGTTGACGCCCAAGATGCCGGATTGCGGGGCGTTGATGATCGGGGTGAAGGCATCCACCCCGAACATGCCCAGAGCGGACACGGTGAAGGTGCCATCGTGCAGGTCGTCCGGGGTGAGGGTGCCGTTGCGGGCCGCCTCCGCCAAGCGGCTGCTTTCCTGGGCGATTTCCTTCAAGCCGAGTTGGTTGGCGTGATGCACCACCGGGACGATCAAGCCCTCCTCCAGCGCCACCGCCATGCCGACGTTAATGTCTCCCCGCAAGGTGATTTCCGCATCGCGGAACTGGCTGTTCATGTGCGGATGCTTCTCCAAGGCCTTGGCGACGGCGCGGACCACCAAGTCCGTGTAGGTGGGGCGCACACCCTCATCCCGCCATTCGTCGATGAGTTGGCTGCGCAGCTTCACTGCATCGTCCATGTTGACGTCCATGTCCATCGTGAGCTGGGCGGAGCCTTGCAGGCTCTCCAACATGCGCTTGGCGATGGTCTTGCGCATGCCGCGCACTGGAATGGTTTGGTCTTCGCCGTGCTCGAAGGCGGCCGGCCCCGCCCTGGGTTTCTTGGCCGCGCTCTCCACGTCCTCCTTGGTGATGCGGCCTCCGGGTCCAGTGCCACGCACTTGCGTTAGGTCAACACCGAGCTCCCGGGCCAGCTTGCGGGCCATGGGCGAGGACGGCGCTGGGGCAGGGGCCTTGGGCTGCGCCTCGGAAGCGGCTTGGACGTCGGCTTCGACGATGCGGCCTCCAGGTCCGCTGCCGATGAGGCCGGCAATGTCCACGTTCAACTCTCCAGCCAACCGCCGGGCGGCCGGCGATGACAGAATGCGGCCGTCTGCGGAAGAAGAGCCAGCCGTCGGGGCGGCAACCACCGCCGGCGCATCCGCCGCTGCTGCACTAGTCGCGCCGGCAGCGGCTGCCGCATCCGCCGCCCCGCCTTCCGGCAGCACATCCGGCACCGGTTCGTCTGGAGCGTAGATGTAGCCCACCACGTCGCCCGGCTTCATGGTGACGCCTTCCTCCGCCAAATGCTTGACGACGCCGCTGGCTTCGGCATCTACATCCAGATTGACCTTTTCGGTTTCCAGGCGATAAAGCATCTCCCCGGCGTCCACGGAGGCGCCGTCGGCGACGTACCATTCCTCCACGACGCCTTCGGTCATGTTCATGCCGACCTTCACCAGATAGATTTCCTTGGGCAACTTAAGCTCTCCCTCCGTTGGCTTGACTGGCGGGCGCCGCCGCAGCGGAGCGCCGTTCATCCTGGCCGTTCATCCTAAACAATCCTCTGCGGGCGGCCAATTCAAGGGTACGCCCCACATTGACGACGAACGGGCCGGAGCGGTCCACCCGCAGCTTGGCGCATTGGCCGGGGCGCAGCACCTGCTCCCGCTCCCCGTCAAAGGCGAGCACACCTGGCCCAACCGCTTCGATTTCCTCGCCGAAACCCGTTAGGACGCATTCGGCCACGGCGACCGGCTTGTACAGCCCTGGCGCGACGGGCGCTTGGACGACTTGGCCGCCGGGGCCGAACTTCAGCCGCAAGCCGGCGTCTTCAGTTCTTGAAAGCGGCCGCAGCAACCCGCCGATGGCGGTGACGCCCACCGCCGCCGGCTCCGCACAGCTCAGCAGCGCCACATCCCACAATTCCGGTTGCATGAGCGCCCGGGCGCCGACGAAGCGCTCCCGGCTCAGCACCGCGTCGATCAGCGCCTTGTCCGGGTGCGCACCCTGCACCTGCACATGGATGGCCTTCTGCCGAACAGCCACTTCATGCAGCTCGATTTGGCCGCTGGCGAGCAGCCCGGCCGCGGCGCCGGCGACCGTGGCCTCCAATAGGCTGGGGAAGATGTTGTTGGTGCCGGTGGAAATGGGAATGAGCGGCGCATCCGGCCAGCCAATGGCGAAGGCGCGATTGGTGCCGTCGCCGCCGAGCGTGATGACGGCGGCGCAGCCGGCTTCCTTTAGGGCCCGGGCGGCGGTGATGGTGTCCAGCGCCGTGCGTGTGCGTGTCGTGTCCAGAGGGCGGGCGCGCAAGCGCGGGTTCTCCCGCACGGCGTTGGCGACGATGCCGTTGGCGTCATCCAGATAGGCGAACTCCAGAGCGCCGGCCGCGGCGGCGCCGGTGATCGCCCGCTCGACGATGGCCTGCTTCTCCTGGTTGTCGAACACCGAGGCCCGGGCCACCAAGCGACGCACGTCCTTGCCCGACGCCGGGTTGGCGACGATGCCGAAAATGCTCAACTAAACGCCTTGAAGCTGTTGCGAAAAACCATGCCTAACCGAGCAGCCGAATGCACTTAGATCCCCTACGAGCAGCCTCCGTTGCATGGCGGGCCAACTGAATGGCGGCCCGCCGCTGCGGCGGACGACTACAACCCAAGCTGCTGCTTGGCCTCGGCAACGATGCGCTCCGCGTTCGGCACATAGTGCATCTCCAGCGCCGGGCTGAAGGGCACGGGGCTGAAGGGAGCGCCGACTCGGGCTACCGGCGCGTCCAGATAGTCGAAGGCCAGCTCCTGAATCTGCGCCGCGATCTCGCCGCCAAAGCCGCCGAAGCGCACCGCCTCATGGACGATGAGCGCTCGGTGGGTCTTCTTGACGGACCTCATCACCGCTGCGCCGTCGAAGGGCTGCAGGCTGCGCAGATCAATGACTTCCGCGTCCACCCCCAGCGGCTCAAGTTGCTTGGCCGCCGCCAAGGCTTCATGCACCATGCGCCCAAAGGCGATGATGGTGTAGTTCGACCCGGAACGCAGAATGTTGGCTTCGCCAATGGGAATGGTGTAGGGCTCCTCCGGCACCTCGCCGGTCATGGCGAGGGACATCTTGTTCAGCACCACAATGACGGGATTGTCGTCCCGGGCGGCGCTGATGATGAGCCCCTTGGCGTCGTAAGGCGTTGACGCCATCACCACCTTGAGCCCCGGCAGGTGGCAGATCCAGGCCTCCAGGCTCTGGCTGTGCTGGGCCGCCAGGCTGGCGCCGGCGCCAGCCATGCTCAGAATGGTCACCGGCAGCGTTGCCCGGCCGCCGAACATGTAGCGCATCTTGGCGAGCTGGTTGGCGATTTCGTCCATGCACTCCCCCATGAAGTCCATGAACATGACGTCGATGATGGGGCGGCAGCCGGTGGCGGCGGCGCCGACTCCTAGGCCGACGATGCCTTCCTCCGAAATCGGCGTGTCGAACACCCGGTCGGCGCCGAACTCCTGCAAAATGCCGTGGTAGTAACCGTACACGCCGCCCGCATCGGCGACGTCCTCGCCGGCGACGAAGGCTTCCGGCTGCTCGGCCATCACGGTGCGCACCGCTTCGGCGATGGCCGCCACATAGGACAGCTCCCTGGGTTTGGTTTGTGGTTCAGCCATGCTGCGCTCCTTCAGGCGTAAACGTCTTCGGTGACCGCCGCCGGCTCCGGCGGCGGGCTGGACTCGGCGAAGGTGATGCCTTCGTCCACCTCTTGGCGCACTTCAGAGTGAACGGCTGCGGCTGCATCGGCGGACAGCACACCCTGTTCGGCAAGATGCGCCTCGAAGTTCATGATGGGGTCCTTTTGCTTCCATTGCTCGACCTCCTCGTCGGTGCGGTAGCTCAAGCCCATGCCCCGAACCCCGACATGGTCGTAGTAGCGGTAGGTCTTGCATTCCAGCAAGGTCGGGCCGCCGCCGTCCCGCGCCCGCTTTATGGCCTCTCCGGCGGCCTCATAGACGGCGACCGCGTCCATGCCGTCAACGATGACGCCGGGCATGCCGTAGCCCGGCGCCCGGTCCGCCACATCGACAATGGCTTGGTGGTTGGCTTGGGGGGTGTACTCGCCGTAGCCGTTGTTCTCGCAAACGAAGACGCAGGGCAGCTTGTACAGGCCGGCCATGTTGGCGGCTTCGTGGAAGGCTCCTTCGTTGCTGGCCCCATCGCCGAAGAAGGCGACGGCGACGTTTTTGGTTTTGCGGAACCGGCAGGAGAAGGCTGCGCCCATGGCGATGGGCGGGCCGCCGCCGACGATGCCGTTGGCCCCCAACATGCCAAGCTCCAGGTTGGAGATGTGCATGCTGCCGCCCTTGCCCTTGCAATAGCCGGTGGCCTTGCCGTAGAGCTCGGCGAACATGTAGTTGAATTCGCCGCCCTTGGCGATCAGGTGCCCGTGCCCGCGATGGGTGCTGGTGATGTAGTCCTCGTTGGACAGATGCACCATGACCCCAGCGGCGATGGCCTCCTGGCCCACGTACAGATGCAGGGCGCCGGGAATCTTGCCGTTCTCCATCATCTTGCCGGCGGTTTCCTCAAAGATGCGGATGCGCACCATGCGACGGTGCATGTCCAACAAAACGTCGTTGGTGATTTCGGTGCTCAATGCCCTTCCCCTATGTTTTTTTGGCAGAATGCGCATTTTAAGCGGAAGGCAGCCTCAGTGACTACATTTGCCGCAAAGTTGGCGCGGGAACGTCCTGATGAGACAGCACTTCGGGACGAAGCAAAGATCCTAGGTTGGGCTGAGGTCGATGATTGCCTGAATCGGATGGCGAACGGCCTGCAGCAATTGGACTTGGGGCCGGAGCGCCGCATCGCGGTCTTTGCCGAAAACGCCGTCGAAACGGCCATGGCCAACTTGGGTGGGCTCATCGGCGGCGCCTCCGTCGTGCCGGTCAACTTCCATCTGACCGCCGACGAAGTGGCCTACATCCTCAATGACTCCGGTGCTCGAGTGTTGTTTGTGGGGCCGCATACGGCGGAGCGGGGCGTGGCCGCGGCGCGGAGCAGCGGTGTGCATACGGTCATTGGCTGGTGCATGGAGGTCGGCGTTCGGCCTTGGAAGCAGTGGTTGGCGGACCAGCTCGGCGCCGAGCCGCCGGGTGACTTGCGGCCGCGGCCAAACCTGCTCTACACCTCGGGCACCACCGGCCGTCCCAAGGGCACCGAACTGCCGCCGACCATGTTCGCCGGCGGCGACACCGTGGCGGAGCACTTGGCCAACTTGGCGGCAAGCCCGGCGGCGGAGTGGGGTGCCCATCTTGTGGTCGGCCCGATGTACCACACCGGGCCGCTGTCCGGTGCTCGGACGCTGGCGGCCGGCGTTCCCTGCGTCATTCTCGGCCGGTTTGACGCGGAAAAAACGCTCCAGGCCATGCAGGACTACGCCATAGGCAACACCGTCATGGTGCCCACCCATTTCGTGCGCCTGTTGGCGCTGCCGGAGGATGTCAAGGCCCGCTACGACCTCAGCGCCCTGAAGCGCGTCGCCCACACCGGCGCCAAGTGCCCGGTGGAGGTGAAGCGGGCGATGATCGAGTGGTGGGGGCCGGTGTTTGTAGATGCCTATGGCGCCAGCGAGGTGGGCACCACCTGCATGATCACTTCGGAGGAATGGCTGGAGCATCCCGGCTCCGTGGGCCGGGCGGTGCCGCCCTTTGAGGCGATGATTCTCGATGACGACGACAAGCCGCTGCCGCCCAACCGCGAAGGGCGCCTGTTCTTCAAGGACGAAACCGGGCGCGGCGTCATCTACCACAACGACTCGGAGAAGTCCGCCGCCGCCCACATCGCCCCCGGCGTGTTCACCTTGGGGGAGATCGCCTACATGGACGAGGACGGCTACGTCTATATCACGGACCGCTTCAGCGACATGGTGGTGTCCGGCGGGGTCAACATCTATCCGGCTGAGGCGGAGCAGGTGCTGATCGAACACGAGGCCCTTCTTGACGTGGCCTGCATTGGCGTCCCCCATGCGGAAATGGGCGAGGAGCTGAAGGCTCTGGCGATTGCCCGGGAGCCGTTGGACCCCCCTGTGCCTGAAGCCGTCATCGCTTGGTGTCGGGAGCGGCTTTCCCACTACAAGTGTCCGCGCACCTTGGAATGGGTGGAGACCTTAGGCCGCAACACCATGGGCAAGATCAACAAACGCAAGCTGCGCGCTCCTTATTGGGAGCAGCAAACTTGAAGGACGCTCCTTCAGCATGGCCGAACTGACCGACAAGGCGGCGCCGGAGACCTCGGCCGCCTGCCACGCTCCGGCGCCCAGGCGCTTCGACTATCTGCTCTGGGTGTCCTTGGCGGTAGTCGCCGTTTTCTACGCCCTGCACTACGCTGGTGCTGGGTCGCTGGGCGGCGCAGTGGCGGAACTGTCGGCGTCGGTGGTGGAGCTGGTGCATCGAATGTGGTGGGGCGTCGCCCTCGCCGTGGTGTTCATCGGGTTGCTCGGCAAGGTTCCGCGGGAGTTCGTCATCGCCGCCTTGGGTTCGCAGGGCGGGCTGCGCGGCCTGTTGCGGGCGACCCTGTACGGCCTCCTGCTCGATCTGTGCAACCACGGGGTGCTTATGGTCGGCGCCCGGCTCTACGAGCGCGGCGTCGGCGGCGGGCAGGTGGTTGCCTTTTTGGTGGCCAGCCCTTGGAACTCCCTGTCGCTGACCCTCATTCTCGTCGCCCTCATCGGCTTGCCGCTGACCCTGCTGTTCACCTTGCTTTCCTTTGTGGTGGCCATCGTCACCGGCTTGGTTTATGAACACTTGACGGCTCGCGGCGCCTTGCCGGCCAATCCCAACCGAGTTGAGTCGTCCCGGGATTTTGATTTCTGGCCGGCGGCGCGGGCCGGGCTGCGCACCTGCTCCTTTAACCGCGCCTTTTTCGCGGAGGCGCTCGTTGACGGCGTCAAGGAGTCGCGCATCGTGATGCGCTGGCTGTTGTTCGGCATCGTCTTGGCGAGCGTGGTGCGGGCGTTTATGGATGGCGACGTCTTTGCGGCCTGGTTCGGGCCCACGCTTCTTGGGCTGGGCATGACGATCGTTGCGGCGACGATCATTGAGGTCTGCTCCGAGGGCTCCGCCCCCATCGCTGCGGACTTGGTGACCCGCGCCAACGCCCCCGGCAACGGCTTCGCCTTCCTGATGGCCGGCGCCGCCACCGACTACACGGAGATCATGGTGTTGCGGGAGGCCACGGCGTCTTGGAAATTCGCGCTCTTTTTGCCCTTGGTCACCTTGCCGCAAGTGGTCCTGCTCGGCTGGCTGATCAACATGGCCTGATGCCCCGGCCACCAAGGCCGCGCCCGCATTCGACAACTGCGCCTTTTGCCAGCCGCATGAATTTTCGGGTATTTTCTGGAATCTGTTTATAAATACAGTTATTCTGGAGAAAACTGTATTTGGAAACAGTATGCCCGCACTCCATGCAAGAGCCTTGGGGCAGCCGGGCCTTGGTGGGCCTTTGGCCCAAAACGAACCTGTTCGGGCGGTGACAGGAGCGGCGGCCAGCGTCATTCGAGAGCTTCTATCCAGCCATGAACTCTGGTGCGCCCAAGACCTCGCCGATGCGGCCGGTGCGCAAACGCCCACGGGTTTGCCCACTGGGTTCGAGCAATTGGACCGGCTGCTTCCCGACCGGGGGTGGCCCCGTGCTGGGCTGACCGAAGTGCTCGCCGATGCCGTGGGCGTCGGCGAACTGCGGCTGCTGGCGCCCGGCTTGGCCCGTTTAAGCCGAGAGCAGCCCCGTTGGATTGCTTGGGTCAACCCGCCGTTCCCGCCCTATGCGCCGGCCTTGGCCGAAGCCGGCATTGAGGTCGGCAAGGTTTTGCTGATCCGCACGGACGGTTTCGATCGCCCGGCGTCGGCGGCCCATCGCGCCGGGAGTGCTGCGGACGGGAACGCACCCGGCCAATGCGGCCGAATGCGCGTTGCACACGGGTCTGAGCCTAGCCGGAGCGCATCGAACCGCGGCCGCCCAGAGCGCCTGCAGGGTGCGTCGGCAAGGCGGCCGGGCGCCGCCAGCGAGCCACTTTGGGCGGTGGAGCAGGCTTGGTGCCCGCCGACGGCCTTGTTGCTTGAAGTTCGCGGCAGCCTGCGCCTCTTTGAAGGCCTTGGTCCGTTGCTGCGCCGCCTAAGCCAAGCCATTCGACGCCTCGGCCACAGGGTCTCCTTGGCGGCTGCGCATACCTCCGCCCCGGCCTTGGCCTTGGCTAAAGCTGGGCTGGCCACGCCCCTGGCCGATTTTCCGGACCAGGCCGAATTGCGGCGGCGGACGCTCCAGGCTATGGCTGCCGTGCCTCTCCCCTGCACCGAAATTGACGCCCGCAGCATTGAACGTTTGGCTGACATGGGTATTTTTCGAGTCGGCCCGTTGGCCGAGTTGCCCCGTCACGAGCTTGGCAAGCGCTTCGGCGCCGACTTGCTCGAGACTTTAGGCAAACTGATGGGTGACTTGGCGGACCCGCAAAGGCCGGAACCACCCAAGGAGCGCTTCCGCGCCTCCCTGCATTTGCTGGAATCGGCTTCCAGCAAGCAAGCTCTGCGCCCGCCCATGGCCTGCTTGGCGGCGCGGCTTGAAGCCTGGCTCAGTGCGCGGCAACTCGGTGCCGGTGCCCTAATTTGGCGCTTCAAGCCGCTGGCGGGCGGTTCCCTGGCGCTGCCGGTGCGTTTCGCCAAGCCTCGGTTGCAGGCCCCGGCTTTTCTGGACATCAGCGACCTGGCGCTGGAGAGGGCGGATCTTCCAGCCGAGGTCATGACGGTGGCGTTGACGGCGGATAGATTGGCGCCGGTCTCCCAATCCGCCCACAGCGGGCGTGGTCTGCTGCCCAATGCCGCTGCGGCTGCCGAAGCGCCGGCCGATTTTGTTGATCGCCTTGCCGCCCGACTCGGTGGGGATTCCTTGCGCCTGTTGCGCTCGGTTGACGATCATCGCCCGGAACGCGCTGCGCACTGCGTGCAATCAACTGCGTCGGGGCCGGTTTCGCTTGCCGGCCGGCGCGGGGCCAAGGTCGCCTCCGTGCTTGGCTCTCCGGTGGGTTCCGGGGAGCGCCCCGCTCGGCCCCTGTGGCTGCTTGAATCGCCTCAGCCAGTGCGTCTTAAGGACTATCGAATCCTGAGCGGCCCCGAGCGCATCGCCAGCGGCTGGTGGGGGCGGCGCAGCCTCAGCCGGGATTACTTCGTGGCCCAGCGCGGCGATGGCGCTCGCTGCTGGCTGTTTCGTCGCCATAAGCCCCTCGGCTTGAACTGTGGCGCTGGCGGTTGGCCGGCCAATGAACCCGGCGGCGCTGCTGAGGCGTGGTTCCTGCATGGCTACTTCGCTTAGGGCCTGTTCCGCCGAGATGGACCGCAAGGGCGATGTGGCGGAGCCTAGCGGTGCGCAATCTCCCAAGCGTCTGGCGCCGGCAAGGGCGCAGTTTGCGGAACTGCACTGCAAGAGCAACTTCTCGTTCCTGCAGGGCGCCTCCCATGCGGAGGAGCTGGTGCGCCAAGCCCATGCTCTCGGCTATGCGGCCATCGCCATCACCGATGAATGCTCGCTTGCCGGGGTCGTCCGCGCCCATGCCGCTGCTCGCGGCCTTGGCGTCAAGCTCATCGTCGGCGCCGAGTTTCGCGTTGCCGGGGAAAACGGCGCCTTCATGCAATTGGTGCTGCTAGCGCCGAACCGCCGCGCTTACGGCCAGCTTGCGCAAATCATCACCTTGGCCCGCCGCCGTGCTTCCAAGGGCGAATACCGGCTGCGCCTGGACGATCTTGCCGGGTGCGTTGACGCTTGCTTTGCGCTTTGGACACCGGGGCGGGGCGCTGTGGATGAACTGTTGCTTGCCGGGCGCAGGATTCAGGAGTGCTGCGGCCGGCTGTGGATTGCCCTTGGGCAGTTCCTTGACGGCTGGGACGCCCAGCGCATGGCCGATGCCTTAAGCTTGTCGCTGCGCCTCGGCCTGCCGGTCACCGCCGCCAATGACGTGGTCATGCACTGCGTCGGGCGCAAGCCGCTGCAGGATGTGCTCACGGCCATTCGCCTTAAGCAGCCAGTCAATGAACTCGGCGCCGACTTGCTGCCGAACGCGGAGCGGCATTTGCGCCGCATCGAAAGCCTGGAGCGTCTGTATCCGGAGGAAATGCTGGCCGAAAGCGTGTGCATCGCCGATGCCTGCCGCTTCTCCTTGGCGGAACTGAGCTACGAATACCCTCCTGAAATCGTGCCCGTCGGGATGACGCCGGCCGCCAGGCTGCGCCAGCTTGCCTATGCCGGCGCCGCCAAGCGCTGGCCCGGCAACAGCGAGGGTTCGCCATCGGACGTCGCTGCGCCGGCCGTCGCTGACGGAACGCCGGAAGAACGCCTCGACGGTCCCCAAGGCTTGCGGCGGGTTCCGGCCAGGGTGCGGGCCTTGATTGAACATGAGCTTTCGCTCATCTCCGAACTCGGCTACGAGCACTTTTTTTTGACCATTGAGGACATTGTCCGCTTCGCTCGCCGCCGCGGCATTCTCTGCCAAGGCCGCGGCTCGGCCGCCAACTCCGCCGTCTGCTATTGCTTGGGCATCACCGAGGTGGACCCGTCGCGCCAGCATGTGCTCTTCGAGCGCTTCATCTCCCGGGAGCGGCGGGAGCCGCCGGACATCGACGTTGACTTCGAGCATGAGCGCCGGGAGGAGGTCATTCAGTACATCTACGGCAAATACGGCCGCGATCGCACCGCCTTGGCCGCCACGGTCATCACCTACCGCCGCCGTAGCGCCTTGCGCGACGTCGGCAAGGCGCTGGGCTTGGATGCCGGCTTCGTCGATCTGCTGGCCAAGTCCATGGCTTGGTGGGACCGCCGGGAGGACATGGGCCAGCGCATGGCGGTGGCGGGCGCCCGGCTGGACAACCCGACCGTGCGTCTCTATGTGGAGCTGGTCGAGCAAATTCTGGGCTTTCCCCGGCATCTCTCGCAGCATGTGGGCGGCTTTGTGATCTCTTCCGGGCCGCTGGCGCAGCTAGTGCCCGTGGAGAACGCCGCCATGCAGCAGCGCACCGTCATTCAGTGGGACAAGAATGATCTGGAGGCCCTGGGCCTGCTCAAGGTCGATGTGCTTGGCCTCGGCATGCTCACCGCCATCCGCAAAGCCTTGGACTTGATCAATGACTTTCGCGGTTGGCAAGGGCCGGCGGCGCTGACTCTGGGCCGGATTCCGCCGGAGGAGGCCAGCACCTACCAGTTGCTGCAGAAGGGCGACAGCATCGGCGTCTTCCAAGTGGAGTCCCGGGCGCAGATGGCCATGCTGCCGCGCCTGCGTCCCGAATGCTTCTACGATCTTGTCATTGAAGTGGCCATCGTCCGGCCCGGTCCAATTCAGGGGGACATGGTGCACCCCTATCTGCGCCGCCGGCATGGGGAGGAGCCGGTCACCTATCCCGACGAGGCGGTGCGCAAGGTGCTTGAGCGCACTCTGGGGGTGCCCATCTTTCAGGAGCAGGTGATCGAACTGGCAATGGTCGCGGCCGGCTTCAGCGCCGGCGAAGCCGATGAGCTGCGCCGCGCCATGGCCGCTTGGCAAAGGCGCGGCGGCCTTGAGAAGTTTGAGCGCAAGCTGATCGACGGCATGCTGGCCCGAGGGCATGGGGAGGACTTCGCCCGCCGCCTGTTCCAGCAGATCAAGGGCTTTGGCGAGTACGGCTTTCCGGAATCCCACGCCGCCAGCTTTGCGCTGCTGGTCTATGTCTCCGCATGGCTGAAGCGCAACGAGCCGGCCGCCTTCTACGCCGGCCTGCTGAACAGCCAGCCCATGGGCTTTTACTCGCCCTCGCAGCTAGTGCAGGATGCAGTTCGCCACGGCGTTGAGGTGCTTCCTGCGGACGTGCAGGCCAGCGGTTGGGATTTCCGCCTTGAAGCAGGCGTCGAAGCCCAACGGGGCAAATCGGCTCAGAGCGCCCCTTTGCGAATGAATCCCGCCAACCGCCGCGGCCCGACCAAGGCGCAGCGCGGCAAACTGGCCCAAGGCGCCTTGCGGGTGGGCCTGCGCCGTGTCAAGGGCCTTTCGGAAGAGGCCGGACGGCGCATCGCCGCCGCCCAACCCTTCCGTGATGTGGATGAGCTGTGCGCCCGCGCCGAACTGAACAGCCGTGAACTTGGCTTCCTAGCTAGGGCCGGCGCCTTGGCGGTGCTGTCCGGCCATCGCCACCAAGCCCATTGGGACGCCGCCGGGGTGGAACAGCCGGCGGCCGTCTGGCGCATCGCCGAGGCGCCGGCCCCGTACCGCACCGAGGTGGGCTTGGCGGCCCCTACCGTGGGTGAGGACATGCAGCAGGACTACCGTTACTTGGGTTTGTCCCTAGGCCCCCATCCCCTGTCCCTGCTGCGCGGGGCGGCGGCGCTGCGCCGCCACTGCACGGCGGCGGATCTGGAGCTGTGCCGCTCCGGGCAATTGGTGCGGGTGGCCGGGTTGGTCACCTGCCGGCAACGGCCCGGCACCGCCACCGGCGTGGTCTTTCTGACCCTGGAGGACGAAACCGGCAACATCAACGTGGTGGTGTGGAGCAACGTGCTGGAGCGCTACCGGGCAGCCATCCTGCAAGGTCAATTGCTGTGCGTCAGAGGGGTGGCGCAACGGGAGCGGGAGGTCATCCACGTCATGGCCGGCCGGGTCCAAGACGCCACTTGGCTGCTCGACAAACTGACCGCTGGGGGAGAACCCGTCTCCTTGGCCGTGCGCAACTTCCATTGAACCCGGGGTGCTGCGGTCAAGGCTAGAACTGCGTCAATGCCGCCAAAGCGCCAATGCCTAGGAAGATCATTCCACCCAAGCGAATGGTGAGCGTTTTGCCCAACAGTTCCAGGTCTTTCATGGTGGGGAGCTTGCCCAAGTCCTCCTTTGTGGCGAACCGCTCGAGATACTCCATGGTGGGGAGCTTGCCCAGGTCCTCCTTTGTGGCGAACCGCTCGAGATACTCCATGGTGGGGAGCTTGCCCAGGTCCTCCTTTGTGGCGAACCGCTCGAGATACTCCATGGTGGGGAGCTTGCCCAGGTCCTCCTTTGTGGCGAACCGCTCGAGATACTCCATGGTGGGGAGCTTGCCCAAGTCCTCCTTGGTGGCGAACCGCTCGAGATCGTCCTTGGTGGCGAACCGCTCGAGATCGTCCTTAGTGGCGAACCGCTCGAGGTCGTCCTTAGTGGCGAACTGCTTGAGGTCCTCCTTGGTCGCGAACCGTTCGAAGTCGTCCTTGGTGGCGAACTGCTTGAGGTCCTCCTTGGTGGCGAACCGCTCGAAGTCGTCCTTGGTGGCGAACCGCTCCAGGTCCTTCTTGACGGTCATTTCGGAAAGCGGATAGTCGGCCAGAAAATCCGCCTGCGCCCGTGCATGAGCTTCCGCTTGGTCGGTCGGAACTCCCCCATCCTGCAAACGCTTGCAAAAAGCCAAAGTGTCAAAAGTCATAATGTTCATGCCTCAACTATAGCAAAGTGGGATTGAGGCCACTATGCACGGAGGCTTCCACAACAAAATAGGGGATTCGGCGGGGATTTACGGCGGAAAAACGCCTTGCAATTTGTAGGTGTTTGCCCCGACCAAGCTGTTTGAATCGGCTATCGGCAAGAGGGCAAATGAGGGTGTGGTCGATGTGCCTTGCTGCGTGAAAACAGTTCAGTTCTTACAATTAGTTTATTGAAAATATTGAATTTTTTGTTAAGGAAGACGGTTATACCATGCACCGAGGCGGCGCAGCCAAATGTCTGGACTAGCCCCGTCTCCAGCGGGTTCCGGCTCTGCTGTCCTCGAGCTCCACGCCGGCGGCGGCGAGTTGATCGCGAATGGCGTCAGCCTGCTGAAAATCCCTTTCCCGACGGGCTTGGTTGCGTCTTTCGACCAGGGCTTCGATGTTGGCATTGGTTAGGGGGGCGGCAGCGCCTTGCTCGCCTTGGCTGGGCGTCGGCTGCCCGTGGAAATGCTCATCCGGCGTCCTGCCCAGCAAGCCCAGCAACCAGCCGCCGGCCAATAGTTGCGAACCTAGGCGCTCGGCTTCGGCGGCACCCGCAGTGCGGTTCAATTCGGCGGCGATGGCGTGCAGGGCGGCCAAGGCTTGAGGGGTGTTTAGGTCATCCTGCAAGGCGTCTCGCACGGAGTCTGGAAACTCTTGGTCAAGCGGGGCAGGGCGGTCTGCGTCCGGAGGGTTTTTGCGCAGCGCTTGGTAAAGGCTATCCAGGCTGCGGCGGGACTGTCGCAGCAGGGCGTCCGACCAAGCTAGGGGGGAGCGGTACTGGCCCGACAGCAGCGCGTAGCGCAGGGTTTCCCCGGCGTGACGCCGCCGCAGCTCACGAATGGTGACGATGTTGCCGAGGGACTTGGACATCTTCTCCTGCCCTAAGGTCAACATGCCGTTGTGCAGCCAGTAGCGCACCGGCAGGGCTTCGCCGAGGGCGGCCCGGGATTGGGCCGCCTCGTTTTCATGGTGGGGAAAGCAGAGGTCCGCGCCGCCGCCGTGGATGTCGATGGCGGCGCCAAGATGGGCGTGAATCATCGCCGAGCATTCAATGTGCCAGCCGGGGCGTCCCCGCCCCCAAGGACTTTCCCAGCCAGGCAAGTCCGACGCGGAGGGTTTCCAGAGCACGAAGTCCTTGGGGTCCTTCTTGTAGGGGGCAACCTCCACCCGGGCGCCGTCCAGCATGTCCTCCAGGGAGCGGTGGGAGAGGTCGCCATAGTTGGGGTCAGCCGGAACGTGGAACAGGATGTGATCCTCGGCCGCATAGGCGAAGCCCTTGTCGATCAGGGCCTCGATCATGCGGATGATCTCGCTGATGTGTTCGGTGGCCTTTGGCTGTGCATCCGCGCCCAGAACGCCGAGGGCTTGGATGTCCTCGTTGTAGGCGGCGCTGAAGCGGCGGGTCAGCGCCTCAATGGGTTCGCCGTTGGCGGCCGCCTGCCGGTTGATCTTGTCGTCCACGTCGGTGATGTTGGAGACGTAAGCCACCTGCGGGTACAGGGTTTTCAACAAGCGGTGCAGCACGTCGAAGACCACCGCCGGGCGCCCATTGCCGATATGCACATGGCCGTAAACCGTCGGCCCGCAGACGTACATGGTTACCCGCTCCGGGTTCCGAGGCCGAAAAACCTCCTTGCGCCCGGATAGCGTGTTGTGCAGTTGCAGTTCCATGTGCTTGCGGGCGGGGCGGCGAAAATCAGCGCTCGGCGATGCGTTCGCTGGTCACCCGCGCCTGCTTTCCGTTCACCAGCAGGTAGAAGCAGTTTGCCCGGTTGGTGTGGCAGGCGGGGCCTTGCTGCCGCACCCGCAGCAGGATGGCGTCACCGTCGCAGTCGAAGCGCATTTCCACCAAGCGCTGGACATGGCCGGAGCTTTCGCCCTTTTGCCAATGGCGCTTGCGGCTGCGCGAGTAGTACCAGGCGAGGCCGCTGGCCAAGGTGCGTTCGATGGCGGTGCGGTCCATCCAGGCCAACATCAGCACGGTGCCGCTGTCGGCGTCTTGCGCGATGGCTGGGGCCAAGCCATCGGCGTTGAAGGCTAGGGCGTCCAATACGGCGGCAAGGGGGCGGCTGGACCCAATGGCGGCGCCCTCAAGCTCCTTGAACATCGTCCTCGCCTCCACCCACTAGCGACCGTATTTCCGTTCGAGGTAATGGAACACCGCCCGCAAGGCCATGGCCTCGCCGCCCTCCGGCCGGCCTGGCCGTTGGCGGATGTTGTAGCCCATGATGTCGAAGTGCGCCCAGGGCGCGTCGCCCGTGAACTTGGCGAGGAACAGGGCGGCGGTGATGGCGCCGCCGTACGGAGAGGCGGCGGAGTTGAGGGTGTCCGCCACCTTGCTTTCCAGCAGGTAGCCGTAGGCGTGGTGCAGGGGCAGGCGCCAGAGAGGGTCATCCACGGCGGCGCCGGCGGTCAGCAAGTCTTCGGCCAAGCTGTCGTCATTGCAGAACATGGCGGCCAGCTCCGCGCCCACCGCGGTGCGGGCGGCGCCGGTGAGGGTGGCGAAATCCACCATCAGATCGGGTTTGTCCTGAGCGCCCAAGGCCAAGGCGTCGCACAGAATCAGGCGGCCTTCGGCGTCGGTGTTGTCGATCTCCACCTTGAGGCCGGCGTAGGTGTTCAAGACGTCGCCGGGCCGGTAGGCGTTGCCGGCCACGGCGTTCTCCACCGCCGGGATCAAAAGGCGCAAGCGCACCGGCAGCGCCTCCGCCATGATGAGCTGCGCCAGCCCCAAGGCTGCGGCGGCGCCGCCCATGTCCTTCTTCATCAGCCGCATGCCCTTGGTTGGCTTGAGGTTGAGGCCGCCGCTGTCGAAGCACACGCCCTTGCCCACCAATACGATCAGGGGGCGATCCGCTTCTCCCCATTCGATGTCGATCAGGCGCGGGGCGTCGGCGGCGGCGCGGCCCACGGCGTGAATGGCGGGGAAACCTTGGGCAAGCAGGTCGTCGCCGGCGATGATGCGGCAGGCGGCCCCTTGGGCCTTGGCGACTGCCGCCGCTTGTTCGGCCAAGGCGCTCGGCGGCAAATCCCCGGCGGGGGTGTTGATGAGGTCCCGGACCAAGCCCACGGCGGCCACCAAGTTGTTCAGGCGGCCAAGGCTTGCGCCTGACGGCAGGAGCAACTGCGCCGGAGTTTTGGCTTGGCTGCGATAGTGGGTGAATTCGTAGCTGCCGAGGCCCCAGCCCAGCAACTGCACCTCATCGGCCGGCTGCGTCAGCCGATAGACGCCTTCGCCCAAGGCCATCGGCAGGCCGCCGAGGGTGGCGATGGAGGATGCGCCGTCCCAACCGGTGGCCACCCGCGACTGCCCCCGCAGTCCACCCAGCCAGCAAACCTGCTTCGGCTTGGCTTGGAAACGTTGCTGCCGCACCCGCTCCTGGTCCGCCGGCGGCTGCGCCTTGAGCCAAGCGTCGAAATCGCCGTTGCGCACCAGTTCAATCGGAATGGCGTTTTCCGCCTCGCGGGTGTATGCATCGATCATCGCTTAAGTTTCAACAGAGGAAGTCCCGGCATGGTCCATGATGGCCAAAGGAAGTGCAAGCGCCGCTGTTGGTGCCGATCAAGGGCATTGACGAACCTGACCGTCTCGCCGAGGTGGGGACTTGGTCGATTGCGCCAATGGGAGTGAACTGCCGCCCGCGCTGGCTATGCCTGATCATCCCTGCGTTCCGTGGCTGCCCCATACAGGGCGCATCCGTGCCTCGTGGCGCTTTTCCCGTGCGCAATCTGCGGATGGCTATCCTCGTGCTGCGCCTTGGCAAAATCGCGAGAGTGCAGCTAGGCGGATTGGCGGTTCTTCCTTGCGAAGTGTTCGGAGATCACCTCGCTGCCTAGGGTGCTGCCGTCGTTGTTGCCGATGGTGACGGCCGGCCAGCGCCCGTCGGCGAACATGAACAGCACCGTGGCGCCCTCCGGCCCGGCCACTAAGGGGCCGTAGCCGCGGTTGGCTAGGCCGATGCGCACGTCCCCAGCGCGGTGCCAGGTGGCTCCGACCCGTTGGCTGCCCTCCAAGAGGATTTCCGTGTAGTTGCACTCGTGGGTATGGGCCTCCACCTTGCAGTTCGGCGGGTAATAGACCTTGAAGACGGTGGGCGAACCGTCCTCGTCGGGCATCCCCACCCGGTACATGCGGGTCCTGATGCCGCTGGGCAGCGTCAGTTCGTCCAAGTCCTCCCAATTAAAGGCCAGATGGCCCTTGCGGGTGAGTTCAGAGCGCACCTGCGCGTCGGTTCTTTGGTCCGTGTCCATGTCTCTTTGCTCCATAGCCGCCATGCTTTCCCCTTCCTCGCTGTTCAAACCATGTACACGGGCGCCAAGCCGAGGTTGTTCCCGTCCACCAGTCGGTCGGCTCGGTAGCTGGAGCGCACGAGGGGTCCAGACGCCACCTCAGTGAAGCCCAGTGACAGGCCGAGTTGGCGGTATTCCTCGAACTCTTCGGGGGGCACCCAGCGCTCCACCGGCAGATGGTTGGCCGTTGGCCGAAGGTACTGGCCGATGGTCAGAAAATCCACTTGGCGCTGCCGCAAATCCATCATGGCTTGGCGAATTTCCTCTCGGGTTTCCCCCAAGCCGACCATGAGGCTGGATTTGGTCAGGAGGCTTGGCAGGTGTCGCTTAGCGGCGGCGAGGACGTTCAAGGTCTGTTCGTAGCCGGCCCTTGGGTCGCGCACCCGTGCGGTCAGGCGGCGCACGGTTTCCAGATTCTGCGCGAAGACGTCAAGGCCGGACAGGGCGACTTTCGCCACCGCTGCGTCGTCGCCGCCGAAGTCCGGTGTCAGCGCCTCCACCGCCGTCCCTGGGTTCCGCTGCTTGATGGCGCGGACGCAGGCGGCGTAGTGGCCGGCGCCGCCGTCGGCTAGGTCGTCCCGATCTACTGAGGTAAGCACGACGTAGCGCAGCTTCATCAGCCGCACGGACTCCGCCGCCGCCGCCGGTTCGCCGGCGTCCAGCCAGCCCCCGGGGTTGCCGGTATCCACCGAGCAGAAGCGGCAGGCGCGGGTGCAGACGCTGCCCATGAGCATGATGGTGGCCGTGCCGTTGTCCCAGCACTCGCCTATGTTGGGGCAATGGGACTCCTCGCAGACCGTGGCCAACCGATGGCTGCGCACGGTTTCCCGCACCGCTTGGAAGCGGGCGCCGCCGCCCAGCCGCACCCGCAGCCAAGGCGGTTTGCGCCCGGTTGTGGGGACGCCGCCGAGCTGCGTCTTCACGCCGTCCTTGATGGCGTTGAAGCCCTGGACGGTGCGGTACTTTTGCCCGCTTTTCGCAATTTGCGTTTGCGCCATGCTCGGATTGTACCCCCAAGGGCGTTCGCTATGAGGTCCGAAACACCGGAAGGCGGGGAGTTGCCTGCGATCGTTCCCGGCAAAGGAAGCCTGTTCCCCGAATCCCATGCATTTGGGGGAGGAGGCAAGGGAAGGGGCGAAGGGGAAGGGGCGAAGGGGAAGGGGTGAGGTGGAAGGGGAAGGGGAAGGGGGAAAGAACAGCGCACTAGGACAACGCTTGTGCGTCTTGAAACTGCAAGGTATGCAGGCGGTGGTAAAGGCCGCCCTTGGCCAGCAGTTCCGCGTGGGCGCCCAGTTCGGCGACGCGGCCTTGGTCCATCACCAGCACCCGGTCCGCCTTTTGCACGGTTTGCAGCCGATGGGCGATGAGGATGGAGGTGCGTCCGGTGGTCAGCCTGTCCAAGGCGTCCTGAATGAGTTGCTCGGTTTCCGTGTCGATGGAGGCGGTGGCTTCGTCGAGCACCAGAATTTCCGGGTCCGCCGCCAGCACCCTGGCAAAGGCCAGCAGTTGCCGCTGCCCTTGGGAGAGGTTCTGGCCGCGCTCCGCCAACTGGGTGTCAAAGCCTTCCGGCAGAGCCTCTATGAAGCTCTTGGCATTGACCGCCTGCGCCGCCGCCTCGACTTGCCGCCGGGTGACGGCGGGGTCGCCCAGGGCGATGTTGTCCGCCACGCTGCCGGAGAAGATGTGGAAGTCCTGCAGCACCACGCCGATGCGCCGCCGCAGGTCCCGACTGTGGATGCGGTTGAGGTCGATGCCGTCCAGAAGGATGCAACCGTCCGCAAAGTCGTAGAACCGCCCCAGCAGCCGAATCAGGGTGCTCTTGCCGGCCCCGGTAGGGCCGACGATGGCCAGTTTCTCTCCCGGCGCGATGTGCAGGGAGACGTCCTCAAGCGCCGGCCCGTCCTGGCCGTAGGCGAAGGTCAGATGCCGGAACTCCACCGCACCCTTGAGACGCTTTGGCAGTGTGACCGGCGCGGCCGGCTCATGCACCGCCTCATCCCAATCCAAGGCCTGGAAGATGCGCTCGCCGCTGGCCATGGCCCGGAACAGCACGTTGGTTTGCTCCCCCAGCACCACGATGGGATGCAGCAGCATTTCCACAAACCGGGTGAACAGCACCACGCTGCCCAAGGATAGCTGCTCCTGCAGCACCGGCCCGGCGCCGTAGTAGAGGATCAGGCCGATGGCGACGTGCGCCACGCTGTCGTTGAAGGCGCCGTACAGGGTCTCCCAGCGGGCGGTCCGCATTTCGTAGCCCAGGTTGCGGCGGTTGATGCGCTGGTACTCATCTAGGTTGCGCCCCTCCCGCCCGGAAAGCTGCACCACCTGCAGGCCGGCCAAGTTCTCCTGGAGATTTTGGTTCAGGGCGGACACCGCTTGCCGGGACTGCCGAAACAACTGCCGGGTGGCGCGGCGAAAGGCGAAGGTGGCCGCGCCCATGATCGGCATGGCCAGCAGCAGAATGCCGGTCAGCTCAGCGTCGATGGACAGCATGATGATCAGCGCCACGAAGAAGGGCACGAACTCGCCGATCAGGGCGCCGATGCCACTCAGCAGATCGTAGAGGGCCTCGATGTCGTTGGTTACCCGGGTCATCACCCGGCCCACGGCCACCCGGTCGTAGAAGGCCGCGGGGCGGGTCTCCAAATGGCGGAACAGATCCAGGCGCAGGTCCCTTAGCCCCTTGATGACGGAACTGGTCAAGGTCATGCGATGGGCGTGGCCAAGGACCGCCCAGGCGATCTGCAGGGCGGCGTAGAGGACGCAGGCCGCCGCCAGGGGATGGGCGCTGAAGGTGGCGGAAAGCCACTCCACGGCATCCACCATGCCGAAGTCCGGCACCTGCTGGTCGGTGCCGCCTTGAATGATGCCGTCGATGACGACGATGGAGATGATGACCGGCAGCAGCACCTGCAGGGTGGAGGCGGCCACCACCAACAGCCCGCTGACGGCGAAGGTGGCGCGATAGGGCTTCAGCCAGCGCAGCAGCCGCCGCAGCAGGCGCAGGTTGAGCACGGCGCCGGAAAGGTCCGCTTCGAACAGAGCGTAGTCGCGCTTGGTGGTGGTCGCGGTCATTTAGAGCGCCGTCGCTACTGGAATTGGGTGCTCCCCATTGCGTTGCCGCCGCTCCAGTTCGGCGTACAGATGGCCGTGCTGGGCTAGTTCCTGATGGGTGCCGCTTTCCGCCACCCGGCCGGCCTCCAGCACGATGATGCGGTCCGCGTGGCGGGCGGTCGAGACCCGATGGGAGACCAGCAAGGTGGTGCGTCCCACCCGGTCCCGGCGAAGGCCGGTGAGGATCCTCTCCTCGGTTTCCGTATCCACGCTGGAGAAGCAGTCGTCCAAGGCCAACACGGGCGCCTCCCGGATCAGCCCCCTAGCCAACGCCGCTCGCTGCTTTTGCCCGCCGGACAGGGTGACGCCCCGCTCCCCCACGATGGTGTCCAACCCTTCGGGAAAACCCTTGATGGTGTCTTTCAGGTCGGCCGCTGCGGCGGCGGCCCAAATGCGCTCCAAGGGCCGCTCCGGATCATCATAGGTCAGGTTGGCCTTGAGCGGCTGGCCGAACAAAAAGGCGTCCTGCGGCACCAGAGCCACCTGCGCCCGCAGTTGCGCCAAGGGATATTCCCGCACATCCGCGCCGTCAATGAACAAGGTCCCCGGCGGCGGGTCCAACAACCGCGCCAGCAGTTGCAGCAGGGTGGTTTTGCCGGAGCCCACCCGCCCCATGATGGCCACCATCTCCCCGCGCCCAATGCGCAACTGGACGTCATCCAAGGCGAGGGCGCGGTCGGGCGCATAACGGTGGCTTAGGCCCCGAAAGTCGATGGCGCCTTGAATGCGGCGGCGCACCTTGCTCGCCGACACAGTTTGCGGCAGGTCGGGTATTTCCGGCGGCAGATCAAACACCTCGAACAGCCGCTCGCAGGCCACCCCGGCCCGCTGCACCAAGTTGACGATGAAGCCGGCCACTCGAAACGGCTGCACCACCATGTTGACGTACATGAAGAAGGCCACCAGCGCCCCGGCGGTCATCTCCCCAGCCAGCACCAGATGGCCGCCGTAGCCGAGGATGGTGATGGAGCAGACGGCGGCCAGGCTGGGCATCCAGGCCATCATCCGCGAGTTGACTTGGGCTTGGCGGTAGAAGGCGTTGGCGTAGCTTAAGTTGGTGCGGTCGAAGCGCTGGATCTCGTTGTCCTCCTGTGCCATGGCCTGAATGGTGCGGATGCCGGCCAGGTTCTCCTGGGTCAGCGCCGCCAAATCCGACAACCGTTCCTGCACCTGCAGAGAGGCCGTTCCCATCTGCCTAGCGGAGCGTTGCGCGTGGTAGTAGATGAACGGCAGGGGCGGCAACAGCAGCAGGGTCAGCGCCGGGGAGAAGTAGAGCATGAAGCCGAAGCCCACCAGCGTGGCATAGACCAGGATGATCACCAAAATGGTGCCCATGGCGATTAACCGCTGAATCAGGCTGATGTCCGTGACGGCACGGGTCATCATGTCGCCAATGCTGTGGTTGGCGAAGAACTTCACACCCTGCCCCTGCAAGCCGTCGTACAGGCGTTGGCGCAGGTCAAAGGCCACTAGCTGCCCGGCGCTGCGCACCGCGTAGCGAGCTTGGGTGACCACCAGATAGCGGGCGGTGACGGCAAGCACTATGCCCAGCACGGGACCACCCACGTCCCCGCTGCCGCTGCTGATCCGGTCGATGCCCTGCGCCAGAAAGAAGGGCACCAGCCCTTCAAACACCCGCGCAAAGCCGAAGCCGGCAACGCCGGCGGCAAGGCGCACCCGATAGGGCCGCACGAACGGCCCAAGGCGCAGCAGGGACTTCAATACGGACATGGGTTGCGATTATTGTAGCTTGAACCGCTTGTCGCTGGGGGCCAAGAGAAAAGAGACTTGCGCTGTAGGCTTTTTGGCGGTTCCTTTGGCCAGCAAACCCGCATTCCTTCGTTGGAAAGTGGTTGAAAACGATTCGGGATGCCTTGAAAGCCCTACGGGATGCAGCTTTACCTCAAAGCGCAAGTCTCTCAGCGCATAGCCGAAACTCAGGAGCTTAGTGGAGGCGCTGTTTGCAACATTCGCGTCGACCCTGAGAACATTCGCCACTCCGTTGCGCTTTGGCTCGGTGGGTGTGGGCCGTTTTGCCACGAGCGCCGCTAAGTGGAGCAACTAGGAGAGGAACATGATTGTCGGCATTCATCACATCGCAGTTGGCGTACCGGACTTTGAGCGGGGGCTAGCCTTCTACAGGGACCTGCTGGGTTTTGCAGTGGTGCAGGAAGGCGCTTGGGATCGGGATTTCCCCTTGGCCGACAGGGCGGTTGGCCTAAACGAGACCGCCGCCCGCATGGCCATGCTGAAGGCGCCCAACGCCTTCATCGAGCTTTGGGAGTACAAAAATCCTGAACCGGCGGACCATCGGCAACGCCCCTGCGACTACGGCTATCCGCACTTTTGCCTGCAGGTGGACGGCATTCAGGAAGAGTACGATCGGCTTTGCGCCGCTGGAATGCGCTTCGCCGGCCCGCCGGTGGATTTTGGCGGCACCTCCGCCATCTACGGCAAGGACCCGTTCGGCAACATCATCGAACTCTACGAGATTCGCAACCAAGGCGTCGCGCAGCTCGCCCGCCCCGCCAAACCAAGCTGAAAGCACCTCTTTGCAACCATCCGGCGGGGGCGGTCGGTTTTTTTGGAAGGCGGTCGGGCCATGTGTTGCTATTGATGGTCAACGTCCTTGCGCGTTCGCTTGGCTTGGACGGGCGGCGACGGTCTTTGGATTTGCTTGCTGAGCGCCTCTGGTGACGACGCACCTGTTCCGGGCTTAACTCGCCAAGCGGGATTCGGCCTAGGGATGGGCTGCGCCACAGGTGGATTTACGGTGCTTGGCCGCCGCTGAACCTGGGCTGGAGGGGCCCTGCGGAGGTCTCCTGCAGCCGGACGCATCCCAGCGCGGGGCGCTTGGCTTGGGGGGCGTTGCCGCTGCGTTGGCCGAACGGCGGGGCGGGACGGGGCGCTTGCCGAGCGCTGCCGAACCAACCCAGCGTTGGTTGCTCCACCGCCCCGGCCGAGTGGATGCGGCCGTTGGATGGTCTCCCTCGGCAGGGTCCTTACCTCGGTCGGGGCATGGATTGTGGGCCTTCCGCCATTCGCCCGAGCGTATGGCGAGGGATGCACAGTTCTCGCAACAGGGCGCCCTGCCGGCTCTGAGCGGTCGTAGCGGTCCGCGTCGCGCCGGTGGCCAGGCTGCTGGTTTTCCGCCCTCCTGTCGCGGTGCCGATGGTTGTCGGGGCGGCGCCGGTCGGGGTCATGCGCCCTGGCCCAGCGGTCCTGGCGATGGGGGCGATGGGGCCTGGCGCCGTGGCGACGGCCATCGGGACGCCAGCGGTTGCGGTCATGATGGCGCTCGTTGCGGTGCCGGTGGTTTCGCTCACGGAGGCTCAGATACATGTGTGGGCGGCGGTAGTAGAACGGGTCGTAGTAGCGGTAGCCGAAGTAGGGATGGTCGTGGAAGCCATAGTGGTACCAGTGCAGCCGCCCCGTGCTCCAGCCGATGCTGAATGCGGAGGTCACGCCCCAGAACCGGTCGTCATGGAAGGGGTGGTGCCGACGATAGGGGTAGTAGTACACCGGATAGGCTCTAGGGTAGTAGTGGTACACCCGATAGGGTTGCTGCACGACCACCTCCGCCGGCTCGTAGTAAGGCACATGAATTCTGGTTGGGCTGGTCGATTTGATGCGTATGGCGCCTTCTTCGAGCGCCACTTCCTGCTTGCGGTCGCTTTCCAGGTTGCCGGCCGACTGCGCTTTTTCGCGGAAGGCGCCGACCGCGGCGATGACGGCCTCCTCCTGGGCCAGCACCGCCTCGCCAAGCCGCCAAGTCCAGTCCAGATCATCGTTCAGCAGCTCCAATGCCTCCGGGTAGTTCAACAGCGCGACGACCGCTTCGTTCCAGGCCTCATCCGGCTTGGCTTGCGCATCCTTCTTGCGGGCCTCCAGGAACCGCGTGGCCTGCACCACCTGCAGGGGATAGGTGGCGGCCGGCAGCACCACGGCCAGCAGGTCATCGGGGTAGAGCGCCACCGGCGCCACCAGGGCTTCAAGCTCCTCGGCGCTTCGCTCGACAGCCTGCGCGGCGTTTGGTTCGGCGCCGGCCGCCAGCGCTTGCGTGGCGCTTGCCAGGCAGAAGGCCGTCAGCAACGCCGCTGGCCCTGCCGCTTGCCGCAGCGGGTCCGCCAGCCGGCCGAGGCAAGGTCCTCTGGGCCGTGGATTGGGTGCTGAGCGCCAAGCCCTCATTCGTCCGCTGCGCCGCTCGTTTTTTGCGTTGCCCTTGTGGAGTGCCTTCATCATCCGGCCCTGTCTTGGTTCATCGTCAACCATACACTAGAAGGCGCAGTCTGAACCGACGCTGAACCCATCGCGGCTGATTGATCCACTCACCCCTTGCGCAGTTTTTCCGCAAGGCGTTCCATCCGGTCCGCAATAGGCGTACTATTCGCACCATCCGCACCCGTGGCCAAATTGGATAAGGCACCAGTCTACGAAACTGGGGATTGCTGGTTCGAATCCAGCCGGGTGCGCCAATTTTTCGTGCGCCTGTCATTGGCGAGTGCGTTCCAGTTTGTGGCGCGGTGCAACGGCGGCAAATGATTCCGAGTCCAAGTTGGGTTGGCTACGCCACCCTTGCGAATCGCCGGGTTGGCAGTCGGACGGCGCATCTCCTTGCGCACGGGTGGGGGAGGTGGCCGTTCTAGTGGCGGCCTCCGTGATGCAAGGCGGTTTGTTGGCTGAAGGCTTGGTGCTCATGCTGGTGGGCATGGGCGCGGTTTTTGCGTTGCTCGCGCTGTTGGTGGTGGCCGTGCTCGTACTGCATTGGTTGGTGGAGCGAGTCACCGGCAAGCAGGAGGCCCCCACACTGGAGGAGCTTGCCGCCATCGCCGCCGCCGTGCATCGGCACCGCCATTCCTCCAACCGCTGACGGAGGCCGCCTTGGACAATCCACAACCTCTCGGCCTGACCGAATTGGTGCTGCGGGACGGGCAGCAAAGCCTGCTGGCGACCCGGCTGCGCATGGAGGACATGCTGCCGATCGCCGCCAAGCTCGACCAAGCGGGCTACTGGTCCATGGAGAGCTGGGGCGGCGCCACCTTTGACGCCTGCATTCGCTATTTGGGCGAAGACCCTTGGGAGCGGCTGCGCAAGCTGAAGGCGGCCATGCCCAACACCCGCCAGCAGATGCTGCTGCGCGGCCAAAATCTGCTCGGCTATCGGCACTACGCTGACGATGTGGTGGACCGGTTCGTCGAACGGGCGGCGGTGAACGGCATCGACGTGTTCAGAGTTTTCGACGCCCTGAACGACCTGCGCAACATCGAGCGGGCCGTGGCGGCCGTGCGCAAGGCGGGCAAACACGCCCAAGGCACCATGGCTTACACCCTAAGCCCAGTCCATACGCAGGACCTTTGGGTAGACCTCGGCAAGCGCATCGAGGCCATGGGGGCGGACTCCATCTGCATCAAGGACATGGCCGGCCTGCTCAAGCCCTACGCCGCGTTCGAGCTCATCAGCCGCCTCAAGGAGACAGTGGCCATTCCCATCCACATGCAGTGCCACGCCACCACCGGCATGTCCACCGCCACCTACCTGAAGGCGGTGGAGGCGGGCATTGACAACTTGGACACGGCCATCTCCTCCATGAGCATGACTTACGGCCACTCCGCCACGGAGTCCTTGGTGGCGATCTTGGCGGACACGGAGCGCAGCACCGGCTTGGACTTGGCGCTGCTGGAGGAGATTTCCGCCTACTTCCGCAAGGTGCGGCTGAAGTACGCCAAATTCGAGGGCACCTTGCGCGGGGTGGACTCCCGCATTCTGGCTGCCCAGGTACCGGGTGGCATGCTGACCAGCTTGGAGAATCAGTTGCGCGAGCAGAACGCGCTGCACCGCTTGGATGAGGTCTTGGCTGAAATCCCGAGTGTGCGGGAGGATTTGGGCATGATTCCCTTGGTCACTCCCACCTCGCAGATCGTAGGCGTTCAGGCCGTGTTCAACGTGCTTGCCGGCGAACGCTACAAGACCATCACCAAGGAATCCGCCGGGGTGCTGAAGGGCGAGTACGGAGTCACGCCCGGGCCGCTGAATCGCACCCTGCAGGAGCGGGTTCTGGGCGGGGCCACTCCTCTGGTCGAGCGTCCCGCCGACCGCATGGCGCCGGAGCTGGACGCCTTGACTAGAGACCTCAAGGAGCAGGCGGCGCGGCAAGGCATCGACTTGGCGGCGGACTTCATCGACGACGTGCTGACCTATGCGCTCTTTCCGCAAGTCGGCCAGCGCTTTCTGAAGCACCGCGGCGACCCCAACGCATTTGAACCGGCAGTGGACGCGCCGTCGCCGGCGCCGCGCCCGGCGGCGAATCCGCCCTCCGCAGCCACTGCGGAGACCTATTCGGTGCGGGTGGGCGGCAAGACCTTCCGGGTGGAGGTGACGGTGGACGGCGCCGTCACCAGCGTCGCCCCGGTGCCGGTGGCGAAGCCGGCAGCGGCCGCTCCGGGCGTCCTTGCCGCCATGTTGGCCGGCACAGTGTTCAAGGTGCTGGTCAAGCCTGGGGACGCCGTGCAGGCCGGTCAGCCGGTGCTGGTGCTGGAGGCCATGAAAATGGAGACCGAGGTGGCGGCGCCCGAGGCCGGTCGAGTGGAGGCCATCCATGTCAGCGAGGGGGACGCGGTGGAGATCGGCGACCCACTTGTTTCCCTAGTCTGAGCGGGTAACCACCCGCCCCCTTGCGTACGATGCAACGCCAGCAATTGCGCCGTATGAACCGTGCCGGCGGGGGCTTGCAGTGGAGTTGATCGGGCAGCTTTGGCAGGCGTCCGGCATCCACCAAGCCGCTTGGGGGCAATTGGTGATGATCGCCGTCGGCTGCCTGTTGCTCTACCTGGGCATCGTCCGCAAGTTCGAGCCTCTGCTCCTGGTGACCATCGGCTTCGGCGGCATCCTCGCCAACATTCCGGGAGCGGAGATCGCCACGGGCGACGGCCTGTTGCGGCTGATCTACAAGGTCGGCATCGAGACCGCCGCCTTTCCCCTCATCATCTTCATGGGTGTGGGTGCCTTGACGGACTTTCGACCCATGCTGGCCAACCCGAAAACGCTGCTGCTGGGCGCGGCGGCCCAGTTCGGCATCTTCGGCACCCTGCTGGGCGCTCTGGGCCTGACCGCCTTGGGAGTCATGGACTTCGACCTTCGGGAGGCCGCCGCCATCGCCATCATCGGCGGCGCCGACGGTCCCACGGCCATCTATGTGGCTGGGCGACTGGCGCCAGATCTGCTGGGCGCCGTCGCCGTGGCGGCCTATTCCTATATGGCGTTGGTGCCCCTGATTCAGCCGCCCATCGTCCGCGCCCTGACCAGCGAGCGGGAGCGGGCCATAGAGATGGCGCAGTTGCGGGTGGTCAGTAAGGCCGAGCGCATCCTTTTTCCCTTGCTGCTGCTGCTGTTGGTCGCCATGCTGCTGCCTACCGCGGCGCCGCTGCTCGGCATGTTCTGCTTCGGCAACCTAATGCGCGAATGCGGCGTGGTGGATCGACTGTCCGACACCACCCAAAACGCCCTGATCAACACGGTCACCATCTTCTTGGGCCTGGCCATTGGCACCAAGCTGCAGGCCGATCAGTTCCTGGCGCCGAGCACTCTGGGCATTCTGCTGCTCGGCCTTGCCGCCTTTGCAGTGGGCACCGCCAGCGGCGTAGTGATGGCCAAGCTGATGAACGCGCTTTCCACCACCCGCATCAACCCCGTGATCGGCGCGGCCGGCGTCTCCGCCGTGCCTATGGCGGCACGGGTGGCCAACCGCATCGGCTTGGAGGCCAACAGCCGCAACCACCTGCTGATGCACGCCATGGGCCCCAACGTGGCCGGCGTCATCGGCTCCGCCACCGCCGCCGGAGTGATGATTCTGTTGGTGGGTTGATGCGTCCAAATTGTTGGAGGCCGAGGGAATTGCATTGGAGATTTGCATGGTGGCGTTGATCCTCTACACGCGCTTGCAGGGCGGGCAGTCCCGCGTCTCCCCAATTGCCGATCAGCCCAGCAGCGGGACGTGGCGACCTTGCACGCCAGCGCCGTGCAGACGAACGCCGGCGCGGTGCTGTTTCTGGGCAAGTCCGGGGCCGGCAAGTCCTCGCTGCTCGCCGCGCTGATCAAGCGCGGCTACCCAATGATGGCTGACGACGTTGCCGGAGTGGTTCTGGACGACGCTGTTCCCACGGTGCTTCCCGCGTTTCCCTGCACACGGCTGTGGGCCGATGCGTTGGATCATCTGGCTTGGTGGCCGCGGGTCGGCCGGCGAGTGCGGGAGGACATGGACAAGCACCTGGCGCCCATAGATGAGTTCTACGCCTTCCCGCTGGCCCTGCGCGCCTGCTTTGTGCTGACTGTCGGTGGCTCGGGCGACATCGAACTTAGTACGACTGCGCCTAGCGATGCGTTCCTGTGGTTGAGCAAGTACGCCTACCGCAAGAAGTACCTAGTCGGCTTGGGGCAGGCCGGCAATCAATTTCGCACGATTTCCACCGTTGTCGGACGTGTGCCCGTTTACCGTGCAAGGCGGCCGGCGCACTCGTTTCAGCTCGGTTCGCTGGCGGAACAAATTGACGGGCCTTTGCAAGGCCAAGGCGCTTGTTCAGCCGCCCTGCAGTTAACGGACGCCAAGGGTTGGAGAGAGGTCGCCGGGTAGGGCTGACGCCTTGTTTGACCCTGCCGTCCACGACAACTTTCCAAGCAGCCTTGGTGCGCCGGAGTGTCGAAGGCGGTTCTGCAGGTAGGCGTTCGCCAAGCAGTCCATGTAGGCGTTGTACCAAAGCTTGAAACTCGGCAGCATGTCGGCCGCCGCCCCCTTTTGCGCCCACTTCAGCATGGCCTGCGGTCGCCAAGGTTTGTGGGGGGTTTGGAAGTGCAGCACCTTCGCGCCGAGGAGATCGATGCCCTCGTTCGCTTGAATGCGGGCGGCTTGCACGATCAAGTAGTTGTAGGTGGAGCTCACCAAGGTCTGACGGCCGGCGAAGTAGCGGTTGAGAAGCAATTGGTCCGAGATGCTGACCTGCACGTTGGCCCAAGTCTCGGCCGTCAACATCGCCAGCAGGTCGGCGTAAACAGCCGGCCGTGTTAGCTGTGCGTCAATGACGAGCAGGCCGCTGTTGAAGGTCTGCTGCAAAGTCTGCTTGCGGCTTGCGGCGTCGGTTGGTTTTGCCGCCGGCAGATAGGTCACGGCGTCCCGGGCCAAGCCACGCACCTGGGGAGAGTCTCCACAGCAGATCAGCGCGTCCTCCGCATCCAGCAATTCCTCCACGGAAGCACGGAACAGCAGATCGCTGTCGCAAAACAGGACCTTGCGGTAGCCGCTCAGCCGAAACGCCTCAATGGAGTAAAAGTGCGCCAGACGGTCGCGCAGCTTAGGCTCGGCGGCGGACAGGCTGGCTAGGCGCTGCTTGAGTTCCGGCGCTATGGCTTCGAAACGCAGATGCTCGAACAACGCGGCCAGCGCCCTTCGAGACGCGTCGGACAGGCCGTCATGCAGGACAAGGATGTCCCCATCGAACCTTGGGTGGCATTTCAGGAAGGTGCCCAGCATGGCCAGTGTGCCCGGTACGAAGTCGTCCGAAGTCGCCGTAGCTAGGCAGATCTTCGCAAGGCGTGGATTGCCGGAAGGCGCTCCGTCCCGCGCCGGGGCGATTGGGGTTGGCGATGCCGGCCGTCGTTGCCGGCGTGGTTCGTCGTCTGGCCGTTGCGGCGCGTTGCCCGGGCGCGGCGTTGCCGTGGCCCCGAGGCGCAGCCTGTGCCGCAAATTCACGCCCGCCAAGCATTGCACATAGGCTTCGTACCACAGCTTGAAGCCCGGCGCGATTGCATAGGTCGGATTTGGCCGCGCCCAATGCAGCATGGCCTGGGGCGACCAGGGCTTGATGGGCAGCTTGAAGTGCAGCGCCTTGGCGCCTTCGACGTCGATGCCTTGGCGAGCGCGGATGTCGGCCGCGCAGGGAACCAAGTAGTTGTAGGTGGAACTTACCAAGGTCTGCCGTCCCGCGAAGTATCGGTTCAGGACCAGCTGATCGGTGCTGACGGCCTTGACGCCGCGCCATGTCTCCGCCGCCACCATGCGCAGCAAGTCGGCGTACACGGCCGAGTTCATGAGGCGTTCGTCTAGAACTAAGAACCCGCAGTTGAACGTATCCGCTAAAGTCGGCCTAGGGGGTGCGCCGTTGCCGCCCCCTGCTGCTTCCTTGACGGGCAGGTAGGTGAGGGCGTCCCGCCGCTCGCCGCGCAGGGCGAATTGGTCGGCGCAGCAGAGCAGCGCTGCGGAGGAGTCAAGCAGCTCCTTGATGGAGTCTCGAAACAGCAGGTCCCCATCGCAGTAGAACAGCTTGCCATAGCCGCTTAGGCGAAAGGCTTCGAGAAAGTGGAAACTTGCCTTGCGGGTGGTGAGTTCTGGGTGCAAGGCGCACAAACGGGCGACCCGCTCCTTCAGTTCCAATGAGACCGGCTCGAACCGCAGTTGCCGGAACGAGGCCGCTAGCATTTCACGCGATGCGTCGGACAGGCCGTCTTCGATGACGACGATGTCCCCGTCGAAGTCGGGATGTTGCTGCAGAAAGCTGTGCAGCATCGTGAACGTGCCGGGCAGGAAGTCGTCGGTCGTCGCCGTGAGCAGGCAAGCGTTCCATTGCGCCGGCCGTATCGGCATCGGCTTAGGCGCCGCAACCCTTGATAGTTCCGAAATTCTGTTTGGTTCCCAATTGGCGGTGCAGTCCATCCATGCGCCAGCCAGCCTCCCTAAGGCGTGCGGCCGACCTAGATGTGCGCTGCAAGCGGTGGTGTGAGTTTAGCAGAACTTCGGCGGCTGCAACGAAGGCACCGCCGCTCCACACTGCGGGGGCAGGCGCCGGGAGGAGGCTATAATGCGGCGAGAACAAGTTGGGTGCTGTCAGCCATCGCCTAAGTCAGATTGCCGATGCGCGGAAAATTTGTCATTCAGACCAATCGCTCCTCCTTCTGGAAGGGTTGGACAATGAACCCAACGCGAGCCGTTGAAGCCGCAACGGCGCACCTTGGACGTGGCCCTCGCTGAGGACGGGAAAGGCGCCCATGCCGACCAAGTGAAGTTGGTGTTTGGCGCCGGCCGCGACCTGGAGGGAAGGGTCCGGACGCATTTGTTCTGCATCTCCCCGAACCACAGCGGTTCGACCTTCGTGCAGCAGGCGCTCGCCGCTTGCCGGGCAACTTGGAACCTGCGCCGGGAAGGGCAGGAGGTGCTCGGCTTCGCCGGGCCGCGCCCGTTGTTGATTCCGGGTTTGCCGCGGCCCAACAAATTTTGGGCCTTGGCGCCGCGCCGCCTGAACCGCTTGACCGACCCCAGCCTTTATGACTGGCCGCGCACCCGCAAGGCGTGGTACTTTCAAGCCTACGCCCGCAGCCTGGACGCCTCGGTGTTCGTGGTCAAGTCCCCGCGCAACCTCTTTCAACTGGACATGCTGACCCGCCACTTCCGCAACGCCAAGTTCCTGTTCATGGTGCGCAACCCCTACGCCGCCTGCGAAGGCATCTGCCGGGCGTACCGAAGCAAGTACCCGGACGAGGACCTGTACACCAGCCAAGGTCGCGGCAGCTTGGAGGAGTGGGCCGCAACGCACATTGCCAACTGCCTGGCCCAGCAGCGCCGCAATTTGGAGGACTTCGGAGACCGCGGCGTTTTCTTCACCTACGAGGCGATGTGCGCCGACCCGGAGCGGGTGGTGCGGAGCATCCAAGCGCTTGTGCCGGAGCTCGATAATCTTAAGTTGCGACTGCGCCTGCCGGTGAAGGGCGCTTACAACGAAATGCTGACCGACATGAATACGCGGCAAATCATGCGCTTGGATATTGGCCAGCTTGCCGCCATGAACGCCGTGTTTCGGCCGCAGCGTGACTTGCTCGATCACTTCGGCTACGACCTCATGGATGCGCCGGGCGAAAACCGTTGCGGCGGGCTGCCGTGAGCTGGCAATCAATCCGACGCCGCTATGGGCGGACTTAGGGGCCGGTTTGCATGGCTGGGCTGCGCCGCCGGTTATGCCCAGAGCGTACCCATGGGCGGTGTGCTGGCCGGGAAGAGCCGCCAGGCGCCCAGTTTCTTTCTTTGGGCCCTGCGCGACCCGCTGTCCGGCCGGCTGCAACGTGCCCAGATCGTCAAGGGGTGGCTGCGCGGCGGCGAGGTGCGGGAGTGGGTCTTCGACATCGCCTGCTCGAATGGCCTTACGCCCGACCCAATGGACCACCGTTGCCCCGACAACGGCGCAAGGGTCAATCTGTCCGACTGCTCCACGACCCGCGACAAGGGCGATGTGGAGCTCAGTGTCCTGTGGACAGACCCGGACTTCAACGCCGCCGAGCGGAGCTACTACTATGCGCGGGTGCTGGAGAATCCCAGTTGCCGCTGGTCCACTTGGGACGCTGTCCGCGTTGGCGTTGAACCCAATCCGGCGCTGCCGCCCACCATTCAGGAGCGGGCTTGGAACTCCCCCATCTGGTATGCGCCAACCGCGGTGGCGGGTACCGGCACCACTGCTGGGGAGCTGCAGGAAACGCATTTGGAGGATTGACCAGACAGTGACGCAGGAACAATCGACTCGAGACGTTTGCCTCGCCACGGTGACTACGGACAGCTACCTGCCTGGCACGTTGGTGATGATCGCGTCCTTCCTCAAGGTGCATCCCGGCTTTGCGGGGGATGTGGCGGTGATTCACGACGGGCTTTCCGAGAAGTCGCGGCGGCGCCTGCAAACGCTGTTCGACCGGGTGCGGTTCATTCCCGTTTCCGCCGGCCTGAAGGAGCGGCTGGAGCGCCTGGGCGCCGCGCATCCCCGCTTCGTTCCCATTTTGTCGCATTTGCATGCGTTTGAAGCCTATCGGTTGGCTGAGTATCGAAAGTTGCTGCTTTGCGATGGCGATCTGCTCTTCCTGCAGCCGATAGACGAGTTGTTCGGCGCTGCCGGCAATTTGCTGTGCTGCCGGGACTGGGTTTCCCTGGGCGGGGGGTGCCGGGACGCCGCAACCTTCGCTCCCCTCGACGACGCTGCCGCCGCCGGCAGCGCCGGCGCCTTGCGGCAAACCTTCAATGACGGATTCCTAGTGCTTGATGGTGGCCTCTTGGGGGAGCAAACCTATGCGGACTTGCTAGCTTTGGCGGTGCCGGAAACTTGGCGCGGCACCGAAACGCGGCACTTCAAGCAGTTCTTGCACAACAGATATTTCGCGGGGCGGCAAACGCTGGTCAGCTCCACCTACAACTATATTCTGCTGGCCGCAGCCCAGATCCAGGCGCGGGAGGGCTTGGCGGCGGCGGACGCCAAGGTGCTGCACTTCAACTTCAGCGTCAAGCCTTGGACGCCATCGACCATGCTGCGCTGGATTGACCATGAAAGGCCGGTCGCCGAGTTCAGGTTTTGGTACGACGCCTGGATGGAGTCCCTATCCTTGGCGCATCTGCGCTCCGCCAAACGCTCCGATGGCTGGCTGGTGCGGCCCGGTGATTGATCAGGCGCCGGACCATCGGCACTTTGCGCACGGACGGCACAGCTTGATGCGTCAGCGTCGCAGCTTGTAAACCCTCAGGGCCTTCGGCTCGGTGCCGTCGTCATGGAAAACCCGGTAGTGGTCGCTCAGCAGGTTGCTAAAAGCCTCCGCGTCTTCTCCGTGAAGGTAGTTGGGAATGGGTCCCCTGCTCGTCGGCTGCACCACCGTGACCAGATAAGTGGGACGAAGGTTTAGGATGCGCCCGAACTCGTCCTCCGCCACATAGCCGGCTTCGGCCAACGGCCGCAGGAGCTCGCTCTTGGCTAGATTGGAGGGATGGACGATTGCCGAAACCGGCGCCATGTCCAGATACCAGTAAATAAGTTGGTGATTGAATGCATGGATGGTGTCGCCCGGCCGCTGCTCCGCCTTGATGGCCGCCGCGGCGGCCTTGACGGTATGCCGCTCAGCTAAATGGTCCGGAACCGTGGCCAAGCGGAAGGCGGAGGGTGCGGTTTGCGCCAATGCGCCGCCGACCGCGATGGCGGGAAGCAGGTATCCAGCCCAGCGCAAACGCGCCTTGGAACGCAGCCAAGCGATTCCGTATGCGCCGAAAACCGCACCTATGGGATACAGCTGCAGCCAGTAGTGCCGCCAGACGCTGCCGGTTGCCAAAACGGCCAGAAAAGTGGCTGCGAAAGTGAGCCACAGCAACTCCAGCTCCGCCCGGCTTGCCGCTCCTCCATCCGCTGGCGCTCCGGTTTGCGCCGCTTGCTCGGATGTTGGGGAATCTGGCGCCTTGGGTCGATCCCTCCTCCCTCCCTCCCTACTCCCTCCCTCCTCCCTCCCTCCATTGCGGAGGGAGACAGCCATGCCGATGACCAGCGTTGCCGAGAAGGGCAGGAGCAACAGCGGCGTCACCAACGCCTCGTTCAGGAAAGTGCGCCCGTGCAGCAGCAAGGCTCGCCACATGCCGATCTGCCCCGAATAGGCGAGGGCGGCCTCAATGTTGGCAAGGCGCAGTTCGGCCAGGGCGTCCGCGCTCGCGTAAAGCAGAATCAGGCCGGCGGCCGGCAGCAGCCCAGCGCCGGCGAAGAGCGCGGCCGCCCAGCGGTGAACGCCTAGGGACGGGCGCAAAGCGGCGGTGAGAAGCCAAGCGAAGAGCGCCGCAGCCACGAGGCCCAGATTGGAGCGCGTCAGAACCGACAAGGACAGCAGCAAGCCGGCCGCGGCAATTGCCCACCACTGGTCCCGCCGGGCGAGCAGCAGCCACAGAGCCGCCATGAGCATCGCCATGGCCGGCAGTTCGGTGCGGGTCTCGAATGCATATTCCACCGCGTGGACCGCGATGAGCGCCAGGCCGCCAAGCCCCGCCGACACCAAGTCGGTGCGGCGGCGGGCGATGGCGAAGACGGCGATGCAGGACATCAGCAGGCAAAGGTCGCCCACGGCCCGAACCACGAACAGGGATTCGCCGAACGCCGCCATGGCGCCGGCTAGGAGGAGAAAGATCATCGGCGGCTTGATGTCAAAGAGCTTGACATAGGGCAGCTCGCCGTCGAGCACCCTCGCCGCGATCACCGTGAACGTGCTTTCGTCGTTGAAGGACTCCCGCTCCAAGCTGCCGACTTGCGTGGCGCCGACCGCCAAGGCGAACACCAAGGTCCAAGCGGCGGCGCCGGCTGGGATTGCGCACTTGCTCAGGTTCCACTCCGGTCGTCTTTGGCGCGGCAGCACACTAGGTGTGATTGTCCATGTGAATGGTATTCTGCTTTCCTTGGAGTTGCCAATGGACCTTGGAGTCCGAACCTTGATGGCAGGGATATGCGGCTGGGTTTCCGGCCGCGGGGGCGGCGCCGGCCAAATGGACCCCATGCTTGCGGCCATGGCGGACTACGGCGCCGAGAGCACGGCATGGTCGGGCACCGGCTGGAGCCTTGGGCTGCGCCACGGGGCCGCGGCGCAGCTCCCGCCCAAGCAAGCCTCCTGGCGTACCGGCGGCCTCGCCGTCGTGGCCGCCGCCCGGCTGGACAATCGGGACGAGCTTGGCGACGCACTCGGCTTGCCGCTTGCCGCCGGTTCGGCCCTGGCGGACCAGGACTTGATCTTGGCGGCCTACCGGCGTTGGGGGCGGGAGTGCCCCGACCGCCTGCTTGGGGACTACGCCTTCGCCATTTGGGACAGCGGGCGGGGCCTTTTGTTCTGCGCCCGGGACCACATCGGCGTGCAGCCGTTTTACTACGCCGAAACATCGCGGGGCTTCGCCTTCGCCAGCGCCGTGGAGGGCGTTCTGGCCGCGCCGGGGGTTCCTGACGAACTCGACGAGACCATAGTGAGCACCTTTCTCCGGGGGAACGTGCATACGACCACCCGCACTTTCTTTCGGGCGGTGCGCAAGCTGCCGCCGGGCCACAGCATGGTTGTCAAGGGCGGCGTCGTGCGGCTGCGGCGCTGGTGGCGGCCGGAGGAGCTGCCGCGGTTGCCGCCGGCCTCGGACGACGACTATGCAGCGCAGTTTTTGCACTTTTACCACCAAGCGGTGCGGGACTGCCTGCACGGCCCCGACCCGGTGGGAACCCATCTGAGCGGCGGGCTGGACTCGTCGAGCATCTCTGTGCTGACCGCCCGAGAACTGCGGCGCCAAGGGCGCCCGCCGCCGCTCGCCTTCAGTTGGCTGCCCCCCTTGGGCGAAGCGCCGCCGGACAGGCGGCCAGGGGATGAGTACGCAGCCATTGCCGCCGTGGCTGCGCAGGAGGATCTGCAGGTGTTCTACGGGTGCCCGAACGCGGTGGACATTGTCGCCGACCTAGGGATGGACGCCGCCTTTCCGCAGGCTTTCGGAGCGGGCGGTTCCGAGGACATAGTGCGGCGCCAAGCCGCCGCGCAGGGGGTGAAGGTGCTGCTTTCAGGTTGGGGAGGCGACGACGGCATGTCCTACTTTGGTCAGGGACGCTACGCCGCCCTGCTGCTCAGAGGATGTTGGCTTAGGTTTTTCGCCGAGACGCGGGCCGTTGGGGAGAGTCCTCTTCGGGAGGCGGCCAAAGCGCTGTGGGAGGTTTTTCCGTACGGCTTCAATTTGAGCTTGGCCACGCGCCGGTTGGGCAAGCGTTTGCGCGGCAAGCCGATCATGCCGCAGCGAGTCGTCCTCCACCCCGAGTTTGCGCAAAGGGTGCGTCCCCTGCCGCGGAGGTCTTGGTTTCGTGTGGGCGTTCGGCGCAGCCAGTTGGCGAGGTGGCGCATGGGCTTGTTGCTCATGCGTCTGGAGGGCTGGGCGGCGCGTGGCGCCCACTACGGCTTGGAGTATCGTTATCCACTGCTGGACCGCCGCCTGCTGGAGTTCGCCTTGGGCCTGCCGCCGGAGCAGTTCAAGCGCCCGGCGGCGACCCGTTGGCTGATGCGCCATGCGCTGTCCGCAGGCGTCCAAGCCCCCTCCGTGCTGCCGCCGCAGGTGTGTTGGCGCCGGTCTAAGGTCGAGCCGACGCTCTCTGAAGCCCTTAACAGGTCCTTCACCGAGGCGTTACTGTCGATTCGTCAGGAAATTGCCGCTTCGCCGCCGCCGAGTCGGGCCCGTTACATTGACGTGCAGCGCCTTTTGGAGTGCTTGGACCTATCCCGGTTTGGAGAAGGAAGGATTCCGTTTTTGGAAATTTCAAATGCGATCAGCTTTTTGGACTTCCAGCAGCGGGGCCGCTGAAAGACGCCAGTTGAGGCGCAACCATGCTGCCTTTTCACTTGGCTGCCCCGGCCTCCATCAGTCGTGGGCAAGGTTTTCATCGGTCGATGCATTCCACCAGCCCGGCTAGGTCGCAGACGACTTGCGTTCCATTCTCCATGCGTTCGCTGCGCTGACACACTAGGAAGCGCCGGTCGGCGCGGACCAGGTCGGCGTTGGCGTTCAATCGTGCGAGGTCTTGCGGGCCAGGCTGGGCGGTTAGCTTGATTTCCAGCGCCCAAAGCTCCGAATCCACCTCCAGCAACAAATCGATCTCCCGTTGGTCAGCGGTGCGCAAGTGATGGGCCCGCCAGCGGCGGCCGGGAATTGGGCCAGGCGGCTGCGCAGCACGGGCGCGATTTTTCTGGGCAACATGGGCATTCCATGCAAAACAGAAATCGATTTCTATTTTGACGGAAGGGCGACCGCACGTCCAGCATTCCGTTCCCGAGGGACTTGCACCCTGGGTTTTGTGCGGCGGTTTCCCCGAATGCCTAGTGCGTTGGCGGGTGTTTCAGCGAACACTGAGGTTTTGTCGCCGGCCTGGGCGGGTCGGGAGGAGGCCGCCTGGAGTTGGCCTCTGGGCGCTTGGCCGGTCAGGAAAGGTGGGGAGTGTATGCGGGTCAATGAGGACTCCCCTCGGCTTCAGTGAAGCCCGCCCTGACGCCGGCTTCGGTCTATCCTAGGGAGAAATCCACCCGCCGCAGTTCGGGTTTGCGCCAAGTGCCCCTAGTAGAGCCGCATTGAACCGATTAGGGGGTTACCCGCCAAAAAGCACCGAAATGCCCCACAAGCCCATCTACGGCTTGCGGGGTGGCTTGGCCGGTCAGGAAATGGGAGCGTAGCTGTGGGTAGGTTCTTCATTGACCCCACGATTGGGGCCGCTTCCGGTCGGTCTCAGGGAGAAGTCCACAAGCCGCAGCTCGGGCTTGCTCCAAGGCTTCCGGGCGGCGCCTTCAGCCTCCGGGGGGGGGGGGGGGGTTATGGTTGTCAGCAACAGGATCCATCTTCATTCTCCTCCATGAATGGGAAACGGAAGCATAACAGCCATTTCTGTTCAGCGCCATAAAGAGGGACTTGCGCTGTAGCCTTTTCCAGCCCCTTTTTGCCGCAGGCTTTCCCCCGCCGGTGCCCACTGGCGTCCTCGGAGCGCTGCGGAACGGCCTGGTTCGGGTCGTTTCGGGTGTGTTTTTCAGTTCTTGGCGGGGCTTGGGCGTGTTTTGGGGGCGTTTCCCGCCGTCTGGGCGAGCGCCGTCCCGGAGCGTTGCTCCGTAGGTCGCCTCGCAGCTGGACTCGGGGATCCCCGCATCACGGCAGCACTGCGCACGTCCGGCGCACTGCAGCCCGTAGGCGACGGCCGGACAGAGGTACTTCAGCGCGGCGCGCCTCTCCTCGTGGCCCTGGAACGCCATGGGACGCATCTCCCCCGTCGCCGGACACCGGCAAAAGACCTCCCCCCTCCCGCTGTGGAGCACATTGTCCACCCGATCGGGATGAAGCGGACGCAGCTTCGGCAAGCCAGGCTGCGCGGGCAGGGCGTCCCAGTCCTCGCGCCACAGCTCCCGCGTGTCCAGCAGCGGGCGGATGCGGTGCGCATCCCACAGCCACGCCTTTCTCCAAATCCCAGCCCGGCAAATGGGTTGGAAATGCCCGAATCCGACCCCCCAACGCCCCGCAAACCCGCATGCCATCGTCGAAAAGTGGGTTGAAAAATAATCTCAGGTGCTTCGGAAGCCTTGCGGGAGGCGGGTTTCAGAACAGCGCAAGTCTCTCGGGCTGGCCGGAATGTGCAGGAACGAACTCCCCGCGCCACAGTTCGCGGCCGTCCCTCGCGGTCTGGCCGGTGCTGATGCGGGCGACGCCGTAGTCGGGCAGGGGAACGGACGCTAGGCACGTCCCGTCGAACCTCAGGCCGTGCTGCACGAAGCTGAAGTCCAGCCGTTCGAAGCCTTGCCGCCGGCGCCACAGCGGCAGCGCGTCCACGCTTAAGGGGACCACATGCAGGAAAAAGGGGCTCAGAAAATCGTCCGGCTTGCAGGCTTCGTTGACGTAGATCAAGTTGCCGTCGTGCAGGTACACCTGAAAGTTTGCTTGCACTACGGCCTCGCCCGCCTTGGCGGCTGAGAGGATTTTTCGATAGGCGCCAACCGCCGCCTTCCCGGCCAAGCGTGGATCGACTGCCGCCACCGTTAGGATGGTGCTGTTGTAGATCCTGCGGTCGTATAGGGAGGGGGCGAAGCTCCCTTGCGCTGGATTCCCGCGCCCTTGGCGCCAAGGGTAGCCGCCAATGTAGAAGCTGTAAAAGCCGGACGGCGCCGGGCTTTTCAAGATTCTTCGCCGGTCCGCCTCCGGCAGCATTGCGGCCGACCGACCTATGTTGCCGTAGGCACCGACCACATGAATGGGGGACGACGGATATCTTTCAAGCAGGTGCTCCAGCCCGTCGCGCACTGCGATGCCCCAATAGTCCATTTGGTATTGGGTGCGCAGACGCTCCGGGGTCGTTCGATCCACCAGAATGTTGAAGTAGAGGTGCTGATAGGGATGGATGGCCACCAGGGAGGCGACCACGGTGGCTAACCCTAGGGCCGTTAGGCCGTAAGCGCCGGCCCGCTGGCGGGCGCTCCTTGGGGCGGCTGCGAGCCAGTGCAGGCCGAACGTCGCCAACAGGCAAAAGGGCGCGTGGATGAAGTACATTTGGCGCCAGCCGTTGTACAGGGTGGCGCCCAGCCCGGCAACGGCGGCAACGGGTGCCGCAACGCAGGCCGCCAGCAGGAACGCGAAGCGCAGCGGCCCGTTGCGGAGAACCTCTATGGGGCGTTTTGCGCCCTGGCGAAGAATCCAGGCCGCTCCAACCAAGCCCAGCAGCAGGGCGATTGGCGGGGTGCTGATGGAGAACCAAACGGGCACATAGCGCATGGGCAGGTCCCACCCGGCCCAGAATTCGCCTTGGAACAGTTCGATTGCACGGAGGGGATGGCGTGCGAGCGTTGCGATGCCTTCAAAAAAAGCCAGCGGGTCGGCCCAAAGGTAAGGCGAAATGGCGTGTAGCGAGAGGATCGCGGCCAAGGCGAAAGCACTGCCGGTCTGCAGCGCGTGCTTGCGCTCCTCTCGACTGGATGCCTGCATGAAATCAAGTGCCCGCATGGCCAGCACGGCGACGAAGAGCATGATGCCCATGATGCGGAGGTTTATTAGGACGCCGACGCCGGCGCCGCAGGCTAGGAAGGCCCTTAAGGTGTCTCTGTCGAACGCTCGGTGTGCGAGCAGCAGGGCGATCATGAACATGCTGGCGAAGGGGATGTCCTTGGAGTTGAAGAAGGAGTGGGCGTACAGGCGCGGGTGCAGCAGGAACAACAGCATGGCGAAGGTCGCCAGGAGGCGGCTGTTGAACAGGCGGTGCGCCAGCAGCCAGCAGCAGAATCCGCCGAACAGAAAGAAGGCGTGGGTGAGGATGTGGCGGGTTAGGTGGATGCTGCGGCTGTCGGTGAGCCCCAGGGCGCGTTCGACGAGCAGCAGCGGCAGCTCAAAGGCGACGCCGAAGTATTTGGCGACGCCGTCCGTATAGCCCTGCTCAAGGGCCTCCCGGTCGCGCGCCCACCTTGCCACATAGTCGGCGACGTTGACGGCCAGGAGTCGCTGGTCCTTCTCGTCCAAGGACGCGCCGTAGTCATCCACCACCGCCACGCCCACGGCCAGAAACAAAGCGCACAGGACCAAGGCGCCTCGGTTTGCTGGGAAGTTGCAGGCCGCCTGCCAGCGCGGGGCGTTTGGCCGGTCCCGCGCTTGCGCAAAAGGAAAGCTTAGCGGCATGGCCGTCGTGGACTGCGGCTAGTTGCCCTCGTCCTAGGCGCCAGGCTGGTCCTGCAATTCCCGCTCAAGGCAATCCAGCGCCGCGTGCAGCAGGGCGCCGTGGGCCAGTTCGGCCTGCCCGTAGCTGTGCGTCGGCACATGGAACGAGAGTGTTGCCGGCAACCGCTGCAGGCGGTTGTTGGCGGAGAAGGCGGAAAGGGCCGCCACCTCCAAACCCATTTCCAAAGCCGCTTCCGCGGCCTTGACGATGTTGTCCGACATGCCGGAGCTGGACACCGCCACCAGCAGGTCCCCCTCTTGGGCAAGGGCGGCCAGCGGCCGCTTGAACGTCTCTTGATAGCCGTAGTCGTTGGCCATGCAGGTGATCAGCGCGGGGTCGTTGAAGGTCAGGGACTTGAGGCCGCACTTGTTGAGCAAGTCCTGCGACAGGTGGGAGGCTATCGCCGCGCTGCCGCCGTTCCCGGCCCAAAACACGCAACGGCCGCTGGCCCGCAGCCGGGACCAGATGCCCACCAGCGCCTCCAAGCCAGCCTCCAGCGAGGCCGAGTCGCCCCGCTGCAGGCAGGTGGTGCGCTCCAAGGATTCGCTTAGGCTGCGCAGCCACGAGGACGGGCGGACAGCTGCTTGTTCGGATTCCTCCTTTGTTGGTGCCCGCTTCAGAGTCATTTCGGAAGTCTAGCCACCCGCCGGCCAGAGCGCAAGGCATCTAGGGGTCACCGCCTTCCGTAGCCGAAGTAGTCCAAAACGTCTTGGTGCTCCTGAAACACTTGGTTGAAGGCGGCTAGCTGCTCCGCGGTCAGGCGGGCGACCTGCCTGGCGTTCATGTCCGTGAGCATCTCAAAGTACCGGCCCTTGACCGGCAGGCGCTGGCGCAGGTTGAGGTCGGCGAGCTCCGGCACCAGTGAGTACACCTGTTTGGCCACCTGCTCCGGCGCTGCGCACATGGCTTCGTAGGTGAAGAAAACCCCGCGGGCGCCGAAAACCTCAATGTTGTTGCGCTGCTGGCGGAGGCAGTTGACGGCATGGGCCGCGGCGGCCGCCTCCAAGCTCCGTTTGGACACCGCCTGCCGCTGGGATTGCCGTCCGAAGCGACGGCGGTGGTTGCGGCAGATCCCCTCGCACAGGGCGTAGGGATTGCGCACCATGAACAGAAACTTGGCGTTGTGGAAATGCTCCGCCAACTGGCCCACTTGCAGAACCTGTTGCGACGACTTGGCGACGAAAACGGACGCTTCCGGGCTCTGCGCCCTAGCGTGAAAATACCAAGCCTTGCGGGTGCGCGGCCAATTGTGGCGCTGCGGGTCTGCGAACAGCTGCATGGCTCGCCGCTCTGCCGCCCAAATTGCGAGCTCCGCGCCCCGCGTTGTGACGGGGCCGACATAGCCGGGGATTTTTTGGCCCTCGTCGGGAAGGCTCCAAGCGGCTCGGCAGGTCGCCAGCGCCCGGCTCAAAAAGGTCGAGCCGCTATTGTTCGGGGCAATGCAAAACAGATGCGTACTGATCTTGCTGGTCAAATCCCGGTTGGCGCCGTACACGAGGTCCGGGGCCGGTGCGGGGTCGGCGGCGGACGACCTCATCCTATCTCCCCGGTGCGCACCCTGCGCCTGACCAAGGCAAGGTCCTGATGGGTTCCTATGTCGTAGTGAAAACTGTCGATTGGCCAGCCGGCCGCCGCCAAACGCGGCAGCACGTCGTATCCCAAGTCTCGGTCTCCCTCTCTGAGCAGGGATTTGAGAACTCCCGCTCGGAAGGCCAACACGCCGGCGTTCGCCAAGTTGCCCGCCGGCGCCTTCGGTTTCTCCTGGAAATCAACCACTCGGTTTGCGTCGTTCAGAACCACGATTCCGCAGGTCTGGGGCGTTGCGGTGCGAAACAGCGCCATCGTTGCCGCCGCTCCCCCAGCGACATGAGCGGCCCAGAAGCGCCGCAAATCAATGCTCGAATAGTTGTCGGCGTAGATCACCATGCTGGCGGTTGCGCCGTTGAGCCACTCCGCATGCTTGCGCAGCGTTCCCCCCGTGCCGAGCAGCGAGGGTTCGTGGGCTACGGTCCAATGTGACTTGGACCTTCGGGCGTAGGCGGCCACCCAGTCGGCGAGCTGGTCATGCAAGTGGTGCGAGTTGACGAGGACTTCGGCGGGTCGGGCGCAAAAGTTTTCAATGCAGCGAAACCAGCGATCCAAAAGCGGCGCCCCGTCAACCTCGACCAGCGCCTTGGGCGTTGTGTAGGTCAGCGGACGCAGCCGGACGCCGACGCCGGCGGCCAGCACGAGGAACCTAGGCGAGCGGGCGGGAGAGGCCATTTGCCACTGTGTCTGATCCGTTGGAATAGCCCCAGCTTGGCGCAACTGAGCGTTCGAGCGGAGCCGACGGGGACTGCCGAATGTAGAATAGCCTACATGAAGCCGGCTCATCAGCAAACCATTGCAGCGGGTTCCGCCAAGGCGTTTGCGGCCGGCGGGGGTTCGGCGAAGCCGGTGTGCAACGAGGCCGCCGCGCCGGGCGTCCGCTCCTGTTTTCACCGGCGCAGCGGCGCACTCTGGTTCATGGCGCTGGTCCTCGCGGTCGGCGCAACGCAAATCAGGAGCCTGGAGCAGGAATACTTTAACGACGAAAGCACCGCCACGGTGATGGCGGGGCATCTGCTTGACGGCAACCTGCCCTACGTCAAGCTGTTCGACAACAAGCCGCCGATGATCTTCCTGCTCCTTGCCGGCGCCATGGCTCTGTTCGGGGAGTCCCTACTGGTCGTGCGGGCGCTGGGCGACCTCTTTCTGTTGATGTCGGCCGTCGCTGTCTTCGCCATCGCCCGCCGCCGCACCAGCCCCGCATCGGCGGGGCTCGGCGCCCTGCTGCTCATCGCCATACATGCGAAGGGGCCTGGAACGGCGACCATGGCGGCCTTGCCGGCGACGGCGCTGGCGCTGGCGGCCCTATGGCTACTGCTGGCGCGGCGGGAGCGCTTGTGGGCCGTCGCCGCGGCCGGGTTGCTGCTGTCCCTAGCGACCCTGACGCGCACCAACCTGGGCTTCCTGGCGCTGGCCTGCGGCGCTTGGCTCGGCGTCGCACCCTTGCGTCCCTCCTTGGGTGTGCGATGGCGGGCCGTGCCGGTCTTCGCCGTCGCCGGGCTGGCGCCACTTGGCTTTCTGGGGCTGGTCTATGGGTGGGCGGACGCCTTGGAGGCGCTCTACCTGGCCAATGTGGTCGTCCCGCTTTCCTTTTCATCCTCAATGGGCATGGCGCAGGTCTTGTCGGGGCTCTTGGAATACATGCGTTTCCAAATTTGGGCGGCGCCGCAACTGTTCCTGCCCTTTGCCGCGGCATTCGCCGCCGGCCTAGCGGCTGCCGCCCTGCGGCTGCCGCCCGTTCGGCGCCGCTTCGCTCCGTTCTGGCCGGCGCATCGGACGGCGGAAGGTGCCGAAGCCCCTAGCGTCGGGCGCTCGACAGACCCAGCGGAGCAGGAACTACTCTGGCTGGCGCTGTTGGCGACTCTTCTGGCCGTGTTGATCAGCGGCGCCGCCTATCTCCACTATTGGCTTCAGCTCTACCCGATATGCGCCGTCTTTTGCGCATACGGCATTGACTGGATGCGTTCTAGGGCTGTTCTGCGTTGGGTGGGGTATCTGCTCCCGGCAGTCGCCCTAGCCGGTGCGCTTGCGAAGGCGGCGCCGGCGACTGCCAGGCTGGCCACCACTCCGGGGCATCTGTCCGCACAGCATGGAATCCGGGCCGCAGCACTGGCCATCGACGAGGAGCGGGGACGCAACGACACCATCTATGCGTTTGCCGGCCAACTCATCTATTGGTATCTTGGCATGATGCCGGTTTCGGTGGTTGTGCATCCCTCCAATTTGGGAAACCCAGGGATCATGGCGCCGCTCGCCGAGGCCGGCCGCGTCGGCGCGGACGAAGTGGGGCGAATCTTGGCGCTTCGCCCCACTTGGCTGGTCGTGAGGGCGGCGCCGGAAGCGGGGGCCGTTGTCCCTCGTTATTTCGACGGCCGCAACGCCGACCTCCTGCGGCGCCTCCTCGCCAACGAATACCGGGTCTTCCATGAAGGAGGGGCAGCGGCTCAAGGCATCAGGATCTACAGACGCCTGGGAGGGCAGGGGCTGCCCGCATGAAGTGGTCCCGCGCTGACGCCTTTTGGATTATCGCCTTTGCTTTGGCGATCTTTGCAACGCAAATAGGGCACTTGGCCGAAGAGACGGCTAAAACGACTCGAGACGAAAACGTGTGGACCCTAATGGCCGCCCATGTCCTGGACGGCAATTTGCCCTACATCAAGCTGTTCGACAACAAGCCGCCGCCGGTCTTCCTCTTCCTTGTCGGCGCTACGGCTTAATTGCGGCGAACGAGCTGCGGAGAATCCTCGACCTCCGCCCCACTTATCTGGTTTTGAGTGGGGGTTGGGGGAGGAGGGGGGTGGGGCGAACTTCCCATCCGTTGCTTAGTGGATGCGCTGCGCAGCCTTCTTGCGGACCACCACCGTTTGTTCTACAACCAAGGCACCGGCAGGGAGCGCATTCGAATTTACCAGTGCAAGGACGAGGCATCGGAATCCACAGAGCATTTCATCCATTCGGAAAGTGGCGTAGTGCGATCTGCGGGCTAGAATGGGGCAGCGTTCTCAGGGCGGGAACCCATGCCTCCCATCGACGACGACGAACTTCTCCGCTACAGCCGCCAGATCATGCTGCCGGAAGTGGATGTGGCGGGGCAGGAAAGGCTGCGCCGGGCTGTCGTGTTGGTGGTGGGCTTGGGAGGCCTGGGCTCGCCCATCGCGTTGTACTTGGCGGCGGCCGGCGTCGGCAAGCTGATTTTGGCTGACGATGACCAAGTGGAGCTATCCAACCTGCAGCGGCAGATCGCCCACGGCAACGCCTCCATCGGCAAAGCCAAGGCGTCTTCCGCCAAGGCCGCCGCAGCCGCCATCAACCCGCGCATCGAGGTGGAGGCCGTCGTGGAGCGCATGGACGAAACCAGCTTGGGCGCAGTGCTCGGTCGGGTGGACCTCGCCTTGGACGCCAGTGACAATCAGGCCACCCGCTTCGCCCTCAACGACGCCTGTTGGCGGGCGGGAACGCCCTTGGTGTCCGGTGCCGCCATCCGCTGGGAAGGGCAGGTGGCGGTGTTCAACCCTCGGGACGCCGCTTCGCCATGCTACCGGTGCCTCCACGCGGAGGGTGCCGAAGAGGCCCTGAATTGCGCGGAGAACGGGGTCATCGCGCCTTTGGTTGGCGTCATCGGCGCCCTGCAGGCCATGGAAGCGGTTAAGCTCATCTCCGGCGTTGGCGAGTCCTTGGTTGGTCGGGTGCTCCACTATGACGGCAAGCGGGCCGAATGGCGCACCTTCAAACTGCCAAAGCGCCGCGGATGCCGGACCTGCTGCCGCCTTCTCCAAAGTCGCTGATCGCTATCTCGTTGTGAAGATGGTTTTGCTTGGCCCGCCGGGCGCCGGCAAGGGCACCCAAGCGCAGTTCATCTGCGGGACTTACGGCATTCCGCAGATTTCCACTGGCGACATGCTGCGGGCGGCGGTGCAGTCAGGCAATGCGTTGGGGCGGCGGGTGCGGCAGGTCATGGACAGCGGCGCCTTGGTGTCGGACGACATCATCATCGCCTTGGTGCGGGAGCGCATTGCCGAACCTGACTGCCAAGCCGGGTTTCTGTTCGACGGCTTTCCCCGCACCATTCCGCAAGCGGAAGCTCTGGAGGCCGTAGGGGTGCAGCTGGACGCCGTGGTGGAGATTGGCGTGGACGACGAAGAGATCATCGAGCGCATGAGCGGCCGGCGCATCCATCCCGGCAGTGGGCGTGTCTATCACCTGCTGCACAACCCGCCCCGGGTGCCTGGCGTGGATGACGAGACCGGCGAACCACTGCTGCAGCGCAAAGATGATCGGGAAGCCACCGTGCGCGAGCGTTTGGCGGTTTACCGGCGGCAGACGGAACCCTTGATCGCCTTCTACAAGGGTCGGACGCAGCGTGGCGGCTTGCGCTACTTGGCGGTGGATGGCGGTCGGGACGTCAAGACCGTGCAGAGCGAACTGGCCGCGGCCCTAGGTTGAACGTCCAGAGCGGAATTGCTCAGGCTGCGCACCGGGCCGGCTGGGTGCGATGCCAACCCTTCGTGATCTAACCGCCCAATCTACAGCAGGCCCCAAAACGGCAGGACGTCCACCGCACTCCCCTGCGCTAGGTCCCCTGCCGCCTTGGGGATGCGGATCAGGCAGTTGGCGGCGGCGAAGGTGCTCATGCGGTTGGAGCTTTGGTCGCCGGTGGTGCGCACTAGGGCCTGTCCCTCCGTTGTGGCGAGAACGCCGCGCTGGTATTCCTCCCGGCCTGGCTTGTGGCGCACCGGTTCAGCCAGTTCGCAGCGGACGCTGAAGGGCGGCTGCGGCCTCATGCCGCACAGCGCTTGAATCGCGGGGCGGGCCAGCAGCAGGTAGGTGACGATGGTGGAGACCGGGTTGCCTGGCAAGCCGAGCAGCAGGGCGTCGCCGATGCGTCCAAAAGCCAAGGGCTTGCCGGGCTTGAGGTTCAGGCGCCAGAAGCTCAAGCGCCCTAGGGACTCGATGACTGACTTCACTAAGTCCGCCTCTCCCACCGAAACCCCGCCGCTGGTGAGGATCATCCGGCAGTCGCGGCTGGCCTGTCGCAACGCCTCGGCGATGGCCGCTTCATCATCGGCAAGCACGCCTAGGTTGATCGTCTCCACCGGCAGTTGCCGAAGCAGGCTGGCGACGGCGTAGCGGTTGGAGTCGTAGATGTTGCCGTAGGCGAGGGCCGTGCCGGGCTGCTGCAGCTCGTCGCCGCTGGAGAGGACGGCGATGCGCGGGCGCACGAAGACGGGCGCCTCCGCCACCCCCGCCGCCGCCAGTGTGCCGATGTCAAAGGGGTTGAGCCGCCGGCCGCGTTCGGCCAGAACGTCGCCGCACCTTAGGTCTTGGCCCATTTGCCGCACGTTGTCAGCGTGGCGGACAGGGCCTTGGATTTGCAGGACGCCATCCGCAACCGTGCAGTCCTCCTGCACGGCTACGGTGTCGCAGCCCTCCGGCAGGGCGGCGCCGGTGGTGATGCGCACCGCATCCGCTGCGCCGACCGGACCGCTGAACGGATGGCCGGCCAAACTGGCCCCGACGATGCGCAGATCCGCGATGCTGTTGCGCCACCTAAAGGCGTAGCCATCCATGGCGGAGGCCGGAAACGGCGGCAGATCGGTGGCGGCGCGACAGTCCTCCGCCGCCACCCGGCCCAGCGCCCGCTCGACATCGACCCGTTCGCAAGCCGCCGGCGCGGGAATCTCGTCAAGGATGCGCTTGAGCGCGGCGTCAAGGTCAAGCGGCGCTGCCGAAAGCGTCATGGCGCAAATTTCTTCGTGGCATCAAACCAACAGATTTTCGGCGAACCTCAGGATAGACGCCGCTAAGGTTTTGATGGCGGAGGAGGGGGTGGCGGAGGCGGCACCTTGCCTGGACGGGCGGGCGTTGATTGTTCCTGAACTGGTGTCGGTGACGATTGCTTAGTGGGCATATGCCTGCTCCATGATTCTCTTGGCGACGATCTCGCACTTCTCGTTGAGTTTTTGATCGATTTGCAGTTTTGCGTCCCCAGCACGGCTGGTCACGGCGTTAAACCGAGTTTGTAAGGCATTGAATTTCCGCCTCACCTCAGCTTCATCCGCCGCACTCGGATCCACGACAACAGCCCACAGGTTCGACAAATCGGCCTCCACCTTGATGCACTGATAATTGATCATGTTTGCGACCGCGGCTTTGGCGGCGTAGTCGGCAATGAAGACCCAAGCCGTCCCCACGGCGGCGAGGGCCGCGGCGGTTGATTGCACGGCGGGGACAAAATCAGTTGGAATCAAGTCCGTTAGAGCCGTCGCCAAAGAACCGCCAACGCCGCCGGCCAGAAACAGCAAAGTAAGTGAGTGCCGCCGACGCAAGCGCATGGCAAGCGCCTCATAGTAGCGGATTGTGCGTTTGAGGTCGAAGATGCACATCCAAATGTCGGTTCGAGTTTGCTGGGTAACCATCGTTGCCATCCTCCTAGCCTTGGGCGATTCGCGGGCTCACGGAGTACCGGAATGCCGATTGCGTTGGTTCCGTCATTCTCGCATTCGCTGGGGGCGCATTCAAGGGGCCGGATTGCGGGCGGGGTGCTTTGCGGCATGGTCTTTGGTGGTGATTTCTGGGTGATAACATGGCCGCATGGTGCGCATTCTGGGCATAGAGACCGGGCCGGGGCTTTGCTCCGCGGCGCTGTATCTGGACGGCGCCGTGCATGAGAACACGCGCCGAATGGAGCGGGTACACAACGAGCACCTCCTCGCGCTGATCGATGAGGTGGTCGCCGCCGCCGGATTGCGTTCTGGGCAACTTGACGGCATCGCCTTCGGCTGCGGCCCCGGCTCCTTCACCGGCGTTCGCTTGGCCGCTTCCGTCGCCCAAGCGGCGGCGCTGGGTGCGGGTGCCAAGGTGCTGCCCGTTTCCTCGTCCTTCGCTTTGGCGGCGGCGGCCTTGGAGCAAAAGACGCCGGGCTCGGCCGCAAGCGGCTTAAAGCAACTGGACGGTGGATTGCCAGGCGAAGCAGCCGATGCGTTCGTCGATCCCAACCGGCGTTCGGAACAACCGGGCGTGGTCACCAGCATTCGGTCGCGGCGGGACGCCTTTTACTTGGCTAGCTTCGCCATCCATAAGGGCAAACTTCTTCCGCATCGATCGGATCGGTTGTTTGATGCCTGCCCGGATTGGCGGGACTTCGCCGCCGGCTGGCCCTTGGCGGGCGACCCGCCGCCTTGGTTGCCGGCTGAGGTTGAAGTCCTTTCCGGCGTTGTGGTTGCCGCCGGCCTCATCGCCAGACTGGGCGCCGCGGCCTTTGCGGACGGCAAGGGCCTGGCCCCGGAGCTCGGCCTGCCCACCTATGTGGAGGGCGACTCGCCTTGGCGGCCCGCCGCCTGAACTCCCATTGCGTGACCAAGCCGCAAGGGGTGGCTGGGACCTCTCTGGAATCTAGGCCGATTCTTCACCACCGGGTGGCGGCGGAGCGCTACCGGGATGTCTTTGAACTGCGGGCCGTTGCTCGCCCGCCCGAGCTGCCCGGCCGCCATCTTTACTATGACGAGTCTGGCATGGCGCTGATATGCGGCGCTGCGCCACAGGGTTTTAGGCTGCAACTGGGACCCATCAAGGCCCGCGCCGGCCAAGCGCTGCTGCTGGCCCGCGCCTGCGCCGCCGGGCGGCACCCGGCGGTGGTCGATCTGATGGCGGGATGGGGCATGGACGGCCTGTGCTTGGCGCTCAAGGGCTGCGCGGTCACCTTGGTGGAGCGGTCGCCCTTGGTTTGGGCCATGCTCGATGAATTCGTCCTGCGCCACGGCCTGCCGGCCGAGGTGGTGTGGGGCGAGGCCGGCGCTTGGTGCGCCTCGCACGGCAAGGCGGTGGATGTGGCCTATCTGGACCCTATGTTCCCACCGCGCAGCAAAACGGCCCTGCCTGGGCTGCCACTGCAGTTGCTGCGTACCTTGGCTTGGAATGATGGCTTGGACTTGCGGCAATGCATCGAGCAAGGCAAGGCGGCGGCCAAGGATCGAGTGGTGGTCAAGCGGAGGATGGGAGCGCCCGCCGCACCCAACCCAAGTTGGCAAGCGCTTGGCAGGCGCCTGCGCTTTGACGTTTACCGGGTCTGAGTTTGGCGCCTTCGGCAGTCAGCCGTGCAGGACAGCGTGGCGAAACTCCGCATCAATGAAGTGGCTGGAGGCGCGCATGATCTCCTGGAGGAGGCTGCTGTAGCTAAGCCGGCCATCCGCAGCTTCGGTGACGACGCCGTTGCCGATGAGTTGGTCCACGAAACCGTCAAACAGGTTTGGGTCAAAGAACTCAGGCGCATTGATGCCTTGCAGGCGGGCCATCTTGTGGGCGATGCGCTGGCTGCGCGCCTGCAATTCAGTTCGCGTGAGCGCTGCCGAGCCGACCAGCAGGCTTAGGACGATGTAGTGGCGCTCCAAGGTCGGGCGGATCAGGCTGGCGAGCAGGTGCAGGCGGTGGCGGGCGGGGCTGTCCGCCGGCGGCGGCCTTAGCTGAGCGTCCGTTTCTTGGAGCAGCCCGCAGTCCGTCAGGCGGTTGATCCAGGGGGGCAAATCACTCGGCGCAAAGGCGGTGTGCAGTTCCCAAGCCGTGTAGGGGTAAACGGTCTCCACCATCCGCTGCAGCCGCTTTCGGCCTAGGGGCCTTCTGCGCCCGTCCATCAGGAAGGCGATGCAGGAGGGCAGCGCCAGCACATGGGCCGCATTGTTGCGATACCAGGTCAGGAGCACGGCGGCTCTGGGACTGGCGGCGACGATTTCGCCGAAATTCTCCCGCTCCCGGACCAACATGCCCAACTGCACGAGGTAGTCGATGATTTCGGCGCCGTTCATGGCGGTAATGCGCCAATCGTGATGGGCTGAGTGCCGGCGCAGCAGGTCCAGGCAGCAGTCGATCTGCTCCCGCAGCCGCTCCGTTTCCATGGCTGAGCGCGGGGCGCACAGGAGCGTCATTGCCGCGAGATTGACCGGATTGACCGACGCCGCCCGGTTCACCCGCTCCAGCACTTCCCGGCCCAGCGCCGCGGCTGCTTGCGGGTCGTCACTGGGCCGGCCTTGGCGCCACGCCTCCAGAATCAGGGGCTTGCCGATGTTCAGGTCCACCCGGCCGTAACGCTGCCGAATCAGCTTGAATCCACTCAAAACGCCCCAAAACGATTCCCGACGCTTTGCAGCGCCCCGCAACTCATCCACATAGGCAGCGCCTTCCATGAGCTTCTCGTAGCCCAGATATACGGGCACTAGAGCGATGGGGCGCGGCAGGCTGCGGCCGCTGTGCTCCAGGGTCATTTTCAATAGGCCCAACCGGGCCGGCAGCAGCCGGCCGGTGCGGCTGCGCCCCCCTTCGGGAAAAAACTCCACGCAGTGCCCGCGCCGATAGACTTCGTAAAGGTACTCGGACAGCACTGCGGCGTAGATGGGGTCTTCGCGAAAGCTGCGCCGCATGAAGAAGGCGCCGCCGCGCCGCAAAAGGCCGCCGACCAGAGGCAAGTTCAGATTGCTGCCGGCGGCGATGTGGGGGATCATCAGGCCGCGGTCGAGCAGCAGCAAGGAAAGGAGCAGATAGTCCATGTGGCTGCGGTGGGAGGGCAGGTAGATCAGGGTGTGGGTTTCGGCGAGGCCCGTTATCCGCTCCAGGCCGTTGACCCGCATCCGTGCGTAGATGCGCTTGAACAAAATGACCAGCAGGCGCTCCAGGCTGAAGATGACGGGGTAGGACATGTCGGCGGCAATTTCCAAGGCTGCTTGCCGGGCCTCCGCCTGTCGGCGCTTGCGGAGGGCGGCCTCGTCGGTTTGCGCTTGCGGGCGAAATTTGGCTGTCAGCTTCCACCCCCAACCGCTGGCACCCGGTTCCGGTGCGGAAGGCCGCGCTTGGACCGCCGCCTCTACGGCCGCCTGCACTTTGGGGCTTTCCACCACTAGGTCCACTAGGGTGCGGCGATGGGAAAGATCGGGTCCCAAGACGGCGGTTCTCTGCCCGTGCAATTGCGCTCGCAGCAGCCGGGCGCAGCGCCGAAAACGCCGGTTGCCGTCGCCTTCCCCGACCTCAGCCAAAGCCAAGGAGGCGCCAAAGCCCACCATGATGTGGCGGCGGGCGACGAACAAATTGAACAGTCGCCGCAGGCGTGAGGTGGCCGCCCAAGTTTCGGAGAACAGGTTGCCGATCAGGGAACGCTGGCGATTGGCGGTTCGCCCCCAGAACACTTGCGCCGGCAGTAGCTGCACGTCCGCTGCCGCAGCGTCCTCGGTCAGCCGCAGCAGGCGCTCCGAATAGGTTTGCATGGTGTTGCGGCGGCGCCAGCCGGCGGGGCGGGCCAGAAACACGAAGCGGCGGCCCTCGAATCGCTCGCCCACTTGGAAGCCGCCCAAGGGGTTGGGCAGGCGGTGCTGGGCGCAAACGATGTCGAGCACGATCAGATCGTGCAGCGAACGCAGGGGCAGCGCGTAAACGGTGGTCTCGGAAAGGCCCTGCGGCAGGTCGCCGGCGATGCGCGGGCGCACGACGGAGCGAACCATCCAGCGCAGCAGGCGGTAACGAACCGTGCCTCCACTCCGCTTTTGGCTGACGCCTGCGCCGAAAAGGGTCATCGGGTTTCCGAAGCGCTGCTGGTTCCTAGTCGTCAGGCTGGTGTTCGCCGCGGAAGAGCCCCTCCAGCTTGTCCTGAACCGGGCTGGTGATCTGCACCTCCCAGATGTCCCGGTACTTGCGCTCCGCCGTCGCCTCGACGTCATCCAAGGTCTTGATCACGGTGGGCCGCAGGAACACCAGCAGGTTGGTTTTTTGGCGATCGTCATCGGTGGAGCGGAACAGAAAGCCGAGGCCGGGAATGTCGCCGAGCAGCGGCACCTTCTTGTCCGTCTTGGTGACGTTCTCCTGGATCAGTCCGCCGAGCACGATGATCTGCCGGTCTTCGGCCAATATGGTGGTGGTGATCTGGCGCTTGGAGGTCACGACGTCGGCGAAGGACTGGCGGCCTATGGACGTTTGCACGACGTTGGTGATTTCCTGGTCCACGTCCATCCGCACCGAGGTGCCGTCGTGAATGTGCGGGGTGACCTTCAAGGTCAGGCCCACGTCCTCCCGCTGCACCGTGGTGAAGGGATTGTTGACCCCGTCTCCCGTGGTGCTGAAGCTGCCGCTGCGGAAGGGCACCTGCTGGCCAACGATGATGGTGGCCTCCTGGTTGTCGATGGCCATGATGCTGGGTGTGGAAAGCAGGTTGGCGTCCTCGTTGGAGGCGAGCGCCCTGACGATGGCGCCGAAGGAGATCCCGTCCGGGTCTATGCGAGCGGCGGCAAGGGTGGGCCGCTCGGCGGCGGCCAAGCCAGCGAGAACGTCTATCTCGTCGGACTGAGCCACCACGTTGCCTTCGGCGTCCGTGGTTCGGCCGGTCAGGCTGCCCAGCAGGCTGGAAACCACGCCGTCCAGCGTTGTGCTGGCAAAGGGGGTCGTTTGGCCGGCGCTGTCGGCAATCGCCGTTTCCACACCCACTTCGCGTTGATCCCGGAGCCGTATTTCCACCACCGCCGCCTCGATGAGCACCTGGGTGCGGCGCACGTCGAGCTTCTCCAGAAGGTCGCGCAGTTCGCCCATAGGCCCGGGGTCCGCCCGCGCGACGATGGCGTTGAGGGATTCGTCCGCCCGAATGACCGTATCGCGTACGCCGCTTTCCTCACTGCCTGAGTTCCGGTTCAGGATGTTGGTGAGCATTTCGGCCACCTTTTCGGCGTCCGCGTGCTTTAGGTAGAACACTTGGGCGTCGCCAGTGGCCGTGGCCGGTTGATCGAGCTTCTCCACCAGCTTGAGGATTTCCGCAGTCGGCCGGGGTTTGCCGCGCACGACCAAGCTGTTGTTGCGCTCGTTGGCGATCAGTTGAATGCGTTGCGGCCCGGAGGCACCTTGGCCGATCTGCTCCGGCGCCAGCTTCTCCAGCAGGGCCACCACGGTTCCGACCCAGGCTTCGCGCAGCGGCACCACGATGATTTCGTCTTCGTCGGCCACGTCGATCTGCTCGATCAGGCGCATCATGCGCGCGATGTTGTCGGCATGGTCGCTAACGATGACGACGTTCGGCTGCGCCACCGCGGCGATGTGGCCGTACTGGGGAATCAGCGGGCGCAGAATCTTGACCAATTCGGTGGATTCCACGTTTTGCGCGGCGATGACCCGAGTGACCAGCTCCTCCGGTGCGATTTCGGTGAGCCGGCCGTCGGGGCCGGGGCCCTGCTTGCCGGTGGCTGTCGTCTGAATGCGGATGATTTCACCGGAGGGACTGGCGGTGAAGTTATGCACCCGCAGCACCGAAAGAAACAACGCATAGACCGCCTCGGCCTGCATGGGAGTGTTGGAAACCACCGTCACTTGGCCCTTCAAGCGCGGGTCCACGACGAACGTCCGACCGGTGATCTCGGCGATCTGCAACACGAATTCGTGGATGTCAACGTTCTTGACGTTGATGATCCAAGTGTCTTGGGCGGGGAAAGCCGTGCCGCCGGCGAGCAGCAAGGCGGCCAGCAGGCCGGCGGCCAGACGCCGGTTTAGGCGCCTGCTTGGTCCGCTCTTGGGCAACCCCCTGTTCTCGACGGCGCCGGCTTGGGACGCCCTCGCTTGCTTGACTTGCGTTCTCATCCTGGGCTACGGATTTAGCGAAGCGGTCACAAAGAAGCGGCGCTCCCCCCTTTGCACCTCAATGCGCACGTCCCCGGCGGCGAGCAGGTCCTGCAGAGCGAGTTGGTCTGCATTGAGGTCGCTCACGGCAAGGCCGTTGAGCGACAGGATCAGGTCTCCCGCGGCGAGCCCAGTCCGGCTCAGGTAGGGCAGGGTGCTGAGGTCGCCAACCCGGTAGCCGCCGCCGCTCGCCGCCTCGACCGCGAGCTCGTCGAGCAGTTGCTCGACCTGTTCGGGCCGTTCGGTTGAGCGTTCTTGATAGGCGGCGATGAAGTCTTGAACTTTTTGTGGCGCCCTTGCCGGTGCGGCGGCCTCGGCCGGCGGCATCTCCACGGCTTTCCGATGCTCGAATCCCTTCAGCTTGGGAAATTTCAAGGTCTCGCGGGCGCCGGCGCGCAGCAGAACCACATGATCCGCATGCACGGCGCCTAGTGTGGCGTTGCCGGACACGGCTTCGCCGAGGTTGTAGAGACGCCCGGCCTTGCCTTTCTCCGCAATGATGGCGGCCGAACCGTCCGCCTCCTCGGCGACGAAGACGCCCAGCAGATTGAGCGGCAGGCGCGTCTCCACGGTCGGTTCGCTGACGGTGGCCGGCTTGGCTTCAAGCTGCGCCTTGCCGAACAGATTGGCTTGCAATATGGCTTCCAAGTCCGTTGCGGCGCTCTGTTGGCGCACCTTCGGAATTTGTGGCGCGGACTCGATGGATTGACGCGGCTTGGCTTCAAGCGGCGCCTTCGCGAAGAACGTCACCGTGCTTGCCAGCGTATAGGCGATGCCGAGGACGACGACCCATTGCAGCGGCGTGGCGGCCTTGTTGGCGATGTCCCCGAACGCCCGCCAAGTCAGGGGCGGCATGGGCTTGCCTCGGAGTTGTTCAAAACAGCTTTTCCTCTAAGGTGAGGGCAACCGCGTCGTCCGCGCCTTCTCCCAGCCAAGGCACGTTCGCCATCTTCATCAAGCGCCTAGTGACGCCAATTTCCACATATCCGCCTTCGGTGGATTCGACTTGGATGAGGGGCAACGCCTCGTCCGAAGTCAACACCTGCGCGTTTATGCGGGGTGTTTTGGCGCCGCTCGGCAAGGTGAATTGTACACGAGCGGCCAACGGTGGCAGCGTCGCCCCAAGCCAAACGCCGCCGAGCTGGTAGTGGACCCGACCGCCGCTCCATTCGAGATGCCCGGCGGCGCTTTGGACGCTCCGCTCGGCGAAGGCCGCTTCCGCTCCGGACAAGTGGAATTGGCCGCTTAGCTGCAGACCGTAGGCGTCCAGCCACGGATTGACCAGAGCGGCGTCGAAACCGCCTTCCGCAGCCACCCTCGCCAGTCCAGGTCCAACGGCGAAATTTCCGTGGACGTGCGTTTGCTCGGCAAACACTTTCCAATCGTAGGCGATCGCCGGCTCGGTGAGCTTGGCCGGATCGAAGTACCATTCCACCGCTCCCAAGTGCCGCCCGCTGACGCCTAGGTCCCCGCCGCCGGACCAGATGGTGCCGAAGGGCAACGACAGCGATAGGCCAACTTGCGCCAGCAGGGGGCGCAGCAGGTCGGCCGGCGCCAAGGCCGTGCAGAGGGCCACGAAGGCCAGCAAGCCTATGGCGAAATACTTGGTCACGGGGCGAGCAGGTTCGACAGGATGCGTTGATAGACTCGAACCAGCCCATCCAAGTCAGCGATGGCGATGCACTCGTTCACCTTGTGTATGGTCGAATTGACCGGGCCGAGTTCCACCACCTCGCCGCCGAGGGGAGCGATGAAGCGACCGTCCGAGGTGCCGCCGGCTGTGGACAGGCGGCATTGAACGCCCAGTTCCGCGGCGACCGCCGCCTGCACTGCCTTGGTGAGCCGACCGGGCGGCGTCAGGAAGGGTTCACCGGAAAGCTGCCACCTAAGGGTCCCTTCGACGCGGTGCTTCTGCAGGAGGGCGGCGACTCTAGCCTTGAGGCCGGCGGCGGTTTGTTCGCTGGAGTAGCGCAGGTTGAAGTCCATCTTGAGTTGGCCGGGAATGACATTGGCGGCCCCGGCCCCAGCGGCGATGCTGGATATTTGCAGGCTGGTTCGCGGGAAGTGGGCGTTGCCTTGGTCGAAGACCTCCCCGACCAGTTCCTTCAGGAAGGGCGCCGCAGAATGGATGGGGTTTTGCGCCAGCTCGGGATAGGCCACATGGCCTTGGACGCCTTGGACCGTCAACGCGCCGTTCAGGGAGCCGCGCCGTCCGTGGCGCAGGGTGTCCCCCAGCCGGTGGCCGGAGGAGGGTTCGCCGATGACGCAGTAGTCCAGCGGAATCTTGTAGCGGCGCAGATGCTCGACGATGCGCCGGGTGCCGAACCGGGCCTCGCCCTCCTCGTCGCTGGTCACTAGGAAGCTCAGGCGGCCGGCGGGTTCGGGATGGTCAGCCAGGAAGCGTTCGGTGGCGACGACCATGGCCGCTAGGCTGGACTTCATGTCGGCGGCGCCGCGCCCGAACAGAAAGCCGTCGCGCACGGTTGGCGCAAACGGCGGCGAGCGCCATTCGGACAGCTCGCCGGGCGGCACCACATCGGTGTGGCCGGCAAAGGCGAGGCTGGGTTGGCCGGCGCCGAACTCAGCGTAGAAATTGCTGACGCCGGCCGTGTGCAGCGGCGTTGCCCTAAAGCCGAGCCGCCGCAGCCGTTCCAGCAGCAGGTCTTGGCAGCCGTCGTCCTGCGGGCTGATCGAGCGGCGTCGGATCAGCGCTTGGACAAGCTCCATCGCCTCGCCGCCGGCTTCTGGGTCCAATGGTTTGGGCGCCTCGTTCGGCATGGGAATGCGTTTGCTCAGGTCCAGCTGCGCAAGCAAGTTGGCGTGACGTTCGTTTCGGCCAAGCTAATTGTGGGCATGCAGCTGTTCGTTTAGGGCGATGGCCTTGCGGTTCAAGCGGCACTGCACTTCGCCGGTTTCGCTGTGGCGGATGAAGAGCAGGTCGGAGCGGTTGGCCAGTTGCCGAGCCTTGACCACCTCGGTGCGCTCCCCCCGCTCATTGATGAGCGCGACCCGGCTGCCGGCCGTGATGTAGAGGCCGGCTTCAATGGTGCAGCGGTCGCCCAAGGGAATGCCGGTGCCGCCGTTGGCGCCGATCAGGCAGTGGCGGCCGATGCTGATCTTGATCTCCCCACCGCCGGCCAAGGTGCCCATGGTGCTGGCGGCGCCGCCGAGGTCTGAGCCTTCGCCCACCACGACCCCTTGGGATATGCGGCCCTCCACCATGTTGGGGCCCAAGGCTGCGGCGTTGAAGTTGACGGCGCCGGAGGGCATGACGGTGGTGCCTTCACCGAGGTAGGCGCCCAGACGTATGCGGCTGGAGTCCGCGATGCGCACGCCGCTGGGCACCACGTAGTTCGCCATCTTCGGAAACTTGTCCACCGCCAAAACCTCGAAATGCCGGCCCTCGATGCGGCTGCGCAACTGCTTGGCGGCCAGTTCGTGCAGCGCCACGGCGCCTTCGGTGGTCCAGGCGACGGTGTGCAGATGGGTGAAGATGCCCTCCAGATTCATCGTATTGGGCGGCGCCAAGCGGTGGGAGAGCAGATGCAGCTTCAGGAAGGCTTCCGCCGTGGAGGCGATGGGCGCATCGGTGGGCAGCAGCACCGCCATCAGGCTCCGGTCCGCCTCCAGCAGCGGCGCCAACGCTGGTTGGCTGTCCTGCACGAAGATGCGGGCCGACTCCGGCGGGACCAAGGCGGCACCGGGCCGAAACTGGGTGCGGATGGCTTGGTCCAGAGCTGCGTCCGGGGACTTCACCGGCGCAGGAAAGAAGCAGTCGATGCAGGCGCCCTGCCGATCGAGCGTGGGCAACCCGAGGGCGAATGCGAATATGGACAAGGCTGCCTCCATCAGTCCGCGCAGCTTGGGGATGCGTTAGTTTAACTGAATCGGCGGCGACCGCGCTTCAGGCCGGCATTCTGTCCAGAGCCTGGCGCAGGGTGTTCTCCAACTGGTAGATGGCTTCTGGGTCGGTGATGGGTTCGCCGGTCCTTGTCTGCACATAGAACAGGTCCTCCACCCGTTCGCCGAGGGTGGCGATGCGGGCTTCCAGCACCGCCATGTCAAGTTCGAAGAACAAGACGCCTATGCGGGCCAGCAGCCCTGGCCGGTCCGTGGTGCGTACCCGCAACCTGGAGTAGGGCGCCGGCGGGTTGTGGCTTAGCCGCACTTCGCTTGGTCGGTGCAGTTGCTTGTGGCGGCGCGGCCAGCGTTGCTGGCTTGGGGGTTCGATCTTGGCGTCCCTGACGGCTTGCGTCAGGCGCTGGACAACCTCCCGTCGATTGCCCCTAAGCGGCCGGCGGTCCAAGTCGAGGACGATGAAGGTGTTGAAGCAGTGGCCGTCGGCGGCGGTGTGAATGCGGGCGTCGTAGATCGACAGATGCAACTGGTTGACGGCGATCACGGAAGCCGCGAACAGGTTGGGCTTGTCCTGCGCGTGAACGAAGATTTCCGTGGCCCCGTCGGCGGCGCCCTCGTTGGCTAGGTTCTTGAGCAGCACCAAGGGACCGTCCGCGGGGTTGTGGGCGGCGATGGCGACGGCAATTTCGGCGGCGTGCCGAGGCTGGTGGCTCAACAGGAAATCGGCGCCGAGCCGGTCCCAAAGGGCGTCGGCCTGCGTCGCGCCAAGCCCTAGCGCCTCGGCCTCCTCGGCGGCCCGTTCGCGGCGGGCGCTCACCGTCGCCTGCCGGTCCAGCGGCGATTCGAGGCCTTGGCGCAGCAGCTTGCGGGCGTTGAAGTAGAGTTGGCTTAGGAGCGTCGCCCGCCAGCTGTTCCAGAGAGTGGGATTGGTGGCGGTGATGTCCGCCACCGTCAGGGCGTACAGATAGTCCAGCCGCCGCTCCGACTTCACTCGCCTAGCGAAGTTGAGCACCACCTTGGGATCGTGGATGTCTTGGCGTTGGGCCGTGCTGGACATGACCAAGTGGTCCGCCACCAGCCATGCAACCAATTCGGTGTCTTCGTCGCCCAAGCCTAGGCGGCGGCAGAATTTGGCCGCAAACCCAGCGCCGAGTTCGGAGTGGTCCCCGCCGCGGCCCTTGCCGATGTCGTGGTGCAGCCCGGCGATGTAGAGCAATTCTATCTTGGGTATGGACTTGACGCAGTAGTGGGCCACCGGAAACTGTTCGGCCCGGGCCCGGTAGCGGAACATGCGCATGTTGCGGATCACCATCATCGTGTGGGCATCGACCGTGTAGATGTGGAACAGGTCGTGCTGCATCCGGCCGATGACTTGGCCGAATTCGGGTAGGTAGCGCCCCAGGATGCCGTAGCGCCGCATCCGCGTGAGTTGAGTGACTAGGGTGTAGGGCGCCTTCAACAGTTCCAGAAAGCGCTGGTTGTTGCGGGGATCTTGGCGAAACTGGTCGTCAATCAAGTGCAGATGCTGGCGAATCAAGCGGATGGTGCCGGCGCGCACCCCGGAGATGTCGCGGCGGTTGGCGAGGATGACGAACATCTCCAGCAGGGCGCTCGGAGTCTCGGCGAACACCAGTTCATGGGCCGCCTCAATGGATTGCCCGTTGATCTGAAAGCGCTCGTTGATGCGCTCCAACGCCGGCTTCGCCGAGGCAAAGGATTCGTCGAGGAACTGCAGCAGGATGTCGTTGACTTCGCGCAGGGCGAGCACCCAGCGGTAGTATTCCTGCATGAAGCGTTCGACGCCGAGCCGAGCGGTGGTGTCCGCGTAGCCGAGCCGTTGCGCCAGTTCTCGCTGGTGTTCGAACTGCAGGCGATCCTCCTTGCGGCCGGCCACCAAGTGCAGGCCGTAGCGCACCCACCACAGATAGCGCTTGCCGCCGCTCAGCCATTCCCGCTCCAAGCTGGTTATGAGGCCGCGGCGCTCCAGTTCGGCTGGATCCGCCGAACCGTAGTTCCGCTTGCACACCCACAGGGCCGTCTGCAGGTCGCGCAGCCCCCCGGGGGACTCCTTGACGTTCGGCTCCAAACCGTACTCCACATCCTCGAAACGTTTGTGGCGGCGCTCCTGCTCCGCTCTTTTTGCGCGGAGGAACCGGGTCGGCGGCCAGATGCGCGGATGCGTCATCAAGGCCTCCAGCTTGGTCGCCAACCGTTGCGCCTTGGCGGAAGGGAGATCGACCAACAAGCGCCGGTCCAGCAGCGCCGTGGCCGCGGTGAGGTCCGCCTTGACCGCTTCCTTGCACTCCGCGAGGGAGCGCACGCTGTGGCCGATGTCGAGGTTGAGGTCAAACAGGAGGCGGACAAAGGGCTCGATCTCCGCTCGGTGCCGGCGCGGACGCTCCGCCAGTATGAACAGATCGATGTCCGACCCCGGGTGCAGCTCGCCGCGGCCGTAGCCGCCCACTGCGTACAGCACTAGGCCGTTCCGCGCCTCGGCGCTGAAGTGGCTTTGCCAAAGGTCGCGCAGCAGGTCGTCGAAGAAAGCCACCCGGTCGGTCACGATGCCCTCAATGGGCGCTCGCGACCAATAGCGCGCCGCCAGCTTTGCGTCTTGGGCGCGGATGCGTTGGCGCAGTTCCCTAACCTGCATGTCCGGCTGCACCGATCCGGTGAATCAACAAGCGGTTTGTCGCGAGCATGGGATGCAGCGCTTTCAACTTCGGAACGCCTGCGCCTCCTCTTGGCGCTGGGTCAGAACCTCGGCGCCGACTGTGGTGACCAGAAGGGTGTGCTCCCACTGCGCGGATAGCTTGTGGTCCTTGGTCACCACCGTCCAGCCGTCCGGCAGGACTTTCACTTGCGGCCTCCCGGCGTTGATCATGGGCTCCACGGTGAAGGTCATGCCCGGCTCGATAGCCGCTCCGGTGCCGGGGCGGCCGTAGTGCAGAATCTGCGGCTGGTCGTGGAAGACCTTGCCGATGCCGTGGCCGCAGAACTCCCGCACGACGGAAAACCGATTGCCCTCGGCATGGGACTGAACGGCGTGGCCGATGTCGCCGAGGGTGGCGCCCGGGCGAATCGCGGCGATGCCCCGGTACAGGCACTCCTGAGCCACCCGCGCCAGCCGCTCGGCCAGCACCGTCGGCTTGCCCACCAGAAACATCTTGCTCGTGTCCCCGTGGTAGCCGTCCTTGATGACGGTGACGTCGATGTTGAGGATGTCCCCGCTCTTCAGCGTCTTCTTCGCCGATGGGATGCCGTGGCAGACCACATGGTTGACCGAAGTGCAGACCGAGCGGGGGAATGGCGGAACGCGGGGGCTGTTGCTGTAGTGCAGCGGTGCCGGAACGCAGTCTATCTCGTTGACGATGTAGCGGTGGCAGATGTCGTTGAGCTGGTCCGTGGTCACGCCCGGCCGGACATGCTCGCCGATCATCTCGAGCACGCCGGCGGCCAAGCGCCCGGCGCGGCGCATGCCTTCGATGTCAGTGGCGCTGGAGGCTTTGGCGTACATGGGTGGTTATGGTATAAACCCCGCCGCTTCGGAGCAACGGTGCCATGCCGGGGTTGCGAGGCGTTGGCAATGACAAAACGCACGCGGTCCGTTGCGAATCCACGGGTGCCGGCGGCGCTTGTTGCAGGCCCCCAGCCAAGGGCGGGGGCTTTGCAGGCGCAATGCCGGTCTGGATTTAAGGGGCTGCGGAGGCTTAACCCGGAGGCAACAATTGAACATCAACATGCGCGACATGTTGGCCGCAGGCGTACACTTCGGCCATCAAACCCGTTACTGGAACCCAAAGATGGCGCCGTTCATTTTCGGCGCCAGAAACAAGATACACATCGTTAACCTAGAGAAGACCGTGCCCGCCTTTGAGCGGGCGTTGGCGGAAATTCGCACGCTGGCGGCCCTCGGCAAGAAAATACTGTTTGTCGGCACCAAGCGGGCGGCGGCCAAGGTGGTGCGGGAGCAGGCGTCCCGGGTGGGCATGCCCTTTGTGGACCAGCGCTGGCTCGGCGGCATGCTCACCAATTACAAGACCATTCGCCAATCCATCGAGCGGTTGAAGGCTCTGGAGCTGGAGATCGAACGGCTGGAGGAGCAGGAACGCCTGCAAACCGAGGGCAAGTTGGACAAACTCCCCATCACCAAGAAGGAAAAGCTGCAAAAGAGCCGCCTTATGGCCAAGCTCGACCGCAGCCTTGGCGGCATCAAGGACATGGGCGGTCTGCCGGATGCGATCTTCGTGGTTGATGTTCAGCACGAGCAGATCGCCGTGACCGAAGCGAACAAGCTCGGCATACCCGTGTTCGCGGTGGTGGACACCAACAGCGACCCCGACGGCGTGGACTACGTCATTCCCGGCAACGACGACGCCATTCGGGCCATTCGCCTGTACTTGACCGCAGTGGCGGACGCCGTTCAAGAGGGGCAGGAAAGAGCCACCGGCGCGCTGGGCACAGAAGAATTCGTCGAAGAAGCGGGTGCTGGAGCGCTTGCGCTCAGCGGTGGGGAGAGGTAGCTCATGGCGGTTTCAGCCAAGCAGGTTAAGGCTCTGCGCGAACTCACCGGCCTCGGCATGATGGATTGCAAGGCCGCCTTGGAGGAGGCCGGCGGCGACTTGGATGCCGCGGTGGACGGCCTGCGCCGCAAGAGCGCCTTGAAGGCCGCCAAAAAGTCCGGGCGCACCGCCGCGCAGGGGTTGTTGGGGCTGCAGGTGGCGGCGGACGGCAAGCGAGCCGCATTGGTCGAGGTGAACATCGAAACGGACTTCGCCGCCCGCAATCCGAAATTCATCGAGTTTGTTGATCGCGTTGCCGCCACCGCCTTGGCGACTGGGCGGAGCGCCGCAGAGCTGGCCGCCGCCTTTGATGCGGAGCGGGATGCCTTGGTTCAGGAAATTGGCGAGAACATCCAGGTGCGGCGGGCCGAATACCTAGCCAGCGAAGACGGCACCGTCGGCAGCTATCTGCACAATGACCGGCGCAAAGGCGCTCTGGTTGAGCTGTCCGCTGGCGATGGCGAGTTGGGCCGGGACTTGGCCATGCATGTGACCGCCCATGACCCAACCCCTCTGGTGGTGCGGGCGGAGCAGCTAGACGAGGCGACCGTGGCCAAGGAGCGGGAGATCGTCACCGCCCGAACTGCCGCCGAAGTGGCCGAACAAGAGGCGGAGAAGGGCAAGTCGGTGCCGCCGCAGGTCGTGCAAAAGCGGGTGGAGGGCCGGCTGCGCAAGTTTTTCGCCGAGGTGAGCTTGCTGGAGCAGGCGTTCGTCAAGGATCCGCAGCTCAAAGTCGGCGAATTGCTGCGCACCAAGGGTACACAGGCGCGGCGTTTCGCCCGTCTTGAAGTGGGCGAGGGCATTGCGGTGGCGGAGGAGGACTTCGCCGCCGAAGTTGCGGCCCAAGTCGGCCGCTCGGCGGCGCCGGCCGGCGGAGCGGCCTAGTTGCCGAAGCCCCCTGCCAGAGTGCTGCTGAAGCTGTCCGGGGAGGCCTTGGCCGGGCCGCCGGGGTTCGGCATTGACCCGGCGGTTCTTGGTCGGCTGTGCCAAGATGTTTCCGAAGCCGTGGAGCTGGGTGCGCAGATCGCCTTGGTTTGCGGCGGCGGCAACCTGTTTCGCGGCGCCCGTTTGGCGGAAGCCGGCATGAATCGGGTGGTGGCCGATCAAATGGGCATGCTCGCCACCTGCATGAACAGCCTTGCCATTGGGGACGCCCTGGATCGGGCGGGGGTCCCGGCCAGGCTGTTTTCCGCCGTTGCGGTGGGCGGCTTTTTGCCGGGTTACGGGGCAGCCGAGGCCGGCGTGGCCCTCGGCCGAGGAGAAGTGGTGATCATCGCCGGCGGCACCGGCAACCCGTTTTTCACCACGGACACGGCGGCCTGCCTGCGCGGCGTGGAGCTCGGCGTGGATGCGGTGCTCAAGGCCACCAAAGTCGATGGCGTCTATACGGCGGATCCGCTGATCGATCCGGCGGCGCGGCGTTTTGAGGCCCTGAGTTTCGATGACGTCTTGGCCCGGAACCTTGGCGTCATGGATTTAACCGCCATTTGCCTATGCCGCGACCATGCCCTGTCCGTTGTGGTGTTCGATCTTGCAACGCCGGGTGCATTGACCCGAATCGTCAAGGGTGAGAAGGTTGGCACTCGAATCGTGGCGGCCGTGGCCGATTCGGCTGCTTAGCTGAATGGACGTTGAACGCAAATGATTGGGGAAATCACGGCGGACGCCGACGAACGCATGGGCAAAACCTTGGAGGCCATGCAAGGTGCCTTCGCCAGAATTCGCAGCGGGCGCGCCCACCCCGGCCTGCTGGACAGCGTCAGGGTGCCTTACTACGGCAGCGAAGCGCCTTTGAACCAGGTGGCCAGCGTGCACGTGGAGGACGCCCGCACCCTGTCTGTGTCGCCTTGGGAAAAGAGCCTGATTCCAGAAATTGAAAGGGCGCTGCTGAAGAGCGACCTCGGCTTAAACCCAACCACTTCCCAAGACGTCATTCACGTTCCCCTGCCGGCGTTGACCGAAGAGAGCCGCCGCGATTTGGCCCGCCAGGCCCGGCAGGAGGCGGAGACGGCCCGCATCGCCATGCGCAATGTTCGCCGCGACGCCATCGCCGACATTCGTGAACTGCTGAAGGAGAAGGAGGTGGCCAAGGACGACGCCCATCGAGGGGAGGAAAGGGTGCAGGCCGTTACCGACCGCCGCATCCGGGAAGTGGACCAAGCCTTGCAGTCCAAGGAAGCGGATTTAATGGAGGTGTGAGTGGCGGGTTTGGCCCACTGTGCAGCCGGGTGTGCGTTTCCGGGCCAGTTGGCCCGCAGCAAAAGCCGCATCGCTTGCGGACGAGCATAAGGGAGGAAATTGCGCAGGATGTCGGAATCGACGCTTAGCGCGGCTGAACGGATGCCGGCGGCTTTGCCGCTGCATGTCGCCATCATCATGGACGGCAACCACCGTTGGGCGAGACGTCGTCATCTGCCGGGAGCGGCCGGGCACCGCGCCGGGGCCAAGAACGTGCGCAGCATCGCGGAGGCTTGCGCGGACTACGGCGTGCAGTGCCTGACCCTGTTCGCCTTCAGCACTGAGAACTGGCGGCGGCCCAAGCGGGAGGTGAGCCTCCTGCTCGACCTGATGCGCGGCGTACTGGAGAAGGACCTGGAGGACTTGGACAAGCGGGACGTGCGCCTGAACATCGTCGGCGACCGCTCGCGCTTCCCCTCGGACTTGCAGATGCAGATGAACCGGGCGGAGGCCCTCACCCGAAGCAACTCCCGCCTGACCCTCAACATCGCGGCCAACTACGGCGGCCGCTGGGACATCACCGAGGCGGCGCGCACCCTCGCTCAAGCCGTGGCCGAGGGCCGCATGTCTCCAGAGGACATTGACGAAGAGCTCTTCGCTGCCCGCCTGTCCCTCGGCGCCCTGCCGCCGCCGGACCTCTGCATCCGCACCGGCGGCGACCAGCGCATCAGCAACTTCCTGCTCTGGGACTTCGCCTACACGGAACTCTACTTCACCGAAGCCTTTTGGCCGGACTTTGATGAAGCCTGCCTCTACGAAGCCTTCGCCGCCTTCGAGGACCGCAAACGCCGCTTCGGCTGCCGATGAGGTTGCGGCGCAGCGTCATCGCTTCTTATCGCAATCAACAGCCGTGCTGGGCGAGTTTGCAGCGGACCTGTCGCGGAGTTCGGGTGCATCTTTGTGCGCAAGTAGAGTGTGAATCCTGGCTTTCAAGCGGCGGGATGTTTCGTTCAGCCGCCTCTCCCCGGCTTGGCGCACGTCAGCCCTAGCTTCATCCTCGGAAGAGGATGCCCGCCAAGCCTCGGAGAGGGCGTCCGGCAACGCCTTAGCCACGCTGAGAACTGCGGCGTCGGCCTGTTCTAGGGGTAATCCGCACTGTGCAGCGAGGCGGCGCCAATGGCCCCAATGCACTCTCACATGGTCGTTTTGGCCCATGACGCCCACCGCCAAGCGTCCGCTGAACCCCTTGACGCCGGCTATGCTGGACACATCGTAGGCCGGCGCTAAAACTATGCCTTCGTCAGTGTGCAGGAGGCCGATGTTCTTCCGGTGGAGATCGCAGTGGCCCAGCAGAACCGCTGCGACCAAGAGGCGCAGCAGCGCCGTAGTCTCCCGTGTCGGGTCGCTGGCGCGGGTGTGCAGCAGTTCCGCCAAGTCTCCCCAGTGCGGACGTTCGGCGAGAGTGTCGTACTTGTCCGAGGGACGAACGCAGGCGGCTTGCGCCCATTCCTCTTGGTGCAGCCGCACAATGCGGCCGGTCTTGGGGTCAGCGGCCCTATCCGAACGTTTGCTGACCACCGCTTGAACGTTGCCAAAGATCCTTGCGCGGGTGTCCGCGGCGGGTAAACCGGCGTAGGACAGCGCTCGCTGACATACGGACTCCAGCAAGGCTTCCCCCGGCAGTACGTTCTGATCGTCCTCAACTTTCACTATGTGGGTGGAGGTGTGCCCGCCCATCGGCGCGAGCCATTGGCCCTTGATGAGGGCCAAACCAATTTTCGGGCGCACGCCGCTCAAGGACACGGCGTTTACGGGGCCGGTTGCAAGCCGGCGCGGTCCTGACCGCCGTACTTCCATGATCGCCTGCAGCAGCATGTTTCCTATCTGCTCGTCGTCCACCGCCAGAAGTTCCGGCGGGCCGGCGAAAGGGGGCAGGGGCGCCCCATCCTGTCCGCAGCTTGCAAAAGACAGGGCGCCGGGGTACTCCGCGTCAGAGTTTCCCCAAATTAGGTGCGCAGGCCCGAGCAGAAAGGGGTCGCCGCCGTGGTTTTCGAGACGGCGTTGGCTGCGCTCCCGCCAAGCTGCTTCACGCCCGTTCTCCGGCAGGATGTTGCTGAGCCAAGTCAGCAGCGCTTCACGGGTTGGGGGGCCACTCCAAGCGCAGGACAGCGTCCCCGCCCTTTCCAGATGGGTGGCGCAGGTTGCGCCGGGAGAGGGGGCCAAGGGCAAATGCGCCAGCCGTTGTTCGTGCAGCAGAATGTCTATTCCCAACTTGCTCATGCGCTTGACCTATGCGTCTGGGATGCGCCCCGGCGGCAATGCCGTCTAGAGTATCGCATGGCTTGCGCTCGCCAAAGTTTGGCTCAGTTCCGGCAGCTTCAAGGCGAGGGTTGCGGCGGAGGTGCGCTGCGTCTCCATGTCGCGGAGGCAACAGTGCGACGAACGGGCCGCCAGTTGCCTTGTGCGCCCTGTCGCCATCCTTTAAGGTGTTTGCCAACTTGCGAATCTTGTTGATCGAGTCAATGCCCAAGCGCGATTCAGGCAGCAAACCGACCAAGCCGCGGCCTCCCGATGCGCGGGAATTCGCTGGACAAAGACTCGTCGAGTCCCGGGATCTAGATGTTGGACAGGTCGTTAGGGACAACTCCAGAAACTACGAGGTAGCGGGCACCGAGGTAACGGACACCGCTATGCCACCGGAGCCGCCGCCTAAATCTAAGGGGAAAGGTTCCTGATACTTACCGGAGGGAGAATCCCGTCATGTCCGAGACATACAGAGGCTTCTACCAACAATTGTTCGGCGTCCGGCGCTCGGTGCGCTATCACCAGCGCCGCCAGTCCTACTTTGAAGCTTGGCATACCTGCATCGCCGCGCTGCAAGTCATCTTCGGCTCATCGGCGGTGGCCGCCCTCCTCGCCAACTCCGACACCTGGGTTGGCGTGTCGCTGGCCGCCGTGCCGCCGCTGCTGGCTGCGGTGGACTTGGTTTTCGGCACATCGCGCCGGGCCACCCTGCACGCCGCCTTGGGGCGTCGGTTCTTGCATCTCGAGGCCGACATGGTCCCCCATGAAGCGGATTCCTCCGCCCTAAGCAGTGAGGACCTCTCTCGCTTTCGGCAACGGCGGCTGTCCATTGAGGCCGATGAGCCGCCGAAACTTCGCGTCGTTGACCTGCTCAGCCACAACGACTTGGTGCGCAGTGCCTACACTCACGACAGCATTTACCCCATCGGGCCGTTCCGCCGGGCCTGCGGCCATGTCTGCGATGTCAATGTGGACAAGGCCCTCTCCAACGCTGCGCCCTACCAACCCTTCGAGTCCGGTGCGGCCCATACCTCTCATGGCGCCGCCAACGCTTGATTGACTACGGCCTGCGCCAGCCCAATCTACGTTGGAAAGGTTGGTGAATGCTCAAAAACCGCGTCATCACCGGAATTTGCTTGGCCTTGGCGGTGGCGGCCGGCGTTTATTTGTTGCCGGTGGTTTGGTTGGCTGCGGCCTTTGCCGTTGTCGGGGCGCTGGCGGCTTGGGAATGGGCCGGCTGCGCGGGCTTGGAGACGAAACGTGGGCGGGTGCTCTATGTGGCTGCCGTGGTGGTTGCCTTCGCGGTTGCTTACGGCAGCGCCGCGGCGCGGGCTTGGGTGCCTTGGCTTGGCTTGGTTGTTTGGGCCGTGGCCGTGGCCGTCATACTGGCGTATCCGGCTGGCAGAAGATTTTGGGGGCGGCAGTGGGTTTTGGCGGTGTTGGGCGTTGCGGTCATTGGCTGCGCTTGGGTCGGTGCCCTAGTCATTCGGGAGCAGCCTCAAGGAGCGCCTTGGCTGATTTGGTTGCTGCTGCTCGTGGGAGTGGCGGATGTGGGGGCTTACTTCACCGGCCGGGCATGGGGGCGGCGCAAGCTGGCGCCGCGCTTGAGTCCTGGCAAGACTTGGGAGGGCGTTGCCGGTGGGGCCTTGCTGAGCGCCCTGGTTTGCGGCGGCGCCTTGGCCGCATGGGGGCGGCTGAGTTGGTTTTGGGCCGGCCTGACGCTGGCGTTGATTGCCCTTGGCGTCTTTGGCGACTTGCTGGAGAGCCTGCTGAAGCGGGAGGCCGGAACCAAGGACTCGGGCACCCTGCTGCCGGGGCATGGCGGCGTGCTGGACCGCGTCGACTCGGCGCTGGCGGTGCTGCCGATTTTCGCCTTGCTGTTGTCGGCTGGTTGAATTGGCGCCGCCGGGAAGTTTGCCGCGGCTTGATAGGCGCATGGCCGCGAATCGTTTAACATTGGCGCCAACTTGCGCAATGCGGCGGTCATGCTGATCTATCCATTGGCGTTCATCATCACGCTGGGCGTGCTGGTGACCTTCCACGAGTACGGCCACTACTTGGTGGCGCGTTGGTCCGGGGTGCGGATCCTCAAGTTCTCGGTCGGCTTCGGCAAGGCGCTTTGGTCCCGCAAGGACCGCCGCGGCACGGAGTTCGCCATCGCCGCCATCCCCCTTGGCGGCTATGTGCGCATGCTTGATGAGCGGGACCCGCAGCAGAAGGACTTGGAGGTCGGCGCCGAGGACCTGACCTTCAACCGGCTCAGCGTCTGGTGGCGCTTGGCCATCGCCTTGGCCGGCCCGGCCGCCAACATCGTTCTCGCCCTGTTGGTTTACGTCGTGCTGGCGCTGGCCGGAAGCATCAGCATTCCGCCCATGGTCGGGCGGGCGGAGCAGCCCGGCCCCGCCCAAGCGGCCGGCCTGCCGGACTATCAGCGCATCGTCTCCATTGACGGCAAGTCGGTGAATAGTTGGCGGCAAGTCGGGATGGCGCTGGCGGAGCATCTGGGGGACACGTCCGTCATCGGCATCGGCGCCAGAGACTTGGGTGCCGATGAGGAGCGGATCATTGAAGTGCCGGTGACGGACTGGTTGGGGGATGCGGTGGACCCGGATATGTTCGCCGCCTTGGGCCTTAAGCCGGCGGACTTGGCGGTGATCGAGACCGTGCAGGAAGGCTATCCCGCCCACCGCGCCGGCATTCGGCCTTGGGACCGGGTGGCGTCCATAGACGGCGTTGCGATGGAGACTTGGACCGATCTGGTGAAAGCGGTGCAGGCTGCGCCGGGCCAGCCCATGCAATGGGCCTTCGTGCGCGGCGGCCTGTTGCTGGAAGCGCGTGTGACGCCTGAGGCGCGGCGGCTGGAGGACGGCCGCGAGCTGGGCTTTGTTGGCATTGCCGCTCCCGTGGTGCGGGTTCGACATGGTCCCTTTGAGGCCGTAGGCGAGGGCGTGGCGGAAACCTTCGCCACCTCGGCGCTGATGCTGGACCATCTCGGCAAGCTGCTGTTTGGGCAATTGTCGCCTAGGAACCTAGGTGGGCCGGTCACCATTGCCAAAGTGGCGGGGGACTCGGCCCAAGTCGGCTGGACCGCCTATTTGAGCATCTTGGCGCTGCTCAGCATATCCCTCGGTGTGCTGAACCTGCTGCCGATTCCCTTGCTGGACGGCGGGCATGTGGCTTACTGCTTGGCGGAAATCGTCATGCGGCGGCCCGTGCCGGAGAGGGTGCAATCGGTGGGCGCTTCGGTGGGCGTGGTGTTGCTCGGCGGTCTGATGGCGCTGGTGTTCGTGAACGACTTTCTGCGGTTTCTGTAGAGTGCCGCCCCTCCGCAGAATGCCCCGAATGAGCCTGTCCCGAACGCTGGCCGGGCTGATGGCGGCGCTGCTGTTCGCTTCGGCCTCGCCGGCCGGGGCGGACGCCTTCATCATTACGGACATCCGCCTGCAGGGCTTGCAGCGGGTGTCCGCAGGCACGGTGTTCAACACCTTGCCCATCAAGGTTGGGGATGCCGTGGATGAAGTGGCGGTTCGCGAGCTCATTCGGCTGCTGTTCGCCACTGGCTACTTTGACGACATCAGCATGGCGCGGGACGGCGATGCGTTGGTGGTGACAGTGGCGGAGCGTCCAGCCATTGAGTCCATCGAGCTCGACGGCAACAAGGCCATCAAGACCGAGGCCCTCCTCGAAGGGCTTTCCCAGCAAGGCTTGAGCGAGGGGGAGATCTTCAAGCAGGCCACGCTCGAAAGGATGGGCCTGGAGCTGGAGCGCCAGTACGTCTCCCAAGGCCGCTACGGCGCCGCCATCGAAACCAAGGTGGAGCAGTTGCCGCGCAACCGGGTGGCGATCAGCATCGAGATCGAGGAGGGCAAGACCTCCGGCATTCGCCACATCAACATCGTCGGCACCGAGGCGTTCTCCGAAGCGGAATTGCTGGATGTGATGGAGCTCAGCCATCCGACGTTGTTTTCGTTCTTCCGCAACAACGACAAGTACAGCCGCGAAAAGCTCTCCGGCGACTTGGAGAAGCTGGAGTCCCACTACAAGGACCGCGGCTATGTGGAGTTCGACATCAACTCCACCCAAGTGAGCGTCACGCCGGACAAGCGCCAAGTCTATATCTCCATGAACGTGGAGGAGGGCAGCAAGTACGTCATCGATGAGGTCAACGTGCTTGGGGAACTGAACGACGTGCGCCCGGAGAATCTGCGGGCACTGGTGCTCGTCGCCCAAGGGCAGGTGTTCTCCCAGCAGTTGGTGACCGCGACGGAGGACCGCCTGGAGGCCGCCCTTGGCAACGCCGGCTACACCTTCGCCTCGGCCGGCGGTGTGCCCAGGGTGGGCGATGACGGCCTGGTCGATGTCAACTTCATGATCGACGCCGGCAAGCGCGCCTATGTGCGCCGCATCAGCTTCACCGGCAACCGCATTACGCAGGACGAGGTGATGCGTCGGGAGATGCGCCAAATGGAGGGCGGTTGGGCCTCGACGGCGCAGATCGACCTGTCCAAGGTGCGTCTCGAACGCCTCGGCTACTTCAGCGAGGTCAACGTGGAGACGCCGGCGGTGCCGGGCACCGATGATCAGGTCGATGTGGCCTTTAACGTGGATGAGCAGCCTTCCGGCAGCATTTCCGCGACCTTGGGCTACAGCCAGGGCTGGGGCTTGGTGGTGGGCGGCAACTATCAGGAGAACAACGTGTTCGGCACGGGCAACAGCTTGGGTTTGGGTCTTTCCGCATCCAGCTACCAGAAGTCGGCCAGCTTCAACTACTTCAACCCCTACTACACGTTGGACGGCATCAGCCGGGGCTTCAACGCCTACTTCCGAAGGCTGGACTTCGATGAGCGCAACATCGCCCGCTACAGCACGGACGCCGTGGGCGTTGGCGTCACCTTCGGCTTTCCCATCGGCGAAACCCAGCGAATCAGCTTCGGCGGCACCGTCGAGAGGACCAGCCTGACGGAGGGCCGCTACCCCGCTCAGGAGATCACGGAATTCCTGCAAGACAACGGCGACGACTTCCTGAACTTCAAGCTCAATCTGGGTTGGCAGTCCTCCACCCTCAACCGCGGGTTGTTCCCCACCCGCGGCCGGTCCCAGTCCTTGGGCCTGCAAGCCTCCATTCCCGGCAGCGACCTGGAGTTCTGGAAGATAACCTACCGAGGCGAGCAGTACTTCCCCTTCATCGGCAACATGGCCTTGCGCATCCGTACGGAGGTGGGCTACGGGGACGGCTACGCCAAGACCAACTCGCTGCCCTTCTACGAGCACTTCTTCGCCGGCGGCTTCGGCTCCATCCGCGGCTTCGAGCAATCGACCTTGGGGCCGCGCACCACCAACCCGACGGTTGACAGCGAGGGAACGGAGTTGCCGGCCGGCTTCCTACGCCCCCGCGGCGACCCCTTCGGCGGCAACCTGCTCGTGGAGGCTTCGGCGGAGATCATCCTCAATTTCCCCTTCATGCAGGACAACCGGCAGTTCCGCCCGGTGCTGTTCGTCGATGCCGGCAACGTCTTCAACACCGATTGCCCGGACGTGAGCGTCAACTGCTTCGGCTTCGACCTTGATGAGTTCCGCTACTCCGTTGGCTTCGGAGTCACTTGGCTCACCGCGATGGGCCCCATGTCGTTCGGCATCGCCAGACCCTTCAACACCAAGGACATAGACGAGGAGGAGCGTTTTCAGTTTGAGCTTGGCCGCACGTTCTGATGTAGAATGCGCCCGATGTTAGGCCCATGCCCTGCCGGCAAGGAGTTGTTTCGTGACTAAAAGGTTCGTTCGATCGGCCCTGTTGGGACTCTGCCTCGCTTCCGCCTTCGCCTCGGCGGAGTTGAAAATTGCGGTGTTGGACACGCAGCGGGCGCTGGTGTCCAGCGAAGAGGCCAAAGCCCTGCTGGAGCAAGCACAAACGGAGCTCAAGAAGGAGGAGAGCGAAGTCAACGCCCTCGGCGAGGAAATCCAGAAAATGCAGGAGCAGCTGGAGACCGATGGTGAGGTCATGAGCCCCACTGAAAGGCGCAAGCTGGAGAAGGGCATTGAAGACAAGCGGCTGGACTATCAGTTCTTGGTCAACAAGCTGCAAAAGGCCCTTGAGGACCGGCGTCAGGACCTGCTGCAGGTGATGTCGCCGAAGGTGAACGCGGTGCTGAAGGACCTCATTGAGCTTGAGGGCTATGATGTGGTGCTGGAGCGCGCCAGCCTCAGGTACGTCAATCCCAAGCACGACATCACTCGTCGGGTCACCGAAAAGCTCAACGAAAAGCGGGAAGCCGACGCGCCCTCCGGGTCGTGACCGACTTGCCGAATGCACCCATCGCCGGCACGGCCTGTTCAGCGGCGAAGCGTCCGGCATTTCGGTTCACAAGTGTCGTCCGGGTCCACGCGCTCCCTCTGTCTCGGTGAGTTGGCCGAACGGTTGGGCGCTAGGCTGGTCGGGGACGCGAACGTGACGATATCCGGCATGGGCGCCCTCCGCACGGCGCAGCCGGGGCAAGTCACCCATCTGACCAACCCCGCCTATCGGGAGGGCTTGGCCGCCACCCAGGCGTCCGCGGTCATCCTGCGCAGCGCGGACGTCGCTGCTTGCCCCACCAACGCCTTGGTGGTGGCTGACCCCTATTTGGCGTTCGCTCGAGCGTCGCGCCTGTGGGAGCGGCCCGCCGCCCTGAACGCCGGTGTGCATCCCAGCGCCTGCATTGCTCCGAGCGCCCAAGTTGACGCCAGCGCCCACATCGGCCCTGGCGTAACGGTGGGGCCGGAAACCGAGGTGGGCCCCGAGGCCCGCGTTTGCGCCAACGCCGTCATTGGCGCCCGCTGCCGGCTCGGCCAAGGTGTGCGGATCATGGCCAACGCCACCCTCTACGATGACGTCAAAGTGGGTGCCGGCTCCACCATTCACGCCGCTGCCGTCATCGGCGCGGACGGCTTCGGCTTCGCTCGGGACGAAGACGGCGCTCTGACGCCCATTGCCCAGCTTGGCGGCGTGAGCATTGGCCGGGACGTGAGCGTCGGCGCCGCCACCGCCATCGACCGGGGCGCCATCGAAGACACGGTGATCGAGGACGGCGTCAAGATTGACAATCAGGTGCAGATCGGCCACAACTGCCGCATCGGCGCCCACAGCGTGATTTGCGGCTGCGTTGGCATCGTCGGCAGCACGGAGATCGGGCGCGGCTGCGTGTTGGCCGGCATGGTGGGCGTTGGCGGCGACAAGCCCATCCGCATTTGCGATGGCGTCACCGTCAGCGGCTGCACCCATGTGTCGAGGTCGATCGACAAGCCTGGCGTTTATTCCGGCGGCGTCATTCATGACGTCAGCGCGGCTTGGAAACGCAACGCCTTGCGCTTCCGGCGGCTTGATGAACTTGTGCGCCGGGTGGCCCGGCTTGAAAAACGTTTGCAGGATCGGAAGTCTTAGGCGGCTTGGGAAGCGGTCCTAGCTGGGTTTTGTGTTTGGATACCGTGATTTCGCCATGCAGGACTCCATGATCGACATAGAACGCCTGTTCGACTATTTGCCCCACCGGTATCCCTTTCTGCTCGTGGACCGGGTCACGGAGTTGCGTCCGGGGGCAAGCGTCAAAGGCTACAAAAACGTCACCATCAATGAACCTTTCTTTAGCGGGCACTTCCCGGGCCGCCCCATCATGCCGGGCGTGTTGATCGTGGAGGCCCTGGCGCAGGTGTCGGGCGTACTGGCGATGGCCACCAAGAATCAGGACGTGAAGGACGCCATCTACTACTTGGCCGGCACGGACAAGACGCGCTTCAAGCGCCCGGTGCTCCCTGGCGACCGTTTGGACATGGAGAGCGAAATTCTGGTTGCGCGCAGTCGGCTCATGAAGTTTTCCTGCCGCGCCTATGTGTCTGAGGAGCTCGCCTGCGAGTCGGACATCCTGTGCGTAGCCCGCAAGCTGTAGGCGTGATGCGACCTAGCCCGCGAACTTGCCAGTGGCCGTGCCGGCCGTCGGGAACCAGCCTGTGTCCGGCAGTGCGTTGAAGATCGACGCCCGCGCCGTCATCGACCCTTCGGCCAAACTGGGCGTTGATGTCGAAGTTGGGCCTTGGAGCGTCATCGGCCCGGACGTGGAGCTTGGCGACGGCTGCGTCGTCGGCCCCCATGCCTTGGTCAAGGGCCCCACCCGCATGGGTCGCAACAACCGCATCTACCAATTCGCCAGCATCGGTGAGGACACTCCGGCTCTGGCTTACAAGGGAGAACCCACCCGGCTTGAAGTTGGCGACGGCAACAACTTTCGAGAGGGCGTCACCGTGCATCGGGGCACGGTTCAGGACCAAGGCGTCACGCGCATCGGCAGCCACGGGTTGTTCATGGCCTATGTGCATATCGGCCATGACTGCGTGGTGGGCGACCATGTCATTATGGCCAACAATGCTTCGCTTTCGGGGCACTGCGTGGTGGGCGACCACGCCAACTTCGGCGGCTATGTCGGGATTCCGCAGCGCCGCTGCATCGGCGCCCACACCCATCTCGCCGGCATGAGCTTGGTGCTGAAGGACGTGCCGGCCTATTTCACCGTGGCCGGCAATCCCGCTCTCGCCGTTGGCGTGAATGTGGAGGGATTGCGCCGCTGCGGCTTCAATGAGGAGACGATAGGCTTGCTGCGCAGTGCCTACAAGACTCTGTATCGATGCGGGCTGACGGTGCAGGAGGCCTGCGGACGCCTGTCCGCCGAACATCCGGGCTGCCCGGAAATCGCTTTGCTGGTGGAATCCGTGTTGACGTCGGAGCAGGGCATCGTGCGGCCCCGTCCTCATCGGCAATAGCGGGCGCTGACTCGAGCTGGAAGTAGGGGTTGCTGGAAAATGAGTGAATTGGCGAACCGATGAGTGCGCAACGAAAGACGTTGGGGTCTAGGCCCCCCGCAGCAACAAGCGTCGGCGACGGCATCGGTGCCGCCAACGCCGGCTGGAGCTTCTCTGGAGAGGTCGCCAAGTCCTTCTCCGCCCATGTGCGGCGCTCGGTGCCGCTTTACGACGCCGGGCACGAACTCGTTTGCCACATCTCGGACTACTTCGTGCAGGAGGACTCCGTGGTTTACGACTTGGGGGTCAGCACCGCCACCCTCTTGGCGAAACTGACCAACCGCCATCGGGACAAGCGGGGGGTGCGCTGCATCGGCATTGACAGGGAGCCCGCCATGCTGAAGCAAGCCCGCCTTGAGCAGGGCGAGCTGTCCGGCATGGAGTTGGTGTGCGCGGACATCAACCTATTCGACTACGAAATGACCGACCTCGTCGTCGCCTACTACACGGTTCAATTCGTGGCGCCGCGCATCCGCCAAGAGCTGTTCAACCGCATCTACAAAGCGCTGAACTGGGGCGGCGCCTTCATCCTGTTCGAGAAGGTGCGGGCGCCCGACGCCCGCTTTCAGGACATTTGCTCCGGCATCCACACGGACTTCAAGCTGGAGAACGGTTTTGATGCGGAGGAAATCGTCAACAAGACGCGCAGCTTGAAGGGCGTTTTGGAGCCGTTCTCCACCCAAGGCAATCTGGATCTTTTGGCTAGGGCGGGCTTTGTGGATGTGATGACCATCATGAAGCACATCCCGGTGGAGGGCTTCCTTGCGGTCAAGTAGCCTTTCTGACGCCGTTGCTTGGTGCGTTGCTGCGGCCTTGGGTATAGTTGCGTTGATGATGGATCAGGACCCGACTCAGGGGGGTGCTCAGGAATGACGTTCATAGTGACCGGCAGCAATGGCTTTATCGGCTACAACACTTGCCGCCGGTTGGTCGAGCTTGGCGAAAGGGTCGTCGGAGTCGATGATCTGTCCAGCGGCTTAGCCGAGGATTCCGTGCCCGGCGTCCAGTACCATGTTCACAACGTAGTGGACGCTGACTGGATGATCCGCCTGCTCCGGGAAGTTAGGCCAACGGCTGTCATCCACCTAGCGGCTCTGCCTCGGGTCAGCTTTTCCGTGGAGCAGCCGATGTTGAGCACGGACGCCAACCTAGTGGGCGCCATCTCCGTGATGAACGCCATTCTCAAGGCGGAGTTGATTGACCGAACGCGGCTGGTTTTCGCCAGCAGCAGCTCGGTTTACGGCGAAGGAGTGGCGCTGCCGACCTCTGAGACGCATCCCTGCAAACCGGAGTCACCCTACGGCTTGGCCAAGCTGCAGGCCGAAGGCTGGGCGGACATGTTTCACCGCCTGTACGGCCTTGACGTGGTGAGCCTCAGGTATTTCAACATCTTCGGCCCGGTGGGGCGTTTCGGCGGCGCCTACTCCACGGTGGTGCCGGCTTGGTTTCATCACCTGTTCGGCAACCCATCGTACAAACCCTACCTTGAGGGAGACGGCAGCCAGTCCCGAGACTTCTGCTTCATTGACGACGTGGTGTGCGCCAACGTCGCGGCGGCGACCAGAAAGCGGGGTTTTGCGGCGGAAGCCCTGAACATCGGCCGGGGCAGCGCCCACACCTTGCTAGAGGTCAAGACCGCCATCGAGCAGGTTGTGGGCAAGGAATTGGCGTTGGAGCGTCGCCCTTCCCGCATCGGCGACGTGCCCCACACCCTGGCGGACATTTCGGCCGCACGGACGGAGCTTGGCTTCAAGCCGGGAAGTGACTTTCAGGCCGAGCTGGCCAGCACGGCGGACTGGCATCGGCGGACGTTCGCCGCGGCCTAGGCTTAGGCTGCGGACTGCCCCAAGCCGCTTGCCGCCAGCCGAGCCAGGCCGCCCGGCTGCTCTCCAGTTCGATCGCTGCGGGCGGCTAATCCTTGTCTGGGCTGCGCCTTAGCCGATTGATGATGATCGGCGCTGTGGGCACCCCGGCCATGCCGTCGCGGACTTGGGTGTCGCTGAGTTCGATGGTCGTCACGGCGTCCATGCCGGCTGTAACCTCGCCGAACACCGTGTAGCCGGGTTGTCCGGGCTTGGCGTCAAGATGGGTGTTGTCGTTGACGTTGATGAAGAATTGCGCATCGGCCGAGTCCGGCGCCGCCAAGCGGGCCATGGCCACCGTGCCCCGGCGGTTGCGCAATCCGTTGAAGGATTCGTTCGCCACGGTGCGGGGCGGCTTGCGGTAGTTCATCGCGGCGTCGTAGCCGCCGGCCTGAATGACGAAATTGGCGATCACCCGGTGGAAGATCAGGCCGTCGTAGAAGCCGTCCTCCGCCAGTTGCAGGAAGTTTTCGACCGTGCGCGGCGCCTTGTGCGGAAGCAGCTGAATGCGGATTTCCCCGGCCGTGGTGTCCAGCCGCACACTGGGTGCATCCTCAGCTTCGGCGGTCGCCGCGCCGCCGGCGATGCAGAAGGCCAGCAGCGGGCGCAGCCAGCGGGCTAGGCCGCTCCGCTCGCCTAGGTTCTTGATGATGTCGGCGGTTTTCGATGGGCGCTGCTCCTTGCAGCCAGGCCGGCCACGCCAACGGCTGGTGCGCCCGCCGGGGTTTCCATCGATATGGCTGACTTTTGCAGAGGAAATGGGTTCGATCATTTTTCACTCGTTGGCATCGGGATTCGTCGGGCCGCCGCACAACGCCCGCTTGAAGGCTTGCACGGTCGCGGCCAAGCCGCAATGGAGAGCGCGGGCGATGAGTGCGTGGCCGATGGAGACTTCGGCCACTTCCTCAATGTTGCGGAACAGGGGCAGGTTGTCCAGATCCAGATCGTGGCCGGCGTTGACGCCGAGGCCCGCTCTCGCCGCCTGTTGCGCCGCGGTTTGGTAAGTCGCCAAGGCTTCCCGGCTGCGCGGATGGTCGATGCCGAATTCGGCCACCGTGTCCGCAAAGGGGCCGGTGTACAACTCGATGCGATCGGCGCCTATTGGTCGGGCCAAGGCGATCTGCTCAGGCGCCGGATCCATGAATAGGCTCACCCGGGCGCCCTCGTCCCGATAGTGCCTGATCTTCTCCATCAACTCCGCATTGCTTCCGCTAAGGTCGAAGCCGTGATCGGAGGTTAGCTGCTGGTCGCTGTCCGGCACCAGGGTGGCTTGCTGCGGCTTGGCTTGCTCAATGAGCGCGTCAAAGCCGGGATAGCCGTTGTCCCGAGGGCCGGCGAAGGGGTTGCCTTCGATGTTGAACTCTATGCTGGGATGATCCTCCAAGAGTTCGGCCAAGTCGAAGACGTCGGCCGGCCTGATGTGGCGCTGGTCCGGGCGCGGATGCACGGTGATGCCGTCGGCGCCCGCTTCGATCACCCTGATGGCTGCGTCGGTTAGGCTTGGCGCATCACCGTCCCGGGCGTTGCGCAGCAGGGCAACCTTGTTCAAGTTGACGCTCAGCGCGGTCATGGGGCTGAATTCATCCGTTGCACGGGGGAGGGGGAGGGGGGAAGCGGAGAGGATTGAGGAAAATCACTCCTTGGCTTCCGCCGCTTCCTTGGTCGGGGCCGGCACGGACAGCAGCCCCAGCCGATGCAGGTAAACGAACGTCAGGATGATGTAGCCGAAGGTCAAAGCGAAGCCGCCTATTAGCTTGTAGCTCACCCAAACCTCCATGGAGAAGCCGTAGGCCACCACCAAGTTCAGCGCCCCGGCCAAAAAGAAGCCGGCGGCCCAGCCGAAGTTCAGATGCGTCCACACCGGCGGCGGCAGCTTCAGTTGGCCGCCGAGCACCTTCTCGATCAGGTTTTTGCCCATGAAGTGGCCGCCGATGAGGGCGGCGCTGAGCAGCCAGTTGATGACCGTGGGCTTCCACTGAATGAAGGTTTCGTCCCGCAGCACCAAGGTCAGGCCGCCAAACAGGATGCTGACCCAAAAGGTCAGCTTCAGCTCCCGCCCGACGGGCCAGCCCAGCAGCTTGCAGGCGCCCAGCTGCACCGTCACCGCCGCCATCAGGGCGCCTGTGGCCCAATAGATGTCGGCAGCGAAGAACACGCCGACGAAGACCAAAATGGGTAGAAAATTCGCTAACTGCTGCATTTTTCCCGACATTGCGTGTTGGCCGCCAACCCTAGCAGGATTTCCTCAATGGGCAAGGCGCTGCACATGAGCCTAGCGCAGGAATTCAAGCGGCCGGCCGCAAGGGCCCGGCAGCAGCTTGCCGTCCAGGTAGCGCAGTGCTCCGTTGACCCAGGTGGCCTTGACGCGGTGGCTGAAGGTGATGCCGGCGAAGGGGCTCCAGCCGCACTTGGCGAACAGGTTGGCGCCGCCGTCGGTCTCGCCTTCCTCCACCAGCACTAGGTCGGCGTGGTAGCCCTCGCGGATGAAGCCCCGCTCCCGCACGCCGAACAACCGGGCGGGGGCGTGGGCGGTCTTTTGGACGATGCTGGGCAGGCTCAGCAAGCCGTCGCGGTGGTGTTCGAACAGGCTCAGCAGGGCGTGCTGCACCAAGGGCAGGCCGGCCGGCGCCTGCAGGTATGGGCGGGCCTTCTCCTCCCTGGTGTGCGGGGCGTGGTCGGTGGCGATGACGTCGATGCGGCCCTCGTTGACCGCCTTGAGCAGCGCCTCTCGATCCTCGGCGGTCTTGATGGCCGGGTTGCACTTTAGGTCCGTGCCCTTTTCGGCGTACCAGCCATCGTCGAAGCACAGGTGATGCACGCAGGCTTCGGCGGTGATGCGCTTGTCCGCCGTGTCCCCTGGTGAGAACAGCTCCATTTCCCGGGCCGTGGTCAGGTGTAGCACATGCAGCTTGGCACCGTGCCGCTTGGCCAGTTGCACGGCTAGGCTGGAGGACTTGTAGCAGGCTTCGGCGGAGCGGATGCGCGGGTGTTCCGCCATGGGAACGTCCTCCCCGTAGCGCTGTCGGGCGGCGGCTTCGTTGGCCAGAATGCTGGGCGTGTCCTCGCAGTGGGTGGCGATCAAGAGCGGCGTGGAGGCGAAGATGCCCTCCAACGCCTTGGGGTCATCGACCAGCATGTTGCCGGTGCTGGCCCCCATGAACACCTTGACGCCGCAGGTTGTGGCCGGGTCAACGGACTTGATCGCCTCCAGGTTGTCGTTGGTGGCGCCTAGGTAGAAGGCGAAATTGGCGTGGGAGCGGCCCTCCGCCCGCCGCCGCTTGTCGTCCAAGGTGGTTTGGCTGATGGTCAGCGGGTTGCAATTGGGCATCTCCATGTAGCTGGTGACGCCGCCGGCCACCGCCGCCGCGGATTCGCTGGCGATGTCCCCCTTGTGGGTGAAGCCCGGCTCCCGGAAATGCACTTGGTCGTCGATCATGCCCGGCAGCAGGTAGGCGCCGGCGGCGTCCAGAGTGGCGCAATTCCCATCCGGCGCCTTGCCGACCGCGGCAATGCGGCCGTTGTCGATCAGCAAGTCCCCGGCGCGGACCGCGCCCTCGTTGACGATGCGGGCGTTGACGATGCGCAGCTTGCTCACAGGTGGATGAGGACCTCGCCCTCCACCTCCACCGGCGCCCCGAAAGGCAACTCGGCCAGGCCCACGGCGGAGCGGGCGTGGGCGCCGACGTCCGGGCCGAACACCTCCAGAATCAGCTCAGAGCAGCCATTGACCACCGAAGGCAGCGCATTGAACCCAGGGGCGGCATTGACCATGCCGAACAGCTTGACCCAGCCGGCCACTGCGTCCAGGCCGCCCAACGCCTGCTGCAAGCTGGCCAGCAGCCCCAAGCCCACCTTGCGGGCGGCGGCGTAGCCTTCCTCGACGCTGACCTCGGTGCCCACCTTGCCCAACGGCTTGGCTATCTTGCCGTCCGCATCCAAGGGCAGGTGCCCGGACAGAACCGCTCGCCGCCCGTGGACGCGCACCAACTCAAAGGGCAGGGGGCCGATGTTCATCGGCTTGGGCAGCTGGATGCCCAAATCCTGCAGACGTTTTTCGATTTGCCCCATTTGCTCAATTTGGCCTCTCGTTGGGGAAAGCCTAACTCTAGGTTGGCCTTGGCGGCAAGTTTCGTGGCTGGGTTGGGGCAATTCCCCAGGGTCAATCGACGGAATTGGCTGGTGGTGTCATACTGCCGCCATGAACGAAGCGGCGGTTCTGAAGCAGTTGCGCACCACACTGCGCAAGGGTGCCCTGATTGCCGAGCCGGCCGCCATGCGGCCCTATGAGACGGATGGGCTAACGGCGCTGCGGGAGATGCCTTGGGCGGTGGCGTTGCCTGGCACGGAGGAGGAGGTGCGGGCGGTGCTGCGCATTTGCCGCCAACAGCGGCTGCCGGTGGTGCCCCGAGGCGCCGGCACTGGGCTCTCCGGCGGGGCGCGGCCGGTGCGCGGCGGCTTGGTGCTTGGGTTGTCCAAGCTCAACCGCATCCTGGAGGTGGATGTCGGGAACTGCGTCGCCCGCGTCCAGCCGGGGGTGCGCAACCTAGCCATCAGCGAGGCGGTGGCGGAGCATGGCCTGTACTACGCACCGGACCCATCCTCACAGTTGGCGTGCAGCATTGGCGGCAACGTGGCGGAGAACTCCGGCGGTGTGCATTGCCTGAAGTACGGCCTGACCGTCCACAACGTGCTGGGCCTCAAGGTGGAGACCATTGAAGGGCACACCTTGCAGCTTGGCGGCAAGGGCTTCGACTATCCGGGCTACGATCTGCTGGCTTTGTTGTGCGGCAGCGAGGGCATGTTGGGGGTGGTCACCGAGGTGACCGTGCGCCTGCTGCCGCAACCGCCGAAGAAAGTGGTGCAGTTGGCCGCCTTCCGCAGCTTGGAGGGCGCCGCTGGGGCGGTGGCGCGGATGATCGGGGAGGGTGTCATTCCCGCCGGGCTGGAGATGATGGACGCCTTGGCCATTCAGGCGACGGAGGACTTCGTGCAGGCCGGCTATCCGCGCGACGCCGCCGCCATTCTGCTGTGCGAACTCGATGGCGACAGCGACGAGGTGCAGGCCTTGCGTGACTACGCCTTGCGCTTGTTCAAAGAGGCCGGCGCCTACGAAGTGCAACAGGCGGACAGCGCCGCCGAGCGGGAGCGCCTGTGGCGCGGCCGCAAGGCCGCCTTTCCGGCCATGGGGCGCATCGCACCGGACTACTACTGCATGGACGGCACCATTCCCCGAGGCGCATTGGTGGAGGTGCTCGGCGGCATCTCCGGCCTCTCCAAACGCTTCGGCTTGGCGGTGGCCAACGTCTTTCACGCCGGGGACGGCAACCTGCATCCCCTGATCCTCTATGACGCCAACCAAGCAGGTCAGTTGGAGAAGGCGGAGGCATTGGGCGGTGAAATTTTGCAGCTGTGCGTCGCAGCCGGAGGCACTGTGACCGGCGAGCACGGCGTCGGCGCGGAGAAGCTGAACCAGATGTGTGCGCAGTTCGGCCCCGATGAGTTGGCCCAGTTCGAGCGGGTGAAGGAAGCCTTTGACCCCCAACGGCTGCTCAACCCCGGCAAAGCCATTCCCACCCTTAGCCGCTGCTCGGAAATCGGCGGCATGCATGTGCATGGCGGGGAGTTGCCTTTTGCCAAGATGGAGAGGTTCTGATGCGCCATCGCCCATCAACGGGCTGCCGGCAGTGCTTCGGCGGCCCCCGGAACGCGAACTGCGCTGGCCATGCATCCTTGCTTGCGGCGGATTACCCAGCGCCTGTGCCGGTTCCCGACGGGTGCGCTTTTCCATGAGAGGCGTGGTGCGTTAATGGGTGACGGCATTGCGGCGCAGCTTGTGGAGGCGGTGCGCACCGCCGGCGCCGAAGGGCGCACATTGAGAATTGTCGGCGCCGGCAGCAAGGCAGGGCTTGGCGGCGGCCCCCTTGGTTCTGTGGGTTTCGCAGAGTGCCCAGGGCAAGGGGAGCAGGCGCGGCAAGCCGCTGCCGGGGGCGGGCGCCCGACGGCATCTGCTTTGCCAGTGGAGGCGCTGCCGGTGGCGGAGCACGCCGGGGTGATCGACTACCGCCCCGAGGAACTGGTGTTGACCGCTCGTTGCGGCACAGCCCTTAAGGACGTCAATGCGCTGTTGCAGCAGCATCGTCAGCATTTGCCGTTTGAGCCGCCGCTGCTTGGCGGTGGCGGCACCCTCGGCGGTGCCGTGGCCACGGGTTGGAGCGGCCCCGGCCGGCCTTGGCGCGGCTCGGTTCGAGATGCCGTGCTGGGCGTTGAAATGATCAACGGCTTCGGCCAGCGCCTGCGCTTCGGTGGCCAAGTGATGAAGAACGTGGCGGGATACGACCTCTCCCGTCTGCAAGTGGGCGCTTGGGGCAGCCTAGGCGTTCTGCTGTCCGTCAGCGTACGTCTCGCTCCACAACCCTATGCGGAGAAAAACTGCCGCTTGGAGTGCATGGCCGGCGATGCTTTGGACTGGATGCGAACCTGGGCGCGCACCTTTGCGCCGATTTCGGGCACTTGGCATCAGGATGGCGTGTTGAACGTTCGGCTGTCCGGGCCGGAGCGGGCCGTAGGCGCGGCGGCGGAGTGCATTGGCGGAGAGATATCGTCAGACGTGCGCGGCTGGGCGGAACTCCGCAACCGGGCGCTGCCTTGTTTTCAGGAGAGTCCGGCGGACGCCGCCAAGCTCTGGCGAATCGACTGCGCTCCAGCGGCGCAACTTCCTCCCAAGCCATGCCTGATCGAATGGGCGGGCGCCCGCCGCTGGTGGCGCACCGACTTGCCGCCTGATGCGGTTCATGCTTATGCGGCGCAAGCTGGCGGCGTTGCCGTCAGGGCCGGCGCCGCTCCCAACTTCAATAACCCGGCAGCGGCCCGGCTCAAGCAGGCGTTTGACCCAAAACGGCTGCTGAATTCGCATTTGTTCGCCGCTTAGCCTCGGCCAACCGTCGCCGCGAAGACTCGTTTGCGAACGCCATTGGTCAAGGAGCGGCAGGGGGCGCTCCTAGGGGAATAAGGTGGAAACCCAACTTAGCAAGGAGAGTTTGGCCAGCCCCTCGGGTCGTCGCGCCAACGAGATACTGCGCCGCTGCGTTCACTGCGGCCTATGCAACGCCACCTGCCCGACCTACCAGCTCCTAGGCGACGAACTGGACGGTCCCCGAGGGCGCATCTACCTCATCAAGTCCTTGCTGGAGGCACCTGACCCCGACCGGGCCGCAACGGCGCAAACGCACTTGGACCGCTGCCTGACTTGCCGCGCCTGCGAAACCACCTGTCCATCCGGCGTGGCTTACGGCGAACTGCTGGAAATAGGCCGCGAGGTCGTGGAGCGGCAGGCTGCAAGGAGCCTTTGGCAGGGACTCGTGCGCCGCTGGTTGGGCCGGGTAGCGCCCAGCATTCGCTGGTTTCCCCGCTGGGCCGCCTTGGGCCGCTGGGTTCGTTGGGCTTTGCCCAGCGGCTTGGCGGATGCCTTGCCCCGCCGCCCATCGCGCCTTGCCGTCTTTTCCGCCGATGAACATCGGTCGTCCCCACCGGCGGCTGCCGCGCGCCCCCAGCTAGGCTTGTTGCACAGCGAAGCGCCCGCTCCGGCACCGTCCGCCCGCCGCGTCCTGCTGCTTGAGGGTTGCGTGCAGCGCACCGTCACGCCCGCAACCAACACCGCGGTCGTTCGCTACCTCAACGCCCGCGGCATGGAGACGGTCACCGCCCAGGAGGAGGGGTGCTGCGGCGGCCTGAACTTGCATCTTGGCCAAACGGGCCAAGCCCGCCGGGCGATGCGGCGCAACCTAGACGCCCTGACGCCCCTTCTCGATCAAGTGGAGTGGATTGTCTCCACCGCCAGCGGCTGCGGCCTGACGCTGAAGGACTACGGCCGTTTGCTGGCCGATGACTCCAAATATGCGGCCCAGGCAGCGCGGGCCGCAGCGATGATGCGGGATTTAGCGGAAGTGGTCGCCGAGCTTGACAGCGAAGAGTCCCCACGCGCCGCCGATCCCAGCGCTTCTCGCGGCGCCGCGCCGACGTGGCGCCGGGTCGCTTGGCATTCGCCCTGCACCCTCCAGCACGGCCAGCGCATCAACGGCCTGGTCGAAGGGCTCCTGACCAAGGCCGGCTATGAACTGGCGCCGGTCAAGGATGCTCACCTATGCTGTGGCGCCGCCGGCACCTACTCGATCCTAGAACCGGAACTGGCCGAACGGCTCAAGCGGAACAAATTGGCGAGTTTGCTTGCCGGGCAACCGGATATCATCGCCACCGCCAACATCGGCTGCCAAATGCACCTAGCCTCCGCCGACCGGCCGGTGGTGCATTGGATCGAACTCCTGCCGTCGCCTACGGCCTGAAGTGCGCAACGCGGCCACAAATCCAAGCCAACCCACCACGAAAACACCCCCGAACCACCCCAACACCCAAGAAAAAAGCCTACAGCGCAAGTCTCTCATCGCCAGGCAATTGGGTCATTGGGGGTCCGAACCACTATGATGTTGTGTTTTTGGGTTGGAGCACAGGACCATGCGCCGATTTGCCTTGGGCATTCTGCCATTGCTACTTATCGGTGAAGCGGCAGCAGTGACACAGACCGTGCCCCTGTTTCCCGCGGCTTCGGAGAATCGGCAGGGCTTCATACGGGTGAACAACCCGTATGCCAGGCCGGCACACTCCGTATCACCGCCTACACCGACACCGGTGCACGGCGGACGGAGACCATAGCGTTTGCGAAAGGCGAAGAAGTCAAACACTTCACCGCCAATGACCTGGAGAACGGCAACACGGCGAAGGGCATTCTGACGGGCATCGGTCCCGGCGACGGTGACTGGCGTCTGGAACTGACCAGTGACCTCGTCTTTACGGCTCCCGTCTACATGCGGACCAGACAGGACGGTTTTCTGACCTCCCTGCACGACACCGTGCCCAGAGATGAAGACGGCACCTACCGGGTGCATATCTTCAACCCCGGCAGCAACACGACGCAGCGGAGTATCCTGCGCATCGTGAATCCTTCCGGCACCGCAGTGTCAGCGACCATCGCGGGCACCGATGACCGGGGCACCGCAGGACGCAGCACGGTCACGGCACGCATCGCCGCCAACGCGGCACGCGTGCTCACGGCACAGGAACTGGAAACCATGGGACTCGGCGACGGAGCGGGTAAGTGGCGCCTCAGGGTGACCGCAAACCAGCCCCTCCTCGTCATGTCCCTCATGGCAACCCCCACCGGCCATCTGACGAACCTCTCCACCGCGCCGGAGGCAGGCACCACCCTGGTGCCCCTCTTCCCCGCGGCTTCGGAGAACCGGCAGGGCTTCGTCCGGATCATCAACGAGACGGACACGGAGCAGACGGTGATCTTCAGGGCATTTGACGACGCCGCCACGGAACGCGGCACGGTACGGCTCTCCGTCGGCGCGAATGAAGCGATACACTTCAACGCCGATGATCTGGAGCACGGCAACGACCGGAAGCTGATCACCGGTATCGGCGACGGTACCGGCGACTGGCATCTGACCGTGACCGGCACCGTACGGGTGCTCAGTTACATGCGCACCAAGCAGGACGGCTTCCTGACCGCGCTGCACGATACGGTGCATGCCGGGGTCCTTGACTACCAGGTAGCCACCTTCAATCCGGCGAGCAATACGACGCAGCGGAGTATCGTGCGGACGCTCAACGCGTCCGATCAACGGGCGTATGTGAACTTTGAAGGCGTGGATGATGCCGGGACGCTCACCAGATCGGTCGGTACGGGCCATTTGGAACGCCATCAGGTGCGCCGCACCGATGCGGCGTTTTTGGAGCAATTTTTCGGCGACGGTGACGGGAAGTGGCGGCTCCGGATGAGTGAATTCGGCTACACCGATATCGGTGCGATAAATGAGCGAAAGCTCACCGTCATGAACCTCATGGAGACCCCCACCGGCCATCTGACGAACCTCTCCACGCTCCCGGCGTACGGTCGGTGTTTGTGAACACGAACACCTTCCCCGGACTGCTCGGCCTCCTTGAACGCATTACCGAGGCCGGCGGACACAAGAAGAAGCTGGTGATATGGGAGTTGTCGGCGGGTAAAGCCCTAAGCGGCTCGCATGCGGAACGTATGCTCGGCTATATGCGGGAAGAAGGGGTACCGAGCGCTACTATCGTCGTGCCCGGTCCTGAGTTGACGAGCAACAGAGACAGTGCGCTTGGCGGCTTTAAAGGCTTCCTCCGTCCCGTGCACCGCACCCTGCGCGCCGAGACCCTGGTGGTGAACCGGTCGGTGAGCAGCGCGTTCCACGACGGTGACGACGCGCGGCTCCGGTCGCTCAACCTGGTGGTCCCGGTCGCTGCCGGGAATGTGCAGTTCACTAACGGTTCACCGACCCCCTGTATCAAGGGACCGCATCACCGGGATACATGGCGGTTAGATACCGACATTTCCTGCGGTTGGGAACATACGACCTACTACGCGATGCGCGACGCATTGAACACGGGAAAAGGGCTGATGGCGACCGCGGCAATCCGCCGGCAGTCCGGTGCGATCGTGCCGAACCGGGATGTCTACAAGTGCGGTGACTTCATGGAACACTGTTTCACCGTATTGGATATCGGTCACACCTCCGGTGCGACCGCGAAACTCAGTGCGATGGTCTTCCACCTCTTTCAGCTCTATGAGAGCGCTGCGGAGGTGGTGCGTGTGCTGAAACACTGTGCGCAGGACATCGGCGCACCGGGCGTTGACCGTGAATTCGGTCAGGGGCTGGTGGATCTCCGGTGTTCGGAAGCCATGCTTCCGGTCATTGAGCGGTGATGCCTGCCGTACGCTCATACCCCGCGACATCTGCCGGCCATTGGCTGAACCCGGAGGTGCGCAACTCCTGGCAAGTGGGAGACGCGGAGATGCGCCGCTGCAAGCGCCTACCGCCACCAAGCGGAGCAGTGCAACTCCCTGATGCGGCCCTTGGATCCGTCCCGAGTGGACAACGTCCTCCACCTCGAGCACCACACCATTTGAGGCAAGGCCAAGATGACCGCCCGCGTCGGCCTGGCGCTGGCCATCATGATGGCGTTGGCGCTGGGAAGCATCAAGGAGGGGGGGCCGGAACGCATGCGCTCGCTCGTCAGAGCGCCGCCCCAAGCCGCCAAAGCTCCAAGCAAGCGCCGAATCCGCCCTCTCGAAGCCCGCTTCGGGCCTCCGCTCGGCCGCGCGCCGGGCAAATCGGTGAATTCCCCGCTCCAGACGCCCCGAACAAGCGAAAAAACGCCGAAGATGAGCGACCCAGCCCTTGCTCGACCACCTTCCCGCTCGGCCAACCTCCGAAATTCCACCGCAACAGCCCGAAACACCAGCGAAAAAGCCCACAGCGCAACTCCCTCAGGAAGGCTTGCACTTGGTTCCTGCATATTTTAGCCTATTGTTGGCGTCGTGCTCGGGGCTGGCGGCCATGAACGAGCTGGAGGCGTCATGGTGACCACATTGGAGGCGGTCCCGATGCAAGTGACTATAAAAAAGGTGGGTGTCGAGCACGAGGCTGTTTTCTCGGCTCCGCTCTTTGACTTGGCTGACCGCAGCCCCGAAGTATTGAGGTGCTTGCATGATGAAGTCAGTCCCAAGTATCCGATTCGTTCGGAAGACATGTGGATATCCAAGGAGGCTCAGCTTTCCAAGCCACAGGTGGGGATCGACATGTTCGGCGGGTATGGGCTAATTGATGTCACTGTGGACAGGCTGGCCGTAAGTTTCAAGTCTTTGCGAAGTGCGAGGCAAGCCGCGATTTGCAGGAATTTCATTTCATTGAGCGAACGTACACTCAGAAGGGTCTTCCCCAATGTCACAGTGAGCACAGCGGCGTTCAAGTCAACCTTATCCCTTCGGCTGGATGACGAAGCAAAGAACGCAAACCAACACCTATCCCAAGTAACGGAACCCAGTTTCAAGGGAGATCTGGATGCCTTCGGCAGTGTGTGCATCTACCCGCGTGTGATTCTTGACGCAAATAATGACGAGGAGCAGTGGAGAGCCTTCTTCGGCACCCATGGAAGGGGGAAGGATCCGCTGGGACTGTCCGTCACCTGCCGCCTTTGGTACTACGAGGACACGGCATTTCGACATCTAAAGGACAAGCTCCTGCACATGGAGCTCTTGTTGTCGGCCTTTCTTAGCGGAATCGGCCTTGACGTGGCCAATCCCCTCTTTGGAATGGGGGAAGCAGAGTGAGCATGGAACCTGCAACAGCGTATCTACAACCTGGGAATCAGGATGAAGGGTATTCGTATGACTGGGATTACGATGCATTGAACGACTCGTATTCCGACTCAATCGAGGAAGCTGCACCAATTGGCGTCCGCCACGCTTCCTCTGTTCATGGTAGTCCGACACCGTCACACCGTTGGATGGATGTATCGTGGCATACTGGGCAGCTTAAAATTACATCAGATTCACCGTCAGTGACGCCATCTCCCTCGGGTGCCGCTAGATTGACCGGCCCCATACAGCTCATCAATAAGATTCTGGAAACTTGGCGGCTGGATAAAGCAGACGCCGTTCCCTTACTCGGATTGGAGCCGCCGGACCAAGGCTACGCCGCAGATGTGCTTGCGGGGCGCACGGCGCTTAGAGGACGCGATGCCAAGGACCGCCTCGCCTACCTCATTCAGATGCGGATGACGCTGTCCGAATGGTTTCGAGACGAGGAGGTGGAGAACGAGTGGCTTCGGGAACCACATGAGCCATTGGACGGCAAAGTGCCAATGCAACTCCTGCTGGAAGGGTCCATGGAAAATCTCCTGCTTGTCAGGGAATACATTGAAGCAGCAACGGGTTGGTAGGTGTGCTTAAGTCGATTACCACCCGAACCGAGCGGACTGAGTTGATTCGGTTGGCAAGCCTTCCAAAATCCTCGGAATTTTTTCAGGCACAGGGGCTTGACGAAAGAGGCATTGACGAAGCCCTACAATTTCTGGAAGCCCGGGGCATCACAACCCAGCCAGAGGCTCTTGTTGACAAGGCTTTCAAGCCCAAGGCCCGGTTGGCAAAAACCCGCTACGCCACACGTTTTTCGGATGGCTCTTTCCCAGTGCTTTATGGCGCCATGGAAGCTCCGACGGCGGAAGCAGAAGTTAAGCGATGGTTTTCCAAACAGGTTTCTGGCAAGCCCACTCATGCACGAACGGCTTGGTACTTGCGCTTTATGTACCATTTCAACGGCAACGTGAAAGACTTGCGGCCCAAGCAAGCCGAACGGGAATGGCGTGCCCTCACGCACGACAATAACTATCGGTTCTGCAACAATTTGGGCGTCGAGGCCGTGGCTGCTAGTCTAGATGGACTCTTGGCACCGTCGGTGAGGAACGCGGGCGGCACAAACTTGCCCGCGTTTGCCAGGCGGGCAGTCAGCAACTTCCTTAAGGGTGGATTCGTATCGATAACCTACAATCCTCAAACGAGGGAAACATTTCTGAAGGAAGCTACTTAGCGGTCAGAAACCCCGCTAAAATGCCCATCCTGTACTTTTTCTAAGGGTTTCGACTTGCATGAAGCGCTGGTTCAATTCGATCATGAACCATCTGGGACCAAGGGCCGAACTTATAAAATTTCCATGGTATGCCGGTATAGGTAAGACCCAAATGCTTTTCGGCATAGGCAAGGTCCGCCAAATAGACGTATTTCAGTAGGTGGATCGGCCCCAACTGCCGGTCGAAGTGGTCGTCCTGCTCCCCGGCAACCAGCAGTGCGTACTGAAGCACCGAGTCAACCTTGGCGAGATCGGGCTTTGGCCTGCTTTCGACGTCAGACCTGACCACGGTGCCCCCTCTGGTCAACGACCTGCAGTTGGTTGTGCGCATGTGCAGTCATGCGCCTCATGGTAGCACGGGGCGGAGAAATGCATATACTCAGCCCCGCAGCCCGTCCACCGGCGCAGCGAACGCCGACAAGGCCGTGGACGGCAAATTCAACAACCAATGGAAAAATCCGCCATGCGCCGATTTGCCGCGGGCATTCTGCCGCTGCTGCTGGTCTGTGAAGCGGCAGCAGTGACACAGACCGTGCCCCTGTTTCCCGCGGCCTCGGAGAATCGGCAGGGCTTCATACGGGTGATCAACCCGTATGCCCAGGCCGGCACACTCCGTATCACCGCCTACACCGACACCGGTGCGCGGCGGACGGAGCGCATAGCGTTTGCGGCAGGAGAAGAAGTCAAACACTTCAACGCCAATGACCTGGAGAACGGCAACACGGCGAAGGGCATTCTGACGGGCATCGGTCCCGGCGACGGTGACTGGCGTCTGGAACTGACCAGTGACCTCGTCTTCACGGCTCCCGTCTACATGCGGACCAGGCAGGACGGCTTTCTGACCTCCCTGCACGACACCGTGCCCAGAGACGAAGACGGCGCCTACCGGGTGCATATCTTCAACCCCGGCAGCAACACGAGGCAACGGAGTATCCTGCGCATCGTGAATCCTTCCGCTAGGGCGGTCTCCGCGACTATCGCGGGCACCGATGACCGGGGCAACGCGGGACGCAGCACGGTCACGGCACGCATCGCCGCCAACGCGGCACGCGAGCTCACGGCACAGGAACTGGAAACCATGGGACTCGGCGACGGCATGGGTAAGTGGCGCCTCAGGGTGACCGCGAACTGACCGCTCCTCGTCATGTCCCTCATGGCAACCCCCACCGGCCATCTGACGAACCTCTCCACCGCTCCGGAGACAGGCACCACCCTGGTGCCCCTCTTCCCCGCGGCTTCGGAGAACCGGCAGGGCTTCGTCCGGATCACCAACGAGACGGATACGGAGCAGACGGTGATCTTCAGGGCATTTGACGACTCCGCCACGGAACGCGGCACGGTACGGCTCTCCGTCGGCGCGAATGAAGCGATACACTTCAACGCCGATGATCTGGAGCACGGCAACGACCGGAAGTTGATCACCGGTACCGGCGACTGGCATCTGACCGTGACCGGCACCGTACGGGTGCTCAGTTACATGCGCACCAAGCAGGACGGCTTCCTGACCGCGCTGCACGATACGGTGCATGCCGGGGTCCTTGACTACCAGGTAGCCACCTTCAATCCGGCGAGCAATACGACGCAGCGGAGTATCGTGCGGACGCTCAACGCGTCCGATCAGCGGGCATTCGTGAACTTTGAAGGCGTGGATGATGCCGGGACGCTCACCAGCTCGGTCGGCACGGGCCATTTGGAACGCCATCAGGTGCGCCGCACCGATGCGGCGTTTTTGGAGCGATTTTTCGGCGACGGTGACGGGAAGTGGCGGCTCCGGATGAGTGAATTCGGCTACACCGATATCGGTGCGATAAATGAGCGCAAGCTCACCGTCATGAACCTCATGGAGACCCCCACCGGCCATCTGACGAACCTCTCCACGCCGTTCGGTGTTTGTGAACACAAGCACCTTCCCCGGACTGCTCGGCCTCCTTGAGCGCATTACCGAGGCCGGCGGACACCGGAAGAAGCTGGTGATATGGGAGTTGTCGGCGGGTAAAGCCCTAAGCGGCTCGCACGCGGAGCGCATGCTCGGCTATATGCGGGAAGAAGGGGTACCGAGCGCTACTATCGTCGTGCCCGGTCCTGAGTTGACGAGCAACAGAGACAGTGCGATTGGCGGCCTTAAAGGCTTCCTCCGCCCCGTGCACCGCGCCCTGCGCGCCGAGACCCTGGTGGTGAACCGGTCGGTGAGCCCCGGGTTCGGCGAGGGCGATGACGCGCGGCTCCGATCGCTCAACCTGGTGGTCCCGGTCAGTGCCGGGAATGTGTGGTTCACTAACGGTTCACCGCGCTTTCCCTGTATCAAGGGACCGCAGCATCGGGATAAATGGCGGACGGACACCATCACCTCCTGCGGTTGGGAGAACCCGTCCTACTACAGGATGCGCGATGCGCTGAACACGGGGAAAGGGCTGATGGCGACCACGGCAATCCGCCGGCACTCCGGCGCGATCGTGCCGGATCGGTATGTCTACAAGTGCGGTGATTTCATGGAACACTGTTTCACCGTGCTGGATATCGGTCACACCTCCGGTGCGACCGCGAAACTCAGTGCTATGGTCTTCCACCTCTTTCAGCTCTATGAGAGCGCTGCGGAGGTGGTGCGTGTGCTGAAACACTGTGCGCAGGACATCGGCGCACCGGGCATTGACCGTGAATTCGGTCAGGGGCTGGTGGATCTCCGGTGTTCGGAAGCCATGCTTCCGGTCATTGAGCGGTGATTCCTTGCCCCCTCAACGCCCCCATCAAGAGGTAAAACGGCAGAAAAAGCAGGGTGACACAGGCTAAAACCAGTATAATCAGCAACCAAACCGCAGACTAAGGAGCTGGGCATGGCAAATCCGCAGTCACTAATTTACTACAAATCTCTTGAACTAGAGAATGTCCGCTGTTTTGGGGAACGACAAGTTCTAGATCTGTGTGGCTCAGACGGTAGCTTACCTCAATGGACCCTGCTTTTGGGAGACAACGGCGTTGGAAAAACAACTTTACTCCAATGCCTAGCTTGGATGAGGCCTGTTCTAAAAATAACTACCAACTCCCAAGACCAAGATGCCTCGACAGATATTCAGCCCGCGCTAGCTGAAGAAGAAAACAAAGTGCTCGATTCACTGCTTCGCGTAGCGCAATCAGCAGAAGCCGACATCAAGGCGACATTGAGTACCGGTCAAAAACTTAACACAGCAGAAAACGGGCAGGCGCTAGAAATTAAAACAGGTATCAAAATGGAGGGGAGCAATCAAAAGTTAACAAATTTCGACCCGTCTGGTGAGCTTCCCGGAGAGCTAAAATTTCCGCCCCAAGACATGCCCATTTTTGCCTATGGTGCAGACCGGCGCATGGGCAGACTCAATATTCAAAACTCAGAACTTCGTGACCCTCTAGCTTCTCTCTTTTCGGGAGCAACAGAGCTCTACGACGCAGAAAAAATTCTACTGGACCTGGATTACGCTTCCATCAAAAGAAAAGTAGTCGCGTCACATCTAGAAAAGGTAAAGGAAATGCTCGCTACAATCCTTCCAGATGTTAAGAATGCAGAAGATATAAAAATTTTGGGACCAAAGAGCTTAAAGAGCCTCGGAATCCCGGATGAGAATAGTGGCGGTGGTGTTAGATTTGTTACTCCTTATGGCCCCATCCCACTTTCTGCTCTAAGCCTAGGCTACCAAACAACATTAGCTTGGGTCCTGGACCTCGCAACTCGACTATATCGGTACTACCCAGAAAACGATAATCCGCTAGTTGAGCCTGCCATTGTGATGATCGACGAAATCGATCTTCATTTACACCCCCTATGGCAGCGGCGTATAGTTGAGAATTTGACCGATCTTTTTCCTCAAATCCAGTTTATTGCAACTGCACATAGTCCCTTGATGGCTCAGGCGACAAAAGGGGCTAATCTAGTTGTATTGCGGCAAGAGTGTGGGCAGGTAGTAATCGAAAACAATCCAGAAGCCGTTGAGGGGTGGAGAGTTGACCAAATTCTCACCAGCCCACTTTTTGGCCTATCCTCCTCACGAAGCCCTCACGTTGAAGCTCTTATCGATGAAAAGATCGATTTGTGCAGCAAGCGGATCCTATCTGATACAGATAAGATACGGCTGAGCGAAATTGAGGACGAACTTGATAGCCTGCCAACCGCCGAAACTCGGGAGGACCGGGAAGCTATGGAAATAATACGCAAAGCGGCGGCCATCATTGCAGAAACAAAATGAGGGAGTGCTGCTACTAATGATTAGGATCGTAAAACCGTCCGGCGGTCCGCCAGAGCTTTCGCGCAGGGGAGGTCAGAGGATCAAGGAGGACTGTGATTCCTACATTGAAACTGGCGAAGACTACAGGTCGGGCGTCAAAAAGTTTAATTTTGACTCCAATATCTATGGAAACAGTGAGGTGAGAGAACAGCTACTCCTCGCACAACACGGAAAGTGCTGCTACTGTGAAACTAAGATTCGCCCTGCGGCCCACCCAAACATCGAACATTATCGCCCAAAGGGTTCCGTACGGCAATCGAAAGGATGTACTAAACTATATCCGGGATATTACTGGTTAGTTTATGATTGGGATAACCTCCTTATGTGCTGTCCCGTTTGCAATACAAAAAAGAACGATTTGTTTCCTCTTCTAGATGAAGACAATCGGGCTCGGAGTCACGAGGATCCTATGGAATGTGAGCAACCGATGCTTGTACATCCAGCAATAGATGATCCCAATATACACTTCCATTTTTCTGGGTCAGTCATAGGCCACCGTACAAGGCAGGGAAAGGAGACCATTGACTGCCTCGACCTCAATCGAGATGCTTTACGAGACAAACGGGAAGGGCGGTTGCAGCAGTTGTGTGCCTTTCTTTGCATAGTCAAAATGAAAGATGAGATGTCTAATAATGGGGACTTCGAGGATCTGGTTGAGCTGGCTAACCAGGAAATTCGGGCCGCCGTTTCCGATCAGGCGGAATACAGCGCTTTTGCCAAGCAACTCAAGGAAGTTCGCAGGACGGACTGGGGCACGGATGACGTAGCACCCGTCCGGCCAGACTCCCCCTAAAGTATCCTGCGGGGGGCGATCTCGGCCATCCGCCTGTCGAAGTAGAGGTGCGCTTCCAGTCTAAACAGTCAGTAGCCTTGTCACCAAATTCCTTCCGACATCTGTAAGGTCTGACGAATCGAGAGTCCCCTCAAATTGCGAAACTTGTTGCCCAATTTGCATGCGGCGCCTCTCCATATGCCTAATATCCTCAGGAGCCCATATGGAACGAGATAGTAGTCGCTCAAAAAATTGGTCAATGGCACGAAAAACATACAAGGAGTGCAGGATACCTAGTGATGGTCGCCATGCCTTTTTCCACGGGGAGAAAAAGGTTTGTTCCTGAGAGTGAATAAGCGGCAAAACCCCTTCAATAAGGGTTAGCTGAAGATGCATGGATTCATGTAAGATGGATTCTGACACCCTCAAACTATCGTTCACTACTCTGCCTCGCGGGACGGACACCCAAATCGAAAATGGAACAAGAGGGTCACTGTAACTTATGTCCGAACCATCATCATCAGACTTGAGCATGTGACCTATCCTGGCCAGAAAACCAATGGTTTCTCCAAGCTGGGGTATTAAATTCATGATTTCTACAGCGTCCCTAAAACATTCAAGTACCTTCGAGCAAGCCAACTCGTGCTCTGAAAAAAACGTTAGCCCACGCTTTCGGTATTTTTCCCGATCGTCTTTTGGCAGAATTTCTATCGATAAAACCTGCTTCGACTGGCCGTCATTTTCTGTTCGAGAAATTGGCACCGAAGCGAAAACTCTTCGAGAGCTAGAACTTGAGCCCACTAATAGGCGATGGGTCCCGTAGTCGTCAATCGCCATTCCGATCTGTTGAAGGAGACTTAGTTGTTTATGCTCTGCCAACAGTTTTGCGAGACTTGGAGTCCACAGACAACTAGGATATTTGTTCACGACAGACAAAACTTGGGTTTGAATATCACGCACCGGCCAATCTCTCGGAAAAGGAATAGACGAGTGTAAAGCGCTCCCCTGTGTGGATGGTGGATACGGCGTGGTAAGACCTCTCGGATATCGCAAATCCAATCGCGCTATTGTGCCGAGGATGAAATATCTTACGCACATCCTCCGAACAATCACTGCCAAAAAAGACCAGAAGCCCACCTTGAGCGGTCTTCCAGCCCCCATTTAGTTGAATGAGAACTCGATGAGTTTCACCCCCCGGAATGAAATCATTGTGAAGCCTAATACTTTGCCCTGGAACCAACTTATGCGCTGTGATATGGGGATGTTCGTCGAGACTCGTGTTGAACAACTTCTCCAACCGATTACCTAGAGACCTAAGGAAAAAAGGTGAGCGCAGCAACCCGAGGCCTTTGGGAGGGCAGCAGTCCAGGAGACTAAATTCAAATTGCTCGTAAAAGTTAGTTTCCACCAGCTTCCAGCGGCTGGTGTTTTCCAGCCAGGCCAATATTCTTTGACTCACGTCCGGTTTAAAGACTTTATGTGATAGAAAATGACTAAATGGGTCGGCAAACGGCCCGGAGATATGCAAGTCAACAAGATGGTCGCTCATACTCCAATTTCTCGCCTGTTATCAATCCAATCTGATGTCGAACTTGGCTAATAAGAATCATTTGGTCAGCGCAATAGACCGACGGATTGTCATACCCATTTTGCTTACTCCATCTATGCAGAGGCATTCCGCCTCCGCATACCTTTAGTTCCGGACATGAGAGGCATGATGAGGCAGTTGGCCTCTGCAAGGCGTGGTATTCAGAAAATTCCGGTGAGTCCAAGATATCGACAAGATTGTGAGCGTGAATCGAGCAGGGCTGAGAGAAGCGGTCCGCGCCATTATACGAGCTTTTTAGAGTATCGTTTTTTGATATGGATCCATCCGTATCAATAATGATGATCCCGTAATCAGTAAATCCTAACCCCTCCTTGGTGCCGTAACCACCAAGAACCAGTTTTATCATGTCATCCAGGAATCGAATTCGGGGCGGATTAGGGTCTGCTAGATATGCACCCAAGAGAGCCACTAACCATTGGCCGTATTCAGTAGATCGAACGGTCTTCTTTCCGGGAGGAAGCTCTGTGTGATTGCCGTCCCTATATAGGAAGTCTATACTAGGAGCGTCAAGGTCCTTTAATGATGAATATACCTCGCTTGGGTCAGATTCGGGGTCAATCACAGATAAGATGCCAGCATACAAAAATTCCGAGTCCAGATGGTCTCGGAGTTTTTGGATGCCTCGGATAATTCGAGCATAAGTTCCCCGGCCTAAATGATCTATCCTGTGGCGGTCATTGACATTTTGGGGGCCGTCAATACTCACGCTAAGGCTTACACGATGCTCTGAGCAAAGGTCCAGAATATCATCAGTTATACATATGCCATTTGTCTGAATGCTCAACGGATAGTAGTCCGCGGAAAGAATCTTCCGCAGACTTAGGAGCAGGTATGACAGCTTCTTGTATCCTAGTAGCAATGGTTCTCCACCATGCAATACAACCGCGAATCGTCGTCCTTGAGCATCGGCCAATGCTTTCAAATTTTTTGATAAGGCTACTATCGTCGCATGGGAGATATGCTTAGGCATACTAGCCCACTGCATATCTCCCATGTTGTAAACGTAGCAGTACGAGCAGTTTATATTACATCGGCTGGCCACCTTCACCAAGACCGTGTTAATTTCCAACACAGTTCGGCCCTCCTGAGACCTTCCACCTAGCGGTTGTGTCGATTGTGGACTCGGTCATAGGCTTGCGGGAATAGAGGGTCCTCGTTCCTAACCTCCTCGACCAGCCTAGCAAGAGCAGGGCTGGGGATTTGACTGACATCAATTTCGAGGTTCTCCAAGGGAAGGTCAGTTTCAGTCGCTCTTAGGGCCATGGTTGCTTCGTTCACGTTTGCCTCCTATTCGGCTTAATGATGGTTGCATGATATAAAAAGAGAGTGCGGCGTCAATAGGGATATTGGTTGGGGGCGGAAAAGTGTAATTTTTTTATATAGTTATCATTATTAGTAAAGGTTTTATCTAGGTTACTTTCTTTTTGAAGGCCCTTGATACCGACCAAAATTGTCAATTTTATCAATGGGTTATAACCTGTTATTTTCGATCATCACCTAAGATGGATGGTGGCCCTCGCTCTGGCCCACCCCAGCCCTGTCCTGTGCGGTGTCCGCCTCCCGACCTCCGCTCGTCTGGGCCGCGGCAAAGCGGGCGAGCCGACGCTCGAACAGCCCAAAACGACCCCAAAGCCCTCAGAATCCAGAGCCCGTTGCTGTGCGCGTCCACCTATCCGGCCCAACCCGCAGAAACACCCCGCGCTAGACAAAAACACCAGCGAAAAGCCCACGGCGCAAGCCTTTCTTCCATGGGGGGCCATTCACTTAACCCTCAAGCCGCCGTACACTGCGCCTTCGGATGGGTTGGAGCACAGGACCATGCGCCGATTTGCCGTAGGCATTCTGCCGCTGCTGTTCGCGTTTGAAGCGGCAGCAGTGACACAGACCGTGCCCCTGTTTCCCGCGGCTTCGGAGAATCGGCAGGGCTTCATACGGGTGATCAACCCGTATGCCCATGCCGGCGTATTGCGTATCACCGCCTACACCGACACCGGTGTGCGGCGGACGGAGACCATAGCGTTTGCGGCAGGCGAAGAAGTCAAACACTTCACCGCCAATGACCTGGAGAACGGCAACACGGCGAAGGGCATTCTGACGGGCATCGGTCCCGGCGACGGTGACTGGCGGCTGGAACTGACCAGTGACCTCGTCTTCACGGCTCCCGTCTACATGCGGACCAGAGAAGACGGCTTTCTGACCTCCCTGCACGACACCGTGCCCAGAGACGAAGACGGCACCCATCGGGTGCATATCTTCAACCCCGGCAGCAACACGAGGCAGCGGAGTATCCTGCGCATCGTGAATCCTTCCGGCACCGCAGTGTCAGCGACTATCGCGGGTACCGATGACCGGGGCACCGCAGGACGCAGCACGGTCACGGCACGCATCGCCGCCAACGCGGCACGCGTGTTCACGGCACAGGAACTGGAAACCATGGGACTCGGCGACGGAGCGGGTAAGTGGCGCCTCAGGGTGACCGCGAACCGACCGCTCCTCGTCATGTCCCTCATGGCAACCCCCACCGGCCATCTGACGAACCTCTCCACCGCGCCGGAGGCAGGCACCACCCTGGTGCCCCTCTTCCCCGCGGCTTCGGAGAACCGGCAGGGCTTCGTCCGGATCATCAACGAGACGGACACGGAGCAGACGGTGATCTTCAGAGCATTTGACGACTCCGCCACGGAACGCGGCACGGTACGGCTCTCCGTCGGCGCAAATGAAGCGATACACTTCAACGCCGATGATCTGGAGCACGGGAACGACCGGAAGTTGATCACCGGTATCGGCGACGGTACCGGCGACTGGCATCTGACCGTGACCGGCACCGTACGGGTGCTCAGTTACATGCGCACCAAGAAAGACGGCTTCCTGACCGCGCTGCACGATACGGTGCATGCCGGGATCCTTGACTACCAGGTAGCCACCTTCAATCCGGCGAGCAATACGACGCAGCGGAGTATCGTGCGGACGCTCAACGCGTCCGATCAACGGGCGTATGTGAACTTTGAAGGCGTGGATGATGCCGGGACGCTCACCAGATCGGTCGGTACGGGCCATTTGGAACGCCATCAGGTGCGCCGCACCGATGCGGCGTTTTTGGAGCAATTTTTCGGCGACGGTGACGGGAAGTGGCGGCTCCGGATGAGTGAATTCGGCTACACCGATATCGGTGCGATAAATGAGCGAAAGCTCACCGTCATGAACCTCATGGAGACCCCCACCGGCCATCTGACGAACCTCTCCACGCTCCCGGCGTCGGTCGGTGTTTGTGAACACGAGCACCTTCCCCGGACTGCTCGGCCTCCTGGAACGCATTACCGAGGCCGGCGGACACCGGAAGAAGCTGGTGATATGGGAGTTGTCGGCGGGTGAAGCCCTAAGCGGCTCGCACGCGGAGCGCATGCTCGGCTATATACGGGAAGAAGGGGTGCCGAGAACCGCTATCGTCGTGCCTGGTGGTGTTGTCGGCCTTAAAGGCTTCCTCCGTCCCGTGCACCGCGCCCTGCGCGCCGAGACCCTGGTGGTGAACCGGTCGGTGAGCAGCGCGTTCCACGAGGGTGACGACGCGCGGCTCCGGTCGCTCAACCTGGTGGTCCCGGTCGGTGCCGGGAATGTGCAGTTCACCAACGGGTCACCGGATCCCTGTATCAAGGGCCCGCACCATCGGGATACATGGCGTTTGGACACCGACACTGCCTGCGGTTGGGAACATACAACCTACTACGCGATGCGCGACGCATTGAACACGGGGAAAGGGCTGATGGCGACCACGGCAATCCGCCGGCACTCCGGCGCGATCGTGCCGGATCGGTATGTCTACAAGTGCGGTGATTTCATGGAACACTGTTTCACCGTGTTGGATATCGGTCACACCTCCGGTGCGACCGCGAAACTCAGTGCTATGGTCTTCCACCTCTTTCAGCTCTATGAGGACGCTGCGGAGGTGGTGCGTGTGCTGAAACACTGTGCGCAGGACATCGGCGCACCGGGCATTGACCGTGAATTCGGTCAGGGGCTGGTGGATCTCCGGTGTTCGGAAGCCATGCTTCCGGTCATTGAGCGGTGATTCCTTTTACGACTTCGTGTGACATCATCTCCAATGCCATCCAGCGTGGTTTTGAGCGAAGCGTCTTTGGAAAGAATCTTGCGCAATTTTATGGAGTCATGAGTTTTTTCGGTATTTTTCTGTTTGGTGGCCTCGTTGCCGTCGAAGTGCCTACCAAGTGTCCACGTTGGGGCGCTTCTTGCCGTGGCGGGGCGGCGGCTGCGGCGCGGACGCTAGGGCGGTGGTGATCCACTTGCGGGAGTCCGCCGGGTCGATGGCCTCATCTACCTTGAAGTGGGAGGCGGTGTTGGTTGCCTTGCCGCGCTGGTACATGTCCGCCACCATCCCCTCATAGGCCGCCTTGCGCTCGGTGGGGTCGCTGATGGCCTGCAGTTCCTTGCGGTAGCCCAGCTTGACCGCCCCTTCCAGGCCCATGCCGCCGAACTCCCCGGTGGGCCAGGTCACGCAGAACAGGGGTGCCTTGAAGCTGCCGCCGGCCATGGCTTGGGCGCCTAAGCCATAGGCCTTGCGGATGACGATGGTCATCAGTGGCACGTCGATGTTGGCGCCCACCACAAACATGCGCCCGGCGTGGCGCACTAAGGCGGTTTTCTCGCTCTCCGGGCCGACCATGATGCCGGGGCAGTCGCACAGGCTGAGGATGGGGATGTCGAAGGCGTCGCATAGCTGCATGAAGCGGGCGCCCTTGTCGGCGCCTTCGGCGTCTATGGCGCCGGAGAGGTGGCCGGGGTTGTTGGCGATGACGCCGAGGGGCGCTCCCTCCACTCGAATGAAGGCGGTGTAGATGCCCGGCCCCCAGTCCTTGCGGATCTCCAGCACGGAGCCTAGATCCGCGATGCCGGAGATGACCTCACGCATGTCGTAGTAGCGCAGGCGGTTCTCCGGCACGATGAAGCGCAGCGCCCGCGGGTCCGGCGCCTCCCACTCCGGCGCCGGCCCTTGGAAATAGGAGAGGTACTGCTTGGCAACCGCCACTGCTTCGGCTTCGTCCTTGACGGCCATGTCAACCACTCCATTCGCCCGCTGCACGGACATCGGGCCGACTTCCTCCGGCTTGAAGACGCCGAGGCCGCCGCCCTCGATCATGGCCGGTCCGCCGATGCCGATGTTGGCGTCCTCGGTGGCGATGATGAGGTCGCAGCAGGCCAGCAGCACGGCGTTGCCGGCGAAGCAGCGCCCGGTGGTGATGCCGACGATGGGCACTAGGCCGGACAGGCGGGCGAAATAGGTGAAGGCCCAGCAATCCAAGCCGGCAACGCCGGAGCCGTCCGTGTCCCCAGGCCGTCCGCCGCCGCCTTCGGCGAAAAGAACGGTGGGCAGGCGCTGCGCGGCGGCCAACTCGAACATGCGGTCCTTCTTGGCGTGGTTCTTGATGCCTTGGGTGCCGGCCAGCACCATGTAGTCGTAGGACATGACCATGGCCCGCGCCCGCTCCGGACCGAACAGATGGCCGTTGATTTGGGCGAGGCCGCAGACCATGCCGTCGCCGGTGGTGTTCCTGACCAGGTCCTCCATGCTGCGCCGCCGCCGCTGCCCGGCGACGACCATGCTGCCGTATTCGACGAAAGTGCCTTCGTCGCAGAGGTCGGCGATGTTCTCCCGGGCCGTGCGGTGGCTGGTCTTGCGGCGCTTGGCCACGGCCTCGGGACGGTTCTCGTCGTGGCCGGCCGCCTTGCGCTCCAGCACCTCCTGCAAATCCGGGCGGATGTGGTCAAGGTCCTGCCCTTGGTCCCCTTCGCTTGCGGGGGCGGGGACGTCGGCTTGTGCCAAGTAGATCAGGGGATGGCCCTCAAAAACGGTGTCGCCAAGGCGCACCCCTAGCCGCTGCACGACGCCGCTGGCTTGGGCCGGTACCAGATGCTCCATCTTCATGGCCTCCATGACGGCCACTTGCCGGCCCAGCCAGACCTCATCGCCGGCCTTGACCTCAATGCTGACGATGGTGCCCTGCATCGGCGCTTGGATGGCGGTGACGCCGGGCGGCAAGTCCTCCTCCACCAAGGCTAGGACTGCTGGTGCCGCCATGCTGGTCGTGGCGCTGGATTTGCCATGGTCCAGCACCGCCAAGGGATCGACGGCATCGATCTTGGCCCCCGCCAAGGCGCTGGCCGCAACATCGTCAACGCCGTCGCTGGATGCGTTTTGGCCGGAACGCCCTGTGCGGCTGTCCGCACCCACCTCCGCTCCGCCGGCAGTTGTCTTGCGTTGGTCTAGGACGCTGCTGTCCTTGGGGGCGGCGCTTATGAAGTCCGTCAGATGCTCGTCAATGAAGTTGGTGTGGACCTGCCCGCTGCGAAAACGCCCGTCGGCGAACAGGCTGCGCAGAAAGCCCAGATTGGTTTCCACTCCCGCAATGCGCGCCTCCTCCAAGGCCCGCTGCGCCTTGGTGACGGCGCCGGCGAAGTCGCCGTAGGGGGCATGGACGATCAGCTTGGCCAGCAGGGAATCGAAGGCTGGGCTGGTGGCGTAGCCGGCGTAGCCGAAGCTGTCCGCCCGCAGGCCTGGGCCGTTGGGCAACTCGAATGCTTCAAGCACTCCGCTGGAGGGCTTGACGCCGCCGTCGGCGGTCAGGGTCTCCATGTTGATGCGGGCTTGGATTGCGAACCCCCGGGGCGCTGGGATTTGGTCTTGGGTCAAGCCAAGGTCTGCGAGGGTCCTGCCCTTGGCGATTTCCAATTGAGCTCGCACTAGGTCCACGCCGGTGACCTCCTCGGTGACCGTGTGCTCCACTTGCAGGCGAGCGTTGGCCTCAATGAAGGCGAAGCGCTCCCCGGCCACCAGAAACTCCACCGTACCGGCGCTCCGGTAGCGCACCGCTTCGCCCAAGCGCAGGGCGGCATCGAGAAGGGCCTGGCGCAAGTCTTCATTCAGGTTGGGGCAGGGCGCCGTCTCCACGATCTTCTGCCGCCGCCGCTGAATGCTGCACTCCCGCTCCCACAGATGGCTGAGGCCATCGCCGTCGCCGAGCAGCTGCACCTCCACATGGCGGGCTTGCGGCAGATACTCCTCCACATAGAGGTCGGGGTTGCCGAAGGCGGCTTTCGCCTCCGAGGCGCACCTTGTGAAGGCTTCCTCAAGGGCGTCGCGGGTTTCCACGGCCCGCATGCCGCGTCCGCCGCCGCCGGCCACGGCCTTGACGAGGATGGGAGCGCCATTCAAGCCCTCCATGAAGGTGGCGGCGGCATCCAAGGCGACCGGCCCATCGCTGCCCTTGAGCAGGGGGATGCCGCAACTTGCCGCCAAGGATCGCGCCCTGGCTTTGTTCCCCAACGTGGCGAGAGTCTCCGGCGTCGGCCCCACCAAGACGATGCGCTCCGCTTCCAGCCGCGCCGCAAACTCGGCGTTCTCGCTCAAAAAGCCGTAGCCCGGATGCACCGCCTCACAGCCGTGCGCCAGCGCCAAGGCGACGATTTGCTCCATGTCGAGATAGGCGCCGGCGCCGCGGCCCTCCAAGGGCAGGGCCTCGTCGGCGCGGTGTCGGTGCAGGGATTGGCCGTCCTCCGGGGCGTACACCGCCACGCTGGTCAGGCCGGCGTCCAAGGCGGCGCGGGCGATGCGAATGGCGATTTCGCCGCGGTTGGCGATGAGCAGTTTGCGCATGTGGATAGGCTTGTTCCCCGGAGCGGCGATTATGCGGGATTTTCCCGAAGGGATGTAGAAGGGGGGCTACGCAGGTACTTTCAGCGCTCGAGCCTTGTCGCTTGGCTGGGGCAATGGGAGTGAGCATGGTCAACCCATGCTGTATGGCGACGCCGGAGCAAAGTGTGCTGTTTTCCCGGGACGACGTCACCCATCCAAAGTGACTTCGGGATTGGTTTTAGGGTAGAGTCGGAGTTGATTGGCCCGTGCTGTCACGGTGCCGACGAAGTGGCGGTGTAACGGGAGCTGTGCGGGATCGTGGACGAGTGGCTAGAGGGCTTGCGCCGTGAACTCGCGTGACTTGATAGCAACCGCCCGCGGCCTGACGGAACTCAGCCCCCGGCGGCCCACGCAGGCCAACCTTCGCTGAGCTGTCAGCACTGCATACTACGCGGTGTTCCACTGCTTGGCTCGCGCCGTCGCCGACGCGCTCATGGGCAAAGGGCACAACGATGCTTGGCATCAGATATACCGCTCCTTGGAGCATGGAAACGCGAAAAATGCCTGTCGAAACAGTCAAGCAATGCACAGGTTCCCACCGGAAGTCCGCGATTTCGCCGGCACGTTCATCGTCTTGCAGAAGGCGCGGGAGCGGGCGGACTATGCCCTTGATGGCCGGTATTACAAGCTGGACGTTGCTGGACTAGCTCAAGCCTTCATATTGCCGTATTTCCTGGTCGATGGCCCCGAAGATTGACTCTCCGTCTTCATCTAGCATCTCCATGCGCACCCGGTCGCCGAACTTCAAAAACGGCGTCTTTGGCGCACCCGATTTGATGGTCTCGATCGTGCGCATTTCAGCAATGCAGGAATAGCCTACGCCACCATCGGCAATCGGCTTCCCCGGTCCTCCTTTGAGCTTGTTGGAGACGGTGCCGGAACCGATGATGGAGCCGGCGACCAGCGGTCGTGACCTTGCGGCGTGGGCAATGAGTTGACCAAAGTCGAACTGCATATCGACTCCCGCGTTGGGCCTGCCGAAGAGTCGGTTGTTCAAGTAGGAGCACAGCGGCAAATGCACCTTGGCGTTGCGCCACTTGCCGCCGAGTTCGTCCGGCGTCACGGCGACCGGCGCGAATGCGCTCGGCGGCTTCGACTGCAGGAAGCCGAAACCCTTGGCGAGCTCCCCGGGAATCAGGTTGCGGAGGGAGACGTCGTTGACGATGGTGATCAGGCGCACATAGGACGCCGCGTCCTCAACCGCCACTCCCATGGGCACATCGCCTGTAATGACGGCGACCTCGGCTTCAAAGTCGATGCCCCAGGCCTCGCTGGCCACCACGACCGGCGCCCGCGGCCCGACCAGCGAATCGGCGCCGCCTTGGTACATCAGCGGGTCGCTCCGAAAGCTTTCAGGCATCTTGCCCCCCCGCGCCCTGCGCACGAGTTCGACATGGTTGAGGTAGGCGGAGCCGTCCACCCATTGGTAGGCGCGGGGCAGCGGCGCTGCACAGGCCGTTGGGTGGAACGCCGGCCCGTGGCCCGCCTCCAAGTCCGCCGCCAATTCCCTTAGAGCCGCTTCGACGGAAAACCAGTTGTCAAGTGCGCATTGCAGCGTCGGGGCGACAGCAGCGGCGCTAGCGCAGTGCGTTAGGTCCTTTGCCACTACCGCCAGCTTGCCGTCGCGCCCTCCCTTGAGGGACGCCAACTTCATGAAGCACCGCCCTTCCACTCCAGATCGTGCAGCCAAGCCGTGTGCCGCGGCGCTCTTTTCGTCTGGCTCCACTCCTCGAGCATGGCCGGCGCGACGCGCTTAAGCTCCGCCATTTGCTCCTGCGTTCCCGTATTTGCCGCCAGCTCAAGCCGGTGGCCGTTGGGGTCGAAGAAGTAAATGGACTGAAACACCCCATGATTGATCGGGCCGAGCACATCGACGCCTGCCGCTGCTATGTGGTCTTTGGCGGCCAGCAGCCGGTCGGTGTTCTCCACCTCAAAGGCGATGTGCTGCACCCATTCCGGTGTGTTGCGGTCACGATCCATTGGCTGGTGCGTGGGCAACTCGAAAAACGCCAGCACATTGCCCATTCCGGCATCAAGGAACACATGCATGTAGGGGTCCGGCGCCTTGGTCGAAGGCACCCGGTCTTCCGCAAAAGCGACCTTGAACTCCATGCCCAGCACCCGCTGATAGAACTCCACGGTCTCCTTTGCGTCCTTGCAGCGATAGGCCACGTGATGAATGCGCTTGATGTCCATAGCGTCCTATCCTTGAGGTTGCAGAGTGCTTTCCATAGCGGTAGCCAAAGCAAGCAACGCCGCATCGCCGCGGCGCCGGCCGATCAACTCCAGCCCCACCGGGCAGCCGCCTTTCTGGCCGATCGGAATCGTAATGCAAGGTCCGCCATAGTTGCTGAACGGCTCGGTGTTGCGGACGTAGCTTAGGAAAGTGGAAGCCGTTTTGCCATTGTGGGTGAGTTCTCCGTCATGATCCGGAGACCTATGAGCCACCGCCGGCAGAGCGGTTGTCGGAACGGCTATGGCGTCCAAGCCATGCGCATCCAGATGCGCATCGATCTTGGCGACGTATTCCGGGAGATTCACGGTTAGCGCCCTAACGTAGGTTGCCCGGTCAATCGCTTGCTCCGCCAGCTGAGCCAACAACGCTTGGCGTTCAACCCGCCCCTTGACTCCATCAATGAGCTGCTCCAAGGATATTCCAACCTTCTCCTTAGCCAAGAAGATTGCGGTCTCTCTCAGCATTTCGTAGAAGGCTATCGGAAAGCCAACATGGGTGTTGAGTTTCGCAACTTCGCTCATGTTTGCGTACACCAGCGTCATCCGTGCGTGACGCGCCGCTGCAAGGACTTTACCCACCCGCTTTGACACAACCGGCGCGAGATCATCGTAGAAGTATTCGCGGGGTACGCCGACCCGCAGATTGGCTAGGTCGAGGGGCGGTTCGGATGTCGATTGCGCGGGGTTGACGATTAGCTGATCGAGCCACTCGACATCGGCGCTGCTAGGTGCGATCAGACCCGGCGCATCGAAGGTTGGCGACACCGGCACGAAACCGTCAGTCGAATAGCGCCCGGTTGTTGGGCGAAAGCCCACGCAGCCGCATAAGGCCGCCGGGATTCGGACCGACCCGCCAGTGTCGCTGGCCAGCGCGAAGGGAACCAAGCCGGCGGCCACCGCCGCGGCGCAGCCGCCGCTGCTGCCGCCGGCGATCCAGTTGGGATTGACGGGGTTGCGCACGGGACCAAAGGTTGGGTTGTTGCTGGTCATGCTTTGGCACAGTTCCGGCAGGTTGTTCTTGCCGATGAGGACGCCGCCGAGCCTGCGCAAATCGGCCACGAGCCGCGCATCCCGACCGGGTTTGAACTCTCGGAGAAGGTCCGTGCCGATACTCGTCGGCAAGTCCTTGGTCAGAATGTTGTCCTTGACGCTAAAGGGAATTCCCGCTAGCGGGCCGTCCGCCGGCGCGGTGATTGCCTTGATGATCTCGTCGCTCGTCAGGCGGCTGGTGAACGCATTGAGCGAATGGGCCCGCTCCACCCTGTCCGCCACCGATTCCGCAAAGCTGGCCCGCTCCGACGCGCTGCTGATGGCCTGCGCGAGGGCCGGCAATGGCATCCGGTTCATGGCGGCGGGCGCCTAGGTCAAAAGCCCTTGCGCAGACGCAGGTACCACTCTCGCGGCGCGTTGTAATTGACGTCGCCAAAGCCTGGCGCTCGGCCGATCCCACCGCTGGTGATGATGCGCTTGTCGGTCAGGTTGTGTGCTCCCAGCGTGATGGACCAGCCATTGCGCTCGTTTTCATAGGACAGCGAGGCGTCGATTAGGCTGTAGGCGTCCTGAAACAGCTCTGGGTCGTTTTCGAAGGTCTGATGCACGTCGTCGGAGTAGATCCAGTCAACCTGCAGGCGAACGACACCCTCCCCGGCGGGCAGCAGCAGTTGCGGCGACAGAATGCTTTGCAGCTCCGGCGCGTTGGGAAAGGCGGAATCCACGGTAATGGGCTGGAACGGCAGGGCAGTGGGCGGCAGGACGTTGTCGAACTCCGCATCGAGCCATCCCACCGATCCTGATAGGCGGAGGAAGTCCGAGAGAACTAAATCAACTTCAAGCTCCAAGCCGGAGATGGTCGCGTCGCCGCCATTTTGATTGATGGGTGCGCCGAAGGTGTCGAACAGCACCAACTGAATGTCGTCGTACTGCGACCGGAAGGCGGCGGCATTGATGCGCAAGCGCCTGTCGTCCGATTGCCATTTGCTGCCGATCTCGTAGGTGTCCACGGTTTCCTCGGCAAACGGCAGCGGCGCGGCCACAGGCGCCACATAGCGCGGCGTGAAGCCGCCGCTCTTGAAGCCCCGGGCGCCGGACAAGTAAACGCTGTGGTTGTCGCTTACAGCGAACTCGAGACTGAGCCGCCCGGTGATCGCGTCGAAGGTCTTGCTGTTGCCGGCGTCCACCACCGTCAGAGGAATGACGGGAATGACCTGCGAGGTGCGATACTTCTTGTCGTCACTGGTCCAACGCGCGCCGGCTGTCGCGCTGAATCTCTCGGTTAGGTCGTAGCTGGCCTGAGCATAGACCGCGATGGACTTGTTGTTGACGAAATTGTCAATGTCAATGCTTGGCGGTGGGCCAAAGAGATTGCCGAGCGACACGAACACCAGATCTGTGGCCTCTTCATCAAGATAGTACAGGCCGGCGGTCCAGTTCAGCCGCGCGTCGCTGCTTGTTCCGGTGAGCTTGAGCTCCTGGGAAAACTGCTCGTAGTCGATCGTGCGGGTCTGCTCCCCGATTGCAAAGGGGGTTCCGTCGCCGTCGCGGTTGAAAGCGCCCTCGGTCTTGCGGTTTGCGGTGATCGATTGAATCTCGACGTTCCCGATCATCCAGGTCCCTATCAGCGCAACACCGTCGATGTCCAGAATGGTGCCGTTGGGTCCGGTTGCGTATGTGGAGTCTGGATCCTCGGTGATCAGACGGGGATCCCCTGGGGACACAAGCCCAAGGCCGGGAATGTCGATGGGCGGCAGGGGGCTGACCGGCACCACGCCAATGCTGCTGATCGCGGCGGTTGAAGCAGCGGAGTCCTCCCGCACTCGTGTGCGGTCGAAACTCAGGTAGAGGTTAACCGCATCTGACGGGTTCCAATCAAGCGCAGCGCGAATCGTCGTTGAATTCTTGTCGCCCTGCGTGTCGCTTAGGGTTCCGGCGTTGGATTTGTTTCCCGTCGGGACGAGATTGCCGCCATTGTCGAACGCGACCAGACGCTGCACATAGCCGTCCTGATCCTTTGACAGGAAGGAAACCCGCGTCAATAGAGCATCGCTCAACGGTAGGTCCAAGGCCCCGGCGAACTGGCGCCGGTCGCGGCTGCCGAAGGTGGCGACGACATCGCCGGCCAGCTCGCTGCCTGGGCGCCGGCTCCTGACGTTTATGGCGCCGCCAATGGTGTTGCGGCCGAACAGGGTGCCTTGGGGGCCACGCAGCACCTCCACGCTTTCGACGTCCAAGGTATCGAGCACGCCGCCGACCGAGCGTGCGATGTAGACGCCGTCCAGATAGGTGCCCACGCCTGGATCTGTCGTCACCGCAAAATCGGTTTGGCCGATTCCGCGAATGAAGAACGCTGAGGCGTTCGAGGCGCCGCTAAGGCTTGCGGTAGGCTTTAGGGTGACGTTGGGCGTCATGTCGCTGAGCACTGCTATGTCGCCGATGTCGCGGCGTTCAAGCTCCTCGCCTTGCAAGGCCGTTACTGCCAAGGGCACGTCCTGGAGATTCTCCGTGCGACGGCGCGCCGTCACCACAATTTCCTCAAGAACGGGTGCGGAAAGGCCATCGCCCTGTTGGGCCTGAACGCGGTGCGCCGGCAAGGCCGCCAGCAATAGGCACAGGGCGGCGCCGGCCTTGACGGTTGCGCCGGCTGATGATTCGATGGGTTGCATCGTCATGGGGTCTCTCCTTGTCCGACCGAGCCAACTGGCCCATAATGCGAATTCTCAATGAGGTTCGCCCAGTTCGTCTTGGCGAATTTGGACGCCTCTTTTGGCAAAAAGGGACATTTACATGCCCATATCGGCATGGCTGCGCCTTTTGGGATCTGCCTAGGCGGCGTTGACAGGCCCAAGTTCAAGGGGACCGCCCCCCACCGAAAGGTCCAGCCGCAGTGATTGCTTCATTCACCACCGACGCCGTTCGCAGAAGTCAGCGCGTGGAGTTTTGGCGGCGATTTGTCTGCAACCATGTAGCCGACATCGACTGCCGGGTGGACCGCCAAGCCGACTTCCAAGGCGTTATCCACACCTATGCGTTTGGCCGCATGAGCCTGTCGACGCTTGCCGCTGATCCGCATTGGGTGGGCCGAGCGAGAGATCGGATCAATCGTGTACGCAATGACTACTTTCTGGTGATTTTTCAAATGGGCGGCAGCGCGGAATACAGCCAAAACATGCAGGACTCCATCTTGCGCGAGGGCGATTTCGTTCTTTATGAGCCGCGGCTGCCCTACGAAATGACCCTTGGCGACGGCTTTGAGCACGTCACGCTGCGGTTGCCGCGCAGCGCTCTGCGCAGTTTGTCAAACAGTCTTGCGGATGTCGTTGGGAAGCCGGTGCGAGCCGGAACCTTTGGCGGCGAACTGGTCGGCAGGCTGCTGACCGCCACTGCGCGTCGCATCCCAGGTCTTCCGCCCCGCACCACATACGTCTATGCGGAGAGCATCGCCGACCTGATCGTTCACGCTATTGCACAGGAGCTTGCCAACTGCCCACGGCAGCTCCGGCCCACCAAGGGCTACACCTTGGCGCTAGCAAAGCAATTCATTTTGGACAACCTGCATCGGGACGACTTGAGCCTCAAGATGATCAGTGATCGGGTCGGCGTCTCCGCAAGGCAAATCAATCGGTTGTTTCGCGCTGAGGGAATCTCGGCCGGCCAATGGATAAAGGGCATGCGTTTAGAGCGTTGCGCGGCCACCCTCGTCGATTCGGAAAGCATGCCGGTGGCGCTTAGCCAAGTGGCGTTCGACGCGGGATTCAGCGACATTTCCCACTTTTGCCGAGACTTCAAGCGGCGCTACGGATTGTCCCCTGGACGATATCGCCGCAAGTTCAACAGCGCCGCGGAGCCAGGTCAGCCAACGCAAAAGCGCTGCCAGTAGTCTTGTTGCCAAGCCTTTCTGCGGCTCGCCTGGGAAGTCACTGCGGGCCGCACCCGCCAGCGGTCATCGCCGCTTCTCTTTAGGCGGCTGCACTGTTTGCGGTCCGCAACCCGCCGAAGGATCGAAGGCGTTTCTTGTGGCGCCGCAAGCCTCGGCTGCCGCTTTCGTCAAATTGATCCACCGCCGCAAAAGTTAAACTGCTACACTCCCAAGATTCCTCGCCCCTTGACCTACCTAATTCGTCCGTGCGCTTCGCAGTGGCCTTACGGCGCTTTGATGTTGCTTGTGCGACAGCGCTGTTCTTGTCGTGCGACTTTGGCGCATCGGCGCCTCCTCGCTTGCATGATGCCGGATAATGGGCGCATCGCAACTGATCTTGGAGCAGTCATGGCTTCCTTTGAATCCCGAATCTACGCCTTGCGGGTGGCGCCGCACCCGAACGCGGATCGATTGGAGTTGGCGGTGGTGGGCGGCTTTCGCAGCGTCATCGCCAAGGGTTCCTATGTGGATGAGGACTTGGCCGCCTACATCCCCGAGGGCGCCGTCTGCCCGGATTGGCTAATCGCCGATCTGGGCTTGGAGGGCCGCCTGGCCGGCAAGAAGCGCAACCGCGTCAAGGCGGTGCGGCTGCGCGGCGTGCTCTCCCAAGGGCTGGTCTATCCGGTGCGCGACGGACGGATCCGCGATCAGCCGGTGGTGGAGGGGGATGAGGTGACCGCCTTGCTGGAGTTGGTGAAGTACGAACCCCCGATCCCCATCGCCATGCAGGGGGAGGTGGCTCCGGCTCATGGCGCAACCCTCCACTACGACATCGAGAACTTCAAGAAGTACCCGCACGAGTTTCAGGAGGGGGAGCCCGTGGTGGTCACGGAGAAGCTGCACGGCACTTGGTGCTGCTTGGGCTGGCACCCGGGGCCCGGCCCCATCGTCACCTCCAAGGGCATGTCCGACAAGGGCCTGCGCCTGAAGCTGAACGACGCCAACCAAAACAACCTCTACGTCCGCACTTGGCGAGCGCAGGAGGCCGCCTTCGAGCAAGCCCGCGCTCGCTTGGCCAGCGGGGGCGAACCTTTCTACATCCTAGGCGAAGTCTATGGGCGCGGCGTGCAGGACCTGCACTATGGCGAACCCAACCCGGCATTTGCCGTCTTCGACGCCCACATCGGTCAACCTGACCAAGGTCGCTACCTGTCCCAGGATGAGTTGGAGCAGCACTTGGCCGACCTGTTCCCCTTGGTGCCGGTTCTCCATAGAGGCCCGTTCAGCGAAGCCATGCTGAACGACTGCACGGACGGCGCCACCGCCCTCGGCGGCGGTCATCTGCGCGAAGGGGTGGTAGTGCGCCCCGTCGTTGAGCGGGACTCCTCGGAATTCGGCCGGGTGATCCTAAAAAGCGTCTCTGGAGACTACCTGACGCGCAAGGGGGGCACGGAATTCAACTGATTGGCCGACCAGTCCAACTAGGATCTATTAGCTCCATCTGGGTTGGCCCTGCTGCGCCTATGGCGGCCCCAATCAGGGCGCGAGGCCCAAGCTGGCGCCAAGGATGGACGGCACGGCTTGCGCCTGGATTGTGGGAATGGAGCGGCGTAAACGCCGCTCGCAGCTTATGGGGTAGTATTGCGGCGGCGGGACGCATAGGAGGAATCGAATGGCACTACCCAAGCGGATGGCGGTCACTTTGCCGGCCGGGCCGGACATTCGGCAAACCATCGAACGGCTGCGCTGGGCGGAGGACAACGGCTATCCCGATGCTTGGTTCAGCGACTCCGGGGCGCCGGACACGCTCACCCAGGCGGCGGCGGTGGCCCAGCACACGCAGTCCATCCGCATCGGCGTGGCCGTCACCCCAGTCTATACGCGCACGCCGGCGGTCATCGCCGCCAGCGTCAACGTCTTGGGGCAGTTGCTGCCGGGCCGCTTCGTCATGGGGATCGGCTCCTCCAGCCAAACCATCATGGGCGCTTGGAACGGCATTCCGTTGGACAAGCCGGTCACCCGCGTCAAGGAGACCGCCCAACTGGTGCGCTCCATGCTCGCCGGGGAGAAGTCCAATTTCTCCGGCGTCACCCTAAGCAGCCGCGGCTACCGCCAAGCCCCGCTGGAGAACCCGCCTCCCATCTACATCGCCGCCCTGCGGCCCAAGATGATCGAGATGGCGGCGGCGGTTGGCGACGGCGTGATCTTCAACCTCTGGCCGCAAAGCGCCTTGCCGAGGATGATGGAGCATGTGCGCATCGGCGCTGCGCGGGCCGGCAAGGACTGGCGCGAAGTGGAGGTCGTCAACCGCGCCATGGTGCTGGCCACGGACGACAAGCCGGCCGCCCGCGACCTGTTTCGGGCCGCCTTCGCACCCTACTACGCCACCCCGGTGTACAACCGCTATCTAGCTTGGGCCGGGTACGGAGGGGTGGCGGATGCCATCGCCGAGGGCTGGGCCGCCAAGGACCGCGCCAAAACCACTGGCGCCTTAAGTGACGAGCTCATTGACGAAATCGCCGTCATCGGCGACGAGGACGAAATACGGGAGCGCATTCAGGCGAAAGCCGATGGCGGCGTGCATACCCACATCGTCGCCCCCCTCGGCCTGTCTCCCGAAATGGTGCAGCGTACCTATGACGCCTTCACCGCCGCCCGTTTTCAGTTCCGGCCGGGGTAACGGGCGCATGCGGCGCTCCACAAAGCTGCCGACCCACGGCAGCTCTCGGCAAAAACAACCCGGATAGCCGCCACCGGCCCTACTTAGGCACACATGGGAGCATCTATGGACTACCAAAAAATCATCGTTGACGAGCCGCGCCCGCGGCTGCGGCGCATCACCCTGAACCGCCCCGACAAGCGCAATCCGCTTTCCAACGAGTTGCGCAGCGAATTGTTCAGCGCTTTGGAGGCGGCGGACCAGGACGAAACCGTGCGGGTGATGATCGTGCGCGGCGCCGGAAGCTGCTTTTCGGCCGGTTATGACCTCAAGTCCAACGTCGCCAAGGAACAGCCCTTCTACACCGCCGGCGGCCTTGGCAACTGGCCGCGCCATGTGGTGGAGGGCTTCTTTAGGATTTGGGACTTGGCTAAGCCGGTCATCGCCCAAGTGCATGGCTATTGCTTGGCCGGGGGCACCGAACTGGCCACCGCTTGCGACCTGGTTTATGTCGCGGAGGACGCCAAAATCGGCTATCCGGTGGTGCGCGCCATCAGCCCGCCGGACAATCAGTTCTACCCGTGGATCGTCGGCCTGCGCCGCGCCATGGAACTGATGCTGACCGGCGACCACATGTCCGGCGCGGAGGCGGCGGCCTGCGGCTTCGCCAACCGCGCCTTCCCCGCCGCCGAACTGGAGCAGCAGGTGTTGGACATCGCCGCAAGGGTGGCCATGACGCCTTCCGACCTGCAGCAGATCAACAAACGGGCCGTGCATCGGCAGATGGACGCCATGGGCATCCGCGCCGGCATCCGCGCCGGCACCGAGATGCAGCAGCTCGCCACCTTCACCCGATCCACCCAAGCCCACCTGGCCGACATGCGCGAGGGCCTAACCCAAGCCCTAAGCAAGCGCGACGCCGCCTACGGAGACTACCGCACAACCTCCAAAGGCGGGAACCCGTCAGCGGGGGAGCACAAGGCGGAACCCCCTGCATGAAAGGACTTGATACGCTCAACGATGCCTCCGCTGATGCACAGACGCGCCCCGAGAAACCGCACGCTATCCTGCACTGACGAAGAGCTCCTGCAGCTGTCTCATCACCTCACGCGACTTTGCAGGCCGGTAGGTGAGAGGGAAATTGCAGATCGACTCATTGCAGGGGATGTCTTTGAAGTTGTGCAGCACCTCCCATCGGCGTTCGTCGATCTGCTGATTTTGGATCCTCCCTACAACCTATCCAAAAACTTCAATGGAGAGGTTTTTAAGGAAAAGGGCAAGGAAGAGTATCGGCTATGGTTTCAAAAGGTTGTTAGTCTGCTTGTTCCCACGTTAAAGCCACATGCTACTGTCTATGTGTGTTCAGACTGGAGGACATCCGCCCTGATTCAGCCGATTTTGGAGTCGAAGTTTCATGTGCGCAATCGAATTACTTGGGAGCGCGAGAAGGGTAGGGGCGCAAAATCCAACTGGAAGAACAACACTGAAGACGTCTGGTTCTGCACAAATGCGGATCGATACTATTTCGATGTGGAGTCGGTAAAGCTAAAGCGCAAGGTGCTTGCTCCATACAAGGCCGATGGAAAGCCAAAGGACTGGTGGGAGGAGAAAGCCGGCGCTTATCGCCTCACCTATCCATCGAATATCTGGACTGACATTACCGTGCCGTTTTGGTCCATGCCCGAAAACACCGATCATCCAACCCAAAAGCCGGAGAAGCTGATCGCAAAGCTAATTTTGGCCAGTTCGAGGAAGGGAGATTTCGTATTCGATCCATTTCTCGGCAGTGGAACTACGGCGGTCGTGGCGCAGAAGCTGTCGAGGCGATGGTGTGGAATAGACGTCAATGCCGAGTATCTATGTTGGGCGATGAAGCGTATTGCCGCCGCCACGCAGGACTCTGGAATACAAGGCTATGCGGATGGAGTGTTTTGGGAACGGAACTCCGGGTCCGGTCAGCCCGAGAAACCAAAGTCCGGCGAGGGGCAAGCGGGATTGTTTCCATGAAGTCGGGTTTTTACTATGGGGGACACTATCTTAGGGTGGCCGCTAAGATTAAGGACTACATCAACTCATCCCAAGGCTTTTTGTCGGATAAAACAGCGTCCAGCCCAAGAGCGGTCGGCGACGCCCTTGAGTCGTTAGTGGCGGAAAAGTTCGATATGCTTCTAGGGAATTGGTGTCGTGAGTATTCAAGCGACTTCGCACGCCGCGCCATGGCGGATTTGGCGTTTACGGACAAAGAGGGCTTCTATTCTATCGTTGATGTTAAAACACATAGGGCGGACACTAATTTTAATATGCCCAATTTAACCTCAGTGGAGCGTTTAGCAAGATTTTACGAATCCGATACTAATGTTTTTTCCCTGATTATGGTCAGGTACTCGATTGATGGAACGAGAGCGATTGTTTCGGAGGTGTTGTTTCTGCCGATAGAATTTCTGGATTGGAACTGCCTCACCATAGGGGCATTGGGGTGGGGGCAAATCCAAATAGCGAATTCCAACGACATCCGTATTGTGGATGGCTGTTCGCGTCGGCGCTGGATGCTGCAGCTATGTGACGCTATGGACGAGTTCTACCCAAGGGAGATCATCAAAATTCGGGATAGAATTGACCGATTCGCCGCCGTCAGGAACCATTGGGAGTCGAAGGGGGATATATGGGCGGGATGAAGGGGGTTTTGGTTCCTTGTCGCCGACTACATCTGGAATTCCGGCAGATTCACCACTAGGCCGTCCAAGGCGTCGGTGACCTCAATTTGGCACGAGAGACGGGAGTTGGCTTCCCGCTCCGGGTTTAGGTCCAGCATGGACTCCTCCGCCTCGCCGGGTGGCCCCACCGCGCCCATCCATTCGTCGGCGACGATGACGTGGCAGGTGGCGCAGGAGCACTCGCCGCCGCAGTCGGCGTCGATGCCGGGTACGCCGTTGTCGATGGCGCCGCGCATGACGGAGATGCCGTTTGCAGCCTCAATGACGTGCTTTTCGCCGCCGAATTCCATGTAGGTGATGGTGGGCATGCAATGGCCTCGCAGTTGAGCAGGGTTGGCGTAGCGCCGCCTATGATACCGAAGGTGGGTGCCGCCGCCAAACGCCCTCTACGGGGGCGCCGGCAGCGCCTTCAGCATGCGCTGCAGCGCAAAGTGGCGGTAGCTGTCCAAGGCTAAGGCCTCCAGTTCCGGTCGGTCGGCGTAGTCCTCGGCGTCCAGTTCCATCCAGCCGTTGTGCCCGATGTAGGCCGGAATTCGATAGCGCTCATCAAACGCGAGGGGCCCTTGGCGGTCGGCACCCACCCAGAACTGCAGCCGGATCCGGCCGCCGCGGCTGTGTGCCCCCGCGAAGGCCTTCTTGCCGGCGCGAAAGACCGGGTTGCCGAACTGAACGCCTTCGGTGGTCTCCGGCAGGGCTAGGCAGATGTCCCGCAACTCAGCCAGCACTGCCTGCGCCCTAGGCCGCGCCAAGGGGTCGAACGCCTCAATGGGCAGCGGGTCGGTGGGAGGCTCGATTTCCGGCGCCCGGTCGAGCCGTTGCCGCAACTTGGGCGGCGCCACCTTGGCGTAGGCCTCCCAAACCCGCTCGCCAATGGCGCTCCAAGGCAGCCCCTTGTCCAGATGCACCCCCAGCCATCCCCTTGGCCCCACATAGGGCGGCACGAAGTAGTGCTCCGGCTCGTTCTCCGCATAAAAGGCCTGGGCGCCGTCCGGGGCGTTCAGCCACAGGGCGATGCGGCCGTCGCCGTGGTGGTTGATGACGTAGGTGGCGAAGGTCTTGCCGTGGACGCGAAAGTCCGGCGACCCCCGGGAAGGCACCTCCTCGGCTGCGGGCGGGGACAGGCACAGTTCACGCACCGCATCGCTGATGTTTCTGCCCATAGTCGCCCCCGTTTTGCCGACTGATCCCCCTCAATCATGTACAAACTCAATGCGCATTGCCAATGGGCGCCGCACGATAGGCTAAGATGGGCCGTCGCTGGTGGTGAGAGTTGGCTGTTGCGCATTCTTGAACGAGGACGGCAACGGGGGAGCGTTTCATTAGTTTGATGGTGGGGAGTTTTTAATGGGGCCTTTGGCGGGGGTTCGGGTGGTGGACTTCACCACCATGGTGTCCGGGCCTTTGGCGGCGGCGACCTTGGCGGACCAAGGTGCCGAGGTCATCAAGGTGGAATCCCCCGCCGGAGATGAGACGCGGCGCATCGGCCGGCGGCGCAACGGCCTGACCGCGAGCTTCTTCGCCTGCAACCGGGGCAAGCGCTCCCTGTGCATCGACTTGAAAAGGCCGGAGGCCGTAGCGCCGGTGCGCAAACTCATCGAATCCGCCGACGTGCTCATGCAGAATTTTCGCCCCGGCGCCATGCAGCGTCTTGGCTTGGGCGCGGAGGCGCTGCGGGCGTTGTCGCCGAAGCTGATCTACGTCTCCATCAGCGGCTTCGGCGAGCGCGGTCCCTACGCCCACCAGCGGGTCTATGATCCCGTCATTCAGGCCCTGTCCGGGGCCACGGACATTCAGGCGGACCGGGCAACCAACCGCCCGAAGATGTTCCGCATCATCATCGCCGACAAGGTCACCGCCCTAACCGCCGCCCAAGCCGTGTCCGCCGCCCTGTTCGCCCGGGAAAGAAGCGGCGCGGGACAGCACATCCGCCTGTCCATGCTCGATGCCATGATCGCCTTCTTCTGGCCGGAAGGCATGTCCGGGTTGGTGTTCGTTGGCGATGAAGCGGACGTGGCCAAGCAATCCGGCAGCATGGACCTGATCTACGAGACCCGCACCGGCTACATCACCGCCGGGGCCGTCTCCGACCAGGAGTGGCGCGGCCTGTGCCAAGCCTTGCGCAAGCCGGAGTGGATCGAGGACCCACGCTTCGCCACCACCGCGAACCGCTTCCGCAACGTTGATGTGCGCAAGAAGCTGACCGCGGCGGAGCTTCGGCACTGGGAGCGGGATGAGATTCTGGCCCGCTTGGACGCCGAAGGCGTGCCCTCAGCCCCTCTGCTGACCCGTATGGATCTGCTGGATCACGAGCAGGTCGCCGTCAACGACACCATCGGCATCTACGAGTTTGCCGGCCACGGCCAGATCCGCTTGGCCCGCCCGCCCGCCAGCTTTGAGGACACTCCAAGCGGCATCAGGGCCGCGGCGCCCCTTTTGGGCGAGCATTCGGGGGAGGTGCTGCAAGGGCTGGGCTACTCCGCCGCCGATGTGCGGCTGTTGGTGGACCAAGGCGTCGTAGTAGGCGGAGGCGAAGCGGCCAATTGACAACCGAGTGGGCCCTGCTGACCTAGAGGTCCACCGCAGCGCAGCGGCCTTGACCGTGGCGGGCCAAGGCGTGAACATGCCGAATCCTCAACACCATCGCAGTGAGCGCCTCATGCAGACCCTACGCACCCCTGATGACCGCTTCGCGCAGCTTGAAGGCCATCCCTTCGCCCCGCACTACGTTGCTGTGCCGGCCGGGGACGGCGATGTTTTGCGCATGCACTACTTGGACGAAGGTCCGCACAACGGGGAGCTCATCCTGTGCCTGCATGGTCAGCCCACTTGGTCCTACCTGTACCGCAAGATGATTCCACTGTTCACGGCGGCCGGTCACCGGGTGGTGGCGCCGGATTTCATCGGCTTCGGCAGGTCGGACAAGCCCGCCGAGCGCTCCAGCTACACCTACGCCAACCATGTGGGTTGGCTGAAGGCCCTGCTTGAGAAGCTGGACCTCAAGGACATCACTCTGGTGTGCCAGGACTGGGGCGGCCTCATCGGCCTGCGGGCGGCGGCGGAGTTGCCGCAGCGCTTCGCCCGCATCGTCGCCGCCAACACCGGCCTGCCCGACGCCCAAGGCTTGGAGGGGGACGCAGCCCAAGCCGTCAACGATGCGATGACGGCGCATTACGAATCCCTGCCGGTGCATGGCGGCGTGCCGGAGATGGGCATGGCGATGGTTGGCGACAGGTCCGGCATGGGCTTCCTGCATTGGGTGAAGTTCTGCGCCGAAAGCCCGGGCTTCAGCGTCAGCGGCGTGGTCAACTTTTCCTGCAACGGCATGCTCAGCGAGGGCGAGGTTGCCGCCTATGACGCCCCTTTCCCGGACGAAAGCTACAAGGCCGGCGCCCGTCAGTTCCCAAGCCTCGTGCCCATTCGCCCGGACAACCCAGCCATTCCCGCCAATCGTGCCGCTTGGAAGCGATTTGAGGCTTGGGAAAAACCCTTCCTAACCGCGTTCAGCGACAGCGACCCGGTCACCGCCGGTGCGCACAAGCGGTTTCAGCAGCGAGTGCCGGGGGCGCAGGGCCAGCAGCACGTCACCATCAAGGGCGCCGGCCATTTCCTGCAGGAGCAGGCGCCGGGGCCGTTGGCCGAAGCCGTGCTCAAGTTCATGGCGGACAATCCGCGGTAGAAGAGCCGGCGGTAAACGACGTCCCAAACCTATCAACCAGGCGCTGCGCAGAGGCATTAACCCATGGCCATGTTCTCAAAGATGCTGCGGCGCACTCGGTTCTGGCTTTGGGCCGGGCCGCTGTTGGCTTGGTCGGCGTTCTGCTTTTGGTACACCAACACCGCCGGACCGCTGTCCGCTGAGGAGATCGACCGCTTCACCGCCCAAGCGCGGCAAAACGACCGTTCGGAGACGCCGATCGCCAATCTGCGCCGCTTCATGAAGGAGGATGATGGCGCTCAGTTTCTAATGGTGAACCTGCTGCTGCTCGCCGGCTCCAGCGCCGCTGGCGCCGACGTTCAGACCGCCGCCAACATCCCTTCCGGCGCCGAAGCCGAGGTCGAAGTCCTTGCTGGTCCAAACGACCCCAGCAGTGGCCCTCCCGCCCTCGGCGGTGAGCCCGCGGCGGCGCTGATGGACCGCTACATGGCGCACATGCTGCCGGCCATGCTGCGGCGGGCCAGCCATCCGGCCTTGGTCGGCCCGGCGGTGTTCCAAGCCATGGACTTGGCCGGCATTGAGGGCGCTCAAACTTGGGGTTCCATTGGCGTGGTGCGCTACCGCAGCCGTCGGGACTTGATGGAGATCGCCTTGAACCCGGTATTTGCCGGCAAGCACGAATTCAAGATCGCCGCTCTTGAGAAGACCATTGCCGTGCCGATGGCGCCGGCCCTTTACTTCGGCGATCTGCGCCTGCTGCTGTTGTTGGTCATCCTCGCTCTAGCCGGCTTGGTTGACGCTTGGCGGTGGCGCCGGCCGAGTCCTTAGCGGTCTTCCTTGGACCGGACGAAGGAGTTTACGGCCCAATTGATGACGCTGATGATGAGGGCGCCGAACAAGGCGCTGAAGAAGCCCTGCACATGCAGCCCATCCACAAACCAGTCCGCCAGCTTCAGCATGGCGGCGTTGATGACCAACAGGAAGCCGCCCAAGGTGACCACGCTGACCGGCAGTGTCAGCAGCACGATCAGCGGGCGCACCAGCGTGTTGACAATGCCCAGCGCAATCGCCGCCCAGATGAAGGCGCCGGGGCTGTCCGCCTCGATGCCGGGTATGAGCGCCGCCGCCATGTAGAGGCCCAAGGCGGTGATGAGAACGCGAACGACTATCTGGGCCATAACCCTATTTTGCCGCATTTCGGCTGCCATCCCGCAGTTTTGGCTGGGCGGTTCCGGTGAATCGCCAAGCGGCTTGCCGCATGGGTGAGCATGGACTTTCGATCATTCCTGCACATGAGTGGCCTGTTCCTGTTGCCCAGCGGCCCCTCAGCTCAGCCACTCCGCGGGGATGTTGTCCTCGATGAGTTGCTTTAAGCTGAAGTAGTTGATGCCCCGCTCGGTGCCGATCTCCAAGGCTAGGCTGGAGGCGTCGTCGGTGCGGGCGAACACCAGCGCATTGGGATGCCGCTGCTTGAGCCAGATGGCGGCGCGCAGGTTCTCCTCGATGTCCCCGGTGCCGAAGATCACCGTCGGCTGGGCGGAGTCGAGATCAACGACCGCCTCAAGCCGCCACCAGAGCTCTGGGTGGGAGATTTCCCCCTGCAGAATCTCCTTGCGGTAGGCGCCGCCGATCTTCTGCTGCTCCTCCGCCACCTGCACCCGCCGGTGGGCGTCCTGATCGATCAGCGCCACGACGGAAAGCAGATCCTGGGCGTGGCTTTGCAGCTCCTCCAGCACCGATTGCCCAAAACGCCCGAAGCCGGCGATGACCACCGCATCCGGTGCCTTGGTTTTGCGGAAGTGGGTGATGAGCCGCTCCCGCACCAGCCCCTCCGCCGCCAAGTGGTAGGCGTTGAAGACGACCAGCCGGCGGGCTAGGTCGGTCTCGTTCATGGTGCGCATGAAGCGCAGGTTGTGGCAGCGCAGCACTATGTTGTTGGCCAAATGGGGGAATTGCGCCAGTATCTTGCTGGCGGCTTCATAGGCGTGAAAGTCCTTCTCGCCCATCAGCACCACCTTGCTGGCGTGGGCGAGGCGCAGCGCCTTGAGCATGAAGTCATGGGTGAGGTCGCCGATGACGATGGCGACGTCGTAGGTTTGCTCCAGTTCCTGGCGGCGCACGAACTCGATGCGCTCCTGCACCACCACCACTCGCTTGCGCGGGAAGTGCTTGCGCAGCACCCGCAGGTAGCTGTCCGTCATGCCGCCCCCGCCCATCAGCACGATGTGGTTGCTGATGCGCCGCAACTGCCAGTGGCCGGGGGAAAGCACCCGGGCCAAGGTGTCGATCACCGCCGACGCCGTGAGGATCGGAGCGCCGAAATAGGCGCTCCACAGCAGGATGCGGCCAATCAGAGGCCCGCCCGTTGGGGTGCCGATGTCCAAGCCGCCGACCACGAACAGCCCCAAGCTGTAGTAAACCTTGGTCAGGAAACTGGCGTTGACCACCTCGGGCCGCTCCGTGAGCGACACGCCCAAGCTGAAGCCCAACAACGCGGCGCCCATCACCGCCAGCGCCATGATCCAGCGCCGGTTGCCGAAGGCGTCCTGCATCCTGTTCCGCGCCCCTTTGCTCAAAAGGGCGGCATGTTAACTTATGCCTCCCTAGAGTTCACCGAAAGCGACCCAACCAGCAGCCTGTCGGTCTTAGGCCGGGACTCGCATGGAAACGCTCCCGGTGGCGGAAGCCCGGCGCGTTGGGCAAATCCGCCTTGACCGATTCCGAGGCGCCGCAAGTCCGGCGGAATGCTAGAAATCCTTGCGCAGCGACAGACCGACCGTGCGCGGATAGGTCGTAATGACTGTCGGGCCGTTGGTTAGCGCCCCGAGCTCGGGATCAAAGTCTCCGGCTCGATCTTCATAGAAGAACCAGCCGTCCTCGTCGAACAGGTTGTTGGCGTAGATGGTTGCGCTCCAGCCGCCCCAAGCCTCGCCGCTGAGGCCCAAGCGCAAGTTCACCAAGTGAAAGTCGCCGAGTTTTGCGCCGTATGGAGACCGGGGGCTGCTCGATGAATTGGATTCGCCGGTGTAGGACCAATCCACCAGAACGAACGCCTCGCCGCCGAAGGCCGGAAAGTTGTACTGAGCGTTGCCGCTTAAGGTCCAGTCGGCCACCTGCGCCAGAGGGTCGCCAACGACCCCCGTGGTAAGGGGATCGCCGGGAACCAAGTTCCCCATCGCGTCCAGACCCGGAATATCGGCGGTTAGCTCGGTGTCGGTCCATTGCAGGCCGAACTGCAACTGCAAGCCGGTGATGGCGTTTGGCAAGTAGGTGGCCTCGAGTTCAAAGCCCTGCACATCGGCGCCGCCGTCCTCCAGATTCAGGAAGAGATCGAACAGGCCGGTCGGGTCCGGCACGAAAGTTTGCAGATTTTCCCATTCAATGAAGAAATAGGCGGTGTTCACCACCAACAGGCCATCGAGCAGCTCGGTTTTCAAACCCGCTTCATAGTTGGTGACGGTGTCTGAATCGAATTGTTGCGGAAGGTTCACCGCGGTTCGCAAGGGATTGACCCCGCCTTCGCGGAAGCCTTCGCCGAAGGTAACGTAGGCCTTTACGCCTTCAACTAGGTCGTAGGAGGCCGTTGCCTTGAAGATGGTGTCGCTGAAGCTCGACTTGCCGGCGACCCCGCCTTCATCCGGCAGCCCCAGGAACAGGATCGTGAAATCGGGGTTTTGCAGTTTTGTTTCGAGCAGTTCGTTCTTCAATTCGAACCAGCGGATGCCCAAATCCAATGCCAGGCGCTCGGTGGCCTGCCAGTTGACCTCGCCAAAGAAGGCGGTATTGGTGAAGTCCCGCTCGATCTGATCGTCAAAAATCACGCCATTGTTGATCGGCGGCGGGAAAAAGTTGGCCACGACGAAGGACGGTTCGGGATCGTTCAGCAATTCCCTGCCGTTCTTCCCTGGGGTGGGTAGGGAAAGGACCGCCCGCTGCCTGAACGTGCTGGACCGATCCTGATAGAAGAACCCGGCCACGAAATTCACGGGGCCGTCAAAATCGGAGGAGAACAGCAGTTCTTGGCTGAATTGCTCGGTGTCCTGATCGGTGGACACCGGGAGTACCGAGCCCGGGTCCATGAAAAGGGGCGCGGCGAAGTCCGAACTGTCGAATGCCGTCAAAGCATCCCGTATGAACCAGGAGCTTGAGCTGGTGAAGGTGCCGAAGTCCGTTTCGTATTGCAGCCTTAGGCTGTAGATGTCCATGTCCTCACTAAAAGGCGTCGTGATGCCCTGGGTGGATAGGTGCTTGCCTTTAGTGCTGCGCACCGGCGCTGCCGTATCGGGGGCCACGCCGCCGTGGGCGGGGTCCAGATAGCAGCTATTAATGGTGGGATTGCAGGAGAGGTTGTATTGGGTGCGGTCGCCCACCTCGGAGTCTTGCCGCCAATACGAAGCAGTAACGGTCAGCGCATCGGTCGGCAGCCACTCCAGAATCGCACGGCCGCCGTCGCTTTCACGGGAATCAACACCTTTGATCTGCAGAAAGCCGTTATCGACAATGCCTTTGCTGTCCGCATAAAAGCCCACCATCCGCAAGCCAAGCCGATTCTCAATCAAGGGGATGTCAAGCATGCCCTCCAATGCATACCGGTCGCCACCGCCTTGGCCGATATCGCCGTAGTCAATGCCGAAACTGCCCTCGAATTCCTGCAGGTTCGGCTTCTTGGAGACGTAGCGAATCGTGCCGCCGATGGAGCCGGCGCCGTAAAGGGTGCCTTGCGGCCCGCGAAGAATCTCCACGCGCTCCAAATCGAGGATGCGGAAGTCCGGTTGGCCATTGCCATTGCCGCCTTGGCCGAAGCCGGTGGTGGGGATGTCGTCGTAGTACAGCCCGACCGTGGCGCTGCCGGCGGCGTTCAAGCCGCGAATGATGAAGCGTTTTTCACCCGGCCCCTCATCATCGGTCTGAATGCCGACTTTGCGGGTGAAGCCGAGCACTCCTTCGGCGCCGGATGCGTCAAGGAAATCTCCATCCACGGTGGAGATGCTGACCGCAACGTCCTGAACGTCCACTGCGCCCCGCTTGGTGGCGGTGACCACGACTTCCTCAATCTGCGCCGGCGTCGGCGCAGCGCCGAACACGCCGGCGATCAGCCCCGTTGCCGCAAGGGCCTTGATGGTTGAGCTTCGCCTTCGCGCCGCAGCGCGGCGAAGAAATGCCGGGCAGGGCATTGCCGACGAAAGGCGTTTCCTTGCGGGGTACGCGGCGCCGCGCAATTTCCGGCCCAAAACGCCGCTGGATTTCGGTGGCTTAGGCATGTTTGCTCTCCTGTAAGTTGTTCTGATCCTCCTCCAACGGAGCCATAGCAGTATCGTCTGATCAAACAAAGGCGCCGGCGAAGCGATGCCTCATGCTGATCAAAGGACGGTGGACGGCTGCGGAACTTGACTCATTCGGCAGCCTTCCCCTGCGTTGAAGAAAACTGGTATGCGCCTTCGCCATGCAATACGCCGTCCCGAATCAGGGCCTGCACATGGCCCAACATGAGGTGCTTCAGGTCTTTTCGAGCGCCGTATTTGGCCTGCATGGTGGCCAACATCTGATCGGACACCGCTTGGGACCAGTTGACCAGTGCGCCGATGGGATGGTCCTCAGGGTCGATGAACTTGGTGAAATCCACGGCCTGCATGGCCTGCAGAGCGGCCGCGGTGATGTCTTCGGTGTACTCCAGGTAAAGCTCCGCATCGGCGCGGTTGCCGACGTTGCCGTGCCCGCCGTTTAGATGCCCCCAGTCCAATTCCAGCAGGCTTTGCACGGCGCCGGCAAAGGACTTGACGCTCATCGCGCTGTTGAAGTTCAGGAACGGGAGGTTGCCCGGTTCGACCAGATCCGTGCAGTGCGCGAATTGCTCGGCGGCGAAGTGGAATATGGAGCTGTCGATGCTGTGCCCATATTCCGGCGGAGTATGCACCCGCCACGCCATGCCTTCGAATTCAAAGGCGCCCACCGGCGTGGCGATCACCTCCGTTGGCGCCGGCACGTCCTTGCTGTAGTAGGCGATTTGCTGCACGGTCTTGTCGGTGGCCAGAATCCGCAGCGGCCTTCCGCTTGCCGTCACCTTGGCCACGAAATCCGGGGCGTCGCTGATGTGGTCCATGTGGCTGTGCGAATAGACTAGGGCGGTGACCGGCAGGTCGGAAATGCTCGCCACCGCCGCCAGCAGCCTCTCCGCCCGGCCTTCTGAAAGCGGATCAATGACCAGAACGCCTTCCTCGCCGACCACCACGGTCGAGTTGAAACTATCCACGGCAACCCAATAGACATGCTCGGTCAGCCGCTGCACGATGTAGGGGTCGGTGTGCTTCCTCGCGTCGTAGCCCGCAACGCGCTGGCCCGGCTTCAGGGGCGTCATGGATGCGTCGGCCCAAACCACGGACGCACCGAGCGTCGCCATACCCGTCAGCAGGACCAAACAAGCCCCGATGCCTCTGCACAGGCTCGCAGGGGAACTGGGCGGGCAGTGCGCTGTGGAAGCGGAAACGCGGTTGTTCGCTTGGCGCCGTGGTCGTTTCGATAAGAATGTCGTCATGAAAGCGGGCCTCCTATAGTCCTCGAATCAGCTACCAGTGCAATATAGCTAACATTTCACTGTAAGGTCAACTGGGGATTCTGTCCTTGCTAGCAAAGGAGGCCAAAGAACTTGACACTCTGCCGTACGAGGCACAAAGTTCCATTTGCTGGCGCAGCTTCCAGCAAACATATCGGCGAGCTTGGTCATGGACACAACAAGTAGTTGGTCGGAGGTGTGGGCGACGGCATGGACCTCAAGCTGAAATGCTATGCGTACGGGGGTGGGGCCTCTTGGGAGGCCATTTGCGTCGATTTGAACATCGCAGTGTGCGGCAACTCGCAGCGGGAGGTGCGGGCATCTCTCCGCAAGGCTGTCGGCCTATACCTTGAAACCGTAGCAGCCCTGCCGGCTGCCGAGCAGGATGGGTTCCTGTCGCGCCGCGCCCCATGGCACACACGGGCAAAGCTGGCAATGTTGACTTGGCTTAGCGCACTGCGGAGTGGCCGCGACCGCTCTGAGGCATTCATCTTCCAATCGCAGATGCCAGCTCATCCTTAGCGGAATAACTTGCGGGGCAATCCAGATTGCTGCCTGATGGACGCCAAGGTGCCCGCTTTGACGTCATCGCCTTCTTTGCCGGCCACTGTCACCAACCTGCGTTGACCCTAGACGACGCCCTCGAATTGGCGATGGCTTCCACTCTGACGGACTTGGTGAAAACCGTTGTCGGTCAACACGCGGACTACGTTGCGCACCTTCATTCGGGCCAGGGTCCCAACTTTCTCAATGCTATTGGGCTGCGAAACGCCAAGTCCCCAAAAGACTTGGACGCTCCGCTGTCAGGGCCAGGGCGGACCAGCCGCTAAAGCTGGGCAGGCGGGCGTCCGTGAACTCGTGTTCGACTTTCAGCGGGCGGGGAAGCAACCCGTTCATCGGCGCACCTGCACGGTGTTTTTGCGCAACCGGCATTTTGCCGGAAAAACTCCCGCACGATGTGCCTTTCAGCCCCTCTCAACGATTCCTTATCAGGGGATTAGGGTTAGGATGGTGCCCCCTATCGGGGCAAGGCTGGTTTTTTCACCACTAGGAGCATTACCCTTTTGTCAGGAACGCCAATGGGAGCTGTTAGGGGAGGGCAGGGGACTTTCCTCGTGGGAATACTGCGGCCCGTAGAGGGAGTGGATTTCATGTCGGGAGGCGAGTGAGTGAGTTGGATCGGTGAAGCGGAAGGCGCCACGCCCTTGGAGCGGGTGTTTGCGCAGCGCCCGGAACTGCTGCGCCGCTACAAGGCGTTCTACGCCTCCCTTTGGGAAGGCGGCGTTCTGCCCCGGCGGGTTCTGGAGCTTTGCCGGCTGCGCATAGCTGCGGTGCATGGTTGCGCCCAGGAGTGGGCGGTGCGGGATGCGGGCGTTCATTTGAGTGCGGCGGAGGCTGCGGCGCTGGAAGCTGGGGAATGTTCCTGTTTCACGCCGTCCGAGCAGGCCGCCTTGGCCGTCGCCGAGCAATTCCCCTTTCAGCACCACGAGATTGACGATGCGGCGGTGGCCGAGGCGCAAGCGGCCTTTGGCGCCAAGGGTGCAGTGGCGCTGCTGACCGCCTTGGCCTTCTTTGACGTCACCTGCCGCTGGAAGCTGACTTTGGCGGTGCCGGCGCAGCCTGTGGCACTGGACCGCCCGCCGCTGCACCAAGGCGCCTTGGCCTAGGGTCTATCGATAACTTGTCTTAGAGCCGCCCCAAGATCCGTTGCCAAGGCCCGGAACTGACGCCGGCCGGCAACCAAAGGAGCAACCATGTCCAAGCAACCGAGAATCGCATCCGCCATCCCCGGCCAAGAGGCCAACTTCGGCACCGTGCTGGCTCACCTGCCGGAAACCGCCCAGAGGTTCGCGGACCTGTATGCCGAGTTCTGGTCCAACGGCGTGGCGGACGTGTACATCAAGGAGATGACCCGCATCCGCAACGCCCGCGTCACGGACTGCGGCTACTGACGCCAGGTGCGGTTTGACTCCGCCCGTGCGGCGGGGCTGCGGGAAAACAAGGTGGCGCAAATCACCGACGGCTACGAAGCCGCCTTGCCTCCGACGGAGGCGGCGGCCCTAGCCCTCACTGACGCTCTCATCGGCGTGCCGCACCCGCTGGACGAAGCGGCGCAGCAAGCCTTGAGGGCCCACTACAGCGACCCTGAAATCGCCGAAATCGCCCTTGGCGTGGGCCTGTTTCTGGGCATGTCCAAGGTGCTCATCAATCTGGGCCTAGAGCCGGAGGACATGCCGGTGACGGTGCTGCCGACGCCGGGGAACTTGCGCCCCGAGGCCGCATTTTAGCGGTAGCTAAGGATGGCCAGCGTGTCGCCCGCTCTGGACTTCGCCGGCAACCCAGATGCGGTTGCGGCGGTGGCGGAAGCCCATCGGCTGGCCTTCGGGCATCAGTTCAACCCCGCCTTCGCCAGCGAAATCTCCCGCATCGACCCGCTGCCCCACCAGCGCATCGCGGTTTACGAGCACATCCTGGCCCAGGAGCCGGTGCGCTTCCTGCTGGCCGACGACGCCGGCGCCGGCAAGACCATCATGACCGGCTTGGCCGTGCGGGAAATGCTGGGCCGGGGGCGCATCCGGCGAGTGCTCATCGTGCCGCCGGCCGGCTTGGTGGGCAACTGGGAGCGGGAGCTGCGCACCCTGTTCCAGCTGTCGTTCCGCATCCTCAGCGGCGCGGACGCCCGCACCGACAATCCCTTCTGCGGCGAGGGCAGCGACCTAGTGATCGTCTCCTTGGACACCTTGGCGGGGGAAGGCGTCTTCAACCGGCTGCGCAGCGCCGACACCCCCGCCTACGACTTGGTGGTTTTCGACGAGGCGCACAAGCTGGCGGCGACCACGGAAAACCATCGTACCCACAAGACCCGGCGCTATCAATTGGCGGAGGTGTTGGCCGGCTGCGCCGCGCCCGATGGCGACTACGCCGGGCTGCGCTGGTGCGCCCGCCATCTGCTGCTGCTGACGGCCACCCCGCACATGGGCAAGGCTTCCCCCTACCACCACCTGTGGCGCTTGCTGGACCCCTTGGTGTTCGCCACCGGGGAAGCCTGCCGCCGCTTCCCGCAGCAAGACCGGGGCCGCCATTTCATTCGGCGCACCAAGGAGGAGATGGTCGGGTTGGATGGCCAACCGCTCTACCGGCAGCGCTTCTGCGACACCTTCAGCTACCAACTGAGCGCCGGCTCCGACGGGGAGCAAGCGCTGTACGACGCCGCCAGCGCCTATCTGAGCGATCTCTATGACCGGGCGCTGGGCAATCCGGGCGCGGCGCGGCTGGCCACGGGCGTCTTTCAGCGGCGTCTTGCCAGTTCCTCCTGGGCGCTGCTGCGCTCCCTGCAGCGGCGCATGGAGAAGCTGCGGCAAACCGTCTCCCAACTGCAGGACGGCAGCCTGAGCGCCAGCGACCTGCGCCGCCGCCAGCGCGACCTGGACCGCCGCTACCGAACGGACTATTTTGACGAACAGGGCGCGGACGAGGACGCCGGCACCGAAGGCGGCCGGGAAGCCAGCGAGGACTTTGAAACCGCGGTGCTCGGTGCCGTGGTGGCGGCCACCATCGAGGACTTGCAAAGCGAGTTGCAGACCCTTGAAGACCTAGGCGCCAGGGCGCGGGCCATTCTGGATTCCGGCAACGAATCCAAGTTCGAGAGGCTGCGCGAGGTGCTGGAGGATCCGCGCTACGCCCAGGAAAAGTGGCTAATCTTTACCGAGCATCGGGACACCTTGGACTATCTGGTCCGCCGCTTGGAGGGGCTGGGCCACGCCGGGCGGGTGGCGCAAGTCCACGGCGGCATGGCCTGGCCGGAACGGGAGCAGCAGGTGCAGCGCTTCCGGCAAACCGACGGCGCCCGCTATCTAGTGGCCACGGACGCGGCGGGGGAGGGCATCAACCTCCAGTTCTGCGCCCTGATGGCCAACTATGACATCCCTTGGAACCCGGCCCGCTTGGAGCAGCGCATGGGCCGCATTCACCGCTACGGCCAGCAGCGGGACGTGCGAATCGTCAATCTGGTGGCCGCCAGCACCCGGGAGGGCCGGGTGCTGCAGGTGCTGCTGGAAAAGCTCGAGGCGATTCGCCGGGAAATGCATTCGGACAAGGTGTTCGACGTGATCGGTCGGCTGTTCGACAACGCCTCCCTTAAGGACTACATGATCGAGGCGTTGACCGATAAAGGGGAGCGCAGCGCCAAGGCCCGCATCGGCGAGGCGCTGGCCGGCGAACGGGTGGCCGGCATCAGGGCGGATGAGGAAAGGGTTTACGGCACCGGGGGCGAGGTGGTCGCCCGCTTGGAGGCCCTGCAAGGCGATTTGCGGCGGGAGCGCTACCTGCAACTGCTGCCCGGCTATGTGCGGCGGTTCGTGGAGAAAAGCGCCGCCCTGTTGGGCTTGCACATCCACGGCGACTTGGACGGCCACTTCGCCTTGGCGCCGCAACGCTCAGGTGTCCTCGACGGCCTGCTGCCGGCGTTGGAGCGCTATTCCGCAACGACGGCCCAAGCCCGCCTTTGCGTCCACCGCACGGAGCAGGACGGGGAGTGCATCTGGCTGCATCCCGGCGAACCGGTGTTCGATGCGCTGGCTGAGCAGGTCCTCTCCCGTTTCTCCCACGACGCCTTGCGCGGCGCCATCTTCATCGACCCCAAGGCGGATGCGCCCTATTTGTTTCACTTGGCAATCGCGGCGGTGCAGTTGGACGCCGGCGAACCCACCCCGCAAGCCTTGGAGCACCGGCTGCTGGCTTTGCGCCAGGAAGCGGACAGCGAACCCGTGGAGAGCGCCGTCGAACCCTTGCTCCTGCTGCACAGCGCCGCTCATATCGCACCGGGCGCGGTGCCGCTGGCCAGCCGGGGCATCGGCATGAGGGCGGACGCCGCCCGCTTCCTCAACCGACTGGCGGAAACCCAGTTCGCCGAGGAACGCCGCGACGCCCTGCGCACCGAGTTGCCGGAACGCCGCCGCCGCTTGGCCGCCGGCTTTGATCTGCGGGCCGCGGAGCTAGCCACCCGCCGCACCCGGCTGGCCCAAGCGTTGGCCAAGAGTGACGATGCGGACGCCGACGATCTTGATGCAGTGAAGCAAGAGCAGCGGGCGCTCGCCGCTGAGCGGTCAGAGGCGTTCGCGGCCTTGGCAACCGCGCCGGAGCGCATCGCGCTGGGCGAGGTTCGGTTCCTGCTCCACGCCTTGGCGGTGCCGGCGGCGGCTGCGGACGAAGTGCAGCACTACGACGAGCGCATTGAGGAAATGGCTGTGCGCATCGCCAGCGCCTGGGAGCGGCAGCGGGGTGCCGAAGTGCTGGACGTCTCCAATCCAGCGCTGTCCCGCGCCGCCGGCCTGCCAAACTGGCCCGGCTTCGACCTGCTGAGCACCCAACCCGACGGCAGCCGGCGCTGCATCGAAGTCAAGGGCCGCGCCGGACAAAGCGCGGTGCAGATGGAGGTCAACGAATGGACGCAGGCCTGCAATCTTGGCGAGAGCTATTGGCTCTATGTGGTGTTCGATTGCGCCACGCCATCCCCGCAGCTAGTGCGGGTGCGCAACCCGTTCCACCAACTGCTAGCCACCAACCGGGGAACTTCGGCATACTCCATTTCAGCGAAGTCGCTGCTGGAGGCGGCGGATGGTTAGCGCAGCGCCACGCCTTGAAAACTGAACGGGCGAACAGGGATACTGCCAGCTGGGCGGCTTAAGGAAAATCGGCACGGACAGCAACTGGAGTAGGTAGGAGTTTGCAATGGCCGACGAGAACGCACCCAAGACCTTGACCTTCTGCTTTGACGGCACCAGCAATGATCCGGGCGATGCCAGCGGCTTCAAGGAGGATGAGAGCATCACCAACATCTTGAAGCTGCACATATTGATGGGCGGCGGCGTTGCGGAAGACCGCTCGCCCACGGCCACGCCCAGTGGGCAGCCGCAGATGGCCTTTTACTACAACGGCATTGGCGCTAGGGAGGGCAAAAGCCGGATTCCGCTGTTGGGCAAGCTGTACCACTCCGGCAGGTCTATGCTGAACATGATGGTTGCGCCGGGCTTCGGAGACGCCAAGCGCATACTCGATGACGCCAAGGAGGACTTCGACGGCGCGGATTACCAAGAGGGAGACACTCTGGTTATCTTCGGCTACAGCCGCGGCGCTGCTTTGGCCCGCAAGTTTGCCAGCATCCTTCTGCGCGACCATGAGCACTGCAAGGTGTCGTTCCTAGGCGTGTTCGACACCGTAGCCGCCATGAACGGCATTCATCGCCAAGGCGACAAGATCAGCAGCGATGTGGTCTTTGAGGACGGCACCTTGAATCCCCGCATCGAAAGGGCGGTGCATCTGGTCGCCATTGACGAGGACCGGGTGAGCTTCACCCCGACCTTGATGAACAAGGATGCCGACAACCCGGACCGCATTCTGGAGGTTTGGTTTCCCGGAGTTCACGGAGATGTCGGCGGCGGCTGTTGGGCGGACGGGCTTTCGGACAACGCCCTTGCCTTCATGATCGACCGCTGCAAAGAGACGCTCGGCGACGCCATCGCCATAGCTGATGGTGACCCAGACAGCATCCGCAAGCTGCTTGCGGAACAAGATGACGCTCTTGCCGGCCTCGATGCGGACGACATTGCGGTCAATCCGCTCATCAACGGCCCGCTGCACGCCCACACTGGCGCAATGGCCGCAATGCTTGACCAAGATGTGCGGTCCATATACGTCAGCGACAACGACCGGCCCAGCCGGGCGGAGGGAGACCTGCCCGTTTTGCATGCATCCGTGGGCCAACGGTTTGTCCAGGTGCCGGATTATCGGCCAGCGGCTTTGCGCGGCCTAAAGTTCCGGCTTTGGGAGGACGGCAAAATTAGCGAAAAGGAGATCCAAGGTGTCAGCGGCTTGCGGGCGCATTGCCAGACTTGCGGGGAAAATCACTAGGCCATCGTGAGAGAGGCGAAGTGGCTGATGCCCTACCGCAAAGCAAAATGAGTCAAGACAAGAAGATAATCATCGTCGCCGGGCCGAATGGCGCTGGAAAGACAACGTTCGCCACCGAGTTCCTGCCCAATGAGGCGGACTGTCCGGTCTTTGTCAACGCCGACTTTATTGCAGCAGGACTGGACCCATTTCGTTCCAAGGCCGTGAGTATCCAAGCTGGAAAATTGATGCTGAAACAAATCCACGAACATGTCTCGCAGGGCAAAAGTTTCGCCTTCGAGACCACGCTGAGCGGTCGTGGCTACACTCGCTGGATTCCATATTGGCGCGAACAAGGCTATTGCGTGAAGTTAATCTTCCTTCGATTGCCGACATCTGATTTCGCTGTGCAGCGGGTTGCGAAGCGAGTGGCCGAAGGGGGGCACGACATCCCTGAACCCGTCATTAGGCGGCGATACGATGTCGGTTGGCAAAACTTTGAGAAGTTCTATCGGCATCTAGTTGATGCATGGGCGCTGTATGACAATTCGGAGGAAGTGCCGAAACTGATAGACGAGGGCCAGAAATGAGTTTGACCAGCAATCAATCCAAACCGCGCGACCCGGACCTAGTTGGAGCTGAGGCCGCCATGCGTCGAGCCGCGTTTGTGGCTCGGAGAAGGTCCAAAATGGTTCCAACCGATGTCGCACGATCCATTGTTTCAGATAGCGTTCAGCTTGATCCCCGAAAGTTGAGTTTTTCGCAGGCGCAAGGATATGAGGAACTTCCCGAACCGCTAAATCTTGGTGAATTGCCAACTGAAGCAAGGGTTCAGATTTGGAACGCATTATACTTCTGGCTTAGCCGCTCTACCAAATTTTATGTGGATGAAAAATACGTAGTGGACCCATGGAAGAGCATTTTGGAGCGAGTGCATGCTGTTTACGACGGCAATCCAGCGGATGAGTGGGATGACCGCTTTACGCTGGTTCGCGAAGGCATGCGCGACCGGATCGAAAGACAAGCGTTCAACAGAGTCTTTGACCTTATTCAGTTCATCATGCGCGACTCCCAATGCCCTCGGGATTTTGTTTTGCATATGTGCATGGTCTTCGGGAACTGTCGGCTAGCGTACGTGATTGATTCTGGCCCGCCGCCCACTATCTTCCCGGCAGCAACAACCGAGGAGGGCGAAGCAGTTTTGAGCTCCCTGCGAGCACTTGATCAGGGGGGGCTGCAAGGAGGTGCATCGCATCTGCGCAAGTCGGCCGAATGCATCAATCAGGGCGATTGGGCTGACAGTATTCGAGAGAGTGTTCATGCGGTTGAGTCCGTGGCGCGGCAGCTTGACTCAAAAGCGTCGTCGTCTCTTGCCCCGGCGGTGCGGTCACTAGAAAAACGGAGCGCTCTGCATCCGGCGCTCAAACAGGCTTGGAGCAAGCTATACGGCTACTCTTCGGACGAGCAGGGCATTCGCCACGCCCTGCTGGACCGAGAGCAGGCAAGCGTCGGGATGGACGAAGCGGTGTTCATGCTTGGTGCCTGCGCCTCGTTCGCCAGCTACCTCTGGCGCAAGCACATAGCGGGCAGCAACCCTTGACCGACCGCCGCCTAATCGAAGCTGCCTTCCCCCTCAAACAGGTCTCTCTGGACTCCGTCCACGAGAAGAACGTTCGCCACGGGCATATCTCCACCCTGCACATCTGGCCGGCGCGGCGGCCTTTGGCGGCTAGCCGGGCGGCTTTGCTGGCGACCTTGCTGCCTGACCCTGGCACTCGGGAGGGGCGGGGGGACCTGTTGCGGCGCATGGCCGGAAAGGTGGTGGAGACGCCGGACGCCAAGGGCGAGCGGATGCGGGAGGAAACTCGGGGCGGCATACTGCATTGGGGCCGGGAAGGTCTTGGGGATGGCGGCAAGTCCGCTGGTGGGGTCGAGGCTGGGGCTAGTTCCGGTGTTGGGATTGAGGCTTTCCGGGAAGAGATTCGGCAGGCCTTTGGCGGTCGGGCGCCCCGCGTTCTGGACCCGTTTGCCGGTGGCGGGGCCATTCCGCTGGAAGCTATGCGGTTGGGTTGCGAGGCGGTGGCGTCGGACCTCAATCCGGTGGCTTGGTTCATTCTGCGTTGCACCCTGCACTATCCCCGTCTGCTGGCCGGGCAGCGGCGGCCCCTGCCGGAATTTGCGCTGCGCGACCGGGCGTTTGTTGCTGCCTTCTTGAAGGGCCAAGGCGTTAAGGGGCAGAAGGCTCTGCGTCAGTGCTTGGCCGCGCTGGGGCACGGGGAGGGTGGTTCCGATGTCGGCCAAAACACTGTGCATGAGGGAATGCAAACCCTTTTGGCCCTTGGTTGCAGTGACGGAAGCCTAGGTGTTGGTCGCTCGCTGACGGGCGGAGCGGACCAAACTGGTTCAGCTCTTAACCAACGGGGCCGGTCAAAGCCATCGGCGGTGCCGACATCTGCGGATTTGCTGGATGCGTCGGTTTCCGTGGAGGCGGATTTTGCTTGGCATTTGCGGGCTTGGGGGCAGCGCATTCTGGAGCGGGCGCGGCGGGCGCTGGCGGCGCGTTATCCCACCTACGCGGAATTTGAGCCGGTGCGCCGCAAAGGGCGGGGGCGGCAACAGGTGCAGTTGGCAAGGCGGTATCGGCCCAGGCCGCCGCAACTGCTGGTGCCGGACGCCGAGGGGCGGGTTTCCGCGGCGGCGCTGAATGCGGAGTTCGACTCCCTCTACTTGGAGGATGCGGCCAATCCCCGTTGGGTGGCCAAGCCCACGGTGGCCTATCTGTGGGCGCGCACCGTCCGTTGCGCCGGGTGCCGCAAGGAAGTGCCGCTGCTCAAGACCCGCTGGCTGTGCAAGAAAGGGGCGAAGCGCGTGTTGCTGACGATGACGCCGGGCGAGGATGGCGTCGCGTTCGGCATTGAAGAAGATGTGCCTACGGGCGGCGCAGCCCAAAGGCAGCAAAGCGATCAGCAGCTTGGTGCCGGCACCATGTCCGGCAGCGGCGCCACCTGCCCCTGTTGCGGAGTGACAGCCGCCATGGCCGATCTGCGGGCTGCGGGATGTGCGGGGCAGTTGGGAGAGCGGCTGACGGCGGTGGTGGCGGATGGGCAGCAGGGCAAGGAATACAGGCTGCCGACTGAGGAGGAGGTCAGCGCCGCCCGCATTGAGGAAGAAGCGTTGGCCAATCTTTACGCGGAACTTCCTTTCGGCCTGCCGGAAGAACCTACCCCTGATGAGCACAGTCTGGGTATGCGCATACCGAAGTACGGCTTCGATACTTGGCGCAAGCTGTTCACGAACCGCCAATTGCTGGCCTTGGGAACCTTCATCCGCGAGATGCGAAGCCTTTGGGTGGAAGAGGAGCCCGCTGCTTTAACCGGCAACATAGGCGGGCAGAACGATTATCCAAACGAGTGGCGGGAAGCGGCAGAAGTTGGAAAAAAGAGATCTGTCCGGGGGCATCGGCTGGGCGATTATCCGAAAGGATGGCGGGAGGCCGCTGCCACCTACCTGTCCTGTGTGTTCAGCAAACTCACGGACTACAGCAGCACCGTTTGTTCGTGGCACAACGGACGAGAGACGATAGGTCATACATTTGCTCGCTTCGCACTTCCAATGGTGTGGGACTATTGCGAAGTCAATCCACTTTCGGAGAGTTCTGGCGGATTTGCAGGAATGCTGGATTGGCTATCCCGGTATCTTGACCACTCGCTCGTAGCCACTAGATCCGCACCTCAGCCGCAGGTGCTACGTCAATCCGCCGCCGAAACGCTGCCCGGCACCTTCGACCTCATCTGCACCGACCCGCCGTACTACGACGCCATTCCCTACTCGGACCTGATGGACTTCTTCCACATCTGGCTGCGGCGAGCGCTGTGCGGCTTATCGCCGGAAACCGACGCCGTCTTCGCCGAACCCCTAGGCCCGAAGTGGAACGCGGCGGCCAACGATGGCGAGTTGATCGACGACGCGGCCCGTTTCGGCGGCGACAAGGCGGCCTCCAAGCGCAACTACGAAGACGGCATGGCGCGGTCGTTCTCCCGCTTCCACGAGGCGTTGCGGGACGATGGCCGGCTGGTGATCGTCTTCGCCAACAAGCAGCCGGACGCTTGGGAGACGCTGGTGTCCGCCCTCATCCGCGCCGGGTTCGTAGTCGTAGGCTCCTGGCCCATTCAGACGGAGATGCAGAACCGGCAGCGCTCCCTGTCCTCGGCGGCGCTGTCCTCCTCCATCTGGCTGGTCTGCAGGAAGCGCCCGGCCGCGGCCCGCCCCGGCTGGGACCGCCAAGTGCTTGCGGAGATGCAGGCCAACATCAGGGAGCGGTTGCGGGATTTCTGGGACGCCGGCATTCGCGGCCCGGACTTCGTGTGGGCGGCCACCGGCCCGGCCTTGGAAGCCTTCAGCCGCCATCCGGTGGTCAAGTTCACTGATGCGCCCGGCGCGCGGCTGACCGTGGCGGAGTTCCTGCGCCAAGTGCGGCGCATGGTGGTGGGCTTCGTGGTCAGCCGCCTGTTCGAGGCTGGCGATGGCGCACTGCAGGAACTCGACGACCCCACCACCTACTATCTGCTGCACCGCAACGACTTCGGCCTGGCCGCCGCCCCCGCCGGCGCCTGCATCCTCTACGCCCTCTCCTGCAACCTTGCCGACGCCGACCTGGCCGGCCGCTTGGACTTGCTGGCCCGGGGAAAGGGCGCTGCGCCCGCGGAAGATGAGGATGGCGGCAAGGACGCGGAGGCCCAAACCTCCGGCAGCGAGGCCCGCCTGAAGCCCTGGAACCGCCGCCGCGCCAAGGACTTGGGAGAACCCGCCGCCGACGGCCGCTCGCCGCCGTTAATCGACTGCCTGCACCGTCTCATGCGCCTGTGGAAGACCGGCGAGCAAAACCGCGTCGATGCCTACTTGGAAAACCGCGGCCTATGGCGGCACGAACTGTTCGCCCGCGTGGTGCAAGCCCTCATCGAACTGGCCGAAGCCGGCTCCGACGAACGTGCTATCCTTGAGTACATCCAAAACCACCTAGCGGCCCAAGGCGCCGCCGCCGCGCCGCGCCAAGAGGCCCTGTTGAGCGGATAGCCATGCTCACTGCGCTAAGGCTGCAAAACTTCAAGAACTTCGCCGACGAAACCCTGCACATGGGGCCGTTCACGATCATTGTGGGCGCCAACGCCAGCGGCAAGAGCAACATCCGCGATGCGCTGCGTTTCTTGCATGGCGTTGGGCGGGGCTACACCTTGGCGGACATCCTCGGCGGCAAGTACGGCGCCGGCGGCCAAGTGGAGTGGCAGCAGATCCGCGGGGCGCCTGCGGAAGTCATACGCCAAGGTCAAGACCATTTCAAGTTGGAAGTGGACCTCGCGTTGCAGGAAAGCCATGAGTCTTTACGATCCGCATTGGGGCTACGCAAGGACCCATCCGCCATCGCCTACGCCGTTTTGGTCAAGCCAGACGACCGGCAAGGCGGTGCCTTCCGTGTGGGCCAAGAGGAGTTGTATGCGTGGCTGCCATTGTTGGGGAGCTCTCCACGGCAAACAATCCAATCTTCTCAACTTGAATTTGTTAAGGAGAGTAAGGCGTGGGTGAGAACGTTCTATACAAGTAGTCCGCCCGTACCCGATCCGGTGGGAAACCAAGACGACGAGCTCCACTTGCAGATTCGTATGGAGAAGGTGGCCCGCCAAAAAAAATACGGGCACCGGATTGCCGTGCGTCCCGACCAGCCGGCGCTAACGCAGATCGGGGAACACCGGCCAGTGCGCAAGGCGCACAAAGACCTCGCTCGTCATGTTGCAGGCAGTCTTGGGAACATGCGCTTTCTCGACCCATCGCCATCACAAATGTGTGAACCGGCATTTCCCGGCCAGACAGTGCTAGGCGACGGAGGCGAAAACCTGCCAACGGTATTGAAAGCCATCTGCGACGACCCGCGCAGAAGGAAGACGCTGCTCGAGTGGACTCGCGAGCTTACGCCAATGGATGTGGCGGACTTCGAGTTCCCCGAAGATCCGGTGTCCAGACGTGTCCAGTTGTTCATCAGGGAGAAGAATGGCAACAAGGTGTCGGGCCATTCCGCGTCAGACGGCACTTTGCGTTTTCTGGGGATACTAGCTGCGTTGCTGGGAACGGACCGCCCCGGCCTCTATGTGTTCGAGGAGATCGACAGGGGCATTCACCCGTCCCGCCAACATCTGCTGGTTGAGCTGATCGAAAGCCAAACAACAGGCGGCGGCATCCAAGTGGTCACCACCACCCACTCTCCCGACCTGCTGGCAATGGCAGGCGACGAGACATTCCAGAACACCTCCGTGGTTTGCCGCAACCCGGACACTGCGGATGCCATCATACGCCCCGTGGCGAAGTTGCCCAATGCGGAGAAGCTGCGGCGCTCCCAGGGGTTGCGCAAGCTGCACTCGACTGGTTGGATGGAGGACATTCTTTATTTTTCGCAAGATGGCGAACCGGATCAATCATCATGAACGTCATCATCATTCCAGCGGATCAAAATGCGTCCCACCGGAACCTTCTCCCGTTGTTGAGCCAATGGCTGCAAGCGGCGGGTGATCCAGCGGCCCGCATTCGCCCCCTGTGCGAGCCGCTAACCGACCCCTTGAGCGCATCCAGTGGGCAGGGGCTTGCCCAAATCGTCGAGCGCTACGCCAACCGCGTCCACATCTTCCTTCGATGCCTGGACGGAAACGGTTTGCAGGGGCAGGAGGCAGATCTTGGCGGATCGAATGAAGCTCTTGTGCGCCGCCGCACTTTTTGGGGTGAGGGCGCATGGGAAAGCCTAAGCGGTTGGCTGTTGAAGAGCTTTGATCCCCAAGCGCCGCTTTGGGTGCCGGACCTATCTGGTGAAGTGAGGGCCGCCGTGGGAGACGCCGAAGTTGGCAGCGCTGCCAGCCTAGTTGAAGTCACCAGCCGCGAGTGGCTCGACCGCAACGACCTGTCCAGTGATGACGCGGAGGAACAGCGCCGGCTGCATGTGGAAGTGGCGCCGCTGATCGGGGTGATAAACGATGCCTCTCTGCGTGCCGAGGATTCTGGCCGACAAGTGAGGGAGATTCTGGCCAAGAAGTATGGATATTAGGGGAATCATCGACACAGGGCCGATATTGGCGCTGCTGAACAAAGCGGATCCTTGGCACGGGCCCTGTGCGGAGGTTTATCGCGGGTTGCGGCTGCCGCTCGCCACGACGGCGGCAGTGTTGGCGGAGGTTTTCCACCTCCTTCACCGCCGCAGGAATTGGAATTTGCTCGAACATGCATGGAACTTCGTGTTGTCCGATGCGGTGACTGTAGTGCGGGTGGATGACGATGACTTGCCGGCGTTGTCCGCTCTCATGGCGCAATACTCAGACCGCTCAATGGACTTCGCCGACGCAACCCTAGTGCATGTCGCGGAGCGGGAATCCACTGATCTCGTTTTCACCATCGACCACAACGACTTTGAGACCTACCGCGTCCACGACCGACCATTTCGGATCGAACCGCCCCGTGCATCTTTTTGATAGAATTGCGCCATGATCCGCCGCATACAAGCCCTGAACTACCGCTGCCTGCGCTATGTGGATGTCCACCTAGACAGCTTCCATATTTTGGTTGGCCCCAATGCTAGCGGCAAGAGCACGTTGTTGGACGTGATCAGCTTCCTTGGTGATTTGGTGCGTGACGGCCTTATGGAGGCAATGGAGAAACGCACTCAAAATTTTCAGGACCTTGTTTGGAATCGGCCCAACCGGGATATGGGATTTGAGTTGGCTTTGGAGTTCGATTTTCCGCCCGATATCGCTGAAGCGCCTACTGCCCAAATTGACCGCCAACGCCTTCGTTACGAAGTGCGCATAAGGGAAGATGAGGAAAGTTTTGGCATAGATTTCGAGAGCGCGATGCTGATTCCGAAACCGAACCGGCGGCCTCAACATAAAGGGGTTTCCTACTTCCCGGAATCTGTCCTCCCCCCCAAAACAATATTAAGACGCAGGGGAAAAGGAGTTTTTCCCGTTTTTCTCAGGTCAGGAAATAAGGTCAAAATCATTTTGGAAGACACTAGAGAGGCTCCAAGGTCGCAAGCTTTGCCGATTGAGATAGAACTCGGTCGGCATAGGTCGGTTTTGAAGTATTTACGTTTGCTATTGGATTTGAGAGAACTGCCTCCATTCGGGGAGGGTTTTTGGGCGTTTCTGTATGTCAAGGAGGAAATTTTCAACGGCATCAAGCCTCTGTTTTTGGATAGCCAAAAGATTCGTCAGCCATGCCCGCCTCATTTTCGGCGCAGCAAATTCTCATCCGATGGCTGGAATCTTCCTTGGTTGGTCATGCAACTGCAACAAGAGCACGGGAATGAATTTGCGGAATGGCTCTCGCATGTGCAAACCATGCTCACTGACTTGGAAGGCGTTCGCATTGTGGAACGAGAGGATGATCGCAGCGCTTACCTTATGCTCAGATACAAAACGGGGGTGGAAGTGCCTTCATGGATGGTTTCCGATGGCACATTGCGTTTTCTTGCCATTACTCTAATCCCCTATTTGCCACACGCTAACCAGATATATTTGCTGGAGGAGCCCGAGAATGGCATCCATCCGCTAGCTTTGGACGCCATTTATGATTCGCTGTCGTCAGCGTACGACTCCCAAGTTTTTGTGGCGACCCATTCTCCTACCTTTTTGGGATTGGCGGAACCGAGGGAAGTTCTTTGCTTTGCAAAAGATGAACAAGGCGCAACGGATATCATTCGAGGCGACCGCCATCCCATTCTTAGGGATTGGCAAGGTTCGGTTGATATGAACGCATTGTTTGCTACAGGTGTGATGTCTTGAATCAGGCGGCACGACAAAAGGATCTTATCGTGCTGGTTGCCGACGCGCATATGGAGTACGCTACAAGGAGCTTGCTTGACAGAAGCGAGAGCCTTGGTGTCGCTCGAATTGATTCTCATGTCATTCGACATCCAAATAAGGATCCCGGATGCCGAACCGATGCGGTGAACTATTTAAGGCAATATATTCGTGGATTCCGTTACAGCTTGGTTTTGTTTGACCATCATGGATGCGGCAGTAGCCTTTCTAGGGAAGATATTCAAAATCACGTCGAGGGAGACTTGCGCAGAAATGGCTGGGAAGATCGATCTAAAGCCATAGTGATCGATCCTGAATTGGAGGCATGGGTTTGGGGCTACCCCGAAATAGCTCAGGTCTTGCATTGGAAAAACAAATACAGCGATTTGCGCAATTGGTTGAGCGAGCAAGGGGTATGGCCGGCCGAAGCGTTGAAACCACGGGATCCAAAAGCGGCTCTGAGCAGGGTGATGAAACGCACGCGTCGAATACCTTCGCCAAGAATGTATGAGCAGATCGCTAGTGTGGCGAATTTTGCAAACTGTCAAGACGCCGCCTTTCATGACCTCAAGAGCACTCTGCAAAGCTGGTTTCCGGGTGAAAATCCATGACCCTCAAACCCTGGCACCACTTCGTCCACCTAAAAGACGAGCTCCGCACCGGCGAACTCACCTTGGCCGAGTTCGCCGCGGACCTCCACGAAGTCACCCTGGCTCGGGGCAAGCGCCCGGTTTATGAAGACCCGGCGCAGTTCTTTGCGCTCACCTATCCCACTCACACCCTGCGGGAACTGGTCAAGGATGTGGCCGTGCGGCTCGCTGGGCGCAGCGACAAGGCGGTGCGGCAGTTGGAGCTCACCTACGGCGGCGGCAAGACGCACACGCTCATCGCTCTGTACCACCTCTTCCGAGACCCCACGAGATTGCCGGACGTGCCGGCGGTGCGGGAGTTTCGGGAACATGTCGGCATGGCGTTGCCACAGGCGTTCATCGCCACGCTCTGCTTCGACAAGATCGACGTGGAGAAGGGCATCGAGAATGTGCGCGGCGCGGATGGGGAGACCCGCACCCTGCGCCACCCGTGGAGCGTACTGGCCTTTCAATTGGCCGGTGCTGACGGGCTGCGGGCCATTCACGGGGATGGCCGAGACGAGGAGCGGGAAACCCCACCGGCGGAGCCGCTGCTGACCAAGCTCATTGAAATGCCTGCCCAGCGAGGGCTGGCGACATTGATCTTGGTGGATGAAGTGCTGATGTACGCTCGGGAGAAGGCCGGCATCGCCCCCGTTTGGCGGGAGCGGCTTGTCGATTTCTTTCAATACCTCACCCAAGCGGTGGTCAAGGTCGATAGCGCCGCCATCGTCGCCTCGCTGCTAGCCACGGACCCGGCCAAGCAGCAGGGCGACCTAGGCCGCCGTTTGACGGACGAACTGTTCAGCGTCTTTCGCCGGCAGCGGGAGGAAGGCGTGCAGCCAGTGCGCAAGCAGGACGTGGCGGAAATTCTGCGGCGGCGCTTCTTTACTGGCGAAGGCTTGCGCGACGAGGACGCCTATCGCTCCCATGTCATCGGCGTAGTGGGCGGCTTGGCCAAGCTGGATGAGACCACTGCCAAGGATCGCTCTGCGGCGGAAGGCCGCTTTCTGGAGAGCTTTCCGTTCCACCCCGACCTGGCGGATGTTTTCTACAGCCGCTGGACCCAACTCGACGGCTTTCAACGCACCCGCGGCATCCTTCGCACCCTGGCCACCGCGCTGCGGGAAGCGGAGCGGTGGGACCTTTGCCCCCTTATCGGCCCGGCAGCCCTGCTGGCCGCGCCCAAAGAGGAGACGGCTTCGGATGCGGTGAAGGAACTGGCCAACGTGGCGGATTCCGGCGGTGTCGGTCGCACAACGGATTGGGCGCGGCTGCTGGAGAGTGAGTTGGCTAAGGCTCGGCAGATACAAGGCGAGTTTCCGGCACTGAGGGAATCCCGCGAGCCGGAGCAGGCGGTCATCGCCGTCTTCCTGCATTCCCAGCCCCCCGGCGGCAAAGCCAACACCCCGGAGTTGTTGCGCATGGCCGGCAGCGCCGCGCCGGACGCCATCGAGCTGGAGAAGGGGCTGCGCCGCTGGCGGGAAATCTCCTGGTTCCTGGACGACGAGGATGTTCAGGAGGGGGAATCCCAGGCGCTGCCGAAGGCTTGGCGGCTGGGCAACCGCCCCAACCTGAAGCAGATGCACGACGAGGCCTGCCGCGAGCACATTACCGACGGCGACGTGGATGCGGCGCTGATCGAGGCCATCCGCAGCGCCAGAAGCGCCTTGGACGGCGGCGCGTCGGCGGCGGGGGCGAAGCCGCATCTGTTGCCCGCGTCGCCTCGGGATGTTGGCGACGACGGCACCTTTCGCTATGTGATTCTCGGCCCGGAGGCGGCGTCGGATTCCGGCAAGCCCAGCCTCGCGGCGAAGCGCTACATCGACGAAACCACCGGTCCCCAACGACCTAGGGTGCATCGCAACGCCTTGGTGCTGGTCGCGCCCTCCCGGGATGGCTTGGAGGCCGCCCGCAGCAGTGTGCGCACTTGGCTTGGTTGGCAGGACGTGCAGCGCCAGCTGCAGAGTCAGACGGTGGACCCGCTGCGCAGCGAACGCCTGCGGCGCAAGCTGCAGGACGCCAAGCAGCAGGTTCCGGCGCTGGTGCGCCAAGCCTACGCCATCGTCGTCACGGTGAATGAGAGCAACGCAATTCAGGCCTTCAAGCTCGCCGCCGCCGCCGGGCCGCTGTTTCAAGAGATCAAGAACGACGAACGCTCGCGCATCAAGGAGACGGTGGTGGATGCCGAGGCGCTGCTGCCGGGTGGCCCTTATGACCTGTGGCGCGAGGACGAGGAAGCCCGGTTCGTCAAGGACTTGGCCAGCGCCTTCTCCCGGGATCCGCGCCTGCCCAAGATGCTGCGCCCAGGCATTGTTCTGGACACCGTGCTGCAAGGCGTGGAGCGCGGCCTGCTGGTGGCTCGGCTGCGTCGCCCGGACGGCACCTTGCGCACTTGGTGGCGGGAGCGCCCGGACGAAAGCGCCGGCGCGGAGCCGATGCTGGAAGTGGTGCTGCCCGAAAAGGCCGAACTCACGGAGTTGCCCCAAGGGTTGCTGGCGCCGGGCAAGTTGCCGGCGCTGTGGGAGGAAGGGCCGTTGCCGCTGCGCAAAATCTTGGCCTACTTCTCCGGCCGCCATGTCGCCGCCCTGCCCAAGGAAGGGTATGAGGAGACCTTCACAGTCCCTGCTTGTGCGGAGGAAACTGTGCGCCATGTCGTCGCGCAGGCGGTGGAGCAGGGCGTGGCTTTGCTGGTTAGTGGCCCCACCTCCTGCTGGAAGGAGCGCGTTCCGCACGGCGTGCTTGACAGTGACGCTGTGCTGCGCCCGCCGCCGGAGATGATCCCTCCGCAGGGTCTCACTGAGGAGGCTCTGCCGAGTGCTTGGGCCGAGGGGGAAACGAATGGCGCCGCCCTTATGCAGGCTTTGTCCCACCAGCAAGGGGCTGCGGTTCCTTGGGGCCTGGTCCGCGAGAGCATCCGCACCGCCGTGGCCAGCCGCTGGTTGGAGACCGCGGGAAGCGACGGCGTTGCGCATGTTGCGGAAGATTACGACGGTGCCGGCCAATGTCGGTTGAGAAGGCCGCGCAGCCAACCCCCAGCGCTGTCGGCTCCAATGGCGACGCCTAGGGATGTCGAGCTTGACGGCGCCCAGATTCAGGACTTGGCGGACTTGGTTCCGCAAATGCTGGACGCCGGCGCCGGCCACGGCCTACGGTTTCGGGTGGGTGTGTCCTTGGATGCGGATGCGCCGACGGAGGTGCAGGCGAAGGTTGAGGGGTTGCTGGCCGAGGTGGCGTCGGACTCGAAGAGCGCTTGACTGGTTGGGCGAGGGCGCTGCGGCTTCCATTCAGCTCCGTTTCGGTGTTGAATCCGGCCTGTCCGCTGACGAACTAAGGGAGAAGCAGCCATGTCCATGACCGGAAGATGTTTATGCGGGGCCGTAACCTTCGTTGCGGAGGACGTTGAGACCGATGTGGAGGCCTGCCATTGCGGCCAGTGCCGGCGCTGATCCGGGGCTGCGATCATGGCGGCCATAAGTCGGCTTGGGAGTATTTACGTTTGCTATTGGATTTCAGAGAATTGCCTACCTCCGGGAAGAGTTTTTGGGCATTTCTGTATGCCAAGGAGGAAATTTTCAGCGGCGGAACTCCGCTTCCCAGATATGATTGAAACCGCCGACCACGGGCACGTACTGGCCGGTCCTGATTTCGGAGATACCGTATTCCGGGAGAGGGACTATTGCCAAGCACTTGCCGTCGAATCGCTCTCCGTGCGCCGCGAAATTGAAGTCCAGGTTGTCGAAGCCGTCTTGCTTGCGCTCTTCAGGCAGGTCGTCCTCGTCAGCGGGAATCAGGTGCAGAAAGAACATTGCTTCCGTGTCTTCCTGAGCGCACGGGTCCTTGACGAAGATCAGACTTCCCGCGCCGAGATGGATGTCGAAGACGCCGCGGGCCGCCGGCTCGCCGGAAATCGCCGACGACAGATAGCTGTCAAGCCACCGCCGGCTCTCCTCGAACCAGTGCTCCGCTTCCCCAAGGCGGTTCCCGTCGCGGTCCAACTGTCCGGTTAGGATGCCGACGATGTCCTTGTCGGGAAGCTGGCGCTCAATGACGCAGGTGCCGTTGTTCCTCCAAGAATTCTTGCTCCATCCAAAATTCAGCGTATCGCGTTCGGGCGTTCCGCTTTCAGAATCCAACAAATAGACGATCAACGGGAACTGCGTACCGTATTCGTCTTCCCATGCGCAGCTCCGGTTCTCATAGGTCAGCCTGTTTCCGCTGAGGTACACGTCGTATCTGGAGCGAATGATGGGGGCAGTTTCGGAAGCGCCCGCCTGTATGGGTTCGGACGGTTCGGTGATCGCCTTGACCCGGTTGCCGAGGTGGTCTTCGTAGTACACCGAAGCGCGCAGGCGACGCCCGACATCGGCAGCCGTGGGGGTGTACATGCGGGTGGGACGTTGAACGGAGAGGCTCGTCCAGCCATCGGCATCGCCGCCTTTCTCCCACCGCCACCGTTCCCCAGGCAGTCGCCGGCCGTGGGACTTGTTGAAAAAGGCGGAGAACGACTTGCCCTCCACCGGAGCGCCGGGACTGCGGAACATGGCGGGCGGCAGGGATTCGCGTTCGTGTAAGCGATACAGCTCGCCGTCCGCCATTTCCGCCACCAAATCCAGCCAGGGCTCCCGAGACAAGGCGCTTCGGCGGTCGTCGTCCTGCTGCCGAGAGCATCTTCCCTCCTCCCCGTCACGGAAATAGAGGACGTGCCCCTCTCCGCTGCCAAGTTTGGCCAACCATGCGGACCGTAGATGATCCGGTTCACACGGCAATATGTAATGGTGCGCCGGACTGTCTGCGTACAAAGCCATGACGGGCCAGGCATTGCTCCAGATCGCGCCTGTCAGAGCCGCCTCCCGAATGTACTGGACGCTCTCCGAATTCCTCCACCGCGGGGCGGCAAACGCTTGTCTCACACCGGCATTCCAGAGCGGTAGCTCGCGGGCATGCAGCACAACCAGCGCGGCCGTCTGCAGGGACAGCACCAACATCAGGACGGCCGCAAGAGCCCCCCCAATTGCCATAACGCCCTGTCGGGGCGGAACGATTCCCCGCGGCGCCCGCCTCCGCGCATACCGCAAGGCGCCGTCCATCAGCAGCAGCGCCGCGAGCAGGAACGGAACATACACCGGAGCGAGGAATCTCCACTGCAATCCGTCCCAGGTGCCTCCCGACATCATTGCGGCGACGAGTAGCATCAGGTACGCGAGCGCAAAACCGCCGCATACACGCAACGGGTCCCAGGCAACTTCAGAAGGAACGGGAGCGCCGCTTTCCCGGCGCGAGAGGCGGTGGAGCGCATGGCAGGCGGCCATCACGAGCGCCAACAGCACCGGGGCGGTCAACCCGACGAGCCACCAGTCCCAAACCGCAAGTCGTAAAAACTGGTACGCGATGAAGTCAAATGAGTAGAAACCCCAGCCTCTTTCGCCGGTCGTTGATTCGGCAAGCAGAAAGTTCCGCAGCATCCACAGACCCACCGGCGCCGCCGCAATCAGCGTATAGACGGCGATGCGCTTCATCTTCTCCCGCGGCGTAACCCGCGCCGCGAGCAGCAGCGCGACCGCCGCCAGGATCACGGAAACGCCCATGTAGCGGGTCAGGCAGGCCAGAGCGCCGAACGCCGCCGCCCGGATCAGGGAGGCGCGTCCGCCGCCGCGCAGGTGGGCGTCGATCTGCGTCAGCGCGAGCGTGACGAACAGAATGAAGGCCGACTCGCTCATGGCCTCGGACGCCACTTCGGCGAGCGGCAGGGCCAGCGCGATCGAGAAGCAGCCCCAGAGCCACAGGAGACGGGAGTGCAGATGGCGCCGCAGCCACCAACCCGCGACCAGAACGGTCAGCCCGAAGACGACGGCGTTGAGCGGCCCGGCGACGGCGTACGGGTCGAGCCCGAACAGTCCCCCGCCGGCGAGCATCGCCGGATACAGCGGCGGCCAGTACGCCAAAGGGCCACTAAGCAAGCCGACAAGACCGTCACCCGCCAGGAGATTGCGGGCCACCGTGATGTATTCGACCGCATCCCACTCCATCCGCGGTCCGTAGCTGGCCAGCCGCAGAAGTACGAGACCCGCGCCCAGTACGGCCGCCGCAGCGAGGAGCAGGGTGAAGCGATCGGGCCGCCTGTCTGCCGCCCATGCATGGAACCGGACGTTCTTCTTGCGAGAGGTTTCCTCTTGCGCCCCCCGGCCGAGGTCAGCAGTGCCGCTCAATATTATTCTCCGCTACATCCAACTCTCAAACGCAATTTCAGGTTAATCGACTCTCGACGCCGTAGCATGCCTCATATGGGGTTTTCCAGCCGAGCACTTTCATCGGCATGGAGTTGATGCGATCCAGCGCCTTGTTCAGCGCCTCATCGGTGACGCCCGACAAGGACATCCCCTTGGGGAAGTGCCGCCGCAGTCGGCGGTTCAGCCATTCATTGGTACCGCGCTCCTAGCTGCTGTACGGATGGGCGGAGAACGTGTCCACCTGTAGCGCTTTGCCCACTTCGGCATGGTCGGTGAACTCCTTGCCGTTGTCAAAGGTGAGCGACTGGCACTGGGTCTTGTGCCCCGCCATGCACTGACCTTCAACCCCTAGCAGCACTTCGCCCACCACAAAGACGAACTCCGCACCGGCGAACTCACCTTGGCCGAGTTGGCCTACTTCTCCAGCAGCCATGTCGCCACCCTGCCCAAGGAAAGGTATGAGGAGACCTTCGCCATCCCCGCTTGTGCGGAGGAAACCGTGCGCAACGCCGTCGCGCAGGCGGTGGAGCAGGGCGTGGCTTGGCTGGTTAGTGGCCCCACCTCCTGCTGGAAGGGCGAAGCGGCTTCCATTCAACCGCTTTTCGGTGTTGAATCCGGCCTGTCCGTTGACGAACAAAGGAGAAGCAGCCATGTCCATGACCGGAAGATGTTTATGCGGGGCCGTAACCTTCGTTGCGGAGGATGTTGAGACCGATGTGGAGGCCTGCCATTGCGGCCAGTGCCGGCGCTGGTCGGGGGCTGCGATCATGGCGGCCAGCGTCGGGCGGGTGGACTTCAGCGGGGCGGAGCACATTCGCCGCTATGATTCCTCCGAGTGGGCGGAGCGGGGGTTTTGCCAGGAGTGCGGCGCCAACCTGTTCTATCACCTTAAGCAGGCGGACAAATACGTCCTGTGGGTGGGCGCTTTTGACGATCAAGCGCCTTTCCGACTGGCCGGCGAGATCTATATTGACAGCAAGCCGCCGGGCTATGACTTCGCCGGCGATCATCGGCGCCTGACTGGGGCGGAGTTCCTAGCCTCAATCGGCGAGTCCTAACGGGCTGCCCGGCAGTTGGTCGTTGATTCCGGTTGGAGGTTTTTTTGGGGTTGACGTTATTTGGGGCGCATAGGTGCGCAGAGCCGAATCTTAGGAGTACATAACGCCATGAAATTCCTGAAAATTATTGCGATCATCGGTGGCATTTACGTCGCTCTAGGGCTGATTCTGGACGGCGCCATCGGCACGTTTCAGCCGCAAGGCGGCAACACCGCGGTGCTGCGCACCTTTGACGAGGCCGGCCAGCCTTACGATCGGGTGCTGAGCCTGCTCAACGACGATGGGCAGCTTTGGGTGGAGTCCGGCCACTGGTTTCGGGGCTGGTACCACCAAGCGCTGGCCAACCCCAATGTGGTGTTGATTCAGGACGGCCAAGAGACCCCTTACGTTGCCGTGCCGGTGAATACGCCGGAGACGGTCGATATGATCACCCGGCTGATGGGCAAGGGCAGCGACTTCGGCTACTGGGTGGGCCGAACGATTCTGATGTTCGCGCCCATCAAGCCCCTGCGGTTGGACGCCGTCAGCACTCCACAGAACCCGGATGGCAGCCAACAGGACCTAGTGGGTGCCGAACAGGAGCCGGCTGGCGTCCAACCGGACTCGGTTGGCGCGGAGCAGGACTCGGCCGGCACCCAACAGGATCCGGTCAGCGTTCAGCGAGACCCTATTGAGGCCGAAGCAGGCTCAGCTAGCGTTCAAGAGGACCAAGTTGACGCCGGGCTGGACCCGGAGAGCACCCAGCCGGACCCCGACGCAGCCGGTTAACCCGCTAGGTCGTCAGCCAGCCGAACTGCTGCGGCTTGCGCCCGGCCTGCGGGTGAATGAGCACGTTCACCAAGGCCGGGCCGTCGAAGGCCATGGCCTCATCCAAGGCGCTGCGCAAGTCGGCCGGGTCCTCCACATAGAGGCCCTTGCCGCCCAGAGCGGCCAACATGCCCTCGTAGCGGGCGCCGTAGGTGAGGATGGGCGGCGGCACCTTGCGGCCTTCCTTGAGCGGCCCCACGCCGCCGCCGATGCCGCCGTTGTTGAGCACGACCATCTTCACCGGCAGCTTGTAGCGCATCATCGTCTCGATCTCCATGCCGGAGAAGCCGAAGGCGCTGTCCCCCTGCACGGAGACGACGGGCTTGTCCGGGTTGGTGACGGCGGCGGCGACAGCGAAGCCGAGGCCGATGCCCATGGTGCCGTAGGTGCCGGCGTCCAGCCGATGGCGCGGTTGGCGGTTGGCCATCTGGGTGCGGCCGATGTCCATGGTGTTGGCCCCTTCGCCGATGATGATGGCGTCCTGCGGCAACCAGGCTTCGATGTCCCGGTAGGCGCGGTAGTAGTTCATGGGGTTGGAGTCGTCTTCGATCATCGGCTGCACGGCGTCCAGGTTCGCTTGCGCCTTCTCCCGCAGCAGGCTGCGCCAAGGGGTCTCCGCCGGATAGAACCATTGGCGCTGCGCCAAGGCGCTGTTCAGTTGTCCGACTACGGCCTTGCCGTCTCCTAGGAGAGCCACTTCCGCCGGCACGTTGGCGCCGATCTCCTCCGCTGAGACGTCCAACTGCACTAGGCGCACGTCCGGCTTGAAGCGGGGCGGCAGGCCGAAGTGCATAATCCAGTTGAGGCGGGCGCCCATCAGGAACACCAAATCCGCCTCCCTAAGCGCGGTGCTGCGGGCGGCCCCCACGGACAGGGGATTGTCGTCCGGCAGGACGCCCTTGCCCATGGGCGAGGCGAGGAAGGGCAGCTGGGTGCGCTCGATGAAGGCGCGCACTTCGTCCTCCGCCCGGGACCAACCCATGCCCTTGCCGACGATCACTAGGGGCCGTTCGGCGGACTCCAAGGCGGAAAGGGCCGCCTCCACCGCGTCCGGGTCCGCCAGGCTGCGCGGCGGTTCGCCAACCGTGGCGGCCGGGCGAATTTTCTCCTCGTCCACCTCGCCGCGAATGATGTCGTCGGGAAAGTCCAAGTAGGCGGCGCCGGGGCGCCCGAACTTGGCATGGCGCACGGCCTGCTCCACATAGTAGGGAATGCGCGCGCTGTGCTCGATGGCGTGGGCGTACTTGCAGTAGGGCGCGGCCAGCTGCACCTGCCGTTCCTCCTGAAAGCCGCCCATGCCGTTTTGGTAAACCGGGGAGGCGCCGCCGATGAGGAGCATGGGCCAGCAGTTCTGCTGCGCGTTGGCCAGCCCGGCTAGGGCGTGGATGACGCCGGGGCCGGATACCGTCAAACAGGCCTGTGGACGCCCGGTGAGGTAGCCGGCGGCTTGGGCGGCGTAGCTGGCGGACTGCTCGTTGCGCATGCCGATGTAGGTGATGCCGGCCTGCTGCGCGGCGGCCGCAACGCCGATGACGGGGAAGCCGACGATGCCGAACATGTAGTCCACCCCTTGCTGCTTCAGGCTCCGCGCCATCAGGGTGGCGCCGTCGATTTTCCCCATGATTTCCTTCCTTGTGTTGTTGATGGCCTTGTTTCCGCTGCCGCCTCGACAAGCGCCGGCCCCCATATTTCTTGAGGGTTGGCGCAGAGGCTAGTTAGTGTCCTGTCCCGCAAATAACCACACGTTATCTACGGGTCTTTTAGACTCCTGGCTGCGTTGCTCCGCCTTGTGTGGTGCCTGCCACACGGCGTTGTCGCGCCTTGCCAGGAGCCAAAAATCCCTCGCATCCAAAGCGCACTTATTTACGGGACAGGACACTAGGGCGCCGCACTGAATTTCGTTTTCGGATGGTCCTTTAGGGTAATGCCCAGCCAGCCTTGCCGGCGACCGCTTGGCCGCCGCCGACCACGCCGTCGGCCACCAGTTGCTTGATGCCGGCGGCGTCCAGCCCTAGATCTTGCGCCAGCACCTCCGAAGAGTGTTCGCCTAAGCCGGGCGCTGTTCTGAAGGGCTCTTGGCTGGCGGACATCCGCGCCGCCCAGCCAAGCAGCCGCACCTTGCCCCGCTCTGGATGCTCCACCTCCTGAATGAAGCCCCGGGCGTTCAGGTGCGGGTTGTCGTGCAGATCCTTGGTGTCCAGCACGGCGCTGGCCGGTACGCCGCCTTCGGCCAGCAGGCGCATGGCCTCGTATTTGTCCCGCGCCGTGGTCCAGGCCGTGATGATGTCCTCAAGGGCCTCGTGGTTTTTATAGCGGTTTCGGTCGTCCTCAAAGCGCGGGTCGGCCAGCAGGTCCTGCCGCCCGATGACGGTACACAGGGCCTGCCACATGCGCGGCGTCACCGCCATCAAATAGACGTAGTCATTGGGGCCGCCGCCCTTGCAGGGATACAGGCGCAGAGTTGGCAGCGGGCCTGTGCCGGTGCGCAGCGTCGGCCTTTCACCGAAGTTGCTGTTGGATGCGGCGGTGCGCATGTAGTAGGTCACTGCCTCCTGCATGGACATTTCGATTAGCTGCCCTTGCCCAGTCTTCAACTTCTGCACATAGGCGGCGGCGATGGCTAGGGCCATCTGCACACCGGTGCCGGAGTCCCCAATGGTTGTGCCGGGGCGCATGGGCGGGCCGTCGGCCTCGCCAGTGACGGATAAGGTGCCGGCCGCCGCTTGGGCCACCATGTCGTAGCACTTGTAGTCCGCCCAGGGGCCGTCTAACCCGAAGCCCTTGATGCGGGCGTAGATGATGCTCGGCTGCACGGCCTTGAGCACATCGTAGCCGAGGTCGAGCTTTTCAATGACGCCGGGGCCGTAGTTTTCGATGAACACGTCGTAGTGGGGGGCCATCCTCAGCAGGACGTCCCGCCCTTCCGGGCGGCGCAGATCCAAGGCGACGGAGCGTTTGTTGCAGTTCCAGTTCAGGAAGTAGCCGGCCAGCCCCAGCAGGGTGCGCCCGGGATCGCCCCCCGCCGGTGCCTCCACCTTGACCACGTCGGCCCCCAACCAAGCCAAGCATTGGGTGCAGGACGGACCCGCCTCATATTGCGTCAAGTCCAGAATGCGCAAGCCGTTCAATGCCGCCATGTGGTCAACCTCCCTCTTTGCTCTACAAGCTAAGGTTTAACTACGGGGAAAGCAACCATAGACGCAGTCCTCGCTGGTTCGCACCGGCTTCGCAGATACACCGTGCCGGACGGCTGCGTTGCAATCGGTGCATGATCGGTCTAAAACGCGACGGACATGGAGTTCGACTACATCATCGTCGGCGCCGGCACCGCCGGCTGCGTGCTGGCGAATCGGCTGTCGGCGCGGCGGGACCTGAACGTGCTGCTGCTGGAGGCGGGCGGCAAGGACGACTATTTCTGGATCGACATTCCGGTCGGCTACCTCTACACCATCGGCAATCCGCGCACCGACTGGTGCTATGCGACGGAGCCGGAGCCGGGCCTCGGCGGGCGCAGCATCGGCTACGCTCGGGGCAAGGTGCTGGGCGGCTGCTCGTCCATCAACGCCATGATCTACATGCGCGGCCAGCGCAGCGACTACGACCATTGGGCGGCGCTAGGCAACCGGGGCTGGTCCTGGGACGAGGTGCTGCCGGTGTTCAAGCACTCCGAGGACTACCAGCACGGGGCGGACGCCTTCCACGGCGCCGGCGGCGAGTTGCGGGTGGAGGAGCGGCGGGTGAACTGGGAAATCCTCGACGCCTGGCGGGCCGCCGCCGCCGAATGCGGCATTCCCAGCATCGAGGAGTTCAACCGCGGCGACAACTTCGGCGCCGCACACTTTCAGATGAACCAGCGTCGCGGGCGGCGCTGGAGCGCCAGCAAAGCCTTTCTGCGCCCGGTGCGGCGGCGTTCGAACCTGGAGGTGCAGCTGGACTCCCTGGTGGAGGGGCTGGTGCTGGACGGCCGCCGTGCGGTTGGGGTTCGGGTGCGGGACCGGGCAGGGGGACGCCGCACGGTGCGGGCGCGGCGGGAGGTGGTGCTGGCCGCCGGCGCCATCGGTTCCCCGCAAATCCTGCAGCTTTCCGGCATCGGCGCCGGTGCCTTGCTGAAGAAAAGGGGCGTTGCGGTCACCCACGATCTGCCGGGCGTGGGGGAGAATCTGCAGGACCATTTGCAGATCCGCAGCATCTACAAGGTGCGCAACACCGTCACCCTGAACCGGCGGGTCGGCTCCTGGCTCGGCAAGGCCGGCATGGCCTTGGAGTACGCCCTGCGCCGCACCGGCCCCTTGACCATGCCACCTTCGCAACTCGGCGCCTTCGCCAAGAGCGGGCCGGAGCAGGCGACCCCCAATATCGAGTGGCATGTGCAGCCGCTGTCCTTGGACAAGTTCGGCGACTCCCTGCATCCCTTTGACGCCATCACCCCGGCGGTGTGCAACCTGCGCCCCACCAGCCGCGGACATGTGCGCATCAAGAGCGCCGACCCGGCCGCGGCCCCCGCCATCAGGCTGAACTACCTGTCCACCGATGCAGACCGGCAGGTGGCGGTGACTGGGCTGCGCTTCACCCGCCGCATCATGGCGGCACCGGCCCTACAACGATTTGCGCCGGAGGAATGGAAGCCGGGGCCGGAACTGCAAACCGACGCCGAACTAAGCCAAGCCGCCGCCGCCTTGGGCACGACCATCTTCCACCCGGTTGGCACCTGCAAGATGGGCTGCGACCAAATGGCGGTGGTGGACCCCCGCCTGCGCGTCCACGGCATGGACGGCCTGCGTGTGGTCGATGCCTCGATCATGCCGTGCATCACCTCCGGCAACACCAACGCGCCGACGGTGATGATCGCCGAGAAGGGCGCCGAGTTCCTGCTCGCGGTGGCGCCTCCTTAGCGCACCGCTGCTGAAGGCGTTGCCTTCCCGCCAGTTCGCTATGCCGTGGGTGTGCCGGTGCCGCGGATTCGTTCTTCTAGGCGGATTTTCTCCGCGATTCCAAGGCCGCCATCTGCTCGAGGCGCGGATCGTTGGGATAGACCCACTCGTCGCCGATCACTTGGGCGACGCGCAACTCCTCCGGGATGTTGTCGATGCCGATCATGCGGTCGGCGTGTTGGTTCCAGTGGTAGATGCGCGCTTCTTGGTAGCTTAGCGGCACCCCCTTGAAGCCGTAGGACTGCACGGACTTCTGGATCCATTGGCCGAACTCGGTGTCCTCCAACAGCACTTGGGTGAGCTGCTCCCCGTCATTGACAGTCCAAATGTCCGGCTTGGGGTTGCTCCCCCAATCCGGAGCTAGGGTCCAGGTTTCCAGCCGGCACTTGTCGATGCCGTTCGGCCAGAACAGGAGCGGCGGCAGGGTCATATGGCTCAGGGGAGAGACCCAGTTGGGGAAGATGCCGTAGCTTTGCGTGCAGGTGCGGGCGATTTCGCCGACGGTCTCGATCTCGTTGATCTCGGAGGGCAGGGGGAGGGCCGTGTTTCTTCTAGTTCCGTCGGCGCTCAAGGCGCCCTTGGGGGTCGGCGCCACCATGCGCCCGTGGCCGTTGGGGTAGAGGGTGTTGACGTTGCGCCGGTCGTCCAGAATGGGGGAGACGGTCTTCGGGTGGATGCTGCGCACATGATAGACCTCGGTGTTGGCCTCCATGGCGATCTTCCAGTTGCAGTTCAGGTCGAAGGCGTGGCGGGCGGCTAGGCGGCAGTTGTCGAACTGGAACTCCGCCCATTCGTCGGCGATGGGGCCGAGCCATTCCAGCAGGCTGGGGGCGTTTTCGTCAAAGTTAACGAAGATGAGGTTGCCGAACCGTTCGCAACGGATGCGCTTCAGGCCCCGGCAGGAGAAGTCCAGCCCGCGGAAGTCCTCAGGGTCCCGGACGGCCAGCAGGTCGCCCTCGTGGTTGTAGGTCCAGCCGTGGTACTTGCACACCAAGCGCGGGCGCTGGCCGAACTCCTGGGTGACGATGGGCGCTCCCCGGTGGCTGCAGGTGTTGTAGAAGGCGTTGACGGCGCCGCTGTCCGCGTGGACGATCAGCACCGGCTGGCCGGCGTTCTCCCACAGGCGGAAGCAGCCGGGTTCCGGCACCTCGTCGATGTGGCTGGCCAGCAGCCAGGACTTGCGCCAGATGTGCTCCTTCTCCAGTTGGTGGAAGCGAGGGTCCGTGTAGCGTCCGCCGGGAATGTCCGGCAGCACCGGAAAGCCGATGGGCGGCTCGGTGCGCCCGGCTTCAAACTCCATCAAATCCCGCAGACGGGCGACTTCCTCTTGGTTCACAAACCCTCCTCACCTATTGGGCTGGACAAGGCGGATTGGACTAAAACGGACGGAAACATCGGCATGATGAGATGCATGCGGCGATCAACCAGCGTTCAAGCCCTCTCGCTTTCCTGCTTGCTCCGCCCAGTGAAACCCTCGAACAGCCCTTCAAGCCGGGCCATGCGTTCACGCAAGTCAGCGAATTGGTTATGCAACCCGGCGATGTCACGATGCAGCCCGGTGATGTCGCGGTGCAGGTTCCACAGGAAGCCGATGACGGCTATCCCAACGGTGATGTTGACCAACTGATCGGCGTTCATTGGGTGATTTCCCTTATTGTTGGTTGTGGCGATAGGCGGGATTGTAGCTAGGATCATTGCGGATTCCTACCTGTTCTTTGGGATTTTTCGACGCTCCGTCTGCACCAGTCTTCCCGGTAAGCTGCTTCTCGTCAATGGGCCGCATGGGCACATCCAGCCCGTTGCCCCTGAATCGATTGGCAATGCGGGTGCCAAGCGCCGTTGGGAAGGCTGGGCCTTGAATGGCGGCGGCTTGGAGAATTTCACGCACTTCGGCTTCCATGCTGCGCCCGTGCAGCTTGGCCCGCTGCTGAAGACGGCGTTTCAGGGAGTCATCCACGTTGCGCACTATGAGTTGAGCCATAACGGTGAAGTCTAACGTTGATCGGAAGATATCATGATGTCCCCCGTCGTCAGTCGCGACTAGTGCATTTACGGAGTCGAACGCCGCATCCGCTACACTTGGCAGACATAGCCACTGCGCAAGGCCCTTCTGATGAGCATGATCCACACCTTTGGCGGCAATCCGCTGGACCGGGCTGACGCTGAGCGGCGGGACGCCGCTTGGCTGGCGCGGGCGCAGGCGAACTTCGCCAGCCGCTTCCTGCCGTTCTCCGACCTCCGGGTGCTGCTTAATGGCAACGGCTTGGGTTGGGTCTCCGTTGCCGAGGCGGAGGCCGCCGGCAACGGGGCGTCGCCGGTGCTGCTGGGCTTGGCCGAGGACGTGCCCCACTTCGCGGTGGATGTTTCCGGCCATGAGGACCCCATTGGGCAGCTAGGCTTGGGCGGCGGCTGGCGCTTTGAGGACTGCCGCATGGCGGCCATGCGCTTGGCGCCGGGGGACGCCGGGGTGGTCGCGCAAGCCAGGGCGCAGCTTGGCTGGCATGGGCGGCATCGGTTTTGCGCCCAGTGCGGTGCTGAGACCGCGCCGGAGAAGGGCGGCCATGTGCGGCGCTGCTCGGCTTGCGGCGCCGAGCACTTCCCGCGCACGGACCCGGTGGTCATCATGCTCGTCCTCGCCGGGGACCGCTGCCTCTTGGGCCAACCCCACGGCCCGCTGGTGCGCACCGGCATGTATTCGGCCTTGGCCGGCTTCATGGACCAAGGCGAGTCCATCGAGGAGGCGGTGCGCCGCGAAGTGTACGAGGAGGCGGGGATAGCCGTCGGCGAAGTCCGCTACCACTCCTCCCAACCTTGGCCCTTCCCCTCATCCCTCATGATCGGTTGCCACGGCCAAGCCGAAAGCCAGGACATCCGCATGGACCCGGAGGAAATGGCCGACGTCCGCTGGTTCGAGCGCAGCGAAGTCCTAGCCGCCCTGAACGAGTCCTCCCCAGTCCTGAAAGTCCCAGGCCCCATCGCCATCGCCCACCACCTGATTAAGGACTGGACCTCGGGGCGGGTTGCGTTTTAGAGCCAATCTGAGATCGCCTTTTTAGTCGGGGGTCTTGCAGAGAATTTCGGTCTCCTGCTTTACCGGCAGCGGATAGAGTGATCGGTGCCAAGAAGGGATATGAATTGGCCGTAGCTGCCGAATCAGGCGGTCACGATGGCGATGTCATACTTGGCGATGGTCCTGTCGCGTGTGATTAGGGTGAGTCCGCCGAGCTGGGCTTGCGCCACCAACATGCGGTCAAAGGGGTCGCGATGGTGCATGGGCAAGTGGGCGCTGAGCTCGATATGGGGAACCTCGATTTCGAGGAGGCGATAGTCTTGGGAGACGATTTGAAAAAAGTCCTTCGGGACATCCAGCTTGCCGATGGAGGACTTGATGGCGCACTCCCAAAGGGAAGCGACGCTGACGTAAAGCGCATTGTCGGGCGACTGCAGGATGGCTACCGCATCTGCGGAGAGTAGATCGGGCGCGGACCGCGCCCAAAGCAGGGTATGGGTGTCCAGTAAGCATCTCATAGGGGCTCAGCCGTTCTTGGGCGGGATTGCGAATTAGTTGTTACAAATTTTTTGGTCCAAAGGGCGTCTCATTGGGGCCGGCCATTCCCAAGGCTTCCTGCAGGTCGGTGGGCCACTCGTCAAAGTCTTTGCTGATTCGTATCTGTCCGGCGAGGTCGCCCAGTTTGGGCGGTTGGCCTTGCTTACGGAAGCGGCTAATCCGCACCACCGGGCTGCCCATGCGCGTGATGATGAATTCCTCGCCGTTGATGGCTTTTTCGACAATTTCCGAAAAGCGGGCCTTGGCGTCGCTGAGCGTAAGCATGGACTCCACGAGCACATCTCCTAGTTAAACTAGGTCAGACTATATGCAGCTTGGGGGCAAAAACACAAGCCCGGTCCAGTCCGAAAGGGAGCCGCCCGTTTCCGTGGAGGACGAAAAGAGCGTCCGCCACGCAGTGAACCGGGCCAAGGCGCGCCAATAGGTTCACCCGAACTGGAAGCCTGCCCCGGACCATCCCTGGAGGCGGGCGGTGCGCGTCGGCCCCGCCGCCCCCGGCGAATCCAGCGATGGCCGCCAAGGAACCGGAAAGGGAACATTTCTGCTTTGGTTTGACATTCCGTAAACGGGGTGTTGTTTTTCGCGGCTCGGTGGTTTACGGACAAACACCACTTTGCCGGAACCCCTCCGTGCGGTACGCTATTCAGCGCGTCTCAACGCAAAATTATTTGGGGATTATGGCGGCGCTGCACAGCAATCTCCCGCTAAGGCATCGGGAGGACATTCCGCAGAGGGCGAGGATGAAGTGGGCATGGTGCATTGGGAGGCTATTCTTGATCTTGGCTGCGCCCGTCTTTGCCGATGCCGGAGACTGCGTAGTCGACCCGCGGGGGGCATTGCCCGCCGATGCTCTTCCCGACGAGATTGACGCCTCCCTAAGAGATGCGCTCCGACGCAGTCTGTTGAACTTTGAGGACTGCCTTCCTTCCTCCGAGTTGGATGCGCAGTCTGGTGGTGAAGCGGTCACGTCTCAAGACCCTTCCGATCGCGCTGAAGTTGCGGCGCAACCACAGCAGGACGTGGCGTCCGCGTCGGGTGAGGGCGACGCCAAGCCGTCATGGGCGGGTGGCGATCCGGACAGCCCCGGTCGAGCAGCCAAATCAGCGGGTTCAACCGATGCGCCTGCAATCTCTGTAAGCACATCGGGCCACATGACGGATGTGCGCACTAATTCGTCCTCTGCGGATGGCGGCGGATGCCCGAATGGGCGCTGCGGCTCGCCCTATGTCGATGACGATGTGGCCCGCGCTCTGCGGGCTCGGGCCGAACAGGAGACCGATCCGGCCATTCAGCGTGAGCTATGGCGGGTTTACCGGGACTATGTGGAGAACGCCGCCCAATAGGCCGAGCGCGGCCTCCATCTTTCCAAGCTAATCACAGACCCCGTAGGGAGAAGAACATGTTCATGCGCGACCACCAACTTGCTCTGCCGATGGCGCTCGTTTTGCTGCTCCATACCCCCTGTGCCTTATCGGTGCCGCCCGGTCCCAAGCCGCCGGGCGTGGCAAGTGGCGCGTCGTCCCTGCCGGCGGTGGAGGCGAAGCGCGAATATCGAATTCCCCCTTTAACCATCGCCGTGCCCGTGTTTGATCCGGGGCTGCCCAAGAACCCCGCCACTTGGGATGAGAAGGGCATTTGGCCGGAACTGCGCAGGGCTGAGACGGTATATGCCGCCCACAAAGTCCAAATGGCGCTGAAAAGGCTGAATCGCTTTGAGGAAGTCCTCATATCCCCAGATGACAGCGTGAGCGCTGACCTGTACCTGAAGGGCGTCATCAAGGAGTCCAACGGCGAGGATTTTGCGTTGGCGTTTGAGCTAATGGACGCCACTGGCGCTCAGTGGCTGCGCAATCAAAGAATCCGTGTGCGGCGGCCCGAACGAGAACTGCACCTGCCCGTTAGTTCTCAACAGGACCCATTCCAAGCGGTGTGGGACGAAGTGGCCAGACGGGTGGACGACGCTCTCGCCCAGAAAGCCAAGCGCCATGAGCGCGATGCGCAGCGCAACGCAGGGCGGGTTAAGAGGGGTAAAGCGGCCAAAATGACCGAACTGGAGCGGGCGGTTGCGGTGCGGGACCTGGCTTTCGCAGGATACTTCTCGCCGGATGAGTACGGACCGTCCCTTCAGTACGGCAAGAGCCGCATCAAGCTGGTTGCCCTGCCGCCCAGATCCGGAGAGTCATGGACGCTCATCCAAGCGGTGCAGGCCCGGGATAATCAGTTCAATGGCCGCTTGACCGCGCACTATGCGGATTTTGCGAACCGGATGAGCGCGGATTACGCCCTGTGGCAGGCGGATGCGTTTCCCGTTGCTCATGAGCGGCGCAAGCGTCGGGAAGCGGCCGTAGCGCAGGGTATTGCTGCGCTCCTTGTGGCCGGCACCGCCGCTGCGGTTGGTACGGATGATTTGGGCGTGGCGGGAACGGCGGCCGCCGTGGTTGCCGCCGGCGCCTTGGCGGTGGCGAGCTTTCAATCCAACGAGGCGCGGCGGGAGGAGGCAAGGCGGCTGAACGAGCTGGGAGCCTCCGTCAATGCCTCCATGCAGCCCATGAACGTCGAGATGGGCGGACGGCAACAGACTTTGACCGGCGCCGCTCATGAACAGTTCGCCCAATGGCGCGGCCTTTTGAAGGCCCTCTACGACAACACGGCGGGAAGCCCGGATGCCGTCCGCATCATTTCGAGCAGGGCCTAGTGTCCTGTCCCGCAAATAACCACACATTGTCTGCGGGTCTTTTAGACTCCTGGCTGCGTTGCTCCGCCTTGTGTGGAGCCCGCCACACGGCGTTGTCGCGCCTTGCCAGGAGCCAAAAATCCCTCGCATCCAAAGCGCACTTATTTACGGGACAGGACACCAGCGAGGCATTGCCTCCGACCAACGAGAGCAAGGGCGTCGCGCAAAACATGGCGCATTTGTTCGGTAGCCCCGCGGTCAAGAAAACCAGCTTCGCCCTGCTGTCCGTCGGTATCCTGTTCGCTTGGATGGCTGCGGTGGCTGCCGGACAGCCATCTGATGAAGATACGTTCAAGCAGGCCATGACCGAAGGGCACCGCGCTTTGCCCGATAATCCGGTGCAGGCGGATAAGTGGTTTCGTCGCGCCTTGGCGTTGTCGCCGAACGACCCCAACGCGCTGGACGGCATCGCTTCGGCCCAGCGGCTGCGCACCGATGCCGAGTTGCAGGGCCTACGGCGGGAGATGCGGCAGCTATTGGCGGTGGAGGACTGGGGCGGCGCTCTAGTGGCGGTGGAGCAAATGGAAGCCTTGGCGCCCCAGAGTGCGGACGACGACCTCAGGTTGCGTCTTGTGAACTTGGTGGAGTTGGAGCGAGGGCTGGACCGGTATTTGCAGCGGCCCGAGCGGCTGGGCATCCCGGCCGGCCGGCAACGGGCCTTGTCTCTAGTCGCCGCCGAAGGGGAGACGGGCCAGAGAATCTTCGACAAAATCGACCGCCTACGGGCATTGCTCGAGCAGGATGGCCCGCCCCGCGCCCAACTGCTGCTGCATGTCAGCCTTTGTCAGTCCGTGCGGCTGCAGCCCGGCCGGGATTTGGGCGCCGTGCGCGGCGAAGTTGCCTTGGACGTGGCCCCCGGCGATTACCATATCATCGGCGTTCGGCGGGGATATCGGGAAGCCCGCGCCCAAGCCACGCTATCCCCCGGCGAAACACTGCGTCAAGCAATCGTCTGCGATGAACGAATCTGAACTCGCATCCCGAGTTCGTCGCCAACATCGGCGGACGATTTTGGCCGCGGCGGCCATGCTGGTCGTGCTTGGCGTCTTTGGCCTAGGCGCTTCCGCTTTGTCGGTGTTCACCTTGGAGGCGGTCGTCCAGCGCCCCGCGGAGGTGCGCTGGACATTGCAGGACGGTCTGGGAGTCGCGGCTTGGGGACGGGCCCTGCTGCTTTCCGAGTCAGGCACCGTGCAGGCGCAGGCGCAAGGGCATACGCCCGGCAAGGCGCCCCTGCGTCGGGATGGCGCAAGGCACATAGCGCTGTCCTTGCAGCCCTTGCCCGGCATCGTCCGCATTGCGGTGGAAGCGTCGGCGGACTTTGCGCTTTCCATTGACGGCAAGATGGTTGAGGAAACCTTGCCCGTGCAGCTGGAGTTGCCACGCGGCAGCCATCGGGCGGCGCTGCGCGGCCCGTTCCTCAAGCCGTTGCAGGCCCAGTTGGAGGTTGTGGGATTCGGTGAGGCGCAGCAGTTTGTGCTTCGCCCGGAACCCGCCGGCAGCTTCCTGCAAGTGGCCGTGTCCCCGCTGGATGCGCAAATCCTGCTGGACGGCGCCTCTTGGGGAAAGGGAGAGCATCGGGCGCCAGTGGCCTTAGGCGGTCACGAACTGGTCGCCCAACTCAGCGGCTATTACGACCAAACCGTGCAGTTTCAAGCGCAAGTGGACTCCACCACTGCTTTTGATTGGACGTTGCGTCCCCGCCCAGCGGCAATGGAGGTGCGGACGGAGCCCAAGGGTGCCGCGGTGTTGCTCGATGGGGAGTACGCCGGGCCGTCGCCCATCACCTTGCGCCTCGCTCCGTTGCGGACGCAGCGCATCGTCGCCCGCTTGGCCAACCACCATCCCATAGAAATATCCGTTCGGCCCGAACCGGGCCAACGACTGCAGCGGACGCTGCATTTGGACGGGCGCCGCATTCGCTTGGCCGCGGACGCCAGCCATCCGGCGGACATAAGGGTGAATGGGGCACTGGTCGGCCCCGCCCCCCAACACTTAACGCTCAGCGTTGGGGACCTTGTGGAGGCGGTTGCGCCCGGCTTGCAGGCGGCGCCTCTGCTGGTGGCCGCGGCGGGGGGCGATCAGCGCCGCTGGACATTTCGCCTGCTGCCTCCGGCGGAGCATGCGCACAGGCAAGCGCCGGAACGGGAGGAGCCGGCGCCGGGCGTGGCGCTGCTCAAAATGCCCCTGCGTGGACTGCAAGGCGAGCTCACCCGTCCCTTCATGTTCGGCGAACGGGAAGTGTCCTACGACTCGTACGCCCAGTTTGCCGACATCGACATCCCGGCTGGCCGCAGCCGTAAAAATCCAGTAGCGGGCGTGACTTGGCGCGATGCCGCCCAGTTCTGCAACTGGCTAAGCGAAAAAAGCGGGCTGCCCCAAGCGTACGCCTTTGATGCGCAAGGCGTATTGGTCGGTTTCGACGCGGCCTCCTTGGGCTACCGCCTGCCCACCGAGTTGGAATGGGAGGCCGCTGCCGGGCGCTTAAGACCGCTCGGTGGCGTTGCAACCCCGTTCGCCAATCTGTCCGGGCGGGAGCGAAGCGCTGACCGTCATCTCACCGACTATGTGGACGGCTATTCCGATGTGGCCCCCACGGACGCCTTTCCCGCCAATCCTCTCGGTTTGTACGGCATGGCGGGCAATGTTGCTGAATGGGTGACCGACTACTACGCCGACCGTCCCGACCCGTTGCCCAATGACTATTTTGGCCCATCCACCGGCATTGACCACATCGTGAAGGGCGGCTCCTACTTAACATTCGACTGGCGAGACATCACTGTGCGCCAACGGCGCTTCGTGACCGACCAGCAGCCGGATGTGGGCTTCAGGGTGGCTCGATGGCTGCACTGATTGGCTTCGCTGCGCTTCTGCTGACGGCATCCGTCCAAGCCGCGGAGCCGTCTCCGGCTGGCCATGCGCCCCCGCTTGTCAATATTGAGAGCGATGCGGCGCTGGAACCTCCGAGGGGCAACGTCGGGGACGTTGACCTCGGCAAGCCCGCGGTCCGCCGCCCCCCGGATGACAGCGAACTGGACAGCAACGCCATCGTGGATTTTCCCCAGGACATTTGACAGGAGGACACTTGATGCCACAGGCCCGATCCATGGCCCAGCGCCCATTGTTGGCGGATTTGGGCGGCCTTCTCGCCGCCGCTGTGCTCGTGCATGGGCTGTACCTCATCTTCATTGACCCGACCGCTGCGGAGACCGTGCGGGCGGCGGCTGAGTTGGGGGCCGCGCCGCCGCGCACCTTCGCCGTCATGCTCAAGGACGCCGAGCAGGAGGCCTGTTTGATTCTCGGTCTGTGGTGCCTGTGGTTGCTCACCGTGCGCCATCAGCTGTTCGATCAGGACGCGCACTTGCTTGATGTCGATTTCATGCGGGTGGGCGAGTTGGAGTTCTATGGCCCAGCGGCTTTGCACCGGCTTGACGAGCACTTGCAGGAGGCCGCGAAGGCCATGCCGCACTCGCTTCCGGTCGCCGCCGCCCAGGCGGCTCTCGGCGCCCTGCGCCTAAACGGTTCCCTGCATGAGGCCAACGAAGCGGCGGCCGACGTCTGCGGGCAGCGTCTGGAGGCCATGTACGCACGGCTGGCCATCGTACGCTATGTTTTGTGGGCCATTCCCTCCATTGGCTTCCTTGGCACCGTGCGGGGCATTGGCCAGGCATTGGGGCAGGCGGATGCGGCGCTGGCCGGGGATTTGGCCGGCATGGCCGGGAGTTTGGGCGTGGCGTTCAACTCCACCTTTGTGGCCTTGTTCGTCAGTTTGGCGGTGACGCTTTGCGCCCAAGCATTGCAAGGGCGTGACGAACGACGGGCGGCTGACGCACGGCAGTTCGCCTCGGAACGGTTGCTGACCCCCTTGGCCGACTTGGCGCGACGCACCGAGGAGGGCGGGGAGCCGGCGGTGGAGCCCGCCTAGTGCGCCGCCCCGGTCCGCCCGGGCACCCCTTGGCGCTGCTTGACGTGCTCTGCTGCGGCTTGGGCGCGGCGGTGATGCTGCTGATGCTGGTGCGGCAGGCGCCGGCTTCCGACGAGATGGCAATGCAAGTTGGGCAGGCGCAGGCAGCCTTGCAAAGGGCCCAGGATGAACTGGCCGAATGGCGGCGACTGCTCACCGACACCGATGCTCAGGCAACGCAGGCGGCGCAGGCCTTGCGCGCGGCGCAAGACGGCCGCAGCGCTGCCGAGTCGGCCTTGCAGCGGCGAGCCCAGTCGGCGCAAGCGGCGGCGCAGTCCGCCCAAGCCGACAAGGAGCTTCTGCGCGAGCTGTTGTCTTCCGCGGAGGCGGACACGCCAACAGAAGAGCCGCCTCCGCCCAAGCAGTTGACGGGGTTGCGGATGATGCCGGACCGCACTGTCATTCTGCTGGACCGCTCCGCCAGCATGCTGCATCGAAACATTGTTGACATCGTGCGTTTGCGGGCCTCGCCTCCTAGGGCGCAACTAAACGCCCAAAAGTGGCGCACGGCGCGGGACGCCGCCCAATGGGCGCTTGCCCGCATACCGGAAGGCGGGCGTCGGCGGCTGCTGATGTTTTCCAGCGCCGTCATCGGCGTGGATGCTCCCCTCTCCCAAACAGGCGTCATCAGATGGGAGCGGCAGGGTGCCCCGCAGCAGGACGCCGGCAACTTGCGCCGGCAGTTGGATGCCACGGCGCCGGAGGGCGCCACCAACCTCAAAGCCGCCCTGCAGGCGACCGCCCGCCTGTCGCCCTCGCCTCGGCAGGTGCTCATCATCACCGATGGGCTGCCCACACTGCCGGGGGCCACGCCTTTGCGCTCCCTGCGGGGCTGCCCCCGTGTGAACCGCCCAAATGCGCCGATCGTGTCCGGCGATTGCCGCATGAGCGTCTTTCTGAACGCTGCGCGGGTGGCCGAGCAACAATTGGCGGGCACTCGCTTCGACGTCATCCTGCTGCCGATCGAGGGCGATGCGCAGGCCGCCCACGGCTATTGGCTCTTGGCCGCCCTAAGCGGCGGGCGGCTGCTCACGCCCGCTTTCGGCTGGCCCACGTCCTGATGCGTCCCGTCCGCCGCCCCGAAGCGCCCGGCGCCTTTTCCATTAGCTTGTTGGACGCCATCGCTTGCGCATTTGGCGCCGTCATCCTGCTGGTGATGTTGACGCCAAACCGCACCGAGGAGGAAAAAGCTGCGGCCGAGCAGGCCATTCAAGCTGCGGCCTTGGAGCACGGGCGGATGGCCGAGTCCATTGCAGCCGCCGCCGCTCGCCACCGTCGGCAAGTGGCCGAGATGCGCCGCCTCCATAGGCAGGCGCTGCAGGCCGAACAGGAATCCCGTCGCCTTATGGCCGTTGCTGACGAACAGGAGGCGCTGCGCGGCCGGGCCGAGCGTTTGCGGGAGGCCCTAAGCCGTGGCCGCGCACTGCTTACCGCCGCCGCCGAGGACCAACCGCCACCGCCCCAAGAAGCGGCCGGCATTCCCGTGGATTCCGATCATGTCGCCATCGTGTTGGACACCTCAGGCAGCATGATGCTCCTCTGGCGCAATGTCATGACCGAGATGTCCAACGTGCTCTCGCAGTATCCGCAGCTAAAGGGCTTCCAGGTGCTCAGCGATCAGGGCGAATACCTGCACCCGAAGACCCGGGGGCGGTGGATACCGGACACGCCGGACAACCGACGCACGGCGCTGCGCAAAATGCGCAGTTGGCGGGCCTACTCGGCCAGCAACCCGGCACCCGGCATTCTGCAGGCGGTGCGGGATCTGTACGCGCCCGGCCGGCGCATGGCGGTGTTCGTATTTGGCGACGACTACCAAGGGGTGGAGTTCGACGCCCTGATTGACCGAGTGGACCGAGGCGTTCGGCGGCAGGGTGCCGCCGATGAGCTGCGCATTCACGCGGTGGGATTCTCCAACTTGGACTCCGCCAGCCACGGGGCCAACTTCGCCATGTTGATGCGCGCCTTGACTGGGCGGCATGGCGGCGCCTTCCTGGCGCTGCCCGAACAACGCCTGCCGGACCGCGTCTCCATCCGTCGGTCGAGAGGTGAACCCGTGCCCCGGCCCTTGGACTAGGATGGGTTGGCCAACAGACTGTGATTGGTGAGGGAGGTTTCTTCAGGGGCCCCGTTGAGCCTTCAAGCGGACAACCACGTTCAGTATCCAATTTGAATGTTGGCACATCCCTGTTGGCGCGGGTGCGCGGCATCCTGCGTGGGGGGAATACATTGACGAACGGCCCCCGGACCCGCCAGCGAGAACGAGGAGGACGAGCGGCTGTCAATGTAAGGGGAATCGCCCTGTACGCAGGCCTTTGACTGCGCCATGCCGTGTCGAGTACCTTGGGATCCATGCGCAGACCGCATGGCGGCGTGAAGGTGATGATCCCGGAAAGCGTTCGTCAAGAGTTGTTCGACCTCGTCGAAAGCAGAGACCGCAGCGACCCTCTGTCCTTCGTCGGACGGGACTCGGAAATGCAGTTTCTGGACGGCCTCGTCAGCAGGGCGGCGGCGCAGGACAAGTCGCCGCCGTTGGGTGCCATCCGGGTGGTTCAGGGCGTCCCCGGTACGGGCAAGACCGCACTCTGCAACGAGTTCGGACGCCGGCTGCTGGAGAGGGGGGAGGTCAATGGCCGCCCCGTGCTGTGCGCCTCCATCAGCACGGCGGATCTGTCCCGGCCCCCCGTCCACCTCATCCGGACGATCAACAAGCGCTGCTTTGATGCGCACGTCAAGCGCGGCGCCATGCGGATCCGACTAGGGGGCAAGGGGTCTTCTGCGGACGAACTGGCCGGCGCGGTCGTGCAGAGGTTGTTTCGCGGCAAGGCCTGGGAGGAGATCCGGGAGTTGGCGCACGGGCTGTCGGAGGCGTCCACCCTAGCGTCATGCATTGACGTTTACACCGAGCGCGTTTGGGCCGAGGGCGCCGTCGTGGTCCTGATGCTTGACGAGGCGCAAAACTGCAACGTCCACTCGCAGCAGGCGAAGGAGAACGCTTGCGATCTGTACGCCGGCGACCATAAGGCGAGGCTGCCCCTGCTCTGCTTCGGCCTGCCGAACACGAAGCGCGTTCTCAACGAGCTCGGCATCTCTAGGCTAACGGGACAGTCGGTAAGGGAACTGGGACGCCTGCATCCCGGCGAGGGCCGGGAGGTTCTGGAGCGGACGCTGGACCATGTCGGCCTCTCCGAGGGCGACGGAGACTGGCTGGCGCACGTCCGCTCCTTGGGCATGACCACCGATGAATGGCGTACATGGCGGAAAGCTCTTGTCGGCGGGCTGGAGGCTGCGTCGGACGACTTTCCGCAGCACCTCACGGCGGGGCTGATGGCCGCCTGCCAAGGCGTTCTGGACATGGAGGAGGGGCGCAAGTTCGACGAAGCCATGCTGAACGACATTGCGGCGAGGCATCAAGAGTGGAAGGACGAATACTACCAAGGCCGGCTCCATAGCCCTGCCTTGGAGCACCATAGAATGGCCTTCGGCGCCATCTGCAAGCTGAGTGTGCGCCAAGGCGGCGCTCTGTCGCGCCAGGATGCGCGCGCCATCATCATGGCGGGGGACGATGAAGGCGCCCCAGTGTCAGACGGACGGGCGAGCGACGCGCTGCAGACCGCCATCGACAAAGGGGTGTTTGGATGCGACGAGGACAGCGCCGGGCGGCCCGTCACGCCGCCGCTCATTCCATCCATGCGGACCCATCTGCAAAAGGGCTTCGAGCAGTGCCTGGCCGACGGCTTAAGGCCCGCCTTGACCATACAGGCGGCCATTGACGAACTGGCGCCCGAACCCACCAGCGAGAACGAGGAGGGCGAGGGGCTGTCGATGTAGGGATTGCCCCGGAAGCCCCACGCGGGCGGTTTCCGCTGGTAGAGGATGTCGCGTCAGTCCGGCAGCCCCAGCACTCGCTTGGCGATGATGTTGCGTTGGATGTCCTTGGTGCCGCCGGCGATGGTGAGGGATTTATCGCGCAGCCAGGTGCGGGTGGCTTCGATTTCGTCTGGGCTGAAGGCCGCGCCTTCCCAGCCGATGCCTTGGCTGCCCATGGCGGCTAGGATGAGTTCGTGGCTGTCCTGCACTTGCAGGGCGTTGGTTAGCTTGACGGCCGAGGACGCGAAGCCGGGGGCGCGGGCTTGGACTTCCTCGATCACTCGTTTTTGGGTCAGCCGTTGCGCATGGCCGTTCTGCTCCACTCGGATGAGCCAAGTACGCAGTTCCGGGTCGGCGATGGCGCCGTTGGCCAGCGGTGCGTAGCGCTTGACGATCTGCGGCAGGCGGCTTTCCGCGGTGCGTCCGCCTTGGGCACCGGAAATGTTGATGCCGGCGTGGGTGGAGCGCTCGAACTGCAGCAGGCGCTTGCCCACGGTCCAGCCGTTGTCGATGCCGCCCACCAGGTCGCTGGCCGGGGCGATGGCGTCCTCGAACAGGGTTTCGTTGAAGGGCGAGGCGCCGGATAGCAGGCGGATGGGGCGCACCTGTACGCCGGGCTGGTGCATATCGACCAGAATCAGGCTGATCCCTTGGTGCTTGGGCGCGTCCGGGTTGGTGCGCACCAACACGAAGATGTAGTCGCAGTCCATGGCGTCGGAGGTCCATATCTTGCGCCCGTTGATGATGAAGCGGTCGCCGTCGCGCACCGCCCGCGTGGAGAGGCTTGCCAGGTCGGAGCCGGCACCCGGTTCGGAGTAGCCCATCGCCCAGCCGCCTTCGCCCCGGGCGATGCCGGGCAGCCAACGGGCCTTCTGCTCCTCGTTGCCATACTCCAGCAGGGTGGGGCCGATGTAGTTGACGCCGCGCCCGGTCAAAGGCGTCCGCGCCCGGATGCGCTTCAATTCGCTGATGAGCACTTGGTACTCGGCTTTGTCCAGCTCCGCGCCGCCGTATGCTTTGGGCCAGGTGGGGACGGTCCAGCCTTTTTCGGCCATGCGCGCAAGCCACAGGCGAACGTCGGGCTCCAGTTCGATCCTGCGGCTGCCCCAAGCCACTTGGCCGGGGCCGCGCACCCCTTCCGGGCAGTTGGCTTCGAGCCAAGCGCGGGTGTCCTGGCGGAATGCATCAAGGTGGTTCATCTTGGAAATGGCCTGCTTTCAGCTCCATGCGGTCGCACCTATTCTAAGGCCCAACCTAAGCCCGCCACTAGAGCAAATAGCCGCGTTGCCGGCCGCCCCTCCCGCCTTGGCTGCCTTGGACGTGAGCGGGGAACACGTCCTCAAACCGATGGATTGGCAGATTTGCCGTGCCGATGCACGAAGCGCTGCAGGGTGCCGGTGCTGAACCAGAAGAGCAGTTGGGCGGCGGCGACCAACCCCACGAAAAGTGGAATCCAGCCGTAGCCGGCGTTGCCCACCTCAAAGTAGAACACGGCGTTGTAGGCCTTGCCGTTGTCGGGATTTTCGGCGACGACGATGCCGATGTAGCCGCCGGGCTGCTCGAACTCGTGGCGCAGCGCCAGAACGCCGGCCGGCTGTGGTGCCAGAAGGCGGTGCAAGACCGTCTGCGCCTCCAGGTCGGCAATCGACGCCACGTCCTCCCAGTTGGCGAAGATGCCGAAATTCTGATTGTCGGCAATGATGCGGAAGTCGATTGGCATTTCCTTCATCATGTCGTGCAGGTATTCGATGACGAACAAGCTGGAGCCGATGTCCGGCAGATCCTCGCAGAATTCCTCCGCGCCGCGGGTCTCCGGTTGATGCAGGGTGAAGTGGGCCTGCAGGAAGCCCATGCGCAACAGGCAAGTGTCCTCCTCCGCCACCACGCCGCCGTGGGCACCGGCCAACTGCGGCCAAGCCAGCAGCGCGGTAAACGTGCAGGCCCGCATGAACGGCGCTAGGGGTCTCACAGGGCCGCGCTCCCCGCTTTGAACCAAGCGTAGGCCAACAGCCACAGGGCGAAGCCGCCGCAGATGGCTTGGCCGCTCTTGCCCAGCCGCCGGATGTCGAAGGTGGAGGCCAGCAGGCCGCTGCCGACGCCGGCGGCGAAGCCGGTGCAGTGCGCCATCACGTCGGTGCGTTCGCCGCCGACGCCGGTGTAGGCGAGCAGCGCCACCGCGGCGAACAGGGGAGCGAAGCTTTGCCGCCAAGCCACGTTTCCGGCACGGCGCCGCCGCCACATGAAGGCGCCGGTCAATCCTAGGGCGGCGAAGTTGGCGGTGGACGCGCCTAGGGATGCGAAGGCGGACGGCTGCATCAGGGCGTTGGCGTAGTTGCCGAGCGCTCCGCTCAGCAGCACCAGCAGCCAACCGAAGCCGGCGCCCAGATGCCGGCCGACGAAGACGCCGAACACGGCCGCAAAGGCGGAGTTGCCGACGATGTGGCCCAGGTCTCCGTGCAGGGTCAGCGCCGTGAAGGTGCGCCACCATTGACCTTCCTGCACCAGACCGGCTTGCATGAGGCCGGCCTGCCGCCAATCCCAGCCGAACAGGCTTGCAGCTTCCAGGTTGGGCAGCAACCAGAGGATGGCCAGAAACACCAACACCCCCACCCAGCCGCGTTCAAAGGTGTGGATGTAGGGCGGCGGTGCGTTTTGGCGTTGGTTTTCGGCGTCATAGGAACGCAGTTGCGCTTCCGCCCGGACCACCTCGTCGGCTGGAATCAGCAGCAGCCAGGCATGGCCGCGCCATTGGGTGCGGTGCGGAATCTGCATGGCGGCCAGCACCAAGGCCGCCTCGGTGATTTTGCGCCGGTTGAGCGAGGAGCGCAGCACCGTCCAGCCATCGCTTGGGCTGTTTTCAGTACCCACAGGCCCCGCCTGGGCGAAAGTTGACCACGCCACCATGCATGGCGATGCAGGATAACCCTTTACCGGGGAAAACCTGCCCCGATATTCCACCAAGTGCCCAAGAACGAGCGAGGGCGCAGGGCCAAACGCAATGCGGCCCTCTAAAATGGAAGGCGTTGCACCGCCGGCAAGCAGCTTGGCGATGCGTCGGCGCAGCCCTGCCGAATGTGTCGGCGAGTCTTTGCGCTGCCTGTTTCGCCGCCCCGCAATTGGACCAGCGGTGGCGGCCCGCCGCTTGGCTGGGCCGCCTTTGCCGCGGCCGCCTTACCAGCGGAAGACGGGGCCGGGTCGCGGTCTGGGCGGGTTGGGCGCCGGCCCGGTGCTGGTGGGCGAATGGACTATCCGCCCCCCGCGCCATGCCCAAGCCCCCCAACCCCAGCCCCACAGCGGTGGAATCATGCCGCCGCTGGCCTGGGCCATTTCCTTGTTGCTAAGTGTTCGCATGGGTTTCTCCAGAAGAAATTTGGATCGCCACCATGGCCCGTGCGCACTTTGGAAGCAATGTTCGGCCCGCCATTTCCAGCATGTTTTCAGGTTGCGCTAGCAACCCGATGGCGGCCTGTGGGCAAAGACAGCAGACGCCGGGACAGGGCTTACATACCCTATGGCGAACGGCCCTAGCCGTGCTGTGAAAAGGGGTGCAGCCTTCCTTGGCGGCAACCGTTATCATGCTAGGTTTGCGGATTCCCCGGCCAGCCCTTTGCTGGAGTCTTGGTCGTTGCGGGCGCCGCCGTTGCACTTGAAAAGGTCCCGGATGCGACCCCTCCACTACTATCTTTTGGGCACCAGCTCTTGGTTCCTAGCTTTTGGTATGCAGAGCGTTCTGTTTGCCTGGCTGCTGATCATGGTGCTGCGGGAGTCGCCGGAAATGGTGGGCGTCGCGCAGATGACGCTGCTGTTGCCGGGCACCCTTTTGATTTTGGCTGGAGGCGGCTTGGCGGACCGCTACGGCGGGCGGCGCATGGCGATGGCGGCCCAGTCCGGAGCCACGCTGGCGCCGCTCATCCTGCTGCTGTTGGTGGCCTTGGAGCGCCTGTCCTTTTCCGGCCTGCTGCTGTACGCCTTGGTGATGGGCTGCGCTCAGGCGTTCGTTACGCCGGCCCGGGACGGGCTGCTCAATCAAGTGGCCGAAGGCCGCATTCAACGCGCTGTCATGCTGGTGAGCATGGTGCAGTTCGGCACGCAGATCATCGGCAGCCTAGTCGCCGCTTTGGCTGACAAACTAGGGGCCGCCCTTATCCTCGGCATCCAGGCGGCGGTGCTGGCGGGTGGCCTGTGGGGCTTTCGCGGCATCGTCCAGACCGGCGCAAAGCAGGAGGCCAATAGGGATGCCGGCGAGACCTCCCTGCTGCGCTCGATTCTGGAAGGCTCGAAGGCCGTGCTGCGCCACAGGTCGATGCGCACGGTGGCCCTGTTGAACTTCGCCATGGGCCTCTTCTTCATGGGTGCCTACATCGTCACCCTGCCGCTCTTTGTGCGCGAGGTTTTCAACGGCGCGGCGGCGGACTTGGGCATGATGAACATTTGCAACCTAGTTGGGCTGGTGTCCGCCATTCTGCTGCTGCTGCGCATTGGCGACGTGGCGCGGCAGGGCCGGGCGCTGATTCTTGCGCAGTTCACTGGCGCTCTGGTGCTTGGGTTGGTGGCCATGGCGCCGAGCTTCCCCATATTTTTGGGAATTCTGTTCTTTTGGGGCGCTTGCGGCGGGGTGTCCATGACTATGGCGCGAACCATCATGCAGGAGCAGGCGCTGGAAGCGCAGCGGGGACGGGTGATGGCGTTCCACTGGTTTTCCTTCATAGGCGCCGGGCCGTTGGGAGCGCTGCTCAATGGTTTTTTGGCGGAGGAAGTCGGCGCTCAGGCGGCGCTTGGCGTATCCGCCGCCGGCATGTTTGCGGTGATGCTGCTGCTGGGCTTTCGCTCCCAGCTCTGGCGCATGAAAACGACAGCGTGACCTGTGGTGAAAAGCGGACCTATAGCCCAAGCCGCGCCCGGACAATCGGGATGCACACCCCAAAGTCCGACCGTGAGCGCTTGCAACCACTTGCGCTTGTCCGCACCGGCGCTAGAATGTCGGCCTATCGGTGCGCTCCACAGTGCGCACAGGGTTGCAGATGCGGGAATAGCTCAGTTGGTAGAGCACGACCTTGCCAAGGTCGGGGTCGCGAGTTCGAGTCTCGTTTCCCGCTCCACTTCCTCCTAGCCGCGAAGCCGCTGCCGGCTCCATCGCTCCGTCGCCGGCCGCAGGCCAACAACCTGCCACCTAAAGCTGCCGTCGGCGCCTCAATGGCCTTGCGGGCGCTGCACGCCGGCCGGCACCCGGATGGCGGCCACCAATGCCTGCACCCTGTCCGGCACCGCCGCCGTGAAGCGGCTGACCAACAGGGCGATGGCGAAGTTCAGCAAGGCGCCCACTGCGCCGATGCCCTCCGGGGAGATGCCGAACCACCAGTGGGCGGCGTTGTTCTGCTCCGGCGCGATGAACTTAAACCAAGCGATGTAAAGAAAGGTGAAGGCCAGCCCGGCCAACATGCCGGCGACGGCGCCCTCCTTGGTGGTGCGCATGGTGAAGATGCCCAGCAATATGGCCGGAAACAGGGACGCCGCCGCCAAGCCGAACGCGAACGCCACCACCTGGGCGACGAAGGCCGGCGGATTGATGCCCAAGTAGCCGGCGACGACGACGGCCGCCGCCGCCGAGACGCGGGCGTAGAAGAGTTCCTGCCGGTCGGTGATGTCCCTCGCCAAAGTCTTCTTCACAAGGTCATGGGAGACTGCGGCGGAGATGACCAGCAGCAGCCCCGCCGCCGTCGAAAGCGCCGCCGCCAAGCCGCCCGCCGCGACCAAGGCGATCACCCAGCCGGGCAGGGCGGCGATCTCCGGGTTGGCCAGCACCATGATGTCCCGGTCCACATAGACCTCGTTGGGCGCATCCGTGGGGGCGTTGGCCAATTGTCGCTCTCCATGTTCGCCGCGCTCGACAGTGAAGGCGGGGGCGCCGGCAAAGGCCGCCCCCGGCGCGTACTGAATGGTGCCGTCGCCGTTCTTGTCCAGCCAGCCGATCAGGCCGATGCCCTCCCAGCGCTTGAACCAATCGGCGGTCTCGGCGTAGGGAACCTCATGCACGGTGTCGATGAAGTTGAGCCGGGCGAAGGCGCCCACCGCCGGGGCCGTGGTGTAGAGCAAGGCGATGCACAGCAGGGCGTAGCCGGCCGAGCGGCGGGCGTCGGACACCTTCGGCACCGTGAAGAAGCGCACGATCACATGGGGCAGCCCGGCGGTGCCGATCATCAGCGCCAGCGTGATGGCGAAGACGTCGATCTTGGCCTTGCCGCCGTCGGTGTAGGCGGTGAAGCCGAGCTCCACCAAGGTGCGATCCAGCTTCTCCAGCACCCTTAGCCCGCTGCCGTCGGCCAGTTCCGAGCCGAGGCCAAGCTGTGGGACGGGCATGCCGGTCATCATCAGGGAGATGAAGATGGCCGGCGTCAGGTAGGCGAAGATCAACACGCAGTATTGGGCGACTTGGGTGTAGGTGATGCCCTTCATGCCGCCGAGCACGGCGTAGAGGAACACCACCGCCATGCCGATAACCACCCCCCAGATGATGGGTACGTTCAGAAAGTGGCTGAAGACGATGCCGACGCCGCGCATTTGCCCGGCGACGTAGGTGAAGGACACCACGATCAGGCAGAGGACCGCCACCACCCGGGCGGCGTTGGAGTAGTAGCGGGCGCCGATGAAGTCCGGCACCGTGAACTCGCCGAACTTGCGCAAATAGGGCGCAAACAGAAGCGCCAGCAGCACATAGCCCCCCGTCCAACCCATTAGATAGACGGCGCCGTCGTAGCCCATGAAGGCGATGATCCCCGCCATGGAGATGAAGGAGGCGGCGCTCATCCAGTCCGCGGCGGTGGCCATGCCATTGGCGACGGGATGGACACCGCCGCCGGCGACGTAGAACTCCCCGGTGGAGCCGGCCCTGGACCAAACGGCGATGCCGATGTAGAGCGCGAAGCTCAGGCCGACAAACAAATAGGTGAGGGCTTCTACGGACATCGGGTGTGCGGGTTGTCGCCGTGCGTGAACATCGACTTGGCGGGTGGGCCGGCATCCCCATTCCAGCGCTTCCAAGAAACAGCGCCCTCCGCCCAAGCTGAATTCATTGGCCGCCGTTCCCCGGCGGTTCGGAAAGCGGGCCGTCCCTTGCCCCGTCATCTTCGTCGCCAACGCCGTACTTCCGGTCGATGCGCCGCATGGCGGCGGCATAGACGAATATCAGCGCGATGAAGATGTAGATGCTGCCCTGCTGCGCCCACCAAAAGCCCAGCTTGAAGCCAAAGAAAGGCACTTGGTTCAGCGGTTCCACCAGCAGGACGCCGAAGCCGAAGGAAACGACGAACCAGACGCCAAGCAGTGTACCCACCAAGCGCAAATTGGCCCGCCAGTATGCGCGGTGCCTATCCTGCACTTGGACGGCCCACCTCCGCCCGGATGGCCTCGTGCAGCTCGTCGAGCTTGTCGATGATGGCGTCAACGCTGCGGAACCCGGCTTGGAAGATGGCGGTGGCGTTCAGGGCGCCGCCCGCAAAGCCCATCTCCGCCACCTGGTTGCAGCGCCGCACCACGTTGTCCAAGTCGCTGTAGAAGCCCTTGCCGCGGTTGTCCCTTGGCGGCACGTCCAGCATCATCTGCAGGCCGATGGCGTCCGGGTTCCGCCCGGCGGCAGTGGCGTGTTCGCGGACGGTTTCGAGCATCTTCGCCGCCTGTTCCCGGTCCTCAAGCGCCGGGGCCAGCCAGCCGTCCGCCAGTGTACCCACGCGCTGCAGCGCTTGGGGCGCAAACCCGCCCACCCAGATGGGCAGCTTGCCGCCTTGGGGCGGCTTCGGCTCCAAGGCCATGGCCTCAATGTGGTTGAACTTGCCGTCGAAATCGATCTGCGCATCCGACCAGCAGGCCCGCAGGATGGCGATGTCCTCATCCATGCGCCGCCCCCGGTTGCCGAACTTCTCCCCCAACGCCTCGTACTCCGACGCCTGCCAGCCGACGCCGACGCCCAGCCGCATGCGCCCGCCGGAAAGAATGTCCAAGGTGGCCACCTGCTTAGCCACTAGCACCGGCTGGCGCTGCGGCAGAATCAGCACCTCGGTGCCGAGGCCGATGCGCTCGGTGACGGCGGCGGCGTAGCCCAGCGTGGTCAGCGCCTCCAGAATCGGCATCTTCGGCGGATAAACCGGCTTTGACCGCGAGGGTGCCGGATAGCCCATGACCACATGGTCGAAGATGTCGAGCTGATCGTAGCCGATGTCCTCAATGGCCTTGGCCAGCCGGGCCACCGCCTCCGGCCCCTCCCGGTAGGCGACGCTTGGGAATTCGACGGACAGTTTCATGGTTTGGGCCATCTCCTCCGCAAAGGTTTGCACTTTAGCGTTGTGCGGCGGCCAGCGCCACTTTGCGCCGGTGCAAGCGGCGCCCGGTCAGGCGAAAATTGGAGAAACGGTCTGGGCGGCCTTATAGTCCCCGTCCGTTTTTGGGATCGAAAGCATCTTCGGGAGGGAAATGAACAAAGTGCAGCCCGTTCGGCCGGCGGCCACCGTCATCCTGCTGCGGGAGGCGGCCCCAGGGTTCGAGATATTCATGCTCAAGCGAACCCATCAGGCGGCGTTCGCGGGAGGCATGTTCGTTTTTCCCGGCGGTCGAGTCGATGGCGACGACCACCTGCACAGGTACGATGCCGTGCGCCAAGGCCCGGCGGAGGGCCAAGCAGAGCAGGCCAAGGCGTTGGGGAGCGAATGGCGCGGCTATTGGATCGCCGGCATCCGCGAGAGCTTTGAGGAGGCCGGCCTGCTGCTAGCCTATCGGAACGGCGAACTGCTAGCCTATGCCGACGAGGCTGAGCGCACCCGCTTCGCCGCCTACCGCAAGCCGCTGCACAGCCGACGGCTCCGGCTGTTCGACATCTGCCAACGGGAGAACCTGAAGCTCGCCGTGGACCGAATCCACTTCCACAGCCGTTTCGTCACCCCCTTGGGCCGCCCGCGCCGCTTCGACACCCGCTTTTTCATCGCCGCCGCCCCGCCCGGCCAAATCGGCCGCCACGACGAGCACGAAACGGTCGATAGCATCTGGATTTCCCCACAGGAAGCCTTGGCCCGCAACCAAGCCAACGAATTGGGTCTGATGCAGGTCACCCGCCACTTGGTGCGGCAGCTAGCCAAATTCCCCTCCGCGCAAGCGGCGCTCACCGCCGCCGCAGCCAACAGGCAGTTCCCGGTGCATCGCCCAGTGCTGCCTCCCAACGCGCCGCACGACAACGGGAACCAGCCAACCCCCATCGTTACGCCTATACCGGAGCGATGAAGGCCGCGGAGTGAGTCCAGTCACCCTCTTGCAGCGCTGACGACGCCCGCGGGGACGGAATGGCGTAAACTGCCCCACGACAACCGGAGCAGCAGCATGGAACTCGCCATCAGCGCGGCTAAGCCGCGCCTTTCGGAGTTAATCGCCGCCGCCCAGCGCGGCGAACGAGTGATCATCACCAAGCGCGGTGAGCCGGCGGTGGAAGTGGTGGCCTGCCCCAAACGAAAGCGCCGCGGCGGCATCGACTTCGAGAAGCTCGAGGTGACCCTTCGGCGCCTCGGCATCGAGCAAGATCCGCCAGAGGCGGCGGAGAAGATGATCGCGGCCTTCCATGATCCAGCACTCAGCCGCAAGGTGCTTGGGTTGGAGGACGACGGCTAGCGACGATGGATGTTCTGGTCGATACGACCTATCTTTACGCGCTGATGGTGTCCCGGGGCCTTTTCTCCGCAACCGAACGGCAGTTCCTCTAGGGTCGCGATGCTCGCGTTCACGTCAGCGCCGTCTCGGTCTGGGAGATGCGGCTCAAATACGCTCCGCGCTATCGGTCTGGAGAGCGAAAAAGCGCAGCAAGATCAGGTGGTGGTGCGGGAGGACTTCTGGACCTCCACCAGCAACAAGCAACTCAATTTCGTGCAGCACATTTACCTAGCCGTTCGGAATTTTGGGGCATATTTCATGTAACCCATTGATTTTAATGTTGAAAGTTCCGCTGCTAGGGCCATGTCCCGCGCCGTGGTGGACCGGCGGGGCCTGCTCCGGCGGATCCAAGCGCTCTACGCGCAGGCGGAGTCTCGGGCGGACGTCGGGAACGTCGAGCTCCAGCACCACAACGAGACCTTCCGCACCCCCTTCATGAGCGGCGGGCTGCAGGTCCACCTGCCCTACACGGCCTACGCCCATTGGCTGGTGCTGCGCCGCATGCTGGCTGGCGGGGGCGTCCGCCAGCTGCAGGCCGGCATGGGCATCGACTCCATGAACCGTGCCACCTTCCTGTGCGCCTTCGCGGAGGAGGTGAAGTGGGGCGCCGCCCACGCCTTCTTCGTCCGCTACGACAAGTTCAAGACAGTGGACGAGCGGCGGCGCATCCTTGAGGAAAGCAAGCCGCGACGCCGCGCTTTCGCCCGATCCCTGCCCCCGGATGTACGGAAGGACCGGGGCGCAGTGGCGCGGCTGATGATGAAGGCCAACCTGTCCGACTCCCAGCCGCACGGCAGGTGGCGGGACGAACGGTTCGAGCACCCCCTGCCCACCATGAACGAGCCGCACAAGGCCATGTGCTGGCTCACGCCCCATGCGTCCGTGGATGAAGACCGCAAGGCGGACATGCTGCTCAATGCCGGCTTGGCCCGCGTCGACAACGTCTTCCAGATGATAATGAGGCAGTTCAACGCCTTGAGCGCCCGGTCGGAACCTCAAGCGGCCACAACGCCGCTTGGCACGGCTACGCGCCCTACAACCCGGCCATGGTGCAGAAGTACCTGACCGTCTTCCGGGCCGTCAACAACTGGGTTCACGTCAGCGATAAGGACGGCAAGACGCCGGCCATGCGGTTGGGGTTCGCCTGCAAGCCGCTTGGGTATGAGGACATTCTGTGGGCTGGGCAGCGGGTGCCTCGGGCGAAGCGGAGCAGGCGGAAGGGGATGAAGGCGGCAGCGTGATTGCGGGGCAACGACCGCATCCCGGATTTTGCCAGCCGCCCCGTCCGTTGCGGCGGTGACGTTGCGCCCAGTGAACGGCCATGAGGTGCGCTCCCGACATGCTTCCGCACACGAACCTACCTCTCTTTCTCGTGACCTTCTTGGACGTGTAGCAGAGCGTTCGAGCGGGAACTCCATACTTCCCGCAGGCTGGCATACGGCAATGGTTCACTTGGATGACCTCCGGCTCCCCAATTTGGTCAATCTCCGTCGCCAACGGCGCACGGGGTGCCGGCGGCGGGACTCCCACGACTTCGCGCTGCTTGACCGGTGCCCGCGAAACGGTGCCCGCCGCAAGGTCTGGCCTTGGAAGTGGGTCCGGCGGCCGGGAAAAGTTGAACGCGGCCGGAGTTTCGTCGACAATGGCGATGGTTATGCATGGGTTGCCTTTCGTGTGTCGCCTAGGTGCCGAGTTCTGGGCCAATTGCTCCGGCGCTGATTGGCTTCTCCAAATTGCGCCATGGCGCGACGGATGATTGAGCGTCAAGCCGGCAACAGGCACTCCTGACGACGGAAATGCCACAACAATGGAGTGGTGGACAAGCGATGAAAGTCCCACAGACCATGGATGGGTTATTCGCATGAGCGACGATGCGCACAAGGTGCCCGCCGTCACCGAGAGCGCGTTCAACTGCCCGCACTGCGACGCTTTCGCTCACCAGTCGTGGTTTCCTCTGCTTGCGGCCCGCGGGGGGGCCGATCAATGGACGCCTTACGAACAAAATTCAAGCATTTCCAAAGCATCTCAACGTTTCGTGGAGGACCGCGGCAAATCCAATCTTGCAGATGACGTTTTGGATGGAAAGGCAGTTTTAGAGAACCACACTATTACCTCGAGCTTGCAACCCATACACAATGTTTGGGCGTCCCGTTGCTCCCATTGCCAGGAACTGGCCGTATGGGTTAATAAGAAAATGGTTTACCCATCCGCAACGTTGGGCATTCGGCCAAACCAAGACCTTCCGGACGACATCAAGAGCATCTTCGAAGAAGCCAGGCAAGTCGCGCCGATTTCCGCAAGGTCAGCCGCCGCGCTACTAAGGCTTTGCATTGAGAGGCTTTGCGTTTTCCTAGGAGAGAAGGGGAAAAGCTTGTACGATGACATTGCGAGCTTAGTGAAAAAGGGACTTCCGCTTGACGTACAGAAGATGCTCGACTACGTTCGGGTCACAGGCAACGATGCGGTCCATCCAGGTAAGCTGGATGAGGGCGATAGCAAGGAGGACGTCAATACACTTTTTAAGCTCGTCAACTTTATCGCGGACCAAACAATCAGCAAGCAACAGCAAATCGACAACCTTTACGACAGCTTGCCCGAAAACGTCCGATCGGGGATAGAAAGAAGGGACCAAGACAAGAGCTGCAAATAGTTGACCACGACCACGTTGAGGCTACATCAAATGGACCAAATAACCGTTGACCAATTCAAGGAAAAGAGCCAAGCCGTTTTAGATTGGTTTGAACGTAAAGATGCGCTGGTCACGAGACCAGAATGGGGTGATCGGAACTTCGAGGACTTGAAGCCGCACATGGAACGCATATTTAAGATGACTGACGACCTTTCGTCCTTGCCAGTCGAGCTTATTGAGGAACACCCTCTCAGCGAATTGAACACATTTCTAGACGATGTGGTGGACATCTTCCAGCGAATTGACGGCTTCAGCACAAGTGACATGGTCAACAACCGCGATGCGGTTGCGGGTGCATTGCGGAGCTATGAAGCGTCGATCCTAGTTCACTATCGTGCCGAAGTGCCGTGGATCGCCACTTATTCGGGCAAGGCGGAGCACTGGCTTGCGGCGGCGCGGGACGAGCACAAGAGGACCAAGCAAGTCAGAGAGGAGGCGGAGCGGCAACTTGAAGCAGCCAAGGACGCCGCCAACATTGCCAGAGAGTCCGCTGGAGAGGCCGGGGCAGCTGAATTCACGGGCGCATTCAGGGAGCAGGCCGGGAAAGCGAACAAAGCCGCAGGCAAGTGGCTCATAGCGACTGCGTTGGCTTTTGGATTCGCTGTGTTCGCAACCGTCACTTTCGTGGTGCTGCACGCCAGCGGCATCCCGCCAAGTCCAACCACCGGCGCGGAAGCGATCATTTATTTGGGTTGGCGCGTGGGCGTGGTTGGGCTGCTGGTCGGGGGCGCAGCTTGGTGCGGGAGGCATTACCGGGCGAACAGGCACAACCACGAAGTAAACCAGCATCGCGCCGCCTGCTTGGAGAACATGCAGGCGTTCCAACGGGCCGCCGAAGATCAAGGAGTGAAGGACCTGGTTGTCTTGGAATTCTCCAAAGCGGCGGCGCAGGGTATGCCGACTGGATTCATCTCAGGGCAAGCCGACGGTCGCGTGGGCGCTTCCCCACAAGTCCTGTCGCTGGCGACAAAACAGATGTCATCACTCAACCCGCAGTTGGGAGGTTAACAACACCGTCAGTGGCAGCCAGTCTTGGAGCGGTGCACAGGTCCGCCCGCATCTGCTCCGTGGCGGCGCTGGCGGCCAGTCCCCCGCTCGCCGAGGCTGCGGACATGCCTAGCCAAGCAGCGCAGAGAATTTGCGGACAGCGCCCGCCGTCAGGTTTTGCGGCCATCGGGGGCCTCCATGTGCGCCAGTTCAGCCGACCGCCAAGCGACCTTTGTGCGAACGGCCTTGGCGGTCGCGACCATGCGCCGGCCAGTGGCGTACAGTCCAACGAGAGCGGGGCCGGCTTCCGCTTCGGCGGATGGAGCGCGGTTCATCGTCGACCGCTCCCAGTCCCTAGGGGTAAGGGACTGGGTCGAACATCACCCCGCCCGACCCCTTCCGACAGCGTAGCCAGCCCCCTAGTATGCGTCCCCTGCGCCGCATCCCGGCATACCTAGGCCAAGTGCATCCCGGTCAAGTTCTGGTCCCAGTAGGGACCGGCCTGTCCCGTCGCCCCACTGAGCCAGGGAATCCGTTCGTTCGGGTTGGTATTTGTGTGTTGACTGTGGTTTTGTACTGCAATAAATTTGCTTACGGTAAGATTCCGGTGGTTCGCCATGATCTCCTGCCTGACCGTCAATTTCGACGACCGCGCATATGTGGCTCTGCTTGCTGCCGCCGAACGGACAGATGAATCTACCGCTGACCGCCACCCCTAACGATGGAGAGACGGCTCGATGAGTCCCTACGGTGACGCGTCGTCATCCCGGACGCTCGCGAAAATCGACTGGGATTTTCCAGAACGCGTCGCCCACAGCGGCATTGAGGGAATCCATCCCTATCCCGCCAAATTCATCGCCGAACTGCCGCGGGCGCTGTTGGAATCCTTGCCGGTCGCCCCCGGCACCGCGGTGTTCGATCCCTTCTGCGGCGGCGGCACCACGCTGGCGGAATGCCAGCGCAGGGGTCTGCCGTCCGTAGGAATCGACCTTAATCCCATCGCCTGCCTGATGGCGCGGGTGAAGACCGCGCCTCGGCCTTCCGGCCTCAAGGATGCAGCCTCCACCGTTGCGGACTGCGCCCGGCGAAGGCCGGACGCCAAGATTCCGGCGATTCCCAATCTCGATCATTGGTTCGACCGCCCGATCCAGGTCGCGCTCGCCTCGCTCGCCGAGACTATTGGCAGTGCGCCAGACGCTTATCGGGACGCGCTGCGGCTGGCGTTGTCGAGCATCGTCGTCCGGGTTTCCCGCCAGGAGAGCGACACCCGCTACGCGGCGATTGACAAGAACGTGGATGCCGACGACGCGTTCACGCTGTTCCTGCGCGCCGCCGCCCGTCTCGACAGCGCACTCGCGCAACGGGACTATCCTCTGGTGCGCTCGGAGGTGTTCGAGGGCGACACCCTAGCGTTTGACCCCTCGCGCATCGGACCGATCGGCATGGTCGTTACGTCACCACCCTATCCGAACGCCTACGAGTATTGGCTGTACCACAAGCACCGCATGCACTGGCTCGGCCTCGATCCGCTATCGGTCAAGGCGCGCGAGATCGGTGCCCGCGCTCATTTCTTCAAGCGCAATCCTCACACGGCGGATGACTTCGCGCGGCAGATGACCAAAACTTTCGACCTGATCCGGAAGGTTCTGACGCCCGGCGGACACGCATGCTTCGTCGTCGGACGCTCCCGCATACACGGACGCATCGTGGACAACGCCCGCATCGTGGAGAAAGCCGCAGCAGGGTTCGATCTGGTCTTTTCGGCCGAGCGGACCATTCCAGCCCGCCGCCGGTCCTTCAACCTTTCGCATGCGAACATCAAGACGGAAACCCTGCTGGTGCTCAGACGGAGGGACGCGGAGTGCGCCTGAACTGGCATGACTACAGCTACTACCCCTACGAGCGGGAACTCGCGGTGCGCGAGGCGGCGGCGCTGTTCGGCGGCCCGGACCTGCGCGAGATTCCTAGCGGGCTGGAGGTGACCGGCGGGAAAGGCGCGAAGGCGGCGGAACGGCTTACCTACTTTGCGGGAGGAGAGAACGGGCGGGGGCCAATGGAAACGCTTCAGAGCCGACTGGAGTGTACGGTGCGCACCAGCCGGCCCCGGCAGGCGACCCGGTATTCCGTCCACGGCCTCCACGAATACAAGGGAAAGTTCAACCCGCAGGTCGCGAAGGCGTTGCTCAACATCTTCGAAATTGCCCCCGGTCGGCGGGTGTTCGATCCCTTCTGCGGCAGCGGCACCACTCTAGTGGAATGCGCCCATGCCGGAGTACTGGGCCACGGTGTCGACCTGAATCCCTTTGCGGTGTTTCTGACCAACGCCAAACTCCAGGCGCTTGTTACGCCAGTCGCACATCTGCGAGCCGATCTGCGGCGACTCTCATCTTCGCCAACGTTCCGCCGGAGCGTCTCCGTTGATGAGAATGCCCGCATTCGCTACCTCCGGCCGTGGTTCACCCCGAAAATGCTGGACATGATCGAAACGATCCGCATCGCTGTCGAAGGTGCGGCCGGCCCCTCCGCGCCTGTGTTCCTCGCCATCGCGAGCAACCTGCTCCGCGACTACTCGTTGCAGGATCCCAAGGACCTGCGCACTCGGCGGCGCAGGACTCCCATGCCGCGCACACCGTTTCCCGAAGCGTTCACCACGGCCTGCGAGCGGTTCTTCGACCGACTCGAATCCGCGCAGGCGGTTTTGGGCACCTGCTTGCCCCAGGGGAGTGCCAAACGTTGCGACGCGAGGTGCCCCGCACCAGATGCGGGTCCGTTCGACGCCGCCATTACCAGCCCGCCTTACGCGATGGCGCTGCCCTACATCGACACGCAGCGGCTTTCCCTTGTGTGGCTTGGCCTGCTCGAACCAGACGGCATCCGGAGTCTCGAATCCGAACTGATCGGCAGCCGCGAATTTGGCGGAGCGGCCCGCCGGACAGTGACGGATGCCCTGCAGGAGAACGCCGACGGACTGCCGGATGCGGAAGCTGCGTTCTGCCGTCGACTGCAGGACGCCCTTAGCGAGCAGGACGGCTTCCGCCGAAAAGCATTGCCGGTACTGCTCTATCGCTACTTCGCATTGATGCGGGACAGTTTTCGCGCCACTCGCAGCGTCATGCGGAAGGATGCGCCCTTTGCCCTCATCGTGGGGCGCAACCATACGGTGCTCGGTGGCATTCGATACGACATCGATACGCCGTCCCACTTGGCGGCACTGGCCGCCCAGACCGGCTGGAAGTTAAAGGAACTGATGCCGCTTCAGACCTACCGGCGCTACGGCTACCATGTCAGCAACGCCGTCCGCGCCGAAACCCTTGTTGTGCTGGCTAATCCATGAACGAACTCGCCGTCCATCCCAACATCTACGCAACCGGCCGCAACAATGGGTTGGTCACGCTCCTCGAACGCGTCTGGCTTCAGGAACAGGAGGCGGGAGAAGGCACCATCTACGTCGTTTCCGGCTTCGCCAACTACAACGGGGGCATCCGGTTCTTCCCCGTCTTCCGCCGCCATGTCGAGTTGGGCGGCAAGGTGGTCGCCCTGTTCGCCGGCAGCGCGGGACAGAACCTCACCAGCCGGCAGGTGGTGCAGGGGATGCTGGAATGCGGCGCAGAGGTAAGCATCGTCAATCGCAAGCGCCTCATGCATGTGAAAAGTTACGGCTCCCGGACACGGGACGGCGACATGGTGGTCGTGTCGAGCGGCAACTTCACCGGCCCCGGCATGGCGCAGAACGTGGAAATGTCGGTCTTGCTGGACCGCCCCACGTCTTGCGGCATGGGTTTTTCGTGGGATAGCCTGATTGATGGATTGTTGACGCGGAGCGGGCAGATGCACTGTCCGGGACTAGACGACATATCGTCTCCCGCATGGGGACTGCTCTATGACGAAGAGAGACCCACCACCGTTCTCGACGAGACGGACGAGGTGACGCTGATCCTCATTCTCGGACACGCCGACACGGTGCGGGTCAACGCGGGCCGCAAAACCGCCGAGGCGAAAGGTACGCAGTATTTCTGGCTCAGCCGGGACTGTTACGACTTCTTTCCGGCGCTCACCATTCCCAACGCGAAAGGAGAGAAGAGAACCTATTCGTGCGTCGTCGGAATGAATTTCGTGGATATGGGCCGGGAAGAGGATGTCAAGGTGACCTTTGAGGCGGAGAATAACCTGGATTTCCGTCTCGGCACGGGAGTGCTTAAGTACACGAAGCTGACCGGGATCGGAGACGTCGCGGCGATTTCGCGCATCGGCGAGAGCAGTTACGAATTGCGATTATATCGTCAGGATACTCCCATCAGGGATAGGCTCGCTAAGCACGCAGTGAATTCCGTGGGGAACAAGGGTAAGCGGTACGGGTTCGTTTCCAACGACGAGTTCCAGAACTTGGCAGGAATCCATTTGGGCAAGCTGTGAGCGTTGCGCCAAAGAGAAAGGCGGGTGACACGGACAGCGAACGGCGTTGGTGTGCATCATCATCACTTATGGCACTGAGGTTCAGGCGGCCACTTGCAGTTTCACAAGGTGCTTCATTGGGCTGTCATCGTTCAGGCGCCTGTTGACGACAGTTTCAGTTTGCCTGAACCGCGCCCGCCAAGCCGTAAGTGCGCGCACATGCCGTTGCGGGACATCAGCCAACTAATCGACTGGCCGAACTCCGGCAGATCCACAGGGGCTAGGGACACGGGGCGAACCCTCCCGTCCAAGCCCGAACCATGCGCCCCGCTGGGCGAAGCACCTGAAAATTGGGCACCGCCCGCCCACTCCGCGTTTGAAAAAGGGAAGTCCAACCCCAATGGCCGCTGGCGGGATTACGACTACCGAGACCTGCTGAAGCGGGACAAGCTCAGCTTGGACCTATTCTGGGTCAAGGACCAGAGCATCACTGACGTGGATTCGCTGGCCCCGCCGGATGTGATTGCCGCCGAAATCGCCGATGACCTTAAGGACGCGCAGAAGCAATTCGAAAACATCGCCGCCCGTCTTGCGCGAAGCATTTCCGCGAGCCAGTTGGCTAAATGAGCCAACGGTTGAGCTGGTAGCCGTGTTTCTTGCTTCCCAATTCAAGCACCTTGCGAACGTCGTCCGCCACCGCGCTGATCTCTGCTGCTGAGTTGACGACCTCGCCCTGCCTCTGCCGAAGGGCTACGACCAGTGGTGCCAAGGCATCGGATTTCTCTTGGTCAATCATCAGAATGTCGATAACCTCCCGTTCTGGCATCCCTTTCGTAACCAGCTCAATCACTCCCATGGTCATAACCCTGAGCATGTGAGGATTGGCTGGGTCAAAGGCGCTGTACAAGCCTCGAAATATGTTCCCAGCCCGATCGACCTGTTGCCGATGCAGAAAGGCAGTGGCTTTGATCCACCATGATTGCCACGCAAAGGATACGCCGCCCTCTTCATTTAGATCGCCGTGCGTCCTTGCCAATTCATTGCAGATGTCCAGAGCGCTTTCCGTCCTCCCAAGCAACGTAAATGCTTGGCCCTTGCCAAGCAGGGCTCGGGCTACTGCTTGCCGCGACTCGATTGACTGGTCGTCGGAGCGGCGCTGCACGATCTGGTCAAAGGTGAGGACGGCTTCCCGCGGATCGCCCATCATTATTTGAGCATTGCCCTTGTTGATCAGGGCCAATGCAGTCCAGTTGTTCAAGTCGGCGGCGTCTTCGCCGTCTAGTTGCTCCACCACTTGGTCGCAGAGCGCCGCTGCAGATATCGGATCATTCAATTCAAGATAGGTGTATCCTTTGTCTATCGTTGCCGCTGCAGCAACTCGCTGCGCCTCGACGGATCGGAGATGACGGACCTCCTTCACCGCCTCGTCAAACGCGCGAATAGCCTCCTCGTGCTGTGCATTCTCTCGCAAGTAATTGCCCTGTTTAATAAATACTTGCGCCTTGGCGATGTGCTCATTGGTTGTCTCGGGGAGCGACGCCAAGACGTCAACCAGTTCGGCAGGTGAATAGAATTCGATCATGAAGTCGATCAAGTGATTGATGACGGCCGCGCCACCGCGCTCATGCCGCATTTTGTAGTAGATGCTGTAAAGCCGTTGGATGGCAACGTAGCGCCGTGCTTTGCCCCTGCCATCGGCTGCGACGGCGCCCCGATCGACTAGCCTGCCAAGCAAGGACGACGTGGCTCTGATGTCCATGCGGGCTCGCGCAGCGATCTCGTTGGCGGTTGACGGTTGCCAAAGGTCGATCACCGCCAAATAGACGCGCCGCTCGGTTTTGGCGAAACCTTCGAGATGGGCGCGGAAGTATTCGGTATGGTCATCGATTAGCGATACGAGGCCCTCCAAAAGCTCGCGCATGGACCGATGGCGGGCGAATTGGGCAATGATGACCAGCAGCCGAGGGTCGCCTCCCGTTAGGATCTGCAAAGGTCGGATTGCCCGTTCGCCCACCTTGTCCCCGGAGGCCATTTGCCATAGGAGCCGGCTTTCTTCGGTATCTAGCGGGTCGAGAGAGATGGTCCGGAACAATTCAAAAAAGGGTTGCTCTATATCGTCCAAGCCCTTGAAGCGAGTGGTGGCGGTGGCGAGCAACATGATTTGGGGTTCCGTCTGCAACGTCTGGCGCAGCTTCCAGCCGAAGCGGTCGTCCACGGCGTTGTTCATCTCCTGCAGGTTTTCGACCATGAGAACGAGCTGCCTATTTAGTTTGTCCGCAGTTTCTAGAACTGCGGATCGGGCGCGTTCCTCCAAATCGCCTCCCCGCCACTGCTGGGCTAAGTCGCTGTGGGTTTCTCGCAATTCTTGCGCTAAGTCGGTGTTGTAGCCCTCGATTTCCCTGGCTAGGTGAAACAGCGTTTCCAGCCAGAAGTCGACCATATTGAAGACTTCGTGGCTTTCCTCCATGAATCGCACCGGCAGCAGCTGTTCTGATAGTTCGCTGTTCGTCCTTATTTCCGCTGCAGTTCGGGCTAGCAGCATTGTTTTTCCCCTGCCGCGGGGCGCCACGATCAGCAGGTGCTGGCACGAGGGCGAGTCAATGTTGCCGCGCAAAGTCTCCATCACCATGCCGAGTTCGTTTTGCCTGACCACGAACTGTTCGATTAGCTCCTCGTCTGACTGGAAGGTGCCGGGGTTGAACTTGCGGATTGTCCGCTCAGGGGGTGTGTTCATTGGTCTTTGTCTGGGAATCGGCTTGCCAAGGGAATGTGGTGGTCGCGGAAGCGGGCCGTCCACCAGTCTTTCAGAAGATGGAAGTCAAAACCGTAGCCATCACTATTGGTGGTTAGGTAGCCGTCATGCACCAGCACTTCCAGCGCCTCGCTGACGCGGCCCCGCGCATCTGGGATTATTCTGGCGTATCCCCGCTCTAGGCAGCGCCTCGCGCTTGCCGTGAACGCACCTTGGGCGGCCGCCTCGGCGAGTATTTCCATCGCAATCTGGAAAGTCTCGTCGTCCAAGCCTTGCTTGAGGCGCTTCTCGTAATGTAGCAAGTCGCTTTGCCCCGAGGGGCCGAGCATTTCGGTGCGGTAAACTTCACGCACATCCGCCACGGCCACTTGGTCGCGGCCTTTCATCATGGCGAAGTCTCGCAGCCGGGCGAAGAATGACTGCACATGGTGGGGAATGCCGATGCCGAGGGCTTCGTAAACCGTTTTCGCCACGCCATCATCGGTCAACAATCCATTGTGTTCGGCAAGGCGCTCGAAGCACTGGATGCAGGTTTCTCGGCTCCAAGGCCCCAAGCGAAAATCGTAGAGGTCATTGATGCGGTCGGGTATTCCCAACCTCGCCACCAGGGGCGTCAGACCGATGCTGCCCGAAAGCAACAGCACGGGAGACCCTTTTGCCAAGCTTTGGCGGACGCTGCGCAGCCAGCTTAGGAACTCAACGGCCTTTTTTTCGCCTTGGTCTTCGCTGATGAGGTGTTTCAGGAAGATCGGTAACTCATCAATGACGAGAAGAACCGGCTTGTTATGGGCGGCGCACGCCTCGAAAAGTCGCTCGCCGTGCCGCCGCCAAGTTCCCGCGTCCAATCCCGCACGGATCTTCAACCCGAATTCGTGGGCGCTAATCTCATCGATGTTCTCTTTGATGAAGCGGCCCATCCGGCCCATCTTGTCGGCGATTCGTGACGAGATGGCGCGAACCGGGTGCGTCGCCGTGGCGATGGCGGCGATCACGTCTTCCGGGGAACTCGCACCCTCGACATCCGCGAACAGGAACACCCATCCTTCGGCTTCAAGGCGACGACCAAGCTCATGAGCAATGCTGGTTTTGCCCATGCGTCGTGGCCCCGTCAGCAGGATGTGATTGCCGTCACGAATCTGTCTCCCCAGGACTTTGAGTTCGGTTTCGCGGTCAAAAAAGTTATCGCCGCTTACCCAGCGGCCGGTGGAGGATTTCATGGGCAAACCTCATGTTAACCATTTGGTTGAACCCTAAGAGTCAACAAATCTGTTGTCAACATTTTTGTTGACAACAATTCCGTTGACGGTGTCTATGGCGTCTGCTGTCGCCGGAGCGAGCTGCTTGATGCGGGCTAGTTCTTTGCCGCTTGGGGTGCTGAGCCTCGGAAGTAGTCCCGGCAGATGGCGGCGAAGCGCTTGGCTGCTTCGGACAGCGGCTTGTGCTTTTTGTAGTACAGGCCCACCCGGCGGTGGATGTTGGCGAAGGCGGGGCCGTCGATGCGGGTGAAGCCGTCCAGGCTGTCGAGCATTCGGTCCGAGACGTAGGTGACGCCCATGCCGGCTTCGCACAACGCGATGCGCAGGCTGAAGTTGCTGATCTCCCATACGCTGCCGAAGACGTTGCGCAGGCGGGGTGGGCGTTGCGGTGCGTGGGGTGGGCGCTGGGCTGGTCGTTGGGCGGCGTCGTCCAAGTAGGAGGTTAGCAGGGTGGCTTCGCCTAGGCATTGGGCCGGCGTTCGTCGCAGCGCCGCGTAGGCCGGATGGTTGCGGTGGACCACCAAGGTGCGCTGCTCGGTGAAGAAGGCATGAGTCTTCAATTGCCCCGGCATGCGCCGCTCGAACGGTCCGAAGCCCAGCTCCCAGCGATCCTCCGCCACGCCGCGCACGATCTCCCGGCTGGGCGCCACGTCCAGCTTAAGGCTGGTCAACGGGTTGCGGGCGCAAAAGGTCAGCAGCAGCTCGCGTCCGTGTAGGCGGTTGACCATGCTGTTGATGGCTAGGTTGAGGGTGGTCAGGGCGCCGCTCTTGATGCGGGCGAGGTCTTCCAGGGCGTTGGCCTCCTCGTGCTCCACGGTCTGTGCGAAACTGAACAGGCGCAGCCCGGCTTCGGTGGGTTTGGTGGGCGCCCCCCGGATCAAAAGCGGCGCGTCCAGCTTGTGCTCCAGGTTGGCGATGGCTTGGCTGACGGCTGATTGGGAGAGGTTCAGGCGTTCCGCCGCCCGGCTGAAGCTGCCTTCCTCCACCACGACGTTGAGAACTTGGATTTCATTCCGCTCGATGCGCATTGGGCCAGCTTACAGACTGGCGGCGGCCTGGGCCATAAGCCTGGCTGAAGGGCCCATAAGGCCAAGACGCTTCCGGCGGGCTGGACGCCGGCCTAACCTTTTCACCATGAGCAACCGAAGAGGTGTCGCCATGAACAACCGAAAGGGTCTGGAAGGCGTAGAGGTCGATGAGAGCGCCATTTCCTTGGTCGATGGAGAGCAGGGGCGGCTTAGCTATCGGGGCTTCGACATCAGTGAGCTGGTGGAGCGTCCCTTCACCGAGGTGGCGCAGCTGGTGCTTGGCGTCAGCCTGCCGGACTTTGACGCCCGGCTGGCCGCGGCCGGCCAATTGACGCATCGGGAGCAAAAGTTGCTGCAATGCGCCGGGGATGTACACCCGATGCACGTCCTGCAATGCGCCGTGCCGGTGCTGGAGGATGGCGGCAGCTTCCCCGAGCTTGGCGAGGCCGGCTTAGGTCTGGCGGTTGCCGCCAAGCTGCCGCAGATCGTCGCCCAGCGCTTCCACGGCCGTCCGGTGCCGCATCCGCAAAGCCAGGACTATTGCGCAAGGTTTCTGGAGCAGATCGATCCAACCTTGGGCGCATCGGCGCGGCGGGCTTTCTCAATCACCCAAGTGCTGCAAATTGAGCACAGCTTCAACGCCGGTGCCTTTGCGGCCCGGGTGGTCGCCTCCACCTTGGCGCCCGTGCAGAACTGCATCGCCGCCGGCTTGGGCGCCCTGCACGGACGGCTGCATGGCGGCGCCGACCAAGCGGCGTTGGAGACCGCCGATCGCGTCGGCGGCGCGAAACGGGCGGCGGCCTTCGTTGATCAGGCGTTGGCGAACCGCGAAAGAGTCATGGGCATGGGCCACCGGGAGTATCGGGTGCTGGACCCCCGCGCCTGCTACGTCAAGGCGCTGGCGCGGGATCTGGCGGCCGGCACACCCCACCAAGACACCTACGAAACCCTCGCCGCCATCGAAGCCCGCTTCAGCCAGCGCATGGCGGAACGGGGCAAGGCCCTGCACGCCAACATCGAGTTCTACAAGGGCCTCGTCTATCGCATCCTCGGCCTGCGCCCGGAGTTCTTCACCGCTCTGTTCGGCATGGCCCGTGTGTTCGGCTACGTCGCGCACTTTATGGAGAGCCGCCGCAACAACCGCCTGATGCGCCCCGCCGCCCGCTACGTCGGGCCAGTGCCAAACGCCTCGTAGCGGCCCCGAACCAATCGACCCGAAATTCCCGTCGCCCTGCGGCCCTTGGCGGCCTGTGCAGTGGCGCAATCGAAAGTGCCGGCTGAGCGCACTACGGCATCACCGCGCTGGCTATGGTCTAATTGCCGTCTTCAGATCAGTCGCTTGATGACGTGAGGAGGCGTCGCCCATGCCCATTTGCCGACGAAAGCAACGGTGCCAAGCCCGCCCCGGCATGGGGCCGGGATGGCAATTGAGCCTGTTGGCCTTGGCCTTCGCTGGGACCGCCACAGCCTCGGCCTTGGCGGCGGAGCAGGGCCGCTCCATCACCGCGGTGTCCTTTGGCGGTTCCTACGCTAGGGCCTCGGCTAAGGCGTATCACGAACCCTTCATGCGGGAAACCGGCATCGACATCAAGCTCGATGAGTACAACGGCGGGCTGGCGCAAATCAGGGCGCAGGTTGACACCGGCAACGTCAATTGGGACGTGGTGGACCTCAACGCTACGGAAGTCGTGCTCGGCTGCGACGAGGGCCTGCTGGAGGAAATCGACTACGACACCTTGCCGCCGGCGCCGGACGGGACCCCGGCGACAGAGGACTTCGTGACGAAGCTCGACTGCGGCGTTGCCGCCTCCATTTTTGCCGATGTTTACGCCTACAACAGGGAACTTTTTCCCGGCGCAAAGCCCACCACCGTCGGGGACTTTTTCGACTTGGAGAAGTTTCCGGGGCGGCGCGGCATGCGGCGGCGTCCCAACTCCACCTTGGAGTTCGCCTTGATGGCGGATGGCGTGCCGGCGGATGGAGTTTATGCGGTGCTTTCCACCCCGGAGGGGGTGGACCGCGCCTTTCGCAAGCTGGACAGCATCAAGAGCCAAGTGGTCTGGTGGGAGGCGGGCGCCCAGCCGCCGCAGATGCTGGTGGATGGCGAGGTGGTCATGTCCACTGCCTTCAACGGACGCATTTTCAATGCCCAGTTCCTCGAAAATCAACCCTTGACCATCGTTTGGGACGGCCAGGTACAGTCGTCGTCCTATTTGGCTATCGTAGCCGGCTCGCCCAATGCGGACTTGGCGAGGCAGTTTGTCGCCTTCGCCGCCAGCACCCAGTCCGTCGCCAACCTAGCCGGCTACATCTCCTACGGCATTGCCCGCCGCTCCGCCATGCCGTTGGTGGGCAAGCACTTCGACGTGGGCGTGGAGATGCGCCCGCACCTGCCCACCGCGCCGGAGAACATGTCCAATGTGGTGTTTCAGGACTTCGAGTGGTGGGCCGACCGCCAAGACGACATGAACGAGCGGTTCGCCGTTTGGTTGATTAAGTAAGGGATTTGGAATTGGCCGCCGTCACAACTGACAACGCCGCTCATGGTTCGCTTTGAGCCCCAGGATCAGCCGCCGCCCTTGCTGTCCCTTGGTTTGGGACTGCAGCAAGCGGCGCTGTGCGTGGCCTCCATCATCCTCACGCCGGTCATCGTCATTCGCGCCGCCGACGGGGGCGAACTTTACTTGACTTGGGCGGTGTTCGCCGCGCTGCTCGTCAGCGGCCTTACCACGGCGCTGCAGGCGCGGCGCTTGGGGCGCCTTGGCGCTGGATATCCCTTGGTCATGGGCACCTCCGGCGCATTCATCGCTGTGAGCGTCGCGGCGCTGTCCGTGGGCGGCCCCGGGATGCTGGCCACGCTAGTGCTGATTTCGGCGCTGTTTCAGTTCCTGTTGGCTGCGCGTCTTTCGTGGCTGCGGCGCATCATCACCCCGACCGTGGCGGGCACCGTGATCATGCTCATCGCCGTGACCATCATGCCCATCGTCTTCGACCTGCTTAAGGAGGTGCCGGAGGCGGTTGCGCCGGCGGCGGCGCCGACCAGCGCCGCCTTGACGCTGGGCGTCATCGTTGGGCTGGCGTTGTGCGGTTCCGACGGCCTGCGCCTTTGGGTGCCGCTTATCGGTTTGATAGTAGGCTGCGTCATCTCCTCCTTTTTTGGACTCTACGATGTCGCCCGCGTCGTCGAGGCGGATTGGTTCGGCCTTCCTGCCGGCGGTTGGCCTGGCTTTGACATGGATTTGGGCCCGGTGTTTTGGGGCCTGCTGCCGGCCTTCGTGCTCGTGACCTTGGTGGGTGCCATTGAGACCATCGGCGATGCCACGGCCATTCAATCGGTGTCTTGGCGTCAGCAGCGGGCAACGGACTTCCGGGTGGTGCAGGGCGCGGTGGCGGCGGACGGAGTGGGCAACCTGCTTTCCGGCATTGCCGGTACGGTGCCGAACACCACCTACTCGTCGAGCGTTGCAGTTGTGGAACTCACCGGCGTCGCCGCCCGCAGAGTGGGGGTGGTCGTTGGCGCCGTCTTCGTGGTGGTCGCATTTGTGCCCAAGGCGGCGGCGTTGTTGCTGGCGGTGCCGGGGCCGGTCGTGGCGGCGTACCTGATGGTGCTGATGGCGATGCTGTTCGTGGTTGGCATGCGCATGGTCGTTCAGGACCCTGCGGACTACCGAAAGGCGGTGGTTGTGGGCTTGTCCTTTTGGCTTGGGGTGGGCTTTCAAAATCAGTTGGTTTTTGCTGACCAGCTAGGCGAGGGGTGGGGCGCTCTGCTTGGCAATGGCATGACCGCCGGCGGCGTTGCGGCGATTCTCCTGAATTTGGTTTTGCAATTGGCGAAGGGGCGGCGTTGGCGCATCGAAACCGCGCTCGACATCACCGCCATAGCGGAGATCGGCGCCTTTCTGGGGAACTGCGCATCTAAGCTGGGATGGGATGAGGACGCCACCCACAGGCTGCGCTCGGCCGCCGAGGAAGCGTTGCAAAGCCTGATCGACCTGCAAGAACGGGCTGCATCCAGCGACGGGCGGCAGCCGCGGCGCCTGCTGCTCATCGCCCAGGGGGACGGCAAGGACATGGAGTTGGAGTTCGTCGCCGCGCCGGGCGGGGAGAACTTGGAGAACCAGATGGTTCTGATTCCGAACCTGTCCGAGGAGTTTCCGGGGGAGCGTGAAATCTCGCTCCGCTTGCTGCGGCACTACGCCGCGTCGGTGCGCCATCAGCAATACCATGACGTGGACATCGTGACGGTTCGCGTCAATCGAAGTCAAACGTAGTTCGCCCAACCTCCAGTCCATGCCGCCGAAAGCGGCTAGCGCACCGATGACTCAGTATTTCCTTCTCCATGCCTCCCACCCGCAGCAGCGCCTGCTGCACAGGGCGGCGGACCTGTTGCGCAACGGCGGTCTGATCGCCTACCCGACCGACACCACCTATGCCATGGGCTGTCGCATTGGCGATCAGGCGGCGTTGGGCCGCATGCGGGCGTTGCGGCAACTGAGCGGCAAGCACTTCTTTACGCTTTGCTGCCGGGATCTCTCGGAAATCTCCAAGTACGCACGGGTCGATAACCACAATTACCGGATTTTGAAGCGCCACACGCCTGGGCCGTTCACCTTTTTGCTGCCCGCCACTCGGGAGGCCCCCCGCCGTTTGGTGCATCCGAAGCGCAGAACCATCGGTTTGCGGGTGCCCAACAGCCCCATTGCCCTTGGCTTGATGGAGGCGCTGGGCCAGCCGATGATGACCACTACCTTGCGCCTGCCCGGCGCCGCCGGACCGCTCACCGAGGCCGACGAGATACGTCGAGCCTTGGGCCACGAGCTGAGCCTAGTGGTGGATGGCGGCAGCGGCGGCGCCGAGTTGACGACCGTGGTGGACTTGAATGCGAATCCGCCCGTGGTGGTGCGCCAAGGCGCCGGCCAATTGGATTGAATGGGGGCAAACCGCCCTTCGCCACCCTATAATGCAGCTATGCGCACACCCTTCCCATCCCTGCGCGGCGGCCGGGCGGCGGCTTGGCCATTCCGCTCGCTCGCTTCGTCGTTGAGCGCGCCGCATGGGCTCTGAATCCGCCCGCAGCCGGGTCCTTTCCGGCATGAGGCCCACCGGCCGCCTGCATCTCGGCCACTACCACGGCGTCCTGAGGAACTGGATCGCCTTGCAGCATGAATATGAGTGCTACTACTTCGTGGCGGACTGGCATGCGTTGACCACCAGCTACGGCGACACGGCTGACATTGAAAGGCACAGCTTCGACATGGTGGTGGACTGGCTTGCGGCGGGGGTGAGCCCGACATCGGCGGCCATCTTCATTCAGTCCAAAGTACCCGAACACGCGGAGTTGCATCTGTTGCTGTCCATGATTACGCCAGTGAGTTGGCTGGAGCGGGCGCCGAGCTACAAAGACCTGCAAGCCCGGCTGAACGACCGCGAGTTGGCGACCTACGGCTTTCTCGGCTACCCGGTGCTGCAAGCGGCGGACATCCTGATTTATCGGGCCGGCCAGGTGCCAGTGGGCGCTGATCAGGTTGCCCATGTCGAGCTTTCCCGAGAAATCGCCCGGCGTTTCAATCATCTGTTCGGCAGCGAGCCCGGATTTGACGAGCACTGCCAAGCCGCCATCAAGAAGATGGGGCGCAAGGCGGCGCGCCTGTACGTCAGCTTGCGCAAAGCCTATGTGGAGCAAGGGGATGCGGGGGCGATGGAGCGGGGCAGGGCGCTCCTTGCGGAGCAGCGAAACCTCTCCATCGGCGACCGGGAGAGGCTTTTCGGCTACTTGGAAGGCGGCGGACGCATCATTCTGCCGGAGCCGGAGGCTCTATTGACCGAACAGCCCAAGGTGCCTGGACTCGACGGCGAAAAGATGTCCAAGTCCTACGGCAACACCATCGCCCTGCGGGAGCCTCCTCTGGAAATCGAAAGGAAGGTGCGGGGAATGAAGACCGACCCTGCCCGGGCGCGGCGCCGGGATCCGGGGGACCCGAGCAACTGCCCGGTCTTCGACCTGCACCGGATCTATTCGGCGCCATCGACCCAGGAGTGGGCGGCTGAGGGCTGCCGAAGCGCCGGCATCGGTTGCCTCGATTGCAAAAAGCCGCTCATCGAAGCCATCTGCGCGGAGCAAGCGGCCATGACGGAGCGGGGAGCGCCGTTCGAGGAGCAGCCGGACTTGGTGCATCGCGTACTTCAGGAGGGGGCGGAGAAGGCGCGGGAAGTGGCCAAGGAAACCTTGGACGAGGTTCGCGCCTGCATCGGCATCGCCCACAAGTGAGCACCCAGGGGGACAATCAGACAGCGCCGAATTCGCGGTCGGCGGACGCCGCGCCGGGCGGGGAGGTCGTGGCCGTGGTCGAAGGGCGCACCCTCAGCGAACTGCCGGCCGATCTCTACATTCCGCCGGATGCCTTGGTGGTGTTCCTGGATACCTTTGAGGGGCCATTGGACCTGCTGCTCTACCTCATTAGGCGGCGCAATCTGGATCTGCTGGAAATGAGCGTCTCCGCAATCACCGACCAATACATGAGCTACATCGAATTGATGAAGGCCCTGGAGTTGGATTTGGCCGCGGAGTACTTGGTCATGGCCGCCACCCTCACCGCCATCAAGTCCAGCCTGTTGCTGCCGCGCCAAGCGGAGGCGGAGGACGAAGCGGACCCCCGCGCCGAACTGCTTCGGCGCCTGCATGAGTACGAGCGCATCAAGGCCGCCGCCCAGCGAATCGATCAGTTGCCGCGCATCGAACGGGACATCCTCCCGGTGCAGCCGCAGCGCCCGGAGCTCATCAAGCAATATGCGGAGCCGACCGTGGAGTTGAAGGAGTTGCTCATCGCCTTGGCGGAGGCTATGCAGCGGGCCGAGCGCTTTCGCCATCATGCAGTGCAGGGAGAGGCCCTGTCCGTGCGCGAGCGAATGGCCAACGTGCTCGCACGGCTCAGCGAGGCGTCAGGGTTTGTTCCCTTCGCCAAGCTGTTCAAGGCGGAGGAAGGGCGCGCCGGGGTGGTGGTCACCTTTCTGGCCATCACCGAGCTGCTGCGCGAGAGTTTGGTGGAGTTTACTCAGCACGGTCCCTTCGCGCCGATTTACCTCCGGGCTGCGGGCGTCAAGGCATGACCGATCAGTTGGACGCCGCCGAGCTGCAGCGCATTGTGGAGGCGGCGTTGATGGCGGCCGACGAGCCGCTGTCGGTCAGGCGGCTGGCCGGCCTTTTTCAGCCCGAGGAATTGGATGGCGAACAGGCCCGCCAATGGGTGCGGACGGCCCTCGACCGTCTGGCCGAAGACGCCGCCGCGCACGGCTACGAGCTCAAGCAGGTGGCCACCGGCTTCCGCTTCCAGATCCGTCAGGAACTCAGCCCTTGGGTCAGCCGTCTGTGGGAGGAGAAGCCGCCGCGCTACAGCCGCGCCCTGTTGGAGACCTTGGCGCTGATCGTCTATAAGCAGCCCGTCACCCGTGCGGACATCGAGCACATCCGCGGCGTCGGCGTCAGCCAGAGCATCATGCGCACCCTGCTGGAGCGGGGCTGGATTCGCGTTCTCGGCCAACGGGAGGTGCCTGGCCGCCCGAACCTGTACGGCAGCACCCGCGCCTTTCTGGACTACTTCAACTTGAAGAGCCTCAACGAACTGCCGTCCTTGGAGGAAATAGAGAAGTTGATTGAACCCTTGGCCGATGTTGCGGGCGAGGAGGCGCCTCCCGTCGCGGAAGAGGGCGCCGATGCGCCGCTGGGCGACCCGAACTTAGCCAATGTGGTCAGGCTGCCCACCCCGCATTGATATGGGGGCCTTTGCGGGCCGCTTTGCTGATGCCACCGTCCGACCCATCCGACTCATCCAAGCGGCAAGCGCCAAAGTTGCAAAAGGCCCTAGCCGATCTCGGCTTGGGTTCGCGGCGGCGCATTGAACAGTGGATTGCCGCCGGAAGAGTGTCCGTCAATGGTGCGCCGGCGCATCTGGGGCAGCGCCTCGGAAGCGATGACGTGGTGGCCTTGGACGGCCGCAAGGTCAACAAGCAAAGGCCGGACATCAGCCGGGTGTTGGTGCTGAACAAATCGCAGGGCGTGGTCTGCACCCGCCAAGACCCGGAAGGCCGCCCCACGGTCTTCGACAACCTGCCGCCCCTGCGGAGCGGGCGCTGGATTGCAGTCGGGCGGCTGGACTTGCAAACCTCCGGCCTGCTGGTGCTGGCTAACGACGGCGAACTGGTCAACCGCATGATGCATCCATCCACCGGCCTGGACCGGGAGTACGCCGTGCGGGTGGATGGGCGCTTGGATGACGAACTGCTGGGCCGCCTCGTCAAAGGTGTCCTGATCGACGGTCAACGCCACGCCTTCACCGATGTGCGCTACTACGACGGCAGCGGGCGCAACCACTGGTATCACGCTGTCCTGATGGACGGCAAGAACCACGCCGTGCGCAAGCTGTTCGAGCAAGTGGGGCACCCGGTCAGCCGCCTAAAACGGGTTCGCTACGGCCCCGTCGTGCTGCCCTCCACCCTGCGCCGCGGCCGCTACGCCGAACTCAACGAGCGCGACCTTAAAACTCTTTACTCCCTGCTGCACCTGCGCCCAACCTTGCCGCACCGCTCGAGAAAGGAAACCAAGGCGTCGCTGCTGATACCCTATCCCAAGCTAAACTTGGCAACAAGACAGCGCTAGCCTAGCCTCTACCCAAGGGTAGATGAGGCCCAACGTAGCCAATTTCAATTTCACGGGAGCCGGATTCAAAGCGAAGGTGTATGCGACCGCTATTACCGTAACGGGCGTGCCACTCGAACAACTCCTGCGTACCCGCATGGGATTGAAACTGCCGATGTTGCTGAAGCCTCGGATCACGCATCACCTGTTGGCTTTCAGGGGTGACTTTTGTTTTCCAAGGCGGGATAGGAGCATTGGTACTCTGCCACTCCCGAGCGGCTTCGTTTATTTCGCTAAGTTTTCGGGCAATAGTGGGGAAAAGGGCGGCGGAGCGTTGAAGATTTTCTTCAACGCCGGGAGCGAAAATCAAATTCGGGAATATGGTATTGCGGTTTGGCCAAAAGCTTCTCGGGTCAGTGCCGGCAAGAAGCTGGCTGCTACTGCGCTCGCAGATAGAACTGGCGTGAATCGAACGAGTAAGTTGATCTATAGTCTCAGATGCTTCACCAATGGTCCCATCAGGCAACAACTCCTCGAAAGAAATCTCGATACTACTACGGTCCCAAACCGGGTCCGACGGGAATCCGACGGCGATGCCGTCTGTTATCGCACACAAAACCAAGGGGTCGCCGTCGGCAGCCGCTAGGGTTTTGCTTTCACAACCAAGGAACCTATTCTCGATATCCTTTCCAATGTCACTCAAAAGAGGCATCTTGGTCGCTAACCTCATGAAAAACAGGTGTTGATCCCGATATCCGTCCTTTCCTAAACGTAAGCAGGCATCGAATAAGGAGTAACTTGGTGAACAAAGCGTCTCGTGTAGGGAGCGGGCTGTTCGCAAGTGGTTCTGCACAGCCTGTTCTCGAATAAGCCCGCCCATGCCGTCCGCTACATCCTTGAGCCATTCGGAAATCCTGGATCGGTCAAACCCAAGTAATCGTACGCTCGCATGGTTGAGAATCATTTCACGCATCTTGAGGCTTTGGCGCAATTAGTTTGGCTAAGTTCTCCTCGTGTTGATCGAAAAATCCTTTCGGCCAAGAAGACAATCGGCCATCAGCGTCCAACTGCGGTGAGGAAGCTATGGTTTTGCCACCAGTGCGGTTAAAGTAGTGAAATGCAACTTCGTTAGGCTGGATCAAACCCTCCCGAACAGCGATGCGCACCCCGTCCATAAAGTGGTCGCTATGCGTTTCCACAAAAACTTGAACCCCGGCAAGCGCGGCACGAACTACGAATTCCCCCAGCCTAGTCTGGCCTCTTGGATGGAGATGAGCTTCCGGATTCTCGACTAAACATAGTGACCCCGAGGGGGCAAGTAACGCCGTCAAGACGGGCAGCGTATAGGACAAGCCAAAACCTACGTTCGTGGCCCGATACCTGCGCGTTGTAACGTCACCTTGTTGGCCAAACGAAAACCCAGCGATGATAGCGTCCGCATCCTGCACTGTCTCCAACTCTAGTTGAGCGCCTGGCGTCACGTCCTGCAGCCAATGGTTAACGACGCTGATCAGCCTTCGGCTTGATGAGTCCGCGCAACGCGGATCATCCTCTGGCAGTAGTTGGTCCTGGTGGGCTGAAAGGTAGTTAAGTGCATATTCCCCGCGTGTGCCGAGTTTGGCGCGACGAGCGAACACCTCGGAATGGCTGTAGGATTTTCGAGGGCCTAGCCTCTCTGCATTGACATAGGCCATGTAGCCTCCAAACGGAGGTGCATCCAGCCATTTCGGGGGAATGACTGTTTTCCTGTCTCCCGAAAAAGGAAAGTTGGCGACCACCAGTTCATCGGACGTTCTTGAATAGTCGAACTTAAGCTCACACGGTTCTGGAATATCGTCGCTGTAGAGCAGAAATTCAATCATGTCGCTTTGGGCGCCCTCGAATAGGACATCTTGCCCAGTTCCCAGATCGGTAATTTCGCCGCCCAAAACTAGGCGGCCTGACTGCAACTCTCTCGAGGTAGCGGATTGCCGAAGCACAAGCATTACCTGAATGATGCTGCTCTTTCCCACTCCGTTCATCCCGCACAGCATAGTGAGAGGAGAACAGTCCAATTTCAAATTCTCGAAACACTTGAAGTTCACCAGTTCGATTTCTCGAATCACAAGAGACACCTCCCAATGAGCTCATCGATAGCCTGAAAGCGCTTCCTAACGCGAGAGGGCACACCGGTAGCGTAGGAAATGGATGTATTAAAGTCGTGGTCTTCGTTCATTAGAAGCACAAATTGACCGATGACCTTATTCCTTTCCTTTATGAGGGAGTCAAGTTCCCTATGTGAGCGCCTTGCCAATCCTACTCCCCAAGTCTCGAAGAGCGCCTTGCTAATCGGATTTCGTCTTCCATTGCGCTCGTAGAGTTTCCTAAAAGCATAGTCGTCAAAAATACCCGACGCGGCTTTCATAGACCTCCTGAATATTTGAGATAGATCGTCTCGAAATGTACTGCCTTCTTCGTTAATTCTTGTCATTGCTTCAATCAGATAATCGTCTAGGCCATTGGCTGAATACGTCTCCCAAGGTTCAACGTAGAATGCAAGAAAACGAAGTATGCATTCCCGATCAGCCATCCGGTCAGGCCTTATTGATCCATTGGTTGCGGTCAGGAATTCATCGGTGCCGGCTAATTCCTTGAGGTACTCCCTGATCGGACCAGGGTGCAGGGCATTGCGAATTTCCTGCCCGTTGAGCGTTACTCCACCAGTGTTAATGCGTCGAAATATGTTGAACATGACCTCCTGTGGAGTTCCAGGTTCAATTACGTTTATGATCAGTTCAGTTTCCCTAATTCTTCTTTGCATGGGTCTGGGCAGGTTGCTGAAAGTGTGGCCGTTTAGCTTTGTCAAATATTCCAGCCGGCGAAGGGAAAATTTGTCTTCAATAAAATCGTATATTGTAGAAGTTCGTTGCAGACCGTCCACTACGGACCACCTGTCGTCTTTGTCTGCGGCAACGTAAAATACGGGGATGGGAATGCGCAGTAAGAGAGATTCGATTAGGCGACTCTTTCGTTTATCATCCCAAACTCCAGCCATGCGCTGAAAGTCTGGGGCTAATTCAATTTCTCCATGGGCTATGCGCGAAGTGATCAGCTCGACCACGCGATGCACTGTGCGAACTTTTATGTGTTCGGGATTAAAGGGCCGCCTAATGTCAATGGAGTCATCATCTTTCTCTTCCTCCAAGCCATCGTATGCTTGGCCATCGATGTTGGCCCAATCGGCGTGATCATTTTCATTCACAGTAAATTCGCATGTGCCTCAAGTTGCCGTATTTTAACCTACCGCATACTGTGATTGCAATTTTTCTCTGAAAGTTATAGTCCCCTAAGGCGGTCCATCCCACCCACGGGCGTCCAATGCCTGCCCGGTTACGCCCTTGGCGGCGTCGCTGAGTAGGTAGAGGTGGAGGTCCAAGCGGGCTTCCGGCGGCGGCACCGTGGCTGGGTCCTCGCCGGGGTAGGCCAGCCGTCGCATGGGGGTGCGGGTGGCGCCGGGGTTGAGGCTGTTGACGCGAATGGCGCCTTCGTGGACGAACTCGTCGGCGAGCACCTGCATCAGGCCTTCAACGGCGAACTTGGAGGCAGCGTAGGCGCCCCAGTAGGCCCGTCCTTGGCGGCCTACGGAGGACGAGGTGAAGACGATGGAGGCTTCGGCGCCTTTGGGTTGCCCGGTTTCCCGCAACAGGGGCGTCAGGGTTTGGGTCAGGGTGACGGCGGCGGTGAGGTTCACTCGAGTAACCATCTCCCACTCGGACAAGGGGTAGTGCTCCACTGGCGTTTTCGGACCCAGCGCCGAGGCGTTGTGGACCAGTCCGTCGAGACGGCCGAATTCCCCCCGCACTTGGTCGGCCAAGGCTTCGGCGCTGTCTTGGTCCAGGAAGTTGAGGTCGCAGGGCACTATGACCGGCTTGGTGGCGCTGTGCTCGGCGATCCAGTCAAACACCGCCTCCAGCTTGGTGCGGGTCTTGCCGAGCAGCACCACGTCCGCGCCATACAGGGCCAACGTCTTCGTCAGCGCCCGCCCGATGCCATCCCCCGCGCCGGTGACCAGAACGGTCTTGCCGGCAAAGTCGCCCTCCGCCGGCAGATGGCGCCAGCGCACTTGGGCTTGTGCCAGCTCAGGATAGATCGCCCCGATGTCCACAATTGAGCTCCGCTAAGGATGCCGCCGCCGGGCCGAAAGTCGCGCCAAGACTTCTGCGCCGACGCGGATTTCGGTTCATCGTTCAAGGTGCTACTGCTTTGGCTTGCCGGCCCGCAGCAGGTAGTTTACGTCCACATCGGAGGAGAGTTTGGCGATGCGTGAGAAGGGGTTGTAGCGCAGGCCGATGATTTCCTCCACCTGCAACCCGGCTTGGCGCACGGCGGCGGCCAATTCCGAGGGGCGAATGAACTTGGCGTAGTCATGGGTTCCCTTGGGCAGGATGTTCAGCAGGTACTCGGCGCCGAGCACCGCCAGCAGATAGGCTTTCGGATGGCGGTTGATGGTGGAGAAGACCAGGGTTGCGCCGGGGGCGGCCAATTCGGCGCAGGCGCGGACCGTGCTGGCGTAGTCGGGAACATGCTCCAGCAACTCCAAACAGGTGACCGCGGCGAAGGCGCTGGGGCGGTCTTGCGCCAAGTCTTCGGCGGTGCTGGCCAAGTACTCCACTTGGGCGCCGCTTGCATCGGCGTGCCGGCGGGCCACGGCCAAGGGCTTCTCCGCCATGTCGATGCCGGTGACTTCGGCCCCGGCGGTGGCCAGCGCCTCGGTCAGAATGCCGCCGCCGCAGCCAATGTCCAAGATCGGGCCGCGGTCCAAGTCCGCGTGTTCCAGCACATAGGCCAGACGCGCCGGGTTGATGTCGTGCAGCGCTTTGAAGTCCCCGTCCGGGTCCCACCAGCGTTGGGCCAGCGCATCGAACTTGTCGATTTCGGCCGGATCTATGTTGTCGGTGTTCAAGGCGCTTGCTCCTGCGCTACGCAAACCCTTGCACTCGCCCGCGCAAGTCCGCCATGTCGATGGTGTCCCACTCGCCCTCCGCGTACAGGCGTCGGCCGGCCACCCAAACGTGGCTGACCGCGCCACCGGCCGGGCCGTGAACCAGCGCCGCCGCCGGGTCGCGCACCGGCAGGAAGGACGGGCCGCTGAGGTCAACGGCGATCAAATCCGCCTGTTTGCCCGCTTCAAGGGAGCCGATTTCATGGTCAAGGCCCAGAGCCTTGGCGCCGTCCAGGGTCGCCATGCGCAGCATATCCGCGACGGCGCCTTCAGCGGCGCTGCCGCCTTCGTGCTTGGCGAGCAGCGCCGCTAAGCGCACCTCGGCAAATAGATCCAGGGCGTTGTTGGAGGCGGCGCCGTCCGTGCCGAGCGCCATGTTGACACCGGCTCGGCGCAGGCGCGGCAGGGGGCAGATGCCGCTCGCCAGCTTCAAGTTGGAGTGGGGGCAATGCACCACCTGTACGCCGTGCCCCGCGACCAATTCGATTTCCGCGTCGGTCAGTTGCGTCATGTGTACGGCTTGCAAGGACGGATTCAACAGCCCGATTTCGGCCAAATGGGTGATCCAGGAGCGCCCGACCCGCTTGAATGCCTCCTCCACTTCGGCGGCGTTTTCGTGCAGGTGAATCTGGATGGGGCGACCCAGCTCCTCCGCATACATCAGCGTCTTCCGCAAGGATTCTTCGCTCAACATGTAGGCGGAGTGGGCGCCGAAGGCGATGCCGATGCGCGCATCGTTGCGGTAGGCGTCATGTAGTTTGAGGCCCTTGTGCAGGCCCTCGCTGAGGTTGGCGCACCAGGCATTGGCGGAATCGATGATGGGGAATGCGATTTGCGCCCTAACGCCCGTGCGTGCGGCGCAGGCGGCGGCTTCTTCGGGAAAGAAGTACATGTCCGCGAAGCAGGTGATTCCTCGGCTTAGCATCTCGGCGATGGCGAGGTCGGTGCCGATGCGCACCATTTCGCCGGAAACCACCCGCCTCTCCAGAGGCCAGATGGCCTCCGTGAGCCAAGCCTGAAGCTCCAAGTCTTCGGCGGCCCCGCGCAGCAGCGACATGGCGGCATGGCAGTGGGCGTTGACCAGCCCCGGCAACAGGACATGGTTGTCGAGTTCGACCAGAGCCTTCGGCTGGAAGCGGCCGGCGAGCTCCGTAGCCGGCCCCACCGCCAGAATGCGTCCGTCAGCAATGACGACAGCGCCCTGTTCGATGGGTTGTGACGAGGGCGCGATCGGCAGGCACCAGCGGCTGCGGATCATGAGTTCGCAAGGGGCCATGAACGAATTGTACTATGGCGTCTCGCCCCAATGGCGCCTGTTGGACGCAAGCCGCTCCGTCCGCGTTGGAAGCGCATTCCGCCTTGTCTCGGCATCTTGGCCTGCCGATCAGATTGAGTCGATGTGAACGCCGGTTTTGGCGGCGTCGGCAAGCTCCGGCGACGCCGCGGCGCGATGGCGCTGCATGACGTGGTACAGGAAACCGTGGCCGCTGGCCATGAGCGCGTCATGGAGCATGTCGTCCCGGTCCACTTCGGCGGTGCGCTTAAGCAGCCGTTGGAAGGAGAAGATGAAGTTGTTGGTGTGCCGGGCGCGCACTTCGGTGCCGTAGAAGAGGTTGCGCTGCTTGTCAGGGTCTTGGGTTTGCAAGTGTATTTCCAGCAATCGACGGGAAAACACCTCCGGCTCCTGGGCGGACATGATGGAGAACAACTTGCTAATTTCCTGCTGACTGACCGTGCCGTCGCCCGTGGCGCCTTGGCTGGATATAAACAGCAGGCCGGCGATGGCGCCGAGCTGCGCGCGCACCGATTCCGCCAACTGCAAGTAGGCTTGTTGCCCGGCGTGCCGTTCGTTGGCCGCCATCTGCTGGGACTGAATGGCGGCGTGCTCCGCGGTGCGCTGAATCTCCTGGGCCTGGACGCGCAGGGCGGCGGTGTTCTGTTCAAGCTCCCGGCGCTGCAGGAAGTAGCCGATCACCAGCCACAGAAAGGCGAGGGGGGCGAAGGCCCCCTCCAGAAAGTTGCCCAAGGTGGCGGCGTCCAACGAAGGCACGTTGGACCAGCCGACGCTGAACGAAATATAGGCGATGCCCAAGGCCAGCCAAGCCGCCGAGAGGGCGAGCCCCAGCCAGATGCGCCAGTCGAAACCGCTCGGCGCCGCTGTCTTGGCCACGAAGGGGTTTTCAGTCTTTGGCGTCGTCGGCGTTTTCCTCCGCCCCGTTTGCGCCATCGTCAGCCTCCCTGGAGCGGCGGGCGATTTCCGCCACATCGCGCTGTATTTCGCTTAAGCGGAAGATGAGGTCGGGAAGCTGATCGGTGACCCGCCACAGCAGGTAGGCGATGCCGATCAGCACCAGCAAGGATAAAAAGCCCATTGGGTGATCCTCCATGTAGTGTTTGGCGGAGCGTAGATATACGCGCTCAAGCCCCGCTAGTCCAGCGATGCGTTGCTTTGAGTAAGTTGTGCTGTGGCGTGGTTTGCGGTTGTTGCCCTAGCCCGGCGGTGCTGCGGGCGCGGTGCATGGCGCCTTTTCTTCGCCGCCGGAACGCCTTGGGGAAGGCGCTTCGGTTGCCGGGTGAGCTATTCCGGTGGCAGCGCCTTGGGGCTGGCCAGGATTTGCAGGTTGGCGTTCCCTGGGGCCAGCGCCGCCGCGCCACCGGGCCATTGCAGCAACGCTGCGCCGAAGGTGGGGAGGTTCTCCGCCACCCGTTCGCCGACCAGCAAGTTGACGCACCAGGTGATGCCGGGGTTGTGGGCGACGATTGCCGCGGTCTCGATGTTGGCGGGCGTTTCCCGCACCACTTGGAGAATGGTCTCCGGCGCCGCGCCGTAGAGGCGATGCTCCGCCTCCAGAACGGCATCGGGAAAGGCCTGCGCCACGAAGTCCGCAGTGGTCCGCGCCCGCACGGCATCGCTGGTCCAGATCCACTCGATGGGGTTGGGTTGCCCGGCCAGCCAAGCCTGCATTCTGGCGCTGTCCCGCTCGCCGCGGGAGTTGAGCGGCCGCTCAAAGTCGCTCCGTGCCCCGCTGCTCCACGATGACTTGGCGTGCCTGATCAACCATAGGTGCATGAGTTCTCCCGCCCCTTGAGGTTTTACGCTCCGCTAATCAGCCATCCAGCTTGCCGAGCGCCCAAGCTCTTTCCGGATTCGCCGCTCTGCTACCAGATGGAGAAGAACTCCTGCAGCGCCTGCATCTGGCCGCCGGAGGCTGAGGAGGGCACGATCACCGGGGTTTTTAGGCCGGCGTCGAACCAGGCTTCGATGCCCTCGCGCACCTTGGCGGCGGAACCGAACAGGGTGGTGTCCGCCAGCCAGCGGTCGGACAGAGCGGCGGCTACGCCGTCCCGGTCTCCGGCTTCGATGGCGGCTTCCACCCCCTCCATTTCCGCGGCGTAGCCGGCCTCCTTCCAGTAATTCCGGTAGTTCGGCAGGTAGGCGTAGCTGGTGAGGGTGCGCCGGTTCACCGCCTTGGCGGCGGCTTCGTCGTCGCTGATGCAGGTGGGAATCATGTTGCCGATGAAGAAGGCGTCATTGCTCCGCGCTGCCTCGCTCAGGTTGACCAGCGATGCGGCCATGTGGCTGCGGGCGCCGTTGGCGAACACCATGCCTTGGGCGATTTCCTCCGCCAGCCGGATCATGCCGCCGCGCAACGCCGCTAGGGTGACGGGCGGCAACTCACCCACCCGGGGGGCGGCGCGCAGTTCCGTCACGAAGCGGCGAATGTCCGCCAAGGGCTTGCCTCCCGCGACGCCCAGCCGCTTGAGGGTCGGTTCGTGGCTGACGCCGATGCCGAAGCGAAAGCGTCCGCCGGAGACCTCATGAATGAAGGAGGCGGTGTGGGCGAACTCGTTGACGTTGCGCAGGTAGATGGGCGTGATGCTGGTGCCGAACGGAATGTGCCGGGTGCGCATGGCGATGGCTTGGCACAGCGCCAGGCTGTCCCCCAAGCTGGGGCCGTAAATGCCGGAAAACCCGCGCCGCTCGATTTCCTCGGCAACTTCAAGGGTGCGCAGCCGTCGCCCAGGCACGGCGGCTAGGCTGACGGCGGGAAGACGGTTTGACATGCTGGTCTCCTATGGCGGCTGAACTGCTTGGAACCTATCTCAAAATTGGATTCGATGGCGCCCGTGCTAGCCCAAGCCGGCAGCCGCGCCCTGCGGTGGCTGATTGACGCTTTTCAAATCCAAGTATTGGACTGGCAGGAGGCGATGGCCCACCAAATCGACCGCAACGCCGCTCTGCTCCAAAGGGATGTAGCCGAGCAAGGGCTCGTATTCGCCGTTCGCCGGGGTCATGTCGATAAAGAGCACCTCGCCGTAAACTGGCCGAAAACCCTCCACTTGGATTTTTACGGGGCCGCAGACTAAGCCCGGCGTGACGGCTTGAGTCGCCGTCTCCATCTCGACCTCCTGCTCCCCTTGGAAGGCGCCAAACTGCTCTTTCCACGCCCTAGGCAGGGTGAGATGGCTGGCGCCGGTGTCAACCAAGATGTCGAGCTTCTTGGCGAAACTTGGCTCCATGACGTTCTGAACGTCCACGGTGGTTACGATTCTGCCCATTTCAAATCCACTTGCCGACTCGCCAACCCTGCCACGCTAGTTCCTTGGTGACTCCTGTTTTGGCCCTTTCTTTTTGCGGCCAATTGCCTGCCTTGCAGCGCGTTTTCGTCATGCATTAGGTGCAGTGTGCTGCAGCGAAGTAGGTCGCGCCTCGGTTGGATCTACCCGGATGATCCGTCCGTTGTCGGAGTCCGTAAGGATGTACAGCCGGCCGTCCGGCGCTGCCCGCACGTCGCGGATGCGCTCGTCTATCTCTTCAAACATGCGTTGCGGTTCGCCGGCTTGGCCGTCCTCAATGGTGATGCGCTGCACATGGTTGAAGACTAGGGAGGTGACGAACAGGCTGCCGCGCCATTCGGGAAAGACGCCACCGGGGTGCCAAGCCATGCCGCCGGGGGCGATGGACGGCGTCCACTGCAGGAGCGGTTGAGTCATGCCCTCATATTCGGTGAAGGGCGATATCACGGCGCCGTTGTAGTCGATGCCGAAGGTGGCCACCGGCCAGCCGTAGTTCTTGCCCGGCTCGATGAGGTTGAGTTCGTCGCCGCCCCTTGGCCCGTGCTCATGCAGGTACACCCGCCCGTCGCCATCCATCACCAAGCCCTGTGGATTGCGGTGCCCCAGCGTCCAGATCTCCGGGCGGGCGTCCGGCGTTCCGACAAAGGGGTTGTCCGGTGCCGGTGCGCCCGTGTCGGTGAGGCGCACAACCTTGCCGAGCAATGAATCGAGCTGTTGCGCCGCCTCCCGGTAAACGTAACCGTCGCCGGTGGTCAGCAACAGGGTGCCGTCCGGCAGGAACAGCAGCCGCCCGCCGAAGTGGTGTGGCGTGTCCTTAAGGGGGGCCACCGTGAAGATGACCTGCAAGTCCTCAAGCGCCTCCCCGGTGAAGCGGGCGCGGGCGATGCGGGTGGCGTTTTCCTGGCGCGTTCCATGCGCGTAGGTCAAATAGAGCAGGCGATTGGCGGCGAACTCCGGGTGCAGCACCACGTCGAAAAACCCGCCTTGGCCGCGGGCGTAAACCTCCGGCACACCGGCAATAGGCTGTGGGGCAAGCACACCGTCGCGGATGATTCGCAGGGCGCCGTCGCGCTCCGTCACCAGCAGGCCGCCATCCGGCAGAAAAGCCATGCACCAAGGATGGTTAAGACCCTCCGCAAGGGTGTTTAACTGGTAGCCGCCAAGAGCCGGGCTGGTCGCTAAGACCAAGCCGGCGATGAGAAAAATTCGCTTCACTCTCTTCCCCATTGGGTTGAAAACCGTCACTATGCTACTCCATGTTGTGGGTGCGCCAAATCATCGGTTACGCCGCCGCCGTTGCGTTGGCCGCCGCTCTGGGGTCTTTGTTCTCGACGCATTTTGTGCTGCGCACCCTGGCTGCGGACTTGGGCGTCGCCATCGGCGCTGATGCGTGGCTTTCGACCATGGGCCGCGACTTGGTCGGCATGGGGCCGTTGTTCGCCGCCATCACCGCGGTGGGCTTTCTCATCGCCTTCCCGGTGGCCGCGCTCATCATCAGGCAGTTGCGCCGCAAGGGCGTGGCCGGTCCCGGCCTTCACTACCTTGGTTATGGTTCGGCGGGGGCCGTCGCCATGGCCGCCGCGCTGCTGACGATGCAGGGCCTGCTGGAGGTTATGCCGGTGGCGGGGGCCAGAACCCTCGGCGGTCTGAGCGCCCAAGCCCTAGCCGGCGCCGCCGCCGGCCTGCTACACGCATGGCTGACAAAAAGTAGGGAGTTACGCAGGAAAGTTGGCAAGAAGACGATGCGGAGCATCAACTAGGGCAGCAATGCCGCTTCGTTTCATGCAGCAAAGGAGAACTGAAATGGCGGATAGTTTCATAGCGCTGGATCTTGAGACGGCCACCTACTGCCGCGCATCCATCTGCCAATTGGGAATGGTCAAGGTGGTGGACAACGCAATTGTTGATGAATTTTCGTCATTGATACACACGCCGGTGGTTGACCCTTTCTTCACCGACATCCACGGCATTGACGAAAAGGCCCTAGCGAACGCGCCGCACTTGGGTGAAGTTCTACGGAAGGCCGTTCGCTTCATCGGCGACGTGACCACGGTTGCCACCCATACGACGTTTGACCAAAGCTGCCTGAAGGCGGCTGGCGTTCGTTTGTCTAGTGTGCAGTGGCTGGACACGGCAAGGGTGTCGAGGCGGTGCTGGTTGGGGGAGAAGGGGCACGGCTTACAGGCCGTGTGCGAAAGGTTGGGATTCTACGACGAGGGCGGCCATCACGACGCCTTGGCGGACGCTCGCATGGCCGCAAAGGTGCTGCTTGCCGCCTTTGAGCACTCCGGCGAAGGGCTGGACTACTGGCTGAAGCGCACCAATCTTCCAATCACCAAGCGCACCAACACCAAGGGCAGGTGCTTTTCCGAAATCGCCCAAGAGCCGAACGGGGATGGGGAGCACTTTGGTGATGTGGTTTGCTTTACTGGAGCACTTGGACTGAAGCGCAAGGAAGCTGTTGCGGCGGCTGCGCAAGCCGGCTTTCTCGCCACGGCCACCGTCACCGCGAAAACGGACTACTTGGTTGTTGGGGTGCAGAACTCCAGCTTGGTCAAAGGGAAAAAATCGAGCAAGCAACGCAAGGCGGAAGACCTGAACCGGCAGGGCAATCGGGTCAGAATCATTGACGAGGTTGAGTTCCTTGCCTTGTGCGACAATGGTTGCCAAGGAGGTTAAGGCACGAGGCGGAGGCTGCGGCCTTGCTTGTCAACTATTCTATGTAATTCCCAAAAAGTACACCCGGCAAGGCCACCTCCCCCTAGACCGGACTGGCTAGTGCGCTGGGAATCTGTGCGTAGGCGGGCTTGCGGATCATGCGAGTTCTGTCTGGACTCAATCTAAATGGCGAGCCGGTCCCTGAGCCGCTGGACACCCTGTAAACGCAGCACTTTCATCTGCCGCTTGCGCAACTTGGGTTTTGACGGGCGTTTAAGGGCCTTACATCCCCCAAACCACGAGTTTCCGGCCGTCCCGGGCCTCCTCACGCCGGAACACTCGGTCCTCCCAATGCTTGCCTCCATCCTTTAAGGCGTCTCCCTTGGTGTCCCCCGTGCGGTCGAAGACCACGAGGTGGCCCTCGCCGCTGGCGCACTTGTCCATGTAGTCCAAGGTTTGCTCCACGCCCCGCTCGATGGTCCCTTCCAAGCCGCGGTGGTCGCAGTCGCGCAGCACCTTGCACTCCACCACGAAGCGCCGCCAAAGGTCGGACGGCAGGCCCTCCCGGTGCGGCCACAGCACCAGCAGGTCCGTGGCGCCGCGGCCCAGGCCGTACTCGCGCTCGATGCGCCCGCCGCCGTTGACGATGCGCTGCAGGTAGGCCTGCAGGATGAGCTGCGGCCCCGCCTCTCGGTAGTCGAAGCGGCCCAGCCAGTGCTCGGAGTGCTCGCGGAAGAAGGACTGGAAGGCGGCCAGCAGCTTGTCCATGTCCAAGTCGCCGTCGTCTTTGACGTACCAGGCGGTTTGCTCCGCAAGACGCTCCTGGGCGGCGGCGGTGAGCTCCCGGGGCACCACCTCCGCGTAGATGGGGTTCGCCATGCGGATGCCGTTGCCGGCGGCGATCAGGCCCAGGTCGCGCACGTAGTCGATGTCGCGCTGGAAGCCGATGTCGGACACGTCGCAGCTAGTCGGGTCGGCGTCGGTGAGCAGCGGCTCGATCACCCGCCGCACCCGATCCTCCTCCAGCTTGTGGGCCAACTGGTCCAGGTGGGTGCGCCGGGACAGGATCAACTCCTCCCGGGCGGCGAAGATGTCGTCGGCGGTGATGGTGCGGGAGCGGTCCCGCCCCGCCTTGTTGTCGAAGCAGGCTTCGGCGCACAGCGCGTTCACCAGCCAGGGCTGGCCTTGGGTCTGCTCCCAAACCGCGCCCAGCGCCTCCGGCGCGAACGGCTGGCCGGTCTCGGCGGTGTGCTGGGCAGTGAGCGCCCGCGTCTCGGCCTCCGTGAAGTCGCCCAGGCGCAGGGACTTGGCCGCTATGTTGAACGGGCTGCCGCCGGCGATGACCTCGCCGGAGCTGGAGCGGATGCGGTAGTCGTGGGAGCCTTCAGCCGGGGAGCGCGAGGGGCTTGCCCCTCGCATGGAAATGTCGCGCACGCCGCACAGCACTAGGCTCTGCGGGAAGCCCTCCGGGCGCTGCTGGTAGCCGGCGCGAAGCTGGCGCAGCACGGACAGCAGAGTGTCCCCGACTAGGGAGTCGATCTCGTCTATCAGCAAAACCAGCGGCGTTGGGTCGGCCATGCACCATTGCGTCAGCGCGTCCCGAAGGGCGTCGTTGGGTCCCGACATCGCCAGAATGTCCGGCCAGGCAGTGCGCAGAAAGTTGTCGCCCAATAGCTGCGCCCGGGCGGACAGGATGCTCAGAATGGCGCGGATGCCTTCGGCCGTGTCGTCCCGCGCCACCTGCCCAACCTCGACATTGACATCCACGCAGCGGAAGTTGCCAGCCGCGCCGCTGTTCAGCAGGTCGCGCAGGGCGATCAGGGCGGAGGTCTTGCCGGTTTGCCTAGGGGCGTGCAGCACGAAGTAGCGCTTGGCCCGAATCAGGCCAAGCAGTTCGTCCACATCCACCCGCGTGAGCGGCGCTATCGCATAGTGGTCGTCCGGGCGGACGGGGCCTTCGGTGTTGAAGCGGCGCATGGCCCTACATTCCCCAAACCACGAGTTTCCGGCCGTCCCGGGCCTCCTCGCGCCGGAACACTCTGTCCTCCCAATGCTTGCTGTCCTTCTTTGAGGCGGGGCCTTTGGCGTCCCCTGTGCGGTTGAAGACCACCAGGTGCCCCTCGCCGCTGCCGCACTTGTCCATGTAGCCCAGGGTCTGCTCCACGCCCCGCTCGATGGTTCCCTCCAGGCCGCGGCGGTCGCCGTCGCGCAGCACCTTGCACTCCACCACGAAGCGCCGCCAAAGGTCGGACGGCAGGCCCTCCCGGTGCGGCCACAGCACCAGCAGGTCCGTGGCGCCGCGGCCCAGGCCGTACTCGCGCTCGATGCGCCCGCCGCCGTTGACGATGCGCTGCAGGTAGGCCTGCAGGATGAGCTGCGGCCCCGCCTCCCGGTAGTCGAAGCGGCCCAGCCAGTGCTCCGAGTGCTCGCGGAAGAAGGACTGGAAGGCGGCCAGCAGCTTGTCCATGTCCAAGTCGCCGTCGGCTTTGACGTACCAAGCGGGATTCTGGTCGAGGCTGTCCTGCAGGACGTAGCCCAACTCCCGGGGCACCACCTCCGCGTAGATGGGGTTCGCCATGCGCGGCGGAGAGTCCGGCGCGATCAGGCCCAGGTCGCGTGCGTACTCCAGGTCCCGCCCGTCATGCCGCACGTCGCCGCCGCTCAGCAGCGGCTCGATCACCCGCCGCACCCGGTCCTCCTCCAGCTTGTGGGCCAACTGGTCCAGGTGGGTGCGCCGGGACAGGATCAACTCCTCCCGGGCGGCGAAGATGTCGTCGGCGGTGATGGTGCGGGAGCGGTCCCGCCCCGCCTTGTTGTCGAAGCAGGCTTCGGCGCAGAGCGCGTTCACCAGCCAGGGCTGGCCTTGGGTCTGCTCCCACACGGCGTCCAGCGCCTCCGGCGCGAACGGCTGGCCGGTCTCGGCGGTGTGCTGGGAGACGAGCGCCCGCGTCTCGGCCTCTGTGAAGTCGCCCAGGCGCAGGGACTTGGCCGCTATGTTGAACGGGCTGCCGCCGGCGATGACCTCGCCGGAGCTGGAGCGGATGCGGTAATCCCTGATGTTGCGAACGCCGCACAGCACCACGCTTTGCGGGAAGCCCTCCGGGCGCCGATCGTAGCCGGCCCGCAGTTGGCGCAGCACCGACAGGAGCGTGTCCCCGACCAATGAATCTATCTCATCGATCAGCAGCACCAGCGGCTTGGGGGAGGCGGCCGCCCAGCGGGTCAGCGCCCCGCGCAGCGCCCCGCCGGGACCGGACTTCGCCAGAACATTCGGCCAGGCATCCTCAAGAAACCCATCGCCGGCCGCAAGCGCCCGGGACGCCAGTTCGTCCAGCAGGGCGCGCAGCGCCTGCTCCACGTTCTCGCGCATCGCCTGCCCGACCTCGAAGTTTGCGTAAACGCAGAGGACCTCCCCCGCCTCGTTCAGCAGGTCGCGCAGGGCCAGCAGGGCGGAGGTCTTGCCGGTTTGGCGCGGGGCGTGCAGCACGAAGTAGCGCTCAGCCTGAATCAGGCCAAGCAGTTCGTCCACATCCACCCGCGTGAGCGGCGTTATCGCGTAGTGCTTGTCTGGGCGGACGGGGCCTTCGGTGTTGAAGCGGCGCATGGCCCTACATCCCCCAAACCACCAGTTTCCGACCGTCCCGGGCCTCCTCGCGCCGGAACACTCTGTCCTTCCACAGCTTGCCGTCCTCCTTTGAGGCGGGGCCTTTGGCGTCCCCTGTGCGGTTGAAGACCACTAAGTGGCCCTCGCCGCTGGCGCACTTGTCCATGTAGCCTAGGGTCTGCTCCACGCCCCGCTCGATGGTTCCCTCCAGGCCGCGGCGGTCGCCGTCGCGCAGCACCTTGCACTCCACCACGAAGCGCCGCCAAAGGTCGGACGGCAGGCCCTCCCGGTGCGGCCACAGCACCAGCAGGTCCGTGGCGCCGCGGCCCAGGCCGTACTCGCGCTCGATGCGCCCGCCGCCGTTGACGACGCGCTGCAGGTAGGCCTGCAGGATGAGCTGCGGCCCCGCCTCCCGGTAGTCGAAGCGGCCCAGCCAGTGCTCCGAGTGCTCGCGGAAGAAGGACTGGAAGGCGGCCAGCAGCTTGTCCATGTCCAAGCCGCCGTCGTCCTTGACGTACCAGGCGGTCTGCTCCGCAAGACGCTCCTGGGCGGCGGCGGTGAGCTCCCGGGGCACCACCTCCGCGTAGATGGGGTTCGCCATGCGGATGCCGTTGCCCGCGGCGATCAGGCCCAGGTCGCGCACGTAGTCGATGTCGCGCTGGAAGCCGATGTCGGACACGTCGCAGCTAGTCGGGTCGGCGTCGGTGAGCAGCGGCTCGATCACCCGCCGCACCCGGTCCTCCTCCAGCTTGTGGGCCAACTGGTCCAGGTGGGTGCGCCGGGACAGGATCAACTCCTCCCGGGCGGCGAAGATGTCGTCGGCGGTGATGGTGCGGGAGCGGTCCCGCCCCGCCTTGTTGTCGAAGCAGGCTTCGGCGCACAGCGCGTTCACCAGCCAGGGCTGTCCTTGGGTCTGCTCCCAAACCGCGTCCAGCGCCTCCGGCGCGAACGGCTGGCCGGTCTCGGCGGTGTGCTGGGCGGTGAGCGCCCGCGTCTCGGCCTCCGTGAAGTCGCCCAGGCGCAGGGACTTGGCCGCTATGTTGAACGGGCTGCCGCCGGCGATGACCTCGCCGGAGCTGGAGCGGATGCGGTAATCTCTGATGTTGCGAACGCCGCACAGCACCACGCTTTGCGGGAAGCCCTCCGGGCGCCGATCGTAGCCGGCCCGCAGTTGGCGCAGCACGGACAGCAGAGTGTCCCCGACTAGGGAGTCGATCTCGTCTATCAGCAGCACCAGCGGCTTGGGGGAGGCGGCCGCCCAGCGGGTCAGCGCCCCGCGCAGCGCCCCGCCGGGGCCGGACTTCGCCAGAACATCCGGCCAGGCGTCCTCAAGGAACCCATCGCCGGCCGCAAGCGCCCGGGACGCCAATTCGTCCAGCAGGGCGCGCAGCGCCTGCTCCAAGTTCTCGCGCATCGCCTGCCCGACCTCGAAGTTTGCGTAAACGCAGAGAACCTCTCCGGCCTCGTTCAGCAGATCGCGCAGGGCCAGCAGGGCGGAGGTCTTGCCGGTTTGGCGCGGGGCGTGCAGCACGAAGTAGCGCTTGGCCTGAATCAGGCCAAGCAGTTCGTCCACATCCACCCGCGTGAGCGGCGCTATCGCGTAGTGGTCGTCCGGGCGGACGGGGCCTTCGGTGTTGAAGCGGCGCATGGCCCAAGTATGACACGCCGCCCGCCTGGTTGTGGCTGCCTCCGACCAAACCCCGCAGTGCGTCCTACCGAACCTCTATGGAGTGCTGGGACCTGTCCTGCGAAGCTGCTGGCTTGCGTTGTTGGAATGCGCGTTCAGAACCAGCGCGATCCTGAACCTGGACGTCGCGGGCGGCGGAACCGGGCGGCGGTCAGGGCGCCCCTGCGCTTGAACGGGTGGACTAGAACCAAGCCGGCCAGAAAACCGCCGACGTGTGCCCAGAAGGCCACGCCGCCGCCTTCGGATCCAAGCGCCGGCAGCCCGCCCAACACTTGCAGCAGAAACCAGTAGCCGAGCATCAGAAAGGCGGGTACGGCGATGGTGGTGATGTAGAAGCCCAAGATGACGAGGGTCTGCACTCGGGCGCGAGGGTAGAGCAGGGCGTAGCCGCCCATCACCCCGCCGATGGCGCCGGAGGCGCCCACCATCGGAACCGCGCTGTCTGGGTCGCTGATGATCTGCGCCAAGGCCGCGGCCAAGCCGCACAGGACGTAGAAGCCAACAAACCGCACCGGCCCCATGACTTCCTCAATGTTGTCGCCGAACACCCACAGAAACCACATGTTGCCCAGAATGTGGAACCAGCCGCCATGCAGAAACATGGAGGTCAACAAGGTCGCCGGGCTTGATGCGCCGTCCAGTTCGCACACCAGATTGTGGCCGATGGGGATTCGGTGGCCCGGATCGATCAGGCCGAGCAGGTCGGCCGGCACCAGCCCGTGCAGGCATAGAGATTCGGCAAGCGGATAGTTCGCTCCAAAACCCTGCACCAAGCCCCAAGCCAAGGCGTTCAGGGCGATGATGGCGATCACCGCAAAGGGAGTTCGCAGCGTGGGGTTTTCATCTCTAAGGGGAAACATGGGTCATTGCGCCCTAGGCGATGGCGGGACGCTGGCAAAGGTTCTGCGGCCAATGCTTGCCAGCCTGTTTCTCTTTTGTGGGCGGGGCGCCGGGTGGGGTTTCATGACGACATTCCAAGATGATCTGGGCGGCCTTGCAGGGTGGTCGCGGCAAGGCGAATTCGCCCCTAGCCGGCATTGCAAAGAAGGCCGCGGAGCGCACGGAGCAGACGTCGGTTCTGTTGCGGCGCACCCACGGTGATTCTCAGCTTGCCGCACAGCTTGGGTGCATTGAAGTGCCGCACCAGAATGCCTTGCGCCTTGAGCGCGGCGTAGAGTTCTGGCGCTGGCGGCTTGGCGGCGGCGGGAACGCTTGCCAGCAGGAAGTTGGCTTGGGAGGGCGGTGCCGGCAGCCCTAGTTGGGCAAGGCCGTCCCGCAGCCGCTCCCGCTCCTGGCGCACCCTGGCCCAGGTGTCTTCCGCGTAGGTGGGGTCGGACAAGGCGGCAAGGCCCAGAGCTTGGCTGATGGCGTCTACATTGTAGCTGTCCCGGGTCTTTGTCAGCAGGGGCGCAATCAAGGTTGGTTGGCCCAGCAGATAGCCTAGGCGCAATCCCGCCAAGCTGTAGCCCTTGGAGAAGGAGCGCAGGATCAGCAGGTTGTCGAAGTCCCGCAGCAGGGAGGCGCTGTCGTAGCCGAGGGCGGGATCGATGAAGTCGGCGTATGCCTCGTCGAGCAGCAGAACGCCGTCCAACTCGGCGGCGAGCCTTGCGCATTGGTCAACGTCCATCAGCCGACCGGAGGGCGCGTGCGGGTTCACCAGGCAGGTCAGCCGGGCGCCGGCGGTGTTGGCTTGGTCGGCGAAGCCCTTGGGCAGGGTCCAGTCATCGGCGTAGCCGGCTTGCAGCAGCGGCGCATCCTGAATCTGCGCCAACACCGGATAGAGGGAGTAGCTGGGGTGGGCGCAGCCGAGGGGCGTACCGGGTGCTGCGAAGGTGGTGATGGCTAGGCGCAGGGCCTCGTCGCCGCCGTTTGTGACCAACAGGCTGTCCCTGTCCAGCCCGTGCAGCTTCGCCAGCTGGGTGCGCAGCCGGTCGGCGGTGGGCTGCGGATAGGTTCTCAGATGCGCGGCGTCAAACGCCCGTAGCGCCGCCGCCACTTGGGGGCTGGGCGGGTAGGGGTTTTCGTTGGTGTTCAGCTTGCATTGGCTGGCGTCCTCCGGTTGCTCGCCCCAAACGTAGCCGGCCATGTCCCGGATGTTGCTGCGTTCGTAGCTCATGGCTCGGCGGAGGCTGGCTTGGGGCCGTCCGCCGGCTGTGCAGGAGCCAGCAGATGGGCCAGCCATTGGGTGGAGGGGTTGGCCTCCAAGGCGATCTTGGCGGTCATGGTGAGCGGCACGGACAGCAGCATGCCCACCGGACCGAACACCCAGCCCCAGACCACTAGGGACAGGAACACCACCAAGGTCGAAAGACCCAGGCCGCGCCCCATGAAGCGCGGCTCCACGAAGTTGCCCAAGCCGATGTTGAGCAGCACATAGCCGAGGGCGGCCAGCAAGGCGGAAAGCGGCCCCAGCTCCACCAAGGCCAGCAGCACCGCCGGCACCGCGGCGATGATGGAGCCGATGGTGGGCACGAAATTCAGCAGGAACGCGAGAATCCCCCAGAGGATGGGGAAATCCACCCCTAGAACGCTGAGGAACAGGGTCACGATCAGGCCGGTGACGATGCTGATGGTGGTCTTGATCGCCATGTAGCGGTTCATGTTTTCCGCAAACCGAGCGAAGTAGGGCATCGACTCATCCGGGTGCCTTAGAACGCCGCGCAACTTGCGGGGGAAGCTCGAGGCCTCCGCCAGGATGAAGATGACCGTCAGCAGGATCAGAAAGCTGTTGGAAAGGGCGCCGCCAAGCCCGGCCAAGGCGTTGCCGGCCAAGGTGAAGGCGGTGCCGGGGTTGAAGTTCTCCAGCAGCAGGTCCCCGGAAAGCTGCACCCCCAAGGGTTCCAGCCAAGCCACGGCGCTGGCGGACATCTCGGTGAGGCGTTCTTGGTAGAAGGGCAGCTTGGCGGTGAAGGCGTTGGCGGACTGCACCACCAAGGCGCCGACGCCGACTAGGATGACGAAGATGGCGCTGATGACTAGGGTGATGGCCAGCCAGCCGGGAGCGCCGCGTCGCTCCAGCCAGTACATGGGGGTGGCGGCGATGGTGGCGATGAAGGCGGCCAGCAGAAAGGGAATGGCGACCTCCCCGGCCGCCTTCAGCCCGGCGGTGATGACGATCAAGGCTGCGGCGATGACCAAGCCCTTGCCGGACGAACCCACGTTGTCAGGCAGCACCACCTGCCCTAGTCTCCGTGAATATCCGGTTGTGTGCAGCGCACCGACTCTCCCAGAAATTCCTCAATGGCCGGCAGGTTGAAGGCGTCGTCCTCGGAGACGAAGCTGATGCTGACGCCGCTGGCCCCGGCGCGACCGGTGCGCCCGATGCGGTGGACGTAGTCCTCGGCGTCCTCCGGCAGGTCGTAGTTGATGACGTGGCTGATGCCCTCCACATGGATGCCTCGTCCCGCTACGTCGGTGGCCACCAAGTACCGAACCTTGCCCTCCTTGAACCGCTCTAGGGTGCGGGTGCGCTTGTTCTGCGGCACGTCCCCGGCCAAGGCTTCGCACTGGACGCCGTGCCGGTTCAGCCAGCGGTTCAGCCGGTGGGTTTGGTCGCGGCGATTGCTGAAGATCAGCGCCCGCTCCGGTTGCTTGTGCTTTAGGAAGTCGCATAGGAGCTGTTGCTTGGCGGCTTGGCTGGTCAGCCAAAACAATTGCTCGATGGCCTCCACGGTGGCCTGCTCCGGCGCCACGGCGATGTGCTCCGGCGTCAAGGTCCAGGACTTGGCCAAGCGCATGACGTCGTCGTTGAAGGTGGCGCTGAAGAACAGCGTCTGCCGGCGGTGCTTGTGCGGCGTCTTGAAGACGATGCGCCGCACGTCGGGGATGAACCCCATGTCCAGCATTCGATCCGCCTCGTCAATAACCAGGATCTCCACCGCGCCGATATCGACCTTGCCCCGGTGCAGCAGGTCGATCAGCCGGCCGGGGGTGGCGATGAGGGTGTTGGGACGGCGGGTCTCAAGCCGCTCGATTTGCTTTTGGATGTCCTTGCCGCCGACGACGCATTGCACTTTCTCCTCCGTATGGCGCGCAAGGTCCCGGCCGTCGCTTTCGATCTGCATGGCCAGTTCCCGCGTGGGCGCCAGCACCAAGGCCCGGGGGGACGGCAGGCGTTGGCCGGTGCCCGGCTTGCGCGGCTGCTCCCAAAGATGCGTCAGGATGGTGATGAGGAAGGCGGCGGTCTTGCCGGTGCCGGTTTGCGCTTGGCCGGTGATGTCGTAGTCGGCGAGGCTCAAAGGCAGCACTCGGCTCTGGATGGGTGTGCAGCGCTGATAGCCGAGGTCTTGGATCGCCCGCATAAGGGGTTCGGGCAGCGCGAAGTCGGAGAAGCCATGCAGCTCGGCGCTTTCACCGCGGGAGGGCGGGGCTGGCTCAGGGTTCATCAGTTTCCGGCCCGTCGGTGCTGGATGGAGGCCAGCTTGACGCATTGGGCCAGCACCTGCATCGCCGCTCCCAGCTCGTCCAAGGGCGCGAAGCTGGGGGCGATGCGAATGTGGTCGTCGTTTGGGTCCAGGCCATAGGGAAAGGCGGCGCCGGCGGGGGTTAGCTTCAGCCCGGCTGCGGCGGCCAGTTGGACGATGCCGCGGGCGGTGCCGGGCGGGGTGGTCAGGGAGACGAAATAGCCGCCCTTGGGTTTTGTCCAACTGGCGATGTCGAGTTCGTTCAATGCATTGTGCAGCACCTGCTCCACCAAGGCGAACTTGGGCTTCAGCAAGGCCGCGTGTTGGGCCATGTGTGCCTCGATGCGCCCGGAAAGAAAGCGGGCGTGGCGCAGTTGGCTCACCTTGTCCGGGCCGATGCACATGACGCTTAGGGCTTTCTCCAAGGCGGTGAGCAGCGCGTCGGACCCGGCGCAGAAGCTCAAGCCGGCGCTGGCGTAGGTCATCTTTGAGGTGGAGGCGAACATGGCCAGATGCTCCTCCGTGCCGGCCGCCAAGGCGAGGTCATACAGGTTGGCCAGCGGCACCCCTGGAAACTCGAAGTCGTGGGCGGCGTAGGCGTTGTCCCAAAAGATCACGAAATCGTCCGCCGCCGCCTGCTTGGGCAGGTTGGCCATGGCGGTCACCGTCTCGTCTGTGTAGATGCAGCCGGTGGGGTTGGCGTACTTGGGGACGCACCAGATGCCCTTGACGGCGGAGTCCTCGGCAGCCAGCGCCGCGGCTTGGGCCATGTCCGGCCCGCTGTCGAGCATGGGGACATTCACCATATCTATGCCCAAGGACTCGCAGATGGTGAAGTGTCGGTCATAGCCGGGCACGGGGGTGAGCATGCGCACCTGCTCGGCGTTGCGCCAGCGCCGTCCATTCCCCCAAAGGCCCTGCCGTAGCGCCGTGGCCGTTACTTGGTGCATCAGGAACAGGCTGGAGCTGCCGAACGCGAACACCTGCTCCGCGGCCACGCCGAGCAGTTCGCCGCCCAGGGCGCGGGCCTCCGGGATGCCGCGCAGGGCGCCGTAGTTGCGGGTGTCGGTGCCGTCGGCAGCGATGTAGCTGTCTAAGGGCGCATCCAGGGCGGCGCTCAGGTCCAGTTGCTCCGGCCCCGGCTTGCCCCGGCTGAGATCCAAGGAGAGCTTCTTGGCCCGCAGCGAATCAAGTGTGCTTTGAGTGGCCTGCTCCAAGCTGTCGAGTTGAGCTGGCCTCATTTCCCGCAGCGTTGTCATGTCAGTCCCTCCGTTTCGGCGCAGCCGAGCATCAGGTTGAGGTTTTGCACCGCGGCCCCAGCGGCCCCCTTGCCGAGATTGTCGTAACGGGTGCTGAGAATACATTGCTCGGAGTTGCCAAACACCATGATTTCTAGGCGATTGCTGTCGTTGCAGGCGCAAGGGCTGAGGTAGCCGGCATCCAAGTGGCTGCTGTCGGCGTAGGGCGCCATGTCGATGAAGGGTGCTTGCGCGTAGGCTTCGGCTAGGACGTCGAACGCCTCCCTAGTCCCGGCGCCATTGGTGAGTTGCGCCGCGAACAGAGGCGTTTGGGTGATCATGCCCTTGTAAAAGTTGCCGACGATGGGGGAGAAGATGGGTGGCTGCTCCAAGCCGGAGTAGCGGTGCATCTCCGGCAAGTGCTTGTGGCGCAGTTCCAAGGCGTAGGGGCGGGCGCCCCAGCGCTCCAACTGCTCCGGTGCCGCCGCTTGGTAGGTTTCGATCATCTTGCGGCCGCCGCCGGAGTAGCCGGACAGGGCGTGCAGGCTGAGCAGCGCCTCGGCTGGCAACAGGCCGGCTTCGACCAGTGGCCGAACACTGAGGATGAAGCCTTGCGGATAGCAGCCGGGGTTGCTGACCCGCTCCGCGCCGGCGATGGCCTCGGCCTGTCCGGCGGACAGTTCCGGCAAGCCGTAAACCCAACCGGGCTCGGTGCGGTGGGCGCTGCTGGCGTCCAATAGGCGGCAGCGGCCTTCGGCCAGCGCAACGGCTTCCCTGGCGGCCTCGTCAGGCAGGCAGAGGATGGCGATGTCCGCCTCCCGAAACAGCCGCGCCCGCGCCGCTGGGTTCTTGCGCTCGGCATCGTCGATGGACAGCAACTGAAGGTCCCGCCTTGGGCGCAGGCGTCCGGCGATTTCAAGGCCGGTGGTGCCGGCCTGGCCATCAATGTAGATTCTTGCAGTCAACGCGGGCGCTCCTTCCGTACGCCGCAATTCTAGTCTAGGGAAATCTTCAATGCAGAAATTCCACTTGCGGGGAGGGCGGATTTAGCCCGCAAATCAAAGAATTGGCCCATGCCCAAACATCGGGTCGAGATTGCCGGGTGGAAGGCGAGGGAGCACTTCGGAGCGCTGGCCTTGCAAGCCGCGGCATCTTCATGCCACCCTTTGCGCCTCGACCCAAGAAAACTAACTAGGAGGAAGGCCATGAAGGTGGACGGCGGCATCGGTTGGCGGCTGGACAAGGTCGGGCAGGAGGCTCGGGCGTTGGAGGAAGCTGGGTACTCCGGGATCATGACGGCGGAGACGGCGCACGATCCCTTCTTTCCCTTGGCCATTGCCGCCGGGCATACGGAGCGGGTGGATTTGATGACCTCCATCGCCGTGGCCTTCGCCCGCTCGCCCATGACCTTGGCGCAGATCGGCCACGATCTGAACGCCGCCTCCCAGGGCCGCTTCGTGCTTGGCCTCGGCTCGCAGATTCGGGCGCACATCACCAAGCGCTTCAGCATGCCTTGGTCCAGTCCGGCGGCGCGGATGCGGGAGTTCATCCTGGCCATGCGGGCCATTTGGGCCGCTTGGCATGAGGAGGCGCCGCTGCAGTTCACCGGGCGCTTCTACCAGCACACGCTGATGACGCCGTTCTTCGCTCCCACCAACCGCGAGTATGGGCCGCCCCGGGTGCTGTTGGCTGCGGTTGGCCCGCGCATGACGGAGGTGGCCGGGGAGGTGGCGGACGGCGTCATAATCCACGCCTTCACCACGGAGAAATACTTTCGGGAGACCACGCTGCCGGCCTTGGAGCGGGGCTTCGCCAAGGCCGGCAAAGAGCGCGGGGACTTCGAGATCGCCTACCCCATGTTCGTGGTTACCGGCGGCACGGAGGAGGGCCTAGCCAAGGCCAAGGGGGACACCCGTCGCCAAATCGCCTTCTATGGCTCCACCCCAGCCTACAGGCCGGTGTTGGAGAGCATCGGCGCCGGGGACCTGCAGCCGCGCCTGAACGCCATGTCCAAGCAGGGGCGCTGGCGGGAGATGGGCGACCTCATCGGCGACGACCTGCTCGACGCCTTCGCCGTGGTCGGCGAGCCGGACGCCATTGCCAGCCTCATCAAGGCCCGCTGCGGCGACTTGGTGGACCGCATCGCCGTGGCCTACTACGACAACATCCCCAAGGAGGACAATCGGCGCTTGGTGGCGGAGCTCGTTGGCTAGACCCGGTTGGCGGAAATCATCGACTTGAATGGTCTCTAGGCCCGGATGCCGGTGCCTTTCCGGCAAGGGTGGCGGCGCTCTCGCCATGCTTGGGCTTGGTTGGGAGGCGCTATTATCGACCTTAACCGCTTGAAATAGGACAGAAAATGAAGAAAAGTGATATAGGTGTTGCTATTTCCTCAATTTTTTCTCTAGAATTCGCACCCAATCGATAGGGAGTAGCCGCCCGCCATGCCGCAGAGGATTGACCGAGTCCTGCACGCCTTGCACACCCGCCTGCGCTCGCCTTGGCGCCGGCAAGTTGCGGTTGCAGCCTTGCGCACTCGCCTTCGCCAAATTCAGTGCGGCAACCTTGCTTCGTTGCTGGCCGCGGTCGCTTTGCGCGTTCGGCTGCGTTTGCGTCGATGCTGGGGCCTTGCGCCCCTCTTGGCCGCGACCGCCTTGCACAGCCGGCTGCGCCCGTTTTGCCGTTGGGATTTTGCGTTTCTACTCGCCGCGGTCGCTGTGCTGTGCAGCTTCACCTACACCAGCTATCCCTATCCCTCCTCCGAGGCCGTCATAACCATGACCCTGCCCAAGCCTGCCTTGCCCAGCCAGTCTTGGCGGGAGCGGACAGCGGAGTTCGGTCGGCGGGTGCATGAAGCCTTGGGCGTGCGCCATGAGACAGCGATGGAGTTCTCCGGTTGGATTCTGGAGGCTGCGGACCGCCAACGGCTGGCGCCCGAACTGGTCGCCAGTTTGGTGTTCACTGAAAGCTCTTTCCGCAAGGTGGCCTTCTCTTCGGTCGGCGCCGTGGGGCCGGCGCAGATTCGGCCGCAGTACTGGTCGGACTTCTGCGGCGTATCGGACTTGCACGATCCAGAGCAAAACATCTACTGCGGGGCGCAGATACTCGCCTACCTTCAGGAGCGCTGCGGCGGCTTGGAATGCGCACTGGCGCACTACAACGTGGGTGTAAACTCGCGGCGCAGCCAAGCAGGCTTGCGCTATGTTTCCAAGATCGACCGCCACCGCTCCAAGCTGGAGCCCATCTAAACAGCGCCTTTTGGGGCGTCCGCTGCGCCCTGCTGCAAACCGCGTGAACAGCCCGTTGTTGGCCGTGCCGGTGGTTGTCGCTCCCTTCAGCTAGGCTGTCCTCCGCTGGGAGGCCGCCAGGAATCCCGCAGCGTCACCGTGCGGTTGTAGGTGTTCGGCAGCTTGGGGTCGCGGTGGAAATAGCCGACGCGCTCGAACTGAAAGTGGGCTTCCCTGCTGGTCGCCAGCGCCGGTTCAACGAGCCCCGAAGCGATGGCGAGGGAGCTGTGGTTGACGCTGGCCATGAAGTCCGCGCCGCTAGGGCTGCGCTCCTTGAACAGGCGCTCGTACAGGCGCAGCTTGGCGGGCTTGGCGGCGTGGGCCGCCACCCAATGGATGACGCCGGCGGGCTTGACGCCGCTGGCGTCGCTGCCGCTCTTGGAGTTGGGCAGGTAGGAGCAAATCAGCTCGGCAACCTCCCCGTTGGCGCCGGTGACCACCTCGTCGCAGCGGATGATGTAGGCGTAGCGCAGTCGCACATGGGCGCCGGGAGAGAGCCGCTTCCACTTCGGCGGCGGCATTACGGCGAAATCCTCCCGGTCGATGTGGAGCACCGGGCCGAACGGCAGGCTGCGTCGGCCCAGGTCCGGGCGGCGTGGATGCCAAGGGGCTTCAAGGGCTTCGCCATCGCCGGGGTAGTTGGCTAGGCGCACCCGCAGGGGATTGACCACGCCCATGCCCTTGGGCGCGGTCTCCTCCAAGTCCCGGCGGACGCAGAACTCCAGCAGCTCCATCGCCACTTGGTTGTCCTGCTTGGTGACCCCAACCCGACTGCAGAAGTCGCGGATGGCTTGCGGTCGCACACCGCGCCGCCGCAGTCCGGCCAAGGTGGGCATCCGCGGATCGTCCCAGCCCTCCACCAACCCTTCGCTGACCAGCCGCTGCAGCAGCCGCTTGCTCATCACCGTGTGCTCCAGCCCGAGGCGGGAGAACTCGATTTGGCGCGGCCTGGCGTTCAGGCTCAAATTGTCCAGCACCCAGTCGTAGAGGGGCCGGTGGTCCTCGAACTCCAGGGTGCAGAGGGAGTGGGTGACGTTCTCCAGCGCATCGCAGATGCAGTGCGTGAAGTCGTAGGTGGGATAGATCACCCAAGCGTCCCCCACGTTGTGATGGGCGGCGTGGCGGATGCGGTACAGCACCGGGTCGCGCATGTTGAGGTTGGGGGAGGCCATATCGATGCGGGCGCGCAGCACATGGGCGCCATCCGGGAACTCCCCGGCCTTCATGCGGGCGAACAGGTCCAGGTTGTCCCGCACGGAGCGGTTGCGGTGGGGGCTGTCCACGCCCGGCTCCGTCAGAGTGCCGCGGGTTTGCCGGATCTCCTCCTGGGACAGGCTGCACACATAGGCGTTGCCGTTCTCGATGAGCTTCACGGCGCATTGGTGCAGCCGCTCAAAGTAGTCTGAGGCGAAGGTTAGGCGGTCCCCCCAATCGAAGCCCAGCCAAGCCACGTCCTGCTGGATGGCTTTGACGTACTCCAAGCTTTCCGCCAATGGATTGGTGTCATCAAAGCGCAGATAGGTGCGGCCGCCGTATTCCTCGGCGACGCCGAAGTTCAGGCAGATGCTCTTGGCGTGGCCGATGTGCAGATAGCCGTTCGGCTCCGGCGGAAAGCGGGTGACGACGGCGCTTGGCCCCACCACCGCGGCCAGTTCACGGTCGATCTGCTGCCGAATGAAGTCAGTTGCGGATTCGAGCATCGCCAGCCAGGCTCCAAGGAAATGGTGATTGTAGCCGGCAGGCGGCGGTGATGCGGAGCGGACGGAGTGAAATATGCGAGCTAAAATCGCTGCTGTTTCCTCCTAGAGCGAATCTTTTGCCATTGCGTCTATCCAGCGGGGTTTTGGCCCTCGCCTTGGCGGCTGCCTTCGCCCAGTGGCTTGCAGCTGAACAGCCCGTAGAGGTGCGCCGTGCGGCGGCGCTGCAAGGCGAGTCCTGGTACGCCTTGAGCATGGACGAGGCACCGATCGGCTATCTCTCCACCAAGGCGTGGCGCGACCTTCGTGGCCACTGGCGGTTTGAGTCCCTGATGCACTTTTCCCTGGGCAGGAATCCGCCGGTCAGCATCAGCGAGTCCTTGTGGTTCCATCCCATGCCGCCCTATCGGCTGGTCGCTGCGACGCACTGGAGCGAACGGCCGGGCGCTCCGGCTCAAGGGGTGGTCGTGGAGGCGGGCACCGACGGCGCAGTTGTGAATTTCCATCGAGACGGCTCCGCGGAGGAGCGTAGGTTGGCCGCTCGTGCGGATGGGTCTGCGGCCGCGGAGCGCACAAGGTCCGCCCCTGGCTTGGGTGCTCCAGCGCGACCTGGCGGTGCCGTCTTGGCCCCGAAATGGAGCTTCACCTTAGGAGACCACCTAGCCATGGAGTCCTGGTTGGCGAAGGAGCAGCCGACCAGCGGCGCCCGTCGGGCCCTGAAGAGGCTGGATTTCGAGAAGGGCCAAGTAGTCAACAAGGTTTTCAAGGTTCTGGGAAAAAATGCCGTTGGCTATCGGCTGGCCATTGCGGCGCCGCTCGGGGCCACCGAAATTCAGCTGGACGACAGCTTTGCGCCGCTTGAATTCTCCATGGCCGGCCTGTTCAAGCTGCGGCGCAGCACTAGGCAGGAGGCGCTAGGGATCAGAACGCCCCTGCACCTTACCGATTACCGCATTCCGCTTGACCGAAGCCTGCCCAACCACACTGCCATCGAACGCCTCGCGCTGACCGCCGCCAATGGATACAACTTGCGGAAGGTCTGGCCCGAAGCCCGACGCGGCATTGGCGGCTGGCGCTTGGAACTGTCCGCGAACCCCATCTCCGTTGATGACGATCCAAAGCAGGCGTTGGGCGAGACACTGAACTATCCCATTGCGCATTCCTCGGTTAAGCGCTTGGCGCGGCGCGCCTTGGCCGGCGCCGCGGACAACGAGGTGGAGCAACTCGCCGCCTTGGTTGCCTTTGTGCATGACAGCATCGACTATCGGCCCGAAGCCTCCCCGTCGAGCGTGCTGGAAACCATCGTCTCCCGCTCCGGCGACTGCACCGAGTTTGCGGACCTCCTAACCACTTTGGCCCGGTCCCTGGGCTGGCCGGCCCGCACGGTCATCGGCCTAGCCTATTCCGAAGGAGACGAGCCGGCCTTGGCCTTCCACGCTTGGAACGAGGTTGCGACCGACGGCGTTTGGCAGGCGGTGGACCCGACTTGGAACCAACTTCGAGTTGACGCCACCCACATTCCTTTGCCCGGTGACCAGGTGGCATTGCTGCGTATGCTGCACCGTCCGGACGGCCTTCGCTTCCGGGTTCAAGCGGCGCACTATTTTGGTGAACGCTGACGCAAACCGCAGAAAACTTCCATTTTTTAGCGCTATTCCGGTGCGTTTCCCCGTGTTAGGGTGATTTGGATGCGTACTTTCGGGGCGCTCATGGCTGCCTTGGGCCTCTTGGCTGATGGCAGCGGTCGTCGTGGTGCCCGTTGGTGCGCTGAGGGTTCGTAATGTAATTCTTGGGGGATTGCGGGATGGAAAATCGCATCATTTTTGGCTTGGGCGCTCTGGCGGCGATTGTTGAAGGGCTGGCTGGCGGCATGGTGCCTATGGGTCTGCTGCCGTTGCTGTTGGTCGTCCTTGGCTTGGCTTATGGATTCATGAGCCTTGACGCCGAGGACTCCACCATGTTCGTGGCGGTGGCCATCGGCCTTGGAGCGGCTACCCAAGCGGATGTGCTGAGCAACATTCATGTCATCGGCACTTACTTGGACGCCATCACGGATCAGCTGGTGCTGTTGTACTACGGCGGCGTTGTGGCCATTGTCGCCACAAGGGTTTACACCCGCGTCAAGGGCTAGCCCCCTTTGGGGCAGGCTGCGCGGGCGCTCCGCTGAAGCTGGGCAGCCGCGCCGCCTGCCTTGGCCCCGGCAAGCGCCGGGTGCCGTCGCTGGTCGGTTTGGGGGTGCGTTCCCCGAATGCGCCCGTGGGGGCGCTTTGCCGCTCATCCGTTGGCGCCGCCTAGCCCAGCATCCGGGTTGGGATCTGCCGTTCCCTGCTGAACATCCAGCCGTTAGTCGAACTTGGGCTTGCGCTTCTCGATAAAAGCGCGGAATGCTTCCCGCGCATGGGCGCCGGACGCGATTTCCCGGTGGCGCAGGGTCTCCAAGCCCACATAGCTCTCGAAGGGCATGGACTCCGCCGCCAAGTAATGCGCCTTCATGGTGGCCAAGGCGGTGGGGGAGCGCTCCAATAGCTCGGCCAGCAGCGCCTCCACCTGCTCTTGAAACTCCTCGTCGTCGTAAACCCGCGCCACCAGCCCGAACCTGTGCGCCTCCGCGGCGCTGAACTTCTCGCAGAAGAAGGACAGCTCCCGCGCCTTGGCGGCCCCGACCAGCCGCGGCAGCGACCAAGGCAGGCCCATGTCCCCGGCGACGGCGACGTTGAGGAAGGCGGTGTTCAGCATGGCGCTGCGGGCCGCCACCCGAAGGTCGCAGCCGCAGGCCCAGCCGAATCCCGCCCCGGCGCAGGCGCCGTTGATGGCGGCGATGGTGAGCTGCGGCATCCCGTGCAGCAGCGCCGAAACTTGAAAGTGCTCGGAACCGCACCAGTCCTTCGCGTCCCGCTCTCCCGAGGACATCAGGTTCAAGTCCGCCCCAGGGCAAAACGACCGCCCAGCGCCGGTCAGCAAGAGCAGGCGCACGGAAGCGTCGGCGGCAACCCGCGTCAAAGCGGCATGCGTCTCCCGCACCATGCGGTTGGTCATGCCGTTGCGCTGCTCAGGCCGATTTAGGGTCAGCCGGGCAAGCGGGCCTTCGGTGCGCAGGTTGATGGTGGCGTAGTCGGCCATGCGGGGTCCTCCTCATTGATGCTGGTTGGGCATTATCCCCGTTTGGAGTCTTTTCGGTGCATTCTGATGGCGCTTCCTCCACCCAAGTCCTGTACCGCGGACTTGACCTTGGGTTCGGCGCTGCCGCGGCGGATTTCGGAAACGACGCAGGTATCCAGAAGCGCGTTCACGGCGTGTCTTTGGGCTTCCTAACATACCGACTAACGTCACCCCTGCCGATGCGAGGCGGCTGGTCGGGGTCTGCTTCAGGAAAGCGCTGTTTGTGCTCGGCAGCCATGCGATGCAGGGCGTGTTCAAGTGACGTCAGCCGCCCCTGAATAAATTTCCATATAAGCGCCCGGTCACCGTATGTGTACTCATGGGCTAAAACATTGCGCATTTCCGAGATTTCATTCCACGGTAGCTGCCGTTCAGAATTTCTAAGCCACTGAGGCAGTTTAGTGATTTCCTCCGCTAGGTGCTCCAGGTTGAAATCGATGCTCTCCTGAATGTCAATGTCGTTCCTGTAGGAGTCTTCGCCAAACTGGGACTTTGTTCGTATCCTTTCGGCGTATTGAAGGGCGACCTTGATTCTCCATTGAGTCAGATTCTCCCTGCGGGAAGGTGAAGTCACAGTGGCATGGCCTCGTTGAAGACTGCTTCACGAAGCGGGGGGAGGATCATCTCGTCAGTGGCGACATCCACTTTGCGGCCTGTCAGTTCACGAACAAGGAGCCTGAAACGACAGAGATCGAGAATGTCCGCGTCTTCCGGAAAGTCGCCCAGCAGATCGATGTCGCTGTCCAGCGCCGCGTCGCCACGGGCCATTGATCCAAACACCCGGAGATTAGTGATGCCCATCTCCTTGGCTATGGACAATATGCTGTCTCGATGCCGTTCAATGAACGGGTCCATCGCCTTGCATCCTCCACTACGGATTGCAGCCCAAGGCGTAACCTAGCACGGGCTGACAACTAGCGACAAGCTGCCTTGGGCTTGCGCTTCTCGACAAAGGCACCGAACGCCTCCCGCGGAGCAGCGCCGAAACTTGAAAGTGCTCGGAACCGCACCAGTCCTCCGCGTCCCGCTCTCCCGAGGACATCAGGTTCAAGTCCGCCCCTGGGCAAAACGACCGCCCGGCGCCGGTCAGCAAGAGCAGGCGCACGGAAGCGTCGGCGGCAACCCGCGTCAGAGCGGCATGTGTCTCCCGCACCATGCGGTTGGTCATGCCGTTGCGCTGCTTAGGCCGATTGAGGGTCAGCCGGGCAAGCGGGCCTTCGATGCACAAGTTGATGGTGGCGTAGTCGGCCATGCGGGGAGTCCTCCTCATTGATGCTGGTTGGGCATTATCACCGTTTGGAGTCTTTTCGGCGCATTCTGATGGCGCTGGACCAAGCAAACTATCCACAGAACGTTTCCAATTGCGTCAACACACGCCTTAGCTTCTTCCGGATAGCCTTACGCTGAACTCCGTAGTGGGCGGCCCGGTGGCAGTTTGGACAGAGGGCGACCGTATTGGACGGCACGTCCGCTCCGCCTTTTGCTAATCGCTTAACGTGGTGAACCTCTAAGAACGGACGCTTGTCGCGTTTTTTCTTGAAAGGAGCGGGCTTAGCACACAACTGGCATGTCCCATTTGCCCGTCGAAGAGCGTAGGCATGGACCTCCGCATTACGGCCCCAAACTTCGGTCTCCTTCTTCGTCCTCAAGGGCCTTGATGAGCCTGCTGGTGGAGCGTCTAGATTATCTACTAACTTGCATGCTTTGAGTTCAAGTTGATCTCTGTCGAATTCTTGGTCGATAAATGCCTTGATCCTGTTCTTTAATTTTAGGCCGTAGGGAGACTCGCCGTACCATACAGAGCGACCAGCACCACCTTTGACTTTTGGTGCCTTCTTCACCTGGAGGGCTCGCTTGCTCGGTTCCAGAAGGTGGCAGTTGGCCTGTGCCGAGGTGAAATGGTAAGACCTGCCGTTGGAACATAGCCGAACATCTGACCATTGAAGGGATTAAAGTTGTTTTTCTCTTCCTTGACCGGATGGCTTCCACCACCGATGGGTTCGTCCGTTGGGTCTCCGGTGTATGTTTTCATCCAGGCGATGTTGCAGAACAGGATGGGTGCCATGTTTTCCGCCGCCGATGGGTTAAAGGATGGATTTGGCCCCCCCGCCCTCTTTGGGAAGGTGTGGCTGTGTGCTAGTGCTTAGGTTGCATTGTATGCGCCGCATGCACAGGCGCAAGGTCAGGAGGCCGTCCTTACGGCCTCACTATGCACCAACTCCCAGCCGCGAAACACCAGCGCCAAGCCCGTGAACTGCGCCGATGGATATTGCCTCGCCAAGCGACTGTCCGCCAGATAGCCGCGTAGCTGTTCCGTTGCCGCATCGAGTGCGGTGGCTGGCTGCACGTCGCCGGCGATGCCGCGCTTCAGGTACTTGATTTCCACCACAAAGCCGTGGCGCAGGCTTGGGTGGCGGGCGATGAGCGGCTCCAAAACGATGTCCGCGTAGCCTTTGTTGAGCTCGACTTCGGTATGGAGGACGAAGCAGTTGGACGTGCTGAGGTAGGCGGCCAGAAAGCCTTGGATGACCTTTTCGCCTTGGATGTAGTCGCGGATGCTGGTTTGCTCCGCCACCGCGGCGCTTAGGCGCTCAATGACCGGGCGCCAGTCGCCGCTGCGGGCCATGGCGCGGGTCAACCGCTCGAACTCATAGAGATCGACGGCGAACACGCCGGTGTCGTCGTAGCCATCGCGCAGGTAGCCGTACATCAGTTGGCGCACGGTTTGGTTGGGAATGCCCAGATTTGGCGCGCCCTCGGTGGCCGCTTGGATGCTGAGCAGGCCGAAGTAGTGCATCAGCGAAAGGAAGTTTTCGCGCCGGCCTAGGCGTTCCAGGGGGAAGCTGCCGACCAGGTTGGCGTCCGCCTTGCCTTCGCCGATGAGGTTGCGCAGCAGGTCGAAATTGCCGTTTAGCCGCTGTCCAGTCACCAGCAGGTGGCGCAGCTTGCCGTAGTCGATGCGCACGTTGGCGTCGATCAGTTCCTCGGGCGGGGATCCATAAAGAACGAGAGCCTTCAGGTAGTAAAGCACCATGTCCGAGTTGTACAGATCATTCGGAGCACCTTGGGCGAAGCGGTAGCCGTTGTACCACTCCCGCATGGTGTGCAGCGCGGCGTCCACTTCTTGATGGAGTGCGCCGGCGTCGCTGTACATCCGTAGTGCGCTTCGCACTTCGTCTTCCGTGAAGCCCATCAGTTCGTTGAAGGCGGGGTTCAGGCTGATGTTGGCGCCGATGTTGAAGCCGCTGGTGACGTCGTCCATGGTGATCGGTGACACGCCGGTGATGAACATGCGCTGTACGCTGCCTAACTCGGCGCCTATCTTTAGGGTGGCGAAGAAGTTGCGGTAGAAGCCGCCGCCATGGGTGAAGGAGTGGTAAGCCTCGGCGCCGTGCTGCGCTAGGATCGTATTGGCGAAGTTGTCGTACTCGTCGATCAGGACGTACAGCGGGATCTCTTGCTCGTTGGCGTATTGGAACAGCTCATTAAGGCGTCCGTTGATGCTTGACGCCGAGAGGATGCGCTGCATCGCCGCATTGGAAAAGAGGTCGGCGTTGCGCTCCACGGCCCCCCGGAGCTGCGTGAGGCAATACTCCTCAAAGCGCTCCTCCAGGGTCTCCAGCTTGTCGTTGAAGGCGGAGAAGTTGAAACGCAGGATGACGTAGCCGTTGTGGTTCGCCGTGGGTTGCCGCCCGATGTCGGTGCCGCCGAAGACGGCCTCGAACTCCTCGGCCTGCTTGCGGTCGTAGTAGCTGTCCAGCGCGGAAAGCCAGAGGCTTTTGCCGAAGCGCCGGGGGCGAATCAAGAAGACGTGGCGTTCCCTTTCCAGTTCGCGGATGAAGCGGGTCTTATCGACGTATAGGCAACCCTCCTGGCGGATGCCCTTGAAGTAGGCTAGACCGTAGGGGATGGCGGGGTAGGGTGCATTAAGCGATGTGGCCATGGTCCGGTTGCCCTGTGTTGGCGGCTTGCGAGCGTCCTGGCATTCTAATACTTGTACCCCGTCGGCTTGAACGGCCCCTCCCGTTCCACGCCGATGTACTTGGCTTGGTCCGTGGTCAGCTTGGTGACCACGCCGCCGAAGCCCTCCACCATCAGTTGCGCGACCTCCTCGTCCAGCTTCTTGGGCAGCACCTCCACGGACACCGGGGCGCGCTGGTTTTCCGGTTGCTCCGCCCAGCGCTCTTGGTAAAGGTGCATCTGCGCCAGCACCTGGTTGGCGAAGGAGCCGTCCATCACCCGGGAGGGGTGGCCCATGGCGTTGCCTAGGTTCACCAAGCGGCCTTCGGACAGCAGGATGAGGTAGTCTCCCGGCGCCTCGCTGCGGAAGACTTGATGCACTTGGTCCTTCACCCTTTGCCAGCGCCAGTGGTCGCGCATGTATTGGGTGTCGATCTCGTTGTCGAAGTGGCCGATGTTGCAGACCACCGCCCCGGCCTTCAGGCTGTTGAGCATGTGGGCGTCGCACACCTTGGCGTTGCCGGTGCACGTGACGATGAGGTCGGTGTCCTGCAGCAGGGCGGCGTTGACGTCCTCCAGGCGGGCGGTGTTGAGGCCGTTCCGGTATGGGGAGACCACCTCGAAGCCGTCCATGCAGGCTTGCATGGCGCAGATGGGGTCCGTTTCCGCCACCCGCACGATCATTCCCTCTTGGCGCAGGCTTTGGGTGGAGCCCTTGCCCACGTCGCCGTAGCCGATCACCAGCGCCCGCTTGCCGGCCAGCAGCATGTCGGTGCCGCGCTTGATGGCGTCGTTCAGGCTGTGGCGGCAGCCGTAGCGGTTGTCGTTCTTGGACTTGGTGACGGCATCGTTGACGTTGACCGCCGGCACCTTCAGTTCGCCGGTGCGCAGCATTTCCAGCAGGCGATGCACCCCGGTGGTGGTCTCCTCGCTGACGCCGTGGATGCGCCGCAGCATGTCTGGGTAGCGCTCATGGATCATGGCGGTCAGGTCGCCGCCGTCGTCGAGCAGCAGGTTGGCGTCCCAAGGCTGGCCTTGGTGCAGGATGGTCTGCTCGATGCACCAATCGTACTCCGCCTCCGTCTCCCCCTTCCAAGCGAACACCGGCACCCCCCTTGCGGCCATGGCCGCCGCCGCATGATCCTGGGTGGAGAAGATGTTGCAGGAGGACCAGCGCACCGCCGCGCCCAGCGTGATGAGGGTTTCGATCAGCACCGCGGTCTGCACGGTCATGTGGATGCAGCCGATGATCTTGGCCCCGGCTAGAGGCTGCTCCCCTTGGTAGCGGCGGCGCAGGGCCATCAGCGCCGGCATCTCGGCCTCCGCCAAGGCGATTTCCCGGCGGCCAAACTCGGCCAGTTCGATGTCGGCGACCTTGCAGTCGGTGAAGGCGTTGTCGGGCATGGTGCATCCCACTTGAAAAGGAGTACATTTTACCGATCCCGCCGCCGGAGTGGTCGTTGAAATTTCCTTGGCGGGCAGGCCAAAATGCGCTTTTTTGGCCGATTCTTGACCGTGCAGCAACTCAGCAAATGAGCTGGATTTGGCTGCCGCGCCAAGCTGGTGGGGACACTTAGGCTTTGAACGCAGGGCTGCAAGCAGGCAGGACTGGTGCGGATGTCGCCGCCTCACAAGGCGGCGGGCACCTTGGCGCAAGCTCAACGGCTGGTGCGGGGCTGGAAAGCAAGCTGCCGGAGGTGGGCACCACCATCTTTACCGTCATGTCGGCGTTGGCGGCGGAGGAGGGGGCCCTGAACCTCTCCCAGGGCTTCCCGGACTTTGACGGCCCGCCGGCTTTGCTGGAGCTTGTGCAGCACTACCTCACCCACGGCTACAACCAATATCCGCCCATGGCCGGGGTGCTTGCCTTGCGTGAAGCCATCGCCGCCAAGGTGCTCGACCTGTACGGCTGCACTGTGAACCCGGAAACCGAGGTGACGGTCACTTCCGGCGCCACCGAAGCGCTGTTTTGCGCCATCCACGCCCTAGTGCGATCGGGGGACGAGGTGATCCTCCTTGACCCGGCCTATGACAGCTATGAACCGGCGGTGCGGCTGGCCGGCGGCGTCGCCAAGCACATTCCCTTGCGCCCGCCTGACTATAGGGTCGATTGGGACCAGGTGCGCGCCGCGCTGACGCCGCGCACCCGGCTCGCCATCATCAACAGCCCGCACAACCCCACCGGCACGGTGTGGGAGGCGGAGGACGTGCGCAGCCTGGAGGCATTGGCATTGCGCTTCGGCTTCTACGTGCTCTCCGACGAGGTCTATGAGCACATTATCTTCGACGGCCGGCCGCACCAAAGCCTATGCCGCTATCCGGACCTTTGGCGGCGCAGCTTCGTGGTGTCCTCCTTCGGCAAGACCTACCATGTCACCGGCTGGAAGATCGGCTACTGCGTGGCGCCGGCCCGCCTGACCGAGGAGTTCCGCAAGATCCACCAGTTTGTGACCTTCACCTCCAACACCCCGGTGCAGCACGGCTTGGCGGATTTCCTGGCCGCCCACCCGGAGCACCACCTGCAGCTAGGCGCGTTCTACCAGCGCAAGCGGGACCTGTTCTGCTCCCTGTTGGCCGGCGGCCGGTTCAGCGTCAAGCCCAGCGCCGGCACCTACTTTCAGTTGCTCGGTTACGGGGACCTGACTGACGAGGGGGACAGCGAACTGGCCATTCGGCTGACCAAGGAGGCCAAGATCGCCTCCATCCCGACGTCCATCTTTTACGCCGACCGCGCCGACCATAAAATGCTGCGCTTTTGCTTTTGCAAGGACGACGACACCTTGAGGCGCGGCGCGGAAATTCTGCTGGGGCTTTAAGTTTAAGAAGGAGGATTCCCTGACTTCCGAAAGTTCTCCTGTTGCAACCTGCGCTGGCCGGGCTGCAGGCCAAGTTTGGTGCATCATCGGAGCCGTTGGTGAAACATCCGGGCTAGAACCCATGCCGAAAACACCATGTGACGTTGTAAGCTGTCGAACCATCATGGCAACTTATTGATTTTTTGTGAATTTTATTTGCGTTTTACGGTTCGGAGGCCATGCAGTCCAGTTTTGAAAAAGGTGTTGGCGACAGCAACAGGACGCCACTTTGTGGGTGGGCCGCCCTGCTGCGTTGCTGTCTGCTGGGCGCCGCCGGCCTTGCCTTGGCCGCCTGCACGGAGGGTGGGCCGCCGGCGGCGGACGGGGGCGGCGCACAGCCGCCGGCTTCGCGCTCCGGCCAGTTCGTTTACGAACGCTACTGCTTCTCCTGCCACACGCCCGGTGTGGCCGGCGCCCCGAAGCTGGGCGACGCGGCGGCTTGGGCGCCGCGCATCGCCAAGGGCCGGGAGGTCATGCTGCAGGTCACTCTAGCCGGGGTCACGCCGGGAATGCCGGCCAAGGGCATGTGCTTTGACTGCACCGAAGCGGAACTCGCCGCCGCCATCGACTATATGCTCCCATCCGGTCAAACTCCCTAGCGCCGAGATGGCGCCGAACGGTGTGTTGTGCAGTGAAAAACCGTCGATTTCAGTAGGCTGCATGGCATTTGCAGCTTTCACCGGCGCTGCAACAGGGCGGCTGGAAGGCGCAAGCCCGGCGCTGCGGCACTGATATGCGTGGGGGTAACATGGCTTCAAAAATGGGCTCGTCTCCATGAATCTTAGGGACCTCAAATACTTGGTGGCGGTGGCGGAGCATCGGCACTTTGGCCGCGCCGCAGACGCTTGCTTCGTCAGCCAGCCCACCCTTTCCACCCAGGTCAAGAAGCTGGAGGAGACCTTGGGGGTGGTTCTGTTTGAACGCAGCCGCCGCCAAGTGATGCTGACTCCGGCCGGCCACTCCATCGTCGCCCAGGCCGGGGTGGTGCTGAGGAACGTCAATGAGTTGGTGCGCATAGCGGATGGCCATCGGGACCCGCTTGGCGGCAACTTCCGCCTTGGCATCATTCCGACGGTGGCGCCCTATCTGCTGCCCTTGGTGCTGGCCCCCGTGCGCCGGGCGCTGCCCAATTTGCGCATTCAACTCTTTGAGGGGCAAACGGCCAACATCATGGCGCAGTTGCAGGAAGGGGAGTTGGACGCCGTCGTTCTGGCGTTGCCGGTGCAGGAGGATGAGGTGGTGCAGAGGCCGCTTTTTGAGGAGCCCTTCTACTTCGCGGTCCCGTCCAGTCATCCAAAAGCTGGGCGCAAGGCCATTCGCGAGGCGGAGCTGGACCAGGAGCAAGTGCTGCTGCTGGAGGACGGCCACTGCCTGCGCGACCAGGCGCTGGAGATCTGCAAGTCCCGCAACGCCGTGGAGAACACCAGCTTCCGCGCCACCAGCATCGAAACCCTGCGGCAGCTAGTCGCCGCCGGCGTCGGCGTCACCCTCATGCCGGAACTGGCGGTCACCAAGGGCACCGGCGTGTGCTACATCCCCTTCTCCAGCCGCAAGGGGCCGCACCGCGTCATCGGCATCTGCTGGCGGTCCAGCTCCCCGCGCACCGCCGTGCTCCGTGAACTGACCGAGGCGCTGCAGCAGGGGGTGGCGGGCCGAGGCCGGCGATGAAGGCGGTTCGAGGACCTCTAGTGCCCCGCTGCCATGAATAACTAGCCCGCATATTCCACCAAGCCGCTTGTTCCAATATCCCCACCACTAGCTGCCGTCTGCGGCTTTGAGATGGCGCCGCTCCTGGAAAGAGATTGGTGGAGCACTCTAGGAAGAATCGCCTAGAGCGGGCTGCCTTGCGGCATGAGTGGGCAGGGGGCGTGGCTCATGGCGGTGCCGAGTTCGCTATGGGAGAGTCCTTGCGGATCAGCGGTTGAGGTCTTCCATCAGGGAACTCCGCACTTCGGCTGGTGCTTCCACGGCGCACCGCATCCGTTCATGGTCGATGCCGAAGCTTAGTGGGGCGGCTCGGTTCAAGGCAGCGACGAAGGCTGGGGTGAGTTGGAAGCGCAGGAAATGGACGGCGGCGGTCTTTTCCTCGTTGCTGCGCTCGAGGTCTTCGTTGGCGACGGCGTAGAGCCTTGCGCCTTTGCCGGCTTGAGTCCACACATGGCGTTCCAAGTTCCTGAGCTGTGCCAAGGCGCGACGGCGCTCCTCCACGTCCGGATACTCCACCATTAGCGTGGCCTTCCAGTTGTCGCCATCCGGGATGAGGGGGTTGTAGGTGTTTATTTCCGCTTGAATTTCGTCCGGCTCGAAGATGCGCTCCACCCGCAGCATCTCCTGCACCTGGTACTTCATGGTCAGAAAGTCCTCGAAGTTTAGGGTGGTGTGCGCGTTCAGCGGCAGGCGCCGGCGCTGCTTGTGGGCAATGACCTGCTTGCGGAACGCCGCCCGCTCGCTGGCGTAGCGCTCCAGGGTCCACAGCTTGGTTCGATCAAGTTTTTTCATTGTCGGTCGGTTGCGTAAGTCAGTTGACTGCTGGCCGGCCCCGCTAAATGCCGTAGGCGAACCGGACCATGGAGATGGGATGCTCCGCCTGCGCTTCCGCACCGCCGTCGGCGCTTAGGGCGTGGCCGATCAAGCGCCCGGCCATGGGGCAGTCCGAGCCGAAGCGGTCCGCCTCCGCCTGCTTGGCCCTTCTGGCCACCGGGCGGACGATCTTCATGGCGTTGCCGTAGGTTTCCAGTTTGGCGGCGTAGGTGCCGTCGTGGCCGGAGCAGCGCTCGATGGCGGTGACTTCGGCGCCGTCAATGAGGCTGAGGAACGCCCGGGTCTTCATGCCGATGTTTTGCACCCGTTGGTGGCAGGCCACTTGGTAGGCCACCTTGCCGAGGCTGCGCTGAAAGTCCGTGTACACCAACCCGGCCCGGTGGCGCAGCATCAGGTACTCGAACGGGTCGAAGAACGCCGCCTTGACCCGTTGCGCACCCTCGTCGTCGGGAAACAGCAGCGGAATTTCCTGCTTGTACATCAACACGCAGGAGGGAATGACGGCCATGAGGTCGTAGCCTTCGTCAATGGCCTCCAGGAACAGCGGCAGGTTGGCGTCCTTGAGCTTGGCCACCCGCTCCAAGTCGCCGAGTTCCATTTTCGGCATGCCGCAGCAGCGGGCGTCCTTGAGCACCTTCACCGGCACGCCGTTGTGGTTCAGCACGGCGATCAGGTCCTCCACCACCTCGGGGCAGTTGTGATCACCGTAGCAGGTGGCGTAGATGGCCACCTTGCCGGTAGTGCGTTCGCAGGGACGCGGCTCAAGGCTGCCGCCAACGACTGCGTCGGTGCGCTTGGTGAGGGGCTTGGACGCGAATGTCGGCAGCGGCGCATCGCGATGCAGGCCGGCGATGCGCTCTCCGGCCTTGCGCAAGGCTGGCGACTTCGCCGCCGCGTTGGCGATTGGCGCGACGCCCGGCAGGGAAAGCAGGTCAAACACCGGGTCGGTGCTGGTGATGAGGCGGTCCCGCCATTTGGATTGCTTGGCTTTGTGGCGCTGCGCCTTGGCCCGCAGCATCAGATGCGGGAAGTCCACCGCCCAGGGATGGGGTGGCAGGTACGGGCACTTGGTTTCGGCGCACAGGTCGCACAGGAAGCACTGGTCCACGACCTTGGCGTAGTCCTCCTTGGCGACGCCATCGACCTCCAAGGTTTCCGATTCGTCAACGAGGTCGAACAGGGTTGGGAAGGCTTGGCAGAGATTAACGCAGCGGCGGCAGCCGTGGCAGATGTCGAAGACGCGCTCCAGCTCGCCGTCCAGATCCGTCTTGTCATAGAAGGATTCGGAGCGCCAAGCGATGGGCTGGCGCTTGGGTGCCTCCAAGTTGCCTTCCCGCATGGGCTCGGTTTGCACGGCCACGGTCAACCTTCTTTGCAATGCTGTTGGGAGGCGCCCCCGAACGCCGTTGCGCCCGGGGGCGGGAATGGAGCGCCGGGCTAGGCGGCCATCGCGTCCAGAGCCTTCTGGAAGCGGTTGGCGTGGGAGCGCTCGGCCTTGGCCAGGGTCTCAAACCAGTCCGCGATTTCCTCAAAGCCCTCGTTGCGGGCGGTTTTGGCCATGCCGGGGTACATGTCGGTGTACTCGTGGGTCTCACCGGCGATGGCGGCCTTCAAGTTGTTGCCGGTGGTGCCGATGGGCAGGCCGGTGGCCGGGTCCCCAACGACCTCCATGTACTCCAGGTGGCCGTGGGCGTGGCCCGTCTCGCCTTCGGCGGTGGAGCGGAAAACCGCCGCCACGTCGTTCTCGCCCTCAATGTCCGCCTTGGCGGCGAAGTAGAGGTAGCGCCGGTTGGCCTGGGATTCGCCGGCGAAGGCGTCCTTCAAGTTTTGCAGGGTGTTGCTGCTGCTGAGATCCATGGTGTTGCCCCTCATTTGCTGTGGTTAGTGGGCGCAGTATAAGCAAGGTTTTGCTCAAAGCCATTTGAAAGTTTTAATCGGGTCCATAGATGCAGGCTATCAACCCATGTCAACCAGCAAATGCGGCCATTCCAAGTGCAGCCAAGGGGTGAAGTCTCCGGCTTGCGCCCGGAGGCGGTGGGTCAGGACGCTTGGCGCAACCCAGGCCCAATCGTCAATTTCCGTGGTGTTGACCGAGGGTTCCCCTTCTAGTTGCGCCCGGAAGACCGAGCACAGCTCATGCTCGCTGCCGGCGGCGCCGAAGGCGGCGTGGTACTTAAATTTGTAGAGAAACGCCAAACCCTGCACCTGCCGCGCCGCCAAGCCTAGTTCCTCACCGAGCCGCCGCCCCACGGCCTGCTCCAATGCCTCCCCCCGGCGGGGATGGGAGCAACAGCTATTGGACCAGTAGGACGGCCACAGGCGCTTGCCCGCCGCCCGCTTCTGAATCAGCACCTCGCCCCGGCCATTGAACAGGAACACCGAGAAGGCGCGGTGCAGCACCCCCTTGCCGTCATGGCAGGCGGCTTTGTCGAGGAACCCCACTTCGGCGTCTTGGCCGTCCACCAAAATGAGATCCTCCGCCTCGGTGGAGACCCCTTGAACGCTAGTCTGGGCGAGGTTGCTGCTAAACCTGGGCATGACGCTGCGAATTCCTGTGCGGGCCGCGTGGGCGACCCTGGGCCGCCATTCTAACGCGGATGGCGGAGGTCTGGTTCATTCTCGTTAGGGATGTGCCTATTGACTTAATACATATTTTTATGCATATAGAGTCGGTGGACATTACTTGGGATGCACGGAAGGCGTGTGCGAACTTGGCTGCTCATGGCGTTTCCTTTGCGGATGCCGAGGTGGTTCTGACTGACCCGTTGGGGTTGACCTTAGAGGATCCAGACGCCGAAGGAGAGCAAAGGTTCCTCACCGTTGGTGCCGATGCGTTTGGAGGCATTTTGGCGGTGATCCACGCATACCGCGGCGAAGCGGAAATTCGGATTATTTCTGCTCGTCGTGCAACTCGAAAGGAAAGGACAAGTTATGCGCAGGGAATATGACCTAGGGGCTGCTGAGAGGGGGGCTGTTGCTAAGGAAGCCGGGAAGTTACGGATTACGATCATGCTTGACAGCGAGATTCTGGCTGCCTTCCGTAAACGCGCTGAAAACACAGGGCATGGGTACCAGACTTTGATCAACCAAGCGCTGAGCGAGCACCTCGCCAATGGTCAACTGGAGGACAGATTGCGTCGCGTGGTGCGCGAGGAACTGTGTAACCAAGGTGGCGGCATTCCGAACGCAATGGGTGAATGAGCGGGTTAGATGAGCAACTCCTGACAAGATGCCGAGACGATCCGTGGCCTGCTTGAACTGGGTGCGGTGCTTTCGGTCCACCCGGCCGCCGGCTTAGCCGAACGCCGTACGGAACGGGAACAAGGTGGCGCACATTACGCCGCTCCGTACGGCGGGGTCCGCGTTCATCAAGGCCTCGGCCTCTGCCGCGTCTGCGGCATCGAACACCACGATGCCGAAGGTGCGCTCGTCGTCGGTCGTCGTGCGTCCGGCAAAGCGCACCACGCCGTCTTCATGCTGGTGTTCAAGCCAGGCGAAGTGTTCCGCCAGCGCGGCCTGTTCGGTCTCAGTGCCGCCGTCGTTGAACAAGCCGGGGCGTGTCAGATTGAGGTGATACAGGAACTCGGCCACTTGCCAGTCCTCCAAACGTTTTGCGCCACTAGCTGCGGGCAGGCGCGAGCTTTCCGCGTTTTGGACGCTGGTGTGTGCGAACCGGCAGCGGAATCGGATATCATTCTCCTTGCCAGGAACCCCGCATCGTTCCGGCCCGCACGATGCCGAAACCGTAGATTACCAGCATCACCAGTAGTCCCGTCGCGGTCAGATAATACCAATTCAGCGTTTCATGCGGCTCCGTCAGCCGGGCGATCTCGCTACCGGTGCGGCCTTCCATGGCCTTGATGCAACGCTTGATCGGCAACATGATCTGCGCTCTCGCCCGATGGCATTCGATCGAGTGCAGCAAGATCCGCGCCACTGCTTTCATCCCCTTCCGCCTACTCCGCCTGAGTCTCGGCACCCCTCGTCTCGGCCACAGGCTGTCTCCGCACCCAAGCAGCTAGGGTGCGAACCCCAAGCGCAGGGCTGGGGTTTTGCCGTCTTGGTCGCTGAGCGACCTTAGTTGTTGACGGCGCGGGAAAGTGGTTGGACACTTCCTTCTTCTGGCGGAGTTGCAGGAGCGATGCCGTGCAAACCATGTTTCCCCAGGCGTCGCCCCGGCCGGCGCCTTTTCTGCACAACCGGCCTAAGCTGCGCCGAACGCGATGCGGACCTGCGGGGCGGCGTTCGTCCGCTTGCGCCGCATTCCTCATGAACGCTTCTTCGCAAGGGAAGTCCAGAGCGATTGGAGGTGGGCGCAATGGGCGAAAGAGTGCCGTTTGGGAACCGCATGGCCGCTAGGTGAACCGCTCATGACCACACGCTTCATGCTTGCTCGAACCCTGTTGTTCGGGGTGGCCCTGATCGCCTGCTGCGGCGGCCTGCAGGGTACGTTGCTGGGCATTCGGGCGACGATGGAGGAGTTTTCCCTTGACGCCATCGGCTTGGTCATGTCCGCCTATTCCATGGGCTTTCTACTCGGCGCTTGGCTAGTGCCTCGGTCGGTGCGGCAAGTGGGGCACATCCGCGTCTTTGCGGCCTTGGCGTCCGTGGCTTCGGTGACGATTCTGCTGCACTCTATCTATGTGGAGCCGGCTTGGTGGTTTCTGTTTCGCCTGCTCACCGGCTTCTGCTTTTCGGGCCTCTATCTGGTGGCGGAAAGCTGGCTCAACGCCATTTCCACCAACAGCAACCGAGGCCGTCTGCTGGCCGCCTACATGTTCGTCGTTGCGCTTGGCTTCATCGCCGGCCAGTTCACCGTGAGCCTCTGGTCGCCCGGCGGGTTTGAGCCGTTCATCCTAGCCTCGGTGATTCTCTCCATCGCCATGATTCCCGTTTTGCTGAGCGCCATCGCCGCGCCGCCCATTGAGGTGACGGAGCGCTTGCAGCTTAAGCGGTTTATCCGCACATCTCCGCTGGGCGCCGCGGCTGTTTTCGTGCAGGGGATGACCTTTGGCGCCCTGTTGTGGCTGACCGCGGTGTTTGGGCGCTCGATCGGTCATTCCGTCACCGACAGCTCCATATTGGTGGGCATGCTGATGGCCGGCGGTTTGGCCGTGCTGCTGCCCATCGGCAAGCTGTCCGATCTTCGGGATCGGCGGCTTATCGTGCTCGTGCTGGCCGCCGCCGCGGCGGCCCTATGCCTGCTGGTTCCCTGGGCCGCCGCCCGGCCCGGCGTTTGGCCGTCGGCCTTGGCGCTGTTTGCGCTCGGCGGCGCCGTGCAGCCCTTGTACTCGGTGTCCATCTCCTTCATCAACGACCATCTCGACAGCCGGCAAATCCTCTCCGCCAGTGGCAGCATCATTTTGATCAACGGCCTTGGCGGCATGTTGGGGTCGTTATTGGGTGCGCAAACGATGAGTCTGTTTGGACCGGCCAGCCTTTACTACTTCGTGGCGCTGCTGAACGTCGCCTTGGCTGGCTACACGCTTCACCGCATGCGGGTGCGCGCCCCCGTACCCGCCCAAGACCAGACGGAACTGACGCCGGTGGTCATGCAGACCTCCCAAGTCATCGTCGCCAATGCGATGGACGAAGCGGACTCCGGTGATTCTCCGGCGCCGGTCTCCGGCCCGGCGGCCAGTGTACTCAGGGCAACGGACTCGGTTGCGCCGCCGCGTTAACCGCCGGCGAGGCCCGCCCGAACAGCGCCGCTGGACAAGCCCGGAAGGGCAAATGCGCGTCAGTCTATCGCCAACGGCGTGGACATTTGCGAAAATGCGCCGCTGTTCGGTATGGAGCGATTAATGCAGCCGAGGGTTCGGCCAGAGGGCTTCACTGCGATGCGCGCCTCACGGCGGCGGTTCGGCGGCGTCTGTCGGCTGCTGTTCGCGGCTGCGTCCGCCTTGGTGGGGGCTGGGTTCAGCCCGGTTGCCTTGGCGGTTGAGGTCGGGGATGCCGCGCCGACGTTCATGCTCCCGTCGGTGTGGGTCGATGGCGCCCCTGTCAGGTTGGCGGACTATCAAGGCAAGGTGGTCTATCTGGACTTTTGGTCCAGCTGGTGTGCGCCTTGCCGCCGCACCATGCCCGAATTAGAGGGACTGCGCACAAAATGGCCGCGGGAAAAGTTTGAAGTTCTGGCCTTAAATCTGGATACTAGCCGCCGCGATGCGCTGCGCTTTCTTGAACAGGTTGCCGTCGGTTATCCTATCGCCTTGGACGTCGGCGGCGCCACGGCTCGACGCTACGGGGTGGCCGCCCTGCCGGCGGCTTTCGTCCTTGACGCCGCCGGTCGGGTGCGGAGTATCCTTAGGGGAGCGGAGGCGGAGAACATCGTGCTGATGCAGCAGGCCGTTGAGCTGGCATTGCGGCAAGCAACCGGCGAGGCACCGCCTCCGGTCGGCGCAAGGGCGGGCGTTGGGCTAAAATCCGGCGCGTTTGTTCAGTTTCCCCGCGGTCGCGCACCGCAGCGGGGTTTGGCAACATTGGCAGGGCTTTGACAAGCCATAAGGGGAATTGGCATCCATGGTATTTGCTATCGCGTTGGTTGTGCTGGTCGTCGGCTCGGTCGCCTTTCACATCCTGAGCCCTTGGTACTTGACGGATTTGGCGTCCAACTGGGGCACCATCGACACCACCATCAGCATCACCTTTTGGGTGACGGGCATCGTCTTCGTCGCCGTCAACCTGTTCATGGCGTACTGCGTTTACAAGTTCCGCTACCAGAAGAACAGACGCGCCGAATACCAGCCGGAGAACACCAAGCTGGAGTTCTGGCTCACCGCCGTTACCGCGGTGGGCGTCGCCGCCATGCTGGCCCCCGGCTTGATCGTCTGGGCGGACTTCGTAACGCCCCCGGATGACGCAGTGGAGGTCGAGGCCATCGGCCAGCAGTGGCATTGGAGCTATCGCCTGCCGGGGGATGACGGCAAGTTCGGCAACGTCGATGCCCGCTTCCTGACGGACGACAACCCCTTCGGCATGGACCCGGACGACCCCAACGGCCAGGATGACCGCTTGGTGGAGAGCAACAAGGTGCATTTGCTGAAGGATCAGCCGGTGAAGGTCAACCTGCGCTCCAAGGACGTGCTGCACAACTTCACCGTCACCCAGTTCCGCGTGAAGATGGACTTGGTGCCTGGCCTGGTCTCCTATCTGTGGCTCACCCCAACCAAGGCCGGCGAATTCGAGGTGCTGTGCGAAGAGCTCTGCGGCATCGGCCACTTCGCCATGCGCGGCCTGGTCATCGTTGATGAGCCGGCGGACTACGACGCTTGGTACTCCAGCCTGCCCACTTACGCCGAAGTGGCCGCCCGCTTGCCGGGGGACCCGGTGGTCGGCCAAGGGCAATACGCCATCTGCGTGGCCTGCCACGGGCCGCAGGGCGCCGGCCTGCAGTTGCTGAACGCGCCCAAGATAGCCGGCCAGGAGGACTGGTACCTGCGCCGCCAGTTGAACTACTACAAGTCCGGTGCCCGCGGCGCCCATCCAGAGGACATCTACGGCCGGCAAATGGCCCCCATGATGGCCACCTTGGCCACCGACCAAGCGGTTGAGAACGTCATCGCCTACATCCAGACGTTCCCCGACGCCCCGGCCGAGGCCACCATCACCGGCAACGCGGAGCGCGGCAAGGACCTCTGGATCACCTGCGGGGCCTGCCACGGGGAGCGGGGCCAAGGCATCAAGGCCATGAACGCACCGCGCATGGCCGGCATGACGGACTGGTACTTGGCCCGCCAACTGGAGAACTTCAAGGCCGACATCCGCGGCAAGCACAAGGACGACCTCTACGGTTGGCAAATGGCGCAGATGGCCCGAATACTCAAGGACGACGACGCCGTCAACGACGTCATCGCCTACATCAACACCTTGAATGGCGCTCCGCCCGGCGCTGGCGATCAGTTGGCGGCGGTTGGCGCAATCCATTTGGCAGCGGAGGAATAGCATGGCCCAAGTCGCACATGACGCCGTCACCGATGCGGACCTAGGTCCGTTTGAGATCGAGGACCCGGAGCTTTACCATCCCAAGACCTTCATCGGCAAATACATCTGGAGCCAAGACGCCAAAGTTATTGCCGTGCAGTACGGCATCACCGCCATCGCCATCGGCTTGGTGGCCTTGGCGCTGTCCATCCTCATGCGCCTGCAGCTGGGCTGGCCGGACGCCTTCTCCCTGATCCAACCCGCCAACTACCTGCAGTTCGTGACCATGCACGGCATGATCATGGTCATCTACCTGCTGACGGCGCTGTTCCTAGGCGGCTTCGGCAACTACCTGATCCCGCTGATGTGCGGCGCCCGGGACATGGTGTTCCCCTACGTCAACATGGTCAGCTATTGGGTTTATCTGGCCGCAGTGCTCATCTTGGTGGCCAGCTTCTTCGTGCCCGGCGGCCCCACCGGCGCCGGTTGGACGCTCTATCCACCCCAGGCGGTGGTTGGCGGCACCCCCGGCACCGGGGCCGGCATCATCCTGATGCTGATCTCGCTGTGCGTGTTCATCGTCGGCTTCACCATGGGCGGCCTCAACTATGTGGTCACCGTGCTGCAGGCGCGCACCCGGGGCATGACGCTGATGCGCCTGCCGCTGACGGTTTGGGGCATCTTCATGGCCACGGTGTTGGCCCTGCTGGCTTTCCCGGCGCTGTTCGTTAGCTGCATCATGATGATTCTGGACAGCTTGATCGGCACCAGCTTCTTCATGCCGGCCATGATTGCGGAAGGGCAGCAGACCGCCTATGACGGCGGCAGCCCCATTCTCTTCCAGCACCTGTTCTGGTTCTTCGGCCACCCCGAGGTGTACATCGTCGCCTTGCCGGCCTTCGGCATCGTCTCCGACGTGCTCTCCACCCACGCCCGCAAGAACATCTTCGGCTACCGCATGATGGTCTGGGCCATCGTCGCCATCGGGGCGCTCAGCTTCGTCGTTTGGGCGCACCACATGTACGTCAGCGGCATGAACCCTTACTTCGGCTTCTTCTTCGCCACCACCACCCTCATCATCGCGGTGCCCACGGCCATCAAGGTCTATAACTGGGTGCTGACCCTGTGGCGGGGCAACATCCAGCTGACGGTGCCCATGCTGTTCGCCATCGGCTTCATCTTCACCTTCATCAACGGTGGTCTCACCGGGCTGTTCCTTGGCAACGTGACGGTGGATTTGCCCCTGTCGGACACCTATTTCGTGGTCGCCCACTTCCATATGGTGATGGCGGTCTCCCCGGTGCTGGTGGTGTTCGGCGCCATCTACCACTGGTATCCGAAAATCACCGGCAAGATGCTGGACGACACCTTGGGCAAGGTGCATTTCTGGATGACCTTCCTGGGCACCTACGCCATCTACTACCCCATGCACTACTTGGGCTTTGAAGGGATGCCGCGGCGCTACTACGCCTACGGCACGGACACCGCGTTTATGTCGCAGTCCGCGCACACCTTGAACGAGGCCATCTCCATCGCCGCCATCTTCGTGGCCATCGCTCAGATGGTGTTCCTGTACAACATAGTGCGCAGCCTGACCAAGGGCAAGGAAGCCGGCCCCAACCCTTGGAACGCCACCACTCTGGAGTGGCAGACGCCGCACACGCCCCCCAGGCACGGCAACTTTGACGAGCTGCCCTCGGTGTACCGCTGGGCCTACGACTACGGGGTGCCGGGCGCGGAGCAGGACTTCATTCCCCAAAACGTGCCTTCCGAGGAATTGGCCGCCGCCCGCGCCAAAGACGAGGGCGCCCAAGGCGAAGGCAAGGCGGACGGCTAGCCATGACCGCAGCGCTTATCTTCCTGGCCCTACTGATGGGGGTGGTGGTTTGGTGGCTGGTGCGCCAGACCATCAACGTCAAGCCCTGGGTGGCCAGCGCCCCGCAAGGCATCCAGTCCGGGGTGGGCTTCCTGCCGCCGTCCAAGTTGGCCCTAGGCGTCTTGCTGGCCGTCATCACCTCCCTGTTTGCGCTGTTCATCAGCGCCTACTCCATCCGCATGGAGGTGGCGGATTGGCGGCCCCTGCCGGAGCCGGCCCTGCTCTGGGTGAACACGGCCGTCCTGTTCGCCGCCAGCGTCGGCCTGCAATGGGCTTGGCGAGGGGCGGCGCGGGAGAACTGGCCGGCGGTGCGCCGCGGCACGGCGGTCGGCGCCGCCTGCGCCCTGGCCTTCATGATCGGGCAGCTGATCGCTTGGCGGCAGTTGACGGCGGCTGGCTACTTGGTGGCCGGCAATCCGGCCAATTCATTTTTCTACCTCCTCACCGGGCTGCATGTGCTGCACTTGCTCGGCGGCTTGGTGGCCTTGATGAAGACCGGCGGCTACGTTCGCGCACAAGCCGCAGCGCAGGCCCGCACGGGCGTGGAGCTCTGCGCCGTGTATTGGCATTTTCTGTTCGTCGTCTGGCTGATTCTGTTCGGCTTGTTGCTCTCGACTTAAGTTCAGGCGGCTGCTCCAACCAACACCGATTCAAGCAAACAAGGCAATAAGGAAACCAACAACGTGGCGGAATCACTAGCTCTAACCCCGGGAATCAGGGGCATCGTTGAGGATTGGTCGTCGGACCAGCGGGCGTTCAAGAACGTCCCCTGGGGCAAGGCGATGATGTGGATCTTCCTGCTGAGCGACACCTTCATCTTCTCCTGCTTCCTGGTCTCCTACATGACGGTGCGCATGTCCACCACGGCGCCTTGGCCCAACTCCAGCGAGGTGTTCGCCCTAACCCTGTTCGGTAACCACATTCCGCTGATTCTCATCGCCATCATGACCTTCGTGCTCATCACCAGCAGCGGCACCATGGCCATGGCGGTGAAGTTCGGCTATGAGAAGAAGAAAGTGCCCACCTTCTGGCTGCTGGTGGTGACAGCCTTCTTCGGTGCCGCCTTCGTGGGCATGCAGGCTTTTGAATGGACCAAGCTCATCGTCGACGAGGGAGTGCGTCCCTGGGGCAACCCGATGGGAGCGCCGCAATTCGGCGCCGCCTTCTTCATGATCACCGGCTTCCACGGCACCCATGTGTCCTTCGGGGTGCTGTTCCTCATCATCACCGCCATCAAGGTGCGGCGCGGGGACTTGGACAAGGAGACCCCCGGCTTCATGACCGGGCGCCCGAACCGCTACGAGATCGTCGAGACGATGGGCCTGTACTGGCACTTCGTGGATCTCGTCTGGGTGTTTATTTTCGCGTTCTTCTATCTTTGGTAAGGGTGGAGCAATCGCCAGATGTCAGACCAAGGCCAACAACATCCAATTTCCATCTACTTCTGGATCTGGGGGCTGCTGTTCGTGCTCAGCGCGGCCTCCTACATGGTCGATTACATGCAGTTCCAAGGCTATCTGCGCTGGTCCCTCATCATCATCTTCATGATGCTGAAAGCCGGCCTGATCGTGGCCATCTTCATGCACATGATGTGGGAGCGGATGGCGCTGATCTACGCCATTCTGGTGCCGCCCTTGGTGATCATCGTGCTGGTCGGCCTGATGGCGGGCGAGGCGGACTACACCTTCCTCACCCGCCTGGAGTTCTTCACCGACTGGGTGTTTGACAGCCCCTAGGGCGAACAGCCTTTAGGAAGCGGGTATCGGCACCCAGACGTTGCACCAGCCCTTGGCGGCCACCAGCTTGCCGGGGAAGATGTTGCAGGTTCCCCAACTTTCCTGAGTGGCGACGTATTGGGCGCAGTTGTCGCAGAACGAGTTTTCTGTGCGGGGAATGCCGGCGTCGCCGCCTTCCTCCGCCACATGCTTGTAGCCCAAGGCCACGGCCATGGGGTCGTCCTCCGTGAGCTCGACTTCTCCGGCGGCCCAAGCGGCGCTGCCCAGCAGATTCGCCACAGGTAGGGCGCCTAGGCCCAAGGCGCTGTGCTTCAAAAACGAACGGCGTTGCTGCATCTTCATCCTCATTGATGTTGTGGAAGGTTTGCCGCCCGCTGCCCCGGCGTTGCGGCGGACGGCATTATACACCCCGAGGCGGGCGTAATGGTCAGAGCCGCTGGTTGAACTCCACCAAGTTGCCGCTGGGATCATGGGTGAAGGCTTGGCGGCAGACGCCGGCGATCTCCAGCGGTTTCGAGCAGGAGCGCCCGGCGGCCTCCAGCGCCGCTTTGACCTCGTCGACGTCCGCCACCTTGAAGGCAAAGTGCTGTTCCTTCAGCGGCGGGCCGGAGTGTGCCCCCAACAGATGGACTTCCTGTTCGCCGGCCCGCATCCAAGCGCCCGGAAAGCCAAAATTCGGGCGGTCGAGCAACTCCATGCCCAGCAGTTCAACATAGAAGCCCAAGGCGGCGTCCACGTCCTTGACGTTGATCGACACATGGTGGATGCCCTGAAGCTGCATGCCCGCCTCCACGCCGTTCCCAAACTTCGACTATAACAAAGAAGATTGAAAACGTTTCCGTATTGCCGCACTATTGGCCTCGTGTTGGGCGGAAACAAAGGAGGTGATCGTGCATTTATCTGCTGACGAGGGCTCGGGTTACTGAAGCCCTCTCACGGGCTGGAGCCCCAGCGCCCGTTCCGGGGCTGGGGCTTTAGCTTGTCACTAAGGCTCGGGATCTGTTTCTGAGCTTGTGTCGGCCGCTACCCGCAGTCGCGGATAATGATGGGGGAGGCTTATGGCGGCATCGACCATTGAGGAATTGCGCACCGTGCGTAAACAAGAGTTGGCGCTTGGCTACCGGATTTTCGCCGCGCTCGGCTGGGGCGACCTTGGCGATGGCCACATCAGCGCCAGGGATCCGGAGCGCACGGATTGCTTCTGGCTGCTCAACATCGATACGCCGTTCGCCCAAGCCAAGGCGGACAATCTTGTCCTGATCGGGCCGGACGGCGAGTTGGCGGCCGGCGACGGGGGCGTGAACTGGCCGGGGTACTTCATTCACCAGCCGATTCTCGCAGCCCGCCTGGACATCATCAGCGTTGCCCACACCCACACGCCTTACGGGACGCCTTTCTCCGCGGAAGGGAAGCTCTTTGCTCCGATCATTCAGGAAGCCTGCGTCTTCTTCGAGGATCATGCGCTGTTCGATGACGAGGAGGTGCAGGTGCAAAGCGCCGAATGCGGCGCTCGCATCGCCGCAGCCCTAGGCGCCTGCCGAGGCGTCGTGCTACGCAGCCACGGCTTGCTCACGGTGGGTGCCTCGATCAAGGAGGCGGTGGCTTGGTTCGTGGTGATGGAGCGCGTCGCCGAAGCCCACTTGAAGGTGGGTGCGCCGCGCCCGCTTTCCGCCGCAGCCGCCCGCTTCGCGAAGGCGGACTTGGCCACGGAGCAACAAGCCCGCAGCATTTTCAATTTTCTCGTGGGCCATCATCTGGAAACCCTGCCCAGTAGTGTTCGCTGACGCCTTGCAAGGGTTTCGAGACCTGAGCTGTGCGGGTTTCAGCTACTTCTGGACTGTCGGCCTGGACGTCTTGCGCACCGCCTTTCCGTCTAGCCCGCGGCGCCGAGCAGCTCGCTCACCTGTTTGGCCGCCTGCTCCATGTTGGTTAGCACCATGCCGGACTTGTTCAGGTTGTAGGCGGTCAGATTGACGGTGCGCAGCAGGCAGCGGGCGATTTGGTCGTCTTCGCCTCTGTCCACGTCAATGATGTTGATGCAGCAGTTGTCCTGCTCAATGCTCACGTCGGCTTGCCACGGCAGGTTCAGCACATGGTTGAGGATGGACCGATTGACGGCGCCGTGCAGCACGAGCAGCAAATGGGTCCAGTCGTCGGCTTGGATGATGCGGTCAAAGGTGGGGCGCACCCTGGCGTCGAAATCGGCGAACCGCTCGCCGCCTAGGAAGCGGGCGTCCGCTTGGTTCGCTTCGGCCCAAGGGTTGGCGATTCGCTTCAGCCACGCCTCGATCTCCTGAGCTGGCGCGAGCTCGCGGCTTGGTCGCACTTCCTCCAATTCCGGCGCCTCCTCCAGTTCCGGCGTCTCGCGTCCGGCCAGAATCAGCGCGGCGGTTTCCCGGGTGCGCGGCAAGCTGGAGCAGATGGCGCGGTCAAAGGGAATGCTGGCCAGCACTGCGGCCTGCTTGCGCGCCTGTTCCCGGCCCAAGGGCGTTAGGCTCACTTGGCGTTCATCACTGGTGACGGAGCCGTCCTGATTGAGGTAGGCGGCTTCGGCGTGCCGCATCAAGTAGATGCGCCGCCGGTTGGGTGGCTGGAACATGGGCGTTTCCCTTCGCAAAAGTGCGAATGCTAACTGTTGCGGCGGCGGTTGTTGGCAAATCTTCGCGCCCACACTAGAATCGCCGTCATTGCCGCTTGCGGCTGCGCATTCAGTTGCGCTCGATCGTTTTCGGTTGATTGCGCACGGTTTTTGGAATTTGCCTAGTGCCCGAACGCCCGGTCAATTTGTCGCTTTCGCCGGCCAAGTTCAGTTGGCCGGTCACGGCCATGGCCTCCATCGCCCACCGCATTTCGGGCGTTCTGCTGTTTTTCGGCGTCGCCTACCTGCTCTATCTGCTGGACTTGGCGCTGTCCTCGGAGGCCGGGTTCGCACGGGCTCAGGCACTGTTGGCGCTGGCGTTGCCGAAACTGGTTTTGCTTGGGGTGCTGGCCATGCTCGCCTACCACCTGCTGGCCGGCGTCAAGCACCTGCTGCTCGACCTGCACATTGGGGACAGCATGGCCGCCGCCCGCAGAGCCTCCTGGGCGGTGTTCGCCTTGACGGCGCTCGGCGTTGCCCTGTTGGGGGCTTGGCTGTGGTGACCCAAGCCACCTCGCTGTCGCGCAGCGGGCTTTCAGACTTCCTGATCCAGCGCCTCAGCGCGGTGGTGCTCACCCTCTACGCCCTGTGCCTGCTCGGCTTCTTTCTCGTCAACCACAGCATCGATCACGGGTCTTTGACTGCGTTCTTCGGGGCACCCTCCATGCAGGCGTTCAGCATTCTGGCCGTTCTGTCCACCGCCGCCCACGGTTGGATCGGCCTGTGGACCGTAGGGACGGACTACCTCAGGCCGCACTACTTTGGCGCTTGGGCGTCCGCCTTGCGCATGGTCTATCAGGCCGTTTGCGGGCTGGTTTTGTTTGTTTACGCTTGGTGGGGCATCCGCCTTTTCTGGTTGGTGGGGTCCTAGGGCCGCCATGCCCTCCCTGCGGAAAATGGAGTTTGACGGCGTCATCGTCGGCGGCGGCGGCGCCGGCATGAGGGCCTCGCTGCAACTGGCCCAGTCCGGGCTGAAAACTGCGGTGATCTCCAAGGTGTTTCCAACCCGCTCGCACACGGTGTCCGCCCAGGGCGGCATCACTTGCGCCATCGGCAGCGAGGACCCGGACGACGATTGGCGCTGGCACATGTACGACACCGTCAAGGGGTCTGACTACATCGGCGATCAGGACGCCATCGAGTACATGTGCAAGGAAGGTCCCCAAGCCGTGTTCGAGCTGGAGCACATGGGCTTGCCGTTCTCCCGCACCGAGTCCGGGCGCATTTACCAACGGCCCTTCGGCGGCCAGTCGAAGAACTTCGGCAAGGGCGGCCAAGCGGCCCGCACCTGCGCCGCCGCCGACCGCACCGGCCACGCCCTGCTGCACACGCTGTACCAAGCCAACGTCAAGAGCGGCGCCGTCTTCCTGAACGAGTGGTTCGCCGTGGACTTGGTGAAGAACCAGGATGGCGCCGTGGTCGGCGTCATCGCCATCGAGATCGAAACCGGCGATGTGGTGCATGTGGCGGCGAAGGCCGTGGTGTTCGCCACTGGCGGCGCCGGGCGCATCTACGCCAGCACCACCAACGCCCTGATGAACACCGGGGACGGCGTGGGCATGGCGCTGCGGGCCGGCCTGCCGGTGCAGGACATCGAGATGTGGCAGTTCCATCCCACCGGCATCGCCGGGGCCGGCGTGCTGGTCACGGAGGGCTGCCGAGGGGAGGGCGGCTACCTCATCAACAAGGACGGCGAGCGCTTCATGGAGCGCTACGCGCCCACCGCCAAGGACTTGGCGGGGCGGGACGTGGTGGCCCGCTCCATGGTCATCGAGATTCTGGAGGGCCGCGGCTGCGGGGAGCAGGGCGACCATGTGCAGTTGAAGCTCGACCACCTCGGCGAGGACGTGCTGAACAGCCGGTTGCCGGGCATCCTGGAGTTGGCTCGCACCTTCGCCCATGCGGATCCGGTGCGCGAACCCATCCCGGTGGTGCCGACCTGCCACTACATGATGGGCGGTGTGCCCACCCAAGCCAGCGGTCAGGCCCTGACCCAGGACGAAGCCGGCAACGACCGGCTGGTGGAGGGCTTCTACGCCGTCGGTGAAGTCGCCTGCGTCTCCGTGCATGGGGCCAATCGCCTTGGCGGCAACTCCCTGCTGGACTTGGTGGTGTTCGGGCGCGCCGCCGGCCTGCACATCGAGCAGGCCGTACGCCAAGGTGCGGTCCGGCGGGAGGCCAGCGAGTCCGACCTGGAGGCCGCTCGCGCTCGGCTGGAGCGCTGGAACGCCTCCACCTCCGGAGACAGCGTTGCGGCGCTCAAGAAGGAGCTGCAAGGCGTCATGCAGGCGAGCTTTGGCGTGTTCCGCACCGAAATCCCCATGCGCAAGGGAATCGACCAACTCAAGGAGTTGGGCGAGCGCATCGAACGCGCCCATCTGCCGGACAAGAGCGCGGTTTTCAACACCGCCCGCTTGGAGGCTCTGGAACTGGACAACCTGTTCGCCGTCGCCTACGCCACTGCTGTGGCCGCCGAGGCGCGCCGGGAAAGCCGCGGCGCCCACGCTCGGGAGGACTGCCGAGAACGCGACGACGACAACTGGCTATGCCATTCCTTGTATTTTCCCGCCGACCAACAGGTGGGGAAGCGGGCGGTGAATTTTCAGCCTTCCACCATGCCGGCCTTTGAGCCGCAGGAGAGGAAATACTGATGCAGGTCAGCATTTATCGCTACAACCCGGATGTGGACGAAGCGCCGCAAATGCGCGACATGGCCCTGGAGTTGCCCAAGGGCCGAGACCTCATGGTGCTTGACGTGCTGGAGCGCTTGAAGGAGCAAGACCCCTCCCTATCCTATCGCCGCTCCTGCCGGGAGGGCGTTTGCGGCTCCGATGGCGTCAACATGAACGGCAAAAACGGGCTGGCCTGCATCACTCCGGTCTCGGCCGTGGCGAAGCGCGGCAAGCTGGTCCTGCGCCCCCTCCCTGGCCTGCCCGTGATTCGGGACTTAGTGGTCGATATGGACCAGTTCTTTGCGCAATTTGAAAAGGTGCGGCCCTACCTAATCAACGACAAGCCGCCGCCGGCCGGGGAGCGCCTGCAGTCCCCCGAAGAGCGCGCCAAGCTCGACGGCCTCTACGAGTGCATCCTGTGTGCCTGCTGCTCCACCGCCTGCCCTTCGTTTTGGTGGAATCCGGACAAGTTCATCGGCCCGGCCGGACTGCTGCAAGCCTATCGCTTCCTCGCCGACAGCCGGGATACTGCCACCGCGGAGCGCTTGGGGGAGCTTGACGACCCCTACAGCGTCTTTCGCTGCCGGGGCATCATGAACTGCGTCAACGTTTGCCCCAAAGGCCTGAATCCCAGCCGAGCCATCGGCAAGATTCGTGGCTTGCTGGTGCGGCAGGGCGTCTAGGGGCGGCGGTTTTGATGCTCCGGAGAGGAAAGGGGAGGTCTGCGCTCCGTGGCTGAATCCTACCTTGAGCGCATGCGGGCGAGCTCGCACTTGGCGGGCGTCAACGCGGCCTACATCGAGGCCATGTACGAAACTTGGCTGGCGGCCCCGGAGCGCCTTCCTGCGCAATGGCGCGGCTTTTTTGACGGCTTGCCGCCCGCGCCGCCGGCCGCTGCCGCCGAAATTCCGCACAGCAGGGTGGTCGCCCACTTTGAGCGCATTGGCCGCAACCGCCTGAAGGCGCGCCCGGAGCGCGAAAGCGCTGCGGTTGTGAACGAGCATGAGCGCAAGCAGATGCGGGTGCTCGACCTGATCGCCGCCTATCGCTCCCGGGGGCACAAAAGGGCGAACATCGACCCCTTGGGCATGATGGAGCGACGGCCCATGCCGGTGCTCGACTTGGCCTACCATGAGCTCTCCCCCGCCGACTTCGACGAGGTCTTCAACACGGACTTCCTGCACTACGGGGAGGGCACCGCGAAGCTCAGGGACATCGTCGCCGCCTTGGAGATGTTCTATTGCGGCAGCATCGGCGCCGAATACATGCATCTGACCCAGGCCGCCGAGCAGCTCTGGGTGCAGGCCCGCTTGGAGGTGGAGCGCTCCAATTGGCGGCTGACGGCGGCGGACAAAAGAACCATCCTGGAGCGGCTGATCGCCGCCGAGGGGCTGGAGAAGTACCTGCATGGCCGCTATCCGGGCGTCAAGCGGTTTGGCCTGGAGGGCGGCGAGTCCCTGATTCCCTGTCTGCACGAACTGCAGCAGCGGCTCGGCGCCCAAGGCGTGCTGGAGGTCGTGGTCGGCATGGCCCATCGCGGGCGCCTGAACGTGCTGGTCAACATTCTGGGCAAGGATCCTTGGGATCTGTTTGACGAGTTTGACGGCAAGGTGGCCGCCAAGATGGGCTCCGGCGACGTCAAGTACCATCAGGGCTTCTCCACCAACGTCATGACCCCAGGCGGCGAGATGCACTTGGCGCTGTCCTTCAATCCATCCCATCTGGAAATCGTCGGTCCGGTGGTGGAGGGCTCGGTGCGCGCCCGCCAGGACCGCCGGCGGGACTACGGCGGTGGACTAGTGGCGCCGATCCTGATTCATGGCGACGCCGCCTTCGCCGGCCAGGGCGTGGTCATGGAGACCTTCCAGATGTCCCAGACCAGAGGCTTCAAGACCGGCGGCACGATCCACATCGTCGTCAACAATCAGGTCGGCTTCACCACCAGCCGCCAGGACGACGCCCGCTCCACCGAATACTGCACGGAGATCGCCAAGGTGGTGAAGGCGCCCATCCTGCATGTCAATGGCGATGATCCGGAGGCCGTGGTCTTCGTCGCACGGCTGGCGGCGGACTATCGAATGCGGTTCCGCAAGGATGTGGTCATCGACATCGTTTGCTACCGCCGCCGGGGGCACAACGAGGCCGAAGAGCCGATGAAGACGCAGCCCCTGATGTACGCCAAAATACGCAAGCTGCCGACCACTCGGGACCTTTACGTGAAGCAGTTGGTTGGCGAGGAGATCGTCACCGCCACCGAAGCGGCGGGCTTGGCGGAGCAGTACCGCAGCACCCTGGAGCGGGGCGGGCATGTGGCTCTGTCCATTGTTCAGGAGCCGGACCACAGCCTGTTCGTTGATTGGCGCGCGTTCTTGGGCCACCAGTGGACCGCAGCGGCGGACACCAGATTCCCCAAGGACCGCTTCGTCAAGCTGGCTAGGCGATTGACCCGCATGCCCGACGGTTTCGAGTTGCAGCGCCAAGTGGCCAAGACCTTGGCCGAACGGGACGAGATGACGGAGGGCGAGCGCCCCGTGAACTGGGGCTACGCCGAGACCATGGCCTACGCCACCCTCGTTGACGGTGGGCAAGGGGTGCGCCTGACCGGCCAGGACGTGGGGGTGGGGACCTTCTCCCACCGCCACGCCTGCCTGTACAACCAGCGCAGCGGCAAGCGCTTCATACCCCTCAACAAAATTTCCGAAACCGCCAATTTCGACATCTACGACTCCCTGCTGTCGGAGGAGGCGGTGCTGGCCTTCGAATACGGCTACGCCACCACCTCTCCGCATGAGTTGATCGTTTGGGAGGCCCAGTTTGGGGACTTCGCCAACGGCGCCCAGGTGGTGATCGATCAATTCATTTCGTCGGGGGAGACCAAGTGGGGGCGGCTGTGCGGACTGACCCTGCTGCTGCCCCACGGCTACGAGGGCGCGGGGCCGGAGCATTCCTCGGCGCGGCTGGAGCGCTTCCTGCAGCTGTGCGCGGAGCATAACATGCAGGTTTGCATGCCGACCACCCCGGCCCAGGTCTTCCACATGCTGCGCCGGCAAGCCATCCGCCCGTTGCGCAAACCCTTGGTGGCGTTGACGCCGAAAAGCCTGCTGCGCCACAAGCAGGCGGTGTCAACCTTGGCGGAGCTCTACGACGGCCGGTTTCAAACGGTGCTGCCGGACCCCGACGGTCCCGAGCCCTTGGCGGTGGAGCGCTTGGTGCTGTGCAGCGGCAAGGTGTTCTACGAACTGCGCGAAGTGCGCCGGGAGGCCGACGCCGCCAACATCGCCATCGTCCGCATTGAGCAGCTCTATCCCTATCCTGAGGAGGACCTCGGCCGGGTGATTGCGCCCTACACGAACTTGCAGGAAGTGCTGTGGTGCCAGGAGGAGCCGATGAACCAAGGCGCTTGGTACTCCAGCCTGCACCATGCTCGACGGGTGGTGGCGAGGCACGATGCCTCCCTGCAGGTAAACTACGCTGGGCGCGAGGCGTTCGCCGCGCCCGCCGCCGGCTACCTGCACCTGCATAATGAACGGCAGCGGCGCTTGGTTAACGACGCCCTGTTCGGCAAGCTGGAGTAAAACGACGCCATGGACATCAAAGCGCCCGCCTTCCCCGAATCCATTACCGAGGGCACCGTCGCCGTTTGGCACAAGAGCGCCAACGAGCCCATTAGGCGGGACGATCTGCTCGTGGACATTGAGACGGACAAGGTGGTGCTCGAAGTGGTCGCTCCCGCCGACGGGCGCTTGGTGCAGATCTTCAAGCAGGAAGGGGATGTCGTTGAAAGCGAGGGGCTGCTGGCTAGGTTCGAGGCCGGCGACGTCGCCGTTCCCGCCGCCCCGGCCGCCGACGAGGCTCCGGTGCCGGCGCCGTCCGTCAGCGCCAGCCCGGCGGCGCGCAAGCTGGCCGAGGAGAAGGGCTTGGACCTCGCCAAGATGCAAGGCACCGGCCGCGACGGGCGCATCACCAAGGATGACGTGGCGCAGTACGTGATCGAGGAGCGGCCCACGCCCTCGCCAACGGCGGCCAAGGCGCAGCAGGACGCCCCACCGCTGGATGCGGAGGAGGATTTTCCGGACCAGGCGACCGGCGAGCGGGTGGAGCGCCGGGTGCCCATGACGCGGCTGCGGGCCAGCATCGCCAAGCGCTTGGTCGAGGCGCAGCGCAACGCCGCCATGCTGACCACCTTCAACGAAGTCGATATGTCGCCGGTCATGGCGCTGCGCCGCAAGTATCAGGACGAGTTCCAAGCTCGCCACAACGGCACCCGCCTAGGCTTCATGTCATTCTTTGTGCGGGCCTCCGTGGAGGCGCTGAAGCGCTTTCCGGCGGTCAACGCCTCCATTGACGGTGACGACATCGTCTATCACGGCTATTACGACATCGGCGTCGCGGTCAGCACCGACCGAGGCTTGGTGGTGCCCGTGGTGCGGGATGCGGACGCCTTGGGCTTGGCCCAAATCGAAGACCAGATCAACCACTACGGGGAGAAGGCGCAGCAGGGCAAGCTGAGCATTCAGGACATGTCCGGCGGCACCTTCACCATCTCCAACGGTGGCGTGTTCGGCTCGCTGCTTTCCACCCCCATCCTGAACCCGCCGCAGACCGGCATACTGGGCATGCACAAGATTCAGGAGCGGCCGGTCGTGGCCGGTGGGGAAGTGGTGGTTCGGCCCATGATGAACTTGGCGCTCTCCTACGACCACCGGCTGATCGACGGTCGGGAGGCGGTGCAGTTCCTAGTGTCGGTCAAGCAGTTGCTTGAGGATCCGGCGCGCATTCTGTTGGAGTTGTAGGCATGAGCGATCAATACGACGTCATCGTCATCGGCGCGGGGCCGGCCGGCTATGCGGCCGCCATCAGGTGTGCCCAGCTGGGTTTCAGCACCGCCTGCATTGACGCCTCGGTGGGCCGCGACGGCGCTCCAGTGCTGGGCGGCACCTGCCTCAACTGGGGTTGCATTCCCTCCAAGGCGCTGCTGGACGCCTCGCACAAGTTTGTTGAGGCCAAGGATCATTTTGGCGAGATTGGCTTGGAAGTAAGCGGGCTGGCGGTGGACGTCGCCAAGATGATGGTGCGCAAGGAGCAAGTGGTGAAGGGGCTCACCGACGGCATTGCCTCCTTGTTCAAGGGCAACGGCGTCACCGGCCTGGCCGGAACCGGCAAGTTGCTGGCGGGTCGGCGGGTGGCCTTGCAGGGCCATGACGGAACGGTCGAGGAATTGCAGGCCGGCTCCGTGATTCTGGCCGCCGGCTCCGTGCCCATGGAGATTCCGCCGGCGCCGCTGACCCCAGACCGCATCGTGGACTCCACCGGCGCCTTGGAGTTTCAAGCCGTGCCGGAGCGCCTCGGCGTCATCGGTGCCGGCGTCATCGGCTTGGAGCTGGGCAGCGTTTGGCGCCGCTTGGGTTCGGAGGTGGTCATTCTGGAGGCGTTGCCGGACTTTCTGCCCATGGCCGACCGACGTATCGCCCGGGACGCCTTGAAGGTGTTCAAGGGGCAAGGCTTGGACATTCGGCTGGGCGCCAAGGTGACGGGCGCGGAGGTGGCTGACAGCGGCGTCCGCGTAGCCTTCGAGGAGGACGGCGCCGAGCAGCGGTTGACGGTCGATAAGCTCATCGTCGCCGTCGGGCGCCGCCCCAACACGGCCGGGCTCTTGGCCGAAGACAGCGGCGTGGCGCTCGATGAACGCGGCTTCATCGCCGTGGATGACTACTGCGCCACCGCCGTCGCCGGGGTGCATGCCGTAGGCGATTGCGTGCGCGGCCCCATGCTGGCCCACAAGGGAACGGAGGAGGGCGTCATGGTGGCGGAGCGCATCGCCGGCTTCAAGCCGGCGGTGAATTACGACGCCGTGCCGAACGTCATCTACACCCACCCGGAGATCGCGTGGGTGGGCCAGACCGAGGCCGTCGCGACCGATTCCGGCGCACCGGTCAAGACCGGTGCCTTCCCCTTCGCCGCCAGTGGCCGCGCCTTGGCCGCCAATGATGCCGTGGGCGTCGTCAAGCTGGTTGCCGACGCCGAATCGGACCGGCTGTTGGGCATGCACGTCTTCGGCCCGCAGGCCTCCGAGATCGTGGCGCAGGGGGTGATCGGCATGGAGTTTGACGCCAGCGCCGAAGACCTCGGCCTGACGATGTTCGCCCACCCCACCCTGTCCGAAGCCGTGCATGAGGCGGCGCTCGGCGTGGCTGGCCGGGCCATTCACATGGTCAACCGAAAGGCTAAGCCCAAAGCATGAATCTGCACGAGCATCAGGCGAAAAGGCTCTTTGCGCGATACGGCTTGCCGGTGCCCGACGGCCGTGCGGCGAAGACTGCGGACGGCGCTTGCGCGGCGGCTGCGAAGCTCGGCGGGCAGCGCTGGGCGGTGAAGGTTCAGGTTCACGCCGGCGGCCGCGGCAAGGCCGGCGGCGTAGCCGTGGTTGACTCCGTGGAGGAAGTCAGGTCATTCGCGGACCGCTGGCTGGGCCGCAAGTTGGTGACCGCGCAGACGGACCAGGAGGGCCAGCCGGTGTCCAGCATCTATGTGGAGCGCTGCACCGACATCGCCCAAGAGTTTTATTTGGGCGCGGTGGTTGACCGCAACCTTCGCCGAGTCGTTTTCATGGCCTCCACGGAGGGCGGCGTCGAGATCGAAAAGGTGGCCGAGGCGACGCCGGACAAGATCCTGCAGGCGATCATCGATCCCTTCTTGGGCGCCCAGCCCCATCAAGGGCGCGACCTTGCCTTCCGGCTGGGGCTGAACAAGGATCAGGTCAAGCAGTTCACAGCGCTGTTTCTGGGGCTCCACAAGCTCTTTCAGGAACTCGACTGCGCCTTGCTGGAAATCAATCCCTTGGTGGTCACGGGCGCTGGCGACCTGCTGTGCCTGGACGCCAAGGTCAACATCGACGGCAACGCCCTGTTTCGGCAGCCGGCGCTGGCCAAGCTGCGGGACCCCTCCCAGGAGGATGCGCGCGAAAACGAGGCTTCCGCCTTCGGCCTGAACTACGTGGCGTTGGACGGGGACATCGGCTGCATGGTCAACGGCGCCGGGCTGGCCATGGGCACCATGGACCTCGTCAAGCTCTACGGCGGCAATCCCGCCAACTTTTTGGACGTGGGCGGCAGCGCCGACCGCAAGGCGGTGTCGGAGGCGTTCAAGATCATCCTGTCCGACGCCAACGTCAAAGCGGTGCTCATCAACATCTTCGGCGGCATCGTCAGTTGCGCGGTGATCGCCGAAGGCATCATCGGCGCGGTCAAGGAGGTGGGCGTCAAAGTCCCGGTGGTGGTGCGCTTCGAGGGCAACAGCGCCGTCGCCGGGCGGCAGACCCTGAGCCGCAGCAGCCTCAACATCATCGCCGCGGAATCCCTTGAGGACGCGGCGAAGAAGGCGGTGGCGGCGGCGGGGGGGCGGCCATGAGCATCCTGGTGGACAAGCACACCCGGGTGATCTGCCAAGGCTTCACCGGCGCTCAGGGGACGCTGCACAGCGAACAGGCCATCGCCTACGGCACCCGCTTGGTCGGCGGCGTGACGCCGGGCAAGGGCGGCTCGACCCATCTGGGGTTGCCCACTTTCAACACGGTCGCCGCCGCGGTTTCGGCCACGGGGGCGGATGCGTCGGTGATCTACGTTCCGGCGCCCTTTTGCATGGACTCCATTTTGGAAGCCTTGGATGCGGGAATTCAGCTGGTCGTCTGCATTACGGAAGGCGTGCCCACGCTGGACATGCTCCGGGTCAAGGCTCGCTTCGACATCGCCGGCGCCACTCTGGTCGGCCCCAACTGCCCAGGCGTCATCACGCCGGGGGAATGCAAGATCGGCATCATGCCGGGGGACATCCACCTGCCCGGCAAGGTTGGCGTCGTCTCCCGCTCCGGCACCCTCACCTATGAGGCGGTGAAGCAAACCACGGACCGGGGCTTCGGCCAGAGCACCTGCGTGGGCATCGGCGGCGACCCCATCCCCGGCAGCAACTTCATCGACATTCTGGCCCTGTTTGAGGAGGACCCGGACACCGAGGCCATCGTCATGGTCGGGGAGATCGGCGGCACCGCCGAGGAGGACGCCGCCGTTTACATCAAGCACAGCGTCTCCAAGCCGGTGGTGGCCTACATCGCCGGAGTGACTGCGCCGCCAGGCCGGCGCATGGGCCACGCCGGCGCCATCATCGCCGGCGGCAAGGGCACCGCCGCGGAGAAGTTCGCCGCCCTGGAGGACGTCGGCGTTAAAACCGTGCGCAGCCTAGCGGCGATTGGCGAAGCGCTGGCGGACGTTACGGGCTGGCGTTAGCCATGACCGCGCAGCCTGAAACCCACGCATTTGCAACCAAGGCTCGGCAACTGCTGAGCCTGATGATCCACTCCCTGTACTCCAACAGGGAGATCTTCCTGCGCGAACTCATCTCCAACGCCTCCGACGCCATCGACAAGCTGCGCTTTAGGTCGATCAGCGAACCGGACTTGGTGGGCGACGACAATGACTACAGCATCCGCATCGCCATCGACAAGCAGGCCAAGACCCTTAGGGTTGAGGACAACGGCATCGGCATGACCCGGCAGGAGGTGATCGACAACCTAGGCACCATCGCCCAGTCCGGCACCGCCGAATTCCTGCAGCAGCTCAGCGGCGATGAGCAGAAGGACGCCAACCTGATCGGGCAGTTCGGCGTCGGCTTCTACAGCGCCTTCATCGTCGCGGAGGAAGTGGAGGTGCTGACCTGCAGCGCCGGCACCGAAACGGGCACGCGCTGGAAGTCCAAGGGCGAGGACGACTTCACGGTGGAGGACGCCGCTGCGCCCCGCGGCACCCAGGTGATCCTGCATCTGCGCGACGACGCGCTGGAGTTCGCCGACGGCTTGCGCCTGCGCCATGTGGTGCGCAAGTACTCCGACCACATCGGAGTGCCGGTGCGCATGGTGAAGGAGGCGGTTGACGCCGCCGAGGACGGCCAGGACGAGCAGGGCGGCAAAGACGGGCAGGCTGCGCCCGCGGCGCCGGAGTGGGAGGCCGTCAACGAGGCCAAGGCCCTCTGGACCCGCTCCCGCTCGGACCTCAGCGAAGACGAATACCGGGAGTTCTACAAGCACGTCTCCCACGACTTCCAAGACCCGCTGACTTGGAGCCACAACAAGGTGGAGGGCCGCTTGGAGTACACCAGCTTGCTGTACATCCCCAAGCGCGCTCCCTTTGACCTTTGGAACCGCGAGTCCCCCAGGGGCTTGAAGCTCTATGTGCAGCGCGTCTTCATCATGGACAACGCGGAGCAGTTCCTGCCGCTTTACCTGCGCTTCGTCAAGGGCGTGGTGGACTCCAACGACCTGCCGCTCAACGTCTCAAGGGAAATCCTGCAGGAGGACGAACGGGTGGGCAGCATCCGCTCCGCCTTGACCAAGCGGGTGCTGACCACCTTGGAGAACATGGCGAAGAAGGACGCGGCGGACTATCAAGCCTTCTGGAAGGAGTTTGGGGAGGTGCTCAAGGAGGGCGCCGGGGAGGACTTCGCCAATCGCGAGCAGCTCTGCAAGCTGCTGCGCTTCGCCTCCACCGCCAGCGAGGGGCCGGACACCAGCGTCAGCCTTGCGGACTATGCGGAGCGCATGGTCGAAAAGCAGGAGCGCATCTACTACTTGGTGGCGGACAGCCACGACAACGCCCGCTCCAACCCCCATCTGGAGGTGTTTCGGAAGCGAAGCATCGAAGTGCTGCTGCTGTTCAACCGCATCGACGAATGGCTGATGTCCAACCTCTCCGAATTTGACGGCAAGTCCTTTCAGGACGTCACCCGGGCCGGCCTCGTGCTGCCGGGGGAGGAGGAGAAGGGGGATGACGGTGAGGACTCCGCGAATGATGCAGCCAAGGACGACGCCGAGGAGGATCCCTTGGCGGAGCGCATCCAGGGCGCGTTGGGCGACCGGGTGGAGAGCGTGCGCCGCTCCAACCGCCTCACGGATTCCCCAGTCTGCCTAGTGCAAGGCGAATTCGCCTTGGGCCGGCAGATGCAGCGGATCATGGAGGCGGCCGGGCAGGCCGTCCCCCCGACCAAGCCGAGCTTTGAGTACAACGCCGAGCATCCGCTGCTGCAGCGCTTGGACCAGGAAAGCGACGCAGACCGCTTTGCCGAACTGGTGCTGGTGCTCTTCGACCAGGCCACCTTGGCGGAAGGGGACGCCCTGCCGGACGCCGCCGCCTACGTTGGCCGAATTAACCGCCTGCTGCTGGAGCTGCTCGACCGCTAGAGCAATTTCATCCTTGTGCGTCCGCCCGCCCAAAAATGCGGCAAAACCCCACAGCGCAAGTCCCTTAGCCGGATACAAGTTTGCAATCCGCCCATTCAGGGCATAGCCTGAATTTCCTTCCTTCGGGAATTAGGGGATGAACGGCATGGGCGCGAAGCAATTTCCTTGGCTGCCGGTCGGCGCTTGCCTAGCCGGCTTGGGGTTGATTGGCAGCTGATGCGCTTCTCACGACCGGCTCTCTGCGCGGCGCTGCTGCTGGCCCTTCCGGCGGCTGGCGTTGGGGCGGCGGAGTCGGCCGGCCTGTTCTCGCCGGAGCGGGAGGCGGCCCCGCCGCGCGCGGCCTCCCGGCGCCTGCGGCCTGAGGCGCCGGGCGGCGGCGGGTTTCGGAGGGGGGCGCCGGCGGCGCAGGGGGCGTTCCGGCCTTCGGGGCTGCGCAGCCGGGTCGCGGAGATCGACCTGGGGCGGCTCGAGGCCGCCCGGCTGGGCGCGGAGGGGCGCGGCGCCGCCCGGCTGCGCCTCAACCTGTTTGCGGACGCGGAGTTCGAGGCGGTCTTCGAGCGGAGTGCGCCAACCGCCTCCGGCTATGCGCTGACGGGTCGCATTGAAGGCGAGCCGTTGAGCACGGTGGTTCTGGCGGTGAACGGGGAGTGGGTGGCGGGCACGGTCTGGTCGCCGGCCGGCCGCTACGCCGTTCGTCCGTTGGGGGGCGGCGTAGCCGAGGTGCGGCAATTGGACCCGTCGGCTCTGGGGCGCTGCGGGGTGGGGATGGATGCGGCCGAAGGCGCGGTGGATCCGTCGCTTCCCGGAATTGGCGGGCCGAGCCGCAGCCGCCCGCTCGGCGGCACCGTGTCGGCCAGGTCGGCGCCCCTGTCGGGGGATTTTCCCGAGGACGACGGGAGCGTGATCGATCTTTTGGTGGTGTACCCGCCGTTCGCGCGCCGTTCGACGGGCGGGCATCTGGCCATGCGGGCGCTAATCGACAGCGACGTGGCGCTGGCCAACGAGGCCTACCGGGCCAGCGGCGCGGGCCAGCGTCTCAACTTGGTGGGCGCGGTGGAGTTGCGGAGCCGACCGGTGGAGCAGGCGATGCGGATCATGCCCGACTTCCTGGATAGCCTTCTGGACGGTTCGGACGGCCACATGGACGAGGCCCACGGGCTGCGGGACGCCTACGCGGCGGACATGGTGCTGGCGCATTGGGGGCATTCGACAGGCGGCAGGGGCAGGGGCTTGACCATCGGCGCGTTGGGCGGCGTCGCCGTGCAGATGGAGGGCCTTTCCGGGGACTACGCGCCGCTGGCGTTCAGCGTCGCCAACTCCCAGGCCTTCGCGCACGAGCTGGGCCACGGCATGGGGCTTCGGCACGAGAGGGCGCAGGATTCCGGGAACACGCCTTTTCCGTACAGCCACGGCTATGTGGTGCGCAATTTGTCGCCGGAGCTTCCGCCGGAGCGTGAGGGGGTCGGGTGGCAAACGATCATGGCGGCCGTTGTCGACTTCGATAGGGACATACCGTTCTTTTCGAACCCGAACCTGCGCTACCCGGACGGGTCGGGCGTGGCGCTCGGGGTTCCGGGGGACGCGCCGTCGGACCGTGCGGACGGCCCTGCGGACGCGGTGCGCAGCCTGAACGGGACGCGGCGTGTGGTGGCGAACTTCCGCCGGAGCGCCTCGCGCTGCCGCTACGAGCTGTCGGCGCCCCAGAGGGAACTGCCGGCGTCGGGCGGGGAGTTCCGGATTGGGGTGCGGGCGGGTTCGGGCTGCGCCTGGAGCGCCTGGAGCAACGACGGGTTCGTGTCCGTGGCGGATGGCGCGGGCGGCGTTGGGGACGGGGAGGTTGTTTTCCGGGTGCCGGCCAACGGGGGCTGGGAGCGTGACGTGGCGGTGTTCGTGGCCGGCGAGGCGTACTTGGCGGAGCAGGCGACCGCCAAGGAAAGGAGGACGCCGCCGCCGGTGTGCGGGCGCTCCCCCAGGGTTCGGGACGCCATCACCGCAGCTGTGGGCAAGGAGGCGTGCGGGGAGGTCACCGCATCGGACTTGGCGTCCATCCGGGTGCTGGACCTGGGTTGTGCGCTGCATTGCGCGGGGGTCAATGGGACCGTGCCGATAGGTTCGCTTGACGGCCTGACCGGCTTGGTTTCATTGGGCTTGGCCTCCAACTTTGACAAGCTGACGGAGTTGGAGCCGGGCCTGTTTGACGGGTTGACCAAGCTGACCACATTGAGTTTGGCGAACAACGACCTCAAGGCGCTCCGCACGGGCGTGTTTGACGGCGTCCCCAATTTGGTTAACTTGAATGTTTCGTTCAATTACAAGTTGGCCACCTTGGAGCCGGGCGCATTCCGCGGGCTGGCCCACATGGAGGAATTGTACTTGGGGGAAGTTGGGCTAACCGAACTGAGGGCGGGCGCGTTTGAGGGCTTGTCCAATTTGCGGAGTTTGGTGGTGCATGCCCCCGTAGCGAAAAAAATTGAGCTGGGCGCATTCAAAGGGCTGTCCAATCTGAGGCGCTTGCAACTGCTGGGCTTTGGGAAGGTTGCGGAGCTTCCTTCGGGCTTGTTCGACGGGCTGTCCAACTTGTGGCGCTTGGGCTTTGGGGGCTTCGGGGAGGTTTGGGAACTTCCGGAGCTTCCTTTGGGCTTGTTCGACGGGCTGGCCAACTTGCGGACCTTGGGCTTGGCGAACTTCGGGGAGGTTTCGGAGTTTCCTTTGGGTTTGTTCGACGGGCTGGCCAACTTGCGGACCTTGGACTTGGCGGACTTCGGGGAGGTTTCGGAGCTTCCTTCGGGCTTGTTCGACGGGTTGGCCAACTTGAACCATTTGGTTTTGAGTAGGTTTGAGCAAGTTGCGGAACTGCCTTCGGGCGTTTTCGATGGGCTCCCACTGGAGCTTTTGCGTTTGGTTAACATGGGATTGCGCTCGCTGGAGCCTGGAGTGTTTGACGGCTTGTCCCGATTGCGGTGGTTAGATTTGTCCGACAACAAGCTGGCGACGGTGCATCCGAACCTGCTTCGCGGGCGCGGATTGGACAGTTTGAGGCAGGTGGAGTTGGATGGAAACCAGCTGGCGACATTGCATCCCGACCTGTTCCGCGGACTGGGCACTTTGTGGTACGTGGACCTGTCCCGAAACAGGCTGAGGACGGTGCCCCCGAGTCTTTTCGATGAGCAGCAGCGGGGGCAAATGGATGTGGTGAAGCTTGGGGGCAATCGGCTGGTCGACATCGATCCGGGTTTGCTCCGCGGCATGGCTATCATGAGCTCCCTGCAGTTGTCGGACAATAGGTTCGCCACGCTGCCGCCCAGCCTGTTCAATGGGCTTTACGGCCTGCTCAAAATGGACCTTTCCGGCAACCCCGGCGCCCCCTTCGCCTTCAGGCCGGAGTTCGTCCGACTGCCGGGAGGCGCCTCCGGTTCGGGCCGCGACCTGGAGGTCGTCTTGGAGATCCCACAAGGCGCGGCCTTCGACCTTCGCGTCGGCCTGTCCGCCACTGGCGGCTCGCTGTCGACGGACGGAGCCTTCATTGGGGTTGGGCGGAGCCGGAGTGGGGCGGTGGCGGTCGCGCCCGACGGGGCCGGCCCGGTGACCGTCCAGATGGTGGAGGCGTCCGATGTGCCGGGGTCTCCGTGCGGGGAAATATCCTACCATGTATCCATCACCCCCCACTGCTTCAAGGGGGTGCGGACGGCCTTGGGAGCGCCGCTTGTTCTTTACGGCCTGCCGGACCAGACTTTGGCGCCGGACGGCGCCGTGAGGTTCGACCTGCCGAGCGCCTTCCCGGACTTCCCGGACGGGACGGCCTACATGGTGGAGTTGGGCGACCCGGCGGTGGCGGTGGCGGCCATTGACGGGGGGCTGCTGACTGTTCGTGCGGCTGGCGGCGGCGTGGCGGAGGCGATCGTGACGGCGACCCCCCCCCCCGGCGGCCTGAGCGCGGCCCTCACCTTCACGGTGACGGTGGAGCAGCCCGTCAGCAGCTATTGGGGCGGCTGGCGCTCCGTGCTGCTGCGGCCGCCCCCCACCGAAGCCGACGATGAGTCCTGAACCGCCGAGCGCCCACCGCTAGGGGGGAACCCGTGCTGCGGGCGCAGCGCCCCCCTTCGCCCGAAGCGCAAGTCTCCAGGTGTTAGCTTTTTGGCGGCGGCGTATTAGCATGGGCGCTATGGCTAAGCTGTTTTTCATGAAGAACGCTGTGCAGTGCGGGTCTGCCTTGCTGGCCTTGGGCCTTTGCTGCCTGCCGGCGGTTGCCGGCGCCGCCGCGGATCTGTCCGGCGCTGTGGACCTGGACGGCCTGCCGCGTTTTCCCCGCGCTTGGATCGTCGCCTATGAGCGGGAGGACGATTTCGCGCCCCGGGAATTCGTCGTTAGCGCGGTGGAGAAGATCAGGCGGGAATTGCGCATCGAGCGCAAGCTGCGCTTGGAGGCGACCGTGCTGCGGGTGACCTACCAGGTGCCGGTGGGCACACCCTTGGATGAGGTGATCGCCCACTATCAGGAGGCGCTGGGGCCGAGCGCCCTGTTCACCTGCCGGGGGCGGGACTGCGGGCGCAGCAACGGCTGGGCCAATCAGGTGTTTGGGCAAGCCATTCTGTACGGGCCGGAGGCCAACCAGTTCTACATCGCCGCCGACCAGGACGGAGAGTTGGTTTCCGCCTATGTCATTGAACGGGGCAATCGCCGCATCTACGCCCATGTGGAGGCGTTGCGCCCTCGGGAGCTGGTGGTGGTGGCGGCCAACGCCACCTTGGTGGAGGACTTGGCCGGCAAGGGCTTCGTCGCCCTGGAGCAGGTCCGTCCCCGGCGGGACGGCAGCATTCCGCAGGCCGGCCTTGCGGCGTTGGACGCGGTGGCTCCTCGGCTGCGCACCTTTGAACGCCTGACCCTCTATGTGGTCTGCCATCTTTATGGGCCGGAGGATGCGGGTGTCCTATCGACCAACTCCGCGGCCTGCGCCCGGACGGCCCGGGAGCGGCTGCAGGCGGGCTTGACGGGAGCGGCGGCGCCGGAGTTGGTGCCCTTTGGCGCCGGTCCGCTGCTGCCCCGGCCCAACGGCGCCGCGGCCCGCATTGAACTGGTGTTGCCGCACCGGCAGCACCGCAACTAACAGCCCGCTAAAAAGGCCATTTGGAGCTGTGCTGCGGCCGCGGCGCCGAAGTGTTTCTGTTGGATGCAGCGGCCTTGCGCTACCTTCTGTTACCCTAGCTGCGCGTTCAGGAAGGACAACGAAGCACATGTCCGGCAACACCTTCGGCCAGATGTTTACGGTCACCACCTTTGGGGAGAGCCACGGCCCGGCCCTCGGCGCGGTGGTCGATGGCTGCCCTCCAGGTTTGGCGCTTTCCGAGCAGGACATTCAGCCGGATCTCGACCGGCGCCGCCCCGGGAGATCGAAATTTACCACCCAGCGGCGGGAGCGAGACCGGGTGAAGATTCTTTCCGGCGTCTTTGAAGGCCAAACCACCGGCACGCCCATCGGCCTGCTGGTCGAGAACGAAGACCAGAAGAGCAAGGACTACGAGGACCTCAAGCAGCTGTTCCGCCCGGCCCATGCGGACTACACCTACCACCACAAATACGGCGTCCGCGACCATCGCGGCAGCGGTCGCGCCTCGGCCCGGGAGACGGCGATGCGGGTGGCGGCCGGCGCCATTGCCAAGAAGGGCCTGCTGGAGCTGGCGGGGGTTCGGGTGCGCGGCTACCTCTCCGCCATTGGCCACATTCGGCCCCGCTTCGAGTCCTGGGCCGCCGTGGAGGACAACCCGTTCTTCTGCCCGGAGCCGAGCCGGGTGGAGGCCATCGCCGCCCTCATCGACAGCCTGCGCCGGGATGGGGACTCCATCGGCGCGGAAATCACGGTGGTCGTCAGCGGTGCGCCGGTCGGCTTGGGTGAGCCGGTGTTCGCCAAGCTGGACGGGGAGCTGGCCGGCGCTCTAATGGGCATCAACGCCGTCAAGGGCGTGGCCATCGGCGACGGCTTTGCCGTGGTGCAGCAGCGGGGCACGGAGCATCGGGACGAAATGTCCGCCAAGGGCTTCCTGAGCAATCATGCCGGCGGCGTGCTCGGCGGCCTTTCCTCAGGCCAGGACATCATCGCCCGCTTGGCCTTAAAACCCACCTCCAGCCTGACCACGCCGGGCAGAACGGTGGATGTTCACGGCAATGAGACCGAGGTGGTCACCAAGGGCCGCCACGATCCCTGCGTTGGCATCCGCGCCGCGCCCATCGCGGAGGCCATGACCGCCTTGGTGCTGATGGACCACCTGCTGCGCCACCGCGGGCAGGTGGGTTGGCGGGGCGACGCCTAGTCAAACTGAACTGCAATTGTCGCGCTTGTCCTTTAGACTTTGCGCCACTCTCAAACAACGCGGGAATTCGGGGTGCAGACCCTCTACGACAAGATTTGGGCCGACCATTGCGTCGGCGAGCGCAGCGACGGCCAGAGCCTGCTCTACATCGACCGGCACCTGCTGCATGAGGTGACCTCGCCCCAGGCGTTCGCCGGCCTGCGGCTGGCGGGCCGGGAGTTGTGGCGGCGGCAGGCGAACCTAGCCACGCCGGACCACAACGTCCCAACGGACAACCGCGCCGCCGGCGTCGCCGGCATCAAGGACCCCGTCGCCAAGGAGCAGGTGGTCACGCTGGACGAGAACTGCCGCCGCCACCGGGTGACGCAGTTCGACATTCGGGATGTGCGCCAAGGCATCGTCCATGTGGTGGGGCCGGAGCAGGGCGCCACCCTGCCGGGCATGACCATCGTGTGCGGAGACTCGCACACCTCCACCCACGGCGCCTTTGCCGCCCTGGCCCAAGGCATCGGCACCTCCGAAGTGGAGCACGTCATGGCCACGCAGTGCTTGGCCCAGTCCAAGGCGAAGAACATGGCCGTTCGAGTGGCGGGCGTGCTGCCGCCGGGCGTTTATGCGAAGGACTTGGCGTTGGCGCTGATCGGCCGCATCGGCACCGCCGGCGCGTCCGGGCACACCATCGAATATCTGGGCGCCGCCGTGCAGGGCTTGTCCATGGAAGGGCGCATGACCCTTTGCAACCTGTCCATTGAAGCCGGGGCGCGGGCCGGCTTGGTGGCCGTGGATGAGGCCACCTTGGAATACGTTCACGGCCGGCCGTTCGCACCCAAGGGCGAACTCTGGGATGCGGCGGAATCGTTCTGGCGCGGCTTGGTGAGCGACGCCGAAGCATCGTTCGACCGGGAGGCCAACCTGGACGCCTCGGCCTTGGCGCCGCAGGTGACCTGGGGCACCTCGCCGGAGATGGTGGCTGGCGTGGACGGCTGCACCCCGAACCCGGCCCAAGCCGGCGATGCCCTGCAGGCGGACGGAATGCAGAGGGCGCTCGCCTACATGGGCTTGGCGGCGGAGCAGCCGATTGTCGATATTCGCCTGGACCGAGTGTTCATAGGGTCCTGCACCAACGCCCGCTTGGAGGACTTGCGCGTCGCCGCTCAGGTGGTGGACGGGCGGCGCGTGGCCGCCAACGTCAAACAGGCCTTGGTGGTGCCCGGCTCCGGTTTGGTCAAGCGGGCGGCGGAGGCCGAGGGGCTGGCGGACGTCTTCGTCAAGGCCGGTTTTGAATGGCGCGCCCCGGGCTGCTCCATGTGCTTGGGCATGAATCCGGACCGGCTGCTGCCCGGCGAGCACTGCGCCTCCACCTCCAACCGCAACTTCGAGGGTCGCCAAGGCTACGGCGGACGCACCCACTTGGTCAGCCCGGCCATGGCCGCGGCGGCGGCGGTGGCCGGCCGCTTCATCGACGTGAGGGAACTGCTGTGAGGGCCTTTCAAGTGGAGGCGGGCTTGGTAGCGCCCATGGACCGGGCGAATGTCGATACGGACCAAATCATTCCCAAGCAGTTCCTCAAGTCCATCAAGCGCACGGGCTTCGGCGACAACCTGTTTGACGCTTGGCGGTTTCTGGACGAGGGAGACATCGGCGTAACGCCGAACGAGCGGCGCATCAACCATGACTTCGTGCTCAACCAGCCCCGCTACCAGGGCGCTAGGGTGCTGCTGGCGCGGCACAATTTTGGCTGCGGCTCCAGCCGGGAGCACGCCGTTTGGGCGCTGATGGAGTACGGCTTCGTCGCCGTCATCGCGCCCAGCTTTGCGGACATTTTCTTTGAGAACTGTTTTAAGAACGGTCTTTTACCCATTGTTTTAGATGAAGTTACGGTTTCAGACCTATTTGTTCGAGTGCAGCAGGAGGAAGGCTTTGCGCTAACGGTGGATCTGCTTCGCCAACGCATCGTTCAGCCGGATGGCGGGGAAATCGCCTTTGAGGTGGCGCCCATGCGCCGCCGCAAGCTGCTCGAGGGCTTGGACGACATCGGCCTAACCTTGGCCCAGGCGGAGCGGATCCGCGCCTTTGAGGCGCAGCACTTGGCTCGGTGCCCTTGGCTGGCTGCGGAGGGCGCCGCCCCGTCGGGCGCCGATGCCTAGTTGAGATGGGTGGGATGTCCGAAGTAAGGAAAATCGCCGTCCTGCCGGGTGACGGCATCGGCCCGGAAGTGATGCCCGTTGCTGTGGCGGCGCTGCGCACGGCCCTGCAGCGGCAAGGCGTGTACCTCGAAACCGAAGAGGGGCTGATCGGCGGCTGCGCCATCGATGCGGCGGGCGGCCCCCTGCCGGCGGAGACGCAGGAACTTTGCGCCGCTGCCGATGCGGTGCTGCTCGGCGCCGTCGGCGGCCCCAAGTGGGAGGCGCTGCCCATGCAGCAGCGCCCGGAGAAGGGTCTGTTGGGCCTGCGCTCCGGCTTGCAGCTGTTCGCCAATTTGCGCCCGGCGCTGTTGTTCGCTCCCTTGGCCGATGCGTCGTCGCTGAAGCCGGCTTTGGTGTCCGGGCTGGACATTCTCATCGTGCGGGAACTGACGGGCGGCATTTACTTCGGGGAGCCCAGAGGCGTCTTTCTCGAAAACAACGAGCGGGTCGGCGTTAACACCTACCGCTACAGCGAGCACGAGATCGAGCGCATCGCCAGGGTCGCCTTTGACTTGGCCGGCAAACGGCGGCGGCGGCTGTGCTCGGTTGACAAGGCCAATGTGCTGGAGGCCACCGACCTTTGGCGGCAGGTGGTGAGCGGCTTGGCTTCCGAATATCCCGAGGTGGCGCTTTCCCACATGTACGTCGATAACGCCGGCATGCAGTTGGTGCGGGCGCCCAAGCAGTTTGACGTCATCGTCACCGGCAACATGTTCGGGGACATCCTCTCCGACGTGGCCGCCATGCTCACCGGCTCCCTCGGCATGCTGCCGTCGGCCTCCCTGGCCGCCGACGGCTTCGGGTTGTACGAACCCGTGCATGGCTCCGCGCCGGACATCGCCGGCCAGGACCGAGCCAATCCGCTGGCCACGGTGCTCTCCGCCGCCATGCTGTGCCGCTACAGCCTGAATCTGCCCGGCGCGGCCGCGGCCCTGGAAGGGGCGGTGGATGCAGTGCTCAGGCAGGGCCTGCGCACTGCGGACATCGCCGCCGAAGGGCAGGGTGTGGAACTCGTCGGCACTCAGGCCATGGGTGAGGCCCTGCTGGCGGCGTTGGAGTCCTCTGCGGGTGGGGAAGCCCCATGAGCGGGAGAAAGTTCAACGTGGCCATCGCCGGAGCGACCGGCGCCGTCGGGCAAGCGCTGCTCGAGATTCTCGAGGAGCGGGACTTTCCCGTCGAGCAACTGTTCCTGCTGGCCAGCCAGCGCTCCGTAGGCAAGCGCCTGCAGTTTCGGGGCAAGTCGGTGGCGGTGCGGCGCCTCGATCAGTTTGATTTCTCCGCAGCGCAAATCGGCCTGTTTTCGGCCGGTGGGGCGCTGTCCGCGGAGTTTGCGCCCAAGGCGGCGGCGGCCGGGTGCGTGGTCATCGACAACACCTCCAAGTTCCGCTATGAGGACGATGTGCCCTTGGTGGTGCCGGAGGTCAACGCCCACCGCATAGGCGACTACGGCAACCGCAACATCATCGCCAACCCGAACTGCTCCACCATTCAGATGGTTGTGGCGCTGAAGCCCATCTACGATGCGGTGGGCATCGAGCGCATCAACGTCGCCACTTATCAGGCGGTCTCCGGCGCCGGGGCCGGCGGCTTGCGGGAATTGGCGGGGCAAACCGCCAACCTGTTGAACGGCAAGCCGATTGAGGCCGAAGTCATGCCGGTGCAGATCGCCTTCAACGCCGTGCCCCACATCGACTCCTTTCAGGACAACGGCTACACCTTTGAGGAGATGAAGATGGTGTGGGAGACACGCAAGCTCTTCGAGGACGACGCCATTCAAGTGAATCCGACCTGTGTGCGCATTCCGGTCTTTTACGGGCATTCCGAAGCGGTGTGCATCGAAACCCAGGAGCCGATCACGCCGGAGCGGGCGCGCCGGCTGCTGCAGGGCGCTCCTGGTGTGCAGTTGCGGGACGAACCGGTTCCCGGCGGCTATCCCACCGCGGTGGGAGAGGCGGCCGGCCAAGACCCGGTGTACGTTGGCCGCATTCGCCAGGATCTTTCCCGTCCGAACGGTCTGAACCTGTGGGTGGTGTCGGACAACGTGCGCAAGGGCGCGGCGCTGAACAGCGTGCAGATTGCCGAGGCTTTGCTAAGCCATCTTTGATTTGCCGGAGTTTGCTGAACCTAAGGCTTGGGTGCGCGGTCGATCGAGAGTGAACATCGTCAACGACATCCGCTTGGGGTTGTGCGCCGCCGCCTCGGTTGCGTTCAGCGCCCTGGCTTTGCATGCCTGCCAACTGCAGGCTGCTTTCGATGCCGAGGGGAGCTTGGATGCCGGCGTCGTCCTTGAAGACGCGGAGCAAGCGCCGCCGGAAGACGCACCGGAAGCGGGCGCCTTGGCTGACCCGGCGGCGGATGTCCCGGCTGCTGCGATGGTGCGGGAAGTTACGGTCCGGCCCCAGGACACGCTCTGGAGCATCGCTGCCGCCGCCCTGCCGCCGAACTACGCCAACGTTCAGCAGTACATGCTGGCCATTCTGCAGGCGAACCCCCACGCCTTCGCCAACGGCAACATCAACGGCCTGATCGCCGGGTCGCGGCTGCGGCTGCCTCTAGGCGGCGCCGAATCCCTGCCGGCCGAAGCCATTCAGGAAGCGGGCCGGCAGAACTCGGCTTGGGGCGGCGGCATTGATGACGAACTCAAAATCCTAGTGCGGGAGGACAACTGGGCGCCCCGCGGTTCGGAGGACCAACTAGCTGTCGTTGCCGAGCCTGACGCCCCGCCGGAAACTGCGCCGGCACCGGTCGCGGATGACGGAAAAGTTGATTTTGATGCATTGGAATCCGCTCCGCCGGTGCCTGAAGCCAGCCCAAGTGGGGCGTTGGAGGAGACACATCGGCAAGAGACAGTCGTTCAGGACGTCGAATTGCCGCAACGGAGCGATGAATTGCGCCAACGGGACGAGGCGATCGCCAAACTCAACGACGACCTGGCGTCCTTGAGAGCGACGTTGCAGGCGGACAGGCGGGATTGGCGCCAGCAGTTGGCCCGCTGGCGCATGGCCGCTGCGCTTGGCGCTATCGCCGTTTTGGTCCTGCTGATCGTCGTTGTGGCCATGTGGCGCCGGCGCCGTGCCGAAGCCTCAAGTGCGGCCCAAACGGCGTCCCCGCCATCCTCTCAGGCCCCGCCATCCCTGGAACCGGACGACCACCACTTCGGGGAGCCCATCAGCGACCATCGGGTCAAGCTCAATCTGGCCCAAGCCAACATGGATCTGGGCAAGATTGAGGTGGCGCGGGAGATTCTTGAGGAGGTTCGAGCCGCCGGCGGCGCCGCGGAGCGGCAGGAGGCCGAGGCGCTGCTCGGTCGCCTTGGCAACACCCAGTCCTGATGCCCATGAACGTCGCGCTCGGCATCGAATACGATGGCGGGCGCTTCCACGGCTGGCAAAGGCAGAGCCACAGCCCCTCCGTGCAGAGCGAGCTGGAGGCGGCCTTGGCCCGCGTGGCGGACCAGCCGGTGTACACCGTGGCCGCCGGCCGCACCGACGCTGGGGTTCACGCCACCCAGCAGGTGGCCAGCTTCGCCAGCGCCAAGCCGCGGCCCTTGCGCGCTTGGAGGGATGGCGTGAACGCCCTGACCGGTCCCGGCGTCAAGGTGCGCTGGGCGCAGGAAGTGGAGGCCGAATTCCATGCCCGGTTCTCCGCCACCGCCCGTCGCTACCTGTACCTCTACCGCATCGACGGCGGCCCCGCACCGCTGTGCGACCCCTACGCCTGGAGGTCGCCGCCCTTGGATGCGGACGCCATGCAGCGCGGCGCCCAAGGGCTGTTGGGGGAGCAGGACTTCACCAGTTTCCGCGCCGCCGGCTGCCAGTCCAAGTCTCCCTTCCGAACGGTTTCTCGGCTGCGCGTTCGCGCCGTTGGCGGATTGGTGGTGCTGGACATCGAAGCCAACGCCTTCCTGCTGCACATGGTGCGCAACATCGCCGGGGCCTTGAGCCAAGTGGGGCGGGGCGAACGCCCCGTCGCTTGGGTTGGCGAGTGCCTGCAAGCCAAGGATCGTGCGCTGATCGGCAAAACCGCGCCGCCGCAGGGTCTCTACCTAGTTGATGTAACCTATCCGCAATCGGAGCTGCCGAAGGGCGCCTTGCCGCCCTTGCTGGCGGCGCTCGGCGGCCTCGAACAATTGTAGCTGCGATCCGCCATCTCCCAAGCTGAGCCATCCATGACGGTCAGGATCAAGATATGCGGCATCACCAGGGCGGAGGACTTGGAGGTGCTGCTGCGCCTGCGGGTCGATGCGCTGGGCTTGGTGTTCTACCAGCCGAGTTCGCGCTGCTTGGCGTTCGAGGAAGCCCATGAACTGTCCCGCTTGGCTCAGGGCCGCATTCTGCGGGTGGGCGTGTTTCTGGACGCCGCTGCGGAGGTGGTGCGGGGCGCCGTCGCCGAGGTTGGGTTGGACGTGCTACAATTTCACGGCGGCGAAGACTGGGCCTTCTGCGCCGGCTTCGGCCTGCCCTACATGAAGGCCGTGCCCATGGCCGGGCCGGTGGATGCCGCGGCTTGGCGGCGGCGCTTCCCGGACGCCTGCGCCCTGCTGCTTGACGCCGGCGCCGGCGGCGGCCAGACTTTCGACTGGCGGCACTGGCCGGCCAACCCGGTTGGCAATTGCGTTCTGGCCGGTGGTCTTGACCCCAGCAACGTGGCCGGTGCCGTGCGCCGCTTGAGTCCGTGGGGCGTGGATGTCAGCAGCGGCGTGGAGGGCGCGGGAAAGGGCGTCAAGGACGCCGCCAAGGTAACCGAATTCGTGATGGAGGCGCGTCGTGCCGCAGCCCGGAAGTAACTACGCCCAGCCCTCGCAGCGGGGTTGGTTTGGCCAGCACGGCGGGCGGTTCGTGGCGGAGACGCTCATCCACGCCCTCGATGAGCTGGAGGCCGTTTACGCCGCGGCCCAAGCCGATGCACAGTTCCAAGCCGAATTTGCCCAAGACCTCGCCCACTACGTCGGCCGGCCGACCCCGCTCTATTTCGCCAAGGCGTTGACGGAGCGGCTGAACGGACCGCAAATCTACCTGAAGCGGGAGGACTTGAACCACACCGGCGCCCACAAGATCAACAACTGCGTCGGCCAAGCCTTGCTGGCCCGGCGCATGGGCAAGCCTCGGGTGATCGCGGAGACGGGCGCCGGCCAGCACGGCGTGGCCACCGCCACCGTCGCCGCCCGCTTCGGCCTCGACTGCCAGATCTACATGGGCACGGAGGACATCGCCCGCCAAGCGCTGAACGTCTATCGCATGAAGCTGTTGGGGGCGGAGGTGGTGCCCGTGCGTTCCGGCTCCAAGACCTTGAAGGACGCCATGAACGAGGCCCTGCGGGACTGGGTGACCCATGTGGACGACACCCACTACATCATCGGCACCGTCGCCGGCCCGCACCCGTACCCTAAGTTGGTGCGGGACTTTCAGGCGGTGATCGGGCAGGAGGCGAGAAGCCAATGCCTGGAGCTTGCCGGGCGCCTGCCGGATGCGCTGGTGGCCTGCGTCGGCGGCGGCTCCAACGCCTTGGGGCTGTTCCATCCGTTCATTGACGACGAGGAGGTCCGTCTAGTCGGCGTAGAGGCCGGCGGCCTGGGGCTGGAAACGGGGCGGCACGCGGCGCCGCTGAACGCCGGTGCAGTGGGCGTCCTGCACGGCAACCGCACCTATCTGATGCAGGATGCGGACGGCCGGATATCGCCCACCCACTCCATCTCCGCCGGCCTCGACTATCCGGGCGTCGGCCCTGAGCACAGCCATCTGCAGGACATTGGCCGGGCCGAGTACAGTTCCGTGACGGACGCCGAAGCGCTCGACGCCTTTCGGCTGCTCAACCGCACCGAGGGCGTCATGCCGGCCTTGGAGAGCAGCCACGCCTTGGCCTGGGTGGTGCGGGAGGCGGCGGCGCTGGCCGAGCAGGTGGTGATCGTTAACCTTTCGGGACGAGGGGACAAGGACATTCAAACCGTTGCCGACCTGGACGGCACCCGCCTGTGAGCCGCATCGCCGCAACTTTGCAAGGGCTGCGCGACCAAGGGCGCAGGGCCTTGGTGCCCTTCATCACCGCCGGCGACCCGAACCTGGAGGCCACCGCGCTGACCTTGCTGGCCTTGGCCGAAGGCGGCGCGGACATGCTGGAGTTGGGCATCCCGTTCAGCGACCCCGAAGCCGACGGGCCGGCCATTCAGGCCGCTTCGGAGCGCGCCTTGGCAGCCGGCGCAAGCCTGGCGGGAGCGCTGCGCTGCGTTCAGGAGTTTCGGTTGCGCAACGGCGAGACCCCGATGATTCTGATGGGCTACCTGAACAGCATCCTCGCCATGGGCGAAAGTGCCTTCGCCGAGCGAGCCGCTTCCGCCGGCGTCGATGGCCTGATCGTCGTCAATCTGCCGCCGGAGGATTCCCAAGCCCTGCGCGAAGCGCTCGCCAAGGTCGGCATCGATCTCATTCTGCTGGCGGCGCCGACCACTTCGGACGAACGCTTGAGCCGCATCGACCAAGCGGCCAGCGGCTTCATCTACCTGGTGTCCCTGAAAGGCATCACCGGGGCCGACCACCTCGACGTCGCCGCCGTGAAGCACCACCTTGGGCGGCTGCGGCAGCGCACCCGCCTGCCGGTGCTGGTCGGCTTCGGCATCAAGGACGGGGAGACGGCGCGGGCGGTCGCCCAACACGCGGACGGCGTTGTCATTGGCGCCGCATTGGTGTCCCGGATGGGGGCGCTGCGCACGGAACCCGAGGCCATTCCAGCCGCACTCCGGCGCGTGGTTCGGGACATTCGCCGAGCCATGGACCGCTAAGCCCGGTCGGGCTTTTTAGCCGGCGTTGCCCACCCTTGCTCCCTGCACGTCAACGCGGCGCCTTGGGTCCGTGAAGTCTCCCGGCGCCGGCTCCCCTCGCCCCGTCCCTGCTTGCATGGACTTGGACGGCTGGCTCGCCCATATTGAGGCGCTCAATCCGCGTTCTATCGATCTGGGGTTGCGCAGAGTGCGCCAGGTGGCGGAGTCCTTGGAGGTTCTCAAGCCGGCGCCCCTGTCCGTCATCGTCGCCGGCACCAACGGCAAGGGCACGACCTCCGTCTGCTTGGAGCAGATACTGCTTGCCGCCGGTCTTCGCGTGGGCTGCACCCTTTCGCCGCATCTGCACAGCTTCAATGAACGGGTGCGGTTGAACGGCGCCGAAGCGGAAGACGCCGTTCTGTGCGAAGCGTTTGCGACGGTGGAGGCCGCCCGACGGCAACTGCCCTTGACCTACTTCGAGTTCTCCTGCCTAGCGGCCCTGCACTGCTTCAAGGCGGCCTCGGTTGACGTGGCCATTCTGGAGGTGGGGCTGGGCGGGCGTTTGGACGCCTTCAACATCGTCGATGCCGAGGTGGCGGTCGTCACCAGCATCGATCTCGACCACATGGACTATCTCGGCGCCACGCGGGAGGCCATCGGTCGGGAGAAGGCCGGGGTCTTCCGACCGGGCCAGCGCATCCTGCTCGGCGAGGACATGCCGGACAGCGTCCTGCAGGCGGCGCGGGACTGCGCGTCCCGCCCGCGGCGCCTTGGTCGGGAGATACGGGCCGCCGCAGCCGCCGGCGAGTGGGATCTGGAAGTCGATGGCCGCGTCTTCTCCGGCTTGCCGGGAGGTGGGTTGCCCTTGGGCAATTGCGCCCTGGCCGCCGCCGCCGCCCTGGTGGTCGATTCCGCCTTCGGCGAGGATAGGGTGGGCGAGCGAAGCCTGCGTCGGGGCGTTGCTTCCGCATGGTTGCCCGGGCGCTTGGAGTCCATCGTCGCCGACGGACGGCAGTGGTGGGTCGATGTGGCCCACAACCCGCTGGGCGCCCGCTTCTTGGCGGCGGAAATACCGAGGCGTTGGCCGGCCGCTGCTGTGGTCGCCCTGTTCGGCAATTTGGCGGACAAAGACAGCCAGGGCATTTTTGCGGCGTTGCGCGGCGTCGTCCGCCATTGGGTTTTGGTCGATACCCAGGGCACCCGCGGCCTGTCCGCTCTGGACTTGGCCGCCCGCGGCGCTCCGCCCGGCAGCGCCGTCGCCGGCTCTTTGCGCAACGGCCTGCGGTTGGCGCGGTCGCTAGCCGGCCCATCTGATGTTATCCTTGCCTTCGGTTCGTTTGCGGTGGCCGCTGCGGTGCGTGTTGAATTGCTGAACTCCCGTGAAAAGGCCGAGCCGGAGGGCGCGGCGGCGCACGCTTCCCCCTTGCGATGAACGAACGCACTCGCTACCGCACCACCGGCGCCCTGTTTTTGCTGTCCGTCGGCGTCATCTTCGTACCCATGCTGTTCGACCGGGACGACGCTCCGCCGGTGCAGCTCGCACCCGTCAACGAAGACTACCAACCGCCAGTGGTGCGGGGCCTCGACCGGGTGCCGGAAAGCGACTTCGCGGCTCGGGTCGAGGGGCTGCGCGCGGAAACCGACGAGCAGGGCTTTCATCGCGGGACCAAGACCAAAATGGGCGAACCCGTGCTGTCCGCACCCAATGACCGAACCGACGCTTGGGCCGTGCAACTGGGTAGTTTCGCCAGTGCCGACAAGGCGAGGGCGTTTCGTGACCGCCTGCGGGCGGACGGGTACGAAGCCTTCCTCAGCAGCTACAAGCCCGAAGCCGACATCATTCGCAACCGGGTCGCCGTGGGTCCCTTGCTGGACGCTGAGCGGGCCGCGCGGCTGGCTGAGGAGTTGTCGGGCCGTTACGAGGTGGAGGCCAGACTCATGGCCTTCGGCAACTAGGGCCGTTTTGATCGCTGGAGTCGCCTAAGCCGGCATGACGGACATTCCCACCTTGGACCTCGTCGTCATCGGCGTGGTCGCGCTGTCGGCCTGCATTGGCGTGGTGCGCGGCCTGGTTCGTGAAATCCTGTCCCTTATTATTTGGATTTCCGCCTTTGTGGGCGCTTTCTACTTCGGACCCTTGGTCGATGATTGGATGGGTCTGGATTGGGACTGGGACAACGTCGCCGGCTACGTCGCCGTCTTCGTGGCCGTCTTGGTGCTTGGCAGCTTGGCTAAGCACCTGATGGCCCGGCTGATCGAGGCAACTGGCCTGACGGGCCTTGACCGCACCTTGGGGCTGGCGTTCGGCGGCGCTCGGGGGCTGTTGATCTGCTTGGTCGGTTTGGTCGCCGTGCGTCCCTTCGCCGAGCACGCGGATTGGTGGCGGGCTTCCTTCACTAGGCCGATGCTGGTGCAGTTTGAGGACGAGTTGGTCGGCTTCATCGGGGGTGGAGGCGACGGCGCACCACCACAGCAAGCGCCATCGGACAGCTTGACCGCGCCTGCGGCCTGCTATGGGGAACAAGATCAGGAGAGATCGATGGGAGAGGACGCCGAACGCTGTCGGCCAAACGGGATAGTGCTCTGATGTGCGGCATAGTCGGTCTGGTCGGCCGCGGGCCGGTCAACCAGCGCATCTACGACGCCCTGATCGTCCTGCAGCACCGGGGCCAGGACGCCGCCGGCATGGCCACCGGGGACGGCGACCGCCTGCATCTGCGCAAGGACAACGGGTTGGTGCAGGACGTGTTTCAGCAACGCCACATCGACCGGCTGGTGGGCAACATCGGTCTGGGCCATGTGCGCTATCCCACCGCCGGCTCCTCGAGTTCCGCCGAAGCGCAGCCCATGTACGTCAACTCGCCCTACGGCATCACGCTGGCCCACAACGGCAACCTGACCAACTCGGACGCCTTGAAGGCCGATCTGTTTCGGGAGGACCGCCGCCATCTCAACACCGGCAGCGACTCCGAGGTGCTGCTCAACGTGTTCGCCCACGAGCTGCAGACGATGCATGTGGAGCGACCTGGAGCGGACGACATCTTCCAAGCGATTGGCGCCGTGCATCGGCGCTGCCAAGGCGCCTACGCCGCTGTCGCCATGATCATCGGCGCCGGCTTGGTCGCCTTTCGGGACCCGCACGGCATCAGGCCCTTGGTTTACGGCCGCCGTCCCTCGGAATGGGGTTATGAGTACATGGTCGCGTCGGAGAGCGTGGCTTTGGATATGCTGGGCTTTGAATTCGTCGCCAACGTCAGTCCGGGGGAGGCGGTGTTCATTAGCGACGCCGGGGAGGTCGCCAAGCACCAATGCGCTCCGCCGGTGGTGCAAGCTCCCTGCATTTTTGAATACGTTTACCTGGCGCGGCCGGACTCGATCATCGATGAGATTTCGGTTTACAAGGCGCGTCTGCGCATGGGCGAGCATCTGGCCGGACGGGTGCTGGAGTACTATCCCGGGCGGGACCACGACATCGACGTGGTAATCCCCATTCCGGACACCAGCCGCACCTGCGCCTTGCCCTTGGCCTATGCGCTGAACGTGAAGTACCGGGAGGGATTCATCAAGAACCGCTACATCGGTCGCACCTTCATCATGCCGGGCCAGCAGATGCGGCAAAGGTCGGTTCGCCAGAAGCTGAACGCCATCGGTCTGGAGTTCAAGGGCAAGAACGTCCTGCTGGTGGATGACTCCATCGTGCGCGGCACCACCATTTTCCAGATCGTACAGATGGCGCGGGACGCCGGTGCCAGAAGGGTTTACGTGGCTTCCGCGGCGCCGCCCATCCGCTATCCCAATGTTTACGGCATCGACATGCCGGCGGTGGAGGAATTGGTCGCCTTTGGCCGTTCGGAGGAGGAGGTTAGCCGCTTGATTCGGGCGGACTGGTTAGCCTATCAACATCTTGACGACCTCATCGCCAGCGCCCAGCTTGGCAATCCCGCCATCAGCGCCTTCGAATGCTCCGTGTTCGAAGGCCACTACATCACCGGCGGCATAGACGGCGACTATCTGGAGCGCCTGTCCCGGACCCGCAACGACCGCAGCAAGCAATGGCTGGAGGCCGGTCTGCACGGCAGCCAAGCCGTCATGGACCTCTACGAAAATGCCTGATCCCACCGGCAGCCCCTGCATTGGTGTTTGCTCCACCACCTACGGCGATCTGGTCTGCCGCGGCTGCTATCGTTTCGCCCACGAGATCAGCGAATGGAACGGCTACAGCGACGCCCAGCGGGTGAGGGTGCAGCGGCGCCTGGACCGGATTCGCTCCGGCGCTGCCGCCCACTGCCTGTCGGCGGAGCGCATCGAACAGCTGGTGGCGTTGGCCGGGTCGGTCCGGCTGCGGCGCATTGGCGGCGTGGCGCCCCCGGCCGTTGCCCACGAGGTTCTCAGGCGCTTGGTGCTGAAGCGCCGCCCGCCGCCGTGGCTGCCGGTGGAAAGCGGCGCTGAGCACAGCCAACGCAGCGGAGTCGAGCAGGGACGGGCGTTGCTGGCGCAGATAGACGGAGAAATGATGCGCCGCTCCGGCGCCCACTACGAGCAGAGCTTCCGAGCCCCGCCGGAATGAGCCGGCCCTAGACCGCGTCGTCGAGCGTTAGGCTGCTACCTTCGTCTCTCCCGCTAAGCGTTGGTCGGCTAGTCCGTCGCTTGGGGAGCACCGACGGTTCCAGTTGCGTTCTGGAAGCGTGGTTTCCCTTGGGTGCTGGGTGCAGCGCTTGGATCAGGCGTAGGGAAGGGCGAGGCTGAAGCACTCCAGCCGCCGGTCTTGGCCGGTTTGCCGCAGCAACCAGCCGCAGTGCGCCCAATCGCCGAGCACGTAGCGGATGCCTCCGGCGCTGCGGTGAACGCCGGGACGATGGGTGTGGCCATGGACCATGACCTTGGCGTCCAGGTCCCTGAACAGCTTGTGGACGGCGCCTAGGTTGACGTCCATGATGACCTCCGCCTTGCTGGCCTTGCTGGCGGCGCTGGCTAGCCGCAAATCAGCGGCGATTTTGCGCCTCTCCGTCAAGGGCCTTGCCAGCATGTCCCTCTGCCATTGCGGATTGCGCACCTCCTTGCGCAGCCGTTGGTAAGCCGTGTCGTCGGTGCAGAGCGCGTCGCCGTGGGCGAGGATGAGGCCGTCTTCGGTTAGGAACGGGTCTTCGACCAGCGTGGCCCCGCTGCGTTCGGCGAAGCCGGCGCTGCAGAGGAAATCCCGATTGCCGGGCATGAAGCACAGCTTTGTGCCGGCTGACGCCCGGCGCAGCGCCGTGCAGACTTGCTCGGCCAGTTCGCCATCGTCATCGTCGCCTATCCAGGCTTCGAACAGGTCGCCGAGGATGAAGATCTCATCGACCTGCGGGGCTTCCACATCCAAGCATTCGATGAAGCGGGCAAAGCGCAGGTCCGCAACGCCGTCAAGATGCAGATCTGAGATGAACAGCCTGTTGGAAACAGGTGGCGAATGTAGGGCCTTGGCTGCGGTCGTCATGGTTGGCGTGAAACCGATGCTTCACCCAAGCCGCTAAGGGCCCTGGCGCAGTACACGAGGCTTTAGCCGCGGTCGCTGGCCCGGCTCGCCGCCTGCAGCGTGTTCAGCATCAGCGCCGCCCGGGTCATCGGCCCGACGCCTCCTGGAACCGGGGTGATCCAAGCGGCGACCTTGGCGGCGCGTTCAAAGTCCACGTCCCCATGCAATCTGCCTTGGAGGTCCCGGGTAATGCCCACGTCGATGACGATGGCGCCGGGCTTGATCCAGTCCCCGGCCACCAAGCCGGGCCGGCCGACCGCGGAAATGAGGATGTCCGCCTCCTTGGTGCAGGCGGCGGTGTCGCGGGTGAATTTGTGGGCCACCTCCACCGTGCAGCCGACGCGCAGCAGCTCCAGAGCCATGGGGCGGCCCACATGGTTGGAGGCGCCGATCACGGTCGCTCTGGCGCCCAGATAGTCCACGCCAGTGCTGTCGAGCAGCAGCATGACGCCCTTGGACGTGCAGGGCGGCAGCGCCGGTCGGCGCAGGGCTAGGCGGCCTATGTTGTAGGGATGGAAGCCGTCGACGTCCTTGGCGGGATCTATCCGGTCGGTGATGCGGTCTGCATCAATGTGCTTGGGCAGCGGCAACTGCACCAGAATGCCGTCGATTTCGGGAGTGGCGTTCAGCGCCGCGACCCGAGCCTCCAGTTCCGCTTGGGTGATGGTTGCCGGCACCCGCTCCACTATGGAATGGAAGCCCACTTCCTGGCAGTCCCGCCGCTTGGCGTTGACGTAAACCTCGGAGGCCGCGTCATTGCCAACCAGGACAACGGCCAGCCCCGGCGGTCGGGCGCCGCGGGAGACCCGTTGCTCCACCTGCGTGTGAATTCGACGCCGGCATTCGGCGGCGACGCGCTTGCCATCTAGAATCTGGGCCGTCATTCAGCAGGCGCCTCGGCAAAACTGCCATTTTATACCTCAGCGCCTTGCACTTGGACGGCAAAACGGCCAATTTGAGCCCTTGCGGCGCCTTTCGCTCCGCAAGTCTTGAACACAGGGGGAGATGGGCCGATCATTCCTTGATGGACTACTTCCGCATCACCGGCGGTCGGCCGCTGGCCGGGGACATCGTTCCCATGGGCAACAAGAACTCGGCGCTGCCCCTGTTGGCGGCGTCCTTGTTGACGGACGAGCCGCTCACCATCGGCAACGTGCCGGACATAGGCGATGTCCGCACCAAGCTGGAGTTGCTGGAGAGCATGGGGGTCGCCACTCAGTTCGAGAACAACCGCTGCCGTCTTGATGCGGGGGGGGTGCGCGACGAGGCGCCGGATTGGGCGCTCTCCAGCCGCATCCGCACCGCGGTTTTGTTGGCCGGGCCGCTGCTGGCCCGCTTTGGGCGCGCCGTCATCCGCCGCCCGGGGGGTGATCGAATCGGGCGCCGGCGCTTGGACACGCACCTCTTGGCCCTGCACGCCTTGGGCGCGGACATCGCCATAGAGAAGGACCGGCATGTGCTGCGCGCGGAACGCCTTAGGGGGTGCGACCTGTTTCTGGACGAAATGAGCGTCACCGGCACCGAGCAGGCGATTCTCGCCGCGGTGCTGGCGGAAGGTGTGACCCGCATCTCCAACGCCGCAATGGAGCCCCATGTGCAGGACTTGTGCCGCTGTCTGAACGCCATGGGCGCCGGCATCGACGGCGTCGGCACCCATGACCTCACCGTGGAGGGGGTGCCGCGGCTGCATGGCGCCGCCTTCGCCATCGGGCCGGACTACATGGAGGTCGGCTCCTTGATTGGCTTGGCGGCGGCCACCGGATCCGCCATCCGCATCCGCGCCGCTCGGCCCCACGAACAACGCATGACCGGCATCATGTTTGGTCGGCTGGGGGTGCGTTGGGACGTCGAGGACGGCGACATCCTAGTGCCGGCCGAACAGGAGCTCACCGTGCAGCCGGACTTCGATGGTTCGGTGCCGAAGATCGATGACATGCCTTGGCCCGGCTTTCCGCCGGACCTCATCAGCATCGCCCTGGTGCTGGCCACGCAAAGCCGGGGCACGGTGCTCATTCACCAAAAGATGTTCGACCGGCGCTTGGTGTTCACCGACCGGCTCATTGATATGGGCGCCGGCATCGTGCTTTGCGACCCGCACCGCGCCGTGGTGATAGGTCCGGCGCAACTGCGCGGCGAACACTTGGTTTCGCCGGACATTCGCGCCGGCATGGCCTTGGTGATCGCCGCCCTCGCCGCCGAAGGGGAGAGCGCCATCCACAACATCGGCCAGATCGACCGGGGCTACGAACGCTTGGACGAACGCCTGCGCGGCCTCGGCGCCCAAATCGAGCGGCTGCAGGAGTAGCATTGACGGCCCATGGCGGCGACAGTATCATCCGCCCCCCATCGCGGTTCGAGCATTGCGGGGCATGGCGCAGTCTGGTAGCGCACCTGCTTTGGGAGCAGGATGTCGGGAGTTCAAATCTCTCTGCCCCGACCATTGCCCTGTTGTCGCCGAGCGCTCGTAGCTCAACGGGATAGAGCATCTGCCTTCTAAGCAGGCGGTTGAAGGTTCGAGTCCTTCCGGGCGCGCCACGGGTTGTTTGGGGCTGGCTAGGGTGGTGGGCTCCAAGGCTATGGTGGGCGTAGCTCAGTTGGTAGAGCTCCGGGTTGTGATCCCGGCGGTCGTGGGTTCGAGTCCCATCGTCCACCCCATTCGCTGAGCGGAAACGAAGTAGCGGCAATGCAAGTGTCAATGGAGGTTCTGTCCGGCGTGGAGCGCCGGATGACCATCACCGTTCCCTCCGAGGAGTTCGAGAGGAAGGTCGGCAGCCGCCTGCAGGACGCCAAGAACAACGTGCGCCTGCCGGGCTTTAGGCCGGGCAAGGTGCCGATGAAGGAAGTGCGCCGCCGTTTCGGGCCGGCCATTCGGGCCGACGCGGCGCAGGAGTTGATGCGCTCCTGCTATGGCGAGTCCGTTGCGGAGCAGGAGCTTTGGCCGGCCGGTGCGCCGCGCCTTGAAGTCCTGAACATGGACGCCGGCGCCGACTTCGAATTCACCGCCAGCTTTGAAGTGCTGCCGGACGTGCAGCTTGCGGATTTCAGCGCCTTCAAAATCCTGCGCCCGGAGGCGGACGTCACCGATGCCGATGTGGACGAAATGCTGGAGACCCTGCGTCGGCAGCGCCGCACTTGGCGCCCGGTGGAGCGCTCCGCGCAGCTTGGGGACCGGGTGGCGGTGGATTACGAGGGCCGGCTTGACGGCGAGCCTTCCGGCGAGCCTTCCGACGAGCCTTTCGATCAGGGGGAGGGCATGAGCTTCGTGCTCGGCGAAAGCGATTTGGTCGAAGACTTCGAGAAGGCCGCATTGGGCATGGCGGCTGGGGACGCCAAGAAGTTCGACGCCGCCTTTCCCGAAGACTACCGGGACGAGCGCTTGCGCGGGCGCACGGTCCGTTTCGACCTAGGGTTGAAGGCGGTTGAGGAGGCCGAGTTGCCAGCCCTCGACGAAGCCTTTTTCGAGTCCATGGGCGTCAAGGAGGGCGGCCTTGCAACCTTTCGGGAGGAGGTGGCCGGCAACATGCGCCGCGAAATGGACGCCAAGGCGCACGCCCAAGTCAAGCGTCAGGTCATGCAGGCGCTGCATCAGAGCCACGAGGTGCCATTGCCGGAAGCCTTGGTGCATCAGGAAATGCACGCCAGCAAGAACGCCTTCGCCGCCCGGCTGAAACTGCCGGAGCAGCGCGCCTCGGCCCTGCCCGACGAGATGTTTCGGGAGGGAGCGGAGAAAACGGTTGCGTTGAACCTGATCAGCCGCCAAATTGCCAAGGACCATGAGGTGCAGGCCGAGCCGGACGCCATTCGCGCCGAGGTGGAGCGCATGGCTGCGGTCTATGCCGACCCGGACGCCGTGATGCGGGCCATCTATCAGGACGAGTCGCGCTTGGCCGGCTTTGAGAGCATGGTCATCGAAAACAAGATCGTTGAAGTGGTTTTGGAACGAGCCGAGGTCGAGGCGGTAGCCTGCACCTATCAGGACGTCATGACGGAGCGAGCCGTGCCGGTCGCCGCCGAAGAGGCCGCGCCCACTGCGCCTTCCGAGGCGCCCGACCAGCCAAAGGGGGAATGAAATGAGCCGCAGCATCATGCACAACACGGAGATCGCCAATTTGGGGCTGGTGCCCATGGTGGTGGAACAATCCGCGCGAGGCGAGCGCTCCTACGACATCTACTCCAGAATGCTCAAGGACCGCATCGTCTTCATGGTCGGGCCGGTGGAGGACCAGGTCGCCAACTTGGTGATCGCCCAAATTCTCTATCTGGAGTCGGAAAACCCGGACAAGGACATCCATCTCTACATCAACTCCCCGGGCGGCTCGGTGACCGCCGGCATGGCCATCTACGACACCATGCAGTTCGTCCGTTGCGACGTCAGCACCCTTTGCATCGGCCAGGCGGCCAGCATGGGCGCCTTTCTGCTCGCCGCTGGGGAGCAGGGCAAGCGCTACGCCCTGCCCAACTCGCGGATGATGCTGCACCAGCCGGCGGTGGGGGGGATGCGCGGCGTCGCCGCCGACCTCGAAATACAGGCTAAGGAGATACTGCTGCTGCGGGAGCGGCTTAACGAGCTTTTGGCGGAGCACACCGGCCAATCCGTGCAGCGCATCCGTGAGGACTCGGACCGGGACTATTGGATGAACGCCGGCGACGCCCAGGAGTACGGTTTGGTTGACGTCGTGCAGCAGCCGCGCAAGAAATTGGCTCAGGTTGTCGGCCAATAAGGGTCATTTACTTGAAAACCGTCTTGACTGACCGTTTTTCCGCTTCTATGCTTCCCCTCAGCTTTTAGGGATTTGGTTGGGGTTTGTTCATGACGGTTTACCGCAAGATCGAACGGTTCGCGGACCCGCAGACGTCCAAGACGCCGGCGCAAAAGGAGCAGGATCCGGATTTGGGGCACGACTTCATCCCCAAGGAGCGCTACACCTCGCCGGAGTTCATGCGCCAGGAGTGGGACAGGCTGTGGACCAAGGTGTGGTTGATGGGCGCTTGGGAGGGGGACCTTAGGAACCCTGGGGACTACGTCACCACCAAGATAGGCAAGGAATGCATCGTCATCACCAAGGACGAGAACCACCAGTACAACGCCTTCTACAACGTCTGCTCCCACCGCGGCAACCAAGTGGCCTACGGCCCCGCCGGCAACACGGAGACCTTCCGCTGCTCCTACCACCTGTGGGAGTACAACCTGCGCGGGGAGCTCATCCATGTGCCGGACGCGGAGACCTTCCCGCAAGGGGTGCCCTGCGACAAGCTCTCCATCGTGCGCCTGCCCTGCGACAGTTGGGGCGGCTGGGTCTGGTTCAGCCTGAACCCCAACGTGGAGCCGCTGCGGGACTTTCTGGGCATGATCCCGCAGCACCTGGACCCCTACCACTTCGACCGCATGACCCTGGTGAACGACGTCACCGTGGAGTGGAACTGCAACTGGAAGACTTCCGTGGATGCCTTCAACGAGACCTACCACGTCTTTGGCACCCACCCGCAGCTCACCACCATGCTGGAGGACCTGGACGTCCAAATCGACTGCTACGAGCGGCACAACCGCTACCTCATTCCGTTCGGCTGCGTCAGCACCCACATCAAGGACGGCGGCATCATCACCGAGGAGCTGAAGGATTTCATGCGCCTCAACCTGCTGGACCCGGACAGCTACGCAGGCGACGGCCTTGGCGTGCGCCGGGCGGTGCAGCTGAATTGGCGCAAGATCGCCGGCGGCATGGGCTTTGACTTTGGCGACTTGAACGACGATCAGCTGTCGGATGACTACCACTACCTGATCTTCCCGAACATCACCATGAACATCCACTGCAACAGTGTGATGATCTTCCGCCAGCGCCCGCACGAAACCGACCCCAACCGGATGTACTACGACCTGCAGAACTACTCCCTGTTTCCGGCCGGCCAGGAGCCGCCGCCCAGGCCGCAGCATCGGCAGTTCAAGCACGGGGAGGAGTCCATCGGCGAAGTGCTGGACCAGGACGCCTCCAACTTGGCGATGGTGCAAGCCGGGATGAACTCGGCCGGCTACCGGGGGCTGTGGATCTCCAGCCAGGAGCTGCGCATCCGTCACTTCCACAAGACCATTGACGACTACATGCAGCGCAACCCCATCAAGTGGATGTAGGGGCCAGTGAAGCCGGCGGTTGCCATGGCGACGGTGGGCGAGGGCGAGCTGGCTGCTTGCGAGGTCGATGGCGTCAAGGTTTTGGTTTGTCAGGTGGAGGGCCGCTTCTACGCCCTGCACGACCAATGCAGCCACGCCCGCCAAGCGCTGCACGGGGGAACCCTGAGCGGTCATCAGTTGCGCTGCCCGCTGCATGGCGGTCGCTTTGACGTGCGCACGGGAGAGTGCCTCGGCCCACCGGCCAGTTTGCCGGTGCAGACCTTCCCCGTGCAGCTTGAACGGGGTAAGGTGCATGTGGACGTGTCCGGCGTCAGGGCTAGGCAGCAGCCGAAGTTCGGGCCGCTGAATTGAGCCCAGGCTAGGCTTTCTTTGCAGGGGAAAGGTTCCAGTTTCACAAATCGCAGGCAAGACAAGCAACAACGTCTTTTAAGGAGGACGGCAATGGATCTACAACTCAAGGGCTGCAAGGCCTTGATCACCGGGGGCACCAAGGGCATCGGCCGGGCCATTGCGGACCGGCTGGCCGATGAGGGCTGCAATGTCGCCATCTGCTCCCGCAACGAAGGGCAGGTCAACGAAGCCGTGGCGGCGCTGTCCGCCAAGGGCGTCACCGCCTTCGGCCAAGCCGTTGACGTGGCCGACGGGGACGCCCTCAAGGCTTGGGTGGCGGCGTCCGCCGAGGCCCTGGGCGGCATCGACAACATCGTTGCCAACGTCTCCGGCCCCAATGCACAGGGGGACGCCGGTTGGCAGGCCAAGTTTGACGTGGACGTGATGGGCACCGTGCGCCTGGTGGAGGCGGCCACCTCCCACTTGGAGAACTCCGACAACGCCAGTGTGCTGATCATCTCCACCACGGCGGCCTTGGAGCGGTTCATCGGCCCCGGCGCCTACAACACCCTGAAGGCCGGGCTGCTGAACTACTCCGGCGCTTTGTCCCAAGCGTTGGCCGGCAAGGGCATTCGCGTCAACGCCATCTCGCCGGGACCTATCTTCATTGAGGGCGGCGCATGGGACAACATCAAGCAGCACATGACGGCGTTCTATGACGCCACGCTGGCGGACATCCCGCTCGGGCGCATGGGCAAGGCTTCGGAGGTGGCGGCCCAGGCGGCGCTCTTGGCCAGCCCCTTGGGCGCCTTCACCACGGGCACCAACGTCGTCATTGACGGCGGCCTGACCAAGCGCATTCAGTTCTAGCCATGGCTGGGGCCGGGAACAGGACCGTCAACGTCCACATGGTGGCGGCGGGCAAGTACCACGACATCGACTTCGCCCGCCTGGAGCTGCTGAAGCTGTTGGCGGAGGACGAGCGCATCCGGGTGCGGGTGGCGCCGGACTACCATGACTTGGACGGCATCCGCGCTGCGGACTTCCTCATCACCTACACCTGCGATCTGGTGCCGGAGGAGGACGAGCAGGTTGCGCTCAAGGACTACATCGCCTCCGGCAAGCGCTGGTTCGCCCTGCACGGCACCAACGCCATCCTGAAGTTCCTGGAGGACGGGCGGGTCGATGCCCCGGAAACCGCGCCGGTGCTGATGCAGACCCTGGGCACTCAGTTCCTGGCCCACCCGCCCATTCAGCCGTTCAAGGTCACCCTTTCGGACCCGGAGCATGAGTTGGTCAAGGGCATCAACGAGTTTGAAACCGATGACGAGCTTTACCTGTGCAGGGTTCACGGAGACCTGCATCGGCTCCTGGAAACCCGCTTCCACGGCGATGTCCAAGGTTGGGTGCATGACCAATGGCCCGAGGACGAGCCGCGGCCGGTCTATTACATCAATCGGGTGGGGGAGGGCGAAGTGCTGTACCTGAACCTAGGGCATTGTCGCGGGCACTACGACATGCAGCCCATCGTTGACTACTACCCGGAAGTCGAGCGCGGCAGTTGGCGGCGGGAGGAGTACTACGAACTCCTGCGCCGCGGCATCCGCTATTGTGCGGACCGGGCCTTGGCGGCGGCGTGAGCCCGTTTTCCGCGTTTTTTTGCGGTCAAGGGCCGGTGAGCGCGATGGCTTCCACGGCGGGAGGGTGCTGAAGCGTGGCGGTTAAGCCGTTCCGCTTCGCCGTGCAGTCCTTCAACGCGGAGACCGGGGAGGACTGGGCCAACCAAGTTCGCCAAGCGGAGCAACTAGGCTATTCGGCCTTCCACTTGGCCGACCACCTGATCGGCCCCGGCCCGGCGCTGGAGAAGACCAACCATCCGGTGCAGAACCTAGCGGCCGTCCCCGCCATGGCCTACGCGGCGGCGGTGACCGAGCGCATCCGCATCGGCTGCCGGGTGTTCTGCATCGACTACTACAACCCTGTGGTGCTGGTGAAGTCCGCCATGACCATCGACCTGCTGTCCGGCGGGCGCTTGGAGTTCGGCCTCGGCGCCGGCTGGCTGCAGGAGGAGTACGCCGCCATCGGCCGGCAATTCGACCCGCCAAAGGAGCGCATCGACCGCTTGGCGGACGTGCTGGAAGGCGTCAAGGCTTTTCGCGGGGACGGCCACGCCAACATTGTCAATGGCGCTCTGTCTTGGCGGGATTTTGAGGGTCTGCCCAAACCCATCTCCAAGCCGCCCCTCATGATCGGCGGTGGCAGCCCCAGAGTGCTGCGCTTGGCCGGGCGGGAGGCGGACATCGTCAGCCTCAACTTCAACAACCGCGCCGGGGTGATTGGGCCGGACGGGGTGCAAATGTCCACCGAGGAAGAGACCCGCCGCAAGGTGGGCTGGATTCGGGAGGGGGCCGGAGAGCGTTTTGACGATCTGGAGATCGAGATCGGCGCCTACTTCACGGTGGTGGCGGACGACCCGGCACCAGTGCTGGCTGGTTTTGCGCAGATGTTCGGCCTGTCCGAGGCGGAGGTGGCCAAGCATCCCCACGCCCTGATCGGCGGAGTTGAAGCCATCTGCGACGAGCTGCAGCGCCGCCGGGAACTGTTCGGCATCTCCTACGTCACCGTCGGCGCGGACACCATGCTGGCGTTTGCGCCAGTGGTGGAGCGTCTAGCCGGGCAATAGCCGCTGCGCCAAGGCCGGCGAGGTGCTTCTCCTCACGGACGCGGCTGTCGGGGCCTGATGCATGGGAATTGAGGCGTCGAGGCTAAGCCGGGCGAAGGCGGCTCTTGTCGCCCGTACGCGGAGGTCGCAGCGCCGGGCGGCCTTTGATTTGGTCAGACGGCATAGGGACGATTTGGCGCTGGTGAGGGTGGAGGGTGTACAGAGCTCCAATCCGCAGCCGGAGGTTGGCGAATTCCTGCGGGAACTTTCCGAGGTTTGCCGCGCCTGCAATGTACTGGGCGGCGGCCTGCCGGTGGGTACCGTGGCGGGCCGGGCCGACCTGATGGAGGTTTTCACGGGGTTTGGGGCCGAGCGCGGAACTTTCTCCGGCGGCACCTTTTCCGGCAACCCCCTGACCATGGAGGCGGGCGCCGCAGCGGTGGGTTGGCTGAGGGGGCATGATCGCGCTGGAGGCCCAAAGACAAGCGAGGGCGCGGCCAGTGCATCTTGCGCCCGAGGCGTTCCCAAAAATTGGCTGAGCAACTGGTTGAAGGAAAAGAACCTTGCAGCTTTGGGCAAGCGGCTTGGTGCAATATGCGGGCTAGGTGGGGCGCTGCGTCATTGCAGTTCAAGCCCCGTGGCGGTTTGCAGTTCCTGGAGCGCTTGATTTTCCGTCACGACCTTGATGGTGGTCATGCCCAGGGCCCTGGCCGGCTTGAGATTGACGCCGAGGTCGTCAAGGAACACACAGGCGGACGGGGCCACCCCCAATCGCTCGCAGGTTGTTTCGTAGATGATCGGATTGGGCTTGCGCATGCCCTCCACGCTGGACTCCACGATGAGGTCGAACAGGGCCATGACGGCGGCGGTCTGTTGCCGCTTGCCGGCAGCCGTAGCCATGCCTGGACCGCCGCCTGACTTGACGTTGTTGGTGATGCAGGCCACCTTGAAATGCCGCTTGCAGCGCCGCAGCGCCTCCACCATGCGCGGCCGCACAGCGCCGCTTAGGAGTTCGATCACCTTCCGCCCGCGCACCGGGAACCCTCGGCTGCGCGATTCCGCTTCAAACAATCGGTCGAACTCGTCGAGGGTGACGCTGGCCGATTCGAACTGCGCCCAAGCGTTGCCGTCCGGGTTGGTTGCGTTGATGTTGCGGATCAAGTCTTTGGGCAGGCCATGCTGCGCTTCATAGCGGTTGAACGCCACGAACGGCGAGGCGGTCAACACGCCGCCGAAATCCCAGAGCACCGCCTTGACGTCCTTGGGGCTGAAGTCCATTTGCATTGACCTTAGAGCAAAGGGCTCGAATACTAACCCGATTGCGTTGGCGGGCGCTTAGCGAAACATCCGCACCGCCACTTGGCGCTTGGTCAATTCGAGTGGCTGTGCGCTGCCCTAGGCCGGGCGGGCGAGTGCGCCACAGCCGGCAACATCCGGGGCGTTCGTTAGGGTCGTCGCATTCAAGCACGGACTGGGAGAAGGCATGATGGATTTGCAGGACGCCGTGGTCATCGTCACCGGCTCATCAAGCGGCGTGGGCGCCGCCTGTGCGCGGCAACTGGCCGAGCGCGGCTGCCATGTCGTGGTCAACTACGCCAGCAACCAGGACGGTGCGCAGCAAACCGCAGCCCAGTGTCGGGAGTTGGGAGTCGAGACCGAAGTGCTTCGCGCAGACGTGGCGGAGGACGAGGACTGCCGCCGCTTGGCGGCGGCGGCGGAGGCTCGCTGGGGGCGACTGGACGGCCTAGTGAACAATGCCGGCACAACCAAGTTCTGCGACCACAACGACCTTGACGGGCTGGACAAGCAGGACTTCCTGCGCATCTACGGCGTCAACACGGTGGGGCCTTACCAGATGGCGCGGGCCGCGGCGCCGCTGATGCGCCGCGGCGGTTGCGGCAGCGTCGTCAACGTAGCCTCCATTGCCGGCGTCATGGGCATTGGCAGCTCCATCGCTTATGCCGCCTCCAAGGGCGCCCTCATCACTCTGGGCCTTTCCTTGGCGCGGGTGCTGGGGCCGGAGATCCGCGTCAACACGGTGTGCCCCGGCTTTATCGACGGCGACTGGCTGGCCGAAGGCATGGGGGCGGAGCGCTACGCCCGCATCAAGGCCCATTTGCAGAAAAACACGCCCCTGCGGACGACCATGACCGCCGACACGGTGGCGGAGGCCATTTTGTACTTCCTTGGCGGTGCCGCTGGGGTGACCGGGGAGACGCTTATTCTCGATGGCGGCCACCACCTGCTGCAAATGCCGTTTGCCCGCCGCTAGCAAGAGGCCGACTAGATTGCTGAGGCCGCTGGCCGGTGGTTTCAGCCGCCGCGCAGCTTTTGGTGGCGGACGTCCTCCCCTTCGACTAGATAGACGACGTATTCGCCAATGTTTTTGGCGTGGTCGCCGATGCGCTCCAGGGAGCGGGCCGCCCAAATGATGCTTAGCCTTTGCTCAATGTTGTGCGGATGCTCCTGCATGGCCGCCAACTGCTCCCGTAGGATTGCATCGTAGCCGGCATCAACGGCGCTGTCGGCCTGCTTGATGGCCGCGGCTTGCTCGGCGTCCTGCCGCGCCAAGGCGTCCAAGGAGGCGGACAGCATCTTGATGACGTCGGTGGAGAGTCGGCGGACGTCGCCGTACTGATCGAGCGGTGGTTCGGCGCCGGCCAGCCCGGACGCCATTTTGGCGATGCGGTCGGCTTCGTCGCCAACGCGCTCCAAGTCGGTGCTCGCCTTCATTGCCGCCACCAAGGTCCGCAGGTCGGTGGCGGCCGGCTGTCGGCGGGCGATGATCTGCACGCACTGGTCGTCGATCTCCAGCTCGAGTTGGTTCACGCGCTGGTCGGCGACCCGCACCAAACCGGCCAGCTCGGCGTCATGGGCGACAAAGGCGTGGCAGGCGCTGCGCACCTGTTGTTCAACGACGCCGCCCATCTCCATTAGGGCGTTGCGGACATTGCGCAGTTCGAGGTCGTAGGATTCTGAAATGTGCTCGCTCAAAGCCCTGTCGCCTGTGCGGGGCTCAGCCCCGCCGCCCGGTGATGTAGTCTTCCGTTTGCCGTTCCTTGGGGTTGGTGAACACGGCCTCCGCCGGGCCGTACTCCACCAGCCGGCCGGCGTTGAGAAAAGCCGTGAAGTCTGAAACCCGAGCCGCCTGCTGCATGTTGTGCGTCACAATGATGATCGTGTAATTGGATTTTAGCTGATGGATGAGTTGCTCGATCTTGAGCGTCGAAATCGGGTCGAGCGCCGATGCCGGTTCGTCGAGGAGCAACACCGCCGGCTTCACGGCGATGGCCCGGGCGATGACCAGCCTCTGCTGTTGACCCCCGGACAGGGTTAGGGCCGGCGCATCGAGCCGGTCGGCGACTTCATCCCAAAGCGCGGCGCGGCGCAGCGCCGATTCGACCTCCTGGTCAAGATTGGCGGCGCGACTGGATGAGGACTGGATGCGCAGTCCGTAGGCTACGTTGTCGTAGATGGACTTGGGAAATGGGTTCGGGCGCTGAAACACCATGCCGACTTGCCGCCGCAGTTGGGCCGGATCGACGCCGGCTTGGAAGATGTTGCACCCTTCGAGTTCGATTACGCCCTCCGTCCGGGCGTCCTCAATCAGCTCGTTCATGCGGTTGAAGCTCCGCAGCAGAGTGGTCTTGCCGCAGCCGGAGGGGCCTATGAACGCGGTGACTTGATGTCTGGGGATGTCCAGGCTGATGCCTTGCAGGGCCGGCTCCTCGGCGTAGGCGACGGTTAACCCGCGCACCCGCAAGCAAATCTGCGCGGCGTCAGCGATTGGCGTTTGCAGCATGGCCTGATTTTAGCTCGAAAGGGCGGTCGCCGCCGCTTGGCCCCTCCGCCCGCCGGCGACCAATGAAAGCGTCCGCTAGGATAGCTGCCGAAATTTCCAGGCCAAGCGGTTGCGCAGCAGGATGGCGGTGAGATTGAGCGTCACGATGACCGCCACCAGCAACAGCGCCGTGGCGTACACCAAGGGCCGGGTGGCGGCAACGTTGGGGCTTTGAAAGCCTAGGTCGAAAATGTGGAAGCCTAGGTGCATGAACTTGCGCTCCAAGTGCAGATAGGGGAACTCCCCGTCCACCGGCAGATTGGGCGCCAGCTTGACGACGCCGACCAGCATCAGCGGCGCGACCTCCCCAGCGGCCCTGGCGACCGCCAAGATCAACCCCGTGAGCACCGAGGGGCTTGCCGCCGGCAGCACCAGTCGAAACAGCGTCTCCGCTTGGGTGGCGCCCAGGGCCAAGGAGCCCTCCCGCAAGGTCTTGGGAATGCGGGAAAGGCCCTCCTCCGTCGATACCACCACCACCGGCAGGGTCAACAGCGCCAGCGTCAGGGAGGCCCAAAGCAGCCCTGGAGCGCCGAAGGTGGGGGCCGGCAGGCTGTCCCGAAACAGCGTTTGATCGACGGCGTCGCCCATTAGATATACGAAAAAGCCCAGTCCGAACACGCCGTAGATGATCGAAGGCACCCCGGCCAGATTGTTGACGGCGATCCGTATTAGGCGAACGAAGACGCCTGGGCGGGCGTATTCGTGCAGGTAGATGGCGGCGGCGACGCCCAGCGGCGTGACCAGAACCGACATCAGCAAAACCATGGTGACCGTGCCGAGTATGGCTGGGAAGACGCCGCCCTCGGCGTTGGCCTCTCTGGGCGGCTGACTGAGGAAGAGCCAGAACGTCTCGACATAGTGGCCGAGCTTCTCGGCAAGGTTCATTCTGTTTGGTCGCCAAGCCCGCAGCACGTCGCCGAACGGCACTTCGGCAAGCCGCCCGTTCGCCAAGCGGAGGGTGAAGGAGTTGGCGTCAAGCTGCCGGTGCAGCCGCCGGCGCCGCTCCTCCTCCGCCGCCTCAAGGGTGGTCCCCGCAAGCGCCTTGATGGTCTCGCGGACGCGGTGGGCGGCCTCCATCCGTTGCTTGAACGCCTGCCATAGTCGGTCGCCGTTGCCGTGGGCGGCGCCGTTGACGGCCAAAACTTCGCCGTGCGCGTTGCCCCACTCCACGCGCTCCAGAACGACGGCGTCGGGCGGTGCGGATACGGATTCGATGCGGTGTTCAAAAATGTGCGCGAAGTCGGGCGGGTCGAGGCGGCGGTTGCCGGTTTTGATGACCAAGCGCTGCAAGGGGCCGTCGCCCGGGACCAGGTCGAGGGCGGTGCCGGACTCCCGATGCTGGCGGCGGGAGACCGTCTCCGTTTCGATCAGCTCCCCCAAAACCCGCCGTGTGGCGCCGGCGTCGTCCAAATAGGCGTAGAGCTGCAGGTCGGCCGGCCAGAAGTGTCCCAAGCCGCGCACCGCAATCAGCAACAACAGCCCCGTCAGGGTGCATAGGCACAGGCCGACCGCGGCGGCGTTCAGCCAGATCCAGGCTTGGCTGCCGAAGCGCATCAGAGGCTGCCGAAGCGCATCCGCAGGCGCTCGCGCACGAGATCCCCGGCGGTGTTGAAGGCGAACGTCATTGCAAAGAGCAGCAGGGCGGTTAGGTAGAGCAGTCGATAATGGGTGCCGCCCACCTCGGACTCCGGCAGCTCCACGGCGATGTTGGCGGCTAGGGTGCGCATGCCTTGGAAGATGCTGAAGTCGGTGATCGGAGTGTTCCCAGTCGCCATGAGCACGATCATGGTTTCCCCCACCGCCCGGCCGAGGCCGATCATCAAAGCGGAGAAAATGCCCGGGCTGGCGGTCAGCAGGATGACGCGGGTGACGGTCTGCCAGCGCGTTGCGCCGAGGGCCAGGGAGGCGTCGGCCAGATGTGGCGGAACGGCGTGAATCGCATCCTCGGCGATGGCGAAGATCAGCGGGATCACGGCGACGCCCATCGCCAAGCCGACCACCAGGGCGTTGCGTTGCTCGTAGTCGATGCCGTGGACCGCGAACAGCCAAGCCTTGAGGTCCCCGCCGAACCATGCGGATTCAATGGTCGGCGCCAAGTGGATGGCGGCGGCGGCCAGTCCGACCATGGGCGCCACGGCAAGCAGCCCCTGCCAGCCTTCGCAGCGCTTCCTGAAGTTCTCTCCCAGGCGCCGCCAGAGCCCGGCAAACAGCAACATGCCCCCCGGAACGAGCAGGAATAGGGCGGCCGTCGCGGCCAAGTTGGCCTCAATGAGCGGGGCCAGCCAAAGCCCCGCCAGAAAGCCGAGCACCACCGTCGGCAAGGCCGCCATCATCTCGATGGTCGGCTTGACCCAACGGCGCATTCCCGGCGCCATGAAGCAAGCGGTGTAGATGGCGCCCATCACCGCCACTGGCGCGGCGAAGAGCATGGCGTAGAAAGCCGCCTTCAAGGTTCCGAACAACAACGGCGCCAAGGAGAACTTCGGCTCGAAGTCGGTGTGCGCCGCCGCCGACTGCCAGATGTGCGCCGGTTCTTCGTAGCTTTCGTATTGAACCTTGGAGAACAGCGTTGCCCAGGACACCTCGGGGTGGGCGTTGAGCAAGGGAATGCGGTGCAGTTTGCCGGAAGGCTCCAAGGCCAGCAGGAGATCCGCTTGGGGCGAAAGGGCCAAGGCGGCGTCCATCCCGACGGTCCCCTTGCGATGGGCCAGAATGCGGCCGGAGGTGGCGTGGCCGAGATGTAGGTTGTGCGTTTCGTCGAGCACCACGAAACCCTTGCGTTGGCGCTCCGCGACCATCGTGCGCGGTGCTGCGGCCAGCGGGAAGGTGCGCACCAAGGCCAGGTGGGGTCGGCCGCCGGCCCGGGACAGGGACCATTGCGCCACGCCGCCGTCGCCGGCGATGAGCAAGGACTGACGCCCCAACAGCGGCGTTGCCGAATGCAGGGGGAGGGCGCCGGGCAGGGGTGTGTTGGCGAACGGCTGCAACCCCACCCTTGGGGCGATGCTCCACACGGTGGCGCCTGTGCCGCCCAACGTGAACAACCAGCGCCCGCCGGGACCAAACAGCACCCGCTCAGCGCCGTCCTCCAAAGTGTGCGACTGTGCGCCGCCGCTGGGCGCAACGGTGGTGAAGGGTGCCGGCAGGCGCCGCACTTGCAGCGCCGTTGGCGACAGCAGGGCCAGCTTGAGGGTGCCGTCGGCTTGCTGCGCCAAGTCGTAGTCGATGACTGCGCCGACCGGGATCGGCCGGCCGCCGAAGAGAATGTTGAGCTCTGGAGACGGCCGCCGAGCGCCGCCCCGCTGCACCGTTTGCAGAAGCCATAGTTGTTGCGCCGAGTCGAGCACCGCATGGAGGTCGTTGGCGAGGAATACGGGCTTGGCGGCAACTACCGTCGCGTCGAGCCACCGGCTTTGCAGCTGGGCGCCGTCGCTGAGGGCGAAGATCGAGATCCGGCCGTCGGCGTCCACCCGCAGCGCGGCGTCGCCGCTGGGGTGTACGCGCAGCAGCTTGGCGTGGCCGGCCGGCAGGGAGAGTTCGGTGCTTGGGGCGATGGCGGCGGGCAGGAAAAGCGGTGCGGCCACCTGCACGAGGAAGGCCAGCATCAGCACGATGACGGCGGCCACGGCCGCGGCCCCAAGCGCCATGACCGCTCGGGTCAGGAAGTCGATCCAGCGCCGTCTGCGGGGCAGGGTGGCGATGTTTAGGCTGGCCCTCATGGCGGAGCGCTAGAGAACCTTGCGCCTCTCCTCCCTAAGCACCGGCAGCGGCAACGGAATGTAGCTGTCCTTGGCGACGATTTCCTGGCCCTGCCGGGACAGTATGAGGAGGAGAAACTCTCGAGTGATTGATGGCAGTGGGGTGCCGGGCATTTGGTTCAAATAGATGTACAGATAGCGGGTCAGGGGGTAGGCGCCGTTTAAGGCGGTTTGCGCAGAGGGGGCCACCGCGGCGCCGGCGGCCGGTTTTAGGGCAAGCGCCTTGACGGCCGGAGTGAGGTAGCCGATGCCGCTGTAGCCGATGCCGTTCAAGGAGGCGCTCACGGCGTGGACCACGCTGGCGGAGCCGGGCTGCTCGTTGACCGTCTCCTTGAAGTCGCCGCCGCAGAGCGCTGCTAGCTTGAAGTAGCCGTAGGTGCCGGACACTGAGTTTCTGCCGTAAAGCTGCATGGGCCGCTGCGCCCAACCGCCGCCGCCGCCAAGCTCCCCCCAGCGCTCAATGGAGCGGGGTGCGCCGCAGCGCCGGGTGGCGGAGAACAGGGCGTCCAGCTCCACTAGGCTTAGGGCGTCGATTGGATTGTCCTTATGCACGACGATGGTAAGGGCGTCCAAGGCGACGCGGACGGCCGTTGGCGGGTGGCCGTAGCGCCGCTCGAAGGCCTGGAGTTCGTTGACGGTCATCAGGCGGCTCATGGGTCCGAAATTGACCGTGCCTTCAATCAGGGCGGTGGGGGCCGTGGAGGAGCCGGGGGCCTGCACCTCGATCCTGACGCCGGGATGTTCGCGCTTGAAGGCTTCGGCCCAAAGCGTCATGAGGTTGGCTAAGGTGTCGGAGCCGGTGCTGGCCAGGCGTCCGGCAATGCCGCTGCTGCGAACATAGGCGGGCAGGGTTGTCGGTTCGCCGGCTGCCGCCGCCGAGTTTGGGAGCGGGAGCGCCGCGGCCAGGGCGAGCGCGGCGCCGAATGCAGCGGCCATGTGGTCGCCTCCGCTAAGAGGCCGTCGCATCCCTTCTGAGGGCTGGCGCCGGATTCTCCACCTCGATGGGCGCCGGCGAATGCGGTTGCAGCTGGTCAGAATTAAAACGGCAGTAGAAGCGGCTTCCTTCGCCGACCTCGCTTTCGACTTGCAGTTGCGTATTGTGCCGCTTGAGGACATGTTTGACGATGGCTAGGCCGAGGCCGGTGCCGCCGCGCACTCGGGAACCGGCCAGATCGACTCGATAGAAGCGCTCGGTCAGCCGGGAAAGGTGCTCCGGTGGAATGCCCATGCCTTGATCCCTAACCTCAAACAGGGCGCCGCCGCCGTTGCTCGACCAAGTGATGTCGATGCTTCCGCCCTGCGGGCTGTACTTGACGGCGTTGGTGATCAGGTTGCTGCAGGCGCTGTGCAGCTCCTTCTCGATGCCCAGCACCCGCAGGTCGGAGCGCATTCGCCGCTCGATTCGATGTTGCTTGGTGGTCAGGCCGGCCACTTCGTCCACCACCCTGTCCACCAACTCCTTGACGTCGATCGGGGTCAGATCCTCCGGCTTGGGATTGGGACTGGACTCCAGGCGGGTCAGCATAAGCAGGTCGTCCACCAATGCCCGCATGCGCCGGGTGGGAGAGGCTAGCTTGCCCACTAGGTGGCGCAGGGTCGCTTCATCCATGGACTCCTCTTCAATGGCCTCCAGATAGCCCACCACAACGGTCAAGGGAGTGCGCAGTTCGTGGGACACATTGGCGACGAAGTCTTGACGCATGCTGAGCAAGCGGTTCAAGTGGGTCACGTCCCTGGCCAGAATCAAGTCTCGGTCCGCAGCGACGTTGACTCGCCGCAGCTCCAAACGCTGCCCTTCGGCAAAGGGCGAGCCGATTTCAATCGTGGCGTCGGGCACCCGCTGCTTCAAAAGGCTGACCACCTCGGGGTGCCGCAGCAAGGCGCCGAGATTGCCGCCCATGTCCTGACGGCTTAGGTGCAGCAAGGACCCGGAGGCTTGGTTGAACGCCTCTATGTCGCCGTCGCCGTCTATCAGAACGGCGGCGTCCGGCAAAGCCTCCGTAACGCCGCGAATGCGCACCAGATAGCGCAGGGCGTTGCCGACTCGGCGCCGGGAGCGCAGCAGGGACCAGCGCAGCGAATCCGCCGCCTGCTGCAGGCCGCCGTTGCCTAGATGCGGCCGGCGCAGGGGCTGCCGAGCCCAGCGGGCGAAGTTGGCGAGGACTCGGTGCTGATGGACAAGCCCAAGCAGCGCCGCCCCGAAAAGCGCCCAGCCGAGGGCGTTGCCGGCAGCCCCGATGATGATCGCCAGAACGACGAGGCCGCCGCCGGCCAGCGCTTCCTTGTGGGTATATAGGCGCATCAATCCGAACTGAAGCGATAGCCTAGGCCGCGCACGGTCTGCACCAGCTTGTCCAGCCCGTACGGCTTGAGCGTCTTGCGCAGACGCAACACATGAACGTCAACCGTGCGCTCCTCAACATAAATGCTGCGGCCCCACACCCGGTCCAGGAGCTGCCCCCGCCCGAACGCTCGGTTGGGATTGCGCATGAACAGCTCCAGCAGGCGGAACTCCGTGGGGCCAATCTTGACGGCTTTGCCATCCACAGAGAGCTTGTGCGCATTGAGGTCCAAGCGCAAGGGGCCGCTCTTCAGCACCCCGTCCTCCGGCGCCCCTGAGCGCCGCAGCAGCGCCCGCATCCGCGCCACCAACTCCCTTGGCGAGAACGGCTTGGTGATGTAGTCGTCCACGCCGGAGTCAAAGCTCTTGAGCTTGTCCGCCTGCTCGCCCCTGGCGGTCAGCATGATCATGGGCAAACTGGCGGTGTGCTCGTCCCGGCGCAGCCGGCGGGCGAGGTCCACCCCATTCATGCCGGGCAGCATCCAGTCGATGATCACCAAATTAGGCAGGGGGCCGTCAAGCCGACGCAGCGCCTCTTCGGCGCTGGCCGCCTCCCACACGTTGAAGCCGCTTCGACTCAGCGAGAAGCTGAGCATCTCCCGCACTTCCTGCTCGTCTTCTATAACTAGGACGCTGTTGCTCATGACTGGTTGCCGCGGCCGAAAATGAAAGGATTACAAGGAGGAATTATGACGATTCCGTGAAGCAAACACGAACGGGCCGGGCTGAGGACTGAGTGCCAAATAGTGGAATTCTTCTGGAATTAGGCATTTTCCCCGTTCGCACGAAGCAAGTTGGGGTAAGGTTAAAAAGCTTTAGCCGTAAGTAGGGGATGGTGTGCATGGGCAAGCCGATCAGGCTGGGCTCCGCTGACGGGTTCGAATTCGGCGCTTGGGAGGCGCTGCCCCAGGGCGAGCCCAAGGCCGGCCTCGTCGTCATTCAGGAGATATTCGGCGTCAACGGCCACATTCGGGAGGTCGCCGAGGGCTACGCGCAGGCGGGTTACGCCGCGGTGGCGCCGCAGATATTCGACCGAGTGCAGGCCGATGTCGAACTGGGCTACGAAGCGGACGACATGGCCCGCGGCATTGCGATCGCTTTCCAGAAACTGCGAATGCCGAACACCCTGGCCGATTTGCAGGCGGCTGTTGACTGCGCCGCCACCTACGGTCGGGTCGGCGTGGTCGGCTACTGCTTCGGCGGCCTGCTTGCTTGGCTGTCCGCCAGCGAACTCAAGGGCGTGGCGGCGGCGGCCTCCTACTACGGCGGCGGCGTTGCCGGCGAGGCGCAGCGCTCGCCGAACTGCCCGGTCATCATGCACTTCGGCGAGCTTGACCCCCACATACCCTTGTCCGACGTGGAGAAGATCAGGGTCGCCCAGCCCGGCATTCCCATCCATGTTTACCCCGCAGACCACGGGTTCAACTGCGATCACCGCAGCAGTTTTGACGCCGAGAGCGCCGCTTTGGCGCGTCGCCGCACCCTGGATTTCTTTCAGGAGCAGCTTGCGTGAGGGCGCTTGCCGCGCAAACTACTTTTGTGTATGCAATTGCCTTGACAACCGAAAATCGTTTGTTGATGCTTGGCCGGCCTTGCAAACAAGGGGGTGGGAATGGCCCGCAATTTTTTCTCTGCTAAGGGCGTCTTGAGCGTTCGCCCTCCGGGAACGGGCCAAGCGTCGATGCTTAGCAGGGGCTTGCCGGTGGATGGCAAGGGTCTCCGTGGTTCGCCAAGGTGCGCCATTGGCCTCGTGGCGGGAAGTTTCGTTATTCCTAGGAGGAACAAATGAGGAACAAGCGCAACCATTGGCTGCCGGCGGTGGCCCTGTTGGTGGGCCTAAGCTTCTTCGGCACCGCAGCGGCGGCCACGCTTGCGGACATTTATCAGGTGGCGGAAAGGATCAACCAGCAAGCCAAGACCTCCCAAGCCAGAATCGACGAGCTTTCGGAGGAAACGCACAAACTCCTGAACGAGTACAAAACGGTGCTTAAGGAGGTGGAGGGGCTACGGGTCTATAACCGGCAGGTGGCCAAGCAGATTCGGGCTCAGGACTCGGAAATGGCTCAACTTGGGGAGTCCATCACCGAGGTCACCGTGATCGAACGGCAGATCACGCCCCTAATGCTGCGCATGATTGACGGTCTGGAGCAGTTCGTGAGCTTGGACCTGCCCTTTCTGCTCGATGAGCGGAACGAGCGCATTGAGCGGCTGCGGGAAATGATGGATCGGGCGGATGTGGCTGTCTCGGAACAATTTTCCCAGGTGCTGCGCGCCTTTCAGATCGAGAATGAGTACGGACGGACCATGGAGACCTATGCCGATACCATCAACATCGACGGCGTGGACCGCAAGGCGGACGTGCTGAAGGTGGGGCGGGTCGCCTTGGTCTTCCAGACGCCTGACGGCACCGAAACCGGCATGTGGAACAAGGAGAGCGGGTCTTGGGAGGTGCTTGGCGATGAGTTCACCACGCCAGTGCGCAACGGCATACGCATGGCGCGCAAACAACTTTCGGTGGACATGCTGATGCTGCCCATCACCGGACCGGAGGCTTGAGATCGATGAAATTGTTCAATCGTTGCATAGCGGTCGGCGCCGCGCTCATTGGGGCGGGCCTGTTCACGGCTTCGCTGGCGTTGGCCGAGGAAGCCGCCGGTCAAGGGGAGAGCACCTTGCAGGTCAACCAAGCTTCCAGCTTGGACGATCTGCTGCGTCTCGTGGATGAGCGCCGAGTGGTCGAGTCCGCCGAGCACCGCCAGCGGGAGCAGCGCTTCCAGAACGACAAGGCGCAGCAGGCGCAGATGCTGGCCAACGCCAAGGCGGAGCGGTCCCGGGAAGAGCGGCGTTCCAACCAGCTGGAGACCCAGTTTGACGAGAACGAAATCCGCATCGGCGCACTGCAGGAGCAGCTAGATGAGCGTCTTGGCTCCCTGCGGGAGCTCTTTGGGGTGCTGCAGCAGGTCGCCGGGGACACGCGAGGCCTGTTTGAAGGCTCGCTCATTTCGGCGCAGTTTCCCAACCGGGGCGATTGGCTTGGCGAATTGGCGGCGAAGATGGGCACCGCCAGCCAGCTAGCCACCATTGAGGAAATGGAAACACTCTGGTTTGAACTGCAGCGGGAAATGACGGAATCCGGCCGCGTCAGCCGCTTCCCCGGGACAGTCATCCGCGCCAACGGGGACCACGAGGACATGGAGGTGGTGCGCGTCGGCGCCTTCGCCCTGATCGCCGATGGGGAGTACCTCAATTACGACCCCCACGACGGCAGCTTAGCCGATTTGCCGCGTCAACCATCGGCGCGCTTCACCAATACGGTTGAGGACCTTGAGGAGGCCGAACCCGGCGAGGTGGTCTCCTTTGCGGTTGACCCAACCCGCGGCTCCTTGCTGGCGTTGCTCATTCAGGCCGCCACGGTTGGTGAGCGGGTCGGCTCCCTGTTCGGCGGCATCGCCAACGGCGAATGCTACCTGCCGTTTTGCGATGGCCAGGGCGGCTATGTGGGCGCCGTGATCATCCTTGGCGGCATCGTCGGCGTGCTCTTGGCCATAGAACGCTTGGTCACCCTTTCCATCGTCGGTACCAAGGTGAATGCGCAAAAGCGTTCTGAGACGCCCAGTGACGACAATCCCTTGGGCCGGGTGCTCAACGTCTATCGCCAAAACACCTCCGTTGACGTCGAAACCTTGGAGTTGAAGCTGGGCGAGGCGATTCTCGTCGAAACGCCGACCATCACCCGCAACATCACGCTGATTCAGGTGATATCGGTGGTTGCGCCCTTGGTTGGCCTGCTCGGCACCGTGATCGGCATGATCCTCACCTTCCAAGCCATTACCCTGTTCGGCACGGGGGATCCCAAGACCATGGCCGGGGGCATTTCCACCGCCTTGATGACCACGGTGCTCGGCTTGTGCGTGGCCATCCCCACGACGCTGCTGCACGCCATTGTCGCGCAGCGCAGTCGGTCGGTCATTCATGTGCTGGAGGAGCAAACCCAAGGCATCATCGCCGAGCATGCGGAAAAGACGGGCCATGCGCTGGGGTAGTCTCGCATCATGCTAGGTGACGCCTATCTCGCCATCGTCCAGTTCGTGGAGCAGGGCGGCAATGTGCTGTATCTCATTGCCGCCCTGACCTTCTTGATGTGGACGCTGATTTTTGAGCGGGTTTGGTACTTCACCAACCAGCACAAGACGGTTGTGTCCGAGGCGACGGACCTGTGGGAAGGCCGTCCGGAGCGGCGCTCCTGGAGCGCCCACCAGATTCGGGACAGGATCATTTCCGAAGCGGCGGACCGGATCACCGGCAATCTGCCGCTGATTCAGACCTGCGTCACCCTCTGCCCCCTGTTGGGTCTATTGGGCACCGTGACGGGCATGATCTCGGTGTTTGACGCCATGGCCACGCACGGCGGCAACGCCCGCTCCATGGCCGCCGGCGTTTCCATGGCGACCATACCCACCATGTGCGGCATGGTTGCTTCGTTGTCCGGCCTGTTCGGAAGCACCTTCGTGAAGCGCAAGGTGGATTTTGAAATCGAGCTCTTTGAAGACCACCTGACCATGGATCATTGAGTGGTTGGCTGTGGCCGGGTAAAGGAAGGCGAATTGTCAGGAGGGGATTGAAATGGCCCGCCAAGCAAACCGGTTCTCCCGCTCCGACGAGGAGTCGGACATCAATTTGACGCCCATGCTTGATGTGGTGTTCATCATGCTGATCTTCTTCATTGTGACGGCCACCTTCATCAAGCAGGCCGGCATCGACGTCTTGCGGCCCGAAGCGGAGACCGGGATGCAGAAGCCCACGGTGAGCGTCTTGGTCGCCATCGGCCCCAACGGCGACATTTGGATTGACAAGCGTAAGGTGGATGCGGCGGCGGTGCGCGCCCACATCGAGCGCCTGCATGCGGAGAATCCCAAGGGCGGCTTGGTCATTCAATCAGACCGCCACGCCAAATACGAACAACTCAAGACGGTGTTGTCCGCGGCCCGGGCCGCTGGGATGACCCAGATCGCTGTTTCCACGGAGGCATAGCATGGTTGCGCGTTTCGGTTTCTCGGTGGCGCTGGGGGTGGTGGCCACCTTTGTGCTGTTTCTGGTTATGCAGGCCCTGATAAAGAGCGACAAGAGCCCGTTTGACGAAAGCATCCAGGGCAGAATTGTCGATTTCGTCCGCGTTGAGGAGGAAATGGCGATTGAGACCAAGCTGCGCAAGCCCAAGCCGCCACCGCCGCCGGACGAGCCGCCTCCGAACAAGCCCAAGGCGACCTTCGACGCCAGTTCTCAGTCCCAGGGCATTGACATCAGCCAGGTCAATGTTGATGTGGAGCTCTCCATCGATCACGGGGCCGGCTTCAGTTCGGACGGCGAATACTTGCCCATCGTCAAGGTGGCGCCCGTGTATCCCCGTCGGGCGCAAACCCGGGGCATTGAAGGCTATGTTTTGCTTGAGTTTGTGGTTACCCGCACCGGTGCGGTGCGTGACCCCGTGGTTTTGGAGTCCAAGCCGCCGGGCATCTTTGACCGAGCCGCCCTCAATGCCGCCTTGAAGTTCAAATACAAGCCGAAGGTGGTCAATGGTGAACCCATAGACGTGGCTGGGGTGCGCAACCGGATCACTTTCGAGTTGCAGGATAATTGAGGCTTAGGAGCATGCTTATGGCAAGCACGAAGCGAGGGTGCCGGCTGGCTTTTGCCTTGGTTGCGGCTTGGCTGGTGGGGCTGCCCTTGGCGCCCGGCGTCGCGCCGACGGCTTGGGGCCAATCGGCTGAAGGCGAGCAACGTCAGCACAAGACCCGACGGGTGCCTTCCATGAGTGAGGCGACCTTCAAGAAGCTGGCGGAGGCCCAAGAGTTCATTGACGCCAAGGACCTCAACGGCGCCCAAGCCGCGCTCGAAGGCATGCTTGATCGTAGCCGTAGATACAACGGCAATGAAATCGGCCAGATCCACAACATGCTGGGGTTCATCCACTTCTCCAAGGAGGACTACCCGAAGGCCATTCAGCACTACCAAACCGTGCTTGCCCAAGGGGAGGACATTCCCGAAGGGCTGGAGACGACCACCCTCTATACCTTGGCGCAGCTAAGTTTTGTTGATGAGCGCTATCGGGACGCCCTGCGCTACATGGAGACTTGGATCTCCAAGGCGCAAAATCCGGGGCCGGAACCGCGCATCTTCATGGGCCAGGTCTATTACCAGATGGAGGACTACGCAAACGCCATACGGCAGATCGAAACCGGCATCGCCGTGGCTCAGGACCGGGGCACCGACGTCAAGGAGAATTGGTGGGCGTTGCTGAACTATCTGTACTTCGAGCAAGAAAATTGGCCAAAGGTCTTGGAGACCTTGGAAATACTGGTGCGGGACTTCCCCAAGCGAGAGTACTGGCTGAGGCTGGCCGGCATTCAGGGCCAGGAGGGCATGGAAAAGCAGCAGATCTTCACCATGATGGCCGCCTATGAAGCGGGGTACTTGACCAAGGAGTCGGACCTCACCACCTTGGCCGGTCTGTTGATGCAGGATGATGTGCCGATTAGGGCGGTCCGCGTTCTCAAGCAGGGTTTTGCTGAAGAGGTCATCGAGCGCACCGACAGGAACCTGCGCGCCTATGGGCAGGCTTTCCAACTCTCTCAAGAGGTTGACCAAGCCATTCCCGTTTTTGAGGAGGCGGCCAAACTCTCCGAAGACGGGCGCATATACGAGAGCTTGGCGCAGCTGTACTTGGAGGACGAAAAATTCAAGGAGTGCGTAACCGCCGCCGCCTCTGCGCTGGATAAGGGCGGGCTGCGCAAGGTGCAGAGTATCCACATCATCCAGGGCATGTGCGAATACAACCGGGACCGCCTGTCCCCTGCGCGGTCCTCCTTCGTGTCCTGCCGCAACGAATCCCGGCGGGTGCGGGATGACTCCAATCAACGCGTTTGCCAGCAGTGGATCACCTACATCGATCGCGAAGCTGAGCGTCGGAGGCATCTCCAAGCCGCCAGTTGATTGTGCTTAGGGCGAAGCGCCGTCTAAGCCTCAGCGTTGGCACGGAGGCGGCCCCATTCCCTCGGGGTTAGCGGGTTGCGCTTGAGAGGCCTGTAAGTCATGTTCACCGGAATTGTGCAGGGTCTATGCGAAGTGGCGGCCACCGCGGATGAGCCTAGCCTAAGACGCTTGGAGGTTGACCTCGGCGGCTTGGCGGAGGGGCTGCAACTAGGGGCCTCGGTGGCCGTCAATGGCGTTTGCCTCACCGTGGCTGGCCTGCGCAACGACAGGGCCGGCTTTGATGTAGTCCGTGAGACCCTGAACTGCACCAACCTCGGCGCCTTGACCACGGGCAGCCGGGTCAACATCGAACGCTCCTGCCGCATGGGCGACGAAATCGGCGGCCACCTGCTCGCGGGGCATGTGGAGGGCACCGGGAAGGTTGACGCCGTGGAGGACGGCCCCAATGAACGCAACCTGTGGCTGCGAGTGGCGCCGGAATGGATGCGTTGCCTGCACCACAAGGGGTTCGTCGCCCTCAACGGCACCAGCCTGACCATTGCCGCAGTGGACGCGGAAGAGCAGCGAATCAAAGTGTGCCTGATTCCGGAAACCCTTGCCCGAACCACCTTGGGTGCGGCAACGCCCGGCAGCCGGCTCAATTTGGAGATCGATCAGCAAACCCGCGCGGTTGTGGAAACCGTGGAGCGGGTGCTCGCTGCGCAAGGCCGTTCCCGTTCCGCACTTTCCGCAGTCCCGGCCGCCAGCTAGCCCATGCCGTGGTTCTCCAGCGCTGCGCCGCCTCAAACCAGCCAGCGGCCAGGCACTCATCCAAAATCCCTCCGGGCTTGGTAGTCTCCACCGTGGCCACCTGTCCGATAGGCTTCCATGATCGACTGCGGCGGGCTTGGAGCGACAGCGGCTCCCTCCTTTGCGTGGGCTTGGACCCGGTGCGCAGCCGCTTGCCGCCGCCGTTCAGCGACTCCCCCTCGGGTTTGAGGGAATTCTGCTGCGCCATCGTCGATGCCACCGCCGACTTGGTTTGCGCCTTCAAGCCGCAGGCGGCCCACTTCGCCGCCGAAGGCGCGGAGGAGCAACTCGCTGAGGTCATCGCTCACATTCACCAAAGTTGGCCGGGCAAACCCGTCATTTTGGACGCCAAGCGCGGCGACATTGGCAGCACTGCGGCCTTGTACGCCAAGGAGGCGTTCGAGCGCTACGGCGCGGACGCGGTGACGGTGAACCCCTACCTAGGCGAAGAGAGCGTTCGGCCGTTCCTGGAGTATCCAGACCGAGGCGTGGCCGTGCTTTGCCGGACGAGCAATCCCGGCAGCGGCTGGCTGCAAAAGGCACCGGCGGCTGACCCTGCCTATTTGCGCGTTGCCGCGGCGGCCAAGGATTGGAATCGGAGCGGCAATGTTCTGTTGGTGGCGGCGGCCACCTATCCGGAGGAGCTGGCGAAGATCCGCGCCGCCGTGGGCGCCATGCCTCTGTTGACGCCGGGGATTGGCGCCCAAGGGGGTGACCTGCAGCAGACCCTAATTGCCGGTTTGGACGCCGCTGGGCAGGGGCTGGTCATCAATGCCTCGCGCTCAGTCCTCTACCCGGAAGCGGAAGGGAAGGAGCTAGGGGGCACTGGCGAAGCCTATGGCGCCGCCGGGCAAGAGTTCGCCGCACACTCCCGTGCCGCGGCGCGGCGGCTTAGGGACGAGATCAACCGCTTAATTCCCGCCCCGTCCTCACTGGGCCTAAGCTAGATCCGTAGCATGGTCCGTTTTTGCGCTCCGTCCTTCTCCTTGGTCCTAATCGCGGCGTTGCCGCTACTCCAACAGGGCAAAGGCGTCCATCTCGTCCAAGGCGCTTAAGCTGTTGCCCAGCAGGGTGCGGGCTAGGGCTTGACCCCGTTCGTTGCCTAGTTCCAGGGTGCCGGCGATGATCACGGCATAGCACAGCAGGTACAGGGCGGTGGTGCGGAACCGCTCCCGACAGCGTTCGAGGCTGTAGTCCACGCCCCTTTGCGCCAATGCGGCTTGATAGCAGGCCGGCCAGTCCTCGGTGGCGCGGATCTCCACCGGAATGCTTTGGGTGACGAAGTAGGCCAAGTCCTGCTCCGGCGCGGAAGTGCAGACCGACTGCCAATCGACCAGCACCACCTCATCCTGGCCGAAGAAGATGTTGTCCAGCCGCACGTCCGCATGGGACAGACATACCGGAGGGCGGCACATCTCCTCCAGAAGCCCAGCCACCTTATCGGGCATCTTTTTCCCGGCGGCCCGCGCTCTTGGGGAAAACAGATCGCCGAAATGCTCCGTCACCACCGGCCAGCCGACTTGAAAGCCGGCGATCATGCCGTCCCTTTGCATGGGGTTGTTGTGCGACAGCATGCCCGGCGGCGGCGCATCCCAAAGGCTGCTGTGCAGATCCGCGACGGCGTTGACGACCGCCAATGCCTCATCCCGGGAGCATCCGGCTACCTGATCGCCGATGCGGTAGCCCTGCAGGTCTTCGATCAACAGCACGAAGTCTTGGGTGTTGGCGTCAAAGTCGGCGTAATAGCAGGCGGGAGTGCGCAGGCCAATGGTCTTGGCGGTCTGTTGATAGAAGCGGACTTCGCGCCCGTACATGTCGTAGGTGTGGGCAACGGCCCGGTTCTCCGCCGCCGGCGAAGGAAACTTGGCGATGATGGAGGGCGGCCCCTCGGCGGCCCGAAGGTGGACTCGGGTGACCAAGCCGACGACGCCGGCCCCCTCGCTGAAGTGGCTGACCTTGAAGTCCTCAACCGAATAGCCCAAGGCGGCGGATAGCCAAGGGGCGTCCAGCTGGTCGGGAGCGTTGGGAAATGAAGCCATCGCGATTGCCCGTTGCCTTGCGGATGTGGCTAGACTATGAATCATGCTCACCGCCAAGTCCATGTCGTGCGGCGCATCGTCGAGAGACTTGCGCTGTAGGCTTTTTGGCGATTCCTTCGGTTGGTGCGGGGGCTTTTCGGCGGCTTGGCTGGGAAAAGCCGCCGCCCCCGACGAACCCGGCGTCCCCAATGGACCCGCACCAGTGAGCGCCGGGCCTGGGCCATGCGCCGTCGGTTCCCCTTCATGGGCAAGTGCCGACTGCGCGTCAAGGCCAAGCACCACCGCCGCCAACAACGCCAAGCGCTTCCTGGAGGCGGTCCGCACCGATCTCCCGCACGAACTGATCTCCCTCCAGGTCGACGGTGGCAGCGAGTTCATGGCGGACTTCGAGCAAGCCTGTCAGTATCTCGACATTAAACAACCAAGGACTGCACCTCTCAGTCTCACATCCCCTGAACCCGCACATGGGGTTGCAGGGGGACGCACACGGCGTAAACTTCGCCTTGGCGCAGTTTGCTTTGGAGAACGCTTCGGCGGAGGACTTGGTTGCCGACTATGATTAAGGGCTGGGCAGTTTGGGGCTTGCTTGGCGTTGGCTTAGCTGTTGGCGCCGTCGTTGTTGTTCGGTTTTGGCCGGTAGCCGATGCGCCGCCGCCGGTGCCGCCGGTTCCTGTTCCCGCCGATTCTTCGGTGGCGGCGCCGCTGCCTCCCGCGCCCCCGCCGCCGTCGGAGCCTGCGGCCTTGCCCGAAGAAACCAGCGCGGCTCCAGAGGCGCCGCCGCCCGATGACCTAGCGGTGGTGGACAAGCCCCTGCCGCCGTTGAACGACAGCGACGGCTTCGTGCGCGGCCAAGCGGCCGGCTTCAATTTGCCCTCCATCTGGACCGCGGACAGCGACCTGGTGCGGCGCTTCGCGGTTCTGATTGAGAACGCCCGGAGGGGCGAGGCGCCGCCAAGGCGTCTGGGCCTGAGCGTTCTGTCGCCAGCGGAGAAATTCCCGGTGCGGCAGGATGGCGAGAGGTTTTTTCTGGATCCGGCCGGCTACGCCCGCTATGACCCATACTTGGATCAACTGGAGCGCCTTGACCCTGCGGCCTTGGCGGCCTTCATCAATCTGCTGGGTCCGCTGCTCAATGAAGCGCTAGGTGAGCTGGACTACGGAGGCGATGCGGAGGATGCGGTCCTTGCCGCCATCGACCAAGCGTTGGCGGCGCCGGTGGTGGAGGGGGACATCGAGCTCGTGCGCCCCGGCCTGATGTTCCAGTACGCGGACCCGGCCTTGGAGTCCTTGGGCGGTCTGCAAAAACAGGTGCTGCGCATGGGCCCGCGCAACGCCCAACGGCTGCACACCTATCTCAGGCGGCTACGACCCCTGCTGTAGGGCGGCAATCTCCGCGTGGCCACCGCCACCCCAGTTCTTCGGCGGTTAGACTGGCTGCCAATGTTCCGCCCGTTCACTAAAGAACGCTTCTACCTTCTCTTCCGTTTCTTTTTGCGTCTTTATCGCCCGTAGCTTGTCGGCCCAAGGCCGGCCTGGGTGCAGCGTGTCCCACCAGCTTCTCTCGCCTTGATATCGGCCACTGCCGGGATCGTGATCTCCAAAACCCTCTAGACATAAGTTCCATACAGGTCGGTAGTGGTCAATTAGGAATCGCTCAGCGAGCGTAATCCAGACCGGCACCACGGCAAGGGTCTGCACGATGAAATCCCCGGGATCTAGATTTTTGACGGGTTGGATTGACCGTAAGTGCTCATTGATCCTCTTGCGTAACGCGGGCGCATAGGGGTCCGGTGTTTTTCCTTTTCGAGCGCCTGGCGGCACGGCCTTGCCCACATAAATTGGGTTTGTTCCGTCTGCAATGGGTCCATAGAAGCTAATGTCTCCGCAATAGTGCAGGGAGTAGATTCCTGGCCCTTTGATATCGGCAATGGCCGATTCGGAATCAAGGGCGACTGCGGGCTGTTGCTTGAAGCGCATCGTTAGCCCCAGCATGAGGTTTTCGTAGGTCAGGGGGTCGTACAACTGCGTGGTCATGGGCGGCGGCGCAGTTCGACTACGGATTCGTAAAGGCGGGCGCCGTTGGCGGCCTTGCCGGCGCGCACGGTTGAGTCGATGATGCTGTTCCCCACTCGGGTGTTGCGGGGAGCGTGAATTTTTCTGACCTCGAATCCTTGCCGTGCGGCGATCTTGGCGAGGAAGCGGTCCGTGGGAATCTGCACCCCTTGCAGGATGCTGTTGCCGATGACCACCAGCGCCGTGGCGCCGGGCCGCAGGCACCGCTGCATGGCGGCGGCGAACCGTGCGCAGTCGTTGAAGTAGAGGGCGGCGTAGTTGGCCCAACCTGAGCCGCCATAAACGCCTTTTTCGGGATTCTTGGCCCGCACCGCCTCAATCACGTCAAGGATTTCCTGGTCTTGAAGTTCAGGAGCAAGATCGACCCGCTCTTGATCCCTAGCGTTTTGCCAATAGGTGCCGAAATTCAACGCCTCAAGGCGCTTCATGTCCCTAGGGGAACCGCAGAAGCCAAGCCAGTAAAGGTGCGGCCTCGTATTTCGATTGTAGTGGTAGTTGTTCAGGTAAGGCGGGGAGGTGACGACCAGATCGACGCTCCCGGGCGGCAGCGCTCGGCACCCATCGAAGAATGACCCGGAGAGGACACGGCCGTCCTTTCTGCGGCGGCCGTTGCGCACCCTGCGATACCAACCGGCGTCTTCCGCCATCAGGGCGGCTTTGTCGGCGATGATCTCCATGACTGGAAAATCCTCGACCTCCGGGCGGCCAACTGCGGACTTGCGCCCCAAGCTGGGCTCGTAGGAATAGTTCGAGTAATCCACCATTGTGGCGGCGAACGCCAGACGGAAGACGTCAGCCACCGTCCGCGTTTGCTGATTGGCGATGAAGTCCTGAACCAGCAGCACCTTGCGCAGCACCTTGGGGCTGTAGAACGGCGACCGGGTGCGGAAGCCGTCCGGCGGTTTCGCGCACGGCGCGGACGCCTTGGTTTCGGCGTCATGCTGAAATTCCCGGAACTGGCGGATGGCGTCGCCAAGCGCCGCCAGCTTGATTCGATGGGCCTTGAGTTTGGTTCGGGAGGCGAAGGCTGCGTAAGGATTGATTTCAAAGCCGATGGCTTCGTGGCCGGCCCGGTCCGCTTCGACCAAGGTGGTGCCGACGCCGGCGAACGGATCCAAGACGGTGCCGTAGTCGTCAATGCACTGGCTCAGTGCGTCCTCGACGAACTGCTGTGAGTAGCCGGCGATCCAAGGCACCCACCGATGCACCGGCACGGCGCGGTTGGCCATGCAGGCGGGATCACGAAAACCGCGTTCGCCCTGGGCTTCATCAAGGCCGGGCGTGGCCCCATATTCAAAGGCGAGCTGCATCAGGTTGGGTCCTCTTGGAGGCAAGTATGCAGCCTTGGCCGCTGCATTGCACCGCCGGCCCTAGGCGCCGCGAATCTCGCTGAGGTCGATGCCGAACTTGAACGGCGTGCGCTGTTCGATCCAACGGATGTCCTGGGCGACATGATGCCGCTCCTCCTCCAAAAAGCGAGCCACGGCGCGGCGCAGGCCGGCATCCCGAATCCAATGGGCGCTGTAGGTGGCGTTCGGCAAGTAGCCGCGCACGACCTTGTGCGGCCCCTGGGCGCCGGCCTCCACCCGCTTAAGCTTGTTGGCGATGGCGAAGTCGATGGCTTGGTAGTAGCAAGCCTCGAAGTGCAGGAAGCGGTGATCCTCGATGCAGCCCCAGTTGCGCCCGTAGAGGGTGTCCCCGCCGATGAAGTTGAGCGCTCCGGCGATGTATTTGCCGCCGCGCTTGCACATCACCAGCAGGCAGTGTTCGGACAGGGTTTCGTTGACGAGGCTGAAGAAGCGGCGCGTCAAGTAGGGGGCACCCCACTTGCGGCTGCCGGTGTCCAGATAGAAGCGGTGGAAGGCGTCCCAATGGGCTTCCGTCAGATCGGCGCCGGTCACCCATTCGACCGTTAGACCGGCCGCCAACGCCTCGCGCCGCTCGCGCCGCAGGTTCTTGCGCTTCTTGGAGGACAGGTCCGCCAAAAAGGCGTCAAAGCTGTCGTAGCCGGCGTTGTGCCAGTGGAACTGCTGGTCCATGCGCCGCAGGTAGCCGCGCTCCCCAGCGGCCAGCCATTGGCGCTGCGGCATGAAGGTGATGTGCAGGGAGGACACCTGCAGCTGATCGGCCACTTCCGCGCAGGCGTCCAGCAATTGTCGCTCGATGGCGGGGTCGTCCTCCGCGCAGAGCAGGCGGCGGCCGGTGGCCGGGGTGAAGGGCACACTGCATTGCAGCTTGGGGTAGTAGCGGCCGCCGGCGCGGTGCCAAGCGTCCGCCCAAGCATGGTCGAAGACGTACTCCCCTTGGGAGTGACCCTTCAAGTACAGGGGCACGCAGCCGATGGTCCTTGCCTCTTCGCGCAGCTCTAGGTGAAACGGCTGCCAGCCGGCGCTGGCGGAGACGCTGCCGCTGGCCTCCAGAGCGGCCAAAAAGTCGTGGGCCAAAAACGGGTTGAAGACCGCGCCGGGAGGGTTGGCGCAGGCGTCCCAAGCGGCCTTGTCGATCTCGTCGATGCCACGCAGAATGCGCACCGTGCGTTGGGTTGCGGTCAAGAAACGCCTGATGGAGCAACGGAAAGGCCGCATTATGCCAGCCCGTCCATTCGCCCAAAGCCTAAATGCGCTCGCGAGTTGAATCCGGGCTTCCGTAGCCTCCGGGAGCCCACGCCCTGAATCTCAAAGGCCATGCCATCCTCTGTTAGACTGCAAGCCCGTGCCCAAACGGAGCCGTTGATGGACTCGCAGGAAGATCAGAAAGCGCTGTTGGGCCAATTGCGCATTGACCGGTCGCAACAGCCCAACCCACCCAACCGCCCCCTCAAGTGGTTTGCGCTGATCGCCTTGGCGGCCGGCCTCGGCTTCGTGGCTTGGTTTTTCCGCCCGCCCGGTGGGGAGGGCATCTCCCTAGTCAGCACTGCCGTTGCCGAGGCAGCGGCTTCGGCGGGGGGCCAGTCCAGTGTATTGGACGCCACTGGCTATGTGGTGGCGCGGCGGCAGGCCACCGTGAGCAGCAAGGCCACCGGCAAGGTGGTGGAGGTGCTGATCGAGGAAGGCGTTCAGGTGGCCGAGGGGCAACTGTTGGCGCGGTTGGACGACAGCGTTCCCAGAACGGAGTTGCGGCTGGCGGAGTCGCAACTGGAGGCGGCGCGGCGCACCTTGCTGGAGGTGGAGGTGGAGCTCAAGCAGGCGCAACTGGACTTGGCCCGCAGCCAGGGGTTGGCCGAGCGCTCCTTGATCAGCCAAGCGGACTTGGACCGCGACCGCTTGGCGGTGGAGGCCGTGGCCGCCCGGCTGCAGCGGCTGCGCCAGGAGACGGTGGTGGCTGAGCGCGCCTTGGCGGTGCAGCGGCAGTTATTGGATGACATGGAGATCCGCGCTCCCTTCGCCGGCGTGGTCATCGCCAAGGCGGCCCAGCCTGGGGAGATGATCTCCCCCGTCTCCGCCGGCGGCGGCTTCACCCGCACCGGCATTTGCACCATTGTCGATATGGATTCCCTGGAAGTGGAGGTCGATGTCAACGAGGCGTACATCAACCGCGTGTATCCCCGCCAGCCGGTGCGCGTGGTTCTGAACGCCTACCCGGAGGACGCCTACGCCGCCGAGGTCATCGCCACTATTCCGGCGGCGGAGCGCAGCAAGGCCACGGTGCGGGTGCGGGTCGCCTTTCTGGAGCGGGACGAACGGGTGCTGCCGGACATGGGCGTCCGCGTGGCCTTTCTGGACACCGCCGCCGAAGCCCCGGCCGCGTCCCCGTCAGGCGTGTTCGTGCCGATGGCGGCAGTGGCCGAGGACCGCGACGAAGCCTATGTCCTAGTAGTTGCCGATGAGAAGGTGCAGCGGCGGCTCATCCGCCTAGGTCGCGCCGAGCGGGGTAGGGCGCAAGTGCTCAAGGGCCTGCGCCCCGGCGAGCGGGTGGTGACGGACTTGAACACGGAGTTGCTGGCCAGCCTCGCCGACGGCGCCAGCGTCTCTTGGGCCAATTGATTCGGAATTGCGCATGAAGTGCCCGGCATCATCCCGAAACGGCCGCTTGACGTTGGTGTGGCGGCGGCCTATGCTGCCTTTGGGTTGTAGCCGCCGCATCGGGAAACCTTCCATGGAAATCGACTGGACAGTCATAGCGGTGGCCGGCCTGATACTCAACGGCCAGTGGGCGATTGGGCGTCGCGAAGTGCCTTCCCTAGACTAACCGCGCCCCCGTCCGCCCTGATGCCAGCCGGCCCCGGCCTGATGGAGAGGACAAGGAGTTGTGCATGGCGTTGGTGCGCTGCCAGGATTTGCAGAAGAGCTTCGTCAAGGGCCGGGAAACGGTGGAGGTGCTGGACGGCATCAATCTGGAGATTCAGCAGGGGGACTTCCTCGCCCTGATGGGGCCGTCCGGCTCCGGCAAGACTACCCTGCTCAACCTCATCGGCGGCCTGGACCATCCGAGCGCCGGTGCCGTGGAGGTGGGCGGCGTTCCCCTCAACGAGATGTCCGCCCGACAGCTGGCCAAGTGGCGTGCGGAGAACATCGGCTTCGTCTTTCAGTTCTACAACCTGCTGCCGGTGCTGAGCGCCCAGCGCAACGTGGAGCTGCCCTTGCTGTTGACCCCTCTTTCCAGCCGTCAGCGCAAGGCCAACGCCGCAACCGCACTGAAGATCGTCGGCCTGGAGGATCGCGCCAAGCACAAGCCGGGGGAGCTTTCCGGCGGCCAGCAGCAGCGAGTGGCCATCGCCCGCGCCATCGTCGCCGACCCGACCCTGCTGGTCTGCGACGAGCCCACCGGGGATCTGGACCGGGAAACCGCCGACGAGATTTTGAGCCTCTTGGAAGTGCTGAACCAAGAGCACGGCAAGACCATCATCATGGTCACCCATGATCCGAAGGCGGCGGAGCGCGCCGCGCAGGTGCTGCGCATGGACAAGGGCCGGCTGGCCCAGGAGGCGGCGTGAGCAAGCTGGGGCTGCTGTGGGCGAACCTCTTTCGCCGTCGCACACGGACGCTGCTGACGTTGCTTTCGCTGCTGGTCGCCATGTTGCTGTTCATCCTGCTGCGCACCATTTCCCTAGTCTTCACCGACGGCAGCGGCTTCAGCCCAGCCAGCGTTGACCGGCTGGTGGTGGCGGCCAAGTACTCGATCATTGACTCCCTGCCCATCAGCGCCCTGCAGCAGATTCAAGCCGTGGAAGGCGTCGATGCGGTCACCCATGCGGAATGGTTCGGCGGCGTTTACCAGGACGGCGCGGACTTCTTTCCCAAGTTTCCGGTGGATCCCAAGGCTTACTTTGACCTGCACCCAGAGTTCCACATTGACCCCGAGCAACTGCAGGCGTTCATCAACACCCGCAGCGGCGCGGTGGCGCCCAAGGACATGGCGGAGAAGTACGGCTGGCGCATTGGCGACAAGATTCCCATCCAAGGGGACATCTGGGGCAAGCGGGACGGCAGCCGGAATTGGGAGTTTGACTTGGTGGGTCTCTACACCGGCGTGGACGAAGACAGATCGCCGGGGGTGCTCCTGCTGCACTACGACTACTTTGACGAAGCCAGGGAATATGACAGTGGCACCACGGGCTGGTTCATCGTGCGCTTGGCGGACGGCGAGCGGGCGGCGGAGGTGGCCAACCGCATCGACCAGCTGTTCGCCAACTCCTCGGACCCCACCCGCACCAGCACCGAGGCCGAGCAGCAACGACAGTTCATGCAGCAAATCGGCGACATCGAGCTGATGATGAGCGGCATTCTGGGCGCCGTGTTCTTCACCATCCTGCTGCTAACCGGCAACACCATGGCGCAGTCCTTGCGGGAGCGGGTGCCCGAACTGGCGGTGCTGAAGGCCGTGGGCTTCGGCGACGCCGCGGTGGCGGCGCTGGTGTTGGGCGAGGCCGTGCTGCTTTGCCTGTTGGGCGGAGTGCTGGGCGCAGCGCTGGCGCTGCTGGTGGCGCTGGTGATCGGCCCCGGCATGGAGCAGGCCATCGGCGTCTTTGAGGTGCGGGCCACCACGGTGGCCGCCGCCTTGGGGCTGTCCGCGGCGCTGGGCTTGGCGGTGGGCGCCTTTCCCGCCTTCCGGGCGCGGCGGCTCAGCATCATTGAGGCGTTGCGGGCGGTTTAGCCTGTTGGGGGGTGCGGGAATGCTGGCGCAAATCCTAGCCGTCACCTGGATGAACCTGCGCAGCCTGCCGCTGCGGTTGGGCAGTTCGTCGGTCGTCGTGGTGGGCATTGCCGGGGTGGTGGCGGTGCTGGTGACTCTGCTGGCCATGGCCGGAGGCTTTTCGGCGGCCCTGGAGCGGGGCGGTTCGCCGGAGCGGGCGCTGGTGCAGCGGGCCGGCGCGAACAGCGAGATGTCCAGCACCCTGAACCCGGAGGATGTGCGCATCCTCTCCACCATGCCGGAGGTGGCCGCCTACAGTCCGGAACTCTATGTGGTGGCGGACGTGCCCAAGCGCTCCAACCGCCAGCCGGCCAATCTGGTCATCCGCGGCGTTCGCTCGGATGCCTTTGCGGTGCGCCCGGAAATCGAGATCGTCGCCGGGCGGGCCTTGGCGCCGGGCAAGCGGGAACTGATCGCCGGGCGCGGCGCCGCCGCCGAATTTCTCGGCATCGACTTGGGCGCCAAGGTGGATTTGCGCAACAACGATTGGACCGTCGTCGGCCTGTTCACCGCCGAGGGCTCGGCCTACGAATCGGAGCTTTGGGCGGATCTGCCGGTGGCGCAATCCGCTTTTCGCCGGGGCGCCACGGTGCAGTCGGTGCGGGTGCGGCTGACCTCGGCGGATGCTTTGGAGGCCTTCGCCGCCCGGGTGGAGGATGATCGGCGCTTGGAGCTTGAGGCGCTGGGTGAAGAGGAATTCTATGCAGGCCAGTCCAAGTCCATGGACGCCCTGATTCGCGGCTTCGGCTACACCGTGGCCGTCATCATGGCGTTCGGCGCCTTCTTCGCGGCGCTGAACACCATGTTCACTGCGGTTTCGGCCCGCACCGTGGAGATCGCCACCTTGCGGGCGCTGGGCTTCGGCGGCGGCGCGGTGCTGGCCTCGGTCATGGCGGAGGCCACTGGGCTGGCGCTTCTGGGCGGCGCGCTCGGCGGTGCCGTGGCCTACTTCGGCTTCAACGGCTTCACCGTCTCCACCCTGAACAACGCCTCCTTTTCGCAGGTGGCCTTCGACTTCGCCGTCACCCCGGAACTGCTCATCCTCGGCCTGCTTTGGGCCTTGGGCCTAGGCTTGGTCGGCGGCCTGCTGCCGGCGGCGCAGGCGGCGCGGCTGCCCATCGTCACGGCGCTGCGGGGGGAGTGAACCCGCGGTGCCGCCTGCTTAACGCCTGTCTTGGGAGCAGCGAGCTTGCCCATTGTCGGCGGTAGCTTCGTTCGCCCGTGCGGCGTTTCCTGTTGAGGGTATGCTCCCCTACGGCTTGAGCGCTTGTGCTAGTTGCTGCGGGTCAGGAAAACCGCCGCATTCTTGCTGGTGCTTCGAATACGCAAGCCGGCCATCGACGACGACGTCAAAAACGCCACCGCCGCCTTCAATCAACTGCGGCGAGGCGCCTAACTCCGCCTCCAGCACGGCAGCCAGACCGACCGCCTGCGGCTTGTAGTTTCACTGCACGCAATAAGTGATGGATATGTCCATGGGCAGGGCCTCCTAATTTTCGGTGGACGCCTTGGGCGCATTGAACCGCCGCCAAGCCAACGCGGCAGGAACGGTCAGTCCGCCTACGGCAGGGATCCGCATCCCATGCCAATGGCGAGTATAAGGGCTAGAACAAACCCATCTCAACACCTAGGGCCATGCTTAAGCCTAGGTCGCGGCAGGCGCTGAGGTGCGCAGCGGTCAATTCGCCCACGGCGATGACGGGTTCCTGAACCTCCTTGAAGGGATAGCCGTTGGCGATGCGGCGAATGGCGGCGGGCGCTTGGGTGCCGTCATTGCCGGCGCTGACGATCATGGCGTAGGGCAGGGGCTGCAGCTTGCCCTCAACAGGGTAGAAGGTGCGGTCCAGGAAGTCCTTCATGCCGCCGGACATGTAACCGAAGTTCTCCGGCGTGCCCAGCACCAAGCCGTCCGCCCAGAGCAGCTCCTCGGGGCCGGCGTTCCAGCAAACGAGCTTGCGCACCTCCACGCCGCTGACCTCCTCGCTTCGGGCGCCGGCGAACACGGCTTCGGCCATCCGCTCGGTGTTGCCCGTCTGCGAGTGGTAAACGATCAACAGATGCTTGCTTGCGGCCATGCCTCATCCGTCAGCGGCCTCGCCGCCCCATTGCGAGCATAATCCTCAATGCGAAGAAGCAAGCTGGCGCCGAGCCTAGGATGCGTCGATTGCGGAGGCCGACAATCGTCCGTGCCGCCTGCATGGCCGGCATCCTATCACTGCGGCTGAGTGGCGCTCATGCAATTTGCCGGCAAAAACATTGTCAATAACATGCGAGTGTCAATAACATTCGTGTTTGACGGTTTTTTGCAGTAGTATCCGGCGGCGTTCGATTGGTGCAGGAGGTGGCGCAGGGACATGGCGCAGTTGCAGCATCCGCTGACGGGGGCTTTGTACAGCCTGCGGGAGGACGGTCTGGTGGAGGTGGACAACAACGGCCTCAAGGGCGCTTTCCGCTTTGACGGCAAGCATGTCTCCGGCGAACTGCGGGTGGCGGACCCGCACATGCTGCTGTGGCTGGCCGGGCCGCAACTGCCGGCGGAGCACAACATCCGCAGAAACCGAGGCTGAATCCCAGCGGTGGCACACAACCCCGACCCAAAACGACCAAGGCAAAAAGGTCATGAGTGAAGCGGAAGACTTGCGTTCACAGGGCATCAGCTACCAAGAGCTCATCAGCCGCGACCGGGTGCCGCCGCCGCGGACCCTGACCTTGGAGAACGTCTATCGTTCGCCCGTGGCGTCAGTGCCGGTGATGCGCTACACCAGCCAGGCGTTCCATGACCTGGAAATGCACAAGCTCTGGCCGAAGGTTTGGCAGATGGCCTGCCGGGAGGAGGAGATTCCCGAAGTCGGTGACCATCTTGTTTACGAGATAGGCCGCTACTCCATCATCGTGGTCCGCACTCAGGACGGCGTCCGGGCGCACCACAACGTCTGCCGGCACCGGGGGCGCCGCCTGTGCGAACGGGCCGGCCACGCGGCCAGCTTCATTTGCCCCTTCCACGGCTTTAGCTGGCATCTGGACGGCAGCCTGCGCGGCATCACTTCGGAGTGGGACTTCCCGCAAATTGACCGCAGCAACTTTACCCTCACCCCGGTGCGTTGCGACACTTGGGGCGGCTGGGTGTTCGTCAACATGGACATGGACGCCGAACCTATGGCCAGCTATTTGGGCGACCTGCCGGAGCACTTTGCGGTCTGGAAGCCCGAGGGTCGCTACATTGAGGCCCATGTGGCCAAGGTGATGAGCTGCAATTGGAAGCTCTGCCAGGAAGCCTTCATGGAGGCGTTCCACGTCATCAACACCCACCCGCAGATTCTTGCCGCCATCGGCGACGAGAACTCCCAATACGATGCTTGGGGCAATTTCTCCCGAGCCATCACGCCGAACGGCACCCCCAGCCCGCATTTGCGCCGGGCGCCCAGCGAGCAGGAGATGTTCGAGTCGGTGATGATGCGCCATCTGGACGACCCGCCGGCCCCGAAGGTGCCGCCGGAAACGACCGCCCGGGCCATGATGGCGGCGGCGGCGCGGGCCAATTTGCAGCCGGTGGTGGGGGACGACGTGGTCATTTCCGACGCCTGCGTCTCGGACAGCATCTACTACACTCTGTTCCCCAACTTCCACCCTTGGGGCGGCTACAACCGCATCGTCTATCGCTTCCGCCCCTACGAAAACCGCTGCGACAAGTCGGTGATGGAGTGCTACTACCTAAGCCCCTTCGCCGGGGAGCGCCCACAACCGGCCCCCATGCACTGGCTTGAGGAGGACGAGCCTTGGACCAACGCCCCGGAACTCGGCCTCTTAGCCAAGGTGTTCACCCAAGACACCTTCAACCTGCCGCAGGTGCAGAAGGGCTTGGAGGCCGCTCAGTATGATGAGGTGATGCTGGCCAACTATCAGGAGACCAAGATTCGCCACTTCCATACGCTGCTTGCGGACTATCTTGGCTAGATTACGAGTGGTGCCGTCGTGAGTGCAGCTGCAGCGGAAGTCTCCCTGTTCGACCAAGCCACCTTGGTCGATCCCTACGGTGCCTACAAGACGCTGCGGGACCGGGCGCCGGTGCATTACGAGCCCGCCCTGAACGTCCATGTGGTCACCCGCTACGACTTGGTGCGCGAGGCCATTCGGGACACCCAAACCTTCTCCAGCGAATTCGGCAACTTCCTCGACAAGTCCAGGGAAATCGCCTTCGCATCGGCGCCGCCTGACATCCAGCGACGGTTGCGGGAGATCAATGAACGGATGGTCGAACTGCCGCCGACCATGCTGACCTTGGACGAGCCGGTCCACACCCGCTACCGCTCCTTGGTCGGCCGCCTGTTCACCGGCTCCGAGGTCAAAAAGAGCCAACCCACCGTGCAGGGGGTGATCGACCGCAACATTCAGAACCTGCTTGATGCGCCGGCGGACGGGGCGGGGCGTCGGCAGGCCGACTTCATGTCCGCCTTCGCCTTTCCGGTGCCGCTGCGGATCATCGGCGACCGCTTGGGCATCCCGGAAGAGGATCGCCCCCTTTTTGACGAGGCGGCCACCGCCGCCGCCTCCGGGCTGCGGCTTTCGCCGCAGACGCCGGAGCAAATGGTGCATCGCGGGGAATTGGCTCTGGGCTTGCAGGAGTTGCTGGCCTCGCTGGTGGAAGCCCGCCGCCGAGCGCCGGCGGATGACATGATCTCCATCCTCGCCAACAGCGAGCTCGCCCCCGTGGAGGACGATCCCGCTCGCCTGCTCACTGAAGGGGAAGCGCTGAGCGTCCTGCAGCAGTTCCTGGTGGCGGGCCATGAAACCACCACCAGCGCCTTTGGCTGGGGCCTGTTGCTGCTATGCCGCAATCCTGAAATCCAGGCGGAAATTCGCGGCAACGCGGCCTTGGTGCGCACCTTCGTGGAGGAGGCGTTGCGCATGGAGGCGCCGGTGCAGGGCTTGCCCCGGCTGGTGACCAGGGACACCGAACTTGGCGGCTTCCCCTTGGCCGCCGGCAGCATGATCATGCTGCGCTTCGGGGCCGCCAACCGGGACGAGCGGCAGTTTGAGGCACCGGACCGGGTGGATGTGCATCGGCCCAAGGCGGGCATGCAGCTTGCCTTCGGCTCCGGCGTCCATCACTGCATCGGCGCTCCCTTGGCCCGGCAGGAACTCAATCTCGGCTTCATTGCCCTGCTTGATCGGTTCGAGGACTTTCGCTTGGCCGAAGGCGCCGAGCCGGAGGCGGAGCCGAGTTTCATATTGCGCAACATGCCGAAATTGCCGATTTGCTATCGGGTGCGATCGTGAGGCGGCTGCCCAACGGCGGTGCAGGGTAGGGCGCTGCCGGGCTGGGATCTGTGGGGTGCTTGGCGTCAATGCAACTTTATTGTCACTTTTTGTAACAAAGTTGGTTGACGTTGGGTTATTTGTATATGACTATTCGTTACCGTAATGCCCAAAGGCGGTAATCGAGACGTTTGGACAGTGGCGGAACTGAAGCGGATGCAATAGGCAAGGCGGGAGTGCATGGCAAGGCGGGAGTGCGTGGAATGAGGGACCGATGAGCTACCTGAACGGGCCAATCGGCTGCGGGATGATCCTGCTGGCGTTGCTGCACCTTGGGGTGCCGGGGCGGCCCTATCTGCTCATCACCATGTACTTATGCGGCGCGGCCTTGGCCTTCATAACCCTCGCGCCCAGCGTCAGCCAAAGGGCGGCGCGCTTCCTCGCAGTATGCGCCACCGGCTGCCTGTTCTTCTTCTTCGCCGGCTTCATTCACACCGCCCCGAATTTGGGAGCGGAGTGGTACGCCGTCAATTTGCCCTCCTTGGGGCAACTCGTGAGCGCCTTCGCCATGATTCCGGTGCTGTCGGAATACAGTTGCCTGATGAAGGCGGATTGCGCCAAGGCGATCAACGGCCGCAAGGCCAAGGGTTTCTTCTCCGTTTCAGGTTAGCGGCTGCGGCCTGCTGCATGTTACCGGGCCATCGCAACGGCTTCCCCCGCCAAACGCGAATTCCCTACAACGCCCGCGCTTGCGGCATCACTTCGCTTAGGTAGGCGTCCAGAGCCTCTTCTCGCCAAGGTGCCCGCAGGGCGATGTTGATTTCGTCAACGCCGGCGTCCCGGTATTCGGCCAAGCGCTCGACGGCTTGGTCCGGTGTGCAGAGCAGGGCGCCACCGGAGACACGCTCCGCCATGCCGCCCCAATCCGAGGCTAGCTGCCGGTGCTGACGCTTCACCTCCACCTCATCGACGCCCAAATTGAACGCCAGGTTGACGGCCCGGCGAATTTGGGTTGGGTCTCGGCCCACCTCTTCGCACCACTGCTCAAGAACGCCGTTAAGCCGCCGGAATTCCTGCGGCGAGAGATAGGCGGCGTTCCAGCCGTCCGCATGTTCGGCGGCTATTTTCAGGGTGCGCTTCTCGCCAAGGCCGCCCACCCAAATGGGCAGGCGCGGCTGCACAGAGCGCGGCAGGCAACTGGCGTCCACAGCTTGAAAGTGCTTGCCGTTGAAGTCGGTGCGCTCCTCGGTGAGCATCCGCCGCACGATCTGCACGGCCTCGTCAAGCATGTCCAGCCGAGTGCCGATGTCCGGGAAGGCGTAGCCGTAGGCGGTTGCCTCCCAGATGTGCCAGCCGGCGCCGAGGCCGATCTCGAAGCGCCCGCCGGTGATGTGGTCCAGAGTGGTGGCGGCCTTCGCCAGCAGCGTGGGGTTGCGGTAGCCGACGTAGAACACCAAGCAGCCGATGCGGGCGTGGCGCGTTTCCGCGGCCAGCGCGCCCAAGGTGGCCAGGGCCTCAAAGTGCGGCTCCTCGCTGGTTTTCGGCGGCGACTCATAGAAATGGTCCCAAGCGGAAATCCAGTCCATGCCGCCGTCGTCGAGCTTGCGCCACAGCTTGCGCAGCTCGTCCATGCTGAGGTTCTGTTGGCCAACATGGGCGCCGAGGGACAGGGGCATGGGCTAAATTCCTTATTCGCCTAGGGCCGCGTTGGCATCCATCCCCGCAGCCGCGTCAGCCATTGGGCGGGGAGGGTTAGGGCCGGCGCCCAACGTTCGGCTAGGTGGCGCAACTGATGCGGCAGGGCCAGCATGGCCGGAGTGGTCACCAAGGTCAACAGGGTGGCGAAGGAAAGGCCCCAGACGATGGCTTGGGACATCGGCACCCAAAACTGCGACATCATGCCGCCATAGACGATGGCTCGGTTCGGCAGGTCGATGCTCAGGTTGCAGGCCAAGGGCAGCAGGCCGAACACCGTGGTCACCGTGGTGAGCATGACCGGCCGCAGGCGCTGGGCGCCGGTGCGCACGATGACGGCTAGGGGATCCAGATCGGGATGCTCCCGCCGCAAGTGGTTGTAGGTGTCTATGAGCACGATGTTGTTGTTGACCACAATGCCCGCCAAGGCGACCACGCCGACGCCGGTGAGCACGGCGCTGAAGGGGCTGTCCGTGATGAGCAGGCCGAGCAGCACCCCGGCGGTGGACATCACCACCGAGAACAGTATCAGCAGGGACTGGTAGAAGCTGTTGAACTGGGTCACCAGCAAAACGAACATCAGCAGCAGGGACAGGGTGAAGGCCACCGAGACGAAGGCGATGGACTCCTGCTGCTCCTCGTTGGTGCCGCGAAACTTGATGGTCAGGTTCGGGTCGAAGGTCTGGGTGGCCAGCCAACGCTGCATTTCGCGCACCTTTTCGTCCGCTAGCACGCCTGGCGCCACATCGGCGCGAATGTGCTTCACCGGAATGCCGTTGATCCGCTGAATGGTGTCCACGTTGGGCACCGCCTCCCGGCGCACGAAGTTGGAGATCGGCACCAGGCCGTTGTTGGTGTTGACCTTCAGTTCGTCCAGCATGCTGATGCGGCGGGACTCCTCCGGGTAGCGCACCCGGATGTCAACCGCGTCATCGGACTTGTTGGGACGGTATTCGCCCACCTTGAGGCCATTGGTGACCAGTTGCACCGCTACGCCCACCTGAAACACGTCGGCCCGGTATAGGGCCGCTTGGGCGCGGTCCACGCTCAGGCTCCATTCAACGCCGGGCAGGGAGCGGCTGTCCTCGATGTCGCGCAGGTCGGCCATTTCGGTTTCCATGTGGCGGCGCACCCGTTCGACGGCCGGCTCCAGCAGGGCTTTGTTGTAGGATGAGAACTCGATTTCGATGGGCTTGCCGGTCGGCGGCCCCGGCTCCATGGCGCGAATGTCCACGGCCACACCGGCCAGGCCGGCGGTTCGGTGCCTTATTTCCTCCATGACGGCGGCGACCGAGCGATCCCGGCTGTTTTCGTCGAACATCTCCAGGAAAATCCGGCCTACAATGTCGCGGCTGCCGCGCAGTGAGGGGCGGCCCGGCAGGGAGGTGTAGGTGTTGACGTCCTTGATGTCCGCCACGTTGAGCACTTCGGTCTCCACCTCCCTGACCAGAACGTTGATCTCATCGGCGGAAAGATTGCCGCGGGCGCGAATGGTGGCCATCGCCCACTTGTTCTCCGCATTCGAAAAGAAGGTGAAGCCCTTGCCGAACAACCCGTAGGCGGTGGCGGTGGCGGCCAATGCGGCAACTGTAACCAACAGGGTCACCGCGGAGCGGCGCGTGGCCACCGTCAGCAAGCGCGCATACCAGCCGGTGATCGAGTCCAGCAGGGTCGGGTCGCCGTCCTCCAGTTGCTTCAGGGTCTTGACCGCCGCGGCGTCGCGGCTGCCGGGCCGCCCAAACAGGCTGCCGAGCACCGGGCCGAACACCAGTGCGTAGAGCAGGGAGCCGCTCAAAACCGTGAAGACCGTCACCGGCAGGTAGCGCATGAACTTGCCCGAGATCCCCGGCCAAAAGATCAGCGGCAGGAAGGCCGCCAAGGTGGTGGCGACGGACGCCGCCACCGGCCAAAGCATGCGCTTGGCGGCTAGGGCGTAGGCGCTGCGCCGCTCAAACCCTTCGGTCATCTTGCGGTCGGCGTACTCGGTCACCACGATGGCGCCGTCGATCAGCATGCCCAAGCCCAGCAGCATGCCGAACATCACCATGAAGTTGAAGGTGTAGCCCAAGAGGTAGATGAAGATCAGGGAGAACAGCAGGGACGCTGGAATGCCCATGCCGACGATCAGGCCGCTGCGAATGCCCATGGCGGCGACCACCAGGGTCATCACCAAGGCTAGGGCGGTGAAGATGTTGCCCTGCAGCTCCGTCACCTGCTGCTGCACCCAAGGGCCTTGGTCTTGGGTGTAGAAAACGTCAATCCGCTTCGGCAGGCGCGGCCGAAACTCATCCACCACAGCCTTCGCGGACCTGATGGTGTTCACCACATTGGCGTTCGCCCTTTGGATGACGTTCAAGGAGATGGCCTCGGCACCGTTCACCCTGGCGTACACGGAGCGGTCCTTGAAGGTGCGGCGCACCTTGGCTACGTCCGCAAGGGTCACCACGGTGTCGCCATGCGCCTTGATGGGCAGGTCGAAGAGGTCCGTAGCCTCCTCGATCAGGCTCGGCACCTTCACCGAAAAACGGCCTTCCCCGGTGTCCAGGCTGCCGGCGGCGATCAAGCGGTTGTTGCGCAGCAGAGTGGCGATCAGTTCATCGTGGGAGATTTGGTAGGCTTCCAGTTCGCGGGGCTCGATCACCGCCTCCAGCACTTCCTCCCGATGCCCCTGCAGCTCCACGTCGCGCACATCGGGAATGGTCTCGATGCGATCGCGCAGCTCCAGGGCCAAGTTGTAAATCACCCGCTCCGGGGCGCCGTTGCCGACTAGGTTGATCTGCAGAATGGGAAAGTCGTCCACCGTCGCCTCTTGGATGGACGGCTCCTCAATGCTGTCCGGCATTTCGGGGCGGGCCTTGTCCACGGCCTCGCGGACGTCCAGCAGCGCTTGGTCCAGGTCGTAGTCCGCGTCGAACTCCACCATCAGGTTGGCGGCGCCTTCGGAGGCGAAGCTGGTGATTTGCTCCACCCCCTCAATGGAGCGCAGTTCGATCTCCATCGGCATCACCAGCAGGCGCTCGGCGTCTTCGGGGGAAATGCCCTCATGGACGATGGTGACCACGAAGAAGGGCACTTGAATGCTGGGGTCGTTGGCGATGGGAATGGCGAAGCGCGCCACCAGGCCGGCCAAGACCACCATGAACAAGACCAGCAGGGTGGTCTTGGCCCGGTTGATGGCCGCGTCGATGATGGCGTTCATGCGCTGGCGGCCAGGTTTGCGGCGGAGGCGCTTGACGATGCGGCGGCCGGCATTTCCTCGGCTGCCTGAAAGTCCACTTCAACAAGTTCCCCCGGCACCACCAGCTCCTGGCCGACGGTGATTACCGTGGTCATTTCCGGCAGGCCGGCCACCCAGACGCCGTCGTTGTCCTCCCGAATGATCTCCACCGGGTTGAACTCCACCCGCCCGACGGCGTTCACGATGCGCACGCCGATGACGCCGGCGTCGTCCAGGGCGAACAAGGCGGGGCTGATCTTTTGCGCCATGACCTGCGCAATGGGGAGCAGAATCTCCGTGGTGACACCGCTGCGCAGCGCGTAGTCCGCGTTGGGAATTTGAATTTCCAAGGGGTAGGAGCGAGTCTCGGGGTCGTTCTGCTGGCCGACGAAGCTGACCAGCCCGGACACTTGCGCACCGTCGCTGAGCACACCCACGGCCTCGCCGCCGACAACCACTTGCAGCACATCCTTTTCGGGGACTCTCCCCACCAGCAGCATGGGGTCCAAGTCGATGATGGTGGCGCATTCCGCGCCGCGCGTCACATAGTCGCCAACTTCCTGATGCACGTCCTCAACGCTGCCGGCGAACGGGGCGCTGACGTGCAGCCGGGCCAAGTTCAGTTCGCTGCGCTTAAGCTCCGCCTGTTCTTGGGCCAGCCGCGCCTTGGCCTGGGCGACCAGAGTTTCCGATTGCAGCCCGCGGGCCTGCAGCTCCAGTCGCCCCTCATATTCCAGCCGTGCTTGATGGAGCGCCGCTTGGGATTCGACGAGGCTGGCTTGGCGGTCCTCCAAGGAGATGCGGCAGAGCAGGTCCCCGGCACTGACCCGGCTGCCCCGCTCCACCGGACGTTCGACGATGCGCCCGGCGATTTCCGCGCGCACCGTCACCGTGCGCTTGTTCTGGGTTTTGCCGCGGATGCGCAGTTGGCGAAGTTGGCGGGAGGCGCGAATGATGCGGCCGCGCACCCGAGTGGGCGCGTCGTCGGCCCTCTGGGCTAGGCGTTGATTGTTCCGCTCCGCGATGGTGGAGTTTGCCGCCGGCGGGTCCGAGTTGATTTGCCCACTGAGCAGCCAGAGCGCAATCAGCACGGCGATGACAATAGCCGTCAAATAAGTTGAGCGCATACAAATTATCCCTAGCTTGGCGCCACCCTAGGCTTTGCAGCTCAGTTTGAGCGGCAAATGAAGACTCGTCAGTGCAAAGTGCTACTAAAAGTAACACATTGAGTTTGCGCAAGCCAAACTCTGTTTCACTGTCCCCGCCGCTGAGGATTGGCTTGGCGGCGGCGTTGGGCCTGACACCCATAGCTGCCACCCACCACGGTTGGCCATTTCCCTCCAGAGCGACTCGGGTGCCAAGGGCTTGGCGTTGCAGGAGCCTTTGGTGCGCCCAGCACCAGCTAGGCCGACTAGTGTAGCTATTTCCGCGGCGCTGCACTACAGTGTTCGTCCCTATACTTGGCGCTATGGAGAAACTGACATGGCCACACCTTTTCCCGACCATCCCCAGCTAACCGGCAATTTCGCCCCCATCCGCATGGAGTGCGATCTGGACGACGTCATCATCCGCGGGGAAATCCCGCGGGATCTCAGCATCACCTACTACCGCAACGGCCCGGACCCGCAGTTCTCGCCCAAGGGGGACCACCACTGGTTCGCCGGGGACGGCATGCTGCACATGTTCGTCATTGAGGACGGGCGGGTGCGCTACCGCAACCGCTGGGTGCGCACGGCGAAGTGGCAGTTGGAGCGCCAGCAGCGGCGCAGCCTCTACAACCCCTTCAATCCCATGGAAAACGATCCCATCACCCAAGGCGTGGAGGACGACGGGCTGGCCAACACCAACGTGGTTTGGCACGGCGGCAAGCTGCTGGCTCTGGAGGAGGGCCATGCGCCGTTTGCAATTGACCCGCAAACGCTGGCCTCCGAGGGCGCTTGGCGCTTTGGCGGCGAGTTTGAAGGCCCCATGACCGCCCATCCCAAGATGGACCCCAAAACCGGGGAGATGCTTTTCTTCGGCTACATGGTCGGCGGCATGTTCAGCCCCGGCATGAGCTACCAAACCGTGGACGCCAGCGGCGCCCTGACCCGCTCCGAACGCTTCGAGGCCCCCTTCGCGAGCATGGTGCATGACTTCATCACCACCGACGAGCATGTGGTGTTCCCCGTCTTTCCCGCCACCGGCAGCATGGAGCGGGCCATGTCCGGTCAGCCGCCGTTGGCGTGGGAGCCGGACAAGGGCACCCACATCGGCGTGATGCGGCGGGATGGCTCGGTGGCGGAAATGCGCTGGTTCGAAACGGACCCCTGCTACGTCTTCCACCCCATGAACGCCTACACCGAAGGCAACCGCATCATCGCCCATGTGATGCAGTTCGAGGAGGTGCCCCTGTTCCCGCACGCGGACGGCAGCCCGCCGGACCCGGAAAAGGCCAGCGCCCGCCTTTGCGAGTGGACCATCGACCTGGCCGCCAACTCCAACGGCGTGCAGCGCCGCTATCTGGACGATATCACCGGCGAGTTCCCGCGCCTGGACGAGCGCTTCACTGGCGGCAACTACCGCCACGGCTACTACGGCGCCGCAATCGGCGGCAACGGCAACGGCTTGGGCTTCAACGCCTTGGCGCGTCACGATTTCGCCGCCGGCCAGCGCAGCGCCTACATGCTGCCAGAAGGGGACGTAACCGGCGAGCCGGTGTTCGTGCCGAGGTCCGAGGGCGCCGAGGAAGGGGATGGCTACCTGATCAGCGTGGTCTATCGCGGCAACGAGAACCGCAGCGACCTGATCTTCCTGGATGCGCAGAACTTGGCGGATGGCCCCATCGCCTGCGCCGAACTGCCGCATCGAGTGCCGTTTGGCTTCCACGGCAACTGGAAGCGCAATGGCTGATGGCGAGGGTCGGCTTTAGCGCCCCCCGAATGGGAGCCTAGCTGCGCCTCAAGACGCCTACGCCTAGGCCCTCGATGGCGAAGTCGTCATGGCGCGGGCCTATTTCCATGGGTTCGTAGGCGTCATTCTCTGGCAGCAGGGAGATGCGCCGCCCGCCGGGGCTGCGGCGCAGGCGCTTGACCGTCACCTCATCGTTGATGCGGGCGACGACGATTTGGCCGTTGTGCGCCTCCGGGGTTTTGTGTACGGCCAGCAGGTCGCCGTGCAGGATGCCGGCGTTGACCATGCTGTCCCCCACCACCCGCAGCAGGAAGTGCGCCTCTGGGCGGAAAAAACTGCTGTCGATGTCGATGTGGTCCTCGACATGCTCCGCGGCCAGGATGGGCTCCCCGGCGCGCACTTGGCCCACCAAGGGCAACCCCTCCGGCGCCATTAAGCGAATGCCCCTGGACACCCCGGCCATGATCTTGATGACGCCCTTGCGGGCCAGCGCCCGCAGATGCTCCTCTGCGGCGTTGGCGGACTTGAACCCCAAGGTCTTGGCGATTTCCGCCCGGGTGGGCGGATAGCCGGTGTCCCGCATGTGTTGCCGCACCAAGTCCAAAACCTGGGATTGCCTTGCCGTAAGCCTTTGCATCGGTTTGCCGCCTCCTGCCGTAGTGGGCTGCCGCCAGCCTGTTCAAGCGGACAGCATTTGAGGCTTTATACAGTATCCAAGCGACGGTGCGCAACCTTGATGGAGGGATTGCCCAAAGCCATTGCGGAACCCGCTGACGCCCATTTCACTTTCCGAGCAAGCCAAGCGCCCTTTTCGCGCCCTAAAAAGGCAACGGCACCCACTTTCCATGAAAGAGGCTCCGCTCAGGCGCTTAATACGACTTGGCGCATCCGCGGTTCAGCTTGCTCAAAGCCTTCGGGTCTTTCGACAACTACGCCGGGAGGGGCTGGCAATTGCTGTTCCTTGCCTGCAAATTTGAAGCGCCACTTCAAATTATCATGATGGTTTGAACCAGATGTTCAAGAGAAGCCTTGCTTTGCCCAAGCCGGGGCAAGGAACATTCTGCCTTTGGGGGCCGCACCAAATCGGCAAGTGTGCCCTCCTGAAGCAACGCTATCCAGAGGCCAAGGGCAGCGCCCGAATCACATCGAACCACCTAAGGGGATTGAGGCGCTTGGCGGAGGGGTAGATGCGCCGCTTCCAAAACGGTCCTTTAGGGCGCATCCGTAACTTATACTTCCCCCTCAAAATGCGTTTTCCGGCCGGCGCGAGCAAAGCCGCACAACTCAATGATTGACGAAATTTTAAGCCTGATCGGCAAGCACACCTTGGCGGCGGAAGTGTTCGGCGTGGTCTTCGCCACCGCCGTGGTGCGCTATCTGGTCGCCCGCGCCATCGACAATTTGGCGCGTCAGTCGGCCAAGACGCGCAACCGCTATGACGACGCCCTGTTCGCCGCGGTCCGAAAGCCGCTTGGCTGGTTGGTTTGGGTGCTGGGCGTCACTTGGGCGGCGCAGATCATCGGCGATGAAACCGGCGCTGCGGTCTTCGCCTACGCCGCACGGGTGCGGGACGTGGGCCTGATATGGATGCTGGCTTGGTTCGCCATCCGCTTCATTGGCGAGGTGGAGGAGCAGGTCATAGGCAACCATCTTGGCGGCCAGGCCGCGGACCGGAACCACCTCGTTGCTGGGCAACCGCAGCAGGGTGCTGCGGCGAAGCGCCAGCAGGATGTGATGACCGCTAAGGCCATCGCCAAAATCCTGCGCGTCTCGGTGCTGATCACCGGCGTCCTGCTGGTCATGCAGGCGCTTGGCTTCACCATCTCCGGCGTACTCGCCTTCGGCGGCATCGGCGGCATCGCGGTGGGCTTCGCGGCCCGGGACATGCTGGCCAATTTCTTCGGCGCCCTGATGATCTTCATGGACCGCCCGTTCGCGGTGGGCGACTGGGTGCGCTCCCCGGAAAAGGACATCGAGGGCACGGTGGAGGAGATCGGCTGGCGTCTGACGCGCATCCGCACCTTCGACCAGCGGCCCCTTTATGTGCCCAACGCCACCTTCGCCAGCCTGACGGTGGAGAACCCCTCCAGAATGTCGAACTGGCGCATCTACGAGACCATCGGCCTGCGCTATGAGGATCTGGCGGCCATGCCGGCCGTAGTGGCCGATGTGAAGGCGATGCTGAAAGGCCATCCGGACATCGACCCAAATGCTCTCTTGATGGTCAATTTCGTCACCTTCGGCCCCGCCTCCTTGGATTTCTTCATCTACACCTTCACCCGCACCACGGATTGGGCCGAGTACCACGCCGTCAAGCAGGATGTGCTGCTGAAGGTGGCCGATGTCATCGCCCGGCATGGTGCGGAAGTCGCCTTCCCGACCCAGACCCTGCACTTGGAGGGGCTGGAAGGGGGAGAGGGCGGTTTTTCCGGCGACGGGGAAGCCGGCAAGTGAGTCGATGTGGGCTGGGCTGCGCCATTGTGGCGGGTTGGCAGGCGACCCGTTCAGACCACCGCCGGCCTCGGATGGGTCTAGAGCGGCACTTGGCTGGGGGCTGAACGTTGAGCGCCGAACCCCTGGATTTGATTGGCGCCGGAGTGCCTGAGGAGGTCCTCGTTGATGCCGAAACCCTGACGCGGGCCCTGGACCAGACCGCGGTGCGCATCACCATGCGGCTCAAGCACGCCAATCCACTAGTGCTTTGCGTGATGCACGGCGGCCTCATCTACTGTGGGCGGCTGCTCGGGCGGCTGCGCTTTCCCTTGCAGTTGGGCTATGTGCATGTGGCCCGCTATCGGGGCGGCACCGTCGGCGGGGCCTTGGATTGGGTGGCTGCGCCGGTGCAAGACCTTACCGGCCGCCAAGTGCTGATCGTCGATGACGTGCTCGACCGAGGCGACACCTTGGCGGCGGTGTGCGAGTGGGCGGCTGCTGCTGGGGCGGCCAGGGTTTGGTCCACGGTGCTGGTCAGAAAGGACGTGTCCAGCAATCGGGTGGTGGAGGTGGATTTCGCGGCGGTGCAGTGCCCGGACCGCTATCTGGTGGGCGGCGGCATGGACTACCAGGGCTACTGGCGCAATCTGCCCGACATCCGGGCGGTGCCGCGAGAGTGGGAGGATGGCGCGGCCCTTGATACATCCCTCAAAACTCCGGTTGCGCCGAAGTTGGACGACGGCGGTTGACCGGGGAGCCGGTTTGTGCGGATGTCTTTTGACCATAGGCTGGCGACACAGGGGGGGCCGGGAACCAGCGACCGGTGCCCGTCATTCTCGGTGCCGGTTCTGCCGGCGCTCTGGCAAGCGGAAGACGGCCGATGTCGACCACTGGCCTGATTCTCGGTTCGGGCGGTGCCGCGCTGCCGCAGCTTGAACGGTTGCCGGACGGGCTGGACACGCCTTACGGGCAAGCGGCGGACGGCTTCTTTCGCGGCATCTTGGCGGGAGAGGAGTTGCTGGTCCTGCACCGCCACGGCCAGCCGCGTCGCCACGCCCCACACGCCATCAACTACCGCGCCAACCTCTGGCGGCTGCAAGCCCTCGGCGTCGAACGGCTGGTGGCCACCTACACGGTGGGCGCCATCGCTGCTAGGCTGCTCCCGGGGGACTTGGTGGTCCCAGGTCAGCTCATCGACTACAGCTGGGGCAGGGCGCAGACCTTCGACGACAGCGGCGCCACCCATGTGGACTTCACCACGCCCTTTGACGCGGAACTGATCGCCGCCTTGGCCGCGGCGGCGCAACGGGCGACGGTGCAACTCGCCGCTGGAGGGGTCTATGGCTGCACTCAAGGCCCCAGACTGGAGACAGCGGCGGAAATCGACCGCATGGAGCGGGACGGCTGCACTCTGGTCGGCATGACCGCCATGCCGGAAGCCGCCTTGGCCCGGGAGCTTGGGCTGCCTTTGGCCCCTCTGTGCATCGTCGTCAACCCTGCCGCGGGGCGGGGCGCCGCGGCGGAGCGCATTGACCTTGGGGCCTTGCAGGAGGCGTCGAACAAGGGTCTCGCCAAAGTGTTGGCCGTGCTGCGCGAATTCCTCGGCAAAGAGTGACCGCGGCGGTGATGCAAAGCGGCCGGCGATATTGGCAGGTCCAGCAGTCCGCTTGCGCATCGAATGGCGCATCCGCTCAGAGTTGGGCGCACGGGTTCCGCAAGCTGTAAACTTGGCTGCGTCGCAACCCATTGGCGGGAACCGAAGGCATGTCCATCCAATCCATTTTTGCAACCGTCGGGCAAGTCAAGCAGGGCCTTGAGAACCTGTCGGTGGAGCAGCTAAAGCGGGAACTGGCGGAGCGCGAAGACCTGCTGCTTGTCGATGTCCGCGAAATTCAGGAGTACGTCGATCTGGGCGCCATCCCCGGCGCCCGCCATGCGCCTAGGGGCATGCTGGAGTTCTGGGCGGACCCGGCAAGCCCCTACTACCGGGATTACTTTCAGCCGGACAAGCGCGTCGTTCTCTACTGCGCCGCCGGCGGCCGCTCCGCCTTGGCCGCCAAGGCGCTGAAGGACATGGGCTACCCCGACGTCGCCCACTTGGAGGCCGGCTTCAGCGGCTGGGCCAAGGCCGGCGAAGCAGTCGAACCCACCGCCGCGGCAAGCCGCTGGATGCGCAAACTCAGCGCTGACGCCTAGGGTCGAGCGCCAGCCAGCACAGTTGCGGGCTGCCGCTGGAACGGGGTAGGGCCGGGACTTTCATTTGTTGATCAGTTAAGGAGCAACGCATGTCCGAAGACTTGCAGAACTATGAAATGGTGTCGATCTACCGTCTGAACGCGGATGATCAGGAGCGCCTGCTGAACAGGCAGCGGGAGTGCGTGTTCAACTGGTGTACCAAGGATGAATGGCCGGTGGGGGTCATCATGTCCTACATTTGGCGCAAGGGCCGGGTGTGGCTGACCGGCGGCGCCCATCGCCACCGCATCTCCGCGGTGCGGCGCAACCCCAAGGTGTCCGTGGTCATCACCAGCACCGGCACGGACCTAGGGCCGTCCAAGACCATCACCATCAAGGGCCGCTGCGTGGTGCATGAGGACCGGGAGACCAAGGACTGGTTCTACCCGGATTTCGCCCGCGCCCTGCGCCCTGAAGAGGAGGCCGCCAAGGCGTTTCAGGAAATGCTGGACTCCCCCTTGCGGGTGGTGCTGGAGGTGGTGCCGGAGAAGTACATCACCTACGACGGCGTGAAGATGTGGGCGCACACCGAAGGCACCTTGGACCCTGCCGAGTTGGCGGAGCCCTTGGAGTCCGACACCGAGCGCCTGCGGCGGGAAATCAAGCGGCGGCACCTGTAGGCGGCCCTGCCAGGTGGGTTGCCCAGCACCGGCGGCGTTCGCCCATCCTAGCCGCCGGGCCGTCCTGAACGGCGGCTTTTAGGGTGGCCGGCATAGTCGCATCCCAGATCGCCTTGGCGGTGGTTCTGGTTGGTTTGGGCGCGGTGCTGCTGTCCTTGGCCCGGCAGATCGGTGTGCTGCATGAGCGCACCGCCCCGGTCGGCGGGCTGCTGCAGAAGGTGCGGCAAGCGGACCTGATCGACTTGGACGCCGTGCGGGTCTCCACGGCGGCGGGTGCCGAGAAATCACTGCGCAGCATCGCCGAGGGGCAGCCTCTTGCCTTGCTCTTTGTGGCGGAGCGCTGCCCGATCTGCAAGTCCCTTTTGCCGAATTACGAGGAAGTGCTGCGCAGGGCGGGCTTTGCTCCCTTCGTGGTGGGGGACAGGGCTTCAACAACGGCGCTGGCCCAGCTGGCCGCCAGCCAAGGCGTGGCCAATGATCGCATCCTAGCCGCCCCGGAATTGGCCGCCGCCCTGCAAGTGCTGCAAACGCCAACCTTGGCGCTGCTGGACAGAGAGGGCGGAGTTCTGCAAAAAACGCGCCTCAAGGGACCGGGTCATCTACTCAGCGTGGCCTCCATATGAGCGCCACCCTCAAGCGAATCCACCAACTAGTTGCGAGTGGCGATGTGCGGATTTCCCTGCACGGCTACGAAGAATTGGCGGAGGACGACATTTCGGTGCGCAAACTAATCCAAGGATTTGATGAGGCTGTTTTGGTGGAGGATTACCCCGACTACCCCAAGGGGCCATGTTGCTTGGTTTTGCAACGGGATGGATTGGGTTTGCCAATTCATGTAGTTTGGGGAATTCCTTCCGGACGGGCTTCGCCGGCTGTTGTGGTCACGGCGTACAGGCCTGATCCGAATATTTGGCATGAAGACTGTTTAAGGAGGCGACATGAGTCTTAGGCTAAGCACAAGGCTTGTGCGCGAAGGCGCGTTGGCTGCTGAGGTGGATGTCAAGCTCTTGGATGCCAAGGATGCTTGGGCGCCCTACCTGTCTCTGGATGATGCCTATAGGCTTGATGACGTCCGGGATGCGCTTCGTGATGGCGATGTGGAGCGCGCATCCCGCATTGCCGCCCGAGTTTATCGCTTGACCCCCATTCAAAAAGCATCCCGGAAATCCGGCTTGAGGGATGGTCGCCCGACGCCCTAATGGAGTTCCGCCAACCTGTGCGCCTTGGCGTTTCATATTGAATGGATCCTTTCACACAAGCCGCTCTTGGTGCCCTCACGGCCCGCAGCGTTGCCCCGGCGGACATGGCGAGAGGGGTGCTGGCGGCTGGGGCGGTTTTGGGTGCGGCGCCGGACATCGACGTGCTGTTCAGCGTCGGTGGGGACTTCTTTGACAATCTGGTGCATCATCGGGGCTACACCCATTCCTTGATCCTTTTGGCGGCGGTCGGCCCGTTGTTCGGGCATTGGCTGTGGCGGCGCTTTGGCGACGGCCGGCGTTGGCGACGGCAGCACTGCTGGTGGCTGGCAATCGCCACCCTGGCGCTGCTCTCCCATCCGCTGCTGGACTGGCTGACGCCCTACGGCACCCAACTGCTGCTGCCGTTGACGGAGCAGCGCTACGCGGTCAACGCCATGCCGATCATCGAGCCTTTCTATTCCCTGATTTTGCTGGTCGGGCTGCTGGTGGGCGCCCTGCTTAAAGTGCCTCGCCGCCGCAAGATCGCCGCCATTGCGGCCTTGCTGGTCAGTTCCAGCTACTTGGCCTACGGTTGGCAGCAGAACCAATTGGCGGAGCGGCTGGCGGGAGAGCAGTTTGCGGCGCTGCGCAGTGCGCCGGCGGCGGGGGGGCTTGCGCAGGGCGAGGACTACCTACTCCAAGCCTTTCCCACCGTTCTGCAATTGCACTACCGTCGCATCGTCGTGCGCACCGATGCGGAAGTTTTGGTGGGCTATCTTTCCACTTGGGCACCTTGCCCGGTGGATTGGGGCAGGGCGCCGCCCGGCGACCGGAGCGTTGGCTTAGCCTTGGCGAACACTAGGGAGGGGCGCATCTTCGACTGGTTCAGCATGGGCTGGAGCTATCCCTTCCTACAGCGCACCGCCAACGGCCTTGAAGCCGCCGCCAGCGACCTGCGCTACGGCGCCACCTCCAACCCAAGGGAGAGCTTCTTCTCCATCAGCGCCCGGTTCGACCCTGTGCAGGGACTGCTGGAAGGCCCCGTGGGGGCCTGGAGCAGCCCCAGCGCCACAAGCGTCGACCTGCGCGAACTGTTCACCGCCGCCTACGCGCCCGGTTGCACACGGGGAGCGCCTGAGCCAGGGCGTCAGCCAACCATGTCGGGAGATGCGGCCTCAGCGCACTAAGGGATGAGCTTGACTTGGCTAATGCAGGCGGGCCCGCGGCTTGGTGAAACGTGCCGGCTGGCCGCAATCTTGGAGTAGGGCGCTGATGCGCCCTGCATCGCCCCCAGTTTGCGACCTGCTGCTGGTCGGCGGCGGCCACAGCCATGTGCAGGTGCTCAAGGCGTTCGGCATGGCGCCCTTGGCCGGCGTTCGCCTGACCGTTTTGGCCCGGGAGGCGCACAGCCCCTATTCAGGCATGTTGCCGGGCTATGTGGCCGGCTGGCATGGGTGGGAGGACATTCACATAGATCTTGGCCCACTGTGCCGGTTCGCCGGCGCTCGGCTCATTGACGATGAGGCGACGGCCTTGGACCTTGATGGCCATCGGGTCCTCTGCCGGCGCCGCCCGCCGCTGCGGTTCGACTTGCTGTCCATCAACTGCGGGGCGGCGCCCGATGCGCCGGCGGGGGTGGGGGTCCCGGTCAAGCCCATCGGCCGCTTCCTGCCGGCTTGGGAGGCCATGAAAAGGAGCGTTCGCGCCGCGGAGCGAGTGGTTTTTGTAGGCGGCGGCGCCGGCGGCGTTGAGCTTGCCTTGGCGGCCCGGCGGGCGCTGGGAGAGGCGGTCAGCATCCAGCTCGTGGCCGCCGAGTTCCTGCCCGACCACGGCGCCGCCGCCCAAAGGCTGCTGCGGCGCAAGTTGACGCAGGTGAACATCGGCTTGATCAGGGCCGCGGTCTCCGCCGCCGCTGCGGAGCAGGGCCGCTACGAGGATGGGGACGCGGATTTATCGCCGGAACCCCAGCCGGCGGGAACACGACCCCGCACACAGAGTGCGGCGACCCACGGACCTCCTGGGAGTGAGGTGTGCGGCCTTTCGGGTGGCGCGGCGGGCGATGTTGGAGGGGCGCAGCGCCGTGGCTCAGCATCGGCGCCGGCAGAGGGCGCAGGAGCAGGCGTTCTGCATTTTGCGGATGGCGGCCAACTGCCGTTCGACCATCTGTTTTGGGTCACCGGCGTCACCGCCCCGGATTGGGTGCGGGACAGCGCCTTGGCAACGGACGCCAAGGGTTTCATTCAGGTGGCGCCGACGCTTAGGTCCATCTCCCACGAACGGGTTTACGCCGCCGGCGACGTCATCCATTTCACCCACCGAGCCTTGGCCAAGTCCGGCGTCTATGCGGTGCGGGCCGGGCCGGTGCTGGCGGACAACCTGCGCCGCGCCTTGCTGGGCCGTCGTCTCCGAACCTTTAGGCCGCAACGCCTTGCCCTAAGCCTGATCGGCACCGGCGCTGGCGGCGCCGTCGCGTCCTGGGGGCCGTTCGCCGCCCAAGGGCGCTGGGTTTGGCGCTGGAAGAACCGGATCGACCGGCGCTTCATGACCCGCTACAAGGACTTGCCGTCCATGGCGTCTCCCCCACCGACCCAAACACTGGCCTACGCGGCCGACGCAGAGCCGCTGGACCCCGTGCGCTGCGGCGGCTGCGGTGCCAAGCTGGCCGCCGGCCTGCTGCAACGGGCCTTGTCCCGGCTGCCGCCCCAGCAAGGCCCCGGCCTGAGGCAAGGCATCGGCGACGACGCCGCCGTGCTGGAATCAACCGCAGCGCCCTTGGTGCTCAGCATCGACGGCTTCCGCAGCCTAGTGGACGACCCCTACCGCTTCGGGCGCATTGCCGCCCACCACAGCCTGAACGACATCTACGCCATGGGCGCCGCGCCCACCAGCGCCCTAGCCTTGGCCACCGTTCCCTTGATGGCGGGGCCGATGATGGAGGAGGACCTCTACCAAATGCTTGCCGGGGCGGTGGCCGTGCTCAACGATTGCGGCGTTCCCTTGGTGGGCGGCCATTCCGCCGAAGGCGCGGAACTCTCGCTGGGGCTTTCCGTCAGCGGCGCCCTAGTGGAGCCGGCGCTCCACAAAGGCGGGGGCCAGCCGGGAGACCGATTGATCTTGACAAAGCCCTTGGGCGGCGGCGTTTTGTTTGCGGCGCACATGCGCGGCCTTGCGCCCAGCGCTGCGCTGCAGAGCGCCTTGGAGCATCTGGACCTGTCCAATCGGCGCGCCCTCGCCGTGCTGCGGCGGCACGGCGTTCGCGCCGCCACCGATGTCACGGGTTTTGGCCTGATCGGTCATTTGGCGGAAATGCTCGACGCCGGCGGCCTAGGGGCGGCCCTTCGCATGGACTCGGTGCCAGCCTTGGATGGCGCGTTGGCGGCCTTCCGGCAGGGGGCGGCCAGTGCCCTGCAGGCGGACAACGAGCAGGCGCTCAACCCATTTGAACTGCGCGGCTGCGCCCCAGCGGACGAGCGCGTCAGGCTGCTGGCGGATCCGCAGACCGCCGGTGGCTTGCTGGCCGCCGTGCCCGAACCCCAGGCGAGGGCCTGCGTTGCCGCCTTGGTGGAGGCCGGCTACTCCGGCAGCGCCGACATCGGCTCGGTCACCTCGACGCAGCGCATCATTCTGGCGTAGGGGTTTGGAGCGCCTTGCCTGAATTCGTTTCCCGAAGCTCGCTGATCGGCGGTCTCCGGCCTGGGTGGAGCATTGCAGGAGCTACTGGAAGAACGCCGCAACCGCCGGGCGGAAACGGTCCATATCGACCAGAAAGGAGTCATGGCCTTGGATGGAGCCTAGGCGTTTGAACTCCACTTCCCGCACCTGGGGCTGCAGCGCCGCGGCCAGTTCGGCCTGTTGGGGCAGCGGGAACAGGAAGTCGGATTCAACGCCGATGATGAGCGCCCGCTCCAGTTCGACTTGGGCCAAGGCCCCGTTCAGGCTGCCGCCGTGGTCGGTGGCGTCGAACAGGTCCATGGCCCGGGACAGATAGAGATAGCAGTTGGCGTCGAAGGCGCCGATGAACTTGTTGGCGTGCGCCTCCAGGTAGGACTCCACTTCAAAGTCGATGCCGAACGGGTCGCCCTGCTGCGGCTCCTGAGTGGCCCGCTCCCGCCCAAAACGCTCCGCCCACTCCTCGGCGGAGCGGTAGGTGATCATGCCCAGCTTGCGCGCCAGCCTCATGCCGCTGACCGGGCCTTTGCCGAATTCGTACTGACCCTGCCGCCACTCCGGGTCCTTGCGGATGATCTCCCGCTGCAGGGAGCGCAAGGCGATGGCGAAGGGCAGGCTGCGGGCGGCGGCGGAGATGGACAGCAGGCTGCGGCTGCGCCCCGGAAACAGCAAGGTGAAGGCCAGCGCCGTCATGCCGCCCATGGAGGCGCCGACGACGCAATGCGTCGTTTGGATATTCAAGCGATCCAGCACGGCGGCGCCGACGCTGGCGATGTCCTCCAAGGAAAGAACTGGAAAATCAAGACGATAGTGGGTTTTCGTAATAGGATTTATGGAAGCTGGCCCGGTGGATCCGAAGCAACTGCCCAAGGAGTTGACGCAAACCACGAAGAAGCGGTTGGTGTCGATGGGCTTGTCCGGCCCCACCATGTCCTCCCACCAGCCGGCGGCCGGGTCCTCCGGCGACGAGGCGATGTGGGCGGAGGGCGACAGGCCGGTGAACACCAGCACGGCGTTGTCCGCCGGCGCTCCCAACGCACCCAGGGTCTCGTAGGCGATGGTCGGGCTTTCCAAGACACCCCGGCGCATGGGGAAGGGGCCGTCGAGAGTCAATGTCTGCAGGGCGCTCACCATTCGACCGTAGCAGATGGGTCACGGGATAGCCAACTTCGCTCAGGCGCCGGCATCGCCGGCGCTTGGAAAAACAAGCATTGACGATTGTTTTCTAGATGGTTAGGATGCGTCGCCATTGCGCCAATCGGCTAGGGAGGCGCTGCACCACACTGACGGGACGGAATGGTGCGGGGCTAAAAACTTGGCTGGTTGTGTTAGTTTCATCACGGTCGAGAAAACTTAAGGGGAGAACCAAACAATGGGAAGCATTGCAAAACTGTGCACGCCAAAGTTCAACAAGCGGCTGACGCATAGGCCATTGGGCGCTCTGGTTGCCACGGCGGTGGCGCTGGCCGCCATGCTGGCCGCGCCTTGGGCTGCAGCGGGAGAGGCGGAGCAAGGAGTGCTGGAGGAGATCATCGTCACCGGCACCAAGCGGGCGGCCTCCCAGCAGGATACGCCCATCGCCATTTCCACCATTACGGCCAACGACATCGCCCGCACCTTCGGCAACGACATCCGCGCCGTGGGCGATCTGTCGCCGAACGTCAACCTGACCCTGCAAACCGGCTTCAACGCCGTGGCCGGCGGCATTCGCGGCACCGGCACCATCTCCATCCTCACCACCCAGGACCCCAGCGTCGGCATCCTCGTCGATGAGTTTGCGCTGAACCATGTGCAGACCCAGTTCGTGGAGCTTTTCGACTTGGAGCAGGTGGAGATCTACCGCGGCCCACAAGGCACCCTGTTCGGCAAGAACAGCACCGGCGGCACCATCGCCGTCACCTCCAAGCGCCCGGATCTCGATGAGATGGGCGCCACCGTCCAGGTGTCCTACGGTGGCTATGACGGCGGCTCGGACAACTTTAAGGCGCAGGTGGGCATCGACATTCCCATCATCGAAGGGCAACTCGGCTTTCGCTTCGCCGGGTCGTTGACCGACGAGCAGGGCTTCTACACCAACGACAAGGACACCGCCACCTTCCCCAATTCTCCGCTGTACGGGCTCTTTGGCATCACGCCTGACATGCTGCCACCGGAACTGAGTTTGGTGACCACCGGCGCCGGCGAGCGGCTGAGCGGCAAGGACGTCATCGCCGCCAAGTCCAAGCTGCTATGGCAGCCCAACGACCGCTACGAAGCCTACTTTATTTGGGAGATCGTGCGGGACGACTCCGATTCCCCTGCCAGCATCAACGAAACCCCGGCCGGCGAGGGCTTCCTGTTTGAATTGCTAGGCTTTCCCGGCATCCACGCCGCCGGGCACGACGATCCGTTCAGCACCGGCATGACCCAGCAGGGCAACGGCATCAACATCCGGGACGGCCACCGGGTGGATGTGGACGGCTACTACCTCACCCAGTCGATGGCCTTTGACAAGTTCACGGTGAAGTCGATCAGCGGCTTGCGCAAGCAGGAGGAGACCCTGCCCAGCACTTACACCGGTGAAGCCTTCCTGTCCCTGTTCGACGCCACCCGCAACCTGGAGCGGGAGCAGATTCAACAGGAGGTGCGCTTGATTACGGAATTGGATGGGCCGCTGAACTTCGTGGTGGGCGGCATCTACATCAGCGACGAGCTGGACTTTCGCTCCTACTCCACCGTGGGGCTGTCCTCCCTGTTTCCAGGCACGCCGTTCCTTGACGAACGCGGCTACGTCAACCTCGATCTGCGCGGCATCACCGGCAACCCCAACCACGGCATTGTCAAGCAGGACCGGAAGTCTTGGGCCCTCTACACCGACGGCACCTTCATGCTGAACGAGCAGTTCAGCATCACCGCGGGGGTGCGCTTCACCAAGGACAAGAAGGACTTCTACAAGCCCACCGGCGGCGGCGGCCCCTGCAACCAGTACACCGAGCTTCGGGATGCGCAGCCGGCGGACCCCAGCAAGCCGTTGGATCTTGCGACCAACTGCATAGACGCGCTTTCCGCCACGGTCAGCCGCGCCGGGCTCGAAGGCTCGCAGATCGATCAGCGCAACCAAGTGCTGCCGGATTCCGCCTATCGGTTCATCGCCGATAGCAGCGAAACATGGTCCGAGACCACTTGGCGCATCGTGCTGGACTACAAACCCTCGGACAACCAACTCTGGTACGGCAGCGTCGCCACGGGCTTCCTGGCCGGCGGTTTCAGCGAAACCTGCTCCCAGGAGCTGACCTGCATCGCCTACAAGCCGGAGAAGAACATCAACTACGAGGTGGGCTTCAAGACGGACCTGCTCGACAGCCGGCTGCGCCTGAACGTCGCCGCCTTCTACACGAACTTCGAGGACTTGCAGCGCAACCAGGTGTTCCGCTTCACGGACCCGGTCAGCGGCGTCGAGGGGCAGGAGACCATCACCCTGAACGCCGGGGAGTCCAACGCCAAGGGCGTGGAGGTGGAGACCACCTGGCTGGTCACGGACCGCCTGCAGCTCAAGGGGTCCCTCGGCTTTCTGGACGCCAGCTACGACGAGTTCGAGTTTGAAGGTCTGGACTTGACCAGCTTGGACATTCCCTTCGCCTCCAAATGGCAGTTGGGCGGCCAAGCCATCTACGACCAGGATTTGGCGAACGGCGGCAGCATCACCTACAACCTGCAGCTGCACTACCAGAGCGATGCGGAAATGAGCCCGTTCGACCCCAACGCGGCCACGGGCACCAACCCGAAGTTCGGCGCCACGCCGGTGGCGCGGCATCCGACCTACACGCAGTTGGAGGCGCGGACGCTGCTCGACGCCAACATCACCTACACCGCCGCGGACGCCCGCTGGTACGTCACCTTGTTCGGCAAGAACCTGCTCAACGAGGAGTACCGGGTGTCGGCCAACTCCGTGGCTGGCCTGTGGAACTTCAGCCAATACGGTGCGCCCTTGCAATGGGGCGTTGAATTCGGGTCGGAGTTCCGGTAGGCATCGGGCTGGGCTTAGCGTCGGTGCGGCGGAGGAGTAGGGAGCATCGTGAGCAAGGGCGCCAACGGCGGCGGCAATGAGGGCCTGTTGCGGCAACTCCACTTGAGGCGGGTGCCGGAAGGCATCGCCGGGCCGCAGGACTTTGAGGTGCGCACTGGCCCCATTCCCCGAACCGGGGAGGGTGAGGTGTTGGTGGAGGCCCACTATCTTTCGGTCGATGCCGCCTTGCGCCTCATCGTCCGCGACAGCGAAGAGTTTCTGTTTCGGGTGCGCCCCGGCGATCTGGTGCGTGGCTCCGTCGCCGGCAAGGTGATTGAGTCAAACCATGCGTCCTACCAGGCCGGCGAATACGTGTTGGGCGGGCTGGGCCTGCAAAGCCACGCCCTGAGCAACGGCGAGGGGCTGGAGAAGTGCGACCTCAGCCAGGCGCCCTTGGGGGCTTGGCTGGGTGGCTTTGGCGTCTCCGGCCTGACCGCCTACTTCGCCATCACCGAAGAATGCAAGCCGCAGCCGGGGCAAACCGTGCTGGTCAACGGCGCCGCCGGGGCGGTGGGCTCCATCGCCGGGCAGATCGCCCGCTTGGCGGGGGCGCGGGTGATCGGCCTGACCAGCAGCGCCGAAAAGTGCCGCTGGCTGACTGAGACCTTGGGCTACCATGCGGCCATCAACTACACCGAAGGCGACCTTTACGAGCGCCTGGCCGAAGCGGCGCCCGACCGCATCGACGTGATCTTCGACAACGTGGGCGGCTCGGTGCTGGACGAAAGCCTGCGCCTGATCGCCATGCGCGGCGTGGTGCTGCTGTGCGGCTCCACCTCCCAATACGCCGCCGAGGCCATGACCGGCCCCAACAACTACATCTGGCTGGGCACCATGCGCGCCCGGATGCAGGGCTTCGTGATCTTCGACTACGCCGACCGCTACGCCGAAGCCCGTTCGCGGATGGCCCGTTGGATCCAAAGCGGGGATCTAAAACTGGTGGAGCACGTCATCGACGGTGACGTGGGGGACTTCCCGCTGGCGTTCGAGAAGCTCTACCGAGGCGCAAACCGCGGCAAGATGCTCTTAAGGCTGCCGGCGGCGTCAAATTAGAGCAGCGCCGCCGCGTTCCGAACAACTTTGACGATGGTGCTTAAGGGGGCGGCCTGCCCCTTGGTGCAATATGCGGGCTAGGCGAACAGCCAGACCGCTATGCCAAAGGCGACGGTGATTGCGGTGAGGAGGATGCCCACAATGCCTGCACCCATGACCCACATCCATTTGTAGAAATCGGCTTTCAGGTCGGCAAGCCCGGCCTTCAATTCCGCGTGGAAGCGGCTTTCATTGGCGGCGAGCCTTTCGTCCATCCTGCGTTCATTGGCGGCGAGCCTTTCGTCCATCCTGCGTTCTAGGGCATCTAGATCAGCTTTCGTGGCGAGATCCACCGTTGCATCCCGAACGACGTTGGCCACGGCCTCTGCTTGGCCGTTCTCCATGCCGGCCCTTGCCAAGGACTTGGCGGCGGCGAGGGTGTCGATGGTCATGGCTTGCCCTTAGCTGATTGCGCGGCAGGATAGCGCGATGCCCCTTGGTGGGTCAATAGGTGGCGGAAGAGGTAGGAGTCGAACCCACCAGGCGCGTTGTCGCGCCTCGACGGCTTTGAAGGCCGCGCGCCCCACCGGAGACGATGCTCTTCCGCGCCAGCGCCAACCTTAGCGCACCCTGAGTTCCCCGACCACCGTGCGGGCGTCGCCGACGCGCTTGGTGAACCCCTGCCCATCGAAGAACTCCAGCAGTTCTATGGCGACGTTGCGGCCAATGCCGGTGCGGTCTCGGAAGCGGCGCACGGACAGCGGCTCTTGCTCGGCCAGGACGGCCACCTGCTCGGCGATGGCCCGCAGGCGTTCCGGCAGGTAGAAACGCTTGGCGGACACCTGGACCAGCCGCCCGCGCCGCGCCAAGGCGCCTAGGCCGGCTTGCAGCTTGTTTATGGGCAGGCCCTTCTCCTTGGCCAGGTCGCCTAGACTGGGCGCTTGGTCCCGGTCCAAGCAAGGCCGCAGCTGGTCGAACAGGATTTGCTCCTCCTTGGGGATTACGGCGCTGTGGGAGGGCAGGTGATAGGCGTTGCCCGTCCGCGCCAAGCCGCCGTCGGCAACCAACTCGTTCAGGATGGCCAGCCCCATGCGCACGGGGATGCTCGGCGGCAGAAGATTGGGTTGAATGCCGGGCGCACTGGGATTCTCCGCCTGATGTCGGCGAACGAATTCCAACGCCCTATGCCGCCACTGCACCCAATGACTCTTCAGCACGGCTGCGCCATCCAAACGCACCAATTCAAATTCGGACAGTGCTGCGGCCAACTCCGGGTCCGTAAGGCCCAAGGTGTTTTGCAGCGGCGCCAGCGCCACCGGACCTTGGTTCAGGAGGGCGGCGATGAGGTCCCGCCGATTGCGCTGCTTGAAGGCGCTGACGGCCGCCAAGCGGGCTGGATGCCGACGCCGCAGCGAGGAGGGCGACAGGTCGGTGAGCACCCGGCCGCCGCCCAAGGTCAGGTCCAGGCCTTGGTCGCGCAGCACTAGGTGGTCGCCGTGCCGGGCGCAGAGCGGTGCGTCGGTGACGAGCTCCGCCTCCTGCCGTTCACCGGGAAGCGCCTTGCTGGCGCGCAGCAGGGCGAGGTGGGCGGTGCTGTGGCTGGTGGCGTGATACACATGCACCGGCAGCCAGTGGCGCACGGGACGGGGGCAGTCCTTGTGTACTTGCAGGTCGATGATGAAGTTGCGGCGCTCCGGCATGGGCATCTGCGTCAGCCAGCGCCCGCGGCCCATGCGGTCGAGGCCGACGCCGGCCAGATTGAGCGCGGCGCGGTCGCCGGCGACCGCACTTTGCGCTGGCCCATCCTGCACCCGCAGGCTGCGCACCCGAACTCTCTCCCCATTGGGGAAAACATGCAGTGCAGCGTCTTTGGCCACTTGGCCGGCGTGAACCGTTCCGGTCACCACCAAGCCGGCCCCCTGCACATTGAAGGCGCGGTCCACGGCTAGGCGGAATTGGCCTTGGCCGGCCGCAGCGTTCGCCGCAAGGCGGCCGGCGGCGGACCACAGCGCCTGCCGCAATTCGGCAAGGCCGGCGCCGGTGACCGCGGAAGTGCGCAGAATCCTCCCGTCTTCAAGAAAGGTGCCCCGCAAGCAGCTCCGCACTTCGGCTTCGGCGGCCGCCACCCGTTGCGCGGGCGCTCGGTCGCACTTCGTCAACGCCACCAAGCCTTGGGAAAGCCCGCTCAGGGAGAGTATCTGCAGATGCTCGCGGGTTTGCGGCATGGGGCCGTCGCCGGCGTCAACCACCAAGAGGGCGTATTGCATGGCGGCGACGCCGGCCACCATGTTGTGGATGAAGCGGTGATGGCCCGGCACATCAACGAAGCCGAGAACTTCGCCGCCCGCCCGCCGCTGGTAGGCGAAGCCGAGGTCGATGGTGAGGCCGCGCCGCCGCTCCTCGGCGAGGACGTCGGTATCTACACCCGTCAACGCCTTGATGAGGCTGGTCTTGCCGTGGTCCACATGGCCGGCCAGCGTGACGATCATTCCGGCGTTAGCTCCTGCAGGGAAGCCAAGGCGGCATCAAAGTCCACCACAGAGCGCTGGTCAAGCCAGAGCGCACCCTGCCGAATGCGGCCGATCACGGGCTGCTTTAGCCGTCGCAGCCGTTGGCTGAGGCGGGGCGGCGCCTTGGCGTCGTCGTGGCCGAGGACCAGGGCGCGGCTGTCGAGCCTTTGCGTCGGCAAGGCGCCGCTGCCGATTTGCGCCGCGCTCGGTTTGGCCTCCAGGCGCCAGCCGGGCAGTTTGGCGCCCAACACTTGGCGCAAGGCTTCGGCGCGGCGCTGCAGCGTCTTTTGGGGCGTTGTCAACATCCGCAGAACCGGCAGCGCTTGGGCTAGGCGGTCCGGCTCCTCATAGATCTTCAGGACCTCGTTGAGCAGCGTCAGGGTGATCTTGTCCGGCCGCAAGGCCCGCATGAGTGGATTTGCCCGCAATTGCGCGATTAGATCGGCACGGCCGACGATCAGTCCGGCCTGCGGGCCGCCCATGAGCTTGTCGCCGCTGAAGGTCACCAAGTCCGCCCCTTGCGCCAGCACCCGTCCCGGCAGCGGCTCCTCCGGCAAGCCGAAGCGGGTCAGGTCCACCAAGGCGCCGCTGCCGACATCGACGCACAGCGGCAGCCCTTGGCGGTGGGCCAACTCCGCTAGCTCCGCAGTGCCGACTGCGCAGGTGAAGCCGGCGATGGCGTAGTTGCTCGGATGCACCTTCAGCAGCAAGGCGGCGTCTTCGACCGCGGCGAAGTCGCTGAGATGGGTGCGGTTGGTGGTGCCGACCTCATGCAGCCGGCAGCCGGAGCGCCGCATCAGATCGGGCAGGCGGAAACTGCCGCCGATTTCGATCAACTCGCCTCGGGAAACGGGTACGGGCCGCCCCTCGGCCAAGGTGTTCAGCACCAGCAGCAAGGCGCCGGCGTTGTTGTTGACAATGGTGGCGTCTTCGGCGCCAGTTAGCTGCGCCAGCCGCTTGGCCACCAGACCGTCGCGGTGGCCGCGCCCGCCCTCAGCCAAGTCGTACTCCAGGTTCAGGGTGCCGGTGACCAGGGGCTCGACCGCCTCCCAAAGCGCGGCGCTCAAGGGCGCCCGGCCCAGATTGGTGTGGATGAGGGTGCCGGTCATGTTGTGCATGGGCCGATAGCCATGCCCGGCCAAACGCTCGGCCAAACGCTGCGCGTACTCCGCCGGCTGCGCCGCCCAATCCGGCGCGGCGCCGTCGCGCCGCAACTGGTCTTGCAGCGCCCGCAACCCCTCCTTGACTGCACCGGCCCCGTGCTGCGCCACCAAGGGCCGCAGCGCCGGCGCATTCAGCAGTTTGTCGATGGCCGGCAGGCGGCGTGGCTGCATGGGACGGCCCTTGCTGGTTGCAGGCGGGCGAGTGTAACGCGGAATGCTCCCGCCCATGCACAAGCCGGGGGTGCGGGGCGCCGCTGCTGCAACCCTTTGCGGCGGCGCTGCTGCGGGAATTCGGTCAGCAATGTTCTTGTCGATGGGCAAGCCGATCCTGTAGGGTGCCGCCCATGAAGGCGGGCGGCAACTCCCAATTCCAGACGGTCGGCCTGATCGGGCGGCAGGCAAGCGGCGGCGTTGTCGATAGCCTGACCGCCGTGCTCGACTGCCTGCAGCGGCATGGCGTGAGCGGTTTGGTTGAAGATCGAACCGCGCAGCTGGGACCTTTCCAAAAGGGAACGCCGGCGGGCGGGTTGGCAACGGCCCCTAGGGCCGCCTTGGGGGAACGCTGCGACCTGATCGTCGTGGTGGGCGGGGACGGCAGCCTGTTGGGAGTGGCGCGGGACTTGGCCCACACCCGCACCCCGGTGCTGGGCATCAACCGCGGCGGCTTGGGCTTCCTGGCCGACATCGCCCCCAAGAGAATTCCCGAACAGCTAGGCGCCGTGCTGGCCGGGGAGTATCGGGTGGAGGACCACTTCCTGCTGGCGGCCAGCGTGCGGCGGGAGGGGCGTGAGCTCATGCGCTCCCCGGCCTTGAACGACGTGGTGGTGCATCCGGGCGGCATGGCGCGGATGATGGAGTTCTCCCTGGCCGTCAATGGGGACTTTGTTTACGACCAGCGCTCCGACGGCCTGATCGTGGCCTCCCCAACCGGCTCCACCGCCTACGCGCTTTCGGCCGGCGGCCCCATCATGCATCCCGCCCTGGACGCCATCGTCATCGTGCCCATGTATCCGCACACCCTGACCTCGAGGCCGTTGGTGGTGCGGGGCGACTCCAGCATCGACGTAACCTTGGGGTTGGTGGATCACGCCCAAGTCAGTTGTGACTCCCAAGTTAACTTCGAGCTGCAAAGCGGTGACCAAATCCGCATTGAGAAATACGCGGCGCCCCTGCGCTTGGTCTATACCTACGGCCGCAGCTTCTATGAGTCCTGCCGCCGCAAGCTCGATTGGGCCACCCGCTTGGGCGGGTGGAAATGAGCAGGGCGAGCGCGGGGGGCTTGGCCGCCCTGTTTCGACGCATCGCCAAGCTCTGTCTTCAAGCCTTGCCGGAACTTGCGCCGATGGCTTCCGGGCGGTCGATGTCCTGAACGACGCCGGGATCGTCCACCGGCACCATTTGCACCTGGGCGGCGTGGCGGCGCAGTAGCGCCTTGGCCCCGAGGTCACCGTCCAAGCTGCCCAATGCCGTAAAGTAGTTCCGCCCGAACCCCACGGGGTGGCCGGGGGTTGCGCCGTAGGCGGGGCGAACGATCATTGCGCGGCTGCGCATCGCTTGGCGCAGGAGCAGCAGAGTGGCCCGCTTGCTCCAGGGCATGTCCCCCAAGGCCACGAAGACGGCGTCCGCATGGTCGATGGCGGCCATGCCGGCGGCTAGGGAATGCCCCATTCCCAGCCGGGCGTCGGCGGCGAAGACCCTTTCGCAGCCGACCAATTCCGCTGACCAGTTCCTATCCTCCGGGCGCAGCACGACGATCAGAGGTTCAAACAGGCCGCGGTAGCAGTCCAAGGTCGTCTCCAAGAGGGTGCGCCCGTCCGCCAGCCGCCAGCGCCGCTTGTCGCCGCCGAAGCGTTTGCCGAAGCCACCGGCTAGGATGAGGGCACCCTGGGCTGGGACGGTCTGCGGGCTGGCGTTCATTCCGCCCGCCTGGCGGCGCTGGGGTTCAGCCGGGCGACCCTCATCCTAGGCCACTCCAAGCGCGAACTTCCGCACGGTGTACTCAAGGAGGGGATGGATCAGGCGGCGGTGCGTTCGAGCTGCCGGCGGGCTTCAATGTTGCGCTGGGCCTGCACCGCGATGATCTCGGCCATGACGGCGACGGCGATCTCCGGCGGCGTCTTGCTGCCGATGGGCAGGCCGATGGGGGCGCGCAGGCGTTCGATGTCCGTATCCGTCAAGTCCAGGGCCAGCAGGCGCTTGCGGCGGGCGGCGGAAGTGCGACGTGAGCCCATTGCGCCAACGTAGAAAGCCTCTGTCTTGAGGGCCTCCATCAGGCCCATGTCGTCAATGCGCGGGTCGTGGGTGAGGGCGACGATGGCGGATGCGGGGTCATTGGCCCTGTCCCGAACCGCGTCGTCCGGCATGTCATTGACTAGGCGGACGCCGGGGATGCCGAAGTCCCGCAGCAGGTCCTCCCGCGGGTCGCAGACGGTGACCTCGTAGTCAAGCTGCTGCGCCAGTTCCGCCAGATACTTGGAGACCATGCCGGCGCCTATGATGAACAGTTGCCGGCGCGGGCCGTAGCTTTGTTCTAGAACTTGGGCTTCGGCGTCCCAAAGTGGAGGTTCGGCGGCCTCCGCGTCCCGATGGGTGAAGGCGCCGCTTCGCAGTTCCACCCGCCGGCGCACGGGCCGCCGCTGGGCAAGCCGCGCACTGATGTGTTGAAAGTGGCTGCGCCAGGGTTCGGCGGCTTGGATGGGCTCGATGACGATGTGCAGCCGGCCGCCGCAGGGAAGGCCGAACTTCTCCGCCTCCTCCGCGGTGACGCCGTACTCGAAGAATTGCGGCCACTCGGCGGCCAGTTGACCTTGGGTGAGCTTCTCCAGCAGGTCGTCCTCCACGCAGCCGCCGGAAAGCGAGCCGGTGAAGCGGCCCTGCCGGTTGCAGGCGAGCAGGGAGCCGACCGGGCGCGGCGAGGAGCCCCAAGTCTGCACGACGGTGGCGAGCCAGCAGGGTTGGCCGACCTCCAGCCAAGCGGCCACTTGATTCAGCACTTCGTTATCGACTGCCTGCATGGATGGGCTTCGCTCCAAGCCTTTGGGATGCGTCCGCATTCTACACCGGCTCAGTGGGTGCCATCCGCAGACAAGGCCGAGAGACTAGGCCGGAGGCCGACCGGGCGCCGGCATCAGGCGCGGGCGCGGCTCATTTGTTAACCTAGGCCGCCAGTGCAATGCAATGCGCAACAGCCTAGGAGTTTCCTCTTGTTGAATGATTCCGCCCCCAAAGCCATTCACCGGAAGGACTATGCGGTGCCGGCTTATCGAACCGAACGGACGGCGCTGGCGTTTGACCTTGAGGATGGCCAAACCACCGTTCGCTCCCGCTTGCGGATTCTCCGGGCGCCAGGCGCCGACGCCGAAGCGCCGTTGGTGCTGGACGGCCAGGATTTGGAGATGCTTTCCGTGCATCTCGACGGCCGCCGCTTAAGCGGCAACGAATATCAGGTCGATGCTGAGTCGCTGCGGATTTTCGGGCTGCCGGACACCTTTGAGCTGGAGGTCGCAACTCGCATTAAGCCGGAGGCCAACACAGCGCTGGAGGGCCTGTACAAGTCCGGCGAGATGTACTGCACCCAATGCGAGGCCGAGGGTTTCCGGCGGATCACCTACTATCAGGACCGACCGGACGTGCTGTCCAAATTCACCACCTCGATCACTGCCGCTGCGGAGCGCTTCCCCGTGTTGCTGGCAAACGGCAATCTGGTCGCCGATGAGCGCCGCGGCGCAAGACGCACCGTCACTTGGGAGGATCCCTTCCCCAAGCCCTCCTACCTGTTCGCGCTGGTGGCCGGAGACCTCGCCTGCAGGACGGACCACTTCACCACCCAAGGCGGGCGGCGCGTGGAGCTGCGCATCTACTCGGAGCCGCACAACATCGGCCAATGCGAATACGCCATGGGCGCCCTGCAGCGGGCCATGCGCTGGGACGAGGAGACGTTCGGGCGCGAGTACGATCTGGACATCTACATGATCGTGGCGGTGGAGCACTTCAACATGGGGGCCATGGAGAACAAGGGCCTCAACGTCTTCAACACCGCCTGCGTGCTCGCCTCGCCGGACACCGCGGTCGATGCCGCCTACCAGAGGGTGGAGGCGGTCATCGCCCACGAGTACTTCCACAACTGGTCCGGCAACCGGGTGACCTGTCGGGACTGGTTTCAACTCAGCCTCAAGGAGGGCTTCACCGTGTTTCGGGACGCGGAGTTCACCTCCGACATGCACTCGCGCACAGTCAAGCGCATTGAGGACGTGAACTTTCTGCGCACTCAGCAGTTCGCCGAGGACAGCGGCCCCTTGGCGCATTCGGTGCGCCCGGACTCCTACATCGAGATATCCAACTTCTACACCACCACGGTCTATGAGAAGGGCGCCGAGGTGGTGGGCATGACGCAGCGCCTGCTTGGATGGGAGGGCTTCTGCAAAGGCGCCGACCTCTACTTTGAGCGACACGACGGGCAGGCCGTCACCACGGAGGATTTCGTGGCGGCGATGGAGAGCGCCAATGGGGCCGACCTGCGGCAGTTTCGGCTGTGGTACGCGCAAGCCGGCACCCCGCTGCTCAACGTGCAGACCGCTTGGCGGAACGGCGCGTTCCACATCGACATCCGCCAAAGTTGCCCGCCGACGCCGGGGCAGGCGGACAAGCAGCCCTTGCACATTCCGGTGCTGATTGGACTGCTGGGTGCGCACGGCGGCGATTTGGTAAACTCCCGGCTCGAATGCGCCGGCAGCGCGGAAGTCGAACGGCGCGGCGCCAGCCTGCTGCTGCATCTGCGCGAGGCGGCGACCAGCTTGCAGGTGCATGGCCTTGGGGAAGCGCCGCGCCTGAGCTTGCTGCGCGGCTTCTCCGCCCCCGTGCGGGTGTGCTACCCACGCCCCGCCGAGGACTTGGCCTTCTTGGCCCGTCACGACAGCGACGGCTTCGCCCGTTGGGACGCCATGCAAAGTCTGCTGCTTGGCGAACTGGACAACGTCCGCGGCGGCGCGCAGGTGAGCGAACTGGTGCTCAACCTGTTCGGCGGCCTGATCGCCGAGGCGCAGGAGGCCGAGGATGCGGAAACCGGCTCGATGCTGCGGGAGATGCTGTCGATGCCCTCGGAAAGCTATGTCTTCGAGCAGCTCGAAAGGGTGGAGGTCGATGCCGTAATCGCCGCCCGCGACCGGCTGATCGAGACCTTGTCCAGCGAGCTTGCCGACGCTTGGCGAAGCCTCTACGCAACCAAGGCGCCCACCGGCCCATACGCGCCGGACGCCGCCGGCATGGCCCGCCGCGGCCTTCGCAACTTGGCGCTGCACTATCTGTCCCAGCGTGATTCCGCGGCGGCGCACGCCCGCCTGGCCGCCCACTTGGAAGCCGCGGACAACCTCACCGACCGGCTGGCCGCTTTGGACGGCATCGCCAACAGCGCCGCCTTCCCGGACCGGGAGCGGGTGCTGGGCGACTTCTACGAGCGCTGGCGCGGCGCAAGCCTAGTGGTGGACCAATGGCTGCAAGTGCAGGCGGCAAGCCGCCTGAACGATGCGCAGGCCGTGCGCGGGCTGGCGGGCCATGCGGCCTTTGACGCCACCAACCCCAACAAACTGCGCGCCCTGTACGGCGCCTTCGGCGGGCGCAACAACCGCAACTACCACGCCGCCAGCGGTGCCGGCTACGAATTCCTCGCCGACGCCTTGGCGGATCTGGACGCCCGCAACCCGCAAATGGCGGCGCGGCTGCTGACCCCGCTGACCCGCTGGCGCAAGTTCGATTCCAACCGGCAAAAACTCATGCGCACCGCCTTGCAACGAATCCAGGCCCAAGACAAGCTGTCCAAGGACGTCTTTGAGGTGGTGACCAAGTCTTTGGAGGGCTAAGCCGTGTTCGCCTCATGCAAGGGCATGGCGCGTTGGCTCTCATTGGGTTGGGGCTGGGCTGTGCAATTCCGGCAGGATGGCGGCCTGCTCATCGGCATCGTCCTCGACTAGAGTGCGGGTGAGGCGCAGCAGGGCTTGGCCGTCAACGCGGGGGTGTTGGGCGTCGGCGTAAAGCGCTGCGTTCAGGCGGTTGAGCATTTCCTTGGCTGCGGCGTTGCCTCCGATTCGCGTCAACGCGGCGGCCGAGGAGGTGCGCCAAACGGTGCCTAGGTAGGCCAGCCAAGCGTTGCGCATCGCCTCGCAATTCTCCTCCCGGCAGGCTTTCGCCAGCGCCTTGCGGGCTTGGCTGACGGTCGCTTTCTCGCCCGTGTTCGCGCTGCGCCGGCCGGCGCCGGCCGGGCGTTTGCGGCGCAGGGTGAACCAAGTTGCCGCCCAGCCGATGAAGCCCAAGGCGGCCAAGGCCCATGCCCAAGGAGGCTGGCCGCCTAGGGCCGGCCCCGCCGGCTGCGCCTCCCCAGCGGGCGGCGTGGAGACTTGCGGAGTTCCCGCCGCAGTCTGCTGTGGCTGGGGCACCGTGGGGGAGGGCGCCGGCGGTTCGCCGACACTGGTGACGGGCCGGGCCGGCAGCTTGGCCGTGCGCACCCGTTCGTTGACGCTGTCCCACCAAGTCAGGGACAGCGCCGGCAGGGTGCTGGCGCCGGGCTGGGTGGGAATGATGGAGTAGGCTTGCCGACGCACGCCAACCACCCCAGTGGCGGACTTGGCGTCCTCCAAGCGCTCCGGCTCTGGATACTGCTTGAAGAAGGCTGCCGGCAGGTTGGGCGTCAAGGGCGGAATGGCGGACCCGACATTGCCGACTGCGTTGACGGTGATGACTCTGCGCAAGGGCTCTCCCACCTTGAAGGTGGGATTGGCCGGCGTCCAGGCTTCCAGGATCGACACGTCCTTGGCCGCCAGCCAGGGTTGCTCGGCCGGGTACTCGGTGGGCACCGGCAGAACCTCAAGCGCCACCGCCGGCGCCGCCACCCGAATGCCTGATCGCCGGCCGCCGCGGCCGGACAGTTGCGCCGAACTCGCCACCGAGGCGGCGGGGATGCGCAAAACGCCGCTCCGCTCCGGGAACAGAGCGTAGCGCTGTTCAAACAGGCCATAGGAGCGGCCGTCCCTAACGACGTTGGCGGCGTTGTTGTCGCCTAGGGGGATCACCACCGCGTTGGCCACTTCCGGGGCGCCGGGCAGGTCGCTGTAAACCTGCACGCCGGGTGCGTAGAACAGCCGGCGGGTCAACAGGGCTTGCGCCTGCACCCGCACCGGATCGGGCGCCGCCTCCACCTCAAAGAAAATCATGCGGTCGATGGCGTTGCGGGCCTCGGCGCTGAGCGGGTTGACCTGCAGGCGCAGAAGCGGGCTGCGCTCGCCGCCGACGGTCAGCGGCGGAATCTCCAAAACGCCGGTGTACTTGGGCCGCAAGTCCAAACGGTGCTCCACCCAGCTTTGCATCTGCCCGTTGACGATGTTGATCTGGCTCTGGGTGCTCTGGTTGTGTACTTCAAAGGCGTTTTCGAGAGGGCTTAGATCCAAGCCGCCGCCATCGCCGGCCCCCTCCACGCGCAGGATGAGCCGAGCGGTTTCCATTTCGTCGATCACCGGCGGATCAATGCTGGCCGTCACCTTGGCCAGCGCCAAGGCGGAGGGCAGCAAGGCGGCGCAGCAAAGGAGGGCCAACCTTGGGAGGCGCCTCACCAGATCTTCTCCTGCTGCCGGTCGCGGTAGTCGCCGCGCCGCAGCCGCTGATTGGTTTCGTGTTGAAACTTGCGCCGCAGCAAGCCGCCGGGGTCATCGGGCACCCGCCGCAGCCATTGCTCCAAGGCTTGGGCCTGCTCGTCGTGGCTGTCGGCGTCCTGCTGCGACTCGGATTGGGCCAAGTTCTCGGCTTCCTCGCCTTCCTCCGCTTGCGGCGCCGACGCGGACTGCGCCGGCTGCTGTTGCGCTTCGTCCCCTTGCCCACCTTGGTCCTGGCTTGAATGGCCGTCTTGGGAGGCTTGGCCGCGGCCTTCGCCCTGCTCCTGTTGCTGGCCGGAATCCTCCCCACCCTCTTGCTGCTCGGCTTGCTGCTGTTGCTGGAGAAGTTGCTCCACAAGCGCCTTGTTGAAGGCTGCGTCTGCGTGGTCCGGGGCCGCGGCCAGCGCCTCCTCATAGGCGGCTATGGCCCCTTGGTAGTCGCCGAGTCGGGCCAAGGCGTTACCGAGATTGTAGAGTTCCGTCGCTGCGCCGCCGGCCTTGCTCCAGCCGGCGGCGGCCCCTTGATAGTCCTCGCTGCGGTATTTGGCGGCGTTGCGCCAAGCCGGGTCCGCAAACAGGCTGGCGGCGTTTTTGGGCTGTCCCTCCTGGAGAGCCTCGTAGCCCTGCTGGTCGCGGCGCGACCAAAGGTCCGCCCAAAAGCCGGCCGCAGCCGGCGCCGGCAGCAAGCTGGCCGCCAAACCCACCGAGACGCATAGGGGCAAACAGGCCAAAAAGCCCTTGCGAAAACCGAGCAGCAGGAGCGGCACAAGAGCCGCAGCACCCCAATACCCCAAGTCCGCCCAAGCATCAAAGAGCCGGTCCGTCGCCACGCTTTCCTCCGCGCTTGGCAGAGGCGTCGCCAGCAGCTGGGCGATGTCCGCGTCGCCCACCTCGATACTTCGATAGCGGCCGCGGCAAAGATCGGCGACCGCGGCCAGGCGCTCGGCGTCCAGCGACGCCCGCACCGGTGCCCCTTGGCGGTCGGCCAAGTGCTGGCCGGGGCGGTCCATGGCGTCCAAGGGTATGGGCGCTGCTGCGGAAGTGCCGACGCCGAGCACGGCGAGGGGAAAGCCCCGACGGCAGCGGGAGGCCAGATCGCTGACCGCATCCACGCCGTCCGTGACCAGCAGTATGCGGCCTTGCTCCAAACCGGCGTTGTCGAACAACTCATGGGCAAGCTCCAGGGCGCCGCCGGGATTGCTGCCCAGCACCGGCATCATGGCGGGGCTCAGGGCCGTCAGCAGGTTTTCTATGGTGCGCACGTCATCGGTTAGCGGAGCGACCACATGGCTGTCTCCGGCATAGGCCACCAGCGCCGTGAAGCCCTCCTCCCGGCGGTGCAGCACGTCGGCGATCTTGTGCGTCGCGCGCATAAGCCGGGACGGGGCGAGGTCCTCGGCGAGCATCGACAGGGACAGGTCGAACAGGATGACCAGAGCGTCCTGCTTCTGCTCCACGGGCTGCGGCAACCGCTGCCAGGTTGGGCCGGCGAGGCTGACCGCGCCGGCCAGCAGGGCCGCCGCCAAGACCCAAGGCGCCAGTCGGTGCCGAGCGGCGGGTTGGGGCTCCAGCAGCACGGCCAGTAGTTCCGGCGCCAGGGCGTCCCGCCAAGGAGAACTCCGCCACTGGCGGCGCACCCATAGGAAGGCCAGCACCAGGGCCGGCAAGGCGCCTAGAATCCATAGCGGCCTTAGGAAGTGGAAGTCTTGCCAGCCCTCAGCCACGGCTGTGCTCCGACATCCTATCTAGATCTGTTCCATTCAAATAGAATTTCTTTATTTTCAATATGTTAAATAATTTATTGAAGACTGATCCATACATAAAGATCCCTCGACGGGAGACGCTCCCCGAATTTGGGCGGTGCTCCTTTTGCATCTGGTGCATCAGGACTTCTGCTGCTGCGTTCGGCTTGGTGACCGCCACTGCAGAAGCACCAGCAAGCAGATCAGCAACCAAGCCAGGGCCATGGGCCATTGGTAGAGGGCCGCGGTTGGGCGGTAGGTTTCGGGGTCCTGCTCAATGGGCTCCAAGGCGTCGATGATGCCGTAGATTTCCTGCAGCTTCTCGGTGTTGCGGGCACGGAAGTAGCGTCCGCCGGTGGTGGCGGCAATGGCGGTCAGAGTGTCTTCGTCCAAATCGGCGGAAGGGTTGACCGACCTGGAGCCGAAGACGCCGGGCATTCGCATTTCATCGGCGCCGACGCCGATGGTGTAGATGCGGATGGCGTCGTTGGCGGCCAGTTCCGCCGCCTTGACGGGCGCCACCTCTCCGGCGTTGCTGGCGCCGTCCGTCAGCAGAATGAGCACTCGGTCCCCTTCGGGCCTTTGCCGCAGGCGTTTGACCGCCAGCCCGATGGCGTCGCCGATGGCGGTTTTGCCGCCGGCGATTCCCACCGGGGCCTCCTTCAGCAGGCGGTTGACGCTGGTGACGTCGAAAGTCAGGGGGGCTTGCAGGTAGGCTTGGGTGCCGAACAGAATGAGGCCCACCCGGTCGCCTTGGCGGGCGTTGACGAAGACCTCGACCACCTGCTTGACCACCGCCAGCCGGTCCACGAACTCCCCGCCAAGCTGCATGTCCGCGGTGCCCATGCTGCCGGAGATGTCCACTGCCAGCATGAGGTCCCGGCCGCTGGTCGGCAAGGCGACCGGCTCGCCGGTCCACTGCGGCCGGGCGGCGGCGGCCAGCAAGGCCAGCCAAGCGAGCCACAGCAAAAGCGCGCGCCAAGGCAATCGCCTTCCCTGCGTCGGCGGCCCGGCTGCGCTCTGCAAGTCGAACGCACTCACATTGGGCACCCGAAGGGCCGCTTGCCGGTGGGTCAGGGGAGGGGCCAGCCAGTACACTAGAAGCGGCGCCGGAGCCAGCGCCAAAACGTAGGGCCAAACCCATTCAAGCATGGCCGTGCCGCTCCCTTAAGGTCTCCGCGGGCCGCCAGAAGCGCCGGCACTCACGCACTAGGAAACGATGCACCAAGGCGTTCGCGGCTTGCACGTCCACCTTGGCTTCAGGACGGAATCGGTCCGGGCCGAAGCAGCGACCAACGCCTCGGGAGAACGCCGCTTGGCCGTAGCGCCCGTCGAGATAGCGCAGCCAGTCGGCGCCCCAAGCGGGAATGGTCTGGCTGTGGCCGAGGCCATGCACCGCCAGCCGCTTCAGCAGTTGATTGGTTTCGTGCAGCCAAGCCTCCGACGAGAGCGACTGCGCCTCCAGTTGACGGGCCAACCCGAGGTGCAGCTTCTTGGCGGCCCGAGCCGGTTGAAAACGCCGCCAACGTCGCCACAGCCGCAGGCCGCCCCAAACGAGCAGCAAAAGCGCCAGCAGCGCCAAGATCCACCAACCCAGGGCCGGCGGCCACCAACCGGGCGCCGCCGGCGCATGAATGTCGCGCAGTTGCTCCAGCAAGTCCGGCGTCATGGGCAAGCTACATCCAAGTCTCGTTGCCCTCGTCGTCCGTCATGACCCGAACGTAGCGCACCGCGGCGGCGGCGCACAGCGCCTGCAGCGCCCATTCGCTCTGTTCGAAGCGGTCGGCGTAGATCTTGCGCAGGTTGGAGTTGCCGCTGTGAAATTGACGGTGCGCCAAGCCGTCGGTGACGGCGTAGCGGTTGTTGGGCGGCAGTTCGCGATCCAGGCGGTCCGCTATGCGGACCAAAGTTAGGTCGTTGTGCCTGGCCAATGCCTCCACGGTGTTGCGCCATGCGTCCAGCGCCGTGAGGAAGTCGGAGATCAGCAACACTTGGAAGCCGGTTCTCACCAAGCGCCGCACCTGCATCAGGCCATTGGCGTAACGCGCTTGGTCGTCCAGGCGGCTGTGCCGGTGCAACGCCCGGTTCTCGGCGGCCAAGTCCGCCAGCAGCCGGGTGACCGCCTTGGCGTTGCGCAGCGGTTTGTGGACGCAGGTTCGCTCGTTGCCGACCACCGCGCCGCCCACGCGGTCGTTGTTGGCCAGTGCAGTCCAGGCCGCCGTTGCGGCGCATTCGGCGGCGGCGACCGACTTCAGGCGCACCCGGCTGCCAAAGAACAGGCTTTGGCTCTGGTCCACCACCACCAGGACGGGGCGCTCCCGCTCCTCCCGAAAAATCTTGGTGTGGGGCTTGTTCTTGCGGGCGGTGACGCGCCATTCGATGGTGCGCACGTCGTCCCCCGGCTGGTAGAGGCGAACCTCCGAGAAATCGACGCCCCGTCCGCGCAGCTTGGAGAGCCGGGCGCCGGGCAGATGGCCTCGGCGCAGGGCGCTTTGCCGCTTGGTATGCGGACAGCGGGTGCGCAGGGCCAAAAGATCGCCCAAATCGACGTAAGCGCCAGTGAGCACGGGCGAATTCAGGACCCCCCGGCACTAGCGGCCGCGGGGGTGGCTTGGGGCGGTGGAGAATGGCGCACAGAGCGATGCCTCAGGTACACATTCGATCTAGGGCACGGCCACTTGGCCGAGCAGGGCGTCCACCGCCATGTCGGGGGTGACGCCCTTCGCCTCCGCTTCATAAGAGAGTATTAGCCGATGGCGCAGAGCGTCGTGGGCAACCTGTTGGACGTCGTCAGGGGTGACGAAGTTCCGCCCGTCAAGCCACGCCAAGGCGCGGCTGCACTGGTCGAGGGCGATGGTGCCCCTGGGGCTGGCGCCGTATTCGATCCATTCCGCCAATTCCCCTTGGGGACGGCGCGACGCGAGCACCAAGGCGATGATGTAGCGCTCCACCGGGTCGGCCATGTGCAGGGACAGAATGGCGTCCCGGGCCGCGAAGATGGCGGCCTCGTCAAGACGCGCCGGCGGTTCGGCGGGGCGCTGCGCCTGCCCGGCTTCGTGGCGCACCAGCCGCAGGATGGCCTGCTCCGCATCGCCTTCCGGGTATTCGACCTTGACGTGCATCAAAAAGCGGTCCAACTGGGCCTCCGGCAAAGGATAGGTGCCTTCCTGCTCGATGGGGTTTTGGGTGGCCATGACCAGGAATAGGTCCGGCAGCGGGAAAGTCTCCCGGCCGATGCTCACCTGCCGCTCCGCCATGGCCTCCAGCAAGGCGGACTGCACCTTGGCCGGGGCGCGGTTGATCTCATCCGCCAGCAGCAGGTTGTGGAAGACCGGCCCCGGCTGAAAGCTGAACGAGCCGTCCTCCGGGCGATAGACTTCGGTGCCGGTCACATCGCTGGGCAGCAGGTCCGGGGTGAACTGAATGCGGTGGAAGTTGCCCGTCACCGCGCTGGCCAGCTCCTTGACGGCCCTTGTCTTGGCCAATCCCGGCGCACCCTCCACAAGCAGATGCCCGCCGCACAGCATGGCCATGAGCAGGCGGCGAATCAGCTTGTCCTGGCCGATGATGCGGGCCGCAAGCCACTCCGCCACGGCGTGGACGCGGGCTTCGGCGCCATCTTGAAGCGCTGGGACTGGAGGGTTGGTCATGGGTTGCTCATTCGTCTCTGGGCGATGGGGACGCTATTTTACGTTCGCGCCGGAAAACTCCAATACCGGAAGCCGCCAAGCCGCGTTGACAGGCGCACGGCTTGCGCCTAGCATCCGCACTCCCTCCCAATGCATGACCGCTGTGGGGCCATAGCTCAGCTGGGAGAGCGCTACAATGGCATTGTAGAGGTCGGGAGTTCGATCCTCCCTGGCTCCACCACATCATGAGCGGGCTGGCCTTCGCCTTCCTGTCTGTTCTACTGGCGGTGCCGGTGCTCCGGCGGTGCCCTAGGTTGGCGGACCAAGGCTAGGCCGCCTAGCGCATCAGCCGAAAGGCGTTGCGCACCTCGTTGACGAACAGCTCCGGCTGTTCAAAGGCGGCGAAGTGGCCGCCTCGGTCGAGTTCGTTCCAGTACAGAATGTTGGCGTAGCGCTGCTCGGCCCAGGAACGGGGCGCCGGCAACACCTCCTTGGGGAAGATGCTGCACCCGGTTGGAACAGACACCTTCGGGCTGTCGTTGGCGAACGCCTTGCCGAAGCTCTCCCAGTACAGGCGCGCCGAGGATGCGCCGGAAGCCGTCAACCAATAGATCATGATGTTGTCGATGAGCTCGTCTCGGCTGAGGGCGTTTTCCGGATGGCCTTGGCAATCGGTCCAAGCCCAGAACTTCTCCAGGATCCACATCGCTTGGCCGGCCGGCGAATCCACCAGCGCGTAGCCTAGGGTTTGGGGGCGGGTGCTTTGTTGCTTGGAGTAGCCCGAGTCCCATTCCTGATAGTAGCGGAGGGCCTCGAGGGCGGCCTGATCCCGCTCGTTGGGGTCGGCCAGCGCCTCCGGCGTGGGCCGGGCGAAAGGCATGTTGAGGTGGACGCCGGCGCAACGGCCGAGGTTTTGGGCGCCGATGGCGGTGGTGACCGCCGCCCCCCAATCGCCTCCTTGGGCGAAGTAGCGGTCGTAGCCGAGACGCTGCATCAACTTGTCCCAGACTTCGGCGATGCGCTCCACGCCCCAGCCGGTCTCGGCCGGCTTGTCGGAGAACCCGTAGCCGGGCAGCGACGGGCAGATGACGTGAAAGGCGTCGGCGGCGTCGCCGCCGTGGGCGGCTGGGTTGGTTAGGGGTTCGATGACCTTGTGGAATTCAACCACCGAGCCGGGCCAGCCGTGGGAGATGAGCAGCGGCCAAGCTCCCGGCGCTTCGCTCTGCGCGTGGATGAAGTGGATGCCGAGTCCGTCAACGGCCGTCTTGAATTGCGGAAAGCGGTTCAGCCGCGCTTGGCGGCTGGGCCAATCGTAGCGCTCGGCCCAATAGCCGCAGAACTCCTTGGCGTAGGCTAGGGGCACGCCTTGGCTCCAATCGTCCGGGGGTTCGGCCTCCGGCCAGCGGGTGCGTTCTAGGCGCTGCTTCAGATCCTCCAAGTCTTGTTCCGGTGCGTCGATGGCGAAGGATTGAATTTCAGTCATGGGCTTGGCCTCATCTTGGGCTGTGGGTGCTGCCGCGCAACGCCGTTGGGGTGAATCAGTGTAATGGAAGAGGACGGGCGATGGCGGTCGAAGTGTGCGCCATCGCCCATGCGCTGCAAGGCCGATGTCGCATGGGGCGTGCGGAGAAATGCTCTTTTGGCTGGTGCGCCAGGCTGGATAATTGGCGTCATGGAAAAGATCTGCGCATTGACGCGGGTGTACCCTGGTTCAGCCCGACAAGCGGTGGCGCAACGCCAAGGCCCTCCGGCGCCGGCGGGGTGCGGCAAGGGAAGCGGAAGGGCGGCGTCATGAACGGCGAAGAACTGATGGAGCGGCATAGGCCGGAACTGCTCGGGATTCTGAGGGATGCCTCCCCGGCCGTGCAGGGCAACCGCCAAGTGGCCGCCTTCCTCGGCCGGGTGCTTGATGACGAAGAGGCGGTGGACCTCATGCCGCCGCGCCGCCCGCCCTTGCCGGGAGAGGAGGCGTTTTGGTGGTGCATTGAGCAACTGCTCCTGCTGTGCGACATCGCCAGGCCGGCGAACGATCCCTATTTGCTGATGGTGCTCGAAGATCTGAAGTCCTTCGCCGAGCGAGTGGAGCGCCGCCAACCCTTGCCGCCGGGCTATCGTCTGGATTGGCTGGGGGAATGAACGGGCCGCCAAGCGCCGCTCCCAACTCCAGGCATTGAGCTTGGGGGTTCCTTGGTGCAATATGCGGCTTGCCCGCTTCAGGACCCGTCGGCGCAACGCCTGTGGATTGGAGCGCCCCACAACCGGAGGAGCATTTGATGAAACTCTATGACTGCCACTTAGCGCCGAATCCCCGCCGAGTGCGCATCTTCATGGCGGAGAAGGGCGTCACCTGCGAGAAGGTCGAAATCAACATCGTCAAGGGTGAAAACCTGCATGAGGACTATCTAGCCGTCAACCCCCGGGGGCTGGTGCCGACGTTGGTGCTCGACGACGGCACGCCGCTCGACGAGGCCCCGGCGATATGCCGCTACTTGGAGGAGGTCCATCCAGCCCCTCCGCTCATGGGAACGGACCCGGTGAGCAAGGCTCGGATCGCCGCCCGGGAGCGCCACATGGAGTTCGACGGCATGGGGGCCGCCGCCGAAGTGTTTCGCAACTCCTTTCCGGGCTTCGCCAAACGTGGCCTGCCGGGGCCTGACGGCGTCTTTGAAGCCATTCCAGAGTTGGCGCAGCGCGGCGCCGTCCGAGTGCAAGCCTTCTACGACCGCCTGAACAGGGCGTTGGGCACCTGCCAGTTCGTGGCGGGGGACACCTTCAGCTTGGCCGACATCACCGCCTTGTGCGCGGTGGACTTCGCCACCAGCGCCGCCCGAACGCCCATTCCCAACGCCTGCAAGAATCTCCAGCGTTGGCACGAGGTGGTTTCGGCGCGTCCCAGCGCGAGCGCCTAGCTTGGGCGCCGGGGGCTCGGTTCGGAACTTGGGCTCGCCACTCTGGCGCCATTGGGGTGGCTTTATTCCAAGCTTGGGCAGTTTTTATCATTTTCTGCTTGATTTTCTTCAAAATGTTTTCATAATGCTTCACCCATTTCTCATTACTGAAGCAAACTAGTGGTGCGTTGCGGTGAAATTCATTTAGAATTCGACCGGCGCTGGGGTTCGCCGTGAACTCCGCGGGCACCGTTTGCGCTTTTGGGGTGGGAAGTTCCTGTCATAGCGGGTAAGCACATAGTGACGGATTTAGTTGCAACACCGACAGGCGGGGGGGCGCCAAGTCGTGAGAGAGCGTTTGCGGGCTTGGCGGATGCGTTGGAGTTCGCTGCGCAGTGGTCAACCGGATACAACTTTTACGGCGGCGTCGGGCGCTTGACCCATGTGCTGCCGTACGCCGCTTTGCGTGACGAGGCCCTAGCCACCGCCCGCCGCCTCAACAGCCTGAAACTGGCCCGCTACGCACGGGTCGCCATCATCGCCGACACCACCCCACTGTTCCACCGCTTCTTCTTCGCTTGCCAATACGCCGGGCTGATTCCAGTGCCCATACCCGCGGGGCTGCAAATGGGCGGCGGCGACGCCTACGCCGACCAGATTCGGCGCATGATGAAAAGCAGCGGCGCTGCGGTGGCCATCGCCCCCGAAGGCTTCCTTGACTTGCTCAAACAGGCGGCGCAGCCGCTGTCCTTGAGGTTCGTTGGCGACGCGGAGGATTTTGACGCCTTGCCGGAAGCGAATGCGCCCTTGCGTCCGCTGGTCGGAGAGGAGCCGGCCTACCTGCAGTACACTTCCGGCAGCACTCGGTTTCCTAGGGGCGTGGAGATGTCCCAGGCGGCGGTGCTGTCCAATCTGCGCGAAATAACCGATGTGGGCGCAAAGATGCGGGACGACGACCGGCTCGTGTCCTGGCTGCCTTTCTACCACGACATGGGCTTGGTTGGATTCGTTCTGGTTCCCTTGATGCGCGCGTTGTCCGTGGACTATCTAAGCCCACGCACCTTCGCCATGCGCCCGCGGCTGTGGCTCAAGCTCATTTCCGACAACAAGGGCACGGTCTCTTCAAGCCCGCCGTCCGGCTATGGTCTGTGCGCGGCGCGATTGCGCTCTTCGGACCACGAACGCTACGACCTTTCCCATTGGCGGGTCGCCTGCGTCGGCGCCGAACGCATCAATCCCCGCTTGCTGGAGCGGTTCAGCCGGGTGCTTGCGCCGGCCGGGTTCAACCCCAAGGCATTTGTGGCCTGCTACGGCATGGCGGAATGCGGCTTGGCCATCAGCTTCGCGCCCCTTAACCAGGGCATTGACGTCGATTTGGTGGACAAGGAGCTGGTGGCCACGTCCGGACGGGCGACGCCGGTTGATGGCGCCGATTCTCCCAGCCGGGACGTCCTCGGCTTGGTCGATTGCGGGGCGGTCATGCCCAGTTACGAGTTCAGAATCTGCGATGAGTCGGGCCAAGAACTTGAGGAGCGGCGGTGCGGGCGCATTCTGGTGCGTGGGCCAAGCGTCATGCGCGGCTACTTCAACGATCCCGAGGCCACGGCTGAGGTGCTCGATCAGTCGGGCTGGCTTGACACTGGGGACATCGGCTATCGATGCGGCCGGCACTTGGTGGTGACCGCTCGCAGCCGGGACGTCATCATCATCAGTGGGCGTAACATTTGGCCCCAGGATTTGGAGCAGTTGGCGGAGACCGCTCCAGGAGTGCGCAGCGGAACCACAACGGCTTTTGAGGTGACGCGGCCGAACGGGGCGCCGATGGTGGTGCTCGTCATTGAAGCCAAGGGCGCCGACCCGGAACTACCCACGCGCATCGAATCGCTGATGCGCGAACACTTCGGCATTTCCTGCCATGTTGACATCGTGCCGCCGCGCACCCTGCCGCGCACCTCCTCCGGCAAACTGTCCCGCATCACCGCCTGCAAAGGTTTCCTAGCCCGCATTCAGTGGGACGAGGACGGGCGTCATCCGGTGCCTCTGGTGGCGTGGCCGAGCGACAACATGCGACAGGCGGCAGTCTGAGGTTGTGGGGCTGTCCTCACGGTTTCCAAGGCCAGCCCACGAACTGTCGCCGTCACCGGCCTAACCGGATTCATCGGCCGCCGCTTGGCGGGGCCGCTGCTCTCCGACAGTTTCGCTGTGCGCGCCATCCTTAGGCGCCCCACAACCGCCCTCGACTCCGAAATTGAACCTTGGCTGGCCTGCTTAGGGAATCCGCAGGCGCTCGAAGAAGCGCTGACAGGCATGGATGCGGTCATTCATCTCGCCGGCGCGGTGCGCGGTCGGCGGCCGGAGGACTTCAGGCTGGCCAATGTTGACGCTGTGCGCCACCTTGCTGCGGCAGCGGCCCGGCAGGAGCGGCCGCCGGCGTTTCTCTTGGTGTCCTCCCTGGCGGCTTCGCAGCCGCAACTTTCGGACTATGCGGCCAGCAAAAGGGCAGGGGAGCGGGCGCTGTCGGCCCAGCCCGATCTCGACTGGACCATTGTTCGCCCGCCGGCCGTTTACGGCCCTGGGGATGTTGAACTCCGCCCCATGCTGCGCTTGCTGCGGCGTGGCTTGACGGTGGTTCCCGGCAATGTGCGCCAACGCCTTTCGTTTCTGCATGTTGACGACTTGGTGTCGGCGATTCTGCGCTGGCTGGAGGATCCCGCTCGCTGCCGCCGCCGTCAGTTCAGCATCGACGATGGGGCGGCGGACGGTTACGATTGGCCGGCCATCACCGCGGCGGCCGGCAGCTCGGGCAAGCGCACGCTGGTGATTCCCCCGTATGCTCTAATGCTGGCTGCCCGCATGAACGTGCTGCTGTCCCGGTTGCGGCGTCGTGCGCCCATGCTGACGCCGGGCAAGGTTCGGGAGTTGCTGCACGACCGCTGGGTGGGCGGCGACGACCGCTATGGTGCGGTGACCGGCTGGCGCCCTCGCCACAATTTGGCTAGCGGCATGGAGCAAACCCTAGGAGGCAAGTGAATTGGATGCGATTGAAGCGCAGTTGCGCGACCTTTTGGCGGCGGTGGCAACGTTGCCGGAGGACTTTTCGCCGCAGACCGACCTGCTCGAAGCCCTAGCCTTGGAGTCGGCGCAGCTCATGGAGTTCGTCATGGAGGTGGAGGATCATTTCGAGCTCGTCATTGAGCAGGAGAAACTGGCCAATGTGCGCAATGTCGCCCAGTTGGCGGACATCGTGCGGCGCATGACCCCATGAGCCTGCTGGCGAAGTTCCAAGCCGTTGCTGAGGTTCGCCGCAGCCTTGGCGAGGTGGATCCCACTAAGGTGGTCATCGAGCGCCTGCATTCGCCCACCTTGGGCGTCATCAACGGCGTCGCCACCGTGCTGGCCGGCACCAACAACTATTTGGGTCTGACCTTCGACGCCGCTGGCGTGGCGGCCGGGCGGCAGGCCATTCAAGACGCCGGCACTGGCACCACCGGGTCGCGCATGGCCAACGGCACCTACGCCGGTCATGTTGCCTTGGAGGCGGAGATCGCCGACTTCTACGGCTATCCCCATGCGGTGGTGTTCTCCACTGGCTACGCCGCCAACCTAGGCACCTTGGCGGCCCTGCTGGGGCCGGAGGATGCGGTGCTGCTCGACGCGGACGCCCACGCCAGCCTCTATGACGGTTGCCGGCTGTGCCAGGCGCAAGTCTATGTCTTTCGCCACAATGACTCGTCCAGCCTCGACGCCCGCTTGACCCGCCTCGGTGAGCGGGCCGCCAACGCCTTGGTGGTGGTGGAGGGTCTGTACAGCGTGCTTGGCGATCAAGCGCCCTTGGCCGAAATCGCGGAGGTGAAGAGCCGCCGCGGCGCCTTGCTGCTGGTCGATGAAGCCCACTCCCTCGGCGTAGCGGGCGAGCAGGGCAGGGGCGTGGTCGAGGCGGCCGGAATTCTGGACCAAGTGGACTTCGTGGTCGGCACCTTCAGCAAGAGTCTAGGCACCATGGGCGGATTCTGCACCAGTCGGCATGAGGAGTTGGCGTTGTTCACCTACGCCAGCCGGCCTTACATGTTCACGGCTTCGCCCTCGCCGGCCACGGTGGAATGCACCCGCTCCGCGCTGCGGGCGCTGCGCAACCGCCCGGAGCTGAAGGCGCAGCTTTGGCGCAACGCCCGGCAGTTGCACCAAGGCTTGACCCAGCTTGGCCTGCAGGTGGGCGAGGCGCCCAGCCCGGTCATGGCGGTGCGCCTTGCCGACCGGACCGAAGCGCTGTCCGCTTGGCGGAAACTGCTGGAGGAGGGGGTTTACGTCAACCTGATGCTGCCCCCGGCCGCGCCCAGCGGCGGTAGCCTGCTGCGCATGAGCGTCAGTGCCGCCCACAAGCCCCAGGAGATTGAGCAAATCGTGGCGGCGATGGGCAAGGTTGTGGCGAAAACCGACGCTTACCTTCGGTCAACCGGCAAATAGTCCCTGCGGGTTGGGCCGCGGTAAAGTTGCCTTGGCCTGCCAAGCCGGTAGTTGCCGCCGATCATCTCGTTCCAGTGGGCGATCCAGCCTGGAGTTCTGCCGACGGCGAAGATGACCGTAAACATCTCCACCGGAATGCCGATGGCCTTCAGGATGATGCCGGAGTAGAAATCCACGTTCGGATAGAGGCGTTTCTCCACAAAATAGCTGTCCTCGAGGGCGATTTGCTCCAACCGCTGCGCCATGCGCAGGGTGGGGTCGCTATCCACACCGAGGGCGTTGAGCACTTCATGGCAGCTTTGCTGCATGACCTTGGCACGCGGGTCGTAGCTTTTGTAAACCCGATGGCCGAAGCCCATCAATCGGAAGGGGTCGTCCTTGTTTTTGGCCTTGGCGACATACTTGTCGATGTGCTTCTCGTGGCCGATTTCCGCCAGCATGTTCAGCACCGCTTCGTTGGCGCCGCCGTGGGAGGGGCCCCACAGGGCGGCAATGCCGGCGGCGATGCAGGAGAAGGGGTTGGCGCCGGTGGAGCCGGCCATGCGCACCGTGGAGGTAGAGGCGTTTTGCTCATGGTCCGCATGCAGCAGAAAGATGCGGTCCATGGCCTGGGCGATTACCGGATTGACGTGGTGCTCCTCGCATGGGTTGGCGAACATCATGTGCAGGAAGTTCTCCGCGTAGCCAAGATCGTTGCGCGGGTAGATGAAGGGCTCGCCGCGAGCGTACTTGTAGCTCATCGCCGCCAAGGTTGGCATCTTGGCGATCAGGCGGTGGGCGGTCCTTAGCCGATGCTGCGCATCGTCGATGTCCAAGGAGTCATGGTAGAAGGCGGACAGCGCCGCCACCACGCCGCACAGGATGGCCATGGGGTGGGCGTCCCGCCGGTAGCCTTGGATCAGGGCCTTGAGTTTTTCATGCACCATGGTGTGGCGCCTGATGTTGTTGACGAACTGCTCCCGCTTGGCTGCGCAGGGCAGGTCGCCGTTCAGCAACAGGTAGCAAAGCTCCAGGAAGTCGGACCGCTCGGCTAGCTGTTCAATGGGATAGCCGCGGTGCAGCAGGACGCCGGCGTCTCCGTCGATGTAGGTGAGTTCGGAGTCGCAGGAGGCGGTGGAGACAAAGCCCGGATCGTAGGTGAAGTAGCCGTGCCGGGTCAGGCCGCCGACATCAATGACGTCCGGACCGCCGCTGCCGGATATGACGGGCAGGTCGATTTCCTTGTCGTCAATGAGAAGCCGAGCAACCTTCGGGCTTGCCTGCACCATGTGTCCTCCCTTATTTGCCGCAGGTTCGCAAGGCGCCGCAGCCGATTTGTTCTTGAACGCCGGAAAACTCGACCAATAAGCCAAGTTCTTGGCCGCTTCCACCTCCCCCGCGGCCGCTCAAACCAATGCTTGGCTGGTTGTCGATGCTGGTGAGCGAGCTTATGAATGCAGGGCCGCTTTGTCAATTTTTTGTGCAGCCGCGGCCTGTTGGCTGTCGTGAAAAATAGGTGCTTGAAGGTAAAAAATCATCTAATTTCAATAAATTAAATATACATTTATCAGCCGTGTGCAAGTTTGGAGGCAGGCAGGGCCGGGCGGCCAATGGAGTGATAGACAAAGCCCAATCCGGCTAGGTAGGCCGGGTCGTAAAGGTTGCGCCCGTCGAAGATGACCGGTTCCTTCATGGTGGTGCGCAGGCGCTGGAAGTTCGGGGTGCGGAACTCGTTCCATTCGGTCAGGATCACCAATCCGTCGGCGTCGGCCACGGCCTCATAACGGGTCCGGCAGAGCTTGACCTTGCCGCCAAAGACACCCTCGGCTGCGGGGCTGGCCACCGGGTCATAGGCTTGCACCTTGGCGCCGGCGTCCAGCAGCGCTTCGACCACCACTAGGCTGGGCGCCTCGCGCATGTCGTCCGTGTTGGGTTTGAAGGCCAAGCCCCACAGGGCTAGGGTCTTGCCGGCCAGCCCCGATCCGTAGTGGCGCTGCATCTTCCGGACCAAGACGCCCTTCTGCCGGCCGTTGACGGCCTCCACGGCCTGCAGCATTTGCGTGGCCACTCCGAGTGAATCGGCGGTGTGAATCAAGGCCTTGATGTCCTTCGGAAAGCAGGTGCCGCCGTAGCCGGCGCCGGCGTACAGGAAATGGGTGCCGATGCGCGGGTCCCGGCCAATGCCGCGCCGCACGGCCTCGATGTCCGCCCCGACTTGGTCCGCTATGCCGGCCAGCTCGTTGACGAGGCTGATGCGTGCGGCCAGCATGGCGTTGGCCGCGTACTTGGCCAATTCCGCCGAGCGTTCGCTCATGTGGACGAACTTGTCGCGGTTGCGCACGAAGGGTTCGTAGAGCCTTTCAAGAATCGCCCGGCTGTCGTCACGGCTGGCGCCGATGATGATGCGGTCTGGGCGCATGAAGTCGTTGACCGCAGCGCCTTCCTTTAGGAATTCCGGGTTGGCGACCACGTCGAAGTCGAGGCTTAGGCCCCGTTCCTGGAGCGCTGCCGCCACTGTGGCGCGCACCTGGTCGGCGGTGCCGACTGGAACGGTTGACTTATCGACGATGATCTTGGCTGTCTTCATGCGCCGTCCGACTTGGTTGGCGACGGCGAGCACGGCGTTCAAGTCGGCGCTGCCATCCTCCTGCGCCGGCGTGCCGACGGCGATGAAGAGAACTCTCCCATGTTCAATGCCTTCCTCCGTGCTGGTGGTGAAACGCATCCGCTCGGCGGCGAGGTTGGTCCTGATCAACGTGTCGAGGCCTGGCTCGAAAATGGGCGTTCGGCCGGCCTGCAGCCCCGCCACCCGCTCGGCGTCCACTTCCACGCAAACGACCGAGTTGCCCATTTCCGCAAAGCAGCCGCCTGTCACCAAGCCGACGTAGCCGGCCCCGAAGATGGTGATGTTCATCGGTTGGCCGATACCCTAACCCAAACCCGCCTGAAGCAGCCGAAGCCTGATGCCGTTCGGTCAGGATTGGGCTTGCGGCGCGGCAGCACGACTCAAAACCTCAGCCGATCGTTGCGGGCGTTGTTCATATCCACTCCATTGTCAGAACAAGGGAGTTCAGTTTACTGCAATTGGTCGAATGGCCGGCATTGCCAACCGGCGCTTAAACCAAGCCGCCAGTGGCCGGGCGTCCGCGGCCGTTGCTTCCTCCGCCCGCCGGAACTTCGACCGAACAGCTTGGCGCAGGCACTGCGTACCGACTAGGTCAGCAAGGTCCCACGGGGAATTTAGGTCTCGCCGGCATGGACGATCTCCAAAGTTATGGCTTAGACTTCCGCAAAGTCTGGGTGGCAGGCGGGGGATGGGTTGCACGGCCGGCGACGATTGGCGGTGCGATGAGGTGCGCAAGGCAGTGAAGTACGACTTTGATCTCTATGTAATCGGCGCTGGCTCCGGCGGCGTTCGCGCCAGCCGGGTGGCGTCCGGGTTGGGTGCCCGAGTGGCTGTGGCGGAGTCCACCCACCTGGGCGGCACCTGCGTCAATGTCGGTTGCGTGCCCAAGAAGCTCTTTGTCTATGGCGCCCACTTCGCCGAGGATTTCGAGGACGCCGCCGCCTACGGCTGGAGCGCGTCTGCGCCCGGCTTCGATTGGGACAGGCTGCGGGACAACAAAACTGCCGAGATCAAGCGCCTGCAGGGGATTTACCGCAATCTGCTGGCGGGCGCGGGAGTGACAATCCACGAAGGGCGGGCGCGGCTGGCGGACCCCCACACCGTGGAAGTCAACGGCGCCGCATTTACCGCCGCGCACATTTTGGTCGCCACCGGCAGCCGCCCTTGGACGCCGGACTTCCCTGGTTTGGAGCACGCCATCATCTCCGACGACGCCTTCTACCTGCCGCGTTTTCCGAGGCGGGCGGTGGTGGTGGGCGGCGGCTACATCGCCGTGGAGTTCGCCGGCATCTTCGCCGGTTTGGGTGCGCAAACCCAACTGCTGTATCGGGGGCCGCTGTTCCTGCGCGGCTTCGATGACGGCGTGCGGCGGTTCGTCGCCGACGAGTTGGAAAAAAAAGGCGTGGCGCTGCGTTTCAACGCCGTCGTCGATAGGATCGACAAGGCCGGCGCCGAGCGAGTCTTGACTTTGGCGGACGGCGGCAAGGTGCCGGCGGACTTGGTTCTGTGTGCCACCGGCCGCCGCCCCAACGTGGCCGGCCTTGGGCTGCGGGAAGTCGGGGTGGCCTTGGCGGACAACGGCGCGGTGCTGGTGGACGAGGAGTATCGCAGCAACGTGCCGAGCATTCTCGCCATTGGGGACGTCATTGACCGAATGCAGCTCACGCCGGTGGCCATCGCAGAGGGGATGTGCGTGGCGCACAATCTGTTCGGGGCTGGGCCGCCGCGCCGCCTAGCCTACGACAACGTGCCTACGGCGGTGTTCTGCCAGCCGCACATCGGCACGGTGGGCCTCACCGAGGCCGAGGCGCAGCGCCGCCTTGGCGCCATTGAAGTTTATGAGTCGAGCTTCAAACCGATGAAGCACACGCTGACCGGGCGTGGCGAGCACACCTTCATGAAGATCGTCGTTGAGCAGGCTACGGACCGGGTGGTGGGGCTGCACATGGTGGGACCGGAGGCCGGCGAAATCGTGCAGGGCATGGCGGTCGCCGTCAACGCCGGGGCCACCAAGCGGCAGTTCGACGCCACCATAGGCATCCACCCGACTGCCGCGGAGGAGTTCGTCACCATGCGCGAAGCTCGGGACGGACCATGAGGTCATGGTTCGCTGAATGCTCCCCGGTTGCTGAGACGGCGCCGACCGACGCTTGCGGCCCTTGGGTCCCGTGTTTGCTCCCCGGCGCAACCAAGCTGGGAGAGCACCGTAAACGGCGTTGGCGCCAAGCCTGTCGCCTGTCGGCCGGCATCGTCCTCGTGCTTGGCGCCGCCATGCCGCCGGCCGCAGCGGAGCAGCGCAACGTCATCCTCTTCATCGGTGACGGCATGGGCGTCTCCACCGTCACCGCGGCGCGCATCTTCGCCGGGCAGTTGACCGGCGCCGCTGGGGAGGAGCACAGCCTTTCCTTTGAGAGTTTTCCCAACCTGGCCTTGGTCAAGACCTACACCATTGACAGGCAGGTGCCGGACAGCGCCGGCACCATGACCGCCATCATCACCGGCGCCAAGACCCGCTCCGGCGTCCTGAGCGTCAACCGGGAGGTTGAGCGCGGCGACTGCGCCGCCGGTCTTGAGCGGCCCCTGACCACCTTGCTGGAGCGAGCGGAGCGGGAAGGCTTTTTGACTGGCATCGTCACCACGACAACGATCACCCACGCCACTCCGGCGGCGGCCTACGCCCACGCCGCGGACCGGGACTGGGAGCACGACGCGATCATGCCGCAAGAGGCAGTCACTGCCGGCTGTCGCGACATCGCCCGGCAGTTGGTGGAATTTACGGCGGGGGACGGCATGGAGGTGATGCTTGGCGGCGGGCGCGCGCACTTCCTCGGCGCTGAGCAGGCGGACCCTGAATATCCCGACCAAACCGGCCTTCGCGCCGACGGCCGGGACCTGGTGGAGCATTGGCTGTCGGGCGGGCGCCGCCGCGCCTACGCTTGGCGGCTGGACCAGTTAAGCGCCCTTGAGTCAGGGTCAGCCGAACAAGTGCTCGGTCTGTTTGAGCCCAGTCACATGCAGTTTGAGGCAGACCGGGCCAAGGCCGTGGAGCCTTCGCTGGCGAGGATGACCGAATTCGCCCTGCGGCGGCTGCGCAACCGGGGCCCGGGCTTCTTCCTTTTGGTTGAAGGCGGGCGCATCGACCATGGCCACCACTTCAGCAACGCCTACCGGGCGCTGGTTGACACGGTTGCTCTGGACGCGGCGGTGGCCAAGGCGGAAGCCATGACCGACCCCGCCGACACCCTGATTCTGGTGACTGCGGACCACAGCCACACTCTGACCATCAGCGGCTATCCGCGGCGGGGCAACCCGATTCTCGGCAAGGTGGAGACAGCACCAGGCGTCTTGGCGAAGGATTACCTCGGCAATCCCTACGCCACGCTCAGCTACGCCAACGGCCCCGGTTGGCGCGAGCGGCTGCCGGACTTGACCGAAATCGACACCGAAGCGCCCGATTTCATGCAACTGGCCACCTTTCCCACGATCTTGCCCACTCCAGCCGGTCCAATTGTGGTGGAAACCCACGCCGGCGAAGATGTGGCGGCCTACGCCAAGGGCCTGAACGCCACCGCGCTGCATGGCGTGATCGAGCAGAATCTGCTGCATGATCTAATGTTTGAGGCCCTGTTTGGTCGTCCGCCGCCGCATCCCGCCGCCCTGTCCGGCCAAGGGCGGCCCTGAGGTTGCGTGCGCAGGAGGCGAGCTTGGCGGGTGCAAAGGACTAACCCGCCCGCTTGGATTGTAGTATGGTAGGCGCCAACCTGGTGACAGGCGGATTCAAGAGGGGGGCAGCATGCCACTGAGAGTTGTTTTCGACCTTGAAGACAAGGATCTGAGCTACTTCAAGGCGAGCATGAAGCGCGCTCAAAGCTCGGCGTCAAGCGCAAATGAAGATGAGGTCATCCGCCAAGCGGCGGCCATGATCGAACAAGTCGCCAAGCCGGACACGCCGGCGTTTGTGCAGCAGCGGATCGACAAGCTGGCCCGCCTGATCAACATGCTGCAGGACCCGGAATGGCCGCTGACCGTCGCCGAACGCCGCAACATCCTGAGCGCCTTGGCCTATTTCGCTGACCCGGAGGACATCATTCCCGACAATGTACCCGTGCTTGGCTACATCGATGACGCCATCATGATTGAATTGGTGGTCAAGGAGCTGAAGCACGAAATCGACGCCTTCGAGGACTTTTGCCGCTTTCGCGCCACCGAGACGGCCCGCCATCGAGAGGACAAGACCTCCCGCGAGGACTACTTGGAGCACAAGCGGCTGGAGCTGCAGCAGCGGATGCGGCGGCGGCGGCAGTCGGGGCGGCGGGCCTCCCCAAGCCAGGCTCGCCCGCGGTTTCGGCTGTTCTAGCCTAGAGGATGCGAAGAGCCTCCTGCACAGGAGGGCGGGGGCACCTCAGAAACGCTGGTCGAGCCCTAGGCAGACTTCGCAGAGGGCGTAGGCGGCAGCGGGGTCTTGAAGCTGTTGGAGCATTTCCCAGGCTTGTTGCAGCCGGCTCGGCACGGAAGGCGGCCTTGAACCTGCGCCGACGCTGGCGGCCGAATCCAGAATTTCCTGCATCAGTAGGTCAAAGGGCGGCACCGGCGGGGAAAAGGTCTTGACGCCGTAATCCTCCACATCCAAGTCGGCCAATGCGGCTGCCGCATCCAAGGCGTTGGGCAATGCGCCGAGCTCGTCAACAAGCCCGATCTCGGCCGCTTGGCTGCCCAGCCAAACCCGACCTTGGGCGATCTCCTCCACAGCTTCAGGGGGCATGTCGCGGCCCTTGGCGACCAGGTTGACGAAGTTGTCATAGCCGTGCCTTATGGACGCCTGCAGCACGCGCTGCGCCGGTTCGTTCAAGCCCCTTAGCGGATCAAAACCGCCGGACAAAGGCAAGCTGCCGACGCCATCCCCTTGCACGCCAACGCCGGCCAATGCCTCTTCAAACGTGGCCACCAGCCCGAAAATGCCAATGGAGCCGGTAATCGTCGTCGGATGGGCGACGATGCGGTCCGCGGTGGCGGCGATCCAATAGCCACCGGAGGCGGCCACCGGCCCCATGGAGGCGACCACCGGCTTGTCGGCCAACTGCGTCAACTCCAACTCCTGCCGAATCAGTTCGGAGGCGAAGGCGTGGCCGCCTGGAGAGTCAATGCGCAGCACCAAGGCCGCGACGCTTTCGTCCTCCCGCGCTTCGCGAATCAGGCCAACCAGATTGTCGGCGGCGGCAGCGGCGCGGTCGTCACCCATCAAGATGGGGCCTTGGGCGAAGATGAGGCCCACATTCCCGTCCGCAGGGAGGTCCGGGGGCAGGGTGCTGAGGTAGCTTCGGTAGTCGATGCTGGCGTAGTCGTCGCCATCGGTTTGGCCGGTTGCGGCGGCGACTCTGTTGCGAACTTGGTCCGGGGTCGAGAGTTCATCGACCAGGCCGTGCTCCAAGGCCACTCGGGCCATGTTGCCGCCAGTGTTGGCAAGCACTTCATCGTAGGTCACCGCGTAGCGGTCAAAGACTTCCGGATCGATTCCTCGGTTGGCGATGACGAGCTGGCGATAGGCACCCCAAAGTTCGTCCACCATAGCTTGGTTGACCTCCCGCACCTCCGTGGACATGCCTTCCTCGGTGAAGGGCTCGACAGCCTCCTTGTACTTGCCCACGCGAAACACGTGAATGTTGACGCCAAGCTTGTCCAGCAGACCCTTGAAATAGGCCCGAACGTAGCCATAGCCGGTGAACGCCATGCCGCCGTGCGGGTGCAGATAGACCGCGTCGGCGAAGCTGGCGATGGCGTAATGGGGTTGGCCGTAGTTGTAGCCGAAGGCGAGCACCTCCTTGCCGGCCGACTTGAAGCGTTCAAGGGCGTCGCCAAGATAGCGGGCATGGGCGGCGGCGGCCCAGGTTAGGTCCTCCAAGTCGAGCACGAGCGCGCGGATGCGGTCGTCTTCCGCCGCAAGGTCCACCGCCCGCACCAGATCGTTGATGTTGGCCCTAGGTTCGCTTTGGCCCGGGCTCCACCAGTTCTCCAGCGGATTGCCGATCCATGTCTCCTCCACCAAGGCGCCCTCCGGATCCAGCACCAAGGCGGCGTCGTCCGGCACACTGACGCCGCCAACGCTGTCGAAGACAGCGACGACAATCAGGACGAGCACGAGCAGGAACAGCCCGTTCATCACGAAATTGCGGGTGCGGGTAAGACCGCGCCCGATGCGCTGCAGCAAGTTTGGCTTGTTCATGGGCGCAAGCATAGCCGAATTCGGGCAAACTAGCCCTTGACTTAAGAAAATCAGCGTACGGCGCACTGGGGTCGGGGCCTAGGCGCGGGTGCGCGGGGAGGGTGCGCGATGGAGCCTCTTTGGCGTTGGCCGGAGCTTTGCGATGCGCTGTCGCTGCCAAGGTGCGACGGCCCGGATGCAGCGGGCGTCGGCATTGACTCACGGCGCATTCGGCCCGGTGAGCTGTTCGTGGCCCTAAGAGGCGACCCCGGCCCTAGGTTCAACGCCTCCAGCCGTTCCGAACGCGATGGGCACGACTTTGCGGCGCAAGCCTTGGAGCGCGGCGCCGTCGGCGCCCTAGTGCATCAGGACTTGGCCCTGAACGCGCCCCTGCTGCAGGTTGAGGATACGCTGGACGGCCTCTGGGCGCTGGCTCGGCACCGCCGCCAGGCGCTGTCCGGAGAGGTGATCGCCGTCACCGGCAGCAGCGGCAAGACCACCGCCAAGAGCCTGCTCGGCGCCGCCTTCAACGCCTTCACCACCCCGGGCAGCCTGAACAACCACCTTGGCGTTCCCCTGTCCTTGGCGAGCACTCCAGCGGACGCCGCCAGCGCCGTCTTCGAGATCGGCACCAATCATCCCGGCGAAATCGAAGTGCTTTCCCGGCTGGTCAGGCCCACCCTCGCCCTAGTGCTGAACGTGCATCCGGCGCATATTGAGTTTTTTGCGGACCTCAATGCGATTAGGCAGGAGAAATTAAGCATATACAAAGGGTTGCAAGAAAATGGTCTGCTAATTGTTGAAGAATCCATCGTTCGGGAAGAGTTGCCGGCCGAGCTGCGGGTGCTGACCTTCGGCGAAGGCGAGGGCGCCCATTGCCGGTTGCTCCACTGCACTGGCAACGCCGCGACCTACCGGCTTGCGGGGCGGGATATCCATGCTCGAGTGCCCGGCGGCGGACACCATCGCGCCCTCAGCCTCGGCGCGGTTCTGTGTGCGCTTGCGGTTTTGGGCCGGGATGTTCAGGACGCCTGCAACTTGCCCGACAGCCTCATCCCCGGCGGGCGCGGCAATGAACGGCAATGCGCCGACCTGACTTTGATCGACGACAGCTACAACGCCAATCCCGCCAGCATGAAGGCGGCCCTGGCCGGTTTGCGGAAACGCGGTGGCCGCACGGTGGCCGTGCTTGGCGAAATGCTGGAGTTGGGCGCCGACAGCGCCGCCCTCCACGAAGGTCTGGCCCCGGCTTGCGCCCACATCGACCGCATCGTCGCCATCGGCGACGGCATCAAGCCTTTATGGCGCAAGCTGCCCACGCAACGGCGCTGGCTATGGCGGGAAAAGGCCGATGACGAACTGCTGCTGCGGCTGGCGGCGGATCTAAAAAGCGGCGATGTGGTGTTGATAAAGGGCTCCAACCGAGTGTTCTGGAGCAGCCAGTTCGCCGTGCGGCTAGGGGATGCGCTGACGCGCCGGCAGTAGCCGTGCAGCAGCCGATCGGGCCGTTCCACACTCGCAACGGACGCGCCGGCGGCGATTCGCAGAACGGCGCCAGCCGAAAGACAAGCGAGGGCGTGGCCAGCGCAATTTGCGCCCGAGGCGTTCCCGAACAGTGGCTAGGCAGCTTGTTGAAGGAAAGGAGCAGTTCAGCTTGGGACAAGCGGCTTGGTGCAATATGCGGCCTAGACCAGCCGCTCAGATCTGGCCGTAGCCTCCAGCGGCTGCGCCGCGGAACTGGCTTCTTTGGCGTCCGCGTTGGCGCCGCCACTGGGGAGGTAGCCTTCCGCCACGACCATTTCCGGCGCCGTCGTTGACCAGGGCAGCAGCCGGTAGCTGGTGTGGGTGGAGAAGTCCATGAAGGGATACTTGATGATTTGAAAGTAGGGCGAGTAGTCAAAGTCGCTGGGAGTGCAGAGCTTGGGATTGCGGCGGAACAGCTTCACTTCCTCGCCTTCGTCCCGTTGCACCAAGGGCAGAATGGGGAACTGCACAGCGCCGAACGCCTCCGCAATTAGGGTTGAGCAAACGGTTTTGGTCTGTTCGCCGGGGTGTTGCCGAAACAGGGAGGAGCGCCAGCGCCGGGGCAGCAGGGACCAAGGCAGCAGGAAGCGCAGCAGGTCGAACACCTGGCGCATGTCATAGGCTTTGCCGATCTGCGCGACGGCGTAGGCAAGCACTTGCTGCGCATCCCGATAGGACAGGCCGTGCGGACGGCACAGGCGCAGGTGATCCTGTTTGTATGTGCTGAGGGGCCGCACCAAGGTGCCGCGTCCCAACAGGCTTTCGATGACCAGCTGCTCGCTGGCCGGCAGTTGCGCCGCCTCCTGCACCAAACGCCGCGCCTCCGGATCCTCGATGTCGTACAGTCGGCCGACGTACAGGGCGGCGTGCGACCAGGAGCTTTGGGTGACCGCCTTGATGACTTGGCTAATGCGGCTGCGGCCCTCCACCAGCACGATGTCGCAAGGTTTGACCTCTTGGGAGATGCGCCCGAAATCGCTCAAGGGGAAGGGTTGTGGCGGCTGCACCCGATTGAGCCAGCGGATGATCGTGCGAGTCGGTCTCATCATGAATGCGCACACCTCCAGGGCACGGAGTTTCCCCTCGGTTGGCGATGCAGGCATACTACAGGATTGCAACCTGCTGCGAATGCAGCGCCGCACTCTCATTGCAGACGAACATGACGCCAAAGCAAGCTGGGCCGACGAGGGGCCGCGAGTGATTGTCGATGCCCAAGGGCGGCGCTTCCGCAACCTGCGCTTAAGCCTCACGGCCGCCTGCAATTACGCCTGCACTTATTGTGTGCCCAACGGCCGACGGCTGCAGGCGGCGGTGGCGGAACTCAGCGCCGCGCAGATGGCGCAAGCGGTGGCCTTGCTGATTGAGGCCGCCGGCATCGAGAAACTGCGCATCACCGGCGGCGAGCCTTTGCTGTCGCCAAAGTTTGACGAGCTGCTGCCGGCCGTGATGGCGCTGCCCTTGGCGGACGTCTCCATCACCACCAACGGCCAACTGCTGGTGCGCAAAGCCGACCTGATCGTCGGCGCCGGCGTGCGCCGCATCAACCTGAGCCTGGACACCTTGGACGCCGAAGCCTTTCGCGCCATCGCCCGCGGTGGGGACTTGGCGACCGTGCTCCAAGGAGTGGAGCGGATGCTGGCCGCCGGCCTCAAGGTCAAGATCAACATGGTGCCCATGCGCCGCAGTAATTCGCAGCAGATACTGCCCATGCTGGAGTATTGCTTTGCGCGCGGCATCGAACTGCGCTTCATCGAGTTGATGAAGATGGGGCATCTGCGCAACGGCAACCAGTTCGTACAGGAATTCTTCGGCATGGACGAAATCCTTGCCCTGATCGGGCAGCACTATGAATACGCCCGCACTGATGCGCCTTGGGACTCCACCGCGGTGCGCTTTGAGGTGCCCGGCAAGGGCGCCTTCGGCGTCATCGCCAACGAGAGCGAGCCCTTCTGCAGCACCTGCACCCGGCTGCGCCTGTCCTCCAACGGCTGGCTGTACGGCTGCCTGTCCAACGCCCGCCGTCACGACATGCGCCCGGTGCTCGGCCTGCCCAGGGCCCAAGCCTTGGCGCGGTTGCGGCAGTTGCTGACCCGCGCCCTCGGCGACAAGCAAAGCCTCGGCTTCCGCGGCGAAGTGACCGTCATGAAATTCATCGGTGGCTGACCCCCTCGTCCGATTTCAGGAGTTGCAGGCCCTGCAGGCGCAGCGGCGGCTGCCGCCGGTGGAGCGCTGGCAGCCGGAGCGGGAGGGGGAAATCGACATCCGCATCGACCGGGATGGTGCTTGGCGGCACGAGGGGGTCCTCATCGGTCGGCCGGCCTTGGTGCGCCTGCTCGCCTCCATTCTGCGCAAGGATGCTGGCGGCTACTACTTGGTGACGCCGGAGGAGAAGCTCCAAATCCAGGTGGAGGACGCGCCCTTGCTGGCGGTGGACTGCGAGGTCGCCAAGGTCGAACCGGCACTAGGAGGAGGACGAGAGGCGCGGACAGCCCAGGAAATCCTGCTCCGAACCTTCACGGACGACGTGGTGCGCCTTGACGCCGACCATCCCATCTGGGTGGCGAACGGCCCCCAAGGCCCGCGCCCCTACGCGCATGTCCGCAACGACCTCAACGCCTTGATCACCCGGCCCCTGTACTATCGGTTAGTGGAGCTGGGGGAGGAGGCCGAGGGCCGCCTATGGCTGGTCTCCGGCGGCGAACGATTTGACCTCGGGGCGACAGAGTGACGCGGAACCAAGCCCCACCTTCCGTTCAGGATAAACGGACAAGCGCGGCGGCTCCGGTGCCCAAAAACGGTCGCTTTCGCGAATTGCCTATACAATCCGGGGAGTATGCAAACGACTGCTCAAGACATCGATGCCTTGCTCCAACTTCGCTCGGAGCATGAGCGCCTGGAGTTCAAGGCTGCGACCAACCGCTACGATTTCGAGGCGCTCGTGGACTATTGCGTCGCCTTGGCGAACGAAGGGGGAGGGCGCATGGTGCTTGGCATCACGGACCAAGCGCCGCGGCGGGTTGTAGGCACTCAGGCTTTTGCCGTGCCGGAGCGCACCGTCGCTGGCCTTTTTGACCGGCTGCATCTCAAAGTCTCATGGGAGGAGGTCGCACACCCACATGGACGTGTGTTGATCTTCCATGTCCCCTCCCGGCCCATCGGCCAGCCATTGCAACACCGGGGCCGGTATCTGATGCGCATCGGTGAACAGCTGGCGCCGATGTCGCCGGACGTTCTGCGCAGCATTCTTGCCGAAGGCGAGCCGGATTGGGAGCTGCTGCCGGCCAAATCCGCCTGCGACGGCGAAACGGTGGCGTGCCTTTTGGATGTGCAGAGCTATTTCGACCTGATGGGGTTGCCGCAGCCGGCCACCCGCAACGCCATGTTGGACAGGCTTCGCCGCGAGGGGCTGCTTGATCAGGATGGTGACGGCTGGTGCATCACCAACATGGGCGCCATTCTGTTCGCCAAGAACTTGGAGGACTTCGACCAGCTAGGGCGCAAGGCACCGCGGGTGGTTGTTTACGAGGGGCTAGGCAAGTTTCACGCTCGGCTGGACAGGCACAAGACCCGCGGCTACGCCAGCGGCTTCAATGAATTGGTGGACTTCGTGAATGCCTTGACGCCGGCAGCGGAAGAGTTCCGCAACGGCCTCCGGCGAGAATTGCGGGCGTATCCAGAAGTAGCCGTGCGTGAGTTGATCGCCAATGCGCTGATCCATCAGGACTTCGGTGACAGAGGCGCTCTTGTAGCCATTGAACTCTATAGCGACCGGATTGAGATATCCAATGCCGGGCTGCCGTCAATTTCCCCAGACCGGTTCATAGACGAGTACCAAGCGCGCAACAGCCGCCTATCCAACCTGATGCGCCGTTTGGGGATTTGCGAGGAAAGGGGCAGCGGCATTGACATGGTGGTGGAAGCCGCCGAAGCTTTCGGGTTGCCGGCACCGGACTTCCGCGTCGGCGAGAAACGCACCACCGCCATCTTGTTCACCGCCAAGGCTTTCAGCGTCATGGATCTTCAGGAACGCATCCGCGCCGCCTACCAGCACTGCTGCCTGCGCTACGTGATGAATCAGAAGATGACAAACCGCAGCCTGCGGGAGCGCTTCAAGCTGGAAAGCCGGCAGTCTGGAGTGGTGTCTCGGGTGATTGCCGCTGCGCTTGCAGCGGGTGCCATCAAGGCCGATGAGGCAAACGGCGCATCAAGCCGCACACGCCGCTATTTGCCGGCTTGGGCGTAGTTGTTGCGCTGCTCGTTCCGGCCGATCTTCCCGGTCGCCTCGCTCGCCTCCCGCCTCCCGGCTCGACAGCTTCACAGGCTCTGCAGCGCCGCCGAGCGGCTGCAAAGTCCCCCGGACCGTCCTTCACATATTGGGGTAGTTCGGCCCTCCGGCACCCTCCGGCGCCACCCAGGTGATGTTTTGCGCCGGGTCCTTGATGTCGCAGGTTTTGCAGTGAACGCAGTTTTGCGCATTGATCTGGAAGCGGGGCTGGCCGTTGTCCTGCACCACTTCGTACACCCCGGCGGGGCAGTAGCGCTGCGCCGGCTCGTCGTAGTCGGGCAGGTTGCGGGCGATGGGAACCTCCGTGTCCGCCAACTGCAGGTGGCAGGGCTGGTCCTCCTCGTGGTTGGTGTTGGAAAGGAACACGGAGGACAGCTTGTCGAAGGACAGGGCGCCGTCCGGCTTGGGGTAGGGGATCTTCTTGGCCCGGCTGGCCGGCAGCAAGGCGGCGTGGTCCGGTTTTGGGTCCCTTAAGGTGTAGGGCAGGGCGCCCTTCATCCAGCTGTCCAGCAAGGCGTGGGCGGAGCCGGCCAGCATGCCGAACCGGTGCAGGCCCGGCGCGGCGTTGCGGCTGCGGCGCAGTTCCTCATGCAGCCAAGAAGCCCCGAACTTGCGGGGAAACTCGTCCAGTTCGCTTGTCCCCCCGGCGAACAGCGCTGCCGCCGCCGCCTCCGCCGCCAACATGCCGGACTTCATCGCCGTATGGCTGCCCTTGATCTTCAGCACGTTCAAGAAGCCGGCGTCGTCACCGATGAGCGCCCCGCCGGGGAAGACCAGCTTCGGCAGGGCCGGCAAGCCGCCCTTGACGATGGCGCGGGCGCCGTAGGCCACCCGCGTGCCGCCTTGGAGGACCTTGGCGATGAGCGGATGGTGCTTCCAGCGCTGGAATTCATCGAAGGGGCTTAGGTGCGGGTTGCGATAGGCCAGATCCACGATCATGCCCAGCGCGACCTGATTGTTCTCCAAGTGGTAGAGGAACCAGCCGCCGGTGGTGGCGCCGGGCAAGTGGCCCAAGGGCCAGCCGACGCCATGCACCACTGCGCCGGGACGGTGGCGCTCCGGGTCGATGTCCCAAAGCTCCTTCAAGCCGATGGCGTAATGCTGGGTGGCGGATTCGGCGTCCAGATCGAACCTGCGGATAAGTTGCTTGCCAAGGTGCCCGCGGCAGCCCTCCGCGAAGAGGGTGTAGCGGGCCAGGAGTTCATAGCCCGGCTCGAAGGCGCCCTTAGGCTCGCCGGCGGCGTTGACGCCCATGTCCCCCGTGGCGACGCCTTTGACCCGGCCACCGTCGTCGTAGAGCACTTCCGCGGCGGCGAAGCCGGGAAAGACGTTGACGCCCAGGGCCTCCGCCTGCTCCCCCAACCAGCGGCACAGGTTGCCCAAGCTGATGGCGTGGTTGCCGCGGTTGTGGGAGTCCTTGGGCACTAGGAAGCCCGGCACCGGAACGGCGATGTTGGCGTTGGGCAGGTAGTACACCTTGTCCGCAGTGACCGGGTTGTTGAGCGGCGCCCCGCGTTCCCGCCAGTCTGGAAACAACTCGTTGAGGGCGGTGGGCTCGAAGACGGCCCCAGAGAGGATGTGGGCGCCGATTTCGGAGCCTTTCTCCACCAAGCAAACGGACAGTTCCTTGCCGGCTTCCTCCGCCAACTGCATCAGCCGGCAGGCCGCCGCCAGCCCGGCCGGCCCGCCGCCAACGACGACCACGTCAAACTCCATGGACTCACGCGCCATGCGCCCGCTCTCCTGTCATTGCGAAGCCTGATTATAGCGAAGGCGCCAACCGCCTTGCCGTTCAGCACACCGCCTATAATGCCGTTATGCCGAAACTTAAGCCCTGCACCATCATCCCCACCGCGGCGGAGGATGCCGCCAACCGAGCGGCCATTCAATCCGACCCGGACACATTTGAGCTTGACGCCGAATGGCTCGCTAGGGCCCGCCCTGCCGCCGAAGTGCATCCGCAGATTGTCCGGCGTCACAGGCAGGCGCATGGTGGCGGCGCGGTCCCGTCCGCCAAGGAACGCGTCACGATTCGACTTGATGTGGACATTGCCGCTCATTTCCGCGCTACAGGCCCTGGATGGCATGCCCGCTTGAACAGCACGTTGCGGGACGCCATCGCCCGCGGCTCGGTGCCCCCCAAGTAAGCCTCGGAACAGTGCGCCGCCGGCACTCGGCAAACCGGAGCGCCTTAAAATACATCTCAGCTGCCTCTGGATCCCGTAGAAGCAGCGCCCTGAGGCGGGATAGCGGACAGGGGTGCGGGGCGGCGCGGCAGCGGCGGTTCGGCAATGAATCCACGACCATGCCGGAGCAGGGGAGGGGCGCAATTGGGGGGCTTTGTGTTTCAGAGCGGAGGGGGCGGTTGTGTTTGCATTGCGGATGGGTTTCTGTTGTTATCGGGGAAGTGCCCGGTGAGGCTTTCTTGTCTGAGTTGTTGGGGCAGGGCGCTGGGCGTTTTGGGGAGACCCGCAAACTGGAGGACTGAGCAATGAAGACCAACCTAGGTTCTGGACCGATGCGGTTGTTGGGGCTTGGCGTTTTGCTGGCTTGGTGCCCTGCGGCGCTGGCGCAGAGCGAGATGAACGTTCCGCTGTTCCTGTCGAATTCCGACGGCATGGGCCGTCAAGGGTTCGTGCGCATCATCAACCACTCCGACGAGGCCGGCATGGTGACCGTCACGGCCACCGACGACGCCGGCATTTCGTCTGACCCGGTCACCCTCGCCTTGGGCGCCAGGGAGACGAAGCATTTCAATTCCGACGACTTGGAGATGAACGACAGGGACAGGCTGTCCGGCGGCGTCGGCAATCCGACCTCGGGCTATTGGCGCTTGCGGATCAGCACCGAATTGGATGGTGTCGAAGCGCTGGCCTACGTGCGCACCACCGCGGACGGCTTTCTGACCAGCATGCACGACAGGGTGCGGGGCAGGGACATGGACGGCACGATGATGCACCATGTGCGCGTCTTCAACCCAGGCAACAACACCGACCAGCAGAGCATGCTGCGGCTGGTCAACCCGATGGCGGACGACGCCTCCGTCACCATCACGGGCCTTGACGACGCCGGCAGTCTCGGAGAGGCGGACGTCGGCCTGACGCTGCCGGCCGGCCAGGCGATGATGCTTAGTGCCGCGGATTTGGAGGCGCCGGCCAGCGGCGGCCGGACCGGCACGCTGGGCAACGGGGCAGGCAAGTGGCAGTTGTTCGTCTCCGCCGATCAGGCCATTTGGGTGATGAGCCTAATGGGCACGCCCACCGGCCATCTCACCAACCTTTCCACCGCCACGTCCATGATGGACTACCTGCCGCCGGACCCGGAGCCACCTAATGGCGGCGAGGATCCTTACGCCGCGATGTGTGAGGGCGTGGAGGTTGGACCTAATGAAATGACTCTTTCCGTCAGCACCCTGAGTTTTCCAATAACTGCTTGTGTCTCTGCATTATTTCCGCTTGACGGGTCTATGCCAAGTCCTGACCGGAGCACAACCAATGTCCATGAAGCCAAGTGGCAGATGCGGATGGACGCTAGCAGCGATTGGACCGATATTCCCGGCACCACGAGAACCGGGGACCTCTGTGTTTATGATCCAGGTTCAAACGCAGGCGAATACCGGCTGGTTATTGACCAAACCAATACGCCCGCCGGCGGCGAGCCAAACCGCTTCAAGTGTTCAAGCAACACCTTTACGGTGGAATAGCGCCACTGACAAGCGCAACCGCCGGTAGAGGCGGGCACAGCGCGGCTTGACCCGCCCAAGGGCCAAGCCGCGTCACGCGCCCCTTTATGGGCGCCTGCCCCCGGGAGCCTTGGGTTCCCCGGGGCAGGCCTGTCTTTGCGCCGCGCCCTTGGTCGCAGTTGCTCGCTCGATAAAGATGCCTTGCCAACCGACGATGCTTGTTGAGCAATTTGCCCAATGCAAAGACCAGCAATGGCGGCGCGCCCAATGCGGGACGTCGAGAATGGTGCAAAGGGTTTCAGCAGTGGGCGGCTGCACCCAGCGTCCTATTGCGCTGGAATAAGCAAGGGATCGCACCCTCCGGCGACCGCTTGGGATAGCGCCCGCGGCCGGCACCGCCAGCATTGGCGACCCTCGAAATGAGACCTCGGAAGAGAACGTCAAACATGCGGGGGAGGGCCATCTTGGCATCTCTGGACCTCGTGATCAGCACGAATGTGGATGAGTTGGCCGAGGATGCACACTATGAAAAGAGCCCCTACCACGACCCTAGCGCCTCGCCTTGGCGGCCGGATAAGACTGAGTGCCCAACAGATTTTGACTGCGCCCATGCGCAGAGTTTGCTGATAGCCGGATTAAGGCGCGGCCTGTTCAGCACCCAGCAAAGGGGAGGTTGGCCACAAGAGGTGTGGGCGGTGGATGGAAACGGGAATGCCTACGAAGCGCAGCTAACAAATAGGGGCAATGGTCAGTATCATGGATACCCGATGCAGGCTGCCGACAGGTTTGCTGGTTTTATTACTGAGCAGTGGGAAGTTCGCGCATGAGCGATTTGCAGATTCAGGCGGATTGGAAACCAGCCGCGCAAGGGGCCGCAGATTCTTTTGAGGCAGCCGAAGACGAAGCAACGTTGGGTGAAATCGCAGTGGCGGTTGGCAATGCGCTGCTGACCCAAGCCATCACTGCCACCGGAGAGCGGCGCAGAGGGCCGAGGGCATCCGCCTGCCGTTTGGCGGAGTGGCTGGCGTGGCATTGGTGGCGCCTGCGCTGGGAGCCTTCCGGCAACGCCCACTCCATAGGCTGGCACCAGGCGCATGACATGGCGTGCATCGGCGGCGGCTGGTTGTGGCCCAACATCACGATTTCGTCGGATGGATACCGCGTGGTCCTGCATGCAAAGCCATCGCCGCCGACGCAGACCGAACCCTTAGGCTACCTCAATGATATGCCCGCCATTGTGTCTGGCACCATGTTCGAACAGGGTGTCGATGCGTTCATTGAGCGTGTGCTGCGGCGCTTGGCGGATAGCGCACTCGGCGACAGCCAACTGAGCATCATGCGACGAGAGCTGCAGGATGACCGCCAAGACGCCGAGGCGTCCCGATACCGCAAAATTGAGGCGCGTCTTGGCTGCGACCCCGATGCGGCGGACCCGGCTCTGATCGACCAAATCATCGCTGCTGGGGATGAATTTGGGTTGGAGGCGATAGAGGAGGTCGCCGCGGACAATGCCCCAATGGCGGCCCAGCTCCGCGAAACGGCGCAGCGGAGCGGCATCCCAGCCAATCCGAAACAAGGCGCGACCGGCAATGTGCAAATGCTTTGGGACCGCACCGGAGCGTACGCCCCGTGGCGCGTGGGTGTGGCTGCGGCAAAAGATTTTCGGGCCCGCGAACGCTGGGGCGGTGAACCTATCGACGATAAACGATTGGCTGAATTGTGCGGAGTCAGTGCGGGAGTTGCAGCTCTTCGCGGCGGCGGCAAGCGTGGCCAGATGGCTTTCTTGATGCGTGTCCGGGACGACCACAGGATCGTTCTCCGCGCCGCCTACGGGACAGGACGTCGGTTTGAGTTGGCGCGCCTTTTGGGTGATCGCTTACTGGTGGCTGGCGATGACCGGCTGCGGCCGGCCACTCGGGCGTACACCTACCGGCAGAAGATGCAGCGCGCCTTCGCCGCGGAGTTCCTTTGCCCCATTGAAAGCCTTAAGCATGAAATGGATGGCGACTATTCGGAGGAGGCCGTTGAGGCGGCTGCCCGCCAATTCAGCGTTTCACCGCTTTTGGTGCAGATGCAACTCGCCAACAACGGCTTGGTGTTGAGCAGCCGACCGGAGCTCGACATGCAATCAGTGGTGTTGGCCGCTTAGCACAAGGTAACTCCTTGCGACGACGAGGTTTTTCACCGTCAAGTATCCACCGGCGGACGGAAGATCGCAGTTTCGGGAATGTGCGGCTCAGCGGCTTGACCGGGCGAAAGCTCCCCCCCACAATACGCGCCTTTGAAGGGGCCTGCTCCGGGGCCTGGGGGGGTTACCCGGGGCAGGCCCATTTTTGCGCCATGCGCTAACAAACCTGTTTTCTTGAACGCGGGGTTGCAAATGCGCCTAAGTTGGCCGCGCCGCGGCGGTGAGTTGCCCAGTCCAAGGCTTTGCTTTGGAGTTTTGAACTCGCTGGTTTGCAGCATCGCCCGTCGGAGGAGTCCATGAAGGTACTAGTGCCAGTCAAGCGGGTGGTTGACGCCAACGTGAAGATTCGAGTGAAGCCAGACGGCGGCGGCGTCGATCTCGCCAACGTCAAGATGGCGGTCAATCCATTTTGTGAAATCGCCATAGAGGAGGCCATTCGGTTGCGGGAGGCCGGCGTGGCCGCGGAGGTGGTCGCCGTCAGCGTCGGCGCCGTCGTTTGCCAGGAGCAGTTGCGCACCTGCTTGGCGCTCGGTGCGGACCGGGCGGTGCTGATTCAGACGGACGCCGAACTGCACCCCTTGGGCGTGGCCAAGGCGCTCAAGGCGCTGCAGGAGCGGGAGCAGGCGGACATCGTGCTGTTCGGCAAGCAGAGCATCGACGGGGACAACAGCCAGACCGGGCCGATGTTCGCCGCCCTGACCGGCCTGCCCCAAGCCACCTTCGCCTCCGAGGCGAAGGTGGCCGACGGTGAACTGGAGGTCACGCGGGAGGTGGACGGCGGCCTGCAGACCATAGCCGTCAAGCTGCCGGCGGTGGTGACCACGGATTTGCGCCTGAACGAACCCCGCTACGCCTCCCTGCCCAACATCATGAAGGCGAAGAGGAAGCCCATGGATGTGCTGAGCCCCGAGGAGCTTGGCGTTGACCTAGCCCCCAGCGTGGAGGTTCTCTCCGTGGAGCGCCCGGCGGAGCGCGGCGCCGGGGTCAAGGTGGAAAGCGTCGAGGAGCTGGTCGATAAACTCAAAAATGAAGCAAAGGTGATCGCATGAGCGCATTGGTCGTCGCCGAGCACGACAATCGGTCCATCAAGCCGGCCACCCGGGTGGCCGCCGCCGCCGCCGAGGCCATCGGCAACGGCTTTGACGTCTTGGTGGCGGGGGAGAACTGCGCCGCCGCCGCCGAGGAAGCCGGCCGCATCGCTGGGGTCGGCAAGGTGCTGCTGGCGGACCAGCCGGCCTACGGCCATCAATTGGCGGAGAACGTGGCCCCCTTGGTGGCGGAGGTTGGCGCCGCCTACAGCCACATTCTTGCGGCCCACACCACCACCGGCAAGAACTTCCTGCCCAGAGTGGCCGCGCAGCTGGATGTGGCGCAGATATCGGACATCGTGGCGGTGCTGGATGAGGCCACGTTCAAGCGCCCCATCTATGCCGGCAACGCCATCGCCACGGTGTGCTCCAAGGACCCCATCAAGGTGGTGAGCGTGCGTGGCACCGCCTATGATCCGGTGGCGGCGGAAGGCGGCAGCGGCGCGGTCGAGGCCGTGGCCGCCGCCCACGACGCCGGCATCTCCCGCTTCATCCGCGATGAACTGGCCAAGAGCGAGCGGCCCGAACTGACCGCCGCCGGCGTCATCATCTCCGGCGGGCGCGGCATGGGCAGCGGCGAGAACTTCCAACTGCTCGAAGGCATCGCCGACAAGCTGGGCGCCGCCATCGGCGCCTCCCGGGCCGCGGTGGACGCCGGCTTTGTGCCCAACGACATGCAAGTGGGGCAGACCGGCAAGATCGTCGCCCCGGACCTGTACATCGCCGTCGGCATCTCCGGCGCCATTCAGCACTTAGCCGGCATGAAGGACAGCAAGGTGATCGCCGCCATCAACAAGGACGAGGACGCCCCCATCTTCCAGGTGGCGGACTACGGCTTGGTGGCGGACCTGTTCAAAGCGCTGCCGGAGCTCGAAGCACTGTTGTAAAGGCTGGAATCCCGCCAAATCAGCCTCCCTTCAATGCAGAGGGATTCTGTCTGGGGTGGCAGCAAGCGCCAGCTAGCTGCCATCCACTTCGATTGGTTGCCTAAACCAGTGTGTTAGGGCATTCGCTTGGCGGTGTACCAAGTCACGGGCTGGGCGTGGTCGTGGACTTGCTCGGCCACCTGCAGCACCAAGGCGAACATGGCCATGCGCACCACCACTCCATTGTCCGTCTGGCGGAAAATGGCTAGGTTGGGGTTTTCGTCCAAATCCGCGTCCAGCTCCTGGGCGGCGCTGCGGGAGTCTCGGGGCAGGGGATGCATGATCACGGTGTTCGGCTGGCAGTGTTGGGTGTAAATGTCCTGGTTCAACCTAAATAGGCCGCGATAGCGGTTGGCTTCCACTTGGGTGGGGAAGCGCTCCTCCTGAGTGCGGGTGACGTAGAGGATATCGACATTGCGGATGCCGGCCTCCAGTTCGTGGTGCAGAGCCACATGGTGGCCGCGTTGGTGCAGGCCGGCAACGATGGCCTCCGGCGCCTCCAAGCCCGGCGGCGAGACTAGGTGGTAGCTGATGCCGTTGTACAGGGCCAGCAACTTGCACAGGGAGTGGACGGCGCGGCCAAAGCGCAGGTCCCCAATCAAGGCGATGCGCAGCCCGTCGATGCCTTGGCCGCGCCCGGCCATTTCCTGCTTGATGGTGTAGAGGTCCAGAAAGGCTTGGCTGGGATGCTCGTTGTCCCCATCCCCGGCGTTGATGACCGGCACTCGGCTGGCCTCGGCGAACTCCGCCACCGAGCCCGCCTGCGGGTGGCGCATCACGATCAGGTCGCTGTAGCCGGACAGCACCCGGGCCGTGTCCTGCAGGGACTCGCCCTTGGCTAGGGAGGAGGCCTTGATCCCAGTGGTCTCCCGCACCTCGCCGCCGAGCAGGTTGAAGGCGGAGCCGAAGGAGATGCGGGTTCTGGTGGAGGGTTCGAAGAACATGCTGGACAAAATGGCCCCCTGCAGAATGCGGGTGGTGCGGAGGCGGTCCGCGTAGGGACGCAGATCATCGGCAACGGCGAAGAGTCGGTCGATGTCGGGCCGGGCGAATTGATCGATGCTCAGGATATGGGCGCCCGTGAAGCGCAAGCGGCACCTCCCCTAAATCGCCAAGCCGCTAGTAGGCATAGGCCGAGCGTGAACCCATCAGTCAGACCAAGGTGACCACGAGGGAGACGACCAGCCCGCTTTGGGCGATTAGTGCGCCAACCAACCATTTGAGGAGATCCACCTTAATAACCGCGATGTCCCGCTGCACGAGTGCAATAACTTTCTCCGTTTCCCGCCGCAGCACTTCAATGTCGTTCTTCGTTCCCTGCCGCAGCATCTCGATGTTTTGCGCGGTTTCCTGCCGCAGCACCTCAATGTCCTTCCGAACGATGGCGATGTCGTTCTGGACGACGGCGACGTCCTTCTTTGTTTCCTGCCGCAGCACTTCGATGTCCTTCCGGACGATGGCGATGTCGTTCTTGGTTTCCTGCCGCAGCATCTCGATGTTTTGCGCGGTTTCCTGCCGCAGCACCTCGATGTCCTTGCGGATGATGGCGATGTCGTTCTTGGTTTCCTGCCGCAGCACCTCAATGTCCTTGCGGATGGCGGCGGTGTCTTGCTTCGTAGCTAGGCGCAGGGCCTCAATGTCCTGCTTGTTGGCCAAGTTGCTGTTGAGCAGGGCGACCTGCTCCTTGGCCAGCGCTTCCGCCTGCTCTGTGGTGAAGCCGTTTTGGGTGAGGTTCTTGACGAACTCGTGGGTGTCGAAGGCGATGGCTTCGCTCATGGAACTGCGCCAGCGTGGTTTGCAACAGACGCCAACTGTGCGCGATTGGCCTATGGCCTGTCAAGGCGGGTCTACGCCGTTCGTCGCTTGGATGACGCCGTTCGTCGCCTGCTTGCCGCTCAATCCCTCTGCAACGCCGCCTTATGTCTTTCCGCAGGAGGCTGCTATCATCCGTGCCCGGTGAACTGCATTGGAATGGTGCGCAGATGAGCGACGTTGTCGAAGCGTCCGTTGCCGAGGCCGCCGCGCCAGCGGAGGCCGGGGGCGACGGTGTGCGCCTGCTGCCGTTCTCCTTTGCCCGTCGCTTCGGCGCCGCCATCACCAACGCGGAACCAGGTGCCAACGGCGTGGATGTGGTGTGCCGTGAACCTCCCTCTCTAGCGACTTTGGGAGAGATCAGGCGCTTTGCCGGCCGGGCCTTGCGGCTGCGGCTGGTGGATGCCGCCGAATTCGAACAGGTGCTTAACGCCGCCTATGCGCGGGACGCCTCGGAAGCGCGGCAGATGGTCGAGGACCTGGGCGATGAGCTGGACTTGGCCAGCTTGGCCGACGCGGTGCCAGAGACCGAAGATCTGCTCGATCAGGAGGACAATGCGCCCGTCATTCGGCTGATCAACGCGCTTCTGGCCGAGGCCATCCGCGAGAATGCTTCGGACGTGCATATAGAAACCTTCGAGAAGGAGTTGATCGTCCGCTTCCGAGTCGATGGGGTCATGCGTGAGGTGGTGCAGCCGAAACGGCAGCTTGCGCCCCTGCTGGTCTCCCGCATCAAGGTCATGGCCAAACTGGACATCGCGGAGAAGCGCATTCCCCAGGACGGACGCATCGGCCTGCGCATCGGCGGCCGGGAGGTGGACGTGCGGGTTTCCACCATGCCGGTGGGCAACGGCGAGCGGGTGGTGCTGCGTCTGCTCGACAAGCAGGCCGGGCGGTTGCGGCTGGCCCGCTTGGGCATGTCGGACCAGGACCTCACCCGCGTGCGCCACCTAGTGCATCGGCCGCACGGCATCCTGCTGGTGACCGGACCCACCGGCTCCGGCAAAACCACCACCCTTTACGCCTCCCTTGCGGAGCTTTCCACGCGCACCATCAACATCCTAACGGTGGAGGACCCGATCGAATACAACCTGCCCGGCGTCGGCCAAACCCAGGTCAACCTCAAGTCGGACATGACCTTCGCCCGGGGCCTGCGGGCCATCCTGCGGCAGGACCCGGATGTGGTGATGGTAGGGGAAATCCGCGATCTGGAGACTGCGGAAATCGCCGTGCAAGCCAGCCTGACCGGGCATTTGGTGCTCTCCACCCTGCATACCAACACGGCGGTGGGGGCGGTGACGCGCTTGGTCGATATGGGCATTGAACCCTTTCTGCTGTCCTCCAGCTTGATTGGCTGCTTGGCGCAGCGCCTAGTGCGGGTGCTGTGCCCCGAATGCCGCCAGCAGCGCCAAGCCTCGCCTTCGGAGCTGGAGTTCCTGCAAATGGACTCCGCAGCCGTGTTCGACGCCGCCGGCTGCGCCGCCTGCGGCAACACCGGCTACCGGGGACGCACCGGCATCTACGAGTTGGCCGTCATTGACGAGACGATGCAGCAGCTGATCCATGATCGCAGTTCGGAGCAGGTGCTCGCGGAGCACACTCATCGACGATCGGCGAGCATTCGCATGGATGGGTGTACCAAGGTGCTGGCCGGCGTGACCTCCTTGCAGGAGGTGCTGCGGGTCACCCGTTAGGGCGAGGACGCCGACCGTGGCCGCATTCGAATACACCGCCTTGGACGCCGGCGGGCGGCGGCGCAAAGGCGTGCTTGAAGCCGACAGCCTTCGCCAAGTCCGCCAACTGCTGCGGGACCAAGGGCTGGCGCCACTGAGTGTGAACGCCGCCGTGAAGAGTCGCCGCGGCGGTCGCCAAACGCCCATGTTTGGTTTTGGACAACGCTTGAAGGGTCTCGACCGGGTGCTGGTGACCCGCCAGTTGGCCACCTTGGTTGGCGCCGGGCTGCCCCTTGACGAGGCGCTCGACGCCGTGGCCCAGCAGGCGGAGAAGCAACCGGTGCGGGCCTTGGTCATGGCCGTGCGCAGCCGAGTGCTGGAAGGTCAATCGCTGGCGGCCAGCCTAGGCGAGTTCCCCGCCAGTTTCAACACACTTTATCGCTCCACCGTGGCGGCCGGGGAGCAGTCCGGCTTTCTCGACCGTGTGCTGGAGAACCTCGCCGACTACACGGAGCGTCAGTTCGAGGCTTGGCGCAACGTGGAGATGGCGCTTCTGTACCCGGTTGTGCTGTTCTTTGTAGCGCTGCTCATCGTCGGCGCTCTGATGGTCTTCGTCGTGCCGGACATGATTCGCGTGCTGGACAACATGGGACGGGAACTACCCTGGACGACGCGCCTGCTGATCGGCGCCTCCGCTTGGACCCAACAGTGGTGGTGGGCGCTGCTGCTGGGCTGCGGCGCAGTGGTCTTGGCCGTGCAAAGGCTGCTGCGCCGGCCGTTGCTCCGCTTGGCCTGGGACCGGCAAAAACTCAGCCTGCCGTTGTTGCGGCGCATCACCCGCGCCGCCAGCGCCGCCCGCTACGCCAATACCCTGAGCATACTCAACGGCAGCGGCGTGCCTTTGGTGGAGGCCATGGGCATCGCCAGCGAAGTGGTGTCCAACACCTGGCTGCAGAGCCGGCTGCGGGAAGCCGCCCAGCGGGTCAGCGAAGGCGTCAGCCTGCGCGCCGGCTTGGAGGGAGTAGGGCACTTCCCGCCCATGCTGCTGCACATGGTCGCCAGCGGCGAGGCATCCGGCGAGCTGGACGCCATGCTGGACAAGGTGGCCCGGCATCAGCAGGCCGAGGTCGAGCGCGTCGTCACCACCTTGGTGGCGCTGTTTCAGCCGTTGATGCTGCTGCTCATGGGGGGCATGGTCATGTTCATCGTCATCGCCATCCTGATGCCCATCCTGAACATGAATCAACTGGTTTAGGCGCCAAGGCCGCCGAGCGAGCCGCCTGTCCCGTGCTAGACTAGCCAGCCGTTGAAGTTGCAGTTCGGAGGCATGCGCAATGGCCCACAAGTGGGGTCAACAAGGGTTCACCTTGATCGAAATCCTAGTGGTGGTGGTCATCATCGGCATCCTCGGCGCGGTGATCGTGCCAAATCTGCTGTCCCGTCCGGACCAAGCCCGCATCACCGCCGCCGAAACCGACTTGCGGGTGCTCGCCAGCGCCTTGGACATGTACCGCCTCGACAACTTTCGGTATCCCAGCACGGATCAGGGCCTTGAAGCCCTGGTCAGCCGGCCCTCCGGGTTCCCTGAACCAAGGAATTGGAATCCGGACGGCTACATCAAGAAGTTGCCCCAGGACCCTTGGAACTCCCCCTATGTCTATGAGCGCAACGACAGTGATTTCATCTTGTTCTCGCTCGGCGCGGACGGTCTGGAGGGCGGCGAGGGGGTCAACGCGGACATCCGCTTCTCAGATATTTGAAGCAGAGTTATAGAAATTTTTTAACTCATTGATTTCAAATGAATTAAATGCCGCTTCGGAGCGGCTAAGCAGGCATTGGCCCAGTGCTTCCCCAGTCACGGGGTTCACGCTGCTGGAAATCTTGGTGGTCATCGCCATTGCCGCGGTGCTGAGCGGAACTGTCATATTGGGCTTCACCGGCGCCGATGAGGCGCAGCGCCTGCGCGGCGTGGCGGAGCGCATTCAGGTGCGCCTTGAATTGGCCCGGGAAAGCGCCCTGCAGCGCAATCGGGAGTGGGGCGTCCATGTGCAGAGAAACGCCTATCGATTCGTCGAGTTCGAACCGATGACTGGGAAGTGGGTGGCGCAGCAATACCGCCCGTTCCTTGCCGACGGCTTGACGCCGCGCATTGAGTTCTCGGTGGAGGTGGACGGGCTTGAGGCTGGCGAACTCAGCTTGGATGCAGCCTCCGAGGAAGACAGGGAGAAGGAGAAGGCCAAAAAAGACATGCCGGACATCATCATCTTCTCCAGCGGCGAAGTGACGCCATTCGAGTGGACCGTCTCGCCCACCTGGAACGCCGTCCCTTGGGTGGTGCGCAGCGACGGCTTGGCGGTGACCGAAGTCGAACCGCAAGGCTAGCAGCCTGCCGACCCATGCCCACTTGCCGCCCCAACCGAGCAGCCAAGCAAGGCCGAGCGAAGCGCGGCTTCACGCTCATCGAGATGTTGATCGCCTTGCTGGTGCTTTCGGTCGCCGGCCTGGTCGTGTCCTCAGCCGTCGGCAACGTCGCCTTTCAAGTTTGGTCTTTGGAGCGCCGCGCCGCCGCCCATTGGGTGGCGGAGAACCAACTGGTGCGCTTTCAACTCAGGCGTCGGAACAATCCCGGCTCCGTCGCTTCGGGTCGGGAGTCGGAGACGGTGATTTTGGCGGGGCGCCGCTGGCGGGTGCGGCAGAATGTGGCCGCCACCTCCCATCCATCCCTGTATCGGGTTGAAATCGAGGTGCATGAGTTGGTGGAGGGCCGGCAGGAGGGCCCCTTCGGACACCTGGTCGGCTTCGTCGGACGCCGTTGATGCGCACTCCGCAACAAGGCTTCACCCTAGTGGAGATGCTGGTGGCTATGGCGATTTTCGCGGTGGTCGGCAGCATCTCGGCGACGCTGATGTCCCAAGTGCTGACCAACGAAGAGCGCATGGGCGAGCGTTCGGAGCGGCTTGGCGAAGTGCAGCGGGCCATGTACATCCTCAAGCGGGACTTCATGCAGATCACCGATCGGCCGGTTCGAGACATGCTCGGCGACCCCTTGCCGGCGGTGGCGATCGACAGCAGCGGCTTGATCGAATTTTCCCGCCTCGGCTGGCGCAACCCGCTAAGGTCGCACCGGGCGGAAGTGCAAAGAGTGGCCTATCAAATACGCGATGGAGACTTGCAGCGCATCTATTGGAACGTCCTTGACCGCAGCCAGGACACGGAGCCCTTGACGCAGCGCCTGCTTAGGGAGGTGGAGGGAGTCGAGTTCCTAGCCTTGGACGCCAGCGGCGAGGAGCACAGCTTTTGGCCGCTGCAGGCCACCGCCGGCGCCCAGCTGGCGGCCGTCATCATGCGTTTGGACTGCGAGCCTTTCGGCGTCGTCGAGCGCATCTGGCTGGTGGCCGGCGGATGAGGACGCGGCGGTGCAATCCAAGCCGGGCCGATGGCGTCGCCCTGGTCAGCGTGCTGCTGGTGGCCGCTATCCTGGCCGCCGTCACCCATCAATTGACGGCCCGCCACAGCTTGGGCTTGGCGCAGAGCCAAAGCAGCCTCGGCTACGACCAAGCCCTGGCCTACGCCCTTGGCGGTGAGGCGCTGGTGCGGCAGATACTCCATGAGGATTGGGTCAAGGACCAGGAGGAGAACGACTCCGGCAAACCGGCGGACCACCTGCAGGAGCCCTGGGCGCAAGCCGTGCCCCCCTTGGCGCTTGACGCCGTAGGCCTCATCGAAATACAGGCGAGGGACCTGAACGGCTGCTTCAACGTCAACGCGCTTGCCGACCAAGAGGACGAGCCCGCTCCCGGCGAACTCGGCGATGGCACCGCCGAGAATCCCAGCGACGCCCCACCTGACGACCCCAGCCCCGACGGCGCAAGCCATCTGGGGCGCTTCAAGACTTTGCTGCGCAACCTGCAAGTTTCAGAGCGGGCCGCGGAAGCCGCCTTGGATTGGATGGACGACAATCAAGAGGTTTCGCAGACCGGTCTGGACGCCGGCGCCGAGGATCAGGAGTATCTAGGCCAAGACCCCGCCTATCGTACGTCCGACCGCCGGCTGGCCCACATTTCCGAGTTGCGCCTGCTGCACGGCATGACTCAGGCCGACTTTGAGCGCTTGGCCCCCCATGTTTGCGCCCTGCCAACGCATAAGCTGAAGATCAACGTCAACACCGCCACCAGCCAAACCTTGGCGGCGTTGGAGCCGACTGCGACAGTGGATGAACTGCGCATGCAGCGGCTCATGGAAACGGAGCGCGCCTTCGAGGACCTAAACGACTTCACGGCGCAGGACGCCTTTCCAGAATTCGGCGGGGTGAGCGGGCTGCTGTCGGTGGCCAGCGAATACTTCGAGGTGCAGGTGCGGGTGCAGGTCGGCCGCAGCATCGCCGTGCTAACATCGGTGCTGCATCGTGACTTGGACAATGGCGCCATGACGTTGCTGTCCAGGGACATGGGCCGGGATTTCCTGTCGCGCTTGGAAGTCCAAACCGAAGAAAGCTGACGCGCGGGCAAACCCATGCCATCGACCCTATTCATCCGCTTGCTGACCCCGGCCGAACGGCTTGGCGACGGCTTCCGCCTGCACTGTCAGTGGCTGCTCGCGGACGGCGACGGCCGCCGCCGGCAGGGCTGGGCCGATTACGAAGGTCTGCAAGCGTTGACGAACGGCCAAGACGGGGAAGAGGGCGCTGCCAACCTTGCCGGAGAGGCACCGGAAGTGGTGGCGCTGGCGCCCAACGATCATGTGCTCTGCCTGCAATGCGAGGTTCCCGGCCGCCGGGCGGGGCAGATCAAGCAGGCGCTGCCGTTTGTTGTTGAGGAGTTCCTGGCGACCGACATCGAAGACCTGCACATCGCGCCGGGGCTGGTGCGGAGCGGGGTGCCGGTGCGTTGCTGCCTGGTCGCCAAAGCCATCCTGGAGGACTGGCTGGCCTGTCTGGCCTCGGTCGAGTTGGCGCCGCAACACTTGGTGGCCGAGTCCGAACTGCTGCCGTCGGTTCCGGACTGCGCCAGCATTCTGTTCGACGACGCCGTCGCCCTCATTCGCTGCGGCGGCCAAGCGGCCAATGTGGAGCGCACCGGTCTGGGCTTGGCCCTAAGCGCTTTGAACGTCGGCGCGGTCCGCTGCCTCAACGGCGCCCTGACCGAGGCGGAGCGCAGCCGCTTCGCCGGCCATGTTGAGGAGGCCGAAACCGCTGCCGAGGCCGCCACAGAAAACGGCTTTAACCTGAGCGTCATCAATTATTTGGCGGAAAGCTGGGCGCTGCGGGACGATGCGATCAATCTTCTGCAGGACGCCTACAAGCCGGCCCCAGCGGTGCCTTCAGAGACCGGCAAGTGGCGCCGCTGCGCAGTCCTGACGGTGCTTTGGCTGCTGCTGGGCCTGGCGGGGCTGGCGGCCAAGGGCTGGTGGTCGTCCTCCCGGGCGGACGCCTTGGAGGCGCAATCCCTAACCCTTTACCGGAGCATCTTCCCGGGGGACGGCAGCGTCACCGCGCAAAGTCTGCGCCGCCGCCTGCGCTCCAGGCTGGGTGCGCCGACGCAAAGCGCCGACGCCTCCCTCGTCAGCTTGGTAGGGCACGTGGCCGCCGTCCTTAAGCCCTCGATGAGGGTCGCCAGCATTGACTACAATCGGTCTAGGGGGGAGTTCAACGTGGACCTCCTGCTGAAGAACTACGAGGATGTGGAGGTTCTGCGCGAAGCCTTGGCCGCCAAGGCGGAAACGGAGATCACTTCCGCCGAACAAGTCGATGAGGGCGTGCGCGCCCGCTTCAGGTTACGGGGCGTCTAGATGCGGGAAAGGCTGGCGAGCGCTTGGCGGGCTTCGGCTGCCGCAACCTGGTGGAGCGGCAAGGCCGCCTACGAGCAACTCGTTTACGGCGGTTTGGCGGCGGTGGCGATGGTGGTCCTTCTATGGCTTGGGCTTTGGCGTCCGCTGGCGGACTGGCAAGCCCAGGAGACCGCGCGCCTGCAACGGGCGCAGGGGTTGTTGGCGTGGGTCTCGGCCAACGAAGCCCAAGCCCGCGCCGCGGCCGGCGCCGCCGGCAAGGGCGCTCCGGCTGACGCCAAGGCCGTCATACCCGCCATCACCCAGGCGGCGGCCGCCGCTGGGGTTCGCTTAAGCCGCCTGCAGCCGGAAAGCGGCGGCGGCGTCAGCGTGTTTCTGCAGCAGCAGTCCTTTGCGCAGGTCGTCGCCTTGATTGCGCAGTTGCAGGAGGGCAGCGGTGTGGTTGTGGAACTGGCCTCCATAGACGCCCACCGGACGCCCGGCTTTGTTGACGCCCAGTTGCGTCTCAGTTTGTCCCGCTAGCGGACCTATTTGCGCTTGCCAGAACGTCCCGCTTGGACCGAAAGATTCTTGATTTAACATAATATATATTATACGCATGTTTAATACAGGCTGCCTCAGTGACATCCAAGTTCAGCCTTCCTCGGCGATTCCTCTGGCCCAAGCCCAAAAAGTTGCTTTTCTGGACCGCGACGGCGTCATCAACCGTGCGCCCGACAAGGGCCGCTACGTTCTGCATTGGCGGCAGTTCCAGTTTGCCGACGGCGCCCTGGACATGCTCAAGGCGTTGGCGAACAAGGGCTACCGGCTGGTGGTGGTCACCAACCAGCAAGGCGTTGGCAAAGGCTTGATGGACGCGGCGGCGCTCGCCGCCGTTCACCGCAACCTCTGCGCCGCCAGCGCCGCTCAGGGCGCACCGATGGACGCGGTGTTCTCCTGCCCGCATTTGGCCGTGCAGGACTGCGCCTGCCGCAAGCCCAAGCCCGGCCTTATTCATGAAGCTCTGCGGCGTCTGCCTTACTCGGTGGATCTATCCAAATCCTGGATGATCGGTGATTCGGCGCGGGACATCGAAGCCGGCGCCGCCGCCGGCCTGCGCACCCTGCTGCTCGGAATGGCGGCTGGGCTGGCGGTGGAACCGGATGCAGTCGCAGCCAACGCCCATGCGGTGGCCCGATTGCTTTGAGGCCGCAGCGTCCGCCAGCCGGCTATTCGGGCCGGGACAGCAAGGTCAGCAGATACTCTCCGTAGCCGCTTTTGTGCAGCGGCGCCGCCAACCTCTCCAAGTCCGCGTCGCCGATCCAGCCGGCTCGCCAAGCGGCCTCCTCCGGGGCGCCGACCTTCATGCCTTGGCGCTTCTCCAAGGTTTGGATGTAGTGCGCCGCCTCCAGCATGGCGTCCGGTGTGCCGGTGTCCAGCCAGGCAACGCCGCGGCCCAAGCGTTCAACTGCAAGACAGCCCCGGTCAAGGTAAGCGCGGTTGACGTCCGTGATCTCCAGTTCACCCCGGACCGAGGGCCGAATGGATTTGGCGATTTGCACGACATCCGCGTCATAAAAGTAGATGCCGGTGACGGCGTAGCGGCTGCGCGGCTGCCGGGGTTTCTCCTCGATGGAGACCGGACGTTCGGCCCCGTCGAAGGCGACCACGCCGAAGTCCTGGGGGTTGCGCACGGGATAGGCGAAGATGGTGGCCCCGTTCGGCTGGGCGGCGGCTCGCTGCAGACGCCGGGACAAGCCGTCACCATAGAAGATGTTGTCGCCGAGTATCAGCGCACAAGGCCCGCCGGCAATGAATCCCTCCCCCAAAACAAAGGCTTCGGCCAGCCCGTTGGGCTGCGGTTGCACGGCGTACTGCATGGACAGCCCCCACCGGCTGCCGTCGCCGAGCACTTGCTCGAAGCGGCCGATGTCCTGAGGCGTTGAGATGAGCAGAATGTCGCGGATGCCGGCCTGCATCAGGGTGCAGAGCGGGTAATAGACCATGGGCTTGTCGTAAACCGGCAGCAATTGCTTGCAGACGCCCAAGGTGGTGGGATGCAGGCGGGTGCCGGCGCCGCCGGCCAGAATGATGCCTTTGCGCGGCATCCTCCCTACAGCCCCAGAACCAGCTTCGCCATGATGTTGCGCTGAATCTCGTTGCTGCCGGCGTAAATGCTGGCCTTGCGGGTGTTGAAGTAGGCTTGGGCGACGCCGACGGCTTGGGCTGGGCCGCCGACGGAGGGCTTTTCGTCCGGCGCCGCAAACGGCGTGGACTGGTCCAACGGGAGGCCGTAGTAGGCGCGGAGTTCGAGGCTGAGTTCGGTCACCGCCTGCTGCAGTTCGGTGCCCCGGGCCTTCAGCATGGACGATTCCGGCCCCACGTTCTGCCCGGCCGCCAAGGCGCCTAGGATGCGCAGCTCGACAAACTCCATGGCCAGCACCTGCACCTCCAAATCCCGCAGGCGGGCGGTGAAGTTCTCATCCGCCGCCATGCAGCGGCCGTCGCTCCCAGCTTCGATTGGCGCCAGCGCCCGCAAGTGCGCCAAGGACTCCTTCAATGCCGGGGAATAGGCGTTGCCTCTTTCAAACTCCAGCAGGTACTTGGCGCAGGTCCATCCCCTGCCCTCTTCGCCAATGAGATTGGCCTTGGGCACCTCCACGTCCTCGAAATAGACCGTGTTGATTTCCTGCAGGCCCGGCGGCGGCTGGTCCAGGGTGACGATGGGCTTGACGCTCACTCCCGGGGACTGCATGTCGATCAACAGGAAGCTGATGCCGAGTTGCCGTTTCTCCTCCAAGCTGGTGCGCACTAGGCAGAAAATCCAGTCTGCATGCTGCGCCAGCGTGGTCCAGGTCTTGACGCCGTTGACCAAATAGTGGCCGCCCCGGTCCTCCGCCTTGAGCCTTAGGGACGCCAAATCCGAACCGGCGCCAGGTTCGGAGTAGCCTTGGCACCACCAGACTCGGGAATTCAGGATGTCCGGCAGAAAACGCCGCTTCTGCTCCTCCGTGCCGAACTTCATGATGACCGGCGCCACCATGGTGATGCCGAAGGGCAGCACCCGCGGCGCACCAGCCCTGGCCATCTCCAGATCGAAGAGGTAGTTCTGCGTTGGCGTGAAGCCGGCGCCGCCATGCTCCACTGGCCAGCTGGGGGCCGCCCAGCCGCGCTCCGCGAGCCTTTGCTGCCACTCCACCTGCTCCTGCCGGGAGGTGCGCCCTAGGGCGCTTCTGGCCCGCCGTTCGCGGGTCTCCTCCGGCCAAGCGTCCTCAAGCCAAGTCCTAACTTCCCGCTGGAATTCAATATCCGCTTCGGAAAAGGAGAAATCCATTGACCTTCGCGCCTCCGCCGTGGGTCTGATTGCGAAATTCTATCACTGACCCGCTGCCCCACTTAGCGACCGGTTTGCCGATTTGCCTGGGCGCTCCCGGCGACTCGAAAGGGTGCTGACGATTTTTCAAAAAGGAGCGCAATTGGCTGATGTTGCGGGCTTCCCCCCGCAAGAAAAGCGGTTTGGCGGCATCCACGGGCTAGTCCGCGCCCGGCAAATTGGCTAGGGTGGCGGACATTGGGATTGGGAGACGTCATGCTGCGCAACGGACATAGTCGGCAGTTCACGAACGCCTATCGCTGGTACGCCCTCGGCCTGCTGGTCGTCGTTTATGTCTTCAACTTCATCGACCGCTCCATCCTCGGCATCCTGGTGGAGCCAATCAAGCAGGATTTGGGTGTCTCCGACACCCTGATGGGCTTTCTCGGCGGCATTGCCTTCGCCACCTTTTACACCTTTCTCGGCATACCCATCGCTCGGCTGGCGGACCGCGACTCCCGCCGCAATATCCTAGCCGTATGCTTGGCGCTGTGGAGCGGCGCCACCGCGCTGTGCGGCCTCGCCGCCAACTTCGTCCACCTGCTGCTGGCCCGCATCGGCGTGGCGGTTGGCGAGGCCGGCGGCAGCCCGCCCTCCCACTCCATGATTTCCGACATGTTTCCCCCGGAGCGCCGGGCCACCGCCTTGGCCATCTACGCCTTGGGCATTCCCATAGGCACCATGTTCGGCAACTTGGGCGGCGGCTGGATCAACGAAGCCTTCGACTGGCGCACCGCCTTTCTGGTGGTGGGCGCTCCGGGGCTGCTGTTGGCCTTGGTGGTGCGCTTCACGCTGCGCGAGCCGGTGCGCGGCGCCGCCGAGGGCTTGTCCGCCGGCAGCGGCGAAACTCCACCGGTCATGGCCGTGTTCCGCCTGCTCTGGTCAAGGCGCAGCTTCCGCTACATGACCATCGGCGGCAGCCTGCACGCCTTTGTCGGCTACGGCGTGGGTCTGTGGATTCCGGCCATGTTCATGCGCAGCCACGGCCTGGGCACGGCGGAAATGGGCGTCGCCCTATTCTATTTGGGATTCGCCTCCATCGCCGGCACCCTGCTCGGCGGCTACATGGGGGACCGCCTCGGCGCCCGGGACCAACGCTGGTACCTGTGGCTGCCGGGCCTAGCCATCCTCGCCTCCCTGCCGTTTAGCCTTTACGCCTACATCACTAGCGACCCCTATGCGGCCCTTTGGACTTTGGCCGTTCCGGCCGCTCTGGGCGCCTACTATCTGGGGCCGACGTTCTCCATGACCCAAGGCTTGGTCGGGCTGCGCATGCGGGCGCTGGCCTCCAGCATCCTATTGTTCATCCTCAACATCATCGGCTTGGGCCTGGGGCCCGCAATTCACCGGCATCGCCTCCGACCTGCTCAACGCTTGGACGGATCTGGGCGCGGACTCCCTGCGCTGGGCCTTGGTGCTTTGCCTGACGTTCAACCTAGTCTCCGCGGCGATGTACCTAGCCGCCGGCAAAACCATCCGGGCGGACTTGGCGGCCAACCGGGAGTTGCGTTAGCTTGAAGTCTTCTGCCGGGTCAAAGAAGCCCAAGGCGCGGGTCATCAGATAGGTGTTGGCGTCGAACCGCTGCACGGCGCGGTTGAGGCGGGCGCTTCCCGTGGCGCGCAAGCGGTTGCGGAGGATTGCAGTTTGCGTTAGGTTGTACAGATCGTACAGTTAAGGTCCAAGACAATGCAGAGCAGAGTCGAAACCGCTGGCGTCGAGGAGGCCAGAACAAGGCTGCCGGAAATCCTTCGGGCGGCCAATAATGAGGGTGCCATCACCATGGTCACCAAGCGTGGCAAACCCTACGCCGCCGTCGTTCCTGTGTCCCAAGCGTTGCGCAAGGCACCGAACCTTTCGGATTTGCGCGGGTCGGCGAAGGGCTGCTTCGGGGATGCGGGGCGGTTCGTTGACAAGCTGAGGGGCGAATGGCCGTGATGGACATCAGCGCGTTGCCCCCCGGCGGCAGAGTAACGGTGGACAGTGCGCCAATCATCTACTTTCTCGAAGGCCATGCGGACTTGGCGGCCAACCGGGAGTTGCGTTAGCTTGAGGAACAATATGCTTGACTTGCAAAAAGCAAGATTTAGCATACGGTCTTCGTAACGGGTATAACCTGATGAATAGCGGTTCCCGGAGCAACATCAACACACGATAAGGAGGGCTAACTCATGTCGTTTGGTCCAGGCAGGTATAAGAGAGGAAGACCTGAAAAAGTGCCGGGTGTGTACAGATACGTCAATAAGAAGACGGGGAAGGTTGACTATCAGGGACAGTCCATCGACCTTCGCAGACGCTACCAAGAGCACCTGCGGGGTTCTTCGCCCCCTTTCGACCCGAAGAAACACCACTTTGATTGGAAGGAGCAAACCTAGCTATGGCCAAGGACGACCCCAAGACGAAAGAACAGGAACGGAAGGAGAAGGAGAAGGAGAAAATTCGCAAACATAACCCCCCCTTGAACCAGAACAAAGGTGGTGGTGGTAGGTCGCCCAAGAAATAAGGGCTACAGACCGACGGTGACTTTGACGTCTGCCTTGCCCTTGGGCAATTAGTCTACGACGCCAGTAGCTCGTAAGACCAAGCTGTGTTGCCTCACTTCTTAAAGGCGGACGCTTGAGTTTGGCTCTCGAATTTCCTTTCCGTTCTTTTCCTAACCGAAGTACGCACTAAGTTACCACCCGGCGGCGGTGCGGCGGCGTTGCCCTTGCGATGGAGGGGAGCTCCTCTATTCGTAAGCTCCAACAATGCACACCGCGGCCACATTGCTCATGGGAGAACCGCCTAGGTTGTGGGTCATGCCGATGGAGGGTTTGGGCAACTGGCGCTCCCCCGCCCGGCCCTGCAACTGCAGGTACATCTCGTAGAGCATGCGGATGCCGGAAGCGCCGATGGGGTGCCCGAAGCACTTCAGGCCGCCGTCGATTTGGCAGGGAATTTGCCCGTCGGCATCGTAGAAGCCGTCCATGACGTCGTTGATGGCGCCGCCCTCCGGGGAGAGCTGCAAGTCCTCCATGGTGACCATCTCGGTGATGGAGAAGCAGTCATGGCACTCGAACATGCTGACCTGCTCCCGAGGCTTGCCGATGCCGGCCTCGTCATAGGCTTTCTTGGCGGCGATGCGGGTGGTGTGGAAATAACTGCCGTCCCAGGAGTTGTGGCCGGATTCGGCGCCGTTCGACAGGGAGAGCTGCAGCGCCTTGACGCTGACGATGTTCTCCTTGCCCAGCCTTTTGGCGATTTCCGGGGTGGTGACGATGGCCGCGGCGGCCCCGTCGCTGACGCCGCAGCAGTCGAACAGGCCCAAGGGTTCGGCGATCATAGGGGCGTTGATCGCGTCCTCCTCGGTGATCTCCCGGCGCAGATGGGCCTTGGAGTTCTTCACCCCGTTGGCGTGGCTCTTCACCGAGACGTGGGCGATGGCGCGCTTCAGCTCATCCCGCTCCACCCCGTGCTTGGCGCGGTAGGCGCTGGCCAGTTGGGCGAAGCTGCCGGGTGCGGAGGCGTTTGCGGACCATTGCGGGGTCAAGGTGCCGCCAAGGCCGCCGGGCAGGCCGCCATAGCCGGTGTCCTTCAACTTCTCCACCCCGAGCGCCAAGGCGATGTCGCAGGCGCCGGAGGCCACTGCGTAAACGGCGCCGCGGAAGGCCTCGGAACCGGATGCGCAGAAGTTCTCCACCCGGGTGACGGCGATGTTGGGCAGGCGCAGCGCGACGGACAGCGGCAAGCCGCCCTTGCCGACGTTGATTTCCTCGTAGTGGGTGGAGAACCAGGCGGCGTCGATTTCGCTGATATCGATGCCGGCGTCGCCAACCGCTTCGGTGAACGCCTCCACCATCAGCTCCTCGGCGCCGCTTTCCCAGCGCTCCCCGAAGCGGGAGCAGCCCATGCCCAGAATGGCGACCTTGTCCTTGATGCCTGTTGCCATGCGATTAGTCCTCGATTGATTGCAATCCAGTCAGCCGTAGCCTACAACAACCGTGCGGCCACGCCCGCCAAACTCTCCGGCAGGACGGCGCCCCGCTGCCGGCGATGCCGTTTTCCCGAATCACCGCGCCGCCGGCGCCGCCTTCCAAAAGTAGCGCACGAAGCCGCGCCGGGAATCCACCGACTTGATGCGGAACACCATGTACACGGGCAAGCCCACCTCCACTTCGCCGGCCGCCACGTCGGTGAAGTCCGTCATGAACCGCCCGCCTTCTTCAAAGGCGATCATGCCGTAGTGGCTGGGTGGGTCCGCCGTGTAGGCGAGATAGTCCGCCGACCAGGTGAGAACCTTCGCCGGCTGCTCACGAAACGAGCAAGGCTCCTGGGCGCCTTGGGCGTGGCATTGCGGGTTGACGCAAATGTCCGTGCGCGGGAACTGCAGCGTTCCGCACTGGCTGCAGCGCCCGCCGACCAGGCCGAGCAGCATGTCCCGCTTGCGGTAGGTGACGGACAGCGCGGTCTTGTAGTCGTTGTTCTCGGCCCGCATGCCCTTCTCCAGCCGAATCAGGTCGTTGAAGGTCAGGAACTTCTGGTAGTTGTTCTCCACTTGGCGACGGGCCAGCGCATCCACAATGCCGTTGGCGCTTTGGTAGTCCGCCAAGGCGGCGGTGGCCCGCAGCACCAGAACGTCGCAGCCTTGGCCGAAACTGGACAGCACGATGGTCTGGCCCGGTTTCGCCTGGGTTTCCAGAACATGCAGCAGCATGACCAAGGGATGGGCCGCGCCGCTCGCCCCCATGACGCCGTGCAGGTTGTCGGCGACGGCGCCCTTGGTGATGCCAACCTTGCGGGCGATGCCGGCCACGGCCCGGCCAATGGTGCTGGGCATGATGAAGTGGTCCACGGCGCCGGCGTCCAGCCCGGCCTTGGCCAAGGCTTGCTCGATGCAGGGCGGCGCGATCTTGGCGAGGCCCTCATCGCGAATCCAGCGCTCCTCCCAAGTGTAGTCGTAGGCTTCGGTGGCGCCTCGGAAGTGGTCGATGAAATCGACTGTGGAGCTCTGCGCGGCGACGAATTCCGCCAACACGCCCTCCTGCCCCACCGTCAAAGCCGCGGCGCCGTCCCCATAGGCCAACTCCCCCGGGCTGCCGGCTTGCACGCGCCGCTTCTCGCTGGCGACCACCAAGGCAGACTCGTAAAGCCCTCCGCGCACGGCGCCGATGCCCTGCAGCAAGGCTGAGACGCCGGCCTTCTGGCTGGAGGCGATGTCCAAGGAAGCGATGCCCTCCGGCAACGACAGCGCCGTGCTGACGATGCCGGCGTTCTGCCGGTCCGCAAAGGGAGCGCTGGTGCTGGCGAAGTAGATGGCGCCGGGGGCCGAGGCGTCGCCGTTCAAGCAAGCGCGGGCGGCCTCCACCGCCATGGTGACGGCGTCCTCGTCCCAATTGCACATGGCCCGCTCGCCCTTGGCCTTGCCGGCTAAGCTGGGGTCCGCCCAAACATGGGCGTCAACGATGGCTTGGCGAGCCAAACGCAGCTTGGGAACATAGCCGCCAAAAGCGGTGATGCCGACCACGGCGCCTCCACGAATTCAGATGCAGGCGCGATTGTAATGGACTGCCCGGAACAACGACAATATGTTCCGGCGTTACCCCTAACAACGCTGTTAACAGCCCTTGGCGGCAAGGGCATAATGCTGGCCGGCAATGGACATCAAAGCCGTAAAAGCCTGCTTCATTGACTTGCAGGGCAGCATCTGCGCCGCTTTGGAGGCTTTGGACGGTGCCGGGCGCTTTTCCGCGGAGCGCTTCGACTACCCAGGGGGCGGCTGCGGTCAGCCGAGGGTGCTGCAGGACGGGCAGAAGGTGGAGAAGGCCGCCGTTCAGTACACGCACAGCGTCGGCGAAGCCTTGCCGGCGGCGGCCAGCGAACGCAACCCGCATTTGGCCGGCGCCGGCTTTCAGGCCGCGGCCATCTCGGTGATCGTGCATCCGCGCAACCCCTATGCGCCAACCGCACACATGAACCTGCGCTTTTTCCTCGTGGATGGGGCGCTCCCGGCATGGCACTTCGGCGGCGGTTTCGACTTGACGCCGTGCTATGGGTTCGCCGAGGACTGCGTGGCTTGGCATCGGGCCGCCAAGCAGGCGGCGGGACGGCACTATGCGCAGATGAAGCGGGCCTGCGACAAGTATTTCCACTTGCGCCATCGTGGCGAGCCGCGCGGCATCGGCGGACTGTTCTTTGACGATTGGACAGAGGGCGGCTTCACGGCCAGCCTGCGGCTCACCCGCTCCATCGGCCAGGCGTTCATGCCGGCCTATGCGCAGATCTTCCAGAAGCGCAGCGCCCTCCCCTACGGTACCCGTGAGCGGGACTGGCAATTGCTGCGGCGCGGGCGCTACGCCGAATTCAACTTGGCCATTGATCGGGGCACCCGCTACGGCCTGCAAAGCGGACGCCGCATCGAATCGGTGCTCGCGTCCCTGCCGCCCTTGGCGCAGTGGCGCTACAACCACGCACCCTCACCCGGCACACCGGAAGCGGAGCTGCTGTCTTTCTACTTGCGGCCGCGGGACTGGCTCGGTGAGGCGCCGGCCGACGATCAAGCGGCGCCTTCCGGCTAGGGCCGCGCCGCTGGGCTAGCGCTCCTGCACCTGCAGCTGGTCCTCCACCGAATGCACGCCCTTGACCGAATTGGCCATCTGCAGCGCCCTGCGGCGCATCTCCTCGGTGGCCACCCAGCCGCTCAGGCGGACGACGCCGCGCTCCACATCGACGTCCAAGCGCCAGCCGTCGATCAGCTTGTCCTTAACCAACAGGGTCTTCACCTTGACCTGAATGGCGGAATCGTCGGTCAGTTCGCCGACCGTGCGCGTCTCCCCGTCCCGATAGCTTTGGCAACCGGCGGCAAGGGCCGCAACGAGCAAGAGGCCGAAAGTCCATCGCCCGATCTTCATGCTGGAGTAACTCCTCGCACATCCGTTTGACGCAGGGCATTCTAAGCCCAGCGCCCCCGCCCGGCCAATGGCTGTTGACGCCCCTTCGCCAATTTCACTATTCTTGCGCAGGATGAGCCGCCTCCTTGCACCTCGCATGGCTGGGGAGCGGCTGAAGAGCCGCCTGAAGTGGCCAACGGCAATGACCGCAGTGGAGGAGGGAAGCCATGACCATTCGCTTAGGGCCGCTCGCCGGCCGGTTTAGCCAACTCATTTGGCGATTCAAGCACTTTCAATGGCAAGGGGCTGCAAATCGTTTTTGGAAGGCACCCGCACACCGATCGGCGCCTAGTGGGGTGCGCCGTCCGTTGCTGGCGCTGACCGCGTTGGCGGTGCTGCCCTTCCCCGCCCAGAGCCAGACGGTCTTGGAGGAGGTGCTGGTCACCGCCACCCGCCGGGACACCGACCTGCAAACCACGCCCATCTCCGTCTCGGCCATCGACTCCGCCCTCATAGAGCAGGCCAACCCCAGGGACCTTGGGGACTTGGCAGTCTTCGTGCCCAACTTTTCCGCCGCCAGGGTGACCAGCTTCGCCAACGCCGCCTCCTTTGGGCTGCGCGGCGTCGGCCAGAACAACATCATCGTCTATTACGAGCCGCCGGTTTCCGTGGTGCTGGACGACTTCGCCCTCACTAGCGTGCAGACTCAGTTGCTGGACACCTTCGACCTCTCCCAAGTGGAGGTGCTGCGCGGCCCCCAAGGCACCCTGTTCGGCAAGAACACCACCGGCGGCGCCATCTCGGTGCGCACCAAGCGCCCCTCCCACGAAGGCTTCAGCGGCGCCTTGGAGGGCGGCTACGGCAGCTTCGGCACCTACACGGTCAAGGGGGCGGTGAACGCGCCCTTGGCGACGGACCAACTGGCGCTGCGGGTGGTTGGCGCCTACCGCAAGTCCGACGGGTTCGTCCGCAACGGTGCCGCCTACGGCCCCATCGGCCTGCCACCCGTGCCCACCAAGTTCAGCGGCCTGAGCGGCACGGGAGAGGGCGAGTACACCGGTGGCTTCGACATCCTCAACGGCCGCGTCAAGCTGCTGTGGGAGCCGGCGGACAACTTCAGCGCCCTGCTCCAATATGAGTTCATGCGCGACGACACCGAGTTCGAGGCCACCGTCAACGAAACGCCCATGAGTCCAAGCTTCCTCTTCCACAACCTAGGTTTAGGCCAGAGCCAAGGAAACCCGTTGGACATCGGCGGCACCACCAATCGGGGCAGTTTCCTGATCGATCTGCCCGGCCTGCGCGTGGACATCGACGGGGTTTACCTCAACATGGACATGGACTTGGGCAAGGGGACGGCCACCTCCATCACCGGCTTCCGCCGGCAGGAGTCCCGCCTGGCCGGTTCGGAAACGGGCAATCCGCCGGTGGTCGCAGCGGACGGCGAAGTGCTCTCCCCCTTCGACATCAACCGGGCGGACGACCGGGAGACCTTCCAGCAGGAGCTGCGCTTCGCCTCACAGCTGGACGGCCCCCTTAACTTCATCTCCGGCGCCTTCTACCAACACGAGGAGATCGACTTCTGCGTGGCGCAGATTCTCGGTTTCCTCGACTTGGCGGGAGCGCCCACCAGCCTGTTCAGCTTCTTCGGCGTCAACTACGGCCCGTTCAACCAAACGCCCTACATTCTGTGCAGCGCCCAGAAATCAGACAGCACAGCCCTCTACACCGAAGGCACCTATGACCTGACGGAGCGGCTGACCCTCACCGCCGGCTTCCGCTACACCTGGGAGAGCAAGACCTTCCGCGCCCGCCAGCAGATCTTCGTGCAGGAGCTCGGCGGCGCTTCGGATCCTTCGTTCACTTGGCCGGAGTTGGGCAGCGCCTTGGCCGCCAGCGTCTATAACTACCCCTTCGGCGTAGTCAAGGACAAGGACTCGGTGGACAAGGCCACTTGGCGCATCAGCCTGGGCTACCAAGCCACAGACAACGTTTACGCCTACGCCATGCACTCGCGGGGCTTCAAGAGCGGCGGCTACAACGATCAGATAGGCAACGCCGGCGCCTTTGGCTCCGACCTGGCCGCCTTCCAAATCGCCGTGCAGCCCACCAAGCCGGAGACCGCGGACTCCTTTGAGGCCGGCGTCAAGACCGAGGCCGCCGGCGGCAAGCTGCGCTTCAACGCCACCGCCTTCTACGTCCAGTACAAGGACCTGCAAAGGCAGATCAACATTCCGCTGATCGTCAACGGCGTGGAGCAGCAGATCACCCAGTTCTTCAACGCCGCCAAGGCGGAGGTCAAGGGCGTCGAGACGGAACTGGCGGCGCTGCCGATGGAGAACCTGACCTTGCGCGCCGTGTTCGGCTACCAAGACTGCGATATCAAGTCGTTCTTCGCGCCCGGCGCCGGCTATGACCTCACCAGCGCCCCCTGTGAGCGGGCACCGGAGGTTCAGTGGACCCTGGACGCCACCTACGAGTGGCCGTTGGCCGAAGGCTTCAAGGTGACGCTCAACGGCAACGTCAACTACCTCGACAAGAACCTGTTCACCCAGTCCATCGCCAGCACGGACTTCAACACCTTTCTGGACGCCCGCACCCTGTGGAATGCGTCCGTCATGGTTTCCGACAGCGCGGAGCGCTACTTTGTCCGGCTAGTGGGGCGCAACCTTTCGGACAAGCGGCATCGGGTGGCCAGCCAGACGGTGGCCGGCCTGTGGACCTTCTCCAATTTTGCGCCGCCCCGCTACATCGGCGGCGAAATAGGGCTAAGATGGTGAACGCGGGCGGCGCAGCCGCTCCCCCGCTTTCGTTTCCGGCGGCCTAGGAGTAAGATGGCCGCCGCCACTGGCAGCAATACCCGTTAGGGAGGGCATCCGATGCGAAGAACGATTGGCCGCGGCAGTTCTGACGAGGGCGACGAGCAAATCAACTTGACGCCCATGCTCGACGTGGTGTTCATCATGTTGATCTTCTTCATTGTCACCGCCACCTTCGTCAAGGAGGTGGGGCTGGACCTGAACTCACCGGACGAGGACAAGCCCAAGTCGGTTGATCCCAACAAAAGGAGCATCGTCGTGCGCATCACCAATAGGGACCGCATCCTCATTGCGCAGCGGGATGTGGACTGGCGCTCGGTGCGGGCCAACATCGAACGGCTGCATGCGGAGAACCCGGAAGCTCCCGTCATCATCCATCCCCATGAGAACTCCCAAACCGCCACCATGATCCATGTGATGGACTCCGCCCGCTTGGCCGGCGTTTACAACGTTTCCTTAGCGGCCAACTAGCGAAGTTTAGATTTGTCCGACCAAACCGACCACCGCGCCCGTCAAGCATGAGACCAAAGTTCCTGAAATCAACGACTTAGATCCTAAACTTAAGATGTCTTCACGTCTTTCTGGCGCTAGGGTGGAAAGGCCGCCCAAGAGTATGCCGAGGCTGCCGAAGTTGGTGAAGCCGCATAGGGCGTAGGTGAGAACCAAGCGCGAATGCGCGGTCAGAGCGTCCGCATCCAAGGCCGCCAACTGCAAGTAGGCCACCAGCTCGTTCAAAACCAGCTTGGCGCCGAGCAACCCTCCCGCGGTCTGTGCTTCGCTCCAGGACACCCCCAGCAGCCAGGCCACCGGTGCGAAGGCCCAGCCTAGGATGCGCTCCAGAGTCAGCCCGGCGCCGCCCACCTCAATGGCGGAAAGCCCGTAGTTGACCAGCGCCACTAGGCTAATCAGCACGATCAGCATGGCGCCCACGTTCACCGCCAAGCGCAGGCCGTCGGCGGTGCCCCGCGTGATCGCGTCCATGGTGCCGGTGTAGGCCAAGGACACCTCGGCCCCCCGGACCTCCTCTGCGGCTGGCGGAATCATCATTCTGGAGATCAGGATGGCGCCGATGACGTTGATGACCGAGGCGACCAGAATATGCCCCAGGGCACCCTCGATGACGTCTTGCAGGACGCCGGCGTAGAGCACCATGACGGTGCCGGCCACGGTGCCCATGCCGCAGGTCATCACCGAAAACAACTCCGAGCGGGACAGGCCGGCCAGATAGGCGCGGATGACCAAGGGGGCCTCCACCATGCTCAGAAACAGGCTGGCCGCTCCGGCGGTCCCAACCGGCCCGCCGACCCCCAGCGAACGCCGCAGCAGAGCGCCGAAGGCACGAATGATCCAAGGCAGAATCCGCCAATGCCAAAGCACGGCGACCAAAACGCTGAAAACCAGAATTTGCGGCAGAACGCGGAAGGCCAACAGATAGAGGGCGCCTTCCGCATCGACCTGAAACGGCGCCTCGCCGCCGGCCAAGTAGCCAAATAGGAATCCGCTGCCGGCTTGGGTGGCTTGCTCCACCGCTCGGACTAAGGCATTGACGCCGAGCAGCAGTTCGCTGACCGCCGGCGCCTTGAGCAGCAGCAAGGCAAGCAGCGCCTGCATGGACAGGCCCACGACCACCATGCGCCAATTCACGCGGCTGCGGGCTTCGCTCAGCAGCCAAGCGACGCCCAGCAGAACGGCGATGCCGAAGATGGCTTGCATTTACCCTACCCCGCTTGCTCAGCCCAGAAAAAAGAGCGTCACCACTTCGTTGCCAATGAAGCCGAAGGTGCCCACACCATCGTTGAGCAAGCGGTTTGGTTCATGGCGACCCAAATAACGCAGGCGAAAGGCGGAGCGCTTCCAGTCCAGCTCGACCTCAGCCTCCCGAAAGGGGATGAAGGCGTCGGTGAGCGGATTGACCGCCTTGTAGCCGGCCTCCTTGGCGCTGAACGCCACCACGCCTTCCCGGGGGTCCCGCCAAGGGCGCCGGCGCTCCTCCTCGGTGAGGACTTTGCGATGCAGCGCCGGCTTAAGCCGGCGAATTCTTTCGATGTCGATGCCGATGCTCCGTCCACTGGACTTTGCCGCCACCGCCGCCACCGCCAAGGTGTCCGTGTGGCTGATGGAGCCGATGAAGCCGGCCGGCCAGCACGGTCGGCGGCCCTCTCGCACAATGGGCTGCCCAGCGCCGCCAAGGCGGCGCAAGGCGGCCCGAGCCGCATGGCGCCCGCTGGCGAATTGGCGCTGCCGCTGCTCCCCGGCGTCCTCGACACACAGCGCCTCCTCTGGCGGCAACGGATAGTCGTCCACCGTAGCGGCAAAAACAACCGCCCCCGCCGGTGCCTGCAGGCCCAGCTCCATCAAAGGTGGCATTGTGCAGGTGTTGCCGAGGCGCTGCGCTTTTTGCAAGGGGTGTCACTGAAGTTCAAGCGCACTGATTGTAAAGCCCCCTTCCGCAATCGACAGCAGCGTTTCGACGGGCGGGCGCCGGTTTCCCCCATCCTTCTCCTCCATCCCCCATTCTGCATCCGGCCTGGGAGGCACCTTGTGGCTGATTGAGTTTGGCGGACAAACAGGGAATCGAACTCTAGAGGTGCCGACAAGATGGAACGCCACGCGAAGTGTTTGCTGGCAAGGGCTTAGCCCGTCATTCAGGCTTCGCTTTAGTGAGGCCCGCGGCGGCGAAGCCGAGCATAGGCCAGCCTAAACGGGCCAGTTAAACCGTCCGAAGGGCGCAATTCCTTGTCAATCGTCAAGGAACCCGCCAATAACAACCCCGAAGCACTACCACGCTTGGAAGCCGGCCCTAGGCGGGCGCGGGCAGGCCATGGTGTCCTCGCCTTTGACCAGGGCCGAAGTTGAGCGCCAGTAGGCCCGCGGCAGCAACCGGCTTGTCCGTAGATGGTTCCGCACCCGCCAGGCTGCGCACTTCGCGCTTAGGCGGGCCGTTGACCAGGGCGACCACATGGGGGAATGCGACCTTGGCGACGAATGCCCGGAGAGGGCGCACGTCCTAGCCAATTAGCCAGAAACAGGGAAAAAACGCCTCCAAACCGCCAAAGTCAGGGTTTTCAAGCCCTTGGGCGGGAATATCGGCCCACTGGGAAGCCGTCTCAGCGATTTTCAGGGCATACCTATGGGGGGGCAGTTCAGCGCCCGCTGGCGGGCTTCACAGTGCGCCTAGTATTCGGGATGGGCATCGCAATACTGATCCCAAAACAGGACCGCATCCATGTACTTGCCGACCAACTCCGAATCCCCATCGTAACCCCGGCCCAAGTTCCGCAGCTTGGCGGCTGTTCGGCAGGAAGCCGACCTCTCAAGCGTATCCGACCCCTTATGCTCAATGCCGCACGAATAAGCGCCTTGCGTCCTGCAGTCAAAGGTTTCGAGCTTGAGGGCCGCACCCGCATGGAAACCCTCGATGGCTTTAGCCTGCCCGTCTTGACCAAGCGCCCAAGCCGAAGCCAGCGCCAAGGCCGCAGCAAGTAGCAGCCTTATTACAGTAGTGCGCCTAGGTTGAAGGGAGTTGGCGATTCATGACGTCGGGGGCGAATACGCATGTCTTTCTGTAACGTCCACTACTTCCGGTCTTTGTCCCGATTCAGTGTCTGAGACTGCGCTATGGACCATTTTTCGCATGGCTGGCTTTCTCCAGGGTTTCTTCGGCGTGTTGACCGGGGAGACCGTGGGGGGGGGGGGGGGGGGGGGGGGGGGGGGCAATTCGTCATACTCTTTCCCTTCCTTGAGCTGCAAGATGAGCTGCGCAGTATAGCAGCAAACAGGGGCATGGGCCTCCCGGCTGTTACGAGTACGCTTGTTGTCCGCTTTTAGAGTACGCCAGTTGTCCGGTTCTTCAACCACGGAGGACCATGTGTTTTTTGCCTGTTTGGAGGTGACGCATGGGCCGAGGCGGAATGAACCAGGAGCGACGCATGGCGTATTTTCAGGAGGCTTATGATTTCTGGGTCCAGAGACGGCTCACGCAGGAGGCGGCGGCGGCTTTGCTCGGCGTCAGTGACCGCACGTTCCGCCGCTGGACGGAGCGCCACGAAGACGGCGGCGTGGACGCCCTCATTGATCGACGCTTGGGGCGCAGCGCCCATAACGAGGCGCCCGTGCATGAAGTGATGGAGCTCGTCGCCATCTATCGGGAGCGGCATGAGGGCTGGAGTGTGCGGCACTACTACGACCATTACCGCGACGCTGGCGGCAGCCGCTCCCACAGCTGGGTGAAGAACCACTTGCAGGATGCGGGCGTGGCGCCCAAGCGCACCGACCAAGGCAAGCACCGGCATCGGCGCGAACCCGCGCCGATGCCGGGCATGGTGCTGCACCAGGACGCCAGCACCCATGCGTGGGCGCCGGGCGTCCACTGGGACTTGGTGGTCACGATGGACGACGCCACGAACGAGATTTACTCCGCGTTCTTCTGCGCCGAGGAAGGCACCGAGAGCAGTCTGCGGGGCGTCTTGGAGACCATTGAAGGGAAAGGACTTTTCTGCGAACTGCGCACGGACCGCGGCAGCCACTACTGGCGCACCGCCCAAGCGGGCGGCAAGGTGGACGCAGCCCATCCCACGCAGTTCAAGCGGGCCATGGACCGGCTGGGCATCCACTTGGAGCCAGCCTACTCGCCAGAGGCTAGGGGACGCTCCGAGCGCATGTTCGGCACTTTGCAGGGCCGGCTGCCCCATGAACTGGCGCTGGCCGGCGTGACGGCCATGGAGGATGCGAATGCGTGGCTGCGCAACACCTACCTGCCCCGGCACAATCGCTGGCTGACCCGCAAGGCGCGTCTGGCCGGGGAGACGGCCTTCGTGCCCTTGGTCGATCCCTCGGTGCTGGACGGAGTGCTGTGCGAGACGCACGACCGCGTGGTGGGGAACGACAATTGCGTGAGCTTCAAGGGCATGGCGCTGCAAATCCCGGCGCAGCGCCATCGTCCGACCCACCGGAAGGTGCGGGTGCAGGTGAAGCGGCACCTGAACGGGGAACTGTCCATCTGGCATGGCCCTAGGCCGCTGGCCCGCTACGCGCCGGACGGCGCCCCGCTCAGTGCGACACCGCCCGCCCAACAGCGCAAAACAGCCATCAGACGAACTTGAGAAACGACTTTAAGTGACCGGACAACTGGCAAACTCTAAAAGCGGACATTTTGGTTTACTCGTGACACGAGTTGAGGCCGGTTGATACCGAAGCACCAACTTTCGCCCGCGCAATTTTGTCTCAACAATCCTCATAGGCAAAAGGTGCCTTTGAGGATTGGATGGGTGATCGGAAGGCTTACCAAGCGGCTTACCACCAGCGGAACAAGGGCAGGCTGAATGCCCGGAAAGCCTGCAGCGCGGCGCACAAAACAGGCCGCCAACGGCAGCGCCAAGCTCAACGCTCCGAAGCTCACCGGCGCAAAGGCTGCCAAGGCCATATCCGATTGGAGCGCATGGAATCTAGTTGTCCCACCCCCCCCCCCTCCCCAACAAGGGGAACCCTTCCGCTTGGCGCACTGGCAGTTCGATTGGCTTAAGGACGCATTCGCTCCGGGCGTCAAGGAGGCCGCGCTGTCGATAGCCAGGCGCAACGGCAAGTCCTTTCTGATTGGCGTTGTGTTGCTCGCGCACCTATGCGGGCCACTGTGTCGGGCGAACTGGCGGGCTGCCGTAGTGAGCTTGACCGGCAAGCTCGCATCCGAGTTGAGGGACGCCGTTCGCCAAATTGCCGAAGCCAGCGGCTTGGCCGACGAAATCGAAGTGAGGACCAGCCCGGTTCCGGGCCACATCTTAGGCCAGCAGGGAACCCGCGTTGACATTCTGGCCGCCGACCGATCGAGCGGACACGCCATCGGCATTGACCTTGGGGTCTGCGACGAAACCGGCTTGCTTGAGCCAACTCTACAACTCACTGCTTTCGGCCACCGGCGGAGCCTGCCACACGCCGTTGTCGCGCCTTGCTAGGCGCCAAAAATCCCTCGCATCCAAAGTGCGCTTATTTGCGGGACAGCACACTAGAGGGGTTGCTGAAAAAAGGAACATTTCGGCTGGGGACAAGCGGCTTGGTGCTATATGCGGGTTAGGGTTTAGACTTGTCCGTATGCAATCGCGCCCGGTGCCGGAAGGCGCTTGGGCCAACGCCCCACGAAGAAGGACCCCGGCATGGAGGACAGCGTCAGACGACTGGCGGACTTGGTGGCGCAGGCGCGGCGCATGGTCTTTTTCACGGGCGCCGGCATCAGCACCGAATCCGGCATTCCGGACTTCCGCAGCCCCGGCACCGGCCTTTGGAACCAGATGAAGCCCATCCCCTTTCAGGATTTCATCGCCGACGACGCGGTGCGCCAAGAGTCCTGGCGGCGGCGCTTCACCGGCGAGCGCGCCTTGGAGAAAGCCAAGCCGAACAGGGGCCATCTCAGCATCGCCCGCTTGGTGAAGGAAGGCGGCTGCCAATCCGTCATCACCCAAAACGTGGACAACCTGCACCAGGACTCCGGGGTGCCGGAGGAGCAAGTGATCGAACTGCACGGCAACGCCAGCTACGCCAAGTGCTTGGGTTGCCGCCGACGTTATGAGATCGCCGAACTGGAGCGGCAGTTCCGGCAGTTGGGCTGGGTGGAGCCCTGCGCCAATTGCGGCGGCGTCATCAAGGCCGCCACCATCTCCTTCGGTCAAGCCATGCCGGAACGGGAGATGCAGCGGGCGCAAGCGGCGGTGGCGGGCTGCGACCTGATGGTCGTCGCCGGCTCCTCTCTAGTGGTTTATCCGGCCGCGGCCTTCCCGGAAGCCGCCAAGAGCTTGGGTGCGCAGTTGGCCATCGTCAACCGCGAGCCCACCCCCCTGGACTCCATAGCCGATGTGGTGGTGCATGGCGAAATCGGCCCCACCCTCTCGTTTGTGGTCGGCTTGAACTGAAACGGCCGTTTCCGCTAGCCACCAGCGAGCCAGCCGTCAATGTGGCGTCGGGCATCGGCCAAGCGGGTCGCTGCATCCCCGCCCAACTCCGCGTAAGGATGGTTGCCGGCGGCCAATAGCTGTTGCTGGCGGCGGTGCAGGCCGTCCCGGTTCCCGCCGCTCTCCCGCAGCGGGTCCGCAACCCAAGGGATGTCCGGCCGGGTCAACAGATAGGCCCTCGGGCCGCGCTCAGCCAAAGCTCGGCGGAGTTCATCCGGCAGCACCCCGTACTTGACTTCCCACCAAACCTGAACCACCAGCAGATCCGTATCGCAGATCAACAACGGCGGCCCCTTGGCCAAGGCCGCCTGCTCCAAACGGGCTTGCTCCTTGGCGATGGCCAGCACGTCGTCCTTGGCGTAAGCCACCGGGTCGCTGGTTTGCGCGCTTCTCCCCACGCCCGTTGCAGCTCCTTGAGGCCCCTTGCGCTCCAGCCATCCCCGCGCCGCCTCCGGCACCAAGGGCACCCTGTAGCTCTGCGCCAGAGCCTCCGCCAAGGTGGTCTTGCCGCTGCACTCCGCCCCGGTGAGGCAGACGATGAGACTGTCAATGGGCATGGGGCGCTTGGACTTTGGGCTGGATACTCGAAGGTTTTGCATTCTGGCGCTGCCAAACACTGCTGTCTAGATTCAGGATCCGAGTTGTTAGCAACAAATAGAAGTGTCCGGTTTTAGAACAAATAAACTGTCCGGTTTGGCTGCGGTGGGCGCGGGCAAGGCTTTGGCGCTTCCCGCAGCGCAAGTTTGCATCCGGACGGCCGGCGCTTGAAGCCGGCGCCGTTCGGGTTTCAGTCGGGCTTTGCGCCTCGGGCGAAGGGAGCGCAGCGACCGCAGCCCGAGGCGCAAAGCCCGGCGGCGGCTGGATCGGGGGCGCTCCGTTCGGCATGGCGCTACGCGGCGGCGGCCAGTTCGCCGTCCGCCGCCGGCTCGCCCTTGGGACCGTACTTGGCCAGTCGGCGGGGGCCGTGCCAGACCGACAGCGTACCGTCGGCGTGGCGGCGGACCTTCACCCTGACCTTCGCGTAGTGGGGCCGATGCCGGTCCGCCGGCAACTGCAGGGCCAGCCCCTCGAACCCCACGCAGTTGTCCCGCCCCACGGTGCGCTCGTGAACCTCGCACAGGACGTCGTCCAGCGCCGCCGGGTCCCGGCAGGGCACGAACCCCGAACCCGACTCCCGCGCCGGCTGCGCGAACTCCGCGTTGAAGGCCGGCATGCACACCTCCGCCAAGTAACGGTTGGCCGAGTCCAGGTCCGTCGCCCCGGCCAGCGCCAACTCCTTCGGCAGCCGGCCCTGGTGGGTGCCGAACGCCCGCTCCGAGCGCCCCCGCGCCTCCGGCGAATAGGCCGGGATCATCTCGATCCCCAGACGGGCCATCGCCCGGCCGAACTGCGTCGGGTTCCCCCGGTCCACCTTCCCGCCCGCCTCCGGCGTCGTCCAGTAGTGCGAGCCCCGGTCCGTGTAAAGCGAGCAGAACAGGCCCTTGGCCTCGATCGTCTCCCGAACGCCCCGGAAGCTGCTCCACAGCCCCTCCTCCCCGCACAGGAACATCGAGCAATGCTCGCTCGTCGCGTCGTCCATCGTCACGATCAGGTCCCAACGCCGGCCCTCGACCCACTCGTGGCTGCTGCCGTCCTGGTGCAGCAGCATCCCCGGCCAGGGCGACCGCTCCCGCCGCTTGCGGTGCCTCCCCCGGCCCTTCGACCTGGGCACGGCGCCCGCCTGCTGAAGCTTGTCCTTCACCCAGCCATGGCTGCGCTCCCCGCCGTCGCGGCGGTACCAGGAGTAAAAGTGCCGAACGCTCCAGCCCTCATGCCGCGTCCGGTACCGATCCGCCATCCGCATCACCTCGTCCACCGGCGCCGCACGGTGCGACGCACCCGACAGCCGACGGTCACGAAGCCCGTCGATCCCGTCCCCCTCGTAGCGCTCGGTCCAACGCCGGAACGTCCGGGGGCAAACCCCCAACAGCTCCGCCGCATCCTCCTGCGTCAGACGGCGCTCCGTCCAAACCCCGTAAACCTCCTCGAACACCATGTCCCGCTTCTCCTGAGCCAAGTTCGCCTTGCCCATGCCGATGCGCTCCAGTCGCAAAACCGGGCGACAGTGAAACCGGACACTTCTTGTGTTCTAAAACCGGACACTTTATTTGTTCTTAACAGATTCAGGATCCGAGTGGAACTCACCCTTGCTTCATTCTACATCGTGCAAATAGAATAGCGCATGTTCGATTTGCGCGGAGTTTGGCCGCACCCATGCCCTACCTTCCCCGATCCCTTGCCACCACCGTGCGCCGCGCCATGCGCACTTTTCCCGTCGTGCTGATTACCGGCCCGCGCCAAACCGGCAAGACCACCCTGCTGCGCGAGGAGTTTGAGGGATCGCATCCGTACGTTTCCTTGGAGTTGCCGAGCGTGCGCGACATCGTGCGCGAAGACGCCAAGAGCTTTCTCGCCGAAGTGGGGCCGCGGGCCATCCTTGACGAGATTCAGTATGCGCCGCAACTTCTGCACTACTTAAAGGAGGAGGTTGACGGCAACCGGCATCCAGGCCGCTGGCTCCTGAGTGGTTCCCAAGACTTCGCCTTGATGAAGGGAGTCAGCCAGACCTTGGCGGGAAGGATGGCCGTTCTGCCCTTGCATCCACTGTCGGTGTCGGAAGTGCTTCGCACGGGGACAGTGCCCAGCCTTGATGCGCTGCTGAATGCGAATCTCAACAGCGACGGCGCCCTGCAGTTCGACCTTGGCGACTGGCTGTTTCGCGGCGGCTATCCTGAACCCCGAATCAACCCCGATGTTGACCGCGGCCTGTGGATGGAAAGCTATCTGCAAACGTATTTGGAGCGCGACCTGCGAGCCATGGAGCAGGTCGGCGATTTGGAGACGTTTCGGGCGTTCTTCTCGCTTGTTTGCGCTTCGACCGGCCAGGAACTGAATTTCGCTCGTTTGGGTAGGGATGTGGGGATCAGCGCGCCTACCGTCCGCCGGTGGCTTAACGTCCTAGTGGCCAGCCGGCTCGTCCATTTGCTGCCGCCCCACCATCGGAATTTCGGCAAACGCATCCGCAAAAGCCCCAAAGTCCATGTCATGGACCCGGGCCTTGCGGGCTGGATGCTGGGCTACCAAAGCCGTGCTTCGCTGATGCAGGGCCCAGCCTTGGGCGCCCTCGCCGAGTCCGCCGTGGTTGCGGAGTTGGTGAAAGCGGCCGGGCAAACAGGCAGCCGTCCGCAATTCTTCCATTGGCGAAGTTCGTCGGCGGAAGTGGACATCGTGGCTGAGGTTGACGGCCAGCTATACGGCATTGAGGTCAAGGCAACGCGCACCCCAACGCCCCGCCATGCGGAGCATCTGCGCAAGTGGTGCGGGTTGGCCGGCGCCAAGGGTCTTCTTGCCTGCCAAATCGACCGCAGCCAGGGGCTCGGCCACGGCATTCGGGCGGTGCCTTGGCACCTGAGCGTTCCGCCCTGCCCTGTGGCAAAATTCACCGCTTGACGGCGGCGCTTGCCGCATCAGCAACAGGAGGCCGCTTGGCCAAGCGCATCGCCATAGTTGAGGACGATCCCGACCAAAGGGCCAACTACGCCGACGCCATCATCAAGAAGGGCTATGAGGTGGTTTCCTACGGCAGCCGCCAAGAGGCTCGGGACTGCATGGCGGAGGAGCTGCCCGACCTGGTGATTCTGGACATCATCCTCGGCGAGGAGGTGGACGCCGGCTTCCAGCTGTGCCGGGAGTTGCTGTCCAAGTCCCCTTCCCTGCCGGTGATCTTCCTCACCGAGCGCATCAACGAGATCGACAAGATTTCCGGTCTGCGTCTCGGCGCCTGGGACTACCTGCCCAAGCCGATTTCCCTGGACTACCTGGCGGAGCGCATCTCGTCCCTGCTGCGCATCAATGAGGTGCGCTTGGAGAACGCCGAACAGGAAAGCTCCAGCGCCCGGCGCATCGGCCGCCTCACCCTGGACGAAGAAGCCCTGCTCGCCTCATGGCGGGGCCATCGAATAGACCTTTCCGGCACCGAATTCCGCATGCTCGCCAAACTGGTGCGGGCCCCCGGCCACGCCGTCAGCTACGCGACGTTGATGAACGCCACCATGCAGAGCTTGGTGACCAACAACACCATCAACACCCATATGCGCAACATCCGCAAGAAGTTCGAACGGGTTGACGCCGACTTCGCCTGCATCAAGAGCGAATACGGCTTTGGCTATCGGTGGACGCTGCAATGAAGCTGTTCAAGCGCTTGCGCGGTCCCCGCATCGGCACCAAGCTCATGTTGCTGAGCCTGACCCTGCTGGTGGTGCCTTGGTTCAGTTATCGGCAGTTGCTGGAGATGGAGCGGCTGCTGGTGCAGGGGCAGTCGCAAGCGCAACTGCTGACCGCGGAGGGCATTTCCACCCTGTTCAACGGACGGGAGGACCTCTTCAACGACCTGCCCGTCAAGATCGAGGACTATGAGTCCCTGTTCGCCCGTCCCCTGGAGAATGGCATTCGCCTGGACGGCAGCTACGAGGACTGGGGCGATGAAGACGGCGAGCGGCTGCTGGTCTTTGGTCCGGCCGGCCCGGCCGCCGCGGAGGACGGCGCTTTTCGGCTTGCCCTAGGCGAACGCGCTGGGCAGCTGCACGTATTCGTGGAGGTGACTGACCCGAACATCGTTTACCGCAACCCCGGCTACCTGCGCTTGGACAACGCCGATCACCTGCGTGTTTCGTTCATCCGTTCGGACGGCGGCGACGGCCGCATCAGCTTGGTGTTGACCGAACCGGACTTGGTCACCGCCTACAGCATGGACGCGGACTGGCGCTTCGCCACCACGGGCAAGCCGGAAACCAGCGTGCCCGGCGCCATGACGCTGACCGCCTCCGGCTGGAATCTTGAGTTCCGCCTGCCCTTGGAGATGCTGGGCTCACGCCGCCATTTCGCCGTGTCCCTTGCCGATGTGGATGACGGGCAAACCCGGCAACTGGTGCATCTGACCCAAACCTTGCCAACCGCCGACAGCGAGAGCTTCAACTTGGTGGTGCTGCGGTCCCCGGAGGTCCTGAACATCATTCAGGGGCTGGACTACTCCGGGGCGCGCATCATGGTCATCGACGCGCAGCAACGGGTGCGCGCGGAATCCGGCGCCGTCATCGTCTCGACCGCGTTCGCGGAACCCGACGACTTCTTTTCCGACGCCATTCACCGAGGCTTTGAGGCGATACGGCCTTGGGTGCATCGGGTCAGCACCTGGACGGCTTGGGAACCCTATGGCGGCGCTCCGCGCTCCCCAACCGCCGATGAGGTCATCAGCGCCTCCTTGGACGGCCAGCCCCGCTGGGTGCGCCGCGCCATTGACGAGCAGCTCGAAATCATCATGGCCGCCCACCCCATCGTATCCAAGGATGCGGTCATCGGCGCGGTGGTGGTGGAGCAAAACATCGATGACATCTTGAGTTTCCGCAGAGCGGCACTGGAGCAAGTCATCCTGTTCTCCATCTTCAGCCTGCTGGCGGTGCTGGTTGCCTTGCTGGCTTTCGCCGGGCGCTTGGCTTGGCGCATTCGCCATCTGCGCCAAGAGGCGAGCACCGCCATCGACAGCTACGGCCGCCTGCAGGCCGCCGCCTTGCGCAGCGAAATCAACAGCGGCGACGAAATTGGCGACTTGGCGCGCAGCATCTCCAACATGCTTTCCAAACTGCACCAGCACAACCACTTTCTGGAGAGCATGCCGCGCACCCTGCGCCACGAGATCAACAATCCCCTCAACACCTTGAGCACATCTCTGCAGAACCTAGCGGAGGAGAACCCCGCGGTGCAGGACAGCAAGTACCTAGCCAGCGCCAAGAGCGGCGTCATCAGAATCGGCTCCATCGTGCAGAATTTGGCTGACGCGGCGAACTTGGAGGAGTCATTGAAGGCCGAGGAGCTCGAAGTGGTCGATATACAGAAGCTGCTCGAAAGCTACGTCGCCAATTGCTCATCAAGCAACCCGAACTGCAAATTCATCTACATTGGCGTTAAAGGAGCGGCGTACGCAAAGGTGTCGGATTACCGAATAGAGCAGTTGCTCGACAAAGTCATCGACAACGCCATCGACTTCCATCGTCCAGGCAGTCCCATCACCGTTCAGTTGGACGGGCGGAGGAATTCCCTGCGCATCGTTGTGGCCAACCGCGGGCCGGTGTTGCCGGACGATTCCGGCAAGTCGTTGTTTGACTCAATGGTCAGCCACCGCGGGCCGCACAATCGGCTGCACTTTGGTTTAGGCCTGTATGTGGTGCGAGTCATCGCCGAACACCACGGCGGCTACGCACGGGCGTTGAACCTAGCCGACGGCAGCGGCGTGGCAGTGATGGTGGAGTTGCCCCTTGCCACCCCGCAGGCCTTGCAGGCGGTGCTGAGGAAGCAGGAGACCCTCCCTTTGATCAGGGCCGGTCAAGCCAGTCGGTACCGAGCGGCGAGCTGAACCTCCCCTTCCGTCCGCAGCTTGCCCTTGCCCACCAAGTACACCACTGCGGCGAGCACGCTGCGGGCCGCGGCTGGATACATGAACTCCGGCAGCTCCGTGTACATCAGCGGCACCATGTCCTGGATGTGATGAACGCCTTGGCCGACGCAGGCCAGAATTTGCTCCTCCCGCCGGCGGCGATGGGCGATGAAGGCCCGCACATGCGGTTTGGGATCTGCAATGCTCGGCCCGTGAGTGGGCCAATACACCTCGTCGTCGTGTTCAAGCAGCTTCTCCAAGCTGGCGATGTAGGCGCCCATGTCGCCATCGGGCGGCGAAATGATGCTGGTGGACCAGCCCATGACGTGGTCGCCGGTGAACAGCGCCTTGTGCTCCCGCAGTTGGTAGCACATGTGGTTGGAGGTATGGCCGGGCGTGTACACGCACTTGATGGACCAGTCGCCACCGTCCAGGACGTCGCCGTCGCGCACCAGTTGGTCCGGTTGAAAGTCCATGTCGCCGCCCTCCTCCACCGGTACGCCCTGCTCCAGCTTGCCGCTGCCATGCGGGCCGTAGGCGTAGGTCTTGGCGTCGGTGTGCTCCTGCAGCAGGCGGCAGCCCGGCGAATGATCCGTGTGCGTATGGGTCACCAAAATGTGGCTGATGGATTCACCCTCGAGCCCTTCAAGCAGCATGGCGATGTGCGCACTGTCCGCCGGCCCGGGGTCGATGACTGCCACGTCGCCCCGCCCAACGATGTAGGTTCCGGTGCCGTAGAGGGTGAAGGGGCTGGGATTTTCAGCGACGATGCGCCGAATTCCAGGCGCAACCTCGGCGACTGCGCCATAGATGAAGTTCAATTCGCGACGAAACGGGATGTTCATTGCCATGGACAACAGCCGCCCAACACTGAATTCCATTGACGGGTACACTGAAGCAGGCATCCGCCCGCTGCAAAGTGCGCCCCAACTGCGGGAAAGACGCGAGGATACAACCCCGTTGGCGTGACGTCCATTACTGCCAAGATTGGCGCAGCACCCGCCATTGCGCCTCGTCCGGCTGCACGGTGAGAGCCAAGTCGAGGTAATGCCGAGCTTCGCCGTGCAGTCCGGCGTCGAACGCCTCCTGCGCCACCTCGGCAAGGCGCAGCGCGGCCTGCTCAAGCAGTTCAGCGGCCCGGGCGTTGTCTGGGTCCAACCTCTGGATATCCCGCAACAGCGACACCGCGTTGGCATCCTGCGGCTCCGTGATGAATCCCTGCCCCAGCAAAGCCTCCGCCTCCAGCAGTTTCTCGTTGATGGTGCTTAGGGCCTGCACCTTCTCGTCGAGATTGGCCTTGATTTCATCCAAGGCGCCGGCGTCGATGCCGGTCGCGCTGGCTTGGTCGAGCAAGGCTTCGACTCCGTTGAGATTCCCGTCCTCGAACATCCGCGCCGCATCCGTGAGCAGGCGCGAGGTGATTTCGTCAAGGCCCTGCAAGGCGATGACGTTGTCCGGCGCCGTGGCCAGAACCCGGTTGTACAGCTGCGCCGCATTCTCTCCGGGCGGATGCACCAACAGGCCTTCGGCGCGATAAACGCTGGCGCGCTGCAGCAGCTCTTCAATGGTCGTCAAAGCGGTGGTGGCTTGCTGAATCCGCTCTCGCACCAGCGCCAGAACGGGCAGTTCGTCGTTGGCGGTCGTCGCCCTCTCCAAGTAGATGATGGCTGCATCGACATCGCCTCGCTCCGCGGCCTGCTCAGCCAGGCTGGCGTAGTGCTCGGCCAGGGCGGCAAGCTCCGCCAAGGCGCCTGCATGGCCGGGGGCTAGACGCAGGACCTCCTGGTAGGTTTGTATGGCCACCGTGGCGGCGGGAATCTGCGATAGGCCCTGGTTGCGCAGCAACGCCTGGGTGGTGCCCAGCAGGGTGTTGGCCGCCTGCCTGTTGATCAGTTCGCGCTCCAGGTCCACCAACCGTTCGTCGTTCGGAAACGCCACTTCCATTTCCGCAAGGTTGGCTGCCGCGCTCTCTAGGTCGTTGCGCTCAAGTGACGCTGAGATGCCCTGACGCCACTGTTCCGACAGCTCTGCAATCGCCTGCAACGCCGCCTCGGAGCCGGCGTCCAGCGCTAGAACTTGTCGGTAGCCGGCAACGATGGCGGGCAACTTCGCGTTTGGATCCTCACGCAAGGATTGCGCCTCCGCCCAAGCGCTGCGCAGGGCGGGGTCTTCCGCCAAGCCGGTCCAAGCCAGCAACGTCGGCATCCAGCGCGACGGTTCCTGCACCGCGTAGAAGGCGCCGGCGGCCAGCACCAACCCGAGGCCGGCCGCCCACCACAGCCGGCGGGAGGGCCGCCGGCTTGGCCTATGCTCGGCGCCGTCCAGGAACTCCCGATGGACGAAGCCGGGAGCATTGTCGGTACGCTTGATTTCCTGGGCGGTTACGGCCTCGGTTTTGACGGTGAATGGCTTCAAGGAATCGTTGCGGCAAACCGCATCCAGAGCGCTTTTGAACGCCGCGCCGGATTGAAATCGACGCTCCGGCTCCGTTGCCAGGGCCTGGTCCAAAATCGGCTGCAGCGAATTCAAGTGCGCCGGCAACCGCGGCGTTAGCGCCAAGAGGTCGCCGCTCCGCCCCAAGTTGGCGCCCGGCCCCCGCAGCACCTCCCCAGTCAGAGCGTGATGCAGCACGGCGCCCAAGCTAAACAGGTCGGACCGAAGGTCCAAAGGAGCGCCGGCCTCCTGCTCCGGGCTCGAGAAGTTGCATTGGCGGGCGTCGAGAGGCGCCTGATCAACAGCAATCGTCTCCAGAGGACAGAGTTCCGCAAGCACCGCCTCCGCTTCAGAGCGGAACAGGATGTTGGCCGGCCTGATCCGCCCATGGACCAGCTCCTCTCCGTGGGTGTAGTCGAGCGCATCGCAGATGCCGCTTACCGCCGCCAGCAATTTGGGTACGCCCAGGCCCCAAACCAAGTTCTGGTCCAGTGTGCCGCCTTCCAAATACTCCATCACCAAATACAGTGACGGCCCCGCGGCGCCGGCGCTTTCGAGGTGGACGATGTGCGGATGGCGGAAGCCCGGTTGCAGGGCCCGGTGGCTGCGCAGCCGATGCAGGCGGTTGGCGGCGTTGCCGTCCGCGCAGTGCGCAACCTTTATGGCGACGCGGCGATAGGGGTGCAGCCGCGACGCCAGGTAAACGCGGGTGCATTGGGAGCGGCTGAGCTCCCGTTCGATTTGAAAGCCGGGGATTTCCACAGACCTATAGTATTTCGAACCAAATGGTCTTCAGTTCACCGGCAACGAGATTGCCCAGAACGAAGTGGCCATCGGCAATGATGAGTTCCCCATCCAGGCTGGTGGCAAGGCCGCGGCCGTGGGCAAGGCCGTTAACGCAGGAGTCGCTGCTGAACATCCAGGATCGATCACGCAGCCGCAACCGACAGCGTTCGTTCTCGACAAGCGGCGCATCGGAGAGCAACAGGCCGTCCTCCCAGCGCTGCAGCGTCATTACCCCGTCCGGTTGGGCCTTGACGCCGTAGCCGTACATCTTGCCGTTGCGGAACTGGCCGCGGTAAACGGTGCCGTCCCGCCAATGCAGGACGCCCAGGCCGTGCCTCCGTCCATTCTCGAAGTCCCCGAAGTAGCGGTTGCCGTTGGGCCAGTCCAGGACGCCTTGGCCGGAACGGGCGCCCTCCCTGAAGCGGCCTTCGTAGCGGCTGCCGTTCGGGTAGGTGGAAACTCCCTGGCCGTGCAGCTCACCGGCGCTGAACTCGCCGACGTAAACTGCGCCGGAACGCCACTCGAACCGTCCTTGGCCGTTGCGCTGACCATTGGCGTACTCGCCTTCGTAACGGTCTCCGTTGGCCCAGAGGTAAAGGCCGCGGCCATGCATCTGGTCGTTGGCGAAACCGCCTTCGTAGCGGTCGCCGCTGGCCCAGGAGAGGGTGCCGACGCCATCGCGCTGGTCGTTCCGAAAACCACCGACGTAGGTGCGCCCATCGCTCCAGAAGTAAGCGCCTTGGCCATGCATCCGACCGGCTAGAAAGTCGCCCTCATAGCGGTTGCCGTTGGCCCAGACGTAGGCGCCCTTGCCGGTGCGCTGGCCATCCACTACCTCGCCTTCGTAAACGTCGCCGTTGTCCAGCTTCTGGACGCGGCCCTGAACCGCCGCGCCGGCCAGCAGCAGGGCTAGTAAACAGGCGGCTTGGCGGCGTAGCGGCATCTTCGGTAAACTGGCGGGCTAAAGCCGCATACCTTACTCGAATTGAGCCAGATTTTCTTCGCCTCCCTATGCGTCGGCGTCGGCTGCGTCAGCGGCTTTCTCGGCGGTCTGCTGGGCATCGGCGGCGGCATCGTCATCGTTCCGGCCCTAATCATTCTCTTTGACTGGAGCGGGCTGTTGCCGTTGGCGCACAGCACCGCCGCGGCGGTGGCCACCTCCCTCGCCTGCATCGTCTTCACTTCGCTGTCCGCGGCGGCGGCCCAGGTCAGGGCGCGGCAGGTTGAATGGCGCATCGTGCGGCGCTGGGCGGTTCCGGTGGTGTTGGGCGCGGCTTTGGCCGGGTACTTGGCGCCCTTGCTGCCGGCGGCGGCCTTCCGGTGCTTCATCGGGCTGTTTCTGGGCTCCGTCTCCATCGTGATGCTGACGCACTGGACGCCCAGTCCGCAGCGGAGCTTTCCCAGCTCCGCGCCGGCGGGCGGCATTGGCTTTGCCGCCGGCCTGGTGTCCGGCGTCGCCGGCATCGGCGGCGGCAACCTCATGGTGCCCACCATGGTTTACTTCAACACGCCGATGCATCGGGCCATCGCCACGTCGAGCAGCTTGGGGGTTCCCCTGGCGGCGGCCGGCGCCTTGGGCTACGTTCTGTTCGCGCCGGCCATCCCCTCGGCGCCGGACTTCATGCTGGGCTACCTGCATCTGCCGAGCGGCTTGGCCGTCACGGCCGGCGCCATGGCCGCGGCGCCCCTAGGGGTTTGGGCCTCCCATAGGGTCAATGCCTTGGCCTTGCGCCGCCTGTTCGGCGCCCTGCTCATCGCCGCAGCAGCGCGGATGCTTCAGTCAGCTTGGAGCGCCCTCTAGCGCGCTGAGACCTAATTTCGAGGCAAGTTCAGGCGATCCGGCGGATCTGAATGGCGTCTGTTTGGGCACCGGCCAGCACGTCGGAGATGACCACCACCTTGGCGCCATCGCCGAGCACACCACGTTCACGCAACAGTGCGAACGCCCGTTGCAGGGTCTTTTCCGGCTCTTTGCTGAACTCCGTACGGAAACTGGCTACAGCTCGGTTCAAATACAGACGCCGACGAGTGCGGCTGTCGTTGGTGAAGGCGTAGATCGGCACTGTCGGCGGGCGGGCGTTGGTCACCAGATCCGCAGTAATGCCGCGGCGGGTGATGACGACGATGCCGTCGGCCTTGATGGATTCAGCCAAGGCCACGGCATGGATGGCCAGTTGCTGCTTGTCCGTCGGCGCCTCCAAGGAGCGTTCATAGCCCAAGCCGGGATACCGTTCCGCCGCTTCGGTGATTTGCACCAATTGCTCGACGCAGCGCACCGGGTGCTGCCCGATGCTGGTCTCCCCGGACAGCATCACCGCATCAGCGCCTTCATAGACCGCATTGGCCACATCGGTGACCTCGGCTCGGGTGGGGATGGGCTTGTGGATCATGGACTCCAGCAGATGCGTCGCAACGATGCAGCGCCGGCCCCAACGGGCGCAGGCGTGGACGATGCGCCGCTGGACGTTGGGCAGGTCGGCGATGTTCGTCTCGATGCCCAGATCGCCCCTGGCCACCATCACCCCGTCCGCCGCCTGAGTGATGGCGTCGATGTTGGAAACGCCCTCCCAGTCCTCGATCTTGGCCACCACCAAGGTGCGCGCCCCCCGCTCTCGAATGATGGAGCGGGCCAACTCGACGTCCTCCGCAGTGCGAACAAAGGAAACCGCGATGTAGTCCACCTCGTGCTCCAGACCGAAGCCGATGTCCGCACGGTCCTTGGCGGTGATGGAGGGCAGGTCGATGCGTACGCCGGGCAGGTTGACGTGCCGCTTGCTGCCCAGCCAACCGCCGTCGATGACCCGGCAAAGCAGCCGCTTGCCCCGGTTTTCGAGCACTTCAAAGTTGATCAGGCCGTTGTCAACCGTGATGCGGTTGCCGGGCTCGACGATGTCAACCAACTCCTGATAGTTGATCTGAATGGAGGAGGTTTCCACGTCGTCGTCGCCACGCACCGAAAGGGACACTACTTGGCCGGTCTTGAGGTCCATGGGTTCGGCCACGTCACCCGTGCGGATTTCCGGCCCTTGGGTGTCCAGCATCACTGAAACGGGGTCCTGGGCTTGCCGGTTCAATGTCTTGATCCATTGAATGATCTGGGCGGCGCCGGCATGGTCGGCATGGGACATGTTCAGGCGCACTAGGTTCATGCCCGCCTCCGCCATCTGCTTGAGCACCGGGTACTTGGCCGTGGCCGGGCCGATGGTGCAGATGATCTTGGTGCGGCGAAAGGTCATGGGCGAATGTCCAACAAGAGCGCCAATCGCGCCTTGGCGCAATGCGTTAGCCAAGCATAGGCGTTCGCCAGAATTTTGCCACTGCCTCCCCCACCTCTGCGCCGCGCACTGCTTGCGCACGCCAGTGGCCGGGAAAGAAACGCCGCTGTTCGGTGTACTTGAAGCGTGGGTCAACCAAGCAGATTACGCCTCGGTCCTGCGGCGACCGCAGCAGCCGTCCGGCCACCTGCAGCACCTTGGTCATGGCCGGCTGCAGGTAGGCGACTTCCGCGCCGTTGCCGGAGCGGACGTCAAAATAGCGTTTTTGGGCGGCTCGCGCCAAGGTGGGCGGCGGCAGGCCGGCCCCAATCACCAGAACCCCGGACAGGCCGGCTTGGAAGAAGTCAACGGATTCCGCGAAGACGCCGCCGAGGACGACGGCCGCATAGGCCGGCGGAGCAGCCGCGGCGAAGGCGTCCAGAAAATCCGCCCGCGCCTGGTCCGCCATGTCCCGCGACTGCGCCAGCAGCGTCGCCGGCCCCAGGCGTTCGCTTGCCGCCTGCGCAAAGCCATGCAGATACTCGTAGGAAGGAAAGGCCAGCAGGTAGCGACCGGGATGGGCGCTGGCCAGGTCCCGAGCCAAGCCGACCACCTGATGGATCGAATTCGCCCGGGCATGGAAGTAGGTGTTGATGTCCGAAACGACCAGGACGGCGAGTTGCTCCTCTCGAAAGGGGCTGCCGGCCCTTTCCGCCGGCGCATCCCCAAGGCCGTGCAGCGCACTGTAAAGGGGCAACGGCGACAGGGTCCCGGAAAAGCGGATGCTGCTTCGGTAGCGTCCGAACGCCTCCCGGAGATGTTCGCTGGGGTCCAGGCATTGCAGAATGACCTCAATGTCCCGTCCCGCGCTGCGCAGCAGATGGATGAAGGCTGCGGGTTCCCCTGCCGTGGGCTCGCTTCCCGCCCGCCCCGGCTGGGTGCGCCAGGACTCGCCGCGCAGCCAGCGGTGGGCGATCAGGTAAGCGGAGCGCACGGCGGGGAAGCGATCAAGCTGAATGTCGTCGCTGTGCAAGGCGTTGCTGAAGCGTTCGATGGCGCGGGTGAGGGCCAGCGGCGCTGCGATGACCGTTTCCTTCGCTGGCTTGTGGAGGCGCCTCAATTCGACCAGCGCCCGCTCCACCGAGCGCAGCCGCTTGGCGACGGGCGCCGGCGGCTGCTCCTTGCGGGCGGTTCTGAAGGCGGCGCGGTTCAAGCTCGTGGAAAGCATCTCCTGGGCGCGGCTGCTGAGTTGGTGCGCCTCGTCCACCAAAAGGTCGATGTCATCGCCGTCGGCGAAACGCTGCAGATGCACGACGGGATCAAAGACGTAGTTGTAGTCGCCGATCACCACGTCCGCCGCAAGGGCGGCGTCCAAGGACAGTTCATACGGGCAAACTGCATGGGTTCGCCCAACGGTGCGCACCAGTTCGGGATGGACCGCCGGCCAAGCAGCCAGTTCCCGCAGGGCGGCCTCCCGCTTGTCAAAGTAGCCCCGCGCATACGGGCATTCGTCCGCCGCGCACGGCATGCCCGGCACCAAGCACTGCTTCTCCTTGGCCGCCAAGGTGATGCGGCGAACGTTTCCGGCCCCGTCGTCAAGGCGCTTGAGGGCTTGCTGCGCGGCTTCGGCTCCGGTGCCGCGGCTGGTTAGGAACATTATTTGGGCAGCGCCGGTCACCGGCAGGCTCTTGAGCGCCGCATACAGCAGAGTGATGGTCTTGCCGCTGCCGGTGGGTGCTTCGAGCAATAGGTTCTCTCCCTGCACCGAAGCTCTGTAGCAGCGCCGGGCCGTCGCCCGCTGGTGCGGTCGAAAACTGGCGAAGGGGAATGGGCGCTGCGCCAACCAGGCGTTGCGTTGCGCCTGATGCGCCCGTTGCGGGCGAACCTGGGCGGCGAAACGGCTCAAAGCCTCCTTGAGGAAGGCGCCTAAGGCCGAGGCGCTCGCGCGCTCCTCAAAGACCTCCACCCGCCCGGTATCGGGATGGCAGTACAGCAGGCGCAGCAGCCACTCCCGCACTGCGGGATGGTCGGCGGCCAGCATGGCCGCATAGAGCTTGGCTTGAGCGCGATGCACCGGACCATCGTGGCGAACCACCAAGGCGGGGTCCGCGCGGGTGGTCTTGAACTCCTCCACAACCGGCGGTGTTGCCGCCAAGTCCAAGCCATCAACGCGCCCCCGCAACCGGTAGGCGGCACTGTCAACGTCAAAGTCCATTGCCACCGCCACCTCCCTTTGGTAGCTGGGCGGGCGGCGGCGCTGCAGCCGTTGCTGGGTGGCGACGCCTTCTCCGGCCTTGGTCATGCCGCCCCGGTAGGCGTAGAGGTCGCCGGCGCGGTAGGCCAACTCGGCCAGTCGCCGCACGGACAGGCTGCGCCTCAGGACCTCTGCGGGCATTTGAACCTGAGCACCCGAGCGTTGCAGCCGTTGCGCTCCAGGTAGCTAAGCCAAAGACGCTGCGCCGGCCTGAGACTGTCCCCCGGCCCCTTGACCTCAACGAATTCATAGCCGGAGCGGCCATAGAGCACCACGAGGTCGGGAAACCCCGTCCGAGCGGCGCTTGGATTCTTGATGACGTCGCAGGCCAAGCGGAACAGCTTGGCGTGGGGAACCGCTTCAAGCAGCCTTGCAACGAGCCGGCCGTCGATGTGCCGCCAACTCATCAGGGCGTTGGCGACGCCGGCCTTGGCCTTGAAGGTGGTGCGCAGGATGCGCCCGAATTCGGCCGGGTCCGCCAAGCGTGACTGCTGGGCGGCAATGGCGCCTCGGCGCTGTGCGGCGAAGTCGTCCCAATACAGATCCAGCGGCCCGTCCTGATAGGGGTTCAGGAAGGCCCCCGCCACGGGCGCAAAGACCACGTCCCAAAAGGCCAGCGCCGCCAGCCCTTGGGGCAGGCGGTTCTCCAGATGCCAAGCCTCGCCGCCATCCTCCGCCAGGACGCGCATGGCGAAGCGTTCAATTTTCTCACCGGGAGGCGGCGCCAAGGCCAAGACGGTCTCCGCAGGCCCGGTGCGCAGGGGCCGCTTGGCGCCGCCCGCCGCCGCCGAACGAGGGACGTTCGCGGACTGGGCGCATCCCGACACTCTGCCCGTCACCAAGCTGAAGCGGGCGGCGAAGTCGGCTTCCTGCGGATTCGCGGGGTTGCCGCGCAGCAGGCGAAGTTGGACCTCCGCCGCCGCTCGATTGCCCATTTTGTGGAGTGTCCGCACCCTCCGCTCGCCGGCCGGCGGAATGCTGGAGGCGCTGTAGCAGGCCAAGGCTTCGCCCAGTTCCCCCTGCCGCTCAAACCAGCGGCCAAGCCGATTGAGGGCGCGGCCCAGGGTCTTTTCCTCCAAGCGGGACGGCGCGGCGGGACGCTGCCTAAGCGCCTTGGCCAAGGCTTGGGCGAGGCCCGGGTGATCGTCCAGCCCATGCGCCAGTTCGCGCAGCAGCCGCGCCCGCAGATAGGCGTCCAACTCGCCGCGGTTCTTGAACAGGCGCCCATTCCTATCCACGGAGTAGTCTTCGTAGCGCATCCAGCCCAAGTCCTCCAGCACGAAGACGCTGAGATCCCGGCGGCTGTCACCAAAGAACAGCAATTGGGCCAACTGCAAACTGGGGCGGCCGCGCACCGCCAGCCAACGGGAGACCGCCGGCACCCGAGCGCGGATGCAGGGTGCGGCGCAGCGCTCCGCAATACCGGCGATGAGCGCCGGCTTGGTCGCATTCGATTGCCGCTTCAAGAGCGGCGCCGCGCAACCTGCTCCGTCCGGCGCCTTGAACTGAGACAGCAGTTCGGCCCGGGTCAGCAGGCCGAGGAGGGCTTCGACCGGCGCCTCCGCGTCCAGCTCCACAAGGCCGGCGCGGCTCAGTTCGTCCATGGCGGCCGGCAAGTCGGACACTTCGGCGTAGTCGATCCTGTCCAGCCGCAGCAAGGCGCCCTTGCGGCCAGTCAGTCGGGCGAACAGACGTTGGGCCGCGGCGCTCAGTCCCTCAACAGCGAACATGAAGCCGAGGTCAACGGGCCTGAGCAGGTCAACATGCCTAGTCCGCACGAAGCGCAGAACGCGCAGCAGATTGTTTCGATAGTAGTCTGGTGGGGGCGGCGCCCCGGGGCGCAGGGGAACGGCGGAGGGATTCAATCGCTGCAAGGCCCCGCCACGCTGCCTCGACTCCCTGCGGAATGCGGAATTTGTTCGTAGCTCACTGGTTATCGTACTGAATTATTTGAAATTAATCTTTCCCCGTGACGACACTCCGTGCCGCGGCCAACTCTTCGGAGGCGCTCTTGGACAGGAAGCCTATATCCGAACCCAAGGTGACGAAGTGGAAGCCGAGTTCAAGGTAGCGCCGGGCGAACCCGAGGCTGAAGGCTTGGATGCCGATGGCCACGCCCTGCTTGTGGCAGGCTGCGTGAATCAAGCGCACGGTCTTGACATGGGCCGGATCGTCGTTGTCGCCTCGGGGCGCCAAACCAATGGCCAAGGCTAGGTCGCTGGGGCCGATGTAGATGCCGTCCAAGCCTGGGGTGGCGGCGATCTCGTCCACGTTGTCCACTCCTTCCGCAGTCTCGATCATGGCGATGCAGGCGACCTCCTCATTAGCCCGCCGAGCGTAGTCATCGCGGCCGCCGCGCAGCGCCGCGCGCACCGGGCCGAAGGAGCGGATGCCGGCCGGCGGATAGCGGCAGGCGGCAACCGCCTGCTCGGCCTCCGCCCGATTGTTCACCATGGGCACAATGACGCCGTAAGCCCCCGCGTCAAGGGCCTTCATGATCTCGTAAGGTTCGTTCCAAGGCACCCGCACCAATGGCGTGGCGTCCGTGGTGGAAATGGCCGGCAGCATCCCGGTCAAGTCCTTGTAGTCCAACAGACCGTGCTGCAAGTCAATGCAGAGCCAGTCAAAGCCTAGGTTCGCCAAGGTCTCGGCGGTGTGGACATTGGCGAGGGACAGCCAGACGCCGATGGTCCGCTTCCCCTGGCGCCATGCCGCCAGTGCCTGGTTTGGATGCATCAAGCCCCCTCAAGCCGCTTGGATGCCGCAACCATAACATGCGCAAGTCCCCCCACTTGCAGCAGTGCAGTCGGCAATGATGCGGCGGCGCCGGCGGGCGCCAAGCCTATTTGCCGAATTTGTGGCGCAAGGTGTACCAGCTTGGGTAGGGAATGGGCCGAGGGTCCTTCTTCGAGGTCCAAAAGCGCACCACGCGCCCGTCGGACAAGCGCAACGCCTTGGCCACCTCCTTATTGGAGAGGCCCTTGCGGTTCATCCAGTCGCGCAACTCTTCCGGAGTGGGCGGATATTTCTTCATGCGGCGGGTGCGCCAAGCTGCTGCGGTGATGCTACAACAGCATCCTAAAGCCATGCCATAACAGCATCCAAAAGCCACGCCAAAGCTGGCCCGGAATGCATCCATTGTTTATGCGCCAGCCTCAGATCGCGGGCTTCATTCAATGTCTTTCTGGAACAAAATACTTTCTAATTTCAAAAAGCTATCTAAAACTCTTCCAATAAGTCCCCAATATAGCTGCCTATGAGGAGGTGATTTGCAGAGCGGAGGCTATTGCGCCATGTAGATGCCGGCCAAGGCCAAAAGCACGCTGATCACCAAGCCGGCAAATGCCTTGAGGGCGTCCTTGCCGATCAGTTTAGCGGTGGCCATGCGCGACCCACCCACCTGAATGGTCATGGCGATCTCCCGGCCGGCCAGCAGTCCCAAAAACACCCAGGTGGTGCTCATGGGCATGTTGCTCAACTCCTTGAAGACCAGCAGGATGAGGCCGTATATGAAGTCGATGATGGTGGCCGAGCGGGTGTCCTCGGTCAGCGACTTGGTGGTGACGATGTGCTGGATGCGTCCACCGCGTTGGTAGTAGATGACGCCCTGCATGATCAGCAGCATGGCGATGGTGCCCAGCAGTTGCCAAATGTCGATGACGCGGGGCAGGAACACGAAGATGTTGGCCAAGTCCTGAATCAGCCATTGGCTCCAAAGAAAGGCGGTCGCGGCCCACTGCAGGGCGACCCAACGCATCGCTCCCGCCTCTGGGGTGCCGGCCTTGGTGCGCAGATAGTCGTTGAGTCGGCGCACCGCGAAGTACAGCAGGATGGCGAGCACGAAAGCCACCAAATAGCCGGACAGCGACTTCACCAGCATGGCTTCGATGTTGCCTGGCGCAAAGACGCTCAGCACTAGGAAGGTGGTGCTGACAGGGGCACCAAAGCGGGTCAGAACCAGCAGCGTAAAGGGCGCCAGTACATGCAGCCAGCTCACCCCACCCTCCGGCGGCGGGAAGGCGGCTAGACGGCCGTACGCTGGGTCGCCATCTCGAGTGATCCAACCAAACACCAGAACGACGACGAGAATGCCGCTGCTGAAAATCCACAGCAGCCACCAAGGCCGGTGGGCGTTGGACGCGAGAAAAGTGCCCAGCGTTTGAATGGAGTCGTTGGACACCACTGAATAGGCCGCCAAGGCGAAGCCGACGAGCATGAGCATTTCGGGCAACGGCATTGATGCACTTCTCCTTAGCGACGCCGCCTTAGGCCAAGCTCCAAGGTGGGCCAGGCGGCCACGAGGTAAACTGTCATGGACCAGAGCGTCAGGACGGTGGCGGCGTACAGGAGGACATAGCCGGCCAATACCCAAAGGGTTAGGTCCGGCGGCTGCGCCAGCAGCATGGCGATGGCGGTCATTTGCAGAGTCGTTTTGACCTTGGCCAAGCGGACGACGGCCACCCGCCCCCGCCGACTCATCTCCGCCATCCACTCGCGCAGGGCGCTGATGAAGACTTCGCGGCTGATGATGACGATGCCGGCGATGGTTATCCAGGGATTGGCGTGCCGACCCACCAGCAGGGTGAGCGCAGTCACGACGATAAGTTTGTCGGCCACGGGGTCGATGAAGGCGCCGAAGCGGGTGGTTTGCCCAAGGCGGCGCGCCAAGTAGCCGTCCAGCCAGTCGGAAAAGGCCGCCAAGGCGAACAGGGCGCTGGCCAGAAGATAGGTTTCAGCACCAGGCAGGAGATAGGCGAGAGCGAACACCGGAACCAGAATGATTCGCCCCAGGGTCACCCAATTTGGCAAATTGACGCCTCGCATCGCAACTACTCCGTGTGCAGGACGCCGAACACTTCCTCGGCGAGACGGCGGCTGATGCCTGGCGCCTTGGCGATTTCCTCAACGCTTGCGCCCTTGAGAGCGGCCAGCCCGCCAAAGTGGGTCAGGAGACCCCTGCGCCGCTTCGCACCAACGCCGGGCACGCCATCGAGTTCCGAGCGTCGGCGTCGCTTCAGGCGCTTTTGCCGATGGCCGGCGACGGCGAAGCGATGCGCCTCGTCACGAATGTGCTGCAACAGGTGAAAGGCGTCGGAATGCGGCGGCAGGCGCAGCTCTTCCCCGTCCACGAAAAAGCGTTCCAAGCCGGGTTTGCGGCCCGGCCCCTTGGCGACGCCCAACACCGCCACGCCCTGCACCTGAAGTTCGTTCAGCACCGCGGCGGCGCGGCCGGCCTGGCCCTTGCCGCCATCCACCACCAGAACGTCCGGCAGCGCCCCTTCGCCTTGACGCAGGCGCGTGTAGCGGCGCCGCAGCGCCTGTTCCATGGCGCCGTAGTCGTCGCCTCGAACAACACCCTTGATGTTGAACCGGCGATAGTCCGACTTCAGCGGCCCATCCCTGTTGAACACCACGCAGGACGCCACCGTGGCTTCGCCGAAGGTGTGGCTGACATCGAAGCACTCCAGACGGTTCGGGGCGTCCTCCAAGCCAAGAGCCTCCTGCAGGGCAATGAAACGGGAGAAGACATTGCGCTTGTCCCCCAGGTAGGCGTTCAGGCTGAGGTCGGCGTTGTCCAGCGCAAGCTGCCGCCAACGAGCGCGTTGGCCGCGCACCTCGGCAGCCACTTCGATGCGGCGGCCGGCGCGCTCCCGCAGCGCCGCCGCCAGAATGTCCGCATCGTCGATGGGTGCGGAAGGGATGACGCTGTTGGGAAGGTCCCGGTCGCCGCCCAGATAAAACTGCGAAAGGAAGGCACCCAACAGCTGCGCCTCGCCCACGCCAAGCTCGTTGCGGGGAAACCAAGCCCGCTGCCCAATCATCCTGCCGTCGCGGATGAACAAAGCCTGAATGCAGGCTTGCGCACCGCCATCCACCACGGCGAACACGTCCACGTTCCCATCGGCGGCATGCACGTATTGCTGCTCCTGCACTCTGCGCAGTTGCGCGATCTGGTCCCGGTAGCGAGCGGCGCGCTCGAAGTCAAGCCGCGCCGCGGCCTCCTGCATGTTCCCCTTGAAGGTCTCCAGCACTTGGCTGCTGCGACCTTCCAGAAACAGGACGCCAAGGGCCACGTCACGTTGGTAGTCCTCCCGGTCAATGCGGCCCACGCAGGGGGCGCTGCAGCGTTGAATCTGATGCTGCAGGCAGGGCCGGGAGCGGTTCTTGAAGAAGGCGTCGTCGCATTGGCGCAGGCGGAAAAGCTTCTGCAGGATGTTGAGGCTTTCGCGCACCGCGCTCGCCGACGGATAGGGGCCGAAGTAGCGGGCCGTCTTGCGCCGGGCGCCGCGGTGGAAGCTCAGGCGCGGAAAATCATCCGCCGCCGCCAAGCGGATGTAGGGATAGGACTTGTCGTCGCGCAGCACTATGTTGTAGGGAGGGCGCTCCTTCTTAATTAGGCTTTGCTCGAGCAGCAGCGCTTCGGTTTCGCTGTTGGTGACCGTGACGTCGATGCCGGCGACCTTGGCGGTCAAGGCCAAGGTCTTGTTGTCCAAGCCGCGGGCGCGGAAATAGCTGGTGACGCGCCGCCGCAGATTGCGCGCCTTGCCGATGTAGAGCACCTTGCCGGCGTCGTCGAGCAGGCGGTAAACACCGGGCTTTTGGCTGAGGCCGGCAAGATGGGAGCGGGGATCGATGGGATGCTCGGCAGCCGTCATGGCTGCCCAATATAACCCGAATCCCCCCTCCTAGGGCACAATTAAGAGCCGTTGCGAGGGGGGCGGAGCTGCGGAGCGCCAACCGCTTCAGCCGACCTCGGCGAAGCCGCTGGCCTCTGGTCGAATCAAGCCGTAGCGCACCGCTAGGAGGGTCAGCTCCACATCGCTGGAGACGCTCAGTTTTTCAAAAATCCGATATCTGTAGCTGTTCACGGTCTTCGGCGAAAGATGCAGATTCTCGGATATGTCGTTGACTTTGTGGCAGTTGATGACCATCAGCATGATTTGCATTTCTCGGCCCGACAGGCGGTTGAAGGGAGAGCCCTGCTCCGTGTCGAAAGCCTCGATGGCAAGCTGCTGCGCGATCTCGGAACAGACGTAGCGGCGACCGGCATAGACTTTGCGAATGGCCAGATGCAGTTCGTCCTGATGCACTCCCTTGGTGAGGTAGCCGATGGCGCCGGCGCGCAGCATTTGCACGGGAAAAGGATTGGTTTCACAGGCGGTCAGCGCAATCACCCTCACGTCAGGGTTCATGCGGCGTATGCGGACGGTTGCTTCAAGGCCGCCAATCCCCGGCATGAGGATGTCCATCAACACCACATGGGGCATCAGTTCCCGAGCCAGATCAACGGCCTGTTCACCGCTTTCAGCCTCCGCGACGATGTTGAACCCGTTGGCTTCCGGAAGCATCTTCCTGAGGCCCATTCGGAACAGTCGATGGCTGTCCACGACGAGAATCCGAATCATGCGTCCCCCTTACCCAGTCGTTGTTATTGATGCGCGTAACCCTATCAAGGTGCGTTGGGCAGGCAATGCCGTATGGTCAAAGTCGCAAGAGCATTCCAGCAATGTCGGCTTGTCAATATGCCGGTGATATCACCCCGCATCGAATGCGCAGTCCAAAGCGCCGTCGCCAAGCCGTCCGCTTGCCCCAGCCGGCCTTTGCGCCGAGCTGGTCAACGCGGCTTGCGTCCAAGCCGGTCAAGGCGATAATGGCCGCAAACAGGCGGAGCAAGACATGCGGTTTGTCACGTTCAACGTCAACGGCGTCCGCGCCCGTTTGCACCAAGTCGAAGCGGTCGCCCAGCAACATCGCCCGGATGTGCTCGCCATGCAGGAGACTAAGGTGGAGGACGGCGTGTTTCCCTTGGACGCGGTGCGCGCCATCGGTTACGAGCATTCGGTGATCTACGGGCAGAAGGGCCACTATGGCGTCGCTCTGTTCTCGCGCACGGCGCCCACGGACGTGCAACTTGGATTCCCGTGGCGCGAAGAGGACCAGCAGCGGCGCTTCATCTCCGCCCGCTACGAGGTCGGCCAGCGCTCGGTGCGAGTCATCAACGGCTACTTTCCACAGGGCGAGAGCCGCGACCATCCGCTTAAGTTTCCCGCCAAGGCCCAGTTCTACAGCGACCTGCTGCGCTATCTGAACGAACGTTGCGATCCGGCCCAGGCCCTGATCCTCGCCGGCGACATGAACGTGGCGCCGGAGGATGCGGACATCGGCATTGGCGAGGACAACCGCAAACGCTGGCTCAGGACCGGCAAGACCAGCTTTCTGCCGGAAGAGCGGGAATGGCTGGCGGCCGTCATGGAGTGGGGGCTGACGGACGTGTATCCGCGCCAAGTGGGCCAGGGCGAACGCCTCTACAGCTGGTTCGACTACCGCAGCCGGGGCTTTGAACGGGAGCCCAAACGCGGCCTGCGCATAGACTTGGTGCTCACCACCGCCACGTTGGCGGAGGCTGTTGAGAACTGCGGCATCGACTACCGCATTCGCGGCGGCGAGAGACCCTCGGACCATTGCCCCGTCTGGTGCAGCTTCCGCGCCGGCCAATAGCCCGGCGGCGCCGGCGCTTGGCCGCGCCAAGCTCAGTGCAGGTCCTTGGCGGCATCCCCAGACAATACGAACTTGATGCCGTCGCCGCCGCTGGAGCGCAACCGCTCCTCCTTCAGGTCATAGACGATCTTGGAGCTGACTATGGCGATGTCCTTGGCCTGAATCTTGGCGCTGTCATGCAGTTCGACCACTTCGCGCCGCCGCCAATAAACGATGCGCCCGCCCTGTCCGGTAGTGACTTCCCCGTCGTCGTCCGTGAAGGCGATCTTGGCCGGCGTCCCCAAGAGGGTGAGTTGTTCAGGGTCCTCCACCGGACCGCGCACTTGCGCGGAATCCGCGGTCACCCGCCAATCCGGGCCGCGCATCTCGAAGTTGCCTTGGAGATGCAGCACCTGGTCGCCGGTGCCCCCAGTCGTTGCGTCGGCCGCCGCTTCCCAGGCCCGGTCTGCGCGAATTAGTATGGGCTCGCCATCAAGGTCTGGAGGGGTCCGTTCCGCTGCGCCCACGGCAGCCGGCACGGCAGCAGCGAACAAAAGGATCTGAGCGAGCGCCAACATGGTTGTGGACAGGTACCTCGTTAGGGAAACGGTGAAGCCGTTCTTCATCATTGCGTTGTTTCTGGTCGGACTGTTCGTCGCCTATAGCCTAACGCGCTTTCTGACCGAGGCCAATCAGGGGTTTCTGGCCGCTTCGGCGGTCGTCTCGCTCACCGGGCTTAAGGCGTTGATCGCCTTGGAGGTGCTGCTTCCCATCGCCCTTTACATCGGTTTGATCGTCACCCTGGGCCGCCTGCACTCCGATTGGGAAGTGATCGCGCTGCGGGCCGGCGGCGTCAGCGAAAATCGCATTCTGGCACCTGTTCTGAGCATGGCGACCATGGTCGCCGTGCTGGTTGCACTGCTTTCCCTGTGGGTGCGGCCTTGGGCCTACGACCAGCTCTATCGACTTGAAGCACAGGCGAAGGTTGACGCGGAACTCGATGAACTCTCCCCAGGACAGTTCCACATCCACGGCGATGCGGAGCGCACCGTCTTTCTGAACGCGCGCAATGGCGGAACCGGCGAAGTCGAGGGAATTTTCGTGCGCAGCCGGCAAGGCGACGCGCTTGAGGTCATTTCCGCCGGCCGCGGCAGCCTGGACTCCTTCGCCGGGCAAGACCCCGGCTTGCTGAAGCTGCTGCAGGCCTTTGTTTACCGGCAGGCGGCAACCGGCGAAGCATTGGTCGGCCGCTTTGACGCCTTGGAAGTCCGTGTGCCGGCCGTCGTCGTTGAACCCTTGGGGCACAAGCCCAAGTCGGCTTCCACCAAGGAACTTTGGGCCTCCATGCGCAACGAGGACCGCGCCGAGGCGCAATGGCGGATGGCAACGGCCTTCTCCACCCTGCTTCTGGCTCTGGCGGCGGCGCCCCTGAGCCGTGCGAGGCCCCGCAGCGGGCGCTACGCCCGGGTGCTGTTGGCCGTGGCGCTCTATGCGCTCTATTTCAACTCCATCGGCATCGCCCGCTCGGAAGTCGAGCAAGGCGCCTTGGCGCACCTGTGGTGGGTGCCGGGCGGCTTGGCGGCCGGCATCGGCGTTGCTTGGCTGGCATCCCAGCGAGCGGCGCCTTGACCCTGCTGGACCGCTACCTGCTGTGGGCTTTGCTGCAGGGCGGCGCGCCGGTTTTCCTGCTGCTTCTGGGCCTGTTCGGCTTCGTGGCGCTGGCGGAGCAACTGGAGGATGTCGGCAAGGGGGCCTTCGGCACCTTGGAGGCGGTCCGGGTGGTGGGTTTTCAGTTGCCGCGAATCGCCTTGGAACTGCTGCCCGTCACCTGCCTGCTCGGCGCGGTTGTCGGCTTGGGAATGCTGGGCAACCACGCGGAATTGACCGCCATGCGCACCGGCGGCCTAAGCGTTCTCCGTTTGTCCCGTCCGTTGCTGTTGCTGCTGCTCGGCGTGGCGGCTGCGGCGCTCATTGCCCAGCAAACGGTCATTCCCAACTTTGAGGGCCAGGCGTCCTATCTGCGCGCCCACAGCTTCGCCAGCACGGCCAAGTCCGGGGACGCCTTTTGGACCCGCAGCAAGTCAAGCCTGGTGCGGATTGGGGGCATCGAATACGGGGCGATGCCTCAAGACCTGGAGATCTATGAACTGGACTCGGAGGGCCGAGTCGCACAAATCACCCAAGCAGCGGCAGCGGACGTGCTTGCGCCTGGCGAGTGGCTGCTGCGCGACGTGCGCCGCAGCCGCTTCCGCGCCACCGGCATTGAGCAGAGCGCCCACGAAACTCTGCGCTGGCAAAGCGACATCGCCCCGGAGCAGGTGGCCGCCCTAGTGCGCGCAGACCACGCCTTGGCGCCGACGAACCTGTTGCGCTACATCGCCCACCTTGACGACAACGGCTTGGATGCGCACCGCTATCGAGTCCTCCTGTGGCAGAAGCTCGGCCTTGTGGTGGGACTGGTCGGCATGGGGTTGCTCGGCGTCCCCTTCGCGTTCGGCATCATGCGGGCGACGTCGATGGGCGCAAGAGTGAGCCTTTGCGCCCTGCTCGGCCTTGGCTTCCATTTGCTGGAGCAAGCCGCCATGCAAGTGGGCCTGCTCTATCGGCTTCCCCCCGCGCTGACCGGCCTTGCGCCGGACTTGACGGTGCTGGCGGCGGCTGTGGCTATCCTGCTGGCGAGACGATGAACTCCTCCGCTTGCGCTAGGTTGAATTGAGCTCCGTCCTTGGTGCGCAGCTCCATGCGCACCGCAAAACCCTTGGCGGCGCGTTGGATGTCGAACAGACGAAACGGCGCATGCTTGGTGGAGGCCGAGCCGGTGGCGAAGATGCGGACGCCGCCAAGGCCGTAGCTCCGGTTCCAGTGGCCGTGGCCGTGCAGCGCCAAATGCACGCCGCCCAACAGGGGTTGCAGGGCGGCGGCGTCCCTAAGCGCCCGGCGCTTGCCCATGACGCCGGGCAAGGGAGGATGGTGCAGGGCTAGGAGGTTCAGCGCCTGAGCCGGAGCTGCCGCCAACAGGTCGGCCAAGCGCCGCCGTTGCGGTGCGCCAAGCTCCCCGGCGGCAAAGCCGACTGGCGTCGGCAGCCCGCTGTTCAAGCCGTAAACATGGATGTCGTCAAAGCGCAGGTGGGACGGGAAGCCGGCCCACCAAGCCGGTTCACCAGCGTCGGCGTTGGCCGCCGAGTTCCGCGGTAGATGCAGGTAGTCCCCCCAGCGGGACCGACAGGCGCTCCAGGAGTCGCGTCCGTAGAGGTCGTGGTTGCCCGGCGTCACCAAAATTTGGGCCGAGGACCGCAAATCCCGCAGCCATTCCGCCGCCGCCGCCAGCTCCTCCGGCAAGCCGATGTGGACGAGGTCGCCGGTCACCAAAATCAGGTCCGGCCGCAATTCCGAAAAAGCTGCACACAGAGCGTCAAGATTCGCCCGCAAGTGACGATGGCGGCGACGGCGCCATGAAAGGTGCCCCAAACGCCGCTTGCCCCTGATGGCCTTGCTGGGAACGCCCGTGAGATCCGTCAAATGCGGGTCCGAAATGTGGATAAAGCGCATGGTGTCGCACATAATCGCCTTTTCCCTTGACGAGTTGCAATGGTTGCTGCATGTCCCCCAAGGCCATTCCGAAATCACCTGCGCCATTCGATGGCGTAATCGGGATGCAGGATTTCCGTGGGAGACGCCTGTGAGCGGCTACCACATGCAAATTCTCGGCGGCTGTCAAGTGTGCTTGTGGGGCCTGAGCAGCCACGAGCGTCTGGCCCGACAAGCGGCCAGCCTCGGCATTGCCCAAGGAAGTGATGAAGAACCGCCCGGCAAAGCGCTGCTGGTGCGTGCGGACTATCTGTACGAACCACGCACCCTGAGCGGCTTGCTGCAGCGCGGCGGCGTGCTCATGGACGGCGCCGTCCCCGCCGCCGCGGCGGTGGCCGCCGCAGATGCGGCGGCCGCCAAGGCCTTGCTGACCGAGGCGCCAAGCCAAGGCGGAGCGGCGTTGCCCCGCCTTGGCGTCAAGGACTTGAGTTCGTTTGAGGGCGACCTGCGCAAGTCCGCCCCGCCCCTACTTGAACGCATCGCCCCGGCGCAGGCGGAGGAGCTGGAAAACCGCCTCTACGGCGCATCCTACAAGGGCGTCACCGACTTCGTGACCAAGTGGTGGTGGCCGGCGCCGGCCAAGCGGGCGGTGCGCCTGTGCGCGAATTGGCGCATCTCACCGAACAGCGTCACCGTCGCCGGGTTGGTGTTGATGCTCGCCGCCTGCTGGCTGTTCTTCATCGGCTGGTTCGCCGCCGGGCTTTTCCTAGCCTGGATCATGACTTTTCTGGACACGGTGGACGGCAAGCTGGCGCGGGTCACCGTGCAGTCGAGCAAGGTCGGGCATCTGCTGGACCACGGCATGGACATTGTGCATCCGCCGTTTTGGTATTGGTTTTGGGGCCTAGCGTTGACGCCCCTTGAACCCTGGCTGGGCTTGGACTTCAACTGGCTTATGGGCTGCGTCATCGTCGGCTATCTGGGCGGACGCCTGATCGAAGCCGCGTTCCACGCCTTGGGCGACGCAAGCCTGTTCGCTTGGCGCCCGTTCGACGCCTACTTCCGCCTCTTCACCGCCCGCCGCAACCCCTGCCTAGTGCTGCTGACGGCCGGTTGGCTGGTCGGTTCGCCCGCTTGGGGCTTTCGTTTGGTGGCGCTCTGGACCCTTGCCTCCACCCTGGTGCTGCTGCTGCGCTTGGCCGCGGCCGGCTGGGTCAGGGCATCGCAGGGGCCTTTGACCTCTTGGCTGGCCCAACCAGACGCAGCGCAGCGCCATCCCCGAGCGTATCGCACCTTTGCCTCCACCCAAAGGGCCTACGGCTAACCGGCGGTTTGCGGATGCGCCAAGCCGCCTTCCTGCTCAGCTGTTTTTGCGGGCGTTCCAGCACACTTCCCAGCCTTGGGCTAACCGCCTTGTTGAGCGCCCGCCCACAGCGGCCGGCGCCTTGAGCGCATTGGCCGGAACGACGCCGTTGGTCATGCCGGCTGGCGCCCCCATGGAGGACGGCCGCGCAGATGCGCTGCTCGCCGGCTGCGTTGGTCAGCTCATCGAGCGCTACGGCGAAAGCCTGGACGCCATCATCCTCTACGGTTCCTATCTGCGCGGCGCCGCCGACGCCATGCCGGACCTGTATGTGCTGCTTCGCTGGTATCCGCCGGCGCCCCGCCGGCACCGCTGGCTGGGTAACCTGCTGCCGCCGAATGTTTATCATCTGGCCGCTGACGGGGGGCGAGCCAAGGTGAGTACACTCCGTACGCGGCAATTGCAAAGAGCCGTGGCCCTGGACCTGCACCCGTACTTTTGGGCCCGCTTCGCCCAGCCCAGCCGAATCCTGTTCTGCCGCAACCCAGCGGTGCGGCGCCAACTGCGGACCATCGCCGCCCACTGCGCCGAGCGGCTGCTGAACGAGATCTGTTCAGCCAAGCCGCAGAACACGCCAGCCGAGCATTGGCGGCGAGTTTTCGCCCGCACCTACGCCGCCGAAGTTCGCTCCGAGCACGCCGACAAGCGGGAGGCCCTCTACGCCGCCAACCAAGCCTATTACGACAAACTGTTCCTCGGCCTAGGCCGCTCCGCCCAAATTGACTGCCGCGGTCCTCGCCTGCCTTGGCCAGTGGTTCAGGCCATCGGCAAAACCTTTTCCATTCTGCGCATCCTTAAATCGGCGCTGACCTTTGCGGCGCCGGTGGACTACATGCTGTGGAAACTGGAGCGGCACTCCGGGGTGCGCTTGTCGGCCACCGAGCGGCAGCGCCGCTATCCGCTGCTGTTTGCTTGGCCGTTGGTCTGGCGTCTCTATCGCTTGGGCGCGTTTCGTTGAGCGCCCTGCGGCGGGTTGCCCGGAACTTCGGCTGGCTGCTTAGCGGGCGCGGCGCGGGCGCGGTGCTGTCCTTGGCGGCAACGGCTTTGGCCGCCCGCGCCCTGGGAGCGGAAGCCTTCGGCCTAGTCGTTCTGGTGCATACCGCGGCGCTGATCCTCAGGCAGCTATGCAGCGTCAAGGCCGCCGACGCCGCGGTGCGCTTCGGCGTACCGCTGCTGCAAGGAGGCACCCCGAGCGAAACGGTGAATCCGGCTTGGCGGCGCTTGCTGGGCGCCCTGTATCGAATGGATTTGCTGGCGGCGTTGCTGGCCGCCTCGGTCGGCGCTTTGCTGCTGCTGTTCGCCGCCGCGCCCCTGGGCTTGCCGCCGCCCTTAACGGATGCCGCTTGGCTCTATGTGGCCGCCCTGCTCTGCTGCGGCACCAGCACGGCCAAGGGCGCCTTGCGCTGCCTCGATCGATACCCTGTGCTCGGTGCCCTGACCTTGGCGGCGCCTAGTGTGCGCCTAGCCGGTGTCGGCCTCTGCTTGGTGTTGCAGGCGCCGGCCGCCGGCTACTTGGCCGCTTGGGCCGGGGGCCTGCTGGCCGGGCACCTGCTGCTGCAAGTCGTGGTCGCCCGAACTCTGAGCATGGCGAGCCTGGGCGCCGCCATTCGCCCAACTTTGGCCGCCCATCCCGGCATTGGCGCTTTTCTCAACACCCTGTATTGGCAATCCAACCTGGACCAGTTCCCAAGGAGAGCCGCGGTGCTTGCGGTGGGCGGCCTGTTCGGTGCGGAAGGCGCCGGCATCTATCGTTTGGCAAAGGATCTGGCCGAAGCCGTGGACCGCCCCGTGCTTATGCTGCGTCAGGCCATCTTTCCCGATCAAAGCCGCCTCTGGGGGGACGACCGCCGCCAATTTGTCAGGCTGACTTGGCGGGTCGGGCTGTTCCTAGCCACCTTTGGCGGCGCACTGTTCCTCATCGCCGCTGCCTTTGGAGGTGATCTGTTGGCTGCTCTAGCGGGAGAGCCCTTCCGTGCCGGAGCGCTGTTGCTGGCTCTTCTCTTCGCCGCCGGCGTCCTCGACCTAGGAGGCGCCGCCTTACGCCCAGCCAGCTACGCCATGGACCGGGCGGGATGGGTGTTCCGCCTGCAAATCGCCGCCGCTCTGCTGTTCTTCGCCGTCCTCTACGCTGCCGCGCCTGCCACCGGCTTAGCCAGCGCCGGCTGGGCGACGCTGGTGAGCGCAACGCTGAGCTTCAGCGGCATGGCGTGGCTGGTTCGGCGCACTGCGGCGGCTTGACTTGCGCATCCCCGGCCAACACACTGCTTGGCCAACATGGAAGCGGAGCGGCTTGAATGACGGAATCCCCCGTCCACGCCGTGCAGTCGGAAAGTGGTGCCGGGGCATTGCAAAGCCCCGCGGATCTTTGGCCGATCATGCGCCGGGAGGCGCGGCTGAAGGCCGGTGAGGAGCCCATTCTCGGCAGCTATTTCCACGCGACGGTGCTCAACCACCACAGCTTCGGAGCGGCGCTGAGCTTTCGCCTAGCCAGCAAACTGGACAATCCGATGCTGCCCACCATGCTCATTCGGGACGTCATCCAAGAGGCCATTGAAGCGGACGCCAATATCCTGCAGGCCGCCGCCACCGACATGCTGGCCACCTTCAGCCGCGACCCAGCCTGCGAAGACCTGCTGACCCCCTTTCTCTTCTTCAAGGGTTTCCACGCCCTGCAGGCGCACCGCATCGCCCATTGGCTGTGGGGGCAGAAGCGCAAGACCTTGGCGCAGTTCTTTCAGAACCAAATCAGCGTGACCTTGGGCGTTGACATTCATCCCGCCGCCCGCTTCGGCGCCGGCATCATGCTCGACCACGCGACAGGCTTGGTGGCTGGGGAGACCGCCGTGGTGGAGGATGACGTCTCCATCCTGCACTCCGTCACCTTGGGCGGCACCGGCAAGGAGACCGGGGACCGCCACCCCAAAATCCGGCGCGGTGTGCTGCTGGCGGCCGGCTGCAAGGTCATCGGCAACGTGGAGGTCGGCGCGGGGGCCAAGGTGGGCGCCGGCAGCGTGGTCCTGCAGGACGTGCCCAGCCAAGTCACCGTAGCCGGCATCCCCGCCAAGATCGTCGGCGCCACCAAGGGCCTGCCAGCCCATGCCATGGACCAACAGCTAGGCTGAGCGCCTGATTTCCAGCCAGCCCGGCCCGCATATTGCACCAAGCCGCTTTGCATTCGTGCAGTGGCCCCGCAAGGCGCCTGCCCCGATGAACGAGACTAGCGCACCAGCGCACTTGGCACCCACGAAAGTCCTTGAATTCCGCGTTCGACAGACTGAGGGCCAAAGCGTTTCATTCGGCAAGCGGCTTGCTGCCACTTGCGGGTTAGCTAGCCAATGGGGGGCGGCTTAGCCGTTCTCCTCCTTAGTGATGTTGCGGGCGCGTTGAATGAACTGGGCCATCACTTCCGCGGTTTGGGCGCCGGGCAGGGTGAACCCGCCGGCCAGCAGATAACAGGGTACCCCCGCCACTCCGACTGCAGCGGCACGGCCCAACTGCTCCCGCACCGCTTCCGCGCCGCCGTCTCCATTTAGGTGGGCTGCGGCTTCGTCCTTGTCCAGCCCCGCCTGCTCGGCGGCCTTGGCAAGCGTGTCCGCACGGCCCACATCCTCGCCGGCGCAAAAGTGAAAATTGAACAGCACCTCGGCTAACTCATGCTGAACGCCTCGGGGTTCGGCGAATTCCAGCAGGCGATGCGCCTGAAAGGTGTTGGGCAACCGCTTGATGGCGGCGAAATCGAACCTAAGCCCCGCATCCTGGGCTTCGGCTTGCAGGCGCTCGGGCACATGGCCCGGATTAGCATTGGCGCCGTAACGCGCCTTCAGGTGCGCGGCGCGGTCAACGCCTTCCGGCGGCAGGCCGGGATAGAGCTGGTAAGGCCGCCAGCGCAGGGTCACCCCCTGCCCCGCCGGGGTTTGCAGTGTACGGTCCAGTCGTTTCTTGCCGATGTAGCACCAAGGGCAGACGACGTCTGAGAAGATTTCAATTTCCATGTTCACAACCTCTTGTCATGGCTGCTCCCAAGAGTCGCCGAGCCGCCTTGCGCCGTCTCCGCACCTTCACGAATCGCTTCCAAATGGCCTTGAGGAAGGCATGTCTCTGTGCTATATCGCTAGAAACTCAAGTCCCGAGGACGGGCCCAGGAAATTTCCTTGAGTGCCTCCACTGCCCATGCGCATGAGAAATTTGCGGTCGCCGAGGTGCTGGCGGCCGATGGCCGATCGCGCTGTTCTCTCCCGCACTCTAGCACGCTGGGCCTTGGGCAACCGGGCGCAGCGTTCGCACGGCCGGCCACGCACCCCGCGGAGGTCAAAATGCTGGCGGACCCGCGGAGGTGAGCGCAACACCCCCGAAGAAGCGCCTGTACTCCGTCAACGGCATGGTGCTCGGCGCGGTTCTAGGCTCGTTGGCGGCAGCGCTTTACATGGCGGCGCACAACTACATGGCCCTCGGCAAGCCGGTGTTGGCGAGACGCACTCTGCGCGACGGCCTCATCCTTTACGGCGCACTGATGCTGGGCGGGCTGCTGGCGCCAGCGGCGGTTGGATGGGCGTTGATCTTCATGGTTTTGCAGGGCGGCCTCACTTGGTTTCTGGCCAGCAGGCTGCAAGGTCCGAGCATTGACTGGCATCAGCAGGCCGGCGGCCAACTCCACAGCATGTTCCGAGCCGTGCTGGTGGGCATCTTCACCGCATTTCTTGTGCTGTTTCTATTCGCGGTCATAGCTCTGCCCCTCGCCCTGATTGCCCAGGGTTTGGCTTAGCGAATCAGCTCTTCCGGAACAGCGCCGCGCAGCCCGTGCCTTCGAGCAGGGAATCGACAAAGGCGCGGTCCTCCGATTCTAGTCGCGCATGTTCGGTGCGCAGCCACTGCAGGCACTTGGCTTGGTAGGGGAAGGGCTTCTGCGCCCAAGGCCGGCCGTCGATTTCGGTGCGCACCTCGTCGGCGCCGGCGTTGATGGCAGCAGCGTTGGCAAGCAGCGCCGGGGCGTAAACCCGGCCGACTTCGGCGAGCAGGCCGTGCAGGCTGTCCGGCAAGGCGTCCCGCTCGCACCAATGTGCATCGGTCGGCGCCAAGCCGGACAGGTCCTCCGCCACCGCCACCCAAGCGCAGACTCGGGGTGCGGTGCGAAAGGCGATTTCCATTGGCGTCGGGTCAAAGCCGGTGAGCTGGGTGAGCTGCCCAAACAGCGCGAAATCCCCCGCCGAAGGGCGTCGCCCGAACAAGAAGGGGCCGTTGCGGATCTGTGCGTCAAAGAGCTTGAGGAAGCGCCGGTAGCTGGCCTCAATGGTCAGCGCCGTGATGTCGTTGCTGCCCACCACATGCAGGCGGTCGATCTGCCGTTCGCGGATGTAGGCGGACAGGGGGACGATTGCGGCGTCGCTGCCGGTCAGGTTGCCCCACCGAGGCAGTATCTCACCGCCGCGCTCAATGTCGGCGGCGTAGCTCCAGCGGTAGTGGAACATGGCCTTGGTGAGCCATTCGTCGCCGTAGTCCTCAAGCAAGGCGTCGATGAAAGCCAAGGTCGGATCCGGCGGCAGGACGGAGCGACCCAGGGCCATCCCCTCCAGGCGGCGGATGATGGGCGTGGAGTCCACCACCGCTTCCACTTCGCCGGAAGTTGTCGGGAAATAGAAGGTGGGCAGCAGCGCCACCTTGGGCTGCGGCAAGCCGGCGCCAGCCTCCTCGCCCACCATGCCTTGCAGGAAGCGGTGTGGAATGCGCCGATAGCGCAGCAGCGCCAGCATCTTGCGGGTGTACGGCGAACCAGGCGCCCCCTTAAGGGCGATGGGGCTAACTGGGGATTGCTCCAAGGCCGCGTTCCAGACTTGCTGAGTTGCTTGCAGTATAGCCGAGCAAGGCGTTCGCGCCGGCCGCAGTGGAGACGTTGGCCGTTCAGGCGAGCGCCACTAGCTGCCCAGTCCAGGTGGCGTCCCGGAAGCGCGCGCCCAGGGCGGCGGTGTTGGCCGGCCACTCGCCGCTTTCCGGCTGCAGAACCGCCGCCAACCAAGCCTCCGAAGTCTCCAGCCAGCGATGGTAGAGGGCTGCGGTGAGTTGGCGGGCCGCATCCCCTTGCCAATCCTTCGGCAGCAGGCTGGCGGGAAGCTCCGGGTCGGTGAGGACGATGCGCCGATATTCGTGGATGAGGCAAAGGCGCAGTTGCAAGGCCGTGCACGGCAAGGGTTTGGCAGCGATGCGGGCCAAGGGCGCGAAGCGCTCCAAGAAGCGGCGGTAGGCTTGGTTCAGGCTTTCCACCGCCCAAGTTTCCCGGCAGAGGCGCGGCAGGCTGTCGCCCAAGGCGGCGCCTTCGGCGCGGAACACTGGCGCATCGACGCCTAGTTCCGCCAGCAGGCCGCGGTGGTCGTCGCCATAGCCGGCGCGGATGAAAACGTCTCCCCGCAGCCGGCCGAAGCCCAGCCAGCCAAGTTGCTCCGCCAACCGTTCGCGCTGCGGTGACGGCAACCCCCCGGCCAGCACGATGGTCCAGCAGCCGTCCCACTCCGGTTTGGCCGGGGCGTAGATGCGGGCTGCGGCGCGACGGTACTGCCTGGCGCCGAAGGGGCTGAATTGGCTGTAGCTGCGCCGGCCTTGGCGACGGGTCACCAGCCAGCCCTCCTTTGTAAGCCGGTTGCAGGTGGTGCGCACCAATGGCTCGCTTAAGCCGATGCAGTTCAAGGCGGCAATGATGCTGCCCAACCAAACAGGCTGCGGCTGCACCGAGACCACATCGCCCATGAAGGTGACGATCAACGAGCGGGCCTTGACGCCGCCAAGCGCTGACCTAAGCAGGGCCTCAATGTCCCAGGAGGGCGCCCTCTCTCCCGTTGTCCCGTGCGACAGATTGCCGTGCCTTCCCAAGTGGGTTTCGGTGTGGGGATTCATACGTCAAAGTCCAGCGATACCCTTTCCGACAGCGGATGGCTTTGGCAACTCAGGATGAATCCAGCCGCCACCTCCTCCGCCGCCAAGGCGTGGTTGACGTCCATGTCCACCTGCCCCTCCAGCAGCCGCGCCTTGCAGGTGGCGCAGACGCCGTCCTTGCAGGAGAACGGCAGGTCCAAGCCAATGGCCCGGCCGCGATCCAGCAGGTTCTCCCCGTCGGACTCCAGCTCAAAGTGGTGCTCCCGACCCTTGAAGCGCACCCTGACCTGGGACTTCCGGCTGCCGTAGCGCTGCGCCCGCTGCTCGTGCTTGTGGACCCGTTGCGCCGCGTCCTCGGCGGATGCGGAAAAGAGTTCACAATGGATGCGCCCCGGCGCCACCCCCGAGGCCCACAGGCCGCGGGTGACCTCGGAGATCATGGACTCCGGCCCGCAAAGAAAGAAGTCACTAAAGCTGTTGAGGGGCAGCAGGCGTCTGATGAGCTCCGCGCCCTTGGCGTTATTGATGCGTCCGTTGAACAGCTCGTTGTCTTGCTTCTCCTGGCTGAAAACCGGGATTAGCTGGAAGCGGTTCAAATAGCGATTTTTCAGGAACATCAAATCGTTACGGAACATCATTGAAGCGGTGGTTTTATTGCCGTAGAGCAAGGTGATGCGGTTTTGCGGATGCTGCGCCAAGGTGGTGCGCAGGATGGAGAGCACCGGCGTGATGCCGCTGCCGGCGGCGATGCAGAGGTCATGCACCGGCGGCGGGCGCTTGGCGTCGGCGGTGAAGGCGCCGTTGGGAACCCCCACCCGCAGCCGTTCCCCCGCCGCTAAGCCTTGATTGGCGTAGGTGCTGAAGCGGCCGTCCGGCGCCAGCTTGACGCCCACCTGCAGCGGCTCTCCCGGTACGCTGCAAAGGGAATAGGCGCGGCGCAGGGGGATGCCCTCGAATTCCCTTTCCAGCGTCAGGTATTGCCCAGGCGTAAAGGCGTACTGCGGCGCCAGCGCCGACGGTACGCTGAACGTCACCCGCACCGACTCGTCCGTTTCCGGCGCCACCTCCGCAACTTCGAGTTCGTGAATCTTCACGGACTCACCACTTGGCCCCCGGATGGCTGCGCGACAGGTGCTGCAGCTCCGCCAGCATCACGCCGAGATGCTCGGTGTGGATGCCTTGACGCCCGCCTTTGACGGCCCAGCTAGCCGCCGGCACGGTCAGGGTGGCTTCCGCGAGGGTTGTGGCCACTGCCTCCTGCCAAGCCGCCCGCAACTCGGCGCGGTCCGGCAGGATGCCCTGCTCCACCAAGGGCTGCTCCGCCGGCGCATTGACGAACAGCTCCTGCCGGTAGCCCCAAACATCCTCCAAGGCTTGCTGCATTCGGCGGCGGCTCTCGTCGGTGCCGTCGCCGAGGCGCACCATCCAGGCGGCGGAGTGGCACCGATGGTAGGTCGCCTCCTTGTGTACCTTGGCGCCGATGTCCGCAAGGGTGGCGTCAGCGCTGTTGGCCAGTTCGGCGCTGTGCAGTTCGTCAAAGGCATCGACTAGGAATTGCCGGGCGGTGGCGGCGGCGAAGTCCGCGCCGGGCAGTTCAAAGAGCAAAAGGTTGGTGTACTCCCGAGCGTCCCGGTGGAAGGTGTAGCCGTCCTCGTCCCGCCCGCCCAAGGTGTTGGCGTAGCCGTAGTAGAGCCGCGCCCGGCCTAGGAAATCCAAGGCCGTGTTGGCCATGGCCATCTCCTCCTCCAGCAGGGGCGCCTTGCCGCACCATTCGGAGAGCCTTTGGCCGAGCACCAAGGCGTCGTCGCCCAAGGCCACCACCGCCGGCAGCAGGCTCATAGGTTCTTCACCTCCTTGGGCAGTTCGTAGTAGGTGGCGTCCCGGTAGGGCTTGTCTGCGGCCGGTTCAAAGAAGGCCGGCGCATCCTCCTCCTGGCTGGCGGTGATGTCGGCGGAGCGCACCACCCAAATGCTGATGCCCTCGCGGCGCCGGGTGTAGATCTCCCGGGCGTACTGCAGGGCCATCTCCGCATCGTCCGCTCGCAGGCTGCCGACGTGCTGGTGGTCCAGCCCGCGCCGGGAGCGAACGAAAACCTCAAACAGCGGCATCCGCCCTACCCTCCTGAGCGGTATCTGAATTCCGTGCAGCCGCTTTCGGTCCGTCGCTGCCGGCCCGATGCTTGGCGGCGTGGACGGCCACCGCCTCCCGCACCCAAGCGCCATCCTCCTGCACTTGCCGATGATGGGCCAAGCGCTGGCGGCTGCACGGGCCGTTGCCGGAGACCACCTGTTGAAACTCATCCCAATCGATGGCGCCGATGCGGTAGTGGCCGGTGGCGGCGTCCCACTGCAAGTCGTCATCGGGAATCTTCAGGCCCAGCACTTCGGCTTGGGGCACGGCTTGGTCGATGAACTTCTGGCGCAGCTCGTCATTGCCGTAGCGCTTGATTTTCCATGCGAAGGATTGGGAGGAATGGATGGAGTCGGCGTCCGACGGCCCAAACATCATCAAGGTTGGCCACCACCAGCGGTTCAGGGCGTCCTGGGCCATTTCCCGCTGCGCGGCGCTGCCCCGGGCCAAGGCGAGCATGATGTCGTAGCCTTGCCGCTGGTGGAAGCTCTCCTCCTTGCAGATGCGCATCATGGCGCGTGCGTAGGGACCGTAGGAGCAGCGCTGCAAGGGAACTTGGTTGACGATGGCGGCGCTATCGACCAGCCAGCCGATGGCGCCCACATCCGCCCAGGTCAGCGCTGGATAGTTGAAGATGGAGGAGTACTTGGCCTTGCCGGTGTGCATGGCGTCGATCAGCTCGTCACGGCTGACGCCCAAGGTTTCCGCCGCGCCGTAGAGATACAGGCCGTGGCCGCCTTCGTCCTGCACCTTGGCCAGCAGGATCACCTTGCGCTCCAGGGACGGCGCCCGGCTGATCCAACCGCCCTCCGGCTGCATGCCGATCACTTCGGAGTGGGCGTGCTGGGAAATCTGCCGGACCAGGGTGCGGCGGTAGCCTTCCGGCATCCAATCCTGCGGCTCGATGCGCTCCTCCCGGTCGATGCGGGCTTGAAACTCATCCGACGCTGCGGCCATGCAAACACCTCAAGGTTGCCGACGTTTAAGCAAGGCTAACACAAAGCAATACAAATTTTCGGACTTTGGGGGAATTTTGTATCGGTTTGTTGGGTGGCTTGGCGGCAGGCGCACGGAGCGCCGGAATCTTCGCGGTTGTTGGCGTAGTCGTGAACCTAGCTGCTCGTCCCGCCCGCCGATGGGTTTCCATGTGGGGCAAGTCCATGGGTGATTTTGCGTCAAATTGACACCTTTGCCGCTAATTGTCATGATAATTGACAACTCCAATATCAATTAGCATTAATGCCGCCACCGCTCATCGCCCGCCTCCTCAATGTCAGAAACATGCTCGAACGGCGCTCCTGCTTCCTGTTCGGGCCGAGGCAGACGGGCAAGTCAACGCTGATCCGCCAGCAATTGAGCGACTTTCCAACATACAACCTGCTCGACCAAGCCCTGTTTGTGCGGCTTTCCCGGAATCCGGGGTTGATCCGGGAGGCGTTGGCGCCGGACACGACGGTGGTGGTCATCGATGAAATCCAGAAGATGCCGGCGCTGCTGAACGAAGTGCAACTCATGATCGAGGAGCACGGCGTTCGCTTCCTGCTCACCGGCTCCAGCGCCCGCAGCTTGCGGCGCAAGGGCGTCAACCTCTTGGGCGGGCGGGCCCGCTCCCTCACCCTGCACCCCTTCGTTCGGACGGAGTTGGGCGAGCAATTTGACTTGGCTAGGGCGCTGGAACACGGCCTGCTGCCGTCGATTTACTTTTCCGATGCGCCCCGGGAGGATTTGGCCGCCTACGCTGGAGACTACCTGAAGGAGGAAGTGGCCGCCGAAGCCATCGTGCGCAACATCGGCGCCTTCAGCCGCTTCTTGGAGGTGGCGGCTCTAGGCCACGGCGAGATGATCAACTTCAGCAACTTGGCCAGCGACGCCCAAGTGCCCGTTTCCACCGTCCGGGAATACTACGCCATCCTCAAGGACACCTTCATCGCCCATGAAGTGCCGGCCTTCTCCGGCACCGCTAAGCGCAAGGCCGTGAGCACAGCGAAATACTACCTGTTCGACATCGGCCTAGCCCGCCATCTGCAAGGGCGGCGAGGCTTGGCCCAAGGCACGCCGGAATACGGCAGCGCCTTCGAGAGCTTCATCTTCCAGGAAATCAAGGCGTTCTGCGACCACCACCGCATCGACACGCCCCGCTACTGGCGGTCCAAGTCCGGGTTTGAGGTGGACTTCCTGTTTGCGGGCGTCGCCGTGGAGGTGAAGGCGAAGCGCATCGTCAGCGCAAGGGACCTGCGCGGCCTGCGGGCGCTGCGCGAGGAAAACCTGTTCGCCCGGCATCTGCTGGTGTGCATGGAGCCCATGCCGAGAGAAGTGGACGGCATCCGGGTGCTGCCTTGGAATGTGTTTTTGGACGGGCTTTGGGGTGGAGAACTTGCTGGTTGGTCTGGTCGAAACGGCTAGCTAAGAGTCCGCCGTCACCAACAAACCGAAGTCCCTGTTGCTGCGCGAAGCTCTGGTGCAGTTTCTAGCCCGGCAGAAACGGGACCGGCTGATTGCCCAGCTAACCCGAGCGGTTGGACATCGCCCTGAATACAGGCAAGATAGGCGCTTTTCGGGCGCTTTCCCCTCTCCATGGCGCAACACCACAGGCTCATCGTGCTCGGCTCCGGTCCGGCGGGTTATACGGCGGCGCTGTATGCGGCGCGGGCGAATTTGCGGCCGGCGCTGATCACCGGCGTGGAGGTGGGTGGGCAGCTCACCACCACCACGGAGGTGGAGAACTGGCCCGGCGGCCATGCCGAGCTGCAAGGGCCGGAGTTGATGGCGCAGATGGCGGAGCATGTGCAGCGCTTTGACGCCCTTGTCGTCAGCGACCACATCTCCGCCGCCGACGTCGGTGCCCGCCCATTCGTCTTGGAGGGGGACCGAGGGCGCTACACAGCCGATGCGCTCATCATCGCCACCGGCGCCACCGCCCGTTATCTGGGCTTGCCCTCCGAGGAAAAATACAAAGGCCGTGGAGTGAGCGCCTGCGCCACCTGCGACGGGTTTTTCTACCGGGGCCAGGACGTGGCGGTCATCGGCGGCGGCAACACGGCGGCGGAGGAGGCGCTGTACCTCTCCAACGTCGCCCGCAAGGTCCATTTGGTGCATCGGCGGGACGAAATGCGGGCGGAGAAAATTTTGCAGCAGCGTCTTTTCGCCAAGGAGAACATCGAACCCATCTGGAACCACACCTTGCGGGAGGTGCTGGGCGACGAATCCGGCGTCACCGGCATCCGTGTCGGCCCGGTGAATGGCGGGAGAACAGAGGACATCAACCTTGCCGGGGTGTTCATCGCCATCGGCCATACGCCGAACACCGACATCTTCAGCGGTCAGTTGGAGATGGACGGCGGCTACATTCAGGTGGCGAGCGGGCTGGCCGGCAGCGCCACCGCCACCAGCGTGCCCGGCGTGTTCGCCGCCGGCGACGTGGCGGATCAAGTGTACCGGCAGGCGGTCACCTCCGCCGGCTTCGGCTGCATGGCGGCGCTCGATGCGGAGAAATACTTGTCGTCATGATCAATCGGCGCGGACGGCACCAGATCGATCCTGCTGTCCAGCGGATTGCTCCTCATCGCCAGCCATCCACCCGTCCGCCAACATGGGGAGAAATCGCACACGCCGCCAGCCAACACCCCAAAGTCGCTTTTTCTTGATATCGCAATGTGAAAGTACTGGTGAAGTCTTCACCTTGACGTTGCATTCCCGGCGGTCCGTCTGCAATCGTAGCCGTCCACTCAACTTTTGGAGACGCGTGAAATGCGTGAATTGAACTTGCAGGAAAAGGCGGAAGTCAGCGGCGGCCTTTTGGGCGCCGCTGTCGGTTGGGCGATCAGTTCGGCCAGCTTGGTTTACGGCAGCTACAAGCTGGCGAGCACCCCCAGCTCGCCCCAAGGTGGTCGCATGGTCGTCACCAGCACGGCTTGTGTGTGGGTGCCCTGATCGCCTTTGCGTCAGGACAAGGGGCTCCTTCGGGAGCCCCACTAAACGACTGCAAACCACATCTCCACTTTGGGGGACTTGCATGCGGCTTCAATGGCTGACCACTTCGCCCGTGCCGGACTTGCGCTTGACCAGTCTTGTTGGACGGCGCCTAACGTGAACGTCTAGGCGAACTCAACGGCGAAGCTGCCTAGGGCACCGAAGTCCGCATGAAAGCTGTCCCCGGCGGTGATGAGCACTGGGCGAGTAAAGGAGCCGGAGAGCACTATTTCGCCAGAGGCCAAGCCCAAGCCTTGGCCGGCCAGGCGGCGCACCAGCCAGACCAAGCCATTGGCGGGATGGTTTAGCACCGAGGCGGCGACCCCGCTTTCTTCGATCACGCCGTTCTTGAACAGCAGGGCGCTGGCCCAACGTAAGTCCAGGTCCATGGGGCGCATGGGTCTGCCGCCCAGCACCAGCCCGGCGTTGGCGGCGTTGTCGGCGATGGTGTCGCGCACGGTGCGCGGCTTGCCGGTCTCCGGGTCGATGCGGAAACTGCGGGCGGCGATGATCTCCACCGCCGGCATAACATGGCTGGTGGCGTTCAGCACATCGGTTAGGGTCACGTCCGGCCCGCTAAGGGGTTGGCCGAGAATGAAGGCCAGTTCAACCTCCAGGCGGGGGTCCGTGAACTGACTCGCTTCAATGGGCGCGCCGCTGTCAAAGAACATGTCGTCGAGCAGCAGCCCAGTGTCCGGCTGATCTATCTGCATGGCTTGCTGCATGGCGCGGGAGGTCAGGCCGATTTTACGCCCCTTGGCGCTGCGCCCCTCCGCCAGTTTGATGGCCATCCAGGCGTCTTGAACGGCGTAGGCGTCTGCCAAGTCCATGTCTGGGTGGCGGATGGTCAGCGGGCGGATCTGCCGGCGTTGACGCTCCGCCTCGTGCAGGTCCCGGGCGGCTTGCTCTATTTCCTGTTGGCTCAACATGGCCGTAGGCGTCAGCTTGACGGCGGTGGGGTTACACCCGGCCCCGCACGGGAATCAGTGCGCCGTGGATGTCCGCCGCCGCATCGGAGGCCAGAAAGCACACTAGGTTGGCGATGCTGTCCGGGCGCACCCAAGTGCTGTGGTCCGCCTTCGGCATGTCTGCCCGATTGCGCGGCGTGTCGATCAGGCTGGGCAGCACGGCGTTGACGTTGACGCCCTGATGCCGCACTTCCGCCGCCGCCGCTTCGGTCAAGCGCATCACCACGGACTTGGCGGCTGTATAAGCGCCCATAGCCGGCAAGCCCTGCAAGGCCCCTAGAGCGCCGACATTGATGACGCTGCCCCGCCCCCGCACCACCAAGGGCGGCAGCGTGGCCCGCAGCATGTTGCGCAGCGTGGCAACGTTGATGTCGAATATGGCGTCCCAATGGCCGTCCGTGATCTCATGCACCTTCGGCCCCATGTCAAAGCCGCCGGCGATGTTGCAGACCACGTCGAAGTCGCCAATGGACGCCACGGCTTGCTCCACCGCCGCCGCATCGGTGAGGTCCACCCGCAAGCGTTCGCCCGGACCCTCGGCGAAGCCCGCCACTACGTCAAGCAAGATGGTTCTTGCGCCCTGCTCCGCGCACTTCCTCGCAACAGCGCTGCCCAAGGCCCCGGCGGCGCCGGTCACCAGGGCGGTTTTGCCAGTGAGCTCCATAGCCTTGCCGCTAACCCCGAAGAGGACATGATAACCCACCGAGACAGGCCGAGCATCGGTAAGCGCGAAGGGCCTTGCAGAGCGGCTGCTCTTGCACGACAATACCATGCAGCTTCATTCCAGCAGGGGCGACCGCCATGCCGCACAGCCAGCTCGTCCAAGCGCGCGTCAACAGGGAGGTCAAGGAGGAGGCCGCAGTGGTCTTGGCCGCAATGGGCCTGACAGTCTCCGACGCGGTTCGCCTCCTGCTCACTCGGGTTGCGCATGAAAAGGCGCTACCGTTCGCTCCGCTCGTTCCCAACGCCGCCACCATCGCGGCCATGAAGGAGGCACGAACCGGCAGTCTCCCGCAGTTCGAGGACGTCCAAGGCTTGTTCGACGACCTGCATGCGGACGATTGAGCGGACACATCGGTTCAAGCGCGATTATAGACGTGAATCCCGCGGCCGTCACCGAGCCGACCTCGATAAACGTCTGGCGACGATCGTACACGCCCTTGCCACCGATATCCCGCTGGAGCCTCTCCACCATGACCATGCGCTCAGCGGCCCGTGGACAGACTTCCGTGACTGCCACGTCAGACCGGATCTGGTGCTTATCTACCAGAAGCCGGATGCCCGCACACTCCGGCTCGTCCGCATCGGGTCGCACACTGAACTGGGACTCTGAGGTAAGGACTGAAGTCCAAAATTCGAGCGTGGGCCCATGGATCCTGCAGAAGTGCATAACGTGAAAATTAGGCAGCATACAGTTATTCGGGTGCCTGCACGGGAGGCGTCCCTGAAACGGAAGATCAGACGCCATCTACGCACCCTTGGCTTCCGCAAGTCTGGCCAAGGTACCCTCGAAATCGCGGGCAGCGACAAAGACCTGATTCGCGCCATGCATGGCTCGCAGAGACAAGATCGACTATTAGCTAGCGCGAAATTTCTTTCGCGGACGACACCGACACTGCTCAAGTACTTTGCTTCCGGGCGCGAAGTCGACCCCGAGTCAATTGAACCCGTGTTGGAGCGGGTCACCGCGGGCACTTGGGAGGCGGAGTTATTCAGGCTCGCGTCGCTCACTTGGTCCATACCGGTATCCAACGGATTTGGCCGCAGGCTCCGGTATCTCGTATGGGATGCCCACAACGACAAGCTCATCGGCCTGATTGCAATCGGCGACCCGGTGTTCAATCTCGCTGTCCGGGACAAACTCGTCGGTTGGGATGTTCACGATCGTGCAGCCCGCTTGGTCAACATAATGGACGCCTATGTCCTTGGTGCTCTACCCCCGTACAACGCGCTCTTGGGTGGAAAGATGGTGGCGTGCCTAGTCCGAAGCCGCGAGTTCTATGACGCCTTCGCCGAATCCTACGGCGGTACGACGGGGATCATTTCGGGTAAGAAGAAGAAGGCGCACCTGCTTGCCGTCACGACCTCTTCCTCAATGGGTCGATCCTCCGTCTACAACCGCCTGAAACTGGACGGCCGTCCCTATTTCGAGTCCATCGGATATACCCGTGGCTGGGGGCATTTCCACATCCCCGACTCGCTTTTCCTCGAATTGCGCGAGTACCTCCGCACTATCGACCATCCCTATGCCGATCAGCACCAGTTCGGACAAGGCCCGAACTGGCGGCTGCGCACCACCCGAGCGGCCCTCACAGCACTAGGCTTCAGGAACGATCTGCTTCGCCATGGCATTCAAAGAGAGGTCTTCTTCTGCAGTCTTGCCAACAACGCGACGAGTCTGCTGCAGACCGGGAAGGGCAGGCCCGACCTCTCATCGCTACTGAGCGCCCGGAAAGTTGCTGAACTGGCCATGGAGCGTTGGATAGTGCCGCGGTCGCGGCGACGACCCGAGTTTCGAGCCTGGACGAGCGACGACTTGCAGCCGCTGCTCACTGGCCGCGGGACAACCAGCCAAGTTCTCCGCAACCCGCACAGTCTTGACCCAACAGTAGTCCACCTGTCGAGGTGAGCACGGTGGACCTACCGCTTGTACAGTTGCAACAACGTGTGAAAGAACACTTCGAAGCGTTGAAGAGAACGCGGGATACTTCGACCTTCCCCATCTTCGCCTTTGAGCACGACCTGAACGAGACGGAGCTGCAGCAGTTGCAATCGATGCTTCGCCGTGCGTTGAGTGAAGGCTCACTGTCATCGCGGTACTGGCTGCTTTGGGTAATCTACGCAACCGAACTGGGCTACCGCTACGAAGGGGACGAGTACTGGAACTCCTTTGAAGACCAAACGCCAGGATGGGAGTATCACCACCGTGACCGGATGAAGTCTTGGTTTCGCCAGTTCCAAAGAGCCTTTGATGGTGTGACTCCATCCGGCACATGGGCAGAGCACTTCAGCATCATCGCTTGGCCGATCACCCACGCGATCCTTCCGCGCTACCTCCAGCGCCAGTTCGCCGAACTCCTCTACGACCTTCGCTTTCTACTCGCGTCTAGAACGCTTGATGTGCGCACAGTCGGTCGGCTACTCGCTTTCCACGCGTATCATGCCCGTAAGCGCTTCAAGGCGTTTCTTGAGCAGGAAGAGTTGACTGGACAGATCGTCGCCGCACTGCTTGGCGGGGAGTCTGTCGAGGGCAAGCTCATCCACCCACATACCTTGGAGCGTATCGTCGCCGACCTAGAAGAAGTCCGCGCCGCCCGCGAGTGGCTCAAGGAGACAAGGCGGGCGGTCTCCGACCGTTTCAAGGGGATCGGACGAGGAACCGGTCCGCCTTTATCCCGTCCTCCTGCCGGCCCAAATGTTCCCCCTCGCCCCGACACTTCGCACTTGGCCATCCGACCGAGCCTTTCGCTGCGGCATGCCGGTGCGGGCACATGGTCGGTCTTCCTGGAGGTCAAGTCCTTCCGCCCGGTAGCTGCCCTGAGCGCCGAGATTCGATCCTTCTTGGACCAAACGCGATGCCGCCTCAACGGCGCTCACGACTTCAAGCCCACCGGATGGCTCCTGTCCGGCGACCGGAAGGGTGCCTTGCGATCTTGGCCTAGTCCCGGTTCACCACTCATCCACTTCGAGCAGCAGCCCAATCCGACGATAAACCATCTTCTCGAGTCGGAGTGTCGCCTCGATTCCGGTCCGCTCTGGCTGTTCCGAATAGGTCCAGATGGCATCGCACGCCACATTGCATCGCGCATCGTGCGGCCAAGCCTCGACTATATCGTCGTTACTACGGCGCTACCACCAGACACCCTTGAAGGGGTCACGCCATGCAATCTCGCCTGCAAGAATGTCAGCGGCTATCGACTTTCGATGCCGTCTTCTGTCTCGGCAGAGATGACAGCTCGATTGAAGGAGATGGGACTGCACGTCACACGGACCATCCGCGTTTGGCCCGCTGGCCTACCGGGCCGCGGCTGGGACGGCGAAGGGAGCAGCGAGTGGCTTACCACGGAGTCGCCCTGCTTCGGCATCGACCACGACCATCCGATCGAGTCTCTGTCGTTCCGTCTCAATGACGAACCTGAAACGCTCATCCGTGCGGACGGCACGGAACATCCCCTGTTCGTACGTCTGCCGCCTTTGTTGGCTGGCACACACAAGATGACAGTTACGGCCAAGCGAAGCCCGGAACTTGAGAGCGTCGCGCCCACCCCCGCTGCTGAGGGATTTGCGCGGCTCGCAGTGCGCGATCCTCAGCCGTGGATGCCGGGCATCACATCGCATTCAGGCATGATCGTCCAAGTCGACCCTGATAACGCCGACCTCGACATGTTCTGGAGAAATAGCGTCAGCCTATCTGTCAATGGACCCGAAGGCTTTGCCGCTACATTCCACGCAACCTTGCAATCCGCAGCCGGCGAGAAAATCTTGTCAGAGCAGGTCGGCGCACCTATGGACATTCCAATAGCGCCGCAAGCGTGGCGCGACAGATTCGACCGTTTTCTGCACAATGAAACTCGCGCTTCGCGATACCTGGAAGCGGCAATATGCACGCTTGCGATCCGCGCAGATACTTTGGGTACCTGCTCGCTCCGGTTCGAACACGAGCCCGTACCAGTAAGGTGGATCACACGCTCCCGCCACGGCGAAGTTGTCATCATACTTGTCGACGATAGTGGCCAAGACGAAACCGATCCAAAGATCAGCTTATTCCGCATGGAGAGCCCCTTCGAGTCCGCGCCGCCTAGCCTTGATACCGCCCGGTCAGGCTACGTCGTTGAACCGCCAGGCGGACTGTTCGTGGTAACCCATGGCCGGCATCGCGACATTGTTTTGGTCAGCGCGGGACCGGCGCAACAGGGCTTACAGGGACTTGGGGTGGAGTCCAGCTTCCCCGCACTACAAAGGAGTGCGCACATACTCTGCACCTACTTCCGCCACCTTGCGTTCTGGCGCGCCGCCCGATTGACCGGTTTTCTCGCTCCCCTGCGCCATCGCAAGGTGTTGGGCAGCGGTGTAGACGCCCTTCGGGCAACGCTATGCGGAGAAAACTGGGCGAAAGCGGAGACGCGCTTCAGGGAGCATCCGGGATTGCGCACCTCGATCGAATCTCTGGTTGCATCGGTGGACACGGGCACTGGCTTTGGACGAGTGCTGCGCAGCCGGTTAGTGGAAGAAGGGGCGGTGGGCGAGACCGCCGCTTGGTTCGTGGACGCGGCGGCGCGGCACAACGTCTGCCAAGACCGCGATCTCTCGGAATTCGCATTCCGTCTAGCGAACGACGAACCGCTAGCTGCTGCGGAAGTTGCCGACCATCCCAACCTTGAGCGCCTGCTGGCGAAGTTAACCGATAACCCAGCCATACTTCGCGCTGCACGTCTGCTGACACTTCTACGGAACTCCCCGTCTAGAGACGCTGCGAATGCAACTCCACCCAGCAGGTACTCGAAGTGATCGAACGCGTTACGGCAAGTGAAGTACTCGCCGGCTGCCGCCGTACCCTTGGCCTACCAGATCAAGGCGACGGGTCGATCGACGACGCCCTGCTCGCTGCTCTCCTCAGACGTAGCGCAGGCATACATTGCCCGTGTTCCCGGGCTACGCTGCGCACTTCGGTGCTTGAATGCACTCAAGGCTTGGCTACCAATGACGCCAGTCGCTCACAACGCATCGACGAGGCCATTGAGGCCCTCACGGTACGCGGCGACCTTCTCGAACTAGACGATGTTGTAACCGAAGACTCCGATGTCCGCCAAACTTGGGTGTTCGCTGCACCTCCGGGCTTCGTCATCCGGCCTAACGGCACCGCGTTCATTTTCGGCGTAGTTCCGGATCAGGACACCTTCCTGCCAGCTTTTCTCGGGAACCGTGTCCACCACGACGGATTCACGCGTTCCATCGAATTGCAGCCAAGCGAAGATCTCGCGCACGAACTCCGGGAGCAGGGCCTACAGCAGCTGTCCGAAGGCGTTTGGCTTAGGAGCCCGAAAGGCGAATCGCCGGATGACATGCTGACGCGAGTCGATCAACGTCTTGCGCACCAATCCCCCATCACCAACATAGAAAACTTCAAGATCCTCGACTCCGTACGCCCGATCAACTACTACCCGGATCGTTGGGTCACCCCCACGAACCAAACAGGTAGGTTCGTCGCGAGGCGGCCTCAGGAGTTCGGCGCACCGATGTGGTGCTTGGTCCGGCTGGAGGACGGCGTGGCGGTACGCCTTCTCGACCTCCCGTTCGAGAAAACTCGGTGGCGGGCCTGCGACACAGCTTGGCACCTCCAAATGGCCATTGACCATTGCCGCCACAACCCGCAGCAATATCGTCGCCGCCCTGAGACTCGCGGTGTCCGATTCGACTTCTTTTCGCCGCTGCCACAGTGGTCGCAACGCCGTCTTATGGTTTTCGGCAACTCCATGCCACCGGAAAAGAGTCTTCTCTCCTACCTCGTACCAAACGCCCAAGCCGAAACGGAGGAGGAGTTCCTCCAAGATAGACTCTGGCTGTCGCGCACAAAGGACTCAGAATAGGGACACACCCCATGTCAACGATCCAGCAATCAATAGAGCAACTTCACGGCGCACTGCGCGACTACATCGAGGCGACGTATCACATTAGCGCCAAGTCGCTGATCGCACGACGCAAGATCCTTTTGGACCGCCCTGGCGTGATCCACCAAGTTCCGTACCTCGAATCCACGCCACGCTACGAAACGGGCGAGCCCTTCTCGGACATGGTCGGACTAAATCCAGCCGCCTTGCAGGCCTATCTCGCCGTCTCAAGTCAGCAGGGAGACCTTCCCAAGCTGATCTACGACCCACCTTACAGGCATCAGTCGGAGGCCATTCGTGGCAGCCTGATTGAAGGTCGTAATCTCATTATCATGACCGGCACCGGGTCGGGCAAGACCGAGTCGTTCCTATTGCCGATCCTAGGAAAACTGGCCCACGAGGCAAGCAATAGCCCCGATACCTTCGGCCAGCGGTCTGCCATGCGGGCGCTTGTCCTGTATCCCATGAACGCCTTGGTTAACGACCAGTTGGGGCGCTTGAGGACTCTTTTCGGCGATCCTCGTCTCGTCTCGCTTTTCAAGGGGTGGGCGGGTCGGCCTCCCCGCTTTGCGCGCTATACCAGTCGTACGCCATACGCGGGCGTACGAACCGCCCAAAAGGACTCCACCAGGCTCAAGTCGTTCAATGAGTTCTACGTCGACATTGAGCGCGATGCTCGGGAAACGGATCCATTGAAGCAAGCCGAAGCGCAACGCCTCTTGCAGGCCCTCAAGGAGCGGGGTAAGTGGCCCGCGAAGCCGGATCTGACTGCGTGGCTAGGCCAGAAAGGAAGCAGGTGGCAGAACCCAAGGACAAAGGAATTCGTGAGAGCCGTCACACTGCCGGACGACACCGAACTCATCACCCGCCACGAAGTGCAGGCGGCACCACCCGACCTCCTCGTCACTAACTACTCCATGCTTGAGTACATGATGATGCGCCCGATCGAGCGGTCCATCTTCGATATGACCCGCGCATTCCTTGCAGCCAATCCCGACGAGACCTTTCTCGTCGTCCTTGACGAAGCGCATCTCTACCGGGGAGCCGCTGGAGCAGAGGTGGGGCTTCTCCTGCGCCGCCTCCGCGACCGCCTCGGAATTCCGCCATCGCGACTCCAAGTTATCTGCGCTACAGCGAGCTTCAACGACCATGCGTACGCCCCGCTTTTCGGTGCTCAACTATCGGGCCTGCGGGCGGAGAGCTTCCTACCCATCTCCGGAAATCTTGCGTTGCGACCGCACGATGCTACCGGGTCCGACCAAGACGCCGAGGTCCTAGCTGACGTCGACTTGCCGCGATACTACGCGGCTGCGACCGACGAGGAGCGCCTCTCTGTCGTCAAACCCCTACTGAATCATCGACAGGCGCAAGACGATGACTCGCCGGCAGTGGCCCTCTACCGTGCCCTTGCCGATTTCCCACCCATGGGCCGGCTGATCAACGCAACAATGAAACAGGCAGTCCCGGTCGCAGATCTCAGTCGCATGCTCTTCCCCACTGCCCCCCGCAGCAAAGCCGACACTGCGGCCAACACGCTAATGGCCCTTGGGAGCGCCGCACGACAAGATCAATCGACCCCGGGCTTGCTCCCCTGCCGTATCCACAGCTTCTTTCGGGGACTGCCGGGTCTTTGGGTATGCATGGATGGCGAGTGCATCAGGCTTGGGGACGGGGAGAGGGACGGAATCTGTGGCAAGATGTACAGCCAGCCACGCGACTCCTGCGAGTGTGGGGCCCGCGTTCTCGAACTTTACACCTGCCGGAATTGCGGCACCGCGTACGCACGGGCCTACACCGACGACATCGACGTTCCCCAAGCTCTGTGGTCTGAGCCTGGGGAGAGTCTGCGCATGGCGGAAGGCGAGACCGGCCCACTGCTCGCTCTCGACCTCCTTCTTGGAACCCCCGCGTTTAATGATCTCGCCGAACCTGCCGATTATGACCTTGAAACTGGGCGTCTAAACCCGGAGTCGTTGGGCCCGCGCATGCGCAGAGTCCACATTCGCAACGACCGGGTGTCCGACCCAACGGACGAAGACGACGACTCCCCTACGGCGATCGAGTCGCACGGCCAGTTCGCTCCCTGCGCCGTTTGCGGCAAGACGGCTCGTTTTGGCCGTTCCTATGTCCAGGATCACCAGACGAAAGGCGATCAGCCATTCCAGGCCCTTGTAGCCCGACAATTGCAGGTGCAGCCCCCCTCCGCTGTCAAAGCGACGCCCTTCGCCCCGCTTCAAGGCCGAAAGGTGCTCACCTTCTCCGACTCGCGACAAGTTGCCGCACGGCTTGCACCGAATCTTCAAATGTACTCGACACGCGATTCACTTCGACCTCTTATCGCGTGGGGCTACCGACGCCTCCAAGACGTACCCGTCCTTCACGATCCCCTGAATCTTCAGGACCTCTATCTGGCGGTCCTACTCGCCTCAAAGAAGCTCAACGTCCGTCTGCGTCCCGAAGTCAAATCCGGCGAGACTTTCGAAGCGGAGCAGACCGTTCTGGATGCCATTGCGAGGGGGGCCGCCGAGGACGACACGGATCTACTTGCCCTCTGCATGGACATCCGAGGCGAGCGCCCCCCTGAAGCGCTTCTCGACCAAATCGTAACCACCGTCCAGGATCGTTTTCTCGGACTCGAAGCATTGGCGCTTGCCTCCATCGCCGAACGGGGCAGGCACACAATCACCCTGCAACAACTACCGCCCATTTCGGGCATCGCAGAAACGCCCGTCGCCAAAGTCGACCTCGTGCGAGCTTGGTTGCGCTGCTGGCAGAATAGGGGTTTCTGGCTGAGTTCGATGCCTCCTGTCTGGTGGAGGCGAAGCGTCCGCGGCCAAAGGGGTTGGTTCCAGGCCATGGACACCGTCCTTCTAGAAAGGTCGGTGCGTAAGGCTTTTCGGGAGCAGTGGCTCCCAACGCTGCTCTCTCTGTTCACTGAGGACATGGGCGACGGCTTCAGGCGACTGCGAGGCAACGAACTGACGCTCCTCTTCGATGGACGATGGATCCACTGCACCGGCTGCAAGTCAGTCCATAGACCGGTATCAGGCATCGGTCATTGCCTCGATTGCGGCAGCGACGCCACAAGGCCGCTAGATCCGGACCACGATCCCATCTTCCTCGCCCGCAAAGGCTTCTATCGCAACCCTGTCACCGCAGCCCTCGGTGTATCCCCCCGCCAGCCCATCGCGCTTGTCGCTGCCGAACATACCGCGCAGTTGAACGCTCCGCAGAGTGAAGACGTTTTCTCCAAAGCCGAAGAAAACGAACTCCTGTTCCAAGACATCGCCTTCGATCGCCTCAGTTCAAGACCCACCGCCATCGATGTTCTGTCCAGCACCACTACTATGGAGGTGGGCATCGATATTGGTGCGTTGTCGGGGGTCGCTCTACGCAACATGCCGCCCAGTCGCGCGAACTACCAGCAGCGGTCCGGTCGAGCCGGCCGCCGCGGCAACGCTGTCGCCACAGTCGTTGCCTTCGGAAGTGCCGACAGTCATGATGAGCATTACTTCACCAAACCGGATGGAATGATCCGAGGTGATGTGGTTGATCCGAGACTTACGCTCGACAACCGCGAGATCGTGCGCCGACACATCCGCGCATATCTTCTGCAGAGCTATCATCAGGACAGAATACCGAGGATTGACCCCAGCCATCCGCATGACCTCTTTTCGGTGCTGGGTACCGTTTCAAGCTTCCGTGACAGCGCGTCCATACTCAATCGGGACGACTTCGCGGCCTGGCTGATGGAGCATTGCGAACGCCTCCGGGACCTCGTGTCTTCGTGGATTCCGGAGGAACTCGGTGGTGACGACCGTTGCGTGCTATTGACTGAACTGGCGGATGACTGCATCAGCGCCATTGACGCCGCTATCGGACGTGGATCGGAAGGCCAAGAGAAGTCCAGTGACGCCGACGTTAACCCACAACCGGAAGTATCCGCCGAAGAGGGCGAGGAACGTCCTCGGCAGCACGCCGGCACCGAGGGGCTCCTTGACCGCCTTCTCTATTGCGGCAAGCTGCCCCGCTATGCCTTCCCAACCGATGTCGCCACCTTCCACGTGTTCGACTTGGACCGGTCTTCCCGGTTTCGGCCAATAATGCGATTTGCCCCCCAACAGGGTCTTCCCACCGCCCTTACTCAGTACGCCCCGGGCAAGCAGGTGTGGATTTCCGGCAAGTGCTACACCTCTGGTGCCGTCTATTCGGCTAATCCCAACGAACGGTACGCCTCTTGGGAGTCCAAACGCATCTACATGGAGTGCCGAGAATGCGGCTTTGCGAGCACATACTCCATCGACCAAGCGTCGAGAGACGAGACGCAGGACTGCCAGGCATGCGGCGGAGAACAGACTTTCGGTCCGGGTCGTTATTGGCTACGCCCTCCTGGATTCGCTCATCCCGTTGATGCGGAGGAACTTATCTCTCCCGATGACATGCCGGAGATAAGCTACGCCACCCGTGCGAAACTCACTATGGACACGCCGGGCGACGAGGCCGCATGGCTGGCGATCAACGACCGAGCCCGCGTCCTACGGTCCCGCCAACATCTTCTCGTGTCCAACACCGGGCCGCGGAAGGGCGGGTACACCTATTGCACGAAATGTGGTCGCATTGAAGCGAACACAGAGAGATCCCCTAAGGTCACAGGTTCGCACCTGAAGCCCTACCCCGACGACGACGACAGACGCGATTGCGACGGCACGCACCCCTCCCGCCACATCGTGCTAGGAACAGACTTCATCACCGACATCGCTCTCTTTTCAATGCGCGTGGCGCCGCCCACCAGTCTGAGGCCCGGTCACACGTCAACAGCGGTAGCTCTCAGGACTTTGAGTGAGGCCCTAGCGAAAGCTGCCTGCCAGTTGCTAGAACTTGAGCCCGGCGAACTGATGGCGGAGTATCGCCCTGCCCTTACCCCTGAGGGAAAGATCGGGCTTGAAGCCGAGATTTTCCTCTACGACACGTTGCCGGGCGGTGCTGGATTTTCCGCCGAACTCGCCGACTCTGGCGTCGATTTGTTCGAAGCAGCACTCTCCCTCCTGAGGGATTGCCCTGAGAACTGTGATTCGTCCTGCTACCGCTGTCTGCGCAGCTTCAAGAACAAGATCGAACACAGCCTTCTGGACCGACATATCGGGGCGCAGCTATTGGAGTACCTGATCGCCGGCGAATTGACCGAATTCAGTAGGGACCGCCTGCAATCCTCGACCGCCCTCCTTTGCAACGATCTCCGCCGCCAAGCTACATCAGGTGCACAGTTCTCCATGGACGCTCCGGTGTCCGTCAGTGGGACTACATTGACTGCGCCAATACTCGCCGAAGGCACTGGTGGCGATCAGTTCGTCATTGCTCTTTCGGCCCCCTTGACCCCAGGGCGTCCCGCCGACCCATCGGTTGCCGAGGCTCTCGCCAACGGAGCAATCCCCGTAATCGTGGAGAACGAACTGATCGTTCGCGCCAATCTGCCGGCCGCGACAGGCAACGTCATCCGCCGACTCGGACTCCCGTGACATGACCCCCAAGCCAAAAGTCATGCGCATCCTCAACCCGAGGACTCGGCGAGGGCAAAAAAACATGCTCGATGGCTCCTCGTTCACTGAACTTCGACCGATCGGGCTTATCCTTCAGCGGTGAAAAGACCCATATCTTGGCAGGTGGGCGACCGGACAACTAGCACACTCTCAACAGGCGGTTGCCTGCGGCATCGGCCAGCCCGCATAATCCCCTGTAAACCCAAAGGGAAAACATGCGCCAAGTGCATACGTTCTGCCGCGTCTGCGAGCCGCATTGCGCCCTCGTCGCCGAGGTTGGGGCGGCAGTGGAGGGCGGCATTCGCCTGCGCCCGGATGCGGAGCATCCAGTACACAAGGGCTTCGCCTGCCACAAGGGTCTGGGGTTCACGGAGATTCACAACGACCCGGACCGGCTGAACTATCCCCGTCGGCGCACAACCCCTAAGCAGGCCGCCGCCGCCTTTGCCAACATCGGCTGGGGCGAAGCCCTTGACGAGATCGCCAGCCGCCTGTCCGACCTGTGCGCCGTTTACGGGCCGGAGGCCGTGGGCGTCTATTTCGGCAACCCCTTGGGCTTCAACAGCACCGGCCGGGACACCGCCCGCAAGTTCGCCCGAGCGCTTGGCGTGCGTTACGCCTTCGGCTCCGGCACCCAGGACTGCGCCAACAAGTTCGCCGCCGCCGAAGCCGTCTTCGGCACGGTCAACCTGCACCCCATTCCAGATTTTGAGCACACCCACTATCTGCTGGACATCGGCAGCAATCCGCGCATCTCGCACATGAGCTTCGTCCACATGACGGATCCCATGCAGGCGCTGCGCAGCATCGTCAAACGGGGCGGCCGGGTGCGCCATGTCAACCCGAGGCGCACCGAATCGGTAACGCCGGCCACTGGTGATCTAGTGCAGATCAAGCCCGATACGGACCTGTACCTGCTTGCCGCCATGCTCGATGAGATGCGCCGCCAAGGCTGGCTGGACCAAGAGGCGCTAGCGCACTACGGCGAGCGCAGCGATGCCATGCTCGCCTTCGTCGGCCAATTCCCGCCGCAGCGGGCGGCGCCCGTAGTCGGTGTTTCCGCCGACCTCATTAGGCAATTGGCCCAAGAGTTCGCCAGCGCCGAATCGGCCAGCATCCACATGTCCACTGGCGTCAACATGGGCCGCCAAGGCACCCTCGCCTACTGGCTGGCGCAGATGTTGAGCCTGGCCACCGGCAACTTGGGACGACGCGGCGGCAACATCTATTCCCCCGGCTACTTTCCGGCGGCGACCGTGGGCAAGGCGCGGCGGGAGAACCCGTTCTTCGACAGCGAGTTCGGCCCCTTGCGCACCGTCGCCGGCAACCTGCCGGCCAATCTTCTAGCGGAGCACATCGAATCGGGCAAAGTGAAGGCGCTCATCGTCATCGCCGGCAATCCCCTGCTCTCCGTGGGCGGCGAGTCCCGGCTGCGCAAGGCACTGGCGCGACTGGAGCTGTGCGTAGTGATCGACCTCTATCCGAACGCCACTGCGCAATTGGCCGACTTCGCCTTGCCCGCTACGGACTGGCTGGAGCGCGCCGACCTCAACAGCCTCTCCCTAGGCTTCCAACCGCAGCCCTATGTGCAGCACACGGAGGCCGTGACGCCGCCCAAGTTCGAGCGCAAGCCCGAGTGGTGGATTCTGGCGAACTTGGCCGAGCGCTTGGCCCTGCCCCTGCCGGTGCAGCCCGACGGCACTGGCCTGCATGTCCGGGACGACCGGCAGCTAGCCGCCGCCGACCTCTCTCTGGAGCAACTCAAGCAAAGCCCGTCCCGCACTCAAATGCTGCCGCCTCCCGAGCCGGAAGCGCTGTTTGAAGTGGGTGTGCAGCGGCCCGGCGGGCGCATCGACTGCTGCCCGCCCCTGTTCCAAGACGCCCTTGTTCGGGCGGAGGCCCTATTCGAGGAATTGGCTGCCGAGCCGGACGGGCTGCTCAAGCTCATCACCCGCCGCACCAACACCATGGTCAACAGTTGGTTCGCCAACGCCGCCTTCCTGAAGCGCAGCCATGCTCTCGACAACCCGCTGTCCATGCATCCGCAGGACGCCGCTCGGCTGAAGCTCTCCGCAGACCAAGCCGTGCGGGTCCGCAACGGGCACGGCGCCCTCACCGCAAGGCTCGCCATTGACGAGACGTTGCGGCCTGGCGTAGTGGCGATGACCCACGGCTGGGGCCACGGCGCGAACCCCGAACTCAAGGTGGCGAACGGCCATCCGGGTGTGAACGTCAACGCGCTCTTGCCCAGAGGCCCCGGCAGCTTCGAGCCGCTAAGCAACCAAGCGCACATGACCGGCCTCCCAGTGGAAGTGGAGGCTCTCGCATGAGCGCTGGACGTAACTGTGTCCATCCGGCGCAAGTTTGATGCTGCTGCACTGCGAAGGCAGCGCAAGCAACTACGATGCCGCTTCCAAAAAAACTGTTGATAACTGTATTCAAAGCCAGTATTTTTCACATCAGGGGCGGGCATTGAGCCCGTCAAAGAACTGACGCATTCGGAGGCTTTGCGATGTCCGACAGCCTTTTGGCGCCAATTCCAAGGGAAGAGGCCAAGACCAGTGGAGTCCGCCGCTTGGTTGGGAACGCCAGCCGCCGTCGCCGCAAGATGATTGCCTTCGGGTGGTACGGCGGCAAATACATCCACTTAGGCTTCATCTTGCCCCACCTGCCCAACGACGCTGAACACTTCTGCGATGTCTATGGCGGCTCCGCGGCGGTTCTCATCAACCGCCCGCCAGCAAAAGTGGAGACCTACAACGATCTGGATTCCGAGTTGGTCAACTTCTTTTCGGTGCTGCGCAGCCAACAAGACGATCTCGTCCGCCAGATTGGGCTAACGCCGTTTTCGCGGGAGGAACTGGTTCATGCTTGCCAACCAGAACCCGATCTGTCGCCCTTGGAACGAGCAAGAAGGTTCTATATTCGCGCTCGCCAGACTCGTACGGGGTTGGCGCAAAGCAGCAGCGAAGGACGCTGGGCGCACTGCGTCCTGACATCCCGGGCGGGCATGGCTGGTGCCGTGTCCCGCTGGCTGGGCGCTGTCGAAGGGCTGCCTGAAATCGCACAACGCCTGCAGCGCGTGCAGATTGAGAATGCGCCGGCGCTGGAGGTCATCAAGCGTTACGACAAGGCCCAAACCCTGTTCTATCTCGACCCTCCCTACGTCCATAGCAGCCGAGGGGACGCTGCCGCCTACGGGCATGAAATGACGGACAAGGATCACTGCGAACTGGCCTCGCTGCTGCACGGCATCCAAGGGCGCGCCGTGCTTTCCGGTTATCGCTCACCCCTGTACGATCACCTGTTCGCCGATTGGCACCGCGTTGACGCCGACGAAAAACTGTGCAACTCCTCAAAGGGCAAAAGACAGGAGTCGCTGTGGATGAACTTTGCGCCGTCCAAGGGCGTTGGCGATGCCAATACTCTCCGCCATAGCCGTTCCAGATTTTGGGATCACTTTGGATATACTGTCCCCACCTTTTAGCACTAATGGTTCCGGGGGCATTGCCTGCATGGACGAGTCACAACCCATATTGAGCCAAACGCCTGGCGTGGTGAGCGGTGCCGTGGTTTTCACCGGCACGCGAGTGCCTGTTGAGATGCTGTTCGACTATCTGGCGGCAGGCGAGTCGCTGGACTGTTTTTCATCGGCCTTCGACATCCCCCGTGAGCAGGCGTTGGCGGCCATTAGGCTGGCGGGCGAATCCTTGCGTGACTCGCCCCCGGAGTGGGCTGTCTTAAGAAGGCGACGCGCCATGAGTCCCGCACTGCGAGTGAGGCCGCCGAACAGAATGGGAATGAACACTTGAGTCGGGTGTTGCTGGACCATAATGTTGACCCACGAGCAGCTATCAAGCCATCTCCATAGCCGTCTTGAACCCGGAGTACTTGGGTTGGTCTATGGCGACTTGATTGACGACGGTGTTGCGCAGGTGTTCGGGTAGGCTGGGATGATCTAGGGGAATTGACCCGTCGCGCAGACCTTGGGTCAAGCGCCGGCGCAGCGCATCAAGGTCCGCATCCTCCCCTAACAACGCCTGCAGGCGTTGGTGTTCGGCCTCACGGTGGGCCGGGCCGCTGGCTAGGTCGCGCAGCACGATGTCCAGGGAGTTGCCGGCCACCCGGGCCAGGAAGCTGGTGCGGCCTTGGGTTTCGTTCATGACTTCGCCGCGTAAGTAATCGCGGACGCTGATTAGGAGTTCGTCTAGGCGCGGCATGTCGGTGGCGGCGGTTAGGTCCTCGGCCTTTACCAACGTTGCCGGACCGGGAATCAGCAGGTTCACCAAATCCACTTGGCATTCGGAGGTGCGCCGCCCGATGGCCGGGCGCTCCACGCTGGCGTCCGGCCCGCTGCGGTAGTGCTCCGCCATGCTAAGGCAACCGATGGCCCACCAGAAGGAGCCGAACACCTCCCAAAACTTCACCTGCTCCGGGTCCACCTGAACGCCGGACTCTGATTCGTAGCCGGCGAACAGATCCTCGTAGTGGCCGAAGCCACCCACCGGCAGGTCGGTTTTGCCGAACCGCCAGGAGTTGGTGCAGATCCAGCCGAGGTCGCGCATGGGGTCGCCGATGTGGGCGCCCTCCCAGTCGAGCACGGCGATGACGCCATCGGCGTTGACCATGAGGTTGCCGTTGCGGAAGTCGTTATGCACCAGCTTCAGGTCAGGAGCGTCGGGTAAGTGATCCAAGAGCCAGCGCCCGGCGTAGTCGATCATCGGCTGCGGCGTGGGAAACTGCTGGTAGCGTTCCCAAGTATGCCCAATGAACTCCACTGGCGTGGTGGTTTCAAGAACCTGATCCAGCCCCGCCGCCCGCACGTCAATGCCGTGGATGCGGGCGAGAATCCTCCCGCATTCGAAGGCGAGCTTGGGCCGCGCCGCGGCCAGTTCCGGCAGCCGGACGATGCGGGCGCCCAGGGTTTCGCCGTCCAGCCACTCCATCAGGAAGCCCTCACCCAAGCCGTCCGCATCCTCCAGCACATGGAAAACCTCCGGCTCAGGCACTCCGGCTGCCAAGGCCACCCGCATCAGCTGCGCTTCCGCCGGCAAACCAGGAGCGTTGCTGGCGGTGTCGTTCCGCTTCAGCCCGCCGGCGGAGCGGCGCAACGCCAAGGGCCGCTTTTCGCCGTCTATCCGAGCGTAGATACGGTAGGTCTCTTGGCTGGCGCCGCCAGATAGGCGCTCCACAAAGGCAAGTCCGTCACAGCCAGGCAGCCGGGCAGCAAGGACTGCATTCAGCTTGGCTTTGAAGTCGGCATCCAACATGAACTTGCGCCTAGCGTATTGCAAACCCCTAGGTAGCACCTAGCTGCTGAAGCCCGCCCCGTCCGAAAATGGGCTTCAGTGCCACCCTAATCTGGAGCATCACAAAGTCGTATGCGCCAATCAATGGCGGGATAAAACGCTTGAACCGATCTTGGTTTTTCACCGATTGGGAGGCCGAATAGATAGCCATCAGTATCTACTTATCACGCAACCTCCGGCCTGTTTGCCGCGGCCTTGCCCACATCCGCACGGCCATGCGCTGCACTACCCCTCACGCACACCCTTGGGCGCCCGCTGCTTCATGTAGCCGAACATGTAGCCGGCCACACGGCGCATTTGGATTTCCTCCGCGCCTTCGGTGATGCGGTAGCGGCGGTGGTGGCGGTAGATGTGCTCGAAGGGCTTGTGCCGGGAGTAGCCGAGGCCGCCATGCACCTGCATGGCCCGGTCCGCGGCTTCACAGCACAGTCGGTTGGACCAGTAGTTGCACATGGACACTTTGTCGGACTGCGAGAAGGCGCCCTGCTTGTCCATCAACCAAGCGGTCTTGTGGATCAGCGCCCGCAGCATCTCGCACTGGGTTTGCAGCTCCACCAAGGGGAACTGAATGCCTTGGTTGGTGGCCAGCGCCTTGCCGAAGGGCTTGCGCTCCTTCGCGTAGCGGACCGACTCGTTGATGCAGAACTGCGCCGCCCCTAGGCTGGAGGCGGCCTGACGGATGCGATTCTCATTGAAGAAGTGCTGCACGATCTGCAGGCCGCGCCCCTCGCCGCCGAAGATGGCGCCGTGCGGCACCCGCACATTGGTCAGGGAGATGCGGCCATGATCCGTGGGCATGTTGAAGGTCCAGAGCATCTCCTCGATCTTGAAGCCCTCGGAATCCGTAGGAGTCAGGAAGGCGGTGATGCCCTCCCCGTCCCCGGCCTTGCCGCTGGTGCGGGCCATGATCATGTCGTACTTGGCCCGGTGGATGCCGGTGTTCCAGGTCTTGGCGCCGTTGATGATCCACTCGTCGCCGTCCCGATGGGCGTTGGTCTCCATGTGGGTGGCGTCGGAGCCGTGCTCCGGCTCGGTGATGCCGAAGGCGAAGCCGCGCCGCCCTTCCGCCAAATCGTCGATCCATTCGGCCTTTTGCTGCTCGGTGCCGTACCGGATCATCAGCAGCAGGCCGACGTTGTTGCCGACGATGGAGTGCTCGGTTTGCAGGTCGTTGTGCAGGCCCAAACCCTTGACGGCCAAGTGCTCGCGGATGATGGCCATGCCCAGGTTGGTGCCGTCCTGGCCGCCGTGTTCCTTGGGGGAGGCGTAGCGGTAATGCCCGGCGGCGTCCGCCCGACGGCGGGCCTCCATCATCAGCGCTTCCCAGCCCTCGTTGGGCAGGCCGCCCCGCTCCCAATCGGTGCGGGCGTCCTCCCGTCGGTGGTCGAAAAAGCGGATGTTGTCGTCCTGCTGTTCCAGGGGCTTGATCTCCCGTTCGATGAAGTCGTCAAGCTCCCTGAGGTAGGCGGCTAGTTCTGCTGAAATCTCAAAGTCCATTTGCTCCCTCCCAATTGAATCGATTGCCGGCGGATGTCATGCCGAGACGGCTAGAGCCCGCCAATCAAGCTCTGTGCGATTGCGCCGCTGAGTTCAATCAACGGCGTCGGATAGACGCCCAGCGCCAACACGATCACGCCAAGCACAACCAAGACGGCCATGCCCAAGACGGAGGTTGGCGGCGCGCCCCCTTCCGGTTGCCGCTGGGTCATGGCGAAGACGATCTTCAGATAGTAGTAGATGGCTATGGCGCTGCCGAGGATCATGGCCCACACCAAGCCCCACAAAGCACCTTCGATGCCGGCCATGAACAGATAGAACTTGGCGATGAACCCGGCCGTCAAGGGAATACCGGCCAAGGAAAGCAACGTCAAGGTCAACACGAAAGCCAGCGCGGGGCGGCGCCAGAACAGCCCGGTGTACTCATCAATCCGCTCCCGGTCGCCGGCTGCGGCGGAACTGATCTCGCTGACCACGGCGAACGCGGCCAAGGTCATGGCTAGGTAGCCGGCCAGAAAAACCAAGGCGGTCTCCACCGCCATGGCTGGGTCGCTCAAGGTGGCGAGCACCAGCAGGCCGATCATCAAATACCCCATGTGGGCGATGGAGGAGTAGGCGAGCAGGCGCTTGATGCTCTCCTGCAGCAACGCCAACAGGTTGCCGACCACCATGGACAGCACCGCCATGACCGCCAGCAAGGTGAAGGCCACGCCCTTGTCAAGCAAGTCCGCCTGCAAAGTGAAGCGCAGCAGCATGGCGAAAACCGCCGCCTTGGAGACGGTGGCCAAGTAGCCGGTCACCGGTGCCGGAGCACCTTGATAAACATCCGGCGTCCACATGTGGAAGGGGATCAGGGACAGCTTGAACGCTGCTCCGGCGATGAACATGAGCAGGCCCGCCGCCAACCAAACGTCAGAGCGCTCCCCAGAGGCGGCGAAGGCGCCGATCTCGGCGAAGCCCATGCCGCCGACCGCGTGGTAGATCAGCGCCATGCCGAACAGCATGGTGGTGGAGCCGACGCCGGAGAGCACCAAATACTTGAGCGCCGCCTCCAAGGGCGGGTTGTCTTCTTCGGGATAAGCCACCAGGGTGTAGAGTGATATGGACAGCACCTCCAAGCCCAGCAGCACCGCGGCGAAGTGCTGGGCGCTCGCCAAAGTCATGGCGCCCAGAGTGGCGATCAGCAGCAGAAGATAGAACTCATCCTGGCTGCCGGCGCTGCCCTTCAAATAGCGATGGGACAAGAGGGCCGTGACCGCAGCGATGATGATGAACAAACCGTTGAAGAAGGCGGCGTAGGAATCCAGCAGCAGCAGCGGCGTCACCTCCTTGGTGCCGGCCGAGAGCCCAAAGGGCAAGGTGGCGAAGGCGGCGACCAAGGCCAGCAGAGTGAGCGCCGCGGTCAACCGATGGCTGCGCCGGAAGGACACCACCAGCAAAATTAGCAGCAGCGCCCCCGTCAAGGTCAGATGCGGCGCCAAGGCTTGAAAGTCCAAGGCGGTCAAGGCGCAACCCCCAATTCGGCCACCACCGGTGCGCACAGATCAAGCAGGGTGTTGGGATAGACCCCCAGCCAGAGCAGCGCCAGCATCATTAGCACCATGACGCTCATCTCCCGGAAGCCGAAGTCCGCCATCCTTGCGGCGGCTTGGCCGTCCGCACCTTCCGGAAGCGCCCCTTGGAAGGAGCGCTGCATCAGCGACAAGGCGTAAACCGCAGCGACGATGATGCCGACGGCGGCGGCGATGGCCAAAACCGCATCCACCTGAAAGGCGCCCAGCAGCACCATGAACTCGCCGACGAAGTTGCCCAGCCCCGGCATGCCCAAGGAGGCGACGACGAAGAACAACCCCACCGCCCCCATGCGCGGCGCCCGCTGCCAGAGGCCGCCCATGCGCCCCATCTCCCGGGTGTGCAGCCGCTGCTGCAGGGCGCCGGCCATCATGAACAGGGCCGCCGTGGAGAAGCCATGCGCCACCATCTGCACGATGGCCCCCTGCACCGCCACGACGTTCCAAGCGAAGGCGCCGAGCAGCACGAAGCCCATGTGGCTGATGCTGCTGTAGGCCACCAGCCGCTTGAAGTCGCTTTGGCTGTAGGCCAGATAGCCGCCGTAGATGACGCTGGCGGCACCGAGCAGCATGGCCGGCCAGCGGAAGTCCAGGGCCGCTTCGGGGAACAGGGGCACCACGAAGCGCAGCAAGCCGTAGGCGCCCGTCTTCAGCAGGATGCCGGCCAGAATGACGCTGCCGGCGGTGGGCGCTTGGGTGTGGGCGTCCGGCAGCCAAGTGTGGAAAGGGACCCCCGGCAGCTTGACCACAAAGGCGACGAAAAAGCCCAGCATCAGGTAGAAGGCGATGGTCGGGTCCAAGTCCGCGCCCAATAGGTCCGCGTAAGCGAAGGTGACGACCCCGCTGGTGGCGTAGTGCAGATAAACCAGGGTCAAGATGGCCACCAGCATCAGCAGACCGCTGACCTGGGTGAACAGGAAGAACTTCATCGCCGCGTAGGCTCGATCCTCATGGCCCCAAATGGCGATGAGGAAGTACATGGGCACCAGCATCACTTCCCAGAACACGAAGAACAGGAACAGGTCCAAGGCGGTGAACACTCCCACCACTCCGGCCAGGGTCCACAGCAGGTTGAACTGGAAGAAGCCCGGATTGTGCTCTATTTCCGACCAGGAGGAGACCACTGCAACCAAGCCGAGAAACAGGGTCAGGGCCACCAAGGCAAAGCTGAGCCCGTCCATGGCCAGAATGACGTTGATGCCGAATCTGGGAATCCAGGCCAAGGTTTCCGCAGTTCCGACGGGAACGGCCAGCAGATACAGCCCGGCGGTGGCGAGAACGCCCAAGGACACCCAGCGGGGTGCGTTCGGATGCAGGCGCTCAGCGAAGGCGGCCAGCAACCCGCCGCCCAGCAAAACGCCGATGAGGCCGAGCAGCATCATGGCGACGGCGCCAACAGCAGGATCAGCAGGGCTAAGGCCAGCCCCAAGGCCATGCTGGCCGCATACCAGCGCAGCGCCCCGGTTTGGCTTTGCACCACGACGGCGTTCAGGCGACGGGCAACCTCCACGATCAGCTTGTAAATCAGGTCCACTGCATCGCTCTTGTTGATTCGCGCCAAGAACAGGAAGGGACGCACGATCAGTCGGTCATAAAAGGTGTCAAAGCCCCAGCCGCCGGCCCAAAAGCGGGCCAAGCCCTGTCCGAAGCCGGAGTTGACCAAGCCATCGAAGGACAGTTGCTTCCCGCCAAAGACCATGTAGCCGGCCGCCAAGCCAAGAATGGGCACCAGCATGGTCACCCAAACTAGGGCGCCTTCGTGGTGGGCGGCATCGACGCCGCCGTCCGGCAGCACCGAGGCCACCGGCGCCAAGCCAAACCAGCCGCCACCGACAGCCAGCGCCGCCAACACCACCAAGGGCAGCCACATGTTCAGCCCACTGCGCTCGTGCGGTTCGGTGCGCATTTCGCCGAAGAAGGCGATGAAGATCATCCGGGCGGTGTAAAGGGAGGTCATGAAAGCCGCCAAGGCCGCCACGGCCCAGAACCAGGGGCCGATGGCGCCGTAGTCGTAGCTGGTCAGCAGGATGAGGTCCTTGCTGTAGTAACCGGAGGTCAGCGGCAGGGCCGCCAGCGCCGCCGAGCCGACCGCCATGCACCAGAACGGCACCGGCAGGCGTCGCCACAGACCGCCCATCTTGAAGATGTCCTGCTCGTGGTGCAGCGCCAGAATGACCGAGCCGGCGGAAAGGAACAGCAGGGCCTTGAAGAAGGCGTGGGTCATCAGGTGGAAGATGGCCGCCGACCAGGCACCGACCCCCAAGGCGAAGAACATGTAGCCGATCTGGCTCATGGTGGAGTACGCCAAAATGCGCTTGAGGTCCCTTTGGTTCAGCGCCGTGAAGGAGGCGATGAACAGGGTGACGAGGCCCACCACGGCCACGGCGAACTGCGCGTCCGAAGACAGCAGGAACAGATCGTGGGTGCGAGCAATGAGGTAAACCCCGGCGGTCACCATGGTGGCGGCGTGGATGAGGGCGCTCACCGGCGTGGGGCCGGCCATGGCGTCCGGCAGCCAGGTCTGCAACGGCGCCTGGGCGGACTTGCCCACCGCGCCGCCCAACAACAACAGGGCGATCAAGGTGCAAAGCGCGGCCCCGTTCGGCCAGGCGGCTTGGGCGCCGTCCATCGCCGCCTGAATGTCCAGGGTGCCGAACTCCCTAAACAGCAGGAACAGGCCGATGGCCATGAAGGTGTCGCCCACCCGCGTGACCACGAACGCCTTGCGGGCCGCGTAGCCGTTCTCCGGGTCCCCGTGGTGGAAGCCGATCAGCAAGTAGCTGCACAACCCCACCCCCTCCCAGCCGAGGAACAGGGTCAGCAGGTTGTCGCCAAGCACCAGCATGAGCATGGCGAACACGAACAGGTTCATGTAGGCGAAGAAGCGGCTGTAGCCCTCCTCCCCCGCCATGTAGCCGGTGGCGTAAACATGGATCAGGAAGCCGACGCCGGTGATGACGCCGACCATCACCAAGGACAGGCCGTCCAGATACAGGCGGAAGGCTACATCGAAGCCGCCAACGCCGATCCAAGTCCACAGATGCTGGCTTTGCGGGACGCCGCCCTGCTCCAGAAAATCGGTCCCCGCGACAGCCGCCGCCACGGCCGCAAGGCCCACGGAGCCGGCCCCAACCCAAGCGGCCGCTCGGTCCGGCAGCCGCCCCTCGGTGACGAACAGCACTAGGAAGCCCGCCAAGGGCAGCGCCGGAACCAGCCAGAGCCAATCCATTTCCGCCTACCCCGAAAGCTCGCTGGCGGCGTCAATGTCCAGGTGGTCGAAGCGGCGCGCCAGTTGCAGCACCAGCCCGAGGCCAACCGCCACCTCGGCGGCGGCCAAGGACAGCACTAGCATGAACATGATTTGCCCGTCAGCCTCCGCCCAACGAGCGCCGGCGGCAACGAAGGCGAGGCCGCAGGCGTTCATCATGATCTCCAAGGACATCAGCAGAAAGATGATGTTGCGCCGCACCAGCACCCCGGCGAGGCCCACGGCGAACAAGGCCCCGGCCAAAATAAGCACATGCTCAATGGGCACGGCTACGGCGGTCACGCGATTTCCTCTCGACGCGCCCGCATGTAGCGCCGCCCAAGATGGAGGGCGCCCACCAAGGCCGCCAACAGCAGGATGGCGGCCAGCTCCACCGCCAGCAAGTAGGGGCCGAAGAGTTCGATGCCAACGGCCTTGGGCGACACCGGCGTTCCTGAACTCATGGCCGGGGAGCCGGCGATCAGGTAGATCATCTCCAAAAGCAGCACGCCGGTCAGTACGCCGGGGCCTATCCACATCCTTGGCAGCAGCCAGCGGCGCTCCTGAGCCGCCGCATCCCGGCCTAGGTTCAGCATCATCACCACGAACAGGAAGAACACCATGATGGCGCCGGCGTAGATCACCACCTCCAAGGCGGCGGCGAAGGGCGCGCCGAGCAAGTAGAAAATCACCGCCACCGCCAGCAGGGAGATGATGAGGTAGATCAAGGCGTGGGAGGCGTTGGTGCGGGTGACGGTCAGGCCGGTGGCCGCCAGGGCCACCGCCGCCGCCAAGTAGAAGAGGACGATCTCCAAGCTCACGGCAGCAGCTCGCGCACATCCACAGGGGGGCGCTCGTTCTGCGCCTCGCCCTTGTCCTTGCCGGCTATGGTCTTGCCGGCCACCTGCCAGAAGGAGTAGTCCGGGTACTTGCCCACCCCGTCGATCAGCAGGTGCTCCTTCTCATAGACCATGTTGTCGCGGTTGTACTCGGCCAGCTCGAAATCCGGCGTCAACTGAATGGCGTAGGTGGGGCAAGCCTCCTCGCACATCCCGCACATGATGCAGCGGGAGAAGTTGATGCGGAAGAACTCGGGATACCAGCGTCCGTCCTCCCCCTGGGTCTTCTGCAGGGCTATGCAGTCCACCGGGCAGGCCACGGCGCACAGATTGCAGGCGACGCAGCGCTCCTCGCCGTCCGGGTCCCGAGTCAGCACGATTCGCCCCCGGTAGCGGGGCGCGAGGTAAGGCATCTCCTCCGGATACTGCACCGTCTCGTTGCGGGAGAAGGTGTGCTGCAGCACGGTCCAAAGGGTTCGCAGATGGCTCCACATGGCTTAAGCCCCCGCTCGCAGCAAGGCGATGGCGCCGGTGGCCAGCAGGTTCACCAAGGTGATCGGCAGCAGTATCTTCCAGCCCAAGGACATTAACTGATCGTAGCGCGGCCTGGGGATGGCCGCCCGCAGCAGGATGAAGCCGCAGACAAAGAACGCGGTTTTCAGGGAAAACCAGATGATGGGCGGCAGGAAGCCGGGGCCCAGCCAGCCGCCGAAGAACAGGGTGACGACCATGGCGGAGGTGAGGATCACGCCCAGATACTCGCCCACCATGATGAGGCCGAACTTCATCGACGAGTACTCCGTGTGGAAGCCGGCCGCCAGTTCGTGCTCCGCCTCCGGCAGATCAAAGGGCAGGCGGTGGGTCTCCGCCAAGCCGGCGATGAGGAAGACGATGAAGCCGAGCACTTGCGGAAACACGAACCAGACGTCCTCCTGGGCGCGAACGATCTCGCTCAGGTTGAAGGAGCCGGTCAAAAGCACCACACCCATGATCGACAGGCCCATGAAGACCTCGTAGGTGACCATCTGGGCGCCGCTGCGCAGGCCGCCGAGCAGGGAGTATTTGTTGTTGCTGGCCAGCCCGCCGAGCAGCACTCCATAGACGGCGATGGAGGTCATGGCCAGGAAGAACAGCACACCGATGTTCATGTCGCTGACGGCGAGGCCAGGACCGAAGGGCACCACGGCGAAGCCCATCAACATGCCGGCGGCGATGGCGGTGGGCGCCAAGGTGAACACCACCCGATCCGAGAAAGGCGGCACCCAGTCGTGCTTGGTGAACAGCTTCACCACGTCGGCGACGATTTGCAGCAGGCCGAAGGGACCCACCCGATTCGGTCCCAAGCGGTCCTGCCAGAAACCGAGCAGCCGCCGCTCCCACCAGATGAGCAAGGCGGCGGAAAGCAGCGCCCCACCGAGCACCGGCGCGATCATGATGAAGGCAATATCCAGTTCCAGGTCCATTTCCTAGATTTCCCGACCGAAGGGCGAGGCCGCACCCCTGCCCCATTGAAGCCTTGCGCGGCGCGATGCATGGGTGGTGCGCCAGCGGGAGGGGTGATGGGCTCGCTCCCCCCTTGGCCGTAAACGGCGCAAGCCATAGATCTTCGCGGTCACGGTCAGCCCCTAGCAATCAGTTCCGGTGCAGAGCGCCGCTTGAAGTCCGGGTCCGGTTCGATGGCGGCCGCCGCATCAGGCAGCACTTGCGGACCGTTCATCATCCCCAGCGCCACCGCGGCGCAGCCCGAAGCCATGCCCTGCTCCACGCGCACGGCCAAGGCGCCGACGCCGGAAATCCGAGCACCGCCGCCCTCTTGCAGATTCAAGGCGGCGGCGTCATCTGGGTGCAGCAGAACCTCCGCAATGCCGCTGCGTTCGGCAATCGGCGGCGCATGGGCGGAAAGCTCCTCGGCGCCGAATATGGGATGCCGCGGCGTCAGGCGCAAGTGACCGCCCGGTTGAGCCGCGAAGTTCGGCGGCTCGCGGAATTGGTCGGCGAGGCCGTCATTCACTTCTGCTCCATTCGGTTGAATCAAGCGCACCCCGCCATCGCCGCCCTGCAGCGGCCCGCCCACTTCCTGCTGAAACTTGAACACCGATTGATTGGAGTTCCACCCCGGTGACCAGACGTAGGGAATCAGGGCACCGGGCTGGGCGCCGTTCGCGCCCTCCATGGAGTAGGCGAAAGGCGTCTGCTCATCCACGGGGGACTTCGGCTCATGAACGCTCAAGTCCGCGTATTGGGCGGTGCGCCCGCTGGCCCTATGGGTCATGCGCGGAACGCGCTGCTGGGCGCTGCTGCGGTAGCTGGCGTCCGGCGCCGCCTTGGCCATGCCGGCCAGCACTGGGTGGGCGGCGGCGCAGGCGGCGGACACCTCGTCCACATGATCGAAGCGCAGGTCGTTGCGCCCGGCGGATTGCGCGGCGGCGGACAGCCAACGCCAAGCGGCGCCGATGCCGCTCTCCGGTTCAAATACCTGATAGAACCTTTGGGCGCGGCCTTCGTAGTTGACAAAGGTGCCGGTGCTTTCCGCATAGCTCGCCGCCGGCAACACCAAGGCGGCGGCTTCGGCGGTTGCGGTTTCCAGCACATCGAGCACCACAAGGTTCTTGGCCGCGGACAGGGCTTGATTCACCTGCTCCGCGGGCAGCCGGCGATGCAAGTCGTTCTCCAAAACGACGGCGGCGCTGGCCGAGCCGTCCGTAAGGCGCTGCATGGCCGCCTCCAAGGTCAAGCCGGAACCCAGCAGCGTCACGCCCATGCTGTTGGCTTCCTTGCCGGCGATCAGCAGGCCGGCGTCCTTGCCCTGTTGGGTCAAGGCCCAAGCGACGTTGGCCGCGGCCTGCAGGACGCCCGCCGAAGCGCCGGCGGTTCCGGTGACGACCAAGGGTCTCTCCGCTTGCGACAGGGCTTTGATCGCCTCGGCAATGAAATCGTTGACGGCGTCCCCAGCGGATAGCTGGGCTTGCTTCGTTTGCGGCGGCGCATCGACGGCGTTCGCTGGGCCGAAGACACCCGTCGCAAAGGAGCTGTCGAGGCCGTGGGCAATGGCGAAGCCGGCTTGGGCAATGGCCTCCGGGCTGCGGCGCAGCACGCTGCTGGCAAGATCATCCAACCGGGTGGGGGCCGGCGTCGCAATGCAGAAGGGGTTGCTTGCCTGCTGCGCGTGGCCGCGCACGCCGGCTTCCTGCCAAAGTGGTATGCCCGCCTCCGCCGCCATCTCCAAGGACAGGTTGCGGGCGCTCTGGCGCAGGGCCAAGGCGATGCGCGGCGCGGTGTTGGGAATGTCCTCGCCCAGAATGAGCACTGCATCGGCGGACTCCGCCTCCGCGACCGTGGCCAGCCGAGCGCCGCCGGACTGCATGATGGTGAGGGCCAGCTGGTTCAACTCGGCTTCGGCGGCAGGGACGCCGGCGCTGAAGTTCTCGTCGCCCACTAAGCGCTTCAGTGTGAAATTGCTCTCCATGGAGGCGCGCGGGGAGCCGATGCCGATGACGTCTCCGCGCCTCAGAATCTCCGCCAGCCGCTTGCTGGCGGCTTCCTGGTCCAAGGCTTCAAACACGCCGTCCTCCGCCTTGGCACCGGCTTGGCGCAGACGGGTGGGAGCGTTGACGAAGTGGCTGCCAAAGCGCCCCCGGTCGCAGAGGAAGTAGCCGTTGACGTCTGGATGGTAGCGGTTGTGGACGCGCTTGAGGGAACCGTAGCGCTCCCCCGGCAGAGTGTTGCAGCCGATGGCGCAGCCGGGGCAGATGGAGGGCGCGGACTGCAAGTCCCACTTGCGGGTGTAGGTGGCGCTGAAGGGCTTGTCCGTGAACACCCCGGTGGGGCAAACCTCCACCAAGTTGCCGGCGAACTCGCTTTCGAGCACCCCGTCCTCCTGGCGCCCGAAGAACATGCGGGAGCGGCTGCCGAAGGCGTCCAAGTCTTTGCCGCCCGCGTAATCCCGGTAATAGCGCACACAGCGGTAGCAGGTGATGCAGCGGTTCATCTCGTGGCCGATGAAGGGGCCTAGGTACTGGTTGCGGAAGGTGCGCTTGGTGCCTGCATAGCGGCGGGAGGTGTGGCCGGCCATGACGGTCATGTCCTGCAGGTGGCATTCGCCGCCCTCTTCGCAGACCGGGCAATCGTGCGGATGGTTCTCCATCAGCCACTCGATCACCTGCTTGCGGAAGCTCGCCGCGAAGGCGCCCGGACCTTCCCGCTCCGGTGCTCCAATGCCGACCCGCATGCCGTCCTGCACGGTCATCATGCAGGCCATCTGCAGGCGTCCGCGCGTGTCCTGGTCGTCGGCGTACTGAATGACCGCGCACAGGCGGCAGGAGCCCACGGAGCCCATAGCCGGATGCCAGCAGAAATAAGGCAAGTCAAGATGCTCGGAGAGGACGGCGTGCAGGAGGTTCTGACCTGCCTTGAGGTCGTAGTCCTTGCCGTCTATGTTGACGCGGGCCATCTGTGCGCTACTACTCCACGGTCCTGCTGTTGCTGCCCTCTGCGCTTGTTCTTGGGGCCAACGGCTCACTGCGAGCGCTTGGCCCCTTCAAGGGGCGGACGCTTAAACAGGGCAACGACGGGAAGACACTGGTGCAGCTTGCGCCGCGCCGTTCCGCGCCTAGCTCCTTTGGACCCCGTGCCGCAACCCCAAACCCCGGCCCGCACTCCCTAGGGCCGGCACCTTTAAGGACGCACGGGCGAAAACCGCGCCACAATACAGATTGAGGCTGTAAGGGGCAAGAGCAACGGGTGAAAAAGAGGGGTCGTTGCTTAATGCTGTCCAGTTCCGCCCCATAGCAGTCAAACTGCATTCGCGCACGGTGGGTGCGCACCCTGAGAGCCCACTGGCGTAGGTCATCAGGTCGATGCTGAGGGGACCTCCCCGGCACCTACTTCCAAGCGTCGCCCGATGGCTGCCAAGGCGGCGTCCATCTGATCAAGACGGGAGCGGTGCTGCACATCCAGTACACGATCTATCTGCGGCAGACGCCAGCCCAAACGCCGCCCTAGTTCCGCCTTGCCGATGCCCTGATCCCTCATTTCCTGATAAAGAATCGCTTTGACGGCGGTTAAAGCCGGCAGCGTGGCGCGGATGGGACCCGGCGAAGATGGGGGGATATTCTGGCCAGCCTCCATGCGTGCTGCAACGGCCTCCTCCATTGCAGCAACGGCGCGGACCATAGCTTCGTCACTGTCTTCTCCGAACGTGGTTAGTTCCGGGAAATCGGGGGCGCTGGCCAACACCATCCCGCCATCGGTTTCCAACCTAATCGGATAGGACAACATCAGTTCAACCCCAAGTCCTTCTTGATCTTGGCCACCAGCTTTGGCCCAAGTTCCTTGCGGGTGCCGTGCATGGGCAACTGCGAAGTGCGCTCCCCCCGGCGAACGGTAACGTGGCCACTACCGCCTTTATGGTTATGGAAAGTGCAACCACGTTTCTTGAGCCACCTTTGCAGTTCACGAACGTTCACCTTCATAGCTAAGCAACTTGGCTGCTAGCTGTCAATCATTTGTACGGAATTCATTGCCCAGCCCGCTGTCCTAGAGGGCAAAGGCGAATCTGCACCCGACCGGACCCCATCCACAAACGCCTCTGCGCATCCCCAGCTATGGTGGAGGAGCTGCTGCGCATCCTGAAGTACAATACCCTGCCGTACCGGGAACTGCGGCGCAACAAGACCCTGGAGCCTGGCGGTTTGCTTCCGTCGGCGCTGCCGGTGGTGGTGTACAACGGCGAGTCGCCTTGGGCGGCGGTGACGAACATCCGGGAGTTGATTGCGCCGACGGGGCCGGCGTTGGCAGCCTTGCAGCCATCGCAGCGCTTCTTGGTGCTGGACGAGTGCCACATGGCGGCGGACAGTCCGCACTTGAGCGACTTGAAAAGGGCCGTGGTCCGCTTGGAGCAGAGCCGTTCGGAAGCGGACTTCAAGCTGGTGGTGGACGCCCTGCCGCATCGACAAGCTAGTTCAAAGTTCGATGCGGAGACGGCTGGCCGACTAGCGGCGGCGTTGGAGGGGGTGTCAGACCCGGAGCGCCTCGATGAAGTGGGCGAAGCCATCGTGCGCTGCGAAACTGGGCCGGAGTTGCTGCGGCGCTGACCGAGTCGAAAGTGATCTAGCACCAAACGCGAAGAGGCGCTTGCCTACGCAATATGCAGTCTGAAACCAAAGTATTCATAGAATTTCTTATAGCGCTCCTTTAACTCGTCACGGACGTTCTCGACAACATTTTTCGTAAGGTTTTTTTGACCAAAATACTGTAGATACTGCAAATACAGATACTCAAAGGCATAAGCGTCGCAGTCCACGTCCTCAGTGTATCCACTTACCGCCATGGCCCCGGTTGACTTCAAGAATTTCTTGACGTCCATATCCTTCACTACGCTGCATCCTGCAAAGTGAACGACTTTATTGGCGCATGAATCCCACAGGTGATCTTCCAACACCTCATAATTCACCATATTCTGTTTCCCACTTTCGGTTTCGAGCCACATTTCTCCCTGCTTGGAGCCATGGAAACCAAGATAGAGAATAGGAAAGCTAACGTCCTTCTGCTTGTCTATGTTGATCCATTTGTCTATGTAGTGGAACAATTCACCGGAAGTCCCCGCATCACGCGAAATAAAAGGAACCCTCCAGTACCCGTCCCTCAATAGCTGAAGTATTGGACGGATCGAAGTAGCGTCCTCCTGCCCGCATTCAGATTGGTACCAGTTTGTTTCAATGGAAAAAATCCCTCGCTGGTGACATGTGTAATATCTCTGCGACATTCTTAGGCCCTCGCTTGAAGATAATCTACCCTAGCACTATACCGGCACTCCCCCGTCCGCACATGCTCCTCGAAATCCTCCCGGAAATATTTCAACGCGCTTGACAGCGGCTCAATCGCTCCTGGCGCATGTAGGCAAAAAGTGTTCGTCACGCCGCCGATGAAGGCGGCGTTGCGGTCCAGCATCTCCAGGTCCCCCTCCCGGCCGCGGCCTTCCTCAATGTCCGTCAGCAGTTGCTCCACCCAAGGGAGGCCCTCCCGGCAGGGGGTGCAGAAGCCGCAGGATTCCTGGGCGAAGAAGTGCTCCAGGTTGCGGCACATATCGACTGGGCAGATGGAGTCGTCCATGAGGATCATGGTGCCGGTACCCATGCGGCTGCCGGCTGCCTGAATGGTGCCGTAGTCCATGGCGAGGTCGAAGTGCTGCTCCACCAGGAAGTCCGTGGAGGCCCCACCCGGCAGCAGGCCGCGCAGCTGGTAGCCTTCCTGCATGCCGCCGGCGTGCTGGTCGATGATCTCGCGGATGGGGGTGCCGATGGGCAACTCCCACAGGCCGGGTTTGTTGACCCTGCCCGAAACGCCGTAGAGCTTGGTGCCGGCGTCATCGCCGAGCCCAAGTTCCTGATACCACTCCGCGCCGTTGCGCAGAATGGCCGGGACGTTGCAGAAGGTCTCCACGTTGTTGACGATGGTGGGCCGCCCCCAAGCGCCGCTGGCCGGCGGGAACGGCGGCTTGGTGCGGGGCTGGCCGCGCTTGCCCTCCAAAGCGTTCAGCAGGGCGGTTTCCTCGCCGCAGATGTAGCGTCCCGCACTGCGGTGGATGCGCAGGTCAAACTTAAAGCCGCCGCCAAATAGGTTTTCGCCGAGGTAGCCCTTGGCGTAGGCTTCGTCAATGGCGGCCTGCAGACGGCGATACGGCAGGTGGTACTCCCCGCGCAGGAAGACGTAGCCCTGTTCGGCGCCGATGGCCCAGGCGCCGATGATCATGCCCTCCACCAGCAGGTGCGGGTTGTACTCCAGCAGGTAACGGTCCTTGAAGGTGCCCGGCTCCATTTCGTCGCCGTTGCAGACCAAGTACTTCACGCCGCCATCCGCCTTCTCCCCTTGGGGCACGAAGCTCCACTTCAGGCCGGTGGGGAAACCAGCCCCGCCCCTGCCCCGCAGATTGGCGTCCTTGACCAAGGCAATCACCTCGTCGGGCGTCATGGACGTGAGCGCGTTGCGGGCACCTGCATAACCGTCATGGGCCTCATAGGCGGACATGCCCACCGGACCGCCTACGTCATCAACCATGCCGATAAGCGGCCTTTCACTACGGGTCATTTGTTCAAGCACCTCAGTTGGACACTTAGCTTTGTTCGATGGTTGGCAACTGCGCAGCCTCTGGGCAGGGTCTTCCGCCCCAAAAACCGCAGCAGCACAGGGCGGGCGAACGCTACACCATGCGGACTGCCAAGACAATGGACAGCGCTCACAGTCCGCAAGGTTGAGCCGAGGCGCCGTTGCCCACCCGGGACCGCGCCATTCGCCGTTCCCAAGTCGCGACCTTGGCGTAGCGCATGTGGGCGCCGAGGCGTTCCGGGATGAGCTTGTCCCGGTCCGTAAGGGACACCATCGGGCAAGGATGCGATGCCCAGCAAAAGCGCGTCATGAAGAGGCAGCGTCGTCCATCCGCCGCAGCCTCTCAATCAGGCTGGAGGTGTCCCAGCGCCCGCCGCCCAGCGCTTGCACATCGGCGTAGAATTGGTCCACTAGCGCCGCGAGTGGCATACGGGCGCCCAGTTCCCGTGCGGCGGCTAGCGTCATGTCCAAGTCCTTGCGCATCCAGTTCACCGCGAAGCCGAACTCGAACTCCCGCCGCGACATGGTGGCGGCTCGGTTGTCCATCTGCCAGGACTGGGCAGCGCCCTTGGAGATGACTTCCACCACCGCTTCCACATCGAGCCCCGCCTTTTCGGCGAAGTGCAAACCTTCCGCCAAGCCCTGCAAAACCCCAGCGATGCACACCTGGTTGACCATCTTGGTGAGCTGGCCGCAACCAACGCCACCCATCAGTTTGACGGTTTTAGCGTAGGCTTCGATCACCGGCGCCGCCCGCTGGAAGTCCTCTGCGGCGCCGCCGGCCATCACCGTTAACTGGCCGTTCTCCGCTCCCGCCTGACCACCGCTGACCGGCGCATCGACAAAGCCGATGCCGGCGTCCCCGGCGACGCCCGCCAATTCCCGGGCGAGCACCGCCGACGCCGTCGTATGATCGACCACGACGGCACCCTTCCGCGCCCCGGCCAACACCCCAGCATCGCCAAGCGCGACTTGGCGCACGTCGTCGTCGTTGCCTACGCACATGAACACCAGGTCCGCACTCTCGGCGGCTTGCCGCGGCGTCCGGGCGGCCTCACCGCGATGCTCGCCGAGCCAGGCATCGGCGCGCGCCTGGGTACGGTTGTACACCCGCACACGGTGGCCAGCCGCAGCCAAGTGACCAGCCATCGGATAGCCCATCACCCCAAGGCCCACGAAGGCGACGGCCCGCCCTGCCCCACCAGTCCCGCTATTGTCGCTCACGAAGTCTCCAAGTGCTGTTCGAGGCCCGTTTGCCCACGGGGTTGCCGCGTGACAATTGCCGAAAGCAGTAGCATAACTTGAAAAGCCTCTGAGGCTTAAACAGGAGTTGGGGAAGGTCGCCCATCGCCATTCAACAGGGCGCTAATAAAGCTGCGAAAGCTGGGGCTGCGCTCCGAAATTCTGGAGGTGCTCAACCTACTGGCGATTTCTTCGGAGACCCCGGCAGTGTAAACACGCTGCGCCAACAGGTTCTTCAAGTGGTTTTTCGGGTTCGATATCCGGTCTGGCCGTGAAGCATCGACATTCCCTACATCACGACCGATAAACTCCCGCAAATTTTGGCTGTCAGCGAAATACCAGGCTTCGAGGTGCTGTTGGGCATAAACAACCTGAATGTGCGCCTCCGTCGCTATATCGCCGACCCGATCAGGAAGTTCGGCTTGGATTGGCGCTAAAACCTCATTGGGTGCGGAGTAGTCGGCGTCCACAAGAACTACGAATTTCCGGGGACGAGCATTTGCATCTTCATACCAGACTGTCTTGATAAGACGCTCTGCCATAAAAACGTCTAGCCTACGGTGGCGGGGCGGAATGCGTATGCTGTCCACAACGACACCTTGGTCTGCCAAATGCCGAACCAAATGGGGAAGTGCCCGGCGTTCCGTCTCGCCAGATGCGAGGACGACCACACGCTTGGTCACATTAGTTGCCAAAGCCCCGCGTTTCGTAGTACTCACCGAGGCCAAAGCCGGATTCATCCAGCGCCCGGCGCACTCCTTCCGGGTTGCCGTCCGCCTCGACAACAGTGCCGTTCTCGCCATCGCGACGCACAACCCAGATCGCTTCAGGTTCGTTTAGGGCGTCCAACACCAGCGGCGAATGGGTTGTTATCATGAACTGCGTATTTTTTCGCGCATTCTGAATATAGTCCATGAACGCGGACAACGCTGTCGGGTGGATGTAGTTCTCTGGCTCTTCAATGCCGATCAACTTGGCCTTGGAACTCGTGAGCAGCGCCGTCATTAGCGCCAGCACCCGCAAGGTGCCACTGGAAGCCCCCATTTGATGCACTGTATGTTGAAGCCCTGGTTCGGCCTGAACGAAATAAAATCGATCCTCGTCTCTTGCCTGCCTAGGCTCAATTGTTTTCGGAAGGCCGACGATCGCTTGGGTCGCTTCCAAAATTCGCATTCGAGTGGCGCTATCCAATGCGTACAGCGTTTCCCCGAGATTGCGGCCATAGTGGTCTAGGCCAACAGAGTCAATGCTTGCCCAATCGCGACGAAGCAGGAAGGGATTTGGATCAAAGAAGCCCCAACGACCGATGAACTCAGCCGTCTCGCGGGCAGGGAAGGATGCGTCAGCAGCCGCGGCCGCCAATGCACAGGAAGCAGCCGACTGTCGTAGTGAGACCTGTTCACCCTTATCTCCAGACCACCACCAGCCTTCCCCCTTATCCGAGGTCAACAAGCGCACGGGCGGAGAGCCTGGTCGCCGGCTATCCAATTCTTCTTGGACATCAAACTCGTAGCCGTTACGGGTAAGTCGAATGGACCACTCATAGATGGTATCGCAATCCTCCATGCTTACCGCCAATTCGATGCTCTCCGCCGCTGCCCCCTTCCACGCAAGATGAAGCATGCCGCCACGGGAGAACATCGGGGCCTTGAAGTCACGGCGCAGAACAGCTTCGTTCAGGAAGCGCAATGCATCAAGGATGGTGCTCTTGCCCGCGGCGTTGGCGCCAATGAACAGATTGAAGTTGTTCAATTCGATTTGCGCACTGCGCAGGCTGCGGTAGCAATTCGCATGAAGTTCGATGAGTTTCATGGCAATATCAACCCTGCACAATGGCAAGCCTTACCGATATGCTTCCGCATATCGGTGTTTTCACAACTATCGGCCGACCCTTCCCAGTTCCATCACTCGTATCCCCCAAAAATCTCCCCCAATTTCTCCGCCGCTACGTTCTCAATTAAGTCTTCACCAATCATCATCGTCGGTGCCTTGTCGCAGGCGCCCAAGCACACGATCGGCAACAAGGTGAAACGCCCATCGTCCGTCGTTTCGCCTAGCTTGATGCCCAGATGCTCCTCCACCTGCTTCCTCAGCCCATCCGCGCCCATCACATAGCAGGAGACGCTGTCGCAGACCATGACTACATGGCGGCCCACCGGTTGGCGGTAGATCAGGTTGTAGAAGGTGGCGATGCTGTCCAAGGCAGCGGTGGACATGCCGAGCAGGCGGGCGATGGCGGCTAGGCTCTCGTCGGACACCCAGCCGCGGTGTCGCTGCACGATCATCATGGCGTCGATGGCGGCGGACTTGCGGTCCGGCAGGTGGGCGCATTCCGCCTCTATTTCGCACACCTCCGCGTCGGTGAGCACTTCGATTAGCGCTGCTTCGGCCATGCCCTCCCTCCCCTAGCGGTCCACGTCCGCCATCACGAAGTCGATGCTGGCGATGATGGCGATGAGGTCCGCGATCATGAAGCCCCGGGAGATCAGCGGGATCATCTGCAAGTGTGGGAACGACGGGGTGCGGATGCGGGTGCGGTAGGACATGGTGCCGCCGTCGGAGGTGAGGTAATAGGAGTTCAGGCCCTTGGTGGCCTCCACCATGACGCTGCATTCGGACGGCGGCAGCACCGGCCCCCAACTGACGTTCAGGAAGTGCTGGATGAGGGTCTCGATGTCCTGCATCGTCCGCTCCTTGGGCGGCGGCGTCGCTTGGGGGTGGTCCGCCTTGTAGGGACCGGAAGGCATGTTGTCCAAGCACTGGCGGATGATGCGCAGGCTTTGGCGGATCTCCTCCACCCGCACCACGCAGCGGTCGTAGCAGTCCCCGTTGTTGGCGATGGGCACCTCGAAATCGAACTGGTCGTAGCCGCTGTAGGGGCGCTTCTTGCGCAGGTCCCAATCCAGACCGGTGGCCCGCAGCCCCGGGCCGGTGACGCCCCATTCGATGGCTTCGGCGGTGTCGTACTGGCCGACGCCGACGGTGCGCTTCTTGAGGATGCTGTTGGTGGTGGCCATCTTGTCGTAGTGGTCCATGCGCGCCGGCATGTAATCGACGAAATCCCGCACCATGACATCCCAGCCGTCCGGCAGGTCTTGCGTCACGCCGCCGATACGGAACCAGGCCGGATGCATGCGCCCGCCAGTGATGGCCTCGACGATGCTGAACAGCCGCTCCCGATCCGCGAACATGTAGAAAACCGGGGACATCTGCCCGACGTCCTGGGCGAAGGTGCCGAAGAACAGCAGGTGGCTGGCGATGCGGAAGAACTCCGCCATCATCACGCGGATCACCTGCGCCCGCTCCGGCACCTGAATGCCGGCCATGCGCTCCACGGCCATGACGTAGGGCAGGTTGTTCATCACCCCGCCTAGGTAGTCCACCCGGTCCGTGTAGGGAATGTAGGTGTGCCAGGACTGCCGCTCCCCCATCTTCTCCGCACCGCGGTGGTGGTAGCCGATGTCCGGCACTGCATCCACCACCACCTCGCCGTCCAACTGCAGGGCAATGCGGAACACGCCGTGAACGCTGGGATGGTTCGGCCCTAGGTTCAGGAACATGAAGTCCGTGTGCTTGGCGCCCCGGGACATGCCCCACTCCTCCGGCTTGAAGCGCAGGCTGTCCTGCTGGGCGTCCAGCAGCTCGTCCGTCATGTGGAAGGGGTCCATTTCCGTGGCTCGGGCCGGATGCTCCTTGCGTAGCGGATGGCCCTCCCAAAGCGCCGGGGTCAGAATGCGGTAGAGGTTGGGATGGCCTTCAAAGTTGAGGCCGAACATGTCGTAGGCTTCGCGTTCGTACCAGTTGGCGGCCGGCCAAACCGGAGTCAGGCTGGGCAGATTGCCGTCCGCCTCCGGCAGGGCCACCTTGACGCGCACGTCGCCTTTGCCGTTCAGGGACAACAGGTGGTAGAACACCGTGAAGTCGCTGTCCGGCAGGCCATTGCGCTGGGTGCGGGCGCGCTCATCCACAGCGGAGAGGTCGAACAGCATGGGGTAATCCGGCTTGAGGCTGCGCATCACCTGCAGCAAGCGCTCCCGGGGCACCCAAAGATTGGGGATGCCGTCCGCGCTTTCCTGGACTTGAACATCGCCACCAAGGCGCTGCCGCCAAACAGCATCCAGTGAGGGGCTTGATCCCGGTGCGTCAGAGACGGCCGGCGCTGCCGCTGCCGCCGCCATCAGCCTTTCCGGCGCCCGATGCGGACGGCCGGGGATTCGCGTTTCTCGCGCAGCAATTCCTTGGACAGGGGGGCGTCCCCAACGCTGGTGGGCTCCTCGAGAACCGTGGCCCGCATGCGCTGCGGCGTATGCGCATCCCGCTGGCTGGGCTGGTATTTGCTGACCGCGCCGTCCTCACCCACCAGCCAACTGTATGGGCGCGGCCGGTTCTTGACCGCTTCCTGCAGCAAGGTCAACCCCTGCAGCAGCGCTTCCGGGCGGGGCGGGCAGCCGGGTACGTACACATCGACCGGCAGAAACTTGTCCACTCCCTGAACGACGCTGTAAATGTCGAACATACCGCCGGAGTTGGCGCAGGAGCCCATGGAGATAACCCACTTCGGCTCCAGCAACTGATCGTAGAGATGCTGCAACACCGGCGCCATCTTGCGGAACACGGTGCCGGAAATGACGATGAGGTCCGCCTGGCGCGGCGTGGCGCGAATGACCTCCGCGCCGAAGCGGGCCAAGTCGTGCCGGGGCGTCAGGGCGGTGGCCATCTCCACATAGCAGCAGGACAGGCCGAAGTTGAACGGCCACATGGAGTTGGCGCGGCCCCAAGCCACCAAATCGTCCAGCTTGGCGGTGAGGAAGCCCTTGGCCACCTGCTCATCATAGACCGCGTCCGGTGCGGCCATGGGTGCATCCGGCTCCGCCTTGACCAGCCGCCACTGCATCCTAGGCGCCCTCGGCCGTTGCCGCCGGCACCGAGGGGGAACGCGCGTAGTCCCGGCGCACAAGCCGCTGCTTGACGCCCCAGTCCAAGGCGCCGCTGCGCCACTCGTAAACCAAGGCGACCAGCAGAATGAGGATGAACACTGCGGCGCCGACATAGCCGCGCCAGCCGAGTTCGAAGAAGGCGACCGCCCAGCCGAAGATGAAGATGGTCTCCAAGTCAAAAATCACGAAGAACATGGCGATGAGGTAAAACTCTATGGACAGCCGGGTTTGCTCCGCCTCGCCGACTGCGATGATGCCGGACTCAAACGGCATGTCCGTGGCCTTGCGCCGGCGGGTGCGGGCGCCCAACAACCAGGAGCCGCCAATGGAGACGGCCAGCACCGCTGCCACGCACAGGGCGTAGATGAGCAACGGCCAGAGGTTCTGGCCGGCGGCTTCATTGACGATGCCCAACTCAGCGCCCACAATGTCTCCTTTCGGTTGGATGGACTGCAAGGGAAAACGAGGCTGCGGTCAGATGCGAACAATAATCGCCGACCTGTTCACGCGCAAGTGCTGCGCGGCAATGGCGGGCGATTCTCCTACAAGTTTTCCATCCAAAACGGCGTTGCGGGCAGCGGTCAGGGGCATTAGCATGGCTTTTCAAGCATGTAATCCCCAAAGGGCAAGGCTTCATGAAACCCGAAAACAGCAATCCCAACCCCTCCGCCACGCCCCGGAATGAAGATGTCGGCGGAGGGATCTTCGGTGAGCGTCTAGCTCGAATCGAAGCGAGGATCGAGTTCATGGCCACCCGGGAGGACATCGCCTTGGCGCGCCGGGAAGTCGTGGACACAAAGGCGGAGGTTGGGGCCTCAATCGCCGATGTGAAGGCCGAACTGCGCACTTCCATTGCGGACCTGAAAACGCTGATCTCGGAGCGCGAGTCCTCCATGCAGCGCTGGCTGCTCGGCATCACCAGCGCGGCCTTGGCCAGCGTTGTCATCGCGCTGGTTAGAACCTTCGTGTAGCACCCCAGAGCAAGTTCCGCGGAGTGCGGCTAGTCCGCCACCTTCACTAACTGCACGCCGAAGTTGTCGCCGCGGAAAATGCGCATCAGCGCCTCCGGGGCTTGTTCGATGCCTTCCAGCACATCCTCCTTGTAGATGAGGCTGCCGTTCTCGAGCAACGCCGCTAGGCGCGAGTGGGCCTCCTCAAAGCGGTCCGCGAAGTTGAAAACATAGAAGCCGGCCATCTCCGCCTGCTTATAGACCAAATTGAAGTAGTTCTTGGGGCCGTACCAGTCCAAATCGTTGTTGTATTGGGAGGTGCCACCGCACAGCACCACCCGGGCACCCTGGGCAATCCGCGCCAAGGCGGCGTCCAGAGTGGCGCCGCCCACATTGTCGAAGTAGATGTCGATGCCGTCCGGGCAGGTTTGGTTTAGCCGTTCGCCCACGTCCTCCGCTTTGTAGTCGATGGCGGCGGCGCAGCCCAATTCATTCACTAGCCAATCGCACTTCCCACGGCTGCCGGCGATGCCCACCACCCGGCAGCCCTGCAGGCGGCCAAGCTGGCAGACGAGCATGCCGACGTTGCCGGCGGCGGCGGACACCACCAAGGTGTCGCCAGGGCGCGGCCGGCAATAGACCGTCATGCCGAAGTAGGCGGTGGCGCCGCCACTGCCCATGACGTGCAGCAAGGTGCTGTCCGCCAATCCAGAGCGGCCTTGCACCTTGCGCACCGGACGGCGCCTTGCCCCGTCGGAGACGGCGTATTGCTGCCAGCCGAGCTCGCCGGCCACCAAGTCCCCGGCGGCGAAGTCCGCGTGGCGGGACTCCACCACCTCCCCCAAGCCGCTGCCGCGCATGGTGGCGCCGATGGGGATGGGCCGGCCAGCGATGCCGCCGGAAACCAAGGCCATGCGGGCCGGCGGGCTGACCACAAGGTAGCGGGTCTTCACCAGCACGGCGCCGGGTGGAACGACAGGGACGAGCTCCTGCTTCAGCTCAAAGTTGTGCGCCTGCACCTCCACTTCGGGCCTTGAGGCGACCACCCATTTGCGATTCATGCCGGCATCCGTGGCTGCAAGCGCTTAAAGGGAATCAACCCCGCACTCCGCCTAGCCGTGGACGCCACAGGAACAAGCGCATCCAACCGGTGTGGCGGATGCGCTTGCCATCAATGGAGGACATTGGCCCCTAAAGGTCCCACATGAACTCGACGCCCCACATGCGTGGCGGGCTGACGTTGCGGTAGTCGAACAGCGGCGGCACGATGGTGCGGGTAACCACATAGATCTCATCGGTTAGGTTCTTGCCGTAAACGCTGACCTTGTAGTTGCGGCTGGGCGCTTCGTAGGTGACGCTGGCATCGACGAAACTCACCGACGGGCGGTAGCTGGCCTCTGTTAAGTCCGTGAACAATTCATCCACATAGCTGTAGGTGGCGTTCAGGGATACAACGCCGCCGTTCTGCAGGGCGATGTTGTAGCTGCCGGAAACCGAGGCGTTGAACTTGGGCGCCAACTGAACCTCGTTGTCGGAGTTGTCCTCATCGACGATGTAGGCGTCCGGCCCTTCCGGATTGTCGATGGCAAGGACCACTTCGCCGCCGCAGTCCGAAGTGGGCACTGCGTCATAGAGCCCGGCACCGTTGATGTCGGCGCAGAAGTCCTTGTACTCGGCATCCAGAACGCCCAAGGTGAAGTCAAGCCGCAAATCCGGCGTGACCCAAGCGGACACCTCCAGTTCGATGCCCTTCATCTCCGCTTTGGCGGCGTTATCGGTCACCGTCTCCTGGGGGTTGGTGGCGCCCGGCGGCAAGGGCACCAAGCGGCCGCGCTGCAAGCCGTCAATTTGGGTCAGGAACAGGGCGAGGTTGGTGCGCACCCGATTGTCGAACAGGTCCGCCTTCAGCCCCAACTCGTAACCGTTCACCTCCTCCGGATCAAAGGAGCGATCGCAGGTGGCGCTCTGCCCACAACGGCCGTTGAACCCGCCGCTCTTGAAACCCTTTTGATAGCTGGCGTAGGCCATTATCTCTGGATTAACCTGATAGCGCAGCCCGAACTTGGGGCCAGCGTCGCTCCAGGATTCGGATATGTCCCTTCTTGGCCCGGTATTGGGATACACCGCGAAGGTGCGCTGGTAGAAGTCCTTCTTTTCATCCGTGTAGCGCCCACCGACGGTGACGGTGAGCTGCTCGGTGAGGTCGTAGTTCAGTTCGCCGAACACGGACCAAGCGTCGTGCTCCTGGCCCGTGACGCTGAACAGGGGAATTACAAATGCGTTCGGGTTCGGCGGCGACAAGCGGTCGGAGCCGATGCCGGTTCTGCGCTCCAAGTCGTACTCCTGATGGAAGTAGAACAATCCACCGATGAAGTCGATGCGGTCAAAGCCATCGGAGGCGAAGCGCAGTTCGGTGGACCATTGCTGGTGGGGCTGGCGTCTATCGACCAGAAACATGTCGTAGGTGCCCACGCCGTCCGCGTCATAGACCCAAAGTTCGTCTGTGTCCCGGAAGTTGCTCAGCCAAGTGACGGTGCCCTTTTCAATGTCCCAGTTGAACTCCTTGGTGATGGAGATGATCTCCACATCGACGAAGCCGGGTTCGATGATGTCCGCCTGGTAGTCGTCCCGCTTGCCGCCTTGATCGAAGGGAACGCCGCAATAGCCGTGGTTGCCGCACAGGGAGCGGGCTGGCCCGGAGTAGTTCTTCTGCGGCTTGATGTGGGAGCTGTCCCGGTGATACTCGCCGATCAGTGTCAGTTCCATGGCGTCGCTCAGGATGAACTGCAAGGTCGGGCGGACGCTTAGCTTGTCCTCCTTGCCCAGCTTGCGCTGCGAACTGCTGCCGGTGATCGCACTCTTGTACCAACCGTCCGAATTCAGGGAGTAGGCGGCGAGTCTGGCGTTGACCCGGCCCTCCACCAATGGGACGTTCACCGCAGCGCGCACGTTCCGTGTGCCGTAGCTGCCCAGCGTTAGCTTGCCGGAGGTTGCATATTCGTCCGTGGGCCGCTTGGTGCGCAGTTGAATGGCGCCGGCGGCGGTGTTGCGTCCGAATAGGGTGCCCTGCGGGCCGCGTAGAATCTCCAGTTGCTCCACGTCGAACATGTCCAGGTTGTTCATGATCGGGCGGGAGTAGTAGATGCCGTTGACCATGATGGCCACCGGCGGGTCGAAAGTGGAGTCCACGTCCGTCAGCGTGTAGCCGCGGATGGAGGGATACAAAACCGAGGTCAGCAGGCCGTTGGACAGGTTGACGTTCGGCGCCAGAAAGGGCATGGCCGCCAGATTCGGCGCAAAAGCCCGATCCAGCCGCTCTCCCGACAGCACGGTGGAGGCCACCGGCGTCTCCTGCAGCGGCTCCTCCCGCTTGCGGGCGGTGCTGACCACTTCCTCCAGGACGCCGTAGCGGGCCTCGAGATCGTCTTCATCCTGTGCCGCGGCCGGCGCAGCCGCGCCCAACAGCAAAGCCGACAGACCCAGAAACGCGGTGGGGAACACAAAAGACCTGAATTTCATTGCGCATGCCTCCCTAGCTGAATGAATTCAAAATGGATTGTAATGGAAAAACCGTCAAACACGAATGTTTTTTGGCGGGGCGGGGATTGACTGCGCCGCCCTTGGGCGCCGCAGCCCCTTCGGGGCGGGCTGCGCCCGTCCAAGCCGGCTGTCGCCGGCTTCTTGAACCCGGCGGCACCGTGCTCCGGCTTTGAATTTGGCGGAGGGCTAGTCGTTCGAAATTTTTCGGCATTTTTCGTTTTTCCTAAATAAAATCAACATCTTGCATGAAAATTAAACTGGCGCAAATTCACTGTGTTTCCGCGCCATCACGAATAGCGGCGACAGAGGGGCAGAACTGGTTGCCGCCTAAAGCGGCACCGTCCCGAAAGCCGCCCGATCGGCCCGTAGATGCCGATGCGGCCCAAGGCAAAGGCACCCCGAAACAGACGTGGACGCAAGCGCCACTGCAGGCAACGACAGCCGTCGGTCCGGGTTGCTGCAGGCCAATTCACAAGGCATAATGCTGACATCGAAACGACTGGTTTGATGCACAGCAGCATGGGCAAGCTCAAGAAGCCTAAAAAAACGAACCCCTTCCAACCCACCTCCGGCGTGGTGCCGCCGTATTTGGCTGGGCGCGAAGAGGAGCTGAATGTTTTTCAGGATTGCCTGGACTGCATGGCCGATCCGAAAAATTACGCCAAAGGCCCCATGGCGCTATTCGGACCCCGCGGCAACGGCAAGACTGCACTGATGCTGCACATGGCCTCGGCGGCTGCGGTGCGCGGTGCGCAAGTGGTCAAACTGGAGATATCGGAGCTTAAAACGCCGGAGAAGCTCGCCAAGCACCTGACCGCGCTGGCGAACCAATCCAAAAGCATCCAAACCAGTGAAACCCGACTGGTCGGCGGCACCGCCGGCGTGCCCGGACTCGCTGAAGCCGAAGGCTCCATCGAAACCCATAGGGAGCACCTAGAGCCATCCCTCACCCTCGCCCTCGGCACACTGGGCAGGAAGCCCTGCCTGATTCTCATCGACGAGGCGCACACCCTGCCCCTTGACACAGGCAGGGAACTGCTGAACGCTGAGCAAAGCGCCCGAGCCGGAGGCGCCAACCTCCAACTGATCCTCGCCGGAACCCCCAACCTGCGGGCTGCGCTCAATAAAATGAACGCCACGTTCTGGTCCAGGCTGGACAACCGAAGGCGCCCCTTGGGGCTGCTTCCCCGCGCAGACAGCCTGGACGCGATCGCCAAGCCCATGCGGACAGCCATCACGGACGAGGCCGCTGACCTCATCATGAAGGAGACCCACGGATATCCGTACTTCCTGCAGATTATGGGACGAGCCCTATGGGACTCCGGACACCCAACCCGAACCCCCATCACGGCAGACGCGGTGCGCCAGGCGACGCCCGATTTCACCCGCTCCAAATCCGGCTACTACATCGACCGCCTGAACGACCTGGAGATGGACGACCTGCTGATGGCGGCTTGCGCCGTCACGGAGACTGCACAGGCGCAAGGAGGGTTCGCAGTCCTGACGAACAGTGACATCGAGGCGGCTTGTAAAAGAGCGGGTGCGCGCTCTCATAAGGCCGTCAAGAAACTCTTCGAGGGACTGGTGCATGCCGGCTTCCTGTGGGCGGACGAGCAAAGCAAGGACCAGATGGACCCCTTCGCAGTGCCCCCTTGGTCCTGCGGCATCCCCACCCTGTCCCAAGCAGCTTCGCGCAGAGTACGCGCCCTGTGGCCAGACGTACACCCGAAACTGCTGCCGCCCGAACGCCGCGCCGAAGCGAGCAGGGAGCAGGCCGCCCCGCACAGCACCGTGGACGCCAACGCCAAGGTGGACCAAGACGCAGACGGCCTCAAAAGCCGTAAATGCTCCAGCCGTTCGCAATTCCCGCTTTACTGAACACCAGCAACAAAGGGCGCATGGTCCGCTAGGGCGCACCCCTCGTCGACAACCAAGGGCGCCCCGCCATGACGCCGCTGACGGACGGCTCCACGACGGGCAGTGCTGTCAAAGGGAACCCCGAATCGACCGTGCGTCGGATTGCGGCACATCAGCCAACTGACCGACTGGCCGAACTCCGGCAAATGCACCGGAGCCAGCGGCGGAACGTCCCCGCCGGAACGCGCATCCAGCGCCAAATCGGCCATGCGGAGCAGCCCCTCGGTGGAAAGCCGGCATTCTAACCCCCAAGGCTCCAATTTGACAAGGGATTGATTTTTAAGGAAATTCGGGTTTTCGGACTAGGCGGGAAACGGGCGAAAATGCCGAAAAATCCCGAACGGCTATGGCGGAGGGCTAGCCGTTCGCAATTTTTCGGCATTTTTCATTTTTCCTGAATAAAATCAATAGGTTGCCTGAAAATTAGACTGGCGCAAATCCGCCATCTTTTTCGAGACCGTTACGCTGTCCCCCTCCTCAATTCAAGCGGACCTACAGCTTTGGCACCGTCACTCGCCCTCGGTGGGCAGCGAGCCCTCCGAATCCATCTGGTGACTATGCGCACTAGGGGGCGGGATGATGAGTGAGTCTGGCAAGGCCAAAAGTCGCGGCGGGGTGGCGGGGTCATTATTGAAGGGATGTTCCTCTAGAGTGTCTTCGCATTTCTCAAGGGGTTCCGCCCATTTGGAGTAGAGCGCCAAATCTCCCCATTGGGCGTCTGTGGGTTCGTCAGACGTATAACCAGTGCCCCACCACTCAAGAACAGTCTCGATTGATGCAATTGCGCTGCCCCTCCACCTTTGTAGCGCAAAACGGGTCCTGTGTGCTTCCTCGGAAAACTGCGGGTCCGTCAGCACTGCTGCCACGCGCGCGGCGCACTCGGTGTGCAGCCAAGTGCAGACAGTCTCCTGATAGTCGCTTGAGCCGGACAAGTAGCCTGTCCGCATGGGCCAAGAGAACTCATCAGGGCGGTAGATGCGCTGCACAACCTCGCCCATGAAGTCCCGCATGTCGAGCGCATCGGTCAACTGTTCGGCGCCGGCTTCATCCACGGCCACCGCGTCGGCTATGGCCTTCTCCGCTTGATGCCCAATGCTTCTGGCAATGCCGCGCATCCATTTGCGCCGCAGCACTCCCCGCCGTTCCGCTTTGTAAGCCAGAATCGCCGCTTGGGCGACGGCCTTACAAGCCGTTTCATGGACGTCCATGAGCGGATTGACCTTGTTGTACACGTCCGAATAGGCCCCATGCGCCTGCGGTTGCAGCAGTAGAGCGATGGAGAGTAAGCCCCAAAGTCTAACAGTCATGAAGGAATCTCCAGTCAGAGTGAAGGATGGAAACGCAAAAAGCGATAGTGTCTCAATTTAACTCCATCCCAATACTTGTCAATCTTGGATCTCAACTCCTAGCGCAACTCTCTCTTGTTCGTGCCAGCGTGAATGGCGCATCCAGAGCTAGCCGCCGGTCGGCGCCCAATGCTCGATCACGTTCCGCCCATAGTTCCCCATCCCTCGTCCGATCAGTCCGCGAACGGCAGGCTTTGCGCCAGGAAACGCTTCGCCGAGCCGGACCGAGAATCCGGCGCCAATTCGGCCATGCGAACCGCCTCTTGGGGAAAGTTTCCGTTCTAACCCCCAAGCGCCAATTTGACAATGGATTGATTTTTAAGGAAATTCTGGTTTTAGACCTAGTCGGGAAACGGGCAAAAATGCCGAAAAATTGCGAACGGCTATGGCGGAGGGCTAGCCGTTCGCAATTTTTCGGCATTTTCCGTTTTTCCTAAATAAAAACAACAGCTTGCCTGAAAATTAAACTGGCGCAAATTCGCCATCTTTTTCGTGTCATCATGAATGGCGCATCCAGAGCGAGCCGCTGCCCACCTCCACGCCGGTGATCAGCGCCGGCTGCAAATTCGCCCGCGCCGCATACAGCGCCGCCGTATAACCCGCCGGACCGGAGCCGAGCACGATGAGTCTGTGGTGTTGCGCCATGGAGAGGGGGAAGCGCCCAAAAAGCGCCTATCTTGCCCGCCGCATTCAGGGCGATGTCCAACCGCTCGCTCTGCGCCTGCGGCCGGCAGCGGCAGTCGCAAACTGCTTCAGGGGGGTTATCTATTCTAAAGCATCTTGAAGTGCCGGAACGCACTGAAGATGGCCTCCTGCTTATCTGGCGGACAGGGATTTGCCCGCTCCGTGCCCGTGCCCTGGCGATTCGGGGCGCGACTAACTGGCAGGCCCGCCAATTCCTTGCAGTGAGCAATCCAACAAGTTTTGGGCTGCCAACCGTACCGTTCTCTAACCCAAGACCGAATTTGTGAGTATGTTGCTTGCATAGCTTCCTCTGATTGTGCTAGCCGTTCCGAGTTTTTAGGTATATATACCCTAACCCATTGAAAATGAAAAAGGAATATACTTCCCTAAAGTGGCATTAGGTGGCCGAATTCCGTCAGCAAGTTGCCGAAGGTTCGGAGAATCGCCTTCGGGCGATGTTGTGCAGCCGCATATCCCGCCATAAACTCATCCGAATCATCAACAGGAGTGCTTCAATGACCAATCGAATTCAGATCGCCTTGGCCGCAACTGTCGCGCTTGCATTGGTGGCCGGCGGATGCGCCACCAAAAGATACGGCAGGATGCAGACCGTTTCCGGTGTGGAAAGGGATCGCTACACCTGTGAGGACATAGAGATCGAGTTGGCGAAGGTGGCCGAATTCCGCCGGCAAGTTGCCGAAGGTTCGGAGATCAACATCGCCTCGATCGGTGGCTTCCTAGGGGATTTCGGCATCGGCAACGCGCTGGAGAAGGGACAGGCGGAGAAAACCGCTGCCCAACGGGAAACCGAACTGCTGACCCTGAAAGCCGAAAAGGACTGTCTGTCCAGAAGGAGCGAGGAAAGTAATTGAGAAGCCCCTTATCGCCACTTCTACGACATCGGGGATCGTAGCCTTCGGCTTCCTCGCATGGGGATGATTGGGTGGGGGTGCAAGGGCCGTATCCCGACCGCGTTCATGTGATCACGTCCATTGGCCGCACGGTCGGCTTTGACCACGGTTTCTTACCGTTGGCGGCCTTCGATCCCTCGTCTTCTAGGGTCTTGATCATGCCTGTTCCCATCAATTGCGTTTCGTTCCAGCCACCATAGCCCGAATACGGAGCCTCAACTACAAATTTCCCGGCCCGTTCTGAAATTCAGACGGTAGCGCCCGTCGCCCTTGCCCGAAGCGCCGCCCCCATCGCAGTGAACCCCGAAGTTCGGGCACATGATCCAGCCCACGTCCAGACCGAACTCCGGCAAATGCACCGGAGCCAGCGGCGGAACGTTCTCGTCGGAACGCGAATCCAGCGCCGAATCGGCCATGCGGAGCAGCCCATCGGTGGAAAGCCGGCATTCTAACCCCCAAGGCGCCAATTGGACAACAGATTGATTTTTAAGGAAATTTTGGTTTTCGGACTAGGCGGAAAACGGGCAAAAATGCCGAAAAATTGCGAACGGCTATGGCGGAGGGCTAGCCGTTCGCAATTTTTCGGCATTTTCCGTTTTTCCTGAATAAAATCAACAGCTTGCCTGAAAATTAAACTGGCACAAATTCGCCATCTTTTTCGTGCCATCATGAAACGGCGCTTCCAGAGCGAGCCGCCGCCCGCATTCAGCGGCGCATGGCCCGCCAGGGCGCATCCCCGACCAACAGCCAAGGACACACTCGCCATGATCCAGCGCCCCCGCGTCCACCTGCCCGCCCAAGTGGAATTGGCGGGCGTCAATCTGAGCGTCCAGGGGTGCGGGGCTGAAGTCAACGGCCTCGCCAATCACCGTCAGGCAGGCGATCGAGCACATCGGCGCGGACCAAGACATGCTCATGCTCAAACGCGGCCTCAAAAAGCGCCGGTGCCGCGTTCGCATCGATGACCCGCCGCGTCTCCTCCAGCGCCTCCGGCACATGCTTGTGATCGTGCGCGATCAGATGCCCGCCGGGATAGCGCCGGCAGGCAAGCTCGCCTACTTCATGGCCGGTGTCGAAGACGAGTTGCAGCGCCTCGTCGGCGGGGGTGGCAAGATCGCGGGCGTGGAAGTCGTGCCAAAGGCGTAGATGGCACTGCTTGCCGGTTAGGTAGGTGGATTTGGAGAGGCAGGGGTGATTGATGACTAGGGAAGACATAGCTCAGCCTGCTTTTTCCAGCAATCCAAGGATTTTGAAAACCGTCTGCCGATGATACCTTGTTGCTTCGCATGTTCTGAAAAATCTTTGAAGTATATTTTCCGTATATCGCGCTTCAAGGCTTCGATTTTCTCGGCCCACTCGTCCGGCAGGATATACACAATTTCTAGACTTCTGGGGCATTTGCCAATTTCAACCTTCTCAATGCACTTTTCGTATTCGGGCGTTCTGCATTGGCCAGAAGGAAGAAGCTTCTCCAAGTCATCCCTATTGGGTATTTTAATAAGGCCACATTCCTCTAATTCGTGAAACAAACGGAAGTATTGCCCTCTAGTTTGCGGATTCCTTCGCACACTTTCGCTCTTAGCAATTGACTTCAACCCCTCAACTATTTCGTCTATTCCTTTTCGGGCTGTGCATTTTAGGAACTTAATTTGATCTTCATCTATTGACCTCATGTCAGTCTTTAGCTCAATTAGGAAAGCCCGTTCCCCATCCTTGGACAGTGCAAGGTAGTCAGCCTTTTTGGACTGGTTGTTACTTTCCTTTTTGATCGGAAATTCAGGGACAAGAATTGGATTTATGTCAACTTTAAGATGCTTTCCTAACACTTCAGGCAGAAACAACGCGAAGAATATATCGGCCCGACGTTCGAGTTGATAAGCTGGCAAGTGCCGCCATCTATCCAACAAATCGAACAGGTGCGCAATGGTCGTATTGTTTTTGCCCGCATTCGGCACGTGTCCCTCCTAATTCCTCACAAACAAACCATCCCACAAAGGTGATGGCTTAACACAGACCGCCACCGGACTTCGGGGCCATACCCCAAGCCGGATAACTTCCAAACAAGTTTCATAACCACGGCGCTATCATATGCCGATTTCCCCAAAAGATCACCGTTCACACACGAGGGACTTGCACTGTAGCCTTTTCCAGCCCCATTTTGCCGCAGGCTTTCCCCTGCCAGCGCTCGCTGGCGTCCTCGGAGCGATGCGGAACGGCCTGGTTCGGGTCGTTTCGGGTGTGTTTTCAGTTCTTGGCGGGGCGTGGGCGTGTTTTGGGGGCGTTTCCCGCCGTCTGGGCGAGCGCCGTCTCGGAGCGTTGCTCCGCAGGTCGCCCCGAAGGGTGAGGCTAGGCGGCTTGCGCCGGCGGTGGGCGGCTGAGCGAGCGCATCCGCTCAGGCGCATTGGCGCGGACGCTGCCGAGGGGGCGCATCCGAAGGGGCTTTGGGCCACGCTGTCGGAGGGGGTTAGGCGGCTGATGTTCGATCCCGTCCCCTACCCCTAGAGACTCTGCACCGTCGCCCATGAGCCGAGTTTTCAACAGAGGGGGGAATTGCCTAACCGTTCGCAGTTTTTCGGCATTTTCCGTTTTTCTAAATAAAATCAATAGCTTGCCTGAAAATTAAACTGGCGCAAATTCGCCGTCTGTTTCGCGCCCCCATGAATGGCGCATCCAGAATGAGCCGACGTACGCATCCAAGGACGCATGGCCCGCCAAGGCACCCCCTAGTCATCAGCCAAGGGCGCCCCTGCGGACGGGCAAGGGGCCGTCAAAGGGCATCCCGAAGCCCCCGTACATCGGATTGCAGCAGATCAGCCAACTACGACTGGTCGAACTCCGGCAAATGCACCGGAGCCAGCGGCGGAACGTCCTCGTCGGAACGCGAATCCAGCGCCAAATCGGCCATGCGGAGCAGCCCATCGGTGGAAAGCCGGCATTCTAACCCCCAAGGTGCCAATTGGACAACAGATTGATTTTTAAGGAAATTTGGGTTTTCGGACTAGGCGGAAAACGGGCAAAAATGCCGAAAAATTACGAACGGCTATGGCGGAGGGGCAGGGATTCGAACCCTGGGAAGCTTTGACAGCTTCGCTGGTTTTCAAGACCAGTGCTTTCGACCGCTCAGCCACCCCTCCGGGGGGGCGATATTGTCCTTTTCCGGTGTCGTCTTCAACCCCGTGCGGGCTGCTATACTGCCGCCGTTGTTGAGCGGGCCTGCTTGCCGTGATCATTTCCGTTGCCGTGCATGGCGCTCCCTACGCTTCCTCCGCCGCTAGGACGGCGCTTGGTTTTGTGGAGAGCGCCTTGGCTTTGGGGCATCGCATCCATCGGGTGTTCTTCTACCATGACGCGGTGCTGACGGCTGCCGAGGGCGGCGTTGCGCCCCAGGACGAGCAGGATGTGCAAGCTGGTTGGGTCAGGCTGCAAAGGTCCCACGGCATTGAGCTTGCCCTGTGCATCGCCAACGCCCTCAAGCGCGGCATGTTGAGCGACGCGGAGCGGCGGCGCTACGACAAGCCGGCCGCCACGGTCCACGAAGCCTTCACCATCGTTGGCTTGGGCCAGCTCGTGGAGGCCATGAGCGCCTCCGACCGCTTCGTCACCTTCCAAGCCTGATGTCCAAGAAGATTCTGTTTTTGCTGAACCGGGCGCCCTATGGTTCAAGCTACGCGCTTGAGGCGTTGGAGTCCGTTCTAGTCGCCGCCGCCTTTGAGCAGCGGGTGAGTCTTTTGTTCAAGGGCACCGGGCTGCATCAACTGCTGACCGGGCAGGACGGCGCCGCCATCGGCCAACGCACGGTGGGCAAGGTGCTGAGCGCTTTGCCGGGGTACGGCGTTGAACGCTGCTTCGCCTGCCGGCCGTCAGCAGAGCGCCTTGGCTTGGCGGAAAGGGACTTCTGCTTGCCGGTCAAGTGGCTGGACTACGAAGGACAGCGGCGCCTCATCGACGATCAGGACATCGTGACAGGCTAATGGCGGCGGCACTGCCTTCGGCAAAAAGCAGGCCCGCCGCGACCGCTGGCGGCGAGCGGCGGCTCATTGACCTCCAAGACTTTGAGGCGCGGAAACAGTGGCGACTTTGCACCTAGTAAACAAGGCGGCAGCCTGGGCGGATTGTGAGCCGTTGCTTGGCCCTGAAGACACCGCGCTGTTGATTGAGGACGGCGTCTATGCGGCGTTGCAGGCGCTTCCGGCCGACATCCAACTGCATGTCCTAGCGCCGGACGTCGAAGCCCGCGGCTTGGCCGAGCGGCTTGCGCCAAGCGTTCGGCTAGCCTCGTTCGAGGACTTTGTCCGGTTGGTGGTTGGCCATGCTCGGGTTCTGTCTTGGACATGCTGACGCCGTCAACCAAAGGACCGGTTGCGCCTACGGACAAGGAGGGCTACTTGCTGGACCTGGCGGATTGGAGCCCTGAAGTCGCGGAACGGATCGCCCAGCGCGAAGGCATCGCCCTCACCGACGAGCACTGGCGCATCATCCGTCTGCTGCGGGACTTCTACGCAGCCCATGACCTAAGCCCGACGATGCGGCCCCTAGTGCGCCGGGTGTACACCGAACTTGGCCCTGAGGCAGGCACCAGCCTCCATTTGTTGAAGCTGTTTCCCGGGAACCCGGCCAAGATCGCCGCCAAGATCGCTGGATTGCCGCGGCCAACCAATTGCCTTTGAACCAACGATGGTCAACGGCGATGATTCACGACTTCGCCGATGATGACAACAGTGGGGCCTTGCACCTGTGCTCGGGCCACGAACTGCGGCAGGTCCGCGATCGGCGCTTGGATCTCCCGCTGCTCCGGTAGGGTGGCTTTCTCAACCAAAAGGGCCGGCGTTTTCGGATCCATGCCTTGGGCGACCAGCTTGGCGGCAATCTCCGGCAAACCTAGGAGACCCATGTAAATCACGAGGGTTTGGTTCGGGGTGACCAGCTCCGGCCAATCCAGGCGCACCTCGCCGTCAACCCGATGCCCGGTGATGAAGCGCACGGATTGAGCCACATCGCGGTGCGTCAGCGGCACTCCCGCGTAGCTGGCGGCGCCCAAGGCGGCGGTGATGCCCGGCACCACGACGACATCAACGCCTTTGGCCGCCAAATCCTCCACTTCCTCTCCGCCCCTGCCGAAAATGAAGGGATCGCCACCCTTCAGCCGCACCACGCACTCGCCCTGGCTGGCGCGGGCAAAGAGCAATTCATTGATGGCGGCCTGACGGTTGCCGGGGAAACGCCGCTCGGCGCCGGCCTCACCGCCCAATTCCGTTTCGGCTTCGGCGCCGGCCGATGCACTCGCCCGCCGGCCCACATAGATGCGCTCCGCTTCGCGTCGAGCGAAGTCGAGCAGGCGCTTGTCCACTAGATTGTCGTAAAGCACTGCGTCGGCCTGCTGCAGCAAGCGCAGCCCGCGCAAGGTGAGCAGTTCGGGATCACCAGGTCCGGCGCCGACCAAGGCCACTAGGCCGGTGGCTGCGCCGGCTTTGGCGCCATCCAAAGCATCGGCGAAGGCTTGCTCAGCACCGGCTTCGTCGCCGCCGAAAAGCCGCTCGGCGACAGCGCCGGTCAGGGTGCGGTCCCAGAACTGGCGCCGTCGGCGCACATCCGGCAAAGCCGCCTTGACCCTTGCCCGGCGCTCGGCGGCAAAGGCCGCCAGCACCCCCGCGCCTTGCGGCAAGCGGGCTTCCAGCCAGCCACGCAGAACTCTGGCGAGCGTGGGCGAGCGCCCGCCGGTCGAAACCGACGCCTGCACCGATCCGCGGTCGATGATGGCGGGAAAGATGGCTGAGCACAGTTCCGGCGCATCGACCGTGTTGGCCCAGATTCCGGCGGCTTCGCAGTCCGCAAAGACTTGGGCGTTCACTGCTGCGTCGTCGGTGGCGGCCACCACCAACCGTTGGCCCTGCACATCGGTGGGAGCATAGCCGCGCTCGTGCAACTGCACCGCGCCTTGCGCCGCCAAGGTGCGCACCGCGGCGCCGCTGGCTTTGGCGACCACCCGCACTCGCGCCCCGGCCCGCAGCAGCAGTTCGATCTTGCGCTCAGCCAACGCGCCGCCACCCACCACTAGGCAGGGCCGGCCGCGCAGGTCAAGATGCAGGGGGAGATAGTCCAAGGCCCGCACTCAAGTCCAAGGTGGCGACGCCGCCCATGTAGGGCCGCAGTGCATCGGGCACATGGATGCGCCCGGCACCGTCCTGAAAGTTCTCCAGCACCGCCACCAGAGTGCGGCCGATCGCCAAGCCGGAGCCGTTCAGGGTATGCACGTAGTCGATTGCTCCCCGGTCAGGGTCTCTGAACCGAGCCATCATGCGCCGCGCCTGAAAGTCCAGGAAATTGCTGCATGAGGATATCTCCCGGTAGCGCCCTTGGCCCGGCAGCCAAACTTCAAGGTCTATGGTTTTGGCGGCGGCGAAGCCGAGGTCGCCGCCGCAGAGCACCACGGCCCGGTACGGCAACTCCAGCCTCCGCAGAATGGCCTCCGCATGAGCGGTCAGTTCCTCGAGGCCTTCCCAGGAGGCGTCCGGGGCCACGACCTGCACCAGCTCCACCTTCTCAAACTGATGCTGACGGATCATGCCCCGGGTGTCCTTGCCGTAGCTGCCGGCCTCGCTGCGGAAGCAGGGGGTGTGGCAGACATGGCGAATGGGCAGGGTCTCGGCACCCAGAATCACGTCCCGATAAAGGTTGGTGACCGGCACTTCACCCGTGGGAATGAGGTGCAGTTCGCCGCCTTCGACGGTGAAATGGTCCTCGGCGAACTTCGGCAACTGCCCGGTGCCATAGAGCGAGGCCGAATTGACTAGGTAGGGTGCATAGACCTCCGTGTAGCCGTGTTCGGCGACATGGATGTCGAGCATGAACTGGGTCAGCGCCCGATGCAGACGCGCCACCGCTCCCTTCATGACCACAAAGCGGGCGCCGCTGACCTTGGCTGCGGCGGCGAAGTCCAAGGCACCGGCGACGCCGAGGTCAACATGGTCCAAGGGTTCAAAGTTGAATTTCGGAATCCGCCCCCAAGCCCTGATCTCAACATTGTCGGCCTCGTCACGGCCCTCCGGCACGGAGGCGTCGGGCAGGTTGGGAATCTGCTGCAGGAAGTCATGCAGGCGCGCCTGCACTTGACCAAGGCGCTCTTTGGCGGCGTCCAGCCGGGCACCAAGGTCGCCGACCTCCGCCACCAAGGGGGCGATGTCCTCCCCGCGGGCTTTGGCCGCGCCGATTCGCTTGGAGCGAGCGTTGCGTTCACGCTGCAGGCGCTCGGTCTCCGTTTGAGCGGCTTTGCGCTCAGCCTCCAAAAAAAGAAATTCATTTACATCAAGGACATAGTTCTTGACCTTAAGGCATTGCGCAAAAATATCGGGCTGCTGACGGAGCAGTTTTACATCCAGCATGGGTCAACCTTCAGCCAAGCGCAGGCCGAGCCAGGTCATCGCAATGCATCCGACCAAGCTGCCGCCCACATAGGCCGCGGCGGCCGCCAGCCGGTCGGCGGCGACCAACAAAAGGGTTTCCAAGGAAAAGGCGGAGAAGGTGGTGAAGCCGCCGAGCACGCCCACCACCAAGAACGCCCTGCCCCACTCCTGGAACCAGCTCGCCTGCGACCAGCTTCCCCAAAGCAAGCCGATGCCGAGGCAGCCGGCCAAGTTGACCGTCAGGGTCGCCCAAGGAAAGCCGGCCGACCCACCGGACAGAAGGACGGAAACGAGGTAGCGGGCCGCCGCCCCCAAGCCACCGCCGAGCGCCACCGCCGCCAACCCGGCCATCAGGGTGTGCGAGCCTGTTGGTCGAGCGCCCGCAAACGCTCCAGCCGCGTCTTGATCTTCGCCTCCAGCCCCTGGTCGGTTGGGCGATAGTAGCGCTGCGGTTCAAGCTCGTCTGGAAAGTAGTTCTCCCCGGCGGCGTAGGCTTCGGCCTCATCATGGGCGTAACGGTAGCCCTTGCCGTAGCCGAGTGTGCGCATAACGCGGGTGGGCGCGTTGCGCAGATGCATGGGCACTTCATAGGAAGGCGTTTCGCCCACATGGGCCATGGCCGCGCCAAAGGCTTTGTAAGCGGCGTTGCTCTTGGGTGTGCTTGCCAAGTAGATCACGGCTTGGGCTATGGCCAAGTCCCCCTCCGGCGAGCCCAAGCGGTGATGGGCCTCCCAAGCGGCCAAGGCCAGTTGCACGGCGCGGGGGTCGGCGTTGCCGATGTCCTCGCTGGCCATGCGCACCAGCCGCCGGGCGATGTAGGCCGGGTCGCAGCCGCCGTCCAGCATGCGGCAACACCAATACAGGGCCGCATCGACGGCGCTGCCGCGCACCGCCTTGTGCAACGCCGAGATCTGCTCGTAGAAGAGGTCTCCGCCCTTGTCGAAGCGGCGTTTGCGGGTGCCGGCGGCGCGTTCGACCAAGGCCGCGTCAACGGTTCCGTCCGCTAGCTGCGCCACCGTCTCCAGCACGTTCAGCAGGCGGCGGGCGTCGCCGTCGGCCAGCGCCAGCAAATACACCGCGGCGCCCTCCTCCACAGCCACGTCCAAGGCCGTTGCGGCCCGACTCAGAATGCTGCGCAGAGCCGCTTCGTCCAAGGGCTTGAGCACATAGATGCGGGCGCGGGACAGCAAGGCGGAGTTGACTTCAAAGGAGGGATTTTCCGTGGTTGCGCCGATGAAGGTCACCACCCCCTTCTCCACATGGGGCAGAAAAGCGTCCTGCTGGGCCTTGTTGAAGCGATGCACCTCATCCACAAACAGCACGGAGCCCTCGCCGAGCCGCCGCGCCGCTTCGGCGGCCCGCACGGCCTCCCGCACATCCTTCACGCCGGCCAAGACCGCACTCAAGGACATCCAGCGTTGACCGGCGCAGTCCGCCAGCAGCTTGGCCAAAGTGGTCTTGCCCGAACCCGGCGGCCCCCACAGAATCATGGAGTGGAGATGGCCATCGGCCGCCAGGCCGGCTAGGGGGGCGCCCTCCCCCACTAAATGCTCTTGGCCGGCGAACTCCGCCAACGCGGCTGGGCGCAAGCGGTCCGCCAACGGCCGCCCGTCGTTGTCTTCCAAGCTGCGGCGCCCAAGTTCGCCAGCCCGCGCTTGCTGTCCTTTTGCCGGCCGCATGGTGGGATGCGCACTAACGCCCCTGATGGAACTCCACCCCTGGAGGCAGGTCCAAGTTGAAATCCGCGGATTCTATCACTGAGGCATCCTGGAACCGGTTGAAGGCGATGTCCGTTCGGTGGCCCAGAGAGTCCCGGATGATCAGTTCCCGCAGTTGGTTCCCGCCAAAGGCCAAGACCACCTCCGCGATCAGGGCGTCGTCGGATCTTGGCCGCAAGCTGAACGCGCCCTCGCCCAGCCTGCTGACCCGATAGTCCGCGTTCAGGGCCAAGGTGGAGCTGGTGAGCAGCGCCAAGGGCGTATCCGCCAGCGCCTCGTCAATGGGGCGCACGACGACCTGCTCCAAGTCCGGGTCATAAACGCTGAGCTCGTCTCCATCGGCGACGATGATCTGCGGATAGGGGGAAGCCACCTCCCAGCGGAACTTGGGCCTCAGCAGGCGCACATGGCCGGTCGCCTGCTCCAGCAGTTTGCCGCCCGGCCCATATTGAGCCTGAGTGAAGTCCGCCGCCAAGTGGCCCAAGGCGGCGAGCCGCTCGAGCAGTTCAGCCCCGGCGTCCGCCCGAACAGGTGGCGGGCCGAGAAGGAGGGCACCGCACAAGCACAGGCTGCGAACCAGCAGCGGCCGGTCGGTCCTGCTAGTCCCGCGGCGGAACCAAGACGTCACGGTTGCCGTTGCTGTTCATCGGCGAAACTACGCCGGCCTCCTCCATGGCTTCTATCAACCGGGCGGCGCGGTTGTAGCCGATGCGCAGCTTGCGCTGCACCGAGGATATGGACGCGCGACGGGATTGAATGACGAAGTCCACCGCTTCGTCGTACAGCGAATCCTCCTGCTCGGCGCCGCCGGCCTCCGGTTCAATTTCAACAAAGGGCGGTGTGCTGCCCCCAGTCAGCACTTCGCTCAGGTAGTTTGGCTCGCCGCGCAGTTTCCAATCCTCCACCACTCGATGCACCTCCTCATCGGCGACGAAGGCGCCATGCACCCGGGACGGCACACTGGTGCCCGGTGGCAGGAACAGCAAGTCCCCGTGGCCGAGCAACTGCTCCGCGCCGCCTTGGTCCAGGATGGTGCGGGAGTCCACCCTGGAGGAGACCTGAAAGCTGATGCGGGCGGGGATGTTGGCCTTGATGAGCCCGGTGATGACGTTCACCGAGGGCCGCTGGGTCGCCAATACCAAATGAATGCCGGCGGCCCGCGCCTTCTGGGCGATGCGGGCGATGAGCTGCTCGACCTGCTTGCCCACCACCATCATCATGTCCGCGAATTCGTCGATCACCACCAGAATGAACGGCAGCGGCGCCAAGGCCGGCGCCTCATCGCCGCCGTCGCTCTTCAGCAGCGGGTTCGCAATTGGCTCCCCGCTCTTCTCGGCGTCTCGCACATGGCGGTTGTAGCCGGCCAAATTGCGCACGCCCAAGGCCGCCATCAACTGATAGCGTCGCTCCATTTCGCCAACGCACCAATTCAGCGCATGGCCGGCTTGGGTGACGTCGGTGACCACCGGCGTCAGCAGATGGGGAATGCCCTCGTAAACGGAAAGCTCCAGCATTTTCGGGTCCACGAGAATCAAGCGCACGTCTTCAGGGCCCGCTTTGTAGAGGATGCTCATCAGCATGGCGTTGACCCCGACTGATTTGCCGGAGCCGGTGGTTCCGGCGATCAACAGGTGCGGCATACGGCCTATGTCCGTGACCGCTGGGGCGCCGGCCACGTCCTTGCCAAGGGCCAAGGTCAGCGGCGACTTGGACTTTTCATATTCGGGGGAGGCGAAGATGTCCTTCAGCCGCACCATCTCCCGATTCTCATTGGGAATTTCAATGCCGACGACGGACTTGCCGGGAATCACTTCGACCACGCGGACACTGATGACGGTCAAGGAGCGGGCCAAGTCCTTGGCCAAGGTCGTTATCTTCTGCGCCCGCACCCCCGCCGCCGGCTGCACCTCGAAGCGCGTCACGACGGGTCCCGGCAGCACCGAAACGACCTCCACGTCAACGCCGAATTCCTTGAGCTTCAGCTCCAGTTGCCGCGACATGGTCTCCAAGGACGCCGCCGAATAGCCGCTCGCCTCATCGAGCGGCTTGTCGTCAAGCAAGTCCATGTGCGGAACGCGGCCGACGCCGGCCATTTCGAACATTTCGTCCTGCTTCACCTTGGGCTTCTTCTCGGTTCGAGGCTCTATGCGCGGGGGCTTGCGGGCTTTGCGCCGCTTGCTTTCCTGGGCCCGCTTCTCGCCTCGCTCCGCCACGGCGCTGCGGGCCGCCGCCCGCGCCGCCCGCCGCTGCCGCCAAAGTTCGATGCGCCGAGCAATGACGCCAATGACCGCCGCGGACAGCCGGTGAATCCCGCGCCCCACCCACTCCGCAATGTCCAGCCACGAGAAGCCCAGCGCCGCTTGGGCGCCGGCCAAAACCCCAGCGACGCCCAGCAGCGTCAAACCAGCCTTGCCTAGCACCGGCAAACCGACCTCGACCAGCGACAAGCCCAACACGCCGCCAGTGCTGGCCGGCAAGCCGCCGGCCGTGGGCACATGGTTTTGCATGAGGACGCAGGCGCAAAGCGTCACCGCCAGCCAGCCGGTGCTGCGCACGGCAGCCGTGAACCAGGCCGGGCGGCTCAAGGGCCTGTAGATCAGCCAAGCGCCCAGCATCAGAACGGCCAGCGGCAGCAGGTAGGCCACCAAGCCGAACACGACCAGCAGCAGGTCCGAAACGTATGCGCCGCTGCTGCCCGCCCAATTGCGCACTTGCCCGGCCTCCACATCGACGCTGAGGCTGAACGAAGGATCCGAGGGGGAGTGGGTGGCGACGGCGAGCAGCAGGTACAGGGCGACAACCCCAAAGCCGATCAAGCCAAGCTCGCGCAGGGGCGCACGGTAGGTGGTCAAGGCGAGGCACCGCGTTCCGATGGATGGCGGCGCAGTTTAGCCGCAATCCGCCGCCACAACAAATTCCGGGCCTTGCAAGTCGTTAGTGGAGTGACCTCAAGGTCAACCCTCATTCATATTATGATGATGGGCAACAGGAGCTTTGAGCGCGGCGAGGCTGGGGATGCGTCCTGACAAACCAAAAGTTGTGGATGAAGTCTGGGATGACGAGCGGATTCGCGCCTTTCTGCGCAAAGCCCCGCTAGCGGCCGGCCTGGACCCGGACTTCAGCGCCCTGCTGTACGCCTACCGCAGCATGAGGCCCGAGGACTTCCGCACCTTCATCGGCCACTTCCGCGCCGCCGGCCGTAACTTGGAGGCCGAAAATGACCAAGGCGAAACCCTGCTGCAAGTCATCGCCTCCCATCGGCTGGCGGAGCCCTTCAGGCAAGCCATGCTGAACGCCGGCGCCGAGCGCTGAGGGCCGCATGGCCGTGTCGTTCATCCGCAACCAAACGCCTTTCCCCAACGCCCAGTCGGCGGACGACGCCGTCGGTGGCCTGCTCGCGGTCGGTGGCGACCTTTCTTCCGAGCGGCTGCTGGCCGCTTACCGGGCCGGCGCCTTTCCTTGGTTTGAGGACGATAAAGCGCCGATTTTGTGGTGGAGCCCGGAACCCCGCGCCGTGCTGCGGCCAGGCGCCATGCATGTCAGCCGCAGCCTGCGCAAGCGGCTGCGCAAGGCGGGAGTCCGCATATCCTGGGACAGCGCGTTCAGCGAGGTGGTCAGCGGCTGCGCCGCTCCCCGTCGGGGGCGGTCCGGCACCTGGATCACGCCGCACATGCAACTCGCCTACGGCCGTCTGCACGACCTGGGCTACGCCCACTCGGTGGAGGTCTGGCGGGGCAGCCGCTTGGTCGGCGGCCTGTACGGGCTTTCCTTGGGTGACCTGTTCTTCGCCGAATCCATGTTCAGCCGCATCGCCGACGCCTCCAAAATCGCGCTGCACCACCTATGCCAACGCCTCCTGCTCTGGGGCTTCAGGCTGATCGACTGCCAAATTCCCAACGATCATCTGCGTTCGCTTGGCGTTCAATCCATGCCCCGCACCGAGTTTCTGGCGCTGCTCGCCGCCAATGACGAGTCGCAGACTCGCCGCGGCAACTGGGGTGCGACCATCGATGCCCAAGCGACGCAGGTTCTAGTTGATTCCTGACGGCTGCAAGGGCAGAATGCCGCCGCTTTACTGAACTGGGCGAACATGGCCAAGGAAGAACAGATCGAAATGGAGGGCACCGTGGTGGACACCCTTCCCAACACGATGTTCCGCGTGGAGCTGGACAACGGCCACCGGGTCACCGCCCACATCTCCGGCAAGATGCGCAAGAACTACATCCGCATCCTAACGGGGGACAAGGTGAAGGTGGAGCTGACGCCCTACGACCTGAGCAAGGGCCGCATCACGTTCCGGAAGTAGGCGCCGGGCGCCTGCATCAGGCCGGAACCTCTTCCTCCACGGCGAGGGCCAACTCGTCGTTCTCCACAGTTACCTGCAGCACGCCCCCGCCTTTCGCCAAGGCGCCGAAGAGAATCATCTCCGCAAGCTGGCGCTTGATTTTGTCCTGAATCAGGCGCTGCATCGGGCGGGCGCCCATTTTCTCGTCGTAGCCCTCCCGAGCGAGCCAAGCCCTAGCCTCGTCATCGACCTCCAGCGTCACGCGCTTGTCGTCCAACTGCGCCTGCAGTTCGGTGAGGAACTTATCGACGATGGTCTTCACCACATCCACGCTCAGGGTGCCGAACTGCACGATGGCGTCGAGCCGATTGCGGAACTCCGGCGTGAACACCTTGCGGATCGCCTCCATGCCGTCGGAACTGTGGTCCTGCTTGGAGAAGCCGATGGACGGCCTAGCCATGTCCATCGCGCCGGCGTTGGTGGTCATCACCAGCACCACGTTGCGGAAGTCCGCCTTGCGGCCGTTGTTGTCGGTCAACGTTCCATGGTCCATAACCTGCAGCAGCAGGTTGAAGACCTCTGGATGGGCCTTCTCGATTTCGTCGAGCAGCACCACGCTGTGCGGATGCTTGGTTACGGCCTCGGTGAGCAGGCCGCCCTGGTCAAAGCCGATGTAGCCGGGAGGCGCGCCGATCAGCCGGGAGACGGTGTGGCGCTCCATGTACTCGGACATGTCGTAGCGCAGCAGTTCGACGCCGGTGATCAGCGCAAGCTGGCGGCAGACTTCGGTTTTGCCGACGCCGGTGGGGCCGGCGAACAGGAAGGAGCCGATGGGCTTGTCCCCGGACTTTAGCCCGGCGCGGGAAAGCTTGATGCAGTCCGCCAATTGATCGATGGCCTCGTCCTGCCCGAAGACCACCATCTTCAGCTTCTGGTCCAAGCCTTTGAGCGCCTCCTTGTCCGAAGAGGAAACCTGACTGGAGGGGATGCGGGCGATCTTGGCGACCACCTGCTCGACGTCCCCGGCGCCGATGGCCTTCTTGCGGCGGCTGGGCGGCAGCAGTTGCTGGGCGGCGCCGGCCTCGTCAATGACGTCGATGGCCTTGTCCGGCATGAAGCGGTCGGTAATGTACTTGGCGGCCAGTTCGGAGGCGGAGCGCAATGCTGGGTCGGTGAAGCGAAGCTGGTAGTGGTCCTCGAAACGGGACTTCAGGCCCTTAAGGATCTTGTAGGTGTCCCCCACGTCAGGTTCGACGACGTCTATCTTCTGAAAGCGGCGGGCCAAGGCCCGGTCCTTCTCGAAGACGCCGCGGAACTCTTGGTAGGTGGTGGAGCCCATGCAGCGGATATCGCCGGAGGTGAGCAGCGGCTTGAGCAAATTGGAGGCGTCCATCACGCCGCCGGAGGCGGCGCCGGCGCCAATGACGGTATGCACCTCGTCAATGAAGAGGATGGCGCCCTCCTGTTTCTTTAGCTCCGCCAGCACGGCCTTGAAGCGCTTCTCAAAATCCCCCCGGTACTTGGTGCCGGCCAGAAGTGCGCCGAGGTCCAAGGCGTAGATGGCGCTGTCCGCCACCACCTCCGGCACCTGCCCATCGACGATGCGTTTGGCCAAGCCTTCGGCGATGGCGGTTTTGCCCACCCCGGACTCCCCCACCAACAAGGGGTTGTTCTTGCGGCGGCGGCAGAGCACCTGAATGACCCGCTCGAGCTCCGGCTCGCGGCCCACCAAGGGGTCGATGCGCCCAGCCTTGGCCTCCGCGTTCAGGCAGGTGGCGAAGACCTCGAGGGCGTTTCTGCGCCCCTCCTCCGCGCCGGAGCGCTCCTCGCCTTCGGCGACGCCCTCTGCGGCCGTCTTTTCCCCATAGACCTTGGAGATGCCGTGGGCGATGTAGTTGACCACGTCGATGCGGGCGATGCTTTGCTGCTTGAGGAAGTAAACCGACTGGCTTTCGCGCTCGCTGAAGATGGCGACCAGCACGTTGCCGCCAGTGACCTCCTTGCGGCCGGAGGACTGCACATGAAACACCGCCCGCTGCAGAACCCGCTGAAAGCCCAGCGTCGGCTGCGTCTCCCGCTTGCCGTCGCTGGAGGGAATCACGGGAGTGGTGGCTTCAATGTACTCGCCTAGGTCGGTGCGCAGCCTGTCCAGATCGCAACCCACCTTGCGCAAAACGTCCACCGCCACCGAATTGCCCAACAGGGCCAGCAGCAGATGCTCCACTGTCATGAACTCGTGGCGCTTGGAGCGGGCCTCTCGAAAGGCGCCGTTCAGGGTGGCTTCAAGGTCTTTGCTCAGCATGGCGTGAATAATAAGCCCGTTGATTCGTCATTCCCAAGGGGTGATTCTGATTTTTACCGTTTCGGGATGCAAGGCAAAACCATCAGTCCGTCATTTCCACCCGGGAAACCAAGGGATGCTGGTTCTCCTGAGCGTAGAGGTTAACCTGTTCGGACTTGGTCTCCGCGATGTCTCGGGGAAAGATGCCGACTGCGGCGCTGCCTTGGGTATGCACCGCCAGCATCACCTGAGTGGCCTTCTCGCGGTCCATGGCGAAGAAAACCTCCAGCACATGCACCACGAACTCCATGGGCGTGTAGTCGTCATTCAGCAGCAACACCTTGTACATGGGCGGGTGCTTGAGCTCCGGCTTGGCTTCAGCCGTAGCGACGCCCTGGCCTTCGCCGCTGTCGAAGTCATCGCCGTGTTGAGCGCGCCAAGGTTCGTTCATAAAGCTGCCGCAGCCGGAACGCGCACTGTGCGCGGGAGCGCCGACCAAGCAGCCTTATGATACTTGCCCACGCGGAGTGCGCAATACACGCGGAGTGCGCAATAGATGCGCCGGAATATCAAGCGGCGCATTGTCCCCGCGCAGCCGGACAGCGCCGGGACGTTCAGGCGTGGCCGGCGCGGGCCAGCAGGTCACTCCCGGTGGCGCAATCCACAACCAAATCCCCCACCTCGGCAAGACGGTCGGGATCGTCCACTCCCTCAATCAGCTTCGACAACGCCTCCGCGACATCCGCGCCGAACCGCCGCCTCGCCTGACGGAGCAGCAACGCCCGCTCCCGCTCCATTCCCTCGGCCCGGCCTTCAAAGCGGCCTTGCTCCACGCCTCGCCGCAAGCCCTCGGCGCGGCCCCGCTCCATGCCTTCGGTTTGCCCCAGCCGATACTTCTCCTCGGCCCATTCGTCCAATGTCTCCGCCAGCATCGGTGGCTCCTCCATCATCCTTGCCAAAGACGGCAGCCGAACGCCCAATCTGGGCTCCAGCACACCCTCAACCCACATTTCGAACGACTCCGCCAAGTCCAACTCGCCCTCCGCCCTCAGCAGCCGAGCGACGGCGGACATGGCCTCCGGCAGGCTTTCCGCCGAGGCGTTCTCCAAAGCAAACTGCGCCAAGGCGAAGTTTACGCCGGAGGCACCCTCCTGCAACCCCAACGCCAAGGCGTCCCGGTCGAAGCGCCGCACCTCCAGCAGCATGTACTCAAACTTCGGCTGTATGTCCGCCAACCTCGCCGGCAGGTCTCCCAATCCACCACCCAAGTCAACTGGTGCCGTCCAAGGCCGCCTACCGTTGTAAACCACCAGTGGCAGCAGGGGCGGCGGCCCGCCGCCCGGACCCCGCACCCTGCCCTCCCGGGCCAAGTCGCCGCGCAGCATCGCTGCGTACTCCTGCATCCGCTCCGCCATGCGGGGATCCACTGTGGATTGAAATTCGATCACCAGTAGGCAGACTCCCGGATGTTCCGGCACCGAATGACTTAGGGAAATGGAGTCATGTGGGAAAGCCCCCTCCGCTTGGAACCCAGCGGCCTCAAACGGTGTTGCGCCTCCCGCGGCGAACAGCGGTTCGCGGGGCGGCAGGAAGTCGATGCGCCAGGGCATGTCGCTGCGGCGGCTGCGCAGGGCATCGCCGACGTGCTCGGCCGGCAGGCGGCGCAGGGTTTTGAGGTCAAGGCTCCCGGCTAGGCCCTCCGGCAGCAGGCGCAACAGATCGGCGACCATGCGCCGGTGCGAGAACAGGCGCTTCTGGCCGGGGTCGTGCTTCGGGCGGGAAACATCCCCTTTCGCCCCCGCGCCGGGCCTTCCTTGGGGCGGCTGCTGGTCCATGGCGCCCAGCTTGGCCTCGTCCGCAGCGCTTGGATACGGCGGATATCCCCAGTTCGCGTAGGCCTTCGCCACACTGAGGCCGCAGCAATTCATCCCCATGCCTGCGGGAATTGGCGCACAGGGCGGTGGATATTTTCCTGCGGGAGTTCCCCACACGCTTCCCAGCTAAAGGCCCATCATTGCAGAGGCACCCAACGGCACCGGCAAGACCAGCCGACGGACTGCCACAATGACGAATCGACTGGCTTGCACCATTGGAGAACACTCCCTTAACCCGCTGTGGTTGCCGGATTCACAACGGTCGCAATCAACCCGTCAATAAAAATACGGGAGGGGCGCAAGAGCAGGCGGAGCGGTTGCCACTTGACGATTGGCGGAATCGGTAGGAAAGTGCGTTGGGGAGCCGGATGGCGCAAGTCGGGAAGAACAGGAGGATGCCGCAATCGCTACGGGAAGCGTCAAGTGGTTCAACAACGCCAAGGGCTACGGCTTCATCCTGCCGGATGAGGGCGGCGAGGACCTCTTCGCCCACTATTCGGCCATTCAGATGGACGGCTACAAGACCCTCAACGCCGGGCAGAAAGTGTCCTTTGACGCAGTGCCCGGCGCCAAGGGGCTGCAAGCCGTGAACATCCGTGCGGTGGCGGAGGACGAGCCTTAGCGCTAGGGTCTCTTTGCCGCCAGTTTAGGATCTGTTGACGACCGCGGCTCTCGGCGGAGTCAACCCCGGCGGCATTGGCGGGGCTTAGTGCATGGCGGCGATCAGGGCGTCGCCGAAGGCGGAGCAGGACAGCAGCGTGGCGTCCGGCATCAGGCGCTCGAAATCGTAGGTGACGGTCTTCTTGGAGACTGCCCCCTCCATGCCGGCGATGATGAGGTCCGCCGCCTCGCGCCAGCCCATGTGCCGCAGCATCATCTCCGCGGAGAGCACCAGGGAGCCGGGATTGACCTTGTCCTGCCCGGCGTACTTGGGCGCGGTGCCGTGGGTGGCTTCGAACAGGGCGATGGCGTCGCCGATGTTGGCGCCGGGGGCGATGCCGATGCCGCCGACCTGGGCCGCCAAGGCGTCCGATATGTAGTCGCCGTTTAGGTTCATGGTGGCCAGCATGTCGTATTCGTTGGGGCGCGTGAGGATTTGCTGCAGCATGGCGTCCGCGATCATGTCCTTGATGACGATGCGGCGGCCGCTCACCGGATTGGTCAACTCGTGCCAGGGGCCGCCATCCAGGGGCGTCGCCCCGAATTCGCGGGCGGCCAGCCGATAGCCCCAATCCTTGAACGCGCCCTCGGTGAACTTCATGATGTTGCCCTTATGCACCAGGGTCAGCGAGGTTCGGTCTTCGTCAATGGCGTACTGCAGTGCCTTGCGCACCAGCCGCTCCGTGCCCTCCACGGAAATGGGCTTGATGCCGACCCCGCAGTGCTGCGGAAAGCGGATTTTATGCACCCCCATTTCCTGCTGCAGGAAGGCGATGACCCGGTTCGCCTCCTCCGAATCGGCCTCCCACTCCACGCCGGCGTAGATGTCCTCGGTGTTCTCCCGAAAGATGACCATGTCCGTCTTCTCCGGCGCCACCACGGGACTGGGCACACCCTTAAACCAGCGCACCGGGCGCAGGCAGACGAACAGGTCCAACTCCTGGCGCAGGGCCACGTTCAGAGAGCGGATGCCGCCGCCCACCGGCGTGGTCATGGGGCCCTTGATGCCGACGATGAACTCGCGCATGGCCGCCAAGGTCTCCGCCGGCAGCCATTCGCCTTCCCCATAGATGCGCAGCGATTTTTCGCCGGCGTAGATTTCCATCCAAGCGATGCGCCGCCGCCCGCCGTAGGCTCGCTGCACCGCCGCATCGACCACCTTGAGCATCACTGGCGTGATGTCAACGCCGATGCCGTCGCCTTCAATGTAGGGGATGATGGGGTTGTCGGGAATGTTTAGGGAGTTGTCGCTGTTGACGGTGATCTTGGCGCCGTTCGCCGGCACCTCGACATGCTGATAAGCCATGCAGTTCGCTCCAAAACCAAGCGGCGGGTGGGGGAAAACCGGTAAGTATAGCGCAAGGCGCGGCTAAGCTGCCGGCCGAGCAACCCCAGCGGGCGTAACGCAGCCAAAGCAGCGCAGCCAAATAGGCAGAGGGTTGCCCCGCAACGGCGCCAACCCAGCTTTAGTGGGCCACATTCAGTTGGTCTGCGGCGACGCGCCGCCAACCGCTCTTTGCTGGGCGGCTCGCTCCAGGTCGCCGCCGGTGGCCTCCACCCAGCGGGCGGCTTCGCCGGCGGCCTCCTTCTTCCAGAAGACCGCATCCGTCTTCAGGCAGTCGATGATGAAGGCGCAGGCCGCCAAAGCCTCCGCCCGATGCCGAGAGGCGGCGAGCACCAGCACGATCTGGTCCGCCGGGCGCAGCCTACCAACACGGTGGATGACGGTAGCCGCGGCCAAAGACCAACGGCGTTCGGCCTCTTTGACGATGGCGGCGATGCTTCTCTCCGTCATGCCGGGATAGTGCTCCAAGGTCAGGACGGTTGACGCACTTTCCTGAACGTCCCGCACCAACCCTATGAAGGCGGCGACGGCGCCGGCGTCCGTGCCTAGGCGGGCGCGGAGCCGGTCCCACTCCGCCGGCATGGAGAAATCCTCCGCCTGAACCCTGATGTCATTCATGGATGCAGCCATAGCCCGGCATCTTCAACCCGCCGTTCCGTCAAGTCGGCTGTCCCGCCAGCCGGCCTTTCCCCATCGGTCCGCAAACGCCTTGCGAACGGTGCCTGCAACTTCCGCCACGGTGCCTGCCCCCGCTAGTCCGGCAGCGTCCCTGCTCTTTCAGCCGCCGGTGACCGGAGGCAGAAAGGCCACTTCGTCGCCGGAACGAAGCTCTGTTGCCTCGCCGTCAATGAATTCCTGGTTCACGGCAATGCGCACGTTCTCGGCGGTCAAGGCCGCGTAGCCGGCCGCGCCCAACTGTTGCCGCAGCGCCGCCAGCAAAGCATCCAAGCGCATGGCGCCGCCTTGAGGAACCCCGCACTCCCAGCAGTCCAAGCCAACGGCCTCCTTGAGGGAGGCGAAAAAGAGGACCCGGATCACCGCCTTGCACCCCAACGCCGTCGATTAGGGTTGCCGCCCTCGGCGATTTTCCCTAAACCGCCGTCAAATAGGGTGGTTGCCCGCCGCCTCATCCAAGGCAATGGCCTCGGTTTGCCGAACGGAGCGCGGCTAGGTCTGACTTTTTGGGTGCCCCGCCTTGGTCGCCGAATCAAGGGGGATTTGGCCACGGCGGCCATCAGCCAGCTCCCTCCGGGCGTCGCCACAGGCCGCTGCGCCCGCCCTCCTTGCGCAGCAGGCGCACTTGCTCCACCGCCATGCTGCGGTCGATGGCTTTGCACAGGTCGTAGATGGTTAGGGCAGCGATGCTGGCTGCGGTCATGGCCTCCATCTCCACGCCGGTGCGGCCGGTGACGCGGCATTCCGCGGTGATGGCCAAGGCGTCCGGCGGCGCCGCTTGGAAGTCCACGGACACGAGATTCAGCGGCAAGGGATGGCAGAGGGGGATCAAATCGGCGCAGCGCTTCGCCGCCTGAATGCCGGCCACCCGGGCCACCGCCAACGCATCGCCCTTGGCCAAGCCGCCGTCCAAGATCTGGTTCAAGGTGGGCGGCTGCATCCGCAGCCGCGCCTCGGCCACGGCGACGCGGCGGGTCTCCGCCTTGTCGGCGACGTCCACCATGGTCGCTTCGCCGTGCCTATTGATGTGGGTCAACTCGCTCATGGCGGGCATTATAGCGGCTTCCCCCGCTTTGCTTGGGCAGTGGCGCCGTCTCGACCCTTGGTGCAGTAGGCGAGCTAGGGGTAGCGACATCGGCTGAGACAAGCACGGCATCCGTCCAGAATGCGCTAGGCGCTGCGCGGCTATAATGAACGTCTTGCCGTCAACGTCGAGAACGCTTTCGTGAATGCGGACCGCGTCATAGTGGGAATGTCTGGAGGGGTGGACTCATCCGTCGCCGCGCTGCTGCTGCGCCGGGAGGGACGGGACGTTGCCGGCCTGTTCATGAAGAACTGGGACGAGGACGACGGCTCGGAATTCTGCACCGCCCAAGCGGACTACGAGGACGCCGCCAGGGTCTGCGACAAACTCGGCATTGAGCTGCACAGCGCCAATTTCGCCGCCGAGTACTGGGACGACGTGTTCACCGCCTTTTTGGACGAATGCCGCGCCGGGCGTACGCCCAACCCGGACGTGCTGTGCAACCGGGAAATCAAGTTCAAGCAGTTCAGCCGCTACGCCGAAGCCTTGGGCGCGGACCGCACCGCCACGGGCCACTACGCGCGCCTGCACCACACCGGCGCCGGTGTGCAGTTGTTGAAGGGCCGGGACGCCGCCAAGGACCAAACCTACTTCCTGCAGGCGTTGACCGCCCAACAATTGACGGCGGCGCTCTTTCCGGTGGGCGAACTGACCAAGGCGGAAGTGCGGCGCATCGCCCGCCGCGCCGGCTTGCACAACCACGATAAGAAGGACTCCACCGGCATCTGCTTCATCGGCGAGCGGCGCTTCCGGGACTTCCTGCAACGCTATCTGCCCCACAATCCGGGCGCCGTCACGGACGAGTCGGGAGCGGTGCTCGGCGAACATCCGGGTCTCGCCTACTACACCCGAGGGCAACGGCAGGGATTGGCCATCGGCGGCTTGGCGGGGCGTCCCGAAGCGCCTTGGTACGTCCTCGACAAGGACTCGGAGCGCAACCAGCTCATCGTCACCCAAAACCCTGCGGCGCTGCTGAACGACTGGCTGAGCGCCGGCCGCCTGAATTGGCTGACAGCCGCGCCGCAACTGCCCTTGCGCTGCACGGCGAAGATCAGGCATGGCCAGCCCGACCAAGCGGTTGTGGTTCAGGCCCAAACTGAAGGCGGCGTCTCCGTCGCCTTTGACGAGCCGCAAAGGGCCATCGCTCCAGGCCAGTACGTCTGCTTCTATGATGGCGATGTCTGCCTCGGCGGCGGCGTCATCGAGCGCTTCGGGGAGCGGCCCGCAAGGGTTGGCGCCGGCAATCAGGGCTTGGCGGCGAATGGCGCTGTGGAGGGAGGTCGCCGTGGGTAAGCCCGAGGACGATTTGGACTACCGCTCCCTGTCCTTGGCCGCAACCTTTGAGGCCTTAGCCGAAGTTCACGCCAGCGCCCACGGACGCGACCACCATAGCATCGACCACATCCTGGCACCGCTCTTCACCGGCGACGCCCAGAGCTTGTCGGAGGTCTTTCCACGCCCCGATCTGTATCGTTCCGGCGTGGAAACGGCCAAGGGCGCCATTGCCGGCGAACGGCGGCAGCTTCCAGTCATCAAGTACGCCTTTGTCGTCATGGAGTTGGCGGCGCAGCTAAAGCGCGACGCCGAGGTGGCCGAACGCCTTGGCCGGCTGCTGCCGCCATTGGCCGGCGCAAGGTGCGACGCCAGCCTGATGCTGACGCTGGACGAAATCTACCAAAAGACCGTCAGCAGCCTCGGCAAGCGCATTCAGGTCGTCGGCGATGCAGCCTCGTTGCAGCAGCCGACCACCGCCGCCCGCATTCGCGCCCTGTTGTTGGCGGCGGTCCGCTTCGCCTGGCTCTGGGGGCAGTTGGGCGGGCGGCGCTGGCAATTTCTGCTGCAGCGCCGGCGGCTGCTGGCGGGCCTGGACGGGCTGGAGGCGCAGCTAGCATGACGCTCAGTCTTGACCCCTTGACGGCAATCACCGCGGTGGATGGGCGCTACCGCGGCAAGGCCGAAGCGCTGGCGCCGATATTCAGCGAATACGGACTCATTCGTTGCCGCGTTCGGGTGGAGTGCGAGTGGTTTCTGGCCTTGGCGGCTCTGCCCGATGCGCCCGAACTGCCGCCGCTGACGGAGGCGCAAATGCAGGCGGTGCGCCGCATCCACACGGATTTCACGCTGGCGGACGCCGCCCAGATAAAGACTCTTGAAGCGACCACCAACCATGACGTCAAGGCGGTGGAATACTTCGTCAAGGAGGCTATCCGCGGCGTTGCGGGCCTAGCGCCCTGCGTGGAATTCGTCCACTTCGCCTGCACTTCGGAGGACATCAACAACCTCGCCCACGGCCTTATGCTCCAGGCCGGCCGGCGAGTTCTGCGCGGGCAGATGCAGCGGCTCATTGACGCCGTAAACGCCTTGGCCAAGGACGCCGGCCAGCTGCCCATGTTGGCCCGCACCCACGGCCAACCGGCCTCCCCCACCACCTTGGCCAAGGAGCTGCGCGTTTTCAGCGAACGCTTGGCGCGACGGCTACAGCCGGTTGACGCCACACCCCTGGCCGGCAAGCTGAACGGCGCCGTGGGCAACTTCAACGCCCATGTCGTTGCCTATCCGAACGTGGACTGGCCGGCCGTAAGCGCAGAGTTCATCACCAGCCTTGGCCTCACCCCAAATCCCTTGACCACTCAAATCGAGCCCCATGACCAGATGGCGGAGCTGTTCCACGCCTACATGCGCTGCAACCAAGTGCTTCTGGATTTCTGCCGGGACCTCTGGGGCTACATCGCCATCGACTATTTCGGCCAACGCCCCGTAGCCGGCGAAACCGGCTCCTCGACCATGCCGCACAAGGTGAACCCCATCGACTTCGAGAACGCCGAGGGCAACCTCGGCATCGCCAATGCCTTGCTGGGCCACATGGCCGAAAAGCTGCCCGTGTCCCGCTGGCAGCGGGACTTATCGGACTCCACCGTGCTGCGCAACATGGGCACCGCCTTGGCCCATTGCAGCCTCGCCTATCAGTCCGCGCTCAAGGGGCTGTCCCGTCTTTCCATAAACCGCAGCCGCATCCGCGCGGACCTGGACGGCAACTGGGAGGTGCTGGCCGAGGCGGTGCAAACCCTGATGCGCAAGCACGGCCTCGCCGAACCCTACGAAAGGCTCAAGGAGGCCACCCGCGGGCGGCGCTTGGACGCGGCCGGCTTCGCCGAACTGCTGGACGAACTCGACTTGCCGGAGGACGCCCGCCGCCAACTCAGCGGCCTCGCGCCGGAGGGCTACACCGGCCTGGCCGAGCGGCTGGCGCGGCCGCACGGGGACTGAAGGAGTGGGGCCAACACCCCGCAGTGACTCTCCCCCCTCCCCCGAGTCTCGATTGGCGGCGTTTTGCCAAACGCGCCGGCGCAACCCCACAGCCGGCCCTGGCATCGGGGCTGTGAACGGACAAAGGCAGCTTGGCGGCGCAGCGCGGCGGAGCATCTGAACATGCAGGCTAGGATTGAATCAGTGCCTTGGGCCTCCCACCGGGAGCGGCTGACGGCAATCCGCAGCGCGGTGTTCGTGGTCGAGCAAGGTGTGCCGGAGCATCTGGAGTTGGACGGGGAGGACGAATCCGCTCGCCACTTTCTGGCCCTGTCAGCAGCCGGCGAGGACATCGGCTGCGCACGGCTGCTGCCCAGCGGCCAGATCGGCCGCATGGCGGTGCTGCCGGCGCATCGGCGTTGCGGCGTCGGCGCACTGCTGCTGCAGGCCGCCATCGCCGCGGCCGAGGCGGCGGGCTGCCTTAGATGCTTCCTCCATGCGCAGATCAATGCAGAGGCGTTTTACCGACGGGCCGGCTTCATCCCCCAAGGCGAGACGTTCATGGACGCCGGCATTGAGCATATCGAAATGGAGCGGCCCTAGCCCAGCTTCCAGACACCGGCAACGCGCCGGGGCAAGTCGATTTCTTTTATTCCAAAAAAGAAATTATTAGTATCCATACATTCCATAATTTTTTGTATAAGGTGCCGTCGCCATTGCACCCAGCCCAAGCGAGGAACCCCAATGTCCACCCATCTTTCCAACTACCTGCAACAGATTGAAGAGGCCGCTCGAGAACTGCGCAAGCAGCCGAACTGGCAGGCGGTCAACCCCGAATATGTCGTGCGGATGCGCCTGCAGAACCGTTTCCGCACGGGCCTCGACATCGCCCGCTACACCGCCGACATCATGCGCCGGGACATGGCGGAGTACGATGCGGACCCCAGCAACTACACCCAGTCCTTGGGCTGCTGGCACGGCTTCACCGCGCAGCAGGTGATGATGTCCGTGAAGAAGCACCGCCGCACCACCAACAAGTCCTACATCTATCTGAGCGGCTGGATGGTGGCGGCGCTGCGCTCGAAGTTCGGCCCCCTGCCGGACCAGAGCATGCACGAGAAGACCACGGTGCCGGACCTCATCGAGGAGATCTACACCTTCCTGCGCCAAGCGGACGCTAGGGAACTGCGGCACCTGTTCGCGGAGCTTGACGAGGCCCGCGCCAAGGGCAGCAACTTGGCCGGGGTCATTTCCCGGATCGACAACTTTGAGACCCATGTGGTGCCGATGATCGCCGACATCGACGCCGGCTTCGGCAACGAGGAGGCCACCTACCTGCTGGCCAAGCGCATGATCGAGGCCGGCGCCTGCGCCATTCAGATCGAAAACCAAGTTTCGGACGCCAAGCAGTGCGGGCACCAAGCCGGCAAGGTCACCGTGCCCCACGAGGACTTCGTCTCCAAGCTGAACGCCATCCGTTACGCCTTCCTTGAGCTGGGCGTGGAGAACGGCATCATCGTGGCCAGAACGGACTCCCTCGGCGCCGGGCTGACCATGAAGATTCCGGTGTCCAAGACGCCCGGAGACTTGGGCGACCGCTATTGCAGCTTTCTGGAGGCCACCCAAGTGCATGATTTGGAGGAGCTGCGCGACGGCGACGTCACCATCCATCAAAACGGCAAGCTGTGCCGTCCGCTACGGCTGGACAACGGCCTGTACGCCTTCCGCGAGGGCACCGGCGCAGACCGCGTCGTGCTGGATTGCGTCACCAGCCTAGAGCACGGCGCCGACCTGCTGTGGATCGAAACCGAGCGACCCAACCTCGAACAGATCAGCGGCTTGGTCAACGCGGTGCGCGAGCAGATGCCCCAGGCCAAACTGGTTTACAACAACTCGCCCTCCTTCAACTGGACCTTGGCGTTCCGGGAGCAGGTCTATGCCGAGTGGCGGGCGGGCGGCAAGGATCTGTCGGCCTATCCCGACCCGGCCGTTTTCACCAAGGGGTTGATGGCGGCGGAATACGACGGCACGCCCTTGGCGGAGGCGGCGGACGAACTGATCGCCCACTTCCAGAAGGATGCGGCCCAGCAAGCCGGCATCTTCCACCACCTGATCACCCTGCCTACCTACCACGAAACGGCCTTGGGCACGGATGTGCTGGCGGAGGGCTACTTCGGCGACCTTGGCATGCTCGCCTACGTCAAAGGCGTGCAACGCCGGGAGATCCGCCGTGAGTTGGCGGCGGTCAAGCACCAGGACCTCGCCGGTTCCAACATCGGCGATGACCACAAGGAGTACTTCCTAGGCGAGAAGGCGCTGTTGGCCGGCGGCGCGGCGAACACGATGAACCAGTTCTAGCGCACGTGTTTCGCGCCGTTCCGACGCACCTCCAAGCCGCGTGGGAAGCGAGCGGCGCCGGCGGCGGCCCTTGGGTGAAGGCGTGGTCAGGAACGCGCAAGCAGGTGGGTTAGCTCCTCGTAGCTCTCTGCGGCGGCGTATTGGGGGTACTGGCTGCGCACCTTGGCCGGAGCGCGAAACAGCACGCTCTGGTGCGCCTCCTCCAGCATGGGGATGTCGTTGTACGAATCCCCGGCAGCCGCCACTCGGAAGTGCAAGGACTTGAACGCCTTGACCACGCTGCGCTTGGGGTCCGGTTGGCGAATTTTGCACTCGACGATGCGGTCGCCCTCCACCACGAGGCGGTGGCACAGGAGTGTCGGCCGGCCCAGCTTGGCCATCAAGGGGGCGGCGAATTCATAGAAGGTGTCCGAGACGATCACCACCTGCCAAGTGCGGCGCACTTCGTCAAGAAACGACCGGGCGCCGGGCAGTGGTTCAAGGCCCTCCGCCACTTCCCGAATCAGGGAAAAGCGCAGGTCCTGGCGGCTCATGACCTGCAGCCGGAAGTGCATCAGTTCCTCATAGTCGGGAATGTCCCGGGTGGTCTTCCGCAATTCCTCAATGCCGGTGCGCTCCGCCACCGCCTGCCAAATTTCCGGGATGAGCACTCCCTCCAAGTCCAAACACAAGATGTCCAAGGGCAAGACCCCGCTATTCATAAGGTTTTGTGGATGGTTTTTTTGGGGTTAAGCATATAGCAAGAGGATATTTCCGGGGCATGGCGCCGATGGCTAGACTCCCGCCCAAACTGCCGATGGGAACAGCCGATGGACTTTCGCAGGGCCAGCGCCTACCACAAACCACAGCACCTGCTGCAAGAGATCGCCGCGAGATTCGACCCAGCGCGGGTGGCCATCTCCTTCAGCGGGGCCGAAGACGTGGTGTTGATCGACATGGCCCAGCGCGCCGGGCTGCAATTCAACATCTTCTCCTTGGACACCGGGCGCCTGCACCCGGAAACCTACGCCTACCTCGAGCGTGTGCGGGAGCACTACGGCGTCGCCATCGAACTGCTGATGCCGCAGCCCCAAGCAGTGGCGGACTTGGTGCAGGAAAAGGGGCTGTTCAGCTTCTACAAGGACGGCCACGGTGAATGCTGCGGTGTGCGCAAAATTGAGCCGCTGCGTCGCAAGCTGCGCACACTGGACGCTTGGATCACCGGCCAGCGCAAAGACCAAAGCGTCACCCGGACGAACATCCTATTGGAGCATGAGGATCGCGCCTTCTCCACCAAGGAGCATCCGCTGCTCAAGTTCAACCCCCTTTCCGACTGGTCCTCACAGGACGTCTGGGCCTACATTCGGGCTCAGGAGGTGCCGTACAACGAACTGCACGACCGCGGCTTCGTATCCATCGGCTGCCAGCCCTGCACCCGCGCCGTCGGTCCCCACGAGCATGAACGCAGCGGGCGCTGGTGGTGGGAGGAGGCCACCCACAAGGAATGCGGGCTGCATTCGCAAAACGTGGTCAGGATCTTGAGTTGACGGCTGGGCTGTCGAGGGTCGGCCCAACTCCGCCTAGTCACCATAACCCAGCTCGCGCATGGTTTCGCCGGCAATTTCAGTAAAGGTTGCCCTCTGTGCATCGGTCCACGCCTCCCAAGGCCGCTGCGGCACCGCCGCAGGGTCTTTGGGCATTCGAATGTCATCCGCTGCGACGTTGCCATAGCTTGAGTTAATGCGCCGCGTCAGGATGATGTCGATGGAGCTGTGGGCAATCCGCTCACCAAGAAATTCAAAAACTCGCGCCAATTCGTCCCAAGGTTTCTGGCTCAGGTCGTCATGCCGAACTTCAATTATGCGGTCGGCATGATCTTCAACCGCCTTGCGCCCCAAGGACGCATAATGCACCCAAGTTCGGCAAGCCGCATCGAAATCGGACGCCCAATCAATGTCGAACCCACTGGACAGCATTGAGTTCACCACGGCCCGCCCGTCACGGACGATGTGGAGAAAACTCGCAGCAGGAAAAAGATCGAGCAAGCCCTCCGTCATCAGGGTGTAGCTGGGCGTAGCCTCCACCCAACGCCGCCCGCCGGAACGGCTGTCAAACAGCCGCTCCGCGCCAAGTCCCAGCGCGGCCGCAAATTCGGTGAAGCCGACTTCCTCCTTATGCAACCAGCCTTGATCGGGGCGTTCGTAGGCCTGCCTGTAAATCATCTCAACACGTCCTTCTCCGAAAAGCTGCAACAGATAGTCGGACTCTCTCGAAGTCCAGAAATTTGGATGCCTTGCCAAGGCCCAAGAAAGAATGCTGGTTCCGGAGCGTGGGCAGCCAATCACAAACACACCCCTCGATCTATCAGCGGTTGGCGAATTCGGAAGCGCGGCGGGGTTTCGGTCCGCGGCGATGGTCTGGGTGCGCAGAGCCTTCAGCTTGCTGCGGCGCAAGCGCAGTTCCTCGTTGCGCTTGCGCAACAGCCGTAGCAGCCAGCGTTGGCCGACCCACCGCTCCCCGGCCTGCGCAAGAATGGCGGCGGCTGGAGCTGAAATGGCCAGCGGGCGGATCTGCAAAGCGGAGCGATCCTGCAGGCAGGCCTCCAATTGGCGTTGCGCCTGATTGGCGATCGCCCTGTCGCCTAGCACCTCTGAACCTTCCGAGGCCATTGTTGCAATGGCCTGCAAAGCGGCCCTTGGAGGCGCTCCCAGCCGCTCGACGCCTAATTCAAGAAGTTCGGAGCGCAGTTGCTGCGCGGTCGCCTGAGGGTCGCTCAGCAGTCGGTCATAGTCCACCAGCGTTCTAGGAAAATTCGCCGTGTTCGCCAGCGCAGCGAGATTGTAGCGCTCCCACAAGGCGAGGCCGAGCGCCGCGGGCAAGCCGTAGCGCTCCTTCACCCGCAACGCCGATGCCGATGCCGAACGATGTGCGATGACATACAGCGGCCTTACAAAAAGCGGCCGCCAAAGCTCAAGAAGCAAGGACATGCGAGGATCAGACACTGTCCAAGGAGTGAACACGTTAAGCGAATTGATGATACGGTTCGCAACTCGTTGCAGATTGCTCAACTCAGCTTCAGGCATTTCATTGAGGTCCAACGCGCCACAGTCAACCCAACTTTTGCCGAGAGCCGTCAAGGCCCGGTCGTTCAAGCGCACGACGTCCGATTGCCCCCAGGCGCCAGCGGCGATGCGCGAGCCACTCACCTCCGAATCAACCGCCGCCTGTCCTTTGCAGGCGACCATCGAATTGATTAGGCAAGCCACTTCCTCGGCGCCGGATTCATGCATGCCCAGCACAACAATCTGCATCATGGAGTTCCCTGTGGATCACCCTGTTCCAGACCGCCGCGCCTCGGTTCAACGCCCTTGGATCGAACGCTGAAATGGCCGAGCAACTGCTTGCTGCCCTGAACTGAATTCACTAAATGAACCGGAATTTCGTCAGGTTTCGACGCGAGCCGCCGCATCTGCCCTTTAGTCACCGTCGCTGTAATCAAATTCCGGCCGCCAACCACGGACGTCCTGAGGGGACGCCCGCCAAAATAGATCTCATAAGGCTGCTGGTCCATTTCCGAAAAAAGGAACCATAGGGCTGAATCGCCGCTAGGCTGCACGTTGAAGCCCTCGCCTACGGTGCCAAAACGCGGACCCCAGTTTTCAAGCTCGGCAATGGGTTTTTCAGGCAACCCGCTGATCGGGCTGTCGCTCCCAGCCGCCGGCGCTTCAATGTGGCCGCCGCCCTCTTGGAAAAGAAACGCCAAAGCGGCTAAGTGGCACTCGGTGGCGGATAGCTGCCAGCCGTCAACCCGGCATGTTCGGCCTTCGGCGAAGTCGCGTTCCACCTTTTTCCCTATTTCGACGCGCAAGTCGGCGCCGCGTTCGGAGAGCCCGTTCATCACCTCGGCGTGTAGGGCGTCAAAAGTCGCACCTGAGCGTGGGGCCTGGTCCTGCAGAACCTTTTCCCCAAGATCTGCAGAGAAATTGCCCTCCGCGATCAAGGCTTCAAGCTGCGGGTTGAAGACGACCGCGCCACCGCTGCAAATGAATCGGTAAACAGCAAAGCCGGCGGCTGCCGCCGCAACGCCACCGGCCGACTGCAGGAACCGGCGGCGGCTCGCCTTAAGCATCGGCCACCCCCGCCAGCCTACGAAGGTGCTCGGCTAGACGCAGGCTCAAGGCAACGATGGTCAAGGTTGGGTTGGCGAAGCCGAATGTCGGAAAAACGGAGGAGCCGGCCACATACAGGTTGGCGAGATCATGGCAGCGCAAGTCGGCATTCACCACACCGCTGTCCGCTTCCGCGCTCATCCGCGTAGTGCCCATTTGGTGGGCTTGGTGGGAACCTGGGGGATGCGCCCCCTCGGCAACCTGATAGTCGATGTTCATTCTGCCGCCGGCTTGCCCAACCAACGGGCCAAGCACGGCGCACAGGCGCCGCAGGGACTCCACGTCAAAGGCATTGACGCGCCAATTCAAAGCCACGCGGGGCACACCGTAACCATCTGATTCGTTGGTTAGGGTAATGCGGCTGTCCGGATTCGGCGTGTTCTCGATGCGGGCAGTCACCCAGCAATACTGGGTGTTGCTTTGCAGCAGGCTGTCCAACTGTCGTTTTACGCCTTGGCCGTAAACATTTAGGGACATGCTGCTTATTCGGGGCATCACAATGCCCAGGTTCGGCAACTCAAATTCCTGCAGCGTCTGCTTGGTGAGCGACAAATGCGGCAACGCCCGCACTTGGCGGTCGCCGTTGCGGACAGCATGCTGAAAGTAGCGATTCTCGAATCTTAGCAGCGCCTTGCCAACGGTGCGCCCTAGATGGTCCGAGAAACATCGCCCAACAAAGTCGCTGCTGTTGGCGATTTCCGAATGCAGCAGGGTGCGGGCGTTCTCCACCGCTCCCATCGCCAGAACGTGGAAATCGGCACTGACTTGGAGTCGGACGCCATCCGAGGACATCAAAGAGGCTTGGTCAACAGCGCCTTCGGTGGTCGTCAACCGGACAAGCGTAGCATCCAAAAAGCACTCGATGTCCTTCGCGTCCTCAAGGTCCTGGCGATAGCGCATACCGAACCGCGTCGGCGGGCTGAACAGGAAATTCTTCACTTGCAACGCCGGATGGGCATGGTGAATGAACCCCTGGTAGCCGAAATCATGCTCGAAGGCCGCCAAGCCTAGGCCGCCGGAAGGGACTTCGCAGACTTCCAAGGCCGCTTCCAGATAGGGGTTCAACGCCTCCCGGCCAAGCGGCCAGCCGCTTAGGGGAATATGGGGGCGGATGGAGAAATCCAGCGCATCCAAGGGCCGGCACCAGCCGCCCCAATGGTTGCTGGTCCCTCCAAGGTAACGCAGGCGGGTGCTCGCCAAGTCATAGGGGCGGCCTAGGTTCTCGCCCCGATAGGGGTGGTCAGGCCCGACCGTCTGCGGGTCCAGCCCGCCCGCCTCGAACAGGCCGATGCGCAGGCCGGCGCCGGACAGCGCCAACGCGAGGGATATGCCAGCCGGGCCGCCGCCGTAAATCGCCACGTCGTAAGACAGCCTTGGCCAGTTTGGGCCGACATTGGAAAGAATCAAGAATGCACTCTGACTTCGGACCGGAAGCGAAGCCAGTATAGCTCATGCTCACCAAACCGCTTTTCCGCTTGCGTAAAACGCATCAACCTCCAGGATGACATGCGGAGCTTGCCGATCATCAACGAGCCTTGACGGAGCATGGGGGCTAGAATGGCCTCCTATCCCTTGGTGGAGGCGTCCGTTGGCCGCGAGCCGAACATTGCCGAGAGTTTTATGCGTGGTCGGCACTAGACCGGAGGCCATCAAGATGGCGCCGGTGGTGCTGGCCCTGCGCCGCTCCGGCAACTGGGACGTCAAGGTGCTGGCCACGGCCCAGCACCGGGAGATGCTGGACCAAACCCTGCGCCTGTTCGGCATCAGGCCGGATGCGGACCTTGACGTCATGCAGCCGAACCAAGCGCTTGCCGCCCTGACCTCCCGCCTGCTGACCGGGCTGGACGCTTGCCTGGGGCGGCATCAGCCCGCCTTGGTGCTCGCCCAGGGGGACACCACCACGGTCATGGCGGCCGCCTTGGCCAGCTTCTACCGCAAGATTCCGTTCGGTCATGTGGAGGCCGGGTTGCGCACTCGTAATCTCGACTATCCGTGGCCGGAGGAAATGAACCGCGTGCTGGCCGGGCGCTTGGCGACCCTTAACTTCGCCCCCACGCAGAGCGCCCGGGACAACCTACTGCGCGAAGGGGTGCTAACCGAGCGCATTCACATCACCGGCAACACCGTAATCGACGCCCTGCACATGATGGCCGAGCGGGACTTTCCCTTGGGCGTCGAACTGCCGGCGAAGCAGCGGTTGGTCTTGGTGACGGCCCATCGTCGGGAGAATTTTGGGGCGCCGATGCTTGCGGTGTGCAAAGCCGTCGGTGAATTGGCGCAGCGGCGCCCGAATCTGCACTTTCTGTTCCCCGTTCACCGCAACCCTAACGTCCGCAAGGTGGCGCAGCGTATTCTGGGCGCTGAGCCCCAAGTAACGCTGTGCGAACCGCTGGACTACGGCCCGTTCGTCACCGCCATGAAAAGGGCGTGGCTGATACTGACGGATTCAGGTGGCGTTCAAGAGGAGGCCCCGGCGCTCGGCAAGCCCGTGCTGGTGCTCAGGAACGAAACCGAGCGCCCGGAGGCCGTGCAGGAGGGCGTGGTCGAATTGGTGGGAACCGAGCGGCGGCGCATCGTCGGCCGCGTGGCGGCGCTGCTTGACGACGAGGCGGCGTACCGCCGCATGGCCAAGGGCAGTTCCCCCTATGGGGACGGCAAGGCGGCGCAGCGCATCGTCGAACATTTGGCGCAATGGGACGATTGGCGGTGAATCTGGTCTATGCAGCGCCGGTGCCCTACTCCAGTTTCACCCAACGGGCGCACCACTTCGTGGCCTTCTGCAACAACGCTAGCGGCGGGCGCACCCTGTGGATTAATCCCTACCCAAGCCGATTTCCCCGCCTTGGCGACCTGCGGCGCAACCGCTTGCGCACCCACTGTCGGGCCGACGCAGCGGTCGAGGAGCTCTCGCCTCCCACCTGGTGCGCCGACCCTGCAATGCGCCCGCGTTGGTTCAGGCGGGTGGTTTGGCGGCCGATCTTGAAGTGCGTCGCCGCCTCCACCCAAGGGGAGGATTGGCTGCTGGCCATAGGCCGCCCAAGCCTTCTCGCCCTACTGTTGCTGGAACGCGCCGAACACAAGGCGAGCTGCTACGACGCCATGGACGACTTTCCAGAATTCCAACGTGGTGGCGCCCGTGCGCTGAGTTGTCGAATCGAGGCCAAGATAGCTCGGCGGGTTGACCAGATCATCGTCTCCTCCACCTTCCTGCACGAAAAGTTCAACCGTCTTGGCCTTGGCGCGGAGTTGCTGCGCAACGGACTGGACCCAAGTCAGCAGCCGTCGGCGGGACAGGTCGGCGCTGAGCGGGTTTTTGGCTACGTCGGCACCATCGGGGACTGGTTCGACTGGGCGTTGGTCGCGGCAATGGCGCGTACCCTTCCCGAAGTGCGTTTTGACCTGATCGGCCCGGCAATGGCGCCCCCGAAGGCGTCTCTACCCGCCAACGTGCGCTGCCTGGGAGAATGCGCCAGCGAAGCAGTGCCGGCAAGGCTGCGGCGCTTCAGCGCAGGACTCATTCCCTTCAAGGTGAACCGCCTCACGGCGGCGGTCGATCCCATAAAGTACTATGAGTACCGAGCAGCGGGGCTGCCGGTGATTTCCACGGAGTTCGGCGAGATGCGCCAACGCAGGGCCGACCCAAGGATCTGCCTAGTTAACCGATGCACGGACTTTCGCGCCGTTTTGAAACGCCTTGAAGCACTTTCGCCTAGTTCGCCGCAAGCGCTTGAGCGCTTCCGCATGGCGAACTCCTGGCGGTCAAGATTCGAGCAGTCCTCCTTTCTTCGCAGCCGGCTTGCCGGTCCGCAAAATGCCGAGGGCTAACCAGCGTGGGCCATAGCAGCCAAGCGCCCAAAAGCCGCGTGATCGCGGTCATCGGCATGCACAGGTCCGGAACCAGCTTGGCCACTCGCGCCCTGCACGCCCTAGGCGTGGCCTTGGGCGACAACCTCGCCGTGGAGCCGGCGCCGGACAACGCCAAGGGCCATTGGGAGGATCGGGATGTCATCGAACTGAACAAACAGGTGCTGTCGGCCTTGGCGCTGCAATGGGACCTGGTCGGCGCCAACGACGAGGCGCTCATGGGCGCCGCCGGCCTAACGCCCTTGGTTGAACGAGGTCAAGCACTCCTGCAGGCGAAAACCGCCAAGCATCCAATTTGGGCGTTCAAGGACCCCAGGACAGCGCGGCTGTGGCCGTTTTGGCGACGGGTGCTGCTCGAGGAAAACCACTTCCACACCAGTTTTGTTTGGGTCATCAGGCATCCTTGGGCGGTTGCCCAGTCCCTCGCCCGCCGCGATGGTTTCGGTTCCTTGAAGTCCCATCTGCTGTGGCTGAACCACAATCTGAACCCGTTCGAGGACATCACCGCCAGTCAGCATGTGCTGATCGACTACGATCGATTGCTCAGCCAGCCGCGGCGGGAGATTACGCGCATCGGCGAAGCATTGGCGCTCGAACCGGCCGATGGTTCGGTTGTCGATGCATTCATCAACGACTTTCTGGACACTGGCTTAAAGCACTTTGATCAGCCTGGCGCCGAGTCGCTCCGAACCGGAGCGGAGCGGGTTGCGGACCGAGCCTACGGCGCTTTAGGAAGCCTAGCCGAGAACGAGGGATTCCTAAAAGACCGGGCCTTTCTGGCTGAGTGGCGTGACATCCGCCAGGAGGCGGCGATGTTCGCGGCAATCTCGCCCCTTGTGGACGCATCGTCCATCAGCGAAAGCAGCCGGCGCGAACTCGAGGGCCAATTAGCTCAGTTGGCAGAAAGCAGCGCTACCGACCTGAACAGCCTCCGTGAACAGGTGGCCGAAACCCTGCGCGAGCAGTTCGACGAGAGTGGCCGGCGCATTGACCAGGTGCGTGAGGACGGCACCGCCGGCTTGGACGACCTGCAGCGGCAGGTGACCGAAACCCTGCGCGAGCAGTTCGACGAGAGCGGCCGGCGCATTGACCAGGTGCGTGAGGACGGCGCCGCCGGCTTGGACAACCTGCAGCAGCAAGTGGCCGAAACCTTGCGCGAGCAGTTCGAGGTTACGGGGCAGCGCATTGACGAGACCCGCGAGCACCTGTTGCGGGTTAAGGCGGACATGGCTGTCGTCATCGAGCAACTCGACCGGGAAAGGTACACGGTGTTCAAGCCGTTGCTGCGGCGGGCCTACCGTCTAGGGGTAGCCGTCGCCATGCGTCTGCCGGGGCCGGTCAGACGGTTGCTGCAACGCTTGAAACGGCTGGTGCTGCCAAGATCGGTGGCCTTGCGGGTGACAGCCGGCCGTCCCCTGCCGGCGACAGATGCCGACGCGGAGCCCGTGCCAGACCTCGGGCAGCCGTCTGCGCAGCACCACGACATACTGGTTTGCCCGGTGATCGATTGGCATTTCCGGTTTCAGCGTCCGCAGCATCTCGCCAAGCTGCTGGCGGAGCGGGGGCATCGAGTCTTCTATCTTTCCACTAGGTTCGGCAACGCCGCCGTGCCCGGGTTCCGGGTGCTGGAGCAGCCGGCGCCCAATGTCTTTCTCGTGCAACTCTGCATTCCGGGCAGGCAGCCCGTCATTTACGAAGATTTGCTGTCCGACTCGACGCGGGAGCGACTGGTCGCTGCGGTGGGCCAACTGACGGCTGCCGGCGGCCTGAGCAACTTGGTGGCGCTGGTCAATTTGCCGTTTTGGAGGCCGCTCGCGGAAGCGCTGCCGGGCGCCTTGGTCGTCTATGACTGCATGGACCACCACGCCGGGTTCTCCTCCAACAGCCCAGCCATGCTCCAAGAGGAGGAGCGTTTGCTCAAGTCCGCCGATTTGGTCATCACCACTTCGGCCAGATTGTCGGGGATTGTTGGGCAGTCCGCCGCAAATGTTTTGATTCGCAACGCCGCTGAAATCGAGCGCTTCAGCACGGCGCCGGAGCGGCTTGCCTATCCGTCCGAACGCCCGGTGGCCGGCTACCTCGGCGCCATTGCGGACTGGTTCGACATGGACTTGGTCATCGCCGCCGCCGAACGATTCCAGGACTGGGACTTCGTTCTGGTCGGCGACACCGCCTTCTGCGATCTGTCCAAGGCGAAAAAAATCAGCAACATCAAGCTGATCGGCGAAGTGCCCTATGCGGACGCCGCCAACTGGGTGCATAGCTTCGACGTGGCCCTCATTCCGTTTCAGCTCACCGAACTGACGCTCTGCACCAGCCCCGTAAAAGTCTATGAATACCTAGCCGCAGGCAAGCCGGTGGTGGCGACCGCCCTGCCGGAATTGCAGCTCATGGGGGACTGGGTTCAGGTGGCGGAGAATGCCGATCAGTTCACGCAGCATCTCGGCGCCGCCATGATGGAGAGCGACGACCGGCAAAGGGCCGCCCAGAGGGCCGAATGGGCTCGCCAACACGATTGGAAGGCCCGCGTTGACCAGCTGGAGAAAGCCATCGAAACGGCGTTCCCCAAGGTCTCCGTGATCGTTCTGACCTACAACAACCTCTCGTTCACCCAAGCCTGCCTGCAGAGCTTGGAGGCCAACACCCACTACCCGGATTGGGAGTTGGTGCTGGTCGATAATGGGTCCAGCGACGGAACGCAGGACTTTCTTGGCGGATACGCCGCCAACAACCCCCGCGCCAAGCTGGTTCAAAACGACGAAAATCTGGGCTTCGCCGCCGGCAACAACCGCGGTCTGGAGGCGGCGGGCGGCGAAATGCTCGTCATTCTAAACAACGACACCTATGTGACGCCCGGATGGCTGCTCGACCTGACCCGCCATCTGCGCAGAGATCCGCACCTTGGCTTGGTGGGGCCAGTAACCAACAACATCGGCAACGAGGCCAAGATCGACATTCAGTACGCGGACATGCAGGAGATGCAGAACGCGGCTCGGGCCTACACTTCAAGCCGCGCCGGCGAGCGACTTGATCTGCCGGTGATCGCCTTCTTCTGCGCCGCCATGCCCCGCGCCGTTTACGAAACGGTGGGCGGCTTGGAGGAGCGCTTCGGCTTGGGCTTTTTCGAGGACGACGATTACTGCCAACGGGTGCGCAAGGCGGGGTTCCAGGTGGCGGTGGCGGAGGACGTGTTCATTCACCACCATCTGTCGGCCTCCTTTGAACAGCTGGATGAAGACAGCCGGCAAGCACTCTTTGAGCGCAACAAGGCCATCTACGAAGAGAAGTGGGGGCCTTGGAAGCCCCATCGATATCGGGAGTGAATGAGGCTAGGTCCTTGTCCCTAGGTTCGTCGTTGGGCTTCAGCCGCTTGACGAATCGTAGCGATCAAGCACTTCGTCAATGGGGCCGTTGGCCACCACTCGGCCTTGTTCAATAAGCACACCCGTGCGGCACACCCGCCTAAGCAAACTCAGGTTGTGCGACGCGAGCACCAGAATTCCCGCTCGCTCCACGAAGTCCTCCAAGCGCCGTCGAATTTTGTCCACAAAGGCCGCGTCGCCAGTGCCGAACCATTCGTCCATCAACAGGATGTCCGGCTCATCGCAGGTGCAAACGGCGAAGGCGAGCCTGAGCCGCATCCCCGCCGAATAGGTATGCACGGGCATCGCCAAGTAATCGCCAAGTTCGGTGAAGGCTTCAATCTCAGCCCTGCGCTCGCGTATTTGCGCCGGCGTCAGGCCAAGAAACAGGCCCCGCACCATGATGTTCTCGTAGCCAGTCGCCTCGGGATCGATGCCCAGCGAGATGTTCAAAAGCGACGCGGTGCGGCCGGTTCGCCAAATCTGCCCTGCCGTTGGCTCATAAACGCCGGCGAGCACCCGCAGGAGAGTCGTCTTGCCGGCGCCGTTGTGGCCAATGAGCCCAACGCGGTCGCCCTGCTCGAACTTCAGATGCACATTGTCCAGCGCCCGCACGCACAGCCGGTTGCCGACATCTCGGGCGATGGCGCCGCCGACGCTCCGGTGCAGCAGGGTCTTCTTCAATGACCGGGCCGCCAAGCTGTAGATGGGGAAGTCCACGCAGACGCCTTCGAGTTGGAGATTGGCTTGCATGAGCGGCCGTTCAAACCCAGTAGGCGATGCGCCGCCGAAAGCGGCTGTACATTAGAAGGGTCCCAACCCAGCCCAAGCAGCTTATGCCGAGCACCGCCAACCAGGAGACTAGGCTCGGCGCCTCGCCAAGCAGAGGCGCCCGCACCACCTCCAGAAAGTGGTAAAACGGATTCCAGTCATGCAGGCGAAAGCGGGAAGGCAGGTAGTCCGGCATCCAGATAATGGGCGTGACGAAGAACGCGATTCTGATGACGCTGTCCACCACCAGCGGCACGTCGCGGAAGCGGGCGGAAACCAAGCCGAGCAGCAGCCCGGCCCAGGCGCCGTTCAGGCACAGCAACACCAGGCCTGGCACGATGAGCAACCCGGTCCAGCCGGGCCAGATCAAAAACGCAATGGCGATGGGAACGAAAATGATGAGGTTGTGGCCCAACACGATCAGGCTGTGCCACACCATGCGGCAAACATGCACCGAAAGAGGCAGGTCTATCTGCTCGATGATGCCTTGGGCATTGATGAAGACTCGACAGGAATCGGAAATAAGATTCGAGATGAAAGTCCAGAAAATGAAGCCCAGCGCCAGAAACGGCATGAAGCGGGCCAGCTCGGCCTTGAACAGGGCGCCGTAGAGCAGGCCCAATGCGCCGACCAGCATGCCCATGCTGATGGTCAGCCAGAACGGCCCAAGGATGGAGCGACGGTAGCGCTTGCGAATGTCCTGCCAGCCTAGCGGCCCCCACAGATGGACGGCGCGGGTGCCCTCCACGATGTCGGAAACGGCGCGGGCGGCTTGGCTGGCTGGCGCTGGGAAGCTCACGAAGCCTAGCGGACCGGCAACTGCAGGTCCGCAAATAGTTTCTCCCGCGCCGCGCCGGAGGGGCGGTCGATGGCCGCATCGACCACCCGGCGGTGCAGATGGGGCGCAAACCATTCGATGAACTCATACATGAATCGGCGCAGGAAAGTGCCCCGGCGAAAGCCGATGTGGGTGACGGAAGGCGCAAAAAGATGGGCCGCGTCTATGGTGCGCAAATCCGGGTCAACGGCCGGGTCGAAAGCCATGGAGGCGATGATGCCGACGCCGAAGCCCAAGCGAACGTATGTTTTGATGACGTCGGTGTCGGTGGCGGTGAAGGCCACCTTCGGCTGCAGTCCAGCAGCACGGAAGGCTTGGTCAAGCGCGGAGCGGCCGGTGAACCCGAACACATAGGTGACGATGGGTTCGGCAGCTACGTCAGCCAAGGTGAGTTGGCGCTCCTCGGCCAAAGCCTCCAGCGGATGCCCTCGCGGCACGATGACGTCCCGATACCAGCGGTAGCACGGCAGCATGACGAGATCCTTGAACAGGTCGAGGCCCTCGGTGGCGATGACGAAGTCCACCTCCCCGGTTCTGGCCAGCTCCGCAAGCTGCGCCGGCGAACCCTGATGCATCTTCAGGGAAACATGCGGGTAGGCCGCCCGGAACTTGCGCACCACCGGCGGCAGGGCGTAGCGCGCCTGGGTGTGGGTGGTGGCGATGGCGAGCAGCCCGGTCCTTTCGTCCCGGTGCTCGTCCGCCACCCGCTTGACGTTGCCGAGCTGATGCAGGATGTCGTCCGCAAGGCCGACGATGATCTCGCCAACCGGCGTCACCTGGGTCAAGCGCTTGCCGCGCCGGGCGAATATCTCCACGCCCAGCTCGTCCTCCAGCAGGCGTATTTGCTTGCTGATGCCGGGTTGGGAGGTGAACAGGCTTTGCGCGGTCGCCGACACATTGAGGTCGTGGCGCACGACTTCGGAGATGTATTGCAGTTGCTGAAGCTTCATGGCCCCTGCTGCGGATTGCGTAGCCGGCAATTCTAAGCTCAATTGCGGCGCATTGATATAACGTAAAGCCTAGTTATAACCGAAAACCCATGCAATCAGCGCTCATTGGCCACTCCGATGGGCACATGTCCAGCGGATGTGTGAGCGGCGGCGGCTTGGCAGTGCTGCGCTTGGTCGTCAAAGAACACATCCGCCGCAAACGCCTTCAGAAACTCCGCTTTGCTCATGCCACCGAGAAAAAGGGATTCATCGAGCCGGATGTTCCAAGCCCGCAAGGTGCGGATGACCCGTTCATGGGCCGGAGCCTCGCGGGCGGTGACTAAGACGGTGCGAATGGGGCAGTCCCTCTCGAACTCCTGCTGCAAGTCCTGCAGGGCGCCCAAAAAGGACTTGAACGGCCCGCCGGGCAGGGGTTTGGTGGCATCGGCCTCCTCGGCGGCGGCGAATGCGTCAAGGCCCTCCTTCTGGAAGATCTTCTCCGCCTGATCGGAAAACAGCACGGCATCGCCGTCGAACGCCAACCGCAGTTGATCCGTCCCGCGCCGTTCGCTCTTGCTGCCGGCTTGGTCGGCGGGCAGCAGGTTGGCCGCCGCAACACCATGTTCCAAGGCATGGCGGACATCCGGGCCGTGGGTGCTCAAAAACAGGTCGCATTCAAATGCATTGACGTAGCGGTAGGGGCTTTCGCCGCCGCAGAACGCCGCCTTGGTGACATCTAGGCCATGATGCTGGATGGAGTTGAAGACGCGCAGTCCAGTGTCCGCCGAATTGCGCGACAGCAAGATGACATCAACCTTTCTATTTTCGCTTAACCTATTGATATTCAATAATTTCTTAACGAAAAGAAAGCCCTCGCCCGGGGCCAGTGGTTGGTCTTCGTTGTCGATTTGAAAGCGTCGGTAGGCCTCCAGGCCCTGCTCCTCATAGACGGCGTTGCTCTCGCGCAGATCAAACAACGCTCGGGAGGAAATGGCGACGGTGAGGGGCTTCGGCTTCATGCGTCCAAGTCAGGGATGAGCTTGCTTTCGAGCTTGGCGATCATGTCCTTGAGTTTGAGCTTGCGCTTCTTCAGCCGCTGCACGCGCATCGCGTCATGATGGCCGGCTCCAAGTAGATGCAGGATTACTTGGTCAAGGTCCCGATGCTCCACACGCAATTCCTCAAGCCATTGGTTGAGATCCGCGTCGTCCATCGGGCATGGGCCTCGCCTAAGATCGATCGTGGGCCATGATACCCTAAGCGCCGGTCCGTTTGGGATGCCGCAACCGCAACATGATCGCCATATTGCTCGGCCTCATCGCCGCCGTTGCCTTCGTCGTGCTGTTTCGGCTGCTGTGGCTGTCGGTGCGCCCCAGCCGGGCCACTACGATCATCACCTTGGCGTCCGTCGCGTTGGTGGTGGCCTTGGTCGCCTTGGCGGCGACCGGGCGCCTGCATTGGCTGGCGGCGGCCTTTGCGGCGATCCTGCCCTTCCTGCGCCGCAGCTCCATCCTTCTAGTGCGGTTTTTCCCCCTCTTGGGCAGGTTGTTCACGGCCTTTCGTCAACGCCAAGGCGCCCATCATGGGGGAAGCGCGGGCCGAGCCCAGGCCGGCGCCATGAGCCGGGGGGAGGCGCTAAAAGTCCTAGGGCTTGGCGCGAACGCCAGCCGACAGGAGATCATTGACGCCCACCGACGTCTGATGGCGAAGAACCACCCGGACAAGGGCGGTTCCAACTACATCGCCCAGCAACTCAACGAGGCGAAGCGAACCTTGCTCGGCTGATCAGCGCCATCGCCTCCCGTCAGCGCATCAGATCTCGAGCTTCGGACTCCAAGCTCAACAATCGGCGCACCCAGTTGTCCAACAGCTTGAACTCCTCGTCGTCCATGCCGAACCCCCGGCTGATCTCCTTCAGCAAGCACTCCTCTTCGATCTCAAAGGCGCCGTCGGCGTAGCTCAGCCGGATTAGGTTCAGCAGCGCGATGATTCGGGACTTGCGGGTGTCGAACGTGGCGCCGATGCCGTCGAGCTCCAAGTATTCGCCTTCCAGCGCGGGACTGAGCTCCATCTCCCGCTTGAATTCGTTGAGCATGCCCTCTTCGTTTGGGTCGAGCAGGCCGTCGGACACGACCACATTGTGCGCCAGCCCCAGCAGGGCGCCGCGTTGCTCGCCAGAAAGCGCCGAAAGCCACATGGCGGGATGCTTAGGCGCCGGTGATGATGCGCAGGTTGTCGATCAGGCTGGCGACCATGATCAACACGCACAGCCAACCCCAGCCGATGACGGCCTTCATGAACCAGCTTTGGTTTTTGAAGTCTCTGAACAAATAGCGCACTTTTTGCCCCTTCCTAACTTGTCGCCAAGCCCGAACCCACAGTGTGGGCATTCTAGTCGAACCGATTGCGCAATCACACCGTGAATCCGGCGCCATCGACCTCCAACTGTTGCGGCGACCCAAGAAAACGCCGGCGACGATATAGAATGCCGGGATGCCCCTGCATTTCACCCAACTCCCCCCCAGCCTAATCGACGCGGCCGGCGCCGACCAGATTCTTACCGCCAACGAGCGCTTAGCGCGGGAGTTCACCGCCGCCTACGATGCACGGCAAGTCGAGCTCGGCCGCAGCGCTTGGCAGCAGCCCAAGGTGGCCAGCATCGACCGCTATTGGCGTCAGCAATTCGGGGCGCGAGCCTCCGCCAGCGCCCCGGAGCTGCTGTCCGGGGAGGCGGAAATGCTGTTGTGGCGGGAACTGGCGGGCGTCCAGCAGGCGCATTTGGCGGAACTGGCTGTCGAGGCTTGGCGGCTCGCCCATAGCTGGCGCATCGACCTTGACGCGGACCTACAGCCGCCCACCGCCGGCGCGTTGTTTTTTCAGCGTTGGGCGCGGCGTTTTCACCAGCGCTTGCAGCAGGACGGCTTGATCACTCATGCACAATTGCCGGACCACATCGGCATTGGCGCCGCCACTCTGCACCTGCTGGGCTTCGATCAACTGAACCGCCAGCAGGCCGACTTCTTCGCCCGCTGCGCAACGGCCGGCATAAGCGTTCACCACCACCAGCCGCGGTCCACGCCGGCGCAGACCGAGCGGCGTGTGCAGTTCGACCAGCGGGCCGATGAAATCCGCGCTGCCGCTCAGTGGTCGAGACAAATACTGAACGCGGACCCAAGCGCCCGCATCGGCATCGTCTTCCCCTACCTTACGGAGGCTTACCACCCCGTCAGCCATGCCTTCCGGGTGGAGTTCACTGATGCCCCCAATGCTTACGACATCGCCGGCGGTGCCTCCTTGGCCGACCAGCCGGTCTGGCGTTCGGCGGAGCGTCTGCTGGAGCACTTGGCGGCACCCGCCTTGGCAAGCCGGGAGTCTTTGCTTAAGGCACCTTTCCTCAACCTCGGCCTTAATCGGCTGGCGGCATGGGAAGCGGAAGCGGCACCCCCTCAGCAGCAATCCCTCGCCCAGTGGGTGCGCGGCTTTGCTGCAAAGCTGCGCCGGGCCGGCTGGGGCAGGAACGCCGGCAGCGTCCAGCGACAGGCGCTGCAAACCATCGCCAAGCGCCTTGACCAATACGCGGAGTTGGCGCAATTGCCGGCCATCGACCATCAACAAGCCCTGCAAACCCTAGGCGAACTGCTTGCGCAAAGCCCGTTCGCCGCTGAACGACCTTCCGCCCCCATTCTGGTGTTGGGCTACTTGGAAACCACTGGGCTGCATTTCAGCCATCTCTGGGTGGCGGGCATGACGGACACCGGCTGGCCGATGAGCCGCCCAGCCAATCCCCTGCTGCCCCTCCCCTTGCTGCGGCAGCGCGACGTTCCCCGCATCGACCCGACGGCGGAGGCGGAGTTCGCCCGGCGGCGGCTTGACCAATGGCGCGATTGCTGCCGGCACTTGGTCGCTAGCTGGGCCAGCGAAGACGGTGGCGAGCAGCATGAATGCAGCGCCCTGATCGAATCATTCCAGAAAGCTCAGGCGGCGGACGTAGTTTCCCAGCATCGGCACCTTTGGCATCCTTGGCTGACGGACCTCCCAACGGTCGGATTGCAGCCTGCGCCCCCGGACCAAGCCTCTCCGCGTGAGGAGCAGCAACTGAGCGGCGGCGCCGCCCTGCTGCGCGACCAAGCGCTGTGCCCGTTCAAGGCTTGGGCGCAGCATCGCTTGCAGCTTAAGCCGCCGCACAGCGTTGCCGTGCTGCCGGACGCAGCGGTGCGCGGCCGGCTGGTGCATAGCGCCCTGTTCGCGCTTTATGACGGCAATGAAGCGCCATTCTCCGTTGCGGACCTGAATGCGGCGGCAGCGGCGGCCATTGCCGAACACATCGCCGAGACGCCCAAAATCTATCGTCAAAACGAGCACCGGCGCTTGCTCGAACTGCTGGAGCGCTGGCTGGAGTGTGAGGCGGAGCGGTCCGATTTCGTGGTGGTGGGTTTGGAGCAAGAAATGACGCTGACCCTCGCCGGTGCGCTGTTCAACCTGCGGGTGGACCGCATCGACCGGGACGAGGCCACGAACCGCCTCCTCGTCATCGACTACAAGACCGGCGAGGTACGTCCCAAACGCCTGCTCGACGACCGCCTGACCGAACCCCAGTTGCCCATGTACGCCCTGACCGATGAACGGGTCGGCGCGGTGCTGTTTGCCAAGGTCGGCAGCGACGAAGCCAAGGTCGATGGCTTTGCGGAGCAGGCATTGAACGTTGGTCAACCGGTCGAGAGGCTGGATGACCTTGCAGCTCAGGAGCGACCTTGGGAAGCGCTCAGAACGCGCTGGCAGAGTCAGCTGGAAGGACTGCTGCAAGAGCACCGCACTGGACGGGCCGCAGTTGCTCCCTACCCCAGCCCCAGAGAAGCCTGCCGCTACTGCCACTTGCCGGCCCTGTGCCGCATCAACGCCTTGCAGCAGCCAACGCTGGCATGAGCGATTCGCCCCGCCCACAAATTCCGTCCGCCTGTGCCGACGCTGCATTTGCGCCAGCCAGCGCCCTGGAGTTCGGGAAAGCCGCAAACGACAAACCTGTGGACCAAGAGGAGCGCGACCGCGCACTGGACCCGGAAACCTCCTGCATCGTGCAGGCGCCGGCCGGCGCCGGCAAGACCACCCTGTTGGTGCAGCGCTTCGCCACTCTGCTGGCCCAAGTCGAGCGTCCAGAGCAGATTCTCGCCATCACCTTCACCCGCAAGGCCGCCGCCGAGATGCGGCAGCGCGTTCTAAAGCTGCTGCGTGGGACTGGCCAGCTCAGGGGCAAGGATGCCGAGCTTAGCCAAGCCATACGCCACCAAGACCGGAAGCAAGGCTGGGGCTTGGCGCTCAATCCCTCCCGGCTGAAGATGCAGACCATCGACAGCTTCGCCCGCTCGCTGGCCAGCGCCCTGCCCCTCGGCGCCGGGCCGGAGGGCCGCGCCACTCCCGCGGAGGACGCCGGCCCGCTTTATGACAGTGCCGTGGAGCGGCTGTTCGAGCGGCTGCGCGACGACGCTGCGTCCCCGTCCGCCAGCCTAGCCCCGGACATCGGCCGCTTCCTGATGCTGGTGGACAACGACGCCGCCAAGGCGCGCCGCCTGATCGTCGAGATGCTGGCCCGTCGAGACCAATGGCTTGCGCCGGTGCAGGAACTGCTGAACGCCCACCTTGAAGACCCCGAATCGGTGGCGCCGGCCCTGAACGCCAACATTCGCAAGCTGACCGATGCCGTAATCCAAGGTCTCCGAGAGACTCTAGGCCGCGAGTTGGAGGCGGAGATTCAATGGCTGGTGCAGTTCGCCGCCAACCACGGCGGTCCACAGGGCGCCTTCTGGCCCACCGCCAAGACGCTATGCATGACCAGCGCAAAAAAGGCCGAGTTCCGCAAAAAGCTCACCAAGCGGGAGGGCTTCCCGGCGACCTTAAGGACGGAAAAGGAACGCGCCTTGGCGGCCATCGCCAAACTGCGGGACCTAGGGCTTAGGGAGCGCTTCGCTGCGCTGGGCAACCTGCCGGAAGGCGGCCTTGACGATCAGCAAGTGCAAGACCTCGTGGCCATCTGCGCCACCCTCGCCTTGGCGGTGCTGGACCTGAACCAAGCGATGCGGGCCGAAGGGCGCATCGACTTCACCCAACTCAACATCGCCGCCCGACAGGCCCTGCAGCAGGACGGCGCACCCACGGAATTGGCCTTAGCCCTCGACTACCGCATCCGCCACATCCTGATCGATGAATTTCAGGACACCTCCATCACCCAATTCGACTTGCTGTCCCTGCTGATCGAGGGCTGGACCGGCCGCGACGGCGCCAGCATCTTCGCCGTCGGCGACCCGATGCAGTCCATCTACCGTTTCCGCGACGCCGACGTGGGCCTGTTCCAAAGGGCCAAGGACGCGGGCATCAACGCCCTGCGCCTGCAGCCCTTGCAGTTGACCGTCAACTTCCGCTCCGCGCCAGTGCTGGTGGATTGGTTCAACCAAACGTTCGCGCCCATCATGGGCGCTCTGGACGACGCCGAGTCCGGCGCGGTGCGCCACCACAAGTCCATTGCGCACCAGCCGGCGGAATTGCGCGTTGCGGGCGCGGACGACCAGAGCGCCAACCGCCGGGATGGGGCGGAAAGGACGGATCCTACCCCCACCAAAGGAGCGCCGGCGGCCAAGGTTCGCCTGTTCGCCAAAGCCGGCGCGGCAGCAGAGGCCAGCTCGGAGGCCGAAGCCTTGGCGGAGGAAATCCAAGCGCTCCACCAAGCGGAGCCGAACAGCAGCATCGCCCTGCTGGTGCGCAGCCGCAGCCATCTACCGGACTTGTTGGAGACCCTGCGGCGGCATGGCATTCCTTGGCAGGCAACGGACATCGACGCCTTGATGGAAAGGCCGGCGGTCATGGATCTCCTGTCCCTAGCCAGCGCCTTAGTCGACCCGATCGACCGCTTGGCTTGGCTCAGCCTGTTGCGCACGCCCTGGGTGGGGCTGGATCTGCCGGATTTGGAGAAGGCGGCGGAATTGCCGGAGTTCAACGCTCCGGCTCTGCACGGGCTGGCCGAACGGCTTGAACGCACCGCCGCCAGCCGCCTTGCTCGGTTGACCAGCAGTTTGGCCCGTTGGCTGCCCCGGCTCTACGAGGAGGCGCCCAGAACCGTGCTGGAAGCGGTGTGGCTGGAATGCGGCGGACCCTTCGCCTACGCCGAACCGACCGCCTTGGAGCAAGCGCAGCGCTTCTTCGACCTAGTGGACCAGCTCGGCGCCGATGGCCTGGATGCGGAGCAACTGCACTTGCGCACCGAACAACTCTTCGCCAGCGACAGCGCCCCGGCGCAACTGCAAATCCTCACCATCCACAAGGCCAAGGGGCTGGAGTTCGATCATGTGCTCCTGCCCTGCCTGGAGCGGGGAGTGCGCCCGCCATCCCAGCCCATCCTGCACTGGCGGCGTCGGCACGAAGGGCTGTTGATTGCGGCTAAGGAGTCCGGCGGTCTGTACAAGTGGTTGCATGAGGAGGACCTCACTCGGGAGCGGCACGAACGGCAGCGGCTGTTCTATGTCGCCTGCACCCGGGCCAAGCGCAGCCTGCTGCTGACCGCCTCCGTTGATCTTGCCGACAAACCGAGGGCTCGGAACCCATCCGCAGGGAATGAGATTGACGAAACCCAAGCCGAGCCAAAAATCAAGCCTCCTGCAGCAGGCTCCATGCTGGCCCTGCTGTGGCCAAGCCTCGAAGAGGATCAGCCGGAGATTGAGGAAACCGCAGCCGAGTCCAAGACTGCACCAACCCCATCGGCACCGCCAAGGCTGCTGCGGCTGCCCGAAGACTTCAGTTGGCGCCCCGCACCGTTGCCGCCCTTGGCCCTGCCCAACGTCCCGGAGCATCGCTCCGACGCCGCCGAGGGCCGGCCCGCTAGAACGCGGGACGTGGTGCTGGGCAACTTGATTCATGAAAGCCTCTGCGCTTGGGGCCGCGCCTCCCTGCCCGAGGACGCCGCTGCTTGGATCAAGCCAAGGCGCAGCCAATGGCGGCGCCGCCTGCAGGCGGCGGGTTTGAACGAGGACGAAGCGAACGATCACCTGCAGGAGGTGGAGCGGCAGCTAAAGGCGGTGCTGGCCGACCCGGACGGGCGCTGGCTGCTCGGCCCGCGCACGGACGCGGCGTCCGAGTTCGGCGTCACCGCCCACATTGACGGCGCCTTGGCCAACGCCTACTTCGACCGCATTTTCGAGCACGAAGGCACACGCTGGATCATCGACTTCAAGACCAGCCGAGTCGAAGGCGACGCAGCCGCCATCAACGCCTTGGCGTCCCGCCACCAGCCGCAACTGGCCCACTACCGAATCTTGGCGACAAGCCTCTACGACCAGCCGATCAAAACCGCCCTTTACCTAACGGCGATCCCTAGGTTGGTGGAGATATCCACCTAATGGGTCAGGGCGCTTGCACATGAGCCCAAAGGCAACGCGATACGGACCGCTCATGCTACCTCCGCAACTGCTCGAGAAGGAAATGGGAAGCCCGCCAAATGGAAGATCGATATCTGTTGGAGCGCATCGAACTGAACCCTCAAGTTATGGCGGGAAAGGCCGTCATAAAGGGCACTCGCTTGACGGTGGAACAGATCCTCAACATGCTCGCTTACGGCGAGACAGTCGAAAAGATCACTACGGAGTACGGAGGCATTAATTCTGGCCATGCCCCAAATGAGGAAATACCCGCCCCGCAATTTTCCCTTGCCTTCGGCGCAAATATGCGTACCATGCGCCGCCATGAGCATCGGCAACAATTGGTTTTTCCGCACCCGTTACTTTGGCCGCGCCACGGTGACGTAGCCCCTTTTGTCGATGCAATGAACGGAAGGCGGCCACGGCGGGCGCCTTCCTTCAAGGCAAGGCCCCGCCAAGGAAAGTGCGGGGCTTTTTTTTGCCCGTTCGTCGGCCATGCCGGCCGGCGTTTAGGAGGATGCAGTCATGTCCGAGTTGGAGAACATCAATGTGGAGCAGCTTGAGGTGCTGGTCACGCCGGAGCAGTTGAAGGCGCAATTGCCGGCGTCCGCCGCCGTGCAGGCCAGCGTACAGAGGGCGCGGCGGCAGGTGAACGCCATCCTCAACCGCCAGGACCCGCGGCTGCTGGTGGTGGTCGGCCCCTGCTCCATCCATGACGTGACGGCGGCCAAGGAGTACGCTTCCCGGCTGGCGAAGCTGGTCGCGCGGGTGGATGACGCCCTGCTGCTGGCCATGCGCGCCTACTTCGAGAAGCCGCGCACCACCATCGGCTGGAAGGGGCTCATCAACGATCCCTACCTGAACGACACCTTCCATGTGGCGGACGGCCTGCAGATCGCCCGCCGCCTGCTGCTGGACTTGGCGGCCTTGGGCCTGCCCCTATGCACCGAGGCGCTGGACCCCATCACCCCGCAGTACCTGCAGGATCTCATCGCCTGGTCCGCCATCGGCGCCCGCACCTCGGAATCCCAAACCCACCGGGAGATGGCCTCCGGCCTGAGTTCCGCAGTGGGCTTCAAGAACGGCACCGACGGCACCTTGGGGGCCGCCATCAACGCCATGCGCTCGGTGGCCAAGCCGCACCGCTTTCTGGGCATCAACCCGGCCGGGCAGGTGTCCGTCATCAAGACCCGAGGCAATCCCAACGCCCATATCGTCCTGCGCGGGGGCTCCAAGGGCGTCAACTACGACCGGGACAGCATCAGAGCTTGCGAGCGGGAGCTTAACCAAACCGACACACACTCAACCATCATGGTGGATTGCAGCCACGCCAACTCCAACAAGAAGCCGGAGGCGCAGCCGGACGTGGCCCGCGCCGTGCTGCGGCAGGTAGTGGAGGGCAACGCCTCCATCGTCGGCCTCATGCTGGAAAGCCACCTGCATGGCGGCAGCCAGCCCATCCCCAAGAACCCGGAGGAGTTGCGCTACGGCGTGTCCGTCACCGACGGCTGCATCGGTTGGGCGGAAACCGAAGCGCTGCTGCTCGAGGCGGCCGAGAACTTACGCCCACTGCTGGCCCGACGGGTGGCGTAGGGCCGCTTTGTGGACTTCGAGCAGAACTGCGGAAAGCCAAACCTCCATTAGGGTAATTCAACATCCATCGGGGAGCGCTCAATGGGATATTGGGATATTGTCGGCCCAGTCCGCTACGCTCTTCATCCCCGATTTCCGGCAAGTTGAGGCCGATGATGGGTTGGAACCTTCGAGCAGGTGGCTCCCAGCGGAAATTCCGGAAGGCCGGTTCCGCTCTACGGGAGCAAGCAGACTAGTCAGGAAGGCGAACGTGCGGGCTGGCGTTATCGGTAGTAGGCGTTTTCGGTGACGCTGTGGTCGGTGACGTCCTTGATCGCGGCGAGCTCGGGAATCTGCGCCAGCAGCGCCGCCTCCACGCCTTGCTTGAGGGTGATGTCCACCGCCGCGCAGCCTTGGCAGCCGCCACCGAACTGCAGCACCGCGATGTTGTCCTCCAGCAGCTCCACTAGGGTGACCATGCCGCCGTGTGCGGCAAGGCCGGGATTGATCTCGTTGTACAGCACATAGTTGATGCGGTCCTCAAGGGGCGAATCCGCCGCAACGCTGGGCACCCGCGCATTGGGCGCCTTGATGGTGAGCTGACCGCCCATGCGGTCTTCCTGAAAGTCCACCACCGCATCCACGAGGTAATGCTCGCTGCGCGCCTCCACCCAAGCGCGGAAGCCCTCATACTCGTAGGGCATGTCGCCTTCCTGCGCCTCCCCTGGCCGGCAGTAGGCGATGCAGGTCTCCGCATGGGGCGTACCCGGCTGCGCCACAAACACCCGAATGCCCACATCGGCATCCTCCTGCTTGGCCAGTAACTCACGCAAGTACGCCTGCGCTTGGGGAGAAATTTCAATCATGTCCATGCCTAGTTGATTAGGATGCCTATGGTACTCTCGCAACCGCGGCAAACCAAGCGGCACATCGCCCAGCCACGCTGGTGCGCCTATGGCCTTCGCTATCCACGCAATCGCTTGCGCCAACGGTAGCACGATGCCGGCCGTCTTCCGCGGCTCCAGCTTGAGCAGCCCTCCGCCGAACGGGAAATCACGCCCGGGAAGCGGTTCAACGAGCAAAGGGCGGATATCGCAAGTCAAGTGCAGACATTTCCTACATATTTTCCCTTGCGGACCTCCTACGGTGGCTGCATGGATCACGACGCCGCGCACAAGTACATCCACGGCCTGCCCGAAGTGGCGGCCGATCTGCTGCGTCTTGTCGCCCTGGGCTGGGCGGACGAACTGGACCTCGCCACCTTGGAGGATCGTTCTTCGGAGTATCTGGACGCAGCCCTCCGCAAGCGCCTGGGCGACATGGCCTGGAGGGTGTGCTTCCGCAAGGGCCGACTGCGCGGCGGCGGCAGGCCCCACGTCCTGGTTTTGGTGGAATTTCAGTCCGAGGTGGACCGGCGCATGGCCAAGCGCATGCGCGAGTACGCGGAGATGCTGCTGGCTCGGGCGGCCAAAGGCGGCGCACCGGGGCGGAGGGACGGCCGGCCCTGGGTGCTGCCGGTGGTGGTGTACAACGGCAGCGAGCCTTGGACCGCAGCCGGCCAGGCGAGCGACCTGGCGCTTCTGCCCTCGGAGCGGGCGGCGGCGGACTTGGCGCTTTTGCAGCCGCAGGCGTACCGTCTTCTGGCGGCAGGCGGGGCCTTGACTTCGGGGGCGCGGCCGGCGGACGATTGGCCCTTGGACAACCGGGTCTCGGCGACGATGCGGCTGCAGGCGGCGGGAACGCCCCAAGCGTTGCTGCCGCGGCTGTTGGAGGAGTCGGCCCGCTTCCCCGGACCGGCGAACCTGGCGTTCCGCCGGGCGCTGCACGCTTGGGCGCGGGCGCTGTGGGAGCACAAGAGCGGCGGCGGCGCGGGCTTTCCGGCCTTTGAGGAACTTGAGCAAACGAAAGGAGCAGTCATGGCGACGGTGGCGGAAGCGGCTTGGGACAGGTGGGACGCCAAGGTGCGGGCGGAAGCCTTTGAGCGGGGCATTGAACGGGGCGGCGCACGGCTCATCGGTCGGCTGGCGGCGCTGAAGTTCGGCGCCGGGACGGCGGAGCGCTTGGCCGGCCTGCTGCAGGATATGACAGCGCAGGAAGATCTGGACAGGGTGGGCGATTGGATCCTCGAGTGCGGCAACGGCGGCGAGCTGCTGTCCCGCGTGTCCAGCCTGACAACGGACAAGCAGGGGTGAGGCCCCTGGTGGTGGCGCTTGGCCAGCGCCTCGAATTCATGTCTCAGCATCAGCTTGAGCAACTGCGCGATGGATGTGCTATGGTGCGCTATGAGCTTGGATCTCCTTTGTTCATGCGGGTTTCAGCAAATCGCATGGTATCAAAAACGGAGGTCCAAGCTCTAAAAAATTGAAAAGTTTGTGGGACAGCAATGGGCCAATTTACAACTTATAGCAAGTTGTTAACAGCCCTGTTCGCCTCTGTCACGCCTGTTTTTCTCTGTTATGTAATCTAGATGAGGCAAATCATTCTGTACTTCATAGTAGGAAGGTTTTTCATCTAGACAGTAGTGACTGGTTGTTGTTAGATTATCATAATTGTCCAATGTGCCCGGCGTAAAATAGATAACTTCCCTTTCATACTCGGCATGCGCAAACAACGCCGCGCCGCAGGTATCACAGAAACCGTGGTCTTCGCTGGTGCTGGCAGAATGCCACCACTTCATGTGGGGGGTTTCGTTTATAACCATTGCTTCGAACGGTACGCGTACATAGGCCCCAAAATGACCATGTCGATGCAGGCAAGCCCCGCAATGACAATTAAGCACGGAGTCAAATTCGCAATGTACTTCGTAGGTTACCGATCCGCAATTACACGAGCCAGTGCGTATGTTCTTCATCTGTTTTACCTCCTGATTCCCTGATTAGGAATCGTTGAGAGCGGCTGAAAGGCGCACCATGCATGTTTTTTCCGGCAAAATGCCGGCCTCCTAAAACCACCCTGAAAGTGCGCCGATGAACAGATTACTCTCCCGCCTGCTGGAAGTCGAGCAGGATTTCACGGACGCCCGCCTGACCGACTTTGGCGGTTAGGCCGCCTTGGCCCTGACGGCGGAGCGCCTGGATCCTTTTTGGGGGACTACGAGGAGGTTGTACTGTTGCTCCACAAGCCGAAGGGACGGAGGGAGAACGGTTCAGTCGGCCGGGGGTGGGCAGAACTCACTTGACCATCAGCCTAGCCATAGCCGCCACCGGAAGCACCCGGCGGGTGCGCTCCGGCACCTGGGGGGGGGGGCTAACCAAGTCGCCTAAGGAGGCCAAGAAGGAAAACACCGGGGAGGACGGGCGAGGCCCGCCGACTGCCTCCCCTCGACGTGTGCAATTTTCGCTTGCCATCGACACCTAGGTCGAATAGCCTTACCTACCCCATATTCAAAAGAGCCAAAAAGTGACTCAGGTGATCGCTAGAGGGCGATTCGCTGTTACACAACCGGAGGAACTGCCGAGCGGCGGTGTTATTCGTGATGGCGCTGTATTAGTACAGAATGGGAAAATTGAAGCTGTGGGCACCTATCAGGAGTTGCGACATCAGTGTCCCGATGCACCGGAAATTGGCTCTGATCGACACTTGCTTATACCGGGGCTGATCAATGCCCATCTGCATGGCCGTGGGTTATCACCTCTTCAGCTAGGGCTTAAGGATGATAACCTTGACGACTATATCATTGATTATATGGCTTTGAAGCCGCTGGATCCCTATCTGGATACCCTATTCAATGCCACCAAATTGATTCGCTCGGGCGTAACCTGCGTACAGCATTCTGCCATTGCCAGAAACCCTGACAATATCGAGCAGGAAACACTGGACGTACTACGCGCCTATCAGGACAGCGGATTAAGGGCCAGTTTCGCATCTCTATTTCAGGATAAAGCCGGCTTAGTATTTAGGGATGAACAAGACTTCATCGATTCACTACCTGACGACCTTGGCCGGAGAGTATCTGAATTGATCGGCGGTCTTTCCGAAAGGACTACAGAAAGCAGCTTCGAGCTTCTTTCCGGACTTTTGGACAAATACAAAGACCACCCGCTTATTCGCATTGCAACCAGCCCAACGGGCATTGAATACTGTACCGATGAACTCATTAGACGTGCTGCCGCCTTTGCAAAGGACCACGACATCGGCGTTCACATGCATTGCGACGAAACCGCCAAGCAGCATGACACATCCTATCAACGCTTTGGCAAATCGTCCGTTGAACATTTACATGAACTCGGGGTGCTCGGTCCGAAAACTTCCTTAGCCCATGGCACTTGGTTAAATCAGCGCGACATTGAAATCTGCGCAGAGACCGGCACCACAATCTGCAACAACGCTAGCTGCAACCTGCGTCTGCGCGCCGGCATCGCCCCGGTATCTCGTATGGTAGCCGAAGGTGTTTCTGTAGCGATTGGTACGGATAGTTTCGGTTTGAATAACGACGAGGACTTCCTCCAGGAGATTCGCCTAGTTGCCAATTTGCATCGCATGCCATCTTGGCCGGACACCACTGGCTATCCCAACGCTTATGATGTTTTTCGCATGGCGACCATCAATGGTGCCAAAGCATCTGGAATGGACGATGTCACAGGCTCCTTGGAAGTCGGTAAGCAGGCGGACCTGTTGCTGCTTGATTTCGATGCCATGACAGCCCCCTATGTTGACCCCAGTCTCCACCCGGTTGACTGCTTTATCGGTTTTGCCAAGCCGCAGCACGTCGACCTAGTGATGGTTTCGGGTAAGGTACTTTACGAAAACGGACGACTGACCCGCATCGACGAAGAGGCATTGATGGAAAGCATTAAACGCATAGCTAGTGCTAAAGTTGGTCCGGAACTCGAGGAATTTATTAGGAGCATAAAGGAAGTCCGCCGGCATGTCGCAGACTATTATCAAGCTTGGCAATGGCAAAAACCCGTGAATCCTCGCTACACCCCCAATACCCGTGGTTAGGCAGGCTGTTCATAGCCATCAGGTTTCAGGAAACAACCTATGAGTGATGCTAATTCTCCCGAAGTGCGCCCAAAAATCTGGTTCGGCGGCTGCAGTTGTGGCGCAGTGCGCTACGAAATCAACGGTTCCCTCGACCAACTTTTTATCTGTCATTGCCAAAGTTGTCGCCGGCATCACGGCCATCTGTGTGCATTTACGAAAACGCAGGTTGACAATTTTCAATTGCTTAAATCCGCTAATTTAAGATGGTGGACACAACCTGATGGTGAAAGACGTGGTTTTTGCACGGAATGCGGTTCTTCGTTGCTGGCTCAGGAAGGACATAAGCCGGAAATTATGTATATGTCCGCGGGGTCTCTCGATAACGCCAACGGGCTGATAATCACTCGTCATATCTTAACCAATGAAAAGCCGGATTATTATGAAATTACCGATAACCTGCCGCGCCTTGATTGCCACGATTAGATAACTTTCTGCATTGAATTTTGAGCATCCAGGCCCTTATTTATGAAAGCAGCGCGCCTACATAAATTCGGCGAACCGTTGAGGATTGAAGATGTCGAAGAACCCGCTCTAAGACCGGGTAGCGCCATCGTGCGTGTTGAGTCAGCCTTCGTACCACCCTTTATCGATGATGTAGTTAAAGGCAAATTTGACTATGTTGCTCCCCCCTTGCCCTTTACTCCCGGCTTTGACACCATTGGTGTCGTAGAGCAGGTCGCGAATGATGTCCCCGGATTAAATTTAGGCGAAAAAGTCTATTGTGACCATGTTTATGAATCTGAAGGGGTATTTTCTCCCGACGACACCTGCTTCATCGGCGCTTTCGGCTACGGCAAAAACTCCTATGATCGCCTTGTGGAGTGGCCGGATGGCGCCTATGCTGAACGCATTGTATTGCCGGCAAAATGCCTGATTCCATTGAGAGATGCGTCTCACTTCTCACCGGCGCTGCTCTGTCGGCTTGGCTGGCTGGGAACAGCCTATGGGGCTTTTCTTAAGGCCGGGCTAAGGCCTGGAGATACCCTAATCATTAATGGTGCCACCGGAAAGGTCGGCGCCAGTGCCGTCGTCCTCGCCTTGGCTTTGAATGTGGGCCGCATAGTGGCTATCGGTCGTAATAAGGAGATACTTGCTGAACTAAAACATCTAAATCCGCAAACTATCTTCACCGTCAGCCTGCACGACACCGCCGACCCAAATCAAGCGGTGATGGATGCAACCAACGGCAGTGGTGCTGACATTGCGCTTGATGCAATCGGTCAGGTTCAGGATGCCACCTCAACCATGGCCGCCTATGCCAGTCTTGCATCTGGAGGGGCCATGGCTTTGGTCGGCAACAGTCTGGCCACGCTTCCAGTCACCTATAAATCTTTGCTGGACCGGGAGGTCAAACTTATGGGTTCTAATTGGTTTTCCCGCAGGAAAATGTTTGAACTGATTGGCCTGATAGGCAGCGGGGCTTTGGATATTACGGTCTTTCAAGCCACCACCTATCCATTGAATGGCATTAATCAGGCCATTGCGACAGCCGGCAAGGTTGCCGGCCTTGGCCACATAGCAATGACAAATTGAGGGTTGTGAGGCTATGAATACCGGAACAAAATTCTTTGCTGAATACGACCGTCTTACAGTCATTATTATTGGCTCCATTATCTTTGCAATGGCTGGCATTACTTGGGGAACATTGCCCTTCCTGATCGGCAGTTTTTCTGATGCACTGTCGCTTTCTCCACAGCAAGGCGGATTTCTCGGCACTATTGAACAGGTAGGTTTAGTGACCGGTACGCTGATTGTGTACTTTACTCGCTCAAAGCTAAACTGGCACGTCATTTTGCTGGTCGGGGCCGTTGTAGCCTTGCTGGCGAATCAGTTTTCCCTATCGGTAACCTCAGCCGATATGCTGTTTCCCGTTCGTTTTATTGTGGGAGTAGGGCTTGGGACCGGTATGGCTCTGACCATGTATTTTGTCGGCAACACCAGCAATCCCGACCGCGCCTACGGCATTATGATGGCAATACAGATTTTCATATTTTCTGTTTTTGCCTTTATTAGCCCTTATTTGATTAATACCTGGGGTGTGACCGGCTATGTCAGTGCTGTCAGCGTCTGCATGCTGATAATCACAGCGACACTTTGGTGGCTGCCCAAGTACGACGCGGTCCATCTGGATGCAGATTCCCCTGAAGTTGAGGAGGAACAGGAACAGACATCGAAATCCGGCAATGCCCTGTTTGGCGTGTTAAGCCTCATCGCCATGGCGCTTTTCCAAACAGGATTGTTTGCACTCTTTGCATTCATGGAGCGCATAGGCTCAAATTCCTCCTTGTCCCTTGAGTTTATTGGCACCACCATCGCGATTGGCGGTGGAGGCGCCGGCATCATCGGCGGATTGGCGGCGGCCGCACTGGCGCACCGTCTGGGACGCGTCATTCCTCTGACCGCGGCACTGGTCGCTGCCATGACTGCGGTCTATATGTTGCAGGAGGGTGCCTCCGCAGCCTCCTTCTTCGTCGCCTTTACAATATTTAACTTGGGCTGGTATTTTGGCGTTCCCTACTTTTTGGCGAACATTGCCGCACACGATCCGGCCGATAAACTGGTGGGCATTACACCTACGGTCATGACCATAAGCCTGGCCGCAGCACCTGGACTTGCTTCCCTGTTTATCGTTGGCGATTCCTATTTCTCAGTCAATATATTTTCTGCTATCCTGGTAGCTATAGCCGCATTGCTGATATTGCCTTCCGCCCGAAAACATGGTGCCGCCAACTAGTGCTAATCGTGAATTTACTTCTCGCTCAGCCTCTTTCTGCCGACGCATTCGAGATGTACGGCGATGTTATCGAACTAGGGCAGCCAACCTTGCAGCGCCTTGACCCGGCCGCTTATCTGGATAATAGACGTAGTCACGCCACACCCAGCTTGGCGGTTGGCCGAGCTGACGCTATGAAGGGGCCCTTTGTCGTAAAAGCCTTTGAACGACATCCTTATTCGTCACAGCTATTTATCCCCACAGCACTATCGCGCTATCTCCTTGTTGTCGCTCCCACTGCCCCGGATGGCAGTCCGCAGGTATCGGAATGCCGAGCCTTTGTCGCTTCCGGCCGTCAGGCGGTGAACTATGCAGCAGGAACCTGGCACCAAGGAATGACAATCCTTGACCGGCGGGGGGAATATGTGGTGCTGCGCTGGAATGACGGAACCGAGGACGATGTTGAATTTCGTTCGCTAGATCAGCCGATACCCGTCGGTGTTCCGAATGAATAGTCATCGAGGATATCAGCAGGATGTTCCGGTTCGGGAATACGGATCTCTAATGTACTGGGCAAGCCCTATGACTGAATCTTTCGCTGCTAACACGGAATATCGAATACCATGACCAACATCGGACCCAGCCGCAACTTAGTAGGATATGGCGCAAACCCTCCCCACCCGAAGTGGCCGGGCCAAGCCCGGATCGCTGTTCAATTTGTGGTGAACTATGAAGAGGGCTCGGAATATTCCGTCCTGGAAGGTGCTCCCCATGCCGAGAAGGGCTTGGCGGATGTTGTGGGTGGGCGCACGGGTCCCGGCACACGAGACCTTGCTATGGAAAGTATGTATGAATTTGGCAGCCGCGTTGGTATCTGGCGTATTTTCCGTCTGTTTCAGGACCGCGGCCTACCACTAACCGTGTTTGGCTGCGCAGAAGCCTTGCGGAAAAACCCTGCCCTTGTTGAAGCTCTCATGGCGGCCAATTACGATATTTGCTGCCATGGCCTTCGTTGGATTGAGCAATTCAAATTGGACCGGGACGCAGAAAAGCAACAGATTGAGCAGGCGGTCGCCCTTATTCAGGATCTGACAGGTGAAGCACCGGCGGGCTGGTATTGCCGATATGGACCCAGCATCCACACCCGGGAGCTGCTGGCTGAAATTGGCGGTTTTCTATACGACAGCGATACCTACAATGACGAGCTTCCCTACTGGCTGGAGGTCTGCAATAAGCCACATTTGGTGATTCCCTATTCGCTGGACACCAACGATGTCAAATTCGGTCCTGGAGGTGGCGTAGCCACGGCGGATGACTTTTTTTCATACCTGAAAGATGGTTTTGACCTGCTCTACGAAGAAGGCGCCCATTCACCCAAAATGCTATCCATTGGACTGCACTCGCGCCTCATTGGCCGGCCGAGCAGGGCCGCTGGTTTAGCACGTTTTATGGACCATATTATGACTCGAGATCGAGTCTGGATCTGTCGTCGAGTGGATATTGCCCGCCACTGGATAACAACCCATCCACCGATACCGGCAAACTAGTCACTCAAATGGGCGACCATCGGGCACCACATGCGCAGCGCTCCGTTCCGTCGTGGTTTGCGTCTCGCCTAGCCGCCAGCAACGCCGTAACGCTTGGCGGTGGCATCCAAGGCGACAGTCAGCCGGTCGATTAGCATGTCTATTTCGGCTCGGTTGATGATGAGCGGCGGCGCGCTGATTACGACATCGCCGACCTGCCGGACCACAAGGCCGTTGCCGACGGCGGTGTCGCGGCAGAAGATCGCGGCCCGGCTGTCTTGGTCGAGACGCTCTCTACCGGGTTTGTTACGGACGAGTTCGAGGGCACCAAGCATGCCCTTGGCGCGAGCTTCGCCGACGATGGGGTGTTCCGCCAATGATCGCCAGCGGCTGGCCCAATAGCCGGCGGTGTCGCGTTGCACCCGCTCGACTATGCCGGTCTCTTCGTAAATGGCGAGCGTGGCGATGCCGGCCGCGCAGGCCGCCGGGTGCCCGGACCAGGTAAACCCGTGGGCGAACTCACCACCGCCGCTGGTGACCACATCCGCTATTCTGTCGCCAACGGCAACGCCGCCGAGGGGTTGATAGCCATTGGTGACGGCCTTGGCGAAGGTGATGAGGTCGGGCTCATAACCATAGGTCTGGCAACCAAACCAGTTGCCGGTTCTGCCGAACCCGCAGATCACCTCGTCGCTGATCAGCAGGATATCGCGCTGCCGGCAGATGCGCCCAACCTCTGGCCAATAGCTTTCCGGAGGGATAACGACGCCGCCAGCGCCCTGGATCGGCTCGGCGATAAAGGCGGCGACGTTGTCGGCCCCGAGCTCGTCTATCTTTGCGGCCAGCGACCTGGCGGCCGTCCGTCCGAATGCCTCCGCGTCCTGTTCGCCGGCCTCCTTGAACGCGTAAGGCTGCTGAACATGGTGCGCGTAGGGGAGGAGCGAGAACTGTTTATGCATGTCGCGCATGCCGCCGAGACTGGCTGCGGCAATGGTGCTGCCGTGATAGCCGTTCCTGCGGCCGATGATGGCCTTCTTGTTTGGTTTGCCAATCAGGTCAAAATAACGATGCGCCAGCCGGATGTTGGTGTCGTTGGCCTCGGAACCCGAGGCGGTGAAGAAGACATGGTTGAATCCCGGCGGCAGCACCCTGCTCAATGCGGCGGTCATGGCGACGGTGGTGTCCGTGGTGCAGTTGAAAAAACTGTTGTAATAGGGGAGCTTGCTCAGCTGTTCGGCTACCGCCGCCGCGATCTTCGGCTGGCTATAGCCCAGATTGACGCACCAGAGGCCGGACATCCCATCCAGCATCTCGTGGCCGTTGCTGTCGGTCACATAGATGTGTTCGGCGCCAACGAGCGTCCTGCCCCCATCGCGTTTATAGGACGCCAGGTCGGTGAACGGGTGCAGTAGCGAGCGGCGGTCGATGGCATCAAGTTGCGCCGGTGACATTGTGCCCACGTCTTGCAAGAGCATTACTCCTCCTTTATTCAGTCAACAGCCTAATAGCGGAATTAATCGTCGTAGGAGCCTAGCGCGGACCAACGGTCAAATACAACCTTTCCGTCTTTAATGACCAGCTCAACATTGGATAGCGCCCCAATGTTTTTCAGCGGGTCGCCGTCGACGATGATAATGTCCGCCAACTTACCCGCCTCTATGGTGCCAATATCGTCTGGCACCATGGGATGCTGGGCCGCATGTCCGGTAACCGCCTGTATAACGTAGGCCGGACTCAGCCCGGCCCCAACCAGAATGCTTGCCTCAGACAAAATACTTTCTCCCGGTTCTGTCAATGGGGTAAGAGTATCCGTACCCAAATTAAGCGTAACGCCTTCATTTGCCAACATCCTGGCAGCATTCATCCGCCATTGCAGCATTTTGCGAGCATCGGAGTCAGCGCTGAATTCGGTATCCGCCTCGACATATTGCCTAAAAATGCTTAGGGTGGTTGCAACAGGGATGTTCCGCGTAGCCAATTCGCCGGCAATGCGCCGTATTTCGGATTCATCCTGACTTTCCATCAAATGCGCCAATGCGTCCACTCCAGCGCTAACCAAGTCCATGGTGTCGGCAACGCTGCTGCTGTGAGCCAGAATCGGCAACTGATTATTGTGAGCTTCATCGATGACCGTCTTCATGACATGCTTGTCCATTCGGGGCGGTAGCCAGTCGGCGTCATATACTAATTTGATGCCATCGACCCCTCGCGCGGCCAAACGACGTACCCAATGCCGGGCAGACTGCTCATCATCCACTTCAGCAGCCAAATTGCTCCGACACCATCCCTCACCGCCGCAGACCGTTGTCACTGGATGCCCTCCAGGCGCCGTGAACAGCTTGCCTGTCACAAAAATCCGCGGCCCGGAAATCCGCCCTTCCCGAACACTATCACGCAAATCAATAACATGGCGCCAGTAATCGCCCACCGAGACAATAGAGGTTATGCCGCTTTCAAGATAGCTGCGCATTTTGTGCGGCATCGACTCCCGCATGAATCGATCCATCTGCTCGTCGCTAGCGGGCAACCAAAACACTCCGCTTTCACGCTCTTCCAATAGCACATGAGTATGAGCGTCAACTAATCCAGGCATCACCGTCTTGCCGGAGGCATCTATGACGCGACCGAGTTGAGTTGCGCCCAACTCGCCGGATATCGACTGGATTCGATTGCCTTGGACAACAATCGAGACGCCATCAACCGGCTCCTTCCCGGTACCGTCAATTAACCGAGCATTGGTAACAACCAGGTCATCGGCTAAAGCAAGGGGACAAAGCAGGCACAGCACTAGGCCCCCTAGAATAGGCGCTTTAACCATGCTAACGTTTATCAACTACAATCTTGCCGCGCTGAATGACAACTATCGGCTCGAACATGGCCTCAATGCGTTTTAACGGATCATCTTCCAGCACAATGATATCGGCAAAACTGCCGGGCCGGATGGTGCCGATGCTCTCTGGAGTAAAAGGATGTTTTGCACCATTGCCAGTCGCCATTTGAATAACTTCCAGCTCAGTGAAGCCATTTCTAACCAATGACCGCGCTTCTTCGAGAAGAAAATTCCTTGGCATCGAATTCTCATTCCAGCCAATAAAGTCAGTGCCAAACATCAAAGTTACACCGGCGTCAGACATTGCTCGCAAACTTGGTCCGATTTGTGCCAACATGTTTGCCACCCACTCCCGCGTTTCATCGGGTATGTCATCCGGCCAGTCGCCAATATCATCAGCGAAATTAAGGGTCGTCGTCATTGGCACATCAAAACGATTAAGCAGCGCCGGCAAATACTCCCCGTCCGGTGTCTGATAACTTTCGTCTTGTCTAAAAGTCGAATGCACCAATCCATCGACGCCAGCCTTTACAACCTCCATCGTATCAGCAGGAGTAAAGGTATGCGCCACTGCCTTCACACCCAACTTGTGCGCCTCATCAATGATAGCTTCCATCACCTCCTTTTTTAGGTGATCGCCAGGATCCGCAAAGGGATGAGCAGGGCCATCATCTCGAGGTCCGTCATAGACCATCTTAACGCCGTTAACTCCCCCTTTTACCAGGAACCTCACTCCTTCGCGTGCGACTTCGGGATCATCGGTCGCTATGGTCATGTTCTCCAGACACCAAGCCTGCCCTTGACATACTGAGGATGCAGGATGTCCCCACGAAGAAGTAAAAAAACGGCCCGCCACATACAGATTGGGCCCATGAATGCCTCCCGACTTAACGCGCTCACGTATGTCTATTATCCAAGGGAATACACCACCCACATCCACGATATTAGTAACTCCGCTCTCGATAAAATCACGATAGTATTTACGAAGATCTTTATCGCTATAAGCTTGCATCTTGTCGTCGCTGAACGCCCCCCACTTTGGTTCAGGAATCTGCAGAAATACTTGCCCAAGTTGGCCCTCAGGGGCGCGGAAATTCAAAGACGTATGATTGTGGGTATCGATTATCCCTGGCATGACTGTTCGACCCTTGGCGTCGATTACTTCGGTGCCTTTAGCGCTAACCTTCCCCCTAGTCACCGAAACAACCCGGTCATTGAAGACCACAATGTTTACGCCATCAACAGGCGCTGCCCCGGTACCATCGATCAGGCGGGCATTGGTGACGATCAGGTCGCCTGCCCAAGCAATCGGAGCAATCGTCAATAGCATCCCCTTGACCACGGGCGGGAAAAAAACTTTAAGGAAGTTCAGAGCTCTAATGTGCGAATGCCAAACTATGCTCATCATTGCCTGAGTTCTCCGACCTTGCATCATCCACCTCGGCACGATAACGAGAGGCTGGTTGCGATTCCATCAGGACGCGCTAGACGCAATCCTACTGAAAATGGAGGGAAAAGCTCACACCGTATGTGCGTGGCTCACCGAATTCGCCGTTAGCGAATCCAAAAGGCACGACAATTCCGCCAGTCCTGTACACCTCGTCGCTGAGATTTTTTACCCAGAGCGCAACTTCCCACTGTGCATTAGTAGATTCAAAAACGGTTGCGCGAGCATTTACCAATGTGTACGGCTCAGTTGATACGATTACCGTATTCTCCGCATCGCGGAACATATCGTCCGTATATTTGCAATCAACCTGAATCGAAGCGGAAATGCCATCAGTAAGTGGAAACTCATAACGAGCCAATGCAACTACTTGCGTCTCAGGCGCATTCGGCAGACTGTTGCCGGCCGGAACAGCGGCCGACCCATCCGCCAATGTGCCGTAGGCGGACAATTCCGAATCGAGGAAACTTACCGAAAGCTTGGTCGTCAGCCCGTGGAAAGGCAGGGCTGTCAAATCCAGATCCACGCCGAATATTTCGGCGTTATCGACATTGCCAAGTATCGGAAATACAGGGCCGGCCACAATGGTCTGAATATCGCTATAGTCGTAAAAAAATACCGAACCGTTCAATTGGACCTTGGCATCTGCGAGCGTAGCCTTGAATCCACCCTCGTAAGCAACTAGGGACTCGCTATCTGCAGGGAGTAGTTCGTCGTCCTCAAAGGTGAAGTCACCAAAAAAGCCACCGGTTTTGAAACCCGTAGCTACAGCACCATAAACCAGCCAGTTATCATTAGGACGGTATTCGAGCGCAACGCGTCCTGACACATTTCCGTCGTCAAAAGTATTGTCTGCTTCGGTCATTGTACCAAGAATGGTATCAGCACCAATGTTGCTGATATCATCAGTGGTGACGATGTCGGTGCCGCCGGTAAAATCAACGTCATCAGATGAATAGCGCAGTCCCAACACTAATGTCAAGGTATCGCTGAACCGCCAGTCGGCATTTCCGAATAGCGCCCAGGACGCCGTGGTTTGGTCATTGTCCCAAAACAGATTGCCGCCTAGGAAGGACGCCAGCAGGTCACGCGACCTGAAGAGATTCTGGGATTCAAACTCAAATGTTGAGTAATATGCGCCTAGGATCCATAAAACCCCGTCAGTTTCATTCGTAAGACGTATTTCCTGGGAGAACTGACTGATTTCTTCATCGTGCGTGAGGATGCCGAATTGTAGGACGTGGGATCCGACATTCTCAGCAAATGTCCGATCCAGGATGTCGTAGCCACTAATTGATGTTAACGTCAGGGTATCGCTAAGCAGCCAGTTGATATCGACAACCACAGCGGATATATCGGAATCAAAGGTCACCAACGCCAAATCATCTTCATCATGCACATGCGTGAAAGGATCGTTGTCAGAGGTTTGCAGGGGGCCGGCAACCGGGAACATAGCTACGCCAGGAAAGCCGGCCGGACCGACGCAGTTCCGAAAGCTTGAATCATTGGCAAGAACAGCCGCACAGGTCTCCCCTGTAACGGAATCCTGAGTGCCGAAAAAGGTGCGAGGGGAAGACGGCCCCGCAAACGTCGAATGGCGTACGATCAGCCTGATATCCAGATCGTCGCTTGGCGTAAACAGAAGCTGGCCACGAACGGAAATATCATCGGCATTGCCGAAGTCATCCCCCGTTAGCAGGTTACTATGAAAGCTTTCACCCTGACGCGAATATTTCAGGCTCAAACGCCCGGCTACGTTTTCTCCAAGCCCACCGCCGACAGCCGTTTCTGCTTCAAACAGATTATAGTCGCCGAGACCAACATTAACGTATCCATCAAACTCCTGCGTTGGACGCCTACTGATAACATTAATCGCACCACCGGTGGAGTTACGCCCGTACAAAGTACCTTGCGGCCCTTTCAAAACCTCGACACGTTCCACGTCAAACAGCGCTGCACCAAAACTTGCGGAAGAAGGCTGAAAAACACCATCTACATATATTCCTACCGACGAGTTGGTATTAGCATTAAAATCATTCTGTCCGACACCACGAACGGTCACCACCGGGTTACTGCCGGCAAGGGTTGTCTTGATATTGATATTGGCGTTGTAGCTATCAAGATTGGTTACATCGTCCAGTCTTAGGTTACGAACCTCTTCTCCGCTAAAGGCATTGACCGTCACACCGACGTCGGTAATTGCCTGTTCACGCTTTTGCGCTGTTACAACGATTTCCTCAAGCCAAAACTGGCCGCTGTCCGTTTCTCCTGCCTGTGCAGCGGCTAAGCCAGCACCGCTGCCAAGCGCAACACCGGTCAACAGGGCACCGATGCGCCCCCAAACGGATGTCCGCGTTTTGGCTGACGCGCCAACTTGCTTGTCGGCCTCCCCATGCACCGCCCTAGGCCGAAAGACGGTGACCCCGACGTCAGTAACGCGGAAGTCGAGGCCCGTGCCCGCCAATAACCGCTCCAGACCAGCCAGCGGGGGGTATGCGCCGGTTAGCCCAGCTGTCCCCCCATTGCTCGCCTCATGCTGAATCAGCACCGACATCCCGGCCTGCTCACCAAACTGAATCAGCGCCGGCGCAATGGCTTGAGACGGTATATCAAACGCGATTGGGCCGGGCTTGGACGCCTCAACCGGCCGCCGCAAGTGTTGCTCTTCCTGCATGGTTCTACTCCCCATTGCCGATGACTCCGTGGCGTTGCTTACCGGACTGGTCTGCAGCAGCAAGCACAGCCCCACTACTAGTAATGACGCACGAAGCAGGAAGAACCCTAAAGCAGAGGCCGCTTTTTTCTTCGAATGCCCCATGAAAGCGTCAGGGGGCTACATACAGAACAGTGACCCCAACGGACTCCTTGACCGGCGTGACAGGCACCACTTGGGACAGCAGTTCGATCATCGCATCAGGATTGCGGATCTGGATAATTCCAGTGACGAGGTGGTCAGGCACGTCTTCGGCAACGCGAATGCGCCCCGGCACATAGCGGGAAATTTCCCCGACAACCTCCCGCAGCGGTGCCGCCTCAAAGACCAAGTTGCCTTGCAGCCAAGCGACCTCGTTGACGGCGTCCACCTCCTTGGGAGCACCGACTGGCCCTGCCGGGGGGATGCGCAATTGCTGGTCCGGCCGCAAAATGATGGCGCCACCCCCAGCGCCGGCCACCAACTCGTCCTTAACCACCGGCATGGCGGTCGCATCCGCAGCTTGCCGCCTAGGCGCCACGGCCACACGGCCCTCCAAAACCGTGACCTCAACGTCTCCCTGCGCTAAGTTGCGCACGGCGAAGCGAGTGCCCAAGGCCCTGACGGCAACGCCACCAGTGCGTACCAGAAAGGGCCGCGCACTGTCGTGCTTAGCATCAAACACCGCCTCGCCTTCGGCCAAAACCACTTCGCGCACCTGTGCGGAGAAGCGAACATCCACTAGGGACGCGGTGTTTAGATGCATCCGGGATCCATCCTGAAGAACAACTTGGCGCTGCTCCGCCTTGGCGGTCTCGTAACGAACTTGCGGCGGGTCCGACGGGAGGGGCTGGCTGAACAGCCAAGGCAACACCCCGATTGTGACCGCCGCCACCGTCGCCAAAGCCACCCCCCAAAAGCCGCCGGCGCGACGCCAGGCCGAAGGTTTCGCCTGCAGGTTGAGCTGTCCGATCTCGACACCCGCCCAATCGCTCAGGCCATCAAGGTCCGCCCATTCCTTGGCGACGTAGTCGTACAAGCATCGGTGCCTTGCATCGGCTTCCAGCCATTCGGCATGCGCGTGTCGGTCCGCACTGGAGACGGCCGGGGACCTTAGCTTGACGAACCACTGCACCGCTTGCCGGGTTGCGGCATCCAAATTGCGGCTAGCCTCCCCCAGCCGGCGCTCCTCTCGGTTTTGCATATCTAAGCTTCTTGCACTGCTGAAAGAATAGCGCTTAGCGCTCGACTAATGTGGTATTCAACGGCCTTGCGCGACAATCCAAGCTGATGCGCGATTTCCTTATAGGTGTAGCCTTGGAAACGATGCAGCAGAAAGATATGGCGCGTCTTCGCCGGAAGGCCGCGCAGCGCCTGCTTCACCAAGGCAAGTTTCTGCGCATGCATGGCGGCGAATTCGGGGTTGCCCCCGACATCGGCGCCCACAGGCTCCGTTCCATCCCCCGCCTGCTCCCGAATGAGGTGGTGTTGCTGCACCCTGCGCCGCCGCAAGACATTGACCGCCTGCCGATTCGCCATGGTGAAGAAGTACTTGCGGAGGTCCTTGATGTCCTCACGCTCGACCAACTCGCACAGCTTTGCAAAGGCGTCCTGAGCGATTTCCTCCGCCTCCTGGCGATTGCCGAGCTTGCGCCGCAGCAGCCGCTGCAGTTCCGGCGATGCGTCATGGTAAAGCCTGATGATTTCCGCCTGTCGCGGCCTTTCGCTCATCCGCCAAACGCCAAAATGGATGGATGTGGTTAGAAGTAATGACACCCCAGTGAGGCAATGCCCTAGGGAAAAATAGGACAGCACCCGCTTTGAGTGACCTCCGTCACCGCCATTATATCCGCTGTCGATCTGAGATCCATAAACTCCTGGGGGGTACCCGAGGGGATATCTTCCCCGTCCACAGGGTCATCCTCGTCTCCCAAGATGAACTGCCGCTTGCCGAGCTGATGCGCCGCCACTAGGGCAAACAGAGCCAGGAAGCGCCGGCAAAGGACCGCTGAGGAAGGTGTCAAGGAAATTTCCCGCTGTGCCGGGGCGCATTGCCGTTGCTGAAGACGTGCCCAACCACCCCGTCGCTGGAATTATCCAGATCCGCAATCCCGATTGCGGCGAGCGAGCTTCTGTCCTAGGCGGTGCCTGTCACGCTGGTCAGGGAGTCCGCTGGGGCCACTGTTCTGTAGGCAGGCCCTGACGCTTGCATGGGGCAGGCGAAGAAAAAAATGGCCTCCGCTTTAGGGTTTTTCCTGCTTCGCGCGTCGTCTTCACCAACGGGGTTGTGCGGGCTGCTACCGGCCAGCCCGGCAAGCAACGCCACGGAGTCATCGGCTATGGAGATGCGAACCATGCAGGAAGAACAACACTCGTGGCCGTTATTGGCCCTTGCCCTTCTCACTTTGGGCATTTCCTCAAGCGGGCTGCAAGCGGCTGACGCGCAGCAGCCGCCGGTCGCTGGACGGACTTACACAATTATTGAGGAGATCGTCGTTACAGCGCAGAAGCGCGAGCAGAGCATTCAGGACGTGGGGTCCTCGATCACCGCCTTCAGCGGCGACCAATACCGTGATCTGGGGTTCGAGAACGCCGCCTCCGTGGCCGCCCAAACGCCCAACTTCACCTTCGGGCAGCCGGCCGGCGAGGGCACCAACACCGCCTTGTCAATTCGCGGCGTCGGGCTGAACGACGTTGCGGATTCCGCCGAAGGCGCTGTCGCCATGTATGTGGATGAAGTCTATCAGGGCACTCTTGCAGCGCAAGGGGTTTCCATGTTCGACGTGGAGCGCGTGGAGGTGTTGCGGGGGCCTCAAGGCACGCTTTACGGGCGCAACACCACCGGCGGGCTGGTCCACTTCATTACCCGCCGACCATCGGATCAGTTGCAAGCCTTCGGGGAGGCAACCTACGGCACCCATGATCAAGTCAGGTTTGAGGGCGCTGTGGGCGGGCCGCTGGCGGACAACCTGAGGGCGAGGCTTTCCTATTACCACAACCAACGCGATGGCAATCAAGTTGACCGCGCCAACGGAAGGCGCGGTTCCGTGGTGAACATTGACGCCATTCGCGGGCAGCTGGACATCGACTTGTCATCCGAGGCCAACTTGCTGCTGAAGCTGCAGTTGGCGTCGGTGGACAACACGCCGACGTTCTACAAGCATCGCGGCCTATTGACCGCACCGCAATTCGCAGGGGGGGTCCACTGCACACCGCAGGAGGTGCTGCAGCGGCAGTGCGTTGATCTCTTCGGCTATATGGACGCCGACCCGGACGTACGCTCCAACGAGACGAGCGCAGACGCCGCTCCCTACTTGAAAAACGACGTTTGGGGCGCTTCAGCCAAGTTGGCCTGGGGACGGAACGGCTGGGAGGCGGTCTCCATAACCGCTGTGCAAAATGTGGACAAGGACCATCTGGAAGTGACTGTGCCAACGCCAGTTGTCCCGTTGCAGACGAACTGGCTGGTCGACTCCAAGCAGTTTTCGCAGGAATTCCGCATAAGCAACGCCTCCGACGGACTGACTTGGATGCTGGGCGCCTACTACTACAGCGACGAAAAGCCTGGAAACGTCAATGTCCTGTCATTTGACACGTTGCCGGTGTTCGGCTTTCCCCTACCGCCGTTGCCTGGCAACCTGTTCTATACCACAGACTACGGCCAAGACACCAAGACCGCTGCCGTTTTCGGCCACATGAACTGGAGCCCAATCGAAGAACTGGAACTGAAGGCGGGCTTGCGCTGGACGGATGAGAAGAAGACCCTGGATTTCTCCATTATGGATTCGGGTTTTTTCGGCATCCCCGACCCGGAGTTTTCCCTGTCTGACACCTTCAAAACCAACGCGCCCTCCTGGAATCTGGGCTTAAACTGGTTCGCGGCCGAAGAGACCATGCTATTTGTGAATGTCGCCAAAGGGATAAAGACCGGCGGTTTCAACTCCGGGGCCATCGTTGCAACTCCCTTTGAGTTGCAGCCCTTCGACGATGAAACCATGCTGATGTATGAAGCCGGCGTCAAAACCACGCAATTTGACAGTCGCCTGCGCACCAACGTAACAGCCTTCATTTACGACTATGACGACTTTCAGGCGTTGACCATAGCCAATGTGGGCACTTTGGGCACTCCCATCCCCCAGCTAACCAACGCCGGGAATGTGAAGATTGCTGGGTTTGAAGCGGAGCTGGCCTTCAGCCCTGCGGATTTTTTCGAGGTTCTGCTGGGGCTGGGCTACTTGGAAACGGAGACCAAGGACTTCATCAGCTTCACGGGCTTGGACAGCAACGACCAGCCCCTTTTTGAGGATTTTTCCGGCTCGGAGTTGACGCTCTCGCCAAAGCTGTCCTACAACGGCGTCTTCCGGTTCCACCAACCCCTGCTTGGAGGCGAGGGCTCCCTGCAGGTGGACTTCACCCACTCGGACGAATACTACTTTAGTTCGGACAACACGCCGTTCAACGTCGGTGGGGACTTTACCATTTGGAACGCCCGCGCAGCTTGGCAATCAAACGACGCCCGCTACGAAGTTGCCGTGTTCGCCAGGAACCTGACTGATGAGGAGTACATCGTTGAGGGCTTTGAAGCCCTTGAGATGCAGTCGTTGATCTACAACGGCAATGACCGCACTTTTGGCATATCGCTCGCTGTGCGGCGCTAGCTGGCGACCGCCCAGCGACGAATGGTGCGGCAACGTCGTTGTGGAAACGCATCCAGGAGGGCGACTATTCTGCCGCCTCAAGCCCCATGCGGGCCATTATGAGGTCCATCACGGCCTCGCCGCCGAAGGCTTCGCAGTGGTTGGAGTTTTCAAACGCATGCCATTGCTTGTCCGACCCGGGCTGCATGTTCATTCTGTTGAAGACGTACATGAAGTGACCGAGAGCCCAGTGCTCGTCGCCGCCGCTTAGCTGCTCCGGGTCATACTCCGGGCCGACGTCGACCACTAGGTCAACCGAGTGATCGATGTCCCAGTCGCCATCGTCCGCAGCCATCATGCTGCTTTCGTCGAAGGGCGGATAGGGTTCGTCTCCGCCTTTCGGTATGCGGCAGGCGGTGGTGGCGTGGACGTGATTGACGACGCTTTCGTAAAGCCACCCGGCCGTAATCATGTCGGGAACGCGGCAAACGCTGTTGGCCGCTACGGCTTGGCAGTCCGCATCCGCCGTGCAAGGCACATTGGCGTCCAGGTCGCAATAGCCTTGGACATAGGTGCGCCGGCCGCAGCCGGCGTTGATGTCGTAGAGCGGCGGGCCGCCGCTTAGGGCTTGATAGTCAATGATGTCGTCCAAGCCGTGCCACAGCACCGCGCCAAAGGTGGCCACGGCACCCATGCTGCACCCCCGTGTGGCGAAAGTGGAGGGCCCCGCCAAGTTCTCATGACTCCAAGCGATTGCAGCCGCGACGCGCCGGTTCAAGTTGTGTACCCGCTCCGCGGCGGCGGAATCGCGCGTGTACCAGCCCCACGAGATCTGCGTCTGTGCGTAGTGTTCTTGAAGAAAGGACGGCGGGTCGGGAATGTCGGGCGGTGCGTAGCCCATCGCCCAACTCATGGTCACGGTGTTCACCGGGCTGCGCTTCTCCAGCAAGGCAACGCTTGGATCGTAGCCGATGCCGCCGGACCCGTTGTGGGTGAAGATGGTTTGGTCGCCGCCATCCGTCGTGTAGGCCAAGTGCCCGCCCATGCCGTCCACCACAAAGGCAACGGATTGCTTGGGCAGATCCGGTTGCCGGCCGTGGTACATGAGGTCGCCGTCGTCCTGGGCGTAGGCCGGGACTTGGCATTGCCGCCAATCCGCGCAGACCTCCTTGCACCGATAGCGCATCCAATAGTCCTTCAGCCAATAGTCCTTGTCCCTCTGCACCGGGTCGCTTCGCTTAACCACGAAAGCGGAGGAAGGGACCTTGGGGTCAGACACTCGGCATATTTCGACCAAGCCGGCCAATTCCGCCACGGACAACAAGGCCGATTGGGCGCCAGTTTCCGCAACCGCCGTTCCCGGCGACGCCGCAGCCGTCTTTTGAGCATTCGCCGCTCCGAAATGGCCTGCCGTCGCCAAGGCAACCGCCCAGCCAAGCAATGCCAGCAGGCCTTGCCGCGACCTGCACAGCCGCTTTGCGGTCGATTCTTGATTCTTCATAACAGTGGCCTCCTTACTGGTTTCGTTCAAATTTGCAGAATGGGGACATTGCAGCTTGGGGCTGACACATTGTCAATCTGAGGGTTGGCGTCCCGGCACCCTGCATGAACTCCATTCAAGTTGCGCGACCATAACTCTAATTGCTGAAACGGGCCTGCTCCCTATACTCATTGGCACTTCACCACGCACAGGAGGGGTTGCCGCTTGGGCGTCAGCCCGCCAGCAATGCCGGCTCCGCCATGAACATCCGCGCCATTCTGACCAGTTTGCTGCAAGACCGCATCCTCCTGCTCGATGGGGCCTACGGCACCTTGCTGCAGGGCGAGGGCTTGGCGGAGGAGGACTATCGGGGGAATCTGCTGGGGGGGCATGAGCAGGCGCTGCAGGGCAACTACGACGTCCTTTGCCTGACGCAGCCGCAACTGATCGCCGATGCCCATCACCGCTACCTGCGGGCGGGGGCGGACATCATCAAGACCAACTCCTTCACCGCCACCACCATCTCCCAAGGGGACTACGGGCTCGCGGGGCGAGCCGCGGAGATTAATCGGGCGGCGGTCGGCATCGCCCGGCAGGCGGCGGACGCCTTCGCCGCAGAGGGCCGTCCCCGGTTCGTGGCCGGAGTGCTTGGCCCCACCAACAAGACCGCCAGCCTGTCGCCGAGCATTGAAGATCCGGGGCTGCGCACCGTCACTTTTCAAGCGTTGTTCGACGCCTACGCCGAAGCCGCGGCGGCACTGCTGGACGGCGGCGCGGACCTGATTCTGATCGAAACCATCTTCGACACCCTGAACGCCAAGGCCGCCGTGGCCGCCGTGCAAAGCACACTGGCCGAACAAGGGCGGGATGCGCCCCTCATCATCTCCGGCACCATCACGGACGCCAGCGGGCGCACCCTCTCCGGGCAGACCACGGAGGCGTTCTGGCACTCCCTGGCCCACGCCAAGCCCTTGGCGGTGGGCTTCAACTGCGCCCTGGGCGCGGCGCAACTGCGCCCCTACGTTGAGGGTTTGGGCCGCATCGCCGATGCCTTCGTCAGCGTCCATCCCAACGCCGGCCTGCCCAACGCCTTCGGCGGCTACGACCAAACCCCGGAGGACATGGCCGCCGCCTTGGGCGAGTTCGCCGACAGCGGCTTCGTCAACCTGGTGGGCGGTTGCTGCGGCAGCGGGCCGAAGCACATTGAGGCCATTGCGGACGCCGTAGCCGGCAAGGCGCCCCGCCGCTCGCCGCCGCCCCGCGCCGGCCTCAAGCTGTCCGGCCTGGAGGCGCTGACCATCAATGACGACGCCCTGTTCGTCAACATCGGCGAGCGCACCAACATCACCGGCTCGGCCAAGTTCGCCCGCCTGATCCGCAACGGCGACTACGAGGCGGCCGTGGATGTGGCCCGGCAGCAGGTGCAGGCCGGGGCGCAGATCATCGACGTCAACATGGACGAAGGCATGCTGGACTCCCGCGCCGCCATGGTCCGCTTCCTCAACCTGATCGCCGCTGAGCCGGACATCGCCAGGGTGCCGGTGATGATCGACTCCAGCAAGTGGGAGGTCATCGAAGCCGGGCTGGAGTGCGTACAGGGCAAAGCGGTGGTCAACTCCATCAGCCTGAAGGAAGGCCCGAAGGCTTTCGTGGAAGCGGCGCGGCGCTGCCGCAACCACGGCGCCGCAGTGGTGGTGATGGCCTTCGACGAAGCCGGCCAAGCGGACACCCTGGAGCGCAAGACCGCCATCTGCGCCCGCAGCTACGACCTTCTGGTCAAGGAGGTGGGCTTGCCGGCGGAGGACATCATCTTCGACCCCAACATCTTCGCCATCGGCACCGGCATTGACGAGCACCGCAACTACGCCAAGGATTTCATTGAAGCCTGCCGCTGGATTGGCGCCAATCTGCCGGGCGCCAAGACTTCCGGCGGGGTCAGCAACGTCTCCTTCGCTTTTCGCGGCAACAACCCGGTGCGGGAGGCCATCCACAGCGTGTTCCTCTACCACGCCATCAAAGCCGGCCTGCGCATGGGCATCGTCAACGCCGGGCAGTTGGGCATCTACGAAGACCTCCCGGAGGAACTGCGCAACCGGGCTGAGGACTTGGTGCTGAACCGACGGGCGGACGCCACGGAGCGACTGCTTGAGGTGGCTGAACGCTACGGCGGCACCGCCGCCAAGCAGGCGACGCCGGACTTGGCCTGGCGCGAATGGCCGGTGGCGGAGCGGCTGGGCCACGCCTTGGTGAACGGCGACACCGAGTTCATCGTCGAGGACGCCGAGGAGGCGCGGCAAGGCGCTAGCCGGGCCATCGAGGTGATCGAGGGGCCGCTGATGGACGGCATGAACCGAGTCGGCGACCTGTTCGGCGCCGGCAAGATGTTCCTGCCGCAGGTGGTGAAGAGCGCCCGGGCCATGAAGATGGCGGTGGCGCACCTAACGCCCTACATTGAGGCGGAGAAGGACGCCGCCGGCAACCTCAAGGGCGCCATCGTCATGGCCACGGTTAAGGGGGACGTCCACGACATCGGCAAGAACATCGTCGGCGTTGTCCTGCAGTGCAACAACTTCAAGGTCTTTGACCTAGGGGTCATGGCGCCCGCCGAACAGATCTTGGCCAAGGCGCAGGAAGTGGGCGCCGACCTGATCGGCCTGTCCGGCCTCATCACCCCGTCCTTGGACGAGATGGTGCATGTGGCCGGGGAGATGCAGCGCCTAGGCTTCCACACACCCCTGCTGATCGGCGGCGCGACCACCTCCAAGGCGCACACCGCGGTCAAGATCGAACCGGAGTACGGCAACGGCCCGGTCGCCTATGTGCCGGACGCCTCCCGCGCCGTCAACGTGGCGCAAAGGCTGGCGTCAGGAGACGCCCAAGGCAAGTTTGTCGAGGGCCTAAAGGCCGAGTACGCCCGCATTCGCCAGCGCAACACCCTGCGCCAACGCAACGTGGAGCTGCTGAGCCTGGCGGAAGCACGGGAGAACAAGCTCTCGCTGGACTGGCCCCGCTTCAAGCCGCCGCAGCCGGCCCAGTTGGGGGTCAGCGCCAGACAGCTGACAATTGCCGAACTCATCCCCTACATCGACTGGACCCCGTTCTTCATGACTTGGGAACTGGCCGGCAAATATCCCAAAATTCTTGACGACGAGAAGGTGGGCGCCAGTGCCCGAGAACTGTTCGCGGACGCCGAAGCCGCCTTGCAGGCGTTGGTGAAGCAAGGCGACCTGCAGGTTCGCGCCGTTACCGGCGTCTGGCCCTGCCGCCGGGAGGGCGACGACGATGTTCGCCTGTTCACCGACGAATCCCAAGACCAAATCTTGGCCGTGACCCATCATCTGCGCCAGCAACGCCTGCTGCCGGAAGGCAAACCCAACCTTTGCTTAGCGGACTTCGTCTCCCCGGAGCGGGACTACATCGGCGGCTTTGCGGTGACGGCCGGCATCGGCATCGAGGCCGCGCTGGCCAGACATCCCGGTGACGACTACGCCGACATCATGATCAAGGCGTTGGCGGACCGGCTGGCCGAAGCCGCCGCCGAGCGCCTGCATCAGCTCATGCGGGAGGAGGTATGGGGCTATGCCTCCAACGAACAACTGGACAACGCCGACCTGATCGCCGAGCGCTACCGCGGCATCCGCCCCGCCCCCGGCTACCCGGCCTGCCCCGACCACACGGAAAAAGCCACTCTGTTCCGCCTGCTGAACGCCGGCTGCGCCGCGCACATCCAACTGACGGAGCACTACGCCATGCAGCCGGCGGCCTCCGTGTCCGGCTGGTACTTCGCCCACCCGGAAAGCCGCTACTTCGGCGTCGGCAAGATCGGCGAGGACCAAGTCGAAGACTACGCCGCCCGCAAAGGCTGGGATGCGGAGACGACCAAGCGCTGGCTGCGCCCGAACCTAGGCGGCTGACGACGCCCATCGTTTGTTTGCGCGCCACTCCGGTTGCTCTGGTCCAGCGCCCTTAGTAGCCCTGCAAGGCCAAACCAAAAGGGCCGATATTTCCTTCAGACCTTGAGCAGCCTTGGTCCAGCCGACGAGCATTTGGGAAATGCACGACCCATCTGGCGGCTCGGGGCATTGCGCCGACGGTCAGTCAATTTCGTTCTATGCATAGACCTAATCGTCTCTTTTACCGTTAAACCAAGATGTTAGGGTGTTTTTTCTTGGCGGTTTGGCCACCCATCCCATGTATCGCTACGACAGTTTCGACCAGCAATTTGTCGATGAGCGGGTCGCCCACTTCCGCGATCAGACTCGGCGTTATCTGGCTGGCGAACTCAGCGATGACGAATTCCTGCAACTGCGCCTGCGCAATGGGCTGTACATTCAGCGCCTAGCGCCCATGCTGCGGGTGGCGGTTCCCTACGGCACTCTTTCCAGCCGTCAGTTGCGCATGTTGGCGCACATCTCCCGCCATTACGACCGCGGCTACGGCCATCTCAGCACCCGCCAGAACATGCAGTTCAACTGGCCGGAACTGGCCGAAGTGCCGGACATTCTGGCGGACTTGGCGACCGTGCAGATGCACGCCATCCAGACCAGTGGCAACTGCATTCGCAACGTCACCACCGATGAGTTCGCTGGAGTGGCAGAAGACGAGGCGGTGGACCCTCGCCCCTACTGCGAGCTGCTCCGCCAATGGTCCACCAGCCACCCGGAGTTTGACTGGCTGCCGCGCAAGTTCAAGATCGCCGTCACCGGCGCGGCGGCGGACCGGGCCGCCGTCAACGTCCACGACATTGGCGTCATCGCCCGCCAGCAAGGCGGCGAGGTGGTCTTTGACATCCTCGCCGGCGGCGGCTTGGGGCGCACCCCGGCCATCGGCGCGTTGCTTCGGGAAGGGCTGCCGGCCCGCCACCTGCTGACCTACATAGAAGCCATCATGCGCACCTACAACCGCTACGGACGGCGGGACAACAAATACAAGGCGCGCATCAAGATCCTCGTGCGGGCCATGACCGCCGAGGGCTTCAAGGCCAAGGTGGATGCGGAGTGGGCGCAACTCAAGGGCTCGCCAAGCACCCTAAGCGAAGAGGTCATCGGGCGGATGGCCGCCCACTTCGAGCCGTCCCCCTACCCCCAACGCCCCGGCGCCGCGGAGGCACTGGCCGCGCAGCGGCTACGGAACCCCGCCTTCAACCGTTGGGTGCGGCACAACGTCTCGCCGCACAAGCAAGACGGCTACGCCATCGCTGTGCTATCGACCAAGGAGACCGGCACCCCGCCCGGCGACGTCTCCGATGCGCAAATGGAGGCGGTGGCGGATTGGGCGGACGCCTACGGCTTCGGCGAGGTGCGCATCTCCCATCAGCAGAACTTCGTCCTGCCGGATGTGGGGCAGGAGCAGCTTTACTCCCTGTGGCAAGCGGCCGTCACCCACCGGCTCGGCACCGCCAATCGGGGGCTCGCCACGGACATCATCTGTTGCCCCGGCGGGGATTACTGCTCCTTGGCCAACGCCAAGTCCATCCCCGTGGCGGAGGCATTGCAACGGCAACTGGAGGACTACGACTACCTCCACGACCTCGGCGAACTGGACCTCAACATTTCCGGCTGCATGAACGCCTGCGGCCATCACCACGTCGGCCACATCGGCATTCTGGGGGTGGACAAGAAGGGGCGGGAGTACTATCAGGTTTCCATCGGCGGGCACAGCGGCGCGGACGCCTCCCTCGGCCAAATCATGGGGCCCTCCTTCTCCCGCGCCGAGGTGCCGAATGTCATCAGCGACATTCTGGATGTCTATCTGGCGTACCGCATTGAGGACGAGAGCTTCCTGCACTGCTTTCGGCGCATCGGCATGGCGCCGTTCAAAGAGCGGGCCTATGCCAAGGCTGCTTAGGCTGAACGGCGAACTGACGCCGCCGCCGGAGCTGCTGGAGACCGGCCAATGGACGCTGGAAAGCGGCTTGGGCGTCAAGCTGGCGGTGGACGCAGAAGTTGACGAGCGCTGGCTGGCCGCGCCCCTGATCGCCATCGACTTTCCCGCCTTCAACGACGGCCGCGGCCTGTCCCTGGCCGTGCTGCTGCGCACCCGCCTCGGCTATGCCGGGGAGCTCATCGCCGTCGGTGCGGTGCATGAGGATCTGCTGCACTACATGCGGCGCTGCGGCTTCAATGGCTATGTCCTGGAAAAAGACGCAGCCCCACGAGAGGCGACGCTGCACCCCTATTCGGATTACTATCAGGCTTCGGCTGTCGAATCGCGGCCGGCCGATCGTCGCATGGGGGGCCAGCCATCCATCAGTTCTCGGACATCGCCAACTCCTTCTTCCTGATCTTCTCCGGGGCGGCGGCGCTGGCCGCCTTGGCGCTGTACGGTCGGCAGCCGCTGCTGGTGGCCTACATCGCCATCGGCATCCTGTTCGGACCGCACGGCCTTTCCTTGGTGACGGACGCCGACCTGCTCGCGGAGATCGCCGAATTCGGCATCATTTTCCTGCTGTTCCTGATCGGGCTGGACATGCAGCCGGCCAAGCTCGCCGCCATGCTGGGCAAGTCGATGCTGACGGCGCTCGGCACTTCGGCGGTCTTCTTCGCCATAGGCTTCACCCTGATGGTCGCCTTCGGCTACGGCTTCGCGGCCGCCGCCATCACCGGCATGGCGATGACCTTCTCGAGCACCATCCTCGGCGTGAAGCTGCTGCCGGCCACCGTTCTGCACCACCGCCACATCGGGGAAATGGTGGTGAGCCTGCTGCTGGTGCAGGACTTGCTCGCCATCGTCGCCTTGGTGCTGGTCGCCGGCTACGGCGGCGCCGCGGAGTCAACAATCACGAGCCTTGGCGCCATCGCCATCTCCCTGCCGGCGCTGGCCGGCGCCGCCTATCTGGCGGTGCGCTTCCTGATGCTGCCCCTCATCAAGCGCTTTGACGCCTTTCACGAGTTCATCTTTCTGCTGGCCATCGGCTGGTGCCTGGGCCTGGCCTCCATCGCCGCCATGGCCGGGCTGTCCTTGGCCATCGGCGCCTTCATCGCCGGGGTGGCTTTGGCCACCCACCCCATATCCATCTACATCGCCGAGAGCCTGCGGCCCATTCGGGACTTCTTCCTGGTGCTTTTCTTCTTCTCCGTGGGCGCCGCCCTCGACATGGGCGTCGCCATGCAGGTGGCCCTGCCCGCCGTCCTTCTGGCGGCCATCCTCATAGCCGCCAAACCGGCGGTGTTCGCCAAGCTGCTGCACTGGCAAGGAGAGAGCCGCAAAGACTCCTGGGAAGTGGGCTTTCGACTTGGGCAAGCCTCGGAATTCTCGCTGCTGCTTTGCACGTTGGCTCTGTCCGTCGGGCTGCTCGACGTCAAGGCCGCCCACGTCATACAGGCGGCAACGGTCCTAACCTTGATTGTTTCAAGCTACTTAGTGACCTTCCGCTACGCCAGCCCCATCGCCATGCGGGCACCCCTGCGGCAGGACTAGGCGCGAGCCCAAGCGCACCCACGCACGAGCAACCCTGCGGAGAGCTTTGCAGTCAGGCCTGCCCAGCCCGCCCCGGCAGCCAGCCAAGCAGCCATTTGACGCCCCCTTCCACCTGGGCGAGCATCCGCTCCAAGGGCTTTTTGTGCTCCACCCAACGAACCTCAAAAACATCCGCAGCGCCGCAGCGCCGCATCAGGTATTCGTCGCTGGTCATCAATTCATCAACCAAGTTCAAGTCAATGGCGCGCTGGCCGTACCAAGCCTCGCCGGTGGCGACCTTCTGCAAATCCACGCCGGGGCGCTTGTCGGTGACGAACTCCTGAAACAGAGTGTGCAGGTCCTCCAACTCCTCGGTGAACTTGCGGCGGCCTTCCTCCGTGTTTTCGCCAAGCACAGTCAGGGTGCGCTTGTAGCGGCCGGCGGTGACGACTTCCACATCCACGTCATGCTTCTTCAACAAGCGATGGATGTTGGGGATTTCGGCCACCACCCCGATGGAACCGACCAAGGCGAAGGGCGCGGCGATCACTCGGTTGGCTACGGCGGCCATCAGGTAGCCGCCGCTGGCCGCCACCTGGTCCACCGCCACCACCAACTTCAGGCCGTGCTCCCGCACCCTTTGCAGTTGCGAGGCGGCCAGCCCGTAGCCATGCACCCGCCCGCCGAAACTCTTGACCCGCGCCACCACTTCGTCGCCCTCCTCCGCCTTGGTGAGGATGGCGTTGACTTCATGACGCAAGAAGGACACCTTGGAGGCGTCCATGTCCCCCTCAAAAGTCAGGGCGTACACGCAGCTTCTGCGGCCGGCGTCGGCTTCCGCCGCCGTAGGGGCGGCTTGACCAGACGCCGCATCCGGCCCATCCCCTTCGATGGGCTCGGCGTCCGTTGCAACCGGCACCGCGCCACCGGCGCTTTCCGGCGCATGGTCAACCCCGTGTCCGGACGCTGCGTCAACCTCTTGGGCTGGGGCGCAAGAAGCGGTTGCCGACGCCTCCGCAGCAGCGTTTTCCGCAGCCGGCGTCTCGTCCCCAGTTGCGGCTTGCCCGGCTTCGGCAGCTTGCTCCGCCTGGCGCTGCTTGGCGGCCCGTGCCGCCCGTTTCGCCTCCTGCTTGGCCTTTTTGGCTTGGGCCTTGGCCTCGCGCCGTGCCTGTTTGCGATACTGGCCCGGCGTAAGCAGGGCCTGCTCCAGCCCGTGGCGCAGGCTGTCCAAATAGTCGTTGTAGCGCACCACCTCCAAAATGCCCGGCGGCGCTTGGCGGCGCCGGGCGCTCATCGAAAGCGCCGCGGACAGAACGATGAGGATGGCAGCCACCACGGTTGCCGCCTCGGCCAGAAACAACAAGTACTGATAAAGATGCGTCATGGACACCCGACCGTGAAAATGCGGCATACTTTACTGATTCGTGGCATGGTGGGCCACCAAAAAGTTTTCGCGCAAGGCTTGCTCGGCAAGGCGAGGTCAAGAAAAATAGCGTCGCGTCGCCAAGGGCCGGCCGGCCCGTAATCCGCCATCCGCCGTGGGCGGACGGGCTTAAGGAGCATCATGAAGGAAGTAACCCACGCATTCTGGCTGAACTTTTTAGGCCATGCTCCCCGCTGGTACAAGGTGACCATCATCGGTTTTCTGATCGCCAACCCCATTCTGCTGGTGGTGGCCGGGCCGACGGTCACGGGCTGGGTGCTGGTGCTGGAGTTCATTTTCACGCTCGCCATGGCGCTGACCTGCTACCCCCTGCAACCCGGCGGCCTGCTGGCCTTGGAGGCCACCGCGCTCGGCATGACCACGCCGGAACTCATCCGCATGGAGGTCTTCAACAACTTTCCGGTGATCCTGCTGCTGATGTTCATGGTGGCCGGCATCTACTTCATGAAGGAGCTTTTGCTGTTCACCTTCACCAAGATCCTGCTCGGCATTCGCTCCAAAACCCTGCTCGCCTTCCTGTTCACTGCGGTCTCCGCCTTCCTTTCCGCGTTTCTTGACGCCTTGACCGTGATGGCGGTAGTCATCAGCGTCGCCACCGGCTTCTACTTCGTTTACCACAAGGTGGCGTCCAACTCGATGCACAGAGACGACTACTACGATCAGCACGACGACAGCAAGATGGAGGGGCAACAGCGGCGGGACCTCGACCAGTTCCGCGCCTTCCTGCGCACCTTGCTGATGCACGGCGCGGTCGGCACCGCCTTGGGCGGGGTCTGCACCACCGTCGGTGAGCCGCAGAACCTGCTGATCGCCAGCCGCATGGACTGGACCTTCATAGAGTTCTTTCAGCAGATGTCGCCAGTGACCATGCCAGTACTGGCCGTCGGCCTGTTCTGCTGCGTCCTGCTGGAGAAGACCAAGATCGCCGGCTACGGTGTGCAAATGCCCTTGGCGGTGCGCGATATCCTGCGCCGCTACGATGACGCCGAAGCGGCGGGTCGCACCGAAAGAGACGCCGCTAGGCTGGCCATCCAAGCCATTGCCGGCATTCTGCTGGTCGCCGCCCTGGCCTTCCATGTGGCGGAGGTGGGCTTGATCGGGTTGATGGTGATCGTGGTGCAAACGGCCTTCAACGGCACCATCAAGGAGCATCAGCTCGGCAAGGCGTTCGAGGAGGCCCTGCCGTTCACCTCCCTACTGGTGGTGTTCTTCGTCATCGTCGCCGTCATCGAAAGCCAGCACCTGTTCGAGCCAATCCTGACGTATGTTCTGAGCCTGGATATGGCGGTGCAGCCCGGCATGTTCTACATCGCCAACGGCCTGCTCTCCGCCATCAGCGACAACGTGTTCGTGGCCACGGTTTACATCAACCAAGTCCACGACGCCTTTGAGGCCGGCAGCATCAGCCGGGAGCACTTTGACCTGCTGGCGGTGGCCATCAACACCGGCACCAACATCCCCAGCATCGCCACCCCCAACGGCCAAGCCGCCTTTCTGTTTTTGCTGACTTCATCGGTGGCGCCCCTGGTGCGGCTCTCCTACATGCGCATGGTCGTCATGGCCCTGCCCTACACCCTCGTTCTCGGCCTGACCGGCTGGCTGGCGGTGCATTTCCTGCTTACCTAGCGGGTGCTTCGCCCATCCAAAAAGCGGCTTGGCAAGTTTTCCTGAGTGGCGCAGGCAATGCGCAGTTTGGAAATTCTAGGCGGAAAGCCGCCGCATCATGCGCTCGTGCCGCTCCAGTTCCTCGGCGGTGGCGAGCACCACTTTCAGCCTCGGACGAGCCGCCGGCAGAGGCTCAAACGTTGGGCTGTCGCGCAGCATGGAATCCTGCTCCTGAGCGCCGCCGAACAGCGCGGTCTGGCCGCCGGTCATGGCTAGATAGACATCCGCCAAAATCCGCGCATCAAGCAAGGCCCCGTGGTTTTGGCGGGCGCTGTTGTCGATCTCATAGCGGCGGCACAGGGCGTCCAAGCTGTTCTTTTGACCTGGATACTTGCGCCTTGCCAGAGCTAGGGAGTCCGTCACCTCGCAAAGGTCATCCATGCGGCGGCGCTCGCCCGGCAGCAAGGAAAGTTCGTGATTAAGAAAACCCACGTCAAAGGGGGCGTTGTGGATGATCAACTCCGCACCCTCAACAAAGCGAACAAAGGTTTCGGCGACTTCCGCAAAAGTCGGTTTTGCAGCCAAAAAGCCCTCATCAATGCCATGCACCTCCAAGGCGCCCCGGTCGATCCTGCGCTGCGGGTTCAGGTATTCGTGGAACTGCTGCCCCGTCAACTGCCGATCAACGAGTTCCACGCCGCCAATTTCGATGATCCGATGGCCGTGCTCCGGCTCCAAACCGGTGGTCTCCGTATCCAATACGATTTGCCGCAAATCCGCCTCCGCCTATGAATTGGCCACCTGCATCGCGTCGATGGCTGCGTTCGCTTCCCGGTCGACCCGTTCGTTGTCAACATGGCCGCTATGGCCCTTCACCCAGCGCCACTCGATTTTATGCCTTTCGGCCTGCTCGCCCAGGCGCAGCCACAGATCCTTGTTCTTGACCGCCTTTTTGCCGGCGGTGCGCCAGCCATTGGCCCGCCAAGCCGCCACCCACTCGGTGATCCCTTTGCGCACATACTCGGAGTCCGTGGTCAGCACCACCCGACTGCCGGCCTTGAGTTGCTCCAGACCGGCGATGGCCGCCATCAACTCCATGCGGTTGTTGGTGGTGTGGAGTTCGGCGCCGGAGACCAGCTTCTCCACATCCTTGCAACGCAACAGGGCGGCGAACCCTCCCGGCCCCGGATTGCCCCGGCAAGCCCCGTCGGTGTAGATCTCAACCCTCATGCGGCCCTTGCGCACACCTGACCTGAGCCGGCATCGCGCCCATCAAGCGAACGGCTGCGCTCTTGCTTCGGCAACGGTCCGCCCAAACCCCTCAAGCCGAAGCCCTGCATCGCCTTCGGATAGCCCGCCACCGCCAGTTCGGGCCCCTCAAGGGGCCTGTCAGGCCGACTCAGATTCATCCCTTGGGCCTGTTTGACGGCGAAAATCAGCAATGCTGCGCCAACTGGCGGCAATGCCCGGCCAAGCCAAGCCGCCATCCGGCCGGCGGCCGGCTTGCCGGCCGGCAGGGGCAGGCCGTAGCCCAAGTACTCCGGGGGCTCATCGAGCTCAAACCCCAACAAGGCCAGCCAATCGAACAGGCGCAACGGGTTGATGAACTTCAGGTCCGACAGCATGTCGGTGCGCAGGCGGCCATAGAGTCCACGCAACCCCCAAGCGCTGAAGCCGTTGAAGGCGCACAGGATCAAGCGCCCGCCGGGAGCGATGACTCGGCTTACTTCGCGCAGCGCTTGGCGTGGGTCAGTTTCGGTTTCCAAGCTGTGGTGCAGCACTAGGCAGTCAACGCTCTTGTTTGGCAACGGCAGGGCGCAAAGGCGACCGGCGAAGCCGACCATATCGGTGTCGGGACCGAGGCGCACCCTCCCCCTACCCCCGTGCAGGCTCAAATGGTAGAGCCGGCGGCGCACCATGCAGCGTTTGAGGCACTGGGCCGTTTCTGGAGCGGGGCCGGACCAGAGCAACACGTCACCGTGCAGGCGCCTGACCAAGCCGTCAAGACGCGGCTGCTCCTCCGCCAAAAGCCTTTGCCCAAATTTGGTGCGATGCCAATCCACAGCGGCGTGGCGCCCACCGTCAAGGCCGGCCTTGGCCAAGACCCGCGCACACCGCCAAGGGCACAGGGCTAGTCCCCTGAGGAAATGCGGCGCGATATGTCCGCATCGGCCAAATAGCTCTGATACAGGGCTTCAAAATCGAGCCGTTGGCCACGGGCAAGCAGTAGTTGGCGCAAACCGTCCAACTCAGCGTCCGCCAAAGCCGCTGCATCTCCCTCAACCACCCGCGTGACGGTCACGACGGCTTCCCCTTCTTCATCCAAACTAGCGAAGCCGACGCTCTTGCCGTCTTCAGGAGGGCGAGGCACGGCAAACGCCGCCTCCAAAACGGCGGCCGGCACCCTCTCATCGGCCCGTCGCGCACTCTCCACTGTCTGCCAGGACAAACCGTAGTCGTCGGCCACCGCCGCCGTGCTTTCCCCTGCCTCGACTCGCGCCAAGGCGGCCTCATGGGCCTCCGCCAAGGCCTGCCGAGCGGATTGCCGCACCAACAAGGCTTCGATTTCAGGCCGAACGTCTGCAAGCGGCCTTAGTTGCCGCGGCTGGTGGCTCAAAACCCGGGCGACAACCGCCCGGTCGTCACCCTGTTCAATGGCGGCGGTGTTGTTGCCGTCCTCCAGGACATCCGGCGCGAAGACCGCTTCCCGAAGCTCCTCGGAAGCAAACACACCGCCGCTGCTGCGGGTGACGCCTTCCACGACTTGCCGTTCAAGCCCCAACGCCTCCTCAATGCCGGCCAAGGATTCATTCTGCTCGAACGCCAGATTGTCGAGCTCCCGCACTCGGTCCGCAAACAGGTCCCGCGCCGCCTGCTCCCGCAGCCGCTGCTCAATCTCCTGCCTTTTCTCGGCGAAATCCGGGAACTCCTCCACCTCGACGCCCTCCAGCCGAATCAGGTGGTAGCCGAACGCCGATTTGACCGGCGGCGATATTTCGCCCTCCTGCAATTGCCACAGCGCCTCCTCGAAAGCCGGGTCGAATATGCCGCGGCCAACGAGGCCGAGGTCGCCGCCGACCGCGGCGGAACCGGGATCTTCGGAATGGTTTTCGGCCAACTCGGCGAAGGACTCCCCGGCCAGCAAACGCTCCCGGAAGCCCTCCAGCAGGCGCATGGCCTCCTCGTCGCTGCGTTCCTCCCCGGTGCGCAGCAGAATGTGCGAACTGCGTCGCTGCTCCAGGTCCGCCGCCGCCGCCTTGTCAGCTTCATACTCGCGCTGCAAGTCGGCCTCGCCAATGTCAATGCTTGGATCGTCCAGCAATTGCTCCCAACTCAACTCCACATAGGCGACATCGACTTTCTCCTCGGTCATCATTTCGGCTTCATGTTCGGCGTAGTGGAGTTCGATGTCGGCTGCGTCCACCGTCACATCTTCGCTGAAGCGGGCAACCGTGAAGGGCAACCAAGCCAAGTCCCGCCGTTGGTCCAGCAAGCGAACGAAGAGAGCTGACTCCCAGTCGGCGGCAAGGGCCGTGTCAACGAGCGCCAAGCGCAGTTGATTGGCGCTGATGCGCGAGGCCAAGTCTGCCAGATAGCCAGCGGGCGTATAGCCCATGGCGGACAGCGCCCGGCGGTAGAATTCCTGGTTGAACTTGCCGTCAATCTGAAATCCAGGGTCGGCAAGCACCGCGGCGTCAACCTCGGCCGATGAGGCCGCCAAATCAAGATCCTCGACCATTTGATCGATCAGACTGCGGGTAATCAAGCCCTCCAAGGCCTGCGTCTGGAGCGCCAAGGGATCGATGCTGTCGGGTGCCGGGTCATCGCCGAGTTCGGCCATAAGGCGGCGACGCTGCCGGTCCGCTTCGGCCAACAATGCGCCTTGGGTAATGTCCTCGCCATTGACGCTGGCGACCGTCGGGTCCCCCGGAGCGAAGATGTTGAATGCGCCGAAGCCAAAAAAGGCCAGCGCGAAAACCAGCACGGCAACGATGATCTTGAAACCAAGGCTCTGAGTTTGGTCGCGGAGCTTCTGCAGCATTTTTCAGCAAACGGCCATAGTTGCCCGTCGCCCCAGCGGCAACGAGTTTAGCGCCGCATAGCGGCAATAGTGCGACCCAACCCACACCGGAAGACAAGCCGCCCGGAGGCGGCTGGGGAACGCACCTTGAGTTTTCGACCCGCCCGATGGAGGATTGGGGCGGCGGTCCTAGTTCAGTGCATCCTTGAGCGCCTTACCCGGCTTGAAGGCGGCCGTCCTTGAGGCGGGAATCTGGATCGGCTCCGTTGGATTTTGCGGATTGCGCCCAGTGCGGGCAGCGCGCGCTCGAACCAAGAAGGTGCCGAAACCGACCAGCGACACTGGCTCGGACTGCTTCAGTGAATTGGTGATCGCTTGAAGCGATGCGTCAAGCGCCCTGCCGGCGGCTGCCCTGGAAATGTCCGCTTCGCTGGCAATGTGGTCGATCAGCTCGGATTTGTTCACCTATGCTTCCTCATGTTGGGTGATTGATTAGTAGAGCGGAGGATGCTCACAGCGAATTTATATCAACACCTACAGCCTCTTGCAAGAATTGTTCGGGATTAACGCCTAGATCAAACACTGTGCGCCCGGTGAGCCGGGGCGCCCGTTCGGGTAGCCATGGAGTTTCCACTACGACAAAGGCACCGCTGGTGCGCCTCATAGGGCAGGACTCCGCCTTGGTCGGCTGGGCCAATTCTGGAACCGGCAGCACCGGGAATTGAGAGAGCTGACAGGGCGCTGCCGCGTTTGGCGCAAGGCCGCCTCAGTTCAGGCTTGCCCTTGCCCGGCGGTGAGGGCGTTGTAGCGGAACAAGCTGTCCATGAGGCGCCCACCGGCCCGCTTGGCGGTGCGGTTGCGCAACCATGCCGGAACGCCGGAAAGGTGGAAAATCTTGGCGTTGCGCCGCGCCTGGGCCTGAATGCGCGCTGTGCGGTTGCGGCGCAAGTTTTCGTAGCGCCTGAGGCTGGCCCTCGGCTCCGAGCCGCCGGCCAAGCAGGCGGCCAGCACCGCTGCGTCTTCAATGGCGGTGACCGCGCCCTGGGCCATGAACGGCAGCATCGGATGGCAGGCGTCGCCCAGCAGGGTGACCGCACCCTTGCTCCAACGCGGCATGGGTGGACGGTCATGGAGCGCCCACTTATACAAGGTACCCCGGTCCATGCAGTCGATCAGGGCCTGAATCTCCTCATGCCAACCGGCGAAGTCCGCCTTCAGCTCCCCTTGGTTGCCGGGCTCGGTCCAAGACTCCACTTCCCAGCCGGCCTTCTCCACCACGGCCACGCAGTTCACCAAGGCACCGCCTCGAACGCAGTAATGCACGAAGTGGCGACCCGGCCCCCACCAAGCGGTGCCGACCGGCCGAACCCTGCTCGTGGGCAGGCGCTCTGTGGGAACCAAGGCGCGCCAAGCGACGTTGCCGGTGAACCTCGGCGCCTGCGGGCCGAACAGCGCCCGGCGCACCCAAGAGTGGATGCCGTCGGCGCCGACCAAAACGACGCCTGGATGCTCGGTCTCCCCAGCGCCGCCGGCCACCGCAACACGGACTCCCGCGCCGTTTTGCTCGAAGCCGCTTACCCTGGCGTTCGCCTGCAGTTCGATTGATTCTTCGCGCTGAACCGCCTCCACCAGCAGGCGCAGCAGATCGCCGCGATGGATGTGGTAGTAGGGAAAGCCGTAGGCGGCGACCGACGTCTCCCCCATGGCCGAACTGCTGATGACCTTGCCGGAGCGCCAATTCCTGAACTCCATGCCGGCCGGCCGCAACGCCAATGCCTCAAGCTGCGGCGCAAGACCCAAGTGGTGCAGCACACGGCTGCCGTTGGGGCTGATTTGCACTCCGGCGCCGACTTCGCCAAACTCCGGCGCCTGCTCGAAGACCGTCGCCTCGAACCCGGCCCGGGCTAGGCAAAGTGCGGCCGTCAGCCCACCGATGCCGCCCCCGGCAACCAGCACCCTGCTCTTGAAAGCTGGCCCTTTCGCCATATCAAGCCCCACTATTGGGACGGGATCAGACTTTCACGGGCGCAGCAACGCTAATCCTCTTGGGCGGCCTTGGCCGGTTCTTTGTTCTCGTACATCAGCATCGGGTCGCTTTCGCCCTTGATGACGCTTTCGTCAATGATCACCTTGGCCACCGAGTCCAAGGAAGGCAGATCGTACATGGTGTTGAGCAGCACCGACTCCAGAATGGAGCGCAGGCCCCTAGCGCCCGTCTTGCGCTCCATGGCCTTCTGGGCGATGGCTTGCAGGGCGTCATCGCGGAAATCCACCTTGACGCCCTCCATGTCGAACAGCTTGCCGTACTGCTTGGTCAGCGAGTTCTTGGGCTCCGTCAAAATCCGCATGAGGGCGCCAACATCAAGCTCCTCAAGGGTGGCGACCACCGGCAGCCGCCCCACGAACTCCGGAATCAGGCCGAAGCGGATCAGGTCCTCCGGCTCCACTTGGCGCAAGACTTTGCCGATCTGCCGGCGTGACTCCTCGCCCTTGACCTCGGCGCTGAAACCTATTCCGGATTTGTCGGAGCGGTCCAGAATCACCTTGTCCAAGCCGGCGAAGGCGCCGCCGCAGATGAACAGAATGTTGGCGGTGTTCACCTGCAGGAACTCCTGTTGCGGATGTTTGCGCCCGCCTTGGGGGGGCACGGAGGCGATGGTGCCCTCTATGAGCTTCAGCAGGGCTTGCTGAACGCCCTCGCCGGAAACGTCCCGAGTGATGGAGGGATTGTCCGACTTGCGCGATATCTTGTCGATTTCATCGATGTAAACGATGCCCACTTGCGCCCGCTCCACATCGTAATCACACTTCTGCAGCAGCTTTTGGATGATGTTCTCGACGTCCTCCCCCACATAACCGGCCTCGGTGAGCGTGGTGGCGTCGGCAATGGTGAAGGGCACGTCCAGCAACCGGGCCAAGGTTTCGGCCAGCAGCGTCTTGCCGCAGCCGGTAGGGCCGACCAGCAGGATGTTGGACTTGGAAAGCTCCACCTCATCCTTCTTGCCGCTGTAGTTGAGACGCTTGTAGTGGTTGTAAACCGACACGGAAAGCACCTTTTTGGCGTGTTCCTGGCCGATGACGTACTGATCGAGGATGTCGTTGATCTCGGCTGGAATGGGCAAGCGGTTGACGTCCCCGCCCTGCCCCTTTTCGGCCCCCTCCTCGCGGATGATGTCATTGCAAAGATCGACGCATTCATCGCAGATGAAGACCGAAGGCCCCGCAATGAGCTTGCGCACCTCATGCTGGCTCTTGCCGCAGAAGGAGCAATACAGGATCTTTGCCGAGTCGTCCCGCTTACCACCCTTGTCCGCCATGTTCCACTCAATTCGCTTGGGTGGCGCTACCTTGCGTTCTCTTGGCCAATAATGCAAGTGGTTGGCCCTGCAAACGCAAGGGCCGCAAATTGCGGCGGCCGGCACCGCCTTCCTTGACTTGCCGAAGGGTGGGTTCCACACTGCAAACAAGCTGGCGAACAGGAGGCCAAGCGGTTAGCAAGTTCACAATGGCGAAGTCCTTTCAAATTCGCGGCGAGCGCCGGCTCAGTTGCTTTCTCCCGATTTCGGCTCTCGGCCTGCTTGTGCTGCCGCTGCATGGCGTGGCCGGCGCCCCCGCCGAACCCCAGGCCCGTCCGGCGGCGGTCGTTGCCTCCACTGCGCCGCAAGCTGCCGCCTCGGCTCAAGAGCACCCGGTTGCGGCGTCCATCGAGCGCATCGAGGAAGCCCTTGGCGAAACCGGCTCGCCGCTCGATGCGGTGGCGGTTGACATCGACAACGCCGAGTATGAAAAGGCGCAAACCTTCCTCAGCGCCTACATCCGCGCCCTCAAAGCCGCCCGCCATCGCCACCACGGGGACTTGGCGAGGCCCCTGATCCTGCTTGGGGACACCCAATTCGGCCTTGGCCAATACGCTGAAGCGCTGCAAAGCTACGCCATGGCCGTCCATGTCAGCCGGGTCAGCGAGGGCCTGTTCACGCCAAAGCAGGTGGAGGCGGTTTACAAGCAGTCGGAAGCGCTGCAGCGGCTTGGCGACGAGGAGGAGGCCGCCAGCCGCGAGGAGTACGCCTTCGAGGTCTTGTGGAAAACCCATGGTCCGGACAGCGAAGCCCTGCTGCCGGGCATCTTCCGCCTCGCCAAGTGGCACACCGACAGGTACAATATCTTCGCCGCCCGCGCCCTGCTTGAGCAGGCGCTGCGAATTCATGCGGCCAACGGCGACGACGGTTCGCCAAAGGCCATTCCGGCGCTGCGGGGGCTTGCCGAAACCTACCGCATGGAGCGTTTTCCGCCCTTCTACGCCAGCGAACGGGAGGCGCCGGCGTTCGCTGCGACCACTCGGCCGGGAATGCGCACTTCCGCCTTTGAGGCGCCGCTGACGTTCAACAATTTCCCCGTCGCGGAAAGGGCGCTGCAGCAGGTCATTCGCATTCGTCGCGACGACCCGGCCGGCGGCCCCCTCCCCGTTTCGGAAGCCATTCTGGACTTAGCGGACTGGCACCTGCTCTGGGAGCGCTTCAACAAGGCGAAAACCCTCTATGAGTACGTCTATGGGGTGATGCAGCAACTCGACTCGGTGGATGCCGCCACCTACTTCGCCAAGCCGAAGCTGTTGCACCTGCCCTTGCCGAAGAATCCAAAGCCGCCATCCAGGCGCGGCAGTCTGGAGGAGGGCCTCGGCTTCGTGGAGGTGGCGTTTCGGGTTTCGCCCACCGGCGGCGTCCAGAACATGCAGGTGGTGGCGTCCGAACCCGAGGGCATGATGGACTTCTCGGTGCGCCGCAGCCTGCGCAACGCCCGCTATCGCCCCGTCTTGGTCGATGGCCAAACCGCGGCCTTCGAGCAGGAAACCTACCGGCATGAGTTCAGGTACTTTGCGCAGGTGGAGGAGGTTGAAGATGAGGGCGCCTAGCCCGCTTGCCGATTGCGGAGAGTCCCGGCGTCCCGCTCCTGCATGGGTCCTCAGACCAGTGAAGCGGGCCGTACAGCTTTGATTCAGGAAACCCGTGGCACACTGGGCTCAAATTCAAAGCGCCGAGACCCGGATCGATCGTCCCAACCGGATGGAAAGCTAACTATGGCCACCCCTCTCAAGGTCGCCTTCTTCGCCCTGCTCGCCCTGCTTTGGGCCTGTGCGCCCATTACTCCGCTTTATCCGCAGCCGCAATCCCCTGCATCTTCCGGCCCCAGCGGCAGCGCCTCCGGCGGAGCTTCGGGCGGGGCCAGCGGCGGAGGCGCCGGAGCGCCCAGCGGAGGGATGCCGGGGGGCGGCTTGCCCAGCGGAGGGCTGCCCAGCCCCGGCGGTTTGCCGGGCGGCCCTGGGTCGCCAAGCGCTCCCAGCCAAGGCGGCCCAGCAAGCGGTGGGGCGTCAGGCTCCATGCCCGGCGGTGCTGGGAACGCCCGCATACCGCCGCCGCCCAACGCCCCCAGTTCAGGGGGCAACGGCAACGCCCCGGGCGGCGCTCCTTCTTCCGGCCATTCGACGCCAGGCGGCGCCATGCCGGGCAATTCAACAGCCGCGGATTCCATGCCCAAGGGAACGACGCCCGGTGGCTCAATTCCCGGCGGTGGCTCAACTCCTGGGAGTTCCGCACCCGGCGCTTCGGTGCCGGGCGGACCGGCTTCCAGCGGCCAAGCGCCCAGCGGCGGCAATTCCGGCAACCTGCCGAGTTCAGGGTCCAGCGGCGGCGCCACCCGAAGTGGGCAAGGCACCCTAGACCAAGCCCTTGAGGCATTTGACGGAGAAATTCTGGCGGAGCGCTCCGTCATCGCCGAGCGCTCCAACCGCGGCGGCGGAACCGGCGGCCAAGTTCCGCAGCCGGCCTCCGGCAAGTCGGGCGGAGGCGGCGACACGGGCAAGGCCGCCTCTTCCGGTGGGTCAACGCCCAGGGCACCGCGTTCCGCCCCGACCATGCCGGGCCGCGGCGGCGGCGTTCAGGGGTCAGGCGGCGTCCCAGACGCCAAGGACGACGACATCATCGCTCGGCAACTGCGCGAAGCGGCCATGGCGGAGCAGGATCCGGCGCTGCGCGAGAAGCTCTGGGCGGAATACGAGAGATACAAGGGACGCTGATCATGCGCTGCATTCCCATCGCCTTCATCATGGCGGCGCTCACGGCCTGCGTCTCCGAGTCCGTGCGCACGGTGGACCTGACGCCGCCCAAGCAGTTCCAAGGCGTTCAGGACGAGGCGCACCTGCTCGATATCGGCGTCGCCGTATTGGACCCCAACATCCCGGAGAGCTTTGATGAGCAGGTCGCCCAGCTCATCAATCCGGACATTCGCCGCGCCGAAGCGCAGTTCATGCCCTACTTCGCCAAGAACGTGCTGCAAAGCACCGGCAATTGGGGCGCTGTGCGGGTGGTGCCCCGACCCACCCACGCCGTTGACGTCACCGTCACCGGCAAAATTCTGGAGTCGGACGGCGAGCGCCTCACCCAGGAATTCACGGTTGAGGACGCCCGAGGCCAAGTTTGGTTCACCAAAACCTATCGGGCGCTGGCCAGCAAATACGCCTACTCGCCGACCGTGCCGCCGGGCATCGACCCCTTCCAAGCCAACTATCGGCAGTTGGCGGACGACATGCTGGCCCACCGCGAGGGGTTGGACGACGCCGCCGTTCGCGCCATTCGCGCCACCGCGGAGATGAAGTTCGCCCGGGACTTCGCGCCGGACGCCTTCGCCAGCCATGTGCAGGCGCTGCCCGAAGGCGGCTTCAGGCTGCTGCGGCTGCCGGCGGAGGACGATCCCATGCTGGTGCGGGTGCGCCGAGTGCGGGAGCGGGAACACCTCTTCATCGACACTTTGGACGAGTACTACGCCAACTACCACCGGCAGATGTACCGCCCCTATCAGGAATGGCGCAACGCCACTTACTCGGAGGCCATCACGTTGCGCGAGCTCAAGGCCCAGGCGCGCACCCGGGCCCTGATCGGCGCCGCCGCCATCGGCGCCGGCATCGGCGCCATCTACGACAGCAGCAATCCCTACATCGACGCCACGGGCCTTGTCGCCATCGGCGCCGGCGCCGCCTTGATCAAAAACGCCGTGGCGAAAAGGAACGAGGCCGCCATGCAGGCCGAAGCGCTGCAGGAGGTCGGCATGGCGGCAGAAGCCGAAATCATGCCGCACACCCTGGAGTTGGAGAATCAGACCGTGCGCCTGCAGGGCACGGTGGACCAGCAATATCAGGAACTGCGCCGCATCCTGCGCGAGCTCTACTTTGAAGACTTGGGGCTGCCCGCCCCGGCGCCGGCCGAGACGGACGACCGCGCGTAAGCCATCCAGACCGCGGCCCAAGGGTGAAGAATGCGTCAAGACCCAAACCTGAGGCTCCATCCCACGTCGGGCCGGAGCGTAGGCTCGCCGACGATTCGGCACTAATCGAACCGCAGGCGGTTCCCCTCACCCACACCGACCGGGCGCCGGCCGAACGGCGCAGCGCCGGGCGCCGCTGGCCCCTGTACACCGCCATCGGCTTGGCCGCGGCCGTGGTGACGGCGCTGTTCACCTTGGTCCCGCAATGGATCACGCCCGTCGCCAAACCTCCCCCGGCAATGCAAGGGAGGAGCGCCGAGGCGCCACACGCCAGTCGCACCGCCGAGCAACCGCCGCCGTTCGCCGCATTGCGTCGAGAGCAGGCGCGGGCGGAAGCCAGCGCCGCACTGGCCCGCTTCGTCGAACTGGAGCTGCGCCTGCGCGACGAACTGAACCTCGGCCAATGGGGGCAGGAGGACTACGACGAGGCCCGCAACCTAGCCCAAGCCGGGGATGAAGCCTTCGTCGCCGAACGGTTTGAACAGGCGATCGGCGGCTACCGGCAAGCGGCGGACGCCTTGGCCGTGCTGCTCGAAGCTGGCCACGCCCAGTTTGACCACGCCTTGGCCGAGGCTGTCGCCGCCATCGACGCCCGCCGACCGGAAGAGGCCCGCGCCCAACTCGACCACGCCAAGCAAATCAGGCCGGACGATGCCGAATTGGCGCAAGCCACGGCCCGCGCCGCCCGGTTGCCGGAGTTGCTCGACCGTTTTCGCCAAGCCCGCAACCACGAACTGGCCGGACGCTGGGCCGACGCTGTCCAAGCCTACGAGGGCATTCGCGCCTTGGACGCAGCAACGTCCGGCCTCGCCGACGCCATTGCCAAAGCTCGCCGCAAAGAGGCGGCGCAAAGGCTGCGCCGTCATCTTTCCTCCGGCTTCGCGGCCTTGGAGCGGCAGGCGTTTTCGGCGGCGCAGAGGGCCTTCGAGCAGGCGCTGGCCATGGATCCGAACAACTCCTCCGCCCTCGGCGGCTTGCAGCAGATCGCGGAGCAGTCGGTGCTGGTGGAAATCAGCCGCCTCAAGCAACAGGCAGCTACCTTTGCAGCCGCTGAACAATGGCGGGAGGCGGCTGACGCCTATCGGGCCATCATGGCTTTGGACGCCAACGTCCAGTTCGCTCGAACGGGACTCCAGCAGGCCGACGCTCAACGGCAAACCTTGGAGGCCCTGCACGACCTTCTAGCCAACGCGGACCAGCTGTCTGCCGACGCACACTATCGGGGCGCCTTGGACACGCTGCAAAAAGCCAAGCAAGTCGCGCCCCAAGGCCCCCTGCTGAGCGCCGCCATCGGCGAAGCGGACGCCCTGCTGCAGCGCTACGGCAATCCGGTGCCGGTGGTGCTGCGCTCGGACAACGCCACCGAGGTGCTGCTCTCCAACATCGGCCCCTTAGGGCGTTTTTCCGAAAAACGCCTGCACCTGCGCCCCGGCGCCTATACGCTCATCGGCAGCCGGGACGGCTGCCGGGACGTCCGCACCCAGATCACCGTGGTCGAAGGCATGGCACCCATAGACATTCGTTGCCGGGAAGTTCTGCAACAATGACCGACGGTCCGGTGATCGAACCCGTCCGCTACCGGCCGCCGGACGCAGCGGCGCCAAGGCGCTTCAGGATCGCGCCGTTGCCGGCTGCCCTAGGGGCGGTCGCGCTGGCCGCCGCCGCCTTGCTGATCTTCTTGTTCACCGCCCGCTCGGTGGAGTTGGCGTTTTCGCCGCCGGCCGAACAGGTGGAGCTGTCCGGTGGCCCCGCCCTCGCCTTCGGCGGCGTTCACCTGCTGCTGCGCCAAGCCTATCGGGTGCGGGCCGAACTCGCCGGCCACCATCCGCTGGACGAAATGCTGCAGGTCGGCCCCGAACGGAACCAAGCCTTCGCCTTCGAGTTCACTCCACTGCCTGGCCTGCTGAGCTTCCACTCCACGCCCACCGGCGCCTCGGTGAGCATCGCCGGCAAGGCCATCGGCACAACCCCCTTGGCGGACATTCCCGTGCCGGCTGGGAAGCGGCGCTTGCGCTTCACCCATCCGCGCCATCAAGCAAAAGAGCTGTCCGTGACAGTTGCCGGACGACAGCAGCCGGAGCGGGTCAGGGTCGAATTGGCGCCCAATTGGGGCGCAGTACATTACGTCACCGAGCCGCCCGGCGCCCGCATTCTGGTCGATGGGGAGGACACTGGCCGACGCACCCCGGCGACGGTGGAGATCCTAGCTGGGGAGCACGAGGTGGCCCTGCTGCTCGACGGCCATCAGACCCGTCGCCAGCGCATTTTGGTTGCCGCCCAAGAGCGGCGTACACCCGCCCTCATCAAGCTCCGGCAGGCCGACGCCCGGTTGAGCGTAAGCACTCGACCGGCCGGCGCCGGCGTGACCATCAACGGCCAATATCAGGGCGAGTCACCGCTGCGGGCGGAACTACGCTCCGGCCGCGCCTATCGCGTACGGGCCTTCAAAGCCGGCTTTACGGCACGGGAGGCGAGCCTAAACCTTCGAGCCGGCGAAACGCGAACGCTGTCCCTGGAACTCAAGCAACTGGTCGGGTCGGTTTCGGTGCAAGCCTCCCCAGCCACGGCCGAACTGCATGTGGACGGACGTCCGGCCGGGCCGGCCAACCAAATCTTGAAACTGCCGGCCCGCCCCCACGACTTGAAAATCACCGCACCGGGCTACGCTGACCACCGCACCAAAGTCATCCCGCGGCCAGGGCTTACCTTGGAGGTGCAGGTCAGCCTGCTGACTCTGGAGGAGGCCCGGCTGGCGGCGCTGCGCCCGGAAATCGCCACCACCCAAGGCCAGGTGTTGAGGTTGATGCAGCCCAGCCCCATCACCCTAGGCGCCTCAAGAAGGGAAGCCGGCCGACGGGCCAACGAAACCCTGCGCGAAGTGGCGCTGCAACGGCTGTTCTACCTCGCCGTCAAGGAGGTCACCAACGCCGAATTCAGGGCCTTCGCCAGCGGCCACGACTCCGGATCCTACGAGGACCAGCCCCTGAACAAGGACGACCAGCCCGCCGTAGCCCTAAGCTGGCACGACGCCGCGCTCTACTGCAACTGGCTGTCCCGCCAAGAAAACATGCCCCTGTTCTACACTGAGGAGTTCGGCAAGGCGACCGGCTTCAACCCCCAGGCCACCGGCTATCGGCTGCCGACGGAGGCGGAGTGGGCTTGGGCGGCCCGCACCCAAGACGGCGTGACGACGCTGCTGCGCTTTCCTTGGGGCGACGCCCTGCCGCCACCCGACCGCCACGGCAACTACGCGGACCGCTCCGCCGGGCACTTGGTCGGGCGGATCATCTTCGGCTACAACGACAATTACGCAGTGGCGGCGCCGGTGGGCACGTTCGCCGCCAACGCCAAGGGGCTCTTCGACTTGGGCGGCAACGCGGCGGAGTGGGTCAACGACTACTATCAGCACCCGGTGCCGGAAGGCGCTGGCCCCATGGGACCAGCGGCAGGGGAGTATCATGTCATGCGCGGCTCCAGCTGGATGCATGGCACCATTACCGACCTTAGACTGTCATTCCGCGACTACGGCATCGACGGCCGGCCGGATCTGGGCTTTAGAATCGCCCGCTTTGCGGAGGCGGCACCGTGAAACTCGCGGCCCAGTTGTTGCGCAAAGGGCAATTAGGCTGCGCGGCGGTCGAAACGCCCCAGCTTGCGCAAACAGGAAACATGGGCTGCAAATAAACAAGGCGTTATGCTGTTGGCAAACGCCATCCGCATCCAAGCACTCGGGCAACGGTGTAATGCACAGAGGACCCAACGACAAACCACTCGGCGCCAAAACCGCCAAAGGCGGCGCCTACGGGCGGACCGCGGCATTCCGGAACGATTTTGGCCACAGCGGGTCGGACTGGTTGAATACTTTGCTGCGCCGGCCGCGTGACTCGGGAATGGCTCGCCCAAGGCTGCGCACCCGCCCCCGTTCGGGCTTAGGCCGGCGCTGGGCCACTGCCGCTTTGCTGCATTGCAGCCTCGCCTTTTTTGCTGTCGCCCTCAACGCCGAAGTTCAGCCGATGATGGCGAATTCGCCGGCGGAGAACCCCACAGCGCAGGAGCAAAACCACCGCGCCAACCAAGCTGAAGACCGCGAGGCTTCCGGGGACGAAGGGCCGCAGCAAGAGGTTTTCCTGCCCTCCGAAGAGATCTCCGAAGACTTCGCCGTACCCTTCCCGGTGGACATATGAAGCGCCAACTGCCCACGGAGCTGATCTACCAAATAGCCGCCCTGGTGCTGGCGCTCATCGTCGTGCATTTGCTCTACATCACCGTCGTGCGCCCCAACGCCCAAGCGGTTATTGAACTGCGGGCGGAACAGGCGGCGGCCGGCGAGCGCGTTGACGAACAGCAGTCCATCTACGTCATGCTCAAGGACTTCGAGCAGGAATCCTGCTTCGTGCTGATGCTCTGGGCCGTGGCGATCATGGGCTACAAGGGCCGCAGCGCCCTGCGCGAACGCCGCCTCTTCGCCGAAGACATCATCAAGGTGGCGGACGGCCTGAGCATACTGCCGGAGGACGCCCGGGAATACGCCCGCCCCATTCAGGCGCTGCCGGCGACCGTGCGCGAACGGCTGCTGCCGAGAGCGCTGCTGTCCGCCTTGCAGCGCTTCGCCTCCACCCGCAACGTGCAGGACGTTGCGGTGGCCGTCAAGGCGGTCTGCGACACCGAATCGGACCGGCTTGACAGCGAACTGGCCATGGTCCGCTACATCGCCTGGGCGATTCCCAGCATAGGTTTCATCGGCACAGTGCGGGGCATTAGCCAAGCCCTGGGCCAAGCCTACAAGGCCGTGGAGGGAGACATCGCCGGCGTCACGGCCAACCTTGGCGTGGCCTTCAACTCCACCTTCATCGCCTTGGTCATCAGCATCGTCATCATGTTCCTGATGCATCAACTGCAGCTCATTCAGGAGCGCTTGGCGCTGGACGTGCAAACCTATTGCGACCAGCGCCTAATGAGCCACTTGCAGGTGCGCGGCCAATGACGTACTTGCCCAAACCCAACGGCGCCGCTGCTTGGCCTGCCGCCGGCAGCTAAACGTCGCCCACATTCACCGCTGCCCCAAACGCCGGACCTAGCCATGCCCTTGGTGCTTGAGATCAACGACGCGGCGCTCAGCCTTCACCAAGACGGTCGCATCCTTTATCAACAACCGGCCATCGCCTATCTCGACGGCGACGCCTTGGCGTTCGGCGACGCAGCCCTTAAGAGCGCCCGCCGGCATCCACAGAAGGCGAATCAACAATATCTGGCGCGGCTGAATGCGGACCCGCTGCCGAATCCCGGGCGGCAGGTGGCCAACCATGCGGACCTGGTCTATCGGCACCTGCTGGAACTAAGGGATCTGGCGGAGCAGCCGGCCATCGTCGCCGTTTCGGGATTTCTGGCTAGGGAGCAACTCGGCGTTCTGCTCGGCATCGCCAACGAAGCCGGCCTGGAGATTCGCGCCTTCGTGGATGCAGCCCTGTTGCTGGCCAGCGCCGCGGCGCTTAGACCACCCACCTGGCTTCTGGACCTGCATGCCACGCACTGCTGCCTCACCGAGCTTCGCGACGGCGAAAACTTGAGCCGCGGCGCGGTTGAACCCCTGACCAGCGCCGGCCTCAACTCCTGCCTGGACGGTTGGGCCAACTTGGCGGCGGACCGCTTCGTGCAGGACCTGCGCTTCGATCCCCTGCACGCCGCCGACACCGAGCAGCAACTCTATGACCAACTGCACACCTGGTGCCGAAGCGACGGCCAAGCCGATCTGGCCTTGGAAATCCAATATCGGGGCACCGTGCGGCGCACTCAGCTCAGCCGCGCCGCCCTGCAGGACAAGCTGGCCCAACGCCTAGCCCCGGCGGCCGAGAAAGTTCCCCACGACGCCCAGTTGCTGGTGGCGCCGCGCAGCGCCGCTCTGCCAGGCCTGATGGCGGCGTTGAGCAGCCTCGGCCTGCGCCCGGAGGCTCTGCCGGAGGACGCCTTAAGCCGCGCCGCCGCCCAGCACGCAGACGCCCTGAGCGAGTTGAAGCTGGTTGCGGCATTGCCCCAAAAAGCCGCCGCGCCATCCCCTCAAGCAAGCCCGCAGGCGGCCACCCATGCGCTGCACGGCCAGCGGGCCTGGCCCCTGCCCGGCAACCCCTTCGGCTTGCCGGAAGGGGGGCGCGTGGGTGAAGTACACGAAAAGGACGGGCGGCGCTTCCAACTCATCGTCGTGGAGGACGGCCCTTGACGCGCCGTCGCGGGCGGCGGCCCAGCGTCTTCTCCATGGCGTTTCTGGACGTCATGTCGTGCGGCTTCGGGGCGGTCGTGCTGATCTTCCTCATCATCAACCATGCAACCGAGGAGAACGCCAAGGTCGTCAATCGGGATCAGCTAGCCGAAGTCCGCCTGCTCGACTATCAGGTGCAGACGGGCGAGAAGGACTTGTTTGAATGGAAGGAGCGCCTGGAGACTCTGGCGCAACGGCTGAGCGCATCGCAACGCCAGCTAGTGAGCGTGGAGGCCGATCTGAGCCAGTCCCGCGAGGCGCTGGACGAACTGAGTGCGGATTCCTCCGCGGAGCGCACCTCCTTGGAGAAGCTCAGCAGCGACGTCGAGTCCCGCGAGGAGGAGGTGCAACGGCTGCGCCAAATGGAGAAGGCCAACGAAGGCGGCAAGGCGCGGGCCTTCGTCGGTGAGGGGGACCGGCAGTACCTCACGGGTCTCAAGGTGGGCGGGCGCAACATTCTCATCGCGATTGACGTGTCCGCCAGCATGCTCGACGAAACCATCGTCAACGTGCTGCGCCGCCGCAACATGCCGGAAGAGCGCCGGCGCAACGCCCCCAAGTGGCGGCGGGCGGTGCGCACGGCGGAGTGGCTGGCCGCGCAACTGCCCCTGGATGCGGACTTCCAATTGTTCGCCTTCAACGAAGAGGCGCGGTCCTTGGTGCCGGACAGCGAAGACCAATGGGCGCCCTTGGGCGATGGACGGGCGCTATCGGCGGCCATCGACCGCCTTAGCGCCATGATCCCGACCGGCGGCACCAGCCTGGAGCGCCTAGCCGCTAAGCTGAGCACCTTGAATCCCTTGCCGGACAACGTCTATTTGGTGACCGACTCCCTGCCCACCCAAGGCGCCAGAAAACCGCGGCGGGCGACCATTTCCGGCGCCGATCGGCTCAACCTGTTCCGCGAGGCGCTGCGCCAACTGCCTCCGCAGGTGCCGATCAACGTCATCCTGATGCCGATGGAGGGGGACCCCTTGGCCTCCGCCGCCTTCTGGAACCTAGCCCGCACCAGCGGCGGCGCCTACATGGCGCCCTCCAAGGACTGGCCCTAGTGGAGCGCTTGCCATGAGCATTCGCGGGCGTCGGCCGATGGAGGAGTTCAGCGTCTCCTTCCTGGACGTGATCTGCTGCGGCTTCGGCGCCATCATCCTGTTGCTGCTCATCACCAAAACAGTGGCGCCGGTGCTGCTGGAGAAATCCTCGGTCAGCTTGGAGGGGCAGGTCGCCAGCCGGGAGCAAGCCCTGCACGACATTCAAGGCCAGATCCGGGAGCTGCGTCGGCAGGTGGAGCAAGCCGCCGCCCAGTTGGACAAAAACCTGCTCGCGCTGGCCGCCATGCGCAAGGAGTTGACCCGCATCCTTGGCCAATTCAACGCCACCACTGAAATGAATGACGAAATGCGCCGACAGACCCTGAAGCTCGCCGCCGCCCGCCAAACCCTCACCGACGAAATGGAGCGTCTGCTGGGCTTGGACTTCCGCCGCCAAAGCGACCTCGTCGGCGGCATCGCCGTTGATAGCGAGTACATCATCTTCGTCATCGACACCTCCGGCAGCATGTTCAACGGCGCTTGGCCGCAAGTGCTGCGCAAGGTGCAGGAGACTCTGGACGTCTATCCCACCGTCAAGGGCATCCAAGTGATGAACGACATGGGCGAGTACATGTTCTCAGGCTACCGCGGCCAGTGGATTCCCGACACGCCGGCCCGTCGGCAATCCATCATCAACACCCTGCGCAGTTGGAGCCCATTCAGCAACTCCAGCCCGGTGGAGGGCATTCAGGCCGCCATCGACACCTTCTACGCGCCGGACAAGCGCATCGGCATCTATGTGTTCGGTGATGACTACAGCGGTGGCTCCATAGAGGAGGTGGTCGATGCCGTGGACCGCATCAACGTCGCCGACGAGAGCGGGCGGCGGCGGGTGCGCATCAACGCCGTGGGCTTCCCGGTGCATTTGCAGCGGCCCAACGCCCGCATCTACCGCTTCGCCGCCCTGATGCGGGAGTTGGCGCACCGCAACGAGGGCACCTTTGTAGGTCTGTCTGAATTCCAGTAATCTAGGCGGCACGTCGCAGCAGCCTGTTTGTCCCGCAAAGAAATGCCTTTTGCCATCAACCAATCGCCGACCGTTTTCCGAGGGTTCGCCAACTGCGCCGCAAGGCGGAATGGCGTCAAAGTTGCCCAGGCATCCCTGCTGCTATCGATTGTGACCCTGTTGGTGGGTTGCGCCGGAGCCAAGGTGGCGGTGCCTACGCAGTTTCCCGTGCCCTTGGTGGAAAAGGTTCCCTTGCCGATCGGCCTCTACCTTGATGAAGCGCTGCTCGCCTACACCCATCGGGAGTCCTTGGAGAAACGGGGGGACTGGGAGATTGAACTCGGTTCCGCACAGCCGTCCATGTTCGCCAACCTGCTGGACGGCATGTTCGTGGGCCACCGGCTTGTCAAGCAAGTGGCAGCACGGCATCGAGACGTCGCCGGCGTGCTGGCGCCGTCCATTGAGGAGGTGCAGTTCGCCACCCCCGAGCAAAGCCGCTCGGACTACTACGAGGTCTGGCTTCGCTACCGCTTCAAGCTGCATGACAACCAAGGCGCTGAACTTGGCGATTGGGAGTTGACCGCCTACGGCAAGGCGCACAAACAAAACCACGCCGGCACCGGCAGCGCCCTGCAGGATGCGGCTATGGCCGCCTGCCGAGACGCCATGGCCTTCTTCACCCAGCAGTTCGCCACCGTGCCGGCGGTGCAGGCTTGGTTGGCGAAGGAACTAGGAGCGCCGGCATGAAGCCAAAGCAACCAACAATGCGCAAGGGCCACCCAGCCAGCAGGGCGGCCCCGCCCCAAGTCGAATTCAGGTTGCGGCGCGGCGATGCAAGCCCCACCCACCAGCCCAGCAACCCCGCGTTGTCCGCCTTGGCGCTCCTTCTGGCCGTTTGCACTCTGCTAGGCGGCTGCGTCACCGCCACGGTGCAGGAGATTCGGGAGACGGACACGGCGATGGCCGGCGGCGACGCCATCGTCGTGCTCGGTCGCCGCAGCCAACCCACCACGGACGAAACGGAGCTGGACTTCATCACCTGCGTGGGGGACAGCATGAGCCGCGGGGCCGAAGGGATCAACGTCATTGACGAACAGCAGTTCATCGACGCCGTCTTCCCCTGGTTCGAACCGCGCATCGCACCCGTCAACAGCGCCGACCTGCCGGAGATCATCAAGCAACCGCCCTTGGCCGCACGCCTAGAGCGGATGCGCCTGAAGTATCTGGTGTGGATAGAGGGCTCCACCGAGCGCACCGATTCCAGCGGCTCCCTGACCTGCGCCGTAACCCCCGGCGGCGGCGGCTGCTTCGGCTTCCTGTCCTGGGAGAACGACTCGTCCTACGAGGCTTCGGTATGGGACATCGATACGGGCACGAACGCCGGCAAGATCAGTTCCGAAGCCACCGGCATGAGCTACATGCCGGCGGTCATCGTGCCCATTCCCATCATCGCCCGTGTGCGCTCCTCAGCCTGCACCAGCCTCGCCAATCAGTTGAAGTCCTTTATCTCGCCTTCATAGTGCCGAAATGCCTATGGGTCCCTACGGTCAGCGGCCTGCAAGCTGAGGGCGTAGGGCTTGCGGGCCAGTTGCAGGAGGGCTAGGCCGAGCAGGCCGAAGACGCTGGAGACGGTCACCAAGGAGTAGCGCACACCCTCCCCTTCCGGGAAGACGTATTCGTTGAAGACGCCGGTGATCGGTGGCCCCAGCAGCATGCCCACCGAGGTTACGAACAGATAGACCGCCGCTACCTGGGCGCGCAGATTCGGCGGCGTGATGACCGGCAGGGCGCCGGCGGCGATGCCGAAGGGCGAGTTGATGGCCGCCATGGCTGGGACGTAAAGCACGAAGGCCCAAAAGGCGCTCGGCGTGAATTGGATCGCCAAGATGATCAGGATGGCCGCCGCGCCGCCGACCATGCCGCCGACGATGTTGGCGTCGGCGGCGCCCTGATCGCTCAAGCGACGGGCCAGCAGGGCCACCAGAATCGGCCCGACCGGGCCGGCAATCAGGAAGATCCAGCCGAAGATCAGCGAAGCCTCCGCCGCCTCATAACCATGCACCCGCACGAAGTAGGACACCGTCCAGAACACAAAGGCGTAGCCGGCCAGCACCAAGGAAAGGAAGCCCAAATGATGCAGCATCAGGGCCTTAAGGTTGCTGCGGTAGAAGGCGGAGAGGTCGCGCAGCCGCCCGCCGCCGACCTGAGCGCCGGAGCGCCGCGCCGGCTCTCGCAGCAAGGCGAACAGCAGCGCCACAAGCAACCCCGGCGCCCCCAGATAAACGAAGGTTTGCTGCCAAGGCCGCAGTTCCCCGAAAATCGGCAGCGTCAACGGCGGTGCTTCCTGCACCAAGCCGAGCACATAGCCGCCGATGATGAAGGCGATGCCGGAACCCATGATGGCGCCGGTCTGGAAAATCGAGAGCGCCAACGGCACCCGCCGCCTAGGAAAGAAGTCCCCCACCAAGGAGGTCGCGGCCGGGCTTAGGGTGGCCTCTCCCACGCCCACGCCGATGCGGGCCAGCAGCACATGCCAAAAGCTGCGCGACAGGCCGCAGGCCATGGTCATCAGAGACCAGAAGAAGATGCCGGCGGCGATGATGAACTTGCGGCTCTTGCGGTCCGCCAGCCAAGCAATGGGCAGTGCGGCGATGGCGTAGAACACGGCGAAGACGCCGTAGAGCCAGCCGATCTGCGCATCGTTGACGCCCAGATCCGCCTTCATCGGATCGACCACGATGGCCACCACCTGCCGGTCGATGTAGGCCACCAGCGCCGCCAGCACCAGCACGCCGACCACCGCCCAAGCGTAGGCTGGATGCGGATAGGCGTCGGGGGCCGGCTGCGCCGGCACCGCTTCGCCCGGCGCCGATGGCGCTTGGCGGCTCTGTGCGTTTCCCATCCTATTCCCCCAAGAGAACACCCGCTGGCAAAATGAAGGCGCTAGCGGTGGGGCAAGGAGGACATTCGGCGCAACCAAGTCATGGGCTGGCGAACAGCCGAGTCAGCCAAGAGGCGGCCCTGGCCATAGTCCTTGACGACCCCAGCCACAGCAGGCATCCACCGCAAAAGTGAATGCCTGTTGTCGCCAGCCGCGACTTGCCGAAAGCCGGCAAGCGACAGCGCCTACATCGTGTAGGAGAACTCCACCGCGTAGGTTTGCGGAGCGCCCCAGCCTTGGAAGCCAGTCCTAAAGCCGCCTAGGAACAGGGCCTGCTCCCGCCATTGCTCATCGGTGAGGTTCTTGCCGAAGGCGGCGATGGAGACGGTGCCGCCGTTGGCCAAGGCCCACTCATAGGCCACCCGGGCGTCAAGGCCGAAGTAGCCGCCCTCAAACAGCCGTTGATCGGCGCCACCGCCGGTGTTCACCAGCAGGAAGTTGCCCACCTTCTTCCAGCCAACGTTGGCGGAGAAGCGACCGGGACCCACTTGCCGGTCAAACGCCAAGGTGACGGAGACGTTCCAATCCGGCTGTCGGGAGTCGTCATTGCCGCCCAAGGTGCGCAACGTGCCGGCCGGGTCCGTCACCCCGGGAACGCCGGTGGCGCAGCCGTCAAGAATGGAGCAGTCGATGGTGAAGGCTTGGTTTTTGACGTCTAGGATGCCGCCGTTCACCACTAGGGTGAAGTTGTCGTTGATCAGCCATTGGGACTCCAGTTCAACCCCGGAGTACTCGGAGGTGCCGCCGTTGTTGATGATGGTGGTGGTGCCGGGAATGGAGCCGGGCGGCAGGGGAATGATGGAGCTGAATTGGCTGCCGTCCCGCTCCAAGTAGAAGTAGGCGGCGTTGAGACGCAGGCGGCGGTCAAAGAACTCGTTCTTCAGGCCGGCTTCAAGTTGGAAGGCGTCCTCCGGCTGAAAGGCTGCTTCGGAAGGGTCCCGGGCGGAGCGGATGCTGAAGCCGCCGCTGCGGAAACCCTCCGAATAGCTGACGTAGGCACGGTTTTGCTCGGTGATGGCCCAAGTGGCGGAGGCCAGCAAAATCACGTCGTCCCAGCTGTCCGACACGTCGTAGGCGACGCCGGCCCGCTCCGGGCGGCCGGCGAAATTGAACTCCTGAGTCACCGGCGTGGTGTCGAAGGTGCCGTCCGTATAGTCGAAGTAGGAGTTGTAGGCGTCTTTGTCCTCACTGATGTAGCGGGCGCCGAAGCTCAGCTCCAGATTGTCAGTCGGCCGCCAGTTGATGGCCCCGAACAGGGCGATGGACTTGACGTCCTCACCAGCGCGCTGAATGCTGCGGGCGTTGGGGAATTGGCAGAGCGCGTCGCCGATGCCCGGGTTGGCGCGCAGCCCCAGTCCCGTGATGGCCGGGGATCCGATCACTGCGCAAGGCAATCCAACCAAGGCCGGACTGAGAGCGACAGGCGGCAGTTGCAGCACATTGTTGGTGTTCTGCTGAAACTCCAGGTTCGAACTGAAGTAGTAGAAGCCGACCAGGAAATCCACGTTGTCGGTAAAGTCCCCGGAGAGACGAATCTCCTGAGTGAACACGTCAAACTCCTGATCTCGCAAGGTGTGCAACTGCGCAAACGGAGTCGCGCCCCCGTCGATGGCGCCGCCGTCAAAGTCCTGGTTGACCAGATCATCGCCGCTGTGCCAGGCGGTGATGGCGTTGAGAACGTAGCCGTTGGGCAGTTCCCATTCCGCCCGCAAGCCCACCTGATCCACGTCGTACCACATCGGCTCCTTCTTGTCCGCCAAGTTCTCGAAGGGGTCGTCGCCGTTGAAGCGCGGGTCCTGGGGCGGGATCTGCCCCCGGTCCTTGATGCGGTCGTAGGTGAGGATGGCGTCGAACTTGTCCGAAGGCGCCCAGCGCAGGGCCAAGGTTTGGGAGGAGAAATCGACATCGCCGGCGGAGTCCCCTAGGGTGACGTTGTCGTAGAAGCCGTCCCGCTCCCGCATGATGGCGCCGACCTTCAGGGCCAGAGTGTCATCGACCAGCGGAATGTTGACCCGGCCCTTGAGGATTCTGGAGTCGTAGTTGCCGATCTCCCCGGCCACCTTGACCCCAAACTCGTTGAACTGGGGCCGCACCCGGTTGACGACGATGTTGCCGCCGATGGTGTTCTTGCCGAACAGCACACCCTGCGGGCCGCGGTTGACTTCAATGCTCTCCACATCAAACACGTCGATCAGTTGCCCGGTGCTGGAGCCCATCTGAATGCCATCGACGATCACCCCCACTTGGGGGCTTTGCGTCTTCTCGATGTCGGAGTAGCCGATGCCGCGAATGTACAGGGCGCTGGCGCCAGGGCCGGCGGTGTTCATGCCCAGATAGACATTGGGGGCCAGCCCATCGAAGTCCCGCAAGGTCTGCGGCTTGAGCTGCTCGATCTGCTCCGCGCCGAAGGCGGTCACCGAAAGCGGCACGTCCTGTTGTGACTCCTGCCGCCGCCGGGAGGTTACCACCACCTCCTCGATCAACCCGGAGGCATCCTGCTGCTGCGCCCAAGCCGCAGCCGAATAGCCGCCGCTGCCAAAGCCCCCGACGAGCGCCAGCAATCCCGCAAGCGCGACAGAATTTCGCAAAAAACGCATCATGATTGCCCCTCCAAAAAAAATGACCGCAGCGCCCATCCATGCGCCCGCATCTTGGACCGGCAATTCTGACGGTTTTCAAGGCGCTGTCAACCGCGTGATCTCGCTCAGCACATATAGGACTTTGTCCCGGGTTCTTTCGGCAGGGATTGAGAGTATGCGAGCGGGGTCATAACGCGGGCTGGCGCATGCTGGCCCAAATGACAGCGCCGGCGCCATCGTCGTCATGAGGCCATCGACTGCGCCCTGCAGTCTGCAGAAAGCCTCCAAGACCACCAAATCCAAGGATCAGCAACACCAAAATAGCCAGCTTGCAGGTCATTGCGTCGTCATCCCCGCATCGACCGTGAACTCCGCGCCGCTGACGTAGTTGGACTCGTCGGAGGCAAGGTAGAGCACGCAGTTGGCGATGTCCTGGGGTTCGCCCATGCGGCCCATGGGCACCCGCTCCGGCGCCACCGGCTGGGGCTCGCTCAGGCCCGTGGCCTGCGCCTGCATGTTGGTCCAGATGACGCCCGGATGCACGGAGTTGCAGCGGATGTTGTCCGCCGCGCCCTCCACGGCGACGGACTTGGACATGATGCGCACCCCGCCCTTGGCCGCCCCGTAGGCTGTGCAGGTGGCCATGCCGACCAGGCCGGCCACCGACGACAGGTTGATGATGGAGCCGCCGCCGGCCGCCCGCATGGGCGCCAAGGCGGCTTTGCAGCCCAGAAAGACGCTGGTGAGGTTGACCTCGATCTGTCGATTCCAGTCCGCCAGCGTCATGTCCTCCAGCCGCCTCAAGACGGCGATGCCGGCGTTGTTGACCAACACGTCCAGACAGCCGTAGGCATCCAGGGTGTGGTCGATAACGTTGTTCCAATCCGCCTCGCTGGTCACGTCCTGGCCCAGCGCCAAGGCTTTCCCACCGGCGCGGCGAATGGCCTCGGCGCAGCGCTCGGCACCGGCGGCGTCCAAGTCCGTCGCCACCACGCGGGCGCCTTCGCCCGCCAGCGCCACCGCCGTGGCGTAGCCAAGCCCCGGATTGGAGGCCGCACCGGTGACTATGGCGACCTTGTCCTGCACTCTTCCCATGCCTAACTCCCTCAATTCAATAAATGCGGGCTAATTTCAACAGGTGCGCCAACTTTGCGCAAAACAACCTTGCGCCAAAGGGCGCATTCCTGCGCCTCCATAGTGACCGACGCGACGCCATGCAACCTGGACGCCGCTGGGGACAAGCGCTGGCAAGCAAACAGCGTGCGACCATCGCGCCACTCAGCGAAGAATCGGGGCCTTGCGCCTGACGGCTGCCCCTCAAAGCGCGGTGCCTCCATCCACATTGAGAAATGCGCCGGTGATGCCGCCGCCCGCCTCCGAAGCGAGCAGCATGGCCATGGCCGCCACCTCCTCGACGGTGTTGAGCCGCTTGATGGCCGCTGCCTGGGCGTAGCTGTCCAAAAACTGTTCGTAAGTTTGGCCCAGCGCTTCGCCGGCGGCGCGGCCGGCACCCTTCATCAAATCGGTTTCCACTCCGCCGGGACAGATGGCGTTGCAAGTGATGCCCAAAGGGCCGTTCTCAAAGGCCACCGCCTTGGTGAAGCCGTTGATGGCGTGCTTGTTGGTGATGTAGTGGGAGACCGCCGCTTTGTTGGCCTGCCGGCCCTCCACGGAGCTGATGTTGATGATGCGCCCCCACTGCCGCTTGAGCATGTCCTTGAGCGCCCGCCGGGTTCCCCAGAAGGTGGCGTTCAGCATCCAGTTCAAGGCTTCCTGCCAAGCCGCGTCGCTGAGTTCCGCCACCGGCGCGAAGCCGGAGGAGCCGCCGGCGTTGTTGACCAAAATGTCGATCTTGCCGAAGCGCTCCACCGCCGCATCGACCACGGCCTCCACCTCCTGCTGCACACGCACGTCGCCAGCCACGAACAGGGCGCGTTCACCGGCGCCCATTTCCTTGAGGGCCTGCTCACCCTTTTCCAGCGACCGCCCGTTCACCAGCACACTGGCGCCCTGCGCCAAAAAGGCTTCGGCGATGCCCCGCCCGATGCCGCGGGTGCCGCCGGTGATGACCGCCACTCTGCCGTCAAGCTGCATGTCCATGTCCCCGTTGCCTGCTCCTATTCCTTGCCGCTTGTTTCTCATCCGCTGCTTGCGGCTCCCACTGCGCAATGCGCTCCACCCATTGATGGTAGTGCTGCAGCGACGGCTCGTTGCGGCCAAAGATGAAGCCTTCCTTGGCGGCGCCCAGGCCGGCCTGAATGCGCCGGCCGATGGCGTAGTCTTCGTCACGCACGGCTTGCAGCGCCATCTGACTGAACACCTCGGCGGCGTCGCGCTCGGTCGCCGTCCGCGGCAAGGCTTCAACCAGGACGGTCTGCACCGTCAGGGTGTGCGCCATGTCCGGCAGCGGATATAGCTGGCTCACCAAGCAGTGGCCGCCGACAATGCCCGATATGGAGAGGTTTGGAAAGGCGGAGTGAATTAGCCGGATGTGTACCTGCGCATCCCATGCGGATTCCGGCTTGCCGGACAGTTGCGGCAGGGACTTGCGCCCAAACACGATGCGTTGATGGGGGCCGTAGGCGTCCCAGGCCATGAGGTTGGCGATGGTGTTCTTGCCCACGGTCTGCGGATGCACCATTTGCTGGTGGTAGCCTTCAAGGTAGCCGTCCCAAGCCACTTTCCAGCCGGGGCCCTCGACTTCCCGCTGGCAGTAAAGATGCCAGTCGGCCAGCCGCAGGGAGTCCAAGCGGGGCCGAAAATCTCTCAGCCAAGCGTCGATGTCGAAATCGCAGCCGGGCTTCAAGGCCACCCAAATGAAACCGCTGCGTTCAGCTGACGGCAACTCCAGCAACCCCAAATCCTGGCGCTCCAGCTCGCCGACGGTGCGTTCACCGAACATCGCTACAAGGGCGCCCCGGTCGTCGTAGGCCCAGGCGTGGTACGGGCAGAGGAAGCGGCCCTTGTCCTGATGCCCACGCCCGTCCTCCACCACCGGCGCCCCCCGGTGGCGGCAGGCGTTGACGTAGGCGCGCGCCTGGCCGTCACCGCCCCGAACCATCAGCACCGGAACGCCGGCGACGTGCAGCGCCCGGTAGTCCCCAACGTTGGGCAGCTCCACGGACAAGGCGAGGGCTAGCGGCAACTCCCGGAAAATCTTGTCCACCTCGTGGGCCCAGCGTTCGGGGTTCACATAGGCGTCCAAGGACTGACGCATCGGCGCCGCCGCCATGTCCGTGGAACCGGCTTCGTGCAGGCGCAGAACGCGCCGGGTCAGCGCCAGCATGGAGTCGTGCGCCGCATCATCGGTGCTTGTCATTTCCCTTTCCTTGCCGCCAGTCCATTCTTGAACGCGGAGAAATCAAATAAGTGAGCCTAGTTTACAATCACGCCCAACGCCGAGCGTACGAGGCCAGTCCCGCATGAAGTCAACCGTTTTTGTTGACCGCAGGAACACCAAACCCAAGCGCCGAATTTGGTTGCGCTGCGCTGGCAATTGGACCAGCCATCCCGCTCCCGCCAGCCGCCAGGCCCAAGGTTCCGCCCGCCGCCCATTCCCCTGGGGGTCTGCGACCATGGCCTTGCCAGCTTACCTGATCTTCTGCGCCTTGGCGGCCGGTTGCCAACCGCCCGATGATCCGGCAGCGGCGCCGGCCTCCCTGACCTCCACCGATCAGTTCCAAGCCACCGCGGATGATCTTGGCCCTCGCCAGGAAATGCCCGGCGCCCCGCTTTACGCCGAACACTGCGCATCCTGCCACGCCGGCGGCGTCAGCCGGGCACCGCACTTGATTTGGCTGGAAATGATGACGCCGCAAATCTTGGTGGCTTCCATGACGGACGGCATCATGCGACCGCAAGCAGCGCACCTGAACGCCGAGCAGCGCATTCAGATCGCCGAATACCTCAGCCGGGCCCGCTACGACACCGAAGCGCCGGCCGCAGCAGCACCGTCCTGCATCGGGGAGGCCGCCCAATTCGACCTATCCCGCCCGGTGCCAAGGGTGGGCTGGGGCCACGACACCGCCCGCTTCGTCAATGCGGAAACCGCCCAGCTAGCGACGGCGGACATCGGCAAGCTGAAGCTGAAGTGGGCATTCGCCTTTCCCAACGCGCTGCGCGCCCGCTCCCATCCGGCCATCGCCATGGGCGCGGTCTTTGTCGGCAGCCAGGACGGCACCGTCTATGCGTTCGATTTGGAGACCGGCTGCGAGCGCTGGACCTTTCAAGCCAGCGCCGAGGTGCGCACCGGCATCGTGCTCAGTGCATGGGAGCCCTCGACCGTCGCCCCAATTCCGGAAGGGGCGATGGCGCAAGGCGCAGGGCAAGCGGCAAACGCCGCTGCCGACACAGGCCCACCCCTCGCCTTCTTCGGCGACATTTTGGCCAAGCTGTACGCCGTACACGCCTTGACCGGTGAATTGGTCTGGTCCATCAAGGCGGATGACCACCCCAGCGCCACCATCACCGGCACTCCGGCGCTGGCCGGTGACAAACTGCTGGTGCCGATCTCATCCTTGGAGGTCACCCCCGCCGCCGACCCTGACTACGCCTGCTGCACCTTCCAAGGCAAGGTGTTGGCGGTCAATCCGGAGACGGGCGCAATCATCTGGTCCCACTCCACCATTCCCGACCCCCCTGTGCAGGTGGCCACCACCAGCGCCGGAACCGCGGTGCTGGCGCCTTCCGGTGCCCCCGTTTGGTCCAGCCCGGCGGTGGACCTCAAGCGCAATCTGGCCTATTTCGGCACCGGCGAAAACTACTCATCCCCGGCCGACGGCAACAGCGATGCGGTGATCGCCGTCGATCTGACCACTGGCGAGCGGGTCTGGACCCGGCAAAGCACCGCCGGGGACGCTTGGAACGTGGCCTGCATGATGGCGGACAATCCCAATTGCCCCGCCGAGAACGGGCCGGACTTAGACCACGGCTCCAGCATGGTGCTCATCGAAGCTGAAGGCCGCTCCGTGCTGGCGGTGGGCAACAAGAACGGTGCGGTCTATGGCCTGGATCCGGACAACCAAGGCGCCATGCTTTGGTCCACCAGGGTCGGGCGCGGCAGCATTCAGGGCGGCGTCCACTTCGGCATGGCCGCCGCCGAAGGGTTGCTCTACGCGCCGATCAACGACATGAACGACACCCGCAACGGGGACTGGCTGGACCCGGAATTGGCTCGCCCAGGGGTTCACGCCATCGATGCGGCTTCCGGAGAGGTTATGTGGCGCCATGTGCAGGAGGACATTTGCGCACCGGAGAGGGAGTTCTGCGACCCCGGCGTGTCCGCCGCCGTCACCGCCATTCCCGGCGCGGTCCTCGCCGGCCACCTAGACGGCTTCCTCCGCGCCTACTCCGCCGCCGACGGCGAAGTCCTTTGGGCTTACGACACCACCCAGCCAGCCGCCGCGGTAAACGGCCTTACCGCCAGGGGCGGCGGCATGAGCGGCGGCGCCGGCCCGGCCGTCGCCGACGGCCATGTGGCCATCAACTCCGGCTATGGACTCTATTTCCACGAACCGGGCAACGCCCTGCTGGTGTTCGCCGTACCGGAAGATTGACCGCATGGCGCAGCCCGTGAATACGCAGATCATCGAAAACGGCACCGTCATCGACGGACTGGGCAGTCCGCCCAAGCGAGCCGATGTGGTCATTGCGGGAGAACGCATCCTCAGTGTGGGCGACGCCCCGCCGCCAGAGGTGGCCGCGAAGATGGAGCGCGTGGACGCCAATGGGTTGACGGTCATGCCCGGCCTCATAGACGCCCACTGCCACATCAGCTTTGACGAACCCAGCTCCAACGACGAGCTGTTCCACCATCGCCGCGAGGGGCTGGCGGCCATCATCGCCGCAGTCAACGCCAGAAAACTGCTGTGCGCCGGCGTCACCGGCTTTCTGGACGCGGACAGCCTGTTCGAGATCGGCGTGGATCTGCGGGACGCCATTGAGGCCGGCATCGTGCCGGGGCCGCGCATGGCCACCGGCGGCAACGCCCTGCTCACCGCAGCCGGCGGCACGGCGGGCCGGTTGATCCCGGATGAGGGCCTCATCGGCTACGGCAAGGTGGTGCGCTCCGCGGGCGAGATCACCGCCGAAGTGCGCCGCCAAATCAAGCGCGGCGTGGATTGGATCAAGGTGCATGTCACCGGCTTGACCCCCCGGCAAAAGAGGGCCGGGGAGGCCCAGGCGTGGCGGCGCAATGAGCTGGAGTTGGTGGTGGATGTGGCCCACTCCCTGGACACCCCAGTGGTGGGCCACTGCCGGGGCGCGGACAGCATCAAGGACGCCGCCGAAGCCGGCTTCGACCTCATCCTGCACGCCACCTACATGGACGAAGCGGCGCTGGGGGCTGTGGTCGAAGCTGCCGTTCCCATCGTCCCCACCTTCACCTTCCAAGCCAACCTAGCGGACTACGGCGACCAAGTGGCCGCCGGACCGGAAATCCGGGCCATCTTCCAAAAGGAGATCGAATCCAGTTGCGCCATGCTAAGACGCGCCTACGAGGCCGGCGTGCCCCTGCTGTGCGGCACCGAAAGTGGTTTTTCCCTGACCCCTTACGGGGACTGGCACTATCGGGAACTGGAGGTGTTCGTCCGCGATCTGGGACTTTCGCCCCTGCAGGCCATTCAAGCCGCCACCAGCGAGGCGGCCCGCGCCATCGGCCGGCACGGCGAGACCGGCGCCGTCGCGCCCGGACGCCTGGCCGACCTCATCCTGGTCGATGGAGATCCGGCCCAAGACGTGCGGGTGCTTGGCGACCGCCAACGCATTAAGCGGGTGCTCATCGGCGGACGGGAGCAAGCCCTGCAATGGCCGGCCCCGAACCGGAGCGACCCACCCGGATGGCGGGTTTCCACCTACGGCAGCCGAATTCTACGCCGCAGCTTGATTAAAACGCCTTGACGCTCAAATCCCGTTGGATTCAACGCGTTCCATTTGGACCCCTTAGCGGTGCTAGGGCGTGTACCAGATCGGTGAAGTGTAGGCGCGGTCTTGGACTGACAGCGGGATTTCCTCCGGCAGGTCCAGATTGAAGTAAACGGCGTCGTAGGCGGTCCAGCGCGGACGGGGGATTTCGATCACCCGAGCATAGTAGAAGGCCCGCTCTGCCGGGTCAAAGTCCGGGTCCCGCCAAACCACGGCCAAATCCGCGGTGCCGATGCTGTTGTCATAGGTGGCGGTTTCGAGGTCCACCGTTGACCCCACTGGCCCCACCTTGCCGGTCTCCGGGTGCGGGGTTCGGCCACCGGACCAAGCCACGTCATAGACCTTTTCCTGCAGGACGCCCTCCTTGTCCAGCCAACCCTTGACGATCTGCGCCCGGTCCAGGTTGGCCCCGTCCGGGTCCTTGGCGGCGACCACGATGAAGGTCGGCGCCGCATCGGCCGGCGCCGCGGTCAGGTCGCCGCCCATGGGCACCCCTTCGCCGTAGGCGACGTCCAAGTAAGCCGGCCGGTCCACCAAGTTTGCCGGATAGTTCCAGCCGCCAAAGAAGCGCACCCGAATGCGCGACCCGGTGGTGGCGTAAACCTCGCGGCGCTTCATGGCGTCGAACAGGTCGGCGCGGGTGTTGCGCCGCGCCCAAACCGCCGCGTAGCCGGAGGCGACGATGTTCCAGTTTTGCCAAAGCCGATCATTCGCCATGGCGTTGAGCGTCCGCTCAATCCCCGGCTCCGACTCCGGGAACTTGCCGAAGAAGTTGTCCTCCTCCGGGGTGGAGATGCTGTTGTGCCCGTCGGTGCTGCCAATCAGCCCGATCTTGAAGGGATTGACGCCCAACTCCGCCTCGTAGCGCAGCCCCAGCTTGAGGGCGCCCCGAGCGTACTCGTGGGCGAGCATCCAGTCCTCCTTGGGAGCGCTGCGGCCAATGTTGTCCCAATCCCAATTCTCGAAGTCAGCGAACTCGTCATCGGGGGAAAGGGTGGGATGGGATTCGGAGTCACCCTTGACCTGAGTGACTTCATAGACGGGCTCCCAGCGGGCGCGCAGGCGGGCGTAGTCGGCGTCAATCGGCTCGCCGTCCAAGGTGGTGGCGGGAAACATCCGGCCGTTGGAGAGGTTGCCGTTGTGGGGCACGGCGATCACCTCGCCGCCGGTCTCCGCCTCGTAGCGGGCCAAGGCGTTCCAGAGATCCCTGGGGTCCAAGCTGTCCTGTCCGGAAAACGGCGGCACTTGGCCGACCTTGTCGGCGCCGTCCTTGTAGATCACCACCCGATGCAGGTTGTTCCCCTCAACGGCCACGGTCCATTCGTAGCCTGTGAGGGCGGTGAAGCGGTCCGGCTTGTTGTAGTCGTCGGCAGTCTGCGCCACATCCTGCCAGATCAACCGCCGGACGCGCTCCGGGAAGGCGAAGTGGTTTTCCGGGTCCAACATGCTGTTGACGAAGGCGCCGATCAGCTTGTCCGGATCCCCCTCCTCCAAATAGCCCTTCCATTGCTGGCCGGCCGCCGTGTCGGTGACGATGGGGTCGCCCACGTTGAACCTATAGTAGCCGCCAAGATATTCGGCGTGGTCGGAGACCACCAGAAAGTCCAGGGGTCGGCGCAACTGCACCCGCATTCCGTTGTGGGCGGTGACCGGCTGGCCTTGGGCGAAGCGGTAGGCGTCCGCCGGCGTCAGGTTCATGTTGCCCAGGGAATAGGCGTCCGCCGAATTGCGCGTGTGCAGGTGGGTGTCCCCCCAATAGAGGTTCTTGGGGTAGTCCTGGCCCACGGGCTGGGAATATTCCCCCGCCGCCGCCAATTCCGAACCCACCAGCAGCAGCCCCGCCAGCCACAAAACGATGTGGCCCCGCAGCAAAGGATTCAGCATTTCCCTCCCACAATTTATTGCGCTACAAAATTTCACCGACCCAGCAGCAGGACTCCGCCCGCCCCCAACGCCCTGGATGCGCCGCCGCCCGCAGCCAACATGCCGAAGCCCGCGGCACCTAGCGCCACAGTCAAAAATCCTGAAAATTATCCAAATTCCATGCCTAACACATTGAAAATAGATGTCTTTTCAATGTAAGAACAGCTTGGCTGCAATCTCGACTAAAACTTCTGCCGCCAACGCAGCCCAATGGTGCGGGGTCTGTTGGTGGTGATGCGGGCGTCCCAGGAGGCGCCGTTCTTGAACACTTCGCCACGTTCGTCGGTGAGGTTGCGAATGAAGAACTCCGCTGCCCAGCCGCCCTGCTCCACGCCCACCGCTAGGTTGAGAATGTCGTAGGCGTGCTGCTTGCGCCGATTGCGAATGTTGTTGCTGCCGTCAAACAGGGTGTTCCAGGACGCCCCCGTATGAACGTAGGAGCCTTGGACGTAGGCGTCCATGCCGGCCAGAGTGAAGCCGTAGCGGGAGGTCAGGTTCGCCTTGAACTCCGGCACCCTAGGCAGTTCGCGCCCCTTCTCCGCATCTGGATTGCCATCGCCGATGTTGGCCTTGTTGATCCAGTAGTCTTCGGCGATCTCAGCCTCGATCAGCGAAAAGGCCGCGGACAGGCTCCAGCTGTCCGTGAGCAGGTAGGCGAAGTCCCCCTCCAAGCCGCGGCTGCGGGCGTTGCCCACGTTGTCGGTCAGCGTCAACGGGGACACGGAAATGTCGAAGCGGGTTAGTTGGAAGTCGTCCCAGTCCATGGTGAAGGCGGAGAAGTTGTAGCGCAGCCGCCCATCCAGGGCGGAGGCCTTGACGCCCACCTCGATGTTCTCGACGAAATCCGGCTTATAGACGCCGCCGATCAGAGTGTTGAACACCCGGTTGAGGCCGCCGGGGCGATAGCCTTCCGAATAGGTTCCGTAAACCATGACGTCGTCGGTGACATGCCAGGAAAGGCTGGCCTTGATGACCGCGTCCTGGTCCTCGGTGACCAGATCGGTGTTGAAGTCCTCCGTGCGGGCGCCGAACCGGCCCGGGAACCAGATGGTGCCGGAGAAACCGCGCAGATTGATCTTGGAGTCGAACCAGCGGGCGCTAAAGGAGGCGGTGAGCTGATCCGACAGATCGAAGCCAACTTCGCCGAAGAAGGCCAACTCCTCGCTCTTGCGCACTTGGTCCGTGGTCCAGTAGATGTCCGGCGGCTCCACCGCGGCTGGGGTTCCCGCAGTGGCTAAGCCATCCAGGCCAAGCACATGCCACTCCCAGTCGAAGGCGTGCCTGTCGTTCTCGTAGAAGGCGCCGAGCAGCCAGCGGAAGCGCTTGTCCTGGGCGGAGGCGATGCGCAGCTCGTGGTTGTCCCGGTCGTAGGTTTCGTCCTGGGTCAACAGGGTGCGGGGGTCCACGCAGTCCCCGAAGTAAGCGACATAGCAGGAATAGAAGCGTTGCACGAAGCCGCCGGAGACGAAGTAGTCCGCGTAAATCGAGTAGTCCGCCTTATTGTTGGTGTCCCGGTCCAGGCGGGCGCCGGCGTAGGTGAGGGAAAGGCCGGCGATCTTGCCCTCCACCACTAGGGAAATCTGCGTCCATTCGTCGTCGTTCTCGTCCGGCAGCAGGCGCACTACCTCCAAGTCGCCCACTTCCTCGGGATCATGGTCCCAGACCCCTTGAGACTCCAACTCCTGGCGCATGACGCCGGCGGTAACGGTCCAGTTGTCGTTCAGGTCGATGCCGAGGGCGGCGCGGGCGCCCGTGGTGGTGGCCTCGTTGAAGTTCTTCTCCACCACGTCCTCGTTGTCCACCCTGATGTCGGCGGCGGCGGCTATCAAGGCCGGGTCGGACAGGCCGGCGCGCACATTGTCGTTTCTGAAGGTGTAGGCGGTGGGCAGGTTGTCGATGAAGCCGGCGTCCTCCTTGCGCCAAGCCACCACCCGAAACGCCGCCCGGTCGCTCAGCGGCACGTTCACCATGCCCTCAAGCAGGTAGCCGACGTCCCCCTTCCTGATGGCGCCGAACTCCACATCGTATTGAGCCTCAAAGCCGGCTGGATTCGGCTTGTTGGTGATGATGCGGATGCTGCCGGATTGGGAGTTGGCGCCGAACAGGGTGCCCTGCGGGCCGGCCAAGGCTTCAATGCGGGCGATGTCGTAGATGTGCGGATTCAGGTAGGCGTTGACGGCGGTGATCGGCTGCTCGTCAAGGTAAACAGCGACGTTCGGCGTGGAGCCCAAGGCGTTCTCGCCGCCGCTGGAGATGCCGCGAATGTAGATGTCCCCAGTGCCCGGGCCTAGGCTGGCGTAGCTCGCGGAAGGCAGCAACTGCACGAAGTCCTCCAAGTCCGTGACGCCGTGCTCCTCCAAATCGGCCTGGCCAAGCACGTCGATGCTGATGGGCACATCCTGAACGCTTTCGTCGCGCTTCTGCGCGGTGACGATGACCTCCTCAATGGCCAGCCCGCTGCCTTGGGCCAAAACCACCGGCGCAGCACCGCCGAAGGCGAGCACCGCGGCGCCGGCGGAGGCCAAGGACGTCTGCCGCACCGCACGGGCGACCGGTTTCAAGGCGAACAGGCAAGGTCCCTTGGAGGCGGAGCGTTTGAACATGGAGCAACCTTAGGCAATTACGTTGGGGCACACCTTACCCAATATGAGACGCAATGCAAATTCGGAGGCGCCGGCCGACCCAATCTGCGCGGACACATCCCTTCTGCGGACCCGCAAGCGACGGCGGTTGGACTGGCCGGCGCACTCAGCCGTCAAGAACGGGGCCAAGCGCCTGCTGCAACGGCCCCAGATGAGCCTCGAAACGCCGCCACTGCGCCACGGCGTCCCGGTAGATGGGTTGGCGCACCTGCTCCGAACTGGCGGTGCGCACCGCCCGGCGGTTGCGGTGGTAGGCAAGGCAGCCGGGCTCGAAGGGCAGACCGCAGTAGTCGAGCAGGCGTCGCACCTCGCCCTCCAGATCATCGATGACGCTTTCGTAGCACACCCGCAGCACCCTGCCCGGCAGAACTCTGTCCCAATGCTCCATCAGGGCCGCGTAGTCCCGATAGTACCGGCCGATGTCCGCCAAGCCATAGCTGAACTCCTGGCCGGCGGCGAACAATTGCTTGAAGCCGCTGAAGCAGGTGGCCAAAGGGTGGCGGCGGGCGTCGATGATCTTGGCGTTCGGCAGCATCAAGTGAATCAGGCCCACATGGGCGAAGTTGTTCGGCAGCTTGTCGATGAAGAACGGGGCGCCGCACCGCTGAATGCCGGCCGCGTCCAGAAACTCCCGGCCTAGGGCGCGGCATTGGCCGTCGGTCAGCCGCCACAGGACATCCGGATACTCTGAAGGATCGTCCCGCTTCTTCTTGCCGCCCAAGCGCCGTGCGAACTGGGGGATGTAGGGCAACTCCATGGTGCCGTCCACCATGGAGTGGCTGGCCAAAATCTGCTCCAGCAGGGTGGAGCCGGCCCGGGGCAGCCCGACGATGAAGATCGGGTCCGGCGCCGGATGGCCGCAGCCCCGCCGTGACTCGAAGCGTTGCCGAGTGCAGGAGGCGGCGATTTTTTCCAAGGCGGCGGTGTTCTCCGCCGCGTCGTAGCCGCTTCGCGTCCGCTTGAGCTCGTTGCCCTTGGCGTAGGCGGCGAAGGCTGCGTCATAGTCCTTCCCGTCCTCCAGCGCCTTGCCCAAGGCGAAGTGCAGATGCCATTCGTCCTCGGCGTCCAGCCCCCTGCGGGCTAGGCACCGGCGCATGGCCGCAATGTCCTGCGCGGTGAAGCGCAAGGTCTTGAGGTTGGCGAGGCTCCACCAAGCCTCCCCCAAGTCGGGCTGCAAGGCGATGGCGCGGCGGTAGGCGGCGACGGACTCATCTTGGCGGCCCAAGGTCTTCAGGGCGTGGCCGTAGCTCATTTGCAGCCGTGCGTGATCCGGCGCTTCGGCCAGAATGCGCTCGTAGCGCTCGATCGCCTGCTGATAGGCGCCGACATTGACCAGCACGGCGGCCGCCAGCACCGGATGGGAGAGGTTCTGCGGCTCGGCCCGCTCCAGCCGCTCGATTTCACGCAGCGCCGCCTCGTACTCGCCCACTTTGCTGAGCGCATTGGCGTAGTTGTTGCGCGCCAAGTGGTAGTCCGGCGCCAGTTCCAGACAGCGGCGCAGCAGCTTCACCGCGTCTTCGTGGACCCCGAGCTGCAGGGCGATGTCCGCCAGCAGGCGGATGGCGTTGACGTCCGTAGGCCAACGCTGCAGATAGTCCCGGCAGACGCCCTCCGCCATGCCCAGCTTGCCCTGCGCCGCCAAACGCGCCGCTTCGCGCAGCCCCCGGTGGACGCGGCGGGTGGGATGACGGGCCTCTATGTCCAGAAGAACGCTCGCGTGGTTGCGGCGCTGTGCCGGCGCACAGCCATGCGGCTGGTCTACGCCTACCAGCTATTGCGCAGTTCGCGCAGTTTCAGGAACACCTCCTGCGGCGCCGGCGACTCACCGAGTTCGGGGAATTTCTCCCTAAGCCGAGCGATGACGGACAGGCTGGTCAGGCGGAAAAAAGTGTTGAACTCCTTCTCCTGGCCTAGGGTTGTGACCATCGCCGCGTCGGGGTCATGGTTCGACTCCAGGTCGGCAAGCAGGTCGGCCGCAGCTTGGTTGTCCGGCTCCCGGTCCAGGGTGAAGGCCAGATTGTTGGTGATGTAGTCATGGCCGGGATAGACCTGCGTTGTGTCCGGCAGGCGCTCCAGCTGGGAGGCAAAGGTCTCGTAAAGCTCGTTCGGATGGCCGCCGTTGTGGCAGTTGCCGGCGCCGGCGTTGAACAGGGTGTCCCCGCAGAACAGGGCCGGCGCGTCGGTTTGGGACAGCAGGCATACATGGCTCATGGTGTGGCCTGGGGTGTCCAAGGCCAGCAACTCCACGGTCTTGCCCACCTGCACGACGTCCCCGGCGCTCAGGCCGCGCTCCAAGCCGGCAATGGCGCCGCCGGCGTTGCCGTGGGCCATAATCCGCGCCCCGGTGGCCCGCTGCAGCGGCTCATTGCCGCCGATGTGGTCGAAGTGCTCATGGGTGTTCAGAATCCAAGTGATCTCCCAGCCCTTGGCCTGGGCGGCGGCTAGGCACTTTTCATGATCCAAGGGATCCACAGCCAGCGCCTCGCCTGTCTCCGGGCAGGCGATCAGATAGTTGAAGTTGCGGTAGGCGTTGCCGGTCCAAATTTGTTCAACAAGCATGAAGGGGCCTCGATTGCTCTCTTGCGCGGAACAGCGATGATAAACCGGTCGGCCCGCCAATGCCGGCAAAGGACGGCCTTCCGCCAAGGCAATCCAAGAACCCCCTTTTGCCGATAGTTTATTCGGCCCCTAGGACGCTTCCCACGCCGGCGGTCTTCACCTTGGATTGGCAAGACGACCTCATCCCTCGGCGTTGCGGCGGTCAAATTGCGCAAGGACATCCGTGAAGTCCTCCATTGTCACGAACACTGCTGCTTTAGCGTGCGGAAACGCCTCGTAGAAGGCGTCCAGCGAGCGCAAATGACGTTCCGTGGCCCCTTGTGCGGTGACTTGGATGGGAGTGGGGCCGCCGCTGGCATTGATTACGAAGTCCACTTCTCCGGCGCCCCGCCAATAGAAAACGTCCTGATGGCGCTTCCTAAGCTCAACGAATGTGGCGATCTCCAACGCTTTGCCCAGGTCGCCGCCAGTGCGAGTCACGGCGACTCGCCGCAACGCCGTGTCCACGGGGTAGTACATGCGGTTTCTCTGCGACCGTTTACGTTCCGAATAGGAGAACCACGGGCACGAGAACAGGAGATAGGCCTGCTCACAAGCTTCGAGATAGGCCGATGCGGTCTGCACGGCCCTTGGTGCAGTATGCGGGCTAGCCCCCCTCAATCCTTGCCATGAAAAAAATTTCGCTGTCGGCGTTGACCGGCTCTAAAAAGGCGTCTTGGTAAATTTGACCGTCTATGGCAACAGCGGACTTGGCTAGAGCCTCCCCAATGCCGGGCCACTGCTTCTCCAGAGCCAACAGCAACTCCCGATAGTTGTCCACCAGCAGTTCCACTTGCCGTTGGCCGTTGGTACATCCCAGCAGGTGATCCGGAAACACCACCGTGGCCATGTGCGACCAAGCCCCCCTCAGACTTGCCGGGAGCGCCTGCCGGCCCCGTTCAGGATGTGCATCTCCACTCTCCCCGCCAGCATTTGGCGGGGCTGTCCAAACGTCCCCGCAAACCGCTTTCTCCAGAAAGAAATATTATTTCCTTTCAGATAGTTATCATGCAATCCTAAGCACAGACCGAGGGTGGCGTATAGTGCAAACCTTAGGGCCCTCGCGAACCATCCGGGCTAGGACCGACCGCACCGGCGAACGCCGAACATCGGCAACTCATTCGCCGCCGAGCGCCGCGAGGATGCGCGGCGGCGACAGCGGCAGGTCGTTGATGCGAATGCCGATGGCGTCCCGCACCGCGTTGGCCGTAGCCGCCAGCGGCGCCACGATGGGCGTTTCGCCAACGCCGCGCACCCCGTACGGATGGCTCGGATTGCGCACCTCGACTATCTCGGTGTCGATCATGGGCAAATCCGACGCCACGGGCACTCGGTAGTCCAGAAAGCCGGCGTTCTCCATCACCCCGTCGGCGTCGTAGATGTACTCCTCGTTGAGCGCCCAGCCCAAGCCTTGGGCGGCGCCGCCTTGCATCTGCCCCTCCACATAGGCGGGATGAATGGCCTTGCCGGCGTCCTGCACCGCGGTGAAGGACAGCACCTCCACGGCGCCGGTTTCCTGATCCACCTTAAGGTCGGTGAAGTTAACGGAGAAACTGGCGCCGGCGCCTTGGGCGTTCAAGGACGCCCGGCCCAAAATGGGGCCGCCGGTTCTCGGTGCGCCGGCCGCCAAGTCCGCAAGGCTCAAGGGGTTGACGTCCGCATTGACCCCCGGTGCCGGAACGGCCTGGCCGTCCCGCCACTCCACCTGCTCCTCGTCCACTCCCCAAGTGGCCGCAGCCCGGGACCTGCACTGCGCGATGATGTCCTCGCAGGCCCGCACCACGGCCATTCCCGTGGCGAAGGTGGTGCGGCTGCCGCCGGTCAGGTTGCAAAAGCCGGTGCTTTCGGTGTCCCCGACGTAGGTTTTGACCTGCTCATAGGGAACGCCCAAGGTCTCCGCCGCCATCAGGCTCATGGAGGCGCGGGAGCCGCCGATGTCCGGGTTGCCCTCCATGACGATGACCGTGCCGTCCTCATTGAGGCGCACCTCGGCGCTGGACTGCATGCCGACGTTGAACCAAAACCCGGCGGCGACGCCGCGGCCGGCCCCTTCCAGCAGCGGCGCTGTGTAGTTCGGGTGCTTCTTCGCCGCTTCAATGCAGGCCTTGAAGCCGATGGCCGGGAACTTCGGGCCATAGGGCGCCTGCGTGCCTTCGTCGGCGGCGTTGACCATGCGCAGGTCCAGGGGGTCCATGTTCAGTTGCCGGGCTAGGTCGTCCAAGGCCACCTCCATGGCATGCATGGACTGTGGCGCTCCCGGGGCGCGGTAGGCGGCCACCTTGGGCTTGTTCACCCGCACTTCGTGGCCCTCCACCAAAAAGTTCTCCAAATCGTAGGGCGCGAAGATGGACATGGCGCCGGGGCCCACGGGCGCTCCCGGGAAGGCGCCAGACTCGTAGGCCAGCCACGCCTTGGCCGCGGTGATGCGGCCGTTCTGCTTGGCGCCCACCTTGACCCGGCAAACGGTGCCGGAGGTGGGGCCGGTGGCGCGGAACACCTCCTCCCGACTCATCACCATCTTCACCGGGCGGCCCGCCCGCTGCGACAGCAGCACCGCCACCGGCTCCAGGTAAACCACCGTCTTGCCGCCGAAGCCGCCGCCGATCTCGGAGGGAACGACCTTCATGTCGCCGACCTTCCAGTCCAGGATCTTGGCGATGGCGGTGCGGAAGTCGAATTGGCCTTGGGTGCAGCACCAGACGGTGGCCTTGCCCTCTTCATTGACGGTGGCCGTGCAGGCGTGCGGCTCAATGTAGCCTTGATGGGCCATGGGGATGCGGTACTCGCCCTCCACCACCAGGTCCGCCTGCTCGAAGCCGGCCTCTACGTCGCCTCTGGACAGAGCCATCACCGAGGCGACGTTGCTGGGCTTGTCCGGCTTCTCCGGCAGGTTTTTGGTGAAGCAGTTTTCGTCGAGCAGCGGGGCGGCCGGGGCCATGGCCTGCAGGACGTCAAGCACCGGCGGCAGGACTTCGTACTCCACGTCTATGGCGTCAAGGGCCTGCTCGGCGATTTCCAAGGAGGTCGCCGCCACCGCGGCCACCGCATGGCCGTGGTAGAGCGCCTTGTCCCTAGCCATGACGTTGTGCGCGATATCCATTACGTCCCCACCGGCCTCACCGATGGACACGCCGCTGGCGACGGTGGGAAAGTCCGCTCCGGTGACCGCAGCGCACACTCCGTCCATGGCCAGCGCCTTGGAAAGGTCCACCCGCTTGATGCGGGCGTGGGCGTGGGGGCTGCGCAAAATTTTGCCATGCAGCATGTTCGGAAGGTTCTGGTCGGCGCCGAACTGCGCCCGGCCAGTCACCTTGTCCACCCCGTCCGGGCGCACGGGCCGGGTTCCCAAAACCTGATAGTCCACGGCTTCCGCCATTTTCAGCCTCCTTAAGGGATCAATTGATTAAAGGCGTTGATTTCTGAATTGGGCTAGGCCTCGTAGGCCAACTGCTGCGCGGCGTCCTGAACGGCCCTGACGATCTTGTCGTACCCCGTGCAACGGCATAGATTGCCGGCCAGCCAATAGCGGATGGTCCGCTCGTCAGGGTTGGGATCCCGGTCCAGCAGGGCCTTGGCGGCGACGATGAACCCAGGTGTGCAAATGCCGCACTGCAGCGCCGCATGCTCAAGGAACTTCTCCTGCAGGACATGCAGCCCGTCCGCGTCGGCGATGCCTTCAATGGTGGTCATCTCCTGCCCTTGCGCCTCCGCGGCCAACATGAGGCAGGAGCAGACCAGACGCCCGTTGAGAATGATCGAGCAGGCACCGCAATCGCCGGTGCCGCAGCCTTCCTTGGTACCCAGCATGCCCAAGGTCTCGCGCAGGGCTTCAAGTAGGGACTGCTGGGGCGGACACAGGAAATCGACCTGCTCGCCGTTGATGGTGGTCTGAACGTGAATCTTGCTCATTGATGCGACTCCTTAGGCTGCGCCGAGGGCGCGCCCCCGGGCGATGGCACCGGCGCGCCGGCAGAGCACGGCGACGACCTTGCGGCGGTATTGCACGGTGCCCCGCTTGTCCGATATCGGCGAGGACGCCGCCGTGCAGGCCACGCCCGCCGCGGCCAAGGCCGCATCTCCCACTCCGGTGCCGAGCAGCGCCTCGGCGGCGGCGTCCACCCGAAGCGGCGTCGGCGCCACGGCGCCGATGCCCACCCGCGCCGCTGTGCAGACGCCGGTGTCGTCCAAGGTCAGGCTGACCCCGCAGCCCGCCACGGCAATGTCCATTTCGGTGCGCGGGATGAAGCGCAGGTAGGCGTCCCCGGTGCGCGCCGGAGGGCGCGGGAACTTCAAGCCAAGCAAAAACTCGTCGGCGGCCAAGGCGTTGACACCGACGCCGGTGCAGAACGCCTCCACCGGCATTTCCCGGCTGCCGCCGCCGCTGGCGATGACGCAAACACCTCGGTTGGCGATCATCGCTGGGGTAGTGTCCGCCGCGGGGGAGGCATTGCAGAGGTTGCCGCCCAAGGTGGCCCGCCCCTGGATCTGCGAGGAGCCGATTAGATCCGCCGCCTCGACCAAGCCCGGCAGCAGAGCCTTCAACTCCGCGTTTTCGTTCAACAAGGCGCTGGGAATGGCGGCGCCGATGTAGATCTCGTCGCTGCCGATGTCCAAACGATTGGTTTCCTCAATCTTCTTGACGTCAACGATGGTTCTAGGGGCCTTGTCCACCCCCCGCAACTGAACCAAGAGATCGGTGCCGCCGGCCAGCGCCTGGACGCGCCGCCCGCTGCGGGCGTGCTCCTGCAGAACGTCGATGGCGTCGGCCACGCTGGTTGGCGCCACATAGGCGAATTCCCCCATGCATCCTCCCTGTTCAATTCCGGGGTTTCGGCTGCACATCATGGCGCAAGCCGCATCGGGGCGCAATCTACCACAGAATGGAGTATCGGTGGCAAGCCGCGCTGTGCCGGCGGCTGTTTTGATTTAGCTAAACGAGGCTATTTGGGGTACGATGAGGCCCAGATGCGCCCACAGTCGAGCAAGCAGGAGCAACATGAACAATCCACCTCATCCAGGCTGCGGCATCCGCTATGACATAGACGCGATGGGCTGGACAGTGGCCGAATGCGCTAAACATTTGGGGCTGTCGCGGAATAGGCTGTCGCGGGTGCTGAACGGCAAGCAGGGCATAACGCCAGCCATCGCGCTCTCTCTGGAACACCTCGGCTGGAGCGACGCTGACACTTGGATGCGGCTGCAAGCCATCTACGATCTCGCTCAAGAACGCCGGCGACGCCAAGCGGCCTGATGGAGGCGATTTCCCCTGCCCAATTGGGCAGGTGGTTAGTGATAGTCGACCAAGTCGACGTCTACCGCCTCTCCATCAACGAATCGGAACACAATCCGCCAATTGCGGGAAACACTTATGCTCCATTGTCCCTGCGGTCGCCCTTGAGCTGGTGCAAACGGAATCCAGGACGCGTATCAATGCTCAACGGCGACTGGGCTGCCTCCAGAAGCAGAAGTACATGCTTGATGCGCGGAATTAGATCCGCTTGGAGATGGCGAGAGTCATCGCTCTCCATCAATGCTTCTAGGCCTTTGTGCTTAAACTTCACCCTGCCATCCGTTTTAACCCAACTCCGCTGCTTTCACTCAGACGATCTTATCGCTGCCTCGTAACGTATACAGTAAAACCCTTCAGGGGACCATTTCTTGAAACACTCGCGGATTGGGGCCGCTAGGCTAAAATGGGTGGCGATGGAAAGCGTGGACGAACAGCAATACCAAGCCCATTTGCGCTCCGTGGCGGCGCAATGGGAACAAGCCTTGGAGGCGGCCGGCTTTGCGGCCGCCATAGTCGCGGCCGGGGTGCCGCAACGCCATCTGTTTGACGATTTGGAGGCGTTCTTTCGGCCCAATCCCCACTTCGCTCTCTGGTTTCCGCACCGCGGTTGCGTCGGCGCCGCCCTGCTTTTCGCGCCCGGGCGCCGGCCCAAGCTCTACTTTCACCGGCCCGAAGACTACTGGCACTTGCCGCCGGACTTGCCGGACTGGGCGGCTGCGCACTTTGAACTGGCTGTTTTCGCTGATTCGGAGCAATTGGAGGAGGCGCTGCGCAGAGACGCCAAGCGCCTCCGCACCGCCTTCATTGGCGCAAGGGCGCCGGCAAGCCTGGATGCGGAATTGAATCCCGCTTCGCTGGTCAACCGCCTGCACCATCAAAGGGCCTGGAAAACGGACTTTGAGGTCGCTTGCCTGCGTCAAGCCATGGCCAGCGGCGTGGCCGGCCACTTGGCGGCGCGGGATGCCTACTACGATGGCGGCAGCGAGTTCGACATCCTAAGCGCCTACCTCTCGGCGTCCAAGCAAACGGAGGCGGACCTGCCCTACCCCTGCATCGTCGGCCTCGACGAGCACGCCGCCGTGCTGCACTACCAACACTATGCCCGCAGCCGCCCGCCGGGCAGCCGCGTCCTGCTGATCGACGCCGGCGCCAGTTGCCGCGGCTACGGCTGCGACATCACCAGAACCTGGGCAACGCCGGAGGCCGGCGCCTTCGCCGAACTCATCAACGCCTTGGACGAACAGCAGCGCGGCCTCATAGACACCATCGAGCCGGGCCTGCACTATGTGGAGCTGCACCTAGCCATGCACCGACGCCTCTGCGAACTGCTCCGCCGCTTTGGGTTGGTCAAGTGCAGCGCCGCGGCCGCCTTCGAGCAAGGCGTTTCGCAAACCTTCATGCCCCACGGCCTCGGCCATCTGCTGGGCCTGCAAACCCACGACGTCGGCGGCTGGCAAAGTAGCCCGCAAGGCGACGAAGCGCCGCCGCCGAAGGGCCACGAGACCTTGCGCCTGACGCGCAGCATTGAAGCCGGCATGGTCTTCACCGTCGAACCCGGCCTGTACTTCATTCCCATGCTGCTGCGGGAACTGCGCACCCAGCCGGGCGGCGCCGAGGTGAATTGGCCGCTGGTGGAGTCGCTGACGCCCTGCGGCGGCGTCCGTATTGAGGACAACGTGCTAGTCACCGCCGACGGCGCAAGCAACCTGACCCGCGCAGCCTTCGCCCAAGCGCAACGCACAGCATGACGGTGGGTTTCCTCCAACCGCGCAGCAGCCGAGCAAAAACCAATCTAGGAATCGCCATTCGAGGTTGCAAGCCGCCGAAACCTGATGGCAATTCATTGATTCATCAGGCATTTAATTTCCATATCGTGGTGCGGACGCCGTGCGCTCCAATTTGAGGCAGGTGCAAGTGAGATCGGTGTTCAGCCAGGTAAAACCTTCGCGTCGGTCTGCGACACCGCCTGCCTGAACGTGGCGAAGCTGACTCCTGAACGGTTGTTCGCCGACCCGCCCCTGTTTCCGGAGCCGCCTCGGGATTTGCGGATGGCGCCGAACGGTGCCTGTGTCAGCTTTCTGCTCGGCGCAGCGGAGAACAGCGAACGGCTGGACCTCTGGCGGGCCGACCCAGCCACGGGCCAAGGCGAGTGTTGGGTTCGGAGCTTGGACTTGGCAGCCGCCGGAACGCCTAGCGCTGCGGAGCGGGCGGCGCTGGAGCGGCGGCGCTCCTTCGCCGCCGGCATCACCGGCCATCAATGGCTGGCCGACGGGTCCTCGGTGCTGCTCATCGCCGACGGCGCCGGCCACCTGCTCGATGCCGCTACAGGCGAAGTGCGCCAAGTGACCCCGCAGGGCCGTCGCTGCACAGACCTCAAGCTGGCTCCCCAAGGACGGCGCCTAAGCTGCGTCAGCGACGGCAACCTCTACGTTTGCTCCCTTGACGACGGCGCGGCGCAGACCGTCGCCGCCTCCGAGGACCCCAACGTCAGTTTCGGCAGCGCTGACTTTCTGGCCCAAGAGGAGCTGCACCGCTTCGAAGGCCATTGGTGGCGGGAGGATGGCCGGCAGATCGCCTTCACCCGCGTGGACCTGTCGCCGGTCAAGCCCAGCCATCGCTTTGAGGTCGATGCCGATGGCCCGCAGCTAATCGAGCAACACTATCCCTTCGCCGGCGAAGCGAACCCACAAACCACCCTCGCCCTCCATGATCTCGAAACTGGCGCCACCCGTTGGATCCACTGCGCTGACGCAGCGGACGACTACCTGGCCCGAGTGGCCTTCGTCAAGGACGGCCTAGCGGTGCAGATGCTCAACCGCACCCAAACTCGACTGCGTTTGAAGCTGATCCGGCTGGACGACCTAAGCCAACGCATCCTAATCGAAGAGAACGCCGCCGCTTGGATCAACCTGCACGACAACTTCACCGCAATCGGCCAGGACGACTATTTGTGGACCTCCGAACGGGATGGCGCAAGCCATCTACACCGCTACCGAGGCGGCGGCTGTGAGCGGTTGACCTCGGGCCGAGGGCGCGTCAATCGGGTGCTTTGCGCCGATGCGCAGCGGGTTTTCTTCTCTGGTTGGTTCGAGACGCCCACCGAACAGCACCTCTACCGCCTGAACTTGCAATCCCGCGAGCTTGAGCGCCTGACCGCCGAGGGTTGGCACGAGCTGAGCGCAACCGAGGACCGCAGTTGGATCATCGACCACCACTCCAGCCTAACGACGCCCAAGGAAACCCGCTTCGGTCCGCCAGACGGCCCTTTGCGGCCTTTGCGGTGCGTTTCGTTCGGCAATGCTCTGGGGCATCCCCCGCAAGCACCGAGTTCGCCAAAGGGTGCGCAGGGAAACATCGATAGCCAAACAAAGTGGGAGACCGCAACCTCGACCGGAGCAAAGCGCGTCCAGTTCAGCCCCGACCACCCCTACCATGCATTCGCGGCCGAACACGTCAGGCCACAACTCGGCGCCATCGAGGCGGAGGATGGCCAGACCCTGCACTACCGCCTCACTCGCCCGCGGTGCCTAGCCGCCCCAGCGCCCTTGATCGTTTACGTCTATGGCGGCCCCGGCGTTCAGCGGGTGCGCAACGACTGGCCGCCCCTGCTGCTGCAACTGTTTGCCCAGCACGGCTTCGGGGTGCTGGAGCTGGACAATCGCGGCAGCGCCAATCGGGAGCGGGTTTTCGAGATCGCCATCCACCGGCATTTGGGCGACGTGGAAGTGCGCGACCAAGCCAGAGGTGCCGAGTTCGCCGCCGCCCTGCCTTGGGTCGATGGCGACCGAATCGGCGTGTTCGGCCACAGCTACGGCGGCTACATGGCCCTGATGTGCCTCGCCCAAGTTCCGAAGCTGTTCAAAGCCGCCGTGGCAGTGGCGCCCGTGACCGATTGGCGTATCTACGACAGTTGCTACACCGAACGCTACCTAGGCCAACCGGCGGACAACCCAGAAGGCTACGAGGCCAGCGCCGTGCAGCCCCACCTCGACAACATGCAAGGCGCCCTGCTGCTGATGCACGGCATGTCCGACGACAACGTAGTGTTCACTCACTCCATGCGGCTGATGCAGGCCCTGCAGGAGCGCAACCAGCCGTTCGAGTTGATGGCCTATCCGAACGCCAAGCACTCCATGCAGCAAAGGGCCGTGGCCATCCATCGCTTCAACCTGATTCTGGACTTCTTCGCCAGGCGCCTCCGCCCAGCACCCTGTGCGGACAGCTAGGAAAAAGGCCCGCGCCCTAAACGCACCGCTGCTCAGCGGGCGGTCGGACGCATCGGCAAGGCTGCGTTTCGACTTGGGTTGACAAAGCGGATCAGAGCGTGTGGCCTTCCCGGCCTGCGTTCAGGGCGTCGCCCAGCCAGCTTTTTATGCGGGCCTGCAAGGCGCTGTTCGGTTCGTTGAATTGAATCCCCACGCCGGCGGGCTTGCGGCGGGCGGCGCCAGGCGGGGTCACCCACACCACCTTGCCGGCCACGCCAATGCGGTTGGGGTCATCGAGCAGCCGCAGCAGCAGGAAGACCGCGTCGCCCAAGGCGAAGGAGCGGGTGCTCGGCACGAACAGGCCGCCATTGCGGATGAACGGCATGTAGGCCGCCTGCAGCGCCGCTCGGTCCTTGATGGTCAAGGAGAGGATGCCGTCGGCTGGGTTGGCGTCCGTCATGGCGCAGACCTCCCAAATTCAAATCAAAAATGCAACCTTGCCCAGCATCCACAATCCAAGCGCCGCGCCTAGTGGGGAATCTCGCAAGTTGTCGTGGGAGAAGGCTCCGCTGCGGTTGCAGCCGAAGGACCATGCGGTGCCGGAAATCTCCCTGGCCGATGCAGCCCAAACCGCAACAGGTTGCACCAACCGCCAGCTCGGCGCGACCACAACCCATCTAATTGGCCGGAAACCCAACCGTCCAGGCAGCCTTGCCACGGGGGTTGCACTAGGCTGCGCCAACCGCTAACCCGGCGCTAAAACAGCCCCTTTTCCGGAAGTTCAAGGTTCATTGCCCTGCTGTCCCGCGTTTCACTAGGTCGCGCCACAGGTGGCAGAGGCGCTCCATCTCCAACCTTAGGTTGACGCTGTTGGACAGGGACACTCGCAGATGAAACCACAGCAGTTCATCAACAAAGGCAAACAGGCGCCGGTCGGCCGGCAAGGGCGGCAGGGCGGCGGTTGTCGCGGAATCGCCGGAGGCGGCCGCGGCGGCGGAGCGAATCAGGCAACGCGCCCAACGGGCGGTCAAGCGCAGCGGGTCCAGCTCCAGCAACTCTTCAAGCAATTCCGCGGCCCGCTCGCGGCCGGCGCCGGCAAGCTCCGCCAACAGGCCGGCCAAGGGCCGCTCCCCCTGCGCGGCGCCGGCCGCCGCCAACAGAGGCGCTCCGTCATAGTCCGGCAGCAAATCCTGAGCTTTTCGATCCGTCAGCCAAGTCCGCGCGGCATCCATGTCCCGGGCGATGGCCACGTTTTGGCAGCGACTGCGGATGGTGGGCGGCAGTGCGCCGGCGCGGTGGCTGGTGAGGATCAGATAGGTGTTCCCAGGCGGCTCCTCCAAGGTCTTCAGCAGGGCGTTGGCGGCGTTGACGTTCATCCGGTCGGCGTCTTCGATCACCGCCGCCTTGGCCGGCGCAATCTGCGGGGTGCCCTGGCCGAATTCGCACAGTCGGCGGATGTCGTCAACGGGAATGCGGCCTCGCTCCGGCGCCAACCAGCGAAAGTCCGGATGCGCCAGTTGTCGGGCGTCAACAGCGCGGCGGTGCTGCAGGACTTGCAGCGCCAGCCAAGCGCCGAGTTCGGCGGCGCCCCAACCGGGATAGGCGCTCAGCAAAATGGCGTGCGGCAGCCGGCCGGCTTCGACCGCGGCGGCGAGGCTCGCCTTGTTGGACGCCTGCCAAGGCAGCTCCATCAGTTGCTCCCCGTCGGCAGCAGCGGGCGCAGCGCCGCGGCAATGGCGGCGGCCACCTCGTCCTCCGCCTTGGCGCCATCGACCACGAGAATGCGCTCCTGGCACCGCGCTCGCGCCAAGTAGGCGGCGCGGACCCGCGAAAAAAAGGCGGTCCGCTCACTTTCAAAGCGGTCGCCGATGCGTCCGCTCATGCGGCTGGCGGCGGTTTTGGCCTCGACGTCAATGTAGATCGTCAAGTGCGGCTGCAATTCTCCCTGCACCAATTCCTCCAAGAACGCCACCGCCGCCTCACCTAGCTGCCGCCCGCCGCCTTGGTAGGCGTAGGTGGCATCCGTGAAGCGTTCGCAAACCACCCAAGTTCCCGCCTGCAAAGCCGGAAGAATGACTTGCTGCAAGTGTTGGCTGCGAGCGGCGAAGATCAGCAGCAATTCGGTCATGGACGCAACCGGCTCGGCGCGCTTGGCGAGCAGCAGCGCCCGGACCTCCTCCGCCAAGGGCGTACCGCCGGGTTCCCGGGTGAGGATTGCGTTAACGCCGGCGTCCGCGAGCAAACGCTGGACGCGACCCATCTGGGTGCTCTTGCCGACGCCGTCGATGCCTTCCAAAGTGATGAACTTGCCGTTCACTGCTGGTCAACCGCCTTGCCGTCCTGCAAGGTTCGCCGAACTGGCCGATTTCATCAATCCCCGCCGGCCGGCGACTGCTTGCGCAACTGAAATTTGCGCACCGCCGCGTTGTGCTCCGCCAAGGTTCTCGAAAACTGGCTGGAGCCGTCGCCCCGAGCCACGAAGTAGAGGTAGTCCGCCCCGCTGGGGCGAACCGCAGCCAGCAGCGCTTGGCGCCCCGGCAAGGCGATGGGCGTCGGCGGCAAGCCGCGCTGCACATAGGTGTTGTAGGGCGTCGGCCGGCGCAGGTCCACCCGCCTCAGGTCGCCGTCAAAGGCGGCGCCCAAACCGTAGATGACCGCCGGGTCCACCTGCAGGCGCATGTTCCTGTGCAGGCGGGCCACCAACACTTGGCTGACGTGGGGGCGGTCTTCGGCGCGACTGGTCTCCTTCTCGATCAGCGAGGCGGCGATGAGCGCCTCGTATGGCGACCCATAGGGCAGGTCCGGCTGCCGCTGCGACCAGGCGACGTTCAACTCCTCCCGCATTTTGGCGTGGGCGCGCAACAACAGGTCGCGGCCGTCTTCACCAGCGGTGAATTGGTAGGTGTCCGGAAAGAACCAGCCCTCCCCGTGGTTGGGGACGGGCGCATCCGCCGCAGGGTCGAGGCCGAGGTCGGCCAACAAGGTCTCCGTGCGAGCCTCGGCCAAGAACTGCCCCAGTCGGGCCTCGGCCCGCATGGCGTTGAGCACGTCGGCGATGCGCCGCCCTTCGGGAATGCGGAACTCGTGGCGCATGACCTCGCCCTTGACCACGCGGGCCATCAGCGCACCAATGGTGTCGCCGGGGACGACGGCGTACTCGCCGGCCTTGAGCCGCCCGGCCTCCCCCCGCAGGCGCAAGATCCACGGCAGCGGCCGACCATTGGCCAGCAAGCCGGCCGCCTGCAGATCGGCGGCGACGCCTAGGGCCGTGCTGCCGGGTTGGATGGTCAGGATCGTCGGCTGCTGCACGGCCAGCGGCGACCGCCACCAGCGGCTCGCAAGCCAGCTGGATCCAGCGGCTAAGACCAGCGCTAGAACGAACGCGGCGGCCAAAACCGCGAGGCCGCGGCGGCCAATCACGGAGCGGCGGCGCTCAACGGCTTAAACGGCGCCAAAGATCAGAGTGCCGTTGGTGCCGCCAAAGCCAAAGGAGTTGGTCAGGCCCGTATGCACAGAGGCGTCGCGGGCGGTGTGGGGCACATAGTCCAGATCGCATTGGTCGTCCGGGCTGTCCAGATTGATGGTCGGCGGGCACACCTGGTCGCGTATCGCCAGGATGGTGAAGATGGCCTCCGCCGAACCGGCGGCACCGAGCAGATGGCCGGTCATCGACTTGGTGGAGCTTATCGGCACCCGAGTGTCGGCGCCGAACACATGCTTGATCATTCTGGTCTCCGCCACGTCCCCCAAGGGCGTGGAGGTGCCGTGGGCGTTGATGTAGTCGATTGCATCCGCGGCCAGCCCCGCATCGGCGAGGGCGTTCTCCATGCAGGCGATACCGCCACCGCCGCTTTCCAGAGGGCTGGTGATGTGGTGGGCGTCCGCGCTCATGCCGAAGCCCAGAACCTCAGCGTAGATGTTGGCGCCCCGGGCCTTGGCCCGATCGTGTTCCTCCAGCACCAGCACACCGGCGCCTTCGCCAAGCACGAAGCCGTCCCGGTCGCGGTCCCAAGGCCGGCTGGCGGCTTGGGGGTCGTCGTTGCGCGTGGACAGGGCCTTCATGGTGGCGAACCCAGCCACCGTCACCGGCGAGGTGCCCAGTTCTGCGCCACCCGCCACCATGACATCGGCGTCGCCGTGCTGAATCATCCGCGCCGCCAAACCGATGTTGTGATTGCCGGTGGTGCAGGCGGTCACCACGGCAATGTTGGGGCCAGTGTAACCGTACATGATGGAGAGATTGCCGCTGATCATGTTGATGATGCTGCTCGGCACGAAGAAGGGCGACACCCGGCGCGGGCCGTTGTTCAGCAGCGTGGAATGGGTCTTCTCGATGGTGTAGAGACCGCCGATGCCGGAGCCGACGGCAACACCGTAGCGGTGGGCGTCCGCCGGATGGGACGGCAGGCCGGCGTCGGCAATGGCCTGCACGCCGGCGGCGATGCCGAACTGAATGAACTCGTCCCGCCGCCTCGCCTCCTTGCGGTCCATGTACTGCTCGGGGTCAAAATCCCGAATTTGCCCGGCGAAGGTCACCCCATAGCCAGTGGTGTCGAACCGATCAATCGGCCCGATGCCGCTGGTCCCGGCCACGGCATTGCGCCAGGACTCAGCCACCGTGCCGCCGATGGGCGACAGGAGGCCCAAGCCGGTGACTACCACTCTACGTCTGGTCATACGCTGATTCCTCGTGCGCAGCAGCGGCTTTGCGCCGCCCGGAAAGCCGCACGGCTGGCGGACCCGGCCGGCAAGGCAAGCGGGGCGGCCCGACCTTGGCTTAGCTTTGGGAGCGGATGTAGTTGATGGCTTCCTTGACGGTAGTGATCTTTTCGGCCTCTTCGTCGGGAATTTCGGTTTCAAATTCCTCTTCAAGGGCCATGACCAATTCGACCGTATCCAAGGAATCGGCACCTAGGTCCTCAACGAAGGACGCTTCGTCCTTCACTTCCTCTTCCTTCACGCCAAGCTGCTCGCAAATAAGCTTCTTGACTCGTTCTTCAACGCTGCTCATGCTCAGGCTGTCTCCCAATGAGGTTCCGCATTGCGGGGCGGCGCATATTATAGACCGCTCGCAGTCAATTCAAGATCAGTATCCCGCCAGGGGTCCGCAGCGGTTTTGATGCCGCCGTTCAACCAAGGCGCAGGCCGCCGTTGACATTCAGGGTTTCGCCAGTGACGTAGCCGGCTTGGTCGCTGACCAAGAAGGCCACCGCCGCAGCCACGTCCGCGCCATCGCCCACCCGGCCGAGGGGGATGCGCTCAAGCAAGCGCTGCATTTGTCCTTCTTTGAGGGCCGCCGTCATGTCCGAGCGGATGAAGCCCGGCGCCACCGCATTGACGGTGATGCCTCTGGACGCCACCTCAAGGGCGAGGGCGCGGGTCAGGCCCTCCACGGCCGCCTTGGAGGCCACATAGTTGGCCTGCCCAGGGTTGCCCATTCGCGCCACCACCGAACTCAGATTGACGATGCGGCCCCAGCGGGCCCGAATCATGCCGCGCAGCACCGGTTTGATCATGCGGTGGAGGCCGGTCAAGTTGGTGTCGATCACGGTGCGCCATTCCTCATCGGACATGCGCAGCAGCAGGTTGTCGCGGGTGACGCCGGCGTTGTTCACCAGCACGGCGGGCATCCCCGGCGCCTCCGCAACGCCGGCGAAGAAGTCGTCCACGCTGGCTTGATCGGCAATGTTGAGGCAGCGGCCCTGGCCGTTTTCCGCCAACCGTTCGCTGACGGCGGCCGCGCCGGCCTCCGTGGTGGCGGTGCCCACGACGAAAAAGCCGTCCGCGGCCAACCGCTCGGCGATGGCCGCGCCAATGCCTCGGCTGGCGCCCGTCACCAAGGCGACTTTCTGACCCGGCGCGGCAGCAGTCATAAAGAGCGCCGGCACCCAGTTGCGCCGGCCGCAGCCGGATGGCCGATGCGCCATACCGGCCGGCGGCGCCATGCAGGGGCGAACGCACCCATTTGCTAGCTCAGGCCTCCAATTCGGCGGCGAGGCCGTCCAACGTGCCTATGCTGCCGACGGCCAGCGAGCGGTCAATGCGCTTGGCCAGGCCGGTCAGCACCTTGCCAGGACCGCACTCCACCAAGCGGGTGACGCCGGCCTCCCGCATTCGTGCGACGCATTGACGCCAACGAACGGGTGCCGACAACTGCGCCAACAGCCCCTCCTCCACTGCGGCGGCGGTGGCGGCTATGGTGGCGTCAACATTGCGCACCAAAGGAGTCTCAGGACGCCTGACGCCGGCCGCATCAAGCGCCTCCGCCAACCGCTCCCGAGCCGGCGTCATGAGGGCGCAGTGAAAGGGGCCGCTGACGTCAAGCAAGACCGCTCGCTTGGCGCCCCGTTCGCGGCACAGGGCTGCAGCCTGTTCGACGGCGGCGGCGGCCCCGGCGATGACCACCTGGCCGGGGGCGTTGTAGTTCGCCGCGGACACCACGCCAGCAGCAGCGGCGCAAGCGGCCTCAACTTCTTGGTCGTCAAGGCCGAGCACCGCCGCCATCGCGCCCTCGCCCCTAGGCACGGCCTCCTGCATTAGCTGCCCGCGCCGATGCACCAAGCGGACGGCCGCGGCGAACTCCAGTCCACCGGCGCAGACCAAGGCGGAATACTCTCCAAGGCTGTGCCCGGCCAGCAAGGCCGGCGCCGCGCCGCCTTGGCTGCGCCAGACCTCCCAAAGGGCGACACTGGCGGTCAGCAGGGCCGGTTGGGTCACCGCCGTGGCGGCCAGCTCGGCTTCCGGCCCCTGGCTGGCGATGCGCCACAGATCCATGTCGATGGCGTCCGCCGCCTGGTCAAAACGCCGCCGAACCGCAGCGTGCTGCTCCGCGACATCGGCCAACATGCCAACAAATTGGGCGCCCTGCCCAGGAAAGACGAAGCCGAGGCCCATCTAGTCGTCTTCGCCGTAGGGTTCGAGATCGCGAACCTGCTTGCCGCGGTAAAACCCATCGGCGGTGACCTGGTGGCGCCTATGCACCTCCCCGCTGGTCGGGTCAACGGACAGCGCCGGGCTCTTGAGCCGATGATGGGAACGGCGTTTGTCCCGCCGAGCCCGGGACACCTTGCTCTTTTGGACCGCCATAAGCCTATCTCCTGTTGGTCATTCGTCGTCCGGCGCCGCCAGCAACACGGCCAGCGCCTGCAATGGTTTTGCAACCTCGCCCGGCGCCGCCTCCGGGAAGGCCCTAGCCGGGGCCTTCGGGCAATCCGCATCCGTGCAAGGCCGTGCGGGCAGGGCGAGAATCAGTTCGTCCTCCACGAGCTGCGCAAGCCCGGCCTCATCGCCGTTCAGGAGCACAACGCAGCGGTCGGCGCCCAGGCGGCTGGCCTCCCGGTCGCTGCCGACGACGGTGCAGGCGAATTCCGCCGCCAGCGCCCGCTCCACCGGCGCCAAGCAGCGCTGGCACTCCACGACGAGCGGCACGGAGCACCACCCCTGCACCTGCACGCGGCCGGCCTCGTCCAAGCGAAACCGCAGCCGTACCCGAATCGGCGCCAAGCAGCGGCACAAGGCCGCAAACCGCTGCAAGCCGGCGGCCTCGACATCCCGCTCGACTTCCGCCTCCCGAGCCGCCAACTCAGACAGTCGAAAGCGTTCCTGCAAAGCGCTCATCGCGATGGCCGCATCCGTTTCGGTCGCGCATCATAGGTATCGGCGTCGCCGCTGTAAAGGTATGCTTGCGGCGACGCCAAGTCCGCGGCCGTGCGTCCATGCCGGAATTGATCCTCGCCTCGTCCTCCCGCTACCGCCAGGAGCTGCTGCGGCGGCTCGGCCTGCCCTTCAGGGTTGTTAGCCCGGACATTGACGAATCCCCGCGACCGGGGGAAGCCGCGGCGGCGCTGGTGGAGCGGCTGGCCGCGGCCAAGGCGGCCAAGGTGGGGGCGCGTTTAGGCGAAGGAGTGGTTGTGGCCTCCGACCAAGTGGCCGTGGTTGCCGGACCAGAGGGGGAGCGCATCCTCGGCAAGCCCGGCGGCCGAGCCAAGGCCGTCGCCCAATTGGCGGAGCTGTCCGGGCGGGAAGTGTACTTTCTAACCAGCCTATGCGTTCGTGAATGGGTTGGCGGCGGCAGCGGCGCCGGTGCCGAGCAACTGGCCACCGAGACAACCCTTGTGCAGTTCAGAAACCTCAGCGCCGCCGAGATAGAGCGCTACGTCGAACAGGACCAGCCGTTCGACTGCTGCGGCGCCTTTCGTTCCGAGGGGCTGGGCGCCAGCCTACTTCAGCGCGTTGAGAGCACGGACCCCAGCGCCTTGGTCGGCCTGCCGTTGATTCGTCTCTGCGCCATGCTGCGGCGGGTTGGCTTGAACCCCCTCGGCTGAGGCGCATTCCGCGCCGCCAAGCACCCCGTCCCGCTCGGCATCGATCCCCTCAATCGGGGCGAGCCGGCTCTGGAAGACCATCCTCCAAGCGCCGCCAAACCTCCGCAAACAACGGCGGCAAGGGCGCTTCCAGGCGCAACTCCGCACCCCGCCACGGCAGGCGAATGCTGTCGGCGTGCAGGCACAGCCGAGGCACCCGCGCCGCTGTGGAACAAGCCAAGGACGCCGGCGTCTCGTATTTGTCCTCACCTAGCAACGGATGGCCGGTGGCGGCGGCGTGGACGCGAATCTGATGGGTGCGCCCGGTGTGCAGCCTAGCCCTTAGCCACGAACCAGCGGCGCAGGAGTGCAAAAGGCTGAAGCCGGTGCGGGCCGGCTTGCCGTCCGCCGCCACCCGCACCCGCCGCTCCCCCGCCGCGGTGACATAGCGGTGCAGGGGCAGCTCCACTAGGTTGCGGCTCTTCGGCCAGCGTCCTGACACAAGCAACTGATAAGACTTCGCCAAGCGCTTCGAGCGCTGCATTTGCTGCAATTCGCCCAAGGCGGCGCGGGACTTGGCGATCATCAGGCAGCCGGAGGTGTCTCGGTCCAAGCGGTGGGCCAACTCCAGGAAGCGGTCTCCGCGCCCGCTGCGCAGGGCCTCAATGACGCCAAAGCGAATGCCGCTGCCGCCATGCACGGCGGCGCCGGAGGGCTTGTCGATGACCAGCAGGCCCTCGTCCTCAAACAGGGTGCGCCGCCCCAGCAAGGCGATCAGGCCCTTGCCGGCCGGCGCGGACGCCGCGCCCCCTCGGCCCGCCTCGGCCGGCGGCCGCACCCGCCAAACCGGCGGCAGCCGCAGCTCATCGCCGGCCTGCACCCGGTAGTGTGGTTTGATGCGGCCGCCGTTCACCCGCACTTCGCCGCGGCGCAGCATGCGGTAGATGCGGGCCTTGGGCAGGGGCTTGAGAACGCGCACCAGGAAATTGTCGATGCGCTGGCCCGAATTCTCCGCCTCAACGCGGCGGACTGAACCGCTCATGAAACAGGCCCTTCACTGTCCAGCGACGGCGCCTGCCACCTTGCACAATAACGGTTGCAGGACTGCCCAGGCCCCAGAATGTCGTCGCTGACCGACGACCCTTCGGCGGCCAGATCGGGTTCGTCGCCCACAAGCATCCCCACTGCGTCCTCCGCGGTCGTTGCCGAACAGTTGTTCATAAGGCTAGCGCCTGTTTCGCCGGGCACGGGGGCGACACAGGCGTAGTAGTAGTAATCCTCGCCCACCGTGGCCGGTGCGGTCAATTGAATGTCCTCTCGGGAGGTCATGTCCTCGTCCGTGAAGGCGGAATTCCAGTTAATGGCCCTTACCGCGTCCCTGCCAACCACCTCATCAACGCCGCTGGACGGCGCGCTTAGAGGATGGTGGGCTTAGAGGGTTCAAAGTAGGGTCTTCGGAGAGGTAGCAGCATAGTGTGGTCGCAGCCGCGTCCCCACCGACGGCACCTCCATCATCCTTGAAGACAGCCGCCCTAAAATTGAAGGACTGGCCGGGGGCAAGCGTTCTGTCGCTCACGGCGTCCCCTGCACTACGAGGTCGGGAGCGCCCTGCGCCGGTCACTAGCGCCGTCAAAGCCACGAGAAAACGCGAAGGCGTATCGGCGACGGTGGTGTAGTTGAAGATCAGCCCCTCGGCGCTCACATCCACCAAACCAGGGCCCGGCCGTCACCAGTCGCCACCGGCCTCACTGCATTGGCTGGAGACCATTGCGACGCCCAAATCAGGGGGCGGGTAGTAAGGTGGGTGCAGGAAGCCGTGGATGATCCCCCTGTTCACGGAAGGGACGCTGTCCTCGTCATAGAAAAAGGTGCATCGCACTTGGCGGATGCGCCCCTGCGAAGGATCGCAAGTTCAATACGGCGTGGCGGCAAAGGTGGTTGGGGCGGAGAGGGCAGCGAAGGCCGCAACCGCCAACAAGATAATCAGTATCGGCTTAACTATGACTTTCTCCTCGGCGCAAAATTGAGAGCATCAAAGCCTGCGGCGGAGGTTGTAGCATGATCGGCGTCACCGGCCTTGTCGCCGAGGCCAGCATCGCCTTGGCGGAACACCAGCAATTCCATAATCACGTGAGACCTCACCAAGCCCTCGACTGGAAGACCCCGGACGAGTATCTTCAAACAACCAAGGACTGCCCCTCTAAGTTCCGCATCCCCTGAACCCGTACAATGTTTGCCGGCCATCCGCAATGCTGCTATGATGCCGCGCCGTGAGGGAGGTTCAGGGGTTGCCGATGCGAACTTTGCAGCGGCTTAGGCGCGAACGCGCAGCCCAAACTAGCTGAACCTGCCGATGTGGGGTGCCGCCAAAACAATCATGAGCGCCCCACCCTAGGAACAATTTGATCAACGAACCGACAAACCGACATCGAATCGAAACCAGCGCTTGCCGCCAAGGCAAGACTTGGGACGGAAGAATCAAGGCGTTGCGGCCCTTGGCCGAACGCCCCTGACAGCCATCTAGCAACGCAAACCAAGAGCCGGCCAGAGCAAGCAAAGCTATGCACTAGGGCACAACAGCAGTTTTCGGGAGCCGCCGCACGGCGCGGGCCTGCGCACGGACGTCCCGAACCCGCTCGCGCTCCCAGCTCTGGCCGAATCTTCAGGCCGCCGTCAAGGCGGCGTGGCTGTCCATCCACCCAGGTCCTTGCCCGGCTTAAGGCGCCTTAAGCCAAGGAACCTGCCATGAAACGCATGCTAATCAACGCCACCCAGCCCGAAGAGCTGCGGGTGGCTCTGGTCGATGGCCAGAAGCTCTATGACCTGCACCTCGAAAACCGCCGCCGCGAACAGACCCAGGGCAACATCTACAAGGGCAAGGTCATTCGGGTCGAGCCCAGCCTGGAGGCGGCCTTCGTGGATTTCGGCCCCGAGCGCCGCGGCTTCCTGCCCCTGCGGGACATCGCGCCGCAGAGCTTCAGCGAGCCTCATGACGGCGGCCGCAAGAACATCAAGGAACTGCTCAAGGAGGGACAGGAGCTCATCGTGCAGGTGGAGAAGGAGGAGCGCGGCACCAAGGGCGCCGCCCTCACCGGCTTCATCAGCCTAGCTGGCCGCTATATGGTGCTGATGCCGACGGACCCCCGCGCCGGCGGCGTGTCCAGAAGAGTTCCCCAGCAGGACCGCAACGAACTGCGGGAGACCTTGGCGCAACTGAATGTCCCCTCCGGCATGGGCGTGATCATCCGCACCGCCGGCGTGGGCCGCAGCGCCGAGGAACTGCAGTGGGATCTGGACTACCTGCTGAACCTGTGGCAGGCGATTCAGGCGGCCGGAGAGGTGGAGACCGCGCCCAAGCTGCTCTATGCGGAGAACAGCCTCATTCTGCGCGCCATTCGCGATTACCTCAGCAAGGACGTGGGAGAGCTCATCGTTGACCGGCAGGAAGCCCTTGACGAGGCCCAGCAATTCATTGAGCAGGTGATGCCGAACTACCGGCAACGAGCGAAGCTGCACAGCGAGCCCATTCCCCTGTTCAGCCGCTATCAGATCGAACGCCAAATCGCCAGCGCCTTCACCCGCAGCGTCAAGCTGCCGTCCGGCGGCGCCATCGTCATCGACCCGACAGAGGCTCTGGTCTCCATAGACATCAACTCGGCCCGCGCCACCAAGGGGGCGGACATCGAGGAGACGGCGATGACGACCAACATGGAGGCCGTGGAGGAAGTGGCCCGGCAACTGCGGCTGCGCGATGTGGGCGGGTTGATCGTCATCGACTTCATCGACATGTCGAGCGTGGAGAACCAGCGGGCGGTGGAGGACAGGATGCGCAGCGCCCTGCGCCAGGACCGCGCCCGAGTGCAGATAGGCCGCATCTCCCAGTTCGGGCTGATGCAGATGTCGCGGCAGCGCCTGCGCCCGTCCCTGGAGGAGCTCACCACGGAGATTTGCCCGCGATGCAGCGGCCAAGGCCGCATTCAGGACACCAAGTCGCTGGCGTTGGCCATCCTGCGCATCGTCGAAGAGGAGTCGCTGAAGGAGCGCAGCGCCAGAGTCCGCGCCCTCGTGCCGCTCAACATCGCCTCCTATCTGCTGAACGAAAAGCGCCAGGAGGTGATCGACATCGAGCGGCGCACCAAGACCCACATCGTCATCGTGCCCAACGTCAACATGGAGACCCCTCAGTACGAGGTGCAGGGCATCCGGAACGGCGATGAAGGCGCCGACCTCGACGCACCGAGCTACGAGCTCACGGACTTTGCCGCGCCCGAAGCCGAAGGCCCCTCCCCCCGCAGAAGCGTAGCCGCAACGGCGGACGAGCCGGTGGTGAAGACGGTTCCGCCGACTGCACCGGCGCCAACCAAGGCAAAATCGGCCACAGCGACCGACAATCAGCCGGGGTTCTGGCGCCGCCTGTGGGCCAGCCTGTTTTCCGATGCCTCGCCGGCTGCGCAGCCGGCCAAGGCCGCCGGCAAAAAGACGCGGCGCCAGAGCAAGCGCGGCGCGGCCAAGCCGGCAGCCAAGCCCACCGCCAGAGGCGGCAAGGACAACGGCAAGCCTAACCGCCGCCAAGACAGGAAGGTGTCGCGGGAAGCGGTAGTAGTGAAAAAACGCAAAGGCGGCCCCAAAGAGGGCCACAGCGTTGATCGAAAGGCCAAGTCCGACAACGGCGGCAAGAAGGAGCGCAGCGAAAGATCGCGCAGAGGACGGGAGCGGGCGGAGAAGCCGTCGCGGCAAACCGCCCCAGCGGCCGGAGAGGTCAGCGCGGAATCAGCCGGCGACGCCAACCAACGGCAAGGCAAGGGGGAGTCGGGAAATGGCGCCGAAAGTCCGGCAAGCCGGGCGCCCTCCGACGAGCTTTTGGCCCAGAGCCGGCGGCTGCCGCGCCGCGACCGCAGTAAAGTGGCGGAGCAGGCCCGTCCAAATGAAGCGCCTGGAGGTTCGCGCACCCCCCGTTCCACCAAACCGGGCGCTGACCGTGCTGACGAACCGACGCCGGCAGCGCCAGCCGAGGCAGTGGGCCAAGCGCCGGCCGCCCCTGCGGTGGCGCCATCGCCTCCCCTCCTGGACACTTCCGCGCCGGAAGCGCCGGATGCAAGCATGGCCTCTACGCCGGCCGCCAAGAGCGAAGCAAGCGGCAGCGAAGCGGATGCGACTCCGAGGGCGGCGGTGCAGACACCGGATGCCGCGGACTCAACCGGCGGCCGGGCTTGGAACGATCCTAGGGAGATCCGGCGCCGGCAGCAGGAAGCGGAAGTCAAGGAGTCTGGGGACTGACGGCGGTGGGCTCCAACGCCAAGTACACGCCGAAACGCTCCATGACGGACTGGCGAATGCGCTCCGCAAGGGCTAGGAAGTCCTCCCCTGCCCCGCCCCCGTGGTTGACCAGCACCAGGGGTTGGCGGCGCCAAACGCCCACCTTGCCCTGCCGCCGCCCTTTCCACCCGCACAGATCGATCAATTGCGCCGCCGACAGCTTGGCGCCACCGGCGGTGGGATGGGCCACCAAGCTGGGATGACTTTGCGCCAAGCGCCTTGCTGCGTCTTTGGAGACGACCGGATTCTTGAAGAAGCTGCCAACGTTGCCCCAGACCTTGGGGTCCGGCAGCTTGCGGCGACGAACGCGCATCACCGCTTCAGCAACCTGACGCCGGCTGGGTTCGCCGTGCCCGGCACGGGCCAGCTCCCGCTTGATGTCCGGGTAGTCGAGCACCAAGGGGTTGCCGGCGCCCAAGCGCAGGGTAAGCCCCAGCACCGCATAGCGGCCCGGCTGCACCTTGAAGAGGCTAGTTCGATAGCCGAACCCGCAGGCTGAGGGCACCAGGGCACGGATGCGGGCGTCCTGCCGGTCAAACACCCGCACTTCGGTCAGGCGCTCGGCCAGCTCCACTCCGTAGGCGCCGATGTTCTGAATGGGCGCGGCGCCGACGCTCCCTGGAATCAGCGCCAGGTTCTCCAAACCGCCAAGCCCTTGGCCCAAGCTGTAGCGAACCAAGGCATGCCAGCTTTCCCCGGCGGCGGCGGTCAGCAGCGCGTCCGCACCCTCCCGAACCAACCGCAAGCCGCGCCAAGCCGCCACCAAAAGGGGGCATTCCAACCGCTTGGGCAAAACGAGGTTGCTGCACTGGCCCACCACCAGCGCGTCCGGCCAACGGGACAAGGCCTCGATCAGCTCCTGTTCGGAGCGAACGAAACGCCGGCACCGTGCGGCGCAGGGCACGCCAAGAGCGTTGTGTACCGGCGTCCAAGCCGGAGACTGCGAGGAGGGCTTCATCCCGCGCCCTATACTACGCAACCTTAGGCTTGGCGGCGCATCCAAGTTGGCCTTGGCGCCAGCAATTTCAACCACGGGAAGATCGACGGCAACATGGGTCTAATGAACGGACGGGACTCCCTGCGTTCTGCCAGTGCGCCAAGCGGAAGGGTTCCCCTTGTCGGGGAGGGGTTGGGACAACTAGTTTCCGGGCGCTCCAGTCGGATGTGGCCTTGGCGGCCTTGGCGCCGGCCAGCTTCGCCGCGTTGGGCTTGGCGCCGCCGTTGGCAACCCGTCCAGTGCGCCACGCTGCGGCTTTCCTGGCGTTCAGCCTAACCTTGTTCCGTTGGTGGCAAGCCGCTTGGCAAACCTTCCGACCAAGCATTCAATCCTCAAAGGCACCTTTTGCCTATGAGGATGGTTGAGACAAGATGTAGCGATCGAAAGTTGGGGCTGCGGTATCGGTGGGCCGGAACTCAAGCCGGGTGGCCCATTGGCCCTCTCCGTTCCCCGTTTAGGCCGCCGGCTCCATCTCCGGCAAATTAAGGCCTTGCGCGATCAGCGCCCCTTCGATGCGCGCCAACCGACGGTCTATCCCTTGGTGGTCTTTGGCCAGCTCCCGCAGGTCTTCGCGCAGCTCCCGCTGGCCTTCGCGCAGGTCTTCGCGCAGTTCCCGCTGGTTGCTGCGCAACCAAATGAATGCCCAAAACACTGCACCAATAATGACGCCAGTTTGCGACCAAGCCTCAAAATCCACGATGCAGCCTCCGTTTTGGCGAACTGGTGGGCCAAGCCTATCACCCATCTTGGCCAGCCGCAAGCGGCAACGCCTTTCCCGTGCGCCATTCGGCGCACGGGCCACCAGCGGTTGGCGCCGGCTTGGGGGTGGGGTGGCCACAAGGGAGTTGGTAGGGGCAGCTCGCTGCCCCATGCCATCTAGCAAGGTGGATTGAGTGCTGGTGGCTATTAGGGCCGCTCCGCGGGCTTCCCAGTGGGCCGAAATTCCCGCCCTGGGGACAGAAAACCCTGCTTTTGGCGCTTTGGAGGCGTTTTGGGCCTCGCGGCGACTAGTTGGCCAGGACGTGCGCCCGCTCCGGGCATTCGTCCCCAAGGTCGCATTCGCGCACGAGGCCGCCCTGATCAACGGGCCCGCATAGGTGCGCGAGCAACACAACGCCAATCAGAAAGGACTTGCCGTTGCGCCTGGCTATCGACAACGCGGCCTCCTTGACGCCCGGAGCGAAGGCGTCTTTCAGCCAATCGAACTGCCAGTGCGCCAAGCGGAAGGGTTCCCCTTGTCGGGGAGGGGTTGGGACAATTAGTTTCCGGGCGCTCCAGTCGGATGTGGCCTTGGCGGCCTTGGCGCCGGCCAGCTTCGCCGCGTTGGGCTTGGCGCCGCCGTTGGCAGCCCGTCCAGTGCGCCGTGTTGCGGCTTTCCGGGCGTTCAGCCTGGCCTTGCTCCGTTGGTGGTAAGCCGCTTGGCAAGCCTTCCGACCAAGCATTCAATCCTCAAAGGCACCTTTTGCCTATGAGGATGGTTGAGACAAGATGTAGCGATCGAAAGTTGGGGCTGCGGTATCGGTGGGCCGGAACTCAAGCCGGGTGGCCTATGCCCCTACTGGCGGCTAGACTTGCGCCATGCTGTGGTTTGGGTTGGCGAGGGGAACGGAATGAACCCGACGAATAAAATAAGGATTGCTATTGGCGCCTTGGCGGTCATGTTGTTTGTCTTTAGGAAAAGGCTGATCAAGATGCTTGGCGTGGAACGGATGCATCAAGCGCTTGGCGTTCTGACGCCGCAAAGGGTTGCCATTGGCGCCTTGGCGGTCATGGTGCTTGTTTTGCTGAACACTTGCGGCAACAACGATACCGATGGGAATGCGCCCACCGCCAAGCCAACGCCACCCGTCAAGCCAACGCCGCTCCTCCAGATAAAGACACGATCCCCAGAGGAGCAAGGCGCACTGTGAAGCCCTCCAACGGGCGCTGAACTGACCCCATGCCAAGCCCTGCCCTTCGGCAAATTGTCTGGTCAAGAAATGTTGGGATCGTACCGGAAGCCCGCTGGCCCCGACCGGCTTTCACGAACGCCCGGAAGGTTGCCGATCCGGGATCATCCGATCAGTTCCCACCGAAGCAGGCCGGCACTGCCGCGGGGCTAGGCCGGCAGCAGCCGCCTGACTCGGGCTAGGTCCGCCGGGGTATCGACGCCGGCCGGAGCGGCGCAGCAGGCATCGAGCACCAGGATGTCCATGCCGTCCTCCAGCGCCCGCAACTGCTCCAAGCGCTCCACGGCCTCCAACGGGCTGGGCGGCAGCGCGGCCAATCGACCGAGGGCACCGGCGCGAAAGGCGTAAAGGCCGATGTGCCGCCGCCAGAGGCCGCCCAACTCGCTCGGATAGCCGTCCCGCGCCATTGGCAGAGGAGCGCGGGAGAAGTAGAGGGCGCATCCCTTGCCGTCCCGCACAACCTTCACCACATTGGGGTCCTCCAAGTCACGGCGGCGCTGAATTGGCTCGCACAGCGTGGCCATCGGCGCCAGCGGCTCGGCGGCCATCGCCTCGGCCAACTGTCGCATGAGCGCCGGCGGCGCCAAGGGTTCGTCCCCCTGCACGTTGAGCACGATGGTCGTGTCGGGCCAACCTTGCGCAACAACCACCTCATGCACTCGGTCCAAACCCGATGCTTGCTGGGGGTCCGTCAGCACCGCCCGATGACCGGCGGCGGCCACTACCTGCACGATGCGCTCATCGTCGGTGGCGACCAGCACCTCCTCAGCCCCCGAAGCAACCGCCTGCTCGGCCACCCGCACCACCATCGCCCGCCCGCCTATGTCCAGCAGAGGCTTGCCGGGCAACCGAGTGGAGGCGAAGCGGGCCGGAATGACGACCTTGAAAGCGCTCACTCGGAAACCGCCGGTTCGGCCCGCTCCTGCAAAGGCGGGACTTCATCGACCGGCGGCTGGGGCGGCAAGCCCGACGGCTGGTCGGCCCGCAAGGGCAGGCAGCGTTGCTCCATGACCTCCTGCAGCCTTCGCTCTCCGGCGGCGTCGATTTCGGCCTCCACCCGCAAGGCCCAGCAATGCGCCAAGGAGGTAGCCAAACGGCGCAGCTTCACGGCGTCCTTTTCCGTGCAAACCACGGGCAGCTCGTCGTCGAAAAGAACTTCCCCGCCGGTGAAGGCGTGGTGGTCCGGCAGTGGATGCAGTTGAGCTTGCAGGCCAACTTCCGCCAAGGTGCCGGCGAAGGCTTCGGGGTTGCCGATGCCGGCCACTGCATGGACCCGTTCATGCCGCTGCGCAAAGTCGGCCGGCGGCAACGCAACGCGGCTGTGCAGATTCACGAAGGCGATCGGACGCATGCGCATCAACGCCTCGTCCGGGGCAGCCCCGCAGGGGCGGCCGTTGCTGACCACCCAATCCGCCTGCAGAGCCCGGCTGGGCGGCTCCCGCAGGGGGCCGGCCGGCAGCAGGCGGCCGTTGCCGAACTTGCGCCGCCCATCGACCACGACAATCTCCAAGTCCCGCGCCAAGCCGTAGTGCTGCAAGCCGTCGTCGGCAATGACCAAGTCGAGTTGCGCTGCCTCGAGCAGCTTCTCCACCGCCTTGGCCCGGTCCCGGCAGACCGCCACCGGGCAGCCGGTGCGTTCGGCGATGAGAACCGGCTCATCGCCGCAGCGGGCCGGGTCTGCATCGGCGGCAACCAACAGCGGACGCCGGTTGCCGCTGCCGCCGTAGCCCCGGGAGACGACCCCTGGGCGCAGCCCGCGGTCTTGCAGCCATTGCGTCAGCCAGATGACCAGGGGCGTTTTGCCGGTTCCGCCAACCGTCAAGTTGCCGACGACGACGACCGGCACCGGCGCCCGCCAAGGCACCTTCCTGCCGCTGCGGGCCGCCCAGCGCCGCCGCTCCGCCACCCGTCCGAACAGCCAAGCGGCCGGCCTCGCCAAGGGCGTCCACCAAGCGCCGCTTCGCCAAGCGCGAACCAAGGGCTCGGCGGTTCGCCGGCGCTCCCCGAGCACAGGCCCCGCCATTCCCGCCAATCGATTCCGCAGCGGTTCAAGCCAGCGGTTTGCCGGACTTGCGCGACTCTCCGGGGGCGCGGCGTACGCCGCTGCACTCCGCGCCGCGTTCCCATCCTGCAGGCCGGTGTTGTAAAGGCTGGCGTAGAGCTTGCCTTGGGCCAGCAGGGCGGCGTGGTCGCCCTGTTCGACGATGCGCCCCTCATCAAGCACATGGATTACGTCGGCCCTTTCCACAGTGGAAAGGCGATGGGCGATGACGATGGTGGTGCGTCCGCGCATCACCTCCTCCAAGGCGGCTTGGATGGTGCGCTCGGCTTCGCCGTCCAAGGCGGAGGTCGCCTCGTCCAGGATGAGGATGGGCGCGTCCTTCAACAGCGCCCTGGCGATGGCGATGCGTTGCCGCTCCCCGCCGGACAGCAGAACGCCGTCGTCCCCCACCACCGTGTCCAAGCCATTCGGCAAACGGCTGATGAAGCCGTCGGCATGGGCGCGGCGCACGGCGTCCTCAATGGCGTCGGCGTCCGCCCCGGCCAAGGCGCCGTAGGCGATGTTGGCCCGCAACGTGTCGTTGAACAGGGTCACCTGCTGGGTGACCAAGGCGATTTGGCTTCTTAGGTTGGCCTTGTCGTACTCCTCCACCGGCACTCCGTCGATCAGCACCTGTCCGCTCTCCGCCTCGCGGAAGCGGGGGATCAGGCTGGCCAGGGTGGTTTTGCCGCTGCCGGAACGGCCCACCAAGGCGACGGTCTGGCCCGGCGCCGCGCTTAGGTTGACGTCCCGCAGGACGGCCCCTTGAGCGGCGGCGTAGGTGAAGCAGACATCGCGGAACTCGACGCGGCCCTGCACACGGTCAACCTGCACGACGCCTTTGTTGCTTTCCCGCTCAGCGTCGAGCTGGGCGAAGACGTCCTCAGCGGCGGCCAGGCCCTTCTGCAGGCGTACGTTCACCTCGGTGAGCTTGCGGATGGGGCGGGCCAGCATTCCGGCCAAGCCAAGAAAGATCACCAGTTCCCCGGTGGAAAGCCCGTAGCCGATGTCCGGGCGGGCCAACAGGCCGATCAGCACGGCGATGGCGATCACCACGAGCACCTGAACGATCTGGGTGCTGGCCACCTTGGTGGCCACCATCTTCAGGTTGCGGCGGCGATTGGCGCGGCTGACCCGCTGGAAGCGTCGCCGCTCGTAGTCCTCGCCGCCGAAAATGCGCACCACTCGGTAGCCGGAAACGGCCTCCGCAGCCACATGGGTGACGTCGCCCATGGAGGTCTGAATGCGCTTGGCGATGCCGCGGAACCTGCGGCTGGCGTAGAGCACCACCAAGGCGACGACGGGAACGGCGGCGATGAAGATCAGGGTGAGCGCCCAGCTCAAATAGAACATGTAGGCGACGAAGACGATGACCTTGCCGCCGTCCTGGATGATGGACTTCAGCGCGTCGGTGCCGGTGTCCCGCAGTTGCGCCACGTTGAAGGTGATGCGGGAAACCAGATGCCCTTGGGAATTAACGTCGAAGAAGGCGCTGGGCAAGTGCAGCAGTTGCTCGAACAGGGCCACCCGCAAGTTGTGAACCACGGTGAAGGACACTTGGCTCAGCGTGATTTCGCCAAGCACCTCACCGGCGCCCCGAACCAAGGCGGCGCCCAGCATGGCCAAGGGGATGAACAGCGCCGCCTCCGCCAGACCTTGCTGCCAATTGTCGATCAGGCTGCCGAACAACTTGAGGAAATACGCCTCGGCGCCGCTGGCGGCGAGAAACGCCACCACGGAAACCGCAAACAGCGCCCAATAGGGCCGCACCTCGGTCAACAGCCGCCGGTAGGTCCGCCAGTCGCTCTGGCGTTCCGGTCGGCCGCTTTCCAGCTGCATTTCCTGCCCTGCATTGGCTTTGCTTTGCATGCGCCGCCAAACTCCTACTGTCGCTGCCGGGGCAGCACAGCGCAAATGGTCGAAACACCTGGGCTAGCCCGCGTCAAGGGCCACTCGGGAGCGGCCGGTCAGTCAAATTCCTGGCGGGCGTAGCAGTAGTTCGTGGCTTCGACAAACCCTGGGACCGAACCGCAGTCAAAGCGCTTGCCCTCGAACCTGTAGGCTATCACCGCCCCCCGCCGCGCCTGCGTGAGCAATGCGTCCGTAATCTGAACTTCGCCGCCTCGACTGGGTTCGGTGGCGTCCAGAATTTCAAAGATGTCGGGCGTCAGGATGTAGCGACCGACGATGGACAGATTGCTCGGCGCCTCGCCCGGGGGCGGTTTCTCCACCATGTCCGTGACGCGGAAGATACGCTCGGTAATGGCCTCGCCAGCAATGACGCCGTACTTGTCCGTGTCCGTCTCCGGCACTTCCTCTATGGCCACGACGCTGCATCTGAATTGCTTGAACACGGCCACCATCTGCGCGAGCACCCCGGTCTGGGCGCCGAAGCACAGATCGTCAGCCAGCACTACGGCGAAAGGTTCGTCGCCGATGAGGGTTTGACCGCTTTGAATGCCGTGGCCGAGGCCGCGCATGGTGCTTTGGCGCGTGTAGGAAAAGGTGCATTGCTGCATCAGGTTGCGAATGTCCCCAAGCAGCTTCTCCTTGCCCGTGCCGTCAATTTGGTGCTCGAGTTCGTAGCTTAGGTCGAAGTGGTCCTCAATGGCCCGCTTGCCCCGGCCAGTGACGAAGCCGATCTCGGTCAGCCCGGCCTCCAGGGCCTCCTCCACCCCGTACTGCACCAAGGGCTTGTTGAGGACGGGCAGCATCTCCTTGGGCATCGCCTTGGTGGCCGGCAGAAACCGGGTGCCGTAGCCGGCTACGGGAAACAGGCATTTTTTTATCATCACCCGGTACGCTAACACCAAAAGCGCCAGCCCTGCAACACGTCTTCGCCGCCCGCTTGCGGCGCCGCAACTTGGCCCTGATATCGCGCCAAGGTTAAGCCGCCTCAGCCGTTTTGCCGGCGTGGAAGCTGAAGGCGCCCTCCCCATAATCCACTTGCACCGCATCGCCGGGACCCACTTCGCCGGCCAGCAGCTTGGTCGCCAGCGGGTTCTCGATGCGCGTCTGAATGACCCGCTTGAGCGGGCGGGCGCCGTAAACGGGATCGTAGCCCTCCTCCACCAACGCGTCCCGGGCCGCATCCGCCAAGCGAATGGAGACGTCCTGCTGCTGCAGGCGGCCGCGCAGCAGCTCGACCTGCAGCTCGGCGATGCGCCCCACCTGGGCCTTGTCCAAGGAATGGAACACCACCAAGTCGTCGATGCGGTTGATGAACTCCGGCCGGAAGTGCCGCCGCACAACGCCGAGCACCGTCCGCTGCAAACCTTCAAAATCGGTGTCGGCGGCCATTTCCTGCATGGTTTCGGAACCTAGGTTGGAGGTCATCACCAGCACGCAGTTGCGGAAATCCACGGTGCGGCCGTGGCCGTCGGTCAGGCGCCCGTCGTCGAGCACCTGCAGCAGGATGTTGAAGACGTCCGGATGGGCCTTCTCGATTTCGTCGAGCAGGATCAGCGAATAGGGCCGCCGCCGCACCCGCTCGGTGAGGTAGCCGCCCTCTTCGTAACCGACGTAGCCCGGCGGAGCGCCAACCAAGCGGGCCACCGAGTGCTTCTCCATGAACTCCGACATATCGACCCGCAGCAGGGCCTCCTCGCTGTCGAACAGGGTGGCGGCCAAGGCCTTGCAAAGCTCGGTTTTGCCGACCCCGGTGGGGCCTAGGAACATGAAGGAGCCGTTGGGCCGATTGGGATCCGCCAGCCCGGCTCGGGAGCGGCGCACGGCGTCCGCCACCACACGCACCGCCTCGTCCTGGCCGACCACCCGCTCGTGCAGGTCGGCCTCCAAATGCAGCAGCTTTTCCCGATCCCCCTCCAGTAGCTTCGCCACCGGGATGCCGGTCCAGCGATAGACCACTTCGGCGACCTCCTCGTCCGTGACGCTGTTGCGCAACAGTTGGTGGCGCACCGGTTCGGTGGCGGCGGCGAGGCGGCGCTCCAGTTCGGGAATGCGGCCGTACTGCAGCTCCGACATCCGCGCCAAATCGCTGCTGCGCCGAGCCGCCTCCAAGGCCATGCGGGCCGCCTCCAACTCCTCCTTGATGTCCTGGGCGCCGCGCAGGCTGGCCTTCTCCGCCTTCCAGACCTCATCCAGGTCCGCATACTCCCGCTCCAAAGCCTCGGCGCTGCGCCGCAAGTCCCCAAGACGCCGCTTGCTGGCCTCGTCGCTCTCCTGCTTCAAGGCCTCGATTTCCATCTTCTGCTGAATGAGGCGGCGCTCCAGCCGGTCCATGACCTCCGGCTTGGAGTCGATCTCCATGCGGATGCGGCTGGCCGCCTCGTCGATCAGGTCGATGGCCTTGTCCGGCAGTTGCCGGCCGGAGATGTAGCGATGCGAGAGACGGGCGGCGGCGACGATGGCCGGGTCCGTGATATCGACCGCGTGGTGCAGCTCGTAGCGCTCCTTGAGGCCGCGCAGGATGGCGATGCTGTCCGCAACGCTCGGCTCATCGACCAGCACCTGCTGGAAGCGCCGCTCCAAGGCGGCGTCCTTTTCGACGTGCTGCCGGTATTCGTCCAGGGTGGTGGCGCCCACGCAGTGCAGGTCCCCCCGCGCCAAGGCCGGCTTGAGCATGTTGCCGGCGTCCATGGCCCCCTCGGCCTTGCCGGCGCCGACCATGGTGTGCAGTTCATCAACGAAGAGGATGACGTTGCCCTCCTGCTTGGCGAGCTCGTTCAGCACGGCTTTGAGGCGCTCCTCGAACTCCCCGCGGAACTTGGCGCCGGCGATCAGGGCACCCATGTCCAAAGCCAGAATGCGCTTGCTCTTGAGGCCCTCCGGCACCTCGCCGTTGAGGATGCGCTGCGCCAAGCCTTCGACGATGGCGGTCTTGCCCACCCCGGGCTCGCCGATCAGCACCGGATTGTTCTTGGTACGGCGCTGCAGCACCTGGATGGTGCGGCGGATTTCGTCATCGCGCCCAATGACCGGATCCAGCTTGCCCTGCTCCGCTCTTTCGGTAAGGTCGATGCAGTATTTGGACAACGCCTCCCGATGCTCCTCGGCGTCGGCGTTCTGCACGGTTGCGCCGCCCCGCACCGCTTCGATGGCGCCCTCAAGTTGGCCGAAGTCAACCCCAGCGTCACCGAGCACCCGCTTGACCGCAGCATCCTTGGCCAGTGCCCGCAGCACCTGCTCGCTGGACAGGTACTGGTCGCCGGCCTTCTGCCCCAAGCCGTCGGCCAAGGTCAGGGCGCGGACCAAGGCTTGGGAAGGCTGCAGGTCTCCCTTGGGCCTTTTTAGGGTGGCCACTCCATCCAAAGCCGCGGCCACTCCGTCCGCGATCTTGCCGGCCTGGCCGCCGGCCTGCACCAGCAGCGGCATCAGGGTGGCCGGCCCCGGCTCCAACAGGGCGGCAAGCAGATGCACTGGCTCCAAGGCGGCGTGGTCCCGGCCGGCGGCCAAAGACCGGGCGTCCGCCAAGGCACCCTGCAAACGGCTGGTCATTCGCTCCATGCGCATCGCTGCGGCTCCAGAAAACGGGTCGGCTAGTTACAATGCGTCCATTTCCCTGCTTTTCAACGCAGCGCCTCCGGCGGCGGCTGATTGACCCACCACCGCCAACCGCCAAGGCGCTGCCGACGCAACGCCCGCACCGCTTCGGGTTCGGCCGAGGACCAGAACAACGCGCCATCGGCGCCGGTGATCCAAATCCGGGCACCCAGCAACCGGTAGCGGCGCAGCACCGCCGCATGGGGATGGCCGTAGCGATTGCGCCAGCCGGCGGTCACAAAGACGACGGACGGATTGACCGCTTCAACGAACCTTCGGGACGAGGAGGTGCCGCTGCCGTGGTGCGGCGCAACGAGCAGGCTCGCCGGGCCCAAGCCTTGGTCAACCAGCAGCCCTTCGGCGCGGCGGCTGATGTCGCCGGTGAACAGCGCCCGCTCCTCCCCCGCAGTGACCTGCAGGACGCAGGAGCTGTCGTTCCCGGAGGCGGCATGGCCCGGCGGCGGATGCAGGATGGCGAATGCGACCCCATCCCAAGTCCAACGCTGGCCGCGCACGCAGGGCTCGCCCGATCCATCGGGCAGGTCTCCCAGCACCGACGCCACCGGAGCGCCGGCCAGCACCGCCGGAACGCCTCCCGCATGGTCCAGGTCGTTGTGACTGACGATCAGCCGGTCCAAGTGGCGCCGGCCGGTGGCTGCCAAGGCTGGCAGGACGACGACTTCGCCCAAATCGAAGCCGGAGGGGAACTTCATGCCGGCGTCAAACAGCAGCCGATGCCGCCGGGTGTCCACCACCAAGGCGCTGCCTTGGCCCACATCCAAGGCAAGAACCTGAAACTCGCCCCAATCGGGGCGATCCTGCAGCACCAGCAGTCCGGCCGCCCACAGGGGCAAGCACGCCAGCCGGCTGCGCCAGTTTGGCGCCGCCAGGGCGCAGGCGCCGGCGGCCAAGGAGAAAATGCCCTGCCAAAGCGCCGTGGGCGCCAAATGGGGAGCGCCGCCGGCCAGGGTCTCCAAGCCGCCCAGCAAGACCGCAAGAGACCAGTCGGCCAAGGTCCAGGCCAGCCAATCCAACGGCAAGCCCAGAAGCACGGCAACCAGTCCCAACATCACCAAGGGCACCACCACGAATGAAAGCCAAGGCACGGCGAACAGGTTCGAAAGTCCGGCGACGGGGGCGATTTCCCCCACCACCACCGCCGTGAGCGGCGTCATGGCGAACAGCATGAGCAACTGGGCGCGCACAAGCCCGGCCAGCCAACCGGGCCTGGGCGCTAGATGGGCGAACCCGGCAACCAGCACGGCGACGGCGCCAAACGAAAGCCAAAAGCCCTGGGACAGCACCGAGAGGGGGCTGAGACCGACAACGGCCAGCGCCGCCAAGGCCAGCCAGCTTGCCGGGGGCGCTCGCCGCCCCCCGGCCAAGGCCAGCAGGCCCAGCGTCCCCATGGTTCCCGCCCGCAAAGCCGGGGCCTCGGCGCCGCACAGCCAAACGAAGGCGAGAATCGCCGCCAGCGACAACCCCGCCGCCAGCCAACCCGCCGGCATCCAAGGCAACAGCCAAGGCACCAAGCGGCCGGCGCCGAGGCCAAGCAGATAGCCCAGCATCGCCACCAAGCCGACATGCAGGCCCGACACCACCAGCAGATGCACCGTGCCGGTGCGCCGCAGCAGCGACCAGTCCGCATCGGTCAACCCTTGACTGTCCCCGGTGGCCAGCGCCCGCAGCTGGGCGCCTCGGGCGTATGGCGCCACGCGCTCGGCAATCCGGGTGCGCAATTGCTGCCGCCGGCTAAGGCGGTCCGGCGCAGCGCGCTCCAGTTCCCCGCTGCGGACGTAGCCGACGCCGTTGATGCCTTGACTCATCAGCCAGCGTTCATAGTCGAAGCCACCGGGATTTTGGTGGCCCCAAGGCGCGCGAACGCTGGCGACCACGCGCCAAACTTCGCCAACTTCGAGCGACGGCGCGACGTACCAATTGAGCCTTAGGCGACGGCCCTGGAGCCGGCAGCGGAGCGCTTCGTCCTCCAGCACGTCCGCCAGCAGGCGCAGCCGAGGAGGCTCTGTGTCGGTTGCAGTGGCGGCGGCGACATCCACCGCAGCCACCGAGACCAACAGCTCCCGGCTGTGCTCGGCGGCGCAATGCGGAACGCGCTCCGCCAGGGCCGTTTGGCGCATGTCGAGGAGCGCCGCTGCGGCCAAGGCCGCCAAGGCCAGCCACACCATGATGCGAATGAAAGGCATAATGGCTTTATGCCAAAAGAACTGCTGCGCCGGCACCTGCCAAACGCCGATGAAATTCGTGCGAATCCCGCCCTGCGTCCCTTGGGACTTTTGCTGCATCGGAGCGAAATTTGGCAGCTGAACCGGCGCACCGCGGCCGGCGCCGCCTTCATCGGGCTGTTTTGCGCCTTTTTGCCGATCCCTTTGCAAATGCTGCCGGCGGCGGCGCTGGTGGTGGTGTTTCGTTGCAACCTGCCAATCGCCATCGTCTTGGTCTGGATATCCAATCCCTTGACCATCGCGCCCATGTTCTACTTCACCTATCGCTTGGGCGCTTGGTTGCTGGACATGCGGGTGGAGGTCGAGACCATCGACCTAAGCCTGGGTTGGATTTGGGCCAACTTGGCCCGCATAGGCTATCCGCTCATCTTCGGCAGCCTGCTCTGCGGCTGGGTGGCGGGGGTGAGCGGTTTCGTCGTCGTGCGGGTGCTCTGGCGCCTGCACGTCATCCGCCGTTGGCGGGTAAGACGGAGGGCGAAGCGCAAAGCTAAGGCAGATGCAGCCCCTTGATCGGTGCTTGGTCGGCGGCGCGGCGGGCCGGCAGCCAAGCGGCCAGCAGGCACAGCAGCCAAGACGCGCCGCCGATGATGACGAGATCCACCATCGCCACCTTTGCAGGCACGGCGTCAAAGTAGGTGCCCTCCAACAGGCGAAAATCCAGCCAGGACTCCACTTCGGCAATGATCACTCCGATGTGGCCGGCGGCCAACACTCCAAGCGCAAGCCCGGCAATGATGCCGATGCCAGCCACCGCCAAGCCCTGCAGCAGGAACACCCGCCGCACCAAGGCGCCCGTTGCCCCCAAGGTGCGCAGCACGGCGATGTCCGCCCGCTTGCCATCGACCACCATGGTCTGCCCAGCGACGATGTTGAATCCGGCGATCGCCACCACCAACAGCAGGATCAGGAACATCAGCGCCTTTTCGATGCGAACCGCCTGAAAGAGCTCCCCGTAGTTCTGGGTCCAAAGCTCCGCAGGGACTTCACCACTGCGTCCACTCCAGCGGGCGGCGAAGCTGTCCGCCGCAAGCGGATCTTCCAAAGCCACCCGCACACCGTCGGCGCCCAACGCCTGGCGCTCCAAGGCGGAGAAGGAACTGCGCGGCACGACGATCAAGCCGTAGTCGAACTCCGCGCCGAGGGCGAACAGGCCGCTCAGCCGGTAGCGCTTGAAGTGCGGACGAACGCCGCCTTGGACGCCTTCCGGCACGATCAACCGCACCTCGTCCCCCAACGCCAAGCCGAGCTGTCGGGCCAAGCCCAAGCCCATGACCAGCCCGGCCGGCTGCCGCAAGGCCTCCAGAAGGCCGATGTCGAACATCTGCGCGTCGATGCCGGCCAAGGGCAAGGCGCCGGCCGATGCCGTCCCGTTCGCCGGCTCCACCCCGTAAACGGCGACAGGCGCCACCGCCGCGGCGCTGGCCAGCATGCCGGACGCCTCAAAAAATCGGTAGGCGGAAGCGACGCCGGGCAGAGCCGAGACCGCCGCCGGGTCCGCCGCCGCCACATCCGGCAGCACCACATGGGGCACGGTGCCCAGAATGCGGATGCGCAGTTCCGCGTCAAAGCCGTTCATGACGCTGACCACCACGGTCAAAACCAGAACGCCGACGCCAAGGCCCAAGAGCGACATCCAGTTAACAAGGCGCACATAGCGGTTGTCGGTGCGCAGCAGATGGCGCAAGGCGATCCAAAGAGCCAACTTCATGCCGGCAAGCCTCGCCAAGGACTTCGCCGGCGCATTTGGCCGCATCGTTCCGACGAATCACCAAGGAGGGGGACGATCGCGCCGGAATCGTGCCGGGCGGGGGTGTGCGAACCGCGCAATTTGCATTCAGCGGAGCCGTTCAATTTCGCGTATGACCTCCTAAAATCCAAGGCGCTTCGCCCACAACAACGCGGGCTTCGTGCCCCCCTGACTAGGGGCTTAGAACTCCCCCGTCCAAGCGCAGCGTACGGTGCATGGCGGTGGCGACGCCCTGATCGTGGGTCACCAAAACCAATGCTACGGCAAACTCATCGCTTAGGGTCTGCATGAGGTCGAACACTTGCTGCGCATTGTCCTGATCCAAGTTGCCGGTGGGCTCGTCGGCCAGCACGATGTCCGGCTTGCCCACCAGGGCGCGGGCGACGGCGACCCGTTGCCGCTCGCCTCCCGACAGTTCCGCCGGGCGATGCGCCAACCGCCTCCCCAGGCCAACGGCCCCCAGCATCGCCATCGCTTCGGGTTCCGCGGCGCGCCGCGTCAGACCGCGCAGCCGCAACGGCATCAGAACGTTCTCCAAGGCGGAGAACTCCGGCAACAGATGGTGCATTTGGTAAACAAATCCCATGTGGCGGTTGCGCAGCCGCGCCCGCTCGCCGACGCCGGCGGCGCTGCAGCGGGCGCCGCCAACCCAAACCTCCCCGGCATCCGGATCGTCAAGGCCGGCCAGCAGGTGCAGCAGGGTGCTCTTGCCGGAGCCGGAGCGTCCGAAAATCGCCACCCGCTCGCCAGCTTGGATCTCCAAGGACAGGTTGCGCAAGACTTCGATGCGGACGCCGCCCTGCTCGAACGCCTTGCACAGGCCCAAGGCCCGCAGCACCGGCTCATTCATGGGCCAGCGCCCGGCTCGGCAGCAGCCGAGCGGCCCGCCAAGCAGGATAGAGCGCACAGACCAGGCACAGCCCAAAGGACACGGCGGCAACGCTGAAGACGTCCTGCGGCCAGACGTCCACCGGCAGGTAGTCGATGAAGTATTGATTCATCAGGTCCAGCGCCAAGCCGTCGTTGACCCAAGCGAAGGCTGCCGGCAGCAAGCCGGCCAAGGCGCAGCCGCCCAGCACCCCAAGCAGCACGCCGAGGCCGCCGATCAAGGCGCCGAGCAGCGTGAAGCCACCCACCAGGGCACCGGTGGATGCGCCCAGAGTCTTGAGAATGGCGATGTCCGGGCCTCTCCGCTCCACCGCCATGACTAGAGTGGAAACCAGGTTGAAGGCCGCCACCCCAACCAAAAACGCCAGCAGCACGAACATGCTCGCCTTCTGGGCACCGATGGCTTGGTGCAGGTTGCCGTGGGTGCTCATCCAAGTGCGGGCGTAGAAGCGCTCGTCGCCAAGCAGGGCGAGCGCCTCATCAGCCGCCTGTTGCGCGGCATCCAAGTCCGCCACCTTGAGTTGATAGCCGTGGACCTTGGCGCCGAGGCGAAACAGGCGCTGAGCGTCCGCGAGATGGACGAAGACCGCTCGGCCGTCCAGTTCGGAGCCGGAGCGCAACAGGTCAACCACCTTGAAGCGCTTTTGACGCGGCACCAGCCCCGCCGGCGTCAAGGAACCAAGCGGCAGCATCAGGAGGACCCCGTCCCCCTGCCCCACTCCTAGGCGGGCGGCAAGGCGAGCGCCTAGAACCACGCTGAACTCCCCCGGTCGCAGTCTCGCCAAATCCCCGCCAACGAGGTGCTGCTGCAGCGCCGAAACCCGCTGGTGGGAACTCGGTTCAACGCCGGTCAGCAACACCCCTTGGACGCCCTCCCCGCTGACGGCGAGAGCGGCACCCTGGGCGAAGGGCGCCGCGCCAACGATCGATGGCAAGGCCGCCAGGGCGGCCGCTTCGGCCTCGTCGCCGACAAAGGGCGCCCGCCCGTGCAGCCCCGCATGAGGCAGAACGCCGAACACCCTTTCCCGAAACTCCCGCTCGAAGCCGTTGATGATGGAGAGCACGGCTATGAGCACGGCGACGCTGAGCGCCAGCCCGGCTACGGCAATCCGGCCTATCAGGGAATTGGCGCCGCCGGCGGCGAAGGCGTAGCGGCGGCTGAGGTCGGCGGCGAACCAGCTGTCGCGCAAAATCCGCGCCGGAAGGTTCGCCCATGCGGGTTTCCGCTCCAAGGCGGGCTTATCGCCAACCGCCATGCCACCTGCCGCCAACGCCGGCTTGACCGGCGCGAACACAGCGCCAAGCCTTTGTTTCTTCAATAAAAAGCACTTTCTTCAACTAGTTGGGAAACACTAGGGCGCAGCGACGAAATACTTGCCCATGGGGTCAGTATAGCTTTCCCGAAGGGACCCCGCCCCGCCCTCCGCCGCCCGCGTCAACAATAAGGCCGCCAAGTTTCGACTCTGCGCGAAGCGCAGCCCCGCTTGCGGACCCAATACGTTGATTAGGGTCGCCAAGCCGTCCGCCTCGGCGGCGCTGGCCGCCACCACGGTCACCGCGGCAAGCCGATGCTGCACCGGACGGCCGGTGCGGGGGTCCAAGGTGTGGCTTAGGCGCCGCGCTCCGTCCATGCGGAAATTGCGGTAGTCGCCGGAAGTGGCCGCCGCCTCACCCGACAGGGCCAACACCCGCACCGGGGCGCCGCCATCCGGATGCTCCACCCCAACGCGCCAAGCCGCCCCTTGGGGATTGCGGCCCAGCGTCCGCACCTCGCCGCCGATGTTCACCAAATAGCTGCGGCAACCCAGACTCCCCAGCAGCGCCGTCACTCGGTCCACCGCATGGCCCTTGCCGATGGCGGACAGATCCACGGCCAAGGACAGCGACTTTTTGCGCAGCGCCGGCGGCTGCAGTCGCACCTCCAGCCGGGCGTAGCCCACCCGCGCCAAGGCCGCCCCGATTGCCGCCGCATCGGGCAATCCCTCCCGGGGCTGCGGACCGAACCCCCATAGATTGACCAAGGGCGCAACGGTCAAATCGAAAGCGCCTGCAGATTGCCGGGAAAGCGCCAAGCCTTGGGCGACGACCTTCGCCAAGGCGCTGGGAACCGGCACCCAGCGGTGCGCGGCCCCGGCGTTGAAGTGGGAGATGACCGAATCCGGCCGCCAAGGCGACATCTCCGCCTCGACCCGCTCCAGCTCCCCTGCCACGGCCTGACCAATGCCGCCTCGACAGCCGCCGTAGGTGACATCAACCCTAGTGCCGAGGGCGTCGCCCTGGTAGCGGCCAAACTCCCCCACCCCACCGCAGGCGGACGCCATCACTAGCCAAGCCAACCACGGCCAGAATTTAAGCTGCGTGGGAAGGGCGCGGCCAAACATGCGGCTAGACCAGCAACGACGAATCGAGTAAAAGCAGGCGGCAGCGGCGCAGCGGCGCACCAAGGCCGCTCATTCGACACAACAACGAGAGGGGAGAACCCATGCCCAAGTACTGCGAAATTGGCAAATCCGACCATATCATGACCGTAACCTTGGCCCGGCCGGAACGGCTGAACGCCCTGCACCCGCCGGCCAACGCCGAGCTTGGCGAAGTGTTTGACGAATTCGCGGCGGATGACGATCTTTGGGTGGCCATCATAACCGGCGCCGGGCGGGCTTTTTCCGCCGGCAACGACCTGCGCTACCAGGCCGAGGGCGGCGAGCGCACGCCCATGCCCCGCGGCTTCGGCGGCCTAACCTCCCGCTTTGACCTGCATAAGCCGGTGCTCGCCGCGGTCAACGGCGTGGCCATGGGCGGCGGCTTCGAGATCGCCTTGGCCTGCGACCTCATCATCGCCTCGGAGAAGGCCGTGTTCGCCTTGCCGGAGCCCAAGGTGGGGCTGGCCGCCCTAGCCGGGGGCCTCAATCGCCTGCCGCGGCAAATCGGCGCGAAGCGGGCCTTGGGCATGATCCTCACCGGACGCCATGTGGGCGCCCAGGAAGGCTTGCAGCTAGGCTTCGTCAACGCGGTGGCGCCCCATGACCACCTCATGGAGGAGACCCTGCACTGGGCGCAGCAAATATGCGAATGCGCCCCGCTGTCCATCCGCGCCAGCAAGGAGGCCGTGTACCGGGGCTTGGACACCGCCTCCTTGGAGGAGGCGATGGGGCGCCACTACGAATCCGTCAAGGCCATGCGTCACAGCGAGGACTTCATTGAAGGCCCCAAGGCGTTCGCGGAAAAGCGCAAGCCCAACTGGAAGGGACGCTAAAGAGGCGGTTCGTAGCCCCAAGCCTCCACCGCGAAGCGCCACTGCTCGCTCACCCGTTCGATGTCTGCGCGCTGCATCGGCAATTTATTTTTCTGGTAGCCGGACAGGGTTTGCAGGTAGGCCGCCACGGCGGGCTTGGCATCGCTCCAGTCCGGCAGGTCGAGTTCCCGATAAAGGCGGGTCAATTCGCCCAAGGGATCCCGCTCCAGATCTTCGTAACGCACCTCGGCGAGATGGCCGGCGGGGATGCGCTCGCGATCGTGCAGATACTTCGTCATCACCCGGCGGTACATCTCCACCAGCCAGGCCTCCATCTCGTTCCAGTCGTAGCGGTCCAGCTGATACAGGGGCAGCAAGGTGCGATACAGGTGCAGCACGGACGGATACACCGCGTAGGGACTGCGCACGATGTGAATGAACTTCGCACGGGGAAAGAGGCGCAGCAGATGATCGACACGTCCGGTGTTCACCGTGTTGCGGAGCATCAGGGGCTTGCCGTCCGCGAGCAGCGACGCCTTGCGCAGCACTCGCAGGTAGGTGCGCTCCCAATGCAGCAACTCCGCCGGCGACAACGCGCCGGCCTGCAGCAGAACGCACTTTTCCAGCATCCGCATGGACTGTTGCGGAAAGGACAACTGATGTATGAACGAGGCCGGCGAAATGTTGGCGAAAGCGAGATCCTCTTCCTGCGGGGTGTCCAGGGTTATTTTCACGTTGTCCATCGGCCGCGTCTGATCGCCAGCGCTCGCCATGCCCCGCTCGGCAAGCCGTTTCAACCATCCGCGGCCAACCAACGCGAATGGCGACGCGGCGCCCTGCCAAGTGGTGAAATAGCCGTAGCGAGCGTCCTGCGCGAGGAGGTTCTGCAAATGCGTGGTGCCGGAACGCGCATAGCCGAGGACGAACAGCGGCGGCGCCAAGACGACATCGTCCACCCGCCGCGAATGCCTCAGATACTCCGCGAGGCGCAGCGGCGAGGTGAGGGCGGAGATGCCCAGAACGCGTGCGGCCCTCCCCCAATAGGGCCGGGGCACGCCGCCATTTTCGTAAATGAGGCGAGCCCAAACAGACAGGGGCGCGAAGGAGCAGGGATGAAAGTCGTTGTCCATTTTGCTCTTCCATGCTTATCGAAGATCAGGGGCTTGGCCTGGCCCCGAGTGGCTAACGCAGCCGATTCACCTTGAACTTGAACCTCTTGCTAGGTCGCGGGGTCGGCACGTTGGTCATCTTCAGTTCGTAGTCCGGCGGATCCATTTCCAGTTCCGCAGAGTGCAGAATGGCCGCGATGGTCAGCAGCGTTTGCGTTTCCGCAAAGCCGCTGCCCACGCAGCGGTGGTGTCCGAACCCGAACGGGACGAACGCATTGGCTTGCCGATGCTCGGCGCGTTCGGGCAGATAGCGGTCTATGTCGAACCGGTCCGGGTCCGGAAAGAACTCCGGCAGGCGATGGGTCACCGTGCTCGCCACAAACACCTCTTCGCCCGTCGGGATGTGATATCCGGCGAAGTCGAAGGAGTTCGCCACCATGCGGGAGAACACCGGCACCGCCGGGTACATGCGCAGCGATTCCAGCAAGACTCGATGCGTCACGTCCATCTCGTCCAAGCGCTCCGCCGTCAGCGGGCCGGAAAAGAACTCGTCGGCCTCCGCAACCACCTGCGCCCTGATGTCCGGATGCTTCAGTATCGCGTAGAGCGTGAACACGCAAGTGTTGGCAACCGTCTCGATGCCGAGCAAATAGGGGGCCAAGGCCATGGCGATCATGTCGATTTCGGGCATGAATTGCGGATCGGCCTCGTGCAGGTCGAGCAGGTCGCTGACGAGGTCTCCCGAGTTGTGCAAGGGGCCGCCCGGCCGGTGCGACTGCAAGCTCTTGCGAGCGAGCTCCTCAATGCGCGCCCGCGCCTTCCTGAACTTGCGGGCGAACAGGAACATCGGCAACTGCTTGGCTATTTTGGTGGTGATCACAGTCTCGAGGAACACCACCATGTCCTCCAGATACTCCGAACAGGGCTCGCCGGCCAGAACTTCGCCCGTCTGGTCGGCGATGAGCCCCTGCACGGCGTACAGGGGCTTGATGGCTCGGCCTTGCGGCCAAGTCGCCACGACACGCCGCACGGTCTGGCTCGCCGGCTCCAGAAACCCTTGGAACCGTGCGCGAGAGAAGGCCGGAGCGAACGCCTTGCGCATGGCGACATGATCCTTGCCGTCCATGTTGAGCATGAGCCGCGCCGCCCCAAAACCATCCGCCAAGCCGCGCAGAGGGCCGGAACTCAGGTAAAGCCGGCCCTTGCGGTTGACGAACTGATTGGCCTCCGGGCCGGCGAGCACGAGCTGCCGTCGCTGCAGCAGGCGAACCTCAAACACTGGGCCAAGCTTCAAGTACTGCTCGGTGAAAAGCGCCCGCACGTCCTGGGCCGCTTCGCGGGCACTGCCAAGCAACAGGCCGCCCTTGACCTTGGGTATCTCCTTCGCGGGCGCCGGCTTGGGCGCCTCTTCGCGGCCGGACGTCCGCACGGCTTGCGTCACGGCCTGGCCGATTAGGTCCATGCTCCCCACCAAGTCGAGACGTTCGCGCACCTCGTCGAGTTCGGCTTTGTCGAGCAGTCGCTCGAACATGCCGCAGGCGTTGGCGAGGCAGATGATCACGATGTCCCGCGGCGCGGGAATGTCATCGCCAAACAGCACGCCCATGATGCGCAGCCGCACCTCCTGCTCGGCCCCCCCTTCGACAGTTGGATACCGGTGCGCCCGGGCCACCTTGGGCGACAGCGCCATGTCGCCCGCCTCGGCGGATTGCAGAATGCCGGCGGCGACCAGCCGCTCAAGCGCAACGGTGCGGATGCGGTCGCCATCTGCGGCAAGGCGCCGCACCCAGTATTCGGCGTCGTGCGTCGTGCCGCTCTCCGCAATGCTCGCCAACGCCGGGTCCAGCAGTTCGTCGCCCACCGGCGAAGCATCGATCACCGTCAGTTGCTCGGCGTCCGTATCGATGCGGTTTTCGAGTGCAAGGTCCATCAACGCCGCGCCGGCCAAGGTGTGGCGCAAGGTCGCCTCCGGCACGAAGGCCAAGTCTCCGGCGTCCTCGTTCAACAGCAGCAGCAAGAGTTCTGCTGAGAAACGCAGCGGGACTTTCTCCCCAACGCCTCCTGGCGGCGACTTCAGCCTTCGGGGGGGGGGGGGGGGCCTCAGAATTCATGGTGTCCATTGCTCATTCCCTTGCCGCGCCAAAGCGTAGCATTAAACCATCCAAGAGAGGCTTTCCTTACAGCGCCAGTCTCTCAACATCCGCCCAGTCCCCCGATCCCCCTATGGCTGCAGCACACCGGCGCTGCGGAGGTGGTCGAGGATTTTCTCCACGCTCTGCTCCGCCGTCAGGGCCACGGTGTCCAGAGTCAGTTCCGGGTTCTCCGGCGATTGGTATTCGGCGTCGATGCCGGTGAAGTTGGTGATCTCGCCGGCCCGGGCCTTGCGGTACAGCCCCTTGGGGTCCCGGGCTTCGCAGACGGCAAGCGGCGTATGGACAAAGGCTTCGATGAATTCCCCCTCCTCCAGCAGCCGCCGCACCATGCGCCGCTCCGAACGGTAGGGCGAAATGAAGGCGACGATGACGATCAGGCCGGCATCGACCATCAGCTTGGCGGTTTCGCCGATGCGGCGCACGTTCTCCACCCGGTCCGTCTCGGTGAAGCCCAGATCCCGGGTCAGGCCGTGGCGCACGTTGTCGCCGTCCAAGGTGTAGGTGTGGCGGTGCAGATCGTGCAGGCGGCTCTCCAGCAAGTTGGCGATGGTCGATTTGCCTGATCCGGACAGCCCAGTCAGCCAGATCACGCAGGGCCTTTGGTGCTTCAGCGAGGCCCGGTGGGCCTTATCGACGGTCAAAGCCTGCCAAACCACGTTGTCCGCCCGGCGCAGGGAGAAGTCGAAGACGCCCACGCCCACCGTAGCGTTGGAGCGCCGGTCGATCAGGATGAAGCCGCCGAGGGCCGGGCTTTGCCCGAACGGCTCAAAGACCAGGCGCTCGTTCAAGCTGATGTTGGCCACGCCGACGCCGTTCAGCTCCAGCTTCTTCGCCGCATGGGCCTCCAAGGTGTTCACGTTGACGGCGTGCTTGAGCTCCGTCACCACGCAGTTGACCGTGCGGGCGGCGCACTTCAGTCGATATTGGCGGCCGGGGATCAGGGCGTCCTCGCTCATCCACAGCAGATGCACGGCCAACTGGTCCGACAGCTGCGCCGGCCGCTCCGCGGCGCAGAGCACATCCCCGCGGCTCACGTCGATGGCGTCCGCCAATGTCAGGGTGACGGCCTGCCCCGGACCAGCGGCCGGCAGTTCGCCGTCAAACGTGTGGATGCGCTCCACCCGGGAGGCCCGGCCGGAAGGCAAGGCCACGAGGGCGTCGCCGGGGCGCACCAAACCGCTGACGACGGTGCCGCTGAAGCCGCGGAAATCCGCATTGGGTCGATTCACCCACTGCACCGGCATGCGGAAGGCGCCAAGGCCCTCGCCCCCCTCCACCGCCACGGCCTCAAGATGGGGCAGCAGGGCCGGGCCTTGGTGCCAAGGCATGGCCTCGCTGGCGCGGGCGACGTTGTCGCCCCTGAGCGCGGAGATGGGGATGGCGACGATGTCAAGACCGCCCAACTGGGCGGCAAAGCTCCGATAGCTGCGTTCAATGTCAGCGAAAACCGCTTGGTCGTAGCCCACGAGGTCCATCTTGTTGACCGCCAGCACGAAGTGCCGGATGCCGAACAGCGCCGCGATGTAGCTGTGCCGCCGGGTCTGGGTCAATACGCCCTTGCGGGCATCGACCAGAATGACCGCCAACTCCGAGTTGGACGCGCCGGTGGCCATGTTGCGGGTGTACTGCTCATGGCCGGGTGCGTCGGCGACCACGAACTTGCGCCGGTCCGTGGTGAAGTAGCGGTAGGCAACGTCGATGGTGATGCCCTGCTCGCGCTCCGCCGCCAGGCCATCGACCAACAGCGCGAAGTCGAGATCGCCGCCCTGGGTGCCTTGGGTCTTGCTGTCCGCCGCCAACGCCGCCAACTGGTCTTCGAACACCAGCTTGGCGTCGTACAGCAGGCGCCCAATCAGGGTGCTCTTGCCGTCATCGACACTGCCGCAGGTGAGGAAGCGCAAGGCCGTTTGGGCACCTTGCCGACGCAATTGGTCGGCCAGGCTTGCGGAGGCCTCGGCGCCTTCCTGGGGCACGGCTGCGGCGGTTGCTTCGCCCATCAAAAGTAGCCCTCCTGCTTTTTCTTCTCCATGGAGGCCGCGACGTCGTGGTCGATCATCCGGCCCTCGCGCTCGGAGGTTCGAGCCACCAGCATCTCCCGGATGATGCCCTCCAAGTCATCGGCGTCGGATTCCAGGGCGCCGGTGAGCGGATAGCAGCCCAGAGTGCGGAAGCGCACCCGCCGCCGGCTCGGCGCCTCGCCGGGATGCAGGGGCAGGCGCTCGTCATCGACCATGATCAGCTGGCCGTCGCGCTCGACGACGGGGCGCTCGGCGGCAAAGTACAGGGGGACGATGGGGATGTTCTCCTCGCGGATGTACAGCCAGATGTCCAGCTCCGTCCAATTGGACAGGGGAAACACCCGCATGCTCTCGCCGGGCCGCACTCGGCCGTTGTAGAGGCTCCAGAACTCCGGGCGCTGGTTCTTGGGGTCCCAGCGATGGTGGGCGTTGCGGAAGGAGAACACCCGCTCCTTGGCCCGGGACTTCTCCTCGTCCCGGCGGGCGCCGCCAAAGGCGGCGTCGAAGCCGTGGGCGTCCAGGGCCTGCTTCAGCGCCTGGGTCTTCATCACGTCGGTGTGGACGTCGGAGCCGTGGCTGACCGGCCCGATGCCCTTGGCCAGCCCCTCTTGGTTTTTATGCACGATGAGGTCCACGCCAAGCTCCTTGGCGCGCCGGTCCCGGAAGGCGATCATCTCCCGAAACTTCCAGCCGGTATCCACATGCAGCAGCGGAAAGGGCGGCGGCGAGGGGTGGAACGCCTTGAGCGCCAAGTGCAGCATCACCGACGAATCCTTGCCGATGGAGTAGAGCATCACCGGGCGCTCGGCCTCGGCCATCACCTCGCGCATGATGTGGATGCTCTCGGCCTCAAGCCGCTGAAGATGGGTGAGCTGCTGCAAGAACTTGGCTCCGCGCCAGTTGGGGTAAGGCATTTTACTTGGGAACGAGGCGCCGAAAACAGGTGGTTGCCGCCTGGTCCACCAAAAAACCAGCGCCGACGCTAGTTCCCGTGCGGCGCCCAAGTTGTTAATTGGACAGGTCAATTTGTAAACTCAAGCACCCCATCAAACGGGTTCACCTTTTGTCGATGCTGGTCCACGCCCTCGCCTTTGGCGGCGGCTTCGTCATCATGTCCCTGGAACTGCTCGGCGGGCGGGTGCTGGCACCCTACTTCGGCGGCGGCATCTACGTCTGGGGCGGCATCATCACGGTGTTCATGGCGAGCTTGGCGCTCGGCTACCTGCTGGGCGGCAAATGGTCGCTGCGTTCGCCGTCCTTGGGCCGCTTCGCGGGAATTTTCCTGGGCGGCGCCCTATTGCTCTATCCCCTGGTTTACTTCGCCGAGCCGGCCATGAATCGAATATTCATGGCCGTTGCCGACCCCCGCTACGGCGCCTTGGCCGCCTCCACCCTGCTGTTCGTTTGCCCTACGGCGATGCTGGGCATGATCGCGCCCTATTCCGTGCGCCTGCTCGTGCGCACCAAGGAGGAGTCCGGCAACGTCGCCGGCCGGCTCTACTTCATCTCCACCGCTGGCAGCGCCCTCGGCACCTTGGGGACCAGCTTCTATTTCGTGCTCTGGTGGGAGATCAACACCATCCTAAACCTGCTGACCGGGACGCTGCTGCTGATGGGCGCGACGGCGCTTGTCGTCAGCCGGCTGCATCGATGAAACCAGCAGCCTGTCGGACTTGGGCTGCGAGCGTTCAACGGCGGCAAAGGTTGCGGCCGTTCGCCGCCTCCCAACGCACGCTTTGCGGGCTGGCGTTGGCGGCGGCCCTAGCGGCTCAAGGCGCCGCGGCGGAGGTCATTCACCGGGAGCGCTCGCTTTACCAAACCATTCTGGTGACCAAACAGGCTTCCACCCTCTGCCTGCAGTTCAGCCAACGGCGGATGCAGCGCAAGCAGTCCTGCTTGGACCAGCGCCGTCCCAAGGAAATGGCGCTGACCTACACCAAGATGATGATGGCCGCCCTGCTGCTGAACCCCTCGCCAAGCCGGGCGCTCATCATCGGCCTCGGCGGCGGCACCCTGCCGATGGCCTTGGCCGCGCTCCATCCAGAAGCCGACATCGACGTGGTGGAGATCGACCCCGCCGTAGTCAAGGTGGCCCAGCGCTACTTCGGCTTCACTGCGGGTGACAACCTGCGCGTGCATGTTCAGGACGCCAGAGTGTTCACCCGCCGGGCCAGCCAGGCCGGTCCCGTCTACGACCTCATCATGCTCGACGCCTTCGGGGCCGACTACATTCCCGAACACCTGATGACTCGGGAATTCCTCAGAGAGGTGCTGGCGCTGCTTCAGGAAAACGGAGCATTGGCGGCAAATACCTTCGCTACAAGCAAACTTTATGACCATGAATCAGTAACTTATAGAGATGTATTCGGATCGTTTTTCAACCTTCGTCTGCGTCAAAGCGGCAACCGCATCATTCTCGCCGGCCATCGTGCATTGCCCAGCCTGATGACGCTCACCGCTCGCGCCAAGGCGCTTGCGGCGCCTCTCGCTCCCTACGGCGTCCCCATTCAGGACTACCCAGCGCGGTTTTCCACCAAGATCGATTGGGATGTCGGCGCCCGCTTGCTCACCGACCAGTACGCTCCGGCCAATTTGCTGCAAGGCGAATAGTTCGCCACTAGGCCAACCGACGGGCTTGCACGGCCGGCGTCGGCCGTCGGCCGCCGCCCGCACATCCAGTCAACCAGCGCGGGAATGCGCGGCTTGGTACACTCCCGTCAGCAGCCTTGGCCCTTGCCCGCCTGCAGCGCCGCCAATGACAGCGACGCCGAGTTCAAGCAGTAGCGCAAGCCCGTGGGCGCCGGCCCATCTGGAAACAAGTGGCCAAGATGGGCGTCGCAAGCGGCGCAAAGCACCTCAACCCGACGCATTCCCAAGCTGTGGTCCTCCCGGGTGGCGACCACTTGCGGCGCGATGGGCGAATGGAAGCTCGGCCAGCCGGTGCCGGAGTCGTACTTGGTGTCCGCCTTGAACAGGGATGCGTCGCAGCATTTGCAGTTGTAAACCCCCGGGGTTTTGGTGTTCCAATAGATGCCGGTGAAGGCCCGTTCGGTGCCGGCCATGCGGGTGATTTGAAACTCATCCGGCGTGAGCTGCTCCCGCCACTGCTCGTCGGTCTTGCGGATTCTGGTCATCAGTTGCTCCTTGCGTCCAGCGGCCGGCTTGCCGGCGCTTCTCGCTCCCAGCTTCGGGCCGTGCTAGTCTAGGCTGCCCAAGCTGGTGGCCGAACATTCGAATGCACGGCAGCGCCGAGCCGCATGATATCGCCAAGGCCCGCATGACGAAAGCACAAAACCAGACGCCGCGCCGCGCCGTCAGTCCGGTCACTGAGCTGGTTCCCGCCAGGAGCCGGCCCATTCGCAAGTCCAGCAAGCTCAATGACGTCTGCTACGACATCCGCGGCCCGGTGCTCGACGAAGCCACTCGGCTGGAGGAGGAGGGACATCGGATCATCAAGCTGAACGTCGGCAACCCCGCGCCCTTCGGCTTTGATGCGCCGGAGGAGATCCTGCGCGACGTGATCCACAACCTGCCTCGCTCCCAAGGCTACTGCGGCGCCAAGGGCCTGTACTCCGCCCGCAAGGCGGTCATGCAATACATGCAGCAGCTCGGTGCCGCGGACGTGGACATTGACGACGTATATATCGGCAACGGCGTTTCGGAGCTTTTGATGATGGCCTTGCAGGGCCTGCTAGAAATCGGCGACGAAGTGCTCATCCCGGCGCCGGACTATCCGCTCTGGACAGCGGCGGTGAATCTATGCGACGGCAAGCCAGTCCACTATCTCTGCAACGAGAACGAGGGCTGGGCGCCGGACTTGGCCGACTTGGAGGCGAAGATCACCCTCCGCGCCAAGGTCTTGGTCATCATCAACCCGAACAACCCCACCGGCGCAGTCTATGGCCGGGAGACGCTGCAAGGGTTGGTCGAAATAGCGAGGCGCCACGACCTCGTCGTCATGGCCGACGAGATCTACGACAAGATCGTCTATGACGACGCCGAGTACATTCCGGTCTCCACCTTGGCGGACGACCTTCTGGCGCTCACCTTCAGCGGCCTGTCCAAATCCTACCGGGCGGCCGGCTTCCGCACCGGCTGGCTGGTGGTCAGCGGCGCCAAGCACCGCGCTCAGAGCTACATCGAAGGGCTGAACATGCTGGCGTCCATGCGCCTGTGCGCCAATGTGCCCACCCAGCACGCCGTGCAGACAGCCCTCGGCGGCTATCAGTCCATCACCGAATACACCCGCCCCGGCGGAAGGCTACACGAGCAGCGGGAGCTGGCCTGGCGGCTGCTAAGCGAAATCGAAGGGCTCTCCTGCGTCAAGCCTCGTGGCGCCCTCTATTTTTTTCCAAGGTTGTGCCCCGAACGCTTCCACATCCGCAACGACGAGCAATTCGCCTTGGACCTGCTGCGCCAGGAAAAGCTGCTGGTGGTGCAGGGCAGCGGCTTCAATTGGCCGCATCCGGACCACTTCCGCATCGTCTTCCTGCCCCATGCGGACGAGCTGCAGGACGCCATCGGCCGCCTCAAGCGTTTTCTGGACCACTATCGGCAGTAGCAAAGGCGACCTCCGTGCGAGCGAGCCACCGAAAATAGTCCGCCGACAGATAGTCCCTGCCGGCCAGCATGTGGGCAAGATACTCCGCCGGGGGCTTCAAGCCCGGTCGTCTTGCCGCTGGATTGGCGAAGTAGGTCCAAGCGGGCACCATCGAGTCGCCGGAAGCATCCGCCACGGCGTCGTACTCAGACCTTCTTAGGGGGGCGGGGCCAGTCGCAGCCTGGGCCTTTCCTGCGGATGCAGGGCAAGGAACGCGCACCAGCACCGCATCCCGCCCGTAGTTCCAAGGCGCCCGCTCGAAGGGGTCCATCTTGAGGATTTCCGCGGCGCTCGCCAGCCGGTAGAGCACACCCTCCACCCGCTCGCCGGGCGCATAAACGATGTTGGCGTGGGCGGCGCCCGGATGCTGGCGCGAGACCTTGTCGAAGACCAGCTTCAGGCCCGTCAAATAGGCGCCGCGGAGGTCGGCGACCTCTAAACCCCGCGCCCGCACCCTAGCCGGATTCATGTTGCTGCCGTAGGCGAAGTAGTGGAGGACGCTCAGGCTAGCCACGCGGCTTCCCTCCCAGGAGCGCCCTGCCGCCGCCCGGCCGCAAGGATGGGCACACTGGCTCAACAGAGCCGGGCTGCCTCAAAAACACATTGAAAATCATCCATCGCCGAGTCAACCCCCCTTGCGCAACCAGTATTCAAGGCGGCCTTCCCGCTCCCGCTGCGCGAGCAGCTCATGCCCCATGAAATGGCAGAAGTTGGTGAAGTCCCGCTTAGTGGAGGGGTCGTCCGCCAGCACATGCAGCACTTGGCCGGCGTCCATCTCCCGCACCCGGTTGCGCACCACCATGAGCGGCTCCGGGCAGAGCAGGCCCAGCGCGTCAACGCAGCAGTCAAAGTCGGGCGGAGCAGTGGGCACGGCAACAGGCGCAGTCCGGGAGTTCGGGCCAAAATACCATCAAATCACCGTGGATCCCCCATCCACGTCAGGGCAGCTCAAGTTCTCGGCAAAAGGTGCGGAAAGGCAGGATGCGGACGCCGCCAGTGAGTCGGTCCTGCTCGCCTAGGTGGACTTGGTGAAAGCGGGGGATGGGGGTTCTCTCCCGAAAGTAGGGTATCGCCGGATTCAATGACTTCTCGCCTGACTTGCACTCCACCGCGAACAAAGGCGCACCGTCCCGCATCACCACGAAGTCCACTTCGCGGCGGTCGGTGTCCCGGAGGAACCGCAGTTCCATGCGATGGCCTTCGGTATCCTCCTGATGATGGCAGTACTTCAATAGTTGGCAGGCGACCAAGTTTTCAAAGCGCGGCCCTTTATCCGGCACCTGCGACCAGTCCCACAGGTAAAGCTTGTTCTCTTTTTTCACGGCGCGTATCCGAGGTGCGCCAAACGGCGGAATGCGGAAGCAGACGTAAAGGTTCTCGAGGATGCTCAACCAGCGCTCCACAGTTTGGTGCGCAACCTGCAAATCTTCGCTCAGGCTTCTAATGGACAGCGGTGATCCCACGCGACTCGGCAGCGCCTCGACGAGCAGTTCCACCAAGGCGACCTGGCGCACGTTTTCGAGGTCGCGCAGGTCATCATGCACCACTCGCACCAACCTCTCCCGCTGCCAGCGCCGCCAAGTGCGCACATTGCCGGCCAGCAGAGGTTCGGGAAAGCCGCCGAACTGCAGCAGCGCTTCCAAGTCTTTTGGCGACGGGTCGGCGACGAGCTCATTCAGGGAGAAGGGGTGCAGGCGGTAGTGGTGGTAGCGCCCCTGCAGGGAATCGCCACCCTTTCGATAGTGGTCCAGCCTAGCGGAGCCCGTCACCAAAAGGGCAACGCGGTCGCCTTGGGTGTCGTAAAGCCCTTTGACCAGATTGCGCCAGCGAGGGAACTTGTGGATCTCGTCCAGGACGAGGACATCTTCGCCACCGGGCAGGTCCCCCCGCAGCAAGCCCGGGCGAACATGGGGATCATCCCAATTCAGGTATCCTGGGTGTCTTGGCCCATCCGCCTGCAGAAGCGACAGCGCCAATGTTGTCTTGCCCACTTGGCGGGGGCCGCCAAGAAACACCATCTTGCTGCGCAGATCGTCCCTGACTGGGACGGAAAGATAGCGAAGCAGCCTGTTCGGCTTCGTGGCCATCAAGTGAAATTCGCATGAGTAAAGTCAGGCGAACTCTATATCATTCATGAGTAAAGTCAACTATAGGTGAAAACCCCAAATTCCCAATGAGGATTTAGTGGATGCCGCGCAAGCAACTGACGGTTTTCTTTGCGGCGCAGCCAACGCATAATGCGGGTTGCACCGCGATGGGAGGAGCAAAGGCATGAGCGAAGGCGTCAACCGTCAATTTTTGCTGGCCGCCCGGCCGCACGGGATGGTCAAGGAGTCGGACTTCGAGTACCGGGAGGTCGCCGTGCCCAAGCCGGGGGCCGGGGAGGCCCTCATCAAAACCGGCTACATCTCGCTGGACCCCTCCATGCGCGGGCAGATGGAGAACCGGGCGGACTACGTCGCCCCGCTGCAGCTTGGCGACGTCATGCGCGCCGGGGCGGTGGGCGAGGTGGTGGCCTCAAACAACCCCTCCTACCCGGAGGGCACGCTGGTGTCCGGCGCCTTCGGGATGCAGGACTACGCGGTCTCCGACGGCAAGAACCTGCCGATGCGGGCGTTTGACGCCGGCATTGATCCCACTGTAGCCCTAGGGGTCCTCGGCGGCACCGGCATGACCGCGTATTTTGGGCTTTTGGAGATCGGGCAGCCCAAGGCCGGCGACGTCGTGGTCATCAGCGGCGCCGCCGGGGCCACCGGCAGCGTGGCCGGACAGATCGCCAAGCTCAAAGGCTGCACGGTGTTCGGCATGGCCGGCAGCGACGAAAAATGCGCTTGGCTCACTGACGAGCTGGGCTTTGACGGCGCCTTCAACTACAGGACGGCGGACGCCAAGGCCGAGCTCTCCCGGCTGTGCCCCAAGGGCATCAACATCTTCTTCGACAACGTGGGCGGCGAGATTCTGGACATCTGCCTAGCCCGCATCGCCATGAACGCCCGCATCGTCATCTGCGGCGGCATCTCCAGGTACAACGCCACGGGACCGCTGCCGGGGCCGAAGAACTACTTCAACCTAGTGTTCCGCCGAGCGCGCATGGAGGGCTTCATCGTCATCGACTACGCGCACCGCTTCAAAGAGGCCACCGCAGAGATGCGCGGCTGGATAGACGCCGGGTTGCTCAAGCAGCAAACCACCGTCATCGACAGCTTCAAGGAGCTGCCGCGGGCGCTGATCAAGCTGTTTGAGGGCTTCAACACCGGCAAGCTGATGGTGCGGGCCAGCTAAGGCTCAAGCCGCTCCTGCGCTGCAAGGCGGCGGCCTGGCCGCCAGCGCTTGCCGCCGCATGAGCGCAACGCCCCAGTTGCGCAACCGGGGCGCTCTAGTTCCCCAGCGACATCACCATGGTGGCGCCGTATTGCCGCGGTTGGGTCGGAGCGGCGAAGGCGAACAGCGTGGCCACCGGCGTACCGCCCAAGCGCTCCACGTTGTCGGAGAGGTTCTTGCCCCACAAAGCGAAGCGGTAGCGCCCGTCGTCGGATTCCCAAACCGCCTGGGCGTCCAAGGTGCTCAAGGGGTCCCGCACAAAGCCAACGTCGTTGGGAGTGGTCAGCGCCAGCTCGCTGGTGTGGCTGAACCTTGTGCTGAGAGTGACGGAACCCAGGTCCGCCAAGTCAAAGGCGTAGGAGGCGCCAAGGCTTAAGTCCCACTTCGGCGCCCGCACCAAGTCCAGGGCGCTGTTGTCCGTCTCCACGCCGTCGCCGGTCAGATCCGCCACGAAGCCCTTGTACTCAATGTCCAGATAGCCGATGTTGCCGTTTATGTTGAAGCCGGGCGCCGGCACCAAGCTGAATGACACTTCAGCGCCCATGGACTCCGCTCCAGCGGCGTTGTCGGTGAAGGTTTCCTGGCCGGTGGAGGTGGGGGCCGCCCGGATCACACCGCGCTGCAAGTCCTTGTACTCCGCATAGAACAGGTTGACGTTGAGGCGCAGCCGATTGTCCAGCAAGTCGCTGCGCACACCGACCTCAAAGTTATCGACCTGCTCGTCGTCGTAGGGCGAGGAGAACACCGGCAAGGTGCCGGCGTTGTTCACGAAGCCGCCGGACTTGAACGCCCGCTGCCAGAAGGCGAACAGCAGCACCTCGTCGTTGGCTTGGTACTCCACTCCGAGACGCGGGGAGAAGGTGGTCCAACTTTCGCTAACCGGGCCGAAGCGGACGGACGGGTCGAAGTCCGTCACGTCCGTTGGGTCACTGCCGGAGAAGGGCACACCGTTGCAGGGCGCAGTGGCCGGCGTTTGCCCCGGCGGGCAGGCGCTGTCGTTGATGGCCATGCCCAGCACGTCATGCTTCTTTTCGTAGGTGAGGCGGCCGCCGGCGTTTAGCGTCCAGCGGGCGCTGAGATGCCAATCGAATTGCGCGTAGCCAGCCACCGAGTAGCGCTCCTGGCCGTTGGTGCCCCAACTGACGGCCGGATTGTCCCGGCCGTAACCGCCGCCGCCGAACAGGGCGCTGTCCAGAAATATCCAGAGGTATTGCTGAACGTCGTAGCTGTCCGACAGGTAGAACAGGCCGGTCAGCACGTCCAGATCCTCATTCAAGGTGGTGGCGAAACGCAGTTCCGCCTGGGTCGATTCAAACTCCTGCAGCCGAGTGCTGGCGAAGACATCCCAGTTGTAGCCGTCCGTGTCCGTGGTGATGTCCTCCTCCACCTCCCGGTGATTGAAAACGAAGGTAAAGGCGCCGATGTCCGTGTCGTAGCGGCTTTCCAGAGTGATGCCCCAAATGTCCTGAATGGTTTGGTTGGGGGAGAGGTTGAAGCCGACCTCAAAGGGATCGCTGCCGTCGCCCTCAATGCCGAAGCGGTCGTCCCCAAACGGATCCTTGCAGGGGAAGCCGAACTGGGCATGAACGCTGGAGGCGCCGCTCGGCCCATTGCCCAGCGGCGGCGGCAGGCTGCCCGGCTGATAGCACTGGGTCCAATTGGCGGTGCCGTCCCCCTTGTCCTGCCAATACTCTCCGACTAAGTCGATGCGCCAAGCCTCGTTGGGCTCAAAACGCAGGCTGGGGCGGATCAAGAGGGAGCGTTCGCCGTTCTCGCGGTCTCCCTTCTTGTCGTCGTCAATGCGGGTGACCAAGGCCGCCGGGCCGGCCGCGCCGGGCGGACGGTAGCTTTCCAGCACCACTCCGTCGTTTTTGAAGAAGCCGGCCAACTCATGGTAGTTGAGCGCCACCCGGAGGGCGGCCCGTTCGCTTAGGGGCTGGTTGGCCACCACGCCGACATTGCGCCGCCCGGCGTTGCCGACGTCCAGATGCGCCTCAAAGAGCCGCGCCTCGAGTTGCGGCCGCTTGGTGCGCACAGCGATGGCGCCGGCGAAGGCGTTGCGCCCGTACAGGGTGCCTTGCGGGCCTCGATAAGCGGTGACGGACTCCACATCGAACAAATCCAGCAGGGCCACGGCGTTGCGCGAGTAGTAAACGTCATCGACAAACACGGCCACCACCGGGTCGGCAAAGCTCTCGATGCCGGCGGTGCCGATGCCGCGCATGTTGAAGGACGCCGCCGCCTGGAACAGGCCCACATGCTCCAACTGCACGTTGGGTATGGCGTGGTTGAAGTCCTCCAGGGAGACGGCGAACTCCCGCTCCAAGGCCGGACCGGAAAAGGCGGTGACCGCCTCCGCCATGGTCTGCACGTTCTGCGCATCGCCACGCTTGGTGGTGACGATGATCTCCTCGATCATGCCGGAGGCATCCCGCTCCAGGCCTTGGGCGGCGGCGACCGCCACCGCCAAGGCCAATGCGCAAAACACCGGCAGGCGAATTCCTGTTTTCATTGATCTCCTCCCATTGATTCCCCTCCAAAACACGGCGACCAAAGCGCCCGCGAACCAAAATCTAAGGCGATGTTACTGCGGATTGCAACCAAAATCTCCATCATGGCGCCGGCCCTCGGGGAGACGGTCAGGCGTCTTGGCCGGCGGCGTCCTCCGCCCAAGCCGCCGCCCAGTCGATGGCGTTGGCGATCAATTGGCGATAGTGGCCGTTGGCGTAGGCGGCGGGGTCATCGCCGCCTTGCAGATAAACGCTGCGGCTTTGGCCGCAGCGCTTGGTCCAGCCCACCAAGTTGCTGCCGTCGTCGTGGCGCCAGCCCTCGTTGTCGAACATCTTGCCGTCCCGAACCACGCTGGCCGCGGAGTAGAAGTTGCTGCGGGTGAAGGCGTAGTCGCTGCGCAGCAGGGGCGTCACCTCATCCTCAAACACCTCGTATAGGTAAAGTTCATCGGTCATGGGAAAGGATGGCGGCAGGCCGGCGGTCACCGGATGCTGCGCCACCACCTGAACGTTGTGGGCCACCTGGTGCCGATAGCCGGAATCCTGCCGGGGACGGCCGCGCAGTTCCCCAGGCATGTACAGAAAGCGCCCGCCGATGACGCCGGCGTAGTCCTCCCAAGCCGGCCAGCCGGCGATGGCGTGGTGCAGGAAGACGAACCCATGCCCCGCTTCAAGCAGGGCCAGGAAGTCACGCTTGTAGTCCTCGTCCGGCTCGATGAACTCCGGCGCCGCCCCTTGGCGAAAGCGGATGCCGGGCATGTCGTAAAGCACATAGGCGTCGTAGCGGCGGGCCTGCTGCACATTGAACAGGGCCTGTGCGGCCGGCTGCTCCACATGGGTCCAGTTGACGCCGGGCATGGCGTCAAAGATGTCGAAAAAGGGCGCCCGCTCGAACGGATGCCCCTTGGTGACCAGGAGCACCTCCTTCATGCCCGCTGCTTCAGCCAATGCACGATCGGCGGCAGCGGCGCGGCGAGCAGAACGAACTCAATGTCCACATCCTCCGTTGCGACCACCTCATCCACCTTCGCATCGACCCCCGCAGAGCCCGCTACAATATAGGCTTGGGCAGCAAGATGTCCATACGCCAAAACCATGCACAGAGGAGCGAGGGAAGCGGCATGCCGGCAAAGCAGGACGGACGCAAGACTTGGCAGCAAACCAAGAGCGAAAACACCCGAACCCTTGTTCTGGACGCAGCGGTGCGCTGCTTTTACGAGCAAGGCTACGCGAACACGACGACCGAGAACATCGCCGCCGTCGCTGGGGTCTCCAGGGGCGCCATGCTGCACCACTTCCCCACCCGCTTCGAGCTGATCCGGGCCACCGTGGAGCACCTGAGCAAGCAGTGGCTGGACATCTATGAAGCCCAGGAGGTGGAGACGCAACGAGGCGCTGTCTATACCCGAATCGAAGAAGGCATAGACGCCTATTGGCGGCAGTTGAGCACACCCACCTTCATCGTTTTCCAGGAGTTGATGATCGCCGCCCGCACCGACAAGGAGCTGGCAAAGGTGCTGAAGCCGGCTCTGGAGGCTTTTGAAGTGGCCAGGTACGAAACGACGAAGCGGATATTCCCGGACCTCGCCCTGTCGGAGGCTTTCAGCCGCGCCAACTACCTGACCCGGTTCCTGCTGGATGGCATGGCCGTCTCATGCCGGATCGACGGCCCCAAGGTGCCCGCCAAAAAGATGCTGCTGTGGCTGAAGCGGGAGCTGCGCCGCAGCTTCCAAGACGTCCTTGGCCGGGTCGAACGGCCGACGGGACAGGATTGACAAACAGAGCCTTGCGCACCGCGGCGACCCCCTGCCCCTGCCCACAAGCAAGCCGACGTCCGCAGGCTTGCTAGCGCCGGCCTTCGATGTAGTCGTCAATCAGTTCGTGGAAGCGCCCCACCCGGCTTTCCTGGCCGGCCAAGTAGGCGCGTTTGTAGCCGCGGGAGCGGAAGCCGAGTTGCTGGGAGGGGAAGATGGCGAGGTCCTGGTCGATGGTGCGGCCCATGGAGCGTTCGCCCAGCTTGAAGGTTTCGTGCTCGCACTCGTGGTCGCGCTCGACGATGCCCGCCGTGGTGCGCACCGGAGTGGTCTCCCCTTCCGGCTGGCTGGCGTACCACCAGTTGTCGAAGATGCACTGCTCCGGGTCCGTCGGGTGCGGGCGAGCGCGCAGGAAGTGGAAGCCGTCCGCCCAGAGAGACACCGCGAAGTTGGGGAACAGGGTGTAGTGGAAGGCGTCAGTGAACTGCTCGTCCGCCATCTTTTCGTAGTGGCGGTAGCCGCGGGCCGGCCCCAGCCGCCGCTTCGCCTCCTGCAGGGCCTCACGGGTGGCTTCCGGGCGGTCCTTGAAATCCGCCGCGTCCAGCTCCCATTCATGCAGGATGGAGGATAGGGGCTCGCCGACGGAGCCGTCTTCGTTCAGCGAAGCGCCGGCGTAGCCGCCGGGCATGATCATGCGATTGTGGCCTTCGTCGGAGAGGTCGAAGCGGGTGTTGCGCCGGTCGGTGTCCACACCGGAGTGCATGCGGCGGCGCTCCGCCGGGTCGCCGACGATGCGATGCACCGTGGGCACATGGTAGGACTCGTTGAAGTTGTCCAGCACCACCTTCCAGTTGCAGGGCACGGTGGTGGTGAGCGCCACATAGCGCTTCCAGGTCTCCAGGCCGTAGCGGGACCAGTCATGCCACACTGGGCCAAGGTAGTCCTGGAGGCTGCCGCAGTTCGGGTCCATGTTCACCCAAATGAAGCCGGCGAAGGCCTCGCAGGGCAGGGACTCCAAGCGCAGCCGGCCGCAGGGGTCGCCTTGCGGAAAATCGTCGGCGTCCGGGGCGAAGTTGAGCTCTCCATCCGGCAGGAAGGCCCAGCTATGGTACTTGCAGACGAAGCGGCGGACGCTGCCCTTCTCCTCGTGGACCAGCCGGTTGCCGCGATGCTGGCAGACGTTGTAGAACGCCTTGACGCCGCCGTCCTGCTGGCGCACCATCAGGATGGACTCCGGCCCCACGTCCTCGCGCTGCCAGTCCCCAGGGTTGGGGATTTCGGACTCGCGGCCCAAGAGCAGCCACACCCGGGTCCACATGCCCTCCCATTCGCGCTCAAAGAACTCGCGACAGCGGTAGCGGCGTCCTTCAATGGGATGGCCGCGCAATTGCTGTTGCGGCCAATCGGGAATGGCGTTCATTTGCGGGGTCACTCCGCCAAGTGGGCGTACAGCGGGTCCGTTGGACGGCGGGCGCCGCGGGCCAGCCCAGCGAAGGGCGGGCCTTCCAACACGGCGCTGGCGGGAGCGTTTTGGTTCCAGTCCATCACCACCCGCCGATGCAGGATCCTCCAGACGTCATCGCGCTTCCGCATCCGGTCCAGGTAGCGGCCCAGATAGGTCATCTCCGTATCGCCGCCCTCAGCGGCGAGGTAGTGGTAGGCGGTGACATAGGTCTCCACCCGCGCCTCGTCGCCGCGCAGCTCAATGGAAACATTGGTGATGGTGTGCTGGGTTCCGGCGTAGCGCTTGATGGCGCCGGGCAGCATCTCGCAGAACTCGTGGGCTGGGCCGTTGAAGCCGCCGTAGGCCACCTCCGCATCCGGCCAGTAGGCGGACTTAAGAATGGCTTCGTCAGCCCGGTCAACGCCGCGGCTGTGTTGGGCGAGCACGTCCTGAATGGCCAATCGATCCGCCATCTCCGCCAAGCTCGGCACCCTGCCCGTTTCCGCCATCGCCCCGCCTCCGTGCAACCTTTCCCGCCTGCTGACCTAGGGTCCTGTCTCACCGACGGTCTTAGGCCCAAATCGAATTCCAACAAGCGGCCTTCAGCCCCGCTCCGCATAGCCCGGCGGACGCCGGCCGTGCTCATCCACCAAGTCAAACTCCTCGGCGAGATCCTCGACCCACTGAATGCTGCCGGTGCGCGTCAGCAAGTCCCCGCTGGCCAGCAAAGCGGTCACCGACCGGCCGACGAAGAGCGGCGTCTGCGACTTGGAAAGGTCCATGCCCCGGGCCGCGGCCGCATCCTGAATGAACTCCGTGGAGACCGAGCCCGGGTAGAGCGCCACCGCCGCCACGCCCTTGGGCTCGAGCTCCAGCGCCATGTCCGCAGTGAGCCGGTCCAAGCCGGCCTTGCCGGTGCCATAGGAGCAGGAGAAGTGATACTTCTGGCCGCCGGGAGAGGAAACGTTGACGATGGCCGCCCCCGACGCCGCCTTGAACAGCAGCGGCGCGGCGTGCCAACTAGCGACATAGTGGGCGCGCAGGCCAATGCCCACCTGGTCGTCCCAAATCTGGATGGGATGATCCCAGAAGCCGCCGCCCCAAGCCGGCGGGTCGGGGATTTTGTAAACGTTGTTGATGAGGAAGTCGATGCGCCCGGCCTCATCGCCAATCTGCGCAAAGAGCTCGGCGATGGCCGCATCGTCACCGTGGTCGCAACGGATGGCGCGACCTTCGCCGCCGGCTTCGCTGACCATGCGGGCGGTGGTGTCGATGGTGCGTTCGCCATCCCCGCTGGTGCGCCCCGTGACATAGACCGTGGCGCCCTGCTCGCCAAACGCGCGGGCAATGCCCTTGCCAATGCCTCGGCTGGCGCCGGTGACGACGGCCACCTTGCCGCTGTGGGCACCCACTAAATCGACCTGACCGACGCCGGCCGGGCGTTCAGCCGGCCGTGCGGGCGAACGCCCTGCAGGTACTCGTCGATCACCTCGTGGTAGCGGCGGATGCGCGCCTCCTGGCCGGAGAGATAGACCCCCCGATAGCCCCGGGAGCGGAAGCCGAGCTGCTGGCCGGTAGTGATGGACATGTCCTGGTCCATGCCGAGGCCGATGCTCTTGTCTCCGTAGTCGATGATCTCGTGCTCCACCTTGGCGCCGCGCGGCACCAAGCCGGCCGGGGTGCCGACCGGACGGGTCTCGCCCTCCGGCTCCGTGGCGTAGAACCAGTTGTCGAACACGCACTGCTCCGGGTTCGTGGGATGGGGGCGGGAGCGCAGGAAATGGAAACCGTCCGCAGTGATGGAGACCGCGAAGTTGGGGAAGACGGTGTAGTGGTAGAAGTCCGTCAACTGCTCGTCGCGCAGGTTGTCGTAGTGAGTGAAGCCGCGCTCGGGGCCGAGCTTGCGCTTCTGCCGCTGCAGGGCCAGGCGGATGTCACGCTCGCGGCCGCGGAAGTCGGCGGGGTCCAAGTCCCACTCCCGCATCAACGCCATCAGCGGCGCCCGCAGCTTGTTGCCCTCCAGCGAGCGGGCCGGATAGCCGGCGTGCATGACCATGCGGCCATGCGCCTCGTCACACATGTCGAACTGCGTTTCCTTGTAGCCCTCCTCGATCTGCACCGCCGCTTCCGGATGCACGGAGCGCAGGTGGTAGGACTCGTTGAAGTTGTCCTGAATGACCTTCCAGTTGCAGGGCACGTTCACCGTGTAGGCTAGGTAGCGGCGCATGTCCGCCACCGGATACATGCTCCAGTCCTCCCAAATGGGGCCGAGGTAGTCCTGCAAGGGCCCGGCCTCCGGATCCATGTTCACCCAGATGAAACCGGCGAAGGTCTCGCACTTGACCTCGTTCAGGCGCACCTTGCCGCAGGGGTTGCCCTGGGGAAAGTCCTCCGCGTCCTGGGCGAAGTTCAACTCGCCGTCCGGCATGAAGGCCCAGCTGTGGTACTTGCAGACGAAGCGCCGCACATGGCCCTTCTCCTCGAAAACCAAGCGGTTGCCCCGATGCTGGCAGACGTTGTAGAAGGCCCTGACGGAGCCGTCCTTCTGGCGCACCATGAGGATGGACTCCGGTCCCACGTCCTCCCGCTGCCAGTCCCCCGGGTTGGGCATTTCCTCCTCCCGGCCGAGCAGCAGCCACACCTTGGTCCACATGTGCTCGAACTCGCGCTCGAAGAATTCCCGACTGGTGTAGCGATGGCCCTGAATCGGGTGCTCGCCAATGGCCGGGCGCCGCCAATCCGGCGCCGGATGGCCTCTCCAATCCTCAGCAACTTCTGACATAACGCCTCCAACCTCCGCAAGTGAAAGCGGGTAACTTATTCAGGCGCGGCGCCGATGTCAACGAACGCCACGCCCAAGCCAATCGCCATCAACCAGCTCGGTGCGCCGCTGCCCGGCGGCAGGCGATGGGTGCCCCAAGCCTGTTCTGCCTGCCGCCGACAGAGGCATGGATATTTCGACAGTAAAGTCAACTATAGGTGAAAATGCACAGGCGTCGGGGCACCTCCAGGCGACCGCCCTGACGCCCGCTAGTCTTGTGGCTGCTTTGCCGCCCTAGGAACTAACCCCCATCGGCGAGGATGCAACTAAGGACTGTAGGGAACCAGCGAAATGTCCGGTATGCATCTGTAGTGGCGGGTATTCGCAGTCATCAGCGCTGCACCCCACTGCACCGCGGAGGCGGCTATCAGGGCGTCCGCCAAGCGCAGGCCATCCCCTAAGGCATGGTTTTCAAGATACATTGTCGCCCGATGACCAACGTCTTCGGTGATTGGCAGAATGCGCCATTCCTGCAGCCGGATCGTTTGCCGCAGCAGCTTAAGCTCCTCTTTGTCGCGCACGCCTTGGACAAGCTCCATGTAGGTCACCGCGGATAGTTCAACGGGCCGACATTCGGCAATGGCCTGCCGTGCCGAGCTGCGCCCGCGAAAGAGCCAAATCAGGACATCCGTGTCAACCAGCATCGCGGGCCTTGCGCAGAGCCCCAAGGTACGCTTCCACATTGACCATGTCAGTGCGGTCCCGCCACATGCCGAAGGCGGGCAAACTCTCGCCCTGCTGCTTTACCCTGCCTTCCTGCTCTATGCCCACCAGCTTCGCCCTAGGCTTGCCCCGATAGGTGATCGTCACCGTTTCGCCGCGGTCCAAGCAGGCCAAGATCGCGCCCACCTGACTTCTAAGGCCCTTTGCAGTCACTTCCATAAGTCCATGCACCCCTAAGTGTCATTTAGGAGTGTACTCTTGGTGACGCACCGCAACAAGCGAAAGTAGATGATCGGAGCGCGGCCCGCCGGCGAAGATTGACATTCCACATCGATTCCTGAAGATAGGCCGCCATAGCAATTTCTCAGGGGGAATTATGGGAGCAAGACTCGAAGGCAAGGTGGCGGCCATCACCGGCGCCGCCAGCGGCTTTGGCGCCACCGCGGCGCGGCTGTTCGTCAGCGAAGGCTGCAAGGTGGCGTTGGGAGACATTCAGCAGGACGCCGGCGCCGCCATCGCCGCCGAACTGGGGGGCAGCGCCGTCTTCGTGCGCTGCGACGTCACCTCCGAGGACGACATCGCCAATCTCGTGGACACGGCGGTCCGTTCCTTTGGCCGCTTGGACGTCATGTTCAACAACGCCGGCATCGTCGGCGCGGTTGGCCCCATCGACACCACCCCGGCGGCGGAATGGAGGGCCACCTTGGACATCCTGCTGAACGGCGTCTTCTACGGCGTCAAGCACGCGGCGCGGGTGATGAAGGCGCAGGGGTCCGGCGCCATCGTCAGCATGTCCAGCACCGCCGGCATCTTGGGCGGCCTCGGCCCGCACACCTACACCGCCGCCAAGCACGCCGTGGTGGGCCTCACCAAAAGCGCTGGGGCGGAGCTTTGCCGCTTCGGCATCCGCGTCAACTGCATCTCCCCGGCGGGCATGGCGACGCCCATGGTGGCCAACGTCACCACTGGCGACCCCGCGGCCATTGAGGAAACCAAGAAGACCCTGGCCGCCAACTCGCCCCTGAAGGACCGGCCGGGGCTGGCGGAGGATGTGGCCAACGCGGCCCTCTGGCTGGCCAGCGACGAATCCGGCTACACCAATGGCCACACCCTGACCACGGACGCCGGCATAACCACGGGCTCCTCACCCAACCCACCGGCCTTCGACCAGTATCAGCCCATGATCCGGGAGGCCGGCAGAAGCGGGCTGTAGGCGCTGCGCCATGCCGCAAGCAACCGCACCGCCAACTTGGGCGATGCGCTCCAAGCGCATTGCCACGCCTCGTCGGGCACGAGGCGAAGGTGGCAATCAAGGCGAGAACTTGCCGTCTTGCGGCGCTCTTTGGCCATCCTCAGCCGCCGCAGCAGCGTTGCCCAAGACCCGGAGCAAACCAACAAGCCATCAGGAATAGTCATGAGTGATTCAACATCGGTCCAAGACACACTTGCCGCCACCCCGCTCCAGGCGGCCATCGCCCGCCAGGAAATCGAGTACCTGCGCCGCCGCTACGCCAGGGCGACGGACCTCATCGGCGAATGCAGCGCCGAATCCATCGCCGAGGGTCGGCGCATCTACCACCGGATCTTCACGCCGGACGCCCAAATCCGCACTTCCGCCGGTGGCGAAGTCGGCCTTGAAGCCGACGGGCCGGACGGCTGGGTGGAGGTGGCGCAAAACGCACTGCAGGAGTACGTCTCCACCCAGCACCTCGTCGGCAGCCAACTGGTGGAGCTGAACCTTCTGGAAGTGGACGCGGAGGGCAACGTCACCGCTGGCGAAGCCGAAATGAGCAGCTACCTGCAAGCTTGGCACGCCCGGCAGGACAGCGTGTGGGTCTTCATCGGCATGTACCTCGACAAGGTGCGCTACTACCCCGGCGACGGCTGGCGCATCCACGACATGGAACTGGTGCAGCTATCCGGCGAAGACCGCCCGCTCGGTCCCGCGGTCGCCCGCAAATAAGAGCCTTCAGCTAGGGAGCGCGAGGGGGAACCCCTCGCATGAAAGAGCCTTCAGCCGGGGAGCGCGAGGGGGAAGCCCCTCGCATGAAGGAGCCTTCAGCTAGGGAGCGCGAGGGGGGAAGCCCCTCGCATAAGAGAGCTTCAGCCGGGGAGCGGCTGAACCGAGGCAGAGGTTCTGGAGGCTCAGTCGGCACAGTCGTGGCGAGGCGGATCGAGCAGGCCGCGCAGCATGGCGGAGCTTCAGCCGAAGTGCGCAGCGAACCCCTCGCAAGAAAACGCTCCTGACGGGCGCGGTTCGGCGGCAAATCCCCTCCGACCTGCACGGCTGCCGCCGGTTCGTCAAAAAGTGGCGGCCGGCGTATAGGTGTCCGCTCCGGAGCGCAGCGCCTTGCCTGGCAGCGCTCCGGTGTGCTTGCCGTCGCGCACAATGCAGCGCCCGTTGACGAACACCGCCCGCATACCCTCCGCTTCGGCGTAAACACGGGCTTCGCCGGCCGGCAGGTCGGAGCGCATCTCAATTGGCCCCGGCCCCACCGTATCCGGATCAAACACCACGATGTCGGCATGCCAGCCGGTGCGCAGCAGGCCGCGCTCACGCAGGTCCAGCAATTCGGCCGGCACTTGGGTGAGCTGATGCACTGCCTCTTCAAGGGAGATCAGTCCATGCTTGCGCACGCCATCCGCCAACATGCGGGTGGCGTAGGTGAAGGTGTCGATCATGTCCAGATGGGCGCCGGCGTCGGATGCGCCGATCACGGTGCGGTCGTCGGCCCACAGCCTCGCCCGCTGCGGCCACAGGGATTCATCGGCGCCGCCAAAAAAGTCCAATGGAATGAAGGAGGTGCGCAATCCCTCCGCCAACGCCAAATCGATCATGACGGCAAAGGGGGCTTGGCCCCGCTCGGCGGCGATGTCGCCAATCATGCGGCCTTCCAAGTCCTTGTGCGCCGGATCAAACACCGCATGAACCATCCAGCGCCGCCAATCGGAAATGGATTGGAAGGGACCGCCGGACTTGGCGCTGGCGTCCAACGCCTGGCGACGCTCCGGGTCCTTGAGCACCTCCATGCGCTCGGCTACAGGCAGCTTGAACAGGTCCGCCCAGCCCTGCATGGCGTCAAACACCATGCCGCCGTGGAGGTTCAGGCGCAGCACCGTCGGCTGCGGCATGGTCAGCCCCACCACCTTGCCGCCGTCGCGCCGGGCGATGTCGCTGATGCCCAGCTGGTTCCGCAACTGTTCCTCCGGGCCGGGATTGAGAACATTCCAATTCACCGGACGGCGGGACTCGGTGGACAGGTCGGACAGCAACTGCCGCACCTCGTCCGGGAAAAGGCCTACCCCCGGCACAACTTCAACCGAGGTGCCTTCGTGGCGGCCCGCCACCCGGGCCAGCTCCAGAATTTCATCGTAGGCGGCGTGGCGGGATGGCACCGGCTGGCCATCGCCGTCGTTGTGGGTGGTCGAAAGGGAGGTGGAGAAGCCCACCGCGCCCTGTTCAAGGCTCTCCGCCAACAGCGCCTTCATGGCCTCCAATTCGTCGGCGTTGGCCCGCTCCCCCACTGCCCGTTCGCCCATCACCACCCGACGGATGGCGCTGTGCCCCGCCAGGAAGCCGGCGTTGACGCCCAAATGGCCCTCGATTCGGGCCAGGTAGTCGCCAAAGCTGCGCCAATTCCAAGGCACCCCCTCCTCCAGGCAGGCTTCCGGCATGCCTTCCACCCTAGCCAGCATCCGCAGCAGATAGGGCGCGGCCTCCGGGCTTAGGGGCGCAATGCTGAAGCCGCAGTTGCCGCCGAAAACCGTGGTCACGCCATGGTGGCAGGAGGGGCTAAGCGCCGGGTCCCAAAACACCTGGGCGTCATAGTGGGTGTGGACATCGACGAAGCCCGGCGCCACGGCGCAGCCGGCGGCGTCGAGCACCTCTTGCGCATCTTCGTTCACCAAGCCCAAGGCGACGATGCGCCCATCCTTGACGCCGACGTCGCCTTCCGCCTCCGCGGTGCCGGCGCCGTCGATGATGCGCCCGTTTTTGATGATCAGATCAAGCATGATGCCCCCTCTTTCCCAGCATTCCCAAAGAGCCTCCGCCGCCTGCACAGACGAGGCGGCAAGCGACAAGTATAATGCGGCGCTTTCGCCGGCCGAGCGCCCAGCAGACATGCCCCAAAGTCCCTCTCAACACGAACCGACTGGTCCTGTTCAAACGCACCCTCACTCTCCCTCTTTCCCCCAACCCCCAGCTTCCTCCCCCGACGAATCCGGCTGGCCGAATCCCCGCTACGGCTGGTACGTCACTTTCACGCTGCTCTTGGCGTTCACCTTCTCCTTCGTGGACCGGCAGGTGCTGAACCTGCTGGTGCAGCCCATCCAGCAAGACCTTGGCATCTCCGACACCCAAATCAGCCTACTGCAAGGGCTGGCGTTCGTCTTCACCTACGTTGGCTTGAGCGTGCCCATCGGCCGCATGGTGGACCGCTTCAACCGGGTCGCCATCATGATCGGCGGCGTTGTGGTCTGGAGCGCCACCACCGTGGCCTGCGGCCTCTCCCGCACCTATACGCAATTGTTTGCCGCCCGCTTGGGAGTGGGCGCCGGCGAGGCGGCGTTGACGCCGGCCGCCTGGTCGGTGCTGTCGGACTACTTCCCGCCGCAGCGCCTGCCCCGCCCCATCAGCGTCTATCTCATGGGGCCGTACCTAGGCGCCGGCATCGCCATGATCGCCGGCGCCGAGGTGCTCGACTGGTCTCGACAGACGGAGAGCATTGCCCTGCCCCTGCTCGGCCAGTTGGCGCCTTGGCAATTCACCTTCATCGCCGTCGGACTGCCGGGCATTTTGATCTCCGCCCTGCTCATGACTGTGCGCGAGCCGGCGCGCAAAAACCGGCAGCGCTCGACGGCGCCGCCTTGGGCGGACATCCGGCGCTACTTGCGGCGGAACTGGCGCATCTACCTGTCCATTCATGTGGGCACACCCTGCATCGTGGTCATGCTGTACGGCCTGCAGGGCTGGATTCCCACGGTGATGGTGCGGGTCTATGAATGGGACTTGGCGCAGGCGGGGCGCATCTACGGCTTGGTCGCCATGCTGGCCGGCGCCGCCGGCGTGCTTTCTGGGCCAACCGTCGCCCGGGCGCTGCGGGCGCGGGGCCAAGGTGATCAGTCCCTGCGCATCGCCGCCGGGGCCGGCTTGGCGGCAACGGGGAGCCTGCTGCTGCTGCCTTGGCAGGCCGACCCCTACGCCGGCCTGGCCTGCGTGTTCGGCGCCAGCTTCTTCGTCACCCTGCCCTTGGCGTTGATGACCTCCTCCATGCAGCTGGTCACGCCCAACGACATGCGCGGCGTGGTCTCCGGCCTCTATGTGGTGACCACCAACATCATCGGCCTAGCTCTCGGCCCCACTCTGGTGGCCGCAGGCACAGAATATGTGTTTGCCGACCCCAAGGCGGTGGCAAAGTCCTTGGCCTTGGTCGCCGCGGTCATCGGCCCACTGGCGGCCGGCCTGCTGCTGCAGGGGCACCGAGCCTACACGGACCGCGTTCGGGCCTTGCAGGACGCCGGCGCATAGATCACGGCTCCACAACAGGATTTGGCGCCTAGCGCTGGCCGAAAGCGGCGACAGCCTGACTGCAATGCCGGGGCCGGCAATCGGCCTCGGCCGAACGCCAAGTGCTCAGGTTAAAACTGGGATTCCGGCAGGCGCACCACCAGCCCATCGAGTTCGTCAGTCACCGTGATTTGGCAGGACAGCCGGCTGTTGGGCTTGGGATCGACAGCGCACTCGAGCATGTCCTTCTCCACATCGGATGGCTCCTCGAGCTTGCCCAGCCATGCCTCATCCACATAGCAGTGGCAGGTGGCGCAGGAACAGCAACCGCCGCATTCGGCGACAATTCCCTCGATCAGGTTTTCCGTGGCGCCCTGCATCACTGAGCGACCGGTCTCCACCTGTACGTCAAAGACGGCGCCTTCATGGTCAATGTAGGTCACCAACGGCACTTCAAGCCCCCCTAGACTTCCTCAGATGCATCATCAGGCCCATGAATCCCCCCATAAAGCCACTGACCAAACCACTAACGCCATTGCTGAGGCCATGCGCCAATGGCGAATCCGGCAAAGGCGCCAACAAAAAAATGACTAGGAAGCTCACCACGGCACCCATCAAGCCGCCAAACAGGCCCGGAATCAGTGCTTTCCTTGCCATTGCACCCATACCAAACACTCCCAAACTAAGTCTGTTGCGGCGACCTGAACCTTTTGGCCAGCCCCATGAGGCTGATCAACACCCAAAACGCCTCAACCAACAAAGCGGAAAGATTGAATTCGTACCGCAAGGAGACGATCACCAACGCAGCGCCCACCAAATTCATGAAGAGATAGCCGTAGGAGTTCGACGCCAGTTTCTCCATCTGCAGCGCGAAGTAGGCGCAAACGATCAAAAAGACCCCGACATTGCCAAGGACGTCATGCCACTCCATGCCGTCAGCACCGCATCAGTGGGATCGCAGGCCAAGCCAAGGGCTGCGCCGCAGAGAGCGCTGCCGCATGGCCCGGCCTTGAACGATCAGGCTTGTTTCCATTGATTCATCACTTGGGCGGCCCGCTCCACCATGCCGGCGTCGCCCGGCCAAGGCAGTATGAACTCCCGCACTCCAAGGGCCGAAAACTGCTCAACCAGCCGATTGAGGGCATCGTCCGAGCCCCAACAATCCAAGGACTCCACGCAGATGATCGAGCGCTTCAACGCCGCTGGGTCGCGGCCCGCCTGCTCGCACATTCGGTCCACTGCCGCCATTTGCTTCTCGGTCTTCTGTAGAACATCCTCCAAGCTGGCGCCGATCGGCCCGTGGGTGTTCCAGCGGTCCGCGTACCGCGCCGCCGTCTCCAGCATCACCCGATGCTGGCCGCCAACCGTGATCGGCGGGCGCGGGCTCTGCACCGGCCCCGGGCAGGTTCGAGTGTGGCTCTTGTAGTATTCGCCGGCAAAGTTCGTTTCATTGCCGCGCAGCAGCTCATCGACAATGGCGATGGCTTCAACAAACCGGGCGCGACGTTCCGGCCAATCCCAATAGGCTTCACCCACCGCTTCGTGGTCGTTGGGCATGACGCCGGTGCCGATGCCCAATTCCAAGCGCCCTTGGGACAGGTCATCTATCGCCGCCGCCTGCTTGGCGATGATGGCCGGATGGCGAATGATGGGATTGCAGACCATGGTGCCGATACGCACCCTTTGGGTATGGACCGCCATGGCCGCCAAGGTGACCCAACCGTCTCCGAGGGGTTCCGCAATGTCGTCCATGCCCGCCGCATGGTCGGGGGTGAACAGATAGTCGAAGCCCAGATCTTCAACTAACTGCCAACGCTTCACCAACTCGGTGTAAGGCTCGTAGGGGATGTCGATGACACCGAAGCGAAAATCACCGTTGCTCATAAGGATTCCTCCAAGTTAAGGGATTGTTGAAACTGTGCTGGCCCGTCCGGTCTTGGCCGACCGCGTCACTTACAGCTGCATTGAGGCACGGGGCGCAGAAAAAGCGCAGGTTGCACGGCCCAATGCTCAAGCAACCGAGATTGCCGAAGGCTTTGCGTTGCGCCATCTTTCTACGCCATGAAAAAGGCATTGAGCTTGTTGCCGTCCAAGTCCCGGAAGTAAGCGCCGTAGTAATGCTCATCCCGCTGACCAGGCGCTCCTTCGTCCTGAGCGCCTAGGGCAATCGCCTTGTTGTAAAGGGCATCCACTTGTTCGGTGCTTGGCATGGCCAAAGCCACCATGACGCCGTTGCCGGCGCTTGCCGGGTTGCCGTCGTAGGGCTTGGTGACGCAGAGCTTGGGCGCTTCCATGGAAGTGCCCCAGGCTATGAACAGCTCCGTTTCCCTGACCCGGCCGACGCCGATTTCCGCCAGCAGGGCGTCGTAGAAGGCCGCGGCCCGCTGCAAATCGTTGGTTCCCAGCGTGATGTAGCCGATCATCGACTCAGTTCCTGCGGGACCAACTCCATGCTGTCCGGCTTGAACAACATGCTGTCGCGCAACCAGTCCGACAGTCCTGTTCCGGGCTTCCGCTCCAGCTCCAGGAATTGTTCCGCCTGTATTGCCTGCAAATAGGTGTGCTCCGACCCCACCAGCATGCGCATCCTGATGTCCTCCTTGGTGACGTTGAACACCATGCCGTCCCGGGCCAGCGCCAAGGGGCCGTCGTAGGTGGAGCGGACGGCTGCCTGCACTTCCTGGGCGGTGTCGAAATCGTTGTAAAAATGGGTGCCGACCGCCAAGCGCGGCTTGGTTAGAGCAAAGACCTCGCCGGCGGCTTCGGGCGAGGTGTGCATCACATTGCCGATGAAATCGGCCATTTGATCGTTCCAACCGAAGCGCTCCCGAAGATGCGCAGGCAAGGGAAAGATTTCATGCACGGACAAATCGGCGCCCTTGGCGTTCTCCACATAAAGGGTGCTGGCCGCAGTGTCCCCGGAGTAAACGAAGCTCAGGCCGCTCCACTCCAGCTTGTAGCTGACCGGGCCGTCCATCACATGAGGCGCCGGGAAGGCGACGATCTTGACGTCGTTTTCCGCATACACCGTTTGCGCCTTGGCGTAATCGAATTCGTTGATCTCCAATTCAGCCCCAGCCGCCGGCAGTTTGCCGTGCCGGCTGACGATGTCCCAACGCCAAGTTTTTTGCATCATCTCAAGAAAATGTCGGGTTCCCAGTTCCGGCGTCAAACCCGAAGGCCCCCACACCCGCAGCGGCTGTTCGTAACGGCCCGCCACCCAGCCGGCAATCCACAGGGCGTCCAGATCCCCGGCGTGATCGATGTGCAGATGGCTCAGAAACACCTTGTTGGCCTGCTCCAGCGGCACCTGCAGCATGGCGAAGTTGCTTTGCGAAGCCGTTCCCAAATCGAAAAAGAACTTGTCCCCATTTCCCAGCTCCACAAACCAGGAACTCGATGCCTGGGACTTGCGCAATCCGGGCATCCCCGTGCCCAACGCAATCACGCGCATTTCGTTCCCAGCGAGGACTTCGGTGTTGGGGAAGTAGTGATTGCGGAAAAACTCGGCTTCAGCGGCACCTTCCGCAGCCGCGCCCTGCGCAGCATCGACCGCGCCGGGAAACAGGCCCAATGCCGGCAAAAGCATCCAGACGAACGCCGTTGCGGCCCGCCGCGGCATAGCCGTTCTGAACTTCACGCCTGCTCTCCGGCGAAAATGTCGTCCATCTCCCGCCAAAGCTCTTCCGCCAACACGCCGACTCGCTGCTCGAGCACCTCCACAGCGTCCAAGCACAGGTCTTCGCGGAATCTCGGGCCAATGATTTGGACGCCGACCGGCAGCTGATCGTGCAGTCCCGTCGGCGCCGCGGCGGCCGGCAGCCCCAGCATGTTGACGGCAAAAAGGGCCTGGTTGGAGAGAATGATCTCGCTGGCGCGCTCGACGCTGGACTCCTCATCCGCCGCTGGCGTGGGCAAAGCCGTGGAAACCGGCCCCAGCAGCAAGTCAAACCGCTCAAAGAACCGCGACCACTCGCGCATCAGGGCAAGGTGTTCGCCTTGGTCGCGGATGTAGCCCTCAATGTCCTGCACCGGATAAAGCGCTTCAAAGCCGTTCAGCATGTTGTTCACCGCCGGGGAACCGAGTTCGGCGATGGCTTTTCGATAGACGTATTGGCACTCCGTCATGAACAGCGCCGCGCTGTTTCTGGCCGCGGCTTCCATGCTGGGCGCCGTGCCGCCCTGCTCCACTTTGTAGCCGGCGTCCGCCAAGTAGCCGGCGGCTCGGTCGATGGCTTCGGTGATGGCCGGATGCGTATCCGCGCCGGCCAAGCTGTGCTGCACCGCCACCCGCCTCGGTTTGCTGCTGGGTTCGTAGGCCAAAGGCGCCGGCGTCCACAGCGGGTCGGCGCTGGTGGGGCCGGCCATGACCTGCAAGCCCAAGCGCAGGTCGGCGGCATGACGCGCCATAGGCCCTTGGGTGGCCATCGTCACCATGCCAAGAGGACGGTCGCCCGGCGCGGTGGAGTTGTAGCCACCCACTCGGTTCATGGTCGGCTTGATGGTGGCCACGCCGGTGCAAAAAGCCGGCTGACGCAAGGAGCCGGCCAAATCGCTGCCGTGCGCCAAGCAGCCCATGCCCGTCAGCGCACACACCGCCGCACCACCACTGGAGCCGCCCGGCGTGATGCGGGCGTCCCAAGGATTCAGAGTGGCGCCGAACAGCGGATTGTCGGTGTGGTAGCGGAAATTGAACTCCGGCACATTGGTGCGGCCCATGACGATGGCGCCGGCCTGCAGCAGATTTTCGACGGCTGGAGCGTTTTCCGTGGCGACGTTGTGCGCAAATGCCGGCACGCCGTGGGTGGTCGGCTGGCCGATTTGATCGGCATTGTCCTTGATGGTTATCGGCACGCCGTGCAGAGGCCCTAAGGCAGCACCCGCCTCGACGGCTCGGTCGGCCGCGGCCGCGGCCTGCCTTGCCGAAGCGGACTGATCATGAATGATCGCATTGAACTTTGGGTTCATCTCGGCGACGCGGGCTAGATGCGCTTCGAGCACCTCGGCGCAGCTAACCTCCTGCCGGGCTATGGCCTCGGCAGTCGCCGCCGCGCCCCACCGCCACAATTCAGCTTTTTGCATCTGCTTGATTGCTTCGGTTTGGTCACACCACCGGGTTGCGCAATTCGCCCAGCTGCTCGATGGACACTGCAACCTGGTCGCCCCGGTTTAGAAACTTCGGCGGATCAAAGCCGATGCCGACGCCGGCCGGCGTACCGGTGGCGATGATGTCGCCGGCCTGCAGGCTGATGCTGGCGGAAAGCGTTTCCAGCAATGTCGGGATGCTGAAAATCAGGTCGGACATCATGGCGTCCTGCCTGACTTCGCCGTTGACCCGGGTCTGCAACCGGAGTTGAGCGACATCGGCAATCTCGTCAGCGGTCACCAACCAGGGCCCCATGGGACAGAAGGTGTCTATGCTCTTGCCGATGAACCATTGCTGGTGCCGAGCCTGAAGGCGCCGCGAGGTCACGTCGTTAATGATGGTGTAGCCGTAAACGTGGTCGGCGCAGTTCTCCGCGGCGATGCCGCGCCCGCCCCTGCCGATCACGACGCCCAGTTCGCCTTCATAGTCAATGCTGGAGGTCGGGTCCAGATCCGCTTCAATGCCCTCGTCCGGGCCAATCACCGAACTGGGCGCTTTAGTGAAAATGATGGGGTGGTCGGGAACCTTGCCCTGCGCCGCCGTGGAGTCGTAGCCGCTGCCGGCAAATTCGACGGCGTGCTCGCGGTAGTTTTTGCCCACGCAGATGATGTTGCGGCACGGGCGCGGCACCGGCGCCAACAACTTGGCTTGCTCCAGTGGAATGAGGTCGGCAGCGCCCCGCTCCACAACGGCCGCCGCCATCGCCAAGCCGGCATCGCCCATTGCAATGAAATCATTGATGTCATCGGGCAAGGCATTTGCGCCCGTGCTGAGCGGAAGGATGGCGTCTTCGGCGGGATGCACCGCGCCGACCCCGACAGACCCTAGGTGAAGGTAGCTAACCAGCTTCAACGGCCTTGCTCCGTTTCCATACGCTTGCTTCCATTAGTCGTAAATGGCGAAGGCCATGCCGCAAATGAACTCGTTGACCGCCTCATAGTTCAACACATTGGCGGGAGCGCCCTGCATGGCGCCCATAAGCGCCGCCCACAGCAAGGCTTCATGGGCGCCGTTGCCGCCCTCCCGCTCCACTTCCTCGTAGGCCAGCGAGCGCACATAGGTGCTGTCGCCACCGCCAATGGCGGCTAGGAATTTTCGGTCCCACTCTTCGTTGATGATCTTGCGCTTGGATTGCAGCGCCTCCTGCGCCATTTGCATTTCGTATTGGCCGCAATCCGCGAACAGATTTGGATCCTCATCGAACACTGCAAAGCCTTCGATTTGAAAACGCTTCATGCGCTGCAGCATGAGGTCATCCTTCGGCGAATTCTCCATCCAGAAAGGAGGCTGATGCGACAGGCCGCCAGTGGCCAGCAAGGCAACCCGCTCATCGCGTTCGGCCAAGGCCCGGCGCACGGCCTCACCCAACGCATAGGCGCGATCAAAGGTCATCAGAGGCGGGGAGAAGACGTTGATGAAAACGGGCGCAAGGGGTATTTCCAAGGCTGGGTGGATGTATTGCAGCGGCGTCATCAGGTTGTTGCCGAACTGGGCGCTGCCCATGCGCGCCGCGTCAAAGCCCGACGTGACCAAGTGCTTTAGCAGGTGGGCGCTTAGATCTTCCGCGCCGGGCATCTCAGCGGTGCGTTCAAACCTAAGCAACTCCCGCCATTCTTCGGTGGGTCCTCGGTGAACGGGCGCCACGGGCACCGCCAAGGACGGCATCAGGGTTCGAAAATGGTTTTCAAAGTGGTCGTCCAAGAAGGCAACCATCACATCCGGCTTGCTGTCCTCCAGGTAGCCCTTTATGCGCTCCAACGCCGCCTTGATGCGCGCCAACACCTCCGGCGCGGCGGCCTCCGGCCAACCGGACAGGCCCGGCGCATGGGACATGCTGATGGCGGAAACTATCTGTGCCATGGTGGGTTGCCTCCTAATCCAATGCGCACACCGAGTTGACAGGCGCAGCTTGCGGCCTTCATGCGGACTTTTCGACCGCCGGGGTTTTGAACGCCGCCTTGGCCGCCTCCACGGTGGTTTGCAGGTGCTGCACAGTGATCCGGACGGCGCGCTCCACATCCCGCGTGGCGTAGGCGTCCAACAGCTCCCCATGCTCAACATCGGCGGATTCGCGGCGGCTGCTGCGCGCCCCGGCCGCCAAATTGACATAGAGTTCGGAAAGGTCCGACAAACCGCCGAGAATGTCACGGAGTTGCTCGTTCTCATGGGCGCTGTCCAAAATCCGGTGGAACTGGCGGTTCAGCTCCACCCAAACGCCTTGTTCCTGAGCCTGCTCCATAAGCCGCGTAAGCGCACGAGCTTCGGCCAATCGGGTGTCCGTGATGTTGAGGACGCCCAATCTTATGTTGAGGGGCATGAGCTGAACGCGAACGGCGTAAACGTTCTCCAACTCCTCCGTGGTCGGCGTATGCACCACAGCCCCGCAATAGGGGTCAAAGTCCACTAAGCCCGCCGAGGTCAATTCACGCAAAGCCTCACGCACCGGCGTAATGCTCACGCCCAATTGCTTGGCCAACTCGGACTGCCGCAGGCGGCTGCCCGGCGGCAGCTTGCTGGACAGGATCGCCAACCGAATGGACTGCATGACGTTGTCGACGATGGTGCGAACCCTTGGGGGCTGCAGCCGCGTCATCCCCTCGCGGCTCAAGCCGCCATCTGTGGTTTCCGCTGTCATTGCCTATTCCCAAGATCTGGATACGGTGACGCCGTAGGTCCTCGGATTGGATATGCCGCCAGTGAAGTAGTCCTCCCCGGAAAACACCTCCGGAGGCGTCAGGAAGGCGCCGGCTAGGGCATCCACCACAAAGACCAGGCTCCGCTCATTGGTCAGATTCTTGCCCCAGAGGGACACTTTCCAAGGCCCTCTTTCGTATGAGGCCGTAAGATTGAGGTTAATGAAGCCCGTGTTGTCAAAAATGCTCCTTTCCTCGTTGGCGGCGTCCGGATTGAAGGTGACGTCATCCCGAAAGGAGAGGTTGCCAAGCAGGGACAACTCGCCAATCGCCAACGGTACGCTGTACTCCAAGTCAAAGCTTACAGTGTTTTCCGGCGTCTGCGGCAGGCGGTTGCCGGAGAAGTCCTGAAGTTGCCCGGTGTTGGCGTTTCGGCTGAGGAATTCGGTGTACTTCCCGTCCGTATAGGCGTAGGTGAAGTTCGCCTGCAAGTTCTCCGACATCAGCAGCGAACCCTCCAGTTCCACGCCCCGAACCTTCGATTTGCCGGCGTTGCTCGTGAAGGTGGTGGGAATGCCGCCGGCATCCAGAATCTGGTTCACTTGGAGATCCTTGCTCTTAACTTGGAAGAGCGCGGCGTTGAGCTGGCCTCGGTCGTTCCAGAAGCGCGTCTTGATCCCGATTTCGTAATTCCACGACAGTTCAGGATCGAACGAGGTTTGGGCGCCTGCGGCGTTGTCCGCCAGGTTGTAACCACCGGACTTAAAGCCGCGCGCAATGGTGGCGTAGCCAAAAATATTGTCGAAGGGGCCCACATCGTCAAAGGACAGGTCGTAGATGATCCTGGGGGTGAAGGCATCCCAACTGTCGTCCAGCGGAACGCTGTAGCCCGGCAGTTGATCAAACCTCAGGAAGGGGCTGGGCTGTCGCCCGGCAACGGCGGTCGTCCCGGTTTTTTTGTCCTTTGTCCAGCGGCCGCCCAAAGTCAGGTTGGACCAATCATTGAGGGCGTAGGTGAATTCACCGAACACCGCATAGGACTTGGTTTTCACCCTGGAGTCCCGCTGCGTGGCAAAGCGAATGGGAATGAAGGGCGGGCCGGGAGTCACGTCAAGAAAGGAGCCAGGCAGCCCGACATTGGCGCTAAACCAGCTCATGCGTTGAACGTCAAGATTCAAGTAGTACAGCCCCGTGGTCCAAGCCAGAGGACCGCTTTCGCCCTCCAAACGCAATTCCTGGGAAAACTGCTGCACGTCCGAATCGTTGCTGAAGCGGAAGAACTGACTGGGGTCGGGAAAGGGCACTTCCTCCAAGTCGGTGGAGACGGCGTTGCTGTCGCGCCACGAGGTGATGGACACCAGAGTGGCGCCGCCGAGCCAATCATTGTCCCATTGCAAATTGGCGCTGAAGCCGTAGGAATCCCGATCGGTGCCGCCATCCACGGCTAGCTGGGTGGTGCTGCTGCTGTAGTCCTCATCGTCGTTGATGATCACCCCAGGCAAAAGCTGGGGGTCGCCATGTATGGCGAAGAACGGAATGCCGCCCGACTGGTCTTGGGAATACTGCGCCGTCAAGGTGACATCAACGCTGTCGCTGGGCAGGAAGCGCAACTTGCCGCGCCCAGAGAACAGCTCCACCCCCCCCTGCTTGCCGCCTGTTACGGCGTTGGTGGCCCAGCCGTCGGCGTCTTCATATTTGAGCGCCACACCGGCAAAGACGTTGTCGCCAAGTGGACCCGAGGCCTTGGCGCCGACGTTGACCGAGTTCAGGTTACCGAAGGAAGCCTTGATGCTGCCTCTGGCGTCCTCGTCGGGCTCCTCGGTGATGATGCTGATGGCGCCGCCCACCACGTTGCGCCCGAACAGGGTGCCCTGCGGACCCCGCAACACCTCCACGCGGGCGATGTCGATCAGATCAAACTGCAGCTCGCTGACCCGCCCGTAGTAAACCTCATCGATGAACACGGCCACGGGCTGGTCGAACCCCGGCGCGGCCACCGAGGCAAAGGAGCCGCGCAACGACAGATAGGTGGTGGAGCGATCGGTTTGCTGCATGGAGAAACCCGGGCTGCGGGCGCCGATTTCGGACACCTCGTCAATGTTGAAGTTGTCCAGATAGGACGCGGTAAGCGCGGTCACCGCTATGGGCGTCTCCTGCAGGTTGCGCTCCCTTTTTTGCGCCGTGACGAGAATTTCCTCCAATACAAGATGGGAATAGTCGTCCGCCGCCTCGACTAATTGTCCTTCCTGAGCCAGCGCCGGCCCGCTTAGGCACACCAAGGCGAACACCGAGAATAGCCCTAACGCTGCTGTCTTGCCCATAGTTCCGCTCTCCCAATTTTTGCTGGAATGCCTGGACGGCATCCAACAGGTTTAGAACACGTCTCCATCCCTCGAGGAATAGACGACTCCCTCGTAGTGGCGCTTGACTTCGTTCAGCAACGCCTCGCTCTCGAAGGGGTGCGACAGGTTGCCTTCGTGATAGAGCACGACGGTTTTCACGCCGGCCTTGCTGGCTAGCTCAGCGAGCAGGCTGGGGCGCATGTGGTAGAGGCCGAAGATGGTCTGCCTCCTCTCCTCCTCGGTCTCACCGCCCCACAGGACGCGATGGAAGTTGTCCTCCGTATGCGCCTCCGTTACCAGCACATCGGCGTTTCGGGCCGCCGCCGTCAACCTTTCGTCGTAGGTGCCGTCCCCGGCGATGAGGAAGGAGCGGTCCGACGTGGTGAAGCGATAGGCGAAAGCCTTGAGGGTGGCCGAATGCTGGTGGGCGAAGGCTTCCACGCGGACGTTTTGGTCCTCGTAGATCAGGCCGTCCTTGCTGACGTCATGGGGGACGCTGCGCCAGTCATGGGGATTTTTCTCGCCCACGACCCGATCGTGAATGTCCAACTTAAAGGCTTCTTCCAGCTTTCTGATCATATCCGTGGTGCCGGGGGGGCCGTAGATCTGCATAGGCGTCGGCCGATGCATGGCCCAAAGCAGGGTGGTGATACCGGGCAGCCCGGCGGTGTGATCGACATGCAAATGGGTCAGGAACAGGCGGGAAAGGTTGTGCATCGACAGCTCATCGCTGAACCTTTCGCCATGTGCCAAGCTGGCCTTAACGGTTGAGCGCAGAATGCCCTCCCCCGCATCGACTATGTAGGGCACCCCCCCGGCGATGACCGCCACCCCAATGCCGGCCCGATAGGGAAAGGGCGGCGGAGGTGCGGTACCCAGCATGACGACGTAGGATTTGGCGCCCTCCGGCGCCAACCAGCGTGGCGGGCCCGGATTCACCTTCTTGATGCTGTGCCACCACTCCATCGGTGCGGCCACCTTGGGGCTTTCCGTCGCCTCCTGACCGCTGGGCTGCGCCGACCAGCTCAAGGCGGCCATTACCAGTGAAAACAAGCCAGCGGCAAGCTTTGTGGGTGTAGCGCTTTGACTAATCATGTATTTAATATGATGCATTATTTAATTGTAGCCCGTATAGCCGAGTAATTGTCAACCCTCCTTTTCCAAAAAAATTTCTATATAATTCAATTAATTAAGGTTTTCCCGCGGGGCGGCGCCAAAATCGGTGGCAAATCGCAAGTCGAGCGAACCAGCACCTGCCCGTGGACCGCCTCAGCGCCCCGTCAACAGCTTCAAGAGTCGATAGACTGCGCGGGGCACAGGCTGCTAGCGGCCAATCCGGCCACCCCAAAGGCGCAAAAAGGGGATGACGCCTGCTGTTGTTTTCAGATATTTTATATGATATTACTTCGATTCACTCCCTTGGAAACACACACAGGAGAACCAACCGCATGGACTCACCCGTCGTCAGCGACCGAATTCGCTCAGTGCTGGACCAAATGGAGGCATCCACCCGCGCCGTTGACGAGGCGCGCACCCTGCCGCCGGAGTGCTACACCTCAAAGGAGTTTCTCGAGTTCGAGAAAGAGGCCATATATCGGCGCTGTTGGCTCTACGTCGGCCACGAGAGCCAAATTCCCGAGGCTGGGAACTATTTGGCAGACAACATACTCGGCGAGCCGGTGGTGGTCGTGCGCACCAGGGACGGCGGCATCAAGGCCATGTCCGCAGTATGCCGCCATCGCTCCCGGCCTCTGGTGGTTGAAAACGGCTCCGCCAAGCTGTTCCGCTGCCCCTACCACAACTGGACCTATGACCTGAACGGCAACCTTATGGGAGCACCGGAGATGAACAAGACCTGCCCCCTTAAGGAACTCAGGCAAGGCAACGCCTTGCCGGCCATCAGGTTTGAGAATTGGAACGGGTTCCTGTTCATCAATTTCGATGAGGACGCCGAGCCGCTGGCGCCTTCCCTGCAAAAACTCCAACCCCACATCGAGAACTTCGTCAAGGCCGACCTGAAAGTCGGCCCGGTGATTCACGACTACGGGGAGATTCCGGGCAACTGGAAGATCTGGGTCGAGAACGCCATGGAGCCCTACCACACCCCCTGGGTGCATCCGATGGAGCACGACTACCTAGCACCCAAGAACTCCCGCTACGAAGACCATGTGCCGAGCGACGCCTCCATCCATCACTGGACCTACATCACCGGCTGGTTTGAGGAGGACGAGAAGCCCCAATACGACCTTCAGGGCCCCGACGATGCGCACATGCTGTTTCCGCCGATCAAAACGCTCACCGAGGAGGAGCTGAACCGGGCGATGTTCGCCACCATACCGCCCTTCCTGTTCTTCTCCGCCATGCCCGACATGGTCTTCATCTTCCAAATCGTGCCGATTACGCCCGACAGCATTAACCTGAAGGTGAGCTGGCTGTTCGCCAAGGAGTGCCTGGAAATGCCCGACATTGAGGAGCGGGCCAGGAAGCAGGATGAGTTCAACGACATCTTCAACCAGCAGGATTTCACCACCAACAAGCATGTGCAGCAAGGGCTGCACTCAAAGTATGCGCCGCGCGGCCGCTACTGCTATCTGGAGGAGACCCTGCCGCAGATCAACAGATGGCTGTTGAAGCGGTGCAGGGACTATGTTGAACAATGCGGATGAGGACGAGGACATGAGCAAACGGGAAGTTAAGGCCCAAGGCGCCCATGCAGAGGTTGAATACCTGACCATTGCCGACGCCGCGCCCATCGGCCTGTACTCCGTCGCGACCCGGGCCGTCGCCGACAAGCTGGTGTTTGTGGCCGGGCAGCTATCGGTGGACGGCAACGGCGCAAGCGTGGGGCAAGGCGATTTCGAGACGCAGATGCGGCAGGTGTTCAACAACATGAAAGCCGTGCTTGAAGGCGCCGGCGCCAGCATGGACAGCGTAGCCAAGTTCACCACCTACGTGACCAAGCCGGAGCACTTGAGCGCCTTCTACGCAGAGCGGGCCAAGCTGTTTCCGAAGCTGTTCTCCACCACGCACTATCCGCCCAACACGCTCTTGGTGGTGTCGCGTTTGGTGCGTCCGGAGTTCCTCATTGAGGTGGAGGGAACCGCAGCCGTCATTTCCGGATAGGTTTGCCGCAGCGCGGGGCCAAGGTTGAACAGGGCGTCTGCTTCAGAAAACGAGCCGCAACACGCTTTCGCCGACGCAGGCCGGCTTGCCTTGACCCTCCACCTCCACGGTCAGCTGGTTGACCACCTCCAGCATGTTGCCCTTGACGTCAACGCTCAGGATCTCGCCCTTGGTGCGCATACGGGCGCCCACTGGCACCGGCGCCGGGAAGCGCACCCGGTTCCAGCCGTAGTTGATGCCCATCTTCACGCCCGGCACTTGCGGAATGCCGATGCCCTCGCCGCCCGGCAGGAAACTCATCAGTGACATGGTGAGTTGGCCGTGGGCGATGGGCGCCCCAAACGGCCCCTGCTTGGCCCGCTCCGGGTTCACATGAATCCACTGGTGGTCCAGGGTGGCGTCCGCAAAGTCGTTGACGCGCTCCTGAGTCATCTCAAACCAATCGGTCGGCTCGGACGCCTGCCCTATGCGGGCGGCCAGCACCTCCCGGCCCTTCTCCAGCGCTTCGTTAGCCATTCATTGCCTCCTACTTCGATAGGTAAAGGGCGATTATGGGGACGTCCCCGGTTGAGATTCAAGCCAAAACGCGCCGTTGGTCGCCCGCAAGTTCCCAACCACTACCCCCAAACATCCATCCGCCTAAGCCAACGAAGCCGACACAGACCGCTGGGCCGGATTCACTAGGGTTCTGAAAATTCCCGACAACTCATTGAAAAAGCACCACATTTTAGGGCGGCGTCAGCGGCATGGACGCCCACGTCAGGCTACCGTAGCGGTTCGCGCCGCAATCTCCGCCTCCACCCGCCACAGGCGGTCCTGCCCCCAGCAACTGAAGCGGCCCGGCTTGGCGCCGCCGGAAACGCAGTAGCTGGGCACACCCCAAAGCCCCAGTTCGTTCATGTCCGCCAAGTTGCGCTCAAGCTCCTCCCGCCAACCGTCGTTGCCAAGCTGCGCCGCCGCCTCCCGCCAGGGCAACCCAGCCCGCTCGACCACCCGGCGCAGACCCCTGTGGGAACCGATGTCGATGCCGTCGGCAAAGGCCGCGTCAAGATAGGATTGCAGGTATTCGGCGGCGCGCCCACTTTCCCGCGCCCAGGGATAGAGGGAGAACGCTTGCCGCACAGGCTCGCCAAAAGGGTCCACTATCCGACCAAAGCGCTGCCCGGCCGCCTCGGCCTCCCGGCGCACGTCATTCATGATGTAGATGCCCTTGGCCGCCGGCGCGGGAACGCCGCGCATCATCATGGGCAGCACCGGCTTTAACACGACGTTGGCGCCCAGGCCGGCGGCCAGGTCCAAGGTGCGGCGAAAGCTGATCGCCGTATAGGGGCTGCGCAGGGAGACATAAAACTCCAAGGTCGCGCCCTCGCCACCAGCCAAGGGCGGCGCGGTGGCAGCTTGAGCCTTGGGCTGGGGTACGCAGGGGGGCGCGTTGGGCGCACGGCTGAAGCCTTCCGCCACCAGCCGCTCCTCCAGCCGGCAAAGCCTATCAACGCCCCAATACCACTCCCCCTCAAAGTGGAGCATGCCGCCGCGGTAGTGCCCCAACCGCCGGCGCAACGCCTCGCCTTGGCGCAAGGCATGGCGCACCGCCTCTGCGGAAGCGCCCTCCCCTACCTGAACAGCGCCACGCCATAGGGCCTCCCCCACCTTCACGGCGGCTTCCGCAAAGCCCCCGCAAGCCAACTGCTCGGCCAACGCTTGATTGGCCGCCCACACCTCATCCGCGCCGGGCAACGCCGCATCCTTGGGAAAGGACAAACCGTAGAAGGGGGCGACGTCCGCCGCATCCGCAAGCGCCCAGCGGGGATAGCGCTCCAGGTCGCCGGCGAAGGCGGCGCCCTGCTCCGGCGCCAAATGCGGCGCAAACCGCACCTGATACCTCTCCTGCAGCCGCGGCAGGACCTGCACCGCCAAATGGCTGTAGGGATCGTCCGCCTGATGAAAGTAGTGAACGGTGGGACCGCCGCCTTGCAGCCGTCGCCGCGTCCGCCCGCGAGCACGCACCACCCCCCGCCGCCAGCGGCTCGCCAACGCCCGCATAACCAACGACCTAATGGCGGTTTCAGGCTTCATTCACGGCCCCCAATCCGCAGTGTCCTTGCACCATAACCGATTTCGGAGCGCTGCAATGAAGCCCAAGCTGCGACTGCAGCCCCAACAACACAACGAAACGCCGCCCTGGAGGGAATTGCACTGGGCGGGGAAACCGCCAACACCGAGCCAGCGACCGCCCGCAGCCCCATCCCTCAGCCCCAAAGTCGATCTCATACGCCAGTTGCAGCTATTTCCTACATTCTTTCACTTGCGAACCCTCTAGGGTATCCGCATGGACCACGACGCCGCCCACAAATACATCTACGGCCTGCCCGAAGTGGCCGCCGATCTGCTGCGACTCGTTGCCCGCAAATGGGTGGACGAACTGGACCTCGCCACCTTGGAGGATCGTTCCCCGGAGTTCCTGGACGCAGACCACCGCAAGCGCCAAGGCGACATGGCGTTCAGGGTGCGGCTGCGCCGGAGGCGGCTTGGCGACGGCGAGCGGCCCCAAATCCTCCTTCTACTGGAATTCCAGTCCGAGGTGGACCGGCGCATGGCCAAGCGCATGCGCGAGTACGCGGAGCTGCTGCTGGCCCGGGTGGCCCGCAGCGGCGCGGCGGGACAGGAGGGCGGCCGGCCTTGGGTGCTGCCGGTGGTGGTGTACAACGGCAGCGCGCCTTGGACCGCCGCCGGCCGGGCGAGCGACTTGGCGCCGCTGCCCTCGGAGCGGATGGAGCGGGACTTGGCGCTGCTGCAGCCGCAGGCGTACCGTCTTCTGGCGGCGGGCGGGGCCTTGACTTCGGGGGCGCGGCCGGCGGAGGATTGGCCCTTGGACAACCGGGTCTCGGCGACGGTGCGGCTGCAGGCGGCGGGGACGCCCCAGGCGTTGCTGCCGTGCCTGCTGGAGGAGTCGGCCCGCTTCCCCGGCGCGGGGGACGAGGCGTTCCGGCGGGCGCTGCACGCTTGGGCGCGGGCGCTGTGGGAGCACAAGAGCGGCGGCGGCGCGGGCTTTCCGGCCTTTGAGGAACTTGAGCAAACGAAGGGAGCGGTCATGGCGACGGTAGCGGAAGCGGCTTGGGACAGGTGGGACGCCAAGGTGCGGGCGGAAGCCTTTGAGCGAGGTATTGAGCGGGGCATTGAACGTGGCGTCCAGCAGGGCATCGCCCAAGGCCGCACAGAAGGAGGTGCGCACCTCATCAGCCGCCAAGCCGCGCTGAAGTTCGGCGCCGGGACGGCGGAGCGCTTGGCCGGCCTGTTGGAGGACCTGACGGAGCAGAAGGATTTGGACAGGGTGGGCGATTGGGTCCTAGAGTGCGGCAACGGGGACGAACTGTTGTCCCTAGTATCCGGCCTGCTGATAAACAGGTCGGGGTGAAGCGGAATTTGGATATACTGCCCAACCTGTCCCTCAACCCTAGCTTACCCATGCAAACGAACTACATCCTGATTGACTACGAGAATGTGCAGCCGAAAAACTTGGCGATGATACTGGACGGTGGCAGCGACCAAGATTTTCAGGTGTTTGTGTTTGTCGGCGCAAACCAATCCAAAATTCCCATCGAGCTGGCCAAGCCGATGCAGCGCTTGGGGGACAAGGCCGAATACATCACCATCAGCGGCAGCGGCAAGAACGCCCTTGATTTCCATATCGCCTACTATCTCGGTGAACTGGCTGCGCAGGACGCGAATGGCTATTTCCACGTCATCTCCAAGGACACCGGCTACGATCAGCTTATCAAGCACCTAGCAAGCAAGAAGCTCCTTGCAGCAAGACACACGGATATTGCCCTCATACCGCTGCTGTCTTCGGTAGGTGATAAATCACAGGACACACAGGTTGCCGCCGTTGTCAAAAACTTGAAGGCCCAGGGCAACTCAAGGCCGCGCAAGAAGAAGACGCTCACCAACACAATCAAGTCCCTTTTTGGCAACCAACTTGACGCCAAGAAGGTTTCCGGCCTCATCGGCGAACTGGAAAAACAAGGTTACGTCGTCGTGGATGACAAGGAGAACGTAACCTACCGAAAAATGTAGCGGGCCCGCAAAGCGCTGCACCGGACCACCCAGGGCGATTTTGTAGTTGCAAACAACTGTTGCTTTGATTTCAGTCCGGGCCCCTAGTTCAAGCGGCTATGCTTTTTTGTCTGGAGGAATACCCTTATGACACTCGCACCAGGCCCAATGCAGGTGATCCACAATTTCTTTACAACGAAGGCGCAAGTGCTCGACGACATAAAGAAACAAGATCTGTGGCCAACCACCTATGTATCCGACCGCATGGCGGAACTGCCGTTGCACTGGCACGACGTGGACAACTGCGGATACGTGCTCGCCGGCAACAGTTATGTGTTGGACGAACAGGGCCGAAGGGTGCCTCTCGGTCCAGGGGACAAGCTCGTCATTCCCGCGGGCGCCTTGCATGCGGAGGGAGAGGTTACGGAGCGAATGGTTTACATCGTTGGAATACCGGAGCCGGCGAATTTGTTTGAAAGACTCACCTTGCTGGACCCCGCCGACCGGCCAGACACTTCAACCTGAAGTTTTGGGAACTACATGACTCCACCAAGGCCGTTAGCGGAAGTGCCCCTCAATTGCATAGATCCCGCGGCGCCTTACCGGCAAAGAACGCCTTGAGGTTCTCCAGCGCTCGCAAGCCCATCGCCTCCCTAGTGGCTGCGGTGGCGCTGCCAAGATGGGGCAACAGGACTACGTTCGGCAGCCGCAGCAGGCTTTCAGGCACTCGCGGCTCCGCCGCATAGACATCGAGGCCGGCGCCGGCGATGGCACCGCTGCTTAGGGCGTCCGCCAACGCCTGTTCATCGACTACGCTGCCGCGGGCGGTGTTGATGAGGTGGGCGCTCCGGCGCATGAGGGCCAGCCTTGCCGCATTCATCAAATGATGGCTGGCGGCGTTGGCGGGGCAGTGCAGGGAGAGGAAATCGACCTCGGGGAGCAGCGCCTCAAGGCTGTCGATTTGCTCCGCCTGCAAGTCCGCAAGCAGCGCCGCCGGCGCCGGACTGCGATTGCAGCAGAGGATGCGCATGCCGAAGCCATGATGGGCGCGGCGGGCCAAGGCCGCGCCGATGCGTCCCATGCCGACGATGCCGAGGGTTTGGCCCCATACCCGGGCGCCGAGCATCTGCGTGGGGCGCCAGCCGGGCCATTGGCCACTGCGCAGCATTCGTTCGCCCTCCCCGGCGCGGCGCGCCGACATCAGGATGAGCGCCATCGCCAAGTCCGCCGTGCATTCGGTCAGCACGTCCGGCGTGTTGGTGACGGCAACGCCCTTGGCGCGGGCGGCGGCGAGGTCGATGTGGTTAACGCCCACGCCGAAGTTGGCGATGATCCGGCAACGGGGCGCGTCGGGGAACACGGCGGCTGGAATGTGATCGCTGACCGTGGCGCAAAGGGCGTCGGCCTCGGCCAGCGCCGCCCGCAGTTCGTCGCTGGAAAAGGGCTGGTCGTCGGCGTTGCAGTACACCTTGAAGACGGAGCGCATGGCCGCCTCCACCTTCTCCGGCCAGCGGCGCGTGACGATAACCAATGGGGTTGCCACAACCTTTCCAAAACCCAACAGTCAAACCGACGGACAATACCCGGAGATCGCCCCTATGCGACCCACCAACCCCGATGTGGCTTTCCAGAACGACATGCCATTTTTCTCCTGAGATGAGGCCTGCTGGCGGTTCGTCAGCTATCCGCTAAACATGCGGCAACACCTTGGCGGCCACTTCCTCAAGCACCTCAAAGCGGGTGGCGAAATCCGGCAGGATCATCACTTGATTGAGGCCGCCGGCGGCCAAGCCGTGCAGGCGTTCGATCAGTTGGTCGGCAGTGCCGATCATGCAGGCGGCGCCCAGCACCTCGGGCGTCAGGAAGCGCTTCTCCTCCTCCAGAACCCAGCAGTTGTGGCCGCCGTGGATGCGCTGATGGCGGCGCTCGGCGGGGTAGGACTCCAGCAGCTTGGTGTAGTCGTCCCAGATGCCGGCCAAGGCGTTTTGCGGGGGACGACCAAAGTTGCGGAATTGATCATAAGCGTAATGCACTGCGGCCATGGCCATGGCCCCGCACTGGCTCTTCACCCGCTCTGAATCCGCGGCTTCGCCATCTGCGAGCACCACCATGGCGGTCAACGCCGCGGCGTGGAACCGCTCCCGATCCAAGCGCCGGCCATGCGCCTGTGCGCCAGACTCGAGCATGCGCCAGATGTTGGCCATCACGGCCCCATCGCGGGGCGCGGTCAACACGGCGCCGTCGCCATGCTTGCCGGCCAAGGCCAAGGAACGGGGGCCGAATCCCGAGACGTACAGGGGAATCTCATCAGCGAAGTTGACGAACCCCTTGTCCGGCATGATGTGGCGGATGGGGACGCCGGCCGCGCCGTGCAGCGCCTCGCCGCCGCGCAGCAGCGGCTTCAGTTCCCTGAGGTAGGCGTCGTAGTCGGCGATGCGCTGTGGCGGCTGGCCCATCACCCGCATGGCGGTGTTGCCGGCGCCGACGCCGCAGAAAGTGCGCCCGGGGGCCAGTGCGTTGATGGTGGCGATGGCGGCGGCGTTGACCGGCGCCGGCCGGGTGCCGGTGACCGCCACCCCGGTGCCCAGCCGGATGCGCGAGGTGCGCACCGCCGCCAAGGCTAAGGCGGCGTAGCAGTCCGACCACAGCATCTGACTGTCCGCCAGCCAAGCATGGCTGTAGCCCAGCTCCTCCGCCCGCACCACATAGTCGATGTCCCCAACATGGGACGCCACGCAAACGCCGATGTCCATATTCCTCCTTCCCTACCTAAAACTTGGCCTCAAGGGCCTGCCAAGGCCACACGGACATTGCCGCCCTAGCCGGCATATTGCACCAGAATGGGAACTGCCCAACGCCAGTTCAACTGCGGACAAGGCCAAACGAACGTCCGCAACCCGGCGCCGACAACTGCTCGGCAGCGCAACGGGGCGCGACTGGCCTGAGCGGCGTCAACAGTCTCCTACAGCCCCAGCACCACCTTGGCGATGATGTTCTTCTGCACCTCCCTGGCGCCGCCGAAGATGGAGGCGGCGCGGGAATTGAGGTAGCGCGGCGTCACCGTCTCCGCATGGTGCGGCCCCACCCAGGGTTCGTTGTGGCCGTTCATGGAGATCAGGTTGGCGTGCGGCATGGCGTAGTGGCTCACCGCCTCCAGCTTCAGTTCGTTGATGGCTTGGTCGATCTCCACCGTGTTGTTCTTCGCCAGCGAGGAGCCCGGCCCCGGCGACTCCCCTCGGGACAGGCGGGCCAAGGTGACCAGTTCCGCGAACTGCAGCGCTTCGATGCGGATGTCCAAGGCGCTGACCCGAGCGCGAAAGCCCGAGGACGCCCACAAGGGTGCGGCGCCGTCCGTCTCGGTCTGAGCGATGGCCCGGAGATGGTCGATGGACACCCGCAGCCGCGCCGCCGCCCCGCCGCCGCCCCGCTCGAACTCCAGCAGGTACTTGGCGACGTTCCAGCCGTCGTGCTCCGGCCCGACTCGGTTGGCCTGGGGCACCCGCACATCGTCAAAAAACACCTGGTTCACCTCGTGGTCGGCGGCGAGCGTGATGATCGGCGCCACCCGCACTCCCGGCGTGGCCATGGGAATCAGCAGAAAGGTGATGCCCTGCTGGGGCCGCCCGGAACTGTCCGTGCGCACCAAGCAGAAGATGTGGTCGGCAAATTGGGCGTGGGTGGTCCAGATTTTCGACCCGTTGACGATGTAGTCGTCGCCGTCCTGCACCGCCGCAGTCTTCAGGCTGGAGAGGTCGGACCCCGCTCCCGGCTCCGAATAGCCTTGGCACCAGTAGTGCTCCCCGGACAGCATCTTCGGCAGGTAGTGGGCTTTCTGCCGCTTGGTGCCGTACTTGAACAGCACCGGCGCCAACATGCGCAGCCCCAGCGGAATCAGGCCAGGCGCCCCGGCGCGGGCGAGTTCCTCGCCGAAGATGTACTTCTTCGTTGCTCCCCAGCCGGTGCCGCCATGCTCCACCGGCCAAGACGGCACCGCCCAGCCCTGCTCCACCAAAATGGCCTGCCACAGCATGGCGAGATCCTTGTCGGCGAAGACGGTGGTGACGCGCGCCGCCGCTTGGCGCATCCCGTCGGTCAGCTTGGCCTGCAGAAATGCCTGCACCTCGGCGCGAAATGCCTCGTCCTCGGCGCTGAAGGTGAAATCCATGCGTTTTGCGCCCCCCCATTGATTGCAAACGGAACTTGCACCATATTTGCCGATTCAGCGCCAACTTTGCAATCCATCGGAAGGAGGCTTTCCGCACATGACCAGAATCATCATCTCCGGCACCATCGACATGCCGCCCGAAAACGTGGCCCCGGCCTTGGAGGCGGGGCGGCCCCTGATCGACGGCGCCCTCACCGAGGAGGGCTGCCTGGACTACGACTGGTGCCCGGACCCGCGCATTCCCGGCCGCATCCGGGTATTCGAGCGCTGGGAGAGCGAAGCGGCCCTAAAAGCCCACTTCGAGTGCGAGTGGTACTTGAGGATGCGGGACAACATCGGCGCCTTCGGCATCACCGGCTCCGAGATTTACAAGTACCGGGTGGATCTCATGGAGCCGGTCTATGACGAGACCATGACCCCCCGGGCGGACTTCTTCACCGCCAAGGACTAGCCCACCAGACATGCCTCGGCCGGCCCTTAAAGTCGGCGTGCCGGCGGACCTTCACCTCGGCCTTCATGCAGTGCGCCCGATGCCGGTCCGCCGCCCGGTGCGCCGCTGCCCACTGCGGGCACCTGCAATCCGGACCCAATGAACGTCGCCAACAGCCAAGACCAAGTCGTCACCACCTTGTTGGGCCGGCAGTTCGCTTTGCAATTCGGAGTGCGCCTATAGAAAGGAGCGCGACCCCTGCGCTTGATCTTTGTCTGGCGATGGTGCAAAACGCCTCTTGAGTCGCCACCCGGCCTGACGCCATGTCCCAACCGAACAATCCGGTGGATTACATCGCCCGCACTCGGGAGCAGTACGCCAACTTGGGCTACCCCCCCTACCGTTGGGTTCGTAACGACGAGCCGCCGTCTTTCACCCCGCTGCGGAAACCCGTGAGCCAATCCCGTTTGGGGCTGGTGGCCTCGGGCGGCATCTACAAGGTTGGTCAAGTGGCCTTCCACTACCGGGACGACTTCAGTTTCCGCGTCATCCCTTCGGACACGCCGAACAGCGAACTGCGGGCCACCCACTTCGCATACGACCTAACAGACGCCAGGCGGGACCCGAACGCTGTCTTCCCCTTGGAGACCCTGCGCAACTTGGCCGCCGAGGGGCGCATCGGCGCGTTGGGGCCGAACGCCTACGCCTTCATGGGCGGCATCTACTCCACCCGCTTGGTGCGGGAGCGGCTGGCGCCGGCCATCGCCGAGCACCTGCAAAAAGACGAGGTGGATGTTGCCCTGCTGGTGCCGGTCTGACCCGTCTGCCATCAATCCGTGGGATTGATCGCAAGGGAACTGGAGCAACGCGGCATCGCCACCGTCTCCCTTTCCTGCGCCTGGTCGATCACCCAAGCCGTCAAGCCGCCCCGGGCGGTGTTTCTGGACTTCCCCCTTGGCCGCACCGCCGGGCCACCCAATGACAAGCCTTTGCAGCGCCGAATCATGCTGGACGCCCTGAACGCCCTTGAGTCCATCGACAGGCCAGGGGAAATCCGCCTCCTGCCCCACCGTTGGCCGGACGGCGACGGTTGGAGGGAGCGGGCCATGCGTCCAGCACCCAAGGCGGGCGAAGCGCCAGCCGATGACCGGATTGGACGTTCGCCAACCCCGCAACACCAAACCCCGGAGGACGAAGCGGCAGCGGCCATCCACCTAGCAAAGGGCGATTGCCCAGGCTGCGTGTTACCGGAACAGCCGGTCGCCAGCCAGTTTGCAACGAATCCCCAATCGACCAAGACAGGCGCCACCAACCCGTAGAAGCCCGGCCGCTTGCAGACGCTACCGCAGCCGAACCGCCGTTCCGCTGGCCACCAGCAGCACCATGCCCTTGCCGCCGCCGCTTATCTCGCTGTAGTCCAAGTCCACGCCGACCACGGCGTCCGCGCCCCGGCCGGAGGCTTCCTCGGCAAGTTCCTTAAGGCAGGTCTCCCGAGCCTCCCACAACGCCTTCTGATGGGTGCCGCTGCGCCCGCCGAAGAAGTCCCGCAGGCCGCCGAGCATGTCCCGAAAAACATTGATGCCGAGCACGCATTCCGCGCTGACGATGCCAAGGGCCTCCCGAACCTCGCGGCCGGGAACCGAATGGGTGGTGACCAGATGTGGCACCGGAACAGACATGCGCATCCTCCAGTAAGGCAATCCAAGGCAGTCGGCCGCAACAGGCCCGAACCCCGCCAACCTGCGCCGCGTGTGCCGGCTCATGCAGGCGGTGAACTATACCCGAACAAGGCTTCGGTTCACCGGCTTGCATTGGCCGGCGGCATCGCTTGGGCATTGCCGCCCACCAAAGTTACAATGGGCGGCGTCTTTGCAGCAGAGCTTGGGCTTGAATCCGCCATGAGTGAATCGCCTCTGGACCTCGTCGATCAGGAATACCGCGCCGGCTTCACCACGGATGTGGAGGCGGATACCCTGCCTCCCGGCCTGGACGAAGGCGTGGTGCGCTACATTTCGGAGAAGAAGCGGGAACCGGCCTGGATGACGGACTGGCGCCTCGCCGCCTACCGCGTCTGGCGGGAGATGACGCCGCCGGAGTGGGCGCATGTGCATTTTCCGCCCATCGACTTCGAGGCCATCTCCTACTACTCCGCCCCCAAGAGCCTGCAGGACGGTCCGAAGTCCTTGGACGAGGTGGACCCGGAGTTGCTGCGCACCTATGAAAAGCTCGGCATCCCCCTGCACGAGCAGGAAGCCTTGGCTGGGGTGGCCAAGGGCGGCAACGTCGCGGTCGATGCGGTGTTTGACAGCGTCTCCATCGCCACCACCTTCAAGGACAAGCTGAAGGCGGCCGGCGTCATCTTCTGCCCCATCTCCGAGGCGGTTCAGGAGCATCCCGACCTAGTGCAAAAATACCTGGGTTCGGTGGTGCCGCAGCGGGACAACTTCTACGCCGCCCTGAACTCCGCGGTGTTCAGCGACGGCTCCTTCGTCTATGTGCCCAAGGGCGTGCGCTGCCCGATGGAGCTTTCCACCTACTTCCGCATCAACGAACGCAACACCGGCCAGTTCGAGCGCACCCTGATCGTTGCCGACGCCGGCGCCTACGTCAGCTACTTGGAGGGCTGCACCGCGCCCATGCGCGACGAGAACCAGCTGCACGCCGCGGTGGTGGAGTTGGTGGCGCTGGACGATGCGGAGATCAAGTACTCCACGGTGCAGAACTGGTATCCCGGCGATGCGGACGGCAAGGGCGGCATCTACAACTTCGTCACCAAGCGCGGCGCCTGCTTGGGCCGCGCCTCCAAAATTTCCTGGACCCAGGTGGAAACCGGCTCCGCCATCACTTGGAAGTACCCCAGCGTGGTGCTGCGCGGCGCCGGCAGCGTCGGCGAATTCCACTCCGTGGCGCTGACCAACAACCGTCAGCAGGCGGACACCGGCACCAAGATGATCCATCTGGGGCCGAACACGCGCAGCACCATCATTTCCAAGGGCATCAGCGCCGGGCGCAGCCAAAACAGCTACCGGGGGCTAGTGCGCACTTCGCCGGCGGCGCGCGGCGCCCGCAACTACACCAGATGCGACTCGCTGCTGCTGGGGGACGCCTGCGGCGCCCACACCTTCCCCTACATCGAGAACAAGTCCCCCTCGGCCACGGTGGAGCACGAGGCCACCACCTCCAAGGTCAGCGACGACCAGATGTTCCTCTGCCAGCAGCGGGGCATAGACCCGGAGAAGGCCGTCAGCATGATCGTCAACGGTTTCTGCAAGGAGGTGTTCCGCGAACTGCCGATGGAGTTCGCCGTGGAGGCCGGCAAGCTGCTCGAAGTGTCCCTTGAAGGAGCGGTCGGTTGAGCCTGCTGCAGGTCGATGACCTTCATGTCAGCGTCGGCGGCGAAGCCATCCTCAAGGGCCTTTCGCTGCGCATGGAGGCCGGGGAGGTGCATGCCATCATGGGTCCCAACGGCTCCGGCAAGAGCACCCTCGCCAACGTGCTGGCCGGGCGACCGGGCTACGAGGTGACCGGCGGAGCAATCGCCTTCAAGGGGCATCCGTTGGGCCAAGAGGAGCCCGAAGCAAGGGCGCAAGCCGGCTTGTTCCTAGCCTTCCAATACCCGGTGGAGATTCCCGGCGTCAGCAACATGGAGTTTCTGAAGGCCGCTCAGGACAGCCATTTCAAGGCCAACGGCCAAGCGGCGGAATCCCCCGTGGCGTTCATGCGGCGGGTGCGCACCTTGGCGGACAGCCTGTCCCTGAACCCGGAGTTCCTCAAGCGCGGCGTTAACGAAGGCTTCAGCGGCGGTGAAAAGAAGCGCAACGAAATCCTGCAAATGCTCCTGCTGGCGCCCACCTTGGCGGTGTTGGACGAAACGGACTCCGGCCTGGACATAGACGCCGTGCAAACCGTCGCCGCCGGCGTCAACCGCTTCCGCAGCGCCGACAACGGCGTACTTTTGATTACCCATTACCAAAGGCTGCTGAACCACATCGTGCCGGATTTCGTGCATGTGCTGGCGGAGGGCCGGATCGTGGAAAGCGGCGACAGGAAGCTGGCCGAAACGCTCGAAGAACGAGGCTACGCATGGCTGGCGAAATCGGGCTAGAGGCACTGCAGGCGCCGGCATGGCTTGGCGATGCCGGCCTGGCCCGCTGCCGCCGGGCGCTGACCGGCAAGCTGGCGCGGGAAACCTGGAAGTACTCCCCCTTGGGCAAGGTCACCCAAGCCTTGCTGGATGCGCCGATGGCCCGCGGCTCGCCCCTTGTGGATGCGCCGGAGCAGGTGCGGGTGCGGCGCTTCACCGCCCTGCCCTCGCCGCCGGAGTGCCGGATCAATCTGCACCGCTACCCCTTGGCCGGCATCGTCGCCGCCCTAGCCGGAGACGGCTGGCTGGCGGAGGTGGCCGAAACGCCGGACCGTCCCTTGCGCCTGCCGGCCGCAACGCCCGGCGTGGCCGCACCCTTGCTGCTGCGGGTGGGCGCTGGTTGTCGGGTGGAGATCGAGGAAACGGACGCCGGCGCCTCCACCATTGCCGACGTTTCCGGCCCACAACGCTTAGGAGAAGTCGTCGATCGAGCCACGCGCGGGAGGCGCAGCAACAAAGCACCGGTAAACAGCCCGCAAGTCTTGGCGGCACGAGCGCCGGAAGCAGAGTCAGAGGGCACTTCAGCTACGCACGACAATCAGGGCACCCTGGCGACACGGGTGGTGCTGCTGTTCTTAGCCCAAACCGCTGAGGTCCGCTGGTCCCGCGCCGACTTGGCGCCTGCCAGGGAAGGCTGGTCCCTGTTGGCCGCCGAACTTGACGAAGACGCCTCCTTGACCTTCAACCACCAGAGCCTAGCGGCGGCTTTCCAACGCCTGGACGTAAGCGTTGCCCTGCACGGCGCCGGCGCTCGGTTCGGCAGCACCGGCGCCGCCTTGGCCAGCGCCGGGGCGCAACTGGACCTGCAGTACGTCATTGAGCACATCGGCCACCGCACGGTCAGCCGCGTCAAGCAGCACAACTTGGCGTCCGGCAAGGCCCGCTGCACCTTCAACGGGCGCATCCACATCCATCCCCATGCCTCCGGGGCGGACGCCGACCTGTCCAACCGCAACCTCGCCTTAAGCGCCAACGCCGACATCAACACCAAGCCGGAGCTGGAGATCTACAACGACGACGTGCGCTGCGCCCACGGCGCCACTGTCGGGCGCCTGGACGACGACGCCCTGTTCTACCTGCAAAGCCGCGGCTTGCCGACAGCGGCGGCGCAACGGCTGCTGAGCATCGGCTTTTTGCGCGACGGCTTAAGCGGCCCCTTCGCCGAACAGGCGGCGAATTCCTTCCTTCAGCAGTTGTCCGCCGCAACCAGCGGCTGAGGTCGGGGACCGGGCCAATGGCTGATTTGCACGACATCAGCAGCGATTTCCCGATCCTAGCCCGCTCGGTCAACGGAGCGCCGCTGACCTATTTGGACAACGCCGCCACCACGCAGAAGCCGCGTTCGGTCATCGACGCCATCCGCCACTACTATGAGCACTACAACGCCAATGTCCACCGTGCCGCCCACGCCTTGGCGGACGAAGCGACGGCGGCAATGGAGAACGCCCGCGCCAAGATCCAGGATTTGATCGGCGCCGCCGAAAGCCGGGAGATCATCTTCACCAGAGGCACCACCGAGGGCATCAACCTAGTGGCCGCAAGCCTCACCGAACGCTTCAAGCCCGGCGATGAGATTCTCGTCACCGAAATGGAGCACCACTCCAACATCGTCCCTTGGCAATTGCTTTGCCAACGCAGCGGAGCACGGCTGGTCGCCGGCGCGGTAACGCCGGCCGGGGAGATCGATCTCGACGACTTCCACGCCAAGCTAGGCGCCCGCACCAAGCTGGTCGCCGTGAGCCACGTCAGCAACGCGCTGGGTACGGTCAACCCGATTGAAACGCTGATTCAGGCGGCCCATGACCAAGGCGCGATGACCCTGATCGACGGCGCCCAAGCCGTGCAGCACTTCGACTTGGACATGCGCCGTCTGGACTGCGACTTCTACGCCTTTTCGGCGCACAAGATGTTCGGCCCCACCGGCATCGGGGCGCTCTACGGCAAGGCCAACCTGCTCGAGGAACTGCCCCCCTACCAAGGCGGCGGCGAAATGATCGAGCATGTGGCCATAGAGGGGACCACCTACAATCAGTTGCCCTACAAGTTCGAAGCCGGCACGCCGAACATCGCCGGCGCCGTCGGCTTCGGCGCCGCCATCGACTATCTGCGCGGCCTGCCGCGCCAAGCGCTGCGGGAGCGTGAGCACGAGCTGGTGCGCCTTGCCTTGAGCCGGCTCAAGCAGATCCCCGGCGTTCGCATCATTGGCGAACCCGGCGAGCGCGCCTCGATCATCTCCTTTCTGATCGACGGCGGCCACGCCCACGATTTCGGCACCCTGTTGGACCAGCAAGGCGTTGCGGTGCGCACCGGCCATCACTGCGCCATGCCGCTGATGGAGCGGTTGGGCGTCCCCGGCACCATTCGCGCCTCCTTCGCCCTGTATAATTCCCCCGCCGACGTGGACCGGCTGGCGGCCGGAGTTGAGAAAGCGATTGAGTTTGTCTGAGCCGGCGACGCCCGCGCTGCCCGTTGGCTGTTCGGGCGGCAAGTCCCGCCCACAAGGAGGATCGACCAACAGAGAGGTCTTGGCATGAGCGTTGCAACCTTCAACCCGGCCGGCATTACCGCCACCGCCGCCGCGGTGCGCCACATCCGCGGTCAAATCGCCCAGTCGGGCCGCCCCCACTTGCGCCTTGGCGTCAAGGAAAGCGGCTGCAACGGCTACATGTACACGCTGGACTACATCGATCAGCCGGACGCGGAGGACCGCCCCTTTGAAGTCGGCGAACGGCTGGCCCTCTACGTTCGCCGAGACGACCTGCCCCTGGTGCGGGGCACCGAAATGGACTTGGTCACGGAGGGGCTGAACAGCAGCCTCAAGTTCAAGAACCCCCACGCCACCGCCCACTGCGGCTGCGGCGAGAGCTTCTCCCTAGGCAGCCGGGATGGGCGAACCAGCTAGTGGAAAGACGCATCGTCCCCTTAAGCCGTGCAGTGCGAGGCCGGTTGGTGCCCACCGGGGACCCGGTGACGGTTCCCGCCGGCGCTTTCGTGACGCTCACCCAAAACCTGGGCAACAGCTACACCATCGTCTTCAACGGCAACATGGCGCGGCTGGACGGCGCCGATGCGGACGCCTTGGGGCTGACGCCGGAAAGGTTGGAGTTTGCACCACCCACGGACGGCAAAATCGACCCCGCTCAGGTCGATGCGGCGCTGCGCAGCGTCTATGACCCGGAGATTCCGGTCAACATCGTCGATCTTGGCTTGATCTATGAGCGCCGCATCGAAGGCGGCGACGTTCTGGTGGAGATGACGCTCACTGCGCCGGGCTGCGGCATGGGGCCGGTGCTGGTGGAGGAAGTCAAGGTGCGCGTGGCGCAAGTGCCCTTCGTGCGGGCCGTGGAGGTGGAGTTGGTGTTCGACCCGCCTTGGTCCCGGGAGCGCATGAGCGAGGAAGCGCAACTGGAGCTGGGCCTTTATTGAAGCCACCGCTCATGGAGCTGGACGAAATTCGCGACGCCTTCGCCTTCTTCGATGCTTGGGAGGACAAGTACAAATTCGTCATCGACCTAGGCAAGGATCTGCCCGATCTTAACGAGGCCGACAAGAAGCCGGGCAACTTGGTGCGTGGCTGCCAAAGCCAAGTCTGGCTGGTGACCGAACTGCGCGGCGGCCTCATGCATTTGGCCATCGACAGCGACGCCCACATCGTGCGCGGCCTGATCGCCATCATCCTAGCCGCCTTTCAGGACAGGCCGCCGGCGGCCATCAGAACATTCGACATCGACGGCCTGTTCGCGGAGTTGGATCTGCTGCGGCACCTAAGCCCGGTGCGCGGCAACGGGCTGCGGGCCATGGTGCGGCGCATCCGCCAAGAGGCCGAACTCGCCGCTTGACCAAAACGCCAAGGCTCTCGCTCAGCGGGGAATTGCGGTCAGGTCAAGAGCTGGAGCACGAGCCACCAAATTAGCGGCCCTTTTCGCTGGCGATGCAGCTTCCCTTGATTTGGCGTGGCGCCGCGGAGTCATAACAAGTCGTTGCCGGGTTCCTTCGACAAAGCCTACAATGGCGGCATGGCCATCACTGAATCCCGGGAACCCACCCCATCGCAACGGGCGCAGGCAAAGCAGCCGGCGGAACCAGTGATGCTGGATCTGTCGCAGCTGGACTTCGTCGGCTGCGAGGCCATCCCCATGACCTTGGAACAGTATCACCGCTTTGAAGGGCGGCTTGAGGTCTGGGACGCCGAGCTCAAAACCGCTTGGATAGTGCGCGATGGCCCCGCCCCCGCCCACGAAAGCCCCACTCAACGCTTGGCTGGATTGGCTGAACGGATCGCCGCGGTGCGCGGCTCGCCCATCATGTGCTACGGGGCCATGACACTGATGGTCGCCGATGCCCTCGGCGAGCCCCGCCGGGTGATGCAGGCGGATCAGACCCTATACCTAGATCTGTTCCGCGCCAACCTGATCGGTGATCGGGCCCTGTTGGTGGGAACGCACAACTTCCCCGACGTGACGCTGGAGGTGGACAACACCTCGGACACGCGCCGCAGCAAGCTCCAACTCTACGAAACCTGGGGTTTCCCAGAGCTTTGGGTGGAGGTTCCCGACGTCCGCGCCCCCAGCCGTCCGGCGGGCCGCGCCTCGGGGCTGACGATTCATCTGCTTGAAGAGGGCACCTACCACGTCTCCTCGGAAAGCCGCGCCTTCCCGGGCTGGCGGGCTCAAGACATCCATAGGGCGTTCAACGAGATCGTTCCTTCCCCACACACCCACGCGATTCTGGAGCGCTTGGGCCGGACCCTGGGAATGCGGATTGGCACCGGCCCGGACGATGACCCAATGATCCGCTCCCTGCGGCGGGAGAGCGAGCAACAGGGCCTAGCAAAGGGCCGTGCGGAAGGCATTGAGCAAGGCCGAGCGGAGGGCATTGTGCAGGGCCGGGCTATGCTGGTGCGCCTAACAACGCGGCGGTTCGGCGCGGAAACCGCTGCGGCGCTGGCCGGCCTGCTCGAGGGGGTGGGCAGCCCAGAAAGTCTTGCGGAGATTGGCGAACGGCTGGTCGATTGCGAAACCAGCGTCGAATTGCTCGACTGCGCAGAGCGCCTTCAAGATCGCTAGCGGGGAGCTTTCAGACGGAGCCGGGGTTCCCATGCCGCACGGCCAGCGCCTGAAAGCGGCACCAACCTTTGATGTCGTCCACATCCCAGAGCACTGGCAACTCGGCAAGGCTGAGCTTCAGCTTGGCGATTCGGATTCGCGTTTCGGCCAACACGGCCGCCGTGCCCCAAGGGATGTTCGCAAACAACTCGGCCACGGGTTCTTTCAGGCCGATCAGCCCGTAACCCCCATCCTCCGTCGGACCGACCACCACGTCATGGCGGCGCAGCGCTGCCGCCGCGGCCTGGACATAGGCGGCATCCAATTCCGGCAAGTCGGCGCCGATCACCAAGCCGGCGCGTCCGGCGCGGCAACAGGACGCGATGGCGGCCAGCATCTTCGCGCCCAGGTCACCGGGCGGCTGTGGCAGCACCGCAAAGCCGAACCGCTCCGCCCATGCACCAATCTTGGGATGCGCAACCGCGCCGGCAACCCAAAGCTCCTTCGGTAAAGGGGTGCAAGACAGGGCGGCAAGCGTATGCTCCGCCAGCAACTCGTAGGCTTCGCAGGCCAGCCGCTCGCCCAGTTCGGCGGCAAGACGACTCTTAACCTGCCCGGCCACAGGCGTTTTGACAAACACGCACAGACGGGGTTCAACCACGACGGGCTACGCCAGCAACGCTTGTGGCCGGCGTACTGGCCGCGGCGGCTTTGACGGCGAACGCCCCTGAATGGTGGACATCCAGAGGCGGCGGCTCAGCCATAGTAGCTTCGATAGAGCGCCTCCGGCGCTTCACCCAAGGCGTAGCGCAGCCGCAGCCGCCACATGGCGGCAATTGTGGCGACAATTCCTTGGCTGCGCCACCGCCGCGGGGACACCGCCAGCAGCGTGGCGGCCCGCGTGGGGCGGACGAGGCGGCGCAGCCGCTTGCTAAGCTCCACATCCTCCATCAACGGCTGCCGAGGCACGCCGCCGATGGCCCAGAGCAGATGGCGATGGACAAAGATGCCCTGGTCCCCCGTGCAGATGCCGCTAAGGGCGGAGCGCAGATTCATGGACGCCGCCACCGTCCGAAGCGAGGGCGAGTCATCCAAATGCACGTCAAAGCGCCCCCAAGCCGGCAAGGCCATCTCCATGCCCTTGATTTCATCGATGTTGAGGTCCGAGGGCTGCGCATCCGCATGCAGCATCCAGATCAGGTCGCCACCCGCCGCCTGCACGCCCGCATCCAGCTGTCCGCCCCGGCTGGCGGCGCTGCGCACTAGGATTGCGCCGAGCTCCTTTGCGACCACCGCACTACCGTCCTGGCTGCCGCCATCCACCACAATGACCTCAAACGGCGCCGCCTGGAGGGTTTGCAGCAGTTCCCGCAGCGCCGCGGCGTCATTGAGCACCGGCACAACCACGCTGACTGCGGTTCTTTGCGGAGCCATCTACCGAACGCCCGCCAAACCGCAACAAAGGCGAGGGCGGCTGCGCAACAGGATGCACAATTGAGAAGCATCCACCCAAGCCGCAACCCTCGTCTCCCTGCATTCCTTTGCGAACAACAGCCCGTCGCGTTCGCTCATCGCCCACCTCCTCGCCTAAATCCACAAATTGGCGACACCGCGGTGGGCAGCGCCAGAGCGTCAGTCAAACGACCCGGGAACGGCCAGCGGTTGCTCCAGCCGACGGGCGCAGGCTTCCTCAGCACGTCAGCACGAACCACAACCAAGTTCCAGAAGCCCCATTTAGCGGAATGCCCCAATTGAAGATCCGGCGCCAAAAACAGCGGCAGCGCTGCTTGCAATGTTACCACCGCAGCTAGGTCGGATTGGGGAGTGGGTCCCGCCAACGGCGGCGTTTTGATTTTGGTCTGCTTCAGCAGCGGTTCCAAGGTCGCCTTCCGCTTGGGGATCTTCCTGTATATAGTTCCCCAAGTCATTGGAGTGGGGTAGGACCAGCATGAATCTCGCCAAGAGGACAAAGCCATAAAGCGCGGTCAAGTGGCGCTGGTGGTCGGCATCGTCGTCTTGGCGGCGCTGTTCTTCTACTTCGACCTGCAGCGTTTTTTGCGCTTGGAGTTCTTTCAAGCCCAACGCATGGCGGCGGTGGATCTGCACCACGCCTATCCGCTGCTCACCACGTTAGGCTACTTGGCGATCTATGTGGTCGTCACGGGCCTGTCGCTGCCTGGGGCAACCGTTCTCACCTTGGCCGCCGGCGCCATCTTCGGCTTGGGTCTAGGCGTCCTCATCGTGTCCTTCGCCAGCAGTCTGGGCGCCACCCTGGCCTTCACCTTCGCCCGCTACCTGTTCAAGGACCGGGTGCAGGCGCGCTTCGCCAAGCAGCTTGAACCGATCAACCGCGGCGTCGAACGGGAGGGGGCGTTCTATTTGTTCGCCCTGCGCCTTGTGCCGGCCTTCCCCTTCTTCGCCATCAATCTGGCTATGGGGCTAACGCCGCTCAGGACTTGGACGTTCTATTGGGTCAGCCAGCTCGGCATGTTGGGCGGCACCCTGGTCTATGTGAACGCCGGCAAGGAGATCGGCCAGCTTGAGTCCCTTGCCGGCATTCTGTCGCCCACCCTGATCCTCTCCTTCGCCCTGTTGGGCCTGTTTCCGCTAGTTGCCAAGAAAGTCGTCAGCGCCCTTTCCAAGCGCCGCAAGCGGAACGAGGGGAACGAGGGCCCATGAGGCATTTCCTCATGCTGAAAAAAGCCCGCCATCGGGCTTGAACCACATAATTGGGGCGCCAACCACTCCACGCACACGCCATCCAGCCCTGCCTTGAAGGAACGCCGGCGCAGCGAACACCTACGCAAAGAGGTTGGCGAATTGCGCCCGCAGCCGATTTTTCTGCACCTTGCCCATGCTGTTGCGCGGCAGGGAGGGGACCTGCACCACCAGCTTCGGCTGCTTGAAGCGGGCTAGGCGCTCATGCAGATGGGCCGACATCCGCTCCAAGGACACCGCAGCGCCGCCGGACGCCACCACCACCGCCACCACGCCCTCGCCGAAGTCCGGGTGCGGCACGCCGATGACGGCGGACTCCGCAACTTCGTCCATTGCGTCGATGAGGACCTCCACCTCCTTGGGATAGACGTTGTAGCCGCCGGTGATGATGAGGTCCTTGGAGCGCCCCACGATGGAGAGGCGCCCTGCCCCGTCCATCACGCCAAGGTCGCCGGTGATGAAAAAGCCGTCCTCCCGGAATTCTTCGGCGGTCTTTGCAGGCTTGCGCCAATAGCCCTTGAAGACATTCTCCCCGCAAACCTCGACCATGCCGACCTCCCCCGGCGGCAAAGAGGCGCCGTCCTCCCCCGCCACACGAACTTCGACTCCCGGCAGAGGCAAGCCGACCGTGCCGGCCAAGCGCTCCCCGTCCAAGGGATTGGAGGTGTTGATGATGGTCTCGGACATGCCGTAGCGCTCCAGAATCCGGTGCCCGGTGCGGGCCTCCCAAGCGTGGAAGGTCGCCTCCGTCAAGGGCGCCGAGCCGGAAATGAACAACCGGACACCGGCACAACGCTCCCGGTTCAACTGCGGTTGGTTCAGGAGCCTGGAGTAGAAGGTCGGCACACCCATCATCACGGTGGACCGCGGCAGCCAGCGCAGCACCTCGCCGGCGTCGAACCGAGGCAGGAAGACGGTGGGGGTGCCGCCCAGCAGGGCGCAGTGCAGGGCGATGAACAACCCATGCACATGAAACAGCGGCAGGGCGTGCAGCAGCACATCGTCGTCGCGCCAGCCCCAGCAGCGGCGCAGGGCATGGGCGTTGCTGCGGATGTTGCCGTGGGTGAGCATGGCGCCCTTGGAGCGTCCGGTGGTGCCGGAGGTGTAAACCAAGGCAGCCAAGTCGTCGGCCTGCCGGGCAACCACAGCGTCAAAAGGGGCCGCCGCGGCCATCGCCTCCTTCAGGCTGTCACCCTCGGTGCTCAGGGTCAGCATGGCCGAGTTTGCTGGAGCGGCGCTGGAATCCGTTGCGGAGGATGTGCGAACGAACAGCCGAGGTTCAGCATCGGCGATGAAGTATTCGACCTCCGGCGGCGTATAGGCCGTGTTTAGAGGCACATAGACGCCGCCAACCTTCAGGGTGGCGATGTACAGGGCGACGGCTTCGGGGGTCTTATCGACCTGGGCGAGCACTCGGTCTCCCCGCCCGACGCCGTGCCCCGCCAACACCCCGGCCAAGCGGCTTACGGCGTCCAGCAGGTCACCAAAGGTCCAGACGCCGCCGTCGGCCAAGCGGAAGCAGGGATGGTTCCGGTTGGCGGCGAAAACGGCTTCCAGATCGCCGGCAAAGTTGGCGTTCATTGGATGGTCCAATCCACCACGGCTTTGCGGGAACGTTGCCCCGAACGGCCAGCCAACCTCGACCTGACCCTGTTGCAGCGTAAGTGCAGGGAATGGTTCACCGCTCCATCGACCCCGACAGCGGCTTCTGGCGAACAGCGGCTTCTGGCGAACGGCGCAGCCACCCGGCTGCAATCCCCTTCATTCACTCAGGGTCTGCACGAACTGCCGATAAGCCGCCGTCTCCGGGGCCAATTCCGCGGCCCGCTCGGCATCCGCCCGAGCCGCCTGCCGATCGCCAAGGGTGTTGAACATGAGCGCTCGATTGTAGTAGGCCACCGGCAGCAGGGCGTCCGCCTTGGCGATGGCCCGTTCGAGGTCCTCCATGGCGGCTCTGAAGCGCTTCGCCGCCACCAGGGCGTTGGAGCGGTTGATGTAGATGCTGGTCATCTCCGGCGCTATCCGCAAGGCCAGATCGTGATCCTTCAGCGCCGCCGCCACGTCGCCGGAGCGGGCGAGCAGGATGCCTCGGTTGGAGTAGGTCGCCGCCAGATCCTCCGGCGTCAGCATTTGCCGCTCAATGGCCAAAGTGCAGGCGTCGATGTCGAAGGGGGTGCCGCCATCGGCTGCGGCACGGTAGCATTCCAAGGCCGGCGACGTGTTCAACAGCACCGTTTCCGATGCAAACGCGAAGCCGCCAGCGCCCAGCAAGGCACCCGCCAGCACCGCACTCCTGATTGCCGCAAGACCACCCATAAGTATGGATTTACACCCATTGACAGCCGGAATCAAGCCCACATTAGGCGCAAGCTAAGCCGGCCCAACAGGAAGCCTAATCCGGTTGCGCTTTTGCCTTGCATGCCAACCCAAAGCAAGGCACCACGACAAAAAGCAAGCAAACAAGCAAGAAGGAAGAGACGCCCTAACACTGGAAAATCCGCGGTTCGTCTGCCGGAAAGGGATGGCTTCTAGTGATCCATTGGGGCTTCGACGGGGGCTTCCATCGTGCAAGCCGCTTCGGCGGCGGCCTGTTGGGTCAGGTAGGGCGTCAGGATGTACTTCAGTATTCCCCGCCCGTATTCCCCGTACCAGACTGCTGGGTCCTGGGCCTTCACCGGCATGGCGCCGTCCTTGGGAATCAGGCGGGCGCTGCGCAGCATGGACAGGGCCAAGTCCAGCTTCGCCTCATCCCCAAAGTTGACGCTGGCCAAGCTCCAGCAGCGCATCTCCTCGCCGACTTGTTCAGAGGCTAGGACGCACTTGAGATTGCTGCGCGTCTCATCCAGCAAGTCCAGCAACCGGAAGTGTTGGTAGCGGCGGGACATGAACAGGCGGCTGCGCCTTCTGGAGTCCGTGTCCGGGTCGAGACGCTCCAGCTCGGCTGCCTCCTTGACCACCTGAGCCTGCTGGTTGGGAGACAGGGGCGGAATGGCGCTCCCCAGCATGTCCAGCCGCTCCAACAGGTCCTCGGCGACAGCGCGGCGTTGCTCAACCTGACGCCAATCCAAAACCGTCGGCGAAATCAGTTCCCAAGCGGTCGCCTGCGCCGCAACCTGGCCAGCCATCGGCATCAAAGCGAGCACCAGCGCCCGCCACCCGATTCCGAATAGCGCCGCAAGGCCCTTGCTGAACGCACCGCCCACCGACCGGCGCCACCAACGGCTTTGCACAGCGATGCGGGCGGTTGCCATCAGCGCCGCAACCGCTCGTGCAGATTGTTCCTCTTCAGGCTGCCCACGGGATCGATCTCCACCACCTCAAAGGAAATGCCCAGCCCGCGCCGCTCATACACAGGAGCTAGATGGTCACAGAGGGCGTCGAACAGCAGTTGCGCCTGGGTGCGGCGGGTGGCTTCGTCCCGCCCGACGCCGATGCGGGCGGTGACGTGGACAAAGCCGTGCTCCGGGTCGCCGTCCGCGATCAAGTAGTGGTCCCGGCGGGCGGCTCGCACTCGGATGCCGGGCAGCGGGAACACCCCACCCGCAGCGGCTACGTCCCGCAGCCTGCGCATCAGGCCGTCAAGATCGATTTCCGCCTCCAGGTTGGCCGAATACTCAACTATCAGATGGGGCATGGCTGGGTTTCCATGCCTTCACGATAGCACCAGCCATCATCGCAAGGCAATCTCAACCGCAACCGCCTCGCCCTACTTGCTGGTGAGGTTTCGGCTTTTCTGAATGACGTAGAGGAACAGCAGGAAGGTGGCCAAGATGCCGCCGTAGTCCCCCGCCCGAATCAGCGCGGCGGCGATGGATGGCCCAACGGCCACGCCGATGCCGAGCATGGCGTTCATGATGACGACGTACTTGCCGCCGTTGTCCAGCTTGGCGATCTGCGAGGCGCTCAAGGCCAAGCCGATGGTGTCCGGCTGAAGGCCGATCCCAACGGATAAACCAGCGAAATCAACGACGTCATGGGCATGCCATGATCGAAGGCAACCTTCTTCATCCGCCACAACACTCCATCACAGCCAAGTTCCAAGAGAGGACAACGAAAGGGCGTACCGGACCGATGGACACTCGCCGGGGCTGGACGACACGGGTGCGAGGATGGCAGTCAAGGGGATAGGCGTGCAGCGGCGCAAAGCCCTACCGAGGGCGCCGTGCCGGGCGCTCAGCCGGCAGCAGTCCCAACACCACCGCGAGTGGCATGGATGTCGAAACGGCCAAGAGCAACAGCAGGGCGACGGATGCGGTGACTAGGGCCATGTCGGGACTGTGGCATAACGGCCGAACGCAACCGCTCACTCGGCGGACAACACCTCATCTAGCGCGGAGACCAGAAAGTCCGCGTTCTCCTTGGAGAAGCACAGCGGCGGGCGCAGCTTCAGCACGTTGCCGTGCTGACCGATGTTGCCCATCAGAACCCCTTTGTGGCGCATGGCGTTGACCACCCGCTTGGTTTGTTCGGAGGCCGGCGCCTTGGTCTTCCGGTCGCTGACCAAGTCCATGCCAAAGAACAGCCCCCTGCCGCGCACGTCGCCGATGATCTCGTGCCGGGACTGAAGCTCCTGGAACAACCGCAAAACGTATTCGCCCACCTCGGCGGCGTTGTGTACCAAGCCTTCCTCCTCAATGACTTGCAGCACCGCCTCCGCCACGGCGCAGGACACCGGGTTGCCGCCAAAGGTGTTGAAGTACTCCTGACGCAGCCGGAAGCTGTCGAGCAGTTCGCCCCGGGCGACCACGCCGGAAATGGGGTGGCCCGCGCCCATGGGCTTGCCCAAGGTGACGATGTCCGGGATGACGCCGCTCTGCTCGTGACCCCACCAGCGGCCGGTGCGGCCAAAGCCGGCCTGCACTTCGTCCGCAACATAGAGGCCGCCGGCGCGGCGCACATGGCCGACGGCCTTCTCCAAGTAGCCGGGCGGCACCTTGGGCAGCCCTTCGTTGGCGAAGATGGGGCAGACCAACATGCCGGCGAACTTCACGCCCTTGGCCTTGAAGGAGTCGATGGCCCGCTGCACCTCGTCGGCGTAGGCGTCCGCCAACGCCGCGCCGCTTAGATTGTTCAGTGGCCGGTAGGCGTCCGGCCAGGGCACCATGCGAATCGCCTCGCTGTAGCCCTCAAAGGGTTCAAAGATGGGGCTGATCTGGGCCACCGCCGCGGTGTTGCCGTGGTAGGTGGCGTTGGTGCAGATGAAGCCTTCGCCGCCGGTGTTGAAGCGGGCGATGCGCAGGGCCAGTTCGTTGGCTTCGCTGCCGGTACAGGCCAAGGCCAATCGATCCAGGCTGCCGTCAAACTTGCCCAACAGGCGCTCCGCATAGTCGAGGATGTTCTCGTGCAGGTAGCGGGTGTGGGTGTTGAGCAGCTTGGCTTGGCGGCACAGGGCCTCCACCACCTTGGGGTGGCAGTGGCCGACGCAGGGCACGTTGTTGTAGCAGTCCAGATAGCGGCGGCCGTCCGCATCGAAAAGCCAGACGCCTTCGCCGCGCACCAGATGCACCGGATCCTCGTAGAACAGGGGGTTGCCGGGACCAAGCAGCCGCTCCCGGCGGGCGACCATGGCGGCAATGCTCATCCAGATGTCTCCATTTTACGTGATGCTCTCCAATAAGAGTACGCCCTACTGACGCTAGCCGGCGTCGCCAAGCACTAGGTCCCGCAAGGTCGCCATGCCCAACAGGTTGCGCTCCTGATCCACCACCAAGGCCCGCGACAGCCCCAAGCGCACCAATAGGCGGGTGGCGTAGCGGGCAAGCATGTCCGCCGGCAGGGTGAGCACGGGCTTGGACATGACTTCATAGACGTGCATCCGCTCCGGCGCCCGGCCCTTGGCCACCACCTCAGCGGCGATGTCGGAGACAACCAGCAGGGCCAGCTCGTCATCCGCGTTGCGCCGGTTGACCGCTAGGGAGCTGATCGCGTGTTCGCGCATTAGTTCCATCGCCTCGGCCACGGTGGCCAGCCCGTCAATGGTCTTGATGCTCTTGGACATGAGGTCCGCCACGCGCACCTCCGGCTTGGCGCTGGGCTTGCCGCTCATATCGCGTCCTCGATTTCCGCAAGAATGGCGTCCATTTGGGAGTTTAGACCCACGGCGTCCTCAATGCTCAGTTGGAAGGCGATGCCGGCGCCGGATTCCTGTTCGAACTGGGCGGCGTCGTGGATGCGCTCCAGAATTTCCCTAGCGCGGGTCTCCACCACGATGAACAGCAGCAAGTCACAGGAGGCGGTGAGGTCGAGGCCCAGAAAGGTCTTGGCCGGCTTCAACCCCTCCCCGCGCCCGCTGCTGATGACGGTGGCGCCAGTGGCCCCGGCCTCCCGAGCGGTTTGAATGATGAGCTCGGTCTTGTCGCTGCTGGCTAGGACGGCGATCAGCTTCAGTTTCATGGTGCAGGCTCCCAGCGAGACATGGCCCTGAACGGAAGAGTGGGCGTGGTGCGGCAATAATAGATCAAGCCTGCTTGTCCTTGGCTTTGCGGGCGCGTCTTATGCGGTCGGCAATCATAGCGTATCCAAGCACGGACATGATCGGAAACACGCTGGCGAAGGCGATCAGGCCAAAGCCGTCAATGAGCGGGCTGCGCCCAGGCACCGTGGCGGCCAGCCCCAAACCCAGCGCCGCCACCACCGGCACGGTGACCGTGGAGGTGGTGACCCCGCCGCTGTCGTAGGCCAAGGGAATGATGCTGCGGCTGGAGCGGAAGGTCTGCAAGATGACCACTGCATAGGCCGCCATGATGTACCAAGGCAGGGGCGTACCGGTGACGATGCGGAAGCAGCCCAAGGCGACCCCCGCCGCCACCCCCACTGCCACGGCGATGCGCAACCCCCAAGCATGGACCGCCCCGGCGGACACGGCTTGCGCCTTCAGGGCCACGGCGATCAAGGAGGGCTCCGCCACCGTGGTGGCGAAGCCGATGGCGGCGGCGAAGGCATAGACCAGCAGATAGTCCCGCCACTGCACACCGTCGGCCAGCCGCTCCAAACCGATGGCGGCTGGCGAGGTCAACTGCCGAGCCATGGTTTCGCCGATGGGAAACAGCGCCTCCTGCAGGCCGATGAGGAACAGCGTCAGGCCCGCCAACACCAACACGAACCCAACCAGAACGCGGCGCAGGTTGGGCAGCTTGCGGCGCAGCACCAAAACTTGGAACACCAACAAAACGGCGACAATGGGCATCACGTCGAACAAGGTGGCGGCGGCGGTGTCCGCCACCATGGCGAGAAACTCCCCCATTAGGCCACCATGCCGTAAATCAGCACGAAGATCATCGGCGTGAGGCTGGCGAAGGCGATCAGGCCAAAGCCGTCGATCATCGGGTTACGCCCACGAATGGACTGGGCCAAGCCCACCCCCAAGGCCGTGACCAAGGGCACCGTGATGGTGCTGGTGGTAACGCCGCCGCTGTCGTAGGCCACGCCGATGATTTCCTCCGGTGCAAAGGCCGTCATGAGGGTGACCAGAACGTAGCCGGAAATGATGAAGACGTGAATCGGCCAGCCCTTGAGGATGCGCAGCACCCCCAGCATGATGGCAGCCCCCACCGACAGGGCCACCACCATGCGCAGGTTGAAGGCGTATGCTTGGCGCGCCGTGTCATTGGCGGCAATGTGCCCAGCTTCGGCGGCCACTTGGGCGGCTTCGGCGGCCACCGCGATCAACGCCGGCTCCGCCACCGTAGTGCCGAAGCCCAGGCTGAAGGCGAAGGCAAACAGCGCGACCAGGCTGCCTTTGCGGGCAAAGGAGTGGGCCATCGCCTCCCCCAAGGGGAACAGCCCCATCTCCAGCCCTTGAATGAACATCGTCAGCCCGGCCACCACGCAGACCAGCCCCACCAGCACTTCGGCCAAGTTCGGGAAGGGCTGCTGCAGCACCGCCACCTGAAAGAAGAGGATGACCAGAATGATGGGCGCAAGGTCCCGCAGCCCCTCCACCAAAGACCGGGAGACCATCCTCAAAGCGGCGATCATGGCTTTGCCTGCATCAAAGGGTGTGTAGCGAAGGGCGGCTGATCGCCCGAAACGCGAACACTAGCATGGGCGCCTGTGGCCCCCAAGGACACCTACTCCCTCAGAGAATTGCGCTGTGGGGTTTTGGGATTGGATTTCTGCCAGGACCAATCGTCCGCCTGCCCCCGAAGTCAAAACCCCGCGCACGGGAGAGAACTGCCAAGTGGCGTCTCCGGGATTGGTTAAGCAGCCTTGTCCTCAACCACAAGGCACCGTCCAAGCACCCTAAGGGCATTCTTGACTTGGCCGATGTGGGAGCGATGCTCGGGGTTCAGAAGTTCACGGACAGCGGATTCCGATAGGCTGAGCTTGTCGCCCAAGGCAACCTTGGTGACTCCTTGGGTCCGCATGGCGGAGTAAAGGGCCAGCTTCGCGGCCACGACCGGAGGCAGGGGCACCATGTGCTGCTTCTTAGTCACGGCGCTGGGCGCGGGAATGTCCCATCCTGCGTGGACGTATCCAGCCAGGGCAACCGCCAAAGCGTCCTCAGCCATTTGCAAGGCCTCAAGGCGGTCAGCGCCGCTGGTAAGCGCTTCGGGAACGTCAGGGAAGGAAACGAAGAAGCCGCCTCCGTCCTCCGGAACCAATGTGCAGGGATAGGCATAGCGCATTTAGAAATCCTCCTTGCGTACCTTCAACTGCTCTAGCATGGCGTTCAACAGGCGGGTATCGATTTCGCCGTGTTTGACGGTCGTGAAATTCGCGCCGATGTAGAGCCGACCATGACTGCCCTTGCCGTGGCTGGGAACAAACCAGCACTTCAAGTTAGCCCGCTTTGCGTACCGCTTGGCCCGCCTCCTGAACTCCGCTCCGTTCATGCTGCCATCATCGTACCAAAAAATGCAATTTTCTGTGCTGCACCAATATGTATGGCACTAAATGGCCTAGCCGTTCGGGATTTTGGGGCATATTTCATGTAAACCATTGATTTCAATGTTAAAAGACCTGCCCATAAAGTGGCACTTTTTTTCGTTTTTTTCACGCGCCCATGCGCAGCCGAAATATCGGCGCTTGGTCGCCGCCGAATCGCCCGTTTGGCGGGGCGCGCAGCCCCCCGTTGGGGCGGTGCGCCTCGCCGTCAGTTGCTGGTGACTTAAGTCCAGCATCCAGTCGGCGCAATGCACCCAACGACGGGAGCCGTCAACTGAACCCCGTCGTTTGCTCCCCGTGTGTTCGCTCGCTGGCGCTCGCCGCCGAATTTGGCCTTCCCGCATTGGGTCGCCATGCTGTCCGCCAGCGCCGGACGAGCGGAGGAAGTCGCCCTCGTCAAGCCGCCGGCGCATCCATTGGACTGAACGGGAGGGCAATGCATGGAAGCGAAACCTAGGCGGCCCAGGGTGCCGGAGGCGCACGATCTGGACTTGCCGGGCGGAAGGCTAACCGTGCAAGTCAACCACTGCCGGCGGCCGGACTGCGCCAGCTTCGGCGTCCCGGCCCGCACCGAACCCGGCAAGACCGGCCCGTTGGCGGACCGCGACATGAACTACAAGGTCCATTCCACCAACAAGGGGACCGTGCCCTCGCTCAAGTGCAAGGCGTGCGGCGAGAACCCGCTCATGAAGTCGAACCTCGGGATCGCCGAGGAGGCCGGGCGGCTGGCGGACGCCGCCGGGCTTTGGCGGCTGGACGAGCGGCGGGGCTGCGGCAGCCCGCAGTGCGCCAACCACGCCCGCCCCATTGGGCTGCATCCCGACCTGTACCGCAAGCGGGGCAAGGCGCCCAACTCAGGCGGGCAGCATTGGCAGTGCAAGTCGTGCGGGCGCAAGACGCTGCTGTCCCATCCCGTTCGGCTGCGCAAGGGAGCCCGGGCGCAGGCCGTGGACCTGTTCAGCCGGATCGCCAACAAAAGCCCCGTGCGGGGCGCCGCCCGCGGCGCGGGGTTGGGGTCCGCCGCCAACTACTACCCCATTCTTGACTTCATCCACGCGCGCTGCCGGGAGCGCTCCGGCGCGGCGGACCGCGCCCTGATCGAAGGCCGGATGCGCCTGCCGAAGAGCCTGACGCTGGAGTCGGACAGCCAGGAGTACACGCTGAACTGGGTCAGCCGGCTGGACCGGCGCAACGTGGTTCTGAGCGCCCACTGCGTCGTTGACGCCGACTCCCGGTTCATTCTGGGCCTACACGCCAACTTTGACGGAGAGGCCGACCCCTTCGCCGTCAACGCCGAGGCCGCCCGCATCGGGGACATGGAGTCGCCCGAGCCGTTCCGCAGGTTCGCCCGCAAGCCGCTTGGGTATGAGGACGTTCTGTGGGCTGGGCACCGGGTGCCTCGGGCGAAGCGGAGCAGGAGGAAGGGGATGCGGATGGCGGCTCAACGTCGGTCAGCCCATCAGCGCACTCGGCGGGACGTGGCGGACACGGGAACTTCAATGTCCTGCGGCATCGGGGTCAGCCAGCCCTAGGCTGTCATCCGCAAGTCTGCCTGTTGGGTTAGGCGTATGCGCTCGTGGACTGTTGGGCGCGGCGCAGGTCGTCCGCATCCACATGGATAGCGCAGATTGCCCAAGGTGATGGTGACTAAATTGACCGCGCCCAAATGGTCCAGTGCGGGCCACCAAGATGAACTGTAACCAGGGCCGTCGTCACTATGCATATCAAAAGGACATCGTAGCTCAAGGGAATGGAGACATGCCCGCGAGTCAGCCGAGGTTCGTGAAGGTGCTCGCTCCGGCCCAGCGCCTGCGACACACCCGCCTAGTGGTGTGACTGCAGGGAGAGTCGGCTACTTCAACGGCTTCGCTCGGAGCCGACCTACTAGATGCTCGAACTCCCGATATGTCGTACTCGAACTTGGCGACGCACTGCGCCTTGAACTGATAAAATACTGCATGTAGTGATCGTCCCATAACGAAACAAACAACTGGCACGCCGTTCGCTTGACGAGACTACGCGAGTAGAATGTGGGGCCGATACACCACCATCGCCGATTCACTAGCACGGCGAACCACTCAATTGCATTGGCCGCGGGGAACAGCACTTCTCGTTCGTATCGTGCCCAGTTGTCAGCGTCCTGCATATTCTTTGAGTGATCCGGCTCGTCGAACATGACTGCCCTCATCGCGTCCAGATTGAACAGTGCTTCCAGTGCCGAGACCGTTCGGTGAGTTCTGCTGAACAGCCATGCGAGGGCGGCAGCCACCAAGCAGACAAGAGCGCTTGCAACCGACGAGACGGCCCACGAGGGCATTACGGCTTGGACGGCGGAGGTGGCCGAGATGATGGCGTCTTGGCAGGCATCTGCCGCAACCGACGAGACGGCCCACGAGGGCGGCATTACGGCTTGGACGGCGGAGGTGGCCGAGATGATGGCGTCTTGGCAGGCATCTGCCGCAACCGACGAGACGGCCCACGAGGGCGGCATTACGGCTTGGACGGCGGAGGTGGCCGAGATGATGGCGTCTTGGCAGGCATCTGCCTATCTTGACGAGAAGGCGGGGATGTAGGTGACTGAGAAGGGGAAACGCCCTTGACGGGCATCTCCTCCTTTATCGCGTCGCCGACTTGCGGGGTCTGTCTGCCTTTCATGCTCCTTAGTCTACTTCATGGGCCACCGTCACTCAACCCCGCGTCTTGTCCAATGAGAAGTGAGCCTGAAGCGGGAAGGCGATTCCAACGAGAAGTGAGCCTGAAGGGGGTCGATCCGGGATCATCGGAGGATGATCGTGACAATGGCCACCGAGCGGCTGGAGAGCTTGGAGCAGGTTCGCGCCTTCGTGGAGGGCAGCGGGGGATTGGACTTCGTCGGGTCGGATCGGCCTTCCCGGAACGCCTTCGTGCGGCGTGTGCTGGTGAAGTTCGAGTACGGGACTCTGGGCAAGGCCGACAAGGGGCTGGTGAAGCGGTTCCTGGGCAAGGCCACCGGGCTGTCGCGGGCGCAGTTGACGCGGCTGGTCCGGCAGCACGCGAAGACGGGGCGGATCGAGGACCGCCGCCGCGGCGCACCGGCGAGGCCGTTCGTCCGGCGCTACACGGCGGTGGACGCGGCGCTGCTGGCGGAGGTGGACGGGACGCTGGGGCAGGTTTGCGGGCAGGCGACGCGGGCGGTGATGCGGCGCGAGTTCGAGGTGTTCGGCGACGCCCGCTTCGAGCGTCTGGCGGGCATCTCGACCAGTCATCTTTACAACCTGCGCAAGTCCAAGACCTATGGACGCCAGCGCGTCTCGCGCACCCGCACGAAGCCGACCGCGGCGGCCATCGGCGAGCGCCGCAAGCCGCGTCCCGAGGGAAGGCCCGGCTTCGTGCGGGTGGACTCCGTTCACCAGGGCGACCTCGACGGACGCAAGGGCGTCTACGAGATCAACCTGGTCGACGAGGTCACGCAGTACGAGTTCGTGGGCGCGGTCGAGGCCATCTCGGAACGCTTCATGATCCCCGTGCTGGCGGGCCTCCTGGACCTTTTCCCCTTTGTGATCAAGGGGTTCCACGCCGACAACGGCTCCGAGTACGTCAACCGCAGGGTCGCCGCCCTGCTGGAGAAGCTGCGCGCCGAGTTCACCCGCTCGCGTCCGCGCCGCTCCAACGACAACGCCTTGGTCGAGAGCAAGAACGCCAGCGTCGTGCGCCGCCATCTCGGCCACGCCCACATTCCCGCCCGCTTCGCGCCGCTGGTTCACCAGTTCGCCAGCGCCGTGCTCTCCCCCCACCTCAACTTCCACCGCCCCTGCCTGTTCGCCACGCCGGTCGCCGACGGGAACGGCAGGGTCCGCAAGGCCTACCGCGACGACGACGTCGCCACGCCCCACGAACGGCTCAAGTCCATCGAGGGCGCCGAGCGCCTCCTCAAGCCCGGCCTCTCCTTCGCAGCGCTCGACGCCGAGGCAAGCGCCATGAGCGACCTCGAATCCGCCCGCCTCGTCAACCGCGAGCGCGACAAGCTGTTCCGAGCCGTCGGCGCCGCATGGCCGAGCGCGGCGTGACGACGCTCCGCCCGACCCGCCTCGAAACGACCGACCCCGCGTTTCCCACGGCCTTCCCACCGCCGCTTTCATGCTTGGGGGATCGCGCCCGTGGAAAGACCATGGAAAACGCTATGCGGCCCAATCAACCCGGCGAACCGCCAGACCGCCTCCAAGCCCTTCCTCGGCTGTCGCACGGCCCTCCGAAGACTTGCCATCCGAAAGCGCCTTCGGCATCATCGCCCACCATCTCAACCAATTCCCGACTCGGCCCAAGGCACCGAACATCGCCCTTCGTTCAGGCTCATTTCGGTATTGGAATTGACTCCCCGTGTGTTACGAACAAATAAAGTGTCGTGTGTTTTCACACATGAACTGTCGTGTTCTGCTCCACTGTCGCGCCGTGTTTTCAGGCATGGGGCTACGGCATGGATGCGGGCGAGTTTCGGCGCGAGGTGCGGAGAATGCGGTTCGAGGAGGTCTTGGCCCGATGGAGGGGCAAGACGATGACCCAAGAGGAGGCGGCCCTGGGCGTCAGCGACCGGACGATGCAGCGCTGGGTGGAGCGTTACGACGATGGGGGCGTGGATGCCCTCATGGACAAGCGCGTCGGGCGCTCGCCCGCGAACGCCGCGCTGGTGGATGAGGTGATGGAGCTGGCCATGACCTACCGGGAGCGGCATGACGGCTGGACCGTGATGCACTTCTACGACCATTACCGGGACACTGGCGGCACCCGCTCCTACAACTGGGTGCGGCAGCGCTTGCAGGAGGCGGGCGCTGCGCCCAAGCGCAACGCCGAAGGCCCCCACCGGCAGCGGCGCGAACCCGCGCCGATGCCGGGCATGGTGCTGCACCAGGACGCCAGCACCCATGCATGGGTGCCGGGTGCGACTTGGGACCTGGTGGTGACGATGGATGACGCGACAAATGAGATCTACTCCGCCTTCTTTTGTAATGAGGAAGGCACCGCCAGCAGCCTGCGGGGCGTGGCGGAAACCATTGATGCACAGGGGCTTTTCTGTGAATTGCGCACCGACCGGGGCAGCCACTACTGGCGCACCGAGACGGCCGGCGGCCGGGTGGACCGGAAGAACCCCACGCAGTTCAAGCGCGCCATGGATCGCCTCGGCGTCCACTTGGAACCCGCCTACTCACCCGAGGCCAGAGGCCGCTCGGAACGGATGTTCGGGACGCTGCAAGGCCGCCTGCCACAAGAACTGGCCTTGGCGGGCATCACCGAGATGGAGGAGGCGAACGCATGGCTGCGCACCGTCCATCCGCCCCGGCACAATCGGTGGCTGACCCGCAAGGCCCGGCTGGACGGGCAAACCGCCTTCCTGCCCGTGGTGGACCCGGGACTACTCGACGGGGTGCTGTGCGAGTCACACGAGCGCACCGTGACCAATGACAATTGCGTGAGCTTTACACCCCGGACGGGCGGCTCAAACCCAACAAAATGCGCCCCAAGAAGAAAGGGCAGGTAGCGTGAAAACTCTTAAGACATTACTTGAAGACCGGACAAATGCCGTGAGATATGGAGCGGACAAATGCCTTGTTATTGACAGACCGACACCGCAGCACCCCGCTGCATGGTAGCCTATCCGGTCCGATTGCCAGCCCCGGAAGGAAGAAATGGCCGCACGAGCAGAACGTCGCAGTTTTTGGACTTGGGGCTACGTTTCGGACGAACCGACCGAGGCGGAGCGAACCGCCGCGGCAAGGAAGGCGTCCAAGCGCTTGGGACGGGAAGTGACGCCGCCGGTTATTCCCCGAATCGAAGACATCGAGTTGCCGGCAAGCCGCATTGAGGTGCCGGGGAAGTTTGCTGCCTTCGTCAGCACCGATCACGCCGAGCGCGTCACCCACACCTACGGGGGGCACAGCCTGGAGCTGCTGGCCGCGGCGCGGGGCCAGTTCCGCAATCCGCCCGACGCCGTCGCCCATCCGCGCACGGAGGATGAACTGGAGGCCGTGCTCGCTTGGTGCGATGCGCAGCGCTTGGTGACGACGCCCTATGGCGGCGGCACCTCCGTGGTCTGGGGCGTCAATGCGCCGGCCGGCAACGACGGCGCCGTGACGGTGGACCTGGACAACCTGAACGCCGTGCTGGAAATCGACCAGACATCCCGCGCCGGGCGCTTCCAAGCCGGCATTCTGGGGCCGGACCTTGAAGCGGCGCTGCGTCCCCTGGGCCTCACCCTGCGCCACTTTCCGCAGAGCTTTCCCTGGTCCACCGTGGGCGGTTGGGTGGCGACCCGCTCCGGCGGCCACTACGCCACCAACCACACCCACATTGACGACTTCGTGGAGTCCACCCGCATGCTGTCCCCCGCCGGCTGGATGGAGACGCGCCGCTTGCCGGGCAGCGGCGCGGGGCCGAGCCCGGACCGTCTGGTGATCGGTTCCGAAGGCATTCTTGGCGTCATCAGCGAATGCTGGCTGCGGCTGCAGAAACGGCCGCGCTTCCGCGCCACCGCCGGCGTGGTCTTTGCGGACTGGCACTCTGGTTGCGATGCGGTGCGGGCCGTGGTTCAGGCAAAGCTGTGGCCGGCCAACCTGCGCATTCTGGACCCGGTGGAGGCGGGCGCAAGCGCCGGGCTTTCCGGCCAACAGGCGCTGCTCATCATCGGCTTCGAGTCCGCCGACGCGTCGCAAGGCGCAAACATCCGCGAAGCGGCGGCCATCGCACGTGACCACGGCGGGCAAATCGACGACGACAACATCCACATTGACGATGGCGACGGCAAGGCGACCGGCCGGGAGGGGGCGGTCGGCGTCTGGCGCAACGCCTTCATCGGCGTCAACGCCGGCCTGCGCAACGGCCTCGGCATGTTGAGCGACACTTTCGAGACAGCCATCACCTGGGACCGCTGGCCGGCGTTCGACGCGACGGTGCGCGAGCGTGTGGGCAAGGTGCTGCGCGACACCTTGGGCGACGGCGCAGCGCTCTCCTGCCGCTTCACGCACGTCTATCCCGACGGCCCCGCGCCCTACTACAGCTGGAGCGGCCCCGCGGCCCTAGGCGGCGAGGCGGCGCAATGGCAAACCATCAAGGACGAGGCAACCGCCGCGGTGGTGGACGCCGGCGGCACCGTGACCCATCACCATGCGGTCGGGCGAATGCATCGGCCCGGCTGGGACCGGCAACGGCCCGAACTCTTCGCCGAGGTGCTGAAAGCGGCAAAGGGGCGGCTCGACCCGAACGGCATCCTGAATCCGGGCGTGTTGATCGATAAAGAGCGCTAGGGCCGGCGGCGCAGCCAATCGACCATCGTTGCCGAAACCAGATCGCCCGCATCCTGCTGCACGAAGTGGCCGGCGCCGGGAATGGTCACCAGCGTAAAGTCCTTTTCCACCCAGTCCCAAGTGCCGTTCAGCCCGCCCGGCAGCAGCGCCTGATCGTCCAGCCCGTGGAACATCAGCACCGGGCATCGCACTTTCGGGAAGTCCGGCAGGGCTGCGGGTGCCGCGGGCGATTCCGGCGCTTCGGACCCCGTTGGGATGCGTCTGGCGGCGCTGAGGCTTCAGGCGCGTCCAACTCCTCGGGCGGGGTGCCTGGATAGTTGGCCTTGTAGTAGTTCAACATCGCCGCAAAGTCCGAACGCTCGAACGCCGTGACGTATTGAGCGCGGGCCTCATCATCCGTTACCCAAAACGCCAGTCCCTCCGCGGTGAGCGCCTTGTGGGCATCGGGCTTTTGGAAGTCCCTCGCGTATTGGCTGTTGCGCCGCTGCTGCGGATTGGTCATCAACTCCCGGGCCAGGCCAGCCGGGTGCGGCAAGTTCAGGATGACGAGCGCCTGAACCAGTTCGGGCCGGAACATGGCGACGTTCCAAGCGATGGCACCGCCCCAGTCGTGCCCGACGACGACAGCGGAATCATCGCCCTCCGCTGCAATCACTGCGGCGACATCACCCACCAACTTCGGCATTTCGTACTCCCGCACACCTTGCGGTTTGTCGCTGCGGTTGTAGCCGCGCAAATCGAGCGCCGCGACTCGAAAGTCTCCTTCAAGGGCCGCCATCTGCTTGCGCCATGAGTACCAAAAGTCCGGGAAGCCGTGCAGCATCACCACCAGCGGGCCATCCCCCACCATCGCATAGTGGATGCGCACACCGTCGCTGGTCGCGTACTTGTGCTCCACGCGCTCCCTCAAGTCTCCGGCAGCGGACGCCGAGGCGGTGACCGCAAAACCCACCAACAAGGCTTGCGCCAGCTTCATGGCCTTGTTGATGCCCATCAGTCCTCTCCCCGTCACCGACGGGCGAACTATAGCAGAGCACGCCCTAAACGCGGTGTGCGCATCTTGGGCTACAATCAACCCATGTGATTGCTGACCTACCGCTGTGGGAAGCAAGTCAGCCTCGGCGCGGCGGCGGATGGCGGTGGGGGTGAACCTACTGGCCGGCGTAGGGCAAAGGCGCAGTGGCGCAGGCAGCTTGGTTCGCCCAAGGGAAGTTGGCAAAAACAGGAGGCCCACCCATGAGACTCGGCGCCCTATTGGGGCCGGTGTTGCCGAACGCCGGCGCTAATTTTCTTGCGGAACAGGCCAGAACCCTGGCTGGCGAAGGGTTCGCAAGCCTTTGGTCCGCGCAAGCCATCGGGCGGGGGTTCATGCTGACCGACCCTTTCGTGGCCCTAACCGCAGCGGCCACGGCGGCGGAGACGGTGGAGATTGGCACCGCCGTGGTGCAGGCACCCTTGTACCATCCGCTGGACCTAGCCCACCGAGTGTTCTCCCTGCAGCAGATTTGCGGCAACCGGCTCATTCTTGGCTTGGGCGTTGGCTCCACCGCCAAGGACTTCGCCGCCTTTGGGCGCAGCTTTGACGACCGCTTTGCGCGCTTCGCCTCCGTGGTCGCAGGTCTTAAGGAGGTTTTCACAACCGGCGCCCGCGGCGACAACGCCCTGTCGCCCTGGCCGGCTGTTGCCGGCGGGCCGCCGCTCTTTCTGGGCACTTGGAAGAAGGGCGTGGTGCGGGCCGCCCATGAATTCGATGGCTGGATTGCATCCTCCATGCACAGCCCAGCCGACCAACTCGTCTCCGGTTTGGAAACCTACCGGCAAGCCGGCGGCAAACGGGCGGTGGTGTCCACCATTCAGGCGCCGCCGGGAACTGACCTAGGGGAGTTCAAGGCCCGTCTTGATCGGTTCGCGGACGCCGGCTTCGATGACGCCGTGGTGCTGTTTCTGCCCGGCGGCCCGACACCCGCCCAAGTGCGTCAGCTTGTGGGTTGAAGCGCGCCCACCTCCCCGGCGACCTGCTCCAGCTTTTCGAGATGCCGGCTTGCGTTGAGGCCGCCGCCCAGAGTGCGCAGGCATAGATGAGTTAAGCCAAGCTCCCGCCAGCCGGCCACCCGCTGCCGCCATTCCGCCTCCCTAGGGCCGACCACCGCCACCCCCGCCTCAGTGCCGATGGCGTTGGGGTCGCGGCCAGCGGCTTGAGCGGCGCTGCTGACGGCGCCTTTGACGGCGGGAAACTCGTCCGGTGAGCAGAGCACAAACCAGCCGTCCGCGTGGGCGCCCATGCGGTTGATGACGCTGCGGCTGGGCGTGGAGCGGCCGCCAATCCACACTGGGATGGGCCGCTGCAAGGGCAACGGATTCAGCCCGGCGCCGCGCACCTGGTCCCAGCGGCCCTCAAATGCAACGGCTTCTTCGGTCCACAGACGTTTCAGAAGTTGCAGTTGCTCGTCGCAGCGTTGGCCGCGGCTGTGGAAGTCCTGCCCCATCGCCGCGTATTCCTCCGCGCTGCCGCCAACGCCGACGCCGAGCCTGACCCGGCCGCCGGAAAGCCTGTCCAGTTCCGCCGCCTGCTTGGCGAACAGCGCCGTTTGCCGAGACGGCAGCACGATGACCGAGGGCACCAACTCAATCCGCTCCGTGACGGCGGCAATCCAGGCCAGCAACAGCAGCGGCTCGTGCAGATGGCGGCCGCCGGGCCGCAGCACCATGTCCGGCACCCGAAGATGGCTGAACCCCAAACGCTCCGCCGCCTGGGCAAACGCCTTGATGGCGGCCAAGTCGTCCTCAAGCTCCCTGACTGGAAGGGAGACGCCGATTTTCATGTGGTTGCTCCTGTGTCATCTAGCCAAAACGCTCCCAATTATTCCCAAAACAAAGCCCGCCGAACCCTGTCACTGGATTGGCCCACATATCGCGCCAAGGCCGCGATAATCGTGCTGGGGGCCAAAAGACAAGCGAGGGCGCGGCCAGCGCACTTTGCGCCGCCAAAGTCCTTGAATTCCATCTTCAACTTATTGAAAGCCAAAGCATTTCATCCATTCGGCAAGCTCTTGGCGCTAAGTGCGGGCCAGGAACTATAGCAGGCCAAGGCATGCACAGGGTGCGCACGGCCTATAATCCGCTCATGCGGTTGTTGACCTACAGGTGTGGGGAGCGCACCAGCTTCGGCGCTGTGGTGGATGGCGGGGTTGCCGATCTCGGCGCTTTGCTGCCGGGTATTGGCGGTCTGAAGGCTCTGTTGCAGGCCGGCGCCGTAGATGAGGCGCGGCGGCTGGCCTTGGACGCGGCGCCCGACCACTCGCTGGAGGACATCACTTGGTTGCCGCCGGTGCCGGATGCGGAGAAGATCATCTGCATCGGCATCAACTACGGCAACCGCAACGAGGAGTACGAGGAGGCCGCTCCCGCCCCGGCCCACCCCAGCGTTTTCCTGCGCACTAGGGAGTCCCTCACCGGGCACTTGCAGCCCGTTTTGCGCCCGCCGGAATCCGAGCAGTTGGACTATGAAGGGGAAATCGTGATGGTCATCGGGCGCGGCGGGCGGCGCATCCCCGCAGCGGAGGCCCGCAGCCATGTGGCCGGCCTCACCCTGATGAACGAAGGCTCCGTTCGGGACTGGCTGCGCCATTCCAGGTTCAACGTCACCCCCGGCAAGAACTTCGAGCACTCCGGCGCCGTCGGCCCTTGGCTTGTAACCACGGATGCAGTGCCGGAATTCAGCCAACTCCGCGTCATCACCCGGGTCAACGGCGAAGTGCGCCAAGACGACCGCACCGACAACCTGTTCTTCCCCTTCGAGCGCCTGATCAGCTATGTGTCCACCTTCATGCGGCTGGCGCCCGGCGACCTGATCGCCACCGGCACCCCCACCGGCGCCGGCGCCCGCTTCAAGCCGCCCCGTTACCTCAGCCCCGGCGACGTGGTGGAGGTGGAGGCACCGGGCATCGGCTTGCTGCGCAACCTAGTCCAAGACGAGACCTCCACCAAAACAACTTCGGCGTCCAAAAAGGTGCCGGCCCCACCCTAGACGTCCCAACCCTGTAGCCTGCCAAGTCGCGCCGTGCCAACTTCGCAAAGTTCCCGACTGAACCTCTTCGAAACACCTCGCTGGCGTGGAAGCGATCCGAGCTTGGAAACGGCGCCCGTGGCGCCTGCGCCAAGGAAGCCTTAGGCGCTGTGCTGCTGAACGTACTCCCTCAACGCACGGTTGATCTCGGTTTGGTAGCCTCGCCCATTTGATGTCTGCCCCTTGAACCACTTCACCACGTCGGCATCCAGCCGCAACGTGATCTGCTGCTTTATGGGCCGATAGAGCCGGCCGCGCCGAGCACCCGACCAGTCAAGAACCTCCGGGATGTCACTGGTGTCGATCTTGTCGTCAGGCAGCGTTTCAAGTGCGCTGAGTTCCGCCTTCTGCTTGCCGGTCAGTTTTCTAGCCTTGATGGATGCCTTCTTCATAAGCTCTCCGTTCATGCACCGTTGCTTTGCGAGCGCTGATGATGCGCCCCACCTCATCATTGCCTTCCGGCATAAATGCCGGCCAAGTATGGACAACGATGAGAGTTACGTTCCCAACACTGGTTGCGGACTGCATTGCAGCCGAAATGCAGCGCCAACGGCGCCGACTAAATGCGCAGCCGCGCCACCGTGCAGCCGACAGCGAAGATGGGTATGGGGGCGTAGAAGTAGAGTTCCCCAACGGCGCCCTCGGCGGCACCGGCCACGGCGATGAAGGTGCGTATCTCGAAGCCGCCCTGCCCTGCTTCCCGCCAAGTTTCCGCGTCTGTGTAAGCAGTCAGGCGCGCATGGTCGTTGGCCAGCCAGCGGTCTAGGAAGTCCCGGTCCCAAGCCTCGTTGATCTTGCCGGAATCCGGCGTGGCCGGCCAATGGGAGATGCCGCCAGTGCCCACCACGGCGATGCGCTCCTGCACAGCGTCGCAGGCCTCGCGCAGCGCCCGGCCGAATTCGTAGGCCCTTGACAGCGGAGTGAGCGGCGGGCCTTGGCAGTTGATGTTGACCGGAATCACCGGCAAGTCCGCCTCCGGCAGCAGGAAGTGCAGCGGCACCATGATGCCGTGGTCGAATTGCCATTCCTCCGCGTAGGCGAGGTCGATGCGGGCCATGATGCGCTCGATCAGGCGCCGGGACAGCGCCGACGCCCCCGGATAGGTGCGCGGCGCGATGCCCAGCCACTCCGGGTCCTCAATGGGGCCCTCGTAGCGCTCCGCCATGCCCATGCAATAGGCCGGCATGTTGTTCATGAAGAAGTTGGCGAAATGCTCGGCGGCGACAATCACCAGCGCATCCGGGCGGGCGGCGCGAATCTCGCCGCCCAAGCGGCGCATGGCCGCGTAAAAGTCCTCCCGCAGTTCAGGGTCCGCCCGCTCCGCCCGGCCGGTGATGCCCGGCGCATGGCTGCAAACCCCGGCGAAAACTAATGGCATTTCAGCTCCCAATCACCCAAATAACACACAATGGCCGCCAAGCGTTTCCGTGGTTCTCCAACAGGATTGGGCAACGCCATTCGACCGACCGCCGACAAAGCGGAGAAAGTACTCCGAGCAAGCAACGAAAAAATCGCTGGGGAGTCATAAGCAAGAATGTCAAACAGTCCGCGTCGATTGCGTAGGGGTGCGTCAAACCGCCCCCCGTCCGTCCGTGGTGAGATACAGCCCGTGGCGCACCGGGCCGTGCTTCGCCAGACCCTCACGCATGGACTTGATGTAGTCATCCCAAGGGTAGCCCAGCAAGGCCGCGTAGTGCATGAGAATCTGGCCGTTCACGCCCATCACATAAAGCAGGCCGATGTCCCCATCCACCAACGCCCGCCGCTCCTCCTCCGACAGGTCGTACTCCTTGAGCAAATCCCCAAAGTCGTCCGCGTGGCGCTGCCGAACCCGAGCGTCCCGATTCAGGTTGTAGAGCAGCTTTTGGACGTAGTAGAGGCTCATCGGCCCAGCGCCGGAACCGAGTGGGTGTCGTGCGCCATGCAGACGTTCTTGGTCTCCATGTAGAAGTCGAAGCTGTAGTCGCCACCGTCCCGGCCGATGCCGCTGGCCTTCATGCCGCCGAAGGGGGTGGGCAGGTGGCGGTTGTTCTCCGAGTTGATCCAGATCATGCCGGCGTCCAAGGCCCGGGCCAGCCGCTGGCCGCGGCCCAGATCCCGGGTCCAGGCATAGGCGGCCAAGCCGTACTGGACGCCATTGGCGATCTCGACCGCCTCCGCTTCGTCCGCGAAGGGAACGGCGGTGAGCACTGGGCCGAAAATCTCCTCCTGGGCAATGCGCATCTGCGCCTTGGCTTGGCTGAACAGGGTGGGCGCAACGTAGTTGCCTTGCGCAAGCCCAGCGGGGCGTCCGCCGCCAACGGCGATGCAAGCGCCTTCCTGGCCGGCGACTTCAAAGTAGCTGAGCACCTTTTGCAGATGGTTCGGATGAATCAGCGGCCCCACCTCCGTGGCCGGGTCCAGCGGATGCCCTACCCGGATGCGGGCGGCCCGCTCCCCCACCCGTTCGACGAAGGCGTCGTAGATGCTTTGCTGCACCAGCAGGCGGCTTGACGAGGTGCAGCGCTCGCCGTTCAGGCTGTAGATCATGAAGGTCACGGCATCGACGGCCCGGTCCAAGTCCGCATCCGCGAACACCAGCACCGGGTTCTTGCCCCCTAGTTCGAAATGCACCCGCTTCAAGGTTGGCGCCCCCTGCACCATGATCTGGCTGCCGGTGCGGGATTCGCCGACGAAGGCCACCGCCTTCACATGGGGATGCTCGGTCAAGGCCCGCCCCGCCACTTCGCCGACGCCATGCACCAGGTTCAACACACCAGGGGGCAGCCCGGCTGCGTGGCAAATCTCCGCCAGCAGGGTGGCGGTCAGCGGGCTCCATTCCGCCGGTTTATGCACCACCGTACACCCGGCCGCCAACGCCGGCGCGATCTTCCAGGTGGAGAGCATGAAGGGCGTGTTCCAAGGCGTAATGACGCCCACCGGACCTAGGGGTTGGCGCAATGTGAAATTGTGGTGGTGCGCCGCCGGCAACGACAGGCCGTTGGCCGCCGCCGGTGCCCGGTCCGCAAAGAAGCGGAAGTTCTCCGCACCGCGCACCGCCGCCTTGCTCATGAACCGAAGCGGCTGGCCGGTATCCCAGGATTCAACAAGGGCGATTTCCTCCGCCCGCTGCTCAATGGCGTCCGCAATGCGGTGCAGCACCGAGCGTCGCGCCTCCCCGGAACAGGCGCCCCATTCGGCGAAAGCCTCCCAAGCGGCGTTGGCGGCTTGGTCCACATCCTCCGGAGCGCCGGCGGCCACTTGGTTGATGAGGGAGCCATCAATCGGCGTGTTGTTGGCGAAAGTTTCCCCGGAAGCGCCGGGCACGACCTCGCCACCGATGAAGTGCCCCAAAACACCGCCTTGAAAGCGGGCCAGATGCTTTTCAGCCTGCGCCAAGTTGGACTCGAAGGTTGCGCCCATCGTTGGTTTCCTTTCGCAACTGCGGCAAACATTGTACCCCTTAAGCGGAACGCCGCCGGCCGCTCCAAACCCGGTCAGTGGAGCCCTGCCCGCTTCAGTCCCGCCAACCAGAACCCAACAAGCTGGAGAGCCGGCTGCCAATAGCCCGCCGAATCGGTTTCCACTCCACTTGGGCGTTGAGCAACTCCCGCAGGCGGCCTTGGTTGATTTCCCCCAGATGCAATTCCGGAAGGCTGGCGAAACGCCGCCGCTTGCGCGTGGCGATGTAGAGGGTGTCCAGCAGCGCCTTCTCGGCGCTGGCGACGGCGTAGGGTGGACTCGTGGAACTGACGGCGACGCCTTCGATCATCATCTCCGGCTTGATGCGCAGAAACTCGTGCCGGCCCAGCGGCGACAACAACGACCGCGAATGCCCAGTGGTCGCCACCTGGATGCCGCCGGGAACTTGCGAAACCAGGCCATGCCGGTGCATGGCCGACAGAAACGAGACGTAGCCTTGGTCGTTGCCCAGCAGAAAGGGTGTGGCGGCGTAGGGCGTGAAAAGCGGATGCTCCAACTGCGCCCAGACCCCGCGCGAGACCTGGACCAGGGCCGCCTGACGAGCCAACTTCGCCAGTCTGCGCGATGCGGAATCCACCCGGCAATCGCATTGGACCGCGAATTGACGGGTTGTGAAGAAGGCGTGCCGGGCTAAGAAGGTGGTGAAGTGCATGGCCTTAAGCCTGTCCTGCAAGCAGCCCAAACAGACGCTCGCGGAGCTCGTCCCAGTAATTCTCCCCGACGAAGCGGTCCAGTTGCTCCGGCTCCAAGTACTCCAGCACCTGTCCTTCGTAGTCCGCGTAGCTGAGGGACAACAAATTGTTCGCAGCCCTCTCCCGTTCCTCCTCGGTAAGCGCCGCTGCGGGGTCGACGCCCAAATGGCCACCGAGCCACAGCACATGCAGATCAAAAGCGTCCCGAACTTGAATTTGCGCCCGGTTCGCCAAGGCTCGCACCTTTTGCAGCCAAGCGGCACCCGCCGGGTAGTGCTGGCAGGCAAACGACAAGCGGCGGTAACGGCGGGCGATGCTTGGGTCAATGGTCTCCATGACGCTCCTTCCCTGAACCCCCCGGCGGGAAAACTCCACCTTGGTGGGATGGGACTCGCCGCTCGCAGTCACAAGCCGTGCGCGAAACCTCTGCGTAGTAGCTGTCTGCTTGGCTTTGTCGGGGTCGCCAACGAGCAGTTCGGCTATCCCGTAAGCCGCCAGCACACGGGCAAAAGCAGGGTCTTGCAGAATCCGGTAGCCGTTTTTCTCCAAGGTGGCGACTGAACCCGCCAAGACATCCAAATCCATGTCTTCGGAATATCTGGGGCTAGCGAAGAAGAACCGCAGGTTGACCCCTCCTTTTAGAACGAACTGGCGAGGGTCAGCCATCTTCAATAACCTTTCCAGAAAGAGAAAGTGGAAGACCTCAAGCTGTTGTCGATGGGAGAAGGACATGCTTTTATTATGTAGTTGTATTGGGCAAAAAATCAATCCAGATAAATAATGCGGATGGCAGCGGGGTTCACCAGCAGCTAGATCAGACACACCGACTTGCAGCCACCGTTTTTTTGTTAATATCTTAATAATTAGACGGGCGACAGGTCCAATGAGGAATTTCGATCAATCCCTGCCGATGCTGCTGTATCGGGCGCTGAACGCCCTGATGCCGGAGTTTCGCGCCATCTTCCGCCAATTCGGTCTCACCGAGCGGCAGTGGCGGGTGCTGCGGGTGCTGTGGGAGGAGGACGGCAAGCCGCTGCTGGCCTTGGCGGAAAGAACCCTCATTCCCGCTCCCAGCCTCATCGGTGTCGTTGACCGGCTGCGCAAAGGGGGCTTGGTGGAACGGCGTCGCTCCGCCACGGACCGGCGGGTGGTGCAGGTTTGGCTGACTGATGGCGGACGGGCGCTGCAAGCCGAGGTGACGCCCTTGGTGGACAGGGCCTACGCGGCCTTTGACGGGTTCATGGACCCCGAGGAGTGGCGGGCGCTGACCGCCATGATGGACAAAATCGCCAGTCGGGCCAACGGTGCCGGCGACCCGTTGGCGCACAAGGTTGGAGACGAAAAATGACCGTGAAAACAGGGGCCGAATACCTAGCCTCCCTGCGGGACGACCGCGAAGTTTGGCTGCATGGCGAACGCATTGCCGACGTCACCGCCGCGCCGGGCTTGGCAAGGGGAGCGCAGACCATGGCCGGCTTCATTGACCGGCAGCATCAGGAGGATGGGCAAGCGTTGCTGACCTACAGCGAGGGCGGCGAACGCCACCCCATGTCCTTCCTGCTGCCACGCACCCCGGAGGACGTGCGCCGTCGGGGCGCCGCCTACTATGAATGGGCGCGTTGGTCCAACGGCATGTTCGGCCGCACCCCGGACTACAAGAACGCCTCCGTGATGGCCTTCGCCGGCGCCGCCGAATTCCTGAACGAAGGGCGGGACGGCCGCGGTGCGGACTTCGCCGCCAACATGCGCAACTACTATGAGGAGGCCCGCCGCAACGACCTAGTGCTCACCCATACCTTAGTCAACCCGCAGTACAACGCCGAGCGGGCCAAGCAGGGCCTCTCCAGCCCAGAGGTGGCCCTGCAGACGGTGCGCGAGACCGACGCCGGCGTCGTCGTCAACGGGGCGCGGCTGCTGGCCACCTTGGGGCCGCTGGCCAACGACATCGAGGTGTTCCCCTCCACCCTGCTCAAGGCCGCCGAGGAGAACAAGCCCTACGCCATCGCCTTCACCATCCCCATCAACACGCCGGGCATCCGCCTGATCTGCCGGGACAGCTACGACCACGGCAAATCCACCTTTGATGCGCCCCTGTCCTCCCGCTTTGAGGAGATGGACGCGGTGGTCATCTTCGACAATGTGCTGGTGCCTTGGGAGCGGCTGTTCATGCACAAGGACCCGCTGCTCTGCAACCGCGCCTTCGCGGAGACCAACGCCGTGGTCCACATGATGCACCAGGTCGCCTGCGGCAAGTTGGCGAAGGCGGAGTTCATCGTCGGCCTGCTGTGCGCCATGGCCCGCGCCTCCGGCAAGGACAAGGACATGAACGTGAAGGGCCAAATCGCCGAAGCCATGTGGACGGCGGAGACGGTGCGGGCGCTGCTGTTCGCCGCCGAACAGCAGCCGGAGCGGGACCAGTGGGGCCTGCACATCCCGCAGCGCCGCCCCTTGGACACCTCCCGCAACCTCTTTCCCCGCCTCTACCCCAAGCTGATCGAGACCATCCACATGCTCGGCTCCAGCTCCCTGATGGCCACCCCCTGCGCAGCCGATTTCAGCGGCGACATCGCCACCGACGTGCAACGCTACTTCGAGCTCACCAATCTGGGCAGCCAAGACCGGGTGGCCTTGTTCCGCCTCGCCCAGGACGTGGCCGTCTCCGGCTTCGGCAACCGCCAGGTGCTCTACGAGCGTTTCTTCTTCGGCCCGCAAAACGTCATGGCCTCCATTTACTACGATCTGTACAACAAGGACGAAATGATGGACCGCGTAACGGAGCTGCTGCACCGGACTTAAGACGCAAAATCCCGGCCGCCTCCCGTCCCTCTATGTGCGCCAATTCGCACATGAAAAGGGACAGGATGATGCGGCCCAAAACCAGTCGCGGCTTACGCGAATGTAAGGGATTTGCCGTATCCAAGCGCTGCAGTCGGAGCTAGGCTGGAGATCATGAACCAGCCAAGTCCCGAAGGAAGACTCGGTCGGGAAGCACGAGGGCACACCTTTCGCCCGAAGAGCGGCCGCGGCCGCAAGCCCCTGTTCCCCCACTGGCGCATGGTCGCCGACCCGCGCCATCTTTGCGCACCGGACTGCTTTACGCTACCCAATTCCGAGACATCTTGGAGTTTGCCTGCCGCGGCTGTTTCACAACGCCGGGAAGAACCGGATAGCGCTCCCGTGCAGCCTGCTCCACGATTGCCTTGTGGATGTTAAGATTTGTCTTTGGGTGTTGCCAACGCTCTCGAAGGTCAGTTCGGCGGGAGCACAATGGATGCCGCTAAAGAGGAGTAATCCGTGAAAGAGCAAGTTCTGGAACGTGCGCAAACGACAATTAGGGATGTTCTTGGCGAGCAACCCACAGGTGTCGCATTGCATATCCTGTCGGTGGGGCCCGAAGTGGATGGCGATGGCGAGGAGTTCCTCTACATTCGGCTGGTTTACGACGGCGGGCCTGATATGCTCGACAGCAATACGACTATTGGGCTGAGCCGCCGCATGCGCTCCGCGTTTGAGAAGGCGGACGTGGAGGCATTTCCCGTCCTGTCGTTCGTCGCCCAGTCGGACCTTGACTAGCGCTATGCGGCCCGCCGATCTACTGCGGACCGCCTCCGATTTGGCCGAGATCAGCCCCCGCCGGCCACGACGTGCGGATCTTTGTCGAGCGATGAGCACCGCCTACTACGCCCTGTTCCACAGCCTAGCTCGCACTTGCGCCGACACCTTGGCCGGCACCGCCGGCCCGAACCGAAGCCGGCCGGCGTGGCGCCAAGCATACCGGGCGCTTGAGCATGGTCAGGCAACAAGTCGTTGCAAGCACCAAACCATTCGGAAGTTTCCCGACGCAATACAGGATTTCGCTGACACGTTCGTTTCTCTGCAACTCAAGCGCCACCTCGCGGACTATGACCCCGAGCGTTCCTTCAAGAAGTCCGAGGTGATCGAAAGCATCAATCGTGCGGGGGTGGTGATCGCCCGCTTTAACGATGCACCGCTAAAGCATCGGCGCGCGTTCGCGATCTATGTGCTGATGAAGTTGAGGGCGAATGCCTGAACCGGGGGATTGGATGGCCGATTGCGCCACGGGACACGAGCTGCCCGACTGAGCAGGCCCTGATTGAAGGTGTCAGGGGCGCGAGCAAGTGGTGCCCCGGGAAGGACTCGAACCTTCAACCTACCCCTTAGGAGGGGGCCGCGCTATCCAATTGTGCCACCGGGGCTAGCTAGGGCCATTCTAGCGCACATCGCCCGATGCAGGGCAAATAGGGGCTGATCCTCCCAGCAGAGCGCCAGAGCGTTTTTCCTACAAAAGAAAGGGCCACCTGCCTCTAGCGTCGTCGTGCAGAGGTGCTAGTTTGGGGCTATGCAAGATGAATCAACCCACACATCCAGCGGGGCTTCGGCCAACGGCTGCGGAACGCCGTTGAGTGGCGGCCCAGGCCGCGGCTGCGGTGGCGTCTCCTTGCTTGAACTGCTCGTGACCCTAGCAGTTGCCGCGGTTTTGGCCGGGGTCGCCCTGCCCAGCTTTGTCGATCTTGCCGACCAACATCGAGCAGCGGCGCGCATCAACGCCATGCTGGGCGCGGTGCGGACGGCCCGGCGCTTCGCCATTGCCCGCAACGCTTCGGTGACCCTGTGTCCAGGCCAAGGGCCGCGCTGCTTGGGCGCAAACCAATGGCATCAAGGGGCGGTGGTGTTTATCGACCAGGACAGGGACCGGCGCATTGACGCTGGGGAGTTCGTCGCCGCCCGGTTGCCGAAGCTCGATGACGGCGAGCGCATTCGCTGGCGGTCGTTCCGTAACCGCAGCTACCTGCTCATCCGCGGCTCCGGGCTGACCGACTGGCAGAACGGCAACTTTCAATACTGCCCGGCGAACGGGGACGCCCGCCTGGCCCGCCAAATCATATTGAATGCGCAGGGCCGGGCCCGACATGCGGTCGATGCGAACGGCGACGGCATTCGCGAGGACGCCAGAGGTCGTCCGTTGGCCTGCTGAATCGCCGAACGGGCGGCGGTTGGGGCGGTGCGCTGCGGCCCTTTGGCTCACTGAACTCCAGAGGGGTAGCGGACGGCCAAAGGCAGGGTCACGACGATGGCTTCAACGGCGCTCAATCAAACTCCGTTAACTCCCGCCAAGACAGCCGCCCCTGCCGGGGACGAGCCGGAGCGCCAAGCCGGACGATGCGCCGGTTTTCGCCACCAGCCAAAACCAACAACGGCGAGCTGTTTGGCGACCGATCCGCCGGCGGCAGCAGACGACAGCCAACCAAGGGGCCGCCAAAATCCTGCGCAGTGAACAGGATGCCCGGTGCATAGGTGCGGCCATCCGCCGCCACGAGGTCCTTGTCGTTCAGTTCGCCATCGCCGTTCAGGTCCAGCACCGGCCGGCTTGGGCTGCCGCCCGTTAGGAGGCTGATGGGCAGGACGCCTCCCGCCCAGCGTTCTCCGCCCGCGGACCTAGGCAGGACCGTGGTGACAAACAGCAACCCGTCCCAAACCAGCAGGCGCCCATGCACACGTTCACCGGGATGCTCCGCCGCACCCGTAGATGCGCCAAGGCGGGGCGCGGCAAAGTCCAAGCGCCAGCCAAGCACAGCGGAGCGCCCAGCGGCGGCCTGACGGTAGCGAACCGGACGATTCGAGACGAGGCGCTGTCGCTCGAACAGGGCGTCGTTGGCACTACGAACATTGATCATGCGCTGACGCACAAGGCTTGCTTCGCTGACCGGGGTGCCGAAGCCCTGCCCAGAGCCATCGTCCGCGTCCCAAATGCCGAACAGGGACTGAACGTCGGTGCTGGCCTCTTCTTCGGGGCCGGCTTCCCGGCCGGTGTTGAAGACCACCATGAAACCGGCTTTGTGCGGGTGTTTGGAAACATGGGGACGGGCGACGATGGGTAGAGGCAGTGCGCCGTCCTCTGCGCTTTGCGCCCGAAAAATCGTTGTCGCGCTCCAGTTTGACGGATCCTTGGCGGACAGGTCAAAACGATGCAGGTTGCCCTGAATGTCCCCGGCGTAGGCCCGGTCGATGGTGCCGTTCAGGTCTAGATCAACCAACGCCGGCTCGCCCAATCCGTTCGCCGCCGCTGCGTCCGGGATGCCCGGCGGCAAGGAGGACAACTTGCGGAAGTCCTCCGCCGCCCAACCGTCCAAGCCGCGCTCAATGAACAACACAAACAGGGTCGCGTTCCCCCCGGTGCTGCCATGCCCGTTGCCGAACAGGGCCACCCACTCGTTCTCGCCGTCCGCACCCTCCGCATTGCTCATGCCCAGCCGCGCTTGGCTGACGGCGTAGCCAAGGTCCTTGATTAAACCGCCATGCCGATCGCGAATCCGCGCCCCGCCCAAGCCGGTCAGCGGCTGCCCGTCCGCGGTCACCGGATAGGCGTCGTCCAGATCGGTGAACTCCCAAAGCACGGCGCCGGCCGCCTGCTCCGCCGCGGCAAAGGTTCCGTCGGGATCCGTGACGTCAAGGGCGAAATAGCCCTTGCCGCCGGCACCCAAGCCGCCAATGAGCAGGGTGCGCCAAGCCTTCTTCTTGGCGTCCGCCCGAGGCCGCAGAAAGACGTCCTCCACCGCTGGCGTTAGATCGACTAGCGGATGGAAGCGGTCCGGCGCCCGTACGCGCACATCCAAACGGGTGGCGAACCCTTGGTCGCCATCAATGATCTTGTTCGGCACATAGGCGAAAACCTCGGTGCCCGTGCCGGCGTCGAAGGCGTGCAGCATGCCGTCGTTAGCGCCCACATAGATCAGTTCCCGGCGGTTGCGGACGCTGTTTGCGAAATCTGCATAACGGTCGCCCAGCGCCAGCGGATAGGGCGGATGGTTGCGCCCGGAAGCCCGAGCCCGCCCGACCAACACCGGCTCGGAGCGGAGGATGGCCCCTAGGCGGCGACCGTTGCCCTCGCCCCGCAGCCACAGGACCTCGGATGGATCAAGCACCGCCTGCTGCGCTTCGTTGAGGCGACCATGCTCAAATGGCACCCCGGCACCGCCTGGGGCGTAGGTCACAATCACCCGCTCGCCAGGCGCTACGCCGGTAAGCTGTTCCCCCGCCCGCCACAGCAGGCGGGTGTGGTCGCCGTCAAAGCGGAAAGCCTGCAGATCGCCAGCGGCGGCGGACAAGTTGTTGAGGGCGCGGAACTCAACGCCGCCTTGACCTGCGGCCGTTGCATCGTAAGCTAAGGACGATAGCTGCATGACGCCCTCGGACGCGGCGACGGAGACCGGCGGCGAACCCACCAACGCCGTAAGGCCAGCCCACAGGAGCAGTCGAACGTCCAGGCATTGGTTCCCGGACGGCACCCTTAAGCGAAAGCCGAGCCGCATCAGCCATCTGGGCGCAGGCGCACGGCGAAGGTGCTTTGCAACCGCGCTTCGGCATTGGCGGTGGCGCCAACGCCCCGTGCCGTAATGCGGAATACGGCCGTTCGCATTGGCGGAGCGGACAGGGACTCCTCAATCAAGTGGGGATTGTCGGAACCATCTAGAGTAGCCAGCCATTCGATGAGGTAGCGGGGCGGCGCCGCCAAACCCGAAGGGGGTGCAGCCACGGCCCGGCTGCCGCTAAGCGTCGTCCAAACGCCCGGCGTCCTCCAAGGAGGCACCGCCCCAAAGGCAGCCGGCCGCCACAGGCCGGCCGAGCCTTGGGCCCTGAACCGAGCAGGATCAAGCCGTTCCCGCATCAGAAATGCCTCCGCCTCGCGCAACGCCAGCTCCGCGGCCTGAAAGGCCAGCAGATTGTCGTGGGCGTTACCGGCCAGGCGCGTTTGCAGACTCATCGTCTGCACGGAAGCCACGCTAACCAAGGTGAGCAGCAGCAAAACCGCCAAGCTGATGAACAAGGCGATGCCGCCTTGCCGCTGGACGCAGCGCTCAACTGACGCACAAGCATTCATGGGACGGCCTATGCCAGGTTGCGCAAAGCGACGACCTGCGCGAAGTCCCGAGCCTCGCCGCCGCGGCCGGCCGTCACCGTCAAAGCGATTGAGCGGATCCTGTGGCCCTCCTGCAGATCGCTGAACCGCAGGTAGCGGTTGACACCGTCAAGGCCGTCCTCCGCATCCAAGTCAACGCCCAGAAGCGCCTGCAGGTCCGTCACGCCCTCCACCAGCTCCACGGGCGCCGCGGTGCCGGAACGACGCCACAGGCTGGCGATGCCGGGCGCGGCGCCGGCGGCGATGAAATAGATTTCCGTTATGACCCGTCCAACCATCGCCCCTTGTGGTCCGGCCTCCCCACCGTAGGATGCGCCGGCTGACGCCGGGCCGCCATCCATGTTGTCGTAGAGGCCGGTTCCCGACGTCCGCAGCAGCCGCCATCGCGGTCCGTTTGCAACGACGCCCGTGATGCGGAACATGTCCGCCCGCCAACAATCGCCGATGAGGGCGACGTCCCCGGCATCAAGGTCTGCGCCAACGACGTCGAGCACCACCGGGTCGTCACCGGGTGCAATCCTGGCCGCGACTGGAAAGGTCGGCGTCTCCAAGCGGCGGAAGACGACGACATCGGCACCCGGGAGCAAACGATCGACGCGAACCCCGGTGCCGGCGACCAAGACGTTCCGACCACCGTTGGACGCTTGCCGAGGCAACTCAAGCAAGGAGGGCGCCCAAGCGTTCAGTTCGATTGACTGGCCGTCTCCCCGATAGTCGAAGCCCTGCACCGCACGGGTCAGGTCAAATTCAAACAGTTCGGCCCAACCCCCGTTCAGCCCGTTGTTCGGACGAACGCTGCGGCTGTTGCAGCCCCAATAACCGGCGGCCATCGCCGAACGGCGCAGAAAGCTCAGGGCGTAGGCGCCGGCGTCCTGAACAGCGGAGCGGTCGCGCAATTGCGCCGCCGCTGCTTGACCGCCGGAATACTGCTGCACCAAGCCCAAGGCCGCCACCGACCCCAGCGCCATGGCCAGCAGCAATTCAATCAAGGACAGACCTTTGGTGCAGCGCTCCATCGGCATGGCGCACTAGCCGCGGCTGCCGAACGCCAGCGTCTGGGTCATGCCCCGCACCCGCCAGCGGATAGTGACCGCCACCGCGCCGGCGGCGGCTGCAACCTCGCCTTGGCCGTTCATCAAGGCCACGCAGTCCCCATTGTCGCCAGCAAGGCCGAGAGCGCACCCCCAAGCCGACAAGTCAAAGGCCGCCATCTCAGCAGGAGAGCATGGGCCGCTCACGCAATCCGAAGATGCCGGCGCAGCATTCCCAAATGCATAGGCGCCGGCGGCAAGCCCGGCCGGGTTGGCGCGGATGCGCTCCATCAGATCGTGGGCGAGCAGCACCGCATCGGCATGGGCGGCCGCCGACCGGCCATGCTGCAGGCCAATCGCGCCAAGCCCGGTGACGCCGAGTACGCCGACGCCGGCAACCAGCAAAGCGACCAGCAATTCAAGCATGGAAAAGCCCCGCATCAGCCGCTCCAGTCCTCTTCAGCGGCGGTGATTTGGGCGTCGTTGTTGCGGTCCCAACCCCGGTTGCCGGCTTCGTCGAGGCTGAGGAAGCCGTCTCCGGCCATCGCTGCGCCGGGCAGCGGGTGCGCCGACAACTGAAAGCCGTCAACGCCGCCGACCACCCGGACTTCGTAGCGACCCTCCGCCGTTGACCCAGGTGCGCAAATCTGCTCTGACACGGCACCGCCATCGCTGTCCGCAACGCCGTCCCCGTCCGAATCCGCCGCGCCCCGATAGGAGAACCGGCTGCTCGCCCAACGCTCCATGCCCAGGGCGCAGGCCAGCAGGTCGCCCTGAGCCTCGCTGCGGTAGGTGCGCTGCGAATAGCCATTGAAGGCCGGCAAGGCCACGCCCACAAGCACCGCCAGAATGGCGGCAACGGCCATCAGTTCGATGAGCGTGAGACCACTTTCATGGGAAGCGCATTCCGCAGCGTTTTCCGGCTGAGGCTGCCGCACCGAGGGGATGCCCATCGCGCTGCCCGGTTGAAACCGTGCTTGCGAGTGGATGCCCCGCGCACTTCCCAGCTGAATGCTCTGAACCTGGCGATTCATGAGGTTTCCCCGTGTGCAAGGCTTTGCAGGGTAGGCGAAGCGGACGCATCCCTAAGCGGGGACCCGACCAACGGCGCCAACGAGCCGACGAACGGGCCAGATGGAACTTGGAAAACTAACGCTTGGCGAGACGAAGCGCCGGATGCGGAACTAGAGGCGCCGCCGCCAACGCCGAAAATTCGAGATGCTTAAGAGGAACCCTTGGCCCGTCGGCTGTCCCGCACCATGCAGAAGATCCACAGCCCAGCACCGCAGGTCAGCGCCGAGTCCGCCAAGTTGAATGCCGGAAAGTACCAGGCGCCATAGTGCAGCAGCACGAAGTCCAAAACGTAGCCGGTGGTCAGCCGGTCAACCATGTTGCCAAGCGCACCGCCTAGAATCAGGGCGTAGGCCAGCCCTTGAACGCGGTCGCCAACCTCCAGGCGACGCAGTTCATAAACAATGAACGCGGAGAAGCCGGCCCCCAAGGCCACGAAGAACCAGCGCTGCCAGCCGCCCAAGCCGGACATCAGCGAGAAAGCGGCCCCATCGTTGCGCCACAGCACCCAACTAAAGAACGGCAGCACTTCGATGCGTTGCCCCAACGTCATCGTCGCGTTCACCAGCCACTTGGTGGCCTGATCGCAAACCAGCACGGCGGCGGCCAGCAGCAGCCAAGCACCGGCCCGCATCGGCGAGGTCATCCGCTCGCCCGGTGCGCGTGGACGAGATTCATGTCGAACCAAGCGCGCGCCGCCTCCAAGTCATAGCCGATCTGCGCCTTGAGCGCATCGAGGGACTCAAAGGCGTGCTCGTCGCGAATCTTATGGCGGAACGTCACGGTCAGCAGCCGACCGTAGATGTCCTCATCGAAGTCGAAGACATGCACTTCCAACAGAGGCTCCTTGCCGTCCACCGTGGGGCGGATGCCGATGTTGGCGATTCCGGCATGGGGACGGCCAAGGCCGGCATCCACAGTGACCGCAAACACGCCCTCCAAGGCCGCCCGATAGCGCTGCAAACGGATGTTGGCTGTGGGGGTGCCCAGTTGCCGTCCAAGCCGGCGGCCATACACCACCCGGCCCATGATGAAGTAGGCGTGGCCGAGCAGCTTCTCCGCCAGCCGAAAGTTGCCTTCGGAGAGGGCTTGGCGCACCCTGCTGCTGGATACCCGCTCGTCCCCGAAAGCCAAAGGGCCAAGACGGCTGACCTCATAGCCAAGCCAGTTTCCGGCGGCCTCGAGCATGGCGTAGTCCCCCACCCGGTCCTTGCCGAAACGGAAGTCATCCCCAACCACCACATGGACGGCGCCGAGCAAGCCGTGCAGGAAGTCGTCCACCACCCACTCAGCGGGAGCGCCGCTGGTGCGGGCGTTGAACGGCAGGCAGATCACCCGGTCCAACTCGGTGCGCCGCAGCAGGGTGATCTTCTCCCGAAACCGGGTGAGGCGCGCCGGCGCCGCCGTGTCGAAGAATTCCCTTGGCGTCGGCTCAAAGGTCACCAAGGTGCTGGCGACGCCGAGCTCCTTGGCCTTGGCGCAGGCGTGGGCCAAGAGCATCTGATGGGCGTGGTGGACCCCGTCAAAAGCGCCGATGGTGACCACCCCTCCCTGGTGGCGCGTCTTGAGATTGTGCTGTCCAACGACGATTTCCATCGCCTGATTATAAGGTCAAACGCGGTGCCCAATTTCCGCCGGGCGCCAGCCGGCCAGCCGCAAGGCCGCCAAGTAGATCAAACCGCCGACCACAACCAAGCCGGCCAGCCAAGCAACGCGCTGCCAGGACGACGACGCCAGCCAATAAGCGCCGCTCGGCGCCAGTGCCGCCAACACGGCGCCCATCAAGGCGGCGGCCAACACCGCTCGCGCCGTGGTTTGGGCCAGCCGGCGCGTCGCTTGGTAGTAGCCGGCGGCGGCCACCCCACGCCACAACAGCCAGAAATGCACCCAGCCGGCGATGGCTGTCGCCAACGCCAGCCCGACATGCCCGAACCACCAGAACATGGACAGGTTAAGCACCAAGTTGACGCCGATGGCGAGCAGCGCGAAGCGCAGCGGCGTGCGCGTGTCCTTGTGCGCAAAGAAGGCCGGGGCCAGCACCTTGATCAAAACCAACGGCAAGGTGCCGCAAGCAAGGGCGCGCAACGCCAGGGAGGTCATGGATGCATCCACCGCCGTCATCTCGCCGTGGAGGAAGATGGTCGCCACCAGCGGCAAGGCCAAGACCGCCAAGGCCACTGCGGCCGGGAGCGCCAACAGCACACCCATGCGCAACCCCCAGTCCATGGCCGCCGCGAACGCCGCGCCATCGGCCTGCGCCCGCTCCGCCCGTCCTTCGCCCGCCCCAGCCAGCCTCGACAGATTGGGCAGCAGCACGGTGCCCAGCGCCACCGCCACCAGGCCAATGGGCAGTTCCAGCAGGCGGTCTGCGTAGTACAGCCAAGCGATGCTGCCGGTCATGAGCGTCGATGCCAGAACGGCGTCGATCAAAGCGTTCAATTGCCCCGCTGAGGACGCCAAGACCGCCGGCGCAAGCAGTCGGCCAACCTCCCGAGCGCCGGGGTGCTTGAGGCTCGCCCGCGGCCAAGTCAACAGCCCAAGCCGGCCAAGCATCGGCACCTGAAACAGCAACTGCACAACACCGGCGGCGAACACCCCCCAAGCCAAGGCGAAGGTCATGTCGCCGCCAGTGGCGACCGCGAAAGTCATGGCCAGCATCAGGCTGGCGTTGAGCAGCACCGGCGTGAAGGCGGGCGCAGCGTAACGGCCGTGGGTATTGAGAATGGCGCCAACGAAGGCCGCCAGCGATATGAAGCCCAAGTACGGGAAAGTCACGCGGACCAAATCAGCAGTCAGCTCCAACTTGGCCGGCTGCTGCCAGAACCCCGGCGCAAAGAGCGTCGCCAAGGCGCCGGAAAAAAGGACGCCAAGGGCCACGAACAAGGTCAGCACGATGGCGAGGTCGCCGCCGACCACGGCGATGAAGCCCTTGAGCTGCGCTGGGCCGAGCTTCCTGTAACGGGCCAGAATGGGCACGAAGGCCTGGTTGAAGGCGCCTTCGGCAAACAGGCGGCGAAAGAAATTGGGGATGCGGAAGGCCACCAGAAAGGCGTCGGCGGCGCCCGTGGCGCCCAAGAAGTGCGACAGCAGCAAGTCCCGGGCGAAGCCGGACAGCCGCGACAGCAACGTCATGCCGCTGACGACCGCGCCCTGTGCCGCAACGGAGGCGCTGCTATCGGTTGACATGAACCCTCATCGGCGGCATAGTGCCCACCCTCCAACTTCAGCGCTTGAGAGGCTCCTTTGGCCAACAGCCCCCAATCACAGAAACGCGCCCGCCAAGCGGAACGCCATCGGCAACGCAACGCCGGCCAAAAGTCCAAGGCCCGCACCTACATCAAGAAGGTGCAGGCCGCCATCGCCAATGGCGATGCGGAGCAAGCCGGCGCCGCGTTGGCGGAGGCCATACCCATCATTGACCGCACTGCGGCCAAGGGCATCATGCACAAAAACAAGGCCGCACGGCATAAGTCCCGCCTGAGCGCCGGCATCAAGGCCTTGCCGGCTAAGGGCCCCTAAAGGGCGGCAGCCCCCAAGGCTGCCTACAGGCTCAGGCATCGGCCCGGCAGCGGGCGGCGCATCCCCACCCAAGGACGAGGCCGCTGCAACTTGGCCCACGACCAAAACGCCGGCCCATCCACGGGCCTAGGTCAAATGACCACCAGATTGTCTCGATGCACCAGCTCGGGCTCCACCGCGTAGCCTAGCCGCCCGCCGATCTCGGCGCTGGCGATCCCCTTAATTTTAGCCACTTCGGCGCTGGCGTAGTTCACCAAGCCCTGGGCAACGGCCTCTCCGTCCTCGGTGACGCAACGCACCACTTCACCACGCCGAAACTCTCCGCGCACGGCGACCACCCCTACCGGCAACAGGCTGACCCCGCGCTTGCGCACCGCTGCTGCGGCGCCGGCGTCAAGCACTAGGTCGCCTTTTGGACGAGGCTGCCCGGCGATCCAGCGCTTGCGGGCGACCAGAGGCTCGACGTCGGCGGCCAAGCAGGTGCCGACCCGCTCGCCACGAAAAATGCGCTCCAGCACACCCGGCTGAGAACCGTCGGCAATGATGGTGTGGGCGCCTGAACGGCCCGCCGTGCGCGCCGCCGCCACCTTGGTGACCATGCCGCCCCGCCCTAGCGCTCCGCCTCTGCCGCAGCACTGGTCCAAAGCCGGATCCGCGGCTTCAGCGTAGGCCACCCGCTCGGCGGCGGCATTCAGGCGCGGGTCTTGGCGATGCAGCCCATCCACGTCGGTAAGCAGAACCAGCGCCTCGGCGGACAGCAGGCTAGCGACCAAGGCGGCTAGGGTGTCGTTGTCGCCAAAGCGGATTTCGTCGGTGGCCACGGTGTCGTTTTCATTGATGATCGGCACCACGCCCAATTCCAGCAGGCGAGTCAGCGTGGAGCGGGCGTTTAGGTAGCGCTGCCGCTCCGCCACGTCCTCATGGGTCAACAGCACCAATGCCGTGCGGCGGCCATGTTCGGCGAAAACCGCCGCGTAGGCGCCAACCAGGCCCATCTGCCCAACAGCGGCGGCGGCCTGCATGTTGGGCAAATCCGCTGGCGGGCGCGACCATCCCAGACTGGCCGTCCCTTGGGCAACGGCGCCCGAGGACACCAACAGCACCTGCCGCCCCGCCTCCAATTGACGAACGATCGCCGCGCACCAAGGCCTGCTGTTGGCGTAGGAAATTCCGGTGTTCGGGTCCATGAGCAGGGAACTGCCAACTTTGACCACAACGCGGCGGGCCGCGGCGACCTTGGCCCGTGCCTCCTGCTCTCCAATCGGTTCGCGCCGGCCGGCGTCTTTTCGCCGGCTCACCCCAACCCTCCCTTGGCGGCGGGGCGGACGGCTACACTGGCTGCGGCACGGCGCATAGCCCTCGACGGAGCCAAGGCGCTGGTCGAAACCTCCGTAAGGATTCGCTGCGCCAGCGCCGCATCCCGCTGCCGCAAGAGTGCGTTGTCGGCCAGCAAGCTGCGGAACTCGGACAAGGCCGCCATGGCTTGGCCAACCAACACCTTAAGGCCAACGCCAGTCAAGGCCGAGACGGCCAACACGCGCCGGTCGGGAAAGGCGTTGCCCAGCCGCGCAAGCAAGCCTCCTAGGCTGGCCTCATCCAGAAGATCGATCTTGGTCAACACCAACCATGCCGGTCGCTCCGCCAGTGCGCCACTGTAAGCCCTGACTTCGGCTTCAATGGCTGCGGCGTTGGCCAAGGGGTCGGAACCATCCGCCGGGCAGGCGTCAACCAAATGCAGGAGCAGGCGCGTACGCGAAAGATGACGCAGGAATTGAACGCCAAGGCCGGCCCCCTTGGCGGCACCGATGATCAGGCCGGGAATGTCCGCCATGACGAAACTGGAGTCCGCCGCCACCCGCACCAATCCGAGGCTCGGCGACAAGGTGGTGAACGGATAGTCGGCGACCTTCGGCCTTGCCGCCGAAACCCTGGACAGCAAGGTGGACTTCCCGGCGTTGGGCATGCCCAACAGGCCGACGTCGGCCAGCAAGCGCAGTTGCAGGGCCAAGTCACGCTCCTCGCCGAGACCGCCGCTGGTGGTCTTGCGCGGCGCTTGGTTGGTGGAGGATTTGAACCGAGCGTTGCCCAATCCGCGCTGTCCGCCTCTAGCCACCAACAAGCGCTCGCCCGGCTTGCCAAGGTCGCCAAGCAGTTCGCAGCCCCGTCCCCAATTCCCGACCGCTTCAGTGGCCGAAGGCGATCTTCCAGCCGACGCTAGCGCGTCGCTGAGTTCCCCCAAGCCCGGCGCTCCCAAATTCACCACGGTGGTGCCCACCGGCACTTGCACAAGGTGGTCGTGGCCGCGGGCGCCGGTCTTGTTGCGGCTGCCGCCGGGCTGGCCGTCGCCAGCCAACTGCCGAGGCTGATGGCGGAATTCCACCAAGGTGTTGAGCGACTGATCGGCGACGAGCAGCACATCGCCGCCGTCGCCGCCGTCGCCGCCGTCCGGACCGCCCTTGGCGATGTATTTTTCCCGGCGGAAACTCAGGGCGCCGTCGCCGCCCTTGCCGGCGCGGACATGAATCTTGGCTTCATCAATGAATTGCATGGCGGAACGCACCCGCATGGGAGGGTTGTGCGGCTCAACAGGTCGCCCCGCGGGCGGTTCCCAATGGGGCTGGGGCGCCGTTCGCCCACCGCGACTACCCCTCCGCTACAACGGCGACGTATTTGCGCTGCAGCTTGCCCTTGCGGAGGAACTGCACATGTCCGTCGGCAGTGGCGAACAGCGTGTAGTCGCGTCCGCAGCCGACGTTTTCGCCGGCATGGAAGCGGCTGCCCCGCTGCCGGACAATGATGTTGCCGGCGCGCACCGCCTGGCCGCCGAATTTCTTCACGCCCAGCCGCTTGGATTCCGAATCCCGTCCGTTGCGGGTGCTTCCACCCGCCTTCTTGTGCGCCATGAACCCGCCTCCGCTATGTTTCCGCCCGCAAGCCGCCGGGCCTAGGCCGCCTCAATGCCCGTGACCTTCACTTCGGTGAACCACTGGCGATGCCCTTGGCGGCGCATGTAGCCCTTGCGGCGCTTGAATTTGATGACCCGGATCTTCTTGCCCCGGCCGTGATTGACCACCAAAGCCCTGACGCGCCCGCCCTCCACCAAGGGTTGGCCGACGCGGAAATTCCCGTCGTCGCCGACCAGCAGCACCTGCTCGAACACCACCTCATCACCCGGCACGGCGTTCAGACGCTCCAGCCGGAGCGTTTCGCCCTCCGCAACCCGGTGTTGCTTGCCGCCGCTCACAAAAACCGCAAACATTCTTCTACTCCGTTAACGCAGAGCACATGGTTAGAATAGGTCACTTTGCGCCGACCCGTGAAAGGCGGCGTATTCTAGAGGCGAAAACATGAGATTACAACGACACCCGCCGCGGGGATGCAGATGCCGCTGAACCCCTTGGCCGCCGCTTTCCAACCAAGGCCCACCGCACCGCCGGCCAAGGCGCCGGCCGATCCCTTGAAAGCCATCCTCCAGCTGATCGACAGGGACTTCGCCGCAGTCAACAGGTTGATCACCGAACAGTTGCAGTCTCCGGTGGCGCTGATCGAGGAGATCGGGCGCTACATCGTCGAGTCCGGCGGCAAGCGCTTGCGGCCGGCGCTGGTGCTGTTCGCGGCCCGCTGCTGCAACTACCAAGGCGGCCACCATGTCACCCTAGCGGCGATCATCGAGTTTCTGCACACCGCCACCCTGTTGCACGACGACGTGGTGGACCGCTCGGAATTGCGGCGCGGGCGCATCACTGCAAACTCCCTTTGGGGCAACGCACCCTCGGTGTTGGTTGGGGACTTTCTGTACTCCCGCTCCTTCCAACTCATGACCAAGCTCGGCGACAACGACGTTTTGACGATCTTGGCCGACGCCACCAACCTGATCGCCCAGGGCGAAGTCATGCAGTTTTCCGACATCGGCAAACTGAACATAGACGAAGCCCGCTACATGGAGGTGATACGCTGCAAGACCGCCCTGCTTTTCCAAGCCGCCGCCCACAGCGGGGCGGTACTGGCCGGCGGCGGCAACGACCAAGTGAAGGCGCTAAGGGGGTTCGGCTTGGAGTTCGGCCTTGCCTACCAACTTGTGGACGACTGGCTGGACTACGCCGGCGATTCGGAGTTAATGGGCAAGAACGTCGGCGACGACCTAGTTGAAGGCAAGCTGACCTTGCCGCTGATCTTCACCTTGGCCCAAGGCGCCCCAGCCCAGGCGGAGACCGTGCGGGAAAGCCTCCTAACCCGCTCCGCAGCCAACCTGGACGAAGTGCTCGAGGTGGTGCGCGCCTGCGGCGCACTTGACTACACCCGAGCCGCCGCCCTAAGGCGCAGCAAGCAGGCGGTGGCCTGCCTGAAGGCGCTGCCGGCCAACCCGCATCGGGACGCCCTTAAGCGCTTGGCCGAATACGCCCAGACCCGGCTGGGGTGATCGGCATGGAAGGGAATTCATAAGCGGGGGTTGGTCGGAGTGAGAGGATTTGAACCTCCGGCCCCTACGTCCCGAACGTAGTGCTCTACCAAGCTGAGCTACACTCCGAACTCGCCTGCCGGCGGCATTGTATGAGGACTGCGCCTTCGCCACAAGCGATTGATCCCGCCCGGCCCGCTTGGGCTGCTCCAGCAGGCTGTCATCCCCAACCGGCTGGTCAAGCGCTCACCGGGCTGTGCATTGGGCTGCTGCTGAGCACTGCGGTCCAGGCTTCCGCAATCATTGAGGAAGTGGTGGTCGTTGCGCAGAAGCGGGAGCAGAACCTTCAGGACGTGAGCGCTTCGGTGACGGCCATCACAGGTGCCCAATTCAAGGCGCTGGGGATGGACAACGTCACCGCCGTCACCGCCCAAACCCCCAACTTCAACTACACCGCCCCGGCGGGAGAAGGCGCCAAGCCGGGCCTGTCGATTCGCGGCGTCGGCATCAACTCCTTCGCGGACACCGCCGAAGGCCCGGTGGCCATGTATGTGGATGAGGTTCTTCTGGGCGCCCTGCCCGGCCAAACCTCCCTGCTGTTTGACATCGAACGGGTGGAGGTGCTGCGCGGCCCGCAAGGCACCCTCTACGGACGCAACAACACCGCCGGCCTCGTCCACTTCATGACCCGCAAGCCCAGCGCGGAGTTTGCGGCCTACGGCGAAGCCATGTTCGGCAGCTATGAGCGGATCAAGTTTGAGGGCGCCGCCGGCGGTCCGCTGTCGGACCGAGTGCGCGGCCGGGTTTCCTTCCTGCACGACGAAAACCACGGCTACCAAGTGGATCAAATTCGGGGCGGCCGGTCGGCGGCCGCCAACGTCGAAGCCTACCGCCTGCAACTGGACATCGACCTTAGCGCCGCAGCCGACCTGCGCCTTAACCTGCACGGCGCCAACGCCAGCAACACCCCTACGGTTTACAAGCACCGGGGTCTGCTGACGGCCAATGGCGATGACTGCGAGCTCGACGCCATCCAGGCGCGTCAGTGCTTCGATGCGTTCGGCTTCCGGGACGCCAACAGCAATCCCGACCGGGTGACGCTGGACCCGAATTTTGACGTCGATCTGCACAACCGCACCTTTGGAACCTCGGCCAAGCTGACTTGGGAGCGCGGCCCTTGGCAACTGCTGTCCATCACCGCCTTCGAGAAAGTGGAAAAGACGCACACGGAGGCCAGCTTCGCCGGCATCGACCTACCCAACGCCAGCACCCTGTCGATCGACGCCGACCAAGTGACCCAGGAAGTGCGCCTGCACCACAACAGCGATTCGACGCACTGGCTGCTCGGCTTCTACTACTACAGCGACCACAAGGAGGGCTTGCACAGCGTCGGCCCGCCGCAGTTCACATCCTTCCACAACGCCTACGATCAAGACACCCAGGCCTTCGCCCTGTTCGCCCATTGGGAGCGCCGGATCACCCGCCGGCTGGCCGCCCAAGCCGGCCTGCGCTTCACCGGCGAGCGGACGGGCGCCAGCAACCAAGTGGACCCCGGCGTAGAGTTCAACTGGAATTCGCCCCCAGACATGCCGGCCTTCCCGCCGTTCATGCGCAAGGACGACTTGGAATCGGACGATCTGTCCTGGGACTTCGGCTTGAATTGGCAGGCGGGCGACGACACCCTGCTGTTTCTCAACATCGCCACGGGCTTCAAGAGCGGCGGCTTCAACACCGGCGGCTTCCTCGGCGCACCGGAGGAGCTGGCGCCTTACGACAGCGAAACGGTCACCCTGTACGAGGCCGGCCTCAAAACCACCCGGCTGGGCGGCCGGCTGCGCTGCAACTTCACCGCCTTCTACGGCGACTACCAGGACTTTCAGGCGTTTACGCCAAATCTGCTGCCCGGCGGGAGCAACGTCGTCACCCGCCTCGCCAATGCCGGCAGCGCCGAGGTGTGGGGGTTCGAGGCGGAGTTGGCCGCCACGCCCACCGCCTATTTTGAAATGCAATTGGGGCTAGGCTATCTGCGCACCGAGACATTCAATTTTACCTCAATTGGGCTGGACGGGGCGGTAATCGACGTGTCCGGCTCCGAACTGGTGCTTTCCCCGGAGCTGTCCGCGAACGGCGTCTTCCGCCTGCTTCAGCCAATGCTGGGCGGCGAAGGCACCCTGCAAGTCGATTTCAACTACTCGGACGAGTACTTCTTGAGCCCCGCCAACAAGCCCCACGAAGTGGGCGGCGACTACCTTATCTGGAACCTCCGGGCGGCTTGGAGCAGCGGGAACGAGCGCTACCAAGCGGCCGTCTTCGTCAAGAACCTGAGCGATAAGCGCTACATCATCGAGGGGTTCGATTTCCTGGGCATGCAGTCCCTAATCCACAACCGGCCACGCATGGCGGGCATCAGCCTGACGATGACCTACTAGAGCTTGTCCACAGGCGCCAAATGCGCCATCGTTGCGCAAAGAGACGCCTAAATCCAAACCTGCATGTTGCGCCAAGAACGGCACTGCGGGCATTCTTATGGCCCCGACTGCATGGGCCGCCGCATGAACCTCTTTGACCTTACCAACAAGCATGTCGCCATCACCGGCGCATCCTCCGGCTTCGGCCGCCACTTCGCCGGGGTGCTCGCCAAGGCCGGGGCGAAGGTGGCGTTGGGGGCCCGCCGCATGGACCGAATTGAAGCCCGCGTCGCGGAAATCCGCACTGCCGGAGGCGCCGCCTTGGGCGCGGCTTTGGATGTCACCAACGCCGCGAGCATACAGAGTTTTTTGGACGCGGCGCTGGCGGAATTCGGCCCCATCGACGTGCTCATCAACAACGCCGGGGTCGAAGCCGGGGCCAAGACCTACGAGATGATCGACGAAGCGGATTGGGACTTCGTGCTCAACACCAACTTAAAGGGCGCTTGGCTGGCCGCCAAGTTCTACACCGAACGGGTTCGGACCAACGGCTGGGGTGGCGGCAACGTCATCAACATCTCGTCCATCACCGACCGGCGCACCATCAAGGGCCAGTTTCCCTACGCCGTCTCCAAGGGGGCGCTCAGCCGCATGACCGAGGTGATGGCCTTGGAGGCGGCCAAGCACAGCATCCGCGTCAACGCCTTGGCACCCGGCTATGTCCTCACGGACGTCAGCCGCCTGCTGCTGGAGAGCGAACGTTCGGCGGACTTCGTCAAGGGCATTCCCATGCGCCGCTACGGGGAGTTTGCGGATCTGGACGGCCCCCTGCTGCTGCTGGCGTCGGACGCCTCCGCCTACATGACCGGCACCATATTGGTGGTCGATGGGGGCCATGCCTGCGCCTCCCTGTGACCGAGGGCCGATGCAATGCTGATTTTGGGATCGGTTCATGAGGGGTGAAGCGGCAGTGAACGAGGACGCCCCCCTTTGGCGCCCCTCCCCCGAAACCGTCGAACAGTCCAACATGACCCGCTTCGCTCGGCGGGCGGCGGCGGTCGCCGGCAAGGAGTTCCCCGACTACGAAACCCTGCATCAATGGTCGATTGCTGACCCCGGCGCCTTCTGGTCGGAGGTTTGGCGCTTCGCCAACATCCAAGCCAGCCGCCCCGCCGACACCGCCGTGCGGCATCTGGAGCGCTTCCCCAGCGCTGTCTGGTTTCCGGGGGCGAGGCTGAACTATGCGGAGAACCTGCTGCGCTTCCAAGATGAGCAGCCGGCCCTGATCGCCTATCAGGAGTCCGGCGAACGCAGCGAGATCAGCTACGCCGAACTACGCCGGCGCTCCACGGCCCTGGCCGGGCGCCTCAAGGCCCTAGGCATCGGCCCCGGGGACCGGGTGGCCGGCTGGCTGCCCAACGGCATTGAAGCAGTGGTCGCCATGCTTGCCACCACCACCTTGGGCGGCGTCTGGTCCTCCTGCTCGCCGGACTTCGGCGTGGAGGGGGCGCTGGACCGCTTCGGGCAGATAGAGCCCAAGGCGCTGGTCGCCGCAGATGGCTACCGCTACGCCGGCAAGACCTTCGACATCCGCGCCAAGGTCAAGCGTGTGCTGGAACGCACACCGTCGATAGAGCATCTAATATGGGCGCCCTTCCTAAGCACGGCGACCGACGGATTGGCCTTGAACGCGCTCTTGGACGGTCCCAGCGCCGCCTTCGAACAGCTTGACTTCAACCATCCGCTCTACATCCTTTACTCCTCCGGCACCACCGGCAAGCCCAAGTGCATCGTTCACGGCGCTGGCGGCACCCTACTGCAGCACGCCAAGGAGCACCGGCTGCACCTCGACCTCCGCCGCGCCGACCGGCTGTTCTTCTTCACCACCTGCGGCTGGATGATGTGGAACTGGCTGGTCAGCGCCTTGGCCACCGGCTGCACCTTGGTGCTCTACGACGGCTCCCCCTTCCATCCCCGCCCGCGCACCCTTTGGGACATGGCGGAGCGGGAGGGCGTGACCCTGTTCGGCACCAGCCCCACCTATCTGCGCGGCATGGCCAAGGTCGGCATCGCGCCCAAGAAGATCCACCGCCTGCACCGGCTGCGCACCCTGCTCTCCACCGGCGCTCCCCTTTCCGACGTCGGCTTCCGCCATATTCATCAAGCCATCAAGGAGGACTTGTCGATCGTCTCCATGACCGGCGGCACCGACCTGATCTCCTGCTTCATCCTCGGCAATCCGAACCTGCCGGTTTACGCCGGGGAACTGCAATGCAAGGGGCTCGGCATGGCGGTGGAGGTCTGGAGCGAGGCAGGCAAGCCCGTCGCTGTCGGCGAAAAGGGCGAATTGGTCTGCACCCGCCCCTTCCCCTCCTGCCCCGTCGCCTTCTGGCGGGACCCCAAAGACGAAAAGTTCCGCAACGCCTACTTCGGCAAGTTTCCCGGCGTCTGGGCGCAGGGGGACTTCGCCGAGGTGACGGAATCGGGCGGCTACGTCATGCACGGGCGCAGCGACGCAGTGCTCAATCCCGGCGGTGTGCGCATCGGCACCGCGGAAATCTACCGCCAAGTGGAGCGCATCGAGGAGGTGGCGGACGCCGTCTGCGTGGGTCAGGAGCGGGACGGTGACGTCCGAGTCATCCTATTCGTGGTGCTGCGCCCCGGCACGACGCTGGACGCGGATTTGGTTGAACGCATCAAACGCACCATCCGCACCGGGGCATCCCCGCGCCATGTGCCGAAGGAGATCATCGCCGTCAGCGACATCCCCCGCACCCTAAGCGGCAAGACCGCCGAGCTCGCCGTGCGCGAAGCGATTCACGGGCGACCCGTCAAAAACACCGCAGCGCTGGCCAACCCAGAGGCGCTGCAAGCCTTTCAAGAGGATCAATCTTGAACCCACCAGACCCTCGTGCGGCCACTTCCAGCAGCCGATGGGGGTGATCTTTGCCAAAGATGATGGCGTCGCCAGCGAATTGGCGAAGGACGATTTTGCACTGGCGCGAATGATGCGTGGCGCATGGGGCAAGACCGATCAGAAAAGCGCCACTTTTCATCCGCTTGCCCATCACTGCATGGATGTGGCTGCCGTGTTTGCGCGGCTGGTCGAACTGCCGGTCATTCGCAGCCGTTTGGAGACGGCGGCCAAAAGACCGCTGTCCGAAATGGATTGCCAGCGGCTGTCAGTGCTGACATTTCTACACGACATCGGCAAGCTGCATCCAGGCTTTCAGGCCAAGGGATGGCCGTCGGGTCTGTGGCGCGGACCACTTCGCGGGCATTTGCAGGAGGGTTCAGCGTTATTGCAATTGGCTTGGAAAGATGCGAAACACCCCTTGCATGCGCTGGTGACGCAGATCAGGGAATGGGGAGACGCCGCCTCATCCATCCTAGTAGCCGCCTTCGCCCATCATGGCCGCCCCATCTCACACCCGCTCGATCCAACGGAACGAGATTGGCCATCCTGCCACCACTACGACTGGCGGACGGAAGCCGCAACCATCAACGATGCCCTGCGCCAATGGTTCGCCAAGGCTTTTCAGCAGGACAACGGTGCCTTGCCAACCGAACCGCCTTTCCACCACATGGTCGCCGGGTTCATCTCGCTGGCCGACTGGGTCGGCTCGGACGTGAGGTTCTTCCCCTATCAAGCGCCTTTCGACGCCCACTACGACTCTGCGGCCCACAATGCGGCCACACAAGCGTTGGTCACGATTGGGCTAGACCCCGGCCAAAGAGCCGATCGGTCAGCCCCGAGCTTCGGAACGCTGACGGCTGGATGGCAACCCAATCCAACCCAGTCTGTCTTGGGCAGCGTTGATGCGGATGCGCGGCTTGTGATACTCGAAGCCGAAACCGGTTCCGGCAAGACTGAAGCCGCTTTGTGGCGCTTCGCCCAACTCTTTGCGGCGGGCCGGGTATCGGGCCTCTATTTCGCCCTACCAACGCGGGCGGCAGCCAAGCAACTGCATGGCCGCGTCAACCAAGCCATGCGCCACGCATTCGGAAGCGACGCGCCGGAAGCCGTCTTGGCAGTCCCGGGATTGCTGCGTTCAGGCGACTTCAAGGGGCAGCGCCTGCCCGAGTGGAAGGTGCGATGGGACGATGAGAGCGCATCGCCGCACCGATGGGCGGCCGAGCACGCAACGCGCTTTCTTGCTTCATCCGTGGCGGTCGGCACCGTTGACCAAGCGATGCTGGCCGGACTGCAAGTCAAGCACTGCCACTTGCGGGGCAGCGCACTGAGTCGCAGCCTACTGGTGATTGACGAAGTTCACGCATCAGATGCCTACATGACCGAAGTGCTGAAAAAACTCACGGACGCGCACTTGGCTGGTGGGGGGTACGCCATGCTAATGTCCGCGACACTCGGCGCAAAGGCCCGTGTCGTGTGGACCGGCGGTGCGCTGCCTGACCCTGCTGCCGCCAGCGCAACGCCCTACCCCGCCATCTGGGTGAACGGGAAAAACGCGCCGCACACACCAGAAAAACAAGGGCGCGCCAAGGAAGTGTATCTGCAGTCGCTGCCCAGCATGGACCCGACCACCACAGCAAACCATGCAGTCGCGGCAGCTCAGCAAGGGGCGCACGTTCTAGTGGTCCGGAACACGGTGCGCATTGCGACGGACACTTGGCAAGCCGTTAAGGACGCTGGATGCGAGCCGCTTTTGATGCAAGCGGCGGATGGGCCGGCATTGCATCACAGCCGGTTCGCAGTAGAGGACCGCGCACTCCTCGACAGCGCTGTTGAGGAAGCTCTTGGGAAGGGGCGGCCAAAAGAGCCGCTTGGCTGCATCGTGATTGGCACTCAAACGCTTGAGCAGTCGCTAGACATAGACGCCGACGTGTTAATCACGGACCTTTGCCCTATGGATGTGCTGCTGCAGAGAGTTGGGCGCCTACACCGCCATGACTTGTCTCGGCCAAACGGATTCACGAAGGCTCGGGCGACCGTGCTGATGCCCGAAGGCGGCTTGGACCGTCTGGCTGCGCCATTATTCTTCAACGGACTAGGCGCATGGAATCGGCAGGACGGCTTCAACGGCATCTACCGAGACTTAGCCAGCTTGGAGTTGACTCGGAGACTGATTGAGGCAAACGCCATTTGGCGAATACCAGACATGAACCGGAACCTGGTTGAAGGCGCCACCCATCCGGCTCTAATTGAGGATCTGATCAATGAGAAGGGCGGCAATTGGCGGCGCTACCAACAGCAATACGGCGGCTCCGAGGCGGCGCGCGGCCTAATCGCTAAACTCAACGTACTGGACCGCAACGAGTCTTTTGATGAACTGAACTTCCCATCATCCGATGAGAACATCATGACCCGCTTGGGTGAGGAAGGCGCAGTCTTGCCCCTTCATCCCGCCCCCATTGGGCCGTTTGGCCAAAAGATCACCCGAATCACACTGCCCGCCCACTGGTCGCAAGGGCTTGCAAGGGAAGCAGAGCCGACGGTGCAAGGCGAAGGCGAACTGATTCTGTCCGTGGGGGATAGGCGTTTTCACTACACGCGCCGGGGACTGGAAAAAAGCGCTTGACATCCAAATCGTGTACATTTATACACAGATCCCGATGAATCTGCTAACTGACCCGATACTAACCGTTAACAGCGACCAAAGGGTTTCGCTGCCCGAGCTTCTTGCAGCCATGACCCAAGGGCAGGTGCAGGGGTTCCCGGCGCTGCGCCCGCACCAACGCCCGGCATGGCACATGTTTTTGGTGCAGCTCAGCGCCTTGGCGCTTTGGACAGCGAAACGCAATGAGTTGCCAACAGTGGCCGCCGATTGGGCCGCAATGCTGCGCGGCCTCACCCCCGACCACCCTGACGACGAACCTTGGACATTAGTGGTGCAGGATAAAAACAAGCCTGCCTTCATGCAGGCACCAGTGCCCCAAGACGCACTGACTTGGACACTTGTAAGGACTCCGGATGCCTTAGACATGCTCATCACCTCCAAAAACCATGACTTGAAGCAGGCCGTGACCAAGCGAGCGGCCACGGAAGATTGGGTTTTCGCACTAGTGTCTCTGCAGACATGTGAGGGGTACGGCGGCCCGAAAAACTACGGCATCGCCAGAATGAACGGCGGACATTCCAGCCGCCCAATGCTAGGGCTTGCGCCTGCCGAACGCGCGGGAGATTCATTAGATCCTTCGAAGTGGTGGGCGCGGGATGTGCAAAACCTTATCGCATCGCGCACGGCGAACAGATGTGACGGCATCGGACAAGTTGGCGGACCCGCCCTTTTGTGGTGCATGGATTGGACTGAAGGTGCCCAACTTATGCTGGACGACCTAGATCCATGGTTTATCGAAATTTGCCGTCGAGTCAGACTGGATGGAGGAGATACAGCCTTTTTTGCTAAGCGCTCCAATTCGAAGTGCGAACGGGCGGGGCCGAAGGAACTTCAAGGCAGGGCGCATGATCCATGGTCCCCGACAAAAAAAGAGGACGGAATGGCGCTCACGCTTGGCATCGGAGGAGATTTCGACTACAGAGAGCTGAATGATCTTCTCTTTTCTGGTAATTGGGTGATGCCATTGCTCGCCAAGGCAGGCGCAAACGAAACGGGTGACATGTTGTTGGTGGCGGAGGCAATCTCCAGAGGCGAAAGCAAGACCGAAGGCTTCAGGTCGCGCCTCGTTCCGGTCCCTAGTCGTGCGCTACGGCTCTTTTCGTCGAGCACAGCCGCAGCACTGGCGAAAGAGCAAATGAGCGAAATTGCCAGCTTTGGCGATGCCTTGCGCTACGCCATTGCCTTGCTCGCCTCATCAGGGGACTACCATAAGTTGAGTGCGATGTGTGCGGAAATCAAGAAATCAAGAAAGAAAAGAATGCAGTTCGAAGCTCTCGCTAAGCCAGCAACGAAGCAACTAAACCACGCGGCGGACCGTGCGTTCTTTCCAAGCCTGTGGCAACGGGTGACGGCCAAGGACGACGACGCCCGTTTCGCCGCCAAGACTTCTTTCCTATCCACCTTGAATAAGGCCGCAGAATCCGCTCTTGAGGCGACGCTGCCGTCAGTCCCGTGCTCAGCGGTGCATCGAACGCGAGCAAATGTCCGCGCCCGCCGCGCTTTTTGGAGCAAGCTGCGGAGTTCGGACGCCTGCCGCGCCCTATTCAGCCAAGAGAATAACCATGACGCAGCCTGAAGACACTCCGGCAGTCGCGGCTCTCCGTGCCGCAGAAACGCTTAGACATCTGGATTCTGGCCCACTGGCCGAATTGCGCAGAATGAGCGGGGATCACAAGCCCCCCATTTTTTGGATGTTGGCCGTTAGGCATCCAAAAACGATTGGCCATTGGAAAAGAGAGCATGTGTGGATGACCATCATTCGCATCATCTCCATACTGACGCCTAGGGGCGATCTGGAAAAGCGCCCCAGTCTGCACGATTCCCAACGCAGCTTCGGCACCGTGCTGTGCGACGGCGGCGACCCAGCCTGGCCGTCCCAAGCCGCAGATCCTAGGCCCGCATTCAGCGAACAACGACTGTCTCAGCTTTTGGCGGCGAGAGGGCCGCAACGAGCGACTTTGCTGACGCGAGCAGCGCGAATCATTGCCCGAAGCCGCGCACCGGACAGCGGCGTCAACGTAATCGATATTGCCCATGCTTTACTAGAACCCAAAACCGAACGGTTATTGGCCGAGCCATACTATAGGCGCCTTGACTCAGCCCACCGCTTCGCCACGCAACCCGAAGGAGGAACTGCCCAGTGACCCAACCACGTTTTTTGCAAATTCATACGCTCAGTCCCTACACATCAGCGTTGCTGAACCGGGACGACAGCGGACTGGCCAAGCGCCTGCCATACGGCGACGCGATGCGAACCCGAATCTCATCCCAATGCCTGAAACGGCACTGGCGATGCGCCGTTGATCCCCACGCGCTTAAGACCATCAGGGGTGCGCAGGACGCATTCCGGTCTCGCGAGCTGGTTACCAAGCGAGTCATTGACCCGTTGCGAAAACAGTTCTCCGATGACATTGCCGCCGCCTTGGAGCCAGAGTTTCAGGCAGCCGTCTATGGCGACAAAGGCACCAGCAAAAAGGGCCGCCAGACACTGCTGCTTGGTGAACCGGAGCTCAACTGGCTCAGGGATGAGGCCGAGCGCCTAGCCAAAGAATCAGAGGGCGACACCGAAGCCATCAAGGCCGCTGCGAAGAAATGGGGGCAGGACTTCAAGAGGAACATCAAAGCTTTGCGCGAGAACACAAAATTGCCTGCTGGCCTCACGGCGGCATTGTTCGGCCGCATGGTGACTTCGGACCCTGACGCAAACATCACAGCGCCGGTGCATGTAGCCCATGCCTTCACCGTGCATCAAGAGGAATCGGAAAGCGACTACTTCACGGCGGTCGATGACCTTTCCGGGGATGAACCGGGCGCGGACACAATTCAGGAAACGGAATTGACCTCCGGTCTGTTCTACGGCTATGTGGTCGTCGATTTGCCAGGGTTGTTGAAAAACCTGGGCGGCGATGCGGAGTTGGCCGGGCAGGTGCTGCACAACCTCATTTACCTGATATCCGAAGTTTCTCCTGGGGCAAAGTTAGGCTCCACTGCGCCCTATGGAAGGGCTTCCTTCATGCTCCTGGAAGCTGGAGACAGGCAACCACGCAGCTTGGCGGAAGCCTATCGCCAACCTTGCGCACCCCGTGTGGGGCCTGCAGTTGCGGCCCTGACTGAACATTTGGCGGCATTGGACGAAACCTACGCAACCGGAGAGGAACGGCGGGTGATGTCGTTGACGAATGCTGAAGTGCCAAGGGCTGGTCCAGGGTCGCTAGCCGACCTCGCCGCTTGGGCGCAATACCTGCCGCAAGCGATGGTATCGTGACGCACCGTTGGCTCGTCCTTGGGCTTGACGCGCCTCTCATGGCATTCGGAGGCGTGGCAATTGATCAAGTTGGCCCCATTCGGGATTTTCCGGCGGCTTCCATGTTGACCGGGCTCATCGGCAACGCGCTTGGCTGGCACTGGTCGAACAGCAATCGGCATCAGGCGCTTCAGGACCGGCTGATCTTCGCTGCTCGGCACGAACGGGAGGGTGCGTTGTTAACGGATGTTCAGAATGCGCAACTTAAAAAGAGCGACAAGGGGTGGACAACTAGCGGCGAGCCAGAAGGACGAGCTGGAGATGGCAAGACCTACCGCGCCCCTCACCGCAGACGGCGCGACTATCACGCTGATCTCTCAACAACAATCGTTCTCCGCTTAGAGCCGGCAGATGAAACACCGACACTGGATGATCTGGCAGATGCGTTCGAGCGGCCAGCACGCCCCTTATTCCTAGGGCGCAAACCTTGCCTTCCAGCCAAATACCTCATTGAAGGAGAACCAGCCAGATGGGTTTGTGCCAGCACCGCACACCGAGCACTTCAGGCAGTGCCGGGAGAACCCAACAAGAAATTGCGGGCATCTTGGCCCACAGGCCAAGGGCCTGAATTGGGCGATGGGGTGGATCGCATTGCGGATTTGGCGGATCTGCGGAACTGGCGCTCTGGCTTGCACGCTGGGTCGCGCCGCGTTGTAGAGGGCTGGATCACTCCGGGAACCGCGCCATGACCACTTTGAACATGATCCGCGCTCCCATAGACATCGGCGCACTTGCCCGTTGGGCGAAAGAACGCGGATGGGTGCGGCACAAAGGTGGTTATACAGCCTTTGACGAAGGCAAAGCCTTGCATCATCTGATACACGAGGCGCTGGGACCCGATGCGTTCCAATGTTTTCGCTTGCTTGTGCCACCGAGACGAATTGGCGGCAGTCTCTATGCATATTCCGCGCTTGATGCCGAAACACTTCGCTCCACTGCTGCCGTCCATGCGCCGCCCGAACACTTGGAGGTTCTGCCTGCCATTAGGATTGTGAGCAAACCGATGCCCAATAACTGGCGGTCAGGCCAGCAGTTGGGGTTCGATCTTCGCGTCCGTCCCGTGCGCAGGCTGTCAAGCAGCATGGAAATGCCATCTGGCGAAACGATACGCAAGGGAGCTGAGGTTGATGCCTTTCTGGCCGAGGCTTTCCGCCAGCACCTAGCAGACGCCAATGGAATGGCGACAAAGGACAGAACTCGTCAAGCGGTGTATCTCGACTGGCTGGCCGAACGGCTTGCTCCCGCCGCCATTCTTGAATTTTGTTCAACCCGCCTTGCTCGCTTCCGTCGCCTTCGCGTCGCTCGCAGGGGTAAGGGGCCGGAAGGTCCGGACGCGACGATCCACGGGACTCTGACCGTAGATGATCCAGCCGCGTTCTCGGATCTATTGGCCCGAGGTGTGGGACGGCACCGATCCTATGGGTACGGCATGTTGCTGCTACGTCCTCCAAACCGGCCAGCGTTGCAGCAATAGTGCTTAAAGGGCGGCTTGGCCTCGACAGCGCGAAGGTTCCCCACAAGGATCGGGCGGGGCTGCTGTATTTGGCGCGTGGGGCGTTAACCGCCCGCGACGGCACACTTGCTTTTCTGCAAAAGGCTACGACGACCGCCGACGCGCTCTCCCCCGGTGACCATGCCATCCCGCTGCAGGGTGTATCCATGATACTGCTCGGCCCGGGCTCCACCGTCAGCCATGATGCGCTTCGACTCCTCGCACACGCGAGGACCGCCCTTGCCGCCGTTGGCGAGAACGGTGTAAGGCTCTATACCGCGCCGCCGCTGATACCAGATCACTCCGGTTTGGCGCGGCAGCAAGCGCGTGTTTGGGCCGACGAAAATTCCCGTTTAGGAATTGCCCGTCGAATGTTTGCATGGCGCTTGGGAAAGGTGCTGCCACATCGATCCATTGACGTGCTGCGCGGAATCGAAGGTGCGCACATGAAGGAAAGTTATAGTCTGCTTGCGCAACGTTTCGGAATTGACTGGCGCGGCCGCCGCTATGATCGCGCCCGGCCCTCTGCTGCCGACTTGCCCAATCAAGCACTAAACCACGCATCAAGTGCAGTGGAGGCGGCTGCGGCTATTGCTGTCGCCTCAACCGCGACCATTCCGCAACTAGGGTTCATACACGAAGATCCGGGACAGTCATTTGTTTTGGACATCGCCGATCTGTACCGTGACAGTGTGACCATTCCATGTGCCTTTAGAGCAGCCAAGCGCGTCGCCGAACAAGACATGGATATTGAACGCATCACCCGCCGGTGGACCGGAGACGCCCTAGCCCGACAACAAGTCATTCCGGGGATGATCGAACGCATCAAGTCGCTATTTGTGAAATCAGTTGAATCAGGATAAACGTCTAGTGCCGATGGCGATGATTGTCACTCGAAACGTTGAAAACCGCTATCGCGGTTTTCTCACTTCCGTGATGTTGGAAGTCGCCCCTGGCGTTTACGTTGCTCCTGATTTGTCCAAAGGCGTCAGAACGCGGGTTTGGAATGTACTGACAGACTGGTGGGAGACGCTGCGCACGGGTTCAATCGTCATGATCTGGCGTGACACCCAAGCGGTCGGAAACCTGCGCATCGAGACCCTCGGTGAACCGCCAAAGGAGATTGTGGACGCCGATGGCGTTCTGCTTGTAAAACGCAGATAGGCTATTGTAGCCGCGTTCAGTTCTTTAACATTTAGGCAAATCAAGGGGTTAGACTCCAGGGGTTCCCCCGCACACGCGGGGATAGACCGGCCACAGGATGGCTAGAGAGGTTTTCAGGAAGGGTTCCCCCGCACACGCGGGGATAGACCCTCGTACTCGTGCAGCAGGAGCGGCAGCGCTGCGGTTCCCCCGCACACGCGGGGATAGACCCAAGTCCAGCGCAATCGGCCTTCCGGTTTCGCCGGTTCCCCCGCACACGCGGGGATAGACCCCTTCCTTGGGCGGCCAAATTCGGCCCAATCCAGGTTCCCCCGCACACGCGGGGATAGACCCTTGGTCCACCGCTGGCAAGGCGGAGACGCCCAGGTTCCCCCGCACACGCGGGGATAGACCCCTGCGCACCCTGCAGGAACAGGCCATCCCGGGGGTTCCCCCGCACACGCGGGGATAGACCCGAGGCGGAAGCCAAGACCGGCAACATCTTCATGGTTCCCCCGCACACGCGGGGATAGACCCCGTGACTACCGCGCAAGTTTCCGCTGGCTACGGGTTCCCCCGCACACGCGGGGATAGACCCGCCTCGAATTGCGTTGATCGGCCACTTCGGGCGGTTCCCCCGCACACGCGGGGATAGACCCGAGATGGGGCAGGGCCTTGGCATGACGTACTAGGTTCCCCCGCACACGCGGGGATAGACCCCACGCCGCGGCGATCGTCGAGCCGGGCCTGATGGTTCCCCCGCACACGCGGGGATAGACCCTACGACCCCCGGACCCGCGCCTACGCGGGGCTGGTTCCCCCGCACACGCGGGGATAGACCGTAGAGGTGCAGGTTGCCGTCCGCCCCGAGCGCGGTTCCCCCGCACACGCGGGGATAGACCGTCGGCCTTTACCGGAACGCCGACCACGCCGGTGGTTCCCCCGCACACGCGGGGATAGACCCGACATGGGCGCCACCAACGTCTGGATGGGCACGGTTCCCCCGCACACGCGGGGATAGACCCCAACACGGACGGCGAGGACCTGCTGCGGAACTGGTTCCCCCGCACACGCGGGGATAGACCCCAGCCCATCAGCCACCCGGGCGGAGAGAACCCGGTTCCCCCGCACACGCGGGGATAGACCCTGATCGCTGTACCGAGCGACTTGCGCCGATCCGGTTCCCCCGCACACGCGGGGATAGACCCACCCCTCCCCGACGCGGAACAACCGCCACATGGGTTCCCCCGCACACGCGGGGATAGACCCGAGGTTCGTCGGGAGCATCCGAGCCAACGCCCGGTTCCCCCGCACACGCGGGGATAGACCCTCCAGCACGGCGTGGCCGGCGATGCAGCCTGCGGTTCCCCCGCACACGCGGGGATAGCCCCCCGCCGAGCCGCTCGGCCTCCCGCTGCGGCAGGCGCAGCTCGGCGGCCGCCTTCCGCCCCCCCTTCACCTCCAGGCGGATGCCGAACTTGATGTCGTCCGCGGGCAGGCTAGAATCCGTCCGATTCAGAGCCTATTCGGAGGCCGCCATGACTCTTCTTGTTTGCTGCGCCATCTTCGCTGTCGCCTTCCCCGTCTGGTACGTGGCGTTCATGCTGGACCTCTAGCGTCCAGCACGGCGGCCTCCATGATCCGGAGGCCGCCGAACACGGAGGCCCACTCCACCCCCATGCCCCGCGCCGCCCGGGCGGCCGAGTAGTCCAGCCCCGCCAAGGCGCCGGAAGGCCACACGCGCCATGGGGTGGACGACGCCAGGAAGACCTCCACCACGTCCCGGTTCTCCGCCAGCACCAGACGATCCGGGTTCCCACGCACACGCGGGGACAGCTCCCCTAGCGGATGTTGTTGTCGCGCACCGTCCCAGCAGGCGGGCCAGCTAGTGGACGCCCAGGGCGGTGGACAGGTATCGGGCCATGTGCCCGTGCGCCGCCAGGAACGACTAGCCGGTGCGCCGCACGGACGCCTCGGCCAGGCCGGTGGCGCACGTCATCCGGCGGGTGGCCGCGCCCACCGGCCGGGCGCGGCCGGCGAAGCGGTCCAGGGCGTTGGCGCTGACCATGACACCGCCCACGAAGCCCTTGCCGTCGGCGGTCAGGCGGACCCCTAGCGTGATGTCGCCGGGCATGCTAGGCTGCCTGCGCCATGGGTCGGAAGATGCGGGATCGGGATCGAATGAACGCGGCGGAGTGGGCGGCGCTCGCCGCCGTCTGCGTCATGGCCGTCGCCTTCTGGCCCGCCGTCATCGCCTTCATCCTCAGCCTCAGCCCCGGATGGCAGCTGCTAGCGGCGGCGGCGGGGGTCGGGATGCTGGCGCTTTGGGCCTTCCTGGGCCTGCTGGCCGCCGTCGTCGGCCTCATCGGCCGCCGCTGACGGCCCACAGCCGCAGCGCCTCCCGCTCCATCAGCGCTGCGGGAGTTTCAAGCGCTTGCCGGGCTGCATGATTAACGCAGCCCTTGCTTCCGCCGCATCTCCCGCGGCGGCAACGAATGGTCAGGGTTTAGCCAAGCCGTCCGGCAAGAGCCACCACCAAGACGGACGGGGCGGAGGGGCATCCGGCTCGTCGAACAGCACCAACACGCCGTGCGCCTGCAGCGCCGGAATCTGAGTGTCGAGCGCCGCATCGCTCAGCGGGTTGCCGCGCAGGTCCAGTTGCCTTAGCTGGCTTAAGGCCAACAGCGGCGAGATATCCTCTATTGCGTTGCCGGCAAGCCCCAAAAGGAACAGGTTGTCCAGGCCGGCCAAGGACGAAACGTCCGCGACTTGGTTGTCGCCCAAAAACAGCACGAACAGGTTGCTAAGGCCGGCCAAGGATGAAAGGTCGGAAATGGCGTTGCCGGTCAAGTCCAGGGACAGCAAATCGGTCAACTCGGCCAGCGGCGCTAAGTCCTCGATCTGGTTGCGGGGTAAGGACAGGATGAGCAGCCTCGTCAAGCCAGCGAGAGGCGCGAGGTCGGCGATGGCGTTGTCGTCCAGGCTTAGGTATTCGAGCTGGTCCAGGTTCGCCAAGGGCGAAAGGTCGGCGACGCCGTTGCCGACTAGGGAAAGCTCCCCTAGATTGATCAGGCCAGCTAGGGGCGCAAGGTCCGTGACCGCCTCGTTCAATTCCAACCGCCAGAGATTGACCAAGCCTTGGAAATCGTCGGGGCGCAGGGCGGTGATGCTGCCGCCAAGCAAGGACAGGGCGGTGACCTCCCGCAAATCCCACACCGTCACTGCTGCACAGCTGTCCTTGGACAGCGCCGCGGCAATGGCGTCGCGGATCGCCTTTGTGCGCTGGCAAACCGAAGCCGGCACCATCGCTCCCAACTGACGCACAGCGATGGTCTCGCCGCCAATGGACACCACTCCCGCCCTCGCCAAGCCGCCGTTGGGCTGCGCTCGATAGGTCACCTCAGCGCCGCCAGTGTTGGCGCCGCCCGCCGCCACGCTAAGGAAGCCGCTTTGGTGATGCGCCGTCCAAGGGCAGCCTTCTTCCGTATCCACGCGAACGGTGAAGGCACCGCCGCTGGCCGGCAAAGCGGCCTCTCCGGATGACAGGGCGTAGGCGCAATGCTCCGCCCCATCGCGGAAGCCGGCCACCACATGGCGGGCTTCGTTGAGGCTGCGCACCGCATGGGCCGGGCCGTCCCAGCCGATGGCGGGCTGGTCCACCGGCACACCGAGCGGGTCTCCGTCCGGCGGCGGATAGTTCTGGTCCGGGTTGGAGAAGCGCGGCAATCCCATAGGCGCAAGGCCGGCGTCATCGCACTGGTCGGGATAGGCCATGATGGTGTGCCAGCACGGACTGCCGCGAGCAAACGCCCGCTGGTTGACATAGCCGAAGCTGTAGGGAAAAAGCGCCACCTTCACGTCCGGCGGAATGTCGGTGGGCACGACGTAGCGATCATGCTGCAAGCCCATGTTGTGGCCAAGCTCATGGGCCAGAATGGTCTCCGGCGCACGCACATCGACCATGCTGAAGGCCAAGGGTGCAAAGGCCGGCGTCAGCTCCGCCATCAGTACGGCAACGCCGCCGACCTCAAACTTGACGAACAGGCTGACGAGGTCGGCGGCGGTGCTGTCGCGGAGTTCGTGCAGGTCATCCAGGAAGCCATCATCCACCACCGGCAGGCGGTCAATGTCGTCTATCGTGGCGTCCTCATAGTCTATTTCCGTCGCGCCCACCAACCGCAGGCGCTGGGCGACGCCGCCGGTGGCGTAGGCGTCATTGGCGACAGCCACCGAAAGATCCACCTTGGCCTGCATTTGCCGCAGCCCGCCAACCAATCTGCGCGCCGCCGGCGTCCAAGGAATCAGCACGTCGATTTGCGTCATGCCGTCCTCCGCTTGCGCCGGCGCCCGGATTGCTGAGGTGCGGCGCTCAAGCGGGGGAATCCAAGGATTGGCCAAGGGCGGCGCGGCCGCTGCATCCATCCGCTCAATGCTGTGCAGACCGGCCCCGCGGGTGCGGATTCTGTAGCTGGCTTGGGGCGTCCAAAGCACACCAGCCAACACCTCCCCGCTCACCACCAGCACCACCCGGCCGCCGGCCGCATCGGCGACCCGTCCGGCCAACGAGTAGCCCGACTTGGTGGGCGCCCTGTGCTCGAAGACCACTGGAAGGACCGCAGCGTTCGAAAGATTGAACAACAAGGCCGCTTCGCCACGCAGTTCGACTAGGTGCCGCGCCTGCTCGAGCAGCGCCCATTCGACCCGCACCAACCGCCGCGGCGCACCCATGCGCGGGACATCGATTCGCAACGCCGCACTGCCGCTGACCCGACCGGAATCCAAGGGCGAGAACAGGCTAGGCGGCGACTCGGCACCCAGACCATTCGCTGCCAACAGGGCGCCAGCCAAAAACAAGGGTCCCGCCATGCGCGGCGACAAGCCCCGCCGCCGGCCAACTTCGCCTAGGGATGCGCACAACAAGACCGGTACACCAAAATTCCAAACACCAAGATCAGAGAAACCGCAACGGGAGCAAAGCAGCGTAGCCGGGCTGTCGTCTGGGGGATGATTTGCAGTCGCTCCAACCTAGCCGACACATCGGGACTCGCTATGAGTCCGAGGACAAGACCGGATTAGGCACTGGCGGCGGCTAATAGTCAAAGTACATTAGGCGGATGCGGCCGCTCAGCATGGCCCGGTTGCATATCCGACCAATTCGGAGCATATTCCCATTTAGCTTGACTAATTCGGAGTTTGTTCCGAAATGGCTCGATACGCCCGCTCCCTCGGCATCGACCTGCCCCCACGCCAGTCGGCCTTCCTTTGGGGCCCCCGCAAGACCGGCAAATCGACATTGCTGCGCCAGCTATTCCCCAACTCCGCCCACTTTGACCTGCTCGAAACGCAGCTATTGCTGGAATGGACGCGGGCGCCCTGGTCCTTGGCGGAACGGGTGCAGGCATTGGACGCCGCCGTGCGGGCTAGGCCCATAAGAGGCCCCTACTGAGGCGGCTCGTCAAGAGGGCGCAAGGCCCAGATTTGCGTTGCGACGGCGAACACGGTTGAATGCAGCGACATGGACAAAACCCAAACCGCCATTCCCCTGCATCCGCCCCACCAAGCCCCCTTGACTGGATCGAATGGCGGCGCAGCGCGGAACGCCCTGCGGGAACGCTTTGCAGACCGCCTGGTGGTCCGCCATGACCTAAACCGCCGCTTGGTCTCCTACCAAGCAAACAAGGCCCAACCGGGTTTGCGCTGGTTCAAGTACAAGGAGGGCTTTTCAGCGGACTTGGTGCGCGACGCGCTGCGGCTCGGCGGCGGCCCCGTGCTCGACCCCTTCGCCGGGTTGGGAACGACGGTGCTGGTCGCCAGCGGCGCACGCCACCGCGCCACGGGCATCGAGATCATGCCGGTCGGTGCCAAGGCCGCCCAAGCCATCTCGTTCGCGGCGAACTGCACCAACCTTGACCCCATCAAGGACACCGCCGACGGGCTGCTGCGGGCGTTGAACGGCGGGGAGGCGGAGCCCGCATTCCGGTTTCCCCATGTTCCTATCACCGACCGGGCGTTCCCACCACAGACGGAGGACGACATCGCCAAGGCGCGGGCTTTCCTGCATCGGCTGGAGGACAAGTCAACCCGGGCGATTCTCGATGTCGCCTGCATGAGCGTTCTAGAGGAAGTGAGCTACACGCGCAAAGATGGGCAGTATCTTCGCTGGGACCACCGCTGCGGTCGAACGCTGCGCGGCGGCATGAACAAGGGCGCCATTCCCAGCTTCCCCGAGGCGCTTAAACGGCGCATTGGCGAAATCGTCCAGGATGCGCCGCTGCTGGCTCGATGCTACGGCGGGCGAGCACCGCAAATCATTGAAGGCTCGGCCCTAAAGGAGTTGCCGCGCCTCGCCAACAACTCCGTTGGACTCACCATCACCTCCCCACCCTACGCCAACCGCTACGACTACACTCGCACCTACGCCCTTGAACTGGCTTGGCTGGGCTACGACCGCGCCGCTTTCGGCCAACTAAGGCAGTCGCTGATAAGCGCGACGGTTGAAAACCGCTCCAAGGAGCAATTGCTCGATCAAGAGTGCCGGCGCCCGAAAGTGCTTGCGCAAGCCAGAACTGCCGTCGCCTCCCAAGCCGCCCTCAACGAGGTGCTGGACATCTTGCGGACCCGTCAAGCCGAACTCAGCAACCCTCATGTGATCCGCCTAGTCGCCAACTACTTCTCCGAGATGGCGGTTGTCATTGCCGAATTGGCGCGAGTCACCCGTCCCGGCGGCCTAGTGGTCATGGTCAACGACAACGTTCAATACCACGGCGAGGAGGTGCCCGTTGACTTGATCCTCTCCGACATCGCAGAGGCCTGCGGCTTCGTATGCGAAGAGATCGGCGCATTGCCCCGCGGCAAGGGCAACGCCAGCCAACAAATGGGCCGCTTCGGACGCCGCGAACTGCGCAAATGCGTCTATCGCTGGCGCAAGCCGGAGAAGCCCCAACATGCCTGACCAAAGTGCCAGGCGAACCGAAGACGCCATCGCCCGCGCTCTAAAGATCTCCAGAAGCATCGCAAGGGGCAACGACCAGCGGGCACGGGAACAGATCGAGAGGTTTCCATCCGACCCCGACTATTCACAGCGGGAATTCTTGTGCATAGCCGAAGATGCATGGCGTCAAGTGGCTGAGGCAGAGGTGGCGCCACGCTTGGCATTCGCCCATCCAAACATCCTCCAGGCCATTCCCGATGCGTCGCTCCACTACCGAGGCATAGCGTTGCTTTCGCGCAAGCGCGTACAGGAAATCGCCGGGTCCATCGACACTTGGGAGAATTCGCCGCACACAGCCAGAGTGAGCGACGAAAAAGCGCTAAAAGTGTGCCGCCTCTTCAATGCGGTCATCAGTTCGATCATCGTGGACAACACGAACTGGACAGCTGCAGACGGCTACCGGAACATCCTCGCCACCATCGGCATCACCGAGGACGGCGCCATTCGCAATATCATTGGCCAAGAAGCTGAATCCGCAATCAAGGAACGGCTGCTCCGTTGGGTTCAGACTGAGGGACTGTTGGCCGACGCGAATGCAAACGTTGAGGAGGGTCGCCACGACTGGGCACTGGTGGACGATGTCTTTATGCGCTTCGGTTCCGAACCAGACATTGCATTCACGAAAGATGGGAGGCTTGCCGTTCTCATTGAAATTAAGGGCGGCAAAGACCCCGCCGGTGCCTTGGAGCGGCTGGGCGCGATCAAGAAGACTTTTGATGAAGCGCCAGTTGACTGCAAGAACTTCCTCATTGTCGGCATCGTTACGCCAACGATGCGCACACGGCTTCAGCAAATGCGCATGGAGAGGAGTTTCGACATTGACCGCCTGCTTGAAGACGACGGCGAGTGGACGGGCCTTATGAATGAGATATTCCATCATGGGCTGCGGATTGCTCCGGAGGCGCCGACGCCAGAATGACGCAACATTAGGCAACTGAGAGATAAGAAATGGCGGATGAATTGTTTGGCGATGCGGGTGGCGGAGGCGCCAAGGAGCCGGCCTTGGCGGGCATGGCGCTGCGGGACGCTGTTTTGGTGCTGGCGGCGCTGGGCATTTGGGGCGGTGCGGATGCTTGGGCGGCGGCCAGCGGCTTGGCGGTCGCCACTGTCGCGGCTGTCGGCAACGGCGTCGTCGCCGGTTGGGTCATCACCAGCTTGCTGCACGAGTGGGGACACTACGCCGGCGCAAAGCTCAGCGGCGCTGTCGCACCGCGGATCCAAGCTCAGGGCCTGTCGTTCTTCCGTTACCGCTTTGATTTGGAAAACAACAGCTTGGGGCAGTTCACCGCCATGAGCCTAGGCGGCAACATCGCCCATTGGTCCGCGTTTCTCGGCTTGCTTGTTCTTCTGCCGCTGAGTACGCCTGGGCAAGCCGCGTTCGTGGGCGCCGCCTTGGCCTTCGCGCTGTTCGCAAGCGTCATCGAGTGGCCCATCATCGCCCGCGTCCGCCAAGGCCAAGTGCAGCCGGCGGAGGCGTTCGCCCACATAGACGCCGCCTTCCTGCGGCGCAACTACCTGATCGGCGGGGCTGGCGGACTGCTGTTTTTCGCCGTTGTTTAAGGTTTGTTCCGCAATGAACAAGCCTACTTCCCTTTTTAGAATCCTTTTTATTTCATAAAGTTATAGAAACATTTGAAGAATTTTGGCCTAAGCGAACTGCGCTGGCGGCGAAGAACCAGTGGCGCCAGCACGGTCCTTGATGCAATGTCTGGGCCAAGGTCCTAGCAGTGTCGAATTGGGAGGCCCTCTACGCCGCCGGGCTGCTGCTGTTCCTAGGCGCCGCCTCCCCCGGCCCCAGTTTGGTCGTGGTGGTGCGCAACGCGGCGGCCGGCGGGCGCCGGGCCGGCGCGGCTTGCGCCCTCGGCCACGGCCTCGGTTTCGGCCTCTACGCCCTGATGGCAGTGCTCGGTTTGAGTGCGCTCATGGCGGCGGCGCCGCGATTCTTCATGGGCGTTCAGTGCCTCGGCGCCGCCCTTCTACTCTATTTGGCCTGGGCCACGATCGCCCGTCCATCCGAGCTGACCGATGTTGACCGCAGCGCCGGGCGCGGGTTCGTGGAAGGCTTTTTGGTGGCCTTCCTGAACCCGAAGATCGCCTTGTTCTTTGTGGCCGTGCTATCCACGGTGCTCCGGGAAGATCAGCCTCGGACGGTTCAATTCGGCATCGCCGGCATCGGTTGGCTGATCGATACCCTTTGGTACTTGATGGCGGCGTTCGCCTTCTCGACTGGCCCGGCGCTAACCATCCTGCGGCGCTTGGGCAGACCCATCGACTGGGCCATGGCCGCCCTGCTGGCCGGCCTAGCTGTAATGACTCTCTCGCGTTTGCTGGGATAAGGACCTTCGATGTTCGAGGCCCCCAAGCAGCGGATTCAAGCCATTGGGCTGTCCTTAGGTGGTTTGGCTTGTCAGCCGCGCCTCCATACGGTTCAGCACTTCGCCCACGCCTTGGTCGCGGGCCTTCAGCGCCCGGAAGATCGCCACCAGATTGGCGTCGCGCCGTTGTTCCAACTCCTGCACCGATGCGCCGGCGGCTTGCTCGTCGGACTGCCGGGCGATTGTCTCAATGAGCTCATCGCTGAGCTCCGGCACGTCGGTCAGGCGGCTCCAAGGCCACTGCAAGGCGGGGCCGAACTGGGCTAGAAAATGCCTCATGCCGGCGTCGCCGCCGGCGATGCGGTAGCTCTCGAACAGGCCCATCTGCGCCCAGCGGGGGCCGAAGCCGTAGCGGATGACCGCATCGATCTCGCCGGTGGTGGCGACGCCGTCCCGCACCAGCCAAAGCGCCTCCCGCCACATCGCCTCCAGCAAGCGGTCGGCGATGTGGGCGTCGATTTCCCGCCGGACCCTAAGCGGACGCATGCCCAGGGACTCCAGCACCTCCATCGCCCGGTCCACGATCGCAGCAGCGGTGCGCTCCGAAGGCACCACCTCCACTAGGGGCAGCAGATAGACGGGATTGAACGGATGGCAAACCAGCAGGCGGGAGGCCTGCGCGAATCCCTCCGCCAGAGTGGATGGCTTGAAGCCGGAGGTCGATGAGGCGATGGGCGCATCTCCGCCGGCGCCGACGGGAATTTCGGCGTAGAGACGCCGCTTCAGCGCCAAGTCCTCCGAGACGCTCTCCTGAATCCAATCGGCGCCCTCGACCGCCTCACCCAAGGTCGCCGCCTCCGACAAACCGCCTTCGTCAGGCAGGGCCGCATCGTAGAGCCGCGGCAGGCTGCGGCGGGCGGCCTCCACGACGGTCCGCAAGCGGCTGCGGGCGCCCGCCGAAGGATCGAATATGGCCACATCCCAACCATGCAGCAGAAAGCGGGCCGCCCAGCCGCCGCCGATGACCCCGGCGCCGATGATGGCCGCCTTCATGCCGGGTCGCGCTTGACCAGCCCCAAACGTTCGCGCACTTCGCTAGGCCCGACCACCCTAGCCCCTAAGCTCTCCACAATTTTGACGGCCCGCTCCACCAACTGCGCGTTGGTGGCCAGCTGACCCTTGGCGAGGTAGAGATTGTCCTCAAGCCCCACCCGAACGTTGCCGCCGGCCAGCACGGCCGCGGCGACGTAGGGCATCTGATGGGCACCGAGGCTGAAGGCGGACCAAACCCAGTCGTCCGGCACGTTGTTGACCATCGCCATCAGGGTGTTGAGGTCGTCCGGAGCACCCCAGGGTACGCCCATGCACAGCTGCGTCAGAACCGGCGCTTTGAGCACGCCCTCCGCCACCAACTGCCGCGCAAACCAAAGATGGCCGGTGTCAAACGCCTCTATTTCCGCCTGCACTCCAAGCTCGGTCATCATGCCGCCCATGGCCCGCAACATGCCGGGTGTGTTGGTCATCACATAGTCGGCCTCGTTGAAGTTCATGGTGCCGCAGTCCAAGGTGCAGATTTCCGGGCGGCACTCCACCACCGGCTGCATCCGCTCGCTGGCGCCGGCCATATCGGTCTGGTTGCCCAGAGGCAGCGGCTGCTCCACCGGCCCCATTATGAGGTCGCCGCCCATGCCGGTGGTCAGGTTCAGGACCACGTCCGTGCTGGAGGCGCGAATGCGCTCGGTCAGCTCCCGATAGAGCGCCGGCGCCCGGGCCGGTGTACCGGTCTCCGGGTCCCGCACATGGCAGTGGACGACGGCGGCGCCGGCCTTGGCGGCCTCAAGGGCGCTGGCGGCGATGGCCTCCGGGGAGCGGGGAACATGGTGGCTGCGGTCCTGGGTGGCGCCGGAGCCGGTGACGGCGCAGGTGATGAAGACTTCCCGATTCATTTGCAGGGGCATGGCGGCCTCCTTAGCTTCCGATTGCGGTTTAGTCCGTGGGCGTTCCAGCCAGCATTATCGCGCAAATTCGGGCGCACCGCCGCGAGCCCCTTGGAACGTTCAGATCCGCAGTGGATCGTCCATCTGCCCGGAATGACCTTCCACATCATAGGACATGATGACCAGGTCGTGGGCCTCGCCGTCCCGGTCTTCAACATGGTCGGCCAGCAGCGCCTCCGGCACAAAGCCGAGGCGCTTAAACGCCGCTTGGGCGCCGGCTTGGTCGGCGGTCATGTGCGCCACCAGCTTTTTCAGCCCCATGGCCCTGGCGATGTCGAATATCTGCGCGGTGAGGCTGCGGCCAAGGCCGCGGGCGCGGAAGCTCGGCGCCACGTTGACGCGGATTTCGCCGACTCGACGGGTCCAGCGCAAGGGGTTGCGCTCCACGGTGGCGTAACCCACCAATTCCTCAGCGGCGTAGGCGACGATCGACAGAGTGGCACCGTCCTTGATGTTGGCGACCCAACCATCGACGATGCCGGCGTCCGTGATGTCGATGCGCAAAAAGAGCAGATCCTGCTCCGGCAAGGAGCGGGCGAACTTCAGCACTGGCAGCCGATCATCGGCGCCCATGACTCTGACCTCCACCTCAGCGCCGCCCAGATCGATCAGCCTGGGGTAGTCCTGAGCCACCTCCTCCGTCATGTTTGTTGCCATTGCCCCTCCAAAGTTTGGCGCTGCTACGCCGATTCAACCGCCGCCCCGCCTTGAGACTGCGGGCGTTTCCGGGTCCCCGCCTTTCTAGGCTTGGCCGCCGCCTTTTTTCCAGTATTGGGAGCGGCGGATTCATTCGTGGCCGCTTTCGCCGGCGCCGCTTTTTGGGCGGCGGTGCGCAACTCCGCAAAAGCGCCGTCCACGCAATCCGCCATAAGGCCAACGTCCGGCATCAAGCGCGGCTCGCAGACGAAGCTGAAGTAGATTTGCTTGTTGTAGCTGGTCGCGGCGACGCCGTAGCCCAGCTGTCCGCCCAGCATCAACAAGGCCAGCGCATCAAGCACCTGGCGACCGGCCAAGTATTGCGGCACCTGCACGCCGGGAACGTTGGTGCAGGTGAAGTTGAAGCCAGCCATCGGCAGCGGCGGCGCCAAGCGCGGCAGGCGCGGCGACGGCAACTGCGCCGCCAGCGCGGTGGGGTCGAATGGGCTGCCGACCAGCAAGGCGGGCGCCATCGCCACCGGCGGCAGCGAGGGGGCCGAGTCCATCATGAGCTGCATGGCCTGAGCCTCACGGTTCTGCTTGATCTGCTCCGTTTCCTGGCGCACCTTGCGCAGCCGCTCAACAATGTCCATGGGCGCCGCCGAAAAAATCGGAAAGATGCCCGAAACCCGGTTGCCGAGAGCGCCACGCTCGTCCTCACGCCTGACGTTCACCGGGCACATGACACGCAGGTTCTGCCCAGTGGCGGCTTCTTTGTGGGCCCTGAGGTAACGGGCGGCGCCCTCAGCCACCACGGCCAGCACCACGTCGTTGATGGTGCCGCCGAAACGGCGGCGGACCTCGCGGAACTCCCCGAAGCCGTAGCGCCGCCACGCAAAGCCACGTTTCGGGCCGACCAATCCAGCGTTCCAAGGCGCCATCATGACCGGCTCGGCGACAAAGCGGGTCATGGACTCGCCGGCCCGCCGCAGCATTTCCAGCCGCTCTCCGCCCAGCCGGGGCGCCGTCAAAGGATTCTGCGCCACCGCGGACTCCACCTGCTCCCGCACCGCCTCCGCCGTCAACGCCAGGGGCGCCGGCAACGGCGCCGGGCGCCAAGGCGTCTTTTCCGGCGGAGGCGCCGGCGCCTTGGCCTGCAGGTCGAACAACGCCAAGGATATGTCCACCCCGGAAGCGCCGTCCGCCATCGTGTGGTGGCCGAGCTGCAGCAGCACAGTGCGCTCCTTGACGCCTTCGATCACATAGGTCAGCCACAGGGGTCGGTCCCTTGGCAGCAGCGGCTCTGCCAAGCCCGCCGCCGCTGCGAGCGCGTCGTCCAGCGTGGCGCCGGCCGGCAATTGATGGGCCTTGACGTGGTTGGCGATGTCGAATTCGGGGTCGTCAACCCATTTCGGATGGGCCAGGTTCAACGGCACGAAGGCCAACCGCTGCCGCAGCCTGGGCACCAGATGCAGGCGCGCAGCGATGTGCGCCTGGACCTCGGCGGCGGACAGTTCGCCCTCCAGCACGGCGATGTTGCCGCCGTGCATGGGGCCGGCAGCGGTTTCCGCGTACAGAAAGGCGGCGTCGTGATCGGTCAGGCGCATGGGGCGGTTCCTCCAAGCGCGACACTATGCCCGCCCAGCACCCCTCGCGCAACTTGAATCCCTCCGCTGGAAGCCTTAGCGATCGCGGCGGCGCAAAGCTGTCAAAATAGCCGGCCATCGAAACGCGGCCCAGCCAGCATGAATGAAGCCCGCCTCGTCCACGGCTCGACGGGCAAGCACTTGGTCAACCTGACCATTCCGATGTTCCTCGGCATCTCCTCGATGTTCGTGGCGTCGATGATCGACATCATCTACGTCGGCTGGATCGGCAGTCAGGAACTGGCCGCCATCAGTTTCACCTTCCCCATCGTCATGGGCATGACCACGCTCACCATGGGCATCGGCGTCGGCGCCGCCTCGATCATCGCCCGCATGGTGGGGCGGGGCGAGAGGGCGCTCGTACCGCGTCTGGCCACCCACGCCCTGCTGCTGGCCGCCCTGTTTGTGGCCACCCTCTCCACTCTTATGTGGGTCTTTCAGGAATCTGTCTTCAAAGCGCTCGGCGCCGACGCGGGCGTCCTGCCGCTCATCACTGGGTACATGGGCATTTGGGTCTGCGGCCTGCCCTTGTTCGCCCTGCCGATGGTGTCAACGATGATCATGCGCTCGGTGGGCAACGCCCGCACCCCCGGCCTCATCATGGCCGGCAGCGCCGCCCTGCAGGTGGTGATGGCGCCGCCCTTCATGTTCGGCCTGCCCGGTTACGCGGAGGGGCTGGGACTCAACGGCGCGGCCTGGGCCTTCGTGTGCTCCCGGTCGATCATCTTCCTGCTTACTTTGGGCGTCTTGCGCCGGATGCGGCTTCTGCTGTTCCGAATTTCGGGGTTGCGGGCGCTATGGGCCTCTTGGCGGGAGGTTCTCGCCATCGGCGTCCCCAGCGCCATGACCAATCTTATCGGCCCGGCCTCCCTGGCCATCACTGTTGTGCTGCTCGCCCCGCACAGCCACGCGGTGGTGGCCGGCTTCGGCATCGCGTCGCGCATCGAGTCCTTGGCGACCATGGTGCTGATGGCGCTGGCGGCCAGCACCGGCCCCTTCGCCGGCCAGAATTGGGGGGCCGGCCAACATGCGCGGGTGCTGGAGGCGCACCGGCTCGCCTACCGCTTTGCCTTGGGCTACAGCTTGGCCATCTGCCTGGTGCTGGCTCTCTGGGGGCGCTCCATCGTCGGCGCCATCAGCGACGACACTGCGGTTGGCGACGCCGCCTACGCCTACCTGCTGCTGGTGCCCGCCACCTATGGGCTCTTGGGCGTCGGCATGGTCGCAAGCGCCACCTTCACCGCCCTCGGCAAGCCCATTCCGGCGCTGATTCTTTCGCTCAGCCGCATGGCGGCGGTCTATGCACCCTTGGCGTTGGCCGGCGACTGGCTGTTCGGCTACCAAGGCATCTTCGCCGCCGCCGCCGTCGCCAACGTGCTGATCGGCGCTTCGTCCGCCTACTGGATCAAACGTCACCTACGCCACAGCACCGAGGAGCTAGCGCCCTAAAATCCCAAACGCCAAGATCAGAAAGACCGCCACCGGCACCAAGTAGCGCAACAGGCCATGCCAAGCGCGGAACAGCAAGGGCGAGGCGAGCGCCAGCTCCTCCCGGGCCGTGGCGGGCCTGACAAACCAGCCAACGAAGACGGCGATCAGCAAACCGCCTAGGGGCAGCATGATCTGGTTCGGCGCATAGTCGAACAAAGTGACTATATCCACGCCGAACAACCGCACCTCAGCCCAATGGTTGTGCCCCAAAATGGCAATGCTGCTGAGCGCCCCCACCGCCGCCGCAACGGTCAAGGCGCTGCGGCGGCGGGAAAGGCCGCTGTTTTGCTCCAGCCAAGCCGTCACCGGCTCCAGGAAGCCGACCATGGAGGTGACCGCCGCCACGGACAGCAGCAGGAAGAACAAAGCGCCAACGATGCGCCCCCCGGTCATCTGCCCGAACGCCACCGGCAGGGTTTCAAAAATCAGGCCGGCGCCGGCAGCCGGGTCCAAGCCGAAGCTGAACGCCACGGGGAAGATCACCAACCCGGCAAGCAGCGCCACCAAGGTGTCCACGCAGACAATCGCCAAGGCGCTGCGGCCAATGGACGCCGTATTGGGCAGATAGGCGGCGAAGGCCATCATCCCGCCCATGGCCACGCCGATGGAGAAGAACGCCTGCCCCACCGCCGCCAGCAACATGGGGCCGTTCACCTTGCTCAAATCCGGCGCGAAAAGGTAGTTCAGGGTTTGCCGCACGCCGCCGACGAACAGATTGTGGACCGCCAACAGCAACAGCAGGCCGAACAGCAGCGGCATCATGAGGTTGACCGCTCGCTCAATGCCCTTGCGCACACCGGCGTAGATGATGGCGGTGCTGACCCCAAGGCCAAGAAAGGTCCAGAAGGCCAAGGCCGGCGCATCGTCGCGCAGCGCCTCGAAGTGGGAGACGGCGGCGGCGCCATCAACGCCGGCAAAGCCCACCCAAAGAGCTTCTTGCAAATAGTGCAGCACCCAGCCGGCGATGACGCAGTAGAGCACCGCAATCAGGAAGGCGGCGACTAGATTAAGGCCGCCGACCCAACGCCAAGCCGGGCTGGCCCCCTCCCCCGCGGCGACCGCAGCCATGGCCCCGGCGGGATTGCGTCGCCCGCGGCGGCCGATGAGAATTTCCGCCATCAAAATGGGCAACGCGATGACCGCAACGCACACCACATAAACGGCAACGAACGCGCCGCCGCCGTTCTCGCCGGTGACATAGGGAAAGCGCCAAATGTTGCCCAAGCCCACGGCGAAGCCGACGGAGGCCATCAGGAATCCGAAGCGCGTGGACCACCGAACCGGGGCGCTAGCCGACATGTACCCCCCAGCCGCCCTCCGCATGGCGAGACGCTCGCGATTTCCCGGTGGAGCTTGCCGCTAGGATGCGCACGTCACGGCCCCTAGCGATGCGTCGAAGCGATGCAGCCGCATGTAAGGGACCCCTAGGACTTAGGGCTCCTTGACTTGGACGGCGCCGGTGACGTTCTTGAGAAACGCCTGATAGGCATCAAACGACTGCCGACCGCCCTGCACCATCGCCTCCAGCCACTTCTGCACCGCATCCGAATCCTGCTGCTGCTGTTGGTTGGCCCACTCCGTCAAGCGATCCAAAAACAGCTTCTGTACCGCCTTGGCGTCCGGCCAACCCATCAGTTCGCGGACCTCCTCCGGCTGAATGTCAATTTCAATCTTCACGCTGGCTCCTGTTCACTCCCGCCAGCCAGTATGGCGAAGGCGATTGCCGGCAATCAAGGCCAGCGTCCCACCAAGGCGGCAAGACACCCTGCTAGAAAGACCGTACGCCATAGCAAGACAACGGTGCCTCGTGGGGGCTTAGGATTGCTGACTACAGGCTTGTGGGGCGAACCACGGGTTGACACGACAGGCCGCGCCCTAGGTTTGCTGGGCCTTGCGTCTCAAAGGATGCCGGCGAAGTCGCATTTGGGGATTTTCCCACTAAAGATGCAGTGGTATTTTCCCACCAAAGGACAAACCATGCTCTTCACCATTTTTCTCAACACCGCGGCAAGATGGTTTGCCCGCACCCTATTGGTTGCCTTGGCGTTGGCGGCCCTGCTTGTTGCCGCCTTGGCCAAGGGCGCCACAACCGGAATACTGCTTTTCGGCCCTGTAGTGCTCACAGAGGTCAACAACATTCGCCATGTTGACTGCACTGGCGCAACCTGGGACGAATTTCGGCCCGGCCGTGCTGTCGGTTTTCAACGGGCGATCAGAAACAACACTGTGCAGCAATGGTTGGCTGCCAAGCCCCCCCCCCCCCCCCCCCCCCCGCAAAAAAAAAATCATCCACCGAGTGCGGCACCAACTTGGCTGAAGGCACGGCCATACGCCTGCTCGTGCGCACCGACGCTCGCTCGCCCAACCACGCGGTCTATATCTATGGCGGCACCTTCGCCGAATTCCGCAGCCTCTTGATCAACCGGTAGGCGTTTAAGTTAAAACCTAGGAAGGAACACTGCGGCATAGGACAAACGGCTTAAGGCATTGGCTTTGCTAAGATGCCTTGGTGGTTAGTTTTGAGCAGCCCTATCCTTCCGCCCGCTCGCCGGTCTGCGCCGCCAATCTGGTGGCCACATCACAGCCACTCGCGGTGCAGGCGGGGCTGAACGCCCTACGCGACGGCGGCAACGCGGTCGATGCCGCCCTGGCCGCGGCCATCACGCTCACCGTGGTGGAGCCCAACAACAACGGCGTCGGCAGCGACGCCTTCGCATTGCTCTGGGACGGCGCCCAACTTGTGGGCTTGAACGCCTCTGGGCGCTCTCCCTCCGGCTGGACCCCGGAGCGCTTCGCCGGGCGCAAGGCCATGCCCCTCACCGGCTGGGACTCCGTCACCGTGCCCGGCGCTGTCAGCGCTTGGGTTGCCCTATCGGAACGGTTCGGGCGCCTGCCCTTCCCCCGCCTTTTCGAGGCTGCCATCGACTACGCCGACAACGGCTTTCAGGTCGGGCCGAAAACCGCCCGCTATTGGAAACTTGCAGAGCAGCACTACGGCGAGTTCCCGGATTTCGTTGCCCACTTTCTCCCAGCGCCGAATCCCGGCGAGCGGTTCCGACGCCCTGAGCTGGCGAAAACGCTCAGCGAAATTGCGGCAACCAAGGGTGAATCCTTCTATCGCGGCGCATTGGCCAACAAGATCGCTGCGGCCGCCGCAATGGCCGGCGGGGCCTTGAGCCAAGCCGACCTCGAAGCGCATCGAGCCGAATGGGTCGCTCCCCTAGGCCAAGATTATCGGCAAGCCACCCTCCACGAGCTGCCGCCAAACGGACAGGGCCTAGCCGCTTTGATCGCCTTGGGCATCCTGCAGCACCGGGAAGTTGCCCCCCAGGACTCGGCCGTAGCCGCACATTTGGAAATCGAAGCCATGAAGATCGCCACCCGGGCGGCTTTCGATCACATCGCGGACCCGACCGCCATGCATAGGACGGCGGCGGAACTCCTCGACGGGCAATCCTTGGCGCGGGCGGCGGGCGGCATCCGCGACCGTGCCGCTCCCCTCCCTCCCACGGCCCTGCCAACCAGCCGGGATACAGTCTATCTGACCGCCGCCGACGCCACCGGCATGATGGTGTCCATGATCCAGTCCAACTACTTCGGCTTCGGTTCCGGCATCGTCATTCCCGGCACCGGCATCGCCCTGCAGAACCGAGGCGCCGGCTTCGTGCTTGCACCGGAGCACCCCAACCAAGTCGGCCCCGGCAAGCGGCCCTTCCACACCATTATTCCGGGCTTTGTCACCAGCGCTGGGGCACCCGCCCTTAGCTTCGGCGTCATGGGCGGGCACATGCAGCACCAAGGCCATGTGCAAATGGTGCGGCGCATCTTTGACCACGGGCAAAACCCGCAAGCGGCCAGCGACGCCCCCCGTTGGCACGTTTACCCAGACTTCAGCATAGGCTTGGAAAAAGGCTTTAGCCCCAAGGTGGCCAAGGACCTGGCGGCGCGCGGCCATCAAGTACGCTTCGACGACCGCGAGCACATCTTCGGCGGCGCCCAGCTCATTCTAAAGACCAAGGACGGCTACATCGGCGGCTCCGACCACCGCAAGGAGGGCTTGGTGGCTGGTTTTTGACTGTGCAGGCCCACCTACCTTGCGAAGTTTTCCCGTCAGGCAGCCATGCGGAGGCTGACAGCCTGTGCAGCGGGCGTTCGTCCGGGCAGCGAATTGAAGACATCGGGCTTTACAAGCGTAAAGACCTTGTGCGCCCGTCTAATTTAAAGGCGGTGTTCCGAGACATTCGGAACCACTTGGCCGGCATGACCACCGGGATTACGCGCGACGAGGTGCTGGCTCAGGAAATTATCAACCTCCTCTTCTGCAAACTGCTGGACGAACAAGAATCCGGCGCAGAGGATACGGTGAATTTTCGTGCTGGCGTTGATGAACCTCACGAAAACGTTCAAGCCCGTGTCCATGCGCTCTTTGAACAGGTAAAGGAGAATGTTTTTGGTGATGTCTTTGACCCAACTGATCGCATTCGCCTTGATCTGGACAGCCTTGCTTATGTAGTTGGAGAACTTCAGAACTACACCATCATGGAGGCGGACCGGGATGCAATTGGGGAAGCCTTTGAGGTGTTTATCGGGCCGGCGCTGCGCGGCGCCGAAGGGCAGTTCTTCACGCCCCGCAACGTCATCGAAATGATGGTGAATGTCCTGGACCCAAAACCCGGAGAGAAGATCATTGACCCCGCCTGCGGCTCCGGGGGCTTTCTCATCACGGCCCTTGCTCATGTTTGGGGAAGCCTCAAGGACGAAGCAAAGCGCAAGAACTGGACGGAGCGCCAATTGGTGAAGCGCGAGTTTGAAGTTGCTTCCGACTGCTTTCGAGGCATTGACAAGGACGCCTTCCTAGCGCGTGTATGCAAAGCGTACATGGCCCTCATTGGGGATGGTCGCGGAGGCATTTTCTGCCAAAACACCTTGGAACCTGTAAGTGATTGGGCGCCACTTTTGCGTCAGGAGGTTAAGCCCGGAACTTTCGACGTCGTCCTCACCAATCCGCCATTCGGCAAGAAAATCGTTGTAAAGGGTGAAAAAATCATTTCCCAGTTTGCGCTTGGCCGCAAATGGAAATACAACAGGTCTAAGGCGTCTTGGGTGCCATCCTCAGCCCTCCGCGATAAGCTGCCGCCGCACATTCTGTTTCTGGAGCGCTGCATTCAACTTCTTAAGCCTGGCGGGCGCATCGGCATCGTGCTGCCGGAGAGCATTTTCGGCAGTCCTTCGCATGGCTACATCATGCAGTGGCTTCGGTCTCGATTGCGAATTAGGGCAGTCATCAACATGCCGGAACCCTTGTTCAAGACAAGCGGGAAAGGCGGAACTCATACGAAAGTATGTGTCTTGATTGGCACTTTGGAAGGCCAAAACAATCATCCGATTTTTATGGGGGAAGCGAGGTGGTGCGGGCATGACAGTCGCGGCAATCCCACTTACCAAACACTGGCAAATGGCGAATTGAAGCTGCTTGACGAGGTGCCTGAGATTGCCGCCCGTTTTTCTCAGTGGCAAGATGATGTGGGTGCATTTGATCCCGATCATAGAGGTTTCCTTTTGCCATGTGAGGATGTCGTCAATGAAGTATTGATTCCTAGGTACTACAATCCTGAAATTGGCGCGGAGATGACCCGTCTCGGCAATGACTACAGATTTATTGCCTTGGCCGACTTGGTTGAACAGGGAGCGTTGTCGTTCGCCACTGGCATTGAAGTGGGCAAAATGGCTTACGGCACCGGCAAAATCCCGTTCATTCGCACTTCGGACATTTGCAATTGGGAAATCAAGGCTGACTTCAAGCATGGCGTCAGCGAGGAAATATACGAGAGATCCAGAGCGAAAATCGATGTCCAGTCCGGCGACATCCTGATGGTGAAGGACGGGACTTATCTAATCGGCACCACCGCCATTGTCATGGATTCCGACTTGCCCATGCTGTTCCAGAGCCACTTGTACCGCATTCGCGTACACAAGGCGGAGATCATCAGCCCGTGGCTGCTTTTCGCGCTTCTCAACACGCCAGTCGTACGGCTGCAAATACGCGCCAAACAATTCACTCAGGACATCATTGACACCATTGGCAAACGGGTCTTGGAGTTGGCGATTCCAATGCCGAGGTCGAAGGAAGAGGCGCAACGTCTTGCCGAGGAGAGCAAGCGCATCATTGAAACGAGGGTGCAGTTGCGTCAGGAAGCCAGCGCCTTAGTTGGCTCCATCGGCACCCCGGCGGCGGATACGGAGGGCCTGTGACGGCGGCACGGGCTGCGTTCCCTGCTTTCAAGAGTCGCGGTGCTTCCCTGCACTACCAGGGTTGCACGTCTGGACCTCAGCGAGGCGGCGGGAGCTCCGCCTAGTTGTCGCAGTCGATGCGCCGGACCACCGTGCGGGAGCGCTTCCCATCCGCACGATTGGCCGTTATGCTATGCGGCTGACAAATTAGTGCAGCGCGGGAGGCGCAGATGGCGGAGGCAACTCAGCAAGAGGAATTTTCGGGAGTGGCGGCTACATCCTTTACGGAAACGCCCTTGCAGCGGGTGCATAGGCTTAAGGACGTCATCCGCGAGGGCGGCGACGAGGCGCAGAAAGTGCGCCACCTGCCAGCGGAAACCGCCGACATCCTGATCAACGAGGGGTTGTACCGCTTCACCCTACCCTTGGAGCTCGGCGGCGAAAACGCCAGCGTACGCGAAACCATCGAGGTGTTGGAGGCCATGGCCGCCATCGACGGCTCGGTGGGCTGGAACGTCATGATCGGCTCGGAGATCAACGCCATCGCCGCCGGCGGCATGGACCCGGACATTGCCCGCACGGTCTATCTGGACAACCCCCGCGTCATCATGTGCGGCGGCGGCGGCCCCGGCACCAAGCCCTCCTTCGCCATCAAGCAGAAGGACGGCAGCTATCTGGTCTCCGGCCAAACCACCTTCCAAAGCGGCTGCCACAACGCCGAATGGTGCTTCATGGTGGCCCCCATCGTCGAGGACGGCGAACCCGTCGTCGGCGAGGACGGCAACCCCATCATCCGCATGTGGTTCCTGCACCGCAGCGAATGGGAGATCGTCGATACCTGGAACATGGCCGGGCTGCGCGGCTCCGGCAGCCATGACGTGCTGGCGGAAGGCGCTAGAGTGCCGAAACATCTGTCCGGCGTTGACCTCTTCAGCGTCCCCGCCCACTACCCGAACCCCGTGTTCCGCATCCCTGTCGCTCTGCGCCTGTCCTTCAACAAGGCGGCGGTGTCCCTCGGCGTGGCCCGCGGCGCACTGGACGCCTTTGCGGACATCGCCCAGAACAAGATACCCCTGCTTACCGCTTCGGCGTTGAAGGACAAGCCCATCGTCCACTACCGGATGGGCGAGGGAGAGGCCACCCTGCGGGCGGCCCGGGCCTTCCTGATGGAGACCATGGACGACGTGGCGGAGGAGCTCGAAGCCGGCCGGCCGACTCCAGGGCCGGAGACCACCAAGCTGGCCCGCTTGGCCTGCACCCACGCCGCCAATGTCTCCATGCATGTGGTGGACAGCATCCACAACGCCGCCGGCACCACCAGCCTGCGCATGGACTGCCCCTTGGAGCGCAAGCTGCGCGATGCCCACGGCTGCGCCACGCACCGTTGGGTGGCGCATCCTCTGTACGCCGAGATCGGCAAGATGTACCTAGGCCACGCCGGTCTGCCGGAGCTCTCCGGAGAGGGCGAACCACAGGTCAGCAAATAGGCCGGGGTTGGCCCGGCGTCCGCCAGTAGGCGTGCCCAGCCAGCATTCGGCGCAAACTGAAACACTAGCAGCCAAGGAGAAGCCAATGGCAGCCTATTTCGTCGCTCAATACAAAGTACAGGACCCGGACCTGTACAAGGAGTACCAAGGTGGCGCCGGCCCAACCATCCAAGCCCACGGGGCCGAACTGGTGGTGTTCGACGCCGCGGCGGAAACCGTGGAGGGCACCCCGCCGGGGCCGCAGACCGTCATTCTCAAGTTTGCATCGACGGAGGCGCTCAAGGCGTGGTATGAATCGGAGGAGTATCAAGCGGTGGTCGGCAAGCGGTTGGCCGCCACCGACGGGTTCGCCGTGCTCTCCCAGAGCATGAATTTGGGCTAAAAACCGAACAACAGAGTGCGGGCGTGCGAGGCTTGGCCGCACGCCAAACCCGCCCGCGTCAAACAACTTGGAACAGGCGCCCCATGAAGCGCCGAACGAACGGAGGAAACGCCATGAGCAATCGGCAGAAGTTCTACATCAATGGTGAGTGGGTGCAACCCTCCACCGACGCGACCCTTGAGGTCATCAATCCGGCCACCGAGGAGCCGATCGACGCCATCGCCCTCGGCGGTCCGCAGGACGTGGACAAGGCGGTGGCCGCCGCCAAGGCCGCATTCGAGACCTACTCGCAGACCAGTCGGGAGGAGCGGGTGGCCCTTATGGAGCGGATCATCGGCGCCTACAGTGCCCGCATGGGCGACGTGGCGGCGGTCATCAGCCAAGAGATGGGCGCTCCCATGGGGCTGGCCAAGGCGGCCCAGGCGCCGGCCGGGCTGGGCCACTTCATGACCACTCTGGAGGTGCTCAAGACCTACGAGTTCGAGGAGGACATCGGCACCTCCCATATTGTCCGGGAGCCGGCCGGGGTGTGCGGCTTCATCACCCCTTGGAACTGGCCGATCAACCAGATCGCCTGCAAGGTGGCGCCGGCCTTGGCGGCCGGCTGCACCATGGTGCTGAAGCCCTCCGAGGTGGCGCCCTTCAACGCCATCCTATTCGCCGAGGTCATGGACGAAGCCGGGGTGCCGCCGGGCGTGTTCAACTTGGTGAACGGAGACGGCCCAACCGTCGGCGTGGCGCTGTCCTCCCATCCGGATGTCGATATGATGTCCTTCACCGGCTCCACCCGAGCCGGCATTGAGGTCGCCAAAAACGCCGCGCCGACGGTCAAGCGGGTGGCGCAGGAGTTGGGCGGCAAGTCGGCCAACATCATCTTGGACGACGCGAACTTCCAAAAAGCCATCGCCCGGGACGTGTTCGGCATGTGCATGAACTCCGGCCAGTCCTGCAACGCACCCACGCGCATGCTGGTGCCCATGAGCCGCATGGACGAGGCCGCCGCCATCGCCAAGGCCGCCGCCGGCAATGTGCAGGTGGGCGACCCCAACGCCGAGGGCACCACCATCGGCCCGGTGGTCTCCGAAGTGCAGTTCAACAAGATCCAAGGGCTCATCGAGAAGGGCATTGAGGAAGGCGCCAAGCTGGAGACCGGCGGCCCCGGTCGGCCGGACGGGCTGAACCAAGGCTACTACGTCAGGCCTACGGTGTTCTCCCATGTGACCAACGACATGACCATCGCCCGGGAGGAGATCTTCGGCCCGGTGCTGTCCCTAATCGGCTATCAGGACGATGAGGACGCCGTGCGCATCGCCAATGACACGGTCTATGGGCTGTCCGGCTACATCTCTTCAGGGGATCCGGAACGGGCTAGGGCGCTGGCGCGGCGCATCCGCACCGGCAATGTCCACCTGAACGGCGCCTCGGTCGATAACAAGGCGCCGTTCGGCGGCTACAAGCAGTCCGGCAACGGGCGCGAATGGGGCACCCACGGCTTTGAGGAGTTCTTGGAGGTCAAGGCCATCATGGGCTACTCCGCGGCGGCCGGCTGAATCAGGAGCAGGTGCGGGGAAGTCGTCCGGCCTCCCCGCGCTTGGCCTTCCGCCGCCGAACGAGGCGAAGCGTTTCGACCAAACCAGCGGTGCGCACACTCCGCGCCGACCGGCAAACTGCAATTGGGGAACCCTTATGTCCAATCAACTCGTAGCCGACCGCATCGCCCTGCAGGACGTGATGCTGAAGTACGCCGCCGGAGTCGATGAGCGGGACTTCGATCTCTACCGCTCCTGCTTCGCGGACGACGTGGAGGTGGTGGGCTTCGGCGAACAAACCGTTCATGGCGCGGACAACTGGCTGGATTTCGTCAAGACCGCCTTGGAGCAGTACGGCCCCACCCAGCACATGCTCGGTCCGCAACTCGCGACGGTGGAAGGGGACGACGCCACCGCCCGCACCGACGTGCAGGCGCTGCACTACCTCAAGGCGAAGGAAGGCGCCACCCTGACCCTATGGGCCACCTACAAGTCCAACATGCGGCGCATTGACGGCGAATGGAGGATCGTCCGCCACGAACTGGTCAGCCGAGGCACAAAGGTCGAATAAACCCTTTGTGGAACCGGGAGGCGTCAACCGCTTCGTTGCCGCCTCAGTTCCCCGCGCAGGGCGCGGACTATCGCCCAGCACATCAGGATCAGCACCAAGGTGAACGGCAGGCCGATGGATATCGCCATGGCTTGCAAAGCGTAAAGGCCGCCGCCGAGCAGCAAGGCTATCGCCAAGGCACCTTGGAAAACGCACCAGAACACCCGTTGCGGCATGGGCGCATCGACCTTGCCGCCGGCGGTGATGGAGTCGATCACCAGAGAGCCGGAATCGGACGAGGTGACGAAGAACACCACCACCAGAAGAATGCTCAAGGTCGCCATGAAACCAGCCCAAGGCAGGCCGTCGAGCATGGCGAACAACGCCATCGGCAGGTTGTAGCCGTCGATCACATGGGCGCGCACCCCACTGCCCGGATCGTGCAGCGCTTGGTCGATGGCGGCGCCGCCGAACACGGACACCCATAGGGAAGAGACTAGGGTGGGCACCAGCAACACGCAGACCACGAACTGCCGCACCGTGCGCCCTCGGGACACCCGGGCGATGAACAAGCCGACAAAGGGCGACCAAGCGATCCACCAAGCCCAGTAAAACGAAGTCCACTCCCACCGGAACAGGTCGTCATCGCGCCCGAACGGGTTGGACAGGGCCGGGATTTCACGAAAGTATGTGGCCGTGCCTAAGGCGAAATCCTCCAGAATGCGCAAGGTCGGGCCGGCGAACAGCACGAACAGCAGCAGCAGGCCGGCCAGCGCCACATTGATCTGGGAGAGCCGCTTGACGCCGCGCTCCATGCCCCGCATCACTGAGGTCAAGGCCATGCCGGTAATCGCGATGATGAGGATGACCTGCACACCCACCGTCTCCGGTGCTCCAAAGACATGGCTTAAGCCGGCGCTCACTTGCTGCGCACCCAAGCCGAGCGAAGTCGCCAAGCCGAAAATGGCGGCGAACACCGCAAGCGTGTCGATCACATGGCCCAACCAGCCCCAAACACGCTCCCCGAACAGGGGATAGAAGGCGGAGCGAATGGTCAGGGGCAGCCCCAGATTGTAGGCCGCTAGCCCAAGTGCCAGGGCCACTACGCCATAGATGGCCCAAGGGTGCAGCCCCCAGTGGTACATGGCGGCGGCCAGCCCCAATTGCTTCGCCTCCTGGAGATTGCCGATGGTCGCCTCGCCGGGAGCGTCGAAAGCCCTTGGGGCGCCCAGGGGCTGGGACACGCCCATGTGGTAAAGCGGCTCAAGCACGCCGAAGAACATCAGGCCGATGCCCACGCCGGCCGCGAACAGCATGGCGAACCAAGCGCCGAAGCCGTAGTCCGGCACGGCGTTCCGTCCGCCGATCTTGACGCCCCCCCAAGGCGGCGCCAGCAGGCATAGGCAAAACAAAACGAACAGGTCGGCGGAGAGCATGAAGAACCAGTCGAAGGACTGGGTCAGGGTGGTGCGCAGCCAACCAAAGGCGGCCTCGGCGGTCTCTAGCTGCGCCAAGGTGCCCAACACGAACGCGACGATGCCGACTGCGGAAACCAGAAAGACCGGGTTGTGGATGTCAAAGGCGCACTTGAATAGGCGCCCGACGATGTTGTTCTCGCCGATTCTGTGGCCGAATTCGGTTTTCGCGGCGACCGATGGCGGCATGGCAACCCTCTTGTGCGGGATCCGACGGGGGGCCGTCTTAAAGTGGATTTTCGTGGTGCTTCATCTGCCGCCCGCCGCCCGCATGCGCAACGCATCCTCGGCACCGACAAACCAGCGGTAGGTATCGGCCAAGCCCGAGCGCAGATCGATCTTCGCCCTCCAACCAAGCCGAGCCATGCGGGTCACGTCCAGACATTTGCGGAGGGTGCCGTCAGGCTTCGAGCGATCGTACGCCAGCCGCCCGCGAAACCCCGTCACTTCCCCGATCATCTGCGCGAGCTCGGCAATGGTGAGGTCGCGGCCCGTGCCGACGTTGATCTGCTCCTCACCCGAGTACACCTCCATTAGGTGCAGGGCCGCATCCGCTAGGTCATCTACATGCAGGAACTCGCGCCTCGGCGCCCCCGAACCCCACACCACCACCTCGGCGCCGTCCGACACCTTTGCCTTGTGCATCTTGTGCATCAGCGCGGGGATCACATGGGCGCTCTGGAGATTGAAGTTGTCGCCGGGCCCGTACAGGTTGGTGGGCATGAGGGAGATGTAGTTGCAGCCGTACTGGCGCCGGTACGCCTGACACAGCTTGATGCCGGCGATCTTGGCCACCGCGTACCATTCGTTGGTCGGCTCCAGCGGGCCAGTCAGCAGTTCTCCTTCCGCAATCGGCTGGGTCGCCAGCTTCGGGTAGATGCAGCTGGATCCCAGGAAAAGGAGCTTGCCGACCCCGGCGCGGCGAGCACCCTCAATGACCGCCGACTGAATGGCGAGATTGTCGTAGATGAACTCCGCCGGCCGTGTGTGGTTGGCCCAGATCCCGCCGACGCGGGCCGCGGCGAGAAACACTGCGTCCGGTCGTTCCGCCCGCATCCAACGCTCCACCTCCTCCTGTCGACGCAGGTCCACGCCGGGCCGCGGCGCCGTCAGGACTGCACAGCCCCGTTGCCTTAAGACCCGGGTGATGGCCGACCCCACCATGCCAAGGTGACCGGCGACGAAGACGCGCTTGCCGGCAAGCGGGAAGTCCCGTTCAGTCATGCTTGCTGCTTCGGCGGCGTTCCTGGAGGACGGCACTCAGGTCGGCCTGAACCATCTCGGAAACGATGCCTCCGAACGTGGACTTCGGCGCCCATCCCAATACTTCACGCGCCTTTCTTGCGTCACCGACCAAGTGGTCAACCTCGGTCGGCCGAAAATAGCGGGGATCAATCTCCACGCGGACCGCGCCGGTGCGGGCATCGCGCCCCTGCTCGCCAACGCCCTCACCGTCCCAAACGATGTCCACCGCTACCTCCTTGAAGGCAAGCTCAACGAATTCACGCACCGAGTGGGCTTCGCCGGTCGCCAGCACATAGTCATCAGGAGGGTCGTGATTGACGATGCGCCACATGCCATCCACATAGTCCTGGGCGTGGCCCCAGTCGCGCTTCGCGTTCAGGTTTCCTAGATAGACACGGTCCTGCAAGCCGTGGGCGATGGAGGCAACGGCCCGGGTGATCTTGCGGGTCACGAAGGTCTCGCCGCGGGTTGGCCCTTCGTGGTTGAACAGGATGCCGTTGGAGGCATGGATGCCGTACGCCTCGCGATAGTTGACCGTGATCCAGTACGCGTACAACTTGGCGGCCGCGTACGGACTGCGGGGGCAAAAGGGCGTCGCTTCGTTCTGCGGCGCCTCCAAGGCGTTGCCGAAAAGTTCCGAAGTCGATGCGTGAAAAAGGCGGACATCTTCGGTGCGGCCGAGAATGCGCAGCGCCTCCAGCAGGCGCAAGGTGCCCAGCGCGTCGCTGTTGGCGGTGAACTCGGGAGTCTCGAAGCTCACCTGAACGTGGCTCTGAGCGGCCAAATTGTAGATTTCATCCGGCCTGATCTCCTGTACCAGCCGGAGCAGGTTGGTCGTGTCGGTCAGGTCTCCATAGTGCAGGAACAGCCGTTGGTCGGCTTTATGGGGATCCTCGTAGAGGTGGTCAATGCGCCCGGTGTTGAAGGACGAGGAGCGGCGCTTGACACCGTGGACTACATAGCCTTTGTTCAGCAAAAGTTCCGCCAGATAGGCACCGTCCTGGCCCGTCACCCCCGTAATCAACGCCACGCGATCGACCATAGCCTCCCTCATGCCTAATGGCGATCCCGCTCAGTACACCCGTATGCATCCTCATAGATAGGGATCTTATCTCGGATAGGACAGCGCACTCTATGCAAATCACCAACCGAATTCAAGCGAGTGAGCGCCGCGTCGAGTTCGCGCCCATCTGCTGGGCGTGATAAAGTGCGCGGCCAATCAGCAAAGTGTCCCTTGGAAGAAGCACCCTTTGACTGGCATCGCCGACATCCTGTATGTGCGTTTCCGTGTGCCTGACCTTGACGTGCAGCAAAAATTTCTGGATGACTTCGGCTGCATCACCCGGCGTGAGAACGGCGCCCTGCTAGCCAAGGGCACGGACGCCAACCCGTTCATCTATTGCGCGGAGCAAGGCGAAGCCGCCTTTCTCGGCCTGGGCTTTGAGGTCTTGAGCAAGGCGGACCTGGAACGCATCGCCGCCATTGACGGAGCGCCCATAGCGGCCAACGAGGCACCAGGCGGCGGTCTGATCGCCCGCCTCCATGACCCGGACGGCCTGCCGGTGGACTTAGTTTACGGCATGGACAGGCCCGCCCCGGTCACCCCACCCAAGCGCCAGCCGCTCAACTTCGGGGAGGAGCGCCGGCGCCTCGGCCAGCGGGTCGCCTACCAACCCGCTCCCGGCAGCGTCAAGCGCTTGGGCCACTGCGTCATCAACGTCACGGACTTCCGCACTTCCGAAGCCTGGTACAAGGAGCGTCTAGGCCTGCTCACCAGCGACGAAATCTACATGGGCCAAGAGGACAATGCGCTCGGCGCCTTCATGCGCTGCAACCGGGGCGAACTGCATGTGGACCACCACACCCTGTTCCTGATTGGCAGCGGCAAGTTGGGGTTCCAGCACGCCGCCTTCGAGGTGGCGGACTGGGACAGCCTCATGCTCGGCCATGACGTGCTACGCAAGGCCGGCTACGAACATAGCTGGGGCGTGGGCAAGCACATTCTGGGCAGCCAGGTGTTCGACTACTGGAAGGATCCCAACGGCTTCACGGTGGAGCACTTCACCGACGGCGACCTGCTCAACGAGTCCTTCGGCTCGCACAAGGCCCCTTTCGCACAGTTGCTCGGCAGCCATTGGGGGCCGGAAGCGAAGGGGCCGCCCTAATGAACCGCAAGCGACGCGGAACCACCGCTCAAGAGGTGCAAGGGACAACGCTGCGCAAGGCAGCGGCGCTGCAAAGCTGGGCGCCAACCACCAAAGAATTCACGGGAGGGCATTGAGATGCAGTCATTCGACGGCAAGACCGTAGTCATCACCGGCGGCGCTGGCGGCATTGGCATGGCGTTGGCCGGCAAATGCGCAGACGAGGGCATGAACCTAGTGCTCGCGGATGTTGAGGAGGCGGCCCTGCAGCGGGCAGTCTCTCATTTTGAAGCCCAGGGTCGGCCAGTGCTCGGCGTCATCACCGACACCATGCACAGGGATTCGGTCAACAACCTGCTGCAGCAGGCGCAGCGGCGCTTCGCCAAGGTGCATTTGCTGTTCAACAACGCCGGAGTGGTGAACGGCGGAGCGCCGAAACCCATCTGGGAAGTGCCGGAGGTGGACTGGAACTGGGTGCTGGGCGTCAACCTGCACGGCGTTCTGCACGGCCTGCAGACGTTCGTGCCGCACATGCTGGGCCATGGCGAGCAGGGCCACATCGTCAACACCGCCTCCATTGCCGCCTTCATTCCCGGCAATGGCCCCTATGGGGTCAGCAAGTACGGAGTGGTCACCATCAGCGAAGCGCTGGCCCAAGGGCTGACGGCGGCCAACGCCGACATCGGCGCCTCGGTGCTCTGCCCCGGCTGGGTGAACACGCAGATCGGGGACGCCGAAAGAAACCGGCCAGACGCCTACGACAACCCCGAAAACCCAGAGCGAAAGGGCTTGGGCATTGACGTGCTGATGGCCGGCAGCATGCCGCCGGAGGAATTGGCCGACCAAGTCTTCGCAGCCATTCGCAGCAATCAGTTCTACATCCTGCCCCACTCCGGCTGGGACGACATGGTGCGCGACCACGCCGCCGCCATCGTCGCCAGGGCCGGGCCTTACGTCTTCGACATGGAGGCACAAATCGCCCGCGGCCTGCGCGGCGAGGACGTTTGACCCACGGGCGGCGATGCCGGAACGCTATCGACTGCCTGACCAGTCAAGGCCATGATCGAGCACTTCCCTGTCCACCACATCCTGGAGGGCCGAACGGGGCCGAGGCTGCCTTGCAGCCAAGGGGGCTGAACATTGGACTTGGGCATTGCCGGAAAAAAGGCTCTAGTGTGCGCCTGCGGCAAGCGCATGAACTTTGCAGTGGCCCTGCTCGCCGCCAATGTTCGGGCGGAAACAGGCCCAGTCGCGGCGCCTTGGTTGGACAATCCGGAACGCTCAAGGCAACAGTTATGAAAAATCGCAACGGCAAGCGGCTCCTTGCGCTGCTCTGTGCGCTGGGAGCTTGGGCTTCCGCCAGCGCTGGGGAGACCCTGTTCGTAAACGGAGTGGTTTGGACGGCGGACCCCGCCCGTGCGCAAGCCCAAGCAGTGCTCGTTCGGGACGGGCGCATCGCCCATGTGGGCACCAATGAAGCAGTGGCGGAACAGGCCCGCAATGACGCCAAAGTAATCGACTTGGCCGGCCGGATGCTGCTGCCCGGCTTCATTGAGACGCACTCCCATCCGGCCGTGGCCGGCCTGCTCAACTCCAAGCTGCAGGTGATCGGCACCAAGACAGTGGCCGATGTGCAGGCGGCGCTGGCGGCCTACGCCAAGGACCATCCCGACGAGAAGGTGCTGTTCGGCTTCGGCTTTCCAAGTACGCTCAACACCGCCGTCAACGCCGCCGGCGTGAAGGGACCCTACCGCAAGGACTTGGACGCCGTGGTTGCCGACCGGCCGGTGCTGCTCATCGCCTTGGATGCGCACAGCGCCTGGGTGAACAGCAAGGCGCTGGAAGTGGCCGGCATCACCAAGGACACGCCTGATCCCCTGCCCGGCGTCCACTACTATCAACGCGACAGGAACGGTGAACCCACCGGCTGGATGGTGGAGGGCAACGCCTTTTGGCCCTTGGTGCCGCGCTTCGGCATCGGTTCGGAGGAGGACTTCCGCGCCGCCTTTTCCGCCATGCTGCCGAGCTACTCCGCCATGGGCATCACCACGGTGTTCGACGCCGGCATTCCCGGCGGCGACGCCTTGCTGCGCAATGCCCTCAGGGCGCTCCAGGCCTTGGAGCGCGAAGGCCAACTGCCGGTGCGCCTCCGCGCCAGCTCCTACCTCAACAGCCCGGACGAAGCGGGGGACATGGCCGAGCGCCTAGCCGCAATACGCCAGGACTTCGCCTCCGACCTCGTGGATCTGCACACCGTGAAGATTCCCAACGACGGCACCATCGAAGGCGAAACCGCCGCCGTCATCAAGCCCTACGCCGCTGGCGGCAGCGGTGCCGTGCTGCTGTCCGGCGAACCGTTCGGCCAGTTCCTCACCGCTCTGCGCAAGGCCAATTTGGACGCCCACATCCACGCCATCGGCGACCGCACCTTGCGCATCACCCTGGATGCGGTGGCCGCCGCCCGCGCAGCCGTGGCCGAATCGGACAGCCGCGTCACGGTCGCCCACGCGATGCTGGCCGCGCCGGAGGACTTGCGCCGCCTGCGGGCGCTGGACGTGATGATCCAAACCACGCCCCACTGGGCCCATGACCTAAGCGGCACCCTCGGGCTCTACTCCCGTTTGCTGGACGACGAACGCGGCGCCCAAGTCATGCTGCTGCGGGACCTTTGGGAAACCGCCCCGCTGGTCGCCTTCGGCGCGGACTATCCGGCCACCGGCCTTCCCTTCCCGCAAACTTCGCCGCTGCACGGCATCGAAATCGGCCACACCCGCCGCCGACCGGGCGCCGCGGAAGGTCCGCCGCTCCCCCCTGCCGACCAACGCATGGCGCTGGACGACATGCTGGCCGGCTACACGGTCAACGCCGCCCGCCAACTTCGCCTGGAGCGGGAGGTTGGCGTCATCGCTCCCGGCGGACAGGCCGATCTGATCGTGCTGAACCGCAACCTCTTTGAGACGCCGCCGCACAAAATCCACGCCATTGGGATTGACCTGACGATGCTGGCGGGACGCATCGTCTTTGCGCGGCAAGGTGCCCCGCAGCAAGACATCCCCAGCGACTAGCAGGCGGCGGAACATCCGCGCATCGGCGGCAGAGGCCGACTTGAGCGCCGGCCTTACAATGCGCCTCTTTGACTGAACCGAGGAACCATCCGTGACAGACCCGCGACAGGACGAGTCGGCGATCACGCTCGGCATCGAAGAGGAGTTCTTTCTGGTCGATCCCGACTCCCGCAACCTCATTGCCGACCCGGACCCGGCCATTTTTGAAGCCTGCCGGCAGGCCGCCGGCCCCCACAAGGTGGTGCGCGAGTTTCTGCGCTCGCAGATCGAAACCAACACCAAGGTCTGCGCATCCATGACCGACTTGCGCACCGCCTTGGTGGAAACGCGGCGGCTGGTGATCGACGCCGCCCGAGCCCAGGGCGCCCAAGTCATGGCCACCTCCACTCATCCGTTCGCTGCTTGGCAGGCACAGGCGCCCACGCCCAAGGAGCGGCAGCAGCGCTTCGCCGTAACCTACCAGGAGGCCGTGCGGCGGCTGGTGGTGGGTGGCATGCACATCCATGCCGGCTTTGGCGACCGGGACTCCCGCATCCGCGTGATGACGGCCCTGCGCCGCCACCTGCCGCTGCTGCACGCCCTGTCCACTTCCTCGCCGTTCAACGGCGGCAGGGAAACCGGCTACAAGTCCTACCGCCTGAACGTGATGGGCGCCCTGCCCCGCACCAGTCTGCCGCCGCCCCTGCATTCCCGTGCGGACTACGACCGCCTAGTCGAAGACTACAGGGCCTTCGACTTCATCGACGACGGCAGTGAATTCTGGTGGGACATGCGCCCGTCGGCGCACTACCCCACGGTGGAGATGCGCATCTGCGACGTCTGCACAAACTTTGAGGACGCCTTGGGCGTCGCCGCCCTGTACGCCTGCCTGGTGCGCTTCCTAACCCGTCAGAACGCCGAGGGCGCCTTGCCGCCGGAGCCGCCCACCGAGATCATCGCCGAAAACCGCTGGCACGCCTCCCGCTACGGCGTGCTTGCCTTCTTGGGCGACGCCGCCTTCGGCGGGCGGGTAGATATCGACGACTACGCCGCCAAACTGGTGGAGCGCCTCGCCGACGACGCCCGCGCCCTTGGCTGCGCAAACGAACTGCAGCGCATTCCCCTCATCATCCGCGAGGGCACGGGCGCCGACCGCCAAATCGACCACTTCCGCCTGCGGCGGCTGGAAGGCGACAGCGAGGCGGAGGCTCTACGGGCGGTGGTCGATATGGCCGTCGCCGACACTCAGGCCGGCGTATAGGTCAAGGCAGGCAAAGCGCCAAACCATGCAAGGACGCTGCAAACTGGCCGCGGCGCCTGCTCGATGCAACACCCGCCCATTGCCACCTCAGGCGTAGATATCCCCCGGTGTCGCCAAGACCCGCCAGACCAGGGGTTCAAAGTGCGCCAAGGGCAAGGTGTCGTAGTCGGGATCGAAGGACTCCTGATCCCACCGATGGCAGAAGTCAACGCAGGCCTGATAGTGTGGATGCTCTGCGTAGCGGTCCCGGGCGTTGCGGTCCCCGCCGCGGTGGTGGAAGTAGTAGTAGCCTTGGAACAGCCCATGGTGCTTGAGCACCCAATAATTGCGCGCACTGACGAAGGGCCGCAGTATGGCGGCGATGACCTCGCTGTGGTTGTCCGGCGCCAACACGTCCCCCACATCGTGCAGGAGGGCGCAGACCACGGTTTCCTCGTCCGCCCCGTCGCGCTCCGCCCGAGTGGCGGCCTGCAGGGAATGGGTGTAGCGGTCCACCCGATAGCCCAGCCGCTCCCCCTGCATGGCCCTCAGCAGGTTTAGCAGGGTTGCCGGCACCCTTGCGCGGGTTTGGGCGTACAAAGGCTCCAGGAAGGCGTATTCCTCCGCAACGCCATCCGCCATCCGAGTGAAATTGACCGTTTCCATCGCTAGCCCCAGCATCGGAGCCATCCACCTTACCACCGCGTGAACGGCTAAGCCTTTGAAGTCGCGCTTTTGCACTGCCTTGGCGCCGGCGAAGCGGACAGAGTCGGCTACATCCAAATCCCCAGCACCGCCATGCTGGCCAAGCCGGCAATAACCAATACGAACTTGAGGAACCGGTCGCGGTCGCGCAGCGGCATCGCCACATCGCCCTCACCCGTCAAAGCGCTGCTGACGAAATGCGCAACCCGATCGTCGAACCGGGACATCTCGGCATCGATGACATCCAAAATCGCCACATAAATGAAGGTGCCCGCCGCCAGTGCGATGAAGCTGCCTTCGATCAGTGTGGCGGCCTGATCCCGAAGCAGATTCGAGGCGGCCGTGCCCAGCAGGATTCCCAGCGGCGTCATCAGAACGAAGACCCCGAGAATCACCCTGAGCCGCATCCTGCCGGCGCCCGCGGAATGTGCGCTCACCATGAGGGCGAAGGCGGCGGAACCCTTGTGGAATAGAATCCCAATCATGACAAGCACCGAGGCGGCGACTTCCGGCTCGAGCCCAAGGGCGATGCCCGCGATGATGGAGTGGATCGACAACACCACCAGCAACACAACCGGATAGATCGGCTGCCGCGACCCAACAGCCCGTTCCGAGCCCTGCGCACGGGCACTCTCGAACAGCACACGGTCAACAAGCAGCAAAACGCCGACACCGAAAGCCGCCAAAAGCGCCGCCAAGGGGTAGTCGACGACGTCTTCCAGAGCCTCCGCGGCTTCCGGCAGCAAATGAATGAAACCCACCCCAAGAAAGATGCCGCCCGCCAAGGCGTTGCCAAGTGACAGAAAGCGGCGGCTCGCCTGACGACGGACCGCCAGCAGCGGGACAATGCCCCCGGCAATCCCGACGGCGAGAATCGCCAGGGCGGCAATGGCTTTGATGGCAACTAGCGACATGCTCATTCCAGCCCGACGCGGAAACGGACAGAATCCGCCTCAACCCTTGAATTCGGCGGTGACGCCGGAAATCGACTCTTTGGCGTCGCCGAACAGCATCCGGGTGTTTTCCCTGAAAAAGAGCGGGTTGTCAAACGCTTGTCACAAGTAAATAAGGAGTCCGCTTTAACGGCACAAGAAGTGTCCGGTTTTACTGGCGCCCGGTTTTGCGACTGGGGCGCATTGGCATAGGCAAGGCGAACTTGGCTCAGGAGAAGCGGATCATGCTGTTCGAGGAGGGTTGCGGGGTTTGGACGGAGCGTCGCCTGACCCAGGAGGATGCGGCACGAGGGCTTGAGCGTGAGGCACTTTTACTCCTGGCATTGCCACGACGGGGGGAAGCGCTGCTAAAGTTAGGTGAAGTGCAAGCTGCAGGAGGCGGGCACCGCGCCCGAGGCCTTGGCTGTGGCAGTGGCTGCTGCGGAACGACGAAAGGCGGGACTGATCCCGTGATCCAGCCTAAAACGCAGTTTCGGGTTGGAGCATGGCCCCGCAGACGCCTTCCATTGTCGCTTCCTACATTCAACCCAACCACCACAACACGCCTTAGGCGAGGAAACTGCGGACATGCGGGCGCTGTGGGAAATGTCGTTGTCCTATGAGTGGCGAATGGAACCCGCGGGCCTGCTGCCGTATTGATTGGGGGGGCGGAGAGCTGGCCGTTCCGAATTTAGCTAGCCGTTCGCAATTTTTCGTCATTTTTCTTTTTTCCTAAATAAGATTAATAGCTTGCCTGAAAATTAAACTGGCGCAGATTCACCGTATTTTTTGTGCCCGATTCCGTGATCAATGCCCGACAGCCTTCAAAATGGTTGGCGCTGACACCATATTCACCAGATGCGGCGAACAGGTCCCCCGGGAGGGGTGGTGGAGCAAAGCCAAGGCCGCGACGCCCCTATTCCCTAAAGCCCACTGAGTGCGGCGCACAGGGTCGACCACGGTTTGACTGCACAGGCGCATCGGCGTATTCTGCACGGCAAGTTTGACGGCTGTGCCTTAAAAGCTATTTGGGCCTGCATCATGGCAATTTCCGAACCGAGTTTTCAATTTCAGCACGATTGGCCTGCTGTGCTCAACCCCATGTGGAGCATCGGGTGATGAAGGGGAAGGACGCATGCCTGAAGATATTTCTGAACCGCAGCTTAGTCGGTTTGTTGAGGCGCAAGGCGCAAGGCAGAGGGTCCAAGTTTGAGTTTTCGCCAACCTATTTAGCGAGCCCACGCAGGCCCCTGCTGAGTTTAGGCTTGCTTGACGCGCAAGGCGAACCCATGACGCATGTGCGCGCCTACCCAGGCCCGCGCATCGACCCGTTCTTCTCCAACATGCTGCCGGAAGGCGCCCTGCGCCGATACTTGTCGCATCAAAACGGACTCAAATCGCAAGACGAGTTTCTCCTTCTGCGCGCCCTCGGCGCAGACCTGCCAGGCGCCGTGCAGGTGACACCAACGTGGGTTCCCTCTACTGGAGAGGATGCTTGGGCCGACTTGGACGACGGGTGGAACCCGCCCGCATGGTGCGTGAAAGATGCGGATGAGGAGGACGATCCGTTTGAAGGCCCGCCACCCAACATTCGCTTCTCCTTGTCGGGCGTACAACTTAAGCACTCCCTGAAACGGGATGCATCAGGGCGCATGACGCTGCCCGTGCATGGCGACGGCGGTGAGTTCATACTCAAGTTGCCCTTCGCAGAGTGGGACGGTGTACCGGAAAACGAGTGGAGCATGCTTCACTTGGCGAAGGCGGCGGGCTTTGAGGTGCCTGACGCCGAACTGGTGCGTCTGAACGCCATTGAGCGTCTGCCCGGGTCCAGGCTGCTGCAGTACGCCCCTGGCATCAGCGAGGATGCCAACGGCTTGATCCTGCGGCGCTTCGACCGGGTTGGCGGTGGGCGCATTCACATGGAGGACTTCGCCCAAGTCTTTAGGCAATGGCCCGATGACAAGTACATCGGACAAAGCTTTGGGAGCGTTTGCCGGGCGGTGCATGAATTCTCAGGCGAGAATGGGGCGCTGGAAGTGGCGAAGCGCCTGGCTCTCCACATCCTGATCGGCAACGGCGACGCCCACCTCAAGAACTGGACGGTGCTCCACCCACAGAACACGCCGTCCAGACTGTCCCCCAACTACGATCTCGTCTGCACCCTGTCGTACATCCCAAACGAGGCGCTGGCTCTGAAATTAGGCGGCGGCAAGGAGTTCGGCATGAACCCTAAAAGATTTCAATCCATGGCGCGCCATTTGCCCATGGAGCCAGACGACTTTTGGCATGTCGCGACAGAGACCTCGATGAAGGTGCAGGCGGCTTGGCGAGACAATAGACTGCATTACCCAGTGCGGGACAATGTGCGAACTACGCTGGACCAGCATATCGACGCTATGGCGCGACAAGCGGATTCCGCCATTGCTTTCGCAGCATCGCAGGCCAGAGTCCGGCCGGCCCAAACCGAAACCGACGTTGCGCCACCTGATGATGAGACTGGCCTAGTCCGTTGAGCGGGTTCAATGACGCCCCGCTGCAGCACTACGACTGAACCTGCGGCGTGGCCTTTGAACTGCCGATGCTGTTCCGCGAGCTAAGGAAATTCGGATTTTCGGACTAGGCGGGAAACGGGCAAAAATGCCGAAAAATTGCGAACGGCTATGGGGCGGAGAGCTAGCCGTTCCATATTTTGGGATCAACTACCAATCAATTCATTGATTTATAAGTATTTTCATCCTTCAATAAAATGGCAATCTTTGGCACTTTAGGAGTAATGCGCGAAATTCCTAGTGTGCCGATGGCGGCTGCGGACCGAGGTGCGGCCTTGCAGGTCCAGCGGGCGGGCGCGTGGCTGCGCCATGGGCCGCACCGCCTCGGACAGCGAGGACAACTAGTAGGCGCACCCTTTTGGGCTGTCGCCCATGCGCGGGGGACAGAGTTGCATTCGGTGGGGAGAGGTGGACTAGGGGCGAGGGTCTCCATGCCCTTTGCGTTTGCGCGGATTGTAGCCCGGCTCACGACTGTCCATCGCTCCAGACTTCTCCTGTTGCCTTGTCTCAATTGCCTTTTTGACGTAGTCCTGGATATTCATGGAACCTAAAGCCTCAGCATCTTTCGGGGCCGGCGCTGGGTGGTTGCTGTCCCATGCGACCATGCGCGTTACTGCGTCATCCAAGATGGGAGTGTATGCGACCACCGCGTCCCAAACCACAGGCATTTCACGCTTGATGTAATCATGTGCAATGTAGTTGCAGAGTTCCTTTAGGTCCTCCCAGTCCAGAGCGGGAAAGGCTTTTTGCATGGAAAGTGAAAGATCGGACAGCGCCAAGCCTATTGTCGCCAGACTGTGCATGGCGGAGCGCGCAATGTGATTTCTGCCCTCATGCTTCATGCAGGCGGCCTTGCCTAACTCAAGCACATCGCGCAACCCCTCATCGCCCCGCACCTCATCCAAGATGACTTGCAGCCTCTCCCGATCCAGACTGCGCTTGCGCAGTTCCTTGATCAGAGGATTCACAATGGCACCGCTTCGCTTAGCACTTCATCCCGGATGGTGTCGTACAGCATGCCCTCCGTAGAAACGTCCACCTTTCGCCCGGTCAATTGGCGCACCCGCCTAGTCATGTTGCAGAGGTTCAGCAGGTGGCCTCGGGGCGGCAGCCTGTCCACGAGCAGATCCACGTCGCTGTCCCGTCGGTAGTCGCCTCGGGCGCGCGAGCCGAACAGCCTGACGTTGCACAGGCCATTTTCCGCTGCGATAGCCTTGATGGCGGCGCGGTGCTTGGCGATTAAGGGGTCCATGACGCGCTGCTAACCTTGTTGTTTCGCGTAACCATCGTAGCACTAATGTCGGGGGGAGGGGGACGGGTTCGGCACCCACCCCAATGCACCTACAGGAACTCCGCAACGCGATCTCCAAGCGTTTTTAGGCAGTCGCCATAGTTGGCGAAGGGGCACTGCACCTTCACGCCCACGGTCTCAGCGGTCACCTCGACTGGGATGTTGTCGGGCGACAGGAGCGGAGCCGTTTTCCGCTGAGAAGGAGTAGGCGAACGAGTGCTCTCCTTTCCGGATGACCATGCTCCAGTCCCGTGGTGCCTTCCAGCCGCAGGGGATTGCTCATGGGGCCGCCCCATTCGAGTTTTGTTCTGCGCTTGGCATGGCTCATGTCCCGGATGCACGGTAAAAAAACCGCTCCATTTCAGGCAGTTCGACAGCTGCGCAAGACCCACCCGCCCCGGCATAATCGCCGGCTGACCCGCAAGGCGCGTCTGGACGAGGAGACTGCCTTCGTGCCCTTGGTCGATCCCCCGGTGCTGGACGGGGTGCTGTGCGGGACGCACGACCGCGTGGTGGGGAACGACGCAGCTGAGTGCGCTTTGAGGGCATGGCGCCGCACATCCCGGCGCGGCGCCATTGTCCGACCCACCGGAAGGCGCGGGTGCAGGTGAAGCGGCCTCTGAATGGGGAACTGTCCATCCGGCATGGCGCCAGACCGCTGGCCCGTCATGCGCCGGTGAGTTGGCTACGCCCGCATCATCAACTGCAGCTACGGAAGCGGCGCAGTGGCCATCCACGCCATTGACGACGCCGGCCGGCGCCGCGGCCCCGTCACGCTGTCGCTTGACGCCGGACAAGCCGTTGACTTCAACTCCAACAACTTGGAGATGGGCAACGCCTCCAAGGGGCTGCCCGGCGGCGTGGGCACCGGTGAAGGGGACTGGCGTCTGGATCTCGCCGCTGACATCGACATCCAAGCGCTCGCCTACGTGCGCACGGCCGACGGCCTGCTCACCAGCATGAACGCCTTGGCGCCGCAGTCCAACGGACGGCGCGAAGTGGTGATCTTCAACCCCGCCAGCAACAACCGGCAAGTGAGCAGGCTCCGGCTCGTCAATCCCGCCGACGCGGACGCAACGATCACCGTCAGCGGCGTGGACGACGCCGGCGCACCTCCGCCGGAGGGCGACGTCACCCTGACCTTGCCGGCCGGGGCCGCCGCTGAAATCACCGCACAGCAACTTGGGTGTTGCGCAGAAACTCTCATGACGGCATTCGATGGCAAAGTGAAGATTTTCTTTGCACGAAGCCTCCAGTTGGATGTGTTCACCATGCGGCTCGAATTCGAGTGATATAAGTGATGAAGCGATTTTTCGTCATTCCGAATCCCGCAACTTGAGATCGTAATCCGCTGCTTTCCGGTCTCCTTGACGACGGCCCCCCGTTTGACCCCGCGCAGATCATATTCCTTGCGCATAATCTCTTCTCTCGTTTCGGGTGGCGCAACGGGCCGGACGGCGCCCTGTTTGGCGCCCCGCTGGTCATATTCCTCGCACGTGATCTTTTTTCTCATTTCGAGTGGCGCGGCGGGCCGATCGCCGCGAGGCGCCTGTCGTCATATCGCCTGCCGCCGCTCGAACGTGTCCGGACAGTCCATGAGCTCGTAGCCGAAGTAGCCGAGGGTGTCCCGATGCTCCCGGAACACGCGGTTGAACGCCGCGATCTGCGCGGCGTCCAGACGGGTGATCTGGCGTTCGTTCATGTCGGTCAGCATTTCGTCGTACCCCTTCACCTTGAGGCGACGGCGCAGGACCAGGTCGTCCAGTTCCGGGACGAGGGTTCGGATCGTCCGTGCGGCCCCCGCGGGGTCCGCGCACATGGTCTCGTAGGTGAAGAAGACGCCCCGGTCCCGATACGTTTCGACGTTGCGGCGCTGCCAGGCGAGGCAGTTGGCGACGTGGGTCGAGGCCGCCGCCGGCAGGCTCCTGCCCGGCGTCTCGAACTGGCGCAGGTAACGCGGCGGGAGCCGGGTCCGGTAGCGCCGGCAGATGCCTTCGCAGACGGCGTAGGGGTTGCGCACCATGAACAGGAACCGGGCGTTGCGGAAATGCCGGACCAGTTGCTCCGCGTGCAGCAGGTGCTGGGTGGACTTGGTGACGAACACCGAGGCGTCCGGGGCATGGGCGCGGGCGTGGAAGTACCACGCCTTGCGGTGTGAGCGGCCAGTCGTAGCTGCTCGGCTGCGTGAAGAGGTCGAGCCAGCTCCGCTCCGACGCCCACAGCAGGCCGGGGAACCATTGCTCGCCCCCTGGGCCGCGCAGGGCTCGATAGGTCACCGGCCCGGCGAAGCCACGTATCATCTGGCCTTCCTGCGGCAGGCGCCACGTCGCGCGGCAGGACCCCAGCGCGGCGGTGAGAAACGACGAGCCGCTGTTGTTCGGACAGACGACGAACAGATGCGTCCCGATCACGGTCGCGAGGTCGCGGCCGGCGCCGGGGACGTAGTTCATTCCCTGTTCCCGGCGAGTCTGTCCCCGGCGCTGCGCACGTGAGCGTCCGCCAAGCGGCCCACATAGGCGTCATACCAGAGCCTGAAGGCATCCACGGGCTTGCGTTTGGGGTCGCCCCGCGTCCAGTGGAGCATGGCTTCCGGCATCCAAGGCTTGACGGGGCCGGCGAAATGCAGCGTCCTGGCGTTTCCGGCGTCGACGCCCTCTCGCGCACGAATCGCCTCGGCCATCGGGACCACGAAGTCGTAGGTCCAGCCCACCAGCGTCTGGCGCCCGGCGAAGCAGCGGTTCAGGATGAGCTGGTCCGTATGGGTGGTGGCGGCGCCGGACCAGGACTGCGGCGCCACCAGGTCCAGGAGCTCCGTGTAGCAGCCTTCCTCCACGAGCCCCTGCGTCGATGAGCATGAAGCCGGCGCCGAAGGTGCGTTCGAGCACGCCTGCCGCGCCGGGCGGTCGTGCGTGAGGCAGGGGCGCGAAGGTGGCGGCGTCGCGGCGCCCGCCGCGCAGGAACACGTCGTCGCCGCAGCACAGCAACGCTGCGGGCGAGTCGAACAGGTCGGCGACGGGGGCCTGGAACAGGACGTCGCTGTCGTAGAACAGCACCTTGCGGTAGCCGCGCAGCCGGAAGGCTTCGAGGGAGTAGAGCTGCCCCAGCCTGGGGGCGAGTTCCGGGCGCGCGGCGCCCAAGGCGGCCAGCCGGTCGTGCAATTCGGGGGAGACGGACTCGAAGCGCACGCGGGGGCAGGCCTGCGAGAGATGTCGGCGGTGGGCTTCGGGCAGCGCGTCGTGGACGACGACGAGGTCGCCGCCGAAGCCGGGGTGGTGCTTCAGGAAAGAGCCGAGGGCGACGAGCGTGCCCGGCACGAAGCGCTCCGTGGTGGCGGTCACGAAGCAGATCTCCTTTGCGGCGCACCCGCATGGAGGAGCTGCGTCAAGAGGCAAGGGAAACCCTTGAGGGGATACGACGAAGGACTATGGAGACTCTTTCGTTATGACATCGGGGAGTAACAACAGTTTTCGGGATCCGGATGGGTATCGCTTGCGGTTTGCGTCTCCAGGGTGCCGTACTCTATCCGGAGAATGCACGGCTTGGACCACACCTTCTTCGGTGCGTCGGCGACCGCTTCTCTATTTTCGGGGGGGGGGGGGGGGGGGGGGGGGGGGGGGGGATTGTTCGGTCATGATTCGTCTCCTCGGGTTGCTCCGGCTGCCGCTTCGTCGGGTCGGATGCATGCTTGCGGCTGCTGCCCGAAGGATTATAACTCAAGTTTCCGTCATGGCTGCGCCGCGCGCCACTGTCGTCCATGACGGCGTGCCCGCCTAGGCGTTCGGTCAAGTGTGGCATGTTTTTGATCGCTTTGCGCACGACATGTTTGGCGAGGCAGGGGATGCCGAGGCCATAGCCATCGGCGCCCATCCCATCGAACCCGCCCCAGACGAAGCCTGAGTGGATGAGGGCGCGCCGCGCCGAGCCGACATCGTCCACCCACCCAGATCGTTGCCTTCGCAAGAGGTCGCTGTCCCTAGAGATTTAAGTTAGCTCCTGGGGCGAGCACCGAACCGCCTCACTAGTCGCCCAACAGACGCGAGGACATCCCGCATCTGCAGTGAAGGCCAGCCTGTCGCGCTCACACCGCCATCCTCATCCCCCTCCGCCTGCTCCGCTTCGGCCTCGGCACCCGTTGCCCAGCCCACAGAATGTCCTCATACCCAAGGGGCTTGCGGGCGAACCCCAGCCGCATGGCGGGAGTTTTGCCGTCCTTCTCGCTGACATGCACCCAGTTGTTGACGGTCCGGAAGATGGTCAGGTACTTCTGCACCATGGCGGGGTTGTAGGGGGCGTAGCCGTGCCAGACGGCGTTGTGGCCGCTTGAAGTTCCGACCGGGCGCTCGAAGGCGTTGAACAGCCGGCGGATCATCTGGAAGACGTTGTCGACGCGGGCCAAGCCGGCATTGAGCAGCATGTCCGCCTTGCGGTCCTCGTCCACGGACGCATGGGGCGTGAGCCAGCACATGGCCTTGTGCGGCTCGTTCATGGTGGGCAGGGGGTGCTCGAACCATTCGTCCCGCCACTTGCCATGCCGCTGGGCGGTGGACAGGTTGGCCTTCATCATCAGCCGCGCCACTTCGCTGCGGTCCCTCCGCTCGTCCGGCACTGGCGGACAGCATGGCGACCCGATGCGGGAGGGCCAAATTCGGCGGCGAGCGCCAGCGAGCGAACACACGCGGAGCAAACGACGGGGTTCAGTTGATGGCTCTCGTCGTTGGGTGCATTGCGCCGACTGGACGCTGGACTTAAGTCACCAACAACTGACGGCGGGGCGCACCGCCCCAACGGGGGGCTGCGCGCCTCGCCAAACGGGCGATTCGGCGGCGACCAAGCGCCGATGTTTCGGCTGCGCATGGACGCGTGAAAAAAACGAAAAAAAGTGCCACTTTATAGGCAGGTCTTTTAACATTGAAATCAATGGTTTACATGAAATATGCTCCAAAATCCCGAACGGCTATGGCGGAGAGCTAGCCGTTCGCAATTTTTCGGCATTTTCCGTTTTTCCTAAATAAAATCAACGGCTTGCCTGAAAATTAAATTGGCGCAAATTCACCATGTCTCCGTGCCATCACGAATAGCGGCACCAGAGCGGCCGAACCTGCCGCCGCCTAAAGCGGCATCGTCCCGAAAGCCGCCCGATCGGTCCGTAGATGCCGATGCGGCCCAAGGCAAAGACGCCCCGAAACAGATGGGGACGCAAGCGCCACTGCCGACAACGACAGCCGTCGGTCCGGGTTGCTGCAGGCCAATTCACAACGCATAATGCCGACTTGGAAACGACTGGTTTGATGCACAGCAGCATGGACAAGCGCAAGCATCCTAAAAAAACGAACCCCTTCCACCCCACCTCCGGCGCGGCGCCGCCGTACTTGGCTGGGCGCAAGGAGGATCTGAATGTTTTTCAGGGCTGCCTGGACTGCATGGCCGATCCGAACAATGCCGCCAACGGCCCCATGGTGCTTTTCGGGCCACGCGGCAACGGCAAGACGGCACTGATGCGGCACATGGCCTCGTCGGCTGCGGTGCAGGGCGCGCAAGTGGTCAAGCTGGAGATATCGGAGCTTAAAACGCCGGAGAAGCTCGCCAAGCACCTGACCGCGCTGGCGAACCAATCCAAAAGCATCTCAACCAGTGAAACCCGACTGGTCGGCGGCACAGCCGGCGTACCCGGATTCGCCGCAACCGAAGGCTCCATCGAAACCCATAGGGAGCACCTGGAGCCATCCCTCACCCGCGCCCTCGGCACACTGGGCAGGAAGCCCTGCCTGATCCTCATCGACGAGGCGCACACCCTGCCCCTTGACACCGGCAGGGAACTTCTGAACGCCGAGCAAAGTGCCCGATCCAGAGGCGCCAGCCTCCAACTGATCCTCGCCGGAACCCCCAACCTGCAGGACGCCCTCAGTGACATGAACGCCACGTTCTGGTCCAGGCTGGACAACCGAAGGCGACCCTTGGGCCTGCTGCCCCGTGCAGACAGCCTGGACGCCATTGCCAAGCCCATGCGGACGAGCATCGCGGACGAGGCCGCCGACCTCATTATGAAGGAGACCGACGGATACCCGTACTTCCTGCAGATGATGGGACGATCCCTATGGGACGCCGGACACCCAACCCGAAAACCCATCACGGCAGACGCAGTGCGCCAAGCAATCCCCGATTTCGCCCGCTCCAAATCCGGCTACTACATCGACCGCCTGCGCGACTTGGAGAGGGGCGACCTGCTGATGGCGGCTTGCGCCGTCACGGAGACTGCGCAGGCGCAGGGAGGGTTCGCAGCCCTGACGAACAGTGACATCAAGGCGGCTTGTGAAAGGGCTAGTGCGCACTCGCAAAAAACCGTCCCGGAACTCGTCGATGGACTGAAGTACTCTGGCTTCCTGTGGGCGGACGAGCAAAGCATGGACCCGATGGCCCCCTATGCAGTGCGCCCTTGGTCCTGCGGCATCCCCACCCTGTCCCAAGCAGTTTCACATGAAGTGTGCGCCCAGTGGCCAGACGTACACCCAAAACTTCTGCCGCCCGAACGCCGCGCCGAAGCGAACAGGGAGCAGGCCGCCCCGCAAAGCACCGTGGACGCCAACGGCAAGGTGGACCAAGACGCAGACGGCCTCAAAATGCCGTAAACGCTCCGGCCGTTCGCAATTCCCGCTTTACTGAACACCAGCAACAAAGGGCGCATGGTCCGCTAGGGCTCCCCACCATGACGCCGCTGACGGACGGCTCCACGATGGGCAGTGCTGTCCAAGGGAGCCCTGCATCGACCGTGCGTCGGATTGCGGCACATCAGCCAACTGACTGACGGGCCGAACTCCGGCAAATGCGCCGGAGCCAGCGGCGGAGTGTCCCCGCCGGAACGCGCATCCAGCGCCCAAATCGGCCATGCGAAGCAGCCCCTAGGTGGAAAGCCGGCATTCCAACCCCCAAGGCTCCAATGTGACAAGGGATTGATTTTGAAGGAAATTCGGGTTTTCGGACTAGGCGGAAAACGGGCAAAAATGCCGAAAAATCCCGAACGGCTATGGGGGCGGAGAGGGAGGGATTCGAACCCTCGATGCGTTGCCGCATACACACTTTCCAGGCGTGCTCCTTCGACCGCTCGGACACCTCTCCTGCATGACGCCAGCCGCTTGGCGGGACGTCGGCCTTGACTGGGCGGCGGGCCGGTCCAGCCGCATCCCGGCACACGCTTTGGTTGCTACCGTTGCTCCCTTCCGGGCCTGGCGGGATTCACAACCTGACGTTGCGGGAGGGCCGGACAGGACCGCCATGGATCCAGCCAATGCTGCTGCTGAACGCGGGCGGAAATCTACCCTTGGGCCAGTTTCCAACCCGCGCCACCTAACATCCCACCAGTTTGCAGCATCGCACTCACTGGCCGGGGAGCGCAGTTTAGCCCAAGCGAGGAAAGATAAATAGGCGATGGACGCGAATTACTAATCAACTACTAATTTGCACTAAATTAGTAGTTGATTTACATTTCGCATTGGTCTCCCCACAGGAGTTTCCCAAAATGCGTATGCCAACCACACCGCCGCCGCTCTCCAAGTTGCTCCAGGCGCGGGCGGGGCGCATAGGCGACTTGATCGGCTCGGAGGTGGGCAATTCGCCCAAGGACCGATATCCGCATTGGTCGGAGTTGCGGCACCGGAAGCCGCCGGAAGGTCTATCGAGTGAGGATTGGTGGTTGGCGGTCAAGATAGCCAGATTGTCGATGCGCCATGTGCTGCCCCTTGAAGACAAAGGCGGCAAATCCTTTTGGTTCTGTGATTCGGGATATCTGCACCGCATGCTGCACCAAATCGACCAATCCGCCGGTGGGCGGGTCGAACTGCCTGCCGACTTAGTTAATCCAACCAACCGGGAGCGATACTTAGTGGATTCGTTGGCCGAAGAAGCCATAACCTCCAGCCAGCTAGAGGGGGCGGCCACCACTCGCTTGGTGGCCAAGGAGATGCTGCGCTCGGGCCGCTCGCCTCGGGACCGAAGCGAACGGATGATCCACAACAACTACAACGGCATGGAGTTCGTTGCCGAAGTTGTCGATGAGGCCCTATCCACGCCCATCCTGCTGGAGCTGCAAAGGATTCTCACGGACGGAACCTTGGATGATCCCGAAGCGGTCGGCCGGCTCCGGCGTCCGTCGGACGAGGTGTCCGTCGTCGATCAGCGGGACGGGACCATTCTGCACGAGCCGCCGGACGCCGAGGACTTGGTTGAGCGAATGGAGCGGCTTTTCGAGTTCGCCAACAGAGCGGACGACGAACCCTTCATCCATCCAGTGGTGAAAGCCGTGCTGCTGCACTTCATGATTGGCTATGAACATCCCTTTGTTGACGGCAATGGTCGCACGGCTAGGGTCCTGTTCTATTGGGCCATGGCCAAGTCCAAGTACTGGATGATGGAGTATTTGCCAATCTCGGCGATCATCCGCAAGGCGCCGGCGCAGTATGCCCGTTCCTACCTGTACTCTGAACGGGACGACAACGACGTTACTTATTTTCTCGACTACAACCTACGGGTGGTTCTGCGCTCCATCGAGCGATTGCACCGCTATTTGGCCGGCAAGGCGCATGACTCCCAGGAATTCGAGCGGCTGCTGGGAAAAGCACACCTGTTGGCTGTCCTGAACCACCGGCAAGTGGCGCTGCTTGGGCACATGCACAAACATCCCGGCGCGTCCTACACAATTGGCGGCCACTGCAGGTCGCACAGGGTCACCTACCAAACGGCCCGCACGGACTTGCGCAACCTCGTTAAACTTGGCTTGGCGGACAGCGCTAAGCGGGGCAGGATGTTCGTCTTCACCCAAGCCGAAGGCTTTGCCCAGCAATTGCGGGAACTGTCCAAATAGAAAGAGGACGAACAGTGCCCATTGCCTTGACAGGCGGCCGACCAGGGTTTCCACATGGGCGTCATCAGCAACGGCCCGCAGCGTGACGAGCTATTGCCTTGCAAGGCGGCGCACTGGGGCCGCAACGGCCTCGGTGGAGCGGAAGGGGTTGATGTCCAAGCCGCCGCGACGCAGGAAGTGGCCGGAGACGGTGAGTTGCCGCGGGCGGCAACGCCGTTGAATGTCCAAGAAGATCTGCTCGATGACGTCTTCGTGGAAGGCGGCGTGGCAACGGTAGGACACCAAGTAGGCTAGCAGGGACTGCGGCGCGATGGCCGGCCCCTGGTAAGCCACCAGCACGGACGCCCAGTCCGGCTGCCCGGTCACCGGGCACAGGCTGCGGAACAGATGCGTATGCCAGGTTTCGGCGACATCCGCCTCCTCCTTCGCACTCGACTCCCCCCGCGCATCCCCCTCCAGACAGCGCAGCAGCGCGGGGTTTCTTGCGTGTTGCGAAACCGTCAGTTCAAGCCCGTCAAGGCTTTCGCCAAGCGAACTGTTGGTTGCGGCGCCAAGGTCCTCAAGGTCCAGCAACTCGACACCAAGCACACCACCCAACACAGGGCCTAGGTCCGCCAGCAGGGTTTTACGCACTTCCTCCCGGCCGGCGAAGCGGTCCAGGGCCAAGCCGTTCAGGTAGAGCTTTAGGGACTTGCTTTCCACGATGTTCAGCGACGTGCAGGGCACCCGCAGGCGCAGCCCGGAGACCTCGGGCTTGCCGCTGGCGTCCAGCCAGGACAGCTCGTAGCCGGTCCAGAGATCCTCCCCGCAAAACGGCAGGTCTTCGCCAAGGCCCAAGCGCCGCCGCCCCTCGGCGCGGGGAATGGGGCAAAGCAGCGCTGGCGTCCGCGTGGTGGGCACGGGCGCCGAGCGGCCTAGAGGCAAGGTTCTTGACAAGGGGATGTCCTTTCTTTAACGGCGAATAAGTTACAGTATGCCGCCGGCAGCGGGAATCAAGGAGGCGGGCTTGCGGGCAACGGGAGAGGCCAAGCAACTTGTTGGACGCGAAGCGCTGACCACGCCCGCCGAGGGAGGCGGCTGCGTCACCACGGCGCTCGCCATGCCGAAGGCGCCGCGCAATGCGAGCCTGATGCAGCCGCGCAGATGGGCGGCGATTGCGTTGCCGGCTTCCCACATGCTTGGCCGAATCGAGTGAATCCACTTCCGCTCAGCGAACACCTCCCTGGGTTCATGGCCGTTCGCACCACCTAGACTGGGAGCGCCCTTGCTCGGCAAATTCCAAGACGCCGCTTCCCTATTCGCCGCTCTCGCTTGGGGACCTTGGCTGCTGGCGCTGCTGCTGGGCGGCGGGCTGTTCTTCCTAGTCTTCTCCCGCGCCGCGCCCTTTCGTTACCTCAGGCACGGTTGGCGGCTGCTGCGCGGCCACTACGACGAGGAAGGGCCGGGGCAGCTCAGCCACTTCCAAGCCTTGGCGTCGGCCTTGGCCGGCACCATCGGCACCAGCAACATCGGCGGCGTCGCCTTGGCCATCACCATCGGCGGACCTGGGGCCATCTTCTGGATGTGGGTGACCGCAGTGATCGGCATCGCCACCAAGTTCTTCACCTGCTCCCTGGCGGTGATGCACCGAGGGCGGGACAGCGCCGGGGAGCTGCGGGGCGGGCCGATGTACGTCATCCGGGAGGGCCTGCACAAGCGCTGGCGCTTTCTCGCTTACCTGTTCGCCGGCGCCGGGCTGGTGGGTTGCCTGCCGGCCTTCCAAGCCAATCAATTGACGCAGATCCTGCGCGACGTGGTGTTCATCGACAGCGGCTGGCTGGAAGCTGGGGAGGAGCAATGGCGGTTCAACCTGACCGTTGGGGTGCTGCTCGGCATCGGCGCCGGCGTCGTGATTCTGGGCGGGCTGAACCGCATCGCCCGGGTCGCTGCCGGCCTAGTGCCCTGCATGACGGTTCTGTACTTGGGCGGCGCCTTGATCGCGTTGGCGCTCAACATCGACAAGGTGCCGGCGGTGGCGGCCCTGATTCTGCGGGACGCCTTCACCGGCGAAGCCGCCGCCGGCGGCGCCCTGCTGACGATGATCCTCTACGGCGTGCGGCGCGGCGCTTTCTCCAACGAAGCCGGCATGGGCACCGAAGCCATGGCCCACGGGGCCGCCCGCACCAAGGAGCCCATCCGCGAAGGCTTGGTGGCCATGTTGGGACCGATCATCGACACCCTGCTGGTCTGCTCGGCCACGGCGTTCGTCATCCTAGCCGCCGGCGTCTGGCAGCCCGGCGGCAGCGTCAGCGGCGTCACCCTCACGGCGGACTCCTTCGCCGCCTTGTTGGGGCCGGCCGGATCGGTCATGGTGGTGCTGTCGGTGCTGTGCTTCGGGGTGACGACCATCTTCACTTATTCGTTCTACGGGACGCAGTGCGCCGGCTTTCTGTTCGGTGCCCATCGGCGGCGGCACTACCTGTGGTTGTATCTGGGCTTCATCGTGGTCGCCGCCGTCATCACGCCGGTGACGGCCATCAACATCATCGACGGCGCCTTCGCCCTGATGGCCATCCCCACCATGGTGTCCGCACTGCTCCTAGCGCCCAAGGTGAAGGCAGCCGCAAACGTCTATTTCGCCGCCCTGCGCAACGGCAAGCAATAACCCAGCCATTCAGGGCCGCTGGTGGGCCGGGATGGTGGATGCTGGCCTTCGGCGCTCCGCAGCCAGGCGCCGTTGCTTGAAGGCCGCCACCGCCTGGTCGGCCAGCCGCACCGGCTCCGGCAGGCGGAAGCCGCCGCCGCAGCGCAGCGCCAAGCCCACCGCGTCGTCGATGTCGCAAAGATGGCCGGGGCTGACGAACAGCGGCTTGACGCCGCTGCGGGTGCGCAGCACGGCGCCCACCTGCTCGCTGTCCAAAGTCAGGGGGGTGGAGGCGCCCCGCTGCGGGCCGGGTTCGGCGCCCTGCCCCACCAAGCGCGACTTGGCGCAGCCAATGGCCGGCGCATCCAGCAAGACACCTAGATGGCAGGCAAGGCCAAAGCGGCGCGGATGGGCAAGGCCCTGGCCATCGCAGAGCAAGGCATCGACCGGTGTGCGCACACGGCGCAGCACGGCGAGCAGCGCCGGCGCCTCGCGGAAGGACAGCAGCCCCGGTACATAGGGAAAGGCCAGCGGGCGGCTGTGGGTGCGCATCTCCAAGACCTCGCAGCGTTTGACGTCCCAGACCACGGCGGCGGCGAACACTCGATCGGCGCTGAACGCACAGTCCAGCCCAACTACCGTAGCAACCGCCGTCAGCGGCTCCAGCCGCACCAATCCGCGCAGGCGCTCCTGAATGGCCCGCGCCTGCCTAGGCGTCACTCGCCATCGATGCACGACTCAGCTAACCCCCCTGCCCGCTCAGATTCGGGAACGTCTCCCTAAAGCCCCATCAAGGGATTAGGGGGTGAGCAGCCGGAACGATGCAGCCGAGGGTCTGTGCTACGCCGCCTCCGCCGCGCCGGACGCCGGCGCGTGGGCTTGCCGCATGCGCTCGAGCTCCTCCCAGCCTAGATAGCTGGTGAAGCCGTCATCGTCGAAGAACAGCACAGGCCCGTCGCAGAGGAACAGATACTCGGTGGGCTCCAAGGCGGTGGTGGCACCATGCACCATGCCGTTCGGCTCGTAAACGAAGTCCCCGGCGTTGAGGACGCCATCCCGCACTTGCAGCTTGCCCTTCAGAATGAAGGTGTAGGCGGCGCTCAAGTGCTTGTGCTGCGGCGCCACATAGCCCTCGTCCCACTTGAACAGCACCGCCCAACGGCCGCTTTCGGTGCCGGTCCAGAGAATCTTCATGGCCGCGCCTGGGTCGTACTCCATCCATTGCATTTGCGAAGCGGCCGCCAAGCCGTCCATGAGTTCACTGTTCACCGGTGATATGTCCTGTGGCAACGCCATCGGCTTTCTCCCAAGTTAGTTCTTCCCTTCGCCACGCAACGCCAGCCGGACCGCCGGACGGCATCGCCACCGGCCGTTGCCAACCCGCCAACCCGCTTTGGGCCAGCCGGTCAAGCTCGCGTTCGCTCGCGCCAAGGTTTACTGTACTCCGCTATGCGGCGTCACGCCATGCCAATAATTGAAAACCGGCCCGGCCATGAACCGATCCCATGAAGTCGCGCCCCCCAACTCTGGGCCGGGCGGGTGGCGCCGCCTGTGACCGACGCCGCTCCCATAGGACCAAGCGATGACGAGGCGGCAGGCATCCGTTCGGGCGTCACCGGCATCGTGCTCTGCGGCGGGCGCGGGCGGCGCCTGCAAGGGGCGGACAAACCGCTGCTGCACTGGCGCGGGGAAACCTTGGTCGCCCAAGTGCTGCGGCGGCTGCGTCCTCAAGTGAAGGGGATCATCATCAGCGCCAACCGCAATCTGGACGCCTATGGCCGCTTGGCGCCGGTGGTGGCGGACGCCTTGCCGGGCTATCAGGGGCCGCTCGCCGGCATCGCCGCGGCGCTCGGGAAATGCCCCACGCCCTGGGCGGTGGTATGCCCTGGGGATGCGCCCCTGATCCCGGCGGATCTGGTTGAGCGCCTAGTCGCCGCCCTCGGCCACCCATCGACCGTCGGCGGACTTGTGGCGGGCGCCGGGCCGAGCCTTGCGCCAAACAACCCACATTCGGCCGATCCTAGGCTTGGTCGCCACGGGGCGACGAGCTCCGACTCTCTACTGGCCGCCTTCTCAAGAGTAGGCCAACGACGCCACTACCTGCACTGTCTGCTGCACCAAGACGTTGCCGAACATTTGCAGCGCCACTTGGCCGCCGGCCATCAGGACGCCAAGGGCTGGCTGGAGGCCCTCAACGCCGCCGAAGCGGACTTCCCGGGCCAGGAGGACGCCTTCCGCAACTTTAACGAGGCCCGGGATTTCGCCGAAAATTCCGAATGACGCTCAGGTGTCCGGGAAGCCGCCCGCACAGGACATCCTCAAAACTACGCTGTGCGCATCGAAACTCTGTCCCGTCCAGACACCTCCCAACGCTGGGACGGCATGGCGCTGCGGTTCCTTGGGGCGCCGCCGGGTTGCCGCCGCAGCCGCCCACACCCGCAAAGCGATCAGTGCATGTTGGACTGAATGTAGTTCTCGATGCCCACCTTGCCGATCAGCTCCAGCTGGGTCTCCAGCCAATCCACATGTCCCTCCTCGGAGTCCAGAATGCTGCGGAACAACTGGCGGGAAACATAGTCCCCGCAGCCCTCGCAATAGGCGATGGCCTCCCGCAGCACGGGCATGGCGTCCATCTCCAGGGCAAGGTCGCATTGCAGCATCTCCTGGGTATGCTGGCCCACGCGCAGGCGGCCGAGGTCCTGCAGGTTGGGCAAGCCCTCCAGGAACAGGATGCGCTCCATCAGGGCGTCGGCGTGCTTCATCTCATCAATGGACTCCTCCCGCTCCTTCTCCGCCAAGCGCTGGATGCCCCAATCGGCGAACATCTTGGCGTGCAGGAAGTATTGGTTGATGGCGGTGAGCTCGTTCTTGAGCACCTGGTTGAGGTGGACGATGATCTCGGCTTGCATGGGCTGCATGGCTGTCTCCTTGACGGCGCTTGATGATGAACAATTTTGATGATGCGCCGCTGAAAGCCGCAAGTCAAGCCTAACTTATTGTTTTATAAATGAAAATCCTTACCAAAAGAAAATTGGAATGGCAACGAAATTCTTGTTGCAATTAAAAATGCCTATCATTTAGAATTCTGCGGCATGTACGTTTGCCTGTGCCGAGCCGTCACCGACGCGGACATCCGCCAAGCCGCCGATGAAGGCGTGGCGGATGTCCACCAGCTAGTTGAGACTTTGGGGGTCGGCACCAATTGCGGCGCCTGCCTGGAGGCGGCCCGTTCGATCATCGACGCCCGCTCGGCGGCGGACCGGCTTGCCTACGCCGCTTAGGGCCGCCAAACCCGGCCTGCTTTAATTCGCAATCCGCCGCACAACGGCGGCGCCCGTCCCCGGCCAGCCCGTGGCAGCACGGCCTTGGGATTCAGCGCTTGAGCCTTGACCAGCGCTCGCTCAATAGTCCATTCGGTCATCAACCGCATGGCCCCTTTGGGGGATGAGCATGCTGCGCTCACAGGAGATCACGGCCTCCCCGCCTTGCTTCAGGCCGATGGTCCTGATGGTGACGATTCCTTGGTTTGGCCTTGATTTGGATTCGCGCACGGCCAGCACTTCGGACTCCGCATAGAGGGTGTCCCCCACAAACACCGGGCCGACCAGCTTCACCTCCCGCCAGCCTAGGTTGGCCACGGTCTTCTGGCTGACGTCGGAGACCGACATGCCGGTGACGATGGCGAGCGTCAGGCAGGAGTTGACCAGCATTTGGCCGAACTCGCTCTTGGCGCCGTACTCCCGATCAAAATGCAGCGGATGCTGATTCATGGTCAGCAGCGTGAACCAAGTGTTGTCCGCCTCCGAGATGGTTCGGCCGGGACGATGCTCATAAACGTCGCCCACTTTGAAGTCCTCCAGATAGCGCCCGTAGGACTCCCGATACCGCTGCCCGCCAACGGGCTTTGCCTCAGCAACCATGACCCCTCCTTTGTTTTCTAGTGTTCCACAACTCAGCGCCCAACATAAACGGGCGTCCTCTTCTCCAGGAACGCCCGCACGCCTTCGGCGGAATCCTCCGTCTTGCGCAGCCGCTGAATCTGCTGCGACGCCCAGCGGCCCGTGTCCCGCCAGTCCGGCTCCACCGTCCGGCGCAGCCCCGCCTTAAGCGCCTGAACGGCCAAGGGCGGGTTGGCCGCTATCCTGGCCGCCAAGGCGATGGCCGAGTCCATCAATTCCCCATGCGGCACCAGCCGGGACACCAGCCCAATCTCCTTGGCCGTGGCGGCGTCAATGACTTCCCCGGTGAACAGCAGTTCCGCCGCTCGCTCCCGGCCAACCAGCGCCGCCAACCGCCCCAGCCCGGCGGCGTCGCAGCAGAGGCCGCGAATGACGAACAGCTCGCCGAACTTGGCGTTCTCCGAAGCGATGCGGATGTCCGCCATCAGGGCCAGTTCCATGCCCCACCCCACCGCGGCGCCGTTCACTGCGGCAATGATCGGCACATCCGTGTTCAACAGCGCGTCCACCGCCGGCGTCATGCCGTCGAGGGCCTTGCTGCGCCGCTGGCTTTCGGCCGGTGGCGGCGCCAGATTGCCCAAAATGGCCCGCAAGTCATCGCCGGAGCAAAACGCCCGCCCTTCGCCGGTGATGATCAAAACCCGAGCCGAAGTGCCGCGCACCGCGTCCTCAAGCTCCAAGTAGGACTGATAGGTCAAGGCGTTCATCACCTGCGGACGGGTCAGGGTAATCACCCCGATGTGGTCCGCCTCCCGATAGCTCAGCACCGATTCAGTCATGTCGTGCTCCAGTGGTGGCTGCATGAATTTGGCTGCCCAGATTGCGGCCGATCAAAGTCAGGATTCCCAAGGATCATAGGAGCCGATGTTCCAGACATGGCCCTCCGGGTCCCGGCAGGCGAAGAAGACGCCGCCGTACTCCGGGTTTTGCAGCGGCGCCACGATGGGAGCGCCGGCGGCCTTGGCGCGGTCATGCACGGCTTCCACGCCGTCCACCACCACATAGGCGCTCTGGGTGTTCGGCCCGTCCGTCCCCGGCACAGCCATCAATTGCCCATGCTCGTCGTCCCGTTCGCTGCCCAGCATGACCATGCCGTCACCCAAGGTCAGTTGCGCGTGGGCGACCGCACCGTCCTCACCCGGCACAATCATGTGCTCCGAGAAACCGAGCACCCGGCACAGCCAGTCGATGGCGGCCGGCGCATCCCGATAGCGCATGCTGGGAATAATCGGGGACTTTCCGGGGCTGGGCATGGCGGCATCTCCTGTCGTTTCCAAATGAGCATTCTATCCGGCCCGCACGGCAGGAGGACAGCCTAGGCCGCATCATCCACGGTCGCGCCGCAACGCCTCCAGATGCGGACGGGGTCGTGCTTGTTGGCCTAGCCCCCTAAGTGGTTTCCATTCGATGCATTTCCCTGCCGTCGGCTTCTGAATGGTTGTCCACGAGTTCCTCCGGAAAGCCGGGGGCCCGCAAATCAGCGGAGCAGGCCTCCTCAAGGCGCTTGACAATCATGGAGGACCAGGCCCGTTCGCCATAGCGCCTGCGCCCGTCTTCAAAGATCTCCACGATTTTGGGCGAGAGCTCCAACGGAATGCCCAGCCGCTTGCCCAGCGCGTCGAACAGGCCGGTGTCCTTGCACACAAGGTCCATGGTGAAGTTGATGTTGTAGCTGCCGTTCAGGATCACTTGGCTCTCGGTTTCATGGACAAAGCTGTTGCCGGAACTGATGCGAATGCCCTCATAGGCGGTGGCGAGATCAATCCCAACCAACTTGCAGACCATCAGCGCTTCGCCAAGGGCCACCAGATGGGCGGAGGCGAGGTAGTTGGTGACCACCTTGAGCGCCGATGCGGAACCCAGCGGGCCGATGTGCAGTATGCTCCCGCCCATTGCTTGCAGCACCGGGAAGACCCGGTCGAACCCCTCGCGTTGGCCACCGACCAATATCGATATGTTGCCGGTGGCCGCACGATGGCAGCCGCCGGAAACCGGCGCTTCAAGGGCCAGGGCGCCAACTTGTTCGACCAGGCTGCCCAGCCTTTGCACCTCCCCCTCGTCCATGGTGCTCATCTCCATCCATGCCGCCCCCTTGCACAGGCCCGCCAAAACGCCTGCAGGGGACTCCATGACTTCGCACACCGCTTGGGGGCTGGGCAGACAGGTAATAACGACATCCGCAACCTGTGCAAGTGCCTTTGGCGTCTCCGCCCAACGGGCGCCGTGTTCCAGCAACGGCATCGCCGCTTGGCGGTCCAGATCGTTCAAGGTCAGCGGAAAACCGCTGCGCAGAAGGCTCCCCGCCAACTTCCCGCCAACGTTGCCAAGGCCGATGAATCCCACCCGCATGGGTTGCCGGCTCAAGCGCCCGTCCGCGCCGAGCGACCCCTTGAAGTGCCGGTGCGTGTCGGCATGGCCTGTGTTGCTGCAGCGGCCTCGGCACCCTCCAGCAGCAGGGTGCGAATGTCGTTCAGCAGCGTATCCGCGTGCAGGAAGGAGACGCTGTAGATGTTGCGGATGCGCTTGTTTCGGTCGATCAGATATACCCGCAGCAGATGCGACATCGCGCCGCTGGGGTCGCGGATGATCCACTGATTGTAGGCGTCGAGCGTTGGCTGCAGTTGCGCTTCGGAAGCGGTGGTCAGAAACCGCCAATCGAAGCCGGGCGCCTTGAAGTAGCCGCCGTAGCGCTTGAGCGTCTGTGGAGTGTCCCGGGCCGGGTCGAAGCTGAAGCTGACGAGCCGCACCTTGCCGTCCAAGTCGGCGGCGCTCAGCAACCTATCCTGTACGCCGCGCAGCACATGGGTCGCCAATGGGCAGCCGTTGACGTCGCTGCAACTGGTGTAGATGAAGCTGAGGACGGCGATCTTGCCGTCCAAGTGGGCGTGCAGCCTTGCCGCCCGGCCGTCGCTGTCCACAACATCGCCGTCGCTGGCTAAGCCGAGGGGCGGCAATGCGTAGCTGCCCGGCGGCGGCGGCTGAAACTCCAGCGGCGCATAGCCAGGCGCCAGCACCTGCGGCTTGGGGTGCTCGTGGGCCGCGTCCTGACCCAAGGTCGGCGCGGCCAGCAGCAATGCGCCGGCCGCCAACAGCCAACAGCGCGAATAAGCAGCCAGTTGCATCGGCGGCCGGCTTTCAGTTCGCCGCCGCCACCTCCGGCGACGCCGGCCGCGCCAATCCATACAGCGCGTAGGCGCCGAAGCGCATCTGGTGCGGGGCGCCCAGCTCTGCGGCGAGGAAATCGATGGCGAAGCGCTGCTGCAGCGCCTTGCCGTCCCAGCCGTACAGCTTGAAGTAGTGAACATCCGCCTCGCCTTCGGTCTTGTCCCAAGCGGTAAGCAGCGACGAGGTGTAGTACAGGCGCTCCCCGTCCCAGCTTTGCGACACCATGTTGACCTGCTCGCCAATTTGCCGCTCCAGCACCTGCACCGGCGCATGGGGGTCGGAGATGTCGAACAGGCGGGTCTTGCCGTCGTTCCAGGTGTTCACCCAAAGGCGGCTGTCGTCGGCGGCGATGGAGATATCGACCGGCAGCGGAATCTTGCTGGCGTCGCCGATGTCCGCCACCGCCTTGGCCTGCCACTCGCCGGCCCCGTCCTCATAAATCAACCAGATTTGCGAGGTCAGCGCAGTGGAGGTGAAGCAGTAGTCGTGGCTGCTGCCCCAGGCGCAGCGGATCTCCAAGGGCGCGCCGGGCACGTCCAGCACCTTCCTTGGTTGGCGGGCGTGCAGGTCCCAAACGACCACGGTGTTGCCGAAGCGCTGCATGGCCTCTTCGCTGGCCATCATCTCGCCCAGGTCCATCATGTAGTTGCTCCAGCCAGTGAACGACGAGGTGACCAGCAGATTGCGCCGCGGCAGCACCCGCACGTCATAGCCGTAGCCGTCCGCGTAGCTGCCGGACTTCCGCGCCCCGCGCAGGTCGGCGTCGGTGGGCATCCAATGGGTGGCGAGGTATTCGCCGCCGTTGGTGAACTCCACCAACCCGGTGCGCCCGCCGCGGTCCTCCGCGTTGGACAGGCCGGTGATCAGCATGCGCCCCGGCATGGCGTAGCTGGTGTGCGGCCCCACCACGCCGCCGGAGCGGTCCACGAAGTCATCGACGGTCTTGCTGAGCTTGGGCGCCGCCGGGTCGCTGTGGATGTCGAAGATGAAGATCTTGCTGCTGTCCAAGCCGGCGGCCCACAGGAAGCGGCGGTCGTCCGTTAAGCCGGAGTGGTGCGCCTCGTGGCGCCCGCCCACGGACAGGGTGTGAACCACCTGCCCATAACGCGGCGAAGCGGGGTTGACGTCCACCGTGACCAACTTGTCCTGCCCGTCGCCCACTCCGGGCAAGCCTAGGGTCCAAATGTAAACGAAGTCCTCCTGGCCGACGATCTTCGCCATGTAGGGCGACATGCAGGTTTCATCGGCGACCGCCGACAATGCGCCCAAACCGGCCAGCAGGGCAAGCAGCGGCTTAAGCAGGAAGTTGATGCTGCGCCGGACGGCTGGGCGAGCCAATGCTTTGGGGTAAGGCGCCCCGCCGCCGAGCGAGCTGATTTTGCGGGTGCCGGTTGCTTGGCCCGATCGCGCAAGCGGCCGACCTTGAAGATGCTTGTTAATGGCTGGTCCTCCTCAGTTGCTCAGGCAGCCGACATCTTAGCACCGATGCGGCTGGCGCCGCTTTTGTGCAAGCGCAATGATGCGCGCCCCTTCGGTGCGGAACGCGAATGGCCGCGGAGCAGGAGTTTGACAGAGCAATGTTTAGCTGCTATTGCTGCGCTGTCTTTCGATCAAACCCTGCGCGAAGCCTATGGCTGTTCTTGACGAAGCGGCGTTGCACGAGGTCGCCCGTGCAGCCCTTAAGGCTTGGGGCTTGGCCGACGCCGCCCTTGAACTCGTGTCGCAATCGGAGAACGCTGTCTTTCGGGTGCAATCCGCAGACGGTGAGACTCTTGCGTTGCGCGTCCATCGGCCCGGCTATCACGACCTTGATGAGTTGAACTCCGAACTCTGCTGGACAGCAGCCCTGAACGATGCCGGCGTTCAGGTTCCCGCAGTGAAGCCAACCCAGGATGGACAGGGCTACTCGACGGTTCCGGTGCCAGACGCTGACGAGGTGCGGCATGTCGGCCTTATGGACTGGGCCGAAGGCAAAACTTTGCGCAGCGTCATTGACGACAGCACCGAGCTCAACGTCCAGGCCCAACACTTTGCGGCGCTTGGCCGCGTCGCCGCTCGCATCCACAACCAAGCCAGCGGCTGGCGACCGCCGGCCGGCTTCCGGCGCCATTCCTTGGATGCTGATGGGCTTATGGGCAACCGGCCCTTTTGGGGGCCTTTTTGGGAGCATCGGGCGTTGACACCGGAGCAGCGGCAACTAGTCCTGGCCGCACGGCGGCGGTTGCACGGAGAACTATCCGGCTACGGCAAGTCCAAAGATCGCTACGGCCTCATACACGCCGACCTGCACGCTGAAAATGCACTCATCCACGATGGCCGCCTGACCATCATTGATTTTGATGACGCTGGCTACGGTTGGCATGCCTACGAACTCGCCGTGGCCATCTACGATCACCGCAACCATCCGAACGGCCGGGCCTTCGTCAGAGCGTTGGTACAGGGTTACCGTGAACTGCGCCCCCTGAGCGACGGGATCGTCGCCGCGTTGCCGTTGTTCTGCACAATTCGCTCCCTAGCCCTCTTGGGCTGGATGCACCAGCGGCCGGAACTTGATGGGAACGCCGACTCGCGGGGCTTGGTCGAATCCACCTGCCGGGAATGCGAGGAGCTTTTGTCGCGGCCAGCGTAGTTTGCGCCCAGAGGCTTCCGAAAAATCGGCGGCGACTGATGGAATTCAAGGCGTTGAACGCCGTTTGATCCGCCGGGGCGAACCCCCGGCGCAAGCGTCTGGGCCGCTATCACTTGCCGGAGGGGGGCACCACGACCAGATTCGGGGCGACCATCTCTGTTGGTTCCGTCACATCGACCAGATCGTTGCCAACACGCTCGAAGAACGCGATGTTCGAACTCGGATCTAAACCGCGCGCATAGATGTGCTTGCCATCGGGGCTCGCCACGGGGGAGACGTCACAGCAGTTGTTGAAATTCGGTACCTCGTTGTTGAAACGGTCGGATCCCGCCACAACATCGGTCCCGATCAGTTCGGCTGTCTCTGGTCGCCACTCGGCGCTGAACGCCAAATCGTGGCAGAGGGCGTCCATCGCTGGATTGCCGTTGCGCACGGCGGCGAAATTGCAATTCCAGTAACGCCAGGACGGGATGTCCCCAGACGGTGGCAGCGAGTCCAGGTGCCGCGGACTGGACGGATCCTCCTCCAGTCCGAAAATTTGTGTCGGGCCATCGTTGCTAACGGCGAACAAATACCGGTCGTCGTCGCTGATCGCCAGCGCCTCAACATCGTTTAGGGCCTGCGGGGTGCCGACCCCGGTTAGGTGGCCCGTCTCAGCGTCGCGCTCGAAGACCAGCAGCAGCCCGGCGGCGGCGGCATAGACGCGGCCGTCGTCGTTCGAGATCAGCGCGAGCGGCAAATCGTCCAGGGTTTGCACATGCCGGAGACCGCCCGACGCGTCGAAGGCGAGGACCGTCAGCCCCTCATCCCATCGATGGGACGCATACAGGAAGGATCCCGCGGAATCCATAAAGAACGACTTGGCGTTGATCACCGATTGGGATCCGCTTACCTTCAACTCCCCTTCATCCCTGAGTTTCCGCTGGTCCCCATCGACGGGCGCGAACTTGCGCCACGCCTCTGAAGAGACATCCGCATACAGCTTGTTTCTATGTGGATCCCAAATCAACGCGCCATAGTAACCCGCACCGTAATCGAGCGTCTGGACGAGTCCCAGACCGCCGCTTGCAGGATCGCGCTGGAACACTTGCAGCCCACGACTGGAAACCGCGTAGAGCGCCGTTCCATCGCCGTTGAACGCCAGGGCGGTGAGCTCGGGGAGTTCGACCCGACCACCAGTCGAGTCCGTGTCCCCGTCGGCCAGACGTCCAACGTATTTCAGCCATACGGGACCGAACTCTTCCCAACGGATGGTGAAGTCGCCGCCGTCCGCGTCGCCCTGGGTTCCCAGCCGGATGTGGTAGCGAACTCCCCGCTCCGCTTGGAGGAAGACCTCGACAGGGTCGGACCCAGCGCTGCTTCCCACCAGTTCCAACGGGCCCGGCCCATCACCGTCGCTGTCGCTCCGGTAAACGGCGAGCGCGGCGGGCGCGGCGGCGGCGTCCATCCGGAAACGGAACCACCCAGAGGCGGGCGCCTCCCAGATCCACCAGAGGGACGAGTGGCCCTCGCGGTGAACGCGCTCGCCGCGCTCGATGGTGGCGAACCGATTCGACCCGGTGACCGAACCGCTGGCACCCGCAAGCGCCGCCGCGCTTGCCAGATCGTCGTTTTCCGGGGTTCGTCCCCACCGCAGTTCGGCGCTACTACTGTTGAGCACGAAAGCACCGTCGTCGCCCGCCGGCAAACCCGCCGAAATCCAGTAGCGCCGGTCGGCCACGGCGTCAAAGGTGAAGCCTGTCCATGTGAGGTTCGCATCGGCCGCGCCAACGAGCTGCAGATCTTCGAGCGCCGCGCCGGCAAAAGCGGCCACCCGCAACTTCGACACGGGCGCCTGCGCGAACCGCCATGTAAAGCGGCCGTCCTCAGGCGCTGTCCAGACCCCCCATTTCGTCCTAACGCCGGTTTCGACGGGCTCGCCAGGCTCCACGGTCGAATCTTGGTCAATGAAAACCTGTTCCGGTGACGCGCTCGCGAATTCCCTGGCGCCTTGGAAGTCGTCATTGTCGGCTTCGCGTTCGGTTGCTTCCTCCCAAGTCAGCTCATAGGAGACGCCGGCGGCATAGGCGTCCTTCGCCGCAACAGCGATCCGGTACTCCGTCCCGGCGCGAGCGGGGAACTCCGCGGCTCGCCCAGGGAAACCGGAAACCAGGCGAAGCGCCGCAACGGCTTCGCCGGTAAAAGCCAGCACACGGGACGCGGGGTGACCCGACTCGAACCGCCAAGCGCCGTCGTGCGGCGCGGTCCAGCGGTGCCAGGTTGTGGCCGCCAGCCCGCCGAGCGACTCGCCGGGCTCCAGGGTGGCGCCCTGGTTCGTGCCTTCAGTGGCGCCCCCCGCGCCCTCGATCGGGGCGGCGGCGGCGAGATCGTCGTTGGCCGGCCGCGGACCCTGCGACCAGCGCAGGGTCAGGGGAATCTTACCCCACTCCGCATTGCTCACCCGGATGTGGTACGTCAGCCCCTTCTCCGCGAAGAACGTGGCGCTCCAGGGCTTGGCGGCCACCCGCTCAAGCCCGGCGACCTGGTTGCCACGAAAAACATCGACATTGACGAGGAAGGTGTCGTCGAAGCCGCCCAGCCTCTCCGAATAGGTGTCGTATGCATCCGCCTCGACGCCGGTGAGGCCGAACCGCGCAAGATCGCTCGCCGGCGCCGTCCAGGCATACCAGACCGAACCGGTGGGCCGCCCATAACGGGACCGAGGAAAGCTCCAGAACGCTGGTTCCCCCGGCTCGGGCGTCGCCAGCAGAAGATCCAGCTGCTGGGCGCCTGCTTCGCCGGTGATTGCGGCCGCCGCCGCGAAATCGTCGTTCGCCGGGCGCTCCGCCGCGGCGACTTCGGACGGATCCGCATCCGTCGGGACGGCGACGGATGTGGAGGCCGCCGCGCCGTTCCACGCGCTTGCCGTGAAGTGGAGGCGCACCGCCGACTCTCCCGAATTGACCAGAAGCCGCACCTCCTGACTTTCACCAACGGCGATTTCACCGAGCGTAATCGACGACCCGAGATAGCCAGCCCAGGGATAGTCACTCCAAGGCTCGGGCGGCTCGCGCGATACGCCGTCTTCGCGGCTCACGCTCACTTCCGAGATCGACACGCCGGCGCAATCGGAGGAGCCCCCCGCGTCGCGGCAGCCGAAGTGCAGTTTGGTTCCGGCCGCCACGTATCCGTCCGCGGTCACCGTCAGGGTCAGTCGCCCGCCGCCGCTCAGCGTTTCCCTGTCCGCGCCGATTCCCAGTTGCGGCGTGGACGCGCCGCGTATCACCGTCCAAGCCAGCGCCGCCCGGGGCGGCGCGGTGTAAACTCGGTTCGGCACCACCTTCGCCCGGTACACGCCCGGCGGCGGATTGCGCACGATGATCCACTCCACGTTGTCCCTGCGGGACGTTGATGAATGCTCGCCGCAGCCGCCGTCGCCGCAGTCGCCGCCCCGATCCAGCCACAGGTCAAGATCGTTCAGCACCGCTTCGCCCAGCGTGTCCGTGGGCGGCTCGTCCCAAGTCATCACAAGATCCAGACGGCTGGCGTTCTCCGGCACTCGGATGTCCCGGTGGGCGTATTCGCCGTTGCGCAGGGCGGACGTTGCGCTGCCGCTCGTCCACCCATCCGCTTGGTTTCGATTAAGTGTGCTGGTGCGCGCCGATACTTTGCCTAGCCCGTATTGCGCCTGCAGCGTCCCCGGTCCGTTGGTGTTGTCGGCGGGGAATCGGGCGGGGGCGTCCAGCCACGCATCCGGCCTGACGGCGCTGGCCATCAATCGCGCCCTGGCCAACGCCGGTCGCTCCCGATGCGCCGGCGCCGCGTCCATCAACAGGGCCGCCACGCCGGCCACCGCGGGCGACGCCATGCTCGTGCCGCTGTAGGAGACGTAGCCGTTTCGGCTCCCCTCCCCTTTTGTGGAGTGGACGTCCACGCCGGTGGCGACCACCTGCGGCGCCAGCCGGCCGTCGGCGGTGGGGCCATGGCTGCTGAACGCCGCGAGGTGACCGCCGTCCAGCGCCGCCCCCACCGCCAGCGAGTTCTTGGCCGTGCCGTAGTTCGAGAAGCCGTGAATGCCGGAGTTCGATTGAGCCACGACGTAAAGCTGGCGGTGCCGCCAGACGATGGAGTCGAGTTTGCGCGCCGACGCCCCCCTTCCCTCGAAAAACCGGGCGGACCCCGACAAGCTCATGTTCACGATCAGCGGCTTGACCCGCTCGGCGCTCCAGCCGGCTTCCGCGCAGCTGGAAGGCGCGGCGAGGAAATCCATGCCTCGCCCGATCATCTGATCATAGCCGACTCCCCCTACGCTCAACACCTTGGCGAAGCGAATATGGGACACGGACGGCGCCATGCCGGCGTAGCTTGGTTCGACGGCGCCGTTGCCGGCAATGGTTCCGGTGACGTGGGTGCCGTGCCCGCCGTCGTCCACCCACAGGTCCGCGTCCTCGACCCGACCGCTGGTGCCAAAACTATCGTGAACGAAGTTGGCGCCGCAGATGCTCTCCCGGTTCGATGCGATATCCAGATGGTTGATGTTGAGCCCGGTGTCCATAACGCCGATGGGCGTCGAGGCGCCGCCGCCGGAGAAGAGTCCCGACGAGGCGCCGTAAACCCTTAGCGCGTCGGCCCCCATGGCGGGCACGGCCGTGTCGTGGGTGGCCCGCACGACGCTGATGGGCTCGACGGCCAGCACAAAATCCGCCCCGGCGACGGTGTCCAACGCCATGCGGGTGACATTGGCCGAATAGACTCGAATGGCCGGGTCGAAGCGGCCGACCACGGCGCCCAGATCGGTGAGCGCGCGCCGCCATCGGCCGTCGGGATCGTTCGTCATCAGGGTGATGAACACGGGAGCCTGTTCATGGGGCGGCGCCTCCAGCGCCCGCTTGGCGAACGCTTCGGGAAGCTTCGCTTCCTTCGGCACGGCGCCCAGCGCGGCCACTTCCGGCAACGCCGAGATCGCTTGCAGGCTGGCCGCATCACCCGGCAATCTGGCGCGAATCAGTTCCCCCGAGGCGCCGAGAACATCCACGCCCAGACGTCGCAGGGACGCCTTGGCGGCGTCCGGCCGCCTCGTTGGCGCCAACCGCACCCACCCGAAGGACCAGTCGCGCCCCGCCGCAGCCGCCTGGCGAACCAGCGCGTTGACGGAATCCGGCCCGCCAATCCAGCGCCGATCGGCATCGGCGCGTTCAGGCAGATCCTCGGGATCATCCCGCAGCGGCGCTTTGGCCATCTCCCCGTCCTCCCCGTCGGCGGTGACGAACGAATAGCCGTCCGGCGGGACGGGTGCGGAACGCTCGGACGAAACCGGATGCCCCCTATCGTCCGAAACCCGTGGAGCGGCCTGAACAAGCGGCGCCCGAAGCTCTCCCCGGCTCTCCGCCGCAATCCGGGCAACCGCCGCATCGACGGCCTTTCGTTCCATGGCGCCACCCGCCGGGCGGGGCGGGGTTGCCTTTTCGTTGGAAATGGGCTACAGCAAGTATGCAAGGGCCAAGCCCGCGGCAAGGCCCAACAACGCGAGGACGCCAACCTTTTTCCTTATTCGATCCACACCCTGTCCCCGTTTGACGCGCCGTTCACCGTGCAGGTGCCACGCCCGTCGGCAACTCCCGCCTGTGCTCTCGCGCCATTACCAGCGCAACCCGCGTTCGTTCCCTAACGGTGCCGTGAATGTCAACTCGTCCCGCGGGCGGGCAAACGTGGCGTACGGCTTGTCACTCAACTACCATGACGTTGTTCCCCGCAAGCGGCCGCTTGCCGGTTACTTGGCACACTTGCGACATCGCCCCACCCAGAACTCTCGCCCGTCTAATCGCCGAGCACGTCAATCCTTGAGACAAAGCAGTAGGAATTGTGCTTACGCTCGTCGTCCAAGGTCAGCATCGCCCGCCGTCCGGTCACGAAGGCCAACTGCGCGGAGTCGTACAGGCGCCGCGCCGTGGCTTTGCTGGTGTGCTCGCCGGCGCAACTGAAGGTCACCCACTTGCCTTCGCAGTCCAAGCCCGTCGCCTCCATCACGGAATCCCGCAACTGCGCCATGCAGCCGCCGAAGGACGCATCCTCCGACGCTAGTGTCCGAACGATGTTGCTGGTCATGCGCGCTTGCGCCGCCTGCAGTGCCGTAGGCAGCGCCAGAAGCACCATCGCGGTGCCGACCACGCGAGCGACCCTGAATTTGCTCCGATCATTCATGAGTCAATCTTGCTGTTCTGTTCGCCAGCCTCCAACTGCTGCGCGGTGAATGTACGCACTTCGCCGACGGGTAGTCTAGCGTCAACCCTAAACCCTTGTTATGTCGATGACAATGAGCGGAATGTCTTCTTCTCCATCGCCAACTTCATAACTTTCATAAGCGAAAGGCGGTGTTTCTGAATTGAAGAAACGCAACATTGCGATTTTTTTGGGGTAACAGCCCACGGAACCTCCCCAACCCGAACCGACTGCGGAGCGGCACCAGGTCAATCTCGCCGCTTCTTTGCATCCTTAAGCATCCTCTTGATTTCTTTATTCTTGGTAACCTTCAATGCCGTAAGGCCGGACACCTTCAGCTTCACGTCCGCGCCGGCGTCGATGAGGGTGCGCACTACCGCCGCATGGCCTTTATTCGCCGCGATCATCAAAGGGGTGACCGCCACCGACCCAATAGAATTGGCCTCAGACACAGAATCGATGGCCGCCCCTCTTCCGAGCAGAACCGCAACGACATCTTCATTGCCCAGGTTGGCGGCAATGTGCAAGGCGGTGAAGCCCTCCACCTCTGAAAACTCGCCTGTGACTTTCGCATTAACGTCCGCGCCGGCATCCAACAATGCGATAACGACTTGAGGAGATATTTCCTGGGCGACTGCTGCAACGAGCATCGGTATTTCGTCGCGCATCGGTATTCCGTCGCTGCCCGTGAAATTGGGATCGGCTCCGCCGGCAACAGCCATCAATGCCACTTCGACATCTTTTTGCTTGATCGCCGCTATCAGCAATGCCGACGCCTGTTCCGGGGAGAGGTTGTCGGAATCAATCACCAAACCCACCTGCCTGAAGAGCGAGAACGCTTCGGCGTTGGCCGATTCCAACAAGTGGCCTCGCAGTTTTTCGCCCAACTCTCCTCGGTATTGATCTCGGCAGGATTCTCCGCAGACGATAGGGCCTTCCCAGTCGCTCCCGTCGTCCGATCGCGCGACCAGGAAGTCTCTCACGACGTCGATATGCCCTTTCCGGACGGCGTGTTGAAAGGCGACGTCGTCCGCGTCGTCAGCGCCTGCCGCGAGCAACAAGCGGACCATTTCGGACGAGCCGTCCTCGACCGACTTCTTGAGGGCCGTATCCGCCCGGTAGAAATACCCCAGGTTCGTCTGCCAACTGGGTTTTTCATCGACCCCCTCTCCTTCGTCCGTGCTTGGCCCGCGCATGATACTGAAGCTCTCTATCTGCAAACCGCCTTTATCGACCCGCGCTCCTCCATCCGCGCCTTGCCCGAGCAGCTCGGTGACCAATTCTCGATCTTGCGCGGCGACTGCATCCCAGAGTTGTTCATCAATCGACCTGACCTCCTCTTCCTCCTCCGCGTTGTCTGCCGCCTCTTGCGCGCCGGATGACCACGCTGGCAACGCCAGACAGCAGGCGATAACGAATGCCAGGATGGTTGAAGAGGTCGTTACGTGCGTAACGGCGGACACGCGAGGCCCTGCATGGAGTCCTCTACCTGCTTGAAGCAGCACGGCACTTTCACCGGCAGCTCCCGGCATGGTCGACCCTTTGGTCACTTCGTCCATCTCGCGGTACCCATTTCAGCGGATTCGCCTTGAGCGTAGCACACGAACTGAACCAGGTCACACTCCCGCCTTGTCCTACGACAAGTGAGTATCCATTCAGGACGTTGGGAAGACGGTGGCCGACCAAACTCGCGCACGGCCCTTGCGGCAATGCGGGCTGGGGTCGGCAAGCGATTTTGAGGCATGGATCCGGCCTACCGCAACGGAACCGGGGACGCGGATCCGTGGAGGGGCGGGCCGTACAGGTTGCCGTTCGCCGGCCCGGTGCCGAACTTCAGCAGGATGCCGTGCCGGGGCGGCCCGCCCGGATTCTCCCGGCGGTCCAGTTCCAGACTCCAGCTGATCCTTCCGCCCGTCATCTGGCCGCCCAGGCACCAGTTCCCGCTGCCGGGACCATCCCCGGACAGCGCGCCGTACAGCCTCAGCAAGCGCGACCCGCCGGCCTTGAATCCATAGCCCAGTTCCATCTCCATACGGCCCGGTCCCCACCTTTCGCGCCCGTCCGGCGCCCCCGGGCCGGCGCCCGGCAACCGCTCGTTCCGCCACAAATTCTCGACCCCGCGCGACGCCTCCCCCCAGGTCGGCGACAGATTGAGCGACGCGCCAACGCCCTCCTCGCCGGGATCGAACTCCAACGCCAGGCTCGCGCCCCATTCCTCGAACGCCCGCGCCGAATGCTCCAGCAAATACCGTCCCCGCGCGCTCACGCTCAAACCCCAGGCCGTGTGGCGGTACTCCAAACCCCCGCCCAGTTCCGCGCCCATGCCCTTGTCCGCGTCGCCGCCGTCCCAGCGCCCGCCGAACTCCAGGCTCAGTCCCAGTTGCGATCGCTCCGACGCCCGCCACTCGCGCCTGCCCTCCATCATCACGCGCAGACGGCTCGCGTTTCCGTCCACCTTCGGCAAACCCGCCAAATCGCCGCGCGCCCACGCCGAGCCCTCCATGCCAACCACCAGGGCGTCCCCCTTCAACGCCAGCCCCAGCCCCCGCCAGGAGGCCAACTCGCCGCGACCGCCCAACGCCGCCATCCGCATCGCCGTGTCCGTCGTCGCGCCGCCGAACCCGTCCGTCAAGTCCACCTCCCCCCAGCCGACGCCCAGCAGCCCCCACAGCGCCACGCCCTCGCGCGGCGTCCAGTGCGCGTACGGCAGCACACTGCTCAGATCCAGATCCACCCGCCCCCCGTCCAGGCCGCTTCCCGGCGCCCGGTAGTCCAGTTCGCCGACGCTGTGCGACAGCGCCACGCCCAGCAGCAGGCCGCGGTCGGGCAGCCGCGCGTCCACGCCCAGATGGCCGGTGCGAACCTCCCCGTCCAACGCCAGCGCCTCCCCGGACTGGCCACCGAACCGGCCGATCGAACCCCGGCCCCACAATGTCCACTGCTCACCCTCCGCGCCGTCGTCGCCGGTCGCTCCAAGGCTCGTCTCGAAGGCGCCGAGGGACAGCAGTTCGTCCCACGCGGAACGCTTGGGACCGAACGTCCCGGGTGGCCGGCGCGCCGTCCGGGAAGCGCCCAGCGTTGCTCCCCCGGGGCCGGAGAAGCCGCCGGACGGTCCCAAACCGGCGAGGCCGCCCGCGGCGGGATCCGACCACGCGCCGGTCGTCCAGCCCGCCCCGGCCATGCCGGGACCGCCGCCCGGCGGCGCGTTCCAATCCCCCGGCGTGTCCCAACCCCCCGGCGCGGGCCGGGCGCCCGGCCCGCCGGACCGGAAGCGCCGCCCGACGGCGTCCACCGCCTCCGTCGCCACCGTCCGCCCAAACGCCGCCAGGGACCATTGCAGCGCCTCGGCGCGGGTCGACTCCAGATCGTCGTCGACGATCCCGCCCGTCGCCTCGCCGTCGCCCAACTCCGCGCGGCTCGCGCCAACCAGCGTCACCGTGAAGGTCTCCTCGCCCTCCGCCAGGTCGTCGTCCACGGTCGCAACGACGATCGACGCCGCGCTCCGTCCCGCCCCGATCGTCAATTCACCACGCCCGCCCGGCGGCGCCGCGTAGTCGGAGGGCGATCGCGCCGTGCCGTCGCTTGTCCGCCAAACCACCGTCACCGCCTCCGGCGCCGGCTCGGACAGCGTGATCCCGAACTCGACGGGCTCGCCCTCCATGGCCTGGGCGTCCGCGATCGACACCGTGATCGGGTCGGCCACCTCGATCTCGAAACTTAGCGCCGCCGCGTCGCCGTCCTCGTCCGTGGCCGTCAGCCGGTATTCGGTCGCGCCCATCGCCTCGGTCGGCGTGCCCGACAACTCCCGCGTTGCCGCGTCGAAGCGCAGCCCCTCGGGCGGTTCCGGCATAAGCGCGTATCTCAGCGCCCCGTCGCCCCCGGTCGCCGCCGGCAGCGCTAGGTCGACGATCGGCACGCCCACGCGGTAGCGCTGCGGCGCCACCCCGTCCGCGAACTCCGGCATCCTGTCCGGCGCGACCGTGATGGCGAACGTTAGCTCCGCCACGTCGCCGTCGGCGTCCTTTGCCCGCCAGGTGTGAATCGTCCTCTCCGCCGACACCGTGGGCGTGCCGGAGACCTCGCGCGTGACCGGGTCGTGGGCGACGCCCTCGGGAAGCGCCGGGGCCAACTCGTGGGTCAGCGTCCCGTCGCCGCCCGTGGCGGACGGCAGCGTGAGCGCGGTGATCGCCCGGTTCTGGGTCCAGGACTGATCCGGGATGGTCGCGGAGCCAAAGCTCGGCGTCAGGTCGATGTCGTCGTCGACGATGGTGCCGACGCCGCTCGCCATCTCCAGGGTGGCGTTTGACGGGCCGCTCAGCGCCAACACCACCGTCTCGTCCGGCTCGTCCAGCGTGTCGCCGGTCACCGACACGGCGATGGTCTTCTCGGTCTCTCCGGGCTCGAAGGTCAGGGTTCCCGCGTCGAGTACCGCGTAGTCCGTCCCCGGCGTCGCCGTGCCCGTGCCGGCGTCGGCGTAGTCCACCGTCACCGTCCGCCCGCCGGCGGCGCTCAGGGTCACCGTGAAGGTCAGGCTCGCCGAACCGTCGTCGCCCTCGGCCACGCTCGGCGAGTCGATCGATACCGTCGGCGCCTCGCCGTCGTCGTTTATGATCGTGCCCGTCCCCGTTCTGGTTTCGGTCACCGCGTTGACGGAGTTGCTCAGCGTCAACTGGACGGTCTCGTCGCCCTCGTCCACCGTGTCGCCCGCCACCGAAACGACGATGGTCTTCTCGGTCTCTCCGGGCTCGAAGGTCAGGGTTCCCGTGCCGAGAACCCTGTAGTCGGTCCCCGAGGTGGCGGTGCCGCCCGTCCCCGCGACCCAACTCACCGTCACCCGCTTGCCGCTCGCCGCGCTCAGGGTCACCGTGAACGTCAGGTCCGTCGAGCCGCTGTCGCCCTCCGACACGCTCGGCGAGTCGATCGACACCGTCGGCGCCGCGTCGTCGTCGATCAGCGCGATCGTGGCCGGGCTCACCGGCAGGCCGCCCGACGCGCCGCTCACCGTGACCGCCTCGTCGGCCTCGTCCACCGCGTCGTCCTCCGGCCTCAGCGTGAAGGTTCCGGCGCCGCTCGCCGCGCCGGCGGCGATCTCGATGTCGAAGGCCGGCACCGCCGCGAAGCCCACCACCCCCGCCGCGCCGCTCCCCGACACGCTCACGCGCACCGTCCTGTCCTCGGCGAACCCGATGGCGCCGTCCGGCGTGGCCGTCACCGCGATGGTGGTCGCCCCGTCCCCCTCGCCCACGGCGTTGTCGTCCACCGTCAGCGCGATCGAGGTCGGCACCCCGTCGTCGGAGGTCGGCACCCCGTCGTCGTCGGTCAGCATGATCGTGGCCGGGGTCACCGTCAGGCTGCCCGACGCGCCGCTCACCATGATGGTCTCGTCGGTCTCGATCACCGCGTTGTCCGTCGGCGTCAGCGTGAAGGTTCCGGTGTGGCTCGTCGCGCCGGCGGCGATCTCGATGTCGAAGGCCGGCACCGCCGCGAAATCCACCACCCCCGCCGTGCCGCTCCCCGCGACGCTCACCCGAACCGTCCGAGAATTGGCGAACCGGGTCGTCCCGTCCACCGTGGCCGTCACCGTGATCAGGGTCGCCCCGTCCCCCTCGCCCACGCTGTCGTCGTCCACCGTCAAGGTGATGGAGGTCGGCGCCGCGTCGTCGTCGGTGATGGTGCCGGTCCCCGTCGCCGTGCCGATGGTCGCGTTCCCGGCGTTGCTCAACGTCACCTCCACCGTCTCGTTCGACTCGTCCAGGACGTCGCCCGTCACCGACACGGCGAGGGTCTGGCTCGTCGTGCCCGCCGTGAACGTCAGCGTGCCGCCCGTGATCGCCGTGTAGTCCGTCCCGGACGTGGCCGTGCCGGTCCCGGCGTCGGCGTAGGCCACCGTCACCTGCCGCCCGCTCGCCGCGCTCAGCGTCGCCGTGAACGTCAGCGTCGTCGAACCGCTGTTCCCCTCGGTCACGCTCGGTGAATTGATCGACAGCGTCGGCGTCCCGTCGTCGTCCGTGATTGTCCCCGTGCCGCTCGCCGTCGAGATCGTCGCGTTCGTCGGGCTGCTCAGGGTCACCACCACCGTCTCGTTCGACTCGTCCAGCGTGTCGCCGGTCACCGACACGTCGAAGGTCTGGCTGGTGGTCCCCGCCGTGAACGTCAGCGTACCGGCGGTGATCGCCGTGTAGTCGGTCCCGGAAGTAGCCGTCCCCGTGCCCGCGTCCGCATACTGCACCGTCACCTGCTGGCCGCTCGCCGCGCTCAACGTCGCCGTGAACGTCAGCGTCGCCGAGCCGCTGTTCCCCTCCGCCACGCTCGGCGAGTCGATCGACAGCGTCGGGGTGCCGTCGTCGTCCGTGATTGTCCCCGTGCCGCTCGCCGTCGAGATCGTCGCGTTCGTCGGGCCGCTCAGGGTCACCACCACCGTCTCGTTCGACTCGTCCAGCGTGTCGCCCGTCACCGACACGTCGAAGGTCTGACTGGTGGTACCCGCCGTGAAGGTCAGCGTGCCGCCGGTGATCGCCGTGTAGTCCGTACCCGAAGTGGCCGTCCCGGTCCCGGCGTCGGCGTAGGCCACCGTCACCTGCCGCCCGCTCGCCGCGCTCAGCGTCGCCGTGAACGTCAGCGTCGCCGAGCCGCTGTTCCCCTCCGCCACGCTCGGCGAATCGATCGACAGCGTCGGGGTGCCGTCGTCGTCCGTGATTGTCCCGGTCCCGCTCGCCGTCGAGATCGTCGCGTTCGTCGCGCCGCTCAGCGTCGCGATCACCGTCTCGTCCGTCTCGTCGGTCGTATCGCCCGTCACCGACACGTCGAAGGTCTGGCTGGTGGTCCCCGCCGTGAACGTCAGCGTGCCGGCGGTGATCGCCGTGTAGTCGGTCCCGGAAGTAGCCGTCCCCGTGCCCGCGTCCGCATACTGCACCGTCACCTGCTGGCCGCTCGCCGCGCTCAACGTCGCCGTGAACGTCAGCGTCGCCGAACCGCTGTTCCCCTCCGCCACGCTCGGCGAATCGATCGACAGCGTCGGCGTCCCGTCGTCGTCCGTGATCGTCCCCGTGCCGCTCGCCGTCGAGATCGTCGCGTTCGTCGGGTTGCTCAGGGTCACCACCACCGTCTCGTTCGACTCGTCCAGCGTGTCGCCCGTCACCGATACGTCGAAGGTCTGACTGGTGGTACCCGCCGTGAAGGTCAGCGTGCCGCCCGTGATCGCCGTGTAGTCCGTACCCGAAGTAGCGGTGCCGGTCCCGGCGTCGGCGTAGGCCACCGTCACCTGCTGCCCGCTCGCCGCGCTCAACGTCGCCGTGAACGTCAGGTTCGTCGAGCCGCTGTCCCCCTCGGTCACGCTCGGTGAATTGATCGACAGCGTCGGCGTCCCGTCGTCGTCCGTGATTGTCCCCGTGCCGCTCGCCGTCGAGATCGTCGCGTTCGTCGGGCTGCTCAGGGTCACCACCACCGTCTCGTTCGACTCGTCCAGCGTGTCGCCCGTCACCGATACGTCGAAAGTCTGGCTGGTGGTCCCCGCCGTGAAGGTCAGCGTGCCGCCGGTGATCGCCGTGTAGTCGGTCCCGGAAGTAGCGGTGCCGGTCCCGGCGTCCGCATACTGCACCGTCACCTGCTGGCCGCTCGCCGCGCTCAACGTCGCCGTGAACGTCAGCGTCGCCGAGCCGCTGTTCCCCTCCGCCACGCTCGGCGAATCGATCGACAGCGTCGGGGTGCCGTCGTCGTCCGTGATCGTCCCCGTCCCGCTCGCCGTCGAGATCGTCGCGTTCGTCGGGCTGCTCAACGTCACCACCACCGTCTCGTTCGACTCGTCCAGCGTGTCGCCCGTCACCGACACGTCGAAGGTCTGACTCGTCGTCGCCGCCGCGAAGGTCAGCGTGCCGCCCGTGATCGCCGTGTAGTCGGTCCCCGAAGTGGCCGTCCCGGTCCCGGCGTCGGCGTAGGCCACCGTCACCTGCCGGCCGCTCGCCGCGCTCAGCGTCGCCGTGAACGTCAGCGTCGTCGAACCGCTGTTCCCCTCGGTCACGCTCGGTGAATTGATCGACAGCGTCGGCGTCCCGTCGTCGTCCGTGATTGTCCCCGTGCCGGTACCCGCCGTGGCCGAGATCGTTGCGTTCGTCGGGCTGCTCAGGGTCACCACCACCGTCTCGTTCGACTCGTCCAGCGTGTCGCCCGTCACCGACACGTCGAAGGTCTGGCTGGTGGTACCCGCCGCGAAGGTCAGCGTGCCGCCGGTGATCGCCGTGTAGTCCGTCCCGGACGTGGCCGTGCCGGTCCCGGCGTCGGCGTAGGCCACCGTCACCTGCTGGCCGCTCGCCGGGCTCAGCGTCACCGTGAACCTCAGGTTCTTCGACCCGCTGTCACCCTCCGTCACGCTCGGCGAGTCGATCGACAGCGTCGGCGCGCCGTCGTCGTCCATGATCGTCCCCGTCCCGCTCGCCGTCGAGATCGTCGCGTTCGTCGCGCCGCTCAGCGTCGCGATCACCGTCTCGTCCGTCTCGTCGGTCGTATCGCCCGTCACCGACACGTCGAAGGTCTGGCTGGTCGTCCCCGCCGCGAAGGTCAGCGCGCCGCCGGTGATGGCCGTGTAGTCCGTCCCGGATGTGGCCGTCCCGGTCCCGGCGTCGGCGTAGGCCACCGTCACCTGCTGGCCGCTCGCGGCGCTCAACGTCACCGTGAACCTCAGGTTCTTCGACCCGCTGTCCCCCTCCGTCACGCTCGGCGAGTCGATCGACAGCGTCGGCGCGCTGTCGTTGTCCGTCAAGCTGATCGTGGCCGAGTTCACCGTCAGGCTGCCCGACGTGCCGCTCACCGTCACCGTCTCGTTGGCTTCGTCCAGCGCATCGTCCGTCGGCGTCAGCGTGAACGTCCCGGTCTGGCTCGCCGCCCCCGCCACGATCTCGATGTCGAAGTCCGACACCGTCGCAAAGTCCACCGCCGTCGCCGTCCCGCTGCCCCCCACGCTCACGGTCACCGTCGTGGCCGCGGCGAACCGGGTCGTGCCGTCCACCGTGGCAGTGACGGTGATCGTGGTCGCCCCGTCGCCCTCGCCCACACTGTTATCATCCACCGTCAAGGTGATCGAGGTTGGCGCTGCGTCGTTGTCCGTGATCGTCCCCGTGCCGCTCGCCGTCGAGATCGTCGCGTTTGCTGCGCCGCTCAGGGTCACCACGACGGTCTCGTTCGACTCGGCCAGGACATCGCCCGTCACCGATACGTCGAAGGTCTGGCTGGTGGTACCCACCGCGAAGGTCAATGTGCCGCCGGTGATCGCCGTGTAGTCCGTCCCCGAAGTGGCCGTCCCAGTCCCGGCGTCGGCGTAGGCCACCGTCACCTGCTGGCCGCTCGCCGCGCTCAGCGTCACCGTGAACCTCAGGTTCTTCGAGCCGCTGTCACCCTCGATCACGCTCGGCGAGTCGATCGACAGCGTCGGCGCGCCGTCGTCGTCCGTGATCGTCCCCGTCCCGGTTGCCGTCGAGATCGTGGCGTTTGTCGGGCTGCTCAAGGTCACCACAACGGTCTCGTTCGACTCGTCGGCCGTATCGCCCGTCACCGACACGTCGAAGGTCTGGCTGGTCGTTCCCGCCGCGAAGGTCAGCGTACCGCCGGTGACCGCCGTGTAGTCCGTACCCGACGTGGCCGTCCCAGTCCCGGCGTCGGCGTAGGCCACCGTCACCTGCTGGCCGCTCGCGGTGCTCAGGGTCACCGTGAACCTCAGGTTCTTCGAGCCGCTGTCACCCTCCGTCACGCTCGGCGAGTTGATCGACAGCGTCGGGGCAGCGTCGTCGTCCGTGATCGTCCCCGTGCCGCTCGCCGTCGCGATCGTCGCGTTCGTCGCGCCGCTCAACGTCACCACCACCGTCTCGTTCGACTCGTCCAGCGTGTCGCCCGTCACCGACACGTCGAAGGTCTGACTGGTGGTCCCCGCCGTGAACGTCAGCGCGCCGCCGGTGATCGCCGTGTAGTCCGTCCCGGACGTGGCCGTGCCGGTCCCGGCGTCGGCGTAGGCCACTGTCACCTGTTGCCCGCTCGCCGCGCTCAAGGTCACCGTGAACGTCAGGTTCTTCGACCCGCTGTCCCCCTCCGTCACGCTCGGCGAGTCGATCGACAGCGTCGGCGCATCGTCGTCGTCCGTGATCGTCAGCGTTACCGACGACGGGTCCGTTACGCCCTGGCTGTTCGTCGCCGTTCCCGAAACCGTCACGCTCTTGTCCGGTTCGTCCTCGCTGTTGTCCACCGCCGTGATCGTCACCGTTCCCGTGCTGCTCGTGCTCCCCGCCGCGATCGTCAGCGTCGTGGCGCTGCTCAAAGTGAAGTCCCCAGCCGCCGCATTCGTCCCCGCCGCCGCCGACACCGTGATCGTGGTCGCCTGACCGGACGCCCGGTTCAGCGTCGCCGTTACCGTGCTCGCGTTCGTCGCACCGCTCTCCGTGATCGAAGTCCGCGACAGCGCCAGCGTCACCGTCGGCTGCCCGTCGTCGTCCGTGATCGTCCCCGTCCCCGTTCCCGCGCTCGACGAGATCGTCGCGTTCGTCGGACTGCTCAGCGTCACCGCGACCGTCTCGTTCGCCTCGTCCGTCGTGTCCCCCGTCACCGAGACATCGAAGGTCTTGCTGGTCTCCCCCGCCGCGAAGGTCAGCGTCCCGCCCGTGATCGCCGTGTAGTCCGTCCCCGAAGTGGCCGTCCCCGTGGTCGCGTCCGCATACTGAACCGTCACCTGCTTCCCGCTCGCCGCATCCAGGCTCACCGTGAAGGTCAGGTTCACCGAACCGCTGTCCCCCTCCGTCACGCTCGGCGAGTCGATCGAAAGCTCCGGTTCCGCGTCGTCGTCCGTGATCGTCAGCGTCACATCCGACGGGTTCGTGATCCCCTGCCCGTTCGTCGCCGACCCCGAAACCGTCACGCTCTTGTCCGGTTCGTCCTCGCTGTTGTCCACCGCCGTGATCGTCACCGTCCCCGTGCTCGTCGTTGACCCCGCCGCGATCGTCAGCGTCGTGGCGCTGCTCAAGGTGAAGTCCCCAGCCGCCGCATTCGTCCCCGCCGCCGCCGACACCGTGATCGTCGTCTCCGCGCTCGATGCGTGATCCAGGCTCGCCGTCACCGTCGTCGCGTTCGTCGCACCGCTCTCCGCTATCGAAGTCCGCGACAGCGACAGCGTCACCGTCGGCGCATCGTCGTCGTCCGTGATCGTCAGCGTCACATCCGACGGGTTCGTGATCCCCTGCCCGTTCGTCGCCGACCCCGAAACCGTCACGCTCTTGTCCGGTTCGTCCTCGGCGTTGTCCACCGCCGTGATCGTCACCGTACCCGTGCTCGTCGTTGACCCCGCCGCTATCGTCAGCGTCACCGCGCTGCTCAAAGCGAAGTCCCCAGCCGCCGCGTTCGTCCCCGCCGCCGCCGACACCGTCACCGTCGTCTCCGCGCTCGATGCGTGATCCAGGCTCGCCGTCACCGTCGTCGCGTTCGTCGCACCGCTCTCCGCTATCGAAGTCCGCGACAGCGCCAGCGTCACCGTCGGTGCGTCGTCGTCGTCCGTGATCGTCAGCGTCACATCCGACGGATCCGTGATCCCCTGCCCGTTCGTCGCCGACCCCGAAACCGTCACGCTCTTGTCCGGTTCGTCCTCGGCGTTGTCCACCGCCGTGATCGTCACCGTACCCGTGCTGCTCGTGCTCCCCGCCGCGATCGTCAGCGTCGTGGCGCTGCTCAAAGTGAAGTCCCCAGCCGCCGCGTTCGTCCCCGCCGCCGCCGACACCGTCACCGTCGTCTCCGCGCTCGATGCGTGATCCAGGCTCGCCGTCACCGTCGTCGCGTTCGTCGCACCGCTCTCCGCTATCGAAGTCCGCGACAGCGCCAGCGTCACCGTCGGCGCATCGTCGTCGTCCGTGATCGTCAGCGTCACATCCGACGGATCCGTGATCCCCTGCCCGTTCGTCGCCGACCCCGAAACCGTCACGCTCTTGTCCGGTTCGTCCTCGCTGTTGTCCACCGCCGTGATCGTCACCGCTCCCGTGCTCGTCGTTGCCCCCGCCGCTATCGTCAGAGTCGTGGCGCTGCTCACCGTGAAGTCCGTCGCCTCCGCGTTCGTCCCCGCCGCCGCCGACACCGTGATCGTCGTCTCCGCGCTCGATGCGTGATCCAGGCTCGCCGTCACCGTCGTCGCGTTCGTCGCCCCGCTCTCCGCTATCGAAGTCGGCGACAGCGACAGCGTCACCGTCGGTGCATCGTCGTCGTCCGTGATCGTTCCCGTGCCGGTCGCCGTCGAAATCGTCGCGTTCGCCGCATTGCTCAGGGTCACCACGACGGTCTCATTCGACTCGACATCCCCGTCGCCCGTCACCGACACGTTGAAGGTCTGGCTGGTTATCCCCGCCGCGAAGGTCAGCGTACCGCCGGTGATCGCCGTGTAGTCCGTCCCGGACGTGGCCGTCCCGGTCCCGGCGTCCGCGTAGTCCACCGTCACCTGATCGGCGCTGGCCTTGTTCAGGGTCACCGTGAACGTCAGGGTCGCCGTGCCGCTGTCCCCCTCCGTCACGCTCGGCGAGTCGATCGACAGTGTTGGCCTGTCGTCGTCCGTGATCGTCCCCGTGCCGGTCGCCGTCGCGACCGTCGCGTTCGTCGCGTCGCTCAGGGTCACCACGACGGTCTCGTTCGCCTCTTCGGTCGTGTCGCCGGTCACCGACACGTCGAAGGTCTGGCTGGTGGTCCCCGCCGCGAAGGTCAGCGTGCCGCCGGTGATCGCCGTGTAGTCCGTCCCGGACGTGGCCGTCCCGGTCCCGGCGTCGGCGTAGTCCACCGTCACTTGGTCGGCGCTGGACTTGCTCAGGGTCGCCGTGAACCTCAGGTTCGTCGAGCCGCTGTCACCCTCAGTCACGCTCGGCGAGTCGATGGAGACGGTGACGCCATCGTCGTTGATGATCGTCCCCGTCCCGGTCGCCGTCGCGATCGTCGCGTTTGTCGCGTTGCTCAGGGTCGCGACCACCGTCTCGTTCGGCTCCTCGTCTGTGTCGCCGGTCACCGACACGTCGAAGGTCTGGCTGGTGGTACCTACCGGGAAGGTCAGCGTACCGCCGGTGATGGCCGTGTAGTCCGTCACGGACGTGGCAGTACCACCCGTCCCCTCCGCCCAGTCCACCGTCACCCGCTGGCTGCTCGCCGCGCTCAGCGTCACCGTGAACGTCAGGTTCGTCGAGCCGCTATCCCCCTCGGTCACGCTCGGCGAGTTGATGGAGACGGTGACGCCGTCGTCGTTGGTGATCGTCCCCGTGCCGGTCGCCGTCGCGATCGTCGCGTTCGCCGCGTTGCTCAGGGTCACCACGACGGTCTCGTCCGCCTCGTCGGTCGTGTCGCCCGTCACCGACACGTCGAAGGTCTGGCTGGTGGCGCCCACTGCGAAGGTCAGACTCCCGCCGGTGATGGCCGTGTAATCCGTCCCGGATGTGGCCGTGCCGGTCCCGGCGTCGGCCCAGGCCACCGTCACCTGCTGGCCGCTCGCTGCGCTCAGGGTCGCCGTGAATGTCAAGTTCTTCGAGCCGCTGTCACCCTCGGTCACGCTCGGCGAGTCGACCGACAGCGTCGGCGTGGGATCGTCATCGGTGATCGTCAGCGTCTCGTCGGCGGGCGCCGCCACGCCGTTGTGCGATACCGCGCCGGACACGGTGACGCGCTTGTCCGATTCGTCCAGGGCGTTGTCCACGGCGGAGACCGTCACCGTGCCGGTACTCGTCGTCTCGCCCGCCGCGATCGTCAGCGTGTTCGCCGAACTCAGGGTGAAGTCGGAAGAATCCGCGCCCGTCCCCGCCGCCGCCGACACCGTGATCGTGGTGGCCACGGCCACAGCCTCGCTTAGCGTCGCCGTCACCGTAGAGACGCCCGCGTTCTCCGAGACCGACGCCGGCGACAGCGACAACGACACGGCCGGCCTGTCGTCGTCCGTGATCGTCCCCGTCCCCGTGGCCGTCGAAATCGTCGCGTTCGCCGCGTTGCTCAGGGTCACCACGACGGTCTCATTCGACTCGACATCCCCGTCGCCCGTCACCGACACGTCGAGGGTCTGGCTCGTCGTCCCCGCCGCGAAGGTCAGCGTCCCGCCGGTGATGGCCGTGTAGTCCGTCCCCGAAGTGGCCGTCCCCGTGCCCGCGTCCGCATACTGCACCGTCACCTGTTGCCCGCTCGCCGGGCTCAGGGTGACCGTGAACCTCAGGTTCTTCGAGCCGCTGTCCCCCTCCGTCACGCTCGGCGAGTCGATCGACAGCGTCGGCGTGGGATCGTCGTCGGTCAACGTGATCGTGTCCGAGTTCACCGTTAGGCTGCCCGACATGCCGCTGACGGTGATCGTCTCGTCGGTCTCGTCCACCGCGTCGTCCGTCGGCGTCAGCGTGAAGGTCTCGGTGGCGCTTGCCGCCTCGGCGGCGATCTCGATGTCGAACGCCGACACCGCCGCGAAGTCCACCGCCGACCTCGTGCCGCTCCCCGCCACGTTCACGCTCACCGTCGTGGCCGTGGCGAATCGCGTCGCGCCGTCCACCGTCGCTGTCACCGTGATCGTGGTCGGCCCATCCCCCTCGCCCACGCCGTCGTCGTCCACCGTCAGCGTGATCGAGGGCGTCGCGTCGTCGTCCGTCACCGTGATCGTGGCCGAGTTCACCGGCAGGTAGGAGACGCGCACCGCGCCGCTCACCGTCACCGTCTCGTCGGTCTCGTCCACCGAGTCGTCCGTCGGCGTCAGCGTGAAGGTTCCGGTGCCGCTCCTCTCCCTGGCGGCGATAGAGAAGTTGAACCCCGACACCGCCGCGAAGTCCACCGCCCCCGCCGTCCCGCTGCCCGCCACGCTCACGATCACCGGCTGGGCAAAGCCGTATAAGTACGTTTGGGTCCCGTCCAGCGTGGCCGTCACCGTGATCGTGGTCGGCCCGTCCCCCTCGCTCACACTGTCGTCGTCCACTGTCAACGTGATCGATCTCGCAGCTCGCGTTTCATCATCTTCAAACAGCCAGAAGCTGACTGGGATCACCGTGAGACCGGAGGACGTCCCGCTGACCTTGATTCTCTCCCAATTCGTGCGTAAAAGATCATCGGTCGGCGTCAGTGTGAAGGTTCCGGTACCGCCCGCCTCACCGGCGGCGATCGTAATGTCGAAATCCGTCACCGCCGCGAATTTCACCGCATTCTGTTCGCTCCCCGCCACGCTCACCCGCACCGTCTTCGCCTCGGTGAACTGCGACGTTCCGTTCAACGTGGCCGTCACCGTGACACTGTACGGCCCTAGGTTCTCTTGTGCGCCAATGTCATCCAATGACGTTGAAAGCGTGATCGATGTCGGCACCCCGTCGTTGTCCCAAAGGGTGAACGTGTCCGGGTTCACCGTCAGGCCAGACGATGTGCCGCTCACTGTGATGGTCTCGTCGGTCTCGTCATCCGAATCATCCGTCGGTGTCAGCGTGACGTTACGGCTGCCGCTCCCCGCACCGGCGGCGATCGGGATGTTGAACGACGACACCGCCGCGAAGTCCACCGCCCCCGGCGTGCCGCTCCCCGACACGCTCACCCGCACCGTCTTCGCCTCGGCGAACCAGGCCGTGCCGTCCACCGTCGCTATCACCTGGATCGAGGTCGGCCCATCCCCCTCGCCGACGCCGTCGACTAAGCCCGCCCTCAGCGTGATCGAGGTCGGGGCGTCGTCGTTGGTGATCGTCCCGGTGCCCGTCGCCGTGCCGATGGTCGCGTTCCTGGCGTTGCTCAGCGACATCACGACGGTCTCGTTCGCCTCTTCCAGGACGTCGCCCGTCACCGACACGTCGAGGGTCTGGCTGGTCGTGCCCGCCGCGAAGATCAGCGTGCCGCCGGCGATCGCCGTGTAGTCCGTCCCGGAAGTGGCCGTGCCACCGGTCCCCTCTGCCCAATCCACCGTCACCTGCTGTGTGCTGGCCTTGCTCAGGGTCACCGTGAACCTCAAGTTCTTCGAGCCGCTGTCCCCCTCCGTCACGCTTGGCGAGTCGATCGACAGCGACCGCGTGTCATCGTTGGTGATCGTCCCCGTGCCGCTCGCCGTCGAGATCGCCGCGTTCGCCGCGTTGCTCAAGGTCACAACCACGGTCTCGTTCGCCTCTTCCAGCGTGTCGCCGGTCACCGACACGTTGAAGGTCTGGCTGGCCGTCCCCGCCGCGAAGGTCAGCGTGCCGCCGGCGATCGCCCTGTAGTCCGTCCCGGATGTGGCGGTGCCGGTCCCGGCGTCGGCGTAGGCCACCGTCACCTGCTGGCTGCTTGCCGGACTCAACGTCACCGTGAACGTCAGGATCTTCAAAGCGTTTTCGTCGTCCCCCTCCGTCACGCTTGGCGAGTCGATCGACAGTGTCGGCCTGTCGTCGTCAGTGATCGTCCCCGTGCCGGTCGCCGTCGAGATCGTCGCGTTCGTCGGGCTGCTCAGGGTCACCACCACCGTCTCGTTGGGTTCCTCGTCGGTGTCGCCGGTCACCGACACATCGAAGGTCTGGCTGGTCGTCCCCGCCCTGAAGGTCAGCGTGCCGCCGGTGATCGCCGTGTAGTCGGTCCCGGATGTGGCGGTGCCGGTCCCTGCGTCGGCGTAGGCCACCGTCACCTGTTGCCCGCTCGCCGCGCTCAGCGTCACCGTGAACGTCAGCGTCGTCGTGCCGCTGTCCCCCTCGGTCACGCTCGGCGAGTCGATCGACAGCGTCGGGGTGCCGTCGTCGTCCGTGATCGTGATCGTCCCCGTCCCGCTCGCCGTCGAGATCGTCGCGTTCGTCGGGCTGCTCAGGGTCACCACCACCGTCTCGTTCGTCTCGTCCAGCGTGTCGCCCGTCACCGACACGTCGAAGGTCCGGCGGGTGGTCCCCGCCGTGAAGGTCAGCGTGCCGCCGGCGATCGCCGTGTAGTCGGTCCCGGAAGTGGCCGTGCCGGTCCCGGCGTCGGCGTAGGCCACCGTCACCTGCCGGCCGCTCGCCGCGCTCAGTCTCACCGTGAACGTCAGGTTCGTCGAACCGCTGTTCCCCTCCGTCACGCTCGGCGAGTCAATCGATACCGTCGGCGCATCGTCGTTGTCCGTGATCGTTCCCGTCCCGCTCGCCGTCGAGATCGTCGCGTTTGCCGCGTTGCTCAGGGTCACCACCACCGTCTCGTCCACCTCGTCCAGCGTGTCGCCCGTCACCGACACGTTGAAGGCCTGGCTGGTGGTGCCCACCGGGAAGGTCAGCGTGCCGCCGCTGATCGCCGTGTAGTCCGTCCCGGACGTCGCCGTGCCGGTCCCGGCGTCCGCGTAGTCCACCGTCACCTGCTCGGTGCTGGCCTCGTTCAGGGTCGCCGTGAACCTCAGGTTCGTCGAACCGCTGTCCCCTCCGTCACCCGCGGCGAGTCCATGGAGACGACGACGCCGTCGTCGTTGACGATTGTTCCCGTGCCGGTCGCCGTCGAGATCGTCGCGTTCGTCGGGCTGCTCAGCATTGCAACCACCGTCTCGTTCTGCTCCTCGTCGGTGTCGCCGGTCACCGCCACGTCGAAGGTCTGGCTGGTGGTCCCCGCCCCGAAGGTCAGCGTGCCGCCGGTGATCGTCGTGTAGTCCGTCCCCGAAGTGGCCGTCCCAGTCCCGGCGTCGGCGTAGGCCACCGTCACCTGCCGGCTGCTCGCCGGGCTCAGGGTCACCGTGAACGTCAGGTTCTTCGAGCCGCTGTCCCCCTCGGTCACGCTCGGCGAATTGATCGACAGCGTCGACGCGCCGTCGTCGTCCGTAATCGTCCCCGTGCCGGTTGCCGTCGCGATCGTGGCGTTTGTCGGGCTGCTCAAGGTCACCACAACCGTCTCGTTCGACTCGTCGGCCGTATCGCCCGTCACCGACACGTCGAAGGTCTGGCTGGTGGTACCCGCCGCGAAGGTCAGCGTGCCGCCGGTGACCGCCGTGTAGTCTGTCCCCGACCTGGCCGTGCCGGTCCCGGCGTCGGCGTAGGCCACCGTCACCTGCCGGCCGCTCGCCGCGCTCAACGTCACCGTGAACCTCAGGTTCGTCGAGCCGCTGTCACCCTCCGTCACGCTCGGCGAGTCGATCGACAACGTCGGCGTCGCGTCGTTGTCCGTGATCGTCCCCGTCCCGGTCGTGGTCGCGATCGTCGCGTTCGTGGCGTTGCTCAGGGTCACTACGATGGTCTCGTCCGCCTCGTCCAGCGTGTCGCCGGTCACCGACACGTCGAAGGTCTGGCTGGTTGTCCCCGCCGCGATCGTCAGCGTGCCGCCGGTGATCGCCGTGTAGTCCGTCCCGGATGTGGCGGTGCCGGTCCCGGCGTCGGCGTAGGCCACCGTCACCTGCTGTGTGCTGACCTTGCTCAGGGTCACCGTGAACGTCAGATTCGTCGAGCCGCCGTCCACCTCGGTCACGCTTGGCGAGTCGATGGAGACGGTGACGCCGTCGTCGTTGACGATTGTCCCCGTCCCCGTGGCTGTCGAAATCGTCGCGTTCGCCGCGTTGCTCAGGGTCGCGACCACCGTCTCGTTCGGTTCTTCATCGGTATCGCCCGTCACGGACACGTCGAAGGTCTGGCTTGTCGTCCCCGCCGCGAAGGTCAGCGTGCCACCGGTGATCGCCGTGTAGTCCGTCCCGGACGTGGCCGTGCCGGTCCCGGCGTCGGCGTAGGCCACCGTCACCTGTTGCCCGCTCGCGGCGCTCAACGTCACCGTGAACCTCATGATCGTCGAGCCGCTGTTCCCCTCCGACACGCTCGGCGAGTCGATCGACAGCGTCGGCGCGCCGTCGTCGTCCGTGATCGTCCCCGTCCCGCTCGCCGTCGAGATCGTCGCGTTCGTCGGGCTGCTCAGGGTCACCACCACCGTCTCGTTCGACTCGTCCAGCGTGTCGCCCGTCACCGACACGCCGAAGGTCCGGCTGGTGGTCCCCGCCGTGAAGATCAGCGTGCCGCCGGTGGTGATCGCCGTGTAGTCGGCCCCGGATGTGGCGGTGCCGGTCCCGGCGTCGGCGTAGGCCACCGTCACCTGCTGGCCGCTCGCCGCGCTCAGCGTCGCCGTGAACGTCAGCGTCGTAAAGCCGCTGTTCCCCTCGGTCACGCTCGGCGAGTCGATCGACAGCGTCGGCGTCGCATCGTCGTCCGTGATCGTCCCCGTCCCGCTCGCCGTCGAGATCGTCGCGTTCACCGCGCCGCTCAGCGACACCACGACCGTCTCGTTTGGCTCGTCCAGGACATCGCCCGTCACCGACACGTTAAAGGTCTGGCTGGTCGTCCCCACCGCGAAGGTCAGCGTGCCGCCGGTGATCGCCGTGTAGTCTCTCCCCGAGGCCGCCGTGCCGGTTCTGGCGTCCGCGTAGTCCACCGTCACCTGCTCGGTACTCGCTGTGTTCAGGGTCGCGGTGAAAGTCAGGTTCTTCGAACCGCTGTCCCCCTCCGTCACGCTTGGCGAGTCGATGGAGACGGTCACGCCGTCGTCATTGACAATCGTCCCCGTCCCGGTGGCCGTCGAGATCGTCGCGTTCACCGCGTTGCTCAGGATCGCGACCACCGTCTCGTTCGTCTCCTCGTCGGTGTCACCGATCACCGACACATTGAAGGTCTGGCTGGTCGTCCCCGCCGCGAAGGTCAGCGTGCCGCCGGTGATCGCCGTGAAGTCCGTCCCGGAAGTGGCCGTGCCGGTCCCGGCGTCGGCGTAGACCACCGTCACTTGCTGGCCGCTCGCCGCGCTCAACATCGCCGTGAACGTCAGGTCCGTCGAGCCACTGTCACCCTCCGTCACGCTCGGCGAGTCGATCGACAGCGTCGGCGCCCTGTCGTTGTTGTCCCAGATCGTCCCCGTGCCGGTCGCCGTTGAGATCATCGCGTTCGTCGCGTTGCTCAGGGTCACCACCACCGTCTCGTCCGCCTCGTCCAGGTAGTCGCCGGTCACCGACACGTCGAAGGTCTGGCTGGTGGTGCCCACCGCGAAGGTCAGCGTGCCACCGGTGATGGCCGTGTAGTCCGTCCCGGACATGGCGGTGCCGGTCCCGGCGTCCGCGTAGTTCACCGTCACCTGCTCGGTGCTGGCCCTGTTCAGGGTCACCGTGAACGTCAGGTTCGCCGAGCGGCTGTCACCCTCGGTCACGCTCGGCGAGTCGATGGAGACGAGGACGCCATCGTCGTTGACAATCGTCCCCGTGCCGGTCGCCGTCGCGATCGTCGCGTTCGTCGCGCCGCTCAGGGTCACCACGACGGTCTCGTTCGCCTCCGAGTCGGCGTCGCCGGTCACCGAGACATCGAGGGTCTGGCTGGTCGTCCCCGCCGCGAAGGTCAGCGTGCCGCCGCTGATCGCCGTGTAGTCCGTCCCGGACGTGGCCGTGCCGGTCCCGGCGTCGGCATAGTTCACCGTCACCTGATCGGCGCTGGCCTTGCTCAGGGTTGCCGTGAACGTCAGGTTCTTGGAACCGCTGTTCCCCTCGGTCACCCGCGGCGAGTCGATGGAGACGACGACGCCGTCGTCGTTGACGATTGTTCCCGTCCCGGTGGCCGTCGCGATCGTCGCGTTCGCTGCGTTGCTCAGCATCGCGACCACCGTCTCGTTCTGCTCTTCGTCGGTGTCGCCGGTCACCGCCACGTCGAAGGTCTGGCTGGTGGTCCCCGCCGCGAAGGTCAGAGCGCCGCCGGTGATCGCCGTGTAGTCCGTCCCGGAAGTGGCGGTGCCGCCCGTCCCTTCCGCCCAGTCCACCGTCACCTGCCGGCCGCTCGCCGCGCTCAACGTCACCGTGAACGTCAGGAACGTCGTCGCACGGGTACTCTCCGACACGCTCGGCGAGTCGATCGACAACGTCGGCGTCGCATCGTTGTCCTTGATCGTGCCCGTCCCGGCCGCGTTTGAGCTGTTGTTGCTCACCACCACCACCACCGTCTCATCCGGCTCGTCCAGGACATCGCCGGTCACCGACACGTCGAGGGTCTGGCTGGTCGTCCCCGCCGCGATCGTGAGCGTGCCGCCGTTGAACGCCGTGTAGTCCGTCCCCGGAGTGGCCGTGCCGAGCCCGTAGTCGGTGAGGAGCACCGTCACCTGCTGGCTGCTCGCGGCGCTCAACGTCACCGTGAACGTCAGGTTCTTCGAGCCGCTGTCGCCCTCGGTCACGCTCGGCGAGTCGATCGACAGCGTCGGCGCGTCGTTGTCTCTGATCGTCCCCGTCCCGGTCGCGGTCGCGATCGTCGCGTTCGTGGCGTTGCTCAGGGTCACCACGATGGTCTCGTCCGCCTCGTCCAGCGTGTCGCCGATCACCGACACGTCGAAGGTCTGGCTGGTTGTCCCCGCCGCGATCGTCAGCGTGCCGCCGGTGATCGCCGTGTAGTCCGTCCCGGAAGTGGCCGTGCCGCCCGTCCCTTCCGCCCAGTCCACCGTCACCTGCTGGCTGCTCGCCGCGCTCAACGTCACCGTGAACCTCATGATCGTCGAGCCGCTGTTCCCCTCCGACACGCTCGGCGAGCTGATGGAGACCGTAGGCACACTGTCCTGCGGTTCCGAGGCCCCGTCGTCGTCCTCGAGAGTCAGGCTCGCTCCGGTGACCTGGCCGATTCCCCGCGCGTTGCTCGCCGAACCGGTGACGATCACGCTCCGGTCCGCCTCCCCAATGTCGTTGTCCACCGCGTTGATCGTCGCCGTGTCGGAAGGGTTCGCGGTCTCCCCGGCGGCAATGGCGATCGTCGCATCCGAACCCACCGCGTAGGCGTTCGCCAACGGCGAGATCGTGATCGTGGTGGCTTCGCTCGAGGCGTGGCTCAGCGTCGCCGACACCGTGGTCGAGCCGCCGTTCTCCGAAATCGAATCGTCCGCCACCGAAAGCGTCACGGTCGGCGCGTCGTCGTTGTCCGTGATCGTCCCCGTGCCGGTGGCCGTCGAGATCGTCGCGTTCGCCGCGTTGCTCAGGGTCACCACGACGGTCTCGTCCGCCTCGTCGGTCGTGTCGCCCGTCACCGACACGTCGAGGGTCTGGCTGGTCGTCCCCGCCGCGAAGGTCAGCGTGCCGCCGGCGATCGCCGTGTAGTCCGTCCCGGATGTGGCCGTGCCTCCGGTTCCCTCCGCCCAGTCCACCGTCACCTGCTCGGTGCTGGCCTTGTTCAGGGTCACCGTGAACGTCAGGTTCGTCGAGCCGCTGTCCCCCTCCGACACGCTCGGCGAGTCGATGGAGACCGTGGGCTCGCCGTCCCGCGGTTCCGAGGGGCCGGCCCCGCCGTCGTCGTCCTCGAGAGTCAGGCTCGCTCCGGTGACCTGGCCGATTCCCCGCGCGTTGTTCGCCGAACCGGTGACGGTCACGCTCCGGTCCGCCTCGCCGACGTCGTTGTCCACCGCGTTGATCGTCGCCGTGTCGGAAGAGTTCGCGGTCTCCCCGGCGGCAATGGCGATCGTCGCATCCGAACCCACCGCGTAGGCGTTCGCCAACGGCGAGATCGTGATCGTGGTGGCTTCGCTCGAGGCGTGGCTCAGCGTCGCCGACACCGTGGTCGAGCCGCCGTTCTCCGAAATCGAATCGTCCGCCACCGAAAGCGTCACGGTCGGCGCGTCGTCGTTGTCCGTGATCGTCCCCGTGCCCGTGGCCGTCGAAATCGTCGCGTTCGCCGCGTCGCTCAGGGTCACCACGACGGTCTCGTCCGCCTCGTCGGTCGTGTCGCCCGTCACCGAGACGTCGAGGGTCTGGCTGGTCGTCCCCGCCGCGAAGGTCAGCGTGCCGCCGGCGATCGCCGTGTAGTCCGTCCCGGACGTGGCCGTGCCGCCCGTCCCCTCCGCCCAGTCCACCGTCACCGGCTGGCCGCTCGCCGCGCTCAGGGTCGCCGTGAACGTCAGGTTCGCCGAGCCGCTGTCCCCCTCCGTCACGCTCGGCGAGTCGATGGAAATCGTCGGATTCGGGGTCTGCGCGGCGGCATCGGGCGCGGCGACGGCGGCGAAGACGAGGAGAAGCAAGGGGACAAGGTGGGGGCCGGCAGGCGATCTATTCATGCTGCCAGCCCGGTAATTTTCGACACCACCTTCGCCCGGAAAACGCCGGGGGCACAGCAAGTATGCAAGGGCCAAGCCCGCGGCAAGGCCCAACAACGCGAGGACGCTGGCCTTTTTCCTTAATTCGATCCCACCTTAACATCCCGGTTTGACGCGCTGTTCGCCCTGTGGGTGCCGTTCCAGTCGTCGGTGGCGCAGTCAATTTCCAACTCCAACGGAATGTTGTCGGAGCTCGACGATTACGACTACATCATAGGTCATTGCTATCTTCAACCTAGCGAGCAACCACAACCAAGTCAGCATACTACACACCAAGAACATGGAGGACTATGAGTAGCGGTGCGCATTGCTAGGGTTTGGTGATACACCCCATGGACCCGATTGGAGCGGGACCGCGAACTCCCTCATGCCAACATGCAGCGTTTGCGTGGCGCCGTTGTGCCAAAACTGTTCGGGATAGCCCCCGACGTCGCCCGGAACTGCCTCAAGGCATCTCGCTGCCCCTTGCGGAACCGTGCGAGGCTGCTCGCCGTTTGGAACGAAGCGTTGGCCGTAGGTGCGCCGCCAGAGCAGGCTGGTGCCGATGGCGCGGATATCTTCAAACAGAATGCCGACTCGCGAGGTTTGGTCGAATCCACCTGCCGGGAAGTGCGAGGAGTTTTTGTCAAAGCCGGACCCTCAACTAAGCCGGCCATCTATTCGCCGGGATCGGGACCAAAGGTTGCTTGGGGCGACCACCAAAGCGGAACCTTGATGCGGTCCTCGGTCAGCCCTCCACACCCCGCCGCCGCCGAGCGAGCGTTTTCGTATCCAGATTGGGCGTAACGAACGATGCCGATGCCCACGTCGGTGGTCAGCGCAGCGTCCAATCGCAACGCGGCTTCGTCCGTTCCGTCGGCGATGATGGTGCATCCGGTGTGGTGCGAGGTGCCCATGGTGCCGTTGGCCTGGATGGAAACCAAGTCCGCCATGGCCGCGACGTTCAGCAATGCATTGATGAACGGCCAATCCGCGATGGCGTCGGACCCGTCCTGCATGTTTTCGGTTTCCATGGCGGGGTTGGCGATGGCGCCGCTGTCAAGGTTGTCTCGGGAGAAGGCGACCGGGCCGCTAACTTCCCCCTTGCGCACCAATTCGTTGGCGGCAAGGCCGAATTTCCTGCGTTGGCCAAAGCCAAGGAAGCACACACGCGCCGGCAGGCCCTCCGTCGGCAGATGCGCTCTGGCCAATGGAATCCAGCGCTGCGTCACAGGACAGTCCGGGAACAGCTCCAAGGCAAGATCGTCCAGGCGCTTCCGGTCCGCTTCGTCGCCGGAAATGCAGGTCCAGCGAAACGGGCCGCGTCCCAGCGCGAACAGACGCGGTCGCCAATATCGCGCTACGAAGCCGGGATAGCGGAACGCCTCATCTTTGGGCATGCCGGCGTCCACCGCCTCCTTGCGCACGAAGGTGCCATATTCGAACACTTCGGCACCGGCATCGAGAAAGCGGTTCATTGCCCGCACAACGCGCAGGATGGTCTTGCGCGATTCAGCCAAATAGGCGTCCGTGGAGCGCTTGCGCAAGGCATGGGCTTCCTTCGGCGAATGGCCGGCCGGAATCGCGGCGAGCGGATCGTGGAAAGGGCACATCTCGGTGACGATGTCGGGAATCCAGTTCTTCTCCAGCGCCTCCTCACAGAGGTCGGCCATGTTGCCGCAAATCACGATGGAAAGCGGTTTGCGGGCCTTGCCGGCAGCAGCGGCCAGCGCGATGGCGGCATCAAGGCTTGCGGCTTCGACATCGACCCAGCCCGACTGCAGGCACTGGTCAACGGCGTTTCTGCGCACCTCAACGATGACGGACACGCCGCCGTGCATGGTCATGGACTTCGGTTGGGAGCGTCCCATGCCGCCCAGGCCGGCCGTGAAGAAGATGCGGCCGCGCAAATCCTGGTCGAACTTCTCCTCGGCGATGCAGGCCAGCGTTTCAAATGTGCCCTCGACGACGCCCTGGCTGCCGATGTACTCCCAAGGCCCGGCCGTATAGGAGGCAAATGCCGTAAGGTTCCTGTCCATCAGCTCGATGAATTCGGGCCAAGTGGCGCCAATCACGTTGGATAGGCCCATGACCACTCGGGGCGCCAGCCGGCTGGTTTTGAATACGGCGACCGGCATGCCCGATTGCACCGCCAGCGTTTCATCATTCTCCAGCGTCTTGAGGGCATCGACGATTGCGTGGTAGCTCTCCCAATTGCGGGCCGCCTTCGCATTGCCGCCATAAACGATGAGCTGGGCGGGGTGCTGGGCGTTCTCGAGGTTGTTTTCGAGCATGCGCAGGAGAGCCTCCTGCCTCCACCCCTTGCAGCGCAATTGAGAGCCTCTTTGCGCCCGGACTTGCGCAAGAACTGAAACTTCCGTCATGGCCTAGCCTGAATGTTGTCAGAAAATCCCGGCGTTGATTCGAATCCTCGAACCTGAAACTTGCGCGGGCGGCGGTCCACTGTCAACGCCGCTTGCCAACGCCCTGCACAGCCCCAACTCCCGTCAATCGATGCGCCGAAATGGATTAGCCAGATGCCAGTTCGGCCGCGGCGAGCGGCAGTTGGCGGCGGCGTAGTGGGCGGCGATGGCGCGGCGGCAGGCGTTGCCGCGGTTGCGCCCGGAGCCGTGGATAAGCAGCGGATGGAACAGCAGGGTGTCGCCCTGGCCCATCGGCACATGCCGCCGCCTGTTTAGGTCGATGTCTTGAATGCCGAAGAAACCGGCATTGACGTGTTGCCAGTCCGGGTCTCCATGCGCCAACAGCCCGCCCTTGTGGCTGCCCGGAATGACCGCTAGGCAACCGTTCTGCCTGTTCGCGTCGGTGCAGGCGGTCCAAACGGCGACGATGCTGTCCGCCGGGCGCAGGCTGAAGTAGCGCAAGTCCTGATGCAGCGGATGGCGCCCATCCAGCCCAGGCGGCTTGTTAAAGAAGTTGGTGGAGACGCTGAAGATGTCCTCGCCAATCAGGCTGCGCACCGCCATCAGCAGGGCCGGCTCCAAGGCGTAGCCGTAGAGTTCCGGGTCATCTTCAAAGTTGAACAGTTTGTTGACCGCATCCAAGGCCGTGGCCGGCGACGCGGCCCCCCGCACCACCATGACGTCGCGCATGATCCCCATATCTGGGCAAGGCACCGCCTTGCCGCTGGCCAAGGCGATGAAACGCCGCTCGTAGGCGGCCAGCCTGACCGCCGCAACCAGCCCGCCCACAAGCAGGTAGCCTTGCTCCCAATATTGAGCGACCTGTTCGTCCGTCAACCGCATCCGGTCCGCACCATCGGTTTCCTGAGCCAGGGCGCTTTGGCCGCCCAACCCGCAACGCCTTGAATCAAAGGCTCTCCGACAGCCCCTCCTGCCCGAAAGTGAAGCACCGTCGCCCGCCAGTACAACCCGTCGGCGGCGCTGCTCGATCTACCCCATCTTCATCTCAAAGAAGCAGAGCTTGTTGCCGTCCAAGTCCCGTACATAGGCGCCGTAGAAAACCGGCATCCGCTCTCCCGGCGGGCCTTCGTCGGTGGCGCCGAGTTCCAGGGCCTTGGCGTAGAGCTTGTCCACCCCTTGCCGGTCACCCCCCGGAATGGCCACCATGTTGCCGTTGCCTGAGTGCTGCGCCTCCTCGTTGTAGGGGATGCAGAGGGCCAGCATGGATTGGTCGGGCGCGGTGCCGTAGAACTTGATTCGATCCATCCCGAACAACTGCGACGCCCCAATCTCGCCGAGCAACGCATCGTAGAAGGCGCAGGCCCGGTCCATGTCATTCACGCCAATGGTGCAGTATCCCAACATTGTGCAGTCTCCTTGTGTCAATTTGCTTTTCCAGCCGCCTCGCCATGTGGCGCCAGTCGGTGACAGTTTAGCCGCAAACGCCGCGCACTCGAACAGCAATGTTCGTCGGCCGCTGGACGCCAAGGCGCATAGGGAAGGCCATCAACAGGCCGCATCCTGCTGCGGGCCGTGCAACCCCGACCGGCAACTACGACTGTGCAGCCCTATAATTAGCTGGCCTTGGCAACAGATCCGCTATGCCGCTTGCGCTCATGTTCGCCGATCTCATCAGCGTTGAAGACCTGCGCCTTGTGCAGCGACCCGTGCGTTTTTTCGACTGCCGCGCCAGTTTGGCCGACGCTGGCTATGGACGGCGTATGCACGCCCAAGGCCACATTCCCGGCGCCGTCCATGCGGACCTGAACCAAGATTTGGCGGCGCCGCCCGGCGCCGGCGGACGCCATCCGCTGCCGCAACGCTCCCGCATGGCGCGGCGCTTCGCGGCTTGGGGCGCCAACGACGTGGATCAACTCGTCTTCTATGACGACGCCGGCGGCGCCTTCGCGGCCCGCGGCTGGTGGCTGGCCCGATGGTGCGGGCATGAGGCGGCAGCCCTGCTGGATGGCGGCTTAGACGCTTGGCCGGACGAACTGACCAGCACAACCGTCGCCCCAAGACCCGGCAATTTCTCGCTGCGACCCACACTCACCCGCTGCGTGACCGCAGAAGCAATCGAACGCGGCCTGGATCGGTGTACACTAATCGACGCCCGCGCCAAGCCGCGGTTCGACGGCCTTGAGGAACCCATCGACCCGGTGGCGGGACATATCCCCGGTGCCCATTGCCGCCCGTTTCAGGAAAACCTGGACGCCAACGGCCGGTTCCATCCAGCCGCCCGGCTGCGCACCCGCTTCGCCGAACTCACTCACAAGCCGGTCTGCTACTGCGGCTCCGGCGTCACCGCCGCCCACAACGTGCTGGCCATGCGCCTAGCCGGGTTGGAGGAGCCGGCCCTCTACCCCGGCTCCTGGAGCGAGTGGATCACGGATCCCAAGCGGCCCGTAGCGCCCTAGCCGCAGAGGTGCGATCGATTCAGTCTAGTCGCCGTTCAGCACCCGCACGTTGATGACGCTGTCGATGGCGTTGAGCTCCGCCACCAATGCCGCATCGGGGGCCGCCTCTATGTCCAGCAGGTTGTAGGCCACCTCGGCGCGGCTCTTGTTGAGCATGTCGATGATGTTGATGTCGTGCTTGGCCAGCACCGTGGTCATCTGGCCGAGCATTCCGGCCAAGTTTCTGTTGGTGATGGCCAAGCGATGGCCGCTGGAGGGCTCCAGCGACACCGAGGGGAAGTTGACGGAGTTGGTGATGTTGCCCGTCTCCAGAAAGGCGATGAGCTGGTTGGCGGCCATGACCGCGCAGTTCTCCTCCGCCTCTCTTGTGCTGGCCCCCAAATGCGGCGTGAAGCGCACGTTGGGATGTCCCACTAACCCAGGCATGGGGAAATCCGCTACATAGCTGGCCAAGCGCCCCTCATCCAAGGCGGTGATCAGCGCCGTGCGGTCCACCACCGGTTCGCGGGCGAAATTGAGCAACACGCCGCCTGGGCGAAACGAACGCAGCGCCTCCCTGCTGATGAGGCCCTCGGTCTCCGGCAACAGCGGCACATGCAGGCTGACGTAGTCCGAACGGGCACACAGACTGGGCAGGTTCTCCATGCGCCGCACCTCACTCGGCAGGCGCCAGGCCGCGTCCACGGAAATGGCCGGGTCATAGCCGAGAACCTCCATCCCCAGATCCAGCGCCGAGCGGGCCACTAAGGAGCCGATGGCGCCCAAGCCCACCACCCCCAAGGACTTGCCGTACAGCTCCCGTCCCCTAAAGCGTTTCTTCTCCGCCTCCACCAAGGCGTTGAGTTCAGCGGCGTCCGGCACCTTCGCCAAGGACGCCACATACGCCATGCCGCCGACCATATCCCGGGAGCTAAGCAACAGGGCGGCCAACACCAACTCCTTGACCGAGTTGGCGTTGGCGCCCGGGGTGTTGAACACCACCACTCCGGCCTCCGTGCAGCGCTCCACCGGCACGTTGTTGACGCCGGCGCCGGCCCGGGCGACAGCGCAAAGGCGGCCGCACAGGACATTCGCCGCCAGCTTGTGGCTGCGCAGCAGGATGCCGTCTGGGTCGGCAATCTCTCCGCCGACTTCGTAGCGTTCCCGAGAAAACCGCTCAAGGCCCCGAGCCGCGATCTGATTGTAGGTGCGAATCCTGTGCATGGCTGCAATGGCGTCCTTAGCCGCCGCGCGGCAAAGGTGCGGTAGGTTACGCGCACAAAGCGCCTACGGGAAGGCCGCAGCGCAAGTCGTTGGCAAATCCCGGGCTGCTGGCAACAAGCCCAGACACCATGAAACAGCTAAAGCCCAACCCGGCTCACTACCTGAATTCCACGGCATCCGTGCAATGCAGCCACGCGCAAAACGGCAGGGCGCTAAGATAGTGGGGAGACCCTGCGGGGGTGGAGGACGCTCCTCAGGTGCTCAGAATGCCGGTGATCTCGCCCGTGGCGTCATTGAGGTCGATATCCCAAGCGTTGGGATGGGAGGGCAGGCCCGGCAGGGTGTTGATGTCCCCGGCCAAGGTGACGATCTGCCGGGCACCGGCCTGCACCCTGACTTCCCGAATGGGCAAAGTATGGCCGATGGGCACGTTAAGAAGCTCCGGCTTGGCGGACACCGACAAATGCGTCTTGGCCATGCACACCGGATGGTCCCAGCCCAGAGCAGCGAAGCGCTGCGCGGTCAGCCGGGTGCGCGGCCCCCACTCCACCAACTCCGCTTGGTAGATGACCTTGGCCAAGCGATCGACCTTGGCCTCCAGAGTCTCCTCGTCCCGGTACAGCAGGTTCGGCCGCGAATCCCCGTCCTGGGCGGCCTCCCAAACGGCGGCGGCCAGATCCGTCATGCCGGCGCCGCCTTTGGCAAAGCCGTCCGCCTCGGCCACCGCAGCGCCGGCATCGTGGGCCGCGGCGGCGGCGGCCTCCACCTCGGCGCGGTTGTCGGTGGGAAAGCGGTTGATGGCCACCACCACCGGCAGGCCGTACATCTTGACGATGCGGATGGCGTTGGCCAAGTTTTGGGCGCCAACCTGCACGGCGTCCACATTGGGGGACTCCAAGTCTTCGCGCGCAACGCCGCCGTGCCAGCGCAAACCCCGCACCGTGGCCACCACCACCGCCGCCGCCGGCGCCGGACCGCCTTGGCGCACCTTGATGTCCATGAACTTCTCGAAGCCGAGATGGGCGCCGAAGCCGGCCTCCGTCACCGTGATGTCGGCGCAGTTGACCGCCAAGCGGTCCGCCAGGATTGAACTGCAGCCGTGGGCGATGTTGCCGAACGGCCCCATGTGGATGATGGCCGGCTGGCCCTCCAAGGTCTGCGCCAAGTTAGGCTTCATGGCGTCCCGCAGCAGCGCCATCAAGGCGCCGACGCCGCCCACTTCTCGGGCCGTCACCGGCTGCCCATCCTTCGTCCAGCCGACCACCACGTCACCTAGGCGTTGGCGCAAATCTTCGTGGCTGGAGGCCAAGGCCAGAATGGCCATGATCTCCGAGGCGGCGGAGATGTCGAAGCCGCCCTCCCGCATCGGCCCGTTGATGCTGCCGCCGACGCCGGTGACCACCTTGCGCAGGGCCCGATCCTCCGCATCCGTCACCCGCCGCCAAGTGACGCCGTGCGCCTCCAAACCAGCCACCGCCTTGCGGTGGACAGCGTTGTCGGTCATGGCGGCCAACAGGTTGTGGGCCGACTGCACGGCGTGGAAATCGCCGGTGAAGTGCAGGTTGATGTCCGCCGCCGGCTGCACGGTGGATTGACCGCCGCCAGTGCCGCCGCCCTTATGCCCGAACACCGGCCCGAGGGACGGCTGCCGCAAGGTGAGCGCGACGCTCTTGCCAATGCGAGCCAGGCCTTGGGTGAGGCCCACCGCCACGGTGGTCTTGCCCTCTCCGGCCGGCGTGGGCGTAATGGCGGTGACCACCACCAAGCGGCCCGGCGTTTGGCGGTTGGGAAAGGCGCCCAGCGGCACCTTCGCCTTGTGGGCGCCGTAAGGCTCCAAGTCTCCCGCCGCCAAGCCAAGGTCGGACGCCACGTCCGCAATGCTGCGCAAAGCTGTTTTCTTCATCACCATAGCCCAAATTCACTCCGCCGGATGAGCGGCGGGCGAACTCAATACCAGCACAGGCGGAAAGTCAAACCAAAAATGCGGCGCCACGGATCGCGTCGCAAGGCAACCGCGCCATCTGCATCGCTAAGTCCGACAGCGGGTTAGGCCGGGGCGTTGGACTCCACATCCTCAATGACTCGGTACCACTCCCAGCGGATGCCCTCCGGTTCGGTGGCCCAGACCTTGTTCTGCCGGGCGTGACAGCAGGTGGTGTTCTCCTCGACTTTGTCGGCGAGGCCAGCCGCCACTAGCCGCTCCGTCGCCTTGCGGACCTCGGCGTCGTCCTGTACCTCAATGCCGAGATGATTTACGCGGTCCGACGCTTCGGGCGACTCGAAGAGCACCAACTTGAGCGGCGGCTCCGCGATGGCGAAGTTGGCGTAGCCAGGCTTTCGCTTGTGCGGTCGGACGCCGAAGAGGCGGGAGTAGAAGTCCACGGCGCGGTCAAGGTCTTTGACATTAAGAGCGAGTTGCAGTCGCATGGATTTTCTCCGTTCGGTTTCAGGGGCGGGGTTCGCCCGGCGTCCCCTGGCAACAGTGTTCGGTCAGGAACCCGAGAAGCGCGTTCATCGCGGCGAAGTCGGCGCTGTAGATCAGGGACCGACTTGCGCGCCGGAAACGCACGATCCCGGCGTTCCGGAGTTCCTTCAGGTGGAACGACAGCGTGGCGGCGGGAATTCCCAGCCGCTCACTGACGGCGCCCGGAGTTAGCCCGTCCGGGCCAGCCTGGACGAGCAACCGGAATGCATCGAGCCGAGTCTCCTGGGAGAGCGCCGCCAACGCGGCTAGTGCCTGCTGTCTTTCCATAATTCCACTATCATCTAATCATCGAAGGAAGTCAAGCAGGAACTGTCCGCCAACTGCGAATCAGTAGCCCAAACCGCGGCCGAAACGAGTCGGTTGCGACGATTTCCATCGCCAATCCAATCTCCTACAATGCGTGTCCGTTCCCATCCACCACGAGGGTTTTCAACATGGCGAGACGAGCCGGAGGCAGGAAAGCGCGCCAAGCACTGCGGGCGGCGCCCTTGGCGGACACCATCAAGCCGGTGCATCCCGGCGAACTCGGCGGGCAGTACAAGCCGCTGAAGGAGGCGGACATCGCCGCCATCATTGAGAACAGCTTCCGCATTCTCGAGGAGGTCGGCTTCGGCGAAGCCACGCCCCACTGCACCAAAACCTGCCTGGCGGTGGGTGCCGTCGTCGGTGGGGATGGACGCCTGAAAATGCCTAGGGCGGTGGTCGAGAACGCCTTGCGGCAGGCCCAGCGGGATTTGGTCCTGCACGGCCAAGACCCGCAGCACGACCTGCACCTAAGCGGCGGCAAGGTCCACTGCGCCACCGCCGGCGCGGCCGTCATGGTGGCCGATTCCGAGAACAACGCCTATCGGGAGTCCACCGCCCAAGATCTCTACGACATGGCGCGGATTGTGGACCAGTGCGAGCACATCCACATGTTCCAGCGCACCTGCGTGCCGCGCGACATTGACGACAACTACGCCTTGGACGTCAACACCACCTATGCCGCGGTGATGGGCACCACCAAGCACGTGGGCGCAAGCTGGACCCAAGGCTGGCATGTGGAGAAGACCTTGAAGATGCTGCACCGCATCGCCGGGAGTGAGGCGGCATGGCGGGCTAGGCCGTTCGTCAGCCAGTCCAACTGCTTCGTGGTGCCGCCCATGAAGTTCGCCACGGACGCCTTGGAGTGCCTGCGGGTGGCGGTCGAGGGCGGCATGCCAGTGCTGCTGCTGTCCGCCGGGCAAGCCGGGGCCACCACGCCGGCCTGCCTAGCCGGGGCCGTCTCCCAAGCCTGGGCGGAATGCTTGGGCGGCTTGGTTTACGTCAACGCCATCGAACCAGGCGCCCCGGCCATTCTCGGCACTTGGCCGTTCGTCTCGGATCTGCGCACCGGCGCCATGAGCGGCGGCTCCCCGGAGCAGGCCCTGCTCTGCGCCGCCTGCGCCCAAGTCGGCCTGGTTCTTGACCTGCCCTTCGGCACCGCCTGCGGCATGACGGACGCCAAGTTCCCGGACTTCCAAGCCGGGGCCGAACGGGCCTCCGCAGTGGCGACCACCGCCTTGGCCGGCGCCAACATCATCTACGAGTCCGCCGGCATGTACGCCAGCTTACTGGGCACCTGCCCGGAAAGCCTGCTGCTGGACAACGACGTGCTCGGCGCCGCCCTGCGCATCACCCGGGGCATTGAAGTCAACCCAGACACCCTGAGCTTTGACGAAATCAAGCAGGTCTGCACCGGCGGCGAAGGCCACTACCTAGGCTCAGACAAGACCTTGCAGGTCATGCAAAGCGAGTACATCTACCCGGACTTTGGCGACCGCCTAAGCCCCAACGTCTGGGAGGAAGCCGGCAAGCCGGTGATGCTGAAACTGGCCATCGAGCGCAAACGGGAAATCCTCAGCACCTACTTCCCAAGCCACGTCAGCGACGAGGTGGACGCCGAGGTGCGGGACAAATTCCCCATTCACCTGCCCCGGGAGGCGATGGGCAGGAGTTGACAAGCCGCCCGCGGCGTGACGGTTTTCATCGCCTGCACGACCGCTAGCCGTTCGGCGCCGCCATTGGGGTAACCTAAACCGGCACAATGGTTACGCAAGCCGCCCAAGCCCGGGGCGGCAAAGGCTGCTTTGCTTTAGGCCGACAACCGGCGGCAACTCCCCATTGAGAACGGCTCTCGGCCAAGCCGGTTGCAATGCAGTGGAATGCGGCGGGTTGGCCCTATGTTGGCTTCAACGGCGGATTCGCGGCGGGGCGAATGCGCCGGCCGTTCGGGTCATGTAGCGGCTTCAGCGATGCATCGGCCACAAAGCGGGCGCCGGCCACTTCGACGGCGAACTCCGCCGCCGTCAGTTCCGGCCAGTTTCGGTCCGGCTGGGCCTTGACGTAGCCGAGGCCCAAAGCGGCGCCCAAGCTGTGGCCGTAGGCACCGGAGCGCACATAGCCGACTAGGCTGTCGTCCAGCCATATCGGTTCGTTGCCGTAGAGGAGGGGTTGGGGATCGCGCAGCTTGAACTGGAACAAGCGCCGATCGACGCCCTGCTCGCGCTGCCGCAGCAGCGCCTCCCGACCGATGAAGCCGCCCGGCTTGTCGAACTTCACGGCGAAGCCGAGGCCGGCCTGCAAGGGCGTGTCCTCGTCCGTAATGTCGTGACCCCAGTGGCGGTACGCCTTCTCCATGCGCAGGGAATCCAGGGCGTGGTAACCGGCATGGGCCAGGCCAGAGGCGGCACCGGCTTCCGTGATGACCTCGTAAACACCCAATACGAACTCCGTGGGGATATACAGCTCCCAACCCAACTCACCCACATAAGTGATGCGGGAGGCGCGCACCAAGGCGCAGCCCAGTTCGACTTCCCGGCTGGCGGCGAAGGGGAAGGCTTCCTCGGACAGGTTGTCCGGCGTCAGCCCTTGCAGCAGCTCCCTCGATTTCGGCCCCATTACGGAGATGACGCCCATGCCCGAGGTGATGTTGGTGAGCACACAGCGGGCTTGTGCCGGGATTTGCTGTTTGAGCCAGTGGAAGTCCCGTACCTCGGTGGCGGCGGCGGTGACGATGAGGAAGCAGTCCTCCGCCAAGCGGGTGACGGTGAGGTCCGCCTCAATGCCGCCCCGCTCGTTCAACCACTGCGTGTAAACGATGCGGCCCGGCGGCACATCGACCTCGTTGGCGCAAACCCGGTTGAGGACTGCGACCGCGTCCGGCCCCTCAAGCCGGAACTTGGCGAAGGACGACTGATCGAACAATCCGACGCTTTCGCGCACCGCCCGATGCTCCGCCGCCGCATGGTCGAACCAGTTCTGCCGTCCATAGCTGTAAATGTATTTGGCCTCAACACCATCGGGCGCATACCAGTTGGGCCGCTCCCAACCGGCCGCTTCACCGTGGCAGGCACCGCGGGCGCACAGGCGGTCGTAGAGCGGCGAACGGCGCACACCCCTTCCCGTCTCGAACTGCCGGAAGGGGTAGTGGGTGGCGTACAGCAGCCCCAGGCTTTCCGAGACCCGCGCCTGCAGATAGCGGCGGTTGCGCTGAAAGGGCTGGTTGCGGCGCACATCCACTTCCCAGAGGTCGGCCGGCGGATGGCCATCCCGGATCCACTCCGACAGCACCTTGCCGACGCCGCCGGCGGACTGCAGGCCGATGGAGTTCAGCCCGGCGGCAACGTAGCAGTTCCCTAGTTCCGGCGCCTGGCCGATGTGGTAGCGCACATCCGGGGTGAAGCTCTCCGGCCCGCAGAAGAACTTTTGCAGGCCGGCGGACTCAAGGGCCGGCATGCGCGTCATCGCCCCTTCCAAGATGGGCTGAAAGTGGTCGAAGTTGCCGGCGATCTCGTCAAAGCAGAAGTCCTCGGCGATGCCGTCCATGCCCCAGGGCCGGGCGTTGGGCTCGAAAGCGCCCACCAACAGCTTGCCGGCGTCGTGCTTGTAGTAGGTGCAGGCGTCATAGTCGCGGACCACCGGGAAGTCGGTGTCCAAACCCTGCACGGACTCAAACAGGGCGTAGTAGTGCTCGCAAGCGTGCAGGGGCACGTTGACGCCGACGCTGGCGGCCAGATTCCGGGTCCACATGCCCGTGCAAATCACCACGCAGTCCGCATCTATGTCCAGTTGCCGGCTGAGGTTCTTCCCGGTTGGCTCAACAGGTCCAACGCTGACGCCAACGGCCCGCCCGCCGGCCGTGCGAATGGCGGTGACCGGCGCGTTCTCGACTAGCCGTGCGCCGGCGGCCCGCGCCCCCTTGGCCAAGGCTTGGGTGATGTCCACCGCGTTGGCGTAGCCATCCGAGGGAATGTGGATGCCGCCCAGCACATCGGCGGTATGGAGCAACGGCACCCGCGCCTGGACCTCCGCCGCCGTCACTACATCCACCCGCAGGCCGAACACCTTGGCCATGGAGGCGCTGCGCTGCAGTTCCTCCAAGCGCTCCGCAGTGGTGGCGATGGAGTAGGAGCCGCAGCGCCGATAGCCCGTGGCCTGCCCGGTTTCCGCCTCCAGGCGGCCGTACAGTTGGCTGGTGTAGCGGGCCAGTTGCGTCATGTTGATGGAGGTGCGCAACTGCCCCACCAAGCCGGCGGCGTGCCAAGTGGTGCCGGAGGTTAGTTGCTGACGCTCCAGCAACAGCACGTCCGTGAAGCCGGCCCGCGCCAAGTGGTAGGCGATGGAGCAGCCGATGACGCCGCCGCCAACAACGACCACGCCGGCGCGGCTGGGCAAGTCCTGCAAACGGCTAGTCATGGCGCCAACCCCGAGTCTTGGCGGCGCCGTTCCGGCGCATGACCAAGAGTCCCGATGATGGCGCTCGCCCCAATCGAATGGCGGTGCTCCACAAGACGCCTAAGCCCGCAGCCGGTGGTTGGCGGGATCATGGGCCGGATCGGTCAGCACCTGCACCCGGCGCCGCTCTCCAAGCAGGGCCACTTCCAAGGATGCGTCCGGTTTCGCCAATTGCGGCGGCAGATAGCCGAAGCCTAGGCTCTTGCGCACATAGTGGCCATAGGCGCCGGAGGTGGTGACGCCCACGCACTGCTCGCCGGCGAACAGGGGTTCACCGCCGAGCACATCCGCATCCGCCGCTTCCACGGCAAAGTAGATGAGCTGCATGGCCCGCTCCTTCTGCTGAAGGCTTGCCTCCTTGCCGACGAAATCGTCCTTGTCGAGCTTGATGAAACGCCCCATGTCGGCGTCCAGCATCGTCACCTCGTTGGTCAACTCCGCCCCCCAACTGCGGTACGCCTTCTCCATGCGCAGGCTGTTGACTGCGTATAGGCCGAAGTTGGCGATGCCGAAGGCTTGACCAGCTTGCCAGAGCGAATCGTACAAAGCCTCCAAATCCTGCAGCAATGGGTGCAGCTCCCAGCCGAGTTCGCCGACGTAGTTGACCCGCAGCACCCGCACCGGCCGGCCGGCCACGGTGATTTCCTTGCCGCTCAACCAGCGGAAGGCGCTGCTGTCCAAGGGGGCGTCCGTGAGCTGGCTGAGGACCTCGCGCGAGCGTGGACCGGCCAACACCAACACGCCCCGCTCGTCAGTGACGTTGGCGACGCGCACCTGCTCTCCTGATTGAACGCCCTGCTGCAGGTGGTCCAAGTCCCGCAATTCCGCGCCGGCTGCCGACAGGACGTAATAGCGCCCGCCGGCCAAGTGGGTGATGGTCAGTTCGCCGCCGATGCGTCCGCCGCCGGACAGGACGTGCGCCAGAACGATGCCGCCCTCCTTCGGCATGCGATTGGCGCACAGCCGGTTCAGGAAAGCGCCGGCGTCGGCCCCGCTCACCTCATACTTGGCGAAGCCGGTGAGGTCGAGGATGCCGACCCGCTCGCGCACCGCCAAGCACTCCTCGGCAACCACGGGGAAGACGTTGCTGCGGCGAAAGCTGTGCGCCTCCTCGTGTCCGTCCAGGGAGAACCACTGCGGCCTTTCCCAGCCAAAGGCTTCGGTGAAGCGGCCGCCCTGCGCCTTCAGTTTGGCGTACAGGGGGCTTATGCGCCGCTCCCTAGCCGCCGGCAGCTCCTCCCCCGGCAAGGGCGTGAAGTAGGTTCTTCCGTAGTCTTGGCAGCCTCGTGCGCCCATGAAATCACGGCCGGCAAAGGCGCCGAACCGGCGCGGGTCGAACCCGGTCATGTTGATTTCCGAATCCCCGTGCAGCATCCATTGGGCGAGGTACTTGCCGCAGCCCGCACCTTGGGCGATGCCAAAGGATGAGCCGCAGCAGGCCCAGAAGTTCCTCAGGCCGGCCACTGGCCCCAACAAGGGCGCCCCGTCCGGACTATGGGAGATGGCGCCGTTGACGATGCGCTTGATGCCGGCCGCCTCAACCACCGGCATCCGCTCCATCGCCCGGCCCAACCAAGGCATCAACCTCTCCAGATCGTCTTGGAACAGTTCGCTCTCCGACTCCCAAGCCGGCAACCCGTCGGGCGGCCACGCCTCGGCCTGCCCGGCTTGTTCGTAGATGCCGATCAACCCGGACTTCTGCTCCTGACGCAGATAGGCGGAGGCGTAAGGGTCCCGCATCACCGGGATTTCCGCAGCGCCGCGCTCGACGAACTGCGGCACCGTGCCGGAGACCAGATAGTGATGCTGGACGTTGCAGATCGGCGCATCGGCACCGGCCATCCGCGCCACCTGCCGGGCGTAGCAGCCGGCGGCGTTGACCACCATTTCGGCGGTGACGGCGCCCTGTTCCGTAACCACCCGCCACTCCCCGGAAGGCAAGGCGTTGATATCCAGCACCCGGTTGCGCGCGACGATCCGGGCGCCCAGGTTGCGAGCGCCCCGGGCCATGGCGTTGCTCAGGCCGGAAGGGTCCGCATGGCCGTCGTCGCGGGTCCAGGCCCCAGCCAGCACCCCATCGACGTTGATGAAGGGATTGAGCCGCCGAATCTGCTCGACGCCGATGATCTCCATATGGAAGCCGACGTTGGCGGCGATGCCACGCAATTGTTCAAACCAATCGAGGTCCCGTTGGCTGAGGGCGAAGCGCACGCTGCCGCAGCCGTGCCAACTGACGAACTGGCCGGTCAGTTCCTCCAGCCGCCGGTATAGGGAGATGCCGTATTCATGAATCTTGGCCATGTTGTAGTCGCCGACCAAGTTGGGGCACTGACCGGCGGCGTGCCAAGTGGAGCCGGAAGTGAGCTCGCCTTTCTCCACAAGCAGGACGTCGGAGCAGCCCTCCTGCGCAAGATGGTAGAGCAGCCCCAGACCCATGATGCCGCCCCCGACGATGACGATGCGGGCCTGCTCGACGCGCCCGGCCGCAGCTCCGGGCGGAACATTCCCTGCATCGTCGTTCGGGTGTCTCGCCTCGTTAGCCATGCCGCACTCCACCATTCCTTAGCAAAACGCACCGCCGCGAGCGTAGCACAAGTTTTTGCCAAGGAAACGGCTCGCACACCCGCAGCTAAGGGGGGACTGTGGGCGCTTAGGCAGCGGCCCGTTTGATGGAGTCCACCAAGATGTTCAGGGCCGGCGGGGCAGCAAAGCCGGCTAGGCGGCGGCGCCAGTCCACGCCTTCAGCCAGCATTCCTCTGACGGCGCCAACCAGCCGCTCCGCATCCAGCTCCCCTTCGTCAATCACCAAGCTGTAACCGCACTGCGAGGCGTAGCCGGCGTTCTCAATCTGATCGCCGCGGCTTGCTGATCGAGGCAACGGCACAAGGATGTTCGGTTTGCCCAGCGTAAGCAGTTCAAAAAGGGCGTTCGCCCCCGCTCTGGAGACCGCCACATCCGCCGCCGCCAAGAGGTCTCCCCAGCCTTCTCTGACGAACTCAAACTGATGGTAGTCCCCCAAATCAAGCGCCGCAGCCTTGCCGGGGCCGCAGACATGCACTAGGCAGCAGTGCTCCACAAGGCGCGGCGCCGCCGCACGGACGACGGCGTTCAGCGTCGCCGCTCCCAAGCTGCCGCCGGCGACCAGCACTAGGGGCCGGCCGGCCGCAGCGTCCACCAAAGACCGTCCGCGCCGCGCAGACCCCTGCAGCAGTTCGGGCCGGATTGGTGAGCCGCTATGGATCAGCGCCCCCCGAAGTCGTCGCGGTCGCTTACTTGGGAAACTGGTGCAAAGCGTGTGCAGGAACGGCATGGCCAAACGGTTGGCCAGGCCGGGGGAGAAATCCGACTCATGAGCGATCACGGGAATGCGCCGCAGCCAGCCGGCCAAGACCACCGGAAAGCTGACAAAGCCGCCCTTGGAGAAAATGGCGTCGGGCCGCAGCCGGCGCAACAGCCAATAGCTCTGCCAGACCGCCCGCAGCACGGCAAAGACGTCGGCAAAGTTGCGCCAGGAGAAGTAGCGCCGCAGCTTGCCGGAGGCGATGCCGAAGTAGGCCAAGTCCTCTCCCGCCAAATAACTTTCATCGGCGCCCTCCGCCCCGCCGATGTAGGCGATTTCCACGCCTTGGCCCCGCAGCGCCCGCATCACCGGCAAGGCCGGCAGCACATGGCCAGCCGAGCCGCCGCCAGTAAAGACGATCTTCATGGAGGGGTGGCCAGCACTAGAGGTCGAGCACCTGCTTCAGCAACGGAATGGTCAGGCGCCGCTGCTCGCTCCAAGCCGCCCGATCAACCCGGTCTAAGTCTTCGAGCAGGCGCGACAGCCCACGCTCCGAACGGGAAAGCCAGAAGTCCACCACCTCAGGCGCCACTTCCAGACCGCGCTCCTTAGCCCTGTTGACGACGGCAAGCCCCTTAGCCTGATCGTCCAGCTCCGCCACCTCGCAAAGAGACGCCGCCTGCAGTCTGGAGGCCAGATCGCTCAAGGCGAAATCGCATTGGGCGACGGGGCGGTCCGCCACAACCACCAAGCGATGGCCATCCGCCACCAAGCCTTCGTACAGATCCATCAGGGCGCATTCCAGGCCGAAGCGACCTAACCAGCGCTGAATGTCGTCCAGCACCACCAGGTGCCGCTTTGCAAGATCGTTCAGGATTTCGGGATCCTGGGGCGCCGCGGCCAACGGCACATAGGCCACCCTAGCGCCCTGGCCCATGTGCCAATAGCAGACGGCGTGGGCTAGATGAGACTTGCCGGCGTCGGTGACGCCCCACAGCCAGAAGGCGCTCGGCTCGTCCCGCCACTCAAGCAAGCGCTCAACCAAGGCGCCGTTGGCGCCCACGACATAGTTGGCGAAGGTGCGGCTGTCTTGGCTGGCTTTGACCGCAAAGGGGAGAGGCAATTGACTCATGAATCCGCCGCCGGCAGGGTGTTGCGCCAAGTTTTGAGGCTCCAAGTGACCACATAGTCCAATCCTGACAGAACGCTGAGCAGCGCCACGAGATAGAAGCACAGGGGATCCGCCAACATTGCGGCGATTTCACTGGCTGCACCAAAACCGCACAGCGCGAACAGCATCAGCAGCAGCACGACCACCTGCACGGCGGTGTTGGCCTTGCTGACCAAGGTGGGCGCCATGACCAGCTTGCCGAACAACAGGCGGTAGGCGCCGGCGCCGGCGAGAATGACGGCATCCCGGGTGACGACGACCACCGCCAACCACAAGGGAAGTTGCCCTTGCATGGTCAAGACGACGAAAAGAGCCATCACCATGGCCTTGTCCGCCAGCGGGTCCAAGAGTGCTCCGAATTCGCTGCGCCATTCGAACCGCCGCGCCAAGGCGCCATCCACTGCATCCGAAAGACCAGCGACAGCAACCAGCAGCAGGGCCTCCGGATAGCGTCCCCCCCATAGCAGCCAAGCGATGGGCACCACCAGCAGGACGCGCATCAGGGTGATGACGTTGGGTATTTGCGACGGTCTCATGGCGCATTGGATCCGTTGCGGGCGTGCAGCCCATCAAGGCGCGGCAAGTCGTCATTCGCCTCTCGCCAGGTCAACCGATTCGTTGGCGCACCTGGGGAGCTGGCCATGCGGCCATCCATCGTCAGCAGCTCGATGAGCGGGTGCATTTCCGCCCGCGTCTGCAATGCAACCTCCAACCGCTCTTGATCCAAAGCAACAACCCGCACGGAGCGCACGAATTCAAAGCCTTCAAGGTAGCGCAGCAACCGCCCGTAGTGAAGCGGCGAGGCAACGCCGTCCACCACCAAGGGCAGCCATTGCGGCTCTTTCCAGGGAAGGGCGTAGCGGCTCGCCAGCCCATCGGCCAGAAAGTCCACAGCTGCGGCGCCGACGCCGGCCAGATCTTCGGCGGCAACCTCGCCCTGAAAGTCGCCGCCCGCTGTCCAAGTCACGATCCTCCCGGCGTAGCCCGCCTCCTTTTGCGAACGCAGGCGCCCTATCAGGACGGTTGCAGCGCCGTAGCGTCGGGAGGCCGCCACCAGCAGCAACGTGGCGCCGGCCCAAACGTCGGACGGCTGCACCCGCATCTGATCGCGCAAGTCCATGAGCGGCAAGCGCACCTCCAGCCCACGCTGCTCGGCTTGCGCCGCCAGCGCCGCCGCCAAGGGATGGCCGTCCTGAACAATCTCCCTGCGGCCGCCCTGCTCCACCGCCAACCAAGCGATGGCGCTGGGCCGTTGGGCCGGCCAGATCGGCAACTGAGCGCGATCAACAAGGTCGAGAACGGCGCTGGGCGAGAAGTGGAACCTGAGCCGCCGCTCCTCCACAAAGAGAAAGCGGTTGTAGTAGGGCTCCGGCTGCCCGCGAGCCTCCAAAACGGCCGCCGAAGCCGGCAAAGCAGTCAGGCCGCTGATGCGCATGAGCACCGTCTCGAGCCCTTCTCTGGACGCCGCATGGCGCGCCGGCAGGGACTGGTCGGGCACGTCCACCTCCACTTCGTAGAGGGCGGGCGCCGCAACGAGCTTGGCTGCGGCCGCCACGGCGACCGCGACCGCAACCCATAAATGCAGCTTCCGGGACACGCTTGCGCCTCGCGCTCCATGCAAGCGCCCAATGTTAACCGAATCCCGGTGCTACACTGTCGGCATGGGCAAGGGTTTGACGTACCGCGCCGCCGGCGTTGACATTGAGGCCGGCAACGAGCTGGTCAAGCGCATCGCTTCCGCTTGCCGGGCCACGCACCGCCCGGAAACCCTCTCCCACATCGGCGGCTTCGCCGCCCTGAGCGAACTTCCCGCCGGCTACAAGCACCCCGTGCTGGTCAGCGGCACGGACGGCGTGGGCACCAAGCTGAAGCTCGCCATCGACCACAACCGCCACGAGACCGTGGGGCAGGACTTGGTGGCCATGTGCGCCAACGACGTGCTGGCCTGCGGGGCCGAACCCTTCCTGTTCCTGGACTACTACGCCACCGGCAAGCTGGAAGTGGAGGTCGCTGAGCGGGTCATCAAGGGCGTCGCGGCCGGCTGCAAGCTGGCCGGCTGCGCCTTGGCCGGCGGCGAAACCGCGGAAATGCCTGGCTTCTACCAAGATGGCGACTATGATCTCGCCGGATTTTGCCTCGGCGTGGTGGAAAGGCAGCGAATCATTGACGGCAGCCGCATCGCCATCGGCGACCAACTGGTGGGGCTGGCGTCGAGCGGCCCCCATGCCAACGGCTACTCCCTCATCCGCCGCATACTTGAATCTTGCGCAGCAGGGCCGGAGCCAGCGCTGCTTGAGGCCCTGCTGGCGCCAACCCGCATCTACGCCAAAGCCGTGCTGGCCCTATTGGCCGAAGCCCAAGTGCGCGGCATGGCCCACATCACCGGCGGCGGCTTCCCGGAAAACCTGCCGCGCATGTTGGCGGACAAGAACGCCGCCATTCTGATCCGCCCCGGCTCTTGGAAGCGACCCACCGTCTTCAACTGGCTGCAGGAGGCCGGCGCCATTGACGACGCCGAGATGCTGCGCACCTTCAACTGCGGCATCGGCTTCGTGCTCTGCCTGCCGCAAGCGGAGGCGGATGCGGCGGTGGGGCTGCTCAATGAGCACGGCGAGCAAGCTGCCGTCATTGGCGAAATTGCGCCGTCGGGCACCGAGCCAGGGACCGGGGAACTTCTACATCATCCTCTTCATTCGTAACGATTTATTTGTCCCCAACACTCTCGTGTTCGGGGGGTGTGGGGTTGACGGGTAAAATGAAGGCTTCTATCCTGACGCATATCTATCTTACTTAGTCTTACCTTGGTTGACGCCATGCAAACTCAGCTTTCCTCCAAAGGCCAACTAGTCATACCGAAGCTTATCCGTGAGGCCCTCGCGCTAGGCCCCGGCACCAGGTTTTCCGTGGAAGCGGTGGACGGGAACGTCCTGCTGCGCCCCTCTGCATCCACGGGAAATGACCTGTCCGCTTGGCAGCCCCGCAACCCGAGCAATCTACGGCTTGACACCGATCAGCTATGCCAGCCTGTGGTGCTTGATGCACCGTGATCACGCTGGACACCAACCTATTAATCCGGTTCGCCACCCATGACCATCAGGAGCAAGCCAAAAAGGCCATCGATCTAATCGAGGGAAGCGGAAGTATTGCTATATGTCTAGCTTACGAATCAACGCCCAGCCACTCGGTTAATAGCCTTGCTCACACCCGTAATCACGCCATATCCGGCAATACCAAGTAACAGGGGTTTGACTACCGCTGAGGCAGCCGTACGCTGCGCGTCTTCACCAAAGATCAAAAGGCCTAGCAAAACTAGGATGGTGACGCCGGCACATCCCAATATAGCCCAAACCACCTTGCGTACAAAATCCAGATGATCCTTTTGCAGACCCAATTCCGCGTCGCGTGTTTGCGAAGCATAGGTGAATTGTCGCTGGCTTTCCGCGTCCTCTATTTCGAGCGCCTTCTCGATTGCGGCGGTTCTACGGTTGTCTCGATCGATTCTCCGCTTCTAAATTTCGAGCACCTCAGCTATGGCCCGTTCATCAAGCCGATGAGCAGCGCCTGGCTGATGAACGACTTCGCCCGAAGAACCGTCCTTGGACATCACCGATCCTAGTAGGCCTTTCCGCCGAAGCTGCCAACAACTCGCCGCATGTCTGGGTCGGCCAGAATTTCAATAGGCCAAGAGCGAACCACATAGCCTCCATAGGGAGATTTTTCGACCCTTGAGAGCATGCCGTTGGCGGCGTCTCGAGAGCGGCGACGAGCGGCTTCTTGGTTCGCCTCAAGGTAGGTTTCAAAGCCCAATGAAGCCCGACCGGCATCGCCACTTTTCCCTAAACGCGGGCGTGCAATTGTTCCTGCCATAACTGGTCCCCAAGCCAATAACCACAAAAATAACATGGCTACGCTGCTAATTGTAGCGCGTAAACCCACTTATAAAGCTGGCATGCGCATGTCAGCGCACCTCAACCCACCTTTTCTAGGGCCGCGGCAAGGTCACCCCCCGTTGCCCTTGGTATTTGCCCTTGCGGTCCTTGTAGGTGGTCTCGCAGCGTTCGTCGGACTGCAGGAAGAGCATCTGCGCGGCGCCCTCGTTGGCGTAGATCTTGGCTGGCAGGGTGGTGGTGTTGGAGAACTCCAGGGTGACGTTGCCCTCCCACTCCGGCTCCAAGGGGGTGACGTTGACGATGATGCCGCAGCGGGCGTAGGTGGATTTGCCGACGCAGATGGTCAGCACGTCCGCCGGGATGCGGAAGTATTCGATGGTGGAGGCCAAGGCGAAGGAGTTGGGCGGGATGATACAGACATCCCCTTTCACATCGACGAAGCTGCGCTCATCGAACGCCTTGGGGTCAACCACCGCCGAGTGGATGTTGGTGAACACCTTGAAGCCAGGGGCGCAGCGCACGTCGTAGCCGTAGCTGGAGGCGCCGTAGGAGATCACCTTGCCGGCGGCGGCGCTGCGCACCTGGTTCGGCTCGAACGGCTCGATCATGCCTTGGGCGGCCATGCGCTTGATCCAGCGATCGGACTTGATGGCCATCAGTCCTCCGTCATCTGAATGCTAGGCGCCGCCGGGCTGCCCAGCCCCCAAATGCGGGCGGCGGCGTGGCGGGCGATGTCTCGATAAATTCGCGCCGTTTCCCCCTCCAGGTCCGCCGCCACGGTGGGGGCGCCGCCGTCGGCCTGCTCGCGGATGCTCGGCGACAGGGGCAGTTCGCCCAACAAGGGCACGTCGAACTCCTCCGCCACCCTTGTGCCGCCGCCGCTGTCGAAGATCGCGCTCTTGGCGCCGCAGCCTGGACAGGCGAAGTAGCTCATGTTCTCCACCACGCCGAGCACCGGGATATCGACCTTGCGGAACATCTCGATGCCCTTGCGGGCGTCCAGCAGGGCGATGTCTTGGGGGGTGGTGACGATGACCGCGCCGCTGACCGGGGCCTTTTGCGACAGCGTCAACTGAATGTCCCCCGTGCCCGGCGGCATATCCACGATCAGGTAGTCCAACGGTCCCCAATCCGTTTGCGCCAATAGCTGCTGCAAGGCGCCGGTGGCCATCGGCCCGCGCCAGACCATCGGCGTGTTCCCATCGACCAAAAAGCTCATGGACATGGCCTTCAAGCCCAGGGCCTTGATGGGAACGAAAAACTTCTCCTCCTTGATCTCCGGGCGGCGGCCCGGCGCCACCCCCAGCATCATGCCCTGGCTGGGGCCGTAGATGTCCGCATCGAGCAGGCCCACGGCGGCGCCCTCCCGGTCCAACGCCAAGGCCAGATTGACGGCGGTGGTGGATTTGCCGACGCCGCCCTTGCCGGAAGCCACGGCGATGATGTGCTTCACCTGCGCGAAACCGCGCCCCGGCGGGGGCTTGAACTCCAAGTCCAGAGCAAGGTTGGGCGCATTGAGGAACGTGCGCAGACGGGCGGCCACTGCATCGACCATTCCCGCCGCAGGATAGCCTAGGGTCACGACCGCCCGAGCGCCGCTCAAAAGCACTTGCGCACCGATCTCCCCCCAAGGCCGTTTCAGGTAGGGATCTTTGAACTGATCGACTTTCACGCCCGCTAGTGTAACGCCTTAGCCACGCACATTCCTAGGCCCGCAACGCACCCGCTCGCGCACCGCCTGTTCGACGGCGAGTCTTGGCGGTCGAGGGTCGGGGGAGAAAACTTTGCTTTCCACCTCAGTCACAAATACGATTGGGAAAACTGGAGGGAGCAGGATCGCCTAGCCCTGCCTTTCGAAATTCGCAACCGGGACAAGTCGCATTTGGCGGCTTTCGCCAACGCCAACTACGCTTGGGAAACTTGGGAGCTGGATCTAGGCCTGCGCATAGACAGATGGAGCAACGCCACCGACAACCTGGACACAGGCATCAGCAGCAGCCAAAAGGACGTCGAAGTTCTGCCGCGGATCTCCCTGACAAAATGGCTCTCGGAACAGTCGATGGTTTACGCCACATACGCCAAGGGCTATGAACCGGGCGGCTATAACTTGGCGAACTTCGCCGGCGAGAACGATCTGTTCGGCTTCGACATTGAGGAAGCCTCCAGTTTCGAACTCGGATGGAAAGCCAAGCTGTTGGATGATCGAGTTTCCTTGGGCGCCGCCGTATTCTTCATCGACTACAGCGACCGTCAAGTTGAGTTCCAAGCGCAGGCCGGAGGGCAAGTCATCGAAGGCATCGTGAACCTAGGGGATTCGGAACAGTATGGCATTGAAGCGGAGCTGAATTTTCAAGTCACCGAATACATCAGCCTCTCAGCGACCATCGGGGCTATTGAGGCGGAGTGGAACGACGGCACCTCGGTCGATCTTGGTGGGTCCGTTGTCGATATTTCGGGAACCACCGTTCCCAACACCAACGATCTCAGTTGGGTATTGGCGGCGGCCTACGACGCCCCTCTGTCTCCGTCGAATCGGCTTCGCCTTGTCGCCGGCCTGCAGATAAGCCACACCGGCGCATTTGAGGGCCTGCAGGCGTGGAACACCGTTAGGAATCCCGATTACACAGTGATGAACGCTCAACTCGGCCTGCAGGGTGAGCGCTGGGAAGCTCTCCTCCAAGTGGAGAATTTGACGGACAAAAACTACTTTACGGACGTGAACAGATTGCCCAACCTCCATGCGCTGGACGGCGGCGCCGAAGTCAACATCGGCACTCTCGGCCAACCGCGCATTGTCAGCGTCACTTTGAACTACATGTTTTAAGGGGTGCTGGCGCATGGGCTGGGGAAGACTGCAACGACTTTGCAATCGTGCGAGGACTTTAGGAGGGTCTAGCGATGTCAGAAGGATTTAATCCCGACTACGATCCAACCGGCATCGAAGGCGGTGTGGACACCAATGCGCTGCCCTGGATGGCGGTCCCCAAGGTGGCGGGGATGCATTTGAAGCCGCTTCGCGCCAGCACCGAGAGCGGCGTGTTCAGCGCGGTGGTGAAGCTGGAGGCCGGCGCCGCCATGCCGGCCGCCGTTGCCTTGGGCGGGATGGACATGCTGGTGTTGTCAGGCGCAGTTCAATATGCGGAGGACGGCGCGACGAGCGTGCTTGAGCCCGGCGCCTGGGGCTACATTCCCGCGAACACCCGCATCACTTCCATGACCGCCCACGGCGACGCGGAATTCCTGGCGAACTTCTACAGCGCACTTGCCTTCCTGTCAGCGGAAACAGCCATTGCCTCCACGTTGACCAGCTTGGACGTCCTTCATTTGGCCCAGCAACATGGAGTAACGGTGGTGCCCAATACGCTGGCCGCCTGTGCGCAGAAGCAGCCCAATTCCCACTCCGGCAAGGGCGAGCCCCTCGCCATCGCCGCAAGGAACGCCAGCGAGATCGTTGTTTCCGGCAAGCGACGAGTCGGGGGCGAATCCAAGCTCAACCACCCCCACTTCATCGACACGCGAGAAGTGCCTTGGCTGGAGGGCGCCGGCCTGCCGGACATCGCGCTGAAGATCCTGCGCGTCAGCGAGGAGACGGGCATCGTCTCGATGATCGTGCGCCACAATGGGGTGGCGCCGCCGCACAATCATTTGGGCGCCGGGGACTTCATGGTGCTAAGTGGACGCATCGGCTACCGCGCCGGGCCGCCGGATGGCTACGGGGCCGGCGTTTGGTTTTATGAGCCGGCCGGAGCACGGCATGAATCCACCCAGCGCCTGACGGATGAAGACCTCATCTACACCGCCAACATTTACGGGCCGGTGGCGTTTGACTCCGGCAGGGGAACGCCAATCACCAACGTGCTTTCATGGATGGAGTACCAAGCGCTAGCCCAGGCCGGCGCCGCCTAGCGCCGGCCTGAGCCCCTTCCGCATCAACCAAAGTCCCACCGTTCGGGCTCGCCCGCCGAAGCCGCGGCGGGCGACAATTGTAGGGTTCAAAGGGGCTTGGGGTTATAGTGGAGGCTGACCAGCCAAGTCCGCATCCATGACCCGCAGCATCCTCGTCACCAGCGCCCTGCCGTACGCCAACGGCGCCATCCACTTGGGCCACCTGCTCGAGCACATCCAAACGGACATCTGGGTGCGCTTCCAAAAGCTCTGCGGCAACCGCTGCATCTACGTCTGCGCGGACGACACCCACGGCACCGGCACCATGTTGAACGCCGAACAGGCCGGCTTGGCGCCGGAGGCCCTGATCGAGGCCATGCGCGAGGAGCACATCAGGGACTTCGCCGGCTTCGGCATCGAGTACGACAACTACCACTCCACCCACTCCGAGGAGAACCGGGCGCTCTCCGAACTGATCTTCGCCCGCCTCAAGGACCAAGGGCTGATCCACACCGAAGAGGTGGCCCAGCTGCACGACCCGGAGCGCCGAATGTTCCTGGCGGACCGCTTCGTCAAGGGCGAATGCCCGCGCTGCGGCGCCGCCGACCAATACGGCGACAACTGCGACGCCTGCGGCGCCACCTACGACGCCACCGAACTGGGCAATCCGCGCTCCCTAGTGTCCAGCGCCAAACCTTTGGTCAAGCGCTCCGAGCACTATTTCTTCGACCTGCCGCCGTTCACCGAAATGCTGCAGGACTGGACCAACAGCAGCGCCGTGCAGCCGGAGGTGTCCAACAAGCTGGCCGAGTGGCTGGACGGCGGCCTGAAGAGCTGGGACATCTCCAGGGACGCACCCTACTTCGGCTTCCTGATCCCCGGCACCGAGGACAAATACTTCTACGTTTGGATGGACGCTCCCATCGGCTACATGGCCAGCTTCAAGCACTTGGCCGATCGCCGGGAGAGCTTGGACTTTGACGCCTTTTGGAACGCTGGGGCCGAAGCCAACACCGAACTGCACCACTTCATCGGCAAGGACATCGTCAACTTCCACCACCTGTTCTGGCCGGCGGTGCTGGAGGCGGCCGGCTTCCGCAAGCCCACGCGCATCCACACCCACGGCTTCATCACTGTGGATGGGGTGAAGATGTCCAAGTCCCGGGGCACCTTCATCAAGGCTTCGACCTACCTTGAGCACCTCAACCCGGAGTGCCTGCGCTACTACTACGCCACCAAGCTGAACGGCACGATCGATGACTACGACATCAACCTTGAGGACTTCGTGCAGCGGGTGAACTCCGACTTGGTGGGCAAGGTGGTCAACATCGCCAGCCGCTGCGCCGGCATCATCAACAACCAGTTCGACGGCGAACTGGCGGCCAGTCTGGAGGACGAGGCGTTGTGGCGGCAATTCGCCGACACACGGGCGCAAATGGCCGATTGGTACGAGGCGGGGCAGGTCTCGCGAGTAATGCGCGAGGTCGTCGCCTTGGCGGACTTGGCCAATCAGTACATCACCAAACACGCGCCTTGGAAGCTGGTCAAGCAGGCCGACCGGCGTGGTCAAGCCCAGGCGGTGTGCAGCCAAGGCCTGAACCTGTTCCGCATCCTGGCCATCTACCTGACGCCAGCGCTACCGGGGATGTGCAAGGCGGCGGCGGACTTCCTCGGCGCTCGCCCGTTCGCTTGGGCGGATTTGGGCCAACCCTTGCTGGGCGCCAAAATCAACCCCTACCAACCGCTGTTCACGCGGATGCAGAAAAAGGATGTGGACAATCTGGTGGAAGCCTCCAAGGAAGCCCCGGAGGCCGATGGCGCCGCCGCAGCCAACGGCGCCGACGAAGCGGTCTCCATTGAAGACTTCAACAAGATCAAGCTCAAAGTGGCCCGCGTTGCCGCGGCGGCGCCCGTGGCCGACGCCGACAAGCTGCTGCGGCTGACCTTGGACACCGGCGATGGGCAGCGGCAGGTGCTGGCCGGCATCAGCTCCGCCTACCGGCCCGAAGACTTGGCTGACCGGCTGGTGGTTGTGGTCGCCAACCTAGCCCCTCGCAAGATGCGCTTCGGCGTTTCCGAAGGCATGGTGCTGGCGGCCGGCCCCGGCGGCGAGGACATCTTCCTGCTCAGCCCGGACAGCGGCGCCAAACCCGGCATGGACGTGCGCTGACCAGTGCTTGCAGCCGAAACTAACGCCCCGGCCTAGTCACACAGGTCGCCGACATCCGCCACGCCAGCGCCGTTACGGTGTGGAAGTGCGCCGGGCGTTGCCGCAAGGGATGGGGTCGCCGGCGGCATGCCGGTCACGGCGAAAGAAGGCTGGGGTTGTAGAATGCAAATTCATTGACTTCGTTCGTTGGGCCGGACGCTACTGGCAATGCACCGTCAAAAATGCGCAAGCTCGGCTTCGACCAAGGCCGTTTCCCTTCCTTCCGCATCTCTTTGGCTGCCGCCTTACGCTCATCCGTTCGGGGGGGGGGGGGGCTCTCATGGCTTGATCTCCGCTGATTGAAGATTGACAACTCATCGTCGACGTAGCTGATTATAAACTCCCAGATTCCGAAGAGCCAATGCAAACTTGCTCTGAGAGGCTTGCCGTGAACGAGGCGCCCTCGGTGCCCATGCCGGCGGCGGCTGCGGAGCTGGTGTTACGCACTGGCGGCTTGCGTGACCTGGCCGGCTCGGCCTTGAGGCGGAGGCTCGAGATCGATCCGGACAACGCCAAGGCGCTGCTGCAGGTTGGCGAAACCTACCGGGCGAAAGGGGACCTCGCGGCCGCGCTCCGCGCCTACCGCCAGGCGAGCGCCATTAGCGGGCCGGGTCGGCAAGAAGCGGCTTGGCTGCAGGTCCTGCTCGGCTATCCGGCGAGCGACCCAGCTTTGTGCAGGTGCGCCTCAATGCAGTCCGCCAGCGCTTGCAGCCGAAACTGACGCCCCGGCCTGGTCACACAAGCCACCGGCGTCCGCCGCGCCATCGCCGTTATGATGCGGAAGTGCGCTGGGCGTTGCCCCATTGCATACATCGCCAGCTTGCGATGGGTGTATTGCCACAGCATCCAGAAGGCGTCGCCCGGCGGCACAATCTTGATGTCGATGCCCCGGTCGGGGCCGTCGGAAGAGAGTATGAAGGCCATGCGCACGGGCAGCGGCGCCGCGCAAAAGCCGCCGGCCTGCACCCAATGCTTCACACCTCGCCGAGCCTTGGCCGTGGCGGCGGTGTGCCGCCAATTCAGCTTATGCAGCGTATCCGAGCGCAGCCGCAGGAACGGGGACGCCGGCAGCACCACGGGGCGACCGTCCGCGTCCAACACCACGCCAGTCACGTCATCGGCCAACAATGGGTAACCGCGCTTCACCAGCGCCGCCGCCAGTGACGATTTGCCGACGCCGACGCCGCCAAGCAGCAACACGGCGCCGGCATCGGTTGCCACGGTGGCTGCATGCAGCGTCACCACGCCGCGCTGCTGCAGCAGGATGGCGAATGGAGTGCCGACAAAGAAGTTGGCGATGTCGTCATCACCACCTCGGCACGGTTCGATCAGCAACTCCCGGCCGGCGATGGCCAAATGGCGCGCCACCGGATTCATGTGGGCAACAAAGGCGCCGGGACGAGCTTCCCAAAGGTGGGTGCGGGTCACATTGCCAACTCCGGGGGGGAGCGTTGCGGGAACGGCGCCGAGGCGCACCCACACGTCCAGTTCTTCAATGCCGCTCAGCGCGGGACTGAAAGGCAGTGCTAAGTCCGAGCGCAAATCCAAGCCGTAGGCGCGGTAGTTGTACACCGGTCGGTTCATGGAGCCTGTTCATGGCAACCGCTTGCCCTCTCGGCCCGGTTCCGCACCGACCGAGCGAAAGCGGGAATGTCAGCGCCGGGCGCAACCCCAGGGGAGAGGGCCGTCGGCGACATGCCGGTCACGGCGAAAGAAGGTTGGGGTTGTAGAATGCAAATTCATTGACTTCGTCCTTTGAGCCGGCCGCTACTGGCAATGCACCGTCAAAAATGCGCAAGCTCGGCTTCGACCAAGGCCGTTTCTCTTCCCTTCGCATTCCTTTGGCTGCCACCTTCCGATCATCAGTTTCTGGGGGGGGGGGGGGGGGGGCTTCATGGTTTGACCTCCACTGATTGGGTATTGACAATCAACTGTCAGTGTCGCCCAGAATACAACACTAGGTTCTGAACAACCAGTCGAAATTGTCAGTCCAAAGCTGCGATGTCCTCTTTCTCCAAAGTGGAAATGCCCCTTTCCGGTTCCCGGGTGGCCGCCACTGGATTCGCCAGGGCGGCGGCAGGACCGAGGGAATCAGGACTACAGTTGAAGGCAGCACACTGCATAGTCCAGTCACCCGCAGCCACGCCTTCGATCTGCTCGATTCGGTAGCGTCACATGAACGAGACACCTATGGCGCCCATGCGGGCGGCGGTTACGGAAGAGGTGATGCCGCACATCGGCGGTTTGCGTGGCCAAGCCGAATTGGTCTTGATGCGGAGGCTCAAGATCGATCCGGACAACGCCAAGGCGCTGCTGCAGGTTGGCGAAATCTGCCGGGCGAAAGGGGACCTCGCGGCCGCGCTCCGCGCCTACCGCCGGGCGAGCGCCATCAGCGGGCCGGGTCGGCAAAAAGCGGCTTGGCTGCAGGCCCTGCTTGGCGGCGACAGGTTGCCGCACCGACCTCGGGGCATTTGGCCGGCACCGTTCGTGCGGGTCATGAACTTCCTCGCACCGGCGGAACAAAGGCGGGTGCTGGCGATGGCGATGGCGATGCGGGATAAGTTCTCGCCGGCAAAAACCGGCGGGAGCGTTGTGGCGCGTACGGTGCGGACTGCATTCCGAGTGGGCTTGGCAATCGACAACTTGGCCAGCGACGAGCTCGATGCGTTGTTCCTGCCAAAAATTCGCCGCTTCCTGCCGGATGTTCGCAGGCGGCTGCGGCTGGATGGCTATGAGCCGCACCGCATCCATTTCGATATGACCGCCTACCCGAACGGAGGGTTCGGCAAGCCCCATCAAGACGCTCCACCGGCGGAGTATCGGCGTCTGGGCGTAATTTGCGTTTACTATTTCCATCCCCAGCCCAAGGCCTTCTCCGGTGGAGATCTGTTGCTGTACGACACCGAAGTCAAAGAACGGAGTTATAACTCACTGTCGTTCTGGCGGCTCGAACCAATGGCCAACAGCGCCATCTTCTACCTGGACGCCTACTGGCATGCAATCACCCCGGTGAAGTGCGATTCGGACGAATTCGCTCACGCCCGCTTCGCCCTAACCTTCCGCACCGGCAGGGGAACGCCCGCTTCCCATTGACGGCCAAGCCGCTCCACGACTTCGCCGAGGGCACACCACAGGTTGGGCAGCGCGGTTGACCCGTACTTCATCCCACTAGCGACCAGCAACCGAGCCCACCTCCACGCCCAACTAAAAGTCGAGGAACTGCAGGGCTCTCATCATGACACCCGACTGCGGCTGCGCCCGGAACCGGTCTGCATCCAGGCGTTCCAGCAGGCTTGGCAGGTCGATATAGGGTGCGCGCGACGGCCGGCCGGCGGCAAGCCGCTGCAGCAGCATGGGAAAGGTCTCAACAAAGGCGTCCACGAACGGCTCGCTGCGGGCCGGATCGACCTTGATTCGGCGCCAAAGGACTTCCCGCGGCAGCACGTCACGCAGCCCGTGGCGCATCAGCCAGCGTCCCCAACGGCCGCGGACAAACTGTTCCGGCGGCAGCCCCAAGGCGAACTCCAGCAGCCGGCGGTCCAGCAGCGGATAGCGGTATTCGATGCCGCGCCTCGCGCCGCTTGCCGCCCAACCCTCCATGCGCGCGCATAGGTGGCCGGCCCACAGAAGCTGCAGTTGCACACGCCGCACTCCGACATGCCCCAACTGCAATGCGGCCGCCGGCTGCGCCCGCCGGGCAAAAGCAGGGTCGATCAGCCAGCGCCGATGCGCCCGTCCCTCGCGCAGCTCCCTGAGCTTTCGCGGGAGGGCGAGGTGCAGGAGCGGCAGCAGCACATGGGCCAGAAAACCCAGGGCGGTTCTGTCCTGGCCGCGGAATTCGGCGGTGAGTTGCCGCCAGCGGCCGGTTAGGAGCAGTTGCTGCCAATATCCGCGACCGTGGAACGACAGGCATTCGTCCCCGCCCCAGCCAGAAAGCAGCACTCGCACACCCTCCGCTGCGGCTTGGCGTTGCACGACGTACTCGTTCATATGGACATGAACACCGGGCAAGGCGCCGTCAAGCCTCAGCACATCGAAGACATCCTTGACGGTCAGCGCACCGTAACATGCGCGCAATCCCTCCTGACAGCATATCGCCTTAACCAGAGCGTATTCTTGGGCGTGTTCCGGCTTCGGCGGCGCTTCGCCGGGCGGCGGCAGCCAAGTGTAGGCAATAGGCGGCGGACGCCCTTGGCGCCGCAGTTCCCGGGCAGCAATCACCGCGATGCTGGAAGAATCCAAGCCACCACTCAAATGCGCACCCACGGGACCGGAAGCACGCAGCCTGTCGCGCACCGCCTGCGTGTAGAGGTGCAGAAATTGCTCCGCATGGGTGTCGTCCGCAGCCGGCTGCGCCAACGGCACCTGTTCCGGACGCCAATGCCGCTCGGTGCGGATTCGCAGACGCACGGCTCCGTCTCGAACAACGACCGCCTTGACGGTCAACGCATGGCCCGGCGGCAGTCTGCGCACCGCTTGGAAGAACGTGCATGTGCTGTCAATCGGCGTTGTGCTGGCCAAGAAAGTGGCGACTGTCGTTTCGTCCAGCACGTCGGAAACGCCCGGCGCGGCGAGGACAGCTTCAACCGCGCTGGCGAAGACGAACCGATCGCCAATCAGGGCGTAGTAGAAGGGCCGCACTCCGATGTGGTCGCGGGCGCAGAACAGCGTGCGCTGCGCCCTGTCCCACACCACGAAGGCATAGTCGCCAACCAGGTGGCGGGGGCACTCCCGGCCCCAACGCACGAAGGCCCGGATGATCAGCTCCGCGTCCGTGCAGCAGGTGCGTTCGGAACGGGGAACTCCCAGCGCATCGCCAAGCCTGTTGCGATCGTCAAGGCGAGCGTCAGCCGCCAGCACCAACCCGGCGCGGCGATCAACATGGAGCGGAAGATCGGCCAACCCATCTTCGGGAGGTTTCCCACGGCAACCGAGGCCAAAGGCGCCTTCGCCCCACGCAGCGCTTTTGGCGCCGTAGTCCCCAAGAACGGCCTGCATGGAGGCCACCCCGTCCGCGGGGCCGCCAAGGCTGTCGAATACGCCAAAGATCGCGACCATCGGGCATCATCAAACAAGCAACGAACGGAGCATAATACGGAAATCCGGGCCAAACCCCTGTGGGATGCGCATGGCTGAATTAGCATTGATCCTCCTCGGCGCCCTGCTGATCAACAACTTCGTGTTGGCGCAGTTCCTTGGGCTGTGCCCCTTCATGGGAGTGACCAAGAGCTTCGCACCGGCGCTGGCGATGAGCGCAGCCACCGCTTTCGTCCTGGCCCTGACCGCCATCGCCTGCCATCTAGTGCATCATGGACTGCTGGTGCCGCTGGGCTTGGAGTGGCTGCGGATCATCGTCTTCATCGTCGTCATCGCCGGCGTCGTGCAGTTTACGGAACTCTACCTGCGGGCGGTTAGCCCTCTGGCGCATCAGCGGCTTGGGGTTTACCTGCCGCTGATCACCACCAACTGCGCCGTGCTGGGCGTTGCCCTTCTCACCGTGGGCGAGGGCCGCTCCCTGCCTGGCGCCGTCGTTTTCGCCGTCGGCGCCGCGGCTGGGTTTGGTTTGGTGTTGATGATGTTCAGCGCCATCCGCGAGCGCCTGCTGGGCGCGGATTTGCCGGCCGCCTTGCAGGGCGCTCCCATCGCCTTGATCACTGCCGGCATCATGAGCCTTGGGTTCCTCGGCTTCTTTGGGCTGGGATAGGCGCCCAGGCGACGGAAAACAGGCCGGTCAGATTCAATGTCCATCCTGATCGCCCCCACGGTGTTGGTCGGCCTCGCTCTGCTGTTGGGCGCCGGATTGCTGTGGGCGCGCTCCCGGCTGCCCAGCAACGAGGACGCGCTGACCGACGCCATCGACGCCCTGCTGCCGCAGACCCAGTGCGCCCAATGCGGCTATCCGGGCTGTCGGCCCTACGCCGCAGCGGTGGCGCACGGCGCTCCCGTGGATCTTTGCCCACCCGGAGGAAAGGAAACCGTCGCAGCACTGCGGAACCTGCTCGGTGAAGGCGTCGGCGAACTGGCCGCAAAGCCGCGAAATACGGTGCCTCGCCAACCGGCCGCCGAGAACGCCGATGCGCTCCACGACGTCCGTTCGCCCTCGCCAACGGTGGGCGTGATGCCCGGCGGCGTCGAGCACACCGATGCAGGCTCCAACCTGACCTTGGCGACCGGGCTTGCTGTGAACCGCACCGAACGGGACCCTCAAGCCATCGCCGACCGCGCAGCCTCCGGGCTGGTCGCCAAAGTCCGTGAGCCGGAGTGCGTTGGCTGCGCCCTGTGCCTGAAAGCCTGCCCGGTGGACGCCATCATCGGCGCGCCGGGCTTCCTGCACAGCGTGCTTGAGCGGCAATGCACCGGCTGCGAGCTTTGCCTGCCGGCCTGTCCGGTCGATTGCATCGACCTTGCGCCGACGCCCATCCAAGCGTTGCATCCGCCTGCGGCAGCGGCGACCAAGCGCCATCGCACCCTGCCCCCACTGACTGCGGCCGACGCGCCTTGCATCGGCTGCAATCGCTGCGAGGACGCCTGCCCGGAAGGGCTGGCGCCACAGCATCTATTGCGGCTGTTGCGGGCCGGACAATCCGCGCAAGCGGCTGCCGCAGACTTAGGCAATTGCATCGAATGCCGTCTCTGCGACCGCGCCTGCCCCACTCAAATCCCCTTGGCCGGCATCTTCCGACGCGCCAAGGCGGAACTGGCGCAGAGAGCCGCCAAGGACGCCAACGCCGCCGCGGCCAAGGCCCGCTTCGACGCCCGCACGGCCCGCCTCGCCGAGCAGGAGGCCGCCGCCGCAGCCCGCCGGGCGGAGCGCCTGACAAGGCGCACGACATCCTTGGTTTAATCTGGGATACCTTGAAGTCCATCTTGGACTAGGTGTGCGGATTGGCCTGCCTTTATGGTGGCTGGACGAAGTGAGGCGGGGTGGATTTAGCCACGGCGGGCGGAAGGCGGCGCAGAGATGCGCCGTCCTTTTGTTTGGTCTTTCCTCTACAAGCCCACATACTGCACCGCTATAGCGCGTACCAGTCTGGCTGTGCATCAGTGGCGAGTGGGCAAAATGATGGGGGCATGAGCGGCACCGGGCGCATCATGTGGACGGTTTGCGCCGCCTTGTTGCCTGGGTTCGCCGTTCTTAGCTACTACTACGGTACCGGTTATCTTTGGAACCTCGCTCTGACCTGGCCTCTGGCCGGCGCTTTTGACGCCGCCGGCGCCTGGGCGCGGCGCCGGCCCGTCAACTTTCAGGACGGCTCGGTGGCCGTCACCGCAATGATTTTGGCCCTGTCCCTGCCGCCCAACGTACCTTGGCACGTCATCGCCGTCGCCAGCGGCGGGGCCATCCTTTTGGCCCGGCAGCTCTACGGCGGCCTAGGGCACAACATCTTCAACCCGGCCATGGTCGGCTACGCCATCGTGCTGGTCTCCTATCCGGCAGCGCTGGGCGCTTGGCCGCCGCTGCTGGACGGCCAAACCGGGGCCACCGCCCTGACCGAATTCCGCTATCGTGACGGGTTGACCGCCGCCGAAGCCTTCCGCCAAAACCCCGCCTTCGGGCAGTTCGGCGGCTATGGCTGGGAGTGGGCCAATTTGGCGTTCGCGGCCGGCGGCTTGCTGTTGTGGAGGCTGCGCCTGATCGCTTGGCGGGTGGTCGCCGGCTTTCTCGTCACGCTTTGCCTCTTGGCGCTGATGTTCAACGATGGGGGCAGTTCAGCCGGCGCCGGCGGGCCGCTGCTGCATCTGCTCTCCGGCGGCACCCTGCTGGCGGCCTGCTTCGTCATCACCGACCCGGTCACCCATCCCGGCGCCCGGCCCGGCCAATGGCTGTTCGGAGCCCTCACCGCCGCCGTCACCTTCATCATCCGCGCTTGGGGCGGCTACCCGGACGGCATCGCCTTCGCCGTGCTGCTCGGCAACGCCGCCACGCCCCTGATCGACCGCATCTTTCGGCAACCACAGGCCCGCGCCCGGAATGAGAACCCTACTTAGCTTGGGTGGCATCAGTCTGGTCTGCGCCCTGCTGCTAGCCGGCGTTCAGGCCTTGACGGAGGAGGCCATCGACCGCAACCGCACCGCCCACGCCTGGCGCACGGCCTTTGAGGTGACCGGGGAGACCTTCGACACCAGCAACCTAAAATGGCGGGATGAACAGGTGCAGCTACCCAACGGCACTCGGCTCAAACGGTTTGCAACGCCGGGCTACGCCGGCGACATCCATTTGCTGGCGGCCTTCAGCCAAAGCGGTCAGTTGCTTGGCGTCCGGGCGATCAGACATCAAGAGACCCCCGGGCTGGGTGACTTCATCGACTCGGGCAAAAGCCCTTGGATGCTGCGCTTTTCGCAGTCGCCGCCACTGGCCGTGGATGCGATCACCGGTGCCACCATCACCAGCGAAGCGGTCAAGCGCGGGGTGCAGCGGATGATTGAAGCGGAGGCGGAATGAACCTGCCCGACGAAAGACGGGCCATGGTTGGCGCGGCGAAAAACAAAGAGCTGGTCCTATCAGCACCGGCCCCGCCAAGTTTTGGCAAGGAACCACGCACACGGCCACCTCTAGGCAAGGGACGATCTTGGAATCTGGCGTAAAGCATTGGAGAGGTCGATGTTGCATCGGGAAACGCGCATAGCCGTTGGGCCGACAACATGAACGCAACGACAAAATCGACCTTCAGCCGGGCGGCCATCGAACGGAATCCCGCTTGGGCGCAGTTGCTGGGCCTGTGCCCGCTGCTGGCGGTCAGCAACAGCTTGGTCAACGCCACCGGGCTGGCGCTGGCCAGCGGCTTCGTGATGCTGGGGTCAGCCCTGACCATCTCCGCGTTGCGGGCTTGGATACCACAGGTGGTGCGCCTGCCCTGCTTCGTGCTGGTCATCGCCACCTTCACCACTCTGAGCGTGATGCTGCTGGAGGCTTACGCCTTTGATCTCTACCTGCGGGTGGCCCTGTTCGTGCAGATCATCGTCTCCAACTGCATGATTCTGGGCCGGGTGGAGGCGTTCGCCAGCCGCCAGCCGCCCCTGCCGGCGGCACTGGACGCCCTGGGCACCGCGGCCGGCTTCGCCTTGGCCCTGCTGGCTCTCGGCGGCGTACGGGAAGCCCTAGGCCAAGGCAGCCTGTTCGCCGGCATGGAACATCTGTTCGGCCCCACCGCCGCCGGCTGGCGCATCGACCTCGGCGGCGGACGCCCCTTGCTGATCGCCCTGTTGCCGCCCGGCGCCTTTATCATTGCCGGCCTGCTGCTGGGTCTTGGCAACGCCTTGCGCAACCGCTGGGCAGCGAACTCGAACTCCTTGAAGGCGGAAACGGAATGAACAAAGAAACTTGGTTGGCTTGGCGAGGCCGCTCTTGCAATGGACTGCGCGAAGCCCGGCAAACCGACAGTAGGCGTCCGACCAGCCAAAAGCGGCGCATGGCAAGCCGGTGAACGCCGCAAAGCGAGCGCAAGTCTTCGAGCGGCTGCGGGCCGAGAACCCCAATCCGACCACGGAATTGAACTACGGCACCCCCTTTGAGCTGCTGGTGGCGGTGATGCTCTCCGCCCAAGCCACCGACGTCAGCGTCAACAAGGCCACCGGGCCGCTGTTCCAAGCGGCCAGCACACCGGCCGCCATGGTTGCTCTGGGCGTGGAGGGCATCAAGCCCTTCATCAAGAGCATCGGGCTGTTTAACACCAAGGCCGCCAATGTGGTCAAGACCAGCCAAATCCTGCTGGAGCGGCATGGCGGCCAAGTGCCGCGCAGCCGAGAGGCGTTGGAGGCCCTGCCCGGCGTGGGCCGCAAGACCGCCAACGTGGTGCTGAACACCGCCTTCGGCGAACCCACCATGGCCGTCGATACGCACATCTTCCGCCTAGCCAACCGCACCCGCATCGCCCCCGGCAAGAACGTGCGCGAGGTGGAGGATAGGCTGGTGCGCCTAATCCCCAAGCCCTACCTCAAGGACGCCCACCACTGGCTGATCCTGCACGGCCGCTACGTCTGCACCGCCCGCAAACCCCGCTGCGGCGCCTGCGTGATCGAGGATCTTTGCGAGTTTCCGGGCAAAGCCGAAGCGTAGGCTAGAAGCGGACGCCGAAAGATGCACAGCAATTGCGCCTGACAACCTTCAGACGCCCCGCTTGAGTGCTACATACCTCGCTAATCTTATTCCCTTGTGGACTTCCGTGACGTAAGAGCCATGCAAGCCCGCTAGCTTAACGATCGCCTCAACGCTCAAATCAGCTATGTCCTCAGCATGCTTGATCCCAAACAGGTGTATCTGTGTAGTTTTTTCGCCGGAGCATGCCGTTTTGTACATCCGCTTTAGGCGATCCGCCGCCTGACGTTCAGTCAATGCCATACTGTAGCCTCCAAATCAGTTAACCCAAGCTAACACATCAACCAGCCAAACTGCGCTGGCCGTCCCCTTGATGAAACATCCAAATTCACGATGGCAGTTCCCAAAGCCGTGCGCTGCCGTCATCAGTCGGTCAGCTTGCGGCCCTGCTTGGCGCCCAGCCGTAGGCGGAGGGCGTTCAGGCGGATGAAGCCGGCGGCGTCCGCCTGTTGGTAGGCGCCGCCGTCGTCCTCGAAGGTGGCGACCTCCGCGTCGTAGAGGCTGTTGGGCGAGCGGCGGCCCTGCACGGAAACGGCGCCCTTGTAGAGCTTCAGCCGCACCACGCCGTTGACCGGCTCTTGGGAGGCGTCGATCAGCGCCTGCAGGGCCTTGCGCTCCGGCGACCACCAATAGCCGTTGTAGATGAGGCTGGCGTAGCGCGGCATGAGTTCGTCCTTCAAATGCGCGACCTCCCGGTCCAAGGTCAGGGACTCCATGGCCCGATGCGCCTTCAGAAGAATGGCGCCGCCCGGCGTTTCGTAGCAGCCCCGGGACTTCATGCCGACGGCCCGGTTCTCCACTAGGTCGTCCCGCCCGACGCCGTGGGCGCCGCCGATTTCGTTCAGGCGGGCCAGCAGGGCGGCGGCGCCCAAGCGCTCCCCGTTCAGCGCCACCGCATCGCCGTTGGCGAACTCGACTTCAATCATCGCCGCTTGGTTCGGGGCCGCCTCGGGCGCCACTGTCCAGCGCCACATGGCCTCGTCCGGGGCGCTCCACGGATCCTCCAAGCCGCCGCCCTCATAGGAGATGTGCAGCAGGTTGGCGTCCATGGAAAACGGGGACTGGTCCCCGCGTTGGTAGTCCACGGGAATCTGATGCCGCTCGCAGAAGGCCATCAGTGCCTCCCGGGAATTCAGGTCCCATTCCCGCCAAGGCGCTATCACCTTGATGTCCGGGTTCAGGGCGTAGGCCCCCAGCTCGAAGCGCACTTGGTCGTTGCCCTTGCCGGTGGCGCCGTGGGCGATGGCGTCCGCGCCGGTGGCCGCGGCGATCTCCACCAAGCGCCGGGCGATCAAGGGCCGGGCAATGCTGGTGCCGAGCAGATACTCTCCCTCGTAAAGAGTGTTGGCGCGGAACATGGGGAAGACGTAGTCCCGAACGAACTCCTCCTGCAGGTCTTCAATGTAAATCTCGCGCACCCCCATCGCCTCGGCCTTAGCCTGGGCCGGCGCCACCTCCTCCCCTTGGCCGATGTCGGCGGTGAAGGTCACCACCTCCGCCCGATAGGTCTCCTGCAGCCAACGGCAAATGACCGAGGTGTCCAACCCGCCGGAATAGGCCAGCACAACTTTCTTAAGCATGGGATCAAGCCTTCAATCACGCCCCACGAAGGAGGGCTTAACAAAGGCCGCGCATGATACTCCGCCGCATGGCCGATGGGACAGCGCAACGGCTTGTGTTATCGGCCGGAACCTGTTTAGGTCACCGACATGGGCGAGGTCAGCATGGGTGCGCGGTTCCGCGGCTTTCTGCCGGTGGTGGTGGACGTGGAGACCAGCGGCTTCGATTCGGTGCGCCATGCGGTGCTGGAGATCGCCGCCCTGACCTTGCGGTTCGAGCGCGGCGCCTTGGTCATCGACGCCCGCCACCAATGGCCGGTCAGGCCGTTCGCGGAGGCGGAGATCGCCCCAGACTCGCTGCGGGTGACGGGCATCGACCTCAACGACCCCAAGCGCGGCGCCATCGCCGAGGCGGAGGCCATCAAGCGCTTCTTCAAGATCGTGCGGGGGCAAATCAAGGCGCAGAGCTGCCACCGGGGGGTGTTGGTGGCCCACAATGCGGTGTTCGACGCCGCCTTTCTGCGCAGCGCCGCCAAGCGGGCCAACGCCAAGCGCGACCCCTTCCATCCCTTCACCACCATCGACACCGCCGCCCTCGCCGCCGTCGCCTATGGCCACACGGTGCTGGGCGAAGCTTGCGCACGGGCCGGCATCGATTACAGCAAGGAGCAAGCGCACAGCGCCCTCTACGACGCCGAGCGCTGCGCAATGCTGTTCTGCAAGATCGTCAACAGCTGGGAGGAGGCGCAGGGGCCGCACACCCCTTGGGGGCAGCCAAAGCCGCCAACAGCGGCTTGATCCGCCAAGACCGGGACCCATCCCGTTTGCGAAACAACGGCGACCCCCGCCTTTCGGGAACAAAAATTGTTAGAAGAACAATATGTTAGTGGCGGTTTGGGGACGATTCGCCCGTGCTGGCGCAGGGCTTGGAGGTGCTGTGCCGGACAACCGGCCTCCGCCCCGTCAGGCCGACTCCGCCGCCTGCTTGATCAACGGCGCCAACTCGCCGGACTCAAACATCTCCGTCACGATGTCGCAGCCGCCCACCAACTCCCCATCGACATAAAGCTGGGGAAAAGTCGGCCAGTTGGCGTAGCCCGGCAGGATGCTGCGGATTTCCGGATTGCTGAGCACGTCAACGTAGGCGAACCGCTGGCCGCAGTTGATGAGGCATTGCACCGTTTGCGCGGAGAAGCCGCATTGCGGAGCTTGGGGAGACCCCTTCATGTAGAGGATGATGGGGTTCTCCTCAATCTGTTGCCTGATGGTGGCCAAAACCGGATCGGTCACTGCTTCACCCATGTTCGCCTTTACCTCGTTGCGGGAATTGACCAGCATTGTAGAACCTAAGGAACCTTTCGCCAATGACCGAATTTGATCGACGCATCGACCGGCGCGGCACCTACAGCGCCAAATGGGACAAATACCAAGGAAGGGACGTGCTGCCCTTCTGGCTGGCGGACATGGATTTTGTGGCGCCGCAGTTCCTGCTGGACGCCCTTGCCGCCCGGGTCGGCCACGGCATCCTCGGCTACACCCGCACGCCGGAACCCTTGGTCAGCGCCTTTTGCGAATGGCTGCAGCGCAACTACGGCTGGCAGGTGGCTGAGGAATGGCTGGTCTGGATTCCCGGCGTGGTCCCGGGCCTGAACCTAGCGGCGATGGCCGCCGCCGAGCCGGGCGGCGCCGTCCTCATCCCCACCCCCATCTACCACCCATTCCTCTCCGCTCCCGGCAACGCCGGGCAACGCCTCATCAAGGCGCCCATGCAGCGGGACGGGCGGCGCTGGGTGATGGATTGGGACCTCATGGAGGCCGCCGCCGACCGCAGCACCCGCCTGCTGATGATCGCCAATCCGCAAAACCCCACCGGGCGGGTGTTCGCCGCGGCGGAGCTTGAGGCCCTCGCCAACTTCGCCGAACGGCGCGATCTGCTGATTTGCGCGGACGAAATCCATTGCAGCATCCTGCTGGAACGGCAAGCACGGCACATACCCATCGCCAGTTTGCACCCGAGCGTCGCCGAACGCAGCATCTCCCTGTACGCCAGCACCAAGGCCTACAACGTGCCCGGCCTGTCCTGCGCCGTCGCCGTCATACCGAACGCCGACTTGCGGCGTCGGTTCCGGCAAGCCAGCCGAGACCTGACGCCCTTCATAGGCCCCTTGGCCTACGCCGCCTCCACGGCCGCCTTCAACGACCAAAGCGGCTGGCTGGAGCGGCTGCTGGACTATCTGCGCGGTAACCATCGGTTGGTGCGCGACGCAGCGGGGAAGCGCATGACCCCGGTGGAAGGCACCTACCTGGCCTGGTTGGATGTGCGCGACCTAGGGTTGCAGGACCCAGCGGCGCACTTCGAGGCGCACGGGGTGGGCCTCTCCGACGGAGCCGACTTCGCCGGCCCGGGCTTCCTGCGCTTCAACTTCGGCTGCCCCCAAGCGCTGTTGAAGGAAGGCTTGGCGCGACTAGCCGCTGGGGTTGCAGCAGCCCTCTAGGTGAAGATCCTCCAAACCACGGTCATGGTGAAGGCCAAATTGAAGCCGATCATCCACTTAGGCAACAGCATATCCCTCTCCATCCGCCGCACATCCCCCTTGGTGGCCAGTTGCGTCTCCAAGGCCTCGGCAAACGCCTCCTTCTGCGCCTCGGCGAAAGCGACCGCCTGCTCGCGGCTAAGCCCTGCCTTCTCCAAGCGCTGGGCGAACTTAAGGGTGTCGAAGGTGGTGACGCTCATGAGGTTTCAGCGACTACACACATGCGGGATTTCCAAGCTATTGGGGGAGTCTCCCTTGCGCCGCACTCCCCGTCAACCCTTGGCGCAATCCAATTGGCGCCTCTGCACCTCCCCGCGGGTTGCAGCAGGCGGTTCGGATTAGGGGCTTGCGCCCACCCTTGGAAACTTCCAAACTTGCGCAACTGCAACAGCTTTTCGGCATTTTTGGATGCATCCACCGGCTGCGGGGCTCACCCGCCGTTCCTTCAGTGCGCTTTGCGGCGGCGTGGCGGCGCTTGCGGCTTCTGCGTCCATGCGGTCGGAGGCTGACGGCATGGCGGCCTTCCTCGACCTATCGGCCCGGCTAACTGGCTTTCCGGCTGCGGCGCTGGACGCCCGGTTTGCCGACAGCCTGCTGCGGGCGCTGGTGGAATCCGGGCATGGCGCCGCCTTGGACAGCCTGTTGCAAGGCGCAACCAGCGCCGATTTCAGGGAGCTGGAAGCCGCAATCATCGGCGCTTGGTACTCAGGGCTGCTGCCCGCCGCATCGGGGCCCGTGGTAGCCACGCTAAACGGCGCCCTAGTCTGGGCGGCGGCGGATTTCGCGGCGCCGCCGGGCGTTTGCGCCGGCCACGGCAGTTGGGGCCGCGCACCCGCCGCCGCCAAATCCAGTGTTCCGGTCGATGCTTGAAGTTCAGGCGGATGTCGTCATCGTCGGCTCCGGCGTCGCCGGGGCCTTGCTGGCCGAACGGCTGACCAAGGCCAACGTCCGCGTCGCCATCCTGGAGGCCGGGCCGCGCATCGACCGGGGCAAGGCCCTGCAGCGCTTCGTCAACGCACCCATCAAGACGCCGGAAAGCCCCTATCCACCGACCCTGGAGGCGGACCACCCGGTGGGCTACGACCTGGACCACTGGTATCGGCAATCCGGCCCCGACAAATTCAAGAGCACCTACATCAAGGCCGTGGGCGGCAGCACCTGGCATTGGCTGGGCACCTGCCTGCGCTTCCTGCCCAACGACTTCCGCCTGCAAAGCCTTTATGGGCGGGGGATGGATTGGCCCATCGGCTACGCCGAGCTTGAACCCTTCTACCAACAAGCGGAAACGGAGCTTGGGGTGGCTGGGGATTCGGAAGACGACCTAGGTTCGCCACGCTCCGGCGGCTTTCCCATGCCGCCAATCCCACCCACCTACTTGGACAAGGTTTTCGAGCGCTCCTTGGCCGGCACCCGCTATCGAGTGCGTCCCACCCCCCAGGCGCGCAACTCCGTCGCCCGCGAAGGCCGCCCGGCCTGCTGCGGCAGCGCCAGTTGCATTCCCATCTGCCCGGTCGGGGCTAAGTACGACGCCGCGGTTCATGTCGCCAGGGCGGAGAAGCTAGGCGCAGCCCTGCATGAGCAGGCCACCGCCACGCTGGTGGAAACGGATGCGGCCAATCGCATTGCCGGCATTCGCTTCCAGCGGCCCGACCTAAGCGCAGGAGTGGCGCGAGGCCGCTTGTACGTCATCGCCGCCCACGCCTTGGAGACGCCGAGGCTGCTGCTGCATTCCCGCTCGGAGCGCAATCCGGATGGCGTCGCCAACGGCTCCGACCAAGTGGGGCGCAACCTGATGGACCATCCCGTGCAGCTAAGTTGGGCCTTGGCCGGCGAACCGGTGTGGCCCTACCGCGGCCCCATTTCCACCTCCGGCATCGAAAACCTCCGGGATGGCTCGGAGCGCCGCGACCACGCCGCCCTACGCATCCAGATCTCCAACGACGGCTGGAACTGGCCCACCGGCGGCGCCCTATCCTTGGGCCGCGCCCTCGCCGATGCAGGACTGCGCGGGTCAGCTCTGCGCAATGCCGCGGCCGACCAAGCATCCAAGCATGTGCAACTGGCGTCCATGATTGAACAGTTGCCCTCCCCCGCCAACCGGGTGGTCTTGGACGGCAAAGAGCGGGACCTGTACGGTGTGCCGCTGCCACGCATCCACTACGACATTGGCGACTATGCGAGGAACGGGCTTGCCGCCGCCCGCGGCGTCCACAACGAGGTGTTCGGCAAGCTGGCCGCCACGGCCATACAGCACAAGGAGGACTTCAAGGGGGCGGAGCACATCATCGGCACCTGCCGCATGGGACTGGACCCGGGCCAATCCGTGGTCGATGGACGCCTGCGCAGCCACGACCACGCCAACCTCTACCTAACCGGCTCCGCCGTATTCCCCACCTCCGGCACCGCCAACCCCACCCTCACCATCGCCGCCCTGAGCCTGCGCTTGGCGGAGGAATTAACGGGGGCGTTGCAGCCAAGCGCCTAGCCCGCATAGCGCTTTGACTTTCCACGGGCTGAACGCCTGAACGGCATCGGCAATGATCTTTGCTTGGTCAGGGCCAAGGCGAAACAGCCTCCGAGGCCAGTCAAACGGGCGTCCGTGAACTCGTGCTAGACTTTCAGCGGGCGGGTATAATACTTGCCATCCGCGCACCTGCAGGGTGGTTTTCGCTAAACTGGCATTTTGCCGGAAAAACCCTTGCACGGTGCGCCTTTCAAAGCGCTTCAACGATTTCTTAATCGGGGATTAGGGATAAGTGGTGATGCTGGACAGTTCTGGGAAAGAAGTGCCTCATTGTCGGCCAGCCCACCGGTAAGAGCCTCAACTGAAACTATGCCCCCACTCCCCCGTGCGAGCCGAGCACATCAAGACCTAACCGGAAGGGCCGCACTCAAGTTCGTCTTCGCGACCTTGCTCGTGGCGGTGGCTTTCGCCGCTACATATACGTCATCCGCGGCAGCCTTTTCCGATCGGGACCTAAGAAGTATTCTCGTACTCGGCGGGGCGGTTAACACCGTCCTTTTGCTCGGCACGCTGTTCTTCCTGCGCTCCAGGGTCATAGCGAACGCTGTCCTGTCGCTGATTGTGCTGGCCAGCGTTGCGACGGCGTACATCATCCATACCGACCTCTATCTGACCGTAAACGGGGCCGTCCTCATTGCACTCTGCGCCGGCTCCGGCGCAGGGCTGTTCGTCGCCTTCCGACTCATGGACGAGCGGCGCTGGGGAGGCGTTGCGCTCTCGGCGGCGGCATTGCTGGGCCTCGGGATTACTGCCGGCGGGCGCCCGGAGACCAACGATGTCCCCGCAACGGTAGATGCGACGCACATTCGCCACATCTCCTTCCGGGAGACGCCGAACCTGTATTTCGTTTCGTTCGATGCCTTGGCCCCACGCGCATTGCTCAAGCAATACCTTGATCTGGAAACCACCAAATTTCATGATCTGTTCGACATCAGTTTCCGCCGCTTTACGAATTTCTTCGCCAACTCCGTACGCACTAAGCATTCTCTCAACACCGTCCTGGCGCTCGACGTGGACGCGTATACCGCACAACGAAAGGAGTTGATTGCAATGGGATACGATCCTGATCCGCAACTCTTCTCTGGTCGAAACCCGTCCAATCTCCTTGGAATCCTTCACGGGAACGGCTACGAGACAACATCAATCTATAGAGACAGCTATTTCGGAGACGAAAAAGGTCAACATATCAACAACTACATTACGTTCTACGACAAGACCGTCTGCAATCTATTGGACGCCGGCATACGGGATTTCTCTTTCTGGGGATACTGCCGGCTTGTTGGAAAAGGGATTAACAGGTCGAGGGCATCGGCACTTAGCGCCGAGCGGATCACCAAGGTGAATGCCGACGACAAGCCTCAATTCGTGATGGCCCACCTGTATGCACCGGGACATGCTGATAAATCATTCCGGTATGATGATGCGGAACAGATCGAGGCATTCAGACGCGGATACATCAACAGCAGCGAACGAGCAGCTAGCTACCTGGATTTAATCATCCGGCACTTGGAAGAAAATGACCCCGATGCCATCTTGCTCGTGTACGGCGACCACGGCCCGCTCCTGTCTCAGGCGCTACAATTCGAGGACGATCCGGAGTTCGTCTTCCAGGACAATTACGGCATTCTGGGCGGCGTCCATCCCCGCGACACGTGCGCTGGTTGGTTCGACGAAGCGTCGGCCCAGGGCTGGATGACGATTCTGGACGCCGTTCACGCCCTGCTTCGTTGCCTGTCCGGCGGCGAAAGCCCGCTCGTCAAACCGCGAAGATATGTGCAGCCTGGGTACGGGCCGGTAACTGCGTCGTGGGCTGCATACAGCAAATCCTACTACAAGGATTTTCTCTATGAATAGACCAACTCGGCGCGATCTGTCGATCGCCGCCACCGTGTTCGTCTTCGTGCCGACCGCGGCTCACGCCTACGTCGATCCCGGCTCCGCCGGCTTCGTCATCACCAGTGTGCTGGGCGCTCTGGCGGCCGGTGGCTATATCATCCGGGGGTACTGGAGCCGCTTGAAACGCCGGGTTTTCCATAGCGACAGGAAGGCGGTGGCGGACGGCGACGGTTCCAATTCCACGGACGCGCCTGCCGACGACGGAAGTGCTCAGGGCTGACGGCGGGTCGTTCAAAGACCCGGCCGGACGGGTGTACCGAGTGAGCCGGGACGCTGGCGAAGCGAGCATCGTTCGCGGGTTGAATCCGTCCGCTGCCGGAATAATGGGGAAACTGCTTGCCGAGCCTTTTTTCCAGGAATTGGTCGATGGCGGTCAGGTCGTGGCGACCCGATTACTCCACCAGGAACACCCCAACGCTCGGCACGTGATGGAAGAAGGCTGGAGCGCCGCCGTGGAGCATGAGGCGGTGGACTTCGTGACTTGGCCCTATGAGTGGCCGTTCTCGATGCTCAAGGACGCGGCGCTGCTGCAATTGCAGGTGCTGGAGACCGGCGCCAGAAACGGCTGGCTGCTCAAGGACGCGACGCCGTTCAACGTGCAGTGGATGGGCGCGCGCCCGGTGTTCATCGACATACCGTCGTTCGTTCCTTGGGAGGAGGGCGAATACTGGCGGGGGTATCGTCAATTCTGCGCGACCTTCCTGACGCCGTTGCTGCTGACGGCGCATCTGGGCATCCCGTTCCAGCCGCTGCTCCGCTCGCGCCTCGAGGGTATCCCGCCAGAGGAAGCAAGCCGGTACTTCAGTGGGCTGGGGCGGGTCAGGAGCGCCCGGCGTTCGATGCGCGGCGAAGTCCCGACATGGTGCTTTGCCTGGCTTTGGTTCATCACCTGAGGGTGGCGGCGAACATCCCATTGCGGCTGTTCATCGCTTGGTTGCGAAGCTTGGGCGCGACCTGCATCCTGGAGTTTGTCGGGCGCGACGATGAGATGTTCCAAACACTCCTGGAGAACAAGCGGGAGGACTATGCGGACTACACCGCCGAGAACTTCGAATCGGAAGTCCGCAGATGCTTCTCCGTTCGCGACCGGTTGAAATTGAAAGGTGGCTTGCGGGAACTGTTCCTGTTGAAGCCTGCCGACGGCCTATAGCGTTCCAGGCGCTTACCGCGAATTGAAACATGCGCCATCGGGTGAGCGCTCCGGCACGTTTCAAGCGGGTTCGGCGGCAAATGGCGGTTGTGCCGCAACGCCGCCGTGAACATGAGTTGGCGGATGGACTTAAGGTGCCTCGGGCCATAAGTTTATGGCCGTAACGCCTGCTGGCTTCACTCGTCCTTGGGCGGACGGACGCCCCCGGTGGCTTACGAAGAGGTTTTCATGCCCTTGGCTAGGGCAGCGTGAGAATGGCGTTGAAACGCCCCAGCAAGCGGCTAGACCGCCAACAACCAAGGGCGGCTTTAACCGCAGGAATGGACTCTATTTCGGCCCTCTACCTGTGACAGAAATCGGACCTACTTCAGATCTCACCACAGTAGGGGGGACGCACCCAGATTCGGCGGGGAATGCGCTGACAGGGCACCTTGCCTCTGCCCCTCGTTGTTCACCAACAAGGTGCCGATTGCCCAGGGAGAGACGTTGAAGAGCGCCGCGGCTTCGTTGCACCGCTCTTCGGAACGATCCGCGCCAAGGAACTCGACCACGGCCTCGTATGGGCAGAGCAGCTCTGCGGCGAATGCCCGTTGCGCCTTTTGGCGATAGGTGCAGGCCCCGGTTGCCGGCAGCAGTGGCTCGCCGACCGCCAGCAAGTGGTCACCAAGCAACCGCGCCAGATCGAAGCGCCGGCCCGTTTCCCACTTGGAGCGCAGCGCCAGCCGCGAGCGACCGCCATCGGTCAGCATGAACGACAGCCGTTGCGTGTGCTTGTTCCCTTGCTCCAGAGCAGCCTTCGTCGTGCCGAAGAGCTTGGACAAGCGGTTGCTGTCAATGGCTTCTCCGTTCAACGCTTCCTGCTTTCGCAACGCCCGCGCCGCGGCAACGCCAACACGCCAAGCCGCGACTGTGCCCCAAGCGGGGATGCCGCCACGTTGGTGGAGCTTAACGGCGTCTTGCGGTTGCGCATCAAAGCCGCTGTCGTTTGCCGAATCCGCCAGCGTCTTCATGGTGGGCACCGTTGCGGCACCGTGCGGGCCTGAATCGGTGGCCAGCTCCTCCAAAGCGTCGGCGCCCAAGCTCTTGGCGGCCTCGAACGAAACGCGGACAACGGCTTCGTCAGCCTCGTCCGGATCATGCCCCAACCCCACCCTCACCATCGCCGCCCTGAGCCTGCGCTTGGCGGAGGAATTAACGGGGGCTTTGCAGCCAAGCGCCTAGCCCGCATAGCGCTTTGACTTTCCACGGGCTGAACGGCATCGGCAATGATCTTTGCTTGGTCAGGACCAAGGCGAAACAGCCTCCGAGGCCAGTCAAACGGGCGTCCGTGAACTCGTGCTCGACTTTCAGCGGGCGGGTATAATACTTGCCATCCGCGCACCTGCAGGGTGGTTTTTGCTAAACTGGCATTTTGCCGGAAAAACCCTTGCACGGTGCGCCTTTCAAAGCGCTTCAACGATTTCTTAATCGGGGATTAGGGGTAAGTGGTGATGCTGGACAGTTCTGGGAAAGCCGTACAATCCGAGCGACAGTCAGACGAAATACCTACATTGTCGGCCAGCTCACCGGTAAGAGCCTCAACTGAAACTATGCCCCCCCACCCCCGGCACGAGCCGAGCACATCAAGACCTAACCGGAAGGCCGCACTCAAGTTCGTCTTCGCGACCTTGCTCGTGGCGGCGGCCTTTGCTACTACATATACGTCATCCGCGGCGGCCTTTTCCGAGTCGGACCTAAGCAGTATTCTCATACTCGGCGGCACGGTTAATACGGTCCTATTGCTCGGCACACTATTCCTCCTGCGCTCCAGGGTCATAGCGAACGCTGTCCTGTCGCTGATTGTGCTGGCCAGCGTTGCGACGGCGTACATCATCCATACCGACCTCTATCTGACCGGAAACGGGGCCGTCCTCATTGCGCTCTGCGCCGGATCCGGCGCAGGGCTGTTCGTCGCCTTCCGTGTCATCGACAAGCAGCGCTGGGGAGGCATTGCGCTCTCGGCGGCGGCGTTGCTCGGGCTTGGGATTATTGCCAGCGAATACCCGGAGACCGGTGATGTCCCCGCAACGGTAGATACGACGTACATTCGGGACATCTCCTTCCGGGAGACACCAAACCTGTATTTCGTTTCGTTCGATGCCATGGCCCCACGCGCATTGCTCAAGAAATACCTTGGTCTGGAAACCACCAAATTTCATGATCTGTTCGACGTCAGTTTCCGCCGCTTCCCCAATTTCTTCGCCAACGCAGTCAAGACCAAAAATTCTCTCAACATCGTCTTGGCGCTGGACGTGGATGCGTATGCCGCACAACGAAAGGAGTTGAGTGCAATGGGATACGATCCTGATCCGCAGCTCTTCTCTGGTCGAAACCCGTCTAATCTCCTTGGAATCCTTCACGGAAACGGCTACGAGACTACATCAATCTATAGAGACGGACATTTCGGACACGAAAAAGGTAAATATATCAACAACTACATTATATCATCGAACGAAATCGTCTGTAGCTTACTGGATGCCGCCATACGGGATTTCTCTTTCTGGGGATACTGCCGGCTTGCTGGAAAAGGGGTTGACATGTTGAGTAGACAGGCACTTAGCGTCGAACGGATCACCAAGGTGAATGCCGACGACAAGCCTCAATTCGTGATGGCCCACCTGTATGCACCGGGACATGTTGATAAATCATTCCGATATGATGATGCGGAACAGATCGAGGCATTCAGACGCGGATACATCAAACGCAGCGAATGGGCAGCCCGCTACCTGGATTTAATCATCCGGCACTTGGAAGAAAATGACCCTGGCGCCATCTTGCTTGTGTACGGCGACCACGGCCCGTTCCTGTCTCAGAGGCTGCAGTTCGCGGACGATCCGGAGTTCTTCTTCCAGGACCATTACGGCATCCTGGGCGGCGTCTATCCCCGTGACACATGCGCCGGTTGGTTCGACGAAGCGTCGTCCCAGGGCTACATGACGATTCTGGACGCCGTTCACGCCTTGCTTCGCTGCCTGTCCGGCGGCGAAAGCCCACTCATCAAGCCGCGAAAATATACGCAGCCCGGGTACGGGGGGCCGATTCGGGGAGACGATAAACCTCGCTACGAGGATTTTCTCTATGAGTAGACCAGTACGACGCGATCTGTTGATCGGCGCCACCGTGTTCGTCTTCGTGCCGACCGCGGCTCACGCTTATGTCGATCCCGGCTCCGCCGGCTTCGTCATCACCAGTGTGCTGGGCTTTCTGGCGGCCGGCGGCTATATCGTTCGCATGTACTGGGGCCGCTTGAAGCGCCGGGTTCTCCATAGCGACAGGAAGGCGGTGGCGGACGGCGATGGTTCCAATTCCACGGGCGCGCCTGCCGATGACGGAAGTGCTCAGGGCTGACGGCGGGTCGTTCAAAGACCCGGCCGGACGGGTGTACCGGGTTGTCCGCGACACGGGGGAGGCGAGCATTGTTCGCGGGTTGAATCCATCCGCCGCCAGAGTAATGGAAAACCTGCTTGCCGAGCCCTTTTTCCAGGAATTGGCCGATGGCGGTCAGGTCGTGGCGACCCGACTGCTCCACCCGGAACTCCCCGATGCTCGGCAGGTGATGCAAGAGGGTTGGAGCGCCGCCGTGGAGCATCAGACGGTGGACTTCGTGACTTGGCCCTATGAGTGGCCGTTCTCGATGCTCAAGGACGCGGCGCTGCTGCAATTGCAGGTGCTGGAGACCGGCGCCAGAAACGGCTGGCTGCTCAAGGACGCGACGCCGTTCAACGTGCAGTGGATGGGCGCGCGCCCGGTGTTCATCGACATACCGTCGTTCGTTCCTTGGGAGGAGGGCGAATACTGGCGGGGGTATCGTCAATTCTGCGCGACCTTCCTGACGCCGTTGCTGCTGACGGCGCATCTGGGCATCCCGTTCCAGCCGCTGCTCCGCTCGCGCCTCGAGGGTATCCCGCCAGAGGAAGCAAGCCGGTACTTCCGTGGGCTGGGGCGTTTCAAGCGCGGCGTCCTGCCGCATGTCTGGTTTCCCGCCAAGGCCGAACGCGCCATTCTCCGACCGGCACGCCCACGTCGACGACAGCCGAAGACGATGCTGTTCGCGCTGTGGGACAGCCTCCGGCGGCTCATCGGCGGGCTGTCCAGTGGGCCAGCCCGTTCGACTTGGTCGCAGTACGCCGGGAATCATTCCTACGACGCGGCCGACTTCGAACGGAAGAAGGACTTCGTGCTGCGGCACACCGCGGCGCGCGGCCCTAGGCTGACTTGGGACCTAGGTGCCAATACCGGCGCGTTCGCGCGTATCGCCGCCGAACACTCGGGGGTGGTCGCTGCCGTGGACGCGGATCAGGATGCCGTCGATCGGCTCTATCGGGAGGTGCGGCAGAACGGGCCGAGGAATGTCATTCCGCTGGTGATGGACTTGGCGAACCTCTCGCCGGGACAGGGTTGGGCGGGCCGCGAGCGCCCGGCGTTCGATACGCGGCGAAGTCCCGACATGGTGCTTTGCCTGGCTTTAGTTCATCACCTGAGGGTCGCGGCGAACATCCCATTGCGGCTGTTCATCGGCTGGTTGCGAAGCCTGGACGCGACCTGCATCCTGGAATTTGTCGGGCGCAACGATGAGATGTTCCAAACACTCCTGGACAACAAGCGGGAGGACTACGCGGACTACACCGCCGAGAACTTCGAATCGGAAGTCCGCAAATGCTTCTCCGTTCGCGACCGGTTGAAATTGAAAGGCGGCTTGCGGGAACTGTTTCTGCTGGTGCCTGCTGATGGCGGGTAGCGTTTCAAGCGGGTTCGGCGGCACATGGCGGTTATGTCGCAAAGCCCCGCTGTTTCGCCAAGGCTTGTGCGCCAACGGTCGCGCGGTGTAATTCGTTCAGGCTGTCGGGCCAGAAGAACAGCGGCTCGGCTAGCGCTTGGAGTTTCGGGTTCCTGGCCATGCCCACCACATAGTCGAGCTTCTCCGCCTCGAAAAACTCATACAACTCCGGACCGGAAAAGCCGCCGTCCAGCCGGATCCGCGACCGCGCCTTGGGAAACGCCCGGCACAAGCGCGGCAGCAGTCGCTTCAACACACCGATCGCGCCGTGCTTGGCGGCGGCGTTGCCAGCGCACAGGACGTAGCAGAACAGATACTGCTCCACCTCGTCGTCGAAGGCGAGGAAACCGGCCAACAGCAGATAACAGGACGTGTCGTAGAACTGGTTGAAAAATGTCAACCGCTGGCCGCCATAGGTGGGTTCGTCTGTCGGGGCCAGGTCGATAGTGATCCGCTTCACCCGCTTCTTGCAACGACGGTGGCAGGCAATCGCCTTCGCCGCCAACGTCTCACTCAACTTAAGCTTCTCGTCGCATGCCATGAGGAGAACTGCCCCACCGTCGGGGCTGGCATGATCCTGGTCGAACTTGGCGACTACCGTTTTCTTCGAGAGATTCTCGAATAGAACACTCTGTTTGATGGTATCGTATAACATGCAAAAGCCTTTGATGTGCTTAAGTGGTTGTCGGACAACACCATTTTCGCCCAGCCGAGGGCTTTGCTTTATCTGTTCATGAATAGGTCCGGCAGGGATGCAACACCCCGCCCAGGCATTGGCAGAGGAAGCCGGAAGCACAAGCGAAACTGTGGCATAAACCACAAGATGGTGTTGCGCTAGGAATGGAAACTTAGGAATTGTGGAGCCGGAACTCCCTCACCTTCGCCGAGACGCTGTCGATGGCGAGCGCGGTCGGGTAGCCACGGCGTTTGATGGTGAGGTGAGGATTTCACCACATCAAGGGGGATGCGCCGGGGCTCGGTGGGGAATGTGTTGACAAGGCGCCTTGCCTCCGCCCCTCGTTGTTCACCAACAAGGCGCCGATTGTCCAGGGAGAGACGTTGAAGAGAGCCGCGGCTTCGTTGCACCGCTCTTCGGAACGATCCGCGCCAAGGAACTCGACCACGGCCTCGTATGGGCAGAGCAGCTCTGCGGCGAATGCCCGTTGCGCCTTTTGGCGATAGGTGTAGGCCCCGGTTGCCGGCAGCAGTGGCTCGCCGGCCGCCAGCAAGTGGTCGCCAAGCAGCCGCGCCAGATCGAAGCGCCGGCCCGTTTCCCACTTGGAGCGCAGCGCCAGCCGCGAGCGACCGCCATCGGTCAGCATGAACGACAGCCGTTGCGTGTGCTTGTTCCCTTGCTCCAGAGCAGTCTTCGTCGTGCCGAAGAGCTTGGACAAGCGGTTGTTGTCAATGGCTTCTCCGTTCAACGCTTCCTGCTTTCGCAACGCCCGCGCCGCGGCAACGCCAACACGCCAAGCCGCGACGGTGCTCCAAGCGGGGATGCCGCCGCGCTGGTGGAGCTTAACAGCGTCTTGCGGTTGCGCATCAAAGCCGCTGTCGTTTGCCGAATCCGCCATCGTCTTCATGGTGGGCACCGTTGCGGCACCACGCGGGCCTGAATCGGCGGCCAGCTCCTCCAAGGCGTTGGCGCCCAAGTTCTTGGCGGCCTCGAACGAAACGCGGACAACGGCTTCGTCAGCCTCGTCCGGATCATGCCCCAAGCGCGCCTCGAACCGGCGCAGCCGTGCAGTCTGTGCGTCCCCACCTGCCTGATCGACGTCGCGCCACAGACGATGCAAGTTGGTGTCTGAAAGGTTCGCTGCGTGGAGGCGTTCAAGCACGGAGTGCGCGAAGTGCCGGATGCCGGCTTCCATGTCCTCCGCCGCAATCACTTCGAAGGCGGGTGCTCCGACGTAACGATAAAGCCCCGGAGCGGCGTCCACGGTGGGCGTGGAGGCCGCGATAGCGCGGAACCCGTCCGATGAGATGACTATGTTGGGCCAGACGTATCCTTCTCCAATGGACGACAGGCAGTGCGAGAACATCCACTCGCGGCTGGGTTCGTTGGCCGGCGGCGACTCCCACAGCAGACGCCACCAATTCCACATCAGCCACTCCGCCATGTGGTATCCCGACACATACGGACCGGGCAGCAATTCGTTGGAGCAATGCGGAGCCACGCCTTCCGTCAGGCAGCGGCCGTTGGCCCGCATCTCCAGTGCGCCGAACGTGGCTCTCTCTTCCGGTGCCCCTCGGTCCAAGGGATGCGGCACCAGCTTGAGGGTTAAACCTTCCGCTCTTTCCATTCCTCCACCACCCATTCGCGCATGGCGCGTTCATCTTTCCCAAGTCGATAGCCGTGGTAGCTGCGCATGTCGTTGCCGAGCTTCGCCTCGTACACCTCTCCATGTTCATCTAAAGCCCAAGCGTATTTTGGCAGGTTGCGCACCCTGTGCATACTGACCATGCCGCGGCGAACGCCGGCCCGGAACAGTTGGACGGCTTCAGCTTTCATCACAATGCGCTTGTCGTCGCAGACCGACTTTGAGGGCCGCGGAGCAACCGGGGGATCAAAGCCGTAGTCCGCCGGCTTGGTCTTGTGGTGGCCGGTCCCGCTGTATCACGCCGCCGCGAAACCCGCGAGCTCCCGCTCCGTGTAGTAGCCACGCTTGGCGATCCGGCGCTTGGGGTTGTTTCCTTGGTACTTCACGCGATTGAAGCTGCCTGGAATCGGAACCAATCATGCCGCGCATCATACCTTGGTTTCGGTTTCGCGCCACAAGACGAGGAGAAGGCCATCGCCAACTTCCTCTGCGGCCTTCGACCGCATGGCCGGAGCAGGCAATCGCTTTGGTTGGAAGGACTAAGGGCTTGGTGCTTGCAGCGCCGGCAGGATTATGCGCCCGTAGGCGTCCAGAGTTTCCTCCTTGGCGTCGTGCATGAGGTAGATGGCGAACTGGTCCGCGCCTATCCCGTGCAGCGCCCTGAGCTTGGCGATGTGCTCCTCGGTCGGGCCAAGCAGGCAGAAGCGATCGACGATTTCGTCCGGCACAAAGTCCGTGCTGGGGTTGCCGGCCCGGCCATGGTGGGCGTAGTCGTAGCCTTCCCGCTGCTTGATGTAGTCCGTCAACGCCTCCGGCGCACGACCCGACCCCTCCCCATAGCGCTTGACGATGTCCGCCACATGGTTGCCCACCATGCCGCCGAACCAACGCAGTTGCTCACGCTGATGGGCAAGGTCGGCACCCACATAGGCGGGCGCCGCTACGCAGGTGGCAACGCCGTTCGGTTCGCGGCCCTGCGCAGCGGCGGCCTGCCTCACGGCGCCCAGAGTCCATTCGAGAATCTGCGGGTCCGCTAGCTGCAGAATGAATCCGTCCGCATGGCGGCCGATGCAGTCCAACGCCCGAGGCCCGTATCCGGCCCCCCACATGGGCAGGTCCCAACCCCGCTCCAGCCACGGGAAGCGAACGTCCTTGCCTTGGTAAGCAACGGCCTCCCCCGCCACCAAGCCCTTGACAACGCGCATGGCCTCCGCCATCTCCGCCAAGGAGCGGGGCTTGCGACCGATGTAGCGCAAGGCCGAGTCCCCCCGGCCCATGCCGCAGATGGTTCGCGGCCCGTACTGCTCGTTCAAGGTGGCGAAGGCGGAGGCGAGCACGGTCCAGTCGCGGCTGCCGGGATTGGTGACCATCGGTCCGACGACGACTCTTTCCGTCTCCGCCAGAATCCGGGACAGGACCACGAAGGGCTCCTGCCAGAGCACCGGCGAATCAAACACCCAAACATGGGTGAAGCCGTTCGCCTCGGCCCGCTTGGCCAGTTCCACCACAGCGCGGACCGGGGGATTGGTCTGCAGGACAACGCCAAAGTCCATCATCGCGGCCTCCTTGGGAGCTGTCACCTGCCGAGCGCCGCCGCCAGCCGCGCCCTAGCAGTTTTTCCGACAAAAAAGTTTGACGATAATGTCAGCAAATTGTACATTGGGCAACTATCGCTGCGCCCAAGCCGTTTCCTGGACGCCGCGGCGGGAGTGCGGCCCGGCGACCGCAAGGAGCCCTGAGCTGCAAACCAATTCCGACGGCCAGCGACATCAACCGATGAGGCCGGAGCCTTTGAGAACGATATGAGTCACCGTATCCAGGCCTGTTGCAAACTGCGCCGCCGTCAACCGCTTGACGCCGAGGATGCTCTTGATCTGCTGCTCAAAGTCGGCGTAGTACTGGGTGGCGCCCCAAAGCAGGAAGAAGAAGTGGCGTGGGTCCATGGCGTCCATTTTGCCCTCGTCCATCCACTGGCGGACCACTGCGCATTTCTCGTCCGTCAGCGCTTTGATTTCGTCGTTTTCCTCCTTGGTCAGCATGTCCGAGCCGCGAATCACCTCCTTGGCGAAGATTTTGGAGGCCACGGGATGCTTGCGGGAGTATTCGATCTTCACCCGGATGTAGTCGGCGATGGCTTCCTGCGGTTCGCGGTCCGGGGTGATCTGCTCGAAGGCCTTGATCCACTCGTTGCGCAGTTCGGTGATGATGCGCCGGTAAATCTGGCGCTTGGAGGAAAAGTAGTAGTACAGGTTCGGTCTCGGCAGGCGGGCCGCCCGGGCGATGTCATCCATGCGGGTGCCGTGGAAGCCGCGGGTGGCGAGCAGTCTCTCGGTGGCGCGGAGAATCCTCGCCTCCTTCTTGTCGCGCGCCTTCAGTGTGCGGGGCATGGGGGCCGCCTCCCTGTCTTGGCGTTCTGCCTTGGTGCCCGGCGGGGCCTTGCACCAGCCGATGTGCGGGCAACCGTCATTATAGCCGCCGCACACGAGCGCAAAACGCAAGGGGGGGACGCATGGCGACGCCCCTAAAGGAAGCGTTGCGGGAAATGCTGTCCGGTTGGCAGGCCGACCTGAGCCCGGAGTGGCTTCAGGTGCTGGGCGGCGTTCAATTGGCGTTTGACGCCGTGGCTGCGGAACTGGAGCTCCATCCCTGGGAGCCGATCTTTCCGTCCCGGCACCACTTCCCGCTTCCGGGAGCGCCAGTTGGAGCGCACCTGTTCCGCGCCTTTGACAACCTCAGTCCCCACGACGTGCGCTGCGTCCTGATAGGCCAGGACCCCTACCCCAACATCGCGTTCAGCACCGGGCGAGCCTTTGAAACCGGCGAGCACCGGCATTGGCGGGAACTGGAGAACATGCGCTCATGCAGCATGCGCAGCCTCATCCAAAGCCTATACGCGTTTCGTTCGGGCCATCAGGATCACACCAACGAAACAGACGGCTGGGCGGCGACCATCGAGGCCATTCAGGCGGCCGGCACTGGCTTCCAGAGACCGCAGCAGCTTGCCCAACACTGGGTGGATCAAGGCGTGCTGCTGCTCAACGCCAGCCTTACCCTCAGCCGCTTCGCAGTGGCAGGGGACCCGCACCAAACCAACGGCCATCTGCCGCTCTGGCGGCCCTTGATGGCGCACCTCATCCGGCACTTCGCCGAACGTGGCGACCAGTCCGTGACGTTCATGCTGTTCGGCGAGGCGGCGCGACAGGCCGCCGCCGCCAGCGGCGTTGTCGAGTGCGGCGAAATCGACCGCCATCCCTTGTTCGTCGCCTCCCCACACCCAGCTGCGGGCAACGACTTTCTGCGCGGCCCCAACCCCTTCATTCGCTGCAACGAAAAGCTGCTGGCGCTGCTGGCGCGGCCCATTCATTGGTAACGGAGGGCAAGCCAAGATGAACCAGGAATACGACTACATCGTGGTGGGCGCGGGATCCGCCGGCTGCGTGCTCGCCAACCGGCTCTCCGCAAACCCAGAAAACCGAGTGCTGCTGCTGGAGGCCGGCAGCCGCGACAGCAACTACCTGTTCCGTCTGCCGATGCTGATGGGCAAGCTGATGCACTCCGGAATCTACAACTGGAAGTACCACACCGAGCCGGAGGCGCAACTTGCCGGCCGACAGGTTTACTGGCCCCGGGGCAAGGTGCTCGGCGGCAGTTCGACCATCAACGGCATGATCTACGTCCGCGGCAACCCCGCGGACTACGACGGCTGGGAGCAGGCCGGGCTGCCGGGCTGGTCCTACGAGAAGGTGTTGCCGCTGTTCAAGCGCTCGGAGGCTCACATCGACCGCGCCGATCAGTTTCATGGGCGCACGGGGGAGCTCACCGTGCGCCGGGCCACCGGCAACAACGCCATGTTCGACGCCTATGTCGAAGCCGGCCAGCAGGCCGGCCACACCTTCACCGACGACTTCAACGGCGAGCGCCAGGAGGGGTTCGGCCGCTACGACTTCACCATCCGCCAAGGCAAAAGGTGCAGCGCCGCCACCGCCTTTCTCGTCCCCGCCAAGGCCCGCCCCAACCTGATCGTGGCAACCCAGGCGCTGACGCATCGCGTGGTGCTGGAAGGAGCTCGGGCCGTTGGCGTGGAGTATCGGGTCGGCGACCGCCTAATCACCGCCATGGCGGCCAAGGAGGTGCTGCTCGCCGCCGGCGTGGTCAACTCCCCGCAATTGCTCATGTTGTCGGGCATAGGCGACAGCGAGCATCTTGGGCAACACGGCATTCCGGTGGCGCATCATCTGCCCGGCGTCGGCAGGAACGTGCAGGACCATGTGGACTGCTGCCTCGTGCATGAGTGCAAGCAACCCGTGTCGCTGCATGAAAACCTGCGCATCGACAGGATGACGCTGGGCGTTCTGCAGGCGGCGGCCTTGGGAACGGGCTTCGTCACCACCTTTCCATACGAAGCCGGCTCGTTCATGCGGTCCGCCGCCGACCTCGAAGTGCCTGACATCCAGACCCACTTCATGCCGGCCACCGAAGAGACCGCAAACCTGCATTGGTCGCTGCTTTCCTTTGCAAGGCGGAAGGACGTCGCCAAGAACCACGGCACCACCATCCGCATCGGCCCGGTCAAGCCGAAAAGCCGCGGACGCATCGCCCTGCGCTCCAGCAATCCAGAGGATCCGCCTCTGATCTACGCCAACTACTTGGCGGATCAACGGGATGTGGACACGGCTGTGGCGGGTGTGCAGCTCATGCGCAACGTCATGGCAAGCAAGGCGTTCCAGCACATCCTAGGGCGGGAGCTGTCGCCTGGCCCGGACATTCGAACCGATGCGCAAATCGCCAAATGGCTCATTGATGACGCCATGACCACCTTGCATCCAGTGGGCTCCTGCAAGATGGGAGTGGATTCCGAAGCCGTGGTTGACGCCCAATTGCGGGTTCATGGCATCACCGGCCTGCGGGTGGTGGACGCTTCCATCATGCCGGAAATCACCCGCGGCAACACCAACGCGCCGGCCATCATGATCGCTGAGAAGGCCAGCGACCTGATTCTCAACCCATCCCCAGTTTAAGGAGGCAGCACAATGATCGTGGACCACCGCACCTACACCTTTCGTCCGGGCACGATGCAGAAATGGCTGAAGAAGTATGAGGCGGACGGCCTGCCGATTCAGAAAAAATACCTAGGTGAATTTCTCGGCATGTTCACTACGGAAATCGGCAACCTGCACCAAGTGGTGTTCATGTGGGGCTACGCAAGCCTAGGAGACCGCGACGCCCGCCGCGCCAACATGGAGGCCGACCCTGCTTGGGGGAAGTTCATCCAGGAAGTTTGGGACTTGGACGCCATCGTCGAGCAGAACATCAAGATGCTGCGCCCGGTTTCCTTTTCGCCGATTCACTAGCGGATTTTCACTAGGGGTGCCGCCGGGGACAGTTCATTGAGGGAAACTACGGAAATCCGAATGGAGCGCCGCCTTACAGGCATGGTTCAGTGCCATAATGTGCGCTGGAGACAGGCCATGCAAAGCATCGATCAAAATCTCGTCAGGGAAGCCTTCTTGAGGGAAGGGTTCATTTTCCCGCTTGACGCCATGACCGCCACTCAAGCGGCGGGCTATCGCCATCGATTCGATTCGCTGGAGGGGGCACTGCAGGAAGCGAAGATTGCCCACAACGGCCAGCTCAATCAGATGCACGCCGTGCTCTGCTTCGTCAACGAAATCGTGCGCAACGAGCGCATTCTTGATGCGGTGGAAGCCGTTCTTGGCCCGAACATCCTAGTTTGGGGCTCCACCTTCTTCATCAAGAAGCCCCACACCGCCGATTATGTCAGTTGGCATCAAGACCTGCGCTATTGGGGCCTCCGCGACAGCGATGCCCTGGTCAGCGCCTGGCTCGCCCTAGGCCCGGTCAACAAAGCGAACGGCTGCATGAAGTTCATGCCTAGGTCCCACCAGCTAGGCTTGGTTGACCACGAGGACAAGTTCAACGTCGATAACCTTCTCTATCGCGGCCAAGTGGCCCAAGTCGATGTTGACGAGGCGGATGCCGTGCATGTCGAGCTTGAACCTGGGCAGTTTTCCCTGCACCACGGCCACCTGTTGCACGCCTCCCCGGCAAATCCCTCAGACATCATGCGTTGCGGCCTGACCATCAACTATGTCGCGCCGCACAACAGGCAGATCGTCGCCAGCCGCGATTTTGCGATGCTCGTCCGGGGAGAGGACCGCTCTGGGCACTTCGGTGCGGTGCCTGAACCTGAGGCGGACCTATCTCCAGCCGCTCTGCATTGGCACCGCTGTCTGATCGCGGCCTTGGATGAGGCCGCCTTCGCCGGCGTGGAAGCCCGGCTGCGCCCCTAGGCCGACCGGGACCGAGGCAGGACGGCTAAGGGGAGCTTCCCCGTCCACAGGGTCATCCTCGTGCCTCGGGACACCCAGCCGCTGGACTAACTGGTGCGCCGCCAGATCCTTCCGCCAGTCCAAACCGCCAACAAACTTCACCCGCCAAATCCTTATTAGGGGATTAGGGCAGGTACTAGTACCTACAGCCGGACTTGCATAAAATTTGACAGATATGATTGACAAAAATGTCAATTATCTATATAGGTTCAATTCGTCTGTCATCCGCATGGAGGTGTGCGCACATGGAAACGGCCAACCAATCAACCATGCCGCTCTGCTGGGCGTCTTGCAGCCAATGGCTGCTCACTGGCGTCCTCAGTCTGTTGGTGCCCAATTGGCTGTTGGCCGAAGAGGCCGCGATCAGCATCTCCGACACAACGGGAACGCTCATTGATGAAATCATCGTCACGGCCCGCAAGCGGGAGGAGTCCCTGCAGGAGACGCCCATTTCCGTTACCGCTTTTTCCGCCGACGCGCTGCAGCAGGCCAACATGATCGACCTACGGGACATCGGCAAGTACACCCCCGGCATGGCCTTCACCTCCTACGGCATGGGCAGTTCCGAGGCGGGGGCCATGTTCCTGCGCGGCATCGGCCAGTCCGACCACATGGTGACCACCGACCCTGGGGTGGGTTTGTACATCGACGGGGTGTATGTCGGGCGCAACCAAGGCGCCGCCTTGGATCTGCTTGACCTTGAGCGGGTGGAGGTCCTGCGCGGTCCGCAAGGCACCCTGTTCGGCAAGAACACCATCGGCGGCGCAGTGAACGTGGTCAGCCGCAAACCCAGCATGGAGAACGGCGGCGAAGTGGAGTTGACCGTCGGCGAAGACGGCCGCTTCAACGTCTTGGCGGCAGGGGAACTCGCCCTTGGCGAGCGGACCGCGGTGCGGGCCGGGGTGCAGCGCAAGAAGCGGGACGGCGTTGGCGAGCAGATCTTTACGCGGGAGGAAAGCGGCGACGAAGACAGCGTCAGCGCCCGGGCGCAACTGTTCTGGCAGGGCGACGCCGCTGAATTTTCGTTGGCGGCGGACATGACACGGGCACGGCAAGCCGCCATGCCGCACAGCTTCTACGCACATGCGCCCTGGTTGGGCATCTCCACCTGCTACACCAATGGCACTGGCGCGGAGCCGTACGTCCCCTGCCCATCGGGTACTGAGGGCGACCCCTTCGACAGCTATTCCCTGGATGATCTGGACACGGAGCAAGACTTGTTCGGTCTATCCGCAACCTGGAGTTGGGACCTGAATGACAGGCTAAGCCTTAAGTCGATCACGGCCTACCGGGACATGGAGTATCTGGGCAACCTGGAGTTCGACGGTGCCCCCCAAGTTGTGATCCACTATCTGGAATCCGGCAAATCGGACCAGTTTTCCCAAGAATTTCAATTAGTTGGGCAGAATGATGCGGGCACCTTGAACTGGATTGCCGGGGCTTACTACTTCACGGAGGACGGCTACAACCTTCAGGATGACAATCAGTTCGGAGCGCTGGACCAACGCCGGTCCGACGTGGAGGTCAGCAGTTACGCCGTCTTCGGCCAGGGAACGGTGGACCTGTCGGAAAGGGTCAGCCTGACTGCCGGGCTGCGCTACACCAACGAAGACAAGGACTACGATGTCGTTTACCGCTCCTTGGACGCCAACGGGCAACAGGCCTTGAACGACCAAGGACAGCCGGTTTACCGGGTTCCGCCCACCTCTCTGGACGATTCCTGGGATGCGGTGTCCGGCACCGTCAGCATCCAATACAAGATCACCGAGGACGCCATGCTGTACGCCACCTACTCACGAGGGTTCCGCAGCGGCGGCTTCGGCGCACGGCCATCGCGGCCCTCCAGCGTCGGTGTTTACGACCCGGAATACGTCGATATGTACGAAGTCGGCCTAAAGGCGGAGGCCCTCGACAACCGCCTGCGCACCAACATCGCCCTTTACACCAGCGACTATGACGACTACCAAGCCCAGGTCAACGCCTTGGCGGACGCCTTTGACACCCGCACCCTGAATGCCGCGAAGGCGGAAATCAACGGCGTGGAGCTGGAGTTGACCGCCGTACTTTCCCCCGCTGTCCGAGTGGTGGGCAGCTTCAGCTACACGGACGCGAAGATCGCGGAGGTCGATATCGACCCGTCCCTGAACGCCAATTTCAGCAAGGGCTCCCGGCTGCCCTACGTCAGCAAATACACCTACAGCATCTCTCCCCAAGTCGATGTGCCGCTGCCAAGCGGCGGCAGCGTCCTGTTGCGGGCCGACTACGCCTACCGCAGCGCCTTTTTCGGCCAAATCGCCAATGCGCCGGAAGAGCGGGAAGGCGCCTACGGGCTGTTCAACGCCCGGGTGGAGTACCTGTCGCCAGATGAAAAGTGGAGCTTGGCGGCCTACGGCGTCAACCTAGCGGACAAGAAGTACACCCGGGTGCGGAACTACTTCCCCGGCTTCATCGGCTTCGCCCTGTGGAATACGGATCGACGGGAATTTGGCGTCAAGGTGCGTTACCGCTTATAACGATGCCAACATCCCGGTGCATCAAGCATGACGGGAGGAACCGCCCAATTGGGGGGCGCGATGGAAACCTCGCCGCTCTATTCGCCGGACTTGGCGCCAACGCCCAAGGTGCAACGCACTTGGAGCACTTGGGACATTGCCGCCGTTTGGGTGGGGATGGCGGCCTGCATACCCACCTACATCCTCGCCAGCTACATGATACGGAGCGGTCTGAATTGGGGGGAGGCTTTGGCGATCATCTTCGTCGCCAACTTGATCGTGACCGCGCCCCTAATCTTGAATGGACAGGCCGGCTCGAAGTACGGCTTACCCTTCGCCGTGCTCGGGCGAGCGCCGTTCGGGGTGGTCGGCGTGCATGTCCCGGCCATGGCGCGGGCGCTGGTCGCCTGCGGCTGGTTTGGCGTTCAGACGTGGATCGGCGGTTTGGCAATTCACGCCATCGCCTGCACCTTGGTTGGAGCGCCCATCGAGTCTGGGCTGAGCGCCGGCAAGTTCTGCGCATTTGCCATCTCCTGGGGGCTGATGCTGTTCTTTGTATGGCGCGGAACCGAATCCATCCGCCAACTGGAGCGCTTGGCGGCGCCCATGTTGCTATTGGTCGGTCTGGCCCTGATGGGATGGGCGTCCGGCCAGGCCCATAGCCCCGCCGCCATACTCGGCCAAAGCGGCCAACTCGAAAGCCCCACAGCCCAGTACCGAGACGATGGCGCGGTGGAATTGTCCCCATTGCGCGAGCTTGACGGCAGTTGGAAGGCGGACGCTTACCGAATCGCCCCGCCGTCCCGGCTGGAAAGCGCTCCTTGGCGGCCAGTTCAAGGCAGCCCCTTGATCGTGCCGCCGACGGAAATTGCCGCTCATCGCGCTCAAGGGAATGGATGGCTTAAGCCCGCAGATCTCGTGGTTCAGTTCCGCCGCGGGCAATCCCTGTCGTCGCCGTCGCCAGTCAGGGAAGCAAAGGCGTCGCCGTCCAAAGTCGCCTCCTGGCTGTTTTGGATCACAGCAATGGTGGGCTTTTGGGCCACCATGTCCATCAGCATAGCCGACATCACCAGATACGGACGCAGCCAGCGAGATCAAGCAGTGGGCCAGTTGTTGGGGTTGCCCGGCACCATGCTGCTGTACGGCTTCGTCAGCGTGTTTGTGACCTGTGCGGCGCTGGTTGGCTTCGACGACATCCTAACGGCTGAGGACGCGCCTTGGGACCCGGTTTCCTTGGTGGCCCAATTCGACAGCCCAATGGTGGTGGTCACCGCCCAGTCGATCCTGTTGGTCGCCACCCTCACCACCAACATCGCCGCCAATGTGGTGGCGCCGGCCAACGCCTTCGCCAACCTCCGGCCCCGGGTGCTGAGCTTTCGTCGAGGCGGATTGATCACGGGCGTCATCGGGGTGTGCATCGTGCCCTGGCTGCTGTTCGACCGCATCAGCGATCTGTTGGTGTTCGTCAGCGGCTTCCTAGGGCCGGTGCTCGGCGTCATGCTCGCGGACTACTATTGGGTGCGCCGCACTCAGGTTTCGCTGCCGGACCTGTTCGACCCCAACGGCGCCTACTCCTATCGAAGCGGCGTAAACCCCGCAGCGATGGCGGCCTTGGCGGCCGGCGTCGCTGTTGCGCTTATTGGCTATTTCGTTCCGGCGCTAGGCTGGCTTTACACCGCGTCCTGGTTTTCCGGGTGCCTGACGTCCTTCGTGCTCTATGGACTGCTGATGTCCCACACTCGGCAGCTTTTTCGGGAAGCGCAACCACCGCCTAGGCCGACCGCACAGGTCTCCGCTGCATCCACCGGCGGACAAGGCTCGACGAATTAGAAAGAGTCGGGAGGACAAGGAATGTCGCTGCTAATTCGCAATGGTCGGGTGGTGACGGCCACCGATGACTACCGCGCCGACCTGTTCGTGGAGGACGAAAAGGTTTCGCTCATCGGCGCCCAACTTGACTTGGAGGCGGACCAAGTCATCGACGCATCCGGCAAGTTGGTCATTCCCGGCGGCGTGGACCCGCATACCCACATGGACATGCCGTTCGGCGGCACCACCAGCGCGGACGACTTCGAGTCCGGCACCCACGCCGCCGCCTTTGGCGGCACCACCAGCATCATTGACTTCGCCATACAGATCAAGGGGCGCTCAACCTTGGAAGCCTTGGAGACCTGGCACGGGAAGGCCACCGGCAAGGCGTCCATCGACTACGGCTTCCACATGATCGTCACCGACATGGAGGACGAACGCCTTTGGGAGATGCGCCGCCTCGCCGAGGAAGGGGTGACCTCCTACAAGATGTTCATGGCCTATCCCGGCGTTCTGTACGTGGATGACGGTACCCTGTTTCGGGCGATGCGCAAGGCCGGCGAGGACGGCACCTTGGTTTGCATGCACGCCGAGAACGGCATCGTCATCGACGAGATCGTCAAGCTGGCGCTAAAGCGGGGCGAGACCTCCCCGAAGCACCACGCCCTGACCCGCCCCACCCGCATGGAGGCGGAGGGGGTGCATCGCTCCATCGCCATTGCGGAAGTGGCCGGGGTGCCGGTTTACATCGTCCACCTAAGCTGCTCGGACGCCTTGGAGCAGGTCACCCTGGCCCGCAACCGCGGCGCTCTGGTGTTCGCCGAGACCTGCCCTCAGTATCTTTTTCTGGACATCGGCCACTACGACCAAGCCGGGTTCGAGGGCGCCAAGTACGTCATGACGCCGCCGCTGCGGGAGCGCTGGAACCAAGACGAACTCTGGCGCGGGCTGCGTTTCGGCGACCTGCAGAGCATCGCCACCGACCACTGCCCCTTCTGCTTCAAGGACCAAAAAGCCTTGGGGATCAAGGACTTCTCCAAGATTCCCAATGGTGCGCCGGGGGTGGAGAACCGCATGAGCCTGGTTTACAACGGCGGCGTCGTGGCGGGGCGCATCTCCGTCAACCGCTTTGTCGAGCTCACCTCCACCGCGGCGGCCAAGCTGTTCGGGCTGTTTCCGCGCAAGGGAACCATCGCGGTGGGCAGCGATGCGGACATCGTGATTTTCGATCCGAACCGCAAGGAGACCATCAGCGCCGCCAACCCCTGCACCCACCACATGCGGGTGGACTACAACGCCTACGAAGGCATGGCGGTCCAAGGCTTCAGCGAGACGGTCATCAGCCGCGGCAAGGTCATCGTCAAGGACAACGAGTGGCTTGGCCAGCCCGGCGCCGGCAACTTCATCAAGCGCGCCCTGTTCAGCGGCCCGGACTAGAAAAGCCAAGCGACGGAGCAGCAGATGCCAAGAACGGTGAAATCGGGCCTCATTCAAGCGTCCCTACCGCGGTTGGACGAGGCGGCGCCCAAGCACGAAATCCTGGAGGCCATGACCCAAAAGCAGATTCCGCTCATCGAGGAGGCGGGGCGGCAGGGTGTGCAAATCCTGTGCCTGCAGGAGATATTCAACGCGCCCTACTTCTGCCCCAGCCAGGACGCCGCTTGGTTCGCCACCGCCGAACCAGTGCCGGGGCCGACCACCGACCGCCTCTCCGACTATGCCGCTCAATACAAAATGGTGATGATCGTGCCCCTTTACGAAAAGGAGGCGCCCGGGATTCTCTACAACAGCGCGGCGGTCATTGACGCCAATGGCGCTTACCTCGGCAAGTACCGCAAGACCCACATTCCGCACACTGCCGGTTTCTGGGAGAAGTTCTTCTTTCGCCCCGGCAACTTAGGCTACCCAGTGTTCGACACCGCCTACGCCAAGGTGGGCGTGTACATCTGCTACGACCGGCACTTCCCGGAAGGCGCCCGGGCCTTGGGGCTGCGCGGCGCGGAAATCGTTTACAACCCCTCCGCCACGGTGAAGGGCCTCTCCGCCCACCTGTGGGAGTTGGAGCAACCGGCCCACGCGGTGGCCAACGGCTACTTCATGGGCTGCGTCAACCGGGTGGGCGTTGAGGCGCCGTGGAACCTCGGCACCTTCTACGGGCGCAGCTACTTCGTGGACCCCCGCGGCCAGATGGTCGCCCAAGCGTCTGAAGATCAGGACGAGCTGCTGATCGCGGAACTGGATTTGGCACTGCTCGACGAAGTGCGCTCCACCTGGCAGTTCTACCGCGACCGCCGTCCGGACGCCTACGAAACCTTGGTCGCCCCCTAACCAAAAGGCCGCTGCTTGCCGGAAAGCGACCTAAAATGCGGAAATGGGGCACAGCGCAAGCCCCTTGACAAGACGGGGTGAGGTGCTGTGATATTGTGTCCGTATCGGGGAGCCACCTGTCGGCATTCGGTGGGCTGTCCCGGAAGAAGCGGTTTCGGACGGAGGACGACGATGCTCCATACTTCAGCGTTGCGCACAACCGGGTTGACGGCGCTCGCCGCGGCGGCGGTGCTGGTCAACGCCGTCGCCGCCGGTCCGCTGGCCGCGACCGGGGAGGACGCCCCCGGCGTCCATGAGGACCGCATCCTGTTCGGGCAGTCCGCCGCGCTGAGCGGGCCGGCCGGGCAATTGGGCCGCGACATGCGGCTGGGGATCCGGGCCGCGTTTCACGAAGCGAACGCGGCCGGCGGCGTCCACGGCCGGAATCTGCTGTTGACCACGTTGAATGATTCCTACGAGCCCAACCTAGCGTTCCCCAACATCCAGCGTCTGCTGCGGGCGGACCGGGTCTTCGCTCTGATCGGCGCAGTCGGCACACCGACCTCCCGTGTGGCGGTGCCGGTGGCGCAGGACGCCGGGGCGCCGTTCCTGGCCCCCTTCACCGGCGCGGAGTTTCTCCGCGACCCGACGCTGGACAAGGTAGTGAACCTGCGGGCGTCCTACTATCAGGAAACCGAGGAGATGGTGGCCCGCCTCACCGAGGACCTGGGCGTCATGCGCATCGCGGTGTTCTACCAGAACGACTCCTTCGGCGAAGCGGGGCTGGAGGGCGTCCGCCGGGCGCTGCAGCGGCGCAACATGTCCCCGGTCGCCGCCTGGTCCTACGAGCGCAACACCACCGGGATCAAGCGCGCCCTGCTCGGCATGATCGAGAGCGAGCCGGAAGCGGTGATCTTGGTCGGCGCCTATGCGCCCATCGCCGAGCTGGTCGTTATGGCCCGCCGGAAAATCGATCCGGTGTTCATGTCCGTCTCTTTCGTGGGCAGCGAAGCGCTGCTGGCGGAACTGGGCGTGGACGGGGCCGGACTCTACATAACCCAGGTCGTGCCGGCGCCGCACGACAACAGCGTCCCCGTGGTCGCCGCCTATCGCGAGGCGCTGGCCGGATACGACCCCGACGCCTCGCCGGGGTACGTTTCGCTGGAGGGATATCTGGCCGGACGGCTCGCCGTGGCCGGTCTGGAGGCCTGCGGCCGCACGGTGTCCCGCGCCTGCTTCCTGGACGCCTTTCGCACCGTCAGCGCCTTCGATATCGACGGTTTCGAGCTCAATTACGGTCCCGGCGACAATCAGGGTTCGGATGCGGTGTTCGTGACTGTGATCGACGAGGACGGAGAGCTGCATCAGGTCGACAAGCTGACGGGCGCCCGGTAGGGGCCCGCGGCGCGCGAACAGGGAGAACGATATGGGCACCAGGATTTACCGTGTCGCCGTCGCGCTGCTTCTGGCGACGTCCGGGGTCGCGACCGCCTCCGAGGCGGTGGACTACGATCGGGACGATGATCGCCTCATAGACGTCTCCGTCCTAGAGCAGTTGGACGCCATCCGCTACGACCTGGACGGCGACGGCGCGGCGGACGATGACGCCGCGGCCTACGCCGCCGCCTTCCCCGACGCCGACGCCGGCATGGGCTGCCCCGCCACGGGATGCGTGGGCTACGAATTGACGTCCGGCCTCGACTTTGCGGCCGTGTCCAGCTACGCCGCCGGAGCTGTCGAGTCCCGATGGGTCCAGGGCGACGGATGGCTCCCCATCGGCGAACCGACACGCCCCTTCGCCGCCATTTTTTTAGGTAACGGCCACACCGTCGCCCACCTCTTCGTGGAGCGCCCGGACAGCAACGCGGTGGGCCTTTTCGGGGGCAACGTCGGCGTACTCGGCGGGATTGGCGTGGTCACCGTCAACCTGAGGGGGCGCGACTGGGTCGGCGGCCTGGCCGGCTGGAACGCCGGCTTCATCCGCGACAGCCACTCCACAGGCACCGTGGCGGGCGGCCAAGGGGTGGGCGGACTGGTCGGCCGCAACCACAACAAGGGCCTGGTCTCCGGCAGTCATTCCAGTGCGCTGGTTGACGCCGGCAACACCGCCGGCGGACTGGTGGGGATCAACTCCTACGGGACGATCAGCGACAGCCACGCATCCGGCGTGGTGGTTGCAAGCCGCGCGGCCGGTGGGCTGACGGGATTCAACGAAAGAGGGCTCATTGAGGACAGCTTCTCCGACGGCTCTGTTTTCAGCAGCAACGTCCTGAGCGGCGGCGTTGCGGGATACGCTCTCTTCGGCAGGATCGTCAACAGCCGCTTCACCGGGTTCATGAACTGCTTCCGGGCCTGCGCGGGCGTCACGGGCATCAATATCGGCGGCGTGGTCGAGGCCAGTCAGAGCAGCGGCGAGATATCGGCCACCGATCTGGCCGGCGGCGTCGTGGCCATCAATCAAGGCTCCGTCATCGCCAGCCACGCGACCGGATCCATCTCCGTCCTCAACGGCGACTCCGGCGGCGTGGTCGGCGTCAACTACGCCCGGGTGCTGCGGAGCCACTCCGCAGCGGACATATCCGGAAACCATCGCATCGGCGGACTGGTGGGCGTCAACCGGGTCGGCGCCGAGATCGACGCCAGCTACGCCACCGGAGCGGTATCGGGCGGCGTCGCCACCGGCGGGCTGGTGGGCCTGAACCGGGGGATCATCGACGGCGGCTACGCGACCGGCTCGGTGTCCGGCAGCGAAAGCGATCTGGGCGGCCTCGTAGGGTGGAACGGCGGCGTGGTGCGCGGCAGCTACACCAAGAGCGACGTGCAAGCCGTGACCAGCGGCGGCGTCAGCAACCGGATTGGCGGCCTAGTCGGGTCCAACAGCTATGATGGCCTGGTCAGCAACAGCTACGCCGCCGGCACCGTGTCGGGCGACTTCGAAACCGGCGGCCTGATCGGCTGGAACGACGGGGTGGTGGCGGCCAGTTACGCCGTCGGCGCTGTTGACGGCATGGAGAGCGCCGGCGCTTTCATCGGTAACAACACCACCGGCTACGTCATCGACAGCTACTGGAATGCCGATGCATCCAGCGATCGGACCGGCGTCGCCCTCGGCTCCGACGAGGGCGTATCGGGCATAACTTCCGCCGAGTTGCGACGGCCCACGGATTACAACGGCATCTACGCCGGCTGGACCTGGGGCGGCCGCCGCTGGGACTTTGGCGGCGCCGACCGCTTGCCGACCCTGAAAGCCGACATTGACGGCGACGGAAGAGCCACCCGAGACGAGTTCGGCCCTCAGTAACCGCCTTGGCCACGGCGTGCGGGCCCCGGCTCGGCCCTCATCGGGGACGCCTGCGAAACCTTGGTCGCCCCCTAACTGAAAGGCCGCTCCTTGGGCTACACTCGCCTCCCGACCAACGAAGCCGATCGGGAGCATGGAGTTGTCAGCGCTGATGAATTATGACGCGGAGGAGCTGCGCCAAGCCGACCTCGACCACTGCATCCATCCTTGGCCGGACTTCGAGGATTGGCCGCAGACCGGCGCCACCATCATGGTGCGCGGCGAGGGAGCGCATGTTTGGGATGCCGAGGGGCGCAAGTTCATCGACGGCATCGGCGGGCTTTGGTTCGCCAACGTCGGCTTCGGCCGCCAAGAGCTGATCGACGCCGCCACCAAACAGCTGGCGGAACTGCCGCAATACTCCTACTTCACGGACTTGGGCAACCCGCCGGCCGCGCAGCTCGCCGCCAAGCTGGCGGAACTCACGCCTGGGGACCTCAACCATGTCTTCTACAGCACCGGCGGCTCCGTCGCCAACGACACCGCCGGGCGCACCGCCCACTACTACTTCAACAACCAGGGCAAGCCGTCCAAGCGGCTGTTCATCTCCCGGCGCAACGCCTACCACGGCAGCACTTACCTAAGCGCCGCCCTGTCCGGCAAGATGAGCGACAAGCGCGGCTTCCACAGCCCGGACGGACTGGTGCATTACCTGTCCGCCCCCAACTGCTACCGGATGCCGCCCGGCAGCAATGGCGAGGCGGCCTACTGCGACCATCTAGTGGAGGAGTTCGAGGGCAAGGTGGCCGAACTCGGCGCGGACCGCATCGCCGCCTTCTTCGCCGAGCCGATCATGGGGGCCGGCGGGGTTTTGGTGGCGCCGGCCGGCTACCACCAGCGCATGAAGGCGGTGTGCGAAGCGAACGACATTCTCTACGTCTCCGACGAGGTGGTCACCGGCTTCGGGCGGCTGGGCCACTTCTTCGCCAGCGAAGCCGTCTTCGGCGTGGTGCCGGACATGATCACCGTGGCCAAGGGCATCACCTCCGGCTACATGCCGCTGGGCGCCACCCTAGTGTCGGAGCGGGTTTACGCGGGCTTGTCCAAACCCCGTGCGGACGGCGGCGGCTTTGCCCACGGGTTCACCTATTCCGGCCACGCCGCGGCCTGCGCCGTGGCCCTGGCCAACATCGAAGTGATGCAGCGGGAGGACCTCTGCGGGCGGGTGCGCCAGACCGGCCCCTACTTCCTCAAGCGCCTGCAAACCCTAGCCGACCTGCTCATCGTCGGGGACGTGCGCGGCAGCCACTTCATGCTCTGCGTGGAGCTGGTGCAGGACCGGCGCACCAAGGCGCTCTTCCCGGAGCAGGTTGCCATCGAAAAGCGCATCGACCGCGAGACCCAAGCGCGGGGGATGATCGTGCGGCTCATCGACAACCTGTGCGTGTTGTCCCCAGCCTTGATCCTAACCAGGGAGGGGATCGACGAAATGGTCAACATCCTCCGCGAATCCATTGAAGCGGTCATGGCCGGGCTGCACAGGGAGGGCATCCCCTTCGGCGACTGAGCGCAGCGGCGCAGAGTCCGGAACCACACCGGGCATCCGAATGGGGCGTTCAGGCGCGGTCGGTGCGGGCCAGCAGTTCAGTCCCGGTGGCGCAATCCACAACGAAGTCCCCCACCTCCGCGAGGCGGTCGGGATCTTCCACTCCCTCAATCAGCTTCGATAGCGCCCCCACAATGTCCGCGCCGAACCGCCGCTGGTCGCGTGGACTAGGCCCAATCCAGTGGTTGACGCACCAAGCGCCACCGCGCTATCCTGCCAAGCAAGCAGCGCCCATCAAGGGGCAAGCCATGACCATCGACACTCTCGCCGCCGCCAAAGCTCTGGAAAGGGCGGGCATGGCGAACGGCCAAGCGGAGGCTGTCGCCAACGTCGTTCGGGACGCGACCGCCGACCTAGCCACAAAGGCCGATCTGGACGCCTTGGAAGGCAGGCTGAATGAAAGGCTTGCCGCCCATGAAGGCAAGCTGGACGCAAGGCTCGCCGCCCATGAAGGCAAGCTGGACGCAAGGCTCGCCGCCCACCAAGACATACTTGATGAGAGGCTTGCCGCCCACCAAGACATACTCGATGAGAGGCTTGCCGCCCTTGAAGCTAGGTTGATGGGGGCGATCCACAACCAAAAGGCCGATCTGATGGATGCGCTGCGGCAGCAAGCCATGACGTTTCTCAAGACCACCCTTGCCGCCGTTGGCGTCACCGCCGGCGTCGTCAGCGGCATTGCCACCATCGTTGTCAAGCTGTTAGGCTAGCCTGGCAGCCAAGGGATGCTCGGCAGGCCGGTCCTCAAGGTCGCAGCAGGCGGCTTTGGCGGGGTCGTCGCTCAGCAAGATCGGGATTTGCAGAACGGCGCATTAGTATGTAGGGTGCCCCCATTCGCGCAAGGGGCAATGGATTATGGTGACGACGGTTCGCCTCGTTGGGCTGATTGGCGCTGTGTTGGCTCTTTCGGCCCAAGCGCAGCCCGCGGACTTGCCGGAGTGGGCGCAAGGGGACTGGGGGCTGAACCTGCGCTACCGCTTTGAGGGCGTTGACGACAACATCAACCGCAACGCCAAGGCGTCCACCCTGCGGGCGGCGTTCCGCTACGACAGCGCGGAGGTCATGGGCTGGAGCCTCACTGCGGAGGTGGAGCACGTCTCCGCCATTGGCGGCGAGAAGTTCAACGACGGCGGCAGCAACGGCAAGACGCAGTACGCCGTGGTGGCGGACCCGGAGGGCACGGAGGTCGATCAGGCCTATGTGCAGTTCACCGGGCTGCCGGGCACCCAGATCCGCTACGGCCGCCAAATGATCGTGCATCGGCCCTATCCGGCCAACCGCTACCTTGGCAGCGTGGCTTGGCGGCAAAACCGTCAGTCCTTCGACGGCTTCCATGTTGAAAACAACTCCATTGAGGGCCTGACCATCAACGCCGGCTACATTTACAACGTCAACCGAATCTTCGGCGAAGACAACAAGCTGCCCAACCGCAGCGACCATGATCTGGACGCCTGGGTGGCGCGGGCGGTCTATTCAGGCTTTGGCGGCGCCGCCATAGAGGGCTACTTCTATGACTTGGACTTCACCAACGCCGTCAACCTATCGACGCGCACGGTGGGCTTAAGGGCGGCCGGCCAGTGGGCGCTGAACGACTCCGCCAACCTAATCTACGCCGTTGAGGGCGCCAAGCAGAAGGATGTCGGCGACAACCCGAACGATCTCTCCCTGTCCTACTGGCTGCTCGACTTGGGCGTCGGCTTGCCGAATTGGCAAAACCTGACGGTGAAGTTCAGTCATGAACGGCTGGAGGGGGACGGCACGGTCGGCTTCAGCACTCCCCTGGCCACCCTGCACGGCTACCAGGGTTGGACGGACAAATTCCTCGCCACCCCGGCAACCGGCGTGTTGGACACCTACCTGACAGCGAAGGCCCAACTCGGCCCAGTTGCGCTGTTGGTGGCCTACCACACCTTAGGCTCCGAAAAGGGCTCCTTCGACTACGGCCAGGAATGGGGCTTCATGGCCACCGCCAAGCCCACGGAGCGCGTGGCGGTCGGCTTCAAGTTCGCCGACTACAACGCCGACCGCAACGCCTCCAACACCGGCGCCACCGCGGTTGACGCCACCAAGTTCTGGGCTTGGGTGCAGTTCGCCCTCTAGTCCGCAGCCAAGTGGCGGGCGGCAGCGGCGCCTAAGCCGGCCGCGATGCAAGGGCGCATCGCCGCAAGCGCCCGCAATCGTCCATTTTGGCTGTTCGGGATGTCGTGCAGATGTTTGCCGAAGCACCCAACCTCTCCTATTATTGGCCGTTTGGCGCTGATCCAAGGATGCTCCGGCCATGAGCCACCTGATGAACACCTACGCCCGCCTGCCGGTCGCCTTCGTCAAGGGCGCCGGCGCCTACCTGACGGACAAGGACGGCAAGCGCTACCTCGATGCGCTCTGCGGCCTCGCCGTATGCGGCCTCGGCCACGCCCATCCCGCCGTCGCCGAGGCGTTGCGCAACCAAGCCGGCGCCCTGCTGCACACCTCCAACCTCTACGAAATTCCCCTGCAGGCTGAACTTGCCGACCGGTTGGCGGCGCTTTCCGGCATGGACCGGACCTTCTTCGCCAACTCCGGCGCGGAGGCCAACGAGGCCGCCCTCAAGATCGCCCGGCTGCACGGCCATCAGTTGGGCATCAAAAAGCCCGATGTGCTGGTCACGGAATCCAGCTTTCACGGACGCACCATGGCCACCCTGACCGCCACTGGGCAGCGCAAGGTGCAGGCCGGGTTCGAGCCGTTGCTGACCGGCTTCGCCCGGGCGCCGTTCAACGACGTGGCCGCCGTGGAGCGAATCGCCGCCAACAACCCCAATGTGGCGGCCGTGTTCGTGGAGCCGATCCAAGGCGAGGGCGGCGTCAACATTCCCGACGCCGGCTATTTAGAGGCGCTGCGACGCATTTGCGACGCCAACCGCTGGCTGCTGATGCTGGACGAGGTGCAAACCGGCAACGGCAGAACCGGCGCCTTCTTCGCCTACCAACACAGCGGCATCCTGCCGGATGTGGCGACCACGGCCAAGGGCTTGGGCAACGGTGTGCCCATCGGCGTTTGCCTGGCCCGAGGCGCCGCCGCCGAGCTTTTCCAGCCGGGGCACCACGCCTCCACCTTCGGCGGCAATCCCCTGGCCTGCGCCGCCGCCCACGCCGTGCTCGACACGCTGGAGCGGGACAACCTCATGCCCCGGGCCGCCGAACTGGGCGAGCGCATTCAGAACGGGCTGCGCCGGGCGTTGGCCGGCAGCAACCTCCTCAAGGAGGTGCGCGGCAAGGGGCTGATGATCGCCGTGGAACTGAACGAGCCTCGTCCTGGGCTGGTTCAGGCGGGGCTTGAGGCCGGCGTTCTCATCAACCAAATCGGTGAGCAGGTGGTGCGCCTGCTGCCGCCCTTGATCCTGACCGACGCCGAAGCCGACGAGCTGGTCAAGCAAGTCGCCGCCCTGCTGCAAAACTGATCTCGAGGCCCCATCATGGCGAAGCGGGATTTCCTCACGCTGCTTGACTGTTCCCCGCAGGAACTCCGGGCGCTGACCCAACGCGCTGCGGAACTCAAGCGTCAGCAACGGGCGGGAACGGCGCGGCGCTCCCTCGTCGGGTACACCGGGGCGCTCATCATGCAGTTGCAGAGCACCCGCACAAGGGTGGCCTTTGAGGCCGGGATGCAGCAACTCGGTGGCAGCCTGATCTTCCTAAGTCCGGCGGACAGCCAGTTCGGCCGCGGCGAACCCATCGCCGACACGGCCCGAGTGCTCTCGGAGATGGTCGATGTCCTGATGATCCGCAGCACCAGCCACGAGGACGTGCAGAGCCTCGCCGAAGCCGCCGCCATCCCCGTCATCAACGCCATGACGGCTCAGCACCATCCCTGCCAACTGCTGGCGGACATGCAAACCTTCGAGGAGCTGCGCGGCCCGGTGGCCGGGCGCCGCGTGGCCTTCCTCGGCGACGGCTACAACATGTGCAACTCCTACATCAACGCCGCCCGGCAATGGGGCTTTGATCTGCGCATCGCCTGCCCCTCCGGCTACGAGCCGGCCGCGGAGTTGCTGGCGCCGGCCGGCAACGCCGCCTTGGTGCAGTCCCCGCACGAGGCCGTGGAAGGCGCAGACCTCGTCGTCACCGACGTCTGGTCTTCCATGGGCCATGAAGAGGAGACGGCGCAGCGGCGGGAGCGCTTCGCGCCCTATCAAGTCAACGAAGCTTTGCTCGACCAAGCGGCGGCCAACGCCCTGTTCCTGCACTGCCTGCCGGCCCACCGCGGCGAAGAGGTCAACCACACGGTGCTCGACGATCCGCGCAGCGGCGCCTGGGTGGCCGCCGGCAACCGCCTGCACAGCCAAAAAGCCCTGCTGGAGTTCCTGCTAGGGGTCTTTTAGCCCAGCCAAGGCCCTTTACGGCGCAGGGACAGCCTAGGAAATCATTTCCCCTGCTAGGGGTCTTTACCCACCCCAGCCAAGGCCTGCCGCACGGCGCGGCGCCAGCCGTGCATCAAGGCAGTTCGCTTGGCGACGGTCATGGCGGGGGTGAAGGTTCGGCCGGCGCCTCTGGCTTGGCGCAGGGTTTCCGCATCCATGCCGAGGCCGAGACCGGCCAAGGTGGCGGCGCCTAGGGCCGTGGTCTCAATGATGGCGGGCCGCTGCACGGGGCGGTCGAGGACGTCAGCCAGAAATTGGCAAAGCCAGTTGTTGGCCGCCATGCCGCCATCGACTGCGAGCTGCTCCACCTCAGAGCCGTCGGCGGCCATGGCTTCAAGCAAGTCCGCGGTTTGGTAGGCGACGCTTTGCAAGGCGGCGGTGACGATCCGTTCGCGCCCGCTGTCCAAGGTGAGGCCGGTGATGGCGCCCCGCGCATCGGGGCGCCAATGGGGGGCGCCCAATCCGGTGAAGGCCGGCACCAGATGGACGCCGCCGGCGTCTCCGCCAATCGCTTCGGCCATCGCTTCGGTTTGCGCCGCATCGTCGATCAATCCCAGTCGGTCGCGCAGCCATTTGACGGCGGCGCCGGCAACGAAGATGCTGCCCTCCAAGGCGTAGGTGGTTTGGCCGTTCAGGCGGTAGGCCACGGTGGTCAGCAGCCCGCTGCCGCTGGCGGCCCGCTCGGCGCCGGTGTTGGCCATGACGAAGCAGCCGGTGCCGTAGGTGCTTTTGCAGGCGCCCGCGGCGAAGCAGCCTTGGCCGACTAGGGCGGCCTGCTGATCCCCCGCCATGCCAAGGATGGGGATCTCCGCACCGAACCACTCGGCGTCCGCCACGCCGAAGGGATGGGCGCTGTCGCGAACTTCCGGCAGCATGGCCGGCGGAATGTCATGGTAGGCCAGCAACTCGGCGTCCCATGCCTGCCGACCGATATCGAAAAGCTGGGTTCTGGAGGCGTTGGTGGCGTCGGTGGCGTGAACGCGGCCCTTGGTCAGCCGCCAGAGCAGGAAGCTGTCAACGGTGCCGAAGCAGAGCTCCCCCGCTGCGGCGCGACGGCGCAGGCCGGGAACCTCGTCCAGCAGCCAAGCGAGCTTGGTGCCGGAGAAGTAAGGGTCCAGCACCAAGCCGGTCTTGGCCCGAACCCGGTCCGCCAAGCCATCGGCGGCCATGCGCTTGCAGCGGCCGGCGGTGCGCCGGTCCTGCCAGACGAGGGCGTTGTGGAGGCACTTGCCGGTGGTGCGCTCCCAAACCAAGGCGGTCTCCCGCTGATTGGTGACGCCGATGGCGGCGATGTCCTTGGGCGCCACCCCAGCGGCGGCAATGGCGGCCCGGCCCGCCTCCAAGGTGGTGCCCCACAGCACTTCCGGGGCCTGCTCCACCCAGCCGTCCCGAGGAAAGATCAGGTCGAAGGGGCGCTGCCCCACTCCCAGAATGCGGCCGGCGACCATGTCAAAGACGATGCCGCGGGAGCTTGAGGTGCCCTGGTCTATGGCCAAAATCAACGTCATGGGGCGTTCTCCGCAAATCTCCTTGCACACAGTTTCCAACAACAGCGACCGTAGGGCCATAGGCCGCCGGCCCAGCATGGACAGAGCACATCGGGGATATTTTTCCTGCAAGGCACGGCTGCGGAAATGGTTTCCGGGCCATCCCGCCTTTGGCGCGGGTGGAAATGATTTCCCAAGCCATCCCGCCTTGCTGCGGAAATGATTTCCGAGCCATCCTCCCTTCGGCCTGAATATGCACATCTGCCTTTTCCTGCAGGGTGCCGCCCAGCAACCAGATCTGGCCACCCTCCTCAGTTCTTCTCCAGATATTGCAATTGAGGAGTCAAATAGAACTCCTCAATAAGTCCTTGACTGGAGGAAAAACACTAGTTATTGTGCCGTCACTCAGGAACAACCCCTACATCTTGTGCCTAGCGCAGGATCGAGATGCGGAGGTGAACAACGGGCAATCGGGAGGTACCAAGTCTTATGGAAAGCCGAATCGACGATTCCACCTACGCCCCAAGCCAGCCAACGCCATCCGAACCGCCGCCGCCATCGGCCCCCGGCCAACTCCGAGTCATCAAGCGCGATGGGGAGGTGGTGGCCTACAACGACGACAAGATCGCCGTCGCCATGACCAAGGCGTTCCTGGCGGTGGAGGGCAGTTCGGGCGCCGCTTCGCCCCGCATCCGCGAGCAGGTCACCGCTCTCACCAACCAAGTCAGCAATATCTTCCAGCGGCGCCTGCCTTCCGGCGGCACCCTGCACATCGAAGAGATTCAGGACCAAGTGGAACTGGCGCTCATGCGCTCCGGCGAACACCAGATCGCCCGCTCCTATGTGATCTACCGCGAAGCCCGGGCCCAGGAGCGCAGGGAGCGCGAAAAGCCGCCCGAAGTGCGGGAGGACATCACCGTCGTCTTGGCGGACGGGCGCCGCGCCTCCTTGGACATCGCCCGCCTCCACACACTAGCGGCGGAGGCCTGCTCCGGCTTGGATGATGTTGACGCCAGCCGCATCATCAACGAGAGCCTGCCCAAGATGTACGACAGCATCAGCGCCGCCGACGTCGCCACCCAACTGCTCATGACGGCCCGCACCTTGGTGGAGGAGGAGCCCAACTACTCCTATGCCGCCGCCCAATTGCTGCTCGACCAGTTGCGCCGGGAAGCCTTGGAGTTCCTTGAAGTGCCGGCCCCTGGCGCGGAGGCGGGAGACTACTCCGCCACCCAGTCGCAGATGAAGGAGATCTATCCGCAAGCGTTCCGGCGCTTCATTGAGCGGGGCGCTGAACTGGAGTTGCTGGCCCCGGCGCTGCTGCGCTTCGACCTTGACGCCCTAGGCGCGGCCATTCAGCCGAACCGCGACCGGCAGTTCACCTACCTTGGCCTGCAAACCCTCTATGACCGCTACTTTCTGCACAGCAACAGGGTGCGTTTCGAGTTGCCGCAAGCCTTCTTCATGCGGGTGGCCATGGGCCTCGCCATCCAGGAGGACAACCCCAACAAGCGGGCGGTGGAGTTCTACAACCTGCTCTCCAGCTTCGACTACATGAGCTCCACCCCCACCCTGTTCAACTCCGGCACCCTGCGCTCGCAGCTGTCCTCTTGCTTCCTGACCAGCGTACCGGACGATCTGGACGGCATCTACAGCGCCATCCGGGACAACGCCCTGCTCTCCAAGTGGGCCGGGGGTCTCGGCAATGATTGGACGCCGGTGCGCGCCCTCGGCTCCTACATCAAGGGCACCAACGGCACCTCCCAAGGGGTGGTGCCCTTCCTGAAGGTGGTCAACGACACGGCGGTCGCAGTGAACCAAGGAGGAAAGCGCAAGGGTGCGGTCTGCTCCTATTTGGAGACTTGGCATCTGGACATCGAGGAGTTCCTGGAGTTGCGCAAGAACACCGGCGATGACCGGCGGCGCACCCATGACATGAACACCGCCAACTGGATTCCGGATCTGTTCATGAAGCGCGTCAGCGAAGATGGGGATTGGACGCTGCTTTCCCCCAGCGACGCGCCGGACCTGCACGACCTGTACGGCAAGGCGTTCGAGGCCCGCTACGAAGCGTATGAGGAGCAGACCCGCACGGGCGAGCTCAAGCTGTTCAAGACCGTCAAGGCCCAGGAGCTTTGGCGCAAGATGCTCTCCATGCTGTTTGAGACCGGCCACCCTTGGGTCACCTTCAAGGACAGCTGCAACCTGCGCTCGCCGCAGCAGCATGTGGGCGTGGTGCATTCCTCCAACCTCTGCACGGAGATCACCCTGAACACCGGGCCGGAGGAGATCGCCGTGTGCAACCTCGGCAGCGTGAACTTGGCGCAGCATCTCAAGGACGGCAAGCTGGACACCAAGAAGCTGCGCAAGACGGTGCGCACCGCCGTGCGCATGCTCGACAACGTGATCGACATCAACTACTACTCGGTGCCCCAGGCGCAGAACTCGAACATGCGCCACCGGCCCGTGGGCTTGGGCGTCATGGGCTTTCAGGACGCCCTGTACCAGTTGCGCCTGCCCTACGGCGCCGAGGCCGCCGTCGAGTTCGCGGACCGCTCCATGGAGGCGGTGAGCTACTTCGCCATCGAAGCCTCCTCTCGGCTCGCGAAGCAGCGGGGGCGCTACGCCAGCTTCTCCGGCTCCTTGTGGAGCCGCGGCCTTCTGCCCATCAACTCCTTGAAATTGCTGGAAAAAGAACGCGGCAAGGACTATCTGGACGTCAATTTCGACAGCACCATGGATTGGGACGCCCTGCGCTCCAAGGTGCAAATCGACGGGATGCGCAACTCCAACGTGCTGGCCATCGCGCCCACCGCCACCATCGCCAACATCACCGGCGTGTCCCAGTCCATCGAGCCCACCTACCAAAACCTGCATGTGAAGTCGAACCTCTCCGGGGAGTTCACCGTGGTCAACCCCTACATGGTGCGGGACCTGAAGGCCCTCGGCGTCTGGGACAAGGTGATGGTCGCGGACCTCAAGTATTACGATGGTTCGCTCCAGTCCATCGACCGGGTGCCGCCGGAGTTGAAGCGGCTCTACGCCACCGCCTTTGAGGTGGCGCCGCGCTGGCTGGTGGACGCCGCCGGCCGCCGCCAGAAGTGGATCGACCAGGCCCAGTCGTTGAACCTCTACGTCGCCGAGCCGTCCGGCAAGAAACTGGACGTCACCTACCGCATGGCTTGGCTGCGGGGGCTCAAGACCACCTACTACCTGCGCACCTTGAGCGCCACCAGCACGGAGAAATCGACCTTGGAGCGCAGCACCCTGAACTCGGTGGCGCCCGTCCAAGCACCAGCCCTTGGCACCGCCTGCGCCATTGACGACCCGGAGTGCGAAGCCTGCCAATGAAGGCGGAGGGGAAGATGTCCGGCAGAGCGTCGAAAGCGCCGGCCGCCTGTTTCGCCGAGCGAAAGGGACGACCGCCGATGGCGAAACACGGGGATGCCGCCTCGGGATGGACAGCGAATCGCTTCAGTCCACAGCGTCCGACAGAAATTGCAGGAAACAAGGGAGCAGGAAAATGCTGAGTTGGGAAGATTTTGACGACAACGAACTCGATCAATCCGGGCCCACGGTCGAGGCCGAACCAGCGCCGGCCAAGCAGCGTTCAACGGCCCCCGACGCCAGCCTGAAGACGGTGGAGGCCATTGCTGGCGCCCATAGCCGAGGCGACAGGCCCAGCGCCCAGCAAGGGCCTGATGTCTCCCCCGCAGAAGCCCTTTCGGCCAGCCCCGACCAAGGGGCTAAGGCTGCCTCAAGCGGCACCTCGACCATCGCCTTGGTCGCCGATGCGGAGGCGCCACCATCCATCGAGCCCGCATCGGCGTTGGCACCTAGTTTGGCCTCTTCTCCCCGGGACGCGGCAGTGTCCGCTGCGTACGCCCCAACAAATGACTCGCCGCCCGCCGATGCCGCCCCGGCGGAAGCCGCAGTGAACCGCACCGAGGAACTCCGCGCCGACGCCGTGGTCGCCGACCTCAACGCCCGCCGCCACGCCGCCGCACCGAGCTACGAGCGCGTCACCGTCGATCAGAAGGCCATGATCAACTGCCGGGCGGACCTCAACCAACTAGTGCCCTTCAAATACGACTGGGCCTGGCAGAAGTACCTAAACGGCTGCGCCAACCACTGGATGCCGCAGGAAGTCAACATGGCGGAGGACATCAAGCTGTGGAAGACGCCGAACGGCCTGTCCGAAGACGAACGCCTCATCGTCAAGCGCAGCCTGGGCTTCTTCTCCACGGCGGACTCCTTGGTGGCCAACAATCTGGTGCTGGCCATCTACCGCCTCATCACCAACCCCGAATGCCGGCAATACCTGCTGCGCCAAGCCTTTGAGGAGGCCATCCACACCCACGCCTACCAGTACTGCATCGAATCCCTAGGCATGGACGAAGGCGAAATCTTCAACATGTACCACGAGGTGCCCTCCGTGGCCCGCAAGGCCGCTTGGGCGCTGCAGTACACCAAGGAAATCTCTGACCCAACCTTCACCACCGGCACCCCTGAAACCGACCAGGCGCTGCTGAAGAACCTGATCGCCTACTACTGCGTACTGGAGGGCATCTTCTTCTACTGCGGCTTCACCCAGATCCTCTCCATGGGGCGGCGCAACAAGATGACCGGCACCTCGGAGCAATTCCAGTACATCCTGCGCGACGAATCCATGCATGTGAACTTCGGCATCGACGTCATCAACCAGATCAGGCTGGAGAACCCCCATCTATGGGACGCCTCCATGCAAAAGCTCGCCCAGGAGATGATCTTGGAGGGCATGGAGCTGGAAATCGACTACGCCAAGGACACCATGCCCCGGGGCGTGTTGGAGATGAACGCCAACATGATGGCCGAGTACCTCCAGTTCATCGCCAACCGCCGCCTCGCCCAGATCGGCCTCGGCGCCCCCTTCCCCGGCGTCAAGAACCCCTTCCCCTGGATGAGCGAGATCATGGACCTGAAGAAGGAAAAGAACTTCTTTGAAACCCGAGTCATCGACTACCAAGGCGCCGCGGCGCTTAGCTGGGATTGAGGCTCAAGGCCTCGGTATCGGATCCACTTGCACGGGCACATGGTAGCCGCGCTGGACGGCCGGGCGGTCGGCTATGGCGAGATACCAGCGCTTAAGGTTGGGGTAGTCCTTCCAGTCTATGCCCTGCCACTCGTAGCGGGCTATCCACGGCCAAGTGGCCATGTCGGCGATGGAATAGGCCCCGCTTAGGCACTCCTGGTTGGCTAGGCGGGCGTCCAGCACCCGGTACAGGCGCTTCGCCTCGGTGCCGTAGCGCTCCTCCGCATAGGGCGCCTTGCCGGGGTTGAAGCGCAGGAAATGGTGGGCTTGGCCGAGCATGGGGCCGACGCCGCCCATTTGCAGCATCAGCCATTGCAGAGTCTCCCATTCGTCATCACCCAGAAAACGGCCGTGGGTCTGTGCTAGATAGAGCAGAATGGCGCCGGACTCCATCATGGCTCGGCCCGTGGAGGCGTCAACGATGGCCGGTATTTTGTTGTTGGGGCTGATCTTCAGGAAGGCCGGGGCAAACTGCTCGCCTTGCAGAATGTTGACCGGATGCGCTCGATACTCCAAGCCGAACTCCTCGAGTGCGATGGACACCTTGCGTCCGTTGGGCGTGGACCAAGTGTAGAGGTCAATCACGGCGGGGATGTCTAGCCAATCCCACGAGTCACTGGGCGGCGCTCAGCCGGCCTGTTCCGCAACCGGCGCGTCGGCCACCTCAGGAGCGGCTGCATCCTCCGCTGCTGAGTCGGCCTCGTCCCCGGCATCGTCTTCGGCCTCCTTAGCCTGCAATTCCGCAGCATCGACCAACATCTGCTCGGCGATGTAGGCAGCCAACTCGAAGCGGCCGTCAATGCGGTTTGAGGTGATGCTGTACTCGTCCTCATCCTCGTCGTGGAAAAGGGTCAGCCGATGTTCGCCTTGGTCGTCGGCCACGATGAACAGGCTCGTCGCTGGGTCTTCATCCGCCTCTTCGTCCCCTTCCGCTGCCGCATCGGAGACGGTGCCGAGCACCCGCAGATCCTCGAAGCGACCGGCCAGCTTGTCGGCGGCCTCAGAGTCGGCCGGGGCGTCTCCAGCATCCGCCGCCATCTCCTCGATCAACCACTGACCCTCGTTGCGGGCTAGTCGCCAAGCGCCATCCAAGACGATGCTGGAAGGCTCGCCGACGCTGGCCAGCAGGGTCTTGTCCAGCCATTGGTCGGCATCTGTCGGCGCCTCGTAGTTGGAGAAGTCCAAGCTGTAAATCTCGTCTTCGCCAGTGGCGCGGGCATGGACGCGACGGTAGCCCGGCGACGTGCCAAGAAAGAAGTCCGCCAGAACCCCGTCGTCATTCTCAAGGGTCAGGCGCCGTTGATGGGTGCTCTCCGTCACCTCGAAGCGTTCGGCGCTGTCGCTGCTGGTGGCCACCGGCCAAGGTGCGGCCATGTCCGCAAACTTGTCGAGCAGTTCGTTCATTTTGCCGCCATCGGCCGGCAGCCCGCCCTGCAGGCGCCAAACGGCAGCATCGCCATCCCCTTCCCGCAGCAGCAGCACGGCCTCATCGGCTTCGGCAACGGTGAATTTCGTCACCGCCGCCGGATCAAACGCCAGAAAGCGCTCCGCTCCGGCATCCGAACCCGTGACGCTGCCGACCAATAGGCCGGCGACGATGAGCAGTTGCGCCACCAGCAGGCCGCCCAGCCATCCAATTCGCTTGTTCATGACGCCTCTCCCGCAAGCCAGCGGCCATAGGTTTGCGCTGCCCTCGCCATGCGCCGCCGGTGCAGGAAGAACACCAAGGCGATGCCGGCCAAGGCCAAGCCGTAGTTGAGGTACTCGAGCACCGATTGCTCGTTGGCGTTCAGCGGCGGCAGGGTGCGGTTGAAGTTGCCCCGGGCGCGAATGCCCAGCAAGGTCTCATCCTCCAAGGCCCAATCCACCACGTTCACCATCATCTGCACCGAGTTGCCGTACAGGGTGCCGTCCGCCGAGCCGATCATGCGCAGGGTTTGATCCGCCAGGAAGCCGTTGGAGGAGAACACGAACAACCGGGCCGACTCCGGGGAGCGATCGATGACGGAGGTGACCACGCCTAGATTGTCCTCCTCCTCGGCGCCCTCGTCCGCGTCGTCTCCATCTGACTCGTCCGCCGCATCTTCGTCCTCCTCAAGCAGCGGCGAGGTCTGGCCGGCGAAGAAGGAGTTAAACCGCCCGCCGACCATGACGCCCACCAAACGGCTCGCCTGCTCCCCTTCCGGCGTAAAGGCGCTTAGGCCCAGTTCGTTTACCTTCGGCATCAGGTCCGTGGAGGTCGAAAGCCAGCTTTGCGGCGAGGTCCTGAGCAGTTCAAGGACTTCCCGACCAGCGTTCTTCTCCGCATCCAGCTCGATCGGCGAGGCCCAAGCCAAGGTCACTTGCGGCAGGCCGGAGGTGATGATCGAATCCGGGTTGAGATTGGGCGCCCGAATGTCGGGAAAGTAGGGGTAGTCCAGCATCACCAGCTCCTGGAAGCTGAAGCCGCCGGCGCGCCGGGTGACCGGCACTGGGAAGGCCGCGTTGACCGGGTCCATGACCAACGAGCCGGCAATGCCAACTCCAAAATGGGACAGCCAGCCCTCAAGGCCCGTGTTGCGCGGCGTGGCGTTCAGGGACTGAGGGGTGATGTTGGTCTCAAACGCGCTGGCGGCGATGGCCACGGTGCCGCCCTTCATCAGAAATTGATCGATGGCGAACAGCTGCTTTGGCGACAAGTCCTTCGGGTCCACGACCATCATCAGGTCCGCCGCCTCCGGCGCCAAGCCATCGGCCAAATCCGTCGTCTCCACGTTGAAGTCGTTGGCGAGGGTGCCCTGCAGCTGGTTGAACTGGTTGCCCCCCATGCCCTGCTGCGCCATGTAGGGCGCTGGGGCCGGCGGCGCCACCAAGGCCACCGTGCGCAGCAGCCCGGCGGCGAAGCGCTTCAGGCCCTCCTCCAGGCTCCGCTTGGTGGCTTCGGCGGAAAGCGCTTCCGGCAAGGGTATCTGCACCACCGTTTCACCGCCTTCCAAGGTCAGGTAGAAGTAGAAGAAGTTGGCGTCAAAGAGGCTGGCCACCATGGGCTGAAAGCCGTACTGTTCGGCAATCCGGGCGGCCACGGCGCCATCGCCGGCTTCCGGGTCCAACATCTCCACGGTCAGCTTGCCGTCGCTCTCCGCCGACAGTTCGTCGAGCACGTCGTTGAGCACGGTTCGATACTCGACTAGAGCCTCCGGCAGCTTCTCGTCGCTGGACAGATAGCCCTTGAAGGCCACGGGGTCCTGAATGTTGGCGAAGACGCTGCTGCCGCCTTGGAAGCCGTAGAGCACTTTCTTGATGCTGCGGGTGATGTCGTACTCCGGGTTGCGCAGCTGCACGTCAAGATCGGCCTCGCCAGCCACCTTGATCTCGATCAGGTCGCGAAAGCCCAGCACCTCGTACTCATCGCCGTAGCTGAGGAGCACATCGAAGTAGGAATTGACCAAGCTCGATTGATAGCGATCGGCCACCTGAAACGGGACGGGCCGAATGCCGTACTTGGTGTTGGCTTCATCCTCCAGTTCCGGATCCTCCGCCGGGTCGATGATCCGCACCTTGACGTTGCCGCCGCCGGCCACCTCGTACTCCGCGAGCAGGTCGCGCATTCTAGGCACCAAGGGCGCCAACAGCGGATGGGTCTTGGCGCTGAAGTAGCCCTGAATCAACAACGGCTCCCGAAGCTGCCTCAGGTAGCTTCGGGTGGCCTCGGAAATGGAGTAGATGCGGCCTTGGGTGACGTCCAGCCGCAGGCTGGAGAGACTGTTCAGCCACAGGTTGCCGACCAGCAGATTGGCCGCCAGCAGGCCGGTGCCCAGCAGCCAAGCCCGATGCCGCGCCCGTTCGCCATCCCGCGCCCAGCGCTGCACCTCCAAGCCATAGACGTTCAACGCCAGGAAGACGGCGGCCAAGGAGACGTAGTAGTAGAGGTCGCGCAGATCCACCACACCCCGGGTGATGGATTCAAAGCGGGCGCCGGAGCCCAGGGCGCGGAAGAAGTCCGCCAAGCCGCTGGACATCAGGTCGGTCAGCACCGGGCTGCCGAGCAAGTAAAACAGGCCGCAGGCGAAGCTGGCCATGATCAGGCTGACGATCTGGCTGTCCGTGCGGGCGCTGACGAACAGGCCAATCGCCACATAGGCGGCGCCGAGCAGGAAGGCCGCAACGTAGCCCGCCAACACCGGCCCCCAATCCAGGTCCGCCATGAATTCGATGCTGACCGGCAGGGGCAACGTGAGCAGCAGGGCGATGCCCAGCAGGCTCAGGCAGGCCAGGAACTTGCCCAGCGCAAACTCCCAAGCGCTCACCGGCAAGGTGGAGACGAACTCGATGGTGCCGGTGCGCCGCTCCTCGCTCCACAGGCGCATGGTCAGCGCGGAGGCGAGGAAGATGAGCATCACCGGCATCCACTCGAACATGGGCCGCACGTCGGCGACATTGCGGGCGAAGTAGGCCTCCACCCAAAAGAAGACGAACAGGGTGACGGCCAGAAACGCCGCCAGGAACAGGTAACCCGTTGGCGAGGCGAAGAAGAGCGTCAACTCCTTCGCCGCTATTCGGCGCATGACTTGAAAGCTCATGAGCTGGCTCCTTCGCTGACTTCCCGAAAGAGGGTCTCCAAGTCCCGCTGCTGCGGGGCCAGTTCGTAGATCGGCGCGTTGGCGCCCAGAAGGGCCTTGGCGGCCTGATCGGCGGCGAGGTCCAAGTCCCCGTCCACCTCCAGCAGCCAAGCGCCCTCCCCCAAGCTGGCCGCACCGCTAACCAAGGAGGCCACCGGCGCGGCCGCATCCGTGCGCAGGCGCAGGGCGTTGGCCTGCTGCAGGTCCTTGAGCCGCTCGTCGAGCACCAAGGCGCCGTTGCGCAGAATCAGCGCCCGGTCGCAGATGGCGTTGACCTCCTGCATGATGTGGGTGGAGAGAATGACGGTGGCGGACTGCGCCAGGTCCCGCACCAATTGCCGCATGTCCTGGGTCTGCCCCGGGTCGAGGCCGTTGGTGGGTTCATCCAGAATCAGAAAGCGGGGCTTGTGCAGAATGGCTTGGGCGACGCCGACGCGCTGGCGGAACCCCCGGGACAGGGTGCTGATGGGGTCCAGGGCCTTGTCGCCCAAATCGGTGGCCTCAATGGCCGCAACCACCGCGCCGCGCACGTCCTCTATTTGCCGCAGGTCGGCGGCATGGGCGAGGTAGTCGATCACCGCGAGCTCCGGGTACAGGGGCAGGTTCTCCGGCAGATAGCCCAACTGCGCCTGCACGGTGCGCGGATCCTGCTCCAGCTCCACGCCATTGACCAGCGTCCGGCCGCTGCTCGGCTCCAAGAAGCCCGTCAGCATCTTCATGATGGTGGTTTTGCCGGCGCCGTTGGGGCCGAGCAGCCCCACGATCTCCCCCGGCTCTATGGAAAAGGACACCTCATCCACCGCCACGAAGTCACCGTAGCGGCGCGTCAGCCTATCAGCCTCGATCATCAGCAATCCTTAACGCCCGAACAAACAACGCCAGCGCGGCAACCACAGTTTCCTCCACGCATCCCTGCCGTCGGCGAGCGTTCCAACCGGCATCGGTGCGCAAAATATGGCCTCGGATTGAATTTTCAAGCCCAAACGCCCATTTGACTCAAAAATTCCGCCAAGAGCTTCCGGTTTTCGCCAACAACCCATTTAGCGTTCAGCCTAGCTAAACGTGGAGATCGCGCGGCCTGAGAAACGTCCTCACCAATAAATGCTGGCCCCGGAAAGCCACCCGTGGCCCCAAAAAACAGCTAGGTAGAGCGCCAAGCCGATAGCGGCGGGGACAGCCAATTCCCTCCAGGCCATGTTGTTGCGCCCGGCGGCTACGGCGGCGAAGGGCAGGTGGGAGGTGGCGGCGGCAAAGGCTTGCCAGTCCTCCCCGAAGGCCGCCGCCTTCTTGCGGTCCGCGAACACGGAGCCAACCAAGGACAGGAGCAGGAAGACCGTAAAAAAGACCACCGACACCGCGTCGCCGTTGGCGATAATATGGGAGGCCGCCCACAGGATGAAGGCCCACTGCACCGGATGGCGCGTCACCCGGTTGATGCCGCCGGTCAGCCTGGCCAATGCCGCCGCATCCGCAGCGCAGCCCGGTAATGGGGAGGCCGTTTGCGCGGCTCCTTTGAGGCCCCCGGCGAAGAGAATGAACGCCGGCAGCATCAGCAGCTTCGGCACCCAATACAGGCGCGGGTCCAGATTCCACAGATACGCGATGCGCGGCGCGTCGTTGTAGGCCATCACGAAGTAAACCACCGTGACCAACGCCACCAAGGAGTACAGACCTTGGTAGCCCCGCTCCGACAGCGCCCGCATCAGAGCCGGCCGCAATGGGGAGTTGCTGATGCCCAAATGGGTGGCCAGAAACAGTGCGCCAGCGAACAGTAGTTCGGACATGGGTGCCTCCTAGCTTGCCGTCCGCAAACAAGTGTACCTGTCCGCCGGCCGTTTTCATCATCCCTGGGCGGGGAATTCGCCCAAGGGAACAGCTAGAGGAGGACGCCTTCCCAATGACTCGGGTACGGGTGCGCCGCTCACGGCATGGTTCGACGCAACAGGAGGCGGCGCCTTGCGGCAAAGCTCAAAGCCTTGGACACCGACTGGGGGACAGGCAACCGGTTAATGTACGATGGAAATCAGTGCGTCCAGCACTGCGTTCGGCTGCTCCGAGAGCATGGCGTGGCCACAGCCGGCCAGCCGCAGCACCCTTGCCTGGGCCAACCGTTCGCTGACCGCAATGCCGGCCCGGGCCGGCGTCATCTGATCCGCTTCGCCCACAACCACCAATGCTGGGCAGCGCACTGGTCCGGCGTCGGCGTCCGGGTCGAAGCCGTTGCAGGCGCTCAGGTCCGCATGAAAGACGCCAGGGGCGGCGGTTTCCAGCAGGCGTTCACCGCCACCGAGCATCCACAGCCCCGGATTTTGGTTGGCGCCTAGCCGCGCCTGGGGGCTGTGGCTCCAGCTGTTAGCCATGTCAATAGCTGCGTGGTCGTCGTCCGCAGCGGCGTTGAGCAGCGCATCGGTGACTGGCATGGGCGCAGAAGGCCCGAACAGCGCCAAGGCCCGGCAACGGTCGGGATGCCGCGCCGCCAGCGCATAGGCGACGAGGGCTCCCATGCTGTGCCCCACCACGGCGGCGCTGTCCAAGCCGACGGCATCCATGGCCCGCACCACCCAAGCGGCCATGTCTGGAATGGAGGTCAGCGTTCGACCTTCGCTGCGACCATGACCCGGCAGGTCCGGGGCCAAAACATTCAGCCTGCTGCGAACGAAGTGGCGGGCCTGCATCACCCAAACGCTGTGATCCATACCGGCCCCGTGGATGAACACCACCGCCGCCCGTCCCGCCTCGTGGACGCCGCTGCCTGTGGAGGCGAAGGCGTTCTCGCCATCCACCTGAAACCTCATGCCAACACCATCGTTGTCACCCCACCATCCCCCGTCTTGGCACCGTTGGTAGCCGCCACTCGATGCTTCATGCCTCCAACATCCTCTTCACCCGGCTCAGGGCGCGGGCTAGGTCGCCGATCAGATCCTGCGCATCCTCAAGACCGATGGAAAGTCGAATCAACCCCTCGCCAATGCCGGCCGCCGCCAAGGCCGCGGCGTCCATGCGGTGATGGGTGGTGCTGGCCGGATGGATGACCAAGGACTTGGCGTCCCCCACATTGGCCAAATGGGAAAAGATGTTCAGGGCTTCTATCAGGGTCTTGCCGGCTTCCCGGTCGCCCTTGATCGTAAAGCTGAACACCGCCCCGGCACCCTTGGGCAGCAGCCGCTTGGCGAGTTCATGGTCCGGATGATCCGCCAAGCCGGGGTAGCCCACCGCCGCCACCGCAGGATGCTCCGCCAGGAATTCCGCCACCCGCTGGGCGTTGGCCACATGCCGCGCCATGCGCAGCGGCAGGGTCTCCAAGCCCTGAAGGATCTGAAAGGCGGTCATGGGCGCCATGCAGGCACCGAAGTCCCGAATGCCCTCCTTGCGGGCGCGGGTGATGAAGGCGGCGGGGCCGAACTCCTCGCCGAACACCAGGTCATGGAAGCCGGCGTAGGGCTCGTTGATGGTGGGATGGGGGCCGCTCTCCCAATCAAACTGGCCGCCATCGACCAGCAGCCCGCCGATCACCACCCCATGTCCGCTCAAGAACTTGGTGGCGGAGTGCATGACCAGATCCGCGCCCAGCTCGATGGGCCGGCAGAGATAGGGCGTGGCGAAGGTGGCGTCCACCAGCAGCGGCAGCCCTCTGGCATGAGCCACCTCCGCCAGCGCCGGAACGTTCAGCACCTCCAGGCCGGGGTTGCCGAGAATTTCCCCGAACAACAGGCGCGTGTTGGGCTGAACGGCGGCGGCGAAGGCGCTGGGATCCCGAGGATCCACGAAGGTGGTTTCGATGCCGAAGCGGGGCAGGGTGTACTCCAGCAAGTTGTGGGTGCCGCCGTAAAGGGAGCGGCTGGCGACGATGTGCTCCCCGGCGGAGCAGATGGTGGCCACCGCCAAGTGCATGGCGGCTTGGCCGCTAGCCGTGGCGATGGCGCCGACCCCGCCGTCCAAGGCGGCGATGCGCTCCTCCAGCACCGCGTTGGTGGGGTTGGAAAGCCGCGAATAGACATGGCCGGCGCGCTCGATGTTGAACAGCCCGGCGGCGAAGTCCGAATCCGGAAACACGAAGGACGCGGACTGATAAATGGGTGTGGCCCGGGCGCCGGTGGCCGGGTCCGGCGCTTGGCCGGCGTGCAGGGCGAGGGTGTCAAAGCCGATGGGGTCCGGGCCTTTGTGCTTGCTCATTGTTTGCTGCTGTGCTGTCCTAAGAGAATGTACCCGAAACTTGCATCACCATGCGCCGACCCGTCCAAAGCCCATACGGCCACGCCGGGCACCAGCGCCGTTCGAGGCGGCTTCCGCAGTGGCGCGGAACGGGCGCGAACAACGGCGAACGGCGCCGCCGCCCTACCCTGCTTCCAGCAAGGCGCCGCAAGGAAAGCCGCACTCTCGCCCACCTGCAGGTGCGGGCATGATAACGCAACCAGTCCCGCACTGGTTGTGATGCCGGCCATCATTGCCGCCACGCGCCCGCTGCAAGCCGCTGCCCGCTATTCGCCCGGCTCCAGTCCAACGAACAATTCAGGGCCTAGGCCGCATTGCGCCCTGGGCAGCGATGATCGCGGTCAGCCCACTTTGCGCCCAAGGCGTTCCCCAACGATGACTGGGCAACCTGCTGCAGGAAAGGAACATTTCGTCTGGAGACAAGCGGCTTGGTGCAATATGCGGGCTGGGTCAAGAGGCCAACTTGACAGGCAATCACCATGACTGCAGCGGACCGACCGGTCGCCATCGACATCCTGTTGCGGATGTCCCTATGGATATGCTTCCCAATCAACCTAGGCGCCGCCTACATGGTGGCCCGGCCCGGCGCTTGGCTGGGCCAGCAACTGGGCCTGCCGGCCGCGGCCGATCCGCTCTACGCGGCACTGACCGCCTACATGGTGGGGCTCTTCGGCTGCGTTTACGCTTGGCTGGCCTTGCAACCGACCCCGCTGCAACCACTGTTGGCGGTTGCGGCGCTCGGCAAGCTGGGCCTGTTCGTCGTCCTCGTAGGGCTGTGGCTGCTGGCTGGCGCGTCGCCCCGCCTCGTTGCGGTTGGCGCTCTCGATCTGATGTTCGCCGCTCTTTGGCTTTGGTGGCTGGCCAACGCTCGTCAGCCGCAGGAGGAAACAAATTGAGCACAGAGAAAGTGCGCGGGGCCTCTTGCAGGCCCCGCACGATCGCCCCTAGATCAAGGGCAGGGGAACTGACGGAGTCAGGCAATCACCCGTACAGGAAACCCCAGAACTGTTGGGCGCGGCTCATTGTCGCCGCCCGACCAATCGGATTGCTCCGAAACCAATCGCTGCCGTTGATATCGAACAAACCACCTCCTGTCCCGGACTGGAAGGAACGACCTCCGCCCACCGATGCCAGTTCAGCGCTGTTCAGTTCGCGCATGCCTCCATGCGCCCCAAAGCGCAGTTCTGCTTTCGCCATTTTTGGCCTCCAATAATGAATGTGGACGGTCACAATAGCAGGCCGTCAAGCCTGGTTCTGTAAGCCAAAACCGCCATGTGGCGGCAGTCAGCGCCTCTGGTTTTTCGGGGACATTCGCCATAACCTTCGTGCGAAACTGTGCAAAATTTTCAGATGGAAACAGGTGGGTCAATGACAGACTTTCCGCACGCGGAGCGCGTCAAAGCCAACGGGATTGAGGTCGAGGCGTTCCACGCCGGCGCCGGTCGGCCCATCGTGCTGTGCCACGGCTGGCCGGAGCACGCTTATTCCTGGCGGCGCCAAATCCCGGCCTTGGCGGGGGCCGGCTACCATGTGATCGTCCCCAATCAAAGGGGCTACGGCGCTTCGTCGAGGCCCAAGGAGGTGGCGGCCTACGACATTGCGCACCTAACCGGAGACCTCACCGCCCTGCTCGACCACTTCGGCTATGAAGACGCTCTGTTCGTCGGTCACGACTGGGGGGCGCTCGTCGTCTGGGCCTTGGCCGTCATGCATCCGCAGCGCGTGGCCGGTCTGATTAATCTGAGTGTGCCCTTCCTAGTTCGGGGCAAGCGCGAATGGGTGGGCTTTTGGGAGGAGCAGTTGGGGCCGGACTTCTACATCGTCCACTTCAACCGCCAGCCCGGCGTGGCCGACGCCGCTTTCGACGCCGACCCGGAGCGTTTTCTGCGCAACCTGTACCGCACCGGCCACTGGCGCTCCCCCATGCCCGCGGCGCAGCCCGGCATGGCGCTCATCCACTTGGCGCAAACGGACGCCCCCGCCGGCGAGTTGATGATGAGCGAGGCGGAACTGGCCGTGTTTGTAGAGAGCTTCCGGCGCTCCGGCTTCACCCCCGGCCTCAACTGGTACCGCAACTTCACCCGCAACTGGGAGATCCTGGGCCGCTTCCCGGAGCGGGTGGAGCAGCCGGCCCTGATGATCTACGGGCGCTACGACATGGTGCCGCAATCCGAGGCCCTGCCGAGCATCGCCTCGGACCTTGAAGTGCAAACCTTGGAGTGCGGCCACTGGATCCAACAGGAGGAACCCGAGCAAACCAACCAACTGATGCTGGATTGGCTGATGCGCCGCTATCCCGCCTAGCCCTCGTTCGCCTCGCCACCGAAAGTCCGTTTGCAATCAATATGCTGCGCTGGTTGAAAGTCCAGGCAGCACCGCAACTGCGCCGACCGTCATTCACGGCAGCTTGCTTTCGGGCAGGTCTTCCCCAATTTCGCCAAGGCGCATCTCGCACACCAAGTTAGGCAAAATCCTACATATTTCCCCTTGCGCACCCTCTAGGGTGTCCGCATGGACCACGACGCCGCCCACAAGTACATCCATGGCCTTCCCGAGGTGGCGGCCGACCTGCTGGGCCTCGTCGCCCGCGACTGGGTGGATGAACTGGACCTCGCCACCCTTGAGGACCGCTCTTCGGAGTTCTTGGACGCCGCCCACCGCAAGCGCCTGGGCGACATGACGTTCAGTGTGCGGCTGCGCCGGGGACGGCTTGGCAACGGCGAACGGCCTTACCTCCTCGTCCTTCTGGAGTTCCAGTCCGAGGTGGACCAGCGCATGGCGAAGCGGGTTCGGGAGTACGCGGAGCTGCTGCTGGAGCGGGTGGCCCGCGGCGACGCGCTGGGGAAGGAGGGCGGCCAGCCTTGGGTGCTGCCCATCGTGGTTTACAACGGCAGCGAGCCTTGGACGGCGGCCGGCCAAGTGACCGATCTGGCACCGCTGCCCTCGCGACGCATGATGCGGGACTTGGCGCTGCTGCAGCCGCAAGCGTATCGTCTGCTGGCGGCGGGTGGGGCCTTGACTTCGGGGGCGGGGCCGGCGGAGGATTGGCCCTTGGACAACCGGGTTTCGGCAACGGTGCGTCTGCAGGCGAGCGGGACGCCCCATGAGTTGCTGCCTTGCCTGCTGGAGGAGGCAGCCCGCTTCCCCGGCGCGGCGAACGAGGCGTTCCGGCAGGCGCTGCACGCTTGGGCACGGGCGCTGTGGGAGCACAGAACTGGCGGCAGTTCGGGCTTTCCGGCCTTTGAGGAACTTGAGAGAAAGGAGGAAGCGGTTATGGCGACGGTGGCGGAAGCGGCTTGGGACAGGTGGGACGCCAAGGTGCGATCTGAAGGCTTTGAGCGCGGCATTGCTCAGGGCGTTGAGCGTGGCGTCCGGCAGGGCCGCACCGAGGCTGGCGTACGCCTCCTCAGTCGCCAAGCGGCTCTGAAGTTCGACGAAGGGACAGCGCAGCGCTTGGTCGGCCTGCTGGACAGCCTGACTGCGCAGGATGATTTGGACAGGGTAGGCGAGTGGATATTGGAGTGCAGCAACGGCGACGAGCTGCTGTCCCGCGTGTCCGGCTTACTGCCGGACAGGTAGAGAGGCCACCCTAACTTTCGGCAACCTCATTCGGGCTGTGATACGTCAATCACCAACACCTTGATTCGGCGTTTTTCCTCCGGCGTCAACTTGCCGCTGATGCGCAATTCGGCTTGCAAATGGATCGGTCGCTCACCTGCATAGCACGTTGCAACGGGCTCTGGATGCGTCCTGCACCCAGATCAAGGCTTGGTGGCGGACAGCATGAAGCTGGCCATCGCCTCCGCCACCAGTTCGCCGTTGTCTTGACGGACCACCCGGCCCTGCATCTGCGCCAGCCGGCCCTTGCGGGCGAGGCAGCGGCCCTCCAGGCGCACGGCGGCGCCCACCGGCAGTTCGGCCCGGTAGCGCACATCCGCCTTGGCGGTGAAGGCGGCGAGGCCCTGCAGCCACAGCCAGTTGGCCATTACGTCATCAAGCAGGCTGAAGACGATGCCGCCGTGGGTGACGTCGCGGTAGCCCGAATGCCGTTCGTCCGGAGTGAACTCGCCCAAACACAGGTCTTCAACCAACCGAAAGCGAACGCCCAAGCCGATGGGATTGCTGGGGCCGCAAACAAAGCAATGGTTGGCGTCTTCGGTTTTAGGCATGGGGCGCTTTTGAGCGGAACATCTCAGCTAAGGGTATCATCAACGCTTCGTCGCCCTGCAACCTGGGGCACTGAACGTCGGCGGCCACGTTCAGGCTTAACCCGTTCAACGCTCACGAACGCCGCAACATACCTGCCCAAAAGGAAATGCGCCAAAGCCTGCCCAAGCTTGACCTGCCCGGCATCCGCCGGCGCCTCGCCAACCACCAAGGCAAGGTCTTCCCGCCCAAGCGCAGCGCCCGGCAAGCGGCGGTGGCGGTGATTCTGCGGCAGTTCGCCGGGCGAACCGAAATCCTGTTCATCAAGCGGGCGGACAAGAAGGGAGACCCCTGGTCCGGGCAAATGGCCTTTCCCGGCGGCCACTTGGACAAGGCGGATGCCGACCTCAAGGCCGCCGCCATGCGCGAGACCAAGGAGGAAATCGGCCTGAACCTAGCCGACGCCGAATATCTGGGCGCATTGGACCAACACTGCGCCGCCCCGCGCAGCCTGCGCCCCAATTTATTGATCGCGCCCCACGCCTTCGCCCTGCAGGGGGATCCCGCGTTTCGCCCGAACTATGAAGTGGCGGAAGTGGTTTGGGCGCCCCTGAACCTGCTGGCCGGCAACGGCCTGCACCATGTGGAGACCTTCTCCTTCAACGGCACACCCTCCCCCTTCAACGGCTACCGTCTCGCTGGCGGCCACTTTATTTGGGGGCTGACCTATCGAATGCTGAAGGATTTCTTCCGCATCCTCGACCCAAGTTGGACGCCGCCGGCGGAGGTGGACTAACCCCTAATCCACTTGCCTCCGGCAACTATGAACCCATCAGGAAAGGTGCCCTTGCCTAGTCCTTGATGCACCAGCGCTTGCATCGCCCCATCTAGCTCCGCATCCAAAAGTCCCGCATGGCCAGCCCAGCGGCGACGCTGGTGAAGGGGTTCTGCTCCACCACCCGCCCGGGAAAGCGCTCAGCCAGAATGCGTTGCACCGCCGGAATGAGGCAGGAGCCGCCAGTGCGGAGCACCAAGTCGATGCTGTGGGGGGCGATCCTGGCTTGCGCCAAGGTCTCGTCCAAGGCAGCGGCGAACGTCACCAACGGTTCGGCGATCAGGGCCTCAAACTCCGTTCGGGTTAGGCGCACCTGCACGTCCAGTTCGGGAATGTCCAGCACCGCCGCCGGCTGTTCCGACAGTTCCGCCTTGAAGCCCTTGATGGCCTGAAACACCAAGTAGCCCAAGTTGCGCCTGATGAGTTGATGCAGGCGCTCGAACTTTTCCGCCCCGGCGCCGCCGTTCGCCATGCAGTCCAGCACCGCCGTGGTGTAGCGGTTTTGGTTGAGGGTGTAGCCGACGGCCCAGTTGAGCAGCAGGTCTTCGTAGTCCTCAAAGGGGAACAAGGTGGCGATGTCCCGGCCCATGCCGGTGCGCCGCCAGATTTCCCCCTTGCCCAACAGTGGAAAGAGCAACTCCCGGAATAGCAGTTGATCGATGCGGTCGCCGCCCAAGGCGACGCCGTGGGTGGCGAGCACCTCGAACTGCCCCTCACCGATGCGGCTTCGTTGCCCGCGTTTCCGGCTGTGCTCGACTTGTGCGCCAAGCCGCTGCCCAGCACCCCGCCGCAACCTCATCCCGTCCTTGGCGTTGCGTCCGCCTGCGCCCATTGCGGAACGCCCGCCAACTCGTTGCAGGACGCAGCAATCGAGAGTGCCGCCGCCGAAATCCACGGTTAGCAGGCGTTCCCCCTCCACTTCGGGATTATCGTGCAAATAGCGCAGCGACGCAGCCACCGGCTCGGCGCAATAGCGCACCTCCGCAAGGCCGGCATGGCGGCAAGCCTCGCCCAGCCGGGCCAAGGCCGTGTGGTTGCGCTTGGGGCTGCGACCCTCAAAGTGGACCGGATGGCCCATGTGGGTGCAGCGCACGTCCTCGCCATCGACCTGCTCGGCAATCTTGGTGCGGATATGCGCCAGAATGGGCGTAATCAGGGCGACCAAGCGGAAGGGATGGTCAAACACCATCAACCGCCGCAGCCCCGCATCGCCAAGCAGCCGCTTCACCCCGCGAAACAAGCGTCCCTGCAAACCGCGGTCAATGAGCGGCTGGCCGTAGATGGCCTTGGCGGACGTGGCGATGGGACTGGGCTGCTCCGGATCCCCCTGCTCCACGAATGCGGATTCGACGCCGATGATCTCCGGCGTCAACTCAACGGTGCGCCCGGTGTTGGCGGCAATGTAGCAGTCTATGGCCCGCTGCCCCACTTGCGCCTGCAAGACGCGGTCAATGTAGGTGGCGGACGGCATGATCGAGACGCCGCCCTCCAAGTTGACAAGCGCCAGCCGCTCGCCGTCGAACACCGCCGCCCTGGAATTGGTGGTGCCGAAGTCAATGCCGATGCCTAGGCGCATGCAACACCTACCCACAAGGAACGGTCTTAAACCGACAAGCCGCTGGCCGCCACCTCGACGCCGCTACTGCGCCGGGCCTCCCCCGCTTGGAGGGCCGTGCGCATCCCCAAGCCTTGCCGCAGTTTTCATCCTCCGCAGCGCACCCCGGTGCCGCCAAGGCCGCAGTAGCCGTTCGGCACCTTGGCGAGGTACTGCTGGTGGTAGGGTTCGGCGTAGTAGAAGGGCGGCGATTCGGCAATCTCCGTCGTGACTGGGCCGTAGCCCGCCGCACTTAGCGCCTCTTGGTAGCGCTCGCGAGAGCGCAAAGCGGCCGCAATTTCGTCCTTGGGCAGATAGATGGCGGAGCGGTATTGAGTGCCGACGTCATTGCCTTGGCGCATCCCTTGGGTCGGATCATGGCCCTCCCAGAAAAGGGCCAGCAGTGCAGGGAGCGCCGCCGCCTCCGGGTCATGCACCACCAGCACCGCCTCCGTGTGGCCGGTGAGGCCGGAGCAGACCTCCTCGTAGCTGGGATTGGGCGTCAGGCCGCCGGCGTAGCCCACCGCCGTGACGTAAACCCCGGGCTGGGACCAGAACAGTCGCTCGGCACCCCAAAAGCAGCCCATGCCAAAGACGGCTTGCCGCAGGCCTTCCGGGAAAGGCCCGGCCAAAGGACGGCCGTTGACATAGTGCCGCTCCGGCACGGCAACGCCGGCCGCCCGCACCGGCAACGCCTCCTCCGCCGTCGGCGGGCGGAGCTTGTGCGCAAAGACCATCAACGACGCCTCCCTGCAATTAAGGAACAGTGCTGCGAAGCGCAAATCATACTGGAGTCAGCCGAACAGTTCATGCATGGCGCGAAGGCTGTGCTATAACAAGCGCCATGTTCAAACTCCCCTTCGCCGCCGGCCTTGCCGCGTTGCTGCTGGGCTGCCAATCGATGCCGCCTCCGGCACCGGAAATCGAAGCTGAAACGCTTGACGACCCGACGCCGGCGCTGGCCGCTAGGCTGCGCTCCGAGTTCTTAGCCGGCGACGACTTCGCCGACAGCTTGGAAAGGCTTATTGAGCTGGAGGGGCAGGCGCTGGAGCTGATCGAGTACGAACCGCTCAAGCTGGGCGCCATCGGCAGCGCCATACTGGACATGAACTACGCCAGCCTTTCCGGGCACTATGCACTCAAGACGTTCTACGACTACGTCGAAGCCGCCGAGGCCGAGGACCATCACGCCGCTTGGGTGGCGGCGGCCAAGGCCGCCATGGCGGAGGCTCGGAGCGGAGCGCCGGACAATCCCTACAGCGCCGTCACGCCGGCGGAGGCGCAGTTCTACTTGCGCTCGGAGGAGCTGTCCGCCGTGGGCGCCATCTACAAGTCCAACGAAGACACGCCTTTCATGCTGCTCGCCTTGGGGCGTTCGCCGAACGAGGGGCCGCTGCGCCCGCTGCACTTCGCGTTGGACGGTTTGGACCGGGTTGCGGAGAAGCGATTCACCGGCGACGGACCAGACGGCGAGCTTGCGCCGTTGACCCTGATCGGGCTGCTGGCGCGGCAGGGAGACCCGGCCGCGCAAACCGCTCTGGGCGCCCTGCTCGTCGCCCGCAACAGAATCGATGACGCCATCGGCTGGCTGCAGGCCGGGTCCCGAGTCGACAACGTCATCGCCCACAACATCCTAGCCCGCATTTACACCATTCAGTACGGCCAAGCCGAATCCCCGGAGGAGCGGCAGGCGGCGCTGGACAACGTGCTCGAAAACTACATGCGCGCCACCGCCCTCGGTTCGCCCAACGCCATGTACGGCCTTGCGGCCCTATATCTTGAAGGCGTCTTCGGAGCGGACAACGTCGCCGCTGCGATTCCCCTCATGCGCCAAGCCGGCGACCTCGATCACAGCGACGCCTTGCTGCATCTGGCCTACCTGCACTACGCCGGCGAGGCCGTGGAGGAGGACCAGGACGCCGCCGAGGGGTACTTCGTCCGCTCCGCCGCCTTGCACAACAACGCGGCCCGCTTAAGCTACGCCCGCTATCTGATGCGGGAGCGAACGGCGCCCGACAGCGACGGCCGCGCCATCGCTTGGCTGATGGAAATGGTGCAGGACACCGCCGACCCGGAAGCCATGCTGATGCTCGGCAACCTACATGCCCGGGGAGTGGCCGCGAAGCAGAACTTCCGCACCGCCCGCAAGTGGTTCCGGGACGCCGCCAAAGCCGCGCCGGAGCATGCTGACATCGTCAACGAAGTGGCTTGGACCCTGACCGTATCGGATCTCGACCGCCTGCGCCAAGCCCGCTTCGCCAACAGAATCATGACCCGTCTCATGAAGACGAATGAAGACGCCCAGAGCAAACCCGAATATCTGGACACCTGGGCGGCCACCTACGCCGCCACCGGCAACTTTAGGGAGGCCGTGCGGGTGCAGGAGCTGGCCTTGCAGAAAGCCGTCGATATGGACCGCAAGGATGTGCTGGACATCCTGCAGCAGCATCTTGATCTCTTTCTGGACGGCAAGCCGGTCATTGAGCAGGTGCCCTAACCTGCCGGCGGATTTGCTCAAGGGGAACGTTCCCCTCATCGATTTGCGCTCGCCGGCGGAGTTCGCCAAGGGCGCCTTCCCCGCCGCAGTGAACCTTCCGCTGCTAACCGATGGCGAGCGCCACGAAGTGGGAACGCTCTACAAGCGGCGCGGCCGGGACGCCGCCGTCGGGCGCGGCCATGAGTTGGTCTCCGGAGAGGTGCGCAGCAGCCGCATGCGTGCCTGGACCGATTTTCTCCGCGCCCATCCAAACACATGGCTCTACTGTTGGCGCGGCGGGCTGCGCTCTCAAGTCGTCCAGGCCTGGCTGCGTGAGGCCGGCTGGAATCCACCCAGGGTGGAGGGCGGCTACAAGCAACTGCGCCAAGCCTGCATCGAAACCTTTGCCGCCTTGGCGGACCAAGCCCAGGCCGGCGCCGCCAAGCGCTGGCTCATGCTGTCCGGGCGCACTGGCGTAGGCAAAACGGAGGTCGTCAAGACACTGCCCCATGCAGTGGACCTTGAAGCCCTGGCGAACCACCGCGGCTCCGCGTTTGGCGGGCGTGGGCAAGGGCAGCCGCCGCCCATAGCCTTCGAGAACGCTCTGGCCGTCAAGTATCTTCAGCATCAAGGCCGCACTCTCATCGTGGAGGACGAAAGCCGCAACATAGGCCGCCTGTCGTTGCCGGAGGGTTGGTTCGCGCAAATGCGGCAAGCCGCCATCGTGCTGCTCGAAGCGCCGCTGCCGGCCCGCATCGACCTCATCCGCAAGGAATACGTCGAGGCGCCCTTGGCCGCATGCGTAAGCGCGGCCGCCCTGCAGGAGCGCCTGCAGGCCGCCTTGGACCGCATCCGCAAGCGCCTAGGCGGTGCGCGGCATCAACAGGTGGGCGCCGCCCTAGCCGCCGCCTTCCGCAACGGTGAACACGAACGCTGGATCGAAATGCTGCTGACCTGGTACTACGACCCCATGTACGACTACCAGCTCAAGACCAAGCGAAAACGCATCATCTTCATTGGCGAGCGCCGTGCGGTGACGGAATTTCTCCAAGCGCAGCAAGCAGATTAGGGCATGACCGAATCCCGCCCGCTGATTTGCTCGGCCCGGGCCTGCACGGCCTCAAGCAAGTGGTCGGCAAATACTCGCACCCGGCGGGTGCGACGGTTTTCCGGGGCCATGAGCAGCCACAGCGGCTGCCGTTCAACCGTGGTGCCCGGCAGGCGCTGCAGGCGTTGATCCCGGTCTCCCAGCAGGCAGGGCAAGGCGGCGACGCCCACCGCAGCGCGGGCCAAGGACAGGACTCCGGCCAGGCTTTGGCAACGAGCGACGGTTGCAGCCTCCGGCAAATGCCGCTGCTTGAGCACCGCAACGGCCGTGAGCAGCGAGGCTTCGCGCCCCGAGCCAACGGCTTCAACCCAACCATAGGCGTGGGTGCCTGGAAAGCGGGCCAGCAGGGCCCTTTCGCCGTACAGCGACCATCCCACGACGCCCACCTTGCGCGCGATCAAATCGAGGGGCGGCTCCGTAGCTGCCAAGAGGGTGATGTCGGTCGGGTCCTTTACGACGACCAGAGTGGTCCAATCGATCCAAACATCCGGGTAGAGGTCCAGAAAACCGCCAAGGTCGTCGATCAATCCGCCTAGGAGCAGGAAGTCCGGCACGGCCACCCGCACCCAACCAGCGACGCCACCTTCACTCTGCTTGAGGGCGTGCTCGATGCCGGTGAGCTCCTGTTCGATGCGCTGCAGCTCCTCCACCGCCGATGCGGCCGCCGACGTGAGCACCAAGCTCTGGTCGCGGCGCTTGAACAACTTGACGCCCAGACGCTTCTCAAACTGCTCAATGCGCCGGGTGACGGTGGAGGGGTGTACGCCAAGGGCCTTGGCGGCGGCGCGAACGGCACCATGGCGCACCACCGCCGAGAAGAACTTGAAATCGTCCCAATCCATGTCGATGCCACCGCCAACACCAGTTATCGAGCCGTCGCACAGTTTCCGACTGTGGCCGTGTCCAAGGACTCAAGGTGCTTGGAAAGGAGATTCTGCCTAACAATGTTGCTTATATGCAACGGGCTGTTGCAAAAATTTGGGTTGCGTTAAGCGTTACCAAAAGTAACAATCAGCCTCGTTCGAGGCATCATTGACCTAAGCCATCTCTGGTTAGGTGGCCAAATGCTGAACATGAGGGATACCCGGCTTCCTCCCTCCCCTCCCCCTTCCCACGGGTATCCCTCTCTTTCCCTCCCGTTGGCAAGGCTGGCTTGGTGCATCACTGCGCTGAGCGGCGCCGCTTCTTCGGCAACGACCTGGCCGTTGGCCGCCTCCTGACCTAAGCCGATCCGCCCGGCTATTGATGATAGACCGCCTTGGTGACGGCGAAACGAAACCCCATGCCGCCGATCTCCGCCTCAACCAACTCATCCCCTTGCGCGAGCGCCACCCGCTCAAAGGTGGTGCAAAGCGTTTCGCCCATGATGTAGTCCCGGTGCTCAGCGGCGGCCTGCAGCAAGGCGTCCGCCCCGTCAAAGCGCAGGACGATGCGGTCGGAGACAGCGAGGTCCCGATCCTTGCGTGCCCGCTGCACCCGGTTGACGATCTCCCGGGCGTAGCCGCCGCGCACCAGTTCCTCCGTTAGGACCCTGTCCAGCACCACGCTGACGGCACCGTCGGTGGCGGTGCCGGATCCCGGCAAGGGCCGCTGCAGCACTTCGATTTCGCCCAAGCCAAAACGCTCCCCCTGAAGCGACAGGCCGCCGTCCTCCTGAAGAGTGGCGATTTGCTCAGGGGAAAGAGCGCGGATCAGCGGCGCAAAAACCTGCATCCGCTTGCCCAGCCGTTTGCCCAGCGCCCGGAAGTTGGGCTTGGCCACCAGTTCAACGTAGCGCCCCTCGTCGGCGTCGAAGTCGAGCTCCTGCACGTTCAACTCGGCCTTGACGTAGGTCCCCAACTTGCCGATTTCCGCGAGCAGGTCTGGGTCCCGATGAATGATCTTCAGCGAGCGCAGCGGTGTGCGCAAACCGATTTTCCCCTCCTCGCGCTGCTGGCGCCCCAGCAAAATTACTTGACGCATCCGCGCCACCGCCAGCTCCAGAGCCGGCTTGGCGAAGCTAGCCTCGAACTCCGGGTAGTCGCACAGGTGTACGGAGGCCGGCTTGGCCGCGCTGCCGCCAAAAGCCACCAACTCCTGATGGAGATGGTCGGACAGGAAGGGCGCAAAGGGCGCCATCAGGCGGCAGAGCTCCTGCAAGACCGTGTGCAGGGTGGCGAAGGCGGCGATCTTGTCGGCGGTGATGTCCTCACGCCAGAACCGGCCGCGGTTGAGGCGGATGTACCAGTTGGTGAGGTCCTCGATGAACTCGAACAGCCGCGGCACCACGTTGTAGAGGCGGTAGGCGTCCATCTCCTTGGCGATGCGGGCCTTCAGGGTTTGCAGGCGGGAGAGAATCCACTGATCGAGGATGTTGTCGCCGAGATGGCTGCCCCGCTCCGGGGACCAGCCATCAATTTCCGCGTAGGTCTTGAGGAAGACGAAGGCGTTGCGCCAGGGCAGCAGCGCCCGCCGCGCCATGTCCCGCACCCCAGCGTCGGCGAAGCACTGCTCCTCGGCCCGCACCAGGCCGGAATTGATGAGGTACAGGCGCAGCGCGTCGGCGCCGTAGGTCTCCATCAGTTCGTCCGGCGGCGTGTAGTTCTGCAGCCGCTTGGACATCTTCTTGCCGTCCGCAGCCATCACCATGCCGTTGACGATGACGTTGCGGAAGGCCGGCTTGTCGTACAGGGCTGCGGCCAGCACCGCCAAGGTGTAGAACCAGCCCCGGGTTTGGTCAAGGCCCTCGGCGATGAACTCCGCTGGGAAGCCGGCCTTGAACACGTCCCGGTTCTCGAAGGGATAGTGCAGCTGGGCGTAGGGCATGGCGCCGGACTCGAACCAGCAGTCCAGCACCTCCGGGATGCGCCGGTAAACGCCCTCCTCCCCTTTGATGGAGAAGGTCAGCGGATCCACATGCTCCCGATGCAGGTCGGCCACCTGCACACCAGTGTGGGCTTGCAACTCGTCGATCGAGCCGATGCAAAGCCGTTGGCCCGTGGCGTCGTTGATCCACACCGGAATGGGGGTGCCCCAAACCCGATTTCTGGAGATGGCCCAGTCCGTCGCCCCTTGCAGCCAGTTGCCGAAGCGCCCCTGCTTGATGTGCTCCGGCACCCAACGCACCTGCTCGTTGTTGGTCACCAAGCGATCGACGATTTCGGTGACCCGGACGTACCAACTTGGCACCGCCCGGTAGATCAGCGGCGTGTCCGAGCGGTAGCAATAGGGGTAGGCGTGCTGAATCACCTCCTGGCGGTACAGCAAGCCGCGCTCCTTCAAGTAGCTGATGATGGCTGGGTCCGCGTCCTTGACGTGTTGGCCGGCGAAGTCCTCGACCTCTGCGCTGAAGCGCCCGCCCATGCTGACCGGGCAGACGAAGGCGGCGATGCCGGCGGTGCGCAGAACCCGCTGGTCGTCCTCGCCGAAGGCCGGCGCCTGATGCACCAGCCCAGTGCCCTCGTGCCCAGTTACATAGTCATCGGCCACCACGACGAAGGCGCCCCGGTCGCGCTCCGCGGCGAAGTAGGGAAAGAGCGGCTCGTAGGTGCGGCCCACCAGGTCCGCCCCGTGCAGCCGGGCGTTGACCTCCAAGCCGCCGTAGGCGGCCAGTCGCTCTTCGGCGCAGTAGATGTGCCGGCCAAGCTGCGCATCCCAAGCCTTGACGTAGGGGATGTCCGCGCCGACGCAGACCGCCAAATTGGAGGGCAGGGTCCAAGGCGTGGTGGTCCAGACCGCAAGATAGGCGTCTTCGTCAACGAGCTTCAGCAGCACGGTAATGGCCGGGTCCTGCACCTCCATGTAGTTGGAGGTGGCTTCAAAGTTGGAGAGCGGCGTCTCCAAGGCGGTCGATACCGGCATGATCTTCTCGCCCTGATAGATTAGGCCGCCCTCCCAAAGCTGCTTGAACACCCACCAGAGGGACTCCATGTACCAGGCGTCCATGGTCTTGTAGTCGTTGTCAAAATCCACCCAACGGCCCAAGCGGGTGACGGTTTGCCGCCACTGCTCGACATAGCGGCCGACGATGGCGCGGCACTGGTCGTTGTAGCCGGCCACGCCCAGTTCGGCCACGGCCTGCTGCGCGGACATGCCCAGCCGCTTGTCGATCTCGTGCTCGATGGGCAGGCCGTGGCAGTCCCAGCCGAAGCGCCGCAGGACATAGCGACCCTTCATGGTCCAGTAGCGGGGCACGATGTCCTTGATAGTGCCGGCCAGGATGTGGCCGTGGTGCGGCAGCCCGGTGGCGAAGGGCGGGCCGTCGTAGAAGATGTAGGGCTTCTTGTTCCGACGCTGCTCCATCGACTGCTGAAAGACGTTGCACCGCTCCCACATGGCCAGCACTTCGTGCTCCATGCGCACAAAGGAGAAGGAATCGGACGCGGGTTCAGCCATCGTGCTCAGGGGCCGGCAACGGAGCGGCGCATTCTACGGCATTGGGCGCATTTGTCAGCCGCGGGAGCGTTCGGCAACGGATGCCGCCCGCGCAAATCCAAGGCCAATTCCAGTTTTAGCGTCCAGCGGATTGCAGCAAGGCGTCCATCCGTGCTTTCAGCTTGTCGATGCTGCGCGCCGCCAACGGCGCGATGACTTGGTCCACGCCGGCGGCTGCGTAGGCGGCGAGGCTTGCGACGGTCACCGGATGGCGGTTGGGGCCAACGAACACCTGCACGTCCGCCCGGCGGCGTCCAGCTTCGGCCAGCAAGGCATCCAAGCGCCGCAGGCGTTCGGCCGCGGCCTCGGGCGCCAGGTCAAAGCCGTACCAGCCATTGCCGTGGAAGGCGACCCGGCGCAACGCCGGCTCGCTTTCTCCACCGAAGAAGACGGGCGGATGGGGGGACTGCACCGGCTTGGGGTTGAAGTGGCAGGGGGCGAGGCTGTAGGCGTCGCCTTCGTAAGTGGCCAGCCCGGGACTCCAGAGCGCCCGCATCACCTCGAGATACTCCAGCGTGCGGGCGGCGCGGGTGGCGAAGTCCATCCGCAAATTGTCGAACTCCTCCTTCAGCCAGCCGATGCCGACCCCGAAGTCCACCCGCCCGCCGGACAGGTAGTCCAGATCCGCCACCATCCGTGCGGTGTAGATTGGGTTGCGCTGCGGCACCAAGCAAATGCCCGTGCCGAGGCGAATCCGCCGCGTGTGCGCAGCGATGAAAGTGAGCGCTGAGAACGGGTCCAAAACCCCCTCCGGCGACCCCGGAATGCGGCCGTCACCGGAGTAGGGATAGCGCGATGCGTATTCAGGAAAGAAAATGACGTGCTCCGGCAGCCAAATGGAGTCAAACCCCGCCGCCTCCACCGCCTGCGCCGCCTCAATGATGAAGGACGGCGGCGTGATGTGGTTGAATACCATGCCTACGCCAAGTTTCATTGGGTTCCTCCCCTGCTGATGAGCCGCCTAGTGTACAGGCTAGCCTTGAGGACAGCTTTCCATCCCAACCCTTGATGAAGCCCGCGGGCCAAGCATGCAAACGGAATCCCCGCCCCACTCCGCCTACCCTTGGTACTTGGTAAGCTCCAGTCTGTGGATGGGCGGGATGAGCCTGCAGGGGTTCCTGTTCACCTGGCTGCTGGTGGGCGTTTTGGAAATTGCCCCGGACCGGACCGGCCTCACCCGCTCCATCGCCGAGTTGCCGCCGCTCATCATGCTGCTGCTCGGCGGCCTGTTGGGTGACCGGATCAACGGCCGCTCCTACCTCGCCTCCATGCATCTGCTCATGTGCCTGCCGCCCCTGGCCATCGCCATGGTGTTTGAGCTGGGGCTGCTGAGCTACTGGTGGGTGGTGCTGTTTGGACTGCTGATGTCCGCCATCCAAGCGCTCTCCGACCCGGCCCGCCAAGCCATTCTGTCCCGGGTGGCCCGCTTTGACGCGCAGCGGGCGGTGACCCTGATGACCCTAGTGACCTCCCTGGTCGGCATCGGCGGGGTGGCCATCGGCGGCCAGTTGGAGAATCTGGGGCTGACGCCGGTGCTGGCGGCGCAGGCGCTGCTGTTCGGGCTGGGCATCTTCGCCGTTTGGCGCTTGCCGCAACTGCCGGTCGGCGCCGGCCGCCGCCGCGCCAAGTTCAGCGCCGGGCTGCGGGCGGTCTGGCGGCTGCGGCTGGTCCGCAACGTCATCGGCCTGAACTTCCTGTCCGGCCTGTTCAACGCCGGCGCCTATGTCGTGGTGATTCCGTTCATCGTCAAGGACGTTTACGGCGGCGGTGCCGGGCTGTACTCCTGGGTGGTGATCCTCTTCACCATCGGCAGCATCGGCTCCAGCCTGCTCCTGCTGGCGTTCATGCCGCTGCGCCGCCCCGGCCGGCGCTTCCTGACCATGCAGCTCAGCCGAGTGTTGATCCTGCTGGTCATCTGGTCCGAACCGCCACTCTGGTTGTTCTACGCCGCCCTCGTCGCTTGGGGGGTCAACGCCGGCGTGACCACCACCCTAGCCCGCTCCATCGTGCAGGAACTAGCCCCGCCGAACGAGCGGGCGCAGATCCTCTCCGTCCTGCTGCTCAGCTTCATGTCCGCCGCCCCCATCAGCTCCCTCCTGTTGGGCCAAGTGATCGAACAGTTCAACCCCCTAAACGCCCTGCTGCCGGGCATAGCCATCTCCTTCGTCATCTTCGGAATCGGCGTGGCCCGCAGCGGGTTGTGGGAGTATGAGTCTCGAAGTCACAAACTAAGGAAGTCCAATGCGCATTGACAAACTGGCTTTTGTTCTAACGGCCACGCTGCTGTTGTGGGGCTGCGGCAACTCAGGGGACAGTTCCCAGAACGCTGCGCACCCTAGCCCGTCCGCCGCCGATGAGGTCCTTCCCCAACAAGCGCGAGCGGGCGACGGGGGGAACGCCGACTTCGCAGCGGCCAAGAACGCCGCCAAGGCGGAGGGCTTTGTGGTGGTGAATGAGGCCGTTCCCGCAGCCCTCTTCGACATCAGGTACCACTCCGCAAACAACTTCATGGGCACGGCCGTGGAGGGCTATGAAGCGCCTCTGTGCCTGCTCAGCGAACCAGCGGCCAGAGCCTTGGCAAACGCGCAGCGGGAGGCCGGTGAGCAAGGCTACCGGCTCAAGGTGTTTGACTGCTATCGCCCGCAGCGGGCGGTGGATCATTTCGTCCGTTGGGTGGCGGATTCGGCCGACCAAAGGATGAAGGCCGCCTACTACCCGGAGGAGGACAAAGCCCTGTTAATCGAAAAGGGCTACATCGCAGACCGCTCCGGGCATAGCCGGGGCAGCACCCTGGACCTGACCTTGGCCAACGCAACGGACTCCAGCGAGTTGGACATGGGCACCCCCTACGACTATTTCGACACTAAGTCCAACACCGCAGACCCGCGCATTTCCGAACGGCAAATGGCCAACCGCCTCCTCCTGAAAAACTTGATGGAAAGGCACGGCTTCGTCAACTACGACAAGGAATGGTGGCACTACACCCTTGCGGACGAACCCTATCCAAACACCTACTTTGACGTTCCGGTGCAATAAGGTCTTGGCCGCAACTCCCAAGTTGGGCTGACGTGTGGGCTGGCGGTCTTCGGCACCATTAGGTCAATCGCGGTTCTGCGTGGAAGCGCCCTACGGCGCTCGGCCGGTCAAGGCTGGACCCAAGGCTTGCTTGAGGGGCTCCAGATGCGCTTCAAAGCGCCGCCAAACGCCGATGCCACGTCGGTTGATGGGCTGGCGCACCTTGCTCGGTGCTGACGGTGCGCACCGCCCGGTGCAGACAGCGGCGATGCGGCGGCGCTCTGTCAGGGCGGGGCCGTCGAAAGAGTCCGCCGCACACTTGACCGCGTTGCCTTGAGCGTAGTGCCGGAACGCGCCGCTCCAGTCGCCACGGTCCTCAACCCTTCGGCGTTGGCGAAAGCCTTGCGGACTCCCCCCAATTCGGCCATGATTTCCCACGCTTAGTCAGCTTGCAAGGGTGCGGAATGCCTAGCGAGGCCAATTTAGCACGGTCAACACCGGCCGCTGGGCGGCTCTCGGCTACGCTCCGACGACGACGAACCTGTTAGCGGCGCCGAGGGCGGCAAATGAACTTCCGATCGCAGACCATCGGCAAGGCGCTCAAGCAGAGCCTTCTGATCGCCGCCCTCTCCCACTTAAGTGGGACTCCCGTTCAGGCTGCGGAAGCCGGCGATGGCGCGATTGAGGAAGTCATCGTCACCGGTTCGCGCATCCATCGGGATCCCTTGGATGAATCCGCGCCTAGGCTGAGCATCTCAGAGGCCGACTTGGATGGCGCCGGGTTGACCAACCTAGGCGCCGCATTGCAGCAATTGCCCATTTCCGGCTCCGCCATCAACACCCGCTTCAACGTGCCTGGCAATTTCGGCTTCCCCCAGGACGGGGCCGGCATCGGCGCCGGAGCGGTGCATGTCTCGTTGCGCAACCTCGGCGCCAAGCGCACCCTAGTCTTGGTGGACGGGCGGCGCTGGATCGCCGGGGCCTCGGCCTCCGGCGTGCCGAGCACGGTGGATCTGAACTCCCTGCCGAGCGGCGTCATCGAGCGGGTGGAGATCCTGCAGGACGGGGCCTCCGCCATCTACGGCTCCGACGCCATCGGCGGCGTGGTGAACTTAATCACCAAGCAGGGCTTGCGCGGCCTGCAGCTCAGTGCGCAGACCGGCAAGTACGTCTCCCATGGAGACGGCGCCGCCAACGAACTGTCCGCCGTATGGGGCGGCGCTCTGCGGGAAGGAGCGACCGAGTTCCTGCTCGGCGCCCAATTCGCGGAGGAAAGGCCGATCTTTACCTCCGAGCGCACCCAATCCTCCTTCCCCAACCCCTTCGGCAGAAGTTGCGACGACGGCGGCTGCTCCTCCTTCACTCCGCAGGGGCGCTTCGTGCTCGGCCCCAATCTCGGCAACGCGGACTTAGCCTTGAACGAGGGTACACTGAACGACGGCGACGGCAACCTGCCGGCTTTCGATCCGGACGACCCAACGGGCGGGGACTTCCACGCCTTCACCAGCGCCGACCGCTTCAACTACAACGGCAACCGCTACAACTTCCTGCAAACCCCCAACCGGCGGCTGAATCTCCACGCCCAAGTGCGCCATGAGCTCACCGCCGACTTGCGTTTCCTCGCCACGGCCACCTACGCCAAGCGCCGCTCCAACACCAAGGGCGCCCCGGAGCCGTTGTGCCTAGGCAACGGCTGCGGCAACCGCTTCCTCAACCAAGTGGTCATAGACGCGGACCAGCCATACAATCCCTTCGGGGCGGACCTTTCCGTGGCCAACGGCAACCTCGCCTTCATGGGGCGCCGACCGCTGGAGTCCGGGCCGCGGCTATTCCAGCAAAGGGTTGCAACCTGGTTTTTCAGCACTCGGCTTGAGGGGGAATTCAGCCTCGGCGAGCGGGGCTTCGCTTGGGACCTCAACGCCAGCCACGGGCGCAACAAGGGCGCCCAGCGCAAGGACGGCGCCCACAACGCCGCCAAGCTGGTCATCGCCTTGGGTGACCCGACCGTCTGTGCCGCCACGCAGGGCTGCACACCCTTCAATTTCTTCGGCGGCCAGGGGCCGGACGGCGGCGGCTCCATCACTCAGGAGATGCTGAACTTCGTGGGCTTCGTGCAGCGGGACTACAGCCAGCAAAAGTTGTTCGACTACGCCGGCAACCTGACCGGGGACCTGCTGTTCCTGCCGGCCGGTCCGCTTGCCTTCGCCGCCGGCTTCGAGCATCGCGCCCACGATGGCTGGTATCGACCGGACCCCGTCGCCGAGCGCGGCGAAACCGCCGGCATTCCCGCCGGGGCCACCCGCGGCGACTTCAAGGTCACCGAATTCTACGCAGAGTTGAACGCCCCCATTTTGGAGGGCCGGCCCGGTGCGGAGCGGCTGGAGCTCAATCTGGCCGGGCGGCGCTCGGACTACAGCAGCTTCGGCGCCGAGAACACCTACAAGCTAGGCCTGCTTTGGCGTCCGTTCGACAGCCTAGCGCTGCGCGGCACCCTCTCCACCGGCTTCCGGGCGCCGGGCATCGGCGAACTGTTCGGCGGCGCCGCTCGGGAGGATTTCACCTTTCTGGATCCCTGCGCGGACGTGCGCGGGCTGGTCGGGGCCGGCAACGGCGGCCGGGACGCTCCGCAGCCGCAGCCCATCATCGACAACTGCGCCGCCCTCGGCCTGCCGCCGGATCTAGCGCAACGCAACCCGCAACTGGCCGCCATCTCCGCCGGAAACGAGGATTTGCGGGCGGAGACCTCGGAAAGCTGGATGCTCGGCCTCACCTACCGGCCCATCTGGGGGCAAGGCGGCAACTGGCTGCAGACCCTAACCCTGTCCGCCGACTTCCATTCCGTGCGGATCGAAGACGCCATCCAAGGCCGCGCCCCTGCGGACTTGATCACCGCCTGCGTGGAGACCTTGGCGCCCGCCTTCTGCGAAGGGGTGCAACGGGATGGGCAGGGCATGATCGAACTGGTGGAAAACAGGCTGCAGAACATCGGCGGCATCCGAGCTTCGGGCCTGGACCTCGCCTTGGAGGCGCAAAGCCAGCCCAGCGCCGCCGGGCAGTTTCGCCTAGCCGTCAACGCCACGCACCTCAACGAGTACCTCGAGCGCATCAGGAACCCGGACGGCTCGCTGACCACCACCGAGTTCACTAGGAGCATCACCGAGGAGACCCTGCAACGAGCCTTTCCCAAATGGCGCTACACCGCCAAGCTGGATTGGCGGCGCGGCAAATGGGGCGCCGGCCTAACGCTGCGCTACGTCTCCCGCCTCACCCAGCCCTCCGGCGACGTCCTAGGTTCAGAAGCCTATCTCGATGTGCAAATGCGCCGCGAGGTGCTGCGGGGCGGCCGGCTGACGGCCATTTTGGGCGCCAACAACCTGCTGAACAACGACCCAGCCATCTGCACGGCCTGCGGCATCGTCAACATGAGCTTGGTGGCCCACGACCTGCCGGGCGTAGTGGGCTATCTGCGGATGACCATGGACTTGTGAACGGCCGGCGCTGCCTAGCCCGCGGTCTCAAACCCGTTGTGCTTTGCCCAGTTCCCCCGCCAAGCGAAGCGCCCCGGCTAGGCCGGCGGCATCGTCCTTGATGACCAAAGTGGCGATGTTGCTCACATAGGCGCTCATGCGGCCGCGCTCCTCAAAACGGCGGCGGAAGGCGCTGCTGGGCAACAGCCCGGCTAGGCGCGGCGGCAGACCGCCGCCTAGGTACAGCCCCCCTTCCGCGCAACCGGTCACGCACAGGGCGCCGGCGGCGCTGCCGAGAATGGCGCAGTAGGTCTCCAAGGTTTGTCGGCAGACCGGGTCTGCAAGGGTCAGGCCGCTCTCCACGATGTCCGCGGCGGCAAGGCCATCGGCGGCTGCGCCCCAAACTTGGCGCAGCGCCCGGTAGAGGTTTTGCAGCCCGGGGCCGGACAGCACATCCTCCCAGCAGACGTAGCCCAGCTCAGCGGCAAGAATGCCTAGGACCTCCTGCTCCAAAGGGTCCACCGGGGCAAAGGGCGCATGGCCCCCTTCCGAGGGCAGCACCCGGCCTTCGGGCGTCACCATCGCCATGCCCAAGCCGGTTCCCGGCGCAAGGACCGCGCAAGCGCCCAAACGCCTGCGGGATTGGCCCAAGGGCAGCAAGCAGGCATCGTCCAAGTGGCGCACCTCCGTAGCCAACGCCACCAGATCGTTCACCACCAGCACCCTGGGAACGCCCAGCACCGCCGGAAGTTCGGCTTCATCGAAGCGCAAGTCGCCGTTGGTCAGATCGGCTGCGCCGTTCGTTACGGGACCGGCAACAGCGATGCAGAGAGCATCCACCGCGAAGCCGCCCAGCGCTTCACGAAGCAACGATGGACCGTCCGCGTAGCGCTGCGTTGGGCCGTTTGACGCCCAGATGGTCTTGCCCCTCTCCACCACCTGCAACCGAACGTTGGTGGCACCTATGTCAACGCCGGCTATTCTGCTCACGGCACCCTCGGGCTTTCCTCAAGAAAGCGCCTTCGCCTGCCGCCGCCGAGCGTGGAGGATCGGTTCGGTGTAGCCGCTGGGCTGGGCGCGGCCCTTGAAGATCAGGTCCTTGGCGGCTTGGAAGGCGATGCTGGCGCCCAAGTCCGGGGCCAGTTTGCGGTAGGCCGGGTCCCCAGCGTTTTGGGCGTCCACCACCGCTGCCATCCGCTCCAGCGTCGCCAGCACCTGGGCTTCGCTGCAAACGCCGTGGTGCAGCCAGTTGGCGATGTGCTGGCTGGAGATGCGCAGGGTGGCGCGGTCCTCCATCAGCCCCACGTTGTTGATGTCCGGCACTTTGGAGCAGCCGACGCCTTGGCCTATCCAACGCACGACGTAGCCGAGAATGCCTTGGGTGTTGTTGTCCAGTTCCGCCTGCACCTCCTCCGCCGAAAGATTTTCGCCGACCAGCAGCGGAATGCGCAGGATGTCATCCACGCTGGCGGGCGGGCGGACCGCCAATTCCGCCTGCCGCGCCGCCACATCGACTTGGTGGTAGTGCATGGCGTGCAGGGTGGCGGCGGTGGGCGAAGGCACCCAAGCGGTGTTGGCGCCCGCCTGGGGATGACCGACTTTGACCGCCAGCATCTCCGCCATCTCATCCGGCTTCGGCCACATGCCCTTGCCGATTTGCGCCCGGCCGCGGAAGCCGCTGGCCAGTCCCACATCCACGTTGGCGTCCTCGTAGGCGGTGATCCAAGTTTGCGCCTTGATGCGCTCCTTGGGCAGGAAGGGGCCGGCCTCCATGCTGGTGTGAATTTCATCGCCGGTGCGGTCCAAAAAGCCGGTGTTGATGAAGACGATGCGTTGCCGCGCCTCGTAAACGCAGGCAGCCAGGTTCACGGAGGTGCGCCGCTCCTCGTCCATGACGCCGATCTTCAAGGCGTTGGGCGCAAGGCCCAGAGTTTCCTCGACCAAGCCGAACAGCGCCGCGGTCAGCGCCACTTCCTCCGGCCCGTGCATCTTGGGCTTGACGATGTAAACGCTGCCGGCCCGGGAGTTGCGCCCGGCACCGGTGCCCTTGAGATCATGCACGGCGGCCAAGGCGGTGACGAAGGCGTCCAGAAAGCCCTCTGGCGCCTCTGCGCCCCCGCCGTCCAGCACCGCGTCCGTGGTCATCAGGTGGCCGACATTGCGCACCAGCATCAGGCTGCGCCCCGGCAGAGCGAGAGGCTGGCCGTCCGCCCCAATGTACTCGCGGTCCGGGTTGAGGCGGCGGACGATGCGGCGCCCGCCCTTCTCCAAGGTCTCTTCAAGATCGCCCTTCATCAAGCCGAGCCAGTTGCCATAAACGAGGCATTTGTCTTCGGCATCCACCGCCGCCACGGAATCCTCACAGTCCTGAATGGTGGTGACGGCGGACTCCAAAACGACGTCCTTGACGCCGGCGGGATGGGCGGCGCCCACCGCATGGCTGGGATCGATTTGAATTTCGATGTGCAGCCCGTTGCGGCGCAGCAGCACGACGCTCGGCTCGCCATTTCCCGCTCCTTCCCCCACATGGCCGCGAAACTGCGTCGGCTCCTTAAGCCCGGTGTTGCCGCCGTCCGCCAGCACCGCCCGCAGTTGATTGCCGCCGGCGCCGACACCGATGCCGTAGAGGCGCACATCCTTGTGACTGGCGCCGTCCAGAGGCACGGCTTCGTCCAAGAACTCCGCCGCCCGTTCGATGACGACTTCGCCCCGAGCCGGGTTGTAGCTGTTGCTCTTCTCGCGGCCCGGCGCCTCCGGCAGCACATCGGTGCCGTACAGGGCGTCATAGAGGCTGCCCCAACGGGCGTTGGCGGCGTTGAGCGCGTAGCGGGCGTTCATCACCGGCACCACCAACTGCGGCCCCGCTAGGGTGGCGATTTCGGGGTCAACATTCTTGGTTTCGATGGTGAAATCCGAGGGGGGCGGCACTAGATAGCCGATTTCCTGCAAGAAGGCTTTGTATTCCGCCGCGTCAAGGAGCCGGCCTTGGCGCTCAAGATGCCACTGGTCGATCTGCGCCTGCAGCGTCTCCCGCTTCTCCAGCAGCGCCCGGTTTCGAGGTCCTAGCTGCGCCAAGGCCATCGCAAAGCCAGCCCAAAAGGCCTCCGCATCGACGCCAGTGCCCGGCAGCATCCGGTTCAGCACCAAGTCATCAAGCTCCGCCGCCACCGAAAGCCCGCCCCGTTGCACCCGTCCGGCCATGAAGTCCTCCCGCCTTGGTTTTTGGGAAAGGGATGCAGTATAACTTCAAGTCCCCATCTCACCGGCCTCGCCCATGCAGCCCGATGGAACCCATACTGATTCGGCAGGAGTTCCTTCCATGAACGCCACCGGCAACCAACCACCATGAAGATACTGGCCGTTGGCGACATTCACCTTGGGCGGACACCCTCGCGGCTGCCGATGGAGCTGGCCAATCGCGCCCATGAACTTGGTCCTGCCGAGGCTTGGCGCAGAGCGGTGGACGCCGCCATTGCAGCGGGCGTCAAGGCCGTTCTGCTGGCCGGCGATGTGGTGGAAAACGACGACGACTTCTTTGAGGCGTATCGGGAACTCAGCCAAGGGGTGCGACGCTTAGCCGACAAGGGCATTGAGGTTATCGGCGTAGCGGGCAACCACGATGTCAAGGTGCTGCCCCGGCTGGCCGAACAGATTCCGCAGTTTCGACTGCTCGGAACGGCCGGGGAGTGGGAGCGCTGCGAAATCCGCGAAGGCAATGAGGTTGTTAGCCTGTTGGGCTGGTCTTTTCCGCAAGCCCAAATTCACCACAGTCCGCTCGAAAATACCCGCTTGGAACGGGGCCCGGGCATCAATCTGGGCCTGCTGCATTGCGACCGGGACGGCACGCGAGGTCAAAGCCCCTATGCGCCAGTAGCGGGGGCGGAACTGGCCCAAGCCGGATTGGCTGGCTGGCTGCTGGGCCATATCCACAAACCGGACGACCTCGCTGCTCCTTTCCCAAATGGCCGCTTCTCCCCCAACGGCTACCTCGGCAGCTTGACCGGGCTGAGCAGGAGCGAAACCGGCCCTCGGGGGCCTTGGCTCATCAGTTTGGCGGGCGGTCACATTGCGAAGGTTGAGCAACTTCCTTTGGCGCCCCTACGTTGGGAATATCTGGAAGTGCCCCTTGACGGTCTGAACGCCGAATTGGCTGGCCCAAACCCGGACGGGATACAGGAGAAAGCGCAAGGTTGCTTGCTGGAAAGAGTGCGGGAGCTTGACGCGGGGCTGAATCGGCAAAGAAACCGCGCAACGGAGACCGAACCGGCACTCCATGAGGGGAATCTTAGGCCAGCGGCAGTCGGCCTGCGTGTCCGCTTCACCGGCCGAACCCACTTCGGCACGGCCGCGGCGGACGCCATCCCCGAAGATGATCGCGGCCACATTTACGACGGCAACGGCAATGTCCACTATTTCATCGAATCCATTCAATCCGACACTCGCCCCGAAATCGATTTGCAAGAGTTGGCCGAACGGCCAGACCCGGTTGGCTTGCTGGCCCAGCGCTTGCTGTGGCTGGAGCAACCGGAAGGGGCCGAGGGAGCGGCAGGCCATGCCGAGCAAGACGAGTCGATTGAAGCCGCTAGACAACGTGCCAATTTGATCGAGGCCGCTAAGCAACGGTTGGATGCGCAAGCTCGACGTCCCCGTTGGAACAGCTTGCAGACCGCCAAGCCAGATCCGGTTGAGTGGCTGCGAAAATCGGGATTCCGCGCTTTGGACAGGTTGCTGGCGCAAGAGGGGGAAAACCCCTGATGCATCTGACGCGCCTGAAAATCAACGCCTTGCCCGGCATCGACCCCGGCTTTGAGTTCAAGCCCACCGCCGTCGGCGTCAACATCGTCACCGGGCCCAACGCCAGCGGCAAGAGCAGCTTGGTCCGCGCCCTCACCCATCTGCTGCAACCGCAAAAGGGCGACCCTCCGGCGCTGTCCCTAGAGGCTGAGTTCCACAGTGGCGACGCCAGCTGGCAAGTGCGGCGCAACGGCGGACAAGTCGTATGGACCCGAAACGGGGAGGCAGCAGACCCGCCGGCCTTGCCTGCCGCCGGCCAGCTTGGGATGTATCGCCTAGCTATGGAGCATCTGCTGACGGACGATCAAGGCGATCGGGAAATTGCTCAGAATTTGCTGCAAACACTGCATGGCGGCTTTGATCTGGGCGAGCCTCGCATTGACCTAGCGGCGATGTTCGCAGCACCAAACGCAACAGCCTTAAGACAAGCACGGGAAACAAGACGGGAAGTGGAACGCCGCTATGAAAACCTGCGCCAACAGGAAGCGGAATTGCCTGCCCTAGACACAGAAATCGCAGCCGCCGAGAACGCCCAGCGCCGATGCGAACGGTTAAAGCAGGCCATTGACCTTCATCACGCCATTCGCAACCGCAAGGCTAGGACAGAGGAACTCAAGTTGTTTCCACCGCGGATGGACCAATTGCTTGGCAATGAAGTCGAGCGCCTAGAGGAACTTGAGAAGCGACTTCAAGACCTGCGGACCGACTTGCAGAACCACAAGAACAACTTGACAACGCACCAAGCCGAACTTAGACGCACCGGATTGGAGGAGTCTCGCCCCCAACCCGAGGAGACAGCGGCCAACGAAAAACGTTTGCAACGGATTAGGCAAAAATCTATCGAACGCGAAAACGCCGAAAAAGAGTTGAAGAAGGCGGGGGCGGACGTGCGTGACGCAATCGCGCAATTCAACGGCCACGAGCTGGCCCCATCCCTGAATGCGGAAAGCCTTCGGCGCAGTGCAGCAATCGCGGCGCCACTGCTGCTAGCTCAAGCGGAAAAACGCGAATTGGAGCAACGGCTTGTCGCTGCTGGCGAGCCGCCGGACTTGTTAGAAATTAAGCGATGCCGGCAAGGCGTTGACGCACTCAGGAAGTGGTTGGCCACCGCCACCGACGCCTCGGGTCAGACGCGAGAAAAGGGGGACTGGCGTACTGCCTTGCCCCTTTGGATTGTCCTTGGTGCCGCAACTTTCGCCGGCCTAGCGGCCTATCTGCAAAACGCCTTTGCGGCCGTGGCGGGTGCCGTCGCTGCCATCGCCGCGGCCCTCTGGGCTTTGCAGGCTGGGCGGAGAACCAAGGGACCCTCCCCCAGCGAGGACGCTAGGCACAGCTTCACAGAAACTGGCCTAGAGCCGCCTTCCGAATGGACTTGCGCACCGGTGGGTAAGCACCTTCTAGGCATTGAAGTTTGCTTGAACGAGCTACTCTTGCAGAGGGATCGAGCAGCCAATACCGACGCTATCCGAAATCAGATCGAGAAAGCGGAGCAAGAGCTTGCCCGACTTAACGAAGAAAAGCGCATCTTCGTTGAAGAAGTCGGCTTTGATCCTGAACTGCCTGTCACCGCCTTGCCACTTTTTGAGGCCCGATGCGTTCAATGGAGCAAAGCTCGTCGGGAGCACACACAGCACAAAGCGGAAATTGAACGTCTCGACGGTCAAATCACGGAAGCCGCCCAGCAGGTTGGCGAATTTGTTGTCCATTGGAGGGGTGGAGAGGCTTTCAAGTTTTCCTCCGCAGACGGCCGCGTTGATGCAGACGTGCTATCAAGTGCATTCAGTGAGTTAAGGCAACGCATTGCCGACGCGAATCAAGCCCAAAACCATATCGAAACCGTCCAAGAGTCCATCCACGCAACGCGGAAGCAAATTGCATCGGCAAAGGACGACATCAACGGGCTGTTTCGAGACACGGGGCTTGCGCCCGATGGTCCGGCTATGCCAACCAACGCAAGCGGTGGGGCCGACGAATGGGCAAAGATGAAACGGGAGCTTGTTCGCCGAATCGAAAAACTCAACGAATGGCGGTCAGCTTCAGAACAATTGACAGCGGCTCGGACTACAGAAAACAACACTCGACTATCGTTGAGAGACCACAAGGACTTGGACGGGCTTGCCGGAACAGCAGTCACGGACACTGCCGCAGTCCATCAACTGGAACGCGAACGCGATGCGTCGGCCACCCAAGCCAGCAAATTGGAGAATCTGCGGGAACAGCGCACGGCAATCAAAACCACACTTGAGAACGCCGGCCAAGATCAGGCGCTGGAAAATGCCCTGAACCAAGAGATGCACGCCCAAGCGACCCTTGAGGACAAACGCGACCACGCTTTCCTCAGCGAGGCCACCAACTTGCTGCTCGACGAGGTGAAACAGGTTTTCCAAGCCGAGCATGAACCCGAAGTGCTGCAGCGGGCAAGAGAGCTGTTTCGCGAAGTGACCAGCCACGCCTTCGATTTTGAGCTTGGCGATGACAGCCAGTTCATTGCGCACGACCTTCAACAAGAGGCGCCGCGAACCCTGGCGGAACTATCCTCCGGCACCCGGATGCAGCTATTGCTCGCGCTGCGCTTGGCTTGGATACAAACCCAGGAACGGGGTACATCGCCCTTGCCGCTGTTTCTGGACGAAGCGCTGACCACCAGCGACGAAGAGCGCTTCAAGGTCATGGCGCAAAGCCTGGAGCGGTTGAGCGAAGCGGAAGGCCGGCAGATATTCTACCTTTCCGCCCGCCGCCACGAGCCGGCCCTGTGGCGGCAAGCCACGGGCAGCCAACCTGCCGTGGCAGACCTAGCCACAATCCGCTTTAACGCGGAGGGGTCCGAGCCAAACAACTACGCAATCGAAACGCCCCCTCCCGCGCCTGCCCCCGACAACCACACACCCGAAGACTACGCCGCCTTGTTGGGCGTCCCCCAATATGACCCCCGCACCGCAGCCGGCGGCATTCATCTGTTCCACCTGCTGCGCGACGATCTCGGCCTTCTGCACCGCCTGCTGGACACATGGCGCATCAAGAGCCTCGGCCAACTTGAGGCCCTGCTGAACAGTAGCGCCGCCCAAGGCGCCATCGGTGACGCCAACCGTCGCCAAACGCTCCTGAACCGATGCATCGCCGCCCGCCATTGGGTGGAGCTTTGGCGCCAAGGCCGCGGCAAGCCCGTTGACCGGCCGGCTTTGGAGCAGTCCGGGGCGGTAACGACTGTGTTCATCGACAGAGCCACAGATTTGGCCGCGGAGCTTGGCGGCAGCGGCCAAGCCTTGATCGCTGCCTTGCGCGCCGGCCGCTTGCCCTACTTCCAAGCAAACAATATCAACATATTGGAGCAACGGCTTATCGACGAAGGCTATATCGATCTTCGGGTGCCGCTATCCTCCGACGAACGCCGCCGCTTGGCGCTGCAACAGACCAAGCCGCAATCCAACACCCAAGCCGAGGACATCAACCAACTCATCGACTGGCTTGAAGCAGCCATTGACGAGCCGGCCCAATAGATTTCCAAATGCCGCCCAACCAAGCTTCCGCATACACCCCAAAGCCCGGTGCTGCAACGCCACAAAAACAGGTTGCGAATGCGAAAAACCTATCCCCCTTCTTGCGCAATGCGCCGCGTCATCCACTCCACAAAGGCCCTGCGCGTCATGCGCCGCCTGTGCGCCTCGGCATCAATGAAGGCGACAACGCCCTCATCAAGAGTCAGGTTGGCCCGAACGGTGCGGCCAGACAGACGAATCAACGGAATGACGACGAGCACCGACCCCATCGGCGGCGACATCTGCTCAAGTGGGCTTGAGTCAGCGATCGGCCGGCCATCTCTTTCCGCCTCGACCGCATAGTCGCGGAGCGCTTCCTCCGCATTCACCAAGGCTTCATCCATGGTCTTGCCCATAGCCACGATGCCGGGCAGGTCCGGGAACGTGACGCCGTAGGCACCGCATTCTCCGTCAACAAAAGCGGGATATCGAGTCATTACAGCCTCCCGTGTCTTGAGCCAGCCGAAGTCCAGCCGGCTTTCTTGGCGATGGAATTGGCAACAGCCGAAGTAACTCGTCGATGCCGGGGGGACGGTCACGATGCCAACAATTTCTGGATGCCGATAGATATCATGCGCCCCACCATGACGGGCCAAGAACCATCCATCTCTTTTAAGTCGACGCTGATCTGGGCTGCGTTGGTCGAAATGAGTGCAAATATTTGCACGGACAGCAGCCGAAAGCAATGCTCTGAGGGCACCGCTACGCCTTTCTAAGGCTGGAAATCGACTATCGGGTGGGCGACATGCGGCTTGAGAAAATTGGTCTATACTGGACTAGGACTATCCACCGATTGGATGTGCGCACATGAACCTTCCCGCCCCCACACGCATCTGGACGGTCGCCGAAGCCAAGGCCAAGCTGTCCGAAGTCTTCCGCCTTGCTGAGGAACAGGGGCCTCAGCACATCGGCACCAAAAGGCGTTTTGTCGTGGTGCCTGAACGGCTATGGCAAGTGCAGGAACGGCAATCCATGGGGCGCTGGCTGGTCGAGAATATGCCCCGGGGCGCAAACTTGGAGATTCCCGCTGATAGAAAGTCTCGGCGAGAGATCCCCTTTATCGCCGAAGACAAGCAGTGAGCGGGTTCCTCCTTGACACGAATGTTGTCTCCGAGATGACGAAAGAAACCCCGGACCCGCGAGTAGTGGCTTTTCTGGCAGAGCGGAGGGACCTATGGCTATCCGTTATCGTAGTCCACGAGTTGGCGTTCGGGCTGCGGCTTCTTCCCCAAGGGCAGCGCCGCCAGCTTTTAGAAGCAGTGCTGTCAGCTTTCTTGACTAGATATGAGAGCCGCATCCTGCCTCTTGGACGCAGTGATGCGGAATGGGCAGCCGAACTGCGGGCGCAAGCGCGGCTATCGGGCCGAACGTTGGACCAAGGCGATGCGCTGATTGCCGGAACAGCAAAGGCTCGGGGGCTGTCAGTCGCAACCCGAAACACGAAGCACTTCGACTACCTAGAGGTTCAGGTCACCGACCCTTGGACGTGGGAGGCAAGCACTGGCTAGCCCCTTCCCGACTTCAGTCCACCTTGACACATGCACCTAGCCCGAAAGACACTCACGACGTAGCGACCCCAAACCATCGGCGCGACAAACCACACATGCAGCAGCAACCCCTGCCCGACGCCGCTCTCGTCCGCCTGTTTTCCATCCTCCTCCCGGCAAGCCACCCCTGCAATAGCCGCCTGCCCCCTGCAGGAGGGCATGGACGCCCTCTATTGACAAGGGCTGGATTCCGGATGCAGGGAGTAGGTGTCCAGTGCGTATCCCTCGGCGGACATGACGATTTTGATGATGTCTCCCGGCGCCAAGTCCACAGGGATGGTCGGCCCCAATTCGATGACCTGGGCACCTACGCCTAGGTGAATCTCCGTGCGCGACCGGCATATGGTGCTGCTGGTCGGGTTTTCGACGGTGCCGCGGAAGGCGCCGGTGGTGGCGTCGAAAGCGAAGTCGAAGTTCTGATTCTGGAACGTGCCGGAAAGTCTTTCCGTGAGGGGGGTGTCCGGGCTTGATTCGTCACCGTCCTCGCCGCCTTCGCCACCCTCTTCGCCACTACCTTCACCCTCTCCTTCCCCGCCCTCGTGTCCGCCTTCCGAGCCCTCACCGCCTCCCTCGGCACCGCCCTCTCCCTCGCCGTGTTCGCCTTCGCCACCCTCACCATCCGAACCTTCGCCGCCGCCTGAGCCAGTGGGTGCGCTGGCGCAGCCGAAAGTCTCCACTATCGCCGTCCATTCGGAGAACGACGCGCCAAGAGCGGGAATCTCAAAGTCCGCACGGCCGAATCGGCGCAGGCCGGGCAATGTAAAGGGCGAGCCGGCGGATGGCTGGTTTGCGGCTTGGGCGCCGTCGAGCTCTATGGACACCCGGACATCGCAGACAGCGGCTTCCGCTTCATTGCGCAGACGCCCGACGAATTTCTCGTTGGCGGCGTCGAACCGCACCGCAAGCTCCATCTGGTTCAACAAACCTGCGAAGCTCTCATCGGCGGCCAAGGGTATGGATTCAAAAACGCCGCGGCTTATGCCATCGCTTGCAAACGGGGCATCGCCGCCGCCATCTCCATCCTCCCCATCACCATCACCGTCCCCATCGCCGCCGTCCCCATCCCCATCGCCGCTTCCATCCCCACCACCGCCTTCCTCGTGGCGGCCTTCCGCCCCTTCGCTGCTCTCTCCGCCTCCTCCCCCGCAGGCTGCTAGGGCGGAACAGAGTAATAGGGCTAGGACAAATCCGATTATCAGTCGGATTTTTGCTGGAACTAAGCCATCCATGGTGTTTCTCCTGTGGTTGTTGGCTAGTGAGTCAGTGCTTCAACGAAGTGGTGAGCGGGTTCGGCGCAGCGCACCGCCAAGACCAAGGCGGCAAGGGCCGCGGCGCAGACCATCCACGGCAGCGGCTGGTCAATCGTCCTGTGCGTGGAAAGCAGGGCACGAACCCGTTCTTCAAGGTCACCGCCGCCAAACGCCAAATGCGGCGCGGCGTAGCGGACATGGAACCGAGCGCAGTTCACCAAAGCGTCGGCGATGCAGATGGAATCGCCCATGGACCGGGCCGCCATGGCGTCGGCAGCGAGTTCTTGGCTTTGCTGAGCGCGTTGCCGCAATCGCTTGGAGATGCCGGGCAGGTGAAAGGTGCAGGCCAGCAGCGCAATGAGATGCCGCAACGGGTCGAAGCGCCGCATGTGCGCCCGCTCATGAGCCATGACCGCGGCAACGGTGGCATCCGGCAGCCTGAGCAGCCCTTGGGAGACAAACAGCCTCGGCTGCAGCAGCCCAAGCACAAAGGCTTCGGGCGCATCGGTCGGCAGCACCCAAGCGCCGTCCGCATTCAAATTGGCCACTTCGCGCAGGCGGCGGGAGGTGGCGATCGAGGTGCCCACCGCTTGCAGGACCCGGCCCAGCATCAACAGCATGCGACCGATCAAGGCCGCGCCCATAAACGCCAGGAAAGCCAGCATCGCTTGACCGGCAAAGGCGCTGGTTGTTGCGGCGTGTCCGCCTTCCGCGCCTGCATCGCCATGCTCGGCGTCATCATGCCCGCGCCCCTCCGGGTGTCCCCGTTCCCCATGCCCGGCCCGTTCGGCCAATTCCCGCTCCGAAAGCTCCCAAAAGCCCAAACGCTCCATGGGGTTGCCACCTGGCCATTCGGCATAGGCCGCGGCGGATGCACCGGCGACAGCGATTGGCAGCAAAATCACCAGCATCAACAGGCGGGATTCCGCGGCGGGGACCAGGGCTTTCCGCCAACGCTCGGTGAGCATCCAAGCGGCGCCGGCCAACGCGGAGACCGCAAACGCGACCAAGCCCAAAGCGCCCAGGCTGGTCAGCAGGGCATTCACTGCCGCTGCGCCTTCTTCATGCGCACCAAACGCTCAAGTTCGTCCAGGGTTTCTTCGCTGGCGTCCGTGATCACGTCGATGAACGCGGTCAACAAACCTTGCTCGCCCAAGGCCTTGAGGCCGCCTGCCGCGTTGACCATCGCTTGAGCCATGAAGCTGGCCCGGTCCATGACCGGCCGGTAGCGGTAGGCGTGGGAGATCTTCTCGCGCACGACCAGCTCCTTCTTGTGCAGCCGCTCCAAGGCGGAGCCAACCGTGTTCAGCGTGATGCCCCTCGGCACCCCCAAGGCGGCGTGCGCCGCTTGCACATCGGCCTCTCCCACCCGCCAAAGGTGCTCCAAAACCTGTGCTTCAAGTTCGCCAAGGCGAGGCATTGATCTTGCTTTGTCCATGTCGCCGAACCCTAAACCTCTAAATCCGACTGTCAATAGGACTCCGAGCATAAATCGGAATTTTTTTGTATCAATTTGTGTCCACATCTTTCCTGGCTGTATCGGGCACCCTCGCCGCCAACGAGGACGGCAAGAACCAGCCACGCATCGCCTTGGGTCGATGTTCGGCCGGCAAGATGTCCTCGCGGGTTGGGTGCCTCCCCCGTCAGTTCGGAGACGACATTCGCATCAAAGAGGGCGCCGCTCACCGCCTGTCTTCGCTAGGAAACGGTGTCTCTCGTCGCGACTTCCTATGCCGGAGAATCCTCAAGTTCGCAGCGCCGCCCATGCACCCACGCAAACAGCACTGGGACCACCACCAAGGCGAGCACCGTTGCCGAGATCAAGCCGCCCACCATCGGTGCGGCGATGCGCTGCATGGTTTCGGCGCCGGTGCCGGAACCCCACATGATCGGCAGCAGGCCGGCGATCGTGGCCGCCACCGTCATCATGATGGGGCGCACCCGCTGGCCGGCGCCTTCACGAACCGCGGCGTAAAGATCCTCGCGGGTGCGCAGGCGGCCCTCCCGCTGAAAGCGGGCCACCGCTTCATTCAGGAAAAACAACAGCAAGGCGCCCAGTTCGGCGGCCACGCCGGCCAAGGCGATGAAGCCGACGCCCACCGCCACGCTTAGGTGGTAGTCCAGCCACCACAGCAGCCAGACGCCGCCCACTAGGCTGAACGGCAGGGTCAGCATTACGATCAGAGCGTCCGCAACCCGTCGAGAGTTCAGGTACAGCAACAGGAAGATGATGCCCAAGGTGATCGGCGCCACAACTAGCAGGCGCTCGGCGGCCCGCTCCATGTACTCGTACTGGCCGCTCCAAGTCAGGCTGTAGCCGGCCGGCAGGCGCAGTTCACGCGCCAAGGTCTCCTTGGCCCGCCCCACCCAGGTGCCGACGTCCACGCCGTCCAGATCCACATAGATCCAAGCGTTCGGGCGCGCGTTTTCGCTCTTGATCGAGGGCGGCCCCTTCTTGATCCTTAGGTCCGCAAGTTGCGACAGGGGGATTTGCGCCCCGGTCGGGGTCGGCACCAGCACCCGGCGCAGCATGGTCAGGTTGTCGCGCAGCTCTCTGGAGTAGCGCAGGTTGACCGGGTAGCGCTCCAGCCCCTCCACAGTGAAGGTGACGTTGCGCCCGCCGATGGCGGACTGAATCACGTCCTGCACGTCGCCCACCGTCAGGCCGTAGCGGGCGATTTCGCGCCGGTCGATCTCGAAATCCAGATAGTTGCCGCCCACCACCCGCTCCGCCAGCACGCTTAGGGTGCCGGGCTCGTCGCGGAGCAGGGATTCGATTTGCTCCCCGATCCGCTGCAGGGTGGCGAGGTCCGGTCCCGCCACCTTGATGCCCACGGGAGTCTTGATGCCGGTGGACAGCATGTCGATGCGCGTCTTGATCGGCATGGTCCAGGCGTTGGTCAGACCGGGCAGGCGCACCCTTTGGTCGAGTTCGTCGATCAGCTTCTCAACCGTCATGCCGGGGCGCCATTGGGCAACGGGCTTGAGGGTGATGGTGGTCTCAATCATGGAAAGGGGCGCCGGGTCGGTGGCCGTTTCCGCCCGGCCCACCTTGCCGAAGACGTTCTCCACTTCGGGAACCTGCCGAATCATGCGGTCGGTCTGCTGCAGAAGCTCGTGCGCCTTGGTGATGGAGATGCCGGGCAGCGTGGTGGGCATGTACAGCAAGTCCCCCTCGTTCAGGGGCGGCATGAATTCGGAGCCCAACTGTCGCAAGGGCACGATGGTTGCCGCCAAAACCGCAACTGCGGCGAGAGTTACCATCGCCTTGTGGCGCAGCGCAAAACCGATCACCGGCGCGTAGGCCCACAGCAGCAAGCGGTTCAGCGGGTTGCGGCGCTCGGCGACGAGTCGACCGCGGATGAACCAGACCATGAACAGCGGAATGACGGTGATGGCCAGCAGGGCCGCCCCGGCCATGGCGTAGGTCTTGGTGAAGGCCAAGGGCGAGAACAGCCGCCCCTCCTGGGCCTCCAGGCTGAACACCGGCAGGAAGGACACGGTGATGATGAGCAGGGAGAAGAACAGGGACGGCCCCACCTCCACCGCCGCATCGATCATGAGCTCGGTTCTCGGCTTTTGGCCAGCATGGCGCTCCAAGTGCTTGTGGGCGTTCTCCACCATGACCACGGCGGCGTCCACCATGGCGCCGACGGCGATGGCGATGCCGCCCAAGGACATGATGTTGGCGTTCAGCCCCTGGTGGTACATGACGATGAAGGAAACGAGGATGCCCAACGGCAGGGTGAGGACAGCCACCAAGGCGCTGCGCACATGCAGGAGGAACAGCAAGCACACCAAGGCGACAATGGCGATCTCCTCCAGCAGTTTCTCCAGCAAGGTCTCCACCGCCCGCTCGATCAGGCCGGAGCGGTCATAAACCTCCACCAACTCCACGCCCGGCGGCAGCCCAGCCTGCAACTCCTTCAGCCTAGCCTCGACGTTGCGGATCACCTCTAAGGCGTTTTCGCCGTAGCGCATCACCACCACCCCGGCGGCCACCTCGCCCTCCCCATTGAGATCCGTGACGCCGCGCCGCAGCTCCGGCCCGGCATGGATGTTGGCCAAGTCCCGCAGCAGCACCGGCGTGCCCCGGCCGTCGGTGCCCACCGCCACCTGCTCCAAATCCTCGATGGACTCGATGTAGCCACGTCCGCGCACCATGAACTCGGTTTCCGCCATCTCGATCAGCCGCCCTCCCACATCGTTGTTGCTGCGTTGAATGGCGTGACGCACTTCGGAGAGGGAGATGCCGTAGGCGGCAAGGGCGTTGGGATCGACCTCCACTTGGTACTGGCGCACGAAACCGCCCACCGAGGCCACCTCGGCAACGCCGGGCACGGCCTGCAGTTCGTAGCGCAGGTACCAATCCTGGATGGAGCGCAGTTCGGCGAGATCCCGCTTGCCGCTGCGATCCACCAACGCGTACTCATACACCCAGCCGACCCCAGTGGCGTCCGGCCCCAAACTGGGCGTCACCCCAGCCGGCAGCCGCCGGGAGACGTAGTTGAGACGCTCCAGCACCCGGGAGCGGGCCCAATACAGGTCGGTGCCGTCCGCAAAGATGACGTAAACGAAGGAGTAGCCGAAAAACGAGTAGCCGCGCACGGTCTTGGCGTAGGGCACCGCCAGCAGCGCCGTCGTCAGGGGATAGGTGACTTGATCCTCCACCACCTGCGGCGCTTGACCGGGGTATTCGGTGAAGACGATCACCTGCACATCGGAGAGGTCGGGAATGGCGTCCATGGGGATGTTGTACAGGGCGTAGCCGCCCCACAGGATCAACGCCGCCGTGCCCAAGCCCACCAGCAGCGGATTGCGGGCGGAGCCGGCGATGATGCGCCGCAGCATCGGCTGCTACTGCGCTGCGGGCGCTGGGCCCGCGCCATTCATGTCATGACCGTCCATCTCTATGCCCATTCCCGGCTTTATGGGGAACCTTCGCCATTCACATTCATGCGCATTCCCGGCTTCAAGGCCACGCCGGCGTCGTCCGCTCCCTCAGGTGCGACCGGCTGCATGGGGCCGTTGTCCATAGTGGAGGCCCCCATGCGATGCTGCCCTTCCCGCGGCTGCGCCGGCCCTAGCATCTTTTGCACCGCCTCCTGCAGCTTGCTTTCGCTGTCGATCAGGAACTGGCCGGAGGTGACCACGTCTTCCCCTTCCGCCAAGCCGCTGCGCACCTCCACCCAGCCATCGCCGCTGTCCAGCCCTAGGGTGACCTCCCTTGGCGCGAAGCGTCCCGAACCCTCGGCGGCGACCACCAAGGTGCGCCGGCCGGAGCGGATGACCGCCGCATCGGGCACCACCAGCACCCCGGGGCGCGTTTCCGTCTCTATGGTCACGTCGGCGAACATGTCCGGCTTGAGGAGCAAATCGGAGTTGTCCAGTTCCACCCGCACCCGGGCGGTGCGCGTTTTCGGGTCCACGGCAAGGTAGATGTAGGTCACCGTCCCCTCGAAGGTGCGGCTAGGCAGATAGCTCAGTTCGATGACCGCCTTCTGGCCCTCCCGCACCCAAGGCAGCTCGTATTCATACACATCGGCGTACAGCCAAACCTGGGAGAGGTCGGCAATGGTGTAAAGGTTGTCGTTGGGGCCGACCTCCATGCCGTCGCGCACCTTCAGATCGGTGACAACCCCCTGGGTGGGAGCGTGTAGGGTCAATGTCTTGCGTATCTCGCCGGTTGCCAAGAGGCGATCTATGTCGTTCTTCGACACGTCCCAGAGCTCAAGCCGGCGGAGGGTGGCCTGAAACAGGTCCTCGCCGCCCTGGGACACATCCCCGTAGCGGCTGCCTTGGGTGGCCTCCCGGTAGCGCTTGGCTAGCAGCAGCTCCTCCTGGGTGGAGACCAGCTCCGGGGAGTAAATCTCCAGCAAGGGCTGGGCGCGCTGCACCAACTCCCCCTCATATTCGACGAACAGGCGCTCCACCCAACCCTGCACCTTGGTGTGGACATGTTCCACCAAGCGCTCGTCGTAGCCCACCCGCCCCACCGCGCGAACCTTGCGGGAGAGGTCCCGCCGGACGGCCGGCGCGATGCGCACGCCCATGCTCTGCACCAACGCCGGGTCGATGCGCACACCGCCGCCCAACGCCGCCTCGCCCCGGCACACCGGCACCAAGTCCATGCCCATCGGGCTTTTGCCCGGCTTGTCGCGGACGTAAGTGGGGTCCATGGGCGCTTTCCAATGGGTCGGCGCACCACCGCCTGGGCAGGGGCCGCCTCCACCGGCCTTGCTTGGAGGCGCAGCGCCATCCGTCCGCGCCTGCGAGCCGAGCCACCAGCCCGCCGCAGCGCCCACAGCGAGGGCGACCAACGCGATCCAATGCTTAGCCTCCATTTTCCGCATCCCCTGCTGGATGGCGCGTCGCGGCACTGGCGGCGGCGAGGCGCAACGGGGCGCCGAGGTTCGCCTCAATGGCCGCGAAGGCGATGCGGCGGTCGGCGATGGCCCGCTCCAAGCGAAGCTGGGCGTTGAGCAGCCGCACCTGGCTGTCGATCAGGCTTAGAAAAGTCACCTTGTTCACGGCGTAGGCAGAGCGGCTGGACTCCAGCGCCTGCCGGGCTTGGGGCAACAGGCCGTCCTCCAGCAACGCAATGGTCTGGTCGGCGCGCTCCAGATCCGCGTAGCGTTGCATTAGGGCGTCCCTTAGCTGCGTACGGACCTTGCGGTGTTCCGCTTGGCTCTGCCGCACCAGCGCATCCTGCTCGGCAACCTGCGCCCGCCGCTTGCGGCGGTCCAAGGGCAGGCGCACCACTACGCTGGCCCCAAGGAAGTCATCGCCTTCCACCGGGTCCCCCGCCACCTGCCGACGCACCCGGTAGCCCAAGCCAACATCGAAGTCCGGGTATCCCTGCAACCGCACCGCCTGCCTTTGGTGCTCCGCCGCGGCAACGCGCTCGGCCAAGGCCCGCAGCCGCGGGCTGGTTTCGTCCAGCCTGGCAACGAGGGCCTGCAGTTCCGGCCGGGGCGCAGTTTCCCGCAGGCTGGTGGTGCGCGGCAAGGAAAGATCGATCGGCAAGTCGAGCAGCGCACCCAAGCGGGCTTGGCCGGCGCGCAGCGCCGCCTGCCGCTGCAAGCGCTCGTCAAGCAGTTCGGTGAGCGACGCCTGGGCGTGCAGGACGTTCTGCTGAAGGCCCTCCCCCACCCTGTACTTAGCCTCGGCAATCTTGGCGAACTGACGCAGCAGGTCGATGTTGCCCTCGGTGACGTCCAGCGCCCGCTGGGCAAAGCCAAGCTCCACCCAAGCCCATTCCACCGCCGCCGCCACCCGGCGCGATTCATCGCCAACCGCCGCTTCGGCGGCTTGGGCGATGGCGCGGGCCGCCTCCCTTTGGCTTTTCAGCAGGCCCGGAAAGGGCAAATGCATGTTCAGGCCAAACAACTGGCCGGAAAGCGGCGTCGAACCTAGGTCCAGGTCGCCGGCGGGGACGTTGCTGAGTTCGTAGCGAAGGCGCGGGTCGGGCGGTGCCCCCGCTGGATAAATGCGCTCCTTGGCGGCGGCTGCGACGGTGCGGGCCACGTCCAGATCAGGATTTGCCGCCTCCGCCCGTTCCAAGCACCACGCCAAGGGCAAGGGGTCCGGCGGCGTCTGCGCGTATGCGCTCGAGGCGCCAAGCGGGGCGAAGACGGCGCCGCCCAGCAGCCAAAGCCAACTACGCCATGCCGCCGGCGCGGCGCCTATCCGATCCTGTGACATTCCGTCGTCCCGCCATTGCAGTCAGTTCGGGAATCCGCCTATCTCGTTGGGCCGAGGCATGTTCCAACGGCTGCGGAACCCCCGCCGGAACGGCGCCCTAAGCGCGGCTTGGCGCAACGCCGCCACGCTACAAGCGTTGCAAGAGCGTCCCAGTGCCTAGGCCGCCGCCGCAGCACATGCTGATGAGGGCGTATTCGCCCTGGCTGCGCTGCAGTTCATGCACCGCCTTGGTGATGAGGAAGCAGCCGGTCGCCCCCAAGGGATGGCCCAAGGCGATGGCGCCGCCGTTGGGGTTGACCTTGGCGAGGTCCGCGCCCACCGTCTTGGCCCAGCTCAGCACCACCGAGGCGAAGGCTTCATTGACCTCAAACAGGTCGATGTCGTCAATGTTAAGGCCTGTAGCCGCCAGCAACTTCTCCGTGGCGGGGATTGGCCCCTCCAGCATCAGCACCGGGTCGCAACCCACCAGCGCCGTCTGCACCATCCGGGCCTTGGGCCGCAAGCCCAACTCCGCCGCCTTGGCGGCGCTCATCATCAGCACGGCGGCGGCGCCGTCGGCAATTTGCGACGAGGTGCCGGCGGTGTGGATGCCGTCCGCCCGAGCCACAGGCTTCAGGCCGGCCAACGCCTCCAAGCTGCTGTCCCGGGGAATTTCGTCGCCATCGAAAACCTTGGTGGCCTCGGTGCGGTTGCCCTGCTCATCAAACACCGGCACCTGCAAGGGAATGATCTGCGCCTCAAAGCGACCCTCCCGCACCGCTTGCGCCGCCCGCAACTGGGACTCCAAGCCGAAGCGGTCCGCATCCTGTCGGGTGACTTGGTATTTCTCCGCCATGCGCTCCGCGCCCTCGAACTGGCTGGTGAGCTCATAGTGCTCGAAGTAACTGCGGGCCACCGGCTTGCCGTACTCCGCCGGCAGGCCTATGGAGTCCGAGCCGATGCGCAGCCGTGTCATGTTCTCCACGCCGCAGGCCACCACCACATCCGCCATGCCGGAGCGAATCAGGCTTTGGCCGAGCATGGCGGCCTCTTGGGAGGAACCGCACTGAGCGTCTATGGTGATGCAGGGAGTCGCCTCCGCCCCGCCGCCGGCCAGCCAAGCCGTGCGCACCACGTTCATGCCCTGGGCGCCCAGCTTGTTGATGCAGCCGCCGACCACCTGATCGACCTGCTCCGCGGCCAGCCCATTGCGCTGCAGCAGCCCCATCAAGATGGGGCCGAGCACGTCGGTCGGATGCACAAACCCCAGCGAACCGCCTTTCCTGCCCACGGCGGAGCGGGCGGCGTCAACAACAACTGCTTCCTGCACGAGCGCGATCTCCAAATTAGCCAAGGTTAAAAGGGGCATTCTAAACCGCCAACTCCGTGCAAGTCTCCACACGGCCGTTCAATGGGACCCAAGGCGACTTTAAGGTAGTTCGCTGGCGAAGTGCGGTGGTCCTACTTCGTGAGGTGGTCCGAGGGTCTATCAGCCGCCGCAGCCGGGCTTCGGCGAACCTCGTTCGACTTTCAGCGGAAGGGGCAATAGAATCCTGATACGCGCACTTGCGGGGTCAGTCCGCAGCAGCCGGCGCCTTGCGGAAAACGCCCGTCCGGTGCGCCTTTCGAAGTCTTCCGGCAGATCCTCGTCAAGGGACCGGGGCAAGAGAGGTACAAGGGTGCTCGAAACCGCCGATGCCCACGTTGAATTCAGGGGCGTGACCAAGATCTATGACCGGCGAACCACCGCGGTGCAAGGTCTTGATCTCGATGTGCGGCGGGGCGAACTGCTGACGTTGCTGGGGCCTTCCGGCTCCGGTAAGACCAGCTGCCTTATGATGCTGGCTGGGTTTGAAATGCCCACCTCCGGCGAGATTCTCATTGCTGGGCAATCGGTGCGGAACCTGCCGCCCCGGAAGCGCGGAATCGGCGTGGTTTTCCAGGACTACGCGCTCTTCCCGCACATGTCGGTGAGCAGGAACCTCGCCTTCCCCTTGCGGGTGCGGGGGCTGCAAGCCGCGCAGCGGGCGGAGCGCGTCCAGCGGGCGTTGCGGATCGTTCGACTGGAGGGCTTTGAAAACCGCCTGCCGAATGAGCTGTCCGGCGGCCAGCGGCAACGGGTGGCCATCGCCCGGGCGCTGGTGTTTGAACCCAGCTTGGTGTTGATGGACGAACCGCTTGGGGCGCTGGACCGGCGTCTGCGCGAGGAGATGCAATTCGAGATTCGCCGCATTCAACAGAGCCTTGGCGTTACGGTGCTGTACGTCACCCATGATCAACAGGAGGCGATGGCGATATCGGATCGGGTGGCCGTTTTCAACCGCGGCAAAATCGAGCAGATCGCCGAGCCGGAAACCCTGTACGAAGAACCCGAACGAGCGTTTGTGGCCAAATTCATTGGCGACAACAACCTGCTGCGCGGTCGCATCCTGTCGGCGGAAGGGGACATCTGCCAAGTGGAGACATCGGGAGGGGGAGGGGGAACAGTCAGCGCCTTCCAGGTGGACTCGAAGCAATCGAGCGGCACCACGGTGCTGGCCATTCGCCCGGAGCGGGTCGCTCTTGCGCCGGCGCCGGGCACCTACCGCAACGAGTTTGACGCCGATGTGGAGGAAGTCGCCTTTTTGGGAGATCATCTGCGGCTGCGGCTGACCGTCTGCGGCAGCTCCGATTTCTGCGTGAAAATCCCCAACATCGTCGGCCACGGCACCCTGTTGGAGGGCGACCACGTCCGCGTCGGCTGGGGCGTGACCGACTGCCGCGCCCTGCCGGACGAGGGCCTGTTGGATTGATGCACGCCCGCATAGCGGAAACCTGAAGCAAGGCCGTCATGTCACTTAGAACCGATTCGCAGCGTCACTGGTTGCGGCGCACCGCAAAAGGACTGACAGCCGCAACCCTACTCGCGGTGGCCGCCGCTCCGCTTGGCGCTGCAGCCGAGGAGCACCAAGGCCCCGCCCCTCTAACGGGAGAGTCGCTGACGGTGGTTTCCTGGGGCGGCCCCTACGCCAAGGCGCAGAAAAGAGCCTTTTTCGATGCGTTCACCGCCGAGACGGGCATCAGGGTGCGCATGGACGACTTCTTCGGCGGCTTGGCCCAGGTGCGCGCCCAGGTGGAGGCCGGCAGCGTCCATTGGGACCTCATCGACCTGGAGTTTGCAGATGTGGCGCAGGGTTGCGAAGAGGGCCTTCTGGAGCTGGTGGACATCGACGAACTGCCGCCGGCGCCGGACGGCACCCTGGCCCGGGATGACTACTTTGAGGGGAGCTTTTCGGATTGCGGCGGCGCCGGCATCTTCTTTTCGACCATCTACGCCTACAATCGAGAGTCGTTCCCCGCCGCCGCGCCGTCGAAGATCGAGGATTTCTTTGACTTGAAGAGGTTCCCGGGCCGCCGCGGCCTGCGCCGCTCGCCGCTGGTGAACCTGGAGTTCGCCCTGCTGGCGGATGGAGTGCCGGCTGCCGAGGTCTATGCGGTGCTGGACACGCCGGCGGGGAAGGCGCGCGCCTTCCGTAAGCTCGACTCCATCAAGGACCAAGTTCTTTGGTGGGATACGGGCGCCCAGCCGGTGCAGATGCTGGCGGACCATGAAGTGGTGATGGCCACATCCTTCAACGGCCGCATCTTCCACGAAGCGGTGGTCGAGCGCCAGCCCTTCGTCATTGTCTGGGATGGGCAAGTGCTGGACAGCGGCCAGTTCGCCATTGTCGCCGGGACGCCCAGGTTGGCGGCGGCCAGGAAGCTGCTGCTGTTCTTGTCCCGCATCGAAAACATGGCGGCCCTCACGCGCTACTTCCCTTACAGCCCCATGCGCCACTCCGCCACCAAGCTGATCTACACCCATCTTGAAACCGGGGTGGACATGTGGCCGCACATGCCCACCAACCCGGCGAACATGGGCCGTGTTCTGGTGAACGACTGGCACTGGTGGCGCGACCACCATGATGAAATGACCGAGCGCTTCAGCGCGTGGCTGCTGCGGTGAACAGTCGGCACCCCGATGTTGTCTAACCCCCGGGTCCGAGCCGGAGCGCTCACGCTGCCGCTGATCGCGTTCCTCGGCGTTACCTTCATCGCACCGCTTGGCGCGATGCTGTGGCGCAGCGTCCATGAACCGCTGGTGGCGGACGCCCTGCCGCAAACCCTAGCTCTGCTCGAAGCCTGGGACGGGCTTGCGGCGCCGCCGGAAGCCCTGTATCGAACCGCGGCCGGGGAGTTCCAGCAATTGCAGGCAAGCCGCGCTCTAGGCGGCGTAGCCACCCGCGTGAACCGTGTGCAGGGCGGCAGCCGCAGCATCATCATGCGCACGGCCCGCGAACTGCGCGGGACCGCGCCGGCCTCTTGGCGGGAAGCCATGATCGCCGCGCATCCGGCCTGGGGAGAAGCGGCGATTTGGGGCGCCATCCGTCGGGCCGGCGAACGCTACACCATCCGCCACTATCTGAATGCGCTCGATCTCAAACAGGACATCCAAGGCCGCATTGTCGCCCAGCCGCAGGAGCAGCGCATCTATCTGAAGCTGCTGGGCAACACCTTGGCGGCCAGCGCCGCCATCACGCTGATTTGCCTGGCGCTCGGCTATCCGTTGGCTTACCTCATCGCCAACGCCAAGCCGCCCTGGCCCAACTTGTTGTTGTTGGCGGTGTTGCTGCCGTTCTGGTCTTCCTTGCTGGTGCGCTCCATGTCCTGGATCGTCATGCTGCAGAAGGAGGGCGTCGTCAACGACCTGCTGGTGGCGTTGGGCCTAGTTGCGGAGGACGGCCGACTAATCATGGTTTACAACATGATCGGCACCATGGTCACCATGACCCAGTTGCTGCTGCCGTTCCTCATCCTGCCCCTTTGCGCGGTCATGCACGGCATCCCGCCGCTGCACCTCAGGGCCGCCGCCTCCCTGGGCGCCAACCCACGGCAAGCGTTCCTGCACGTTTACTGGCCGCAGACCCTGCCGGGCGTGGCGGCCGGTTCGCTGCTGGTCTTCATTCTGGCCATCGGCTACTACATTGCCCCGGCCTTGGTGGGCGGGCGCACCGGGCAGTTCATCTCCAACCTCATCGCCTACCACATGCAGTATTCCCTCAACTGGGGCTTGGCGGCGGCGCTCAACTTCGTGCTGCTGGTTTGCGTGCTGGTCATCCTCGTAGCCTACAACCGCTTGGTCGGCATCGAACGGCTGCGGTTCGACTGAATTGCCTAAACGGAAACGGCGCCGCCAAATATGAGGGACAAGCCTCCAGCGACGTTCGGTGACCGCCTAGGGCGCGTCTGCCTCGTCGCGTTCTGTGCGGCGGTGGTGGTGTTCCTGATCTTGCCGATGCTGGTGCTGGTGCCGCTGAGCTTCAACGCGGCACCGCACTTCACCTTCACCGAGGGCATGCTGCGCTTGGATCCAGATGCCTATTCCCTACGCTGGTACCGCACTGTGCTGGAGGATGATTCCTGGCTGCGCGCGGTGCGCAACAGCCTCATCATCGGCCTTGCGGCCACGACCATCGCCACGGTCTTGGGCACCTTGGCGGCTCTCGGGCTTGCAAGCCCGCATATGCCGGGGCGCGGCGTCGTCACCAGCCTGCTGATCTCGCCCCTGATCACGCCCATCATCATTTCGGCGGCCGGCATGGCATTCTTTTTCGGCGATATTGGGCTGGCGCAGACCCATGCGGGCCTCATCTTCGGCCATGCGGCGCTCTGCACGCCCTTTGTGATCATCACGGTGACGGCCACGCTCTCCAACTACAACCTCAACCTCAACCGGGCCGCCGCCAGCCTCGGTGCGCATCCGGTGACTACATTCCTCCACGTTCAGCTACCGTTGATTGCGCCGGGGGTGATCTCCGGCGCCTTGTTTGCTTTCGTCATCTCCCTCGATGAAGTCATAGTCGTGACCTTCGTGGGCAGCTTGGATCAGCGCACCATTCCACGGCGGATGTGGTCTGGCGTTCAGGAGCATCTCAACCCGGAAATTTTGGCGGTCGCCACCCTGTTGACTCTGTTCGCGGCCTTGGTGCTCATAACCGTGCAGTGGCTGCGGCGGAGAGGGGTACACTAGCCCGGATGTCGCGCCAAGCCGCTGATCCCTCCCGAGTTTCAGTCGCTAGCGCTTCCAGAGCACCCCAAACTATTTTTTGCCCTGCTTTTCGACAAAGGGATGCAGTCTCGCCCGCTTTACGAACGAAACCTATCCCCTGGCCAAGCTCGATTTGGACCCGACGGTGCTGACAATCAACAGCAACGACCGCCGGGAGTACGGGGTTCGGGTCAGCAAGCGATTTTGAGGGATTGATCCAACCTATGGCGATGGAACCGGAGCGGCGGAACCGTTGAAGGACGCACCGAGCGGGATCTCGTTCGCCAACCCGTTGCCGAACTTCAGCAGGATGCCGTACTGGGGCGGCTCGCCCCGACCCTCCCGGCGGTCCAGTTCCAGACTCCAGCTAATCCGCCCGCCCGTCATCAGGCCGCCCAGACGCCAGTTCCTCATCCCCGGACCCTCCTCGGACAGCGCGCCATACAGCTTCAGCAGGCCCGGCCCGCCGGTCTCAAATCCATAGCCCAACTCCATCCGCAAACGGTTCGGCCGCCGGATTCCGCGCTCACCCGGCACCCCCTGACCACCCAGGCCGGCACCCAACAGCCGCTCGTTCCGCCACAAACCCTCCACCTGGCTCGACGCCACCCCCCAAGTCGGCGCCAGCGCAAGCGACGCGCCGACCCCCTCCTCGCCCGGGTCGAACGCCAACGCCAAGTTCACACCCCATTCCTTGAACGCCCGCGCCGAATGCCCCAGCAAATACCGCCCCCGCGTCTTCACGCCCAAACCCCAGGTCGCGTGGCGGTATTCCAACTCCCCCCCAAGTTCCGCGCCCACGCCCGTATCCGCATCGCCACCGTCCCAGCGACCACCAAACTCCAGGCTCAATCCCAGTTGCGATTGCTCCGACACCCGCCAGTCGTGCCTTCCCTCCATCATCAAACGCAGGCGGCTCGCATTTCCATCCACCTTCGGCAATCCTGCCGAACCACCGTGCGCCAACCCGCCGTGCGCCGACCCCTCCATGACCACCACGAAGGCGTCCCCCTTCAACGCCACCCCCAGCCACGAGGCCAACTCCCGGCGACCGCCCAACGCCGCCATCCGCATCGCCGTGTCCGTCGTCACGCGGCCGAACTCATCCGTCAAACTGGCCTTCCCTTGGCCGATGCCCAGCAGCGCCCACATATCCACACCCTCGCGCGGCGCCCAGTGCCCGTATGGCAGCACACTGCTCAGGTCCAGATCCACTCGTCCCCAGCCCAAACCGGTTCCCGCCGCCCGGTAGTTCAGTTCCCCGACGCTGTGCGAAAGCGCCATGCCCAGCAGCAGGTCGCGATCGGCCGGCCGTGCGTCCACTCCCAGGTGACCGGTGCGAACCTCCCCGTCCAACGCCAACCTCCCCCCGGACTGGCCGCTGAACCGGCTCTTCGAACCCCGGCCCCACAATGTCCACCGCTCCCCATCCGTGCTGTCGTCGCTAGTCGCTCCAAGGCTTGTCTCAAAGGCGACATGGGACAGGAATTCGTCCCACGGGGAACGATCGGGATCGAACGTCTCGGTTGGCGAACGCGCCGCCCGGGAAGCATCTAGTCCCCCCCTGGAGGGACCGCCCATGGAAAGGTCTCCCCACGCGCCGGTCGTCCAGCCCATCCCGGCCTCGTCAGGACCGTCGCGCAGCGGCGCGTCCCCCTCCTCCAGCGTGGGCCGTGCGACCGGCCCGCCAGCCCGAAAGCGCTGCCCGATGGCGTCCACCGCCTCCGTCGCCACGGTCCGCCCAAACGCCGCCAGGGACCATTGCAGCGCCTCGCCGCGCAGGGACGGCAAGTCGTCATCGACAATCCTGCCCGTCGCCTCGGCATCGCCCAACTCCGCATGACTGGCGCTGACCAGCATCACCGTGAATGTCTCCTCGCCCTCCACCAGGTCATCGTCCGTCGTCCGAATGACGATCGTCGCCTCGCGCCGTCCCGCCGCGATCGTGAACTCCCCTTGCTGACCCGCAGGCGGCGTATAGTCGGACTGCGCCAGGGCCGTGCCGTCGGTTACCCGACAAACCACCATCAGCGCCCCAATCGCCGGCACTGGCTTGGACAACGTAACCTCGAACTCGACGGACTCGCCCTCCACGGCTTGGGCGTCCGCAATCGATATAGTGATCGGGGCGGTCACCTCGATCGCGAAACTCAGCGCCGCCGCATCCCCGTCCTCGTCCGTAGCCGTCAGGCTGTATTCGGTCGTCCCCATCGCCGTCGTCGGCATACCCGACAATTCCCGCGTTGCCGCATCAAAGCTCAGCCCCCTGGGCAGCGCCGGCGTCAGCGCATAGGTCAGTGCGCCGTCGCCACCCGTGGCCGCCGGCAGCGACAATGCCGGGATCGCCCAGTTCTGGGTCCAGGACTGATCCGGGATGGTCACAGAACCAAAGCTCGGCGTCAGGTTGATGTCATCGTCGATGATTGTGCCGGTCCCCGTCGCCGTCCCCAGGGTGGCGTTCGACGGGCGGCTCAGGGCCACCACCACGGTCTCGTCCGGCTCGGTGGTCGTGTCCCCCGTCACTGACACCGTTACCGCCCGGCTGGTGACGCCGGCGGGGAAGATCAAAGTCCCCGCGCCGAGGGCTGCGTAGTCCGTCCCCGGGGTCGCCGTGCCCGTCCCGGCGTCCGCGTAGTCCACTGTCACCACCCGCCCGCTCGGTGCGCCCAGGCTCACCGTCCAGGTCAGGCTCACCGAACCGTCGTCACCCTCCGCCACGCTCGGCGAGGCGATCGCCAGCGTCGGCGGCGTGTCGTCATTGGTGATGGCGCCGACCCCCGTCGCCGTGCCGATGGTCGCGTTCTCGGCGTTGCTCAGGGCCACCACCACGGTCTCGTCCGACTCGTCCAGGACGTCGCCTATCACCGACACCGTGATCTCCCGGCTCGTGGTTCCCGCGGGGAAGGTCAGCGTGCCGCCGACGAGCGCCGTGTAGTCCGTCCCCGGGGTCGCCGTGCCCGTCCCGGCGTCCGCGTAGGCCACCGTCACCTGCTCGGCGCTGCCCGCGCTCAGGGTCACGGTGAACGTCAGGTTCTTCGCGCCGTTGTGACCCTCCGCCACGCGCGGCGAGTCGATCGACAACGACGGTGCATCGTTGCCTATGCTGGGATCCTTGGCGCCATCGTCGTTCGTGATCGTCCCCGTCCCCGTGACGGTTCCAACTATCGCGTTGATGGGGTTGCTCAGCGATACCACCACCGTCTCGTCCGGCTCGTCGGTCGCGTCCCCCGTCACCGACACCGTGATCTGCCGGCTCGTCGTCCCCGCCGCGAAGGTCAGCGTCCCGCCGGTGATCGCCGCGTAGTCGGTCCCCGGGGTCGCCGTCCCGGTCCCGGCGTCCGCGTAGGCCACCGTCACCTGCCCGGTACTGGCCGCACTTAGGGTCACAGTGAACGTCAGGTTCTTCGAGCCGCTGTCCCCCTCCGACACGTTCGGCGAGTCGATCGCCAGCGTCGGTGCATCGTTGCCTATGCCGGGAGCCCTGGCGCCATCGTCGTTCGTGATCGTCCCCGTCCCCGTGACGGTTCCAACTGTCGCGTTGACGGGGTTGCTCAGCGATACCACCACCGTCTCGTCCGGCTCGTCGGTCGCGTCCCCCGTCACCGACACCGTGATCTGCCGGCTCGTCGTCCCCGCCGCGAAGGTCAGCGTCCCGCCGGTGATCGCCGCGTAGTCGGTCCCCGGGGTCGCCGTCCCGGTTCCGGCGTCCGCGTAGGCCACCGTCACCTGCACGGTACTGGCCGGACTTAGGGCCACCGTGAACGTCAGGTTCTTCGAGCCGCTGTCCCCCTCGGTCACGCTCGGCGAGTTGATCGACAGCGACGGCGTCCCGTCATTGTCCGTCAGGCTGAGCGTGGCCGGGTTCACCGTCAGGCTACCCGAAACGCCGCGCACAGTGATGGTCTCGTCGGTCTCGTCCACCGTGTCGTCCGTCGGCGTCAGCGTGAAGGTTCCGGTACCGCTTGCGCTGCCCGCGGCAATCTCGACGTTGAACGCCGACACCGCCGCGAAGTCCACCGCCCCCGTCGCGCCGCTGCCCGCCACGCTCACCGTCACCGTCGTGGCCGCGCCGAACCGGGTCGCGCCGTCCACCGTGGCCGTCACCGTGATCGTGGTCGCGCCATCGCCCTCGCCCACACTATCGTCGCTCACCGTCAAGGTGATCGACGTCGGGGCGTCGTCGTCATCCGTCAACGTGATCGTGGCCGAGGTCACCGTCAGGCCGGGCGAAGCGCCGCGCACCGTCACCGTCTCGTTGGTCTCGTCCACCGCATCGTTCGTCGGCGTCAGCGTGAAGGTCCCGGTCCGGCTCGCCGCCCCCGCCGGGATCTCAATGTCGAACGCCGCCACCGCCGCGAAGTCCACCGCCGACGCCGCGCCGCTCCCTGCTATGCTCACCCGCACCGTCTTGGCCTCGGCGAACTGCGTCGTCCCATTCACCGTCGCCGTCACCGTGATCAGGGTCGCCCCGTCACCCTCGTCCATGCTGTTGTCGTTCACCGTCAGCGTGATCGAGGTCGGCGCGCCGTCGTCGTCCGTCAGACTGATCGTGGCCGACTTCACCGTCAGGCTACCCGAAACGCCGCTCACCGTGATGGTCTCATCGGTCTCGTCCACCGCATCGTCGGTCGGCGTCAGCGTGAAGGTCCCGGTCTGGCTCGCCGCCCCCGCCGCAATCGTAATGTCGAAGTCCGCCACCGCCGCGAAGTCCACCGCCGACGCCGCGCCGCTGCCCGCCACGCTCACCTGCACCGTCGTGGTGTCGGCGAACCGCGTCGTGCCGTCCACCGTGGCCGTCACCGTGATCAGGGTCGCCCCGTCACCCTCGCCCACACCGTCGTCGTTTACCGTCAGCGTGATTGAGGTCGGCGCCGCGTCGTCGTCGGTGATCGTCCCCGTGCCGGTACCCGCCGTATTTGATACGGTCGCGTTCGTCGGGCTGCTCAGGGTTACGATCACGGTCTCATCCGACTCGTCCAGGACATCGCTCATCACCGCTACGTCGAAGGTCTGGCTGGTCGTCCCCGCCGTGAAGGTCAGCGTCCCGCCGGTGATGGCCGTGTAGTCCGTCCCCGACGTGGCCGTGCCGGTCGCGGCGTCCGCGTAGTCCACCGTCACCTGCTGGCCGCTCGCCGCGCTCAACGTCACCGTGAACGTCAAGGTCGCCGTGCCGCTGTCGCCCTCGGTCACGCTCGGCGAGTTGATTGACAACGTCGGCGCGCCGTCGTCGTCCGTCAGGCTGAGCGTCGCCGAATTCACCGTCAGGCTGCCTGAGACGCCGCTTACCGTCACCGTCTCGTCCGCCTCGTCCAGCGTGTCGTCCGTCGGCGTCAGCGTGAAGCTGCCGGTGTCGCTCGCCGCCCCCGCCGCAATCGTAATGTCGAAGGCCGGCACCGCCGCGAAGTCCACCGCCGTCGCCGTGCCGCTGCCCGCCACGCTCACCGTCACCGTCGTGGCCGCGGCGAACCGGGTCGCGCCGTCCACCGCGGCGGTCACCGTGATCGTGGTCGCCCCGGCGCCCTCGCCCACGCTGTTGTCGTCCACCGTCAAGGTGATCGCGGTTGGGGCGTCGTCGTCGTCCGTCAACGTGAGCGTGGCCGGGCTCACCGTCAGGCTGCCCGAGGTGCCACTCACCGTCACGGTCTCGTCGGTCTCGTCCACGACATCGGCCGTCGGCGTCAGCGTGAAGCTCCCGGTGCCGCTCGCCGCGCCCGCCGCAATCGTAACGTCGAACGCCGACACCGCCGCGAAGTCCACCGCCGTCGCCGCGCCGCTGCCCGTCACGCTCACCCCAACGGTCGTGGTCGCGGCGAACCGGGTCGTGCCATCCACTGTGGCGGTCACCGTGATCAGGGTCGCCCCGTCGCCCTCGCCCACGCTGCTGTCGTCCACCGTCAAGGTGATTGCAGTCGGCGCGGCGTCGTCGTCCGTCAACGTGAGCGTGGCCGAGTTCACCGTCAGGCCGCTTGAGGCGCCGCTCACCGTCACCGTCTCATCGGTTTCGTCCACCACATCGTTGGTCGGCGTCAGCGTGAAGCTCCCGGCGCCGCTCGCCGCCCCCGCCGCAATCGTGATGTCGAAGTCCGTCACCGCCGCGAAGTCCACCGCCCCCGCCGCGCCGGCCCCCGCCACGCTCACCGTCACCGTCGTGACCCCGGCGAACCGCGTCGCCCCGTTCACCGTCGCCGTCACCGTGATCAAAGTCGCCCCGTCGCCTTCGCCCACGCTGCTGTCGTCCACCGTCAGCGTGAGTGAGGTCGGCGGGCCGTCATCGTCCGTCAGGTTGATCGTGGCCGAGCTCACCGTCAGACTGCCTGAGGCGCCACTCACCGTGATCGTCTCATCGGTCTCGTCCACCGCATCAGCCGTCGGCCTCAGCGTGAAGCTGCCGGTGCCGCTCACCGCCCCGGCCCCGATCGTGATGTCGAAGTCCGACACCGCCGCGAAGTCCACCGCCGACGCCGTCCCGCTGCCCGCCACACTCACGGTCACCGTCGTGGCTTCGGCGAACCGGGTCGTCCCCGCCACCGTCGCCGTCACCGTGATCAGGGTCGCGCCGTCGCCCTCGCCCACGCCGTCGTCGTTCACCGTCAAGGCAATCGCCGTCGGCGTCGCATCATTGTCCGTCAACGTAATCGTGGCCGGGTTCACCGTCAGGCTGCCCGACGTGCCACTCACCGTCACCGTCTCGTTGGTCTCGTCCACCGCATCGTCCGTCGGCGTCAGCGTGAACGTCCCGGTCTGGCTCGCCGCCCCGGCCCCGATGGTGATGTTGAAACCCGCCACCGCCGCAAAGTCCACCGCCGTCGCTGTCCCGCCGCCCGCCACGCTCACGCTCACCGTCCTGGCATCAACGAACCGGGTCGTCCCGGCCACCGTCGCCGTCACCGTGATCGTCGTCGCCCCGTCGCCCTCGCCCACGCTGCTGTCGTCCACCGTCAGCGTGATCGCCGTCGGCGCGGCATCGTCGTCCGTCAACGCGATCGTGGCCGAGCCCACCGTCAGGCTGCCTGACGTCCCGCTCACCGTCACCGTCTCGTTGGTCTCGTCCACCGCATCATCCGTCGGCGTCAGCGTGAACGTCCCGGTACCGCTCACCGCACCCGCCGCGATGGAGATGTTGAACGCCGACACCGCCGCGAAGTCCACCGCCCCCGCCGTGCCGCTGCCCGCCACGCTCACCCCAACGGTCGTGGCTGCGGCGAACCGGGTCGCGCCGGCCACCGTGGCCGTCACCGTGATCGTCGTCGCCCCGTCGCCTTCGCCCACGCTGTTGTCGTTCACCGTCAGCGTGATCGCCGTCGGCGCGGCGTCGTCGTCCGTCAACGCGATCGTGGCCGGGCTCACCGTCAGGCTGCCTGAGGCGCCGCTTACCGTTACCGTCTCGTCGGTCTCGTCCGTCGCGTCGTTCGTCGGCGTCAGCGTGAATGTCCCGGTCTGGCTCGCCGCCCCCGCGGCGATCGTGATGTCAAAGTCCGACACCGCCGCGAAGTCCACCGCCGTCGCCGTGCCGCTGCCCGCCACGCTCACGCGAACGGTCGTGGCGTCAACGAACCGGGTCGCGCCGTCCACCGTGGCCGTCACCGTGATCGTGGTCGCCCCGGCGCTCTCGCCCACACTGTTGTCGCTCACCGTCAAGGTGAGCGCGGTCGGGGTATCGTCGTCGTCCGTGATCGTCCCTGTGCCGGTCGCCGCCGCACTTGACACGGTCGCATTCGTCGGGCTGCTTAACGACACCACGACGGTCTCGTTCGACTCGGCCAGGACATCGCCCGTCACCGCCACGTTGAAGGTCCGGCTGGTCGTCCCCGCCGCGAAGGTCAGGGTACCGCCGGTGATGGCCGTGTAGTCCGTCCCCGACGTGGCCGTGCCGGTCGCGGCGTCCGCGTAGGCCACCGTCACCTGCCGGCCGCTCGCCGCGCTCAACCTCACCGTGAACGTCAGGGTCGTCGAACCGCTGTTCCCCTCGGTCACACTCGGCGAGTTGACCGACAGCGTCGGGGCGTCGTCGTCATCCGTGATCGTCCCCGTGCCGGTACCCGTCGTATTCGATACGGTCGCATTCGTCGGGCTGCTCAACGACACCACAACGGTCTCGTTCGCTTCGTCCAGCGTGTCGCCGGTCACCGCCACGTTGAAGGTCTGACTAATCGTCCCCGCCGTGAAGGTCAGCGTCCCGCCCGTGATGGCCGTGTAGTCCGTCCCGGACGTGGCCGTCCCCGTGCTCGCGTCCGCATACTGCACCGTCACCGGCTGACCGCTCGCCGCGCTCAACCTCACCGTGAACGTCAGGGTCGTCGAACCGCTGTTCCCCTCGGTCACGCTCGGCGAGTTGACCGACAGCGTCGGCATCGCATCGTTGTCCGTGATCGTGCCCGTGCCACTCGCCGTCGCGAGCGTCGCATTCGTCGCATTGCCCAGGGTCACCACGACGGTCTCGTTCGCCTCGTCCAGCGCATCGCCCGTCACCGCCACGTTGAAGGTCCGGCTGGTCGTCCCCACCGCGAAGGTCAGCGTCCCGCCGGTGATGGCCGTGTAGTCCGTCCCCGACGTGGCCGTGCCGGTCCCGGCGTCGGCGTAAGCCACCGTCACCTGCCGGCCGCTCGCCGCGCTCAACGTCACCGTGAACGTCAGGGTCGTCGTGCCGCTGTCACCCTCCGTCACGCTCGGTGAGTTGATCGACAGCATCGGCGTCGCATCATCGTCCGTCAGGCTGATCGTGGCCGAACTCACCGTCAGGCTGCCCGACGTGCCGCTCACCGTGATCGTCTCGTCGGTCTCGTCCGCCGTGTCGTTCGTCGGCGTCAGCGTGAACGTCCCGGTCTGGCTCGCCGCCCCCGCCGCGATCTCGATGTCGAAGGCCGTCACCGCCGCGAAGTCCACCGCCGTCGCCGTGCCGCTGCCCGCCACGCTCACCGTCACCGTCGTGGCTTCGGCGAACCGGGTCGCGCCGTCCACCGTCGCCGTCACCGTGATCAAGGTCGCCCCGTCGCCCTCGCCCACGCGGTTGTCGTTCACCGTCAGCGTGAGCGCGGTCGGGGTCGCATCGTCGTCCGTCAGCGTGATCGTGGCCGAGCTCACCGTCAGGCTGCCCGACGTCCCGCGCACCGTCACCGTCTCGTTGGTCTCGTCCGTCGCATCGACCGTCGGCGTCAGCGTGAACGTCCCGGTACCGCTGGCGGCGTCCGCCGCAATCGTAATGTCGAAATTCGTCACCGCCGCGAAGTCCACCGCCGTCGCCGTGCCGCTGCCCGCCACGCTCACCTGCATCGTCGTGGCCGCGGCGAACCGGGTCGCGCCGTCCACCGTCGCCGTCACCGTGATCGACGTCGCCCCGTCACCCTCGGCCACGCTGTTGTCGTTCACCGTCAGCGTGATCGCAGTCGGCGCGTCGTCGTCGTCCGTCAGCGTGATCGTGGCCGCATTCACCGTCAGGCTGCCCGACGTTCCGCTCACCGTCACCGTCTCGTTGGTCTCGTCCGTCGCATCGACCGTCGGCGTCAGCGTGAACGTCCCGGTACCGCTCGCGTCGCCCGCGGCGATCTCAATGTCGAAGGCCGTCACCGCCGCGAAGTCCACCGCCGTCGCCGTGCCGCTGCCCGCCACGCTCACCGTCACCGTCGTGGCGTCGGCGAACCGGGTCGTGCCGTTCACCGTCGCCGTCACCGTGATCAGGGTCGCCCCGTCAGCCTCGCCCACGCTGTTGTCATTCACCGTCAGCGTGATCGACGTCGGCGCGCCGTCGTCGTCCGTCAGGCTGATCGTGACCGAGTTCACCGTCAGGCTGCCGGAGACGCCGCGCACCGTCACGGTCTCATCGGTCTCGTCCGCCGCATCGTCCGTCGGGGTCAGCGTGAAGCTCCCGGTACCGCTGGCGGCGTCCGCCGCAATCGTAATGTCGAAGGCCGTCACCGCCGCGAAGTCCACCGCCGTCGCCGTGCCGCTGCCCGCCACGTTCACCGTCACCGTCGTGGCCGCGGCGAACCGGGTCGTGCCATCCACCGTGGCCGTCACCGTGATCAGGGTCGCACCGTCACCCTCGCCCACCGCGTTGTCGTCCACCGTCAGCGTGATTGCAGTCGGGGCCGCATCGTCGTCCGTCAGCGTGATCGTGGCCGGGCTCACCGTCAGGCTGCCCGACGTCCCGCGCACCGTCACCGTCTCGTTGGTCTCGTCCGTCGCATCGACCGTCGGCGTCAGCGTGAAGCTGCCGGCGCCGCTCGCCGCGCCCGCCGCAATCGTAATGTCGAAGTCCGACACCGCCGCGAAGTCCACCGCCGTCGCCGTGCCACTGCCCGCCACGCTCACCGTCACCGTCGTGGTGTCGGCGAACCGGGTCCCGCCGTCCACCGTCGCCGTCACCGTGATCGTCGTCGCCCCGTCGGCCTCGCCCACGCTGTTGTCGTTCACCGTTAGTGTGATCGACGTCGGCGCGCCGTCGTCGTCCGTCAGGCTGATCGTCGCCGAATTCACCGTCAGGCTGCCCGACGTCCCGCTCACCGTGATGGTCTCGTCGGTCTCGTCCGCCGCATCGTCCGTCGGCGTCAGCGTGAAGATCCCGGTCCCGCTGGCGGCGTCCGCCGGGATCTCGATGTCGAAGGCCGTCACCGCCGCAAAGTCCACCGCCGTCGCCGTGCCGCTGCCCGCCACGCTCACCGTCACCGTCGTGGCCGCGGCGTACCGGGTCCCGCCGTCCACCGTCGCCGTCACCGTGATCAGGGTCGCCCCGTCGCCCTCGCCCACGCCGTTGTCGTTCACCGTCAGCGTGATCGACGTCGGCGGATCGTCGTCGTCCGTCAGCGTGATCGTGGCCGAATTCACCGTCAGGCTGCCTGAGGTACCGCTGACCGTGATGGTCTCGTCGGTCTCGTCGGTCGTATCGACCGTCGGCGTCAGCGTGAACGTCCCGGTAGCGCTCGCCGCCCCCGCCGCAATCTCAATGTCGAAGTTCGACACCGCCGCAAAGTCCACCGCCGTCGCCGTGCCGCTGCCCGCCACGCTCACGGTCACCGTCGTGGCCGAACCGAACCGGGTCGTGCCGGCCACCGTCGCCGTCACCGTGATCGTCGTCGCCCCGTCGCCTTCGCCCACGCTGTTGTCATCCACCGTCAACGTGATCGCGGTCGGCGTCGCATCGTTGTCCGTGATCGTCCCCGTGCCGCTCGCCGTCGCGATCGTCGCGTTCGCCGCGTTGCTCAGGGTCACCACGATAGTCTCGTTCAACTCGTCTATGACGTCGCCCGTCACCGACACCGTGAGCGACTTGCTGGTGTCCCCCACCGCAAAGGTCAGCGTGCCGGCGGTGATCGCCGTGTAGTCCGTCCCCGACGTGGCTGTGCCGGTCCCGGCGTCGGCGTAGTCCACCGTCACCTGCTGGCCGCTCGCCGCGCTCAACGTCACCGTGAACGTCAGGGTCGTCGAACCACTGTCCCCCTCCGTCACGCTCAGCGAGTTGATCGACAGCGACGGCGCGTCGTCGTCGTCCGTCAGGCTGAGCGTGGCCGAACTCACCGTCAGGCTGCCCGACGCGCCGCTCACGGTCACCGTCTCGTCCGCTTCGTCCAGCGTGTCGTTCGTCGGCGTCAGCGTGAACGTCCCGGTACCGCTCGCCGCCCCCGCCCCGATAGTGATGTCAAAATCCGACACCGCCGTAAAGTCCACCGCCGTCGCCGTGCCGCTGCCCGCCACGCTCACCGTCACCGTCGTGGCCGCGGCGTACCGGGTCCCGCCGTCCACCGTCGCCGTCACCGTGATCAGGGTCGCCCCGTCGCCCTCGCCCACGCCGTTATCGTCCACCGTCAGCGTGATCGACGTCGGCGCCGCATCGTCGTCCGTCAGTGTGATCGTGGCCGAGTTCACCGTCAGGCTGCCTGACGTGCCGCTCACTGTGATGGTCTCGTCGGTCTCGTCCGTCGTATCGACCGTCGGCGTCAGCGTGAACGTCCCGGTGCCGCTGGCGGCGTCCGCCGCAATCTCAATGTCGAAGTTCGCCACCGCGGCGAAGTCCACCGCCGTCGCCGCGCCGCTGCCCGCCACGCTCACCTGCACCGTCGTGGCCGCGGCGAACCGGGTCGCCCCGTCCACCGTCGCCGTCACCGTGATCGTCGTCGCCCCGTCGCCCTCGGCCACGCTGTTATCGTTCACTGTCAAGGTGATCGCGGTCGGGGCGGCATCGTCGTCCGTCAGCGTGATCGTCGCCGCGTTCACCGTCAGGCTGCCGGAGGCGCCGCTGACCGTCACCGTCTCGTTGGTCTCGTCGGTCGCATCGACCGTCGGCGTCAGCGTGAACGTCCCGGTGCCGCTCGCCGCCCCCGCCGCAATCTCGATGTCGAAGGCCGTCACCGCGGCGAAGTCCACCGCCGTCGCCGTGCCGCTGCCCGCCACGCTCACCGTCACCGTCGTGGTGTCGGCGAACCGCGTCGTGCCGTTCACCGTGGCCGTCACCGTGATCAGGGTCGCCCCGTCGGCCTCGCCCACGCTGTTGTCGTCCACCGTTAGTGTGATCGACGTCGGCGCGCCGTCGTCGTCCGTCAGGCTGATCGTCGCCGAATTCACCGTCAGGCTGCCCGACGTCCCGCTCACCGTGATGGTCTCGTCGGTCTCGTCCGCCGCATCGTCCGTCGGCGTCAGCGTGAAGATCCCGGTCCCGCTGGCGGCGTCCGCCGGGATCTCGATGTCGAAGGCCGTCACCGCCGCAAAGTCCACCGCCGTCGCCGTGCCGCTGCCCGCCACGCTCACCGTCACCGTCGTGGCCGCGGCGTACCGGGTCCCGCCGTCCACCGTCGCCGTCACCGTGATCAGGGTCGCCCCGTCGCCCTCGCCCACGCCGTTGTCGTTCACCGTCAGCGTGATCGACGTCGGCGGATCGTCGTCGTCCGTCAGCGTGATCGTGGCCGAATTCACCGTCAGGCTGCCTGAGGTACCGCTGACCGTGATGGTCTCGTCGGTCTCGTCGGTCGTATCGACCGTCGGCGTCAGCGTGAACGTCCCGGTAGCGCTCGCCGCCCCCGCCGCAATCTCAATGTCGAAGTTCGACACCGCCGCAAAGTCCACCGCCGTCGCCGTGCCGCTGCCCGCCACGCTCACGGTCACCGTCGTGGCCGAACCGAACCGGGTCGTGCCGGCCACCGTCGCCGTCACCGTGATCGTCGTCGCCCCGTCGCCCTCGGCCACACTGTTGTCATCCACCGTCAAGGTGATCGCAGTCGGCGTCGCATCGTTGTCCGTGATCGTCCCCGTCCCGCTCGCCGTCGCGATCGTCGCGTTCGTCGCGCCGCTCAACGTCGCGATCACTGTTTCATTCGACTCGTCTATGACGTCGCCCGTCACCGCCACGTCGAAGGTCTGGCTGGTCGTCCCCACCGCAAAGGTCAGCGTGCCGGCGGTGATCGCCGTGTAGTCCGTCCCCGACGTGGCCGTGCCGGTACCGGCGTCCGCGTAGTCCACCGTCACCTGCTGGCCGCTCGCCGCGCTCAACGTCACCGTGAACGTCAGGGTCGTCGAACCACTGTCCCCCTCCGTCACGCTCAGCGAGTCGATCGACAGCGACGGCGCGTCGTCGTCGTCCGTCAGGCTGAGCGTGGCCGAACTCACCGTCAGGCTGCCCGACGCGCCGCTCACCGTCACCGTCTCGTCCGCTTCGTCCAGCGTGTCGTCCGTCGGCGTCAGCGTGAACGTCCCGGTACCGCTCGCCGCCCCCGCCCCGATAGTGATGTCAAAATCCGACACCGCCGCGAAGTCCACCGCCGTCGCCGTGCCGCTGCCCGCCACGCTCACCGTCACCGTCGTGGCCGCGGTGAATCGCGTCGCGCCGTCCACCGCCGCCGTCACCGTGATCGTGGTCGCCCCGTCGCCTTCGCCCACGCTGTTGTCATCCACCGTCAACGTGATCGCGGTCGGCGTCGCATCGTTGTCCGTGATCGTCCCCGTCCCGCTCGCCGTCGCGATCGTCGCGTTCGCCGCGTTGCTCAGGGTCACCACGATAGTCTCGTTCAACTCGTCTATGACGTCGCCCGTCACCGACACCGTGAGCGACTTGCTGGTGTCCCCCACCGCAAAGGTCAGCGTGCCGGCGGTGATCGCCGTGTAGTCCGTCCCCGACGTGGCCGTGCCGGTACCGGCGTCGGCGTAGGCCACCGTCACCTGCCGGCTGCTGGCCTCGTTCAGGCTCACCGTGAACGTCAGGTTCTTCGAGCCGCTGTCACCCTCCGTTACGCTTGGCGAGTCGATCGACAGCGACACGTCGTCGTCGATCAGCGTCAGCGCGGCGCCCGTCACGCTGCCCACACCCTGGGTGTTGGAGGCCGAACCCGTCACCGTTGTCCGCCGGTTGCCGGGATCGTCGATGGCGTTGTCCACGGCGGTAATTGACGCCGTGTCCGCGGCGTTCGACGTGCGCCGCGCCGGGATCGTGATCGTCGCGTCGGAGCCCACGGTGTAGAAACCGGAGACACCCGCCACCGTGATCGTCGTCGCCTGGCTCGACGGGTGGGAGAGAGCGGCGGTCACCGTCGTCGTGCCGCCGTTCTCGGAGATGGACGAGTCCGCCACCGCCAGCCGCACCGTCGGCGCGTCGTCGTCGTCCGTGATCGCTACTTGCGTCCCCGAAAACTGTCCGATGCCGTGACTGTTCTGTGGATTCACGGCCGTCAGCACCAGCCGTCGGTCCGGCTCGTCCCTGGGGTTATCCACCGCGCCGACCGTTACCGCGTCGGCGCTCGCCGTCTTCCCGGCCGCTATCGTCAGCGTAGTGTCGGCGGGAAGCGTGTAGTCGCCCGCCGGCGCGGTCGTCGACGGCCCGAACACCGCCATCGAAACCGTCGTCGCCGCGCTCGATGGGCGGTTCAGCGTCGCCCTGATCGCCGTCCTTCCGTTGTTCTCCGAGATCGACGAGTCCGCGGCCGTAAGCATCAACCGCGGAGTCGCGTCGTCGTCCTCAAGGATCAAGGTGGCCCCGTTCACGTCGAGGCCGTACACGATGTTTCCGGTGACCAGACTGGTGGGCAGCCTTACCCTGCCTTTCCAGCGATTGCTTACCAATCCTACGATCGTGTTGAACTCCTCAATGCTGGCGTCGTACAGCGCCTGCGCCGTCACCTGTACCGAACGGTTTGGGGAGTCCGTGTCGTTGTCCACCGCCACGACGGTCGCTGTATCGCCGCTGTTTTGCGTCTGCCCCGCCGGAATGACGATGGTCGCGTCCGAGCCCGCCGTGTAGTAGCCCGAACCCGTGATCGTGATCGTGGTGGCCACGCTCGACGCCCGGTCCAGCGTCGCCGACACCGTCGTCGTGCCGCCGTTCTCGGGGATGGACGAGTCCGACAGCGACAGCGTCACCGTCGACGCGCCGTCGTTGTCGAGGACCGGCAGCGTGATACCCGTCGGGTTCGCCACCCCGCTGGCGCCGGACACCGTCGCCTCGATATCAACTCCCCTGATCAGCGAATCCGTCGTGACGCGCCGCGTCGCGATCGTCACGACGCCCGCGCTATACCTCGACCCTGCCGGTATCGTCAACGTCCGCGCGCTCGACAGCGTGAAGTCCCCGGCCGCCGTGTTCACACTCGCCGCGGCCGACACCGTGAGCGTTACCGCCTCGCTCGAGGCATGGTTCAGCCTCGCTGTCACCGCTGCCGCGCCGCCCTCCGAGACGTACTCCGGATTCGTGAACAGGGTCACCGTGGGGGTCGCCTCGTTGTCGGTCAGCGTCAGCGGCGCGCCGGTCACGGCCATCACGCCATGCGCGTTGGACGCCGAGCCCCTCACCGTCACCGTGCGGTTGCTCAGGTTGTCGATGGCGTCGTCTACGGCGGTAATCGACGCCGTGTCCGCCGCGTTTGTCCTGTCCCCCGCCGGAATGACGATGGTCGCGTCCGACCCCACGGTGTAGGCCCCCGCGACGGGGAGCACCGTGATCGTCGTCGCCGCGCTCGACGCATGCGACAGCGTCGCCGTGACCGTCGTGAAGCCGCCGAGTTCCGGGATGGATCTGTTGGCTACCGCCAGCGTCACCCCTGGCGCGGCGCTCACGACGACGGTGAAGGCGAGCTCCGCGGTGTTGCCGCCCGCGTCCGTCGCGATCAGCGTGTAGGCGCGGCGGGGCGCGACCCGTCGTGGCAAACCGGAGATGATCCCGCCGTGGGCCGCGCCCGCGGCGGGGGTCGCGTAACTCAGCCCTGCGGGCAGGGCCGGCGTTACGGCCAGCGCGTAGGTCAACGCGCCGACGCCGCCGGTGGCAGCGGGCAGGGAGAACGAAATGTTCGACCGGTGGATCTGGTAACGCAACGCGGGGCCCACCAACGAACCGAAGCTCGGTATCTTCGCCACGCCCGCGGTGTCGTCGTCTATGATCGTCCCCGTCCCGGTCCCCCTCGAGATCGTTGCGTTCGTCGAGTTGCTCAGCAACACCGCGACGGTCTCGTTCGACTCGTCCAGCGTGTCGCCCGTGACTGACACGTTGAAGGTCTGGGTGGTCGCCCCCACTGCGAAGGTCAGCGTGCCGCCGGTGATCGCCGTGTAGTCGGTCCCGGATGTGGCCGTGCCGGTCCCCGCCGCCCAATCCACCGTCACCTGTCGCCCGCTCGCCGCGCTCAACCTCACCGTGAACGTCAGGTCCCTCGGGCCGACGTCGCCCTCCATCACGCTCGGCGAGTCGATCGATAGCGTCGGCGTCGCGTCGTCGTCGGTGATCGTCCCCGTGCCGGTACCCGCCGTACTCGATATGGCCGCGTTCGTCGGGTTGCTCAGGGATACCACGACGGTCTCGTTCGCCTCGTCCCGCGTGTCGCCCGTCACCGACACGTTGAAGGTCTGGCTGGTCGTCCCCGCCGCGAAGGTCAGGGCGCCGCCGGTGATCGGCGCGTAGTCCGTCCCCGACGTGGCCGTGCCGCCGGCGTCCGCCGCCCAGTTCACCGTCACCTGCCGGCCGCTCGCCGGACTCAACGTCGCCGTGAACGTCAGGTTCTTCGAGCCGCGGTCGCCCTCGGTCACGCTCGGCGAGTCGATGGAGAGTGTCGGCGGCGGATCGTCGTCGGTGATCGTCAGCGTCTTGCCGGAGGGCGCCATCACGCCGTTGTGCGATACCGTGCCGGACACGGTGACGCGCTTGTCCGGTTCGTCGAGCGCGTTGTTCACGGCGGTGACCGTCACCGTGCCGGTGCTCGTCGTCGCGCCCGCCGCGATCGTCAGCGTGTTCGCCGCGCTCAGGGTGAAGTCGGAAGAGTCCGCGCCCGTCCCCGCCGTCGCCGCCACCGTGATCGTAGTGGCCACGCTCACAGCCTCGCTTAGCGTCGCCGTTACCGTAGAGACGCCCGCGTTCTCCGAGACGGACGCCGGCGACAGCGACAGCGACACGGCCGGCTTGTCGTCGTCGATCACCGTGACGGTGACCGCCGTCTGGTTGGCGCTGGCTGGCACGTTCGCGCCCGGGTATTGGGCCACCACAACTTTGATGCGCCTGGTCTCGTTCTGGCTGTTGCTGTCCGCGAAGGCGCGGACGCTCACCGTTTTCGGCGTGTTCCAGTTCACCTGATTGAACGTTATGTTGTATGGGGGGGTTAAGTCCTCGCCCACCACAAGCCCGGATTCGGGGGTGAAACCAACCCAAACTGTCCCGGGGGGCTGGGCGTTCAGCACCACGGTGAACGACTGGCTGGGGCCTTGCTCGGTCACAGTCAGGGCAGTGGGACTGTAGGTCACGCCCGCGGTGTCGTCGCCGGCGATCGTCCCCGTTCCGGTTGCCGTCGCGAGCGTCGCGTTCGTCGCGCCGCTCAGGGTCACCACCACCGTCTCGTTCGACTCGGCGGTCGTGTCGCCCGTCACCGACACGTTGAAGGTCCGGCTGGTCGTCCCTGCCGCGAAGGTCAGTGTGCCGCCGGTGATGGCCGTGTAGTCCGTCCCCGACGTGGCCGTGCCGGTCCCGGCGTCGGCCCAGGCCACCGTCACTTGCCGGCCGCTGGTCGCGCTCAGGGTCACCGTGAACGTCAGGTTCTTCGAACCACTGTTCCCCTCCATCACGCTCGGTGAGTTGATCGACAGCGTCGGCAGCGCGTCGTTGTCGGTGATCGTCCCCGTGCCGGTACCCGTCGCGATCGTCGCGTTCGTCGCGCCGCTGAGCGTCGCGATCACTGTCTCGTCCGACTCGTCCAGGACGTCGCCCGTCACCGCTACGTTGAAGGTCTGGCTGGTCGTCCCCACCGCAAAGGTCAGCGCGCCGCCGGTGAGCGCCGTGTAGTCCGTTCCGGACGTAGCCGTGCCGCCCGTCCCTGCCCAGTTCACGGTCACCTGCAGGCCGCTCGCCGCGCTCAAACTCACCGTGAACGTCAGGTTCTTCGCGCCGCGGTCACCCTCCGTCACGCTCGGCGAGTCGATCGACAGCGTCGGCGGGTCGTCGTTGTCCGTGATCGTCCCTGTGCCGGTGCCGGCGCCGGTCGCGATCATCGCGTTCGTTGGGTTTCTCAGGATCACCAACACCGTCTCGTCCAACTCGTCGGTGGTGTCCCCCCTCACCGCCACGTTGAAGGTCCGGCTGGTCGTCCCCGCCTCGAAGGTCAGAACGCCGGCGGTGAGCGCCGTGTAGTCCGTCCCCGTGCCGGTTGCCGTGCCGGTCCCGGCGTCGGCGTAGGCCACCGTCACCTGCCGGCCGCTCGCCGCGCTCAGCGTCACCGTGAACGTCAGGTTCTTCGAGCCGCTGTCCCCCTCCGTCACGCTTGGCGAGTCGATCGACAGCGTCGGCACCCCATCGTTGTCGATGATCGTCACCGTGCCGGTCGCCGTCGCGAGCGTCGCGTTCCTGGCGTTGCTCAGGGTCACCACGATGGTCTCGTTCAACTCGTCCAGGACGTCGCCGGTCACCGCCACGTCGATGGTCTGGCTGGTCGTCCCCGCCGGGAAGGTCAGCGTACCGGCGGTGAGCGCCGTGTAGTCGGCCCCGGACGTGGCCGCGCCGGTGTCGGCGTCGGCGTAGTCCACCGTCACCGGCCGGCTGCTTGTCGCGCTCAAGGTCACCGTGAACGTCAGGTCCTTCGAACCGCTGTCGCCCTCGGTCACGCTCAGCGAGTTGATCGACAGCGACGGCGTGGCGTCGTTGTCCGTCAGGTTGATCGTGGCCGAATTCACCGTCAGGCTGCCTGAGACGCCACTTACCGTGATCGTCTCGTCGACCTCGTCCACCGCATCGTCCGTCAGCGTCAGCGTGAACGTCCCGGTGTTGCTCGCCGCCCCCGCCGGGATCGTCATGTCGAAGTCCGACACCGCCGCGAAGTCCACCGCCCCCGCCGCGCCGCTGCCCGCCACGCTCACGGTCACCGTCGTGGCCGCGCCGAACTGCGTCGCGCCGTCCACCGTGGCGGTCACCGTGATCGTGGGCGCGCCGTCGCTCTCGGCCACATTGTTATCATCCACCGTCAACGTGATCGCGGTCGGCGTCGCGTCGTTGTCCGTGATCGTCCCCGTGCCGCTACCCGCCACACTTGATATGACCGCGTTCGACGGGCGGCCAAGGAGCAGCACGACGGTCTCGTTCGACTCGGCGCTCGTGTCGCCCGTCACCGACACGTTGAAGGTCTTGCTGGTTTCCCCCGCCGCGAAGGTCAGCCGGCCGGGGCGGATCGCCGTGTAGTCCGTCCCCGACGTGGCCGTGCCAGTCGCGGCGTCGGCGTAGGCCACCGTCACTTGCTGGCTGCTCGCCGCGCTCAAGGTCACCGAGAACGTCAGGTTCTTCGAGCCACTGTCGCCCTCCGTCACGCTCGGCGAGTTGATCGACAGCGTCGGCGTGGCGTCGTTGTCCGTGATCATCCCCGTGCCAGTCGCCGTCGAGATCGTCGCGCCTGTCGCGCCGCTCAGGGTCACCACGACGGTCTCATTCGACTCGTCGATCGTGTCGCCGGTCACCGCGACGTCGAAGGTCTGGCTGGTCGTCCCCGCCGCGAAGGTCAGCGTGCCGCCGGCGATCGCCGTGTAGTCGGTCCCGGACGTGGCCGTGCCGGTCCCGGCGTCGGCGTAGGTCACCGTCACCTGCCCGGTACTGACCGGACTCAGGGTCACCGTGAACGTCAGGTTCTTCGTGCCGCTGTCCCCCTCCGTCACGCTTGGCGAGTTGATCGACAGCGCCGGCGCGCCGTCGTCGTCGATGATCGTCCCCGTGCCGGTGATCGTCGCGAGCGTCGCGTTCGCCGCGTTGCTCAGGAAGACGATGACGGTCTCGTTCGACTCGTCGTCCGTGTCGCCCGTCACCGACACGTCGAAGGTCTGACTGATCGTCTCCGCCGGGAAGGTCAGCGTCCCGCCGGTGATGACCGCGTAGTCGGTCCCGGACGTGGCGGTGCCGCCGCCCGCCGCCCGATCCCAGTCCACCGTCACCGCCTTGCCGCTGGCCGCGCTCAAGGTCACCGTGAACGTCAGGTTCTTCGAGCCGCTGTCCCCCTCCGTCACGCTCGGCGAGTCGATCGACAGCGTCGGCGCGGGATCGTCGTCGGCAATCGTCAGCGTCTGGTCGGCGGGCCGCGTCACGCCGTTGTGCGATACCGTGCCGGACACGGTGACGCGCTTGTCCGGTTCGTCGAGGGCATTGTTCACGGCGGTGACCGTCACCGTGCCGGTGCTCGTCGTCACGCCCGCCGCAATCGTCAGCGTCGTCGCCGCGCTCAGGGTGAAGTCGGAAGAATCCGCGCCCGTCCCCGCCGCCGCCACCGTGATCGTAGTGGCCACGCTCACAGCCCGGTCCAGCGTTGCCGTCACCGTGGCCGCCCCGCCGTTCTCCGAGACCGACGCCGGCGACAGTGACAGCGACACGACCGGCTTGTCGTTGTCTTCGACCGTCACCTTCACCCCATTCCTGGGGTTGCTGAACGGCGCGTCGAAGGCGCCGTAGCCGGACATCGAATATTTGATGTACCTGGTCTCGTCCTGCATGTTGCTGTCCGCAAGGGCCGCGACGGTTAACTCCCTCGCTGTGATCCCCGTGTCCCAGTTCGACGAGTTAAGGCTCCCCCAGTGGTACGTAGCGGGCGCCACGGCGCCCACCACCGAGATCCCGGGGTCCGGGTGGAATGTGACATACACCAGCCCGGTGGGCTCGGAGTCCAGCACCATGGTGAACTTCTGGCTGGCACCTTCCTCGGTCAGGGTCAGGGTGGCGGGGCTGAAGGTCACGCCCGCGGTGTCATCGTCCGTCAACGTGATCGTGGCCGAATTCACCGTCAAGCTGCCCGACGCGCCGCTCACCGTGATCGTTTCGTTGGTCTCGTCCACCGCGTCGTTGGTCGGCGTCAGCGTGAAGGTCCCGGCGCCGCTCGCCGCCCCTGCCTCGATCTCGATGTCAAAGTCCGTCACCGCCGCGAAGTCCACCGCCCCCGCCGTGCCGCTGCCCGCTACGCTCACCGTCACCGTCGTGTCCGCGCCGAACCGGGCCGGGCCGTCCACCGTGGCGGTCACCGTGATCGTGGTGGCCCCGTCGCCCTCGCCCACGCTGCTGTCATCCACCGTCAAGGTGATTGAGGGCGAGTCGTCATCGGTGATCGTCCCCGTGCCGCTCGCCGTCGCGATTGTCGCGTTCGCCGCGTTGCTCAGGGTCACCACCACCGTCTCATTCACCTCGACGTCCGTGTCGCCCGTCACCGACACGTCGAAGGTCTGGCTAGTCGTCCCCGCCGTGAACGTCAGAGCGCCGCCGGTGATCGCCGTGTAGTCGGTCCCGGATGTAGCCGTGCCACCCGTCCCCTCCGCCCAGTCCACCGTCACCTGCCGGCTGCTCGCCGCGCTCAACGTCACCGTGAACGTCAGGTTCGTCGAGCCGCTGTCACCCTCGGTCACGCTCGGCGAGTCGATCGACAACGTCGGCGCGGAATCATCGTCGGTGATCGTCAGCGTCTGATTGGAGGGCTGCGTCACTCCCGCGCTGTTCGAGGCCGCGCCGGACACGGTGACGCGCTTGTCCGGTTCGTCGAGGGCGTTGTTCACGGCGGTGACCGTCACCGTGCCGGTGCTCGTCGTCTCGCCCGCCGCAATCGTCAGCGTGTTCGCCGAACTCAGGGTGAAGTCCGAAGCCTCCGCGTCCGTCCCCGCCGCCGCCGACACCGTGATCGTGGTGGCCGCGGTCGAAACCTTGTCCAACGTCGCCGTCACCGTGGCCACCCCGCCGTTCTCCGAGACCGATGTCGGCGACAGCGACAGCGACACGGCCGGCTTGTCGTCGTCGATGACCGTGACGGTGACCGCCGTCTGGTTGGCGCCGGCCGCCACGTTCGCGCCTGGGTATTGGGCCACCACAACTTTGATGGCTTTGGTCTCGTCCCGGATGTCGCTGTCAGCGAGAGCTTCGACGCTCACCGTCTTCGGCGTGTTCCAGCTCGTCCGCCCGAACGACACGTTGTATGGGGGGGTAGTATCACCGCCCACCACAATCCCGGCTTCGGGGGTGAAACCGACCAAAACTGTCCCGGGGGGCTGGGAGTTCAGTACCACGGTGAACGACTGGCTGGGGCCTTCCTCGGTCACGGTCAGGGCAGTGGGGTTGTAGGTCACGCCCGCGGTGTCATCGTCCGTCAACGTGATCGTGGCCGAGTTCACCGTCAGGCTGCCTGACGCGCCACTCACCGTGATCGTTTCGTTGGTCTCGTCCACCGCGTCGTTGGTCGGCGTCAGCGTGAAGGTCCCGGTCTGGCTCGCCGCCCCCGCCGGGATCTCGATGTCGAAGTCCGTCACCGCCGCGAAGTCCACCGCCCCCGCCGTGCCGCTGCCCGCCACGCTCACCGTCACCGTCGTGGCCGCGCCGAACCGGGTCGCGCCATCCACCGCGGCGGTCACCGTGATCGTCGTCGCCCCGTCGCCCTCGCCCACGCTGCCGTCATCCACCGTCAACGTGATCGACGTTGGCGTCGCGTCGTTGTCCGTGATCGTCCCCGTGCCGGTGCCCGTCGAGATCGTCGCGTTCGCCGCGTTGCTCAGGGTCACCACCACCGTCTCGTTCGACTCGTCCAGGACGTCGCCCGTCACCGACACGTCGAAGGTCCGGCTGGTCGTCCCCACTGCGAAGGTCAGCGTCCCGCCCGCGATCGCCGTGTAGTCCGTCCCCGCTCCGGTCGCCGTGCCGGTCCCGGCGTCGGCGTAGTCCACCGTCACCTGCTCGGTACTGGCCGCGCTCAACGTCACCGTGAACGTCAGATTCGTCGAACCGCTGTCCCCCTCCGTCACGCTCGGCGAGTCGATCGACAGCGACGGGGTCTGCGCGGCTGCATGGGTCGCGACGAAGGCGGCGAAGGCGAGGAGCAGCAAGGGGGCGAGGCGGGGGTGCCGCCGACAGGTGATCCAGCAATTCATACGCTGGAAGTTAAAGCGAGGAAGAGCAAGTTGCGTGTGCGCCCGATTCGCGGCGCCGTGGAGCGTACGGCATGAGACGGCCTCATGGAGGCGCACCACTACTTGGGGCTTCGCAGTCCGTCCGTTCGGGGGGGGGGGGGGGGGCTAGCGGGAGCATGGTCGGCCTTCAGCAGTTTGGGTTCGCCCGCTGAAGATCATGTCCAGCATCTGGAATCTGGTCGGTGACGCTCATCATTCATCTCCCCTTGAATAAAATGCCGGCTATGGTGACTGTTTTACCCAATTTGGCAGCGCATGGGAAGCCCCTGTCCAGCATCATCACTTATGGCACTGGGAAGGGCATGTCGGCTCGAACCGCCTCCGGAAAGCGTATGGCGTTGTGCGCTGTGGCCCGGGAGAACACGCGGCGGACCGTCATGTGGTCGATCCGCACGAGTTCGCCCGGCGTTTGGGCCAGAGGCGAAGGATCGACGCCGCCGCAAGATTTACTTTCTGATTCAGCGCAATAGAATGCGTTCTTTGCGAGCAATTGGAGGCACTCATGGGCAAACTGGACGGAAAGGTGGCGTTGGTGACGGGGGCCGGAGGCGGCTTGGGGCGCACCCACGCCCTGTTGTTGGCGCAGGAGGGGGCCGCCGTGGTGGTGAACGACCTGGGCGGCGCCCGGGACGGCAGCGGCGGCGGCGCGGCGGCGATGGCGGACTCCGTGGTGGCGGAAATCAAGGCCGCCGGCGGGCAAGCCGCAGCGGATTACGGCTCCGTCGCCGACGAGGCGGCGGCCAAGGCGATGGTGCAGGCCTGCGTCGATAACTTCGGCAAGATCGACATCTGCATCAACAACGCCGGCATCCTGCGCGACAAGTCCTTCAAGAACATGACCAACGACATGTGGGACGTCGTGGTCGATGTGCATTTGCGCGGCACCTACCTAGTGGCGAAAGCGGCTTGGGATCAAATGCTGGCGCAAGGGACCGGCGGGCGCATCGTCAACACCAGCTCCACCTCTGGGCTGATCGGCAACTTCGGCCAAACCAACTACGGCGCCGCCAAGGCCGGCATCGCCGGCCTCACCCGGGTGCTAGCGCTGGAGGGAGTGAAGTACGGCATCACCGTCAACACCCTGGCGCCGGCAGCCTGGTCCCGTTTGACGGAGGACATCATGCCGGAGAGCGTCGAAGAGCGCCTGGCGCCGGACAAGGTCTCCCCGGTGGTGATCTGGCTTTGCACCGACGACGCCGCCAAGGTCACCGGCCGCCAGTTCTGCGCCGGCGGCAACCGAGTCACCCTGCTGTCCTGGCAGGTAACCGAAATCGCCCAAGGGGACCCGATGGCGGCGCCCTTTACGGTAGATGAAATCGGCGAGCACATGGCCGCAAGCATGGAGCAATGGCCCAAGCTGCTCAGGCCCATGGAGGTCTAATCCGCCCCCGCAGGGGCGTCGGCCGCTTGACGACGTCCCCGCGATCCTTGCGCATTCCTCTTCGAGTTAACCAGGGTGCAGGGGCGTTCCAACCCGCCAATTCCGAGCAAGTCCGCTGGCCTGCCTTGGTTCGAATACTACGGTGGCGACAAGGCCGCGCTTAATGGCGCCAAGAAACTCGCTGGGATGCAGAGCGTGGTGCTAAGTCGTGGCAGACCGGAGGCCCGGCTCAGGGCACCTGCGCGGCGTCATCGGAGCAGGATGGCTAAGACCTTTATGCACGGCCTACCTATTGCAAATCCCTATAAGGATTGCATTATTGGACATTAACCGATCCAAGACGCTGCGCTTCCTGTACCATTCCCGCCATGATCTGCGACACCGTGCCAATGGAAGACGAGATGGGCGGCCGGCGTTTTCGCTATTGGCTGCACCGCGACTTGGCTTGCGATGGCCGCGAGGGGTTGGTGTTTGTGATGCTGAACCCTTCCACCGCCGATGCGGTGAAGGACGACCCCACGGTGCGGCGCTGCATGGCGTTCGGACGGGAGTGGGGCTACCGGGAGCTCACCGTCGTCAATCTCTTCGCGCTGCGGGCGACCAAGCCCGACGATCTGCGTCGCTACGGCGGGGAGGCCGTCGGCGAGCACAACGACGAAGTGTTGCGCTGGATGCGGCAGCACCCGGCCACGTCGATGGTGGTGGCCGCATGGGGCAACCAAGGCGCGCATTTGGGCCGCGACGCGGCGGCGATGGCCATCATCGGGCCGGCCCTGGCACTTGGCGTCACGAAGCGAGGCTGCCCCAAGCATCCGCTGTATGTGCGACGGTCAACCCAGCCCGTTCCCTACGAGCGCGAACGACTAGCCGGTGACGGACGAACAGCGCCCGGCACTCCTGTTCCCGTCCTGCGCGCAATGTCTAAACTCGGCGAAGATGTCCGCGACGCCCGCCTGCGGCGGCGCATACCGATGGCGCTGCTGGCGGAGCGAGCGTCGATCAGCCGCACCACGCTCGCCAACGTCGAGAAAGGCGACCCGGGCGTGTCGCTCGGCAACTACGCGCGGGCGTTGTTTTCGCTCGGCCTCATCGATCGCTTGGCGGATCTGGCCGACGCCCGCCACGACGAGGTCGGCCTTGCCATCGAGCGGGAGCAATTGCCGAAGCGCATCCGCCAACGCAAGAACTGGCGCTAACGGGTGCTAAGGCACATGCCCAGCGTTCGCTATGCCCTCGTTGGCGTACCCGTGCTTGGCGGCTTCCGCTGCGCAGATGCCTAGCCTAGGGAGGACGAGTGGAACGCGAGCTGTTTGTCTATGTGGATATGGGCGGTGCGCGCGTGTTGGTCGGCCGCCTGTGGACACGGATGCGTCAGCGGGCGGAAAGTTCGACGTTCCTTTACGATGCGGACTGGCTCGCGCACCCCGATCGCTTCGCCTTGGAACCCGCCTTGCCGTTGGGCACCGCGCCGTACCACACGCCGCCGGGCAAGGCGCTGTTCGGCAGCTTGGCGGACTCGGCGCCCGACCGCTGGGGGCGTGAGCTCATGCGTCGCCAATGGCGACGGGAGCAAACGCCCGACCGCACTGCCGCCGCCTCGCTTGCGGAAGCGGATTTTCTATTGCGCGTAAACGACACCGCCCGGCTAGGCGCACTGCGGTTCGCGGATTCCGAAGGCGGCGTCTTCCAAACACCGGACGATGTGGCGCCGATCCCGCCGCTGGTGGAACTGCCAACGTTGTTGAACGCCAGCGATGCGGTGCTGGCGGCGAACGAATCGGCCGCGGCATTGCGCCTGCTGCTCGCGCCGGGATCGTCCCTGGGCGGGGCGCGTCCCAAGGCCTCGGTGCATGGTCCGGCAGGTCAGCTCCACATCGCCAAGTTCCCGATGCGCAGCGACGATTGGGACGTCGTGCGCTGGGAGGCCGTTGCCCTACGTTTGGCGAGGAACGTCGGCATCGACGTGCCGCTACACCGCCTTGAACTGGTCAACAGCCGGCCCGTGCTATTGCTCAGCCGTTTCGATCGCGCCAAGAACGGTCGTATTCCGTTCCTCTCCGCCATGGCCGCGCTGAGTGCTGCGGACCACGAGACACGCAGCTACATGGAACTTGTGGATTTCCTCCGCCAGCACGGTGCTTGCCCACGGCAGGACATGCACGCCCTCTGGCGTCGGGTGGTCTTCAACGTGCTGATTTCCAATACGGACGACCACCTGCGCAACCATGCGTTCCTGCACATGCCGGGTGGCTGGGTGCTATCCCCAGCCTACGATCTGAATCCAGTGCCCGCAGAAGTGAAACCCCGCATCCTGTCCACCGCCATTGCACCGGACGACGCCACCGCCTCACTGGATTTGGCCTTGGAAATGGCCCCCTATTTCGAACTCGACGCTGCCGTTGCACGGGCGACCATCGCCAAATTCGCCCAGAAAACAATGGATTGGCGGCAAGTGGCGAAGTCCTGTGGGTTGACAGGCGCCAAAGTGGAACCGATGGCCAGCGCCTTTGAGCATAGCGATCTGGAACTCGCGCTACGCTTCCAAGGCTGACTTGCGGCCAATTGGCGCAAAGGGCTTCCAGTGCGTCGCCTAATCGGTTAAAACAGTCACCCTAGCCGGCATTTCATTCAGGGGGAGACAAATGGCGAGCGTCGCCGACCAGGTTCCAATCGCGGAGGGCCTGTTCACTTGGCCGTCCAATGATCCAAGGCTGCTCGGCAGCAAGTGCCAAAGCTGCGGCGTAGTCACCTTTCCCGCCCAAAGCGGTTGCCCGGCCTGCTGCGGGGAGGCCACCGAGACCATCGAGATGGAGCGTCGCGGCAAGCTCTGGACCTGGACCATTCAGGGCTTCCTGCCCAACCGCCCACCCTACGAAGGCCCGGAAACCCCGGAGACCTTTCAGCCCTTCGGGGTCGGCTATGTGGAGTTGCCCGGCCAAGTGCGGGTGGAGACGCGCATCAAAACCGAGGACCTCGCCAAGCTGCGCATCGGCATGAACATGGATCTGGTGGTGGAGAAGTACATCGAACGGGACGGCAAGGACGTCATCGCCTACTTCTTCAGCCCCACGGACGAAATCTGATCACCAACCCTTTATTGAGGAGCAAAAAAGTGGACGTAGCGATCATCGGCATCGGCATTCATCCCTTCGGCCGCACGGAAGGCGTCAGCGGCCTTGAGCAGGGCGTGCATGCCGCCCGCGGCGCATTGAAGGACGTGGCGCTGGAATGGACGGACATGGAGTTCGCCTACGGCGGCTCATCGGCGGCCGGCAACGCCGACGCCATGGTCTCCAAACTGGGGCTGACGGGCCTGCAGTTCATCAACGTGTCGAACGGCTGCGCCACCGGCGGCAGCGCTCTGCAGTCCGCCTACATGGCCATTCAGTCCGGCATGTTCGACATCGGCATGGCCGTTGGCTTCGACAAGCACCCTCGGGGCGCCTTCACCGTCAACCCGGAGGCCAGCGGCCTTGGCAAATGGTACGGGGACATCGGCATGGCGCTGACGCCGCAGTTCTTCGGCATGAAGATCCAGCGCTACATGCACGAGCACGACATCAGCGAAGACACGCTGATTCAGGTGGCCGTGAAGAATTACCGGAACGGCTCAAAGAACCGCAACGCCTGGCGGCGCAAGGCGTTCAGCTACGACGACGTGGCCAGCTCGCAAATGGTCTGCCACCCCCTGCGCAAGTACATGTTCTGCTCCCCGGCGGAAGGCGCCTGCGCCATGATTCTGTGCCGGGCGGACAAGGCTAGGCAATACACCTCCAAGCCGGTGTTCCTGAAGGCGGTGTCGGTGAAGACCCGGCAGTTCGGCTCCTTTGAGGTGTTCTCCCAGTCCCAAGCCCTGGACCGGGCGCCGGCGCCCACGGCCCAAGCCTCCGCCGCGGCTTTCGAGATGGCCGGCGTCGGCCCGGAGGACATCGACGTCGCCCAGCTGCAGGACACCGAGTCCGGCGCGGAGATCATGCACATGGCCGAGAACGGCTTCTGCGAGGATGGCGACCAAGAGAAGTGGCTGCGCGAGGGACACACGGAAATCGACGGCAAGCTGCCGGTCAACACCGACGGCGGCTGCATGGCCAACGGCGAGCCGGTGGGCGCCTCCGGGCTGCGGCAGGTGTATGAGATCTGCCTGCAATTGCGTGGGGAAGCCGAACAGCGGCAGGTGCCGAACAACCCCAAGACCGGCTACACCCACGTTTACGGCGCACCGGGCTTGAGCGGCGTGACCATCATGACGAACTGAGAGCGGCGCATGGGCCTGTACGCAAAATACGTTCTGCCGCGCATGATCGACTTCTGCTGCGGCCTGCCTCCTATGGCCGAACTGCGCGAGCAGTACGTTCCCAAGGCGAAGGGCAAGGTGCTGGAAATTGGCATCGGCACCGGGCACAACCTGCGCCACTATCAGGAGGCGGATTCCGTCACCGGGTTGGACCCAGCCGCGGAACTCACGGAGAAGGCCGCCGCCCGCGCCGCCGAGGGCAAGGCGGAAGTGCGCATCCTGCAGGTGTCCAGCGAGGAGATCCCAGCGGCCACCGCCGAATTCGACAGCATCGTCTGCACTTGGACGCTGTGCAGCATCCCCAACGTCTATCGGGCGCTTGACGAGATGCGTCGGGTGCTGAAGCCGTCCGGCCGCTTCTTCTTCATTGAGCACGGCCTGTCGCCGCAGGCCAAGGTGGTGCGCTGGCAGCGGGCCTTGGAGCCGCTATGGAAGCCCATCGGCGGCGGCTGCCACCTCACCCGGCAACCGATCATTCTGCTGCAGGGGGCCGGCTTTAAGCTGCTGGAAACCCGCACCAGCGAAGTGCCCGGCCCTAAGTTCGCCACCTTCATGACCCACGGCGTCGCCACCCGCTGACCGGGCCTTCGCAGCCAGCCGTCGTCCGGGCCGTCACACTTCTTCGACTACCTCGTCGAAACAGCCTCCGCCCTTTTCAAGCACCCGCCGACTGATTGATCAGGCCCGGCGCAAGGCCTTAACCCTGGAATGCGGAATGTTGGGACTTGCTGGATCCACCGTAACCCGTCGCCGCGATGGATCGACGACAAGGTCCATGTCCTCCATCGGCACCGCACCAAGCAATACTTCGTCTCCGAACACCAAGGCGCCAACAAAGCAGAACCTGTCGCCGAAGCCAACCTTGACCGGGCCGACGTAGGGCACACTGAGCTTCCGGCCGTCGGCTACCGACACCTCGCGCATCGAGTCGGTCTCCAGCTCCAATTGAATGGCCACATGCTCAGGAACGCACAGCATCAGCGAACCCGTGTCGGCCAAGGCACGCACCCTAAGCGGGCACAGCTCCGTGCGCCGGGCGTTGCTTAGCTCAATGTCCGCAAAGGCGTATCCCATGCCTACTCTATCCCCAAACCGCTCCCCAATGTCAACAGAAAACGATTCGCGGGCTAGCCCGCATGAAGGCCGGAACGGAGCAGTGCCGGGAGCTACTAGCGGCTTGGGCGCACTACCTTGGCGACCGAGGCGGCAAGGTGATTAAGCTGGCCCCTAGGCGGTGAGTTAGTCGGGTTCAGAAAATGGGCCGCCCTAGAGCCGCCGCCCGCCACATCCAACGGCGCGCCCTTTGTCTTCCATGTTGGTCTGGCCACTGTATAGACTGCCCGAACAAGCGCCCGGCGCACTGCTTAAATTCTGCAATGCGACGATCCCATGCAGCGTCGCGGCATGGTGTATGATTGTCCAGCCAAAGCAATGCTGAATGGAGGTAGTTATGACCATGCCTGTTCAAGCCCCCCGCACCATTGCCTCTGAAGCCAGACACAGGGCCGCCTGCATTCCCGCAATGAGGGATTTAGCCCAGCGCATGGGCTTGCCGCCGGAGTCCGCGGAGGATCTTCAGGACATGATGGACGATTTTTTCCAGCGCGCATTGGCGGATGATCTTGAGCAGGACGCCCGCATGAGGGGCTGGCGGGCGTGAACGCCCCGTCCGGCGGAGGGCTAAGCCGCCCTCTCAGCGCCAAAGTCCTCGCTGTGGACGCCAACTTGATGCTGGCCATGGACGCTAGACGCTTTCTGTGCGCCATGCAGGAGTTGACGGGGGGTACGCTGGTCGCCACGCACCAAGTCATGATTGAGGCGTGGGACAAATGCACGGAAACGTCCGCCAAGGCCGCAGGAAATTTTGTCAGGCATCAATTTTTCGAGGGAAGCCTGGACGCGGCGGATGTGCAGTCCGAGATTGATCGGCAAGCCATGCGCAGGACCTTGGGATGGCGACGATGGGCGGAGGCGGAGAAGACCAGCAACGATGCGGCATGGCAACAGGCACCACGTCCCAAGCAGGCGCTCGCCTTGCAAACGCAACTGCTGACGTCCTCCGGCGCATTCACCGTTAAGAGAAACCGCGCTCAGGACGCGATGGTGGTGGCGGAGGCCATTTTGGCTGGCGTTGACGCCATCGCCAGCCACAACCTCAACACCATACTGCATGAAGTGTTGAATGAATGGCTGGCGGACCAAAAGGGAAAGGGGCACCCGCTCATGCAGAATGTTCAAACGCCGTTCATCCTAAAGCCCGACACCGCAATGCAGCGCCGCAGGCTGGAGACGGAGGCGGGCGAGTTGGGCTGGGCAGCCTGCCAATGGGCGGCAGGTGCCTGCCTTCCCAAAGAGCCGTTGGATGAGCGGCGACTGGATTTCATTCTGCGCAGGTTCCTAGGGCACGTTGGGGAAGGCGGCCTTCCCGTCGCGGCGGCCAGCGGACTGGAGTGCTTGAGCGCTCTGCAGCAGGCGAAACCTGATGACTGGATGGACGCCTTGGCGTCGCAACGGGCGCATCGGACCCAACGAGCCGAGGACCGACGGTTGGCGGCGGTGGAATCCATTGGGGCTTTTGACGGCACCTGAGAAGACAAACAAATTCATTTTCAAGGAAATTCTGGTTTTAGGCACAACCGCAAAATAGGCAACATGCCCAAATCGCGAACGGCTATGAGAATTAGGGGCATGATGGAAATGCCGACGACCAAGGGCCGTTGGCCCAAGCTGTCCTTGTTCCGGCACCGTTCAGCGCGGCGGGCTTGCAGGCCGAAATAGAGGCGCTTCACTACCACGTTAAACAACGGATGGAACAGGCGAAGGAGCTGTGCCAAGCCGGGGCGTTGTCTTCGGGTTGGCGGGAATACGGGGCGGCCATGGAGCACTACGACGGTGGAATAGAGCTGCTGCGTTCCAAGAATATGGCTACTTGCAACGGCGCGCAGCTAACAAAAGAATCAAGGACACAAAAAATGGCAGGGTTGGCCGCATTGAGCATTGCAATGGGGTTAGCGCTTTTCGGCATCACGCTGTTGTTGTGAAGGACTGCTTGACCTTGCAGGCCACGCCTTCGCGTTGCCTTTGGCCCAAAGCCTGCTAGGGCCGTTGTGGGTTTCAATGGCCCCAGCCCTATACCCTACTGCCAAGGGCAACGACGCCCGCCGTTGCATGAAAAGAAGCCGGCCTTCATGCTGCTGGCCGCCGCGTTGCCCATCGTTAACGCTTGGGCGGCGGATTCGGAAAGCCCGCGGTTACAAAGGTTGAAGTGATGGCCTTGCGGCTTTGGGCAAGCGGCTTGGTGCAGTATGCGCCCTAGGGTCATTCCAGGATCGGGGCGCAGTCATGGACCTTCGCCAATGGACTCCGCAATCTGCGAGTCCAGTGCCGCCTTGGCCTGCAAGTAGTCAAGCCCCGCCTCTGCGGCGATGCGCCGCACGTCCTCGAACTCCGACTTCCAGCGGCGCTGGCCGTCGGGCTGGACCACCACCTTGACCCGCACTGGCCCGAACTGGGTGTCCACCGTCTGGGTCCGCCGGGGCAGCGTGCGCTTCTCGAAAGCGAGCATCCGCAAGCCGATGGTGGTGGAGTGGTTGAGCACGGCGTCCGCCAAGGCGTCCGCCCGGTTCGCCTCACAGAGCACCGCTAAGTTGATGGCCGGGCGGGACTTCTTCATGACGATGGGCGTGACGTAAACATCGTCGGCGCCCTCGGCCAACAGATGGTCGATCAAGGGTTCATAAGCCTCTGGGCTCATGTCGTCGATGTTGGCCTCGATCTTGACGTGGCCGGCGGCGTCCCCGCCATCAACCGCCGTTTGCGCACACTCGCCCAAGACCAAGCGCAGCACATTGGGAACTTGGAAATCCCTCGTGCCCAAGCCGTAGCCGATGCTCTGCGGCCTGAAAGCGCACGGCGGCTCGAAGCGGTCCACCGCAGCCTTGAGAATGGCGGCGCCCGTGGGGGTGGTGGCCTCCCCTTCCACCCCGCCGTAGGAGCAGGGAACGCCCTTGAGGATTTCCTGGGTGGCCGGGGCCGGCACCGGCAGCCGTCCGTGGGCGCAATCGACGAAGCCGCCGCCGAGCTCGACAACGCCGCAAAGCACCTGCTCCACCTGCAGATGCTCCAGGCAGATGGCCGCGCCCACCACATCGACGATGGAGTCCACGGCACCCACTTCATGGAAATGGACTCGCTCGATGGGAATGTCATGAATCTTGGCCTCGGCGACCGCAACCTCCGCAAAGATGGCCTTGGCGCGGGCGACTACGCCGGGCGCCAGGTCGGCGGCGTCCAGAAGGTTCAGGATGTCCGCGTAGTGCCGATGGCCGGACGACGACAGCCCCTCCCCCACCCTGTCTCCCTCCCCCATCCTCTCTCCTTCCCCCACCCTGTCTCCCTCCCCCATCTCCAAGTCCCGCACCCGCGCTTGCAGCCCCGATACGCCCATTTTCTTGGACCGGCTAAATTCAAGCGCGAATTCGTCGGCGCTGGGCAGCCGTTGCAGACCCTCCCGCAGCACGGCCTCCGGCACCCCCAAATCGACCATCGCCGCGAGGTGCATGTCGCCGCCGATGCCGGCGCTGCATTGATAAAGAAGCGTACGCAACCCTAACGCTCCAGAGACGCGCAGAACGTCGGTCGGCAAAGGCGGCAAAAAACAGGCGGGAGGCTCATCGGGGAGCACCCGCACCTATCGAAACTGAAAGGCGGGCGGCCGCCTCTCCCCAAAGCGAAGATGGACGTCGAGCAAAGACCTGGCTCATTCGTTTAGTCGCTCCGCGTCTAGGTGTGCCGTGCGCAACGCCGGCGGCATCCGAGCAATCAGTAGGTGACGGATTCCGCCAGCACCACGAAGCGGCCATCGCGCACTTGGGAGAGCACGCTCTCGTGAACGCCTTCATGGTTTTCCGGGGAGAAGGACAGGCGGTGGCCGAAGATGTCCCGGTAGTCGGCTATGGACTCCAAGGCGGCGACCAAGGTGTCAACGGTTAGGTCGCGCCCGGCCCGTTCAAGCGCCAGCACGGTCAGGTCGGCGGCTCGGTAGCCCTCCATGGCCGCTAGATCCGGCTCCGCATCGTAACGGGCCACATAGCCGTCCCACCAAGCCTGCACCGCCGGGGACTTCTCGTCATCGGGATAGATCTTCGCCATGTGGACGAAGACGTAGTAGCCGTCGCAGCCCTTGCAGTCGGCAATGACCTGCCCGTAGGCGGCGTTGTTGCCCACCCAGGCGACCCCTTCCCAGCCCATCTTGTGGGCGGTGTCGAGGACGAGGATGGTGTCCCGATGCACGGTGGCCATGGTCACCAGGTCGCAGCCCGCCTGCTTGAGGCGCAGCACCGCGGCGGTGAATTCGCTCTCCGTGGGCTTGTGCGCCGCCCGCGCCACCACCTCCATGCCCAAGGCGGCGGCTTGCTCCTCCGTGGCGTCAACGATCTCCTGGCCGTACTCGGAGTCATGGTGGATGATGCAGATGTTCCGCTTGCCCTCCTGCTCCACGAAGTACCTCACCGCGGCGCGCACCTCGTTGTAGTAGATACCCCGCTGCGCGAACTTCAGGCGGTGGAAAGGCTCGACCATCTGCCGCCCGCCACTGATGGGAAAGAGGTTGGGCACTCCGGCAGCGAACTGCTGCGGCATGATGGCGTTGTTCATCGGCGTACCCACGGCCAGCAGCATGCCGAAGATCTTGTCCCGGTTGACCAGCTTGTTGTACGCCTGCATGGCCTTGGGCAGCTGGTAGGACATGTCCTCCACCACATAGCGGATTTGCCGGCCATGCACGCCGCCGGCGGCGTTGACCTCATCAAGGCGCATACGCGCCCCGTTGGTGGCACCCACCCCCCAAATGGCGGTGGGGCCGGAAAGGTCCGTATAGGTGCCTAGGACGATCTCGCTGTCCGTCACGCCGCGCACGAGGGTCGCGCCGCCGGCATCCGCCGCATCCTCACCGCCGGAGCATCCCGCCACCAGCAAGGGCAGGGCCAGCCATGCCACCCAAGAGCCATGCAGCGCCGTCATAAGCAGATCCTCGCTAGTTTGTCGTTGCGGAAGTGAAGCCGAACAATGAGCCAAGTTTAACCGCGCCGTTCAAGCACAACCAAAGATGTCTGCGCATCATCAAGCAAATCCGGCGGTTCGGCGGCTTCACCGGCCAAGCGGCTGGGGCAAACTAGGCTACCGAGCGTGGGTTCCTCTTCCGTGGGCGGTGCCGCCGCCCTTACCGGCGCCAACCCTGAGCTTGTGGGCGGGGGCTCCAGGCCTCCCCCGAATGCTTGGCCCGAACCGCGGGTGAGTTGACGGTGTCCCCTCACCAAAGGCGGTTGACGCCGTAGTGGTCGAAAACCTTGTCGATGGAGAGGGTCGCCAAGTCATGCCTTATGGCTTGGGCGATGAGCAGGCGGTCGAACGGATCCCGATGCGGACCGGGCAATCTTCCGGCGCGTTCGGCGTCTGCGACGGTGACTGGCAATTCCTCAAAGCCTTGACTGGCGATGGCGCCCGCCACGTCCTGCGCTACGGCCGATGCCTCCGGCAGTTTGCCGATGCGGTGCTTCGTGGTGATCTCCCATGCCGACGCCGCGCTGACAATGACGTCGCTGCCCGCGTCTTCTATGACGAGGCGCCCCTTAATGGACAGCCGCGTGTTGCCGGCCAACCACCAGAGAAAAGTGTGCGTGTCCAACAAGAGGCGCATCGCTCAGGCACCGCCTTCCCAAAGGACCAACTCGTCCTCCGGAAGCGGATCCAGAATGCTGTCATCAACGAAGATTTGCCCCTTCATGGCGCCAAAGCGCCGCTTGCCCTTGGCCTTGCAGCGAACAAGCCGGGCAACAGGCTCCCCCCGGCGGGCGATGACCACCTCTTCGCCCGCCTCCACTTGGACCAGCAAACGGGAGAGTTGGGTTTTGGCTTCATGGACGTTGACCGTGGGCATGATGGCTTTTCCCGAAAAGAATTGGCTAGAAATATAGCTAAGTTTCGGGATTGGTCAAGCCGGAGTCGCCCGGCTCGGCTTAGGCACCGCGCAACGCCGCAAAAAACTGCGCCAGCACACTTTCGTTGATGTGGGCGGGATTGGCAGCCTGCATTTTGCGGGCGATGGCGGTTGCGCGGCGGCGGTCTATCGCTCCCGCCACAACCAGATCGACCATCAGGCCAAGGCCGTAGCGCACCTTTACGTCATGGCGGCGACATAGACGCCGCAAAGCCCCGTCGTTCGTTACGCACGTCCAAGCCCGTTCCCAGCATACGAGGAAGCAAAGACAGTCATTAAAGGACACACGGGATTCCACCTGCCCGGCCGCGAGCAACAGCGGAGTTTCCGCTTCAATGACCTCAATACCTAGCGCCGCGCAGTCCTTCCTGGACACGCCTCGGACTTCCTTGAGCGTCTCCGCGAGTACGGCCAGCCGAGCTACACGCCTTCCCACCTCCTTGAGAACAGCTAGGTCGGCCTCTCGATAGTCAATAAGTACGTCCGCGTCCGCCAGCAGCACCGTGGGCGTTCCATCTGATTCTATTTCGCCCACTCCGCCGCCAGCTTCCTCATGTCTTCGCGGTCAAGGCGCAGTATCTCGGCAGCTCTACCCAGGGAGATGCGTTCACGCTCCAGTGCTTTCCGCACAAGGCGAGACAGGCGGTCGTCCATGAAGTCGTGGCGAGAGAGGCCTGCCGGCTCGCCAGCCCGTCCCCAACTCCACGCGAACTCGCTTTTTCCGAGCGCTCGCGGCTCATCCGCCTTGCGTAGCGTCTTGCCATAGTACGCACGGTGCTGGCTCTGGAAGACCTGCCACACCTTTGACGTCTCCCGCCTCGACTGCACCAATCGGTAGAGGACCGTCTTGTAGCTGACGCGGAAGATGCGCTTCACCTTCAGCACTCGGGAGAGCAGCGAGTGCCCGCCGGTGGCCTCCCACTCCTTGGCGAACGCCTCCTCCGGCATCAGGAACTCGCTGGCGAACTCGTCCGCCTCCCGTTCGGCGTCTTCCGGCAAGGCGGTGGCTTCCCGCTGGTACTCGTGAGGGTGCAGCAGGAGATGGCCCAACTCGTGCGCCGCGGTGAATATCCACCGCTCCACCGAAATCCGGTCCCAAGTGTTCACGACCACGGCCGGCCCTCCGTCGCGCTGACCCACGCTCAAGCCGAAGAAGGAGTCTCGCTTGGTCTCCAAGAGGAGGAGCTTCACGCCGCCGTCCTCAAGCAGGCCGCAGACGTCACGAATGGGCGCATCGACCGCAACGCCCACCGCCTCGCGGGCCGCCCGAGAGACAGCCACGGGATCGCGCTGGGCCTGTGTCGCGCACGCCTTTCCAAAGCCGAAGGCAACAGGTTCGTCAAGTTCTTCCTCCAGCCAAGCGTAGGCATGGAGCCATTTGGACACCGCCGCCAATATCTGCTCGCGGGAGCGCACCTGCGCCTTGGCGCGAAACCGCACACCCTCCAGCGGGCGGACGGGCGTGACGAGCTCGCCCACCGGAACCGCCAGCGCTTTAGCCAGCGCCTGAAGGGTCTTCGCCCTCGGGACGACAGCCCCTCGCTCGACCCGCCCCAGCGCTACCCGCGATAGGCCCGCTTTCAAGGCCATATCCTCCTGTGTCCACCCTCGGTCCAGCCGCAACCGGGCCAAATTTGCCGATATGCATGCTCCGTCAACCATTGCTCCCTCTACGCTTGACAAACGGGGAACATAAGACATCATCATTACAAATTTTGTCAATATAAATATGTAGGATCAGTTTTAGGAACACTGGCGTTTCTCTCGTTAACCCGCGGGCGGCACGATATCATCCATGGTCACGCCGAGCGCGTCGGCAATGTTGCGCAGCATCGGCACAGATCCAGTGGCATCGCCGTTTTCGATTGCGGATAGCTGGGCTTGGGGCACCTTAGCGCGACGGGCCAACTCGGTGGCGCTGAGGCCACGGTATTCACGCCAAATGAGCACCCGGCTAGCGCCGGACCAAAGGCGCTCGACGAGTGAATCTGGAAAGAACTCCTCGCCGCTGGCCCGCGCTTCGCGCAATGCCACACAGTCAGCGGCGTCTTCCAACGCTTCGCGCAACTGGTCGTACTTGAGAATCGGCACGAGGGCCTTCGGCAGCCCGCAAGACTGCCTCTGCAGCGGCTCTGTCGATCTGAAAATCGTCAATAAACTCATCAAGCGACACGCCGTCCGCAAGCCAGTCGAATAACTGCTGCACGGGCAAACAGCTGCCCTGGAAACAGGATGCACCGCTCATGCGGCCTGGATCCACCCATACTGCTTCGTCAAGAGTCATTCCCCACCTTCGGATACGGTCATCGGGATACGATACCAATTTCCTGCCGCACGGGAACAGCCGAATCTAGCAGCCGGCGATGACGATGGCTTCGCCCGCCATGTTGATACCGTTGGTGAGCCTGTCGATGGCGGGACCGTAACTGGCATCCCGCCAGTCCCCGCAGCGGTGCTTGGTGGTTGATCTGTGGCACCTGCGGGAAGATGCCTTACCCCATGCAACTTGGTGGGCGCGGTGTCGCAGATGGAGTGGCGATGTGCATCAACCAGCACTTCACGGCGTCCAAACATGCTTGGGGTGCCAACGGATGTGCCGGCATCGTTCACTCCGAAGAAGATGGCACTGCTTTCGGCGTTGGCGTAGGCCGCAACTTCGCCTGTTGAGGCTTCGGCGTTCGGGGAAGCGGACAAAGTGCCGATCTCCTACAGCAATTGCATCCTTGGCCTACATACGCGCCCTCAACGGTGGGTTACTTTGGCCCCATGAACGACCCGATCTACAAGCGCATCTTCGCCTTCCCGCGCATGGTGGAGGACTTGCTGCGCGGCTTCGCCAAGGGTGACTGGATTGCGGAGGCGGACTTCTCCGCCTTGCAAAAGGCCCCGGCAGAGTACGTCGGCGACGACCTGCGCAAGCGCCTTGGTGACTCCGTCTGGCGGCTGCCCTTGGACGGAGGCTGGCTGCATGTTCTGATCCTCTTGGAGTTTCAGTCCCGCAGCGAGCCGGATATGGCGCTGCGCATCCTAGAGTACACCGTGATGCTGTACCGGGAGCTTTCCCGGGGCGGCCTTGGCCCGGACGGCCTGCGCCCGCCGGTGCTGCCCGTGGTGCTGTACAACGGAACCCCGCGCTGGTCGGCGGCCACGGACGTGCGGGATCTGGTGGCCCGGGCGGGGCCGTCCCTGGCGCCCCACCAGCCCTCGCAACGCTATCTAGTGGTTGACCTGCAGCGCCTTCGGGAAGATGATTTGCCCCTGCGCAACCTGGTCGGCGCGGTGTCGAGGATGGAGCGCAGCCGGTCGCCTGGGGACTTGCTCTCAGTGGCGGCGTCGCTGCAGGACTGGCTGCGGGGGTCGAAAGATGCGGAGTTGCGGCGGGCGTTTGCGGACTGGCTGTGGCGGCTGGCGCGGCACTTGCAGCCGGAGGCGGTTGCGGTGGATTCGCCGCCACCGAGCTTGGACTTGGAGGACGTAAGGATGACGCTTGATGAGATGAGCCTTGAGGAGCGTGTGGCGCAATGGCCCAAGCAGTGGATTCAGCAGGGCATTGAGCAGGGGCTTGAGCGCCAGCGGGCGCTGCTGCGCCGATTGGCAACAGTGCGGTTTGGTGCGGACACCGCTGACCGCGCTGCGGAGTTGCTGGAGGACGTCGCGGACTCCGACCACCTTGAGGAGATTGGGGAGCTGATCGTGCGCTGCGAGACAGGGCGGGAATTCCTTGCCCGCATGGGCGCGAACGCATAACAAGAACCTCTCATGCGCTACACCATTGGGGCTAGTCGTGCTCGCGGTTAAGCGCTCGTTCATGCTCTACCGCAGATGGTCTGGGGGCAGCCTATAGCCCGCATATTGCACCAAGCGGTGGACCGCTTCCCTAACGAGCAACCAGCGGATTAGCTCTTGACGCTCATAACGTTGCACATGGTGCGCCATGTACAGCGGGCTTCGCGTCGACATCGCCGCGGCTTCAGGGATTGACGTGATCACCGAAATTGAGAGGACAGGACGTCCTGAACGTAAACAACTTGCCTTTTCGCGCTTCCTGATCGTATCCGCCCGCTTCGTAAGCCCTATCGGCTCGCGCCAATCCGCGTCACACCCCAAAATGGGCACCACGAGATCGGGCACGACGCTCGCGTTGCCGATGCCATAACTTTCGTGTACGGCGGACACCGCCGTTTTCTTGAATCCGGGCATAGTGCGCACTTCCATCAGTTCGCAGTACGAACCTACCTTGCAGCCTCCAGGTCAACCGTTGTATTTCTCAATCGGTTTTACGAAGGCTAGTCTTATCGAGGCTAAGCAAGCCACTGAAAGACGTGGAACGCACCGCCCTTTGACCGCTTAGCGATTCGCGAACCGGTGATGCTGGTGGCGCTGTGCAACGGCGGACCGCGTTGGTCGGCGACCGTGAACGTGCGCGCCCGAATGGCATCGGCCGGCCGCACTAACCTTCGTGGCGCTAACGTGCCTTCATCGCCCACATCAGCAAGGACCCGGTGGCGTCGCCATTGTGGATTGCCATCAACCGGGGCATAGGGCACCTTGGCCCACGAGCCAACTCGGTAGTGCTGAGGCGACGATACTCATGCCAACCGCGCACCCGGCCAGCGCAAGACCAAAGGCGCTCGATAAGTAACCCTGGAAGAACTCCTCGCCTTTGGCCCCTCCTTGCGCAAAGCCATACTGTCAGAGGCGTCTTTCAGCGCCTCGCGCAAAGGTCGTACTCGAGAATCGGAATGAAAGCCCATAGCATCCCGCCGATTTCCATTACCTGCAGCTTGATTGAGCAACTTGCGAGGCCTGTGCAAGCCGCTGGACCATACCGAAAGTATCATCTACGATCATCCCCGAAGTCGATCGCCACATGGTTGCCAAACTGACTAGTGGACCGACCGGCCATGCGTACCCAACACGATCTCATGGTTCAGTGGATGCAACGCCGAAAGCCGGCTGTCATCCACCTCCTTTAGAGCAACTCTACATTCCATGCTCTCGGCCCATCGTAGCTAAACCCCAAATTAAGGGTTACCCGTGCGTTTTCATCCCGCGCAGACGATAAGCCTGCCTTTGCCGGTACAAAAAAAGCCTTGATTCCGCAATCCAGTTCGACAACACCCTTTTGCGGTGCATCAATAGACGCAACCCTACCGTCAATTCTCACCAAGAGGCTGCATTCGGACCAAAAGCCATCGGCCCAATCGCCCAGCCGACTTTGATGGACTAACGCTCTTACCTCGACACCAGATCCAATCCACTCGAAACTACGCGTTCTATCCCGTCGAAACCTAGCAACCGCACGACACTCTTCCAGTGCCAACTCTCCATCTGATATTCCCTGACTGGAACCCTGAACGCCTCGAAGCATATGGAGTACATAGAGGTAGTAGACTGCGTCCAGTGAGGCAGTATTGGCCTTCCAGTAACTCACTCTCTCGATTACTGAGTCCAAAGAGGGCGGATCATCGGCATGACGAATAGCACGCAGCCAAAGCCTAAGACTGGTTGACTTGTCCGACTCCTCCTGCAAATTCCTCTCCAGCAACATCTGTACACGATTGATTTCTCGACGATCCAACGCGTCCCACTTGCCTTCTTTCCGTCGTAATATGGTCCAAACGATTTGCCGTCGAATAGGTGACTTTTCAACACCCGGCCTGCCCATCAGATTATCCCAGTCTTGTAGAGCAGCGCTATAGTCCCCATAGAGACTCTGTACTTTGGCCCGGCATTCCAGCACATAAGTGCTAGGCGACTCCCCAACAAATAGGTGGTTTACGTGATCAAGCAAGTTCTCCGCCCGCTCCAGTGCATTGCGCAAGAAGGGATCAATATTGGAAGAGAACATAGGATTACCCCCTCCGGGAAACATCTGCTGAGCTCTGTCGAGCAGATCAATCAGCATCTGTATTTCGCTAATATATCCATGTACAGTGTCCGGCTGGTGATGCCGACTCTCCTCGAAACTCGACGCCGCTTCTTTTGCCAGTTGAACCAAAAGTTCCACAGTCTGATCCCGAACCCGGCCAGATCGAATCTTGTTTCGAAAAATCATGCCCCTCATATGATGGAGCATATGGTCGGTCGGTTCAAGTCGGATAGCCGTGTCCACGCTCAAAATCGCCCGATCAAATTCACCGATCAACCCAAGCGCTCGCCCTAGATGAGCGTGGAAGTGCGCCTCGCGCGGAAAGCATTCCGTCAAGTGCGTAAGCAGATCAATTTTTCCCTGAGGGGACGGTATGTCTTCGAGGAACTGAGAGAAACAGGTGGACCCCGCTCTCTCTGTGCCCAAGACGTCACTGTTATCCCGATATATAAAAACGCGTCGAACCGTATCCAGCAGTGCGCCGCTATCGCCTGCAGCTTGGTAGCAAAAGTCAGCGAAATCCTTACCTTGTTCTGATAGCGCTTGATGCCACGCTCCATCAACTTGCTCGTGATATTCGCCAGACGAAAAAAGGCGCCGCATTACTTCTAGAGCCACTAGCTGATGGATCATACGTATTCTTTTGCGGCCATTCTGGAACGCAAATAGCTCCAGCGCATGGGCAGCCTGCTGGTCAAAAACTCCCTCCATCCGCAAGGACCTAGTTTGTGGAAAACCTAGGGGCGCAGCCAACCCTTGAATAGGGATGTGCTGCTGCCCGTAGTAGTGCGCAATTGAGACAAGGCCCAGTACTCTCGATTGACCCTGTGTCAGATCGCTAATTCGAGCCTTAACGTAGGAACCTAGGCCTTTAAAGTCTTCACCGAAAGCGGTAAGTCCAAAGAAGAACGCATTTCTTTCGCTTGCCCTAGACTGCGCTAGGGATGCGAGAGATCCCGCCTTAGCGGGTACCGCTCTTCCGTAGGCGTCTCGAAATCTATCGGCCTCTGCATCGGAAAGTTTCGAGCTGATCCAGAACTGTCTTTTCCCGGGCGTCTGTGGTTGAAACCTTCTAAGAACTTGAAGAATGACAACCGGAGTCTGGTTGGCACGAAGTAAATCGTACAGATCATCGACGGTGCTTTCGGAGAAGATACTGCCATCAACGACGGCAAGAACGCTTGATTCCGTGAAAGCAGAAACCTTCGCCAGCCTTGAGGCAGCATCTTCGGGTGCCGATTTTCTGACTAAGGCAACCGGGTATCGTCTATGCAGGTCCCACGCTACACGGAGCGCAATGGAGCTTCCTCCGCTACCTGGACTATGGTACACATTAACCCTGACGGCGGATCTGCTCTTAAGGTCCGACTCTACTTGGCCTCCGATGGCCGGTGTAGCATCGCGGTCACAGTCATGATGAAGATGGAGATTGCGGTAGCTAATATCGCCACCCAGCCGATACCTACGCTCGTCATCATCATCCTCTTTGAGACCGATATCCTTATAGAGTATATCGAGGCTTTCTTGAAACCACAATTGGTCGTCGGCTGAAATGCTAACGGGTGATCCCGACGAAGAGGGTATAATGCAAGCATCAGAAGACGGGTGATCTAGGTTGGAAAAATGGGATACTAGACCATAGCAAAGACTTCGTAGAGGAATATGCACCGCCGTGGCACCATACTCCTCCGCTATTGTCTGAAAGGATCCCGCATTCTCAGAGATAACCACCATGGTTAGAGCATCATGAAATTTTCCGCATACTTCCTCTAAAAGAGTACGTAGATGTTTAGCAAGATCTACTTGGGACCAGATTGCTAGTAGGGTTACGGGAGTTGGACCTATACTTTTCGCGATGCTATCAAGTTGAGTCGATAACTCTTGCTTGTATGCCTTCAACCAATCCCTATGTGAAGATGTCGCAAGGCTTTCTCGGCGACCGGACAACCCACGAGCAAAGAACCAATGTGTTCCAGGGTCTGGCTGGATGTGATATTGGCCCTTCACCGCACGGTGTATGGATCGATGAGAGCCTAGGGTAGTCGATATACGGCTGAGCAGCCCTTGGCTTTCGCTATTAGGATCAAAGTCGAAGACTATCTTTAACGGTAGTAAACCAATTGCGTCAACTTGAGCAGATTCTCTCTCGTTGACGGTATCAACCGCCAATAGGAGTGTATGAGCAGGGTCAAAATTCTGTGTAGCGGTAAGAAGCTGTTCCCAAGCGAATGGGTGGTAGTCGGCAGGGGCGACGCTGGATTCGCCACGAAACCACGAGTAGATAGCAGTAGGTTTAGCGCCTGTAGCAGGAGAGTTTGTACTGCCCTGCCTGTAGTAGACGGTGCCAGCGTTCATCGTACCTAAATCCACAGATGCCGTATAGGGGCCGTCCTGGCTGACTGGAATTTCGATTACGGCGACCAGTTTTCCGTCAAGACGACAAGGTTTGCAAACAAATTCAGGGCGGGGGCTAATACGGGAGTGGAAGGCCTGTTGAAGGACAGCGTCGTCTATCTGGTGTTCGAGGCCAGTGACTATGCTGCCGGACTCAGGCGACCAACCGACACCCAAGACAATGTGGGCCGACCCATCCCTGGGGGTATTGGCCATTGCTACGATATCCTTAGTCAGCGATAGCTGCCCCTTCTTCGGATCGTAAGCTATTTGTTTGAAATCCAAAATGTCGCTTTCCGGTTTGGCGATTAGCGATCGGACTTTGTCTTCCAGCGTCATTTTGGACTCCCCGGCATGCAAAGAAAGCAGAATCAGATAGGTCTATCGCCACTTGCGTCGGGCCGCAGTGTCAACCGCATTTTGTCGCCGAATAACCGATGCTTCCGCCTTTGCTCAGAATGTGTCTCCCTGCCCCGCAGAGTCTTTCCCACGCCTGTACCGTGGAATTTGAGGACCACTTGGCCGGCGCGGCTACTGCAGAGGCGCGGGAGGAAGCTCGCTAGGATTTGGTTGCGGGTGGAGGTGCGATGGTGCATGTCGGCCAACGTCAGAATGTCGGGCAATTTGCCAAGACTATAACAGCTCTAGGTGGTCGGCGTACAGGAGGTGGTGGTTTCTGGAACCGGCGATAGCGTAGTCGCGCTGGAAGACGGCACTGACCATCACCTAGTCCACCATGCCGATGTCGTAGGTAGGTGTATTGGTGGCGGGTGGCCTTGCTGCATGGAGCGGGCGACTGGGGCGGTTCGGATGGCCTCCGTGACGCCGCCTTTCTGCACGGCCACCGGGTTGAACATGTAGCTGCGGTGAATCGGGAGCACTGCATCCTTGTTCTCGACGCCGAACAGCCACTCCCACTGGCGGCGCTCCAGTGCCATTGCCCGAATACAAGCCGGAGGGCATCACCAAGCCAAGCCGGCCGCTTGGCTTCAACAAGGCGTGGGCGGCTTCCAAAACAGCTTGTACAGGTTGAGGTCCGCGAAACCTTGGTGCCGGAATGGATGTTCTCGACCCGCGAAGCCGTGCCTAGCCTTGGCCCGTTTCCGCCGAAGGCGAACTTCTCCCACAACTCCTCCCTCTATTGCTGACGCAGGGAAGCGAGGGTAAGCACCAGCACTCGGTGGACGCAGCGGCTTGGTCCAAAACGCGGCGAACCCTGGCGGAGTGCTCAATTTCGTTAGGCTGCCGGTGTGCCGTAGCGGGCGATGCGGATGTCGGCTTGGGCCTTGTGCCCGGCGAAGCCCTCCAAGGCGCACAGGCGGGAGCAAACCTCACCGATGGCCGCGGTCGCCTGCGGGCTGACCCTTTGGTAGGTGCAGGTCTTGATGAACTTGCCCACCCATAGGCCGCCGGTGTAGCGGGCAGCCAGCTTGGTGGGCAGGGTGTGGTTGGTGCCGATCACCTTGTCGCCGTAGGCCACGTTGGTTTCCGGGCCGAGGAACAGCGCGCCGTAGTTGGTCATGTTGTCCAGGAAGTAGTCCGGGTTGCTGGTCATCACCTGCACATGCTCGCTGGCGATGCGGTCCGCTTCGCTGAGCATCTCCTCGTAGCTGTCGCAGAGGATGACTTGGCCGTAGTCCCGCCAAGCCCGCCCCGCTACTTCGGCGGTTTCCAGGGTTTCAAGCTGGCGCTCGACCTCCGCCACGGTGTCCTCCGCCAGCTTTTTTGAGTTGGTCAGCAGGATGGCCGGGGAGGTCGGGCCGTGCTCAGCTTGACCCAAGAGGTCCGTGGCGGCCAACTCGCCGTCGCAACTGTCGTCGGCGATGACTAAGGTTTCGGTGGGGCCGGCCAACAGATCGATGCCCACCCGCCCGAACAGTTGCCGCTTGGCTTCGGCGACATAGGCGTTGCCCGGCCCCACCAGCATGTCCACCGGCTTGATGGACTCGGTGCCGAGGGCCATGGCCGCCACCGCCTGAACGCCGCCGAGGCAGTAGATTTCGTCTGCGCCGCCGAGGTGCATGGCGGCGACCATCGGGTCGCAGGGCGCACCTTGGTATGGCGGGCCGCAGGCGATGATGCGGCGCACGCCGGCCACCTTGGCGGTGACCACGCTCATGTGCGCGGAGGCCACCATCGGGTACTTGCCGCCCGGCACATAGCAGCCGACGCTGTTGACCGGCAGGTTCTTGTGGCCGAGCACCACGCCGGGATGGGTTTCCTCCTCCACGTCGCGCAGAGCGGCCCGCTGAATTTCCGCAAAGCGGCGAATCTGCGCTTGAGCGAAGCGGATGTCCTCCAAGGTGGCCTTCGGCACCCGGTCGATGCAGGCGTCGATCTCCGCCTCGGACAGGCGGAACTGCGCCGGCGACCATTGGTCGAAGCGTTCCGACAAGGTTCGCACGGCGGCATCCCCGCCGCTTTCGATGTCCGCCAGAATGCGCTCCACGGTCTGCTTGACTTGGTTGGCCAAATCCACCTTGGCGGCCTCGGCCACGCCGGTTTTCAGGAACCTGATCAAGTGCCATGCCCTCCTCGAGTACCGCCGCTGCAATCTCGGCGACCCCCGTTTGCGATAGTTCGTCAACACTCGTTGCGACCAAATAGGCCGCGGCGTCCCACCCTGTAACTGCGACTAGGCTGATCCGCCCTCGACTCTGAAGCCTTGGGGGCCGTCGCCGCCATCCACAACATAGACCTCGCAAGGCTCATCGCCGGCGTTGGCGTAACGCCGCGCAAGACCCACCGGAACGGAAATGACGTCCCCCGGCGCCAAGGTGAAGGCGCAGCCGTTCAGCGCCAGCGACAAGGCACCCCGATGGGCAAGCAGCACTTCCTCCTGGGGCCGGACGTGCTCAGCGGTGGCGGCGCCCGGCTGGATGACGAGCTTGCGCAACTGGAAGCCGTGGCGCCAATTGAGCTTGCCGGCCGGCAGGCCGTCCTGACGCCGTGCGCCGATGATGGGGAATTCGGCCACGCCAAGGGTGGAAAGCAAAGACCGCGGCGCCGGCCGCAACGCCCTCGCCGGGGCGACGCAGGCCGCCAATCCCGCAACGTCCAGCCGCCGCATCCCGGCCGCTTGCGCCGCAGTGGTGGGCGACATGGGCGCTACGCCTTCGGGAATTTGCTGGCCCCGCGTGTGGTCCACCAAGCCGCCGTTCTCCAGCAGCACCATGCCATGCGCCTCGGCGGCGGTGAAAACCTCAGGCGCCCAAGTGACGCGGCCTGGGTCGTCTTCGCCGAGCAGGGCGAACATGAAGCCGTCGCCCTCCCCCACATTGGTGAAGCCGCGGAACACCTGGGTGGGAATGGAAATGGCGTCCCCAGGCGTCAACAGCACTTCGGCGTCATCGGCCCGCTCCCCCACATGGAAGGTCCAGCGTCCGGAATGCACGATGAATACCTCGGCCGTCTCATGGCTGTGCTGCGAGTTGACGCAGTTGGGCGGCTGCCGGGCGGCACCGACGTTGAAGCCGTGCGGCACGTCGATATGCACATGCTGGTCGGGGTTCTCCGCCACGCCGGGGCCGATGATGGTGAAGTTTTCCTTGCGGTCGCTGCCGGGCGTGCGGGTGTCCAAAAACGCCGTGGTGCAGGGAACCAAGTCATCGTAGCGCACCAACAGGGAAGCCAACTTGTCGGCGGACCAGCGGTAGTCCAAGGCTGATTCAGTCATGGGGCTGCTGCAAAATGGAAGTAAAAATGTACTGCGAATGCAACCGACGGTCAAGCCAAGCGCCGTTGGACTGTGGCGAACCAGCTATCATGCGCCGCACCGTGACCATCAAAACACCCACCAAGCGAGGCCGCTACGGCGCGGATTCCGAGCTGGCCGATTACATCCTTGGCATCACCTTCGAGATCTGGGAGGAGCGCGGCGTCGAGTTGATTCACCAATACTATGCGCCGGACTGCGTGGTGCATGGCCTGGACGCCGTGCAGCAGGGCGCCCAAGCGATGGTGGAGAGCACCCACGCCTACCTCAGCGCGTTTCCGGACCGTCTGCTGTTGGCCGATGAAGTGATCTGGTCCAACGACCTGGAACGCGGCTTCTATTCCTCGCACCGCATAGAGAGCCCCATGACGAACTTGGGAGCGTCCGCCTTCGGCCCGGCCACCGGCAAGTCCGTGCGGGTCACCGCCATTGCCGACTGCGTGGTGGAGGACGGCGTCATCACCCAGGAGTGGTTGGTTCGAGACGGCTTGACGCTCGTGCGCCAGCTAGGTTTCGATGCGCTGGCGGCGGCTCGGCGAATCGCCGAGTCGCGCACCGCGGCCACCGCCGCCTGGCTGGCCGGCGAACTGGCCCGCGTCCCCACCGGCGAAGACTGCGACCATGAACTTCAGCCCTTGGCTAGCCGGGTGCTGCGGGCTTGCTGGGAAACCGGAGCAAAGCAGGAGCTTGGCTCGCTCTACGCCCCCTACGCGGTGCTGCATGTCTCCCCTCTGGAGCGGCATTCCGGCGCACCCGCCATCGCAAGCCACTTCGCCGCATTGCGGACGGCGTTCGGCGAAGCCTGCATCCGCATCGACCACATCGCCGTCCAGCCTTGGGGACAAACCGGACGGAGCGTCGCCGTGCGCTGGGGTTTGGCGGCGCTCCATCTAGGGGCGTACGAAGGCCGGCCGGCGTCCGGCCGCCGGGTGTTCATCCTCGGCGTCAGCCATTGGCGCCTGCTCGGCGACCGCATCGTGACGGACTGGACCCTGTTCGACCGCCTTGGCCTGTTGGCGCAAATCGTTTAACCAACCCCTTAAAACTGAGTTTTCAGGCCATTGGGGAGTCAATTCCAATACCGAAATGAGCCTGAACGAAGGGCGATGTTCGGTGCCTTGGGCCGAGTCGGGAATTGGTTGAGATGGTGGGCGATGATGCCGAAGGCGCTTTCGGATGGCAAGTCTTCGGAGGGCCGTGCGACAGCCGAGGAAGGGCTTGGAGGCGGTCTGGCGGTTCGCCGGGTTGATTGGGCCGCATAGCGTTTTCCATGGTCTTTCCACGGGCGCGATCCCCAAGCATGAAAGCGGCGGTGGGAAGGCCGTGGGAAACGCGGGGTCGGTCGTTTCGAGGCGGGTCGGGCGGAGCGTCGTCACGCCGCGCTCGGCCATGCGGCGCCGACGGCTCGGAACAGCTTGTCGCGCTCGCGGTTGACGAGGCGGGCGGATTCGAGGTCGCTCATGGCGCTTGCCTCGGCGTCGAGCGCTGCGAAGGAGAGGCCGGGCTTGAGGAGGCGCTCGGCGCCCTCGATGGACTTGAGCCGTTCGTGGGGCGTGGCGACGTCGTCGTCGCGGTAGGCCTTGCGGACCCTGCCGTTCCCGTCGGCGACCGGCGTGGCGAACAGGCAGGGGCGGTGGAAGTTGAGGTGGGGGGAGAGCACGGCGCTGGCGAACTGGTGAACCAGCGGCGCGAAGCGGGCGGGAATGTGGGCGTGGCCGAGATGGCGGCGCACGACGCTGGCGTTCTTGCTCTCGACCAAGGCGTTGTCGTTGGAGCGGCGCGGACGCGAGCGGGTGAACTCGGCGCGCAGCTTCTCCAGCAGGGCGGCGACCCTGCGGTTGACGTACTCGGAGCCGTTGTCGGCGTGGAACCCCTTGATCACAAAGGGGAAAAGGTCCAGGAGGCCCGCCAGCACGGGGATCATGAAGCGTTCCGAGATGGCCTCGACCGCGCCCACGAACTCGTACTGCGTGACCTCGTCGACCAGGTTGATCTCGTAGACGCCCTTGCGTCCGTCGAGGTCGCCCTGGTGAACGGAGTCCACCCGCACGAAGCCGGGCCTCCCCTCGGGACGCGGCTTGCGGCGCTCGCCGATGGCCGCCGCGGTCGGCTTCGTGCGGGTGCGCGAGACGCGCTGGCGTCCATAGGTCTTGGACTTGCGCAGGTTGTAAAGATGACTGGTCGAGATGCCCGCCAGACGCTCGAAGCGGGCGTCGCCGAACACCTCGAACTCGCGCCGCATCACCGCCCGCGTCGCCTGCCCGCAGACCTGCCCCAGCGTCCCGTCCACCTCCGCCAGCAGCGCCGCGTCCACCGCCGTGTAGCGCCGGACGAACGGCCTCGCCGGTGCGCCGCGGCGGCGGTCCTCGATCCGCCCCGTCTTCGCGTGCTGCCGGACCAGCCGCGTCAACTGCGCCCGCGACAGCCCGGTGGCCTTGCCCAGGAACCGCTTCACCAGCCCCTTGTCGGCCTTGCCCAGAGTCCCGTACTCGAACTTCACCAGCACACGCCGCACGAAGGCGTTCCGGGAAGGCCGATCCGACCCGACGAAGTCCAATCCCCCGCTGCCCTCCACGAAGGCGCGAACCTGCTCCAAGCTCTCCAGCCGCTCGGTGGCCATTGTCACGATCATCCTCCGATGATCCCGGATCGACCCCCTTCAGGCTCACTTCTCGTTGGAATCGCCTTCCCGCTTCAGGCTCACTTCTCATTGGACAAGACGTGGGGTTGCATACGCAGTCACTTCGGCCTATGCTACCGCGCAAGCTGTCCCGCGGAGAGGCGCCGCAAGGTGGGCGGGGCGGACACACTAGACAAACAGGAGCAACGCAATGTCCGCAAGACTTGGAAAACTCAGCTTGCACGGCCTCGCCCTGGCCTTGGCCGCCCTGCCCTTGAACCTGTGGGCGCAGGACGATCGCGTTATCGAGGAAGTGGTGGTGACCGCCACCAAGCGCGCCGCCAGCGTGCAGGACATCTCCGTGGCTGTCACCGCCGTCACCGGGGAGCAGCTCAAGGCGCTTGGCGTCAACGATCTGTTCCGGCTGGACACCTTGGCGCCGGGGCTGCAGATGGGCGTGTCCGGGAGCGACCCGCGACCGGCCATGCGCGGGGCGCGCACCAAGCAGGTGGAAGCCAACGACGTGGCCGTGTCCTTCTACACCGACGGCATTTACCGGCCCCGGCATGGCCAAGCCTTGGCCGGCTTCGTAGATGTGGACCGGGTGGAGGTGCTGCGCGGCCCCCAAGGCACCCTGTTCGGGCGCAACTCCTTCGGCGGCTTGGTGCATGTCATCAGCAACCGACCCAACACTGAGGAAATGGATTACGGCGTGGCGCTGAGCGGCGGCGACTACGCATGGCTGCGCGGTGAAGGTTTCGTCAACCTGCCCATCAGCGACCGGGCGGCGCTGCGCGTGGCTGGGGTGCGGGAAGCCCGCGACCCCTACGTCGAAAACATCACCCTTGGCGACAAGGGCGGTCTGAAGGACGCGGACACCACCTACGTTCGGGCGCAGTTGGCCTTTGCTCCAACGGATGCGTTTGACGTCAATCTGCGCGTCGAGCAATGGAATGACGACTCCAACGGCAACGGGAGTTTCGGCTACTACGCCGAGGGCGTCCCCGTCAACCTGCAAACCGGCCTGACCAACGGCGTTGACGGCGTGCTGCGCCCGCGCATTGGCCGGTCGGACGAATGCGCCAGCACCTGCGGGCGCTACGGCGCCGGCTTCGACCTAGCCGCCACCCCCGGCTTGGACACCGCCGCGCCCACAACGAGTTCACCCTACCGCATCGCCGACGACACGCTGACGGTGCGCGATCTGGAGGAAACCACCCTGGCGCTGGAAATGAACTTCAGCTTGGGCTTCGCGGACCTGAAGGTGACCATCGCCGACCTCGACTATGCCGAGTACCGCTGGGCCGACTGCGACCTGTCCTCCTACCACACCACGGAGTGCGGCAACGACATCACCTCAAAGACCGGCATGCAGGAGATTCAGCTAACCTCCAGCGGCGACGGCCCTCTGGAGTGGGTGGTCGGTGCCTTCTTCCTGCAGGAGGACCTTGAAAACGCCTTTCTCTGGAAGGACCTCGCCACCGTGGTGAACAACGTGCCGGTGACGCCGCCGGACATCAACGCCTTTGCCTCCTGGGCCAACCAGATCCAGGTGGACACCCAGTCCATGGCCTTCTACGGCGAGGCCAAGTACGCCATCACCGACAGCTTCCGCATCATCGGCGGGCTGCGCTACACGGACGACGAGCGGGATTGGGAAATCTACGGCCAGAACCCCAACGATCTGTCAGCTGTGGACTTCAGCGTGCTTGAAGTGCCGGACGGCGAGGGCAGTTGGGACAAGGTAACCTGGCGAGCCGGCTTGGAGATGGACGTAGCCGCCGACTCCCTGGTTTACTTCACCGCCTCCACCGGCTTCTTGGCCGGTAATCAGCAAGGGGCCTTCAACGGCACCAACTCCTATGACGAACAGCTAGTCACCGCCTTCGAGATCGGCAGCAAGAACCGCTTGGCCGACGGCCGCGTCCTGCTCAACGCCTCCTTCTACTACAATCAATTCGAGGATCTGCTGGCCACCAAATTCGTGGACACCGGCGCCACCACCTTGGCGTTTTCCGACAACGCCGGGGAGATCGACGCCCTAGGCGTCGAAGTCGAGTTGGACTGGCTGGCAACGGACAATCTCACTCTCGGCGCCCGCGTTGCCCTGCAGAAGGCGGAGTACGGGGACTTCGCGGTGCCCAACGTCTATCAGGAGGGCGGCACCACCGTATCGGGCGTGGCCAATATATTCGACTTGGACGGCCAGCAAGTGGTCCTGTCGCCGGATGTCACCCTCACCCTGCTGGCCAGCTACAGGTTCGATCTCGGCGCCGCCGGCTCCTTGCTGCCCTCCATATCCATGTTCTATTCGGACAGCTACCGCACGGACGACTCCCCTTGGTTCTACGGCATGCAGGACTCGTTCACCAAGACGGACATCAGCGTGACTTGGCGGGACCTCAGCGGCGACTGGAGCGTCCGCGCCTTCATCAACAACTTGGAGGACGAGGCGGTGCTGATGAACTCCACCCGTTTCGGCGGCGACTTGGCCATCACCGACTACGGCGCTCCGCGCCACTGGGGCCTCACGCTAAGCTATCGCTACTAGTCGAACTGCGCTCGGTCTTGCGGCGGGCGCATCCCGCCCGCCGTAGCCCTCAATCCAAACATGGCGACCGTTGGCCTGGTCATTCGTGAAGAACACCCCCCAACGACGGCTGTGCCGTGACTGAATTCGGCGCCCTTAACTGGACCATCCTCGCCGCCTATGTGGTCGGCGCCCTGCTCGTCGGCTTCCTGCTCAGCAAGCGGGTGCGGACGGCGCAGCACTACTACTTGGGCCAAAAAACCACGCCCTGGCCGGTGATCGGCCTTTCCGTGGTGGCCACCTACGTCGGAGCGCTGGCCTTCCTCGGCGGCCCCGCCTGGGCCTACGAGGAGGGCTTCTCCGTCATCTTCATCCACATCAACTATCCCATCGCCATCTTCGTCGTCATCACGGTCTTCCTGCCGTTCTTCTACCACAGCGGCGTCGCCTCCATCTTCGATTACCTGGAGCGGCGCTTCGGCTTGGCGTCGCGCACCGTCATGTCCGCCATCTTCCTGTTCGGCAACGCCCTGTATTCCGGCATCATGCTGTACACCGCGGCCTTGGTGCTGGAGTTCATCACCGGCATGGACGTCACCTACGCAATCCTGATCGTCGCCGCGGTGGCCCTGGCCTACACCTTGCTGGGCGGCATCTCGGCGGTCATCTGGACGGACCTGATGCAGACCGCGGTGCTGTTCGCCGGGGCCTTCATCATTTTCGCAATGGTGCTCGCGGAGCTGCCGGGCTCCCTGCTGGACACCTTGGCGGCGCTCAAGGCGCAAGGGCGAACCGACCCCTTCGTCCACTCCCTGGACCCGGCCAAGGTGGCCACCATCTGGACCGGGGTGGTCGCCATGTCCATCTACCATGTGGTGGTCTATGGGGTGAACCAGATGATGGTGCAGCGCACCCTGGCCGCCCGCACCTTGGGGGACGCCAAGAAGGCTTACATTCTGATGGGCTACGCCGCCTTCCCCATCTACGCCCTGTTCTTCGGCTTGGGCCTGCTGTTCTGGGGCTACTACGGCGGGCAGGAGTTTGCCGACGGCAACAAGATCGTGCTGGAGTTCGTGGCCGCCATCGGCGTGCCTGGGTTGATGGGGGTGGTCACCGCCGCCGTGGTGGCCGCCGCCATGTCCAGCTTGGACTCCAGCCTCAACTCCATGGCCACGGTGACCACCCTGGATTTCTACGAGAAGTTCTTCAACAAGCACTCCACGCCGCAGCGCAGCCTAGCCGCCTCCCGCTGGTTCACCGTCCTCTGGGGGGTGCTGATGGTGGCGCCGGCCATCCTGTTCGCCGCCGGCGACGGCGCCTCGGTGCTGGAGGTCCTCAGCGAGGTGGGCTCCTTTTTCGTAGGCGCCAAGCTGGCCATGTTCGGTCTAGGCTTCTACTCCAAGCACACCAGCCAGCGCGGGCTGATGTGGGGGGTGGCGGCCGGCTTCCTCTCCCTAGCCTACGCCGGCTTCCTCACGGACCTCGCCTGGCCTTGGTACTGCGCCCTCGGCGGGGTGGTCAGCATCACCGTGGCCTGGAGCGCCAGCCTGCTGCTCGACGGCCGGCAAGCCGAATGGCACCCCTATTCCGTCGTTGGGCAGCAACGGCTGTTCAAGCAGGAGGGTTGGGCGCAAACCGACGAGGGCTGGCAGCGGATGCCGGGCAAGGTCGATCGCGCCAGCTACTTCCTGCTGGCCTACTTTGCCCTATGCGTCGCCGCCCTATGGATGGCGCAAAGCCTCATCTAGGGCCTTGCGTTGCAGCAAGTCGTCGCTCGGTTCAAGCGTTGTGAATGCTCCGGCTGCGCTGCAACAGGTCAACGCCTTGCAGCTTCAGGTAGTGCAGCAGGTCGATGAAGACCCAGTTTTCCGCCAGCTTGTCCCCGCAGCGCCGGTACATATCGACCACCCGCATCTCCACCGGCCGCTCCGACGCCGGCAGCCCCATGAAGCCGTCACCGGGATTCATGGTCAGGTTGGGCCAGCCCCACCAGCCGCCGTAGCGGCCCTCGGCATGCTCCAGCACATGCCCCTTGAACTCGATGTTGTTCAAGCCTTGGCGAAAGGGATTCTGATGCTGCTTCTGATAGCGGCTGATGGTGTAGGTGGCGCCGATGCCGCTGGGGCCGAACCAAAGCATGTCCTCATGCCAATCCCTGGCCAGCACCTCGTCCGGCGAGCATAGGTAGTCCGCCACCAAGGCGTCGCACATGCGGGTGATGAGGCGCAGCGTCTTCTGCGACTCCCCCTCGTCCTGCTCTCCGAACAGCAGCCCGTCCCCGGTGCGGGGGCCGGGGTTGACGATTTCCGCGCCGGTCTGCTCCGGCAAGGGCTGCCGGCCGGCCTGCTTCATGACGCTGATGATGTCGCAGAAGAAGGCCGACTCCGCAATCTTGCCGCCGGCGACGCGATGAAATTCGCAATAGGGCAGCAAGGCGATCTTGCCGGTCGCCGGGATGCCCAGCCAGTCCGCATCGAACAGGCCCATGAACTTGCCCATGCTGGTCACCCACAGCGACTTGAAGCCGTCGATCTGGTTAAGGCCGGCCATGAAGATGTCCTGGCGGCGCTGCAGGGCGGTGAAGGAAGTCAGCAGCGGTCCCCACACCCTCTCCGCCACCGCCTCGGCCCCGTGCAGCTCGTTGAACGGATGCACGCCTCGGAAACGATAGTCCGTGCTGGTGAAGCGGCCCAAGACCTGTGCCGCTTGGGCCGGGTGCGCATCCTCCAGAGCCTGGAAGCAGTCCAGCACCAAGGCTTTGCCATCTTGAAAGTTCGCCATGCCAATGCTCCAACAAGTGAATTGGCGACCATTGCCCGGCAACCCGGCCCGCCAAAGAAACAGCCTGGAAGGGCGGCCTGCCGCGGTGCCCCGGGGCTAAGGGAAGCCTCGTCGGGCGGCCTCGATCTGCATCATCAGGTCGAGTTCGTTGAACAGGGTCCACTCCCGAACGATGCGCCCATTTCTAATCTCGTGCTGCGTGACGCCCCAAATCTGCACCGCCCGGCCCGTCGGTTCCCCATAGAGACCGGGCTTGGCGTGAACGCCGACGGCGCTCCAGCGCTCCGAAGTCAGGTAGCCGTCGCGGTCGTTGCCCATCCAATAGACTTCGTCCATCTGCAACTCGAGGTCGGCGAAGGGACTGGTGACGGAAGCGACGAAATCCCGATAGGGCGCCAACCCGGAGAAGGCTCGATTGGTGGAGCCTAGAAAGCCCAAGGAGGGGCTGCAATTGACGGCCAGGGCCTCAGCGTCACGCCGCTTCCAAAGGTCGCTAAAGTGGCCGCGAACGAAGCGGTCCACGTCAAAGCCGGCGATCGGTTCGCCCTCCGACAGAGGCCGCACCGGGCTGGCGGCGCGACGCAATTGCCGCCAGGTCTCCGCGTCCCTCGGCCATCCGGCCGGCGGCGCGGCCAGCAGTTCAGCCACGGCTGCATCCAAACCCAAGCCCAACTGCTGCAGCAGGGCCGAGTTGTTGTACTGCACATGCTCCAGGAAGATCTCGTTCTCCAAGGAGACGCAATTGGCGATGACCAGCACATCCACGGATTTGCCAGTGGCCGGGCCGTATTTGCTGTCCCCGTCGTTGGTGCCGCGAATGATGGTTCGGTGGGAGGTGTGGAAGCCCACTGCGTCGTCCCCGGCCCAAACGATCTCGTCGGCGATGAGCCGAATGTCGGAGAAAGCGCCAGTGGTGTGGTAAGTGTCCTGCACGATCTTTTCGTCGCCTAGCTGCAGGCCGTAGTCGTCATAGGTTCTGGCCCCGTCGGCGTAGGTGGCGCGGATGTACTCCACCTCCCGATCCTCCCAGATGCGGTAGGTGATGCGCACGATGTAGTCGATGATGTTGCGGTAGGTCGCCTCAAAACCGCGCAGACTTTGCGGCGGGCCAAAATCCTTGGGTATGCGGGCCTCCTCCGGCATACCGCGCTTGGTGTAGTCGGCTAGGGAAACGGCGTAGCCGGCGGGCATGTGCCGCCGCTGCAAGGGCGCCGCGGCGCGGGAAGTGGGCTGGGATTGGTTGGTCATCGGCGTTGGGACTCACCCTGCTGGCTATGCCTACGCAGTACATTGGCAAAATGGCCGACCAAGGCCGCTGTGCTCTGCCTACACCGAGCTCCCCGGCAAAAGACAAGGGAGCGACCAGCGCTCCCTTGTCAGGCTCCCTGCCCCTTTTGCTACCCGTGTGTTTTGGAAGACAACAGCAATAAATTGTTTCAGTTGCCGCACTTTGTATTGCGAATGCAAAAATTTGTCAACAGTTCAGCAAAAATTTCTGGAATCTTGCGCCAAACGCTGTGTTTCTTGACGCATCCGCTAGCCGCCGGCGGCCCTCATGCCTCTCGATTTAGCGCCCCTGAACACAGCCCTTGACGAGGACCGAGGCGGTGATGGACGCGATGACCGCGGTTGAATGCGAATGCCAGCTCGCCTAGCATGGGGCTTGACGCCAGGGGACGGATGCACGGGGTTGAACAAGGAAGCCGATCACCAAAAACGGCGGCAGCGACGAACCACATCCTATGACGTGGCGCGGGTGGCAGGGGTGTCGCAGTCGGCGGTGTCCCGGGTGTTCAAGGCCGGCGCCAGCGCCTCGGCGGAGATGCGCCAACGGGTGCAGGCCGCCGCCAAGAAGGTGGGCTATCGGCCAAACGCCATCGCTCGGGGCCTCATCACGCAGAGGTCCAACATGGTGGCGGTGGTCATCTCCCGGATGACCAATCTGTACTACCCCGAATTGCTGATGCAGCTCACCCGGGAATTCTCCCACCACGGCATCCGGGTGCTGTTGTTCACCTTGGAGCACGAAAGCGAAATAGATTCGGTGCTGGAGCAAATGCTGCAGTACCAAGTCGATGGCATCGTCACCGCCGCCATGCTGAACCGGGAGCAACTGGCCCTGATCGACGAGGCCGGCATTCCGGTGGCGCTGTACAACCGCCGCTCCCGGGACGGTTTGGCCTCCGCGGTGCGCTGCGACCAGGAGGAGGGGGAGCGCTGGCTGGTCACGCAACTCGTGGAGGCCGGGCACCGTCGCTTCGCCATCATCTCCGGTCCGGAGGACTCCACCGTCAGCGTGGAGCGCACCAGCAGCGCCGTGCAGAAACTCGCCGAACTCGGCATCCAAGACGTCACCGTGGTGGGCGGGGACTACAGCTACCAATCCGGGCGGCTCGGCTTCGCCGCCATCGCCAAGCAGCTTGGCGGGCCGCCCGATGCGGTCATCGCCGCCAACGACGTCATGGCCATCGGCTGCATCGACGCCGCCCGGCAGGAGTGCAACCTGCCGGTGCCGGACGCCCTTTCCGTGGTCGGCTTCGACGGGGTGGGACCCGCCAGCTACGCCGCGTACAACCTCACCACTGTAAAGCAGCCGGTGGAGCGCATGACCCAGGCCACCGTGGCCATGCTGCTGGAGCGCATCAGGGACCCGCAGCTTCCGCCGGAGGAGCGCATCTTCGCCGGCACCAAGGTCGCCGGGGGCTCCGCCCGCCTGCTAACCTAGCCGCAAACCCCTTTCCGCTAAACCGGGCGCCCAAACCCAGAAGGAACCCCCATGCAAGCAAGCACCAACCGCATCCTTACCACCCATGTAGGGAGCCTGCCGCGCTCCAAGGCGGTCACCGACGCGGTGTTCAGCCAAGAGCGCGGCGAACCCCAGCCCAATGCGGAGTCCGTCATCGCCGCGGCGGTAAACGACGTGGTGGCGCGACAGGTGCAGGCCGGGGTGGATGTGGTCAGCGACGGCGAGATGAGCAAAATTAGCTACGCCACCTACATCAAAGACCGCATCACTGGCTTTGAAGGGGACAGCGAACGGCAGCCGCCGAGCGACTTGGAGGCGTTCCCCGGCTTCCTGCAGCGGCAAGCCGCCTCCGGCGGCACTCCCAGCTACCGCCGGCCCTGCTGCGTTGGCCCCATCGCCGTGCAGGACACCGGTCCCGTGCAAGCGGACATCCGCCATTTCCAGGCGGCGGTGGCGGCGCACCGCCCGGCGGACGCCTTCATGAACGCCGCCTCGCCTGGCGTCATCGCCCTGTTCCAGCCGAACCGCCACTACCCGTCCCACGAAGCCTATCTGTTCGCCTTGGCCGACGCCATGGCCGTGGAGTACCGGGCCATAACCGAGGCTGGGCTGGTGCTGCAAATCGACTCTCCGGACCTAGGGCTAGGCCGACACATGATGTTCAAGGACAGGAGCGACGACGAGTACCGAAAACTGGCCGCCCTGCATGTGGAGGCGCTCAACCACGCCTTGGGGGGCATTCCGGCCGGCCAGGTGCGCCTGCACGTCTGCTGGGGCAACTATGAGGGGCCGCACCACCACGATGCACCGATGGCAATGGTGTTGCCCATCGCCCTGAAGGCGCGGGTTGGCGCCCTGCTGTTTGAATCCGCCAATCCCCGCCACGCCCATGAATGGCGGGTGTTCGCCGAAGCCAAGCTGCCGGAGCAACTGCTGCTGGTTCCCGGCGTGATCGATTCGACAACCAATTTCATCGAGCATCCGCAACTCATAGCGGAACGGATTTGCCGGTTCGCCGACATCGTGGGCCGCGAGCGGGTGTTGGCCGGCACGGATTGCGGCTTCTCCACCTTCGCCGGCTTCGGGGCCGTGGATGAAGACATCGTTTACGCCAAGCTCGCCAGCCTAGCCGAAGGAGCGGCGCTGGCGAGCACCCAACTTTGGGGGTAGGCACCGCGGGGGAGTTGGAGTCTCAGCACTTATCAGATGCGCCGAGCGGAAAAGAGAGGCGGGAAAGGGGTTGCTTTTTGCACAACACTGGTTCTATGCTCGCGTAGGAGCCCAACAACACATAGGGGATAAGTGCCATGTGGGAACGAAACAAACTTAGTCTCGCTGTCTCTGCAGCCATCGCCAGTTCCGTCGCCGGCGTCGCCGGCGCCGCGGAGATTGAGGAGATCATCGTCACCGCCACCAAGCGAGCGGAGAGCTCCCAGGCCATACCCATCGCCCTGCAAGCGGTCGGCGGCGACACCTTAAGGGAGCTGCGCGCCGAAACCTTCGACAAGTACATCGACTACCTGCCGAACGTGGTCAGCGCCGGCAACGGCCCTGGCCAAAAGGAGATCTACATCCGCGGCAGCGCCACCGAACAAACCAGCGTCACCATCTCCTCAGCTCAAGGCTCGGCACCCGGCGTGGCCCTGTACTTGGATGAGTATCCCGTCTCCTTCGGCGGGCGCAACCTTGACGTTTATTCCGCCGACCTCCAGCGCATTGAGGTGCTGTCCGGCCCGCAGGGCACCCTGTTCGGCGCCAGTTCCCAATCCGGCGCCCTAAGAATGATCACCAACAAGCCCGTGCATGGAGCGTTTGAGGCCGGCTTCAACGCCAAGTACGGCGGCACCAAGGGCGGCGCGGACAGCAGCGCCGTGGATGCCTATGTGAACGTGCCTTTTTCGGACCAATTCGCGGCCCGCTTGGCTGTTTACAGCGACACCCAAGGCGGCTGGATCGACAACGTGCCGGCCACCTTCACCCCCAGCGGCGAAGTGATCGACCGCAACAACGTGGCCGGCTTCGGCCCGCTGCTGGTCAACAACACGGACTCCCTGATGTCCGCCAGGAACGACGGCCTGGTGCAGGACAACTGGAACGAAGCGACCTACCGCGGCGCCCGGCTGGCCCTGTCCTACGACATCAACGAAGACTGGAACGCGCTGGTCCAGCACACGGCCCAGACCTTGGAGACGGAGGGCTCCTTCACGGTGGAGCCCAGCCTCGGCGACGAGTCCTCCGCCAAGTTTTCCCCGGAGTACAACCGGGATGAATTTGGCCTGACCGCCTGGACCCTGACCGGCCGCATAGCCAACTTGGACGTGGTTTACACCGGCGGCTACTTGGACCGCGACGTGGACAGCGTCATCGACTACACCCACTACAACAACGGCGGCGGCTACATCGCCTACTACCTGTGCAGCGGCAACATCTACGACAACGTTGAAGGCGTTCCCGGCCCAGCCCCAGACAGCAGCCGCAACGACTGTTTCGACCCCACCAAGCAGTACACGGAGGACACCCACAACGAGCGCATGACCCATGAGCTGCGGGTGCATACGGACCCGGCCAACCGTCTGCAACTGCTTGGCGGCATCTATTACAACGACATGGAGACCAACCACATAGGGGACTTTCAGTACGCCTCCGCTGGCCCCGCGTTCGCCGCCCACATCAACAACTACTACCGCAACAACAGCGGCGACGGCTTCCAGCTCGGCAACACCACGCTGCCCACTGACGGCGTCAACGCCACCGACGGCCCGCGCAGCCCGTTCACCGTCTTCTTCAACGACTTCACCCGCACGGAGGAGGAGTTGGCGCTGTTCGGGGAGGTTGCGTTCGACCTGACGGACTCCTTTTCCGCTTCCTTGAGCGCCCGCTACTACGACCTGACCTCCCAGCTGCAAGGCGCCTCCAACTTCTCCTTCGGCTGCCGTTACGGCATCGGCAGCAACGCCCAGGAAACGGCGGACGGCCGCTGCAACGGCACGGACTTCAGCAATGACGTCACCCTTAGGCTGCGCACCCTCGGCGAGTACAACAAATCCGGGGACGACAGCGTGATATTGAACGCCAGAAGCCCCAATGGGGAGGACGGCTCGCCCAGGGACCTGTTCCGCGGCGGCGGCTCCAACCAAGCCACCTTGGACGCCATCAAGAACGGCTACGTCGATATCAGCGACATCAAGTCCGACGGCTCCATCAACGAGACCGACACCATCCTCAAGGCCACCTTGAATTGGCAGGCCACCGATGACGTGCTGTTCTTCGCCAGCTACGCGGAGGGCTACCGGCCAGCCACGCAAAACCGGAACGCCGGTCAGTTGGCAACCAACCAGAGCGGCGTTTTCGAGAACTACGTGGTGCCGGCGGTGGCGGTCACGGACACTCTGACGAGCTATGAGCTCGGCATGAAGAGCCAGTTCTTCGACCGCTCCCTGCAGATCAACGCCACCTTCTACTTTTCCGACATTGAGGACCTGCAGGTTTCGCGCTTCGACCCGTCGAACGTCGCCTTCCTGTTCTTCATCGAGAACGTGGGTGACGCGGAGGCCACGGGGCTGGACGTGGACTTCCAATGGGCGGCCACCGAAGGCCTGACGCTCAGCGGCGCCTTCAGCATCCTCGGCACCGAGCTCACCAAGCTGAACCCACAGCTGCAGGGCATCGCAGTACCCACCGGCAGCGACCTGCCCTTGGCGCCTTCCTTCGCCGGCAACCTGCGCGCCCGCTATGACGTCTGGCTGCCGGGCATGGAGGCGAACGCCTATGTGCTGGCCAGCGTCAACCACCGGGGCAAGTCGGTGTCCGGCGTGGTCGGCAGCGCGGAGTTCATGGACGACACCCTGTTCCGGCAAACCGGTCTTTACTCCGGCCTTAAGCTCAAGCATGAGGAAGGCACCTTCGGCACCGTGCAAATACCGGACGGCGCCGGTGGCACCCGCTTGCCGAGCAACTCGCGCTTCGTCAACCCCAGCGCCACCACCTTCAACCTCTCCGTGGGCTTGGAGAAGGATAGCTGGATGGCCGAGTTGTTCATCGACAACCTGAACAACGAAGAAGCGCCCATCATGCAGATCGCCGGCCATTACACGCCGGCGATCACCGTGCAGCGGCCGCGCACCGTTGGTTTGCGGGTGTCTTACGACTTCGAGTGACCTCTGCAAAGCAGCACGAAAAAGGGCGGACGCGAGTTCGCCCTTTTTGCATGGCCAACGCCCAGCTTGACCGCGACCGAAGGCGTTAGTGATGGCCGCCACTCCTGACGGAATTCTGGAAGCGCAGCAACTGCTCGGTGCCGGTCAGCCGGCCCGCGCCGAGCAGATGATGGTCGAATGGCTGCGCGATGCGCCGGACGACTTGGAGGCGCAATACGCCCTAGCCGTAGCCCAACGCCATCAACACAGATGGGACGAGGCGCTGGCCACGCTGGCCGCCGTATTGGAGCGCAAGCCCAATTTCGGCCGCGGCCATCAGGAGGTTGGCTACAACCAGATCGCGCTGCAGCAATACGTCAAGGCCGGCGCCGCCTTTGAGCGCGCCGTCGCCAACGATCCTTCGCTCATCAACAGTTGGAAGTGCCTACAGAAACTGCACCACGACGCCGGCAACCTGGAGCGCGTCGCCGCCGTGCAGGAGGAGGTCGCCTTTCTTGAAGGGCTGCCGCCCGAACTGGTGGCGGTGATCAGCCATCTGGCGGAGGGGCGGCTGGCGGACGCCGAGCGGCTGTGCAAGCATTTTCTGCGCTCCAACAAAACCCATGCGGAGGGGATGCGGCTGTTGGCCGAAATCGCCACCCGCAACCGAATTTTCGACGAAGCGGAGTTCCTGCTCGAAAGCTGCGTCGAGTTCCATCCCAAGCATCGCAACGCCCGCATTCAACACGCCAACATCCTGCTGCGGATGCAGAAGTTCGGCCAGGCCTGGGAGCAGGCCGCCAGCCTGCTGCGCGAGCATCCCGACGACGCCGGCAACATTCGCTCCCTCTACGCCACCGCCTGCAGTGGGGTGGGCAAAAACCAGGAGGCCATCAAGAGCTACGAGCTTCTGATGCAGCGGCATCCCAAGAACCACCTGTACCCCGTCTCCCTAGCCCATGTGCATAAATCCGTGGGCGACATCGACCAGGCCGTGGCCCTGTACCGACAGGCTTACCAAATCAAGCGGGACCATGGCGACGCCTACTGGAGCTTGGCCAACACCAAGTCCCATGTCTTCACCGAGGAGGAAATGGCGCAAATGGCGGAGGTGGAGTCCGAACCCGGCACCAGCGAGACGGACCGGATTCATATCTGCTTCGCGTTGGGCACCGCTTGGGAGGACCGCGCGGAATACGAACGCTCCTTTCGCTACTACAGCCGCGGCAACACGCTGAAGCAGCCGCAGACCCACCACCGCGCCGAACACCTGCAGGTTCGGGTGGACAGCCAAATCGAAGTCTGCACCGAAGCGCTGTTCGCCGCCAAGGCCGGGCTGGGGGACGAGGCGCCGGACCCCATCTTCATCGTCGGCCTGCCCAGAGCCGGTTCCACTCTGCTGGAGCAAATCCTGTCGTCCCACAGTCAAGTCGATGGCACCATGGAACTCCATAACATCCTGAACTTGGCCAGGCGGCTGCGCGGTCGAGACGACGACGGCCAAGGGGCGCCGCGCTATCCGAAAATCCTTGCGGAAATCGATGACAGCTATTTCCGCCGCTTCGGGGAGCAGTTCATCAATGACACCCGCGCCTATCGTGGCGACGCGCCCTACTTCATCGACAAGATGCCCAACAACTTCTTCCACCTCGGCCTGATCAAGCTGATCCTGCCCAACGCCAAGATCATTGACGCCCGCCGCCACCCCATGGCCTGCTGCTTCAGCGGCTTCAAGCAACTGTTCGGCGAAGGGCAGGAGTTCTCCTACGGCCTGCGCGAGATCGGCAACTACTATCGCCAGTACGTCAAGCTCATGGATCATTGGGATGCCGTGCTGCCCGGCTTCGTGCTGCGCATTGAGCACGAGGAAGTAGTGGCGGACTTGGAGGGGCAAGTGCGCCGAATGCTCGACTTCTGCGGCCTGTCCTTCGAGCCGGCCTGCCTGAACTACCACCAAACGGACCGCAGCATCCGCACCCCCAGCGCCCAGCAGGTGCGCCAGCCCATCTACAAGACCGGCCTGGACCAGTGGCGCAACTACGAACCCTGGCTGGGGCCGCTCAAGGATGCGCTAGGGCCGGAAATACTAGAGCGCTACCCGATAGCGGATTAGCCGGCCCTGCTGGCGAAGCCAAGCGCATGGAGACGCGGGCTTCTGCGTAGAAGCGGCGCCCGTTGGCGGCGTTCTTGACTTAACGCGGTGAAATTGGGAATGCATACAACCTCCCTACTCCATCCGTGCCTCCGGTGCTAAGGCGGCGTTTAGCACCCGCTGCGCGAACACGGCGTTGACGCCGATGTCGTTGCTGGCGGTGGTCAGGGCGCGGCGGTTGGGATGCAGTTGGCGGCGGGTGGCTTGGATTAGGGCCTGGTAGTGGGGGCAGCCTTCCGGGCGGTGGCCGTGCAACAGCCAGAGTTCGCGCCAATCCTGGGCGAAGCCGCGCAGCAAGGCGGTGTAGTCGCCCACCAACTGGGCGTCATTTTCGGGATTGGCGGAGAAATCGGCGATGAGGTCTTCGGTCAGCGCCTCGCATTCGCCTGGGGCCATCACCGGCAGGTTGCTGAACCGCTCGGTGCGGATGAGCGCTTGTTGCCCCGGCTGGAACGGCAGCAACCTGGCGGCGGCGGCCACGGCTGCGGACGGCTGCGCCTCCGCCTCCCGCACCATGCGCCAGAACCTGGAGGAGCCGCAGGTGTCGATGACCAGATGCACCCGCCCTGCTCCGCCGCCGTTCACCACCCGGTGGCGGCGCCAAGAGTCGAATATCCAGCACTCCCCGGCTTGCATGTGCAACCGCTCGGCGCCGCAGTGGAAGATGACTTCGGGATTGGTGACCACCGGAATGTGGATGCGCACCCGGCTGAACCAGTGGTAGTTGAAGTCCACATGCAGGCTGACCTCCGCGCCGGCCGCGAGCCGCATCAGGCGCGAGCGGGACAGCACCTCGCCGAAGCCGGCCATCACCTGCTGCATGTAAGGGCACTTGGTCAGATGGGGGGTCGGCTGCTTCTCGCCCTCAAAGGAGTCATTGTCGCCGCCGCCGCTGGAAATGAGGGCGATGGCGGAATTGCCCGGCAGGTCGTTGGGATGGGGCATCCAGTCCGCTTCCGCAAACTGCGCCACTTCGGCGGCAAGGCGCTCAGCATCGAACCGAAAGGGCAGGCGTATGAAGGGCTTGCTTAGGCGCACGACCAGCTCTCCTTGGCCAGTGCCGTCCTTCCAGCCCTTTCGGCCCGCACCGGAAAAAACGCAGCGATGGCGGTGTCGCCTAGGTGCATCTCAATGCCTCCGCGGTCTGAACCGCATCATACCCAAGCCGCTCAAAGTCGCTTCGATAGAAGTCCGTCACCATTTCCAGCAGCTCTTCATCGTAATACGCGCCGCAAGAATTGCGTTCGGAAGCGTTGCTGCGTGGCAAGGGCGGCGGCGTTAGGCCGATGCGCCGGCAGACCTCGGCAAAGGTGGCCGAAAAGGTCTCGTAGCGACCGATGAAGTCCATCCCCAACGCCCCCAGCTCGTCCTCCAAAAGCTCCGTTTGCGGCCGCACCAGCACACGGCGGCGCAAGCCCTCGGCGCGTAGCGCCGTCTTCATGAAGGCCGCCTCATTGCCGGCGTAGGCGGGATTGTGGGTGTTCAGGAATGCACACACGGAAACAAATCGATCATAGGGATATCTGACGAAGGCGAACTTGAAGTAAGTACCCCAAACCTGTTCTGGCAAGTGCGCCTGCGCCTGCCGTAGGGAAAGGTGCCCATGCCCGATGCGGGCTAGGGCCGGCACCGGCAGAACTACCTTCCTCCGCAGCGACTCCTGCTGCCAGTCGTCCTCCCCTAAGTGCGGCTGCAACGCAGTGCGAACCGAATGGGTGCCGGTGCGCGGCACCGCGAGGAAAATGAATTTATGCTGATGGGAGACGATCAAAAGCCTTTCCAAATAGCCGAAAATTGCCTGATCTCGAACTTGGATGTGGTTGCAGGATTAGGGCCTGTTAACAGGCCCTAGTACATCGACTCGATCAAGTCGGCGTACTTCTCATGCACCACCTTGCGCTTGAGCTTCTGGGTGGGGGTCAGTTCGTCGTCCTCCGGGTCCAGCATCTGGTCGATGAGGCGGAAGCGCTTGATGGTCTCCACCCTGGCGAACTTGGCGTTGACCGCCTCTACTTCCCCGCCGATCAGGTCCTCCACCGCCCGGGTGTGGCACAGGCTGGTGTAGTTGGTGAAGGGTACGTCCTGGTCCTGAGCGAACTTGGTGACGTTTTCGTGATCGATCATCACTAGGCAGGTAAGGTAGGGGCGGCGGTCCCCCACCACCACGGCGTCCGTGATGTAGGGGGAGAACTTGAGTTGGTTTTCGATCTCGCTGGGAGTGATGTTCTTGCCGCCGGCGGTGATGATGATGTCCTTCATGCGATCCACGACATAGACGTAGCCGTCCTCGTCGATGCGCCCCACGTCGCCGGTGTGCAGCCAGCTGTCGCGGAAGGTCTCGGCGGTCTTTGCCGGCTTGTTCCAATAGCCGCGGATCACCCCGGCGCTGCGGATGAGGATTTCGTTCGCCGCGGACAGCTTCACCTCCACCTCGTTATTGGCCTTGCCGACGCTGCCGATGCGGGTCTCCCCCGGCAGGTTGGCGGTGGCGAGGCCGGTGCATTCGGTCTGGCCATAGACTTCGAACATGGGCTTGTTTAGGGCCCAGAACCAATCGATCAGCTCCGGCGCTATGGGCGCGGCGCCGGTGGACAGCCAGCGGGCGCGGTCGATGCCGAGGAAGATGCGGATGTTCTTGAACACCAGAAAGTCGGCCGCGGCGCAAGCGAGGCGCAACGGCCAAGGGACCGACTGCCCGGCCTTAGTGTAGCCGGCACGGGCCAAGCCCAGCCGCATCGCTCGATTGTAGGCGAAGCGGCCCAAGGCGGTGCCGTCCTTCAGCTTGATGCTGATGGTGGAGTGTTGCTTCTCCCAAACCCGAGGCACGGCGAAGGCCACCGTGGGCGCCACTTCCTGCATGTCCTGCACGAAGGTCTCCGGCGCCTCCACCAAGTTAACCACGCAGCCGGACTCGATGCTGCAAAAAGCGTAGAACATGCGCCCGGCCACATGGGCCAAGGGCAGGAAGCCGAGTTGCTCATCGCTGTCATAGACGCCGTATATTTGTTGCAGGTTACGCATCATGAACAGCATGTTGCGTTGGCTGATCATGGCCCCCTTGGGCGGGCCGGTGGTGCCGGAGGTGTAGGTGAGGATCATCAGATCCTGCGGCTGGGCGGCGTTGATCTCCTGCCGCCAGGCATCGGGATGGGTCCTGCCGTATTCGGCGCCGAGGGCCGTCAGCTCCTCATAGCTGATGCACTGGCTGTCGCGGAAGCTGCGCAGGCCCTCCATGTCGAAAATGATGATTTTTTCCAGGCTGGGCAAGCGGTCGCGCACTTCCAGGACCTTGTCCAACTGCTCCTCATCCTCGGCGAAGTAGAACTTGGTGCCGCTGTCCTCCATCAGATAGGCCACCTGCTGCGGCGAGTCCGTGGGATAGACGCCGTTGGAGACGCCGCCGATGCAATTGACGCCCAGGTCCGCAAACAGCCACTCCTTGCACGCCTCCCCGGCGATGGAGCAGACGTCGCCGCGCTCAAGGCCCAAGGACTTCAGCCCCAGGCCCACCAAACGGGCCTGCTCGCCGTAGTGTACCCAGCTGTATTCGTTCCAGATGCCGAAGTCCTTCTCGCGCAGGGCCACGCGGTCACCCCAGTCCGCCACCCGCTTCCAGAACAGCGCTGGAACGGTGGCGCAGCCGTCGATGAGCTGCTCTTCAGTTCGCACTATGACGCCTCGCCACCGGACCGACCGTCAAGGATGCCGCTAAGTCAGCCGTCCCTGCACCTTGCGGCGCTCTCATCCAGCCGATCATCGCCAAGTCTTCCGCTGCTTCCAACGACGGCGCCCGCGCACGCCTTCATCCTTCATGCCTAGGTAGAACTCCTGAATGTCGGCGGCGTTCTTCAGCCGCTCGCAAGTGTCCTCCATCACGATGCGGCCGACCTCCATGACGTAGCCGTAGTCGCCTATGTCCAAGGCCATCTTGGCGTTTTGCTCCACCAACAGCATGGTGACGCCGCGCTCCCGGTTCAGGCGCTGGACGATTGCGGCGATCTCATGCACCAAGCGCGGCGACAGGCCCAGGGACGGTTCGTCCAGCAGCATGAGCTGCGGGCGCAGCATCAGGGCGCGGCCGATGGCCAGCATCTGCTGCTGGCCGCCGGAGAGCACCTGCGCCGGCTGCTTGACGAACGCCTTGAGGGCCGGAAAGTAGTCATAGACCTGCTCGATGTCCTGGTCGATCTCCCCATCACGACGGGAGAAGGCGCCCATGCGCAGGTTCTCCTCCACCGTCAGGAAGGGGAACACCTCCCGGCCCTCCGGCACATGGCCGATGCCGCGCCGCGCCACCGCGTCCGGGTCCTTGCCCTGAATCGCCTCCCCTTGGTAGGCGACAGTTCCCTTCTGCGGGTCCATGGCGCCGCTGATGGTTTTCAGCACCGTGGTCTTGCCGGCCCCGTTGGCGCCGAGCAGGGCGACGATCTGGCCCTCCCGCACCTTCATGCTGACGCCGCGGATGGCCATGATGGGGCCGTAGTAGGTCTCGACGTTGCGCAGTTCCAGAAGGTCCGCCACGGTCAGTCCCCCAAGTAGGCGCGCAGCACTTCCGGGTGGTTGCGCACGGCGTCCGGTTCGCCCACCGTGACCAAGGCGCCGTCCGCCATGGCCAGCACCCGGTGCGAGGCTCTGGTGACCAAGTTCATGTCGTGCTCCACCATCATGACAGTAACGCCAAGCTCCTCGTTGATGTCCTCCAGCCAGAACGACAGGTCCTCGGTCTCCTCCGGGTTGAGGCCCGAGGAAGGCTCGTCGAGCAGCAACAGCTTGGGCCTCATGCACAGGGCGCGGGCGATTTCCACCATCTTGCGCACACCGAAGGGCAGTTCGCCGATCACCTTGTCCCGGTGGCTCTGCAGGTCCAGCAAGTCGATGACGTCCTCCACCCTGCGGCGAAAGGCCAACTCGGTGCGGCGCACCGACGGCAGGAAGAACATGTCGGAGAGCAGATTGCTTTTGCGGTGGATGTGGCAGCCGATCAACAGGTTCTTCAGCACCGTCTCCCGCTCGAACAGCTCCGTGTTCTGAAAGGTGCGGGCGATGCCCAACTCGGCGATGGCGTGGGCCGGCGCCCGGGTGATGTCCCGGCCGTCAAAGACGATGCCGCCTTGGTCGCTGCGGTAGATGCGGCTGATGAGGTTGAACACCGTGGTCTTGCCGGCCCCGTTCGGCCCGACGATGCTGAACACCTCCCCAGGCGCCACCGCGAAGGACAGGTCCCGCACCGCCTGGACGCCGCCGAAGCTGACACCGATGTCCTGCACCCGCAGCAGAGTCATGCCTCGCGCCCTCCGAGCAACGCCAACTTCCGCACGGCCCAAGACAGGCCCGGCGGAGTGTTGGCGTGGACAGATTCCGAGCTGCTCAACCGCGCCCGAATTTCTTCATCGACCGGCGCCTTCACCGCAGCCGTTCCGTGCGTAGATAGCTCTTTTGCCGCTTGTAGGTGGCCTTGCGGTAGAGCGGGAACTCCTCAAAGTAAAGACGTATCTTGCGCCAGCGCCCGTACAGACCCTCTGGTTCATAGATCAGAAACAGCACCAGAATCAGCCCGAAGATGCCCGCCTCCAAGCCCGGAATCTGGCTGATCGACGGCGGTGCGGCGTCCCGCAGCACGGCGATGGCCTGGGGCAGCAGGCCGATGAAAACGGCGCCGAAGATGACGCCGTGCATCGATCCCAAGCCGCCAACCACCACCATCAGCAGCAGTTGTATGGACATCGCCAAGGTGAAGGCGTCCGGCGCCAAATAGCCGATCTTGTGGGCGAACAGGCCCCCGGCCAAGCCGGTGAAGGCGGCGGAGAGAGCGAAAGCCAAGGTCTTGGTGTAGGCGATGTGAATACCCATGCTCTCGGCGGAGGTCTCCGAATCCCGTACCGCCGCCATGGCCCGGCCCGTGGGGCTGCGCAGCCAGTTCAGCGCCGCCACCAAGGACAGGCCCAGCACCGCCAAGCACAAATAGTAGAAGGGCGCCGGCGCGGACAGGTCGATGCCGAACCGCGCCGGCGGCACCGCCATGCCACGGAAGCCGCCGGTCACCGAAGTCCAGTGGGACAGCACCTGCTCAACGATGACCAGAAAGGCCAGGGTGGCCACTGCGAGGTAAATGCCGGTCATGCGCAGGGCCGGAATGCCGACGACGACCCCCACCGCCGCCGACAGCCCGGTCGCCCCGGCCAGCGCCAACGGAAAGGGCCAGCCTTGGTTCAGCAGCCAAGCATGGCAATAGGCGCCGATGGCCAGAAAGGCTGCATGGCCTAGACTGACCTGCCCGGTGTAGCCCACCAGCAGCATCAGCCCCACCCCGGCGATGGCGTAGATGCAAACGAGGGACAACTCCCCCAACAGGAAGTGATCCAGCGCCAAGGGGCAAAGCAGCACCGCCAGCGCCAGCACCGCATACCAGAACCGCTGCCCGTTGTGCTCGAACAGGTCGATGTCCTGGCCGTAATTGATTTTGCGGATGAAGCGCATGCAGAAACCGCCGTTGCAGGTTGCGCAAAACTTAACGCGAACCCCAGCCCGTCGCAACACGGGGGGGATGGGTACCGCCTAGGCTCTGCTGCGACCAGTCGCTAGGCCACCAGCCAAAGCCCTGATGGCCATGATGTCTGCCGGCATCTTGACCACCAACGTTTTAGCGGGCGGCCTAGCGCTTGGTCGCAGGGCGGCCCATGCAGCTTCCATCCCCTCTCCCTCCCACCGTGTTGCCACATGCTGGCTAGGTTTGGCTTCAGGCAGAGGCTAAGCGCCGCTGGCCGTAAAGCCCTCCGCACCGATTTCATGGATGTTCCTCAACGGCAGGGCAGTGATGTTTTCGGCAAGGGGGTCGCGCAGGTCGCCCGGATAGACCACCCATAGGTGGGCAGCCCCAAGTCCTGCATCACGATGTGCATGGACTTGGTGGTTCGGGGCGCGTCGCTGCACTTCGTCGAGAACAACCAGACCCTCGCATTCGCGCAGCAGTCGTTCCGGGGCTGCGGACAATGCCTCCCGCACAGAGGCCACCTCCAAGTCAAAGATCCGAAACGGCCCCTGCCAAGCGCCCGCCATCTGTTTGGCAAGGGTAGTTTTGCCCACCTGCCGAGCGCCCAAGAGCGCCACCACAGGTGCTTCGGAAAGCCCTTCAACGGCGGCTGCCAACAGATCGGCGCGGGCAATTTATTGTTGCATATCAGATTTTTTATGCTGGATTTTAAACAATAAAATGCTACGCCCTTTGTTCCCTCCGTCCACTGCTAGCCAGCAAAGGGTGGAAATGCCTAGTTCTACTGTCCTGTTCGGCTAATGACGGATTCCATTTGCTCCACTACGGCGAGCCTTGGCATCGGCGGCGTAAAGTTTGCGCCATGCCAAACCTTAGTTACAATCCACGGGATCAAAGCACTTGGAGAGTCGGCGGATGGCCAATTGGCGCCTCATAACGCAATGTGCAGCGGCAGCTAGGAACAGCAGCGGCGCATCGTTTTTGCACGGGCAGGGGCTGGTCCTGCTGCTGATCGTCGGCGCGGCGGCGTTGCGGATGCTGCCGCACCCAGAGAACATCGCACCCATCGGCGCCTTGGCGCTGTTTTCCGGCGCCTACCTGCAGCGGCGGGTGTTTTGGCTGGTGCCGTTGGGAGCGCTGTTGCTTGGCGATCTGCACAACGGCCTTTACCAAGCCGCCGTCATGTTGGCGGTTTACTTGGGATTTCTGGCCAGCACCGCGGTGGGCCGCGGCCTACTGCACGGCCGGGACAGCGTCGGCCGCGTCGCCTTGGCCGTGGGGACCGGGGCGCTGGTCTTCTGGCTCATCTCCAATGCCGGCAACTGGCTGGCCTTCCACCCGCAAACCGCCGCCGCGCTGCTGCAATGCTATATGGACGGCCTGCCCTACTTGGGCCGCAGCCTAGTGGGAGACGCCGTTTACGCCGTGCTGCTTTTCGGCGGTTACCGCTTGGCTCGGCAGGTGCCGTTGCTGCGCATGGCCCCCGCTCAATGAAGCAGCACACTTGAGTGACGCTGCGCCCATCCACCGTCGGCGGGCCGCCGCGCACGGCGCCCCCTCATTAAGGGAGTGCGCTTGCGACGCACCTCGGTGCGAGACCCCTGTACCGGATTAGGCGGCTTCCCATCGGCCCGCCTGCCTAACCGGATCCACAGACAATGAGAATCGTCTCCCTGCTGCCCAGCGCTACGGAAATCATTTGCAGCATCGGGCTGCGGCGGCAACTAGTGGGCGTCTCCCATGAATGCGATTTCCCCGCCTCCGTGGAGGGCTTGCCAACGGTGACGCAAACTCTGATCGACGGCGGCTTGGGCAGCGCTGAAATCGACCAACAGGTGCGCTCGCGGCTGCAAACCGAACGCGCTCTCTACTCACTGCGCACCGAGGTGCTGGCGGAGCTGCGCCCAAACCTGGTCGTCAGCCAAGCGCTATGCGACGTTTGCGCCGTGGCCAGCACGGAGGTGGAGGCCGCGGTGAGCGCACTGTCGAGGCCGGCGCAGGTGATCAACCTGGAGCCGGCTTCCTTGGAGGATGTTTTCCACACCATCGCGCTGGTGGGGGAAGCGGCCGGCCGTTCCGAACAAGCATGGGCAACCGTCGTCAAATTGCGGCGGCGGGTGGATGCCGTGCGCCGGCGAGCCGACGCCATTCCAGAAAGCGAGCGCCCAAGAGTGGCTGTTCTGGAATGGCTGCACCCGCCGTTCAATGCCGGCCACTGGACACCGCAATTGGTGGAGTTGGCCGGCGGCCAAGACTGCCTCGGCAACCCCTTCGCGCCCTCCACCACCATCAGTTGGCAACAACTTGCCGACAGTCAAGCCGACGTCATCCTGGTCGCCTTATGCGGCTTCGGCGTACAGCGCAGCCTTCAGGATCTGGCCCTGCTGCAGGACAACCCAAGCTGGCGAGTCCTGCCGGCCGTGCAAACCGGCCGGGTTTACGTCGCGGACGGCAACGCCTACTTCAGCCGCTCCGGCCCCCGCTTGGTCGATAGCCTGGAAATCCTGGCGCACGGCTTGCACCCCAGCATCCACCCGCCCGGAGCGCACACCCTCCTGGCCCCGCTGCGCAAATCCGCAACGCTTGCCTAGCGCTTGGCGGTGCGCCAATCCCCAAGCCCAAACACTCGGCGGCCCGGCGCTGCCGAATCCAGCCCTCCGACGCATCTCCAACCACCCCAAGCCTATCCACCTCCTTGCCGCTCATCAACACCAACTCTTCCAACATCCGTTGGCCTTTACTATGGCGGTGGTTTGGAGGGTCTTCGCCTAGGAGGTTGACATCCGGTGGAGCCCAAGGAAAATCATAGGCATGAGAAGAGCATGGAGAACTGAACCGCTAAGATGGCTGCTGCTTGCAAGCCGACCATGTGCCTGTAGCCAAACCCCTCTCCCCCCCGCAATCCTCTGCTCTAGGAACAGATCGCACGGCCATAAGCGCTCCGTTCGGCTAATAACGGATTCCGTTTGCTCCGCTTTGGCGAGGCTTGGCAGTGGCCGCGGCCGGCCTTGGATGCTCTGCGCCGCCTTCCTCCTCCTGCATTCCCAAGCGGCGCTGGGGGCCCAGCATGAAATCCCGTTGTTCATGTCAGCCTCCAACCCCGCGCAACAGGGTTTCGTGCGCATCATCAACCGCTCCGGTGAATCAGGCACGGTGCGCATTCACGCGGTCGATGACTCCGGCAGACGAGCCGGGCCAGTCACTCTTTCCTTGGACGCCAAAGCCGCGGCCCACTTCAACTCCGGCGACTTGGAAACGGGCAACCAAGGCAAGGGATTGTCCGGTAGGACCGGAAGCGGTCAACGGGACTGGCGCTTGCAACTGGAAACCGACTTGGACATCGAGGCGCTGGCCTACATCCGCACCACTGACGGGTTCCTGACCAGCATGCACGATCTGGTGCCCGGCGAACGCTCCGAGTCCGGCATCTTGCACCTAGTGCCGATCTTCAACCCTGGCGGCAACCGCAACCAAGTGAGCTCGTTGCGCCTCATCAACCCCAACGACGGTGCCGCTGAGGTGGCGATAGCCGCCGTGGATGACCGCGGCGCAACGGCGCCTTTCGGGGAAGTCTCCCTGACCTTGGCGGCCGGCGAAGCGCGTGTGCTTACGGCTCAGGAACTCGAAGCTGGCGGCACCGGCTTCAGCGGCCAGTTTGGCGATGGCGCCGGCAAGTGGTGGCTGCTGGTCACCACCGACCGACCCATGCAGGTGATGAGCCTGTTGGAGAGCCCCACGGGCAACCTGACTAACCTGTCCACCTACGGTGCCGATCAGAGCATCCCGCTGTTCATGGCGGCCTCCAATCCGGTGCTGCAGGGTTTTGCGCGCATCACCAACTACACGGCCGAATCCGGCACGATCAGCATTTACGCCGTTGATGATTCCGGGCGGCGGTTTGGTCCCATCAGCCTAACTTTGGGTGCGCGGGAAACCGTGCATTTCAATTCGGACGACTTAGAGAACGGCAATCCCAGCAAGGGGCTGCCTAGAGGACTCGGCAGAGGCCGGGGAGACTGGCGGCTGGAACTGGAAACCGACTTGGAATTGGTTGCGGCCTTGGCGTACATCCGCACCAGCGACGGCTTCCTAACCAGCGTTCACGACATCGCCCGCAGCGCCCAAAACCGACACCATGTGCCGATCTTCAATCCCGGCAGCAACAACAACCAGCGCAGCAGCCTGCGGCTGATCAACCCCGGCGGCGCGGACGCGGAAGTGGTGATCGCCGGGTTGGACGACCGCGGCCGGCCGCCGCCGAACGCGGCGCGGACGCGGAAGTGGTGATCGCCGGGTTGGACGACCGCGGCCGGCCGCCGCCGAACGGGGATGTGCGCCTGACGCTACCGGCGGGGGAGGCCCGCACCATCACAGCCCAAGAGTTGGAGCGGGGCGGCGCCGGCTTCAACGGCCGCTTTGGCGACGGCAGCGGCAAGTGGCAACTCTCCGCTTCCGCGAACCGACCCATTCAGGTGATGAGCCTGTTGGAGAGCCCTACGGGCAATTTAACCAACCTGTCCACCTCCGTAGCGCCCCTGGCCGGCGCCAACGCCGCGCCCATTGCGGAGGACATATCCCTAAGATTGGATCTGACCAATCCCATCTTAGAAGTCCAATTGATGGGAACGGACGCGGATGGGGACGTCCTGACTTATGTTCTTCATTCCACACCGGAAGGCGGTGGGTACTACGACGCCTTCGTGGAGCCGGAATCGGGACGGCTGTTCGCCAGCCTGCGAGACGATGGGCAAAATCGGATCAGCATCGCCTATAGAGTCACCGACGGGATGCGGTTCAGCAATGTCGCCTATGTGAGGATAGCGATAGAGCAAATAGATTCAGGAGGGCTTGGGCTCTCCGCCGCCGAACCGGAAACTTATGGGCGCTTTGCAATTGAATTCTTTGACGACTCTGCTCTTCCGCCATCCATTGACTTGTCGGCCAACTTCCCACCAGTGGGAAGCCAAGGCCGGCAAAACAGTTGCGTTGGTTGGGCGGTTGGCTACGCCTTGAAGTCTTTTCAGGAGCGCATTGAGGAAAGATGGGAGTTTAGCCAGGCGACGACGTTTAGCCCAGCATGGATCTACAATCAAATCAACCGAGGCAGCGATGAGGGCTCGTTGATTGACGAAGCCTTGTCTCTCATTGTGGACAAAGGCGCCGCAACGCGGCGGACCATGCCCTACGACCACACCGACTACCTGTCCCAGCCGACGGATGCCGCCACAAGGGAGGCGCGCCAATACAAGGCGAGGAACTGGGGTCGGGTGCAAGGCACTACGCAAATCAAAGCAGCACTGTTCCAACGCCTCCCGGTTGTGGTTGGCATGGACGTTCATGACAGCTTCCAGCGCCTTCGCGGAGCTAACTCTGTTTACAACACTTTTCGGAGCCAGCGCCTGGCAGGACATGCCGTTACCATCGTAGGCTACGACGACAATCACTTCGGCGGTGCTTTCAAGGTCGTCAACTCATGGGGCCCAAGCTGGGGCGATGGGGGTTACTTCTGGCTTCCCTACAGACATCTTCAAGAGGTTGTTCGGCAAGCTTATGTGTTGCAAGACAGCCAAAATGGCCGCGAGCCACCTCCCGACGTGCCTGTTCGCCCGGTAGTGGAAGACCTGCCGAACCTTCAAGTAGCTGATTGGAGCGTAGAATACGATCCACAGCCCGGCGGCGCCGGCAGTTGGCAATGGACGGTGGTTAACACCGGCACCGCCACCGCACCTAGGGGTGCCGACGTAAACCTGATGTTATCCCCGGACAGGGAGATTGATTCATCGGATTGGTGGGTGCAGTATGAGGAAATTCCCTTCGACTTGGCACCGGGGAAACGTGCAGTAAGGAATGAGACCAACGCTCGCTCGTTCACCTTTCCAGAGACCTTGCCGACCGGCACTTACTATATGGCCGTCTGGGTCGATGATCTGCAGGAGGTTCGGGAAAGCAACGAAAACGACAATGTCTCATTCGGCGACAACTTAGTTGAGATCGCTCCTCCGTATCTGCCGGATCTAGCCATCAACTATTGGTGGGCCTCCTGGTCTAACACCGGCGATGGCGTTTTGGAGTACGAAGTTGTCAACAACGGCACTGCGCCCACGATCAGAACCGACTGGGACATCAACTTGATACTGTCGGATCACGAGAGGCCGGAGGACGGTAGATTTTGGTATCTGTTCTATGAAGCCGCCGACGACATCTTGTATCCAGGGGAATTCTTTTACCGACATGAAAGCAACCAAGCCACCTTCAACATATTCCGCGACCAATTTGGCACCGATGTGCCTTCCGGCACCTACTACATGTCCTTGTGGGTGGACGACTTGTACCGAGAAGAGGAAAGCAACGAAGTCAACAACCTTTCCGTAGGCAATCAATTAGTATCCATAAGCTCGGCAAACTCTTCACGGAACCACGCAGCCAAGTCCACCCAAAGCGGAAACGCGGCAGCAGGCGCCTCATCCGCCTTCAACGGCCGGCGCTTGCCGGCCGGCATCGCCATGAAGAAAGTGGAGATTCTGGACAATCCGGACGGCACCCGGCGCATGGTCTTCGCCGGCGATGCCGCTCAACCCTCGGCACCGCCAAGCCAGCGGCCAATCAAGCCCCTGCGCCAAGGGCGGGTCGAAGCCCCAAGCCGCTACGAAAAAGTCATCAGAGCCGCCGACCAAGTGGTGTTCCCCCGCGGCGAGACCAAGCACCTGCCCTAGCGGTGGGGCGCTCCATGCGAAACGCCAACATTGCGGCGCTCATCGTCTGCCTGCTGGGACTGTTCGGATGCGCCCACTCCCAACCCGCCCCGCTGGCGGATTCCGCAGCAGCCTCGGCCGATGCCGACCAGGCAAGTCCCCAGCTCCCGGACCCTTCCGTTGAGCTATGCCTGCGAGGCGGCCACCAGCTTGCGCCAATGCGCAAAGCAGGCATCGTCCAAAGCTATTTCTGCATCAACCCAAAGGCTGGCCTGAAGTGCGAAAGCTGGGCTTACTATCGGGGAGAATGCAGCTTGGAAGGTCAGGAACCCAACAGCGGCGACTAGTCTCCGCCTTGGGATTCGGCTATGAACTCCAGCGCCGGCCGCCAAGCGGGAAAATTCGTGCTGGCTGATGGAGAACAGGCCCAAATCACGGTAGGCGTCCCGAAGGTAGCCGTACATCAGCCGCTTGATCGTCTGGTTGGGAATGCCGAGCATGTTTCGCTAGCGTACAGGAACAGCTCGCGCAGCTTGGCGTCGATGGAGGGGTGCGACAGGATGCGGTTGAGCGCCGGCTTCGGGAACAAATCCGGATGCCGCTCGAGGGCGTGGCGAAGCTCAATGAGGCAATAGGTTTCAAAGCGCTCCCGCAAGGTTTCCAAGGTGTCATCAAAGGCCGAAAAGTCGAAGCGCAGCGTCACATAGCGGCTGCGCTCCGCCGTGGGTTGGCCGCCGATTTCCGTGCCATCGAATACGGCGTCGAAATCTTCAGCCCAGCGCCGGTCGTAGTAGTTCTCCAACAAGGACACCCAGCAGGATTTGCCAAAGCGGCGGGGACGGACCAACACAGCGTAGCGCTCGTTTTCCAACGCATGGATGAAACCAGTCTTATCGACCTAGAGCCATTGATTCAGCCTTATTCTCTGGAAATCCGCCTCGCCGTACGGAATGCGGGGACAGCGCGTCTCTTGGGTTCGCGAATTCATCCGGTCAGGCCTACCAGTCCCATCCTTTCTGTAGGGTCAACGGAGGGACGCAAAGGGCAGCCACTACACCTTCTTCTGCTGCATGGTGGCGAACAACCCTTCCGGGCGGATCATCAGCATGGCCAGCAGCAGGACGTAGGCGGTGACTTCGGAGAAGCCCGGCCATAGGTAGCGGCCGGCGAACTGCTCGCAGACGCCCACCAACAGGCCGCCGAGCAAGGCCCCCGGCAGGCTGCCGAGGCCGCCGACGATGGCCGCCGCAAACGCCTTGATGCCGATGAAGCCGATGTTGGGATCGATGACGGCGCCCGGCGCCAGCACTCCGGCGCAGGCCGCCAGCGCCGCCGAGAGCGCCCACACCAAGCCGAACACCCGCTTCACCGGAATGCCGACGTAGAAGGCCGCCAATTGATTCTGCGAAGCGGCCTGCATGGCCACCCCAAGGCGGCTGAAGCGGAAGAACAGGTAAAGCAGGCCGCACAAGGCCAAGGTGCCGCCCACCACCGCCACGTCATCGCCGCCAATGGTGACGTCCCCCAAGCGCCACACCACGCCGGCGTAGGGCACGTCCAAGGTGCGCGGCTCGTTGCCCCAGCGTTCTCCGGCGATGGTGCGCAGGATGAAGCCCAAGCCGATGGTCAGCATCAACACGGCGAAGTGCGGCTCGCCGATCATGGGGCGCAGCAGCAGCCGCTCGAGCAAGGCCCCCAACAGGGCCATGACGCCTAAGGTGGCAAGCAGGCCCCACGCGAAGGGCCAGTCCAGAATGTTGACGAAGGTGAAGGCGATGAAGGCGCCGATCATCATGATGTCGCCTTGGGCAAAATTCACCATCTCGGTGGCTTTGTAGATCAACACAAAGCCGAGGGCGATCAGCCCATAGACGCAGCCTTGGGACAGGCCGCTGATGAGTAGCTGAATGATCTCCACAAGGGTTCTTCCGCACGGGACGCCCGGATTCTATCCGCTCAGGGAAGACGGGGAAACCAGCCATGCGCCGGCGGGCACCCCCCTACACCCTGCTTCCAACTCCATCAGGAGGCGCAATAAGGCAAGGTTGCGGAAGGGAGGCAGTGCCGTAAGCAAGTGAATCTAGACAACCGAATTGCAACTTCTCAGGAGGTCACTCGGAAGGCGCTGAGGTTGCCGGCAGATAGTGAGAGGCATGGACGGGGCGGACCAGCAGATTTGCAATCAGGGCCACGGCAAGCAAGGCCGCCATAGCGTACATGGTCGTATTGTAGAGCGTGGCGGACGGGTCAAGTACCCCGGGCGGGGCGATTTCCAGCAGGGATTGGATAGTCACCGTCTGTGTGTCAATGAGGTCCGCCAAGGACGCTTTGCCGGCTCCAAAGGCTTGGACGAAAGCGCTCTCTGGGATGCTTGCGGCAAGGGACTCAACAACGGACAGGCGTGAGGACTCCCGTAGTTGGGTAATCACAACCGGACCGGCGACGCCGGCGACACTCCACGCGGTGAGCAGTCGACCATGGATGCCGCCCACATAGCGGGTGCCGAAAATATCGGCCAGATAGGCCGGAATGGTCGCAAAGCCACCCCCATACATGGTGAAGACAATTATCGTCGCAACATAAAAAACAATCAGCCATACGACATCGGGCCTCAGATGGACCGCGGCGGCGCTGTAGGAAGCGCCGAGGTAGAGCAGGATGCCCAGAACGGAAAAAATGGCGTATGTGGTTTTCCTGCCAATAACATCGGACAGGCTGGCCCAGAAGAGACGCCCGAGCATGTTAAACAGGCTAATCATGAGCACATAGTTTGCGGCGAAAGCAACGGTTACGATCAAAGGAAAAAGGGTGCCAAAAATTTCGTCCAGCATTGTTTTTGCGACGCTGAGCACACCGATGCCCGCCGTGACATTGCAACACAAGACCACCCACAGCAGGTAAAATTGAGGGGTTTTCAGGGCTTGATCGATATGGACATCGCGGCGCGTAACCATGCTGTCCGACGCGGTCGGCTTCTGCCACCCTTCGGGTTGCCAATCCGCCGCCGGCACTCGGTAAGAGAAAGCCGCGATCATCATAATGCCGAAGTACACCAGGCCCAGGGTGAAGAAGGTCGCTGCCGCCCCGGTCGAGCCGGTACCCACCGCATACGCGCCGGCGGCAAGATTGAGCTGGGCCGCTTCCCGCTCACCGAGCAGCACAACCTCGCGCAGGAATCCGGTTGAGGTTTCCACATAGCGTACGCCTTCGCTGGTCACCAGGTTCAGGACGTCGGCCCTGCCGAGGTATTCCGGCGTGACGGCAAAGGCGGACAGCAGGCCTTCAATGAGCGGCGTGCCCAGCATCGCGCCACCGCCGAAGCCCATAATCGCCATTCCGGTCGCCATGCCGCGACGGTCCGGGAACCAGCGGATGAGGGTGCTGACGGGCGACACATAGCCGAGACCTAGGCCGCAGCCGCCGATGACGCCATAGCCCACGTACAACAGGCCGAGCTGATGGGTCAGGATGCCGACGCCGGCGATGAGGAAACCGCCTCCCCAGCAAACTGCGGCAATGACACCGACCAGGCGCGGCCCCACTTCCTCCAGCCACCTGCCAGCGAACGCCGCGGCGAGACCGAGACAGGCGATGGCCACCGAGAAAACCCAAACCACCTCGGTCAAGGACCAGTCGCCGGCCGCGGGCGCGACAACGCCGAGTGTCTTGGTCAAGGGAGGGTTAAACAGGCTCCAGGCGTAGATGGAGCCGATGCATAGATGGATGGCAATGGAAGCCAGCGGCACAAGCCAGCGATTAAAGCCGGGGGCGGCAACAATATGGTCCTTGTGCAAACGTTCTACCATCAGGTGCATAACCTATGACATTAGGTTCAAGTGGCCATCTGAGTGTTTTGGAGCCTCGCAAGATGCTCCGGCGGCGCGGCGTAGTCAAGCGCGGCATGGGGTCGTTCCTGTGTCCCAAGCGTTGTGCAAGGCGCCGAACCTTGCGGATTTGCACGGGTCGGCGCCCGCAGGACACAAAACCGCCACTTTGCGCCCCGATGGTGTTAGATTTGCCGCCCAACATTCGCAAGCTCCACAGGAGGCAACCATGACGCTGCGCATCAATTCCCAAGCGCCCAACTTCAGGGCCCAAACCACTCAGGGCGCCATCGACTTCCACGACTGGGTCGGCGACGGTTGGGCCATCCTGTTCTCCCATCCCAAGGACTTCACCCCCGTCTGCACCACGGAGCTCGGCTACATGGCCGGCCTGCAGCCGGAGTTCACCAAGCGCAACTGCAAGATTCTCGGCCTAAGCGTTGACCCGGTGGACAACCACGCCGAGTGGGCCAAGGACATTGAGGAAACCCAAGGCCATGCGGTGAACTACCCGCTGATCGGGGACCCGGAGCTCAACGTCGCCAAGCTGTACGACATGCTGCCAGCCGAGGCCGGGGACGCCGCCGAGGGCCGCACCGCGGCGGACAACGCCACGGTGCGCTCGGTGTTCATCGTCGGCCCGGACAAGACCATCAAGGCCATGCTCACCTACCCAATGAGCACGGGCCGCAACTTCGACGAGGTGCTGCGCCTGCTTGACTCCTGCCAACTCACCGCCAAGCACAAGGTGGCCACGCCGGTGAACTGGAAGCAAGGGGAGGACGTCATCATCGTGCCGGCGGTGTCCGACGAGGAGGCCAAGGAGAAGTTCCCCAACGGCTGGAAGGCGCCCAAGCCCTACCTGCGCATCGTTCCCCAACCGGAGTGAGCCTTACGTCTAGCCCACATATTGCGCCAAGGGCCGCGGCCAGCGCAGTTTGCGCCGGGAGATTCGCCGGGAACGGCTGTGCGGCTTGTTGAAAAACAGGGCGTTTCGGCTTAGTGCAATATGCAAGCTAGGTGATTGACGCCGCAAAGATGCCGCCGATGGACGCATCGAGCAGGCCGTTGAACTCCGCATCAGTTTGTTGCTGCTTCAGCCCTTCGGTCAGCGCCCGGGAGAAGCTGGCGGTCATGCCGCTTTGCCGGCGCAGACGGGCGTTGGACTCCTCCCGGCTGTAGCCCCCAGAGAGAGCAGCCACCCGCAGCACCTGGGGATGGGCGATGCACTCCGCGTAGAAGTTGTCCACCTCCGGCAGGGTCAGCTTCAGTATGACTGGATCGTTATTTAAGGCGTCCAGCTGTTTCAGCATGGCGGTCTTGAGCAGGGTTTCGGCATAGCCCTTCTCCGGGCAGTGGATATCGACCTCCGGCTCGACGATGGGCGTTAGCCCCGCCGCCAGAATGCGCTTGGCCGTGTCGAACTGCTGCGCCACCACCGCATTGATTCCAGCCTCGTTGGCCTGCTTGATCACGGAGCGCATCTTCGTGCCGAAGACGCCCTTGGCCTTGCCCTGCTCCAGCAAGTCCTCAAGGGTCGGCATGGGCTTCATCAACTGCACGCCGTCGCCCTCCTCCGCCAACCCCTTATCGACCTTCAGGAAGGGCACCACCTGCTTGGCCTCCCACAGATGCGCCGCTGCGCCGCGCCCCTCCACCTGCCGATTCATGGTGTTCTCAAACAGGATGGCGCCCAAGATGCGCTCCCCGCTGAACACTGGACTGGTCATGATGCGGGTGCGCATGGCATGCACGAGGTCGAACATCTCCGCCTCGCTGGACCAAGCGCCCTCCTGTACGCCGTAGAGGCCCAGAGCCTTCGGGGTGCTGCCGCCACTCTGATCGAGGGCGGCGATGAAGCCGGGACGGGAGCAGATGATTTCACGTTGCTGGGCGGCTAGGCTCACGGTTGTCCTCCAAATTGCGGGTTCGGGTGCAAGGCTAAGGCAGGCTGTAGGCCACTAGGTAATCCCCCGGCGGCGACGGGGAGGTGAAGTGGCCGCCGGCGGCCACCACGACGAACTGCTTGCCGCCGGAAACGTATGACATGGGCACGGAGTTGCCCGTGGTGGGCAGTTCATCGCGCCACAGCTCGGCGCCGGTGTCCGTGTCGAAGGCGCGAATCTGCCGGTCCGTGGTGGCGGCTATGAAGGTAAGGCCGGAGGCGGTGACCATCGGCCCGCCGAACTCCAGCGTCCCCTTGACCAGCAGGGAGATCGGCCAGGGCGCCAGGTGTTTCAGGTTGCCTAAGGGCACCTGCCATTTGATGTTCCCGGAGGAGAGCTCCACCGCCGCCAAGGTGCCCCAAGGCGGCTTGGTGCAGGGGGCGCCCCAGGACGACAGCAAGGGTTCCATATAGACGCAATAGGGGGCGCCACGCTGCGGCATGCCGACCTTTGAGGATCGGTCGCACTCCGCCCGGGGCGCGAGGCGCAGCACCATGCCCACATGCTTGGTGTTGGTCACCATCAGCCCCCGCTCCGGGTCCACCGCCGGGGCACCCCAGTTCTGGCCACCGATGTTGGAGGGGTACAGCACCGTGCCCTTCTCGCTGAGCGGCGTGTAGATGGGGCCGGTGGTCAGCTCCTCCAGCTTACGGCGGCACTCGCCTTCGTCCCAGAAGGTGAAGCCCCAGGCGTCATCTGGGGAAATGCCCAGTTGGTGCAAGGGTTCCGGCTTCACCGGGAAGGGCTGGGTGGGGCTTAGGTACTCCCCCGGCACCGCGCCGGTTTGGGGCACCGGCCGCTCCACCACCGGGTGCAAGGGCACTCCTGTCTCTCGATGCAGCACGAAGGTCAGGCCCATCTTGGTGGTCTGCACCACCGCCGGGCTGGTCACGCCGTCGATGGTGACATCGACCAAGGTGGGCTGCGAGGGCACGTCGAAATCCCAGATGTCGTGGTGGACGGTTTGGTAATGCCAAACCACTTCGCCCGTGTCGCCATCCAAGGCCACCACGGAACTGGAGTAGTAGTCCAAGTTGCCGCCGCGGTCGCCGCCGTAGTAGTCCGGCGAGGAGTTGCCGGTGGGCGCGATGACCAGGTTGCGCTCCGCATCCACGGAAATGGTGGACCAGACGTTGGTGGTGCCCGGCACGAAGTTGCCTGCCTCGTCAATGGGTGCCGCTCCCGGCGGCACCGGGTTCCAGCCCCAGCGAAAGGCGCCGGTGCGCAGATCGTAGGCGCGCACCACGCCGGAAGGCACATCCGGTCGGAAGGAGTCCAGCACATAGGCGCCGGTGATGAGCGCATCCCCCAGGATGGCCGGGGCGCTGGTGATGCCGTACTCCCTAGCGCCGTGCTCGGTCAGCCCCGCGGTCAGGTCGATTGCGCCGTTCTCGCCAAAGCCGGGGCAACGCTTGCCGGTGGCGCCGTCCAAGGCGAACATCCGCCCGTCCAACGTAGGCAGGATGATGCGGTGGGCACAGAGTGCGCCGGCTTCCGCTTCCGGGTCCACCCAACTGCTGACAGCGCGGCAATTGGTCAGGTGCTCGTCGTCTACGTTGACGCCGGGGTCAAAGCGCCAGCGTTCGGCGCCGGTGGCCGGGTCCAAGGCAAACACACGGTTGAACGGGGTGCAGTAGTACAGGGTGTCCCGCACCACGATGGGCGTGTTGACGAAGGCGGAAGCGGTTTGGCCGCTGGCGTCAAAACCATCCACGCCGGAGATGACGCCCTCCCGAAAGTCCCCGGAGCGATGCACCCAAGCAACCTCCAAGCCCTCCACGTTGCCCTTGGTGATCTGCGCCGCCGCCGTGTAGTGACCGCCACCGGCCGAACCGCCGTAGGCCGGCCAGCCTAGGTTGCCGCCCTCGGCGCCTAGGGCCGACGCCCAAGCCAATGAGCTGAGCAAAACCATGGCCCGGACGCCCGCCTGCTTCGCACGCTGAATTTGCTCAACAACCCAATGTTCCGACCTAATCCGCTTCACTATTCGCACATCCTCCTGCATTCACGCCCAGCACCCGGCGCGTTCCGCAAACCAAGAACCTCACAGCGACCGGGATGGACGCCCGCCGCTGCAACGCCAAAACGCACAGGACCGGCCTAGCTACGGGCACCCAAAGCACCTTGCCGGTGCCGCGCCTCCCTTAAGGGACCCGGCGGCTCAGTGGCCGGCGGGCGTCTGGCGCCTACCGAGGCGGCAGCCCGCGCTTCGCCCGCTCCTGGTTCATGCGTTCCTCATCCACCGGCAGGCGCTCGCCAAGCTCCTCCTCGGGAATGACGCCGGCCATGTGCGCTTGGGCCTTTTTGCCGTTGTACATGATCTTCTTGACCGGCGTGATGGCCAGCATGACCCGCAACGGCGAGTCGAGCAGATTGGTGAAGAACTCCTCACCCTCTGCGCTGTCGGGGTTCAGCTTCTTCGACAGGGCCGTGTAGAACCATTGCTTGGTTGCGTCGTCCTCAAAGAACTCGCCGGTGCCCTTGAAGGTGATGGCGCCGGTGGGCAGGTCCGCCGATGCGCCGGCCGGGTAGCCGCCGCTGCTGACGTTCACGGACACTCGATTGTCCCGACGGATGGCCGCCGCCCGGTGTCTATGGACAGCAAAAGTCACCCAAATTTTGCCCTCATGCCAGAGGAAGGCGTGGGTGACCCCCACTGGCCAGCCGTCCTTGGTGGACCACATCAGAACGCACTCGTTGGAGTTGTTCATCAGTTGATCGACCTCCTCGTCCGAAAACGGATAAATCGAAACGATTTCATGATCATGGGTATGCGCCATCATTCCTCCCGAATTTGTTTGCGCTGCCAAGGAAAACTCTTCCCCTTCCCCTTCCCCTTCCCCTTCCCCGCCAATGGCAAGCCGCCCGACGGCCGGTTCGGGCGCCTAGCATAGTGGAAAGCGGACGCTGGGCCAAATCGGGCTGTCCTCAAGAGAGGTGCATTGGCGGCGGAGTTGGTTCTGCACGGTTTTCGGGTGCCATGGAAGATGCACGGCATCGCGTGACGGCGCAGGGAGTGACCCGTTGGCCGAGAACGCTGGACGCACCCCAGCCGTTGGGTTAGCCTTGCACTGGAGTGCAATGGCCAATTTCATCATCGACTGGAGAAGCAAAGTGCGCAAAGTTGTATTGGCCGGCCTGCTGGCCGCACTGGCCGGCAAGGTCCAAGCCCATGATCTGATGAGCCTTGACGACGTCACGGCCGCCTTCGGCTGGGACTTCGAGGCCACCGAAATCGAGACGCAGAAGGTCGCCGAAGGCCTGCACGTCTTCTTCGGCATCGGCGGCAACATCGCCGTCAGCATCGGCGAGGACGGCGTGCTGATCGTCGATGACCAGTTCCCGCAGATGATGCCCAAGATCAAGGCGAAGATCGCCGAACTCGGCGGCGGCGACATCGACTTCGCCATCAACACCCATTGGCACTTCGACCACGCCGAAGGCAACCTGGCCTTGGGGCCGGAAGGCACTTGGCTGGTGGCGCAGACCAACTCCCGCGAGATGATGGCCAAGGCGAACGTCATCAACTTGGTGGCCATGCAGTACGGGCAGCAAGCCTATCCGCAGGAGGCTTGGCCGGCGATCACCTTCAAGGACGCCATGCAGTTCCACTTCAACGGCGAGCAGGTGGACCTGCTGCACTTCGGCGCGGCCCACACCACCGGCGACGCCGCCGTCATCTTTAGGGGCAGGAACGCCGTACACTTGGGCGACGTCTTCAACAACACCGGCTATCCGTTCATCGACGCGGACAACGGCGGCAACCTGGACGGCATGATTCGCTTTTGCGCGGCGGCGCTGGCCGAAATTGACGAGAACACGACAGTCATCCCCGGCCACGGCCCAGTGACGGACCGCCAAGCCTTGGCCGACTACATCGACATGCTGCAAACCGTGCGCGGGCGCCTAGCGGAGCTCATGGACCAAGGCGCGAACCTAGACGCCGTGCTGGCCGCGAAGCCCACCGCCGAGTTTGACGAAGCCTACGGCGACCCCGCCAATTTCATCAACCGCGCCTTCACCAGCCTGCAAAAAGCAGGCTGACCGTGCTGTGCGGGCGCACCTACGCATAAATGAAGGCTATGTTAAATCCGTCTTGGAGCCGACTTGGACTAGGGGCCATGGGCGTCAGCCCCCCGGCGCAGGGGGGTAGGCGGAACGATCACAAGCGACTTTAGGAAGGTTTGAACGCCTCCGAAGGCGCTGTGGTCCAGATCCCAATAGCCTCTCTTTGCCGCCACTCCCACGGAAAGGTGGGGGTCAGGCCTTGTGGCCAAATAGGCATGGGCGCGAGCTTTTTCGGGACGCTTAGTGGGGGGCTCGGCTAAGGGCTCCACACACTCGAATAAGGCGTCAATGCATTGGCCAATAGCTGTGCCGGCGAAGGTTTGGCAGAGAAGGGTTTCGAGCATTCCCTCGTTGCAGCCATCTGGCAGCAGCATCACTGCTATTGTCGGATCAGTTGAGGTGCGTTCCCAAGTCCGATCTGGTACCGGCAGTTCTGCGTTCCGTAACGACGACCGAATGCTCTCAAAGGCTGATTTGGCGGAGGTTTCCGAGTCGCGGACAATGCCGATGCCATGCACCTTGTCCTGAAAGCCCGGCGCATCCCTGAATGCGAGCAGGAAGCCGCGCAGATCGTCCACCCCACCGAAGTTCTGAATTTGAATGTTGGCCAGCGACAGGTGCTGAATGAAAGCTTCAAAGAAGTTGCGCTGATCGTTTCCCTCCACCAATAGCTGGATGCTGGACTCTATCCGTATCACCGGAGCCACGGTCACCTGACCTCAAGATCATGTTTGAACGCGGCATCGATTGATTCTGGTTCATACGTGACACATCGGCATTTGGCATCGCCGGCTTCAAGCCGATGCAGGCGAAAAACTCTGGGGGCCAAGGCGTTGTGAGCGGCTGCGGCGCACTCTAGGCTATGCGAAGTGGCGAAGATCTGCGTGTTGAACTCCCTTGCTGCCACGTCGATCACCTTCCAAACCTTCTGCAGAATGGAGTGGTGTAAGCCGTTTTCGACTTCATCCACCAACACCGCCCCATGCGGAACCGATGATATGGCTAGAACGAGCCGGGCAATTCGGGTCATTCCTTCTCCCATGACGGGCAGGGGCACCAATTCGGAAAGCCCCACGTCGCCCCAAAGCATGGGTGCGCCACTGGCGGTGTTGTCCTCAATGGCGATCAGCTTTGGTTCAACAACACGCAGTGCGTCAAGAAGGAGGCCCCCACGTTTTTGGGTTCTTAGTTTTCCTAAGCGCCTAGCGTCGTCCTGAATGGTGCTGGTCCGAGACAGGAGTAGTATCGCTGGGGGGGACGCAGTGGCAGAAGAGGGCGGGGAGAATTCAAATCCTTGCGCCGTCAAGCGAATTTGGCTTTCGTTTTGCTCAGTCCCGGAGTTGCTGAAGCGGATGGCGAGCACCCGTTCCTCTGCGAAGTTTGTCGCCGACAAATTGCCATTTGCATCATGGGCCACCTTGGTGATGGAAGGCCGCTCCAGCGAAATTTCCATAGTCAGCTTGCCGAGCGAATCATGATCGCCCGCAACTTCTATGGTTTTGCTGACGTCCAATTGGGGAAACAGTTCCTTCCACAGGTCCCGCTGAAGGTCAGTGGACATCGTTTTCACCAACGTGGCGTTTTGATCAAATCCCCGTAGCACGTTGGAGTTCAAGACTAGGTGCGGATTCCCAGCCCCGGACAGCAGGAAGAGCGCTTCCAGCAAACTGGTTTTACCGGAGTTGTTCGCGCCGGTGAACAGATTGATCCGGCCAAGATCGGAGATTTCCAACTCATTGAAAGTACGGAAATTCTGGATTTTGATACGCGTAAACATTGGTGTGCAATCGGCGTTGCTGGTTGTGGTCGCTCCCCAAGAAAACCCAGTCAGGCGGCAGCCACCTCCATTTCGATTAGGTCCGCGTACTTGGCCAAGGCTTCCTCGCGGCGCTTGATTAGGTGGTAGTCCGGGAATAGCTCTTCGGTGCCTTGGTAGTGGCCGAGCACTTGGCGGGCGACGGTGACCTTATGCACTTCGGTGGGGCCGTCCGCCAAGGCCATGTGGAAGCTGTCCAGCACGCCGGCGGCGAAGGGCATTTCGTTGGAGATGCCGAGGGAGCCGTGGATCTGCACGGCGCGGGAATAGACGTCGTAGTACACCTTGGGCATCTGCGCCTTAACGGCTGAGATGTCCGCCCGCACGGCCTTGTAGTTCTTCAGCTTGTCGATCTTCCAGGCGGTGCGCAGCACGAACAGGCGGAACTGTTCGATGTCTATCCAGCTGTCGGCGATCATGGCCTGCACCAACTGCTTCTTGGCCAGCACCTCGCCCTGGGTCTCCCGAGACAGAGTGCGTTCGCACATCATGTCGAACGCCTGCTGAATCTTGCCCACCGTGCGCATGGCGTGGTGGATGCGCCCGCCGCCCAGCCGGGTTTGGGCGACGACGAAGCCTTGGCCGACCTCGCCGAGCAGATGGTCCCGGGGAATGCGCACATCGCTGTAGCGGATGTAGGCGTGGGCGCCCTTGCCCTCAAAGCCCACCCCGACGTTGCGCAGAATTTCAACGCCGGGCGTGTCGGCCGGCACGATGAACATGGACATGCGCTGATAGGGCGGCGCCTCCGGGTCCGTCACCGCCATCACGATCAAAAAGGAGGCGTAGCGGGCGTTGGAGGAGAACCACTTTTCGCCGTTGATGACCCATTCGTCGCCGATGAGTTCGGCGCGGCACTTGAAAACCTTGGGGTCCGCCCCGCCCTGCGGCTCCGTCATGGAGTAGCAGGAGCAGATTTCGTTGTCCAGCAAGGGCTGCAGGTAGCGGTCCTTTTGCGCAACGGTGCCGTAGTGGGCAAGGATTTCGGCGTTGCCGGAGTCCGGCGCTTGGCAGCCGAACACCACCGGGGCGCACTTGGCCCGGCCTAGGATCTCGTTGATCAGGCCCAGCTTCAGTTGGCCGTAGCCTTGGCCGCCGAGCTCCGGGCCAAGGTGACAGGCCCAAAGCCCACGCTCCTTCACCTGCCGCTGCAAGGGTGGAATCAGCTTGGCGCGGTTGGGGTCCGCAAAGTCGTTGGGATGGCCGATGATGAAGTCCAGCGGTGCGATTTCCTCCCGCACGAATGCGTCCATCCAATCCAATTCTCGCTGAAAGGCAGGATCCGTTTCAAAGTCCCAAGCCATGTGGCGCTCCCCGTTGCAGTTGAGGGTGGTTTTTAACCCATGAACACCGGCTTTGTGAAGGGCTTAGTCGGCCAAAGCCGAGCAACCCAGGCAAATGGCGCTGAACCTAGTCCGCCAACGCAAGCGAATCAGCCGGCCACTGCGCCCACCTCCCGCAGGCGCCCTATTTCCTCTGGGCTAAAGTTGCAGTCTGCGAGAACCTCGTCGGTGTGGGCACCGGGGGCGGCGGCGGCGGGCGGAGTTGCCGCCGGGGAGCGGCTGAAGCGGGGCGCCGGCGCGGCTTGGTGCAGGCCGTCCACCTCCACGAAGGTGTTGCGGGAGCGGTTGTGGGGATGGTTGACCGCGTCCTGAAAGTTCAGCACCGGCGCATAGCAGATGTCCGTGCCCAGCATGATGGCGTCCCATTCGTCGCGGGTCTTGGTCTTGAAGATGCGCGTAAGGCGCTGCCGCATGGCCGGCCAGTCATCGCGGTCCAGCTGCGGGGACAGGTCGCTTTCCTGCCCAAGGCCGGACTTCTCCAGCAGCAGGGCGTAGAACTGCGGTTCAAGGGCGCCGATGGAGATGTGCTTGCCGTCCTTGGTTGCATAAACACCGTAGAAGTGGCCGCCGCCGTCGAGCAGGTTCGTGCCCCGCTCCGGCCGCCAGTGGCCAGTGTTCATCATGCCGAAAATACCGTTCATCAGCAGGGCGGAGCCGTCGGTCATGGCGGCGTCCACCACTTGGCCTTGGCCGGACTGCGCCCTCTCAAAGAGCGCCGCAACCACGCCGAAGGCCAGCAGCATGCCGCCGCCGCCGAAGTCGCCCACCAAGTTGAGGGGCGGCACTGGCGGACCGTCCGGCTGGCCGATGGAATGCAGGGCGGCGGTCAGGGAAATGTAGTTGATGTCGTGGCCGGCCGCTTTGGCTAGGGTTCCGGTTTGGCCCCAACCGGTCATGCGGCCATAGATCAGACGCGGGTTGCGCTCCAAGCAAACCTCGGGGCCCAGGCCAAGGCGCTCCATGACTCCGGGCCGGAACCCCTCGATCAGGACGTCTGCCCGCTCGAGCAGCTTCAGAACGACCTCCACGCCCTCGCCGTGCTTGAGGTCCACGGCGACGCTGCGGCGGCCTCTGGCCAAAACGTCCGCCCGTCCGGCGCCTTGGCCAACGGCGGAGGCCCGGTCAACGCGAATGACCTCCGCCCCCATGTCCGCCAGCATCATGGCGCAAAACGGCCCCGGGCCGATGCCTTGCAGTTCGACGACCCTCAGCCCGCTCAGGGGACCCATGCCGCCTTCCCTAAGCTCCGAAGTTGAAGCGAACGGAGGCGCCGTAGATGCGTGGTTCGGTTAGGAAGTAGTTCCTGAAGGAGCCGGACGTATCGGCGGTGACGTACTTGCCGGTGACGTTGTCGTCATTGGCGATGTTGCGCACCCAGGCCCTGACCGTCCAACGCTGGTCCCGGCTCTCGTAGATGAGCGAGGCGTTGTGCTGGTCCCAGCTGTCGATCTCGTCGCCGATGGTGTTGAACTCCCGGGCGTAGGAGCCATCCTGCCAATAGTAGTCCCAACGGGCCGTGAGCGAGCCGCGGATGGCCGGAACCTCCCATGAATAGGCAAGGCCAAGCCTAATCGTATGCTCCGGGGAGTTCGGCAGTTGGTTGCCGTCCAAGTCAACGGGAATGCCGTCGGAGGTCTCCACGCCGGCCGCTGTGAGGAAGTTTCTGGAGAAGTAGGCTGGGATGGCGACGCCGGCGGCGTTGGCCGGATAGGCAACGTTCGGCAGCAGAGCACCTTGCGCGGCCAGCGCGGCGTCCAATACACCTTGGCTGATCTGGGATTGCCTGGCCACATAGGTTGTGCCGGTCAAGGAGCCGGGATCGATGTTCTTCAGCAAGACATAGTCCGGGTTGCTTCCGGTGCGGTTGATCGGATCGACGGATGTGGCGCCGTCCACCTCCGCGCTAAGCCAGCCGTAGGCGAAATCCACCGCCAGCCCTGGCAGCGCCTCTGGCTGCCATAGGCCCTCGATTTCGATGCCCATGATGTCGGCGTCTATGTTTTCGTTGATCGAACTGTTGTTGACGATGCGCGTGATCTGCATGCCGGAGTAGTCGTAGAGGAAGAAGCTGCCGTTCAGCACCAGCCGTCCGTCTTGAAAGCTGTTCTTGGTGCCGAATTCCCAGGCGCCGATTTTCTCCGCACCAAAGGTGAATGCCGAGGTGGCCTGAAACTGCGGGGGAATGGCCGGGTTGAAGCCGCCCGGCTTGTAGCCCTGGTTGTAGAACCCATAGACCATGCTGTTGTCGTTGATTTGCCAGTCGAGGCCCACACGGCCGCTGAGCTCGGACCAATCCTCCTTGCTGGGGCTGCCGGTTGCGAAGCGGGTTTCGCCGAAGCCGGGAACCGGCGGCACTGCGGCGGCGATGGCGTTCATCGCAGCACCGGCCGCCATAATGCCCGGGTCCTGCGCAATGAGTTCCGGATTCTGGGTGAACAAGGTCAGCACCGTGTTCTGAAAAACGGGCGGCAGGCCCGCAAGGACGGTGGGCAGCGCTGCAAACGGGATCGTACCCGCTCCCACTCCCTGAGCAATGGTAAGCGCGGCGATGCCTCCAGCGGCGACCGGGGCGTTCTCGGCATAAACGCCCGAGGCGTCCCAGAATTCCAGCACCTTGGTCGAAGCGGCATCCAGCGGCGCAGCAGGATTGGCGGCCAAGGCGGCCAAGTGAAGGAACATGGGTGTGCGCAGCCAGATGGGGTTCGCCCCGAACAGGCCGCCCAAGGCCGCGTTCGCATTGGCGGAATTGAACAACACGCTGGTGTCGCCGACTTCCTTGTTGTCCTTGTTGTAGCGCAGGCCGGCGGTCAGCTTCAGGTTGTCAGCAATGTCGATGTAAAGCTCGCCAAAGCTCGCCCAGCCATCTTGCTGTACGCCTTCCGACGGGTTGTTGGTATTGTTGAAAAAGCCCGGGTACAGCCGCAAGCCGCCAAGCGCGGGGGTGCCGTAGGCAGTCACCAAATCCAGAGTGTTGGCCAGCACATAGTAGTCCGTATTGCTTTCCGCGTTATAGATGCTGGCGCCGACCTGGAAATTGAAGGGGCCGTCAAGAGTGGTCTGCAAACGCCCCTCCACCGTCCAGTATTCGGAATCGCTGTCCGCTTGGTCGTAAGCAAACACCCGGGTCTGGTCCACGGGCAAAATGCAGCCGCCGGGCACGCCGGCGGTGCCTTCAAACAAATTGCAGGGTCCAGACCGCCAGTCGTCGCCGGCGCCGCCGGCCGGCTCGGAGATGGGCCACAAACCAGACGGATTGAGGGGTGTGGCGCTGAGGTTGGCGCCCACGTCCATGGCGTAGTCCTGCCGGGACAGGAACTCGCGCTTTTGATAAGCGCCTAGCAGGTTCAGGTTGAAGTTGCCGAAGTCATAGTTGAAGCCGCCGGTGAAGAGATCCTCCTCGTCCTGATACACCGGATCGTAGTCCGTGTGGATCTCCCGAAAACCGTCGATGCGCGGCTTGGGGAAGACGTACAGCGAGGGGTCGGAGCCATCCGCCCCGAACGGCAGCGCTCCCCCTAAGGCCGCGAAGATGCCGGCGGTGGTGGCGCCAAGATGGGGGAAATCAAAGCCGAACTCGTCAGGCAGGCAACCATCGGTTGGCAGAGGATTGCGCACGCAAACTTGGTTGGTGATGCGCGCCCGGTCGTCGTCTTCGTCAAAGCGGTTGTACTGCACCCAAAGGCTGGCTTGTTCGGTGAGGTCCCAAGCGAAGGTGGCGCGCAGCGCCGTAATGTCCCGACCGTCAATGTCGTCATCAATGCCGGTTAGGGTGCTGCCGTCAGTGCCCGTTTGGCCGTAGGCGAGGTTCTTGGTGTAGCCGTCCCGGTCCAGCTTGAAGCCGGCAATGCGAACGCCCATGCGCTCCCCCAAGGGCAGGTTCAACGCCCCTTTGAACCGCGTGTGGCTGTAGTCCCCCACTTCAATGTCGGCGAAGCCATCAAAGCGCTCGTAGTCCGGCATCTTGGTGACGAAGTTGATGGCGCCGCCGGTGGCGTTGCGGCCGAACAGGGTGCCTTGGGGACCGCGCAGGATTTCCACCCGCTCCATGTCGAAGAACTCAATGCTGTTCAGGTTGGTCGCCACCGCAATCTCATTCAGATGCGTTGACACGCCGGCCTCGCCGGTGGTGCTGATCACCAACCGCCCGATGCCCCGAATGCTGAAGCTGGAGTTGCCGAAGTTGGTGGCGGTGAAACTGACGTTGGGGGCGTTCATCTGCAGATCCGACGGGTTGATCGTCTGCCGTTCCTGCAGCATGTCCCCGGTCAGGGCGGTGACCGCAATGGGCACGTCCTGAATGCTCTGCGCCGAACGCTGGGCGGTGACGATGACCTCTTCGAGCATGACTGACTGCCCGTCGGCCTGCTCCGCCTGAGCCAATGAACCAGCCAGCGTCCCAGCGGCCACCGCCATCGCCGGCAAGAGCCGGCGCACCCACAATGAATTCCTCATGGCAATCCCCTCCTGTTCCATAGCGAAACTACTCGAATCGACCTGTTCTAGGCTATTGCTCTCCACGCCATCGTCATTCTGAGTTGGCGCGATGCCTCAAGTTCCGTTCAAGTCGCTCGGCACCCTACAGATACGCAACACCGTAAGTCAAACAATCATTGTTGACTTTTTCTTTGCCCTTAGTCGGGACTTGGGCGAACAGGGGCGCAAGGCTCTCAATCCGCTGGCAGCCCCCGCGGCCAAGCGTTGTGGATGGCTTTCAGCAGGGTAGCCAGCGGTATGGCGAAGAACACGCCCCAAACGCCCCACAGCCCTCCGAATGCCAACACGGCGACGATGATGGTGATCGGGTGCAGATCCACGGCTTCCGAAAACAGCAGCGGCACCAAGACATTGCCGTCCAAGGCCTGAATGACGCCGTAGGCCAGCATGATCCAAGCCAGCTCCCAAGACCAGCCGAACTGCATGAGGCCAGCCAGCGCCACCGGAATGGTGACCACCGCGGCGCCGACAAAGGGGATCAGCACCGACACCCCCACCACCACGCCCAACAGGGCGGCGTAGTTCAGGCCGAGCAGGGAGAACACGACAAAGGTGACGAAGCCGACGATGAGGATTTCGATGAACTTGCCGCGCACATAGTTGGCGAGCTGCTGGTTCATCTCCACGCCCACTCGATTGATGAGCGGGCGCTTCCGCGGCAGTGCTGCGGCCAACCAGCCGAGAATGCGCCGCCGATCCTTCAGGAAGAAAAACACGGATATGGGCACCAGCACCAAATAGATGACCACGCCCACCAGCGACGGCACGTTGGCGACCAGCGCCTCCAGAGCGGCGGCGCTGAGGTTCCCCAACTGGCCGGCGGCGCCGTCGAACCAAACCGTGATTTGGTCTTCGGTCAGAAGTTCCGGAAAGGCGCCCGCCAAGTCCCGCGTGGCGTCCCGCAGGCGACCGATGACGTTGGGCAGCGCCTCAACCAAGGCTCGGAGCTGCCGCCAGACCAAGGGCACCACAAACAGGGCCGCGCCGATGAGGCCGCCGATGAACAGCAGAAAAGTGAGGTAAACCGCACCCGTCTCCGGCACTCGCCAGATCACCAAGCGCTTGACCAGCCCCTGCAGCAGGAAGGCGAGCACCAAGCCGGTCAGCACCGGCGCCAGCACACCGCCAAGCATGAACAGAATCAGGAAGCCGGCCGCCAGCAGCACCACCAGGTAGATGGCCTCCTCATTGGAGAAATAGCGGTTGACCCAGCCGCCGATGACCTCAAGAAAACGCATTCGCTACTTCTTTTGCAGCAAGTAGCGGTAGGCATCGCCTTCGCGGGCGGACTCCAGCAGCCGGTGACCGCTTTGCGTGGAGAACACCTCGAAGTCCCGCACCGAACCTGGGTCCGTGGCCAGCACCACCAAGCGTTGTTGGGAGTCCAACTCATTGAGGGCCTTCTTGGCCTTGAGCAGCGGCATGGGACAGGTCAAGCCCCGGGCATCGACAATGGCGGGCGCATCGGACATGGGGCGCAGTATCGCACGGATGGCGCACCGCGAGCGCTGCCTTCAAGCTTCGCTGCAAACCAACGGCCCACTGGCCGGCCGGAGCGATTTGCACCCTGGCGGCGGTGGAGCGCAGCCGGTTCGTGGGGAGGCGGCGGCGGGGGTATACTCCGGGCCATGAAGCGCTTGCGGGCAATCCTTCTCATCGCCGGCCTAGCTTGCCATCCCGTCGCCTCCGGGCAGGTCGGCAACGAACTGCCTTCCCTTGGGGATGCGTCCTCTCGGCTGATCTCCCCGGAAATGGAGCGCCAGCTCGGCGAGGAGTTCCTCAAGCAGGTGCTGGCAAGCCTGCCGACCGTCGATGACCCCATCCTCAAGTATTACGTCGAAACCCAGTTGGCGCATTTGGCCCAATACAGCGAGCTGCGCGACGCGGCGTTGCGCGTCGTCCTGATAGACGCCAAGGAGATCAACGCCTTCGCCGCGCCGGGCGGCGTGGTCGGCGTCAATCTCGGCCTCATGCTGAACGCCGCGGACGTGCATGAGTACTCCAGCGTGATGGCCCATGAATTGGCCCACCTGAGCCAACGCCACTTCGCCCGAGGGGTGGAGGCGCGGCGGGCGCAGACCCTGCCGGCCTTGGTGGGCCTAGCCGCCGCCATCATGATCGGCGCGATTGGCGGCGGCGACGCCGGCATGGCCGCCGTATCTGGGGTGCAGGCGGCCGCCCAAGCCAATCAACTGCGCTACAGCCGCGGCCGTGAGCAGGAGGCGGACCGCATCGGCCTGAACACCTTGGTGCGGGCCGACCTAGACCCCCAAGGCATGGCGCGGATGTTTGACCGCATGCACCGCGCCTACCGCTTCACCCGCAAGCCGCCGGAGTTTCTGTTGACCCACCCTCTCAGCGAAACGCGCATTGCGGACGCCAAGACCCAAGCGCAGCAATTCGAGGTTAAGTCCTTCCCGCAGTCCACGGACTACCAGATGATGCGAGCGAGAGCGCGGGTGCATTTTGCGGACTCGCCGAAGACCATCGTCCTGCAGTTTGAGCAGGAGCTTCACGCTGAACCCGACGACATCGCCACGCAATACGGCTTGGCCTTGGCCCTTTCCGCGGCCGAGGAGCACGGCCAGGCCATCGCCTTGCTGGACCAGCTCCATGCCGCCAACCCCCGCAAAATCCTGCACAGCGCCAGCTTGGCGGAAGTGCTGATCGCCGCCAAGCGGAATCGGCAAGCCATCGACCTATTGGAACGGGAACTGCGGATCCACCCGGACAACGCGCCCCTGTCCATGCTGTACGCCGAAGCGCTGACCGCCGAGCAGCGCCACCTGGAGGCGGAAGCGGTGCTGGAGCGGCAGAGCATCGTGCATAAGGACGACACGGACGTCTGGTACAACCTAGCGGAAGTGTCCGGCTTGGCCGGCAACATCATCGGCGTCCATGTGGCCCGCGCCCAGTTCTTCTACCTGCACGCCGCCTACCAACGCGCCCTGCAGCACCTTGAATACGCCCGCCGCCTCACCAGCCAGAACGACCGCAAAGCCATAGCCCGCCTGACCCAGCAGATCACCGACCTGCGGGAAAAGATGCGCGAACAGAAGAGTTAAGGGAGCTTTCCCGCAGCCCGTTGGCGACCCCAGCCGAGCACCGGTGCAGGCGCAAAGTGCAATTTAAGGGTTCTATGGCCAGCTACCGACAGATCAATTTGGCCAAACTGTCCCTGATTTCCCGATGCCTTGGAACCGGTGCCCGCCGACCATTCCCAAGATGTTCATAAATGTCATGTTTGGCGCCATGACGGTGCAGATGACAACCACTCGCGGCTAGATGTTTCACCAAGCGCTCGCGCTTCAAGAGATCTCCATCTGCAGTTTCCTGGATCTGAAATCCCGCGATGGAATGAAGGCATTGTCCTCCGTCATGAGGGCAAAAGCATCCTTGATGTTGGCCTCCAGCTCATCCGGTGTTCGGCCTTGGCTGAAGATTTCGGGGGCTTCCCTAAGCCTCCCGACGTACCAGCCTTCATCAGGCCAATAATCCAAGGTAAAAGTTCTGTGCATGAAAGTCCTCCGCAAAGTAGTCCCGTTTATGACATTCCTATGTTGCCCGTCAAAAACGCAGCGCCTAGGGGCGGGGAAAGGCCAGCATCCGCTCCAGGGGAATCATGGCTTGGCGGCCTGTCTCCGGCGCCACGAGGACTTCGTTGGCGGCCAGCCGCGCATCGTCCGCCAAGGTGTCCGCCAGGACCTGCAGTTCGTTCATCGCCATCCACGGGCAGTGGGCGCAGCTTCGGCAGGTGGCACCCTCCCCGGCCGTGGGCGCCTCTATGAAGCGCTTGTGCGGGTGGCGCTGGCGCAGCTTGTGGAACAGGCCCCGGTCCGTGGCGACGATGAACAGTTCATGGGGCAGGGTGCCGGCGGCCTCGACGATCTGGCTGGTGGAGCCCACCGCATCGGCGATGCCGACCACCGCCGCCGGGGACTCTGGATGCACCAGCACCCCGGCGTCTGGGTAGATGCGCTTCAAGTCCCCGAGGGCCTTGGCCTTGAACTCCTCATGCACCACGCAGGCGCCGCTCCACAGCAGCATGTCCGCATCGGTTTGGCTTTGGATGTAGCGGCCAAGGTGCTTGTCCGGCGCCCAGAGCACCTTTTCGCCCTTGGCCGCCAGATGCTCGATGATCGGCAGGGCGATGCTGCTGGTCACCACCCAGTCCGACAGCGCCTTCACCTTGGCCGAGGTGTTGGCGTAAACCACCGCGGTGCGCTCCGGGTGGGCTTGGCGGAAGGCGGCAAAGGCGGCCGGCGGGCAGCCGATGTCCAAGGAGCACTCCGCCTCCAAGGTGGGCATGAACACGCGCTTGTGCGGGGAGAGGATCTTGGCCGTCTCCCCCATGAAGCGAACGCCGGCGACGATGAGGGTTTGCGCCGGATGGTCCCGGCCGAAGCGGGCCATCTCCAAGGAGTCCGACACGAAGCCGCCAGTGGCTTCCGCCAAGTCCTGCACGTCCCCATCCACATAGTAGTGGGCCACCAGCACTGCATCCCGGGCGGCAAGCAGCTCCGCCACCTGTCCTTGCAGCCGCTGCCGCTCCTGCACCGGCACCAAGGCCGGCCGATGCTGCGGAACGCGCTCTGCGGTCAAGGCGTAGTCAGGAAGGTTCACGTTGCCCGTTCCTTGCTGCTCTTGGCCACCAGTCTAGCATCGGGAAAGGCCGTCAAAACGGCACGTTCAGCGCCGCGCACAGGAAGGCCATCAGCGGCGCGGCCTTGGCGAAGGTGGCCGCCGCCTCCTGCGGAAAGCCGGGGCTGGCGGCGTTGGCCACCGGAAAGTCGCAGCTGCCGATGAAGCTCTTGCGCTTGAGGTCCTCGATGTGCGGCAGGTCGGCGGCGTAGCCCCGAGGCGGGCGCTTCAGCGCATCGCCACCCAAGCGGAAGGTCTCCGTGAACTCACGGGCCTCCAACACCCGCCGCCAAGTCTGGGGCTGTTCGGCAATGCGGCTGCGGATGGCCTGCAGCGCCTCCGGCGCCGGCCGCCACATGCCGGCGCCGAAGAAGCAGCCGGTGGACTCAATGTGCAGGTAGTAGCCGGGGGCATGCACGTCTTTGCCCTGCTCGTGGTGAAATTGAATGCCGATGTTGGTCTTGTACGGCGCCTTGCTGGGACTGAAGCGCACGTCCCTATACACCCGCATCAGGGAGCCGCCCATGCGCTTCGGCAGTGCGGTGAAGTGCGGCGCGAACCCATCGAACTCATCACTCATGGCGCTGATGAAGTCCAGCGCCGGGGCCAGCACCTCCGCTTCGTAGCGATGTTTGTTGGCCTGAAACCAGTCCCGGTTGTTGTTCGCCTCCAACTCCTGCAGGAAGCGGACCGTGGCCGCGCCAAAACCCTGAAAGGCCGGCACGGCTAGGCCACCCACTGCCGGTGGGCGCCCGGCAGGACAGACAACAAACCGAAGCCGAAGGACAGCAAGGCCGTCAATCCGACTAAAACCTGCAACAACCGCTTTATGTCAGGGCCTCCATCAATTGCTCAAGAACGGCGTCCGCCTTGTCCTGCATTTCCTCATCCGTCGCATCCTGAATGGGATGGGGGACGAACACGCAGCGGGCGTCCTTCATGCCGAGGGCGGCGGCTTGGGTGGCGGCGGCGTCGATGAACTCGCTCGAGGCGATGGCCACCGCCGGCTTGCCGCGCAGCTCGAACCATACCGTGTCATGCAAACTGCACGTGGTACAGGAGCCTCAGTCCGCCAGGGCTTCAACGATGAAGTCGTTCTCCCCGGCGATCTTCGCCCGCAGTTCCGCCGGGGCCGGCTTGGCGAAGGTGGGCTTGACGTAGCGGTTGATGCGCACCCCGGGCGCACTTACCTCCAGCAGGCTCTGCAGCCGGTCCAGCAGCAGGTTGCCCTTTGGCTTGGAGATGTCCAGGAACGCCACGTTGCCGGTCACCTTGCCGGTGCGCGGCGTTACCTGCCGCGTTGGGGGCGTGCGTTCATCGGTGGGGTCCAGAATAGTCAGCATGGTTAATCCTCCATCTTTTGGGAAACGGGAATGGAGCCGACCTCCCCGGTCACCCAACCGTGGAAAGCGGCGGAAAACTTGCCGGCCTCGGCGCCGGCCACAACGATGTGGATGTCCTCAGCGCGGCGAAATTTAGGCAACTGCCTAGCTAGGGCTGTGGCGTCCATGGCCGCGGCGGCGGCCCGCTTGAGGCCCACGGCGGAGACCTCATCGGCCACCAATTCGCCGATGGGGCGGGCGCTCACCTCCTGAATGCGGGCGCGGATTTCCGCTTTGCCGTAATCGTCCCGCACAAAGGTATCGACATGCTCCGGGGAAACCACCATCAGCGCCTCGGTGGCGAAGTGGGCGCGGGGATGCAAGGCGCTTTCCAAGCACAGGCCGAAGGAGCCGGCCAGATGGGCGCCGCTGCGGGCGTCTTGATCGACCATCAGCACCGGCCCGCTGCTCATGGCGAAGGCGGTCACCACCGAATCCTCTGGCGCGAACCCGCGCTCCACATGCAGGGGGGGCCAAGGGCTGCGCTCCTCCCATTCCGGGAAGCACATCGTGAACTTCATGGGGTTGCCAAAGGTGGAGCGCTCGGTGCCGCCGGGCACGGCGCCGCCGAGGTTGCGGATGGCCAAGCGCAAAGCCCGGCCGATGCTGGCGTTGGCGCGGTTGCCCTGCCCTAGAACGCCCAGCTGCATGTTCATGCCCAGCCGGTGGCGCACCGGGCCGTTAACGACCAAAACCGGGCTGGCGCCCATGGTGGTGGCCATGACGCCGTGGATGTTGAAGTCGTCCGTGCAAACCGCCTGCAAGCCGGCGATGACCACCGGCAGATATTCCGGCCGGCAGCCGGCCAGCACCGCGTTGATGGCCACCTTCTCCACCGTGGCCTCGCCCATGTTCGGCGGCACTACCGCCACCACCTCCTGAGCGTCTCGACCCGTACCCTCCAACATGCGCAGCACCCGCTCCGGCGTCGGCGGCACCAAGGGCAGGCCGTCGCTGAAGCCTAGGTCGTACATCAGTTCGAACGCATCGTCGGCATCGCCGACCTCGATGCGCCGGGCGCGCAAGGGGCTGTTCTCCGCTTGCGCCCGCAACCGATCCGCCACAGCAGGATCCACCGACCGGGAGCCGCAGCCCGGCCGCCACTGCGGATAGCTCTCCCAATCCAAAGCCAGCGGCCCGGCTTCGGCGGCGACGGCCAACCCCTCCAGCGCCCGCCGCCACTCATCCCGCGCCAAGCCCACCAGCCGTTCCTGAAGCTGGCCATCGGCGCCCACGACGCACAGAGTGGGCACGACTTCCACATCGTAGGCGAAGGAGACCTTAAGCGAACTGTCGTCCAGCAAAGGCAGGGTGAGGCCGTGCCGCGCCGTAAGAAGTTGGTTGCCGGCGGCGGTTTGCCCGGCAACGAAGAAGTCCACCGCCGAACCCAAGGCGGCGTAAAGCCCCTCAAGCAAGGGCATGACCGCATCGCAGGTGGGACAGTCCTCCTTGACGAAGCCGATCAGCGCCGGTCTGTCGCTGGGGAAGCTATGACGGCCGCCTTGGGCGTCCTGCAGTAGAAATGGGGGCAATTGAGGCATGGGGTGCAGCGATCAAACGCGGCTTGCGCCAATCCCCGTCCTCAGCGCCTTGGCTGCACACCCAACGGCGGAAAGACGATGCGGCCAACCACTGTCGCCACAGTGGCCTGGGCCGACGCCCCAAGCAGCGCCACCAACAGCATTGCGGCCTTAAGCCAGTTGTCAACTCTCATGGGCCTGCCCCCGAACAAATGCGCCCGCAACCCCCGGCCAGCCACACCCTTTGCACCACCAAGCCATAATTGGGCCTTCGCTCGCCAAGACTAACACCACCAAGCCGCCAAAGCGAACGCTCAGCGCACCCGCTCCCGATCCTATCCACTGCAAGCGGCGCTGTGGTCGAGCGCCCTGGAATGCACTCCGGCTCAGGCCAGGTGACGCCGCAACGCTTCGCAAGCCTCGTCCATGGCTTGACCGGCTGCGCCAATGGCGTCGAAGAGGCCGAAGAATCCGTGGATCATGCCATCGTAGCAGGTCAGGCGCACGGGTACGCCAGCGACCTCCAAGGCTTGCGCATAAGCGACGCCTTCGTCCCGCAACGGGTCGAATTCGGCCACCTGCACCAACGCGGGGGGGAGGCCGACCAAGGAGCCTTTGAGGGGCGCTGCGTAAGGTTCCGAACGCTGCTCGGCGGCTGGGGCGTAGTGGTCCCAGAACCACTGCATGGCGCGGCGGCTAAGCAGGTAGCCGGCCGCGTTGGCCTGGTAGGACGGCCGGTCAAAGTCCGCATCGACCACCGGATAGACCAGCAATTGAAAGGCGATGCGCGGGCCGCCTTGGTCGCGCGCCATCTGCGCGGTGGCGGCGGCTAGATTGCCGCCGGCGCTGTCTCCGCCCACGGCTAGCCGAGCGGGATCAAAGCCAAGCTGCGCAGCGTTTTCCGCCACCCAAACCGTGGCGTGGCGGCAATCCCGAACGGCGCCGGGATAGCGCGTTTCCGGCGCCAGCCGGTAGTCCACGGCAACCACCACTACGCCGGCGCCGGCGCAGAGCCGGCGGCAGGTCTCATCATGGCTGTCCAGGCCACCCACCACCCAGCCGCCGCCGTGGAAATACACCAGCACACCCAGTGGCGCGCCGGCGGGGCGGTAGATGCGCAGCGGAATGTCTCCGTCCGGTCCGCTGATCGAGCGGTTGACCACCTCCGCCACCGGCGTGGGCGCCTCCGGCGGCGGCGTCAAGGACAGCTCCCGCGCTTCGGTTGGCGTAAGCTCGCTAAAGTCCTTCATGCCGAGGGAGTCGAGCATGTCCAACACCTTGCGACAGTCCGGATGGAGCGGCATGGCATTTCCCCTTCACAACAAAATTCGCGCCAGCCTACTATGGAGCTCGACTATGGGGAAGCTAGACGCAAGCCCACCACGGGGACTGGGCTGGCTTGAGTGAGGCGCCAGCGGCGGCTTGCTATAATTCCCGGCCTTTTCCTAGGCAGGTCGGAGGTTTGATGACCCAACCCAATTTAGAGCACTGGCAAGGCTTGGCGGAGCGGGAACTGCGCGGCAAGCCGCTCGCGGCGCTGCACTGGCAAACGCCCGAGGGCATTGAGGTCAAACCGCTTTACACCGCCGCGGACCTTGAGAACCTATCCCAAGTCAACAGCCTGCCGGGGCTTGCGCCCTTCGTGCGCGGCCCCCGGGCCACCATGTACGCCAACCGGCCTTGGACCATTCGCCAATACGCCGGCTTCTCCACTGCCGAGGAGTCCAACCGCTTCTATCGGGACAATCTGGCCGCCGGGCAAAAGGGGCTGTCGGTCGCCTTCGACCTGGCCACCCACAGGGGCTATGACTCGGACCATCCCCGCGTGGCCGGGGATGTGGGCAAGGCCGGGGTGGCCATAGACTCCGTTGAGGACATGAAGATACTGTTCCAAGGCATTCCCTTGGATCAGATGTCCGTTTCGATGACCATGAACGGCGCGGTTTTGCCGGTGCTGGCCGGCTACGTCGTCGCCGCCGAGGAGCAGGACGTCGCCCCCGCCAACCTGTCCGGCACCATTCAAAACGACATCCTCAAGGAATTCATGGTGCGCAACACCTACATCTATCCGCCCCAGGAGAGCATGCGCATCGTGGCGGACATCATCGGCCACACCGCAGAACACATGCCAAGGTTCAACTCGATCTCCATATCCGGCTACCACATGCAGGAGGCCGGGGCCAACTTGGTGCAGGAAGTGGCGTTCACCTTGGCGGACGGCGTTGAATACGTGCGGGCGGCGCTGGCCACCGGCATCGAAATAGACAGGTTCGCGCCGCGCCTGTCGTTCTTCTTCTGCATCGGCATGAACTTCTTCATGGAGGTGGCGAAGCTGCGGGCGGCGCGCATCCTATGGGCGGAGCTGATGGCGCAGTTCAAGCCGCGCAACCCGGCGTCCTCCATGCTGCGCACCCACTGCCAAACGTCCGGCGTTTCATTGCAGGAACAAGATCCCTACAACAATGTGGTGCGCACCACCATCGAAGCCTTGGCCGCGGTGCTCGGCGGCACCCAAAGCCTGCACACCAACGCCTTTGACGAAGCCATTGCCCTGCCCACTCCCTCCTCCGCGCGCATCGCCCGCAACACCCAAATCATCATCGCCGAGGAGTCCGGCGTCACCCGCACCGTCGATCCCTTGGGCGGCAGCTACTATGTCGAAAGCCTGACCGAATCCATAGTCACGGAAGCTCGCAAGCTGATCGACGAAGTGGAGGCCCTAGGCGGCATGACCAAGGCCGTGGCGCAAGGCTTGCCGAAACAGCGCATCGAAGAAACCGCCGCCCGCCGCCAGGCCCGCATCGAACGCGGCGAGGAGGTGATCGTCGGCGTCAACAAGCATCGCCTTGAAGAGGAGGACGCGGAGGTTGACATCCTGCAAATCGATAACGCCAAGGTGCGGCAGGCGCAAGTGCGCAGGCTGGAGGAAGTGCGCCGGAATCGGGACGAGAGCCGCACCCAAGCCACCCTCAACCGCTTGACCGAGGCGGCGGAGACGGGTGCCGGCAATCTGCTCAAGCTCAGCATCGACGCCGTTCGGCAGCGGGCCACCGTGGGTGAAGTGTCGGGCGCCCTGGAGAAGATTTGGGGGCGCCACCAAGCCGTCGCCCGCATCACCAAGGGAATTTACGGCAGGGTTCACGCCAACGGCGAGGCTTTCCAACGAGTGGTGAGTGAAATCAAGGTCTTCACCGAATTTGAAGGAAGGGCGCCGAGCATCCTCGTGATCAAGCTCGGCCAGGACGGCCATGACCGGGGCGCTAAGGTGATCTGCAACGCCTTTGCCGACATGGGCTTTGCGACCCACGCTGGGGCGCTTTTTCAAACGCCGGAGGAGGCGGCGGCGGAGGCGGTGCGCCTTGACGTTCATGTGGTGGGCTTCTCCACCTTGGCGGGCGGGCATCGAACACTGGCGCCGCAGCTCATGGAGGCGTTGCGGAAGTTGGGGCAAACGGACCTGGTGGTGGTTTGCGGCGGCGTCATACCGCAACAGGACCATCAGTTTCTGCTCGATGCGGGCGTGTCCGCCATTTTCGGCCCCGGCACCAACATCCCGCAAGCGGCAAGCGACGTCCTCAAGCTCATCCCTGGCAAAAACCGCTGACGCAGGAGCTCCGCAACAACTTGGCTTTTCCTGCAACCCACCGCTAACATCAAGTAATCAAAGGAGAATTTTCGTGATTGGGAGATTGAACCATGTGGCCATCGTCGCACCGGACTTAGCGGCGGCGGCGGCATTGTACAAGGAGCAACTCGGCGCCAGGGTCTCCGCGCCCCTACCCCTGCCGGAGCACGGCGTGACCACGGTGTTCGTGGAGCTGCCCAACAGCAAGATCGAACTGCTGCACCCCTTGGGCGAAAGGTCCCCGATATCGAACTTCCTCGCCAACAATCCCGCCGGCGGCATGCACCACATCTGCTATGAGGTGGAGGACCTCGCTGCGGCCATAAAACGCCTCAAGGCCGAGGGCGCTCGAGTGCTCGGAGACGGCAAGCCCAGAACGGGAGCGCACGGGTTGCCGGTGGTGTTCCTGCATCCCAAGGACTTTTGCGGCACCCTGATCGAACTCGAGGAAGTCCGATCATGCGAGGGGGTCCCCGCACGCTCCCCGGCTGAAGGCGCTGCGGCATAGCCGTGCAATGCGCAAATTGATTCTTCCACCCGCAAAATCCCCGCTCAAACAAGAGCCGGCGGCACCTTGTTCATGCAAAAGCGTTTTTTCGCAAATTTCTGTTTGCTACGGGCCATTTATTTGATATAGGATTCGCCCGCCATTCCTTTCAACCACCATATGGAGCTAAAACATGGCCGTTTATGACAGGGTTTTACGCGATCTTGACAAGGTCTCACGGGACATCAACAAGGTTCTAGGCGAAATCGTCGGCATCGAAAACCGCCTTTCGGAGCAAATCCGGAACGCCATCGACAAGCGCGAGTATTCTGACCTCGCCGGCCTTGCCGCCGTCTCGCAAAAGGTTCACGAGGCGATCGATCAAATCCGCCAACATGTGGGTGCATCCACCAAGGCGCCAGCCCCGGCGCCAGCCCCTCGACGGGCTGCAAAAGGCCGCAAGGCGAAGGCTAAGGTGGCCGCCCCCGCCGCCCCCACCGCGCCGGAGGAGCCGAAGGAGTCGAAGCGGCGGCGCCAAGCCAGCAAGCGCGGCTATCCCAAGTTCAGCCGGCAGGGCGACAATCTTGTCAAGACCGAGTGGAACAACGTCAAGAATGCGGAGCAACGGCACCGCGTGTCCTTCGCGACCGTATCCCAACTCGTCGGCGCCGTTAACGACAACGGCGGCGAGATGTTCCGCAAGAATCTCCTGCAGGGAGTCACCACGGCGGACGGCAAGAAGCTGCCGATGCATCAGCTCTACATCGTGCTCGGTTGGCTCCTATCGTCCAAGGCCATCGCCAAGAAGGGCCGCGGGGACTACCATCCTGACTACACGAAGCTGACGCCAATGGCTTTGCGGCAGAACTTTGAAGGGCTGAAGGACGCCTAGACAAGACACGGGTTCGCAGTGGCTACGGCCGGTTCCCGCAGCATCGGAACCGGCCTCCCACCACGCTACTCGAACTCCAAAATCGGCTGGTCCACCTCTAGGCTGTCCCCCTCCTTGGCCAGGACCGCCTTCACCACCACGTCATCGGCGGCTCTGAGGCTGTTCTCCATTTTCATCGCCTCAACCACGGCGAGTTCGTCGCCGGCCTTGGCTTCGTCACCCACCTGAACCGCCAAGCGCACCAGCAAGCCCGGCATAGGGGCCAGCAGGAAGCGGCTTAGGTCCGGCGGCGTCTTTTCGAGCATGTGCCGCATCAAGTCGGCGCCCTGCGGCGTCAGCACTAGGGCGGACATCTCCGCGCCTCGATGCGCCAGCCTATAGCCGGCGCCGGCATTCTCCACTTGGATGCGCACCATTGAACCATTGATCTGCGCGGCGAAGATGGGATTGCCCGGCCGCCAAGCCGTGACCACTCGATAGCCGCCATCCTCGCAATGGACGTCAAAAGCGCCGCCGTTTTCCACAACTCTGGCTGCATGGTGCTTCTGGTCGGCGACGACCACCCAATCCTCGCCAACCGCATAGGCGAAGCGTTGGGTCTGGCCGCTGATCCGCGCCGCTCGTCCAGCCCGCAGGCGGTGGACCACAGCCGCCGACGCCACCAGGTTCATCCAATCCTCCGGGGCGGCGCTTGCAGCTTGGAAACCATCGGGAAATTCTTCGGCAATGAAGTCGGTCGTTAGCCGGCCTTCCCGAAAACGCCGCTGGCCGACCACCGCGTTCAAAAAGCCGGCGTTGTGCTTGACGCCACGAATGCAGTAGGCGTCCAGCGCATCCCGCAGCAGATCGACGGCTTGCTCCCGGCTGTCCGCGTAGGTGACCAGCTTGGCGATCATGGGATCGTAGTACATGGAGACTTCGCCGCCTTCGTCCACGCCGGTGTCCACCCGCACTTGCGCGGTTTCCGCCGGCGGCAGATAGCGCGTCAAACGGCCGATGGACGGCAGGAAGTTGCGCAACGGATCTTCCGCGTAAACCCGAGCTTCAATGGCCCAGCCATTCTGTTCCACGTCCGCCTGGGTCAGTGGCAGGACCTCGCCGGCGGCGATGCGGATCATCAGCGCCACCAAGTCCTGCCCGGTCACCATCTCCGTGACCGGATGCTCCACCTGCAGGCGGGTGTTCATCTCCAAAAAGTAGAAGTTCCGCTGCGCATCGACGATGAACTCCACCGTGCCGGCGGAAACATAGTCCACAGCGCGGGCCAAGGCGATGGCCTGCTCTCCCATCGCCCGGCGGGTACCCGGATCTATGAAGGGCGAAGGGGATTCTTCAAGGACCTTCTGATGGCGCCTTTGTATGGAGCATTCGCGCTCCCCCAAATGCACGATGTTGCCGTGGCGGTCGGCGATGATCTGCATTTCGATGTGCCGCGGCTGTTCGATGAACTTCTCCGCGAACACCCGCCCGTCCCCGAAGCTCGACTTGGCTTCGTTGGTGGCCCGTTCAAAACCCTCCCGACATTCGCTGTCGTTGCGAACTACGCGCATGCCCTTGCCGCCGCCGCCGGCGCTGGCCTTCAGCATCACCGGATAGCCGATTCGTTGCGCCACCTGCACCGCTTGCTGCGGCCCTTCTATGACCCCCGCATGGCCTGGAATGCAGTTGACTCCCGCCTCCTGGGCGATGCGCTTGGAGGTGATCTTATCCCCCATGCTGGTGATGGCCGGCGCATCCGGGCCGATGAAGGCCACCCCCGCCTGCTGCAGGGATTCCGCGAACTGCGCATTCTCCGAAAGAAAGCCGTAGCCCGGATGCACCGCCTCCGCGCCGGTTGATACAACAGCTTCAAGCAGGCGGTCAATGCGCAGGTAGCTGTCCGTGGAAGGCGCACCGCCAATGCGCACCGCCTCATCCGCCATGCGCACATGCAGCGCCCCAGCGTCGGCGTCCGAATAAACGGCGACGGTGGCGATGCCCATCCTTCTAGCCGTCTTGATGACGCGGCAGGCAATTTCGCCGCGGTTGGCGATCAGCATCTTCTTGAACATCTTTGTTCCTAAAGCGGAATGTTGCCGTGCTTGCGCCAAGGATTTTCCAGCCGCTTGTCCCGCAGCATGGCGAAGGACTTGCAGATGCGCAGCCGGCTCTCCTGGGGCGGAATCACGTCGTCAATGTAGCCGCGGCTGGCGGCAATGAAGGGATTGGCGAACTTTTCCTGGTATTCGTCCGTGCGGGCTTGAATCAACTGCGCATCGTTTTTGTCCTTGCGGAAGATGATCTCCACCGCCCCCTTGGCGCCCATGACGGCGATTTCCGCACTCGGCCATGCAAAGTTCAGGTCTCCGCGCAGATGCTTGGAGGCCATCACGTCGTAAGCGCCGCCGTAGGCTTTGCGGGTGATCAAGGTCACCTTGGGCACGGTGCATTCGGCGTAGGCGTACAGCAGCTTGGCGCCGTTCTTGATGATGCCGCCATATTCCTGGGCCGTGCCCGGCATGAACCCCGGCACATCGACCAAGGTGAGAATGGGAATGTTGAAGGCGTCGCAGAAGCGCACGAAGCGGGCGCCCTTCTTCGATGAGTCTATGTCCAAACAGCCGGCCAGCACCATCGGCTGGTTGGCGACCACGCCAACGGTGGCGCCCTGCAGACGGGTGAAGCCGATGACGATGTTCTTGGCGTAGTCCGGCTGCAGTTCAAAGAACTCCCCTTCGTCCGCAATGGCGAAAACGGCTTCGGTGATGTCATAAGGCTTGGCCGGGTCAGCGGGCACCAAGTTGTCCAAGGCCGGCGCCGACCGGCTGGCCGGATCGTCCGTAGGCCGACGGGGCGGTCCTTCGCGGTTGTTCAAAGGCAGGTAGTCGAAGAAGCGGCGGGTGAGCAGCAGCGCCTCCACGTCATTGGCGATGGCCAGGTCCGCCACGCCGGACTTACGGCTGTGGACCCCGGCGCCGCCTAGCTGCTCCGGCGTGACCACTTCATGAGTGACCGTCTTCACCACCTCCGGCCCGGTGACGAACATGTAGGAGGAGTCTTCGACCATGAAGATGAAGTCCGTCATGGCTGGGGAGTAAACCGCACCCCCAGCGCAAGGCCCCATGATGACCGAAAGCTGCGGCACCACCCCAGAGGCCAGCACGTTGCGCTGGAAGATCTCCGCGTAGCCGCCAAGGGACGCCACCCCCTCCTGGATTCGGGCGCCGCCGGAGTCGTTGAGGCCGATCACCGGAGCACCCACCTTCATGGCCTGGTCCATCACCTTGCAGACCTTCTCGGCATGGGCCTCGGAAAGCGCCCCGCCGAAAACCGTGAAGTCCTGGCTGAACACGAAGGTGAGACGACCGTTGATGGTGCCGTAGCCGGTCACCACCCCATCGCCGGGAACCTTTTGCCCGTCCATGCCGAAATCGCTGCAGCGGTGCTCGACGAACCGGTCCCATTCCTCAAAGCTGCCTTCGTCAAGCAAAAGCCCGAGGCGCTCCCGCGCCGTGAGCTTGCCCTTGGCGTGCTGCTGCTCGATGCGGCGCTCGCCGCCGCCCAAGAGGGCTGCCGCCGCCTTGGCCTGCAGCCTGTCAATGTTGTGGTGCATGGTTCCGTCCCTACCGACCAGCGGCCAAGGATACCCGCACTAGAGCGGGTTGGCACTATTTGGGCTCGCCACGGCGAACCCAATCATCGCACCCGCCAAAACGCGCCCGAACAGCTTGGGGCGGGCAGCCCTTCGGCCCAACGGCCCGAAAATGCTCCTCCCGCCAAGCCCCCAACCACTTCGCAGCACCCAAGGAACGCCAACCCTTCCGGGAAATCAAACCACCGCGAAACGTCGCCACACACCGACTGCTGAATCCTTATCAGGGGATTGGGAGTCAAAATCGGTGCTGATCGGCCCAAAACGCCTGCTTGCATCTCGCGACCGATGGAGCAGTCACCTATCCCGAGCACTTTCTAAACGCTGGTCGAATGGCGCGGTGGAAAGCGGGCAAGATGCGCTTCATTCCTGGTCCACCCTCGGTGCTGGAAGCGCCCCTGAATGTCGGCTTTGTAGGCCGAAATGAACAAACCGGGCACCCGGCGCAGAAGCCTTTGTCCGTTATCGAACCGCTGCTGTTGATGGCAACACGACCGAACGACACCGTGCTCGATCCTATGTGCGGCTCGGGAACGACGGGCGAGGCGTGCCGGCGTCTTCACCGCCATGCGATCCTGTGCGATAGTTCGCCTAAATACCTGGTCGTTACACGAAAACGAGTTGCAGGGCAGCGGCGCGGAGACAATGGCCAAGAATAGAGACGCGACCGTCAAAGGTCCATATAAGCAACGATCGGTTCGCTCCAGAATCGAGGTCAGCGAATACATGATGCCCAATGCCGAACGCCGTAGCACGGCAGCGAAACGAACACGGCCGACCGCAGAGACGTGGCGAGCCGTCCTTGAACGGGCGAACCATAGATGTGCATGGAACGAAGGTGGCGTTGTTTGCGGACAGAAACAAGGCGACATCGACCCGGTAGGGGGTGGCACGGTCAAGCTGACGCCAGATCACAAAAACCCGCATTCGTTGCATGCCGATGCCGACCCATTAGACCCGTCCAAGTGGCAGCCACTATGTGGGCGGCATCAAGTGATGAAGAAGAACTATTGGGACGACGAAACCGGCTGGCTCAACGTACCCGCAATCGTACAGGCAGCCTCAGAAGCTCAAAAACGTGAAGTGTTCGACTTCCTGAAACGGTACTTCCACGAAACGGACGCTTGACCGGGAAAGCGGCCGCGGCTTTGACTAGCGGCTATGGCAGTTCCGTGCCGTCCATCAAATAGCGGTCGATTTCGCGCGCCGCCTCGCGGCCTTCGTTAATCGCCCAGACCACCAAGGACTGCCCGCGGCGGCAGTCGCCGGCGGCGAACACCTTTTCCACGCTGGTTTGATAAAGGCCGTAGTCGGCCTGATAGTTGCTGCGCTTGTCGTAGGCAAGACCGAGGGGTTCGGAGACCTCCTGCTCCGGGCCCAGGAAGCCCATCGCCAGCAGCACCAGGTCCGCCGGCCAGCGCCGTTCGCTGCCCGGCACGTCTTCGAACTTGCCGTTTTCAAAAGCCACATCGACTGTGCGCATCGCCTTGACGCAACCGTTGCCGTCATCCACAAACTCTTTTGATGAAATGAGGTATTCGCGGGGGTCGGCGCCGAACTTGGCGGCGGACTCCTCGTGGGCGTAATCGACTCGATAAATCACCGGCCAGGTGGGCCAGGGGTTGTGCGCCGCCCGCTCATCCGGGGGCTTGGGAAAGAGTTCGAAGTTGACCAAGCTGCGGCAGCCGTGGCGCAGGGAGGTGCCGATGCAGTCCGCGCCGGTGTCGCCGCCGCCGATGACCACCACATGCTTATCCTTCGCCGAAATGAAGGCGCCGTCCGCATGGTTGGAATCCAGCAGGCTCTTGGTGTTGCAGGTGAGGAATTCCATGGCGAAATGGACGCCGTCCAAGCCGCGCCCAGGGATGGGCAAGTCCCTGGGCGTCGTGGCGCCGGTGGCCAGCAACAGCGCATCGTGTCCCTCCAGCAGCGCTGCAACGTCCAAACTGCCGTTGACGCCGTCCGCCACCGTTGCATTGGAGCGAAAGACCACGCCCTCCTTCGCCATCAAGCGCAGCCGCCGCTGCACAACCACTTCCTTGTCCAGTTTCATGTTGGGAATGCCGTACATCAGCAGCCCGCCGATGCGGTCCGCCCGCTCAAACACCGTCACCCGATGACCGGCGCGGTTCAATTGCTGGGCGGCGGCCAGCCCGGCGGGGCCGGAGCCCACCACGGCAACGCGCTTGCCGGTGCGCCGCGGCGGTGGTTGCGGAACCACCCAGCCTTCGGCGAAGCCGCGGTCGATGATGGCCATCTCGATGTTCTTGATGGTCACCGCCGGGTCGGTGATGCCGAGTACGCAAGCGCCCTCGCAGGGGGCTGGGCAGACGCGGCCAGTGAACTCCGGGAAGTTGTTGGTCTTGTGCAGCCGCTCCAACGCCTCGCGCCAATGGCCGCGATAGACCAGATCGTTCCATTCGGGAATCAGGTTGTGAATGGGGCAGCCGTCGTTGGACTGGCAAAAGGGCACGCCGCAGTCCATGCAGCGGGCGCCCTGGGTGGCAAGACGCCCTTCGTCGTGCTCGGTGTAGATTTCCTTGAAGTCCGCCAACCGTGCCTTGGCGTCACGATAGGGCGCCGCTTGGCGCCGGAACTCCATGAACCCCGTTGCTTTGCCCACCGCCTAAACAGCCCGCTGGATTCCTGAACGCCGCGCCTGGGGTGACGAACCGGCGGCGCTAGGCCAGCGCCACGCCATCCGCTTGCCGCACGGGGCGGCTGCGCCGGCCGGTGGCCTTGGCCGCCTTGCGTTGCTCCAAGACCCGCTTGTAGTCGGTGGGCATGACCTTGACGAACGCCTCGAGGCTGTGCCGCCAATCGCCGAGCAGGCGCTCGGCCACCGCTGAGCCGGTGTGCCGCAAATGGGCTTCAATCATCCGGCGCAGTTCGGCAATGTCCGCGGCGCTGACCATGGGCTCCAGCGCCACCATGTCCGGATTGCAAAGGTCCTCAAAGCCACCGCCCGGGTTCCACACATAGGCGACGCCGCCGCTCATGCCGGCGGCGAAGTTGCGCCCGGTGCGGCCAAGGATGGCGACGCGCCCGCCGGTCATGTACTCGCAGCCGTGGTCGCCGACGCCTTCAATGACGGCGGTGGCGCCACTGTTGCGCACACAGAAGCGCTCCGCCGCGACGCCGCGCAAGTAACACTCGCCGCTGGTGGCGCCGTACAGGGCCACGTTGCCGATGAGGATGTTGTCCTCCGCCCGGAAGCGGGACGCCTTGGGCGGATAGATGATGAGACGCCCGCCGGACAGGCCCTTGCCCACATAGTCGTTGGCGTCCCCTTCGACTTCCAAGGTCACGCCCTTCGTCAACCAGCAGCCGAAGCTCTGCCCGGCGCTGCCGTTGAACTTGAAGTGGACGGCGCTCTCCGCCAGCCCATTCGGCCCCACCGCTTCGGTGATGCGGTGGGACAGCATGGCCCCCACCACCCGGTTGGTGTTGACGATGGGCAGTTCGTGGCGGACGGGTTCGCCCCGCTCGATGGCCGGCGCCGCCAGCTCGATGAGTCGATTGTCCAAGGCGCCGGCCAAGCCGTGGTCCTGGCTGTGCATGGCGTAGGCGCCGAGAAACTCCGGCGGTTCCTCCGCTGGCGTCAGCACGGCGCTGAGCTCGATGCCCTTCGCCTTCCAGTGGTCCACGGCGGCATGCACATCCAGCGCATCCACCCGGCCAACCATTTCGGTGACTGTGCGGAAGCCCAGCTGCGCCATGATCTGGCGCAGTTCCTTGGCCACCATGAAAAAGTAGTTGATGACGTGCTCCGGCTGGCCCTTGAACTTGCGCCGCAGCGCCGGGTCCTGGGTGGCGATGCCCACCGGGCAGGTGTTCAGGTGGCACTTGCGCATCATGATGCAGCCGAGCGTGACGAGCGGCGCGGTGGCGAAGCCGAACTCCTCGGCACCGAGCAGGCAGGCGATGGCGACGTCCCGCCCGGTCTTGAGTTGGCCGTCCGTCTGCAGCACCACCCGGGAGCGCAGGTTGTTGACCACCAAGGTTTGGTGGGTTTCGGCGATGCCCAGCTCCCAAGGCAGCCCGGCGTGCTTAATGGAGGTCAGCGGCGAGGCGCCGGTGCCGCCGGAGTCCCCGGCGATGACCAGATGATCGGCACGGGCCTTGACCACCCCGGCCGCCACGGCCCCCACCCCCACTTCGGCGCCCAGCTTGACGCTGATGCGGGCGTTGGGGTTGCCGTTCTTCAAGTCATGAATGAGCTGGGCGATGTCCTCAATGGAGTAGATGTCGTGGTGCGGCGGTGGGCTGATGAGGCCCACGCCGGGCGTGGAGTGGCGGATGCCGGCGATCACCTCATCGACCTTGTGGCCGGGCAGTTCACCGCCCTCCCCCGGCTTGGCCCCCTGCACGATCTTGATTTGCAGTTCGTCGGCGTTGGCGAGGTAGTGGATGGTGACGCCGAAGCGCCCGCTGGCCACCTGCTTGATGGCGCTGCGCTTGGAGTCCCCATTGGGCATGAGTGCATAGCGGCCCGGATCCTCACCGCCCTCTCCGGTGTTGGACTTGCCGCCGATGCGGTTCATGGCGACGGCCAGGGCCTCGTGGGACTCGGCGCTGATGGAGCCGAAGCTCATGGCGCCGGTGGCGAAGCGCCGCACGATCGCGCTTTCCGGCTCCACCTCGTCCAGATTCAACGGTTCGGCGGCGGGCTTGAAGTCCAGCAGGCCGCGCAGGGCGGAGCGGGCCGAACTCTGCGCATTGACGTGCTCCGCAAAGCGCCAATAGGCCGCTTCGTCATTGCCGCGGGCGGCCACCTGCAGATCGGCGATGGCCTTGGGGTCCCACATGTGCGCATCGCCGTGCCGCCGCCAGTGGAAGTCCCCAGGGTTGGGCAGCACGGCCACCTTGCCGCCTCGGTCCGGATAACCCAAGCGATGGCGGCGCTGCATTTCCTCCGCCAGCACCTTGAAGCCCACCCCCTGCACCCGGCTGGCGGTGCCGCGGAAGGCGCGTTCGACCACCTCCTCCGCCAAACCCACCGCCTCGAAGATCTGGGCGCCCTTGTAGGATTGCAGGGTGGAGATGCCCATCTTGGCCATCACCTTGAGCATGCCCTTCGCCACGCCCTTGCGGTAGGCGGCCACAAGGTCTTGGTCGCTCTTGATGTGCGGCGCATCGGCCAAGACGCCCTCGGCCTTGGCGTCCCACAGGGCCTCAAAGGCGAGGTAGGGACAGATGGCGTCCGCCCCGTAGCCGACCAACAAGCAGTGGTGATGCACTTCCCTGGCTTCCCCCGTCTCGACGATGACGCCGATGCGGGTGCGTTCATGCTGCTCCACCAGATGATGATGGACGGCGCCCATGGCCAGCAGGGCGCTGATGGGCACCGCTTCGGCGCTGGTGGCCCGGTCCGAAAGCACGATGAGGCTGTAGCCGGCAGCCACCGCCGCGCTGGCTTCCCGGCAGATGCGGTCCAAGGCCTTGCGCAGCCCATCCTCCCCGGCGCCGGCCGGGAAGCAAATGTCGATGAGGGTGCTGCGCCAGCCGCGGTGGTCCAACCGCTTGACGGCCGCCATTTCCGCATTCGACAGTATGGGATGGGGAATGCGCAGCCGGTGGGCGTGCGCTTCGGTGGTCTCCAGCAGGTTGCGCTCCGGCCCGCAGTAGCACTCCAAGGCCATGATGACCTCCTCACGAATGGAGTCTATGGCCGGGTTGGTCACCTGAGCAAAGCGCTGCTTGAAGTAGTCGTAGAGCATGCGCGGCTTGTCCGACATCACCGCCAAGGCGGCGTCGTTGCCCATGGAGCCCAAGGGGTCGCGCAGCTCCTTGACCAAGGGCAGCAGCATGATCTGCATGGTCTCCACGGTGTAGCCGAAGGCGTTCATGCGGGCCGTCAAGGTGCCTTCGTCCCTAGCCGGCGCCGGGGCCGGCGGCAGGTCGGCGAGGTCGATGCGCTGCTTGTTCAGCCAGTCCTGGTAGGGCCGGGCGTTGGCCCATTCGGTCTTGATCTCCCCGTCCGGGATCATGCGGCCCTGCTCGAAGTCGATGAGGAAGATGCGCCCCGGCTGCAGGCGGCCCTTCTCCACCACACGCTCCGGCGGCACCGGCACCACACCGGTTTCCGAGGCCATGACGCACTTGCCGTCGTCGGTGATGAGGTAGCGGCTGGGGCGCAGGCCGTTGCGGTCCAGCACCGCGCCGATGTAGGTGCCGTCCGTGAAGGCGATGGACGCGGGGCCGTCCCAAGGCTCCATCAGGCAGGAGTGGTATTCGTAGAAGGCCCGCTTGGCCGGATCCATGCCGCGGTGCTGCTGCCAAGCCTCCGGGATCATCATCAGCACCGCTTCCTGCAGCTTGCGGCCGGTCATCAGCAGGAACTCAAGCACATTGTCGAAGGTGCCGGAATCCGAGCAGTCCGGCTCCACGATGGGGAACAGCTTCGCTAAGTCCTCCCCGAAGAGATCTGAACGCATCACGCCTTCCCGGGAGTTCATGGCGTTTTGGTTGCCGAGCAGAGTGTTGATCTCGCCGTTGTGGCTCATGAAGCGGTTTGGCTGGGCGCGGTCCCAAGAGGGGAAGGTGTTGGTGCTGAACCGGGAATGCACCATCGCCAAGTGGGACTCGAAGTCCGGCGCGGCCAAGTCCCCAAAAAAAGGCCCTAGCTGCACCGGCGTCAGCATGCCCTTATAGACGATGACCTTGGAGGACAGCGAGCAGACGTAGAACAGCTGGCGCTGAACGAGGCTTGAGTCCCCGCGCAGCCGATGGGTGGCGTGCTTGCGAATGAGGTACAGCTTGCGCTCAAAGGCGTCCCCAGACGCGCCGGCCGCACCGATGAAGAGCTGCTCGATGTGCGGCATGGCGGCGCGGGCGGCCTTGCCGATGTCCGCCGTACCCGGATGCACCGGCAGTGGCCGCCAACCCAGGCAGGCTTGCCCGGCGGCGGCGACCTCCTCGGCCAGCACCGCCTTGCAGCGCTCCCGCTCCGCTGGGTCCGTAGGCAGGAAGACGACGCCGACGCCGTAGCTCCCCGGCTGCAGCGCCTCCACTGCGAGGCTCTCCGCCGCCACCCGCGCCATGAAGCGGTGCGGCAGGCCGAGCAGGATGCCGGCGCCGTCCCCCGTGTTCTTCTCGTAGCCCAGCCCGCCGCGGTGCTCCATGCAGCAGTTCATGGACAGGGCGGATTCGATGATCTCCCGGCTGGGGCGGCCCTTGATGTCGCAAATGAAGCCGACGCCGCAACTGTCCTTCTCGAACGCCGGATCATAGAGGCCGCGCTTCGGCGGCAACCCGCCAACCGTGAATTCAAACTTCTTGCCGACGCTGCCCGCAGCCATGAACGACCCCAGCGCCTTCAGCGCGTGCCGGCCGACAAGCGCTTCAACCGCAACGCCGGCAGCTTCTTCAAGCGTTGATTGAGCGGGTCCACTTCGATGCCGGCCGACTCCAAGGCCGTGACCCCAAGCAGGGGTTCGGTGCCTTCGTCGCCAATGATGATGCGGCCGGCCGTCAGGTCGCCCATGAACTCGATGAACGCACGGGAAAAATCCATCCTAATTTTACGGCCGTCCGCCGTTTCGTAAACGCGCTGACCCTCCGGCTTAAGGCCGATGGCCTCAATGCAGGAGCGGGGCACGAGGCAATCCGTCGCGCCGGTATCGACCAAAAACAGGCCGTCCCAGCTTCTCGACGGTTCAGCGGGGTTGCGAATGGTGACGGTGACATGCGTGGCGCCCATAAGGTTGCCTATCCTCCCGATGCTTGGCGACGACCGGCGCGGACCGGCGCTGGTTGGAAGCGAAGCCTATCATGACCCGCTCGAAGCGGACAACAACAGCGCCTGACCCTGCAGGGTCAGGGCGGGAACGTTCTCTTTTGCCTTGCTCGAATCCGCGCAGGAACAGGGGTTGGCTCTCAATGCGAGCAAGAAGGCAATGGACCGGGCCGAGCTCCCTAGGTGCCGTGCAGTCCCAACTGCCGCGGGCAGCGGGCAAGCGCCGCCTCCATCAGCTAGCCACACGATACCAATAGGGATATTGCTCCTGAAACCCCAGCTTGGCGTATAGGGCCTTGGCCGCTGCATTGTCCGCCGCCACTTGCAGGTAGGCGGTGGTGGCGCCCTGCATCCGGCCCCAGTGCATGAGGCTGCACACCAACTCCTCCCCCCATCCCCGCCGCCGATGCCGTGGATGGGTCACGATGTCGAAGAGGCCAAGCAGGCCGGACTCCACTACGCCGAGGCCGCAGGCCAAGGTGCATTCACCATCCCGCAGGGCGGCGTAGGCGCAGTCGGTGCGGACTGCGTTGAGGATGGCGCCGTGCAGACGGGAGAACTTCCCTGACGCCCCAGTGAGGGCGGCATGGCATTGCAGCCACTCCCCTTGGGTGAGCATGAAGCAATGCGGCGACGACGCCCGCACCGCATCCGGTCCTGGAATCGCCCGCCTCCCTTCCATCAGGTCTTGCGGCCCAGCAAGGGTTGGCTGGCTTCCGGACGGCAACCCCAGGTTAGCGCCAAGCGGTTTGCCCGCCAACGGCGGCAAGCCGGCCGCCAACACCAGGCTGGGACCAACCTGACGATAGCCCCGGGCCTGCAGATAGCCGTCGAGCGCACCTTGCTCCTCCGTCGGACGCAGCCGGAAGATGCTGCGCAGCCGCTCCCGGGCGTACAGGTTCTCGCAATGGCGGACCTTGCCCTCAATCCCCTGGCTGCTCGGATAGAGAGGCGTTACGGAGTTCGCCCGCTTAGTGAACCCCTTGGCGAAACGCAGCAACCAGCCATCCAGGAACACCTGATGCAGGGCCGGCCAAGCGTTCGCCGCGGCTTCCTCAAAGCGGCGATGCGGAATATCGGCGGTCATAAGCCTTCTGCAAAAGCCACCCAACAACCCTAACCCTTCCACCATAGCAGCCCTTTTCTGCGTCAAAAACGGGGTTGTCTGCTAAGATGCCGCTCGCACATAACCTAGGGTCTCCGCCTTGGCGACACACAACCCGCGTTAGCGGCGCTCCGAAACCAATCATTGCATGCTCCAATTCCGCGAGTCCGTACGCCCCACCTATCCTGTGGTTGCCCACACCATGCTCGTGCGCAATGGCGAGATCTTTCTGTTGCGCCGTTCCGCCACCGGCTTCATGGACGGTTACTTCTGCCTGCCGGGGGGCCACCAACAACCGGGCGAAAGCGTCAGCGCCGCCGCCCGGCGCGAGTGCCGGGAGGAGGCCGGCGTGGACCCTCTGGACTTGCAGCCCCGCTTCGCGCTGCCCTACATCTCCGGCCGCCACCAAGGCCTGAACTTCGTCTTTGAGGCGCACAGCTTCAGCGGCGAGCCCGGCATAGCGGAAACGCAGCTTTTCGACGCCTGCCAATGGGCGCCGGCCAGCGCCCTGCCCAGCCCCATAGCCCCTTGGCTCGCGGACGCCCTGCAAATGCAGGAAGGGCGGTGGTACCGGGAGTTGCCATGACCTGCATTCCCAACGGAGTGTCCCGCCTGCCCAAACAGGTTCAGGCGCTATTGGCCTACGCGGCCTTCCTGATAGTTGGCGTTGCCGTCCTGGACGACTACGGCGCGGGATTTGATGCCGGCGACCAACGGCAGATCGCCATAAAAAACCTTGATTTCATGCTAGCGCAAGCGGAGTCACTTCGGGAAGATCATACTCGATTCTACGGCGTGGCGTTCGAGCTTCCTCTGCTCCTGGTCGAGCGCATTCTGGGATTGGAGGACGTCCGCGACATCATTCTCAGTCGTCATTTGCTCACGCACATGCTTTTCTTGGCTGCCGCTCTAAGTTGTCTGCTGCTGACGTACCGCATGTTCAACAATCGCCTGCTGGCGTTCTTGGCCTTGCTGCTGTTTGTGCTGCATCCCAGGCTGTACGCCCAGTCGTTTTACAACAGCAAGGACCTGCCTTTCCTCAGCATGTTCATGATTACATTATATTTGACGCACAGGGCGTTCAGGAAAGACACGCTGTGGGCGTTCCTCATTTTAGGCGTGGGCGTTGGCATTCTGGTCAATCTTAGAATTATGGGGATCATGCTTTTCTCGGCGACCCTGGCAATGCGGGCGCTGGATCTGCTGCTAGCCAAGCGGAGAACGCAACATGTTGTGGCTACCGGAAGCGCCTTCACAATAGCCAGCGGATGCACACTTTACGCCGTTTCCCCTTATCTTTGGGTAAACCCGCTCGAACTGCTTACGGCATTGCAGGAATTAGCCGGAATCCAAGTCAATCCTTCCGAAATGTTCCAAGGCAACAGCGTCTCCGCACATCACCTGCCATCGCACTTCATTCCCACTTGGATAGCTATATCGACGCCACCTGTAGCATTGCTGCTCACGGCCATCGGCGCGATGGTGATTTGCACTCGCGGCGTAGCCCAACCTCTGGAAGCGCTGACGAACACCGAACTCCGCTTCGGGATTCTTTTGATCTGCCTCCTTAGCGTACCCCTCGTGGTGGTTGTTCTTGTAAATGCATCAATGTACGACGCTTGGCGGCATATGTTCTTCCTCTACGCCCCTATGTGCCTGCTGGCTATGATAGGCTTGCATTGGATCAACGCGACCATGAAAAAACTCCCTAACCCTTGGAAGACAGGAAGCTACGCCCTAGTGGGAGTGGGCATGGCGGTGACAGCTGCAGAGATGATTCGCATACATCCCCATCAGCATGCCTATTTCAATTTGTTGGTAGATAGGAAAACGCCAGAGCATTTACGCACCCAATACGAAATGGACCCAAGAGGTGACAGCTGCCGAGAAGGGCTGGCGTACCTCCTTCAACTGCCCCCCCCCCCCCCCCCCCCCCCCCCCCCAACCTTCCGCGTACTTGATGGATACTCTATATCAAAAGGTCATGTGGTCTTCCCAAAAGAAGAGCGCGAACGGCTGATGCTGGTCCAAGAAGGTGAAGACTTCCGCATCATTTGCGGCAAAATGCTCCACGAAGCGAGCGCAAACATCTCTGGCGAAGCTGTTTTTAGCAAAAAGCTGTACAACAGCACCATTCTCAGAATAGAGGCGGCGGCAATCGAACCAAACCTGGAGCTGGCACGACCTTAGTGTCCGCATCAATGACTTGACTAGCGAAGGTCGGATCGATGCGAAAATACATGGAGGACCTCAGGGGCGGTTGGCAACGCAGCGCCGGGCTGCCGTTGACGTTCCTGCTCGTGGCGCTGGCGACGCTGTTCCTGTTTGGCAACGATCGTGGGCACTTCTACCGGCCTGGGCATCATGACTGGCTTTCATCAAAAACCCTGGCGCTTGCCGAAAGCCTTTCGGCGGAGCACCGCTTCACGCTTTTCCATCGTTTGCATCCGAACCAAGATGGCAATGCCAAGCTAGATTTCCTCTACAACCGCTTTCCAATCGGCGGCTATGCGCTGATCAAACTGGCCATCCTGCCTTTCGACGACGACCTGTCCGCAAAAATCCATGCCGGCAGGATGTTGATGCTGGCGTTCTTCGCCGCGGCAGCGGTTTTGGCGCACCTCGCCTTGGGGCGCATCACCGGCAGTCGGTGGACTGCCTGCGCGGCGACGGCATTGGCGTTCTCCGCCTACTTCCACTTGTACTACAGCGACATGATCACCACTGAAGTGTCAGTGGATCTCTTCGGGGTCATGCTGGCTTTCCACGGCATGACCGTCTTCGTTCAGGAAGGCCGCTTTCGACAACTGCTCATCAAGACCTGCATTGCGCTACTGCTGGGCTGGCACGTCTATGCATTGCTGCTGCCCTTCATCGCCTTCAGCCTAGCAAGCGAAATGATCCAAGCGCATCGCGCTGCCCCCAACTCCCCTTTGCGCAAAATCAAGCACTTTTCCACTGCCTTTCTCCTTGGCCGCCCTTTTGCACTGGGCGTCGCCGCCCTGGCTTTCGGCTTGCTGATCTTGTCGTTCAACATAGCCAGTGAGTATTTTGCGCTGAACGGCACCACGGCAGTGACCGAATTGCCGACCTTTCAATCCGTGCTGAAACGAGCGGGCCAAGATCAGGAATTCCAAACCCTTTGGGACCACCACCTGTCCTGGCCGATTTTCTTGGAAACGCAGTTCCAAATTTTAGGCAGCATGATTTTTCCCTACTCCTTGCCGGGCTACGCCGGCGCACTGCAACTAGTTGAACATCCGAATGCCCCAGTGACGTTTCAGGATATGTTCATTTTCGGCATCGCCGCACTAGCGGCTTGCATGGTCGGGCTATATTTCACCCAGCAAAAAATTCTGCTGGCAACCTTGATGCTGTCAGGCTTTTTCTGGACTTTTCCAATGCGCTATTCCACAGCTTTTCATGACTACGAAGGCATGTTCTACGTCGGTGTTCCACTGACTCTCTTTTCGTTTGTTCTGCTGTATGTGCGAAGACTGTCGGGCGAGCGCCTTATGGCCCGTATAGCGGTGGTCGCGCTGTTGTTTTTCGTGTACTCCAACTATCAGATGAGCTTTGTGGGGCACAACGCTGACAGGGAGAATTTCCAAGCGGAAGTGGTTTCCGACTTTCAAGCCATCCGCGGCCTGACATCGGGTGGGAGCATCGGGGTTGCGGCGCAGGGAGCGCCTGAACAGGTCTTCGGAGCAACCTACGCTCTAGACTATTACCTCAGCTCAAGAATTTTTCTAGTTGTGCAGCATCTATCGGAATTTGCGCTAGAGCCAGAGCGACTCAAGGCCCTCGATTTCATTGTCACCGATTGGCGGAAATCGGGAGTTGCAACGCTCACGCCGAAAAATCGGCGGTTTTTTCTCTACGACCGCGCCGCCTATGTCGGCGAATATGACACCATGCTCGGGAACTTGTTGGTCCAATCCAACTTCGACGTTTACCACAGAGGCAACGCACTGATCTACTTCAAGTCGCCATGCACGGAGGCCGACACGCAGGCGCAATTTCTGTTGCACGTTTCCCCAAGGGATCTAGCTGACCTGCCGGAAGACCGGCGGCGGCACCGCTTCGACAACCTTGATTTCAGTTTCATTCGGTACGGTGAGCACTTCGAGACGCGCGCTGCGACGCTCTGCACGGCGCAGGTCGGCTTGCCCAGCTACGGCATAGCCCAGATCAGCACCGGCCAATTCAATGAGCAGGGGCCGCTCTGGTGGGAGGATTTCTCCCTGCCTCGGTGACCGAGGCCAGCGCCGCCCCAATTTTCGATTGAGCCGCGCCGCCCCGGGGTCGCCGGAGTGGTTCCAAGCCGCGGTTCCGCTATAGAATGAGCGCCTGACCACCCATTGGGGAAACGCCATGCAAGATCCTGTTCGGGTCACGGTCACCGGCGCCGCCGGGCAAATTGGCTATGCGCTGTTGTTCCGCATCGCCGCCGGGGAAATGCTGGGCAAGGACCAGCCCGTCCTCCTCAACATGCTGGAGATCACTCCCGCCCTAGGCGCCTTGGACGGCGTGGCGATGGAGCTGGAGGACTGCGCCTTTCCCCTGCTGCGCGGCATGGTCTGCACCGATGCTCCCGTTGTGGCCTTTCAGGACGCGGACTACGCCCTGCTGGTGGGGTCGCGCCCGCGCTCCAAGGGCATGGAGCGCAAGGACCTGCTGGAGGCGAACGCCGCCATCTTCTCCGCGCAGGGCAAGGCGCTCAATGAGGGCGCCAGCCGGGACGTCAAGGTGCTGGTGGTCGGCAATCCGGCCAACACCAACTGCCTCATCGCGCAGCGCAACGCACCGGACCTGAACCCCCGCCACTTCACCGCCATGACCCGCCTGGACCACAACCGGGCCGTGGCCGCCTTGGCCAAGAAGACCGGCGCCCACTGCAGCGAGACCGACGGCCTTTGCATCTGGGGCAACCATTCCTCCACCCAATATCCGGACCTGCACCGCACCACCGTCGCCGGCGCCAGCGCCATGAACCTGATCGACATGATCTGGTACGAGAACGAATTCATTCCCGCCGTGCAGCAGCGCGGCGCCGCCATCATCGAAGCGCGGGGCGCCTCCAGCGCCGCCTCCGCCGCCAATGCCGCCATCGAGCACATGCGCGATTGGGCCTTGGGTTCGCCGTCGGTGCTGAGCATGGGCGTTTGCTCCGACGGCAGCTACGAAGTCGCCGAAGGCTTGATCTACTCCTTTCCGGTGCGCTGCCGCGGCGGCGACTGGCAAATACTCGAGGGCATCTCCGTCAACGAATTCAGCCGCGCCAGAATGCGGGCAACGGAGGCTGAATTGGTGGAGGAGCGCAATGCGGTCGCCCACTTGCTGCCGTAGGACGGGCCTACTATAAGGTCGCGCCAACCGCGCCGGGCTTTGCGCCGCTGGAAATTGGCGAATCCGTGTCCGCCCGTTGAGGATCAGCGCATGGCCGGCGAAAAGCGGTTTGGCCACTCACCAAGCGGCCACGTCAAAGATGTGGGCCGACGGGCAATCGGGCTAGCAGCCTGCCAATTGGCGGTGCTGACCGTGGCGGCGGCATCGGCTTGGGCGCAGCCAACGGAGGGGTCCAGCGCAGCGCCCGCGGCCCGCATGGCGATTCTTGGCCGTTGGGCGGAGCCGCGCACCATCCTGGAGTTCCGCGAAGAACCGAACGGCCAGCTAAGCGGCCGGGTGGTCGCCCTGATGGAGCCAGTCTATCTGCCGGAGGACGGCTTCGGCCCGGTCGGCGCCCCCCGCCGGGACGACAACAATCCAGATGAAGCCTTGCGCAGCCGGCCCATGCTGGGCCTCAATCTGCTGTCCGACTACCGCTTTGACGGCAAGCGCTGGCAGGGCAACATCTATGACCCGGAGGGCGGCGGCACCTACACCTCCAGGCTGTGGGTGGACGCAAGCGGCGACCTGCGCATGCGCGGCTATCTCGGCATCCCCCTGCTGGGGCGCACAGCGGTGTTCAAACCGGTATCCCTGTGCGCCGACCACATCGTGCAGATGCTGCAAAAGGCGGGTCTGGACGATTGCGCCGGAGATGCACGGGATCGCCTACCTCCCGGACATTGACAGAAACCCCAAAGCCGCTATATCGTGTCGAGGAAGTGATGGGGCGATGCCTCGAACGGAAAAGAGGTTCACCATCCGGCCTGAAAGAGCGTTGTTGGCCATCCGTTCCCGCACTGAAGGGGATCGCTGTTCACCACCCTCTTCGGCCACGCAACCTCAAGAATGCTGACATTCGGAGTGGACTATGGCTTCTGAACAACAAAGGAGAATATGCTTGCAGAAGTCCCAAGTTTTTCAAGGAGACTGCCTAGACTTGATTCCACGGCTTCCGGATACAAGCATCGACATCGTCGTAACCAGCCCTCCCTATTGGGGGCAACGCGATTCATTGGGCGGCGGCACTGAGAAAGATCCGAGAAACTACATTAAGTTCCTCAAGTCGGTTTTCGTAGCCCTTCTACCCAAACTAAAGCAGTGTGGAATACTGTGGCTCAATTTGGGCGATAGCTACAATACGCCCGTAAATTGGACAGCAAAGGACTACAAATATAGTTCTTTGGGACCCGACCAAAGCGGCTTCAACCCCGAAAATTCGGCTTACACTAAACCCCGCTTCAAACGCAAGGCGTTTATTGACGATAATTTCGGCTGGCTGCAGTACGGCAATTTTCTAATGCTACCGCAACGGCTTTTGATTACCCTAGTTGAATCAGGATATCTGTATCGAGGCGAGGTCATTTGGTCAAAAAAAAATGCAATGCCTGAAGGGCGTTGCCGCCGTCCGCATCGCAAGCACGAACCCATCTTCCTCTTAGCAAAAAGCGAACAGCACTCGTTCCGAACCAATCCGCCCGTACCAAGCGTTTGGACATTTTCGAACGAAAGCATAAACGGGATCCAGCACCGTTCCCGCTTTCCAACCCAACTACCGAAACTCTGCATTGACGCATACGGCCGGCTTGGCAGTGATGTGGTTGTATTGGATCCATTCTCCGGTTCAGGCACCACGGGGTCGGCAGCGCTGCAATTCGGCTGCACCTATATCGGATTTGAGATTGATGCAAAACAGGCTACAGCGTCCGAGCACAGGCTGCAAAAGATCAAAAAGCAAATGGGTCTAAATTTTAGCGCCCTAGGCGTTGGGACCGAGCGTCAATCAGAAATTTCGCAAAACGGTCGTCTGGAGTTTTAAAGTCGCAAACAAATATCCGCGCTGCCCGATCTCCACCTCGTGTTGGTTTTGTGTTTCTGTTGTACGAAAAGCAGGCGGAGAAGTGTCCATGCTCCTCGAAGTCCCGCCTCTTTTCACTTATACGCTCGCCAGAAGCATCGCCGAACTCGCCCCGATTTTCTGGCTTGGCCGATGGAAAGCTCTTACAGTCCATCGTCCAAAATATGGAAAGATATCCTGTCTCTATCAAGGCTTGACTCATCGGCACATCGTCAGTGCGCCTCTCAGCAATGCTAGCTTTCACATGGATAACGCCTAGCAGTTTTTCACCGCTATCGGCATAGGAAATCAATATATCAGCCTTGTCGGGAATGATTCTAGAGTCGCCTACAGCGCTTAGAAGCGACTCTTTCTTGGCCTTGTTGCCTGTCGTTATGGTTACGTTATTTTCCCTAAGAAACGATCCGTAGTGTTCAATCAGAACACGCTCCAATGCCCATCCGCTTGTTCGCTTCCAACTTTGCTCTAGGTTCAGCCGCTCATTGACGTGGGGATGATTGGAGCGGTCACAATAGGTGCGGTTGATGAGAAATGTCCACAAATCAGAAGGGTTGGCGTCGGGCCACAACCTAGTAGCCCGGATGAATGCATTTGCTACAGCATCCCCGCTACGTCCCTCCGCAGCAAGACCCGTTCGCAACACCGCGACCACTTCATCGTACTGACTACGGGTAGCATTAGAGAGGCAATACTTGGCATCATACCTGTCATACTTGAATCGGATAGTGAGTCCTCTTTCTAATTCGGTGACCCCTATTTGGTTCCTCCCGTCAGGTTCAGTAGGGTCACCCCCACCTAAACCAATGAACAGATGAGAGGGAGGCACTCCCACCGCCGTCGCCAATTGCAAAATCGCCGCAAGGGAGGGATTGCGCTCACCACGCTCAATACCGCCGATGTACGACCTATCTAAACCCGCCGCTGCTGCAAGGCCTTCTTGGCTCAGCCCCAATAGTTCACGGCGCTGCCGAACGTTCCTGCCGAAAGCCTGTCGATCGCTGCCGCTCATGGAAAATACTTTGCGGGCCGGAACAAAGCGAATCCACAGACTAATCGTACCAATTGGCCAAGCGCATTGGCGGAACTTGCGCTGTTCAGAAAGCCGCTTCCCGCAAGGTTTTCAGTACACCTTGATTTTCTTTTACCCCTATTTATGAGCGAGGGCGTGCGGCCTGCGGTCCGCTCTCCCTTCATGTGGAGGACGAAAGGAGCGTCCGCCATGCACGGGACCGGGCCAAGGCGCACCTGAACTGGAAGCCCACCCCGAACCATCCTTGGAGGTGGACCACACGAGCGCACTGCGGAGGGCCGTGACCTCTGCTCCCTCCGTTAACGGCCCCGCAGCCCTCGGGGGAATCCAGCAGCGTCCGCTCGGGAACAGGAAAGGGGACATTTCTACTTTGGTTTGTCAGCCCATAAACATCCGCCAAGTCTGCATATCCTGCACCGCCAGATAGGTGTTCTGCTTGCGGGTCTCCCCCAAGGTGGCGTTGGGTGCGCCGCCGTAGTTGTGCCCCGGCAGCAGCAGGGTGTCCTCCGGCAGGCTCTTGAGCTTTTGCAGGCTGTGGTACATGTCCTCGGAGTTGGAGCCGGGCAAATCCACCCGCCCGCAGCCGTTGATGAACAGAGTGTCCCCCGAAACCAAGGTGTTCTTGATGCGGAAGCACTGCGAGCCGGGGGTATGGCCCGGCGTGTGCAGGAACTCCACCTCCACTGTGCCGACCCTTAGGGTGTCCCCGGAGTCCACCGCAGCGATGTCGCTGGCCGAAAGCCCGGTGACCTTGGCGACGCCGGCGGCCTCCTGCTTGTGGGCGTAAGCCTTGACCGGGTGCTTCTCCATCAGTTCGGCCAAGCCCTCGATTTGATTGTTGGCGAACGAGCCGCCGATGTGGTCTGGGTGGTAGTGGGTCACTAATGCACTGGTCAGCCGGTAGTCCTTCTCCGCAATGTGCTGCAGCAGGCGGTCGATGTCCCAAGCCGGATCAACGATGGCCACTTCCCGAGTGGAGCGCGAACCGATCAGGTAGGTGAAGTTCTGCATGGGGCCGATCTGGATCTGCTCCATGATGAGTTCCTGATGTTGAATCCAAGCCATAGCCTTCAATTCGGTCTAGCCAGAACCAAGCCAACGCCGAAGACCGCCGCAAATGCCTTGCCCATGCCGGCAGGATAGCACCCCGGTTCCCGCACAGGCAAACTGCTGCGGGCGACCCTCAACGGCAGCCAAATTCTCCACGACCAATTCTTTTAAGGCAATTTCTGGCTTAGGGACTGCGGACGCGGCACCATTGAATCGAACTGAAGCGCTTAGCCGGCAGGGGCGGCTGCACCATGCGGCGGGCATTTTGGGGAACAACGGGTTATAGTGGCGCAGCGGACGTTTTTTGGCGCCGCCTGTTTTCCACCAGCCCAATGACGACGCATGAACGAAGTCTCGGCCCAGACGCCCAGCCCTTTTCAGCAACCTGCCGATGGAGCAGCGTAGCCACGGCGATCCCCGCAACCAGAACATAGGAGCAACTCCCAATGCACTACACCTATTGCAACAGCCCCGTAGGCTCCCTGCTGCTGGCCGGGCGCGGCGGCGCCCTGGAGCTGCTTGTGTTTCCCTCCGGCAATCAGGCCAAGGCACCGGAGGCGGAATGGGAAGCCGCGGACGCTCCCTTCTCCCAAGCCCTACTGCAGCTGGAGGAGTACTTCACGCGCCGGCGGCGCACCTTCGACCTGCCCTTGGCGCCTAGGGGCACACCCTTTCAGCGCAAGGTGCTGGAGGCGCTGCAAGCCATTCCCTACGGCGAGACGCGCAGCTACAAGGACATCGCCGCCGCCATCGGCCAGCCCAAGGCGGTGCGCGCTGTTGGCGCCGCCAACGCCGGCAATCCCATTCCCATCATCATCCCCTGCCATCGGGTCATCGGCAGCGACGGTTCGCTCACCGGCTTCGGCGGCGGCCTTGAGACCAAACGAACGCTGCTGCGCCTTGAAGCCGAAGCGGCGGCGGCATGAGGAACGGCCGGCCGCCAACCGATTCGGGCGCCAACATAGATTGGTTCATTTTCGGCGCCGGTGCTGTCGGCATCCTGTTGGTCTGCCTACCGTTGATGCTGTTCCCAGCCGCGGGCAAGGAGGCGCTCGCCGCGGCCTTCGCCGCGGTCACCCACGGCCTTGGCCCGGTCTATCTGCTCGGCGCCCTGGGGGTGCTGCTGTTCTTGCTCTATTTGGCGTTCAGCCGCTTCGGCAAGGTGGTGCTAGGCAAGGGCGCGGCACCGGAGTACTCGTCCTTTAGCTGGGCGTCCATGCTGTTTTGCGGGGGCATCGGCACCAGCGTGCTCTATTGGGGCACGGTGGAGTGGGCGCACTACTATGCGGAGCTGCCTTTCGGCGGCGCACCCGGAACGCCGGAAGCCACCCGCTGGGCCACGGCCTACCCCATCTTCCACTGGGGCTTCATCGGTTGGGCGCTCTACTGCCTGCCCGGCGTGGCCATCGCCTACGCCTACCATGTGCGCCGCATACCCGTGCTGCGCCTGAGCACCGCCTGCCAAGCCGCCTTGGGGCGCCACACCGAAGGTTGGGCGGGGCGCTGCGTGGACTTGCTGTTCATGGTGGGGGTGCTCGGCGCGGTCACCACCGGCGTCGGCTTGGCCATTCAGATGATTGGCGCGGGATTGACGAATTTGCTGGACATCGAACCAACCTTCCTGTTGGACCTGGTGGTCATCGCCATCATCACCAGCCTTTTCGCCTTCAGCGTTTACGTCGGCTTGGAAGCCGGCATCAAGCGGCTCAGCGTCATCAACGTCGGCCTCGCCTTGATGCTTTTGTTCATCGTATTCGCTGTTGGCCCCACCGGGCACATCCTGGAGCTGAGCGCCGCCAGCCTCGCCCACACGCTGCTCAATTTCGTCCCCATGAGCATCTGGATAGACCCCTCCAACTCATCGAGCTTCGACGAAAACTGGACCGTCTTCTACTGGGCTTGGTGGCTGGCCCTGGGCCCCTTCATGGGCATGTTCATCACCAAGATATCCCGAGGGCGCACCATTAAGGAGGTGGTGCTGGGCACCATCGGCTACGGCACCTTGGGCTGTACGCTGTTCTTCCTCGTGCTAGGCGGCGCCGCCCACCATCAAGAGGTGGCTGGGCAGACGCCGGTGCTGGCTTTGGTGGCTGACGGGCAGGGGCCGCAGGCGGTTGTGCAGGTGCTGGACGCCTTGAGCGCCGGAGGCTTCCTGATGATCCTATTCGTGACGATCTGCATCATCTTCAGCGCCACCAGCTACGACAGCGCCGCCTATGTGTTGGCGTCCAGCGCCACTAGGTCTTTACCCACCCACGCCCATCCCGCTCGCTGGCACCGGGTGTTCTGGGCCTTCGCCCTCGGCGGCCTGCCGATTTCGCTGGTCTATGTGGGTGGGCTTGTCTCCCTGCAGTCCGCGGTGGTGGTGACCTCGGTGCCCCTGCTGCTGGTGTTCGCGCTGCTCGGCACCGCCTTGGTCAAGGGGCTAGTGGCGGACACCCCTCGCTAGCCAAGCTCGCGCCTCGCCGATGGTGAAGCAAGGCGAACCCTTGCCTAGCCCGAGGCGTCGCCGGCGGCCTCACCGTTCTCACCGCCAGTTTCCTTCTTCTTGATTTTCCAGTACTTGGAGCCGGCCAACGAGAGGTCGTACATCAGGCCTTGGCTGCCGAAAACGAAGCCGACAATGGGTTGTTGGGTGTTGTTGGTGTCGATGTCCCGCACGGCGCCGAACTCGGCTATGGCGATGCTGCCGTCAACGCCGGCTTCCCAGCCGCTGCTGGCGCGGAAATGGTTGAGCGCCGCCTCTGTCAGAAACACGATGACCTCGCTGCGCGCCTGAACGCCGATCTGAAAGCCGATGGACGCCTTGGTGGTGCGGTAATACTGCACGGTTTGCTCGTCAATGAGCAGCGCTCCTTCGCCAATGGCGCCGCCCACTCCGAACCCGGCCTTGACCACATTGGGAAAGACGAGCACACCCTTGGCCAGCTCAAGCGCCTCCCGTGCGGCCCTGTCCCGCTCCTGCAGCCTTGCCAGGGCGGCTTGAATGCGAGCGTCCAGATCCGCCTCGGCGGCTGTGGCCGCAGCCGGAAAAAGCGCCAGCAACGCCAGCCCGAAAACCGCGCCAAAACCCTTGCGCCACAAAAAGCTGCCATTCTTTTTCAATTGGTTAGTCCCCACTTTTTCCACAACCTTGGAAGCGTCGCGGCGAAGCCTCCCACCACCGCTTGCCAAGCCGCCCACCGGCCGACGAAGATACTCCATTCCCACCCCCTGCGCCATCGAATCTGCGCGGCGAATCCAAGCATCGAGAAGCACGAACCCCACTGCAATGAAATCAGGGAAAAACTAGGGCTTCCCGCACCGTCGTGCGCTTGGCGCAAAGAGTGCAACTGCGGGGGCGGAAGTTCAATCATCCGCGAGCGCTAGGAACTTCTCAAAGTAGTCGGGAAAGGTCTTCGCCACGCAGTCTGGATCCTTGATGGTGACCGGAACGCCGCCGAGGGCGGCTAGGGAGAAGCACATGGCCATGCGATGGTCGCCGTAGGTGTCGATGGCGGCTGCTTGCAGGCGGGCCGGCGGGTCGATGATCAAGTAGTCCGACCCTTCTTCCACCTTGGCGCCCAGCTTGCGCAGTTCCCGGGCCATGGCGGCTAGGCGGTCGGTCTCCTTGATGCGCCAGTTGGCGACGTTGGCGATGCGCGTTCGGCCCTTGGCGAACAGCGCCAGCACGGCAATGGTCATGGCCGCATCGGGGATCTGGTTCAGGTCCGCTGCAATGCCAATCAAGCGGCCCGGCCTGACCGAGATGCTCGTCGCCCGCCGCTCCACTCGCGCACCCATGGAAGCCAGCACGTCGGCAAAGGCGACGTCGCCCTGGATGCTGTCGCGGCCCATGCCATGCACTCGAACACCCTGCCCGGCAATGGCGCCGGCGGCTAGGAAGTAGCTTGCGGAGGAAGCGTCCCCTTCCACCAAATAGTCGCCGCAGGAGCGGTAGCCGCCATTGGCGACGATGAAGCGGCGATAGTTCTCATTGCCGACTGATGCGCCAAACCTCGCCATCAGGTCCAAGGTGACGTCGATGTAGGGCTTCGAAACCAGTGTACCCACCACATCGACCTGCACAGGTTCACGAGCCAAGGGCGCAGCGAGCAGCAAAGCCGTGAGGAACTGACTGGACAGACTGCCGTCGATTGAGGTGGCGCCCCCTGCCAAGCTGCGCCCGCGCACCCGAACCGGCGGATACCCCGCCTCTCCGACATAGCCGATGTCCGCATCCAGACGGTTCAGCGCATCGACTAGATGGCCGATGGGCCGTTCGCGCATGCGTCGGTTGCCGTCGAGCACGAATTCCCCTCTGCCCAAGGTCAAGGCCGCCGTTAAGGGACGCAGCGCCGTGCCGGCCAAGCCCAGATTCAGTTCGGCCTTGCGGTCGTCGTTCACCAGCGGTCCGCCAACGCCTTTGACCAGCCACGCGTCGTCCTGCTGCGCCATCGACACACCCAAGGCTTCGAGGGCGCGGCGCATGAGGCGGGTGTCCTCGCTGTCCAGCAGATTAAGGATGCGGGAGTCACCCTTGGCCAAGGCGGCCAGCAGCAGCGCTCGGTTGGAGATGCTCTTGGAGCCGGGCAGTCGCACCTCGCCCGATAGCGACTTTATGGGTTGCAGGGTCAACGCATTCATGTGGGGGCGCTTTTGCTGCGGAAGCACTAGAGGATACCCGCATAGCCGCCGCGTGACGGGCAGTTCTCCCCATAGCGGACGGCGACAAGACGCCAGGTTTCGCCGCCGATGGAGACCAGCGCCCCCGTTTGCTTGCGCAGCAGGGAGCGAGCCACGGGGGAATCGATGCTGAGGCGGCCGGCGGCGGCGTCCGCTTCGTCGGGGCCGACCAACTGATAGCGGCGAACGGCGCCGGCGTCTTCGCAGCTAGTTTGCACGGCGTCGATTGTGGGGCTTTCTCTGTGTGCCTCTGAATCGGCAGCGGGGCCGGCTGCAACCGCGCACGCGCCTCGAGTTCGGGCCAACTCCACATGGGCGCCAAAGAACACTCTGGAGCGGTCCGGCGGCGCCCGCTCCACCACCTTGAGCTGATCCAAACGTCGGGACAGGTGGGCGATGCGGCGGTCCGTCTCCCGAAGCTGCTTTTTACCGTAGATGTACTCCGCGTTCTCCGAGCGATCCCCCATAGCCGCCGCTTCAGCCACCTTTTGCACCAGCGCCGGCCTTGTGTGCTTCCAAAGATTCTTGAGCTCGGCCTGCAGGGCATCGTAGCCGGCGCGGGTGACATAGGGCGACGGCTCAGGGGAGGGACGCCGCGGACGCATCAATTAGCCATCGCCATCGGCGGCAGCGAAGATGGAAGTCCCTCGGGAAATGGTCTCCACCACCTTCAGGTCCAGAAGATCCTGCGGCGGCATCGGCAAGGGATTGCGGGACAACACCACCAAGTCCGCCTGTTTGCCGGGGGTGATGCTGCCCTTGCAGCACTCCTCAAAGGCTTGCCGCGCGGCGTTGACGGTGACGGCCCGCAGAGCCTCCAGCACTGGGATGCGCTGCTCCGGGCCCAGCAGGTAGCCGCTGCGGGTGACGCGGTTGACCGTGGCCCAGAGCAGGCGAACCATGTCCGGCGGCACCACTGGCGCATCGTTATGCAGGGTGAACGCCAAACCTTGGGCCAAGGCGGAGCGGGTTGGGCTGATGTTGGCGGCCCGCTCCGGCCCCAGCACCGAGTCTCGATGCCAATCCCCCCAATAAAAGACATGGGCGGAAAAGAAGGACGGCAGCACTCCCAACGCTGCCATGCGCTGCAACTGGTCCTCCCGCACCGTCTGGGCGTGGATCATCACCGTGCGATGGTCGCCCAAGGGCGCATCCCGGCCGGCCCGCTCCATCGCGTTGAGCAGCATGTCGGCAGCAGCATCGCCGTTGCAATGCACCAGCATGGGTGTGCCGGTGCCGGCAAAGCGGGCGATCAAGGCGTCCACCGCTGCTTGCGGCATGATCGGATAGCCGCGATAGTCGGGTGACTGGCCGGGCGGCGGCACGAAGTACGGCTTGCTCAAGTAGGCGGTTTTGCCTTGCGGGGAACCGTCCAGAATGAGCTTGACGCCAGCCAGCTTGACCCGATCTCGATACTCGCCAAGCGGCGCCTCCAAGGGCAACTGAAACTCTGCCGACGCCACACTTGGGTAAACCGTTACGTCAAGCGGCAAGCCTTCCTCTCCAGCCACTTCGACGAACCGTTCATAATCAGCCAGCGAAGCGGCGCCGTCTTGAACTGTGGTGACGCCGTGGCTGGCGTAGGTGCGCAGCGTCGCCTGAATATCCTCCGCCGGCAGGCTGCCGCCGAGAAACTGCGGGAACAGAGGCATCATGGCGGTCTCCTCCAAAACGCCATCGGGCACCTGCCGGCCCGGCCTTCGCCGGATGAGGCCCCCCGCAGGGTCCGGCGTCTCGGCGGTTACGCCAAGGCGCTGCAGCGCTAAGCTGTTGATGGCGGCCAGATGCCCGGAGACATGAATGAGGACAATCGGATGGCGGTCGGAAACGGCGTCAAGGTCGTCCCGGTTGGGATGGCGACGCTCCTCGAGCAGGGAGTCGTCATAACCAACCCCGACCACCCATTCGCCCGGCGCGATGCCCCGCTCCGCCATGTAGGTGCGCAAAACCTCCTGCAACGAAGGGATGGCGGTCACCGCGCCCACCGGCGGCGAAGCGACGTTGGCGGTCTGCGCCCTGCGGGCGGAGAAAGACAGATGGCCGTGGGCGTCGATGAACCCCGGCAGCAGCGCCCGTTCGCCAAGTTCAGTGATCTGCGCCGCTTCCCCCGCCCAGTCCTCCCGGCGGCCCACCCAAAGAATCCTCTCGCCCCTAACAGCCACCGCCGTGGCGCCGGCCTGGGCCTCATCCAAAGTGATGATGTGCTCCCCCACCCAAAGCCGATCCGCCGACATGGGCGCCGGCGCCTGGCCATCACAGGCCGTCAGCAGCGCCAAGACCGCCGCGAACGGCAGGCGCCGGCTTCCACTGACAATGCGCCTAAGTCGGGTTTTCCGCTTCATTCCGGTATTGAGCTCCACACAGGCGATCCATTGTGGCTAGAGCGAGCGCCAGACGCAATCTCCCCGCTCGGTCGCAGTGTGTTGCCCAGTTGCCGGCGCCACGCTGGTTCCATGCCAGATTGCCGGCAAATTTGCGGGGGCGGGAGAGTTCCGTCTAATGCCTGGAAAGCTCCCCCGATGCGTCATGCAGCCGCTTTAGGGACTCCGCCAGCGGCGGCTTGGCGAGGCCCCGTTCGGTGATGACGGCGGTGACCAGCGCCGCCGGCGTTACGTCGAAGGCGGGATTGAAAGCCGGCACCAGGGCGGCGTGCTCCTGCCGGACTTCCTGTTCGGCCCGCTCCTCAATGGGCACCTCGGCACCGGACGCTGCGCTCCAGTCCAAGGTGGAGGACGGGCAGGCGACGTAAAAGGGAACTTGGAAGTGAGCGGCGAGCACGGCCAGGCTGAGAGTGCCGATCTTGTTGACCACGTCGCCATTGGCGGCGATTCGGTCCGCGCCGACGATCACCAAGTCGATCTTGCCGGCCGCCATCAGGCTGGCGGCGGCGCTGTCGCAGATCAGGGTGAGGCCGATGCCGGCCCTGGCCAACTCCCAAGCCGTCAAGCGGGCGCCCTGAAACAGGGGCCGGGTCTCATCGACATAGACATGAAAGGGAACGCCAGCCTGATGATTGAGGTAAAGGGGCGCGGTGGCGGTGCCGAGTTCGGAAACCGCCAAGGCGCCGGCGTTGCAGTGGGTGAGCACGTTGTCGCCGGCTTTGATGCAGCCGCGCCCATGCTCACCGATGGCTCGGCAGGCGGCGGCGTCCTCCCGGTGAATGGCCTCCGCTTCGTCAACCAAGGCCGCCGCAGTCGGCTCCGCTGCACCCCGACGGCGCAGGCGCTCGACCGCCCAACGTAGGTTGACGGCGGTTGGCCGAGCGGCGATCAGGGCGTCGCCATCCCTTTGCAGAACGGCTTGCAGGGCGGTTTCGGCGGAACGGCGTCTTCCCGCAGCGGCGCTGCGCTGCGCCGCGGCCGCCAAGGCGTAGGCGGCGGCGATGCCGATGGCCGGCGCTCCGCGCACGGCCAAGGAGGCGATGGCCTGCACCGCGGCGGCGATGTCCTCAATCGGCAGGTATTCCACCTTGCCGGGGAGTTGCCGCTGGTCCAACAACCGCAACCGGCCTTGCTCCCAGAGTATGGCGGCGGGGGTGTTCATGGTCAGATTGACTCGCTTGCCTTCCTGGGCTGCGGCCTGCATAGCCGGCACGGGCCTAGGCTACCAGCGGATGAGCGAACTTCCTTGTCAAGCGGCTTGCCGGTCATGAAGCGCTGGCACCCGACTTGGCCAACGCCAGGCTGCGCCCCAAGCAGACAATGAGTTCCGCGCCGGTGGGCTCCACTTGGCCGCCGCAGGCGAAGACGCCGTCCTCATGGCCCAGCGTCACGAACACCAAGGGCCGCGCCGGGTTGGCGTTCAACAAGGCGGCCACCGCCGCCACCATGCTCCGGGAGCCGTACTCCACGTCGGCGGCGATGGCCGGCAAGCCCAGCGCGGCGGCGTTGCGCCAAATCTCCGGGCTGTGGCCGTGCAGCACCCAGTGCAGGCTGGGGTCGGCGGCGTAAACCATCGCGTGCGTCATCGCTTCCGAAGACGGCGGCAACCGGCCCTCAGCCTCCATTTGAAAATCGTCAAAACTGCATCGGTTGACGCGAACCAGCTCGCCAAGGCCAGCCTCGGCCATGCCGCTGGTCTGGCTGGCGGTGATGATGAAGGCACCGTTTCCGCCGGGGACGCGGCGGCTAAGGTTGCCATAGCCGAGCCCGCCGTAGCGGTCCGGCCTTTGCCCAAGCAACTCCAAGCGCCGCAGCATGGTGCGCCAAGCCAGCAGGGGCTGCGCCAAATTCCCGTCAATGGGGCGGGAAGGCGGCTGCAGCGCGTAATCGAAACGAATGACGCCCTCCACCTCAGCCATCACGGTCAGTCCTATGGGAGAGCGCACTCAAAACCGCACATAGGCGAGGCGTCCAGAGAGCAAGCCGAAAATTGCCGACGGCGCCGCCAAATGAGGCTTCGGACGGCGGATGTTGCAGGGGTGCGGCCGGGGTCGGGCGAACTCCGATTCGAGTTAAAATGCGCATCCGCAAACCACTAGCAGACCGCACGGCATGGTTCAAGTAAAAAGAGCGGCGGCGGCCATCGGCGCCTACGTCAGCGGCGTCTCCCTGCAGGACGCCATGGACGATGCCGCCCTGTTCGATGAATTGCGCCGGCTGCTGCTGGAGCATGGCGTGTTGTTTCTGCGCGATCAGCCTCTTGCGCCGGCGCAACTGCAAGCCGCGGCCAGCCGCTTCGGGCCGCTGTTCGATCACCCGGCCTACCCCGCGGCGCCGGGCGCGGACCATGTGCATGTTCTGGAAAGCACGGCGGAGGCGCCCTCCAAAATAGAAATCTGGCACTCCGACATGACCTTCAGCGCCACTCCACCGGCCTTCACCTTCCTGCATGGGCAAATCATCCCCGAATATGGCGGGGACACCCTCTGGGCCAGTGCCGCGGCCGCCTACGAGGCGCTGTCCGAGCCCCTTAAGGGAATGCTCAGCGGCCTGACCGCCGTGCATGACTTTCGCTACGGCTTTCGCGAAAGCCTGGCCGAACCGGGCGGCGAGGAGCGGCTGGCGGCGACGGTGGCCGCCAACCCCCCGGTGCGCCACCCCGTGGTACGCACCCATCCGGAAACCGGCAAAAAGGCCCTCTACGTCAACCCCCTGTTCACGGTGCGCATCAAGGAGTTGAGCGCATTGGAAAGCCAACGAACCCTGGCGTTGCTGCACGAGCACCTGACCACCGCCGAATTCACCACCCGCCTGACTTGGACACCGGAAACTCTCGCCATTTGGGACAACCGCTCCACCCAGCACAAGCCCATCAATGACTATTTTCCCCAACACCGCAAGCTGCACCGCGTCACCACCGCCGGCGAGCGCCCAAGATAACGGTTTCAGCCAGTTGCAGCCCTCCAGCAAAATCTTCGCAAGCACGGGCCTCGCTGGCGGCGTTGCCGGCAAGGCACTCGCTAACTGGTCGAAAAGCCTATGGGCAGCTACCCCAACCGGCGCCAGCGGCATCCTTGGCGGAAAAATCCGAGCCTGAAGCGTGCGACTGAACCCAAGACGGATTCCGATTCATCGCCCCTATCCCGACGAGGTCCCTTGGGAACTGCTGCCGCAGTCCCTAGCCGATACGCCCGCTCTGGAGCGGCTGCGCGTCGCCAAGCTGGACAACGAGGTGGTCGGCGTTTACGCCTTTGAGCAGGTCTCCGCCCTCCACTACCACATCACCGCCTTAGCGGTCGCCGCACCGCACCGAAAAAGGGGACTGGGCCGCTGGCTGCTCGGCCACGCCATCGGCGTCTGCGAAACCAAGGGGGCGCGGGAAATCACCGTGTCGTGCCCAAGGACTGCACGCAGCCCAACCAGCGTCGGCAGGGACAGCGCCCTCCCCTGCACTGCTCAAGACACTCCCCCAAATAAGTCTGCGGCGCATAGATTGTTCAGCCGCGCCGGTTTTGCAAGGCTGGAAGCCGGATACCGCCTACTGCTGACCCCGGACTGACAGCGCGTCTCCCACCCAAGCGCTGCATTTTCTCCTTAGAAGAGCTATGACACCCCCTGTCCATGGAAAACCAAGGTTGATTTAGGCCCCTTGTTCCACCAATGCTTGGCAGGCGCGACTTTGGAATGATCCTGCCGATCCGACGCTTGCGCATTGTCGTTGTTTCGGTATGCTGGCAATCTTGGTAAATGAGCGAGGATCAAGCAGTGGCCGCAACGACTTTCGACACGCTTGCTGCCTCCCGCGCCTTGAAGAGCGCAGGCATCAATGAGGATCATGCCGACGCCATCGTGAGTGTGCTGAGTGCATCGCTTGGGGCTCATATCGCCACCAAGACCGACCTCGCCGAATTGGAAACGCGCCTCACAGTTCGCTTCGGCGGCATGTTGGCCGTGGCCGTAGGCGTCATCGTCGCTGCAATAAAGCTCCTATAGCCGCCATTTAACGTGGCAGGTTGTCCGTGCGGGCTGCCCGGCCAAGATAGCCGCCGTGATGCCGCAGGCCATAGTCCTTGCGGGTGACCCCCTTCACTTCCAGCAGCGCCAAGGCGACGGCGTCCGTAATGGCGAGCATCACCGCGGTGCTGGCGCTGGGCGTCAGGCCCAAGGGGCAGGGTTCGGCAATGCGGCCCATGTCCAGAACGAGGTCGGCAAGGTCCCGGAGCGCCGAATCCGGGTGTGCAGTGACGCCGATCACCATTGCCACCCCCAGGTGGCGGCAAAGCTCCAGCACCTCCAGTACCTCCCGGCTTTTGCCGCTGGTGGAGAAGGCGAAGATCAGATCGTCCGGCCCCGCCAAGCCAAGGTCGCCGTGGGCCGCTTCCGACGGGTGAATGAAGGCGGCCGGCGTGGCGGTGGAGCAGAGGGTGGCGGCGAACTTGCGGGCGATGTGGCCGGCCTTGCCGATGCCCGTAGCCAAAACCTTGCCCCGGCAGCCGGCGAGCGCCTGCACCGCCCGCACAAAGTCATCGGTGACCTGCACGGAGCGGATGGCCTCCGCCTCCGCCCGCAGCACCGCCCGCATACGTTCCGCTGGCTCCATGCCGCGCATGGTGTCACGAGAGCGGCGAAAAGCAAACCGGGATCGGACCAACCGATGCGGAATGCGGGCGAATGCGTAAAGTCCCCATCCCATTCAGAAGGCGAAGGCGGCGCTAAGTCCTTCGGCACAACCGCCACCGCCGCAACACAGGAGAAGCGGTGCTGGTCATCGCACTTATTCATTGGAAAACCAAACCGGACAAGTCGATGAACGTCTCGACTTTTGGCGGCAGGAAGCCATCGTGCAAGCGCGGCTTCCGTGCTTGCAGCCCAATAGCTAGCCAGTGGAACCTCTAGCGGACACCGAGCCTTGGTGGGAAGGGCTATGTAGTACCCTTCCGGGCATGAAACCTCCACCGCTTCTGCCGCGTCCGCGGCGGACAACCTTTGCCGGCGGCCAGGTCGTCCTAGGACGTTTGCAATGCGATGGCGCCATAGGTCCGGCGGGCGCCGCCTTGGACCGCGTCAATCGTTGGCTGGAAGGGTTCCTGCGCCGCGGCGCGCCTCCCTTGCCAGTGCGTTTTAACGTCTTGGATGATGAACAAGGTCAACCAGCCCTTGACGACGACGCAAGCTACCGGCTGCGCATCGCTGCGAATGGAGTGCGCATCAGCGCCCCGCAATGGGTCGGCGCCAACCACGCCTTGGCCACTCTGGCGCAGCTAGCCGGTCAGGACGGGCATTTGCCCATTGCGGAGATCGACGATGCGCCGGCCTTCCCGTGGCGTGGGCTGATGCTGGACCCGGCGCGGCGTTTCATCTCCTTGGAGACCCTGCTCAGCACCTTGGACGGCATGGCCTTCCACAAGCTGAACGTGCTGCATCTGCACCTCACCGACGACCAAGGCTTCCGTTTTCAGAGCGTCGCCCACCCCAAGCTGGCCAGCGAGCAGAGCTACCGATCGGATGAGCTGCGCCGGCTCGTGGCTGAAGCCAGTAAACGCGGCATCCGAGTGGTGCCGGAACTCGACATGCCCGGCCATGTGACCAGTTGGCTTTGCGCCCATCCCGAGTGGGGGCCGCGCCGAATGCCCGTGGCGCCCACCAACAAGTTCGGGCCACACCCAGCAGTGCTGAATCCGGCCGATCCAGCGGTCTATGCCGCCATCGACCAACTGCTCGGCGAACTGGCGGAGGTGTTTCCAGACGAGTTCGTGCATGTCGGCGGCGATGAGGTGGATCCGACTTGGTGGCGGGACAGCGAGGAGGTGGCCAACTACATGGTCGACCGCGGCCTCCAGGACGCCAACGCCCTGCAAGCCCACTTCATCGCCCGGGTGGCGGAACTCGCCGCCCGCCGGGGCAAGCGGGTGATCGCTTGGGATGAGGTCCTGACCGGCGGAGCTAAGACCCTCAGTGCGGTGGCGCCGACCGTTGCCGCGACGACGCCTGCAAGCGGCCCAGCCAACCCAGGTGTGGCAAATTCGGCTGCCGCCACCGCTTTCAGCAACAGCCTAGTGGTGCAGGCTTGGCGCGGCGCAACGGCACGGGGGCGAGCCTTGGCCGCCGGCCATGCCTGCATCCTTTCATCCGGCTACTACTTGGACTTGTTCTATCCGGCGGACCTGCATCACGCCTACGCGCCAGACGCCGCCGAGGAGGACCTGCTCGCCCAAGAGAACGCCCTGTTGGACGATCCCCGCTTGCGCCACGTCGCCGCCGGCCTGAAGTGGACCCAAGGCTGGCGCGAATCCGCGCAGCATCAGTCCTCCAGTGGCGGCGCGGTGCTCGGCGGCGAAGCCTGCCTCTGGTCCGAATTGGTGAGCGAAGAGTTGCTGCCAGTGCGCCTCTGGTCAAGAATGCCGGCCTTGGCGGATCGCTTCTGGTCCAATCGGGAAGCACCCCAGGACCTGGCCGCTTGCTTGGAAGCGGCGCGGGATAGGCTCGCCAAGGCCGGCATCGTCGATGTGCAGGGGCGCAGCCAGGAGCTGCTCAGGGCGTTGGGCGTCAGCGAGCGGCAGCTTCCCGCCGTGGAGCTGCTCGAGCCGGTCAAGTGGTACGCCCGGTTGTTGGGCGAAGCGGCCCTCGCGGCCCGCATTCAGGGCACCGCAATGCCCCAAGCCAGACCCTATCGGGTGGATACGCCCCTAGACTGCCCCATAGACGCCCTGCTGCCGGAGAGTTTCGCCGCCGCCCGGTTCAAGAGCTTGCTGGCCCAAGGCGGCACCCCCTTGATCGCAGAATGCGAACGATTGCTGGCCATCTGCGAAGAGCCGGGCTTTGCCCCGGAATTGACCGCCCCAATCCAATCCCTGGCGCTGGTCTTGAAGACGGTGCTCGACCAAGCGCAGGGACGCATCGACACCGACGCCGCCTGGCGGCGGGTGGTCCGGGGCGGCAAACCCCAAGGCGAATATCTGGTCGCCATCGCACCCATGGTCGAAGAATGGTTAGGGCGCGGATGAGGCCGAAGGAAGCCTTGCTGCGGGGCTGGGGCGTCCATGCCGCCGTCTCTCCCCTGGGCGAAGGGCACATCAACGACACATACCTAGCCCGCATTCCGCATACGGATTCACTTGCCGGCACCGCTGCCGAACCATCCAACGGCGGCACTGGACGGCGGGTATTGCAGCGCATCAATCAAACGGTTTTCCGCGACCCCCAGCTTCTAATGGAGAACGTCGCCGCGGCGTCCGCCCATCTCAACCGCAAGCGGCCCGGCTGGACGCCGGCCCTGACGCCCACCGCCGATAGGCAGTCGTGGGCGGAGTTTGACGGCGAAGTCTGGCGCCTGTGGTCCTACATCGACGGACGCAGCCTGTCCCGCTTGGAAAGTGACGCTCAAGCGGAGGCGGCCGGCCGGGCCTTTGGCCGCACCCGCCGTTGGCTGCAGGACATCGACGGAGTGGACCGGCGGGAAGTCATCCCCGGCTTCCTGCAACTGCGGCACTATCTGGCTGCCTACGCCGCCGGGCCAAGGGCCGAACCTCAGTTGGCGGCATTCATCGACGCCCGGCGCAGTCTTGCCGAACGCTTCCGCCGCCCAAACGGCTACATTCACGGGGACTGCAAGATCGACAACCTAGTTTTCGACGACGGGGACGAGGTGGCGGCGGTGCTGGACCTGGACACCCTGATGTGGGGGCACTGGGCTTGGGAGTTCGGCGACCTAGTGCGCTCCGCATTGGGCGGCGAGGTGTCGCCGGCGCGTTTCTCCGCCATCGCCAAGGGCTACCTGACCGAAGCCGCAGTACCGGCGAACGCTCGTGACCTGGTGTTGGCGCCACGCTATGCGGCGTTCATGCTGGGCATTCGCTTCCTAACCGACCACTTGGCCGGGGACCGCTACTTCAAGGTTGCTGCGCCTGGAAAGAACCATCAGCGAGCGCTGGAGCAGTTCAGCCTGCTCGAAGCGTTGGAGGCGCGGCAAGCCGAGCTGACGGACTGCGCCGCCGCAGCGCTGCAAGGAATGGACTTAAGCGAAGCCCGTAGTGAGCAGCATGGCCTGCAAGACGATGATGATGGTGACCACTAAGGTCAGGCCAAAGACGGTCCACATCAGAATATGCCGCCATGCGCCGCTGGAAGAGGCGTTCTGGTCCTTGCGGGAATGGTCGTTGCATTCGCTCATGGCCGCTATTGTAGCCGCTTGGCTGCAAGGCTGCGCCGCCGGCGGCGACCGGCCAATGCTGCTCATCCATGACGTCGGCCCGGCCTATCCTGAAGCGGCCAGAGCCGCCGACGCCGAAGGCTGGGTGAAGGTTCGCTACGACGTCAGCGCCGCGGGGCTGGTCGAGAACCTAGTCGTGGTTGCATCCAACCCGCCTGGGTTGTTCGACGCCGCCGCCTTGGCCGCGGTGGCGCAATGGCGCTATCGGGCGGCGGTCGTCGATGGGGCGCCCAGCCGAATGCACGGCGTCATCAGCACGTTGCGCTTTCAGCTGGACGGCGGCGAGCGTTACGAATCCTACTAGCCACCCTAGGGGCGGCCGCGGTCGCAACCGCTCTTGCAGGGCGTCGTTCTCGGCCGGCGCCGCCTAGGCGGAAACCCCTACCACTGGTTCCAGTGAGTGATTTTCGCCACTGGCGGCCGGCTGGCCCGCTTGAAGTCCGTGCCCAGCGTGTAGGCCACCGGCAACAGGGCAACCTGCAGGACGTTGTCGGGAATGCCCAGCAGGGCGGCAGCCTCCCGTTCATGCAGCAGATGCAGGGTGGTGAGGGCGGAGCCTAGGCCCCGGGCGCGCAAAGCCAACTGAAAGCTCCAAACCGCCGGGAAAATGGAGCCGAACAGGCTGCCGACCTCCACTATGGAAGCGCCTTCCCCAGGCCGTCCAGCCACGCAGGGGATGACATGCACCGGCACCTCGTGCAGATGCTCCATCAAGTACAGGGCGGATTCAAACACCCGCTTGGTCTGGCCTTTCGGGGCTTGCCCCGCGGCGGTGGAAAGGTAGCCCTCGGCACCCTTGCGGTAGAGTTCCGCCAAGGCTTCGCGCTTGCCGGCGTCATCGACCACCAGCCAACGCCAACCTTGCGAGTTGGAGCCTGTAGGGGCCTGCACGGCAAGCTCCAGGCATTCGTCGATCACCTCCCGCGGCACCGCCCGCTGCAAGTCCAGCCGTTTGCGCACGGCGCGGGTGGTGGCGAGCAGTTCATCGGTCATGGCGACGTCAAATTCCATCTTTTGTTCCTAAGCCTCCAAATTGAGCGGGTTGTTGCGCGGCAGTGTATCCTATTCGGCCCCCGCTATTGGGCAGGATTAGGAGAGGACTCGATGATTGGCATTGCAGTTCGTTCCGGGATGGCAACGGCGGCTTGGTTGTTCGCCCTCGCCACCAGCGCCGCCCATGCTGACCTACGCGCACAGGTCGATGCGGCCGCGGCGGCGGTGGAGGAGCAGGTCATCGGCTGGCGGCGGCACATTCACGAGCATCCGGAACTTTCCAACCGCGAACGCCAAACCGCCGCACTGGTCGCCGCGCACTTGGAGGATTTGGGCTTGGAGGTCACCCGTGGGGTCGCCCACACCGGCGTCGTCGGCTTGCTGCGCGGCGCCAAGGAGTCGCCGGTGGTGGCGCTGCGGGCGGACATGGACGCCCTGCCGGTGGTGGAGCGGACCGGGCTGCCTTACGCATCCAAGGTCAAGAGCACCTACAACGGCCAGGAGGTCGGAGTGATGCACGCCTGCGGCCATGACACCCATGTGGCCATCCTCATGGGCGTGGCAACAGTGCTGAGCGGCCTGCGCGAACAACTGCCCGGCACCGTGAAGTTCATCTTCCAACCCGCCGAAGAAGGCCCCCCCAAGGGAGAGGACGGCGGGGCCAGGATGATGGTGCAGGCGGGAGTGCTCAAAAATCCCGAAGTCAGCGCCATCTTCGGCCTGCACGTCTCCCAAGCGGGGCCGGTCGGCTCCGCCCAGTATCGGCCCAAGGGCGCCATGGCCAGCGCCCAGCGGCTGGACATCCGGGTGCAGGGCCGGCAAACCCACGGCGCTAGGCCCTGGGCCGGAGTGGACCCCATCGCCGCCGGCGCTTCGATCATCACGGCGCTGCAAACCATCGTCAGCCGCCAAGTTGACATCACCCGGGCGCCGGCCGTGGTCACCATCGCCACCTTCCACGGCGGCGTACGCAACAACATCATCCCGGACAGCGCCCATCTGAGCGGCACCATTCGCACCTACGACCCGGAGATGCGGGCGCAGATTCACGAAAGGATCCGCACCATCGCCGCCAACGCGGCCGCCAACATGGGCGCCGAAGTGGAGGTACAGATCGACGAAGGGGTGCCGGTGACCTACAACGATCCGCAGTTGGCGGCCGCCATGGCGCCCACACTGGAGCGGGTTTACGGAGCGGACAACGTAGCCATCGCGGACCGAATTACGGGCGCCGAGGACTTCTCCGTTTACCAACAAGAGATTCCAGGCTTCTTCTTCTTCATCGGCGGGCGCCCGGCGGACATCCCCGCCGAGCAGGCGATTCCCAATCACTCCCCGTTCTTCTTCGTCGATGAAACCGCCTTGCTGCCAGGCGTACGAGTCATGGCCAGCTTGGCCTATGACTATTTGACAATGAATGCATCCGCGCCCTAAAGCGCTGCACACCAAGCCCGGCCAACGCGAGAAACCTCGATTGAACTTCAACACCGCCAACCAAACCTTCCGCCAACTCATGGGCAACGGGCTAACCTATCGAGTGCCCTCTTTCCAACGCGACTACTCTTGGGATGCTGACGAGTGGGACGACCTGTGGCAAGACATTGAAGGGCTGTTTGGAGAAGCGTCGGAACCGGCGCACTACCTAGGCTACTTGGTGCTGCAGTCTGGGGACAACAAGGCTTTTGACATCATAGACGGGCAACAGCGCATGACAACGCTAAGCCTTTTGATGCTGGCGGCAATATCGCGCCTAATGGAGTTGGCGACGCCCGATGACCCCAAGGATCCGCAGTTCCGGCGAGCTGAACAACTACGCGGCAACTACATTGGCTACCTAGACCCGGTAAGCCTAGTTCCAAGCTCCAAGCTGAAGCTGAACAGGCACAGCGACCGCTTCTACCAAAACTATCTCGTTCCTCTTGAACAACTGCCGCGATCGGGCTTGAATCCATCGGAGCGTCTGTTGCGACGATCCTTCTTGTGGTTTAAGGAGCGCATACGGCAAAGATCAGACGAGAATGGGGAGGCCATAGCGCGCTTCATCGACACCGTTGTGGACAAGCTGTTCTTTACCGTCATTACGGTAACCGACGAGCTGAACGCCTTTACGGTCTTCGAAACCTTGAACGCACGCGGCGTACGCCTTTCCACGACCGATCTGCTTAAGAACTACCTCTTCGCCCTAGTTGCAAGGGAGAAGGCCCACGAATCTGAATTAGGCGTTTTGGAGAACCGTTGGGAGAGCATCGTTGAACTTCTCGGCAGCGAGAGCTTCCCCGAATTCCTGCGCACCTTCTGGAACAGCCGCAACAAGCTGGTGCGCAAGCCCAACCTGTTCAAGACCATTCGCAACGCGATCGGCAATAGAGCCGAGGCGTTCGCGTTGATCCGCGACCTGGATCGCCAAGCGAGGGTTTACGCCGCATTGCGCAACCCCGAAACCGGCGATTGGTCGGCACCGGTGCGCAATGGCCTAAAGGAATTGCAAATGTTCAATGTACGCCAGCCGCTAGCCGTTCTTTTGGCGGCGTATGAGCGCTTCGGGCACGAGGACAGCCCTGAATTCAAGCGCTTTCTAAGGGCAATCGTCACCCTGTCCTTCCGTTACAACGTGATTTGCTCCCGCCAAGCCAACGAACAGGAGATGCTGTACAACGACATCGCCGTCAAGCTAAACGAAAAACGCATTATCAACGTGGCCCAAGCAGTCCAGGCGCTGCGGCCGGTTTACCCAGACGACGATGAATTCCGCGCCGCATTTGCGGACAAGACTCTGCGCACGACCAACAGCCGCAACAAGCGAATTTCGCGCTTCATTCTATTCAACATGGAGGCGCACCTATCAGGCCGGGAACTTGCCTTTGAAAGCGCCAAATACAGCATTGAGCATGTGCTGCCGGAGAACCCCAGCGATGCCTGGCCGCAATTCGGTGATCGCCAACGCGAGGCCTTCATCTATCGATTGGGCAACCTCACGTTGCTGGAGACAGCGGTGAACCGCAAACTAGGCAATTTCGGCTATGAGCAAAAGCGCCCCGTTCTGGAAGCGAGCAGACTCCAAGTCAGCCGTGATCTGGCTCAAAACTACGACATCTGGACAGTGGATAAGATTGAAGAGCGGCAAAACTGGATGGCTAAGCAGGCCACCAGCATCTGGCAGGTGCAGTTCTGACAACTGCCGAAAAGGCTACAACCCCCAGCATTCCAGATCGTTGGCGAAGATCAAGGCGCCGCCGTAGTGGGCTTCCATGACCGCACGGCTTTGGCTCTCCCAGCCTAGGGTGCGGTTCATGCGGTGGCCCAGGATGACCATGCGCACGCCGGCGGCGGCGGCAATGCGGCCGATTTGGCTGGGGATGAGGTGCCGCTCCCTAAGCTCCCCCCGCATGTGTTCCGGCAAGGCGTGGGACACCACCAAGGCGTCGGCGCCGGCGGCGAAGTCAGCCAGGACGTTCTTGCGGTTGGAAAGGTCCCCAGCGAAGACCGCCGCATAGCCGCCCGCCTCCACTCGCCAAGCCAGCGCCGGCCGGCCGCCATGATGCACCGGCAGCGCCGCCAAGCGCAGGTTTGGGGAGCCGAACTTGGCCCAACGGCGGCGCCCAGCGGCCGGCACGTCGCCGGCGCTGAGCCGAAAGCCGCCTCGGGAGGGCACCGCGGGAGCATTCGCGGCGCTGGCGTCCGCGCCGCCGCGGGATGGCCGTGGCAGTCGATTGCTGGAGCGCGGCCTCAGCAAATCCGCCAAATGGGGATAGGCGCCGGCGGCGCCGACCAAGCGTTCCAGAAAAGTCGCCATGCCCGGATATTCGCCTTGCCCTTCCGGGCCGAACACGGGCAAGCGGCGCTCCCGGTCCTGCAAGCGGGCACCATCCAAAAAGGCCGGCAAGGCCGCCGCATGATGAACGCTCAACTGAGTGAACACCACGGCGTCAAGATCGGCAAAGGCGGCCCCCGCTTCGTCAAATCGCACCGAGGCCCCCGGCGCTGCGTCCACCAGCAGGCGCGCCCGATTGTCCCTCCACAGCAGGTAGCTCGGCCCAGCCCGGCCGTCGTCAAGCTCCGCTCCGCCGGCGCCGAGGATCTGAATCCAAACGCCCTCCTCGCCGCAGAACGGCGCCTCGCCGGCCGCCGTCGGCAGTGCGCAAACGAGCCAGGAAATGACGCAAAACCAACGCCAAGCGATCATGGTGCCCCCCAAGCGATTGACCAAGACAGCGTCAAAGCGGCTTAGTCCGTTTGCAGCGCGTCGATGGCGGCCAACAAGCTGGCTGCTTCGGCCTCATCCGGCATGCGCCAGTCGCCGCGCGGGGACAGGCTGACGCTGCCCACCTTAGGCCCCGGCGGCAGCGTGGTGCGCTTGAACTGCTGGGCGAAAAACCGCTCGAAGAAGACCCTCAACCAACGCTTCACTTCCTGGCCGGTATAGCGCCCGGCAAACGCCAGCCCGGCCAAGGCGAAGATCTTCTCCGGGGAGAAGCCGTTGCGAACGTAGTGGTATAGAAAGAAGTCATGCAGCTCATAGGGGCCGATGATGGCCTCCGTTTGCTGGCCGATGCCCCCCGCCTGGGTTCTGTGCAGCTCCGGCGATATGGGCGTCGCCAAGACCCGTTCCAAGGCCGCCGCCAAGCCCGCCTCCGCCCGATGCTGCGCATACCAACGCACCAAATGGGCCACCAGCGTCTTCGGCACGCTGGCGTTGACGTTGTAGCCGGCCATCTGGTCGGCGTTGAAGGTACACCAGCCCAGCGCCAGTTCGGAGAGATCGCCCGTGCCGACCAGAATGCCGCCCACCTTGTTGGCGGCGTTGAAGAGCAACTGGGTTCGTTGGCGAGCCTGGGCGTTCTCGAAGACGACGTCATTCTCGGTTTGATGGTCCAAGTCCTCAAGGTGGCGAGCCACCGCCGAGGAGATTGAAACCTCGCGCAGACCGATGGCCGTGGCGGTGGCCAGGTTGGCGACCGTGGTTTGCGTATGCTCGGAGGTGCCCGGTCCGGGCAGGGACAGTCCGTGCAGATTGGCGGCCGGCAAGTCCAAGCGCTTCAGGGCGTCCAGGCAAACCAGCAGCGCCAAGGTGGAGTCCAGCCCGCCGGACAGGCCCAGCACCAATCGTTCGACGCCGGCCGCCCGCATTCGGCGGGCTAGGCCGACGCTCTGAATGGCTAGGATTTCCTGGGCGCGGGCGTCGCAAACTGCTGCGTCGTCGGGGACGAAGGGGTGCGGGTCGAGGCGGCGGCGCAGTTCGTCGAGGCGCGGCGGCACGGCAGCGAGACGGCGCAGATGATGCCCGCCAGGCCGGGGCGAGGCGCCGAACGCCTGATTGCGCAAACGGTCTTGGCGCAGTCTGTCCAAGTCAAACTCCACCAACAGCTCGCCGCCGCCGCTTGCAAACCGCTCGCTCTCCGCCAGCAGCGCCCCGTTCTCCGCCGCCAGCAGATGCCCGCCAAAAACCAAGTCCTTGGTCGATTCAGACGCACCGGCGCCGGCGTAAAGATAGCCGCACAGCCATGCGCCGCTGGCCATGCGCACCAAGTCCCGCCGGTAGTCCGCCTTGGCGACCAGTTCATTGCTGGCGGAGAGGTTCAGCAGCAACTCCGCCCCGGCCAAGCTGTGGGCGCTCCCGGGCGGCTGCGGCACCCAGAGGTCTTCACAGAGCTCAACGGCGAAACGATGCCGGCCGATCTGAAAGAGCTGGTTCGGACCAACGCGGAAGGCGCCGAGGTCCGACTGCACTTCCAGGTCGAGGCCGGCGCCGGAGGCGAACCAGCGGCCCTCATAGAACTCCCCGTGGTTGGGAATGCAGGTCTTCGGCACCAACCCAACCACGCACCCGCCGCTCACCACCGCCGCGCAGTTGAACAAGCGGCTGTCCGGGCTTGCCCAAGGAAGGCCGACGACGGCGACGACCGGGCTGTTGCATTCGCAGACCAGCGCCAACCCCCGCCAAGCCTCGTGCAGCAGGCCCGTGTTGCCGAAGAGGTCCTCCGCCGTATAGCCCGTCAAGCTCAGTTCGGGAAACAGCGCCACGGCTGCGCCGGAATCCGCCAAGCGCTCCAGGTGGTCAACGATCTGCCGAGCATTGGCCAACGGATCGGCAATCCGCACCCTCGGTGCCACCGCCGCCGCCCGCAGATAGCCGAAAGCCGAAAAATCCGTCGCCCTTGCCGCCATGCCCAAGTTCACTCGCCCGACAAAGGCGCATTTTAGCCCCTATGTTTCTCCAAGCCGGGAATCTCATCGACACGGCCGCCAACCGGATCAAAACCCCGATTCCGCACAAAAGCAGCACACTCTAGTGCTCGCAACATTGATGGTCGCCATAAGGCCGCCGCCGGCCAATGTGGCTAAGCGGCGCAATGGGATTCCCAAGCGCTTCGCAGTTTGAGAGGATATGCGCCCACTAAGGCCGCAAGCGCCCTAAACCATTGGGGAAATCAATGAAACTCGGACTTTCGCTCGGTTACTCAGGCCCGCAACTCGCCCTGCCCATCAAGAAGGTGCAACTGGCGGAGCGGCTGGGCTATGACTCGGTGTGGACGGCGGAAGCCTATGGTTCGGACGCCATCACGCCCTTGGCGTTCATTGCCGCGCACACGGAGCGCATTCGCCTCGGCACGGCGGTCATTCAGTTGGCGGGGCGCACTCCGGCCAACGCCGCCATGGCCATCGCCACCTTGGACCAACTGGCTGGGGGCGGGCGGGCCATCTGCGGCATCGGCGTTTCCGGCCCGCAAATCGTCGAGGGTTGGTACGGCCAGCCTTGGGGCCGGCCCTACTACCGCATCAAGGACTACGTCTCCATCATGAAGAAAATCTGGGCGCGGCAGGAACCTCTGACCCACGACGGCAAGGAGATCAGCCTGCCCTACACGGGCGAAGGCGCCTTGGGCGTGGGCAAGCCGCTGAAGTCCATCCTGCACATGAACCCGGACATCCCCATCTGGCTGGGCACCGGCATGGAATCGACGGTGCGGCTGACCGCCGAGATCGCCGATGGCTGGCTGCCCCTCGGTTTCGTGCCCGAATCCGCGCATCTGTACCGGGACTGGCTCGACGAAGGGCTGGCCCGAGGCGGCAAATCCCCTTCTGACTTTGAAGCCCAGGCCGGAACCGCCGTCATTGTGACCGAGGACTCCAGCGCCGCGGTGCAGGCCGCATTGGACCGCATGAAGCCCAACATCGCCCTTTATGTGGGCGGCATGGGCCACAAGAACAAGAACTTCCACAAGGAGATGATGATCCGCCGGGGCTTTGGCGATGCGGCGGACCGCATTCAGGAGCTGTATCTCGCCAAGCGCAAGGACGAGGCCGTGGCGGCGGTGCCGGACGAGTTCGTGGACCAAGGTGCGCTAGTCGGCCCCAAGGAGCGCATCCGCCGCCGCTTCCGCGACTGGGAGGAGGTCGGCCTCACCGGCCTGACCATCAGCGGCGACGAGCCGGCCATCCGCTTCGCCGCCGAGTGCGCCCGGCTCAACGCGGAGCCTGGCCTCTAGTGTCCAACCTGCCACTGCATCCAGAGGCAATGGATGAATTTGGCGGTCGGCGTTCGCATCTTCGGAAACCTTAAGGTAATGGGAATTTCGGGATGCGCGTTGCAGTGATTCGGGTTTAGGCTATGTTCAGCGGACCAATCAGGGACTCAAGGCCCGTCTTAGGGGCCGGTTCGCCAACGGGATGACCTCGTTGGTGAATCAGGTTGTTTGACTAGGGAGTGGAGCATGTATCCAGGCAAGTGGGGGATCGAATTTCCGAGCAAGCCGGCCGCCATCCATGCGGTGACCGGGGAAACCCTGACCTACGGCGAACTGAACGAACGCTCCAATCGCTTGGCGCAACTGCTGTGGGCGCGGGGGCTGCGGCGAGGCGACCACATCGCCATCTTCATGGAGAACAACCTGCGCTACTTTGAAGTGGTCTGGGCGGCCCTGCGATCCGGCCTTTACCTGACCACGGTGAACCGCTACCTCACCGCCGAGGAGGCCGCCTACATCATCGACAACAGCGAATCCTTGGCGCTGATCACCTCAAGCCACCTCAGCGAAATGGCCAGAGAGCTGCCCGCCCACGCCCCCAACTGCCGCACTTGGCTGATGGCTGGGGACGCCGAGGACGGCTTTGAAGCCTTTGAGGAAGCCATCGCCGGCCATTCCCCCGAAAATCTCGCCGACCAACCCGCCGGCTCCTTCATGCTTTACAGTTCCGGCACCACTGGCCGCCCCAAGGGAATTTATCGGCCCTTGCCGACGAACAAGATCCACGAGGACGCCGGCCCGGTGGGAGGCTTGCAGCAGGGCCTTTGGGGCTTCGACCAGAACACCATCTATCTATCGCCGGCCCCCCTGTACCACTCCGCGCCCATCTCCTTCTGCACCGCCGCCCAAGCCCTAGGCGGCACCGTGGTGATGATGCCCCGCTTCGACGAGGTGAGTGCCCTCAAGGCCATTGAGAACTTCCAGGTCACCCACAGCCAGTGGGTGCCGACCATGTTCACGCGCATGTTGAAATTGCCGGAGGAGCAGCGGCAGGGCTACGACCTGTCCTCCCATCGAGTGGCCATCCATGCCGCCGCCCCCTGTCCGGTTGCCGTCAAGCAGCAGATGTTCGACTGGTGGGGGCCGATCATCTACGAATACTACGGCGCCACGGAACTCAACGGCTTCACCCACGCCTCGCCGGAGGAATGGCTGGCCCATCCCGGCACGGTGGGCCGGTCGATTCTCGGCGTGATCCACGTTTGCGACGAAAGCGGCGCCGAACTGCCCACCGGCCAGCCCGGCATCGTCTATTTTGAAATGCCGCAAATGCCCTTCGAATACCTAAAGGACCCCGGCAAGACCAAGGACGCCCAGCACCCGCAACACCCCAACTGGTCCGCCCTCGGCGACGTCGGCTACGTCGATGACGAGGGCTACCTCTACCTGACCGACCGCGCCACCTTCATGATCATCAGCGGCGGCGTCAACATCTATCCCCAGGAAATTGAGGACGCCCTGATCATGCATCCCAAGGTGGCCGACGTGGCCGTGGTGGGCGTCCCCAACGAAGAAATGGGCGAGGAGGTGAAGGCGGTGGTGCAGCCCGCCGCCACCGCACAGGCCGATGGCGAACTGGCGGAGGAGCTCTTGGCCTACGCCCGCGATCATCTCGCCCACTACAAGTGCCCGCGCAGCATCGACTTCATGGAGCAACTCCCCCGCCTGCCCACCGGCAAGCTCTACAAACGCCTGCTCAAGGACCGCTACTGGGGCAGGGAAGGCTCACGGATTGTTTGAGTAAGGCGGCATTGGCGAATCTGTTTCGTTTGGGATGGCGGCGACGCCTTGGAAGTCGGAATTGTTGATTACCATTGAGAGAGAAAACATGACCATCAAACGCGAAGACTTGGACAGCGGGCGTGTGGATCTGTCGGAAGTAATTGCTGGAGGCCGCTTGCCGGCAGTGCATCCGGGCGACATTCTCCGTGACGACTTTCTGCAGCCGTTCGGGATGAGCGTTCTAGGGCTCGCCAAGGAACTGAAGGTGTCCCGGTCGCGCATCAGCGACGTTGTGCGGCGACGACGCACGGTCTCGACCGACACGGCGCTGCGTCTGGCCCGCTACTTCGGAACCACACCGGAATTCTGGATCAACCTGCAGGCGCACTACGACTTGGACATGGCCAAGCACAGCCTGTGGCAGCGGGTCGAGCGCGAAGTGGCGCCTCGCGCTGCGTAATTCGGATTCCTTAATTCTTTGACGAGGTTTTGCGGGGAACGCCTTATGGACATGGACATACTGATTCGCAACGCCGACCTGGCGGACGGCAGCGGCGGCCCGGTTCGCCAGGCGGACATCGCCGTTCAGGGCGAGTGCATCGCCGCGGTCACCTCCGCCGGGGCGCTGCCGGCGGCCAATGCGGCAGAAGTCATTGAGGCGGACGGGCTGCTGGTCACGCCCGGCTTCATTGACCCGCACACCCATTACGACGGCCAGGCCACCTGGGATGATCGCTTGGCCCCTTCGGCGGACCACGGCGTCTCCACAGTGGTGATGGGCAACTGCGGCGTCGGCTTCGCGCCGGTGCGGCCGCAGCACAAGGCCGTGTTGATCGACCTCATGGAGGGGGTGGAGGACATTCCCGGCGCCGCGCTGCACGACGGCATTCAATGGGCGTGGGAGAGCTTTCCTGAATACTTGGACGCACTGGCCGCGAAGCCCCGGGCGGTGGAGGTGGCGGCGCAGCTTCCGCACGGAGCGCTGCGCACCTACGCCATCGGCGACGACGGGGACGTCAACGGCCCGGCCACCGATGCGCAGATCGAGACCATGGCTCGGTTGGCGGCGGAGGCCGCGGAGGCCGGCGCCGTCGCCTTCTCCAGCAACCGCATCACGCTGCACACCTCAGTGTCGGGCGAGGCGGTGCCAGGCACCTTCGCGGAGTCCCGGGAAGTGAACGCCATCATGCGGGCGGCGCAGAGGAACGGGCGCAGCCTCTTTCAGGTGGTGCCGGCCGGGTTGATGGGCGAGGATCCGGAAGGCTTCCGCCGTGAGATCGCCTTTTACCGCGCCCTTTCCTTGGAGACGGGCTGCACCGTGCTGTTCACCATCGCCCAAAACAACGTCCAACCGGACCTTTGGCGCGAACTCTTTGACTTGACGGACACCGCCAACGCCGAGGGTGCGCAGCTGGTGCCCATGACCATCAACCGGCCCGGCGGCCTGCTTCTGAGCTGGGAGACCTTCCATCCCTTCGTGGACCGCCCCAGCTATGTCGAAGTCGCCGCCCTGCCCTTGGCGCAGCGCATGGCGGCGCTGCGCGACCCCGGCCGCCGCGAACGCATCCTCAAGGAGCCGGTGCAAACGCCGATGCTGGAGCACGCCGCCACCATTGTGATGAGCAGCCTCGGCAGCACCTTCCCGCCCAACACCGAGTGCTTGGCGGAGCCGGACCCGGCGAACAGCTTGGCCCGCCGCATCGAACGCACCGGCGCCACGCCGCTGGAGGGCCTTTACGACGCGCTCTGCGACGCCGCCGAACAGCCGAGCGGCCCCGGCTTCCTCAACGTCTTCATGGGCAACTACGCCGAAGGCAGCCTGGACGCCGTGCATGAAATGCTCTCCCACCCCGGCACCTTGGTCGGCGGCGGCGACGGCGGCGCCCATGTCACCGTCATCTGCGACGCCAGCTACCCCACCTACATGCTTCAGCACTGGGTGCGGGAGCGAACGCGGGGACCGCGCCTTCCAGTGGAGCAGGCGGTGCGCATGTTGACGCGGGACCCAGCCGAACTGCTCGGCATGAAGGACCGCGGCTTGGTCGCCAAGGGCCGGCGGGCGGACCTGAACGTGATCGACCTCAACCGCATCCGCCTTGGCCCCCCGCGTGTGGAGCATGATCTCCCAAGCGGCGCCCCGCGGCTGCTGCAAGCGGCCAGCGGCTATGTGGCGACGCTGGTTGGCGGCCAAGTCACCAGCCGCGAGGGCCTCGACACCGGCGCCCGCCCGGGCGGCCTGTACCGGAAATGAAGGTTCGCCACGACACGGCATTGGATTATTTGACGATCGATTTTGCCGATGAAATTGAAGCAAAGTCCATCTATGAGAACGGCATCATTGTCCGCTACGGCAAGTCGGGCAATGTGGTCGGCATCGACATCACCGATTCAATGAGGCTGTTCTCCAAGTCGGACCTGATGTCATTGCGGGAGGTTTGCGATTATCTCGGGGTCTCCGAATCAACCATCAGGCGGCGCATCAGAGCCAGGAAAATCAAGCACGTCAAGGAAGGCAATCGATATCGCTTCAAGAAGGCCGACATCATCAATCTGGATGGGTGATTTGGCTAGCCGTTCGTAATTTTTCGACATTTTTTGGTCTTTTCATACCAAATCAATACGTTGCCTGAAAATTAAACTGACGCAAGGTCACCAGAAGGCAGTGCGCAAGCATCTGCAGCAGGCCGGCGCTGCGCCGAAGGGACCCACCGGGAGCGGCGCGGGCCGACGCCCATGCCGGGCATGGTGCTGCACCAGGACGCTAGCACCCATGCGTGGGTTCCGGGCGTGATGTGGGACTTGGTGGTGACGATGGACGACGCCACGAACGAGATTTACTCGGCGTTCTTCCGCGACGAGGAAGGCACCGTGAGCAGCTTGCTGGGGGTGCGCGAAGTCCTTGAGTCAAAAGGGCTTTTCTGCGAGCTGCGCACGGAGGACTGAGGCAGCCACTACTGGCGCACCGCCGGAGCGGGCGGTGCGCATGTTGACGCGGGACCCAGCCGAACTGCACGGCATGAAGGACCGCGGCTTGGTCCCAAGGGCCGGCGGGCGGACCTGAACGTGATCGACCTCAACCGCATCCGCCTTGGCCCCCCGCGTGTGGAGCATGATCTGCCAAGCGGCGCCCCGCGGCTGCTGCAAGGGGCCAGCGGCTATGTGGCGACGCTAGTTGGCGGCCAAGTCACCAGCCGCGAGGGCCTCGACACCGGCGCCCGCCCAGGCGGCCTGTACCGGAGATGAAGGTTCGCCACGACACGGCATTGGATTATTTGACGATCTTTTTGTCGATGGAATTGAAGCAAATTCCATCTATGAGAGGGGCTTTTGACGGCAACTGAATGGAGTCGGCTCTACCGCAACACGGCGCGCGCATTGCGCGGCTGAATCGGGCGGTTGTTGGGCTGCTCTATCGTGCCGGCGAACTTTTCCATCTGCTGTTGCGATACCGGGACTGGGTTTTTCATAACCAGCCACAGGACGCCCTCGGAACACGGGGGCGTCGTCAGCGATCCGTTAAAGCGGTAGTAGACGCGGTCGGCGGGCAGCAGGCCGGCAGCGTCTATGCGGGAGGGAAAGGCGTGCCTGTCGCCGTTGCGCCGCGGCATTTTCGCCCACGCTTCGGCCAACGCCTCGTTGGCTTCGCCCCGCCGGAACAGAACCGCCACGACCGCCAGGTTCCCGTCTTTGTCGACATGCACGAGATGCGCTTCCATCGGGAACGATACTCCGTTGACGCGGTTCTCGCTCGGCGCATGAAAATGAAACTGCTTTAGATGGAACACGTGCCCGTCCACGGCAATGCTGCTGCCGGCCGCGTAGGACACTTGCACGGTGTGGCCGTTGTTCAGAATTTCGTCGCCGCCGGCCCGATAGGAGAACGCAATCGGCTCAAGGTTCGCCTCAATGAATCCGGCCAGATTGATCGGCGCCTGGTTCTTCCCCGAGCAGGCACCGTAATGCGGGGAGAGCCCAGCCCAGTGCTCTGGCCCGTCGGCGCCGGAATAGCTCCAATGCGGCTGAGCGCCCGCCCGCGCAAGCCCGAACAAAACCAATACGCTCGCCGCAAACATCATCGCTTTCATGCCGCCCACTTTAGCATCTCCTTAAACCCTTGGTACAGAACGCCGGCGCAACGGTCGATGTCTTTCAGGGTGGCCTTTGTCGCTTCGTCGAACACATCAATGCCGTTTTCGCCGAGGCCTGGAAACGGGGCTGACGGCCTCCACCAAGGCTCCAACGGCTGTCGCCGCTATCATCGGCAAGAGAACCAAGCCATCCACCGAATGCGGAAACACCATGCCAATCTTCACGCTGCGGAAGCCGGCCGTTGCTTGTCGATGACGCTGCGGTAACGAGCGCCTCCGTGCCAGTAGAGTAGGCTACCAATCACGACTGTCACGAGGTTGATGACCATGGCATAGCGAACCGAATTTTGTGCAAAGGCGACCGCAACGGGTACCCGCAACCCACCGAACCGCCATCGTCAGCGGCAAGGCCAGCCCCATGTGGGCGGTCGTCCGGTCCTTGCCGCGGACGGTGTGCCTCTCGAACCCGAAGTCATTGTCCAGGCGCACGTTCATGCGCTCCAGGGCGCTGCGCCCCGCACCCTCCAAAGCCATTTGACCATTTCGAGGCTCGATCCTACACTTGCCAAGTCTTGGAGAAACTAGGTAGAGCCCCCATGCCGTTGAGCGAATATTCCAGCGCCGGATTTCAGCATAGGAAGTGGGAAGCGCTCCTGATCAGGAACGCGAGGATGAAGCGCACCGCCTTCGCCTTGACGCTCGCCCTCGCCGCGGCCTCTGCCCCGGCGCTCGCGCAGGTGAGCATAACTTCCACCCCCAACAACGGCGCCTACTACGTCGCCGGCGAGGCGATCACCACCCGGATCACCATCCCCCCACTCGTTGCCGGCAACCCCCTCAACGCCAGGATGAGGCTCAACATCGGCGGCACGGAGCGCATGGCGGCTAGCACCGACGGCTTCATCTCAAACCGTAGGAGTATCAACTTCTCCTACACCGTCACAGCGGCGGACCTCGACACCGACGGCATCAGCATCCCCGCCAACTCCATCTCCGGCTCCGCATGGCGCACCCGCGTCGGCGGGACGGTCTTTTTCATCAACCGCAACCATGGCGCACTGTTGAACCAATCCGCGCACAAGGTCATCGGCAGCCCCGCGTACATTTCCGCCAACCCCGCCCCGCTCACCGACGCGAACTTGAACGGCGCCACGCTGACCGTGACGCTGCCAACCGGCGTCACCTTCTCAAGCGGCGTCTCCGCATCGAGCTTCGTGTTGGTGACCAGCCCCGCCCTCACCGGCTTGTCCATCGGCAGCGTCACGGGCGGCACCGCCGGCAGCACAACCGCCATCCTAACGCTGGCCACCGACGCCGGCTACGTCTTCGACGTCAGCGCGACGATAGCGGTGCGGGTGCTGGCCGCCGCCAACTCCGCAGGCGTCGACCGCCACTCCCCCACGCTGGTGTTCTCGCCCACGGTGGTCAACCTCCCGCCGCGGGCGGTGGGTTCGTTCGCGGACCTGGACCTGGATGTCGGGGAATCGGCGGAGCTTCGGCTGGCTGGCGCGTTCGCGGACCAGGGACCGCTGTCGTACCGGGTGGAGTCTTCGGCCCCGTCGGTGGCTTCGGTGCGGGTTTCGGGCAACGCCGTGCTGCGGGTGGAGGCCCTGTCGAAAGGGCTGGCGACGATGACGGTGACGGCGACCGACCGGGGCGGCCTGAGCGCCCAACTGAGCTTCCGGGCGCGGGTGGGGCGGGTGCTGTCGTTCGCGGCGCCCTCGGCCTCGGCGCCGGAGGGCGGCGTGGTTCGGCTGCCGCTGGCGCTGAGCCGGCCGGCGTCGGCGGCCATGTCCGTTCCCTGGGTCGCCCGGCCCGACGGGGACCCGGACACCGCGGACGCGGACGCCGCCGACCTGGGGGCCATGAGCGGGACAGCCGCGTTCGCGCCCGGCGGGACGGAGGCTTTCATTGAGGTTGCGGTGCGCGACGACGGCGACATCGAGCCGGCCCGGGAGTTCCTGGCGGTGGCGCTGGCGGCACCGCCGGAGGGGGCGGACTGGGCGCTGGGCCTTGCCGAGGCGACGCTTGCGGTTGAGGAGGGCGTGTGCGACCGCTCGCCGGCGGTTCGGGAGGCGCTGCGCGGGCCGCGGGACTGTTGGGCGCCGACGTCTTCGGAGTTGGCGGAGCGGGGGTATCTGGGCCTGCACCGGAAGGGCGTCGCGGCGCTGCGCTCGAAGGACCTCCTGGGGCTTTCCGGGCTGCGGGTTCTGCACCTGCACCGCAACCGGCTGGCGGAGCTGCCGGCCGGCCTGCTCGATGGGCTGGGCGCCCTGGAGCGCCTGCGCCTGGACGGCAACCGCATCGAATCGCTGCCGGAGGGCCTGTTCGCCGGCGTCGCCAGCCTCTCGGAGCTGAACCTTACGGACAACCCCGGCGCTCCGTTCCCGCTGGTCATGCGCCTGGTGCGGACGGACGCCAAGCCCTGGGCGCCCGGACCGGCGCGGGTGCAGGCGCAGGTCGCCGAGGGCACCCCCATCCCCCTGTCCGCGGCGCTGCTGGCGGAGGGCGCCGAACTGTCCGCAACGCAAGCGTCCGTGCCGGCCGGCGCCGCCGCCGGCCCTTCGGTTCAAGCCGCGCCCGCCGGCCCGGGGGCGGCCCGCCTGTCCCTGGCCGGCGACCCCGCTGTTCCCGAGGGCGTCTGCGGCGACGTGCAGGACGGCCAATACCCCTGCTTCCGCGGCCTAGTCCCGCAGGCCGGCCCGCCCCTGCTCCTGTTCAAGCCGCCGCCGAGGCCGACCGGTCAGCCCCCGGCCCCGGCGCTCTCCGCCAACGGCGACCGGGCGTCGCTCGCCCTGGACGGGCTCATCGCCCCCGCCGAAGCCGGCGGCCGGCTGGCCTACGAGGCCCGCTCCGACCGCCCGGACCTGCTCGCCGTGCGCATCGCCAACGGCCAGCTGGTGCTCGACGCCAACGAGGACAGCTTGGAGGGAACCGCCGTCGTCACCGTGACAGCGACCGACCCCGACGGCCCCTCCGCATCCATCACCCTCACCGTCACCGTCGAGTTCGCCCCCGCCGGCACCCCCAACTGGCGCTTGGAGTGGGTGCGAAACCTCCAAGAAACGGCGCAGTAGCCCAAGCCGGATGGGAAGAATCGGTTGGCGGGGGCTCTACGCGGACAGAGCGGTTCCCCGAATCACCCGCCCTGGCCGTGCGCCGGTGTCCTGGTCGTTCTGGCGGGTTTTCACCCCCGCCACAAAAGTGTTCAAGTAGCCTTTCGCGGACTGCAGGATGCGGCTGCCGCCGGCCGGCAGGTCGTCATGCACCTCCAAGCGGCCTAGCTGCAGGCGCTGCAGGTCAAACAGGTTGAGGTCCGCTCGCTTGCCCACCTCTAGGCTGCCCCGGTCGTGCAGGCCGAACAGTTCGGCGTTGCGCTGGGTCTGCTTGTGGACGATCAGTTCAATCGGCAGCCTCGGCCCGCGGCTGCGGTCCCGCACCCAATGGGTCAATTGGTAGGTTGGGGCCACGGCGTCGAAGATCAGGTTCACATGGGCGCCGGCGTCGGAAAGGCCGATGGTGGTGTGCGGATGCTGGAGCATTTCCTCGATCACGCTGAAGGTGCCGTCCGCGAAGTTGGCGCCCAACAGAATGGCGAAGCGGTCGCCATCGCCGCCGGTCAGATAGTCGTATGTGTATTCGGCGATGTCCTGGCCGGCCGCGGCGGCCAAGGCGCCCATGCTGCCGGCGGATTCCGGTTCGTAGTTGAACAGCTTGGCCCGCCGCATCGAACGCACCGGCGCCACGCCGCTGGAGGGCCTTTACGACGCACTCTGCGACGCCGCCGAACAGCCGAGCGGCCCCGGCTTCCTCAACGTCTTCATGGGCAACTACGCCGAAGGCAGCCTGGACGCCGTGCATGAAATGCTCTCCCACCCCGGCACCTTGGTCGGCGGCGGCGACGGCGGCGCCCATGTCACCGTCATCTGCGACGCCAGCTACCCCACCTACATGCTTCAGCACTGGGTGCGGGAGCGAACGCGGGGACCGCGCCTTCCAGTGGAGCAGGCGGTGCGCATGTTGACGCGGGACCCAGCCGAACTGCTCGGCATGAAGGACCGCGGCTTGGTCGCCAAGGGCCGGCGGGCGGACCTGAACGTGATCGACCTCAACCGCATCCGCCTTGGCCCCCCGCGTGTGGAGCATGATCTCCCAAGCGGCGCCCCGCGGCTGCTGCAAGCGGCCAGCGGCTATGTGGCGACGCTGGTTGGCGGCCAAGTCACCAGCCGCGAGGGCCTCGACACCGGCGCCCGCCCGGGCGGCCTGTACCGGGCTTGAACGGCGGCCAGCGGATTGTTCAACTAGTTCACGGTCCTAGAGACGGTCATTACAAGAAACGGCGAAACTCCTCATTGGTCAAATTCGCATCCCGAACAATGCCCCCCATAGTGATGGCGTTGATGGGATTGTGTCGCGGAATGGTGAGGACACGGATGCCATCCGACATCACAATGTGCTTGCCTTGGCGGACAATGCGGAAACCTGACTTTTCCAGCGCACGGACAGCCCGCTGATGGTTTACTCCGTGCAGCTTCGGCACAGCTACACCGCGATGTCGAGCTTGCGTACCTCGGCGTTGGGAGCATCCTGAAGCAAGTCGTCAATAGTGGCGAGGTATTCTTCAATCGCGCTGCGTATGTTCTCCAACGCTTCAGGTTCGGTAGCTCCCTGGGACCAGCATCCCGGCAGCCCGGGGCAGGAGACGCTGTATCCTTCCTCCGACTTCTGCAGAACGACCTTGTATTGCATGGCGAACTCCTGTTGGTGAGCAAAGTGCTTGGTCTTGAATTTGGGGAACCAAAAAGTTTACGGAGGCTCTACGCGGATAGGGCGGTTCCGCGGATTACCCGCCCTGGCCTCGCACCGGTGTCTTGGTCGTTCTGGCGGGTTTTCACCCCGGCCACAAAGGTGTTCAAGTAGCCTTTCGCGGACTGCAGGATGCGGCTGCCGCCGGCCGGCAGGTCGTCATGCACCTCCAAGCGGCCTAGTTGCAGGCGCTGCAGGTCGAACAGGTTGAGGTCCGCGCGCTTGCCCACCTCTAGGCTGCCCCGGTCGTGCAGGCCGAACAGTTCGGCGTTGCGCTGGGTCTGCTTGTGGACGATCAGTTCGATCGGCAGCCTCGGCCCGCGGCTGCGGTCCCGCACCCAATGGGTCAATTGGTAGGTTGGGGCCACGGCGTCGAAGATCAGGTTCACATGGGCGCCGGCGTCGGAAAGGCCGATGGTGGTGTGCGGATGCCGGAGCATTTCCTCGATCACGCTGAAGGTGCCGTCCGCGAAGTTGGCGCCCAACAGAATGGCGAAGCGGTCGCCATCGCCGCCGGTCAGATAGTCGTATGTGTATTCGGCGATGTCCTGGCCGGCCGCGGCGGCCAAGGCGCCCATGCTGCCGGCGGGTTCCGGTTCGTAGTTGATCGGCATCTCGATGGGGAACATGGCCGGCGCCGCCATGGCCAGCAACCCGTAAACGTTGGCCATCACGCCGAGTTGCTCCGGCGGCACGTCCCTGTCCTTGAGGATGGCCGCCTTCACCTCCGGTTTGCGCATCTGCGCCAGCCGTTCCGCAAAGGGCAAATCGGCCAGCTTCAGATAGGTCTCCCGCCGTTGGAACATGTGGTAGGAGCGCAGGCTGGTGACGAAGCCGATGGGCCGGCTGGCCACTTGCGGGCGGATGGACAGGCCGGAGGCGTTGGCCTCCTCGACGATCTTCAGGCAGTTGCGCCACTGCTCCGGACGGTTGCCGTTCTGCACCAAGGTGAAGGTGCATCTGCGGCCGCTGGTCCGCGCCACCTCCGCAAACAGCGCCACCTCCTGTTCCGTGGTCCACTTTTCCGGGCCGGCGATGTCGCCAACCACGCCGGCCGGCACCGCCTGAAACACTCCGAGGCCAACGGCTTGCATGGCCCGACCGATGGCGAGCAGTTCGGCCTTCTCCGCGAAGGTGCCGGGTATCGGCTCCCCGGAGACCGAACGATGGCCGACGGTTCGGGAGGTGGAGAAGCCCAAGGCCCCGGCCTGCAGCCCCTCCTGCACGATGCGGCCCATGGCGGCCAAGTCCTCGTCCGTGGCGTCCTCATGGCGCAGGGCGCGCTCCCCCATCACATAGTTGCGCACCGCGGAATGCGGAACCTGGGTGCCCACGTCCATGCTGAAGGCGCGGCCGGCCAAGTAGGAGATGTACTCCGGGAAGGTCTCCCAGTTGCCCCATTCGATGCCCTCGTACAGGGCGGTGCCGGGAATGTCCTCCACGCCCTCCATGAGCTCCACCATGCGCCGTTCGCCACCGGGCGGACAGGGTGCGAAGCCAACCCCGCAATTGCCCATGACGATGCTGGTGACGCCGTGGCTGAAGGAGGGGTTTAGCTGATCGTCCCAGCTCACCTGCCCATCGTAGTGGGTGTGGACGTCCACCCAGCCAGGGGTGGCGTAGGCGCCGGCGGCGTCAATGGTCTCCTTGGCCGGCCCGTCAACCTTGCCGACCGCGGCGATTTTGCCGCCGGCGATGGCGATGTCCCCATTGCGGGGCGACGCCCCGGTGCCATCGACGATGGTGGCGCCCTTGATGAGGCAGTCATGCATGTCCCTGCTCCTGCAGCTGTTTGTTGCGCCGATTTTATGCCTGTTGGCGACCCGCATTGAAGCCATCCCGCCATATTTTCCAACCGAATTGAAGCCGCACAACCATTGGGATAGTGTGCGGAGTGTCTGCATGGGGATGGGCGCCTGGCAGCAGATACGGTGCCCGCATAGCTTGCAAAGAGTTCCTTAAGGAGAGGAACCATGAAGAAAAAGCTGCTGGTCGGCCTAGCGTCTTGGGCCTTGCTTGCTTGGGCGCCACAGGCCCTTTTCGCCGAGGAAGGCGGCGCTGCCCAAGGCGTTGTCGAGGAGGTCATCGTCACGGCGACCAAGCGCGAAGAGTCCATTCAGGACGTGCCCATCGCGGTCAGCGCCTTCGCTGGCGAGGTTCTGGAGCAAAGGGGCGTTCAGGATCTGTACGGCCTGCAGGAGGTATCCCCCTCCATTGTGGTGTACAGCTCGAACAGCACCTCCAACGGCGGCACCCTGCGAATTCGCGGGGTGGGCACCACCGGCAACAATCCCGGCTTGGAGGCGGCCGTAGGCACCTTCATCGACGGCATCTACCGCTCCAGGGCCGGCTTGGCCTTCAGCGACTTGGTGGATCTGGATCGGGTGGAGATCCTGCGCGGCCCCCAAGGCACCCTGTTCGGCAAGAACACGGTGGCGGGGGCGCTCAACGTCATCACCAAGAGGCCGGAGTTTGCAAACAGCTTGGGCTTCAGCGTCGGCTTGGGCAACTTGAATTCCCGGGAGTTCGATTTGATCGGCAATGCGGTGCTGTCACCAGACGTTCTGGCCGGCCGGGTCAGCTACGCCTACCGCGAGCGCGACGGGTTCTATCAGGATGTCGATTCCAGCGACGCCTATGACAACCGGGACCGGCACAGCTTCCGCGCCCAACTGCTGTGGACGCCCAATGAAGCCGTGGAGGTGCGCCTCATCGGCGACTACACCATCAAAAACGAATCCTGCTGCCCGGCGGCGTTTTGGATTGCCGGCCCCACCAGCGCGGTGGTGGCGGCCTTGGGCGGCGACATCACGCCGTTCGAGGTGGATGGCGAGCAAAACGTCGGCGTCAACTATCCGCCACACGAAGACGTGAAGGACTGGGGGCTGTCCGCGGACGTCCTGTGGCGGGTCAACGACACCATGAACTTCCGCTCCATCACCGCCTATAGGGACTACGACGTGTCGCGCGGCCAAGACTTCGACTTCGGCAATGCGGACATCCTGCATCCCCAGGATTCCGACGAGATGTTCCGGAACTTCTCCCAGGAGTTTCAGCTGCACAGCGAATCGGGGGGCTTCTCTTGGCTGGCCGGGGCCTACTTTTACACTGAGGACTTGGATTCCGACGAATACATCGTCCTCTCCCACGATGGCGGCGCCTATTTGGCGGCGCTGTTCGGCAATCCCGCCTTTGCGCCGCTGTTCATGGGCGACCCGGCTGGGCGCGGCGTTCCCGGGCAGGGCTACGACGCGCTGTTCTTCTCCGAGAGCGTCGGCTGGTCCCTGTTCACCCACAACACTTGGCGGGCCACCCCGGTTTTGGACGTCACCTTGGGCCTGCGCTACTCCTGGGAGGAGAAGGACGCCGGCGCCATCATCAACGGCGCCGCCTTCGGCGAAGTCGTGGACGATCCCTTCTGCGCCCTGTTTGGCGGGCCGCTAGGCGCCCTGTGCGACAACGCCAGCTACAACAACAAGAAAAGCGAAAGCGCACTCACCGGAACCCTGAAGGCGGCTTGGCAGGTGACGGATGACGTCAACGCCTACGCCAGCTACAGCCGCGGCTACAAGGCCGGCGGCTACAACTTGGACCAAGAGGCGGTGGGCTTCCGGGACGCCGACGGCAACCTAGTGGACCAAAGCCGGTTTGACCCGGAAACCTCCCACTCCTTTGAACTGGGCTTGAAAGGCAGGTTCATGGACCAGCGCCTGACCGTCAACAGCGCCCTGTTCCACACCACCTTTGACGACTTTCAGCTCAACAGCTTCACCGGCTGGGGCTTCACTGTCGGCAACGTCAAGGAAGCCGTCGCCAAGGGCGTGGAGGTGGAGTCCTTCCTGACCCTCGCCGAAGGTGTTTTCCTGACCGCCGGCGCCACCTATGCGGATGCCCGCTACGATGACGACCTGCTCCCCGCCAACGCCCACCTGCAGGGCAAGCGGCTGACCCAGTCGCCCTTTTGGCAGAGCAGCGTCTCCCTGTTCCTCGACCAGCCCATCCCCAGCACCGAGCTGCGCTGGACCTTCAACCTCAACTGGTCGCACATCGGCAGAGCCAACACCGGATCCGATTTGGATCCGGAAAAATGGCGCGACGCCTATGATCTCTGCAACGCCCAGCTAGGCGTCAAGAGCGCCAGCGGCCGCTACGAAGCAGTCTTCTGGGGCCGCAACCTAGGCGACAAGCGGGTCAACACCCTAGTGTTCGACTCCGTGTTTCAGGGCGGCAGTTGGCACACTTTCCTCAATCCGCCACGCACTTACGGCCTGACCTTGAAGGCCAATATGTAGCACAGCCTTGCGCCGCGCCGGCCATGCGGCCGGCGCGGTCGATTGCCGAAAATCCGCACGAGACGCTCAGGCTTGGTTGCTGCGTTGCGCTGGTGAACGCTTCGCTCAGGACCTGACCACCGGCAGGCTTTGGTTGCGCCATTCAGCCAAGCCGCCGGTCAACCGAACCACGTTCTGGAAGCCGTTGCGGCGCAGCAGCGCCCCGGCGGAGCCGGAGTGCTGGCCCATCTTGCAGGCGATGACTATGGCCCGCTCCTTGTGCTTCTTGAGTTCGTCAAGGCGGCTGTCCAAGGAGGAGAAGGGGATGTTCACTGCGCGAACGATGTGGCCGGCCTCGTATTCCTTCTTGTCCCGCACATCGAGGACCAAGGCGTTTTCCTTGTTGACCAGCTCCACCAATTGCTGGGCGGAGACGGATCGCCCGCCACGCCGCATCTCGTTGTGGATGAACAACGCCAGCAGCAGCAGGAAAGCACCGCAAAGATAGGGATGGTTGACGACGAATGTGAAGACCTGGTCCATGGCCGCTCCAACGCGCAAGCCGGCGATTATACAGGTTCATTTCCGAACCAAGGTGCGCTTGGCCGTTCCTCCCGGTCGGCGGCAGCGCCCTAAGCTCCCGGTGGAGACAACCGGAGTGGCTGGCGAACGCTGCGGCGAAAGGGACTGCCGGCGTCCCAAAATTCCCTGTCGAGACGGGGAGATGGCGGGATGTTGCGGTTTTTTCGCCAACCGGGTTACGGGCATACTTGCGCCCTATGGATGCGGAATTCGATCAGCGCGACCAGCGCCGCGAATATCAGGCGGCGGCGCTCAGCCGGGGCAGCTTGGCGGCGGACCCGTTGGCGCAGTTCGCAGCTTGGCTGGAGGAGGCGGCGGCCAGCGGCATCAAGGACCCCACGGCGATGGCCTTGGCGACGGTCGGCACCGCCGGCGAACCGTCGTTGCGCACGGTGCTGCTCAAGCACTTCGATGCGGACGGCTTCTGCTGGTACACGGACTACCGCAGCCGCAAGGGCCGGGAGTTGGCCGGGAACCCCAACGCCGCCCTTCTGTTCCACTGGCGCGAATGGGACCGCCAAGTGCGCATCAGCGGCACAGTGGAGCGCTTGCCGGCGGCGCAGTCCGACGCCTATTTCCAATCCCGCCCGGCGGAGAGCCGCTTCGCCGCCGCCGCCTCCGTGCAATCGGCGCCGGTCCCAGACCGAAAAACCCTGGAGCAAGCGCTGGCAGCACTGCGCCGCCGCCACCCCAACGATGCCCCGCCCCGCCCCCCGCAATGGGGCGGCTACCGCCTGCGCCCCGATGCATACGAGTTCTGGCAGGGCCGCGAAGGCCGCCTGCACGACCGCTTCGCCTTCCGCAGAAACGGCCCGGACGGCTGGACGGTGACACGGTTGCAGCCTTGATTTCCCGGATCGATCAGCAGGCCTAGTTGCGCTGGGCGGCGCTAGTTGTTCCACAAAGCGGGAAGGCTTGGGCCAAGTTGGTTTTAGGAGTGTGCGACTATGGCGGTTGGGCCGTCATCAGCAGGCTGCGCCGCCAGCTCAGGAAGCCCATGACGCAGATGACCAAGTAGAAGGTGAACAGGGCGGCGTACAGGTAAAGCCCCTTGTCGAGGTACAGGAAGATGGAAACGCCGTCTATGACGAACCAGTAAATCCAGTTCTCCAGTATCTTGCGGGCCACCATGAAGGTGGTCAGCACACTGGCCCAGGTGGTGAAGGAGTCCAGGTAGGGCCAAGCGGCTTCCGTGTTGGCGGCCAGCAGGTGCCCAGACAGTGCCGCCGCCGCCAATATGGCGCCGATGGCCAAGACGTGGGCGGCGGCACCCCAACGGCGCACTGGCGCCGTACCGCTGGGGCCACCGCGCCGCCATTGCCGCCAGCCGTACACCGCCATGCCCATGTAGTAAAGGTTCAGGGCGGACTCCATCAGCAGGGCCACATTCCAGAAGACATATACGGAGAGCGCCGTGCTGAGGAAGGCGGCCGGCCAACAAAGGATCTTTTCCCGTGCGGCCAGCAGGAGGTAAGCCACGCCTAGGGAAACGGCGCCCGCCTCCACCAGCGCCGGCAGCATTTCATGCACAGCTATGAACCTTTCTCAAAATGGGATTGCTTGGCGGCCACATGGCTATGGGAATGGGAACAGTGAGCCGGCCGGGGACAGAGCTTCGGCAGGCCAAGGCGGCGTTCACTCATAGCCATTGATGCTGCGCGCCGCGCCGGGGAGAAACTTGCACACGAAGGCGGCGCTGCCATGCCGCTCCTTGGATTGGCGCACCGCCTCCTTGAGCAAGTCGAACACCGCATCGTGCTCTCCGTAGAGCTGGGTGCTCATGCGGTTGGTTTTGACCTCCACGGCGCCCTCCGCCGCCAGCGCGGCCAGAAAGTCGTCAATGGGCGGGATGTGGTCCTCCCGCAACGGATACATGCTGATTTCCGCCAAAACGTTCATGCTCTGCTCCTTGGGGCCTGTTGAGTCCGGCCGCCCAGTTCACGGGGAAAGCGGAAGTGTGGCGGAAAACTCCTGAATAATGAAGCCGCCAGCTAACCCGCATATTCCGCCAAGCCGCTTTTCCAAGCCAAAATGTTCTTTTCCTTCAATAAGTTACCTAGTCATTGTTGGCGAGGGTTGCGGGTGCCACGGGTACTGGCTGGGCCATTGCAGCAGCTTCGTCCCAACTCTTGGCGAAGGAGGAGCTTTGCTTGCGGACGGGTAGTGCACGGCGTTCCCCCAGCCCGAAAAATGTGGTTGATTCGCATTATTTGAAGGAATATGCTCCCTTCCACTGATATGGAGAGGATTACAAAAATGAGGGTAAAAATCCGACGCGCATTGCAGCCATCTCTTCTTTCTCTGCCGCTTTGCTTCTGCACAATCTGCCCTACCGCCGGGTTCGCTGCAGAAGCGGAAGGCCCCGGCGCCGTGGAGGACGAAGTAGTGACAGGGGTGCTCACACAGGCAGCGCAGGAAACCGAAGCGAGCGAAGACGAGCCGCTGCTTGAGGAGGTGGTGGTCACCGGCTCCCGCATTAAGCGCAACGAATTCACCAGCATCTCGCCAGTGCAGATCATTCAGGGCCAACGCTCCCGGGAACTGGGCCTGATCAACACCGCTGGCCTGCTGCAAGGCAGCACCGCCGCCAGCGGCGTACAAATAGACAACACCTTCAACGCCTTCGTGCTGGACAATGGCCCAGGCGCCGCCAACATCAATCTGCGCGGGTTGGACCCGACGCGCACGCTGCTGCTGGTCAACAGCCGGCGCATGGCGCCTTCCGGCGTGGGCGGAGCCCCCACGGCACCGGACTTGAACAGCATTCCCTCCATCATGATCCAGCGGGTGGAACTGTTGACGGACGGGGCCTCCTCCATATACGGCTCGGACGCCGTGGCCGGCGTGGTCAACGTGCTCATGCGGCAGCAGTTCGAAGGCTTCGAGTTTGAAGCGGACTATGTTCACCCTGAAGCCTCCGCCGCCGAGGAAGCCATTCTGTCAGCGGCTTGGGGCCAGGACTTCGACCGCGGCTCCTTCGGCGTGGGCGCGGAGTACTACAACCAGTCCAACATGCAGTGGCGGGACCGGGGCCACACCAGCGAATGCAACCGCTACCTGCAAATCGACGAGCGCGGCGCCATCCGCAGTGACGATCTGAGCTTGGCCCCCGGCACCACCATCAACGGCTGCAAGCTGGACACCATCAACCGCGTGTTTCTGCGCGCCGGCCCCTTCGGCAACATCTGGTACACCCCCGGCGCAACCAACATCGGCATCCCGAATTTCTCCGATACGACCGTAAGCCCCAGCCTCGCCGGCTTCAACCCCACCATCAACCCGGTGGACGTCAATGGCGACGGCGCACCGGACTTCGGCATCATTGACCCGGACGGCAACGGCAGGACGGAGGTGGACCTCAAGAACAGCCTGTACAACTTCAACGGCTCCGCCCGGGACCGGAGCGGGGACTACATCTCCGAACTGGAGCGGTTCAACCTATACTCCTTCGGCAGCTACGAGCTGCAGGACGCCAACAACACGTCCGTGTTTTTTGAACTGCTCTACAATCGGCGCAAGTCGAGCATCTTCTCCCCAGGCAGCGCGATATTCCCCGACGTTCCGGCCGGCAACCCCTACAATCCCTGCAATCAGCAGGCGCCCGGCGGGGTGAACTGCTGGGGCTTCTTCGTGCATCCGGTGTTCGGCCCGTTCAATTTCGGCGGCATTGAGGCGGTGCCCATCATCATGGTGCGCGGTGACCGGGACACAGTCGATGTGGAGCAGGATCAAGTCCGAACGGTGGCCGGCATCGAAGGCGACCTGCCTTGGGGAACCACTTGGAGCTACGAGGCATTCGGCAGCTTTACTTGGTCAAACGGGAAATCCAGCCGCGACGGCATCCTGGACCGGGAACTGAACCTTTCCCAACAAACCGCGGCCTTGGACCCGAACACCGGCAATGTCGTCTGCGGGGAGGACGGCAACGGCGACGGCATTCCGGACGGCCAAGGCTGCGTTCCGGTGAACCTGTTCGCAGACTCGCTGTACCAGCCCGGCGGCGGAGACTTCGCCACCCAAGCGGAGCGGGACTACCTGTTCGGAACCCGCAAGTTCGATACGGTGTTCAAGCAGACCGTTCTCGGCGCCATCGTCCAAGGGGACATCGGGCGGCTGCCTTGGAACAACATCGAGATTCCCTTGGTGGTGGGCGTGGAGTACCGCAAGGACGTGGTGGATTCGCAGCCCAACGACGTGGCCCGGGACGGGCTGCTGTTCGGGTTCTTCTCCGACCGGGGGGCAAAGGGCACCCGCAACTTGAAGGAGGTTTATCTGGAGACGGAGTTCCGCTTTCTGGAGGGCAAGCCCTTGGCGGACGAACTGCTGCTCAACCTGTCCGGCCGCTGGACCGATGAAAGCACCTACGGGTCCAACTTCACCTACAGCGCGAAGTTGCGCTACAGCCCCGTGGAGGCATGGGACATCCGCATCGGCCACGGCACCTCCTTCCGGGCGCCAAACGCAAGGGAGCAGTTCCTGCTCGGCCAGTCCGGTTTCCTCACCTTGGCCGACCCCTGCATCGTGCCGGTGGAGGCTAGGGTTCCCACCGTGGACCCAAATCAGCCGCCGGACTACGACCCCACTCAGGACGACCGCACGCAGCAGGTTTTGGGCAACTGCCGGGCGCAAGGCGTGGACCCCACCATGCTGGGCCTGCAAAACAACTCACAGGAGTCCTACTCGGTGGAGATATTCAGCGCCGGCGGCGAAACCCTGCAATCCACCATAGATCCGGAGGAGTCCAAGGCGGTGACCGCCGGCATGGTGTTTCGGCAGCCTTGGTTCGAAGCCTTTGACCTGAACTTCTCCGGCACCTATTGGCGCATCGAGGTGGAGGACAGCATCGCCCAGCTCAACCCCGCCTTCTTCATTCAGGACTGCTATGTGGACCAAGGCGCCGCCAGCAGCGCCTACTGCCGGTTCATCACCCGCGGCAGCGACGGCCTTTTGGACTTCATAGACTCCAGCTATTTCAACGTCCACAAGGAGGTCGCCGCCGGCTGGGACTGGAATGTGCTGTTTGAGGCAGACGTGATCGTCAGGGACAAAAACCTTAGTCTGGAAGTGGACCTCCGGGCCACCAGGACCAATCAGTTGCTCTTCGTGCTTGATGACGTCAGGGAGGATTCCGCCGGCCGCACCTTCGCACCGGAATGGCAGGGGAATCTGACCTTCCAAGCCGAATATGACGACTTCAGGTTCAATTGGCGGGCCATCTACACCGATGGCGGCAAGGAGGAGCCCGAGGAGTTTGACAGCAACGACACCTGCACCGGCTTGGGCGTGGATTGCCGGCCCCTCCACTTCACCAAGAGTTCCTGGATCCACACGGCGTCCCTCACCTGGAGCCCCAATGACTGGCGGGTCACCTTCGGCATACGCAACCTCTTTGATGAAAAGCCGCGGCTGCTGGACAACGACGCCCCCGGCACCCAATTGAACAACGTGCCCTTGGGGGTGTACGGCCTAAGCCATCATGTTGGGCGCTCCTTCTTCGCCGGTGTCAGCCGCACTCTCGGCCTGCTGCGCGGCCGGGCGCGGGGCTACTAGGGGCGCTTGCCGGAGTCAAGCGAGAGCATCAGGGGAATTCCGAGGAGGAAGCCGTGTTAAGAAACGTCCACCGCAAGTTCAAGGCCGCCAGTCTGTTGGTGGGTTCAATGCTGTGCTGGCCCGGCGCCGGCGCCGCGCAGGCCGAAGAGCTGGGCCTGTACGAGAAGTTCGCCATGGATCCGCAGATGACCCAGGTGGCCGTCTCCCCGGACGGCAATTCCGTGGCCGCTGTGCAGCGCTTCAGCAAGGACGGGGACAAGTTCCTGCTCATCTACGACGCGGCGGACTTGGCCGCCAAACCGGTGACCCTGTCCGCGGATCCCATGGAAATCATGGGCTTCTTCTGGGCGAACAATGAACGGCTGGTGGTCCGGTTTCGCCAAGACGTGGACATGCTGGAGGATCTGGGCGTTCACACCCGCCAAGTTTCCCGTTGGGCGTCCATCGACAAGGCCGGCAAGCAGTGGACGCCCCTACCGGCCAGGAAAATGGACCGCCGCAGCGAGCTCAGCAAGTGGATGCAGAACTTGGTGACGGGCAGCATCCTATCCGAGATGCGCTGGGACGACGACCACATTCTGTTGGTCTATGACGACAACCAGGATGGCGTGGCCGATGCCTTCAAGGTGAACGTAGCCACCGGCAAGGCGCAGATGGTGTTTCGCAATGGCCAACGGTTGAGATTGGACTTTGTGGATTCCTCCGGTCAACCCCGGCTGGCGTCCCTCTACGACGAGGGCAGTAACGCCGCCATTTTCTACGCCCGTTTGAAAGGGCAAAAGGAATGGTTGGAAATCGGCCGCACCGTGGCCAACCCCGGTGCGGTCAGCAAGCACTTCGGGACTGTCGGCTTCTACAACGACGAGAATCCCAACGAGGTCTGGGTGATCTCCAACCATGACGCCGACACCGCCGGCGTTTTCGCCTATGACATTGCCAGCGGCAAGTTCACCGAGCTGCTGTTCCGCCACCCCAAGTACGACGCAATCGACGTAGCCACCAAATACGTTGAAGGCAAGGGCGATGTGCCCGTGGCCTTCAACCATCACGGCCGGACCATTGAGCAGTATTACTTTGACCCGGAGGAAAAGGCGTTGATGGCCGCCATTGACGCCATCTTGCCAGAGACCCACAACAATATCGTCTCCCGCTCCCGGGACGACAGCGTGGTCGTCGTCAAGGCCGAAGGGCCGCGCCATCCCCGCACCTGGCATCTACTGCGGGACAAGTCCCGTATGGACGAACTAGGCAAATCCATGCCCTTGCTGACGGAGGACATGCTCTCGCCAGTGGAGTGGGTGTCCTATAAGGCGCGGGACGGCATGGAGATTCCCGCCTTGGTGACCCTGCCCAAGGGCGAGGGGCCCTTCCCTGCGGTGGTCCATCCCCACGGCGGCCCCGTGGCTAGGGACCTTTGGGGCTTCGAACTATGGGCGCAGTTGCTGGCCAACCAAGGCTATGTGGTCATTCAACCCCAATTCCGCATTTCCCTGGGGTTTGGCCGGGCGCATTTGGAGGCCGGCTTCGCCCAGTGGGGCCTAGCCTTGCAGGACGACTTGGACGACGCCGCCCAATACTTGGTGAAGCGCGGCCTTGCGGACCCAGAGCGGCTGGCCATTTTCGGCTGGAGCTACGGCGGCTACGCCGCCTTCGTCGGTTCGGCGCGGGACCCAAACCCCTATCGGTGCGCCATCTCCGGCGCCGGCGTGGCCGACCTGCCGTTCTTCAGAGCACGGCTGGCGGACTACGGAGACTTCAGGGAAAAAGCCTACCGAACCACGGTGGACGGCCTGAACGCCCTGGACATGGCCAAGAGCGTGGACGTGCCGCTGCTGGTGGTGCATGGGGAACTGGATGAGCGGGTGCCCGTGGCGGAAAGCCGCAAGTTCGTCGCTCAACTGAAAAAGCACGGCAAGCAGCACGAGTACATCGAACTGGAGGGCGCCAACCACTTCTACGGCACCATCTACTACCGCCACTGGATGCAAATGTTCCCCGCCATGATCAACTGGCTGGACGACACCTGCGGGCTGAAGGATTAGGAGAAGGAAAGCGTCCTTGCCGCGTAGGCGCATGAGGCGTCATCAATTGGTGGATATTCCGGCGCTCGCATTTCTAAGGCTTCAAAGGCAGTTTTTTGATGATGGCGGCCATCCTGTTCCTTTCCGGCTGCGCGATAAGCGCAATACTCAAGATGACCCTTTTGATGAGTTTCTTGCAAACACTGTCTTTTCGCGATGGAGCGGCATGAATTGCGTAAAGGCACCGGGACCTTTGATCACGCCAGATATGGTGCTCCATAAGTCCGATACGCAAATCAGTCGCCCCGATGACCTAACGCAAATAGTGGGCATTGAGGTAAAAAAGGTGGAGCGGGCTGGTTCGGGCCGCGTTGCGCGTGCTTCCGGAATAGACTTCAATACGACACCCCCTTGCGGCCAAATCCGAGTATTTGACATAAATGCAATTCCATGTGACATCCGCGGGTTCTATCTATTCGTTTGCGTCGAGCCGGCATCCCCACCCAAGGGACTTGTGATTGTTTCAGCGCTTGCTCTCGTGGACGGCAATGCCTTGAATGAAGATTTTGAACTTTATCTGAACATTACTGGTGAGCGCACCAAGAGGATTGGGCTTGGCAGTTATTCTGACGGCGTTAACCGCGTCCGACCGATGCTAATCTTCGGCAACCCTCTTGGGACACCCGAGCTCGATCAGGCGGCGACGCTGATTCATGCCGATGACACACTAGCGGAACAGTCCGATGACTTACAGAAGATTTTCATTCTAAAGCGATCCATTCCGGAAGGCGAAGTTCGAGAATTTCATTGCTATCGTTATGCTCAGGATGCGCAGAGCGACCCCATTCGAGTTCTAGAAGATCCCTTTTTGACACCAGTGCGCAACATAAGAACCCGGCCCAGAGGCCGCTTCACTCTACCGTTCGAGTTGTAGCCTACGCCTCAAGCATGGAAAGCTGTTCGGCCCCGCCTATCGACGTCAATTGCTCCGGTGACTCCCGGATGGTCTGAGCGTACCAAATGCCCTCAGCTATTCGATCCACTCTCGGGAGAAGCATATCCAAGCTCATTCGAACATCATCAATGCTTCTATCCGCGCACAACTCAACCAACAATTGACTCAAGAGCACGACTCGCACGTCATTGCGCGACAGCTTCCTGCCGACTGCATTGAATCGCCGAACCTGATCTACCCCCGTCTCCTGAGACGCCGCAAACGCGGCACTCTCGGTCTTGCGCTCACGCCGGTCCATTTGCCGTTTACGGCAAACGATCAGCATGTCCAAATTGATGGGTTGCTTGGCTTGGCTTTTGGGCGCCGCCACCGACATCTCCGATTTCACGGGTTGGGATTGAATAATCGAAAATCCCGCACCAACTACGGCTTCCGCCAAGGCCGTCCATCCGCTTTCCTTGGAATGGTGGTAGCTGAACACCATTAGCCCCCGGTCCCGAAGCACCCGATTGCACTCCGTGAAAACCATCCTTAACTTCTTCGCAAACATGCGAACATCCGTGTCCTGCACTTCCTCCGCACGTCTGGTCGTATGCTGACCGCCACCCTGAAAGAAGTAGGTCTGCTGCCATGCGAAAAAGAAATCCGCTAATTCTGAGTAGTGAACGTTGTCAAAGAATGGTGGATCGGTCACAACGAGGTCCACGCTTTGGTCGGCCAGGTCAGTTTTCGCAGAATCACCGCAGGAAATGTAGGTGGCCCCGGCCTTTAGGGCGCGTTTTGGCAGGCCGTCCAGCACTTCGCCTCCCATAGGCGAGCTTGCGCCAAAAACCTTTCGGCCTGACTTCCGCTTGCCTTTGTATTCCACAGCAATCTCGAACGGAGCTTCTCTATATGCCAGAGCTCGAAGCAGGCGGCTTTTATAAAGCGTTGAGAACGCGCCGGAGCTCTTGGATGTGCCCCACAGGTTCGCTTCAATGGGCGTTCGTTCTGGTTTCAGGATGTGATGGGCAAACATATGGCGCACGGCACCTGTTCCTTCGCCCTTATAGGAGGCGAACATGTTGTTGAACTCCAAAACCCCCGAAAAGAGTAGCGACAGCGCATCGCGGGCACCACCATCGGGCAAGTCTCTGATCGAGGTCGCTAAAGTGGTGAGCGCGAGAAGTTGACGGGCGTTGAATAGTTCGTGCCAGTAGCGGTAGCCGTAGTTGAGAATCTGCTTGGTGTTGTGCCCGTCCTCTATTGGTGTGGACGGAATCGGCGGATTAACTTCCGTCAAGCGTTTGCGGGCTGCAGCAAAGGCACGCACATCTTCCGTCGTTGCAGGAAGATACTCCTTGATGCCATTCGCTCTAAGAACAAGCTTGGCGTAGAGCCGGTGACTAGGTGGGCCACCAGCGCCTGCGGCAGTCCTCGCGATCGGGAATTCATGGGCGCAGCCTCCGCAAACAGCGGTCGTGCGCCGGGCCAGGCCATTTCGCGGGTCGAATGTTAAGCCGCATGAACAACTTACGGATGTGGCGTCGTAACGGCACACAGGTAGTGCGCCGCAGTCAGGGCAGAGCGCCCTTGCCTGAGGATGCCGGGCTTTGTTTGCGTGGGAGGCGATGATGTAGCTGGAAAAGAGATCGACGTCCTCCCCGCATTGAGGACAAGGCAGGAATTTCACCCAAAAGAAGTAGAGTACCTCGCAGGGCTGCCCATCGCCGTCAGTGGATTGATATAGGCGTCTAATTTCGCGCCCAGCGCTTGCTTCAACCCGCCTGTATTGGGCGTGGACCTCGGCTCGACTAATCTCCCCGAGAGCAACCCGAACCGCTCGGTGCGCCACCGGGTTGATGTCGCGGCCAACGGTCGTGCAGCCGAGTTTCTGCGCTTCGCCCACCGTGGTGCCGCTACCCATGAAGGGGTCAAACACCACTAGCCCCGGCAACCGCACAGGTTCGTAAAAAAGGTCCATCACCGATGAGCCCTTCGGGGCGGCAGCCGCGATGATCGCTGCCCGAAAGACCGATCCCAAACGTTGCGCCCACCACTTGTGCATGTGGTAGATAGGTCGATACAACTCCTTCCGCCAGCTTTCGATTTCCGCAACCTCGCTGACCCACTCGAACGGGAAGCCATCTTCGACGACACGCCGGCCTCGCTCCGCAACCAGCGCCACACCGGCGGCCGAACCTGGTTCCGCCAAGCACAGCTCGGCCATGGTCGCCAACGCAGCCGCAGCCTTTTCTGGCTGACGCGAGATCAACGCCCGAATCCGCTCCGGCAGCCGCCCAGAAAGAAACAGCAACTCGTCCTCACTGCAGCCAAGCAAGTCCGCCAGTTTTCTCAGTATCTGCACCGATGGCGGAACCTGCCCACTCTCAATCCGCGAAAGGTACGCCACGTCCAGATCAAGCCGCTGCGCCACACCACGCAAGGACAAACCAAGCTCAACCCGGCGCTGGCGTATGAATGCTCCAACTTCCATAGGTCTGCTATGTTGAGCGCTGTTGACAGTTTTATCAACATTTTGTTGATTCGGTTTGGTCGGTGGGCTACTTGGTGGGCTACTTGACGGAGTGGCGTAGCGGTCCCCCTCGGCCCAAAAACTCGCCTTTTCCCCGCAAACCGTACACAATTGCGCCCCTCGATTGAGGCCACTGGGGAAAACATGAACTTCGAGTTCTCTGAGGAGCAGAATCTGCTGCGGGAGCAGGCGCACGGCTTTTTGGGCGAGCACTGCCCCATGACCAAAGTGCGCGCGGTTTTGGATGGAGACCAGCCCACGGACCGGGAGCTCTGGGCAAAGATCGCGGAAATGGGCTGGACCGCCACGGTCATTCCGGAGGAGTTCGGCGGGTTGGGGCTTTCCTATCTGGAGCTCGCGGTCATCGCCGAGGAACTGGGCCGGGCGGTGGCGCCCACGCCCTTCTCCTCCTCCGTTTATCTGGCTACGGAGGCCCTGCTTTTGGCCGGCAGCACCGCGCAGAAGGAGCGTTGGCTGCCGAATCTCGCTAACGGCACAACCATAGGCGCCTTCGCCATGGCGGAGGGGCCGGGCCGCACCACGGCGGCGAACCTCACCGCAGCCGCCCACAACGGCGCCCTGCATGGCACCAAGGTTGCCGTTGCCGATGGCGACGTGGCGGACATCGCCGTGGTGGTCACCAAGGCCGACAGCGGCGACGGCGCCAGCCTCCAGCTCGTGGAGCTCGGCGGCGACGGGGTGTCCATCAACCCACAGCGCACCTTGGATTTCTCGCGTAGCCACGCCCGCTTGGAGTTCACTGGCGCCGCGGCGGAGCCCCTTGGCCCGTCCGGCCAAGGCTGGGCGCTGGTCAACAAGCTCTTCGACCGGGCCGCGGTGCTGTTCGCCTGGGAGCAGATCGGCGGCGCCGAGGCCGCCTTGGAGATGGCCAAGGAGTACGCCCTAGGCCGCTACGCCTTCGGGCGGCCCATCGCCTCCTACCAAGCCATCAAGCACAAGCTGGCCCATGCCTACGTCAACAATACCCTAGCCCGCTCCAACGGCTACTACGGCGCTTGGGCGCTCAGCAAGGACGCCGCCGAACTGCCGCTGGCGGCGGCCACCGCCCGGGTGTCCGCCACCCAAGCCTATTACTACGCCTCCAAGGAGAACATCCAAACCCACGGCGGCATGGGCTACACCTGGGAGTTCGACTGCCAATTCCACTACCGGCGGGCCAAGCTGCTGTCCGTGAACATCGGCAGCGAAACTCAATGGCGGAACAAGCTGGTGCAGGCGCTGGAGCAAAGCAACGCCGCCTGAACCGCCGGCGGCAAATGCACACGACAAGCGGAATTAACCCACCACAGGATTGAAGGAGACATAGGATGGACTTCAACGACACCCCGGCCGAGGCCACCTTCCGCGAAGAGGCGCGGGCTTGGTTGCGGGGCAACGTGCCCACCGCGACGGAATTGGAGGGCTTGGATCCCATCGGCCAAGCGAAGCTGTGGCAAAAGCGCAAGTACGATTCCGGCTGGGCTTGCATCCGCTGGCCGAAGGAGTACGGCGGGCGCGGCGCCACCACCATCGAGCAAGTCATCTGGAACCAGGAGGAGGCCAAGCATCCAAACCTGCCGGGCGCCGTGTTCAGCATCGGCCAAGGCATGGCGGCGCCCACGCTGATGGCTTGGGCCAAGGAGGAGCACAGGAGGCGCTACCTGCCCAAGCTGGCCAGCGGCGAGGAAATCTGGTGCCAGCTGTTCAGCGAACCCGCCGGCGGCTCCGACTTGGCGGCGCTGCGCACCCGGGCGGAGAGGGACGGCGACGAATGGGTGCTCAACGGCCAGAAGATCTGGACCTCCGGCGCCCATTATTCGGACTACGGCATCATCGTGGTGCGCACGGACCCGACGGTGCCCAAGCACAAGGGCCTTTCCTACTTCTTCTTGAACATGAAGTCCCCCGGCGTTGAGACCAAGCCGATCAAGCAGCTCTCCGGGGACGCCAACTTCAACGAAGTCTATTTCACCGACGTGCGCATCCCGGACGACCAGCGCCTTGGCGAAGTGGGGCAAGGCTGGCAGGTCTCCCTCACCACCCTGATGAACGAGCGGGCGGCCATCGGCGGCGGCAGCGCCGGGGGGGACTTCAAGGCGCTGCTGAGGCTGGCGCAGACGGTCACCATTGACGATAGGCCGGCCATCGAAAACCCGGCGGTGCGGGCCAAGCTGGCGAACTGGCACTGCAAACGGTCCGGGCTGAAGTACACCGGCTACCGTTCCTTGAGCGCCCTGTCCAGGGGCGAGACGCCGGGGCCGGAGAACTCCATCGGCAAGCTGGTGGCCGCGCCCATGACCCAAGACATCGCCTCCTTCGCCATGGACTTGATGGAAATGTCCGGCGCCGTCTGGGATGAGGGCTACTCGCCCGACGCCGGCCTGTTCCAAGCCATGTTCATGGCCATCCCCGGCTTCCGCATCGCCGGCGGCACCGACGAGATCATGGCCAACATCATCGCCGAAAGAGTGCTGGGGCTGCCCCAGGAGCCGCGCCTGGACAAGGGCATACCCTTCAACGAAGTGCCCACCGGCGCCGGTTAAGGGAGCGGGCCGCAACGGGAATGCGGCAATAATGCGCATGGCGGAGGCCGAACGTGGACTGGCCAATGCGGTTGGCAGGGCTTGCGCCGCCCCGAGCGGCATCAGGCTTGCAAGCATCGGTGTCGGGTGGGTTGGCGAGCATGGGCTGACCAGCCAGTCGATCGGAGGCCATCGCTGCGCTATGTCAGGCCGAAAGCACGACTAGGGCGAATGCTAGGCGCACACCATTGCAATCCGTGGTCACCCACCACAACGGCGCGGCCGGACGTCCGGGATAGGCAAGTGGCGGAATGAAGTTCAACCTCTTTGTTTACTGCACGGTCGGGCGCCGCCAGGAGCTTGAAGCCGGCATGGCCGGCCGCAACCCGGAACTCTATCAGCGCATGATTCAAGAACTTGGCCGCTACGCCGAATTCGCGGAGCGGGGCGGCTACTTCGGCTTCGGCCACCCGGAGCACCATCTGCAAATCGAGGGCTTTGAGGCGTCCAACGATCCCTGCCTGATGGCCAGTTGGCTGGGCCGCCACACCGAGCGCCTGCGGATCATCACCTGCGGCTTCGTCTCCACCGCCAACAATCCCTTGGCCACGGCGGAGAAGATCGCCACCCTGGACCACATGCTCGGCGGGCGCTTCGGCGTCGGCTTGGTGCGCGGCTACCAAGCCCGCTGGGTGGAGAACTTCAAGGTGCGGCCGGAACTCAAGGCGGTCGGTCCTTGGAACAAGAAAAGCGCCGACGACGACCTGAACCGCGAATACTTCGCCGAATTCGTCAAGGTGGTGCTAAAGGCGCTGACCAACGAAACCTTCTCCCACAAAGGCAAGTTCTGGACCTTTCCGCCGAAGGGATTCGTCAACCCCCACGAGCATCCAGTGTATGCCCGCTTCGGCCAAGGGGTGGACGCGAACATGGGCATTCATGAAGTCGGCATCGCGCCGCGCCCCCTGCAGGACGCCATCCCCCTGTACGGCGGCTTCTCCGCCAGCCTGCGCACCGCCAAGTTCTGGGCCCGCCACAAGGGGCGGCCCATCGTGCTGTCCGGCAACACGGAGTTTTTGCGGATGCTCTGGCGCGAGTGGCGGGAGGAGGCCCTAGGCCACGGCCATGAGGTCAACCCCGGCGATGAAGCCTGCTGGGGCGGCATCATGGTCTGCGCCGCAACCGACGCCAAGGCGCAAGCCCTGTTCCAAGACATGGAGTGGTTCTGGAACTCCTGGGCCGTCCCCTTCGGCCAGCACATGCCGGAACTGCTGGTCGGTTCCCCGAGCACCCTAAACCAACGCATCGAGCGCATCACCAAGGCCGTACCCGTTGACGAAGCCTTCCTGCTCATCCCCGCCGGCATCCACACCCCGGAGCAAATCGAGGACTCCCTGGACCTCTTCGCCCGCAAGGTGATGCCGAATTGGGGGTAACCCCCCATGTTGCAGCACCATCCTAGCGTGCTCCTTGGGGCGGACTCGGCCTCATGGAGAACTACCGATGGCAGGCCATCCCGTGCAGGGAGGCAGCTTCCCTAATTAGGATGCCATAATTGGCCCATGCGCTTCTTCAACACCGAAGGGCCAGTGCGCCCGCACATGCACTACGCCATTCCGCCGCTGGAGCGGATGGACATCGATGAGCTACTGGGGCTGATTCAAGGCCAGCGCTACTTCGTGCTGCATGCGCCTCGGCAGACCGGCAAGACCTCTGCGCTGATCGCGCTGCGCGACCTGCTGAACAGCGGCGAGGCCGGCAACTTCCGCTGCATCAATGTCAACGTCGAGGTCGGTCAAGTGGCGCGGGATGACGCAGCGCGGGGGATTCGCACCATCCTCGGCCTCCTGGCGGAGAACGCTCTTGCGTTGGGCGACGACTATCCGAGCAGAGTCTGGCAGGATATTTTGGCGGCAGTGGGCGCCGATGGCGCAATCAACCTGCTGCTCACCCGCTGGAGCCGCGCCAGCCCGGTGCCTCTGGTGCTGCTGGTGGACGAGATTGACTCGTTGGTGGGGGACACGCTGCTGTCCGTGCTGCGCCAGTTGCGCTCCGGCTACGAGCAGCGCCCAGAAGGCTTCCCGCAGAGCATCGTCCTGTGCGGTGTGCGCGACATACGAGACTATCGCATTCACTCTAGTTCCGGCGAGGTCGTCGCGGGCGGCAGCCCATTCAACGTGGCAGCCAAATCCCTGCGCTTAGGAAACTTCACCGAAGCGGAGACCCGAGCTTTAACGGCGCAGCACACCGAAGCAACCGGGCAGCGGTTCACGCCGGAAGCGCTGGACGCGGTGTGGGCGCAGACCAACGGCCAGCCTTGGCTGGTGAACGCGCTGTGCGCCGGCGCCTGCTTCGACAGCAAGGCGGGGCGTGACCGCTCGCAGGCCATTGGGAAGGATGACATCTTCGCTGTGCGGGAGGAGCTGATCCTGTCGCGGCGTACACATCTAGACCAGCTAGCACACAAGCTGGAGGAAGAGCGGGTGCGGCGCGTCGTCGTGCCCATGCTGAGTGGCGGCGAGGCCCAGCATCAGGTGCGCGATCTAGAGTACCTCCGCGACTTGGGGCTGATTGACGGCGGCCAGCCGCCGCGCATGGCAAACCCAATCTACGCGGAGGTGGTGCCCCGGGAGCTGGGCTACATCCTGCAAAGCAGCTTGGATGAGCGGGCGGTCTGGTACATTGACGCCGACGGCCGCTTGAACATGCGCAAGCTGCTGACAGCCTTCATGACTTTCTACACCGAACACGCCGAGCACTGGCTTGAGCGGTTCGACGAGTACCGGGAAGCGGCGCACCAGCTCATCCTGCAATCCTATTTGCATCGAATCGTGAACGGCGGTGGGCGCATTGACCGAGAGTACGGGCTGGGCCGCGGCAGGACGGACCTTTTGGTGCTCTGGCCGCAGGCGGCGGGCGACCCGTCGGACCTATGGCAGCGCATCGTGATCGAATGCAAGGTGCTGCGGGATTGGGACAAGCGGAGCTTGGAAAGCACGACACAGCGGGGCGTGGAGCAGACCTTGGACTACATGGCCAAGTGCCGTGCCGACCAAGGGCATTTGGTGCTGTTCGACCGGCGGGAAGGGGCGGGAGAACCTGAGCGGCAAGGCAAGGCGGAGGCCGGCGAGCACCAACAGATCGGCCGCGGGGTGACAGTCTGGACGCTTTAGAGCCATACCTTAGCGGAAAGACCTGCGGGCGGACGGCTTGATTTGGAAGACAGCGCATTGCACAAACAGGTCGCAGTTGGGGCGCCGGCAAGGACAGTCCATTTGCGTCGACTATTGGGCTGACCTCCGGGCGGTTGTGGGGTAAGTTGTGCGGCCTACGGCTTATATGGAGATGCTTTTGGAGATTCACGGCACCTGCAAACCGGAGTTCGGCGGCGTCAAGGCCGCGTTCGAGGAGAATTTCGAGAAACGCGGCGACCTAGGGGCGTCCGTGGCGGTCAGCTTGGAGGGGGAGTTGGTGGTGGACCTTTGGGCCGGCCACCGGGACCGGGGCCGCACCCTGCCCTGGGAGCAGGACACCATCGTCAATGTCTATTCCACTACTAAGACCATGGCGGCGCTGACCCTCCTGCTGCTGGCGGACCGAGAGGAGCTGGACCTTTATGCGCCCGTCAAGGCCTACTGGCCGGAGTTTGCGCAAAACGGCAAGGACGGGGTGCAGGTGCGGCATTTCCTCAGCCACTCGGCGGGCCTTTCCGGCATGGACGAACCCATGTCCGAAGCGGACGTTTACGACTGGGAGAAGATGACCGCCGCCCTAGCCCGCCAAGCGCCTTGGTGGGAACCCGGCGCCCAGAGCGGCTACCACGCCTTGACCCAAGGGCACCTGATCGGCGAAGTGGTGCGGCGCATCACCGGCCAGACCCTCGGCGCGTTCTTCCGCCAGGAATTGGCGGAACCTCTAGGCGCGGACTTCCACATCGGCATCGGCCCGGAGCACGACCACCGCATCGGCCAGTTGGTTCCACCCAAGGCGGCGCCGGCCGGCCAAGCGGCGCCGGACTCCATCGCCGCCCGCACCTTCGCCAACCCTTCCATACTCGCCAAGGCCGCCGCCAGCAGAGCTTGGCGGGCGGCGGAAATTCCCGCCGCCAACGGTCATGGCAACGCCCGCTCCGTGGTGGCCGTGCAGACCTTGGCCGCCAATCTGGGATGCGCCAACGGCAAGCGGCTGATGTCCGAAGCCGGCTGCCGGGCCATTTTCGATACGCAAACCTTCGGCAAGGATCTGGTGCTGGGCGTCCCGATCAAGTTCGGCATGGGCTACGGCATCACCACGGACTTGCTGCCCATGGGCCCCAACGAGCGCATCGCCTATTGGGGCGGCTGGGGCGGCTCCACCGCGGTGATCGATCAGGACGCTCGGATGTGCGTTTCCTATGTGATGAACCGCATGGAGGGCAACCTGATGGGCGACCTGCGCGGCTTCAAGCTGCTGCAGGCGGCGCATCGGTCCTTATGAGGGTGGGCCAACGCAACAGACCAAGCAGTAGCCAAGGCGGTCAGCGCCCCCACCCACCCGGGTTTGGCCGCCAAGCGAGGGCCGGCGATGGTCAGTCTTTGGCGGCGGCCTGCAGGCGGGCCAGCTCATCCTCCAAAGAATAGCTGTCCAGCATCTGATCGACCATGCCGGTGCAGCGATCCCAGTCGAAAGTACGGAAGCTGTGCCCCTTGGTGACAAAGGTGGCGCCGGCGTAGAACATTTCGTACTGGGTGTGGCGGGAGGCGAATTCCGAACCCACCGCGTCCCAAGCCAGCTTGAAGAACTTGACCCGGTTTTCGGAGTCGCTGGCCGGGGATTTTTGAGTCTTGTCGATAATCGCGCGCATTTCCGGGTTGGCGAAGTCCGCCGCGGAGGATGGCAGCATGATCATTCCGCCGCCGGCCAGATCGCGCAAGGTGTTTATCACCTGCGGATACAGCTGTTGGGTGAGCACCTGTGCAGCGTACACGCTGTGGCGGTCCGGGATGAAGTAGGGGCCGCGCTGCTGGCCCTTGACCTCCATGGCGTGGACCAAGGCATCAACGATGGTCGTCTCGGCGGCCAAGTTGCCGAGGATCTCCCGCACCTGCGGAAAGCCGGTGATGCCGTTAGTGTCCGTGATGCGCTTGGCGATGCCCAAAAGAAAGCGCATCTTCACCATCAGGCGGACTTGCGCTTGGTAGTTTTGATAGACATGGGCTGGGGTGGCGTGGAACTGCTTCATGCACATCTCGGTGTTCTGGTTGACGAACACCCGCTCCCAAGGCACCTTCACGTCGTCAAAGTAGAGCACTGCGTCGTTCTCGTCAAAGCGGTGCGCCAAAGGATTGTCAAAGACGCTGGGCGCGTGCTGTTCGTAGGACTTGCGCGAGAGAATCTTCAGGCCCTTGGCGTTCATCGGGACGGTGAAGGAAAGGGCGTACTTCTCATCCCCCGGCTGCAACGGCTGAATGCAGGAGACCAGCACCTCATTGGCCATGATGCCGCCGGTGGCGAGCATCTTGGCGCCGCGGATGGTCAGGCCCTCGGCGTCCTCATCAACCACTCCGGCGGTGAGGAATTCGTCCGCCTGCTCGTGGGCGGCCTTGGACCTGTCGGCCTGGGGGTTGACGATGACGTAGCTTAGATAAAGCTCGTTGTCCCGAGCGTGGGCGTAGTAGTCCGCAAGCGCCCCCGCCCGCGCCTTGTCGTAGGCCTCGAAGACCTCCAGGCCCATGTACATGCCGGCGATGCAGGAGGCCACATGGTCCGGCGCCCGGCCCAGGAAGCCGCCGTGCAGTTCGGTCCAGGCCTCCAAGGCCCTGCGCCGCTCCACCAAGTCCGCATAGCTTTCCGGAAGCTGCCAGATGCGGTTGGCGCGCCCGCCCGCGGGGGTGGCGTAGGTCATCAACTCCAGGTTGTCCTGGCGGCTTTGGAAGTCATAGAGCTTGGCCACGGAGGCCACCGCGTTGCGGTACGCCGGATGGGTGGTGGGGTCCTCCACCACGGCCCCGTTCAGGTAAATTTGCCGTCCGTCCCGCAAGGACGCGGTGTGCTGTTCGCCAGTCTTGATCATGCTCCGTTCTCCTTCCTAGGGCGCCGCTTCGCCAACGACGGCGCCGGGCTAATAGTGGATGTCCAAGGGCCAGAGGGGCGCCGGCTCATCGGTGGGCTTCAAGGCCCCGTAGTTGCCTCGGCAGAAGATCAGCGGCGCCCGGTTGGCGAAGATGCGAAAGCGGACGACCTCAACGATGAACAGCAGATGGTCGCCGCCGTCGTAGATGGCGTAAGGGCGGCATTCAAAGCGGGCGACCACGCCGCGCAGCAGCGGTGCCTCCGCATAGCCGCGGTCAAAGTCGATGCCGGCCCATTTGTTGCTCCTGGACCGGGCGAAGCGGCCCGACACCTCCTTCTGGCTCTCCGCCAGAACATTGATGGCGCAGCCCTGCACCATTTGCCACTTGGGCAGGCTTGAGGCCCGCCGGTCAACGCTGAACAAGACCAAGGGCGGGTCAAGCGACAGGGAGTTGAAGGAGCTCATGGTCGTCCCCAAGTCTTCGCCATCCGGGGCCTGGGCGGTGACCACGCACACGCCAGTGGGGAACTGGCCCAAGGCGTTGCGAAAGGCCCGCCCGTCCAAAGCGCCCTCGGCCGCCGCCGGCGCACCGCCCTTCGCGGGTGGACCACTCATGCAAGCCTCTCCATCCAACAAAGGCCCCCGCCAATCCCTAGCCGCGACGCCTTCAAGCGGCGGGGCTTTGCAGCAGCTTGGCCGACAGGTCCCCCTGCCGGTCCAGCAACGCCAGCTCATCCATGCCGCCGATCAGTTCGCCGTTGATGAAGATTTGCGGCACCGTCGGCCGGCCGTTGGTGCGCTCCAGCATTTCCTCCAGCTTGGCGGCGTCACCGTCGATGTCGTATTCCCGATAGGCCGCGCCCCGCGCCGCCAGCAGGCGTTTGGCGCGGCGGCAGGACGGGCATAGCTGCTTGCAGTAGATCTCCACGTTCGCCTTGACCTCAATGGGGCCGCTGTCCGCACCAGAGGGCTGCACATGCATCCACTCCTCCAAGCCGGCCACCGGATCCTCGATCGGCAGCGCCATGGCGGCGTGCATCAGGTTGTACATCTTCCAGAAGCCGATCAGGGTGACGATCTCCATGACCTCCTGGGGCTTGAAGTGGGCGGCCAGCTTGGCCCGCAACTCGTCGGTGACGCCGCCGGAGTCCAGCGACGCCTGGGTGGCGAACTCCATGGCCACAGCCTCCCGCTCGTCGCTGGGCTGGTCCAAGTGCAGGAGATTCTGCACCTCAGCGTCGTCGTACCGCCAGCGGCGCTTCAGTGTGCCGGTGTGGTGGGAGACGCAATAAGGGCACTCGTTGGTGCGCGAAACCGCCAAGGCGATGCGGTACTTCAGGTGCTCGCTCAAACTGTTGCGCTCATCGCGCATGACCGCGTTGTTGAGGTGGAAAAGGTGCTGGGCGATCCAAGGCACATGCATATAGACCTTGTTGCAGTTCGGCATGAAGCCCATCCGCGACGAGTAGTAGAACAGATCGGCGCGCAGGTAGATGGGCGCCTTCTCGAAATTCTCCCCAAGGTCCGCGTAGGGAATGAACGCCTGTGATTCGCCCTCGTCCACCACCTGGTCGATGATCTTCGGGGACTCTTCGGTCAAAGCCATTTGCGTCTCCTTGCTTGCGTTGGCTGCGGGGGCACCTTCTAGATTGGTGACTTTAGGTGGAAAGCCACCTTCTGAGCAAATTCCCACTAAGATTAAGCTAATATTTCACATATAAAAATAGGGGCAGTCAAGCATCCGCCCAAATTTCTGCGAAGAACAAACAAGGGCGGCCTAGACGTCACCTAGGGTGCCGCAAAGACCAGCGAGGGCGCGGTCGGTCCGCTGGCGTCGGCCAGAGCTGGCGGTTCCGAAGGTCAATCCGCCTCCGCCGCCAACTGCTCCCGGGCCCAGTTGATCTTCGCCAACTGTTCTGCGGTGGGTTCCGGAAACTTGAGGTCCAAGGCCGCCAGTTCGGTGGCGATGACGGAGGCGACGATGGCCCGCATGGTGCCCTTGTCGTCCGCCGGCACCAGATACCAAGGAGCGTCCTCCGTGTGGGTGGCGGCGATGGCGTCCTGGTAGGCCTGCTGGTAGGGGCTCCAGAGGGCGCGCTCATCAATGTCGCTGGGGTCGAACTTCCAATACTTCTCCGGATCCTCAAGCCGCCTTTGCAGGCGCTTTTTTTGCTCGCCTTTGGAAAGGTTGAGGAAGAACTTCACCACCTTGGTGCCGTTTTCACCAAGATGCCGCTCCAAGGCGCGGATTTCCTGAAAGCGGTTGCGCCAAAAGCGCTCGTCGAACTTCTCCTGGATCAAGCGCCGGGCCTCGAGAATTTCCGGGCGCACCCGCACCACCAGCACCTCCTCGTAGTGGGAGCGGTTGAAGATGCCGATGCGTCCCCGCTCCGGCATGGCCCGCCAGTAGCGCCACAGGTAGTTGTGCTCGATGTCCTTGTAGGTGGGCTGGCGGAAGTTATAGACCATGAAGCCTTGCGAATTGACGCCGCTCGTGACGTGCTTGATGGTGCTGTCCTTGCCGGACGCATCCATGCCTTGGAACACCAACAGGACCGAAAACCGATGCTCGGCGTAGAGCCTTTGCTGCAGTTCGCCAACGGTCTGAACGCTACTGCGCAGCACCTCCTTGGGCCGCTCGAACAGGTTGACGCTGGTGGGATAGTCCTCAATGGCCGCGCCCGGAGTGTAGCGGTACCGGGCAGCCAGAGAGTTTATTTCGTTCATTCGCGCACGGTCACCTGCAAGGTTTTGAATCCGGCGGCCTGCATGGCCTCGGCCACTTCCTCCTGATTGTCCGGGCATAGCGCGATCATGGAGCCGCCCCCACCCCCACCGGTCAGCTTGGCGCCTAGGGCGCCGTGGTTCCGGGCGATGTGGATCAACGCCTCCAATTCCGGGGTGGACAGCTGCAAGGCGTTTAGGTAGCCGTGGCATAGGTTCATGAGCTGGCCGAGTTCCGCGAGGTTCGCGCTGGCGATGGCGTCGGCGCCGGCATTGGTCAAGTCGGCGATTTGGTCAAAGATGCCCTCGTAACGCTCCCGACGGCTTTCCCAAGCGGTGCGCACCTGCGCGACGGTCTGCGCCGTCAGGCTTTCCTTGCCGGTCATGCCGACCACCAAGGGCAGAGGCTCGGCGATGCGTAGATCCTGGAAGCGGGGCTGGCCGGCATTTTGGTACTGCACCGCATTGCCGTAGGTGGCCACCGTGTTGTCTATCCCGGACGGGGTGCCGTGGGCGGCCTTTTCGCACTCGAACGCCAATTGGTTGATGAAATCGTCGGTCAAGCGCAGTTTGAAGGCGTCGCTGATGGCGCGGATCACCGCCACGGCCAAGGCGGCCGAGGCGCCAAGGCCCATCGCCCTTGGCAGATGCGGCATCACCTCGATCAGCATGGAGCGCCCGGCCAGGCCAAGCGCTTCCAGAATGGTGGTCATGATGCCGCTGACGCCGGGCGCTTGGTCGGGCCGAACGCGCTGTTCGAGGCCCCAGCGGGGAATGATGAGCTGCACCCCCTCGCCGCCTTCGTGAACATGGGCCTCCACGGCCAAATGAACAGGCAGCGCAATGGCCGGACGGCCATAGACCACCGCATGCTCGCCAAGCAGGATGAGCTTGCCGCAGGCGGAGCTGCGCGGGGCGTCCTCCGGGCTGACGACGTTGCGCGACAGGTTGCGAATGATCGCCTGCGCCTTCCAAACCTTGATCTCGCCGCTTTCGATCAACGCATCCACCACCTGATCGAAGATCGCCGTCGGCGCCCCGGCGGAACTGGCGACGCTGCGGGCGTGCAGGGTCATGTGGTTCTGCTGAATGCCGTCGGTGGAAAGCGCCCGCAAGGCGGCGAAGTTCTGCGCCAAGCCCACCGCCGCCATCACTTCGGCAAGCTCCGTGGCCGACTGCACACCAAGAATCTGATGGTTGATGCGCACACTGGGGTTGGTTTCGAGAGAGCCGCCCTTGGTGCCCACCTTCATGGGGATTTCGATCTCGCCCTCCAAATCCCCCGCCTCGTTGCAGCGCCACTGGGTCAGCGCGGCGTAGCGGCCCTTGCGGGCGGCGTAGGCGTGGGCGGCGGACTCGATGGCCCGCCAGTCGTTGCCGGTGGCGATGGCCACAGCATCGACCCCGTTCATGATGCCCTTGTTGTGGGTGGTGGCTCGGTAGGGGTCCACCAAGGCAAGGTCGCTGGCCAGCACGATGCCGTCCCGCACCTCTTCGCCGCTGTAGTTCTTGCCCTCCAGGTTCTGCACGGGAATGCGGACGCTGGCCTTGGCGATGGCCCGATCGGTCAGGTTGGAGAGGATGCGCAGGAAGACCTTGCCGCCGGTGATGGTCTCCACTAGGGAAGCAACGCCTTCGCACATGGTGTTGACCAAGTTGGCGCCCATGGCGTCCCGGGTGTCCACCAACAAATGCAGCACCACCATGCCGGCGCCGTCGGTTGGCCCCCAGTGGACAAAAGCCTCCACGTCGCGGGCGCCGCCGCCCCGGGCCACCATCTTCGGATGCAGGCTGTTGGCCAAGGCCAGGATGGCCTCCTTCTCCGCCAACAGTTGCAAACGCGCCGCCTCCGGGTCCGGCGCACCCACCACCTGCACCTGCCCGATGAGCACCGGGTCCGTGCTTTCAGCGGCAAAACCACCGCCGAGGCGGGCGATGCGGGCGGCCCCCGACAGACCGGCGACGATGGAAGGCTCCTCCACCACCAGCGGCACCACATAATCCCGCCCGTTGACGAGGAAGTTCAGCCCCAACCCCAAGGGCAGGCCGAAAACGCCGACTACGTTCTCGATCATCTTGTCCGCCACCGGCACCGTCAGCCCATGCGAGCCGTTGGCAAGCAGGCGAACATCGTTGCCGCCCAAAAGCCCGCGCTGGCGCAGGGCCTCAAGGCGCTCCGGCACACTCATGCGGAAAAACTTCGATATCCGCGAATTGCGCTTAGGCGCGGACTTCAACCCCATGCCTCGAAATCTCCAAGTTCAAAACGATCAACCCCGCGGCGACGGCGGCGGCTGCAAACTCGTCCAGCCGCTCGGGCGTCCCGGCGAAAACAGCGCCGATGTCCCCACCCCCGGCACCGCAGGGCTTGTAAGCCAAATTATAGCGGCTCGCAAGCCGCTCCGCCCGGCGGTGGGCGGGCGTGAATATGCCCAAATCCGCCGCTTCGTCAAGATGTTTCAAGGCACTGGCATATTCCCGCACCGCGTCGGCGACCGGCGCCTGGCATAACCGCTCCGAACAAACGCCTAGACGCTCTAGGGCACCTAGGTCGCCCCGCTTGAGATAGGCGGTGAAGCGGCCAAGCCGTTGCGGGGTGCTGGCGCCCTCCCCCGTCCAGAGGATGCGCCAAGGAGGCAAATCTGGTTGCAGCGGGGCAACCCGTTCGTCCTGGCAACGCAGGGCGCCGCCGAAAAACGCCGCCGCCACGTCGATGCCGCTGCCTTGGCCGCCCTGAAAACGCCGATGCGCCTCCCGCGCTCGGTGAAAGTTCGGCACCTCCCCCGCCAAATGGGCGGATGCGCCCTCCACAGCCACGCAAAGGGCGGCGCTGGAGCCGAGGCCGAGTTTCGTGCCTTGGTGGTAAAAGGCACCAGTGTTCAGCAGAAAGGAGGCTGGGCCAACGCGCTTCCAGCCGACCAGCTCCAACACATGCCAAGCCAGCAGCGCCGCTGGTCGGCTAGTGGGAGGGTGTACTGGCGGACGCTTGAACTGCACCGCCGGCGCCTTGAAGCCGCGAGCGGCAAAACGATAGACCGGAGCTTTCGCCACCTCGCAAACCACATGTTGGTTGAGGGCGACGACCACGGCCGGGGCACCCGCCAGAACCGCGTACTCCCCCCAAAGAACCGCCTTGCCTGGGGCCCGCCCGAAGATCATGCACTCATGCTGCCAACCAAAAACGACAAAGGCCGGACCGCTGCACTGCGGCGGCCGGCCGGGTCAAGAAACGTGGGGATTGTAACTTTGCCCCACCCCGTTTGCGCCCGCAAGAGCACAGGATTGGCTGACCGAGGACGGTCTGGCCATGACTACGCAGAGCGGCACCGCAGATCACGAAGTTGATTTGCAGCGCACTTGATGATTTGGGTGTCTCGGAGATAATCATCATCTTCCCCCGCGTAGCTCCAGGCCGCCTTGCTGACCGTATGCACGGGTGCTGCTAGCAGCCTGTCGGGATTTGGGTTCGCCGCAACCCACCCATACTTCAATACATTAAGGGGTTGGCATTGACCACGAAAAGTCCTTCAAACTCCGTGTTTTATCGGAACTCCGCATTCTATGAGAAAATGACAGAGCAATTATTCGTTGCGGAGATCCTTCAGGAAGCTTGGTTGGGATTCGATAGGAAAGTCGAAGTATTGCGCTCCGAAGTAGATGATTCCGGATACGACATCGTTCTTGAGTGCAGTGGAGTGCTGCGCCATGTGCAGCTTAAATCCTCCAAGGCCGATGCAACAGCCACCTATCAAACGATCAACGTTGCCCTATCGAACAAACCAAGTGGCTGCATCGTATGGATACTCCGGGACGAAGACCGAAAAAAGTGCCGCATGAGCTTGGCGTACCGTTTCTTTGGAAGCGGACCGGGGAAGCCGCTGCCGTCCATGGAGCAAAACCGAAGGGCTAAGCACACCAAGGTTGATTCGAAAGGAAAGAAGAGGGAGCGCACCAACACCCGTATTGTTAATAAGGGGCAATTCAAGAATGTAAGGAACAGCAAGCATTTGCTGAAATTGCTCTTTGGATTGAAGCAGTAGCGCCGGGGCCGAGGCCGGCCTGGAGCGTCTCCGCCACGCCGCCGATGCGGCGCAGCGCAGCCTCAACCCGCTCCGCGTCCCGTGGCTCGCAAACCGCCTTGACCTGTGGGCCGGCATCGACCGTGGCGAAGACTTGGCAACCTTCCGCCCGTAGTTCACGGATAGTGCGCAAGCACTCCACCGTGGCGCCGGTCCAGTACAGCAAGGGCGGACGGCTGCTGAACATCAGGGCGTGCATCTGCAGGCAACTAGCCTCCGCCAAATCCGCCAAGGCGGCGAAGTCCCTCGTGCTGACCGCTTGCTTCATGGCGGCGAAATCAGGCGCCGCAGACGCCACCCAAGCATCAAAGTGTGGAGAGGTGGTTCTGGAGCGCTCCATGCCCTCCGTGGAGGGAACCGCCTTCGGCCCGGTTGCCGCGATGGCGACCACCACCCGCAACGGCCAAGCCGCGCCGGGCAACAGTTGCGCCGCCCGCCAGTCCGGCCCCGCCAAGGTGACAAAGCCGCCGTGGATGGAGCGAGCTGCGGAGGCGGAGCCGCGCCGCGCCAGTTCGGACCTCTCCGCCTTGGTTAAGCCCAGCCCGCAATGGGCGTCCACCGCGGTGGCCAAGGCGGCGAAGCCGGAGGCGGAGGACGCCAAGCCAGCGGCGGTCGGGAAGTTGTTGCGGCTCGATATCGCCAGCGGTGGTATGGGGTGATCCCGCCGCCAATTTGCGAGGGTGCGCAGCACCTTGGCGTCCGCCGCCACCTGTCCGTTGAGGCGGAACTGATCGGAGTCCGCCTCCGCAACGGTGGTGGTGGTGGTCAAGCTGTCCAAAGTGATGGACAGGGACGGGGTCGCCGGCAGGTTGCCTGGAGCGTCCTGCTTGCCCCAATACTTCAACAGCGCAATGTTCGGGTGCGCGACAGCCGTGGTTCGCATGGGAGCATGATCCGCCAGCCGCTAATCCAAGTAGCCCGGCGGCGGCGTGAAGCGGAAGCCGGCCCCCTCCAACAGCTTGGCGGCGCCGATGGTGAGCAGGTCCCCGTACTCCGGCCCGGCGATCTGCACACCGATGGGCAGCCCTTCGTCGTTCAATCCCGTGGGAATGACGGTGGAGGGCAGATAGACGCCGCAGGTGAGCCCCGCCCAAAACAACTGTTCAAAATACGGCCTTTGCTGGCCGTTGACTTGAATGGTTCGCTCGCCGAAGGACCGATGGTCATGGGCGAAGGCGGCGGTGGCCATGATCGGCGTCAACAACAGGTCATAGTCGTTGAAGAACTCGTGCCACTGCCAGCGCAAATGGGCGCGTCGCTCGTCGTTTTGCTTCCACATTTTGAAGGAGGACACCTGGGCGCGGACGGTCCGGGCGCTGGGGCTGTCGTCATCGGCCGGCAGGGCGGCGGCCTGCTGCCTAAGCCGTTCGTAGTCCGCCTCCGGCATCCGCGCCGCCATGGTGGCCCACAGCAGGTTTTGGTAGGTACGGTGGCTAAGGTCGGGGCTGAAGTCAGGCCGCGCCTCAAAGTCCACCAAGGCGCCGCCGTCCCGGAAGGCGGCGGCGACTCGCTCCACCCGCTGCCGCACTTCGGCCTCCACCGGCGCCAAGGGGTCGTCCGACCAAACCGCCACTTTCAGATCCTTGAGGGAACGACCGGCCAAGGTTGGCAAGTCCAAGCGGTAGCCGCGCGCGCCGATGGGATCCGGCCCGGCCATGGCCATAACTGCGGCCTCCAAGTCCACCGCTGAGCGGGCCAGTGGACCTATGGCGGAGATGTCCGGTGTGCTGCGCATGTCCCCCGGCGGCGCATGGCCGCGCATCCACAGCAAATTCCAAGTGGGCTTGTGGCCGAAGAGGCCGCAGAAATGGGCGGGGTTGCGAATGGAGCCACCGATGTCGGAACCCGTTTCGAGGGCCACAAGGCCGGCCGCCAAAGCCGCCGCCGAACCGCCGGAGGAGCCGCCGGGGCCCCGCTTCAGGTTATAGGGATTGTTGGTGGTTCCATAGACGTCGTTGTAGCTCTGAAAGTCCGCAAGCAGCAGCGGCACGTTGGTCTTGCCGAACACCACCGCGCCGGCCGCCTTGAGCTTCTTGACGGACTCCGCGTCCTCTTCAACCACGTTGTCCCGCCATTCGGGGTTGCCCCAGGTGGTGGGGGCGCCGGCGAGGTTGTAGGACTCCTTCACCGTCATGGGCACCCCATGCAAAGGACCAACCTCATCCCCGGCGGCAAGAGCTCGGTCCGCAGCCCGAGCGGCCGCCAGCGCCTGTTCGCGTAAATCAACCACAATGGCGTTGATGCCGTCGTTGTAACGGTCCACCCGCTCCAAATAGTGGCGCAACAATTCCTCACAACCGATTTCCCGGCTGCGAATCTTGGCCGCCAACTCCGTGGCGGAAAGAAAGGTGATTTCACTCATGATAGTGCTCAGTCGAAAATGTCTTCAGGAAGTTGGAAGATGCGGACCAAGTCCTTTTGCATCCCCGGCGCTATCGCTGTTTTTGGGCCATGATGGGGAAGAGGGTAATGCCGCTTGTTGCCCTCGACATCAGGATGGCAAATCATGCGATGGCTGCCCTTGCCGCGCTGGATATGAATCTCGAACCGACTGTCATGCTTCCGCAACCTGCCAACAACGTAGCGATAGTCCCGCTGCTTCATTTGCACCTCCAGTTGTAGGCTCTATAGGTGTATGTTCTATCGCCACTTCGTTATTCAACGACTCAAGCTGCGGCATAGGTGAATTCACCCGCCTTGGGCATCGGCAGCGGGATGTCTCCAACCCGGTAGTCCGGGAGTCCGGATTGCTTCAGATTAGAGAGCTTGCGCTTCAGCGCTTCGCGCTTCATATCCGCATAAAGCCTAAAGTAATGCGGCTCGGCGGGAATGAATATCTGATCAAGATTGTCGTGCTGCACCGCAAATGAAACCTGTGCCTCCATGGCTTGGGTGAGTTCATTCAGGGCCTCCTGGAACGTCTCGCCGTAGCCGCGCAGGCTCATCTCCAAAGCGATGGCGCACCAAGCGCCATCCTCGCGGACGCCCAACACGTTGATGGCAAGCTCCATATCCCCCTCATCGGTCGCAAACCTGCCTATTGCTGCGGCGCTTTCTGGTCGCTCCATGCCCTATTTCCTCGGTTACGACTTTGAGCAGTCCTGTTTCCTTGGCATTACAAAGACTTGGCTAGGACGCACGCAGGCTGCGACCAAGCTGTCATTGCCAACATTGCACCAAGTTGCAGGGCATTGCAACCGGCTGCAAGGTGCTCGACATTTACGAGTTTTTCCCTTTTTATCAATAGATTAGGGACATACAGGAGCCGAACAAGATAGGCGAGCAACCACTCAGGCGGGATCGATGACGGTTGATCCGGTGGTGGCCCGAGCCTCTAGGTCTCGGTGCGCCTGCACCAATTCGGCAAGCGGGTAGCGTTGATTGACGTGAATGGCGACGATGCCGTCCGCCATCAGGCGGAAGAGTTCGCCGGCCATGGCCTGCAGGTCTTCGCTGCTGGCGCTGTAGTCAAAAAGCGAGGGGCGGGTGAAGAACAGGGAGCCGCGCCGCGCCAGCTCCTGGGGCGGCACCGCCGGCGCGGGGCCGGAGGCGTTGCCGTAGCTGACGAACATGCCCAGCCGAGCCAGGGAGTCCAAGGTCGCCTGAAAGGTGTCCTTCCCCACCGAGTCATAGGCGACGTTGACGCCGGCGCCATCCGTAAGCTCCCGAACCCGAGTGGCGACATCCTCCTCCCTGTAGAGGATCATGTGCTGTGCGCCGGCCTGCTTGGCCTGCTCCGCCTTGGCCTCGCTGCCGGCGGTGCCGATGACGGTGGCGCCCATGTAGCGCGCCCATTGGCACAGGATCAGGCCGACCCCGCCGGCGGCGGCATGCACCAGAATGCTGTGCCCGGCCCGCACCGGAAACGTGCGGGTCAACAGGTAGCAAGCGGTCAGGCCCTTGAGCAAGCCGGCGGCGACCAGTTCATCGCCAACGCCGCCCGGCACTCTGACCAGCCGGTCCGCCGCCACCAAGTTGGCCTGCCCATAGGCGCCCAAGGCGCCGGCGTAGGCCACCCGTTCGCCGACTTCGACATCCGCGTCCGGACCTGCGGCCTCTACCACTCCAGCCGCTTCCACCCCAAGGCGGCTCGGCAGCGGCAGCGGATACAGGCCGCTGCGATGGTAGGTGTCGATGTAATTCAGGCCCACCGCCGTATGGCGCACCAACACCTGTGCATCCGAGGGCGGCCCCAACTCCACTTGCTCCCATTGCATCACTTCCGGGCCGCCGTGCTCGTGCAGCCTATAAGCGCCGATCATTTGCGGCTCTCCCATAACTCCTCCCTAGTGCGAACGCGGCATCAGTTTTGCGGACAAGCCGCAGCGATGCAACCCAACCCGGCCGCCTAGCCCCCTTCAGGAACAATTCGGCTTGGGTCAAGGAGGAGACGGCGTTGAGACACTTGCGCTGTGGGCTTTTCCAGCCCCTTTTTGCCGCATGCTTTCCTCCGCCGGCACCCGCCGGCGTCCTCAGAGCGCTGCGGAACGGCCCAGTTCGGGTCGTTTCGGGTGTGTTTTTCAGTTTTTGGCGGGGCGTGGGCGTGTTTTGGGGGCGTTTCCCGCCGTCTGGGCGAGCGGCGTCCCGGAGCGTTGCTCCGCAGGTCGGTCCCGAAGGGACGCTGGGCGGCTTGCGCCGGCGGGGGGCGGATGAGCGAGCGCATCCGCTCATGCGCATTGGCGCGGACGCTGCCGAGGGCGAGCGCCATCATCACCGCCAAGGCCAAGCCCGCGCCCGCGCCGACGCTCCAAGACGGCCAAAATCCCCTCGTCAGGCAAATGGTCGAGCATGAACTTAAGACGCTGCAAGTCCGGCAAAGTTCGACGTCGTCCTAGGAAAAGAGTAAGCTCCGCTCCGACGTCGCCATGCTGCATCTCCTAGTCTTGCGTGAGACTGACATGATGCCCGTGGCGGCGCTTTTCTCCAAATCCCATCCCGCAAAAATGGGTTGGAAACTCCCGAATCCGACCCCCAACGACCCGCAAACCCGCATCCCACCGTCGAAAAGTGGGTTGAAATTTATGTGCAGGGCGCATCATCGGGCCGACTGCGCGGGCGGCGGTTGCTTCACCAAGACTGCGCGAGCGGCAGCTTGGTGCTACAGGGCGATCGCGAAGGCTGCCTCCGTGTTGGCCCGCACTTGATTCAGGTCAACGCCCGGCATCAATCCGGTCAGCGTCAGGACGCCATCAGGGTAGCGGAACACGGCCAAATTCGTGATCAAAACGTTCACCGCCTGCCGGGCCGTCAGGGGCAGCTTGCAGCGAGGCACCAGTTTGGAGCGGCCGCTCCGGTCGCTGTGGGTCATGGTCACGATCAGCTTGCGGGCGCCCAAGGCCAAGTCCATGGCACCGCCGACGCCCAGCAAGGGCTTGCCGGGCACGGCCCAATTGGCCAGGTTGCCCTGCTCGTCCACCTGCAGGCCGCCGATGATCGCAACATCCACATGGCCGCCCCGGATCATGCCGAAGGAGGCGGCGCTGTCGAAATAGCTGGTTCCCGGCAACGCCGTCACCGGCACCTTGCCGGCGTTGACAGGATGCTCCAAGGCACCGCCGGACTCCGGCTCCGGCCCAACGCCCATCATGCCGTTTTCGGTGTGCAGCACAACTCCGCGTTCCGGCGTCAGCAGATCCGCCACCAGCGTGGGAATGCCGATGCCCAAGTTCACCACATCCCCCGGCCGCAGCTCCTGCACGGCGGCCCGGGCGATGTTAAGACGGGCGTTGTCAACCACCTTGTCGCTGGCGGCGACGGATGCGGAACTGCCAAGGTCCGCCAAGGTTGTGCTCGCCTGCACGAGATAGTCCACGAAACAGCCGGGCGTGTGGATCTGGTTTGGGTCCAGGGTTCCCACCGGCACCAAGGATTCGACTTCGGCGATCACGAGGTCGGCAGCGGTGGCCATGGCCGCGTTGAAGTTGCTCTCCGTCATTCGGTATTGGAGATTGCCGGCGGCATCCGCCATCCAAGCCCGGACGAAGGCCACATCGCCGCGCAAGGCGGGTTGCAGCACCTGCTCCACACCGCCGATCTTCCGGCTTTCCCGGCCTTCGGCCAATGCGGTTCCGGCGCCGGTGGGCGTGAAGAAGCCGCCGATGCCGGCGCCCCCGGCCCGCAAGGCCTCAGCAAAGGTGCCCTGGGGAATCAGTTCAATCTCCAAGCTGCCGGAATGATGCGCCTGCACCGCCTCGCGATTGCTGGTGAAGAAGGAGCCGATAGCTTTGCGAATCTGGCCGTTGCGCAGCAGCCGGCCGGCGCCGAGGCCCGCCTCGCCGACGTTGTTGCCCACATAGGTCAGCTCCCGCACCTCCAGGCGCTCCGCCAATGCGTGCAGCAGATGCACCGGATGGCCCGTCATGCCGAAGCCGCCGGCCAGCAGGGTCTGCCCGCAACGCACCAATTGCGCCGCTTCGGCGGCGCTGATCTGCGGTACTGTCTTCATGGCGCCACCCTGATCATCCTCGACAATTCAACGCCCCACCAAGCCGGCCGACGGGATGCTGTCCACAGCCCAGCGGAGGGCTTGACCCGATCCTGAACTCGGCCTGGACATCGGCGACCGCACGGCCAAAGAGGCAAGTATATATTTGCCCACCGAATGACCTTAATTCCTTTTTGCGCATACAAGCTATGCCAAAAAAAGGCTTTACATGCCTATTTGTCGCGTAGGAAAGTGCTGTTGTACCACATTGAACGCCTAAGGAGGAGGTGCCTGTGCAGCCTCAGGAATTGCCCGGTCGCAAACTTGATGGCCATCATCACATTACGATGGCGACGCTAAACCCGCAGGAGGATTTTGACTTTCACACCAAGGTGCTCGGCCTGAAGTGCGTGAAGCGCACTCTGTTCTACGATGGGGCAACGCCGGTGTACCACTTCTACTATGGCAACGAGCAGGGGGAGGAAAGCACCTTGCTGACGACTTTCCCCGTCGCCCATGTGGGGGTGATGGGCAAGCCAGGCACCGGTCAAGTGAGCAGCGTGAGCCTGTCCGTCCCAACCGATGCCGTGGATTATTGGAGGAAACGGCTGGGCGCACATGGCTTCGATGTCACGGAAACGGAGCGCTTTGGCGAACGTCACTTGGATTTTGTGAGTCCCCACGGCATCAATCTCGCCATCGTTGGGGCGGATGGCGATCAGCGCAGGCCCCGCTCCGATGGTCCCGTTCCGGCGGAAATGATGATTCGCGGCACTCATGCAGCAGGAGTCCTCACCCGGGACATGGAGTTCATGGAGGAGTTCCTGCAAATCGCCTGGGGCAGTGATCGGGTGGCCGACGACGGCAATCTCATTCGCTATCGCACTGGCAAGGACGCTAGCGGCGCCTACACGGACTTCAGGGTGGAGCCGGACACCAAGCCCGGCAGTTGGGCGCTCGGCGCCGGGGTCATTCACCACATGGCCTACAGGGTTGAGAAGCCCGAGCATCAGCGGGACATTAAGTTCTTCACCGAGGGTCTTGGCTTCACTGATTTTTCGGATGTCAAGGATCGGGGCTATTTTGATTCCATCTACGTTCGGACGCCGTCCGGCGCGTTGTTCGAGGCCTGCTGCTCGCACCCGTCTTCGTTTTTGTGCGACGAACCGCAGGAGTCCCTTGGCACAACCTTGATGATGTCACCGCAGGTCAAGGCCAACAAGGAGGATGTACTGAAGATCATCGGCGAGATCAGGGAATAAAGCCACCAAGAAAACCGGGGAGGTTGAACTGATGAGAAATTCCAAGTGTGCGCAGATGGGGCTGGCAATCGGCGCAGTTGTCTTCACGACGGAAGCGACCGTCGCATCGGACTTCATTGAAGAAGTTGTGGTCACCGCCCAAAAGCGCACCGAGAGTGCGCAGAACGTGCCCATTTCCATGGCCGCGTTTTCAGGGCAGCGGCTGGAGGATTCGGGCTTCGACAGTTTCGCCGATTTGACGATGATGAGCCCGTCCTTGCAAATTGGCAATTTCGGTTCCGTGACCTTCATCAACATGCGCGGCATCGGCAATGAAAACACCACCGCTGGGGGCGACCCTGGAGTTGCCTTGCATTACGACGGCGTTTACTTGGGCCGCCCGGTGGCCTACCTGTTCACGGCCTTCGACAGCCAGCGCGTCGAGATTCTGCGCGGGCCGCAAGGCACCCTGTACGGGCGCAACGCCACTGGCGGCTCCATCAATTACGTCACCAAGAAGCCAACCGATGAACTCGAAGGGGAATTGGATTTGACGGTGGGCGACTACGATTGGCTGCGCACCCGGGGGGTCATCAACCTGCCCTTGGGCGACAGGGCGCGCAGCCGCTTGGTCGCTTTCCGAGAAACGCGGGACGGCTACACGAAGAACGCCGTGCCTGGAGGAACGAGGGGCAATGACGCGGACAACTTCGGCTTCCGTGCCCATCTGGACATTGATTTGACCGACGCCGCATCATTGCTGCTAACCGGCACCTACGTTGAATCCGGCGGCGTCGGCTCACAGGCGGAATTGCGCGAGGCCTTTCCCGGCAGCACATCCAATCCAATGATTCCCTTGGCCGGCCCTCCCGGATTTGCATTCAGCCCGATGGGTCCGGCCAGCGGCATTCCGGCCGGCAACACCTATGTGGACAGCGACGGCCGAGTTGTGGTGAACGACCTTGAGGCGTTCCGGGAAAGCAAGGACTTGCGGGAAAACCAAGACAACGACTTCCTGCTGCTGTCCGCAACCTTCAACTGGGATCTGCCCGGCGTCTCCTTCAAGTCCATCACCGCTTATGGGGAAACCAGCTTTGAATCCCGCAAGGACGAGGACTACAGCTCCGTTGACTTGGCGGAACTTCTGCTAACCGAGGAAGCCGAGCAGTTCAGCCAGGAATTGCAGGTAATCTCAGCCGCGGACGCCGGCCTGCAATGGATTGTCGGTGCCTACTACTTCACTGAGGATGCCGCCCGTCAGTCGCGGTTCTTCAGAAACCGTTACGACGTTTTCGCCAGCATCTTTGGCGTAGAGTCCGGGTTTGATGTCGGTGGTTCCGCCGAAACCGAGTCCTGGGCGATTTTCGGGCAAGCGACCTGGGATGTTTCCGATAGCTTCAGTCTCACTGGCGGCATTCGCTACACCAACGACGAAAAGGACGGTTTCAATAACGGGTTCCAATTTGCCGGTGCGCCGTATAGCGACCCGGTCGCGGATTCCTGGGACGAGGTGTCCTACAGGTTTTCCGCAGACTGGAGACTGACGCCGGACGCCATGCTGTTCGCCAGCTATTCAACCGGCTACAAGTCCGGCGGCATCAATCAGGTTGCGGCACCTTCACGCGGCGCAATCAATGCAATTTACGACCCGGAGCAAGTGGATGCCTTTGAAGTCGGCATCAAGACCTTATTGCTTGACGGCCGGCTGCAATGGAACACATCAGCGTACCGCAACGAATATGATGACCTGCAGTTTCAGATATTCGGCCCAGCCGGCCCGGAGGCGTTCAATGCTTCCGGGGCCAAGGTGCAGGGAATCGAAGTGGAGCTGCTTGCGGTCATTACCGAGACGCTCGGCGCGGATCTGTCCATAGGCATCACCGACTCGGAATTCGACGACCAAGTGATCAGCGGCGCACAAATTGGCGGCAACCAAGTGCAGCGCACACCGGATCTGACCTACAGCCTCGGCCTGTCCAAGGACTGGAACCAAAGCAGCGGGGCGTCCTGGAGATTGCGCATCGAATACGCCTACACTGACGAGATTTTCTACACCGCCTTGAACCGCGACGCCGGTTTTGCGGACCCGGGCGGCAGCGATCTTGCCGATGACTATGAAAATCTCAATGTTCGGCTGTTTCGGTATAGCGCGGATGGGAAATGGACAATCGAACTAGCCGCCACCAACCTGACCGACGAAGCGCAAGAGGGAAACATCCTCCGCGGCATCGGATTCATCGATGTGCCTGGCGGCGGCGGAACTGAAACCATTACCTACAACCCACCTCGTCAGATAAGCGGTCGCTTGGCCTACAGGTTCTAGCTTGGCTTCGCGGTGTGATTCGTCAAGCCATGCCATTCAGGTTCGAAAAACGCTTCCGTTGGGGTGACATGCCATGAGTTCCGATAAAAATGACTTGCTGATTGTAGGCGCCGGTCCCACAGGCATGGTGTTGGGCATCGAATTGGCCCGGCGCGGCATCCCCTATCGCATGATCGATAAGCGCAGCGGTCCCAGCTTCACGTCCCGCTCATTTACGCTTCATGCAAGGACGTTGGAGATGTTCGAGCAAATGGGCATCTCGGAAAAGTTCCTGAAGGACGGGATTCGCAGCCGTGGCTTCGTCTTCAACTTCAAGGGCAAGGATGTGCGTCCAACGCTGGACTTCACCGCACTGGACTCCCCCTTTCCCTACATTCTTGTGTACAACCAGAATCAGACGGAAAGCCGGCTGCGTGAACATCTGGACTGCGCCTACGGCGTCCGTCCGGAGTGGTCCACCGAACTCAGTGGACTCAGCGTGGCCGATGATGGCTGCCGGGCGGAGCTCCGTTGCAAGGACGGACGCAAGGAGGTGATCGAGCCGAATTGGGTTGTGGGATGCGACGGTGTGCACAGCTTCGTGCGCAGCGCTGCCGGCCTGGACTTTTCAGGCGCCAACTACCAAGGCATGGTCATGCAGATGATGGATGTGGCCTATGAGGGCTTTCCCGGCGACGACGACTGGATCCACTACTACATGTCCAAGGACAATTTTCTTCTGGTCACCAAGCTGCCCTCCGGCGACCACCGTGTGCTGATCAGCGACATGGGCGAGGCTGATGATCCGAACCTAAACGTCCGAGACGCCTTTCAGAGATTGGTTGAGGGTCATGTGCAGGGGTCAAGCCTGGCGGCGCCACGTTGGGCAACCAAGTGGGAGATCTGGCGGCGCATCGCCAGTGACTATCGGGCCGATAGGATTTTTCTCGCCGGCGATGCGGCCCATGTGCATTCGCCTTCCGGCGGGCAGGGCATGAACGCGGGCATGCAGGATGCCTATAACTTGGGGTGGAAGTTGGCGCTGGTCGTTCAGGGCTTGGCCAAGGCTGAATTGCTTGACAGCTACGCGCCCGAACGGAAGCCCGTCGGCGAACAGGTGATCGCCAACACGGACGCCATGCACGACATCATCATGGCCCACGGCCACGGCATGGAGGACAGGCTGGCGCTCATCCGAGCGGAGGGGTGGCACGAACGGACGGTCGGCGGCATCTCCGGATTAACCTACAACTACAAGGACATGGTGCAAGCCCCTGTCGAAGGGGCTGCGCTGGATGGCCCGCCACCGGGTGCCCGAGCGCCGGACGCGGAGCTGGCGGACGGCCTCAGGCTATTCGATCTTCTGCGTCATCCCCGGTTGACGCTGGTGATTGCGTCTGAGCATGAAGATGAGTTGGCGGCAGAACTGTCTAGCGTCGTTGCCAAGCGTTATGGCGCCATCATCAAGCCGATAACCGTATCCGCCGCACCTCCGCCCGCCGGTAGGCATGATGCCAAGATCCTTGGCGCAAACGGCACCTTTGCGGAGCGTTACGGCCGCAACAAGGCGGGGCACTTCCATCTTGTTCGGCCGGACGGCTACATCGCCTATCACGGCCTGCTCAGGGAAAGGCATCGTTTCGTTCAGTATTTGGGCGACTGGCTCATTTCCGCCGAAGCCCAGTCGTAATCCATGCCGACGCCCTGCTGCGCCCGCCGCCGCAAACCAGCCGAGCGCTGGTTCTGCTGAACAGGCCACCGGAGGTTAGTCCTCAATGAACTTGTCGGCGATGATTCGCCGTATCCACTGGTTGGAAGGCTCCTGATGGTAGCGTTCATGCCAGTAAACCTTAGCCAGGAAAGTTGGCAGCTCCATCGGTGCCGGCGCAGCGCGCAGATTGTGATTTCCGCCCAGAACTTGGATCAGCCGCGAAGGCAACGTGGCGATGTATCCGGAGCGCTCCGCCAACAAGGCTGCGACGAAAAAGCTGTGTGAAACAACCCGCAGTTTCTCCGCTGGGCAGATGTTCAACAATGCCTTTTCAACTTCCTCATGGGCGTGCCCGAAGCCGCGGGTGGAAACCAATATGTGGTTCGATTCCTCGTACTGCTTAATGGTGATCCGTTCCTTGGCGTTCAATTTGTCGGGCCGCACCAAGCAGACATAGTGTTCTCGGAACAGAGGGCGCTCATGAATGCAGGCGAACAACTTCGGAAATGCGCCTACGGCGATGTCCGCGCCGCCGGTTTCCAATTCATACAGCAGCGACTGCAGGCCCAGCGGCACCGCTTCAAGCCTTATGGCGCTGCCTAGGGCGTCGATTTCGTTGATCAACTCAGGAAAAAGCATGGCGTGGCCAATCTCCGAAGCGGCGATGCGAACCGTGCGCCTTGACCGCTTCGGATCGAAATGCTTCTTTTGCGATAGTCTTGAATAGTACAAATTCAGCATTTGATCTATGCAAGGCGCTATTTCCTTAGCGTGCGGGGTTGGCTTCATCCCGTCTCGCGTACGCACGAAAAGCGGATCGGCGAAGTGCTCGCGAAGATGGCCTAGGACGCGGCTCACACTGGGCTGGGTTTGGCCGAGATCCTCGGCCACCAAGCTCAGCTGTCCCTTTTTCATCAGGGCTTGGAACACCATCAGGTGCTTAAGATTCAAGTCAACGACCACTTCCATAGGCCCCGTTCCATGCCAGTCGGCGTGACGGCATGGGCGACATGGATTTTTCCGCTTTCGCCATGCGCCGGAACAGCGGCGGAACTAGGCCTCCGGGCGCTGCCCGGACCAAGCCGCGGCGATGACTTGGCGGATGCCCTCCCGCTCCAGCGGGCGGGGGTTCCAATAGGGATTTCTGAGGGTGCTCTCAACCGCCTGATCGATACCGTCCTCCGGCATGCCGAAGTCCCGCAGCGCCATGTTCGCCCCCACGCTGATGCCTAAGTCAAACAGGGCGGCGGCGGGATCATCCGTGTTCATGGCGCCTTGCAGGCGCTTGATGGCATCGGACACCGCTGGCGCGTTGTAGGCCAGAGCATGGGGCAGCACGGCGGTGTGGGTCTGCGCATGGGGCAAGGCGAAGGAACCGCCCAGCACATGGCACAGTTTGTGGTGCAGCGCGGTGCCGGCCGAGGCTAGGCAAACTGCGCAAAGCCAAGCCCCGTACAGGGCATCCGTCCGCGCCTCCACGTCATCTGGCGCCTCGGTGATGCGCGGCAGGCTGCGGTGCAGGGCGGCAATTCCCTCGGTGGCCACCACGCACAACAAGGGATTTGCGTTCTGCGCATAAAGGGCTTCCACGGCATGGGCGACGGCATTGATGCCGCTGGTGCCGGACAGCGCAGCCGGCAGGCTTAGCGTGAGGTCCACATCGTAGATGACGGCTTCCGGCCGCACCCGGGGGTCGCGCAGGGTGGTCTTCTCCGTGCCTTCGGTCTGGCCGAGGATGTCGGTCATCTCCGAGCCTGCATAGGTGGTGGGCAGCACCAGCTGGGGCGCGTCGGTGCGCAGGGCGAGGGCCTTGCCCAAGCCAGTGGTGGAACCGCCGCCGATGGAAACCAAGCCGTCGGCCCCCAAGGTGCGCATTTCGGTCAAGGCGCGTTCCGTGACCCCCACGGGGGTGTGCATGGCGGCGCCGGGGAACAGCCCGGCGACGACGCCATCCAACCGATCCGCCAGACCCTTGGCCATCCCCTTCTGGTCCGGGGTGGACAGCACCAACGCCTTGGTGATGCCCAGCCGGCTTGCCTCGGCAGCGGCTTGGGAGACGGTGCCCCGTCCGAAAACCACTCTGGACGGCACCCCCACATGAACGAAGGGCTCGATCATTGCAACGCTCCTTATGTCCTCCACAAATAACTACACATTGTCTGCGGGTCTTTTAGACTCCTGGCTGCGTTGCTCCGCCTTGTGTGGTGTGCGCCCAAGGGCGGGGTGAGTGTTTTGAAATCGTTGTCCATGCCGTTAAGTTAGCGTTTCCGCTCGGTGGCCGCAAGGCGTTGTTCGGAAGGAGACACTTGCGCTGTGGGCTTTTCCAGCCCCTTTTTGCCGCATGCTTTCCTACGCCGGCGCCCGCCGGCGTCCTCAGAGCGCTGCGGAACGGCCCAGTTCGGGTCGTTTCGGGTGTGTTTTTCAGTTTTTGGCGGGGCGTGGGCGTGTTTTGGGGGCGTTTCCCAACGCCCCGCAAACCCGCGCGCCACCGCCGAAAAGTAGGTTGAAATTTATTTGAGGGTGCGCCGAAAGCCAGACAGGGCGCGGGTTTCAGAACAGCGCAAGTGTCTCGGCGTTGCGATTCGCCGGCTTGGAGGGGACGCCGGCTGGATATGCGGCCTTGGTGGAGGCGCCGTGCTGCTGCGGCGCGTTTGCGGGGCGTTAAGCGTCCGTCAGCAAGGAGAGCCGCCAGCCCCGAAAATAGGCGGGCGCGAGCGGGTCGGACTTCACAACCACCTCGAAACGCAGCGTCGTCACCGAGCCGTCGCTTTCCGTCAGCGTGACGGTGATGGCGGCCACGCCGTCCTCGCCGTCTTCATTGGGGCGGACGGTCAGCACACCGCCAGCGACGCTGACGGCCGCTAAATTCGGATTGTCGGATGCAGCCGCAAAGGACATTGCGCCCGGCGCCACACTGGCCAAGTCAATGGTCAGCACACCATTGGCGTCCTGTTGCAGGCCGTTTTGCAGCCGGTTCCAAGTGCTCGCCCGGCGCAGGAACAGGCCCGGGTCCTCCCGCCACTGGGCGTAGCCGATGCGTCGTTCATCGGTCAACCAGGAAATCTTCTCGTTCAAGCAGGAGCGCAAAGCCTCTCGGTCAGCGGCGACGGTGAAGCCGCCGTACTCCACGGCGGAGTCCAATGCGGAGATGACGAATGCACCTCCCGAATCGACGGAAGCGTCGGAGTTGCCGATTCCGCCTCTGGCCACCGCATCAATTTCACCAGCGCCGAGAGCCGGCAAAAGCTCGGTTTCGCCCGGCAAGTAAACCACCTGCGGCAGGTTTGAATTCGGCGGCTGCAGGCGCTGCCGACCGACAAGATTGGCGCTTTCGCCGGCGGCGGTGATTCGATAGCCTGGGCCGCCGTCCGCCACCACTTCGCCCTGCGGCGTCTCCACCCAGACGCCAGCAGCAAGAACGCCGTCCGCATTGGTCAACCCGGTCAGTTGCAGTAGGCGTTCCTCTCCTGTGGTGCCGGCCACCGCGCCGACGCGCACATCGCTGGTCAAGTCGGCGTAGCTCGCCAGCCGGGCCGCATCTTCGGCGCGCACCAACAAGGACTGCTGGAACGCGACGTGCCCGGAAGTGAAGCGCACGATGGTTTCGCCGGCGGCGTTCTTCTCGCGGTCGGCGCGGATGGTGATGCCGCCGCCCACGACGTCGTACTGGGTCGCGGACCGCTGCCACACACCACCCGACACGCCCAGCCAGTCGCCCTCCCAAACCCCGACATCGCGGCGGCGGAAGGACAGGCCGGCGTCGGCAATCGCCTCCACCGCGGTCAGCAGATCCGCCTCGTAGCCCTTATGGACATAGCAGGCCTGACCGGCTGGGATGGCGTTCTCCGCATAGCTGACCGGCCTGAAATCCGAGTAGTAGCCGAAGGTCAGCATCTGCACATCGTCCGTGCATGAATTGTTTAGGGACGCCGATGACAGGGCGTCTTGCGCGGCGGCGGGAAGCGCCGCAGAGAGCAGCGCAGCGGCAACCAAGCAAGCTGCAGAACGGCGATGCGAACAGGCGAACAGGCGCTCGCTGGGCGAGAATGCCGCGCCATGCGGCAGCCCAAGCAGCCGGTCCAGAAAACTAGGAAGTCCATCCGCAACGCGCCGCCCGCCACTAGTGAAAGTGGCTTGACGCCGACAACGACAAGATCTGCTCATGACATCCCCTCATGGCCAATGCAACTAGAGGCGCATTCAATACCAAAGCGAATTCCACAACAACTGAATAATGGAATTAGGGCGGCCTGTGCATTTTGGTCTTTACCGCTCCGCCGCGTAAAACCTGTCCATGGCGTCCAGCTTGGCTCGGCGCAAACCGGCAAGCACTCTGGGCGTGGCGGAAATCTCCAGCGCCAGGTCCGTTGCGGCGCGGTATTGCGGCCAAGGGGGCAGGCCCTCCCCGTTCGGGTCGCCGGTCTTGGCGAAGTTGGTCCAGTAGCCGACCATCAGGCGCGAGACCTCAGCGTCGTTGTCCGTCACGGTGGTCTGCCGGCCAAAACCCAAGTGCGGGTTGCCGAAGACATAGGGAATTTCCGCAGCGTGAAAGGCGCCTAGGGAAGTGCCGTATGCGCCGCCAAGGTCCGTGACATGGGTGTAGAAGTAGAGCCACGCCGGATCGCCTTGGGCGCTGTGCCGCCGGGCCCAGGTGCGCATCTCCCAAGCGAAGAATGGGTCGGAGAGGAGCTGCTGCCGAGCTCTGGTCAAGCTCTGGGCGGCGTCTTCGGCGTAGGCGTCGAGAATGCCGTCGGCCTGCTCGCCCCAGGCGCCCTGCACTTCCTGCCGCCAAGCCTCGTGGTCGATGTCCGGCAAGTCGGTAAACAGCGAAGTGCCCTCGTCGGCGGTGGAGCCCACCAGCACGGGCACTCGGCTGTGTTGGCCGGCGGCGACCAACTCGGCCATGGCGGCGGGGAACACATGGCCATCCACATAGACGATGCGGGTGTCCGCCGCCCAATCCGTCTCCTCCAGCTTGGCGTAAAGAGTCGTGGCGGGGATGGCCCGCAACGCGGCGGCGTCGGGCGCCTCCAGCATGGTCGCCAAAGCCGCGCCAACCGCATGGCCGGACCGGCCGGCGCCGGAGTCCTCCGCCAGCAGCGGCTGCGGTGCGAAACAACCGCCGGATTGGCCGATGGCGCGGTGGAACAGTCCCTTGGCCAGGGGCGAGGCGTAGAGGTAGCACACGCTCCAGGAACCGGCCGACTCGCCGAAGACGGTGACGTTGTTCGGGTCGCCGCCGAACGCGGCGATGTTGTCGCGCACCCACTCCAAAGCCGCGATTTGGTCGAGCAGGCCGTAGTTGCCGGACACGCCGTGCGGAGATTCGGCGGACAGGCTCTCATGGGCCAGAAATCCCAAAGGCCCCAGCCGGTAGTTGATGCTGACCAACACCACGCCCTGTTTGGTGAGGGCGCCACCGTCGTACATGGGCAAATGGCCGTGGCCGATGCGCAGGCTGCCGCCGTGAATCCAGACCATCACCGGCTGGGCGTCGCCGGCATTGGCGCGGCTCCAGACGTTCAGGTACAGGCAGTCCTCGCTGCGCTCCAGGTCGCCACGGCTGTAGATGCCGGTGATGATGGGCTGCCAGCAGGCGGTGCCGAAGGCCGTGGCGTCCCGGGGTTGCTCCCATGCGGCGGGGCGGGCCGGCGGCCTCCAGCGCAGGTCTCCCACCGGCGGCGCCGCGTAGGGGATGCCGCGAAACACGCCCATGCCCTCCACCGCCTCGCCGCGCACTGGACCGTAAACGGTCGCCTTGATGTTGGCGTCGCCGATGCGGGCCGCCGCCTCCTTCGTCCCAGGGCTTTCCGCGCCGCAGGCGCCGAGCAGGAGCGCAAGCGCCATCCAGCCAAGGGGCTTACGCATGAACCCATCTCAAAACATTGGATCGCATAACATCTTCCCCTGCACCAAGCGCTTTGCCGACGTTCCCCGCCCAATGACGCCGATAATAGACCCTGCCGGACAAGAGCAACAGCCAACGGCGGCGCTTGCGCAGCCTGTCAGGGGCAATCCTGCGGGATTGAACGGCAAGTTCAACCAGAGTTCCCGTACCCATCCTGCCCGTCCCGTTCAACAAAGAAGGCGCGGCGGAACCACAAAAAGCCCGCCAAGCCCATGATGCTGTTGCTGAGCGCGGTGGCCGCAAAGATGCCGCCGTAGCCATAGCGGCTGTCCAGCAGCATCGCCAAGGGCACATAGACCACAAACATGCGCGTGAAGGAAAGAATCGTCGAGGGCACCGGCTTGCCCAAGGCGTTGAAGGAGGCCGACGACATCATCAACAGCCCCCAGAAGCCGTAGCTGATGGGCACGATCCAGAGGTAGAGCGCCGCCACGGCGACCACTTCGGCGTCGGCGTTGATCCAACCCGCCACCTGGCCGCCGCAAAGCGCCATCAGCAAGGCGGCGGCGAGGCCCCAAGCCAAGCTGAAGCGGTAGGCCGCCCTCACGCCGACCCGCACTCTGCCTAGGCGGTTGGCGCCCCAGTTCTGGCCGACGAACGGGCCGATGCTGGCGGACAGCGCGAACAAGGACATCACCGCCACCGCTTCGATGCGGGTGGCGACGCCGAAGCCGGCGACCACAGCCTCCCCGTGGGCCGCCAGCAGACGGGTGATCAAAGCACCGGAGAGAGGGCCAATGACCTGAGTGGCGGCGGCGGGAATGGCGATCTTCAGAATGCGGGCGGTTGAGCTTATGAAGCCCTTGAACGGCGCCGCAGTCTGCACCAAGCCGTCCCGATGAACGCAGAACAAAAGCGCCGCCGTGGTCAGGACGCGGGTGACCGTCATGGCCAGCGCCGCGCCGGCCAGCTCCAGGCGCGGGAAGCCGAACCAACCGAAGATCAGGATCGGGTCGATGGCCAGATTGAACAGGGCGCCGGCGGCCATCATGAACCCCGGCACGCCGGCGTTGCCGGCGGCGCGCAGAATGCTGCTGGCGATCATGGTCAGGGTGAACAGCACCGCGCCGGGATAGTAGATGTCCAAGTAGCTGTGGATGAGCGGCAGCATGTCCGGCGACGCACCCATCGCCAGGAACAGCGGGTCGATGACCATCCAGCCGGCCAAGGCGAGCACGGACATCAGGCCGCCCATCAGAAGGATGCTGTGGATGCCCAAGCGGCGCATGTCCCGCCGGTCCCCGGCGCCGGCGCTGCGGGCGATCACCGAGGAGGCGCCAATGCCCACGCCCAAGGCGATGCTGGTCAAGATCATGGTGATGGGAAAGGTGAAGGTCACCGCGGCGACATGCTCCGTGGAGAGCTGCCCGATGAAGCCCATCTCCAAGGTATGCACCAGAATGCTGGAGGAGACGCCCAGCATCATGGGTGCGGTCAGCCGGTAAAGGGACCGGGATACGGATCCTTGGGTGAGGTCGCGTTGCGCCATGTTGCGCCAACCTAGGCGATCAGCTTGGGAGCCTGTTTAAGAATAAGGTAGTGGCGCAACGCCGGTCGGCTGCGAATCCCTCCTTCAGAGGGCCGCCGTTACGCGAATCTCCACCCGGGGGCGCCGGCAACGGCCAGCTCCTCGACGCCGATGGCCGTCCAAGCCGGCCACGGCTCGGTGACGAATTCGTCCTTCACCTTCATGAAGGCGGCGATGTGCCGCCCAAGGCCGACATGGTAGCTGGTGAACTCCACGATGTCCGCATAACCCAAGCCGGCCGCCGCCAAAACCCGGCCCACGCCTCGCCAAGCGCAGCGGAACTCCTCCTCAGGGTCCTCCGGCGGTTTGCCGGCCGCGTCCAGCCCGATTTGCCCGGAGCAAAGCAACAGGCCGCCGGCGCGAACCGCCGGCGCGAAGTGGAAATTGTCGTAAAGGTTCCGATCCTGGTCGGGAACGATCACGTCGCGTGGCATGGCGTTGCTCCGCTGGCGAATGTCGGCACTATCATAGTGCCGATTCGGTGCCTAGGTCGATGGCCGGCGGAAAGCCTTGATGAAACTGCCAAACGCGCAGCAGGCTCGTGTTGACCGCTCAAAGTCGTTGACTACCTGCTGTCGGACAGCCACTCCAGCGTAGGCAGACTGCAATGCTGATGGAACATGACCGCATAATTCTGACGAGCGACCTCGCGGAGCACGGCTTGCCGGCGGGCGCCGTAGGCACAATCATTCACGTCTATTCCGGCGGCCATGCGCTGGAGGTCGAGTTTTCACCAGCCGGCGACACACCCTCGGCAGTTGCTACCGTCCGGCCGTCGCAAGCGCATCCCGTCTCGGGCGCTGGCAACCAGGATATCGGCAAGACACTAGATTTGGGGGTTGAAACCGGACCAATTGCCCCAATATCACGCTCAAAGGACACTTTGGGACAACCGAGAATGCCAAAACAGCCAATGGACACGATCACATATGACCTGAAGAAAGGCCAACGGGTCGTGTATAAGGGGACTACCAACGACCCGAAGGCACGCGAAGCGAAGCACCGTGCTGATGGCAAGGACTTCGACAGGCTGGTGCAGACCTCCCGGCGCATGACGGCCGACGGCGCAAAGGAGAAGGAAGCGCGGGCGCTTGACACCTATAGACGGGGACATAGTGGCCAGAATCCGCGGTACAACCGCACCGACGACGGCTAAGTGTCCGCCGAAACCGCGAGCGCATAGGACAGGAGCGGCTAGGTTCCTAGAAGTCCGCCACCACCCACGTACTGGTTTGCTTGCCTGCATCCAGCTTGCGCCGCTGCTGACGGAGTTAAAGACAGGCGTTGATGGCCTTGACCAAAGGCTCTTCGGGCACTAAGGAAGTCTTTTGGCCGACCTCGCTCCTGAACCAGCGCTCGATATCGTACCAGCGCCTCGTCACATTCTGATTCGAGGAGGTCACTACCTTAAAATAAATGAGAAACCAAGAAGCCACATTAAATCCAGTACGTTTTAGCCGCCCCAACGCTTGTATTTCTTCTCCTCAACATCCAAACGAAAATACATTAACTTACCAAACCCCGACCGAGCTACTTGTTTGAGAAGCTGCTGCACATGAGAACGACTACTAAAGTCCAACTCCGACGCTTTTCGATAGAATATAGTCCACGTCACCACAGAGTCCCGCCAATCAATTTCTTCGTCAGAAAACACAAAGACATATTCGGGTGGCACAAAATTTAATCCCCTCTCCTCCCGAAGCTTACTGGAGAACTTCGTCCACCATCGAGTCAAACTTTGACCTTTAGATCCGCATGACGAAAGAACCAGTATTACTGGTCCACCATATTGACCCAACCTGCTATACATTCTCACGACCAGCTTGGCTAGGTCAGGCCATTCAACGAAGTCCGGTCCAATGCTGATTCCATTGTCGTCACCATGAGCACTGATGTGAATAAAGAGTGGGGCCACACCATTGCCAGTTAGGTCTCCGGAGAATGCGCCAACCTCTCGAACGTACATAAGCGCCTTCTCAAGCTCGCTACGATTCGTGAGAAGAAAAGCAGCCGAATCATACCCGAACAGATTGCACACTGACTCCAGCGACGACCTCTCCCCTCGATTCTCAAGAAGATCGACTGGATTGGGGCTTTCAAGGATGAATACTCGTGCCATTTCCGGTACTCGGTTTTGCTGGTCGAATTCCGCCACCTAACCCTATATCGGAACGTCGAATGCCATAACCACCAAGACGAGTTCTCTATTTGGATCGTCTTTATGGCTGAAGACATATCTGGAGATAGTCTCTGATTTTCTTCCAACCGTACGCTTACAGTTGGGATGCTTTCCGATGGCTTCCGGAATGGATTCCAGAATGTGGGTAAAGTTTCTTTGACGGTTGAATACAATGATAGCAACCTTGGTGTCTCGCCAGCTCGCGTAGTCGAGCAGCTGGTCCACCGTCTCGGTAAGCACCTTAGGGCCGCTCCAGAATTTACATTCCGCAATAAAAATGTTCTTCCCATTAACGCGTATCAGGATATCCGTCTTTCCATTAAAGTTAAAGGTCTCTCCAGTTGCCTGACCTTGGTAATGGCCATTCAATTGAACCAAAAAGTGCATTCTGATCGCCTCCTCGTCCATTGACTTGAATGCGGAAGGACTACGCTCCATAACCTCAGCCATATTGTCGATGATCGAGAGTATGTGTTCAAAATCATCATCCGATAAAGTGGGTTCTGGAACATATGGCGCAGTAGTCGCCGCTGGCATTTTCGGGGCAACGCGGCGACGTATTTCCGGTGCCACATAGGTTTGGGCAGAGTTTTCTCGCTGCTTCAGTGCGAAGCCTAGAGAGGAAACTAAGTCCTGGTCGCGTAGGAGTTTTTTCCGACGACGGGTAATCTTCTCCTTCGCCATCTCGAAAATTTGGTCGTTGAACGATCTGACATCATTCCGTTGCCAGTCCAAATAGCTCTCGATGGAGGAAAGTGTATTGGATATGATCGAGGTCACTCTATCGCTCGTTAGATCGGTTCCTTGTATAAGAATTTTCAGGTTGTTGTTCAGGATTTGGGCACGAGGCGGATTTGAAGTATAGCGCGATGGCTGGACAGAAAACATCTCAGCATCGCCAGTGAACGGGACAATGACCTCAATCGCAGTGCCATCGACATAGATGGACCGATTACGATATCGGATAACTCGGTGTGGATCATGCCTGACATCAATTTTTGTTTCATGGTAATCTAAAACGATTCCATCTCTGTTAAGAGAAGGTACGTTAATGGTGTATTTTTTCTCAATATACCGACATAGATCGTCCACCGATATATTGAGTAGGCGATTACCTTCTACCGCGTCGATTTCCTTGAGCATAGCTTGTTTATGTCTATCCCTTATGGAAAACCAGTCCGTGTGCCCGAACAGGTAGTCTTCTCCTAACGTCATAGCTTTGGCCTAACATGTAGCCCGCGAGATAGCGTGGTGGTAGGTTACCGTGGATACAGCCAGTCGAGTGTCGTCGGTGTGCCGGGCCGTGGCCGCGCAATTCCTTAGGTCGCAGACATCCTCCCAAGCGTTGGCGGCTAGGATGTCGACTTCGACTGGGGCTTGGCGGCGGGTGTAGTCGTAGCGCCAGTCCAAGGTTCGGGTGGGCCAGTCGTAGGGAAGGTGCAGACCTCGCTTGATCCAGGCGTCTTTGCGGAAGGCATCAATAGTGGTCACAAGTGGGGCATTGGTGGCCGTCATGGGCTGGGGGTTGGTAGCTGATGGCGGTTGAGGTGTGGCGGTCATGGGTTTGGCGGCGGGCTTCGACAGTTGGGCTGTGTGGGCATCCTACCACAGGTCGGCTTGGAGGGTGGCTAGGCAGCGCAGGCGTAAGGATCTGATCCGCAATGCGACTCAGATGCGAGGGTCGCAATCCTCGGCGCGGATGGGAAGGGAGCGGGGCAGGAAAGGTTGACATGGTCGGCACCAGCGCTCTTGACGAAGAGGTCAAGCATGGGGCCCTAAGTCGCGGAAGGCGGTGGCGACATTAGTGTGGATGGTGGCGGCGTCCTTGGGGATGAGAGGGTAAGATCCGGCGCACCCATGAGGAACCGCCTCCCCCGCCGGATGGCACCTTGCCGCTGAGTCATCGTCTTGTGGCAGCGGCCGGCAGCGTGGAAGTCGTCGCTCACGTCTGCGATGCGCTGCGAGCTTGCCCAGCACGGCCAGAAGCGCCGGCAGTTGAGCGCGAAACGGCCTGGCGCACCGACCTGGATGCAGGTGTAACCGCCGCCCAGCCCGTCCAGCGCCTACGCTTACCGCAACACAGGTCAAGGTACGCAGCTCACCAGCGAAGCCTAAAGAGTATAAGTGCTGGACAGGTGAGGGCACTTTGCGCATGGCTTGGCAGAGCCGTCCACCGCATTGACGGACGCGGCCGGAGGGCGGGTTTGACAAGTGCGGTTCTTGGGTGGACACTACGGAAAGGGGAGGGGTTCAGCCGCTGAAGCGAACCCAAATCCTCCCTTGACCTGCACCAAGAACCGGATGCCCCTCGGATGAAGCGAATCACTACGGAAGACCCGGAGAGCCATTCTCCCGACTTGGCGGCGGCCAACATTGCGGAGCTGGCTTCCCTGTTCCCGGATGCGGTCGCCGAAGGCAAGGTGGATTTTGACGCCCTGCGCGAGCTGCTTGGCGATGCCTTGGACAGCGGCGATGAGAAATATGGCCTGAGCTGGCACGGGAAGCGCCGCGCCCGCCGCTTGGCGCTGACGCCGAGCACCGGCACGTTGCGCCCTTGCCCCGAGGAGAGCGTTGAGTGGGATTCGACGCAAAACCTGATGATCGAAGGCGACAACCTCGAGGTGCTCAAGCTGCTGCAAAGGAGCTACACCAACAAGGTGAAGCTCATCTACATAGACCCGCCTTATAACACCGGTAAGGACTTCGTGTACCGGGACAACTACAAGGACGGGATAAAGAACTACCTCCAGATCACCGGGCAACTCGACGACAACGGCGACAGGGTTTGCTCGAACACCGACGCCTCCGGCCGGTTCCACACGAACTGGTTGAACATGATTTATCCGCGGTTGAAGGTTGCACGCACTCTGCTACGCCCTGACGGTGTGTGTTTCATCAGTATCGACGAAAACGAGAGCGCACGGCTGAGATTAATCTGCGACGAAATATTTGGCGAGGAGAACTTCGTCTGCGAATTCATCTGGAAAAAGAAGTCCGGCGGTGGTGGCGACGTTGGCTCTGTCGTAATCGACCACGAAACGATACTGTGTTACGGAAAAACGGAAGAACCGGGAATCAAGAACGATCCGTTTGCACAGGTTACCACAACCTATAATAAGAGTGATGTCGATGGGCGACGTTATAGCTTGGATCGTCTCGATAAACAGTCCTTGGGATACCAGAAATCGCTGGACTTTCCTATTGAAGGACCTGACGGAAAAACATACATCGTAGAACACAAAGATCCTGACCACAAGATCGCACGCTGGCGTTGGGGCAAAGATACCGTTCAAAAGCGATATGACGAACTGGTATTCAAGTGGCCCTATGTTTACACGAAAAATTACGAAAAGAAAAATGGGGCCAAGCCAAGGAGCCTGCTAGTCGACGAGAGATTCGGTCGTACCCGCACTGGGAAGACAGATCTCAAAGCACTTTTCGGCGTGGACGTGATGGACTTTCCAAAACCTGTCAAGCTGATGTCTCACTTGCTGAACCTAGCTGCTAAAGGTGGCGATCTCGTTATGGACTTCTTTGCTGGATCCTGTCCGCTGGGGCAAGCCGTTTTGGAAAGAACCGATGAGGCGGAAGAGAATCCGATCCGGTTCATTCTAGTTCAACTACAAGAGCCAGTGATATCCAATAGCCAGAATGGACGTAACGCGAGAGAGCTGGGCTGCGCAAACGTGGCTGACATTGGAAAAGAAAGGCTTCAAAGGACTATCGCTAAAGCATCTGCCGGAGCGACATCGGGTTTCCGCGTGTTCAAGCTGGACAGCTCCAACATCAGGGCATGGGAGCCGGACAAGAACGATTTGGCGCAGTCCCTGATCGACTACGTTGAACACATCAAGCCGGACCGCAGCGAGGACGACCTTTTCTACGAGCTGCTGCTCAAGCTCGGCTACGACCTCTGCGCACCCGTCGAGCGGCGGGAGATCGCCGGCAAGCGGGTCAACGCCGTCGCCGGCGGCGCACTGGTGACCTGCTTGGCGGAGTCGATCAGGGCGTCGGAAGTCGATGAACTGACCTTGGGCATCGTCGCCTGGCGGGATGAGATGGACGAGACGGAAGACCTTGCCGTCATCTTCCGGGACAGCGCCTTTGAGGACGACGTGGCCAAGGCGAACGTAACAGAGATTCTGCGGCAATACGGCATCAAGGACGTGCGGAGCCTGTAGTGAGACTGCGGTTCGAACCGGACCTGGACTTTCAGCAAGACGCCATCGCGGCCGTCTGCGATCTTTTTCAGGGTCAGGAGATGTCTCGCGCCCAGTTCGCCGTATCTCACAATATGGCGGACCAGCTTCCCGGGTTTCAGGAAAGCGAGCTCGGGGTTGGGAACCGGCTTCAGTTGGACGATGACGCCTTGCTGGCCAATCTTCAGCAGGTGCAGTTGCGCAATGGATTGTTGCCGACGGATGCGTTGAAGTCCCACGACTTCACGGTGGAGATGGAGACGGGCACCGGCAAAACCTACGTTTATCTGCGCACCGTCTTCGAGCTCAACCGACGCTACGGATTCACGAAGTTCATTGTCGTGGTGCCGTCGGTGGCCATCAAGGAGGGCGTCGACAAGTCATTGCTCATCATCGGACCGCACCTTCGAGCGCTATATTCGGCTGTGCCGTTCGAGCACTTTGTGTACGATTCCACGAAGTTAGGGCAGGTGCGGAACTTCGCCACCAGCCCACAAGTGCAGGTGATGGTAGTGACGGTTGGCGCCATCAACAAACGCGACGTCAACAACATTTACCAACCAAACGAAAAGACCGGTGGCGAGAAACCCATCGATTTGGTGCGGGCCACAAACCCGGTGCTGATCGTTGACGAGCCGCAAAGCGTTGACGGCGGCCTGAAGGGGCAGGGGCGGCAGGCGCTCCACGAGATGAATCCGCTCTGCACACTGCGCTACTCGGCCACGCATGCGGACAAGCACCACATGGTCTATCGGCTCAACGCGGTGGACGCCTACGAGCGCAAGCTGGTGAAGCAGATCGAGGTGGCCGCCGGCGTCGTCGCGGACGATCACAACCGGCCGTATGTTCGCCTAGTGGCCACGCGCCGGCAACGGGGCGTTATCTGGGCCGAAGTGGAGGTGGATGTGGCGACTCCGGCCGGCGGGGTGCAACGCCGCACGCTTAAGTTGACCGATGGCGACGACCTGGCGCGAAAGACGCACCGTGACCTGTACCGCGGCCACCGCATTGGCGAAATCCACGTCGAGCGCGGCAAAGAATACCTGGAATTGCGGCTGCCGGAAGGCGAGCAATGGATGCGCCTTGGCGACATTTACGGCGGCGTGGACGCGCTCGCCGTTCACCGGGAGATGATGCGCAAGACCATCCGGGAGCATCTGGACAAGCAGCAGCGGCTTGGGCCGCAGGACATCAAGGTGCTCACGCTCTTTTTCATCGACAAGGTAGCGCACTACCGGCGCTACGACGCTGGCGGCAACCCCATCAAGGGCGAGTACGCCCGCATCTTTGAGGAAGAATACCGCCGTGCGGCGAATCGCCCAGAATATGGGTCGCTGTTCGGCGGAGTGGATGTGCAGGAAGCGGCGGCAAGCTGCCACGAAGGCTACTTTTCCATCGACCGCAAAGATGGTTGGACCGATACCGCCGAGAACAATCAGGCCAACCGCGACAACGCCGAACGCGCTTACCGGCTCATCATGCGCGACAAGGAACGGCTGCTCAGCTTTGAGGAACCCTTGCAGTTCATCTTCTCGCATTCCGCCCTGCGCGAAGGCTGGGACAATCCCAACGTTTTCCAGATATGCGCCTTGCGCGACATCTCCACGGAGCGCGAACGCCGGCAAACTATCGGCCGCGGTCTGCGCCTTTGCGTCAATAAGGCCGGCGAGCGGCAGCGGGGATTTGAGGTGAACACCTTGACGGTCATCGCCCGCGAGAGCTACGAAGAGTTCGCCGAGAACCTGCAACAGGAAATCGAGCAGGAAACGGGGCTCAGGTTTGGTTTGGTGGAACGGCATTCGTTCGCATCCGTCGTCGTTGAGGACGATGGCGGTCAAGCCGGACCTCTCGGCGTCGAGCGGTCGAAGCGGCTTTGGGATCATCTGATCTCGCAAGGCTACCTCGATCGCAAAGGGCAAGCCCGAGACGCGTTGCAGGAAGCGCTTGACGGCGACGGTGTGGTTTTGCCCGACGAATTCGAGCCATTGCGCGAAGCCATCACGCAGGTACTTCGCAGATTCACCACTCGGGTCAAGATAAAGAGGGTGGATGAACGTCGCGCTGTGAAACCCCGCGAGGCCGTGCTGGAAAGCGCGGAGTTCCAAGCCCTGTGGGAGCGCATCAAGCACAAAACGACCTTTCGCGTCCACTTCGACAACGAAGCGATGCTTGAAGCCTGTGCGCGAGCGCTTGCCGACGCGCCGCCGATACCGCGCCCGCGCTTGCTGTGGCAACGAGGCGGGCTCGCCTTGGAGCGCGGTGGCGTTAAAGGCGAAGTGCGCGAATCCACAGCCGCGTACCTCATCGACGCAGACATAGATCTGCCGGACCTGTTGACCGACCTGCAAAACCGAACGGGTCTGACGCGCCGCAGCATTCAACGCATCTTGGCTGCTAGCGACCGCCTAGACGACTTCGCAGATAATCCCACCAAGTTCATCGAGATGGTCGCCGAGGTGATCAATCGCCGCAAGCGCTTGGCGCTGGTAGACGGCGTCAAGTATCAACGGCTGGGCGATGAGCATTACTTTGCGCAAGAACTGTTCCGCAACGAAGAGCTGATCGGCTATCTCAAGAGCACGATGGCGGCGCAGAAGTCCGTGTACGACCATGTGGTGTACGATTCGGACAACGAGGCCGCTTTCGCAGAGTCATTGGAGCAATTCACAGCCGTCAAGGTGTACGCGAAGCTGCCGCGCTGGTTTCAGATTCCAACGCCGCTCGGCCCGTACAACCCGGACTGGGCGGTCCTCATTGAAGACGACGAAGGCGAGCGGCTGTACCTAGTGGTTGAAACCAAGGGCAGCGCCTTTCTGGACGACCTGCGCAACGCCGAACGGGCCAAGGTGGAGTGCGGCAAGGCGCACTTCAAGGCGCTGCAGGTTGGTGAATCGCCAGCCCGCTATCGCGTCGTCCACACGGCGGACGAACTGCTCGCCTAGCCTCAACTGTCCGCTGATGCGGAAACGGCTGGGGGAAGCGGCCTTCAGAACGGCGCAAGCCTTTCGTGCCCAGCGCCGGCCAAGAGCTTCGCCAGCGTTTCCACCACCAGCTTTCGCTCCGCCGCCTGCACTCGCTCCTCCACGTCTTCGACTCGGTCATTGGGCTTAACGGGCACCCGTACTTGGGCGATTATGGGGCCGGTGTCGTAGTCGTCTTCCACGAAGTGGACCGTCGCGCCGGTTTCGGCCTCGCCGGCCGCGACCACGGCTTGATGCACGTTGCGGCCATAGAAGCCGCGTCCACCGTACTTGGGCAGCAAGGCTGGGTGTACGTTCAGAATGCGGCGGTGGAAGGCGGCTAGGGTCTGCGGCCCCAGTTTCTTCATGTAGCCGGCCAGCAGCACCCAATCCGCTCCCGCCGCCTGCAGCGCGGCGCAGATGGCGGCGTCCAAGCGGGCTGGGGCCGGATGGGTGCGGCTGCTTAGGTGGCGGGTCTTAAGACCGGCGGCGGCGGCGCGGCGCAAGGCCAAGCTGCCGCCGTTGTTGCTGATAACCACCGCCACCTGGGCACCGAGGGCGCCGGCGGCGCAAGCGTCCATCACCGCCTGCAGGATGGAGCCGCCATGCGACGCCAAAACAGCGATGCGACCTTGGCCCACCCTTCAGCGCCCTTCTAGGGAAACGCCTCGGCGAGGCTGCTGCGACAGGGACCAGCGCCCGGCTAAAACGCGCCATCGACGCTCTGGCCAGGTGGAGCTCCCGGATTTCGGCTGCGGCACGGGCCGACGCCTAGCTGAGATGCGCCCCAGTCTCATCAGCACCCTCTACCGATACGCTTGCGAGGGCAGCCAAGTCACCAGTTCCCGCCAGTTGAAGAGGATGACTAGACCGATGAGCTGCAGGGCAATGAAGGGCGCCACGCCCCGGTAGATGGTCCTCACCTCCACGCCGGGCGGCGCCACGCCCTTGAGGTAGAAGATGGCGAATCCAACCGGCGGCGTGAGAAAGCTGGTTTGCAGGCAGACGGCGAACAGCACCGTAAACCAAATCGGGTCGAACCCTAGGTTGACGACCACCGGCGACACCAAGGGCAGGACAATGAGCGTCAGTTCGATCCAATCCAAGAAGAAACCCAATAGAAAGGTGGCGAACAGAATGGTGACGATGATGCCCGTGGGGCCGAACGGCAGGTTCAGCAGGGCGCGTTCGATCAGTTCGTCGCCGCCCAGGCCGCGCAGCACCAAGGCGAAGGCGGTGGCCCCCAACAACACGCCGAAAATGAACGCCGTGGTGCGGGTGGTCTGCAACAACACGTTCTTGAGCACCGGCAGGTCGATTTTACGTTTCGCCGCGGCCAGCAGCAGAGCGCCGGCGGCACCGACGCCGGCCGCCTCGGTGGGGGTGGCCAAGCCGAAAAAGATGCTGCCCAGCACGGCAAGAATCAGGAAGGCCGGCGGCAGAATGGCGACGCCAAGGTCGCCAAGCGCCCGCCAATCCATGGGATCATGCTTGCCGGCCGGCGCTCCCTCCGGCTTCAGCAGCCCGTAGCCGAGCAGATAGACGATGTAAAGGCCACCAAGCATGGCACCGGGGAACAGGGCACCGAGAAAAAGATCACCGACGCTCATGGCCATGCGGTCCGCCATCAGCACCAGCATGATGCTCGGTGGAATCAATATGCCCAAGGTGCCCACCGCGCAGACGGCGCCCGCGGCCAAGGAGCGGTCATAGCCATTCTGGAGCATCACCGGCAATCCCAACAGCGCCAGCAGCACGACCGATGCGCCGATGATGCCAGTGGTGGCCGCCAGCAGCATCCCGATCAGGGCTATGGCCACGGCAAGGCCCCCACGCAGCCCCCCGAACAGTCTGGAGAAGCTGACCATGAGCTGGTTGGCGATGCCGGAGCGGTCCAGCAGCAATCCCATGAAGATGAACATGGGCAGCGCCACCATCACCCAGTTCTCCATGACGTTCCAGGAGCGGTCCACCACTAGGGAGGTGTAGCCCCAATCGACGGCGAAAGGGAAGTTGAAGTCGGCGTTGAATACGATGGCCAAGGCGGTGAAGGCGACGGCGAGGCCGCCTAAAATCCAGGCCACGGGAAAGCCGGTGAAGACCAAGCCGATGAAGCTGGCGAACATGGCGACCGCCAAAACCTCATTCGGATTCACTGCCGGCCCCCCTCCGGCCAAGAAAAAGGTACGCCCAAACCTGCGTCAGACGGGACAGGGCGGCGAGCAGCAGAAGGGCGAAGCCCAGGGGCAGCACCGCCTTGATGGCCCATCGATACGGCAGCCCGCCGGGGGATGAGGAAACCTCCCCCAATTGGTAGCTCACCGCTACGAAGGAGACGCTGAAGATCAGCACCAGGGCGATGAACGGCAACAGCAGGAGGAGGATGCCGTACAGTTCGACCCAGGCCCTTAGCGTCGGCCCAAAGCGTTCGTGCAGGAGGTCCACGCGAATGTGTACATCGTCCTTGAGGGCGTAGCTCAGGCCGAACAGGAAGCCGGTGGCGTACAGGTGCCATTGAATTTCCTCAAACTCTATGCGCCCTTGGTCGAAGGCGTAGCGCAGCACCACGTTGGCGACGATGACGATGAGCAACAGCAGCCACAACCAGGAGGCGCAACGCCCTATGCGCTCAAGCCAAGGGTCCAGAGCTCGGGAAAAGCCTGTGCTGGGCAATTCCACCTTTCTAGCCGTTCCGCGCTCGGCGGCCGGCGTCGGGGCGCAGCAAGGTCAGCAGCCATAGGCTGCCGGCCCCAAGCAACATCATCAGCACGGCCAGCGGCACTTGCGCGGGAGCGCCCACCGCCAAGCTCCAACTCGCGGGAGGGAGCAGCTCGCCGTCCAACCGCCAAGGCCAAAGCTGCGCTAAGCTGCCGATCATCAGGCCGGTGAGGAAATTCATGACCGGCTCGAAGTGCCGCCGCAGCAGCGCATCGAACAGGCGCGGAAAGACGGCCAAGCCGATCAAGGCGCCGCACCCCAAGGCGGCCAGCACCGGCCAGTTGAAGGTGGCGATGGCGTCGAGCGCACCCAAGTACAGGCCAAGCAGCAGCAGCACGAAGCTGCCGGACACCGCCGGCAGCAGCCAGGCGCCGACCGCCAAGGCGCCGCCGAAAAGGAACGCCGCCAGCCCCGGCGCCGCGGCAAAGGGATCGATTGCGGCCACGAGCAGCCCGCACAAGACCCCGGCAAGCCCGAAAGTGACCAAGCCGGGGAGCCTTCTAGCCCGGCCGATCGCAAACGCCGAATAGAGAATCAACCCAAAAAAGAACGCCCAAACCAAAACCGGCGCCACCTCCAGCCAGTGCCTGAGAAGGCGGGCGAAGACCAGCAGGCTAATGACCATGCCGACGCCCAGGCAGGCCAGAAAGGAGAGATTGTGATGGCGCCAGAACCGCCTCGGGTCCGTTGCGCACCAAATAAGGGTCTTGGGCGAGAAGGATGCTAGGCTCGCCACCAGCTCCCGGTAGATGCCGGTGACGAAGGCGATGGTGCCGCCGGAAACCCCAGGGATGACCTCCACCACCCCCATGACGAGGCCGCGGGCGAAGACGCCGAGCCAAGCGCCGGGACCGCGCAAGCCCGCCGTGCCGGGTTCCGCACCCTGGCCCGGAAGATCGCTACCGCCCATGCTCGGCTAGGCCGCAAAAATTGCTCGCCAACCTGTGCCCACTTGGAAAAAACGCTTTTCTTTTCAATTAGTTAAATCCGATATTCGCAATGCGCCGGCAGTTGGGCGGCAGCGCTCGAGCGGACTGCGGCGCAATCCTCAAGCCAGCCGCTCCGGTCAGGTCCCCAAGCCCTTGACCAAGCGCACAAAGCGCACCGCCTCAATGACCTGCTCCTCAAAGCCGTCCGCCGTGCGGTCATAGACCTTGAGTTCCTGGGCTTCGTCGCCGCCCACCGGCATGACCATGCGACCGCCCACTTCAAGCTGCTCCAACAGGGCGCGGGGCACGGCCCAAGGCGCCGCCGTCACCAGAATGCCGGCGAACGGCCCCCGCTCCGGCCAACCCTGGTGGCCGTCGCCCAGCTTGCTGCGGACATTGGTGACGCCCAACGCCTCCAACCGCTCCCGGGCGCGCAGCAGCAGGGGCTCCAGCCGTTCTATGCTGAACACCCGCTCGCAAAGATGGGCAAGCACCGCCGTTTGGAAACCGGACCCCGTGCCCACTTCAAGGACGCTGCGCCGCGGCCTGTCCAGCAGCGTTGCCGTCATCAGGGCGACGGTGAACGGCTGGGAAATGGTCTGTCCGTGGCCGATGGGCAGCGCCTTGTCCCAATGCTGGTCCGAGTAGGCGAGGTGGTTGAACGCCTCGGAGACGAAAATGTGCCGAGGCACTGCGGAAAAGGCGTCAAGCACTTCCGGGTGATCGATGCCCTTCTCCGCCAAGCGGTCCACGAACCGCGCCCTGGCGCGGACCGATGTCATGCCGATGCCGGCCAAGTCGTAGCGCGTCACCGGAGGCCGTCGGTCACCACATAGAACACTTCGCCCTCCTTGATCATGCCCAGATCGGCCCGCGCACGCGCCTCCAGCGCGGTCTGGCCTTGGCGCAAAGCCATCACTTCTGTCTTGAGGCGGCGATTGCGCTGCACATGCCGCTCCGCACGGCGCTCCTGAACGTGCAACTGCTCCTTCAGGGCGGCGGCGGTGAAATAGCCGCTGTCGCCAAACCACGCTCGATACTGCAAACCGAGCAGGAGCAACACCAAGGCCGCAGTGAGTATTTTCATGCGTTCCTGACCTCCAACCGTCCCCGGTATTGGGCTTGGCCGCCGAGGGCCTCCTCTATGCGCAGCAACTGATTATACTTCGCCACTCGATCGGAGCGGCTTAGGGATCCCGTCTTGATTTGCCCAGCGCCGACGCCGACCGCCAAGTCCGCTATGGTCGCATCCTCCGTCTCCCCTGACCGATGGGAGACCACCACTCCGTATCCGGCCTGCTGGGCCACGCTGATCGCGTCCAGCGTCTCCGACAGGGTGCCGATCTGATTCGGCTTGACGAGAATGGCGTTGGCGACGTTCGAGTCAATGCCTCGCCTAAGCAGCGCTGCGTCGGTGACGAACAGGTCGTCCCCCACCAATTGGACGCCGCCGCCCAACGCCTGGGTAAGCCGGGACCAGCCCTCCCAGTCGTCCTCGTCCATGCCGTCCTCAATGGACGTCACCGGATAGGCGGCCGCCAAGCTCTCCAGATAGCCGACGAAGCCGGCGCTGTCGTAGCGCCTGCCTTCGCCGCTAAGCGCATATTTCCCATCTGCGTAAAATTCGGAAGCGGCGCAGTCCAGCGCCAACGCCACATCCTCGCCGGGGCGGTAGCCGGCCCGTTCAACGGCCTCCAGAACGGCCTCAATGGCCTGCGCATTGGAAGCCAAGTTCGGCGCAAACCCGCCTTCGTCGCCCACCGCCGTGGTCAGCCCGCGCTTGCGCAGCAACTGGCGCAAATGATGGAACACTTCAACGCCGCAGCGCAGCGCCTCGGAGAAACTCGTCTGGGAGAGCGGCTGGATCATGAATTCCTGGATGTCCAGATTGTTGTCCGCATGGGCGCCGCCGTTGACGATGTTCATCATCGGCGTCGGCAGCCGCATCTCCGGCCGGCCGGCCAACTCATTGATGTGGGCGTGCAGCGCCAAGCCCATATCCTGGGCGGCCGCCTTGGCCGCCGCCAAGGACACCGCCAGCATGGCGTTGGCGCCAAGCTTGGATTTGTTGGCGGTGCCGTCCACCTCCCGCAGCCGCGCATCGACGGCGAACTGGTCGGCCGCCTCCATGCCGACGACCGCTGCGGCAATGGCCCCGCGAACGCCGGCCAAGGCCTGAGTGACGCCACGGCCCAGATAACGGGCCTGATCGCCATCCCTAAGTTCAAGCGCCTCCCTGGAGCCGGTGGAGGCGCCCGAGGGCGTGATGGCGCGGCCAAGGCCGCCGGCCACGGTATGCACTTCCGCCTCCACGGTGGGGTTGCCTCGGGAATCCAGCACTTCCCGGCCCTTGACGGCCACTATGGCGCTCAATGCACCGCTCCCGCAGCGCACTCCGGAAAGGGCCGCGCCTTGACCGCTTCGTCTATGGCTTGAACGCCCTCCAGCAAGTCACCCATGAGGCTCAGAGGCCAAGCGTTGGGGCCGTCGGAAAGCGCCCGGTCCGGGTGCGGATGGGTTTCCATGAACAGGCCGGCGATGCCGACGGCAACCGCAGCCCGCGCCAGCACCGCCGCCATCTCCCGCTGGCCGCCGGAGGCATGGCCAAGCCCGCCGGGCATCTGCACGGAGTGGGTGGCGTCAAAGACCACTGGGCAGCCGGTTTGCCGCATCATGGCAAGGGAGCGCATGTCGCTGACCAAGTTGTTGTAGCCAAAGCTGACCCCGCGCTCGCAAACCAAAATCCGGTCATTGCCGCCGGCTCGGGCCTTGGCCACCACGTTGCCCATCTCCGCCGGCGACAGAAACTGCCCCTTCTTGATGTTGACCGGCTTGCCGCAAGCGCTCACCCGCTGGATGAAGTTCGTCTGGCGACAGAGGAAGGCCGGGGTTTGCAGCACGGAGACCACCTCCGCCACCTCGTCCAAGGGCGTGTCCTCATGCACGTCCGTCAGCACTGGAACGCCGATGTCCCGCTGCACTTTCTCGAGTATGCGCAACCCCTGTTCAAGACCGGGGCCGCGGTAGCTGCTATGGGAGGAGCGGTTGGCCTTGTCGAAGGAGCTCTTGTAAATGAACGGCACGTTCAGGCCGTCCGCAACGGCCTTAAGCGCTTCCGCACTGCCAAGCGCCAGCGCCTCGCTTTCGATGACGCAAGGCCCGGCGATGAGGAACAGGGGTTTGTCCAGCCCGACCTCAAACCCGCACAGCCGCATCAGCCAGTGCCTTCCTTCAGGAGCGCCGGCTGCGCCAAGGCTTGGCCGCGCATGATCGCCGCCTCCAGGAAGCCGTTGAAGAGCGGATGCCCAGCCCGGGGCGATGAAGTGAATTCGGGATGGAACTGACAGGCGGTGAACCAAGGATGGTCCTTAACCTCCACCATTTCGACGAGTTCGCCGTCCTCTGAACGGCCGGCAACGCTCAAGCCTAAGCCTTCGAGTTGCGTCATGTAGACGTTGTTGACCTCGTAGCGATGGCGGTGCCGTTCGTGGATGACCGCCTCGCCGTAGGTGCGCTCGGCCAGCGAGCCCTCGCACAGCCGGCAAGCCTGTGCGCCAAGCCGCATGGTGCCGCCAAGGTCGTCGTCGCCGCTGCGCTGCTCGACCTTGCCGGCCCGGTCCATCCACTCCGTAATCAGGCCGATGACTGGATGGGGCGTGTTGGGTTCGATCTCCGTCGAGTGGGCCCCAACCAGGCCGGCGACGTTGCGGGCGTAGTCGATCACTGCGGCGTGCAGGCCGTAGCAGATGCCTAGGTAGGGCACTCGATTGGTGCGGGCGTAGCCGGCGGCCAGAATCTTGCCTTCAAAGCCGCGGCGGCCGAAGCCGCCCGGCACCAAGATGGCGTCCGCCGCCGCTAGGCGCCCCGTTCCTTCGCGCTCGAGCTCCTCCGCGTCGATGTAGTCGATGATCGGTTTGGTGCGATGCCGAATGCCGGCGTGGTTAACTGCCTCTATTAAGGACTTATAGGCATCTAGCAGGTCGAGGTACTTGCCAACGATGGCGATGCGCGCTTCGCCCTCGGGGTTCAGTTCGGCATCCACAACCCGATCCCAACTCGACAAGTCCGCCGCCGGGCATTCCAGGCCGAAGCGCTCCAAGACATAGTCATCCACTCTTTGCTCATGCAGGGCGGCCGGCACCTGATAGATGGTGTCGGCGTTGACGATTGACACCACCGCCCGCTCTTCGACATTGGAGAACAGCGCGATCTTCGCCCGCGCCGCCGAGGGCAGCTCGTGGTCTGAACGGCACACCAGTATGTCCGGCTGCAAGCCGATGGAGCGCAGCTCCTTCACGGAATGCTGGGTGGGCTTGGTCTTGGTCTCCCCAGCGGCGTTCAAGTAGGGCACCAAGGTCAGGTGGATGTACAGGGTGCGGCTGGCGCCAATTTCCAGGCGCAACTGCCGGATGGCTTCAAGGAAGGGTTGGGACTCGATGTCTCCCACCGTGCCGCCAGTCTCCACGATGACCACATCGACGCCATCGCCAACCAGCTTGATGCGCCGCTTGATCTCATCGGTGATGTGGGGAATGACCTGCACCGTGCCGCCGACGTAGTCCCCCCGCCGCTCGCGCCGGATCACCTCGGCGTAGATGCTGCCGGTGGTGAAGTTGTTGACCTTGGACATGCGGGCATGGGTGAAGCGCTCATAGTGCCCCAAGTCCAAGTCCGTCTCCGCGCCGTCCTCAGTGACGAAGACCTCGCCGTGCTGAAACGGATTCATGGTGCCCGGATCCACGTTGATGTACGGGTCCATCTTGAGCACGTTGACCTTGAGCTTGCGGGCTTCGAGCACCGCAGCCAAGGAGGCCGTCAGGATGCCCTTGCCCAGCGAAGACACGACGCCGCCAGTGACAAACACGAACCGAGTCATGGGCCACCTCCTGATCTATGATCCGATGGAAATTGCCCGACCGGCGAGGCTCCCAACCTGCACTGCAACCCCAAAACCCGCCAGCAGCATCCAAGATGGGATTGCACAGTAGCAAATTGCGCCGGCTAGCTCAACGACGGAGGCGAATTTTGTCAAACCAAAGCGGAGAGGTCCCCTTTCCGGTTCCCAAGCGGAGGCCGCGGGATTCGCCGCTGCGCACTCGGCACCGATGCGCACCGCCCGTCTCGAGGGATGGTCCAGGGCCGGTTTCCAGTTCGGGCTCGCCTGTTGGTGCGTCTTGCCCCCCCTCCCCCCGGCACAGCCAAAAGAGGGACATTCCCCATTGGAGAAAGAGGACATTACTGCTTTGGATTGACAAAGCGCTTTATGAACGCCTTCCCTTGGTGATTTTCGACTATCTTGACTGCCGGTGTGCCCGCGAATGTGTGATTGGTTGCGTGGAAGACCGAGAGGCTCTTGTCCTGAAGCGCTTGATCTTCCTCTAACTGGACTATTCTCATGCCTTTTTCGATCAGTTCCGCTCTTGGCAAATGACGACCATGGCTATTGAAGTTCTGGTGACTTGTCAACCAGTTCGAAACTGACTCCGCCTGTGCCTCTGCGCCATCAGCGGACCCGAACATGTATGCTTTCAGCCACTGCTTTACGAGTGTCTTAGATAACTTAAGGGCCATCTCTGACCGCTCCAGCAGGTCGGGACCATACTGAGTTAACATCGGCAACCATGCTGACAGCTTGGCGGGGTCAGTACACTCACGCTTTGCTTTTTCGAACTGGTCCAAGATGGCCTGCGCCGGAACGGATCGGATACCAAGGGGTGTTGAAAGCAGAAATTGAGGATCAGTGGGGCCTAGAAATGAGTGCTTCCCCATCACTACTTCGTCTGCGGCACATGCGATCATAGTAGCGGCCGACATCGCAAGATGCGGAATGATCACGCGGATGTGGGAAAATCGGGATCGAAGATAACTGACGATTGACTCCGCCGCTTCAACCGAGCCTCCAGGGCTGTGTAAAATGAGATCAAGCTCATGGCCTGACATCCCGTAGGTAACCTCCATCAACGCATGGATATCCTCCTCGTAAATGGAAGTCCGTGCGGCGGGAGCATCCTCTTTTTGCAGCCAGCCAGATGTGTACAAGATCGTCTGTCGTCCGGTGTGCAGATGGAGGGCGTGGAGGTACTTGCGGCGCACCCGGTCGAAATCCGGAAGTTGGTTCTCCGTAGCGGTCCCGCCGAGTTCGCCGAGTATCTCGCTCCAAGTCGGCATGGCCAGCTACCTGCGGTCGACGGCTACTGGGCGTTCGCGTGGTCTGTAGTGGTGGTGACGTACCCCTCCTTGTTTGCAGTTCGATAGGCGTCAAGGCCTTTATCAGCCCGTTGCCACTCCCCATAGACTTTCATGACGTCGCGTACGCCTGGGCGTTGAAGTGCCTCCTCAAGCATGGCGGCGTGCTGCTCTGTGCGCTTGGACGGGTGTTTGTCCGTGTGTGTGGTCATCTTCTCCTCCTCTCGCGTTCAGTTTTGTCTTGGTCTTTTGTTGCTGCAAAGGCGCTTCGACAGGCTGCTTTGACAGTTCAGCACCTGAGTACCAAAGCATACACGAAAGTGGGGAGAGGGGGGAGGGGGAGGGGAGGGCAAACCAAAGCGGAGAGGTCCCCTTTCCGATTCCCAAGCGGAGCTAGCCGTTCGCAATTTTTCGGCATTCTCCGTTTTTCTTAAATAAAATCAACAACTTGATTGAAAATTAAACTGGCGCAAATTCGCCATGTTTTGCGTGCCATCATGAATGGCGCTGCCAGTGGGCGGATGGTGTCATTCAGGATTTTTAGGCTGCCGCGAGGTTCGACCATGTGCGGGGGACGGGCGAAATAACGAAAATTGCGAACGGCAAGGGGGTATCCCATCGCAAAAGTTTGCGCACTCCGAGCCGTTGGGCCATAGTGTCCGCACCATGTCCAAGCCGTTAATGCCGAAGCACCGCCGCGTCATGTCCGCTATGGGGAATGCCGTTGGGCAGGCAAACTCGTCAGACATCAACACCTTGTTCAAGCCCAGTGCGGGGCATCCGCCGCCGGCACTAGCAGGCAGGGATCGGTGGTTGGGATGCATTGCCCAAGTTCTGGAACGTCCGCTGGCGTCGGGCCAACCGCCCACCAATGCGGTTTTGATCCATGGTGCCCGGGGCACCGGCAAGACCTGCCTGATGAATGAGGCATTGCGGAACCTGTCCCCGCGCATCAAGGTGGCGCATCTGGACGCGGACGATTTTCTGGACGCCGGGCGGCTGGCGCAAACCATCATCAATCAAGCCACTGAGGGGCGGTCGATACCCAAGCGCACCTTGCATTTCTCCCTAGGTGCCGCTGTGGCGGGCACTGGGATGCAACTATCCATTGGGAAAGGCGATGGGGCGGCTTCCCGCAACATCGTCAGTCTAGCGGACGCCATCCGCTTCTGCGCCATCGGTGTGCATGAGGATGGAGACAGCATGGAGGGTGCACCTTTGCTTCTGGCGGTTGACGAAGTGCATGCCGTGCAGGGGCAAGGCCGGGAGAGTGTGCTGAGGAGCCTGCTGAACTGCATCCAGCGCAGCGGCGCTGCGGGCGCGCAGATGCCGGTCGGCCTGATCATGGCGGGGACACCGGACGCCTACGGACACCTCCGCTCCTGTGGCACCTTCGTGGAGCGCATGATCGGCGTGGCTCCTGTCAGAAAAAGCAACATCCCGCTGGGATGCCTGGACCAAAGCGCTACCCATCAAGCCATTTCTGAACCTCTATCGCAGCACGACGTGAAGGTGGAACGGGGCGTTTTGGAGGCCGCGTGGCAGGCGACCATGGGCTATCCGTACTTCATTCAGGAGTTCGGGGCCTGCCTGTGCGAAAGCCTGCTGGAGCATGCGCCGGAATCCCAAGTCATCGACAGCAGCCTCGCCGCCGCTGCCCTACCCGGATTCGAAGGGCTGAAGCGGCAACGCTACGAGGAGCGCCGGAAGGAGCTGGAGGCCGCCGGCTCCTTGGAGGCGGCGTTGCTTGTGGCGCAGGAAATTTTCGCTGAGGGCCATCTGACGTCCGCGAAACTGAAGTCCCTATGCAACGAAGGAGTGGAAGCGAGGGATGAGGCGATATGGCATGCCAAGACGCGACGTACAGAGTGGGCGCGTTATGGCGAGGACGCCGAAGCGGCACTGCTGCACACCGGCCTGATCTGGGGGCAGAACGGATCCGAGTCGGCCCACTACGAATTCGGCATCCCCAGTTTCGCCAAGCATACTGTGGAGTACGCCGCATCAAGTGATATGAAGCACCTTCGAAGCATCGCCCAAAGCATCACAATCCCCGACCATGCGCCCGAAGTGGAAGCATCGTCATTGGGGCGTTCGCCCTAGCCGGACGGCGACGATCTGAGTGGCGCCACTGACGCGGCTGCCAGCCAAAGAGCGGACGGCTCTCGACGCACTGACCCAACCCCGCCGGATCTGCCCAGTGGGGACGGCGGACACCCCAAGCGCCCTAGGCGCTTGATCGGCCCTGAAGCCCGCGCACATCGAATGGCGGCACATCAACCGACTGGCCGAACTCAGGCAAATGCACCGGAGCCAGTGGCGGAACGTTCTCGTCGGAGCGCGAATCCTGCGCCAAATCGGCGGAGCATCCCCTCGGTGGAAAGCCGGCATTCCTAACCCCCAGTCTCCCGTTTGACAAGGGGTTGATTTTTAAGGAAATTCGGGTTTTCTGACTAAGCGCAAAACGGGCAAAAATGCCGAAAAGTTGCAAACGGCTATAGCGGAGGCCGGGGGATTCACCGCGGCGCACTCGGCACCGATGCGCACCGCCCGCCTCGAGGGATGGTCCGGGGCCGACTCCCAGTTCGGGCGCACTTATTGGTGCGTCTTGGCCCACCCCCAGCACAGCCAAAAGAGAACATTTCCACTTTGGCGAAAGAGGGCATTACTGCTTTGGATTGACACGACCGCGGCGGAATTTCCACGCCAGGCGCAAGCGACTTCGGTGTTGCCGGCGGGCGTTTCAGCAGCGACTCGTTGCGGACGCCCTTGGGTTCGGCGTCCAGGCTGCTTGCCAACGCGGCGGCCCCGCTGGCAAATCGGCGACGGCGACGCCCGGCACGGCGAGAAGTTCGTCGCCTTGGAAAATCAGTGGCTGGACCCCGCGTTCCCAGGGAGGTACGGCGGCGGCCTGCAAGAGGGTCTTCAGCGAACGCGAGCGGCCACCCATGCGGAGGCGTTCACCGCCTTGGCGAAAGCGCACCTGAACGGCGCCCTTGGCGTGAAATCCACCGTCCTTCGCCGGCTTGATGGACAGTTCGCCGTGGGGCAGCGACAGGACGCCCGGCGGCTGCAAGGCGTAGCTGCTTTCCAAGCCGCCGCAGGAAGTTGCGTAGCGCACCGCGCCTCGCCAGCGGCGCAGGCTGCCGTGGACCAAGCGCAGTTCCGGTTGGGCGTCCGCCCGCGCGTTGATTTGGGCGGCGAACTCCGCCAGCGCCCGGTCGCCGGCCCCGGTTTCGCCGAAGCGGGCCAGCCAGGCCCGCAATGCGGGCACATGCAACTCCGACGGCAACTCGCCCAACGCAAGGGAGTCTTCATCAAGCAGATGCGCCAGCAAGGCGTCATGGGCGGCCTTTGCTCGGCCGGCGTTCACCAAGGCGGCCTTGGCGTTGGGCCAGTGCGACGCCAGCCGCGGCAGAATCTCGTGGCGCAGGAAGTTGCGGTCAAAGCGGCGGGCGGAGTTGCTGGGATCCTCGATCCAGGTTGCGCCGATGGCTTCGGCTGCGTGGCGAATTTTCCGCCTAGGAGTGTTCAGCAGCGGGCGCAGAATCACCGCGCCGCCCGGAAGGCGGCGGCTGCGCGGCATAGGCCGAACATCCCGGCCCTGGAGCAAGCGCATCAACAGGGTCTCCGCTTGGTCGTCCTGATGGTGGCCAAGCAGCAGCAGGTCGCCGGGGCCGAGCAGTTCGTTGAACGCACGGTAGCGGGCGCGTCGCGCGGCGGCCTCCAAATTGCCGCCCTCAACCTGCACTCGCCGACTTAAAAACGGTGTGCCAAGGCGGTTGCAAACCGCCGCGCAATGCGCCTCCCATCGGTCCGCATCGGGATGCAGGCCGTGGTTGATGTGCAGCGCCCTGAGTGGCGCTTCGCTGACAGCCGAGCTCGCTTGCGCAGTGCCGGTCGGGACCGAGGCGGGCAGGTCCGGCGGCTGCGGCACCGGCGCTGACGAAGCCACCGCCGGCACCGCAAGATGGAGCAGCACGGTGGAGTCCATGCCGCCGGAGAACGCGACCGTCAAACGCTTGCAGTCGAATCCGGCTAACGCTGGACGCAGAAGATCATGGTTGTCCATCGCCTATCGACATCGTTCCCGCCAACCAGTGCCGCAGAGCCTTTGGCGGCCTCTGCGGCAGTTTCGCTCAAGTTAAGGTTCGCGCCAATGGCGCAAGGCCATGCCCGCGGGCGCTGGTCAATCGCTGCCGCTGGGGAAGCAAACGTGGCCGCTCAAGACGAAGCGCCCCGCGCCGAAATCGTCGGCATCGCACTCCACGGGCGTCACCTGGTGCCAGTCTCCGCTCATGAAGAAGACGATGCCCCCGCGCAACGGCTTGATGCGCGAGAAAGCAGGAACCGGATGCCCTCCTCTTTGGTTGGAATCGTAGAGAAGAAGGTCCCCGCCGGAGAAACGCCTGGGTTCGGGATGGAAAAAACAGATGAAGCTCAGCACTCGGTCACGATGGCTATCAACGCTGTTGTCGCGGTGGACAGTATAGAAACCGCCCGCTGGATATACCCGCACATTCATCGTAATACGATATCGCCCCGGATCCTCCAGGCGCAGGCGCGCCAGGATCTCCGGAATCGCACGTTCAAGCCTCGGCAAAAACCAGAGCCTGAAGTCCCGCCGTGCGCCTGGTTTCATCTCCAAGGTGATTCGTGACTCCGGTTTCACGCGGGGGCCTTCCTCTGCATTGCTCCACACTCTTGCGGCGCCGAAGTGCTCGCGCCGAGCCAGCGCCAGTGCGAACATGTAGTCGCACTCCTGCGCGGTCAGGAAATCCTTCATCCGCACGAACGGGGCGGGACAGGTGCCGTGGGGCGCCGCCTCCGGCAACCCGCGGCCGTCCAGCAGCGCGACCAACCAGGACGCTTTCAGCCGACCGGGGCCGGACTCGCTCAGGCACCGGTAAGAATCTCTCGCGGCGTCGAAGTTTCCCTGCATTCGATATATGTCGCCAAGCCTCCACAGCACCTGGCCGTTGCGGACATCCGCCGCCAGCGCCCTTTGCGCAGCGCACTCGGCCTTGTCGAGCACCCCGCCCGGGGCCAGCAGCCCAGGCGCCAATCGGATGAATTTGGACATCGGTATTACCGCCCTCGATCCGACCCGGTCACGACCTTCCGCCGATCGCTACAGCTTACGACTCCGGTGGCACATGATCGTCGGCCTCTTGGGGTGCCGAGGGAATCTTGGTAGAGTTGACATACCGCAGGTCAGTGCCCAACCGCATCAAGCGGGGCTCCGTCCAAGCCTTGCGCTCGTCGGGGGTCTCCATTTGGTTCTCGCTGCTCATCGGCTTATTCCTCCTGTTGTTCCCTGAATTCAAGCAAGCTGTCCACTGAAACGCAACAACTCTACCAGAAAAGATGCTATCACATCGCCGCCCAATTGCCGCCGCCCTCGACCCACTTGATAAAACGCCCCGCATTGAGCGCACGGGGCAGGAATTGCAGCAGCAGGAAGTCAGGGTGATCGCAAGCCGACAACGGGGTGCGCTCCGGCCAGGTGTCCAAGGCGCTCAGCAGACGATCGAGATCGAGCCGTCCGGCGACGGCGGGATCTTTGCGCCAGTGCTCCAGGGTCATGCGGATTTCCGGCAGCCGGCGGGTGATCCGCAAGTGCCAGTCCGCCGCCTGCAGGCCCTTGGGCCCATCCAGAATCTCTGCCGGCAGCCGATCCTGCATGAGCCTGCGGACCAGCATGTGGCTCCGGCCCTCGCGCAGAAACTGGTCGTACGGCAGCCCGCAGCCCCACTCCATCAGCCGGCGTTCGAAGAGCGGATCCCGGATCGCGACGCCGTGGAGGACCTCCTGGGCCCGCTTCGTCGCTCTGCCGTTGCGCAAGAGAGGCCCCGACAGCATGCGCAACACCGCCTCCCGGCCGGACGGATGCCTCTTGAAATAGGAATCGAAGCCCTGTTCCCGGGCGCGCTCGTCCACTCCCGCGGAGCGGGCATAGTCGGGATGGATGGCGCTGTACCCGCGCCAACCGCGGCCGCCGAACGCAACCTTGCGCAGGACGCGGTGCATCCCCTCGGGCAGGCCGGGAAGGACTGCGTGGCGCAGCAGGGGCGAGAACCGGCCGTGCCGCCCGCGCGGCAGGCCGGCGGTCATCCGCCACAGGGCCCACCAACGCCCCGTGCGAAACGCCTCGCTCAAGCGCCCGTAGCCGCTGCGACTGAGCATGAAGTCGCCGCCGTTCCCGCGCAGGACGACGCGCCGCCCCGCGACCGCGGCCTTGGCGCAGGCATTCATTGATCCAGTACCCGTTGCCGGGGTTGCGCACGGGGAACTCCGCCAGCTCGAATATCGGTATCCGCGAGTCGGCGCCGCTGAGGCCTGCGGCCTCGACGAACCGGGTGTCAAGGCGCGGATGCATCCGCGCCAGAGCCCGCACCGCATCGCCCTCGTCTCCCGTCTGGCCCGCCGGGACGCGTCCGTCAAACCCCGGCTCGGGGACCGCCGTAAAAGAGACGAGCGGCGCCGCGCCGGGACACCCTTCCAGAACCTCCAGGGCCGTGACCGCAACCGACGTCGAGTCGAATCCGCCGCTCATCAGGACGGCCGGTGTCTCCGGCGCCCGCAACGCGCTGCGGACCGCGCCGCGCAGCAAGTCGCCGGCCGCCTCCACATAGTCCGCATCCTTGGGCAGCCGAACCGGGCGAGCCCGCTCGGCCAGATCGTAGTAGCGCCTCACTTCGTCCGTGCGCGGCCCGACCGTCAGCATCTCGCCGGGAGAGAGCGAAGACACGCCCTGGTAGAACGTGTCGCGGGCGTCGCCGTAGTCGAGAATGAGGCTGCTGGCGAAATACGCATCGTCGAGACGACGCGGGACATCGCCCCACGCGAAGATGCCGCGGGGAACGGTGGCGACGATCACCCGGCGGGAATCGACGGAGAAGTGCAGCGGCGGCGCCATGATCGGTGAGCAGACGGCTTGCAGGACGCGGGTGTGCGGGTCCCAGAGCACGGCGGTGAACCAGCCTTCCGCCCGCTCGGCGGCCGCGTCCCCCCAACGCGCCACGGCGCGGGCGAACAGGGCGCCGTCCGCAATCCGCAGCGCCTCGCCCTGAGTCAGGCCCAGCGCGGAGACCAGCTCCTCGCGGTGGTTGAGGAAGCCGTCGAACAACAGGACACGTCCGCCGTTCAATTCGATCGGCTGACTGTCGAACTCGTCCTGCGGCGTGGCAACGACGGAGACCGTCTTCACCAACCCCGCGGGGCCGCCGCGCCACACCGTCGGAGCTTCGGCGCCGAAGGGCCGCAGGGAATCGGCCACGGCGGTCAGGCGCTCCCTGTCCACCGGCCGCCCGTCGCGGAGAAAGATTGCGGCCAAGGCCGTCATCCGCAATCCAGCGCAGGAAGTGGACCGGCCGGCAGCGCTTCAGCCATGTGGGCCACCCCTCGGTCGAACCACTCGTGGGCGAAGGGACGGTAGAACCGGAATACGCCGATTTGGGGTTGCAGCGCGGCGAGCTGTTGGAAGAGCCGGCCGCGGCCCAGGATCGCCACGGCGAACTTGGGGCGAAAGACGGTGCGAAGCAATGCGTTCAGCGCCTGGACCCCTGAAAGGCGCTCCACAGTGCAAGGGCCCTGTTCAAGGGCTGGGCGCTGTTCCCGTTTCAGAACGTAGAGCGCCTTGAGGCTGGCGGAGACATGCGGCCAGCGCTGGCGCGGGAGGGCATATGCCTTGCCGTCCCCCGCCTCCCTGTCCACGGGCCGCTGGATGCGCGCCCCGAGCAACGCCATGGCGTCCGGGTGCAGCTTCATGTCCTGGTGCGAACAGCACCGCACCTCATCGCCGAAGCGGAGCGGCGCGAGCGTCAGGACGTCGTCCGAGAAGAACGGATAGCCGCGCATGGAGAGCGCACCCGCCAACGTTGACTTCCCGTCCCTGGACGCGCCGGTGAACGCATGGACGCCGTCGGCGCAAACCACCGCGCTGGCGTGCAGGCACAGCAGGCCGCGCTGGCAGGCAAGCGCCGCCCAGGCGGAACCCTGCAGGAACGGCCGGACCTCGTCCGCCGCCAGGCCGGGCGCCTCGTAGCGGACGCGCTCCCCGCCTTCAACCAGGATGCGCAAGCCGTGGGGCGCCTTCACAAGGAAACGGCCTTGGGCGGCGCTCCAGAACCGCCCCCCGTGCTCCACCTCCGGCAACGACTCCGGCACCGCGCCGCGCCTGATGACGACGTCCGCGCGCCCTGGCCGCAGCCAAGGCGCCGCCGCTTCGTCCAGGTCGAGGTCGGCATCGACGGTGAAGGGAACTTCCGGCGCAGTCATGCCGGGTCCTTTCTTGGAACCACTTGGTCCCGCCCAGGTGGAAACAATGCGCTTCGGAACCACCCGGCGTAGCGACACCTGGGCGCGGTTCCCCGTAGCGGAAGAATCCTGTGCTCCAGGGAGTTGTCAATGCGGAACAGGCAGGAGTCCCCAAACCGATTCGACCCGACCGTTTGGAAAACCTCCTTGGTTCTCCTGCTTCGAATCTGCAAGCTGCCGCCCTCGAAGGGTTCCCTGGACAAGTTGATGCTCAGGGCATACAGCCGTTCATCCCCGACGTCCCTATGCCAAGAATTGAAAAGACCGACGCCCGGAAGGTGCTTGAAGCAGCGGCCGACGAAGGTTCGAATGGTCTGTTCACAACCCGTGAACTCGGCAATCGCCTCGCGCAGCCGGGGTTGATTGAGCAAATAGAAGAACATCCGCGGCAGCGTTTCAGACTTCCGCATCGTCAGCTCCCTGGCGAATTCCCGGCCTGCGCGATTGAAGTCGCCGCGCAGGTCGAACTCGCCGTGCTCCAGCATCCGGGGGATATGGCACAAAATGGACTCGCCGAGAGAGCCTTCGAGCACAACGCAATGGCGTTGCGCAAACTCCTGCTGCAGCGCCGCCCACGCGTCGTCCTTGGCGATGCGCACACCGCTGGCCGTGAGCTGAATCATGCCTTCCTGCGACCGGTCGACCTACGACAGCTCGACCAGGCCGACCGCCTGCAATTCATCCAGAAGCACCGCGATGTCGCGCCGGCACTTCTCCTCGTCGACCCTGAACTCTGCGCACAGAGCCGTCGTCAACTCCTGAACCTGCGTCCAGGCCCCGCTGTCCTCCTCGATGAGTTGCCAGACGCGCAGGCCCGCTTCCCGGAGACCGTAGAACTGGCCTTCGGCAACGTCCATGAACACCAGATCGTCGTCCAGCATGGCGTTGACGAAGTTGTCGGGAGTGCGTCTTACGCGGCTTTCCGGTGTGATCTTCATATTCTTCATCCAGTAGCTCGACATGAATAGCCGAAGCGCGCCATCGTCGCCCCATGGGCGGCCAGGACGTCGCGCACCTGTGCCGCCGAGAGATGCCGCCCCCAATCTCCGGCGACGCCCGAGCGGAAGAAGGGGGTCCGGCTGTGCGGACTGTTCTTATGGAAGCCTTCGCGGCCTTCGTTCTCCTGCAGCCGCGCAAAGGCCGAGTGGGCAACGGCCTGCTCCAGCCGCCGGCGGTCGGAAGCGCCGTCGAGGCGCAGGAACGAAGCGATCTTGCCCAGCCAGCCGGCGGTGTCCGCAAGCAGGTCTTCGTAACGCACCGTCAGCACGGGAAACGACGCGCCCGTCCAGCTCTCGACGTGGCCGGACCAATCGAACAACCGCTGGCGAAGCTCATGGTTTCCGGCGCCTCCTAGGCCACTTGTCCGGGCATTCAGATAGGCGACGCTGTCCGCGAAGCCCTTGTCGCCCAAGTAAAACGCCCAGGACACGGCGATGTCGAGCGGGTTGCGGATCAGGTACACCGCGCCGACCGTCACGTCGTCCGGAAACAAGGGTTCGCCGGCCGGAGTAGCGCGGCAGGCTTCATGCGATTTGCAGAACAGCGGCGTTGCCTTGCGCTGCGTCTCCTGGGCCCAGAATCGGACAACGGCCGGACGCAGGGATTCGGCCTCGTCCTCCGTGCAGTCCGACGATGAGATGCCCGCCACGCTGTCGAACCACGGCCGGCCGTGGTAAAGGGCACTGAACATCGCACTCCCGAGGTCGTTGATGCCAACCGGTTCGGCCGCCGCCGACAGGAAGTTCGCCAACAGCAGGCGCGTCCAGGTGTTGCCCGATCTCGGGTAGCTCGCCAACCAGGCGATGCGCCGTTGGCCGGACACCGGGTGCGCCCTCGTCATGGCACCGCGTCCTTGCACGTCTGCACGGCGCCTGATTCGGCTGCCGACAGCAGCGCGGCGATGCGGTTGACGCCGGCTCCGAACATGGCCGGGATTTCGGGGCGGGTGAGCCTCAGCATCTCCACGCGGCGGCTCAAAGCCATGACCCATTGAAAGAGCGGCAGGCGCCCAACGACGGCAATCGTGATCGGCCGGGAGTGTATGGCGGCTTCAATCACTGTTTCCACTTTGTTGCTCCCCGACAGCCGCTCCAAGTGCATGGAGTGGCGATCACCGGAAGCATCGCCCCTCTTGAAGCTGGCCAGGTACACAACGGTTCGCAGGCGCCCCGACACTCGGGCCGCCCTTTGGCGCGGCACGGCGTACAGCTTGCGGTACTTCGAGGTTGGGCGTACGGGCCCAACTTTCTCGCAGTCGGCGAGCTCCAGAGCCTTTGGCCACACCTTCAAGTCGTCGCAGCGATAGCAGCGCGCCTCCGTGTCCAAGCCCGTGGGATCGAGAATCAACAGGTCGTCGGCGAAGAATGGATAGCCGCGCGCGGCCAACGCCGCCGCCGAGGCCGACTTGCCCCTCGTCGGCATGCCGACGAGGGCATGCACGTCCTCGCCGTTGGCAACGGCGCTTGCCTTCAGAGGCAGCAGGCCGCGCTGCGCAGCCAACACACCAAGCGCCGTGCCGAGGAAGAACAACCGCAGGTCCGCCAGCGAGGCGCCGCCATCAAGCGCGTAGCGCATGGCCGAGCCGCCCTTGACGAGGAAGCGCGCGCCGCATGGCGTCAGGATCAACGTGCGGCCGGCGGCGTGTTGCCAGGCAACCCCCCGCGATTCCGGACGCGGCAGCGACAACGGCACCGCGCCGCGGCGAACGACCACATCGGCGCCGTGCGCCCGGCACCAGGGAGCGGCGGCTTCGCCCAAGTCGAAGTCCGCGTCGATGGTGAAGGGGACCTGCTGCGCAGCCACGGCCCGAACCTTCATTCCTGGTCCCATCGGGCAACGAAAATTGGCGGCTTACGCTTAAGCGGAGGACTCAACACGCGCATTGCGCCACCGTCCTCCTGGCCGCGCTTTTGCGGGGGGGGGGGGGGGGGGGGGGCAAGGAAATAGCTAAGTTCATTGCGGCAAAATACTCCACATAGGCATGGCTGTCAAATTGCTGAGCAGCAGCTGTTAGCAACAAATAGAAGTGTCCGGTTTTAGAACAAATAAACTGTCCGGTTTGGCTGCGGTGGGCGCGGGCAAGGCTTTGGCGCTTTCCGCAGCGCAAGTTTGCATCCGGACGGCCGGCGCTTGAAGCCGGCGCCGTTCGGGTTTCAGTCGGGCTTTGCGCCTCGGGCGAAGGGAGCGCAGCGACCGCAGCCCGAGGCGCAAAGCCCGGCGGCGGCTGGATCGGGGGCGCTCCGTTCGGCATGGCGCTACGCGGCGGCGGAGTCGATCTCGGCCCGAGGCGGCGGCAGGGCGTCCCACAGGGACCGCCCCATAATCTGCAGGAAGTACGGGTATCCCGAGGTGAGGCGCATGATCTCATCCCCGGCGGCGGGCGTGACGGACGCGCCCAAGTCTAGTTAGGGCGAAGTTCGTCGTCAAACCTTCGTTCAGGCGGCTTGCGAACCGCTAGTTGGATTCCACCAGCACCCGGTCGTCGCCGAATTCGGCCTTCAGGCGCTGCAGCAGGGTTTCGGCGGGCTTGACCCGCCAGCCGAGGCGAACCGAACCCGCCACCTCCGCCGCTTGGTAGCCGATGGTGACTTGGCAGCCGCCCTGGTCCACCCGGTGCGGCTTGAGCGCCGCCGGCACCGCAAGATGGAGCAGCACGGTGGAGTCCATGCCGCCGGAGAACGCGACCGTCAAGCGCTTGCAGTCGAGCCCGGCTAACGCTGGACGCAGAAGATCATGGCTGTCCATCGCGCATCGACATCGTTCCCGCCAACCAGTGCCGCAGAGCCTTTGGCGGCCTCTGCGGCAGTTTCGCTCAAGTTAAGGTTCGCGCTGATGGTGCAAGGCCATGCCCGCGGGCGCTGGTCATTCGCTGCCGCTGGGGAAGGAGACGTGGCCGCTCAAGACGAAGCGCCCCGCCCCGAAATCGTCGGCATCGCACTCCACAGGCGTCACTTGGTGCCAGTCTTCGCTCATGAAGAAGACAATGCCCCCGCGAAACGGCTCGATGCGCGAGAAAGCAGGAACCGGATGCCCTCCCCTTTGGTTGGAATCGTAGAGAAGAAGGTCTCCGCCGGAGAAACGCCTGGGTTCGGGATGGAAAAAACAGATGAAGCTCAGCACTCGGTCACGAAAGGGCTCGTCTCTGTTGTCGCAGTGGATGGTATAGAAACCACCTGCTGGATATACCCGCATGTTCATCGTGATGCGGTATCGACCCGGATCCTTTAGGCGCAGGCGCGTCAGGATCTGCGGAATCGCATGTTCAAGCCTCGGCAAAAACCAGAGCCTGACGTCCCGCCGCGCGCGTGGTTCCGCCTCCAAGGTGATTCGTGCCTGCGGTTTCACGCGCCCGCCTCCCTCATGCACCACTCGTGCGGCGCCGAAGCGCTCGCGCCGAGCCAGCGCCAGCGCGAACAGGCGGCCGCACTCCTGCGCGGTCAGGAAATCCTTCATCCGCACGAATGGGGCGGGATGGGTGCCGTGGGGCGGCGCTTCCGGCAACCCGCGGCCGTCGAGCAGCGCACTCAACCAAGACGCTTTCAGCCGATCGGGGCCGGACTCGCTCAGGCGTCGGTATAGATCTCTTGCGGTGTCGAGGTTTCCCCGCATCCGATGGATGTCGCCAAGCCTCCAGAGCGCTTGGCCGTCGCGGCCATCCGCCGCCAGCGCCCGTTGCGCGACGCACTCGGCCTGGTCAAGCACCCCGCCCAGGGCCAGCAGCCCGGGCGTCACCCGGGAGAATTTGCATTCCGGCACAACCACCCTCTATCCGGCCCGGTCACGGCCTTCCGCCGACCGCTGCAGCTTACGACATCGGTAGTGGGTCATGATCCAAGCCATCACTATCGGGGTCAAAGGACTTGACCGCCTCGACATCCTGCAGGTCAGTGCCCAACCGCGCCAAGCGGGGCTCCGTCCAAGCCTTGCGCTCGTCGGGGGGATCCATTTGGTTCTCGCTGCCCATCGGCTTATTCCTCCTGTTGTTCCCTGAATTCAAGCGAGCTGTCCACTGAAACGCAGCAACTCTACCAGAAAAGATGCTATCACATCGCCGCCCAATTGCCGCCGCCCTCGACCCACTTGATGAAACGCCCGGCATTGAGCGCGCGGGGCAGGTGGCGCAGCACCAGCCAGTCGGGATGGTCGCGAGCCGACAACGGGGTGTACTCCGGCCAGGTGTCCAGGGCGCGCAGCAGGCGATCGAGGTCGAGCCGTCCGGCGACGGCGGGATCGTCGCGCCAGCGCTCCAGGGTCATGCGGATTTCCGGCAGCCGGCGGGTGATCCGCAAGTGCCAGTCCGCTGCCTGCAGGCCCTTGGGCCCATCCAGAATCTCGGCCGGCAGCCGATCCTGCATGAGCCTTCGGACCAGCATGTGGCTCCGGCCCTCGCGCAGAAACTGGTCGTACGGCAGCCCGCAGCCCCACTCCATCAGCCGGCGCTCGAGGAGCGGATCCCGGAGCGCAACGCCGTGGAGGACCCCCAGTGCCCGGAACGACGCTCTGGCGTTGCGCACAATCGGCCTCGACAGCGCGCGCAGCGCCGCTTCCTGGCCGGACGGATGCTGCTTGAAAAAGGGATCGAAGCCCCGTTCCCGGGCGCGTTCGTCCACTCCCGCGGAGCGGGCGTAGTCGGGATGGACGGGGCTGTACCCGCGCCAGCCGCGGTCGCCGTACGCAACCTTGCGCAGGACGCGGTGCATCCCCTCGGGCAGGTTGGGAAGGACTGCGTGGCGCAGCAGGGGCGAGAACCGGCCGAGCCGCCCGTGCGGCAGACCGGCGGCCATCCGCCACAGGGCCCGCCAGCGCCCAGCGCGGAACGCATCGCTCAAGCGCCCGTAGCCGCTGCGGCTGAGCATGTGGCCGCCGCCGGTGCCGTGCAGGACGACGCGCCGCCCCGCGGCCGCGGCCTGGCGCAGGCATTCATGGATCCAGTACGCGTTGCCGGGGTTGCGCATGGGGAACTCCGCCAGCTCGAACATCCGCATCTGCGGGTCGGCGACGCTGCGGCCCGCGGCCGCGACGAACCGGGCGTCGAGATCCGGATGCATCCGCGCCAGAGCCCGCACCGCATCGCCCTCGTCTCCCGTATGGCCCGCCGGAACGCGTCCGTCCCACCCCGGCTCGGGGACCGCCGTGAAGGAGATGAGCGGCGCCGCGCCGGGACACCCCTCCAGAACCTCCATGGCCGTGACCGCAACCGACGTCGAGTCGAATCCGCCGCTCATCAGGACGGCCGGCGTCTCCGGCGCCCGCAACACGCTGCGCACCGCGCCGCGCAGCAAGTCGTTGGCCGCCTCCACATAGTCCTCATCCTTGGGCAGCCGAACCGGACGAGCCCGCTCGGCCAGATCGTAGTAGCGCCTCACTTCGTCCTTGCGCGGCCCGACCGTCAGCATCTCGCCGGGAGAGAGGGAGGACACGCCCTGATAGAACGTGGCGCGGGGGTCGCCGTAGTCGAGAATGAGGCTGCTGGCGAAATACGCGTCGTCGAGACGGCGCGGGACGTCGCCCCACGCGAAGATGCCGCGGGGAACGGTGGCAATGATCACCCGGCGGGAATCGACGGAGAAATGCAGCGGCGGCGCCGTGATCGGTGAGCAGACGGCTTGCAGGACGCGGGTGTGCGGGTCCCAGAGCACGGCGGTGAACCAGCCTTCCGCCCGCTCGGCGGCCGCGTCCCCCCAACGCGCCACGGCGCGGGCGAACAGGGCGCCGTCCGCAGTCCGCTGCGCTTCGCCCTGGGTCAGGCCCAGCGCGGAGACCAGCTCCTCGCGGTGGTTGAGGAAGCCGTCGAACAACAGGACACGTCCGCCATGCAATTCGATCGGCTGGCTGTCGAACTCGTCCTGCGGCGTGGCAACGACGGAGACCGTCTTCACCAACCCCGCGGGGCCACTGCGCCACACCGTTGGAGCTCCGGCGCCGAAGGGCCGCAGGGAGTCGGCCACGGCGGTGAGGCGCTTGCGGTCCACCGGCCGCCCGTCGCGGAGAAAGATCCCGGCCAAGGCCGTCATGCGCAATCCAGCGCCGGAAGTGGACCGGCCGGCAGCGCTGAGAGCGCCGCCGCTTCGTCCAGGTCGAGGTCCGCATCGACGGTGAAGGGAACTTCCGGCGCAGTCATGCTCGGTCCGTTCTTCGAACCGACGGGTGCCGCCCAAGTGGAAACAATGCGCTTCGCAACACTATCTCACTCAAGCTTCCCTGGGCTCGGAACCATCCCGCGTAGCGACACCTGGGCGCGGTTCCCCGTGGCGGAAGAGTCCTGTGCTGCAGGGATTCGTCAATGCGGAACAGGCAGGCGTCCCCAAACCGGTCCGCCCCGACCGTTTGGAAAACCTCCCTGGTTCTCCTGCTTCGAATCTGCAAGTTGCCGCCCTCGAAGGGCTCCCTGGACAAGTTGATGCTCAGGGCATGCAGCCGTTCATCCCTGACGTCCCCGTGCCAGGAATCGAAATGACCGACGCCCGGAAGGTGCTTGAAGCAGCGGCCGACGAAGGTTCGAATGGTCTTTTCACAACCCGTGAGCTCGGCAATCGCCTCGCGCAGCGGGGGTTGATTGAGGAAATAGAAGAGCATCTGCGGCAGCGCTTCAGACTTCCGCATCGTAAGCTCCCTGGCGAATTCCCGCCCTGCGCAATTGAAGTCGCCGCGCAGGTCGAACTCGCCCTGCTCCAGCATCCGGGGGATATGGCGCAAAATGGAATCGTCGAGAAAGCCCTCCAGCACAACGCAGTGGCGTTGCGCGAACTCCTGCTGCTGCGCCGCCCAGGCGTCGTCCCTGGCAATGCGCACACCGCTGGTCGTGAGCTGAATCATGCCTTCCTGCGGCCGCTCGACCTACGACAGCTCGACCAGGCCGACCGCCTGCAGTTCATCCAGAAGCACCGCCAGGTCGCGCAGGCACTTCTCCTCGTCGACCCTGAATTCGGCGCACAGAGCCGCCGTCAACTCCTGAACCTGCGTCCAGGTCCCGCTGTCCTCCTCAATGAGTTGCCAGACGCGCAAGCCCGCTTCCCGGAGGCCGTAGAACTCGCCTTCGGCAACGTCCATGAACACCAGATCGTCGTCCAGCATGGCGTTGACGAAGTTGTCGGGAGTGCGTCTTACGCGGCTTTTTGGCGTGATCTCCATATTCCTCATCCAAGTAGCTCAACATGAATAGCCGAAACGGGCCATCGTCGCCCCATGGGCGGCCAGGACCTCGCGCTTCGCCTCCTGGGCCCAGAATCGGACAACGGCCGGACGCAGGGATTCGGCCTCGTCCTCCGTGCAGTCCGACGATGAGATGCCCGCCACGCTGTCGAACCACGGCCGGCCGTGGTAAAGGGCGCTGGACATCGCACTCCCGACGTCGTTGATGCCAACCGGCTCGGCCGCCGCCGAGGGCATGCACGTCCTCACCGTTGGCAACGGCGCTTGCCTTCAGGGGCAGCAGGCCGCGCTGCGCAGCCAGCACACTAAGCGCCGTGCCCAGGAAGAACAGCCGCAGGTCCGCCGGCGAGGCGCCGCCATCGAGCGCGTAGCGCATGGTCGAGCCGCCCTCGACGAGGAAGCGCACACCGCAGGGCGTCAGGATCAACGTGCGGCCGGCGGCGTGTTGCCAGGCAACCCCCCGCTGTTCTGGACGCGGCAGCGACAACGGCACCACACCGCGGCGAACGACCACGTCGGCGCCGTGCGCACGGGAATAGGGAGCGGCGGCTTCGCCCAAGTCGAAGTCCGCGTCGATGGTGAAGGGGACCTGCTGCGCAGCCACGAACCGGACTTTCAGTCCTAGTCCCATCGGGCAACGAAAATCGGCGGCTTACGCTTGAGCCGAGTCCTCAGCACGCGCATTGCGCAACGGTCTTCCTGGCCGCGCTTTTGCGGGGGGGGGGGGGGGGGGGGTCAAGGAAATAGCTAAGTTCATTGCGGCAAAATACTCCACACAGGCATGGCTGTCAAATTGCAGCAGCAAGCGGCAGTGCCTCAGTTTGAATCACCAAAAGACCAGCGGCGCAGACCGACAGGCTGACGTAAGACACGATCCAGCAAGCGCCCCATGAAGGTCCGGATCCAACGGGCGACAGAGGTGCTCCCGCCGAAAAACGTCACCCGAACGGGGGTGGCTCGGACGTCCCCGCTTGTCGCTTGGCCGTTTTCTTTGCCGCTGCGACGGCCGGCGCGTACTCCCTGTTGACGTACTCAATGACGCAGCCCGCCAAGGTCGGTATCCCACAGGTCCACGGCTGCTGCAGTTTGTCTCGCCACAAAAATCCCTCGTGCCTCAGCCCCCGCACCAAGGCGTGGTCCCTGTCCGCATCCGCCGCTCCTCCCGCACTTCGCCGCACAGCCTCCTGGACAGCCGCGTTCCTCAAGCCCTCCCCGGTAGCGCGCGCCGTGCGGGCCACTTCGTAGGCGGCCATCAAGAGTCCCTTCGCCTCCAAGTCGGCCACCCGGTCGAAGTAGTAGGCATCTTTCGCTTCAAGGAATTCATCCGCCGCCCGCGCCACGGCGGCGGAGTCGATCTCGGCCCGAGGCGGCGGCAGAGCGTCCCACAGGGACCGCCCCATAATCTGCAGGAAATACGGGTATCCCGAGGTGAGGCGCATGATCTCATCCCCGGCGGCGAGCGTCACGGACGCTTCCATGGGCTTCGCCACGGCCGCCAAGCTCGCGCTCCTGTCCAACCGCCCCAAGGGGCGCGGACGCTGCTCCAGTCTGTCCCAGAACGTCGCCTCCATGCGGCGCAGGGCGTCCGGAAGGTCCGGGGTGCCGGCCAGAACCAACTGCACCTTCGCACCTTCGCCGCGGGCGGACTGCTCGGCGCACAGCAGCAGCGCTCCCCCCGCCTGGGAAAGTCGGTGGGCTTCGTCGAGCAGGATGACGGTCGGCGTTTCGCCGAGCCGGAGCATGGAATCCCGCGCCTTCGGTGTCGGCAGAGTGCGTGTTTCGACCTTCCTTCCGTCCACGCCCGCACCGCCGAAGCCCGCCTTGCCGCCCCACTGCCATGAACGGCCTGCTGGAACGCCCGCCCCCGCCTCGACTGCGTTGGCCAAGGTCAGCTGCAGTTGTTCGGGCGAATCGACGTCCTGAGGGTCGATGTGGAGTGCATTCATGCCCAGCCCCTGCGCCTGCTCGGCCATGCGGTGCATCAACACCGTCTTGCCGTTGCCCCGGGGGCCGAACAGCACCATGGGTCCCAAGGGAACGCCGCCATCCTGCAGGCAGGACAGGCAAGAGTCGAAGACCCTCCAGTCGTCCTCCCGCCCCGCGAAATGAGGCGGCTTGCTTCCCGCTCCGGGACGGAACGGATTGCCGGAGCTTGAAATCCGGACTTTGGCCTTTTCCACACCCGCCAATGTCGTTTCGGATCGCTTCCTGCTCATGCGCCCAAGTCTAGTTAGGGCGAAGTTCGTCGTCAAACCTTCGTTCAGGTGGCTTGCGAGCCGCTAGTTGAATTCCATCTGCACCCGGTCGTCACCGAATTCGGCCTTCAGGCGCTGCAGCAGGGTTTCGGCGGGCTTGACCCGCCAGCCGAGGCGAACCGAACCCGCCACCTCCGCCGCTTGGTAGCCGATGGTGACTTGGCAGCCGCCCTGGTCCACCTGGTGCGGCTTGAGCGCCGCCGCCAAGCGCTTCGGCAAGCCCTCGGGCGGCTCGTCGCCGTTGAGGTCGATGCGCAGGCAAGCACCGGGCCGCTGCCGCCATTCCTCAATGGTCAAGGCGTTGTCAACGCGCAACTGCTCAGCGCCGCTGTATTGATCGAACTCCACGACGCCTTCGAGCACGAGAATGCCGCCCTTCTGCACTTTTTCCTTGCTTCTCTCATAGACCTCCGGGTGCAGAACAGCCCCCATGCGGGCGGAGCCGTCGTCCATGACGAGTTTGCCCCTCTCCTTGCCCGAATTTTGGCGATGGGTCCAATGATCGGCCACCAAACCGAACAGGCGCTGCTTGGACGGGGACGCCTGCACGTCCGCTAGGCGGCGGCAGTGATCCTTAAACTCCGGCAGGTAAGGATCGACCGGGTGGCCGGTGAGGTACAGCCCCAGGGCGCTCATCTCCAGTTCAAGACGCTCGGCGTATGTCAGGGCCTTGGCCGACGGCGGCGCCAAGGCCGGCTGCTCCTCCTCGCTGACGCCGCCAAACATGTCGTTGATGCCCAGCGCCGCGCTGCGGGATGCTTGATCGGCGGCTTGCAGCGCCTGGTCCAGTTCACTAAGCAAGCGCGCCCGCACCGCTTCAACGCTTTCCCCAAGTTCAGCGAATTCGTCCATGGCGCCGGCGTGGATCAAAGCCTCGTGTACCCGCTTGTTGACGCGCTTGGCGTCCACTCTCAGGCAAAAGGTCCGCAGGCTGGCGAACGGCTCGGTTTGGCGGGCGGCGATGATGCTCTCCACCGGCCCCGAACCGACGCCGCGCACGGCGCCAAGGCCATAGACGATGTCGCCATCGACCACCGAGAAGCGGAATTGGCTGCGGTTGACGCACGGCGGCCTCAGTTTGAGCCGCATGCGCCGGACCTCATGGATCAATTCAGCCACCTTGTCCGTATGCTCCATCTTGGCGGACAGCGTGGCCGCCATGAACTCCGCCGGATGGTGCGCCTTCAACCAAGCGGTCTGATAGGCCACCAAAGCGTAGGTGGCCGAATGGGACTTGTTGAAGGCGTAGCCGGCGAAGGTGGCCATTTGGTCAAACAGCTTGTTGGCAAGGGCCGCTTTGACGCCGTGCGCCTCTGCGCCGGCAAGGAACCGGCCGCGCACCTTGGCCATCTCCTCCGGGTTCTTCTTGCCCATGGCCTTGCGCAGGATGTCGGCTTGGCCGAGGCTGAACCCCGCCAGAACCTGGGCGATTTGCATCACCTGCTCTTGATAGATGACGACTCCGAAGGTGCCTTTCAGGACGGGTTCAAGCTCCGGGTGGGGATAGGTGCTCTTGGCGCGCCCGTGCTTGCGCTCAATGTAGTCCTTGTCCGCCTCGTTCTGCAGCGGCCCCGGCCTGTACAACGCCACGAGCGCGATGACGTCATCGATGCTGTCCGGCTGGAGGCGGCGAATCAGCTCCTTCATGCCCCGGGACTCCAGCTGAAACACGCCAACGGTCTCCGTCCGCTTCAGCAGGTTGTAGGTGTCCCGGTCGTCCATCGGCAGCCGGCCGATGTCGATCGGCGCCCCGCCTCGGGCGCGGATTGCTCGGTTGACCGCCTGCACCGCCCAATCGATGATGGTTAGCGTGGTCAGGCCCAGAAAATCGAACTTGACCAAGCCCGCCTGTTCGACATCGTCCTTGTCGTACTGAGAGATCAGGCTGCCACTGCGCTCATCCACATAGAGGGGGACGAAATCCGTCAACCGGGACGGCGCAATGACCACGCCGCCGGCGTGCTGCCCGACATTGCGCACCACGCCCTCGAGCTGGTAGGCCATGTCCATGACCTCGCCGGCCTCTTCGTCGGCCTGAACAAGCGCCTTGAGCTCAGCGCTTTCCTTAATGGCGTCAGCCAAGGTGATGTCCAGCTTGTTGGGAATGAGCTTGGACAGCTTGTCCCCCAAGGCGTAGGGCTTGCCTTGGGCTCGGGCCACGTCCCGCACCACCGCCTTGGCCGCCATGCTGCCAAAGGTGGCGATTTGGCTGACGGCCTCCTGGCCGTAGAGGGTTGAGACATGCTGGATCACTCGGTCCCGGCCTTCGACGCAGAAATCCACGTCGAAGTCCGGCATGGAGACGCGCTCGGGATTCAGGAAGCGCTCAAACAGCAGGTCGTAGTACACCGGGTCCAGGTCGGTGATGCCCAAGGCGTAGGCCACCAATGAGCCGGCGCCGGAGCCGCGTCCCGGCCCCACCGGGATTTGCTGCTCCTTGGCCCAAGCGATGAACTCCATGACGATGAGGAAGTAGCCTGGATATCCGGTTTCGTTGATGACGCCGAGTTCGTACGTCAGCCTGTCTTGATAAACCTGCTCATCCGCCGAGTAGGCGCCCAGCGCCTTGATCTCCGCCAAGCGTGTGGCCAACCCCTCCCGGGCCGTCTTCTCCAAGTAGTCGGCTAGGGCTTCACCCTCCGGCGCCGGGTAGTTCGGCAGACAGGAGCGGCCCAACTCCAGTTCGACCGTGCAGCGCTTGGCGACCTCCAAGGTGTTCAGCACCGCCTCCGGCAGGTCGGCGAACAGCTTCGTCATGGCGTCCGCCGACTTCAGGTGCTGCTCTGGGCAATGACGCCGCGGGCGGCGCGCATCATGCACCACCCAGCCTTCGTTGATGCACACTCGCGTCTCGTGGGCCGCAAAGTGTTCGGCGGTCAGAAAGCAGGCGTCGTTGGTGGCCACTACGGGCAAGTCCAGCCGCTCCGCCAGGCCCACCGCGGCCCGCAGACAGGTCTCCTCCTCCGCTCGCCCCGTGCGCAGCACCTCCAAATAGAAGCGCTCTGGAAAGTGGCGGGCCAGTTGCGCGGCGGCTCGCTCCGCACTAGCCGTGTCACCGTGCAGCAAGGCTTGGCCGATTTCGGTGTCGGGAGCGCCGGACAGAACGATCAGGCCCTCGCCGTATTCCACAATCCGCTGCATGGGCGCCGTCTTCCGGCCTTCAGCGCCGGTGTAGATGCAGGAGGTCAAGCGCAGCAGGTTGCGATAGCCAGCGGCGCTGCACGCCAAAACCGTCAGCCGGCGCTTGTCCTCCGCCCCCTCCGGCTGATGGTGCAGATCGATGCCTAGAATCGGCTTCACGCCCTTGTCCAGACAAGCGCGATAGAACTTGATGAGGCCGAAGAGGTTGCCCAGGTCCGTCAAGGCCACCGCCGACATGCCGAGTTCGGCGGCGCGGTTCGCCAAGTCCACAACCTTGGCAAGCCCATCGGCGATGGAGTATTCGCTGTGGGTGCGCAGATGCACGAAGCCGGCGGAGCTCATCCAACCTCCTTGCCAACAACCACATTCCGCACCGGCGCAAAGGTGCGGCGATGAATCGGGCAAGGGCCGAGCGCCGCCAAGCCGGCCAGATGCTCCTTGGTGCCGTAGCCCTTGTGCCGGGCGAAGCCGTAACCAGGATGGACAGCGGCCAGACGGCGCATTTCCGCATCCCGCGCCGTCTTGGCGAGAATGGCGCCGGCGCTGATCGGCGGCAGCAGCGCGTCGCCCTTGATCACGGCAACCACGGGAATGCCCAAGCCGATCCGAGGCACCTGATTGCCGTCCACATAAACGCGGTCGGGCCGCACGGCAAGGCCGGCAACCGCTCGCGCCATGGCCAGCAGGCTGGCCTGCAGCACATTGAGTGCATCGATCTCCTCCACTTCGGCCCGGCCCAAGGCAAAGGCGACGGCTTGGCTGCGAATCAGCACCGCGAGTTGCTCCCGCCGCTTGGGAGGCAACTGCTTGGAGTCCTTGATGCCCTGAATGGCGCAATCCTGGCGCAGCATGACGGCGCCGGCATAGACCGGGCCAGCCAAGGCCCCGCGGCCGGCCTCATCGACACCAGCCGAAGCCGAATTCCATTGCTGAAGCCCACTCATGGTTGCCCTGAACCACCTTCCAACAGCGCCATGACCGCATCGGCGGCGCGTTCGTTCGCGTTGCGGCGCAGTTGCTCATGCAGGGCCGCAAACCTAGCTAGAGTTTCCGCTTGTGCAGGGGTTTTGTCGAGCGCCTTCAGCAACGCCGCCGCCAACGCAGCCGGCGTCGCCTGCCGCTGCAGCAGTTCGGGCACCAGTTGCCGCCCGGCAAGCAGATTGGGCAGCCCCACGAACTGCGTACGCACCAGCAGACGCGCCAGTCCGTAGCTAAGCGCACCCAGCCGATACATAATAGCCATTGGACGGCGCAGCAACAGGGCCTCCAAAGCGCCCGTGCCGGACTTGACGATGGCGCCGTCGCAGGCGGTCAGCGCCGGCCGGGCGTCGCCTTGGTGGATGCGCATCCTAAGCTCCGGTCTCCGCGCCCAGAATCGCTCCAGCTCCGCGGCCAGCGCGGTGCGGGGACAGGGCACCACAAAGGCCGTGCCGCCGAGGTGCGCATCGATGATCGCCGCGGCTTCGAGCAGCACACCCATGTGACGCCTGACTTCGCCAACCCGGCTGCCAGGCAGAAGGGCAATGACGGTTTCCTCCGAGGTCAAGCCCAGAGCGGCCCGGGCGGCGCTGCGCTGGGCCTCGTCGCCGCCGTCAAGGGCAATGGCGTCCGCCAAGGGATGGCCCACAAAGACCACGCGAATGTCCGCGCCGGCGTACAGCGCCGGCTCAAAAGGGTAGAGAGCGAGCAGCAGGTCCGCAGACCGGCTGATGCGCTTGACGCGGCCTCGGCGCCAAGCGTAAACCGCAGGGCTGACGTAGTGGACCGTGGGTGTGCCGGCCCGCTTCAGCCTAGCCTCCAACAGCAAGTTGAATACGTTGAAGTCAACGCCGATGAACAGGTCGATGGGCTTGGCCAGCAACTCACGCCGCAGCCGCAGCAGCAGGCGCAGCAGGCTCGGCAGCTTGAGGAGCGGCTCCCTGAAGCCGTTGACGGCCAGCAGCTCGAAGGACGCCAAGGGCTCCAGACCGGCCGCGCACATCGCCTCGCCGCCAATGCCTATGAAGCGGGGCCGCTGCAGCCGGTCGGCTAGGGAGCGCATCAATCCCGCGCCAAGCCGGTCCCCTGAAGCCTCGCCGGCGACTATGCCGATGGTGAGCGAACTGCCGGCTTGAGGATTCAGAAACGCTCCCCCGCTTCGCGAAAGGTCCAATGGAAATGCACCAGATAGTTGACCGCCGCCACAGGCGCGATGGCGCAGGCCTGCAGCAGCAGCGGCGACGCCTCGACAAACAGCAGTGAAAGCGTCACGAAGATGGCGTAGTTCAACGCCAAGGTCAGCAAGGCGATGAAATTGAACTTCAGGCCGCGAACCCGGCGCGGGCCGGCCAAGCGTCGGTCGCCAAAGGTCCAGTGATTGTTGATCAGAAAGTTCAGGATGATCGATATCTCGACCGCAATTGGCGACGCCAAGTATTTGTTCAAGCCCAACTCAAGCAGGTAGTAGAAGGAGCCTAGGTTGACTGCCGCCGCAACCGAGCCGGTCAAGCCGAACTTCCACACATTGCGGTACTGCGCCGCCCCTAGCCGACAGATTTGCAGCAAAAACTCCAGGGTGTCCTTGGCGCCGAGCTTGGTTTGGCCCCGCTCGCGATCCCGAAAATAGATCGATTCCTCCACAATGCGGGCGCCAGTCGTTTGCAGGCGGTGCAGCAGCGCCACCTGAAAGACGTAGCCTTGCGCCCGAATGTCCTGAATCCCGGCGCACTTGAGCGCTGTCGTTCTGATCGCCTTGAAGCCGGAAGTGCAGTCGCGGATGCCCCTGAGGCCGGCAATCCAGCGTGCGCCGCGGTTGCCCCAACGGGACAGCCAGCGACGGCCGCGACCCCAATGGGGGTCAACTGCCCCGCCGGGCGCATAGCGGCTGCCCACCGCCACATCCGCATCGACGGCAATGCGCTCCAGCAGGCGGCCGGCGTCGCTGGGATCGTGGGAGAAATCAGCGTCCATCTGCACCACCGCGTCCGCGCCCAAAACGTCCATGGCGTAGGTGATCCCGCGTAAATAGGCGCTCCCAAGCCCTTGCCGCTCGCCTTCGAGCAGATGGACGCGGGGTTCCTGGGAGGAGAATTTCCGCACTAGGCCGGCGGTGCCGTCGGGGCTGTTGTCGTCAACGATCAGAAAGGCCGTCTCTGGACTTGGATGGAGATGGGCCAGGTGCCGCAGCAGCGGCTCGATGTTGGGGGCCTCGTCATAGGTGGGAATGACGAAGCAGATCCTGAGGCCGGCGGCCGCGGTGACGACGCTCGTCATGATCGGTTGGCCGGCTTCAAGGCGGCAGCCTCTCCAAGCGTTGGCGCTGCTTTTTTGAGAGGCCGACCGCGGCGATGGCTTCGCGCAGGCGCGCTCGGGTGACGTCGGCGCCGAGGAAGACCATGGAATCAAACAGGGGCAGCGCCGCCGGGCGACCGCTGATGGCGACGTACAGCGGGAAGAGGAAATCGCGCAGACTCAGCCCCATCCGTTCGGCGCCGGCCTTGCAAAGGGCGTGGAGTTCCTCCCGACGCCAATCCGTCAAGGTGGCGGCGGCCACGCGGAAGAGTATTTCCCCGACCTGTTCCTGGTTCAGTTTCTTGTGGACGAAGTTCCCGGCTTCCAAAGGCGGACGGTCTCCGAGCAGGTAGGCCACCTGCGGCGCGATGTCCGAAAAGCGCTGAGTGCGGGTTTGCAGCAGCGGCGCCAAGGCGCTTAGCCGCTCCCGGTTGATGGCCCAACTCGCCAGCCGGTCCATGAAGGCTTCCACATCCAGGGCGCGTAGATATTGCCCGTTCAGCCAGTTCAGCTTGTCCAAGTCAAAGACGGCGCCGCCCAAGGACAGCCGCTCCAAGGAAAACGCCTGCTCGAACTCCTGCATCGTGAACAGCGTCCGCTCGTCCGGCATGGACCAACCCATTAGGCACAGGTAATTGACCAACGCCTCCGGCAGGTAGCCCAGATCGCGGAAGTAGTCGATGCTGGTGGGGTTGCGGCGCTTGGACAGCTTGCTCCGGTCAGGATTGCGCAGCAGCGGCAGATGCGCCAAGGCTGGCATCGGCCAGCCGAAGTAGTCAAACAGCAGCTTGTGCTTGGGCACGGAGTTGAGCCATTCCTCGCCGCGCAGGATGTGGGTGACGCCCATCAAGTGGTCATCGACCACCACGGCTAGATGGTAGGTGGGCAGACCGTCCGCCTTCAGCAGCACCTGCATGTCGATCTGGCTGTAGGGAATTTCCACCGCGCCGCGCAGTTCATCGCGAAAACGGCATTGCCCCGAGGCCGGCACCCGCATCCGCACCACGGAGGCTTCGCCACGCCGCAGCCGCTCGGAGACCTCCGCTTCGGTCAGTTGCCGACAGCGGCCATCGTAGGCAACCGGTGTACCCGACGCGCGCTGCTCCGTGCGCATGGCCTCCAGCCTCCCCCGGCTGCAGAAGCAGCGAAAGGCGTGGCCGGCGGCCACCAATTGCTCCGCATGGCGGCGATAGATGGCGCTGCGTTCACTCTGGCGATACGGGCCGCGGGGGCCGCCGACGTCAGGCCCTTCGTCCCAGTTGATGCCCAACCATGCAAGCGCGGCCAGAATCCGCGCCTCGGAAGCCGCCGAACTGCGCACCGCGTCGGTGTCCTCAATGCGCAGAATGCATTCACCCCCCTGACTCTTGGCGAAGGCCCAGTTGAACAGCGCAACATAGGCCGTTCCAAGATGTGGATCGCCCGTGGGGGAGGGAGCAACGCGGGTGCGCACGGTCATGGGGCCGCATTATAGGGTGGGCGGCTGCGCAAGCGCACGGCCGCAGCCGCGACGCCGGCCAATCAGGCTTGAACGGCCACCGCTGGCATGATGGTTCCGTCCCACGGGCAATCCCGGCCGACCGTGGACACTTCCCAGGCGTCAGCGCAGCGCAGCAAGGCCTTGGCCAGCTTGTTGTTCAGCGCATGGCCGGACATGTAGCCGGTGAAGGCCCCCAAAATGGGGCGCTCCAGCAGATACAGGTCGCCAATGGCGTCGAGCAGCTTGTGCCTGACGAACTCATCGCGGTAGCGCAGCCCCTCTTCGTTCAAGATGCTGTAGTCACCAACGCCAACGGCGTTGGCCAAGCTGGAGCCTAGGCACTTGTTGATCTTCTGCGCTTGGTCCAATTCGCTTACCAGACCGAACGAACGGGCGCGGCTCACCGAATCCACATAGGCCACCCGGGCAAAATCAAGGCAAATTTGCTTCGGGAAGCGGTTGTAAACCGGATGGTCGAACACAAAAGTGTAGGCACCTCTAAAGCCTCGGTGGGGCGAGAGGGAGGCGAAGGCTTCTCCCTGCGTGACCCGGATTTCCCGCTTGATGCGAATGAACTCCTTAGCGGCGTTCTGCTCCACGATGCCAACCGAACTGATGAGGTCAACGAAGGCGGCGGCGCTGCCGTCCATGATCGGCACCTCCTCCGCGTTGAGCTCCACGATGAGGTTGTCCACCGCGAAACCCCAAAGCGCGGACATCAGGTGCTCAACGGTCGAAACTTGGCAGCCGTTTTCGGAAATGCTGGTGGCCAGCGTCGTATCGGATACGTTCTGGGCTAGGGCGCGGACTCGGGCCAAGGCATGGATGTCGGTGCGGACGAAGCGGATGCCGCTGTTCTCCGCCGCAGGGCGCAACGTCATCCGAACCTTCTGGCCCGAATGCACACCGATGCCAATGGCATGCACTGGCTGGCTGATCGTGCGTTGGGGAATCATGGATGGCTGTTTTCACCTCTAGGGCGTCTCGAAGCAGCGACTATACAGATGCTTGGCTAGAAAATGAAGCAAAAATGGAGACTAATCGATCTGCTGCACCAAAAGGCTTCCGTCATGTCCACAACTCTCCATCCGGGATGTCGTGCGGGACGGGCGGCCGATGCCGGTACAATGTCCCACACTATGGACGATGCGGCCCAAGTGAGGAAACTGCTGGCGGTGGCGCCAATGATGGCTTGGACGGACAGCCACTGCCGCTATCTGCATCGCCTGTTCAGCGTCAACGCCCTGCTCTTCACGGAAATGATCACGGCGGACGCCGTTGTGCGTGGTCCCCAAGAGCGATTGCTTAAGCGCCATCCGGCCGAGAGGTCGGTGGCTTGCCAGTTGGGCGGCAACCACCCGGGGCTGTTGGCCACCGCCGCCGAAGCGGCCGTCGCGGCGGGCTTTGCGGAAATCAATTTCAATGTCGGCTGCCCTTCCCCTCGGGTGCGCCAAGGTTGCTTCGGCGCAGCGCTGATGGCGGAGCCGGCCTTGGTGGCCCGTTGCGTCAAGGCCATGCGCACGGCCGGGCGGCCGGTCACGGTTAAATGCCGCCTCGGCATAGACGACCGGGACAGCGACGCGCATCTCGATAATTTCATCGAAGCCATAGCCGGCGCCGGCTGCCAAACGGTTTACGTCCACGCCCGCAAGGCCCTGCTCAGCGGCCTGAACCCGGCTCAGAACCGCAACATACCGCCGCTGCAGCCGGAACGGGCGTACCGGCTGAAGGAGCGCTTTCCCGGCCTGAACGTCATCGTCAACGGCGGCATCACCAACCTAGCCGAAGCCGCCACGCACTTGCAGCGCAGCGACGGCATCATGATCGGGCGAGCCGCTTGGCACGGACCTCGATTCCTCGGCGAACTCGACGCCATGATGTTCGGCGCTCCAACCGTTGCGGAGCAGGACGCGGCCACCGCCTATCTCGACTATGCGGCGGAGCAATTGGCCGCCGGCGCACCCCTGGCCGACTTGACCAAGCCCATGCTCGGTCTGTTCAAAGGCCAGCCCGGCGCCCGCCGCTATCGACAGACGCTCTCCGCGACGCTGACGACCCACAGCAACGACCTTGGCGCAGTGCGGGCGGCGGTCGCGGCGATGGCGCCGACCTACGGCCCAAGCCAAAAGGCCGCCTGATGCTCGCCCGGCTGCTCGAGCGAATTCAAACGCCGCCAACCAATGAAGAACCGGCCGTCAAGATCGAATTGGCGGCGGCGGTGTTGCTCGTCGAAGTGGCTTGCGCGGACCACCAAGTGTCCGAAGCTGAGACAGCCGCGATGGAGCGGGCGCTCTCCGCGACGTTCGCCTTGTCTGATGACGACGTTCAAGCGCTGCTGGCGCAATCCCGCAATGCGCACCACAACAGCGTGGGTCTGCATCGCTTCACCCGAACCATCGTTGAGGACTGGCCGCTGCAACGCCGCTTCGACTTGGTGGTGGAGCTATGGCGTCTCGCCTACAGCGATGCGGAGCTGGACAAATACGAGGAGGCGGCCATCCGCAAGGCGGCGGAGCTGCTGTATGTTGACCACGGTCGGTTCATCGCCGCCAAGCTCAAAGCGAAGCAGCTTGCTGCGGCGCCCTAGCCTCATCCGCTTCCGCTTCGAGAGCGGCCACTAGGTCCTTGAAGGTGTCGTGATTGCGGGCGTTCATCGACACCAGCGCACGATGGGCGTCGATGACTCGATTGCGCAGCTCCTCCTCCCTGGTGTTGGCGACTCGGGGCAGTTCCGTGAGTTGAGCGCTCTCCTGCAAGGGCGTGTCAATGATGTGGAAGACATCGTCAAAGCCCATCGTGAGCAGTATTCGAGTTATGTCCGGTTGAGTGGAAACCAGCGTGGGGGCGTAGTCGAAACGCCGCTTGGCTTCAATGGAGAGCTTTGCCAGCAGACCTAGGGAGGTGCTGTCGATGGCCTCCACTTCGCTGAGGTCGATCAACACCGACTTGAAGCCCTCGTCGTTGAACATGTGCGCAACGAAGCCGTCAATGGCGCTGCTGACCGTCAGGCGCACGTCGCCGACGAACTTCAACTCGTAAACGCCATCGTAGGCGGCGACTAGGATTTGACCAGACACTAGGACTCCCGCGCCACCATCAGGCAAGTGATGTCATCCGGGCCGTGGGCGTCTTCGCCCTCGGTCAGTTCCAAGAAGCGCCAAAGGCCATCTAAGGAGCCGCTTTCCCGGATGGCCCGCAGCAGCATTTGCTCCTTCTCCTCCAGCGATTTGCCGGACAGGACCTCGAGTACGCCGTCGGTGAACATCACCAGGCGGTCGCCGACGGCGAGCTGCAGCCTGGCCACCTCGTAGCTGACAGAGTCAAACAAGCCGATGGGCTTGCCCTTCAGGTCCAGGAATCGAGCCTCGCCGCCGGTGACGCAGGCGATCTGCGGATAATGGCCGGCGTTGGCGAAGTGAAAACTGTTGCTTGCAAGGTCGCACACGGCGATGAGCAGCGCCACATGCTTGTCCATGTGCTGGTCGAGAAGCTCCTGATTGAGCCACTCCAATATGAGACCCGGGTTCTGCATCATCGCCGGGCGATACTCCCGCCGCAGCCGGCGGGAGAAGTTCTTCAACAGCACGGTGACAAAGGCCGAGGAGGCGCCGTGGCCGGAAACGTCGGCGACGTAAAACGCAAAATAGCGCTCACTAATGCGGAAGTAATCGACAAAATCGCCGCTCAAAATGAGGGAGGGGACGATGCGGTGGTGCAGCCGATAGTGGTCGATGGCCATCGGATTTGGCGGCAACATGCCGAGCTGCACATGGCGGCCGGCTTGCTGGTCCCGCTGCACGTCCCGGACGAATTGGTCCAAGCGGGTCTCCAGCTGGCCCGCCACAGCCTTGGAGCGGGCCAATACCGCCGCAATGCGCTCTCCGAACGCCGCCGAGTCCCCAGGCATCTCCCAAACGTCCGCAAGCCCCGCCCGCAACGCCTTGGACAGAACCTCCGTTGACCACTCCCTTGACGCCAACGCCACGGGAATGTAGCCGTACTGGCCGGCCAACTCCTCCGACCACTCCAGCCGGTCGCAAACGATGAGTTCCGGGTGCGCATGGTCGCACATTCGAACCGCAGTCTTAAGGTTTGACGCGGACAAGGGGACATAGCCCAAGTGGATGAGCTGATCGGCAAGCGGCGAGGCTCCCCCTGGGCCAGTTTCGACGACCAGAAGGCTCATTTTTTCGGCAAGGCAAACTTCACGCAAATGCGTGGGTACACCTTACTCCCATAACAACCAATATGACAAGCATTATGCAGGCATTATGCAAGAATTCTGAAGAACCCGCTTTTGAGACCTTTTGCCGGGCCGCAAGAGGGGCCGATCCAAGGCTTAGGACAACGGCGCCCGAATTCTGGCGCCGAGCAAAACTTCCGCCTGGCGCAATCGATTGAGAATGGCGACGCCTTGGGTTTGCAGACGGGCGTTGTCGATGTTCGGCATTTGCGCCGCCAAAGCGGCCAAGGCTTGCCGGCCGCTGACCTCCTCGCGCAGAAGCTCAAGCAGGCGATGGGTCAGGGCGTTGGACGCCAGCATCTTGACTTCCCCATCCTGACGGCGGCAAGCAATCAAAAAGGTTGGCTTTGGCTTGGGCGCATCCGCTGCGCCGACGGCGCCGAGCTCCTGCACGGGGTAGCGGTAGGACAGCAGACGAGTTAAGGGCGAAATCACCACGGGCTGGTTCAGAAGGTCGCCGGCAGGGTCGATGTCCGCCGGTGAGGCGGCATCCTCGGCCACTTGCAGGGAGCGCTCCGTTGCTTCGTAGTGGGCAAGCTCCACCAGAAAATCGGGCAGATCTTGGCGGTTGCCGGCCTCCAAATAGGCCAAAAACTCCTGGCCGATTTCTCGAAAGTATGGTGTCTGACAAGGGTGTCGGTCGTAGAAAGCCCGCACCAGCTTGCGCCAGCGGGCGTCACCCAGCATCCTCTTGAAGACGGGGAAGCCGGAGGCAAGGAAACGTTCAAGGTTGCCGTAAAAGAGCTGTTCGTACAGCCGCATGCGCACCGCATCCACGTCATCCGGCGCCGGGTTGAGTTGCGGGTTGCGGATGCGGGCGGCGAACTCACGTTGCGTCGCAAGCAGATCGGCGCCTTTCAGCTTGCTCGACCTCCCGCCAGCGCGGCGGTGCTTGACCGCTCCTGCGCCGCGCGAATGCGCTTCACTTCGCCAAGCAGGTCGGCGAAGGGCGGGAAGTCGAAATCCCGCTCCAGCAGCGTCGGCAACGGCCCGAAACGTTCATACGCCTCGTCAAGAAGTTCCCACACCGGTTCGATCACCGGTGCGCCGTGGGTGTCCACTCGTAGGTCCGCACTTCTCGCCTCATGCCCGGCGACGTGAACGTAAACGGTCCTTTGGCCATCAATGCCGGCGAGAAACTCGTGGGGATCGTAGCGAAAGTTAATGCTGTTGACGTAAATGTTGTTGACGTCCAGCAGCAGATCGCAGTCCGCCTCCCGAAGTACGCCGTTGACGAACTCGAGTTCCGTGAGTTCTTGGCCGGGAGTGGCGTAGCAGGAAACGTTTTCAATGCCGATGCGGCGCTCCAGAAAGTCCTGCACTTGTCGAATGCGGCCGGCGACGTAGGCAACGGCCTCCTCGGTGAAGGGGATGGGCATGAGGTTGTACAGCTGTCCCCGCTCGTCGCTGCAATAGCTTAGGTGCTCGGTGTAGGCCAGCACTTCATGACGGTCCAGAAAGGACTTGATTGCCGCTAGGAATTGGAAATCCAACGGCGCGGGGCTGCCGATGGAAAGGGAAAGGCCGTGGCAAACCAAAGGGTATCGATCGGCCACTTGGTGAAATTGGCGGCCGCGGCGACCGCCAACTCCGATCCAGTTTTCCGGCGCAACCTCCAAAAAATCCGGAGCTTGCGCAGCGGTTGCGATAAGGTCGCCGAGAAAAGCGCGGCGCAGGCCCAAACCCGCGCCGACAATCGGCGAACTCATCGCCTCCAGGGCAGTGCGGCCTTAAGCGTCGTCGCCGGTGGCGGCGCCTTCGGCAGCTTCTTCGGGATCGTCATCACCGGCGCCTTCGCTGGACTCCTTGTCGCCGCAGGTTCCGTCACCGCAGGCGCCATCGCTGGACTCCTTGTCGCCGCAGGAACCATCGCCTTCGTGCTTGTCAGCCACCAGATCATAGCTGGGCTCCAGCTCGTCAGCCGCGAAGAGGTCCGCTTCGGCATCGGCGAGCGCCACGGAGGCCAAGGACCCAGCAAAAGCAGCACCGATGGCAATAGCGATCGGCTTCAGTTTGTTGTTCAACATTTCAGTTCTCCTGAGCCCAAGCGGGCTTCCCAAGTTGCCACAACGCCTGCGCAACGAAGATGCCGCGCAAGGCCACTCAACAAGAAGAAGGCTCTTCGCCCTCACCCGTTCCAAACGAACGCAACGGAGTGTAGCACCTTATTCGAGGAAAAAAAGCCTCTGTGCGCAAATTCCGCTTCTTGATGCAGATTGTCCCCACAAGCCGCCATGACGCTACTTGGTCAGGGCCGCCATGCCCTCCTCAAGGCCGCGGATGGTAAGGGGATACATGGCCCCGCCAACCAGTTTCTGGGTCATGGCCACCGAAGTGGAGTAATCCCAAGTTTCCTGAGGGGTGGGGTTGATCCAAACCAGCTTGTCGTAAAGCTCCGTGAAGCGCGCCATCCACAGGGCGCCGGGCTCCTCGTTCCAGTGCTCTACGCTGCCGCCGGCGTGGGTGATCTCGTAGGGCGCCATGGTGGCGTCGCCCACGAACACCACCTTGTAGTCCTGGGCGTACTTGTTCAGCACCTGCCAGGTGGGGATGCGCTCCATCATGCGGCGGCGGTTGTCCTTCCACACCGACTCATAGATGAAGTTGTGGAAGTAGAAGCTCTCCAAGTGCTTGAACTCCGTGCGCGTGGCGGAGAACAGCTCCTCGCAGATCTTCACATGGCTGTCCATGGAGCCGCCGATGTCCAGCAACAGCAGCACCTTCACGGTGTTCTTGCGCTCCGGCTGCATCCTGATGTCCAGCAGGCCGCCGTTGTGGGCGGTGCGGCGGACGGTGCCGTCCATGTCCAGCTCCTCCTCCTTGCCGGTGCGGGCGAGCTTGCGCAGGCGGCGCAGCGCCATCTTGATGTTGCGGGTGCCCAGCTCCACGGAGTCGTCCAGGTTCTTGTACTGACGCTGATCCCAGACCTTCTTGGCCTTTTTCTTCCTGCCCTTGCCGAGGCCGCCCGGCCCCTTCCCGCCGGGCTGCTGACCTTCACCCTCCCGGCCTTCCCCAGCCTGCTTGGCCTGCTCCGACTCCGCTTGCTCCTTGGCCTCCCGAAAAGCCTCGATCAGCTTCTCCAGCCCGCCTAGGGATTGAATTCTCCGCAGGTCCTCCGGGCTTAGGGACTGCTCGAACTCCCGACGCAGCCATTCGTCAGGAATAAGGGACTCCAACAGACCGTGCAGGTCCTCCAGCCCGCGAAAATAGGCGCTGAAGGCACGGTCAAACTTGTCGTAGTTCTTCTCGTCCTTGACCATGCAGGTGCGGGCGATCAGGTAGAAGTCATCGAGATTGGCGTAAACGAGGCGCTGCTGGAGGGCCGCCAGCAGGTCCATCAGCTCCCGGATGGTGACGGGGACCTTGTATTTGCGCAGCGTCACAAAGAGGTTAATCAGCATGGCGCCAACTTCCGCTTCGGCTGCGCCGCACTGGCGAGCGACCCAGCCGCCCGCCGCCACAGAATGCGCTTCCCGCCTTCAAGCTCAGCCTCCCCCGCCGTAGGTCCCCAAGATGCATTTTGCGCTGGCGCAGCCCTCAACAAAAAGCCGGGACTAGCCGCGCGCGTCCCGGCGGTTCATGAAGGCCAGCCGCTCCAGCAAATGCACGTCCTGCTCGTTCTTCACCAAAGCGCCGTACAGCGGCGGTATGGCCTTGCTGGTGTCCCGGTTGGTGAGGATTTCGTCCGGAATGTCGTCCGCCATCAGCAGCTTCAGCCAGTCGATCAACTCCGAAGTGGAGGGCTTCTTCTTTAGGCCCGGCACCTTGCGCACATCGAAGAATATCTCCATGGCCTCCTTGACCAAGTCCTTCTTGATGGAGGGGAAATGCACCTCGACGATTTCCTGCATGGTCTCCCGGTCCGGGAAATTGATGTAGTGGAAGAAGCAGCGCCGCAGAAAGGCGTCCGGCAGTTCCTTTTCGTTGTTGGAGGTGATGACCACGATGGGGCGCTGCTTGGCGGTGACCGTCTCCGAAAGCTCATAGACGAAGAACTCCATGCGGTCCAGCTCCTGCAGGAGATCGTTGGGGAACTCGATGTCCGCCTTGTCGATTTCGTCGATCAGCAACACCACCCGCTCATCGGCGTCGAACGCCTCCCACAGCTTGCCCTTCTTGATGTAGTTGCGGATGTCTCCCACCCGGGCGTCGCCTAGCTGCGAGTCCCGCAGGCGGGAGACGGCGTCATATTCATAGAGGCCGTTGATGGCCTTGGTGCTGGATTTGATGTGCCATTGAATCAGGCTAAGCCCTAGGGTCTTGGCGATCTCCTCGGCCAACAGGGTCTTGCCCGTGCCCGGCTCCCCCTTGACGAGCAGCGGCCGCTGCAGCTTGACCGCCGCATCGACGGCCATGCTGAGTTCGTCGGTGGATATGTAGGTGTCGGTGCTGTCAAAAATCATGCGTTCTCTCTTGCTGGGGAGGCGGGTTCCTCAGTCTGGGGCAACGCCCCAAGGCCTAGGCTAAGCCGTGCAGGCCCGCTACTTTAATGGAGCTTCCCGCCTTCAATCAAGCGCCGTCTGCGCCCCGCTCCCAGCCAAGACCAAAGCGCCGCCAGAACCGCCGCCGCCAGAACCGCCGCCGCCAGCAACTTCAGGGCTTGCTGGGGCGCTCCATCGATTTGGAACAAGGCTTCAAACAACCCCACCACATAGGCTGGGGCGAAGTTGCCGGGAAAACCCGGCACCGGCGCCGGCGTCACCATCAGCACCAAGCTCAGGACGCGCAGCCAAGACCGCAAAAAGCCGGGGCGAAGCCGTCGAGTCAAGACGCAAACGCCGGCAAAGGCCAAAAGCGCCGCGGCCGCTGCCAAGGCCCAAGCAAGCAATTCACCCACGGATGCCGGCCCCCAAGCCGCATGGCCACCGTACGCATCGCTGGGCCGTTTCACTGCGCCTTGTCATTGTGCATCCAAGATTTCGCGCCGGTCTGGCTTGCTGGCCTCCCGCCGCCGACTAGGTTAACAAAAGCGCACCGCCAAGGCTCCACTAGGCGTTGGCCGCAGCAAGGACTGCGGTGAAGTCGGCGCCGACGACGGGCCACCTCCAACCTCGATGGGATTCCGGCAATTCGCCCTTGGCGGCATGATGGTGCAGGCAGGCGACCAGGTCACGCCTTCTCGACAGGAGTTCCGGGGCCATGCCCAGCGCCGCCGCTCGACTGCGGCCCAGATCCCGCAGTTGCTTGAAGGCCGCGGCTTGGCTGGGGCTGAGCGGCCGGGGCAACGCTTGAGTCTCGGGCTGCTCCCGGCCAAGTTCATGGGCGCACAGCAGTTCTTCGGCGTAGCGCCTAGCGAGGCGGCGCGGCACTCTGGATTCAATTATGGACTGGGTGAGCCGGCGCTGCCGAGCGAATTCAAGCAGGTGCTCATCCCAGACCACCCGATTGCGGGGCACATCCTCGGCCGCCGCCTTGCGCTCCCGCCAAGCGCAGAGCGCCCGCAAGGCGCCGAGCTCTTCGGGACGCAGCCGCCAAGCACCCTTGACGCCGGCGAAGTATGCCTCCGGCGCATGCTGCACTGGCCGTTCGCGTCGAGCCATCTCCTCCGCAAACCAGCCCCGCCGACCAAGCGCCTCCAAGCCATCCAGCAACCGCCCATGCAAATCAAGAAGCGACGCCACATCCCCGCAGGCGTAGCCGAGTTGCGCAACGGACAGGGGCCGCAGCAGCCAGTTGGAACGGGTTTGCTGCTTGGGCAAATCCAAGCCCAGCAGCGCCTTGACCAAGTTGGCGTAGCTCAAGCTGTAGTGCTCCGAAAGAAAGGCGTAGGCCAACTGCGTATCGAAAAGGTTGGTTGGGCGGACGCCCAGGTGATGGCCCAGCAGCTCCAAGTCCTCGGAGCAGGAGTGCATGACCTTGATGCAGCCGGCATCCTCAAGCAGCCGTGTGAGCGGCGTCCAGTCATCGATGGCCAAGGGATCGATCAGCCAGACGCCGGATGCCGTCGATAACTGATAGAGGCCGGGAATTGGGAAATAGGTGTCGGTGCGCTGAAACTCCGTATCCAAGCCCACCGCCCCGCCCCATTGCTCGGCGGCTTCCGCCAAGGCGTCGTTGCAGGCCACCCAGCAACCGCCGTCAAAATCCGTCCGCATGGCGCCTCACAACGGTTGAAACCCAATCAGCCGAGGCGGACCAGGCGCCGGCGGCGCGTTTTTCACCGGAGCGGGAGGGTTGAAGGCTTCAGCTAAGACGGCGGCGCCCCTGCAGTGCGTGAACGATGGTGCCGCCATCGACGTATTCGAGCTCGCCGCCGATGGGCACCCCGTGGGCGATGCGCGAAATGCTGCCCACTTCATCCTTGATGAGGTCGGAGACGTAGAAGGCGGTGGCCTCCCCCTCCACGGTGGGATTGGTCGCCAAAATCACTTCCTCCGGCTTCCTTTCCCGCACCTTGGCCAGCAGTTGCGCCAGCCCAAGCTCCTCGGGACCCACGCCGTCAATGGGCGAAAGCCGCCCATGCAGGACGAAGTAGCGCCCGCTGTAGCCGCCGGCCTGCTCTATGGCGACGATGTCGGCCGGCGACTCCACCACGCACAGCAGCCCGTCATCCCTTTTGCCGTTGGCGCACAAACGGCAACGCGCCGTCTCCGTCAGAGTGCGACAGTCCTGGCACAGCCCCACCTCCGCCACCGCCGAGGCCAGGGTTTCGGCCAACTGCTGCCCACCCTCCCGGTTCTTTTGGAGAACATGGAAGGCCATGCGCTGAGCGCTTTTCGGCCCCACTCCCGGCAAAACCTGGAGCGACCGAACCAGCCGTTCAAGCAGGGGGCTGAACACGTCCTAGCGAGGCGTCGCCGCACCGCGGTGCGGGGTCGGCGTACGGCTGCAAACCTGGCTCATCTGTTGCGAGCTTCCGTGCGGTAAAAAAACTAGGCGAAGAGTTTGCCGAGGGGCGCACTCAGACCGCCGGCCAATTGCGACATCTTGTCACGCTGCGCCGCCTCCAGCTTGCGCACGGCGTCGTTGCAGGCAGCGGCGACCAGCTCTTCAAGAACCTCCGTCGTCTCGGCCATCAGGCTTGGATCCAAACGCACCTTCGCCACCTCGTGGGCGCCGTTCATCACCACGCTCACCAGCCCGGCACCGCTTTCGCCCGTCACCTCCAAGGCGGTCATCTCCGCCTGCAGGGCGCCCATTTTTTCCTGCATCTGCTGCGCTTGCTGCATCAGGTCGCCAAGGCCCTTCATGCCAACTCTCCCAAACCGATTCCTCAGGTTCCCCGATACTGCGCATCGATGATGTGGCCGTCAAAGCCTTCCACAAGCGAACGCACCACCTCATTCTGCTCGAACCGCCGCCGCGCCGCCGTTTGCCGCTCCGCTTGGGTCCTTTCCCGAAGCTCAGCGGCGGATTCGGCGTTTAGCTGCCCGGTCTCGATGACAACCTTGAGCGGACCGCGCAAGGGTGCAAGGGCTTGCTCAATGGCGGGGCCCTGCTCGTCCGTGAGCAGCGCCGCATGAGTTTGATCCAGGCGCAGACGCAGCATGTCCCGTTTTTCCTCGACCAGAATGCATCGCTCGGCCACCGCCTTGGCGGGGCCGCTCAAGTCCATGCGGCTGACCAAGCCGCGCCACTCCGCGGCGAGGGTCTCCGACTGCGCATTGCGCTTGGCCGGGGCCGCTGACGGCGGCGGCACCCCAGCGGAGCGTTGCCGGCCTGCCCCAGCGGACGCGGCGGCCGGCCGGGGCGACTCAGTTGCGGCCGGCGCGGAAGCGGGAGCGTTGGCGCCTGCCGACGGCGGCACGGCGGCGCCCGCCGCATCCGGCGCGAAGGCGAGCATGCGCAGCAAGGTCATCTCAAAGACGGTCTTGGGATCCGGACCCACCCGCAGGTCCCGATAGCCCATGAGCCCAATCTGATAATAAAGCTGCACCGCCTCGGCCGTCATTCGAGCGCCCAGGTCATGCAAGGCGGAGTCCCCGACCTCTCCCAAGGCCTTGGCAACGGCGATGTCATGGAGCGCCTGCAGCAGGTCGGCCAGCGTGGCCTCGAAGTCCGCGCCGCGCTCAGCCAATTCCGTGCTGACATCGACCACCGCCTGGGCGCCGCCGCTCCCCAAGGCCTCCAGCACGGCGGCTATTTCATTGCGCCCCACGGCGCCAAGCAAGTCGGCCACATCCCGTCCGGTCAGCTTGCCCTGCCCGAACGCGATGGCCTGGTCGGTGACGGAAAGGGCGTCGCGCATGCTGCCTTGGGCGGACTTGGCGATGAGGTCGAGAGCCTCCTGCTCAAACTCAACGCCTTCCGCCGCCATCGCCTCGGCCAAGTAAGCCGCAATCCTCTGCTTGGAGATGTTCTTGAGCTGAAACTGCAGGCAGCGGGACAGCACCGTGATCGGAACCTTCTTGGGGTCCGTGGTGGCCAACAGGAACTTAACGTGGTCAGGAGGCTCCTCCAACGTCTTCAGCAGGGCGTTGAAGCTGGACGTGGAGAGCATGTGGACTTCGTCGATGAGGTAGATCTTGTAGCGCCCCCGGGCCGGCAGGTATTGGGCGTTTTCGAGCAGTTCACGGGTGTCGTCAACGCGAGTGCGCGAGGCGGCATCGACTTCGATCAGATCGACGAAGCGGTTTTCCTGCACCTCCGCGCAGACCGAGCACTGACCGCAAGGCGTCGAACTGACGCCGGCCTCGCAATTCAGGCACTTGGCCAGAATGCGGGCCACCGTGGTCTTGCCGACGCCCCGGGTGCCGGTGAACAGATAGGCGTGATGCAATCGACCAGCATCAAGGCCGTGACGCAATGCCCGCACGATGTGGTCTTGGCCGACGAGGCTGTCGAAGTCCGCCGGCCGCAGCTTCCGGGCCAGTACCTGGTAGCTCATTGCCCCATTCTACCGCTAATCCCTCCCCGCAAGCACAACGGACGCGGCTAGGGCCAAAGGATCAGATGGGGCGCTCGCCGGCATCCAGATCGTTGATTTCCGCGGCCAGCCGACGCTTGTCGTCGGTGACGATCCGCTCGAGCACCTCCACCCGGCGCCGCAAGTCCTCAACCGCTTGCTGCACACCTTCGTCCGCGTCGGGGCGGTGCTCAGCCCGGTTTTTTAAGTAGCTTCGCGCCACGCTGCCGGCGCTGGCCGCGACCACGATGATCGCCACCATGGTGAACACATCCATGCTTCCTCCTTGCGTCACCCTTGTCGATTGATTCGTTGGCTGTCCTGCGCCGGCGGGAGATTCAGCTCCCAGCGCGGCGACCGTCAAGCTCGTTGAACTCCTTGTGCAGATCGTATTGGCCCGAGGTGACGAGGAACTCCATGCGACGCAACCGCAGTTCAGCCTGCATGAGGTCCGCCTGCACATTGCGCAGGCTGCGCCGCGGGGAGAATCTTGCGCCCAGCTCCGGCGCCTCCGAGGCCCGGTCGGCGCCGCCGTTGGTTGGCCGCGTCCGATGCCGATTGCGGCGCTCGCCCCCGCCGGAGTGGTTCATCACGAAAAACAAAATCCAGTAGGCCGGGAAGACAATGCTCGGCAGGAATATCAAGCCGGTCACGGCCATGCAGCGCACCACCCAAGGCTCCATGCCGTAGTAGTGGGCGATGCCGGCGCAGACGCCGGCGAGCTTGGCCCGCTGGCGGTCCCGGCTTAGCCGTTTCGCCGACGGCCGGTCGAAGGTCCAATGGCGTTCAGCCCGACGGCGACGGCGCCTCCTCCTGGAGGCGTTGCGGCCCAGATCCCGCTCCAGCCGGTCCGCCACTTCGTCAATGAAGGACGCGGCCCGGCCGGCGATGGCGTCTCCGGCGGTCGCAGCCAAGCCTTCAACGGCCTTCTCCAAACGGTCGAGGGCGCGTCGCACCTCTTCGGCGACGCCGCCTTCGCCCCCGTTGGGGCGCTCCCGCCGGTGCTCGCGACGGCGCCCTTCGCTCCCTTGGCCGGCGCGGTTCTCGCTCATCGGTGCTCCTCGCCCGCCCGTTTGCGCCAGCCCGGCGTCTGCGCGTCCAGAATGGCCTCCAAAGTGTCAATGCGGTCGGTCATCTGCTCCGCCCTGATGCTGAGCGCCGCAAGCTCCTCGCGCTCCTCCTCGGACAGCGCTCCCTGAGCCCGCTGCTTGCTGCGATAGTGCATGACTATCCAGATGGGCGCGACGATGCACAGAAACAGAACCGTCGGCACGAAGAAGGCAATGGCCAAGCCGTCCATAGCTGCTCCCTAGTTCTCTCTAAAGCCGGGCGCGGCTGGAGGCCGCCGGAGCGGCGGCGCACCCGCTTGACTGGTTGGTTTCATCGACCTGCGGCCCCCGCACCTTGCTGATCGCCCGTTTCCGCAGGGTCGGCCCGACCAGCGGAAATGCCGGACTTCAGCTCCGCGAGCTGCTCTTCGACCTGCTCGTCCTTTTCAAGATCTTCGATCTCGTCGGCCAGGGTCCTCTGGCCCAAGTCGTAGGATTCGACCTGACCTTCAAGATCGTCCATCTTACGCTCGTAGAGGTCGAAGCGCCGCATGGCGTCATCGACATTGTGGTCGTTGAGCTGACGCCGCACGCCGAGCCGCGTCTGCGCCGCCTTGCCGCGCACGACTATGGCGTGCTGACGGGCCTTGGCGTCCTTGATCTTGGCTTGCAAGGCGCCGATGTCGCTGTTCAGCTTGTCAAGGGTTTCGCCAATCAGATCCAACTCGCGGCCCAGGGACTCCGCTCCTTCTCGGGCCTTGTTGCGCTCGACCAAGGCGCGCTTGGCTAAGTCGTCGCGGTCTTTGCTGACGGCAACCTCCGCCTTGCGCTGCCACTCGTCGGCTTCGGCGTTGAGCCATTCCCTGCGGCGCAGCAATTCCTTGCGGTCCGCGATGGCGCGCGCCGAGGTGGAGCGCACCTCCACTAGGGCGTCCTCCATTTCCTTGATGATCAGGCGCACCATCTTCTCCGGGTCTTCGGCCTTGTCGAGCAAGGCGTTCAAGTTCGAGTTGATGATGTCGGTCATGCGCGAAAAGATGCTCATTTGCGATCTACCTCCTTGAAGATGGCTAGGCGCGAGCCTTTGTTGCATGAGATTCAAATATCGTGCCAGTTTGCGGTATTCTTGATTTTTTCTTTATATTTCAATGGATTAAATCGAGTTGAAGGATCGTCAACAAAATCTGATTGGCTAACATGACCAATATTTGGGAGAATCCGCATCATGCCTGCCGAGCCGGAAACGCCGCTGGGGGAGTCCCCCGCCTTCCTCAAAGTGCTGGAGGAGACCTCCCAGGTCGCGCCTCTTGACAAGCCCGTGCTCATCGTCGGCGAGCGCGGCACCGGCAAGGAGTTGATCGCCGAGCGGCTGCATTTCCTGTCCAACCGCTCGGAGGACGCCTTTTTGAAGATGAACTGCGCCGCCATCTCCGAGGCCCTGCTGGAAAGCGAACTCTTTGGCCATGAGGCGGGCGCCTTCACCGGCGCAACCAAAACCCACCGCGGCCGCTTCGAGCGGGCCGACGGCGGCACCTTGTTTCTGGACGAACTGGCCAACACCTCGCCTCTAGTGCAGGAAAAGCTGCTGCGGGTGATCGAATACGGCGAATACGAACGAGTGGGCGGCAACAGAACCCAGCGCACCGATGTGCGCTTGGTCGCCGCCACCAACGAAGACCTGCCGCGTCTAGCCGAGGCGGGGAAGTTCCGCGCCGACCTGCTGGACCGGCTGGCCTTCGATGTCATCACCCTGCCGCCGCTGCGTGAACGGCGGACGGACATCCTGCTGCTGGCGGAGCGCTTCGCCATCAACATGGCCCGGGACCTTGGGCGGGCGATGTTTCCGGGATTCTCCCGCGCCGCCCAGGAACGCCTGCTCGCGCATGGCTGGCCCGGCAACGTCCGGGAACTGAAGAACGTGGTGGAGCGCTGCGTTTACCGAGCCGATGCGGACAGCGTCGTACACGAAATCACCTTGGATCCGTTCGACTCACCCTACCGGCCGGCCACGACGGCCGCCCCCAAACCGCCGCCAGCCGAGCGAACGCCGGACTTGCCGTTCAATCTAAAGGAGGTGGTGCGGGATTTCGAGACCGCCGCCATTCACCGCGCCTTGGAGACGGCCAAGCACAACCAAGGCAAGGCCGCCGACCTGCTGTCCCTGACCTACCACCAGTTGCGCGGCTACCTGAAGAAATACGAAATCTTGAACAAGGACGAATGAAGGCTTGGCCCGCTGCCGCCAGCCACAGCAGCCCCGCCCAAATTTCTCCAAGCGGCGGCGACCGGTTAAACCGCAAATTGGCGCAGCCCTGCGGAATTGCGAAGTCGCTGCGGTGCAGCCGTCGCCTAATGGGGCGCTTTTCTAGCGACGTCCCCCACCCGCACGACGCCCGGTTCGACGACCTTGGCGTTGATGCCGCGCAGATTCAGTTGGCGGCCAATGCGGGAGTTGACGAACTTCATGGCTTCCATGCCGAATCTGGACACGAACTTGCGGCAGCCGGTGTGGGGCGGCGGAGTCACCTCGAGCAGCGCCTCGCCAAGCCGCAGCCGGGTGCCCGGCGGCAGGTTGGCGCCGCTCAAGTCCAAGTCCAAATAGAGCTGGTCCCCCGCCAGCGGCCAGCGGTCACGGCTGCCGGCCACCAGCGCCGCCACCCTAGCGTTCATGATGTTGAGCTGCATTTCCGGGTCCGAAGAGCCATCCGCTGTCGTTGGGCTGCCCTTGGTACGCCAATTGTCGCCCACTAGGCCCTCGGCCAAGTCCAGCATCCCCTCGTCAAGCGCCTCCCGCGCGTTGGTTTGCGGACGGCGGACGATCATCTCCAAGGCGCCGCCGTCCTCCGGCGACGCTTGGACATGCGCCAGCCCGGCTTCGAGCTCCGTTGCCGTCAGGTGCTTCATTCGGCTGGCGACGAGTTGGCAAAGCTCGCCTCCGCATCGGCAACGCTGTCGCATATCTTCAGGAAGCGCACAAAGCCGCTGACCTCCAACACCTCCCGAATCGGCCCGGACAGCGTACACATGCAGACCCCACCGCCCAAGGCATCCACCTTCTTGACGGTGATGAGCAAGGCGCGCAGACCGGCGCTGCTGATGTACGAGAGTTCGGTGCAATCCAAAATTAGGCGGCTGCCGCCCGCATCAACGGCGGCACCCAACGCGTCCTGAAAATCCGGCGCGGACATGGAGTCAACCCGCCCGCTGACGACGGCCACAGTCGAGTTCTCCCGGTGGCTTGTTGTTACCTCCATCTACTTCCTCTCAAGCATTGATCAGGGCGTTAAGAATTGTATCCGCCAGCCTTCCGTTGCGGCAAGTGGCTGTTTGGCATTGTTAGCAACAAATGGAAGTGTCCAGTTTTAGGGCAAATGAACTGTCCGGTTTGGCTGCGGTGGGTGCGGGCAAGGTATTGGCGCTTTCCGCTGCGCAAGTTTGCACCCTGACGGCCGGCGCTTGAGGAGCATTGAACAGTGCTCGCCCGCCGCGTCGTCCATCGTCACGATCATGTCCCAACGCTTGCGGCGCCTCCCCCCGTCGTGGCGACGCCGGAAGTGAATGTGCCTCGCACTCCAGCCCTCGTGCCGCGTCCGGCAGCGGTCCACAGTATCTCCTCTTGACAGGTGTATCGTGGGCTGCGGCACTCATGGCAGAATCGGCTTGAGTAGCTGCGACGCTGTTTTCCTAGGACTGGACATGGACTACGACACCCGCTATCCCGGAATTGACGATCTGAAGCGCTTGGCGAGGCGGCGCATCCCCAACTTCGCCTTCGACTACATGGAGGCGGGCATCGACCGGGAGACGGGCAAGCGCCGCAACCGCGACGCCTTTGACGGGGTGCGGCTAACGCCGCGCTACCTGCGTGACACCTCCGCCGCGGATATTGAAACGGCCATCTTCGACCGGCGCTACGCCATGCCGTTCGGGGTGGCGCCGGTTGGCTTGGGAAACATGATGTGGCCGCAGGCGGAGCGGTCCTTGGCGGCGGCGGCGCAGCAGGCCGGCATCCCCTATGTGCTGAGCACCTTCAGCACCACCGACTTGGCGGAGATAGCCCAGACCGCACCGGACGTCTGCTGGTTTCAGCTGTACGTCCCGCGGGAGGGGGCAGCGCTGAAGGACCTGCTGGCGCGGGTTAAGGAGGCCGGTTTCCATGTGCTGGTGGTGACCGTTGACATCCCGGTCGGCGCGAAACGCAACCGGGAACTGAGGAACGGCCTGAAGCTGCCCTTCAGCCTCACTTGGAACATCCTCTGGCAGTCCATGACTCATCCGCGCTGGGCGCTCACCACCTTGCGCCACGGGCGGCCTGACTTCGTCAACGTGCAGCGCTACCGCAGCGGCCCGACCACCGGGCTGGCGGAGTTCATCACCAACTTCAGTGCGCATGGCGTCAGCCAGGAACACTTGCGCACGATCCGAAACATCTGGAGGGGGCCGTTGGTGGTCAAGGGCGTTCAGCACCCGCAGGACGCCCTCGCCGCCCTGAATTTGGGTGCGGACGGCTTGATCGTGTCGAACCACGGTGGGCGGCAACTGGATGCGGCGCCGTCCTCCCTGGAAAGCCTGCGGCAGTTGCCGGACGCAGTCCGCAGCAAGATGACCGTGATGCTGGACAGCGGCGTCCGCACCGGCTTGGACGTCATCCGCGCCAAGGCGCTCGGCGCCCAGATGGCCTTTTCGGGGCGGTCCTTCTTCTACGGCGTGGCGGCGCTGGGAGCCAAGGGGGGCGGCCAAGTGACGGGCATCTACCGGGACGAAATCATCCGGTCGCTCAAGCAACTCGGCTGCTCCTCGTTTGCGGCGTTGGATGGCGGTTGGCTGGCTAGGGTCTAGTGTTGAGGGCAAATCAATAGTGACCAAGGCCCGATGGGATCATCCCGCTTCCTGCGGGCGCCGCAAGGCGAACAGCGCCAAGGCGGCCAGCAGCGAGCCCAAGGCCATTACCACGGCCACGGCGTCAAGCCCCAGGTTCGCCTGGAACATGAAGCCGGCCACAATGGGGCCCAGCGCCGCCCCCGCCCGGCCCACGCCGATGACCAAGCCGGTGCCGCCGGCCCGCACCTCGGTGGGGAAGGATTCCGCAAACAAGGCGTAGAGGCCCACGATGGCGGAGTTGGCGAAGAACAGGGCGAGGCCGGCGATCAGGGATAGTTGAAGGAGGTCCGCTTGGCCTTGGCCAAAGACGGTGACCATCGCCGCGGAGCCGACGAAGGCGGCGATGACCAGGCGCCGAGTGGTGAATAGCTGGGTACACAGACCCAACAGCAAGGCGCCAAGAGTCCCGCCAATGTTGGCCCAGACCAGCACGCCGCTTGCCGCGGAGTGGCTGAATCCCAGGTCCGCGACGATCTTCGGGATCCACTTCATGATGAAGTAGAAGGTCATGATGTGGCAGAAGTAGGCCGCGGTCAGCAGCAGGGTGATGCGCAGCAGGCTCTTGGAGAAGAGCTTGCCCATGCCGGCCTTGGCCGGCGCAGCCAGGGCCGGCAGCGCCTCCACCGCGCCGTGCCCCATGCGCCGCAGGGTGGCGTTGATGCGGGCCAAGGCGTCCTTGGGGCGCTTTTCGCTCAGGTATTCGATGGACTCCGGCAGCAACAGCCAAACCACCGGAATGAAGGCCGTGGTCACCGCGCCGCCGAAGAGGAACACGGACCGCCAGTCGAAGCTGGCCAGCAGCGAGGCGGCGACGGCGCCGCCCAAGATCACCCCCACTGGATAGCCGGAGGCCATGACGATGACGCACAGGTTGCGGTATTTGAGGTTGGCGTACTCCGCCGCCATCGCGTTGATGGCCGCCAACATGCCGCCAATGCCGAGGCCGGTAAGCAGGCGGTAGGCCGAAAGCGTCACCACGTCTCCGGCGCTGGCGGCCAGCCACATGCCGCCGGCCATCATCACCAAGCACACCAGGATGATCGGGCGCCGGCCAACCCAGTCCGCCAAGGCGCCGATGGTCAGGGAGCCCACCCCCATGCCGATGAGCTCCATGGACAGCACCACGCCCAAGACGCCCCGTTCCACCCCCCACTCATCGGCGATGCCGGGGGAGGCGAAGCTGATGGCCAGCACGTCGAACCCATCCAAGGCGTTCAGCAGCACGCAGATGGCGACGGCGCTGATTTGGAAGCGGCCCATGGGCTCGTCGGCAAGGATCTGCCGCGGATCTCGGTTCAAAGGACTTCCCCACAATGGCGGGCTGCGATGCAACCATGGTGCGGGCAACGCATTTGTCCGTCAACAAAACCTTCTGGTCCGTTGGGCTGTAGCTAGGAATCGCCGTTCGGAATCGCAATTCGGCTGAATTGCGAAGGGCCGCCCCGTTCCAGTACAGTTCGGCTTATCGGATAACCGGGCGCAAACAGATGATCATGAAAATTCTGAAGTGGATAGGGGCTGGGCTGGGCGCGGCGATCATCGTGCTCGGTGTGCTCTACCTGTTGCGCACCGACCCGGTGTACATGATTTCCGGCAAACGCCTAAGCGGCACGGAACGCCCTTACCCACCGGATTGGTCGATCTGCAACGACCACTTCACCATCGCGGTGGAGACCCGGCCGGAGGACCCGCACTCCGTCACCACCATATGCGTAGTGCATGAAGGCAGCCTCATCATTCCAGCCAGGCAGGGCAGCACCAAGCAGTGGACCGCCAACGTCGTGCGCGACCCACGGGTACGCATCAAGATCGGCGAAGCGGTGTATCGGGCACGGGCCGAACGCACCCTGGACCTGACGCCGGAGGACTTCATCTCGGCGTTGCTGGCCGCACGGCCGGAGTTCGGCGAACGCGTCGGTGAAGAGCCCCCGGAAGACGTTTGGTTTTTCCGAGTGGGACCGCCAGGCGCATGAATAATTCGCCTATCGGGCGCTTAAAATCCCAAAACACCAATGCCGACCCTAGAATAATTCGGAGACTGCCAGCCCGTATGCGGTGTTTGCTGCTCGTCGCCGCCATCGGCGTGGCGCCGGTGGGCGGGGCCGAAGAGGAGCCGGTGCTCAACGTTTATAACTGGGCGGACTACATCGGCGCCAGCACCCTTGACGATTTCGAGCGGGAATTCGGCATCAAGGTCAACTACGACGTCTATGACGCCGCGCCCACGGTGGATGCGAAGCTCATGGCGGGGCGTTCCGGCTATGACGTGGTGGTGCATTCCGCCGGCTACTCCAGCCGGCTGCAGGAGGCCGGCATCTATCTGGAACTGGACCGCTCCAAGCTGGACAACTGGCACCATCTGGATCCGGAACTGCTAAGCCAGTTCGCCCTGTTCGACCCCGACAACCGCTACGGGGTACCCTACGCTTGGGGAACCACCGGGTTCACCTACAACGAGCGGATGATTCTGGAGCGAATGCCGGACGCCCCGGTGCATAGCGCCGCCATGCTGTTCGACCCCGAGGTGGCCAGCCACTTCGCGGACTGCGGCATCTCCATGCTGGAGGCGCCCACGGACGTCATGCCCGTGGTGTTGGTCTATTTGGACAGGGACCCCAACTCCATGGCGGACGAGGACCTGAAGGCCGCTGAAGAGGCCCTGAAATCCGTCCGCCCATACATCTCCTACTACAGTTCCACCAAATTCCAACTGGACATGCCGGCCGGCGATCTTTGCCTAGCCGGTAGCTGGTCCGGAGACTACGCGGTGGCCACCATCCGCGCCCGGGAGGCTGGATTGGACCTACCCTTGAAGTACACGGTGCCTCAAGAAGGCTCCACCATTTGGTTTGACGCCGCCTACATTCCCGCCGACGCGCCCCATCCCGACAACGCCCATCTGTTCCTCAACTATCTGCTACGACCGGAGGTGATCGCCGCCTTCACCAATTTCACCGGCTACGCCAACGCCAACGCCAGCGCCACGCCGCTGGTGCTGCCGGAGTACGCCAACGACCCGGCCATCTATCCAGACGCCGAAACCCGCAAGCGCCTGCACGTTGCCTACATCGCCGGGCCAAAGGTTGAGCGGCGCCGCACCCGGGCTTGGACGCGGGCCAAGTCCGGCTTCTGACGAATCGACGTTGCGGACTGGTGCAGGAAAGCGACAACAACCAGTTTAGGAATCCGTGGGAGGACCCCGCGGCGGCGCCATTCATCCGCATCGACGGGCTGCGCAAGGAGTTCGACGGCTTTCCCGCAGTGGATGGGGTCAGTCTGAACATCTACAAGGGCGAATTGTTCGCCATCCTGGGCGGTTCCGGCTGCGGCAAGTCCACCTTGCTGCGGATGTTGGCCGGTTTTGAGGCACCCACCGCCGGCCAGGTGTTCATCGACGGCGTCGAAATGACCCATCTGCCGCCCTTTGCGCGCCCCACCAACATGATGTTTCAGTCCTACGCCGTGTTTCCCCACTACTCGGTGGCGGACAACGTGGCCTACGGACTGAAGAAGGAGGGTGTCGGCAAGGGCGAGGTCAGGGCTCGGGTGCAGGAGATGCTGGAGCTCGTGCAACTGCAGGAGTTCGCCAAGCGCAAGCCCCGGCAACTCTCCGGCGGCCAGCAGCAGCGCGTGGCCTTGGCCCGGGCGCTGGTCAAGCGGCCCAAGGTGCTGCTGCTCGACGAACCCTTGGCGGCATTGGACAAGAGCCTGCGCGAGCGCACCCAATTCGAGCTGATGAACATTCAGGACCAATTGGGCATCACCTTCATTCTGGTGACCCACGACCAAGAGGAGGCCATGACCCTGGCCACCCGCATCGCCGTGATGGACGCCGGGCGGTTCGTGCAGGTCGGCACACCCACGGAAATCTACGAATATCCCAACAGCCGCTTCGTGGCGGACTTCATCGGCACCATCAACCTATTCCGCTGCCACCAGCGGGGCAACGACGGCACTGCCGTTGTCGCTTGCGAGGAAACCGGAGTGCCGATCCAAGCCGACCTTCCCGAAGCGGAGCTGCCCGATGCATTCGACGTGGCGGTGCGCCCGGAGAAAATCCGCCTGAGCCGCCAAACGCCGGAGGGGGAGGGCCTAACGATCCTGCACGGCATGGTGGAGGACTTGGCCTACTACGGCAACCACTCCCTGTATCGGGTGCGAACCGACCAAGGCAAGCTGGTGCAGGTGTCCAGCCAGAACGCCCACCGTTCGGCGGAGCTGGCCTTGGAGTGGGATGAGCAGGTCTATCTCTCATGGCCCAAGGATTGCAGCGTGGTGCTGACCCAATGAGCACCGCCCGGTCGATGCCGGCGTCCAGCCAAAACGCCCGCCGCTGCCTGGATCTGGCCTTGCAATCAAATGAGTGGGCCGATTTCCTCCAGCCTGGGGACTGCAGCTTGGTGTTGACCCCATGAACGCCGCCCGGCCGGAGCGCCTGTGGCGGCGCACGGTGATCGGCATTCCCTACTTCTGGCTGCTGGCGTTCTTTCTGGCGCCCTTCGCCATCGTGCTGCGCATCAGCTTCTCGGACCCGATCATTGCGCAGCCGCCCTTCACGCCGTTTTGCGACCCTGCCCAGGGCCTTTACCTGACGGCGGACAACTACCGCTTCCTCACCGAAGACGATCTGTATTGGGTGAGCTACCTCAAGTCCATCCGCATCGCCGCGGTCTCCACCCTGCTGTGCCTGTTGATCGGCTATCCCATGGCCTACGGCATTGCCCGGGCGCGGGGCGCCTGGCGCAACATCCTGCTGCTGCTGGTGATTCTGCCTTTTTGGACGTCCTTCCTGCTGCGGGTGTACGCCTGGATGGGGATGCTCTCCGGCCACGGCGTCCTCAACCAAGCCTTGCTGGGGATGGGACTGATCGAGCAGCCCTTGAAAATCCTCTATACAGACTTCGCCGTGTATCTCGGCATCGTTTACAGCTACCTGCCCTTCATGATCCTGCCGCTGTACGCCACCCTCGAACGCTTGGACGGCGACCTGCTGGACGCGGCGGCGGACCTGGGCGGGCGGCCCCGGCAGGTGTTCTTCGACGTCACCTTGCCGGTGTCCCTGCCCGGCGTGGTGGCCGGCGGCCTGCTGGTGTTCATCCCCGCCTTGGGGGAGTTCGTGATCCCGGCCCTGCTGGGCGGCTTGGACACCATGATGATCGGCAAGACCCTTTACGATGAGTTCTTCATCAACCGGGATTGGCCCTTGGCTAGCGCGGTAGCCACGGTGCTGGTGCTGATTCTGCTGGTGCCCATCATGCTGTTTCAGCGCATTTCGCAGGCCGATGCCGGGGCGCGGCGATGAGGCGGCGCTTTGTCTTCGCGGTGTTTCCGCTGGTGCAAATGGCGCCCGCCCCTTTGCCGCAACGCACTTCGCAAGCAAATGCAGGCACTTGGCGATGAGACAGCGCCGCACCTTCATCTTCAGTTGCCTGTGCTTCGGCTACGCCTTTCTGTACATCCCCATCCTCACCATGATCGCCTGGTCGTTCAACGACTCACGCCTGATGTCCGTCTGGACGGGCTTTTCCCTGCGCTGGTATCAAGCGCTTTGGCAGAACGAGCAGATCATCGACGCCGCCCTGCTGAGCCTGCGCATCGCCTTCGTCAGCGCCACCTTCGCCACGCTGTTGGGCACCCTGGCCGCTTTGGCGATGTCCCGTCTGGGCCGCTTCCGCGGCCGAACCGCCTTCTCCGGGATGCTGGCGGCGCCCTTGGTGATGCCGGAAGTCATCACCGGGCTTTCCCTGCTGATGCTGTTCGTCAGCCTGCAGGGGCTGCTCGGCTGGCCAGCCAAGCGCGGCGCCGACACCATCGCCATCGCCCACATCACCTTCGCCATGGCCTACGTCGCGGTGGTGGTGCAGGCGCGGCTGACGGCCATGGACCGCTCCCTGGAGGAAGCCGCCATGGACTTGGGCGGCCGGCCTATGGGTGTGACTCTGGACATCACCCTGCCGCTCATCGCCCCGGCCATGCTCTCCGGCTGGCTGCTGGCATTCACCCTCTCCCTGGACGATCTGGTCATCGCCAGCTTCGTTTCCGGGCCGGAGTCGAGCACCTTGCCGATGGTGATCTACTCCAAGGTCAAACTGGGCATCGCGCCAGACGTGAACGCCTTGGCGGCGGTCATTGTCAGCATCGTTGGGCTGGGGGTGTTGGCGGCGGGGTGGCTGATGCTGCGCACCGCCCGCCGACACACGACAGGTGCGCCTTAGCCTGGCCGGCCCAAACACCATCAACAACCGCTCCGCAATGCGCCGGCGAAACCCTTAAACAAGGACCAAGGTTGGGATGAGGCGGCAAAATGGGGGCACCTGAACGAAAGGGAGTTGCCTATGAGCGTGGATGTGCTGCAAACCGTGGCGGTTGACCGGGCGATGCTGGACCACTACGGCATGGAGTTCGTGTCGGCGGCGGAAGGCCGCGCCCTGCTGCGGGCGGTGGTGGCCGGCAAGATGATGAACGCGGCGGGCTACGCAAACGGCGCCTTGACGTTCGCCTTGGCCGACACCGCCTGCGCCTACGCCCTGAATTCGGCCGGGGCGCGGGGCGTGACGCTGAACGCCAACATCAGCTACCTCAAGGCGGCCAAGGCCGGCATGACGCTGGAGGCGAGCGCCCAAATCATCAAGCTCGGCGGCCGGGTGGCCCATCTGGAAGCGGACGTGCGCTGTGGCGAAGATCGCGTCGCCAAGGGGACATTCACCTTTATGCTGGTTTAGCTATTGGGTTGGGTAAGGGGTTTCCTAGGCCGGTGTGGGGGGCATGAAACTCGTAGTCAGCCGCAAGGGATTCGACAGCGCAGCGGGGGGCGCACCGTCACCCATCGTGGGCGGTCGATTGATTTCCCTGCCCATACCGGCCAACAACCGCTCCACGGACACCTACGCAAGTCTGGGTTTAGGGGATCATCAACAAAATGAGGCGGACATGATGCGGCTGTTCCGCTACATCCTGAAGGACGACAACGGCATGGCACCCTGCGTGGAGGGCGGCGTCATGACCTTGGCGACTTGCAAGCCACGGATCCGCAGGTCAGCCGAAGTGGGCGATTGGATTGCCGGCTTCATGCCGCGGCCGTATGACCGGGGCTTGCTTGTGTACGCGGGGCGGGTTGCGCGTGTTTTGGATTGGGGACCATACGAAGAAGAATTCCGGGGCAGGAAGGATGCCGTCTATAGGGTTCACCCAAATGGTCAGGTCAAACGCCTTCTAGATGACTACCACGCAGACGAAAAGCGGACGAACAAGGATTTATTCGCGCCAGTAGTTGTGTTTGACGAGAATGCTTTTTGGTACTTCGGCGACAAACCTGAAAGACTGCCGCACCGCTTGCTGCATCTCGCCGCATCAGTGCGTGACTATCGGGTGAAAGACGCAACAGAGGGCGATGTGAACTATTTGGAGAAGTGGCTTAGGTCAGGTCATCTGCCCGGTGTTCATGGAGAACCTCGAGATGGCGATTAAAGAGAGCCGAAAAACGTCTTTATTGACAACAATGCTGGCAAGAGCGAAAGGGGTCTCTTTGGTTCAAAGCACCCGGTTTGACCAAAACACGCACTTTCGCTTGCGCTGCTTCTTTTCCTTGGCATTCCCCAAGATCAAGCCACTGCCCATTGTCAGGACGTGTACCTCCAGCTATTCCCCGACCGGCATTGCAGAAGCTGCACTCCGACACATGAATCGTAACACGGTGTCCATTGGCGCGCCAATTCTCATATGCGTAATATCTCATGGCAATATCTCCCTATTGGCTGGGAACCTCAGTACAGCTAGCCGACTACCAAGCCGTTGAATCCGGCAGGGCTCCTTGCTGCACGGGCTTAGCCAGCATCTTTCATGGTCGTAACCTGCATTAACCGAGGTTTTTGGTCGGCCCTAGTTTCGTATTGCCCCTCAACCCAAACTTTTGCGTCCAGCATTTTATGAGCTAAGACGTCAAGCTCCGGTGCGTAAACACATCTAATAGCACCAAACTCCTCCACATGACGAATCTCGAATCGGCGAGCATCAAGATCAATTTCCCGCACCACGCCTTCAAACGAGCCGCTTCGGTTGACTCTAATGGGGTGCTCAACCACCTGACGCAGAACCCTAAGAGATTGTGGCGTTAGTGGTGTGGCCTCCATGCCAACACTATCGGGCTCATAGAAGGACAGGCGGTGGATGCCCTCGCGTCCCGAAGGGGCCAGCTTGCAGGCTGCAACCAACACTGTGTCCCGAATCGCCGGGTCTGGAAAACTCTTTTCAATGGCGTCATCCACACCATCTTCGCCTATGTAACGTGCTATGGAAGCAATGCTCTTGGTTGCCTGCCTAACCGCATCTACGACAGGGGCGGACATGTCCGGAAAAGACACTTGGCCTGAATTAGAGTTACTGTCCGCGCTTGGAACGCGGATGCCGACAACAAAGCTGCCGGTAGTAATACCGGATAACTGAGGAACCAAGTTGCTTGGCCAACTAATGCGCTTGTCGGTTGCAAGCCCGATAATGGATTTGGTGATGCCTTGAATTTGCTTGCGCAGCTGGGAACACAAGGTGGTGACGACCGACACAGTGGGGCTTCCTTCCGATAACGCCGGGCCTTCAAAACGGGCAACTAAGTCAGAGTCATCCACGAGCTGGGCGAAGTGAAACTCATCGCGATACAGCTGATTAAGCAAATCTAGATAGGGGCGTTCCACAGCAGCAGGGTCAGCACTGTTTTTCAACGCCAGAACCCGAGCTGCCGCGATCTGCCCGTGGATGATCCGGGCCTTCGCCTCCACCGTTTCCGTCCAAGCGCCCATCAAGTCACCCTCAGTATTCCCTTGCGGTCAGTATGCGCCAACCCCTTGAACTTGGCCGACTTAATTCCCACATACTGGAAGAAATCCGCAAAATTGTTCCGGCCCGGAAGATTAACCCAAAAGTCAACGTAGTATTGCTCCCGGAATCGGTCTCTTTCCTTCTGCATCAGGGTCAGACCGCGCCATTTCCTGCCATCGCTCGCCAACCGCAAGTCAAGCACTACGTCCACATCCTCGGGTGCGTCCTTGTCCGTGACAAAGCTGCCGTTGACATATACCGGCTCCAGGAATTCCGCCTTACGAATCTCGTGGTCAAGAAAATCCCCAAAGGAGTGCGCCAACCGCTGCCGACGAGGGTTCCAACCAAACCGCGCCGTCATTTCAGCAGGAGAACACTCATGTACTCCAACAGGCAGCATCCCCCGCTGGTCAAATTCGGGAATTGACATTTGCCAGCTAAGATCACCCAAAAGACGCCGGGCGTCAACTCTTTCCCCGGCGGACTGTAGAGAACAAATAGAGTGCCCGGTTTTACCTTTGCCGGTCTTTGTTGCCGGAGCGGAGCTGATGGACAGGGCGAGGTCGGCGCAGGGGAAGCGGATCATGCTGTTCTAGAGGGGTTGCGGGTTGGACAAGGCGGCGCCTGCCGAAGGAGTTGGCGCTGGCCGGGACGACGGACCTGGAGTCGGCCAACCGCCATTTGGCGGAGGTGTGCATGCCGACCTTCAGCGCGAAGTTCACGCAGACGGCGCGGGAGCCGGGTTCAGCGCTCTCCACCTGCCGGGCTTGGCGCGTTTGTGCGCATCGGCTCCAGCCATGAAGCGATCCTTTGGTGGGGTTGAACGGATTGCTATTGAATCAACGCCGGTCCGATGGCAGAATGCAAATCGCATGATTTTCTTGCAGATGGAGAAAAACAAATTGAGAGTCGGGCAGGTGGGGCAATGGCGAACGTGATCGGGGCGCGGATCAAGGCATTGAGGCAGCAGCGGGGCCTCTCGCAGGACGGGCTTGCACGCATTTTCGGGTTCAAAGATCGGCAAACCGTCTCCGCGATAGAGACCGGAGTGCGGGGCTTGGCAGCTGCGGAGCTTGTCGTTGCCGTGGAGAAGCTGGACGTCGATCTGGACTACTTCACCGACCCGTTTCGTCTCGATGGCGAGGGCCGGTTCTCGTGGCGGCAGAGTGGCGTGACGCCGGAGCGGCTTCAGGCATACGAGCAAATTGCAGGACGATGGATCGGCGCGTACCGGGCGTTGGCGGCCGAGACCGGGCGGCAAGCACCGCTGATGCGAAGGGCGCTGGGTTTGACCAAAGCGTCGAGGTTCGAGGACGCGATGGATGCCGGCGAGAGGTTCGCGGGGGAGCTGGATCTGGGACCGGTGCCGGCGCTGGGGCTCGCATCCGCAATGGAAGCGGAACTCGGCATCCTGGTGCTGATGGTCGATGCGCAGGAGGGCATATCGGGGGCTGCCTGTCGCCTGCCCGAGCTCGATGCCGTTCTAATCGCACGAGGCGAGGTGGCCGGGCGCCGGCACTTCGACCTCGCCCACGAGTTGTTCCACATCCTGACGTGGGAGGCGATGCCCCCCAAGCACATGGAGGACGCCAGCGATTTCGGCGGCAACCGCGTCGAGCAGCTTGCGAACAACTTCGCGGCGGCCATGCTGATGCCCTCGTCGGCGTTGCGGGAGTTCGATGACTGCGCACGACTGGACATGGACGAACTGACAATGCGACTGAACGCGGTCGCGGACGAATTGAGGGTGACGTCCTCGGCGCTGAGGTGGCGCTTGGTGGCCCTGCGGCGATTGACCAAGGCAAGAGCGCGAGCGATTCCAGAGGGCGCCCTGCACAATAACGGTCGGGAAGCGCCGCCTCGTGAGTCGCCTACGCTGTTCTCGAGGCCGTTCGCAGAGTTGCTGGCCGCCGCCTTGGAACGCGGACACATCTCGATTCGACGTGCCGCGTCGCTGTGCGGGCTCTTGATCGAGGATTTGGAGGAACTGTTCACAGCCCACGGCGTCGTGTGCCCGGTCGAGCTATGAGCAATGCGCACGACCGCGGGTCACCAGTGCTCGTGGACACGAACGCGATGATGGCGCATGGGCGCGAATCGTCGCGGAGACGTATGCGAACCGTCCCCGACAACGCCCCCTCGCACACCTAGCCTGCTCCGCACTTGCGACCGTCAGCAGTTGTACGCGGAGCAAGCGCGTCGGCTGCTACACGATTGGGATCGGAATGCAGACCAAGGCAAGTGTGCGGATAGTCTTTTTGCTCTGGCACGGCATTCGCCTCCGGAAGTTATGGGTTGCAGGGGCGGAGGCTGACTTCGCCGCCGGTGAATTCGGTGACTTTGCCGTCGCCGCGGACGCGCAGGGCGCCTGTGGCGGTGACGCCCTGTACTTGGCCGGTGTGGGTCTGGTTGCCTTGGATGATGCGCACCTGCTTGCCGTGGCATAGGTGCAGGGCGTCGTAGGCGGGGCGCATTGGGGCGAAGCCTTCTTGCTTGAAGCGGTTTGCGGCATCCACCACTGCGGAGACCAAGGCGGCGGCGAACAAGTTGCGGTTGGGGGTTACGCCTTGGGACTTTAGGTCCGTGACTTTTTGGTCGATGCCGGTGCGGGCGCTCTCCGGCAAGTCCAAGTTTAGGCCGATGCCGATGATGCAGTCGCAGGCGTTGGCGCGGGTGACCACCTCGATGAGGACGCCACAGACCTTGGCGTCGCCGATGTAAACGTCGTTCGGCCACTTGACTGCAGCGTTGCCTACGCCTTCACGCTGCAGCAACCCGGCGACGGCTAGGCCGACAGCTAGGCTTAGGCCGCCGAGTTGGGAGGGCGGCTGGTTGACTGAGAAGCCCAGAGTGAGCGCAATGTTCCGGGCGAACGGCGTTAGCCAGCGGCGACCGCGCCGGCCGCGGCCGGCGGTTTGCAGTTCCGCCAACCAGGCGCAGCCATCCACCGAGGCGGATTGGGCTGTCGCCGCCATGCGGGAGTTGGTGGAGTCCACCGCCAGAAAGACTTTGAGATCCCGCAGCCAAGCGGCCGCGGGGGGAGACAGGGAGTTGCGGATAGCGCTTTCGCCAAGCAGGTCAACATTCCCCGCCACGCCCACGGCGCCGTCCTTAACCGCCAAGCCAAGCTCTTCCGGGGCGGCCTGCCCGAAGTCGAATTCGTCCTTCGGGATGCCGCCTTCGCGGACGATTCGGCGCAACAAGCGGGACAGTTGTTCAGACAAGGCGCTGCCTCCAAGGGGATGCCGGTGCAGTTGTTCAGGCCTGAGAGACTAGCGCACCATAGCCCCTCGCCTGAGCTTGGTCAAAGACACAGAAGTCGATTGCTGACGGGCAGGTGTGCAGTTTCGGTGAGTGGGCGGAACCAAGATCGACGCCACGCCACAAGGGGCTCGCGACCCACAAACAAAAAAGCCCCGCCAGCGGCGGGGCTTCGGGTAAAAATCCTGACGACGACCTACTCTCACATGGGGAGACCCCACACTACCATCGGCGCTGCGCCGTTTCACTGCTGAGTTCGGGATGGGATCAGGTGGTTCCAACGCGCTAGTATCGTCAGGAAGACTTGGCGCTCGCCAAGGGCGAGCGAAATTCAGAAGACATGCAGCCAACAACGCGGGATCGATGCGTCTTTGCAAGTTGCGTGACCTTGCCCGAACCTGAATGCGTTCGATTATATGGTCAAGCCGCACGGGCAATTAGTACAGGTTAGCTCAACGCCTCACAGCGCTTACACACCCTGCCTATCAACCTCGTAGTCTTCGAGGGCCCTTCAGAAATCTTGCGATTTGTGAGATCTCATCTTGAGGGGGGCTTCCCGCTTAGATGCTTTCAGCGGTTATCCCTTCCGAACATAGCTACCCGGCGGTGCCACTGGCGTGACAACCGGAACACCAGAGGTTCGTCCACTCCGGTCCTCTCGTACTAGGAGCAGCTCCTCTCAAATCTCATGCGCCCACGGCAGATAGGGACCGAACTGTCTCACGACGTTCTAAACCCAGCTCGCGTACCACTTTAAATGGCGAACAGCCATACCCTTGGGACCGGCTCCGGCCCCGGGATGTGATGAGCCGACATCGAGGTGCCAAACACCGCCGTCGATGTGAACTCTTGGGCGGTATCAGCCTGTTATCCCCGGAGTACCTTTTATCCGTTGAGCGATGGCCCTTCCATACAGAACCACCGGATCACTAAGACCGTCTTTCGACCCTGCTCGGCCCGTCAGCCTCGCAGTCAAGCACACTTCCGCCTTTACACGCACTGCATGATTTCCGACCATGCTGAGTGTACCTTCGTGCTCCTCCGTTACTCTTTGGGAGGAGACCGCCCCAGTCAAACTACCCACCACACACTGTCCTCGACCCAGATCATGGGCCTGAGTTAGAACCCCAAGTTGGCCAGGGTGGTATTTCAAGGACGACTCCACGAAGGCTAGCGCCTCCGCTTCAAAGTCTCCCACCTATCCTACACAAACCAAGTCAAAGTCCAGTGCGAAGCTATAGTAAAGGTTCACGGGGTCTTTCCGTCTAGCCGCGGGTACACGGCATCTTCACCGCGATTTCAATTTCACTGAGTCTCGGGTGGAGACAGTGTGGCCATCGTTACGCCATTCGTGCAGGTCGGAACTTACCCGACAAGGAATTTCGCTACCTTAGGACCGTTATAGTTACGGCCGCCGTTTACCGGGGCTTCGATCATGAGCTTCGCCGAAGCTAACCCAATCAATTAACCTTCCGGCACCGGGCAGGCGTCACACCCTATACTTCCTCTTACGAGTTTGCAGAGTGCTGTGTTTTTAATAAACAGTCGCAGCCACCTGGTATCTTCGACCGCCAACAGCTCGGGGAGCAAGTCCCTTCACCACCAGCGGCGCACCTTCTCCCGAAGTTACGGTGCCATTTTGCCTAGTTCCTTCACCCGAGTTCTCTCACGCGCCTTGGTATTCTCTACCTGACCACCTGTGTCGGTTTGGGGTACGGTCGCCCGCAGCCTTAGAGCTTAGAGGTTTTTCTTGGAAGCATGGCATCAACCGCTTCCCGCCCGTATAAGAGCGGTTCGTCGTCACATCTCGGCCTTGAGATCCCGGATTTGCCTAAGACCCCAGCCTACATGCTTAAACCTGGACAACCAGCGCCAGGCCAGCCTAGCCTTCTTCGTCACCCCATCGCAGCTACGATCGGTGCAGGAATGTTAACCTGCTTCCCATCGACTACGCCTTTCGGCCTCGCCTTAGGGGCCGACTCACCCTGCGCCGATGAGCGTTGCGCAGGAACCCTTGGTCTTCCGGCGAGGAGGATTTTCACCTCCTTTATCGTTACTCATGTCAGCATTCTCACTTCTGATACCTCCAGCACCCCTCTCGGGGCGCCTTCAATGGCTTACAGAACGCTCCTCTACCATGCCAAACACCTCAAGAGGCGCCCGGCATCCGCAGCTTCGGTGGACAGTTTGAGCCCCGTTACATCTTCCGCGCAGGCCGACTCGACCAGTGAGCTATTACGCTTTCTTTAAAGGATGGCTGCTTCTAAGCCAACCTCCTGGCTGTCTGGGCCTTCCCACATCGTTTCCCACTTAACTGTCACTTAGGGACCTTAGCTGGCGGTCTGGGTTGTTTCCCTTTCCACGACGGACGTTAGCACCCGCCGTGTGTCTCCCTCGATTGCACTCACCGGTATTCGGAGTTTGCATGGGGTTGGTAAGTCTAGGTGACCCCCTAGCCCAAACAGTGCTCTACCCCCGGCGGTGATACGAGAGGCTCTACCTAAATAGATTTCGAGGAGAACCAGCTATCTCCGAGCTTGATTAGCCTTTCACTCCGAGCCACAGGTCATCCCCTAATTTTTCAACATTAGTGGGTTCGGGCCTCCAGTTGATGTTACTCAACCTTCACCCTGCCCATGGCTAGATCGCTCGGTTTCGGGTCTACTCACACCGACTATGACGCCCTGTTAAGACTCGGTTTCCCTACGGCTCCCCTAAACGGTTAACCTTGCCAGTGAAAGTAACTCGCTGACCCATTATACAAAAGGTACGCAGTCACCCTCCTGTTGCGGCCCGCGGAGCCGAGGCCCCTTGGGCTGCGGGAGAGCTCCCACTGCTTGTATGCATCCGGTTTCAGGTTCTATTTCACTCCCCTCGCAGGGGTTCTTTTCGCCTTTCCCTCACGGTACTGGTTCACTATCGGTCAGCCAAGAGTATTTAGCCTTGGAGGATGGTCCCCCCTCGTCCGAAGACAGTTCAGACAGGGTTTCACGTGCCCCGTCCTACTCGATTTCACCCATGCTCCGTTTTCGTGTACGGGGCTGTCACCCTGTGTCGCACAACTTTCCAGATGCTTCCACTAACAGATCATGGGCTTAAGGGCTGCTCCCCGTTCGCTCGTCGCTACTGAGGGAATCTCGGTTGATTTCTTTTCCTCCGGGTACTTAGATATTTCAGTTCCCCGGGTTCGCCTCCGCACCCTATGAATTCAGGTGCGGATACCGCCCGAAAGCGGTGGGTTTCCCCATTCGGAAATCCCCGGATCAAAGCCTGTTAGCCGGCTCCCCGAGGCTTATCGCAAGCTACAACGTCCTTCATCGCCTTTGGCTGCCAAGGCATCCACCGAATGCACTTTCATGCTTGACCATATAATCCAACGCATTTCTCGACCAACCACTCGCTCAAGGGCTGGCCACGCCGGACTTTGGTAACGCATTTTGCCGGCGCAACGCACTGCCCGTTCTTAGTCAAAAAACGGAAATTCGCACGTCGCACCAAGACGCATACATGCCGTCCGCCGGCAAAGGCGAACGGCTTCCCGCGTTGTTATTGCATTGAATAACAATGCGGCTACATGTCTTTGAATTGTTAAGGATCGGACTGTGCTGCGGGCAGCGACCACAAGCCGCCACCGGCCAAACGAGGCTGCCGCAAGGCAGCACGGTGAAAATCTTCTGAATTGGTGGAGCCGAGGAGGATCGAACTCCTGACCTCCTGCGTGCAAGGCAGGCGCTCTCCCAGCTGAGCTACGGCCCCGGTCGCTTAGAGCTTGTCGTCGCAGTCTGGACGGCCCTTCGCAGGTGGTGGGTCTGGGTGGACTTGAACCACCGACCTCACCCTTATCAGGGGTGTGCTCTAACCAACTGAGCTACAGACCCATTGAGCCTCTAAGCAGCCCAAGCGGACTTGCTCACATCGCCTGCTGAGAAATTGGAAAAAGCGGACATCAAGCCATTCGTGTGGGTGCCGTTCCGCTACAGCGGAACGGCGCGGCGGCGCCGAGGCCAAAACTACTGGCCGCATCTGCGCCACCCACAAAGATTCGAGAAAAGCCAATGATCCGATCTTGCGCCAAGAAGCGGTTCGTCGCTGCTCGAGGCAGGGCTCGCAAAAGCCCATTCCCAAGCCGCTTGCACCGCTCGGATGACGCTCAGGATTAAGGTTTAAGGAGGTGATCCAGCCGCAGGTTCCCCTACGGCTACCTTGTTACGACTTCGTCCCAGTCATGAACCACACCGTGGTAACCGCCCTCCCGAAGGTTAGACTAGCTACTTCTGGTGCAACCCACTCCCATGACGTGACGGGCGGTGTGTACAAGGCCCGGGAACGTATTCACCGCGACATTCTGATTCGCGATTACTAGCGATTCCGACTTCAAGGAGTCGAGTTGCAGACTCCTATCCGGACTACGAGCGGTTTTTTGGGATTCGCTTTCCATTGCTGGTTCGCAGCCCTTTGTGCCGCCCATTGTAGCACGTTTGTAGCCCACCCCGTAAGGGCCATGATGACTTGACGTCATCCCCACCTTCCTCCGGTTTGTCACCGGCAGTCTCCTTAGAGTTCCCGGCATGACCCGCTGGCAAATAAGGACAAGGGTTGCGCTCGTTACGGGACTTAACCCAACATCTCACGACACGAGCTGACGACAGCCATGCAGCACCTGTCACTCGGTTCCCGAAGGCACCCGCCTGTCTCCAGACGGTTCCGAGGATGTCAAGGGGTGGTAAGGTTCTTCGCGTTGCATCGAATTAAACAACATGCTCCACCGCTTGTGCGGGCCCCCGTCAATTCATTTGAGTTTTAACCTTGCGGCCGTACTCCCCAGGCGGAGAACTTATCGCGTTAGCTGCGCCACTAAGACCTCAAGGATCCCAACGGCTAGTTCTCATCGTTTACGGCGTGGACTACCAGGGTATCTAATCCTGTTTGCTCCCCACGCTTTCGCGCCTCAGCGTCAGTATTGGTCCAGGAGACTGCCTTCGCCATCGGTATTCCTTCCTATATCTACGCATTTCACCGCTACACAGGAAATTCTGTCTCCCTCTACCATACTCCAGTCCAGCAGTTTGGACCGCAATTCCCGGGTTAAGCCCGGGGCTTTCACAATCCACTTGCCGGACCGCCTACGCGCCCTTTACGCCCAGTAATTCCGATTAACGTTCGCACCCTCCGTATTACCGCGGCTGCTGGCACGGAGTTAGCCGGTGCTTCTTCTGTGGCTAACGTCAAGACCCGGGGGTATTAACCCCGAGCTTTTCTTCACCACTGAAAGTGCTTTACAACCCTAGAGCCTTCTTCGCACACGCGGCATGGCTGGGTCAGGCTTGCGCCCATTGCCCAAGATTCCCCACTGCTGCCTCCCGTAGGAGTCTGGACCGTGTCTCAGTTCCAGTGTGGCTGATCGTCCTCTCAGACCAGCTATGGATCGTCGCCTTGGTGAGCCGTTACCCCACCAACAAGCTAATCCAACGCAGGCTCCTCCGGCAGCGGGAGCTTCCAAGGAGAGGCCCCCTTTGATCCCGCCTCACTAGGAAGCGGGATGTTATGCGGTATTAGCTCGAGTTTCCCCGAGTTGTCCCCCACTGCTGGGTGGATTCCTACGCGTTACTCACCCGTCCGCCACTTTACTCACGCCCGAAGGCGCTTTCTCGTTCGACTTGCATGTGTTAGGCCTGCCGCCAACGTTCAATCTGAGCCATGATCAAACTCTTCAGTTCAACTTCGCTGTGCAACGAGTTGCACAAAAGGGTTTCGGCTCCTCAATGAATCTTCGTGTTACCCACACGAATGGCTTGATTTGCAGCCGGATAGCCGAGCGCACCCAAGGGCTGGCCCCGCGATTCCGACTGCCGCGTACATGGTCAACTTTTTCAGACTTAAAGAGCAAGACCGGGGCCTGTCCCCCGGTGTGGGCTGCGCATTATACGCCTGCGCCTAGCCTTGGCAAGACAAAATTTCACTTTTTTGGGGCGACGACAAAGAGGCGCGGCAAGACCCCTCAACCCTCGCTGGACCGCCGCACCAGCAGACACCAGTGCTTTTTCCCGCGCCGCAGCAGGTAATAGCGGCCGTAGAGGGCCTCGGCAAAGTCGAGTTGACGGCTTGGGTCATGCTGCACCTCACCGTTGACGGACAAGCCCTTGGCCTGCACCAGCTTTCGGGCGGCCCCCCTGGATTCGGCCAAACCGGCGGCCACCGCCACCGACAGCAGACCCAGGCTGTCCTCAGCAACCCTGACGCTCTCCATGCCGTCAAGCTCAAGCTGCTGCAGATCCCCCTCCCGCAGCGCCCTGGGATCCCCGCCAAACAGGCACCCGGTGATGCGCTGCACAGGCGGCAAGGCGTCGGCCCCATGCACTAGGCGGGTTAGATGTTCGGCCAGCCGGATTTGGGCTTCGCGCCGCTGCGGCGCTGCCGCCAAGGACGCCGCCAAGCCGTCGATCTCGGCAAGGTCGAGCGTCGAAAACCGGCGCAAATGAGCAACCGCGTCTGCATCAGCCGTGTTCAGCCAAAACTGATAGAAAGCGTAGGGCGAGGTCTTCGCCGGATCCAACCAAACGGCGCCGGCGGCGGTTTTGCCGAACTTCGCGCCGTCCGACCGAGTAATTAGGGGTAGGGTCAGGGCGTGGGCCTCCCGCTCCAAGCGGCGGCGCACCAAATCCATGCCGGCGACAATGTTCCCCCATTGGTCGCTGCCGCCGATTTGCAGGGAGCAGCCGTAGCGCCGAGCCAACTCCACATAGTCATTGGCCTGCAGCAGCATGTAGCTGAACTCGGTGAAGGAAATGCCCTGTTCCTGGTTCTGCAGGCGACGGCGGACGGATTCCCGGTTGATCATGGCGTTTACGGAAAAAAACTTGCCCACATCCCGCAAAAAGGAGACCACGTCCAAACCCCTGGTCCAGTCCAGATTGTTGACGATCCTGGCGGCGGCGCTTCCCTCGAAATCCAGAAAGGACGCCGCTTGCCCACGAATGCGCTCCACCCATGCGGCCACTGCCGAGGCTGCGTTTAGGCTGCGTTCGCTGTCGCGCCCGGAAGGGTCGCCAATGAGGCCCGTGGCACCGCCGAGAAGCAGGATGGGTCGATGGCCCGCCCGCTGAAAGCGCTGCAAGGCCATCAGCGGCACCAAATTGCCGATGTGCAGGCTGTCCGCGGTGGGGTCAAAGCCACAGTAGAGGGTGCGCGACCCGCCGGCTAGATGGTTCCGCAGGGAATTCCTGTCCGACGTCTGGGCCACTAGCCCACGGGCTTCGAGTTCGTCGAGAAGCATGAGGCGCAAGCCAACAAACTTGGAGCAATGATCGGAAACTTAGCAGAAATTTGGCCGAATTCGGCCAAAAAATGAATTTTTCATTGAATTTTCAACATGTTGGCAATTTCTCCTAGACAGTTCCAGGGATTTTCTGTAGAAACGCGGCTTCGCTCCGCGAAATCCTGTGTTGTTTGGAAGGGGGCATGGGGCAGCAATTGAGATCGACTGTGCAAGCAGCAAGGCGGAAGAAACCTTGAGCAGCGGCAAATTCCGCCCGATGGTGCTGCTTTCCCCCGCCATTGGCGGACTGTGTCTATGCGGCATCGTCGTCGCCAAATTCACCAGCGGCGACGGCGACGTTGAGTTTGCGCCGCAATTGGAGGTGGAGGCGCCAGTCGAGGCGCACAAAGCCCCCGCGGCGGTGCCAAGGCCGGTTGACGATGCGCCAAAAACGGCGACCCGGATCGTGCAGGTGCAGCCTGGGGACAATCTCTCCCTAGTCTTCCGCCGCCAAGGGCTGTCGCAGCAAGATTTGCACCAGATCGTCAAAACGCAACCCTTGGGCCCGCGGTTGGCCAACATTCTACCCGGCCATGAATTCAGCTTCCTGATCGGCGAAGGCAACGACTTGCTCAACCTAACCTACTCATCCGGTCCCCTCGAAAAGCTCGAATTCACCCGCTCCGGCAGCGGGTTCGAGGGAACGGAGATAGTGGCCGAGCCGGAAAGCGTTCACGCCTACAAGCACATGGTGATCGACCATAGCCTGTTCGTGGCGGGCCAACGCGCTGGCTTCACCGACCGAATGACCATGAAAATGGCCGAAATCTTCCAGTGGGATGTGGACTTTGTGCTCGACATTCGCTCGGGGGACTCCTTCCATGTGCTCTTTGAGGAGCACTATCTGGATGACAAGTTCATCGACTTCGGCAAAATCCTGGCCGCCGAATTCATCAACCAAGGCCGCAGCCACCAAGCCGTGCTCTACGCCAACCCCGAGGGAGGCGAAAGCTACTTCGATCCGCAAGGCAACAGCATGCACAAGCAGTTCCTGCGCGCCCCGCTGAAGTTCACCCGCATCAGCTCCAATTTCAATCTGCGCCGCAAGCATCCACTCTGGAAGCGCAACATGCCGCACCGAGGCATCGACTATGCCGCGCCCACCGGAACGGAAGTGCTTGCCTCCGGCGACGGCGTGGTGACGGAGGCCGCCAGAACCACCCCCAACGGCAACTTCGTCGTTCTGCGCCACGGCAGCAACATCACCACCAAGTATCTGCACCTGTCCAAATTCGGCCGCGGCATCCGGCCCGGCGCCAAGGTGGAGCAAGGTCAGGTCATCGGCAAAGTGGGCGCCACCGGCTACGCCACCGGCCCGCACCTGCACTACGAATTCCTAGTCAACGGCGTCCACCAGAATCCGCGCACCGTGGCTTTGCCGGACGCCCAGCCCATAGCGGAGGCCGAGCGGCAGCGCTTCGACGCCACTGCGGTGCCCTTGCTGGCCTCCCTGATGCACCACAAACAACCCAATCTCGCAGTCGGGCGCTAGGCGGAGCACATGCCGCCGGGGGATGGCCCGCTGTACCTTGGCGCCATCACCGGCACCAGCGTTGATGGGCTGGACATCGCCCTCCTGCGGGTCGGCTGCGGCAAACTTAGTTTGCTGGCGCAAGACACCGTGGCGCTGCCTGCAACGTTGCGCGGAACGCTCATCGACCTCGGCCAAGCCGAAGGCGACCGTCTCGACGCACTCGGCGCGGCGGACACCGCCTTGGGGCGCTTCATCGGCGAAGCCGTCAAGGGCTTCATGCAACAGCACGGGTTGACGGCCGCCCAGGTTCGCGCCATCGGCAGCCACGGCCAGACGGTCCGCCATCGCCCAACGGGCAAACACCGGTTCTCCATGCAGATCGGCGATCCAAACATCATCGCCGAAGTCACGGGAGTGACCACGGTGGCGGACTTTCGCCGCCGGGACCTCGCCGCTGGGGGCGAGGGCGCCCCCTTGGCGCCGGGCTTTCACGCCGCCATTCTGAGCGACGCCGACGAGCTGCGGACGGTGCTGAACATCGGCGGCATCAGCAACATCAGCGTGTTGCGCCAACCGTTGACAGGCTTCGACACAGGCCCGGGTAATGCGCTGCTGGACGATTGGTGCCGCCGACACAGAGGCCAAGGCTATGACGAGAACGGCGCCTGGGCGGCCACGGGCTCGCTGGACGAGCAACTGCTGCAAGCCCTCTCCGAGGACCCTTACCTTGCAAGACCGCCGCCAAAGAGCACTGGCAAGGAGCACTACAACCTGAAGTGGCTGGCCAAGCGTCTGCGCCCGAACCTGAAACCCGAAGATGTGCAGCGCACCCTGCTGGAGTTCACAGCGGTCTCAGCGGTGCAGGCCATTCAACACTGGGCGCCCGGCACGGGGCGAATCATCGTCTGCGGCGGCGGGCGCCTGAACGCCTTTCTGATGCGACGCTTGGCGGAACTCGCCGATGCGCCGGTGGAGGCCATCGACCGGCAGGGCTGGGACGGGGACGCCATCGAGGCTGCGGCCTTTGCTTGGCTAGCGCACCAACGGCTAACCGGAACGCCGGCCAACGCGCCAGAAGTCACAGGCGCCCAAGGGCCTAGGGTGCTTGGCGCCGTCTATGTGCCCTAAGGGCGCTCAGGCAAGGAGGACCAAGGCAGCCCCCCCTTATATATACACTGGGGCCATGCAGCAGCAGGAGAAACCCTCAGATGGCGAAGGAGTTGCCGCAGCCGCAAGTGGCGGCGGCGTTGGGGTTGTTGACCACGAATTGGGCGCCCTGAAGGTCTTCCGTGTAGTCTATTTCCGCGCCGAGCAGGTACTGGTAGCTTAGGCTGTCCACCACCATGGTGACTTCGCCCCGCCGCACCACGGCATCGTCGTCGGCTATGGCTTCATCAAAGGTGAAGCCGTAGGCAAACCCGCTGCAGCCGCCGCCGGTGATGAACACCCGGAGGTTCAAATCCACGCCTTCGTGGTCAATGAGCCGCTTGACTTTGGCGGCGGCGCGCTCGGAAAAAGCGATGTCGGCTTGATCGGGCATGGGCTTGCAATGCATCCACAGGAATGGGAATTATAATGCCGGTGAGCCTTCGCACACACCCAACCCCTTGGAAAAGAACAAAGAGCGACGCCGGTGAACGCATATCCGTGGATCAAGGCCGCCCACATCATCGCTGCGGTGTGCTGGTTCGCCGGCCTTTTCTATCTGCCCAGACTGTTCGTCTATCACATCAGCGCCGACGACCCGATCGGTCGGGATAGATTCGTCATCATGGAGTCCAAGCTCCACCGAATCATCATGAATCCCGCCATGGTGGCCACGCTGGTGTTCGGCTTCTGGGCGTTGCTGTTGACTTGGAGCGCTCATGGCGCAAGCCTGTGGCTTTGGCTCAAGGTGGCTCTGGTGCTCGGATTGGTCGGCTATCATCACTATTGCCTCAGGATCATGCGCCAACTGGCGAGCGGGGGCAGTCCCCATAGCGAGCGATTCCTGCGCCTATTCAACGAAGCGCCCACTCTCGCCTTGGTGCTCATCGTCGTTCTCGCGGTCGTCAGACCTTTCTGAAATTGCTAAAGCCGATGTCGAGACCCAAATCCCGCATGTTGATCGACAGGGCGCGGCGCACCATTCCCGGCGGCGTGAACTCGCCGGTGCGGGCGTTCAAGGGTGTCGGCGGCGACCCCGTATTCTTCAAATCCGGCGACGGCGCCTGGCTTGAGGACGCGGACGGCAACCGTTGCATCGACTATGTCTGCTCCTGGGGGCCGGTGATGCTCGGCCACCGCAACGCCAAAGTGGTGGCGGCGATCAAGGCGCAGGCGGATTTGGCCCTGGGCTTCGGCGCTCCGACGGAGCTTGAGATCGACCTCGCCGAACGCATCGTCAGCATGGTGCCCAGCGTGGAGAAGGTGCGGCTGATGAACTCCGGCACGGAGGCGACCATGACCGCGGTCCGCTTAGCTCGGGGGTTCACGGGTCGGGATCTGATCGTCAAGTTCGAAGGCTGCTACCACGGGCACTCGGACGCCCTGCTGACCAAGGCGGGGTCCGGACTGCTGACGCTGGGCATTCCCAATTCTCCCGGCGTACCGCAAGCGGTCGCCGCCCAGACCCTCACACTGCCGTTCAACGACGCCGAGGCGGTGCGCAAGGCATACGCAGCCTATCCACAGCGGATCGCCGGCCTGATCCTGGAGCCGGTCGCCGGCAACATGGGCTGCATACCGCCGCAACCAGGCTTTTTGGAAACCGTTCGCCAAATCACCCAAGCCGACGGCAGCCTGCTGATCTTTGACGAGGTGATGACGGGCTTCCGGGTGGCCCGAGGCGGCGCCCAAGCCCGCTACGGCGTCATGCCGGATCTGACCACCTTGGGCAAGATCATCGGCGGCGGGCTGCCGGTGGGCGCCTTGGGCGGCCGCCGGGAAGTCATGGACCGTCTAGCGCCGGAGGGAGACGTTTACCAAGCCGGCACGCTTTCCGGCAATCCCTTGGCCGTTGCCGCCGGCATCGCCACGCTGGACGCCTTGGACGAAGAAGTCTATGCCTCGCTGGCGGTGAACACCGATCTCATCACACGGGAGCTCCAGGCGCTGGGCCGCAAGCATGGGCGGCGAATCGCCATCAATCAGGTTTGCGGCATGTTCAGCCTGTTTTTCGATGCCGCGGCACCGATCACCGCCTTCGAGCAGGTCGCCAACGCCAACAGCGACGCCTACGCCCGGTTCTTCCACGCCATGCTGCAGCGCGGCGTTTACTTGGCCCCCAGTGCTTTTGAAGTGGGATTCATCGGCGTCCAGCACACCCAGGACATTATTGACGCCACCCTAGCGGCCGCTGACGGCGCCTTGGCCGCCATCTGAAGGCCAACGACTTGGCCGGCTCTTCATCTTGCGGAAGCTCTGGCCCTTCGCGTTACGACGTCTATGGACTGGGCAACGCCCTAGTCGATATGGAGTATCGGGTCGATGAGGGTTTCCTGCAGCGGAGTGGCATCCCCAAGGGTCACATGACCTTGGTGGATGAGGAGCGCCTAGACCTTCTGATGGCGGATCTTCAGGCGCTTGACCCGGAGCGCTTCAGCGGCGGTTCCGCAGCGAACACCCTGATGGCCGTTCAGGGTTTCGGCGGCAGCGCCTTCTACTCCTGCAGAGTGGCCGACGACGATGTGGGGCGTCATTTTCTGGAGGAGTTGACCGGCGCCGGCATCGGCGTCAGCCGCAACGCCGCCATTTCCACGGGGCGTTCAGGCCTAAGCCTCATCCTGATCACCGAGGACGCCGAGCGCTCCATGAACACCTTTCTCGGCGTTTCCGGTCAATTGGACGCCGCCACAATCGACGAGAGCGCCTTGGCCGCCGCCGGCACTCTCTACGTCGAAGGCTACCTGACCTCCTCGCCGCCAAGCCTGCTTGCCGCCATGACCGCTCGCCGCTTGGCGGACGAACAGGGCGTGGCCACCGCCATCAGCCTTTCGGATCCCAGCATGGTGCAGTCGTTCCGCAGTGAACTAGAGCGCTTGCTGGGCAACGGCGTCGATTGGCTGTTCTGCAACGAGGAGGAGGCCCTCACCTGGGCAAAGACGGACCGGCTGGACGTGGCCATTGCCGAATTGAAGGACATCGGCCGAGTTTGCTTCCTCACCTTAGGACAGCGCGGCAGCCTCTGCGTGGTCAAGGGCCGGCCCACCGAAGCGCCCGGCTTTCCGGCGGCTGCGGTGGACACCACCGGCGCCGGGGACATCTACGCCGGCGCCTGTCTTTACGGCTTGACCATCGGCATGGCGGAGGCCGCCGCCGCCCGCTTCGGCAATTTCGCCGCCGCCGCCTTGGTGCAGCGCTACGGTGCGCGGCTGCGGGACGCCAACGAATACCACCGCTTGCTGGAGGCGTTCCCCAAAAATGGCTAGGCAACCGGTTAAAAGAACGGAACCTTGCGGCTTCGGGCAAGCGGCTTGGGGCAATATGCGGGCTAGAGCACGGCGTCAAGGAGCTGGGCTGCGCGGGCTGACGAAAGGGATGCGCCGGTCCAGCCTCAGGGCGCGGGGGCTTACCCGCCATCGCCAAGCGTAAATCTCGACGCCCTCGGCCATTGCGGTGCGCAAGCGTTCCCCGTAGGCCGGCTGGATGTCGTCCGCCGTGGTGGCGGTCTCGACGCCGTTGTGCAGGACGCAGAAGACCAACACCGCCCGTCGTCGAACCGCTTGGGTGGGGGATTCCAGACGACTGTTGGGCCAGAGCATTCTCTGCAGCTCCGCCACATGGGTGAGGGCGCGTTCGCTTACGGCGTCCGGGAAGGCGCCGTAGCCGGCTTCCAGACTCAGGGTGAGGCTCTTCAATTCGATGAAGCAAGCGCCGCGCACTGGGTCAGACAACAAAAAGTCGAAGCGCCCCTTGCCGCCGGGAATGCTCGGCTCGCGCCGCAGCTCGGCGTAGCCGGCCAGCGGCGGCAACAGGGAACTCCGCAGCGCCGCCTCAAAGACTTGATTCGCCCGGGCGGTGTTCACGCAGACCAAGTGCCTCCCGGAGGCCACCAGCTCCAGCGTATGCCGGTACTTGCGCTTGGCGTTGCCGGAGTCCCACAGCCATGCCTGGCTGCCGGGGCTGGAGCAACCGGTCATCGCGCCGGTGTTGGCGCAATGAACCCTAAGCGGTACTCCGCCGGCCAGCTCCACATCGGCCAAAAAGCGTTTGTGGCGTCGCAGCAAGCGGCACTCGACAAGCGGCGGACGGTAGATCATCAGGGCCGGAGGGGCTTGGGAAACGGCCGCCGCAGCGGCGCAACGGCAACCGCCGCGATCCTTGGCGGCTCGGGACGGTGCGCCGTCGCCGCGGAAGACTTAGCAGAGACCGTTGCGATTAGCCTTGACGATGTTCGCGGCTGTATGGTCAAGCCATCGGGATTTTGGTAGTTTACGCGCCCTTCGATTGGTCGCCACCGCTCCGAACGGCGGCGGAAATGACGAATCTCGGCATTGCGCAAGGGCAAAGACATGGAACTAGAGCATACCGCATCGACAACGCGAGATCGCCCCAATAGGACTGCGGTGGAGTCCCCCTTCACCAGCTTCACGCCGTACCAGCCGGCGGATGGCGAACCCTACATGAGCAAGGAGCAACTGCAGCACTTCCGGGCCATCCTAACGCGATGGCGCACGGACCTCATGGAGGAGGTGGACCGCACCGTGCATCACATGCAGAGTGAGGCAACCAGTTTCCCCGATCAAATTGACCGGGCCACCCAAGAGGAGGAGTTCACCATTGAGCTGCGCACCCGGGACCGGGAGCGCCGCCTCATCAGAAAGATTGAGCAGACCATCGAGCGGGTCGATCAGCAGGACTACGGCTACTGCGAAACCTGCGGCTTGGAGATCGGCTTGCGGCGCCTTGAAGCGCGGCCCACTGCCGATCAGTGCGTTGACTGCAAGTCCTTGGCCGAAATCAAGGAACGACAACTGCACGGCTAGCGAGACCCCCGTCGCTCCTCCACATGGCTGACGCCGTCGCCGGAGCGGGGCGCTTCGCCCCGTCGCCGACCGGGCCGCTGCATATTGGCTCCCTCTATACGGCGCTGGCCAGTTTCCTGGATGCGCGCGCCCAAGGGCTGGCTTGGCGGCTGCGCTTCGACGACCTGGACCAGCCACGCAACGACCCGGCCGCTCCTGAGAGGATTCTGCGCACGCTTGACGCGCACGGCCTGCACTGGGACGGAGCGGTGCAGCGGCAAAGCGATCACTTGGAGCTCTATGAGGCCGCTCTCACCGAGCTGCAGCAAATGGGCATGGTTTTTTTCTGCACCTGCTCGCGCCAGCAGTTGCAGGGCCATTCGACGTACCCGGGAACCTGCCGCAGCCGTCGTTCGCCTCGCAGCGACGCCGCTGTCCGCGTCCGCGTGGATGCGGCGGTCTGCGAGTTCGCCGACTCGGTTCAAGGCCGCCAGCAGACGCGGCTGACCGACAGCGCCGGGGACTTCGTGATCAAACGGCGAGACGGTCCCTTCGCCTACCAGCTAGCCACCGCGGTGGATGATGGGGACCCGGGGATAGTGCGGGTCTTGCGCGGGCGGGACCTGCTCGACAACACCCCCCGTCAGCTCTATTTGATGGCGTTGTTGAACTTGGAGGCGCCTGCCTACGCCCACATTCCGGTGCTGTTGAGTCCGGTCTTGGAGAAGTGGTCCAAACAGACCCTTGCGCCGAGCGTCGATGATCGAAAGCCGGACGCCAACCTGCGCACCTGCTTGGCCTTGCTGGGCTTGAAGCCGCCGGAGCTGGAGTTGCAAGCCCTGCTCGAATGGGCGGTGGCACACTGGGACCTCCGCCGCCTAGGCCCCAAGGATCGCGTTTTCAGCGGGTTCTGATCCGATAGCCCAACCCCGCCACTGTGGTTGCCGGCGGAGTGCGCACCTTGTGGCCTTTGCTACTATAGCGCCATGCGCAGCCTGCTATATGTCAGGAGTCCCTCCGGACCCGGCCCCGGGCTGCCCCAAATTCTTGAGGACAACGGCTACGAGGTCGCCAGCGCCGACTCTTCAAGTTCCGCAAGTCGAGCGGACTACAAGCGGTTCGACTGCATCTTGGTGGACGCCCAAGTTGTGAGCCGGGAGCAGCTTCTAGATCGGGTGATTGACCGCTCCAACCTGCCTCCGGTCATCGTAGTCGGCGGCGGCAACGATGTTCGCCAAGCCGTTCACGCCATGCAGCAGGGCGCCGCGGACTACCTGCCCCTCGCTGCCTCGGCGGACGAACTGCTCACCGCGGTGAGAAAGGCGTTGGCGGCAAAACCGGAGTGGATGGCGGATCGGAGCCAAGCGCTGTTCGCAGTGGCCGGCACAAGCAGGGTCATGGTCGAATTGCGGCAGCGCATCGCCAAGGTTGGCCCAACCGACGCCTCCATCCTAATCGAAGGAGAGTCCGGCACCGGCAAGGTTTTCCTAGCCCATGCCATCCACGCCGCCAGCAGGCGCAACCACGCCCCCCTGATCACGGCGAACTGCGCCGCCATCCCCAAGTCCCTGATCGAAGCGGAGCTTTTTGGCACCGCCGCCGGCCCCGGCAGCGGCTTGGTGGAGACGGCCAACGGGGGCACCCTATTTCTAGAGGACGTTGACGACCTGCCACCGTTGGTGCAACGCCGGCTGGCGCTTCTGCTGCGCGGGAAGGACAGCCAAAGCGGCGATGGCGCCGCCGCCAAGCCGCCCAACCTGCGGGTGCTCGCCACCTCACACCGCAACCTGTCGCAATTGGTCGAAGACGGGCGATTCAACGGGGACCTCCTGCACAGCTTGCATGATGCAATCTTCCTCCTGCCGCCGCTGCGGGAACGCAAGGAGGACATTATCGAATTGGCCCAAGACCTGCTCAACCACGCCGGCCGGAAACTGGGCAAGAGGCCGCTGAAGATTTCCAGCGAGGCCCGCGCCGTCCTATTCACCTACCACTGGCCAAGCAACGTCCGGGAACTGACCAACGTCATGGAACGGGCCGCCATTCTTTGCAACAGCGAGTCGGTTGGGACAAACCTACTGGCCATCCACTCAAAACAGCGGCCAGCGAGCCCCACCGCCAGCGAAGAAGGAGACCAGCCATCCCTCGAGGCGTATTTCGTCTCCTTCGTTCTGCAACATCAGGACCACTTGACCGAGACCGAGCTGGCCGAAAAACTTGGCATCAGTCGCAAGAGTCTGTGGGAGCGGCGCCAGCGGCTCAACATCCCCCGCACCAAGACCAGGAAGCGCGGCCCGCGACGACCCTGACGCCTCTTTTGCAACCGTGCTACCATTGGCTTTTCACACTTCCCCAACCTACAGTTTGAACGAATCTTGAAAACCGAAACGGCGGTCGCCACCAAGCTGTCCTCAAAGTCACTCAAGGTCTCGCGAGAACGGGTTGATCCAAACGCCTTTGATGTCCTCACCAAACTGAAGCACGCCGGTTTTCAGGCGTTTCTGGTCGGCGGCTGCGTCCGTGACTTGCTGCTTGACGCCGCTCCCAAGGACTTTGACGTAGCCACCAACGCCACGCCGGAACAGGTGCGGAGACTATTCCAACGCTCGCGCATGGTGGGGCGTCGCTTCAAGATCGCCCATGTGCGCTACGGCCGCAACATTATTGAGGTCTCCACCTTCCGCAAAGCGCCGAGCGGCAACGAGAAGGTCAACGGCAACGGCGTCATCCTGCGCGACAACGTCTATGGCACCCTGGATGAGGACGCCTTCCGTCGGGACTTCACCGTAAACGCCCTGTACTACGACCCGCACGAAGAGGCGATCCTGGACTATGTGGGCGGCATTCAGGACATCAAAAAGCGGCGCTTGCGGCTCATCGGAGAAGCCCGGCAGCGCTTGGCGGAGGATCCGGTTCGGCTGCTTCGCGCCCTGCGCTTTCAGGCCAAACTGGGCTTTAACTTAGACAAAACCATCACCGAACATGCGGCGGCCGCCTCCATGCATCTGCAGGACATTCCGGCCGCTCGCCTTTTCGATGAGTTCAGCAAGATGCTTCTCGGCGGTTACGCCGCCAACGCTTGGCGTCTGCTGCAGCGGATGCCCATCTGCCGAACCCTGTTTCCGGCCACGCCGCCCGACAGCCTGCTGGTCCGGCTAGCCATGGAAAACACTGATCGCCGAATCGCCCAAGGGCGCCCGGCAACCCCTGGTTTCCTGCTGGCGGTCCTACTTTGGGACGACTACTGCGCCAAGTTCAAGGCGTCGGCCGCACACTTGAGAGGCAAAGGCACGAGCGAGGCTCATGCCATCGCCGCCCATGACTCCCTAGCCGCCCAACGGCGCATCATCGCCTTGCCCCGTCGCCACGCCTACTTTGTGACGGACGTCTGGCGCCTGCAACGGCATCTTGAAGAGCGTCGCTCAAAGCATGTCCGCAAAGCCCTCTGTCACCCGAAGTTCCGCGCCGCCTATGATTTTCTGCTGCTGCGCAGCGAGGCCGGCCTAGTCGATCAACACTTGGCGGCTTGGTGGACGGAAGCGCAGCAAGCACCGCCGCATCAACAAGACGCCATGATCGCCGCCTTGAATGCGCCGCGCCAGCGCAAGGTCCGCAAGCAACAGCGGCCCGATCGCGAAGCCCGCGCTGCCGCAGAGAATCTCTAGTTTTTTTACCGCGGTGCCGGCTTGGCAAAAAAGCCAAATTTCATGTTCGATGGGCCAATCCAGCCCAGCCGCGGCGCATCCCCAATAGTCTTGAGCAAAGCAGTGCCGCAAACGCCTGAACAACCTCGCTACCTAGTGGTGGAAGGGCCCATAGGCGTAGGCAAGACAACACTGGCGCAGCAGCTGGCCGAGGCGTTGCGCCGTCCCTTGCTGCTGGAGCCGGTGCAGACCAATCCATTTCTCAGGCAGTTTTACCAGAGCCGCCGCGCCAACGCCCTGCAAACCCAGCTTTTTTTCCTATTGAACCGCGCCCGAATCATCTCCGATGTTCCCCACGATGACTTGGTGGGGCCGCAACTGGTAGCCGACTTTTTACTGGAAAAGGACCGCTTGTTTGCCCGCCTGAACTTGAACAAGCATGAATTCGAACTCTATGAGCAGCTTCACGACGCGGTGGCCCCCGATCCGCCTCGCCCGGATTTGGTGATCTATCTGCAGGCGCCCGCGGAGGTTCTGCGCCGCCGCATTCGCCGCCGCGGCATCGTCTTTGAACAGAGAATCGAAGAGCGCTACCTGAACGCTGTAGTCAACGCCTACACCCGTTTTTTCCACTCATACGATCAAGCGCCGCTGCTGGTCGTCAATGCGGCGGAGATTGATTTCGCCAACAATCACTCCCACCTGCAGGCGCTCCTCGACCAAATAGCGACCATGGAGGGCAGCCGCTCCTACTTCAATCCCAATCCAACGCTGCTGTAGACTCAGCAACCGACGCCAAACGCCGATGCCTGAAGACCCAGCAGAACCAGCTCCGCCGGCGGCGAGCGATTGGTCGGCTTGGAAGCGCTTGACCCGGCTGGCCGCCAAAGCGCAACGCCAAGGCTTCCTGGCCAATCTACTCGAGGACGCCGAGCGCGGACGCGCTCTGCGCTTGCCTGTGGGCGGCGTTCTATTTGACTTCTCAAGGCAGAAGATCACGCCCGAAGTCTTAGGGGCTTTGCTGGATCTCGCCAAGGAACGGCACTGGGTCGCTAGGCGGGAGGCGCTCTTCACCGGAGCGCCCGTTAACGCCACAGAAGGCCGCGCCGCCCTGCACACGGCACTGCGGGCGCCGGCAAGCCGGCAACCTCCGGCCGCCGGAGAGGTCGTGGTGCGCAGCCGCCAGCGGCTGCTGGACTTCGCTGAATCCATCAGGCGCGGCGACCGAACAGGGCATTGGGGCAACGCGCTCACGCATGTGGTTCACATCGGCATCGGCGGCTCGCAGCTAGGGCCTCAGCTAGTAACCGAAGCACTCGGCGGCACCGGTCAGCCGCTAAAGCCCTTGTATGTCGCCAACATCGACGGCCAAGCCATCGGCGCCGCTCTAGCGGCGGTCAACCCCGAAACCACGATGTTCATCATCGCCTCCAAGACCTTCTCGACTTTGGAGACCCTAGCCAACGCCGCGGCGGCGCGTAGCTGGTTCCTCGAACGGACCAACTGCCAAGACGCCTTGCCCCGGCATTTCTTCGCGGCAACCGCAAAGGCTGAAGCCGCCGCCGAATTTGGGCTTCCGCCAGACAGCATCTTCCCACTATGGGACTGGGCGGGCGGGCGGTTTTCGCTCTGGACCAGTATCGGCTTGCCCATCGCTCTATGCCTTGGCGAAACTGCCTTCAAGGCGCTTCTGGCTGGCGCCCACGCCATGGACCGGCATTTTCAAGAAGCGCCGGCGCACGACAACGCGCCCCTGCTGGCGGCGTTGATCGACATTTGGAACTACAACTTTCTGGGCATCGACCAGCACCTCATTTTGCCCTACGACCACCGTTTGCGGCGGCTGCCGGCCTATCTGCAGCAGCTCATCACCGAAAGCAACGGCAAACGCACCCGCCGCGACGGGGCCGAGGTGGGTACCCACACCGCCCCGGCCGTCTGGGGAGGGGAAGGCACCAACGGCCAACACGCCTTCCATCAAATGCTGCACCAAGGCACGAGGCCCTTCACCGCCGATTTCATACTCACCGCCCGGCCCCAGCACGGCTGCAACGAACAGCACCGCTGGCTGCTCGCCAACGGGATAGGGCAAGGCGAAGCCATGGCGCTTGGCTGGCGCTCGGACAACCCCCACCAGGCCGCGCCGGGCAACCACGGCACCAACACCTTGGTGCTCGACCAACTGAATCCCCACAATCTGGGCGCCCTGCTGGCGTTTTTTGAGCATCGAGTCTTTTGCCAGGGCATAATTTGGGACATAAACTCCTTTGACCAATGGGGCGTCGAGTTCGGCAAGAGGCTGGCCAAGCGCATATACCATCAACTCGGCGACGGAGCGGCGTTGCCGCAAGACGACGCCACCCGAGCTCTGGTGGCGCATCTCAAAGCGCTCAATGGGAAAGCGGAAAACCATGATCCATCCGGTCAATGAATTCATGGCGCGACGGGCGCTGATTGACGAAGCGACCTATGCAGCCATGTACCGCCGCTCCATCGCGGATCCAAACGGCTTCTGGGTGGAGCAGGCTGAGCGGTTCCTGAACTGGGACCGGCCTTGGGAGCAGGTGTGCGAGGCGGACTTCGCCACCGGCCGCGTCAAGTGGTTCGACGGCGGTGAGTTGAACGCCTGCCGCAACTGCATAGACCGACACCTGCCCAAACGGGCGCAGCAACCCGCGATCATCTGGGAAGGGGACTCCCCGGGCGAAGACGCCGTCATCACCTATCAAGACCTCCACAAAGCCGTCTGCCGCCTAGCCAACGGCCTTAGGTCCCGAGGGGTCAGGAAGGGGGACCGGGTGTGCATCTACATGCCGATGATTCCCGAAGCCGCCTACGCCATGCTGGCCTGCGCCCGCATCGGCGCCCTGCATTCGGTGGTTTTCGGCGGCTTTTCGCCCAATTCGCTGGCGGACCGCATTCTTGATGCGGACTGCCAAACGGTCATCACCGCCGACGAGGGCCTGCGCGGCGGACGGCGGGTGCCGTTGAAGCAAAACACGGAGGCCGCGCTGGCTTCCTGCCCCAACGTGCATACGGTCATTACCGTCAAGCGCACTGGTGCGGACATCCCGTGGCGGAAAGGGCGGGACATCTGGTATCAGGACCTAGTGGCGGCGCAGCCGGAGCAGTGTGAGCCGGAAGCCATGAGCAGCGAAGACCCGTTGTTCGTGCTCTACACCTCCGGCTCCACCGGCCGGCCCAAGGGGGTGCAGCACAGCACCGCCGGCTACCTGCTGCACGCCGCCATGAGCTTCAAGTACGTCTTCGACCATCAGGATGGCGACCTCCATTGGTGTACCGCGGATGTCGGCTGGATCACCGGCCACTCCTACATCGTCTATGGCCCCCTAGCCAACGGCGCCACCACGCTGATGTTCGAAGGCGTGCCCACCTACCCGGACGCCTCCCGCTGCTGGCAGGTGGTCGATAAGCACCGAGTCAACATCTTCTACACCGCGCCCACGGCCATCCGCCAGCTCATGGCGCAGGGCGACGACTTCGTGAAATCCACTTCCAGAGCGTCCCTGCACCTGCTCGGCACGGTGGGGGAGCCGATCAATCCAGAGGCTTGGGATTGGTATTACCAAGTGGTCGGCGACGGCCGCTGCCCCATCGTCGATACTTGGTGGCAAACGGAGACCGGCGGCATCATGATCGCGCCGCTGCCGGGCGCCACGCCGCTGAAGCCGGGCAGCGCCACAAGGCCGTTCTTCGGTGTGCAGCCGGCCTTGGTGGACGGCGCCGGCAAAATCATTGAAGAGGTGGAAGCGTCCGGCAATCTGGTCATCACCGAGCCTTGGCCCGGCCAGATCCGCACCGTGCGCGGCGACCATCAGCGCCTGATCGACACCTACTACTCCACTTACCCAGGGCTGTACTTCACCGGCGACGGCGCCCGCCGGGACGCCGACGGCTACTATTGGATCACCGGACGGGTGGACGACCTGATGAACGTCTCCGGCCACCGCATCGGCACTGCGGAAGTCGAGAGCGCCTTGGTTCTGCACGAGCAGGTGGCCGAGGCCGCGGTGGTGGGCTTCCCCCACGCCATCAAGGGCGAGGGCATCTACGCCTTCGTCACCCTGATGCAGGGGGCGGACGAAGACCATGCCGCCATTAAAGAGTCACTCATCGACCTAGTGCGCCGCGAGATCGGCCCCTTCGCCAAGCCGGACGCCATTCAGTGGGCGCCCGGCCTGCCCAAGACCCGGTCCGGCAAGATCATGCGCCGCATCCTGCGCAAGATCGCCGCCAAGGACTTCAACGACCTCGGCGACCTGACCACCTTGGCGGAGCCGGCGGTGGTTGAAGACCTGATCAAACGAAGATAGCGCGGCGTCGGCCTCGGAGAAACAACCAACGCCAAACGCCGGCCAAATACCGGCGTTGCAACAGCTCCAGCTTCGGCCCGAGCGGCAAGCTACACCCCGCCTAGCCAATCATGCCGACTCTGCGTAGTTTTGCACCTCCTTCATGCTGAGCTTGATGCGGCCGCGTTGGTCCACGTCCAGCACCACAACATCCACATTCTGCCCCTCCTGCAGATAATCGGAGACTTGCTCCACCCGCTCTTGGGCAATCTGCGAGATGTGCAGCAGGCCGTCCTTGCCCGGCAGGATGTTGATGAAGGCGCCGAACTCGACGATGCGCTCCACTCGGCCGTTGTAGATCTTGCCGACCTCGGCCTCCGCGGTGATTTCCTCAATGCGCGCCACCGCCGCGTTCATGCCGGCGGCGTCCTCCGCATAGATGCGCACGGCCCCGTCATCGTCAATGTCCACATCGGCGCCGGTTTCATCGACGATGGAGCGGATGGTGGCGCCACCCTTGCCGATGATGTCGCGGATCTTCTCCCTGGACACCTTGAGAACCGTCATCGACGGCGCATATTCCGAGATTTCATCGCGGGACGCCGACAGCACCTTGTTCATTTCGTTCAGGATGTGCAAGCGCGCTTCCAGCGCCTGCAGCAGCGCCTCCTCCATGATGTCCTCGGTGATGCCATCGATCTTGATGTCCATCTGCAAGGCGGTGACGCCTTGGTCTGTTCCCGCCACCTTGAAGTCCATGTCGCCAAGATGGTCTTCGTCGCCGAGAATGTCAGTCAGCACCGCATAGCTGTCGTCCTCCTTGACCAAGCCCATGGCCACCCCAGCAACGGGGCGCTTGATGGGGACGCCAGCGTCCATCAACGCCAAGGAGGAACCGCAGACGCTGGCCATGGAACTGGAGCCGTTGGATTCGGTGATCTCGGACACCACCCGCAGGGTGTAGGGAAAATCCACCTCGCTGGGCAGCACCGCCGCGAGGCTCCGCCGCGCCAGCCGACCATGGCCGATCTCGCGGCGTTTCGGCCCGGTCATCATGCTGGCCTCGCCCACCGAATAAGGCGGGAAGTTGTAGTGCAGCAAAAAGTAGTCCTTGAAGGTTCCCGGCAGACTCTCGACCAAGGCGGAATCCCGCAGGGTGCCGAGCGTGGTGGTGACGATGGCCTGAGTTTCGCCGCGGGTGAACAGGGCGGAGCCATGCGCCCGGGGCAGTAAGCCCACGTCAATCGAAAGGGGCCTGACAGTGCGCCGGTCGCGGCCGTCTATGCGCGCCTCGCCGTTCAGCACCCGGCTGCGAACCAGCTCCTTCTCCAGTTTGGCGAAAGCCTTGGTTACCGTCTCCGGGTCGGCAGCCGGCTCATCTTCACCGGCAAGCGCTTCGACCACCCGTTGCCGCAGCTCGCCAACCGCCGCCAGCCGCTCCACCTTGTCGGTGATGAGGTAGGCGTCCCCAAGCTGGTCTCCCACCGTTTCGGATATCTTTGCCGCCAGCGCCTCATCCGTCGGTTGCAGCGCCCAGTCCCAGGCCGGCTTGCCGGCTTCCTCGGCCAGCTCGGCAACCGCATCGATCACCACCTGCATTTCCTGATGGGCGAACAGCACCGCGCCGAGCATTTCATCCTCGGAAAGCTCCTGAGCTTCGGACTCCACCATCAGAACGGCGTTGCGGGTGCCCGCAACCACCATGTTCAACTGAGAGGCTTCAATATCCGCATAACTCGGATTGAGCATGTAGCGATTGTCCGCATAGCCTACGCGAGCCGCTCCAATCGGACCCCTGAAGGGGATGCCGGAAAGCGCCAGCGCCGCGGAGGTTCCGATCATCGCCGCGATGTCCGGGTCTTGGCTCTTCTCCGCGGACATGACCGTGGCCACCACCTGCACCTCATTCATGAACCCCTTGGGAAACAGAGGGCGAATGGGGCGGTCAATGAGCCTGGAGGTCAGGATCTCCTTTTCGGTCGGGCGCCCTTCCCGTCGAAAAAAGCCGCCGGGGATTTTGCCGGCGGCATAGGTCTTCTCCTGATAGTTCACCGTGAGCGGGAAGAAGGATTGACCGGGGCGTTCGGTCTTCACGCCGACCGCGGTGGTCAAAACCACCGTACCGCCAATGGTCACCAAGGCCGACCCGGTCGCCTGCCGGGCGACGCGGCCCGTTTCGATGCGCACGGTTTGGCCGCCAAATAAGAACTCTTTCGTTGTTGGATTCAAAATTTTCTCCTTTCTCCAAACTTCCAGCCCTGCGACTCCGACCCGGCTGCGCCGGCTGGAGCCTGCAGGACAAACGTCGCCAAACTCCCGTCGGGAATTCAGCCATTGCCGCCCTACCTTCTGAGGTTGAGGCGCTTAATCAACGCTTGGTAGCGCGATCTATCCTTAGTCTTCAAGTAATCGAGCAGCTTGCGCCGCTGGTTCACCATGCGGATCAACCCCCGCCGGGAGTGGTGGTCCTTCTTGTGGGTGCTGAAGTGCTCCTGCAAGGCATTGATGTTGGTTGTCAGGAGCGCCACCTGAACCTCAGGCGAGCCGGTGTCGCCCTGTTGGGTTTGATGCGCTTTGATGATTTCCGCTTTTGCTTCGGCCGATAAAGCCATTTTCTTCTCCCAATATGCTCAATCCTAAAGTCACTGAAGCCAACCGCGCATATTTGCAGTCAAACTCCATCGCTATGGTTCCCAACCAGCCGCCGAGGCGCGATGCGCCCGTCATCCAACACTTCGCCAACGCCAAGGAATTTGCAGTCTCCGCCGCCGGCCTCCGCCAAGCGCACCCAACCGCAAGTGGGCGCATGCGGCACCAAGACCGGCTGGCCTTGGCGCACATGATAAGCGGTGTCCGGCGACAATTGAACCTGCGGCCATTCACGCACGGCGCTCGACAACGGCAACAACAGCGGATCCAAGGAGCGGCCCTCCTGAATGCGCAGCCGCTCCAGCTCGGCAAAGGTCACCAAATCCCGCTCATCGTAAGGCCCGGCTTGGCGCCGCCGCAAGGCCTTCACATGGGCGCCGCAGCCGAGGCGTTCGCCCAGATCCTCGGCAATGGTGCGCACGTAGGTGCCCTTGCTGCAATGAATCTCCAGTTCAAACTCGTCTCCGTCAAAGGCGGTTAGTTCGTTGGAGTAAATGACGGCGTCGCGGGCCTCGCGTTCGACCTCCACGCCTTGGCGCGCCAGCTTGTAGAGCGGCTGCCCTTGATGCTTGATGGCGGAAAACATGGAGGGAATCTGCTTGATGCAGCCGCGAAAGTGCTCGAGAACGGCCTCCACATCGGCGCGGCCTACGGCGGATGCGGACCGCTCGCGAATCACCTTGCCATCGGCATCGCCACTGTCCGTGGCCACGCCGAGCTTAATGCGCGACCAATAGCGCTTGTTGGAGGCGAGCAGATAGCGCGAGAACTTGGTGGCCTCGCCGAAGCACAACGGCAGCACGCCGGTGGCCAAGGGATCCAGGTTGCCCGTATGGCCCACCTTTTGAGCGCCAAACAAGCGTTTGGCTTTCTGCACCGCTTCGTTGGAGGTCATGCCCTGAGGCTTGTCGATGACGATGAAGCCATCCACCGGGCGCCCCCTTTTGGCCCGCCTACCGCCCATGCTGCACCATCGACCCGTTAGCCGGCAAACTTAGTTCGGCCGCGCCGTCACTGAGCGGACCAATCTGGTTGCGCTGGTCGGCTGCCCTGGCCCGGTCGATGAGCTTCTCCATGCGGCGACCCCGCGCCACGGATTCATCGTAGTGAAAGCGGGGCTTGGGGGTGCCGCGCATCCGGTGACGCCTGGCCAATTCAGACCGGAAGAACCCAGAGGCCCCGTTCAAGACAGCGACCAAGGCGTCCTTTTGCTCGGCCGAGGGCTCCTCCGCCGCATCCCCTCCAAGGGTGGAAACGTAAACGTCCGCAAAGGCCAAATCCCTGGTGATGCGGACGTCATTGACGTTGACCAAGCCGATGCGCGGATCCCGCATTTCGAACTGAATGATGCCGGCCAACTCTTCGTGCAGGAGCTCCGCCAAGCGCAATTCACGCCCCTGCTCCCGCATCACAGAGTCCTCTCCACCTCGTGGGATTCAAAGACCTCAATGAGGTCGCCCAAACGCACGTCATTGTAGTTGCGCACGCCAATGCCGCACTCGGTGCCGTTGCGAACTTCGCCGACATTCTCCTTGAAGCGCCGCAGGGATTCGAGCTCACCCTCGTAGATGACCACATTGTCGCGCAGCACACGGATTGGCTTGTTGCGATGCACGGCGCCTTCAATGACCATGCAGCCGGCTATGAGGCCGAGGCGCGGCGACTGGAACACGTCCCGCACTTCGGCGACGCCGATGATCTCTTCGCGCACCTCCGGCGTCAGCATTCCGCTCAGCGCCTGCTTCACGTCGTCAATCAATTCGTAAATGACGCTGTAGTAGCGCAGGTCCAATCCTTCGCGTTCGACTATGGCTTTGGCGGCGCGGTCGGCGCGGACATTGAAGCCAAGAATGCCGGCGCCATAGGTAAGCGCCAAATTGACGTCGCTTTCGGTGACGCCGCCCACTCCCGAACCGAGCACGCTGACGACCACCTCATCCTTGCCGAGCTCCGCCAGGGCCTGCAGGATGGCCTCCAAGCTGCCGCGGACGTCCGTCTTGACCACCAGTTTGAGCACCCGCTTCTCGCCTTCGCCCAAGCCGGCGAACATGTTGTCCAACTTCGCCGCCTGCTGGGTGGTTTGGCGCTGCTCCAGAGTCTTGTCGCGACGGAACTCCGCCAGCTCCCTTGCGGAGCGCTCGTCGGTGACCACCGAGAAGTCATCACCCGCCCCCGGCGTTCCGCTCAAGCCAAGCACTTCCACGGGCTCCGACGGGCCGGCGCATTCGGTCTGCCGGCCTTGATCGCTAAGCATGGTCCGAACGCGGCCGTGGTGCTCTCCGGCGATAACGACATCGCCCCGGCGGAGGGTGCCGTTCTGCACCAGCACGGTGGAAACGGGGCCACGCCCCCGGTCCAAGCGGGATTCGACGACCACGCCGCGAGCCGGTGCGTCCGGCATCGCTTTGAGCTCCAGAATTTCCGCCTGCAGCAGCACCGCCTCGAGCAGGGCGGAGATGCCCTCCCCGGTGACTGCGGAGACCTGCGCGAACAGGGCGTCTCCGCCCCAGTCCTCCGACATCACCTGGTTGGCGGCCAATTCCTTGGTCACCTGCTCCACATCTGCGCCTTCAAGGTCCATCTTGTTGATGGCGACCACGATGGGCACATCGGCGGCCTGGGCGTGCTGGATGGCCTCCACGGTTTGCGGCTTGACCCCATCATCGGCGGCCACCACCAGAATCACGATATCCGTCACCCGGGCGCCGCGGGCCCGCATGGCCGTAAAGGCGGCGTGGCCGGGCGTGTCGATGAAGCAGATGCGGCCGTACTCCGTTTCCACCGAATAGGCGCCTATGTGCTGAGTGATGCCACCGGCTTCGCCACTGACCACCCGAGTGTGGCGAATCTTGTCCAGCAGGGAGGTCTTGCCGTGGTCCACATGACCCATCACGGTCACCACCGGCGGTCGAGGCTCGCCCTCGCCCTCAATCCGCAGGGATTTCTCCAAGGCCTGTTCGATGGCGTCCTCATGGATCAGCTTAACCTTGTGACCCATCACCTCCACCACCGCGACGGCCGTGTCCTGATCGATGGCCTGATTAATCGTGGCCATCAAACCAAGCTCCATTAAGGTCTTGATGACTTCTCCGGCCTTGACCGTCATGCGCTGCGCCAAGTCTCCCACAGCGATCATGTCCGGCACTTCAACCTCGCGGGCAATGAACTCCGTGGGCTTGAATTCGCCGCCCTGCTGCTCCACCTTGATGGGCTGCGCTCGGCGAACCTTGCGGTGGCTGCGTCGTTCGGACTTAAGGGACAGTTCCTGGCGCATCCGTCGCCCGTCATGCCCGCTGCGGTCCCGATCCTTGCCCTTGACCCGCTTGCCGGCCTTTTCCGTGGCCTGAGCCTTGGCTTGCGCCTCGGCGGCGGCTTCGGCGCTAATGGCCTCAGCCGCGGCGCTGCGCGGCCGCTCGGCCGGCTCCGGCCGACCCGGCGGCGGCCCCGCCTTGGCGGACTCTTCGGCCTTGCGCCGCGCCGTCTTCTCCCGCTCACGACGCTGCGCTTCCTCCTGGCGTTGGGCGTCGGCTCGCCGAGCCTCCTCATCCGCCGCTTGGCGCCGCTGCTCTTGTTCACGTATGCGCTGCGCTTCCAGCTCCGCAGCGGTCGTCCCCTTGGGGACCGCGGCCGGCGGCTTTGCCGGGGTTGCGTCGCCGGGTTCCGGCCGCACGTAAATGCGGCGACCAATGACCTCAACCTTGACTTCCTGGCCCATCCGCCCTTGGCCAGGGGCTTTCACGGCACTAACCGATTTCCGCTTCATGCTGATTCTGTTGGGCGCCCCCTCAGCCGACCCGCGGCTGCGCCGAAAATGCGCTAGCAACGTGTTTTTATGCTCGTCAGAGACGGCCTCGGAGCTGTCGGTGTGCGGCAGCCCAGCCTCCGCCATCTGCTTCAGCAGGCGTTCGACCGGGGTGCTAACGGACTCCGCAAACTGTCTTACGGTGAGGTCAGTCATTTCAACTAGCCTTGATAGCTTCTCAACCTCGGCCTGATCAAGACGCGCCGTCCGCGTCATTGACGGTGTCCGAACCCTCATTGGACGCTTCAAACCACGGCGCCCTAGCGGTCATGATGAGCTGCGCCGCCCGCTCTTCGTCAATGTCGTCCAGAATGTCCATGAGTTCGGCCACATCGAGTTCAGCCAGATCCTCCATGGTGGTGACCTGCCGCTCGGCCAGACGATAGGCGAGACCGCGCTCCATGCCATCCATGTTCAGCAGGTCGTCAGCCGGTTCAAGCTGCACCTCCCCAGCGATCGCCTTGGTGAGCAGCGCATCTTTGGCGCGGCTTCTCAACTCTTCGACGATTTCATCGTCAAACCCCTCAATCGCCGTCATTTCCTCAAGCGGGACGTAGGCGACCTCCTCCAGGGTGATGAAGCCCTCCTCCACCAGCGCCGCCGCAACGTCCTCATCGACGGACAGGGACTCCATGAACTCATCCATCAGGCGAGTGGCCTCGGCCTCCTGCAGTTCGGCGGCTTCCTGCTCGGTCATGATGTTCAACGCCCAGCCTGTGAGGTCGCTGGCCAAGCGCACGTTTTGGCCGCCTTTGCCGATGGCTTGGGCCAACTTGTCTTCGGCGACGACGATGTTCATGCTGTGCTTTTCTTCGTCGATTTGGATGGACTTCACCTCAGCCGGAGCCATGGCGTTAATGGTGAGTTGGGCCGGATTGTCGTTCCAAGGCACGATGTCGATGCGCTCGCCGGCGAGTTCCCCAGACACCGCCTGCACCCTGGAGCCCCTCATGCCGACGCAGGCGCCCACCGGGTCGATGCGGCCGTCGTTGGTGCTTACCGCGATCTTCGCCCGGGACCCCGGATCTCGGGCGGCGCCGCGGATCTGTATGACATCTTCGGATATTTCCGGCACTTCAATTTTGAACAGCTCCACCAACATGTCCGGCGACGTGCGGGTCAACATAAGTTGCGGGCCGCGGTTGTCCGTGCGCAGCTCCTGCAGCAGGGTGCGCACTCGTTCGCCCACTCGGAAGGTTTCCCGAGGAATGAGGTGCTCTCGGGTGATGACGCCCTCAGCGGTGTCGCCGAAATCAACGACGACGCTGTCTCGACCCACTCGCTTGATGACGCCGCCGAGGAGTTGCCCGACCCTTGGCGAGTATTCCAGCTCCACCCGTGCCCGCTCTGCTTCGCGGACCTTCTGCACGATGACCTGCTTCGCGGTTTGCGCGGCGATGCGACCGAACTCCACCGAATCCACCCGCTCCTCTACGGTGTCCCCAATTTCGAGACCGGTGGCGCGTGGGTCATCCGCAGGGATTTGCGCGGCCGGATTCGGCTCCTCCTCCTGGTCCATGTCCGTCACCGTCCAGACGCGGAAGGTTTCGTAGTCCCCCGTCTCCCGATCTATGGCGACCCGAAACTCCGCTTGATCGTCGTAGAGCTTCTTGGTTGCTGACGCCAAAGCGCTTTCAATGGCGCAAAAAATCACCTCTTTGGAAACGCCCTTTTCGTGGGAGACCGCGTCCACCACCAGAAATATGTCTTTTGTCATGCCTGCCGCCACACCTCTAGCCAAAACGCGGGATGACCCGGGCTCGCTGTACATTTTCAAGGGGCAGCAGGTACTCCGCGTCCTCAATGCGCAGCAGAATCTGTGCATCCGCAACGCCGGAGAGCAGCCCAACGAAGCGCCGCCGGCCTTCAAAAGGGAAGTTCAGACGCACTTCAACGGTCTCACCGACATTGCTGGCGCATTGCTCGGCTTTGAAGAGAATTCGATTGAACCCCGGCGAGGACACCTCGAGGTCATAGCTCTGCTCGATCAAGCCCTCAAGGTCGAGAACGTCGCCCACTTCACGGCTAACCCTTTCGCAGTCCCCTATCGAGACGCCGCCAGGCTTGTCGATATAGACGCGCAGCCGCGCCCGCTTGCCGGCGGACTGATACTCCACGCCCCAAATGGCGCAGCCAAAGGCCGCCACCGCCGGCTCTAAAACCCCCTCTATTCTTTGTTCCGTCTGATTCACGGTCCACCAACAAAAAAATGGGCGTTACGCCCATTTCGAAAATCAGCCATCCCAAGACCGCCCCGCTCTTGGGGCGGACCGCCTACGAAAAGGCCCCTAATGAGGGGCCTTTTCGGTCTCCGTTATGGTAGCGGGGGCAGGATTTGAACCCGCGACCTTCGGGTTATGAGCCCGACGAGCTACCAGACTGCTCCACCCCGCATCAACGCGACAGCGGATTATAGGGCCGCGAGATGCCGCCTGCAACCTCCAATCGCACTTTTTTGTATTTTGGGCCAAAGAGTTATGGTGCCGAAGGCGAGACTCGAACTCGCACGGGCGAACGCCCACTACCCCCTCAAGATAGCGTGTCTACCAATTCCACCACTTCGGCACAGCCATGAAGCCTCCAACACCGGGCGAGTTCCGCATGGCCAAGGACTGCATGGCCGCTAAACGTCCGGGATGTCCGAGTCCGCACCCTCATCCTTGGCCGGCGATTCGGGCGCATCCAGTATCTCCACGGGGCTGGGCACACCTTCGTCCTGCAAGCCCGTAGCCCGCTCCTTGGCGAACCACGCCAAGCCGAACGAGATCACGAAAAAGCCGATGGCCAGCCACACCGTAGCCTTGACCAGAAAAGACGAGGAGCCGCTGCTGCCGAACATCGTGTTCGATGCGCCTGAGCCGAAGGCGGCGCCGGCGTCCGCCCCCCGGCCCTGCTGCAGCAGCACCAGCCCGCCGAGCGCCAAGGCATCCAGCACCAGCAACAGCAGCAGCACGGTTTCAAAGGTCGTCATGTCCACTTGCGCACACCTTACAACTGTCAACCAGCGGCGGCGGCAATGGCCAGAAAACTCTCGGCTTCGAGCGAGGCGCCGCCGACCAGCCCGCCATCCACGTTCGGTTGGTGAAACAAATCCGCGGCGTTGTCCGCGGTAACGCTGCCGCCGTAAAGCACCCGAAGCTGCTCCTCCGCCAACGCCGCATCGCGCACCGCCAGCGTTTGTCGTATCACGCCATGCATCGCCTCAGCCTGCTCCGGTGCTGCGGACGCGCCAGTGCCGATCGCCCAAACAGGCTCATAGGCGACCGCTCCCCGCACCAAGCCCTCTGGCCCCACCGCGTCGAGCACCGTCCGCAGTTGGTCCGCCACCACCGCATTGGCGGCGTCGGCCCGCCTTTGCGCCAAGGTCTCGCCTACGCAAACAATCGGCTTCAAGCCCACCGCCAAGGCCGCACGAACTTTGGCCGCCACCAAGGCGTCGTCCTCCCGGTGCTCGCGACGACGCTCGGAATGCCCAACCAAAACCCAGCGACCGCCCAAATCCGCAATCATCTCGCCGGAGATGTCACCGGTATGCGCCCCCTCGGGTGAAGGGTGCAGGTCCTGAGCGCCGAACTGCACCCCCTCTTGGCTGACGTTGGCGGCAAACAAGCCCAAATAAGCCACCGGCGGAAAGACGACCAGTTCAACCTCCGCCGCCAAGGGTGCTGCGCTGAGCGCTTCGCAAAAGCGCAACGCTTGCTCCTGGGACCCGTGCATCTTCCAATTGCCGGCGACGATTGAGCGACGCATGGGCGACCCTCATCAAAATTGGCTGCGCATGGTAGCGGTTTGGCGCGGCGCGGACAATGGCTAAAACCAGCTCCGCGCCAACCGCAAAAAAAGTAGGTGAGTTAATCCGTTCAGTCGGCTAAACTTGGTTGTTGTACTAGGCGAGGTCGAAGCGACGCATCGATCTCGCCTTTTTGCAGCCTGCTCACCCTAGCCGGTATGCGGAAGTTGGGGCTTGCGACAAGGAGCGCTAGAGTTTGACGCCAGCGTTGCTCGCGTTGGAGGACGGTAGTTCGTTCCGCGGCCACTCCTGCGGCGCGCCCGGCGTTGTTGTCGGCGAAGTGGTCTTCAACACGGCCATGACCGGTTATCAGGAAATCCTCACCGACCCGTCCTACGCCAAGCAGATCATCACTCTTACCTATCCGCAGATCGGCAACACCGGCGTCAATCCAGAGGATTTTGAGTCCTCCTCCGTTTGCGCCGCCGGATTGGTGATTCGCCAGTTGCCGCGGCTAGCCAGCAGTTGGCGCCGACGACAGACCCTGCCGGAACTCCTAGCCGAGCAAAAGGTCGTCGCCATCGCCGGAGTCGATACCCGGCGCCTAACCCGCCTGCTGCGGGAGAAGGGCGCCCTGTCCGGCTGCATCGCCGCCGGCGACGTCGATGAGCAGGAGGCGCTGAAGTTGGCGCTCGCCTTCCCTGGGCTCAAAGGCATGGACTTGGCCCAAGCCGTGACCTGCGCCCAACCCTACGCCTGGACGGAGTCGGCCTGGGTACACGGCAGCGGCTACGCAGCAGGCGACGGGAACGGATTCCATGTGGTCGCCTACGACTTCGGCGTCAAGCGCAACATTCTGCGCTTGCTCGCCGCCAGAGGCTGCCGGGTCACCGTGGTGCCGGCCGCCACCCCAGCGCATGAGGTTGCGTCATTGCAGCCGGATGGCGTTTTCCTGTCCAACGGCCCCGGCGACCCAGAGCCGTGCGCCTACGCCATCAGCGCCATTGCCCAGCTTCTTGCCACCGGCGTGCCGATTTTCGGCATTTGCCTTGGACACCAGCTATTGGCCTTGGCCAGCGGCGCCGAGACGGTGAAAATGCCCCACGGCCATCACGGTGCCAACCATCCGGTGCAGGATTTGGACACCGGCCAAGTCGTGATCACCAGCCAGAACCACGGTTTTGCAGTCGATGAAGACTCGCTGCCGAGTTGCCTGCGGGCAACCCATAGATCCTTGTTCGACGGAACCTTGCAGGGCATTGCCCGCACAGACCGCCCGGCCTTTGGCTTCCAAGGCCATCCCGAAGCCAGCCCCGGCCCCAAGGATTGCGGCTACCTATTCGATCACTTCATCGATCTGATGGCGGCGGCCGATGCCTAAGCGCACGGACCTGGAGTCGGTGCTGATCCTTGGCGCCGGCCCCATCACCATTGGCCAAGCCTGCGAGTTCGACTATTCCGGCGCCCAAGCCTGCAAGGCGCTCAAGGACGAGGGCTATCGGGTCATCCTAGTCAACTCCAATCCAGCCACCATCATGACCGACCCCGCCATGGCCGACGCCACCTACATCGAGCCGGTGGAATGGGCCACGGTCGCCCGCATCATTGAAGCCGAGCGTCCGGACACCCTGCTGCCGACCATGGGCGGGCAGACCGCGTTGAACTGCGCCTTGGACTTGGTGCGGGAAGCGGTTCTCTCCCAATTCGGCGTTGAACTCATCGGCGCCACCCAAGACGCCATAGACAAGGCCGAGGACCGGGAGCGCTTCGATCAAGCCATGCGGCGCATCGGTCTCGCCACACCCCGCTCCGCCATCGCCCACAGCCTCGAGGAGGCCGTGCAGGTGCAAAGCCGCCTGGGATTTCCCTGCATCATTCGTCCCTCCTTCACGCTGGGCGGCAGCGGCGGCGGCATCGCCTACAACCAGGAGGAGTTCCTCAAGATCTGCGCTAGGGGCTTGGATCTGTCGCCCACTTCGGAATTGTTGATCGACGAGTCCCTCCTTGGCTGGAAAGAGTTCGAGATGGAGGTGGTGCGGGACCGCAAGGACAACTGCATCATCGTCTGCTCGATAGAAAACGTGGATCCCATGGGCGTCCACACCGGCGACAGCATCACCGTCGCTCCCGCGCAAACTCTGACCGACAAGGAGTATCAACGGCTCCGCAGCGCCTCCATTCAGGTGCTGCGGGAGATCGGCGTCGATACGGGCGGCTCCAACGTGCAGTTCGCCATTCACCCGGGCGACGGCCGCATGGTGGTGATCGAGATGAACCCAAGGGTGTCCCGGTCTTCGGCGTTGGCGTCCAAGGCCACCGGTTTCCCCATCGCCAAGGTGGCTGCCAAACTGGCTGTCGGGTACACCTTGGACGAGCTTGAAAACGACATCACCGGCGGCGTCACGCCGGCGTCCTTTGAGCCCAGCATCGACTATGTGGTGACCAAAATTCCTCGCTTCACCTTCGAGAAGTTCGAGCAGGCGGATCCGCGGCTGACCACCCAGATGAAGTCCGTGGGAGAGGTCATGGCCATCGGTCGCAGCTTTCAGGAGTCGCTGCAGAAAGCCTGCCGCGGCTTGGAGACCGGCAAGACCGGGCTGGACCCCGTCGTCAAAGGCATGGGCGAAACCCAGCTGCCCGTCGTGCTGCGCCGCGAGTTGGCCACCGCCGGCGCCGAGCGCCTTTGGTACGTTGCGGACGCTTTCCGGTTCCGTTGGTCTCTCGATGAGGTTGCGGAGCTATCCAAGATCGATCCTTGGTTTCTGGCGGAAATCGAGGACTTGGTGGCCGAGGAGGGCCGCCTTGCCGGACGTTCACTGCAGGACATCGACCGCGACGAGTGGCGCAACCTGAAGCGCAAAGGGTTTTCTGACGCCCGCTTGGCGAACCTGCTCGGCAGCAAGGAAGACGCCGTGCGCGAGCGACGCCTCGCCTTGGGCGAAAGGGCCGTCTTCCGGCGGGTGGACACCTGCGCGGCGGAATTTCCGGCCGCGACGGCCTATCTCTACTCCACCTACGAGGAGGACTGCGAGGCCAACCCCAGCGACAGGAAAAAAATCATGGTGCTCGGCAGCGGCCCCAACCGCATCGGGCAAGGCATCGAGTTTGACTACTGTTGCGTGCATGCCGCCTTGGCCATGCGCGAGGACGGTTTCGAGACCATCATGGTCAACTGCAATCCGGAAACGGTTTCAACGGATTACGACACCTCGGATCGCCTGTACTTCGAGCCGGTCACCCTGGAGGACGTCCTAGCCATTGTCGCTGTGGAGCGCCCGGACGGGGTGATCGTGCAGTTCGGCGGCCAGACCCCGCTAAAACTGGTCGAACAACTCGGTCGCGCCGGCGTACCGATCATCGGCACCAGCCCGGACGCCATAGACCGGGCGGAGGACCGGGAGCGCTTTCAGGCCTTGATCGAGAAACTTGGCTTGAAGCAGCCCTCCAACCGAACGGTGTCCGACTTGGCGGAGGGCCTCGAGGCCGCTCGTGAAATCGGCTTCCCCATCGTGGTGCGGCCATCCTATGTCCTTGGCGGTCGGGCTATGGAGATCGTGTACAACGAGGAGGAGCTGGCCCGTTACCTGACCAGCGCAGTGGATGTTTCCAACGACTCTCCAGTGCTGTTGGACCGCTTTCTCGACCAAGCCGTGGAAGTGGATGTGGATGCCGTCAGTGACGGTCGGCAAGTGGTCATCGGCGCCATCATGGAACACATTGAGCAGGCCGGCGTGCATTCCGGAGACTCCGCCTGCGTTCTGCCGCCCTACCGGTTGAGCGCGGCGATGCGCACCCGAATTCGGGAGCAGGTCAAAGCAATGGCGCTGGAACTTAACGTGGTGGGCTTGATGAACGTGCAACTGGCGGCCCAGGGCGAGGACCTGTTCGTGTTGGAGGTCAATCCGCGCGCCTCCCGCACCGTGCCCTTCGTGTCCAAGTGCGTGGGGACTTCCCTGGCCAAAATCGGCGCCCGCTGCATGGCCGGCAAGACCCTTCGCGAGCAGGGCTTCACCAAGGAGGTCGTCCCGCAAGTCATAAGCGTCAAGGAGTCCGTCTTTCCATTCAACAAGTTCCCCGGCGTCGATCCCATCCTCGGCCCGGAGATGAAGTCCACAGGGGAAGTCATGGGCGTTGGGGACAGCTTCGGCGAGGCGTTCGCCAAGGCGTCCTTGGCTGCGGGAGTCCGCCTGCCCCGCCACGGGCGGGCCTTTGTCAGCGTCAAGAACTCAGACAAGCCCATGACCTTGGGCTTGGCCAAGCAGTTGCGCGACTTGGGCTTCGAGTTGATTGCCACCAAGGGCACTGCGGCCTGCATCAAGGCGGCGGGCGTTGCCTGCAAGGTGGTCAACAAGGTCACCGAAGGTCGCCCGGATGTGGCGGACCTATTGAAGAACGAACGCATCGACCTCATCATCAACACCACCGAAGGTCGCCAATCCATTGCCGACTCCGCGGTCATTCGGCGGCTCGCCTTGGAGAAGAAAGTGTGCTACACGACCACCTTGGCCGGGGGCGAAGCCTTCTGCATCGCCATCCGCCAAGCCGGATTGGATGGCGTTAAAGAAGGCGCGGCCAAACTCTTGCCAAGCATCAAGGTGCGCCGCCTGCAGGACCTGCACATTGCCCTTAGAACTTGCAATGACGGAAATTGACGCGCGAGGTTGAAGCGCCATGCCTACTCCCATGACCGTTGAAGGCGCCGAGTTGCTGCGGCGGGAGCTGCAGCAGCGGAAAGCGGAAAAGCGCCATGAGATCAGCCGGGCCATCGCCGCGGCCCGTGAGCATGGCGATTTGCGGGAGAACGCCGAATACCATGCCGCCCGGGAGGAGCAAAGCTTCAACGAAGGCCGCATACGCGAAATCGAAGGCCGCCTTGCGGACGCCCAAGTCATCGACGTCACCAAGATTCCCCCCAGCGGCAAGGTGATTTTCGGCGTGACCGTCGCCCTGACTGGCGGTGATTCCGGGGATTCCATCCGCTACAGGATCGTGGGCGAGGACGAAGCCGACCCCAAGGCCGGCAGGCTCTCCATCAAGACGCCCATCGCCAGGGCCCTAATCGGCAAGTCGGTCGGCGACGAGGTGAGGGTGCAAACCCCCAACGGGGAAACCACCTACTCAATCGACGCCGTGGAGCATCTTTAGGTCGAGCGAACTTTAGGGCGGGGATGCCCAAGCGCAGCCAATCAAGCCAGCGCTGGCTGGCCCGACAGAAACGGGACGGCTTCACCAAGGCCGCTAGGCGCGAAGGCCGCGTCTCCCGCGCCTACTTCAAGCTGGCGCAGATGGACGAGCGCTTCAGTTTGGTTCAAGCTCATCACTGGGTGCTTGAACTCGGCGCCGCCCCCGGCGGTTGGACCCTCTATTTGACGGAGCGGGTCACGCAGGGGCGCATCATCGCGGTGGACCCCTCGCCGCTTTCCGTCAGCGGCAGCCGAGTGGCGCCGATAACCGCCCGTTTTGGCGAGGCCACAGCCAACCGCCGCATTGAGGCTGTTTTGGCGGAGTCGTCCCGTGCATCGGCCGTGGACCTTGTTTTGTCGGACATGGCCCCCAACATCTCCGGCGTAAGAGCGACGGACCAGGCGGCCGCCCTCGCCTTGGCGGACTTGGCCGCCGCAGCCGCAGCCAAATGGTTGGCGGCTGGCGGCGGCCTGGTGGTCAAGCTGATGCAGGGCGACGGCTGCGATGCTTGGGTGCAATCGGCAAGGCCTGATTTCGACCAATTCACCTTGGTTAAGCCGGCTGCTTCCCGCGCCGGGTCACGCGAAGCCTACGCCGTGGCCCTCGGCTATCGACGCTCCAACTCTTGGCCAGAGGCGGATAGGTAGTGTAGGCTTGCCCATCCCCACAAACGAATCCGCCGTTGGATTCATGGGAGGCGACCACTTGTCTGACATGGGAAAAAATCTGCTGCTGTGGCTGGTCATCGCCGCCGTGCTGCTGACGGTGTTCAACAACTTCAGCGTCAAGCCGGGGCCGGAGCAGGTCAGCTACTCCAAGTTCATCGAATTGGTGCGCATGGATGAGGTCCAACAAGTCACCATTGACGGCTTGGTGATTGTCGGCACCCGCAAGTCGGGGGAGAGCTTTCGCGTCATCCGGCCGGATCTGTACGATCAGAAGCTGCTGGACGACCTCTACAACCATCGAGTGGAAATCGTCGGCAAGGAGCCGGAAAAGCAGAGCTTTTGGGCTCAGCTTTTGATCGCGAGCTTTCCAATCCTCATCATCATCGGCGTGTTCCTGCTGTTCATGCGGCAGATGCAGGGTGGCGCCGGTGGGCGGGGCGGGCCCTTGGCGTTCGGCAAGAGCAAGGCCCGGCTGCTGTCCGAAGATCAGATCAAGACCACCTTCGCTGACGTGGCCGGCGTCGATGAGGCGAAGGAGGACGTGCAGGAGCTTGTCGAGTTCCTGCGGGATCCGGGCAAGTTCCAGCGCTTGGGCGGCCGAATTCCCCGCGGCATATTGATGGTCGGGCAGCCGGGCACGGGCAAAACCCTGCTGGCCAAGGCCATCGCCGGCGAAGCCAAGGCGCCCTTCTTCTCCATTTCCGGCTCGGACTTCGTGGAGATGTTCGTCGGCGTCGGCGCCTCTAGAGTGCGCGACATGTTTCAGCAGGCGAAGAAGCAATCGCCCTGCATCATCTTCATTGACGAAATTGACGCCGTGGGCCGGCATCGAGGCGCCGGGCTCGGCGGCGGCCACGATGAGCGGGAGCAGACCTTGAATCAACTGCTGGTGGAAATGGACGGCTTTGAGATGAACGATGGCATCATCGTCATCGCCGCCACCAACAGGCCTGACGTTCTTGACCCGGCGTTGTTGCGGCCCGGGCGCTTCGACCGGCAGGTGGTGGTGAACCTGCCGGACATCCGCGGCCGCGAACAAATTCTCAAGGTGCATATGCGCAAGGTACCGTTGGCGGATGACGTGGAGGCGAGCATCATCGCCAGGGGCACACCCGGCTTCTCCGGCGCGGATCTGGCCAATTTGGTCAATGAAGCGGCTCTGTTCGCGGCGCGCGCCGGCAAGCGCCTTGTGGAAATGGTCGAGTTCGAAGCCGCCAAGGACAAGATCATGATGGGCGCCGAGCGTCGCTCCATGGTGATGTCTGAGGCGGAGAAGCGCAACACCGCCTACCATGAGGCCGGCCACGCCATTGTCGGCAAGCTGACGCCGGGCCATGACCCAGTTTACAAGGTCACCATCATTCCCCGCGGGCGCGCCTTGGGCGTGACCATGTTCCTGCCGGAGGAGGACCGCTACAGCTTGAGCCGCCAAAGCATCAGGGCGCAAATCTGCGGACTGTTCGGCGGACGCATTGCCGAAGAGATGGTTTTGGGGCCGGACATGGTGACCACAGGCGCCTCCAACGACATTGAGCGGGCCACCGGATTGGCGCGCAGCATGGTGACCAAGTGGGGCCTGTCGGAGAAGCTCGGCCCCCTGATGTATGACGAGGACGACGGGGAGGTTTTTCTCGGCATGTCGGCCGGCGTCAAGCCGAAACCCCACTCACAGCAAACCGCCAAGGCCATTGATGAGGAGATGCGCAGAATCATTGACGAATGCTACGCTGAGGCCAAGCGTTTGCTCACCGAAAACGAAGACAAGCTGCACCTCATGGCGAACTCCTTGATCGAGTTCGAGACCTTGCTGCCAGAGCAAATCGACGACATCATGGCTGGTGCAAAACCCCGCGCCCCCACCCCTCCAAGGGCGGACAAAGACAGCCAGTCCGGCGCCTCCGAAGCGGCCATCGGCGGTCCCGCCGAGGAACTCTAAGGACTTGGAAAAACATTGTTTTGCCTCCCACGCCGCTCCGCATTCCGAATTCCCAGCAGCGGGGAGGCCGGCAATGCTTGGCGGCGCAGCCGCACGACGGGCGCCTGGTGTGCGACCGCCATCCAGGTTCTTAGAGCTTTTGCGGCTGGAATGGGCCGGATGAGGCGTTGCAAATGAGCAAGGCTTATTTCGGAACGGACGGCATTCGCGGCACGGTTGGCCGCTCTCCGATGACCGCGGAGTTCTGCCTCCGGCTTGGCTGGACCATCGGCAAAGTGTTCGCTCACCGCGGCAACGGGCAGGTGCTGGTCGGCAAAGACACCCGGGTGTCCGGCTACATGCTGGAGTCGGCGCTGGAGTCCGGTCTGCTGTCCGCCGGCGCCGATGTCGGCCTGACGGGGCCTGTGCCCACGCCGGCCGTGGCCTACCTGACCCGTACGCTCCGCGCCGCGGCCGGTATTGTCATCAGCGCATCGCACAATCCTTACCACGACAACGGCATTAAGATATTCGATCGCAGTGGCAACAAGCTGGACGATGAACTGGAGGCCGAGATAGAAAAGCAGCTAGCCTTGGAGATGACTCCTGCGGCGTCGGATGACCTTGGCAAAGCGGTGCGGATCGGTGACGTGGCTGGCCGCTACATCGAGTTCTGCAAGGGCACTGTGCCCCGCGGTTTCCGAATGCAAGGGCTACACATGGTGGTGGACTGCGCCCACGGCGCCACCTACCATGTTGCGCCAGGGGTGTTTGAGGAGCTAGGCGCCCGCATCACGCTGATCGGCGCCTCTCCCGACGGGTTCAACATCAACCAAAACCAGGGATCATCCCATCCAGAGCAACTGGCGAAACAAGTTGCAGCCGTCGGCGCTGACCTAGGAATCGCATTCGATGGCGATGGCGACCGCGTCGTCATGGCGGATCACAAAGGGGAAATTGTTGATGGAGACGAACTCCTCTACTTAATCGCCATGCAGCGTCAGCGCCAAGGCAGCTTGGGCGGCGGTGTCGTGGGCACCGTCCTGTCCAACGCCGGTTTGGAGCACGGCCTGCAAAGGCTGCAAGTTCCGTTTCTCCGCTCGAAGGTGGGCGACCGCTACGTGCTGGAGCTGCTGCGACAAAAGAACTGGGTGTTGGGGGGAGAGCCCTCGGGGCACATCCTGTGCCTGGACTTGGCCCACACCGGCGACGGCATTGTGGCGGCGCTGCAGGCGTTAGTGCTCATAGTCGAATCCGGCAAGACGCTGCATGAGCTCAAGAACGGCATGAGCAAGCTGCCGCAGGTTTCGGTCAATGTGGATTTAAACGGCGCTTCCTCGACGGAGGTTCTTGACCAGGCGTCGGCGGTGTTGGAGGGGAAGACGCAGGCGCTTGGCGACCGTTTCCGCATTCTCATCCGACCCTCCGGCACCGAACCCCTGTTGCGGGTGACCGTTGAGGGCGAAGATAGCCTTGAAGTGACCGGCATCGCCAACGACATCGCCGAAACGATCAAGCAAGCTGTGTAAGTCCGCAATCCGTCTACTGCCCCAATGCCCCAAGCCCGCTGGGTGAATTCGGCGGAAACAGCGTGGCGAATTGGCACAGGCATAAGGCTCTGTGTCGCTAGTCCTCGCCGTTTGTCATGCGCCATCCTGCCCGCAACTGACAGCCGTTTCCTGTCAAACCTCCGAATCGGTGATGGCACCTGACGGATTTGGGGCCATGACGAGGTCAAGGGTGCGGCGCCAAGACTGCATTGCAGCCGGGGTGACGAACCCTAGCGCCGCAGCTCCTCGCCTTGCGAAACGCTTGGCGGGCAATGAACGTTAGGCGGCGGCGTCTAGGCGCCGCATCATCAACCCGACCAGGATTTCTTGGCCTTGTTGAGCACGATGTGGCGGGTACCGGTATTGCCACGCCAGCCGCTCACTCCTGCTGGAATCTTCTGAATTTTTTTTCCCGACGCCAGGAAGGCTTGAACATCCTTGGCAATGGTTTGGCGGGCGTCCGCCGAAGACAGGATGGGTTGCCGTTTTGCTTTTTTTGCCATGCTGGAACTCTTGATTTGTCACTTCGGGAACCGCCGGCACAAGGGACGGGCACTAGCAGGCGCTAAAGGCAGCGAACCGCCGGCCCGCATGTTCTCGGCGAGTTTTCCCGATAAAGCCTCCGTTCACTCGCTGCCGACGCGGTTCAGCGCCCGGCGCTAGCTTTTGCGCCGCAATGCTCTAGGCATATGGCAGCGCACCGCGCCTTCTCGCTCCATTTTGTCGGGTCCGGGCGAGTTCCACCCTCAGGAAAAGCGAATCCGGTGGGACCAGATGTAGAGCCAGTCGACAACATCATGGTAGCAGAGCAAGGGGCAGATGCCAAAATGTTGTCAAAAACAAGCGAGTTGTCCGGTTTTCCATTCATGGAGCACCCTGTGCTTTTGACTTTTTTTGGAGGTGGCGCATGGGTCGAGGCGGAGTGAATCAGGAGAGGCGGATGAACCGATTTGAGGAGATTTGCGATCTGTGCATGGAGCGGCGATTGACGCAGGAGGAAGCGGCGCTGATGCTGGGCGTGAGCGACCGCACCTTCCATCACTGGTCGAAGCGCCATGAGGATGGCGGGGTGGATGCGCTCATTTGAAATGCCCACCGCATCCCGGAAAACACATTCGTGTGAACTGTTTGGAGGCGTCTCATATGAATGTCTCCAGCGCTGCATCCCTAATGGGCGTCGCCAGAGGAACTTTGAGCCGCATCCTGAACGGGCGGGCGGGCATTTCCTCCAGATGGCGATTCGGTTGAAAAAGATGGGTTGGGGTGAGGCCGATGGCTGGATGCGGCTGCAAATGACCTATGACTTGGCGCAAGCAAGGGCGCGAGCCGACACGATCACCGTACATAGTGCTAGGAACGCTAGTGTGAGGCAATCTCATATGGGCGCCTAGCCGCGGCTGGTTCCAAGCCCGCGCCGAAGTGGAGTTCCTGCACCGCAGCATGGACGGCGGGATCGTTCCCGTGGAGGTGAAGAGCAGCCGACGCACCCAAGCCCGCAGCCTGCACCCCCATATTGACTGCTACGCACCAAGCCGGGCCGTCAAGCTCACTGGCGGCAGCGGCGGGCGGAGAGAAGGCCAATCGAGGCATGTCCCTTGTATGACGCCCAGTTTCCAGGGTGTTGCGCCGCTCTCTTTGACCGCACTTTGGCGAAGGGCTATGGTGCGTCCATGAGCGCACCCGATGAGAGCGCCGCCAGGCGCAGGCTGCCCATCGGCATTCAAACCTTCCGGGAAATCCGAGAGGAGGGCTGCTACTACGTCGATAAAACGGCCTATATCCGCCAGTTGACGGAAGGGGGCAAGCACTACTTCCTGTCCCGCCCCCGGCGCTTCGGCAAGAGCCTGCTGCTGGACACCATCAAGGAGCTGTTCGAAGGCGGCGAGGCGCTGTTCCGGGGGCTGGCCATCCACGATCAGTGGGATTGGAGCACGCGCTACCCGGTGCTGCGGCTGGACTTCGGGGGCGGCGACTTTGAACAACCCGACTACCTGCGGGAAGAGGCGGCGGCGCAATTGGCGGACATTGAAGCGCAAGCGAACACCAGCCCCGGCAACGCAAGCGCATCCATCCGCCTTCGACGGCTCATTCAGGCGCTGCATGAAAGCACCGGCCGGCGGGTGGTGGTGCTGGTGGACGAGTACGACAAGCCGATTCTGGATGCGTTGGGAACGCCGGAGGTGGCCCGCGCCAACCGCAGCTTCCTGCGCGGCCTGTACTCCGTCATCAAGTCCTGCGACGCGCACATCGAGTTCACTTTGCTGACGGGAGTGAGCAAGTTCGCAAAAGTCAGCATCTTCTCCGGCCTGAACAACCTCACCGACATCACGCTTGATCCAGCCTACTCCGCCATCTGCGGCTACACGGAACGGGACTTGGATGAAGTGTTCGCGCCGGAGCTTCCCGGCTTGGACCGCGCCGAGGTGCGCCGCTGGTACAACGGCTACAGCTGGCGGGGTGCGGAGAAGGTGTACAACCCCTTCGACATCCTGCTGCTGCTCCGGCAGCGCGAGTTCAAGGCGCACTGGTTCGAGACCGGCTCGCCGAAGTTCCTCATCGACACCCTGCTGCGGCGCGGCGTCCCCACCCCGGACCTGGAGGGCATGGTTGGCACGGAGGCGCTGCTGTCGGCCTTCGACGTCGATGAGATGGCCGTCGAGGCGCTGCTGTTCCAGACCGGCTACCTGACCATCGTGGATGAGGAGGACCGCGGCGGGCGCATCCGCTACCGGCTGGGCTACCCGAACCAGGAGGTGCGCCAAAGCCTGAACGAGCGCCTGCTCGTGGCACTGCTGCCAGACGCCGCGCGGCGGCTGGCGCAGAAGACGTCTCTGCGCCGGCTGCTGGCGGACAACGACTTCGCCGGCCTGGAGGCCCTGCTGCGGGCCGTCTTCGCCGGCGTTCCCCACCAATGGCACGTCCGGAACAACATTCAGGACTACGAGGGCTACTACGCCAGCGTGGTCTATTCGTACTTTGCGGCGCAGGGCTTGGACTTGGTTGCGGAGGACAGCTCCAGCACGGGCCGCGCCGACATGGTGGTGCGCTTCGACGGCGGTGTTTACGTTTTCGAGTTCAAGTCGGTGGGGAAAGAGTCTTCGGGGCTGGCGCTGGCCCAAATCAAGGAGAGGGACTGCTCTTTCATGCGAGGGGCAAGCCCCTCGCGCTCTCCGGCTGAAGGCTCCGACAAGTACCGGCACCTGGGCCGGCCAGTCCACCTGATCGGCGTGGAGTTCAGCCGGGCGGACCGCAACATCGCCGCCTTCGGGGTGGAGCGGGCCGCGTAATGGAGCCATTCAATGCAGGTGCCTCACCCCAGCAAAACTTGCTATTCGGAGACGGTCGGTAGCCAAAATCACCTGCATTTACAGCCCATCTGCATCCACTTGGCGACCAGATAAAGGGGGGCATTTCTTTATTGACGGCCCCGAACCTACCTTAGACTACAGCTTCTCTTGGAGAAGCTTGCGAGTCAGGAAAAACACAAATGGCGATTGGGGTCCTCTTGGCTAGGGTGGTGATGCACCGCAGGGTGAGAGTTCATTCCTGATTCTGGAAGGAAGGTAGTCATGAAAAAATCTCTCTTAATTTTGCCGCTAATCGCGGGAGGTGGCTGCACCAGTGTACCTTTGGAATCCACGGATTCCCAGATAGAGACCGGTCTCTATCTCCGGGAAGCTGTTAAAGTCCGTCTCTACACTCTCTCGCCAGGCCACTACGCTCCAATCGGCTCCAGAGGAAGCAATTATTACTTCGAAAGCTCACCCAAGACGAAACTTTCATCGGGGTTGGCTAGGGGGTTTGTCACCAAGGCGATTTTGGCCGACCCACACCGAGCCGTGATGGTCAAGCCTGGAAAGCTCTGCGTGGTGACGGTTTTCAACGTCTACGTCTGTAAGGACGTTGAATTCGGAACTGATAAGCTAGCTGAACTCAAACCTTTCCCCAATGAGGAGGACTAAGTCTTGAAGAAGATAATTTTTTTCGCTGTTATTGCGACTATCACACTAGCTGGATGCGCCACCAAGAGACACGGCAGGCTGAGCCCACTGTCGCAGGTCGAAAAGGGGGTTTACGACTGCGAGCAGATCCGGGTCGAACTGGCCAAGATCGAGGAGTTTCAAAAACAGATGGCGGAAAACTCAAAGATCAACATTGCCAGCGTTGGGGGCTTTCTAGGAGATTTCGGCTTGGGTAATGCCATGGAACGAAACGCGGCCAGCAAGTCCGCCCTCAAGAGGCAAGAGGAGCTGGTCCAGTTGCAGCGGGAGAAGGAATGTGAATAAGGTTGGCGACCCTGTCAGCACCAATTCTCCGGCAAGAAGCAACATCATGGCTAGCGGAAAAAGCTCTGCTGAGGCAGCTAGTTCAGGCCAGCAAGTGCGGCCCACAGAGGCTGAAATTATGGGGCTTGTTCAGAACACCACCCAACAATATGAAGAATATATGAAACTTGCCGACTTCGCGTCCTATTCGGAAACCTCTCAGGTCAGCTACCCAAAGTACTCGTGGGCCAACCCAATAGGGCTTGTCTTGGAAGAAAGATAACATGGTAACTTGGTCCGAACTCCAAGATAAGTTGAACAAAATTCAACCCGAGAATAGAGGGGATTTCATAGCGGATAAATCCCTCACTTCAATGAAGCGTATCGCCGGCCTTTACAAGCGCAATGTCCTTTACTACGCTTCTGGCTTCCTGCAAAAACCTCAAATTCCAAGTATATTCACCTCCATTAACAGAGAGGAAATCAACGGATTTATGGCAGGTGTTCATGGCCTCGATTCTGGCAAGGGCCTTCTTTTGATTCTGCATACGCCGGGTGGCTTGGCGGAGGCCGCGCAAACCATTGTCGACTATTTACGCAGCAAATTCTCCAATATAGCTGCATTGGTTCCAACTTATGCGATGTCTGCGGGGACTATGATCGCTCTTGGATGCGATCGTATCATATTGGGGAGACAAAGCCAACTTGGCCAACCGATCCACAGCTCATTGTTGCCAACGGATCATTTTCCGCACATTCAATAGTAGCTCAATTTGAAGAGGCAAAACAGGAGATCGCCGGCAATACAGATCTTGCGCATGCTTGGGCGCCTGTATTGCGTTCATTTGGACCAGCGTTGCTCGAGGAGGCTCGGAGGTCCATTACATACGGACAGGAGCTAGTGGAAAACTGGCTGAAGGAATATATGTTTGCCGATCATGGGAATCCCGTCGCATTGGCGAAGAAGGCGGCTGAGTATTTCGGCAGCCAAAAACATGGTAGCCATGGAAGGCGAATTGACCGTGAAGAAGCTGAGCGACAGCAGATTAAGATCGATAAGTTGGAAGAAGACCAAAATCTACAAGATGAAGTGTTAACTCTCTATCACCTATCAACAATCGCCTTCGAAAATAGTTCCGCTTCAAAGTTTGTCATGAGTAGCAACGGTAGAATATGGGTAAAGAACATTGGCGCTAATTAGCCTTGGATTCAAAGAAACGGAGCTGATGGGATTCGAGTATTGGTCGCTTCGCTATCTATTTTGGAACCGAATCACCTGCCTATCAGCCCAGATCATCTGTATGGGCAACCCTTCGGCGTTAAGTTGCGGTTCATTCGGAAGGTGGTTCGGCGGGTTCGCACGGGCGGTTATCACGGCCACCATCACCTCGGCAATGTCATCATGGGCGATCTGTGACCGGTTGATAGGGCGGATCAAGGCGATTGCAGTGGCCGCGGATCCATTTTTGCGCCACATCCACCTGCTCAGCGGATAGGCCGGTCGGCGGCAGCATAGCTTGGCCATTCCGCTCTTCAACGCCGATGACCACATAGCCGCCGTTTAGGTTGTGGTAGTCGTTGGCAAACGCGCAGATCGTGCGCAGCACCTGCGGCCCGGTCGTGGCCGGATCCCAAGACGCCTTGAATTCCACCCGTTCGGGCTCGACGCCCCGGCAGCGGAGCAGGTCGTCAACGTTGACGGGGAGAATGGAGATATTCATGGCAGTTCCCTCATTGCAGCAGCTTTGCCGACTGGCCCAGCCAGCTTCGCATGCCCTTCGTTTCCATCCATGCTTTGCGCATGGCTTGGCGGTAGAGCCATGCTTGGTCATCGCCGCCGATGTGGATGCCGTAAGGGTCGATCTTTGGCTTTGCCACCCGGCGAGGGAGCAGATACTTCAGCACCGCTGGCAAGTGCTCCGCCGCCTCCCGCAGCGCCGCTTCCGCCTCTTCGCGCCGGCCCAGCCGGTAGAGGGCCAGAACCCGTCCATAGCGGGTTTCGGGGAACACGTCATCAAGGTAGTGCTCGGCGCAGGCTAGGGTCTCCGCGTCTCGCCCGACGGTCAGCAAATGGTTGACGAACTCAGAGCGGTAGCCGTGGTTGTCGTTGGGGTTCAGGCGCATGTACAAGAGGATGCTGCGCTCCAGGCGGCCGTCGCTCCAATCACCTTCCAAGTGCTGAATGAAGTTGGCCAGAATGCGCAACGCCGGGCGGTTGTCCCCAATGATCCAGGGCAGGATGCCGCGGCGCGTCGGTGGCCAATGCTCCTCCAGCATCGCCACCCCGCGATGCAGCAACGCCGTAACCCAGCGGTTGTCGGATTTTGCGATCGCTGCGTCGGCCTCAATGAGCAGCAACAGCAGGTCGTCCAATATCGCAAAGCTGTCCATCGCTTCTGGATGCTGACGCAGCCAAGGCAGCCATTCGTCGGCGATATCCCAGGTGTCAGCCTCCGTTCTGGAAGAGGGATTGATGGAAAAGGGCTTCTCGGCTTGGCTGACTACCTGCCATTCCTTCTCAAGCTTGCGCATCGCCGAGCCGATGCTCTGCCGATGCTCTTGCAAAGCGGCGTCATTGGCTTCGCCGTTCAGCGTCTCCCAGTGCAGGCTGGGCAGAGGGCGGCCCGCCTGGTCGTCGATCCAGTGCAGAAGCTCCTGTACTTCCCTTGGCGCGAACTCGCGCATTTGGTCGTCCAAAGCGCGGCCGGGATTCTTTTGGAAGCGGCGCAATGAAGCCAGCACTTCTTCCGATATATGAGCGTCCTTTTCCAACACCGTCAGCCATTGCCCTGCCCGTTTGGCGGCCCACTCCAGCCGGCCCTCGGAGCTGAGCATGGTCATCTCCAGCAAGGCGTTGGCGGGACTGTCGGGTTCCGCCCTATCGGCGGCGGCGAACGCACGCCAAGCCCGCTCCGATTCGCCTTGGTCCAGCAGCCAAGAAGCCAGCCGCTGATTGGCCGTGGCGCGGAAGGCGCGGTTCTTATGCGCGGCGAAGCGGGTGAGCAACGCCTCTTTCTTGCGGTCCGTCTTGTGCAGGACCTCGTAGGCGTCGCATAGCCAATCGATGGCGATGGAGAGCCCGCCGTCATTCAAGCCGCTTTCCGGCCCCAGCCGATGCTCCGCCAGCTTGCGCAGGGACTGCCAGCGCTCCTCGTCGTGGAAACAGATGCCGACGTGCAGAAATCCAATCACCGGAAGGCGGCCGGATTCCTCGGCTTGCAGCCAATATGCATCGGACCGGCTACTGACCAACAGCGGCCAAGTGATATCGGCGGGCGTTGGCTCGAACTGCACCCAGCCGCGGCAGCATTGCTTGAACTTTCTGCCAGACCCGCAAGGGCAAGGATCATTCCGATTGGGTCGCGGCAGCGGCTTGGGCCGGAAGCGGTTGGACTCCAACGGCGTCGCATTCCAAATGCTCCGAGCGACCCAATAGGCAAGGCGGCTGTTGTCCTTGGGCCTAGGTTCGTCAAACAATTCCGGCGCGATCCTTGGAAAGGCTTGGCGCGCCCAAGTGAAAAGGGAATCCGCGTCCTCGCCGTCAATGATGCGTGCCACAGCTAGGGAGTGGATGATGAATGCGCCCTCCGTTCGGCGGCCCATCAAGTCTTCGGTGGGCAAAGTCGCCTCCTTTCGTAGCGATTCGTCAAACTGAGGTACCTCGACCGTGGAGCAGGTCGTCAACGTATACGGGAAGAATGGAGATGTTGGGCGGCATCAGCTCATCCGCCCGCTTACGGAAACAGCTGAATGGAAGGCAGGGCGGCGTCGCAGTTCAGCAGTTCGATCTTCTTCAGCTTGATGCGCAGGTGTTCGCCGATGCGGGTTAGATGGTGGCGAGCCACGCCGGCCAGCACGAACTGATCGTCCAGCCGGCTTTCCGCGTACAGGAAGGGGGTGCGTAGGATGAACTCGTTGGCCTCGATGTCCAAGGACAGCACCTGCGGGCGCTGCAAAACATGCTGGCAGAAGCTCGGCTGGTTTTGGGAGTAGGATTGCGGGCGCTTGAGGCGTTCGATGCGCACTTTGAGCAGCAGCTTGTCTTCGTGGAACAGGGAGGTGTGGCCCTCACCTTCGGGCTGGCCGCGGGTCAGGGGCATCCAATAGAGAGCGTCCGGGGCGAACAGTTCGTACCATTCATCCAAGCGCTTTTCGTCGATCAGCCGCGCCTCATCATAGACGAATTGCACCAGATCCTCGGGGGTAGGAGCGTTCACCGGGACAGGGCGCTCACCGGCCGGCCCCCGCATCCGGCGCCATGAACTTCCGCCAAGCCTTGAACTGGCCGCGCATGGAAACCTCGCTCAAGCCGTTGTATGTCCCGGCGATGGCCCCTTCCTCGGCGGAATCATAGTCCCGATGCAGGCTCACCCAGTCGTTGCCGCTGGCCGCCAAGCCCTCCTGAATCGAGCGGTAGCAGTGCAGGTCGTCGTGGCCGACGATGGAGGTGGGGGCGTTGATCAGGCGGGAATAGGTGAGGGTGCGGTGCAGCAGTTCCTCCGGCGCGCCGACCAAGCGGAAGGTCCAGCTTTCCAGCACCGTCTTGTCCGCCGCCAACGGACGGGCTACGCGGATGGACTGAATGGCGCCCTTGATGGTCAGGCTGGGGTAATAGACGGTGTTGTGGCGCACTTCTCCGAGAATGGCTTGCGCCCGCTGCTCGCCGTAGGCGTCGATCATGGCCTGCTCGTAGGGACCGATGCTGGAGTATTTGGAGTGGATGGAGAAGTTGACACCGGAGTAGCTGTGGCCGTTGTCGTAAATCTTCACCCCCATGTCGTCGAAGAAGCGGTAGTTGGAGACGAAGGGCAGCAGTTGCTCCACCACCATCGGTTTGGGCGCATCCTCCGGCATGTTCAGGGATTCCCAAACCGCCTTGGCCGTGCCGGCCGAGGATTCGTGGGCGATCATGGGGTGCATGGCGTCGTTCAGGTTCTCAACGAACATCTTCCAGTTGCAGTTGTGCAGGTAGCGCAGCACACCGCCGGCCACCTCCAAGCGGCCCGCCGGCGCCCGGTCCACCATGTTGTCGATGGAGGTCAGCGAATCCCCGAAGTAGTCCCGAAAGCCCATGCCCTCGTCCGCCAGCCGGGCGAACACGAAACCCCGGTAGTTTTCCACATGGCGCAGCCGCACCACCCCGCGTCCGGCTTCGCTTGCCATCGCCGCAGTGCCTTCGTAACCCTGGCGCACCGGAATGGCGCGGATGGCGCCGTTCAGATGGTACGTCCAGCCGTGGTAGGGGCAGCGGATGGTGGAACCGCAGTTGCCGCTCTGGGCGCTGAGCAGGCGGGTGCCCTTATGGGCGCAGCGGTTCATCAAGACGTTGACGTCGCCGGACGGGTCACGCACCAAGATGACTGGCGCCAAGCCGATTTGCGTGGTGAAGTAGTCTCCCGCCTTCGGCACTTGGCTGTCGTGGCCCACATAGACCCAGGTGTTGCGCCAGAGATGCTGCATCTCCAAGGCGAACAGTTCGTCGTCTATGTACAGATGCCGATGCACCGCGTCCGGGCGCACTAGGGACTGCACAGCTTGCGGATTGCCGGTGTATTTGCTCATTGCAAGTAGCGGCCTGGTTTCGATGCCGAACCGATGCCAGCCATGCTCTGTTCAACCAACAAGGCGGCGCAGTCCAACCGCGTCATGCGCTGGATGCGGGGCACGTTCCTGCCGTGTCCGAAGCGCCAAAGGCAGAGGCTTTGTTCCATGAACATCTCGATGTCCACTAGGATGCCTCCAAGTTGGCCGACCTGCTGTTTGCGTCCCCGTCAGGCAAAGCCGCTGTTGGAACCCGCGCATTTGTTGCCTTGGGCGTACCGTTCAGCACCTCCTCGCGCATGGTCCGCACTTGCTCGGCGGCGCCCGGTTGGGCCACCGCCGAGCGGGCGTAGGCCATCACATCGTGCAATTCGTTCTGGCCCCGGGCGAAAGTGTCTCCGTAGCCTGACGCCAGCTCTTGGCTCAGGGCGACCTCGCAAGCCAAGCCGTAGTTGGTGCGGGCGCATTCCTTGACCAAATCAAACCACTCCTGGATGGCGGCTGATTCCTGATGGTAGCGCAAGGTGCGCCGCCGCATGATTTTCAAGCCGGCGATGCCCCTCAGCAGCAGGTAGCCGCCGATGTTGGTGGAGACGATCTTCTTCGGCCCGGTGAATTTGCCGATGAACTTGCGCCCGGCGGCGGAGGCCATGAGCGCCGCACCGACGGGCCGCGGCAGGGTGCCGCAAATTTCCTCGACCCGGGGCTTCAGGAACTCCGTCACCCGCAGCACTTGGCCGGGCTGCAAGGCGGCCTCCGTGCGCAGCCGTTCCTGCCGGGCGCGACGGGTCTTCAAGTCCGCCACGCGAATGGTGTCCTCAAAGCTCATCCACAGAGCCAGCCCCTTGGCCGCGCCCTCGGAGAGACGATAGCCACGCCCCGCATCATCGAGTGGGAGGATTTCGCGGATGCGTTTCAGAAACTCAACGCCGTAGCGGGCATCCTGATAATCGACCAAGCGCTCGACGCAGTGGCGCAGAGTCGGCTGCAAGGGCGACGGAAACCCATCCACCTCCGTGCGCAAGGATTCCGGCAGGGGTGGAGACGGCGGTTCCGCGGCGGTGGGTTCCGGTATCTTTCCACGGTCAATTTCCGGCGAGTGGAAGCCCAGGCCGGAACCGAAGTTTTCAGCCGATGCAGTAGATGCGTGAGCTGCCGCCTTAGGCGGCGATTCCCCAGCGACTTTGTCGGCGGCTACCTTGAAGGCGGCATCAAAGCAAGCGAGGTTTCCCGCTACGGCGATGCCGGCTTGGCGAATCGCCTGCCGGTAGGCGTCAACGGCGAAGGGCAAAACCCCGGCGCCGGCAATGGCGCCCAAGACGACAGCGCTGATGACGGCGCCTTGGGCCTCCGCAATCCGCGCCATGTCCAGCGCCACCAGCCGCTTGGCGTTGGTTCGGGCTAGCGCGAGAAGATGCTCGGAAGGTGTGCGCCCATCTCCGGCAACCGCCTTCTCGCCGATAACGTAAGCGCGGTGGGTGGAGGCGATCAGGGTGGTTTGCCGTCGATTGACGATGCCTCGCTCCACCATGCGGGCGGCCTCCAAAAGCTCCGAAGCCACCACGATGTCCGAAATGCCCGGCGTCGGCATCAGGCCCATCACCGGCGCCGACCGCCCCTCTTGGCGAGGATGAAACTCCAAGTAATAGATGGTCGCGCCGGTGCGCTGCGCCACCCCCGGCACGGAAGTGGCCTGCACATGAAAATTCTCCCGCTCCGCCGCATTCACCAGCCAGGAACTGACCACGCCGCCGCCCTGCCCGCCCAGCATGGCGAGGGTCAACGTCAGCGGGCGGTCAGGTTGAACAGGCATGTTACGCCATCCGTTTCCGAAGCTCGTCTCCGCATCATACCCAACAGCTTCGCCATCGCCCACAGCGTACACGAGACCGCCGGAAGCCACCCCGACTCCACGCCCAGAGCCGCCCCTTCAACGCAGCCGTTGCGCCAATGGCCCAAGGCCGAGGGCTTCGGAGATGAGTTGACGCTTGATCGGAGCGCTGTTGTTGACCATGCGCACCCCGATGTTGCGCAGCCAGCCCACGGCCGGTTGCGACAAGCCGTAGAAACCCTGCAAGGCGGAGAGGAAGTGCGCCATGCCGAGCGCTCGCGCCCGTCGCCGGCGGGCGAAGGTGCGCCACAATCCGGGGGCGCCTGGGTCCAAGGCGCCCTTGGCGGTGCGCAGCAGACCAGAGACGTCCTCAAAGCCAAGGTTCAGGCCCAAGCCGGCCAGCGGATGCACCACCCGTGCGGCGTCGCCGATCAACAAGACGCGGTGATGGGGGCTGAAGGTCCTCGCCACGGATTGGGCCAAGGGGAAGCGCAAGCGGCGGTCCACCGCCTCAACCTCGCCTTGGCAGGCTTCCGTGGCGCAGGTTAGTTCGGCGCAGAAGGCGGCTTCGGTCAACGCCATGCGCCGTTCGGCGGCTGCGGGAGACTGGGACCAAACCAGTGCCGCGGTTTGAGCGTCCGCACACGGCAGGAGGGCCACAGGGCCGTCCAATAAAAAGCGCTGCCAAGCGGTGTTCGCATGGCCCCTGGAAGTGCGCACAATGCTGGCGATGGCAACTTGCTGCGGGTCCCAAGCCTGCGCCTTTACGCCAAGCTGCCGCCGCACGGGCGACTGGGCGCCATCGGCGACGATCAGCAGCGCGGCGGACAACCTCCGCCTCCCGACCTGAAGAGCGACCGCCGGCGGCGTCGGCGTTACGGCCGACGGCGATTCGCCAAGCAGGAGTTCCACGTTCGGGTGTTCGGCCAGCCTTGCCCAAGCGGCCTCCGACAAGGGGCCGGATTCCTGAATCCAGCCCAATTCCGCACGGCCCGCCTCAGCGGCGTCAAACCGCAACTCCGCCGTGCCCCGCTCCTCCCAAACACGCATCAATCGATACGGCGTTGGACGGAGGCGCTGCCACAGATCGAGCTCCGCCAACAACGCTTGGGAAGCCGGAGACAGAGCCATGGCCCGCAAGTCGCCGCCGAACCGGCCTAGCTGCGGCGGCGGGCGCTTCTTGTCGATTAGCGCAACCCGCCGACCGGCGTCGGCCAACCCCAGCGCGGCGGCAGCCCCCACCGGCCCACAGCCGATGATCGCCACATCGGGGTTGTCACTTGCCTCCGGCAGCTTCACAACAGCAACACCAAACGGACGTCGGCTCCCCAACCAGATGCACTGATCGACTGAGCCCCGTGCTCCAACACCCCGGACGCAGAGATTCAGCCACTGGCCATCACCCGTTCAATGTCCTCAACACTCTTCGGTGCGCCGCTTGTCAGCACTTGCGGGCGGTCCGCCGTAATCAGCACGTCGTCCTCAATGCGCACACCCATGCCACGCCACTTACTTGGCGCCTCCTTCATGCCCGGAGGGACGTACAGCCCCGGCTCCACGGTGAGCACCATGCCCGGCGCCAAGGTGCGCACACCGTCTTCGGGCCGGTCGCCGCTGCAGTCGTGGACGTCCAAGCCCAGCCAATGGGAGGTGCGATGCGGACAGAACGCCGGGCGCTCGGCAGCGGCGCCGTCCGGCTGCTCGTCCAAGAGAAGGCCCAGGCGTACCAAACCGTCCTGCATGACCTTCAGCGCCGCCGCATCCGGCGCATCGAACAAAGCGCCGGGCCGGCAGGCGGCAATGGCGGCCTGCTGCGCTTCCAAGACGATTTCGTACAAGGCCCGCTGCTTGGGGGAGAAGCGTCCCGCGACAGGAAAGGTGCGGGTGAGGTCCGCAGCGTAGCGCTCGTACTCGCAACCGGCGTCGACGAGCACCAAGTCGTCCTGACCGAGGGGCGCATCGTTAGCCATGTAGTGGAGCACACAGGCGTTGGCGCCGCCGGCGACGATGCACGGATAGGCCGTATTCCGAGCGCCCCCGCGCAGGAAGCCATAGAGCAGTTCCGCCTCCAAGTTGCCCTCCAGCAGGCCGGGACGGCAGGCTCGCAAGGCCCGCAAGTGGCCTTCCACGGTGATTTCCGCCGCTCGACGCATCAGCCCGATTTCCGCCGCCGACTTGATCAGGCGCAACTCATGCAGCAGGGGTTTGAGGCCGAGGATGTTGTCCGCAGGGCGCAAGCGCTTGGCGCGGGCTTGGGCCAGCCAACCGCTCAAGCGCTGGTCAAAGTCGGAATGTTCCCCCAACGAACAGTGGATGGCGCTGGCGGCGCCGACGAGGGCGGGCATTCTTGCATCCATTTCGGAAAGCGGATGAGCCGCATCCAAACCAAGCGCCTTGGCCGCCCGCTGCGGACCCAGCCTTTCGCCGTCGTAGAGTTCCTCCAAGGCATTGCGCTCGCGACAAAACAGGATCGCCGCGTCCTTGTCGCCGCCGTTCCTCCTCCCTTCTCGCCCGCGGCGCAACGCCAGCACCGCCCCCGATTCCGCAAAGCCGCTCAAGTACCAAAAGTCGCTGTCCTGGCGAAAGGCGGACGCCATGCCACCATCAGCGCCAAAGACGCCGGCGCCGGGAACGATTGCAAGGCTTCCAGGCGCCATCATTCGCAGCAACTTGCGGCGCCGCCGTTGGTGCTCCCGGCGGCTGATTCTAGTCGTCGCCATGCGTCCTCCGGCGCGCTTCCGTCGCTAGGAGCAGGGCACCGACCTTGGCGTACTCCTCCAATTCAAGCAGGGCCGCGTCGGCGGTGTCTTCGTCGTCGTCCTCCATGACCGCGCCGGAGATGGCGATGAAGTCGCGCAGCAACTCTTCGCTCTGTTCATCGTGGGAGGCGCCGGCCGCGCCATAGCCGGCGGCGAAGGCGCCGCACCATTCGGCGATTGCCTGCACTCGGTCGGCCACGGCGGCGTCATCGCCGGGCAGCAACAGCTGAAAGCCCATGTCTTCGGCGAAGAGGGCTTCCGAGCTCGCCCGCACGAAGGCGTCAATGCTGCCGGCATCGGCAAGGGCATCGCTGCCGAGCAAGTCGATGAGCTCCTGCACAAGGCCGTCGTCCGCACAGCCGTTCTCAAGGCGTTCAACCTTGCCCGCCACCAGCCCGCAAACGGCGCCGTGCAACTCAGACCCTGAGATGAACGGGCCGGCGCTAGCCGCCAGCGCCGCTAGATCGGCCAAACCGTCAATACCCCCCAAGTGCTCTGTAGCCGGTATGCTAGCAGTTATTTCCAAGTACACAGACGCATCTGCGGTAAACTGCTGAACGAACGCCCGCCACCCTTGAGATGAGCGAGAATTTAGGCAACCAAGACCTTAGCGCGAGTTGGGATGCGCTTGACGCCAAGATAGACCAACTTATTGAGCGCAACCACGCACTCGCCAAGGAAAATGAAGCGTTGCGCCGACAGCAGCGGAAGTGGTCCACTGAGCGAGCGGACCTAATTCGCAGGAACGAGCTGGCGAAATCCGGCCTAGAGGCGATGATCGCCCGGTTGAAGTCCTTGGCGGGGGATTAGTGTCGTCAAGCAAGTTCACCACGGTCCATGTGAAGATCGTGAACCTGAAGTACCCGATCAAGTGCCGGCCGGAGGAGGCGGATGCGGTCGAGGCGGCGGCGCGACACCTCGACAAGCAGATGCGGGATATTCGTGAGGCCCGCAACGTGATAGGTCATGACAATCTTGCCGTCGCGGCGGCCCTGAACATCATCGATGACCACTTGGCCCATGTGGAGGAGCAAAGGGAGCAGATCAGTCGGTTGGAGGCGAAGATCGACGTGGCCCTGAGCGACTAGTCCACATATCGCACCGCCAAATCCGCACCGAATCCAATCACCCCGCCGCCCAAGTCCGACCGGCTGTCAACCTTGCGCAAGCCGCAAACCGAGAGCCCGGCTGGCCTGCAAGGGCCAAGGCCGACAGAAGTTCACGCACCGCCGCAAGTTTTGGCTATACTTGGCTTTCGTCTCCTGAGGTGTTCGCCAGTTGGTGTCGTCCTTGAGCCGTTATAGAAAAATCAGGGGGTCTGACGGCAGCGGCGGTGTGCTAGCCCAAACCGAGTTTGCGCTCGCTTGGGACGCCTTAGGCGTTGCGCGGGTCTCCGCCTTGAACCACAACGGTTCAGGGCTATCCAGCAGCGGCACCTTCGGGAGACTCGCCCTTCGTGGATGAGCGCACCAGCTTGCGCCGCCGCTATCGAGCACGGCGGCGGGGCTTGTCGGAACGGCAACAACGGGTTCATGCGGACCGTATCCGCCGCCTCTTTCTGGCGTCGCCCCTGCTTTGGCGGGTCAGGCGCATCGCCGCCTACCTAAGCGTGGACGGCGAACCGGACCTGCGCCCTTTGCTGCGCCGCCTGCACGAATTGGGCAAAGTCTCGGCCCTGCCCGTGGTGGAGGCCGGCAACCGCATGAGTTTTTTCGTCCACCGTCCGGACTGGCCCCTGGTCGTCAACCGCTTCGGCATTGAGGAGCCGGGGCCGCAAGCCGCATGGCTCCAGCCCTTGGCGCTGGACCTAGTGCTGACCCCCCTCACCGCCTTTGACCATCAAGGCAATCGCTTGGGCATGGGCGGCGGCTTCTATGACCGGCGCTTCAGCGCCCTGCCCCCCCGGATGCGGCCCTTGCTGGTGGGCGTCGCCCACGCCATCCAGCAAGCCGAGAAACTTCCCAGCGGCCCTTGGGACGTCCCCTTGGACGGCGTTCTGACTGAACGGGGCTGGCGCTCCTTCAGCAGCCGAATGGGCTTCTGCGACTGCCGGGAGGAACTGGCAAAGGCGTCAAAGTCGCCGGCGGGTGGGCTGTTTCAAGCCAGCCCGCGGTCTAGCGCCTAGCTTGTCGGAGTTCCGGCATGGCGGTGCGCAAGATCATCCGCATGGGCCATCCCACCCTGCGCCAGGTTGCGCAACCTGTGGACCCCAAGATCGTCGGCAGCACCGCTTTCTCAAGGCTGGTCGATGACATGGTGGACACGCTGCACGACTACGGCGGCGTGGGGCTGGCGGCGCCGCAGATCAATGAATCCATCCGCCTCGCCGTCATAGAGGTGCCGGGCGGACCGACCCGCTACGGAGAGGTGCCCAGGCTGCCGCTCACCGTTTTCATCAACCCCGAAGTGCGGGTGCTGGACGAAAAACCGAACGGGGTTTGGGAGGGCTGCCTGTCAGTGCCGGGCCTGCGCGGCTACGTCGAGCGGCCCAGCGGCATTCGGGTGGATGCCCTGAACCTGAAGGGGGAGCCTCAAAGACTGGAGCTCAAGGGCTTCCTAGCCACCGTGCTGCAGCACGAATTCGACCATCTCGACGGCAAGCTGTACATCGACCGCCTCGCCGACCCAAGGCAACTGATGTTTGAAGAGGAATTTCTGCGCCACCACGCCGACCAGCCGCACTCCACCTAAACAGCGAAATCCAGGCCATATCGTCCGCCAATAGCAGGCCCGCTATTTGCCGCTAGCACCCTTGAAAAAATACTGGACGCCTCCACAGCACACTGCTAGCCTTTGTTCTCATGCGGCTACAGCAAGGGAGCTTCGATTTGCGCACCGGCCCATCGACCACAAATGGCGTTGATGCCCCGGTGAAGCACAGGGTCGTCTCCATGTTTTCCGGTTGTGGGGGGATGGACCTCGGCTTTCGGGGCGGGTTCACCGTCTTTGGCCGGCACTATCCACGGCTACCCTTTGAGGTCATCTGGGCGAACGACCTGAACGCAGCCGCCTGCCGCACCTACCGGCACAATTTGGACGCTGGCATACGCCAAGGAGACGTCTGGGCGCTGCTGGGGACGCTGCCCGAACAATGCGATGTCCTGATCGGCGGCTTCCCTTGCCAAGACATTTCCGTAAACGGCAAGGGCACCGGAGTGAACGGCGCCCGCAGCGGCCTCTACCGGGCCATGGTCGAGGCGGCGTCGCGCTTGCAACCAAGAGTCTTTGTCGCCGAGAACGTCAAGGGCTTGCTGATGCGGCACAACGCCGAGTCGTTGCGCAAGGTGGTGACGGACTTCTCCAGTTTGGGGTACGACGTATCCTTCCACCTGCATCAAGCGTCGGACTACGGGGTGCCGCAAAGCCGGGAGCGCGTCTTCATCGTGGGCACCCGTCCCGGGTCAGCGTCCTTCAAGCCTCCGCCCCATCCTCAGCCCTACGCCACAACACCCATGACCGCCGGCGAAGCCTTGGACGACCTCAAATCCCTTGCGGAGAACCCGGGAACAAACCACATTTGGAGCCGGGCAAACAAAAGCCCCGACCAAGGCAGCCGCCGCTTGCAGCCCGACCGCCCCGCCCACACCATCCGCGCCGAATGTCACGGCAACATACAGTTCCACTATGAACTGGACAGGCGAATCTCCATGCGGGAGGCGGCTAGATTGCAGTCCTTTCCCGACAGCTTCATCTTCAAGTCCAAACTGCGGGAGACTGAGCGGCAAGTCGGGAACGCTGTTCCGCCAATACTTGCCTGGCATGTCGCGGTTGCGGTGCGGGGTTGTTTAAGAAACGACTGAAAGCCTTTCCACAAAACTCGCAGAGCGCCGACGCATCTTCAATCAAACCGTCGCCTTTGGAACAAAACACCGGAGGGACGCCAATCCCGTGCCAGCATATCAGCCTGCTTAAGCCATTCTGCTATACGCCGCTCTTTAGGGACGTCATATCCCCAATATTCCACAAACGCGGCTGCTTCCAGCCTTTCAGCGGCGTTTCGCATTTCGCTTTCAATATCACGCAAGGCGCGCTCGACGTAGTTTCCCCCTCTGGTTTCGTCTGTACGCAAGGCGACGCTTCCCGCGGAAAACAGATCGCGAGCCTGTGGACATAGGACTCCATGGCGGGTTATTAGATACATGACGGTATCGTTGTATTTGTTTCGACTCCTTGAAGGCTTCACCACCTGCGGACAAAGCAACGCGGCTTCCGCCCGCAAGGCCCGCTTCTCATCTTGGGGCAGATGCATATACAGTCTGACTTGTAGCGGCAACGTATGTTCTGACTCCGACTTCTCCTCCAACCACCAGAGCCTTTCCCCAGGTTTTAAACGCGCCCGCGCATACTGCCGCACATAGTTCATCTTTTGCTCAGGATCGGATCTGTGGAATTCCTCGTAAGTGATTCCGAACCTCTCGAAAAGAGAACTTTCCGGATACATCTCCACCTCAAATCGTGGTACATGAGATGTCCGAACATGCATGACGCATGATTCGTAGTGGCCCCAACGTACTTCCGGCGCTCCCCCCATTTTGCCAAACAAGATGTACACATGCTGCACATCCTCATTCCTGGAACTCTCAAAAACGCTGTTGGCAACGCTGCGCCAAGTATCCTTCGCCGTGAATTTCACTTCGACGCCATACTGACCAAGGCAAATATCCGGGAAGACGTGGGGATGCGGGTCGAAGTCCACCTTCATTTGGTCGCCGCCCCTCTCCGAAAGCAATTCTCGGGTTCGTTGTTCAAAGTCTCCAGAGTTTGGAAACGGTTTTTCCTGTGCCTCAAGGGCAAGCTGCCTAGCGACGCTGTCCAGCACCGTTTCAAATTTTCCTTGGTCCATCCGCTCGCTCATTCGTCTGCAGGTAGCAGGACTCTTCGCCCGCCCAAGCTAGCCCGAACATGGCTGTCGGGAAAGGACTGCAATCTGGCCGCCTCCCGCATGGAGATTCGCCTGTCCAGTTCATAGTGGAACTGTATGTTGCCGTGGCATTCGGCGCGGATGGTGTGGGCGGGGCGACCGGGCCGCAAGCGGCGGCCGCCTTGGTCGGGGCTTTTGTTTGCCCGGCTCCTCAATGCCGAAACGACTGCCTCGCTGCAAAGCCTGCCGAACGCCGCCGGAGCGGGCCATGACGCACCGCGCTTGACGGTGGTGAGGCCCTTCATGCCGCGGAAGGACGCAGCCGAAAACCGAGAGTCCGCAGCACCTTGAGCACCGTGGCGAAACCGGGGTTTCCATCGACAGATAACGCCTTGTAGAGGCTTTCCCTGCCCATGCCGGCTTCCGCCGCGATCTTCGTCATGCCCTTGGATCTGGCAATGTCGCCGAGCGCGGCCGCGATTAGATGCGGATCGCCGTCATCGAACGCTGCCTCCAGATACGCGGAAACATCCTCGTCAGTTGCTAGGTAGTCCGACGCATCCCAAGGATCTGTGCGCGTCTTTGTCATGCTTGACTCCTCCATTTCTAAAGTGCTCGCGCCAAGCGGAAAGGCCCGTCGCCAAGAGCGTTGCCTGCAAAGCCCTCACTTCAACACATCCTTGCGCGGATCACTGCTCCCCAACCAACTCCGGTTTGTACAGCCGCTGAATGCTCGAGAAATCCAGCCGTCCCGCGCCTTGGGTTTGTTCATGCACCCGGTACAGATTTCTTGCCAAGCTGCCGAGGGGCACTGAGCTCTTTGACGCCTCCGCGGTGGCCATCGCCAGCCCTAGGTCCTTGGCCATTAGATCGACCAAGAAGCCTCCTTGGTAGGCGCGGCTGGCGGGGACGCCGTCCATGACGCCGGGGTAGGGATTATAGACATTGAGCGCCCAGTTGCCGCCGGAGGACTGCTTCATGATGTCGGAGAGCACCTTGGGGTCCAAGCCGTTGTCCACCCCTAGGGAGAGGGCCTCGGCGGTGCCGGCCATTAGGATGGCCAGCAGCATGTTGTTGCATATCTTGGCGGTCTGGCCGGCGCCGGCGGCGCCGGCGTGAAAGACGTTGGCGCCCATGATGTCGAACAGGGGGTGCGCCCGCTGCAAGGCGTCCGCCGCGCCGCCGACGATGAAGGTCAGGGTGCCGTTTTGGGCGCCGGCGGTGCCGCCGGAAACTGGCGCATCCAGCATGGCGACGCCCTTGTCAGCGGCGGCGGCGGCCACCTGCTGGGCAGTGCCGGGGTCAATGGTGCTGCAATCTATGGCCAGCGCGCCCTTGGGCAAGCGGTCCAACACGCCCTGCTCCAGGTAGAGCCCGGCCACATGGACGCCGGCGGGCAGCATGCTGATGAACACGTCCACATCGGTGGCGGCGTTCAAAGCGGAAGCCTGGGGGATGCCCCCCTGCACCTTGTCCATCAGATCCGCCACCAAGTCGAACACTTTGACCTCAAGCCCGGCGGCGACCAAGTTGGCGGCCATGGGTCCGCCCATGTTGCCTAGGCCAACGAAGCCGATTGTGCTGCTCATGCGTTGTCCTCCTCCTTGTGCCGGCGTTGCCGCCCCCTCGCGGAAACCGCTGTCCCGGCTTGCTGCTTACGCGCTGCCGCCTAAGTCACCCAAGCGAACCACCACGAGAAGCCTTGCCCGCAAGGCCCCCCGCCTACGCACTATCTTCCAAATCATGCAGCGGGGAGCGCGGCCAAGGCGGCTCAAAGTGATCTAGCACATGGTCTTGGTCCAGCCCGTCCAAGTTGCCGAACAGCCATTTTGGCTGGTTGTCCTTCTCGATCAGCAGGGCGCGCACTCCTTCTGGAAAGTCTTGGTTCAGGGCGCAGTGGGTGGCGATGCAGATCTCCATGCGGAAGCAGTCCGCCAAGTTCAGGCCCGGCGCCCGGCGCAGTTGCTCCACCACCACGCCGACGGTGGTGGGACAGCCCCGCTCCATGGTGGCCACGCCCTTGCCGAGCCAGCCATCCCCGCGCAGCCGCCGCAGTTGCTCCACCACCCCGGAATAGCCGCCCTCCAAGTTTAGGCTGCCCGGAATGGCGTCCACTTGGGCGAGCGGCATTTCCACGGCGGGCAGGGTTCTTAACGCCTCGTCAATGCGCTCCTCATCCGAGGCGTCCCCGGTGTAGTCGATGTCCAGCAAGGCGTTGCGCACGGCGTCCCGCCCCGCATTGGCGATGCTGTGGGTGCCAATCCCCAAGGCCAGCGCATCGCTGCCATTGCAGTGGACGCCGGTGCAGCCGAGAAAGATGGCATGGTGCAGCGCCATGTTGCGCAGCATCCAGGAGCCGCCGGCGTCCGGGAACAGGCCGATGGTCACCTCGGGATAGGCAATGCGGGAGCGCTCCGTCACCACCCGAAAGCGGCAGGCGGAGAAGATGCCCAAGCCGCCGCCCATCACCACGCCGTGGCCCATGCAGACGGTGGGTTTGGGCAAGGTGTGGATGAGGTAGTCCATGCGGTATTCGCTGGTGAAGAAGTCGAAGGGGTAGCTGTCCACCGTTTCCCCGGCGGCTTGGTTCCTGACGATGGCGCGGTACAGAGCCTGAATGTCCCCGCCGGCGCAGAAGGCGCGGTCGCCGGCACCGGTGAACAGCACCGCCGCCACCCGCTCGTCACGGCCCCAAGCCTTAAGCGCCGGGATGAGAATTTGCGTCATTGCGACGCTGAGCGAGTTCAAAGTCGCTTGGGCGTCGAGTTGGGCCTCGGCGACCAAGCGTCCCCCGCTGACTTCATGCTCCAGCAGCGCCACGCTGGCGCCTTCCTCATTCAGGCGGCGCATGAGCTTAACCATTGATCCATTGCGGCTGCCGTTTCTCCAGGAAGGCGTTGACCCCCTCCTTTTGGTCCAGGGTGTCGAACAGGCCCACAAAGGCGTCCCGCTCCGCGCTGTAGGCGCTGTTGATGGGGCCGGAGCGGGCCTGCTGAATCAGGCCCTTGCAGGCGGAGACCGCCGGCGGGCTCTGGCGGCCCACCCGTTCGGCCAACGAGAGCGCCCGGGGCAAAGCCTCGCCCTTCTCCACCACTTCCTCCGCCAAGCCGATTTCCTTGGCCCGGTTGGCGTCCACCCGCTCCCCACACAGGACGATGCGCTTGGCCCAGCCCTCGCCGACGGTCCACGCTAGGTTTTGAGTGCCGCCACCACAGGGCAGCAGACCCACGCTGGCCTCCGGCAGGGCCATCTGCGCATGGGCTTCGCAGATGCGGATGTCGCAGGCCAAGGCGCATTCCAAGCCGCCGCCCATGGCGTAGCCGTTCACGGCGGCGATGGAGACGCCGCGAAAGTTGGCCAGCGTCTCAAAGGCGGCGCCAAAGCCTTCCGCCATCTCCCGCGCCACGCCCTTGTCGCCATCGGCGAAAAGGTTGAGGTCAGCCCCGGCGGAGAAGAACTTCTCCCCTTGGCCGGTGATGACGATGGCGTAAACTTCCCGGTCTTGGTTGCTTTGCTCCACCACGGATTTGAGCGCTCCCAAATTCTCCTTGTTCCAGGTGTTTGCCGGAGGGTTGTTGATGGTCAGCAGCAGGCTGTGGCCGCGCCGCTCCGATAGCAGCAGGCCGGAAGGGGATTGGGTCATGTGGTTGCCTCCCTAAAACAAAAAAAGCGAATTCAAAGCACGGCGGCGGTGCTGTCCAACAGCAAGCGGCGACCGATGATGACGCGCATGATTTCGTTGGTGCCCTCCAGAATCTGATGCACCCGGGTGTCCCGCACATGGCGCTCCAGCGGAAACTCCTTGATGTAGCCGTAGCCGCCGTGCAACTGCAGGGCATCGTTGCAGACCTCAAAACACATGTCCGTGGCGAAGCGCTTGGCCATGGCGCAGTAGGTGGTGGCGTCCGGGCTGCCGCGGTCCAACTTGGCTGCGGCTAGGCGCACCATCTGCCGGGATGCCACCAAATTGGTGGCCATGTCCGCCAGCTTGAACTGCAGACCTTGAAAGCTGCCGATGAATTGGCCGAAAGCCTTGCGCTCCCCCAGGTAGGTTCGGGACTGCTCCACCGCCGCCTGCGCCGTGCCCACCGAGCAGGTGGCGATGTTGATGCGCCCGCCGTCCAGCCCCTTCATGGCGATCTTGAAGCCATCGCCTTCGGCGCCAAGGCGATGGCCTTCCGGCACGAACACGTTCTCGAAGATGACCTGCCGGGTGGGCTGGCTGTTCCAACCCATCTTGGCCTCCTTACGCCCGAAGCCGATGCCGGTGGATTCCGCCTCCACGGCGAAGGCGCAAATGCCACTCGCCCCCTGCTGCGCAACCTCGCCGTTGACCAAGCGGGCCATGACCACCAGCACGTCGGTGTCCCCGGCACCGGAGATGAACGCCTTGACGCCGTCCAGCACATAGCCGCCGGCCACCCGCCGGGCGGCGGTCTTTAGCGCCGCCGCGTCGCTGCCGGCACCAGGTTCCGTTAGGCAGTAGGAAGCCAGCTTCTCGCCGCTGACCAAGCCGGGGCAAAACTTGTCACGGGCCGCCGCTTCGCCGAAGCTGGCCACCATCCACAGCGCCATGTTGTGGATGGTCAGAAAGGCGGCGGTTGAAGTGCAGCCCCGGGCCAGCTCCTCAAAGATGATGCTGGCGTCCAGCCGAGGCAATCCCAAGCCACCGGCCGCCTCCGGGGTGTAGAGGCCGCAAAAGCCCAGTTCACCGGCCTTGTTGAGCACTGCCTTGGGGAACTCCTCTTTTTCGTCCCACTGGGCGGCGAAGGGGGCCAACTCCCCATCGGAGAACTGGCGGGCCAAGTCTTGGTAAGCGGTCTGCTCGTCGGTCAGTTCAAATTCCATGACGCTATTTTAGTCCAATGTCGAACCAAGAATCTCCCCGCTCGGGTCCCAGCCCGTCTGACTTTCGCAACAAATTCCATATAATAGGTTGATTTAATTGAAAAATATGTGTCAAGAAACCAACCGGATTACTCTTTGTACGGGGTTGGTCCTTGGCGTCCAGCGCTTCATCTATGGCACCTTCTCAGCCCTTTTCGTCCGTCAGAACACGCAAGTAATCCCTGTAGAGGAATAGCTTGGCGCGGCGCGTGGGCCGCTGCTCCTCGGCGATGCCCAGTTCAACCAAGAGCTGCATCGCCGCCGAAGCGGCGGGGAACGACAGAGCGGTCGCCCGGGACGCCCCCGCATTGGTCAGGATGGGCCGCGCCCTCAGCGCATCGAACACCCGCAGCGCCGAACCGGCCCCCCGGCGGCCTGTTTCCTCAATGCGCTTGCGGTCTCGCTCGAATATCTCGCGGCTGCGCTGCGCGACGTCGATGGCGGTCTCGGCGGTCTCGCGTACGCCGGTCAAGAAGAACGCCAGCCATGCTTCCCAGTCGCCGTCACGCCGCACACCATCAAGCAGGTCGTAGTAGGTGGAGCGATGGCGCTTGAAGTGCAGACTCAAGTATAGGAGCGGCTGATGCAGCACGCCGGCGTCAACGAGCATCAGCGTGATGAGCAATCTGCCGAGGCGTCCGTTGCCATCGAGGAAGGGATGAATGGTCTCGAACTGCACATGCGCCAAGCCGGCGCGAACGAGCACCGGCAGATCGTCCTCGGCGTGGATGAAACGCTCCAAGGCGGCCATGCAGTCGGGAACATCGGCAGGCGGGGGTGGCACATAGCGAGCGTTTCCCGGGCGAGTGCCGCCGATCCAGTTCTGCGAACGCCTGAACTCGCCCGGAAGGAGGGCTGCCCCGCGGCCACTAGACAGCAGCACACGATGGGTTTCCCATAGCAACCGGTTCGAAAGCGGCAGACCATCTTCGAGTAGATCAAGGCCCCGTTGCAGCGCCGCCACATAGTTCGAGACCTCGGCGGCATCCTCCACCGGAACGCCCGGAGCCTCTTCGAGCTCAAAGAGCAGCAGATCGGAAAGGGAGGACTGGGTGCCTTCGATTTGGGAAGAGAGGACTGCCTCCCGGCGCACATAGGCATACAGGAGCAGCGAGATGTCCGGCAGCAGGGTCGAGACGCTGTCGAGCCGCCCAAGGGCCAGCGTGGCCGCTTCGAGAAGCCTCCCTAGGGCGCTGTTCAGTGATACCGGCGGAACGGGCGGCAGCGGGTCGGGCACAAAAGCCCGCACGGGCTCGCCGACCACCGTCGTGACGCGATAGCAGCCCGTTCTCTTTCTACGCACGACTCGGTCCATGTTAAAGGTTCTTGAATTGACGTCTTGGATATTAAGACTTAGGGCCTAAAGTTTAACAACTTGCTGCCGAAGCGCCCAACGGCAATGGCGGACGAATTCAGGTCGCAGCGCCTTGGACATCGACGTCCACCGCGCTGCGAGTGGCGATCATGCGCAAGGAGCGGATCAGCCCACCTTAAACCAGTCGATGGGTGCCGCGCCGCGCTCTTGCAGATAGGTGTTGGCGGCGGAGAAGTGCTTGCAGCCGAAGAAGCCTCGGTGGGCGGACAGGGGCGACGGATGCGGGGCGGTGAGGACGCAGTGCCGGCTGCGGTCCACGATGGCGCCCTTCTTCTGCGCGTAGCTGCCCCACAGCATGAAGACCAAACCCTCGCGCTCGCGGTTGAGCACCTGCACGATCTCGTCGGTGAAGGCTTCCCAACCCTGGCCCTGGTGGGAGCCGGCCCGCCCCCGCTCCACGGTCAGCACCGCGTTCAGCAGCAGCACGCCCTGTTGCGCCCAGGATTCCAAGCAGCCCCGGTCGTCATAGAGCCGGCGTTCGTCGGTGCCGAGGTCCTCGTTGATCTCCCGGAAGATGTTGACCAAGGAAGGCGGCAAGGCCACGCCGGGGCGCACGGAGAAGCACAGGCCGTGGGCTTGGCCGGGGCCGTGGTAGGGATCCTGGCCGATGATGACCACCTTGACGTCCGGCAACGGGGTGAGGTCCAGGGCCGCGAAAATGCGCTCCCCCTTGGGATAGATCGCCTTCTTCGCCTGCTTCTCCCCTTGCAGGAACTCGCGCAGGCGCAGCATGTAGCTTTTCTCGAACTCACCGAGCAAGGCGGCCTTCCACGACGCCTCCAAGCGCACCCGGTCGGCGGCGCTAGCGGTGCTCATTCGGGCGCCTCCGGCTGAGTGGGCACCGGGCGCATCAGCGGAAACAGCAGCACGTCGCGGATGGATGGCGAATCGGTCAACAGCATCACCAAGCGATCCACGCCAATGCCCTCCCCAGCGGTGGGCGGCAAGCCGTGCTCCAAGGCGGTGATGTAGTCCTGATCGAAGTGCATGGCCTCCGCATCCCCAGCCTGCTTGCGCTCCGCTTGGCGGCGGAAGCGCTCCGCTTGATCCTCCGGGTCGTTCAGTTCGCTGAAGCCGTTGGCGATTTCACGCCCGCACACGAACAGTTCAAAGCGGTCGGCAACGAAGGGGTTGGCGTCATTGCGGCGGGACAAGGGCGAAACCTCCGCCGGATGCTCGGTGATGAAGGTGGGTGCGGCCAGCTTGCGCTCCACCTCCGCTTCAAAAACCTCCATTTGCAGCTTGCCCAAGCCCCAAGCCTCCGCCACCGGCGCACCCCGGCCTTGCAGCAGCGCCCGCAAGCGATCCCCATCCTCCACCTGCCGCTCTGTCAGGGTGCTGTAGCGGACTAAGGACTCGGCTAGGGTCAGGCGCTCAAAACCACCCTTGCGGAACCTAAGCCTTTCCCCTTGATAGGAGAAGCCGTCGTCACCGAACAAGTCCCTGTCGAGCTTTTCCAGCAGTTCCTCCGTCAGGTCCATCAGGTCCCGATAGTCGCGGTAGGCCCAGTAGAACTCCAGCATGGTGAATTCGGGATTGTGCTTGGTGGAGAGCCCCTCGTTGCGGAAGTTCCGGTTGATCTCGAACACCCGCTCGAAGCCACCGATGGTGAGCCGCTTGAGAAACAACTCCGGCGCCACCCGCAGATAGAGCGGCAGGTCCAAGGCGTTGTGGTGGGTGACGAAGGGTTCGGCGTTGGCGCCGCCGGGGATGCGGTGCATCATCGGCGTCTCCACCTCCAAAAAGTCCCGCTCCTGGAAGAACCCCCGCAATTCCTGCACGATGCGCGAGCGCAGGGCGAAAGTGGCGCGGGTCTGCTCGTTCATGATGCAGTCCAGATAGCGCTGGCGATAGCGGGTCTCCGTGTCCGCCAAGCCGTGGAACTTCTCCGGCAGGGGACGCAGGCACTTGGTCAGCAGCACGGCCTCGGCGGCGCGAACCGTTAGTTCGCCTTGGTTGGTGCGCATCAGTCGGCCGCGCACCCCGGCGATGTCACCGATGTCCCACTGATCCTTGAACCCTTGATAGGCGTCAACGCCCAAATCGGCTTGGCTCAAATAGCACTGAATGCGTCCGGCGCCGTCCTGCAGGCTGATGAAGCTGGCCTTGCCCATCACCCGGCGCAGCATTACCCGTCCGGCCACCGCCACAGTCCTTGGCTGCGCAGCGAGCGCCTGTTTGTCCCAATTCTGGTAGCGGGCCTGAAGGTCCCCAGAGTTGGCGTCCGGGCGGAAATCATTGGCGAAGGCGCCGCCCGCCGCCCGCCAGCGGTCGCTGCGCAGTTGCCGAGTCTTTAGCGCATCCCGCTCTTCGCCCATTCCGCTGCCCCCTACAGCCCGGCCTTGAGGCTGGCTTCCATAAAAGGATTCAGATCGCCGTCCAGCACGTTGTTAGGGTCGCTGCGCTCGATCCGGGTGCGCAGATCCTTGACGCGGGACTGATCGAGCACATAGGAGCGAATTTGGCTGCCCCAGCCGATGTCCGCCTTGGCGTCCTCAATGGCTTGCCGCTCCGCCCGGCGCTCCAGCATCCGCAGCTCGTAGAGCTTGGCCCGCAACTGCTTGAACGCCTTGTCCTTGTTCTGGTGCTGCGAGCGCTCGCTTTGGCACTGCACCACGGTGGTGGTGGGCAGATGGGTGAGGCGCACCGCGGAGTCCGTGCGGTTGACGTGCTGGCCGCCGGCGCCGCTGGCGCGGTAGGTGTCCACCCGCACGTCGGCGGGGTTGATGTCCACCACGATGTCGTCCTCGATCTCCGGCGAGACGAACACCGAAGCGAAGGAGGTGTGGCGGCGGTTGCCGGAGTCGAACGGAGACTTGCGCACCAAGCGGTGAACGCCGGTCTCCGTGCGCAGCCAACCGAAGGCGTAGGCACCATCGAACTGCACGGTTGCGCTCTTTATGCCTGCCACTTCACCAGCGGAAAGCTCCACGATGTCCGCCTTGAAACCCCGCTTCTCCCCCCAGCGCAGGTACATGCGCAGCAGCATCTCCGCCCAATCCTGGGCTTCGGTGCCGCCGGAGCCGGATTGGATTTCCACAAAGGCGGCATGGGCGTCCATTTCCCCCTGAAACATGCGCCGGAACTCCAACTGGCCGAGGCGCCCGTCGAAGCCGTCCAGTTCCTGATCGACCTCCGCCAAGGCGCCCTGGTCGTCGTCTGCGGCGGCCAGTTCGGCCAGTTCGGCGAACTCCGCGAGACCGCCGCCCAAATCGCTCAGCACCGTCACGATTTCGGCGAGGTTGGCCCGCTCCTGAGACAGCGCCTGGGCCTTGTCCTGGTCCTCCCACACCGATGGGACCGCGAGTTCCCGTTCGACCTCCTCCAGCCGCTCCCTGCGCTTGTCGAAGTCAAAGATACCCCCGAAGCGCCGCGGCGCGGTCGCTCAGCTTCTTGACTCGTTCTCTGATGGAGGTGATTTCAGGCATGGGACTCCCGCCAAGATGGAACATCAAGTGTGGCGGCAGTATAAACCTCCCGCTTGGGCCACAACATCCCGCCCTGCAATCTCAGCGCCCCCGGCCCGCCTACCGTCATTCATCCAATGGCTTCGATCTGCGCCACCCGCAGTTGCAAGGTCTGGCCTTGGTAGTCGTTGACGTCCAAGGCGTAAACCACCCGCACCCGCTCGCAGCCGTTCATGGGCGGCTGCCCGAAGGCGATGGCGCCGAGCAAGCGGTCCTCGCAGCGCAACGTCAGTTTAAGGTGCTCGCCACCGACCACTCGCTGGCTGACCAAATCAAACTCGCCATGAAAGCGGGGTTCCGGAAATCCTTGGCCCCAAGGCCCGGCGGCGGCCAGCGCCAAGGCGTTGTCCAACGTCAATTCCTCCGCCTCAAGTTTGCCGTCCGTCTCCACTCTGGACTGCAAGGCCGCAGCCGGCAGCCGGCGGCGCACCTCCTCGTCAAAAGCCTTGGCGAACCGCTCAAGCGCATGGCGGCTGATGCTCATGCCGGCGGCCATGGCGTGGCCGCCAAACTTGGTCAGCAACGCCGGGTTGCGGGCGGCAATGGCGTCGAGGGCGTCACGGACATGCAGTTCGGGCAGGGAGCGGGCGGAGCCCTTCAACTCCCTGCCGTTGCCTCCTTCGGCAAACGCGACGACCGGGCGGTGGCAGCGCTCCCGCAGGCGCCCGGCGATCAGGCCGACGACGCCCTCATGCCAGGACGGGTCGAACACGACGATGCCGTAGCGATCATCCGCATCGACTGGATGCCGCGTCAGCAACAATTCGGCGTCCGCCAACATGGACTGTTCGATTTCCCGCCGCTCCCGGTTCAAGGCGTCAAGCTGCACCGCACATTCCCTAGCGTCATCGAGAGAAGACGCCAGTAAACATTTGATGCCGACGGTCATGTCGTCAAGGCGACCGGCCGCATTTAGCCTCGGGCCTAGGGCAAAACCCAAATCCGCCGCACTCAAGCTGGACAGGGTTCGACGGCCCACTTCCGCCAAGGCGACAATGCCAGGCCGGCAATGCCCCTTGCGCATACGCAACATGCCTTGATGCACCAAACGGCGGTTGTTGCGGTCCAAGGGCACCACGTCAGCAACGGTGCCAAGCGCTACGAGGTCCAGCCACTTGGCTAGGTTCGGCTCCTCGGGGCCGTCGCCGCCAAACCAGCCGCAAGCACGCAGAACGGCCCGGGTTTGGCTGAGCACATAGTAGATGACGCCGACGCCGGCCAACGCCTTGCTCGGGAACGCGCAGCCTGGCGCATTCGGGTTGACGATGGCGTAGGCCGGCGGCAACTCGGCGCCGGGCAGATGGTGGTCCGTGACGATGACATCCACGCCGGCCTCGTTGGCCCGCTCCACGCCGGCGACGCTGGAGATGCCGTTGTCAACGGTGATGATGAGGTCCGGGGCGCGGGCCAACGCCAGTTCGACGATTTCCGGCGATAGGCCGTAACCGAACTCGAAGCGGTTCGGCACGACGAAATCCGGGTTCTCAGCGCCAAACGCCTGCAATAGCGAGACGCCCAAGGCCACCGACGTGGCGCCGTCGGCATCGAAGTCGCCCACGAACAGGATGCGCTGGCCCTCCCGCACCGCAATGGCGATGCGCTGCGCCGCCTTGTCTATCTGGCTCAACTTGGCCGGCCGCTCCAAGCCGGCGAGGGCGAGGTCCAAGTCCGCAGCGCTGCTGACGCCCCTAGCGCCATAGATTCGGCGTAGAAACAGCGGCAGGCCCGGCAGGTCGGGAATCGGTCCCGTCCGTTCGACGATTTGCTTGACGGCGCTCACCCGTCACCCACCAAGCAAAACCAAACCGCAACGGCAACTCCGCCCACCGCAGCGAATGCCCAAACCGGCAGGAGCAAACGTGCCTTGTTCACCACCGCAAATCCCCGCTAAGAAAAGCCAAAGGCTACTGCACTCACCCCCGACGCACCTTTCCGGCGCATCCTCCAGCCGCCTTCCATTCAGACGCAATGCACCAAACGCTGAAATCGCCAATCCTTTCCGCCTTGGTTGCCGTATGCGGGCTAGGTGAGCCCGCGCTCCACCCGGATGCGGGTGATGTCGCCCACCACTTCCGGCATTTCCTGCACCTGCTGCAACGCGGCGGCCATGGCCCCCTCCGCCACCGGCGCAGTGAGAATGATGATGGGCACCCAAGATTCGCCGCCGTCGCCAGAGCGAACAGCCCCTTGGCGCTGGATGGCGCCTTCAATGCTGATGCCGTGCCGGCCGAGCACCGCAGCCACTTCCGCAAAAACGCCCGGCGCATCCCGGCTTGGGATCCTCAAGTAAAAGGCGGAAACGACTCGCTCAATCGGCAGCACGGCCTGCTGCTTGGCACCCGTGCAGCAGGCTAGGGCATCGCCTCGAGCGATGGCGATCAGGTCGGCCACCACCGCCGATGCAGTGGGCATGGCGCCGGCACCGGCGCCATAGTAGAGGGTTGGGCCAATTCCTTCGCCATCGATCCAAACGGCGTTCATCACCCCGGAGACGCCGGCCAGCAAACTGCTTTCCGGCACCAGGGTGGGGTGTACGCGGGCTTCCACGCCGCCCTCTCCTTGGCGGGCGATGGCCAAGTGCTTGAGGCGGTAGCCCAATTCCTCCGCGTAGCCCAAGTCCTCCTTGGTGATGCCGGAAATGCCCTCGGTGTAAACCGCGGCGAACCTGAAGTCCATGTCAAAGGCCAACGCCGCCAGAATGGCCAGCTTGTGGGCGGCGTCGGTGCCCTCCACGTCATAGGTCGGATCGGCTTCGGCGAAGCCCTGCGCCTGGGCTTGGCTGAGCGCCGCCTGAAAAGAGGCGCCATGCTGCGACATCGCCGTCAGGATGTAGTTGGAGGTGCCGTTGATGATGCCGGCAACCATCTGCACCCGGTTGGCAGCCAAGCCCCGCGTGAGTGCGCCGATCACCGGAATGCCACCGGCGACGGCCGCTTCAAAACCCAAAGCCACTCCCTGGGTTTGCGCCAAACCCAACAGCTCGCCGCCGTGCCGAGCTAGGACGGCCTTGTTGGCCGTCACCACCGCCTGCCGGCCTTGCAGCGCCCGGCGCATCAACTCCGCCGCCCGGTCCTCGCCGCCTATGAGTTCGACGACAACATCGATGTCCGGTTCGTGCAGGGCGTTGAGATCCGTGGTGAAGGCGGCACCGTTTAGATCGACCTCCGGCTTGGGCGAACGGCTGGCCACCCGCACCAACGAAAGGGGGCGCCCGGCGCGCCGGGCAAGGGCGTCAGCGTTGTTGCGCAGCAAAGCCACCACCCCGCCGGCCACGGTGCCGAGGCCGGCGATGCCGATTCTCAAAGGCTTCGAGTCAGCCCGCATGATTCATCGAATCACTAGCCCGCATATCGCGCCAAGCCACTTGTCCCAAGCTGAAATGTTCTTCTCCTTCCACAAGTTGCCTAGCCACTGTTCGGGAACGCCTCGGGCGCAAATTGCGCTGGCCGCGCCCCTCGCACGGCCCTCGGTGATTCGCAAGAGCGGCGTAGCCAAACGGTCGGGCCGAATGGGGTACTAGAGGCCCAAGGCGTCCGCTAGCTGCAGCGCCGGCATGTAGCCGGGCAGCAGCTTGCCTTCCTCGGTCACCAAGGCGGGAGTGCCGGTCACGCCTAGGTCAACGCCGAGCTCGTACTGGGCGGCCACCGGGTTGGGGCAGGTGCGGTCGGGGACGCTGTTGCCGCGCTTCAACTCCGTGATGGCCTTGTGCGGGTCATCAGCGCACCAAGCGGAGACGGTTTTTTCAAAGGAGCGGGAGCCGGGACCGGCGCGGGGGAAGGCTAGGTAGCGCACCTCGATGCCAAGGGCGTTGATTTCATCCATTTCCTGATGCAGCTTGCGGCAGTAACCGCAGTCCACGTCCGTGAAGATGGCGACAGACGCCTTCACTTCACCTTTCGGGGAGAAGACGACCATCTCGCCGGAGTCCACCCCAGCCAACAGATCCTTGCGGCGCAGCGACCGGCGCTCCTCCGTGCGGTTGACCAAGCCGTCCGCGTCAAATTCCAGCAAATCCCCCAACAGCAGGTGGCGACCGTCGGCGCTAGCGTAGAGCAGTTGGCCGTTGCCGTACTCCACCAGCACCATGCCGGGGACGCCGCTCTCCGCCACCACCTTCGCCTGCCCATCGGGAATGACGGACTTCAGGTTGGCCAGCAGAGCCTCGTAGCCCTGCGCCCAAAGTGGGAAAGCTGCGCCTAGGCCAACGGCAATCAGCACGGCGCGCGAAATTCGGTTCATGGCAACTCCTAAGGCGGGTGGCAACGGCAAAGGCTACCACAGCAAGCCACCCGCACAGCGCGGAACGAGCACTATCAACCGGGGCTGCCCAACGAATTGCGATGCGCCTAGCAAAGGCGCGACGCCCACCCCCACTCAAAAGTTCGAAAACTGACCAAAGAAGCGGGCGCTCAGGCGAAGAGCTTCAGGGCGACCATAGCCCCCAATAGGCCAATGCCCATCAGCCATAGCTGGCGATAGATGTCGGCTTTCAGCGCCAAAATATCGGCCTTCGTCGCCAAGCCCTCGGCGGACGGAACCACCTCAGCCGCGGCAATCGCCAACTTCTCTTCCGCGCCGGCGCTTTTCAACGCTTCGTAGATTTCCTTGACCATGGTGCTCATCAGCACTCCCCAAAGTGAAAGTTGACCCCACTCTAGGGGAGCTCCGCAAAACCTCAATCCGGCAATGGCTGAAAATTCTGTCAGCTTTTGGCCATTTGCGCCACTGGGAAATCGGCCACGGTCCGCTGGCCTAGCTGCGGGGATGGTGCGCCTTGTGCAGCGCCTTGAGCCGCGCCTGAGCCACATGCGTGTAGATCTGCGTGGTGGAGAGGTCGCTGTGGCCGAGCATCATTTGCACCGCCCGCAAGTCTGCGCCGTGGTTCAAAAGATGGGTGGCGAAGGCGTGGCGAAGGCCGTGCGGAGAAAGGCCTTGGTCGATGCCGGCCAGCAGGGCGTAGCGTTTGATCGCATGCCAAAAGGTCTGGCGGGTCATCTGTCGGCCGCGTTGGCTGGGAAACAGCACCCGAGTTCGCTCCCCGTGCAGCGCCGCCCGGCCTTCGCCGACAAACCGCACCACCCAGGACAGCGCCTCCTGGCCGACCGGCACCAACCGCTCCTTGCCGCCCTTCCCGACCACCCGAACGACTCCCTGGCGAAGGTTGAGCGAAGCGATGTTGAGGCCCACCAGTTCGGAAACCCGCAGGCCCGTGGCGTACAACACCTCCAGCATGGCCCGGTCCCGCAGACCAACCGCAGTGCTGATGTCCGGGGCGCCCAGCAAATCCCTAACTTGCGCCTCGGAAAGCGAATCCGGCAGCGGCCGGCCGAGCTTGGGGGGCTCCAGATGGGCGGCGGGGTCCACCGAGACGCGGCCCTTCTCCAAACTGTGGCGGTAAAACCCCTTGACGCAGGATAGCCAACGGGCGGAGCTAGCGACGCGATAACCCTGGTCATAGCGCTGCGCCAGCACTTGCATGAGGTCGGCTTGGGAGGCGTCAGCCAAATTCTTGCCAAGGGCTGACTCCAAGGCGCACAGGTCTCGGCGGTAGGCGGCGAGGGTATTTTCGCTCAGCCCCTTCTCCAGCCAAGTCTCCTCAAGATACTGCTCTATGGCGGGGTCCATGGGCTCGGCTTCCTCCGCAACAGCTAGAGTCTAGCCACATTCAACCAAAAGCGTCGCGATAAGACCGCAGGGTCTGGTGACGGCAAACTGGAGCCTACGAAAATTGGCCGCGTCCCGTTGCGTGAAAAATGGTCCAATGAGATGCGGGGGCCGCCGCGGCGACCGTCTTGAATGCGGAGAAGTTCGCAATATCGCCTAGGTTCCTGTTTCGACCGGGGCTTGGGCGCCGCCATCCGGCTTTGGCCCCTTGGAACTGCGCACCGCCGCGCCCACCTTCTCCTTGATCCGGGCGGCGCGGCCGGAGCGCTCGCGCAGGTAGTAGAGCTTGGCCTTGCGAACGTCTCCGCGCCGCTTGACGACGATGGAGGCGATCAACGGGCTGTGGGTTTGGAAAGTGCGCTCCACCCCCACTCCGTGGGACATCTTGCGCAAGGTGAAGGCGGAGTTCAGGCCGCGGTTGCGCTTGCCGATCACCACGCCCTCGAACGCTTGCAGGCGCTCGCGGTTGCCCTCCCGCACCTTGACTTGGACGACCAGGGTGTCTCCTGGGGAAAAATCGGGCGAATCGGTTTTCAACTGCTCGTTTTCGAGCCCTTCCAATACTAGGTTCCTGCGCATTGCCTGCTCCCTGTTAATCCTCGCCGCCGCTTCCACCTTGCGCTTGCACCGCCAAGGCGTCCCGCAGCAGCCGGATGTCCTCATCCTCAAGCCGCCGCGCACTCAGCAAATCCGGACGCTCCCGCCAAGTGCGCAAAAGCGCCTGTTTGCGGCGCCACTTGGCCACGGCACCATGGTCCCCGCACATCAGCACTTCGGGAACCGACGCGGCGCGAACGCTTTCCGGGCGCGTATAGTGCGGGTATTCGAGCAAACCATCAAGATGGGATTCGCTCAAAATGGAGTCCTGATTGTTGAGGACGCCGGGCAGGAGGCGGCAAAGCGCCTCCACCACCACCATTGCCGGCAGTTCCCCGCCGCTTAAGACATAATCGCCGATGGACAACTCCTCGTCCACCGCCAAGTCGATGACGCGCTGATCGATTCCTTCGTAGCGCCCGGCCAAGAGCACTAGGCTGGGCAGTTCCGCAAGGCTTTGCACCTTGGGCTGGTCCAGGCGACGCCCTTGGGGCGAAAGATAGACCACCAAGGGCGGAGACGGCGCCGCTGCCCGCGCTGCAGCAACCGCCTGCAGCAGAGGCTCCGCCAACATGACCATGCCCGGGCCGCCGCCGTAGGGACGGTCATCCACGGTGCGGCGGCGGTCTTCGGCATAATTCCGGGGGTTGAAGACTGCAAAGGCCAAGTCGCCGCGCTTGACGGCGCGGCCCAACACGCCGGCCGAGGCTATGGAGGCCAGCAGTTCGGGAAAGATGGAAATGACGCCGATCCACATCTTCAGTCCAACCCCTCCCAATGCACATGGATGCAGCCGTCCTGAAGGCGCACTTCCACCACATGGGCATGAACAAAGGGAATCAATATCTCCGCATCGCCGCCAATCACCATCACGTCCTGAGCGCCGTTGGACAGCAGCCGCTGCACCTCGCCGAGCGCCTCGCCATGCTGGTTCAACACCCGCAGACCAATCAGATCGCGCCAATAGAACTCGTCCTCCGAGAGCGGCGGCAGGCGGTCCGCGCTGATGCCGATTTCAGCACCGGCGATCGCAAAAGCGGCGTTGCGGTCACAAACGCGGCCAAAGGAAGCGACAAAGCCGTCGCCGTGGGCCTTGGCCGCTTCCCGATCATGCAGGCACCAAGCGTCCCACGCGCCCGTCTTGCGCTTCCGGCGCAAATGCCAAGGCGCATAGCTCAACAAGCCGGCCGGCGGCTGCGTAAAGGACAGGACATGGACCCAACCACGAACGCCGTAGGGGCTGCCCACCTGGCCGATGACCACCATGTCCGCGGGCTTGGGCCCGCCACTGGGCACGGCCATGCGCAACGACCCCTAGGCTGGCCTAGGCTTCGACGGCGGCTGGTCCTTCGGCGGCCGGCGCTTCCTCCGCCGGAGCGGATTCCTTCGCCTCCGAACGCGCCTGCTTGATGAGGCTCTTGACTCGGTCCGAAGGCTGGGCACCCACGGAAAGCCAGTGATCGACCCGCGCAAGATCGACCCGCAGGCTTTCCTCCTGGCCGCGGGCGAGCGGATTGAAGAACCCAACGCGCTCGATGAAGCGTCCGTCACGCTTGGCGGCCCGGTCCGCCACCGTGATGTGGTAGAAAGGATTTTTCTTGGCGCCTTGCCGCGCCAAGCGAATGGTCACCATGGATTGCACACCCCAAACAACAGGCGGCGCATTCTAGTGGAGACCGCCACCCATTGAAAGCCGTTTGCAAGGCCGTCAAACCAAGGCGGCCTCGTCGCGTCGGCAGCTGTATTGCTGAAAAAGCGCATCAGCGCCTGAAGCTTGGACGGCGGCCGGCGCCGCCGGCAAGCCCCTGCAGGCCGCGCATCATATTCTTGCCGCCGAATTTCTTCATCATCTTCTGCATCTGCTTGTGCTGCTTGAGCACTCGATTGACGTCGGTAACGTCGGTGCCGCTGCCGCGAGCAATGCGCCGCTTGCGGGACGGGTTGATGAGGTCGGGGAAACGCCGTTCGTGAGGCGTCATGGAATCTATGACGACCGCTGCTTGCCGGAACTGGCCGTCATCCAAGCGGGAGCGGGCGGCGGGCGGCAATTGGCCCATGCCCGGCATCTTGTCGAGCATGTTGCCGAGGCCGCCCATGCTGGCCATGCTTTGCAGTTGGTCGCGATAGTCCGCAAGGTCGAACTTGCGCCCGCGGCTGACCTTTTTGACCAGCCTCTCCGCCTTGCGCTTGTCAACCTTGCGCTCCGCCTCCTCGATGAGGGAGAGCATGTCCCCCATGCCCAGAATGCGCGACGCCAGCCGGTCCGGATGGAAGGGCTCCAAGGCATCGGTCTTCTCGCCCATGCCGATGAACTTGATGGGCTTGCCGGTCAGGGAGCGAACCGAAAGGGCCGCCCCGCCCCGAGCGTCCCCGTCCGCCTTGGTGAGCACGACGCCAGTGAGGTCCAAGACCTCGTTGAACGCTTTGGCGGTGGCCGCCGCGTCCTGGCCGGTCATGGCGTCAACCACGAACAGGGTCTCGATGGGCTGCAAGCGCTGCTGCAGGGTCTGGATTTCCTGCATCATGGCCTCGTCAATGGCCAAGCGCCCGGCGGTATCGACGATCAGCACATCGGCCAGCTTGCGCTTGGCCTCCGCCACCGCCCGCTCGGCGATGGCGGCCGGCGCCTCATCCGCGCTCGAACTGATGAACTGCGCACCGACCTCCCCGGCCAGAACCTCCAATTGCTCGATGGCCGCCGGCCGGTAAACGTCCGCGCTGACCAACGCGACCCGCCTTTTCAGGCGCTGCTTAACGAAGAGCGCGAGCTTGGCCGCCGTGGTGGTCTTGCCAGACCCCTGCAGCCCAGCCATCAGAACGATGGCCGGAGGCGCGGTGGCCAGGTTCAGGGCGTCATTGGCTTGGCCCATCACCTCCACAAGCTCTTCATGCACGATCTTGATGAAGGCTTGCCTAGGATCAAGCGCCGCCGAGACCGCTTGCCCGATGGCCCGCCGCCGCACGCTCTCCGTAAAGGAGCGCACCACCGGCAAGGCCACGTCCGCATCGAGCAAGGCACCGCGCACCTCCCGCATGGCGTCGCCAACATTGCCCTCCGTAAGGCGGGCCTTGCCAGCCAAGCCCCTAAAGGCGTCGCTCAGGCGGTCAGACAGCTTCTCAAACATGATGGTCGCTGGGCGGTGGATTTGGGGGCATTATAGAGTAAGCGCTGTGTTCAGCAGACAGGAGGCTGACAGGTGCGACAGCGGCGTTTAAGTAGCGCCCGCTGGGAAGCAGGGTCCGGATTCGCCGGCCGAACACAGCCTGAAACAGCCTTGGAAAGCAGGAATTACACTATTGAGTAAAGTTTCTCAATGATGTAATCTCGCCTTATGGCCGTCTTCCAGCGCAAACAGATATCCGCCGTTCTCAAGCGGCTGAACGAATCCCCTCGGTGGTTGGTCTTCATCAACGGCCCCCGCCAGTGCGGCAAAACCACGCTGATTAGGCAGACGCTAAACCAAATTGGCCAGACAAAGCGCTACCGCTACCTAGCGGTGGACAAGCCTGAACCTAGGGCGATTCCCTCTGCGCCGGAACCATGGACTGGTTCAGACCGGAAGGAAACGTGGTCCGCCTTGGATGCCGAGGAGAGAGATGGTCGCTGGTTGGTGAGCGCTTGGGAGCTGGCCCGCTTGGAAGCCGCGCAATCGGAGCAGGGTTTTGTTTTGGTGTTCGATGAGATTCAGAAGATTCCCAACTGGTCTGAGCTCGTCAAGGGGCTGTGGGACACGGACCGATGGGAAAATTGCTCCCTGCATGTGGTCCTGTTGGGGTCTGCGCCCTTGCTGATGCAGCGTGGCATGAAAGAGAGTTTGGCCGGCCGCTTCGAGAGCGTCCGCCTCACCCACTGGTCCTACGACGAAATGGCGGAGGCATTCGGCTTCGACCTTAACCAATACCTTTACTTTGGCGGCTATCCGGGTGCCGCGCCCTTGGCGTCGGAGCAGACCCGCTGGCGGGGCTACATTACTGAGACGCTAGTGGAGCCGAACATCGAGCGGGACATACTGGCGCTGGAGCGGGTGGACAAACCGGCGCTGCTGAAAAGGCTGTTTGACTTGAGCGCGGAGTTCTCCAGCGAAATCCTAGCGTACAACAAGATGCTCGGCCAGCTTGCCGACGCCGGCAACACCACCACCTTGGCCCGCTACTTGACCCTGCTTGAGCAAGCCGGGCTGGTGGCCGGGCTGCTGAAGTACGAGGGACTGAGGCGTCGCCGCCGGGCATCCAGCCCCAAACTCAATGTGCTCAACACTGCCCTAATGTCGGCCTACTCCGGATACAGCTTCGCGGAGGCACGGGCGGACCGAACCTTCTGGGGGCGGTTGGTGGAGAGCGCCGTAGGCGCGCATTTATTCAACACCAAGACGCCGGAAATGAGTCTCTACTACTGGCGATACAAGAGCAATGAGGTGGATTTCGTTTTGGAAAGCGGCCGGCGGCTGGCGGCTTTTGAGGTGAAAAGCGGCCGGCTACGGTCGCAACCCAGAGGGCTGGAAAGATTCACCAACCATTTCAAACCTATGAAATCCATTCTTGTCGGTCCAGACGGGCTGGCCCTCGGTGAATTGCTCTCCCACCCTGCTTCACACTGGTTTGAAACGCCATGAACGTTTACGTTCACCGCACTTGCACCGAGGTTGCCCAAGACCACCGGGACAATCCTGCCGAGCGCCCGCAGCCAAAACCCCTGAAGGAGTTTGGGGATAGTCCGGCGATTGTCCTGCTTGGTGCGCCCGGCACCGGCAAAACCGAAATGTTCAGGCGCGAGGCGGAGGCCCAAACCGAAGCGTTTGAGCGCCAAGCGGAGGCGCAAGCAGGCTGCTACGTCACGGCGCGGAATTTCGTTACCTTTGACGACCGGCCTGAATGGCACGAAACCACACTGTTCATCGACGGCCTGGATGAAATGCGAGCGGGCGCCCCAGACCAGCGAACACCATTTGATCGGATTCGCGCAAAACTGGATAGGCTGGGGCATCCTAGTTTCCGCCTCTCCTGCCGCGAAGCGGATTGGTTCGGCGCAACCGACCGGGCGCATCTAAAATCGGTGTCAAGCAATGGGGAGGTTCTTGTCCTGCGCCTCGACCCCTTGCCCAACGAAGGCATCCGGGAGATCCTCAAAAATTGCCAAGACGTCGAAGACGTTGAAGGTTTCATTTCCACCGCCCAGCACAGAGGCATCGATCGGCTGCTTGAAAATCCGCAAACCCTCGAGATGCTTGCGAAAGCGGTCGCCGACGGAAGCTGGCCGGAAACGCGCTTGCAAACCTTCGAGCGGGCATGCGTGAAGCTGCTGCGGGAACACAATCGTGAACATCACTTGGCGTTACCACCGCAGCACAGCGATGCTGATCTACTCGGTGCGGCGAGCCGCATTTGCGCCCTGATCCTGCTTAGCGGCCACACCGGATGCAGAGCGATAGCTGACCAAGCCGATGCGAATTCCCTTTCGTTGTCAGAAATTCCCAACCTAAGCCAAAAAATCCTAAACCGAACCATCCACACCAAGCTGTTCAACGTGGAAAATGGCCTTGCTGCGCCAATACACCGCCACATCGCAGAGTTTCTAGCCGGTAAGTATCTGGCAGGCTTGATCGACAACGGCTTGCCGGTGTCCAGGATTTTGGCCCTGATCACGGGTGAGGACGGCGGCGTAGTGTCCGAGCTGCGCGGTTTGTCCGCTTGGCTCGCCACCCACAGCACGATGGGGCGCAACGAACTCATCGAGCGTGATCCCCAAGGGGTGACTATGTATGGCGACGTCAAGCAGTTTTCAGCCAACGAAAAACGCAAAATCCTGGCAAGTCTTGAGCGGGAGGCGGACCTCGACCCTTGGAGCATCGCCAACAACCAAGAACTGGAAACTCGCTGGGGAGAGTTGGCCACTCCGGACATGAGCGAGTCGTTTGAGGAGCTGTTAACGAACGAACCCACGAACGACGCACGGCAATCTGTTGTGATTGCAATCCTAACCGCCCTGCAACACGGCCAAGCCATTCCCGGCCTCAGGCCGATTCTGATGAAAGTGGTTAGAGACCAAGCGAGATGGTTGTGGATCAGAGAGTTTGCGCTCCAAGCCTACATCAAGCAAGTTGGGAGACACAATCAAGCCAAGCACGCACTGCAAGACCTACTCGAAGCCGTGCATTCCGGGGCTGTATCTGACCCTAACGATCAACTGCTTGGGTATCTGCTCAAACACCTGTACCCAAATGACCTGCTTCCGTCCGATATTGGCCGCTACTTCCGAGTACCAAAAAATATGAATTTTCTGGGCAGCTATCTATTCTTTTGGATCGAAACTTTCAGGAAAAGGACAGCGGGCCAGAAACTCATAGCGGAGGCGCTTGATTCCTTCGTCAGCTTTTGCAATAGCCAATCTTGGATAAGTAGAGTCACCTCACTGCCAAGCAAGATGAGAAATTTGCCGGCGTTGTTGCTTGCAACTTATCTGAAAAATTTGGACAGCACTGATGAACTAGATAAACAACGCCTATTTTGTTGGCTTCGCGCATCGTTCAATATTGGTGGAAACCAGGGCAGTGGCGAGGAAGTGCAGGAAGTCAGAAACTGGTTTGGCACCCATCCCAGCCAGTATAAAGCCATTTTCGCAATGGGCACTGAAAGTTCTATGCTCCCGTGGATAACGGAAGGTTATCTATTTCATGCTCCTGCACCGCCGGATTTCGGCTTTTGGTGCCTTGAGCAGGCTCTTAATGCCGAAGACGAAGGCCTCGCCTGCAAGTTTCTGGAGGAAGCAGTTCACTGCTTGGACCGTCAAAACCGCTGCGAGGGCCTTTCTCAAGAAGGTCTTGAAAAGCGCATAGCGCGGCGACCTGTCATCCTAAATCATTACAAAGCAATAAGGAACCACCAACGACAACTTATTGATAGACCAGAACAGCGGCAAAAAGCGCATTTGGAAAAACAACAAAAGGATGCGGAAGAACGACAAAGGAATATCGAAAATTGGCGGGAGGCAATCAAATCTCTTGAACCCGACTTTCGGAGAAATTCGGCCCCGCCAAAGTTATTGCACCAATTGGCGGGGGCGTACTTTGGGTTTTTCCTGGACATCGACGGAAACACCCGACGAGAGCGGCTACTCAGCCTGCTCGGCGGCGATGAACGGTTGGTCGATTTAGTCCTCAATGCTTTCCGAGAATCGACAAAACGCGGCGACCTCCCTCAAGCGCCGGAGATTCTTCACCTCTCGGCCCAGAATCAACAACATGATCTTGCCTTGCCCTTTGCCGCGGGCTTGCAGGAGCTTGCCGGCGAGCTCAGTGCTGGCCAACCTCCCTTGGATGAAGATGGCATGCGCCGGGCTCTTGCTCTGCACTTCAGTGAGATATTGCCCCCTAACGACAAGTGGCTAGGGCACGAGCTAATTCTGGCCTACCAACCGGATGTGGTTGCTGAATCTATGGTTCAGGTCTTTCGAGCCACCATACGCAAAGGCGGCGAACACCGTATGGACCTATATCAGTTAGCGCACGACCCAGGCTATTCGGAAGTGGCTTGCATTGCCACTCCGCAGCTAATGAGGGCATTCCCCAATCGTTGCACAGTGCGGCAGTTGAACATGCTCAAACAGATCCTTGTCGCTGCTCTAAAGCATTGTGAAAAAGGTGCGTTTCTTGCAGTAGTGGAAAAAAAGATCGCTCTCAAAAGCCTCAACACCTCGCAAAGGCTGTACTGGCTAGCATCTAGGATTCTCAGGCAGCCTCAATCTACCCTTGAGCCACTAGCCAAGGCACTGACTGGAAGGGGCGGGCAGCAGCAAGTCGCGCACTTGGCGGCGTTTCTCACCAATGAACTCAACCCATGGATTGCAAATCTGGATCTGCCGGCTAAAGAACTTCTAGTTCAGACTATCGGCGGCTTATATAGACCCTATGGTTCGGACTCGGCCAACGGAAAACCGAGATTTATATCAGAAGCAGAAGATGCCGGAAGACCGCTCGTACATAACCTGATTGGGCAGATAGCTGCTGAACCAACTGCACCGGCGACAGAAATACTAGAGCGGCTAGCGGAGCGCCCGGCGCTTCATCCTTGGCATCCCCGCATCCGTCACGCCAGGCAACAGCAGTGCAAAGTTCGTCGGGAAGCCTGTTTCAGCTACGCCAGCCCTACGCAGGTTCTGGGCACACTCGACAGCAGTCGCCCAGCGAATTCCGCTGACTTAGCGGCGCTGGTGACGGACCATCTGGCTGAATTGGCTAAGCAGATCCGCCACGGCGAGACTTCCGGTTGGCGTCAATACTGGAATACCGATTCGATAAAGCACCCGCAAGAACCCAAGCACGAGGAACTGTGCAGAGATGCGCTATTGTCCGATTTGCAGGAAAGGCTTCCACTGGGCGTCAATGCCCAACCAGAAGGGCAGTACGCCAATGACGGCAGGGCGGACATAAAAGTCTGCTTTCAAGGGCTGAATGTGCCGGTAGAAGTCAAGAAAAACTCCCACAGGGATTTATGGACCGCAATTCACGGCCAACTAGTCGCCAGATACGCAAGGGATGGCCACGGCATCTACCTAGTGTTCTGGTTCGGCCTGGAGTGGACCAAGGCCACACCCTCTGAAGGAAGGCGCCCAAACACCGCCAAGGAGCTCGAGAAGAGCCTATACGACACCCTGTCGAATGCCGAGGCCCGAAAGATATCGGTGGTAGTGATAGACGTATCCAAGCCCGCAGCTTAACCAATGCCCTGATGTGCCTCCGGAGAAAATTGCACTTCACCAATCCGCTGATCGCCAGCCTATTGCCGGCAGGAACCTCCATCTCGGCAAGGTACTGCGGCATATCGACTTGCGTGTGCGCCTTATTGCTCGGTGAATTGGCAATCAGGCCGCCTGCTGGGGGCATGTCAACTTTCGCCCAAAAATAGGCTAGGGGCCGGACGGAGCTGCGGCGGGGCACCACCAAGGCCGTCAACGCCAAGACTTATCCGAGGATGAAGGGCTGGCCTGTCGCGCCCAGCTTGCGCCATACTAGGCTACAATCTGCCAGCCACAGCCATCATGCCGACCGCGCAAGCCATGAGCCCAACGCCGCCACTCTAGGCTCCACTAGTGACGACGAGGAAAAAGGATTGAAATCTGTATTTCCTTACAGTATCTTTGCTGCCGCTGCGGATAAGCCGCGTTTAATGGGCTAGCGCATCTAGGGGTTAGGCAATGCGGGCCATGCGCAAAGGCGTTCAAGAGGACTCGGCGGGTGACGTGCAGCTTGGGCTGGATGTTGTCCAAGCGGCTGGCCTGAACGGGGAGAGAGGCGAAGCGGCCACCATCACAAGGCCCTCGGGGGGGAAGGGCGAGGAAACTACTTTCGCCCGCATCCTCACCGGCGACGCCCGCCGTCACTTGGCGAAACTGCCGGAGGCCTGCATTGACCTGAGCTTTTGGTCGCCGCCCTACTACATGGGCAAGTCCTATGAGCGCCACCTGTCCTTTGACGGCTGGTGCAGCTTGCTGCGGGAGGTCATCCACTGCCACACCCGCATCATCAAGCCGGGCGGGTTCCTGGCCGTCAACATTGGGGACATCCTCTGCTTCCCGGACCCGTCCATGCCACGCTTCCAAGCCAACAACATGCGCCGCAAGAAGGTGCCCGTCACTAGGGCGCAGATACTTGCGGTCAAGAAGCAGCACCCCAACGCCAAGCGGCAGGAACTCGCCGAGTTGCTGAGCTGCAGCGAGCAGACCATTCAGCGCCGCCTAGAGGACAACAACGTGCGCGGCGGCAAGCAGGCCGCCTCCACCAAAGTTGTGCTGACCGGATGCATGGTGGCGGAGTGGGCGGAGGAAGCGGGCTTCCACCTCTATGATCAGCGCATCTGGCACAAGGACCCCTGTTGGGCCAACAGCCGTTGGCACTCCAACTCCTACCGCGCCGTCGATGAGTTCGAGCATATCTACGTCTTCTGGCGTCCCGGCATCACCGACTATGACCGGAATCGCCTAACCGCCGACGAATGGGCAAGCTGGGGTTTCCGCGGCGTCTGGAGCATCCGCTCAGTCCGCCGCAACGACCGCCACGAAGCCGAATTCCCCGAAGAACTGGCCGCCCGGATGATCCGCCTGTTCTCCCCACCGGGCGGCGTGGTGCTCGACCCCTTCGTCGGCACCGGCACCACCACCGCCGTCGCCAAGAAACTCGGCCGCCAATGGCTTGGCATAGACAACGACGCCCGCCACACCCGAATGGCAAGAAGGCGCACCGATGCAGATGGACTACCAGGCGCAACGCTGCAGCTCGTAGCCACCAATCCAGTCATTGGAAATGACCGCCGGCTCCGGCAAAAGGGCTGCCTAGCGGGTTGAGGAGATAGCGCCGCCGTGCGGCCTGTGACACACTTAGGCGCCCATCCGCAAGCTGTAACTAGGACATACAAGCCATGCCGCTGCCTGCCGCTGCTGCCAACCCGATCATTCCGGGGGTGATCGCCGCGGCGCTTTATTTGGCCGGCGCCCTGTTGCATGGGCGGGCCTTGGCCCACAACGCCGGCAAGATGTCCGTGCGCCTTCTTGCGGCGCTGGCGGCACCGGCCATGGCGCTGCACGGCTTTGCCGTTTACGCGCAGGTCAACGTGCCGGGGGGCTTTGGCTTGGGGCTCCTTTCCGTCGCCAGCCTAACCGCTTTGGTGATGGTTGTGCTGGTCATGTTCATGAGCGTCCTGCAGCCGGTGCGCAGCCTGCTGGTGGTTCTGTTTCCCATCTCGGCGGCGGCGCTGCTGGCGTCTCTCTTTGCGCCGGGGCGGGCGGCGCCAATCGACGCCTCGGACGCCGGGTTGGCCACCCACATACTCACCTCCATCCTGGCTTACAGCATTTTGATGATGGCGGCGCTGCAATCCATTTTTGTCGGCATTGTTGAACGCAGCATAAGGGTCCCTACCCATCTGGCTCTGCTGCGCATTCTGCCGCCGCTGGAAACCATGGAGCGGCTGCTGTTCGTCATGGTCTGGACCGGCTTCATCACGCTGACAGCAGCCATCGGCAGCGGATTCCTGTATCTGGACGACATGTTCGCCCAGCATGTGGTTCATCATACGGTGTTGTCATCGGCCTCTTGGCTGGCGTATGCGCTCCTGCTTGCTGGGCGTCTTTGGTTTGGCTGGCGCGGCGTTTCGGCGATGCGCTGGATCCTAGCGGCCTTCGTTCTGCTCCTGCTCGGCTATCTGGGCAGCAAGTTCGTGCTTGAGATACTGCTGGAAAGGAGTTGATGTCCCTAGCGGATTTTTCCGTCTCCACATTGTTGCTGGTTATTTTGGGGTTGACGCTGGTGTCAGCCTACTTCGCCTCCTCGGAGACGGCGATGATGGCGTTGAACCGCTATCGGCTACGGCACTTGGCCGGCCAAAAGCATTCCGGTGCGGACAAGGCGCTGAAGCTGTTGCAGCGGCCGGACCAGTTGCTCGGCGTCATCCTGATCGGCAACAACTTCGTCAACTTCTTCGCCGCCAGCATCGGCGGGGTGATCGGCTTGCACCTGTTCGGGGACGCTGGGGTGGTGCTGGCGCCCATCTTGCTGACGCTGTTTTTCCTAGTCTTCGCGGAGGTGGCGCCCAAGACAGTCGCCGCCAGAAAACCAGAGCCACTGGCCTTCGCCTCGGCCCATGTCCTGACCCCGCTGCTGAGACTAACCCGTCCCTTGGTGTGGCTGATCAATGCGGCTAGCAACGCGGTTGTCCGGCCGTTCATTGGCGTGCCGGCCGCTGCGGACGACCGCCTAAGCGCGGGTGAACTGCGCACCGTGGTTCGGGAATCCGCACAGATTACCAGGCGGCACAAGGACATGCTGATCAGCATCCTCGATCTGGAGAACGTCACGGTCAACGACATCATGGTGCCGCGGAACGAAATCATCGGCATCGACCTAAGCGACAAGATGGAGGACATTCTGCAAGTTCTAGCAAGCAGCCAGCACACCCGCCTGCCAGTGTACCGAAGCCACGTCAACAATGCGGTCGGCATACTGCACTTGCGGCGCCTCGCCCGGCATGTGGAGCAAGGCGACCTGACCCACCAAGACTTGGCGGAGCTAGTGCGGGAACCCTACTATGTGCCCGAAGCGACGCCGCTGAACATTCAACTGGTCAACTTTCAACGGCGGAAACGGCGCTCGGCGCTGGTGGTTGACGAATATGGCGACGTGCAGGGATTGGTGACGCTGGAGGACATCCTGGAGGAGATCGTCGGCGAGTTCACCACGGACTACGCAGGCAACTTGCCGGAAATAGTGTCCGCCGGCGCCGGCGCCTACCTCATCGACGGCGCCGCCCTGCTGCGGGACATCAACCGCACACTCGGCTGGCGCCTGCCCACGGACGGCCCCAAGACCTTAAACGGCTTGGTGGTCGAGGCTTTGGAGACCATACCGAAAACTAATGTCTGCCTGCGCATCGATCGCTACCTCATCGAAACCCTGCAGATCAAGGACAACGTCATCAAGCACCTCAAGATCATGGAGGCCGCCGCCCCTCCGCCGCAACTAGCGGACGCCGACTGACCCAACTGGTCTGGATGGGGCGCCCAAGCCGTTTCCACAGCAAGGCGCCCCAAGCCAGTTCACAGCCTCCAGCGGCGGTTCATTGCTGCGATCACCGCCTTGAAAGAAGCCATGATGGTGTTTTGGCTGACGCCCACGCCGTAGCACCTGCCGCCGTTGGCGTCTTCGATGGCCAGGAGGCAGATCGCCTGGGCGTCGCTGCCGGTGGTCAGGGCGTGCTCGTGGTAGTCGGCGATGTTCACCGGCTCGTTCAACGTTTCCTGCAAACCATTGGTGAACGCCTCAATGGGGCCGCCGCCCTCACCGTCGATGGTCAGGGTCTGCTCGGACGCCTCAATGCGGGCCACGCAGCGCTGCTCTGCCTTGTGGCCCGTGAGCACATCGAAATCGATCAGTCGGTAGGGGCCGCTTTCCACCGCATATTCATCCAGAAGCGCTTGGTGTATTTCCTGGACCTTCACTTCTCGGTCCAGAGTCTCCGTCAACTTCTGAACGACACCGCTGAATTCCTTCAGCATTTCCCGAGGCAGCACGATGCCGTAGAACTCCTCCAGCAAAAAGCCCACCCCGCCTTTGCCGGACTGGCTGTTGACGCGCACCGCCTCCTTGTAGGAGGAGCCCACGTCGCTTGGGTCTATCGGCAGATAGGGCACCTCCCAGCAGTCCCGGTCCACCTTGGCCATGCCCTTCTTGATGGCGTCCTGATGGGAGCCGGAGAAGGCGGTGAACACCAAGTCCCCGGCGTAGGGGTGGCGCTCATGCACCGGCAGCTTGTTGATGGCCTCCACCGTGCGGCGAATGCGCGGCATGTCCCGGAAGTCCAGTTCCGGGTCCACGCCTTGGCTGAACAGATTCATGGCCATGGTGACGATGTCGCAGTTGCCGGTGCGCTCGCCATTGCCGAACAAAGTGCCCTCCACCCGCTCCGCCCCGGCCATCAGAGCCAACTCCGTGGCGGCAATGCCGGTGCCCCGGTCATTGTGGGTGTGCAGGCTGATGATCGCCTTGTCCCGATGTGGGAAGCGCGTGGCGAACCACTCGATCTGATCGGCATAGACGTTGGGGGTGGCCATCTCCACGGTCGAGGGCAGGTTGACGATCATGGGCTGCTCCACGGAAGCTCCCCACTCCTCCGCCACCGCCGTGCAGATATCGACCGCGAAGTCCAGCTCCGTGCCGGTGAAGCTCTCCGGCGAGTATTCGAAGGTGATGTCCGAATCCAGCGCCGCCAGGCCGCTCTTGACCATGCGCGTACCCTTGACGGCCAAATCGATGATGCCCTCCCGGCCCATCCCGAAGACCACCCGGCGCTGCAGCTCGGAGGTGGAGTTGTACAGATGGAAGATCACCTTGGGGGCACCTGCCAATGCCTGCACCGTGCGCTCGATCAGCTCCTCCCGAGCTTGGCAGAGCACCTGCACGGCCACGCCTTCGGGAATGCGGCCTTCGTCGATGATGCGGCGGATGAAGTCAAAGTCCGGCTGCGACGCCGCCGGAAAGCCCACTTCTATCTCGGCGAAGCCCACCTCCAGCAGCAGGTCGAACATGCGCAGCTTCTCCTGCACGTTCATCGGGTCAATCAGCGCTTGGTTGCCGTCCCGCAGATCGACGCTGCACCAGCGCGGCGCCCGGTCCAGCACACGGCCGGGCCATCGACGGCTGGGCAAATCAATGGGCTGAAAGGAACGGTACTTATGGAACGGCATCTTGCCGCCAGCGCGGCCCTGCGCTTGGCGCGGCTCGAAAGACGCCTCCTGTTCAATGGCCGCAACTTGCTCGCTCATGGCCAAAGCTCTCCTGCTCGGTTGGGTTTGGGGGGATTCAGTCGGGGCGGGCTTGCGCCCTGTGGGGGATGATTTTTGCCGGCTAAGCCGGCAGCAGGCCGCGCAGTAGGTGCGCCAAAACAGCAAGTTGGGGAGATAACTGGCTCATGGCGGCGCACTATGCGGACGACTTACGCCCATGTCAAGCACAAAAAAAGGGAAATTAATTGGGGGGATTTGCGAAGTGCTATGGCGCTTGCCCAGATGAATCCACCCGCAATGTCTGCTGTTCCGCAACGTCCGGGTCTCGAAAGACATCAAGAATCTTGTCCCGTTCGAGACGAGGAGACGCCGGCGGATGAGCAGGGTCCTTGAACCGCACCAAGGCATGGCCCATGTCCTCTAACGAGGGATCGGCATCAACCTCAAATGCTTGCTGCCCATTGGCGGATCGAATGCTGCGCACGTCACCAGCCTCGGCATCTACATGCTTGGGCCAACGATTCATGGGATGATCTTCATCTCTTTCACTAAAGGGAAACTTCTTCCGATGCACGGATATGCCCTGGCGCCTAGGCTCCCTCAAGTCCCCCACAGGAAAGGCTTGGCTGTTGGGGTAGCCTTCGTCATCGACCGCATCGGGATGCACACCGCGTTGAAGCGTCTCGTGGTCGGCAACCCTGTCAACTTGAGGTTTAAAAGGTGCAACTGACGGCTTGGTGTCAGGTATCACCATTTCCCCAATGCGCTCGCAAGGCGGCTACCATGTCGTCAGGCAGGCAAATCATATCTACCCCGCAATCATCGGCAAAGTGGACTTGTGGCAGGTGATCCGCGCTGCGCCTGACAAAGCACTCCACATCCAAGTCCCTCCCAACGGCAAGCAACGCACGCCAGCGCACCCCATCACCGTCAACGGCCTTCCAAGAAAAAGTGATTTCACCATCGTCCGGCAAGCAAACTTTCGGCATTGCAATGTCATCTGGGAGCGATAAAACTAACCTCTCCGCCAAAGCCACGCTGTCCGCAGTGGGATTCCGCTCCAACTCATCTTGGCGAGGGGCAACCCCTTGCAGGACAAGCCAGCGCAGGTCGTCCAACAGGGACCGCTTGGACACTGCTACGCCTGCCAGAAGAAGATTTGGTTGCCCCTCCATCAACGGCGAGAAGGCAAGGCCATCCTCATTTGCATGGTCAAGGGGAGGGACCAATTGCAAACTAGGCTTGCCGAGTTTGTTCGGCGGCTCCAATGACGTCTGTGCTGTCATGTTCATTACGCCACTCCTTGAGTCATACCTATTTGATTGCACACATCAGGCTGCAACACAGCCCGCAGCATGTTATTTGCCCGATCGTGCATACCTTCAAAGCGGCTCTGCGCAGTGTCTTGGGTATTGTCAATCGACGCCACGTTGCTGAATGCGTCCTGTATCCTTAACGGCAGCGGCTGTCCATTCTGTGCATTTTGCCTTAAGGTGGTGTGAGCCACCAGCAGTGGGCTTGGCCTATTATTGACTGTGCCATGCAATCCTTGCAGAAACATGCGTTCGACCACGGTTTCTTGTGCAAAAGCACCTGAAGGTTCTACCCATCCTTGGTCGGAATGCCACACAGTCCCCGCCTCGAACACCCACTTAGGGGACAGTCGATCATGCTGCTGCAGCAGTTCGCCCAAGACACCGTCCTGCCAAGCGCCATCCCACCAGAACACATCCCTGTACTCCAGCTCCAACTGGGCAATGGGGATGTCGTTGGCCTCACGAAGAGCCGTGCCCGCATCAGAGAACAAACCATGCACCACTTTGCTGGTTTTGCGCCATTGGGAATAGCTGCGGCTAGTGACCGTCAGGTCGGCACTACTCACCTCCAACTGAAGGTCTAGTTCGCCATTAGGGAAATACCGCTCGTAACGCAACATAGCGGGAGCGCGTTGGTCGTCAGCCGGGTCCCCCGCTTGAACAACCCCATCCGGACCAATTTCGACAACCCGTTGCGCCACACCCATCCGAGGCAGAATGGCGCGCAGTCTGCTGTCCTTTTGCTGTATCCAAGCCTGATGCCGTTGCAGAAGTGGCTGGGCTAGACGCACACGCCAATAAACAGCGTCTATGGAGTGGGTTTGCTTAATGGGATGCCAACCCATGCACCTTGCTCTGCGTGGTGATTTCCGGACACGATGATACACCAAAAACATCAGCGACATGGTTGGTCGGGCGAGCCTCCATCTCGCGCACGGCTAGGCCAGCGCCCGGCGGGCGTTGCGGAACAGGCGCAGCCAAGGGCCGTCCTCGCCCCAGGACGGATCGGCCCAAGCGTTTTGGCAGGTGCGGAACACCCGTTCCGGGTGCGGCATGAGGGTGAGCACCCGGCCTTCGGCGGCGGTGAGGCCGGCCAAGCCTTGGACGGCGCCGTTGGGGTTGGCGGGGTAGGTTTCCGTGACTTGGTGGCGGTTGTCCACATATTGGGCGGCGATGGCGCCGGCGTCCGCCAAGCGGGTGAAATCCTCGGTGTCGTCAAATTCGGCGCGGCCCTCGCCGTGGGCGACGGGGACCGGCAGGACGCTGTCGGCCATGCCGTCCAGCCAAGGGGAGGCGCAATCGTTGATGCGCACTAGCACGGTGCGGCCCTCAAACTGCTCGGAACGGTTGCGCACAAAGCGCGGCCAAGGCGCGGCGCCGGGGATCAGCGCTTTGATCTGCGCCAGCATTTGGCAGCCGTTGCAGACGCCCAAGGCAAGGCGGTCGGCGGCGAAGAAGGCGGCAAAAGCGTCCCGCACCGCGGCATGATAGAGGATGCTCTTGGCCCAGCCGCCGCCGCCGCCAAGCACATCGCCGTAGGAGAAGCCGCCGCAAGCCGCCAAGACCGGGAAGTCCAGCAGGCTGACGGCGCCAGAAAGCAGATCGGTCATGTGGACGTCCACGCACTCGAACCCAGCCCGATCAAAGGCCGCCGCCATCTCCAACTGGCCGTTGACGCCCTGTTCCCGCAGGATGGCCACCCGCGGTCGAGACCTGCCCACGGCGAAAGTGACGATGGGATCATCTTCGGGATCAAACCGGAGATGGGCGGACAAGCCCGGATTGTCCTCGGCGATGGTGGCGTATTCCTCATCAGCGGTTTGCGGATTGTCGCGCCGGCGCTGCATCCGGTAGCTTGGTTCCGCCCAGCGGCGTTGCCAAGCGCTGCGCTCGGCGTCCACCACCAGTTCGCCCTTGTGGGAAATGCGCAGGCGCTCATCATTGCGCACCCGCCCCAAATCCACCACCTCCAGACCACCGTAGCGAGCCTTGACCGCGGCAACTTGGGCGTCCGCCACCTGCAGGACGATGCCGAGCTCTTCCGTGAACAGCCACGCGAGAAGATCGTCCCCTTCAATGTTGACGTCCCAACCCACACGACCGGCGAAGGCCATCTCCGCCAGCGCCGCCAGCAGGCCGCCATCGGAGCGATCGTGGTAGGCCAGCAAGACGCCCTGACGGCGCAGTTCCAGGGTGGCCTCAAGGGCTTGGGCCAAGGCCGTCGGTGCATCGACGTCCGGGCAGTCGTCGCCAAGTTGCCCAAAGCACTGCGCCAAGGCGCTGCCGCCGAGCCGCCGCCGCCCGCCGGCCAAGTCCACCAACAGGAGGCGGGAAGGCATGCGGTGCAGCATCGGCACTAGGGTGCGGCGCACGTCGGCCACAGGCGCAAAGGCGGAGATGATCAGGGTCAAGGGCGAAACCACTTGGTGTTCGCCATGCTCGTCCCGCCAGCGGGTGGCCATGGAGAGGCTGTCCTTGCCCACTGGGATGGCGATGCCGAGCGCCGGGCACAACTCCATGCCCACCGCCCGCACCGCGTCGTACAGGGCTTCATCCTCTCCATCGGCCCCGACGGCGGCCATCCAGTTGGCGGACAGGACCACCCGGCCCAAACTTTCCACGTCGGCGGCGAACAGGTTGGTCAGCGCCTCCGCCACCGCCATGCGGGCGGAGGCGGCGGGATTGATCAGGGCGAGAGGGGAGCGTTCCCCCATCGCCATAGCCTCCCCATGAAAGGTTTGATAGCCGGCCAAGGTGACCGCCACGTCGCTCACCGGCGTCTGCCAAGGCCCAACCATTTGCTCTTGCCCCACCAAGCCGGTGATGCTGCGGTCGCCGATGGTGACGAGGTATTGCTTGCTCGCCACCGCTGGAAAGCCGAGTACTCGGAAAATGGCGTCCTCCAAGTCGATGCCGGCCAAGTCCAAGGGTTGCAGCTTGCGCCGGCCCCTATTGATCGAGCGCCGCATGGCCGGCGGCTTGCCGAACAGCAAGGACATCGGCAAATCCACTGGGTGGTTGTTAAGGCCGACGCCATCGGCAATGGGCAAGCCGCTAGCTTCACTAACCGCATCGACACTCATGTCACCAACAGGCGCTTCAACAAGAGGGCGGTCCCGGCGGCGCGAGCCATCTCCAACTTTGGTGTCGGCATGGCCGCTAAAACCCTCGTCACGGACCACTAGGGTCGGATCTTCGGTGGCCTGCCCCACCACCGCCCAAGGGCAGCGCTCCCGCTCGCAGAGCGCCTGAAACTCCGCAAGCCGCTCCGCTGAGATGCCCAGCACATAGCGTTCCTGGGCTTCGTTGCACCAAATTTCCAGGGGCGACATGCCTGGGTCGGCGCTGGGGATGCTGCGCAGATCGAACAGGCCGCCGGCGCCGGCGTCGCGCACCAGCTCCGGCAAGGCGTTGGAAAGCCCCCCTGCCCCCACATCGTGAATCAGCCGTATGGGGTTTTCGTCACCGAGGGCGGTGCAGGCGTCAATGACCTCTTGGCAGCGGCGCTGCATTTCGGCGTTGTCCCGCTGCACGGAGGCGAAGTCCAGTTCCGAGGAGCTGACGCCGGCAGCCATGCTGGAGGCGGCGCCGCCGCCCAAGCCGATTAGCATGGCCGGCCCGCCCAGCACCACCAAAGCCGTACCCGGCGGAAATGCCTGCGCCTGCACATGGCTGGGGCGAACCGCGCCGAGGCCGCCGGCCACCATCACCGGTTTGTGGTAGCCGCGCAATAGGCTGGGGTTGGCGGGGTCCGGCTGCTCAAAGGTCCGGAAGTAGCCGCACAGAGCCGGCCGGCCGTACTCGTTGTTGAAGGCCGCGCCGCCTATCGGCCCCTCCAGCATGATTTCCAACGCCGAGGCCATGTGCGCCGGAGTGGGGGTCTCCAACTCCCAAGGCTCCCGATGGCCGGGAATGCGCAGATGGGAGGTGGTGAACCCGGTCAGCCCAGCCTTGGGCTTGGCGCCGCGGCCAACGGCGCCCTCGTCGCGTATCTCCCCGCCGCTGCCGGTGGCCGCCCCCGGATAGGGGGCGATGCCCGTAGGGTGGTTGTGGGTCTCCACCTTCATCAATATGGGAACTTCCTCCTCTACATAGCCGTATTGGTGGTTGCGCGGGTCAGTCAGAAACCGTCGGCAACGGTGGCCTTGAATGACCGCGGCGTTGTCCGCGTAAGCGCTGAGGATGCCGGCGCCGCCGATTGCGGCGGCGGTGTTGCGGATCATCTGAAACAACGAGCGGGGTTGCACCTCGCCATCAATGGTCCAGCTGGCATTGAAGATCTTGTGGCGGCAGTGCTCCGAATTGGCCTGGGCGAACATCATCAGTTCAACGTCGGTGGGGTCCCGGCCAAGTTTGGCGAAGGCCGCCGCCAAATAGCCGATCTCGTCCGCCGTCAAGGCCAAGCCCAGCACAAGGTTCGCCTCCCGCAACGCTTGTTGCCCCTCCTTGAGAAGCGGAATTTTGGTCAGCGGCCGGGGGGGTTGCTCGGCGAACAGCTTGGGGAAGTGTCCTTCGTCCAAGACCGCCTCCGTCATGCGGTCGTAGAGGTGGGCCAAGGCCGCAGACGGCAGGGGCGCTTTGGCGAACCAGCGTACGCCCCGCTCCACCCGCACCACCTTGTTCAGGCCGCAAATGCGGAAGATGTCCGTGGCCTTGCTCGACCAAGGGGAAATCAAACCAAGCCGCGGCACGACGGTGGCCACCCGCCGCCCGACGCGGGCCGGCCGGCCGCGTTGCGGCCCATATCGCAGCAAGGCTTGTGCGCGTTCCGCCTCCACTGCGTTGAGGGCTTCCGTCAGCGCCAGCAGATGGACGTGCTCCGCGTAGAGGGCCTCAAGCCCCAAGGCCGCTTTGAGCTTGCCAAGCCTGAACTCCGAGAGGGCCGGCGGCCCGGCTAAGGCGAGGAGCTCAGCCATCTGCGGCACCTCTAGGGAACCCGCCAAACAGCGCTGGCCGGAGGCGGCCGTTCATTGGCCTTCCGGTCTGGACGGCGCCGTTCATGGCCGACGCTCCCGGAAGAACCTTTGCATCAAGGCGGCGCACTCCTCCTGCATGACTCCGGCGGTGACGGCCACACGATGGTTGTGGGCGCTGCTGCCCAACCCCTGCTCCCGGCTGACGACGGCGCCGGTGCGCGGCTCCAGGGCGCCGAACACCAGCCGTTCGATGCGGGCGTGGACCAGCGCCCCGACGCACATCATGCAGGGCTCCACGGTGACGTACAGCACCGCGTCGGGCAACCGGTAGTTGCCGCGTGCGGCGGCCGCCTCACGAAGCGCCAAAATCTCCGCGTGGGCGGTGGGGTCGCAAAGACCGACGGAGCCGTTGCGGCCTTGTCCCAACAAAGCGCCCTCGGCTGCGGCCACCACGACGGCACCCACCGGCACTTCGCCATTATTAGCCGCTTCCTGGGCCAACGCCAAGGCTTGGCGCATCCACTCCAGGTCGCCGCCGCTAGGCGTCGCCACCTCAGTGGCGGGGCGCGACGCACCTGAAACCTCAGGTCGGCGCAAACAACCTTGGTTCATTTACGCCTTCTCCCAGGGACAGGGAAGCCCGACTCGCCTACTCCCATTCGATGGTCGCCGGCGGCTTGCTCGATACGTCGTACACCACTCGGGAGACGGTGGGAATTTCATTGACGATCCGGGAGGATGCCCGCTCGATAAGCTCGAACGGCAGCCGGGCGCAACGGGCGGTCATGAAGTCCACCGTCTCCACGGCCCGCAAGGCGATGACGTGCTCGTAGCGGCGGGCGTCCCCCACCACGCCCACGGACTTGACCGGCAGGTAAACCGCAAAGGCTTGCGCCACGCGGTCGTAATAATCAGCGGCGCGAAGCTCCTCAAGAAAGATGGCGTCCGCCTCCCTAAGCGCATCGGCATACTCCGGCCGCACTTCGCCGAGAATGCGCACCCCCAAGCCAGGGCCTGGAAACGGATGGCGGTTCAACAGCGCTTCCGGCAAACCGAGGCGCAGCCCCACTTGGCGCACTTCGTCCTTGAACAGGTCGCGCAGCGGCTCTATCAGCTTCAGCGCCATGCGCTCCGGCAAGCCGCCCACGTTGTGGTGGGATTTGATGACGTGGGCCTTGCCGTGGGCGCCGGCGGCGGATTCGATCACATCCGGGTAGATGGTGCCCTGGGCCAGCCAAGCCGCCCCCTCGATCTCCTTGGCCGTGCGTTCAAAGACCTCAATGAAGGTGTTGCCGATGACGCGCCGCTTGGCCTCTGGCTCCGTGACGCCGGCCAGCTTGGCGTAGAACTCATCCTTGGCGTCCACCGTCACCAATTGCAGGCTTAAGGCGTTGGAGGGGGCGAAGGCACTCTCCACCTCCTGCCGTTCATTCTTTCTGAGCAGGCCGTTGTCCACGAACACGCAGGTGAGCCGTTCGCCCACGGCTCGGGACAGCAGCGCCGCCACCACGCTGGAATCCACGCCGCCAGACAAGCCCAGCATCACCCGCCCATCGCCGATGCGCTGCTTGGCCTGCTCTATGGCGTCCTCCGCAATGCGATCGGCAGTCCAGTCGCCATCGCAGCCGCAGATGTCCAACGCGAAGCGGCGATAGATGTCCGCACCCTGCTCCGTGTGGGTGACCTCCGGGTGAAACTGCAAGCCGAACCAAGGCTGGGTGGCGTGCTCCATAGCGGCGATGGGAGCGCTGCCGGTGGACGCCGTAACGCGAAACCCCGGCGGCGGCGCAACCACCTTGTCGCCGTGGCTCATCCAAACCGCCAGGCCATCCGAGGCGCTCAGCTTGAGTTCTGAAAGCAGCCGGGAAGGCCCATGGACTTTGATCTCCGCCGGCCCGAACTCCCGTTTCGATGAACCAGCCACGCCGCCGCCAAAGTGGACCGCCATGGCCTGCATCCCGTAGCAAATTCCCAAGACAGGAACACCCAAGTCAAACAGGCCCTCCGGCAATCCGGGGCCGCCCTCGGCAGCAACGGATTCCGGCCCGCCGGACAGAATCAGGCCCCGGGCGCCACAGGTGGCCAAGGCCGCGGCGTCAACCGTGCTGGGCAGTATCTCCGAATAGACGCCGGCCTCCCGCACCCGACGGGCGATTAGCTGCGTGTACTGGGAGCCGAAGTCGATGATGAGCAGCCGCTGGCTCTGAATGCCCGCCGCCGCAATGGGCCCACTAGCCGGCATATTGCGATTCGCCAGAACCGTGCGGCCACATGTGAAGACTAGCCGACTGGTCCACACCTGAGGAATGGGGCGACATTTCAGCGCAACGGGTAGTTCGGCGCTTCCTTGGTGATCGCCACGTCGTGAACATGGCTTTCGGCCATGCTGGCGGCGCTGATGCGGATGAACTCCGGGTTAGTGCGCATCGCTTCGATGTCCGCCGAGCCGGTGTAGCCCATGGATGCCCGCAACCCCCCGAGCAACTGATGGATGATCGGCCCCACCGGCCCGCGAAAGGGCACTCGGCCTTCAATGCCTTCCGGCACCAGCTTGCCGCCATCGCCCTCAACCTGTTGAAAATACCGATCGCTGGAGCCGTGCCGGTCGCCCATGGCGCCTAGGGAGCCCATGCCGCGGTAGGACTTGTAGGTGCGGCCTTGGTAGAGCTCCACTTCGCCGGGCGCCTCCTCAGTGCCGGCCAGCAAGCTGCCCACCATCACCGAACTGGCGCCGGCCGCCACAGCCTTGGCGATGTCCCCCGAATAGCGGATGCCGCCATCGGCGATGACCGGCACATCCACTTCGTTCGCCGCCGCCGCCGCCTCTGAGACCGCGGTGACCTGGGGCACGCCGATGCCGGCGATGATGCGGGTGGTGCAGATGGAGCCGGGGCCGATGCCGACCTTGATGGCGTCCGCCCCAGCCGCCAGCATCGCCTGGGCGCCGCCGCGGGTGGCCACATTGCCGCCGACCACCTGCATGTGCGGATAGCGTTGCTTGATCAGGCTAACTTGGTTAAGGACGCTCTGCGCATGGCCGTGGGCGGTATCGACCACGATGACGTCCGCCCCAGCCTCAATGAGGGCATCCACCCGGTCATTGGTGTCGGCGGCGGCGCCCACCCCGGCGCCCACCCGCAACTGCCCAGCCTCGTCCTTGCAGGCGTCCGGAAACGCCTGGGACTTGTGGATGTCCTTCACGGTCACCATGCCCTTCAACTGAAAGGCGCTGTTGACCAGCAATATCTTTTCGATGCGGTGCTCGTGCAGGAGCTTGGTGACCTCATTAAAGGTGGCGTTCTCCGGGGCGGTGACCAACCGCTCCTTGGGCGTCATTGCATCCCGAACGCGGGCGTCCAAGCGCTTCTCAAAGCGAATGTCCCGGGCGGTGACGATGCCCACCAAGGCGTCTCCCTCCACCACCGGGACGCCGGAGATGCGGTTTTCCTGGGTCAAGGCAAGCAGCTCCGCCACGGTTCGGTGTGGCTCTATGGTGATCGGGTCCCGGATGATGCCGGTCTCGAATTTCTTCACCGCCCGAACCTCCTGCATCTGCGACTCAATGCTCATGTTCTTGTGGACAATGCCGATGCCGCCCTCCTGGGCGACGGCGATGGCGAGCCGCGCCTCGGTCACGGTGTCCATGGCGGAGGACATGATGGGGATGCTGAGACTGATCTCCCGAGTCAGCCGGGTCTTGAGGTCAACTTCGGAAGGCAGCAGTTGGGAATGGGCAGGGAGCAGCAGTACATCATCGAACGTGAGCGCATCGGAGGCGATTCGCAACATTTCCAAACCCCGCAAAAGGCGAATGCTACAGCGGCGGCAGGCGGCTGTAAACACCTCCGAGCGCAGTGTCAAACCAAAGCAGAAATTTCCCCTTTCCGGTTTCTTGGCGGCCACCGCTGGATTTTCCCGGGGATTGCTGGGCCGTGACCTCCGGTTGCGCCGCAACCTCGCGCCCTCCACCACGGCGGCTTTGATCGGTGTATTGTTGCCAAATCGAACCTCAAAGCAGCTTGATCGCCATGCCGGACAAGAACATTCCCTGGTTGCAGCTAGGCGCCCCGCCACTGCTGGGGCTGAGGCGATATCGCCTGCGGTTTCAGGAACGCAGTCCCGGAGGCCAGCCTTCGCTGCGGTCGCCCCACATTGGTTATTCAGGGTCCGCTTGGCGGGGCGCGTTCGGCCATGCGCTCAAGCAGAGCATATGCGTCACAGGGCTGTCCGACTGCGGTGCCTGTGCCCTGCTCCACTCCTGCCCCTACCCCTTTGTCTTCGAAAACAGAACGCCGCCCGACACGAAGAAGCTAGCGCTCTATCCACGCACTCCCAACCCCTACGTCTTGGAGCCAGCCGATCATGCCTACGACTTAGATGGCGAGACTGTCAATCTGGGGCTCACCCTATTCGGACGGGCGAATGCCCAGATTCCGCACATCGTCGAGGCGCTAAAGCTGGCGGGCCGCGGTGGACTGACTGCCCGACGGGTGAAACTGGAGCTGCTGGACGTTCAGGCCGAATTCCCAGACCCGGGCGACGACTGGCAGGCTGCACACGACTTGGGCGACAGCTTGAGGGCGACTCCCTCCGACCAGGCGCAGCCGGTTCCCTCATCCGTCAATATCCGGCTGATCTCGCCGTTGCGGATTCGGCGGAACGATCGCTTAGTCGGCCCCTCGGCGTTCAGCTTCCGCGCCTTCGCCGGCAATCTGCTGCGCCGCATCTCCCTGCTGACCTACTTCTTCGGCGACGCGCCTTGGGAGACGGACTTTGCCGGCCTCGTTCGGCAAGCAGAGAACATCCCAATTGCCAACTCCGACCTTAGCTGGCGGGAATGGTCGCGCCGCTCCTCCCGCCAAGGCGCGAAAATCCCCATGGGCGGGCTGGTTGGAACCTTCGAGATCGAATCCCCGGAACTCACACCCTTCTGGCCCTGCCTCCAGCTTGGGCAATGGACCCATCTCGGCAAGGGCTGCACAATGGGTTTGGGCCGGTATGCATTGGAGTCGGTTGGCCAAGGTGACAGCCCAGAATCCAAACAACCGCAATGGCCTACGCCAAATCGACTGTAGGGCTGCTACCGCCATGAAACCAAAAAACACGAATCCGGAAAGCTACCCGCGCCGCATCTTAGTGGCTGTTACGGGACTGTCCCCGCAGATAGTCACCGAGACGCTGTACGCCCTCGCGGTTGAGAAGAACCCGCCGTTCATTCCCACCGAGGTGCGGCTTATCACCACCCAGCAAGGCGCTCAAAAAGCGAAGCAGTCCCTCCTGCATGAGGACCGCTGGTTTCATCGCCTGCGCACGGATTGCGGATTGCCATCCATCGCGTTCGGGCCTGAGCAAATTCATGAGTTGACGGATGGCGACGGCAACCCGCTAGGCGACATCCGCAGCGAGGCGGACAACATTGCCGCCGCCGACGCCATCACTGAGCTGATGCGAGAACTGACCGGCGACGACGGCAGCGCACTGCATGTCTCCATCGCCGGCGGGCGCAAGACCATGGGGTTCTACCTCGGCTACGCCCTTTCGCTGTATGGGCGCATCCAAGACAGGCTCTCCCATGTGCTGGTCAACGCGCCCTACGAGTCGCATCCAGGCTTCTTCTACCCGACGCCGCAGAGCGAATTGATCCAAGACCGCAACAACGAGTTCCACGACGCTCGGGACGCCAAGGTGACGCTGGCGGAGATTCCGTTCGTTCGGCTTCGAGGCGAGCTGCCCGAAGGGCTTCTAGACGGCAAGACCCGATTCATTGACGCGGTTGACGCCGCTCAACGGGCCATTGGCCCGAAAGAGCTCATCATTGATTTATCCAGCGAACTTTTGTGTGCCGGAGGCCGAATTGTCTCGCTTTCCTCAGCACGGTTAGCGTTCCTCGCTTGGCTCGCTCGACGGCAGAAGAATGGCTCGAAATGGCTGGGGTGTCCGGTTGAGAGCGTTCCTGAGCGCGGTCATGCCGAGGCGTTTTTGCTCGAATACAGAGCCACGAAGTGCAACCAACGCACCGAGACGGGGCTAAAGGACGGCATGTCGGCGAGCTTTTTCTCTCAGACGAAAAGCAGGCTGCATCGAAGTCTGAACACAGCGCTAGGACCGCAGGCGGCTGCGCCATACTTGATCTCAAAACGTAAGGAACGCATTTGGCTGCACGGTTTGGACATTCCTCCAGATGCCATCCGTTTCGAGCCTCTAAAAGACAACGATGACCCAAATGGAAGCCGGTGATCACATGACTCACACCTTGGTAACCATCCTCGGCAGGAGCCGGGAGAGCAAGGAAACGGGATACCGACAGGCGGTTTACAGGTTTCCCGACGGGAAGCAGGAACAAACCCCGTTCTTTGGCTTGGCGCTGTCGCGGCATCTCAAGCCCAAGCCTGATGTCATTGTCATCCTCGGCACATGCGGCAGCCAGTGGAGCGTTCTGGTCGAGCACTTGGCCGGGGAGACGGGCGATGAGGAAGCGCGGTTGCAGCTGATCGACGCCGAAGTGGTCGGCACGGTGACCCAACATCTGCTTGACCAAGTGAAGCCGCTCATGCGAAGGGCGGTTAACTGCGAAGTTATCCCGCACCTCATTCCTTTCGGCCGTGACGTCGATGACCAATACGCCATTCTGCAAGCCGTGGCCGAGGTTGTGCCGTCAGATGGCGCGGTCAGCTTCGATCTCACCCACGGTTTCCGGCACATTGGCATGATCGGGTTCCTTTCGGCGTTCATGCTGGAGCGCATCCACGAAAAGAGTTTGAGGGTCCGAGGCCTGTGGTACGGCGCTCTCGACATGATGCGCGACGGCGTGGCCCCAGTATTGAGGCTTGACGGCCTGACGCGCGTACGCCACTGGTTGGATGCACTGAATAGGTTTGACGCCACGGGCGACTACGGCGTATTCGCGCCGCTTCTGATCGACGATGGCGTTCCCGAGGACAAGGCCAATTGCTTGGCGGACGCTGCCTTTTGCGAACGCACCTTCAATGTGCGGGACGCGGCGCGGAAGATCGAGACGTTCCTAGCGTTTCTAAGGGCAATGGATGGCCCCCTGACCGGAGCGTCCGGCCTTTTTCAGGAACGCTTGAGCAGCAGGTTGCGTTGGGTGGAGCAGGCAAGCATGTCCAAGAAGCAGCACTCGCTGGCCCTTCAATACTTGGAGCGGCGGGATTTCGTTCGGGCCGCGATGTTCGGTTGGGAAGCGGTGGTGTCTCGAATTTGTGAGGAGTGGGGAGTGACCACGGTTAAATACAGCGAAGAGCGCAAAGAGGCCGTTGACCAATACGAAGAGGGGCTGAAAGACACTGGTTCCAAACGGCGGTCCCAACACTACTGGACGCTCAAGCAGCTACGCAACTCCTTGGCGCACGGCACTGCACCTCCATCTAGCGCCGCAAAAAAGGCGCTTCGGAACCCTGAGCGCCTCCGGCAGATACTGCAGGACGCCTTAGACGACCTTCTGTTGAGATAGCGGCAACCTTGCCGCCCTTGCAGTACGCTGTGCGCTTTAGGTGAAATGAGGGCGTAAAGGCGGTACAAATAAAGCCAAGCGAACCGGAAAGACCAAGGATGAGGAAACCAAATCAGGATATCTCGCCGGAAGCTGCCCTCGCAGCTTGGAACGCGGCGCGGCCCGCCGAGGATGCCGAATCGGTGGTGATCGCTAGTTGCAAGCTGATCACGCCGATGTACGGCGGCGGCGTGAAGCCCGGCGAAGTGGACCACGACATGCCCATACGGGCCAGCGCCCTGCGGGGTCAGCTGCGTTTCTGGTGGCGCCTGCTGCATGGCGCTGGCTGGGATTCGACTGATCTGTTCATTGACGAGTCCGCCCTTTGGGGCGGCATTTCCAGCGACGGGCCTCAAGCTAGCAAAGTGGCGGTGCAAGTCGAGGGCGCTCCAGCCGGCGAGCAGCAATTGAAGCGCAAAAGCGAGCTGGATATTCCCACCTACGCGCTGATTCTGGAAAGGGGCGACGATCCGTTTCTTGTGCAAGCGGATTACAGCTTCAAATTGGTGCTGCGCTTCAAAGAGGAGGTCACGCCCGCGCAGCGGGAGGGGGTGGTCGAAGCCCTCCGCTGGTGGGCGAACTTTGGCGGCGTGGGTGCGCGAACGCGGCGCGGACTCGGCGCCGTCAAGGTAGTTGGCGACAATATGGCGTTGAAGCCGGTGACTGCCGAAGAAGTCAAGGCGCGGGGCGGCTGGATGGTGGCCGGTCAGCCAACAACCACTGCGGTCCAAGCATGGAATGGTGCCGTCGATGCGTTGCAGCACTTCCGTCAAGGAGTGGAGATGGGGCGGAATCAAGGGCTGCTGGGCAATCGTCCCGGTCGCAGCCGCTGGCCGGAGGCGGATACGATCCGGCGGGCCACCAACACACATGCACCAATGCATAAACCGGAACACCCAGTTGACGGATTTTACCCGCGGGCCGCTTTCGGGCTGCCGCTGGTCTTCCATTTCAAAGACAAGAACGACGGTGACCCGAGAGGGCAGGACAGCGATAGCTTGGTGCTCAATCCTGAAGGCCACGACCGTATGGCCAGCCCTCTGATCCTGCGACCCTATTTCGATGGACGGCAATACCGGCCGATGGCGCTGCTTCTGCCCGGCTGGGAGAAGCGCATCAGCACCCCAGTGCATTTCAACTCGCGCCAAGGGAAACCCGCGTGGCCGGAAGACTCTCGCGAGCGCGAGTGGCGGGCGGAAAGCATCAAGCCCATAGTCGGCAGAGGCTCTGATGCACTTTCGGCATTCATGCACTACTTCCGAGAAACCCTAAAGACGAGGGCCGGGTGATGGAACGCTTCCTCGTCACCCTGTCCCTAGGGCCGGTGCAGAGCTTGATCGGGGCCGCCCGACGCACTCGCGATCTTTGGTGTGGCTCCTACCTTCTGTCGGAAGCAGTGCGAGCCGCTGCCAAAAAACTCCATGACCGGCATCCAGGCTGCTTGATTTTTCCGCACCTCGAAAACCCCAAAGAAGACTTGGCACCGCAAAATGGGCCAGCCGACGCTGCCAACATTGCGAATATCCTGCGCGTCGAAGTTAGCTTGCCTGACGCCGCAGCCGTGCGCTCGCTCTGCGACGAGGCCAAAGCCTCTGCTGTCTCGCGGTTGGCGGAGCTGGGGGATCAGGCGCGCGGCAAACTGGGAAGGACCGTGCGGGAAGAAGTCTGGCAGGCGCAAGTCAGCGACATCTTGGAAGGGTTCGCAGCTTGGGTGTCGTTTGCCGCCGTCGCGGATGACTACGCGCAAGCCAGCAGGCGGGTTCGTGAGATATTAGGTGCCAGAAAGGCCACCCGAAACTTCCAGGCTTGCGAGGAGCTCGTCGTGGAAGGGCTGCCGAAATCCTCTCTTGACGGCGCATTGGAAACCGTATTGCCGAAATGGCCGGCTACCGAGCGAGCCCGGCGCAAGCTCCGGCTGTCCAAAGGCGAACAGCTTGATGCGCTCGGCGTGACCAAGCGCCTAGCCGGCCAATCGGAGCAATTCACCGCCTATTCCCGCATTGCCGCAGATTCGTGGATCGAGCAACTCAGTGCAGTGCAGCAGCAACGCCTTCGTGCCGCCTACGAGCCGCTGGTTCCCTTGGAACTCGCCACGCGCACCAGCGGCAACGGGGGAATCTACAGCGCATTGCCGTTCGACGCGCAGATGCTCTATGAATTCAGGCTGGGAAACGCGCTTTCACAGGCAAGCGATCCATCCGAAAAGGAAGCGCTTTCCGGCCTTCGACAGTGCATCAAGCAAATCGTGCAGGAGCAGACGGATGCCGGCAAGTCAGTGGGCAAGCCCGTACCCTATGCCGCCATCCTGAAGGCCGATGGCGACCGCATGGGGGCATTTCTTTCCCGTGCGGACAGCGTGGACCGCGCTCGGCAAATTTCCCGCGCATTGCACGAGTTCGCATTGCATGTGCCTGAAGTCGTCCGCAAACATCGGGGCCATGCCGTGTACGCCGGCGGCGATGACGTTCTTGCGCTCATGCCGCTGGCGCAGGCGGTGAGCTGCTCAAAGGCGTTGGCGGAAAAATTTGAGAATTCGCTGAGCGAAATCGCCGGGGAAATGAATATTTTGCATGAGGACCGCCCGACACTGTCCGTCGGTTTAGGCGTCGGCCATTTCATGGAGCCGTTGGGCGCACTGCGCGACCGTGCGGAACGGGCGGAACACTTGGCGAAGGGAGACTCTACCGACGCGCAACGCAACGCCTTGGCCATCGCACTCGGCATTCGCTCGGGAGCGGAACTGTGCTGGCGCAATCGGTGGAGCGATGACGAGGCGTTCAAAGCGCTTGATCAGATGACTGCTGCGTTCCGAAACGGCGAGCTGCCGACCCGTGCAGCCTATGATCTGCGGGACATCGATCTGCGCCTTGCTTGGCTCCGTAAAGACGACGGCTCCACGGCGCAGGACATGCGGAAGGCGGAAGTGGGACGCATGCTTGATCGGGCTCGCACTAAAGGCGGCAGCGGCCAAGTTCCCAAAGAACTGCAAGAATTAGTCGCGCAGCGGGCGCAAGTCCAATCACTTAGAGATCTAGCCGACACGCTGATCATTGCACGTTGGCTTTCCGCCCGAACCGCCAGCGACATCGGAGAGCGCACATGAGCCCGCCCAAGAAAAACAGACGGGGCAAGCGGAAGAACCAGCGGCCCAATTACCGCAAACGAGCCAGAGCGCAAACAGGGCGGGAGAGCCTGAAAAGCGAAGCTGATTCGACGAGCCTACCGGAACAACACGGCCCCAGCAGGGTTTTGAGCTTGGACCCGCTTGCGCCCATCATAGTTCGTTCCGGGCGTCCTTTTGACGATCTGTCCATCGTGGATCCAGCTCGCCTTCCACCGCCTTCGACCGTGGCGGGGTGCCTGCGCACGGCATGGGCGCGGACCTCGGGCGAGCCTTCGGGGCTAGGGCTTAAGCAAAAATTCCAAGAGGCCATGGAACTGAATGTGGCCGGGCCTCTGCTGGTGAAGGGAGACAGCCAAATCTTGGCACCGAAGCCCGCGGACGCACTGTACTTCGGTCACGGCGCATCGGGGCCGAACGTACAGCGTATCGAACCGCGTGAATTCGAGGCCGGCTGCGACGCCGACCTGCCCGACGGCCTGCTGCCAGTGCGGTTGGCTGAGGCTGAAATCGGCAAGCCCGGCAACGGTCCGACTTGGTGGGTATGGGACGATTTGCTGAATTTTCGCCAGGGGCAGGCAGTTTCCCATGCGCAGCTATGCAGGAATGGCTGGTCACCGCCGGCGGGAGACCGTCGCACCCATGTGGCAATCAACCCGAAAACCGGAACCGCCGAGGCCGGGCATCTCTTTCAGACCGAGGGACTTGATCTCAACGCACCAAGCGCAACGGAGAACGGGGACCTTCCCGTCAAAGAGCGCTGGAAGACGGCAGCGAACGGCTTCCGTCTTTTGGCGCATTGCAGCGAAGCCTTGGACAAGGGTTTAGTGCATCTCGGGGGCGAACGCCGCCTAGCGGCCTTGCAACCGGAACCAGAACGGATTTGGCCAGTGCCGCCGCAGCATTGGCTGGAGGAAATCGCTCATACCGGCGGCCTCTGCTTGACCTTGCTGACCCCGGCCATTTTCTCCAACGGGTATCGCCCCGGCTGGCTTGATGCCGACCTGACCGGCAATCCGCCCGGTCTGTCAGGGCTGCGGCTGCGCCTGTGCGCCGCAGCGGTGGAGCGTTGGCAGCCGCATTCCGGCTGGAATCTCGCTGAGCGGCGGCCTCGACAAACCCGCAAGTTGGCCCCAGCCGGCACAGTCTATTGGTTCCGAATTCTTGGCAATGTGGACGCCAGCGACTTGAAGGCGCTGTGGCTGGCCAGCGTCAGCGACCTGCGCCGTCGCGATGGTTTCGGGCTTGCTTTGCCCAGTTCATGGAAACCACCAATTACAGCCCGTTAACTCGCCAATCGAGGAAAAATTCCCATGCAAGCAAGACTGTTTCATCTCCATGCCCTCTCCGCTCTGCACTGCGGAACCGGCCAGTCCGTAGGCGTGGTGGACTTGCCGATCGCTCGCGCCCGGGCCACGAAGCTCCCCATCGTTCCGGGATCATCTCTGCGCGGGGTGCTGCGGCAGCAGGTCGCCATCAGTCACCCGAACGATGAAAGGACATTGTTCGGCCCCTGAGTTCGGCAGCGGCGACTCGAACTCCTTCGCTGGAGCCTTGGCGATTGGGGATGCCCATCTGCTGGCCTTGCCGGTGCGCTGCCTGGCGGGCATTGTCAGCTACGTCACCGCACCCTTCATTCTGCACCGTTACGCCCGCGACCTGAAGCGTTCCGGCGCATCCGCACCAAGGACGCCATCCAAGCTCACTTCAGAGGAGGCGCTGGTCCCGCCCGAGTCCATCAACTGCATTGCTAAAGAGAATAGGCGCAAACTCGTGCTGGAGGACCTCGATTTGACGGCACGGGAGGATGCCTCGCTAACGGAGTGGGCAAAATGCATCGCCCAAGCGGTGCATCCCGGCGATTCCGAGGCGCAAAGTGAATTCGTTAAGCGATTTACGCTTCTGCCGGACGAAATAATGGATTTCCTTTCGGAAACCGCCACCGAGGTTCGCGCCCGCATCGCCATAGATCAAAACACAGGAACGGTTCTTAAGGGAGCGCTTTGGTACGAGGAGAATCTGCCCGCCGAGGCCGTGCTCTGGGGCCTGTTTGCGGTCTCCGCTTCCAACAACAAGGACGACTCCAGGTCCGAAGCAGAGCTGGCAAAGGCAATGCCCCATTCCAACACGCTGCTGCAACTTGGCGGCAAGGCCGGCGTTGGGCGCGGGCTGGTGCGTTTTCTCACCTCGGAGGAAGCATGAGCATGACCGAGACCCGTACCCACGCAGTCGCCAAGGCGGCTTACGAGCGCGTTGCAGCGCACCGCCGCAGTCCAAGAGAGAGGGAGTACGGCACCTTGGCGCACAAACTGCCGGGGATGATCCTTCAATCTGGACTTGCCCAAGCGACGGGATTCCTACTCGCCAAGGGCAAGGACGAGCACCGCGCTCTACTCAATGACTTGAATGCAGTGCTCCGCGCCGCCCAGGCCACAACCACAGAGGATGGGCCGGCGCTGCACGAAGCCGTCATCGAAAGCGGCCTCCAAGAGGCAGTTAATCTCACGCGCCGGTCCTTGGAGGCAAGCGGTTGGATCAAGCGCTACGCCCAAGCGGTGTTAAGCGTAAGCGAACAGAACGCCAATGGCGCCTTGCAGCCGCATGGAGGCTCGCAATGAGGACACAGCTAATGCGCAGTCGTCTGCGCCAAGTTTACAGGGATGCTGCGGATGCCCATCCCGGCTTGTTGCTTCAGCATGGCTTAAAGATGCACGATGAGGATGGCGCAAACAAAACGGAACTCATAGAGCGCGTGTGCAAAACGGACATGGGCGACCTCTACCGAGGCGCCTACAAGCGGTGGAGGGAGGCCACCTCCGACAAGTCGCGCTTTAGATCAACCACCCTTCAGCTAAAAACCCGGCTGTTCGCTGGATTGGCCGGCGGCGGCATGTTGGAAACCGGCTGCGCCATAAGCCACAGTTACGGTGCGCCGTACATCCCGGGGTCCAGCGTCAAAGGCGTCGTCAATGCCCATGTGCGCGAAAAATTCCGCAATGCCGACAACGGGGACGCCATCTGCAACGAAATTTTCGGAGCGCCGGCCACCGAAGGCCGACCGGCCGGGTTGGCAGGGCTTGTCTCCTTCCACGATGCTTGGTGGACACCCAACTCGGACCAACGCCCGTTCGTGCTCGAAGTCGTCACGACCCATCATCCTGAATACTACGGCAAAGACGGAAAAGTGCCCGCTACGGATTTCGACAGCCCAGTGCCCAACGCCCAAATCGCCGTCCAAGGAAGATTTCTGTTCGTGCTGGAGGGTCCCCCTGCGTGGCTTGATCTGGCGGAGCAAATGCTGGTTGACGCTTTGTCCAGCCGCGGCGCGGGCGCCAAGACGCGCTCCGGCTACGGCTTGTTCGAGCCGATGGCCGTGGTCGAACCCGAACCAAGCTGCGCTTGGGTGGACGAAACCATTGCTGGCTTGTCAAGCGGGCATACATCCACCGAGGAACAAACGCTACGAGGCAGAAGGCTCGCCAAGGCTTGGGCTGAAATAGCAGACCCGGCGCTCAAAAAGGAGGCATATCAGGACATCCGCTCCCGTTGGGAGAAGAATGGATGGTGGGAGACCCCGCCACCCGGCAGGGCGGCACGAGATGCCAAAGTGATCTATGATGAGTGGGAGGGTGACTGATGTTCCCACCCAGCAAATTTCTAGAGACGGGGGCGCAATTGCAACTCCCGGCCAAGCGGAAGAGCGATGCATCCATTAGTTGAATTGTACCGAGATGAGATTCTCGCCTTGGCTGACCGTCACGGCGTCCGCAACGTGCGGGTGTTCGGCTCTATGGCCCGCGGCGAAGCGGACGAGAGGAGTGATGTGGATCTCTTGGTTACCCTTCCCCCAGACAAGACTGGATTGGCTTTAGGCGATCTGTTGATGGATGTTCAGGATCTGCTGCAGCGGCGCGTGGACTTAGTCACGGAAGGGGCTCTGCATCCCACGCTACGCGACCGCGTGTTGCAGGAGGCACAGCCTCTATGAGGAAAGATGGCCAGTCCGACAAAGTGCTCCTGCAGCACATTCGCGAACGCATTGAGCGCATTCAGGAATACACTAGCGGCGGGCGATGCGTCTTTTTTCAGTCCCACATGGCGTGATGGCGGTCGTCATGTGTGCGCCGAAAGTCGCTTCGCCGACGGCCATGCGCTTTCGCCGTGAGGTAAAGAGCTTAGCCAAAACCACGGAGGGAGAAACTACCGGGTAAACGCTCCGTCGGAGGAAGCCGGCGAATGCCCGTGGCATCTCCCCGTCTTCCCACCGCTTCCCAGTTCCGCCCGGCCGGCAACCGCGTTTCCCAACTCCGCAACCTTGCAGCTTGCTTGAATCGGCGGCATTCGTGCCTAAATACCCCTCAACACGGGCCGCAGGGCAGAGACGGCAACCTTGCCAAACCACCTTGACCGCCCGCGGGGTGTCAAAATTCACCATCTTCCTAGGCCGTCCACTTCACGGGTGACGTAGCCGAATCGCCAAGATGGTGGAGAGCAAACAAGGAGAACTTTGGAAAATGAAAAAACGCAAAAACAGTGGAAAGGGCAACAACGCACCCCTGTTGGTGGTGGCACCAGAGATCGCGGCGGCCTTGGAGCGGACGCAGATCGGCAAGTACCACACCAAGGGCGGACACGGCTTCGCGGCGGAGGACGCGAACAATCTCGCGGACCGCTTGCGCGGCCAAGACGCGAAGGTGGTCGGTCAGTCCAACGATCTGCACGGCGCGGACCGGCTGGTCAACGACGTCCGCGTACAGTCGAAGTACTACGAGAACCCCGCCACCACGATGCGGTCCGCCTTCGAACCGCAAGGCGGCGAGTACCGCTATTCGGGACAAGTGCTGGAAGTGCCCAAGGATCAATACGATCAATGTGTAGAACTGATGCGGGAGCGCATCAGCAAAGGCCAAGTGCCGGGCCACACCGACCCGGCCGGCGCCGAGAAGCTGGTAAAGAAGGGAACGGTGACGTTCAGACAGGCGCGGAACATCGCCCGCGCCGGCAACATTGACTCGGTTAAGTTCGACATCAAGACCGGTGCTGCGGTATCCAGTGGGGCCTTTGGGCTCTCCTTCGCGATCAGCTATGCGCGAGGGCGCTGGCAGGGGTTGGAGAATGCTGAAGCCACCAAGGCGGCGTTTCAAGAGGCGCTTTGCACCGGGTCCGCGACGCTGGTCACGCATTTAGTTAGCGCACAACTGCTACGGACCAGGGCCGCCGCCGTGGGAACCACCGCAGTTCGCCAAGGCGTACGGGCCGCCGCCCGCACCTCGATCGGGAAGAAGGCCGTTGAAGGCATCGCCAAAGCCTCTCTACGCAAGTCCGTGCATGGCGCAGCGGCGGTCAATCACGTCAGCAAGCTGTTCCGCTCCAACGCTGTGACTGGAGGCGTGACGGCCGCCGTTATGTGTGCGCCGGATTTCTACCGAGCGGCGTTCGACAAATCGATCTCTTGGCAACAGTTCACCAAAAGCAGCGCGGTCAACGTCGCCAGCGTTGCTGGAGGTGTGGGAGGGTGGATGGGGGGTGCCGCTGCCGGTGCCGCAATCGGCTCCGCCGTACCCATTGTGGGTACAGCGGCAGGCGGGATCATCGGTGGGGTTCTAGGCTCCTTGGGCGGCGGGGTCGCCGCCGGCAAATTAACGAAGAGCATCGCCGATGAGATGGTCGAGGACGATGCGGAAGCTTTGACTAGGGTGCTGGAAAAGGAACTGCGCAGACTGTCTCTGGAATACATGCTTAGCGAGTGGGAGGTGGAACAGATCATAGTCGTGGTCCGCAACACGGCCGACGCCGAATGGCTGCGCAGCATGTACAAGGAGACCAGCGGCCGCAACGAACCGGGGCGCCGTTTCGTGCGTCGCAAGTTCAATCAAGAGTTCAAGAAAATCGCCAAACGGCGGCAGAAGGTCACGCCGCCGTCGGCCATGCTCTTTCGCCGCCAAGTGGAGAGCCTAGCCAAAACCGCAGAGTAAACGCTCCACTTCCCGCCTCCGCAACCTTGCGGCTTGCTTGAATCCGCGGCATTCGTGCCTAAATGCCCTCTAAGACGCACTGCAACGCATTTGCGGCAGAAGAAGAACGAGGCTATGCAGATGAATACAGCCGGCAAAAAGAGGAACGGGAGGCGGATCAAAACGGAAGCCGCCAGTGCGACCGCGATTTCGGACGGCGTGTCGCCCACATACACGGCGGCCATACCGGTGGTGGACATGGACATTCTCCGAAAGGCACGGGGGCGTAACACCAAAAAGAGCCATGCGAATGGGCGATTGCCGGTGATCGTCGATGCTCAGAAGCGGCGCTTCCGCAAGTTGCGCCTGAGCCTCACCGCCGCCTGCAATTACGCCTGCACCTATTGCGTACCCAACGGTCGGCGGCTGCAGGCAGTAGCGGACGAGTTGAGCGCAACAGAGATGCGGGACGCTGTGACCCTGCTGACTGAGGCGGCCAGCATTGAAAAATTACACATCACCGGCGGCGAACCGCTGGTGTCGCCCAAGTTCGACGAGCTGCTGCCGGCATTCATGAAACTACCCTTTAAGGACGTCTGCATCACCACCAACGGCCAAATGCTGGCGCGGAAGGCCGACCTACTCATCGCCGCCGGGCTGCGCCGGGTCAACATCAGCTTGGATACCTTGGACGCTGCGTCCTTCCGCGACATCGCACACGGTGGCGATCTTGCCACGGTGCTGTCGGGTGTCCAGCGGATGTTGGACGCCGGCCTAAAGGTCAAGATCAACATGGTCGCGATGCTCTGCCGCAATGCCGACCAAATCCTGCCCATGCTGAACTACTGCTTCGAGCAGGGCATCGAACTGCGTTTCATTGAACTGATGAACATGGGACATCTGCGCACTGGCAATCTGTTTCGTAAGGAATTCCTCGGCATGGACGACGTCCTAGCGCTCATCGGGCAACACTACGAGTACGCCAGCACCGACGCCCCTTGGGACTCCACCACAGTGCGCTTTGAGGTGCCGGGCAGGGGCGTCTTCGGTTTCTGCGCCAACGAGAGCGCACCATTCTGCAGCACTTGCACCCGGCTGCGACTTGCCTCCAACGGCCATCTGTACGGTTGTCTTTCCAACACTCGTCATCACGACATGCGCCCTGTGCTGGAATTGCCCCGCTCACAAGCCCTAGCCCAACTCAGACCGTTGCTAGCCCGTGCCTTGGCAGACAAGCAAAACCTAAGCTTCAGCGGCGAAGTGACAGTGATGAAGTTCATCGGCGGCTGAGATTCGGCGGCTACAGCGACAATCGGCGAAAGGCTGCTGCGCCGCATGAACGCTTGCGGACGCCACAGGTGCCAAATGGCCACGACTAGACTATACATCGCAACTTACGACATAGCCGACCCACGGCGTTTGTACAGGCTGCGCCAAGCGGTCAGGCAACACGCCACGGGCGGCCAAAAGTCAGTATTCGAGTGCTTTTTGACATCTGCGGCGCACCATGAACTGACCGTGCGGGCGCTCTCCATCATTGACGAAGGCAAGGACCGCTTTGCACTGTTGCAAGTTGAGGAGAGAACCAAGTCGGTACTCTTGGGAACCGCCACTCCTGCCGTGCATCCTGATTTTCAATATATTGGGTGATGGGCATGACTACGCTTTACATCGATCGCAAGGATATTGAGCTAGATGTCTCCAATGGCGTCATAGAGATTCGCGAACCAACCGGACGGCGCGGCACAGTTCCCCTCGCTCGACTCGAACGGGTGGTTCTGCGTGGGCGGGCGAAAGTCTCCACTTCTGCCCTTGGAGCCATCACCGACGCCGGCGCCGGCATTCTAGTGCTGAGCGGAAGGCAAAACCGCCACCTCGCAACATGCGTTGGGCGGCCCCACAACGATGTTTTGCGACGGCTGGGCCAATTCGACGCCTACCAAGACCCCCGCGCAAGAACCCAATGGGCCTTAGATCTGATTTCGGCAAAAGTCCACGCACAGAGGCGTCTGCTGGAAAAGGCGCTGAATACACGCCCGGGCAAACGGAGCAAACTTACCCGCGCCATCGCCCAACTTGACGCCCTGCAGGCCCGCACGGTGCAAGACGGGACGCGGCTGGACATCCCTAGCTTACGCGGAATTGAAGGGGCGGCCGCCGCGACTTACTTTAAGGCATTTACAGCGCTGTTCCCGCCCTCACTAGGTTTTGACCGCCGCAACCGGCGACCTCCCCGCGACCCGGTGAACGCCTGCCTGTCGCTTGGTTACACCTTGCTGCACTTTGAGGCCACCCTCGCCTGCCATGCCGCCGGTCTTGACCCGCTGCTGGGCCTTTATCACGAGCCCGCGTACGGCCGCGAGTCCTTAGCAGCCGATATTGTCGAACCATTCCGACCCCATGTTGACGAATGGGTGTGGGCCCTGTTCCGCAACCGCGTTCTCACCAAAGAGGCATTTCGGGAGACCAACGACGGGATGCTGTTGGGCAAAGCTGGTCGCAGGCACTTTTACGGCAGGTTCAACCCCCTTGGCCGCGCACTGCGCCGTCTATTCCGACAACAACTTGCCCGATCAGCCCGAGAGTTGGAGCAGCGGGGCCGCGGTCTAACTACTTGCCCGCACGAAGGCAGGGGCGAATGACATGCCGTCAAATCGGCGCACGCCTTGGCTCATCGCCTACGACATCGCAGCCACGAACCGCCTGCAAAGGGTACATCGCGCCGTATGCCAGTCCGCCGAGCCATTGCAGCGCTCCGTCTTCCGCATGACGGCGACCCGCCCGCAGGTTGAAGGGCTGATGGGGAAAATCGAGGTCTTGATTGACCCAAAAAGCGACGACGTCCGTGCCTACCCGCTATCTACAAACGGCCGCCACCTAATTTACGGCCCCCCTTGCCTCCCGGACGGGGTGTTGTTCTTTGACCAGCTAGAAACGTTCTTGGGTGATTTGCCGGCCGGCGAGCGGGCCGCTAGCAAGGCCAATACGAGTCAACATCATGGACCGCTCAGAGTTGATGCAAGCCGGAAGGGAGGAGGCGACCGCTGAAACCGCCACTGGCTACGCAATGAATCCCGGCACCAGTTGGCGACCGTGTATGGCGTTCAAAGCGGTGCCGGCCACGCCATAAAGACACCGTTGACAGATGACTGCCAACAGGTTTAGGGTTGCTTAGTGCTTAGGAAACGCTCGTTCTTTAATAAAATGCTCCACTGCGGTCGGGTGAGACGAAAGTGAGGCTATGGGCAGCCAGCCTCGCGCTGTTCTCATTTCCTAGCAACCCAGTTTGCAACCTATTGAAGAAAAAGGGGAAATAATCGAAGGCGGTTCAAACCCATGCCCTGATGAAGAAGGGATTAAGACGCGATTAGTTGCCCCATCACCATAGGTCGAAAGTTCAAACCCATGCCCTGATGAAGAAGGGATTAAGACCTTCAAGCTCCCATTCCTGGATCATGAGCTTGGTTCAAACCCATGCCCTGATGAAGAAGGGATTAAGACAACTCCCGCTTGAACGGATAGCCGGCGACGATGGGTTCAAACCCATGCCCTGATGAAGAAGGGATTAAGACTCTCTTTCCCGATCCAAACAGCAGCCGCGTTGGTTCAAACCCATGCCCTGATGAAGAAGGGATTAAGACGCGTCACAAATTCGGATGGGATAACCGTTGTATGTTCAAACCCATGCCCTGATGAAGAAGGGATTAAGACGTGTCCGCCTTGAGCCAAGGAACGTACATCTTGGGTTCAAACCCACGCCCTGATGAAGAAGGGATTAAGACCATCCTTCGCTCCAGTCCTTGATTGGTTTCATAGGTCTGAACCCACGCCCTGACGAAGAAGGGACTAGGACCGAGGCCCCGGAGGCGATATCCGACAGCGAAAGTCATAGCCCATCCGCTAGGAGTGACCCTGGGCGCCACCCTGTCACTCGTCCCACTGGACGCCACCAACCATGCCCAAATTCGACGTGTGGGGAGCAAGCGCGGTTGAGATCCCCTTTCGTCCCGGCCCAGAATGCAAACTTGCGCATTGGGGCGGATGGAGTACATTGTCATGCAGCCCAATGGGGTCACAACGAACAGGCCGGATAACGCCCAAACACCCCCCGGATGGTCTCCCCAAGCACGACCCTGTTGGCGGGTCACAACGGACAGGCTGGAAAACGCCCAAGCGCCCCGTAATGGTTGAATCCCCTATTTTCACCGTCAGCACCCTCAACGAGAGGGCGCGGCTTATGCTGGAGCAGAGCTTCGGCTTGGTTTGGATTCGCGGCGAGATATCCAACTATCGGCGGCCGGGGTCTGGGCACTGGTACTTCACCCTGAAGGACGAGCGGGCGCAGGTGCGTTGCGCCATGTTCGTCAACCGCAACCGCTACAGCCGGATGCAGCCGGCGGACGGCTTGGAGGTCCTCTTGCGGGGGCACGTCAGCCTGTATGGGGAGCGGGGCGAATTCCAAGTGATCGTGGAGCATCTCGAAGCAGCCGGGGACGGCGCCTTGCGGTTGGCGTTCGCGGCCTTAAAGGAGCGTCTTGAGGCGGAGGGCCTGTTTGCGCCGGAGCGCAAACGCGCCTTGCCGAGCTTTCCCAAGCGCCTAGCCGTAATTTCATCTCTCTCCGGGGCAGCGCTAAAGGACGTGCTGAGCGTCATTGACCGCCGCTTCCCGTTGCTTGAGGTGCGGGTGCTGCCGGTTGCCGTGCAGGGCGCGGAGGCGCCGGCGCAAATCGTCCAAGCGCTTTCCCAAGTGGCGAAAGCGGCACCGGACGTGGTTCTGCTGACCCGGGGCGGCGGCAACTTGGAGGACCTCGCCGCCTTCAACTCCGAAGCCGTGGCCCGGGCCATCGCCCGCTGCCCAAGGCCGACCGTAGCGGCAGTTGGCCACGAAACGGACTTCACCATCGCGGATTTCGTGGCGGACTTGCGAGCGCCGACGCCTTCGGCAGCGGCGGAGTTGATTACGCCGGACAGCAACGCCTTGGCCGAAGATTTCGAGCTCTGGCGGCAGCGGCTCGCCCGCGCCGCCGCTATTCGCCTAGAGTTGTCCGAGCATCGGCTGGCCGGCCTGCGGGCGCGCCTGATCAGTCCACGCCATCACCTGCAGCGGTTGATGCAGCGGGCCGACGACCTGGACGAGCGCTTGCAGCGCAGCCTGGCGCAGCGGCTCGCCCAGCTGCGCGGCCACTGCAATGGGCTGCGCCAGCGGCTGTTCTGGCGGCACCCGAAGTCCCGCATTACCGAATCCGCCGCCACCGTGCGCATCCTGCTGGAAAACGCCAAACGCATGATGGATGCGCAGTTGCGGCAGGACCAAGAGCGGGTGGAGGCATTGGCCCGCACTCTAGGGGCGGTCAGCCCTCTCAACGCTCTGGAGCGCGGTTTCGCCATCGTCACCCGCGCTAGCGGCGAAGCCATCACCCGCTCCGAGCAAAGTCCACTAAACCAGGCTATTGAAGTAAATTTCCACGACGGCGCCATTGAAGCGCTGGCGAAACGGCGGCACCCCTTGCCACAACGCTGGCGGACGCCGGCAGAAGATTTGCAATGAATCTCCTGAAACTCTGCGCGTTCACGGCGGCCGTCGGCGTCCTCTTCGGGGTGGCGTTCCCCGCCATCAGCCAATCAGACGCACCAGCACCAGCCCCGGCCGCCAGCGCCGTGCCGGGAGGCGTTTACATGCTGCCGCTGCCGGCCGCAGTCGATTCTGCCAGCTATCAAGGCCGACGGGTGTTGGTGTACCGCCGCCGCGCCTTGGTCGGCATACCCATAGACGCAGCGCCGGGCAAACATGCCCTCAGCCTCAAGGCATCCACCGGCACCCAAATCCATCGCTTCACCGTGGCACCCAAGCAATATCCCGAGGAGCATTTGACCATCGCCAACGAACGCATGGTGCATCCCACAGAAGCCAGCCTCGTCCGCATCCGCTCAGAAACCGAACGGCAACTGGCCCAGTACCGCCGCTTCACGATGCGCACACTTGACTTGACGCCGTTCAATCAGCCCGTCGCCGGCCGCATATCCAGCGTATTCGGACAGCGCCGGGTGCTGAACGGGCAACCTAGGAACCCCCACTCCGGGCTGGACCTCGCGGCGGACGCCGGCACCCCGGTGCAAGCACCGGCGCCGGCGACGGTGACGATGACCGGGGAACTCTACTTCAACGGCAAGACCCTGTTCCTGAACCACGGCCAAGGACTGGTGACCATGTACTGCCACCTTAGCTCCATAGCAGTGCGCGAGGGCGACGCAGTTGCACGGGGCCAAGTGGTCGGCCAAGTGGGCATGACCGGCCGCACCACCGGCCCCCATCTGCACTGGTCGGTCAGCCTGAACGGCAACCGCGTGGACCCCATCCAGATCATGGCGGTTCTCAACGCCGGGTGAGGCAGCCGCCAAAGCCGGCGTCCGTCAGCTCCAACGCAACCTTGTGTAAGGATGCCTGATTTCCATAACCGTTCGGAATTTTTGGGCGTATTTCACCCATAAAGCATCGCCCGCCTTTCGCCCAATTTTCGTTAAATCCAATAAAATCAACGCTTTGTCACCGCCTTCCAGCACGACAAGAATGCGCCGTCCCCGTCTTTGCCCAAGCGACTCCGCCCACCTCGGTCAACCCGCATCCGTGATTTTTCCCAAACCCCGATCCGCTCCCGAAGTGCGAGGCGCGGGCGATGCTACAATGCTTGGCGACAGCGCCATGGGAGCGGCGCAAAACACGAGCTGGCCAACATGCGCCGATTGACGATGCAGCCCCGCACCCCGGAGACTCGGGACCCCGACGACCGAAACGCGCAGTGGCGCTCGCCGGAGTGCGCCGACTTCGACCTGTCCCGGCCGAGGCATAGCTACAACGCACCGCCACCAGATGCGCCCTATGTGGACGCCGACACGGGACAGGTGCGCATGCCTAGGCTCATTCGGCTCAGCAGCCGGCAGGACTACCTTACGGGCTGGTCGTCACTCAACTTGTCCGACCCGGAATGGCCCTCCGGGGGGGATTGGCATCATGCCGGCTGGTGGGGGCCGTACGACGCGGAGCGCCCTTGGGTCAACTGCGCGGCCATGTCGGCCGACCGAGGGCGGTTCTCCACCGTCCACATCCTAGGTGACGAGCGCCTGTACGACGCACGCGAGAGACTGTCGATGGAGCGGCACCCCGCCGCCCGCCGCAACGCTCCCGTCTGGTGCGCTCACCATGACCGGGCCATTGCCGACTTGGCTTGGCACTTCGTGATGAGCGCCTTCCGCGGCGGCTACCTCAAGTGCCTGCATGCACCCACGGTGGCGGAATGGCTGTGGGACGAATCCCAACTGGACAGCCTCCAAGCGTTGCTTGAGCGGTTGACGCCCCATGTGCCCGCCGCATCCATGCACGGCTGGGACTTGTGGCGCAGCGAACTGTCGATGGACGCCGAGTGGACCACCTTTCAGTCGCCGGCGCAGGCCATGGGGCTAGTCTAAAGCCCGCCATGACCACGCTCCGCCCCATCAAGCCGGAGCCGGGCGAGCAAGCGCTGATGGACGCACTCACCGCCATAGCGCACCAACTGGCCACGCATCGCCTGTTTCACGGCTCCCCGCCCGGCGAAGCGCCGCTCGCCGTAAAGGGCGGCACTGGGATGGTGATGGGACTCGGCCTCACCCGTCCGTCCACCGATTTGGACATTGACGTCTCCAAGCGCAGCTTGACGCCGGCGGCGCTTGCGGATGCGGTTCGGGAGATTGCCGGAGGGCTGCCGGGCATTGCTGTGGAGCGGTGCGACGTCAAGCAGCATGGGCGGGGCTACATGAGGTTGTGGATGCGCCGAGAGGAATTGGAGGACATGCTTGAGACGAAAATCGACATGCAGGTGTGCGATGGCGGGCGAGCGCACCCGCACTGGGAGGCGCGGCCCAACGGCATCGACCCGAACAGCGTGGCTTGGGTGGATGGCGCACCAATTTACAAGCGGGACGTGCTGATCGCCAAGAAGCTCAATACACTCGTGGGCGAGCATACACGGCAGCAGGCGCGGGACCTCTACGACGCCGCTTGGATTCTGTGCAACCACCCGCAATGCGTCGCCCGCGATAGTTTGCGCCGTCTCGATGCATACGCCAACAACCTTTCGCCTAATGAAGAATCTAATTGGGAGACACTGTTCTCAGAGGACCCCATCATGTCCCGCGCTGACTTTATGGAGACATGGCTAGTGCTGACCGAACGCCTAGACGCGCTGCTGCGCCCCCGCTCTGAGGTTGGGGAGCCGATGCCGGCCTTGGACGACGACGATGGCGGCGGGGCCATGGGAGATGGGCCTTGAACCGACAAGGCGGGCCGGGAACGGTTCGTGCGTAATCCGTACGGCGATTACGACTCGGGGGCAGGCTGCCGGTCTGTTTGAGGCGAGGGAAGAGGTGGCAAGAAAACTATCGTTGATGTGGCCTCGGCTGAATCCTCACGGCTTCACCCTGCTGGTGGCTTGCATCGCCGCCTTGGGTGCCGCGCTGGTCCTAGCCAGAGTGCTTGCGCACGGTCCGCGGATGGACGGAGATTCCATCTTTTACATCGCGGCGGCGAACAACCTGTTGGACGGCCTAGGTTTCGCGACCCTTGAAGGCCAAGCCTACGCTAGACGACCGCCCCTGTTCTCCGCTCTGCTAGCCGCCGCCGGCCTTGTCTCATTCGCGCCTCTGCAAGCGGCCGGGTGGGTGAATGCGGCGGCGCTGGGGTTGGCAATATTCTTTGGCGGGCGGTGGTTAAGCCAGAAGGTCGAATCCCGTTTTTTGGCGGCGTGGGCCTGCCTAGCCATTGCGTTTACGCCCGTCGTGGCCAAGACCGCTCACTACTTTTGGTCGGAACCCACTTTCATCCTGTTCACGACGCTCGCCTTACTTCAGGTTGACAAATTCCTGAGTGCATCAAGGCGCTCATCCCTAATTTGGGCAGCGGTCTTCACCGCGTTAGCCTGCATGACCCGATACATTGGCGTTACCCTCATCGCATTCACGCTTGCGGCGCTGCTCTTCCAGCGCGGCACCGCAATGCAGGAGAAGCTGCAGCGCATGGCCGTTTACGCCCTTGTAGCCGCTGCGCCAATCGGCACTTGGCTGATAAGAAACTACTTGGCCACTGAAACGCTTGCAGGAATCAGACAACCCGCAAGCAGAGATCTTTCAGAAAACGTGCAACGGATTTTGGAGGTTCTAACGGAGTGGATGCCCCCTGCCATCACGCAAGGCCTAGGCAGCATCGCCACCAGCATAACCAGCGTTCTGATGTTGGCGATGTTAGGGCTCGTAGTCTGGGCCTTCATTCGCCGGCCGGGGGAGAGCACCAACTTCGTTGTGGTGAACGGCGGCTTCGCGTTGTTCTACATTGCTCTTATGACCGCCGCGGCAACCGGCACCAGCCTGACTGAGATGGACAACCGCTACCTGTCGCCCGTGTACCTGCCCATGTTGTTCACGGCTGTTTTGGTCATGGACTGAATTCTGCTGCGCTGGCGGACTTGGACGGTTCAGAAACGCCCCGGGGGAGGCTTGTCGAAAGGATGGAGGAAGGCGAAGTCGCAAGCCCTGCCGGCGGTTTTAACGGCCGTGCTTTGCCTGTGGATGGCTCTGCTCGTCCGAGACGGCCTTAGTGGGACGCTGGCTGCTGCGACTGGTCCAGCAGGCGTATGGTCCGTGCGATATTGGCAGGAGTCCCAGACTCTTGCATCGTTGCGGAGACAAAACCTAGATGGTCAGATCTTTACAAACGCACGGCGCGTCACAGATTTCTTTGTGGGCGCACCGAAAAACAATTTTAACAGCCAATGGTTACCGTATTCCAAGCGGCAGCTTCAGCAATCGATCGCCATGGGAGATCTTGTTGTCTATTTCCACATACCCTCCAAGGAGCTCTCCAAAAGGGACTACGGTCTTTCCGACTTGCGGGGATTTCCGGAGCTTGAAGTGATTGGCGAATTCCCCGACGGGGCCATCTTCAAGGTCAAGGAGGTCAACCGCGACGACGACGGCGACGCTCAAGGAAATGCATCTCAGTTCATTGCGTTGAACAAGCCCGTCATTCGTTCCAACTTTGACTTGCATATCAACGGGCGGGAGCTGATTTACGCAAAAACGCCCTGCGTTCGCACGGATGTGCGAACAAGGTTCTTTCTGCATCTGTTTCCTTCGGACATTGACGATCCCGCCTTTCCCGAAGAACGGCGGCGGCACGGCTTCGACAATCTGGATTTTGACTTCGACAGGTGGGGCACCATGTTGGACGGCACCTGCGTGGCGACTAGGCGCCTGCCAAGCTACGACATCGCACGCATTGCCACTGGCCAGTACGTCCCTGGGCCAGGTCATCGAGTTTGGTCAGCAGATTTCGTCCCCAATCCCCAATAAGGGTTTGGCGGGAAGGGAATCGGAGCAAGCAGACGGGCAACTGCGCCGCTAGCCGGCGCAGTCTGCACTTACGGGGATGGCTGACTCCCGCAATTCAGCGTCCTCGACCAACGCGGTGACGCACGATTCGCCGCCGCTTGCGCTGCTGGCGGGGGGTTAGGGGGTTGCGCTTGCCGGCGTAGGGGTTGGCGCTGGTCTTAAGCCCAATGCGAACGGGGCTGCCGACGAGGTTGAACGCCTCCCGGAACCCATTCTCCAAGTATCTGATGTAGCTTTTCGGCAGCGCTTCCGTCTGATTGCCGTGAATGCCGATGCGCGGTGGGTGGGCGCCAAGACGGTGCGCGTAGCGCAGCTTGATGCGACGGCCGCGCACAGCCGGCGGCGGATGCTCGTGAACTAGGTGCTGCAGCGTCCTGTTCAGGAGAGTGGTGCTGACCTCGAACCGTCCCGCTCGAAAAACCGCCTTGACTTCCGCCATCAAGCGGCCCACGCCAACGCCTTCAAGGGCCGAAACGAACCGCAACGGCATCCAAGGCGCAAATTCAAGACGGCGGTCCAAGGCGGCCCGGCAACGACGTTTCTCGGCTTCGCCCAAGGCGTCCCACTTGTTGACGGCCATCACCAAGCCGGCGCCGGCGTCAACTGCGATCTTGAGCACATGCAGATCTTGGTCCACCAAGCCCTCCCACGCATCGATCACCAGCACCGCCACATGCGCTCGCTCCACGGCCTGCAGGGCCTTGACCACCGAGAACTTCTCCACCACGCCCTCGACCCGCCCCTTGCGCCGAACGCCGGCGGTGTCGATCAGAAGGTACTGGTCGCCGCCTCGGCGGCAAGGCACTTCAATGGCGTCTCGAGTCGTGCCCGGGCGGTCAAAGACGATTTGGCGCTCCTGACCCACCAGCCAGTTGATGAGGGTGGACTTGCCCACGTTGGGCCGACCGACAATCGCCGTGCGGATTTGGTCGGGCGCCGCATCGTCCGGCCCCGCAGGCGCCGTTGGCAACAGGCCGGCCAGAAGGTCCTGCAGGGCGGCCAAGCCGCGCCCCTGCGTGGCTGAAATCCGGGCCAAGCTAGCAAACCCCAGTTGGCTGAACTCCGCCGACGCGGCCGCAGCGTCCAACCCATCGATCTTGTTGACGACTAGAACGACTTGGCGGCCGCTGCGCCGCAGATCGTCAGCGATCACCTGATCGCCGACGGTCAACCCCGCCTGAGCGTCCACGATGAACAGTACACAGGACGCATCGGCTATGGCGGCCTGGGTTTGGCGGCCAACCAAATCCGCAAATTGGCCTTCGGCGTCAAGGCCGCCGGTGTCGATCAGGATGCAGGGCTTGTCGCCGAGCACCGCCCGCCCGTATTGCCGGTCTCGGGTCAAGCCCGGCACATCGGCAACCAAGGCGTTGCGGGCGCGGGTCAGCTTGTTGAACAGGGTTGACTTGCCGACGTTGGGCCGGCCCACCAACGCCAATTGCGGCGTCACCGCGTTTCAATCTCCAAGGCGTGCAGCGCACCGGAATTGGTGAGCACATAGAGGGTGCGCCCATCCGCCACCGCCATGCCGGAGCGAATGCCCTTGCCGTCCAGCTTGCGCCGCGCCAAGAAGCGCCCGTCGCTTTGCGCCAGCACATGCAGATAGCCTTCGTCGTCCCCGACCACGAGATAGTTGCTGAACGCCGCCGGGCTGGACAGCTTGCGCCGTTGCAGCCCCTCTTGGCGCCAGACCACTTCGGAAGTCTGCTGATCGATGGCCACCACATGGTCGGCCTCATCCACCGCATAAATGTGGCCGTAGCCGGAAGCCAAGTCCAAATAGCTGGATATCTCGTGCTGCCACAGCGGCGCACCGTCGGCGCGACGCAGGGCCTTCAACCGCCCCTGATAGGAAACCGCGTACAGCAGCGGCCCATCAAGCAGGGGCGAGCCGTCCACATCCACCATCCGATCCAATTCGGAGCGGCCTTCGGGCAGCATGACCCGATGCTCCCAAAGCGGCTCGCCATTGTCGGCCCGCACGGCGCTGACCATGCCGTTGGCGAATCCGGCGTAAACGGCATTTCCGTCGAACAGGGGCGATGCGCTGCCGCGCAAGGTCAGAATCGGCACCTGATTGTCAAAGCTCCAGCGGACGGCGCCGTCCTCCTGCTCCAAGGCTAGCAGCCGTCCGTCGATGGTTTGAACCAGCACGGCGCCGTCGCCGACTGCCGGCCGGCAGAGAATCTCGCTGCCCACATAGGCCCGCCACTGCTCGCTGCCGTCAGCAGCAGAGAGGGCCACCAGTTCGCCGTTCGTGGTTCCCAAGAGCACAAAGCCATCTCCGGCGCCAACGCCGCCGCTAACGAAGCTGACATCCCGGCGGTCAAAAAAACCCAAGCGGGGGATCATGCGAAAACGGCCCGAACGCCCCTTGCGGGCCTTGCCGACCTCGGTGCGCCAAACCCGCTTGCCGGAAAAGCGGTCCCGCGCCTCCACCACCCCGTAGCCGTCCGCCGCATAGATGCGGTCCGCCACAATCACCGGATTCAGGCGCAGGTACTTGCGCCCAAGGCCAGCGCCGATGCTGGCCCGCCAGCGCCGCTCGATTTGCGCCTCCGCAACGAAGTCCACCAGTTTGGCCGGCTCCAACGCCTCCTTCTTCTCGTCCTTGCCGCCGATGCCGGGCACCCAAGAGAACCAGCTGCATCCCCCGGCAAGCAAGCTCAACGCCAGCATCACCGCCAGCCGGCGCAAGCCGCGCCTAGGTCGGCTTTCCAAAAGGCCGGGGCAATAAGCCAGCTTAGGTTGCATCGATCGGCGCCGTGTCATTGGCCTTCATCTCCAGAATCGGTAGAGTGAGTTCATCTCCGGCCTCCCGCAAGGCCGAAGCATAGGCTTCGTGCGCCTTGCCTCGTTCTCCAAGGGCGAGATGGATGTCCCCCTTGAGTTCCTGCACCTGCCATCTGAAGCCCTCGCCGTGCACCTCGGCCAAGACAGCGAGAGCCGCCTCGCTGTCCCCAGTCTGCTGGTGCAGCCGTGCTTGGCGAATGCGGGCGACATCGCGCAGCGGTTCGCGGACATCGGCATCGACAATCCTGCCCAGTGCGTCTATGGCGGCGTCTATGTCACCGCTCCGCACGGCTTCGTTGGCCCGATGCAGAAGCGTGAAGGCATGGTAGGAGGTGCCCGGAATCTCCGCGTCAACCTGCTCGACCAGGGCGGCGCGGTCTTCAGCGCCGACCGCCAAATAGTCTGCGTACAGATCCGACGCGGTCTCCCGGTCGGCGAGGTCGGCGGCCTGATACCAGCGCCAGCCGGCCACTCCCGAAACCAGCAGAACCGTTCCAACCATCAAGAAGGTGCCGTTTTCGCGCCACCATCTCTTAAGCCGGTCGAGCTGCTCCTCCTCGGTCAGGTAATCGGACACAGGGGCCTCCAAGTTCTCAAGTGCATTGCTCGCCGCAGCCGCGCAAACGTTCAATCACCGCGGCAAAACTCAAGGTCTCCTGCGCCCCAGTGGCCAAGTCCTTGAGGGCAACGCGATTTTCCCTCAGTTCGTCATCTCCAAACAACAACGCCCAGCGGGCGCCGCACCGATCGGCCCGCTTTAACTGATTTCCCAGCTTGCCACCGCCGACATGAACCCGAAAGCGAAGACTGCTGGCGCCATCACGCAGTTGCTGCACTCGCGCCAAGGCAAAGCCTTGCTGCTCCGGCTGCAGGATGCAGCAATAAACATCCACCGGCGACGTTTGCGGAACCCCATGCACGGCTTCGTGCAGCAGCAAAGTCCGCTCCAGCCCCAAAGCAAAGCCGGCGCCGGCGACAGCCTTGCCGCCCAGGACCTCCGCCAAGCCGTCGTAGCGCCCGCCAGCGCAAACCGTGCCTTGAGCGCCTAAACGCTGTGTAATCCATTCGAATACGGTCTTGCCGTAGTAGTCCAAGCCGCGCACCAGCAATGGATTCTCCACATAGGCGATGCCAAGCGCATCGAGCATCTGCTTCAGCTCCGCAAAGTGCCGAGCGCTGGCTTCGTCAATGTAGTCGGAAAATTTCGGCGCATCCGCCAAGACGCTCCGGGTTGCGCTGGACTTGCTGTCGAGAATGCGCAAGGGATTGCGGTTCAAGCGCTGTACGCTGTCCGCGTCAAGCTCGGCGCTGCGGCGCCGCAAATAGCCCACCAAGCGGTCGCGCCAAGCGGCGCGGGCCACCGCGGAGCCCAGGGTGTTGATCTCCAGCCGGATTTCGCCATCGATGCCCAAGGCCCGCCAGATTTCCGCTCCCAGCTGAATGAGCTCCGCGTCCACATCCGGGCCGGCCATGCCGAACGCCTCCGCCCCAATCTGGTGGAACTGCCGGTGGCGGCCCAACTGCGGCCGCTCGTAGCGGAACATGGGGCCGCGATAGAAGACGCGCTGGGACTGATTGTGCAGGAGGCCGTGCTCAAGCAGGGCGCGCATGCAGGAAGCCGTGCCTTCCGGGCGCAGGGAAATGCTGTCTCCGTCCCGGTCCGTCAGGCTGAACATCTCCTTTTCGACGATGTCCGTAGCGGCGCCTATGCTGCGGCTGAACAGATCGGTGGCTTCGAGCAGGGGCAGGCGGACCTCCTCGTAGGCGAAGCGTTCAAGAACATCGACGATGGCGTCCTCCACGATGCGCCAGCGCCGGGCCTCCTCCGGCAGAACATCCCGCATGCCTCGTAGCGAGCGGATCACGGCTATCGACCAAGCACTAGGGAGGCGACTTGCTCCCGGGAGTGCGGGGCCAAGGGAACGGGTGCGCCGTTGAATCTCAGCACCACCCCGGGCACATAGCCCAGCTTGATGTCGAAAGGCCCTTGGCCAACCAGCAGGAGCGTCCCATTCGGTTCGCCGAGGGATGCGTGGAGGTAGTTTCCATCCAGATCCTTCACCTCCACCCAACAGGTGTCGCTAAACACGAACTCTATTTCGTCATCGCCTAGGGGCGTCAGCCTAACGGCGCCCACCTCCTCCGCTGGCGGACTTTCCAGCGCATCGACAGGCGCCGATTCGTCCGCGTCGAACTGGGGCATGAAGCCCTCATCCGCCGTTTCCCCAGCTTGTTCAGCGACCACCTCAGGCTCCTCAACCCCAGCCTCCTCCACGGCGGCAGCCGGCGTTGGCGCCAGGGGGATGGCTTCCTGGGTTGCGGCGGCTTCGGGTTCATCTTGAACAACGGTGCTCTGGAAGGCTTCTTGGATTGCCGGGACAGCCAGCGTCGCGTCCTCTTCCTGAGCTTCTGCTTGAGCGGCTTCGCCCGTCTCGGCAACGCCATCCTCAACCACACTCTCTTCGACCTCCGGCAAAATGAGCAACAGGCCAACCGCGACCACCGCCGCCACCGCCAAGGCGGCGCCGGCGAAAACCCAAGAGGCGCGGGAACCACTATGGCCGCCATCAACCGATGTCAACTCAATGAGCGGCTCGTTGGCGGAACGCACGTCAACGACCTTGTACAAGCTCAATAGAGAGTCCTCATCCAAACCAACGAGGCGTGCATAGGAGCCGATGTATCCGCGCACATACACCGGTGCCTGCATACCCTCCCAGTCCTCGTTCTCTAGCCGTCGTATCGTGGAATTCGACAACATCAGGGCTTTCGCCACATCCTCCAAGGAAAGCCCCCGCGCCTCCCGCGCCTCCCTCAGGGCCGGCCCTAAACCCTGCGCACCCTGAGCTTCCTCAACCATGATGCAAAGGCCCGACGATGGTTTCTCCCCCAGTCTCCAGACGGGCCCGGTAACGGGCTTGCCTCTTGGTTCGGTCCGCCACCGAGCCGACCAATTGCCCGCAAGCGGCGTCAATGTCGTCGCCGCGCGTCGTGCGCAGCATGGCGGCGTAGCCGGAGTCCATGAGAGTGGTTTGAAACGTGCGCACCGCCGGCGCCGCCGGCCGCTCAAAACCGGAACCGGGGAACGAATTGAACGGGATGAGGTTGATCTTACAGCGCAGGCCCCGCAACAGCCGCGCCAGCTCCCGTGCTTGGCTGGGACTGTCGTTGACTCCCTTGATTAGGGTGTATTCCATAGTCAACGCACGTCTCTCCCCCAAGCCGTTAATGTACTGTCGGCAGGCGTCCAACAACTCCGCCAAGGGATATTTGCGGTTGATGGGCACTAGTTGGTCGCGCAAGGCGTCCGTAGGCGCGTGCAGGGACACCGCCAAGGACACGTCGGCAACCTTGGCTAGCTGGTGGATCGCCGGCACCACGCCGGCCGTGGAAATGGTCACCCGACGCTTCGATATGCCGAAGCCCAAGTCATCAAGCATGAGATTGACGGCGGCGAGGACGGCATCGAAATTCAGCAGGGGTTCGCCCATCCCCATCAGGACCACGTTGCTGACGCTCTGGCCCTGCGCCCTGAGCTCCTGATTCGCCAACCAGACCTGGCCGATGATTTCGGCGGTCGTCAAATTGCCGTTGAAGCCCTGCTTGCCGGTGGCGCAAAAACTGCAATCGAGCATGCAGCCGACCTGCGAGGACACGCACAGGGTGTTGCGCCCCCTTTCCGGTATGAGAACGCTCTCCACGCAGTCCCCAGCGCCGGCGCGCACCGCCCATTTGATGGACCCGTCGGCTGAACGTCGCTGCGACACCACTTGCGGGACGTCCAATGACGCAGTTTCGCCAAGCCAGGCTCGCAAGCTCTTGGCCAGATCCGTCATGCGGTCAAAGTCCAAGCATCCCCGGTGATATATCCACTTCATGATCTGGCGGGCGCGAAAGGGCCGATGCCCAGCCGCTTCAAAATGGCGTTCTAGGCCGGCCCGATCATGGTTGAACAAATTGGTCATGCGGAAGGCCAAGGCCGGCCCGCTAGGGGCGCGCGCAAATCTCGGTGGTGGCGAAGAAATAGGCGATCTCGCGTTGTGCGGACGCCGCCGAGTCCGAGCCATGCACCGCATTGGCGTCCACCGTTTTGGCGAAGTCCGCACGGATGGTGCCGGGGGCCGCTTCCGCCGGATTGGTGACGCCCATCAACCTGCGGTTGGCGCCGACGGCGCCTTCGCCTTCAAGCACCTGCACCATGATCGGCCCGGAAGTCATGTACGCGCAAAGGGCCTCGAAAAACGGCTTGCCCTCATGTTCCGCATAGAAGCCCGCCGCCGCCGCCTGGTCCAAGCGCAGCATCTTGGCGGCGACCACCATCAAGCCCTCCCGCTCGAAGCGCGAGTAGATCTCGCCAATGAGGTTGCGGGCAACCGCATCCGGCTTCAGTATCGATAGCGTGCGCTCCACAGGCATACCCGTCTCCGCCAATGTCTTCATAACCCAACAACAAACGTCGTGCGCCAAGTATCCGCCCGCCACAGCGCCGACGGACATCTAGGCGGGCAGTATAAGCCTTCGCCAAGGAAAAGGTGCAGCCGCTGCCTCAGCGCTCATAGTACAGATGCCGATGATCGGCTCGGCGGGTCAGGCACCGGTCCAGGGTTTCCAAGTAAGGGCTGGCCTTGGCGGGCTGACCATTGATGGTCACCACCCGAATGCGCTTGCGCAAACCCGCCAAATGCCAGAGCGGCGCGGTGAGGGCGTCGATGTCCTCTTGGCTTGGCGGCACGAAGAAGCGCAGGCGCTGCCCATAGCTCTCAACGGTCAGCGCCAAGACGCCCCGCAGGAAGCCGAGATAGTTGCCGGCCCGACGCGGCGGCAGTTCCGGCCAGTCCAAGGACAGGCCGCAGGGCGAGGCCGGATCCAAGGCGCTCATCCAGAAACTGCTGGAGGCTTGGTGGGCTCGGAAGCCGTGCAGCGCACCCGGCGCGATGAACTGCGGCCCGGAAAGGCCGGCAAAGAAGTAGCCGGCGATCACTTCGCCCGACAGCTCCATCACCCGCAGCGCCTTGAACAGATGCGCCCAGCGCCTCTCCCGATGCGATGCGCCGTCCGGCGGCGCTTCCCGATTGACGATTTCCCGGCTGACGAAGCCGTAACGGTGGAGCAGCGCCCGAACCCGCTCCTTCGCGTCCTCCAATCGCTCCAAGGCGTCTTCCGGAAAAGCCGGCGAATCCACCAAACGCCAATTGCCCGGCCACCCTTGGGCCGCGGCGCGGGCGCGGCGACGGCTGGAGGACTCAGCTTCGCCAAGCCGATAGTTCCGCAAAGCGCCCAACCGCAAAGGCGCCAAGCTGTCTGCGGCAATGGCGCCGGCCCACACCGCCCGCCACCAAAGCTCGTTGAACTGCGCCGAGTCCCCGGCGGCCCGGTCGCTGAGTTGGTGGTAGCCGTAGCGGGCCTGCCGGTCGAGAAACAAGGAGGTCAGCTCCGTTTCCCAAGCGGCGCTCGCCTCGCGTCGGTGCAACGGCAACTCCTCCGCATAGCAAAGGGTGATCTGCTGTTTGCCGACGCCGAGCCACGCAAATTGCTGTTCGACGATCAGTTCATCGAGCAGATGGTCGCTGAAATCCTCGAACCTTGCCGACAGGAAGTCATGGAGCCAAGCGGCCACGGGCGCTGCATAGCCGCACAGCTTCTCCAACGCCGGCGCCGCGGCGGCGCTCCAAGGCCGACCGAAGCTCTGCCAAGCGGCCAGAAAGCCCGGCAGTTCCCGCATGGGCTTGGCGGCCAACGCGGAGCGGTTGGCGGCCCGTTGAAAGCGCAACAGCGCCTCCAGATTGTCCAGGTCGCAGAAGTGAATCTCGTCGCTGCCTTCGACCAATTGGCCCGCTATGAAGGCGTCGCTGCCGGCAAGCCAGGCCGCCAAACCGCCGGGGGCGGGGGAGTCGGGCGCGGCGGCGCCCTCCGCCGCGGATAATTGCGCCGGATCATCCGCACCATCCCGCCCAACGGCTGGCGGCAACAGCGCTTCGATCTGCGCCAAGGTGCGCGGGCCATAGAAGGACAGCATCTCGCTTGCGAAAGCCGCGGCGCTGCGGGGATCGTGGACCACAGGCGGGTCCACGGGGCCGACCAGTCCCGCGCAAAAGCCGCTGTCCACTAACGCATGGGCCAACTCCAAATGCGCCACCCAAGTCCGCTGGCCCGAGGAAAACCGAACCAGATGGTCATGCTCAACCTCCGGCGGCCACTCCGGCTCCGGCGTCAGCACCCGCTCCTTGGCCCACTCCAACCAGTCTTCCAGGCTGCGGGGTTCATAGCCCTCCGCCCGCCGTTGCCGTTTGGCTTCAAACGCCACCACCACTTCCAAGCGCAGGCGCGGACGCAGGCTGTCGTCGCGCACGGCCCGTTGAATCAGGTCGTCGCTGAGGGCGCTGAGGTCGTCGCGCTCCGGCTGGTCGTCCGCATACATGTAGCGGCTGATCTGATCGAAGGCCACATTGCGGGCGAAGGGGCTGGGCGTGGAGGTGCTGATGCAGGTCCAAGGCAAGGCGCCATCGTGCAAATCCCCTAGCAGCGCCCTGAGAGTCGGCAGATCGAACTCGTCCGCTAAGCAGGTGCGCCAAGTTTCCAGCAACACCGGAAAATCCCTGTATTTCTTGGTGGCCGTCAGCAGCTTCTTGGCTTGCAGCCGGCTCATCCACAGGGGCAGGCGCTGGTTGAAACGCTTGCGGGTGAGCAGCAGGGCACGGCCGGCGCACTCCCGAAAGCGGGCGCCAAAGAAGCCGGAGCGCTCCAAGGACTGGCGCAAATGGCTGTCCAAGTTCTCCGGCGTCACCAAGCCCAACAGTTCCTCCGGCTTCAGTGCGTTCTTGAACTGCACGACGATGGCGTTGTTGTCCGCATGCATCTCCGGCACGGTGCCGTAAGCCTCCCGCCAAGCGGACTCCAGAGCCAGCGCCCAAGGGCGGTTGAGACGCCCGCCCCAAAAGCTGTGGATGACCATCTGCCTAGGCGCATCCGGCCCTTGGTAGCCGCCCGGCCCGGACTGCACCTGCTCCAGCAGCAGATGATGGCGATGGGGCAAGGCGGCGCCGGTGTGCCGCCGCTGCCGCTCAAGGTGGGCGCAGAGCTCGACCGCCGCGGTCTCGTCAAAATTGGCTTGTTCGATGAGCTTGGCCTTAAGGGCGTCCTGACGGCCGACGCTGAGGTCCGTTTCGGCGGCTTCCAGAAAGCGGCCCACCCGTTCCGCGAAGTGATAGCTGCGGTTCAATGCCTCGTTGCGCCAAAACGGCGGGCCGGTGGCGTTGCGCTGCGCCGCCCGCACGATGACGTCATTGTGGGTGATGCGCAGAATCTGCCAGCTCTGGGTGCCGAGGGTACACACCTGCCCGATGCTGGCTTCCCACACGAACTCCTCATCGAGTTCGCCGATGACGGCGCCGGTGTCCTCATGGCGCAGTTGGTAGTAGCCGCGGTCCGGTATGGCGCCGCCGGCGTTGTAAAGGGCGAACACCGCGCTGCGGCGGGCGCGCACCCGGCCGTTGATGCGGTCGAAGGCCACCCGAGGTTCGAGCTCCCGCACCCTGGCGCCGGCGTAGCGTCCGGCAAGCATTTCGAGCACCAAGTCGAACTGCTCCCTAGGCAACCTATGGTAGGGAGCGCTGGCCCGGACGGTGGCGAAGACTTCCTCCACCGGCCAATCCTCGTCCGCGCACATGGAGATGATCGTCTGGCACAGCACGTCCAAAGGGTTCTCCAAGATGGCTTGCGGTTCGATGTCGCGCTCCGCCACCGCCTCGGCAAGCGCCGCCGCATCCAACAAGTCCTGGCTGTGGGTGGGATAGAGGGCACCCCGGCTGACCTCGCCGACGCCGTGGCCGGCGCGGCCTAGACGCTGCAGGGCGGCGGCGATGGAAGGCGGCGTCTGCACCAGCAGGACCTCGTCCAAGCTGCCGATGTCGATGCCCATCTCCAAGGAACTGGTGGCGACAATCGCCTTCATCTCGCCGGCCTTCAGGCGCCTTTCCACTTCGCTGCGAATGTCCCGGGCCAGCGAGCCGTGATGCGCGTAGGCTATAGGGGCAAGCTCCTCCTCATTGATCTTCAAGGTGATCTTCTCCGCCAGTTGGCGGCTGTTGGTGAACAGGAGCGTCGCCCGGTTGCTCTCGATTCGCGCCTTGAAATTGGCCGCCAGAGGCCCCCAAATGTTCTCCCCGTTCGCCGCCGCATTCAGGACTTCCTCCGGAAAGAACACGCGCAAGTCGATTTGCTTGTCCGGCTGGCTGGGAAGTCCGCCCCGACTGCGCACCCCTTGCTCCACCCCGCCGCCGGCAACGACGACGACTTGTCGGGCGGCACCGTTCGGGCCATGACCGCCAACGTAGGCGGCCACTGTGTCAAGGGGGCGAACGGTGGCGGACAGCGCGATGCGCTGCAGTTCGCCGGCCAAGCGCGACAAGCGCTCCAAGGACACCATGAGCTGCACCCCGCGGCGGTTGTCCACCAGGGCGTGGACCTCATCAAGGACGACGGTCTCGACTGTCGCCAAGGCGGCCCGGCCGCGGGCGGTGGTCAGCAGCAGCAACAGGCTCTCCGGGGTGGTGATGAGAATGTCCGGCGGCTGCCGCAGCATCTTCTGACGCTCACTCTGCGGCGTGTCGCCAGAACGGGTTTGCACCCGAATGCGGGGAAACCCCTGGCTTTCCCGCAGTTCGCTCAAGGGCGCCAAGAGATTGCGCTGAATGTCGTTGTTGAGCGCCTTGAGGGGCGAAACATACAGCACCCGCGTCCTGCCGGGTCGCCAAACGCCGGCCGCAAACTGGTTCAGCGCCCAAAGAAACGCCGTCAGCGTCTTGCCGCTGCCGGTCGGCGCCGTGGCCAGTACATGCGCCCCGGCGGCGATGCGCGGCCAAGCCTTGGCCTGAACATCCGTCGGCGCGGCGAAGCGGCCAGCGAACCAAGCCCGGAGCGACGGGTGAAATTGATCGAGCCCATTCATCTAGGTGAGGAACCTAGAACCCCACTCCCCATCATGCAAGCCCGAAACAGCCCAACCGACCTGCTTGACCCGCCCTAAAGAACTTCGTCACGCCCACGGCGGGGCGGCGAACTGGTTCAGCCAACCGATGAGCGGCTGATGCGTCATGCCACGGGCGCGAACGCACGCCGCCAGCAGCGGGATGGCACCCCGCACTTCCAAGCAAAGTGCTGCAGATCTCTAAGGCGGGCGGAGCGGGGATGGTTCTAGGCGGCTGAGTCCAGCAGTTGCGGCGGTTTGTCCTGGCTGGCCCGCGCCTTGATGCGGACTTGCAGCCTACGGGCCTCATGCGCCGCGTTCCTATCCTTTTTGACCTGCGCGTCCATGCGGTCGTAGGCGCTTTTCACCGTCGTGTGGTGCCTGTTGCCCCAAGCGTTGGCGATGTCGGCGTAGGAGCAGTTGGTTAGTTGCCGCGCCAAGTACATGCCCATGTGCCGGGCGCGCACCAGCGCTTGCGTTTTCCGTTTCGACCGGACGTCACCGCTCGACACTTGGTAGTAGTGGGCAATTTCGGCGTGGATGTCGTCCAGCGCAATGGGCCGATGCGCGGCAGGCGAAACACGCAGGGCACCCCTGACGAGCTTTTTCGTCACTTTCCAACCGTTCGCCTTGGCCGCCTGAAGAACGCTGCGAACCGAACCCTCCAATTGCCGGCAATTGCCCTCCCATCCCGGCATTGAGGAGGATTCATCTAGGATGCACTCCACAATTTCGGGTCTTAGGCGCAGTCCGGCACGCATGTTCTCCACCATTTGCGCAAGGATGCGGGCGCTTGCATCCCGCCCCGGAATATGCAGCCGCACGTTTAGGCAACTGGCCAGTCTCGCCCGCAAGTCCTCGTCCGAATGATGGGGAAACTCGTTTGGATGCAACTTGCTGGCCAAGACCATCCGTCCCCCTTGCTCCAAAACGACGTCAACCAGCCGGCGGAGCTCCTCCTGCATTCTCGGCTTGTTCCCTTGGACGATCAGATGCGCGTCGTCAAACAGCAGCACGTCAATGGCGCGGAGAGACTGCCGCAACCTCTCCGCCGCAGCCCCGCCTTCGGCTGCACTTTTCCGGAACGCCCCACCGAAGTAGGCCATGAACGAGTGGGCGCGCCAGCACTCCACCACCCAGTTCGGATGCATCTGCAGGGCAAGGTGGCCAATGGCGCACAGCAAATGGGTCTTGCCAACCCCGACTGGCCCGTGCAGAACCAGTATGCCGGGTTCGCAATCCCGTCCGTCCGCCATGTCCTGCGCAGACTTCAAGGCCGCCTTGTTGCAACCGCTCGGAACGAATATCTCGAATGTCTTGGCGGCGGCCAGTTTAGTCGTGGGGACGGAGGATGCACGGCTCGGAGCGCCCGCCCGCAACGGCCCCAGCGCCTCTTCTTTGGGCGATGCCCCAACTTGGACCTTGACCAGGCCGCCTCGAAGCTCCCGGATGCGCGGCAGGTGCGCCTTCACAACTACCCCTCGGTTGTAGGCGTTCGGCGCAAACAGCACCAGCGCTCCATCGTCCTCCCACGCCTGCAAGGTCTTAAGGCAGCGATTGAAGGCTTCGGCAGGCACTTCCTCCCCCAACTTAAGCAGAATGGTCCCCCAATCAAGCACAGCTTCCTCCCACATGAATTCGGTGCAACAAGGCACTATTTTGCAGGGTGAATGGGGCGATTGAAACCGCCGCTCCAAGGCCCGCTGAAACTCGCTTTTTGCAAGGGTTTGTGGGGGCGACGCCCGCCTCAGGCGAACACCAAGCGCCCACTCCCACCGCAACCCCGGAACGCGAGGCAGGATATTTTTTCCACTAAAATCAATGAGTTCAAAATCGAAATTGACCATGCGGCCCGTCGTGCCTGCGGGAACTGCACTCGCACCGAAATCATCTTGCGGACTCGCCGACCGAGTAGAGCCGTCATTCGCCGAGCTTCCCAACTCGACCACCTTGGCATTGGAGGGCCAAATCCCGCCGCCAATCCTGCGCATGGGTTGGTGAAAGCGGTCATACTAGCGATCTGCTAGTTGGCGGCGGGCACCGGGGCGCCGCCACGCAAAGGAGCCGAGCCATGCGCACCTTCAACACCGCGGGTCCCATTGTTCCGGAGGACCACTACCACATCCCGCCACTGGAGCGGTTTGACCTTAATGAACTGCCCGGCCTGGTGCATGGCAAAAAGTACTTCACGCTGCACGCTCCCCGGCAAACGGGCAAGACCTCCGCCCTGCTGGCGCTGCGCGATCTCCTGAACGGTCAAGGCTACCACTGCGTGTACGCCACTGTGGAAACCGCTCGCGGGGCTGGCTTCCGGGGCGCGGTCAATGCTGGGCGACAGCTTCCTGCAGGACGCCTGGCCGGGCATTCTTGAAAGGGTCGGCCCAGACGCGGCTTGGGGCGAAGCGCTGACGCTTTGGGCGGAGGCGTCCCCCAAGCCGCTGGTGCTGCTGATCGACGAGATCGACACCCTGCAGGGGGACTCGCTGCTTTCCGTGCTGCAGCAACTACGGGCCGGCTACCCCATGCGGCCGGCGCACTTTCCGCAATGCGTGGTCCTATGCGGCCTGCGGGACATGCGCGACTACCGCATCGAGTCCATGGGAAGCCCGTTCAACATCGCCGCCAAGTCACTGCGGCTGGGGGACTTCACGCGGGAGGAGACCTCGGCGTTGCTAGGCCAGCATACGGAGGCGACCGGGCAGGCCTTCGCCCCAGAGGTGCTGCAAGCGGTGTGGGCGCAAACCCAAGGCCAGCCCTGGCTGGTGAACGCGCTGGCGGACCTGACCTGCTTCAAGAGCGGCGCCGTTCGGGACCTCGCGCGGCCGGTGTCCGAGGCGGACATCTTTGCGGCCCGCGAGGAGCTCATTCTGCGCCGGGTGACCCACTTGGACCAGTTGGCGGACAAGCTCAAGGAGGAGCGGGTGCGGCGAGTGGTCGGGCCGATGCTCAGTGGCGCGGAGAAATGGGACTCGGGCGGGCGCGACATTGAATACGTCCGAGACTTGGGCCTGATCGCCAAGGACGCCCCGGTGCGCATCGCCAACCCAATCTACGCGGAGGTTCTGCCTCGGGAGCTGGCTTGGGTGGCGCAGGAGACGCTGGACCAGGAAAGGGCTTGGTACTTGGACCCCAACGGCGGCCTCGACATCGCCAAGCTGCTGGCCGCCTTCCAAGACTTCTTCCGCCGTCATTCTGAACATTGGCGCAACCGCTTCGACTACCCGGAGGCCTGGCCGCAGCTCTTGCTGCAGGCTTTCCTGCAGCGCGTGGTGAACGGCGGCGGGCGCATGGAGCGGGAGTACGGCTTGGGCCGGGGCCGGGTGGACCTGCTGATCGTCTGGCCCCTAGGGACGCGCAACCAAGAGTTCGTGGTGGAGTGCAAGGTGCTCCGCGAAGGGCGGAGCCTGGAGGGCCTCACTGACAAAGGGGTGGAGCAGACGGCCGGCTACATGAAACGCTGCGCCCCCGAATCCGGGCATTTAGTAATCTTCGACCAACGGGAGAACCGGGCTTGGGAGGACAAGCTGTTCCACGAGCAACGGCGGTCGAAGAACGGCGTTGCTGTCGAAGTTTGGGGCATGTGAAGCCCTACTAGACCACCCGCAAAGGCAATGACTTCAGCCTTTGGCCCGTCGCTCGGTAAACCGCGTTGGCCACTGCCGGGGCGATGGGCGGCAGACCCGGTTCTCCCACTCCGGTGGGGGCCTCGTCGCTGTCGATGATCGCCACTTCGACAGCCGGCGCTGCGTCCATGCGCAGGATGGGGTAGTCGTGGAAGTTACTTTGCCGAATCTCCCCGTTCTCGAGCTCCAAGTTGCCGTGCAGCGCCGCCGTCAGGCCGTACATGACGGCGCCTTCCATCTGCGCCCGCACGATGTCGGGGTTGATCGCTCGGCCGCAATCCACCACGCAAAACACCTTATGCACTTTGATTCCGCCTTGCGCCACGGAAACTTCGGCGACCTCAGCAACGTAAGTGCCGAATGAGCTGTGCGCCGCGAAGCCCAGTGTACGCCCCGCCCCGGGCTGCATTGTGCCCATGCGCTCGCCCGCCACCCTGATGACGTTGTTCAACCGAAGGTTGTTGCGGGTGTTCCGCAAACGCAGTTCAACGCCGTCGATCCCCCCTTTCTCCGCCAGTTCGTCCACCATCGTCTCCTTGGCAAAGGCGGTGAAGGAGTGGCCCACGGAGCGCCAGAAGGTCAGCGGCAGGCCATGATCCTTGGTGACGTGCAGGACTTCGTGGTTGGGCAGATCATAGTCCCCGTTAAGGCCCTCCACGCTCAAGGGGTCCACCACCCAGCCATCAAACAGGCCACTGGCCAAGCCCGCCGACCAATCGATCAGCCCATCACCCAAACCGGGGAGCAGCGCCGGCAACATCCTGCCCAGCGTATCGGGCGTAATGTTGCCGCCGACGCGCTTGGCGACCCATGCGTTGATCTTGCCTGCGCTGTCCAAGCCGGCCTTCAACTTCACCAACGAAGCCGGCCGGTAAACGCCGCCCTTCAGGTCGTCCTCGCGGGACCACAGCAAATGGATGGGCTTCTTGGTCGCCACGGCGATCTGAGTGGCTTCGATCACATGGGTGAGGGTTGCGCGACGGCCAAAGGCACCGCCGAGGTGGGTCTGATGGGAACGCACCTGCTCCACATCGAGCCCCGCATAACGCGCCACCAACCCCTGCGCCGCGGGCGGCCCTTGGGAGCCCGTCCAAACGTCGGCCTCCCCGTTTTCAACGCGGACCACCGCGTTCATGGGCTCCATGGGCGCATGAGCCAAGTAAGGCGCCCAATATTCGTTCTCCAGCACCGTCTGCGCGGCATCGAAAGCGCCATGCGCATCGCCTTGGGCGGCGGCGGATTCGCCTTCCTCCGCGACCATGGCCGCAGCATAGTCCGCCTTGACCTGCTCCGTGCTGACTTGCGCCAAAGCCGGCAGGTTCCATTCAAGATCCAAGGCGTCCGCAGCCACCTTGGCCTGCCAGTGCTTCTTGGCCACCACGGCCACGCCGGAGGCGATGGTCACCACGTCGGTCACGCCCGGCATGGCCTCGGCCTTGCGCACATCAGCGGACTTGAGCAGGCCCCCGGCGACGGGGCTTCTTTTCACCACGGCGTGATGCATGCCCGGCACCTCGACATCAATGCCGTAAACCGCAGTGCCGGTGGCCTTGGCCAAGCCGTCCAAACGCGGGAACGACTTGCCGATGTACTTGAATTCACTGGGTTTTTTTAGGGGACTGCCTTCCGGCACAGTTAGCTTGGCGGCGCTGGCGACGAACTGCCCGTAGGGCAGCCGCCGACCGTCGATGACGACATGGCCGTCGTCGGTGGCCAATCGCTCCCTAGCGACCCCAAGGTCAAGCGCGGCGGCTTCAAGCAGCACGGCCCGCACATCGGCGCCTACTTGCCGCAACTGCTGGTAGTGCGCCTTGACGGAGGTGCTGCCTCCCGTTCCTTGAAAGCCGTATTCGGGGTTGGCGTAGTCCGAGTGGACGCCGGCGAACTCGACGTACAGGTTCGATGGGGCGACATCGAGCTCCTCCGCCACGAGTGTGGTGAGGCCGGTCGTCACGCCTTGCCCCATCTCGTCCCGCGGGCAGTAGAACCGAACCAAGCTGTCCGGCGTTATCTGGAGGAAGGCGTTGGGCGCGAACGCCCCGGCAATGGCCTTCAGCGGCGGTGCTCCGGGGCTGCAGCCGCCGAGCGAAAACCCGACCACCAAGCCCCCGCCGGCGATGCCGGCGGTGCGCAGAAAGCGGCGCCGGGAATAGTTCCTATGGAGACGGCGCTCCAAGTCAGTGGGAAAGCGTTGTTGCGGGGAAGTCTGGTCCACTTGTGCAGTTAGGCCGCGGCCGAGACGAGTGCTCATGCGCTCACCTCCGTCGCCGCGCCAACCGCCTGGCTGTCATCCTCTCGCGCCACCACGGACAGAATGGCTTGCTTGATGCGCGGATAGCAGCCGCAACGGCAGATGTTGCCGGCCATCGCCTCATTGACCTCCTCTTCGGAAGGTGCAGCCTTGGCCATCAACAAGGCGGCGGCGGACATGATCTGCCCGGACTGGCAATAGCCGCACTGGGAAACGCTTTGCGCCACCCAAGCGGCTTGCAGGGGATGCAGCGACTCCGGTGCGCCAAGCCCCTCGATGGTGGTGACCCGCTTGCCGGCAACCGCCGCAACCGGCAAAACGCAGCTTCGCGCCGCCCTGCCTTCGACATGCATGGTGCAGGCGCCGCACAGACCGGCGCCGCAGCCGTACTTGGAACCCTTCAACTTAAAGGTGTCCCGCACCGCCCAGAGCAACGGTGTGTCCGGGCTATCTTCGGTGCTGACGGACTCTCCATTCAGGGTGAATTTGATCACTGCGTACCCCTCGTAAGACTCTTGCCGACGCAAACTTGAACATGCCCTCAGCGCGTTAGTGCGGAGGCGCCGCACCAGCGCAGTTGGTTGCGGACGCAGGATAGGCCAACTGCAGTTACCTGTCGATGTCGGTCTCCCGAAATTCCCGGTTCCTGCGGCGTTTTGCCCACTTGCCTAATAGTTCCGAAGGTCACTGGTCCGGCACGGCAAAAAACGGGTATGCTGCCCCTAGGATCCGCGGGCGCAGATGCGGCTTGGCGACGTTTGCCGGATGCAGGGCCGCTTTGCGGAAGCGCGTGATCTCTATGCGCACATAGGCACCCTCCAGCCTAGCTGCTGCAAGGCGGCTTGGCTGAAGGCCATCCACCAATGATTGGGCCGAACAGCGGTTCACTGAGCGCCGAGCCTCGGGTTGATGGCGACACTCCGGGGTGCGGCGCTCAGCGACGGCCGACGCTGGGGGAAGGAGAATCCATGCGAACAGGGACCAAGATAGCGCTGGCCGGGGCGGTTTTGCTGATCATCGTCGGCGTCTCGGGCTGGCTCTTGCGGGTGGAGCTGCTGCTGGCCGGCGTCGAGTTGATGGCCGACATCAGAACGCCCGTCGGCCCCACGCGGCAGGTGAGTTGGCGGCGTGGACCAGCCACAGCCCAAGCGCCGGCGGCGGACCGGCCGCCCAACATCGTGCTCATCGTGGCGGACGATCTAGGCTGGAACGACCTTTCCTTCAACGGCGGAGGCGTGGCCAAGGGCACCGCGCCAACGCCGCACATAGACTCCATCGCCGCCGAGGGCGTCAACTTCACCCAGGGATACGCCGCCAACGCCACCTGTGCGCCTTCCCGCGCCGCCTTGCTGTCAGGCCGCTACAGCACCCGCTTCGGATTCGAGTTCACTCCCACCCCGGAGAGCATGATGCCCATGCTGCGCATTGTCAGCAACGCCAGCGACCGCAACACGCCGCCGGCCGTTTACAACGACGAAGCAATCAGCCTGCCCTACGAGGACATGGGCATGCCCTCCGGCGAGGTCACCCTAGCGGAACTGCTCCAAGGTCGCGGCTACCACAGCGTCCACATCGGCAAGTGGCACTTGGGGCGCAGCAACGGCATGGCGCCGCAGGATCAAGGATTCGACGAAAGCCTGCTGATGACCAGCGGGCTGTACGGACGCAAGGACGATCCCAACATCGTGCAGGCCCGTCAAGACTTCGACCCCATCGACCTGTTCCTGTGGCGGGCATTGAAATTCGCTGCCCAGCACGATGGCGGACCCGTGTTTGAACCGCCGCAGTACCTGACCGATTACTACACCGACGAAGCGGTCAAGGTCATCGACGCCAACAAGAACCGTCCGTTCTTTCTGTATTTGGCGCACTTCGCGCCGCACACGCCACTGCAAGCGACCCGGGAGGACTACGCAGCCCTTTCCCAAGTGGAACTGCACCGGGAACGGGTCTATGCGGCGATGATTCGCGCCTTGGACCGCGGCGTGGGCCGGGTGCTCGACGCCCTGCGCCAACACGGGCTGGAGGAGAACACCTTGGTGATGTTCACCTCCGACAACGGCGGCGCCGGATACATCGGCCTGCCGGACGTCAACAAGCCGTTCCGGGGCTGGAAGATGTCCATGTTTGAAGGCGGCGTTCATGTGCCTTTCTTCGTCAAGTGGCCGGCCAAGCTGCAACCGGGCGCCACCTACGATCAACCCGTGCATCACTTCGACCTGTACGCATCGGCGGCGGCGGCAGCCGGCGCCCCCATGCCGACGGACCGCAAGATGGACGGCGTGGATCTGCTGCCCTACGTTCGCCAGGAGCTTGCCGGTGCGCCACACCAAGCCCTGTTCTGGCGCAGCGGCGCCTCCCAAAGCGTGCGCATGGGGCGCTGGAAGCTGAACGTCAGCGCCCCGGAAGGCTTGCCTAGGCAGGAGTGGCTCTTCGACCTTGCCGCGGACCTCAGCGAACGCCGCAATCTGGCCGCACAGATGCCGGACAAGCTGGCCGAACTGCGCAATGCGCTGGACACCCACAACGCGGAGCAGACGCCACCGCTTTGGCCTTCGCAACTCTCCTCGCCGATCAACATCGACCGAGACCTCAGCCAAGCGGACGCGCCTGGGGACGAATACGTTTACTGGTCGAACTAGTCCAAGGTCATGGACCTCTTTTACCTCAAACCCGACCAGCGCATCTTCGTCAGCGGCGGCAGCGGCGAACCTACGGGACTGTTGGCGGCCTTGGCGGATGCGCAACTGCCGGAGAGGCTGCACTTCTTTCAGTTCCCGCTGCCCGGCTACAACCAAACCGACTTCACGGCTTGGCATCCCACCTATCAGATGACCACGCCGTTCATGGCGCCCCATTTGCGGCAAGCGGACCAGGGCCGTCTGCACTTCCTGCCGATGGGGATGCGGGCGGTGCATGAACACCTGCGGCGCGGCATTGACGTGGCGCTCATTCAGGTGGCGCGGGACCGGGACGGGCGGCTGCGGCTTGGGCCAAACGTGGATTTCTTGGCGGCGGTGCTGGCCAACGCTGAAGTCGTGCTTGCGGAGTGCAACGAGGCATTCCAAGCGCCGGCGGGATGTCCGCTAATCGACGCAAAGCGCCTCGGCTCGACCCTGACCACCCATCGTCCTCTGTTTGAGTTTCCGGCCCCGAGGGTTGACGCCGAGGCGGAAGCCATCGGCCAGCTAACGGCGAGCCTGATTGATGACGGCGACTGCGTTCAAACCGGCATCGGCGCCATTCCTGCAGCCATACTATCCGCGCTGCAGGACAAGAACGACCTTGGCCTGCACGGCGGCCTGATCGACGATGGCGGCATGGCGCTCATTCGCGGTGGAGTGGTCACCGGCGCCAACAAGCCCATAGACCGTGGCCTGCATGTGACGGGCATGGCCTTGGGCTCGCAAACGCTTGTTGACTGGCTGGCGGAGACGCCGGAAGTGGTCTTCAGAAGTGCGGACCACACCCACGAAGTGGGCGTCATCAGTCAGTTGCCGCAATTCGTCTCCATCAACTCCGCCGTTGCAGTGGACCTCATGGGCCAAGTGAACGGGGAAGCGGTCGGGGGGCGGCAAATTTCCGGCACCGGCGGCTCCGTCGATTTCATGCGGGGGGCGAGGGCCAGCCCCGGCGGCCGCTCCATAATCGCCATGAACGCCACGGCGCGGGGCGGGACCGTCTCGCGCATCGTTCCCAGAGTGGAGGTCGTCACCGCCCTGCGCACGGATGTGGACATCGTGGTGACCGAATACGGCGTGGCGCGGTTGCGCAACCTGCCCTTGGAGGCGCGGGCCGAGGCGCTGATCGCCATCGCCGCCCCGCAGTTCCGCGACGAGTTGCGGGGCGCAAAGACCGACGCCTTAGGCGGGCGCCGCTGATGCTCCTGAAGGCTGGGCACTGGCTGGGCCGCGGCAGCTTGCTGCCGGAAGGCGCAAGCCTCGGCGAGCGAATCGAATGCGACCTGGTCGCCGAAGAGGACAGCGGCGGCATGACTCTAAGCGGGGCCTTGAGCATCGCGCAATCCCCGACCTTGAAGCTGTCAATCCGCATTGCGGCGGACGAAGTGGGCACCTATGTCGTGGATGCCCACATCGGCGAAGTGCGCGTTGACGGCGTGGCGAAGTTGGAGAGCGCCCCCAACTTGGGGCTGCTGTGGAACGCCGACGGCGGCCTGCATGCGGCCTTCACTTTGTTTCCGGTCGCCAACGGCTACGGCCTGCGCGGCTTCCTGCGCGAGCGGGGCCATACCCTGACTTGGGAGCTGGCCTTTTCCTTGCAGCAGGACACCGTCAGGGCGAGCAATGTGGTCAACCTGCGCCGGCGGCGTTGGCCCCGCAAAGCCTAGCCGGCCGCTCCACCCAAGCGGACAAAGCGCTACACCAGCGCACCCGTGCTGGCCGGCAGCCGCCGGCACCCGCAGCGGCGCTGGATTGCCGGAGCTACTTGCCGGGAATGCCCGCTTGTTCAACGATGGTGGGAATAAGCGCCTCTTGGCCGAGGGCCATTAGATGCACCCCCTGGCAAAGCGACCTAAGCCCAGCAATGGTGCGGGCCGCAATGGCGGCGCTGGTCGCCGCCACGTCCGACGCCTCGGCAATCTCGCCGATCAGGGCCTCCGGCACGTCTATTCCCGGTACGTTCTCATTGAGGTAGCGGGCCATCCGCACCGACTTGATGGGGATGACGCCGGCGATGACCGCCACGCCCAACCCTGCAAAACGCGCCAAGTTCTCGGCGAAGCGCTCGAACGCGGCCACGTCGTACACCGCCTGGGTTTGGAAGAAGCGGGCACCGGCCTCCACCTTGGCGGCCATGCGGTCCAGTTCCTTGCCAAGGTCCGAACTGCCAGGATTGACCACCGCGCCGACGCATAGATCCGGCGTGCCCTTCAGGGCCTTGCCGGCCAAGTCCCGCCCCTCGTTCAGCCCCTGCGCCGCGGCGATGATCTCCACCGTACCCAAGTCAAAGACCCCCTTGGCGTCCGGGTGGTCGCCTTGGGTCGGTGCATCCCCGCCCATCAGCACCACGTTGGAGACGCCAAGGGAAGCCGCAGCCAGCAGGTCCGCTTGGATGGCGATGCGGTTGCGGTCCCGCGCCGTCATTTGCAGGATGGGCTCCACCCCCGCCTCCAACAGCCGCCGCGCCGCGCCGATGGGCGCCATGCTCATGCGGGCGCTGTGGGAGTCCGTCAGGTTAAAGGCGTCCACATAGGGCGCGAGATTGCGGGCGGCCTCCAGCAACGGGCCAAGATCAACGCCCTTCGGGGGAGTGAGTTCGCTCGTTACAAGAAACCGACCAGACAGGGCAAGCTCCGTGATCTTAGGCATGGCGGTGAGTTCCTATCCAGCAAAAGGGGGGAAAATCGGGCGCGGATGATACCACCGACCAGAGAACCGCAAGCACCGCCGCACACCGCCTTCACCCCTCCTGCAAAAGCTCGGCTTGCCCATTGGCGGCGGCGGATCGGGAATGGTTGGCGTAGGTGGCCCAGTCGGGCGCGTATTCTTCTGATTGGTTGCCCCAGGAAAACCAATTACTTCGCCGGCCGCGGGCGAAAAGTTCAAGATAGGGGCCGGGGCTGCAAGCCTCAATGAGCCCATATTGCTCGTCGGGCTTTCTGCTGTGCTCCCTCTTCCTGGAACTGATGATGTTTTCTTGACTTCTGCCCGGCGGCAAAGTTCTTGCGTTCTTGCCTTTAACGCCGAATAGGATCATTTCGGTGACGTTTCTGAAATAGAAGCCCACTCCTCTTCTGTCTGGGCCGCCGTCTTTCCGAACCTTGTACCAAACCAAATTCGTTTTGTATTGAAACCCCCACTGCGCCATCACATTCAAGCCCTGAGGCAACAGCGCATTCGGCACCCACAGATAGAGATGCGCAGTGTCTCCGACAACGGCTTCGACGGGCAGCGCTTCGATTTCCGCAAAGGACAAGGTCCGATAGCGGGATAGACGCTTGTGCTCCGGCGCCATCTTTCCCGTCTTGTTGTGAAACCGCCAAGGCGGATCCGCAAGAATCGTGGCGAACTTCCTTCCGCCAATCCCATCAAGAAACTCATTCCCCAAGCTCATTGGTCAATCCTCCAGGCACAACTTCTTGGTGATGCCGAAAACCAGCAATGGGCAGCCACCGCCGCCACCTGCAATTCTCGGCAGCAGCTTGCTCATATGAGTAGTTGAAGCACCGTAGGATGAGCCGCGCCCATTTTCGTTGAATACAGTCTGAAGATCGTCACATCGCGTGACGATGACGCCAACGCTGATTGCTCTCAGGTCGAACAACAGCCTGAAGTTGTTCAGATCACGGTCATAGAACGGATCCTTGTTGTTCCACTCGATTTCAAGCGCAACGCGATTCCGAAAGCAATCCACCTTATGCGTCGGGGTTTTCTTGGTTTCGTCATCCACAACAACTCGAGTCTGAAACTTCTTCTCCTCCCATCCACGCTGATGCAAATAATTGTCGATAAACTCTGAGACCTTGGACTTCCTGCCGCCTGGGTGCGTAATCCAGCTCCTCCTCAATCGAAACTCGGTCAAAACCGAAATGACATCACACCACTCATCAGGAAAGTCGCTCTTGAGGATCGCACAGGCATGCCTACACTCATGCACTTCGTAGTGCTCTCGAATAAAAGGGGGGAGTGGATCAGGGCTCATTGTTGGGTTTGGCGGAAAGCGGAGACGGGACAATTAGACGAGCTTGGCGGCGGCAGGTCAAGTATGGATGCAGCCTTCAGCTAGGCGAATAGATTGAGTCGCCGGCGGCAAGCGACGCCGCCTCAGCCATCGTCTTCATCGGGGCGGTGGGGCGGGTCTATGGAGACTGGGCGGTTGGTGTTCAGGGCGCGGATCTGCGCCCTGGTGGCCAGCGCTCGTTGTTCACCGTCCGCTAGGTTGGTCAGGAACTGCTCCACCAAGTCGGGGACGCTCAGGTTGCGCCGCGCCGCATAGTTGCGGACGATTCGGAAGACCCGCTCATCCACCTTGACGGTGACGTTCCGGGCGGTCATGGCGCACTGGCCGGGCGAACCGCTTCCGCAACCCATACGGGACCGCGCCAAGCTGGCGAACGCAAGGGCAAAGCTGGCGGCGAAAAAACCATCGCCTGAGCTTATTGACTTACATCGCCCCGCCCCAAGAGGCGTTTTCCTCACTTCGTGTAGGAAAGCAGCCCTTCTAAACTAGGGTCGATGTCCGCAATCGCCGGCCAGTCGGCGGCAATGCATCAACCGCCCACCAGCCTTTCCTGGACAAAGTCCCCAAGCTCGGCGGTTGGCACCCGGACCTGCGCCATGCTGTCCCGGTCGCGCACGGTCACGCTGTCATCCCCTTCAAGGGTTTGGAAGTCCACGGTGACGCACATCGGGGTGCCCACTTCGTCGTGGCGGCGGTAGCCCTTGCCGATGTTGCCGGTGTCCTCATAGAAAATGCGGCCGAGGCCGAGGGACTGCAGATCCCGCTTGATGCGCCGGGCCTTGGCAACGATGCCCTCATGGTTGCGCTTCAGCGGCAGGACGGCGGCCTTGATCGGCGCCAAGTGGGGCTTGAGGCGCAACAGGGTGCGCTTGGTTCCATTGTCCAACTCCTGCTCGGCGAAGGCTTCGTTCATGACGGCCAGCACACCCCGGTCCACCCCGGCGGACGGTTCGATCACATAGGGCACCCGCCATTCACCGGAGACCGCATCCCGAATGGCCAGCTTGGCAGTGGAGTCCGGGTTCTCTCCCACCTGGGCGCTCAAGCCCAGCTCGGAGGCATCCTTGGAGTGGGCGCCCAAGTCGAAGTCGGTGCGGTTGGCGATGCCTTCAAGCTCCTCCACGCCGTGGGGAAAGCGGTACATCAGGTCATAGGTCGCCTTTGAATAGTGGGCCAACTCCTCCGGCGGCACCTCATAAACGGTCAGGGCCTCCTTCGGCACCCCCTGGGCCTCCCACCAATTCAGCCGGCTCTCCAGCCAGCTCCGGTGCCAAGCCTCGTCCTCACCCGGGGCCACGAAGAACTCCAGCTCCATCTGCTCGAACTCCCGGGTGCGGAAGACGAAGTTGCGGGGCGTGATCTCGTTCCTGAACGCCTTGCCCATCTGGGCGATGCCGAACGGCAGGCGGCGGGAGGTGGCGTCCAGCACGTTCTTGAAGTTGGTGAAGATGCCTTGGGCGGTCTCCGGGCGCAGGTAGGCGAAGGAGGCGCCGTCCTCCACTGGCCCAACGGCGGTTTTGAACATGAGGTTGAAGGGGCGCGGCTCGGTGAGGTCGCGGGCGCCGCAGGACGGGCAGGCGGTGCCGATTTGGTCCGCCCGCCAGCGGCTCTTGCACTGCCGGCAATCAACCAAGGGGTCCGAAAACGTGTCCTCATGGCCGGAATGGCGCAGCACTAGGCGATGGGTGAGCAACGCGGCGTCCAACCCCTCCACGTCGTCGCGCTCATGCACCATGGCCCGCCACCAAGCGGCCTTGAGATTGCGCTTAAGTTCGACCCCAAGCGGCCCGTAGTCGTACAGGCCCTGCAGGCCGCCATAGATTTCGCTGGACTGAAAGATGAAGCCCCGGCGCTTGCACAGGGAAACCAGTTCGTCCATGGACTTGGCGGGCACCCAAGCTCTCCTTCCAGTCTGATGGATTGATGCTGACCAGCAGCGCAACGAGGGCGCACTATAAACGATGCCGCCGGCCAGCGCCCAAGAGCGGTCCCATCTCGCTGTCGATTGACGCGGACAACTTCGGAACGGCCCGGAGAGGAGTATGCTTCGGGGCGATACTGTATGCGGGCTAGGGGCCGTCGCTTTGGAGTACCATGCCGGCTGGCCTGTTTGCTTTGGAGGTAAAGATGACGACTTGGTGGTCTCGGACGATTCTCATCGGCGCCGTGGCGGCGGCGGCGTTTTGGCCCTTGGGCGCTCTGGGGGCGCGGTTCGGCCTTTGGAGCTTCAGCATCGGCTTCCTGTGCATGGCCATCGGCGTCGCCTTGGCCGCCGTGGGCTTGGCCGGCGGCATCGCCGCCGTCACCATAGCCCGCCGCCGCTCATTGTCGGACGACTTGCGCGCCTCGGCCTTGGGCCTGACCGTTTGCGTGTTGATCGTAGCCTATGCAGGCTTCCTGTTCTGGCAGGCAACCTCGGTTCCGCCCATTCACAACATCTCCACGGACATCGAAGATCCGCCGCAATTCATGGACATCGTTGCGCGGCGCGGCGACGACGCGAACCCCCTCGCCTTCGACGCCGAGGAGCTTGCGCCCCTGCAAGCGCAGTTCTACCCTTGGGTGAAACCGCTAAGTCTGGAGATCCCTAGCGCCGACGCCTTCGCCGAGGCCGCGGCGGCGCTTCGGGACATGGGCTTGGAGATCGTTGCGGAGCATCCGGACAGCGGCTTGATCGAGGCCACCGCCACCACCTTCTGGTTCGGCTTCAAGGACGATGTAGCGGTGCGCGTTAGAGCCGACGGGCAAGGCAGCCGCATAGACGTGCGCAGCGTCTCCCGGGTAGGGCAAGGCGACTTGGGCGCAAACGCACGGCGCATCGGCGAATTTATGCAAAGATTGAAGGGCGAATAACCCACGCGCAACCGCCCGTTTTGCCGTAGTTTTTCGACCTCCCCTAGCTTCAACATGGGCGCCTTGCATCGCAAAGGCGCCCGCAATTGTCCCTTTTCCGTTCCGAAGTTCTAGCCGAGCGCACGGTGTCCCGTTGGGGAACCGTGGTCGTTTCCCGCGCCCCCGCCCTTAAGTGGGCGAGCCTTGCCTTGGTGCTGGTCGCCATCACCGGGCTGGCGGCCGTATTGAGCTTGGAGTACGCCCGCAAGGTGCGCGTCAGCGGCTACTTGGAGCCGCGCGCCGGCATCGCCGAAGTGACCGCCCCCGCCGGCGGCCGGATAGCCGCGCTGAACGTCGGGGAGGAGGACCAGGTGCGGGCCGGCCAGGTCCTGGCAGTGCTCGACCACGACCGCTACAGCGAACAGGGCCGCCAATTGCATCTGGAGGAAGCCAGCTATTTGCGCGCCTCCTTGCAGCGGCTGCAGCAACGGGCTTTGGCGAACGCTGAGAAACTGGATTCCGAACGGCGCTCCCTGCAGGAGGAGTTGGATCATCTGACCGGGGAGCGGGTGGCGCTGCGGGACGAATTGGCTCTCGCCAGCGAACAAAGGACGCTGCTTCGCTTGGCTGAGGATCGTCTGCTGAAACTGATGCGCGAAGGCTTGGCGGCCAGCGCCAGCTATGAGCAAGGGCGGCAGAGAACGCTGGCCGCCGCACAGGCGGAAATTCAGATCGAACGCTCGTTGGCAGCCAACGAGCGCCAAATTGCCCAAGCGCGAGAGGCTCTGGTGCGCATCGACCGGGAGCGCGAGGCGCAGCAATTAGCGGTTGACCAAGAGCGGGCAGACCTGTCCAGGCAGCTAGCCCGACTCGGCGAACAACGGCAAACGGCCATCATCGCGCCCATGAGCGGGGTCGTCACCTTCGTGCAGTTCGGGATGGGCGACCAAGTGGCCGCCGAATGGGTGTTGATGACGGTGACGCCAGATGGCGGCGCCATCGACCTCGTGCTGCTGGCTGACGCGAATACGGCCACTGACATGGCGGTGGGCGACGAAGTTCGCTTCAAGGCCCTTAGCAGCCACCGGCGGCGCAACCCGGTGGGCTTGGCAGAGGTGCGGGAGCTCAGCCAGACGCCGCAAAAGCCGCATCTATTGCACAGTTGGGTCGCCGTCAACGGCCCCGTGTTTCGAGCCAGGGCGGAGGTGGCCAAGTTCCCCGACGACTTCCCGAAGCGCAGCGGCATGCAGGTGGACGCCTTTGTGGTCACCAAGTCCCGAACGCTGTGGCGTTGGCTGCTGACGCCTCTCATGGAGTCATTGGAGGATCTGTAGATGATCGACGCCAATTGGCGCCGCAAGGCACCGGTGATTCTGCAGGCGGAGGCCCATGAGTGCGGCCTAGTGAGCATTGCCATGATTTCCGCCTACCACGGCCGCCATCTGGACATGGCTGAACTGCGCGGCAGAGGTTTGGCCAGCGCCCGCGGCGCCACGCTGAACGACTTGGCGGCGATCGCCGAAGCCGAAGGTTTCAAGACCCGCGGCCTGCGCCTGGAAATGGAGCATCTCCGCGACCTGCAGGCACCCGCCATTCTGCATTGGGACCTCAACCACTTCGTGGTCCTAGTCAAGGCCGGCGCCAAACATGCGTGGGTTCACGACCCGGCTCTTGGGCGCAGGAAACTTTCCTTGGATGAGGTGTCCCGCCACTTCACCGGCGTTGCTTTGGAGCTTAAGCCGACCCCCGGCTTTCAACTCAAGGCACCGGCTCCTAGGCTGAAAATCTGGGACCTCTGGCGCGGCGCGGAAGGGCTGAACGCCAACCTAGCCAGCATTTTCGCTCTCTCCATTCTGCTGCAAGTGACGCTGATCGCCGCCCCGTTGCAGATGCAGTGGGTGATCGACCAAGGCGTGGCGCATACCGATCGAGAACTGGTCACCTTGCTGGCGTTGGGCTTTCTTTGCGTGTTGGCCATCCAACTTGCGGCGCAGATGCTGCGCGGCTGGTTGATCGTCCGCTTGACCCACTTGGTGGCCTTCGAGTTCGCCCGCAACCTGTTTGCGCACATGCTGCGCCTGCCCTTGGAGTGGTTTGAGAAGCGGCATCTCGGCGATCTGACCTCCCGCTTCGGCTCCTTGGGGCCGGTCAAGGATGCGCTGACGCAAGGCTTGGTCACGATCTGCGTAGATGGCTTCATGGCGCTGGCCATGCTGGCCATGATGCTCGGCTACGACGCTTCCCTAGGGGCCATTGTGCTCGGCGCCTGCGCCCTGTACATGCTGGCGCGGCTAGTTCAGCTGCCCACCCTGATGCGCACCTCCATGGACGAAATCCACGCCGGCGCCAAGGCCGAGACCAGCTTTTTGGAATCCATGCGCTCCATGCCGGCGGTGCGCGCCTACAGCCAGGAGCGGGGCCGCATGGACCTCTGGCAAAACCACGAAGCCCAAACCCTCAACGCCGGCATCCGGCTGGCCAAGTTGTTTCTGATCGGCGAAGGCGCCCAGGCCCTGATCTTCGGCGTGGAGACCATCGCCGTCATCTACTTGGGCGCCATCCACATACTGGACGGGGCGCTCTCCATCGGCATGCTCTACGCCTTTCTCAGCTACAAGGCCAGCTTTACCGGCCGCTTCGCCGACCTGATCGGCCAAGCCCTGGAACTGCGCCTGCTGCGTGTCCACTTGGAGCGGCTGTCCGACCCCTATTCCGCGGTTCCCGAACTTTCCACAAAGACACCGCCACCCGAACCGATTGCGGGAGACCTGAAGTTGGCGGGGGCTGGCTTTCGCTATGGCGAGCGCGAGCCTTGGGTGCTGCAGAACATCGACTTAAGCATCCCCAAGGGTGCCTTCATTGCGATGGTCGGTCCTTCCGGCGGCGGCAAGACCACCTTGCTGAAGATGCTGCTGGGCCAGACCACGCCCACCGTGGGAGAGGCGCGGGCCGCCGGCCGCGCCATAGACGGGGACTGGCGGCAGCGCTACCGCCTCTCCACCGGCTGCGTACTGCAGGACGATGCGCTGTTCGCCGGCAGCCTCGCCGCCAACATCTCCCTGTTTGACGCCAACATCGATTTGCAGCGGCTGGCTGAAGTCTGTCAATTGGCCGCGGTCGCAGATCTCATCGCCAGCCTGCCCATGGGTTTTGAAACCTTGGTCGGCGACATGGGCTCCGCCCTTTCCGGCGGCCAGATGCAGCGCATCCTGCTGGCCCGCGCCCTGTACCGCCGTCCCAACTTCCTGTTTCTGGACGAAGGCACCGCCCACCTGGACCCGGTCACCAAGGGCGGCATTCACCAAGTGATCGCCCGCTTGGACTGCACCCGCGTGGTCGCCACCCACGACCCGGATTTCGCCGCCCTGGCTGACCAAGCCTACCTAGTGGAGAACGGCGGGGTGACGATGCTGAAGCCGCAAGAGCAACAGCCAACTCGATAGGCGAGTCCGACTCCCTGCGGATCATCGACAGCCAATCCTCCAACATGCGGCCGTCCTCCAGCACGGTCAAAAGAAGGCTTTTCCGCTTTGCGTTCGCATAGGCGGCGTCGCCTTTACAGGCATCGGCTACTGGCCTATCTTGCGCCCTGTGCTTAGCAGCCTGGGCGCCGGCCCGCATAGGCAGGAAGGCTTGGGCGACAGGCCGGGCCTAGCCCATGCGTGGCTGACCAAGCCGGGCATGGCGATCTCGGACGAAAGGCGAGCCTCGGGCGGCTGCCGAAAAACAAGGAGAAACAGATGACTGGGCAATTCCATGCGGCGAAGTCGCCGACCCAAAAACCAGCCGCCGCACTGCTGCTTCTAGCGCTGTGCATGGCGGCGCCATCCGGCTTGGCCGCCGCCGCTGACCTCTCCAAGGAAGACGTGGAAGTCAAGGCCATTCCCGTGGGCGGCCCTGTGTACATGCTCACCGGCGCCGGCGGCAACATCGGCGTCTCGGTGGGCGATGACGGCGTGTTGATCGTCGATGACCAATTCCTGCCCTTGGCGGAGCGCATTCAAACGACCATTGACGCCCTAGGCGGCGACCGGCCCAAGTTCATCCTCAACACCCACTACCACGGCGACCATGTGGGCGGCAATCCACACTTCGGCCAAGCGGGAACCATCATCGCCCACGACAACGTGCGGGCGCGCCTGCTCGGCGACGACAGCTTGCCCCCAGCCGCCTTGCCGATCATCACCTTCGCCGACTCCCTAAGCGTGCATTTCAACGGCGATGAGATCCGCCTGCTGCACTTGCCCGCCGGGCACACCGACGGGGACAGCGCCGTTTGGTTCCGCAACGCCAACGTTCTGCACTTGGGGGATCAACTGTTCAACGGCCGCTTCCCCTACATCGACTTGGAGGCCGGCGGCACCGTGGCCGGGTACATCGCCAACCTGGAGGCCGTGCTGGAGTGGGCCGCCCCGGACGTCAAGGTCATCCCCGGCCACGGCGCCCTCGGCGGCCTCGACGAGGTTCGGGCCACCATCAAGGTTCTGCGCAACACCCAACAGGCGGTGGCCGCCGCACTGGCGAACGGCGCCGCATTGGATGAGGTCATCGCCGAGGGATTGGGACCGGACTACGCCGAATGGGGTTCCGGCTTCATCAACGAGGAACGCTGGATCCACATCCTAGCCACGGACTTGCAGAAAGCCTCCGAGTGACGCCTGCGGGACCTGCCGCAATGCGGCAGGTCCGAGGCAAACCCCTTCCTTTCGACCGTGGTAACCTGTGTCCGAAACCCTCAACAAGCGTTGCAGCGCAATGGAGCAGACCAGCCGAAAGACCGACCATACAGCGTCCTTGATTCCCCTCATGACGCACCGAATCGTGGAGTTGTTCCATCCGTTGCAAATCATTCTCTTCGGTTCGCGCGCCCGCGGGGACCATCATCCAGAAAGCGATGTGGACATGCTTGTGGTGTTGCCCGAGACCAGCAGCCGGTTCCAGTCCGCAGTCGCCATTCGCCAAGCCCTCAAGGATATTCGGCCCGCCGGCAAGAAAAAAAGGCCCGTAGGTAAGGACATTATCGTAGCGACGCCGGAGGACATGGCCTATTACGGGGACTTGGAGTGCTACGTTTTCTACTGGGCTCTGCGTGAAGGCAAAGTGCTGTATGACCGCTCCGAAACGTATTGAGGCGGCGCGAAACTGGATGCGGCTTGCGGCTGAAGATCTGGAGTCGGCGGAGCGCATGCCGCACAACCTAAGCGGACGGTTCCGCAATGTGTGCTTCTTCGCTCAACAAGCGGCGGAAAAGGCAATTAAGGCAGCACTGGCGCTGGAGGCGGTGCATTTTCCGTTTCTACATGATTTAGACGAGTTGCGCGAACTGCTGCCAGACGGGTGGGACGTTCACGAAGTGACGCTGCACTTGCATGACCTGACAGAATGGGCCGTCAGAGGCAGGTACGCCGACCCAAGGGAGCTCCCAACGGAATCAGATGCACAACACGCCTTGGATCTTGCACAGACTGTTTTTCATTCAATAAAGGAAGAATTCAATCGGCGCGGCATTGCGTTGGCGGGCCTCCCGCCATCCTAACGCGACATCAATCTCCCGCCGGGATCAGCGCCAGCACGCGCAAGGGGCTGCCGGAGCCGTGCTTGATCTTCAAGGGGGCGGCGAAAAGCACCGCGCCGACGGGGGGCAACTGGTCCAGGTTGGCCAAGCATTGCAGGCCGTACTTGCCGGCGCCGTGCATGTAGTAGTGGCATGGGTAGGGTGGGTTCAGGTGGAAGCCTTGGCCGGCATCGGTGCCGATGCATTCGGAACCGAAGCCGATGACGTCCCGTTCATTGACTAGGAACTGAACCGCTTCGGAGTCTGGACCTGGGGTGTGCTGGCCGGTTTCGTCGAAGTTCTGAATGGCAACCGGGTCCTCGCGCTTGGACCAATCCGTGCGCATCAACACCCAACTGCGGGTGGGGATGGCTCCGTGCGCCGCCTCCCATTGGCGCAACCGCTCGACGGTCAGCAGGAAGTCCGCATCCGCTTGGGCGTCGGCGGAGCAGTCGATGACGCAGGCCGGGGCGATCATGTCCTGAATGGGGACGGTGTCCGTGGCGTTGTTCGGCAGATTGCGCCCGGAAATCCAATGGATGGGCGCATCAAAGTGGGTGCCGGTGTGCTCGCCAAAGGACAGGTTGTTCCAATAGCAAGGGGGACCGCGGTCATCGTAATGGGATATCTCCTCAATCCTGAACGGCCAGGACTGCCCCCACTCCGGCGGCAGCACGATGGGCGGGAACTCCGGCGCCAAGGTCTGCGTCAGATCAACGACGCGGATGCCGCCAGCGCCGATGCCTTGCGTTAGTTGAGCCAGTAGTTCGTTGCTCATGCGAGATTTCTCATCACTATTGAAACGTCAGGCCGCCAAGGGAGGCACCGCCGCAGACGAACAGGGTTTGGCCGGTTATGAAATCCGCCTCCGGGCCGAGAAAGAACATGACCGCCCGTGCCACATCCGCCGGACGGCCTACCCGGCCCACTGGAATGGCGCCGGCCACGCGGTCCAGCGCCGGGGAGCCGGGGGGGATCACTCCGTCGAACATCTCTGTTTCGGCGATGGGGCCGGGCGCCACCGCGTTCACGGTAATGCCGTGCGGCGCAAGCTCCAGCGCCCAGGTGCGGGCCATGCCGATCAAGCCCGCCTTGGTGGCCGAATAAACCGTGCGCTTGGCCAGCCCGACGATGGCGCGGGTGGACATCAGCACGACCCGGCCATATTGGGCTTCCTTCATGACCGGCAAGTTGGCCTGCAGGAGCGCGATGGCGGCACCGATATGCAGATTGGCGAGAGCATTCAAGTCTTCCGGGGTCACCTCCTCAACCAGCTTTTCGCGGATGGCGCCGGCATTGTGGACTAGGGTGGTGGCCGGGTAGCGAGCGGCCAACTCCCGCGCCGCCTGCGCCGTGGCAGTGGCATCCGCCAAATCGACCTCTACGGACTCCACCCCGGACACGTCCGCCCTGCGCCGCGCCAAGCTGAACACCCGGTAGCCGTCCGCCACCAAGCGGCGGCAAATCTGCGCACCGATGCCAACGCTGCCGCCGGTGACCCAGGCTGTCTTATCCACTACCATTTCCCTCAGTTCGGTTTCCACACCTCAACGCCTTTCCGTCAACGCACCCTTCATCCACCCTCTGTAGATCGGATTTTTTGCGATTCCCCAATCCTGTCGGTTCCATAACCGTGCGCAATTTAGCACCTATTTGATCGCTGTTTTTCGGCAATCTACATCGCACCGTCGCGCCGTCGTCAAATTTTTGAAGCTGGCGCTACTTTCTTTCGTTGTACTTCGGCTTAAGTAGCTCAATCAATTCGCTTTCAAACGGCTGGATCCAGTCATCGTTCCCTATTGACGTCGACACCGTCACTACTCTCCACTTACCTAAATTATTCTTGAAGTCTCCAAAATCGCCTTCTTGTTCGCACCAATTTTCCCTAAATGTTCCGCCGGTATCATTCTCAGTATAGTTTTGCGTAATCCGCTCTTTCAAAGACTGATAGTGGGCTTCACCCACATACAAGAAATCATTCGATTCATCAACAAAAACATATACCCCGTAACGACCCTTAACCGCGTCAAAAATCTCATAGTCGTTTGTTCCGTCTTCCGATGAAAACGGCTTTGAGAGTTCACTAACGCAGATTATCCTGCAGTCGATGTTCGGTAGCATCTTGGCTAACCTCCGATGGATCAATGCCGGAATTCGTTGGCGTCTGAACCAGTTCTCTTGGGCTTGGCGCAGCACGTCCGGTTCGAAGCAGTAGTGCAGATGGTCCAAGGCTATGGTCACTTCGCCAGTCCGTGCGTAGCGCATCCAGCGTGGGTGACCTTCCCAGACGGAGAAAATTGCATTCGGTGCATCGCCCGCAATCAGGTTAGCTTCGGGAACGGAAAGCCAAACGTCACGTCGCCTTGGTGGATTTTCGGGGCTGAACGCCCATCCGTTCAGGTAATCGGCGTAGCCGCAGGCCCCGTCCCCGAAGGCGCGGCGAAATCCTGCTGCAAGTTCGCTGATCGACAGCCCGCAGGTGGCGATCATGCGCCCTACCTGCTCCTCACGCATGCTTGGGACGCCCCAATGCAAGCTCTCCATCACTTGGGGTGGAAAATCGCGCACCTTGAAAGCCCTTCGGACTTCCGCGCCGCTGGCCCGGTATTTGTAGTTCAGCCCTGCACAGGCTTTCCCGATCTGAATATCCATGCATAGGTCGGCGAGGCTGTCCGTGATGTTGTCCGGCCTAGCCTTCAAGTTAGGGTGGTTAAAGCTGTCGGCAGGCAAGAGGTCGCCACCCGTGCGTATTTGCGGGGTGAAGTGCTTCCAAAGCGCCGCCGGATCGTAACCCAGCCTGCCGCTTGAACTAAGCTGAGAGCTCATGGACCGCTCATTTGGCACCATCGCCCTGACTGCGTCTGCCGGCCTGGCTATGGCTCGGCCGTGCGGGCGGCTCCGCAATGGGAATGAAGGAGGCGTCCCGTCGCTCCACCGCGTCCGCCACTTTTTGTGGAATGCCGTGCAGGTCAATGGCGTAGGTAGGTTCAATGATACGGTCCTCGTCCAACTTGTGCCAGTTGTCAGGTATGCCGCGCAACCTCTGGGCGTAGATACGCACTTGGTCGTCCTGAAGCTGCCGAAAGTGGTTCTCCAGTATATCGGGACGCTCCCACATGCACACGGCCATGTCGTAAAGGTCGCGGATGGGAACGCGCCCATCGCGCCGCCGTCCATGTCTGAGGCGACCGTGGATCTTGCCGATGAAGATTTCCTCAATGTCCGCCGCCTGTGTGCGAGAGCCTTGAACGGAGCTGCGACCAAACTCCGTATGCATCCATTTTGCCACGCCCACGGAGAAATTAACGCCGTCTATTTGGCCTTCCATGCCGTCAGCGTCGCGCATGGGCTCAGGATTGCCTGCTGCCTTCACTGACCGAGCAGCGATGTTCATGCGATCCCGCACCAACCCAGCGTAGCTGCTCAATGCCTTACTTGGGATGAAGAAATCCAAGTCAGTGGACACGCGATGCCCCCAAAGGGCCTGCAAGACGCTGCCGCCACTGAGAATCAAGCCGTTTTCAGGCAAGCCAGTGGACAACAGCCGAACCGCCTCGTCAAACACGGCGGACAAATGCAAGGGCAAACGAAGGCTGAGCACCGAATTCTTCTCCATGCTTCTGCCCTTTCCATGATACATCAGCCACGCAAATTCCACTTGAATAAGGCCGTGGTGGTGAAGCAAAGAAGTCCTGCCAGCACGAAGCAGCTTTCCACTTACACCGCCGTGACAGCATCGTTCATGTGTTAGCGAGAGCACTGCTCCGCGTTCCGCAGAATGGGCGCTTTCAGGCGCTCAAGCGCCGCTGCTGGGGGCGCTACCCCGTCAACTCCCGTTCCAGCACCTTTGGGTTGTCGCGCCAGCGCGCCCGCCATTCTTGGGCCACGTCGCCGGGGTAGAGGTCCTCCACACCATCCTTTAGCGCGTTCACGATCGCTCGCGCTAGGCGCTCCGGGGCGATCTTGGGCGGCGGCAACTGCTGGTTCCATTCGTCGTCTATGGGGCCAGGGAAAGCGTTGAGGACGCGGATGCCGGCCTCGGCCATCTCCGCCCGTAGGCATTGGGAGAGGGACCAGGCGGCGGCCTTGGAGGCGGAGAAGGTGCCATGGCCGGGGAAGTTGGACAGGGCAAACACGCTCAGCAGGTTGACCCACGCCACGGCGTGGTTCTGCCCGTCCGCGCCGCGCCCACGCATGGCCGGGCCGAATTCCTGGGCCAGCCGCAGCAGACCAAAGTAGTTCACGTCCATCTCCAGCCGCGCAACGTCCGTGCCATAGCGGGAGGAAATTCCGTGGGTGCGGTGAACCTCGGCGGTGTTGACGAGAATGTCCACCCGACCGCCGATGGAGGCGGCGGTTTCCCGCACGGAGCGCGGGTCGGTCAAATCCAGCGCCACCAAGGTCACTTGGGGTAGGGCTTGCAGTTCCTCAAAGCCGGGAAACTTCTTCCAAGGCTCCGCATGACCCACCCAAACCAACGACGCCTCGGCGTCGATCAGCGCCCGCACCATCGCCTGGCCCACCTCCGTCTTGCCATCGGTGACCAGCGCTCGGCGGAATTTCGGGTCGCAGGTCATCTGCCGCAATTGCTTGTCGTCCACCATGTGGGCCGTCTCCTCCTCTGGAAAAGCGATTATCACGGCTTGACCGGCCCGGTCCAGACGGGCGCTCAGACGCACCTTACCGGGGCCGGCCACGTCGCCGTGCAGATGGGCCACCAAGCTGGGGCCGGAGCGCAGCTTGACCAGCCCCAGCCGCCAAGGCAGCCGTTCGCGGAAGAACAGGTCATTGCTGTGGTGCAGTTCGGTGAGGGCCAGAAGTTCGCCCCGACCATCCTGCTCCCGCCAGTGCAGATCCTCGGAGAGGCACTGGCGGCAGGCTTCTCTGGGCGGGTACTGAACCACGCCGCAATGGCCGCAAGTTTGCAGTGCGAAGCGCCCTTCCGCCGCCGCCGCCGTCACCCCTTGGGCCACCCGGCTGCGGGTGCCCGGCGGCAGCACCGGCAAGCGGGTGCGCAGGATGGGGTTCTTGCGCTTCGGCTTCGTTAGGGGCGCAGTCATCTGTTGGCCCTTCCTAGAACCGCGGCGGCGCTGCACAGTCCCCGGTCGAAGTTAATCATGCCGAAGCCGCTCACCAAGGCCAGGCGGGCGTTCGCCACCGCGTGGCCCAACGCGCTGTCGGTCAACTGGCGGATGGCCTCCACCAAGCCCAAGTAGCCGCCGGCCATGCCCGCCTGCCCCACAGACAGCTGGCCGCCGGAGACGTTCAGCGGGAAATCCCCCTGCCAAGTGAAGTCGTGGCGGCGGACGAACTCCGGCGCTTCGCCCTTGGCGCAGAAACCCAAGTCCTCCAACTGCATCATGTTGATGACGGGGTAGTCATCGTAGGTTTGCACAAAGTCCATGTCCTCCGGCCCCACTCCGGCCAAGGCGTAGAGGTCGTCCCGGTCCAAGGCCCAGCCGCCGCGCGTCTGGATGGGATCCTCCGGGAAGGCGTTGTGGCGTTCGATGGTGGAGAGAATCTGCGCATGAGGCAAGCCCAGCCGCTGCGCCCGCTGCCGGGACATCACCAAAAACCCCTCGCCCCCGGCGCAGGGCATCACGCAGTCGAACAGGTGCAAAGGCTTGGTGATGGGCCGGGCGTTCAGGTATTGCGCCATCGTCAGCGGCTTCTTGAACAAGGCATGGGGAAACCCTAGGGCGTTGCTGCGTTGCTGTACGCAGAGCTTGCCGAAATCCTCCCGCGTAGCGCCATGCTGGCGCATGTAGTGGTCGGTGAGGAAGGCGAAGCTAGCGTTCGGCCCGCCGGAGCCGTAGGGATAGACGGCATCCCTAGCGAACTGGCTGAAGCTGCCCAAGGTCTGCCGAAAGGTGTCCACATGGTTGGTGTCCCCGGCCAGGCAGGCAACGACGTTGGCGTCCCCGGCCTGCACCGCCCGCGCCGCCCGGCGCAACGCCACCACCCCGCAGGCACCGCCCACCGGAATGTGGTCCAACCAACGGGGGGACAGGCCCAAATGATCGGTCAGCCCCACGGCGGTGTCCGGAAACAGAGTGAAGCTGGAGACGCACAGGCCGTCCACCTCGTCCTTGCCAAGGCCAGCGCTGTCCAGAAGGCCGGCAAGGGTGCGGGCCAGAAACCAATGGGCACTGCGGATGGAGTAGCGGACATAGGGCACGGTCACGGGTGCGGCCACCACCACGTTCCGATAGGGTGTGCGCATCGGCGTCGTTGTCATCGGATTGCCTGCTGTCTTTTACTCAGCCCAGATCTTGCACTTGGAACTGTAATGGTTGCGGGAGACGTTCGCCAATCGATATGCATCGCTGGTTTAGGTGAATGTTCTGGGCGCCCGGATCTCGGCCATCAGGGGACGGCGCTCGGCCGGGCACCGGGACACCGCCAAAAAACAAGCCCTGAACCAGCCCCGCAACACGCCAAAAAACGCTCGAAACAGCGATGCGGTGCCGTGCGGCCGTCAGCCCACAAGTGTGGAAAAACCCCGGGGCGCAAGTCCCTCTGACAGTCTAGGGGTTTACGCCTTCGGCGGCCCCGTGGTACAGTCCCGGCCCGTCCGCAGCCAAATTTGAGGCAGGATTTGGTATGCCCCGCGCAAGTGGCCCGGTCTGCATATCTGTGATCAACATGAAGGGAGGCGTTGGCAAGACCACAATTGCCGCTCTCTTGGCCCGTTATGCGTCGAGGACACTCGGCCTCAATGTTCTCGCGGTCGATTTGGACCCGCAGGCGAATTTATCTCAAGCCTTCATGAGAGATGGGTACAAGCGTTTCTTGAGGGATCAAGCTCCATCCATCGTTGAGATATTTAGTGGCCATCAACCTCCGACATCCAAGTCGGCGGCCCCAAGCACACTCGACATCAGCGACATCGTTGTCAGCAATACCCCATTAGGCGGCCCTAGGCTGCGAGTCATTCCGTCGCGGTTTGACTTCGCTGACAACCTGATGTCATCAATTGGCGCAAACCCAAGGGTTCTGGCTAATGTCATTGCCAACAACTTCCAAGATATGGACATCGTGATCATTGACTGTGCGCCAACGGAGTCGATCTTCACTCGGGTTGCCTACCACGCATCCCGCTACGTTCTTGTTCCCGTCAGGCCAGAGTTCTTTGCAACCATCGGCTTTCCACTTCTTAATGACTCTCTGGATGCGTTCAGAAGCTCCAACCGAGGCCATGTAATTGACGTTGCGGGGATAGTGATAAACAACTCGTCTTATCACTACAGCGGAAACCGTGGAGGTCCGGAGAGGGAAAGATCTATTGGGGAGATAGGGAAGCAAGCCAAAGAAAATGGATGGTTCATTTTCGAGAACCAGATCCCGTTCTCTCGTGGATTTCCAAAGATGATGCGAGGTGACTTCAAACACACTGGAGACGCTGATCTATTTTCTCACTTCGCAAGCGAATTTTTCCAGGGACTTGAGATTCAGAAGGAGGGTGACTAATGGAAAACGCCACGCTCAGGCTAGAGCTTCGATCAATGATTGACCAGTACGGCGTCGACCGGGTTGCGCAGGCCTTTCGAGAGGTCCGTGGCTCGTGCAATCAGCCCAAGGCCGCTAAACAGAACCGGGCGTCCCGCAACCACGAAGCGGAGGGCGACAGAAAGAACCGGACGAAAGTCGATGTGCCGGAGTACGTTGCCAAGATGGAGGTTCCTGCCGATAATAGATTGGCAATCACTGAATTGGCGAAGCGCTTTCAGGATGGGGCGTTCCTGCCCACGTTTGGCGACATCAGCGATTTTTGTGCGGTGTATGGAATTGAGGAACCGAAGTCCAAATCCCGTGCAAGCGCCGTGCCAAGGGTTTTCAAGTTCTTGGCTGCTATGGACGCCGAAGATGTGATGAGAATAGTTAGTGATGAGCTGTATTCGGGGCCAACGCGACTTGGGCCTATTGCCGAAGCCATCAGAAGAAACGGCAAGGCAGCTCGAATGAAGCCCAAGTAGCGTCACCTATTGAATTGTGGTAAGTCGAGAAAGATGGTAACGAAAATTGTTCCCCAAAAAGATTCGACACCAAACAGCTCCGCACCTCCACCCTCGGCAGTCCCGAAGAAGACGGTTGGCCCACGGAGTGACGCACTTCGGTACGGCTCAGCAACCGACATCGGGCCGCAGCTACGTCAAAGCATACTAGGCGCAGCTCGGTGCAACCACGCCGACCTGCCGTGAAATACCGACGGCATTCGTCGGCATCGACCATGACGGACCGCCCCGGGACGAGATAGCGGCTCCCGTCTGCGCAGTCATCAGGCACCGTCATGTCTTGGGTGGCGAAGATTTTTCGTACAGACGCCAGTCCGCGCTCTTGGCTGCCAGCCGAAATCGTTTGGCTAGATAGCCCTCATGCGCATCGTGCATAGCCACCGAGTTCGTAGGCCCCATCGGCGTTTTTGGGAGCATGATGCATTGCACGTCCGCAAACAGCACTTCGCTGGGCGAGCCGCCCTTGGAGGGAATCAACCGTCCCACGTCAAACACCCACACAAAGTCTCTCGGTGGAACATTTCTGCACAGTTGCGTTGGAGCAAAGAGTGTTCATAGATGTGGAGCGCATCGTCGGCCCCCTAAACCCAAAAGACGGACACCGGACAGAATATGACGAGCGGCTTCAGCACGCTTGGCAGAGGCACTATCCCAAAGGGTATGCCGCTTGGGTGGCGTGGCGTCCAATGAGACACAAGCTGGTCGCCCACATAGGGCCTGCGACAGACATCTTGCCAACCTTGCCAACCGAAAACGTTGTGTGGGCGAAGGGGCAGAGTCAGTACGCCAGCCTATTCCACTTGATCTCAAAAATGCCTGCATCGGAACTGAATGGCTATAAAGTGGAGGGCAAAACGGGCAAGGACTTTCTAGAGGACATCAACTCCATAACCTCGTCCTTGCTATTCACTCTTGAAAAAGAGCTAGTGCCGTACGGGGGCATCTCTCACGGGGACGGAGTGCCGCACCCTGTGGAAAAAGTCGCTGTGACGGCTCTGGAAGCGCTCATGAAAGAGACCCCAGACATCGGCGCTTGGATACGAAGATGATTCTCGCCACCTGTGGCGGCGTACAGGCGGCTGCGGCAACGCCAGCAGCGTCCGCAGTTTTGCCATGTCCTTACCCCGTTTCTTGGCCCTTTTCACGTCCCGCTTGAATTGGGCCGCTCGCGCCAGAATTAGGGTGTCAGATGCCGAGGTCTTTACGGAGTTCGTTGAGCCCAGAGAATTCCTTGCCGCCACCACACTCCAACTCCTTCATAGCCTCCACGGTAGCTTGGTTTGGCTCATGGACGACAAACGGCAGGCGCTTCTCATCAGCCACGCGCAGCAGCAGCAGCCGAATGGCATCGGAAACGGATAATCCCATCGCCTGTAGCGCATCCGCCGCCTGCACTTGGATGCCGCTTTCGACCCGGGCGCGGACGACCGTGTAAGTGGTCATGGCTGTTCTCTCCCGTTGATTGCAGGCAGTAGTGTGGCTGAGGAACGCAAGAAAAGTCAACTTGCCCCAATCCAGAGAGGAAGACGCGCTTTGAAGTTTTTGCGGTTGGTCTTCCGCCGTTTTCAGGGCGGGAATGGTGGAAGGCAGCAGCCCCTTCCGCAACGACAACCTCCCGCCTGGGGACGGAAAACAGCACAGCGCAGCTTCCTCGGTCCATCGCCCCTTTCTCTCACACTTGACAGTGGCTATCATTCCGCCCTCCATCGCAGCAAGTGCTATGGCAGTGGACAGCAGCAGCGCAAGTGTTCATCCCCGCCGACAGGTTTCCCCGATGCCGATGCCGGCGGCGCAGGAGCGCCCTTGCGCGTTCGCCGACCACGTTGGGGCTTGGTACATCCAGTCAAAGTCAAGCCAATACCGCAAGGCGCACGGACTGTATCTGACGCCAGTGCCGGTGGCGGACTTCATGGCGGTGCAGATCAGGGTCTCCCGCAAGACGCTGCGGTTGCTGGACCCGGCGGCCGGCGCCGGCGTCCTGTGCTGCGCTGCGGTGGAGCGTCTCGCCGCCCGGAGGCGGCCGCCGGCCTGCATCAAGTTGATCGCCTACGAGGACGATGCCGATCTGCGCGGCCCCTTGAGCGCAGTGCTGGACTACTTGGCCGACTGGTGCCGCGCCCGCCGCGTCCGCTTGGAGACGCAGATAGAATCCGCCGACTTCGTCGCCGCCCACGGCGGCGCTCTGCGCTCCCTTGGGGAGTTGCTTCCCGCCGATTCTCCCGATGTGAACTTTGACGCCGTCATCGCCAATCCGCCCTACTTCAAGATTGGTCGCAACGACCCCCGGGCTTTGGCCGCATCCAGCGTCGTGCATGGCCAGCCGAACATCTACGCCCTGTTCATGGCGGTGGGCGCGGCGGTGCTGCGGCAGTCCGGCGGCTTCGTGTACATCGTGCCGCGCAGCTTTGCTTCGGGGCCGTACTTCCAGCAGTTTCGCGCAACGTTTTTTGAGCTCATGCAGCCTGCGGCCATTCATGCCTTTGGCTCCCGCCGCAGCGCCTTCAGCCGGGACGACGTGCTGCAGGAAAATGTCATCCTCGCCGGCCGGCGGCGAGACGGCTGGCTTCGGAACCGCGCAAGCGGCACGGTGCTGATTTCCGCCAGCCGCGGCGTTGCGGACATCGACAGGCCCACGCGCCGCCGCGCCCCCATGGCGTCCGTGCTCAATCCCCGCGACTCCGACAGGGTGCTGCGCCTGCCGCTTTCCGACGATGACGCCTCGGTTCTGGAACTGGTGGAGGGCTGGCCCTGCACCTTGCGCGACCTGGGGCTGAACATCTCCACCGGCCCGGTTGTCCCGTTCCGAGCCACCTCCGCAGTTTGCGCCACCGGGGATGTGCCCGCAACCCATGCCCCCCTATTGTGGATGAACCACGTTCGCCCCATGCAGGCCACTTGGCCGTTGCGGCGGCGCAAAAAGGAGTACCTTCTTCGGGATGGCGCGGAGCGGCTGCTGGTGCCCAACCGCAACTATGTGCTGGTCCGCCGGTTCAGCGCCAAGGAGGAGATGCGGCGGCTGACGGCGGCGCCCTATGTCGCCAAACGCTTCGGCGTTGCGGACTTGGGCTTGGAGAACCACCTAAACTACGTTCACAGACCCAACGGCACATTGTCCGAGGATGAATCCTGGGGCTTGGCGGCGCTGTACAGCAGCCGCCTGCTCGACCGCTACTTCCGCTGCATCAACGGCAACACCCAGGTCAGCGCCACCGAACTGCGCGCCATGCCCCTACCCCCCGCCAGCGTCGTCACCGCCTTGGGCAGCCGGGTGAGGCGCATGGCCGATCCGCTGTCGGCGTTGGACGATCTGGTTATGGGGATGGCGGCACCGCCGGACCGACGGGAGGCGCTTCTTGGCTAGCGTTGAAGAGGCGCAGGAGATACTCAAAGCCTTGGGTATGCCGCTACCCCAGCACAACCGCATGGCTGGGCTGACGTTGCTCGCCCTGTGCCAACTCAAGCCTGATTCACCTTGGTCGAAGGCAGCCCGAACGCGCTGCACGGTAACCAAGGGCGTCATGGATTTCCTTCGGGAGCACTACGGAACTGACTACGCCCCGAACACCCGGGAGACATTTCGCCGGCAAGTGCTGCATCAATTCGTGCTGGAGGGAATCGCGGAGTTCAACCCTTTTGAGCCGGGACTGCCCACCAACAGCCCCCGCGCTCATTACGCAGTGACGACTGCGGCCCTAAGTGCGGTCAGGGTCTTCGGTAGCGATGGATGGCGAAATGCAATGGAGCTCTTCCGGCAAAATCGAACAGCACTTGCGGAATTGCGCAGCCGAAAGAGAAGGCGACGCCGAATCCCGGTGCGGATTCCGGAAGGGCGCGAACTTCTGCTTTCACCGGGGAAGCACAACGAGGTTCAGAAAGCCGTGGTTGAAGAGTTCGCACCCCGTTTCGCTCCAGGTGCGCATTTGCTCTACTTGGGCGATACGGAAAAGAAGACCCTCCGGCTAAATCAAGATGCCTTGGCCCGAATGGGAGTTGGCGTCACTGCGCATGACAAGCTGCCCGACGTGATCCTGCACGACGAAGAACGCGGGTGGCTCCTTTTTGTTGAGGCCGTGACATCGCACGGGCCAGTCACGCCCAAGCGCCTGATTGAGTTGACGGAAATGGCGAAGGGGGCCGAAGTTGGGCTGGTCTTTGTCACCGCCTTCCCCGATTTGGCGGAGTTCCGCAGGCACATCGACGCCATCGCTTGGGAGACAGAGGTCTGGATCGCCGATAGGCCAGACCACATGATCCACTACAACGGGGACCGGTTTCTTGGGCCGCGGCGTTGAACTCAGGTTGGGTAATCACGGAACAACCGGGAAGGCACCAAAACATTGGTGTCCTGGAACCTCATCAACGGATTTGCCGAGCTTTCTGGAACGCCTAGATTCCCTCATCGGCGTTTTCCAAGGTCAAATGGCCGAGGCCGCGCAGCCCCATCTATCCCAGCATTCGGCGCAGGGCGTCGGTGACCACGGCGTTCAGGCTGATGCCCTCCCGGCGGGCGTACAGCATGGCCGCACGATGCAAGCTCCGCCCAAGGCGGACGTTGAAGCTGCCCTTGAGCGGCATGTCCGGGGCTCGCCTCTGCTCTCCGCAGAGGCGCAGATAGTCGTCCACAGCCTCTTGAAAGGCGCCTTTCAGGCTCTTGGCGTCGGTCCCCTCATAAGTCACAAGGTCGCGTATGAACTCCAGCCGCCCATGAAAGGTCTCGTCCTCATCGCTGTAGAGAACCGACCCCAAATAGCCGCGATACTCCAGCATGTTGCTCATATCAGCTCCGCCTCAGTTAAAAGACCGCGAACATCGTCTGAGCTTGCTTCTTCGCGCCGTCAGTCCTCGCCCCGTTCATCCCAAACGCTGCAAGCGTTAATATAGCCAATTCATAGATGCAACTAATTTAGTTGCGTGAACCGGACATCACGCAGTTTTTTGCACTAGCGAAGCAGTAGCAACTGGTTGGCGGGCGGCGTTTGCTTGATAATCTCGCCCCCTTCGCCAATAAACCGCCCGACCAAGGGCCGCCCTTGAGTAAACTTGGATGCCGCCGCCATGAACGACGAAATCACCGCCAGAATCCAGCAAGCCCTGCCCGGCAGCCGAGTCGAGGTTCAGGTAGAGGGCAACCGCGCCCTCATCAAGGTAGTTAGCGGCGCCTTTGCGGACATGACGCGGGTGCAGCGCCACCAAGCGGTGTACGGCTGCGTCAATGAGTTCATTGCCAGCGGCGCCCTGCACGCCGTCTCCATCAGCACGGAGACGGGTTAACCCACCGCCCCGTGGACAAGCCATCCATCAACAAAGGCAAGCGTCCAGACGAAAAGCTGCGCACCACCGCCAAGGCGCGGCGCCGCTTCACCTAACCGAACACGGAAGCCGCCATGTCCCTCGTCATCGCCCTGAACCGCGGCCGCATCTTGGCCGAATGCCTGCCCCTGCTAGCGGAGGCCGGCATCGAGCCGGATGAGGACGTGCGCAGCAGCCGCAAACTCATCTTCCCCACCCGGAGGGGTGGGCACAAGCTGGTCATCATGCGCGGCGCGGACGTGCCCACCTACGTCATCCACGGCACGGCGGACATCGGCGTTGTCGGCAAGGACACCCTGCTCGAAGCGCCGCCGACGGCGGGCTACTACGAGCGGCTGGACCTCAACATCGCCCGCTGCCGCATCGTCACCGCCTTCGCCGAGGACGCCCCGCCAGAGTGCCTCGCCTACCAACCGGCGCACAACGGCGCCTTCCGGGTGGCCACCAAGTTCGTCAACGTCAGCCGCGGCTTCTTTGCCGGCAAGGGCCGTCAGGTCACCATCATCCCCTTGGCCGGGGCCATGGAAATCGCCCCCACCCTGAACTTGGCGGACTGCATCGTGGATATTGTCGATACCGGCAACACCCTCAAGGCCAACGGCCTGAAGGAGCACGAAACCATCGCCCACATTAGCTCCCGGCTGATCGCCAACCGGGCATCCATGAAGACGAAGTTTGACGAGATCGAAGCGCTGTTGAGCCAACTGCGGGCGGCGGTGGAGCGGAGGGGGCAAGCTGACGGAGGCGGTGTGTGACCAATCGCCCCTGGCCGCCAATTCAACGAGGTTGCCGCCCGGACTTAGCCTCCACGCTGCCTAGCATCCCCAACGCAGTTTGTGGGGTGGAGCAAGGTCAGCCGTGAACATTGCCGACTCGAATACGGACGCACCAACATCTGCAAAGGATTTGGGGCGTCAGCCCGTCGGCACCCACGGAGACCGCCCATGAACATGCGCCGCTTGGACACCAGTTCCCCGAGGTTTCAGGAGGAGTTTGAGCGCCTGTCCGCCGCGGCCATGGACAGCGCAGAGGACATTGAACGGGCCACCAAGGAGATCATCGCCTCCGTGCGGCAGCGGGGCGATGCGGCGCTGCTGGACTATAGCGCCCGCTTCGACCGTCTGGATTGCGCCGACGGCGCGGACCTCAAGCTGGACCCGGACAGTTTTGGCCAAGCCTTTGCAGCCTTGCCCGCAGCGCAGCGCACGGCCTTGGAGTACGCCGCTGAGCGCATCGAGCACTACCACCAAAAACAGTTGCGGCAATCCTGGTCCTACACCGATGAGCTCGGCAACGAGCTGGGGCAACGGCTGACGCCCTTGGCGCGGGTGGGGGTTTACATTCCCGGCGGCCAAGCGGCCTATCCCTCCACTGTGCTGATGACAATCATTCCGGCACGGGTGGCCGGGGTGGAGGAATTCGCCGTCACCATGCCCTGCCCCGAGGGCACCCGCAACCCCTTGGTGTTGGCGGCGCTGCATCTGGTGGAGGTGCGGGAGGCATACGCGGTGGGCGGCGCCCAAGCGGTGGCGGCGCTGGCCTTCGGCACGGAGACCATCCGCCCGGTCGATAAGATCGTCGGCCCGGGCGGTGCTTGGGTGGCCGAAGCCAAGCGGCAGGTGTTCGGGCGGACCGGCATCGACCTCATCGCTGGGCCGACGGAAATCATCATCATCACCGACGGCAGCGCCCCGGTGGATTGGCTGGTGCAGGACCTCTTCTCCCAAGCGGAGCACGACGCCTTGGCGCAAAGCCTGCTGCTCTGCCCGGACGCAAACTATCTGAACCGCATCGCCGAGCGAATCGCAGCCCTGCTGCCAAGGGCGGCGCGGCGCGACATCATCGCCCAATCCCTCGCCAACCGCGGCGCCTTGATCCAGACCCGCTCCCTTGCGGAAGCGGTGGACGTGGCGAATTCCGTGGCCCCGGAACACCTGCAGCTTGCCGTAGCCGAGCCGCAGGCGCTGCTCGACCGCGTACGCCACGCCGGCGCCATCTTTCTGGGCCACCACTCCCCGGAAGCGCTGGGCGACTATGTGGCCGGGCCAAGCCATGTGCTGCCCACCTACGGCACCGCCCGCTTCTCCTCCCCTCTGGGCGTTGACGACTTCCAAAAGGCCAGTTCCATCATCGCCCTCTCCGAACAAGGCGCCAAAGCCCTGGCCCAAACCGCCGCCACACTGGCCCGAGGCGAAGGCCTGGAGGCCCACGCCCTGGCCGCGGAGGCGCGGGGCCAGTAAAACTGCGCTACCATCCCACACGGACAGCAAGCCGAATGACAACGCAACTCCCGCCAAAGGCCAGTGGGGATCAACTTGGATTGAAGTGATGGTCGTAACCGAACCCGATGTGGCGTACGGCCTTGATGCCTACCTCCACGCATCGCGCCAAGCGCCCCTGTTCGTGGCCGGGGATGCATTGCAGGTGCTGCAGCAGTTCCCGTCTGACACCTTCGACTGCTGCATGACCAGTCCCCCTTACTGGGGCAAGCGGGAGTACCGCAACGGCGGCATCGGCATGGAGAGGAATCCCATCGACTTCGTGGAAAGCCTTAGCAAAGTCTTCGCGGAAGTGCAGCGTGTGCTTAAGCCGACTGGCTCCCTGTGGTTAAACATCGGCGACACCTATTTTCAGAAGAACTTGCTTGGCATCCCCTGGCGCGTGGCCATCGCCCTGACGGACCGCCAAGGTTGGATCCTGCGCAACAGCGTCATCTGGAACAAAATCAAGGGCGGCCCGGACAACACTCGGGACCGGCTGCGCAACGTGCATGAGAATATTTTTCATTTCGTAAAGTCGTCCAAAGGCTACTACTACGACGCGGACGCCATCCGCAGCACACCCAAAACCACAAAGGTCGTAAACGGCTCGGTTGTCACAGCCAGCGGCGTTCACGGCGTTCGCTACAAGCGGCAGATAGAATTGTCCACCGAACTGACCGAATCCGAAAAGAAGTCCGCCCTGCAAGCGTTGAGCAGAGTTATGAACTCCGTCTCCTGCGGCGAACTGGCGGACTTCCGCATGATTATTCGGGGGCGACAGCGAACCACGCATTCGGATTCGGAGCGGATTTCAGGCCGCGCCAAGGAATTGCGGGACCGGGGATACTATTTCCTCAAATATCACCCCAACGGCAGCAAACCATCCGACGTATGGGACATCCTCCCGGAGGACTCACAAAATAGGCGCACCCACTTCGCTGCCTATCCGGAGGACCTTTGCCGTGTGCCAATCCTGGCAACTTCGCCGCCAAACGGCTTGGTGCTGGACCCCTTCTGCGGCACTGGCACCACCATGCTGGTTGCCAGCCAGCTAGGCAGAAAGTCGGTAGGAATCGACATAGCCCCGGAATACCTCGAACTGGCGGAGCAGAGAACCGCCACCCAACCGCTACAAGTAGCCTAGGCGGCGGCGCTTCCGCGAAGCAAGCAGGGCCCCCGCCGTGGGCTTGCGGTCATTTTCGTTGCGGCGCCAAGCCCTGGAGCGCTCCGACCGCCCGGTTCGGCCCCCTGCTGGGCCCGCCGACGGAGGTGGGTCGAAGGCTCAACCGATGGCGGGCCTATGTTGTGATTGACTATCCGACGCTTGCCGGCGACCATGCGCTCATGCGCCGGCTGCTGCCGGACAACCGCCAAGCGGCGCTGATCCACTTGGAGAGCGCCTCCGGCGACGACGTGCCGAGGCTGCTGGCCGAGGCGTTCCAGCGGTGGAGAGGGCCGGAGTCGGCGGGGCTGCGCCGGGGCTTCCACGCCCGGGCCGGGCACTTGCTGCGGCGGCGGGGATTGGCGCTGCCGCCGCTGGCGGACTACGAACGGATGTTGGCGCAGGAGAAAGGAGCAAGGGAGATGACGACGTTGATGGAGGCGAGGCTTCAGGAATGGCACGACAACGCCATTGCGCAAGGCGTACGGCAGGGCGTACGGCAAGGTTTGCGACAAGGCATACGGCAGGGCGTCCAGCAAGGCCAAGCGGACCTGCTGCGCCGCTTGGTGGAGCGGCGCTTTGACGGGGAAACCGCCCGGCGGCTGTCGGCCCTGCTGGACGGCGCCGACGCGGACCGCTTGATTGAGGTGGGCGACTGGATTGTCGAGTGCGGCAGCGGCGACGAACTGCTCGAGCGGCTTCGGCAAGCCAGCGGGTTGGCCTAGGAACTGCCCGTTAACGGATCCGCCGACCACACCACTGCCGCCTCCGCGTCAAAACGACCGCGACCTCCCCAAGACTTTCCCTCCGATGGAGCTGGGGATCAAGTTGGTGGACATGCGGGCGATCCGGTAGAGGCGGATTCCGTGGAACTGGTGCTGGATAAGGAAATTCTTGGGACGGCAACAAGTGTGCGGATACAGGGTGGCCAGTGGTATTCTTTGAAAGGAATCGCGACAATGGACAGAAGACTGGGAGGTCACATGAAGGCCACGGCATGGAATAACAACGAATGGCGCAGTTCAGGGGCAGGATATGGCGTTAGTATATCAGCAGCGGACCGAGACAAGCATTTCTTGAGAGCTTGGCCCAACGTGGAGATAGCGTTGCCCAACGGACTTAAAGTCACGGCCAACACCGACAAGAAGTCGTTTTGGGAAGGATCATGCCAACATTTGATTTGTAAGGGCATAGGCGAATGGCTGATCAATAGTGGCAGAGGGAAATGGGACAAAAGACAGCCGCCGAAGTTTCAGTTAATCCCACAAAAGGGGAGGTGCTTTGTTCTAAAGTGAACGATCAATATGTGGAATCTCGTATCTGTGCTCTCTAGTAAACGTACCAATTCTTGTACCAATTATCCAACGTTTCCATTTTGCATGAAAATTCATCATTTAGGTATCTGTTTCAGTATGTCTCATTGCTGTCCCATAAACTTCGTTTCATTTGAGAGCTTGGGCCCTCCCTTTTTGGTATCATGAGATCGTCACCGACCCGCATGAACAAAGGATATCCAAGCTCATGATGCACCACAACACAATCTTCGCGCAGTTACTCGATCTGGTGCCGAGACATGAATTCGAGGTGCTGGCCAAGCACCGCCACTGGCCGGAGTCCCGTTGACAAGACCCATGCTGCGGACGACATCCCCGGCACGAATGGAAAGCATAGCCTCATTGGCATCTAGAAAGGGCCGAACATAGCGCTCCATCACATGCTGTCGGATTCTGTCTGCTTGCGACGCCATTTCGTGTTCCCTTGCGATGAGCCTAGGTCTTGCGGCACTTATATCCAATTCGGCGATGGTCGTCCACAACGGCGCCAAACCTTGCAATGCGCCACCCACTCGGTGACAGGGCGATCCGTGCGCTGGTCGTCAAACATGTTGTCCGCCCGTCAAGCAGCTATCTCGGCCAAGCCACCCTTTCGCTATGCACACTGAACCTAGCGCCGGCAGGCTTGGGCGTCAAGGGCGCTAGACCGCCTCCGTGGAGATGTTCAGGAACCGCTTGGAGGTCACTAATCTGGGCACCCATTACCAGATCTGGCCATTTGCCGTTCTCGGCTTGAAGCGCCAGCATTGGCTGCAAGAATTCAAACGCGCCGGCGGCGCATTCGTCTCTTCTGCGGACCACTGGATCTAGAGGGGCATAGGACGCCGCCTGAAATCAGTTTGTGTGCGCCAATTGGTCGCCAATTCAGTCTATTTATGGCATATTTCTCGCTTTAATCGCCGATTTTGTCGAAATGAATATCGAGATTTGGAATACGGATCAGGCGGTAGTGGCGGAGCTTGGCCGCCGTTTGACCCGTTGTCGCTTGAGCATGGGCGCCACTCAAGCCGCCTTGGCTTTTGAAGCAGGTGTCTCCAAGCGCACCCTGGAGCGCATTGAGGCGGGGCAATCCGTGCAGTTCGTCAGCCTAGTTCGCGTGTTGCGGGCGTTGCGGCTGGTGGAGAACTTGGAGGCGTTGGCACCGGCCGAAGGTCCGGGGCCGATGGAACTATTGCGAATGCAGGGCCGGCCGCGTCAGCGGGCATCCTCGGCCCGACGCACAGCACCGGCACCGAAGGCAGAGGATGGGGGCGGATGACGCTGGCGGAAGTGTGGCTGTGGAATCAGGTTGTGGGCGCCGTTGCCCTCGCCGAGGGTTCGGAGGTCGCCGAGTTCGAATTCGACCCGCAGTTCCGACGCGACGGGATGGAACTGGCACCCTTAACGATGCCCCTGTCGGGCTTGGTGCATCGGTTTCCCGCACTGCGACGGGAATCTTTCCACGGGCTGCCTGGACTGTTGGCGGACTCCCTGCCGGACCGCTTCGGCAATGCGCTGATCGACTCCTGGCTGGCCGCACAAGGTCGAATGCCTGACTCCTTCAACGCGGTGGAACGGCTATGTTATGTAGGGGCGAGGGGCATCGGCGCGTTGGAGTTCCGGCCGGCTTTGGGACCAGAAGCGTCAGCCCCAGCACGGCTGCATGTAGATCAGTTGGTGGCTTTGGCCGCCGAGGCGTTCAGGCAGCGCCACGAACTCGTCGCTTCTTTCAATGATGCGGAAAAGAGCCAGGCGATTCTCAACATCCTACGGGTGGGCACCTCCGCTGGCGGCGCCCGTCCCAAGGCGATCATTGCTTGGAACCCCCGAACCAATGAGGTCCGTTCCGGGGACGTGGCGGCCGAAGAAGGATTTGGGAACTGGCTACTCAAGCTGGATGGCGTAAGCGGAGATTCGGGGGAGGGACTGACGGGTTCGCAAGGATATGGCGCCGTCGAATACGCCTATCATCTGATGGCGCGGGATGCTGGCATTCGCATGGCGGATTGCCGGCTGTTCGAGGAAGGAGGCCGCCGGCACTTCATGACCCGCCGCTTCGATCGCCTGCCCAACGGTGAAAAGCTGCACATGCAGTCCTTGGGCGCCATCGCACACTTTGACTTCAATGCCTCAGGCGCTCATTCCTACGAGCAAGCCTTGCTGGTCATCCGACGCTTGGGACTGTCCATGAACGCCGTGGAGGAGCAGTACCGTCGCATGGTTTTCAACATCTGCGCACGCAATCAGGACGATCACGTCAAGAACATCGCCTTCCTGATGGACCAGGCAGGTAACTGGTCTCTCGCCCCAGCCTTCGACTTGACCTACGCTTGGCAGCCCACCGGGCGTTGGACATCCGTTCACCAAATGACCCTAAACGGAAAGCGCGACGGATTCACGCTGGCGGATTTCGACGCCTGCGCTCGCCAAGCCGCCATGCAGCGAAACCGCGCCAGAGCGATTTGCCAAGAGGTTCAGCGCACCCTGTCCCGCTGGCCGGACTACGCGTACAAAGCGGGGGTGGATGCTGAGCGAAGAGACTGGATTCATGCGACGCTCAGACGCTTGCGCTAAAGCTTGGCGGCAATGCGTAGTCGAGGTGGTTGGCGGCCGTTGGCGCCTGGGCTTGATCAAAGCCAGCTTCCGCTCTGACACTAGGGGCAAGGCCGTCGGTGGAGGAAGTTTGGCGGTTAATGAAATCGACCCCTAGTAGTGCTAGGCTAACAGCCTGTCGGACAGGCTGCTACATCCCATGCGGACAGCAAGCCAAATGACAACACAACGCCCGCCAACTGCCAATGGGGGGGCTCAACTTGAATTAAAACTCTCCGAGCAGACGCTTTTTCAAATTCCATATTGCATTGAAATCACTTGCGGCAACTTCAAGCGCCATGTCGCCGGCTGAACGATATCGGCAGTTGTTGGCTGCTGGGAAGCTCCACGAGGACGAAGAGCAGGCACGGGCGGCGGTTTTGTTGGACGAACTGCATGGGCGGCTATTAGAAAGGCGGTCGCGGTCCTGGGTGGCGCGGTGGCGGGGCGAGCAACAAGGGGAGACCGGGCTATATCTTTGGGGCGGCGTTGGGCGTGGCAAGACCCTGTTGATGGATCTGTTCTACGAATCGCTGCCAACGGACGATGCGCACGGCGGCAAGCTGCGGATGCACTTTCATCGCTTCATGCAGCGGGTGCATGGGGAGTTGAAGGCGCATGGCGGGACGGCCAATCCACTGCAGCGGATAGCCGACCGCTTTGCCGAGCGCACTAGAGTTCTGTGTTTCGATGAGTTCTTCGTGGCCGACATCGGCGATGCGATGATTCTTGGCGAACTGATGCAGGCGCTGTTCCGCCGCGGCCTGACCTTGGTGGCCACCTCCAACATTCACCCGGACGACCTTTATGAAAACGGCCTGCAGCGGCGCCGCTTCTTGCCGGCCATTGAGGCGCTGAAGCGCCACACCCTGGTACACAGGCTTGGCGGGGAGACCGATTTCCGGCTGCGGGTGCTGGAGCGGGCGGAAATCTACCATTCGCCCTTGGACGTGGCGGCGGAGCAGTCCCTAAGCGCCAGCTTTGCGGAATTGGCCCCGGAGCAAACCAGCGCCGCAGCGGACCTGGAGGTGGAGAACAGGCTGATGCGCGCCCGCCGCCTAGCCCCGGACGTGGCGTGGTTCGAGTTCAAGGAGCTTTGCGAAGGCCCGCGCAGCCAGAACGACTACATCGAACTCGCTCGCTGCTTCCACACGGTGCTGGTCTCCAACGTGCCGCGCTTCACCCCGAAGGGCGAGGACGCCGCCCGCCGCTTCATCAGCTTGGTGGACGAATTCTATGACCGCAACGTGAAGCTCATCGTCTCGGCGGAAGCGCCGATTGCGAAGTTGTACGGCGGGGAGCGGCTGCAATTCGAGTTTGAGCGCACCCGCAGCCGCTTGTTGGAGATGCAGTCCCGCGAGTATCTGGGGCGTTCCCACAAAGGAGATTAAGAAGGGCGCTCCGCCAGTTTTGCCGGGGAGTTCCGGGGAGCTAAAAGAACGGCACCCAGCGGCGCCAACGCCCTTTCTTCTGTTGCTTCGCCCGGCTGCCCGCCTCTGCGACAGCGGCGGGATCCCGGGGCGGCGGCTCGAAGCCTTCGGGATGCTGCAAGCGCAACGGCGGCGGCACTTCGGGCCGACCCAACAGCCCTAGGGTCATCAGGTTTGCCCAGGAGCGCTCCCGATCGCGGACGCGGTCCGCCAGCACCAGATCTCCATTTTCATCGAAGGCCGGATGATTCGGGTAGTTCACCGCCAACACCCGCAGGGCGTCATTGGCGGCGGCCGGCAGCTCCAGCCTGTAATTCGCCTCCACCAACACGATTAACGCCTCCGGTCCGGATTCCGCTTGGGGATAGTTCTCCAGAACGTGGCGGGCCCGGTTGGCGGCGGCGGCATAGGCACCCCGGCGCAAGTAGTAGTCCGCCACATAAAGTTCCGCAGCCGCCAACAAATTCTTGAGGTAGATCATGCGTTGCCGGGCGTCAGACGCGTACTCGCTATGGGGATAGCGGGCCAGCAGGTCGGCGAAGTCCGCGTAGGCTTGGGCGGCTGAAGTCATGTCCCGCTTGGAGGCGTCCGCAGTGAACACCCGATCCAGCAGGCCGCGGTTCTTGTTGTAGGCGGCCAAGCCCTTCAGATAGTAGGCGTAGTCGATGTTGCTGTGCTGGGGATGCAGCCGTATGAACCGGTCCGCCGCCAGCCGCGCCGTGTCATGGTCTGAGGACTGATAGCGGGCATAGACCAGCTCCAACTGCGCTTGCTCCGCATAGCGGCCAAAGGGAAACCGCGCCTCCAGCCGCTCCAAGGCCGTGACGGCCCGCTCGTAGTTGCCCGCCCGCAGACTGCGTTGGGCGTTGCGGTAGAGCATCTGCTCCGTGGCGTTGACGTCCTCCTCTTCCTCGTCCTTGTCCTTTTTGCCGACAAAGGGCATCCAGGAGCAACCGGCGAAAACAGCCAGCAGCAGCGCCAACCCCAACCATCGCCAGCCGCCGCCGAAACGCCGGGGAACGCCCACAAACCTATGGGGGCGGGCGGGGTGGATGAACGCACTGGCCACAGTCATTGCAAAGCCTACTGCCGCAAAAAGCGGTAATCTAACCTAAATGGGTCCGACTCGCACATTTCAACAACTGAATGGGGGAGATCCGTCCATGCCGATGGCCTTGGCAAGCCTGGACGAGGTGTTTCGGGGCCATTTGCCCTTGCCCCCGCAACCGGCGGTATATTCGCGTTGCCAAACGAGCCTTCATGCGCACTTTTCAAGTCCGCACGGGCATCGGTTGGCCGGGGTGCGGCGAAAGCTCCCTTGGGAGCGTCTCTGACAGGAGCCATGAACGCAGAAGCAGCCAACGGGATGATCGAGGCCGTCGTGCCTTCGGACTTGGCCGGAGAGCGGGCCGATCGAGCCGCCGCCCGCCTGTTCAGGGACCATTCCCGCACCATGCTGACGCGCTTGATCAAAAGCGGGGCGTTGACCGTGGACGGCCAAGCCGCCAAGCCGAACCGCATACTGAACGGCGGCGAACGGCTTAAACTAAGGCCCGAACCCACGCCGACGGAGGATTGGGCCAAGCCCCAAGCCGTGGCGTTCGACATCATTGCTGAAGACGAGGACATTCTGGTCATCAACAAGCCCCCGGGCGTGGTGGTGCATCCGGGGGCCGGCAACCCCGACGGCACCTTGGTCAACGGCTTGCTGCGGCATCGTCCGGCGCTGCGCGGCCTGCCTAGGGGCGGCATCGTGCATCGCCTAGATCAAGGCACCTCCGGGCTGCTGGTGGTGGCCGCATCCAAGCTGGCGCACGCACGGCTGGTGGAGGCCATCTCCCAACACCGAGTCGTCAGGCGTTACCTTGGCGTTGCCGAAGGCGTCTTGACCAGCGGCCAAGTCATCGACAAGCCCATAGGCCGGGACCCCCATCAGCGCACCAAGCAGCAGGTGCGCGAGGACGGACGGACGGCCCGCACTCATGTGGCCGTTAGGACCCGTTTCCGGGCGCACACGCTCTTTGCCGCCGAATTGGAGACCGGGCGCACCCATCAAATTCGCGTCCACATGGCCAGCATCGGCCATCCCTTGGTGGGCGACCGCCGCTACGGCGCCCGGGGCCGCCTGCCCCGTGCTCCCCACCCGGAAGTGATGCTCACCGTCCGCAGTTTTCAGCGGCCGGCGCTGCACGCGGCCGAATTGGCCTTTGACCATCCAAGCACGGGCGAGCGCCGCCTTTTCCAAGCGCCGCCCCCGAAGGACTTTGCGGAATTGATCGCCGTGCTGCGCCAAGATCAGGAGTCGCACAGCGATGCCTAAGCGGGTCAGCCTTGGCGGCGTTACGCTGCGGACGGCGGAATGCCGGCGCTCGCTGGCAACGGCCCTTAGAGCCGCTTCAACACCATGCAGGAAACGCCTTGTTCGCGCCTTGGGCGTCCGCATTGGCCGCCTTGCACCGGCAACCGCTTTGCATGGCCCGGCCCGGTCGCTATCGGGACATTCCCGCCGTGGAGGTCGGTGACAGATGCAGCCCCACCACGGTTGGATAGGCGCCTCTTGGCCGACGCCGGCCGGCGTTCGAGCGCTCACGACCACACGCGAAGGCGGCCCTCCCCAAAACCCGGTCATGAATGTGGGCTTGCAGGGGGACGGCGCATTGAATGCGGTGGCCGCAAGCCGGCGGCATCTCCAGCTTGCCACCGTGGGCGAGGCCGGGCGGTTGCAATGGCTCACTCAGGTCCATGGCCGCCGTTGCATCCACGCCGACCGGCGCACCTGCCGCACGGAGCCGGAAGCCGACGCCGTCTGGACCGCTGAAAGAGGCATCGGCTTAGCCATCCAAACCGCCGACTGCACACCCATTGTGCTCGCCAGCCGGGACGGCACCCGCATCGGCGCAGCCCACGGCGGTTGGCGCGGCCTGACGGGCGGGGTGGTGGAGCAGTTGGTCAGAGCTATGGGGCAGTCTGAGGGTGCCGGCAACCCCCCAGGCGAACCCGGTGCGGAGCTGTTGGCGTGGATTGGTCCCGCCATCGGCCCGGACGCCTACGAAGTGGGTTTGGACGTGCGCACGGCCGTGCTGGCCAACACCGATGCGGCCCTTGAAACCACCCTGCTGCGGGTGGGGGACAAACCCGGCAAATGGTATTTGGATCTCTTCGCCTTGGCGGAGTGGCTGCTGCGGCAAGCCGGCGTCACCCAAATCCACTGCGAGCGCATCTGCACCTGGTCCAACCCGAATTTCCATTCCCACCGCAGGGACGGCACCACCGGCCGCATGGCGACGGTGGTGTGGAGGGAGGCGATTCAGCGCTAGCGCGGGGTGCCGGCGACCAGTCCGCAGGCAGCCACCGACCTGATTGCGAACTGGTTTCCACGGATGGTCGGCAGCGCTCCCGAAGCCAGATTTGCAACACATCAACCCTATGCGGGTGTAAGATAGTGGCCATAGTTTCCGTAGGAAATTGGCCATGCCGCGGTCTCTGGCGCTCCTTTTCTTCCTCACCCTGTCCGGACATGGCGTTGCCGACTCCAGTTGCCGTGACCAACATTGCTTCGCCGCCAAGGTAGTGGGAATAAGCGATGGCGACACGGTCACTCTGCTCCAGCGGGACAGCGTGGGCGCAGCGCAAATCAAGGCCCGCCTGACCGAAATTGACGCCCCGGAACGCCGGCAGCCTTGGGGCGCCCGCTCCCGCCAAGCATTGGCGAACAAGGTGTTCGGGCAAACGGTGTGGGTCGCCTCCAACGGCGAGGACCGGTATGGGCGCTTGCTCGCCCGTCTGCACCTAGGCCGCCGCGACATCAACCGGGAGATGGTGCGCGAAGGCCACGCTTGGGTGTACCGGCGCTACGCCACGGAAAATTGGCTGCCTGATGAAGCCTCCGCCCGCAACGCCGGCCGGGGCCTTTGGTCCCAGCACAGCAGCCAAGCAACGCCCCCTTGGGAATGGCGGCAACGCGAACACAAGGCCAGGGCAGCCCAGAGCAATGCAAGGTCCCGCAGCACCGCAGTAGCCCGCAGCACCGGAGTTGTGCGCAGCGCCAGAGCGGCCCGCAGCCCAGTTGCATTCTCCTGCGGCAACAAACGCGACTGCCGCGACATGAACTCATGCGCCGAAGCCCGCTTCCATTTGCATACCTGCGGCCTAGCCGGCATGGACGGTGACCAAGATGGCGTTCCCTGCGAACGCAGTCTCTGCGGGGGGTAGCGCCGCGCAAGGCTGTCCGTTCATGCAATTCGTTCTAAAGGGGCGGAATTGGACAACCAGATCACCCGGCGCGACTTTCTGAACGGCATCGCCCTACCGGTGGCTGGTGGCGCTTTGAGCCTAAGCCCTCTCACCGCGATGGCGAAGCAAGGCATCCTTGCTTCGGATTCTTCGGACAGCCATTATCCGCCAGCCTTGACCGGGATGCGCGGCAGCCATCCAGGGTCCTTTGAGGTGGCCCACGGCTTGGCCCTAGGCGGCGCAAAGTGGGCCAAGCCGCAACGCCGCACGGACGACGAGTACGACCTCGTGGTGGTCGGCGGCGGCCTCTCCGGGCTGGCAGCGGCTTGGTACTTCCGCGAGCGGGCCGGCGGCGGCGCCAAGATTCTGGTGCTGGACAACCACGACGACTTCGGCGGCCATGCCAAGCGCAACGAATTCGACGTGGATGGCCACACCTTGATCGGCTACGGCGGCAGCCAAAGCATCGACAGCCCGGCCGACTACTCCAGGCCGGCCAAGCGCCTGCTGCGGGCCTTGGCGGTGGACGCGGAGCGATTCTACGGCTACTTTGACGAAGGTTTCTTCGCCCGCTTCGGCCTGAATTCCGGGGTTTACTTCCCGCCCTCGGCGTTCGCGCCGACCGGCACCGCCAAAGTTCTTCTGGACGTGCTGAATCCCTTCCAAGTGGGTGCAACGACGCTGGCGGAACAGGAGCAGGCGATCCGCCGCTATCCCCTAAGCGAGCAGTCGAAAATCGCCTTGGTCGAGTTGGTGCGCGGCGACCTGTCCTTCATGCCGGAAGCCTCCGTCAGGGTGCGCAGCGCGGCGCTTAGGGAAATGCCTGCGGAAGCCTTTTTCAAGAACGTGGTGGGGCTAGCCGACGATGGCGTAACCGCCTTCGCCGATGCGCCGCGTCTCTTGATGGGCTACAGCGCCGACGTCATGTCGGCTTGGGAACTGCTCGAATACGGCCTGCTCGGCGAGCGCGGGGTCGCACTGCTCTACACCGGCAGCGCCAAGGTCAGCAAAGCCTTCGCCAGGGAACTGGCGGAGGAGTCCGAACCCTACATCTTCCACTTTCCCGACGGCAACGCCACCATCGCCCGCCTGTTGGCCCGCAGCCTAGTTCCCGGCGCGGCGCCCGGCCGCAGCATGGAGGACATCGTTCAAGCCCGCTTCGACTACGGCAAGCTGGACGCGGCGGCCAATCAAACCAGAATCCGCCTGAACAGCACCGTCGTCAACGTGGAGCACGTTCCCGGCAACGCCGCCGTTGACCTCACCTACGTCCGCCAAGGCGCGGCCGAGCGGGTGCGCGGCAAGCACGCGATCCTAGCCTGCTACAACAAGATGATCCCGCACATCTGCCCAGAGGTCGGCCAAGATCAAGCCGCCGTCAAGGCGCTGAACTACGCCGAGAAGACCCCCATCACCTACGTCAACATCGCCTTGCGCAATTGGCGGGCGCTGGCGCGGTCCGGCTTCGCTCGGGTCTATGCGCCGGAGTCCTTTCTAACCGTGCTGTCGATGGACTTCCCGGTCAGCATGGGCGGCTACGGCTTCACCGCGGCGCCGGAGCAGCCGGCCCTGCTGCAGGGCTTCCATGTATCCAGCTTGAAAGCTCCAGGCATGAACCCCCGGGAGCAGGCGCACCTTGGCCGCCGGCTGTTGCTGAACACCAGCTTTGCGGACTTTGAACGGGAAATTAGGGAGCATCTGGACGCCTTTTGGGGCGGTGCCGGGCTGGATGTAAACCGAGACATCGCCGCCATCACCGTCAACCGCTGGCCGCACGGCTACGCCTATGAGTACTTGGATCTATGGGACCCCGATTGGGACAGGGGCGCGGCGCCCCATCTGGTTGGGCGACGGCAACGAGGCCGCATCTCCATCGCCAACTCCGACTCCGAAGCCCTGGCCTACGTCAACGGGGCCATCGACGCCGCGCACCGCGCCGTGCGCGAGCAACTTGGCGCAGGAGCGACAGTCAAGGCGTGAGCGACGGACCGGGCCGGTTGCACACCGTAGCGACGGGGTTACACTCACTTCCAGCATTCATGAGCAAAGCAGCCGCAAGGTGTCCGCAACAAGGTCCATCAGCGCCTACAGGCTCCGCAAAAACGCCATTCCGTTGTTCGCCTGCGCCTACCTGCTTCAGGTCTGGGCGCCGCCGCCGGTGGCGGAAATCAGGTCCGGCGAGATATTTCCATTCTTCGCGTGGACACTCTTTTCACGCACACCGGACTGGCGCAGCGAAGAACGTGGCGTGATCGCGCACGCCATTGACGGCAAGGCAGTCGCCGGCGTCCGTTACCTGATACCAAACATTGATGTCGGTCTATCGCAGAAAGTTCTGTATAGAACGGTGAACATCTGCCTGAATCGACCGCCGGGCTGCGATGCGGCCGTGGAACGACTGCTCTATCCCGTGGTCAAAAAGGTCGCCAATAGTGACGACCTGGAGTTCAGCATCGTTCTGGTGCGGGCATCTCTGCACGAGGTGCGCGCCGCAATTGACGACTTCGCCGCCGGCAAAATGCGCCGGATGGACTTCTACCGCCCAAGAGGCACGATCGGCCGCTGGCACACCAAGCTGGGCCGCATTCCCGACGCCACGCCCTTGCCCGTCGGAACGGCCATGTGGGACGCGGTGGAACAACACATTCGGCAAGCCGAACCGTTAGCGCACTCCCGGTTCGATGTCTTCCTGCACGACAGCAGTTTGATTTACCTAAACGAAGCCTGCACGGCGGCGGACATGGCGACGCGATTTTTCCTGCATGTGTTCCCCAAGAATGCCGCCGACCTGCCGGACCGCCGGAAGCGTTTCCGCTTCGACAACCTCAATTTCCACTTCTTCGATCACTTCTTCAAGGCCGACGCCGGCTGCATCGCGGTCGCGCCGCTGCCGGATTATGAGATGTCCCGCATTCAGACCGGGCAATTCGTTTCCGGGCAGGACCGCGTTTGGGACGTGACGTTCGACGTTCCCGAGTCGGCACTTGACGTTCGATCGAGGCCGAGTTGAAAATGCCCACCGTCTCGCAATTGCTCCGCCGGCTACGCTTGTTTCTGCGCGTGGATCCCGGCCCGCGCCGCACCCCTGCGGACTTCAGCAGGGCCGGCGTTGAGGTGGCCTGGCTGGTGCGCTTCTTCTATCTGTTCATTGCATACACGATGAACACGAACATGAGCCCCCACACCCTGCCGACGACGCCAACCCAGCCTCTGTGGCCAGTCGAACTTTTGAACGGCCTGCTGGGCGACGGTTGGCCGGCACTGGCGGCAAAGGCACCGATCACGCCTGTGATCTGCTCCCTGTTCGGCCTGCTTGCCGTCGCCTTTCCTGGCCGGCTGGTCTGGCGCTTGGGAATCTTCCTCTACATCTTCCTGTACGTCGCCTTGGAGAACTCCCACGGCGCCATAAACCACAGCAAGCACTTCTACGTCTATATGAGCTTCGCGCTCCTGTTCCTGCCGTCGGCCGTTGGCCGACCTTACCGGATGTCGCGCAAGGCGGCCATGAACTGCGTGGTGGTGCTGTGGTTCGCACAGCTCATGCCACTGCTGTCGTACTCTCTTTCCGGTTTCTGGAAGATCGCGCATAGCGGTGCGGAGCTTCTGACCACCGATGGCTTCGTTCGAATCCTGTTGGATAGAATGATGTCGGACACGCTGCCGGTGCCAGTCCTGCTGCCTTTCCTGGCAAAGAACGAGCTGCTGGCCCAATTCATCTTTCTGAGCCTGATCTACATCCAGCTTGCGGCGATCTTCGCCCTGTTCCGGCCGCACCTGCATCGACCATTGGGCATTGTGCTCATGCTCTTCCATCTAGGCACGGCGTGGCTGCTGAACATTGAGTTCCACCAATTCGCGGTGGTGCTGGGGCTGCTGTTCGTGTTTTCTCCGTTTGCCCCCCCAAGTTTCTCGTTGACGGGTCTGCTGCAGTCCCTGCCGCTGCTCGGCATTCCGGTGCGCGTCTTCGCCGCCAAGCCTGAGCAACGGGCGGCGAAGGCGTGGTTGATCTACGACGGCGAATGTCCCGTGTGCCGCCGCTACGCCCTGTACTTGGACGTCAAACGGTCCTTGGGGGATCTGGTGTTGGTGAACGCGAGAGAGGGCGGGCCGATTGTCGAAGAAGTCAGGGCGCTGCCCCACGATCTCAACGACGGCATGGTGTTGAAGATCAACGGGCGTTTCCACCGCGGCGACGCAGCGCTCCATGCGCTGGCGCTTCTTTCGGACGGGCGCAAGGTCTTCGGCGCACTCAACCGCCTGATGTTCCATTCCCGCACGACCTCCCGCCTTATCTACCCGATCCTCAAACTGGGAAGGCGGGTGCTGTTGAAGATCACAGGCACACCAATGATCGATCAGGGGAACGGTCGCCAATAAGCCGTGCGCCGCTATCAATCCCAAGGTGGGCGGCACCCGGCGCATGGACGGAGCACGGCGGCTTAGGCCAAACGCAGCCCTGGATAGCGATCCGAGCGGGTGCCTGGTATGGGCCTGTTGTCCGCCGCGTGGTAGGTGAATACGCAGGACAGCTTCACCGCGTCGCTGCGGTTGACCCCGGCGGCATGCAGCGCCCGACAATGGAAGAACAGCGCGTCCCCAGGCGCCAGCGACACTTCCCGGGCAGCGCGGACCAGCGCCTTGTTGTCCGCTTGGTCGGTGCGCAGGAACAGGTCCCGGTCGAAGCGGCCCCGGTCCAACTCGAGGCGATGGCTGCCGGGAATGATGCGCAATGCCCCGTTGCGGGCGCCCTCGTCCCCCAACGCCAGCCAAACGGACACCAGCTCCGGCCGGTCGAAAGACCAATAGCGAATGTCCTGATGCCACAGGGTGGCGCTGCTGTAGCCGGGATGCTTGGTCATCACGCAGTTGTGGTGGCATTGCGACAGCAGCGCGGGGCCGTTCAGGCAAGCCTTCAGCGCATCCCCTAAGACAGGGCTTTGCGCCCACTCCGCCAGCTTGGGGAAGCGCGCAAGGGCGTGCAGCAAGCGCCGGGGGGTGCGTCCGCCGGCGCGGTCCACCGCCGCCGGTGCGCCGGGATAGCCCACTTCCGCCTCGTATTCGACCGGCCCGAGCAGCGGCTTCAGCGCCTTCAGCACGGATTGGCGCAGCGACCGAACGAGGTCGGCGTCCACCAAGCCGCTGAGCACAAAGAAACCGTCCCGCGCAAAGGCCGCGGCGGCCAAACGCCTTGCTTGCGGGTCCGAGGCGGCCAAGGGCTCATTGCACTGCACTTTCGAGTCACCAAGAGGAGGCGGCGGAACTGAGGGCTAGGGCCGTCCCAAGCGCCAAAGCGACGCCAGATTGTTGCGCTGCATGTCCAAGCTCCTGAACAAAGGTTTGGTAGGGACTAGGCTAGTGGTCGTCAATATGAGTCATTGAGTCATAAAGGTCAAAGCGATCTAACAGGCACCAAAGACCGCTATCGGAGATTTGCATGAACGCCAAGGTTAGTACAGCGCAAGCCAAGGCGGGCTGTCGGCGTTAATCACCAATGCAGCCAACGGCCAGCGAGTGGTTATTGAGCGAAGGAGCAAGCCGTTGGCGGCCCTTGTGGGCATGGAGGAACTCGAACTAATCAAGCGAGAGGCGCCGGCCTCGCCGCATCCCCAAGGAGCGCCGGTTTTGATTGGCGCTTGGGGTGAACTTGACGATGATGAATTGGATGCGCTGGTCAATGACATTTACGCGCAACGGCGGGAGGACATCGGCCGCAGGGTGGATATGGAAGGCTGATGTATCTTTTGGACACGGATGTTCTAAGCAACCTCATGAAGCGGTCCCCTTCGGTTCCGCTGCTGGCAAAGGTGGCGGCGGTGCCGCCGGAGCGGGCGGCACCAAACGAGTCCTTGGACGCGGTGGTTCCGGTGCAAGCGCCGGCCGGCTCCCTGATCGTCTGGCACGGCCACACTTGGCATGGCCCCTTGCCGCGCACTGTGCCGGGCCTGCGAATATCCGTGTTGTTCTACTTCTGCCGGGAGTACGTCGCCGCTCAGGAACGCTACGGCAATGAAGTTCCGCCAGAATTGCTGGCCCGCAACCCGGCGCGGTTCCGGGTAGTGTAGCAGTTTAACGCGTTTTCTACTCGCTTGACACCGAGCGTCTTGTCCAATGAGAAGTGAGCCTGAAGCGGGAAAGCGATTCCAACGAGAAATGAGCCTGAAGGGGGCCGATCCGGGATCATCGGAGGATGATCGTGACAATGGCCACCGAGCGGCTGGAGAGCTTGGAGCAGGTTCGCGCCTTCGTGGAGGGCAGCGGGGGTTTGGACTTCGTCGGGTCGGACCGGAGCTCGCGGAACGACTTCGTGCGGCGCATGCTCGTGAAGTTCGAGTACGGGACTCTGGGCAAGGCCGACAAGGGGTTGGTGAGGCGGTTCCTGCGCAAGGCCACCGGGCTGTCGCGGGCGCAGTTGACGCGGCTGGTTCGCCAGCACGCGAGGACGGGGCGGGTCGAGGACCGGCGCGGCGGCGCACCGGCGAGGCCGTTCGTCCGGCGCTACACGGCGGTGGACGCGGCGCTGCTGGCGGAGGTGGACGGGACGCTGGGGCAGGTCTGCGGGCAGGCGACGCGGGCGGTGATGCGGCGGGAGTTCGAGGTGTTCGGCGACGCCCGCTTCGAGCGTTTGGCCGGCATCTCGACCAGTCATCTTTACAACCTGCGCAAGTCGAACGCCTACCAGCGCCAGCGCGTCGTCCGCACACGCACGAAGCCGTCCGCGGCGCCCATCGGCGAGCGCCGCAAGCCGCGTCCCGAGGGAAGGCCCGGCTTCGTGCGGGTGGACTCCGTTCACCAGGGCGACCTCGACGGACGCAAGGGCGTCTACGAGATCAACCTGGTCGACGAGGTCACGCAGTACGAGTTCGTGGGCGCGGTCGAGGCCATCTCGGAACGCTTCATGATCCCCGTGCTGGCGGGCCTCCTGGACCTTTTCCCCTTTGTGATCAAGGGGTTCCACGCCGACAACGGCTCCGAGTACGTCAACCGCAGGGTCGCCGCCCTGCTGGAGAAGCTGCGCGCCGAGTTCACCCGCTCGCGTCCGCGCCGCTCCAACGACAACGCCTTGGTCGAGAGCAAGAACGCCAGCGTCGTGCGCCGCCATCTCGGCCACGCCCACATTCCCGCCCGCTTCGCGCCGCTGGTTCACCAGTTCGCCAGCGCCGTGCTCTCCCCCCACCTCAACTTCCACCGCCCCTGCCTGTTCGCCACGCCGGTCGCCGACGGGAACGGCAGGGTCCGCAAGGCCTACCGCGACGACGACGTCGCCACGCCCCACGAACGGCTCAAGTCCATCGAGGGCGCCGAGCGCCTCCTCAAGCCCGGCCTCTCCTTCGCAGCGCTCGACGCCGAGGCAAGCGCCATGAGCGACCTCGAATCCGCCCGCCTCGTCAACCGCGAGCGCGACAAGCTGTTCCGAGCCGTCGGCGCCGCATGGCCGAGCGCGGCGTGACGACGCTCCGCCCGACCCGCCTCGAAACGACCGACCCCGCGTTTCCCACGGCCTTCCCACCGCCGCTTTCATGCTTGGGGGATCGCGCCCGTGGAAAGACCATGGAAAACGCTATGCGGCCCAATCAACCCGGCGAACCGCCAGACCGCCTCCAAGCCCTTCCTCGGCTGTCGCACGGCCCTCCGAAGACTTGCCATCCGAAAGCGCCTTCGGCATCATCGCCCACCATCTCAACCAATTCCCGACTCGGCCCAAGGCACCGAACATCGCCCTTCGTTCAGGCTCATTTCGGTATTGGAATTGACTCCGAGACAGAGACGAGGGACTTGCGCTGTAGGCTTTTCCAGCCCCTTTTTGCCGCAGGCTTTCCCCCGCCAGCGCTCGCTGGCGTCCTCGGAGCGCTGCGGAACGGCCTGGTTCGGGTCGTTTCGGGTGTGTTTTTCAGTTCTTGGCGGGGCGTGGGCGTGTTTTGGGGGCGTTTCCCGCCGTCTGGGCGAGCGCCGTCCCGGAGCGTTGCTCCGCAGGTCGCCCCGAAGGGAGAGGCTAGGCGGCTTGCGCCGGCGGTGGGCGGATGAGCGAGCGCATCCGCTCAGGCGCATTGGCGCGGACGCTGCCGAGGGCGAGCGCCATCATCACCGCCAAGGCCAAGCCCGCCCGGGCGGTCATTCGAGCCTTGCCGCGGATGGTGTGCCTCTCGAACCCGAAGTCGTTGTCCAGGCGCGAGTTCATGCGCTCCAAGGCGCTGCGCCTCGCATACTCCCGCCGCCATGTGGTCGTGCCATGCGGCGTCGGCAGGAGGATGCGCCGGTTGGCCTTGCGCAGATGGATGCGCAAGGATCGCCCGCAGCTGGACTCGGGGATCCCCGCATCACGGCAGCACTGCGCGCGCCCGGCGCACTGCAGCCCGTAGGCGACGGCCGGACAGAGGCACTTCAGCGCGGCGCGCCTCTCATCGTGGCCTTGGAACGCCATGGGACGCATCTCCCCCGTCGCCGGACACCGGCAAAAGACCTCCCCTCTCCCGCTGTGGAGCACATTGTCCACCCGATCGGGATGGAGCGGACGCAGCTTCGGCAGGCCAGGCTGCGCGGGCAGGGCGTCCCAGCCCTCGCGCCACAGCTCCCGCGTGTCCAGCAGCGGGCGGATGCGGTGCGCATCCCACAGCCACGCCTTCAGCTTCTCCTGATCGTAGCCCCGGTCAGCGCTGAGGAAGCGGCAGCGATCGGCAAGAACGGGCTCCTCGGCGAACAGCGCCGCCAAGTCCCTCGGCAGCACCTTTTGCTCGGAGACCGAAGCCCGCTCCACGGAGAACGCCACCGGCAGCTCGTGCTTGGTGTCGGCCACCAAGTGCAGCTTGTGGCCGAACCAGCTGGCGACGCGCTCCCAGGGCTTGCCGGTGCGCCGGTCCACGCCCCGATGGGCGTGGACGCCCCGGTCCGCATCCGGGTCCGAGGTGCGCCGCTTGCCCTTGAGCGTCCGCCCGGTGGAGTGGCTGCGGATGGCCTTGCCGTCCGCGCCCAAGCACTCCCCGTAGTCGGGCAGGGCCTTGAGCAGCTCCCTGCGCAGCTTGGGAGCCAAGGCGGACACCAGGCCGTCCCGCCGCTCCAAGTCCACGACGCTCGCCATGAAGCGGGAGAAGGCCCACTCCGTGGGCACGGAGGGACGCTGCGGGGGCGCCCTCCCGTCCCGCACCAAGCGCCCGCTGCGCCGGTCCCGCTTGACGCGCACCACCGCAGCGGACTGCCGCGGCAAGGCCTCAAAGCCGCACAAGGCCAGCAACTGTGCGTTCCGCCCCAACTCGCGCAGCAGGGCGGCCGCGGTGGGATGCTGCAGCACCACGCCGGCGAGGAGCGCGCGCCACATGGGGCGCACCGGAAAGTCGTTGCGCCCCCGCCCGCGACGCCGCTCCAAAGCGGCGATGATCTCCCCGTCAGGCAAATGGTCGAGCACGAACTTAAGACGCCGCAAATCCGGCAAAAGTTCGACGTCGTCCCAGGAAAAGAGTACGCTTTGCTCCGGCGTCGCCATGCGGCATCTCCTAGTTTTTCATCGGACTTGCGCATGATGCCCGTGGCGGCGCCTTTCTCCAAATCCCAGCCCGGCAAATGGGTTGGAAATGCCCGAATCCGACCCCCCAACGCCCCGCAAACCCGCATGCCACCGTCGAAAAGTGGGTTGAAAAATAATCTCAGGTGCTTCGGAAGCCTTGCGGGAGGCGGGTTTCAGAACAGCGCAAGTCTCTCAGAGACCTTAACAGTGGAAGGGGTTGAACCCCGTGGAGGTGCTTACCAATGAAATCTGCGCTTCAGACCGTCACCATTGCCGGCCGGCCATGCGCCATCGTCCCGCTGGCTGAATACCATGCGCTGCGCGAGGCTTTGGAGGACGCTGCCGACGATGCCACGCTGATTCGGCTCCGCACGGAGAACGCTGGCGGCGAGGCCATGCCGGCTGCCTTCTTTGACCGCATACTGGATGGCGAAAGCCCTGTCCGGGTCTGGCGCGAGTTTCGTGGCCTTAAGGCCCGCGAACTCGCCGAGGCGTCCGGTGTGTCCGCTGCCTACCTGTCGGACATCGAAACCGACCGCAAGCCGGGTTCGGCGCGAGCTCTGCAACGGCTTGCCGAGGCGTTGCAGGTCAATATGAATGAATTGATCGCGCAGTCGGCAGGCTGACATCCCCGCCTTGGGCCATGATGGGCGTCCCGTTCGCCTCTACCTTCAGGAAGCGGATGCGCCCTCGCGGAGGAACGGACGTTCGGCTTTTTGGAAGGGCTGGCTGCTGTGGTGGCCGGCATTTTCCTGGGCGGCCTGTTTTTCGGCGACGACTAAGATCGGTCCATTTCCCCAAACGGCGCCAGCGTTTCACTTTGCCAACTCCCCCGTTGCAAGCCGCGCCAGTTGCGCCCCCGCTGCCCTGTTCCTCGCTTCCCCGTTTCGTCCTTGGTACCCATGTGGTCCCTCTCAAAGGGGGCGTGGCTATGATCGCGGTCGCAAGCAAACGCCAAGGGCCACAATCCTGCGTGATAATCAAAGCCCTTGTTGAAATGTCCACATCACGAGCATGACGAACAATAAACTGACAACCTCGGTTGAAGCCTATTTCGCGGGCTTGTGGCAGGTGCGGTCCAGCGGCGGTGGAACGGATGAGCGCTCTAACTACGGGCCGTTGACGAACCTGCTGGACGCTGTGGGCGCGACTCTGCAGCCGAAGGTGTTCTGCGTGGCGGAGCTTGCCGACCAAGGCGCCGGTCATCCCGACTTCGGGCTTTACACCGCAAGGCAAGTGCAGAAGGGCCGGCCGCGTCACGGGCAGGCGCCGGAGCGCGGCGTAGTGGAGGTCAAGCCGCCGCAGGAGGACGCCCAAGATCTGATCGCCGGCGAGCAGGTGGGCCGTTATCTGGCCCGCTACGGCTTGGTGTTGGCGACCAATCTGCGGGAGTTCGCCTTGGTTGGGCCGGGGCCGGGCGGCGGCGCTCTCCTGGAGACCTTCCACTTGGCGGACAGCGCCGAGGACTTCGACCGGCGGCTGCAAAAGCCCAGGGCCTTCACCCTTGCGGTTGGCGCCGGCCTAGGCGAATACCTGAGCCGGGCATTGTCCCACCGTGCGCAGATCGTTGAGCCGAAGGACTTGGCTTGGCTGCTCGCCTCCTATGCGCGGGACGGCCTTGCGCGGGTGCAGTCGAGCGGCGATTCGCCGGCGCTGGCGGCGCTGCGGACTGCATTGGAGGAGGCCCTGGGGGTGCGCTTTGAAGGTGAGCGCGGCGCCAGCTTCTTCCAATCCACCCTCGTGCAGACCTTGTTCTATGGGGTCTTCTCCGCTTGGGTGCTTTGGTCCCGGCAAAACCCGACGCCAACCGGCCCCTTCAACTGGCGCGAGGCCGTCTGGCACCTGCGGGCGCCGGTGCTGCGGGCGCTGTTCCAGCAGCTTTCCGACCCTGGCCGCCTGCAGCCCCTCAATCTGGTCGAAGTGCTGAACTGGACGGCCGCCGCGCTGGACCGCGTCAACCGCAACGCCTTCTTCGCCCGCTTTGACGAGGGCGAGGCAGTGCCCTACTTCTACGAGCCGTTCCTTGAAGCCTTCGACCCCGGCCTGCGCAAGCAGTTGGGCGTTTGGTACACGCCTAGGGAAGTGGTGCGCTACATGGTGGCCCGTGTGGACCTGGCGCTGCAGCAGGACTTGGGCATCGCCGACGGGCTGGCGGCGGACAACGTTTATGTGCTGGACCCCTGCTGCGGCACCGGTGCCTATCTGGCCGAGGTGCTGCGTCGCATCGCCGCAAACTTGGAGGGCAAGGGGCTAGGCGCTTTGGCCGGGGCGCGGGTCAAGCAGGCGGCGCTGCGACGGGTGTTCGGCTTCGAGATCATGCCAGCGCCCTTCGCCGTGGCGCACCTGCAAGTGGGCCTGACCCTGCAGGCGCTGGATGCGCCCTTGGCGGATGGGGGATCGGATGGGGCCGGGCAGGAGCGGCCCGGTGTCTTCCTCACCAACGCGCTGACCGGCTGGGAGCCGAGAGCAAACAAGCCGTTGCCGTTCCCGGAGCTGGAGGAGGAGCGAGACCGCGCCGAGCGGGTGAAGCGCGAGGCGCCCATCCTCGTCATCCTGGGCAACCCGCCCTACAACGGCTTCGCCGGCATGGCGGTGGACGAGGAGCGGGCGCTGTCGGACGCCTACCGCACCACCAAGCAGGCGCGCCGCCCGGAGGGGCAGGGCCTGAACGATCTCTACGTCCGCTTCTTCCGCATGGCGGAACGACGCATCGCCGAGAAGACCGGGCAGGGGGTGGTTTGCTTCATCTCCAATTATTCCTGGCTGGACGGGCTGTCCTTCACGGGGATGCGGGAGCGGTACTTAAGGGCGTTCGACGCGGTGCGCATCGACTGTCTGAACGGCGACAAGTACAAGACCGGCAAGGTTGCACCGGATGGCTCGCCGGACCCCAGCATCTTCTCCACGGAAGGTGACTCGGTTGGCATCCAAGTGGGCACAGCCATCGCCACCTTAGTGCGGAGGGCCGACCACGGGCCGGCTACGACAGTTGGATTTCGGCATTTGTGGGGGCAGACGAAGCGCGGGGAACTGTTGGAAACGGCGGAGGCGGAGCCGGACAGGATTTATGAACGCTTCGCTCCGAACCTGCCCCTGGGCCTTCCGTTTGCGCCAACGGCGGTGAGCAAGGATTGGTTCGGCTGGCCGGCGCTGCCGGACTTGTTCCCGGTTTCGTTCCCCGGCGTCAAGACCAGCCGGGACGGCTTCCTGGTGGATGTCGATCTTGACCGCCTCAAAGCGCGGATGGCCGACTACTTCAACCCCAACTTAAGCCATGAGGAAATCGCCCGGCGTTATCCTACCGCCATGCGCAGCACCGCCCGGTTCAACGCCCGTACCGTGCGCGAGACCCTGATGGCCCGCGGTGGGCCAAACGAAGATGGCTTCGTCCGCTACGCCTACAGGCCGTTTGACAACAGGTGGCTCTATTGGGAGGCGGACACCAAGCTGCTGGACGAAAAGCGCACCGACTATCGGCCGCATGTGTTCGAGGGAAATTTGTGGCTCGAAGCGCGTGAGCGAGAAGCGAAGGAGCACTTTGTTCGCGGCACATTGGTTCGGAATTTCGCGGACAACTTCGGCAACGGCCTGTCGAGCTTCTTTCCAATCTGGCTACGGTTGAGAGATGGCACCATCGCACTTGAGGAAAACGCCGCACAACCGCAACCCAATCCAAAAGCCGAGAGCGACCAAGCACCACGGCCCGATGAAAGTGGGCAAGGTCGTCCCTCGCAACGTCAACCCAAGCAAGCAGCCGAGAGCCGCCAAGAATCATGGGTGCATGGAAGCGCGGACAGCGCTGCCCACCGCCAAGCCAACCTGAATGCGGGAAGCCCCCAAGAACAACGGCTGCATCAAGGCGACGACAACGGCATACCGAAGCAGCCCAATCTGTCGGGCGCCGCCCGGCAATACCTCGAGCGCCTCGGCATGACCGTCGAGGACTTGTTCCACCACGTTCTCGCCACCCTCCACGACCCCGCCTACCGCCAAGCCAACGCCGGGGCGCTGCGCATGGAGTGGCCGCGCATCCCACTCCCCGGCTGGCATGAGGGCAACGCCACCGATGTGTGCCCCGCACCCCAATCAACAACTTCCGCACCCCAGCCGCACCTCGCCGATGCCGCCGCACTGGCCCAATCCGCAGCGCGGGGCCGTCATCTAGCCGCCCTGCTCGACCCCGACACGCCCGTTCCCGGCGTCACCCAAGCCCCGCTGCGCCCAGAGCTCGCCGCCATCGCCGTTCCCGCCACCACGGACGGCCGCAACATGGCCGGAGATGACTTCGCCCTCACCGCCGGCTGGGGCCACTTCGGAACGGCCGGTGCCGTCATGCCCGGCCAAGGCCGTGTTCAAGAACGGCCCTATGCCGCCGAAGAACACGCTGCCTTGGGCAATGTGGCGTCCGCACTTGGCGAGACGACCTTCGACATCCACCTAAACGACCGCGCCTACTGGCGCAACATCCCCGCCGCCGTCTGGAACTACAAGCTGGGCGGCTACCAAGTTCTCAAGAAGTGGCTCTCCTACCGCGAGCGCAGCATCCTGCAACGCCCCCTCCTACCCGAAGAAGTCCAACACTTCACCGACACCGCCCGCCGAATCGCCGCCATCCTGCTTTCCAGTGACAGGTAACGCCACTCACCAAGCAACATCATGGTTGGAGACTGCCATGAAAATTCGGCGGTAGTCGCAGAGATTTCATGGTTCCTGCCTCCTCCAGCAACGCAGCCCGTCGCCGCTTTATTTGGCGCGATGCGGCGTATCACGCCACCAAACGGCAGGATTGTGGCGCAAAGGCATTTAGGCGAGCAAACTCAGCGCATTCTCCTTGGTGACCAATCCCACATCCTCTTGGCGTTCGAGAAATGGCTCCACATCCGCAGCAACCTGCCCCCAATTCAAGGCGTCAAGGCGTTCTCTAAGCACTGCCCGCCACGAGTCGAACGTCAGTTCAGTTCTAGCCCACCCGCTTTGGCGCAGGGCCGCGTTCAGCAGCGGTAGGTTGGGGGCCGGCCAGTCAGGAGCGCTCAAGTACCAGATGAGATCGTATAGGTCGCGGCCCTTGGTGTAGGGCCGTTGCAGGATGGCGTGCAGCTTGCCGGCCAGCAGGGAAGCCTTGTCGTGGTGGTGCAGCCTTAGGGTTGCGTGGCGGCGGACCAAGCTGATGTCCACCTTGGCGCCTAGCGGCGGATTGGTGTCCACTTCCACCTTGACCGCCAGCACCTCCGATGCATGGGGCGAAAGGTCAAGTTCATGCAGAAGGCCGGGAAAGCGCACCAAAGCGCTATGGACAATCCGGTGGTCTCGAATGCGCAGGTCAACTTCGTACTGCTCGGCTGAGAGTTCCGCCCGGACCGTGCGCAAGGAGCGCCCCAAGTCGTAAAGGGAGCGGTCGCCCTCCAAGGTGAAGTCCAAATCCTCCGAGTAGCGCGGCAGGGAAAAGAGAAAGCGCAGGCAGGTTCCACCCTGAAACGCCAGAGCCGTCATTGCGCCGCTGCGTTGCAGCGCACCGAGAATGCGGGCCTGCAGATACTCTCGGGCGAGATTGCGTCCCTGCAAGGGGCTGCGTTGCCGAACCAGCGATTGCAGGTGCGCCTTCACAGTGTTCGCCACTCCGGTTCAGCCTCGGCCAATTGGCGAACATGCCGGGCGGTACGCAGCAACTTGGGCGTGCCGCACCTTGATGCCAGTGCGTCCAAGGCTTCCAGACGCAGCGCCTCGAAGTTCAGGCGCAATTCCTGCAGGTAGGCCCAGTCGTCGCCGCCGGGCTGCAGGTGGACCAAGTCCAACAGGGCCTTTTCCGCGGTGGCCACGAATGCTTGCTGGCCGCCGCCCAGATCCACTTGGCGGTAGCCGAAATGCAGTTCCGCCTTCAGGTGGCGGAATGAGAACCGGCCCAAGGGCAGGTTGCGGCGGTGCGGCCGCCCGCTGGTGATGCTGGTCACCTCAGCGACGTGTTCGGGGATGGCGTGGGCGAACGCCAAGGCGGAAAAGCCGCTAACGTAGGCACCGGGCGCCAGCCGGTTCGCCACAAGGAAGGGGTGGGGAATGCGCTTTCGCCAAGGCGGCGCCAAAGCGTACAGACCGCGCCGCAGTTGCAGAACCCGCTCCGTGCGAACCCAACGGGAAAGCTGCCGCTGAATCTGGGCGGGGCTGACCGGGCCGGCCAAAAGCAAACCCGTGTCAAAAACCGGCTCGTCCGCGACGACAGCCACTAGGTCTTGAAATTTCATTGCGTTAACTTACCAAATTTGGCCTCTTGTTGCGACAATTTATGGTGCAAGCGATCCAAAGCAAGGATGCGCGACTCGACGTATGGCGCACCGGCACCCTTGGCTTTGACACCCTCGCGCCAGTGCTTGATCGAGCTGCCGAAGATTTCCGCCAGACAGTGGTGGCTGTGGAACTCGTTGTCGTTGTGGATGCAGATGGGCTACAGGACGTCGAGCACCAATAAGCCGCGCCCCCTGCTCTATGAATGGTATGTGGTGGCGGCGCTGATGGGCTTCGCTTGCGCCACTTTCCACGTCACCATGGGTTTTCGGCTGCCGCCCAACCTGCCGTGCCGAGGTCGAACTATTTCATGTTCAACAACGGATAGTCCGGCATTCGCGGCTTGAGGGTGCGGTTGCGGCTATCCGCAATGAGGTCCAGGAACTTAAGCACGGTCTGGCCTACGAGAACTTCGCTAAAGGGGGGCAACACGATGGCGTCCACGCTACGCGCCGGACGGCACCCGCTCCGCACGGCGCAGCCCGCCCAACGGAGCCGGGCAAGCCTTGGAAAACTTAAGAAGGCACTTTAAGTGACCGGACAATTGGCAAACTTTAAAAGCGGACAGTTTGGCTTACTCTTGACAGTCCTGTTCGCTCATCGGCAATTCCGCCTCGGCGCCCATCCGCCTCACCCGTGCTCCGGGTCGATCTGGTCCAAATAGTAGGTGTTGCCGTCCGGGTCTGCGAAGACGGCCATATAGCCGCCCCAAGGTTCGCGGGTGGGAGGGCGGGTGAAGGTGACGCCCTTCCCAAGCAGGGCGGCGTGGGCGGCGTCCAAGTCCGGCACCATGAAGCCGATGCCAGTGTGACGGCCTACGGCTTCGCCCTCCGGGGCTTGCGCCAAGGCGAAGTTGGCGCCGGGGGTGTTGAAGGAGGCGTAGCCGTGGGCGACGTCCGAAAAAGCTAGGGGCAACCCGACGACATCTCCGAAGAACGCCATGGAGCGGTTCAGGTCCGCGACCGGCACGTTGACGTAGGCAAGGCGTAAATCCGTCATGTTGTGGCAACTCCCAATTTCTTCAGTGCGGAGCAATTTAGCAAAGGGCCGCGCTTTTGCTGGTTCGCCTCAAGACCCCTGCGGGAAATCCACAATTCCGATCCGATCGCCCGCGAAGGTGCCCAGAAATAGGGCGCCCCGACGCTCAAGGGCTACGGTGACGCCGCCCATTGGGCCGCCTTGATGCGCAATCAGGACATCGCCAGAGAGGTCTTCCGGGTCCAGCGAGAAGATGGCGAAGGGCATGCCACAGGCGCCTTGGGCAAGGTTTTGGCAGCGCATCCCCTCCGTGAAATCGCCGGGGTGGGAGGCCACCAGCAGGCGGCCGTTCTCCGCCCAAGTGCTGTTGTCCAACCGGGTTAGCTCCCGTGCAGCTACGATCTTGCCTGTTGCTGCTTCAATCTTGCGCAGTCCTTGCGAAGAATAGCTGTTGACGTAGGCGTAGCGCTCGTCCGGGGATTTCTCTATGCCGTTGGGGAAGGGCGCATCGCTGCCCGGCAGCTTGCTGAAACCGGCGACGGGGGACCAAGCGTAAACCCAACCGGTGTTCATGCCGAACCCGCTCTTGACGAAGGACCAGAGGCCGCTGCCTTTGGGAAACATGTGCGTCACCCAAAAGCCGCCGTCCCGCAACAGCACCAGGTCGTTGAAGTAGCCGTCCTGCGGCGCCAGGACGCAGCCGCGCCAAGCCAAGGCGCCGTCCGTCAGCAGTTCGAGCAACTCCACGGACTCCCGTCCGCCGTGGTTGACCACCGCCAGTTGCCAGCGCCCGTCATTGCGCCGCTCCAGGTCGATGCCGTGGGGCGAGAAGGCCGCCGGGTCGGGAGGGGGGCAGTCGGCTTCGCCCCATTCCGGGGCTACGCCGCCGCGGTCGGCATTGACAAGGGAAGCAGCAGCCTCTTCGCCCCCGTTCGCGTCCTGTTCCGAGGGCAAGTCACCGCCGGAACCATGCAGGCTGTTGACGGATGGGTTTGCTGTTTGCTCGCCCTGTTCCGCGGCCAACCCAGCGTCGGCCCGAGACGGGGGAAAGGCAATTTCCAGAGAGCGGGTTTCCGGTTCATAGAGGGCTAGGTTGCCAGGGTGCTCCCCGGTCATGCCGCTGAACTGGCTGACGATGATGCGGCCGTCCGGCGCCAACGCCAGATCCTCGGGGCTCTGAAACTGGCAGTCCACCCTGATGCCGGCGCCATCTTCGCACCCAAGCACCGGCGTTAGGTCACTGCCGCCGCAACCGGCCAGCAAGCCAATGCCAGCCAACGCGGCCACAATGCTCCAAGCCATCTTGAGCTTTTGCTGCGTATCCATCCGAGTGAAAACGGGCAGTTTATCCTTCTCGAAATGCTTAGCAGCGCCAAGCCGGGGGCGGGCCTCGCAGCCGAACGCCTCGACCATTTCCCAACCAGCCTGCACCCGACCCATCTCCTGTGGTGACGCCGAAGCCAAGTTACCTGAAGCTGGGGCACCGGACAAATTTTCCGCCGTGCATTTCAACATCGCGGCCTTAGATCGCGTAAAAGACCCATAGTCAATTCCAATACCGAAATGAGCCTGAACGAAGGGCGATGTTCGGTGCCTTGGGCCGAGTCGGGAATTGGTTGAGATGGTGGGCGATGATGCCGAAGGCGCTTTCGGATGGCAAGTCTTCGGAGGGCCGTGCGACAGCCGAGGAAGGGCTTGGAGGCGGTCTGGCGGTTCGCCGGGTTGATTGGGCCGCATAGCGTTTTCCATGGTCTTTCCACGGGCGCGATCCCCCAAGCATGAAAGCGGCGGTGGGAAGGCCGTGGGAAACGCGGGGTCGGTCGTTTCGAGGCGGGTCGGGCGGAGCGTCGTCACGCCGCGCTCGGCCATGCGGCGCCGACGGCTCGGAACAGCTTGTCGCGCTCGCGGTTGACGAGGCGGGCGGATTCGAGGTCGCTCATGGCGCTTGCCTCGGCGTCGAGCGCTGCGAAGGAGAGGCCGGGCTTGAGGAGGCGCTCGGCGCCCTCGATGGACTTGAGCCGTTCGTGGGGCGTGGCGACGTCGTCGTCGCGGTAGGCCTTGCGGACCCTGCCGTTCCCGTCGGCGACCGGCGTGGCGAACAGGCAGGGGCGGTGGAAGTTGAGGTGGGGGGAGAGCACGGCGCTGGCGAACTGGTGAACCAGCGGCGCGAAGCGGGCGGGAATGTGGGCGTGGCCGAGATGGCGGCGCACGACGCTGGCGTTCTTGCTCTCGACCAAGGCGTTGTCGTTGGAGCGGCGCGGACGCGAGCGGGTGAACTCGGCGCGCAGCTTCTCCAGCAGGGCGGCGACCCTGCGGTTGACGTACTCGGAGCCGTTGTCGGCGTGGAACCCCTTGATCACAAAGGGGAAAAGGTCCAGGAGGCCCGCCAGCACGGGGATCATGAAGCGTTCCGAGATGGCCTCGACCGCGCCCACGAACTCGTACTGCGTGACCTCGTCGACCAGGTTGATCTCGTAGACGCCCTTGCGTCCGTCGAGGTCGCCCTGGTGAACGGAGTCCACCCGCACGAAGCCGGGCCTTCCCTCGGGACGCGGCTTGCGGCGCTCGCCGATGGGCGCCGCGGACGGCTTCGTGCGTGTGCGGACGACGCGCTGGCGCTGGTAGGCGTTCGACTTGCGCAGGTTGTAAAGATGACTGGTCGAGATGCCGGCCAAACGCTCGAAGCGGGCGTCGCCGAACACCTCGAACTCCCGCCGCATCACCGCCCGCGTCGCCTGCCCGCAGACCTGCCCCAGCGTCCCGTCCACCTCCGCCAGCAGCGCCGCGTCCACCGCCGTGTAGCGCCGGACGAACGGCCTCGCCGGTGCGCCGCCGCGCCGGTCCTCGACCCGCCCCGTCCTCGCGTGCTGGCGAACCAGCCGCGTCAACTGCGCCCGCGACAGCCCGGTGGCCTTGCGCAGGAACCGCCTCACCAACCCCTTGTCGGCCTTGCCCAGAGTCCCGTACTCGAACTTCACGAGCATGCGCCGCACGAAGTCGTTCCGCGAGCTCCGGTCCGACCCGACGAAGTCCAAACCCCCGCTGCCCTCCACGAAGGCGCGAACCTGCTCCAAGCTCTCCAGCCGCTCGGTGGCCATTGTCACGATCATCCTCCGATGATCCCGGATCGGCCCCCTTCAGGCTCATTTCTCGTTGGAATCGCTTTCCCGCTTCAGGCTCACTTCTCATTGGACAAGACGCCCATTTGACAACCCCTGTCCCAACCCCAAGAATGCGCGGTTCCTTGTGCGGTGCGGGCTAGGAATCCGCACCCACTGCCCACAAGGGCTACAAGCCAATCGGAGAGGCCAAGGCCGCGGCCATGAGTGAGATGCTGTCCGGCGCCGACATGCTGGTTCGGGCGCTGCAGGATGAAGGGGTGGAATACCTGTTCGGCTATCCGGGCGGGGCGGCCCTGCACATCTATGACGCCATCTTCCGGCAGCAGAAGGTGGAGCACATCCTGGTGCGCCATGAGCAGGCGGCCACGCACATGGCGGACGGCTACGCCCGGGCCACGGGCAAGCCGGGGGTGGTGCTGGTCACCTCCGGGCCAGGGGCCACCAACGCCATCACCGGCATCGCCACCGCCTACATGGACTCCATCCCCATCGTCGTCATCTCCGGGCAGGTGCCCAGAGCGCAGATCGGCACGGACGCCTTTCAGGAGACGGACATGGTGGGCGTCTCCCGGCCCGTGGTGAAGCACAGCTTCCTCGTCAAGGACTGCGCGGAGATTCCCAGGACGGTGCGCACCGCCTTCCACATCGCCACCACCGGGCGGCCCGGCCCCGTGGTCATCGACGTGCCCAAGGACACCACGGACCCAGCCGTCACCGCAGCCTACGAATACCCGGAAACCGTGGCCCTGCGCTCCTACAAGCCGGCCGCCAGGGGCAACGGGCGGCAGATTCGCAAGGCGGCGAAAGCGCTGCTGGGGGCGAAGCGGCCCATTATTTACAGCGGCGGCGGCGTGGTGCAGAGCGACGGCGGCCTCGCCCTCCAAGAGTTGGCGCGGCGCTTGGGCGCCCCGGTCACCAACACGCTGATGGGCTTGGGCGCCTTTCCCGGCGACGATGCGCAGTGCCTCGGCATGTTGGGGATGCACGGCACCTACGAGGCCAACATGGCCATGCACCATGCGGACCTGATCTTCGCCATCGGCGCCCGCTTCGATGATCGGGTCACCAACAATCCGGCCAAGTTCTGCCCGGATGCGCAGATCGTCCATGTCGATGTGGACCCGGCCTCCATCTCCAAGATCATTGCGGCGCACATCCCCATCGTCGGGGACGCCGCCAACGTGCTCAAGGAGCTGAATGCGGTGCTGCAGGCGGAGATGGCCAAGCACCCGGAACTGCCGGACCAACAGGCGCACAAGGTCTGGTGGGGGCGCATCGACGAATGGCGGGCGGCGCATGGGCTGGACCATGGGAGCGCCCCATCGACCAACGGCGTCATCCTGCCGCAGCAGGTGGTCAAGAGCCTGTACCGCGCCACGGGCGGCGAGGCTTATGTGACCAGCGACGTCGGACAGCATCAGATGTTCGCCGCGCAATACTACAAGTTCCCGATGGGGCGGCGTTGGATCAACTCCGGCGGCCTCGGCACCATGGGCTTCGGGCTGCCGGCGGCGATGGGGGTGCAGTTCGCCTACCCCAAGGCCACCGTCGCCTGCGTCACCGGCGAGGGCAGCTTCATGATGAACATGCAGGAACTCTCCACCTGCCTGCAGTACGGCCTGCCCATCAAGGTGGTCTGCCTGAACAACCAAGCCCTGGGCATGGTCAAGCAGTGGCAGGACATGCAATACGGCGGGCGCCACTCCCACAGCACCTACAGCGACTCCCTGCCGGACTTCAAGACCGTGGCGGAGGCTTTCGGCCATGTCGGTTTCCGCATCGACAACCCTGCGGATTTAGACGCCGCCATGGACGAGGCGTTCAGCCCCAAGCTGAAGGACAAGGTAGTGTTCGTCGATGTCTGGGTGGACCCCGACGAGCACGTCTATCCCATGGCCGTCAAGGGCGGGTCGATGCGGGACATGTACCTGAACAAGATCACCACCAGCCAACAGGGGGACTACATGTGAGCCGCCGCATCCTCGCCGTGCTGCTGGAGAACGAGGCCGGCGCTCTGTCCCGGGTCATCGGGCTGTTCGCCCAGCGCAACTACAACATCGAGACCTTGACGGTGGCGCCCACGGAGGACGCCACCCTGTCCCGCGTGACCATCACCACCGAAGGCTCGGACAAGAAGATCGAACAGATCACCAAGCACCTGAACCGGCTCATCGAGGTGGTGAAGGTGCTGGACTTGCAGGAATCTCCCTGCATCGAGCGGGAGATGATGTTCGTCAAGATACACGCCGAAGGGCCGGCCCGTGCGGAGGTGAAGCGCACCTGCGACATCTTCCGCGGCCAGATCGTCGATGTGACCGCCAGCGCCTACACCGTGCAGCTAACCGGCGCCAGCGACAAGCTGGACGCCTTTCTGCGCGCCATCGACCAAAGCGCCGTCATCGAAGTGGTGCGCTCCGGCGTGTCCGGCATCAGCCGCGGGGACAAGGTGTTGAGCGCATGAGCAGCGACGCGCCGGCGGACAAGGGACGAGGGCGGCGGACACCCGAAAAAGGCGACTAATGCTATGGTTAACGGAACCTAGGCCTAGCGATCAGCCCGCTCAACAGGAAACAGGACCGAACATGCAAATCTACTACGACAAGGACGCCGATCTATCCATCACCCAGAAGATGAAGGTGGCGGTCATCGGCTACGGCTCACAGGGCCACGCCCACGCCAACAACCTGCGGGACTCCGGGGTCGGCCAAGTGGTCATCGGCCTGCGCAGCGGCTCCGGCTCCGCGCCCAAGGCCGCCAACGCCGGCTTCAAGGTGCAGGAGGTGGCGGCGGCCGCGGCGGAGGCCGACCTGGTCATGATGCTAACCCCGGACGAGTTGCAGCCGGGCATCTACCGGGAGCAGGTTGAACCGAACCTGAAGGAAGGAGCAGCGCTGGCGTTCGCCCACGGCTTCAACATCCACTTCGAGTTGATCGAACCGCGCCCGGACTTGGACGTCATCATGGTGGCCCCCAAGGGGCCGGGGCACACGGTGCGCTCCACCTACACAGAGGGGGGCGGTGTGCCCAGCCTCATCGCCATCGCCCAGGACGCCAGCGGCCAAGCCCGGGAAATCGCCCTCTCCTACGCCAGTGCCATCGGCGCCGGGCGGGCCGGCATCATCGCCACCAGCTTCCGGGAGGAAACGGAGACGGACCTGTTCGGTGAGCAGGCGGTGCTCTGCGGTGGTGCCGCCGCTTTGGTGCAGGCCGGCTTTGAGACCTTGGTGGAGGCCGGCTACACCCCGGAGATGGCCTACTTCGAGTGCCTGCACGAACTGAAGCTTATCGTCGATCTGTTCTATGAAGGCGGGGTGGCGAACATGTGGTACTCCGTCTCCAACACCGCCGAGTACGGCGGCCTGACCCGCGGCCCGCGCCTCGTCACCGACGAGACCAAGGCGGAGATGAAGCGCATGTTGACGGAAATCCAAACTGGCCAGTTCGCCCGGGAGTTCGTCACCGAAAACCAAGCCGGCGCCCCCGGCATCAAGGCGCGGCGGCGCTTGATCGCCCAACACCCCGTCGAGCAGGTGGGCGAACGGCTACGCGGCATGATGCCCTGGATTCAGGAACATCGGCTGGTCGATAGGAGCAAGAACTGAGCGGCATGAACAAGCCCGACATCCCCCAGTTACGGACTGTGGGTGCAACTGGTGAAGCCGGCAAACAACTAGGTAGCGCCCTAGCTGACGCGCAAAGCGAGCGCTCGAAAAAGCCAAGCGCCCGACGGCGCGGCGTCTTCCTGCTGCCGAACATCATCACCACCGCGTCCTTGTTCGCCGGCTTCTACGCCACCATCGCCGGCATGAATGGACGTTTCGGCACCGCGGTGCTGGCCATTCTGGCTTCCGTGATGCTGGACGCCGCCGACGGCCGCGTGGCTCGGCTCACCCGCACCCAAAGCAACTTCGGTGCGGAGTACGATAGCTTGTCGGACATGGTGGCCTTCGGCGTCGCCCCCGCCCTGGTGGTCTTTTCCTGGGGCCTGTCCAACCTTGGACAGGTGGGCTGGGTGCTGACCTTCCTGTACATTGCCTGCACCGCCTTGCGCCTGGCGCGGTTCAACACCCAAAGCGACCTCACCGGCTTCACTGGCTTGCCGTCGCCGGCGGCGGCGGCCGTGCTCGCCTGCACCATCTGGGTGTGGACGGAGCAAGCCGGCGGCGCACCCAGCCTGTTGGCGGCCTCCGCAGTGGGCTTGGTCACCACCATCATTGCCCTGCTGATGGTGTCCAACTTTCCTTACTACTCGCCCAAGCGACTTGGCTTGAAGGGTCGGGTGCCTTTCGTAGCCTTGGTGCTGGTGGCGCTTTCCTTCGCCGTGCTGCTGGCGGACCCGCCCCTCATTCTGCTGCTGCTTTCCACCGGCTACGTCCTGTCCGCCCCAACGCAGTTCGCGTGGGGTTGGATGCGGCAAAGGAAGTCGGCTTAGGCGCCGAGCTAGGCACGGCGATGGTCTTCGTCCTCAAATGCTTGGAATTTGCGGCTGCAACAACAGCATCACGCTAGGTTATTGCGGTAACAAAAGGAGCCGTCCATGTTGATTAAACGCCGTCCCGACATCCCAGCCTCGGAAATCACCCCAGAGGCCGTGTTCCATTCCAGGCGCCGCTTCGTCAAGGAGCTGGCCCTAGCCGCCGGCGCCAGCTTCGCCGCCCCCGCCGCACTAGCCAACACTTCCTATGAAGGCAAGGCCAGCGAGCTGGGGGAGGCGCTGACCCCGCTGGACATCGTCACCAGCTACAACAACTTCTACGAGTTCGGTACGGACAAGGACGACCCCGCCAGCTACGCCCACGAAATGACCACGGACCCCTGGACGGTGGAGGTCAAGGGCGAAGCGGCCAAGACCGGCCAGTTCGCCTTTGAGGACCTCATCAAGGGGCTGCCCCAAGAGGAGCGCATCTACCGCCTTCGCTGCGTGGAGGCTTGGTCCATGGTGGTGCCCTGGACCGGCATTCCGCTCAAGAAGGTGCTGGCGCAGTTTGAGCCGAACGGCAACGCCAAGTATGTGGAGTTCACCACCCTGCACCGGCCCAGCGAGATGCGCGGCCAACGCTCCCTGTTCAACAGCATCGACTGGCCCTACGTGGAGGGCCTGCGCTTGGACGAGGCTTACCATCCCTTGGCGCTGATGGTCACCGGCGTCTATGGGCGTGAACTGCCCAACCAAAACGGGGCGCCCTGGCGGCTGATGGTGCCTTGGAAGTACGGCTTCAAGTCCGGCAAGTCCATCGTCAAGATCCGGTTCACCCGCCGGCAGCCGCGCAACACTTGGAACCTGCTGGCGCCTGATGAATACGGCTTCTACGCCAACGTCAACCCAGCGGTGGATCATCCCCGTTGGAGCCAAGCCACCGAACGCCGCCTGCCCAGCAGCCTGTTCAACCCCAACCGCATCCCCACCCTGCCCTTCAACGGCTACGCCGAACAGGTGGCCGGACTCTACGCCGGCATGGATTTGACGAAGTTTTACTAGCACAGTCCGGCAGCGTCGAACGGAACAGGCAAAGGGAACATTTCTGTTTTGCGTTTACACACCAAAAAAAACCTGTTAGCAACAAATAGAAGTGTCCGGTTTTAGAACAAATAAACTGTCCGGTTTGGCTGCGGTGGGCGCGGGCAAGGCTTTGGCGCTTCCCGCAGCGCAAGTTTGCATCCGGACGGCCGGCGCTTGAAGCCGGCGCCGTTCGGGTTTCAGTCGGGCTTTGCGCCTCCGGCGAAGGGAGCGCAGCGACCGCAGCCGGAGGCGCAAAGCCCGGCGGCGGCTGGATTGGGGCGCACCGTTCGGCATGGCGCTACGCGGCGGCGGCCAGTTCGCCTTCCGCCAACGGTTCGCCCCCGGCAGCGTACCTAGCCAGCCGGCGGGGGCCGTGCCAGACCGACAGCGTCCCGTCGGCGTGGCGGCGGACCTTCACCTTGGCCTTCATGTAGTGCGCCCGATGCCGGTCCGCCGGCAACTGCAGGGCCAGCCCCTCGAACCTCACGCAGTTGTCCCGGCCCACGGCGCGCTCGTGAATCTCGCACAGGACGTCGTCCAGCGCCGCCGGGTCCCGGCAGGGCACGAACGCCGAACCCGACTCCCGCGCCGGCTGCGCGAACTCCGCGTTGAAGGCCGGCATGTAGACCTCCGCCAGGTAGCGGTTGGCGGACTCCAGGTCCGTCGCCCCGGCCAGCGCCAACTCCTTCGGCAGCCGGCCTTGGTGGGTGCCGAACGCCCGCTCCGAGCGCCCCCGCGCCTCCGGCGAATAGGCCGGGATCATCTCGATCCCCAGACGGGCCATCGCCCGGCCGAACTGCGTCAGGTTCTCCCGGTCCACCTTCCCGCCCGCCTCCGGCGTCGTCCAGTAGTGCGAGCCCCGATCCGTGTACAGCGAGCAGAACAGGCCCTTGGCCTCGATCGTCTCCCGAACGCCCCGAAAGCTGCTCCACAGCCCCTCCTCCCCGCACAGGAACATCGAGTGGTGCTCGCTCGTCGCGTCGTCCATCGTCACGATCAGGTCCCAACGCCGGCCCTCGACCCACTCGTGGCTGCTGCCGTCCTGGTGCAGCAGCATCCCCGGCCAAGGCGCCCGCTCCCGCCGCTTGCGGTGCCTGCCCCGGCCCTTCGACCTGGGCACGGCGCCCGCCCGCTGAAGCTTGTCCTTCACCCAGCCATAGCTGCGCTCCCCGCCGTCGCGGCGGTACCAGGAGTAAAAGTGTCGAACGCTCCAGCCCTCATGCCGCGTCCGGTACCGATCCACCATCCGCATCACCTCGTCCACCGGCGCCGCGCGGTGCGACGCCCCCGACAGCCGCCGGTCACGAAGACCGTCGATCCCGTCCTCCTCGTAGCGCTCGGTCCAACGCCGGAACGTCCGGGGGCAAACCCCCAACAGCTCCGCCGCATCCTCCTGCGTCAGCCGACGCTCCGTCCAAACCCCGTAAACCTCCTCGAACACCATGTCCCGCTTCTCCTGAGCCAAGCTCGCCTTGCCCATGTCAATGCGCTCCGGTTGTCAAACCGGGCGACAGTAAAACCGGACAGTTCCTGTGTTCTTAAAGCGGACACTTTATTTGTTCTTAACACACACCAAAAAAAACCTTGCGCTTTAGGCGGCGGGTAGCTAAGTTCTCATCCTGACTTTCGGTCTTAGCCCCAGATGCAGGTGATGAAAGGTCGTCGTTTCAAAGCGCTATTGCCGGTTCTAGCCTTCGGCCTTGCCCAAGCATTCAGCGGGCTGCATGCCCATGCTTCAGACCTTGCAGAAGCACCGGAGGCTGACCTTTGCGCCATCTGCGCCTTTGCCCAAGCAGACCTGCTTTCCGGCCCAAGCTCCGCAACCCCGATTCATGACCAGCCGACATCGCTGGCTCGTGTGGCCATGCCAGCCAAGGCTTGCTTGAAGCAGCGAACCAACTCGGCTTGGCAAAGGGCGCCGCCCACCTCCTAACCCCAATCCCCGACAAGGGGCGGTGTTGCCGGCTATTCACTGGCGTGTGCAGGGCGCAGCCCAATACGGTTGCGCAGCGCCAACGCACTCGGCTTCGGCAGACCGCCAACTCGTGGGGACCGGCGTGACCGCATCAGGGTTCGAACGCCCGTCCCACAAATTTAGGAGGAAAGCATGAAACATCCAGCACAATCTTGGGCGTTTGGCCTTTGCCTGACCGGCTTGGCGGCGGCCGGCGGCGCAACGGAGGCAGACACCACCGACAGCACCTTGGAACACAACATTGAGGAAGTCGTCGTCACGAGCCATCCGCTGTCCGCCGATGGCTTGGCGCAGCCAGTGGACACTCTCGCCGGCGAGGAACTGAACTGGAGGATGGCGGACAGCATCGGCGCCACCTTGGCTCAGACGCCGGGCATCCACAGCGCCTCCTTCGGCCCAGCGGTGGGGCGGCCCGTCATCCACGGCTTGGACGGGGCAAGGGTGCGCATCATGGAGGACCACATCGATGTTCTGGACGTCTCCACCACCAGCGGCGACCACGCCACCACGGTGGATCCCTTCACGGCGGACGGCATAGACATTCTCAAAGGAGCCAACACCCTGCTCTACGGCCCCGGCGCCATCGGCGGCGTGATCGACGTACATACCGGGCGCATTCCCCACGAAGTGCCTGAGCGGCTAACCGGCAAACTGGATCTGCGGGCGGCGGACAACGGCGACGCCTTGCGCGGTGCCTTGCGCTTGGACGGCGGTTTGGGTGCCTTTGCTTGGCATATCGACGGTGCCCTGCGTGACGCAAACGATTTTGCAATCCCGGGTTTCGCCGAATCCGCTCGGTGGCGGGCCTTGGAGGAGGAGGAGCAGGTACACGAGGAGCATGGCGAGCACGGCGATGAAGACGGGGAAGATGGCCACGCCGAAGACGACGCAGGGGAAGTGGAGGGTCTGCTTCCAAACAGCGCCCTTGAAGCGAAAAGCGGCGCTTTCGGTTTGTCATTCGTTGGCGACAGCGGCTTCATGGGCCTGTCCGTCAGCCGCTTTGAAACGGAGTACGGTCTGCCCAGCCATGCCCACGGCCACGATGAGGACCTTCACGGCGAGGGGGATGAGGATCACGACGAGGACGAGGACCATGACGCCCACGAAGATCATGATGAGAACGAAAGCCACGACGAAGCGGAAGCGGAGCACGGCGAGGCAGCGGCAGGCCCTTACATCGACCTTGAGCAAACCCGCATCGACATCGAAGCCGGCCTGGGGGACCCCCTGCCCGGCTTCCGCAGCTTCAACCTGCGCTTCGGCATCAATGACTACAAGCACTCGGAACTGGAGGAAACGGGCGAAGTCGGCACCCAGTTCACGAACGACGCTTGGGAGGCGCGAGCAGAGCTCAGCCACCACGCCTTAGCCGGTTGGCGGGGCACTCTGGGTGCGCAATTCAGCGGCCGGGACTATGCCGCCTATGGCGACGAAGCCTATACGCCGCCGGTCAAAACCGACGCCTTCGGGCTGTTCTGGGTGGGCGAACGGCAATTAGATCGCCTGCAATTGGAGGCCGGCCTGCGCTTTGACCGGGTGCAGCACAATCCAACCACAGGGGAAGAACGCGAATTCAGCGGCGCTTCCGCTTCCTTGGGGGCAGTGATTCCCCTAGGCCGGGGGTGGCGGGCCACGATGCAGGCGAACTACGCCCAACGCGCACCGGCCACGGAGGAGCTTTACGCCAACGGCCCCCACCTTGCCACCAGCAGCTTCGATGTGGGCGACCCGACACTCGACGAGGAAACCGCCTTAAACCTGTCCGCCACCTTGGGCTACGAGAACGAGCGCTGGTCGGCGCTGGCCACGGCCTACCACACTAGGTTCGCGGACTTCATCCACCAAACGGACACCAGCGAGGAGGCGGATGGACTGCCAGTGCGCCACTTCCGCCAAAACGACGCCACCTTCACGGGGTTTGAGGTGGAGGCGTCAGTGGTCGCCGCAACCTGGCCCGACGGGCTGTTGTCCTTCAACGCCTTCTTCGACACCGTGTCCGCGAAAATTGAAGCCGACAACAACAATCCGCCACGTCTGCCCCCGGACCGCGTGAACCTCGGCCTTGACCTAGAGCACGGCCCCTTCACTGCCGCCTTGAGCTACAGCCGCACCTTCAAACAGACCGAAACGGCGGCCTACGAACTGCCTACGGACAGCTACAACGACCTGCAGGCACACCTCGCTTGGAACTTGGAAACCCGAGGCGCCTCCATCAACCTATTCGTCCAAGGCCGCAACCTCACCGACGCCGAACAACGCCGCCACACCTCCTACATCAAGGACCTGGTGCCGGAGCCAGGCCGCACCATCGAGGGCGGAGTGCGCATTGTGTTCTAACCCTAGGGCAAAGGCGCGGGGAAGTTGCCGCACGGCACCGCCGCCAGGGGCGTCGCGGGAGCGCTTCAATGAGGCCCGCGCGTTATGCGCGGGAAGTTGTCCTAGTCGGCGGCCCGTCCATGCTCAAGCTCATGCTTCAATGAGGCCCGCGCATTATGCGCGGGAAGTTAGCAACCCCAACGGAGCAAGGCAATGAGAGCACACGCTTCAATGAGGCCCGCGCATTATGCGCGGGAAGTTGAGGGCTGCGGGGACCTCCCGGAGTGCTAGCCGTTCGGAATTTTGGGGCATATTTGGCTGGTAAATGACCGATTCCCGCTCTCCCGACTTTCATCAAATCCAGTAAAATCAAGCGGTTGATGAAGCGGCCCTTTTTGAGTTAGGATTCCATTTTTCAATCCAGGGTGGTCGGATGGTGCCTGATTTGAAGGCGGTCGCCCCGTCGGGCGCATGGTCGGGGCCTGCTTGGAGGGCTTTGCCCGGTGTCCCTAGCCCCTGTTGAGCTGCCGGAGCTCGGCCGGTCGGTCAGTTGGCTGATGTGCCGCAACGGGATGTGTGCGCACTTTGGGTGCCTTTACGGCGGCCCCGATCCCAAGCCGGGATGGTTGCTGCTGGTTGCGCCTGCGCCATGCCGCGCTGTCGCGCCTGTGCTTGCGGCATGGTAGTGCGGTGATGCGCCCGCCGCCTTTGGCGGGCGCGGATGTGAGTGCCTGTGTATTGCGGTCGGCGTGGGACGTTTAGTCCTCGCTGTCCGGGGGCGAATTGATGAGTGCCACTTCTAGCGTCGCTCTCTCAATGGGTTCAACAAGCGGACCCATGCAGGTGGGCGTGTGCATGGGTGGATGGTGCATGTTGGCTTTGGTGAAGTGGTTGATGCGCTTCCGCAGTAGTGTCGTCACTTCCTCTGCAAGCGCAGTCTCGATCACCTTTTTGCCGGCGTAGCCGTAGCCGATGTCCCCGCCTTCCGTGACGCTCAAGCCAATTGGCCAAGTGATGCACCGAAAGTAGGTTTCAATCATGTAAATCCATACCACGCCACCGCTGTGCTTTAGGCAGCCAACTCCGGCCATCAAGAACCACTGGCGTGGGGGGTCGTCGGTGGCAGTGGGAAGTATCAGGCTGTCATCAATGGCGGCTTGCGCCAGTTGTGTGCCGAGGCTCTGGTTCACGGGGCAATCATCCGCAAACGATACATGAACGCTTAATTGGCTGGCGAAGCTCGTTGGCGTCCCGTAAATGCTTCCCACATGCAGGATGTTATGGTGACCGTGGGCTGCCCCGAGGGGTGTGAGCCACAGCAACAGCCAGGCGGCAGCCTTATCCATCAGGCGGGGTGTGCTTCGGGGGAGCGATGGTCATTCGGGGCGATGCCGGGGTCTGGCCTCTTGGGTGGGCTGGGAGCATAGCACACCACGGGCGAGGTTGGGGGTTCACGGGCCGCAGCGGGTGCCTTCCGCCAAGCGCCGTGCTTGTCCGCCCCGTCCTGCTCCGCCTGCACTGTGGCCGTCGCCTCAGCCGCGCCCATATTCGCGGCTTTCATGACGTGTCCGGCTGTGTCAGAGCGTCCGGCGGCGGATGCCTTGGGGATGGGCTTTGGCTTGGATGCGGGCAGGCTGGCGTTCTGCTCACGATGTGCTTCGGCCCGTGCGGATCCCCTCTGGGCTGCCGCCGCCTAGCGTCGGCTTCGGCGTCCCGGGTGGAGCAGATGGGACGGGCAGACGGCGTGTGCCGCATGTAATGCTTCATGGCTTCATCCCCACTGGCGGACGGGGGGTTGTGACTGGCGCATCCTTACTGACGATAAGACATTCGGCGCGGGGCGCGGGCGGAGCGCTGACGGACTGGAAACCAAGCATAACCCAAGTGGTTAGCAGCGTCAGGATTGCCAAAGTCAGGGCGATCGTTGGCGTCCACCGAGAGGCGAAGGCCCAGAAGCGCAGGCACCGCATGGCTGAGTGGGAGCGATGAACGGTGAATTTGTTGCTTTTGCCGGTCATGAAGACATCCATGTAGCTGACCGTCTCATCATTCGACAGCACCCTTTCTGAGCCGTCGGCCTCTTGACGACGAGTGGTGTGAGTCTCGGTACTGGGCGGCGATGGGCTTATGTGGATGATGTGGCCCAAGTTTAGCCACCGGTGGCCGCCTCCGTCCTTGAGCTTGAATTTCAAGAGCATGGTACGTTCCTGCTGGGTGTTGAGAGAGGGTGGTCATTGTGGCCTGCTGATGCGGGGGTGCCAACGCTCGACGCTGAGGCGCTGATGTTCGTTGGCGCTGTGCGTCGGTGCGCCACTGCTACTGTTCCAGCTAATGGCGATGGCGGCTGGGTGGGATGCCGATGCGGTCTCCAAGTTCACGCGGCTTAGCCTGTGGCAGGAATGCCACCTGTGCGCTATCAGGCTCTAAGCGCAAAAGGCGTTCCGCCTTGGAAGGTCGCCGAGTTCGGATGCTTGCCCTTGCCGCCCCTAAGTGGTCTGGCGCACCGCCCCAACCGGATGCCGCGCGCCTCGCCAAACGGGCGATTCGGCGGCGACCAAGCGCCGATATTTCGGCTGCGCGTGGACGCGTGAAAAAAAACGAAAAAATGTGCCACTTTATAGGCGGGTCTTTTAACATCAAAATCAATGGTTTACATGAAATATGCCCCAAAATCCCGAACGGCTATCCCGGAGTGCTGCGGATGCGCTTCAATGAGGCCCGCGCATAATGCGCGGGAAGTTTTGGTGCCAAGGGCGGCTCCGCATTCCGGGCAGCGGCTTCAATGAGGCCCGCGCATTATGCGCGGGAAGTTCCAGGTGTCTCCGTAAAAGTGCCGGTGTGGTATATACCTTCAATGAGGCCCGCGCATTATGCGCGGGAAGTTGACGCAATTGCTTATGCAGTTGGCGGAGGACGTGCCCCTTCAATGAGGCCCGCGCATTATGCGCGGGAAGTTTCCGCCGCAATCGGCCTGCCGTCTTCACGAAGCGCCCGTTCAATGAGGCCCGCGCATTATGCGCGGGAAGTTTTCCGACACCGCTACGACTGGCTAAGAGACCATGACCTTCAATGAGGCCCGCGCATTATGCGCGGGAAGTTCGGCCCAACCAGCAGCAGAGGATACGCGACCTACTACCTTCAATGAGGCCCGCGCATTATGCGCGGGAAGTTTCCAGCTCATCCGCATCTATGGCGACCGCTCCCGGCCTTCAATGAGGCCCGCGCATTATGCGCGGGAAGTTCCCCAAAACCAAAACCGCCAAACGCCACCGCCTTAGACCTTCAATGAGGCCCGCGCATTATGCGCGGGAAGTTCCACCGCACCATCCAGCTACACAAGACGCTTGCGGAACCTTCAATGAGGCCCGCGCATTATGCGCGGGAAGTTGGAGAAGTTTTTGCTGGCGTTGGTTGTCAAGATCACCTTCAATGAGGCCCGCGCATTATGCGCGGGAAGTTCGGCGGCGACTGGGACGCGGCGCTGCTCACTTCCGCCCTTCAATGAGGCCCGCGCATTATGCGCGGGAAGTTTTTTTGCGCACACTCGGAAACGGACAGGATCGACCACCTTCAATGAGGCCCGCGCATTATGCGCGGGAAGAGTCAATTCCAATACCGAAATGAGCCTGAACGAAGGGCGATGTTCGGTGCCTTGGGCCGAGTCGGGAATTGGTTGAGATGGTGGGCGATGATGCCGAAGGCGCTTTCGGATGGCAAGTCTTCGGAGGGCCGTGCGACAGCCGAGGAAGGGCTTGGAGGCGGTCTGGCGGTTCGCCGGGTTGATTGGGCCGCATAGCGTTTTCCATGGTCTTTCCACGGGCGCGATCCCCCAAGCATGAAAGCGGCGGTGGGAAGGCCGTGGGAAACGCGGGGTCGGTCGTTTCGAGGCGGGTCGGGCGGAGCGTCGTCACGCCGCGCTCGGCCATGCGGCGCCGACGGCTCGGAACAGCTTGTCGCGCTCGCGGTTGACGAGGCGGGCGGATTCGAGGTCGCTCATGGCGCTTGCCTCGGCGTCGAGCGCTGCGAAGGAGAGGCCGGGCTTGAGGAGGCGCTCGGCGCCCTCGATGGACTTGAGCCGTTCGTGGGGCGTGGCGACGTCGTCGTCGCGGTAGGCCTTGCGGACCCTGCCGTTCCCGTCGGCGACCGGCGTGGCGAACAGGCAGGGGCGGTGGAAGTTGAGGTGGGGGGAGAGCACGGCGCTGGCGAACTGGTGAACCAGCGGCGCGAAGCGGGCGGGAATGTGGGCGTGGCCGAGATGGCGGCGCACGACGCTGGCGTTCTTGCTCTCGACCAAGGCGTTGTCGTTGGAGCGGCGCGGACGCGAGCGGGTGAACTCGGCGCGCAGCTTCTCCAGCAGGGCGGCGACCCTGCGGTTGACGTACTCGGAGCCGTTGTCGGCGTGGAACCCCTTGATCACAAAGGGGAAAAGGTCCAGGAGGCCCGCCAGCACGGGGATCATGAAGCGTTCCGAGATGGCCTCGACCGCGCCCACGAACTCGTACTGCGTGACCTCGTCGACCAGGTTGATCTCGTAGACGCCCTTGCGTCCGTCGAGGTCGCCCTGGTGAACGGAGTCCACCCGCACGAAGCCGGGCCTTCCCTCGGGACGCGGCTTGCGGCGCTCGCCGATGGGCGCCGCGGACGGCTTCGTGCGTGTGCGGACGACGCGCTGGCGCTGGTAGGCGTTCGACTTGCGCAGGTTGTAAAGATGACTGGTCGAGATGCCGGCCAAACGCTCGAAGCGGGCGTCGCCGAACACCTCGAACTCCCGCCGCATCACCGCCCGCGTCGCCTGCCCGCAGACCTGCCCCAGCGTCCCGTCCACCTCCGCCAGCAGCGCCGCGTCCACCGCCGTGTAGCGCCGGACGAACGGCCTCGCCGGTGCGCCGCCGCGCCGGTCCTCGACCCGCCCCGTCCTCGCGTGCTGGCGAACCAGCCGCGTCAACTGCGCCCGCGACAGCCCGGTGGCCTTGCGCAGGAACCGCCTCACCAACCCCTTGTCGGCCTTGCCCAGAGTCCCGTACTCGAACTTCACGAGCATGCGCCGCACGAAGTCGTTCCGCGAGCTCCGGTCCGACCCGACGAAGTCCAAACCCCCGCTGCCCTCCACGAAGGCGCGAACCTGCTCCAAGCTCTCCAGCCGCTCGGTGGCCATTGTCACGATCATCCTCCGATGATCCCGGATCGGCCCCCTTCAGGCTCATTTCTCGTTGGAATCGCTTTCCCGCTTCAGGCTCACTTCTCATTGGACAAGACGGGAAGTGGCGTTGGCGGGGGGCAAGGGCTACACTGGCGGCATGGCCAATCTCGAACCCTTGCAAACCACCTCTGCGGACACGGAGCCGGGGGGTGCTCCACCGTCCGGTTTGGAGTTTCCCGCCGCCCTAGCCTTGCTCGGCGAGCTTTCGGAGCAGGCCATTGTTTCAGCAGCTCTGGCTTGCGCTTCCGAGGCGGACTTCCTCATGAGGCTGCGGTGAAGGCAAACCGCTGGTTCCGGCCTCTGGGTCCGGGCACATTGCACCGCCTCCTCCCCGAAGCGCCCGCCCACCGGCTTTGCCGCGCTCCGAACGACGCAAGCCGGCAGTGCTGGATGTACGCCTTGGTCGCCTGCCGCAAGATGAGTGAACCCTAGGATGTCGAATAACTCCATGCCTAAGTTGAATGCCGTCCTGTTGCTGGCGGTTTGCCTGTCTATTGCTGGGGCCGGACTCGCAGCCGCGCCCCATGAATCCACCTACGCTCCGCGCTCGGCGCCAACGACCCTAATCCAAGGCGTCGCGGTGCTGACGGGGACCGGGGAGCGGCTGGAGCGGGCGGACGTGCTGATGCAGGCGGGGCGCATTGCTGCGCTGGCTGTGGCTGGAGGTTTGGACTCGGCGGCTTTGCAGGCGCTCTCCGCTGGGAGCGGTGAAGCGGGGCGGTGGAACGAAGCAGGGGGCGGGCAGGAGCGCCAACAGGAGGCGGCGCCCGTTCGCATCATCAACGGCGCCGGCAAGTGGCTGACGCCGGGCATCATCGACGTTCACTCCCACCTTGGCGCCTACCCGTCGCCGGAAGTGGCCTCCACGGCGGACGGCAACGAGTTGACGGACCCGAACAGCGCCGGCGTCTGGGTGGAGCACTCCGTCTGGCCGCAGGACCCGCAATTCGGCTTGGCCTTGGCCGGCGGCGTCACCACTCTGCACATCCTGCCGGGCAGCGGCAACCTCTTCGGTGGGCGCGGCGTCACCCTCAAGAACGTGCCCTCGCGCACCGTGCAGGGCATGAAGTTTCCGGGTGCCCCGCAGAGCCTGAAGATGGCATGCGGCGAAAACCCTAAGCGGGTTTACGGAGAAAAGGAGAAGGCGCCCACCACCCGCATGGGCAACGTGGCCGGCTACCGCGCCGCTTGGGCGGCGGCCGTCGCCTACCGGGAAAAACAGCGCAAGTTTCAAGCCAGGGAAGCGGATGCAGCGCCGGAGCGGGATCTAGGCTTGGACACCTTGGCGGCGGTGCTCGACGGCGAAATTCTGGTGCAGAACCACTGCTACCGGGCGGACGAGATGGCCGTGATGCTGGACGTCGCCCGGGAGTTCGGCTACGCCGTCACCGCCTTCCACCACGCGGTGGAGTCCTACAAGATCGCGGACTTGCTGGCGGCAGCCGGGGTCTGCTCGGCCATGTGGAGCGATTGGTGGGGCTTCAAGCTGGAGGCGTTTGACGCCATCCCGCAAAACGTCGCCTTGGTGGATGCGGCCGGCGCCTGCGCCATCGTCCACTCCGACTCCGCAGAAGGCATACAGCGGCTGAACCAAGAGGCCGCCAAGGCCATGTCCGCCGGCCGGCGCATGGGCATGGCCATCAGCGACGCCCAGGCCATTGCTTGGATCACCAGCAACGCCGCCAAGGCTCTGGGCATCGCCGATGAGACCGGCAGCATCAAAGAAGGCAAGGCGGCTGACGTGGCGCTTTGGGACCGGCATCCGTTCAGCGTCTATGCCCATGCCGAAATGGTGTGGATAGATGGGCATCTCCACTATGACCGGCAGGACCCGGCCCGTCAGCCGGTCAGCGACTTCGACCTCGGCCAGACCGTTGCCGGAGAGGGACGATGAACTTCGGCAAGCGGTTCTTCGGCCTTTCGGCGACGCCCTTCGTTAACTCCCTTCATTTAGCCGTTCTGCGGTTGAGAAAAGTCCGTGCGAGGCTGCTGCCGGCGCTCTTGTGGGTGTTGGCGGCGCCATCTTGGGCGGACCTCGCCATCGTCGGCGGGCGCGTCTATACCTTGGAGGACCAGGAACCTCTGGTGGGGGCCACCGTTCTGGTTGCCGACGGCCGCATTGAGGCGGTCGGCGTGGACTTGCCGGCGCCGTTCGCCTACCGGCGGGTCGATGCGACGGGCAAGATCGTCACGCCGGGCCTGATCGAGTCCTACAGCCATATAGGTTTGCGGGAGATTGGGCTGGAATCCACCACCGACGACGCCACTCTTTTGGAACATCCCTTGGGGCCGGCCTTTGACGTAAGCTATGCACTGAACCCCGCTTCCACCTTGATCCCCGTAAACCGCATGGAGGGGGTGACGCGAGCGCTGACCTTCCCCCTCGCTGGGGTGGACCCCTTGGCGGGGCTGGGCGCCGCCGTGCGCCTCGGCGGCGAGTTTCTGCTGGCGCCGAGAACTGCGCTGGTTGGATACTTGGACGCCGCGGCCACGGACTTGGCCGGCGGCAGCCGGGCGGCGGCTTTGCAGCGCTTGGTCACGGCCTTCGCCGAAGCCTCCCGCTTTAGCCCCAGCCGTTATCGGCCTGGGCCGGGGGACTACAGCCGCCACGACATGGCGGCGCTAAAGCGTTTCATAACCTCTGGCAAGCCGCTGGTGCTGGCGGTGGACCGGGCTGCGGAAATTCGCCGCGCCATCGACTTGGCGGCGGCCCACAATTTGCGCTTGGTGGTTTTGGGGGGCGCTGAAGCCTGGCGGGTTCGGGAGGCTTTGGCGGCGGCTGGGGCGGCGGTGGCGGTGCGGGTGCATGGCAACCTGCCGCGCAGTTTCGACGCCTTGGGTGCCCGCTTGGACAACGCCGCCCTGTTGCACGAGGCCGGCGTGACCGTGATCTTCACCGGCGCCTTGCACAACTCCAGCAACTTGCGGCAGATGGCCGGCAACGCCGTCGCCCACGGCCTGCCGTGGCATTCAGCCTTGGCCGGCCTGACCCGCCGCGCCGCCGAAACCTGGGGCATGGAGAACGTCGGCGTCATCCGTCCAGGTGCTCATGCGGACCTAGTGGTTTGGAGCGGCGACCCCTTGGAGGTCACCACTTGGGCGGAACAGGTGGTCATCGACGGCGAACTGATGCCCATGCGCTCCCGGCAAACCCAGTTGTTCGACCGCTACCGGGATCTGTCAAAACCCTACGGCTATCGCTAGCGCAGCACTTCGATCTCGAAGAGCCTGGGCCATCGCTTGCCGGTGACGAACAGCCTTTTCGCGTCTGCGTCGTAGGCGATGCCGTTGAGCACGTCGATGCGCGGGTGGCGGAAGACTAGGGGCAGAATGTCGCTCAGGTCCAGCCAGCCCTGCACTTGGCCGCTGCTTGGATCGATGATGGCGATTCGGTGCGTGGGCCAGATATTGGCGTACAGGCTGCCCTCAATGTATTCGAGTTCGTTAAGCCCGGCCACGGGCCGGCCGCCGTCACGCACTTCGACCCGCCGCAATTCCCGCAGGTCGGTGCGGTCGAGGAACCGCAGTTGGGCGCTGCCGTCGCTCATCGCCAAGTGTTCGTTGCCGGCGGCAAGGCCCCAGCCCTCACCGGTATAGCTGAACTCTCCGACTTGCTCCAAGGTGGTGGACTCATGCACCAACCCGATGCCGGCCTTCCAGGTGAGTTGGTGGAGCCGCCCATCGACCATCGCCAACCCCTCGCCGAATAGGTGGCTCGGCAGGGTGTATTGCTGAAGAACCCGCCCGCTGGCGAGGTCCGTCACCCGCAGCGTGGATTCACCGTAGCCGCCGGTGCTCTCGAACAGCCTATCGCCTTGGACGAGCAGCCCTTGGGTGAATGCGGCAGGGTCGTGCGGATAGCTTGCCACCACCCGGTAGTTCAACTTGGGGGCGGCCGCTGGTTGGCCGCTCTCGACGGCGAGACAAGGTGCCGCCACCAACAGGAGCAGCAGCCATTGGAGGCGGACGCTCCGACCCTCGGCGTTGAGAAGTTCGTTTATTGCCATGAGGGAATTGTAAGGCGCTATCATTCCCGCCTTTAGCTTGATAGTCAGGACGTACATGGAAACACCGGTATTGGTGGGCGTGGCCCAACTCGAGCAGCGCATTCAAGCCCCAGGGGAGGGCAAGGAGCCCATTGAGCTGATGATCGACGCCTGCCGCATGGCCGCGGCGGACGCCGGCCATCCGGCGCTGCTGGCGCAAGCGAACTCCGTGCGCGTCATCCGCGGCTGGTGGCGCTACCAGAATCCGGCCAAGGCGCTGTGCGAGGCGTTCGGCAACAACCGGGCGCAGACCGCCATCACCCCCTACGGCGGCAACATGGTGCAGAGCGTGGTCAACCGCTCCGCCTTGGAAATACAGTCCGGGGAGCATGAGGTCATCCTCATCACCGGCGCGGAGTGCGGCTACAGCCAAGCCAAGGCGCGGCGGGCGGGCGTGAAACTGAAGTGGCGGGACATCGACGGAACGCCCGACCTGCAAATTGGCGAAGAGGCGCCCATGAGCCACCCTCGGGAGGTTGCGCTGGACATCGTCCGCCCCACCCACATGTACCCCATCATGGAGCTGGCCCGCCGCCACCACTTAGGTGAAGGGGTTTCGCAACACTTGCGGCGCATCTCCGAGCTTTGGGCCGGCTTCAGCGCCGTGGCGGCGGAAAATCCCCACGCCTGGCTGCGGGAGGCCAAGAGCGCCGAGGAGATCCGCACCCCTTCTGCGGCCAACCGCTCGGTCTCCTACCCCTACCCCAAGCTGATGAACTCCAACAACAATGTCGATCAGGGGGCGGCGCTGGTCCTGTGTTCGGAGCGCAAAGCCGCGGCCCTCGGCATCGACCGGGACAAGTGGGTCTATCCTTGGGTGGGCGCGGACGCTCACGACCACAAATTCGTATCCAATCGGGACAACCTCCACAGCTCCCCAGCCATCCGCGTCGCCGGCGGTCGGGCCTTGGAGTTGGCCGGCCTGGCGCCGGAGGACTTGGATTGGGTGGACCTCTATAGCTGCTTCCCCATCGCCGTGCAGGTGGCGGCGGCGGAACTGGGCTTGGACCCGACGCGGCCCTTGAGCGTGACCGGCGGCCTGACCTTTGCCGGCGGGCCGCTCAACAACTACGTCATGCACGCCATCGCCCGCATGGCGGAACTGTTGCGCACCGCGCCCGGCAAGAAGGGGTTGGTCTCGGCCAATGGCGGCTTCCTCACCAAGCACGCCATCGGCATCTACAGCGCAGAGCCGGCGAGTCGGCCCTTTCAACACGCCGCGCCGCAGGCGGAGGTGGACGCCCTGCCGTTCCGGGAATTGGCGGAGGACCACAAGGGCGACGCCACGGTGGAGGGCTATGCGGTCATTTACAACGGCGCCGGCCCGCAACTGGCCCACATTGCCGCCCGCTTGGACGGCGGCGAGCGAGCTTGGGCCAACTGCCGGGACGCCGACGTTGTTACAGCGATGACGCAGGAGGAGTTCTGCGGCCGGCGGGTGCATTTGGATGGCGACCGCGCCCGCTTCGCCGCCTGAAGCCCGCTTCCAATCGGGTCGGCGTAGATTCGCCCAAAACGCAGTCCCAGCGTCACATGCACGGTCGTTCCGCCCGCATTGACATCTTGCGAACTGGTCGGCTGGGTCAGTAGATGGCGAAGGCGCCGCCGTTTCAATCAGAAGCCCCGGCTCGGCTTTGGCGCCGCTTGGCGGCCATGTTCTACGATGGCCTGCTTATTCTGGCGATCTGGCTGCTGACCCTCCTGCTGATGGTGGTGGCCAACAGCGGCGAAGCGGTGTTCGGCGCCTTGGTGCAGAGCCTGCTGTTCCTGGAGTTGGTCACCTTCTTCGCATACTTTTGGTGCGCCGGTGGGCAAACCGCCGGGATGCGGGCTTGGCGGCTGCGCTTGGTCTCCGATGACGGCGGTCCCGTCAGCCTCAACCAAGCCGTGTTGCGCCTGTTCGGTGCCCTTGCGGCCTTTGCCGCCTTGGGCGCCGGCTATCTGTGGGCTTTGCTGGACCGGCAACGGCGCACTTGGCCGGATCTGCTCAGCCACAGCCGCATTGTGCATCAGGCTTGATGCGGGGGCCTCCCCGTTGCCAGCGCAGGCCGGCGCTGGTTCCGTATGCCCTTGTCTTGAGCCTTAGTGGGCTGTAAGGTCATTTTCCTCGCCGCAATCCGCTGCTGTTCGTTGAGGAGACCGTTATGATTTCACGCCGTGCCCTGCTCAAGACCACCGCTGCCGCAACGCTTTTGCCCGTCGTTGTGCGGGCGCAGCCAAATTGGCGGCAAGCGGCTGACGCATCGCCCCTGATCTATCTGACCCCATTGCAAACCAACGGCGACGAAAGCAGTTGCCAAGCCGAAATATGGTTCGCCGCCGTCGCTGGCGCCTTCTATGTTGTCACCGGCGCCGATGCTTGGCGTAGCGAGGCGATTGGCCAGGGGCTGACCAGAACGCGCATTTGGGTTGGGGATGTGGGCCTTTGGCGGCAGTCGGATGGCGCCTACAAGGCGTTGCCGATGGTGGAGGCGGTGGGCAGCACCGAGACGGACGCCGCTGTCCAGACGCAGGTGCTGGAGGCCATGGGCCGCAAGTATGCGGATGAATGGGACAAGTGGGGGCCGCGCTTCCGCAACGGCCTTGCGGACGGTTCCCGCGCGATGCTCAAGTACGCGCCCGCTGCTGCTGCGTCCTTTTGAGGGTTGGAGGCGTTGCGATTGTTCGGTGTGCGGGGTGGCGCAGTTGGCCGCAGCATCCACCGCTTCCCGGAAGCACACAAGCCGCGTGACCGTGGTGCCTTAAAGGGTTGGTGCGGAGCCGTCAGGTGTTGAAGCTGCCCATCGCGCTTGCGGCGGCGCTCACCGCATTTGCCGCGGCCGCCGCCGAACTGCCGCTCAAGCCCGACCGGCAGGCCAGCTTCACGGTGGATGAAGCCACTTGGCTGTCCTTGGACGTTGCGCCGGACGGCGAGCAACTGGTGCTGGAGATTCTCGGCGACCTCTACCTCCTGCCCATGGAGGGCGGCAAGGCTCGGCCGATCACCAGCGGCATGGGCTATGACGTCCAGCCCCGGTTCTCCCCAGACGGCGAGCACATCGCCTTTGTGTCGGACCGGGATGGGGCAATGGGTCTGTGGACGGTGCGCAGCGAAGGCGGTGATGCGAAGAAGGTTGCCGCCGCCGGAGAACGGAGCGAGTTCGCTTCGCCGAGCTGGTCCCCGGATGGGCGGCACTTGGTGGTGTCCAAAACGACCTGGGGCTTGGGCGTCTATGAGCTCTGGGCCTACCATGTAGATGGCGGCAAAGGCGTGCAGATCACCCAAGCCGCACCGCCCGGTTCGGAAACGCCGCGGGACCTGAGGCACAACGCCTTGGGCGCCGTCTATTCCCCGGACGGGCGCTATCTCTACTACGCGGCCAAGGCCGGCGGCTTCGAGTACAACATGCGCTTCCCGCAGTGGCGGATCGCCCGGCGTGACCTTAAGGAGAACGTCGAGGACGTCATCATCGAGGCCCAAGGCAGCGCCTTTCGGCCTTGGCTCTCGCCGGACGGGACGCTCTTGGTCTATGGCACCCGTTTCGAGCAGAACACCGGCTTGCGCCTACGCAATCTGGAAACCGGGGAGGACCGCTGGCTGGCCCATCCAGTGCAGCGGGACGATCAGGAATCCCGCTACACGAGGGACTTGCTGCCTGGGTATGCGTTTGCGCCGGATGGCGAGTCCTTGATCTTCACCAGCGAAGGCGGCATTCGCCGCGTCGGGCTGGCGTCGGAGAGCGGTGCCCCGCCGGTGGAGAACATTCCCTTTTCGGCGGACGTGAAGCTCGACCTCGGCCCGCGCCTTTACTTTCCCTGGCGCTTGGGTCTAGGGCCAGTCAAGGCCCGCCTGCTGCGGGCGCCGGAACTGTCTCCCGATGGCGGCAAGGTGGCGTTTTCGGCCTTCGCCCAAGTGCATGTGCATGACTTGGCGAGCGGTTCGACCCAAGCCCTTTCCCCCAAGGACATGACGGCTTCCCATCCCACTTGGTCGGCGGATGGGCGGCATTTGGCGTTCGTGAGTTGGCACCCCGCCGGCGGCCATGTCTGGCGCCTGCGGGCCAACGGACGGGGCCGACCGCAACAGGTCTCCGAGCAGCCGGGCTTTTATTCGGACCCCGCCTTCTCCCCGGATGGGGAAAGGATTGTGGCCTTGCGGGCGTCCAGCCATGATCGCCTGCTCCGGGAGTTCGACTACGGCCCGCCGCCGGGCGCCGACGTCGTTTGGCTGCCGGCGCAGGGTGGGCCGGCCCAAGTGATCATCCCGTCCCGGGGTTACGGCGCTCCGCACTTCGGGCCGGAGGAGGACCGCGTTTACCTATACGTTTCCCCCGGCTTGTTCGCGCCGACCGGCGAAAGCGGCCTGATGTCGGTGCGCTACGACGGCAGCGATCGCCGCATGCTGCTCACCGCCACCGGCCCCGGCATCTACCGCGATGCGGAGGAAGTGGCCGCCGCCGACATCCGTTTGTCACCGGACGGCCGCCACACCTTGATTCAGCACGCCAATCAGCTCTATTTGGCCCGTTTGCTGAACCTGAACATGGGTGGCTTGACCCTGAGCCTAACCGCTCCGTCGATTCCCTTGGCCCGCCTCACCGATGTCGGCGCGGATTTCTTCGGCTGGCGGGGTGGTGACGAATTGTTTTGGAGCGTCGGCAACCAACTCAACCAACGGCCCGTGGCTGATGTTGAATTTGGCGAGGAGGAGCAAGACAAGGACGCATCCGCCGACGAGCCCGCCGCACAGGAAGATGAGGATGCGGCGGAACCTCTCAGGGAGGCGGATCCGTCGGTGCGCTCCCGCATCGTAGAGGTCTATCGGCCCCGCTATCGCCCCAAGGGCACGGTTGCCCTGATCGGCGCCCGCATTCATCCCATGACCGATGACGCAGCAGTGATCGAGGCTGGCGTGGTGTTGATCGACGGCGATCGGATCGTCGCTGTCGGTGCCGCGGACGAGGTGGCGATACCCAAAGGGGCGCAGCGCATCGACGTTGGGGGCAAGGTTCTGCTGCCGGGGTACATCGACACCCACGCCCACTACGGTGTGCTGCGGCGGGTGCTCGGCGGCGGCAACCCCGCCTTTCTGGCCAACCTGGCCTACGGCGTCACCACCGGCTTGGACGTGCAGCCGAGCACCACGGACATCCTGGCCTATGAGGATTGGATTGACGCCGGCCTGATGCTCGGCCCCCGAGCGCTTTCCACTGGGCCCGGCATCTTCAACCACAACGAGTTCCGCTCCCAGCGCCATGCGGAGGCGGTGCTGACCCGCTATCGAGACCGCTACCGGGTGCATAACCTCAAGGCGTACATCTCCGGCAATCGCCAGCAACGGCAGTGGCTCGCCCAAGCGGCGCACAAGCTGCAGCTGATGCCCACCACGGAGGGAGCGCTGGACATGAAACTGGACATGACCCACGCCATCGACGGCTTCAGCGGCAACGAGCACAACTTCCCAATTGTGGATTTGCACGCCGATGCGGTGCAGCTAGTGGCTCGGTCCGGCATGAGCTACACGCCCACCTTGCTGGTGACCTACGGCGGTCCTTGGGCGGAAAATTACTTCTACTCCGAAGAGTCCCCTCATGACGACGCCAAGCTGCGCCGCTTCACGCCGCTGCCGTTTTTGGCGGCCCGCACCCTAAGAAGGTTCTGGTTCCACGAACGGGAGTACAGCTTCCCGCAGGTGGCGGCGGGTGCGGCGAAGGTCATTCGCGCCGGCGGCCGCGTCGGCGTCGGCGCCCACGGCCAATTGCAGGGGCTGGGTTACCACTGGGAGCTGTGGGCCTTGGCCAGCGGCGGCCTGAACAATTTGGAGGCGCTGACCGCAGCCACCCGCCACGGCGCGGAGATCATCGGCGTAGCTGAGGACATCGGCACGGTGCAGGTCGGCAAGCTGGCCGACTTGGTGGTGCTGAACAGCGATCCCATGCAGGACCTCCGCAACAGCGCGGACTTGGCCCTGGTGGTCAAGGGCGGCGAAGTGTTTGAGGCGGACACCCTGAACAAGCTGTGGCCGGAGCGCAAGCCCTTGCCGCCGCAATGGTGGCAACGCGAAGAGCCCTAGACGGTCTCCTGGTTTGAGTGAGGGGGTAGGGCACCAAGTCAACCCTCTTCATGCACTCGCAGCGCCTTCAGGAAGACGCTGCCGTAGCGGTCCAGCTTGGTTTGGCCGATGCCGTGCAAGGTCAGAAGTTCCTCCGCTGAGGAAGGACGCAGGCGCACCATCTCCTTGAGCGTTGCGTCATGGAAGATGACGTAGGGTGGCACTCCCGCCTCCTCGGCCAAGCGGCGGCGCAGGTCGCGCAGCTTGTCCCACAGTCCTTGGTTTTCCGGCGCCACGTCCTGAGCCGGCTTGGGCGTTGTTTTGCGCGGCGGCTTGGCGGCGGCGTCTTGGCGCAGGCGTATCCGCTCCGCGCCCTTGAGCAAGGGGCGGGACTTGGCGGTGAGACGGAGGGCGCCGTAGCGCTCCGCGTCCGCGTGCAGATGGCCCTGCACCAGCAATTGCCGCAGCACCGACCGCCACTGCACTTCGGAGCGGTCGGCGCCGATGCCGAAGGTCGAGAGGTTTTGGTGCCGGCGCTGCTGCACCTTGGCGGTGTCCTTGCCGCGCAGCACATCGATGACGTGGCCGGCGCCGAAGTATTGCCCGGTGCGGTAAACGCAGGAGAGCAGTTTTTGCGCCTCCTCAGTGCCGTCCCAGGTTTGCGGCGGCGTTAGGCAGATGTCGCAGTTGCCGCAGTCCTCCGCCAAGCCGTCGCCGAAGTGCTCCAGCAGGGCTCGGCGGCGGCAGGCGGTGACCTCGCACCAGCCCAGCAGGGCGTCGAGCTTGGCGCGTTCGATGCGCTTGTGCTCCTCGCCCGCCTCGGACTGATCGACCATCTGCCGCAGCCGCACCACATCCTGCAGGCCATAGACCATCCAGGCTTCGGCGGGTTCGCCGTCGCGCCCGGCGCGGCCTGTTTCCTGATAGTACGCCTCCACGCTCTTGGGCAAATCCACATGGGCGACGAAGCGCACGTCCGGCTTGTCGATGCCCATGCCGAAGGCGATGGTGGCCACGATGACGACGCCGTCCTCGTAGAGAAAGCGGCCTTGGTGCTCGGTGCGCTCATGGGTCGGCAACCCGGCGTGGTAGGGCAGGGCGGTGAAGCCCCTTTCGGCCAGAAGCTGCGCGGTGGCCTCCACCTTCTTGCGGGTCATGGCGTAAACGATGCCGGCTTCGTGGCGGCGGTCCTCCAGGAAGGCAAGAAGCTGGGCGTTGGCGTCCGCCTTGGCCCGCACCGTGTAGCGGATGTTGGGCCGGTCGAAGCCGCTGATGAACTGCTTGGCGCCGTTCAACTCCAGACGCGCCAGGATTTCCCGGCGCGTCAACGCATCGGCGGTGGCGGTCAGCGCCATTCTCGGTACGCCGGGGAAGCGCTCGCGCAGGATGTTCAGGCCCAGATAGTCCTGCCGGAAGTCATGCCCCCATTGGGAGACGCAGTGCGCTTCGTCGATGGCGATGACGGCGAGGGGTACGTTGGCCAGCAGCGCCAAGGTCTCCTCCTGCAGAAGCCGCTCCGGGGCTAGGTAGAGCAGGTCTAGGGATTGGTTGGCGACGTCTTCCTGAACTCCACGCTGCTCTTGGAAGGACAGCGTGGAGTTCAGGAAGGCGCTGCGCACCCCAAGCTGCTTGAGCGCCGCCACCTGGTCCTGCATCAGCGCGATCAGCGGCGAAACCACGACGCCGAGGCCGGGCCGCAGCATGGCCGGCAACTGATAGCAGAGCGACTTGCCGCCGCCGGTGGGCATCAGCACCAGCGCGTCCTCCCCGGCTAGGGCGGTGGCGATCACCTCCTCCTGACGCCCGCGGAAGCGGGCGTAGCCGTAAACGTTGCGGAGCAATTCTTGGGCGCGTTGCAGCATGCCGTTGATCTTAGCGCCGGCTTGTTGGTTTAGAGGGCGCCTTTGCCAGCTACGGCCCTGAATGGACCGCTTGGGAAAGCAAGCGCCCATTTCCTACGGCATAAAGGGCTGAAGGCTGATTCAAACGCTGCGGAAGCGGGTCTAAAGTCACTGGCATTAACACCGTGGTAGGATTGATTCATGACGAAGGACATGTGGACCATCATCGGCGTCGGCTTGGTTTTGGCGGGTTTGCTCTTGGCCCAAAGCTCCGACATTTCTGAATTGCGGGCGGAGGTTGGTGATGTGCGGGCGGAGGTCCGTGATGTACGGGCCGAAGTCAGTGCTCTGCGGGAGCGCATGGTGCGGGTGGAGACCATTGTTGAGCGGCTGCAAACCGTCGTTGAAAGGGCGCATCCACTGGCGGTCGCGGCAGCTGAAGTCGTGGATGTTCAGGTTTCGTCCCCCGAAAGCGGCTAGGGCGGCGCCAAGGCGATAGCTGCACGGTTCCGTCCTAACGCCTAGACGCCACCACTACCGACTGTTTGCCGCCAAGCCCGGAACTCATGAGCGCCTGGCGGCGGTTCCGCCCAACGCAATGGGGGCGATGAGCCCACCGGCCGCCTTTGCGCCTTCAGCCTTCGCTGCGGCGGATTGCCTCAAGCACCTTGGCCGGATGGTCGGCGGCGCGGCTGACCCGCCTCCAGTGGCGGCGCACCTTGCCGTCCCGCCCAATCCAGACCGTGGAGCGGATGACGCCCACCACCTTCTTGCCGTACATGGTCTTCTCCCCCCAAGCGCCGTATCTCTCCATGACCTCGCGGTTCGGATCCGATAGCAAGGTGAAGGGCAGTTGGTACTTATCGGTGAACTTGCGGTGGGCGGCGCTGTCGTCGGGGGACACGCCCAGCACGACCACGCCGGCGGCTTGGCATTCGCTCCACAGATCACGAAAGCCGCAAGCCTCCTTAGTGCAGCCGGGGGTGTCGTCCTTTGGGTAGAAGTAAACCACCACGTTCTGTCCCTCGAACTGCCTCAAGGATACGCTGGCGCCGTCCGTGTCGGCCAGGGTGAACGGCGGCGGCGCCTTGCCTTCGGTGATTGCCATGTTCTCGATTCTCCTTAGGTGGGTCGCCCGCCAGTATAAGTTCGACGGGGCGACTTGGGAATCTTCCGGCATTGGGCGGACAGTGTACCCTTCGTCGGCGCCGTCTTGCCCCGATCCTTGGCTGGCTTGGGATCCTGGTTGATTTCCGCCTAGGTCCGCTTCTTGGGAGTTGCGCCTACAATAGCCGACTGACTGTAGCGAAACAAAGGAGGCAACATGGACAAGCCCACGGATCGGACCCTGTTTCAGAACGCTTGGGTGGTGGACGATGTGGAGGCGGCCTGCATGAAATGGGTCAGGGAGATGGGCGTGGGGCCGTTCTTCCTGTCGGAGTACACCGATCAGTTCACCGACATGACCTACCGCGGCGAGCCCGCCCAGCTAAGCATGTTTGTGGCCATCGCCCAGGCGGGACCGGTGCAGGTCGAGTTGATCCAGCCCACGGTGGAGCGCTGCGCCTATCGGGACAGTGTGCCGCCCGGCACTCTGGGCTTCCACCACATGTGCGTCTGGACCCATGACATCGAGGCGGACACCGCCTATTTCGCTGGCCTCGGCTACGCGACGGCGAACAAGGGCCGGGCGGGGGACATCGAGTTCGCCTACTACGACACCCGCCCGCTGATGGGCTGCATGCTGGAGGTGGTCACCCACAGCGAAGGCATTGTCGAGTACTTCGCCGCCATCGCCGCCGCCGCTGAACGCTGGGACGGGCGCGACCCCATTCGCACTTAAGGCGCGTTCTTGGCGGCGTTGTCCTCCGCCTTTCAGGAGGTGGGCGTCCAGCCGCGGTTGGGCCGCAATGTCGCCCAAGGCGGTTACAATTGCGCCCCCGTCACCTTGAGAGCAGATTCATGGAGCAAACCCAGGAAGCAGCACAGTCGCGCGACGACGCCCGTTGCGACGTCGCGGTGCAAACCCTCAAGGACGTGCTGTGGCGCTTTGAGGAGATGAGCGAAGGCGGCTACTCCATCTACGATGTCTTGGGCTACCTGCTTGAAGACTTGGTGGAGGGCGGCTGCTGCGCCGCTTGCATTCACGAGACCTTGGTGTCCATCTGCAAGGAGCAGGGGGCGGATTTGAAGGTGCATAGGCAGGAAGAGGATGCCGTCTATCACTGAAGCCGCCGCGCCTGACACCCTGGGCGGCCTGCTGCTGGGCGCCGCCGAGCGCTGGCCGGAGCGCGATGCTCTGGTTTTTCCGGACAACCGCCAAACCTACGCCGAACTAGTCGAGTGCGCCTTGCAGCGGGCGCACAGCCTGATGACCTTCGGCATTGCGCCCGGCGACCATGTGGGCATCCTCATGCCGAACTGCCCGGAGTACATGGAGCTGCTGTTCGGCACCGCCTTGGTGGGGGCCGTCGCCGTGCCGGTCAACGCCCGCTACAAGGCTGAGGAGTTGGCCTATGTGGTGGAGAATGCGGACTTGGTGGGCTTGGTCACTTCCAGCCTCGCTTCCGAATACGTCGATTTCGCCGCCCTGCTGCACAGCGCTTTCCCGGACTTGGCGGACGCCCCCGAGCCCCGCGCCTTGGCGCCGCAGCGGGCGCCCAAGCTCAGGTTCGTCACCTCCGTCAGCGAAGACACCCCGTCCGGCTTCCTCCCTTATGGCGAATTCTCCGCCGCGGGCGCAAACGGAGACCGGGCGGCGGTGCTGGCTAGGCAACAGGCCGTGCCGGCGGCGCAGCCCGGCATCATGATGTACACCTCCGGCACCACCGCCAACCCCAAGGGCTGTCCCTTGAGCCACGGCGCCTTGGTGCGCAACGGCGCCGCCATGAACCGGCAGCGCTACTTCCTGGGCCCGGAGGACCGGTTTTGGGCGCCGCTGCCCATGTTCCACATGTCCTCCATCCTGCCCCTGCTGGCCTGCTTTGACGCCGGTGCCGCCATGCTGTCCATGAACCGGGTGGAGGCCGGCGCCGCCTTGGAGATGCTGGAGCGGGAGCGGGCCACCATCGCCTTTCCCGCCTTTCCCACCGTCACTAATGACCTGATCTCCCATCCGCGCTTCGCCAGCACGGACTTGAGCCGCCTGCGCCGCATTAACAACGTGGCGCCGCTGGAGATGCTGCGCCGTTTTCAGGACGCCTTTCCGGGCGCGGTGCAGACCGGCGCCTACGGCCTGACGGAGGTATGCGGCGTCATCTCCTACAACCACCCGGAGGAGGACTTGGAATCCCGGCTGACCACCTGCGGCGCTCCGTTCGACGGCGTGGAGGTGAAGATCGTCGATGCGGACAGTTTGCAGCCCTTGCCCGTGGGCGAGCGCGGCGAAATCTGGGTGCGCGGCTACAGCGTTTTCGGCGGCTACCACAAGTCCCCGGAGAAGAACGCGGAGAGCTTTGTCGATGGCTGGTTCCGCACCGGCGACCTTTGCTCCTTGGACGAGAACAACCGCATTCGCTACCACGGGCGCATCAAGGACATGCTCAAGGTGGGCGGGGAGAACGTCGCCGCCGTGGAGATCGAATCCTTTCTGGCGTCCCATCCGGCGGTGAAGCTGGCGGTGGTGATCGGCGTGCCGGATGCGCGGCTTTTGGAGGTGGCCGCCGCCTTCATTGAGTTGCAGCCCGGCGCCCAAGCCACGGAACGGGACATTCTAGACTTCTGCAGGGGCCGCATTGCCAGCTTCAAGGCGCCCCGCCATGTCCGCTTCGTCCGCGAATGGCCGATGTCATCGACCAAGGTGCAGAAGTTCAAGCTGCGCGAGTGGTTTGACGAGGAACAGAGGCAAGCGTCCTAACTGAGCGCTGGGCTCCCGTCTGGTTGCGCCTTCCCCAGTCGATGCGCCGGCGGCGGGAAGTGGGGCCACACCGGGGCTAGCGAAACCGCAGGCCGGTGGCTTATTCGCCGACCTTCAGGCGGTGGGACAATCGCAAACGCTGCTTGGGGGCGACCAAGGCGTTGCTTACCTCGAACTCCAGCTCCACCTGCGGCAGCCGCTGCACGGTGCGCACCGACAGCTTCAGCTTGCCGTGCCGGGGAACCGTCAAATCGTCGCCTTCCTGCATGAAGGTGTAGGGGCTGCGGTTGCGCAGTTGGATGTCCGCATCGGAGTCGTTGGTGATGGTGAGGTCCAGGACATCCAAGTCGTCCCGATAGGCGGTGTCCTCCATGCCGAGGGCCGCCTGCAGCAAGGGCTTCAACTCCGCTTCCTGGCCGATCAGCAGGTTCTTGAACCAAACCACAGTGCGTCCAGCGAACAGTGCCTCCCGAATGCCGTCGGCGGAGCGTTCCTTGGCGAACGCCAATGTCACCGGGCGGTGGGCGCCGAAGCGGGGTGGATAGTCCCAATCGATCAGGTCGTGTACGTCGGAGACGCCGAGCATGGTCAACCCGTGCTGCAAGGCCAGTGCATGAGCTTCTTCTGAGTAGTAGGCGCCGTTGGCGATTTCGATGCCGTGCAGTTGCCCGGCTTCGATCAAGGCTCGGTGGAAGTCCGTCATGCGGGCCATTGCATCCGGCGCTGCGCGGCTGAAGAAGGGATGGTTCCAGAATACAAAGGCGCCTTGGCGGTTGGCGGCGCGCACGGCCTCCTCGGCCGGCCATTGGTTGGCGGCCATGAAGTAGTCGATCACGCCGTCCTGCTGAAGCTGCTCCGGCAGCGACTCCAGTAGAGTGCGCTCTTCGGGGGTGCTCGCCTCGATTTTCGGTGGGTTCGGCGCCGCCTGCAGCAGCGCGTTGGCGTCCGTGATGAAAATGGCGTTCATGTGGTCGGCGGGTGCTTGCCGGGTGATTTCCGAGCCGGGGATCAAGATCAGTTCCGAACCTTTCGGCAGAGCTTCCTGGGTTCGCTGATAGGCGCGGTTGCGGTCCGGGTGCGGCAGGTCCGCCCGATGCGGCTGCCACTCCAAGTGCTCGGTGACGGCCATTGCGTCCAGCCCGTCGCGCAACGCTTCGTCCACCCGAATGCTGGGCCACACATGGCCATCGGAAAAAACGCTGTGGGTGTGCAGGTCCACCACTAGGGTCTGATAGCCCGCCACATCGGGAAAGCGAATAAGCCGATCCTCATGCTTCGGCGGCGTCTCGACTTGGAAGTGCGCCCCCGCCGGCGGGGCGAAAAACAGCAATGGAACAAGTACCCAAGCCAATCGAGTGGTTTTCATTCGACCAATTCCGTCTAGGTGTGAAGCGGAGGGCGACCGCCGCAATAACGGCCAAGACGGCTGTTTTACCCGATTCGGCGACCTACTGGAAGCCCCCGCACAGGCCGCGGCAGCTTGATTGGGATGCCTGGCCCAGATAACAGAGGCCGATTAGCTGGTTTCCCCGTTATTCCAAGGTGCCGAACAGCTTGTCGTAGAGCAGGGTGATGGTGGCGTAGTTGCCCATGTGCATGTTCTTGTGGTGCAAGGCGTGCTTGGTGGTGATCCAGTGCAGGGTCTTGAACGGAAAGTAGGGCAGATCGACTGCGCAGTGGTTGAGGATGTTCAACTGCACGTAGATCACATAGGCAAGGCCGATGGAGACCGCATGAAACGGCCCCCAAGCCCAAGCCAAGGCGGGAATCAGCCAAAGGAATAAGTTGAGGCCCATGAAGGTTTCCAGAGGGTGTACATAGTAGGCGTCGATGTGGGTGGGGCTGCGGGCTTGGTGATGCAGACCGTGAATTCTGCGGAAATAGCCTTGGCCGTGGAACAGGAACCGATGCATCAGGTAGTAGAACAGGTCGTAGATCATCAGCACCGCAGCGATGTCCAGCAGCATTCGCCACCAAGGCTGCGGCGCCAGGGTTACGCAGAAAGGGGCCACCGCGGCGAAAAACGCCAAATTGGATAGCCCGCCCACCCAACGGCCGGCATTGACTACCGGGGGATACTTGGCTAGGGCCAGCTTGGCCTTGTTCGCCTTCCGATTCCTGAGCCGCTCCTGCTGCAGCGCCGGCACCTTGAAGGGGAGGAAGTTGGTCGCCACGGTCAGCACGATGACCGTCCCGAATAGAAACAACCCGGCTTGCCAGTCATAAGACATCATTGCACCTCCGCACGGCGCATCGACGACCTAATTCGTCATCGCAAAACAGCGCTCAAAGCCTTCCAGTTCAAACTGCGGGCTAGCTGTGTCCATCGTACAGCGTTCGCCCGGCATCCTTCAATGCTGCTGAAAGAGGCAGGGAACACCCGTGTTTTGCATCCAAGGCCCGTGGGCCGTGCGGCGGCGCTTGCAAGCGGCTGATGATGGGTGCGCACCTTTGCAGGAGGCGTAGCGACGGGGGTGTACCTGGGCGTTATGATATGAGCCATCAGAAGGAGTGGCGGCTCGCCATGCCGGAGCGCAAAAACGTTGGCTACATCGGCTTGGGCAACATTGGCAAGCCCTGCGCCCGGCGTCTGATCGGTGGTCAATACCGGGCGCATGTATATGACATCGCCCCGGAACCCGTCCGGGAGATGGCGGCGGCCGGCGCCCTGGGCTGCGGCAGCGTCGCAGAACTGGCCCGAAGCTGTGCCCACATCGGCGTCTGCGTACGCGACGAGCCCCAAGTGGAAAGCCTGCTCTACGGCGAGGCAGGCATTTTGGCCCAAGCCGCCGCCGGAACCCTAGTGGCCATCCACTCCACGGTAACCAGGGACGCCATCCTCAAGTGGGCCGCCGATGCGGGGGCGCACCGCATCCGGCTGCTGGACGCCGGCATCAGCGGTGGCGCCCAAGGGGCGGAGGCGGGCACCTTGGTCTATATGGTGGGCGGTGACGAGGCAACGGTGGCCGAGGCGGCGCCGGTGTTCAAGACTTCCGGCGAACACGTCATCCACGCCGGTCCGGTCGGCGCCGGCATGGTGCTGAAGCTGTGCAACAACCTCATTCAGTACATGGGCTTCATGGCCATGTCGGAGGCCACCCGGCTGGCGGAGGCCTGTGGCCTGTCGGCGGACAAGGTGTACACCGCCGGCCGGCCCAACGGCGTCGTCAACGACAACATGCTTAGGTTCGTCGGCGGCCGCAACGCCTTGGCCGCCAACGGCACCGCGGAGCAAATGGCGGCCATCTTCGGCCCCTTCGGCAAGCTGGGAGAGAAGGACTTGGACTGCGCCTTGGCTTGCGCCGAACAAATGGGCGTGGAGTTGCCGGCCACCGCCCGCCTGCGGGAGTCCATCTATGACTTGTTCCTCAATCGGGCCTGAGCCGGTGTCGGAACCCATGCCGACCCTCCAGCCCGCGGAGAAGGAACTCGTTGGTCCCACCCACGAGCAACCATCCCCGCCCATCGGCCGGGAAATGAGTTCTGAAGGCTTTGCCGAGTATCTGGAAATCAACACCAGCGCCGTCGCCCAATGCAGGACCTGACCGACAACGCGTACATCGTCACCGGTGCCTCCAAGGGCTTTGGGCGGGCCATCAGCGAAGCCTTGCTGGCCGCCGGCGCCCGGGTCGGCATGATCGCCCGCAATGAGGAAGCCTTGCAGCAGGCCGTGGGGGAAGTCGGCGCGGAGCGGGCGCTGGGCTTGGCGGCGGACGTATTTGACGGGTCGCAAGTCGCCGCCGCCTTCGCCCAAGTCAAGGAGCGCTTTGGCCGGCTGGACGGCCTAGTCAACAACGCCGGCCTAGCCTATCCGAGCAGCATTGAGCATCTGAACCGAGAGGCCGTTCTGCGGCAGGTCAACACCAACTACCTAGGCGTGGTCTTCTGCTGCCAAGCGGCCATTCCCCTGCTGCGCGGCGCAGCCAACCCGCGCATCGTCAACATCTCCTCCGCCAGCGCCAAGCACTTCGACGAGATGGCCCATCTGTCCATCTACGCCTCCACCAAGGCGGCAGTGGAGCGCTTCAGCCGTGACCTAGCTTGGGAGCTGCAGGCAGACGGCATCGGCGTGACCTGCATCCGCCCCGGCGCCGCCCTCACCCAGTTCGCATCCCAGTGGGACATGGAGAGCTTCGCCGCCGCTGTGCAGGCCTGGCAGCGCACCGGGCCGCACATGAACATCGGTATGGCCGTGCAGGATGTGGCCGATGCGGTTGTGCATTGCCTGCGCTACCCACGGCATGTGGCGGTGGACCTACTGGAGGTGCGGCCCAAGCAGCTTGTGGATAAATTGCAAATACAGGGCGGCGATGCGGCATCGTGACGACTGAATATGGCGCGTCAAGAATTCGGCGCATTCACGGAGTTAACGCAGATGGGGTTAGTAGGCACAAGGCACGAGGCCAAAGTTAGCGAATTCAGTTAACATTGGTAACTCAAGGTAACTTTGGTTGAAATGGACCCTCGACGAAATCCTTACGCACCGGGCGCCGGCGCACCGCCGCTTGCTGCAGGCGGTTGGCGAGGCCACCCGCAGCCAAAACACCGCCGTGGCGCTGTTCATCGATGAACTGCAGTATGTGCAGGAACGCGAACTGAGCGCCCTGATCGCTGCTCTGCACCGCATGGCGCAATTTCAACTCCCGGTCACCTTGATAGGGGCCGGTTTGCCTCAGCTCGTTGCCCGGGTTGGCGCCGCCAAGACCTATGCGGAGCGCCTATTCACTTTTCCAGAGATTGGGCCGCTTGGCGATGCTGCGGCTGCAATTGCGGTGCAAGCACCGGCCGAACGCCTGGGCGTGTCATATGAGCGGAGTGCATTACGGGAGATCGTTCAGCGCACCCAATCCTACCCCTACTTTCTGCAGGAGTGGGGCAAGTGCTGTTGGGACTGCGCCGAACGCTCCCCGATCACCCTCGCCGAAGTGGAGACGGCCAGCGCGGAGGCGGTGGCGGAACTCGACGCCAGCTTCTTCCGCGTTCGCTTTGATCGGTTAAGCCCTTCGGAGAAACAGTAATTGCAGGCTATGGCGAAGCTCGGCGGCGGACCAAACCGTTCCGGGCAGGTTGCGCAGGCCTTGGGCAAGTCCGTTCGCGCTGTTGCGCCCACCCGCGCCAAGCTCATCAAGAAAGGAATGGTGTACAGCCCCTCCCACGGCGACACCGCCTTCACGGTGCCCCTGTTCGATGAGTACCTTCAGCGGGTGATGCCACGGTCCACTCCGTAGTTCCTCTGCAACTTGGATACCGGGAGCAACCCCAGAACGCCTGCCCCGCGTAGCGCCCTTTCTTTGCGGTTCGCCTAGCCATCAGCGCAACCTCACTTTGTCGGGTATCTCCCGAATTCCTGTGCGAGCGTCGCCATTCCCACTGTTCACGAGCCTTCCCGCGCCCACAATGGATCGCATGGCCACGAGCGACCACCCCTTCAAGCTGATCCACGCCGACCCGCGCATGGTCGAGGACGTCCTGCGCGGCTTCGTCGCACCCAGCTGGGCCGACCGGCTGGACTTCAGCACCCTCGCGCCGCTGGACAAGGAGCACATCGGCCCAGCGCTGCACAGGCGCATTGGAGACAAGGCGTGGCGGGTGGAGCGCCGGGATGGGACGCCGCTGGCCGACGGCCGGCGCCCGTATGTCAACGTCCTGCTGGAGTTCCAGTCGGAAACGGACGGGGACATGGCTTGGCGGACGCACGAGTACCTGTACCTGCTTGAACTCAACCAGCGGGACGTCGGCCTGCCGCAAAAGGAAGGGTGCCCGCTGGACGTTGTGGCGGCGGTCATCCACAACGGCGCCAAGCCCTGGAGTGCTCCGACCGCCCGGTTCGGCCCCCTGCTGGGTCCGCCGACGGAGGCGGGCCGTGAGCTTAACCAATGGCGAAGCTATGTTGTGATTGACTATCCGACGCTTGCCGGCGACCATGCGCTCATGCGCCGGCTGCTGCCGGACAACCGCCAAGCTGCGCTGATCCGCTTGGAAAGTGCCTCCAGCGACGAGCTGCCCAAGCTGCTGACCGAAATGCTCCAGCGGTGGAGCAGGCCGGAGTCAGCGGGGCTGCGCCGGGGCTTCCACGCCCGGGCCGGGCACTTGCTGCGGCGGCGGGGATTGGCGCTGCCGTCGCTGGCGGATTACGAACGGATGTTGGCGCAGGAGAAAGGAGCAAGAGAGATGACGACGTTGATGGAGGCGAGGCTTCAGGAGTGGCATGACAACGCCATAGCGCAGGGAGTGCGGCAAGGCATGCGGCAAGGCGTCCAGCAAGGCCAAGCCGACTTGCTGCGCCGCTTGGCGCAACGGCGCTTTGACGGGGAAACCGCCCGGCGGCTGTCGGCCTTGCTGGAAGACGCCGACGCGGATCGCTTGATTGAGGTGGGCGACTGGATTGTCGAGTGCGGCAGCGGCGACGAACTGCTCGAGCGGCTTCGGCAAGCCAACGGGTTAGTCTAGCAACTCCCCGTTAATAGGTCCGCGACCACCTAGCTGCCGCAGGCGTCAAAACGACCGCAACAATGGGTGCAGCAGTCGCTACGTCTTCCAAACCACCGAGGGGCGGCAGCGGTCGGCACCCAACCGCGCACGATCAATTTGCCGCCCCGAAAAACTGAGGTTGTCACATGACGGCGGCGGTGGATCTGCCGTCTCTGCTGCCGCCCGTGCCAGAGTCGCTTGACGGTTGGGACGCATGGTGGGAAGGCGTCCTGCATCGGGCCATTCCCACGGCGACACCGCCTTCACGGTGCTCCTGTTCGATGAGTACCTTCAGCGGGTGATGCCACGGTCCACTCGCCATGCGCCTTCACCAAACCGAACAACTCTCTAGCGATGCCCACACCTACTTTCCTAGCGCGCCAATTTTTGCACTGCATAAGGAACATCTCACTTTTCTTTTTCACTATGAGATCGACGCCTCCGTCAGTTCCCTATATGCCGATTTCTAAACGCCGCCGAGACATTGTTTGGGCCAGTACTTCCTCATGGATCATGTATCAGGCTGCACGGTTAGGGGCCGTCCCGCCGCGTGAAGCTCTCGAAGCCTAGGTAGTCGTTCCGCAGCTCGCAGATTTTCCAGCCGGCTGCGGTTTTGCGGTACTTCTCGAAGTACTGCAGGCTGAAGCGGCGGCCGTCCTCCTGGCTGTGGCGCAGGGCGGTCACTTCCGCCAACCAGCGGCCGCTGGCCTCGGTTTCGGAGACTAGGGTTAGTTGCGGGTTGGCGCCTCTGGGGATTTGGCTGATCAGGTCGTCGGCCTGCAGCAGCGCCTCAAAAAATTGGCGCGCCGCCTCCGTGCCGGTGAGTTCAATCCCGAAGCCGTAATCGATGTGGACGTCTTCGGTGAAGCAGTCCAGCAGGCGGGGTACGTTCTTATCCACCAAGGCGAACCAGTAGGTGAAGCGCATCTGCTGGATGTCATGCACCGCCCGCAGTTCGGCGACCTCCTGCTGCAACGCCTCTAGGCGCTCCTCCGTGTCCGCCATTGGCCCTATTCCTCGCCGTAGGCGGTGCTGGTGCGGGCCGCCATGATGAAGTCGTTTTCGTGCAGGCCGCCGATGCTGTGCGTCCACCAGTACACCTCCACAGCGCCCCACTCCAAAACGATGCGGGGGTGGTGGTCGGCCGCTTCGGCCAGTTCTCCCACTTGGTTGGCGAAGGCTAGGGCGGCGGCGAAGTCCGGGAAGCGGAATCGAGCGGTTAGCCGATCCATGCCGTCCGCGGATTCGACGGCCCAGCCCGGAAGCTGGTTCAGCAACGCCGGGCGTTCGGCCTTTGGCACCGGCGGGGAGTCTTCCCGGCAGGGTTGGCAGGTTCTGTTAGCCAATTCGCTCATGGTTGCGCCTCCTTGGTGTGTTCAGTTGGGCTGCCGTTCAAGCCGTCCGCCGCTTGCGCGGGCGGCCAGCAGCCGGTCAGCATACAGCAGCGCCAGCCAGGCGGCGTAAACCGCCACCTCGCCGTAGCCGTCCTTGGTCAGCCACCAAAAGTGGATGACGCCTAGGGCGCAGGCAGGGTAGATCAGCCGGTGCAGTTGCCGCCAGCGCCGCTTAAGCCGCCGTTGCCAGCCGTTGGTGGAGGTGGCGGCCAGCGCCAGCAGCATCAGCAGGGCGGCGAAACCCACCGTGATGTAGGGCCGCTCCACTAGGTCCTCGCTGATCAGACGCCAGTCGAATTCCGTGAAGAACCACAGGTAGAACAAGAAGTGCAGGGATAGATAGGCGAAGGCGAACAGCCCAACCAAGCGGCGAATGCGCAGCAGCGGCGGGTAGCCTAGGCGGCGGCGCAGGGTGGAGATGCTCAAGCCCGCCAGCAGGATGCGGATGCCCCATTCGCCGAGGAAGAGCAGCACCGCCTCTCCCGGGTCCGCGCCCAAGGCCGAGCCGGGCGCTTGCGCCTCCCGAAAGACAGCTAACGCCAGCCAAGCGAGGGGCAGGCTGAGCAAGACCCAAGCGGCCGGCCTGAGCAGCCGTTGCATCAATACCCCGCTGCGACGGCTCATCCTGACGCCCGGCAGGGACAACCACTCCGATGCTCCGTGCGGAGCCTCAGTGAATGTGCGCAACGCCGCCAAGAAGTTGGCGACAACGCCGTGGGGCTTGCTTGGCTAGAGACGCTACGGAGAGCGATGGGTTGCCTTGCGCCGTAATACCGCATTTCCCTACAGACCGTGGTTGCGTGGCCTTGCATTGGGGATGTTAACCGCTCGACTCCGCCTGCCAAGCTCCATATTTTCTGGGAGAGACCATCGACTTGAATCCCCGCGGTTTTTTTTGCACCATGCCGTCAACCTTTGCTGGGTTCCCGAGCGCTCGTAGCTCAGCTGGACAGAGCACTGGGCTTCGAACCCAGGTGTCGGGGGTTCGAATCCTCCCGGGCGCGCCATTCCCCTTTCGCAAGGGCCTCCACTGCGCGAAGCGGAGGTGTTGTGGAGCCGGCGAACTGGCCTTTGCAGTAGGAGACGAAGACCCCCATGCGCGGATTTAACACTGTTGAAGACGCCCGCAAGGCCATTGCCGCCGGGGAAATGGTCGTCGTGGTTGATGACGACGACCGGGAGAACGAAGGCGACCTCGTCATGGCGGCCAGCAAGGCCACCACCGAGCAGGTGGCCTTCATGATTCGCCACACCAGCGGCATTCTCTGCGCCCCCATCCGCGAAGCCCTAGCGTCCCGGTTGCGTCTGGACCCCATGGTGGCCCGCAACGACGCACCCATGAGCACCGCCTTTACGGTCTCCATTGACTACAAGGACGGCCTTACCACGGGCATTTCCGCCGAGGAGCGGGCGGCCACCGTGCAGGCGCTGACCAGCAGCAACGTGGCCGGGGAGGATTTCGTCCGCCCAGGCCACATCTTCCCCTTGGTGGCCCGTCGCGGCGGCGTTCTGGTGCGCTCCGGGCATACGGAGGCCGGAGTTGACCTGGCCGAGCTGGCTGGCCAGCCGCCGGTGGGCCTCCTGGCGGAGCTGGTCAACGACGACGGCACCGTGCAGCGGTTGCCGCAGTTGCTGGACTTCGCCGACCGGCACGGCCTGAAAATCATCACCATCGCTGACCTCATCGCCTACCGGCAAATGCGGGAGCGCTTGGTGGAGCGGACCCGCGAGTTTCGGGTTAAAACCCGCATAGGGGATGCGCGGGCCTTGGCCTACAAGACGAAGTTCGAGGACGCCGAGCACTTGGCGTTGGTGTTCGGCCATGTTCGGGGGAATCTCTCCGTGCCGGTGCGCATCCACCGGGAAAAGCTGATCGATGACGTTTTTGGGCCACAAACCGACCACGACCTCAATCTGCTTGACGCCTCTCTGGACCGAATTGAAACACTGGGCCGCGGGGTGCTCATCTACTTGCGCTCCGGCTTTGTCGGCGTTCCCTTGGAGAAACTGGAGCAGCAGTCCAAGGAGGCCGAACGCAAGGCCCAGTGGCATGAGGTCGGCGTCGGCGCCCAGATCTTGCGGGATCTGGGGCTGGTCCACATTCGCCTGCTCGCCGGGCGGGAAGTTGACTATGTGGGCCTGCAGGGCTTCGGTTTGACCTTGGACACCACGGAGCTTTTGTAGTTGCCGCCCAAGGCCGCCCTTGAAGAAGGTGTACAGGGCACAGAAGGTGGCGAAAGTACACCTTGGGCAGCGCGGTTCTTGGTGAAATCCAGGGGTTGGGGCAAACTGATTTTTTTACGATGAGGAACGATGCATGAAGGCGGCGGTTTTTCGGCAAGCGAACGTACCCATGCAGGTGGAGGACATCGACATCGCCGCCCCCGGTCCTCGGGAGGTTCTGGTGCGTGCGGTGGCGGTCGGGGTTTGCCACAGCGACCTGCACTTCTTCAACGGCACCTATCCCGGCCAGACGCCCATGGTGCTTGGGCATGAAAGCGCCGGGGTGGTGGAGGCGGTTGGGGACGATGTGCATTACGTCCAGCCTGGCGACCATGTCATCGCCTGCCTTTCGGTGTTCTGCGGCCACTGCGAGCATTGCCTCACCGGGCGCATGAACCTCTGCCAGGAGCCGGAGACCAAGCGCCGGCCGGGCGAGGCGCCGCGGCTCAGCCAAGGAGGCGCCGCCTTGGAGCAGTTCGTCAATCTCGGCGCCTTCGCCGAACTGATGCTGGTGCATGAGCACGCCCTCGCCAAGATTCGCAAGGACATGCCCCTGGATCGCGCCGCCCTGATCGGCTGCGGCGTGACCACTGGCGTTGGCGCGGTCATCCACACCGCCAAGGTTCGCCCCGGCGAGACGGTGGCGGTCATCGGCTGCGGCGGCATCGGCCTGTCCTGCGTCAACGGCGCGGCCATCGCCGGCGCCGGGCGGATCATCGCCGTGGACACCTTGGCGTCCAAGTTGGATTTGGCGCGGAAATTCGGGGCCACCGATCTGGTCAACGCCAAGGAGAAGAACCCCGTTGGCGCGGTCAAGGAACTCACCGGCGCCGGCGTCCATCACGCCTTTGAGGCCATCGGCCTCAAGGCCACGGCGGAGCAGGCGTTTCAGATGCTGATGAACGGCGGCACGGCCACCATCATCGGCATGATTCCGCCGGGGGAGATGGTGGCCATGCACGGAGCGGAGTTCGTGTTTGAGAAGAAGATTCAAGGCTCCTTCATGGGTTCGAACCGCTTTCGGGTCGATATGCCGCGCTTTGTGGACTTCTACATGCAGGGCCGGCTGCACTTGGACGACTTGGTGTCCAACCGCATCAAGCTCGCCGACGTGAACGACGCTCTGCGAGCTCTGGAGACTGGCGAAGTTGCCCGCAGCGTCATCATGTTTGATGACTGACCCTCCGCTTCTGCTTTGCCGAAGCTGCGCCTAAGCCCTTAGCGTTCTCGAAGCCTTGGGAAGTTCTGCGGCGGTCAGCCGCGCATGGCCTTCAACGCCTCTCGATGCAGTGCTTGGTTGGCGGCGGCGATCACCATGTCGCCGCCTCTGGGCGTCGCGCCTTCCAAGTCCGTCACTAGGCCGCCGGCACCGCGCACGATGGGCACTAGGGGGAGGATGTCGTAAGGCTTCATATCATCCTCCACCACCAGGTCCATCAAACCGTGGGCGAGCAGGCAGTAGTTGTAGCAGTCGCCGCCGTAGCGCATCATGCGCACCCGGGCGGCCAGCGCTTCAAAGCGGAGCAATGCCGCGCCCTTGAACATGGAGGGATGCGTTGCCCCCAGAATGGCGTCAGCGACGCCGGCTTTGGCGCGAACCCTGATGGGCCGCCGCCCACCGCCCCGATCTATCCAAGCGCATTCGCCGTCCCCGGAAAAAGTCTCGCCCACCACGGGTTGGTGCATGAAGCCGAGGATCGGCTCTCCGTCCCGAAGCAGGCCGAGCAAGCAGCCCCAAGCCGGCAGCCCGACCAGGAACGAACGGGTGCCGTCGATGGGGTCCAATATCCAACTCCAGGCCGATGCGCCGGTTTTGGCGCCAAACTCCTCGCCGGTGACACCGTGGTCTGGGTAGCGTTCCTCGATGCGCTCCCGGATGTGGGCCTCCACGGCTCGGTCCGCCTCCGTCACCGGGTCGAAGCCACCGCCTTCGGCTTTGTTGAGGGCCGCTAGGGGGCGGCGAAAGTGGCTGACGGCGATCTTGCCCGCCTCGGCCAACGTTGCGTGGCCGAACCTCAGGAAGTCTTCAATCTCCGTAGCTCACCCCCATGCCGGTGCGGACGTCGTTGTTCACCCCGTGGGGCGCGATTGATCCTAGGCCGCCAAGTTTAGCCGCACCGCTTAAGCTCGACAAAGCGGGGTCAGTTTGATTTCATTGCGCTTTCCCTTGGCAGGGGCCGCAACCACTTTTTCGGGGATTCGCACAGCCATGACCATGATTCTTAATGAAGAGCAGACCATGCTCAAGGACAGCGCCCGGGAGTTTTGCGCCAACAGCGCACCCATCTCGCAGTTGCGCAAGCTGCGGGACGAGGGTTCGGCGGATGGGTTCGACCGGGGCACTTGGAAGGCCATGGCGGAGCTTGGCTGGGCGGCCATTCCCTTCCCGGAAGCCTTCGGCGGCTTGAACTTCGGCTACAAGGGGCTTGGCGTGGTCACCGAAGAGACCGGCCGCACCCTTGCCGCCAGCCCGTTGTTCGCCACGGTCTGGCTGGGCGGAACGGCCCTCAACAAAGGCGGCGGCGAGGATCAAAAAGCCGCCTTGCTGCCGGCGGTGGCCGCCGGGGAGTTGTTGCTGGCCTTGGCCTTGGAGGAGTCCCACCGCCACAATCCTTACGCCATCGCCACGGAGGCCCAAAGTGCGTCCGGCGGCTTCGTGTTGAACGGCAAAAAAACCTTTGTTCTGGACGGCCATGTGGCGGACAAGCTGTTGGTGGTTGCCCGCACTTCGGGCGGGTCGGACAGCCGCGATGGTTTGAGCCTTTTCCTGGTTGATCGGCAGGCCGCCGGGGTCAAGGTCACCCGCACCCGCATGGTGGATTCCCGCAACGCCGCCAACATCGAGTTCGACGGCGTGGCCGTTGGCGATGCGGCGCTGCTTGGCGAGTTGGGCAAGGCGGCGGAGGTGCTGGACCCCACTCTGGACATCGGCCGCATCGGCCTGGCCGCGGAGATGCTCGGCGGCTTGCAGGAGTGCTTTGAACGCACCATCGCCTACCTGAAGGAGCGCGAGCAGTTCGGTGTGCCCATCGGCTCCTTTCAGGCGCTCAAGCACCGGGCGGCCAACATGTTCTGCGAAGTGGAGCTTTCCAAGTCCTGTGTGCTGGAGGCGCTCACCGCCTTGGACGAAGGCCGCAGCGCGGAGGAGGTGGCCAAGCTGGCCAGCTTGGCCAAGGCCAAGGTGGGGGAAACCTACAACTTGGTCTCCCGGGAGGGCATTCAGATGCACGGCGGCATCGGCATGACCGATGAGTTCGACATCGGCTTCTTCATCAAGCGGGCGGCGGTGTCCGAGCAGACCTTGGGGGACGTACACTTTCACCGCAACCGCTACGGCGAGCTTGAGGGGTACTGATTTTCCCGGTTGGGCGCCGCCGGCCGCCATAGTTCGCAACGGAGAACGGAAGCAGCAATGCCTTGGTGGATTTGGTTGATCGGCGGCCTCGCCTTGATGGGCGTGGAGTTGACTGCGGTGGACGCCGCGTTCTACCTCATGTTCCTGGGCGCTGCCGCCGTTTTGGTGGGCCTTTTGGAACTAGGCGGCGTCGGCTTGCCGGCGTGGGGCCAATGGCTGGTTTACGCGATCTTGGCGGTCACGTCCTTGGTGCTGTTCCGCAAGCGTTTGTACAGCCGTTTGCGGGGCGGGTTGCCCGGCTATGAAAGCGTCTCCGCCGGTGGCTTGGTGAATGTTGCCGAGGACCTGGCCGTCGGCGGCGAAACCCGAGTGCGCTACCGGGGAACCGAGTGGACCGCGCGCAACCTAGGCCCTGCGGTCATCGCCGCCGGCGCAACGGCGCGGGTGGTGCAGGCCGAGGGCACGGTTTTGGAAATTGAGGGGCTGGTGCCCGCAAAGGTGGCCGGCGATGCGGAGCAAGGCGCCTGACCGGGTTCGGCGGCGTCCAAGGAGGTTGAAATGGACATAGGCTTGTTTGTCACGTTGGCGTTGGCGGTGCTGGTCATCGTCGTCATTGTCAAGACGGCGGTGGTGGTGCCGCAGCAAAGCGCGTACATCATCGAGAGCTTGGGCAAGTATTCGCGCACACTGGCCGCCGGCTTCCACATTCTGATTCCGTTCATGGAGCGGGTGGCCTACCGGCACACGCTGAAGGAGCAGGCCATCGATGTCGAGGAGCAGATCTGCATCACGTCGGACAACGTTCAAGTGGGGGTGGATGGGGTGCTTTACCTGCAGGTCATGGACGCCCGCAACGCCTCCTACGGCATCGGCGACTACCTGTTCGCCATCTCCCAGCTCGCCCAGACCACCCTGCGCAGCGAGATCGGCAAGATCGAACTGGACAAGACCTTTGAGGAGCGCAGCCATATAAACCTGCGGGTGGTGGAGGAGTTGGATCAGGCGTCCAACCCCTGGGGCGTCAAGGTGCTGCGCTACGAAATCAAGAACATCAACCCACCGTCGGACGTCATCACAGCGATGGAGAAGCAAATGCGCGCGGAGCGCGAGAAGCGCGCCACGGTGCTGGAGTCCGAGGGCGTACGGGACGCCAAGATCAACGAGGCGGAAGGGGAGAAGCAGCGCGTCATCAAGGAATCCGAGGCGGCCAAGCAGCAGCAGATCAACGAAGCCGAGGGCGAGGCGGCGGCCATCCTAGCTGTGGCCGTGGCCACCGCCGAGGGGCTGACAAAGGTGGCCGCGGCGCTTAACGCCGAAGGCGGCGACAAGGCCATGCAACTGCGGGTGGCGGAAGACTACTTGGAGCAGTTCGGCAACTTGGCCAAGGTCGGCAACACCCTGATCGTGCCGGCCAACCTGAGCGATCTGTCGGGGATGGTCGCCGCCGCCACCAATGTGCTGGCCGCGGCCCGTCCCAACCAACCCTCGGTGTAATGGAGCTACCGGCATCACTTTGGGGAGCGTGGCTCCGGCGGAGCTATTCGCGTGTCTTCAAGCAAGCCTTGTTGGTTTATGAGAAGGGCCGCCGATCTGTGCCAACAGATGTGGCGCACCTGCTTGCACAGGAAGGTGGCATAACGGCGGACGAGTATTTGTTTTATGCCGAGCAGCGGGCGTCAGCCAGCGAACACGTCCATGACTTTGCTGTACAGCGTATGCTAGATTCTCCGACACGGGAGCGAAACTGCGTCTCACAGAGTTGGCTAGATATGCTAAACGTGCCAGAAGGGGCTAGGAACAGTTCGCGGACTTGGCTCCGTCCTGTACTTGGGTAGGTAACTCGATGGATCAGACTCGACGGGCCTTCGTGGAAAAGTTGGCCGAGCAAAACAGGGAATTCTATGGATCGCCGGATGGGCAGGGAGTGCTTTGGTCGTTCGAGCTGGCGTTCGACCACTCTTGGACCTATCTTTCCGAACTCTTCCAGAATGCCCTCGACGCCGATGCACGCTCCATAGCACTTCGCTTCGCCGAGGACGGCAGCAGCTTGGTCGTCGAGCACGATGGTGGCCGACTCCGCAAGAAGGACGTCAAAGCACTTTCGAAGGTCTATAGATCGACTAAAGGCGCCTCCGCCACGGGCTTCATGGGTGTGGGGTTCAAGAGCGTCTTTGGAAGATTTCGAGAAGTGCGGATCTCTGGGTGGGGATGGCATTTCCGCTATGAAATCAAACAAGTCGTCGGTGAGCGATACGGCGACGTACAGCCCGATCTGCTAGGTGCCGTCATTCCAATCTGGGATGAAACGATCACAATGCCCGGTCCCAGATTCACTACCCGATTCGAGATGCATCGACTGCTGGGTGACGGGCCAGCTCCGAGAGACGATCTTGACCGACTACTTCCCAACGACGACCGCACACCTCTCGCCATGTTGGCCGTAGCTGGATTGGCGCGTTTTGAAGTCGACGGCTACATGTGGAACCTGTGCGTTCGCGAGGAATCAGATGGGACATTGGAAGTACACGCTCTGTCCGAAGGAGAGAACCTCCGCTGGCGGCTGTTCCCCTGCGACTTCACCCCCTCTGACAAGGCGATTGCCAGTTTTCTCGAACATCGGCGCATCCAACCTTCTGAAGATGAGCGCGATCGTGTATACGCAGAGGTCGGCAAGCCACGCCGAGTTTTGGGCATCCTGCCGCTGGACGATAGAGGCAAACCCGCGCCACCTCCCGAAGGTCGAATCTATGCGACCTTGCCCACCGACGTTTCCCTTCCCCTTCGCCTCCACATCAATGCCGACTGGCTGCTGAACATCTCCCGAGGCTGGCTCAAGGACATTGAGGACAACGCTTGGCAACGAGAAATCGCCGACCGGATCGCGGACGTGCTGGCGAGCTTCATGCGCTGGACGGTACGCTCGTTCTCGGATCCTGCCGACGCGAAAGCCGCCTTCGCTGTGCTTGCCTCGCCATCGGGTAGTGCTCGAGGTCTTGAGGCATTGCTCGCCAAAGACCACTGGCTAGCCAGATTGCGGACCCTACTTGAAGATGCAGCGGTAGTGCCTGTTTGGGCTGAAAGGGACAACGGCTTGACATTTGCCAGGCCAGCGGATGCCGTCGTTCCACCTGTGGAGCTCGCGCTGGCGTTCAGAAAGTGGCCGGACCTGAGACCAGCCGCGCTCCTGAAAGGTCCTGTGCTGATGGACCAGGTGCTCGGCTCGGCTGGATGCGATCTGCTGATGAAGACTGGTCTTTTAGGCCAGATGTGGCCCAAGGACTTGGCGGAGAGGTGGTCCGATGGCTTGGAAACTTGGTGGACGACGACGTCGGTTGGCGCAGAAGGTCCTCGCTCCCTGCTCTTTCGCCTATGGGCCGCTGTTGCTAAGCTGACTTCCCAACAGGCGTGGCAGGAAGTCGATCTTCCTTGCATTCGGACCGCTGGTGGACAATGGCGCTCGGTGAGCAAGGTCAAATACTTCAACGAGCCTCTCCCTTCGGGACACGAACCGGGAGGAAATCGAGTTTTTCAATTCATGCGGCCGTTCATCCGGGACGAGGAGCTCCTGTCCAACGTATGGTTTGAAGCGCTTAACTCTTCGGCACGTCAAGAGAGTCGAGAAGGAGGAGGTAAGCTCCCACTGTCGTCGGCCAAGGATTGGTTCGAGAAGTGCGCCCGAAGGATCAGCCTGCTGGATGTCGTCAAAGAGGCCATGGCCCATGAACAGGGATCGACGGTGCCCGACTGGTCGATGCTCATCTCGCTCGGGCACTGGGCCAAACACCGCAATTGCCCGGATCTATTGACCCGAGTGCTTGTGGACACGCCTGACGGTTCCAAGGGCATCCCGGTCGACGAGGCGCTTCTGGCAGAGCCATATGTCGAAGTCAGTCAAGGCCGGCGCCTCTTGTTTCCGAAGATGCTCCCAGTCTCGCCGGACTACATGGAGCCATGTCGAACGGATAGGGATGAGTGGGAAGAATGGCGTTTGTTTCTCGAGAAGGCAGGTGTCAAAGGCAAACTCGAAGTGGTGAGAAAAGAAAGACATGCTGGGCGGAGCCAACGGCTACGAGTTGCAGAATTTCTTGGCTGCGAGAGCGGCAAAATTGGCGAGTCGAACGACACTGGCTACAAGCTTTTAGACTTCGACTTCCAAGCCGAGCTTCCCGCTCAGGATGCCTCTAGGGAACAGCGATCAACGCTTGCCGCTTGGCTTGAAGACGGCCACCAAGCGCTGCGAGATACCGGGAGACGATGGGCAAAGTACCACTATCACAGTCCACGCGAGAGTGGGGGGAAACCAAGTGCCTGGACGGTCAAGCTATCGGAACTCGCTTGGGTGCCTTGCAATGATGGCGAGCTCAGACGTCCTAGGGACGTGCTCGCAGTCCCCGATCCAGCACGGGAGGATGCGCCTTTTGCGAAACTGTCCGCGGAACTCCTAGACATGCTACAGCGGGAGGGTGTGCGCTTCGGCACCGAAATTCCCGAAGCGACGGTGCTGGTCAAGCTGTCCGCAACGGCTTTTCGTCTGGGTGCGGAAGACTTCGCGGAGCTACTCCGCGAGTGCCGTGAGGAGACAACAACCGACGATGAGCGCGAGCAATTCACCCAGATTCTGCAAACGGTTACGATTCCAACGAGCAACAACCGACGCATTCCGCTCGACCGTATCGTGCAGCGAATCGGTGGACGCGGTGCCCTCGGAGGTTGGGTTGCGTCGTTGGAGCAATTTGATGCAGTGCTTCGGACAGAGCTGGAACATGAAGACTTCCCCTACAATTTCCCGGAAACAACGACCGGGGAGCAGGCCTTGGCCTTTCTCAGCGACACTTGGCAACGTGCGCACATATCGCCCGAAGGGTTGGCAAGCGAGGTGCGCGACGTGCTCCCGGTTGCCTACGCCTACTGTCTGAAGGATTGCGCCGAAAACGCTTCGCTCGCGGAGAAGTGGCAGGAAGCTAGTCGAGAAGCGGCTGTCTTTGCGGAGGGCAGGTGGGTCGCCACGCACAAGCGCGACGACATCTACTTCGACGACTTGGACGACAGAAGGTTCATTCCTCAGAACTTGCCTTCGTGCGCCGTTACAGCAGGTCACCTCGGCAGATCCCCAGTCGAGCAGAAGCAGACTGCGGAAGCACTCGGCCTACGGCGCTTGTCATCGTTAGTCACCTTGCAATGGCAAGGGAAAGACGACATCATGCCTGTGCCCCCCCCAGGTTGGGTCGCTGCCTTCGATCTCATCTGCCGTCTACTCCGATCTGTTCGCGGAAGCGGGAGGGAAGCCGCCGACGCGGACCTTGACGCCGGGCACAGTCTGGGGCTCGTTTACGTTCGAGGGCTCGCGCTTGACATCAGCATCAAGGGCGTGGTGTCCCCTGAGCGCGTACCCGTGAATGCATGCCTCGACGAGGGCGAGGGCACCCTGACGGTTGCAGGCCGCCCGGTCGAGTTCGGCGCAGACGCGGCCAAGGAACTTCTACGCTACTTCTCCTTTCGCCAACGAGGAAACTTGGCGGCGGATATCACCGGCATGCTAGCTGCGATTGACAACCCCGGCGACTTCCGTCTCGCGGCCAACAAATTTTGTCGCGCCTTCGCGCCGGAGTTTGATCTGTCGCAGGCGAAGCAGAGTGCGGAAGAACTGACCCCAACAACCCCCCCATCCCAAGACAGGACAACGTTGAAGCCCTATCGGACGGACGCGCCAGCCACAGATGGCCCGCTGCACAAAGAGCGTTTGCCTGCCGAAACGCAGCACACTGGATTTGCGGAAGTGCGCGGTGCGCCGCCGGTCAGCGTTTCTGCCGAAGGGCAGCATACGACCCAGGGCGACGCGCCAAATTCAAACGCCTCCTTTACGAAGGCTCGGGCCCTTGCCGCGCAGTACGCTCTTGCAAAGGACTTGGCGAGCTCGTTGAAAGGCGAGCTGGTCCCGCACCCGCGCAAAAACAACGAATGTAAGACTGCAAGTTCAGCTACTAACTCCGCAGGTCTTGGAGACGAGGAGTATCGAGAAGCTGCCATGCAATACGAGCGCAAGTTCGGCCGCAAACCGGAACTTGGCCACTCTCATCAGAAAGGATGGGACATCTGCAGCGTGGATCCGGACACGGGAGAGACTCGCTTGATCGAGGTGAAAGGCAAAGGAACGTCATGGGTCGACGAGGAGGTCGTGGAACTGAGCCAGGCCCAGATACGCAAGGCGCTGCGAACGTTGGGCAAGCCCAACGCGGCGGGACAGCCCAAGAAAACTTGGTATCTCTATGTTGTGGAAAAGACTGGAGACAGCTACAAGGTGTTGCCGATCCCAAATCCCGTTGAAAAAGCTGCCAAGTGGATACTTTGCGGCGAACCTTGGCGGGTGGTGGCCGAAGTCGAGAATCAACGCGATGAAGCGACGTGGCGCGAGCGGGTGAAGACGGATCTCGCAGAACAAGTTGAGGCAGGAGGCAAGCTCTACGGCCATCGAGAAGATGGTGCCTTCATCGTGCGGACCAAGAGTGGAGATCAAATCATCATCCCAGCGCACGCGAATAACTGACGCCGCTTGCTGGTGGACGAGACTAGACCGACGCTGTACATCGTTGCCGGACCAAATGGCTGCGGCAAGTCCACATTCACACAATCCCGTTTCCGTGCTCTGTCGGTAATCGATCCTGATGCCATCGCTCGCCGACTTGCCCTAGAGACTCCGACAGACGCCGCTGGTGCCGCCGGCCGCGAAGCGGTCTTGGAACGGCGCAGAGCTATCGACAGTGGTCAGTCCTTCGCGGTGGAAACCACGCTTTCTGGCCGGAGCGTCTTGCGCTTGATGAAAAAAGCCAAGGCAGCAGGCTATAGGGTGGAGTTGCACTTCATCTCCGTAGCCTCGGTGGAGGTGGCGTTGGCCCGCATCTCCAGTCGAGTCGACCAAGGTGGACATGACGTTCCAGAGGCGGATGTAAGACGGCGATTCCATCGCGCTGAAGCTAACTTGCCAGAAGCCATTGAGTTGTCTGACGAAGCAAGGCGGTACGACAATACTGTCATTGAGCAGCCGTACCGTGAGGTGGAGTTCTGACTCACAACAAGCACCGGTGGACCACTAAGCAGCGTACGGCCAGCCGCAGTGTCCACTGAGGTGGCCCTACTTTTGAGACAGAGCCGGCTAAGGTGTATTCCAAGCCTTGAAGGAGGCATTGGAACGGCAGGGGAAGAGACGCCGGTTCACAGCGAGCGTCAAGAATCGCGTGACGCTAGAGGCGCTACGGGGGGACAGCCCGGTAGAGGCGCTGGCGCGAAGCATGTTCGCGGCAACCGTAGATTGCGCATATTTGGCAACCCGAAATTACGATAGCCGTTCCGAATTTTTAGGCTTTTTCACTCCGAACTCTCCACTCTCCCGCTACGCCGTCAGCCCTTCCCCTGGCCTCCAGCTTCGGCAGCGCGGGAAAGGCGCACCAACATTCCAGCCGTCCGCATTCCGGCCAGTAGGCCGCGGCTGCGCCCATCGATACTGAACCGCCAAGATCAATGCCGATGGCGTGTCCGCTTGACTTGTCGGCGGCCAGAATGTCAACGCGGGTTCCCTGCTGGCCCAATATGAAGCCCGGAACCGGGCTGGCCCTTGCTTCGATTTGACCGCCCAAGCCGCTCGCCTCGGCAATTTGGCGAACGGCTTCCCGCAACTCCGTTGCCAGCTTTCCGGTCAAGCTCACAACTGCCGCCCGCCAGTTCGCCCGCACTAGCGGGCCGCATAGGTGCGCCAGCGGCTCAACGCCGATTAGGAAGGACTTGCCGTTGCGCCTGGCTATCGACAGCGTGGCCTCCTTGACGCCCGGAGCAAAGGCGTCTTGAAGCCAATCCGCTTGCCAGCTCTCCAAGCCAAAAAGTTCGCCTTGGCGAGGAGGGGTTGGGGGACAACTAGATTCCGGGCGCTCCAGTCGGATATGGCCTTGGCGGCCTTCCCGCCGTGCAGTTTCGGAGCGTTGAGCTTGGGGCCGCCGTTGGCCGCCCAGCTTTTGCGCCGCGCTGCGGCTTCCCTAGCGTTAAGCGCAGCCTTGTTCCGTTGATAGTAAGCCGCTTGGTAAGTCTTCCGATCACGCATTCCATCCTCAAAGGCACCTTTTGCCCAAGAGGATGGTTGAGACAAAATTGCGCGGGCGAAAGTTGACGCTGCGGTTTCGATGAGCCGGAACTCAAGCCGGGTGGCCCCTGCCCTCACCTCACGGATGATTGGCGGCCCATCCCGCCGGTCACACCACTAAGCAGGTGTCCCGGACGCTAGGCTTGCGCGAGCGTCCTGTTTGCTTTCGATTGGCAAGGACTCATAACAGGTCGGAAAGTTCTTTGGCCCCTTCGCTCTTGCATCTGTGAATGTTTGAGAATTGATATTTCAGCGACAAGCCAAATGTCTCTGCTCTCACCGCTATAGATTCAATATCATCCGGTAGTTCCGAACCATTTTCCGCATTGAAGACATACGCATAGACCCTTTCTCCCTTCCGTATCGCCATATCCCAATCCTGCGGCTCGTCCCAAATACTGCCTGGAAACAAGAAATCAAACTTCTCGGATTCGCCATATTTCATGCTTAGTTTCTCAACCAATCCATCAACGACTGAACGGCGTTTATAGCCGTGACTGTGGTTGTCAGTGTCTTGAAACGCCGAAACGCTGCATATTCCTTCGCTTTGGGTGTAAGACACCGCTACAAAATCAAACGGCGGGATGGCGTCCACTTCCTTAAATGCCAACCCGTTATCCTCATAGCCGTCTGGTTCCCCATCCACGGAATCGCCCATTTCATAACCAAGTGCGCCCGCAGCGGCCCCAGCCGCGCCGAACATCGCCGATAGCATGGCGGCGGCCAGCATGATGATGGCTGAAAACTTGCTCATTGGGGCTTTCCCCTCTCCAGAGTGAAGCGGATTAGGCTAGCACCCCCCACGGCTTAGGCGCAATTGGAAGCACCCTAATGGCCGGTGAATTGACCCCATGAAGACATAGGGTATGCCCTGAAAATCGCTCTACGGGCTTCCCAGTGGGGCGATATGTCCGCTTAGGGGCCGAAAATCCCTGCTTTTGGCGGTTTGGGGATGGTCTCACCCTGAAAACCGGCTAATTGCAAAGGACGTGCGCCCGCTCTGGGTTGTTGTCGCCAAGAGAAGTGGGTCTGCCTTTTGTCGCAGGGGGTTAGAGTCCACTTTAGCTTGATTTAGGAGGCGGCAGGCATGGCTCAATCGGGACGTGGACGGCGGAGTTTTCCGGCGGAGTTCAAGAGCCGGGTGGCTAAGGACGCGAGGCGCGAGGCGAACACCTTGGCGGCGGTGGCCGCCAAGCATGGAGTCCATCCCAGTCAGGTCAAGGAATGGCGCAGGCAGTTCGAGTCAGCCGGACTCGACGGTTTCCGACAGGGCACGCGACGCGCCACCGAGCAGGCCGAGACCATCCGCAACCTGCACGCCAAGATCGGTGAACTCACGATGGAGCGGGATTTTTTTCAAGAGCGTCAGCGCGATGAGCCGCACCGAGCGTCTTGCTCTCGTCTCCCGGGAGGGCACCTTGAGCGTCGCCACGCAATGCCGGCTGCTCGACGTGAGCCGCCGGGACTTCTACCGCCCATCCCGGAAAGTCCCGGAGGACGACCTGGCGATGATACGGCGGCTGAATGAACTGCGCACGGCCTATCCCTTCTACGGCGCTCACCAGCTAGTGGCCGCCCTGCGTTTGCAGGGCGTCTTCACGGGGCGCAACCGGGTGCGCAGGCTGATGCGTGAAATGGGCCTGTCAGCCGTGGTGCCCAAGTCATCCACCAGCTTGAAAGCCCCATCCCATAAGGTTTTTCCGTACTTGCTGCGGGGCATGGGGATAACCGAGACGAACCAAGTGTGGTGCTTGGACATCACCCACATTCCCATGCGAGGGGCTTCATGTACTTGGCGGCCGCCATGAATTGGGCGGCTGTCGAACAGCATGGAGGTCGGCTTCTGCGTGGACGCCCTTGCTGACGCTCTGCGGCTTGGTGCCGCGCCGGCATTTTCAACACGGATCAAGGGGCGCAGTTCACCAGTGCGGCCTTCACCGAGGCGGTGCTGGCTTGCAGGGCGAGGGTGTCGATGGACGGGCGCGGCCGGTGGATGGACAACGTGTTCATCGAGAGGCTCTAGCGCTCCCTCAAGCACAAGGCGGTGCATCTGCATGACTTGGCCGATGAGCTTGAGGCGCATCGGGTGGTCGGCTCATGGCTGGCGTTCCACAACGACTGCCGCCCGCACACGGCGTTGGGCGGAAGGACGCCGCGGATGGCCTACGATGGGCTGTCCCTGCCCTTGGCGGAGGCGGCGTGAATATGGCCTTGACACGGACCGGGAGAGGGCTAGCCTGCCCTAAAACAGAGGGCGACATTCACCCAAGGACTGGACTCTATTTAAGCCCTCAACCTGTGACGAAAATCGGACCCACCTCTCAAGCCGTGTCGGTGTTTTCGGGAACGCGCAGGCGTTGGCGGAGGGCGCTTATTTCCACTCCAGGATCAACGACGGATGCATGGTGTCGGCGCATTGAGGAATGCGGTACTTTGTGGGTGCAATTTATGTGAATGGAAACAATCAGCTACCATCGAAAAGCCTAAAAACTCCGAACGGCTAGGTGAATATTTATCTGATGGGTGTCTTTTCAAATTATCTCCCTAGCGACGATTCAACTTGCTGCCTTCGTATGCGGCATCGATCTCCAGATCGACAGAATGCGCCGCCTCAACGGCAAGTTTGTCGCAACGTTCGTTCTCAGCATGTCCAGCGTGTCCCTTTACCCAATAGAATTGCACGTCATGCTTCTCGCACAAAACAAGTAAGTTTACCCACAAGTCCAGATTGGCAACTTCCTTTTTTTTTCCATTCCGGCGCCAACCCTTGCTTCGCCATAAGTACGGCCATCGCTCGTTCATGGCTCGAACAACATACTCAGAATCGCTATGTAGCGCCACACTACAAGGCTCCTTAAGCACCTCAAGAGCCCGGATCGTGGCAAGCAATTCCATTCTGTTGTTCGTTGTCTTCCTGTATCCCCCTGAAATTTCTTTACGATGCCCTCGATAATCGAGAATGGCCGCGTACCCGCCAGGCCCTGGGTTGCCTAGGCAGGAGCCGTCCGTGTAAACGGTCACTTTCTTGCGGTTAGCCACAATTCACACTACGACAGGAGGTCCTCAATTTGTATCGAAAATCCCGCATTCTGAAGATTCGATGCAAGCAAGTTCTTGGCATCGTTTACATGATCCCTAAAAGGTATGTAGAGCAGCCCGTCAATGTCGGATGGGCGTTCTAGTTCTCCATTTCTTTCTTTGACTAAAATGGCGACTCGAGTTCGCCCCAGACGTGCCAAGACCATGCCAAGTTCCAGCACCACATTTTGTCTTGCGCGGGGCCGTAGTTCTTCATCTTGGCTAGAGTCCGAGGACTGTTTTCGTCCCTCATCATCAGGCGTGACGAGCACACATGCGAAGTCCGCTCTGGTCAGCTTTTCTAATTTCTCAATGATGGTGTCGCCACCACCGGGAACGTTCTGCAGCACGATCGGCTCCAACTTAAGCCGGCGGAGTAAGAGCTCAAGCTGCTCACGGGCCTGTACATCATGGCCATAGACAATGAACACTCTAGTCGGTATTTCAAGGTCGCTAGATAAGTTGGCGGAATCGGGCGTCTGATGCGAGTGTGCCTGTTGTGCAAATAGTTGCTCTGCTTTTCGCTTGACGTCATTGTTTTTGCCCTGCACCAACACTGTGCCGGTGTTGTACAGGTTCACCTTTATGTCGCCTTCGACATTTAGCACGAACTGAATACCGTGCTGAATGCTGCGCTTCTCATACGGCCAGCTTTCTTTCTTTAGTACCGCCTCGACATTAGCCTCATTCCAACGCATCATGCATACGCTCCGTTCCGCTTAAGTTTGCCTCCTATGCTTGAACAATCGGACACCCAGTGGGTGCTCACTTAGCGTCGGATGACAGATTCGACGACACCTAGTGGCCTGTCAAGCGTATTGTTTCCAACAGCATAGCTGGATTTCAGTCAAAGCGCAATCTTGTCAGTTGCATTGCAGCTCCTCCCGCTAACACGCACCAGCTGGTCGAGTTGAGTTTTTGCGGATGCCGGTGACGAGTGGGATTCGCCCTCTCGCGAGGAGTGGGTCGTCGTCGTCGATGTGGTCGGGTTAAGAGGCGGGGTTTTGGATCCGGTCCTTTGGCCCGGCGGTCAGGAGGTGTTGAGCGGCAGTGCTTGACTTGCAGTTCCCGCCCGAGTCCGGCAATGTCGATCATCGGTGCCTCTTGGTTGGCCCGCCACGTCGCCCTTATGTTGCGCGATGGCGGGGCGGCAAGGGCGGGCGTTGGGGTACGGCTTCATGATGGCACGAGACCCAAGGCGGAAAGTGCCACTTTAGGAAAGGGAAATTCCTTTTTGTTTTTAATGGGTTAGGGTGCAAATACCTAAAAATTCGGAACGGCTAGGAAATTACGCATTTTGCTGGTAACCGGCACCACAGTCACAACGCCTCGCTTAAGCGAGGCGGCCGCCCGGTTCGCATCGTTGTTGCTTGCGACCACTGCTGGTCGTCTATCGGCGGCTTCGGAGCCCACGGGAACCCCGAAGTCCACTATCCAAACATCGCCTCGGCGAACTGAGCCCGCCGCTCTTAATCCCTCAGACCGTCGCTCGACATCCGATCCCACGCTTTGCTGTCCTCTTCGTCGCTCCACTCCGCGAAGGCAGCGGCGTAGTCGTCCAATGCCTCCTGCCTGTGCAGCAACCGCAAGGCGGCGCTCACCACGCCCGACCGGGACCTGATGCCCCGCGAACGCGCATAAGCGTCAAGAAAGCCGACTTCCTCATCCTGCAAGTTGATGCTGAGTTTCATGTCCTGATGTTAACTTCGATCTCTCCGGGACGCCAATGCAATCCACGCCCGAGGTGCCAAGGCTGTGCCTACCCTAGCCCGCCGCGGTAGTCCGGTTCTGAGCATTCGCCGGGCAGCGACTCGATCCAGGCGGAAACCACCGCTAGGCCCCTTTGATGGGCCAAGGTGCGGCCGACTTCCGGCATCCGGGCGGCGGGGTCGTTGCTGGCCATGCGAAAGACCAGCATGGAGGCGTTTGGCGCTCCGGGCGCGATGGCGTAGCGCAGCCCGCCGGTGCCTTGGCCGGCGGCGATGGGCGGCTTGCACAGGCCTAGGCGGCGGAACGACTGATTGCGGATGTCGAGCCATAGGCCGGTGTGGTCCGCGGTGCCGGCGGCGTTGTGGCAATGGCCGCAGTTGGCGTCCAGATAGGAGCGGGCCAAGTGCGCCAAGGGTTCGCCCGCGTCATTCCAGTCTGCGTTGCGCGCCCTTGCGGAGGCGTTTGGCGCATTGTCCAGCCAACCGCGGCCAAGCCATTCGTCGATCTGATTGCCGGGGCCGCCGCCGTAGCCGCGATTCAGTTGTCGCGTGTTGATGCCGAGGGGCAGGAGAGCATCGGGTTGGGGGCCGGCGGCATGGCAGGAAGCGCATTCATTGCGGCTCGGCACGATGTAGTTGACCGGCTGCAAGGCCCCTTCGTGGGCGAGTTCCACCGCCATCACTGCGCCGGTCAGGTTCAGCCAGGCCTCGCCGTCGCGCCAGACGTAGGCCACCGCGTCCCAACCGTCGGCCTGCCGGATCAGCAGCCTCGTCTCCAGCAGCCTGACTTGGGCAAGATCCAAGTCCGCCACGGCGCCGCTCCAACCTTCCTGAGCTTGGGCGACGCCGTCCGCCAGCGGGTAGAAAAAGGTCTTGCTGATGATGGTGCCCACCGGCATCGCGTAGGCGTCATGGTCGGCGTACTCGGCGCTTCGACCCGGCGGCATCCAAACCGTACGCAACTTGAGCGCATAGTCTGCGAAAAGGGGTGTGTTGACGTCATAGGGCACCACGCCGCGGCCAAGCGCCAGAGCATCTCCCTGGCGCTGCAGGACGCCCCACTCCGACAGCCGTTGCGGGTATTCACCCGGCGCGAAACGGTTGACCTCGGCACCTGGAGCGCAGGCGCTTAGGAAAGCCAGCCAGCAAAGCGCCGCCGCACCCATTTGATGGTGCCGTCGCAGCACTATGTCCGAATGCCGAATTGCGGTTTGCGCCTCATAGTTGCCGGACTAGGTGGCGCAGTTCACATCGATGGTTGGCGATGCGGATTGCACGCCCAGACCGCGTGGGTGCATTTGCTTGTCAACTTTCCTCGGCAATCCCCGTCGTTTGCAGTTCGGCTAGGACCACTGGCTCTAGGCTGGGGTGGACGCAGTCATGGGTTTCCGCGTCAACGGCAGGGTTGGCGTAGCCGTTGCCGCCGTCGATGTTGAGCACTTGCGCGGGCGGGTTGTTGACGCAGATGGCGTGTTCGGCGCCGGTGCGCTCCGGGTGGCTGACCCCATCCCAAACGATGTCCGGCAAACGGCCTTCGGCGCCGTAGAGGGCCAAGCGCACGGCCTCTAGGCCCTCGTGGTCGGGTTTGTCGCCGCCGCCGCTGAAGGCGTTGTCGTGGACAAAGATGGTTTCCGGGTAGGGATCGAAGTTCTCCATCATCTCCCGGTCGGCGGAGTAGTTGGCGCTGAAGTAGCTGGATATCAGCACGTTGGCCGTTTGATTGTCGCCGACCTCGTTGCCGAACACTTCGATCAGGTCGTTGGCGTTGACCAGGATGCCTGACCCCGCCGGTACGCCGGCCACCGCCGAGCCGGGCGCTCCGAAATTGGGCGTATTGTTGTTGACCACCCTGTTGTCGAAAATTCGGGTGCTGTGGCCGCGCTGCGGTAGGTCAGGCATGTTGAACACCAGAATGCCGCCGGTGTTGTTGACGGCGACGTTGCCATGCACGTCCGCATGAACGGTGTTCTCGATCTCGATGCCGGCCACGTTGAACTCGGCGCGGTTGTTGCGCACCACCACGTTGCGCGACTGGCCGACGTAAATGCCAGCGTCCGAGGCGCCGATGGCGACGGAGTTCTCGATGAGGGTGTTTTCCGTCTGCACCGGATAGATGCCGTAGGCCCCGTTGTCCGGGTTTGGCCCCCCGCTCCAGGCTGTGCGCAGGCCGCGCACCCTGATGTTGCGTCCGCCGTTGATCTTCAGTGCGTCACCGGCGGTGTCCTCAATGGCCAAGTCCTCAATGGTGAAGTCGCTGGCGGTGACGAGCAGGCCCTCGGCGCCGGCGATCTGCTCCTTGAAGCTCAGTACGGAGCGGTCCGCTCCGGCGCCGCGAATGGTCACGCCGTCCGTCTTGAGGGAAAGGCCCCTCTGGAAATGGAAAACGCCTTCGGGCACTTTGATGACGGCGCCAGGCGCCGCGGTTTCCAACTGCAACCGCAGAGTGGCTGCGAAATCCTCTGGTTCGACGGCAGGATCAGCAGCTTCTTGACCGCAGCCGAGCAGAAGCACTGCGGTGCCAAGGGCGCCTAAAACGTTGCGGAGCGTAACGTGCATGGGCTGGCCTCCGTTCGGCGAGCGTTTGCTTGGAGCGGGACTATAGCAGCCCCAAGATGCGGTCGATGGTCCAGTACGCGGCCATGCCGCCCATCGCGTAAATCAAGCCGGCGTAGAGCAGGCCCGGCGCCGTTCGCCATAGCCCGCTGACTCCTGTGGCGCCGAATTCGGCGACTAGCTGGAAGGGCGTCCCGGCGGCTTGCGCCACGGCCGGCAGGCGGCTGACCGCCCAAAGCAAGGACAAAGCGGCGGCGACGACGAGAATTTGGCCCGCCTCGATGCCCAGATTGAACAACAGCAGGGACAGCGCCAACTGGTCCTTCGGCAAGCCGATGTCCGCCAAGGCGCCGGCGAAGCCGAAGCCGTGCAGCAGCCCGAAGGTGAAGGCCATGATCCAAGGCCGTCCTTGGGTTAACGCCGAACGCCGCGCCGCCGGCAGCGCCAACTCCCGCGCTAAAAACAGAATGGACAGGGCGATGACCGCCTCCACAGGCCCTTGCGGCAACTGCACGATCTCCAGCACGGACAAGGCCAGAGTGACGCTGTGCGCTAGGGTGAAGCTGGTGATGGTTTTCAACAGCGACCAAGGGCCGGGTATGAAGCAGACCAGGCCGATGACGAAAAGCACATGGTCGATGCCGAACAGCAGGTGCTCGACGCCCAGTATCAGGTAGGCGGCGACCTTGGGGCTAGGGTCGCTCAAGTCCAGCGAAGGCGCGTTGGAGCGCAGGATCTGGTTCAGCCGCTCCCCATCCAAGCGGCGCACCTCCACGAGCACATCGGTCAGGGTGCGCGCCAGGCCGCGAATGTGGAGGGTTCCCTCATTGAGGGGGCAGGCCACCTCCCACTGCTGCAGCAGGGCGCCGCCGACGATCTGGGGTGACGGCGCCGCCAGCGGCTGGCAGCCCTCCGGCAGAACAGGGTCGATGGGCAAGCGGCGGTCCTGCACGATGGGCTGCTTCCACAGCACGTTGAAGCGCTCCGGGGCGGTTTCCACGATTTGCAGAAAGGCCGGCCGCACCTCGTGGGCGGCCAAGGGCAGGCTGCCGATGGCCGTCAGCAAGGCCAAGAGGATGCGCAAGCGTCCTACCGTTTTCATGTCCGGCCGGCGTCTGGCAGAACCACTTGGTAGCGGCTGCGCAGCTCCTCGTAGTAGGCGGCGTTGGCGTCCTTTCGCCGTTGCGCGGTAAGGTCGTTGGCCACCCTTGCCGCCACCTGCGCAAACGGCGGCAGCGCCTCCGGCAGCACTTTTTCAACTTGCATCAAATGCCAGCCGTAGGCTGAGCGCAACGGTCCTTGCCAACTCGGGGCGGGCTGCAAGGTGGTCAAGGCGGCGGCGAAGTCGCGCCCGAACAGATCGCCGATTTCACGCAGCGAGCGTTCGGCGTAGGCCCTTTGCAGCATGAAGGGGTCGGCCGGCAGGGATGGGTCGGCTTGGGCGGCGAGGGCGTCCGCTTGGGCGTTCGCACGGCGGTCCGAGGAGAAGTAGCGATGCCGGAAGCTGTAGCGGGCTGGAAGGCGGTAACGCTCCGGGTTGGCTTCGTAAAAGGCCCGTTGCTCCGCCTCGCTGGGCGGTTGGCTGGTGGCGATGTCCTCGGTCAAAAAGGTGAGCTTTTGCACGAGGCGGCGGCGCACGATGACGTCCCCTTGGTCCAAGGACAGGCGCAATGCCTCCCGGTAGTAGATCTCCTCGCGAATGAACTGCTCGACCAGACCCTGAAGCTCGGCTTCTGAAGGCGTCCGGCCCATCTGCGCCCGCCATTGCTCCTGCAGCCGGTTGATCTCCGCCTGATCCACTTGGATGGTTTGCGCGGCGCTTGCGCCCCCTAGCAGGGTGCTGGCGGCGAAGATGGCGGTGCCCAAGACCAGAAAGGCGAGCAAGGGGTCTTGCAGCCATCGCTTTTGTGGGTTCATGCCCTAATTCCGCCGCGGCCGTTGCAAAGGCCGTCGCGGTGCTTTCGCCCTGGCTTCCTGCCGTTCGGTCATTTGTCGTCCATTTCGATTGCAAAGTTCCTCATGGCGTACGCCTTTGGGCGTTCTTCCCATGCGGCGAAAGGATTATGACAGCCCCCGCCCATGCAAGACCAAGGTTGACTAATGCCCTTGGGCCAAAGCCCCGCCCAACCGAACCTGCGCTGGCGCAATTGGAATTCGGCACCGCCAGTGGGGTGCAAAATGTAATTCGCGGGTGGGTTGGTTTATGCTGCGGAAAAATCGGAGAACCGCCGCCGCCCCTGGGCGCTTGCGCTGCGGATTGTAAACCAGCTTGCAAAGGAGCCACTTGATGAGCTTTGAAACCATCCTCTATGAGGTTGCGGACCATGTGGCCACCATCACCATCAACCGCCCGAAGGCCGCCAACGCCATGGGGCCGCTGACCGCCAAGGAGTTCTGTGCCGCGGCCATGGACGCGGAGTCCGACCCGGCTGTCCGCGCCGTCGTTCTGACGGGCGCGGGAAAGATGTTTTGCGCCGGCGGGGACTTGGGGGCCTTCGCTAAGGCCGGGGATGGCGCTCGCAAGCTGCTGATGCAGATGACGGGGGATCTGCATCTGGGCCTTTCCCGCCTCGGCCGCGGCAAGGCGCCGGTGATTTGCGCCGTCAACGGCACCGCCGCCGGCGCCGGCTTCAGCTTGGTGATGGCTTGCGACCTTGCCATCGCTGCGGAGTCCGCCCTGTTCACCATGGCCTACACAAGGGCCGGCCTTTCCCCGGACGGCAGTTCCACCTTCTACATGCCGCGCAAGCTCGGCGACCGGCGGGCTAGGGAACTGATGCTAACCAACCGTGTGCTGAGCAGCCAGGAGGCGCTCGACTGGGGCGTCGTCAACCAAGTGGTGCCGGATGCGGACTTGCAAACAGAAGCGATGGCTCTCGCCCGGAAGCTGGCCGCCGGCCCAACCGCCGCCTTCGGCGCGGTCAAGACCCTGCTGAACGGCACCTTCGAGCAAACTCTGGAGTCGCAGATGGAACTGGAGGCCCGGTCCATCGCCGGCCTCGCCGCCGATGGCGATGGTGACGGGCGCGAGGGCATCAGCGCCTTTGTGGAGAAGCGCAAGCCGCAGTTCAAGGGCGCCTAAAGAATCTTTCAGACCGAGCAGCAACGCCGGATGGCGCACCGCATCGATCAGGAGAACAAGAGCATGAACGCAGAGGAACACCCTAAGCAAAAGGTGGAGGTGCATGGCAGGCAGATGGCCTATGTCGAAAAGGGTGCCGGCGACCCCATCGTTTTCCTGCACGGCAACCCCACTTCCTCCTACCTGTGGCGCAACATTATGCCGGCGGTTTCCGATTTGGGGCGCTGCCTGGCGCCGGATCTGATCGGCATGGGCGATTCGGACAAGCTCGAAGACTCCGGGCCGGAGCGCTATCGATTCGTGGAGCACGCCCACTACTTGGATGGCTGGCTTGAAGCCTTGGGGGTGAAAAGCAATGTGGTCCTCGTGGTTCACGATTGGGGCTCCGCCCTCGGCTTCCACTGGGCCAACCGGCATCGGGACGCGGTCAAGGGCATCTGCTACATGGAGGCGGTGGTCCGTCCAATCTCTTGGGATGAGTTCCCCGCCGCCCGGGGTGTCTTTCAGGGCTTCCGCTCCCCGGCCGGGGATGAAATGGTGCTGGACAAGAACGTCTTTGTGGAGCGGATACTACCCGGTTCGGTGCTGCGCAAGCTAACCGATGCGGAGATGGCGGTTTATCGCCGTCCCTTCGCCGAACCGGGAGAGGGCCGCCGTCCCACGCTAACTTGGCCGCGCCAAATTCCCATTGATGGCGAACCGGCGGATGTGGTGGAAATCGCGCAGTCCTACGCGGATTGGCTGTCCGCCGCCGATGTGCCCAAACTGTTCATCAACGCCGAACCGGGCGCCCTGATCCAAGGGACGGTCCGGGATTTCTGCCGCACTTGGCCCAACCAAACCGAAGTGACGGTGAAGGGCAGCCACTTCATTCAGGAGGATTCCCCAGCGGAAATCAGCGAAGCCTTAAGCAGTTGGCTGCAAGCATTGGGATAGGGTTTGTTGGCGGGCGACGCCGCTAAAGTTCCTTGGCGGGGGAGGGTGTATTGGCCCGGTTGGTCAGCAGCAAGCCGCCGATGATGATCAGCAGGCCGAGAACGGAGGCGGGATGAATCCGCTCGCCCAGCACCGCGGCGATCAGCATGAAGGAAAGCAGCGGCGAAAGATAGATCAACTGGCCGATGCGGGCGGCGTTTTGAGTCAGCGCCAAGGCTTGCCGCCAGAGCAGAAAGGCGACGCCCATTTCCACCAACCCCACCCAGGCGCCGAAGGCTAGGGTGGTGCCCGTCCAACGCGGCCAGCCCGGCCCCAAGGCGCAGAGCACCGCCGTGGCCGCTGTGCCGAACAGGAAACTCCAGGCCATCAAGCCGAGTCCGTCTGTCTTGGAGCGCACCTGCACCAGCCAGTAAGTCGCCCAGATTAAGGTGCTGCCCAAGGCCAAGGCCACGCCGATCGGATCCATGGGCATGAAGTCTGTTGGTGATGCGGCTGGTTCGTTCGCCCCCAACCCGAGGACCGGGCCGAGGAATCCGCCAGGCCGCAGCAAGACCAACACGCCCACATAGCCCAGCGCAACGCCGGCCAAGGTCCGCCAGGAAGGCCGTTGCCCCAAGATCGGCCAAGCCAGCAAAGCCAGCGCCATCGCCCAAGTGTAGTTCAGCGGCTGCGCAATCTGCGCCGGCAGCCGGTCATAGGCGGCAAAGAGCACCACATAGTAGGCGAAGGGGTTCATCAGGCCGAGCAGCGCCGCGAAGCGCGTCTCCCTCCAGGACAAGCGCCACCGTCGCCGCCGCCAAGCCAACACCCAAAAGAAGGCGGTCGAAATCAAGGCCCCAGCCAGCAGCAGTTGCAGCGGATGCAGCACCTGCAGACCGAGCTTGAACCCCGTCGCCACCGTGGACCAAAGCGCTACAGCCAGCAGCGCCAGCAGCGTGGCCCGGCGTTCCGAAGACTCGATCACCCCGCCATCCAACCCATTGCAACACTCCCCTTGGCCGCTAATCCGCACACCGGGCTGCGCCGTTCCAACGGACCTCCAAGGTAGTCGTTGTTCACCTCAGTCGCAAAGCGGTGCCGAACTCGGTGTGCGAGGGTGCGGCCAACGCAGTCGGTGATTCAAGCTCGATGGAGCAGCCTCAAGAAATCGATGCAGTCCTTTTTGTCCGGGCAGGACCCCTGCACTTCCCGCCCATTTTCCAACTCATCACCGATGAACTGCCCAAGTTTGTGCGCCGGGGACTTGGCCATGGCTATCCTGTCACCCACAAACGCCCTTCGCAGAGAGGGACGCGGTGCTTGCGATTCTTCCACTTGGTGTTGCGGTCACGGGTTTTCTCAAAGGTGGCGGACTTAAAGCCGGCGGCGGCGGCGAGTTCGCTCAGCCATTCGACTACTGGAACGTATATGCCGTACGGTGCGGAGTCGCCAATCACGAAGCATAGCCTTGAAGGGGATTGGCACAGGCGCCGCAACGCCAGCCAAACTTGGGCTAGGTCCAAGAAGTAGCAAGCCACCATGTTGTGGTAGGTCTTCTTGCCGCCGCGAGTCAAGCGAACTCGTCCGAGTTTCTCGCACAGGCCGCGCAGTTCTCTACGGATGGGTTCGAGTTCCGCGCTGTCCAGCACCGCGTTCAGGTCCACTGCGCTGTTTGGAACATGCTGCGTACAGGAGCGCAGTAAGTGTTGGCGGACGTTCTTCTGCAAATCCCCCCATCCCTCCACTTCGCCGAAGAAGGTGAGCTCCAAGCGGGTGGCGTCGGCGTAGTCGTAGTTGTTTGGGTATGGCGGAGAGGTCACCACAAGGTTGAACTGCTGTGCGGGAAGGCCGTTGCAGGAACGGGCGTCGGTTAGCGAGAAACCGGCCCTTGGCCCGGCGATTTCGCCGACGGTTCTCATGTCGCTATGCATGACATGCATCATCGTCTCGAATGCGGCGAAGGGTGTTTCGACCCGAGCTTTGCGACGGTTCGGCAGAAGGTATTGCCAGTTCGCAGTGCCCACATGGGAGGTCGCCCGTAGAATGGCGACGAGGGTTAGCCAGACGAGACGGCCGGACTCGGTGCCGTCATCGACTTCGTTGATCGTGCGCCGCAAGCAATCTAGTTGCTTGAGCGCTTCGTCCGTATAGCACCTGCGGATGAGTGGCGCGTAATCCTCCAACTCCGGCGCTGTTTCCTTGGCCTGCGCCAATGCCTCTTTGGCTTTGGCGAGATAGTCGCTTGGCGAGGAACGGTAGGCGAGTTTCGCCTGAGCGACCCGCGCCACGAACGGGTGGGCGTCGATTCCCCAGGACTCCACACCGCATTGCTCGGCGGCGAGCAACGTCGTTGCGCTGCCGGCGAAGGGATCGAGAACGCGCACGGTGCGCTCCTTGGCCTCCCGCGTGATCAAGTCCTCCGCCCAGGCGCCGCTGAACCCGGCGCTGTAACGGAACCAGCGGTGAACCGGCGCATCCATGTTGCCGACGAAGCTACCGGAAGTGCGCTCAGCGTAGCGGGGTTTTTCAGCTTCCGGGAACAAGGAAGGTTGGCGTTCAAGGAGCATTGATCGGGCCTTGGTTGTGGCGTCGGTTCGGTGTTTGGCAATGCCGACCATCAACGCCTGCTTCGCGAGCGAATCAACTCATCATGGCGCAGTTTCCAGCGCGGCGTCAATGGCCGACATGGGCGCAGCTCAGAGGGTCGAGTCCGTTTTTCCGTCCGGCGGCCTTGCCGTTCTTTTTGGTGGGGCGGGCCACATGGCGCTTGCTCCATCTCGCCGGCTGAAGAAGTGGCTTGCGGCAACTCAGATAGTGTCAACAGGCTCTAGTTTGTTGCCTGCTTCGCCAGCCCGGAATGCGCCGCGGCTTTGCTGGCGCACCGGGTGTGCTTGCGCTTATGCTTGGCCGATGCACTGCGACGATAGGCTTAAACAACGCATTGCCGCCAACCTGGCCGCCTTCGATCCCATTGAAAACAAGGTGGAGGACGCCCGCCATGCTGCGGTGGCCATCACCCTGACCGATGCGGCCTTCGGCGCGGACCTGCCCGGTCTGCGCCAGTTTGACGCTTGGCAGCCGGATGCGGCCCTGATTCTCACCCGGCGTTCCGAGAAGCTGCGCAACCATGCCGGGCAGTGGGCTCTGCCGGGCGGGCGGTTGGACCCGGGGGAGGCGCCGTTGCAGACCGCCCTGCGGGAGCTGCGCGAGGAGGTGGACCTGCATTTACCGACGGCCAGCGTCCTCGGAGTGCTCGATGACTTCGTCACGCGCTCCGGCTTTGTCATGAGCCCTGTGGTGCTGTGGGGCGGCCCGCGCCTGCACCCCCGGCCTGACCCGAACGAGGTGGCCTCCGTGCATCGCATTCCGTTGACGGAATTCATGCGGGAGGATGCGCCCCTGCTTGATCCCGTGCCCACCAGCCAGCATCCGATGTTGCGCATGCCGGTGGGGGACAGCTACATCGCCGCCCCAACGGCGGCGCTGATCTACCAGTTTCGGGAGGTCTGCCTGCTGGGCCGGCACAATACCCGCGTGGCCCACTACGAGCAGCCAACCTTTGCTTGGAAATGAGGTCCCGGTCAGGGTTGCGGACATGGCGGGGTCTCCGTTCAGCTCGCCGATGGACCGCTGCTTGTTTTGCGGTTGCGGTTGAAATGCTGATCCAACACCACGGCGGCATTGACCCGCAGCCAGCGGATGCGCAAACTTGGCGCCTCATGCGGGCGGACTTGCGGGCCGCCGTCAATTGCTGATTTCTGCACTCAACGGAGGACACACTATGGCCATTCAAGAAGGGGACAAGCTGCCGGAGGCGACCATGCACATTCTGCGCGAGGGGCGGCCCACTCCGGTAACGACTTCGGAACTGTTTGACGGCAAGAAGGTGGTGGCCTTCGCCGTGCCCGGCGCCTTCACGCCCACCTGCTCGCAAGCGCACCTGCCCGGCTATGTGGTCAACGCGGACAAGATCAAGGCCAAGGGGGTGGACAGCATCGTCTGCATCTCGGTGAACGACGCCTTCGTCATGGATTGTTGGGGCAAGGACCGCAACGCCGCCGACCTGCTGATGGTGGGGGACGGCAATGGGGACTTCACCCGCGCCCTCGGCTTGGAGATGGACGCCAGCGGCTTCGGCTTGGGCACTAGGTCGCAACGCTACGCCATGATCGTGGAGGACGGCACCGTCACCAAGCTGGCCGTTGAGGAAGCCACCGCCTTTGCGGTGAGCAAGGCGGAATCGATCCTGGAGGCGCTTTAGGTCGCTGGCATCCCGTTTCATTGGCCTGGAGGGACCTAAAGGGGGCCAAGGGAAATGTGGGCCGGCTGCATGTTTGGCACCGCCGAAGTGCGCTGCCGAGCCTCGCTTGGCATGGCTACGGGCGCAACAGGTTCCATTGGAGAGCTTGGGCGCACCTTGGCGCCTCGCCTCAGTTTTCGGGTTTCTCCCCGTCTTGGCGGCAGGCCCAATCATCTTGGTTGGGGGCGGCTTCGCAAACCCAAGGTGACGGATCCTCGGCGTCGTTGGTCACCTTGGCTACACGGCCCGAGCAGGCGGCGACAGCCAGTAGGCAGAGGAATGACCAGCAGAGCGCCTTCATGATGGCGAAGGCCCAACGGCTCCAGCGAGCTGTTGCCTCGGGCCTTCGTGGGCCGGCATGGGGCCGTCGCGCACGATCCAAGCGGTCTTGAGTTCGGCGTCCCAGACCTCGAGGCGACCCTCGAACTCCCGGTACTGCTCCCGCGTCATCGGCACGGCTTCGCAGCCGATGAACTCCAGCTTGGAGATGTCTATCTCCTTCGGCCGCGCCCGGACCGAGGCATGGGCTGACGTCGTGCTTGGCGCTCTGGTCGGCCCCTCGGGCCGCGACCGCCCTCGCCGTGCGGCGGGCGTCAAGGTTTTCGCTGTTTCTGCGCCGGCCATGCCGGGCATTGTAGGCGGAGCGGAAAAATTTATGCAACGTCTCATTGGCCTTCCAGCCAGTTTGTGGAAACGGTGCCGGGGGCTTGCGAGACTTGGAAAACCCGCGTGGTTCACAGCTTCATCCTTAGCCCGAAAGGGTTGGCTTGGTATGTGATGTTGAACATGCTGAAAGGTTTGGGCATTATGCGCGGCCATTGTGTGCAGGGGCCTTCCTTAGCTAGGAACAGCCATGATCGCCACTATTGACGCCTACGCCCGCTTGCCGCGCATTCTGCGGCTGGACTTGAGCGGCCGGCCGGTTGACTGGGTTACCTGGCAGGACGCCGTGTGCCTGTATGCCCGGGACATCGTGGTTTGGACCTTGGGGGACCCGATCCTGCGGCTGCGTGGCGGCCACTCCCGCATTGACGGCAGCCAGAGCACCCTGGACATCAACAGCATCATCGCCTGCGACGGCAAGCCGAAGCCGCAGACTGGGGTGCCGCCGTTGACCAACCAAGCCCTGTTCGGGCGGGACCGCAACACCTGCCTGTACTGCGGCGGCCGCTTTGGGGATGGCGCTTTGACCCGGGATCACATCGTGCCCAGTTCCCGGGGCGGCAAGGATGCTTGGGATAACTGCGTCGCCGCCTGCCGTCGCTGCAACCACGCCAAGGGCGACCGCTTGGTGCATGAATGGGGCCGGGAACTGCTGGCGCTGCCGTACACGCCTAACTACGCTGAGTACCTGGCGCTGATCAACAGCGGCCGCATTCTGGGCGATCAGATGGACTTTCTGCGCCGCAGCTTCAAGGCGAACAGCCGTCTGCTGCACTGAGGGCTGTGGTTGTGCCGAAGCGGTCCTTTGTGGAGTTGACTTGGCCGTTGCCATCAATGCTCGTCTTGCCGGTGTGAACGCCCTGCCATCTGCGAATCATCCAGCTTCACAAGTTGCCTAGTTCCAAAGGTGGCAAGGGTGCTTGGGGACGACAGGATCGTTGCCTACAGGCGGTGCCCCCTCGAAAAAGACAGCCGGCTGTTGCGCTAGCCACATGGATATTAGCCGGCGTAGATTGCACTAGAGACTTTCTTGCTGGTTTGCGGCGGTTTGGCGCAACAATTCGGGCAAGCGGAGCAACTAGGCGTCAGAGAGCGGCCTGGTCCGCCAGCACCGCGGCGACGCAGGCGGTCAGCTTCTTGGCGGTGGCGATGTGCAGGAACTCGTTGGGGCCGTGGGCGTTGGACTTCGGCCCCAGCACTCCGGTCACCATGAATTGGGCTTCAGGATAGGCGTCCCCCAGCATCTTCATGAAGGGAATGGTGCCGCCCATGCCCATGTACATGGCTGGCTGGCCGAAGGTGCGGCGCGAGGCTTGCTCCAAGGAGCGCCCTAGCCAAGGTGCCGTCTCCGGCGCATGCCAGCCGGTTTGTGGGCAGTCCAGTTCAAAGCGCACCTTGGCGCCGTAGGGCGGGTCCGCCTCCAGCAGCGCCTTGACCTCCGCCGCCGCCCGCTCCGCATCCAGGGATGGCGGCAGCCGGAAGACCAGCTTGGCGGCGGTGCCGGGGCGCAGGGTGTTGCCGGCGTCGCCGATGTCCGGGGCGCCGGCCAGCCCCACCGTGGCTAGGCTGGGTCGCCAAGTGTTGTTGACGAGCAGTTCCGCCGCGCTGGTGTTGCCCGGTCGCGCCCCTTCCACCCACGGGAAGCGACTGACGATGCCGTCGCCGAGAACCGTCGCCGCTTGGCGCAGTTCGGCTTCGGCGGATGGCGGAATCTCGATGTGCAGGCATTCATGGAGTTCGCCGGTGGCGGCGTTCTCGACCCGCTCCAGCAGCCCGCGCAGCAGGCGGAAGGAGGAGGGGACGATGCCCCCGGCGGCGCCGGAGTGCTGACCCTCGGTCAATATTTCCACGCTCAGCACTCCCGGCAACATGCCGCGCAGGGAGGTTGTGACCCAAAGCTGATCGTAGTTGCCGCACTCCGCGTCCAGGCAGACCACCAAATCGGGCCGACCGATGGTGTCCCGCAGGGCTTCGACATAGAAGGGCAAATCGAAGCTGCCGCTCTCCTCGCAGCCTTCGATCAATACTACACAGCGGCCGTGCGGCAGCCCGGCTTGCTCCAAGGCGGCGATGGCGGTCAGGGAGGCGAACAGGGCGTAGCCGTCGTCGGCGCCGCCCCGTCCGTAGAGCTTGCCGTCCCGCAGAACCGGCGTCCAAGGGGCGAGGCCCGGTGCCCAGCCAGTGAACTCCGGCTGCTTGTCGTAGTGGCCGTACAGCAGCACCTCACCCGCGCCGCCGGTGGAGGGAATCTCGATGAGCAGCAGCGGTGTGCGCCCCGGCAACTGGTGAATTTGGCGCTTTTGCCGGGACAGCGGCAGGGTGTCGCACCAGCGGTCCAGCAACTCCACGGCGGCATGCATGTGGCCGTGGCGCTCCCAGTCCGGGTCGAAGGCCGGAGACTTGTTGGGGATGGTGATGTATTCATGGAGCGCCGGCAGAATGCTGCCCCGCCAAACGCTTTCGGTGAATTCCAGCACTGAGTCCGAAGTCATGGGCCATTGCTCCTAGTGTCCTGTCCCGTAAGTAAGTGCGCTTTGGATGCGAGGGATTTTTGGCTCCTGGCAAGGCGCGACAACGCCGTGTGGCAGGCACCGCACAAGGCGGAGCAACGCAGCCAGGAGTCTAAAAGACCCGCAGATGATGTGTGGTTATTTGCGGGACAGGATACAAGGTAGTCGTCTCCACATATTATGTTCCCTTCCATCACCATCTTAGCCGCACCCCCAAGTAGGCGGCCCGCCCCGGCGTTTGGTAGCCCAGCACTTCTTCATAGTCCTCGTCCAGCAGGTTTTCGAGGCGCAGGGACAACTCGACCTTTGGCGTGACCTTGAAGGCGGCTGCCGCCCGCACCAGTTGATAGCTTTCCAGTCGCACCCGCTGCGCCGGGAAGGTGGCGAAGCTGAAGTCCTGCTGCCGCCCGACCAGATGAGCGGTGGCGTGTAGCCGCCAAGGGCCGCGTTCGTAGGTGGCGGACAGGTGGCCGGAGTGCTTGGGCCGGCGGATCTCGCGGCTGTCATCGGCCTCCCGAGCATCCAAGTAACCCCAGCCAGCGGAGAAATGGGCATTGCCGAACTGGGTGGCGGCGGTTAGTTCCACGCCCTCCCGTTTGCTCTTTTCGGCTTGGTTGACGGCGGTGAAGCCGCCGAGCCCCGGGTCGAAGTGGAAGCCGTCGATCTCGTTTTTCAGGCGGTCCCGGAACAGGGTGATCCCTAGGGTGACCACACCGACGGTGGCGCGGGCGCCGGCTGAGAGATGTTCGTTCGACTCCGGCTTGAGGTCCGGGTTGCCGATGAAGGTGTCCGGCGTGTAGCCGAACCGCTCGAAGAAGGAGGGGTTCTTGATGCCCTCGCCGTAGTTCAGCCACAGTTCGACATTGCCGGCGGCGCGGTAGCGCAGGGCGATGCGGTGGGTCAGCACGTCATCGAAGTCGCTGTTGCCGTCTTGGCGAAGGGATGCGGACCAAGCTAGGCGCTCCCCGGCCCGGCCTATGTACTCCAGACCGGCGCTGGTGGCGTTCAGTTTTTGCTTTTGGTTGGGGTCGCCGAAGGGGGAGGCCATGCCTTCCTGTGCAAACCACTCGGCTTCATGCTCAACAAACGCCAGCACTTCGTGGGCCGGGCTAAGGCGGTAGCCGGCGCTGTAGGCGGCCTTGAAGCGCTTGCCTGCGGTGGCGGTGGCCTGTCCTGAAGCGCTGCGGTCCGGGTTGTCCGTGGTTAGGTGGTTCAGCTTGACCTGATGTCGCCAGCGCTCGCCTTCCAGTTCGGCGGTCAGGCCGGCCAAGAGCTCATCGTGCTCCGCCAAACCGGCCCCGTCGGTGGGCAGGTAGTCGATGAAGGAACTGGGGTCGTACTCCGACTCCGTGCGGCTTTGCCGCAGCAGGGCGCCTAGCCGCCAGCCGTCGCCATCCCAGCCGCCGCTGGCGTGCCAGCTTAGGTGCTCGTAGCCGTCCCGCTCGGCGCCGTTGCGGGAGATGTTCATTCCGGCCGTGTCGGCGGCCAACGCCGCCAAGTTGTAGTGGCCGCGCTCGGAGCGGTCCGCCAACTGAATTCCCGCCCGGTAGCTGTCGAAGCTGCCGCCCTCAAGGCTTAGGCTGCGCACTGGTCCCGTGGGTGCGGTGGAAAGATGAATCACTCCGGCCAAGGCGTCGCTGCCCCAGAGGGCGCTTTGGGCGCCGGGCAGAAACTCGATGGCGCTGGCGGCGAAGGTTGCGAGATGGGTGAAGTTGTACTCCGAGCCGTTGGCCGGGTCATTGACCTCGATGCCGTCGATGAGCACCAACGCATGGTTGGCCTCCGCGCCCCGCAGCCGCACTTGGGTGACGCCGCCGAAACTGCCGGATTGGCTGATCGCCAAGTTGGGCAGCCGCCGCAGCGCGCCAGCGCCCAAGGCGTTCTCAAGGCTTGGCTCAAGCCGGATCACCGGCAGGATTGGGTCCTGGGTCGGCAGCCGATGGGCGGTGACCACCAAGTTTTCGATCTCGTCGTCGGCCGCGGCGAAACCGGAAAGGGCAAGGACAGTGGGGAGCAGGAGCAGGCGGGAGAAGAGGTTTTTGCAACGCATGGGCGTCTCCATCCGTCCGCCCACACCCGGCGGATATGAAGGTTGGAAACGAGCCGGTCTCCGGGCTTGGGAGCCTGTTTCGCCATCGCCTTCCCACGCCAAGGGCGCAGTGGTTGGGCCTTTGGGGCCCTAGATGGCGTCTTCTCCGTTACCGTTGCGGGGGCAGCGCCGGACTTTCACCGGACTTCCCGTGTACTCGATTCCGCTCCGCAACCCTTGCGAAGCGGCGACAGTTTACATCAGATCGGTGGGGACTCCGCCGCCTGCCGGGCCCATTTGTAGTCCGCCTTGCCGTTTGGGCCGCGTTGAACTTCCTCCACAAACAGCACCTGCTTCGGCACCTTGTAGCCGGCAAGATGCGCACGGGTGAAGTCGATCAGCGTCTGCTCGTCCAGCATTGCGCCTTCCTTGCGAGACGCCACGGCCACGACGCGCTGGCCGAAGCGCCGATCGTCAATGCCCACCACCAAGCAGTCATATATGTCCGCATGGCGCTTCACTGCCTCCTCCACTTCTTCTGGATACACCTTTTCTCCTGCGGTGTTGATGCAGTTGCTGCCGCGGCCGAGCAGCGTGACGGCGCCATCCGCCTCCACGGTGGCGTAGTCGCCGGGGAAACTGTAGCGTACGCCATCGATTTCCCTGAAGGTGGCCGCGGACTTCTCTGAATCCTTGTAGTAGCCCACCGGAACTAGGCCGCTGGTGGCGAGCTTGCCCATTTCCCCAGAGCCTGGAGTCACCTCCCGGCCATCATCCGCAAACACCTTCACGCCGGGATTGATCTGAAACTTCGCGGTTTGCGCGGCCTGCTCGCGGTTTGCTACGGATAAACCCATGCCGCCTTCGGTGGAACCCATGGCATCCACGAGGCTGAAGTCCCCGTGCTCCAGCAATCCCTGCTTCACTTCCGAGCTCCACATCACGCCGCTGGAAACGATGCGCTGCACGGACGAGATGTCATAGGGGTTGCCGCTTTGCCGAGCTTCGTTCAAGGCATCGAGCATCGGGCGGGCGAAGGCGTCGCCGACGATGGTGACGCTGCTGCAGCGGTTGCGCTCCACCTCGCTCCAAATGAGATGCGGGTCCAGCCCCAGCTTGGGGATGGTCACCACCGTGCCGCCGGTGAGCAGGGGGATCATGCAACCGAGCCACATGCCGGTGCCGTGCATCAGTGGGCAGGCGACGAGGCTCCGGGTGAGCGCGTCGGCCGCTTGCAGCGCCCGCACTAGGGCGGGAAGGTCTTCGGTGCGCTCCGGCACGTCGAACCCCAGCTCGGCGACCCCGCCCAGCATTGCGGAGACGAACTGCTCGTGGCGATACATCACGCCCTTCGGCATGCCTGTAGTGCCGCCGGTGTAGAGCATGTAGATGTCGCCGCCGTCTCGGGTGATGCGCTGCATCGGTTCCGCCTCTCGGATGGCGCTTTCGTAGTCCAGCGCCCCGTCTAGGAGCGCCTCCGTGCCGTCGTCGATCTGCACATAGAGCTTCACCTTCGGCAGTTGCCCGCGGATCTCCCGGATGCGCTCCGCGTAGCAGCCCTGGTAGAACACCGCTTCGGCGTCGGCGTTGTCCAGCAGATAGACGAGCTCATCGGCCTTGTAGCGGTAGTTCACGTTCACCGGGCAGCCGCGCACCTTGAAGACGCCGTGTTGCGCTTCCAGATACTCGTTGCAGTTGTGCAGGTAGATGCCCACTTTGGCGTTGGCGCCGACGCCATGCGCCTGCAGCAAGCCGGCTATGTGCGCCGCGCGCTCGTCGTATTCGCGCCAGGTGCTCTCCGTGTCGCCGCAGATCAACGCCTTGCGGTTCGGAATGAGGTCTGCGATGGTTTCCCAGACGGAGGCGAAGTGCAGTTCCATGTGCCGTGTCCTGACCTGCGAGCGGCGCAAGTTAGCGGAAGGGGCGGCCCATGTCACCTGCCGGCCTTGGTCCCCCTGTCAAAGCAGGAGGACGGGTTGGCTTGAGCGTAGAGCAGCGGCTGCAATGCGGACGGCATTGGCGTTATTCTTGGCGTTCCGGGCTGACGGCGGGAAGGACGATCATGTCGTCTGCAAAGGTAAAGGTATGGGACTGGCCGCTTAGGGTCTGGCATTGGGCCTTTGCGGCCTGCCTTTGCGCACTGCTTTACACGGGGCTTGCGGGAGACATCGCCCTGTTGCCGTGGCACATGCGCTGTGGCGTCCTGCTGGTCGGGCTGCTGCTGTTCCGCCTGCTGTGGGGTTTTTGGGGCGGCGCCCACGCCCGTTGGCGCGGTTACGGCGTCAGCCCCCGGCAGTTCATAAACCACTTTCGCGGCCGACGGGTGGATGACCCGCATACGGCGCCGGGCCGGGCGCTGGCCTTGGCGCTGTTCGGAGCGGCGGCGGCGCAGGCGGCGACGGGCCTATTCGCCAATGACGACATCTTTAACGAAGGCCCCTTGGCCCGATACGTCAGCGACGACCTTTCGGATCGGTTGACTTGGATGCACCACCGCGTCTTCATGCTCATTATCGCCTTGGCTAGCATCCACTTGACGGCCCATGTGGTCTATGGCGTTCGGGGCGACCCAACGCCGCTGGCCATGTTTACGGGGCGTAAGCGGGCCGCCGCCAAACCGACCTTGGACTACGGCTGGCGGGCGCTGTTGACTGCGGCGCTGGCTGCCGCCATCGTTTGGTTCGGTGGGCTATGGCCATGATTCGGCTTGGCGGCGGGTTCTTGGCGTTTGCTTGGGGGATGGCGGCATGGTTGCGGTGAAGCAGGCGATGGTGCGCGTTGGCGCCCGACATGTGCGCTTGCTCGTGGCGGGGCGGGGTGCGCCGGCACTGCTCCTGCACGGCTCGCCCAACAACGCGGACGCGCTTTTGCCCCTGATGGAGCGCTTGCGGCCGGACTTTCTGGTAATCGCCCCGGACACGCCGGGCAACGGCGCCTCGGACCCCTTGCTGCCGGAGCAGCCGCAAGCGGAGCGGTACGTCGATGCCTTGGTGGCCCTGCTGGATGTTCTGAAGTTGCCGCAGGTGGCGGTTTACGGCTTCCACACCGGCGCGGTGTTCGCCGCTGAATTGGCACGTCGGCATCCGTCCCGGGTGACGGCGGCGGTCTGCGACGGCTATCCGCTGTGGACCGATGCCGAAGCCGAGGAACTTGATGAGCGTTACCTTGCGCCTGTTGCGCCGCGAGCGGACGGCACCCATTTGAGCAGTCTGTGGAGCCGAGCTATCGATCAGAATTGGTATTTCCCTTGGCATCTCAGGGACGAGGCGCGACGCATCGACCGGGACCTCAATGACAGCCGCCGCCTGCATGAACGGGTGATGGATCTTCTGCAAGCTGGGGACCCCTTCCGTACGCCCTACGCCGCGGCGCTCAAGGCGGATGGCGCTGAACGTCTGTTGGAGGTGAAGGCGCCAACCCTGATAACCAGCGCCGCGGCGGATGTGCTGTCGCAGCATCTTCCCCGGGTGCCGGGTGCGAAGCGGATCCGGGTGGAGCGTTCGGAGGACGCAGAGCATGTTTTCGCAAGGACGGCGGATTGGTTTAAGCGCCATCCGCCGGCCCGATCCAAGTTGGCGCTGCCGCCTTCGCTGCGCCGCTTCATCGACTTGCCCCAAGGCCAGATCTACGTTGCCGGCGAGGCCGCCGCTGCGGCGGTCTGGCTGCATGATGCCGGCGAATCTTCGGCGCAAGCGCCCAGCGAGGCGGCCAATGGCGCCGGCGGCGGTGTGCTGCGCCTCGATCTGCCCGGCCACGGCCTTAGCACCGCCCCTTGGCCGGAAACCGATGCAGAGTTGCTGGAGACGTTGCGGCGGGGACTGGCCGCCGCCGGCGTCGATTTGCGCAACTGCGCCATTTCCGGCAAGGGCCTCGGCCGGCAGGTCACCGAATTGATTAACGGCGACAGGAGCGCCCTGGAGGCGCAGCCGATGCAAGTTCCGGACATCGCCCCCCGTTGGGATGGCGGCCATCTATCGGCGGCTTGGCACTTCTCCCGCTTTCGCAGCCAGTACCAGCCTTGGTTCCAGCGGGGGGCGGGTGCCCGCTTGGCCGCTCCCCTGCCGTCCGTCGAGGCGCTGCAGCAAAAGACCTTTGACGTGCTGCGCACTGGGCAAGGGACTTTGGCGCAAACCTTGCCGTTCAGTTTATCGACGCCTTGCCCTGATGACGTTGATTTTCAAGCCGCCAACCGTTGCAGTTGAAATGTTGTGCTACCATCTCGGTCCCTTCGCCAACAGGCGTAAAGGCATATGGAAAACCCCGTCTGTAGTGCATTTGGGGTGGCCTCTTGAACCTCCATATTCTGCTCATCATAGATGCTCTAAGCCTAATCCGATTAGGTATATGACCAATCTGCAGGGATTGCAATCACCAAACCCTAGTCTGTTGGTCAAAGAGTGTCCAACTGGTTGCTACTTGGCTAGAATGCGTTAGGCTACAGGATTCAGGATGAAATCCAATCGACGCTAGTTGATATGGATGCGGCTTGATTTGGTATGCTGCGCTTCTTGGCGCACTTTGCCAGTGTCAGGTGAGACTACGGATGGATGGAGGAAAACCCATGCTTCAGCAGCGAATCGGTTACTTGGCCCTGATGTTGGCGGGTGTTCTTTTGGCCGGGTGCCAGAGTGCGCCACCGGCGGTGGAACCCGACCCGCCGCCTCCCGAAGACACGGTGGCGACCACGGTTCCGCCGGTGGAGCCGCCGACATTCAATCCCAATCTTGAGCCCTACTACCCCGGCACCACGCGTTTGCTGGAGCGAACCTTCTATTTTGACTTCGATGAAGCCGTCATTCGCCCGGCCGATTTGGCCGCTTTGGAAGTCCATGCACGGGTTTTGCGGGACAATCCGCAGCGCCGGGTGATGGTGGAGGGCCATTGTGACGAACGGGGCACTCGGGAGTACAACCTCGCTCTTGGCGAGCGTCGGGCGGATGCGGTGATGAGCTTTCTCACCGCCTCCGGTGTGCCGGCTTCAAGGGTGGAGTCGGTAAGCTACGGCGAGGAGCGGCCGGACGATCCCGGCCATACGGAAGCCGCTTGGTCGCGCAACCGCCGGGCGGTGCTGATCTATCGCTAGCGGTGCCGATGCGCTTGCTGGGGCCTGCAGATTGTCCGCCTCCGGCAAGGCGCTGACGCGCAAGGTAGGGGCGCAGCCAGCCGCTAGGCTGAGTCGGCTGCGTCCCCTTGCTCCACCCCGTTCCCCCACCCTAGGCGTTCGCCTTGGTGGTCAGCGTTGGCTGTTCGGGCTCCCCTTGCTGCTGAGCGCGTCTGGCTTCGCCGCTGTTCCGGTGGAGGAGTCTGTGGGGCAGGAAAGAGAATCCGCCGTCGAGCGCTCATCCAAGGCCGAAGTTTACCGCGTGGGGCAGCCGGGCCTAGCCGTTGCGCCGCCGCCGGCAACCGGAGATCAGTCCAGCGTCAGCTTGGGAACGCTCTTCCATCAGATTCAAGTGCTCCAAGGGGAACTGCAAACCCTGCGCGGCATGGTGGAGGAGCAGGGCTTTCAAATCGAACGCCTGGCCCGGGACCAAAAGGAGCAGTATGTTGATCTGGACCAGCGCATCCTAACTTTGCGCAACGGCGCGGCAAGCCCGCCGTCTCCTGCGGCCGAAACCGCGACAGTGGGCAGTTCCGCTTCCCGTCCGCCACAAAGCGTCCAGCCCGCGGGTACGCCCGCCACTCAGCAGTCCGAACAGGAGCGTCAGGACTACGCGGCCGCCTTCAGCCTCATGGAGAGCCGCGCCTTTGCGGATGCGGTGGCCGGCTTCCAAAAGGTTCTGGCCAGCTATCCGAATGGGCAGTACGCACCGAACTGCTACTACTGGTTGGGAGAGCTTTTCCTGGTGCAGAACGAAATCGAAAACGCCCGCCAGCACTTCGTGCAGGTGGTCAACCTGTATCCGGATCACCTCAAGGTGCCGGACGCTCTGTACAAGCTGGGCGTCATCTACCACCGTTTGGACGACAGCCAACGCGCCCTAGAGCATCTGAACCGGGTGCGCAACGAGCATCCCGACAGTTCAGCGGCGGGTCTGGCGCAGAAATACGCTGCGGAACTGCAATAGCCACCTAAGCCCCCGCCCCCTTTCGTTGTGGCACTCTGTCCTTGGTGTCGGGTGGGATTGCGGCCGATGACAGAGGGCGGCTTGGCTGCGGCGGGCGTCCTAGGCGCCCGCCGCGCAAGCCTGTAGGCGAACCTATCGCCGTCGTTTAGTCCCTCAGCAAACTAGAAAGAGACGCCGCCGGCGATGAACCAGTAGCGGCCCAAGGCGTCGTACATGCCGGGGAAGGTGTTGCCGTTGCCGTTGATGGACGGCCCGGCCCCGTTGCCGCCGATGGGCGGCGCCTTGTCGAACAGGTTGTTGATGCCGGCGCGGATCTGGACGGACTCCCTAACGTCCCAAATGGCCGCCAGATCGATGTAGGACACGGCCTTCAGGTCCACGTTCTCATTGAGGTCCTTCAAATCGCTGGTGTAGCGCCACATGAGGGTGGCCGCGACGTCCCAAGGCGTGGTCCAGACCAGCCTAAGCTTGTTGCGCAGATCCGGCGTGGGGTAGCCGCATACGCCCCCCCCCCAATTGCCGGCGCACTCCACCTTGGGGGCGCCCGCCAGCTCCTGCCGCTCCCACTTGGTGATGTAGGAGAGGACGTTGCTGACGTTCAAGGTGCCCATGTCGCCCAGCGGTACGGCGTAGTCCGCCACCAGGTCGTAGCCGACCACCTTTTCGATGGCTAGGTTGTCGTTCGTCGCCACGATGTGGCCGCTGCTGTTGACATTCGAACCGATCCAGAGGTCGCCAGGGGCACCGCGCTTGACCAACTCGCATTGGGCCAGGTTGCCGTCCAGGCATTGGTTCAGAATGAACTCCGGGCTCAGATTGTCGATGCCTTCGGTGATCTCGATGTTGAAGTAGTCCACGGTCAGGGTCAGCCCGTCGATGGCGGTGGGCGTCAGCACCACGCCGAAGGACCAGGTGTCCGATTCCTCGGGCTCCAAGTTTGGATTGCCGCCCTGCAGGTAGTTGTACTGGCCGGCCGGGGAGTCCGCGATTCTGCCGAACTGCTCCGCGGTGACGCCGCTGCGGGCGCATTCCTCAAGGGTGCGGCCTCGGGCGGTCATGCCGTTGGTGACCGGCCCGCCGCAGGGATCGCCCGTCATGTCAAACAGGTTTAAGCCTTGGGGCCGAAACAGCTCCCGAACGTTGGCGCCGCGGATGGCCCGCTGAAAGCTGCCGCGCACCTTGACATCCTGATTGATGGCCCAGCCAGTGCGGATGCCGAAGGTCTCCGTCGTAACGCCGTAGCTGTAGTCGGAGTAGCGGAAGGCAAAGTCCAGAGTGAGCTCCTCCGCGAACTGCTTGCCCTCCACCAAGGGAATGCTCGCCTCCATGAACAGCTCGAAGACGTCATAGCCGCCGCTGACCGGCACGGTGGCACCGCCTTGGCCGGCGCCTTCGCCGCTGCGGAAGCCCTCGTCCGGGTTGAAGTCCAGGTTTTCCTCCCGATACTCCGCACCGAGCACCACGGCGACGCCGGTGTCCGCCGAGGGCAGCCGAATGCCGTAGTCGGTAAGATCCCCGGCGATGTAGCCGGAAGCCACCAACTGATCCGTGGAGCCCCGGGCAAACAGCGGCAGGACGATGTAGTCCAGCGCTTCCTGAGTGACCCCGCCCTCTTGGAAGATGTTCCAAGGCACGCAGTTCGGATCCGAGCCGTCCACCACCGAGCGGCACACGATGTCGCCGTTGTCATTCCGCACGGCGTCCAAGGCGCGTTTAATCTTGGTGGTGCCCAGATCGTTCAGATAGGTGTTCTCCATGCTGACTTCGGCATAGAGCAGTGAGGTGTCGTAGCGCCAGTTTTCGTTGAGGTCCCCACGCACTCCGAAGACGCCGCGGAACGTGGTGTGGCGCAGGTCTTGCTGGCGGTTGCCACCCTCAACATTGCGCCGGCCGATCCAAAACGGATCCCGAGTGTCCTCCCGGGTCAGCCCAATGGAACCACAAACGGTCTCGAACTGCTGGTCGGACATCAACGGATTGCCGCAGCTTAAGGATTCGGTTACGAAGAAGGCGCCGGAGGGGGCAATCTGGGCGACGCTGCGGTCGTCCATGAACATCAGCTCCATGTAGGCTTCCACTTGGTCGCTGACGGCGTAGCGGGTGAAGGCCCCGTAGGTCCATTGCTCATCGGGCCGCTGATAGTAGTTCAGAGGGCCGTAGTTGAAGGTCTCCCCTTGGCGCGGGACGAACTCACTGCCGGAAACGATGTAGTCAACGGCAGGGCCGCCGACGCCGAAGTTGGTGAAGCGGCCTTGGGGAATGGTCGATGAGCCGAAGCAGCCGTCGGCGTTGTCATTCAAGGCGCAGGAGCTGTAGTCCCTTGCGCCCTGCCGCACCGGTTCGATGTCCCGATAGGTGGCGTAGGCGGTGGCGTTGCCGCGCCCGTCGGCGAAATTGCCGCCAATGAGCAAGGAGATGTAGGAGGCGTCCCCGTCGGACACGCTGCCGTCCGCCGCTGGGTAGCCGGCGTCCTGCACGATGCCCTGCCACTTGCTTGAGTCGTTGTTGTGGTTGTATTGGCTGAATTGGTAGTCCAGCTTCAGGCCCTCAAAGTCGTCCTTCATGATGAAGTTGACCACCCCGGCCACGGCGTCCGAACCATAGGTGGCGGAGGCGCCGCCGGTCAGCACCTCCACCCGTTCCACCAAGGCGCCCGGAATTTGGTTGATGTCCGCGCCGATCCCTCCTTGTATAGGCGAACCGGCCGGCAAGCGGCTGCCGTTGACCAGCACCAAGGTGCGCTCCGATCCGAGGTTGCGGAGGTTGATGGTGGCGGTGCCGGTGGCACCGTTGGACTGCCCGGTGTTCTGGTCTGACCAAACCTGGGGCAGGGTGCGCACTAGGTCTTCAGGGCGAACCGTGCCCTGGTACAGAAACTCGTCCGCATCGACTTGGGTGACCGGGCTGGCGCTGACCAGGTTGGCGCGTACGATGCGCGAGCCGGTGACCACCACTTCCTCAATGGGCGCCGTTTCCATGGCTCGCTCGACTTCCGCGGATTCATCGGTCTCCTGTGCATGGAGGGCTGGCGGCAACGCCAGCGCGGCCGCTAGAGCCGCCAAGCCGAACCCTAGCTTGGTGTGGGTGATTTTCAACATTTCAGAACCCCTCTAAAGTGGTGAGTGTGGGTAATTGCGTGGAGGCGCAGCGGCACTGGGCACCACTTGTGATGCAGCCGTTGCTTTGGTCTTAGGGTTGAGCCTCTCCAAGCTCCTCCATCCTGGCCCTGGAAGAACGCCCCTGTGCAGACGCAACCTCCGCAGGCCACCTAAACCGGATAGTAACAGACAATGCCCGCACAATGTGAAGATTATTTCCCGCTGGTCGCCAATTAAGGGCCGTCAACACTAATCGGGCTGAACTTTGCATGGGTTGGATGGAAGCCGGTGGAGGCAGCTCCACCTGAGAATGAGGTGAAGCGTCCGCTGTGGTGGGCCGTCTGGGGCTCGAACCCAGGACCAACGGGTTAAAAGCCCGGTGCTCTACCAACTGAGCTAACGACCCCGCAGCAAGGCCGCGAATTGTAAGCGGGCAACGCTACGCAAACAAGCTCAATTTCGCCAACCGGCGCTGGCGGAACTGGTTGGGGCCGACGTCATTCAATGCGGACTATAATGGAGATGTTCAGCATCTCTCCGCTTCCAAGGAGAAGCCCTCCATGCATACGGCTCGGTCTGGCCTCGTTCCCTTGCTGCCGGTGTTCACGGCGGTGGCGGAAGCCCGCAGCGGCTTTTATTTGGGAGCGGCTCACTTCTGCCCCGCAAGATGGGCGTGTTCCTTGGGCCAATGAACTCATGAAGCTAAGAGGTCTTGCCGATGAACCGGGGGTTGCTGCCGATGCGGACGGGTATGAGGTTGGCGACCTGCTCCATGCGCTGCCCCGGGCCCGGATAGTCAACAAGACCGCGTGGCTGATGGAGCAATGCCAGGACCGTCGGGTCATCCACGTTGGGTTCACCGACCACGGGTTCGCCGGCCTTCATAAGCGCGAACAGCAGTGGCTGCACGGCAATCTGGCCGAAGTGGCGTCGTCGCTTGTGGGAATCGACGTTGATGCGGACGGGGTGGCGGACGCCGTCGGCTTGGGTTACGAGGCCCACGCCGTCGATTGCACCGACCCCGACGCAGTTGCCGCCCTCGGGCTCGAGCCGGCGGACCGGGTGGTGGCCAGCGAGGTGATCGAGCATATTGACCAGCCCGGCCCCTTTTTGGACGGCTTGCAAAGCCTGTGTCGGCCAGACGGGCGGTTGGTCATCACCACGCCCAACGCCTATGGCCTCATCAACACGGCCGCCGCGGTCCTGCGAGGGGTGGAGATTTGCCATCCCGACCATGTGACGGCGTTCACTTGGCGAACGCTCACCGAGCTGGCCCGCCGACACGGCTGGCGCACCCTTGAGACCGCCACTTACATACCGGTCATCGCTAACCAAAAAAATCGGCCCCTTTGGGACGTCGTTAGCGCCAAGGCTGTCTTTGCGTTGGAACGGCTCTTGGGCTATCTGGGCCGGCCCTTTGCTGCGGATGGACTGATTCTGGTGGCCGAACCGGCCGAGCCGTCGTCGGCAGCGCACTCTTAAGCCTTTAGCCCTGCATAGCAGTTCGACAAGGTGGTCCATTCGTAACCCCGCACCCGCCGGTTTGGGTGGAGATTGGCGCCCGCAACGGTTAATCTGCCCGCTCTAATGTTTGCGGGGGGTCGCTATGGGCAAGAAACTGGTGTTGGTTGGGCTGGTGCAGCCGGAAAGCGAGGACTTGGTGGAGGCGTTCAACCAGTGGTACTTGGGCAACCATGTGGAGGACACCTACAACTGCCCGAACGTGAAGTCCGTGCGCTGCTTCAAGGCCGCCCGCGGCTTCATGGGGGTGCCGCCGTCGCAGTTCCTCACCATCTATGAGTTCGAGGGGGAGGACGCCGAAGCGGCGGAGCAGGTGCTGGCCGCCTACCAAGCGGACCCGAACGGCTGGGCCAAGCGGCAGCCGCACAACAACTCCATGGCCGTGGTGGGCGCCGGCTGGTACTTGGAGGAACTGGCGTTCGGGGTCTAAGGCCCTTGAGTTCCCCTTACTCCAGCCGCACCCAGTGGTATGTGGTGCTGCTGCTGACCTTGGCGGCCACCCTGTCGTTCATCGACCGGCAGATCCTCAACGTCATGATCGGCCCCATCAAGCGGGACTTGGGGGGCCTGAGCGACACGGAGATATCGCTCATCATCGGCTTGGCCTTCTCGCTGGTTTACACCTTGGCGACCTGGCCCTTGGCGCGGCTGGCGGACCGGGCCAATCGGCGCAACCTGATCGCCGCCGGCATCTTCGCCTGGAGCTTGGCGACGGCGCTGGCCGGCAAGGCCGACAGCTTCCGCAGCCTGTTCCTGGCGCGCATGGGAGTGGGCATCGGCGAAGCGAGCCTGGGGCCGGCCTCGACTTCGCTGCTGGCGGACTATTTCGATGACGACCGGCTGCCCTTGGCCTACGGCATCGTCGGCGCCGCGCCCTTCATCGGCACCGGCCTCGCCAACATCGTCGGCGGGCCGCTGATCGACTGGCTGGAGGCGCGGCCCAACTTTCACCTGCCGCTGTTCGGCGAGCTCTACTCCTGGCAGATGGTGCTGGTGACCGTGGGGCTGCCGGGCATCCTGCTGGCGGCGCTGATGTTTTCCATCCTCGAACCGAAGAGGCGGGGGGCGCTTGAGGACGCAGCGGCGGGTTTTCCCATGCGGGAGGTTTGGGCCTTCGTCAGATCCCGGGGCAAGTACCTGACCTACCACTTCATCGCCTACCTGTGCCTGTCCATTCAGGGCTTCGCCTTCCTGACCTGGGTGGTGGAGTTCTTCGTGCGCAAGCATGCTTGGACGAAGACGGAGATCGGCCTGCTGTACGGCTTCATCGCCTTGATCGTCGGCGTCATCGGCAGTGTGTGGGCGGGCTTCTACGCCGGCCGCTTAATCGCCCGGGGCGGTGGGGACGCCCCCATGCGGGTGACGCTCTGGGGCACCTTGGTGCTCGGCCCGGTGGCGGTGGTGCTGCCGCTGCTGGACAGCGGCTTGCTGGCGGCGGCCATGCTGGTGCCGATCACCTTCACTATGGCGATGCCGCCGGGCCTGAGCAACGCCGCCCTGCAGGCCATCGCCCCGAACCAGATGCGCGGGCAGCTCATCGCCCTGTATCTAATCTGCGTCTCCTTCCTTTCCTATCTGTTCGCGCCGCTCATCATCGGTGTGATGAACGACTTTGTGTTCGGTAGGGAGGACGCCATCGATCTGTCCTTGGCCAGCCTAGCCGTGGTTAACTACAGCGTTGCCGCCCTGTGCTTGGCGCTCAGCTTGAGGCCCCTGCGCCGGGCTTTGGCGGAAGCGGAGGCGGCAGTCGCTCTGCGTTCAACAACTGACTAGGGGGGATCGATGGCGCAATTGACCGTTGCCGGGGACCGGCGGATTTACTTTGAGCACTACTTGGGCGGCAGGACCACAGTGGTGCTGTCGCACGGCTGGGGTATGGGCTGCCGTGTATGGGACAACACTGCGGCCCGTCTGCAGGACGCCGGCCACGGCGTAGTGGTTTATGACCATCGCTGTTGCGGCGCCTCGGACAAGGACTTTGCCGATGTCTCGGTTGCAGCGCTGGGCGGCGACCTGGTCCGCTTGTGCGAGCATTTGCAGCTTGAGCGCCCGGCGCTGAACGGATGGTCGCTTGGCGGCGCCGTCGTGGTGGACGCCGCCGCCCGCCTTGGCGCCAATGTTGGCGGGCTGGTGCTGACCGGGGCAGCGACGCCAAGATATACACAGGCGGAGGACTTCCCCCACGGCGGTCAGGCGGAGGACGTGGCCGCCACAGTGGCCGCCTTGCGAGCGGACCGGGTGAATTTTTTGCGGGCGCTGTATTTCGATGGTGTCTTCGCCCGGGATCCCGGAGAGGCGGTCAAGGATTGGTGCTGGCGCATCGCCCTGCAGGCCAGCCCCGGCGCGGACGCCTCCTTGGCCGACTTAGCCCAGCTGGACCAACGGGAGGACCTGGCTCGTCTGACTTGCCCGGCGCTGGTTGCGGTGGGCGTGGAAGACGGCGTGGTTTCGCCCGGCATTAGCCGCGACGCGGCGCAGCGCCTAAGCCAAGCCGAACTGCTGGAGTTCGAAGGCTGCGGCCACGCGGTCTTTCTGGAGGATCCAGAGCGCTACCACTCGGCGTTGCTGAACTTTCTTGGAGGGATCGATTCATGAGCGCCCGGCACGTCAACTTCGGCCTTTGGTACGACTTCCGCAACCCACCGCCCAGCGCAGTCGGCTTTACGGATTTGTATCGGGCCTGCTTGGACCAGATCGCTTGGGCCGAGTCCCTCGGCTTTGATTCCGTGTGGCTGACCGAGCACCACTTCTGCGAGGACGGCTACACACCGTCGCCCTTGGTGGTGGCCGCCGCCATCGGTGAACGCACCCAGCGGATGCGCATCGGCACCAACCTGATGCTGCTGCCGCTGGCGGACCCGGTGCGGTTGGCGGAGGATGCGGCCACCCTCTCCATCCTAACCGGCGGGCGCTTTGACCTAGGGGTGGGCTTGGGTTACCGGCAGCTGGAGTTCGACTATTTCGGGCGCCAGCTTAAGCATCGGCCCAGCCTGATGGAGGAAGGCATCGACATCATCCGCCAAGCCTGGGGCGGAGTGCCGGTGCGCATTGAGGGCCGCCGCTACCAAATCGACAGCCTGACGGTGGCCCCGGCCCCGGAGCAGCCGCCGAAACTGTACATGGGCGGCATGGCCCCGCCGGCCATCGCCCGGGCGGCCCGCCTTGGCGACGGCTTCCTTTCCACTGGCGGCATCGGCCACGACCTCTACGTCCAAGCGCTTGAGGAGCAAGGCAAGCCCCGCTCCGCCGGTGCCATCTGCGCCGGCAACTGGTCCATCATAGCGCCGGACCCGGAAGCGGAGGCGGCGCGGGTTGGCGAGCATGTGCTCTATCAGACCAATCAATACATCTCTTGGGGCGCCTTCGGCCCGCCGGAGCAAACCCCGTTGTTCCCGGACGCCGCCAGCGCCATTGCCGGCGGCCTGTACGAGCTTTGCGATGCAGATGGCGCAGTGGCGAGCCTGTCCAAGATGCTTGCCGATTATCCAGAGATCATCGATGTGCATTTCTGGGCCCAGTTCCCCGGCGAGCCGGTGGAGAGCGGCAGCCGTCGGATTGAGTACATCGCCAAGCAGGTGCTGCCGCGGCTGCGGGACAGCCTTCGATCAGAGTGAAAGGGCGCCACCCTTGCTGGGTGCGCCCCGCTCCGGGAAAACCAGCCGGCTCAGGATAAGAAAGTTCATGACAAAGACCGCCGCATCGACCATGGGTTTGGCGAGGTACTCGGGAATGCCTAGGCCGGCAACACATAGATACAGCAATATGGTCGCCATCGCCAATGCAGTGACGACGGCCAAGGCGTAGCGCATCGCTTGGCTGATTAGGCGCCCCCGAGACCTGAACGAAAACTGCCTGTGGCCGGAGAAATTGACGATGGTGCTAACGCAGCGGGCCAGTACGTTGGACACCAGATAAGGTATCTCCAGCGCATAGGTCAAGGCGATGAAGACCAGATAATCGACCGCGAATGACGCGATGGAGACCGCGCCGTATTTGATGAACAGTTTTGCGATGTTGTAGGAGTCTGCGAAGGCTCTGTATTTCGTGTTTCTGTTGTCATGCAAATAGATGGTGCGTATCGCCACTGAATGGATGGCCGGGAGCGTGTGGGACGCCAAAATCAGCATGTCCATTTCCGTTTCATATCGGCCTGGCTGCACACTGGCCGCGAAGGATTTGGCGAAAGTGGCGGACAGCAGCCTGAACCCCGTCTGGGTGTCGTGAACTTTGCCGCCGAACTGGGCTCGGAACAACCAGCGGGCCAAACTGTTGCCAAGTCTGCTTTTGATCGGCATCTCGCCGTCTTCGAACCTCTCACCCAAGACGAAGTGGACATCCCCTTCCTGAGCCAGCAAATGTTTGAATTTGGGAATGTCCTCCGGGTCGTGCTGGCCGTCGCTGTCCATGGTGAGAATGAAGTCATCCTCCTGCATTCCGGCAAGGCAGTGGCTAATGCCGGTGTGCAGGGCAACGCCCTTGCCCTTGTTGAAGCCGTGTACTAAGAGCGTGACTTTCTCGTCCGTCAGGCATTGCCGCAAGTAGGCCCCTTCCACCGCATCGCAACCATCGTCAACGATGACGACCTGCGCAACATGGGGCAGGGCCTTTCTGACAACCTCGATGATGCTCCCGCCGGGGTTGTAGGCTGGCACCACCAAGAAGATGGCGGGTGATTTAATGGCTGAACCTCCGATGCCTGATGGCGCTAGCATAACGCCCCTGTTTTGAAATGCTGCGCCAAATTCTCTGCGGCAGAAGCGGAATTCCGGCTCGCATGGCTTAGGGCTAGCCGGCATTGCTGGTCTTTCGGCCTATAAGCTGGTCTTTCGGCCTATAATGGGCCGTCGGTCCGCCTATCCAATCTGGGCGGCAGCGCTGAGCTTGCCGTGTACCAGCACGAATCATACAGGGTTGCCAAATGGAATTTCTCTATGTCGGCAAGCAAATGCTGCTTATGCTCGGCACTGGATTCCTCGCGTTTGTCATCGCCAAGGGCCTGTTCCGAAGCTCGCTTCAGCTAGCGGCTTTGGAGGAAGTGGCCCTGCTGACGCCGGCTGGGCTGGGCATCCTCATTTTGCTGCTTTTCGCGCTGGGGCTGCTGGGCTTCCTCTCCCTAGCGCCTGTGTTGGGCTGCGTCGGCCTGTTGCTGCTGCTGTCTGCATGGCGCCTCAAGCCACGGCTGTGGCTAGGCGGCTTGCGGACCCTGCGGCTGCGCGCCACGCCGCTAAAGATCCTGTTGCTCATTGCCGCGCTTATCCTTTTGGCGCCCATCGTGCTGGTGCCCCTGACGCCGCCTTACCACTCGGACGAAATTAGATATCACCTGCCTTACGCGCTGCATTTCGTGGAGCAGGGGGCGATCGTTCCCGACCTGCACCTCCGTTACCCCTTCTTTACGCTCAACGTTAACTTGCTTTATTCGTTCGCGTTGTTGATCGGCGATGACGTTACCACCCACTTCATGCACTTCATGTTGGGCTTCCTGGCGGCGCTGAATCTGTACGTCCTAGTCCGGCGGCTCACCGACGCTCTTACCGCCTTCTGCTCCGCTCTGCTCTTCCTGACGTTGCCCACCGTCCTGCAGCTTGCCGCCTCCGCCTACATCGACTTGGGGTTGGCCTGCTTCACCTTTGCCGCCATAGTTTGCCTCAGCCATTGCAGGAACAACGCCGGCTTGCCGCTGATTCTCTGCGCCGGCCTGTTGCTCGGCATCGGCTTGGGCTCCAAGTACCTAGCCTTGGCCTACATACCCATAATGCTGGCTTGGGCCTACTATTATTCAAGGAGTTGGCGTCCCACGTTGCTGTTCATTGCCGTTGCGTTGGCGGCGGGCCTGCCTTGGTACGTCTATAACGCCATCCACACGGGCAATCCCATTTCGCCCTTTGCCGGGGAGGTTTTTGGCTATTGGCCTTGGCGCGCGGAGGACATGATCGGCCAAATTCACAACTTCGAGAGCCGCGGCTTTGGCAAGTCTCCGCTAGAGCTGCTGATGCTGCCGTACAATCTGGTGGTCAACCATTGGCACTTTTCGTCGCCTCCAATACCCGTGGTTGCAATGGCCATTTTCCCGTGCTTTTTTCTGATTCCTTGGATGGACGCGAAGATCAAGCCCTTCGCGGTCCTCTTGTTGATTGCGTTTGTAGTCTGGTTTTTCAGCGCTCAGGTGTTTCGCTATTTGACCGTCTTTCTGCCGTTGTGGTGCTTCTTTTGCGTGTGGTTTTTGATTTGGCTGCTCACGCTGATTGGCAGAACGGTCCTGCCGAGGAAGGCGCTCGGCGATTCATCTACGCAGTTGCGCTCCATTGCTTCGAGTTTGGTTTTGCTGCTGTTGCTGATCCTCAATTTTGACAATCGATGGCTGATCTTTCCGGACAAGGCCCGTCTGCTAGTGATGGACCGCGAGGCTTTTTTGGCGAAGAGGATTCAGGAATACGGCCTTATCCAGCATTTGCGCAACACCGGGATGGAGAACGAAAGGATTTATCAGATGGGGACTGGTGCGTTGCTGACCTACGTTCGGAACAATCGCGTTATCGGGGACTACTACGGAATCTCCAGCTATAACTATTTCTTTGACACATACGGGCAAGACGCCAGCGGGTTCATCGGCGAGTTGTCGGCAAAGGGCGTATCCTTCATAGCGGCGAAGCGCGATATGCTCAGTCTTCGGAAATGGGCCGGCTGGGGCGACTACATGCGCAGCAGCCTAGTCATTGAATACGAAGACGACCACACTGTGTTGTTCGCCCTTCCCTGATGGGGAATGGCTGCAAGGCGCTTGAGAACCATCGCCAGTCACAATAGCTGGGACAGCAAGGTTCGGGCGGGAACGATCAAAGGGCCGCTGGGCTGGGCGAAGCAATCCGCGTCAACGTAGTCCGCTTCCAGTACGACCTGAAAGGCGAAGGGCGTGCGAAGTTGCCCCTGAAACCTTTTGAGCGCTGGGCTTAAGGAGTCGTCGCGGTGCTTCACCTCCGCCAGAAACCAAGGCTTGCCGTCCCGCACCACCACAAAATCGACCTCCCGTTGCTCCTTGTCGCGCAGGTAGCCTAGTTCGAAGACGCCTAGGCCTAGGTCGCTCCATCCCTCCACCGCCTTGAGCAAGTGGCAGGCCACGAAGGTTTCGGTCCGGCTGCCTTCGTCCTTGATGGCCGCCCAATCCCGCAAGTACCACTTGGGCTCCTTGCGCAGGGAGCGGGAGACGTTTTCAAACCAAGGCCGAACGGTGAAGCCAAAGTGGAAGTCGCACAGCGCGGCGACCCAGCGGCGGCCGGTGTCCGCCGCCACACGCACCTGCTTGGCTAGGTTGCCGAACACGAGCCGCCGGGCGGAAAGGCTGGACAGCAGGCGGACCATGGTTTGCAGTTGGTCAAGCTGTTGCACTTGGGTCAGGTCGCGGATGTCCTCCCGGACTAGCTGTTGCAGGCGAAGTGATTGCCAGCGGCGGCTGAAGCGGGCATCACGTCTCAGAAACGGCTCTGGGTAGCCGCCGTGACGCCACAGGGCGGCGAAGTCGGTTTCCTTGGCGGGTCTTGGCGGGCGCAGGATGCGTTCTGCGTCGGGCAACTCCTGAGTGATGGTCTCGGCCACCGAAAAAGGATGCATCCGGTACGAGAAGTAGCGCCCCATCAGGCTGTCGCCACCACGCCGGTAAATGTCCAAACGGCTGCTGCCCGTCACCAATATCCGCACTTGGTCGGCGTAGGCGTCAAAAAAGCCTTTCAGGAACTCCTTCCAGCGCGGCAGCTTGTGCAACTCGTCAAACAGGACAACAGGTGCGGCTTCGGCCAGCCGGTTCAGGCCGAACTTCTCCACAATGCGGTTGGGGCCGGCGAGGATGAGGTCCCGGTCATCAAGATTGTCCCAGTTGACATAGGCGTTGGCTTGGCGCCGGCAGCTAGTGGTCTTGCCCACTTGCCGCGGCCCGCTGACGAAGGCCATCTGCCGGTTGTTGGCCAGATGGTCAGCCACCAAGGAATCGTAGATGCGCGGCACTGCTGACATAATGGCCGACCATTATTAGCAGCATCGTCGTTTAGTCAAGACTAATTTGCGATGACGGCTAGTTTAGTCAGGGGTGTGCGGTAGCGCCCTCGGGCCTAAGGCGCCGTGCGGTTGCTTGCGCAGCGCCAAAAAGCACAAGCGTTGTTGGGCAGGGGATGTTGTTTCGTGGAAAATGCTTGCCTTTGGGCAAGCGGGGCTATCTGTTGGGGTTAAGCCCGAGGCATTGAAGGCCGCTGACAACAGTATGCAGATGGACAAAGCGACAACCATCCTCATCACGCTGATCGCCTACAAGGTCGTCTTGCTCGGCATCGGCTTTTGGGCCAGTTCGCGCACCCGCAGCACCGAGGACTTCTTCTTGGGCGGGCGCGGCTTGGGGCCTTTGGTGGCGGCGGTCAGCTACTGCTCCAGCGCGTCCTCCGCCTGGACCCTGCTGGGCGTCAGCGGCATTGCCTATGTCATTGGCGTGTCCGCCGTGTGGCTGGTGGGTGGGTCCATATTGGGCATGTTCGTTGCTTGGTTCTGGATGGCGCCGCGAATGCGGGCTTTCACCCGCCAGCACAGCTACATCACCCTGACCGAGGTGGTCAGCCATGACTGTTCCGGGCGAATGCGCACTTGGATTACGGGCGTTGCCTCGCTGATCGTGGTGTGTACCTTTGTGTTCTATGTGTCGGCGCAGTTTCAGGGGGCCGGCAACACCTTCGCCAGCAGCTTCAACCTGTCGATTGTGGAGAGCATTCTCATAGGCGCGGCCATCATCATGATCTACACGCTGCTGGGCGGTTTCTGGGCGGTGAGTGTCACGGACACCGTGCAGGGGCTGTTGATGGCCCTGACGGCGCTGCTGCTGCCGTTGGCGGCGTTGCTTGAGTTGGGCGGCATTGCCGGGTTTGTCGATAAGCTGGCGGCGGTCAGCACAGCCGATCAACTCAGCTTCACCGCCGGCAATGTTGGCTTGGCCGCGCTGGGCGTGGTCTTCGGCAACCTGTCCATGAACTTCGGCACTTACGGCCAGCCCCACTTGCTGGTGCGCTTTATGGCGCTGCGCGACGACAAGGCCCTGCGCCAAGCTAGGCTCATCGCCATTGGTTGGTACTTTCTGGTGTTTGCGGGCATGTGTTTCCTGGGCTTGGCGGGGCGCATCCTGCACATGGAAATCGACAATCCCGAAACCATCTTCTTCCTGCTGACGGACACCCTGTTCACGCCGGTGGTGGGCGCCGTTCTATTGGCGGCGGTCCTGTCCGCCATCATGTCCACCGCGGACAGTCAGTTATTGGTGGCCGCCTCCGCCCTTTCCCATGACCTCGGCTTGGGCAAGAACCGCCCGCAGCGCACCCTGCTGATCTCCCGCCTCACCATTGTCGCCTTGGTGGTGCTGGCCGTGCTGGTGGCCCTCTACTTGCCGGAAAGCATCTTCAGCCGCGTGGCGGTGGCCTGGATCGCCCTAGGCGCTGCCTTCGGCCCCACCATCATCCTGCGGCTGGCCGGTTGGCAACTGCGGCCGTTGGGTGTGCTGCTGTCCATCGTCACCGGCTTCGGCCTGTCGGTCCTCTTCTACCTTCTGCCCGACACCCCAGGCGACATCCTGGAGCGCATGGGGCCAATCGCCGCTGCCACGGCAGTGCTGCTGCCCTTCGCGTCGCGGCCAAGGCTGGCGACGTGACTAGGTTGCCGTAGCCGCCCCTGCCCAGGCTGCGTTAGGCGCAGTCTTAGCCAACTCCAGCGCCGGAGCAATCGCGGAGCGTCTCGGGAAAAACTGGAAGCAAAATGAAAATTCCGCTCGCCAGCTTGACTACAGAGCAAGCCAGAGGTAAAAGTCACCGTTCGTGAAGGAATTGCGGGTGTAGCTCAGACGGCAGAGCGCTGCCAGTACAAGGCAGAGACGTAGGTTCGAATCCTGCCACCCGCCCCACACTAGACTTTTCCGAAAGTGGCAGCAATCGGCGCTTCTGCCACGTTTCCAATCCTACCCGAAGTCAAAGATGACGACGACACGAAAGCCACTCCTTTGTTTGGACACCAACGCTTCAATCGATATTGGCGTCGTGCTCAATCTTCAGAGCAAGGGCGAATCGCTGGATGCGCAAAGGAAGAAGATCAACGAATCTTGGGAGAGCGTGTTTTACGATGAGGCCGTAAAAGAGCACATTTCAAATACTCTTAATGACCGGCACGAACAACTTAGCGGGACAGATCGCTTCCTGCGCTTGGTGTGCCCCCAATCTCGAATTTGCCTCCCCAAGTTTGTGGAAATCGAGCATGCTCGAGTGCGGTCCGATACTGATTCGATCCCGCTGTTTCCGGTAAAGGAGCTAAGCCCTGACGTGTACGGTATTTCGATGGAGATATTTTCCAAGACGAATTTGAACTTGCAGGACTCCTTGGTGTTGGCATCCGCCATAGAAATGCGGGCGGACGTGTTGGTAAGCAACGATGGCGACTTCAAGAGTGCGTTCAACGTCAAAATGGCAGCCGAAGGAGACAAGGAAAACGCGGGGCTTATTGCGCTAAAGCGCACCGGAAAACCGCTCCTCATATTGGACCATCGCGAGTCTATTCAACCCCAGAAGAAGGATACGAAACAACCGGAGACTTTGCATTCCATGATCCGTCAGAGCCTATTGCGATACTACGGCAGCGGCCTTGGCCATCCGCTGGGTCCATACTACGATAACCATCCTCGCCTTGGCAAACCACTTTGGGTGGACAGGCGTGGCGGCAAGGGTGGTTGGTATCTCGCCTACCGCCATCCACTGCCCTCCAAAGGCAAAAACTGGAAACCCTATCTTGTTCCCGGCCGTGACCGTATATCGATTGTGGATGATCGCTCGTGGACAGTATGCGAGGTCAGAAGTGTTTACTTCCTTGACGATGATTATCCAGAGGGAATTACCTTGGAAGCCATCGAGAGGACGCAGCAAAACTACCCCGACGACCCACGGGCAAAACGGCATTTTGGGTCACCTACGGTGGACAGACCAGGATATATTGACGTTTCCGTAGCGCTGGATGACTTTCCGCTATCGTGGAAGAGTTGGAGTGCCTCCGCCGGTGGTCGCGCCGGCAGCAAAAGAAATGCGCCGGGGAGTGCGCTGGGGTTTGTCGAAACCACTGTCGAGTAGCTACGGAGGCTGTCTGCGGCGCAGAGCATTCCGGCCCGGCACCAACACTAAAGCGCCTGTGTAGGGTTTTGCAGTTCAGACAGCGCTACGATAGCATAGCTGCCGTCCCTTCAGATAGATACGGAGACAGCGCTATGGGCAAACTGGCGGAGGCGGAGCTTTATGGAAACCCTAAGCCGGGATGTTACAGCTATGGGGATGGACTTGGTTTGGAGTTCTATGTTGATGCACTCGGAGGCAAGCGATGGTTCCAAGACTTGCGTTGGCAGCGCGAGAGGCGTCATTTGCGCCTTGGCGACTTCCCGGCAGTGAGCCCGGCTAGCGCCGTAAAACGAGCAGAGGAGAACCACCAGAAGCTCCGGCAGACAACCACGCCGGAAGAGGCGCGGAAATTTCTGGAGGACGTAAATCAGCAAACTCCTGCCACCTCCAGCGCTGGTCAGGCAACGGCCAAGGGTGCTTTTGCGGCCTTGGGTGCATTGGTGGACAACACGGAAACAAAGATGAAGGAGCTATCGGAGAAGCTGGACAGGGTGGAAGCCAAGGTTGACCGCCTTCTGAAAGAGTGGTCTGCCGATTGATTGTTCAGGGCGGTGCTTGGTCCATCCACTTCCGTCCAATAGCGCCGGTCGCAGGGCAAAAGTCAGCCGTGACTGTTTTTGCCGACTTCGCTATATTAGGGCGCATTCCATTCTGGGGCTTGACATGCAATTAGGGAGCGAATCATGAAGGTAGGGCTGTTAATGGTGTTCCAGAACTTTGAGGATGGAACAACCGATCAGGAGGCGTGGGAGCGGGACATTGTCCTCGGCGGGCTGGCCGAACCCTTGGGTTTCAACACCCTGAGCGCCGTGGAGCATCACTTCTTCAACTACGCCATGTCGCCGGACAACCTGCAGTACCTGAGCTACATGGCGGCCAGGACGGAGCGCATTGGGTTGCTCACCGGGGCGGTCATCCTGCCGTGGAATGACCCGCTGCGGGTGGTGGAGCGCATGATCGTGCTGGACCACCTCAGCGGCGGGCGCGCCCTGTTCGGCATTGGGCGGGGCTTGGCGCGGCGGGAGTACGACACCTTCGGTGTCGATATGAACGAGGCGCGGGACCGCTTTGACGAGGCGGCGGAGATGATCATCCGCGGCCTGGAGACCGGGGTGGTGGAGGGCGATGGCCCCTACTACAAGCAGGTGCGCACGGAGGTGCGCCCGGCGCCCTACGCCAGCTTCAAGGACCGCTTCTACGCGGTGGGCATGTCGTCGGACTCCGTGCCCGTGGTGGCCCGGCTGGGGGCCAAGATGATGAGCTTCGCGCAGAAGCCCTGGGCGGAGATGGCGCCCCACTTCAACCGCTACCGGGACCTCTACCGGGAGCACCACAACACGCAGCCGCCATCCCCGGTATGCGTGGATTTCCTTAGCTGCGACGCAAGCGCTGAACTGGCCGAAGCCAACGCCCGCAAGTACATGTCCAACTACTACATGACGGTCATGGAGCATTACGAGATGACCAGCGACCATTTCCGCAAGATGAAGGGCTATGGCGATTACGCGGACAACGCCCAGCTGCTGCGGGACGCCGGCATGGAGGACGCCGCCAACGCCTTTGTCGATATCAACACCTTCGGCACGCCGCAGCAAATCCTCGACAAGATGGATCAGCGCCGCCAGCAGATCGGGGACTTCGACCTCACCGTGCAGGTCAGCTACGGCGGCCTGACCGGGGAGCAGGCGGAGACGAGCATCCGCCTGTTCGCGGACAAGGTGCTGCCGGAACTCCAGTCCTGGCAAACCTATTGACGCTGCAACGATGTGCGCCGCAGCGGCAGTCAAGGCCCCTCTCAGCGGAAACGGTTGCCTGATTGGGCCGGGTGGCGCTAGGCCCACGCATTCGCCTTGTTGCTTCTTGAGGGTTTTGGAATCCAGGGCATGTGCCTAGGGCTTTCAATAGTGCCGCCGCTTCCCTGGCCAGAGGCCCAAGCAGGGAGGCTTGCGCGGCGATCATGAACCATGTGATGGTCGAGCAGGGCGGCAGGCCGGCGGGACTGGGGCCGTTGCGAAAATGGGCGCATTAGAGTGTCGGGCGACGGTCCCTGCGCCATCCGCGGACGCTGACGGGATGCCGCCATGAACCTTGCGGACATCACCGCAAAGTGGGCCAACTTGGACCCGGCCCGCCCGGCGCTGGTGGACATTCCCAGCAACCGGCGCGTGTCCTTTGGGGAGTTGGAGCAAGCCGTGCTGCGCTTGGCCAACGGGCTGCTCGGCTTGGGCTTGGCGAAGGGCGACCGGGTGGCTGTTCTAGCCAAGAACAGCATCGAGTATTTCGAGCTTTACTACGCCTGCGCCCGCAGCGGGTTGATTGCGCAGCCGCTGAATTGGCGCCTAGGCGCGGCGGAGTTGGCCCGCATTCTGGAGGACGGCGAACCCTCGGTCTTCGTCACCGCAACCGAATTCGCCGCCGAGAAGAGCGTCTTGGCGGGGCGGTTGGACATTACGCATTGGCTTGAGTTCGGCGAGGGCGGCAGCGGCAGTTTTGAACGGTTGAAAGCGCGGACGCAACCGCTAGCGCCCAAGGCGAGGGCAGGGGACGACGACCCGGTGCTGATCCTCTACACCGGCGGCACCACCGGCCTGTCCAAGGGGGCGCTGCACTCCCACCGCAGCCTGTACATGGGCATGCTGAACCAGACCGTCGCCGAGCGCATCGTGCCCAGCGACGTTTACATGCTCACCGGCCAGATGTTCCACATTCCCGTAGCCCTGGCCATGAACTACATGGCCCACGGCTGCCCGGTGGTGCTGATGAACTTCGACGCCGCCGAGGCCCTGCAAATCATCGAGGCGGAGCGGGTGTCCGCCTTTCTCGGCATCACCACCATGCTCAACTGGATGATGGCGGTGGACGGCTTCGACCGCTACGATCTGTCCAGCCTGCGCAACATTCAGTACGGGGGCGGCCCCATGCCGGCCACCGTGGTCAAGGCCGCGCTGGACGCTTTCCCCTGCACCCTGATCCAGGGCTACGGCCAGACCGAGGGCATGACCATGACCTTCCTCTCCCAAGAGGACCACGCCCAAGCCGTGGCCGGCATCCGCCCGGAGCGGCTGAACTCCTGCGGGCGGGAGGGCTTCGTCACCCGCGCCCGCGTCGTTGACACAGAGGGCCGGGACGTTCCCAAGGACGGCGTGACGCCGGGGGAGATCGTCATTCAATCCGCAGCCAACATGCTGGGCTACTGGCGCAAGCCGGACATGAACGCCGAGATCATGCGCGATGGCTGGATGTGGACCGGAGACGTGGCCACTTGGGACGAGGACAGCTACATCTTCATCGTCGATCGGGCCAAGGACATGGTCATCTCCGGCGGCGAGAACATCTACTCCACCCAGGTGGAGGCGGCCATCCACAAGCATCCCGGCGTGCTGGAGGCGGCGGTGATCGGCGTACCGGATGAACAGTGGGGCGAGGCGGTGAAGGCCGTGGTGGTGATGAAGCCGGGGGCAAGCGCCACGGAGCAGGAGATCATCGACACCGCCAAGGCCCAGCTCGCCTCCTATCAAAAACCGCGCAGCGTGGATTTCGTGGCAAGCCTGCCCAAGGCCCCCACCGGCAAGATCCTCAAGCGGGAGTTGCGCGAACCCTATTGGCGCGACCAAGGGCGCAAGGTGTGACGGCTGGTTGGAGCGCAGTTGCGAGCCGTCCTCCCGCCGCTCTTGACGATGGGCTGGCGTGCTTTTGGCGGCATCGGTCCGCTGACCGGATGGGGTGGCCGAGAGTGCCGGGGGCGACGCTATGGGCCTGCTGACGCCGGAACTGCTGGCCAACATCGGCAAGGCGGCGGCGCCGCGCACGGAGGTGGTGACCCGGCGGGACATCCGCAAGTACGCCATCGCCACCAACCAACGACAGCGCAAGTACCTGGACGGCGACGAGGCGCCGCCCCTCTATCATGTGGCCCTGTTCTGGGACGTGGTGGAACTGAACGAACTGAACCCGGACGGCGTCTCCATCGACAAGCTGCTGCCGAAATTCCCCTTGGAGCGGGCCATGGCCGGCGGCCTGAACATCAGCTACCACAGCAAGATTCGCCCCGGCGACGTTCTGGTCGGCCACCGGACGCTGACGGACATCTACGAAAAGGAGGGCCGCTCCGGGCCGCTGATCTTCTACGAGGTGGTGCTCAAGGTGCAGCGCGAGGACGGCAGCCCGGTCATCACGGAAAAGACCACGAGGCTGCTGCGATGACTGCTTTGCCCAAGCCCGGGGACTCGCTGCCGGAACGAACCCATAAACCGGACAACGTGCAGTTGTTCTTCTACAACGCGGCGCTGTGGAACGCGCACCGCATTCACTTTGATCTGCCCTACGCCACGGATGTGGAGGGCTACCCCGGCCTCGTCATCGCCGGCCCGCTGATGGGGGACTGGCTCGGCCAGTGCGTGGATGACTGGTTGGGCGAGAACGGGGTTCTCTTGAACCTTGAGTACTCCAACCGCGGTGCCGCCTACATCGGTGAGACCTTGACCGCTGGCGGGGAGGTCAAGACGCTGGATGCGGCCACCGGAGAAGCCACCCTAGACCTGTTCATCCGCAACGCAGCCGGCGCCGTCATCACCCCTGGTAAAGCGCTGGTGCGCTTTGCTTTGGCAGGGGCCTAAACTTATGTCCGCAGCTTCCTGTACCGGAGGTCGGTTCCCATCCGGCGTCCCCATGCGCGGTTGGCTAACGAAGATGATGCACGGGGGTCTAGGTTGACTTCGTTGCGCGGCCAGGTCGCCATCGTCGGCGCCGCCGATACGGAGGTGGGCAAGGTGCCCAACATCAGCGCCACCGGCCTGTGCATCGACGCGGCTTGCAAGGCGCTGCAGGACGCCGGTTTGGACAAGGGCGCGATCGATGGCTTGGTGACCTGCAACAGCATGGCCGAGCCGCATCTGTACCACGCCGAGGCGATGGCCGAGCATCTGGGCATCTTCCCTAGCTACTGCGTCAGCGCCGGGGCCGGGGGCGGCACCACCTTCACGGTCCTCTACCAAGCCGCCTTGGCGATCATGCACGGGGTTTGCAACACTGTCCTCATCAGCATGGCGGACAGCCTGCGCAGCGGCCTTTCCCGGGAGCAGGCGATGGTCATGCAGTCCTCCTCCGGCCATCCGCAGTTCGAGACCCCCTACGGGGCTACGGTGCCCGGCTACTACGCCCTGATCGCCAACGCCTACCTGCACAAGTACGGGGCGACCGCGGAGCAGTTTGCTGCGGTGGCTGTCACCGCCCGCGCCCATGCGGCCCTGCATCCTGGGGCGCAGATGCGTCAGCCGCTGACCGTGGAGGAGGTGCTGGCCAGCCGCCTGATCGCCGATCCCTTGCGGCTGCTGGATTGCTCCTTGATCTCCGACGGCGGCGCCGCGGTGGTGCTGACCAGCGCGGCGCGGGCGAGGGACTGCCGGCAGCCGCCGGTTTACCTGCTGGGCGCCGGGGAGGGCCACGGCCATGAGCACATCAGCCAAGCGGATGACCTGACCAGCTCCCACGCCCGCTACGCCGGGCAGCGAGCCTACGCCATGGCCGGGCTGGGGCCAAAGGACATGGACTTGGTGGAGCTTTACGACTGCTTCACCCCAGTGGTGTTGATCGAGCTGGAGGACTTGGGCTTCTGCGCACGGGGACAAGCCGGCGCCTTCGTCGCCGAAGGGCGCACCCGCCTAGGTGGGGAATTGCCCATGAACACCCACGGCGGCTTGCTTTCCCACTGCCATCCCGGCAATCCGGGGGCCATGTTCGCCCTCACCGAGGCGGTGCGGCAACTGCGTTGGCAGGCTGGGGAGCGGCAAGTGGCCGGGGCGGAGACCGCCTTGGTCCACGCTCAGGGCGGCATTCTTTCCAGTCATTGCACCGTCATTTTGAGTCGAGATAATGTATAGTCGCCGCCGCGCCGAAGAATTGCCGGCCCGCGTCGAGCTGGACGCTCCGTGTGCCACCTTGTGGACGGGTACACCTTTCGGTTTGACCGGCGGGTTCGCGCATCTGCGGCTGAGCTACGGCTGTAACTGGTAGGTGCGGCAAAAACCCGCTTATTCAGGGGGCAGCACACTTGGATGGCTGAAGCTTTGGATTGAGCCGAGTGAGTTCCGCACGTCCTGAAAGGGCCTCCGCCCGGTCGGCGGCGCTGGCGCGGCGCATCGTGTCCTCCGGTTGGTTCGGGCATGGCGTCACCGCGGTCATCCTGCTGAACGCGGCGGTCATCGGCTTGGATACATCCGAGACGTTGAGCGTCCGCTACGGTGCCCTGTTGGAGGGCGCCAACGACCTCTTTCTCGGCATTTTCGTGGTTGAGGCGCTGCTCAAGATGGCGGCCCACCACCCGCGCATCCACCGTTACTTTGCCGACGGTTGGAATGTCTTCGATTTCACCATTATCGTCATCAGCTTGGTGCCGGGCACCGGCGCTCTCGCCACGGTTGGTCGATTGGCCCGGCTCGTGCGGGTGTTGCGCCTTATTTCCGCCCTCCCGGAGCTGCGGCTCATTGTCTCCACGCTGCTGCGCTCCATACCCAGCATGTTCAACGTCATCATGCTGCTCTCCATCATCTTCTACATATACGGCGTCGCCGGCTACCACCTGTTCCACGAAGTGGATCCGACTCATTGGCGCAACCTCGGCATCTCCTTGCTGTCGCTGTTCCGCATCGTCACCTTGGAGGATTGGACGGACATCATGTACGCGGCCATGGCGGTGCATTGGTGGGCCTGGATCTACTTCGTGAGCTTTGTGGTGCTCGGCACCTTCGTGGTGATCAACCTGTTCATCGCCGTGGTGTTGAACAACTTGGACGAAGCCAAGCAGGAGCGTCTGCAGGCCTTGCGGACGCCGCCCACTCGGGAAGAGCTGGTGGCGGAGTTGAACCGCACTCAGGAAGCCTTGCAGCGGCTGGCGCGGCGGCTGGGGGTGGACCACGAGGGCCAATCTAGGCGCTAACGGGCTGGAGTTGGGCGACTTGCTCCGGCCCTGCCTTGGCTCAGGCTCTAGGCTCGATTGTGTGCGCCATAGGCCGCCGCGCATTTAGCGCAGTCGTCCGTTTCGATTGCATTCCCTGTCCAGCCCGCCTACATTTCCTTCCCTATAGCTGTTCAGGAGGCACTATGGCTTTGACCCAACTCAGCCGGTCCATTGCCGGCAAGGTCGCAGTGGTGACCGGCGCCGCCAGCGGCATGGGCGAGGCCACGGCCAAGCTTTTTGCCGATGAGGGCGCCCAGGTGGCGGCCATCGACCTAAATGGTGGGGGCCTTGCCCGCGTGGTCGGGGAGATCGAGGCCGAAGGCCGCCCGGTGCGCGGCTGGGTGCTGGACTTGACGGATGCGGAGGCCATTCGGGCGCGGTTCGCGGAAATCGCCGCCCACTTCGGCGGCATCGACATTCTGGTCAACAACGCCGGCATTTCGGTGCCGACGCCCATCGACGGGGAGGGCTTCGAGGCCGCTTGGAGCAAGTCCTTGGCCGTGCTGCTCACCGCCCACACCCGCACCATCCGCGCCGCCTTGCCGCATCTACGTCAAGCGGAGCATCCGCGCATCGTCAACATCGCCTCCACCGAGGGGCTGGGCGCCACCAAGTATGGCAGCCCCTACACGGCGGCCAAAACCGGCGTGATCGGGCTGACCCGCTCCTTGGCGGTGGAGCTGGGCGGGGAGGGCGTCACCGTCAACTGCATTTGCCCTGGCCCCATCCGCACCGGTATGACCGAGGCCATTCCCGAAGCGGACAAGCGGGAGTTCGCCCGCCGCCGGGTGGCCCTGAAACGCTACGCCGAGCCCGAGGAGGTGGCCCACGGCACCCTCAGCCTAGTGCTGCCGGCGGCCGGCTTCATCACCGGCGTGGTGCTGCCGGTGGACGGCGGGCTGACCATCAGAAACGCTTGAGTGTGCAGCCGGCGCTCGCCTAGGCTTCCACAAACCGGCGTTGTGGTGTAGTTTTCCGCCAAATGCTTTAGGGAGCTTCCATAGTGCCCCACCTCCACAAGGACGGCGTCAGCATCTACTATGAGGAATCCGGCCCAGCGGACGGCTTCCCGGTTCTGCTCATAGCGCCCGGCGGCATGAAGTCCGCCATTCCCTTTTGGGCCAACGCGCCTTGGAACCCGGTGGAGCATCTGTCCAAGACCTTCCGCGTCATCGCCATGGATCAGCGCAACGCCGGCCGCTCCACTGCGCCAGTGGCGGCGCAGGACTCCTGGGGCAGCTATGCGGCGGATCAGCTGCACTTGATGGAACATCTGGGCGCCCACCGCTTTCTAGCGGCGGGCATGTGCATCGGCGGGGCCTACTGCCTAGGCCTGATGGAAGCGGCGCCGGAGCGCATTGCCGCGGCGGTGCTGTTTCAGCCCATCGGCTTGGAGAACAACCGGGAGGCGTTTTATCAGATGTACGACGGCTGGGCGAACGAGTTGATGCCAAGCCGCCCGGAGGTCCCGGAAGAGGCTTGGAGCGCCTTGCGCGAGAACCTGTACGGGGGGGATTTCACGTTCAACGTCTCACGGGACTTTGTGCGCACCCTCACCACGCCGCTGCTGGTGCTAAAGGGCAACGATCTCTACCATCCCGCCGCCATATCCAGGGAAGTCGCCAGCTTGGCGGCCAACGCCGAACTGATCGAGGATTGGAAGGAGGGCGACGCCGTTGCGGCGGCGCGGCGGCGTGTGCTGGATTTTTTGGAGCGCCACGCCCATTGACCGACCTATCCGTGCGGCCCCCAAAGTAATTCCGCCAATGCTCGTTTCCAGCCTCCGCAAGCCAGCAGAAGGGAGGGCTTAAGTGACTGCTCAGATTCCGTCGCCCCATCTCCTCTTTGCCGCCTTTTTTGGGCTCGTGCTCTTGGCGCTTGTTGTTGACTTGATCCGCAGGTCCCGTTTGCAGGAGCGCTATGCCGTATTGTGGATTGTGCTGGCCTTGGGGTGCATGACGTACGGCTGGTGGATTGGGCCCGTGGAAGCGCTCTCGCAGCGGTTGCAGATAAGCGAGCCCATAAACATCGTGCTGTTCCTGGGCATTTTCATTTGCTTGTCTTTGATCCTGCAGTTGTCTTTGAAGATCAGCGAATTCTCAAGCAAGATTAAAAATCTGATTCAAGAGACCGCAACTCTAAAGCATGAATTGAACCGCCGAAAATCGGCACTAGCTGAAGCTGCGCATGAGGACACTTGATTCTTCGGCGCACAAGACTAGGGTTTTCAGCCTTGCGCCAAGATCGCAACGCCAAGCACGGCTAGCCAAAGCTAGGGCGCCGGAGGACCGGGCGGCTTTTCATGGCGGTTGACCGCTGCTTGTCGGCGGGGCGGAGCGCTGCTTCCTTAGTAGGTTTGCTTCCTTCCCTTAGCACTCTTGCGCTGTACGCTGCCGTGGCAATTGTCGGAACGGCGTTTTTCTTCTTCCTGCACCATCTAGGCAACCAACTCCCATACCAATTGGCTGAGCAGAGACTCGCCGCCGCCGAGCAGCGAGACTCGTCCCATGTCAGGCCGGGAAATCTTTTCAACGGCCCGTATGTGTACTGCGAGATCTCGCTCACCATACTCAAGATGGCCGAGAGACGGTCGGCCGGCGAGAATGCCTTTTTTGACGCCGTGGCGCTGAAAACGCTAGGGCGCAGGGGAGCGCCTTGCTCCAGATTGAAGGCGGCGCTGAACGGCGTTGAACAGGAGGAGGCCACCTTCAAGGCCCGCTATTGGTGGGGTGCCAAGGCGCTCTTCGCCATCGCCTTGCGTCATTTATCCGCCCTAGAGGTTCGGGATCTCTTGGAAGCTTGCAATTACGCCGCCTATGCGTTGCTGGCTCTGTCCCTGTTGCTTCTCTCCCCTAGGACGCTGTTGGTTGTCTCGCCGTTGGTGCTTTACGGCTGCTTCTTCTCCGGCATTCGATATTTCTCAGACATAGTCAATGGTGCCCCCAACTTGTGGCTGGTGCTGTCCGCATCCGCATTGGCCCTCTTGATGCGGCGCGAAGCGTCCAGCCCGTACGCGCCCCTGGAGGTGGTGAAGCTCGTCTGTTTCTTCACGGGCATGGTTTCCTGCTTTATGTGGCTTCTAGGTGATGGCCAAGTCTTTCTTGCCATTACGTTGATCGGCATGGTGACCTATTTCGGAGGCCGCCACTTGGGCCGTCCGGCGATGGGCAGAGACGCCGTTTCCTGCGTTTTGTTGTACCTCGTCGGTTTCGTGGTGTGCTATGCGCTCGGCTTCATAGTCAAGGCTGCTTTGATCGATGGGGCGTGGGATGAGCTCTGGCGGCAAGTAATCTATGTATTCACCAAAGCGGCGGAGAAAACCCCTAGCCTGATGGACACTTGGGGGCAGTACCTTGGACTATTCCATTTTATGGCAATGGGGAAGCGATACGTTCTAGTTGGAGAGCTGCTGGCGTTCTTCTCCCTGTTTGCATTGGTGGCCTCCATAACATTCGTCGTCCTCCAGATATTTGGCCGCATTGGTGGGAGCAAGGCGGCGGCGACGGGTGGCGGTCGGCCCCCATCCGCTGGCGGTCGCTTCAAGTCGTCTCTGGACATCCTGTGGATCCTGGGCTTGCTTTTGGCCAATGTCCCCAACTTCGTGATGTATGATGACATTCCTGCCAGATCTGCAAGATTTTTGTTCGTGCCGTTCGGCCTGAGCGCGTCCGGCCTGATTTTGGTCGTTCTTAAGTTGAATAGGCGAGGCTTGATCGTTCTGTTCGGCAGCCTGTTCGCATGCGCTGCGGCCCTCCTGCTTTATTTGCGGGTCGAGGAAAATTTTTTCATCAGCAAGATTGAGGGCTCCGACCCAATCGTGTACTCAGAATTTGACCTGTACCTATTTGATGACAAGCTGGTTTATGTCAAGGACCGTTGCGCCGACCGGGAAGTTGACGGCCGCTTCTATTTGGATGTGCTGCCGCGCCGTGTCGAAGATCTTTCCGGCGACCCTTGGCGGCGCGGATACGAGGAGATGGACTTCACTTTCGCTTCCCGATACTACTCCTACCAACATGCAATCCGCAATAGGAAGTGCATTTTGGTTCGCCCGCTTCCGGACTATGACGTCTCTTGCATCCAAGCGTCTCAAGGGCATTGGGAGGCGGAGTATTGCCGAAGTGACTTTAAGCGGAAGCAGCAGCGAGTTCTAAGGGCCATTGAGGAGGCCAGCCCCATCATTCGCTCCCGCTTTGACGTTTACCTCATCGACAACGAGCTGATCTACCTTAAGGATCAATGCACAAAGGAGGACCGAGCCACCAGCTTTTTCCTGCACGTTCGCCCCGTGGACGAGACGCACCTGCGCGACCATGCCCAGGGGAGGGACTTTATCAATCTCGACTTTCAATTTTATCCCTCCTACAAGGACTTAAGCAGGCCGCAAAGATGCATCGTGGCGCGTCCGTTGCCGAAGTATGACATCGCCTCGATTTGGACCGGGCAGTTCGCCGGCGGCGAGCGGCTTTGGGAGGAGGAGTTCCATCGGCGCTCCGACTAGGGCGTTCCCGCTTCCAGCGCGTTGCTGAACGCCCCCGTGGGGCTAGTGGAAGGCAATTTCACCTTTCCAGATTCTGCCCTTCCCAGTTTCAAATTGCCCCGTTGCTATGCGCACTATGCGGTATTCAGGGAGGTTGATCCTTACCGCGCACCGTTCGGCGAACCGGAAGCCGCGCCGGTCGAACTCGAAGTCCAGATTGTCGTACCCGTAGAGCCGACGATGCAGGGGTAGGTCATCCTTGTTCTCTGGTGTAACGTGCAGGAAAAACTTCGCCGCCGTGTCAGCCTTGGTGCATGAGTCCCGTGTGTAGGTGAGCGTCCCCTGGCTGACATGCACGGTGAACTTGGAGCGTAACGCCACTCGGCCGGCGGCGTTGATGACTTCGTTGGCGCGTGCGGACTTGCCGGCCTGGTAGGCAGCTTCGTCAAACCGTCCGCTTGGCTTGAGGCGAAGGACTAGCCCGTCGGGAAGATCGGCGGCGATTTCCGCGTTTGGCAGGGCTCTTATGTGGAAATCGCTGTAGTGCAACTTCCCGCCTACCCACTGGTCGTAGAACCAAACTATGGATGCGCCGTCCTCGGCGTTCTCGATCAATCGGCGCAGATCGTGCTCCTGCGGCCTTAGGTAGTGGTAGGCCTTCGTTGGGTCGCTGTGCATGTATAAGGGAATCACCTCGTTGCTGTATATGGGGCCTTCCACTGGATTCTCTTGGATGTATTGAATGACCTTGGCGCCGGTCCATTTGGAATTGGTTAGGCTGTGTGCGGGGCCGTCGCCCAATGCTAGGCGGATTTGCCCAGCTTGCAGCGTCGCGCTGTAGCCGAGCCAAAGGCAAAGCGAAGCAACCAACGCAAACTTTGACGTGCTCTGAATGGTCCCTGCCCGCCCCTTGACCCCGGAGCGCCATAGCAGGTTGTCCGCGGCGAAAGCAGTCATTAGCAACAGGGGGAGGCAGAGGGGCGTTAGGTATCTTGGGTCAAGGAAGGTCCAACTAATGCCGCCCATTGTGGCCGCAAGGGTGGCGAGGTACGTCAAGGCGAAGGCGCTGCATACGCAGAACCCGCGCCAGTGGGCCGGGGCGCGGACGAAGAGGTAGGCCGTCGTCATTGCCAGTGCAAGGCAAAAGGCGAGCAGCGACACCTCGGCTGCAAGTGGGAACTGCTCCAGGATCCATTCGGGATGCAGCCAGGAGGCTAGGACGCGCAGAACACCATCCAAAAAGTCCGTTGGGGAAATCGAGTAGGTTACGCCGGGTTGCCTTCCGGTGACGTGCCCCCAAATTAGGTAATTGCGCATCATCCATAGACAGACTGGGCTTAGGGAAATGAGTGCATGGGAAGCGATGCGTCTTGCTTTTTGCAAGGGCGCCACGCCTGGCTGCGAGAGCAACAGCAGCGCGGAGGCCGCCACCAAGGCGACGCCCATGTAGCGGGTTAGGCAGGTCAAGGCCGCGAACACAGAAGCCCATAGCAGCGCTGCGCCTTGGCCGCCCCTTAGAAATTTATCCAAATGCGTCAGTGACAGCGTCGCCATCAGTATGAAGAGGGGCTCCGTCATCGCCCAGGAGGCTTCCCAAACCAAGGGAAACGACAGCATCGTCGCAAGGCCGGCCCACAAAACCAGAAATCGAGACTGCAGCCGTTGCCGCAGCCATCGCCCCACAAAAAATACGATCAACCCGAAGATGGTGGCGTTGACCAATCCGGCCACCTCATGCGGGTCGAACACGAACAGGCTGGCGGCGGCGAGCAGCAGTGGATAGAGCGGCGGCCAATGGGCCATGGGGCCCCAGGTGATCTGCATAAAGCCTTCGCCCGCCAGCAGGCTTCTCGCCACGGAGATGTAAATGACGGAGTCGTTGTGCAGGGCCACGCCGAAATTCAACTCCCGCGCCAAGACGAGGGCCGCGCCGCCGGCCGCGAGTGCGGTCAGCAGCAAGGTGAAGCCGTCCGGCCGCAGTCGAGTCAGCAGCCGGTGGCGCATGTCAGCGTGTTGCGTGAACGCTCGAAGGGGGCCACTTCCGTTTCCCATATCTTCGAGCCGCCGCGGCTGAACTGCCCCGTTTTGACGCCGGCGATGCCGTAGCCCGGCAGGGGGCGCACCACCACGCACTTGCCGTCGAACCTCAGGCCGGCCTTTTGGAAGACGAAGTCCCGATTTTCAAACCCGTGGCGGCGGCTGCGGACGGGCAGGTCGCTTGGGTCGTCCGGCCGGACGTGCAGGAAGAAGCGCGCCGCGGTGTCGGCCTCCGAGCAGGGGACCTTGACATAGGCCAGCGTGCGCCCCCTTAGGTGCAGGTCGAAGTTGGCGCGGGCCACCCGTTCGCCGGCTTCGGCAATAACCTGGTTGATGTGGTGCCCCTTGGCTGCGTTGTAGCTGGCTTCGTCGAAGGGTTTGCCGGGAACGGTGCGGAGCACCACGCCGTCCGCCAGCTCCGCCTCGACTTCAACCCCGGGCAGAAAGCGGAGATCGAAATGATTGTAGCCGAAGGCGGCGGCCATCTGCCAATCGTCAAACCAAACGATTCGGGCGGGCACAGGCAGACGTTCGATTGCCTGCTTGTTGTGTGCCCAGCCGGGCACCAAAGCATGGATCTCCGCCGCCTCATTGGCGAGATACAGGGCATAAATGTCGTTGCCATAGACCAGGCCGGCGTTGGGCCTTGCCTGAAGGTGCCGAAGGACTTGGGAGCCTGACCTTTGGCTGTGGATGCTGCCGCGGATGCCGTCGGCCTGCGCTCGGCTGATCTCCACGGCCTGCCAGCCGGCGCTCCAAGCGAGCCATCCGAACAGCGTCGCCGCCGTAATGATCGACAGCAGGCGCCGCGCCGCCACGCCGTCCTTGCCAAAAGCCGCTAGGGCAATCGATCGCAGTGCCGAAGGATTGCTGTGGGCGCTCGGAAGCCAGCCCTCGCGGTTACGGCTGAGCAGCCTGTCCAGCGCAAACGCGGCGGCCAGAAGGATGGGAGGGAAGGCCGGGGGCAAGTATCTAGGCTGAAATCCGCCCCAGGCGTTCCCGGTCATCATGCCGACAGCGAGCAGGGCGACGTAGGCTAAGGCAAAGACAGTCCATGTGCAGAACGGGTGCCAGCGCCGCCAAGCGCGGAGCAGCAGATAGCCCGCCGCCAGCGTTAGGGCCAGCCAAAGCGCGACCGTGAAGGCATGGGCCGCAAAGGGAAAGCGTTGCACGGGCGAATCTGGGTAAACCCAAAGGATGAGGTTGCGCAAAACGCCGTCCAGAATTTCCGGCAGGGTGTAGTAAACACTGTTTCTGACCCCAGCGGGCTGGCCGGTAAGCAGCCAGTTGCGCAGCATCCACAAACCCATCGGCGCTAAGGAAGCGAGCGCATACGCGGCGATGCGCTTGGCCTTCAACGGCATGGCGGCGCCCGGCTGCAGGGCGAGAAGCAGGGCGGTGGCCGCCACCAGGGCGATGCCCATGTAGCGGGTCAGGCAGGCGAGGGCGGCGAACGCCGCCGCCCAGGCTAGGGAGCGATGCTTGCCGTGCTCCATGAACCTGTCCACCTGCACCAGCGACAGGGTGGTCAGCAGAATGAAAAGGGGTTCGGACATCGCCCAGGAAGCCTCGCCGGTCAAGGGCAGAGAGAGCATGACGGCGAGGCAGCCCCACAAGGCCAGCCATCTGGACAGCAGGCGTTGACGCAGCCAAAGCCCGGCGACAAGAACGGTCAGCCCGAAGACGACGGCGTTGAGCGGTCCGGCGGCGTCCAGCGGATCCACGGCGAACAGGCCGGGCGCAGCGAGCAGCAGTGGATAGAGCGGCGGCCATATAGTCATGGGCCCCCAGCCTTGGACAAACTGCAGAAAACCCTCCCCCGCCAGCAGGCTTCTCGCCACGGAGACGTAAAGGACCGAGTCGGTGTGCAGGGCCACGCCGAAATTCAATTCCCGCGCCAAGACGAGGGCCGTGCCCGTGGCCGCGAATGCGGTCAGCAGCAAGGTGAAGCCGTCCGGCCTCAGTCGAGTCAGCAGCCGATGGCGCATGTCGGCGTGTTGCGTGAATGCCCGAACGGAGCCACTTCCGCTGTCCACAGCTTCCTGCCGCCGTGGGTGAACTGCCCCGTTTTGATGCCGGCGATGCCGTAGCTTGGCAGGGGACGCGCCACCACGCACTTGCCGTCGAACCTCAGGCCGGCTTTTTCGAAGATGAAGTCCCGGTTTTCAAACCCACGCCGGCGGCTGCGGGCGGGCAGATCGCTTGGGTCATCCGGCCGGATGTGCAGGAAAAAGCGCGCCCTCGTGTCAGCCTCCGCGCAGGGGGCCTTGACGTAGGCCAGCGTGCGCCCCCTTAGGTGCAGGTCGAAATTGGCGCGGGCCAGCCGTTCGCCGGCTGCGGCAATAATCTGGTTGATGTGGCGCCCCTTGGCTGCGTTGTAGCTGGTTTCGTCAAAGGCTTTGCCGGGAACGGTCCGGAGCACTGCCCCGTCCGCCAGTTCCGCCTCAACCGCAACGCCGGGCAGAAAGCGGAGGTCGAAGTCGTTGTAGCCAAAAGCGATATTCTGCTGCCAATCGTCAAACCAAACGATTTGCGCCGGCTCAGACAGGCCGGCGAGCAACTGCTTGGTGTGTTCCCAACCGGGCTCCAAAACATGGATATTCGCCGCCTCGTTGGCGAGATACAGGGCATAAACGTCGTTGCTATAGACCTCGCCGAAGTTTGGGCGGTCCCGAAGGTGCTGCATAACTTCGGATCCCAGTCTTTGGCTGCCGATGCTGTTGTGGATGCCGCCGACCTGCGCCCTGCTGATCTCCAATGCCTGCCAGCCGGCGCTCCAAGCGAGCCATCCGAACAGCGCCGTCGGCGCAACGATCGACAGCAAGCGTCGCACGGCCACGCCGTCCTTGCCGACGGCCGCCAGGGCAATCGATCGCAACGCCGAAGGATTGTTGGGGGTGCTCGAAAGCCAGCCCTCGCGGTCACGGCTGAACAGCCTGTCCAGCGCAAACGCGGCGGCCAGAAGGGCGGGCAGGAAGGCTGGGGACAAATATCTGGGCTGAAATCCACCCCGAATGGTCCCGGCCATCATGGCGACGGCGACCAAGGCGACGTAGGCTAAAGCGAAGAGGGTCCAGGTGCAGAACGGGCGCCAGCGGCGGGAGCGGAGCAGCAGATAGCCCGCCGCCAGCGCTAGGGCGAGCCAAAGCGCGACCGTGAAGGCATGGGCCGCGAAGGGAAAGCGTTGCAGGGATGAATCGGGGTAAGCCCAAAGGATGAAGCTGCGCAAAACGCCGTCCAGAATTTCCGGCAGGGCGTAGTAAAAACCGTCTCTGAACCCAGTGGGCTGGCCGCTGAGCAGCCAGTTGCGCAGCATCCACAAGCCCAACGGCACCAGGGAGATGAGCGCGTGCGCGGCGATGCGCTTGGCCTTCAGCGACATGGCTGCACCGGGTTGCAAGGCTAGGAGCAGGGCGGTGGCGGCCACTAGGGCGACGCCCATGTAGCGGGTCAGGCAGGCAAGGGCGGCGAACGCCGCCGCCCAGGCTAGGGACCGATGCTTGCCGTTCTCCATGAACCCGTCCACCTGCACCAGCGACAGGGTGATCAGCAGAATGAAAAGGGGTTCGGACAGCGCCCAGGAAGCCTCGCCTGTCAAGGGCAGGGAGAGCATGACGGCGAGGCCGCCCCACAAGGCCAGCCACTTGGAATGCAGGCGTTGGCGCAGCCAGAGTCCGGCGACTAGAACGGTCAGCCCGAAGACGGCGGCGTTGGTCGGCCCGGCGGCGTCCAGCGGATCTACGGCGAACAGGCCGGGGGCGGCGAGCAGCAGTGGATAGAGGGGCGGCCAAGCCATCATGGGCATCCACTCTTGGACGAACTGAAGAAAGCCCTCTCCCGCGAGCAGGTTCCTGGCTACGGCGACGAGGATTACGGAATCGCTGTGCAATCCCACTCCATAGGATGCCTGCCGAGCCAGAACCAGGGCTGCGCCAAGAACCGCCGGGATGCACAAAAGGAGAGTCGATCTGCTGCGGCGACGCAACGCCTCGGTCATGGCGGTGGATGCATGTCTGTGGATGAATTCGGCCTGTTTATCCGTTGAACGGCGCACTGCCCGCCGCCGGCCCTTGCAAGGGCTCCTCCTTGGGGCTTGGAGACGGAAATCCCAGCCGCTCCCGCACCAAGTATAGTGGGCGCTGCTTTACTTCGTTGAAGATGCGCCCGATGTATTCGCCGATGATGCCGATAAACATGAACTGCCCGCCGCTGAGCAGCAAAATGGCGATGAACAAAAGGGTCCAGCCACTCACCCAGGCATCGGTGAGCAGGTGCGCGACCAGAGCGTAGCCGATGCCAAAAAAAGCCAAGCCGATGGCGATCAAACCAGCCCAAACGGCTAGGCGCAACGGCAGCAGGGAAAACGAAAAAATGCCGTTGGCCGCCTGCTGCAGCATCATGGACCGGGACCACTTGGTTTGGCCGGCGGCGCGGTGCGGGCGGCGAAAGTAAATCGGCTCCTGCTGAAAGCCGGACCAAGCGACCATGCTGCGCAGGAATCGGTGTCTTTCCGGCATGTTCAAAAAAGCGTTCACCACCCTTTGGTCCATCAGGCGAAATTCCCCGGTGTCAAGCGGAATGGAAATTTCGGAGATGCGGTTGTTGAATTTGTGGAACGCCTTGGATGTCCAGCGCTTGAAGACGCTTTCGCCGTCCCGCTGGGTGCGGACGCCGTAGGCGACGTCCGCACCGCATCGCCAACGCTCGAGCATCTCGGGAAGAACCTCAGGCGGGTCTTGCAGATCGGCGTCCAGGATGGCGGCGACGTCTCCGGAGGCTTCCGCCAAGCCGGCGGTGAAAGCGATCTGCTGGCCAAAATTGCGCGACAAGGCAATAACCCGAACACGCGCATCCGAGCGCTGCAATTCCCGAAGGACTTCCAACGTGGCGTCACGGCTGCCGTCATCGACGTAGATGAGCTCGAAGCCGAGTTCGGGGACTTTTTCGAGGACGCCGACGAGCCGGCCGTGGGTCTCAGGCAGAACCGCCTCTTCGTTGAAGCAGGGCACCACGACGGACATTAGGACTTCCCCGTCGCGTTTTGGGGCCGCAGCCCCGGTGTTCTTGCGGCTGGGCCGCCGCTCTGGCCGGCTTGAATGCATTCGCCAATGATGCGCCAAGAACTGCGTGGAACTCAAGCCCGGCGGCCTTGCCCCCAGCGCTTGTTTACTGGTGGTGTGGCGGCGAGTTTTGCGCTAGTCTCAAGGCCATCAACATTCGAGCGTCACGGCCATGAACATTCCGGACCCCTACGCTGTCCCCATTGAGGACTTCGACCTCTCCAACCCCCACATCTTCCGGCAGGATGCCCATTGGGGCTACTTCGAGCGCCTGCGCCGCGAGGCGCCCGTGCACTACTGCCGGGATAGCCAGTTCGGGCCGTTTTGGTCGGTCACCCGGTTCCAGGACATCCTGAACGTGGACAAGAACCATGCAGCCTTTTCCTCGGCGGACGGCATTACCCTGGGCCCGCCGGTTTCGGTGCCCGAGGAGGAGGTGATGGACACGCCCATGTTCATCGCCATGGACCCGCCCAAGCACGACGTGCAGCGGGCCACCGTGCAACCGGTGGTGGAGCCGCGCAACCTCAAGGCATTGGAGGGCACCATCCGGGAGCGGGCAGGGCGCATTCTGGATTCGCTGCCGGAGAACGAAACCTTCAATTGGGTGGACTTGGTGTCCATCGAGCTGACCACGCAGATGCTGGCCACGCTGTTCGACTTTCCCTTTGCGGAGCGGCGCAAGCTCACCTATTGGTCCGATGTGGCCACGGCCACGCCGGAGAGCGGCATCATCAAGTCCTTCGATGAGCGGCGCGTCGAGCTGCTCAAGTGCTTGGAGTACTTCACCCGGCTGTGGAACGAACGGGTCAACGAGCCCCCGGCCCACGATTTGATTTCCATGCTGGCGCACGGCGAAAACACTCGGCGGATGGAGCCAATGGAATTCCTCGGCAATCTGATTCTGCTCATCGTCGGCGGCAACGACACCACGCGCAACTCCATATCCGGCGGTGTGCTGGCCCTCAACCGCCATCCCGATGAGTACGAAAAGCTGCGCGGCAACCATAGCCTAATCCCCAACATGGTCTCGGAGATCATCCGCTGGCAGACGCCGCTGGCCTACATGCGCCGCAACGCCACGGCGGATGTGGAGCTTTGCGGCCAGCGCATCCGCGCCGGCGACAAGGTGGCGATGTGGTACGTCTCCGGCAATCGGGATGACCAGGCCATAGAAAATCCGAACGCCTTCATCATCGACCGCAAGAACGCCCGCCACCATCTGTCCTTTGGCTTCGGCATCCATAGGTGCATGGGCAACCGGCTGGCGGAGATGCAGTTGCGCATACTCTGGGAGGAGATCATGCAGCGGTTTCGCTTCGTGGAGGTGGTGGGAGCGCCAGTGCGCACGCTGTCGTCCTTCGTGCATGGCTACCTTGAACTGCCGGTGCGCGTGCATCGGCGCCTTGATCGCCCAAGCTGGGCTGATCGTTGCCTTGATTAAGCTGCTTTAACCCTTGGCTTCAAGTTCGAAAGGGCTGCCGTGCCGCCGGTCCCGGCATTCACTGCTTGCCGGAAACGACCACGTCTATTAGGTAGGGCTTGCCGCCGGCTAGCGCTCGCTTAAGCGCCGCCGCCAGGGCTTCCGGCGTTGCGGCCTGCTCTCCGGCCACGCCCATGCCCTGGGCCATCTCGACGAAACCCAAGGTCGGGTTCAGCAAGTCCATGTGCGGATAGGGCCGGTTCGACAGCGCGTTGAACCGCTGCCTGTAGGCGTCGATGTTGTGTTTCAGCACCCGGTACTCGCGGTTGGACAACACCACGAAGATCACCGGCAAGTCATGATGGGCGGCGCTCCACAGCGCCTGAATGCTGTACATGGCGGAGCCGTCGCCGGTGAGGGCGACCACGGGCCGCTGCGGACAGGCCGCCTGCACTCCCAGCGCTGCGGCCACGCCCTGCCCGATGCCGCCGCCCCGCCCGGAAAAGTAATCCCCCGGGCCGCGGAAGTTGAACAGGGCGGCGACTTCCAAAAAGCCGGTGATGGTCTCATCGACGATGATCGCATCTTCCGGCAGGCCGGCGCTGATCTCGTGCAGGGCGCGTTTGGGGGTCATGGGGCGTTCGTCCCAAACTTTCCGCAGGGCGGCGTCCGCCGCCTCCCGCTCGGCGGTGCGGGCCTTCGCCAAGGCGGCGTTGCGTTCCGCCGCAGCGGCCTTGGCGCCGGCGTCTCCCTGTTCGATGAGCTGGCCGGTGATGCGGCTCATGGCGTCTGCTAGGCCGCCCACTAGGCCGATGTCCACTCCATGCACGGCGGCGAGGCGCTCGGCGGATTCGCAGAGGTGAATGATCTTGGTGCCCTCCGGCAGCATGGGGCCGGGATCGAACCAGATTTCCTCAATGAGGTTGGCGCCGATCAACAGCACCAGGTCCCGGTCGGCCAGAGCGGAGCGGATGCTCGCCGCGGCAAAGGGAATGCGGCCCCGATAGCTGCGGTGGCGGCTGGGAAAGGCGGCTTGGGAGCGCAGCGGTTCGTGCCACACCGGAGCGCCGAGTTGTTCCGCCAAGGCGATCAGTTCCTCGGACGCTCCGGCTGTGGCCACGTCGTCGCCGGCGATGATCGCCGGGGCCTTGCTGGCCAGAAGAGCGGCTGCCGCAGCGTCAATGGCGGCGCTGTTCGCTGACGGATGCAGATGCAGTTCGCCGGGAGCTTGAGCGCCGAGCGTCGTCTCCTGCTCCATGACATTTATCGGCAGGGCCACGAAGACCGGCCCCTTGGGCGGCGTGTTGGCCACTTTGAAGGCCCGATGCAGTGCCAGGCCAAGTTCGTCGGCGTTGGCCGGCTCGAAGCTCCACTTGACCACCGGCGCCGCCAAGGCGGCCAAGTCATGGCCGAGCAGAGGTTCGCGCAACCGCATGCGCGTGTCCTGCTGGCCGGCGGTGACGAGCATGGGTGTGCCGGCCTTGAGCGCACCGTAGATCATGCCGATGCCGTTGCCTAGGCCCGGCGCCACATGTAGGTTGACCACGGAGGTCCTGCCGGACGCTTGGGTGTAGCCCTTGGCCGCACCCACGGCGACGCCTTCATGCAGCGCCACGAAGTAGCGAATTTGTGGATAGTCGGCCAAGCTGTCGAGTAGGGGGCTCTCCGTAGTTCCGGGGTTGCCGAAGATGCAGTCAACGCCTTGGGCGACGAGACTGTCCATGAATACTTGCCGTCCGCGCATCATTGGTCCCTAAGTTGCTGTGGTTGCCGACGGGTGGCGTAGTTTAGCCGAGGCTATAATTTCTGCACATTCAGGAAAGGTGGCGGAAGGACGCCCATAAATGGAGGGATGGCGACATGAGCGAAGCATCCGCAGTGCCGGCGGAGCCGGGCCCGGCGGAGCAGTTGGAGGGGGTGGCCCTAACGGGCGCCCTAGGCGCGGATCCAAGCGCCTTGCTGCGGTCTTGGGGTCAAGTGATGGCGGACGCCCTCAAGCAGCCGGGGCTGCTGTGGACGTCTGCGGGAAGGCTGCAATCCGAGTTGCTGAACATCTGGTTTGGCGATGGCGGTCCGGCGCTGCCGGCGGACAAGCGCTTTGCGGACGAGGCTTGGCTCAAGGACCCCTTCTTCAGGCGTCTGCGTCAGTCCTATGTCGCTTGGGCCGCCGCTCTTGACGATTGGCTGCGCAAGTCCGGGCTACAGGGCATTGAGCGGCAAAGGGCCCGCTTTGTGCTGGACGCCGCCAAGGACCTTTTTGCGCCCGTCAACCAGCCCTACACGCCCGAAACCCTGAAGGCCGTGCAGGAGAGTCGCGGCCAAAGCCTCGGCCGCGGCGTCCACAACTTTGTTGACGACCTGCAAAACAACCACGGCTATCCCGCCGTTGCCGATCGCGGCGCCTTTGAACTGGGCAAGGACGTGGCGGCCACCCCCGGCGCGGTGATCTTCCGCAACGAGCTGTTCGAGCTCATTCAATACCAACCATCCACGGAGAAGGTGCGCAAGAGGCCGCTGCTGTACGTCTTCAGCCAGGTCAACCGCTTCTATTTGGGCGACCTGACGCCGGACCGAAGCCTATTCAAGGCCTTGGTCGAAGCCGGCGTTCAGGTGTTCGCCATGAGCTGGCGCAATCCCGGCCGGCAGCACGCCAACTGGTCCTTGGACACCTACGCCGAGGGCGTCATCACCGCCTTGGACGTGGTGCGCCAAGTGTCCCGCCAACCCAAGATCGACCTGATCGGCCTATGCGCCGGCGGCACCACCGCGGCCGCCGCCGCCGGCGCCTTGAACGTCCGCGGGGAGGGCTGGATCAACTCCCTGTCCCTGTTCGTCAGCATTCTCGACAATCGGCTTGGGGACAGCGACTTCACCCTGTTCGTGACCGAGCAGTCCGTTGCCGCGCAGAAGCAGGCCATTCGCCGCCAAGGCATGATGCGCGAGCGGGACATTCTGGAGATGTTCGCCATGCTGCGTCTTGACGAGAGCATCTTCAGCTTCGTCCGCAGCAACTACTTCCGCGGCGAAGCGCCCTTGGCCCATCCCCTGCTGTTCTGGTCCATGGACTACACCCGGGTGCCGGCGGAGATGCAGTGCGACTTTCTGGACCTTTCGCTCAAGAACAGCTTGCCGAAGAAGGAGCTGCGGGTGCTGGGGCGGCGGGTGGACCTGTCCACCACCGACTACCCCATCTACATCATGGCCGGTGCCACCGACCACATTACGCCTTGGCGGGCCTGCTACCGGAGCGCCCGGCTGTTTGGCGGCGAGGTGACCTTCGTGCTCACCAACCAAAACCACACCCAAACCATCAGCGCCCGCGCCGACAACCGGCATCTGCGCTATTGGATGGCGGACCGACTGCCGGATGCGGCGGAGGAATGGACAGCCTTGGCCGAGGAGACGCCCGGCAACTGGCGGGACCACTGGATCGCCTGGCTGCAATCCCACTCCGACTTGAAGCCGGCGCCGCAGCGGTTGGGCGCCAAGGCCCATGCGCCCTTGGAGCCGGCGCCGGGGCGCTATGTGGCGGAGAAGTAGCGTATCGCCCGGCGGCGTTGCTCCGCCTTGTGGGGGCCTGCCGCACGGCGTTGTCGCGCCTTGTCGGAAAATGAAAATCCCGCGCAGCTGAAACCCGCTTAGGTTGCGGGACGGTGCCCTAGGGGTGGGAGCCTAGTGCGAACCGCAGACGCCAACCGTTCAGCCTGCCGACATCTTCAGGCGCCGCATCAACGATTTTGAGCCGCCATTCACCATTGGGTGATTCGCCGTAGAAGGCGTTGCTCAAAAGCTGCCAGTCCAAGTCCGCGTTGCCGGCCAAGGCTTCGTTGAAGGCCGGGTTCAGGACGCTTTCGGTCCCCGAAGGGGAAATCAGGTGAATGCCGAGATCGTTGGTGAAGGGATGGGTGACGTCGATCTCCAAGGTTACCGCCTCAATGCTGGCGTCCTCCGACAAGCCGCCGACGTCCATTGTCGCCACGAGGCCGCCGCCGTGGTGGTCCGGTATGGACGCCGCCGCGGTGCTGCCGAATGCTTGGGTTTCCGTAAACTCCCCTAGGCTGCCGGGACGGTGGGAGGCCGCAAGCGCCAAGGCGGCATCCACGTTGACGGCGCCGAAGCCATACCAGTTGTGGAAGTTGTAGCCGGCGGCGTTGGTGATCCAAGGCAATTGCAAGGTGTAGCCGGCATCGCCGAAGCCGTAGCGCACGGCTCGGGCGTCCGGGTCGATCTTGCGGGCGGTCTTGGCCAGGATGTGCTTCAGATCCCGCCAACTTAGCTGCGGATGCGCCCCGATCAGCACAGCGATGGCCCCGGCGGTGTTGGGCGCCGCGGCGGAAGTGCCGTTGAAGGTGCTGATGTAGTTGCCTTTGGGGTTCAGGCTGGTGTTGGCGGACAGGCGGACGGGAGTAAGCGCGTCATAGCCCCGGCTACGCCCCGCTTGGTCCGTGGTGATGATCGCCGGAAAGCTGTAGCCGTACTCGCCCGAAGGTGCGCTGACCCAGAGGTTGGCGCCGACGGACGAATAGCTGGCCCGCCGGCCGGCGGCGTTGAACCCGCCGACCACCACCAAATAGGGCAGGTTGTTGAGCGCGTCGGCATTGGCGGAGACGCAGCCGACTGCATCGTTGACCGAGTGGCGCATGGAGCGGCACGCATTGAAGCCGTTGCCGGCGGCCTTGACATAGATGGCCCCGCGGCCCTCGCGCAGGCTGCGCACGCCGTTCCCAAGCAGGCCGACATGCAGGTCTGGATGGGGATTGCTCTCGTCTCCCAAGCTGCCGAAGCTCAGGTTGAAGATGTCAACATCGGTGGAATTGGGGTTGGCGCTGCTGCCGCCAAGAGAATCGACCAAGGCGGTCTGCCAGTCTTGGTCTTGGGCCGTTAGGATGTTGTAGCCGCGCAGCCGGGCGCGGGGGGCCACGCCGCGCCCGCCGACGCCGTTGTCGGCCACCGCCGCGGCAACGCCGGCCACTGAGGTGCCGTGGTCGCCCAGGGTCGAGGGCAGGAAGGGGTCATTGTTGCGGGCGCCGGCCCAATAGACCGCACTGAAGTTGTGGGATGCGCCGGATTCGATGTTGGCCGCCAAGTCTGGATGGCAGGTCTCCAAGCCTGTGTCGGCGACGGCGATCCGGACGCCTTGGCCGAACGGCCCGTCCGTCAAGGCGGCGTCCATGCCGAGGTCCTCCCCCGGCGCTCCCGCTGCATCGGCAAAGGCCCGCTGCTGCCTGTTCACCAAGTGCCACTGCTCGCTGGTGAGGGGATCCAAGGCGCCGGGGTCAGCGCCGTCCGCCGCCGACCGGCAGCGCACCTCCACCCGCCCCGAGGCGTCCAGGGAAAAACCGAAGAAGTCTTGGTTGGTGTAGCGGCGGCCGGTGCGCTCCTCGGTGACTTCAAGCACATCGATCAGCCCGTAGTAATCTCGTTCCGGGGTGAATGCGCTTAGGGTGATGTCGAAACTCAAGGACAATCCGGCTTTCGGGTCGATGGCCGGCACGTTCGCCTCGGCGCGCCAAAGGCTGGATTGGGACCAATCCGGCTGGTCGTTGATGAGCACATTCATGACTGTGGGGGAAGAGCGGACCGCGCCCCAGTTGTAAACCAACGCCTCCAAGGTGATTTGGTTCGCATGGATGCGGGTGTCTCCGGCAGAGGCCAGCAGGTCGGCGGCAACGGAGCGCTTGGGGTCGGGAAACGCGCCTTCGTCGAGGATGGTGAAGCTGGCCGTAGCCGGCTCTCCAATTTCGACATCGGCGTTGCCACTGACGGCGTTGATGCGGAGCTCGGCGCTTTCCGGGCCCTCCTGCTCGAAATCCCGCAGCGGCCTAATCGTCGTTGTGGCGCTGGTTGCGCCGGCGGCGATGATCAATTCCGCGTCTTTGAGGTCGTAGTCGCCGCCGGCGATGGCGGTGCCGCCGGTGGCAAGGCGCACGGTCAGGGGGCCGTCCAGCGCTTCGTCGACCTGGACCGTCACCGCGGCGGTTGCATTGGGATTCCATTCCTCAAGTTCGGCGGGCGTGATGGCGATGGTCGCCGCGGCGCCTTGCGGTGACGGTGCAACTGGGTCGCTCCGGTCGCTTTCCTCGCAAACCCCGGCAATGACGCAGAGCAGAAAGATCGACCAAGCCGGCAGCCGTGCGGTGCTGCCGCCGGCGTAGAAGTGCGGCCAAGCGCCTGCTGGCCGGCGCCACCGGCCGCCGGCGCCAAAACCAACCTTGCAGGCGCCGACCGCCGGCGCAGAGGCTTTTGGATGCAAGAAATCGCCGAGGGTCAACAAACCGCCGCCGGCGTGGTTACTGAGGGACATAAACAGCGCCCCGCAATTGCACTTCGGCGCTGGCGGCCAGTCCCTGGGATTCCAGCTTGTGCGCCACTGCGGCGGGATTCGCCTCCAGGGGCAGACGCAGCAGCGCCCAGCCTAGGGCCGGGTACGCCTTGCCGCCCAAGGCGCCGGCCGCTTCGACGATCCTCTTGAAGTCCTGTTCGGCGCCCATGCGTACCAGCAGGGTCGGCGCCACCTCCGCCAAGCGCTGCCGCTCGAAATCAAAGGCGAGGTGCTTGGGCCGGCCTTGGACTGGAACATGGGCGGTGTGGGTGCGCCCGCGGTGGCGGACGCGGTACACCCTAAACCCGTCCTCCACGGCGACCTCCACCTGCAGGCCGGCGACGGCGCTGGTCCCCGCGGGAGCGCCGAGGGGCATGACCAGCGCTGGACCCTTGGCTGTTGCCGCGAGCAAAGGTCCCGGTGCGTCGCTGAGCGCCGCACTTGGGCTTAGGAGCGTCAGGCCAAGAATGGCGGCCGCCGCAAGCGCCCTCGTTCTGTTTGGCGCCGCGCAGTGACGCCGCCGTTTCGATTGGCGCAACCTGTTAACCCTTTTGGCCCTAGTGGGAAGTTGCAGCCATGTTAGCCGAATTGGAGCGCATTGGAACGCTTAGCCGCGCGTCGCCAACGGCGCGAGAGGCTCACCGCCGAGGCCGGACTCGCGGCGCTCCTGCCGCGGCGAGCGCCCGAACAGTTCGTTGTAGCATTTGCTGAAGTGGGGGGCCGATGAGAATCCGCAGCTCGTGGCGATGTCGATGACGGGCATGTCCGTGCGCAGCAGCAGCAGGCGCGCCCGGCGCAGGCGCAAGTCCAAATAGTAGCGGGAGGGGGCGCAGCCGAGATGCTTGTGGAACAGGCGCTCAAGCTGGCGCCGGGAGACGCCCACATAGGACGCCAAGTCATCCATGCCCAACGGCTCCTCCACGTTGGACTCCATGAGCGCCACCGCTTCGACGATGCGCGGCTGGCTGGTCCCCAGGTAGTGCTGCAGCGGAATGCGCTGACTGTCCTGCTGGGTGCGGATGCGCTCGCAGATGAACTGCTCCGAGATGTCCCTCGCCAGTTTGCGCCCGTAGCGGCTCTCGACTAGGTTCAGCATGAGGTCTAAGGCGCTTACCCCGCCGGAGCAGGTGTAGCGGTTGCGGTCGATCACGAACAGGCCCTGCTGCACCTGCACCTTCGGGAAGGTTTCCCGCAGGCTGGCGAGGTTCTCCCAATGGATGGCGCAGCGGTAGCCGTCGAGTAGGCCGGCGGCCGCCAAGGCGTAGCTGCCGGTGCATAGGGCGCCGATGGGTGTGCTGCGCTTGGCGAAGCCGCGCAGCAGGTTGAGCAGCTCGCCGTCGCAGGTGGACTCCACCTTGATGCCGCCGCAGACGAACAGCTGTCCAGCCTTGGCGGCTTCGCTCAACGAACCGTCGATGTGCAGGCATAGGCCGTCGCTGGATTCGACGGCGTTGCCGGTCTGGGTGTGCAGCGACCAGCGATACAGGGGCTGCCCCGTTAGCCGATTGGCCATGCGCAGCACCGATACGGCGCAGGAAAGGGAGATCAGCGTGTATCGAGGGAGCAGCAGAAAGCCGATGTGCAGCGGTTGTGCGTATGAGTCCACTGATGCGCCGTTCTGCTAGGTGAGCCCAGAGGAGGCTGAGTTTACTGGTTTGCGCAGCCTTGCAGTAGTCCTATTGCCGAATGGACCGCCTTGGACGTCATGCAGCCCACCTTTGTTTGCGACTTGCGACGGCGCGGCGGACACGGAGGCGCGAACGGTCAGCTCCGTGCGCTTTGGCGCGAACCGTCAGCTCCGCGCCTTTTGGCGCGAAATTGCAAAGCCAAGTCGCATAACAGATCAATCGCCCGAACTAGGCTTCTTAGAATGGCTCATCAAGCGGGTACACTGCGGGCAAGGGAGTGTCGGCGGTCACCCGTCGCGGAATGCGAAGGGAGCCTTAATGAGGTCACAGGCGCGGGTTGTCGTGATTGGCGGCGGGGTCGTCGGCGTCAGCACGCTCTATCACTTGGCGAAGAAGGGCTGGGGCGCGGAGGCGCTCTTGGTGGAGAAGGGTGAGTTGACCTGCGGCGCCACCTGGCATGCCGCCGGCCTGCTGCCCCTGTTCAACATGAGCTACAGCGTCGGCCAGATCCACAAATACTCGGTGCAGCTCTACCAACGGCTTGAGGCGGAAACCGGCCAGGCCGTCGGCTTTCGGCAGGTGGGCAACATCCGCCTGGCGATGAACGCCGAGCGCATGGACGAGTACCGCCAGTACGCCGCCACCGCCCGCACCATCGGCGTGCGGGTGGATTTCCTGACGCCGGAGCAGGTGCGGGAGCTTTGGCCGTTGTGCAACGTCGATGGCTTGGTGGGTGCCATCCACCACCCAGAGGACGGCTACGTTCAGCCGGCGGACCTCACCCAAGCCTTGGCCAAGGGCGCTCGGGCCGAGGGTGCGGAGATTCACCGGCGCACCCGGGTCACCGCCATTGAAAGGCGCGCTGGGGAATGGCTGGTGCGCACCACCGGGGGTGACATCCGCTGCGAACACGTCGTCTCCGCCACCGGCAGCTACGCCAGGGCCACCGGGGCGATGGTCGGCTTGGACGTGCCGGTGCTGCCAGTGGAGCATCAGTTCATCGTCACCGAACCGCACCCGGAGGTGCTGGCCCGCCACGCGGCGGGGCGGCCGGAGATGGGGGTGCTGCGGGAGTCGGATGGCTCCTGGTACTTGCGCGAGGAGCGGGGCGGTTTCATCTTGGGTCCCTACGAGCGGGGCGCACCCTGCTGCTACGTTGATGCCCCGGCGGACGACGTGGAGTACGAACTCTTCGACCCCGACTTGGAGCGGCTGACCCCACACATCGAAGCGGCCATGAACCGAGTGCCGGCCTTTGCCGAAGTGGGCGTCAAGGAGGTGTACAACGGCGCCATTCCCTACACTCCGGACGGCAGCCCCATCGTCGGCCCGGCCTGGGGGCTGCCCAACTTTTGGCTGAACGAGGGCCATAGTTTCGGCATCACCGCGGCCGGCGGCGCCGGCTGGCAGCTTGCCGAATGGATCGTCGAAGGACAGCCCAGCATCGACATGCTGGGGGTGGAGCCGCGTCGCTTTGGGGACTACGCCGGCAAGGGTTATCTCAAGCGGAAGAACGAGGAAGCCTACGCCAACGTCTTCACCATCCACTACCCAGATGAGGAGCGCCCCGCTGGGCGGCCGTTGAGAACCGCGCCCTGCTACGAACGCCTTAAGGCGCGGGGCGCGGTGTTTGGCCAGAAGTTCGGCTGGGAGCGGGCCAACTGGTTCGCCCCTGCTGGTGTGGCCGCCGAAGACCACTGGTCTTTCCGCCGCTCGCGCTGGTTTGGCCCGGTGGGCGAGGAATGCCGCCATGTGCATGAGCATGTGGGCCTGCTGGACATGACCGCCTTCGCCAAGTGCCGGGTGTCCGGTCCCGGCGCCGCCGCCTTCCTAGACCGGCTGGTGGCCAATCGCCTGCCGACCAAGCCCGGCCGAGTCGGCCTGTGCCATGCGCTGAACGTCAAGGGCGGAGTGCATAGCGAGTTCACCATCTTGCGGGAGGGGGCGCAGTCCTTCTACTTGGTTTCCGCCGGCGCTTGGCAGCGTTTGGACCACGACTACCTGCAAAAGCTCATGCCCGCCGACGGCTCGGTGCGCTTTAGCGATCTGACCAGCACTCTAGGCGTTTTGGTGGTGGCCGGGCCGCAGTCCCGAACGCTGCTGCAGCGCGTCTCGGATGCGGATTTCGGCAACGCCGCCTTTCCTTGGCTCTCCGCCCGCGCCCTGAACATCGGCCCAGCCCAAGCAACGGCCATGCGGGTGAACTTCATCGGCGAGCTCGGTTGGGAGCTGCACCATCCCATGGAGATGCAAAACCAGATATTCGATGCGCTGTTTGAGGCGGGTGAGGACCTGGAGATCAGGCCCTTCGGCATCCGTGCCATGGACGCCCTGCGCTTGGAGAAGTCCTACCGCATGATCGGTGCCGAACTGTCCATCGAATACGCCGCCTTGGAGTCCGGCCTGCACCGCTTCGTGCATCTGGACAAGGGCGACTTCATTGGCCGCGAAGGGCTGCTGGCTTGGCGGGAACGCGGCTTCGCCAACGCCTTCGCCACCTTGGAGGTCAAGGGCGTGGAGAACGCGGACGCCCTCGGCAACAATCCGCTGTTCCACTCCGGCGAACTGGTTGGCCGCGCCACCAGCGGCGGCTACGGCCATCGACTGGGCAAGTCCCTCGCCCTAGCCATGCTCCGCCCCGGGTTGGCGCAGCCAGGAACGGCTCTGGAAATCGAGATTCTCGGCGAGCGCCGCAGCGCCTTGGTGCTGCCGGAAAGTCCCTTTGACCCGAACAACGAACGATTGCGGAGCTAAATTTCGACCGGGATCTTCGCTCTCCAAACTGGGCCTTTTCCCGATAGGTATTGACCGGTGGTGATTTTGGTGATCGCATATTGCGGAAGTGTGCGCACCGCTAGGCAAGCCCCGCCATTTCTGATGCCGTAGTCCCGAAAATGGAAATCCAGGTTGTCGAACCCGTGCGGCCTCCGGCTTTCCGGAAGGTCAGTTGTTCTCGCCGGCAGCAGGTGCAGGAAAAACCTTTTCCCAACATCCTCCTCAACACAGGGCTTCTTGGCGTACAGGATCCTTCCGCCGTCAAGATGCACGTCAAAGATCGATTGCGCAATGGCTTCGCCAGCCGCCGCGGTTAGCTGGTCCACATAGTCGCTCATGTTGTGCGGCAGGGCGTACAGGGTCCAGCGGTACTCGCCCAACGCAAACATGCCGTAGTCTTTGGACAGGTGCGGAGTTTTGCCCTGCAGAAGGCCCGCCACCTTTCCGGCATGGTTCAGAATTCCATAATCCGTCCGGCCAACCAAGCTGGCGTGGGTGTCCATAAGATCGGGGTTCCCCAGCATGTCCAGAATGTAATAGGGCTGTTGCGGGTCTTGTGGAGGGACCCTGTGTATGCTGTGCGCACCGTAGGGAGACTTGGGCCAATGCATTTGCTGCCCAAGAATCTTCATTTCCTCAAAACTCCAATCATCAGCGCTGCCTTGGACGTATTGTCCGCTGTTAAGAAGCTGGGCAACCTCCGCTATCAATCGGGCATCAAGATTGCGGGCGCTGTGGGCGGCAAGGGTCTGATGCAAAAAATTGTAGTAGTTGGCCGATACAAAGAAAGCAATGAAGATCGTCAATGCCAATGCAGTGCAGTTGGCGAGAACTCCGTGACGCTGGGCCGCCTCCAGCAGGAGCTTGGCGGCAAAGGCCAGCAGCATGGCGAGGCAGGGCACCAGGATGTACCAATATCTTAGTGAGACGCCGTATGAAAGGCTTAGAATGAGGAACATGCTTGCGAGCTCGCCAAGCAGCAGCAAAATAAATGCGAGCTCGCCGTCAATTTTGCGGCGTAGCATTCTGGCGCCGACCGCAGTGATGATGGATATTAGAAGAAAGGCGAAGACTGTGGTTACGGCCGCCGAGGTTTCATATTGAAACAGACCTCGGAGAATTTTCGGTGCGTTCTCATGGAGTCTATCGAGAATTGACGAGGTTGAGACGAAGTATCGGCCGCCAATCGCGGCCATTTCCAAGGCAAGGCTTATTCTGTGGATGGCAACGAACAGGGTCAGGGTGAGCACTGCCCCCAATAGCATCTTTTTGGTGGAAACCCCCTTCACAATCGCCAAGGTCCACCAAAAGGCAAGCAGGAAAAGCGCTGCGGCAACGTTAACCTCCTTGCAGAACACGAGACCTAGGTAGCCCATGCAAAACAGCACATGGTTTCTTGGTGCGGACCATCCCCTATCGGTAGTCAGCATGAGCGCCGCCGCTAAGTTGCAAAGACCGAGAAAGAAGACCGTATAAACTTCCGGGGCTTGTACTCGAACAGCTGGCACGTTTGGGAAGAATAGCCACAGGGACGCTAATACGGCCACCGGGATGGTTCGCAACGGCATCCCCGTTCGTGAAGGTGAAGCGTTAGCATAGTGGGGTGGTCTTGAAACGCGCCTAAAAGTGGCGATGAATAGGGCGGCCGCGCCAAAGTGGAACATCCACTGGCTGAGGTGATGAGGCCATGGAGCATCGCCGAAGGCTTTATATATAAGCCCGATCCATACGTCGAAAAACGGCCTGAACCGCTCATGCCCGGAATCCACGAAGGTGTTGTGCAAATAGTGGAGAAACGCACTTGCGTCATCGAATTTCCGCGCTAGCCCCGGAGCATTGTCAATTAGGCCGATCGGTGTCGACAGGGAGTAGTGCAGCACAGGAATGAAAAGAAGCAGTGGAATGATGGAGATTCCCAACTCCCCAATCCACTTTGGCCGAAGGTGAGCTAAACGACTGGTCAGCACCAAATTACTCCCCTTCATTTGACAACTATCGTGGCGGTTCGCGCCAAGGCGCCTACGCATTGCCTCGACGGGCAAACTGCGGGTGGCTTGGCCATGTTCACGCATGGCCGTTGCAGGGTGGTATTATCGACAATATAACGCAACACCGTAAAGGGCAGCCGCGTTGCCGAAACGGCCCGCTGCGGCGGTCGAGGCCCTAAGGGGAGGGCATGCGCACCCGGTCAAAGTGGAGAAGCTGAGCAAATGAGCCAAAATTGGCTGTCCCGCGTTGGCGGTTTGGCGCAAAGCGGCCCAGCGTCCGGTCCGGGCTGGTTGGGGCGCGGCGCACTCGCCTTGCGGCGGCTGTCGGAGCGCATGGCGTTTCCCGGCGACAGCCTCGTGCTGCTGGCCCTGCTGCTGCTTGCGAACCTGCTGCGCATCCACTTTCCCGGCGGCGTTGCGGACGCAGTCTTTGCCGCAGTGGCGCTTCTGATGGGCCTGTCCCTGCTGCGTAGGGGCGTTCAAGCGGGGGCTTGGCCGGTCCTGCTCTGCTTTGCCGCCCTGTTGGTCCTTTACGGCATCGGCCTGCTCTTTGCGTTCAGCCTGCAGGGCGTCCGCCATTGGGCGGCGATTCTACTGGCCGGCCTGGTCTTTCTTTTCTGCCACCAAAACGGGCCGGCCATCGTGCGTTCCAAGGGCGCCATTCCCGTGCTGGCGCTGGCGCTGTTGCTGCTGTTGCCGCTGTACGCCACTGGCTCCAGCATCAACGCCCACACCCTTGCCGCCATCCTGGGCTACTTGCTGTTGATCGTCGGCCTAGTGCTGGTTGTGCGCGGCGAAGACGGAAGGCGTCAGCACTGGTGGGTACACGCCTTCTTCCTGCTTTTTGTGGCCAATGGCATCGTTTTCGGCCATCGTGCGCTGGTCGTCGGGCTGCTGCTGGCCTATCCCCTCTATTGGGGAGGGCGCTATCTCCTGCGCGGCTGGAGGGGCACCGGCCTTTTGGTCGGCATGGTCGCGGCGGTGGTCTGGCTCATCGTGGCGGTCCTCATGGCGCCGCTGCCCATTGGCGCGGCAAGCTATGTGGACAGCGTCTTTCAGGACTACACCGGAGGCAGGGCCGAGACCGGGCGGCGAACGCTTTGGGGCGCGGCCCTCGCCGGCATGGCGGAATCGCCTTGGCTGGGCGAGGGGCCGGGCGCGGTCATTACCGCGCTGCCCAGTGCGCGGCTGGAGGGTCCGGACATTGGCCTCGCCGATGGGAGCGGCCCGCCGCCGACCGGTGCCGACGCGCCCCTTCAAGAACAAGAGGCGGAAAGGTCGCCTGTCATTGCGGCGGCGTCGCGGGGCCACGCCTGCCTGAATGACGCCAATCCCGGATTGGTGACGGACTGCAACATTTTGATTGGCCTGCGCAGCGCCCTGTCGGGAGGCGTCGGGGACCTTTGGAGTTGGGACTACCCGTACCCCATTGCTTCTTGGCGGGGCGTCACCTTGGGCGGAGCGCCGCCCCGCGTGACTGAGTTGGACCTGTCTTGGCGGACCTCGCTTAGCGGTGGGATTCCAAGGGAAATTGCGCGACTGGACCAACTCACCGCGCTGAACCTTTCCGTCAACGCCTTCTCTGGCCCCATCCCCCGGGAACTTAGCAGGCTGTTCAATCTGGAAACCCTGTCGCTTGCCTATAACGACTTAAGTGGCCCCATCCCTCCGGAGCTCGGGTTGCTCAAGAAACTCAGGTATCTGTATCTGGACGGCAACCGACTTAGCGGGGCCGTTCCCGCCGAGTTGGGCGAACTACCCAACCTGCGCAAGCTAATGCTCGCCGGCAACGAATTGGAAGGTCCCTTCCCCGAGGCGCTGCGGCGAGTTGAGGAGCATGATCTTGACCGAGGCCTGCTGTGCCTGCCTGGGACCGTTGGTGCGGAGTTGCAGAAGGACTGCTCGGTCTTGCTGGCGGCGCGGGGTGCGTTGGATCCCACCGGCAAGCTGAATTGGGGGCCGGCGACGCCCATTCCGTCTTGGCAGGGGGTGGTTTTGGGCGGTTCGCCGCTGCGGGTGGTCGAGCTGCGCCTGCGCCAAGTGGGGCTAGGCGGTTCGCTGCCGGAGCAGTTGGGGGCCTTGGATGGGCTTAAGGAATTGATTCTTGACCGCAATGGTCTGACTGGTCCCATTCCGCCGCAGCTCGGCCGCCTGGCCAACCTGCACAACCTGGTGTTGGACTACAACGCGCTCACCGGCCCCATTCCGCCGCAGCTGAGCAACCTTCGCCAGCTTAAGCGTCTTTGGCTATCGAACAACCGCCTGACCGGCGTCGTTCCGGCGGCCCTAGGGACAATGCCCAACTTGGAGACGCTGGTCTTGGACGGCAACATGTTCACCGGCGCATTGCCGCCGGCGCTGCGCGGCGTCCGCAACGATGATTTGTTTTGCCTACCTCCGGCGGGGCTGCCCGCCGACCGTTTCAACCCCGGGCTGCTGCGGGACTGCACCATTCTGCTGTCGGTTCGGAGATCCATGGCCGGTGCTGACCGCTTGAACTGGTTCCCGCGTGAGAAGCTCGTCGCATGGCGGGGTGTGATTCTTGGCGGCGAGCCGCTGCGCGTCGTCGCCCTAGCCTTGGAGGACTCGGGCTTGAGCGGGCGCATTCCCGCGGAGCTTGGCGGCTTGGACCGGCTTGTGTTGTTGCACCTTGCCAACAACCAATTCACCGGCCCCGTTCCGGCGGAGTTGGCGCGCCTCGGCGAGCTGGCGTTTCTTTCCCTAGAGAACAACCGCCTAGTCGGAGGCCTGCCGCCGGAGTTGCTGGCGCTGCCCAAGCTGGAGGCGCTTAGCTACACGGACAGGAGCTTTGACGGGCTGACCCCGCGGCCGCCGCCGCTCGACGGCGGCCATGCGCCCGACTTGTTCTGCCTGCCCTCCTCCGGCGGCGGCCTAGGGGTTGGCGCGGGCCTGCTGGAAGATTGCGCCCTGCTTTTGGAGGTGCGCGATGCACTGGCCGGCGAGGCGGAGTTGAATTGGCGGAAGGGCGCTCCCATAGGCGCTTGGCGGGGGGTGATTCTGGGTGGCGCACCGCCGCGGGTGGTCGGCTTGGACCTGGAGGGCGCAGGTCTGCGCGGGCGAATTCCGCCGCAGCTTGCGGACTTGGGACGTCTCGAGTCGCTGCGTCTCGCCGACAACGCCCTCAGTGGCCCTATCCCGGCGGAGTTGGGCGGTCTTGGGAACCTAGGCGAGCTTCGCTTGGGGGCCGACCGGCGCATCTGGGACGATGACGCCTTGCGCAAAGAGCTGTTCTGCCTGCCGCTGCCGGAGGTTGGCCCCGGCCTGCTTAAGGACTGCGAGACGTTATTGGCCGCTCGGGACGCCCTGGCTGGGGGCGCAGGGCTGAACTGGCGCCGAACGACGCCCTTGGGTTTGTGGGACGGTGTTCTAATAGCCGGTGCGCCGCTGCGCGTCATCGGTTTGGAGTTGCCGAAGCGGGGCCTGCTAGGACGGCTGCCGGCCGAACTGGCGGCGCTGGATCGGCTCGAAAAGCTGAATCTCAACTGGAACGCCCTCAAGGGGAGCATTCCGCCGGAACTGGGTGGCTTGAGGCGCCTGCGCGAACTAAAGTTACAGAATAATGCCCTGACGGGGGTCATTCCGCAAGAGTTGGGCGGGCTACCCTTGCTGAGCAAGCTGCGCCTTGCCGGCAACGCCTTCGCCGGTGCCGCACCGGCGGCATTGCGCGAGGTGGCTGACCACGACCTTGACGACGATCTGTACTGTGTGCCGCACGCCGGGGCGGGTGCCGCCCTGCTCGGGGACTGCTCCCTTTTGCTGAACGTGCGGGACGCCCTGGCCGGCAGCGTCAAACTGAACTGGCACAGGGCTATGCCCATAGGCGCTTGGGAGGGCGTTGCGCTTGGCGGCGCCCCACCGCGTGTTCGGGAGTTGAACCTAAACGGGAAGGGGCTGCTCGGACAGTTGCCGCCGGAACTCGGCGGGTTGGCCGGCTTGCGGGTGCTGTCGCTGGAGCGCAACGCCCTGAGTGGCGCTGTTCCGCCGCAGATTGGCGACCTTGGGAACCTTCGCGAGTTGCGTTTGCGGGGCAACCGGCTGAGCGGCCCCGTGCCGGCGCAGTTGGGAGCGTTGGGCCAACTGTCCCTGTTGCGCCTCGGCGGCAACGACTTCTCCGGTCCCATTCCCGAAGCTTTGCGGCAGGTGGCCGACAGCGACCTTAACCGTCGCCGCACTTGTCCGTTGGTGCCGTTGCGCAACTTTGGCCTGCAGGACGACTGCGCCAATTTGTTGGCTGTCCGTGACCTGCTGGCCGGGTCAGCTGCTCTGAACTGGAGCGAGGCCGCGCCCATGAACGCTTGGCATGGCGTTGTGCTTGGGGGCGAACCGCAGAGGGTGGTGTTGTTGGACCTTGCTTGGAAGAAGCCGTTGTTGGACGGTCGCATTCCGGCTGCGCTCGGTCGGCTTGAACGGTTGGTGGCGCTCTACTTGGGAGGAAACAATCTGCACGGCTCCATTCCGGCCGAACTGGGCAAGCTGAAGAATCTCAAATACCTGTACATGGGAAGCAACTCTTTGACTGGCCCGGTCCCGGCCGAGTTGGGCGATCTCGGAAACCTTGAACATTTATATCTTGGTTACAACTCGTTGACTGGCCCGATCCCGGCGGAATTGGGCAGGCTTGAAAAGATCACTCACCTATCGCTTCGCCACAATTCGTTGACCGGCCCGATTCCAGTCGAACTGGGCGACCTCGAGAGCTTGCAAAGTCTGCACCTAGACCACAATCGCCTCAGCGGCGTTGTTCCGACCGCTATGGGAACATTGCCCCACCTGCGGCTGGACGGCAATGCATTCGGTGGCGCTGTACCCTCCTCGTCATACCTCGAAAAAAGCGATGCCCCAAACATGGAGGCCCTAGACCTTGGGGTTTTGGCAAGTGGAATCGTCAACGGCGAGGGCGGCATGGTTCAGCTGTGCGATCGTGCTTCCGCCCGCCCGCCCTCCAACGGCTTGCTCAGGGATTGCGCCATCCTGCTGGAGGCACGGGACGTCTTGACGGGCGGAGTTGCGCTGAACTGGAATGCCTCGACACCGATTGGCCTATGGAGAGGCGTTGCATTGGGCGGCGAACCGCCGCGGGTCATCGCCTTGGACTTGGTGCGCATGGGGTTGCGGGGCACCGTTCCAGCGCAGCTTGGCGGTTTGGATCAACTAGTTTCCCTGCGCCTTAGCCGCAATGCGCTCACAGGCCCAATTCCCGCGGCGTTGGGCGGGCTTGCCAATCTGCAGGAATTGATGCTCAACGGCAATGCCCTAACTGGCGTCATCCCCGCCGCATTGGAGAATTTGGACAAGCTAAGGCATCTTCGGCTTAGCGGCAACCGCCTAGCTCACTCGATGGCCCGTTCGTACAGCAATGCAACCGAAAGTGCGCCAAAGGACCAGACCAACAAACCCCTCCAGGCATTGAAGGATGGCTTAACGTGCAGTGAACTTGGCGCTGAGGCTGCCGGTTTGCGCATGGATTGCGCCACCTTGTTGGCCGCCAGAGACGAATTGGCCGGCAGCGCCGATTTGAATTGGAGCGAGGCTCTGCCGATCAGTGCTTGGCGGGGCGTTTGGGCGGGCGGCGAACCCGTGCGCATCATGGCCTTGAACCTTCCCTCCGCGGGGCTGGACGGGCGCATTCCGGCAAACTTGGCGAAATTGGACCGGCTTGCCTCGCTGCAGCTAAGCGGCAATCGGCTTACCGGCTCGATTCCCGCGCAGTTGGGAGATTTACGGAACCTCAGACTGCTGCGCCTCAGCAACAATCGGTTGAGCGGAGCAATTCCCCCGGAATTGGGGGGGCTGGTCGCATTGCGGAAATTGGCCTTGGATCGCAACGAACTCACCGGCAGCATTCCGATGGAGCTGACAAAACTCGCTGAACTCGAGGAGTTGCGCCTAGCAGACAACCGATTGGGCGGGTTGGTACCGTCGGAATTGGCGCTGCTCGACAAGCTTGTCTTTCTGCATCTTGGCGGCAACGAATTCATCGGCTGCCTGCCCCCAGCGCTCAGGGGCCTTGGGGATGCAAATCAGGAGTTGGATTTCGCTTGTGACCCTTCACCCTGGGGCAAACCTCCTCTGCTTGACGACGCCGCCGTTCTAATGGCCGTGCGCGACATTCTGGCTGGCGAGGCCAAATTGAACTGGAGCTACAGCGAACCCATCACGTCTTGGCAGGGCGTGACCGTGGCCGGCGCACCGCCTCGGGTGGTTGCGGTCAATTTGTCAGGGGCGGGGTTGAACGGTCGCATTCCAGCGGAACTTGGGGTGCTGGACCAACTTAGTTGGCTGCGCCTCAACGACAATCAACTCACTGGCGCGATACCACCGGAACTCGGCTGGTTGACCAACTTGCGGGAGCTGGCCTTGCAAGGCAACGCGTTGACCGGGGCCATTCCGCCCCAACTGCAGCATCTCGTCAACCTTGAGGAACTTTGGTTAGGGGGCAATCACCTAAGTGGGGCCATACCTCCGGAGTTGGGTCGGATAGACTCCCTTTGGGTGCTGAAGCTGGTTGGCAACGACTTCACCGGCTGCTTGCCAGATTCGGTGCAGCGGTTCGGCTCCAACTTGCAATACACGCTTGATCTGCCGGTCTGCGGGAGAGAGGCTAAAGGCACCGCCGCCGGTATTGGCGCGGCCATCCAGGCGCTGAACAAGCTTGTTGACCCTACTGAACGGAAGGGCGTCGCCAAATCCGCCCACAACCTATTCCTGCAATTTGGGCTGCAAACGGGCATCGTTGGCCTGGCGCTGTTGGCGCTGTTGTGCGCATCCCTTATATTCAGCGTGCGTACGCGAACAGGCGTGGAGGTCACGCCGGTTCAGCGGTTTGTCGCCACCTGCATCGTAATGGTCATCATTCAAAACATTTTTGAGGTTTACCTGTTGCAGAATTTGCTGAGCGTGGGCATCTGCTCCTGGATATTGATTGGCATGGGCATAGGTGAGTTGGACCGCGGCCGGCAGGAGAAGCCCGCATGATCCCTCCCACCCGGCACCGCTGTCGCAAAGCTCCCGCGGCCGTAGAGAGATTGGTTGGAAGGCCGAAAAAGCTAGAGCGACAAAGCGGCCAGATGCCCAGCGGCGCTACGGAAGAGCGTAAGCCTCGGATATTGGTTTTCATTCCCACCTACCGGTGCGAACAGCAGGTGTTGCGGGTCATCGACCAGTTTGATGACAGGGTGCAAAGCTGGGTGGACACCGTGCTAATAGTGGACAATCGCTCCCCGGACGACACCTTGGACGCCGCCATCAACAGGGGGCGGCAGCGCCTCAGACAATGCCAATTCGTTGCATGGCTTAATGATTGCAACTACGGATTGGGCGGCTCCCACAAGGTCGCCTTCCGTTACGCCATCGACCGAGGCTTCGACCATCTCGTGGTGCTCCACGGGGATGATCAAGCAGACATTGGGGACCTCATTCCCCACCTTGAAGAAGGGGCTCACCAGCAGGTGGATTGCCTCCTAGGCGCCCGTTTTCAAGCGGGCAGCGTGCGCAAGGGCTATTCTTGGGTCCGCAACATCGGAAATCGATTCTACAATCTGTTGTTCAGCGCTGCTACTGGCCATATTGTTTACGACCTCGGATCTGGCCTGAACCTCTATCGCCTAGCCGCCTTTTCGGATTTTCACCATCAGTGCTTTCCTGACGATCTGACCTTTAACTATGCTATGTTGTTGGCAAGCTATCAGCGCCGCCAACGGGTGCGTTTCTTCCCAATTAGCTGGCGGGAGGAGGACCAACTGTCCAATGTCAAGCTGATGCGGCAGGCAGTCCGTGTTCTCTGGCTGCTGGCTCGCTTTTTTGTTGGGCGCAGCGCCTTTCTCGCCAAGGACCTAAGAACAGCTCCCGTTGAGGCGTATTCAGGTGCTACCGTTGTGGCTAAGGAGCCAATCGTTGAGGGTGGCAAATGACCCGCAGTGTCCCAAGAACTTACCTTATCCTGCTGGTCAGCGTTGTTGGGGGTTGGGTGGTTCTGCGCCAAGAAGACGTCTTGCTGGCGGTAAGAGAAGCAGCGCTGCTGCCCGTCTTGGGCGCTTGCGCACTTTACCTCTGTTCGCACCTATTCCGCATGCTCCGCCTTGCGTTGCTTACGCTGGATGACCGGCACCAGGCGTTGCCGCTGATCTTCGCCCATGCGCTAACCGCCTTTCCCAGCAGCCTCCTGCCGTTCAAGATTGGCGAAGTCCTGCGCCTTGCATCGTTCTACTATGTTTACGACTATCGGCAGAAAGCCCTCGCCGTATGGATAATCGAACGATTTGGCGACCTCGTCGTGCTTGCTGTCCTCATAGCCGGATTGACGCTTTTGCAGGGGGACATCTCAGGCATTCCCCAAGGGGTGCTGAGTTTGGTGGTTTTGGGTCTGTCTCTTGGCCTGCTTTGCTTGTTTTCCCTCTGCAAAATTCTGCATTACCTTAACCGTCATTTGGTGCTGACTGGGCACCGGCGTCGAGACGTGGCTTTGCTCCGAATGAGCGATGTGATCTTCCGGTTGGAGTTGGACATACACCGGTCCATTACCGGGCGGTTGACCGGGTTTCTTCTGTTGTCCGTCTTTATATGGGCAATGGAGATACTGGCCTTTGCGAAACTTCTTGAAATCGCCGAGTATCAAAGCACCCATCTGATAGCCATGTTTTCCGATGCGTTTTTTACGGGTTTGTCCTTGTCGGGGCATCAATTCGCGCACGTCTTTGAAACCTACAGGTCGGGTGCCTTGATTGCGGGAACTCTAGCGATGATGTTGATTCTGCTAATCTTCGTTAGGGGAAGGTCTTAGGGCATGCGCATGAATGAGGACATTCTAATCGTCGTGGACGATCGGGAAATGGTGGCCAATCGCCTGCGGAGTTTTGTCGGCAACCGTCGCTATGGAGACATCATTTTCCAGCGCAAGCGGCTGTTCAGCCACTTCCAAGCGTCCATGCCGGAATGGGCGTCTCCGGTCATTCGCCTGCGTGATGATGGAGACATCGCGCAATTTCGCCAGATGCTTGAGACTATTAGTGAAAACACCGCAATGCTTGTCGTCTCGGGCCGCGCCGCCTTTCACGACTACGGCCGCCTGCATCAGCTAGTCGAAAAGCTGCCCTATGCGAGGGAGAGTTTTACCGACAGCCTGTACAAGCCCCTTATAGCATTTTTCCGTGATGCTCATAACCTAGTGAAACTATGGCCGGCGTTTGAGAAAGGCCCTCTGCACAACTGGGAGGAAGCTTGGCAGGACTGTGAACGCCTGCGGTCGGTTCAGCAGGTTGACCTTGCCAACTTGGACAACTTCCTTAATCTGATTGCCGGGGGGGCCACCGAAGCGCGGCACTTCAATCGCATTCAGGTTGACTCTCATTTTTGCACCAAATCCTCCAAAGACCGGCCGAAAATCCTTGCCGAATACTCCTTCTATGGCTTGACTGATGAGAGAATGCAGCCTTGGCTGGTGCAGCCATTTGACTATCAGGACGATGGCGAGACGGCATCGTACAAGATGCTCCGCTATCGTGTTGCTGATGTTTCATTGCCGTGGGTGCATGGAGCTTTCACCGAAGACAGCTTCGCCCGCTTTCTAGACCGCCTATTCCTATTTATTGGGGAGCGAGCTCATCGAAAGTGCAGTGGGGAAGAGGCCGGCGCCGCGGCCTATCAACTTTTTGCGGAAAAGCCTAGGAGTAGGGTCGAGCGGTTTCTTGAATCCGAGGGAGGGGGCAGAATCAACGCAATGGCGGCAAATTTTCCCGAGGGGCAATGGGATGTGCGCAAGCAACTGGACCGCTATTTGCGGCTGTATAAAAAAAACCAGCGGCGGATTGAGCTTGACTTTATGGTGACCGGCCACGGTGACCCCTGCTTTTCCAACATTTTGTACGACATGAACAGCCAGCTACTCATGTTGCTTGACCCTAGAGGGGCCATTGGGGAGGACGAGTTGTGGACAAATCCGTTATACGACTTGGGCAAGATTTCCCATAGCATTTTGGGTGCCTATGATTTTATAAATAGTGGCCTTTTTGATATTGGTCTTGCTGCTGACAATATTGTGGAACTGCGTCTGCTTGGGCAGACGAATCACGTCGTGCTGCAGGAGATGTTCAAAACCCGCTTGGGTGGCACTCAATACAGCCTACCGGCCGTTCGACTATGTGAGGCATCCTTGTTTCTGTCGATGCTTCCGCTGCACTTGGACCATCCCAATAAGATTTTGGCTTTCATTGTGAGGGCGAAGGAGATATTGGACGAGGTCGAGAATGTCTAGCGCCAATGATGCAGGTGATGGGGTTTTGGTGGTCGATGTTGATGGCACCCTGTGCGATCTCAAGAAGGAAGGTGAATCCTACGATGATCTTGCGCCGAGAAAGGACATGCTTGCGAAATTGCGGGAGTATTGGGGTAAGGGGTATAGAATTTGCCTCTTTTCCTCGCGCAACATGAGGACGTACAGCGGCAGCATTGGCCTGATCAATAAGCATACGGCGCCGCAACTGATCCGTTGGTTGGATAAATGGGATGTGCCTTATGACGAAATAATTTTCGGCAAGCCTTGGCCTCGAGAAAAGGGTTTTTACATTGATGACCGGGCCATCAGACCGGACGAATTTCTACGTCTCTCCGAGCACGAAATCCATGACCTGTTGCAACGCAGCGGCAATCGCATTGGGTCATAGGGTTTATGCACGTCAATATTGTGGTTACCATGGCAGGCCGTGGCCAGCGCTTTGCGGAGGCCGGCTACGAAGTCCCCAAGTATGAGATTTCAGCAAGGGGCCGAAGCTTGTTTGATTGGTCTCTGTCATCGTTGGCCAACTTCATCACTCCCGAGAGTCGGCTGGTGTTTGTATGCCTAAGGGAAAACCGCTCTGGTGATTTTTTGCGTAAGAGTCTTTCTGGATTGTCGATAGGCAATGCGCGAATTCGGGAGTTGGCGGCGGTAACCGATGGGCAGGCGACTAGCGCCTATCGGTCCAGGGACCTGTGGCATCTGGATGCGCCTTTGCTGATCTACAACATAGACACCCACATTGACCCCAATAGGCTTTCGCCAGGCCTGATTGAGGCCGGTTCCCATGGGTGGATCCCCTGCGCTCCGCTGTCGGGAAATCACTGGAGTTTTGTGGCCTTGGCGGAGGACGGGTGGGCGGTTGACGTGGCGGAAAAGAAACGCATTTCGGACCACGCCTCCCTCGGCTTGTATTGGTTCTCAAGGGCTGGTGATTTCGTGGAAGCCTACGAACACATGGAGGTGGAAGGCTCCGCATTGGCTAAGGGGGAACGTTATGTGGCACCTCTATATAAATACCTCATTCGGCGGGGCGGCAGGATATCCATATCCGTCTTGCCCGCATCCTGCGTTGCTGCTTTGGGCACACCTGCGGAATTGGACTCCTTTGTTCAGGGGGATTTGGCATCCGGCGGTCGGGGCTAAGGTGAATTTTCTTCAACGTCGCTTCCGCACTCATATTCTGCCTTTTGCACTGCTCTGTTTAGGGGCGGCCGCCGCTGGTCTATACCTGTTGCACCTGTGTGCCGCCGTCCTGGCTGAAAGAGCCCTATATTCGGACGGGTCGCACTTTTTCACTGGCTTGTTGGCGAGGGACTTTGGGTGGCCCTTCGTGGATGACCCCAAACACATCCGCCTATTCGTCAATTACATAAATCAGTTTCCTGTGGCAATGGCGATCAAGGTTGGAGTTGAGGATCTGCGGACGCTTAAGCTGCTATTTGGAGCAGCGCTTTTCTTTACACCCGTCATCATTTACCTGGGGTGCTATATAAATTGCCGTAGAGCGAAGGACTATCGGATTCTCTTTTTCGTGGTTGCCACTGTTCTCACTTGCTCAATGCCATCGGAATTCTTCATCCTTAACCAAGCATTCACCACGTTGGCGTTATGTTGGCTGCTTCTCTCTTATGTATTGCTGGATTTCAGGTTGAGAGTGCTTGACCACGCCGTTGTTGTTGTAGTTCTTTTGGCGCTCTTTAGGGCGCATGAGGGCATGGTGTTGTGGGGAGTCGTTCTTTTTTGCGCTGCGGCGGCACGGTTAATCCGAGCGCGACGGCGCCCAGTCCTGAAGAATGACTTGCACATTTGCCTTATAGGACTGACCAGCCTGCTGCATACGCTCTTTGTTCTGTATTGGCAGGCGAGTCATCCAGTTGGCGAGCAGACCCAGGTGTTTCTGAACTATCTAACGGGGGCGCAGCCCAACAGGATGTGGGACGCAAGCGGCGCTACCCGCTTAAGTTTGCTCACATGGGTGGCGCTTGTGGCGTCCTTAGCCGGAATTTGGTTGCAGGGCAAATTCATTGGGAGTCCGAGGTTGTCGAAGGCGGTACTTGTGTTGTGCTGGGGAATTGCCATCGTCTGCGCGACCTTCGCACTGCAGGTTTCCGTGGTGCTATTTGATGAGCCTTGGTACATCAGACCTTGGCCGGAGAAGAGCTATCGCTTCTTGGTCAATTTCGGCTCGGTGTTCTGGATGGGCCTAGCCGTTGTCTTTTGGTGGGCTAGGATGCAAATTGGTCATGCATGGCGCAGTTTGATGCAGTTCATTTTGGCGGTGGGATTGGCGGGCGGCTCCGTTTGGCAATTGGGCAACACCAAGTATTGGGGGGAATTTCAGAATCAGGCGGCGCTTATTGTCAAAGAATCCAATAAGACCTTCATATCCTCTTGCGAAATAGAAGGTGAATTTTCCAAAGTGGAGCGTAGTTGGCTGCTCCACAATGCGGACTCGTGGACTTGGCCGGCTTACTCCATAGCCATCCAAAATTCAAAACGGGTGTCCAAGATCATTATTTCCGAAGAGCACCCGAAGATGTTTGAAATCCATGAGGGTAAGGACTACCATGTTATCGCTTCCGAAGTCGTGTTTTTCCCTGACGGTTTCTTTGACTTCAGCAATTTGATTAGTGTGCATCGAGCCGCCGCGTCGGCAGGGGACCAAGTCGGCGCAGCCGGCAAAATTCCGAACGAACCCCCATGCTGAACTCGATGCACTTGACTGGTGCTGGTTCCGCAAAGTCGTGTTTTCGCTTTGATGGCTTTACGCTGTACATAGCCTTCCTGTCGATGTTGGGTGTTGCCTTGGTGTTGGCGCGGGAGGTCACCTATGGTGCGGCGCTGCACTACGATTCCATACACTACATAGCCGTGGCCCGAAACCTGCTGGAAGGGGAGGGTTTCCTTAGCCTCAGTGGATATATTTACGCGAAGTGGCCTCCCCTCTACCCGTTGTTGTTGGCCGCCCTCAGCTTTGGCGTGCTCGACCCTCTCGAAGTTGCCGGCCCTCTTAACGCCGCTGTCTTCGGGTTGACTGTAGTTGTTGTGGGGCAATATCTGCGGCAGCGGGTTGAATCCTTATTCGTGGCGGCTTGGGTCAGCACCGCGGTCGCCATATCGGTGCCGTTGACGGAATGGTCCTCTTGGGTTCTTTCCGAACCTGTTTTCATTCTGTTGGCGACCCTCGCCCTCGTCTGCACCGACAAGTTCCTGACCGAAGGCAAGGCTCGGTCTCTGCTCTGGGCGGCTGCTTTCAGTTCCCTAGCTTGGCAGGTGAGGTACATAGGCGTGGCCTTGCCGATACTCATAGGCATGCTGCTTCTCCTGCAGCGGGGTCCATCGCTGCTGCAAAGGGGACGGCGCGTTGCTGTCTTGTCGCTCATCACGGCACTGCCCATGGTTGTATGGCTGCTGCGCAACTATTTGACCGTTGGGGATCTCACTGCACACAATGCTCCGACGCAACATACTTTGCTGACGCTATTGCCGGATGTGTTTGGGACTCTACGGAACTGGATGTCCTTTGACATTCCGCCCTTGGGCAGATGGACGTCTTTGGATTTTCTTGTTAATGGCGCCGCGCTTGGGCTGTTGGCGGTGGCGACCTTGCTACTGGTGATGTTTGGACCGGTTTCGGTTGGAAGGCACGGTCGGGAGCGGCGCCAGTTTGAGTGGCGGCCCCTTTTTACTTTTGGCGGCTTTGCGCTGACTTACCTCGTCCTGCTTATTGTTGCAGCGATGTCGGTCGAGATCGCCCCAAGCGTTCGGCCAAGATACTTGACGCCTGTTTACATTCCGCTTCTGCTGGTTTTCGCGTTCATGCTGGATCGGCTTCTCATCTATGAGCGGCGGAAAAGGCTGCTGGGAGGTCTTGGCGGTCTGCCCATAGTAGAGCGGTTTACTGGAACGCCGAGTCTGCTGACCGCTGTCCTGATGATGGCGTTGGCGCTATGGACGGGTGGACAGGCCATTAAGAACATCCAACAGATAGTGGGAGCCAACCTAGGCGAATCTAACAGAGGCTACGCCGCGCCGCCTTGGGCGGGTTCCGAAACGCTGCGATACGTCAGGGAAAATTCCTTAGCCGGCACAGTTTACAGCAACCTACCCATGGTTGTGCATTTCAACAATGACGATCCCATAACTACCCGCATGTTGCCCAAGAGGCGCGTTGGTAAGAAGAACCGCAGCTCCAAGGCGGGGCGGAACTGGTCTTGGGCCTGGCTTCAGGACGGCGGTTACATAGTTTGGTTCAAGCATTTTTGGATTAACCGGTTATACGACTACGGCGCCGCCGGAATGCGCGTGTCGCAGGGACTGGAGCCGGTGGCGGATCTAGCGGACGGAGTCATTTTCAAAGTCAACAAGGGCTATGCGCCCCCATCGAACCCGTATCGGAAGGTGTATGAATCCATCGTCTCTGGGAGCATCGGCCCGCCAACGCACCGCTCCGCCTTCGATGTCTATCTCGACGGAACTGCGCTAGCCTACTTTAGGAATCCCTGTTCCGCAGAGGACACAAATGCGATATTCTTCCTGCACTTCATTCCGACCGATCTGCAGAAACTGCCCACGCATCGCCGCCGTCACGGCTTCGACAACTTGGATTTCAGCTTCCTGGATTACGGGCTGATTCTGGATGGGAAGTGCTTGGCGATCGTCCCGCTTCCTGACTATGAATTCGCTCTCATTCGCACCGGCCAATATACTGAAGGCGGGCAGACTTGGAATGCGGAAATCGTAGCGGGCCGGCAACGCCGCGGGTTCCGTCAAGCCGAATAAAGCATTGTTCTGAGCCGCTCGACCATTGCTAAACATCAGAGTCCGGCAATGCCGCCTTGCGGCGGGCGATGTAGTCGCGCAGGGCTTCGTCCACCGCTTCGTCCAATGGCGGCGCCTCATGCTCGTTCAGCATTCGTTGGCATACTTGGCCGGCCCGGTCGCTGGCGCTTAGACCGCCTTCCTCACGCCATTGCTCGAAGGTGTTGTGGTCGCTGACGCTGGAGTGGTAGAAGGCGGTGGAGAAGTTGGCTTGGGTGTGGGCGCAGCCGAGGAAATGGCTGCCCGGCCCCACTTCGCGCAGGGCGTCCAAGGCTTGGCCGTTTTCGGAAAGGTCGATGCCGTTGCAGAAGGTTTGCATCATGCCGAGTTGGTCCAAGTCCAAGATGAACTTTTCGTAGCCCATCGTCAGCCCGCCCTCCAGCCAGCCGGCGGCGTGCAGGACGAAGTTGGTGCCCGCCAGGATGGTGGGCTGCAAGGTGTTGGCGCTCTCGAAGGCGGCTTGCGCGTCGGGAATCTTGGCGGCGGAGAGGGTGCCGCCGCTGCGGAAGGGCAACCCCAGCCGACGGGCGAGTTGGGCGGCGCCGTAGAGCACCAAGGCGGCCTCCGGGGAGCCGAAGGTAGGTGCCCCGGACTGCATGGAGACGGAGCTTGCAAAGGTGCCGAACACGCAGGGAGCGCCAGGGGCGATGAGCTGCAGAAAGCATACGCCGGCCAGCACCTCAGCGAGGATTTGCGAGAGGGTGCCCGCCGCCGTCACCGGTGACATGGCACCGGAGAGGATGAAGGGGGACAGTATGCAGGCTTGGTTGCTGCGGGCATAGACCTTGGCGGCGCCCAGCATGGTGGCGTCGAAGGTCATGGGGGAGTTGGCGTTGATGAGGCTGGCGATGACGGTGTGGCTGCCCACGAATTCCTCGCCGAACAGGATCTTCGCCATCGCCACGGTGTCCTCCGCCCTTTGCGGATGGGTCACCGAACCCATGAACGCCTTGTCGCTGTAGCGCATGTGCGCGTAGATCATGTCGAGGTGGCGCTTGGTCACCGGCACATCCACCGGCTCGCAGACCGTGCCGCCGGAGTGGTGCATGTAGGGGGAGAGGTAGGAGAGCTTCACGAAGTTCTGGAAGTCCGCCAGGGTGGCGTAGCGGCGCCCGCCCTCTAGGTCCTGCACGAAGGGTGGGCCGTAGCCGGGGGCGAAGACGGTGTGCGGCCCGCCGATGCGGACGTTGCGGTGCGGGTTTCTGGCGTGTTGAACGAACTCCTTGGGTGCGGACGCCTGAATGACGGAGCGGCACAGGCCCCGGGGAAAGCGCACCCGCTCGTGCTCCACGTCCGCCCCCGCGTCCTTGAGCACCTGCAGGGCCTCCGGGTCGTCACGGAAGTCGATGCCGATTTCCTCGAGCAGCAGGTCGGCGTTGCGCTCAATCAGCTCCAGCCCTTCCGCGTCGAGCACCTCCAGCGGCTTGATGCGGCGGGTGATGTAGGGCGGTGCTCCGGTGCGGGTTTCCAGTTGCGCCTGTTGGCGGGCCTTCAGCCGCGCCGCCCGACCGCCTGAGGCGCGGCTAGGCCGTTGGTCGTTCACGTTGGCGCCCTCCCCGGTTTGTTCTTGAACGGAAGCAAATCTCGCCAGTTTCCGACTGGTCGAAATCGGGATGGGTCAGGATTGTCAAGTAGGTCGTTCCCCCAATTGGAAAAACGAGTATGGCCGCAAGCGGTAGAGGTCGTTGCGATGTTTGCGACATAGGGATGCCTGCTCGCGCCAGTTGGTCGTATTTCGACAAGTCAATGTCGCCTTGGCAACCGCTTGTTGGCGGGTCGGGGCATAGGCTTGCGCACGCCCGGCGCGGGTCGCTTAACCTGCGTCGGCAGCCCTCGGGAGGTGACGCATGTCGGATGCAAACGACGACGATCTCGATCTAACCACCCTTGACGACGACGATCTCGTGCAGCAAATGCACGACGACCTCTACGATGGCTTGGCCGAGGAAATCGACGAGGGCGTGCGTATTCTGCTGGGTCGGGGCTGGCCGCCGGACAAGGTGCTGGGAAACGCCTTGGTCGATGGCATGACCGTCGTGGGCATCGACTTCCGCGACGGCATCCTGTTCGTTCCCGAAGTGTTGATGGCGGCCAACGCCATGAAGGCCGGCATGGCCGTGCTGCGCCCCCTGCTGGCGGAGACCGGCGCCAAGCCCGTCGGCAAGATGGTGATTGGCACGGTCAAGGGAGACATCCATGACATCGGCAAGAACTTGGTGGGCATGATGATGGAGGGCGCCGGGTTTGAGGTCATCGACATCGGCATCAACAATCCGGTGCAGAACTACCTGGACGCACTGGATGAGCACAAGCCGGAAATCCTGGGCATGTCGGCGCTGCTGACCACCACCATGCCCTACATGAAGGTGGTGATCGAAACCTTGGAGCAGAAGGGCATCCGCGACGACTACGTCATTCTGGTGGGCGGCGCCCCGCTGAACGAGGAGTTCGGCAAGGCTGTCGGCGCCGACGCCTACTGCCGGGACGCCGCCACCGCCGTGGAGACGGCCAAGCGGCTGGTGGCGGCCAAGCGCGAAGCGTCCGCCCACCAAGCGGTCATCGGCTGACGCGGGGCAACCGCTGCCCGGCCCTTGGGTTGGATGCCCCATGCAAACCAGTGAACTAAGGGTCGGCAAGCGCCCACCGCGTCCGCCGTCGGCCCCGAACAGTCTTGCGCAAGCCGCCAAGGCGGAGGTGTTCGAACGCCAGTCCGTTGGCGTAGTGGCCTGCGGCGCCATCGCCCGGGAACTGAATCAGCTCAGGCGCCTGAACGGCTGGACCCACCTGGTCCTGTACTGCCTGCCGGCGGAGCTGCACAACCGCCCGGAGCGGATTCCAGCGGCGGTGGCGGCAAAGCTGGCCGCCATCAAAGACCAGCACGAGCAAGTGCTGGTGGCCTATGCGGACTGCGGCACCGGCGGCCTGCTGGATGCGGAACTGGCCAAGACCGGCACCCTCCGCCTGCCCGGCGCCCACTGCTATGAATTCCTCTCCGGCGCGGAGGCGTTTGCGGCCTTGGCGGAGGAGGAGCCGGGCACCTTCTATCTAACGGATTTCCTAGTCCGCCACTTTGACCGCTTGATTCACCAAGGGCTGGGGCTGGACCGCCATCCGCAACTGCGGGATGACTACTTCCGCAACTACCAGCGGCTGCTGCATCTGTCGCAAAGCGGCGACGAGGAGTTGCGCCGCCAAGCCGCCAACCATGCGGACAACTTGCGGCTGCGCTTCGCGTACCACCACACCGGCTTGTCCCCTTTTGCCCGGACTCTGCGAGCCGTGGATGCCTTTGTTCCCATCAGCATCCGCAGTGGCGCATCCCGCAACCTGGAACAAGGTGGTTGACCAAGATGACTGTCTCCCGTGCTCGGCGCAGCCAGCGGCCGAATCCTGACCCTACGCTGACGAGGGGGGCGGCATTGGCACGACCCGTTAAGACCGGAAGAGGATGATGGCCCCATGACAAACACCCTACTTTCCTCCGCCAGCCGGGAGGTGGTCATCGGCTTTGAGCAGCCCTTCGTCATCATCGGCGAACGCATCAACCCCACCGGGCGCAAACTGTTGGCGGCGGAGATGAAGGCGGGGGACTTCTCTCGAGTGGAGGCGGACGCCTTGGCCCAGGTCGCCGCCGGCGCCCAGGTGCTGGACGTCAACGCCGGCATCCCGTTGGCCGACGAGCCGGGTATTCTGGCGGAGACCATCAGGCGTGTGCAGGCTGTCACGGACGTGCCGCTGTCCATCGACTCCTCGGTGATCGAGGCTTTGGCGGCGGGCCTTGCCGCCTATGAAGGCAGGCCGCTGTTGAACTCCGTGACCGGCGAGGATGAGTCCTTGGAGCGGGTGCTGCCGTTGGTCAGCAAGCATAGCTGCGCGGTGGTGGCCATCTCCAACGACGAGACCGGCATCTCCGAGGATATCGACGTGCGCTTTGAGGTGGCCAAGAAAATCGTGCAGCGGGCCGCCGACCACGGCATTCCGGCCAGCGACGTGGTGGTGGATCCGCTGGTGATGCCGGTGGGCGCCCTGAACGACGCCGGTCGCAAGGCCATGCAACTGATCCGCCGGCTGCGCACGGAGCTTAAGGTCAACACCACCTGCGGCGCCTCCAACATCAGCTTCGGCCTACCCAACCGCAACGGCCTGAATGGCGTTTTCCTAGCGATGGCGGCCGGTGCCGGCATGACCTCGGCCATCACCAACCCCCTGCATGGCGAGGTGATGCTCGCCGTGCGCGGCGCCAACGTGATGCTGGGCCGGGACCCGGAGTGCCGCCGCTGGATGCAGGCTTACCGCGAACCCAACCCCGATGCCGGAGCGGGGCGTGAGCGGCGCCGCAGCAACCGCCGCCGCGCATGACGGCAAGCAAGGGCGAGGGCGCCTGCAAGGCGCAGCGTCCTGGAACCCATCGGCGCCGCCCCGAATGCGCAATGGACGCGCTGATCAGGGTGTGCGTCGTCTGCGAAGAAGCGCCCACAAAGCCGCAAGCAAACGCCCATTGAGCAGCGCCGCCAGCGCCTCGGCTTGGTGGAAGCTGAAAGCTCCGCTGGACATCAGCACCAAGCCGCGCAAAGGCAGGTTGTCCAGCATTTCCTGGAGCATCTTCTCCGTGGCGGTGTTGGTGCCCGTCGCCGCGGGAGCGGCCTCAGCGGTGGATTTGGTGGCTGGGCTGGCGTCTTGGGCAGCAGATCGGTGGGGTTTCCGGGCTTGGCCCACGCGCTGCAGCAGGGCCTTGGCTACTTGCGCTCGCACCCGCCGCCCCAGCCAAGTGGCGGAAATCTCCCCCAGGGTGGAGTTGAGGTGGAAAGGGCGAATCGGCTCCTCCGGCGGAATGGGGTGGCCCAGCAGTTCCGCAAAGCGTTCGTCATCGTCAAAGGCGGCATGGGATGGGGTGGAGGTACTAGGCCGTCTTGTCGATGCCTCGGCTTGCCCGGCGTTGGGTGCATCGTCCTGACCACCGGGATGCGCTGCAATTTGCTGCGCTGCTTGCGGCTCGGTGTACCCAGCCTCCGGATCGCCCGCCTCTTCATCGGTCAACTCAATGTCGGCGCGTAAGCGCAGGTCCCTGCTCGATGCGCCGATGCGCACCTCGTAGGCGCCGGCCTCCACCAGCCAATCCGCAGCCTTGGGGCAGTAGTAGGCGAACGCGCGCCGGTCCAGCGTGCATTCAACCCGCCGGCTCTCGCCTGGGTTCAGGAACACCTTGGCGAAGGCGCGCAGCTCCTGTTCGGGGCGCTCGACGGCGGCTTGGCGGGCATGAACGTATAGTTGCACCACTTCGGCGCCGGCCCGGTCGCCGACATTGGCAAGGGCTAGGGAGATGTCGAAGGCGCCGTCCTGCCGGGCGCTTGGCGTGACGGCTAGGTCGCGGTACTCGAATCGGGTGTAGCTCAACCCATGCCCGAACGGAAACAGGACGGGTGCAGTGGCGCTGTCGAAGTAGCGATAGCCCACATAAACGCCTTCGCGGTGCTGAACCTGGCGGGCGGTGCCGGGGAACCAAGGGTCGGAAGGCACGTCGGCTTGGCGTAACGGGAAGGTCTCGGCCAGCTTGCCGCAGGGATTGGCGCGGCCAAACAGCAGATCGGCCAAGGCCGCGCCCCCGGCTTGGCCGCCGAGATAACCCTCCAGAACGGCCTTTGACTGGTCCGCCCAGGGCATTTCCACCGGCGCTCCGTTGGCCAGCACCACCACGGTGTTGGGGTTGGCGGCGCAGACGGCTTCGATCAGTCGGTTCTGCTGTTCCGGCAAGCCCATGTGGTTGCGGTCGAAGCCCTCAGATTCAAGGGTTTCTGGCAGGCCGGCGAACAGCAGCACGGCATTGGCGCCCTGCGCCGCCGCCACCGCTTCCTCTATCAGCTCCAGGGCCGGCGCACTGGCGACGGGATCGTAGCCCGGTGCATAGACCGGGGAGGCTTCGCCGGACATGATGCCCTTGATGGCGTCGAAGGCGCAGTCCAGCCGCGTGGGGTTGACGCGGGAACTGCCGGTGCCTTGATATCTGGGATGCTTGGCGAAGGCGCCGACCACCGCAATGCGGGACTGCTCTGACAGCGGCAACAGGCCGCCTTCGTTCTTCAACAGCACAGCGCCCTCCGTCGCGGCCCGCCGCGCCAAGCCGTGATGCGCTTCGAGTTCCTCCGCCGAGAGCGGTTTGGCCGCATTTTGGGTGCCCTGCAGGATCAGGCGGACGATGCGCACGACGGCCCGGTCCAAGACCGACTCGCTCAGTTCCCCCGCCTGCACGGCGGCGGCGATGCGGCGGTCGTTGACGCCGCCGTTGCCGGGCATTTCCAAGTCCAGCCCGGCGGCGAGGCCGCGCACCCGGTCGTTGGCGGCGCCCCAGTCGGTCATCACCAAGCCGTCAAAACCCCATTCCTCGCGGAGGATTCGGTTGAGCAGCCGCTCGTGCTCGCTGCAATAGACGCCGTTGACTCGGTTGTAGGCGCACATCAGGGTCCAGGGGCGAGCCTGCTTGACGGCGATATCGAAGCCGCGCAGATAGATCTCCCGCAGGCTGCGCTCATCAACCACGGCGTCGGTGACCATGCGCCCCCGCTCTTGATTGTTGACGGCGAAGTGCTTGAGGCAGGCGCCGACGCCTTGGGACTGAATGCCCTTGGTCAGGGCGGCGGCCAATTCCCCAGTCAGCAAGGGGTCTTCGGAGAAGTATTCAAAGTTGCGCCCGCACAGAGGGTGGCGCTTGATGTTCATGCCGGGGCCGAGCAGGACGGCAATGTCCGCCGCCTGGCATTCCCTGCCCAGCGCCTCGCCGACCTGGTGCGCCAGGTCCCGGTTCCAAGTGCTGGCCAAGGCGCTGGCCGTGGGAAAGCAGGTGGCCGGCGCACTGGCGCTCAGCCCGCCGTGGTCCGCGCTGCCGGCTTGTTTGCGCAAGCCGTGCGGACCGTCGGTGACCATGACGGACTTCAGCCCCAGGCGTTCGTTGCCCTTGAGCCGCCAGAAACTGGCGCCGGAGCACAGGGCGGCCTTTTCGTCCAACGTCATCCGCGCCACTAGGGCGGCGGCTTGCGCCCGTGTCGGCTGCATGGCCATAGCCCCCACCAGCAGCCTTAAAAAATCCGTGTTAGGGCTTGGCGGATCTCTTCGGGGATGGGCTGGGACCTCAGGTGTGCGGGATCACTTACCTTCCGGACATTTTCCGTCAGGCAGCCATGCCCAGCATCATAGCCTGTTGGGCGGGGGTGCGCATGTCGAGTGAGCGGTGCGGGCGGCGGTTGTTGTAGTAGTCGAGGTGGTTGCTCAGGGCGGCGTTCAGGGCTTGGCAGGTGAGTTCGCCGTCGTGGAGGCTCCAGCACTCGATGCGGGCGGTGCGGTTGGCGCGCTCGACGATGCCGTTGAGTTCCGGGCATCGGGGCGGCAGCACCTTGAGGGGCAGCTTGCGCTCGGCGCACTCGTCCTCGAAGTCGCCCCTGAACTCGGAGCCGCCGTCCACTTGGAGGGGTTGGTCGCCGAGGCGCTTAAGCGCCTCGGCGAGGAACGCCTTGGCGACGCCTGCGGTGGCGCGGGAGAACACCTGGGCGTGCTGGCGGCGGGTCTTGGGGCAGACGGCGCGGAACTCCTTGAAGACCTTGCCGTCGAGGCTCAGGGTCATGTGGTCCAATTGGAGGCCCTGGTGCTTGTCCTCCTTGCGCCAGCGCTGCGCATGGCCCCCGGAGAAGTCGCGCCGGCGCTTGGCCCTGGCGCGCCCTTCGCACCAGAAGGCGCAGGGCTTGATGCGCCCCGCCTTCAGCCCCCACTGCACGATCCGACCCACGGCGGCCAGGCTCAGCGGCTTGTCGGGATGCCGGCGGTTGTGCTCCAGGTGCAGCCGCGCCTTGCCGCACCAGCGCATCTCCCCGCGGAGGGCGAAAACCCGCCGCGCGTCCGAATGCGTCCAGCGCCTCCCCGGATGCGTCAGCGGACGGCTGCTGCGGGGCGCCAGCCCCCGCACCCCGCCCCGCTCGAAACGCCTGCGCCAGTCGTGGTGGGTGCTGCGCGGCAGCCCCGACACGTCCAGCGCCGCCGCCAGCGTCAGCCCGTGCTCCCGCCGCGCCCGATCCACTTGACGCAGCAACCCGAACCGACGCAACGCCTCCGGGTCGCCCGTCAAATCCACCCGGACGCCTCGGTAAAACACCCGATCCTGTGCGAACATGCGCATGTTCGGTTCCCCTATGTTGTTCAACTCTCATAGGCTACCCGAACACGCGCCCCGGGCGACCGGGGCGCTCCCTACCAATGTCCGAAAGGCGGTGATCCCATACATCAGGTTGCCGTCTTCCTGAATTTGGGCGAAGATGCGGGTGGCGCGGCCCTCGGTGACCTGCGCTCCCGTGGTTAGGTTCAGCGCGGTGCAACGCCAATGGACGGTGCGTTCGCGCATTTCCTCCAAGGCGATGGAGCAGCGCACCTTTTCGCCGTAGGCGGCGGGGCCGACGAAGCGGAAATGCACTTCGCCCATTACAAAGGCTCGGCGGCCTTCCTGGATCATGCGCTCCGTGGGGTATCCGATCTGACGAAGCAGGTCGTGCTCCAAGTCGTTGAACCAAGCGAGCTCCCGAGGGTAATAGACTAGCCCAAAGGGATCGGACTCCCCCCAATTGACGTGAATCTCCTTGGAGAAGGTCTTGCCCGCCGCCATGTCTCCCATTCGATGCGCAGCACGGCCCTCTTCAGCCACGTTGGCGAAAGCCTTGCTTTTGGTCATGTTCCCAGCAACTGCCCGGCGGCGCGCTCGCCCTCGTGGACCGCGCCCTCCCACATCTGGTAGCCCATGAGCTCGGACCCGGACAGCGCGGTGACCGAGATGCCGACGTCCTGAATGGACTGCTCCCGCTTCTGCGCGGTGACGATGACCTCCTCCAAAAGGGCGTACCCCTCCAGCGCTGGCTGGGCGCCCGCCGCCGGCGCCGCGAAAACGCCGAGGCACAGCGCCCAGCCCAACGGAAACCGACGGCTTGTGTTCTTGAACATGATTTCTCCCCTCTGCCGCTTGGCCATTTGTCGTTGCCCTTGAATCACTGGCAATTATTTCATAGTTAAAGTAATTGCCGATTTCAACCTTGTCAACGCTTGTCACGAGTAAAGCATTTTGTTTGCGTTCGGCGCGGCCAGGGTCGACCCAGATAGTGTCAACAGGCCCTAATGGGCCGCTAAGATGCATAATGGCGTGGTTTGGCGGCGGTCGGGGCCGCCTTGGCTCCATTGGCGAGAGAGGTCAGCAGCCATGCTTCTTAGAGACAGCGGCCACCGGCGGCCGGTGGAATTCGGCCCATATCCTCTGGAAGCCCTGAGCAGGGATGCCAGCCTCGTCGAGGCGGAGCGGGCGCAGCCGACATCGCCGGCACCGGCTTCCGCGGCGACGCCCCTAGCCGCTGCGGCGCGTCATTACGCGGACATTTTCTCCTCCTTTGCTGAAGGTGCGGTCGCCCCCCAGAAGGCCGCCGGCAGTGCCGACGTTGAGTGCCGGGCCAAGGAGATCAAGGGCGCCGCCTACTACTTGGACGCCACTCACGCCGGTGTCTGCGCCATCCCGCAATGGGTCCAGCGGGGGGAGGCGTTAGGACACAGCCATGCGCTAGTCCTATTGGTGGCGCATGGACGTTCGGTGGAGCTGGACAACTTGGCGCACCACTGGCTGCGCGGCGGCGAAGGGGAGATCGCCAGGTTGCGGGCCTTGGAAATCGCCGCCTGCATCGCCGGCCACATCCGCGCCTTGGGGCACTCCGCGCAAGCCCATTGCCGGGACCGCAGCTTGGTGGCGCTGGAGTCCTTGGCCGTGCTGGCCGGGGTGGCCCGTCGCTGCGCGGATGGGGGGCTGGCCAGCCCCTTTGTCGGGGAGGGCTTTGCGCTGGCGGCCGTCACCACCAACTACGCCTTGGCCGTGGATTTGCCGCTGGCGGCGAACGCCAAGATCAACCCGTTGCGCTATTGGTGGGGCGCCAACGGCGCCGTCTCCGGGCGGGAACGACGCCGTTGCGCCAAGCGCCGCTCCGATCTAAGCCGCTACCCCATGGAATGGGTGCGCCGGGTGGACCGGCCCACCACCCTGATCCTGGAGGATGAGGTGCCCAGAGTGCCGCAGCGGGCCAACTTCTTCGTGCGGGCCCGACACGGTGATTTGGGGTCGAAGGCGCAACGCGAGGTCAAGCGCTTCGCCTACAAGCATCCCTTGACCTACGGGATGATGCCGGTGCTGCGCTGCATGGTCCCGCATCAGGACGGGCCGATGGCCGCCGCCGAATCCAACGGCGCATTCGCGGACGCCGAGGCCAACACCAAGGCGCTCAAGTCCCTCTCCTATCACCTAGGGGCGGACCTGACCGGCGTGTGCGAAGTGCCCGACTACGCTTGGTACTCCCATCGGGCCGATGGCGAACCCATCGCCAAGCGCCATCGGCACGCGGTGGTGATGCTCATCGACCAAGGCTACGACACCATGGAGGGCGCTAGTGGCGACGACTGGATTTCCGGCTGCCAGTCCATGCGCGGCTATCTGCGCGGCGCGGAAATCGCTGGGGTGATGGCGGAGTTTTTGCGCAGCCAAGGGGTTTCGGCCCGGCCGCAAACCAACGCGGACAGCGAGGTTCTGCACATTCCCTTGATTCTGCTGGCCGGCCTCGGCGAACTCAGCCGCATAGGGGAGTTGGCCCTCAATCCCTTCGTCGGCCCGCGCTTCAAGTCCGTGGTGCTGACCACGGACCTGCCCCTTGTCCCGGACAAGCCCATCGACTTCGGCCTTCAGTATTTTTGCAGCCACTGCCTGAAGTGCGCTCGGGAATGCCCGGTCAGCGCCATTCCCTTCGGCGACAAGGTGGTGTTCAACGGCTATGAGATCTGGAAGCCGGACGTGGAGCGTTGCGCCCGCTACCGCATCACCAACCAGAAAGGCTCGGCCTGCGGCCGCTGCATGAAGACCTGCCCCCTCAACAAGGTGGTTTCCGCCGACGGCGCCTTGGTGCATCGGGTCGGCACTTGGCTGGGCGTTCACGCTTTCTGGCTGAAGCCCTTGCTGGTTCCCTTGGCGGTCTATCTCGACGACCTGTTCCGCTTTGGCTGGCGCAACACGGTCAAGCGCTGGTGGCAGGACTTGGAAATGGTGGATGGCGTAGCGGTCAAGCCCCCGGCCGGCGTCAACGAGCGGGACCTGGACTTCACGGCGGACACCACCGGCCGCAAGTCGCCGGTCGGCTACTACCACGCCGCCGACATGCCGGCGCCAAACGCCGTGCAGGCCAAGCCGGTCAGCCACCGCGCCGCAGTGGAACGGGCGAAGCTGATCGAAACCGTTGACGCCGCCGTCGCCCGTCGCGCCCAAGGCGGCGAGAAGCCGGCGCACTATGTCCCGCCGGCGTCCGTATCTCACGGCGATGCCGCGGCAAGCGGCTAAGGGATGATTCGGGGCAATGCCACTCACTGAAGGAGACATCCGCGCCTACCGGGAGGATGGCGCGGTGGTGGTGCGTCAGGCCATCGCCAAGGCGGAGGTCGCCGACATGCTGGCGATGATCGACCGGCATCTTGAAGGCGGCGAGCATCGATGGCTGGTGCGGCGCCCCAGCTCACTCTCCGAGCGCTATCTTTGGCCCGCCCATGATTGGATGCGCCAATTTTGCGCCGAGACGGCGCTGCCGGAGATCGCCGGGCGCTGCATGGGCAGCCCTTGGGCGCGGCTTTATTTCGACCACCTGTTCTATCGGCAGGCGGGCGGCAGCGACGACACGCCCTGGCACCAGGACTGGCCCTATTGGCCGGTTCGAGGCCGGCAGATCATCTCCGTTTGGGTGGCCCTGACCCCCTGCGGTCCCGAATCCAGCGGGCTGCAGTTCGTCCGCGGCTCGCACAGTTGGGGCAAGATGTACCGCCCGGTGCAGTTCAACGCGGACCGCAGCACGGACGGGTTCCTCGCGGGCAACGAGGCGGGGGAGGCCCTGCCGGACATAGACGCCGCCGCGGACGAATACGACATCCTGTCTTGGGACATGGACGCCGGGGACGCCATCGCCTTCAGCGCCGCGGCCATCCACGGCGCCAAGGACAACGGCGGCGGCGGTCGGCGGGTGGCGGTTTCGGTTCGCTATTTGGGGCAAGACGCCATCTGGGACCCGCGGGCCGGCACCGACCCGGCGATCAAGCCCGAGGCGGCGACCTGCCGCCCAGGTAAGCCGCCAGCCGACGACAAGACCTTTCCCCTCGTCTGGCGGCGGGCCGAGTGACCCATGTCCGCCGCCAAAGCGCTCCCATGCCGCCCTTGACATGCAGTCACCCTGCGAGCATCTTGCGCCGCATGAAATAATGCGGTTGGCCACCTGAATTCCAACGTCGCAACCGGCGAGGCTTGCTCCCTCCGGCTTGCCGATGTGGAGCGTTTTGAAGCGATGATCGATGCAAACCTGATGCGCCGCATTCAGCTTGGCGAGGACTCCGTTTTGGAGTTGAAGAGTGTTCTCCTGTCCGGCGATTCCGTCAAAAGCCCGAAACGAGATGATTTCGCGGACGAGCTGGCCGCGCTGGCCAATGGTCGGGGAGGAACGTTGGTCTTGGGGGTGGACGACAAGACCCGAAGGGTCGAGGGCATTCCATTGGATGGCTTGGATGCCGTTGAGAGCTGGGTCCGGGAGATCTGCAATGATTCCATCAAGCCCGCTCTTGACGCGGACATTCTTAAGGAGGAGCTCGAGCAAGAAGACGGCAATTCAGTGGCCGTTCTTCGGGTGGATGTGGGACGCAGCCTGTTCGTGCATAAGAGCCCCGGCGGCTGCTTCCGCAGAATTGGCAGCTCCAAGCGCGAGATGGCGCCGGAGGCACTGGCCCGGCTGTTTCAGGAGCGCAGCCAGAGCCGCGTAATTCGTTTTGACGAGTCCATCGTGCCGGGCGCCACGCCTTCGGACTTGCGGTATTCACTCACTTGGCGATTTTTCCGAGACGACCCTTCGGCGCCTTCCCCCGAAAGTGCTCCAGAGGACTTCGGCGTTGCGTTGCGCAAGCTGCGCATTGTCGCCGATGAAGCCGACGGCACCCCGCGGCTGACACTTGCCGGAGCGCTGCTCTGCACCCAAGACCCGCAGCATTGGCTGCCCCACGCCTACATCCAAGCCGTCAGCTACGCTGGCGAGCGCACCGACACGGACTACCAAACCGACGCCCGCGACATTGGCGGGCCGTTGGATCAACAGGTTGCCGACGCACTGCATTTCGTGCGGCGCAACATGCTGGTGCGGGCGAACAAAGGAACAGCCCGGTCGGAACACCCTCAATACAGCGAACGGGCGGTGTTTGAGGCGCTTGTGAATGCGGTGGCCCATCGGGACTACTCGATGGCCGGCACCCGGGTGCGCCTCCACCTGTTCGGTGACCGCCTTGAGCTTTACGTTCCCGGCGCTCTGACGAACACGCTCACTCCGGACAGCCTGCACCTGCGGCAGTCGAACCGCAACGAACTCATTGTGTCTTTGCTGGCGCGATGCGCTGCACCCACTGGAATTGGTCGCACCCGGCTGATGGACCGGCGCGGCGACGGGGTGCCGATCATCCTTCGGGAATGCGCAGATCTGTCCGGCCGGCCGCCGGAGTACCGCTTGATTGACGACTCGGAATTGCGCCTGCTGATTTGGGCGGCTGCCTAGGGAGCGATTGTGTCCGCCGCCAAGCAAATCGTCTGCCTTGCAAACTTCCGGAAACTGGCCGGCCGCAGCATCGCCGGCCGCGAATGGACGCCGGGTGAGGGAGCGGGAAACTGGATTCGCCCGGTAAGCGCACGACCCGGTCAGGAAGTATCGGAATACGAGCGCCAATACGAGGATGGAAAGGACCCCGAAGTGCTGGACATCATCAACATCCCGCTCATCGAACCGAAGCCGGAAGGCTGGCAAACGGAAAACTGGTTGCTTGATTCTGAATTTTACTGGCGCAAGGAAGGAGACTATTGCTGGTTCGACCTTCCCGCCCTTGCGGACCCCGTCGAACCGCTTTGGATTGATGGGCACAGCACCTACAGTGGCATGAACGACAAGATTCCACTGGCGGCAGCGGAGGTGGTTTCCAGTTCGTTGCGGTTGCTTCACCTAGACCGGTTGGAGCTCCAAGTGTTCGCGCCAGGCGAGGCGTTCGGCAACTCGAAGCGCCGTGTTCAGGGACGGTTCTCCCACGCGGGAATCCACTATGCGCTGTGGGTGACCGATCCAGTGTGCGAGCGGGCATATTTGGAAAAATTGGATGGTTTCTATGAGATCGGCGAATGCTATTTGACCATCAGCTTGGGAGAAGAATACGGGGGATTCTGCTACAAGTTGATCGCGGCCGTAATCGAGTGCGACCGGCGCTAACGGCGGGGGTGCGGCTATGACGGACGATAGCATTTCCATTTGCACCGTCGGCCACTCCAACCACACATTGGAAGGTTTCTTGGCGTTGCTGCGCCGCCACCGCATTGCGGCAGTGGCCGATGTGCGTTCGGCGCCCTACAGTCGTTTCAGCCCCCACTTCAGCCGTGCAGCGCTTGCCGAGGCGCTGCAAACGTCGGGCATCGGCTACCTCTACCTCGGGCGCGAACTTGGCGGGCGCCCAGCCGACCCCGCTTGCTACGAGAATGAGCGCATTCGTTACGAGCGCGTTGCCCAAACCGGAGGCTTTCGGGCCGGCATCGCCGGCCTGCTGGATAGTGCGGGAAAACAGCGCCTTGCGGTCATGTGCGCGGAGAAGGAGCCGCTGGACTGCCACAGGACGCTGCTGGTGGCGCGGGCGCTCGAGGCTTCCGGGGCGCAGGTGGAGCACATTCTTGCCGACGGCGAGCTGGAGCCCCATGCGCAGACCATGGACCGATTGCTGGCCAAGTTCGACTTCGATCCGGAGGGCGACCTGCTGCAGCCGCGCCAGGATTGCATTGCGCAAGCGGTTCGGATGCAAGCGGAGCGCACCGCCTTCGTCAAGGAACGCTCCGCTGCAGCGCCACAGAGGCAAGCCCAATGAAAATGCTGATGGGAATGGGCGGGAGCGATTGAATGGCGGAACGGTCGTTCGCTAAGGAGGTGCAGTCGCTGCGGCTTGCGGACGGGGAGGAGTTCGCCGGGGAGGCGATCCTGGCCGTGACCAAGGCGCTGCTGCAATCCGGCGTTGCCTACGTTGGCGGCTACCAGGGGGCGCCGGTATCCCATCTGATGGACGTGCTGGCCGATGCGTCGGACATCCTCGCGGAGCTCGGCGTTCGCTTTGAGACCAGCGCCAGCGAGGCCACCGCAGCGGCCATGCTGGCGGCTTCGGTGAACTATCCCCTGCGCGGCGCCGTCACTTGGAAATCCACGGTGGGCACCAACGTGGCCTCGGACGCCCTGGCCAACTTGGCTTCCGCCGGGGTGGTGGGCGGCGCCCTGGTCGTGGTGGGGGAGGACTACGGCGAAGGCGCCAGCATCATGCAGGAGCGCAGCCACGCCTTCGCCATGAAGTCGCAAATCTGGCTATTGGACCCGCGTCCCCACCTGCCCACCATCGTGCGCATGGTGGAGCAGGGCTTCGAATTGTCGGAGGCCAGCGGCACGCCGGTGATGCTGATGCTGCGCATCCGCGCCTGCCACATGCACGGCCACTTCCAAACCCGCAGCAACCGCCCGCCCCCCTTCACGTTGGAGGATGCCCTGCAACGCCCGGCGCGGGACCAGGAGCGCATCATCCTGCCCCCCGCCACCTACTTGCAGGAACAGCGCAAGGTGGAGGAGCGCTGGCCGGCGGCCGTTGACTTCATCCGCGAAGCCAAGCTCAACGAGGTTCTGGAGGGAGCAACGAACGAGCTGGGCATCATCGTGCAGGGCGGCCTCTGCAACACCCTGTTGCGGGCGCTGGCGGAACTGGGTTTGGCGGATTTCTACGGCGCCAGCCGCATTCCCATCTTGGTGCTGAACGCCACCTATCCCTTGGTGCCGGAGGAAGTGACCGCCTTCGCCGCGGGCAAGAAGGCGCTGCTGATCGTGGAGGAGGGCCAACCGGAGTTCATCGAGCAGGCGGTGCATCATTTGCTGCGCAAAGCTGGCAGCAGCGCGGCGGTAGTGGGCAAGGGCATGTTGCCGATGGCGGGCGAATACACCGGTGCGGTGGTGAGGGCCGGGGTGCAGGGCTTTATGCGGGAATGGCGGGATGAACCAGTTGCGATGGAAGAAGTCGAAGGGAAACACATCCCGGTGCGTGAGCTGGGGTCGAGCAAGCCCCTCCCAGCGCGGCCCTCCGGGCTTTGCACCGGCTGCCCGGAGCGTCCGCTGTTCGCGTCCATGAAGCTGGTGCAGGAGGAGTTGGGGCCGCTGCACGTCAGCGCCGACATCGGCTGCCACTCCTTCGCCACCATGCCGCCCTTCCACATGGGCGCCAGCATCATGGGCTACGGCCTGGGCGCGGCCGGCGGCGCGGCGCTCAATGTTGGGGCCAAGCAGCGGCCCGTCGCCCTAATGGGGGATGGCGGCTTCTGGCACAACGGGCTGACCAGCGGCATCGCCAACGCGGTGTTCAACCGGCACGACGGCGTCACCGTCATCGTTGACAACGGCTACTCGGCGGCCACCGGCGGCCAGTACATCCCCTCGTCCCGGGACGGCATGGCCCGTCAGCAACCGAACAACTCCATCGAACAGGCGGTGCGCGGCGTGGGCGTGGACTGGGTGCGCAAAGTCAGCACCTACGACATGGACGGCGCCATGCGGACGTTCCGGGAGGCCCTGACCACGGACTACGCCGGCCCCAAGGTCATCGTCGCCGAAGGCGAATGCCAACTGAACAAGGAGCGCCGCACCAGACCGTTGCGCCGCCAGCGCTTGGCGGCCGGCAAGCGGCTGGTGAGCCAGCGCTTCGGCGTTGATGCGGAGCTCTGCAACGGCGACCATGCCTGCATCCGCCTGTCCGGCTGCCCCTCCCTCACCCTGCAATCCAATCCCGACCCGCTGCGCTCCCGCCCGGTCGCCTCGGTGGACAACAGTTGCGTCGGCTGCGGCGTCTGCGGCAGCGTGGCCCACGCCGCCACCCTGTGCCCCTCATTTCACCGCATCGACGTGGTGACCCACCCCAGCCTCAGGGAGCGCCTGCTGGCGCGGCTGCGGACGAAGGCAATCGACTCGCTCGCAAACCGCCTTGCTCCGTCTCGACAGGATGGTTCGTGACCTACGGCCCCTGCTGCAAGGTTTTTGGCAACAAAGTCCTGAAGTCAGACTAAGACAAGAGTGCCTAGTTGCGGGTCTTCAAGATGCGATAGGACGGAAGCAGCTCTTTCTCTTAAAAGCTGCTCGACTTCTTGCACAGAGCAATTGCCTCGACGTATCCAGATCACCTTTGGAGGAAATCCCAATAGAGTGTCTAGGTCCTCGAAGTCAGAATCTTTTGTGACTATGGTGAATTCGTGTTTGCAAGCGAATTCTCTAATCTCTCTATCAGAAGATCGGTCGAGGTTGAAATTAGATACATGCTCAGAATTCGGATAGATGTCCGATAGGGCCTCTACTAGGCCGGGCGACAAATTCTGATCAAACAACAATTTCATCCCATGACGGCCAACATGGTGCGCTCTCGGTCAGCGGCATAACTCAGGCAGGCCAGAATGTCCTCTTCGCGCAGGTACGGAAATTCGAGGAGGATTTCTTGGTGGGTCATGCCGGAAGACAGATAATCCAGAATGTCGTAAACGGTTATCCTCATCCCCCTGATGCATGGTTTTCCTCCACGCTTACCAGGTTCAATGGTAATGACTTCCCTGTAGTCCATAAGCGCCTCCGAATTAGACTGGTTTAGTTGCTAAGCTGCTCCAAACCGTAGTAGTCATTGTCGATCTGCTTTTCCCTTTTTAGGTGCTCGAAGCGCGGGGGACATCCCGGTTGCTCCCAGCGGCCCACCCAGCTTCGTGAAGACCAGATCCATGCAGCTAGCTTAGAAGGTCCAGAGACGTTACGGCTTTGCGCTAGCAGTTGCAAGTGCGAACTCCACCCATCCTGCTGCGGGAGATTTGCAGGGGAGAGGGGTGAAAGTCCGCGGATATGCTGCGCCGAAATCGCACATGGCGGAGGGGCTTTTTCCGCTATGCAGCGGCAAGGGCTTAAGACAGGGTTGGGGCTTTTGCAGCGAGGAAGCCCCATGTCCCCCAGTCTCCAAATGTTTCGGATTCTCCTGTTTGTCCTTCTTGCTTGGCCGGCCGCTGCGGACGATCGGCCGCCGCTGGCGCTGGCCAAGGGCTACGTCGCCGATGTGCCTGTCCCCACCTACTGGATTAGTGAAAAACTGGACGGCGTTCGTGCTTGGTGGGACGGCGCTGCTTTGATTTCGCGGCGGGGCAAGCGCTTTCTGGCGCCGTCTTGGTTCACTGCGGGGTTTCCGCGGCAACCGCTCGATGGCGAGCTTTGGATGGGACGGGGTGCCTTCGCGGAGCTTTCAGGCATCGTGCGGCGCACACGGTCCGACGGCGCCGCCTGGAGCAGGGTGCGCTTCATGGTGTTCGATCTGCCGGCGCATCCGGGCGTCTTTGACGAACGCCTGTTGCGCATGGGGGAGATGTTCGAGGGTGTCGAGTCTCCCTACATCGGCTTGGTGGCGCAATTCCGCGTGGCGGATGAGGTTGAATTGATGGCGGAACTAAGCCGCGTGGTCGCGGAGGGCGGCGAGGGGTTGATGCTGCGCAGGGGCCTGTCGCGCTACCGCGCCGGCCGCACGAATGACCTGCTGAAGCTGAAACTGCACCAAGACGCGGAAGCCTTGGTTGTGGCCCATCTGCCGGGTAAGGGCAAGTACGCGGGAATGCTCGGCGCCCTGTTGGTGGAAATGTCGGACGGCGCCCGCTTTCGGCTGGGCACCGGCTTCTCCGACGCGGAGCGCCGCAACCCGCCGCCGCTGGGCGCCACGGTCACCTACAAGCACTATGGCGTCACGAACAACGGCATTCCCCGCTTCGCCAGCTATCTGCGCATGAGGGAGGAGATTTAAACTGCTGTGGTTGGCTTAACCCGACCGCAAAGCCGCCTGCAGTCCATCTAGGGAGTCGATGGGTGTGGAGCAGCTCGAATCGGAGCAGATGTAGGCCACCGGCCCAAGGGGTGCCAGCGCCGGCAGGTAGGGCGGCCGTTGCTTCGCGTCCAGCGGAATGGCGTAGATGTGCCGCCAAGGGCGAAAGCTGTCCCGCAGGGCTTGCCGCCACTCGTCGATTGCGTCCTCGTCGCCCCGCAGGACAATGAGTTCCGGCGCCTGCACCTGCTCCTCGAGGGCGGTCAACAGGCAGCAGTGGCCGGCCGGGTGATGCTCCATGGCCCCCCGCGCCCAGGCTAGGGTTCGGGCCGCGGCCTCAAGGTAGTCTGCGTTGCCGAACAGGTGGCCCAGCCGGGCTAGCGCCAAGGCCATGACGCCGTTCCCTGGGGGTTGGGCATCGTCCGTCGTGGGCTTGGGGCGGGAGATGAGGGCTTCGTGGTCATGGGCGGTGAAGAAGAAGCCCCCGGCCTCCGCGTCCATGAAGCCCGCTAGCGCCTTGTCCGCCAACGCCAAGGCGAAGGCGGCGTCCTCGTCGCGCCAGCGGGCTTGCAGCAGCACCGTTAAGGCGTCGATGAGGCTGGCGTAGTCGTCCAGATAGCCGGAATGCTTGGCTTGGCCGCTCCGCCAAGATGCGAACAGGGCGCCGTCCCGCCAAAGTTCGGCGCGAATGAAGTCCAGAGCGTCGGTGGCCGCATCAAGCCAAGCCGGCTCGCCAAGCACCATGCCTGCTTTCGCCAGCCCCTTGATGGCCAAGGCGTTCCAGGAGGTCAGCACCTTGTCGTCCAAACCTGGGCGTTCGCGTTTCTGCCGCTCTTGGAACAGCTTTTGCTTGGCGCTGGCCAGCAGCGCGTCCGCCCGTTCCGGCTCCAGGGACAGGCGCTGCACCACGGAGCGCCAGGCGTCGCGGCGGTGCAGGTTCCACTGATTCTCAAAGTTGGGCGGCTTGTCGATGCCGTAGAGCGTTTCCGCCACCAGATACTCATCGGCGCTGAGCAGGCGCTTGACGCGCTCCCGGCGCCAGAGGTAGAACTTGCCCTCCTCCCCTTCGGAATCCGCGTCCAAGGCGGCGAAGAAGCCGCCGTCGGGGTGGCGCATCTCCCGCAGCAGCCAGCCGGCGGTTTCCCGGACTGCGCCTTCGAACAGAGCGTCGGGACCGATGGCCAAGGCGTCCGCGTACAGCGAGAGCAGTTGCCCGTTGTCGTAGAGCATCTTCTCGAAGTGGGGAATCATCCAAGCCCGATCCGTGGCGTAGCGGCAGAAGCCGCCGCCTAAGTGGTCGTAGATGCCGCCTCTGGCCATCTTGGTGAGGGTGGTCATCACCATGTCCAGCGCTTGTCGGTCGCGTTGGCCGTTGCGGTCGCCGTGTGCCCAGTGGCGCAGCACCCTCTCCAAGGTGGTGGGCATCGGAAACTTGGGCGCCCGGCCAAAACCGCCGTATTGTTCGTCATACTGCGCCCGAAGCTGTTCGGATGCGGCGGCGAGCAGCTTCGCGTCGCTCAGGGCGGCGCCGTCCGGCGGCGCCTCGGGATTGAGCCGCCCCATCAGGTTGACGAGTTTTTGGTTCTGTTCGTGCAAGGCGTCGCGGTTTTTCTCGAAGGTTTGATGAATGCGCAGCATCAGGTCGATGAAGCCGGGCAGTTGGTGGCGTGGCGTCTTCGGGAAATAGGTGCCGGCGAAAAATGGCGCCAAGGTCTCCGGGTCCAGAAACAGGGTCAGCGGCCAGCCGCCGGGCCGTTGCGTCAGCAACTGATGGGCCAGTTGATAGACCTTGTCCAAGTCGGGGCGCTCCTCCCGGTCCACCTTGACGTTGACGAAGTGCTCGTTCATCACCGCGGCGGTGGCGGAGTCCTCAAAGGACTCATGGGCCATCACATGGCACCAATGGCAGGCCGAGTAGCCGATGGAAAGCAGTATGGGCTTGTCGCTCTCCCGCGCCTGCGCCAACGCCGCCTCGTCCCAAGGACGCCAATCCACGGGATTGTCCGCGTGCTGCAGCAGGTAGGGACTGGTCTCCGAAGCCAAGCGATTGCTCATCGGCTCACTTTAGCATGGTCCTTCCCGCAGCATTCGCGTGCTCGCTGCAGCCGTCCAGGTCTCCGGTTCTGGGTGCCCATGCAGCCGCCCATTGGTATTTCGGCGGCGTTTGATGTTCAATCGGGGAAGCATTGGGGCTGTTAGGGGGGGCGGAACAGAGGGGTCCATGGTTGACGCGGACGGCTTCAGGCCGAATGTAGGCATCGTCATCGCCAATGCTCTTGGGCAGGTGCTTTTTGCCCGGCGCACCGGCGAAGACGACGCTTGGCAGTTTCCCCAAGGGGGCATTGACGGCGACGAGACGACCGAGGCCGCCCTGTACCGGGAACTCGACGAGGAGGTTGGCCTTGGTGAAGACTGCGTGGAGGTGGTGGCATGCACCAAGGAATGGCTGCGCTACCGTCTGCCGCGCCATTTGCGGCGGTGGGACTCCTCGCCGGACTTTGTCGGCCAGAAGCAGAAGTGGTTCCTGTTGCGGATGCTTGCCGACGATGAGTTGGTGCGCGTGGACTGTTGCGACAACCCCGAATTCGACCATTGGCGGTGGGTGAGCTATTGGTATCCGCTGCACAAGGTGGTTGCCTTCAAGCGCGAGGTGTATCGGCGGGCACTCGAGGAGCTTGCGCCCTTCCAGCGCCTCATCACGCCCCTGCAGAACGCCGCTAGTTGAGTGCTGGTACTCCTTCGACAAATCGTTCAGGACGTAGGCGCCGCGCCCACTTTTGGCGAGGCGCTGCGGCTCATCGTCCGCGAAGTGCGGGCCGCCCTCAATACGGAAGTGTGCTCGGTGTACCTGAAGGCTCCGGGCCGCAACCAATACCTGTTCGCCGCCAACGAGGGGCTTAATCCGGAACTGGTGGGCCGGGCGACCTTGGAGGACGGCGCCGGTTTGGTCAGCTTGGTGGGGCGGCGGGCGGAACCCATCAACCTGGAGGACGCCAGCCTGCATCCCCGCTACTTCCATATGCCGGAGATCGGCGAGGAGCCGTTCAACGCCTTTTTGGGTGTGCCCATCATCCACCACCGCCAAGTGTTGGGCGTGCTGGTGGTTCAGCACCGGGAGAAACGCCGCTTTGACGAAAGCGAGGAAGCCTTCCTGGTCACGCTGTCCGCGCAGCTCGCCGCGGTCATCGCTCGTGCGGAAGCCGTTGGCGAAATGGACAGCTTGTTCGACGCGGATTATCCCAAGGAAAACCTCAAGATTCCCGGCTTGGCCGGAGCCCCCGGCGTTGCGCTTGGGGTGGGTGTGGTCATGCACCCGACCACCAGCTTGGATTCGGTTCGGGATGCGCCGGCCGAGAACCTAACCGTGGAGCTGATGACCTTTGACCGGGCGGTGGCGACCGTGCGCGGCGACCTGCGCCGGATCAGCGAGCAGTTTGCGCAGAGCCTGCCAAGGGAGGAGCTGGCGCTGTTCGACGCCTACCTGCACATGCTCGACGATGACGCCATCGCCGGCGACGTGCGGCAACGCATCCGCCGCGGGGAGTGGGCCCAGGGTGCCCTCAAGAACGTGATCCGCGAGCATGTCCGCCGCTTCCAGCAAATGGAGGACACCTATTTGCGCGAGCGGGGCACGGACGTGGAGGACTTGGGCCTCAGGGTGCTCGCCTGCCTGCAGGACATTCGCACCCACAAGGTTCACTTCCCCAAGGACACCATCTTGGTGGGAGAGGAAATCACCTTCAGCATGCTCACCGGAATTCCGGCCGGCCAGTTGCGCGGCTTGGTCTCCAAGAGAGGCGCGGTCAACTCCCATGTGGCCATCCTGGCCCACGCTCTAGGGGTTCCGGCGGTCATGGGGGCCGTCGATTTGCCTCTGCACCAGCTTGACGGGGAGGCGCTCATCGTCGATGGCCACTACGGCGAGGTGTACGCCAATCCGTCGGCCAAGCTGAAGGCGGAGTATCAGGCGGTCATTGATGAGGAGGTGGAGTTCGCGGAGGAGCTCGATGAACTGCGCAACCTGCCCTGCGTCACCTTGGACGGCTGGCGAGTGTTGCTGTGGGTGAACATCGGCCTGCCGGGGGACATCTCCCGGTCGCTGGACCGGGGCGCCGAAGGCATCGGCCTGTTCCGCACCGAAGTGCCCTTCATGACCCAGGACCGGTTTCCCTCGGAGGAGGAGCAGCGCAGCCTCTACCGGGAGCACATGGAGGCGTTCGAGCCGCGGCCGGTGACCATGCGCACTCTGGACATCGGCGGCGACAAGGCGCTGCCGTACTTTCCCATCAGCGAGGACAATCCCTTTCTCGGCTGGCGGGGCATTCGCGTCACCCTGGACCACCCGGAGATATTCCTAGTGCAGGCGCGCGCCATGCTGCGGGCCAATTCCGGGCTGCAGGGAGTTCTGCGCATCATGCTGCCCATGATCTCCAGCATGTTTGAGGTGGAGGAGGCGAAAAAGCTGGTGCAGCAGGCCTACCGAGAGGTGGTGGAGGAGGGCTTCAAGGTCAAGGCCCCCTTGATTGGGGTGATGGTGGAGGTGCCTTCGGCGGTTTACCAAGCGCGGGAGTTGGCGCGGCAGGTGGACTTTCTGGCGGTGGGGTCGAACGATCTCACCCAGTACATGCTGGCCGTTGACAGAAACAATCCCAGGGTGGCGGAGCTGTACCGGGATGTGCATCCGGCGGTGCTGCGCGCCCTGCGCGAAGTGGCCCGCCACGCCCACGCCGAGAAGACGGATGTGGGCATCTGCGGCGAACTGGCCGGCACCCCCGCCGGAGCGGTGCTGTTGATGGCGATGGGTTATCAGGTGCTGTCGATGAACGCCACCAACCTGCCGAAGGTCAAGTGGCTGCTGCGCAGCATCAAAAGAGCCGCTGCCCGCCGCATGTTGGCTAGAGTGTTGAGGATGGAGACCGCCGAGGAAATCCACCGCTACATGGAAGGCGAACTGATCGCCGCCGGCCTTGGCCGCTTGGTGCCGAGCCATCATGAGAAGCCCTAAGCCCGACTGACGCTTGCTGGAGGCGCAGCCTTGCAATGAAGACCACTGCAAATCTGGCCGGGTTGCCGGCCATAGAAAACCCCGGCCGTATCGCCATCCTCAAGTCCAAGTGGTATCCGCACTTGGTGGACAGCCTGTCCAACGCCTGTGAGGCGGCTCTGCGGCGGCACGGCTACGAACGCATTGAGGTGCATCGCCTGCCCGGTTCCCTGGAGTTGCCCTTGGCGGCGGCCGATTTGCTCGCCTTGGACGAGGGCCAGGAAATCGACGCCCTCATCTGCTTCGGCGTCATCCTCAAGGGCGAGACCCTGCACTTCGAGATGATCACCAACGAATGCATGAGGGGCCTAGGGGAGGTGATGCAGCGCTATCGCCGCCCGGTGGTGGTGGAGGTGCTGCCGGTGCTGAAGATCGAGCACGCCGAAGCCCGGGCCGGGGACGACGAGTTCAACAAGGGCCTGGAGGCTGCGGCTGCGGCCATCGAAATGATTCACTGGCGGCGCAGCGTCGGCGCAACGCCGCGCCGATAGAAGCGCTGTGCCTAAGCCGCCGGTACCGCCAGGCAGGTAAACGCCGGCAAGAGGTCATTGCCGGCGGCGGCCCTGCTTGAGCAGTTGCGCCTTTTGCCGCTGCCAGTCCCGGTCGCGGCTGGCGGCGCGTTTGTCGTGCAGCTTGCGGCCCTTGCCCAGGGCGATTTCGCACTTGACCCGATTGTGTTTCCAGTACATTGCCGTGGCGACGCAGGTGTAGCCCTTGGCTTGGGTGGCGGTGAAGATGCGGGCGAGTTCGCGGCTGTGCAGCAGCAGCTTGCGGCTGCGTTGGGGGTCTGCCGCAACATGGGTGGAGGCGCTGGCCAGCGGCGCGATGTGGGCGCCGAAGAGCCAAGCCTCGCCATCGCGCAGCAGCACGTAGCTGTCCACTAGCTGGGCCTTGCCGGCGCGGATGCTCTTGACCTCCCAGCCTTGCAGCACCAAGCCGGCTTCAAAGCGCTCCTCCAGCGCGTAGTCGTGGCTGGCCCGCCGATTGCGGGCAATGGTTGCCGCGGGCACCGGCCGCTGTTTGGAAGCTGCTGGGGAAGCCATTGGCCAAGTATAGGCCGGGCTAGGTTGCGCACCTATTCGAGCGGCCTCTTGGCCGCTGAAGGTTGCCCTAGTTGCGGACCCGGACGAAAAGCGGAGTTATTCCGCGACGATGGAAATGGGCGTGGCAACCGACACCTCTGAATGCAGTTGCAGCGTGACTTCGTAGTCCCCCAAGACGCGGAAAGCGCCTTCGGACAGGATGACCTCCCGCTTATGCACCTCAACCCCCTGCTCGGTTAAGGCTTGGGCAATTTCCTGGGCGCCGACCGACCCGTACAGCTTGCCCTCGTCCCCGGCCTTGACCACGATGGTGACGTTGGCTTCCTCAAGCTGCTTGGCCCGCTCCTCGGCGAAGGCCAGCCGGTCGTGGGCCGCCTTGGCCAGTTCCGCCCGCCGCTCCTCGAATATCCGTCGGTTTTCTTCGGTGGCGCGCACGGCCTTGCTTTGCGGCAGCAGATAGTTCCGGGCGAAGCCCGGCTTGACCGAGACTTCCTGGCCAAGGCCGCCGAGATTGCTGATGGGTTCGAGCAGAATGATGTTCAACGGCCCGCCCTCATTTGTGTTGATCCGTGTAGGGCAGCAGGGCCAGATAGCGGGCCCGCTTGATTTCGGTTGTCAATTGCCGCTGGAACTTGGCGGAGGCGCCGGTGATGCGGCTCGGCACGATCTTGCCGGTCTCGCCCAAAAACTGCTTCAGCAAAGCCAAGTCCTTGTAGTCCAGCTGCTTTGGGTCCGCCTTGGAGGCGAACTTCTTGTGTCGGAATCTTTGCCTCATGCGCCTTTCTCCGCCTCGGGTTCTGGGGATGCCGGAGCGGACTCCGCCGCATCCGCGCCTTCATCCTTTGCTGCAGCAACGTCTTCGGAGGCGATGGCCTCGGCCTCCCCCGCGGCCAACGCCGTATCGGGCTGCGCCTTCGGTGTTGCAACGTCTTCAGGGGCGGCCGCTGCGGCCTCCGCCGCCTCAGCGCCGCCTACTGCATCGCCTTTCGCCGGGGGCGACTCAGGTTCGGGGGAAGCCTCGCCCTCCGTTGCTGCAACGTCTTCGGAGGCGGCTGCCTCGGCCTCCGCCACCTCTGCGTCACCTTCAACGCCTTCCTCTGGGGGCTCTTCCGGTTTGGAGGAAGCCTCGCCCTCTTGGACGGCCTCCTCCTTGGCTTGGGATTCGGGTGGCCCCTCAGCGGAGGATTTCTGGGCGGCCGCCGCCTTTCGCTGCTCCCGCTCCCGTTCCTGCTCCTTCATTTCCTCTTCGTAGATTTTCGAGTCGCCCAGGACCGGCCCCTTGCGCCGGATGACCAGGTTGCGCAGCACCGCATCGTTGAACTTGAAGGCGCTTTCGAGCTCCGCCAGCCCCTCTTGGCTGATTTCGATGTTCATCAACACATAGTGCGCCTTGTGCATCTTGGCGATGGAGTAGGCGAGTTGCCGCCGGCCCCAGTCCTCCAAGCGATGCACCTTGCCGGCCCAGCGCTCGACGAGGCTTTGGTAGCGCTCGATCATGCCGCGCACCTGATCGCTCTGATCGGGATGCACTAGGAACACGACTTCATAATGCCGCACAGTGGTTCTCCTTCCGGTGTCGTTCCGCTTCCGCCTACGGCAGCCCGCTGCGTGAAGCAAGGAGTTCGGCCCCTCTCGCGGAGCCGGGCGCAGGATTCTAAAGGGTCGCTGCGGAAATAGCTACAGAAATTTCAGGGAAAGGACATTGCCGGGGAGAAGACCCCCAATCCCTCAGTAAGGAACTGCTGGGTGGAGTTTAAGGGTGTTTGGCGACGGCCCTTGGCAAACAGATTCTCTCCCGAGCCCCGAAAAGGTCCGATCGCTCGGCGATCAGGGCCAGCCTCGGCTATTGGACTGGTCGGACTCCTCCGCGCCGTCCGAGACGGTAGCCCACTCTGAACACGTCGGGGACGTTTACGCGACCATCGAACATCCGCAGGAATATCCGCAGCGACTCCAAGTCCAGACGTACACCGCTCGGACCGTTGTCAATGTGGCTTGGCGGAAGCTTGATGCCTTCTTCCTCCACCTCCTCGCGTAGTTTGCTTAAGGCGTCCGTTTCGGCCCACCGCTTGGCGATGTCACTGAAGCTGCAGGGCACGACCAAGCCCTGCAGGCCCGTCATCAGACGGTCCACCCACGGGTAGTCCTCCCGGAGTTCCCTTACGCGAATTGTCGAAGCGGCCTGGACGCCGCGCTTTACGCTCTCATAATGCAGCGCGTGGGTGTGATCGGGATGCTGGTTTTGCGTGTCCTCAGCCGCCAACCGTAGGGCGGCGATGAACGACCGGGGACTGACCTGCCCCTCGGTGTCGCCAAGGTGGTTCGGAATCCATGTGTAGGGGAATCCCCGACGGCGATCTCTACCCATCCACTCGCCCGCGATGTTGTGAAAGACGCTCCGTTGGATCGCATCTTCGAACAGCAGCGGGCGGGGAACCTGCCAAATGGGACGGTCGCGGACGATCACGCATCGCCAATGCTCCCGGTGGAGCATCGGACGAATTTCCGCAGAGGCCGTTGTTGCATTGCCTAGTTGGTGCCAAAGCAACCCGTAAAGCTCTCGGCGAGGCCAGCTCAGGTCAACTGCGGAGGCCAGCACCTTGGACGCATCGGGGAAGTTACCTATCGCCGCTTCGTTGAACTGGTCGGATCGCAGAAAGATTTTGGCGCGAAGCCGTCGATAGGAACGCATTTCAAGAGCCATTAACAGCAGTCCGCGAATGAGCTGGTACATGCCTCTCCAATCGTCGGCGCTTCGGTCCAGAGCATCATAGGCGACAAGGCAATAGCGCCCTTCGTTGTCGAATTTCGCATCTTGCAATTGAAAAAGGCGGTCCACCGCCTCCGGCGACGCCCGAACATAAGCCACTCGAGACACCCAGTTGCCCTCGCTTCGGAGAGGGTGGTCCGCTGGCGCGACTTGCCAAGCTTGCACCGTTCGCCAGATCAATCTCGGCTCCGCTCCGCTCTTGGCAAGCTGACTGATGACGTCTTTGCTCGGATATTCTTCGACCGCTGGCCGAACGCCAAACCCGGTCTTCAAGACAGTGTTCTCGTTCACCTTGGCGCGAGTGTGCTGATCCCCTATCAGTGTGCGCACAGCAGTGTTCTGCAAGGCTCCCCACCAAAAGGTCTTGCCGGCGCCGCGCATGCCTGTCACAACAACAACGTCCGGGTGCAGCGCCTTTAGGTGCGATTGGGGGAAGTACACATGTTCTGGATCAGGTGTTTCGCCGTGACTGGTGCCATCGGGCAATCGTGCAAGCGCACTTCGCAATGTGTCGCGGTCGTCGCTCACAAACCCACCCGATTGACGTGCAAGAGTTCGTCGAAGCGTCTAAGAAAGCTGCTGTACGCCTGTTCGACAGCTGACCCCTCGATCGTGCGAAGCGAGGCGCCGGCGGCCAAGCCGCGTGTCCAATTGACGACAAATGGATCATGCGGCGCATGATGATCGAGGAGATCGTAGGCAAAGCCCCCGCGGTCGTCGGGGGAGTCTATGGCGTCGTAAAGGTGGTCTTGGAAGAGAACCCATGATTTTTCCCGAAAGCGAGCGATGTACGCTTCGGTGTCTATGTCTGGGGTCAAGCCGGAGACGATGGACAGTCGGTCCCTAATCACGCCCGCCAGCTCCTGCTTGCGCCAGTGTTCGAACAGGATGCCATAATCTTCCCAGTGCGATTCCGCGTCGGTGGCGAACAGCATTACATGGGCGTTGAGGTCGGTCACGGTTGCGGCGGCGATGTCGTGGAGCCCGCTGCGGCTTTCCAGCAACACGATGGTCGGTTCCACGGCTTTCCGCAGAGCGTCGAGCATACGCTGGAGGCGCATGGTCCATCGTTCATTCGTGTCCATGTAAACGCGCCCGAGTTTGGCCAAATATTCGCTAGGCTGCGCCCCATGCGCCGGCACCACGCAAACATCGCCGCGCAGGTCGCTGTGCCATGAAGGAGTGGCGACCATGCGTTCAACCACATGGCCACCTTGTCCCACTAGGTCCTCAACGAACCAATCGACCACGCCTAACTCTGGCTGTGAAGAGCGGTCGAGCATAGCGGAGGAGATGCCGGGCGACTCCAAATCCAAATCCACAACCAGCACGTTTTCCCCACGTCGCGCCAAATGCCACGACAGGATGGCGGCGGAGGTGCTGCGGCCGACGCCGCCCTTTATCGAATGCAATGTGTAGGTGGTCGTGCTTGGGTCGCCGCTGTTCACAGTCCACCAGTCGCGCCCGGTTAGCAAGCGATCCACCCAATACACCTTGTTGCCGATCTCGCGAGCATCTCGGTGGAGTTCTTCGATCAGATCAGCTTCCAGGAACAATAGGGCTTCTTCCGGGGGATAGCTGTGGGCGCCCAACCTCTGATGGAGGATATTAGCGTTTTCTTTTAACGACCTTTGAGAGTCGTCCTTCCCTTCGGCCGTATCCGCTACAGCTATTCGCACTTTGCCATACAAGTCCCGAATGATGTAGATGCGCTCGATTGCCTCCGACCTCGGGTACCTGAAGGTGTCGATGACCCGAACAAGAGTGGAGTCGAAACGGACGAAGTTCTCAGACATGGCCGTTTACCTTCAGCCGCAGATAGAATCTGTGGACCTGCCGCGCAGCATCGCGATGCGGACCTACAGCGTTCTTGTCAAAGTGACTGCCGCTCGCATAGCGGTTGTGATGCGACCATGACCTAAACGGATTGGAGCGGGGCAGGTGCTGCAGCAGGTTGCCAGTCTGTCGGCCCTCAATGAAGGCATGGAATGCGTCCCAGAGATCGTTAATGTGCGTCTTATATTTCTTGGCTCGGGGGCTTCCCTTCCCATCTATCGACAGTCCGTTTGTGACCATGACGGCCTTTAGGCCGCATTCCGCGCTGAATCCGTAGAGCTGGTCGGCGTTGGCCCAACGCTTCGCGCCGAACAGGAACTCGGCGTCCCGCCAGTGCCGGATATGGGAGTTGGAGAAGTCTGCCGGGTGAATCAAGGGGAGACTCGACATCGGTTTTGCCAAATGTGGAGGGGATAATAGCCCCTAGAATTCAAGCATCAAGTGCAATTTCGGGCTGGTTGTGTTCTGACGCCATAGTACACCTCATGGGCGTTTCCGATCCGTTCAGGCTGGGTTCCGGCGCAGTTCGCGGCGCACGGTGGACGGATGCACCCCAATCCGCGCCGCAATGGCCTTCCAGTCGGCGGCGCAATTTCAATGCGACCACCAAGACCCTCGGTGATTGGCGAGAAAGATGCCGCCAAATGAGCGAACTAGCCGTTCAGCTTCATGAATCCCCCGTCATCGGCAACGCGGAAGGAAACATCCGCAACGCCGCCCGGCTGCAGCACCGCAAGCCGAATGAAGGCGCCGTCCCGCGATGCGGACACAGCCTCGATCCCGTCAAGCGCCACGAAGCCGGCCAATTCCGTTCTCTTGATGGATGAGTCGGCGAAGCCCTCGCGGTATTTCAGGGAGAACAGGTAGAGCTTCCCGGTTGCCTCCACCGCTACCGGCACCACCACGAAGCCGTTGACGTCCATGGCGAGGTCCGCTTGATATCTTGCAGTGCCGGATGCCGCGCCCTGAACGTAAACGTCGCCAATCAAGTCGCCGGGCTCGCTGTGGAGGGTTCTCTTGTCGAGGAAATCATCCGTGAAGTTGCGGCTGAAACTCTTTCCTGCGAGGGGCGCACCCCTCGCGCTCCCCGGCTGAAACTCTTTCCTGCGAGGGGCGCGGCCCCTCGCGCTCCCCGGCTGATGGCTCCTGTAGGCCGAACACCAGCGAGCGCCTTGCACTAAGATGTGCATGAGTCGAGAGTCTAGCTGTTTATGCCATCCGTAGCCGCTGCATCCGCCATTCAAGAAGGACAGACGCTAGTCGGCCCACAATTTGCGGAGCCCATGCGGGTGGAAACCGTCCGTCCCCATGGCTCCGGCGCTTGGGCGGTCGGTTTGGTCGGCACAAGGTCCGAGCAATTCCGCCGCGTCACGCTCACCGCCGCCGACATCGCCAACCTCTCCGTTTCGGATGCCTCGCTTTCCTACCAAGGCGACGGGCGTCTGCTGCGCCTCGCCCTGCAAGCCCACACCCTCGGCATCGCCTACGAATTCGATCCCTACTTCGGTCTCTCCATCTCCCGGGTGGACCCACTGCCCCACCAACTGGAGGCCGTTTACGAGCACTTGCTCAAGTCGCCCACAGTGCGCTTCCTGCTCGCGGACGACGCCGGTGCCGGCAAGACCATCATGGCCGGCCTGCTCGTCCGCGAACTCAAGCTGCGCGGTCTCATCGAGCGGGTGCTGGTGGTTTGCCCGGCCAATCTCGCGTTTCAGTGGCAGCGGGAACTAAAGGAGAAGTTTGACGAACGGTTTCTCGTCCTCAAGGGCGGCGACATCCGCGATCAGTTCGGCGTCAACCAATGGCTGGAGCAAAAACAAGTGATCACCTCCCTCGACCTAGCCAAGCGCAGCGAGATTCTCCCCGGCCTCAAACAGGTGCATTGGGACTTGGTGATCGTGGATGAAGCGCACCGCATGTCCGCCGACGAATCCCACAAGAGCCAGCGCTATCGGCTGGGGGAAATGCTGCGTGACAACACTGACCATCTGCTGCTGCTCACGGCCACCCCGCACAAGGGCGACCCAGCAAACTTCACCCTGTTCCTGCAACTGCTCGACCAAGACGCCTACGCGGACGTGAAGTCCATCCGCGAAGCGATGCAGCGACGGCAAGCGCCCTTCTATCTGCGGCGCACCAAGGAGGCGATGGTGTATTTCCCGCAGCGGCAAGACAGCCTGGGGGCGCACCAGGCGAGCCCGTCGCATGAAAGCCAATGGATCGCCAAACCAGTCTTCACGAAACGCATCCCGCGCACGGCGGCGTTCAAAATCGACGCTGGGGAGTTCGACCTCTACAACAGGGTGACCCGGTTCGTGAAGGCGCAAAGCCGCCGCGCCGCCAGAGAAGGCGACAATCCGAGGGCGCGGGCGGTGGGCTTCCTGATGTCCCTGTACCAACGCCGCCTCGCTTCAAGCACCTACGCCATGCGCCGCTCCCTGGAGAATCGCGCCAAACGCTTGGCGGACGGCCTCCAGCAGGCCCAAGACCTAGCGCGAACGGCACCGCCGACCCTTCCCGATCTCGAAGAACTGGACGAATTGGAGGACGCTGAACGCGAACGTTTGGAGCGGATGCTGGATGCCATCACGCTGGCCGGCAACGCCGCACAGGTGCGCGAGGAAATCGCCGAGCTGCAGGCGCTCGCCGCCGAAGCCAAGGCCGTGGAAGGCGCCGGTCAAGAGGCCAAGCTATCCCGTCTGCGGCAGACACTGCAAGAGCAGGGCTTCTTCGACCATCCGGCCCAGCGCCTGCTGATTTTCACCGAATTCACCGACACCCTTCGCCACCTGATGCAACACCTCGAGGCTTGGGGCTTCAACGTCGGCTGCATCCACGGCGGCATGAAGCCGGGCGCCCGGGACGAACCCGGCACCCGCCTGCATGCCGAGCAGCAGTTCCGCGAAGGCGCCATCCAAGTGCTGGTGGCCACTGAAGCCGCCGGCGAGGGCATCAACCTGCAGTGCTGTCATATCCTGTTCAACTACGACATCCCGTGGAACCCCAACCGGCTGGAGCAGCGCATGGGCCGCATCCACCGCTACGGACAGCGCCACGACTGCCTGATTTTCAACTTCGTGGCGGCCAACACGATAGAAGGCCGGGTGCTGGAACGCCTGCTCGACAAGCTGCAGGAAATCCGCGACGCCTTGGACGACGACGCGGTGTTCAACGTGGTGGGCGAGGTGCTGCCGTCCGCGCAGGTGGAGCGGGTGCTGCGCGACTACTATGCCGGCAAGCTGGGCGACGCGGATCTGGAAGACCTGCTGCTGAAGGACGTGGATGAAGGTCACTTCCGCGCCATCTGCCAAACCGCTTTGGAGGGCTTGGCCACCAAGACGTTGAATCTGGAGATGCTCACGGAGCGCCGCGCCAAGGCCCAGGAGCGGCGTGTGGTGCCGGAGACCATCGCCCGCTTCATCCGCGAATGTGCTCAAGATGCGACCTTGCGGTTGAAGCCGGTAAGCCGCCTGCCGCACAGCTTCGACCCTGGCCGTGTGCCAGCCAGCTTGAAGAAGTACGAACGCCAACCCGACTGGAAGCACCCGGAACTGGCCGCCCGCTACCCGCGCCTTTCCACCGAACGGGACACCGCCGAAAAGCACAACCTGGAATGGGTGACGCCGGGCCATCCGCTGTTCGAGTCCTTGCGCCGGCACAGCCTAGACGCGGGCCAGGACGCCTTCGCCCAAGGTGCCTGCTTTCATTCTTTGGCGCATGAGGCCCCGGCACGGCTGGACTTCTACCGGGCGCGAGCGGTGGACGGTCTCGGCCATGTCATCCGCGAACGCCTGTTCACGGCGGAACTGATGGACAGCGCCGAGCCGCAACTGCGCGAACCGGACATTCTCGGCAACATGGCCCCAACTTCCAGCCCCAAGACACTGCCGCCCGTCGCCATCCTGCCGGAAGCCGCCGATTGGCTGCACGAAAAGGCTTTGGCACCCTTCATCACCGATGTGCATAAGGATCGCTTGGCCGAGGTGGAGCGTATCGGCGAGCATGTGGAACTCTCCTTGACCGAGGTGCTGCATCGGGCGGACGCCGAGATTGGCCGCGCCGCCGAGGAAGTGGAGAACGGCGTGGCCACCGCCGAAGCCCGCTTGGCGCAGGCCGAAGCCCGCCATGCCGAGGCACTGGCGCGGCGGGAGCGCCGCCGCGAGGAACTCAAGCGCCAACGGGCAATCACCCTGCAGGGTGTGGAACGGCTGGCGAGCGCCCTGGTGCTGCCCCATCCCGAGCGCAAGAATCTGGACCTCCGCCGCCTGCGCCCGCACCCCGAAACGGAGATGACGGCCATGCGCGTGGTGACGGAGCACGAGGAAGCGCAGGGCCGCCAAGTGGAGGACGTCCACGAAAAGAACCTCGGCTACGATCTGACCAGCTTGGATCTGCGCTCCGGCGAACTGCGCCTGATCGAGGTGAAGGGCTTGGCGGGCGAAACCGGCGACGTCCTCCTAACCCCGAACGAGCGCCGCGTGGCCGAAGACCGTCCAGACTGCTACTGGCTGTACATCGTGACCAATTGCGCCACGAAACCAATGCTGCAAGATCCCGTCCCCGCCCCGGCGCGGTTCCCCTGGCGTGAAGTGACCGCCGTGAAGCACTATCATCTGAGCGTAAATGCCCTCAAGCAGCCGATGGAAGTGCGCGACGAGAGGGGAGAGTATGCTATGGGCGGGGACGAACCCTGATCGAAGGCGCCATGAAGGTCGTGAAGAAGCAGGATGAAGCCGTCGCGCCGAACGGCGCGTACCCGTCCTTAGTGGGCGGCGTAGCCAACGTCATTGAAGACGCCAGACGTGCCGCTGCCCAATCGGTGAACGCGATCATGACGTCGGCGTACTGGCTGATCGGGCGCCGCATCGTGGAGTTCGAGCAGGGCGGGAGAGCGCGTGGTGACTACGGCGACAGGGTGGTGGAGCGCCTTGCGGCGGACCTCTCCCACCGCTACGGCCGAGGATTCTCGTTCCGCAACCTCTGGCAGATGCGGGCGTTCTATATCGCTTGGCCTTTTCTGCAGCCAGAACGAGCGGTGCCTGAAGCGGCAGATCGAAAACTGCAGACGGTGTCTGCAGAATTGGAACAAGCGCCAAATTGCTGGACACCGTCTAGCAAATGCGAGCTCAACGCGGGGAATGGCCATCTCGCCGGTGCGGGGGAAGGGACGTAGGGATGAAAGGGCCTTCACCGAACCACTTCTACTGGCCAGAGGTGAATACCGACCTTGGCCTCAAGACCGTCGAACACCCGCACCGGTATCCGCTGCGGAACAAGACGTAACCGAGACCGCCATGTTGTACCGCTTACAGCTCGACAACTACCGCAGTTTTCGCTCCGAGAGCATCAAACTCGACAATCCCACCTTTCTGGTGGGACAAAATGGTGTGGGCAAGAGCAACTTCACCGATGCCATTTCCTTCATCTCTGAGGCGATGGTGTTGCCGTTGACTGCCGCTTTTCGGCTACGTGGTGGATTCGAAAGTGTGGCACACCGTCATGCCAAGGGGCGATATTCGGCAATTGGCTTCCAACTAGTGTTGCACGATTTGGATGATCTCGCCACACAGGCTACATACGATTTGGTCTTGCGCGGTCGCCGTGACTACAGATTGGAAGTTTTGCTTGAGCGTTGCTCCATTAGGGAGTGCGGCGGCGGCACAACGACGTTCAAGCGCCAAGCACCAACAAACAGCGAGCGTGAAACTCGTTGGAGTGGCGACATTGACCCACCGAAGGTCACGCGTTCCACCCTGGCCCTCCCCTTGATCGGTGATCCACGTTTCGAGCCTGTATTCGATTTCCTGTCCAACATGCGCGTATATCGCATCGATCCTTCCACGCTACGCTCCGATCACGAGCAGTACGGCGACATGGAGTTGGAAGAAGATGGCAGGAACGCTGCCAGCGTGTTGAGACACATAAGGAAGGACTCCCCTGACGACTGGGAAGAAATTTGCGAACTTCTCGCCAGTGCGGTGCCGGGCGTCGCTAAAGTGCAGGCTCGAAGGCGCAATGGAGAACTCAACCTTGAATTTCTGCTGAAACTGCGCGGTGGCAAGGCGCGATTCGACGCGTCCGACATGTCCGACGGCACACTTCGGGCGCTTGGCATCCTAGTTGCGGCCTACCAAAGTCCTGCGCCGTCGCTGATGGTGATCGAGGAACCGGAGGCATCAGTACACCCCGGCGCGTTGGGCGTCATCCTCGATGTGCTGCGAGATGCGAGCAGGTCTTCACAAGTTTTGGTGACTACCCATAGCCCAGAGATATTGGACGCCAAGTGGATTGGAGATCGCCATCTTCGCCTGGTCAGTTGGGATGAAGGCGCCACCCGAATAGATGAGATGGCGCCTTCAGTGAAACGGGCGATGGCGAAGCACCTATTCGGCGCCGGCGAGCTGCTTAGGTCGAACGCACTGGATGGCGCTGAGCGCACATGAACATCCAACCTGTAGTGGAAGGCCACGGGGAAGTTGCGGCAGTTCCGGTGTTGCTGCGCCGGCTGCTTGCCGAAGGGGAAATATCGGGCGTGGCCATAGGCAGGCCAATTCGCAGAAAACGGAGTGAACTCGCCACAGAAGAAGGCATGGCGCGGTCCATCGCTTTAGCGCTTGGCAAACCAAACTGCGCAGCCATTCTCATCCTTTTCGACGGCGATGATGATTGCCCGGCACACTTGGGGCCGAACGGGCAGGATTGGGCGGACGCGGCGGCAAGGGGTGTGCCCTGTGCCGTGTGCATTGCGCATCGAGAGTACGATTCTTGGTGTTTGGCGACGCTGGATTCGTTGCGCCGCAAAGCGCTCGGAGAGGACGTCCAGCCCCATCCGCATCCAGAGGTGCCGCGAGACGCCAAAAGCGAAGTGGGGCGGCGCATGGGCATAAGCTACAAGGAAACGATAGACCAACCGAAATTCAGCGCCTTATTCCGCCTTTCGGATGCCTTTGCAAGGTGCCGCTCTTTCCAAAAGTTGGTGACCTCGTTCGGCGCGTTGATGAGCGCTATAGGAAAGCGACCGGAAACTTGGCCACCGCCTGCTTGGTCGGCAAATGGCGACTAGCAAGCGCCCATGATCCCCAAGCTATGCAAGCGCTTGGCTGAGGTGGACTTTCCCCATCGCGGAGGTGTCGCGGCATGCGGTGCAGGAGAAGTCCATTCGGCATGGGCATCCCTCCACACTGCACCTGTGGTGGGCGCGGCGGCTGTTGGCTTCCTCGCTGGCCGTGTTGATGGCGCTGTTGCTGCCGGATCCGTGTGACGCGCACTGCCCGGCGGCGTTCAAGGAGGAGGCGCGGCGGATTCTACTTGCCATGCACGGGCGGGCGCGGGAATGGACGGGTGCCATCGAATCGGATGAAGGGCTGCGGCACATCCTGCTGAAGTTCATCGCGGACTTCTCCAACTGGGATGAGGCGTCCAATCCCGCCTACCTCAAGGCCAGCCGCGCCTTGGTGAAGGCGGCGCACGGTGAGGAGCCGCCCTTGGTGGTGGACCCGTTCGCTGGCGGCGGCTCCATTCCCCTTGAGGCACGGCGGGTGGGGTGCGAGGCGTTCGGCAGCGACCTGAACCCGGTGGCCTGCCTGATCCTCAAGTTGATGCTGGACGACATTCCCCGCCACGGCCCCAAACTGGCGGAGGAACTGCGCGAGCTGGGGTGGCTAGCGCTCTAGTGAGCAAGCTTGTGCTTTGCGCACACTGACAGCGGCAGCGCCAAAATGCGGATGAGCCCTTCCCAGTTCAGCAATGCCTCCCGCCATGTTGTATCCTTTCGGAAGTCCACATTGTTCCCTTGTTCGTGCGTTGAACCGGCCTTCCGCATGAGCGGTGCCGGTGGTTGCGTTGAAGGACAACTTATGCCACCGTTGCTTTGTTGCGGGCCGCTACTGGAGATTGCCCGCTAGGGCGCTGAGGAAAGACAGTCATGGAAGCCAACGAAACGGGTCTATTGGCCGTTGAGACGGCCTATTATGACGAGTACGCTCAACAACTCCTGCTGATCTACCCGAATCGCTTTCTGTTGATCCGCGACGAGAAGGTCATCGGCGATTATGAGAGTCGATCGGAGGCTGTGGCAGAGGGCGTCCGCAGGTATGGGCAGGGTCCTTTCCTAGTTCGGCGAACTGGAGACAAAACGCTGGAGCTGATTGCCCCCGCGCTGAACTTGGGACTGTTGCAGTGCCAACGCTGAACCTTCGCGCCGAAGCGACTGATCGACAGGGCAGAACTATCGCTGCCCCCGCTGGTCTCACGCAGAGCAGGCCGCTTGTATCAGTAACACTGATGATCTCCGATTCGCATCGGCAAATTTGGGTGCAGCAAGCGACGTCAGTACAGGAGGCGATCAACGGGTTTGCCTTGATCGACACCGGGGCCAGCAGAACATGCATTGGCCAGAGCGCTGCTACGAGAGTCGGACTTCCGATAATCGACAGGGCAATGATGACATCCGCATCACACGCCACACACGAAGTGCCTCTGTACGGCGGCAAGCTCGTAATCTCCGGGTTTAGCGCCATCGACCTAGAATTTTCTATGGGTGCCAATCTTGACGGTCTGAACTTGATTGTGCTCATCTGCCGTGACCTCTTGCAGGCGGTGGTTCTCGTCTACAACAGTACAGACGGCTCTATTTCTCTCTCCATCTTAGTCAACTCCTGCGCATCGCCTGTGGAATGATCGAGAGATATGATGGACGCCGTATCCGAATTGGCGCAGATTGCCACGCGCTTGGAGAACCTCGCGTACCGAGGCGACCAAGCAGAAATAGCAAGACCACTTGAGAGGCTGCAAAGGTCCGCCGAAGAAGTCGGCAAGTCGGCAAGTGGTTCATGGCTTGGTTATCACGCCTACGTCTATTTTGAGGGGCTCAAGATCCCGCCATCCAGCGCACACTTCGATCAGGGGTGGGGGCTCATGGATGCTTTTTCCAACCGAACCTCTGGACATTGGATGGAGTACAGGCCAGAGATTATCGTAGAGGCCATCCACAAGCGGGCCGGGAATCCCGACTTGGCCCCGGCTCGCATATTCGACGACGAGGCATACGAGGAAATCGAAGTGTGCAAGTCTGATATGTTATCTATTCTCCAAATACACATGAACCAAGACGATCCATTCTTGGAGGACGTTAGAAAAAAAATCAATGATGTGGCCCTTATGCGGACAGGCGACGTCATCAAGCAATTGAGCCCTAAAGGCCAACTCGTTACTCACGACAGCCTTGCAGTTGGTCAAGGAACACGAACGCCACCCCATTATTCTGTTTTCGCTGAAGTCGTTGCGATGAACCACACACGGGGAACAATCGTAGGCCTGATCAGGCTTGTCAAAGAGACCATATCTCATCTTTCGCGTAAGCAAATTATGCTGCGCCCGAAACCGACTACTGGCACAAACGTCTTCATCGGCCATGGTCACTCTGCTGCATGGCGCGAACTCAAGGACTTCATCGAAGATCGGCTTCGACTGCCAACAGACGAATTCAATAGAGTGCCTGTCGCTGGAGTGTCGCATGTCGCCCGCCTTGGACAGATGCTGAGTTCGGCGGCGATGGCGTTTTTAGTCATGACCGGCGAAGACGAGCGGCGTGATGGAAGCTCACACGCACGGTTAAACGTTATTCACGAAGCTGGTCTGTTTCAAGGGAAGATCGGTTTTAAGCGCGCCATCGTTTTGTTGGAAGAAGGATGCGAGGAGTTCAGCAACATAGCTGGGTTGGGGCAGGTGCGGTTTCCTAAGGGGCAAATCCGATCGAGATTCGAAGAAGTCAGAAGGATTTTGGAGCGAGAGGGCTTGGTGAAGGCGAAGCGAGAGTGATGGCGGAACTATCCGGCGCGCTGTTAGGTCCAATCAGTGACTCGAAAGCCGTGACCCCGAAGGACTGCAAGCGCTTGGCGGAAATGGACTTTCCCACCGCTGAGATGTCGCAGCATGCGGTGCGGGCGAAGTCCATTTGGCATGGGCATCTCTCCACGCTGCATCTGTGGCGGGCGGGGTGGCCGTCGGCTTCCTCGCGGACGGTGTTGATCTCACTGCTGCTAGGTCCGTGCGACACGCACTGCCTGGCGGCCTTCAAGCAGGAGGCGCGGCGGATTCTACTTCGGCACGAGGGGCGTCCCCAAGGTTGGTCGCAGACCATCGAAACAGAGGACGGATTGCGGCGCATCCTGCTGAAGTTCATCGCGGACTTCGCCAACTGGAATGAGGCCGACAATCCCGCCTGTCTGAAGACCAGCCGCGAATTGGTTGAGGCGGCGCATGGCGAGCAGGTGCCCTTGGTGGTGGGCCCGTTTGCCCGCAATGGTGGCGCTCAAGTCGGAAAAAGCAGCTATGACCCTGCCGCCACAGGGCTGGGGCGTCCCGCAGATCGACTTGGAGTGGCAGATCTTGATATACTATTCGAGCAAGGGCAGGCTGATGAAGCAACAAGGCCGCCTGTGCAGCAGAAGATGATGCATCGTGAGACTGATTGATAGGCCCGTTAAGGCCGACTTGGACAATGGCTTGGTCAGCATGGAGGCTGAACTAGGCGCCGATGTGGTTGCATTCGTCGGCCTTATTCTGCCCACATACGAGATGCGGCTCCGTGATGCGTTGGACGCTCTCCATCCCCAGCGTGGATCGGTTGCGGTGGTTCTCGACACTCCCGGCGGTGTTGTGGAGGTCGTGGAACGAATGGTCACCGCAATAAGGTCCAAGTATCAGGAAATGATTGTGATTGTGCCAGATCGTGCGATGTCTGCCGGCACGATATTCGCTTTGAGCGCGGACCGAATCATGATGGATCACCTGTCCTGTTTGGGGCCGATAGACCCCCAGATTGAAAAAGACGGCAAACTCGTTCCCGCCCTTTCGTATCTAAATCAGTTCGAACGGCTCAACGAAAAGGCAAAACACGACGAACTCACGACGGCGGAATACGCGCTTCTAAACAAGCTGGACCTTGGAGATCTGTATCAGTTCGATCAAGCTCGTGCCCTTTCCAACGAGCTGCTAGTCAAGTGGTTGTCCACATACAAATTCAAGAACTGGCATGAGACGGAAACACATAAGAAGAATGTGTCCTCGAAGATGAAGGAGGATCGCGCCAATGAAATTGCAAAGCTGCTGAACAACCCCGAAAGATGGCACTCCCACGGAAGAGCTATCAACAGAGAGACGCTAAGGGATGAGGTGAATTTGAAGATAGATGCTCTCGATGAACATGAGACACTTTACCGTCATATCCGAAATTACTTTGGTCTATTAGAGGATTTCATGCGACATGGAAATATACCTACCTTCATTCACTCAAGGGGGTATTTCTGATGTCAACGAAACCGGAGCCGCCGCGCTTGGATAAGGAAGCCGTGCTGCGGCAGAACACGAAGATCGACCGTCGAGTTGTGGCCGCGCACGAGCGGCTGGAACAAAAGCTCTTGAAGCTTGGCGTGGAAATCAAACCCAGCTTCGGCTTGGAGCCTCCATTGGGGAGGAACAGAACGAGAGCACACAACTTGAACCGCTAAAGCGGCCGAGCGGATGCGGAACTAGGGAAAACTGGCGTCTTGATCCCGAAGAAGTGTAAGCGCCTGGCGGAGGTGGACTTCCCCATTGCCGAAGTGTCGCGGCATGCGGTGCGGGAGAAGTCCATTCGGCATGGGCATCCTTCCACGCTGCACCTGTGGTGGGCGCGGCGGCCGTTGGCTTCATCGCGGGCGGTGCTGATGGCGCTGCTGCTGCCGGACCCGTGCGATGCCGATTGTCCGGCGGCGTTCAAGGACGAGGCGCGGCGGATTCTGCTTGCCATGCACGGGCGGGCGCGGGGATGGACGGGTGCCATCGAATCGGATGAAGGGCTGCGGCGCATCCTGCTGAAGTTCATCGCGGACTTTGCCAACTGGGATGAGGCCGCCAATCCCGCGTACCTCCAGACCAGCCGCGCCTTGGTGAAGGCGGCACACGGCGACGAGCCGCCCTTGGTGGTGGACCCGTTCGCTGGCGGCGGCTCCATCCCCCTTGAGGCGCTGCGGGTGGGCTGCGAGGCGTTCGCCAGCGACCTGAACCCGGTGGCCTGCCTGATCCTAAAGGTGATGCTGGAGGACATTCCCCGCCACGGCCCCAAGCTGGCGGACGAGCTGCGCGAGGCGGGGCGGCAGATCAAGGAGCAGGCGGAGAAGGAACTCGCCGACCTCTACCCGAAGGATCCGGATGGCGCGACGCCCATCGCCTACCTGTGGGCGCGCACGGTGCGCTGCGAGGCGCCGAACTGCGGCGCGGAGATTCCGCTGATGCGCTCGTTCTGGCTGTGCAAGAAAGAGAAGCGCAAGCGAGCGCTGCGGCCAAGCGTGGTCCGGCGCGAGGGCAGTCCGCCGCAGGTGGTGTTCGAGGTATTCGCGCCGGCTGGCGAACGGAATGTTCATGCCGCGACGGTGGAGGGTGCCAAGGCCACCTGCCTTTGCTGTAGTGTGGTGTTACCCAAAAAACGGGTGCGAAGTCAACTCAGCGAGCAGCTAGGCGGCGTGGACGCGATCTTCAACGAGGCGGGAGAGCGTATCGGCGGAACACGCATGATGGCAGTGGTAACGCTACGGCCAGGAAAGAAAGAGCGATGCTACCGGTTGCCTACGGACGGCGACTACGCGGCAGTGCGTAAGGCGCAGTCACGGGTGAATGGGATTCTCGGTGAATGGGAGAGCGGCGGGAAGCAAGGGCTTTGTCCGGTACCCGACGAACCACTGCCTCCAGTCGGGACATTAGGTTTTCGTGTACAACGATATGGTATGTCGCGGTGGAGTGACCTATTTTCCGCAAGACAGAAGGCTACATTGATGGAGATCGTACAGCAGATACGATCAGCGGGCATTTCGGATGTTCCTCGTGAGCTCATTGCAAGTGCATTGAGCATCTTTTCCAGGGCTTGCAACGGCAATGCTCGATTAAGACCAGATTCATCTGTTGCACCAGCCTTTGGGATGCAAACCCTACCTATAACATGGACTTTTCCTGAGACCGTAATGTCTGGTACTAGATCAGAGAACTTCGATGGAGCTTTGTCGAATATTATCCGAATCGTAAAGCGATTTCCATCAATCCCAATCAGCCAAGTTCAACAAGCGGATGCCACGGCTCACCCCTTGCCTGATAGAGCGGCTGGCGTCTGGTTTACTGATCCACCCTACTATGACGCGATTCCATACTCTGATCTTGCTGATTTTTTCTTTGTTTGGCTCAAGCGTGCCTTATCAGGTCATCCGATTTTGCGCGATCCCTTCGATGAGAATAATCCGCTATCCCCCAAAACTCGTGAAATAGTTCAAGATAAGACCAAGATGTTCAATGGTCGCATCAAAGACAAGGCACTCTTTGAGGAGACTATGGGCTGCGCCTTCGCCGAGGGTAGGCGAGTGCTGGATGAAGAAGGCATCGGTTCGGTTGTCTTCGCCCATAAAACGACTGAAGGATGGGAAGCGCTGCTGTCCGGGATGATCCGTGGCGGCTGGACCATTACGGCCTCATGGCCTGTCGCTACAGAAAGTTCTACGCGCCTTCGCGCCCGCAACTCCGCCGCCCTGGCCACCAGCGTCCACCTGATCTGCCGCCCCCGCCCCGAAGACGCCCCCATAGGCGATTGGGCCGATGTCTTACGCGAACTCCCCAAGCGCGTCGCCGACTGGATGCACCGCTTGCAAGGCGAAGGTGTGCGCGGTGCCGATTTGGTGTTTGCCTGCGTCGGCCCGGCCCTCGAAATCTACAGCCGCTACCGCGCCGTGGAAACCACCGATGGCCGAGAGGTCGCGCTGGCGGGGTATCTGGAGAAAGTGTGGGAAGTCGTCGGGCGCTCGGCGTTGCAGCAAGTGCTCGGCACCGCGGAAGCGAACGCGGACGCCGCCTTGGAAGGCGCGTTGGAGGAAGACGCCCGCCTGACGGCGCTGTTCCTGTGGACGCTGCAAAGCACCGAGACGCCCGCCGCCGATGATGCAGACGACGCACAGGACGATGACGCCGTACAGAAGGTCGCCGCCAAGCGCTTCAGCCTGCCGTTCGACGTGGTGCGCCGCTTTTCCCAGCCCATGGGCATCGACCTAGGCGCTTGGACGGGGCGCATCATCGCTCAGGCCAAGGGCGTTGTCCGGCTGCTGCCGGTGGCGGAGCGGGTCGAGGCGCTGTTCGGCGAAGACGGCACCGCCACCGCTGCCGACTGGATAGAGAGCGACGCCAATCCCAACCGCCAGCTCTCGCTGTTCCCCGAGGGCGATCGCAGCCTCGCCCCGAAGCGCCCGCGTCGCAAATCCCTCCTAAACGAAGATGCCGAACTCCAAACATTGAACGCCACCACGCTGGACCGCCTGCACGCCGCCATGCTGTTGCAGTCCAGCGGCCACGCCAGCGCCCTGCGGGCGCTCATCGTCGCCGAACAGGAGCGCGGCCCCGCTTTCCTGGGCCTCGCCAACGCCCTCTCCGCCCTGTACCCCCGCGGTAGCCAGGAAAAGCGCCTGCTAGATGCTATGCTACTGGCCGTGCCAAGATGACTCCAAGCGGAGCCGAAATGACCGAGCCTAGCCGGATCGAGTCCATCCACATCAAGGGTTTCCGCTCCCTTGCGGACGTCAAGCTGGACAACATCCCCAACCCTATGGTGCTTCTCGGAGCCAACGGCGCAGGCAAATCTAACGTCCTGCGTCTGTTCGAGATGTTGAGGGAGATGTTTCATCACCGCTTGGCGCACTTCATCCTTCGGCGGGGCGGCGCTGACGACCACTTGTTCGGCGGCCAGAGGCAGACAAGGCAGATCGACACCATCGTATCGTTCCACACCGGCTTGGGCGTTAATGAACTGTCATTTACACTCATGCCCGCCAGTGCAGACATGCTTACGGTTGCCAAGGAAGAGTTCCACTTTACGCCAGCCGATGGACGGGGTGGCTTGAACTACGGCCCCTACGCGGGCGGTGCCGAGTCCGACTTCTACTCCGTCTCGCACTCGCCGAAATCGGACTGGCGAGCCAGGGTCGCAGCAGACTTCTTAAGAGACTGCTCGCACTATCAATTCCACGACACGTCTGGCGATTCTCCAATCCATAAACGGTGGGATGTTGAAGACAATCACCGCCTCCTTTCCCACGGCGGCAACCTGGCATCGGTTCTCCTGCGACTGAGAGTGATGGACCTTCCTAGGTACCGACTGATTTGTACGCATGTAAAGCGCGTAATGCCGGAGTTCGACGATTTCGTTCTCGAGGTGGACTACGGAAAGACAATACTGAAGTGGCGACCCCAGAACACGGACAAGACCATGAGCCCGCACCTGACGTCCGATGGAACGCTTCGTTGCTTCTGCCTCGTCACCTTGTTGAATCTGCCAGATGAAATGCTCCCCGGAGTCATCCTGCTGGACGAGCCAGAGTTGGGCCTACACCCATTCGCTGTTTCGCTGGTCTCCCACATGGTGAGGATCTTGGCCCGAAAACGACAGGTCATCGTGGCCACGCAGTCGCCGCACTTCGTGGACGCATTCAGCCTCGACGAGATCGTCGTGCTGCACATGCGTAATGGAAGAACAGAAGCGAACCGCTTGAATCAAGGCGACTTCAGCCACTGGCTGGAAGAATACTCGACGGGCGAACTGTGGTGGAAGAATGTACTTGGGGGGTATCCTTGAAGCGCTTGGGTGTTGTCGCGGAGGGACAGACCGAGCGAGAGTTCGTCAATTGGGTTCTGGCCGACCATCTCAGGGATTGGAAAGTCGAGCCGACGCCGATTTTGATGGGCGGCAACGTCAGCGTTCAACGTCTTGCGCGAGCCATGGCTAATCTGTACCCATCCTTCGATGTGGTGACTTCCTTGGTGGACTTCTACGGCTTCCGCGATAAGGAAACCGCGACGGCCGCTGAGTTGGAGAAGAGCGTTCGACAACAGATGCGGTCGCACATTCGCCGGGCGTGGGACGAGCGGAAGGTGATTCCCTATGTGCAAAAACACGAGTTCGAGGCGCTTTTGTTTGCCGACACTAAGGCGTTCGCCGCGATCGACGTGCCGCAGGAACGTGTTGAGCTGCTAACGGCGATTCAGTCGCGCTTCGCACCCGAAGACATAGACGACAATCCTGATGCTGCGCCTAGCAAGCGCATTGCTGCGATAGTGCCGGGCTACGACAAGATCGTTGGTGGTGCCATAGTCGCGTCGGAAGTGGGACTGCAAGCCATGCGTGACACTTGCCCCAGATTTCATGCGTGGCTGACGCGGCTGGAGGCGCTGGGATCCTCAGACGAACGAATTGCCGAACAGAGGGAGTGAATGCGATGGCACTTGACCCTTGGTACAAAGTCGTCACCCTGCGCCAGGAGGTGCGCGAGGGCCGTTCGTTCAGTCCGGACGAGTTCGCCATCGCCTTGGAGCAGGTGGTCGCGGGCACCGCGCCGAAGGACTACTGCGATCCTTCGGAGTTCTTCGCCCGCACCTGCTTCACGCGGGCGCTGACGGAGCACACCGGCATGGTGCTGCGCCGGTTGGCCGGGCGAACGGAGAACAGTGCGCCGGTGCTCACCCTCATCACCCAGTTCGGCGGCGGCAAGACACACACGCTGGCGTTTCTTTATCACCTCGCCAACGCCGGGGCCAAGGCCGCCAAGCTGCCGGGCGTTGCGGACTTGCTCACTCAAGCTGGCGTCGCGCAGGCGCCGGCCGCCCGCGTCGGCGTGTTCGTCGGCAACGCCTGGGACCCTGGCGAAGGGCGGGAGAATCCGTGGATCGATCTCGCCCGGCAACTCGCTGGCGAGCGGGGCGTTGCCGCCCTCGGCGCCGCCGCCAAGACCGCGCCGCCGGGCACGGAATCCCTGGCCAAGGTGTTCGCGGCGGCGCAAGCGCCGGTGCTGCTGCTGTTCGACGAAGTGCTGAACTTCGTCAACCGCCACCGCAACTTGGCGGAGGGTTTCCACGCCTTCATTCAGAACCTCACCGTGGCCGTCACCGGCACCTCACATGCCGCCGCGGTCATCAGCCTACCGCGCAGCCAAGTGGAGATGACGGACTGGGATCAACAATGGCAAGAGCGGATCACCAAGGTGGTGCGCCGGGTGGCCCAGGATCTGATCGCCAATGACGAATCCGAGATCAGCGAGGTGGTGCGCCGCCGTCTATTTGAGGATCTCGGCAAGGAGCGTCTGCGCAAACGGGTTGCCAAAACCTACGCGGACTGGTGCTTCGAGCGCACGGCCCGCCTGCCGCCCGAGTGGCTGGCGGTGGACTCCGCCACCACGGAAGCCAAGGCCCGGGAGTTCCTGCGCAGCCGGTTCGATGCCTGCTATCCCTTCCATCCCGCTACCTTGTCCGTGTTTCAGCGCAAGTGGCGGGCGCTGCCGCAGTTCCAGCAGACCCGCGGGGCACTGGCCATGCTGGCCCAATGGATTTCCTGGGCCGCCCGTGAACACTTCCAGCGGGCGCGAACGGAGCCACTGATCACTCTCGGCTCCGCTCCCCTGCACATACCGGAATTCCGCGCCGTCGTTCTGGGGCAGTTGGCCGAAACGCGGCTGGACACGGCCATCGCCGCGGACATTGCCGGGCCGGCGGCCCATGCGCAGCCCTTGGACGCGGATGCCACTGGCCCGTTGCGGGACATTCATCAGCGCGTCGGGGCCGCCATCCTGTTCGAGTCCTCCGGCGGGCAGGTCGATAAGGTGGCCCACTTGCCGGAGTTGCGCTTCGCGCTCGGCGAGCCCGAGGTGGACACCACTACCATCGACAACGCCGCTGCCGCCTTGGAAGCCGCCGCGTTCTTCATTCGCAAGGTGGGCACGGACGGCTTTCTCATTCACCATCAGGCGACGCTGAAGAAGGTGGTCAGCGACCGGCGCGCCTCCTTGGATGAAGAAACCGAGATCAAGCCGGCGACCCGCAAGCTGGTGGAGGATGGCTTCAAGATCGGGGCCGAGATCCCCATTGTCTTGTTTCCAAGCGATAGCGCGGCGGTGGCGGACTCCCCGCGTCTCGCTCTAGTGGTGCTGGATCCAGACATCGAATGGACGGATGGCGGCAGCCTGCTCGAACGCATCGGCGAGTGGACGCGGCGCAGAGGCCGTTCCCCCCGGCTTTACCCCGGTTCGCTGGTGTGGTGCGCCAAGAAGCCGGGCAAGGAACTGCGCCAGAAAGTCGAACTCTGGCTGGCTTGGCAGCGGGTTGCGAAGGAACTGGCGGACGGTGTGCTGGGCGTGGAACACGACCGTTCGGACCGCGCCGAAGTGCAGGCGCAGCTAAAGGCGGCCCAGGATGCGGCGAGGGAGGAAGTCTGGGCTAGCTACCGCTTCGTCGCGTTAATCGACCATCAGGAAAAACATGGGCTGAAAGTGATCGATCTAGGCGCCGGCCATTCGAGCGGCAGTGAAACCTTAGCGGGGCGGGTGATCGGCGCGTTGAAGGCGGAGGCGCTACTGAACGAGAGCGTGGGCGCCGGCTACATTCAGCGGCACTGGCCACCGGCGTTCAAGGACAGCGGTGCTTGGCCCCTGACCAGCCTGCGCCAGAGTTTCCTGGATGGGTCGCTCACGAGGCTAAGCGACCCAGACGCCGTTTTGCGCCGGCAGATTGTCGAGTTCGTGAGCCGGGGCGATTTCGGTTTGGCCTCCGGTTCGGTGCCGAACGGCGGCTTCGAGCGCTTCTGGCATGGGGTGCCGGTCCAGCCGGAGGAAGTGGCGTTCGAGAAGGACGTGTTTTTGCTGGCGAAGGCTAAGGCGGAGCAGCTGAGGTCGCCGTCGGAACAACCGCCACCGCTCCAACCCGAACTGCCGGAGGCAGTGCCCCAACCGACCGTGGTGCCAGCCCCTACCTCGCCCACCCCGCCGGGCGTTGGCGCAAAGAAGACAACACTCCGCCTAACTGGAACCATCCCGCCCGAAGTTTGGAACCGGCTGGGAACCAAGGTGCTGCCGAAGCTGCGAGCCGGGCAGGATTTGCAAATCGGCATCGACTTCTCAGTCAGCGTGGATGCCGACTTCGCTCCAAGCGTGATGGCTGAACTCGAACAGGCGTTGGGCGACTTGGGCGTTCGCCAAACCGTTCGGGTCGAACGGACTTAACTCGCAAGGCGAACGTTGTGCTGCGCTCTTGGATCCTGCGCCATCGGCAAAGGAACATGATGACTTGCTAGACGACGAGCAAGGTCCGTCGAAGTGATCATCTAGAAAGCAGAGCCGTTTGGCGACTTGACCTTAGCTCTCCCGTCGGTGCCGTTGCCGCACCGTCTCGAACAGCAGCACTCCTGTGGCGACGGAGACGTTGAGGCTGTCCACTTCGCCGGCCATGGGGATTGAGACCAGTTCGTCGCAGGTTTGGCGGGTCAGGCGGCGCAGGCCGTCGCCCTCGTTGCCGACGACGATGGCGACGTTGCGGGTGAGGTCGGCATCGTTCCATTGGCGGGTTTGGCCGGCCTGTGCGCCGACAATCCAGACGCCTAGGCGTTTCAGCCACTCCAAGCGGCGCACCAAGTTGCCCACCTCCACTAAGATCAGGCGCTCAGCGGCGCCGGAGGCGGCCTTCAGGGCGGCGGCGTTGAGGGGGGCGCTGCGGCGTTTCGGCAGCAGCACGGCCTGGACGCCGGCGGCGGCGGCGGTGCGCAGGCAGGCGCCTAGGTTGCGCGGGTCTTGGACGCTGTCGATCACCAGGAAGAACTTGGGCGTGGGCCAAGTGTCGAAGCGGTCCTCGAAAGCCTGTTCGCTGCTCAAGGACAGGGCTAGGCAGGACGCCACCGCACCTTGATGCGCCGTGCCGCCGATGCGCTCTAATCGGCTCTTGTCGGTGAACTCGTAGCGCACGTTTCGCTCCGCCGCCAAGGTGCGCAAGGTGGCTAGGCGCTCATCGCGGCGGTTGCGCTGCAGCAACACCACCCGAACCCGCTCGGGAGCGTCGCGCAGCAGCGCCTCGACCGCGTGGATGCCGCTGACGTAGCTCATGGCCTACTGCTGACCACCCGACAACGTTCGTTGCGCGAGGGCGCCTGATCGAAGGGCGACGGACCCATGCTTCAACTATCCGCTGGGCGCAAGGGCGAACTTCTCCTAGGGCGGCCCCGGCGTCGGTGGCGTTGGTGGCCGGCGCCGCGCCGTGCGGGAGGGGAGTCCGCGAGCTCCAAGTTCAAGCGGCCAAGTTCCGGCCGGGCGCCCGCCAAACGCACTTCGATGGCGTCGCCCAGCCGATAGCTGCGGCCGGAGGTTTCGCCCACCAAGTGGAAGGGCGGCACATGCTGGAAGTAGTCGCCGCCGAGATCGGAGATGTGCAGCAACCCTTGGATGTAGTAGCCCTTGAGTTCCGCGAACAGGCCGAAGCCGGTGACGCCGGCGATGACCGCGGGGAAGGTTTCCCCGACCCGGTGCGCCAAATAGGCGCATTTTAGCCAAGCATCCACCATGCGGCTGGCGTCGTCGGCGCGTCGTTCGGCCATGGAGGTGGCTTGGCCCAGATCCGTCAATGCGCCTTGATTGGGGAGGGCCTGCGGCCGGCCGCGCAACAGGGCTTTGATGGCTCGATGCACCGTCAAGTCCGGATAGCGGCGAATGGGCGAGGTGAAATGGGCGTAGCGGTCCAGCGCCAAGGCGAAGTGGCCCTGCCGTTCAGGCGCGTAGTGCGCCCTCTGCATGGCTTGCAGGGTCATCATCTCGAACAGCCAGCGGTCGGGCCGGCCTTGCGCGGCCTGCAAGGCCCTTTGCAGGCTGGCCGCGGCCAGCCCCTCCTTTGGCAGAGCGACGCCAATCAGCTTGAAGGCGCTGGCCAAGGGTTCGATCTTTGCTGGATCAGGCGGCTCATGCACTCGGCGCAGCGCGGTTGCGTCATTCTGCTCAATGAAGGTGGCGGCGCAGATGTTGGCGGCGATCATGGCCTCTTCGATCAAGCAGTGGGAGTCCAGCCGAACCATCGGCTTGATGGCCTTGACCGCTCCGCCGCCAAGCTCCAGAACGCTTTCAAAGGGTTCAAAGTCCAGAGCGCCGCGCGCCTCCCGCGCCTTGCGCAACGCCCGATAGACATCGAACAGTGACGCTAGGGATCGCGCCACGCCGCCATCCGCCGGCAAATGGCCGCCGCCGCGGAAGGACTCCGCCAGCGCATAGGTCAGCCGCTCCTTGGAGCGGATCACTGCTTCGTAAAAGCGGTTGCCTAGGATGGCTCCGGCGCGGCCCACCTGCATGTCGCAGACCAGCGCCAGACGGTCCTCACTGGGGCGCAGGGAGCAGATGCCGTTGGACAACGCTTCCGGCAGCATGGGGACGACCCGCTCCGGGAAGTAAACCGAGGTGCCGCGCTCGCAAGCCGCAGCGTCCAAGGCGCTGCCGGCCGGCACATAGTGCGCCACGTCGGCGATGGCGACCAACAGCCGCCAGCCATCGCCTTGGGGTTCGGCGTAAACGGCGTCATCGAAGTCCCGGGCGAACGCGCCGTCTATGGTGACTAGGGGCAGCCCCCGTAAATCCGTGCGCCCATCCCTGTCAGCGGCGTTGACCGCCTTGGGCGCGGCGGCGGTTGCGCCGTTCCAGTCCGTTGGGATTTTATGGGCGGCCACGGCGGCCAGAGTGGCGGTCTCGACCAAGGTTTTCCCGCTTAGGATCTCTTCGATGCGGCCAACGAAGCCGCGCCGGTCCTGTCCGGTGATGGACAGCTTGACGATGTCGCCGTCCTGCGCATGGCGGGCGCTTTCGCTCAAGCCGACCTTCATGCGCCGCTCGGCGCCGAGGGACTCCACATAGGCACCGCGCTTGGCTGTACGGAAAACGCCCACCAAGGCGCCTGTCGGCTCGGTTAATTTGCTCCTCATTACCGGACCCTGGGCTAAAAGCTCAGCCGCACCCCAACGGCGGCGGTCCGGTCCTTGTTGGGCCTTGCGCCGTAGGGTTGGCGGCCCATGATGGCCGTCTCTCGGGTCAAGTTCTCCACCCGGGCGAAGACTTCAATGCTCTCCGTCACCGCATAGTCAACATAGGCGTCCAGCACCAAGGCGCTGTCGGTATGCTCGAACGGCCCGCAGGAGGCTCGGGTGCAGACGGCATCGACATAGTTGGCGGACAGGAACAGGTCCCAGCGCTCCCTTGCCAAGCCAAGGGTCAAATGTAGTTGGTGGTCGGGAATGTAGGGCAGGGGGTCGCCCTTGCGGACGCTGCCGAAGAAGTCCGTGTCGGCGATGTCGGTGTCGAATTCGCCGTTGATGTAGGTGTAGGAGAGGCTCACCGGCAGGCTGAACGCCTGGTTCGCAAGCAGCTCCGCGCTAAGGCGCAGTTCCAGGCCGAGCACCGTGGCCGCATCGCCGTTGAAGGCGTCACCGATGACGCAATCCACGCCGGAGGAGGCGGTGCATTCACCGAGCAGATTGTCGTAGTCGCTAAGGAACCAGGTGGCTTCGCCGCTGAACCGCTCATCCGTGAAGCGCAGCCCAGCCTCGTAGTTCAGAGCCGTTTCCTCATCCACCCCCGGGGCGTTGCTCGGTGCCGTGAAGCCCTTGTGGACGCCGCCGAAAAAGGATAGGCGCTCGTTGAGGACATAGACCGCGCCCATGCCCGGCAACCACACCTTGGTCTTGTTGCGGCGACTGCTGCGGAAGTTGTCCTCCGCCCGGGAGGCCGGATCCTCGGTGCGCCCGGTTCGGATCTCCCAGCGGGTTCTCTGCTGGTCAATGCTCTCGAAGCGTACCCCTGGGGTGAACTTCCAGTTGCCCCAGAGAATTTCGTCGATTAGGAAAAACGACCAGGCTTGAGCCTCCTGCAGGCGGTTGCCGGCGTTGCCGAGCAGCCCCTCGTCGTCCAGCCGCAGGGCGCCGCCAACCTGGCTGTAGGCGCTGTTGCGCTGCAGGCGGTCCTCCTCATCCTCATGGCGGCGGGCGCCGAAGTTGACGTGATGAGCGAAGTCGCCGGTTGCGGTGCGCCAAGTCAACTGCGTTTGATAGCCTCGGGAGAAGTACTCGCGTGCGTTGGAGCGTATCTGGATGCTGCCGGGGGCGGTGTCCCTGGTTCCGTCAAGGATGGCCTGCAGCTCAGCCGGGGCTAGCCCGCCCAAGGAGGCGCCCTGATTGATCGCCCGCACCACGTTGGCCCAACTGGTGCGGGACAAGGACTGGGCGTTGACGCTGCCGTCAAAGTCGATGCCTTCGGTCTTGAACCAGTTGCGCTCGTGCTCGTTGTGGTAGAACGTGGCGGACAGGGCCAAGGCGTCGCTTGGCGCCCACTGGTAGCGGGCGATGACTTGCTTGTGCTCGGTCTTGATGTTGTCCAGGGAGGACAAACCGTAGCGGCGGAAGGGGCGCTCGGCGAAGTCGGCGTCCGTCAGGCCAAGATAGCTCTGCTCCGACTTCTGGTCGGCGTATTGGTACTTCAGGTCCAGACGATGGCCGGAGTTGTCCGGCGCGTAGCTGAGCTTGACCGTGTAGTCGTCCAAGTTCAGCCCTGAATCGCCGCCTCGGTCCACATCCTGAAAGCCGTCGGAACGCCATTGGTGGGTCTCCACCAGGAATCCGAATCCCGCCGGGTTGCGGCCCCCGTAGTGGGCGTGCAGACGCCAAGTGGCGTCCTCGCCGCCTTCGAGCATTGCGTAGCCGGCGGCCGCATCGGGAATGGGGGTAGAGATCATGTTCAGGGCGCCGCCGATGGTGTAAGGGCCTTGGCTGATGGCCGCCGGGCCGGTCAGCACCTCGACAGCCGACATGCGCCCAACAGTGGGGAAGTAGTAGGCGCTGGGGGCGGAGTAGGGGGCTGGGGCGATCAGCACATTGTCCTCCAGCAGGGTGATGCGCCCGCTGCGCTCGGTCGCCACACCGCGGATGCTGATGTTGGGCCGCAATCCGTAGCCGTCCTCCACCTGCACGGACACGCCGGGCACTTGGCGAATGACGCGCTGAATGTCGGCATGGCCAAGGCGCCGCAGGTCCTCCTGCCCAAGGTGGTAGGCGCCGCCCACCGCTTGGTCGATGGGCGCCCGCTCGCCGACGATCAGCACCTCCTCGATGTAAGGGCCTGGATCAGCCGCAGCGGAAAGGCTGCCGAGGGCCAGAAGAAAGGCGTTGGCCAGGCAAGGAGCGGAGAACCTTGTCGCGCCGCAGCGCGGTCGCCTTGCGGCGCCAAGTGCGGCGAGAGATGGGGATTTGTTCATCTCGAAAGAGTTTCTAGATCGATGTAAACGCGAACTTAATGGTAGTGATAACGATTATCAAGTAGATTTGCAAAAAATTGTGGAGAAAGAGAGCGCCGGCCTTGTTCAAGCGGCGGTCGGCGACGGGGGCTAGCCGCCCAGTCTGGAGTAAGCTCGAGTGATGGTGATGGGCGCAAGGGGGCGCCAACCCCTCACAGGGCCGCCTTCAGGCATGGCGCGTGGCAATGGGCCGCCGGCAAAGGTTGGTGCCGAGGAGAGGACTTGAACCTCCACGGGGTTACCCCCACTAGCACCTGAAGCTAGCGTGTCTACCAATTTCACCACCTCGGCGAGAAGCGGGCGGCAATTTAATTGCCCCAACGGCGGGTTGTCAAACTTATGTGCGCAACCAGCCGCTTGACTCCCCCTAGGTTCAAATCATAAACGCAATTTCTCCCGGAGTGAGCGGGTGGGCTGGCACTGGCTGGCCGCTGAGGTGGGCGGTGAGTGGTTGCCATGGCGCTCGGCGGGGGACCCAAGAAAGCCCAGAGCGCAAATCCCCCGCCTCGTTCAAGGACCGTTCATATGCGCTATAATGTTTCGGGTGGAGTTTGCAGGCAGGCATCCTGCCCGACGAAGGGTCGGCGGGAGCAACTGAGGAGACTAAAACGGAGATGGCCAAATTTAACCCCCCCCCCCCCCCCCCCCCCCGTAGTTGATGTGCGCACGGCCTCGCCGGCCGATGCGCCGAAGAAGCCCTGGGCCAAGCCGACCATCCGGACAGTGGACGGCGAAGTCCGGTCTGGCGGCGAGCGCACTGCTAATGCTGAAACCGGCCGCTACACGCGAGCGTCCTGACGCCGATCCGACCGCTCGGAAGCCGGCGCCCCGGCTCCCGAGCTGCGCCTCCCCATCCCGCCAATGAAGTCCCCGCCCACCTCCGGCGTCTGCCTCGACACCTCGCAGATTGCGGTGTTCAACCGCGTGTTCCGGGAACATCGGGACGCGCTCGACTACTTCGGCTACGACCTCATGGGTGGAGAGGCAGGGGGCGGCGGCTGGACCCGATCAGAAGTCGAGAAACTGCAGGGCTTTCCACGTCGGCATGAACCAGCGGTCCGGTTGGAACGGGTCGGTGCCCAGACGCTCCAGGAGACGGGGCATGTGGACGTAGCGCGCCCGTGACGGGGGTTCGGCGCACGCGGCGAGGATCCCCCTCAGCGCCGGTGCCGCCCCGGCGAAGGCGTTGGACAACGGTTCGGACCGGGCGGGGTCGGCCTTGTCGGAGTTCCAGCAGATCTCCGGCGGCAGGACACCGTCCAGGGCGTAGCGCATTAGCCACCGGCTCCACCGCCCGCGCCGGAACTGCTCCGGCGGGAGGCCCAGGGCGAACTCCAGCAGCCGGCGATCCAGCAGCGGGTATCGGTACTCGAGGCCGTGGCGTGCGCCGCTCGCGGCCCAGCCCTCGATGCGCTGGCTCAAATGCCCGCTACGCAGAAGCCGCGCCTGCAGGCGCCTTACGCTGATCGGCCTGAACACCTCCACGGGCAAGGGCTTCGCCCGCCGCGCAAACGCGGGGTCGATGAGCCGGCGCTGGCGGCGCGACTCCCCGCCTGACAACCGCCTGTGCAGGTGGCTCGGGAGGTGGGGATGCACGAGCGACAGCGCGATGTGCGCCAAGGCTCGGAACGGGTGGGGGTCGGCACGGCATTCGGCGGCCAGCTTCAGCCAGCGCCCGCCGAGAAGCAACTGCTCGAGATGTCCCCGGCCGTTGAACGAGACTCCCTCGTCCCCGCCCCAGCCCGACAGGAGCACCCGCACCCCTGACTCCGCCGCACGGCGCTGCACCGCTTCCTCGTTCATCTGGACATATACCCCGGGGAAGGTGCCGTCACGCCGCAGGATGGCGAGCACGTCGCCGGGGCTCAGGGCGCAGTGCGACACCTGCAAGTCTTCCTGGGCGCACACCGTGTCGATGAGCGCATACTCCTTCGCATGCGCCGGTGCCGGCGCCTCGCCATCCAATGCCGGCAGCCAACTGAACGCGAGCGGCGACGGGTGCCCGCGGCGGCGCAGCTCGCGGGCCGCGAGCACCGCGATGCTTGATGAGTCCAGGCCCCCGCTCAGGTGTGTGCCCACCGGCCCGTCGCACAGGCGATCCTTCACCGCCTGTGTGTACAGAGCCAGGAACTCCTCGGCATGGGCGTCGTCGGAGGCTGATCGTGACGCCGGTGTGCGTTCGGGATGCCAATAGCGCTCGATGCGCGTCCGCAGGCCATCTCCTGAAAATGGCTCTCCCTCGATGGTGAGCGTATGGCCGGGCGGCAGCTTGCGCACTTCCTTGAAAAACGTGCGGGTGGTCGTGTTCCAGCCGGTGCCCGTCAGAAAGGCCGCCACGGTGGCCTCGTCCAGCGCACCGGAGACATCCGGCATGGCGAGGACGGCTTCCACGGCGCTGGCGAAGACGAAACCCCTCGGGGCCAGGCAATAGTAGAAAGGCCGCACGCCGGCGTGGTCCCGGGCGCAGAAGAACGTGCGCTTCCTCGCATCCCACACGGCGAAGGCGTAGTCGCCGAGCAGGTGGTTCGGACAGTCCCGGCCCCAGCGCAGCCAGGCCCGGAGAATGAGGCTCACGTCGGTGAGGGCGGAACGCTCGGCGGGGGGAACGCCAAGTGCGCTGCACAGCGTGTCGCGGTCGTCAAGGCGGGCGTCCCCGGCCACCGCGACACCCGCTTCGCGGTCGAGGTAGGGAGAGCGCTCGGTGTCGTCTCCGTTTGTGGCCGCCGCATGCCGGCAGCCGAGGCCGACGGTGCCATCTGTCCATTGTGCGCGGATCTTCCCGTAGTCGGGCAGTGCGGCCAGCATGGCGGTCAGTTCGTGCGTGGCGCAGGCATCGTGCAGTTGGAATCCGCAGATCGCCTTCATCGGGAAGAGCCCTTCTCCATCCGTGACACCGCTGTGGCGTAGTGGCCGGTGATCGTAGCATCAAGTACGACGCTCACCGTGCGAGGGGCCAACCCACTGACAGCCCGGCACACTGGTGTCGTGCCTACGATCTGCGCATACGCTCCGCCGTCGTCCCGCCCACGCTGCGCACCGCCGCAACGGGCCTGCGCCGGGCCAAGCGCTGGCCTGCACAGTGCGCTACATGACAGCCTCGAACAACTCCAGTTGCGGGTGGCCCAGATAGGTTCCCTTGGGTGCGCTGCGCTGGGCGTGCGCCTTCCTGAAGTTCTCGGATTCCGTCCAAGCCTCGAATGCGGCGCGGGATTCCCAAACGCTGTGCGAAGCGTACAAACTGTGGTCTTCGCCTCGCGGCCCCTTGAGCAGGGCGAAGGAGCGGAAGCCGGGCACCTCGTCGAGGTAGGACTCCCGCTCCCGCCAAATCTTCTCAAAGTCGGCCTCGAAGCCGAGCGCAATCTTGAATCGATTCATCGCAATGAACATAGTCGCCTCCATCATTGGCTCCAGTGTGTACCACTAACCAAGACGCCGCCACCATCTTCACAGACGTGACGGGCTAAGCGCAACGCCGGCAACCGCGGCCAGATTCAGCACCGCCAAATCCTGACAACCCGCTGGGAACGGCTGATCTTCCTGCCACCCACTGAATCGGTGCCATACGCATTGACAATCGAGCATAAATGCTCGATCTTGGGCCTATGAATGGGGTTGAATTCGTCAGGCGGGCGAGGCGATACGCCAAAAAATCCGGTCTGTCTTGCCATTTTAACCCGAGCGTGGGTAAAGGAAGCCACGGCCGCCTTCATCTTGGCGGGCGCATAACCACTGTTCCACGCAAGGAGCTTGGCAAGGGCCTGTTGTCCGCCATGCTGAAGGACTTGGAGATCGACAAGGAGGACTTCTAATGCGCTACGTTTACCCAGGCGTACTCAAAACGGAGGAAGGCGGTGGGTTCTTTGTTTCCTTCCCCGACGTGCCGGGCGCCAACACCTGCGGAGACGACCAAACCGAGGCCTTGGAGATGGCGGAGGATGCCTTGGCGGTCGCCTTGGCCGGCTATGTGCATGAGCGATGGGATATCCCCCTTCCCAGCCCAACAGCATCCGGCCAAATTCCCGTGGTCGTGCCGCCCTTGGTCGCGGCCAAGCTCGCACTCTACTCCGCCATGCGGGAACAGGGCGTCACCAAGACCGCCCTTGCCATGCGTTTGGGCTTGAGCGAATCTGTCGTTCGCCGGCTGCTGAATCCAGACCATCGCTCCCACATCAGCCAAGTAGAGAAGGCGCTGCGGGCCGTCGGGCGGCGGCTGGCGGTTGAGGACCAAGCCGCGTAACCGAGCGATTCAATTAAAGGTGCATAATTCCCAAAACCACCGCGTTAAAGGCGGGTTTTTCCCAGTGGAAGCCTTATCACCGAATAATTCCCCAAGCGCCGCCCAATTGCTGGACGTCATGCCGGAAGCGTTCGTGTCCAGCTCCGCGCTCAGCCGCGAGGTGTCGCGGCGGCTCAAGGCCGGCCAACTGCGCAAGCTGGGGTCGCGGTTGTACACCTCCAATCTGGTCGATGCGCCGGAAGCCATCGTCCGCCGCAATCTTTGGGAAATAGTCGCCGGCTACTTTCCCGGCGCTCTGATCGCCGACCGCACGGCTTTGGAGAACGCGCCCGCAGCGGATGGCTCGGTCTGCCTAGTCACCGAAAGCGGCAGCACACTGACTTTGCCTGGCGTTACGCTACGGCCGCGGCGGGGCAAGGGCCCTCAGGAGTCGGACCGCCCGTTCCTGAACACCCTGTTTCTGAGCTCCACGGCAAGGGCATGGCTCGACAATCTGCGCCCCTCCCGCGCCCGCGGCGGTCGGCTGCCGCGCACCCTTCCCCGGCCCGAACTGGAGGACCGGCTGGACAACTTGGTCCGGCGGGCCGGCGTTGACGCCGCCGACCGGCTACGGGACGAGGCACGGGCCTTGGCCCCAATGATCGACCGAACGGCGGAGGTGGAGCGCCTTGACGCTTTGGTCGGCAATGTCCTTGGCACCCATGCAGGCCAAGCGGTGCCCTTGACGTCGTCAAGAGCCCAAGCGCGGCACCGCGGCCGGCCCTATGACCCAGAGAGGCTTCGACTGTTTCAGATCCTCCACGGAGCGCTGCGCGACATGCCGCCATCGTTTCGGCCGGCCCGACAACGGGTGCCCGAAGCAGCGGCGACATTGGCGTTCTACGACGCCTACTTCTCCAACTTCATCGAAGGCACCGAATTCGCCGTTGACGAAGCCGCCGACATCGTATTCCAAGGCCGCATACCCGCCGAGCGCCCCACCGACGCCCACGACATCATGGGCGTGTGGCGCATCGTCTCCAACAACGCCGAAATGCGTCGCACGCCAAGGGACGCCGACGCACTGCTGGATATGCTGCGGCAACGCCACGCCGCCGTGCTGGCCAATCGCCCCGAAGTGCGGCCCGGCGAATTCAAGCGCGTTCCCAACCAAGCCGGCGCGACGCTGTTCGTTCTGCCCGACGACGTTCCCGGCACCCTGGAGCGCGGCTTTGCCTTAGGCCGGAGCTTGGAGACGCCTTTCCAAAGAGCGGTGTTCATGCACTTCCTAATTGCGGAGGTGCATCCATTCGCGGACGGCAACGGCCGCATCGCCCGCATCATGATGAACGCGGAACTTGCCTGCGGCGACGAGGAGCGCATCCTCATTCCCACGGTCTATCACGGCAACTACGTCGCGGCGCAGCGGGCCTTGACCCACAACGGCGTTCCAACGCCGTTGATCCGAACACTGGACTACGCACAACGCTGGACGGCCGCAGTGGAATGGCGTTCCGTAGAGGGCACAGCGCGGGAGTTGGCAGCCTGCAACGCATTTTTGGAATCCGAGAGCGCCGAACAGGAAGGGCGACGGCTGCGGATGCCGGAAAGGGACTAAGGCGGCGGAGCAGATTGCGAAAGCGCTGGTTGCCATAGACAGTCCTTTCCATCTCTCAACGGGTCTGCCCGAATAGTTCCCGATTGGCGCGGCGCAGGAACAGCAGGCCGATCGCCGCGTTGAAGAAGATGAAGAAGTTGTGCATCACCAGTCCGAAGGCGGAGAGCTGGGCCTCATTGTCGGGGAACAGCACCACCCAGATGGTGATGGCCGCGGCGCGCATCGGGGTCGGAATCGCGGCGGCGAAGAAGATCACCGGCAACACGCCCAGCATGTCAAAGAACGAGGCTTCCACGCCGAACAGGCGCAGCGCCAGCGTATAGACCACGACCGCGCCGAGCAGGGCGGGCGAGCGGAGCGCGGCGACGATGACGTAGCGAAGCGGCGACGCCTCGCGGAAGGCCTTCAGGATCGGCCGCTCCCGGAGAGCTGCGCCCGTCGTGATGGCGCCGCGGAAGTAGGCGACCCAAAGGAGGAAGAGAACGAGGACCCCCACCCCGATCCAGGGCACCAGTCCGAACTGGGCCGGCAGCGTGTCCGCCGCGATCCAGTAGCCGACGTTCGCCCAGAACGTGAGATAGAGCAGTTCGCAGAACATGATGAAGAGCATCGACGAGCCCACCTCCCAGCCGGGAACGCCGTCTCGGCGATTCAGGTAGAGCGCCATCGCGCCCTTGCCCACCTGCTCGTTCACAATCGAGATGATGTACGCGCTGGCGCGGATGGGCAGGATGCCCGTCCAGGGCACGTGCGCGTTGAACCAGGTGACCACGCGCCACACCACCGTGGAATCGACTAGGAAGAAGAAGGCGGAGTAGGGGATCATCAGCGCCAGCCAGTTCCCCCAGGACACGCTGGCGAAGACCTGCAGCAGGTAGCTCGCCGCCGTCTCGCCTTGGCGCTCCGCCGCGCCCTCGATGCGGGTGTACAGCCACGCGAAGCAGAGGAGCGTGACGAGCCAAGGCAGCGCCCGCTGCCAGAGGGGCGGCGCGGGCCGGGGGGCGGTGGGGTCGGCGGCTGTCATAGGGCGGATTCCTCCTTAAAGGCGGTGCGCAGGGCGTCGTCGAGCGGCGTGAGCTCGATGCTGAGCATCTGGCACGCCGGCTGGGAATCGATCCGATCGTCCTGCTCGAGCACTCCGAGCATGTCACGGGTGAGCGGTGGATTCGCTGAGAAGGTCTCGACCAGCCAGGCGAACGCATGCGCCGCGAAAAGCGGCGTGCTGCCGAAGGTGACCTCCCGGCCCAGAATAGTTGCCGTGCGCTTGACGAGTGCGCGGTGCGTCAACGACTCTGGGCCGCCCAGTTCGATCAGGGTGTCGCCGGGAACGGAAGGGCGGATTGCGGCGAGCAGCGCCGCCACCACATCGGCGGCGGCGATCGGCTGCTCCAGCGTGGCGCCGCCGCGCACCAACGATGTGCGGCCGGCCGTCGCTTGGCGCCGTAGCGCGTCCGTAGCGGCATCACTGGGGCCGAGCACCATCGGAACGCGCAGGATCACGGCCGGCACCGGCGACGCGAGCAGGATGTCGTCGGCTCGCCCCCGCGACGCGAGGCAGCCGTTGCGGGAGGCGGCGTTGGCGCCGTGGATGCTCGTATGCACGATGCGCGACATCCCCGCCGCCGCGCAAGCGAGGGTGAGTGCCTCCGCCGGCCGTTCGTGCGCATCCTCGTAGCGGTTGGCGCGGGTCTGCTTCAGGATGCCCACGAGGTGAATGGCGGCGTTGCAGCCGTGCGCCGCGTCTTCGAGGCCCGCACGGTCCGCATAGTTGATGATACGGACTTCGCGCCGCTCCGGTGACGGCAGGTCGTCTAGGCTCTTCGCGGCCCGCTGCGAGCGGACGACGGCGCGTACGGGCGCGGCGCTGGGGTCGTCGGCTAGGGCGCGGATCACCAAGCGTCCGAGGTGACCGTTGGCGCCGGTGATGAGAATGCGGCCGGTCACGGCGCCCAGCACAGCGGTGTACTTGGAAAGCGGCTATGGATTCGCATGGCCCCCATCGTTTTCTGGAAAGTCCTCGGCCATTATCGCCTTTTTCGCGCACAGCCGACCAATGTTCTTGGCCGCCATGCCAAGATGGTCAAGCGTTCATTCCAGCACTTCCCAACTCTTGCCCGGGAACAGCCTCCCGATCTCCATGAACGCCAATGGAGAGCCTAGGCAGGTCAAGGTCCTCGCGGAGCACCGCCTCGGTGTTGCTTGGTCCGAAGCCCGCAGTCAACAGCCACAAGCCCAAGGTATCCTCGTCCTGGTTCGCGCCTCAAAGCCGTTGCGATCAGTAAGTTTCTAGGGATTGACCGAATGGCTGCGCAGCTAATCCTGTACGAAGAAATCCGTTTCCCAGATTCGCGTACCGTCTTCCATTATGTACTGGCCGGTGCTAATCCACTTAATTGGATACTGCGGAAGTGTGCGCACTGCCACGCAAACCCTTTTGTTTCTGACGCCGTAATCCCGAAAATGGAAATCCAAGTTATCGAATCCGTGCGGCTTCCGGCTTTCGGGAAGGTCGGTTTCCCGCACAGGCGCCAAGTGCAGAAAAAACCAATTCTCAACATCTTCCTTAATGCAGGGCCTCTTGGCGTACATTATCTTGTTGCCGTCAAAATACACGTCAAAAAACGAATTGCGCACCGGCTTGCCGGCCTCCGAGATTAGTCCTTCTAGATGGTCGCCCATGTTGTGCGGCACGGCGTGAATGGCCCAACGATAGTCGCCAAGCTCAACCATGCCCCAATCTATGCGCACATGCGGAGTTTCACCTTGCACAAGGCTAGCCACCTTATGCGGCAAGCCTAGAACGCTGTATTCCGTCCGGGCGGTCAAGCCGATGTGGGTTTCCAAAGAAACAAGGCCGGGTTGCCCCTTAAAGTCCAGAATGTAGTAGGGACGCCGCGGATTCTTTGGAGCACCCTTGCGTATGCTTCTCCAACCATAGGGAGAATTGGGCCAATGCTTTTCGTGGTTCCAGGACGAATTAAGCACCCCAACCGCCTCAGAACCCCAATCGCTTCGATGGCTTTGGATGTGTTCTCCGGCGTTGACAAGCTGGGCAACCTCTCCTATTAGTAAATCATCAAGATTGCGGGCGCTGTGTTGGATAGTGACTTGGTACAAAAAGGAGTAGTAGTTGGCGGACACAAAAAATGCAATGAAGGTCAGCAAGGCAAGCGCAGCGCAGTTGGCAAGGGCTTTGCGGCGTTTGGCGGCGTCAAGCAGAAACTTGGCGGCAAAGGCCAGCAACGCCGCAAGGCAGGGCACCAGGATGCCCCAATACCGGGGTGTTATGCCGTATTGAAGGCTTAGCACGAGAAACATGCTTATGAACTCGCCAAGCAACAGCAAGATAAATGCAAGCTCGCGGTCGAATCCGCGCCTTGGAATTTTGGCGACGGTCCCGACGACTAGAACCAATAGCAGAAAAATGAAGACTGCGGTTATGGCCGCGGAAGTCTCATATTGAAACAGACCTTGGAGAATGTCCGCCGCGTTTTCGGGGAATCTATCAAGAATTGGTTTGGAATGAGCGTAGTAGTTGCCTGTCCTTTCGGCAAGCGCCACAGACTCGCTAACTCTGTAGATGGCGACGACTAGGATTAGCGTCAGCGTTGACCCCACCAGCAGTTTTTTCGCAGATAGCCCTTTCGCAACCATTAGGCCCCACCAACAAACAAGCAGCCAAAGCGCAGGGGCCACATTGATTTCCTTGGAGAACAGGAGGCCTAGAAAGCCCAAGCAAAACAGCGCGTGGTGCCTTGGTGCGGATTTGCCCCTTTCGGTGGTAAGCATAAGCACCGCCGCCCAGTTGCAGAGACCGAGAAAGAAGACCGTATAGTGTTCCACGCACTCTATGCGAACATTGCAGGGGTTTGGAAACAACAACCATAGATACGCCAATAACGCCACCGGAACGATTTGCGGCACACTTGCCGGCCGTTGAGGCGAGGCGTCCGCAGTACGCGGTGATCTTGAAATGCGCCTAAAGGCCGCGATGAAGAACGCAACTGCGCCGAAGTAGATTAGCCACCGGACTAGATGATGAAGCCACGCCACTTCGCCAAAGACCTTCCACTCAAGCCCGTTCCAAAAGCTGTAAAACGGCCGAAACCGCCCTATGGTGTAAAAGAAGGTTGTGCGCAAGAAGTCGAGGAAGTCACTTGCGCTGTTGAACTTGTTTGCTAATTTCGGCGTCCTTTCCAATAGGCCGATTGGCGTATCCAGTGAGTAATACAGCGCGGGAATAAGGAGAAGAAAAAGCGGAACGGCGAAGAATCCCCATTGCGCAACCAATTTTGGCCGAAGGCGGCCCAATCCAATGGTCGGCATTCGATTGTCCTTTGTTGGGTGGGTGCCTGTGCAGGTCATGTTGGCCGTCTTCGTGCAGGCGGTAAAAACTGGGTGTCTTTCTGCAACGCGGCAGAGCTCCGCGCTTGGGCGGAGGTCGGCAACCCGGTGATGGGCGGCCCGCAGCGGCGCTGAACCCGCACCTGCACCGGCAATTCGCGGATGCCGCGGATGAAGCTGGACCTTAGGTAAAGCGGCTCGCCCACCACCTCGACGCGCTTGAAGCGTTTGAGGATTTCCTCCCAGATGATCCTAAGCTGCATCTCCGCCAAACGGTTGCCTAGGCAGCGGTGAATGCCGAAGCCGAAGGACAGGTGGTTGCGGACGTTGTCGCGGTCGATGCGGAAGCGATTGGCCTCGTCAATGGCCGTTTCGTCCCGGTTGCCGGACAGATACCACATGCACACCCGGTCGCCGCTGCGGATTTGCTCGCCGCCGAGTTCAACATCGGCGGTGGCGGTGCGCACCATGTGCGCCACTGGCGTTTGCCAGCGGATGATCTCCGGCACCATGTTGGGTATGAGGCCGGGGTTGGCCAGCAGCTTTTGATATTCGCCGGGGTGTTGGTTCAGCGCCAGCACGCCGCCGGAAATGGAGTTGCGGGTGGTGTCGTTGCCGCCGACGATCAGCAGCAGGATGTTGCCTAAGTACTCGTTGGGCGGCATGTTGCGGGTGGATTCGCCCTGCGCCAGCATGGAGATGAGGTCGTTGCCAGGGGCCCCGGCGGCGACGCGCTCCTTCCACACAGCGTTGAAGTACTCCCAGCACTTCCAGAGTTCGGCGAAGCCGTCATGCGGCGTCTCAAAGTAGTCCGGGTTGCTGATGCGCTCCACGGTGTCCGACCAGTGGATCAGCAGGTGGCGGTCCTCTTGGGGCACGTCGAACAGGGTGGCCAGCATCTGCCCGGTCAACTCCACTGACACCTCCTGCACCCAGTTGAAGGTCTCGCCCACCGGCAAGCCGTCCAAGATCGTCCCGGCCCGTCGCCGAATGAGCTCCTCCAACTCCACCAGATGGCGGGGCGTGAACATGGGCGCCACCACCTTGCGCTGCGCCCCGTGCTTGGGCGGGTCCTGCATGATGAACATCGGCAGGTGGTAGGTCGGGTCCGGGTTCTGCAGGGCTTGGCCGCCCAAGCGGATGCCGCCCTTGCCGATGTCCGAGGAAAACAGCTTCTCGTGGGTGTCAACATACTTGACGGGAGCGTAGGTGCAGATCGACCAGTACGGCCCGAACTGGCTGTCCTCCGTGTAGTGGACCGGCGCCTCCCGGCGCAGCCGCGCAAAGCAGGGCAACATGGTGTTGGCCTCGAACCAGTCCGGGTGGGCCGGGTTCAATTCGGCTAGGGGGATGTCGTCAGGGTTGCGGTGCGGGTCGATGGCCCATTCGGCCTCGATTTCGGCATTGGACACCGTGAAGGGCTCAGCGTCGTTGACGACTGCGGACGGCTCTGCCATGGGGGATCTCCTCGCGAGGCGCTGCCTCGAACCAATCAATTGCGGAAGTCTAGCATCAAGCGGGCGACCCTTCGCCGGCGTAGCTGATTTTGCGGCTATGAGGCGGTTAGTGCGGGCTAGCGATTGCTTTCCGGCGGCGACGGTACACAATAGGCCGCCGCCGCCAAGGGAGCCCGTATGGAAACGCTGCTTCGCCTCGCCCTCATCGCCGCCGCCGTCTATGCCGGCCTGTGCGTGGTGCTATATCTGCTGCAGGAGCGGATGATCTTCTTTCCCCGCTCCTTGGAAGGCGATCCACAGGGGCCTGGTGTGGAGGCTGCTAGCGTTCAGCGCGGCGCGGTGACGCTGCGTGGTTGGGTCGTCAACGGGGATTCCAACGGCCCCCTGCTGATCTACTTTGGCGGCAACGCCGAGGAAGTGTCCGGTCTGGCGGAAACCTTCGCCAAGCTGGACGCCGTGGTGGTGCTGATGAACTATCGCGGCTACGGCGCAAGCGACGGCAAGCCCACCGCCGCTGACCTGATCGATGACGCCGCCGCCGTTGTCGAGGCGATGGTTGCCAAGTTTGGGCAGGTGGGGAGCGCCGGCGCAAAACCATCTACAGGTGGCGGCCTTGCAGCGGAGAGCACCGAGGGGCAGCCAGCGCGCACCCAAGCCCGTCCGGTGATTCTGTTCGGCCGCAGCTTGGGCAGCGGCATCGCCGCCTTGGCGGCACGGTCCCCGCAGGTCGATGGCCTCATTCTCCTCAGCCCATACCGGAGCATTGCCGACATCGCCGCGCATCGGTTCCCGATCATGCCGGTGCGCTGGCTGCTGCGCCACAACATTGACGCCACCTTGGCCTTGGGCGCCTTGCCGCAACGGGTGTTGGGGCTGCACGCCCGGCGCGACCGGGTGGTGCCGGCGGCGGAGTCCCAAGCCTTGCTGGCCTTGCTCAGCCCGCCGCCGCAAGTCGTCGAGTTTCAAGGCGAGCACAACATCCCGCTGGAGACTCCGACCATCTGGGCGGCCATCAAAGCTTTCCTAGAGAGCGTTGCGGACGAACGCCGCGTCTAGGCACTTGCCGCCCAAGTCTCTAAAGCGCCGCCTCCGTGCAACTTGCCGACGCTCTGGATGCCCTCGGCGGTCGCCGTTCCATCCCGGCGGTTTTTTGCTAAAGTGCGCCAATGTGGCCGTCCGCAGCGGCCAGTGGGGCCAAGCCTTCTGCGGCAGTCCGCCGCAGCAACTAGGAAGACAACCATGTCGGCAAGGAACATCGAAATCGAGGCGGCGGTTTTTCGCCGCCTGCTCAAGCACCTTGACGAACACAAGGAGGTGCAGAACATCGATCTGATGAACCTAGCCGGCTTCTGCCGCAACTGCCTGTCCAAGTGGTACCGCGCCGCAGCCGAGGAGCGGGGCATCGACATGGACTTGGAGGCGGCGCGGGAACTGGTTTACGGCATGTCCTACGGCGAGTGGAAGGCCCGCTACCAGCGCGAGGCGTCGCCGCAGCAAGTGCAGCAGTTCCAGGCGCAGCAACAGTAGCAGCAAGCCGGGGTCAGGGCTCTCTTCTTTGCGGCTTCCCCACTGCCTTGCCACGCCGCCAGCACCATTTGGCCAAGCCCAGCAAAAACCCGCCCACAACCGCCAGCCCGGCCAGCAGCGCGACGAAGCCGATGCTCACCCAAAGCGCCGACAGCAGGTTCCGCGCCTCCACGCCGTAGGCGTCGGCCAGCCAATAGATCGCCACGCCCACCGCCACGCTGCCGAGCAGAATCGTGCGGGCCAAGCGTCTTTGGCTGCGCACCCGCACCCCCGCCGAGCGGCTGCGCATTCGCACCTGCACGGCACGGGCCCGCTGCTGCTTGCTGAGGGTTTCCACCACCGAAGTTGATTGGCACAGGGGCGTTCAGGCTACGCCGCCGCGCCCAAGGCGTCAATCTGGGAATGCCCGCCAAGTCGCCGGCAAGGCGCCCCTAGGGAATGGGCAGGTAGCCGTCCGCCACGCCTTTGGTGAAGACGCCCACGGCGTCGTGGGCGTGCAGGCTTTCGTGGTGCTCTATTCGCACCCAAAAGTCTCTTAGCCGTTCGTCCTGCAGCAGCAGCGCCTTGAGCTTGCGCCCGGCGTCCTCGATGAACATGAGGTTCTGCCCGTTGAGCCGCGCAAACTCCTGCTCGTCCTCCCGCTTAACCGCCGTCTGCACCGGCGTTTTCAGGGTGGCCTCCACGTCGTCTATCAGGTCCGTGATGGGAAAGTGGATGAGGCCGTCGCGCAGCTTCACCAGCAGGCGGGCGACGCTGCGCTGGCTGTGGGGGGTGGCGACAACGCCTTGCTCCGTGCCGAGCCAAGCCTTGACTTCGCTGGCGTTGACGGAACCGCGGCGCCCGAAATCCGCCTCAAACTGATTTTGAATCAACTGCCGGGCCAAGGCCGCGGAGCAGGGGCATGTCGAAGAATAGAAAACGCCTATCCCCAACTCCAAGTGAATGTCCTGGTCGATCAAGGTGCCTTTGATGGTGACGGGATAGCTGTTCCAGCCGGAATTGTCGCTGACCAAGGCGTTGCGCCTTAGGTAGTAGTCGAACTCGAACTGCACGAAAGCTCGGCTCGACAGCCCCCGGTGGGATTCCAGCACCGAGGCGAGCAGCAGCTTCAACCCCGCCGCCGTAAGCGGGCGCGTATCCGCATGTTCATCCAGAATCAGGTACAGGCGCGACATGTGGATGCCCTTGGCCTTGGGATCCGCCAAGTCCACGTAAACCTGCACCCGAGCTTGCACTTGCCGGGTTTGGTCGCCGTCCTTCACCAGCAGCGGCTGGTGAATGTCGCTCATGCCCACCCAATCCAACTCCGCCTGCGGCTTGTGCAGTTCGCGGCTCGCCACATCCGGCATGTTGTTGGCGACGACCAGCTCCGGTTCGCTCATTCCGTGTGTCCTGTCGTTCGTTCTGCGGGCCTTAAGCCCTTCGACCTAGCTGGAGTGCGGGGCACCGCGCCGGCAAGGCCGTCCATTCGGGCGGGATTGTACAAGATTCCTCAGTGGACCCCGTAAAGCATCGTCCCGTCAACGGCGTCTTCGCCATTGGGCGGCAATTGCCCGCAACCGCTGCCCGTCCGCCGCATTGCGCTTGGCGATTGCCGGCGCCAACTATACTAGGGCGTCGATCTGGCCGACTCTAGAGGGCGTCCACCTCCTCTTGGGTTAGTGCCCGCGCCTCCTCCTCCAGCAGAAACGGGATGCCGTCCCGAATGGGGTAGGCCAAGCGGCTGGCACGGCACCAAAGCTCGTCGCGGTCGCGGCGGTACGTCAGCGTCGCCTTGCTTACCGGGCACACCAGAATTTCCAGCAGCTTTGCATCCAACATGGCTCGCTCCCTAATTTTCCTTCATGCTCCGAACGGATCCTTCAGCACGATGGTTTCGTTGCGCTCCGGGCCGGTGGAGATGATGTCGATGGGCGCCTCCACCGTTTGCTCAATGCGGTCGAGATAGCGCCGTGCGTTGCTGGGCAACTCGTCCAGAGACTTGGCGCCGGAGGTGGACTCCTCCCAGCCGGGCAGGGTTTCGAACCTAGGCTCCAGCTCCGCATAGTGCTCGCTGCCGAAATGCACCGCCTCCTGCGTCGTTGGCGCATCGTAGCCGATGCAGAGGCTCACGGTCGGCAGCCCGTCCAGCACGTCCAGTTTGGTCAGGCATAGGCCGGAGATGCCGTTGATGCGGACCGCCTGCTTAAGCGCCTCGGCGTCGAACCAGCCGCAGCGCCGCGGCCGCCCGGTGGTGGCGCCGAACTCCGCCCCCCGCTTCGCCAAATGCTCCGCCACTTCGCCCTGCAGCTCCGTCGGGAACGGCCCTGACCCGACGCGGGTGGTGTAGGCCTTGGTGACGCCCAGCACATAGTCCAGATAGGTGGGGCCGAAGCCGCTGCCCACCGCCGTGCCGCCAACCGTGGTGTTGGAGGAAGTGACGAAGGGATAAGTGCCGAGGTCCAGGTCCAGCAAGGTTCCTTGGGCGCCTTCAAAGAGGATGTTCTCACCGGCTTCGCGCAGCTCGTGCAGGAGGGTCACCACATCCGTCACCAAGGGGCGCAACGACTCAGCAACTTGGGCGCAACGGTCCAGAGTCTCCTGGAAATCCACCGCCGCCACTCGGTGGTAGCGCTCCAGAATGAAGTTTTGGTAGGACATCACCGCCTCGAGCTTGTCCGGGAAGCTGCGCCAGTGGAACAGGTCGCCGAGGCGCAGGCCGCGACGAGCGGCCTTGTCTTCGTAGGCGGGGCCGATGCCGCGCAGGGTGGTGCCGATCTTGCCGCTGCCCCGCGCCTGTTCCCGGGCCTCGTCCAGCTTGAGATGGTGGGGCAGGATCAGTTGGCAGGCGTGGCTGATGTGCAGGCGCTCCCGCACGGGAACGCCGCGTTTCTCCAGGTCGTCGATTTCCTCGAGCAAGGCATTGGGCTCCAGCACCACGCCGTTGCCGATGCAGCAGCGCACGCCTGGCCGGAAGATGCCCGAAGGGATGAGGTGCAGCACCGCCTTCTCGCCATCGATCACTAGGGTGTGGCCGGCGTTGTGGCCGCCTTGAAAGCGCACCACGGCAGCGGCCCGATCGGTCAGCAGATCGACGATCTTGCCCTTGCCCTCGTCGCCCCATTGGGTGCCCAAGACCACGATGTTGCGACCCATGTTCGTTCAACCCTTCTCAAGTCTTATTCAGTCAGTTGCCGGCGTTTCTTGGGCGAACTGCGGAGTGCAGCTCGCCGGTGGGACGCCTCCCCACCTGAAGGACGGCTGGCCGAAGACCGGCTCGCCGTTCAGCAGACGCTTCAAGATCACTTCCTGAACCAGTCGGCGGGAAGCCTGTCCGGTGGCGGCGGCCCGCCATTCAGCAGCCGCTTCAGGTTCACGTCAAAGCCCGTGGCTGGCCGCGCCCGCCCGAAGGTTGCGCCGATGCCGTCGTAGCGGCCGCCCCGGGCCAGCGCTTGGCCGTGGCCGCCGTGGAAGGCGGCGAACACCGGGCCATTGTGGTAGCCATAGCCAGCCAGTTCGGCCAAGTCGAAGCGCAGATCTACGCTGGTGCAGCAATCCATGACCAATCCAACGAAGCGCTGCAGGCGGGCAAGTTCCCGGCCCACTTCCGCTGGTGCGCCCCTTAGTTCAAGGCAAGCGCCGTCCAGGTCTTCAATGTGGCCCATCAGCCTAGGCAGAGCAACCAGCAGATCCGCCAAGCCGCCGGAGTCCACCAAGGCCCTGATGTCGTTTTCGGACTTGCACTGCACCGCGGCGAAAAGTGAATGCTCGCTGTCTTCATCCAATCCTAGGGGGCGGGTCAAGGCGCGGTAAATGCCCATATTGCCAAGCACGACCACGGGCGCCGGGTCTTTGAACCACTCTGGATATTCGGCCTTGAAGCGCTCCTTTCGCGCTTGGGGATCCTTGACTTCCGGGTGCCACTCCGGGTGGTTTTTCAAGGACGCCACATGGCTGTCCCAGCCGCCGCGGCCGTTTTTTTGGAAAACCGTCGTGCAGTTGGCGATCGGGCAGCGGTGCTTGCCGGCCTTGGGCGCCGGGTCTTTGAACCACTCTGGATATTCGGCCTTGAAGCACTCCTTGCGCGCTTGGGGATCTTTGACTTCCGGGTGCCACTCCGGGTGGTTTTTCAAGGACGCCACATGGCCGTCCCAGCCGCCGCGGCCGTTCTTTTGGAAAACCGTCGTGCAGTTGGCGATCGGGCAGCGGTGCTTGCTGGCCTTCGGGCGCCCGCCGACGGCGGCTTGCAGCACCTCGACCATCAACGCGATGACCTCCGCGTCGGTTTCCAGCGCCGCTGACCCGAATATCTCCGCGCCAGCCTTGATGGGCACCCGGGAATCCATCAGGCTTTGGGGATTGGCATGCACCACTGGCCCGGCGTAGCAGAGCTTGGACACGCCTTGATCACCCAGCCGGCTGGCGTCGATGCGGGCAGCTTGGGAGGTGAGGTCGGCGCGCACTCCCAACAGGCGCCCGCTGCGCTGGTCCACCGCCTTTAGGGTTTGCAAATCCAAGTCCCGTCCGCCGGCCACCAGCAAGGCGTCCAGATACTCGATGAGCGGCGGCTCAATGTAGTCGAACCCCCAGTTGCGGAAGGTGTCCAGCACCTTGCGGCGGATGAGTTCAAGCTCCCATGCGCGCGGCGGCCGCAGTTCGTCCACCCCGTCAGGCAAGCGCCAGAATTCGGATTTCATCCTTTGGGAATTCCCTTCCGCCGCCGCGCATCGCCTCGACTGCGAATGCGGCCCTAGGCTTGCGCTAGGCGGTGTACCCAACGCGCCGATTTTCGGCGCCAGCATGAACGGGGGAGGCAGCCCGCCCAAGAGGTCGCCAAAACTCCGCCCTTGCCATAGGCGTTGGGCGACCGTTGCGGCCGATCCTAGCCTTCACCGCTCTTCAGATACTTGAAGAACTCGCTGTTGGGGTCCAGCACCAGCATGTCGCTCTTTTCGCCGAACACCTTGGCGTAGGCGTTGAGGCTGCGGGTGAATTCGTAGAACTCCGGATCCTTGTTGAAGGCGGAGGCGTAGATGGAGGCGGATCTGGCGTCCCCGTCGCCGCGAATCTGCTCCGCTTCGCGGTAGGCCTCCGCTTCGATCACCACGGTTTGCCGTTCCGCGTCGGCGCGAATTCCCAGCGCCAGCTCCTGGCCTTGGGCGCGGTACTGCCGGGCCTCGATCTCACGCTCGGAGTTCATGCGCTCATAAACCGAAGTGGAGACCTCCGTGGGCAGGTCGATGCGTTTCACGCGAACGTCAACGACCTCCACGCCGGTGGCCTCCTTCATGGCCCGGTTTAGGTCGGCGGTGAGTTCCTGCATCAGTTGGTCCCGCTCCCCGGAGATCACCTCATGCATGTCCCGACGGCTGATCGCGTTGCGCAGGCCCTCGTTGACGCGCTCCTGCAGCACCCGGTTGGCGCGGGCTTCGTCGCCGGAAGTGGCGGTGTAGTAGTTGGGCACGTTGACGATCCGCCACTTGGCGAACGAATCGACGATAAGCGGCTTCTTCTCCAAGGTGTAGTAGGTCTCCGGGCTGGAGTCCAAGGTCAGCACCCGGGCGTCAAATATCTTGACGTCCTCGGCAATGGGCAACTTGAAGTGCAGCCCCGGCGCGATGTCCGCCTTGTTGACCGCACCGAAGCGCAGCAGCACGGCGCGTTCGGTTTGGTCCACGATATAAACGCTTTGCAGCAGCAACAGCACCGCGACCAGGCCGATGGCGATGACTATGAGGTTGCGAATGTTCATTAGCGGCTGCTCCTTCAGCGTGTGTCACGAATGCGGCCGTCGGCCACGCGATTGTTGATTTCGCGCATCACTGCGTCGGCGATGTTGCGGACGCTGTCCTGCCCCAGGGCGCCAGCGCCGGCGCCGGACTGCACGAAACGGTCAAGGGGTAGGTACATCAGATTGTTGCCGCCCTCGATGTCCACCATGATCTTGGAGCTTTTGGACAGCACGGACTCTATGGCGTCCAAGTACAGGCGGTCTCGGGTGACGTCCTTGGCCAACGTGTATTCGGTCAGCAGTTTTTCAAACCGTTGCGCCTCCCCTTCGGCCCGGGCCACCACTTGGTCCCGGTAGGCGTTGGCCTGCTCGATCAGCTTCTGCGCCTCGCCCCTGGCAGTGGGAATGACGCTCTCGGCGTAGGCGTTGGCTTGATTGATGACGCGCTGCTCGTCCTCCTTAGCCTTTTGCACGTCGTTGAAGGCGTCCCGCACTTGGTTGGGGGGAGCGCTTTCGTCAATGTTCACCTTGCTGACCAAGATGCCGGTTTCATAGCGGTTGAGATAGGTTTGCAGGCGCTCCTGCACCTCGATGGCGATGGCGGCCCGCCCGTCGGTGATGACTTGGTCCATGATGGAGCCGCCCGCCACATGGCGCAGGGCGCTTTCCGTGGCGTGGTCCAGGCTGATTTCCGGGGAGCGCACCTTGACCAGGAAGTCGATGGGGTTGTCAACCACATACTGCACGGTCATGCTCACATCGACGATGTTCTCGTCCTCGGTGAGCATGAGCGCCTGATGGCTCTTGGAGCGCACCTGGGTGACGTTGACCTTTTCCACCCGGTCGATGATTGGCGGGTTCCAATGCAGCCCCGGCATGACGATGTTGCTCTGCACCGCGCCGAAGCGGAACACGACGCCCCGCTCGCCTTGGTCAACTTGGTAGAGGCCCCAAAAGCCGTAGGCGGCGGCGAGCACGGCGATCAAGGCGCCGAACAGACCGCTGCTGAAGCCGCCGCGGCCGCTCTTGCCGCCGCCCCGCTTGCCGAAGCCGAAGATGCCGGCCAGCTGCGCCTGCAGCTTGCGGAAGGCTTCGTCGAGATCCGGCGGCCCGCGGTCGCCTCGATTGCCCCAAGGGTCCTTGTTGCCGCTATCGGGCTCGTTCCAGGCCATGCGGTGCTCCGTCTCGTGGCTGATTACAGGGCGCTAAGTGTACTCCTAGAACGCGGCCAGTACACGCCTGCTTTGCTGGATAAAACCTCAAAGCAGCCTGCTTGGTTTTTTGTGGACGGGGTGTCGGCGCCGCGACGCAGCCTCTTGCGCGGCAGGTGGTGGGTGTTCCCGCCTTCAGCCCCCTAGCGCTGCGTTGTGCGTCGGCGGGGGGTTGTCCGTTTGCAAGTTCCGCAGATCTCGGCGCAGGCGGCTCATCAAGCGTTCGTCGCCGCGCACGGTCAAGTGCATTTCGCCGTTGCCGTTGCTGGTTTCGTTGAGGACGGCGCCGGAGGCGTAGAGCCAGGCGCGGATGCCCCCGGCGGCGGTCGGCAAGCACACTTCAACCGGGGCGAAAACGCCGAGCGCTTGGCCGATTCGAGACAGCAGTTGCTCCAGGCCCTGAGCTTTGGCGGCGCTCACCGGCAGAGCGTTGGGCGCTGACGGCGGCGCTGCGCCGGCCAGATCCCACTTATTCAGCACATTGATGCGGGGAATGCCTTCGGCGCCGATGTCTTTGAGCACGGCTTCGACGTCCGCATTGCGCCGGTCCAGGTCGGGGCTGGCGGCGTCCATGACGTGAATCAGCAGGTCGGCCTCGGTCACTTCCTCCAGAGTCGCCTTGAAGGCGTCTATGAGGGTGTGCGGCAGGCGGCTGACGAAGCCCACGGTATCCGCCAACACCACGTCGCCGGCGCCTGGCACCGCCAGCCTCCGCAACGTGGGGTCCAGAGTGGCGAAGAGCTTGTCCTCTGCGGTCACCGCGGCGTTGGTCAGCGCATTGAAAAGAGTCGATTTGCCGGCGTTGGTGTAGCCCACCAAGGCGACCGAGGCGGTGCCGGAGCGTCCGCGCCGCCGCCGGCCTTGCTGCCGCCGCTGCGCCACCTGGCGCAGCCGCAACTGCACCGCCTTGATGCGCCCCTCCAGCATTCGTTGGTCCAACTCCAACTGCTTCTCGCCGCCGCCGCGCAAGCCGATGCCGCCTTTCTGCCGGTCGAGATGGCTCCAGCCGCGCACCAATCTGGTTTGGGCGTGCTTGAGCTGCGCAAGCTCGACCTGCAACTGCCCTTCAAAGGTGCGGGCGCGCTGCGCAAAAATCTGGATGATCAATTCGGCGCGGCTCATCACCCGGCACGTCAGCGCCTCCTCCAGGTTGCGCTGTTGGCCGGCCGACAGGTCGTTGTTGACCAGCAACAGATTGGCCCCGCATTGGGCGAAACGTTGCCGCAGCTCCTCCGCCTTGCCGGGGCCGACCAGCCAGCGCGGATGCTGATGGCGCCGCTTCGCCGCCACCACCTCGGCGACGCGAACGCCGGCCGAGTGGGCCAACTCCTTGGCCTCCGCTAGGTCGAAGGCTTTTGCGTCGTCGAACTCCACATGCAGCAATAGGGCGCAACGCCCCGCTGAATGACGGTCAATGAAGAGGGCGGGATCCATTTCCGGAGGCTTGCCGGCGTTGCGAGGGTGCGCAAAACGGCGCTGTCGGCGCGAACTTCACGGCCTTTGGCGCTGGGTTTGGGCCGGAGGCGACAGCGCCGCTGCGTTGCGGTGGCGAGGCGCAGTCCCGCTTGCCGTTGTTGCGCCTGCTCAATTACCCGCCTCTGGGAGGGAATCCGGCTTTCCAGCAGCTTGCCTGCCTTGGGAGGCATCACGCTGCCCGAGCTGGACGTTCCGTGACGGCACCACCGTGGAGATGGCGTGCTTATAGATCATTTGACTGACCGAGTTGCGCAACAGGATGACGAACTGGTCGAATGACTCGATCCGCCCTTGCAGCTTGATGCCGTTGACCAAGTAAACGGACACTGGAACGCGCTCATTGCGCAGCGCGTTGAGGTAAGGGTCTTGAACCGGAGTCCCTTTTGTCATGATCACCTCCTCTTACGGCGCCAAGGATACTACGACCATAGTGTTGTTGAAATCAGCAAACGCCGCTATCCGGAGCACTGTCGCCAAATCTTGGCGCCGGCCGAGGTGCGACCGGCGCCCCGGCGGAGATCCATCGCAATGGGTGGTGAGGCGCCGCCCGCTGCGTCAGAACCGGTGCTTGGCCTGCAACGAAATCTCCCGGGGCCGCGCATACACATGCTCAAGATAGCCTAGGCCGGTGCCGGTGGCGTCTGTCGCCGCCGTCAGATACAGCTTGTCGGTCAGGTTGGTTACCGCGAAGACCAAGCTCCAGCGGTCATCGGCGGCGTCCAGCGCCAGCGCCGCGTTGAACAGGCTGACGCCGGCCTGCACTGCGCCGGCGTTGTTTTCCGCGTCGAAGAACTTCTTGTCCGTATAGATCCAATCGATGCGCGGCGTCAGCACCCAGTTGCCGAAGGTTTGCGTGTAGGCGACCCCGATGTTGGCTGACCATTTGGGGCTGAGGGGAAGTTGATCGTCCTCCGTCACGCCGATGACCCCTCTGGTGGCCAAAGTGGGGTCGATGGCGTCGTACTCGCTGCTGAGGTGCCCTACGCCCGCCGTGATCAGCCAGCTTTCGTCGGGCACGAAGGTGCCTTCCAACTCAAAGCCCTGAATGGTGGCTTGGCCGCCGTTGAAGACCGTCGGCGCGATCCCCAACCGCACCGTCAGATGGATGTCGTCGTACTTGGTGTTGAAGTAGGCGCCGTTCAGGGTGAGGCGGTTGTCCAGCCAGTTGGATTTGATGCCCAACTCGAAGGTCTGCGCCTGTTCGGGGTCGAACGGCGTCACCTCGGCGTCGGCGTTGAAGAGAATGTTGCGCCCGTTGAGGCCGCCGCTCTTGAAGCCTTCGGAGTAGGTGGCGTAGGCCATCAGATCATTGGTCCATTGATAGGAGAGGTTGACCATGGGCGTCAGATCGTCGAATTTCACCGTCTTTTCGACGTTGGGAACAAAGTGGTGCCCCGGCGGGAAGAACAGCAGGGACGACAGCACACGCTGGTCGGGCAGGATGGATTTCTTTTCGTCCGTGTAGCGCAGACCGGCGGTTAGGCTTAGTTGCTCCGTCAGGTCATAGGTGGCTTGGGCGAAGGCTGCGATGGCCTTGTTCTCGGCGTCAAAATCGACTTGGAAGGACTGGGTCACCACCGGCCCGGCACCGCCCCTGAAGAGCACCGGATTGGCGCCCAGGAACACCGGCTGGTGGTTGGCGATATTCTCCTTGAAGTAGTAGGTGCCCAGGATCCATTGCAGCCGTTGGTCGAGGCTGTTGCCCAGCAACTGCAGTTCCTGGCTGAACTGCTCCTGCTCGTCCTCAACCACGGAATGGAACACCAGCAGCGGGGTGTTGTCGGAATCCCGCAGGGCGCGGTCCTCCATTTCCCGGTAGGCGGTGATGGACTTGAACGTCAGGCTGTCTGAAACATCCCACTCGATGGTGCTGTTGAGGCCCCATTGGGTGATCTCCGAAGTGGTGGGCGCGGTGCCGTTGTTGGCGTAGGGGCCGGCGGCGAACTGATCATTGGGGCAGGCCGGGTCCGTCCGGTCGTTGAGCCTAGCCGGAGTGGGCGGCAGGCAGCCGCTCAGTATGGCGGCGAACTGCGGTGCCACTTGGGCGTTGTTGATGCCGCCGAACACCAAGGGAGCGCCGTTTTCGTCCTTGTCCAGGTAGTCGGCGCTGAGGAAGACCTCCAAATTGTCCGCCGGCGTCCACAGCAGCATGCCCCGGCCGGTGATCATGTCGTCATCGCCTAGGTCAACGCCGTCCTGCAGCCGCTTGACGTAGCCGTCCCGATTCTTGCTGCCCAAGGTGATCCGACCGAGCAGGTTGTCCGCCAAGGGGCCGCTGAGATTCAACCGGGTTTCAATTAAGCTGTCGGAACCTACTTTGACGCCGGCTTCGGCCTCCAGTTCCTCGACCGGCTTGCGGCTGTGGATGGTGATGGCCCCGCCGATGGTGTTGCGCCCAAACAGGGTGCCTTGGGGGCCACGCAGCACCTCGATGCGCTCCACGTCCAGGAAGTCAAACACCGTGGCGATGGTGCGGGCGTAATAGACCCCATCCACGTACACGCCGACCCCCGGGTCCACCACGCCGAGGAAGTCCTGCTGGCCGATGCCGCGAATGTAGATCTGCGCGGCGCCGCTGTGCCCGGAGGTGGGCGCATTGGCGTCAAAGGTCAAGTTGGGGGTGACCTGCGCCAGCTTGTCGGAAGAGTTGATTTGCCGGAGCTCCAACGCCTCCCCGGTCATTGCAGTGATGGAGATGGGCGCATCCTGCAGGCCTTCCGCACGCTTGCGGGCGGTGACCACGATTTCCTCAATGGTGAAGCCGCTGGCACCGCCGCCCACCGACTGGGCCAGCGATGACGGCGTCACAGCCAAGGCCCCAATAGAGGCCGCTACCAAAGCGGCGAGCTTCCCGGTGAGGCTTCGCCGCACAGGAAAAGAAGCGCGGACGCTGGGCGCGAACCCCAAACTAGGCGTGGCCGCCAGCCTAGCCCCGCGGTCACGAAGAAGGGTGATTGCAGCTTGAATGCGCATCTGATTCTCTCCACTGTCAGATTGACAAGGCGGTAAAATATCACCCTTCTTTTCCAGCTTCAACAGGCGGGGCAACGCACTTCTCATCGGCGCACCTGCCGGTGAGTTTTTGATCCATCGGCATTTTGCTGGAAATTCCCTCAGGGTGCGCCTTCCCACCCTTCTCAACGAAAAATTGTCCCGGGTCAGAGTTAGGGATGAGTCGCCGCTGGTTGCGCGGTTTGTTTCCCAAAGCGTTCGTGTATATTTGTCGGCTTGCCGCCTGCGGCGTTGCCCTAACCTGCTTGGACGTTGGATGAGATGGACATGAACAAACGCAATTTCCTGAAAACCGCCGGCATCGGCGCCGCTGCAGCGGTCGGCGCTCCGGCGGTGGTCGCCGAATCCAAGACCACCATTCGCTGGCGGCTGCAAACCTACGCCGGCGGCCCGCTGGCGGAGCATGTGGTGAAGCCGGCGGTGGATGCCTTCAACAAGATCGCCGGCGGCGACATGCGCATCGAGCTGTACACGGCGGATCAACTGGTGCCGACGCCGGAACTGTTCCGCGCCCTGCAGAAGGGCACCATCGATGCGGTGCAGAGCGATGACGACTCCATGGCCTCACCCGCCGACGTCGCCGTGTTCGGCGGCTACTTCCCCTTCGCCACCCGCTACAGCTTGGACGTGCCGGTGCTGTTCAACCGCTACGGCCTCAAGGAGATCTGGCAGGAGGCCTACGACGAGATCGAAGGCGTCACCTGGCTCAGCGCCGGCTCCTGGGACCCCTGCCACTTCAACACCGTGGAGCCCATCCGCAGTTTGGCGGACCTGAAGGGCAAGCGGGTGTTCACCTTCCCCACCGCTGGCCGGTTCCTGTCCCGCTTCGGCGTGGTGCCGGTCACCCTGCCTTGGGAGGATATCGAGGTGGCCGTGCAGACCGGGGAGCTCGACGGCATCGCCTGGTCCGGCATCACCGAGGACTACACCGTCGGCTGGGCGGACGTGACCGACTACTTCCTCACCAACAACATCTCCGGCGCTTGGTGCGGCTCCTTCTTCGCCAACAGCAACTCCTGGAACGCCCTGCCCGAACGCCTGCAGGAACTGTTCCGCGTCTGCATGGACAGCTCCCACTACTACCGCCTGCACTGGTACTGGGGCGGCGAGGCGGACCTGCGCACCCACGGCAAGAAACTGCAACTGACCACCATCCCCGACGAGGAATGGAAGCAGGTGGAGGACGAAGCCCTGAAGTTCTGGGACGAGATCGCCAAGACCAGCCCCCGCCGGGCGCGGGTGGTGGAAATCCTCAAGCAGTACAACGCCACCATGACCCAAGCCGGCCCGCCCTATCGGTATTCCTGATGGCCTGCTCCCACTGGTGATTCCCTGATCTCAATCTAGGCCGCCTATATGCAGGCCAGGAATCTTGTGGAAAGGCGGTGCCGTAGATACCCACGGCGCACGGGATCAGTGGATGTGCGTGTTCGTTTACGAGGTGGACGCCACAACGGAACCGGCAGTGAATCGGCGCCCGATGACCTTCACCGAAGTTTATCTAGGTCATGTCACGGTGGATGACTTCAGAAGGAATCAGAGGGGAGAACTCGGCACAAGGACCGCTACGCTTCATGCCGACGGCATCAGTAAACTGCGCGAGCGCTGGGTTTACCGGGCTGATTCCATTCCGTTGCCAGCGTAGTTTGTCAGTTTGGGTATGGCTTCCTTGGCGAGCAGGAAGTAGTCCCTGTCCTTTTCGATGCCTAGGCTGCGGTACCCGATGGCGTTGCCGGCGGCGAGAGTTGAGCCGGCCCCGGCAAAGGGGTCGAGGACGATGCCCTCGCCCAAGGGTAGTACCCCCCTCACGAGTTGGCGGAGAAAGGCCTGCGGCTTCAGGCTTGGATGCGGGGCCATATTCCGCTCCGTGCGCCGGGTGGGTGACGAGGCGATGACGTCACCGAACGGCTTATCTGGCGCCGGCCGGCGGAAACCACCCGTTCCCCACTTGCGCAAGTTGTCTTGAACCCTTCCTTCAAGGGGCTTGCGGAACAGCAGCCAAGGCTCCCACATGGAGCGCGGCATCACACTCACTTCGTTGAACTCCTCGTGGGCGCCCTTGGGACGGTCGCCGCCGCGCATGGTCATGGTCAGCCGCGTGATTTCGCCCCGCCGCTCCAGCCCGGTGCTAGCCAAGGCGGTGGCGACGATGTGGGAGACTAGCGGATTGGAGGCGACGACCACGTTGGCGCCCGGTACCAGCACCGGCAACAAGATATTACCCCAAGCAGTGAAAAATGCCCTAATTTCAATAAGTTGATCCCTATTTAGAGTTGTGAACCGAGGCAAGGGCGAGCGCCGATGGCCGTCAAAGGATGGGGGTAGGCGCCAAACGCCCCCCTTGCCGGAGCGCAGTTTTCGCTGTTGCTCATCCGTGTACTCATGCAAACCGTAGGGCGGGTCCGTGATAACGCCATGCATGGTGTTGGGCGCTTGGCGTTCAAGCCAGGAAAAGCAGTCGGCATGGTGAAGCTCCGCTTGGCCGAAGCGAAACGCCTCTTGAGGCTGCTCGATGGGGACCAAGCGTCCCTGTCGGTGGCTTGGCGAACTTCGGCGGATGCGGTACAGGCCCCGCTGTTCCCGAACGAACAGCATAGGCGTGTTGAGCCTCAGATACGATCTGATGGAGGAAGCTGGCGTCTCCCTCATACGCCGGCGAACGGCGGCGACGATTTCCGGGACACTCAGCGACCCCCTCGACTCGGAGAGGACGCTCAGGATGGCGTCTCGAACTTGACCGGGACTATTTTTGCTGCGGCTTGCCACAGACACAAAGTAGACGTCGGGACGTCTTTTGGCAACCTGCTTGCAGAATCTCAACCTTGACAGGTCGTCCGCAACTGTCGCCCGGCGCCGCTCAGCATGCGAACTCACCAGGTGCCGCTTTGCGGGAGTTTGCCCTAAAATGGCATTCCACGCGGTTGAAGTGCCCCGCCCTTGCCGCGGGATTGCCATGCTCTGCGACATTATGGGGCACGGGCAACCCGACTCTTAGGTGCATCAACGAGCACTTTTTGGGATGCCGCGCTCCTTTTTAGCCTTCCGCACCCGCTTGACGGAGCCGGTCCAGCAGTTCGTCGCCGCTGGCGCACTCAACGATCCAGTCGCCCGCCTCGATTAGGCGGTCCGCGTCCGCGCCGTCCAGCAGCCCCGACAGCCGCCGGGCGGTTTCCCCGTCAAAGCGCCGCTCCGCCAAGCGGTGCAGCAAGTCGGCTTGGCCTTGCTGCACCCCTTGCGCAATGACATTGTCATGCCATTCCTGCAGCCTCGCCTCCATCAACGTCGTCATCTCTCTTGCTCCTTGCTCCTGCGCCAACATCCGTTCGTAGTCCGAAAGCGGCGGCAGCGTCAAACCCCGCCGCCGCAGCAAATGCGCCGCCCGGGCGTGGAAGCCCCGGCGCAGCCCCGCCGACTCCGGCCCGTTCCAGCGCCGGAACACCTCGGCCAAAAGCCTTGGCACGTCGCCGCCGGAGGCACTCTCCAAGCGAATCAGCGCTGTCTGGCGGTTGCCCGACGGCAACCGGCCCATGAGCGCATGGTCGCCGGCAAGCGCCGGATAGTCAATCACAACATAGGCTTGCCATCGGTTGAGCCTTCGCCCCGCCTCCGTCGGCGGCCCCAGCAAGGGGCCGAACCGGACGGTTGAAGCACTCCAGGGCTTGGCGCCGTTGTGAATCACCACCGCCAGAACTTCGGGCGGGCGTCCCTCCCTCCTGTGCGCACCGATGTCCCGCTGATTCAGTTCAAGCAGGTACAGGTGTTCGTGCATACGCCAAGCCATGTCCGCGTCCGCCTCCGACTGAAACTCCAGCAGGACGATGAGGTAAGGTCGCCGGCCGTCGGCCAGCGTAGCGCCGTCGCGGCGCTCCACCCGCCACGCCTTGTCCCCGATGCGTCCGTGCAGGGTAGGGCCGATGTGCTCCTTGTCCAAGGGCGCGAGGGTGTTGAAGTCCAGCCGGCCGGCCCAGTCAGGGGCGATGAAGCCTCGCAGGGTGTCCTCCACCATGCGCGGGTCGGCGTGCATCAGCTTGAAGGGATGGTCGCTCGTAGCCATGCGCTCATTGTGGCCGTGGAAAGGCGCGTGAAAAGGGGGTATGGCGATGCTCGCACGGGATTCGGGAGCTGTCCGACAAAGTGACATCGGGCTCATGGCGGGGGCGATGCGATTGGCCTTGGTCCGATGACGCCGCTGAGGTGCTGCAAAGCTGGGTGTCCTCGCAAGTCCCTTGCGGTGCCAACGCATCGGCAAGGGCATGATCTGGAATCTAAGCCACGGCGACACCGGCAGTTGTTGGGGCGGCTTGGCATCGCCGCAGCATTGACGCCGAGTCGTCTTTTGGCGATGCTGCTGTCCACAAGCTGAACTATGAACACCCAAGATGCCGACATCCTTTGCCAAAACCCTGCAAAAGCACTTGGAGACTTGGAGTGATGGCCTGTCTAAGCGGCCGCGCAGCTGGAGCACTTGGACGGACGGAATACACTCAGACTATGTTGAGGACGTGATTGAGGTGATGCGTGTCGACTCCGTGAAGCTCCACGACCATGTTGCCCACCTACGCAGTTCCCAAGCATTTGCCTTCAACTTGTTCCTGCCGTTTCGGAAGGGGAGTAAGTCTCGATTATCGGAATACATAAGTAGCAAGATCGGGACTCACTTGGCCATCAATAGGGTGCAATTTGAGTATGTGCCGCCCGGCCATCTCCTTGGCGAATTGGACGGGGAGCGTCCAGTTGGGGATGAGCTCGCGACCGCGGCGGATGTGGTTTTGTGGGGTAGGCTGGAAGATGGGAGGTCGGCTGTCGTGCTGCTGGAGGTGAAATTAAGTGAGGGCGGATTTACGAATTGCGGTGGACGCGATAGCAAGGGGAACCGTCATAAGGATGTATGCAAGTCGGCAGAGCTCTTCTTTCAAAATCCTCGTTCTTGCTACCTCCAAAGGCCCTTGAGAAAGCACCGAGATCGCCGCTATTGGGAAATATTCGAGGCTAGCGCCGGCAGCGTTCGCGCTGCATTTCCCAATGCGAACATGCATGGACCCTGCCCCTTCGCCTACGAGATGCAACAGCCCATGCGTAATTTCGCCATCGCCCAAGCGCTCGAACAGGAAGGTATGGCAGGAGCCGCATGGTTCGGCCTCTGCGCCCATGACGACAACACCGATGTTGCAGAACATTGGGATAAGTGGAGAGGCATATTGCCTGACGGATCTATCGCTCCACTTTTCCCAGCATCGGAAATGGTTTCAGTTGGCGAAACAGAAGGTTTGGGGCATTGGGCGGAATACATGCGCGAACGCTACATGCTTGAAGGCCGAAAATGAGCGGCAAATTTCCTTGCTACCGACGTGCTCCGTCTAAGGAGTTGGTGCAACTATTGAAACCGGGAGAGTTCCTGTCGCCATTGCTTGATCTGAATGAACGCGAGGTGCAGGGCTTGTGTCTCGACGTGCATTTTCGCTCGGACGATGAGGTTGCGGTTTACTGTGGGCGGGCAAACGTCTTGGAGGTTCAGCTAAACCATTCGAGGGAATCCATCAGAATCGCAGCGGACAAAACCTATAGCCGACAATGTCAAGCCCTCTTTCCTGAATGGCCTATCGGTGATCCAGGATTCGGGGAGGCCCTAAGTACCTACATCAACGTCCTGCAGGTCAACTCGAGCTTCAGAGAGGGAGAAGGACGTGTACAACTCAATTGGTCCAAGGAGACAAGATGTTGGACAACATTTGACAGAGAAGCTAGGTTGGACTACGAGATAACGAATCATCGGAATATATGTGCAAATTGTTTGGAAATTTACGATGCTCGCAAGGAATTGGATGATGTTATCAATGCTGACGGCAAAACTTGGGCAAAACCAGATCGAAATGGGATACCTCTTAAACTCGATTTGCTGGCGTATGATCGTGAAGGAAAACTGGTGCTTATTGAAGTTAAGCCAACTCTCTCGGATTACTATGTGCCGTTTCAACTTTTGCACTACATTTGGGAGTGGCGTAGGGCACTGCAAGACAATAGCCATTTGCTGGCCGAACTGGAGGCGCTGATTGAAAAGAGGGTGGAGCTTGGGCTATCGGCTTCATTTGGGTCCATTACAGACCGCATCCGACCAGTCGTTGCCATAGGTGACGAGGACGGTAGCAAGGAAGTTTGGCGGCGGTATAGCAAAGTGGTCCAAGTGGCAAATGGGCACTTGCCGCCTAGGGTTTCGCCAGTGGAGACATGGCGGTACGGGAACGGGAAGCTGGAGCGCCTACTCTAATTGGCGGGCAGGGGAGAACGGGGAAACACCATAAGGTGGGGGAAACCGGGTTCCGGGAAGGTTAGCCACCAGCGCCCGTTGCGGACGCCAGCGTCTCTGTCGTCCCGTCCGTCGTCCAAGCGCACCACTTGGATGGCGTAGTCTAGGAAGGCGGGGAGCAGACGGCGGGGTACAAAGACTGCTGCGCCGCGGAGGCGGGGCACATGGTCATCTTCGGCCAGCGCGAGGGGCGGACTTGGGAGAACAAGGTGTTCCGGTGGCGGCGGCAGTCGGCCGGCGGCGCTGTGGTCGATGTTTGGAACATGTGAGCGTCGTGGCCCTTGCGAGGCGCAGCCCGCAGACGGCTGCTGATTCCTTTCTCATTGGACAAGAAGCCCTGACTCCATACAATGGGCGGGCTGTCTCAAGAGGCTGGCGCATGAGCAGCCACCAAGAAAGCCGGGTCCCCATCCCTAGGGCACTTTTCCGCCCGGGCGAAGGCGCTCGCCCACCGTTTTTGGCTGGGCGAGCGGCCGAGCAGCAAATCTTGGTTGATGCGGCGGAGGAACTTGAGGGCAAGGATACGCAGGGGAGGACAAGCATCCCCCAGAACATCATCCTGTACGGCCCTAGAGGCAACGGCAAGACAGCCCTAGCGCTCTGGTTTCAGGATTTCACCGCCGATCGACACCGCAGTTGGATGCCCGTGCGAATCAACGCTGGGGACTGCGGGGGCGACTCGGACGCACTCGCCCGGCTGCTGGCGCCCGAGCCTTGGCGCAAAAGACTGATGGACCGCGGATGGAGCGCATCCGCCTTCGGCTTCCGCCTATCTCTGCCTGCCCGAACGGATGAGGGCTGGACTGTTGCCCAAGCGTTGGCTTCCCTGCCCGCTCAAGCCCCATCCTTGGTGATCATTGATGAGGCCCACATGTTGGCGTCAGATCCATGCCGGCAGCTTCTGAACGCCAGCCATGAACTGCGTGGCGGTGGCGCTCCACTTCTGCTCGTGTTGGTGGGTACCCCGGAATTGGAAGACACGCTGCGGTCGGCCAAAGCCTCCCATTGGGAGAGGGGGCGTAAAATCCCCTTGGGCCGCTTGGACGCGGCATCGGCCTCAAGCGCCCTTGTCGAGCCGTTGAAAATGCAGGATGCGTCCATGAATCGAGACGCCTTGGAAATCGCCATGCGGGAGACCTTAGGCTACCCGTTCTTCCTGCAGCTCTTCGGGAGACGGCTGGTTGAGGCGATGAACCATGAATGGGCTCGCCACGCCGACAAATCCGTCGCCCTAAGGGCTGCCAAGGCTTTCCACATGGACCAAGGGGACTTCTACAAAGGCCGGCGCAGTGAACTCAGGAGCAATGGCGGCACTCTGCCTGCCGCCGCCGCTTGGGGTGCCATTAGGGGTTTCGGGGAAGGGGCATCTTGCGATTTGGTGTTGGCCGCCATGGTTCCGCACTGCGACGACGTAGATGACATGTGGCGTCGCCTGCAGCGCAGCGGCGTATTCTGGGAGATGCCGCGAGGTGTGGAGGCGGGCATTCCCAGCCTTTTGGACAACGTGGTGCGGTCCGCCGGCCCAGCAGTGGACGCCGCCTACCAGGCAGGTTGTTCAGTGGGCCGTGAATGGGCGCAGAGGGCGGCTAACAAAAGGAACGATGCATGATGGACTTTAGATCAGTCGCCGGGCGGTAGTGGAAAACCTCATGAACGCACTACGGATTTTCTGCACAGGCTGAACTCTTGCCTTGCCCCCCATCATCCTCACCTACGTTCGCCTAGTTGACCGCCTGAACCGGGCTGTCGGGCGGTTCGCCATGCACTTGGTGTTCGTCATCATGGGCGTTCTGCTGTACTCGGCCCTTTCCCGAACCATTTTCGACGCCCCCCTCATCTGGTCCGTGGAGGTGGCGCAGATGACCTTGGCCGCCTACTACCTGCTCGGCGGCGGCTACTCCCTGCAGCTGGATTCCCATGTCAGGATGGACCTGCTGTACAGCCGCTGGTCGCCGAAAACCAAGGCGGCTCTGGACTGCATCACCGCCGTCGGCCTCATCGCCTATTTGGTGGTGCTGCTTTACGGCGGCGTTTCCAGCACTCAGTACGCCTTGGAGTACAGCCAAAGGAACTACTCGGTTTGGGCGCCACCCTTGGCCCCCATCAAGATTGTCATGACCTGCGGCATCGGGTTGGTGCTGCTGCAGGTGATGGCGCTGTTCTGCAGGGACTTGGCGGCGGCGCGGGGCAGGCCCATCCCATGAGCGGGCAAATGGCGGGGCATGGGGAGGTTCATGTCCAGGTCGCACCTCAGATCCAACTAGGGAGCCGCGGGCTGGTCGGGTTTGGGGGCGGGATCTGCGCCGCAGCCCAAAGGGGGCCGACCCCGTGAGCTACGAACTCGTCGGCCTGCTGATGTTCGCCTCCATGCTGCTGATGCTGCTCACCGGCCAGCGGGTGTTCGGCGTCATCGGCTTTATCGCCGCTGTCTTCGCCTTGGCGCTGTGGGGCGTGGGCGGGGTGGAACTGCCATTCAGCGCCGCCTTCAAGCTGTTCAACTGGTATGCACTGCTGACCCTGCCGCTGTTCATCTACATGGGCTACATGCTGTCGGAGTCCGGCATCGCCGGGGATCTGTACCGCGCCTTCCACGTTTGGTTTGGGCCGCTCAGGGGCGGCTTGGCCATCGGCACCATCGGCCTGATGGTGGTGATTTCGGCGATGAACGGCTTAAGCGTGGCGGGCATGGCCATCGGCGCCAGCATCGCCCTGCCGGAGATGCTGCGGCGCGGCTACGACAAGGTGATGATCACCGGCGTGGTGCAGGCCGGCAGCTCCCTCGGTATTCTGGTGCCGCCCAGCGTGGTGCTGGTGCTGTACGGGATGATCGCCCGGCAGCCGGTCGGCCAGCTGTGGCTGGCCGGGGTGTTTCCCGGCTTGCTGTTGGCGGCGCTGTTCGTGCTGTACATCGTCATCCGTTGCCGGCTTCAGCCCAATCTAGGGCCGCCCCTGCCGGCGGCGGAGCGGCGGCTGCCCTTGGCGGAGAAGCTGAAGCTGCTGCGCTCCGGCTTGCTGCCGCTGTTGATTTTCTTCTCCATGACCGGCCTGTTCCTGCTGGGCGTCACCAGCTTGGTGGAAAGCTCCGCCGTCGGCGCCGCCGCCGCCACCTTCGCCGCCTTGGCGAAGGGCCGCCTGACCCGGCAGGTGATGGAGGACACGCTGCGCAAGAGCCTCGGCATCAGCTGCATGTTCATGTGGATCATCCTGGCGGCGCTGTGCTTCGGCGCTGTGTTCGACGGGCTGGGGGCGGTCAAGGCCATCGAAGCCCTGTTCATCGACCATTGGCTGCTAAGCCCCTTGGCGGTGCTCATCATGATGCAGCTGTCCTACCTGGTGATGGGCATGTTCCTGGACGACACCGCCATGCTGGTCATCGTCGCGCCCCTGTACGTCCCGCTGGCCGTGGCCCTCGGCTTCGACCCCATCTGGTACGGCGTGCTCTACACCATCACCTGCCAAGTGGCCTATATGACTCCGCCCTTCGGCTACAACCTGTTCCTCATGCGGGCCATGGCCCCGCCGGAAATCAGCCTGCTGGACATCTACAAATCCATCACCCCCTTCGTGCTGGTGATGTGCCTCGCCCTAGCTCTGGTGATGGCCTTCCCGCAAATCGCCCTCTGGCTGCCGCAGCGGTTCTACGGGGGGTAGGGCCGCGGCGTTGCCTTGCTGCGGCTGGCGCAGCCCGCGTGCGGGACGGTGGCGGCCTTGGATTTCGCGCAGCCGTTTGCCGCCCTGCTGGGGCTGCCGCCGTCAAGGAGCTTTTTGTGGGCGGTGCATGTGGGAAGGGCCGTCAACCCCGGCGATGCGCCGTCCGCTGCGTCGCTATTTGCGGACGTGCAGTGCGCCATGCAGCCCAAGCGCCCGCTGGAGCCGAAGTCCACGGCGTTCCTGCTGGAGGCTTACGGCGGCTATCTGGACGAGGCGTTTTACTTGGAAGCTGAAAACGCCGACTGGCGGCTGCATCGGCGGGGACCGCCAAACGACGCGCTGCCGGCTTATCCATAAAAGCGGCTGATGGTTTCGGCAACGCAGGCGGGCCGCTCCTGTCCCTCCATCTCCACGGTGACGCGCACGATCATCTGCCGGCCGCCCTGCACCGGCGCGACCTCCAGGACCTCGCCCAACCCTCTGATGCGCGACCCAGCCGGCGCCGGCGCGGGAAAGCGCACCTTGCCGCAGCCGTAGTTGACGCCCATGGCGGCGCCCTGCACCTCGAGCAATTCGGGCAGGAATTTGTTCACCAAGGCCAGCGTTAGGTAGCCGTGGGCGATGGTGCCCCCGAACGGCCCCTGCTTGGCTCGCTCCACATCGACGTGAATCCACTGATGGTCGTCGGTGGCGTCGGCGAACTGATCGATGCGCGACTGCTCCAAGCGCAGCCAGTCGGTGGGGCCGAGGCGTTTGCCGACGGCGCCTTCCAGTTCCGACAAATTTACGATCAGTTTCATCGCCAACAACCTCAGCCTGTTACAGCATCCGCACCCGCGGCCCCGGCCCTGCGGCGTCCATTTCGGGCGTAAGCAGCCGGCCAGCGCCAACTTGGAGCCCGGGCATGGCTAGGCCCGCTGGCTGGAGACGGACAGCGTCTCCCCGGTCATGTAGGAGGAATAGCCGCTGGCCAGGAACACCATGACGTTGGCCACCTCCCAGACTTCGGCGGCGCGGCCATAGGCTTCCCGGGACTCCAGGTCACGCAGCAACTCCTCGGTGGTCACCTTGGCGAGGAAGGGATGCATCGCCAAGCTGGGCGCCACGGCGTTGACGCGCACCCCGAACTCCGCGCCTTCCAAGGCGGCGCAGCGGGTCAACGCCATCACCCCGGCCTTGGCCGCCGCGTAGTGGGCTTGCCCCTTCTGCGCCCGCCAGCCCAGCACCGAGGCGTTGTTGACGATCACTCCGCCGCCGCTGCGCATGGCTTGCATGGCCGCCCGCGTCATGCGGAAGGTGCCGTTCAGGGTGACGTCCAGCACTCTGGACCAGTGCTCATCCGTCATATCGACCAAGTTGGCGGTGCCGCCGAGGCCGGCGTTGTTGATGACGACGTCCACCGTCCCGAAGGTTGCCGCTGCGGCTGCGAACAGGGCGTCCACTTCGTCCTGCACGGTCACGTTGCAGAGTTGGATGGCTGGGCTTGCGCCGACCTCCTCCCTTAGGCTTTTGGCCGCCGCTTGCAAACGGGCTTCATGGATGTCGGAAATCAGCACCTCCGCGCCTTCCTCCATGCAGCGCTTGGCGGCAGCGTAGCCGATGCCGGTGCCCGCCGCGGCGGTGATGACCACCCGGCGCCCGGCCAGCAGGTCATGGCTGGAGGGATATTCAGGCGGAGTGGATAGGTTCGGCACGCTGCCGGCGCTCTAAGCGGCGGTTGGCGCTGCTCGGCAACCGCCAAACTTCGGCTGCCCACCCCGAATTTTGCATTGCCATAGCGGTTGCCGCCGGCCTCTGCTCACGGGAGGCGGCTTGAAAAGATGGTTGGATTGCGGAGTTGGGCTGGGCATCGGTCAAGCGCCGTACACTGGCGCCGGCACTGAGGCTTCGTCAACCAGCTTTTCGATCACTTCACCGAGCTCCTCCGCCTCTAGGCGTGTACCCTTGTCGTGCTCCCGGCCCTTGCGCCAGCCATCGGCGATGGAGAGCTTGCCGCCGAAAATCTCGAAGCAGCGGCCAGTCACTCCGCCCGACACTGCGCTGGCCAGCCACACTACCAAGGGTGCCGCATTGTCCGGATGGTAGCGGTCAAAGCTGCCGTCCTCGGGAACCTTCATCATGTCCGCGAAGACCACCTCGGTCATGCCGGTGCGGGCTTGGGGGGCGAGGGCGTTGGCGGTGACGCCGTAGCGTCCGAGTTCCGCCGCCTGCACCAACGTCAGGCTCAGGATGCCACCCTTGGCCGCCGAGTAATTGGACTGGCCGACGGAGCCGAGCAGCCCGGCGCCGGAGCTGGTGTTGATGATGCGCCCGCTGACCGTCGCGCCGCTCTTGGATTGGGTGCGCCAGTACCGGGCCGCATGGCTGGACAAGCAGAAGTGCCCCTTCAAGTGAACGGCGATGACCGCATCCCAATCCTCCTCCGAGAGGCTGGCGAACATGCGGTCCCGGCAGATGCCGGCGTTGTTGACCACGACATGGACGTCGTCGTAGGCGTCCAGCGCCGCTTGCAGGATGCGCCCAGCCTTTGCGTGGGAAGTAATGTCGTCGGTGTTGGCCAGCGCGTGGCCGCCGGCGGTTTGGATTGCCGCCACAGTTGCGGCGGCGGTGCTGGGGTTGATGTCGTTGACCACGACGTTCGCGCCGGCGGCGGCCAAGGCCAAGGCGTAGCTCTTGCCCAGCCCGTTGCCGGCGCCGGTGACGATGGCCGTTCGGCCGGCGCACAAACTGGTCATTTCCTCTCCCGCATGGCGCTCTAGAGCCGCTCGATGATGGTGACGTTGGCCTGCCCGCCGCCTTCGCACATGGTTTGCAAGCCCCAGCGCCCGCCCCTGTGTTCAAGCTCATGCAGCAACGTCGTCATCAGCTTGGCGCCGGTGGCGCCCAAAGGATGGCCGAGGGCTATGGCGCCGCCGTTCACGTTGGTCTTGCCGTGGTCATACCCGGTCTCCGCCAGCCAAGCCATCACCACTGGGGCGAAGGCTTCGTTGATCTCCACCAAGTCGATCTGCTCCAGGGACATGCCGGCCTTTTGCATGGCCCTTGCCGTCGCCGGTATGGGCGCGGTCAGCATCCAGATGGGGTCGTCGGCCAGCACACTGAGATGGTGGATGCGGGCGCGTGGCCGAAGCGCGTAGCGGGCCACGGCGGCCTCCGAGCAAATCAGCAGCGCCGCCGCCGCATCACAGGTCTGGCTAGACACCGCGGCGGTGATGCGCCCGCCCTCCTGCAGCGGCTTAAGCTCCGCCATGGCCGCCAGGCTGGTGCCGCGGCGCGGCGTCTCGTCCATCGCCAAGCCGTTTATGGGCACGATCTCCCGGTCAAAGCGTCCCTCATCAATGGCGCGCACGGCCCGTTCGTTGGAGGTGAGGGCGAACTGCTCCAGGTCCCGCCGCGAGAACCCCCACTTCTCGGCGATCATCTCGGCGGAGTTGAACTGCGTGACGAGGCCGTCGCCGAACCGCCCCACCCAGCCGGGGGAGCCGGTGAAGGGGTCGCCAAAGCCGTATTCCGCGCCGGCCAGCATGGCTGCGGAAATGGGGATTTGGCTCATGGTCTGCACACCGCCGGCCGCCACCACGTCGCAAGTGCCGCTCAGTACGGCTTGGGCGGCGAAATGCACCGCTTGCTGGGAGGAGCCGCACTGCCGGTCTATGGTCACGCCCGGCACATGCAGCGGCAGCCCGGCCGCCAGCCAGCAGGTGCGGGCGATGTCCCCGGCCAGCGGGCCGATGGTGTCAACGCAGCCGAACATCACGTCTTCGTAATCCTCGGCCGGCACGGCGTTGCGCTCCACCAAGGCTTTAAGCGCATGGCCGCCCAAGTCAGCCGGGTGCAGCTCGGCCAGCCCGCCCCGGCGACGGCCCGTGGGGGTGCGCAAAGCGTCGATGATGTAGGCTTCCGCCATGTTGCCGTTCTCCTAGGTTCCAGCTTGGCCGGCCGCTGGATTCCGTCGCGTCGCTGCAGAATCCGAATCCATAGCGAGTTTACTCTGACTTGTCGAACTTGGCGGCGCTGCCGGAATGGACGAAGGCGTCGCGGGCGGCTTGCGAATCCTCATGCATGTACATCTCGAAGGTGAAGCCCTGCTCCCAGCGGTAGGACTGGTCCACGTCGAACGCCTCGATGCCGTTGAGGGCCTGCTTGGCGATGCGCAGGGCGTCGCGGCTCTTGGCGGCGATGACGGCGGCGAACTCGCGGGCGGCGGCTAGGTGCTCGTCCCTAGGCGCCACGCGCTCCACTCCGCCGAGCCGCCAAGCCTCCTCGGCGGATATGCGCCCGCCGGTGAGGAAGGCGGCGCGCACTCTGGGATGCGGCAGGATGCGCTGCATGTGGGCCGCGCCGCCCATGGCGCCGCGGTCTATTTCGGGCAGGGCGAAGTAGGCGTCGTCGGCGGCGATGATGGCGTCGCTGGCGCCGCAGACGCCGATGCCGCCGCCGAGCACGAAGCCGTGCGGGGCGGCCACCACCGGCAGCTCGCAGCGATGCACCGCCTGGTAGCTGAGAAAGTTGCCCCGGTTCACATCGACGATCTTGTTCGGTGCCGCCTGCAGCTCCTTGATATCGACCCCGGCGCAGAACCCCTTGCCTTCGGCCCGAATCAGCAGGCAGCGCACCTCCTTGCGCCGCGCCAACCCGTAAACGATGTCCGGCAGCTCCAGCCACATCCGGGAATCGAAGGCGTTGACCGGCGGATGGTTGAAGACGATCTCGCCGATGCCGTCTTGAACCTCCACTTCAAAGGGCATGTCCAAATTCCTTGTGAACTACGCGCATCGATTCGGCACCCCTCTCTACCGAGAGGCGCTGCGGGAAGCCGCACCGAACGCCCGTAGTCGGGAATGGATATGGAGGCAAGGTCCTAAGGCTAGGTTGTCGTATGGCGCCTACTTGCATTCTTCTGTGACGACGTAGTTGTGCGCTTGCCGCGGTCGGAACATAGAGAGCACTCGATCTCCCGCCGTAGGTGGGGAAAACAGCTACGACAGTGTTCAAGAACTCGGTCCTCATAGTACCCCACGCTTGGGTTTTTGGGGCCGGCGGCTTGGTGCAATATGCGGGCTGGAGCCGGCCCGTTGGGCGTGGGTGCAGGGGAGGGGCGCCCAGGGGAGGGGAGCCCAGGGCGTGGACGGCAGCGAACTAAAAAGCACCGATGCGCTCCTTGGCGTTTGCAACGATGCGGGAGACCAGTTCATCGCAGCTGGGTAGGTCGTCGATCAGGCCGGCCACTTGACCGCTGGGCAACACGCCTTCGGCCGGCTTGCCCTCGACCATGGACCTCTTGATGATCATCGGGGCATTGGCGGCCATCAACGCCTGCGGCAAGCTGAGGCCGCCGCCTCTGGTCATCGCCCAAGCGGATTTGGCGAAGGCCGGCAGGGACGCGCCTGTTGCGGCGCGAAAGCGCCAGCCGTTCCAGAGGCCCCGGGCCAGCATCGCCAAGCGGCCGGTGCGCTCCAGCCTGGCCAGAGTTTCGTTCATCACCATGCGCTGCGGCAGGCCGTCCAGCTTGGTGCTGACCGGAATGTTGTTGACCTCGGCCGCTAGGTAGCGCTGCTTGGTGGCGGTCGGGGTGGGGCTGTCCGTGGTCAGCATGAATCTGGTGCCCATGGCGATGCCGGCCGCGCCGAAGGCCAGCGCCGCGGCTAGGCCGCGTCCGTCCCGAAAGCCGCCGGCGGCGATGATGGGCACCTGCACGGCGTCGAGGGCCTCGGCCAGCAGCAGCAGGGTGGGGGTGACGCCGGTGTGTCCGCCGCCTTCCCCGCCTTGGCAGACGAGAAGGTCGGCGCCGAGCGCCACGGCCTTGCGGGCGTGCTTGCCGGCGCCGATGGTGGGTACGCAGAGCACGCCCGCGGCCTTCAGCTTGGCGATGAGCTTGGGCGAAGGCGCTCGACCGTAGCTCACCGCCTTGACCCCGTGGTCGATGACCAAATCGACGATTCGCTCCGCGCCGGGCTGAAAGCCGTGGAAGTTGACGCCGAAGGGTGCGTCAACGGCGTCGAGAACCTTGCGCATCTCCCGCTCCGCCTCCTGCGGGCTCATCACTGCGCACGCAAGAAAGCCGAAGGCCCCGGCCCGGCTGCTGGCGATGACCAGCTGGGAGGTGGAAACCCAGCCCATGGCCGTTTGAATGATGGGATAGCGGCTGCCCAACAGCTTCACCGCCGGGGTGGCTAGGGCGTCCATGCGCTTGTGGCTTACCGGCCCGCTGCGGGGATTCCAGGAGGATTGCCGGGGAGCACGGTTGCCCGCAGGTCATGCGGGTCCAGCCGCTCGCGAATGAGCTTCAGTTGCCCAGCAGTTGGCGCCGGCGTGACGCCCAAGCCGTCCATTGCCACCAGTTCAAAGCTGGTGTTGTCCTGAATTTCCTCAAAACTGACGCCGGGATGCCGGCTGATGACGCGAAGGCAGTTGTTCGGCCCTTGGAAGTCCATGACCGCCAAGTTGGTGATGATGCGCCGCAGGTCGAGAAATTTGGGCTTTACCCCGCCGGGCCAACGGGCGGGGTTGTAGCCGACGCCGCTCACCATATCGACCTCCCCGGCCACGAAGGTGCGCTTGCCGTGGTTGGGGATGAACATGGAGTTGGCGTTGCTGACGGTGTTGCCGGGATAGCCGCGCACGCCGAGCAGCGCGGCCTTGGGTGTGGCGTAGTCCCCGATCACGGAGATGTTCATCTGCCCGAAGCGGTCCACCTGCACCGGTGTGACCATGGCGTGGCGCTTGCCTCGATAGATGATGTCGAACACCCGCTCATAGGTCATCAGCCCCTCGATCTTCGGCTGGTAGCCGCCCCTTGGCCCCACCGGCACCGGCTCGGACACCAAGTAGGCTTCGCCGTCGGTAATCATCAGCCCGGGCTCGAAGCTCAGCTTGGCCAGCCCGGCGCCCAAGCGGGGCACCAAGCCGATGCTGGTGGCCAGCACCTCCCCGTCGCCGCGAAAAGCCTCCGCCGCGCAGCAGATGCACAACTCCGCCAAGGTAAAGTCGCTCATTGGTTTCTCCGGCGAAGCCTTGCCGCAACCTTAGAAGACCGGCAACGGCAGAGCGCTGATGGCGTCCGCGCCGCCCACTTCCGCCACATAGGCGTCCAAGCCCTTGCCGGTGACGTAGCGCTCCAAATAAGCCGGCCACCCGCCCTTGGCGGCGCCCGAATACTCCCGCAGGTGGGCGATGTCCATGCCGTACTTCGGTGCGCAGGACGTTGGGTGGGCGCCGTAGGGGGCCAGCGCCACGCCTTGCACCAAGGAGCGTTCGATGGGCATTTGCAGGGCGATCAGGGGGTCGTTGAAGGCGCTGGTCTCCACCAACGCCTCGGTGGTGAGAAAGGCCCGCTGCGCAGCGCGGCACAGCCATTCGTCAAAGAATGGGTCCGGTCCCGATATGCGGGAATTGCCCAAGGCGTCCGCCTCGTTCGCATGGCAGATGGCAACATCGACCGGCAAGGCCGGCATGGCCACTAGGGTCTCGCCGTCTTCGTAGGGAGAGGTGACGGTCCTGAGCTCCGGGTTCGTGGTCAGCACGTCCGAGCCGAAGCCCACCCGAGTGGGCAGGAACGGCAGCCGTTGCGCCGCCGCCTTCAGGCCGAGCTGCAGCATGCCCTCGTCGATTTCCATGACCTCGAAGGCGCCGGCTTGGCGGGCGGCGCGGAAATGGGCCTCCAGAGGCACCAAGTCCATGGACACGAAGCCAAACACCAGCTTGCGGATTTTGCCGGCCGCCGCCAGCATGCCCACGTCCGGCCCGCCGTAGCTGATGACGGTCAGGTTCCCGACGTCCGTCTTCAGCAGTTCGCGCACCACCGCCATGGGCTTGCGGCGCCCACCCCAGCCGCCGATGCCGAGCGTCATGCCGGATTCCAAGGAACCGACGATGTCGCTGATGGCGCAAACCTTGTCCGTCACTGGCATCGCCTCGTTCCGTTGCGGCCGCCTCAACTTGGAAAATTGTATTCGTGGCCCCAGAGGTCGGCCACGGCGCCTTGGGTCGGCTCAAAGTTGGTCCAGTCGTATTGCTGTCCGTCGTAGCCGAACTCCATGGGAATGCCGCCTGGCGCCAAGAAGTAGAAGGACACCATGCTGTCGTTGAAGTGCCGGCCGAGACTGGCGACGACTGGCAGCTCCGCTGCCTTGACCCGGTCCAGACACAGGCCCACGCTGTCCAGTGAATTCGCCTCGGCCATGATGTGGACGATGCCGTTCGGCGCTGGATAGTTGTAGAGGCCCAGGCTGTGGTGACGCGGATTGTCCGCGTGCAGGAAGTTCAGGCGTTGCTCCGGCGCTCCTGCCGCTGGCGGGGGGAGGGTGAGGTCGTCGCTGAGGCGGAAGCCGAGCAAGTCTTGGTAGAAAGCGACCGTGGCCGCGAATTCCGGCGCCGGCAGCACCACATGGCCAAGGCCCATGGGATCCGTGATGAATTCGAGCCCGGCGATGGGCGAGGTGAATGGGCTGTCGGCGGCGCGGCTCCAGCAAAGCTCGAAGGCGTTGCCGGACGGGTCCGTGGCGAAGGCGACCCGGGCTGTCCTGCGCGCCTCCGCTTCCGGTGCGCCGCCTTCGCCGACCAATGCGCCGGCGCTGTCCAGCACTATCAGAAAACGCTCGTAGTCCGCTTCGCTGCGGCATTCCCAGCCAGACGCGGTGAAGCGGTCTGCGTCGCCCTGCTCGATGAGATAGCGGAAGGGCGCGGCGTCCATCTTCAAGCGGACGCTCCCGTCGTCCGCCGTCGCCGCGGCGAAGCCCAGCACCTCTTCCCCGAATTTCCGCCACTCTTCAAGGTCCCGCACCTGCAGGCGCACATAGCCCAACGCTGCAACCTTCATACGTCCACTCCTTGCTTCTTGACCGGTCGCCGCGGCTAGTCGTTGTGGAGAAAATCGAGGCAGGCGGCGTTGAACATGCGCCGATGCTCCACCATCACCCAGTGCCCGCATTCGGCCACCTCGATGAGGCGGCTCGGCCGACAGGCGCTGGTGATCTTGCGCCCGCCGCTGGCCGGCACCATCGCATCCTCCAAACCCCAGAAGACGAGCACCGGGCACTGGATGCCGCTCAACTCCGCCTCCATATTGGGAACCCTCATGCGGCTCAGCACTTCCGGGGGCTGGGTTTGCAGAATGCCGTAGCGCTCCTCAACCAACTCGTCGGTGACCTGTGCAGGGTCGAACACCAAATTCTGCAGCACCCGGCGCAGGCCGGCGCGGTCCAGAGCGCCGCCGACGAAGTTCTCGATCATGCTGGCCATGGCCGGCATGGCCATGTAGGTCTCCAGCTCCTCAATGCCGCCGGGGGCCATGAGCACCAGTTTGGCCACCCGCTGCGGATGGTCCAGGGCGGCGCGAATGCTCACCCCGCCGCCTAGCGAGTTGCCCACCAACGCACAGCGCTCAACGTCGGCGGCGTCGAGCAGGCCGAACAGGCTGTCGGCAAAGAAGCGAGTGGTGTAGTCGATGTCCGTAGGCTTTGACGAGTAGCCGAAGCCCGGCAGATCCGGCACCAGCACACGATGGCCGGCGGCGACGAACGCCGGGACGTTAAATTTGAAATTGCTGTAGCCGCTGGCGCCGGGACCGCTGCCATGGACGAAGACCACAGTGCCTCTATCGACGCCGCTGGGCCGATGGTCGTGGTAGTGCAGCTGCAGGTCGCCGACCTTCAGGACTTCACCCTTAGGTGGCATTGCCGACGCGGCGCTCACGGGGCGCCGTCCGGACGCCGGCGCGAATTGGCGGGGCTGCACATGAGCATGTTGCAGGGCAAAGCGTTTTGCTCACCAGCTAAACAAAGGGGTCGCCGTTTTCGGCGCCGAGGGCCATGCCGCCCAAGTTGCGGGCGAAGGCCGTTGGATTGTTGGCCACGTGGGCGCGGGCCACGCGAATGTCGCGCCAGATGTCCTGAATGGCAGCGTCGTTGAAGACACTGCGCCCTCCGGCCACCTCGAACAGGCGGTCCACGGCCCGGGTCATGGCGTCTATCACGGTGCTTGCCTGATAGCGGTAGCGCACCCGGTCGAGCATGTCCAAGGCTTCGCCGGCTTGCACCCGCTGCATCATCCGGTCGAAGTTGTGCAACAACAGGACTTCCGCCTGGTCGATGTCGTTGACTGTTTCGGCGACGCGCTTGGCGATGTCCGGGTCGTTGCGCAGCTTGGTGGGGTCCGTGCTGCTGCCTTCCGCTGCGCCCGTGAACACCCGCAAGGCGTGCCGCGCCGCGCCGATGGCCGGGGTGGACACCACGCGCACGAAGATCTGCGCCCAGGGAATGCTGTACATCGGGTTGTCCTGGGTGTGTGTGCAGTTGAACCCGTCGAGCCTCTTGTGGGTGCGGTGCTCCGGCACGAACACCGGCGGGTCGATCACGACGTCGTTGGAGCCGGTGGCCTGCAGGCCATATACGAACCAGGTGTCCTCAATGCGGTACTCCGTGCGCGGCACCAGAAAGGTGCGGTAGTCCTCGCCCGGCACGATGCCCCCCAGGAGCGCCCAGGAGCAGTGCTCGGCGCCGGAACTCCAGCCCCAGCGCCCGCCGAACTTGAAGCCGCCGGGGACGGCCTGCACCTTGGCGCCGACCGGATTGTAGGAGCTTGAGATCAAGGTGTTCGGGCCGTCGGCGTAAACTTCATCGAGCGCCCGCCGGTCCATCAAGGCGAGCTGATAGGCATGAACGGCGATGATGCCGGCGACCCATGCGGTGCTCATGTCCTCCTCGGCCATGCGAATTTGCGCCCGAAAGAACTCCTGGGGTGAAACCTCCAGCCCCCCCCACGGCTTGGGCAGCAGGGCGCGCATGAAGCCCGCTTGCTTAAGGGCTTCAATGGCTTCTTGGGCGACTTGGCGCTCCGCCCGTCCTTGCGGCCCCAGCCTCCGGATCAAGGGAAGAACGGATTGAATGTCGATGGCGGACCCCTCGCTGTTGAACGTTTCGGCGGCAGCCCCTTCGGGCATGGCGCGGATTTTCCCATGCTTGGCGACGCGTGGGGATGTTTTCACAACCAAGTGCGGCTGTCCACCCTCTGCGCAAAATTTCCCTGGGATTTTACGCAAACATAAATCCATTAGGCCGTTTTGTTGCCCTATCGTTGGTTTTGCAACACAATGAATGTCATTGCTTAGGGACAGTGCGGCTCCGTGTCAGGATTTGCCAACAAGGTGGTGCTCGTCACCGGCGGCAGCCGCGGCATCGGCCGCGGCATCGTCAACGCCTTCCTTGGGAAGGGCGCCAAGGTTTTCGCCTGCGCCCGCAACGCCCCGGCCGCATTGGCCGACGCGACGGGGGCGAGGGCGGAGTTCATCGCCGCCGACGTGCGCGACCCGGAGCAGGTGCGCCGTCTAGTTGACGCCGTGTTGGAAGGGGAAGGCCGCCTGGACGTGCTCGTCAACAATGCCGGCGGCAGTCCGGCGGCGGATGCGGCCACTGCCTCGCCACGCTTCACCGAGGCCATCGTGCGGCTGAACCTGCTGGCGCCCCTGTTGCTCAGCCAGACGGCCTATTCGGCGCTGAAGGCGTCCAAGGGCTGCATCATCAACATCGCCAGCGTTTCCGGCGTCCGTCCGTCCCCCGGCACAGTGGCCTATGGCGCCGCCAAAGCCGGCCTGCTGTCGGCCACGGCGTCGCTGGCTCAGGAATGGGGGCCTGAAGTTCGGGTTAACGCCATCATTGCGGGGTTGATAAAGACGAGCGACGCAACGGTACACGAGCACTACGGCGGCGAACAGGGCCTCGCCTCCATTGAGGGCCGTCTTCCAGCAAGGCGCATGGGTGCGCCCGAGGACATCGCCAACGCCTGCCTGTACTTGGCTTCGGACGCCGCCGCCTACGTTTCGGGGGCCTCCTTGGAGGTGTTCGGCGGCGGCGAGCCGCCCAGCTTCCTGACGTTCGTGGAGGATGCCCTAGGAGGCTGAAGCTTCCACCTCAGCCTCCTAGCTGCCGTTTCAGTTGCCCATCTCATACACGAAGTCGATGCCGAAGGTGCGCGGACGGCCGAAGGTGACGCCAGCGAAGCCGAGAGTGCTGAAGTCGATGCCGAACTCCCGATATTCCTTGTCCGTGAGGTTCCTGACCCAAGCGGAGATGCGCAAGGCGCTCGATTCGCCCAAGGCGATGTCCTTGAGGCTCACCCGTGCGTTCAGCAGCCAATACCCATCGGACTTGTCGTGTTGGTTCAGGAAGGGATGGAACACTACGTCCCCGCGGTAGGTGGCCCCGAGGCGGGCGGACAGGGTGCCGACCGCAAATGGCTTGAACTCATACGACAGGCCGACGTTCGCCGTGTGCTTTGGGGTGCCGCCCACGGTGGTCACGTCGGCGATGTCCACTTCTTGGTCCGTCGCGGGATTGCGGGCCAGGTACGTGTTGAACTTCGTGTTCAGGTAGCCGTAGCTTAGGTCCGCAATCAGGCCCTCGGCCAACACGGCCACCGCGTCCACCTCCACTCCCCAGTTGGTGGTGTCCCCGGCGTTGACCAGCCGCGAGGAGGCGCCGCCGCTGCCGGCCTCGAACTGGGCGATTTGGATGTCCTTGAACTTGGCCCGATAAGCAGCGACATTGGTGCGCAGCCGGTTGTTCCACCATTCCGCCTTCAGGCCAAGCTCCAAGCTGCTGATCTCCTCCTCCGCCACCGGCAGGGCGAACCCGGAAACGGAGCCGGCGCGGGCATTGAAGCCGCCGGCGTTGTAGCCAGTGGAATGGGTGAAATAGACGTTCATGTCGTCATGCACCCGATAGTTCAGGGTGAGCAGATAGCTCAAGTTGTCCCATTTCTCAGCATTGGTGAGCTGGTCGTCCAAGGACACGTGAAAGAGGTTTTCATTGAACAGAAAGCCTGATTTTTTGTCCTTGGTGTAGCGCAGTCCGCCAATGAGGTCCAACCGCTCCGATGCCTTGAACGTGAACTGGCCGTAAACCGCCCAGGAATCCGCATTCTGGCCGTAAACGAAATCGACGAAGCCGTTGCTGTTCGGGTCGGCGCCGGGGAAGGGGAAGGGCAGGGGCATGCGCTGGCTGCCGATGCAGACGAGCCCTTGGCCGGGGACGTCGTTGCAGATGCCGGCGCCCCGGTACAGCGCCTCCAGCAGTGGGTTGCGCGGCGCTAGGAAGATGGCGGGCAAGCCGAAGGTCTGGGGATTGTCCTGATAGACCTCCTCTTCGTAGTTGTAGTAGCCCAAGGTGTAGTGCAGCCGCGCCTCCGCCAAGTCCCCGAACAGCTGCACTTCATGGGTGGTCATCTTGACGTAGCCGTCTGTGATGGCGGCGTGAAAACCGGGCGTCGGCACCGGCATGCCGCCGCCGTAGAAGAGGTCCGGGTGGCGGTGGGCGCCGCCGTCCAAGTCGGTTCTGGCGTAGGTGGAGTCCGTCCGCCGGTCGGCGAAGATGTACTTCAGCGTGAAGTTTTCCGCATCCCAAGCCACGGTCAGGCCGTGGCCCTTCACGTCCAGCTCCTCCTTGCTGACGAAATCCAAGTTGTAGTCCTCCCGGCGATCGTTCGGGTCGCCTATGGTGGCCGCCATTTCCTGGAACAGCTGGCCGCCTAGAACGGTGAAGGGAAAGGGAGTGGTGGTGAAGCCGTTGTAGAGGCTGCTCTTCACTTCGACGATCTGGAAGGGCGTGGGAACCCCTTCGTTGTCCGTCCTGTCGTAGGTGTAGTCCACCGTCAGGCCATCAACGGGCTGGAAGCGCACAGCTATGCGGTAGGTGCCGTTGTCCTCGCTGCCGAGGTCGCTCTCCTGACCCGGATAGTCGTTGTTCGCCCAGCCGTCGTAGTCCATCAGCATGCCGGAGAACTTGGCGGACAGCATGTCGCCCACCTTGGGCAGGTCCAGGGTGGCGCTGTAGCGGCGGTAGCCGTCGTTGCCGGTCGATGCTTGCGCCTTGAGGTTGAATTCCCCGCTTGGCTTCGCGGTTGTGATGTTCAGGGCGCCGCCGCTGCTGTTGCGGCCGAACAGAGTGCCTTGCGGCCCGCGCAGCACTTCTATGCTCTCGATGTCGATGATGTCGAAGACGCCGCCAATGGTCTTGCTCATGTACATGCCGTCGATATAGACGCCCACCTTGGGGTCAACCATCAAGGATGTTTCGCCGCTGCCCACGCCGCGAATGGCGATGGAGGTGTTGGAGTTGGACGACGGCTGCTTGTTGAAGACGGTGTTGGGCGCCATGGCGCTGATGTCCGTGATGTCGAAGATGCCGATTTCCTCGACGGCGTCCTCGCTGAAGGTGGTGACGGCCACCGGCGTTTCCTGCAGCAGGGTCTCCCGCCGTTGGGCGGTAACCAGAATTTCCTCCAGCAGGCTGCCGGCCTTGTCATGGATCTCAATTTCGACCTGCCGGTACGCCTCGTCCGAGGCCACTTCCCCTTCTTCCTGAACTTCCGGCGAATTTGGTTCCTGCGCAAGCCCCGGGGCGGCTAACAGCAAGGGCGCGAGCACCCCTGCAGCCAACCCAGATCTGCAAAACGCGCCAATCCAGTTCCGCGTCGAGAAACCTAAGCGATCCCATTCTAGATGCTTCATTGCAGCACTCCCGTTGTGGTTTGTGGTTGGAACTCCACGCTCATTCCTCAGCGGATGCGTTCCTATTTGACTGGCCGGAGCTTACCGCCCCGGCCAGCGCATTCGCCATCATTTGGTAAAAACCGCTCACGGCCTGCCGGGCCGCCTGTTCGGCCGCCTCCTGGCTGGCTGCGGCCTCCGTGGCCTCTTGGTCCAGTTCGAAGGTGGACTCGAACTTCACCAAGCAGCCGGCGTCCGCCGCCTCCACGCCCACGGTGGCTTGGTAGCGGTTGTAGGGCACGAAGGGATTTTTCTTCACTCGGTAGGAGAAGCGCTGGTTCGCCTCGTCGAGAGACTCCAGCGTTTCCTCAATGGGTGCTTCGAGCCCGGGAATGTGCAGGAACCGAGTCATTCCCACGCCGGTGCCGGCCGTCTCCACCCGCTCCGGGCCGGGCAGCCAGTCGATCTCGCCGAAGCGGCTGAAAACCGCCCACACCTCATCGGCGGAAGCCGGCAGAGTTTGCTCGTAAGTGCATCGAACCATTAGCCCTGTCCCTTGGAGCGGTCTCCTGATGTTGCCTTCCAGCGGTGCTCCGCAATCCTCAGTTGTCGATGATCCGACCCCACCGATAATCGTACTTCAAGCTCTTCACCGCCAAGGTGGTTTCCGCATGGCGCACACCGGGCAGGCCCATGATCTCGTCGTTGACCATGCGCACCAAGTCGGCGCCGTCCTTGACGATGGTGATGACCAGAATGTCGTAGCGGCCCAGCATGGTCGCCACGAAACGCACGGACGCCAACGCCGCCATCGCTTGGGCGACGGCCGCAATGCGGTGCAGATCCACCCGCACGCCGATGTAGGCCATCACTGGATTGTCCCGCATGTTCAGTCCGGCGAAGTTGGTTAGGGCGATGATCTTGATGGTTTTGCTCTCCTGCAGTCGCCTGATGCGGCTGCGCACCGTGCCTTCGGCCAAACCCAGCGCCTGGGCGACTTCGCGGTTGCTCATGCGGGCGTCCTGGGAGAAATGCTCCAGTATGCGACGGTCCACATCGTCGAGCCTGCGCCTGTTCATAGCTGCGGCACATGATCCGTTTGGTATTTGTACACCTCGACGGCGAGCGCCGGCGCCAAGCGGCCGATGCCGTCAACTTGCGACACCTCCTCGTGCAGGAAGGTGGCGAGTTGCTCGAAGGACTGGGCCGCCACCAATAGCTCCAAGTCGTTCGGCCCCGTGGTCAGGTTCACCGAAAAGACCTCCGGCAATTCGGCCAGCTCCCGGCCAACGGCCTCCGGGTTGCGGTCTTCGACTTCAATGCCGATGGCGAGCAGCAGGTCGAAGCCGGCCGCCGCGAAGTCCGTGACCGCCACCACCCGCATGACGCCGTTCTCCTCCAAACTGCGTATGCGCTTGCGCACGGTGGAGGGGGTGGAGCCGAGCCGCTTGGCCAGATCCTGGGTGGACATGCGGCCGTCCCTCCGCAGCAGGGCGATAATCTCCCGGTCCAGCCCGTCTGGAGTGAAGGATTCTTCCGCCAATGCTCTAAGCCTCTCCAACTAATGCGGCAATCATTGCGTATTGTGCGCGTAATGTCACTACTTTTTTTCCGTTTGCGTATGCTAGGGTATCGCCAATTAAGCATTCGGGTTAGTCATTGGCTGCGGAGGAAGCAGGTGGAAGGTTCCCTTGAACAACGCTTGGAGCGGCTGGAGTCCATTGAGGAAATCCGCCAGCTGGTCGCCAAGTACGCCCTCTCCCTGGACATGCGGGACTTGGACGCCCATGTCAACCTGTTCGCTCCGGACATTCGCGTCAGCCGGGACAAGACCGGCAGAGGGCATCTGAAGCGCTGGCTGGACGACACGCTGCGGCTGCAGTTCACCGGCACCTCCCACCATACGGGCAACCACATCATCGAGTTTGCGGACCCGGACCACGCTCTGGGGTTGCTGTACTCGAAGAACGAGCATGAGACCGGCGCCGAGTGGGTCATCATGCAGATGCTCTATTGGGACAACTACGAACGCATCGACGGGCGCTGGCTGTTCCGGCGGCGGCTGCCCTGCTACTGGTACGCCACCGACCTCAACAAGCCGCCGGTGGGCCACCTGAAGATGCGCTGGCCGGGCCGGGCGCCCTATCGGGGCGCCTTTCACGATCTGTTTCCTTCCTGGAAGGCGTTTTGGGAGCATCCGCCGGCGGACGACGAACCAGAAGTGGCGCCCCCAGCGCCGTTGCAACGGTTCCTTGCAACCATCCGCCGGGGTGCGCCCGACCCGCGCATTCGAGTGCGCTAGCCAACGTCAGTCAGCCGACGATGGGGGACTTGCACCGAACCATTCCGCAGGTGCTGCAGGCGGCGGCGGAGCAGCACGGGCCGCGGCCGGCCATCGTCGAGGACGGCGGCCGGCTGACGTTCGCCGAACTCAAGGCGCGGGTGGACCTGCTGGCCAAGGCCGTTTTGGCCGTTGACCTGCAGCCCGGAGAGCGCTTCGCAGTCTGGGCGCCGAACACGGCGGACTGGGTGTGCGCCGCCTTGGCCGGCCAGCTGGTCGGCGGCGTCTTGGTGCCCATCAACACCCGCTTCAAGGGCTTGGAGGCGGGGGACATCGTGCGCCGCTCGGGCGCCAAGCTGGCCTTCGCCACCAGCGGATTTCTTGGGGTTGACTACGCGGCCCTTTTGGCCCAGCAGAACTGTCCGGAGCTGGAGCGAATCGTCGCATTGCCAAGCGTCGAGCCGCCCATCCACGACGTCGCCGCCAAGCCATCCCCTGCGCCCACGGCCAAGGCGCTCGCGCTCGCTGTCGACGACGCTCCCAAGGGCGGTGCGGTGCTGGCGTGGGAAGCCTTCATGCGCTTAGGCGAAGGAATTGCGGATGCCGAGCTGCAGCGACGCAGCGCTGCGGTTAGGCCGGCAGACCTCTCCGACATCCTCTACACCTCCGGCACCACGGGAGCGCCCAAGGGGGCCATGACCACCCACGAGCAGAACCTCGCCACCTTTGCGGAGTGGTCCGCCGCAGTGGGGCTGAACGCCCGGGACCGCTATCTGATCGTCAACCCCTTCTTCCACACATTCGGCTACAAGGCCGGTTGGCTCGCCGCGCTGCTGCGGGGCGCAACGATTTTCCCGCAAGCAGTCTTTGCTGCGGAGACCGTGTTGCGTCAAATAGAGCGTCAGCGCATCAGCCTACTGCCGGGACCACCCACTCTCTTTCAATCCCTGCTGGCCCACCCCCTTCTTGGGGATACGGACCTAAGCTCGTTGCGCTGCGCGGTCACCGGCGCCGCCTCGGTGCCGGTGCAGTTGGTTAAGGACATGAAGAACCGGCTGGGCTTTGCCGAAGTCTATACCGCCTATGGCCTCACCGAGTCCTCCGGCGTGGTGTCCCTATGCCATTCCGGGGATGACTTTGAGACCATCGCCAACACCTGCGGCCGGGCCATGCGCGGGGTGGAGATACGCATTGCCGCCGCCGACGGGCAAGCGCGGCCGGCGGGGGAGGCCGGCGAGGTCTGGGTGCGCGGCTTCAACGTCATGCAGGGCTATTTGGACGACGCGACGGCCACCGCGGCGGCCATCACCCCGGAGGGCTGGCTGAAAACCGGGGACGTCGGCGTGCTGGACCGGCGCGGCTACCTCAAGATCGTTGACCGCCTGAAAGATATGTACATCTGCGGCGGCTTCAACTGCTATCCGGCGGAAATCGAAAACCTGCTGCTGGCGCACCCGGACATCGCCGAGGTCGCCGTGCTGGGCGCCCCGGACGAACGGCTGGGCGAAGTGGGCCACGCCTTCGTGGTGCGCGCCCCGGGCCGCACTCCGCAGTCCGAAGACCTATTGGCGTGGGCGCGGGCGCAAATGGCCAATTACAAGGCGCCGCGCCGCATCACTTGGGTGGAGGCGCTGCCGCGCAACGCCTCCGGCAAGGTGCAGAAATTCCTGCTTGCGGACCGCCTCCAAGCGATGCCGGCCGCATCCTGAGCAACGCCGCCGGCGCCGCGGACTAAACCCGACGCCTACCCGCGCACCGGCAGCGCGTCGTTGAGGACGCAGCGTACGCCGTTGCGGTCCATTTCCGCCACGCAGCGGTTGCAGATCGTGCAGCCGGATTCGGTTTTCGACCCCTCTTGGTAGTGGTTGACCAGCGCCGGGTCATGAATGAGGGCGCGGCCTAGCTGCACGGCTTGGTAGCCCTCCGCCAGCGCCCGATGCACGCTGGCGAGGCTCTGCACGCCGCCGACGCAGATCAACGGCAGTTCGACCGCCGCCATCACCTGTTTCGCCAAGTCCAGGAAGTAGAGCTCCTCGAACGGCAGGGACTTCATTCTCGACGCCGCCATGCGGTACACCCACTTGTCGATCTTGCGGCGCTGCGCCTTGATGAGTTCATGGACGATGGTTTGGCCCCGAAAGAGATACATCGCGTTCTTGGCGGAGGAGCCGCCGCTGAGCACCAAGGCGTCGGCGTCATTGGCCTGCAGCAGCTTGGCGAAGGCGACGCTGTCGTCTATCTCCAAGCCGCCGCGGAAGCCGTCGCGCAGGTTCATCTTGACGATGATGGGCACGGCGTCGCCCACTCCCTCGCGCACCGCCCGCAGCACTTGCAGCGGCAACCGGGCGCGGTTCTCCAGCGAACCGCCGTACTCGTCCCGGCGCCTGTTGATGGCCGGGCTTAGGAACTGGCTCAGCAGATAGCCGTGGCCCATGTGCAATTCCAAGGCGTCAAAGCCGGCCTCCACGGCCCGCGTTGCGGCACTGCGGTAGTTGTCGGCCAGCTTCGGCAGTTCCGCAACGCGCAACGCCCGAGTGAACGGCGTGCCGACCAGCATTCCCAAGTCGTTGAGGCCGTTGCTCGGCCCGCGGGCGCGCTTGCCGACCCAGCCCTTCCATTTGGAGAAACCGCCGCCGTGGGCGAGCTGCACCGACGCTCTGGCGCCCTGCCCATGAATGGCGTCTGTGACTTGGCGCAGGTCGTCAAGGATGTCGTCCTGCAGGCACATTTGGTCGTCCAGAGTGCGCCCGCCCGGCTCCACGGCACCGTAGGAGACGGTGCAAAGCCCAGCCCCGCCCTTGGCGAACGCCTCGTGAAACCGCGCCAGCCCCTTCGGATCCGGGCGTCCGCCTAAGCAGTGGCCCTCAAAGGTGGCGGCCTTGATGAAGCGGTTGCGCAGTTCAAGCCCCCGCAGCTTCCAGGGCGCGAAGGGGTCAATTGGGCTGGCGGCGTTCATATTACGCGGGCGGGGTGGGGTTGGCGCGGCTCGCCGAGGTGCTCGCGGTAGGAGGGCGGCCGCCGGCCATCGGTGTCGGCGATGCCGTATTCAAGGGCGAGTTCGGCGGTGATCAGGGTTTGGCCGGACTTCTCCGCCAAGTTGGGGTCCATGGCCAGAGCGTTGATCACTTGGCCGTTGAACTGCGGCGTCTCCGCCAAGGCCATGAAGTCGTCGTACTGCTCGCCGCGGTGGCGCAGCACGATGTCCGTGCGCTCGGTCAGCAGCGGCCCCAACCACAGTGAGACTGCGGCCACCTTGGTTTTCTCAAAATCCACCCCCATGTCGGCGGCCAGCTTGTCCAAGCCCGCCTTTTGGGCGCCGTAGGCGGGGCCATGCATGTAGCAGACGCCGCCAAAGGAGGAGGTGAAAACGATGAGGCCGCGGTTTTGCGCCACCATCAGCGGCGCGGCGTAGTAGCTGGCCACATAGGCGGAGCGCAGCCCGACGTCGAGGATGTTGCCCAGTTCCAAGGGCTTCTCCCAAAAGCCGCCGGGGTCGATGAGGTTTTCGTGAACGAGGGCGGCGTTGTTCACCAGAATGTCCAGGTGCCCCTGCTCGTCGGCCACCTGTTCAAACAGTTGCTTGGTTTGCGCATCCTCCGAGTGATCGCAGACGACGGCGACGCCCTTGCCGCCGGCCGCATTGATGGCCGAGACCGTGGCGTCCAAGGTGCCTAGCAGCAACTCGCCCCGCAAGGTGGCGGAAGCACTGGACTTGGAGCGGCCCGTTACATAGACGGTCAGGCCCTGGGCGGCCAACCCGAGGGCGATGCCTTTGCCGGCGCCTCGGCTGGCGCCGGTGACGACTGCAACCTTGGGAGCGTTCATGGAAACTCCGTTTGCTCTGCTGGGCGATGCAAGCTACCGATGTAGGCGCAGCATTGCAATCTCGCGTACGGAATCACCGCCGGCCAGTTTGCGGGTCGCGCCCACGCCCTACCGCGTCCAGACCGCCACCCCGCGCTCGTCCTGTCGGCGGCCGCTTCCATCCAGCCCACCCTCGCCGTCCCGCCGTTCCTCCGCGCCCCACCACACTTTGGAGACGATAACTTGACGCCAGCATAGGCGATGGGGGCGACGACCATCAAGGTGCCGACCGAGGAACAGGCGGTTCGGAGGTTGGGCCAAGCGACTGGACTGACTTTCGTGTGAAGGCTGTGCGCCTTCTCTCGCACTCAACCAACGACGCCGTGCCGACGAACTCGTCCCGAAGACGCTCGCATATGTGCGGGTGGTCGGAAAACACCGCCATCCACACTGACCAAAAGCCTATTCCCTTGGCCACTTTGACTGCTAAATCGCCCATCTGTGTGTGATCTGATGCTTGTTCGAACATCGAGCGCACACTCTCTGCTATTGACCATGCCTCACGACGCTTTCGCCACCTTAGGTCGCTTGCCGTTGGGTTCTGTGCTGGGCGCCGGCCAAGTCCGACCAAGTGGAATAACCTCTTGGCCTTGGTTCTCATCGACTCGGAGATTTCATTTCGAACCTGAACGATTCCATCTCGGCAATACTCGAAAGCTGCTTCGGTGTCGTCTTGATCAGGCCAAAGATATCCAGCTCTCGATTCGTTCTGATTGCCCTTCGTGGCGTTGCAGTTCACGCAGGCGAGGACGAGATTCGTCCAGTCTTCCTCCAACTCTGAATGGCGGCTCTTGGGTACGATATGGTCGATATGCAGGTCCGCCGGGCGTTCACAATAACAGCAGTATTTTCCCAGCCTGTCGAGCAAATCAGCCTTCGCCTGCTGGTACGGACTGAAGACCTTCGGTGCCATGCAAGCGTCCACTGGCCAAGGCCCTCGTTCAACTGGTCGCATTGGGCGGCCGTGGAATCCGCGAGCCTAGCAAAAGGATAGCGAGAGGCGCATTCACAGTCCCTTTGACAATCTCCGTAGGCGGAGCAGGGCAACGTACGCCGGGTTGTCGGCAAAGGGTTCTTCAAGGTGGTCAAGCTTGGCTTGAAGAATGTCCATCTGTGTTGCATCGGATTCAGCACCGCCGTTTTCAATCGCTCGGTAATACTGTTCGGCCGCTTCGACCATTTTTAGAAAACGTTGGCTTCGTTGTGGTTGATCCACACCCATGAGTTCTTCGGATATGTCCTCAATACTCCGTTCCTCATAGGGAATGAACTCATTTTCCTCCCTGTCAAGATCAACAACGGCGTTGCGGTGTATGGATTGGATGATGAACGGTGAGTGGGTAGTTGCTATGAACTGTACGCGAGGAAAGGTTCTGCACAGGTCTTCTACGACGCGCCGCTGCCAGCGTGGGTGCAGATGTAGGTCAATCTCGTCTATCAGCACCACGCCAGGCGTCTCAGTAAGCGCTTGGCCATTGAGATGTGGGTTGAGTTGGGCGCAACGCATGGCGATGTCGGCAGCGGTCGCCGCCATGCTTCGTTGACCATCACTCAGCAGAAAAAAGGGAAAGCGAGAAGCATCGGAAAACTCGATGACGATGTCGTCCTCCGCGAAGTCGAAGGCCGCATCTACGGCGTCCTCTACGCATCCTACTATCGCTGCGTACACCGCCTGCAGCGTTTCAAGGCGCTTACCCCGCTGAGCCTGGATAAGCGCCAGTCGCTTCACCCAAGCGACGAGGTGCCGGGCGGATGAGGTGGGTGTCAGGCAATTCCGGTAGCCGGCGTAGCGTGGCTTCGGCTTGCCAGGGTCCAGCCCGCCGGCGCTGAGCCGTTGTTCGGCCCACAGGCGACCCGTGCCGTAGTACCCGATGCAGGGCAGCACGGTGTCGTTGTCTTCCGCGCAGCGATCGATCAAGTCCGCCATCGCCCGTCTGACGGGCCTCGCATGCTGACGAGTGGTGCGCAATTTCGTGGACTTCAGTTCGCGCGACCACTCGATCTGATGATCGTCAACCGACCCCCAAGCCATCACGCGAGTGGGATTGTGCTCGACCAGATGAACGGTCTCTCCAGCTTGTCGGTAGGTACGCCGTACTTCTTGGCGATGGATGGGGCGGGTCGGCGCGGTCGGCACTGCCATCAGTGCGGCGCCGAGCGATATGGTCAAAGCGTCGACAACCGCGGTCTTGCCCGCGCCATTAGCACCAATCAGCAGCGTGAAGCGCTCGGCGAACGTAAAGGCACGATCAACGAAACGCCTGTAGTTGAACACTCGGAGTTCGTCTATCCGCATCTGCATTCCTGCGTCGTGTCCACCCTCCGCGTTGAGGGCAAGCGGGGCAGGTCCACATGGTCATGTTGGGTGGCGTTTCACCCTGCAGCGCCCGCCGCCCGCAAGCCAGTTCCGATGGGTCGGCGAATCAGCGCCACCCAACGCCCTCGGCCGCACTTTAACACTCATCGGGCACTGTCGTCGCGGGACTTAACGGCCCAACCAATCATGGTGCGCATCATACTTGAATCGCTCTGGCCACCAGTTCACGCCGATCCTCTCCACCATGAAGAGGCACATGGCGCAACCCTGGAGTCAGCAGGCTTTCCATGGTTTTGATTGTAAACGATCAATTGCTGTGCCGGATCATCGTATCTTGGCCTCGCCTCAGCGCGAAATGGTTCGTGCCTTGGCGGCTTCGCGGTACTGCCGCCATTGTTCGCCGGCGTAGAACTGGCGGAAGAAGTTGCGGAATTCGACGATGGGGCCGTCGTCCCGGCACAGCGGCGGTTTCTCGATGTAGCGCTGCCGGTCCCAAATGGCCTTGTCTTGATCGAGTTGCTTGCAGATGTCCTTGATCACCGCCTTGGCGACGCCGCTGTCGCGGTCGCTCCGCAATTGGGTGAAGGCGAAGCGCAGGTGGGTGACGTCCCGCGCCACCGGCGTCACGCCGGACACCAAGAGGGTTTCGCAAATGCCGCTGAACCGCGTCCACGGCTGGCCGGCGCCGTCCACCCCGTAGGCGATGGCGCCGTCCACTAGGCCGCGGGGGGTTTGCATCTTGGCGCGCACTTCAGCGGTGCGCCGATGGCCGTCAAAGGTGATGTCGTAGTTGGGGTTGTTCAGCACGCCGTGGACGTACCGAAAGTGAGCGCTGTCGGCGCCGTTTTCGGCCAGGGCCTGCATGGGGCCATAGACGATCCATTCGTGCCTTTCGTAGGGGGTCCAGTCCGGATGCCCAACCTCCGCAAAGGTTTGCAGGTCGTGCAGGGGCTCGAGGTGGTCCGGGTGATACCAAGCCCAGACGAAGCCGTTGACTTCGGCGGTGGGGTAGCTGCGCTGGCAATCCGGTTTTTGCAGCTTGGGCAGCAGGCTCTTGGAGTAGGGGATCTGCACCAAACGGCCGGCGCCGTCCCAGCGCCAGGCGTGGAAGGGGCATTGCAGATGCGGGCCATCGACCTTGCCGCCGTAGCCCATGTGGGCGCCCAGATGGGGGCAATAGGCGTCCAGCAGGTGGGCGGCGCCGTCCTCCCCGCGCCAAAGCACCAGTTCACGTTCGAAGTAATGCAGCGGCTTGACCTCGCCAACGGCCAGTTCATCGCTGTAGCACAGGGCGAACCAGCCGAAGGGCATGGGCAGGTCGATGCCGCGCTCTGCGGCGGAGCGGCGGTTCTCCAGCGGCCCGATCCGCCAGCGGGCGAGTTCGTCGCCCTTTAGTCCCTGTAGTTGTTCGCGCACCAGCACTGGGGGCGTGCGGGCGTCCTGAATGTCAACGGCTTCGCTCATGGGGACTCCTTGTTGTCTTCGTTAGCGCACCAACCAACATCCGCTGCAGTCATCGCAACCTCTGATGGGACATTCGGTCAGGTGCCGCTTGGCTGCGCTGCGGGCAGCTTGAACAGGCGGCGGGCGTTGTCGCTTAGGAACTTGCGCCAAACGGACTCATCCTTGAAGGGCACTTGGGGCATTTCCCGGAAAATGCGCTCCAGGGACAGGCCCATGGGATAGTAGCCGGCGTACAGGATCCGGTCGGCGCCTCTGGTGTTGGCGTAGTCGATGATGGACTGCGGGTAGTGCTTGGGCGCGAAGGCGGAGGTGGAGTAGTGAAGGTTCGGCCACCTCAGCATGAGCTTGACGGCTAGGTCATCCCAAGGCTCCCCGCCGTGGCGCATGACGAACTTGAGTTCCGGGAAGTGGTAGCACACCTCGTCGATCAGTTCGACCCGCTGCGGCGCCATGGGCACCCGGGGGCCGGGCACGCCGACGTTGATGAGCACCGGAATGTCCAGCTCGCAGCAGGCGCCGTACACCAGCCACATGCGGCGATCGTTGATCGGCACTTGGGGGTTGCAGCCGCAGGGAAAGACGCTGGCCGAGCAAATGCCGGCCTCCGCATGGGCCCGCTTGATGGCGCGCACCGCATCCATGCCCCGGTTTGGGTCCACGGGAAGGTCGAAGATGAACCTCTGCGGAAAGTCCCGCTTGGCGGCTGCGGCGGCTACGGACCCCTCTAGGTAGCCGACCAGGGCGATGTCGATGTTGTGCTTGTCCATCTCCCCGACCAGGAAGGCCACATAGTCGTCGGTTTTCTCCAGTTGCGGCACGTCGCGGAACATGTACTGGGCCGGCATCTTGAATTGAGCGATGCTTTCCTTATCCTTCAACAACGGTAGAAAAGCGGCGTACCATTCCTCGTTGGTTTCGCTGACGGGAATGCCCATCATCAGATCGACGATTTTGACGTCCGTCGGCATGCTCATGGGTTGGCCTCCGTATCTGCCCGGCGCTGGTGCCGGTTGCGTTGACGGGTGTGGTCGGAGCTATTCTTTTTCGTTGACGCCGTTAGACTAACCGCAAACTTGAAGGTAGGGAAATCTCGATGGGTCGATTTTCGGGGCGAGTTGGGCTGGTCACCGGCGGCAGCGAAGGCATAGGCTTCGCCGTTGCCGAGCGCTTGGTCGCAGAAGGGGCGGCCGTGATGATCTGCGGGCGGCGGCCGGCGGCGTTGGCGGACGCCGTGCGGCGCTTGGGCGAGGCCGCCAGTTATCGAGTGCTCAATGTACGGGATAGCGAGGGGCTGGCGGCGCTCGTCGCCGATGTGTTCGCCGAACGCGGCCGGCTGGACCTGTTGGTGAACAATGCAATGCATGTTGGCTGGAGTGCGATCAAGGACACGACGCTCAGCGACTTTCGGCAGAACTTCGAGATCAATCTGGACGCAGCTTTCGTGGCCACGCGGGAGGCCATGGGCGTCATGGCCAGGCAGGGCGGCGGGGCCATCGTCAACATCGCCTCCATCAACGGCCTGCTGGCCATCGACAACATGGCGGCGTACTCCGCGTCCAAGGCGGCCTTGATCCACTTCTCCAAATGCGCGGCCACGGAAGGGGCGACGCAGAACGTGCGCGTCAACGCCGTCGCCCCTGGGGTGGTGGCGACGCCGAGCACCACGAAGGCGCTGGGCGAGATTCCCGGCTATGTCCAAGCTGTGGCCGGCGGTGTGCCCATGAATCGTTTGGGTGAGCCTCGGGAGGTCGCTGCCGCTGTCGCCTTCCTGCTGTCTGAGGAGGCCAGCTACATCACCGGCGTCTGCCTGTCCGTGGATGGCGGCAAGGCGGCGCAATTGGTGGTGCCGCCGCCACCGAGCGCTTAGCGCCATGTCCAGCCCGAATGCCCGGTCGCAGAAGTTAGCCGAACGCATAGCCGTGGTCACCGGCGCCGGCCAAGGCATGGGCCGCGCCATCGCCCGGAAACTGGCGTCTTGGGGCGCTCGGGTGGCGGCCTTGGACCTGAACGCGGCGGCGGTGGAGGAAACCATCGCGCAATTGGGCGAGCGCGGCGCCCACGTCGCCTTGGCTTGCGACGTCAGCGACAGCCGGGCGGTGGATGCGGCCTTTGCGCGCATTGCCGCGGACTTGGGGGAAGTCGCCATTCTGGTCAACAACGCCGGCATCGGCCGAGCGCCCAACGACGGCAGCGAGCGCATGTACGAGCTGATGGCCAAGCGCAACGCGGAGTTGGCCAGCGGCGGCCCGGCGCAAACCCATGTTGACCAGGTTCCCTTCATGGAGGACGAAGGCTGGCGAGGCGTCTTGGCGGTCAATTTGGACGGCGCCTTCTTCTGCACCCGAGCCGCCGTTCGCGCCATGATCAAAGCCGGTCGGCGGGGCGCCATCGTGAACATTTCCTCCACTTCGGCGCAATCCGGCGAAGGCTCCGTACACTACGTCACCAGCAAGGCGGCCCTCATCGGCCTCACCCGGGCTTTGGCCCGGGAACTCGGTGGACGCGGCATCCGCGTCAATGCAGTCGCCCCCGGCCCCACCAACACGCCCATCATGCAGGGCATCCCCGAACAGTGGGTGCGCGACATGGAGAATGCCATCCCCTTGGGACGCATGGCCGAACCCGAGGAGGTGGCCGAAGCCGTATGCTGGCTGGCGAGCGATGCCGCCAGCATGTGTACCGGCGCGGTGCTGGTGGCCAACGGCGGCAGCTACTTCTTCTAGGCGGTTTTGGGGCGGCAGCGGTGCCGCCGATCTTAGCTCCCGCTATCGATCAGGAGCAGGCCTTGTTCATCAGCCGGAAGCATTGGGGGCAGCCCAAGTATCTGGCCAGCGCAGCCTCGCCTGCCTGTGCTCAGAACTTCAGGACAAAGCCAGCCGACAGGGTCCGGGGCTGCACCGGTATGTCGACAACGAGCTCATAGTCTTCGTCAGTGAGGTTGTCCAACGACACAAAGGCCCCCACATGATCCGTCAGGTCCAACCTAGCATGCAGGTCGAAGGCAACGTAGCTGTCCAAATCGACCACTTGGCCATTGACGACATCGGTGCCGCCATCTGCGTAGCGACCGGTCAAATGCAATGCGAGATCGCCTGTCCGACGGAGGCTGGCTTTGTAGGAAGCCGTCAAGTCCAGCGTCAGTTCTGGCGCCCGAACGAAGCGGTCCCGAAGGTCTATGTCCAGAGCCGCCACCCCGGCGTGGAGCGTCAGACCTTCCACAGGGTTGAATCGCAACCGCGCCTCCAAGCCGCTGTTGGAGAAATCGATGCTGTTTTGAATGTCCGGTGGGGGCGGTGGAGGCGGCGACGGTCGGGATATCAGGTCCTTGCCTTTCTGGCGAAAGGCGACCAGATCGAGACTCCAGCGTGGCCCGCCCCAAGTGACGCCCGCCTCGAACTGCCGAAGGCGTTCCGGCCCCAGGTCGGGATTGGCGGGACCTTGGACGCCAGCCCTAAAGACGCCGAAAAGTTGCTGCAGCGTGGGGGATTGATAGCCTCGGGTGTAGCGCAGTCGAAACACGGGAACAGCCGCCTCCGCTCCACCCTCCAGACGCCAGACCAAACCTAGCTCCTCAGCGCTCTCGGTGCCGTATTCGCTGTGGTGAATGATCCGCAGGCCACCTTGCACTTCCAAGCGAGAACTCAACTCATGGGTGAGGAATCCGTACAGACCATATTCACGAAGCGACTCACCCACTCTCTCCCTAGGGATGCTTAGGCCAGGGCCTCCGAAGGGCGGCAGCACCGGAGAGTTTGCCGTCTCGGCCTTCAGCAAGTCAAACCCGGCGGTGAGCGTTGTGCGCTCTGAGAAGCTCCATTCAGTTTTCGCTTTGATCCCGAGTTCATCCACGTCGGCCCGTTCTTCGCCGGTGTCCAGCACTTGGCTGCGCGGTTCGAGATCGTCGCTCCACAGCATGATCGAAGTCACTGCATTGGAGTAGCGGCCGGTTGCGGTGAGGTCGAAGGTCGTCTGGGTGAGATCCAAGCCTTCCGTGCGCGGATCCGTGAACGGCCCCGGCACGAAGAAATTGCCGAACACGCCGAACGCGTCCTCGTTCCAGCCGGCGGTGAACGCAAGCTCCCAACGGTCGGTCAATCGATAGGCCGATTGGAATTTCAGACTTTTCACTTCGGCGGCTAGTTCTGGGAGAGAACCGTCTGTTTCCCGATGGGAGCCGCTCAGTCTCAGATAACCCTGCTCGTTGCCATAGGCTAGGGCCGCAGACGATTCGCTGGTGTCGAACCGGCCGAACGATTGCCGGAAAAAGCCAGAAGCGCCTTGTGAAGGACGGGCGCTGACGATGTTGACGACGCCCGCCAGCCCGGCGCCAAACAGAACCGGGGAGGGGCCGTGAATGACCTCAATGCTGCGGATGTTGGCGAGATGCAGCGCTGAAGGTGTGGGATGGGCAAAGGACACGCTGGCGTCCGGCCGGCCGTCAACCAGCACGACCAGCCCAGCCGGCCCGTCGGCACCTAGCCCCCGAAGCGTGAGCCGGCTGAGCCCGGAGCCGACGAAACCAGTGCGCTGCACAGAATGCAAGCCCGGTTGGTATTTCAAGACATCATAAGCGACATAGTGATTTTGGGCGTGCATGAGCTCCTGATCGATCAGAGTCACTGTCGAGGTTCTCTCGACCTGGGGAGCAACCACTTCGATGGTTTCCAAGTAAGGCGCATCAGCGCCTTCGGACCCTTGCGCATTCTCCGGGGCCATTTCCCCGGCATCGACTGGTGTGGCGGTAGTCGTCGCCAGCGCCAAAAAAAGCCAAGCTGCCAGCCGCCATCCGGCGCCGATGGGCAAGCTGCCGCATCCCGCGAACAGCAATCCGCACCCCAGCCCAAGGATGCGGCGGCATGAGCCGGCTGCTCGGAAAAAACTAGTGTGCATGAGGCATTCCTCGAGCAATTGGTTCAGGGCGGCATTAAAATCGCCAGTCTCCGGCCCGACAAGTGCAAAATTCCAGGAGAGAATTGCGCTGTAGGCTTTTTCGCTGGTCTGTCGCGCCGTTTGGGCTGTGATTTTCGGCCTGGGCGGGGGAAGTGGGCCACGGAAGGCGTTGCGGCTGGGCTTTCACTCTACGGCCGGTTCATGGGCGCCGACGGCAAGGCCATCCGCAGCCACTCCACCGGACGGACGCTCAAGGGCAAGGGCCGAACGTCGGACCCGAACGCCGACCGCGGCGCCCACGCCCACAAGGGCGTGAACCGGCGCCCCGGCAAGCCTTGGGAGCGCATCGCCAGTTGGTTCGGCTGCAAGCTGCACCTCATCGGGGACACCCAACATGAACTGCCGGTGGCGTTCTCCGTATGGAGAAGGCGTCGGTCTCGGAGCAGTAAGGTGCTGACCCGGGACCTGGCCGCCCTGCTCCACGACGAGCCAGCCCTCGCCAAGCGGTGCCGCGAGTTCAGCGCCGACCGAGGCTACGACCAGGCGGAACTCAAGCGCTGGCTCTGGGACGCCCACCGCATTCGTCCGCCCATCGACATCCGCATGCTGTGGCGCGAGGACTGGGACGCCCCGCCCAGGCGGGCGGGCGAACCCATGCTTCGCCCGTTGGACCCGTCCCGCGTGGACAACGTGCTCCACACCGAGCAGGGCCGCGTCTCCTGCCGATGCCCCGCCACTGGCGCGATGCGCCCCATGGCCCTCCACGGACTCGACGCAAAGCGCAACGCGCTCAAGTGCCTTTGCCCCGCCGAGCCCGCTCCCCACGAAGCCTGCTTCGGGCCGCCGCTCCAACATCCCAAAGCGACTCGAAAGGCCCAGGAAACAGGCTTCCTTCGCCCCCGTGACCACTGCTCAGGACCCACCAGCCGCCAAAACAGCCCCACTACCACCGAAAACGCCCCCCCAAAAAAGCCTATAGCGCAAGTCTCTCTTTAAGACCGGAAAACTTGTTTAATCTTGACAGGGGCGTACCATGCTCCCCTTGATTCGCTCAAAAACACACGAGTTGCGGATGCAAGGCGGCACCCACTTGGCCCAACCAGACAGCTATGTACTCGTTGAGTTGAATTCATGATACATGGTTGATGGAGACGAAGGCTCAGAACTGGGCGGGCGAAAGGATTCGCGTCAGAGGCTTGGTGCAAGGGGTCGGCTTGCGGCCAATGATATGGCGGCTGGCAACCGAATGGAATCTGTCGGGATGCACTTACAACGATGCGGAAGGCGTGGTCATTCGAGTGGCTGGCGACCGAGAGAACGTCAACGGTTTCGTCAACAGCTTGGTCAAAGATCCGCCTAGGCTTGCCAGGATTGACGCCATAGAACGCAGACGGGCTGGAATCCCTGAAGAGAAAGGATTTCAGATTCTGGTCAGTGGCGGCGGCCTCCCCAACACGGGTGTGCTCCCGGATGCGAGTTCATGCAGCCTGTGTTTGGAGGAGATTGCGGATCCAACGAATCGCCGACACCGGCATCCATTCGCTAATTGTACGAATTGCGGCCCCAGACTTTCCATCGTGCGGGCCATCCCCTATGACCGGCAGAACACCGCTATGGCGTCCTTCCCTATGTGCGTCCTGTGCCAAGTGGAGTATGGCGACCCGGCGAACCGCCGATTCCACGCCCAGCCAAACGCCTGCCCGGATTGCGGGCCGGAGATCTGGCTGGCAGACGGTTCCGGCCATTGTGACCGGCAAGGAAGTCCACAGGGCGAAGCCGCCATGCGAGCGGCTTGTCGGCTGCTGGAGCAGGGAGAGATTCTCGCCATCAAGGGCGTGGGTGGCTTTCACTTGGTTTGCGACGCTTTGAACACGCTCGCAGTGCAACATCTGCGCACCAGCAAAAGGCGCTTCGACAAGCCCTTCGCGCTTATGGCGCCAAACTTCGCAGCGATCGAGACGCACTGCCATCTCAGCCAATTGGAACGAGTGCTGCTGAAATCGCCGGCGGCGCCCATCGTTCTGTTACAGCGGCGCAAGTCCTGCGCGGTGCCCGAAGAGGTGTCGCCCCGGCACGGAACCTTGGGCTTCATGCTGCCCTATTCGCCCTTGCATCACTTGTTGCTTCAGGAACTGAAGCGGCCACTGATCATGACTTCCGGCAATGTTTCGGACGAGCCTCAGTGCATCGACAACGCGGACGCACGACAGCGGCTGCGAAGCATCGCGAGACACTTCCTGCTGCATGACCGGGACATTCTCAACCGAGTCGATGACTCCGTGGCCCGAGTCGTCGGAGGCAAGGTCCGAATGATCCGCCGTGCCAGAGGGTATGCGCCCAGCGAAATTCGTCTGCCCCCGGGATTCGAAAACTGCCTACCCACAATCGCCATGGGCGGGGAGTTGAAAAACTCGTTCTGTCTGCTGCTGAACGACCGGGCCATTGTCTCCCAACACATCGGCGACTTGGAAAACGCCAGTGCATTGGCGGACTATCGCAAGCAACTGGCGTTCTACCATCGGCTGTTCCGATTCGAGCCCAAGGTCGTGTCGGTCGATATGCACCCAGAATATCTTTCCAGCAAGGACGGGCGAGCCTTGGCCCGGATGCGGAGGCTACAACTCGACGAGGTGCAGCATCATCATGCGCACATCGCTAGCTGCCTTGGGGAGAACGGCATTTCCATCACCACGCCACCGGTGCTTGGCATTGCCCTGGACGGCCTTGGCTACGGCGCGGACGGCGGCCTTTGGGGAGGGGAATTTTTGCTGGCTGGCTACTGCCGCTGCCGGCGGGTCGCTTCCTTGAACCCCGTGGCCATGCTCGGTGGTTCCAAGGCCATCCAAGAACCTTGGCGCAACACCTATGCGCACATCGTGGCTGCCATAGGGCGCGACAGCCTCAACACCCGCTGGGGAGGCCTGGAACTGACCTCCTACCTTGCGAAAAAGCCCTTGGACACCTTGGACGCGATGCTCCGGCGGGGTGTCAATAGCCCACTGGCTAGTTCTTGCGGGCGCTTGTTTGATGCCGTGGCCGCAGCCATTGGCATTTGCCGCGAGCGCGTCAGCTACGAGGGCCAGGCCGCCGCGGAACTGGAGGCTTTGGTGGATGCCACCACTCTGGATGGACCGGACTTGTGGTCCTACCCGTTCGCTATTGCTGCCGACTGCGCCGACGGGCTGCCACGTCTCGACCCGTCTCCGCTATGGCCGGCGTTGTTCGCCGACCTGCAAAGAGGGGTTGCCCAGTCGATCCTGTCCGCTCGGTTCCATCTAGGCCTTGCGAAAGCCCTGTGCAATATGGCCGAACACCTAGCCGCGACCGTGCTCCAAGGCACGGAAATCGCCGCTGTCGCCCTGTCTGGCGGTGTCATGCAGAACGCAGTTCTGTTAGAGTTGCTGACCGACATGCTGCGCAAAAAAGGTTTTCGCGTGTTGACTCACGAGCAACTGCCCTCGAACGATGGCGGCCTTTCCTTTGGGCAGGCGCTGGTCACGGCTGCTCGATTTCACTCGGACGAAGGATGAATGCCAAATCATGTGCTTGGGAATTCCCGGACAGCTAGTCGAGATCGTTGACGCCGACGCAAAGCTGGCGAAGGTTTCCGTGTCCGGCGTCAAACGACTGGTGAACATTGCCTGCATCTTGGATGAGGCCCAGTCTCCTGAGTCCTGCATTGGAGACTGGGTGCTGATTCATGTGGGTTTCGCCATCAGCCGCATTGACGAAGCGGAAGCGCTCAAGACCTTGGAACTGCTGACCGAAATGGGGCGGGTGCAGGAGGAATGGCAGGGGCTCGGGCTGGTCTCTGGGCGGCCTGCCTAGGCCTGCACGGGCTGTGGCGATGGCGGAAGATCATTCATCGTTACGGGCGCTTTATCCCTTCCTATCCAACGATCTCGCCGATCGTTCCGGCAGCGAAGATGCACTGCTGGCATCGGTCATGCAAAAGGCCGAACGCAGCGTGACGGTCAAGCAGAGGTTCTTCAGGGAAAACGCGGCCCAAGTGGTGGCGACCGCCCGGGCGATCGCCGACGTTTACGCCAACCAAGGTTGTCTCCTGACCATGGGCAACGGTGGTTCGAGTTGCGATGCGGCCCACATCGCTGTCGAATTCCTGCATCCGGTCACAGCCGGCCGGCCGGCGCTGGCCGCTCTCAATTTGGTTGCCGACACCGCAACCATGACCGCGGTAGCCAACGACGTCGACTACGAGCGGGTGTTCGTGCGGCAGCTAGATGCCCACTCAAGACCTGGCGACGGGCTGATGGGCGTTTCCACCAGCGGCGATTCGGCCAATCTCATCGCCGCCTTCCGGTGCGCCAAGAACATGGGGCTAACCACCATCGGGCTGGTCGGCGGCACTGGCGGTAGGATGGCGGCACCGGGCTTTCTCGATCACTGTTTGGTGGTAGAAACTGACAGCATCCACCGAATCCAGGAATGCCATGTCACGATCTACCATATTCTTTGGGACTTGGTGCATACTCTGTTGGCTGGGTGTCGGGGGCGCTCCACCCTGGAGGGGCAGCCATGAAGTACTTAGACGAGTTCCGAGACAGCGACAAGGCTCAAGCCCTCTTGCGGGAAATTGCCCGACTGGTGCCCGGCATCGAGACCTGCCGGCAGCGGCCTCTGCAGATCATGGAAGTTTGCGGAGGCCATACCCACTCGATCTTTCGCTACGGCATCGACAGACTTCTGCCCAAAAACGTCGAGCTTGTGCATGGTCCCGGATGTCCGGTATGTGTGCTGCCTATGGGCCGCGTTGACGACTGCGTCGCTTTGGCTGAGCGGCCGGAAGTGATTTTTACCACCTTCGGCGACGCAATTCGCGTACCTGGTTCAAGCAAAAACCTTTTGCAGGCCAAGGCGGAAGGCGCCGATGTCCGCATCGTCTATTCTCCCTTGGATGCGCTGGCGATCGCCCGGCGCAACCCGGATCGGGAAGTCGTGTTTTTCGCCATCGGCTTTGAAACCACCATGCCCAGCACTGCGCTGACCGTCCTGGAAGCGGAGCAGACCGGCGTTCGGAATTTCTCCCTATTCTGCAACCACATCACTATAGTTCCCACCATCAAGGCGATACTGGATTCGCCGGAAGTGCGCATCGACGGCTTCATAGGCCCTGGTCATGTAAGCGCGATCATCGGCAACGCCCCTTACGAACTCGTGTCCAAGCGCTATGGAAGGCCCCTGGTCGTTTCGGGTTTCGAGCCTCTCGACATCCTGCAATCCCTTTGGATGCTGCTGCTGCAAATGACCGAAGGGCGCTGCGCGGTGGAAAATCAGTATGGTCGAGTCGTGCGGGAAGGGGGCAACAAGCCAGCGCTGGACGCCATCGGCCGAGTATTCGAATTGCGCGACTTCTTTGAATGGCGCGGTCTCGGCTCCATAGACCACTCTGGCATTCGCATCGCTGACGCCTACGCCAGCTACGACGCGGAGCGCCGGTTTGCGGTGCCGGACGTGAAGATTGCCGACCCCAAGTCCTGCCAGTGCGGCGAAGTTCTGAAAGGCGCGATCAAGCCTTGGGAATGCAAAGTGTTCGGCACTGCCTGCACACCCGAAACGCCCCTCGGCGCACTGATGGTGTCTTCTGAAGGCTCTTGCGCAGCCTGCTTCAACTATGCCGGGATCCGACCAGGCGCACCGCCTCGGCAAGTCCAATCCCCGCTCTCGAATCGATGAACCCTGAAGCTCAACGCGCAGACGCACTTTCGGTCGCTGCGCATCTCGGGGTCCTTGCCGGCAAAACTGTCACCCTGGCTCATGGCGGTGGCGGCAAGGCCATGGTGGCCTTGATCGAAGAGGTGTTTCTCAATACCTTCGGTCGGCCAGCCGGCGCTGTCTGCGAAGATCAAGCCCGGCTCCAGCTTGCCGAATTGTCCTGCATGGGCGATCAGCTTGCGTTCACCACGGACAGCTATGTGGTCGATCCCCTTTTCTTTCCTGGTGGCAACATCGGCACCTTGTCCGTAAACGGCACGGTGAACGACTTGGCCGTGGGCGGCGCCCGGCCCTTCTACCTCAGTTGCAGCGTCATCCTAGAGGAAGGCTACCCCATTGAGGAGCTGCGACGGGTTGCCCAAGGAATGCAGCAGGCTGCGGATCAAGCCGGCGTTCGCATCGTCACCGGTGACACCAAGGTGGTGCCCCGAGGCGCCGCCGACAAGCTTTTCATCAACACCGCCGGCATCGGCGTCATACCCAAGGGTGTCAACTTGGCGGCCAGCCGGGCTGCGCCTGGAGATCTGATCGTCACCAACGGCTTCATCGGCGACCACGGCGCTGCTATCGTCGATGGTCGGGGCGAACTGGCGCTGGAGCACAGCGTCCACAGCGACACCCGGCCGCTCAACGGCCTAGTTGAGAAAATGCTGTCCGTCTGTCCGGATATTCGCTGCATGAGGGATGCTACCCGAGGCGGGGTTGCGGCCGTGCTCAACGAATTCGCCACGGCCGCCGGCATTTGCATTCGCATTGACGAACGAGCGATTCCAGTCCGTGCGCAGGTGCGTGGAATATGCGAGCTGCTAGGCTTGGATCCCCTGTATCTGGCGAATGAGGGCAAACTGCTCGCTGTCGTGCCGGCCAAGGACGCCGAGGCCTTGGTTGCCGCCATGCGGACCGACCCAGCCGGTGCGGACGCCGTGATCATCGGCCAAGTCGGTGCGGCACCCTCTGGCCTAGTGACCCTCGCCACTGCCTTGGGCGCAGAGCGAGTCTTGGATATGCTGGTCGGCGAACAATTACCGAGAATATGCTAGCATTTGCGCTTTCCACGATTTCGATGAGATGCGGATCATGAAAATTGCGACGGTGGGCAAGGGCGGTTCTGGCAAGACCACTCTGGCTGGAATACTGGCCCGAATCCTAGCGGAGACCAGCAACAAAATGCTGGCTGTGGATGGCGACCCTAACCCCAACTTGGCTTTGACCCTAGGCATTTCCCCGGAGGCGGCCGACGACATCTGCTACATTCCGCCCAACATCATGCAGTTGGCGCAAGGCGCGGACGGCAGCCGCACTCTGAACATGACTCTTTCGGAAAAGGAAGTGATTCGGCGTTACGCCGCTCATGCACCGGGAGGCATCGACCTGCTGGTGATGGGCAAGCCGGCCGACGGCAGCGCCGGCAGCGGTTGCATGTGTGCTTCCCACCGTGCGGTTCGCGGCTTGATCACCAAGATGAGCGGCTATAGTGCCCACACCATAACCGACATGGAGGCTGGTCTCGAACATTTGAAGCGCGGCACGGCGCGCAACGTGGATCTGATGTTGGTGGTGACCGAACCCTACTACCGCTCTCTGGAGGCTGCTGCGCGAACTTGGCGTTTGGCCGCCGAGCTGGATATCCAGCAAATTCGCGTGGTTGCCAACAAGGTTCGCAACCGGGAGGATCGGGCCGCGATAACCGAGTTCTGCCAAAGGCACGACATGACCATCATCGGCGAAGTGCCTCAAGATGAAGCCTTTCTGGAGGCTGAGCGCACAGCAAGGGCACCGATAGACCATGCGCCTGACAGTCCTGGCGTCCGGGCTGTTCGGGCGCTGGCCAGTGAAATCCGGGCCCTGGAGGCCACTATGAACGTCAATTCAACTGAATGCGTCTAGGCTCTCCATGGACCGCCACCCTCTTGGCGGTGCCATTACCGGCTATTCGGCGAATTTGGAACTGAGATGGCGCTCCACGCAGCGCAGCGCCATGCGGACCGCCTTGTCAACGGACGCGGCCACAGCTGGGCTTAGGCCGATCCTCAAGCCGTCGAGGCTTTCCGGTTCGCAACCAAGAATATAGATCGTTTCGGGCAGCTTGCGCATTTGCGCCAGCAAATTGAGTGCCCGCATCGGCGTCGCATAGTGGGTATCGGAAAAATAGTCCCTCAGTTCATGAACGGACAGGTCGCTGAGGTCGGAGACGACTGGTTGCAAAAGGTGTAGTTCCCCAGGCTTGCCGTTGTTCCGGTAGGCGTCGAGCAGGATCAGGAGGTCGTAGCCGAGCATAACCTCCTGAACCAGCGTCATGCCCCCGATGCCGGTTTCAATGACCTTCGCCGACGGCGGCAGATCGCTTGTCGCTAGCAGGCGGTTGGCCAGTTCTATGCCGAACCCGTCGTCGCCGCGGAGCACGTTGCCGACTCCGGCGATCAATATGGAAGGGCCGGGCACCGGCATCCCTCAGAACGCCGGCAGCTTGGGCTTGAAAGCCATGCCCAAACCGACCATCACCGCGCCGCTGGCGACGACCCGCACCGGGTAGCAGGTGATGGACCGGTTGCTCGCCAGCTCGGTGCCGTTGCGAACGTCGTAGTAGCAGCCCCGATGATTCGGGCAGCACAGGGTGAAGCCGTTCAGCGTCGCCCCCACCAAACTGGAGGAATCCCGAGCACAGGCGTTGTCCAACGCGAAGATCTCGTCCGCAACCCGGCAGAGTACCACTTCTCGCCCTTCCAACCTCAGAACGCGCACTTCATCTGGAGGCCATTCCGCCGCGTCGGCCAAGACCGGCGCCCAGTGGGGATGCCCCTCGGCCGCCGGCTTGGGTTGCGGCATGGGCTCGGTCGGAACCTGCGTGACCGGAATGTCGCCGCGGTGCGCACCTGTTGCCGACTGCGGGGCCGGCGGCTCTTGGGTGCCGCTTCCTGGAAGCAGATCGTACAGCTCCATCAAGATGTGAATGGCCGGGTCGGTGATGACCTGTTCGAGCACCCCTTCCTTGAACAAACGAACCAGCCGCCGCAATCCTTCTCGATGGATGGCATCGATCCCCGCCAGCATGGCGAACACCTTCTCCTTGACATCAGGCAAGGGAAGCGCCTCCATCTCGGCAATCAAGGCATTCAGATGGGCGAGGTTCGCGTCCAGCGCCTCATTGCTCATGAAGCCGACCAAGGGCTGAGGATTGTCCGGCAACAGCTTCGTTGTGGTTTGTTTCTTTTGCACGGCCACTCCATCCTGCGCCGATTATTCTAAGGGAGCTTAGGCTTGGACCAAGATGCGTACGCCCCGTCACGCTCCGTATCAAGGCCCGCAAGTCAGTGCAAGGTGCAGTCGTCCCCGCACTCGGAGTGGTCTTCGTCGTCGCAACATCCCGCTGCGCATTCGCCGTGCCCGGTTCTTTGGTAGTCGGAAAATTCCCCCGCAAACAAACGGCCCCCCTCCTTCCTTCCCTTTTCCGTGAACCGGTAGGCGGAAATGGCTTCAGACGCTGCTTCCAGATAGCCGCCCTCCTGCAATGATCGCAGTGCCGCTTGGATGGCCGCACGATTGTTGTTCAAGAACGGTTGCAGCGTATCCGGAGCATACAGGTCGCCAAACCCTTCGCCTTGATACCAGTAGCAGATTTGCAGAACTTCCTCTCGTAGGATCATTCTGTTGAGGGCGCCTTGGGTTTGCGCTTGGCCATCGGACTGAGCCATTGGGCGGTTTCTCCCTACATAGCCTGAGAGTCGTGGAACGGGGCGGAGGGTTGGCGCCGCTGCTTGAACCTAGTATGGCACAGGTCGCTTGGCGGTTTGAGATCCTGAGCGGTCAGCGCCGGGAATTCCGGCCCTTGCAAGGTCTTGCCCAACGCCGCCCTGCACACCGCCGCAGCGATGCCATCCATTAGTCTCTCCGCCTCCGGACTTGGGGGGCCCTGCCCGACGACACCCGCCGTTGCGCCCTGCTGGCCAGCGGCCACTTCGGAGAGAATGAAGTCGCCAAGGCCCGCTTCGGGTCCCTGAGCTTCAATGGCGACCACCTCCTGCGGCCAGATGCCGAAATGCTCGCCAATCACTAGCAGGTTGTCCAAGTTCACCACTCCAGTGACCGCCTCGAAAATCCGCTCCTGCACCGCTTGGGCCGCGAGCTGACCGCCCTTCCATCGGCGGCAGGTCACCGAACCCGGGGGCAGCTGGCGGTCCGCAAGGGCAACCAGCACAATCCGATCGAAGCCCATCGCACTGGCCTGAAATTCCTGCACGATGGCGATTGGGCTCCAGTTCATCTCCGAAATCGAAACATTGTCGCTTTGCGGCCAAGCGACCCGCCGCAGCCGCGCCTTGAGTTCCGGTCCCAACGGGTAGCTGGGCACAAATTGGCAGTAGCCAACCAGGCCAATGAGAACGTCGCGTGGCGCAGCGGCTACCGGCGTCATTCGATGCCGCAGGCGCAGGTGGTCACCTCCCGGGTAACCACCCGGTCGGAACCTTCGACCATGACATGGGTGGTGCAGGGCATGCAGGGGTCGAAGCTGCGCAGCGTTCTGAGGATGTCGATGCCTTTGAAATCGTCCGCGTCGCTGAAGTTGGATTCTACGATGGGCGTGTTCAGCACGGCCTGTTCATAGGCCCCGCATTTCCCCCAAGGGGTCTTGGGGCAAGCGTTCACCGTAGAGGGTGTGGAAATCTGGTAGTTCGCCAGCACACCGTTTTCGATGACGCACCAGTGCGCCAAAAAACCCCGGCCGGCACCCCAGAAACCGACCCCTATGTGCTGGCCATCCTTGGGAATTTTGAAGGGTGTGGCGACTTGGGTCTCGCCGCGTTTGAGCAGGTCTTGGGCGCGAACCCAGTTCTCCATGGTCACCATCATGTTGAACGCTACGGCGTAGGCTCGGGCGCGGTTGCGCTCGAAGGCGTTCCACATCTTGGGGACCTTCCATTCCAATTGCACAGCCGGCAGCTTGTCCTTGGGGATGTTGAGCACCAAGCTGCTGCCTGTGGACGAAAAATAGTTGCTCGGCGGCAGCTTTTTCGCCAAGGCGGAAATATACACCCGGGCATAGGCTCCGGCCTCAAAGGTTAGGCGATCCCAAGTGGGCGTGCAGGACCAGCTGTACCGCTGCTTCCAATTTTGTTCACCCGGCTTGGGTATTGTGGTCTTGTTCCAAGGGTGGTGGGGGCTGATAGGGTTTCCCAAAGGGTCCGTCTTGAACGGATATTCCCTCCACTGCTCATAGTAGGAATGCTCTATGAATTCCTCAATGCCGACGTTCAGGTCGGTCAGCCGAGTGGTTGCCAGCTTGCCGTTCACCACGGCTCCTGGCGTTGACCAACGACGCTCGCCCCAGGCGTTGCAGTTTTGGTAGGTCGCATCGTAGTGGTCTTCGTGGTCCCACTGCCCAAAATCGACCATGTTGACGGGCAATTCACCTACCCGGCGATATTCTGGGTTCGCTTCATACAGGAAATCGTAAACATCGTCCCAGATGCGGATGCACCGTTTGCTGTAGTCGAAGAAGGTTTTCAACTTCAGGTAGAACTCGCTTAAAGTGGTGGTGGTGACCGTAGTGGTGACGCCGCCTGGAATAACCGTTTCCGGGTGCGGGTACTTGCCACCCAGCAGAACATAGGCTTCCCGGGCCACCCGGGTCATCTCCAACGCCTCAAGATAGAGTTTGCCCGTCAGTGGGTTCAAGTCCGTCATGATCTCCGCAATGGTTACATAGCCGTGAATGTCCGTGTATTTGGCTTTGGCGGTCTGCGCCCGGTGCCAGACTTCGGGATTGGTGTCGCGGACCAGCGCCTCGGAAAAGTCGGGACCCGCGAGAATGAACAGATGCAGTGGGTTGTCGTACAGGTATTCGCAGCTTAGCATCAGGTTGCGAATGACGATGCCTAGCGGCGGCGGTCGGATGCCCAGCGCCATTTCGATGGCCAAGGCGGAAGTAGTGGCATGCACCCCCCCGCACACGCCGCAGGCGCGGGAGCTGATGAAGGCCGCGTCCCTAGGGTCCCGACCCCGCAGAATGACCTCGTAGCCGCGGAACAAAGTGGCCATGGATGCTGTGTCCAGCACCTTGCGGTTTTCCAGATCCACCGTGCTATGAAAGGCCAAGGCTCCGGCCACCCGGGTCACCGGGTCAAAATCCACATCGTGAATCTGTCCGTTTTTCTTGGCGATCTCCTCAAGCATCCGATCCCTTTCTTCAACGGTTCGGGTTTCGTAAGAATAGGGGTTGCTGACGCCTTCCTTCAGGTGCGCATTGCCTTGTTCGTCGAATTCTATGGGTAGATTCTGAAAGCACATGTCAGTTTCCCTTATTATTTGCCGCGCTTGGCTTGGGCTGCAAGTCGGACTATGGCCGCCAAGCTGCCGTTCACAGCAAGAAGATCCGTGAGGAGCAGCGCCAAGCCCTGATTCATCTGCTCCACTTGCCCTGACAAGGGTTGCGTGTGGTCGCGCACTGTGGCCAACCCAGCCACGAGCGCGGCCAGATCCCGCCGGGTTTTCCAGAGTGCGGCGATGATGCCAAGCAGATAGGCCACCAAGGCTCCAACGATCAGCGCGATTGCGCCCAAAGTCAGGTAAAGCAGCAGTTGGGTCACGATGCCGTCCCTGCAGTGGCCCGCGCCACCAGCACCTCGGCGATGGCCGCGCTGCGACTGCGCAAGCTCTTCCCGGAATCGACCATGTCGCCGGCTACGGTGGTCACACCTTCCAACGCCGCCAGCGAACCAGTGCTCTCGGCGATAGCTGCGCCGGCTGCGAGCATGTCCGCCATGTACCGCCGTATGGCCCAAGCGGCCTTCAGCGTCCGCTGCAGCAAGGCCAGAGCAAGCGGCACGATTACCAGCAGGACCACCAGCAGGGCGGTCCACCAGATAGCGTAAATCGTGGTTGGAAGCGTCATTTCCAAGCCCATCATTGGTACCTCCGCTGTTCCTGAGCTGCTTGGATGACGCCCGCCAGATGTCCGTCAATGGTCTTCAAACCATCGCCAATCTGCCCGAGCCCTTGGTGCAAACGGGGAATCTCGGACCGCAGATGGCCTGTTTCCGAATCTATAGCGCGCAAGCCCAGCCGGAGCTTGGCCAGAAAGCTGTCCGGGGCGCCGCCGATGGCGCGGAGCACGGTGCCGATCTTGAACAGAGCGATGGCGAGCACCAGGAAGAAAGCCAAGACTAGGAGAACCGTCAAGGCCGTCATAAGGATCATGTCAGGGCTCCATCAGGCAGTGAGGGCAGCCGGGACAGTCGCGGACGTGCGATTCGATGCCACAAGCACCCTCGGCAATGCGCAACGCCGTTTGTAGAATGTCCTCCGCCACGCGGTTAATGGGATACAGAATGGGAATGTGAATCGTGTTGTTCGCCACACGCTGGCCCAACTCCCATATTTTGGCGACTCGCCTTTGGACGACGACCGCCTCTCGGTGGATCATCCACAGCAGCAGGGCGACCACGAGGCTAACAACCAGCCCCAACACGAGCGACGTCCACCAAACGAACTCGGCGGCTTGGTCTGGATGCTCAGGCAGAATCATGCTGCCGGCCTCCCTCTTTGCCCAGTCGTCCCTTCGCTGTCCTGCTGGGTTAGCGCACTGTAAATCGACACCGCGTTGTCCTCAATGGCACCGGCGCCCCTCAGTAAATTCTTAGCGGCTTTTTTGGAGGCGTTCAACTGCCAAATGGGCTTAGTGTTTTCCTCTATCTGCCCCACCGTTTCAATAGCTGTCTGCGCCAGCGCCGCAATTCGACGGGCCAGCAAGAGGACAACGATCAACAAGGCCGCGGCCGCGACCAAAATGAGTCCACCCACACCCAACCAGAGGCCCCACCAGAAGTAGATCGCCCCGGCGTTCATGCGCTGGCCTCCTGATGCATTCTCCGGTTCGCCCGCTCTTCCGCTTCCTTGATGCAGCCATGCGCATCCGCCTGCAACCGATGCTGCAAATTGGTACCGTCAGGATGATAGGCGCTTCCCCAACTTTGCAGCTTCTTGTAGAAGTAATGAGCGGTTCGCATGAACGGTCCGGGCACTTCAACATGCCCCCAGCCGCTGGGGATATGGCCAGTTTTTTCCCAGCGACGGGTCAGATTGCCCTTGCGCTGATTAATACGGCGCAAGGGGCGAATGAAACTGCCCGTCAAGCGACTGGTGGTTGCGGAAAGGAAACGGCCCGGCGGCTTCTTGTAGAAGGGCGCGAAAGCGTCGGGAAACCCTGGCATGGTGCAGCCGATGCAGATGCCGCCCGTGTTCATGCAACCGCCGTTGTGGCCGATGGCACCCCGGGATGTCATGTTGCACTGCACCACGGGACCCCAACAGCCAAGCTCCACCAAGCATTCCCGATCGCCGTATTTGTCGGCAAAAATGCCTTCTTCGTAGTTGCCGGCCCGGGTGCAGTTGCGATGCACCGTGTCCTGGAACATCCAAGCAGGGCGGCCTAGTTCGTCGACTTCCGGCAGCGGCCCCACGCCGGCAAGAAACATCAGCACCGCAACGATGGTCTCCGTGATGTTGTCCCCAAGGGGAGCGCAACCGGGAATGTTGACGACCGGCAGCCCCAAGGCGCTGCGGAAATCCTTGCCAAGAAAGTCCATAGTCGCCATGGCGTGGGTGACATTGCCCAAGGCGGCGGGGATGCCGCCCCAAGTGGCGCAGGTGCCGACAGCGATGACCGCGGCGGAAGCGGGCGCAAGGTCGCGCAGCATCTTCGCGGTGGGGTAGGGGCGCCAAGCGCCGTCCGGAAGCTGCTCCATGCCCATCGCCGACCAATAACCACCGTAGTCCCCGGCGATCTGCTCATCGGCCACGGAACCTTCGTAGAGCACCACGTAGGGTGCATCAAGTTCACCCCGAACGGCTTGGTAGTAGGGTTCCATGAACTTCTCGCCGGCTTCCACGGCCAGCACCGGATGATGCAAAACCACCTTGGGCAGCCCGGGAATGTCGGCGTTCAGCAGCTGCTCCACGCTGGGGTTCTTGGCGCCGACCGCAGCCACCGAACAACCGTCGCAGCTCATGCCCGCCAGCCAAAAGGCATGGACCTCGGTGATCGGACCCGCTGCCAAGGCGAAAGGCGGAACATGGGCGTTGGTCAGGGCTGAGGAATCGCCGCCACTGGCCATGAGGGCGGCACGGCGGGATTCTTCCGTCTTGCTTTCCCTCTTCAGCACGGCTGCGCCATTTAGTGACCGACTTTGTTCAAGGCGATTGACTAATCATATTTCCTTTTGAGGCGGAGTCAACCCCAATGGTCCCTCCCATGTAGGACGATTTTATAGATCCCCTAACTAGCTGATATAATTGAAGAAAGCCTGGCTCTGGACATTTATTTGGGAATGTGCCGCAAAGCCGTCTGAGTTGGCTGTCGAGGATCCTCGCCTTGGCGAAGCGGTTGGATGGCATTGTTTTGCGGGAGCCTCGAGCCGGCGCTGCTTGATGACATCCGGCTGCTGGGCTGAGATGCGGCGACGGAGTTCGAGATCTTTGGAGAAGGGTCACGGCCGGATCGAGACCCGCCGCTGCCGCGCCCATCCCGCTGGACGGAGCCCCCGACGAACTGGCCGCCCTGCCGGGACACCCCCAACTGCTTCGAACAGGTGGAAAAACGCCCCTCTCCGCCCCTCCCGAACACAGCCCCTCACTCATCCCCGTCCTGAAAACTAAGGCCCAACGCAGCAACTTCCACAACGAGCGACTCTAAAATCGCCCTATCCCCCCATGTTGACGCAAAGCACTTGCACTGCCCGCCCGCCCACATTAGCATTTAACCATCGCTTGACGGATACGGTTGACGCCGTAGGAGGAACGCACATGTTTTCCCAAATCCACAAATCCCAGGAACGGCGCATCCGCATGATTCGCTTGGCCCTGTTCGCATCCGGGGCTAGCTTGGCTGTTTACGTTCCCTATAAGTACGCCACCGGGTTGAACGCCTACGAAGGTTTTTACGCGCTCCTGTTCCCCTTCTCCATTCTGCTGGCTGTGACCGGCATGGCCTTGGCGTTTCGGCCGCAAATCGCCGGCCGCTCCAATTTGTCCGTGCGGGTCGCCGGCAGCGCACTGGCTCTGCTTTGGATGGTGGCAGGCATGGCATGCGCCAAGAGTTTGGCAGCCACCATCGCCGCGCATCCGGCGGCGGGCCTGCTCGCCACTTTTCAGATGTTGGTGCAACACCTGTTCCTCTCCCTGGCCGTCTTGGGAGCCGCACTCTTCCCGAAAAAGATGGCCCGTCTGCTGGGTGGAACGGCATCTTCGGCGTCGGTTCGCCAGCCAATTGGGGCGCTGGGGCTGCCGCAAAATTCCTGTAGCTGATGCACCGTGCAGCTACCCCACGCCGCTCCTTAGTTAGGCGGATTGTCTGGTTTGGGGAGCACTTGCAGGTGCCGCTTCGGCATCCGGGACGATTAGGGAAGGCACCAGGAAGTCCTGCAGCATTTCGCGCAATTGGGCTTCATCGCCGGCGAGAAAGAAGTCCACAATCTGCAAGGACATGCCGACGAAGCTGCACCACTCCACATACTTCTCCAAGGTGATGCCCGGCCGCAGCCGGCCTTGGCGTTGCGCCCGCTCGAAAGTGGGGCGAATGCAGGCTAGGGTGGCCCGGGAGCAGGCGTTCAGAGCCACGTTCAGGCGCTCGTAGAGCTGGGCGCTGTTGTCTGCGAACAGCAGTTTCAGGGCAGGGCGGCGGCGCAATTGGTGGATGAACCAAAGCATGTCCTCCACGATCTGCGCCGCCAGGCTGGCGTGTTCGTAGCGTTGCGCGGCGAAGTCCGCCATCACTGCGTCGAAATCCCGGATCACCGCTTGGTTCAGCACCTCGTCGGCGTCCTTGAAGTAGCGGTAGAAAGTGGTGCGGCCCAAGCCTGAGCGGGTGATGACGGCGCTGGTGGTGGTGCCCTCGACACCCTGTGCCGCATAGAGGGCCACCGCCGCATCGAGAATGGTCCGGCGGGTGTCCTCGGTGCGGGCTTGTTGACGGCTGGGCAGGGTGGCGACGTTCATGGGCGGAATAAAATACCGAAAAAAGTTCCATTTTGCTATTGTGTCGGAACAAAATTGTGTATTCTGTTCCGTGATTGACGGAGCGAAGGGGCCGTGGATGGCCCTTAAGCAGGCTGGTGGCCGGAACGCCGCAGCAAAAGGACGCAGCCAACCGGCGTAACGCGGGTTGGCGGAACGAAGGACAAGAGCGCAAAGGAGAGCGACATGAGCGACGCCGCGCCCCAGGGCATTCCCGGAGACAACCTGAACTGGCCGATGCTGAAGATCGACTATCTGACGGATGCCGACAAGCTCGCCGCCCTGCTGCCGCCCGGCATAAGCCCGGCGAGCAGCCCCGAAGTCCGGCTCACCCTCTACAACTTCCCCGTGAACAACGAACCCGAACTGGGTTTGGTGATGAACGTGGCGGCGGCCTACGACGGCGTGGAGGGGGAATATTCCCTAGGCTACGCCATCGACCAGGAGCAGGCTGTTTACATCAGCCGGGAGCATTGGGGGCAGCCCAAGTATTTGGCCAGCGTCCGCTATTACCGCCTGCACAACAAGGTGGAGGCATTCGTGGAGCACAAGGGCTGCACTTTCTTTGAGTACCAAGGCACGGTCAGCCAAGACGACGAGCCGGGAGAGATCACGGAAGTCAACGAATGGTGGATCAAGGCGTCCCGCTCCCTGACCATGCAGCCCAACCAGTACGACTATTCGCCCCAGGTGCTGAAGGTCTATGCCAAGTACCGCACCGCCTTCCAGCAGGCATTGGACGGCGAACTGATCCTGCGGGACAGCGCTTGGGACCCCATCGCGCAAAAGCTGCCGGTGGCCGGCGCAATCAACGCCCGCCTCTGGTGGCCGGAGTTCCTGGCCCGGGAAATCACGCTGGCCGGCCCCTTGGACCCGGAGGGTTTTTGGCCCTTTGCGGACACCATTGGCGGCACCCGCTTCCCCGGCCAGCTCGGCGGCCCGCCGGCCAGCTAGCACAAGGAGCAACCGCAAAATGCAGGATTTCAAGGACAAGTTGGCCGTCATCACCGGCGGCGCCAGCGGCGTTGGCCGCTCATTGGCCCACGCTCTGACGGACGTGGGCGGGCGGGTGCTCATCGCCGATGTTGACGAGACCGGGCTGGCCGCCGTCCAAGCGGAACTACGGCAAAAGGGCGCGGACGCCCACGCCCAAACTTGCGACGTCACCGATCAGGCCAGCCTCGATGCGCTGGCCGCCTGCGCCTTTGACGAGCTGGGCGGCGCCCATCTGGTGTTCGCCAACGCCGGCATCGCCGCCGGAGAGGCCGGGCCGATGTGGGGCTATGCGGAGAATGACTGGAAGTGGTGCTTCGATGTGAACTTCTGGGGCGTGGTGCGCACCATCAACGCCTTCATGCCCAGGCTTACGGACCAAGGCGAGGAGGCGCACCTCGTCATCACCGGCTCCGGCAACGGCGCCTTCCTGGTGTATCCCGACCAGCCCGTCTATTCGGCCACCAAGGCGGCGGTGCAGGCGATCACGGAGGCCCTGCACTACCAATGCCTGAACCAGCAGAGCTCCGTGCAGGTGCATGCCCTGTTTCCGGGGCCGCACATCGTCGAGACCGGCATTTTCGATTCGGACCGGGTCCGGCCCGCCCATTTTGAGAAACCAGCGGACGCGCCGGACACCGGCATCCGCACCGTGGATGACATGCGCAGGATGATGGAGGCGTTCGGCATGAAGCTGACCACCACCCATCCCGACGAGGTGGCGCAGACCGCCCTGCAAGGCGTGCGCGACGGCAAGTTTTGGATTCTGCCGCTGAATCCGGGCACGGAAGCCCGCATCAAGGAGCGCATGGACTCCATCCTGAACCGCACCAATCCACCCATCCCGACCTTGGGGTAAGGAGCCAAATCATGGAACAGAACGCGAATTTGCCCATTCCCTTCGGCTGGTACGCCTTGGCCTACAGCAGCGAGTTGGCCTCCGGCGACGTGCAGCCGCACTACTTCTTCGACGAGCACATGGTGCTGTTCCGCACCGAAGAGGGTGAGCCTCGGGCGCTGGAGGCGTTCTGCCCCCACCTAGGCGCCCACTTGGGGCACGGCGGCAAAGTGCATGGGGAGGCCATCGCCTGCCCCTTCCACGGCTGGGAGTTCAACGGCGGCGGCGAATGCGTCGGCGTGCCCTATGCCAAGGAAATTCCAAAGCGGGCGCGGGAGGGGCAATGCCTGTACAGCTATCCGGTGCGGGAGTGCAACCGCATGGTTTGGGCTTGGTACCATCCCCGTCGGCTGCCGCCGCTCTTTGAACTGGACGAAGTGCCGGAGCTCGCCGACCCCAACTGGAGCGAGTTCAAGTGCTACGACTGGGAGATCAACGCGCCCATTCAGGAAACCGGGGAGAACGCCGTTGACATCGCCCACTTCATCTATGTGCATCGGGCCATGAAGATGCCCACCGCCAAGATCACCCTAGAGGGGCATCGGCGCTCCACGGACATGACCTCCGTCGGCCCGCACATTGACGAAGAGGGCAACATCGATTTCAACCAGCAGGTGGACATACACCTGCTCAGCAAGAACTGCGGCCCCGGCATGAGCACCCAGATGTTCAGCAAGGCGTTCAAGACGTTTCTGATGGGCACGGTGACGCCCATCAGCGCCAACAAGATGAAGCTGCGCTTCGCGTTCGCCAAGCCACTGGACATCTCCGAGAAGTTCGACTTGCTCGCCGAGGGCACCATCGCCGAGATCGTTTACCAGGTGGGCCAGGACATACCCATCTGGCAAAACAAGAAGTATCAGGAGTCGCCCATCCTGTGCGACGGCGACGGCCCCATCGCCAAGTACCGCCGCTGGTTCAGCCAGTTCTACGACGACCCGGCGGCGGAGCGGATGCCGATGCGCGTGGTTTCCTAGACCCTGCGGCGAAATCCCTGCAAAAACCATCGACAATTTGCAAAGGTGAACATCATGGACCGTTACCTCGTCATTTCCTCCGACTGCCATGCCGGGCTGCCGCCGGAGCAGTACCGCGAGTACCTGGACCCGCAGCATCGGGAAACCTTCGACATGGCGCTGCCCATCCAAAAGAGCATGACCGACAAGTTCGAGAAGGTCTTTTTGGTGAAGGAGGCCAACGAGCAGTGGCGCTCCGGGGTGGAGGCCCAGCTCACCGGCGCTTGGGACTACGAGCGCCGCTTGGAGGTGCTCGACGGCGACGGCTTGGCTGGGGAGATCATCTTCCCGGACGGCATAACGGAGCAAAACACGCCACCCTTCGGTGCCGGTCTGGCCTTGCCCACCAAGAACATCGTGCCGGACCTGCAATGGGCCGGCGCTCGGGCGCACAACCGCTGGCTGTCGGAGCTCTGCGCCCGCAATCCGGTGCGCCATTTCGGAGTGGCTGTCTGCCCCCTCCTTTGGGATGTTGAGCGGGCGGTGCAGGAGGCCAAGTTTGCCGCCGAAAACGGCTTGGGCGGCATGCTGATTCCGGTGATCATGCAGGGCTTCGAGCACTACCACCACCCCCGCTACAACCCGTTCTGGGAGGCCTGCGAAGACCTTGGGCTGGTGGTCTGCTTCCATTCCGGCCCCGGCCCATTCGATGACTTCTTTGGCGGAACTTTCCCGGACAACGACCAAAGCCAGTACCCCGGTGCGGTGGGCGTCTATATCTCCGAGGTGTTCTTCTGGACCTACCGGCCGCTCATCTTCATGCTCTGGGGCGGCGTCTTCGAGCGCTATCCCAAGTTGAAGGCCAGCGTCACCGAAACCGGCCAGGGCTGGCTGCTGCCGCCCTTGTTCCGCATGTTGGACCACCACTACTACGACACCTACTTCAGCGCCAAGCTGGGGGACTACCGCAGCCAGCTCTCCATGTCGCCAACCGACTACTTCCGCCGCAACTGCGCCATCGGCGCCTCCTGCATGCCGAGATCCGATGCGGAGATGCGCCATCAGTTGGGCATGAGCCAGATCATGTGGGGCACCGACTATCCCCATCCGGAAGGCACTTGGCCGCACACCGCCCCGGCCATGATCGAGACCTTCAAGGGCTTGCCGGACGACGACGTGGCCGCCATGCTCGGCGGCAACGCCGTGACCTTCTACGGCATGGACGAAGCGGGGCTGGGGAAGGTGGCCGAGCGGGTGGGGCCGCGGCGGGAGAGCTTCGCCGCTTAGACAAAGCGCCGCCGCCTATCTGCGCCATGACAGCCCCCCTTCAATTGGAGATGTGCGTTTGACGGATGAGTCCCCGCCCGTTTGGGAAGTTGACGTCTTGGTGGTCGGCTCCGGCGCCGGTGCCCTGACCGCGGCGCTCACCGCCGCGGAGCTCGGCCTGGCGCCCTTGGTGGTCGAGAAGGGCCACCTCTGGGGTGGCACCTCCGCCAGTTCCGGGGGTACGCTGTGGATTCCGTGCAGCCGCCACATGCGCGAAGCCGGCCTCGATGATACGCCGGAGGAGGCGTTCGAGTACGTCAAGGCCCTAGTGGGCGACGAGACCCCGGACAGCAAGATCAAGGCGTACATCGACAACGCCGCCAAGATGCTGGACTTTCTGGAGCAGCACGGCGGGCCGAAGTTCCGCTGCGTCAACTATGCGGACTACCACATGGACCTGCCGAGCGCCAAGCAGAACCGCTCCCACGAGACGGTGCCCATCACCGCCGGCCAGCTCGGTCCAGACTACGCTAGCCTGCAACCCGTGCATCAGGCCGGCCAAGCCTTCGGACGGGTCAACTGGACCATCAGCGAGGCGCGTCCCATCATCACCCGCGGCAAGGGCTGGTTGTGGACCGTCCTCAAGGTCATGGGCCGCTACTGGCTGGACTTGCCGCAACGCTACCGCTCGCCGAAGGACCGCCGCCTCACCGCCGGCAACGCCTTGCTGGCGCAATTGCGCCTAGGGCTGAACGCCCGCAACGTGCCGGTGCAGCTGGGCCTGTCCTGCAAGGATCTGATCGTGGAGCAGGGCCGGGTGGTCGGTGCCGTGGTGGACTTGAGCGGCGAACGGCGCGTCATACGCGCCCGGCGTGGCGTGGTGCTCGGCGCCGGCGGCTTCGAGCGCAACACGGAGATGCGCAACGCCAATTTTCAGACCGCCTCCTCAGCGGACTGGTCCGGCTCCCAGCGCAACAACACCGGCGACGCCATTCAGGCCGCCCAGCGGGCCGGCGCGGCTCTCGACTTGATGGATGCGGCTTGGTGGGCGCCGGCCTTCCGCCTCAGCGACGAGGAGCGGGCGCGGCCCATGTTCGTGGAGCGGGCCCTGCCCGGCTGCATGATCGTCAATCGACTCGGCCAGCGCTACATGAACGAATCCGCCTCCTACCATGTGGCCGGCGGTGAAATGATGCGGCTCAATTCACCAGAGTGCCCGACCGCTCCCTCGTGGTTCGTCTTTGACGCCGAATACCGCGGCAAGTACGCCCTCGGCCCCATGCTGCCCGGGCCTTCGTCCATGGACCGCAGGCTGAAGGCCAGCTTCATGGAGGTGCTGCGCGTGGGCGACACGGTGGCGGGGCTGGCGGCGGGCATTGAGGTGGCGCCGGAGGTGCTGGAGGCCACCTTCGCCCGTTTCAACGAATACGCCGACAAGGGCGAGGATCCGGATTTTGGGCGCGGCGTCAACGGCTACGATCGCTATTACGGCGACCCGCGCAACGCCCCCAACCCCTGCCTCAAGGCGCTGCGCAAAGCGCCTTTCTACGCTCTCAAGATATTCCCTGGGGACATCGGCACCAAGGGTGGCGTAGTCACCGACGAGCATGGCCGCGCCTTGGACGAAGACGGCCGGCCCATCGCCGGACTCTACGCCATCGGCAACACCAGCGCCTCGGTGATGGGCCGCTCCTACCCCGGTGCCGGCTCCACCCTTGGGCCGGCCATGACCTTCGGCTACCTGGCCGCGCACCATGCGGCGCAAATGAGCGTCGCGCCCTAGAGAGCGCCATGTCGAATCCCTACCTGCTTACCGGTCGGGTCGCCATCGTTACGGGCGCCGCCCGAGGCATCGGCAAGGCCGTTGTGGAGGCGTTTGTGGAGGCGGACGCCGCCCATGTGGTGGCGGCTGACGTTTTGCAGGACGAGCTCAACGAACTCGCCGAAGCGCATGCTCGGGTCACCGCCGCCGTCCTCGACGTCACCGATCAAGACGCATGGCGCAAGCTGGCCGCCGCCACCGTTGCCGCGCAAGGCGGCTTGGACATTCTCATCAACAACGCCGGCATTCTGGTCTTCAACCTGCTGGAGGACACGCCCTTCGACGATTTTCGGCGCTTGATGGACGTCAACGTCAACGGCGTCTTTCTCGGCATCCAGGCGGCGGCGCCGCACATGAAGAAGGGCGGCGGCGTCATCATCAACACCTCCTCGGTGTCCGGCGTGGTGCCGAACAACGCCACCGGCGCCTACGGCGCCAGCAAGTTCGCCGTGCGCGGGCTGACCCGCAGCGCCGCCCTGGAGCTTGGGCCGCACGGCATCCGAGTGAACAGCGTACACCCCGGCGGCGTCAACACACCGATGACCAACCCCTTTGGCCAGCCCCAGGAAGTGATCGATCAGAACTACCAATTCGTGCCCTTGCAGCGCGGTTGCCGCCCGGATGAGGTCGCCAAGGGCGTCCTGTTCCTGGCGTCAGACGCCGGCAGCTACTGCAACGGCGCCGAACTGGTCATTGACGGCGGCATGATCGCCGGGCAGTACCTGCCGGGGATGCCGGGTTCCCTGACATAGATTCCGGATAACCGGCCTATTTCGCCAACACCGCACTCGCTTAGGACTCCGGTGGAGGCGGAGACGGCATGACCGCAACGTTGAGCGCCGAGACCGCCGCATAGGGGGCAAGCTTCAAGGCTTTCTCGAAGTGCTGGACAGCCTTCTCATCGTAGGGTGGATCAAAGATGGACACCGCCCAGTAGAAGTTCGCCAGCGCCGCCTGGGTGCGCCAATTGTCTGATTCCCTGGTCAAGGCCGCGGCGGCCTCGGCCTCCACGAGCGCCAGCGTCTGCGTCGCCCCGCTGTCCTCTTCAGCCTGCAAAACCGGCCACTGTCTTGCGGCGTTGTCGAAAAGCACCCGCCGCGGGTCACTAGCCAGTGGCTCGAACTCAACTATCGCCTGCTTGAGGAAGCCAATGACTTGATCGGCGGATTCGGCGGTCGCGCCCCTCCAGAACGCATGTGCGCCGGCGTGCATGGAGTGGTTCAGACTGATGCCGATGGTCGGTGCGGCCAGCGCCGCCGTTGCCGCCATTGCTAGAGCTGGCTTGCGCCAAGGCCAACTGCTCAACCCCAGCCGGTGCGCTCCGCTCAGAATCCACTCCCGCAACTGCGCCCAGCGGCCGCTGGTCAGGGCCGTTTCGGCCTCCAGCCGAGCGACCAAGGCGAGCAACAACATGCACTGCAGGGTGATGACGGATGAATCCACCGAGGTTTGGCTTTGGGCGAACTGGGCCATGAGGGCCGCTCCTACAAAAAAGATGGGGATGCGCTCTCCGGCGCCCAAGGCGCCGGCGATGCGCACCACCGCATAGAAGGCGAACAGCCAAATCCCAAGATACGGCAGGACGCCCAGCAGACCCTGAGTTGCGGCCAGTTCCAGCAATTGGTTGTGCGCACGGTCGTGAACCGGCAGGTCGATCCTTTCGCTCGTGACGTGGCGGCCGAAGACTAAATCGTAGTTTTCCGGTCCCCAGCCGGCCAACGGTCGCTCGGCAACCCCTTTGGCGCCTGCGCTCCAGATGGCTTGGCGCATATCCACGGTGCGCCCATGAATGGGATTCACCAGGCTGTCCAAAAAAGGATTGGAGAACTGCGCTTCGGAAGCGAAAAAGCCGGGCCGCAGGAACAGGATCACCATCAGGGTGACCACCCCGGCGAGTAAGCTGATGACGGTGATGGCCAGCCGGGCCAGCCGCGCCTGGCCGAAGAATACGCCCATGAAAAGCAGGAAGCCAAAGCCGGCCAACAGCCCCAGCAGCCCGCCGCGCACGCCAGTAAGGCTGAAGGCCCAGAGATTGAGCACCACCGTCCCCACCCAGAACAGACGCCCGCTCCAAACTGCAAGCCGCCGCCGCGCTGCGGCGTTGCGGATGAGGGAATGAAGCAGAAACCCCAAAGCAATTAAGACGTTTAGGACGGCGTAGGTGCTTAGGAACGCTTCGTTGCCCAAGGTTGCGGTCACCTTCGTCTTGTGCCAGCCCAGCCAAGGCGCATCCAGCAGGTCGAGGCTTTGCGAAATGGCCAGCAGCGCCATCGCTAGGCTGGCGGCCAGATTCAAGTTCAGCAGAATCCGCCAATCCCGCATCGTGCGCAGCACAGCAGCCGCGACGACGGCGAACGCGAGCCAGTGGGCGGAATCAATGACGCCCTGCATGCGTTCGTAACTCGACCAAAGGCTGCGCTGCGGGTTGGCGCCCAGCAAGGCGCTGAGCAGCGCTGCGCCCAAGGCGGCGACCAGCAGGAGCAATAGAAAGGAGCGCGGCGGGCGATAGGCCGGACGCAGAAGCGCCAGCAGGACCCAGAGCGCGAAGACGATCTCGATGATCGTTCTGGAGTAGAGCGCCTTGCCGACAACGAACGGAAAGACCGTCTCTGGGGAAACTACGAAGGGCGTTAGCAGGAGCAGCCCCAAACCCACCCAGACGCCGCCCAGCAGCGCCTCCGCCAGCGTGATGCGACGCATCACTAGGGCTTCTTGAGCAAGACGGTCATTGTTGGCGGGCCGGCCCTAGGGCTGGGCGTGAACGGATCGATGGCATCAGTTGACCGGGCTGAGGCGGTGCGCCCCTTCTTCGTCTTCGCCGCTCATTGCGCCGTCGGCGTCAGAACCGGGAATTACCCGCTCACCGCTCGCCCAGGCGCCTAGATCGATGAGCTTGCAGCGTTCGGAGCAAAACGGGCGAAAGGGGTTCTTGGGCGTCCACTTGGCGCCCTTGCCGCAGGTGGGGCAATTGACGATGTGGGCGGTCTTGCCCGTCATTGTTCGCTCCTCATAGCCGGACTAGAACTTGAACTCGATGCTGGCTTGGTAGTGCCGGGGCAATTCCGGCAGGACGATGGTGGAGCCGAACAGGTTCGGGAAGTTGCTGCGGAAGTAGCGCTCGTCGGTCAGGTTCTTGCCGGTGAGGGTCAACGACCAACCGCCAACGTCGTACTTGAGGCCGGCGTTGACTAGCGTGTAGGCGGGCAGCTTGACCGTCTGCGAGAAGCCCGAATAAACGCTGTCCACATCAACTAGGCTGCCGAAAAACTGCAAGCCGTTCTGGAAGTTGTAGATGCCGCTTAAGCTGATGATGTTCTCCGGCACTCCCGCCCGTCGCGCCTTGGGGTTGCCGGTCAGGGTCACGAAGCCGCCGGCCGTGCCGCCGTAGAAAAGGGTTGGGTCCGTGCCCGGCAAGTCCTCAGCGCCTAGGAAACTGAACCTTCCGCCGCCGTTGAGGGTGTTGAGATTGGTGACTTCAATGTTGGTGTAGGCGGCGGTCAGCGTCAGCCTCGGCGTGGCCAGCCAGCGCAGTTCAAACTCGAAGCCTTCGGTTTCCGAGGCTTGGTTGGTGACGGTTGATTGGGCGCTGAAGTCGATGCGCTCCTGTTCGTAGTAGATGGCCTGGAAGAACAGCCGGTCGTTCAGCAGGGAGCCCTTCACGCCCAACTCAAGCAGTTCGGAACTGGCCACGGCGTTCCCTTCCAAGATGTTGGCGGCGGGGATGTCCGCACCTTGGCCGACCACCACCGTGGTTTGCTCCGACGCCGTGACGTAGGGCACAAGGCCCAGCGGCGTGGTGTAGGAAAGGCTGGCCGTCCAGGAGAAGGCGCCCTCGCTGTCACTGGCGTCGAGGCCGTTGGCGGGCAGGACTTTCTCCGCCGGTTGCCTGCTGTTCATGTCGATGGCGTCATAACGGGCGCCGAGCAGGATGCCGAGGCCGTTGGCGAAGGTCAGGTCGGTCAGCAGCGCCAGCCCGTAAACGGTGTAGTCGCCCTCGTAGTATTCGGCGTAGTCCTTGCCGATGCTGGTGGCGAGCAGGCGGCGGTCCAGCGCACTGGAGGGCTGGGTCAGATCCCGCCGGTCAAAGTATTCGTTGTTGTAGTCATCGCCGCGATCAAAGCCGGTGTGGCGGATGGATGGAGACAACAGCGCATCTAGCTTCAGCCCGCCGAACTGGTCGGAAAAGCCGACGATCAGCTGGTTCTCCACCACCCAGGAGTCCGCAAACTGGGAGAAGCCGTAGGTGGTTTCGTTCAGGTTGTCGTAGAACTCGTAGTAGAGCTTGTTGGTGAGGGTCCACCTACTGTCAATTTCCATGATGAAATCGAAGTAAAGGATCAAATCCTCGCTCTCCAAGGTGTCGTCCGGGGCAACCAAAACCTGGTCCGTATCGAGGCGGGCCATGCCTACGGTTGCTGGGTCCAGGGCGAAGTCGGGGCCGAAGGACGGCGGCTCGGCAAGGCCGGCTGGGTCGAAGATGAACGAAAACAGCCCGCCGCCGTCGTTGGCGGCGTTGTACTCCTGATGGGAGATGAAGCCATCGCCGTCGGCGTCAAGCGGCTTGGCCAAGCCAGTGGTGTAGGTGCCGTCATCGACTAACGCTTGGGTCAAACGGTTCCAACCCGCCACCTGGTTGCTCTGGTAGTCGTGGTACATGCCGCCGAAGGCGATGCGGGCGCGGTCCGTTAGGTCCGTATTGAACGCCGACTGCACAATCACGTTGTCCGTGCCCGTGTTGCTGTAGTAACTGTCGGAATCCTCCACTTCGCCGAACAGGTAGTAGCCGAAGGTGCGACCGCCCAGCCGGCCCGGCCCGCCCACTTCGGCGGTGAACATGGCCTTGCTCCAACTGCCGCCGGTGAAGGAGAGGCCGCCGGTCGGACGGGACAGGAACTGGCCGGTATCGGCGCGGGCCGACTTGGGGATGAAGTTCATGTAGCCGCCGATCTTGCTGGGGCCGTAGATCACCGAGGCCGGCCCGCGCACGATGTCCACCCGGTCCGCGGCGGCGATGGGCGTGGTGTAGTTGCCGGGGTTGTCCAGCCGCCGGACGCCGTTGAAGTAGGTCTCGCCGGAGGTGCCGCGCAAGTCCAGCGAACCGGACACCCCGAAGAACGACTGGGTGAAGCTGCCCGGCGACAACACCACGAAGTCGTCAATGTCCGTGATGCCGTACTGCTTGATGGTCTCGATGGTTAGGCTGGTGGCGGAGCGGGGGGTTTGCAGCAGCGTCTTGTCGAAGCCGAACACGGCGTCCACCGGCTCCCGCAGCATCATGCCGATTTCATCCAAGGCTTGGCCAGTGACGGTTAGGGTTTCAACCGCCGCTTCGTCCGCCCTTGCAGCATCCGCCGGCTCGTCGGCGCCCCAAGCCGGGGCGCCCAGCGCCATCGCCAAAGCCAGCGCACCGCCCGGCAAGCAACCGCTCCTGCGGCGCCTGTTGCAACCTGCTTGCATCACTCCTCCTCGATAGCGCCGCCTTAGTGCGGACGCAGCCAACCCCATCCACAACGCCTAGCCTGCACCGCCGCTAACCAAGCCGCTTGACGCACCGTGCGGGTTGAACGGCGGGCCGGAAACTTACCACATTTTTGGCTGCGCCTGTCGCCAAGGCATTGCGCAAGGCTGGCGTCACCATCGACGCCCCCGCCACCTTGGTGTCCTTTGGGGACCTAGCCTCCTTCGCCCCGGTGGCGCTAGCCGCCATCGCCATGCCGCTAAGCTATTCCGTCGCCGACGGTCTCGGCGTCGGCTTCATCGCCTATGCCGCCATCCAGCTGCTGACTGGCCGTTGGCGCGAATGCCCGGCGGCGGTTTACTTAGTGGCGGTGGTGTTCATCGCCAAGTTCACCCTGCTTTGGGTTGCCTCGCGGCCAGGGCATTCGCAGCGTCGCACCAGTTGCTTAGCCGGCCGGCTTCCTGAACAGCAAGGTCATGCGGTTGGACTCGCCGATGGCTTCGTATTTGGCCCGCAGTTCTGGATCATCGTCGCTGCCGTCTAGGCTAGGCGGCAAGCGCCAAACGACCTCATCCTCCGTTGGCACGTCCTTGGGGTTGCGGTTTATGTCCGACTCGCCGGCCAGCTCAAAACCAATCGCCTGGAAATTGGCCACCAACGCCTCCCGGCTCAAGTAGCCGCGGGAACCGTCCGCCCGCTCGTCCGAGCGACCCTTGGGCGCATAGTGCCGCACCACCTCGAACACGCCGCCGGGCTTCAGCACCGACCAAGCGTCCTCCAACCGGTTCAGGTAGCCGCGGGAACCGTCCGCCCGCTCGTCCGAGCGACCCTCAGGCGCATGGTGCTGCACCACCCCGACCACGCCGCCGGGCTTCAGCAGCGACCAAGCGTCCGCCAAGGCAGCCGAACGGAAGCCGCCCTTGCCCTCAAAGGCGTTCAGGTTGTGCAGCGCCCGGATGAACAGCACCGCGTCCGCGCTGCCGTTTAGGTCGTCGGTTGCGCCGCCGATGCGCACCGCCAGCACCTTGGCGCCGCCGTCCTGGCGCCACTGCGCCGGCCAATCCTGCGGCCAACTGCGCCGCCCGGCCATGAACTCGTCGGTTGTGAAGGGGAAGTTGGGCCACAGGCCCAAGGGATAGTCGGCCCCTATCAAGGTGCCCTCCGCACCCAAGTAGGGCGCCAAAATGGCGCTGTACCAGCCGCCGCCGGGCAGCACCTCCACCACCGTCATGCCCGGCTTGATTCCGAAGAACGTCAAGGTCTCCCGCGGATGCCGCCATTGGTAGCGGGCTTGGTTTTCTTCCGGCTGGGCATCGAGCACCTGTTGCAGGCGCTTGGCGTCGGCGTCCGACAAGCCCTGCCCTTCGGCGGCGCTTGGGGAATCCTGCGCATGGGCGGCGCTGACTATGAGGGCGGCGACCGCCAAGGTGCGGATTAGGCGTTGCAGCATGGGTTTTCTCCTGATTTGCGTGATTGGGTGGCCCGCCGGTTCGCGCACTCCAGCCCACTTCCGCCTTGGCTTGCGGCTAGGCGCCGCCGCTAAGGGCCAAGGCGGGACAAGGGTTGGCAAACCCTGTGCATTATCCACAGGAGCAAGGAATTCTCCTAAAGGTTCTTAAAGGAGCGGTCAAGGCCATTCCAAAGTCAAGCGCGGCACATTGACCTTTCCGCTCCGATGAAAAACCAAGGTCGATTCCGGTTCTCATCCCACCATCCATCGCCACATGCGGCTTTGAGCGGCTTTGAGATGACCGTAGAAGAAGCAGCAGGCTCGGTGGGCTAGGCGTCGTCCGGCGCAAACATCAATTCCGGCACGACCACCTCCCAAGCATCGCACTTGACGCTGGGCTGGAACTGAGGCTCGGAAAGCTCCCGACTCCAAGTGACGATGGCCAGCACCGTTGCTGAGCAGCAGCGCATCCTGGGCGGGGGCTTGAAGTCCTTGGCGAGGCGGCCCACCCGATGTTCGGCGTTGTCGAACAACTCCCAACGGCTGCCGCCCTCACCCGTCTTGCCCGCGGTCGGCGAAATGCTGGAAGTGACGGGATCCAGCTTCGTCTCGCGCATGGTCAGCGGGTCGCCGGGAGCGAGGGCGGCGATGGCTTTGTGCATGGGGTGGCCGGCGGCCCGCCGCCCGGCGAAGCCAAGATCAACGTCGCTCATGGCAAGCCGCCGGTAGCGGGATTCAAGTTCGGGGCCGAACGGCGGCAAAGGCGCCGGCTGACGGTGCAGCACCGAGGCATTGCTGTGCAGGGCAGCCTGAAGGGGATGCGGTTCGGCCAGGTACGGCGGTGGCGGTGGCGCCTTGACGCGATAGGGGATGCGCTCATTGACGCTGTGCGACGTTCGTTCTTCCCCGGGATTCAGCGGCGCAGCCTCATTACGCAGGTTGGGCTCCTCCTGAAAGCGCATCAGCGCCAAGGTCTTCCGGGCGCGGGTCATGGCCACATAGAACAGGCGGCGCGGCGCATCGGCGTCCTCGCCTTGGTTGGCGTCGCGCCAGCCACCGTCCAAGACGACCACATGGTCGAACTCCAAGCCCTTGGCGCGGTGCGCGGTCAACAGCAGCAGTCCGCGTTGGCGGCGGCGCGCCTCCCGGCCCCACTCCGCCAGCCATTCGATGCAGTGGGCCGTCGGCAGTTCCGCGCCGCCGGTTTCCAAGGAGAGTTCATCGGCGGCTTCGTGCAGCAACTCGAGCCAAGGGCTGGGGGACTGCTGAGCCAACCATTGCCGCAGCGCTGCGAGATCGACGATGGCGGAGTCAAGCCGGCGCAGCCAATTGCGCAGCGCTGCTGTTTCGCGCAGGCGCCAAAAGTTGGGGATTCGCTCATTGCCCATCTGCACGGGAACCCCATGCATTTCGCACCAAGCCCGCACCGGCTCCAGATACTTCCATTTTCGGGCGATGACGGCGCTGGCGGACCAGTCCCAATCCGGCGTTAAAGTGGAGAGGCGCTGCAACTCCGCCATGGCCGCCTGGGCTTGGGCAATCGGCGCCCGGCGCACCGGGAGCACCTGCACCCGACCCCGGGCGACCGGGTCCAACGCCTCCCAGTCCCCGCCGGGTGGGGCTCTGGTGCGGTTGTGGTCAATGCAAATGGGATGGTCGGCCTTCATCCTTTCAGCAGCCGGTTCGATGGCGGCGTTGGCGGCGGCCACGATGTGCGCCGTGGAGCGGTAGTTGTCCGTCAGGAAGGTTGGCTTGGCTCGGTAGTCCGCCTCGAAGCGGCGGATGAACCGCACGGATGCCCCGGCAAAGGCATAGATGTTCTGATCGTCATCACCCACCGCGAACAAGCCGAGCTTGTCGTCCTCATTGGCCAGCGTTCGGCCGGCCAACGCCGCGATCAACTCGTATTGCTCCGCGCCGACATCCTGGTATTCGTCCACCAATATCCAGCGGAAGCCGGCCAGCAACCGAGATCGGTGCTCATCGGCTTCCTCTGGTGGCAGGCCGTCTCCGCGCAGCAGGGCAACGGCCTGCTGCATCACTTCCTCGAACGCAGCATCGCCCAAGGGTTCAGCGCGGTCGCTGAAGCTGGCCCCGACCAAACGCATGGCGAGGCCGTGGCAGGTGTACACCAGAACGCCCCGGGCGTCGTCGCCAACCAATTCCGCAAGGCGACGGCGGATTTCCGCCGCTGCATGCCGGTTGTAGGCTAGGGCGAGGATGCCCCTTGGGTTTTCGCGCCGCACCCGCAGCAGATAGGCGATGCGATGCACCAGCACCCGGGTCTTGCCGGATCCGGGGCCGGCCAGCACCAGCACGTTGGCCTGCTCTCGGTCATCGGCGACGATGCGTTGCTGGACCGGGTTCTTCAGGCTCTCCACAATGCTGCGCCAAGACGCCGCGGTGGTCTGGCGGGCCAAGTCCCGATCCTTGTCCGGCAGCCAGCGGCGCAGGAAGTCCGCTTGGCTTAGGCTGAAGTAGTCCATCGCCAAGCCCAGCGCCTCCGCCATGGTGCGCAGGCCGCGCTGCGCAAACTCCGCCATCACATGGATTTGCAGCACTTGATCTTGGTAGTGGAGCCCGAGCGGCCTGAAATCCGTATTGGCGAAGCCACGCCTCTCCTGCAGCAAGTGGATGGACATGGCGGGGCGAAACACCGCCAACCCCTTGTTGAGGCGCACGACCTCCTGCTCATGCAGCCACAGCAAGGCGCGGTCCAGCAGCTTCGAGAACTTCTCTGCGTCAGCGACCTTGGCCTTCAGTTCCAAGTCGGACTGCAAGGCTGCCATCAGCTTGCCGAGGGTGGTTTCGGCCAGCAGATCCGTGCCCCGGATGCCGGGCGGCAGGCAGCCAAGCAAATGCTCGAGCAGGCGCTGCCCGGCGGCGCGGCGGCGCAAGGCGATTTCGGCTAGCGCCTTCCAAGAGCGTTGCAGAGTTACCCGCACCGTTTCCGGGTCCCGGCGGCGCAATCCGAGGCTGCCTTTGCCAGCGCCCTCGTTGCGCCCATCCCCGGCGATGCTGCGCAGCAGGCGCCATACGCCCTCCGGCAAGGCTTGGGCGTGGCCGGCGTCCTTTAGGCGCTGGGTGACAAGGCGCAGATGCAGGGTGGATGCGTCGCCCTTTTGCATGTCCGGCGCCGTTTCCTGCAGCGCCTCGATGAGAGCTCCCTCCAAGGCCGTCGCTTCCGCTAGGCGCTTGTGCGATGCCCGCGGCACCCCCACATGGACGAAGGCGGTCAGCGCCGTGTCGTTGCTGGCGATTCCCAACGCCTCCAAGTCAAACATGGCGTGGCGCACCCGCTCCGGCGTCAAACCGGAGACCCCCACCAGCTCGTCGGTGGAGATGCCTTCGTCCGGGTCCGCCTCGATAAGAGCTTTGGCGATGGCCAGCAAACTGGCGCGGTAGTCCGCCGGAAGTTTGCGCCCGGCCAACTTGCGGCGAGCTTCGCCCACGGAATCCACCCGCAGGGAGGAAGGGAAGACCTGCACTCGGTTCTCCTCGCGGGTGAGCAGCTGCGCCTCCTCCAGCCAGGAGATGGCGGTGCGCACCCGGGTGTCGTCGGTGGTGGAGTCCCGCTCGAACGCGGCCTCTTCGTCCTCGCCCAGAATTTCGCCGGAGGTGGCGACCACCTCGCCGGCTAGGCGCTTCTTCCGGTGCAGATTGCGCAGCGCCTTCAGAATGCCCTGAATCTCCCGGCGGCTGAGGCGGGAACGGGCCGACAGGCCAAACTGCCGCTCCACGTCGTCCGCGGTGTAGAGCAGCACGCAGCGGGCCAAGGCCCGGTCCCGGCCGGCGCGGCCGGCCTCCTGCAGGTAGTTTTCCAAGGAGCCGGGAATGTCGGCGTGAATCACCAAGCGCACATCCGGCTTGTCGATGCCCATGCCAAAGGCGTTGGTGGCGACAATCACCCGCGTTTCGCCTGCAATGAACTGCTGCTGGACGGATTTCTTGATCTCCGGCGACAGGCCGGCGTGGAAGTGGTCCGCGACAACGCCCTTGCCGCGCAGGAAACCGGCAATGTCTTCGCTGCTGCGGCGGGTCGCGCAATAGACGATGGCGCCGCCCGGAACCTCCGGCGGCAAGTCCGCCTCCAGAATTTGGTGGATGTGGGCGAACTTCTCGCCGAGCGTAGTCTGCACGACCACAAACTCCAGGTTGGCGCGGCTGGCGCCGCCATCGAAAACCGTCAAGTCAACGCCGGACCGTTCGCGGAAGTGGCGAAGAATGTCCTCCCGCACGTCCGGCTTGGCGGTGGCGGTCAGGCACAGCACCGGCGCAGCGGCGGCCTTTTCGCGGATGAAGCGTGTTACATAGCGATAGTCCGGCCTAAAGTCATGCCCCCAGCGGGACAGGCAGTGCGCCTCGTCGAGCACCCAAGCGCCGACCTCCCGTTGGGCGAGGGCTTGGCGCACGGAGACGCTGCGAAGCTGCTCCGGGGCGATGATGAGAATGCCGGCGTCGCCCAAGCGCACCCGATCCAGCGCCTCCTTGCGCTCCGGCATGGACAGCAGGCCGTTGATGGTGACGGCGCAACCGATGCCATGCCGCTCCAAGCCGGCCACCTGATCCGCCATGAGCGCCACCAAGGGGGAGATCACCACCGTCAGCGCCCCGGTTTTGTCGTAGCGGGACAGGGCGGGAATCTGGTAACACAGGGACTTGCCGGTTCCCGTGGGCAGAATGCCCAGCACCGCTGTGCCGGCCATGGCCGCCTCCACAATGGATTGCTGCATGGGCTTGCCTTGGCCATCCTTTGGCTCTGGGCGGAAATCGTCAAAGCCGAACCAGCGCTTGAGCTCCTTGCGGGCGTCCTGCCGCTCCCGGCACCAATCGCAGGCGGGATCGGTGCAGGCCAAGTCCCGCAAGCGGCGCACCAACCGCCCGGCCTCGGAAAACTGATACAGCACCCAGGGCGGCATCACGGAGTTCCCGCCGGCTACGGAAAGCCACGCCAAAGCGTACGCCAGCGCCCAACCATGCTGCGCCGGCTGGGCGAGGATTTCCCGGCTTTGACTGCGGCAAGCCGTTTGCGCAAGCCTTTGGCGAATGGCCGCTCGGGCCTCGGCGGCGGATGGCCGCGGCGCTTGGCGCAGGGTGGCGAAAAAGGCGTCAAAGCCGGCGGCTGAGATGCGCGTCCTGGCCAAGTCGGGCGGAATTGCGCCCTCCGCTGTCGTCAGCCAGTGCCATGCGGTCAACAGATCCGAGTCGGCCTTGCGCAACGCCTTGCGTTGGTCGGCCAACACTTGCAGCGAAAGCCGGGCGTCCAGTTCCGGGTCATTCACCCGCCCGCGCCTAAGTTGCCCGTCTTGGTAGTGCTTGACCAAGTGGTGGTAGGGATTGCGCGGGAAGGCCAGAGGGTTGAGCCACAGGGTGTCGATGGGCGGCAGTTGCAGGAGCCGAAGGTCAGGCTTTGCGGCCCGCAGATGGGGCAAGTCGAAAGCGATGAGGTTGTGGCCTAGAAGGTAGGTTGCACCTTCCGCGAAGGCATCCAACTTGCCCAATGCCGCCGCTAAGTCGCCGCGGTGGTAAACCAGGGACGGCGCATCGTCGCACACGGCGGCAAAGGCGTGGATGCGCTTGTTTTTGCAGCTGACCTCCAAGTCCAAAGCAAGGCAACTGGCGGCGAAGCGGTCGGAAGCGGGGGTGGCGCCGGAGGATCCGCCCGCCAGCCGCGAACTAGGTTCTTGGGAGGGCGAATTCACATCTGTCTTGATGCATCACCGAGCGCGAACCCGCGCCAGCAGGTCGGCGCCGGTTTCGCAATCCACAATCCAGTCGCCCACGACTGCCAACTCGTCTGCCGCTCTTAAGCCCTCCAGCAAGCCCGAAAGCCGCTGCGCCGTCTCCGCGCCGAACCGCCGCGCCGCTTGGCTGCGAGAGCATAATATGGGCCTTGAGATATCAATCATTCAGGCCGTGCCTCGGAATTGGTCAAACGCTCCTGCAAGGCGGTGAGGAACCCGTTTCTGACAGTGCGCTTTTCATCTGGGGCTAGGTCGCGGCCGATCGCGTTTCGAGACATCGCCAGCAGCCTCGCGTCTATGTGGCGTGGTCGTTGGTTGGTCGCGAGGATTTCGTCAACTGTCGAGGGCACCTCCGCAAGCGGCATGTCGTCCGCCACTTCGCGGGCTATGTGAAGCAGTCTGTCATCCACATTTCGCTGGTCCGTCGGTCGTATCGCCGAAATGTTGGCGTCGGGGCGGGATGCTGGGTAGCGGGTTGACGTTGGCGGCTCGCACTTCAGGAACGGTCTGAGATGGTCTTCGGACCACTCGTGCGAGCTGTCCGCCTCCCGGAGAAGAAACAGGGACTGGCTACCTCGTGCAGGCTTAATGCCGAGAAGATACACACGCACCCCATACTCCTGAGCTTGCTGGACGCCGACGCGGATATCCTCGTCTCCCGAAAGGAGTACGCAAGACGCCATAGCCCGGTTACGAGCCAGTGTGATCATGTCAGTGACGATCAGGGAGTCCACGCCCTTCTGTTCGCCCATGGAGTTCACGATGCCGAGGCGCACCTTGATGTTCGGCCGGTCGGCCAGCGTGTTGTGTTGTGGCGTTGGTCCGGTGGATGTGCCATCGTACCAATAAATGCGCAGCAGTGGGAGCTTAGATGTGGCCTCCGCAAACTCCGTCAGCCGGTCAACCGCAACTTGGTGGTCAAGTGACACGTAACGGCGTTCCAACTTCTGGCCACATAGCGCTTTGGAGCCTTGCGCGAAAAGATAGCCAGCGTCAACGAAAACCGCGACTCGGTCCACAATCGGGCCTCCTCCCTGCCCAGGGCAGCAAGACGACGCTTGCCATTCTAGCAGAAAGTAAAGGGGCTCCCGAAGGAGCCCCCTAGCTAGCCGCCCCATTGCATTACACGGGGCGACGATTGAATGCTACGCCTCCTCGCTCCCTACGTCAACGCAATATGGGGACAGTTGTTAAGAACAAATAAAGTGTCCGCTTTAAGAACACAGGAACTGTCCGGTTTTACTGTCGCCCGGTTTGACAACCGGAGCGCATTGACATGGGCAAGGCGAGCTTGGCTCAGGAGAAGCGGGACATGGTGTTCGAGGAGGTTTACGGGGTTTGGACGGAGCGTCGGCTGACGCAGGAGGATGCGGCGGAGCTGTTGGGGGTTTGCCCCCGGACGTTCCGGCGTTGGACCGAGCGCTACGAGGAGGACGGGATCGACGGTCTTCGTGACCGGCGGCTGTCGGGGGCGTCGCACCGCGCGGCGCCGGTGGACGAGGTGATGCGGATGGTGGATCGGTACCGGACGCGGCATGAGGGCTGGAGCGTTCGACACTTTTACTCCTGGTACCGCCGCGACGGCGGGGAGCGCAGCTATGGCTGGGTGAAGGACAAGCTTCAGCGGGCGGGCGCCGTGCCCAGGTCGAAGGGCCGGGGCAGGCACCGCAAGCGGCGGGAGCGGGCGCCTTGGCCGGGGATGCTGCTGCACCAGGACGGCAGCAGCCACGAGTGGGTCGAGGGCCGGCGTTGGGACCTGATCGTGACGATGGACGACGCGACGAGCGAGCACCACTCGATGTTCCTGTGCGGGGAGGAGGGGCTGTGGAGCAGCTTTCGGGGCGTTCGGGAGACGATCGAGGCCAAGGGCCTGTTCTGCTCGCTGTACACGGATCGGGGCTCGCACTACTGGACGACGCCGGAGGCGGGCGGGAAGGTGGACCGGGAGAACCTGACGCAGTTCGGCCGGGCGATGGCCCGTCTGGGGATCGAGATGATCCCGGCCTATTCGCCGGAGGCGCGGGGGCGCTCGGAGCGGGCGTTCGGCACCCACCAAGGCCGGCTGCCGAAGGAGTTGGCGCTGGCCGGGGCGACGGACCTGGAGTCCGCCAACCGCTACCTGGCGGAGGTCTACATGCCGGCCTTCAACGCGGAGTTCGCGCAGCCGGCGCGGGAGTCGGGTTCGGCGTTCGTGCCCTGCCGGGACCCGGCGGCGCTGGACGACGTCCTGTGCGAGATTCACGAGCGCGCCGTGGGCCGGGACAACTGCGTGAGGTTCGAGGGGCTGGCCCTGCAGTTGCCGGCGGACCGGCATCGGGCGCACTACATGAAGGCCAAGGTGAAGGTCCGCCGCCACGCCGACGGGACGCTGTCGGTCTGGCACGGCCCCCGCCGGCTGGCTAGGTACGCCGCCGGGGGCGAACCGTTGGCGGAAGGCGAACTGGCCGCCGCCGCGTAGCGCCATGCCGAACGGTGCGCCCCAATCCAGCCGCCGCCGGGCTTTGCGCCTCCGGCTGCGGTCGCTGCGCTCCCTTCGCCCGAGGCGCAAAGCCCGACTGAAACCCGAACGGCGCCGGCTTCAAGCGCCGGCCGTCCGGATGCAAACTTGCGCTGCGGGAAGCGCCAAAGCCTTGCCCGCGCCCACCGCAGCCAAACCGGACAGTTTATTTGTTCTAAAACCGGACACTTCTATTTGTTGCTAACACGCAATATGGGGACAGTGAGTTGCGTTGTAGCGACTTTTAGCTGAAGCGGCGGATGGGCGGGCGTTTGGCGGATAGCGGCGCAGGCGTGGAGGCGGCTCTCTTTGCGGCCGACCTCCAAGCCCAAGGCCAAGCAGCCGGCGGCAAGGTGATCGGTGGGGTCGATGGCGGGAGTGACGCCGGAAGATGCACCCTCGGGCTGCGAACCGGATTTCCGCAAGGCCGAATTCACATCTGCGTAGGGGCGTCACCCAATCTTGGGGCATCACCGGGCGCGAACCCGTGCCAGCAGGTCGGCGCCGGTTTCGCAGTCCACAATCCAGTCGCCCACCACAGCCAACTCGTCTGCCGCTCTTAAGCCCTCCAGCAAGCCCGAAAGCCGCTGCGCCGTCTCCGCACCGAACCGCCGCGCTGCTTGGCGGCACAGCAGTGCCCGCTCGTCGGCGCGGCCTCGCTCAATCCCCCGCGCTTGGCCCTGCTCAACCAATTCATCCCGCCAGGCCCTTAGCCTTGCATCCAACAATGTCGCCATTTCGCCTCCTCGTCTTTCCGCCAAGGCCCGCTCCAGCTCCGCCAGTGGGGGCAGGCCATCACAGTCTAAACGCTGCAGCCGGTCCTCCACACGGGCGTAGAAGCCTTCCCGCAGACCGGCCTCGTCACTACCGTCGTGTTGCTCAAACGCCGCCGCCAACCGCTGGGTCAACTCGTCTCCCGGACCTCCGTCCAATCCGATCAGCGTTGTGACCCGGTTGCCACTTGGTAGGCGGCTGCCGAACAGGTCGCCATCGTCCTCCGCCCAAGCCGATTCGTCAAGCACGGTATAAGCCTGCCCCAACAGGCTACGGGGCAGGGCACCGTTTCCCGGTGCCCTCGTAAACTGCGCCGGCCGCTCTAGCGAGTGAGACCAAGGCCGTTCTCCGTTGTAAACCACCACGGGCAGTACGGGGGGCATCCGGCCTTCGCGCTGGTGGGCACCGCTTCGGTGCAGTTCCCGGTGCAGCAGGTGGGCATACTCGGAGACTCGCCAAGCCATTTTCTTGTCCACTCGGGACTGAAATTCCAGCAACAAGGCCAAGTAGGGCCGCGCCCCGTCGTCAAGCCGATCGCCCACCTTAAACTCAACGGTCCACGCCATGTCGCCGATGCGCCGTCTAAGGGCCTCACCGATGAACTCCGACGACCGCTTTGTTAGGCTGTTGAAGTCCAATTCGCCGTGCCACTGGGCGACAACGAAGCCGCGCAGCAGGTCAGCGACCGTTCGGTCATCGGAGAAAATGAGCTTGTTGGCGGGGTCAGAAGTTGCCATGGCGCCCATGTTGGGGGACAGCTAGGGGCGGGGGAAAGCGGCGTTCTCTGAAGTGCTTGTGTGAGATCCGCCCTTTGGCAAACGGATTGCTACCCTTGGTTAACCGTCTTACTATCAACGCCACTTGGGGATTCCCACGGCTTGAAGAACTAGGGAGGCCGGTAGAGTGGACTGGATTACTATCCCCAAGAGGATTTAGACAGGAGAGGGCACCGAGGCCGTGGCGGTAGTGATTGAATTCGACAGAACATTCCGGGCATTGACTGGATACAGCCCCTTTCCTTGGCAGGCCCGCTTGTTCAAGCAACTATGCGAGTGCGAGCTGCCGCCTGCTGTTGACATTCCAACTGGTCTCGGCAAAACGTCCGTAATGGGGATCTGGCTGCTGGCGCGGGCGGCTGGCGCATCGCTCCCCCGTCGCTTGGTTTACGTCGTTGATCGCCGTGCCGTGGTGGATCAGGCCACGGATTTCGCTGAGAAAATCCGCAAGACGCTGCAGGACTGCTCAGATCTTGAGCAAGTGCGGGCAGGGCTGAAGATCGGCGACCGCCCGTTGGCAATCTCCACCTTGCGCGGTCAGCATAGGGACAACCGGGAGTGGTTGTCGGACCCCGCTGCTTCGGCAATCATAGTCGGCACTGTGGATATGGTGGGTTCTCGCTTGCTTTTCGAGGGTTACGGCGTCTCCCGGAAGATGCGGCCGTACGCGGCAGGTCTGATGGGGTGCGATACTTTGGTGCTGCTGGACGAGGCGCACCTGTCTCGCCCGTTTGAGCGGCTCCTGAAAACCATTGAAGAGGAGCAACGAGTATCAACTACGGGCAGCGCTGGGGCATCAAGGGGATGCTTCACCGGTTCACGGGCCAGTGCCAGTGTGCCACCGCCCTTTCGGGTATTGCCACTGTCGGCAACTTTAGGTAATGCCGCAGAAACCGCGCAAGCATTTTCCATCAACGACGCTGATCTGAACGATGAAACCGTGAGTGCAAGGCTGAATGCCGCGAAGACATTGCAGATTGAGAACTTGAGCGGTGCCGTGGAATTGCCAATCGTTTTGGCGAAAAGAGCTTGGTGCCTAGCACACGAACAGGTGGAGGCAGCCGGGAAGCCGGTCCGAATATTGATCTATTGCGACAAAAGGAAGGATGCAGAGCAAGTTGCTGTTCATCTCCGAAAACACGCCAAGGATGAAGCCCCTGAACCAGCGGTGATCCTGTTTGTCGGAGGAAGACGGTTCCATGAGCGCGAAGCGGCTGCTGACCACCTGAAGGAGCACGGGTTCATTGCAGATGCCGATACCAGTCCGAATGCATCTGTCTTTTTGGTTTCGACCTCCGCCGGGGAGGTGGGGGTTGATCTTGACGCCGACCACATGGTTTGCGACCTAGTGCCTTGGGAGCGCATGGTGCAGCGGCTTGGCCGCGTCAATCGCCGCGGCAAGGGTGTAGCGCAAGTGCTGGTAATGGATCAAGGACCACCAAACACCAAGAACCAGGACGAGGCCGCGAAAGCTCGCCATAAAGCGGTACGAAATTTACTTGAGCAGTTGCCTTTGGATGGCAGCGGTGGCCATCAAGCCGGTCCCGGTGCGCTTATCGGCCTTCGTGAGAATGCGGACGCTGGCCAACTACTCGATAAAGCCACCACGCCCCTGCCTTTGCATCCCGAGTTGACCCGCCCGCTGGTCGATGCTTGGGCGATGACATCGCTGGTGGAACATACCGGGCGGCCGGAGGTTGGGCCGTGGCTGCGCGGCTGGGTGGACGAAGAACCACAAACCACCCTGATTTGGCGCCGCCACCTGCCCGTACGCTGGGACGCTACCACCGATCCGAAACGCATGGCAGACCGCGATGTTGAGGCATTCTTCGAGGTGGCGACCCCGCAGGCGGCCGAGCTACTTGAGACAGAGGCTTGGCGGGTTCGGGATTGGCTGAGAAAGCGGGCTCGTAAACTTCTTGTAGCAGCAACAAAACAGCAGGAGACCGCACCTAGCCTTCCGCCGTTGACTCTCGATGGGCCAGTCGCTTTCCTAATCCGACATGCCGAAAGGCCGGAACATCTCAGCTTGCGTTCAATAGACGACGGGAAACCCGATGATCTGCTGCGGAAACTTGAGGGACAGAAGTTGGTGCTGGATGCCCGATTAGGCGGATTGAATGAGGGTTTGCTGGTTGACGACGACAAAGCCGTTTTGACGATCGAGGACAACTGGGGCAATCTCAATATCGGCAAGGGTGAGCAAACTGACGGCGGCAGGCAGCCAGCGATGCGAGTTCAAGTATTGAGTGAAAGCGCTAGAAGCCAGCAATTGCCCAAGGACGAAGAAGTGCAGGAAATCAACAAATCTCAACCGGAATCTTGGCAGGAGGTGTTGGCTATACCCTGCTGCCTTTCAGCGGAAGGTGAGGCCGTTAAGTGGCTTGTGGTGGAAAAGTGGCGCAATGCAGATGCCGACGAAGAAGCCCGTGCAATCGCACCCATCTGGCAAAGCCTTAGGGAGCATCAAGAATGGGCCGCTGAGGAAGCCGCACAGATAGCCGATGCGCTTGACCTGCCCGAGGAAGATCGGGCAATGCTTCGGACAGCCGCCTGCCGTCATGACGACGGCAAGAAAGCAGCCCGCTGGCAGAGGGCCTTCAACGCTCCCCGAAAAGGTGGAGGTCCTTACGCGAAAACGCCTGGCCCTGTGAATCGACACCATCTGAACGGCTATCGCCACGAGTTTCAATCGGTGCTTGACGCAGAGAAAAGCGGTCTTGAGAGCCTAGACCGATCCGATCCCCGATTCGACTTGGCACTCCATCTCATGGCCGCACACCACGGCCATGCCCGCCCGACCATCTCCGTGGAGGGCTGTGACTCGCTGCCACCAACTGCGGCTGCAGCACGAGCCCATGAAATCGCTCTGCGCTTTGCCCGGTTGCAACGGCAATGGGGGCCTTGGGGGCTTGCTTGGTGGGAAGCCTTGTTAAGGGCCGCGGACCAAAGGGCATCCAAAGCGCTCGTTGAAAGGGTGTCATGGAAGCAAGAAAAGGAGTTCCTTCAACCCCCTCTGCCGTCAATTGCTCTAGGGAAGCAGCAAGATATGTTCATGGTGGATGAAAAGGGACAAGGCTGATGGCCACTGCTTCAATTCCAGTCGACCTGACCAATCCCGGACAAGTGTTCGCGTGTTTCGGGTTTCTTGAGCTTGCTGATGTTTTGATCGGCGGAGCAAAGGGCGCGTTTGATTGGCAAGATCCTGGTGAAGTTTGTTTTCATCTAGCCACCCGAGGAAATGAGGATCCTGTCCTGTGTGCATTGCATTTCCTAGGCGATGCAACCGTCAAATCTCTGGCCCCGCGAGATTCATCCAACAACACGGAAAAGTGGAAGATCACCACCATACCGGTTCAGTCGCATATCTTCCCATTCGGCGATCCAAGAAGTCCTGCCACCCTGCCCGCACAACTTGAAGATTCCGATGGTCAAGCCATCACAATCGACCATTGGGGTGATGAGACACGGCGTGACAACGTGAAGTTCTGGGCTGGCTCCGGCGGCTACCCGGGTGCAGCCCTAGTACGCGACTCGCTAGACTTGATTCGCGATCGCGTTGCGGACAGCTACGCCAATCCGTTTGCTTTATCTGCCCTGCAAAGCAGCAGTTTCCGCTTCGACTGGCGGCGGGATTATGTACCTATTGATGCTGGCTTTTCACCAAATCTGCATAAACGCGACATGGAAATGCAAGGCTATCCAATCGTGGAATTGTTAGCTGCAATTGGGCTTGCCAATGCCCGACCATTGCGCCACACCAAGTTGGAATACAGTTATGGCGTTGCCGGCATCGCGGATTCCCAATTCTACGATCCCATTTTCCTGCGAGCGGCATTAGGGGCGCAACACCCTTTGTTCCCAAGTATGCCACTTCGTCGGTTCCACATGCGGCTGGATTGGCCTGGACAGGAAAATCAAGCCCGATGCATCACAAACGTTATTGAGGAAATCTTGCCATGACAATCGAATTTAATGACGTACTTGCCGAGCGCTGCGCCAACCAAGCAGACGGCCCCGTAGCGCTGACCCTACGGCAAAAACTGCTGCCAGTGGAAGGAGCCGACTCCGTGATTTTCCCACCAACCTATGCTGGGGTTGGCTACAACATCGATAAACTGTCGGACGGCACAAAAGTTGCGACAATTGACAGCGTGGGTGCCCAAGCGAATCGCATGGAGCCAGTTTTCAAAGCAGCAGCGACCGGCCAGCCCGAAAATCGACTTGCTTCTCTGGTGCCTCAAGTGACGATCACCTACGGCAATATGAAGTCTATATCCATTCTTGAGGCCGGGCACCGGCTAGGCGATGCCATTGTGCGATCAACTGAGCTTATGGAGGACGCTAATCGCGCCTTCCGGATTTACTTGGACGCTGATGATGCGTCCAAGATAGCACGACTGGCCCCCACTTCTCTGGTGTTTGGCGTCTGGGATTCTAGGGATACCCAAGCCAAGCTGCCGCGCATTGTTCAATCAGTAATCCGAGCTTGGAATATTGATGAGCTGCGTCGGTCGGCGCAGTACAACCCACCGGTCGACTACAGCGAACTCGAGGTGTTTTCTGAAAGTGAGAAACAGAAGGCGGAAGGAAGCACCAAGAGTCCATTGGCGCAGCGCGGCTTCGTGCATGTGCCCGCCACCGGGGAGCACGGCGGCATTGTGGTACATGGAGATATTCGCCGCGACGTAACCGTGAATCTAATCGCTTTGCGCCGGCTACGGGGTGAAAGTCCAATGGCGTTGCGCCGTTATGTGCTAGGCTTGGCATTGGTGGCGGCGACCGCTCCTATCGACGGGTTCCTGCGCCAAGGATGTCTCATTACGCCCGACCCAGGCGCTCCCGGAGAGTGGATTGCAGTTGGACGGGATGGCGTACGGGAGCCGGTTGGCCTTAATGAGCATATCGCATTCGCGTTGGCGCAAAAGGCTGCCCAAGATTTCTTTGGCGGCGTTCCCCCCGCTCGCAGTGTGAATTTTGACAAGGCTCGCGCCAAGCAGGACGCCGCAAAGAAGGCTTGAACCATGGAGCGGGCCCTAATATTCACGTTGCGCTTCCATGAAGGCCGCTATCACGGCCTAGATAACCGCAAAGCGCCCGAGTGGCCGCCTGCGCCGGCCCGCCTGTTCCAAGCCCTTATGGCTGGGTCAGCGCAAGGCGCAACGGTTCCCCAAGCAACGGCGACGGCGCTTGATTGGCTGGAGCAGCTTCCGCCGCCAGTGATTGCCGCGCCGCACGGAACACCGGGCCAAGCCTTTACCAGCTATGTTCCCAATAATGACCTAGATGCAGAGCTGGCTAAGGGAAAGGCGCCAAACATCGACAACGCAGTTGCCGCAATACGGATCGGAAAATCGATTCGGCCCACCCTGTTCGACCATGGAACGCCAATTCTCTATTGCTGGTTCTTCAACGGAGACGCCAAAGCGGCAACCGCCCTAGCTGCCGCTGCAAATGGGCTCTACCAACTCGGTCGGGGCGTCGATATGGCTTGGGCACAAGCGGAAGTTACAGACTCGGAAAGCGCCAAGCGGCAAATGGCCGAGCACGGCGGGATCCTGTATAAGCCTTCGGAAGGAGGTGGTCCAGGTCGAGAGTTACTATGCCCTCGTCCAGGGTTGCGAAGCAGTTTGTTGGAGCGCTTTCAGGGCATGCGCAATCGCTTCCATCCCACAGGAGATAATCGCCGACGGTCTTATGTATTTGTCCAGCCCCCCAAACCGACACTGGCCAAAATTGCCTACAACGCCCCAAGGCAGCAGTTTGTGTTCGATCTGAGAGATCCTGCCTCTCAACGAGAGTTTTCCAATCGGCCTCTGAACACCGCGGTGAAATTAGTCCAAGACGTACGCGATAAAGCCGCCAATCTTTTGCGCGACCATCTGCCTGGTCTTTCGGAACAAGTGGATATTTATCTAGTCGGGCGCAACGCAAAGGATGCGGACAAGGCAAAGCGTGTGCAAATCGTTCCAATTCCGTCGGTAGGTCATGAACATGCCGACATGGGGATTCGTCGGGTCGCCGTTTATGTGCCGCAATCTTGCCCCCTGAACGCGGACGATCTGGCTTGGGCCTTTGCTCAAGTCGATTGGGTGGACACGGATGGCGTGATTTACCGAGAACTGCAGCGCACTGAGGACGACCGCATGACGAAGCGCTTTGAGGCCACCGATCAGCATTGGCGCAGTGTGACGCCTCTTGCCTTGCCGGAAGCGCCCCGTCGCCGGATAGAACCTGGCCTTCGTTCTGGAGAAGAGAAAGGGGCTGCTGAACGAATTGCGGAAGAAACTTGCGCCGCCGCCGCCCTAAACCATGCGTTGCGCCATGCCGGAATAGACGCGCTGTCTGCTAGCGTAAGCGTACAACGCGAGCCTTATGACAATCGTGGCGTTCGAGCGGAATTTTTTGCCTTCGGCACACGCTTCTCCAAGCATTCCCTTTGGCACGCGAAAATCACCTTTTCTGAACCCGTGACCGGACCGCTGGTGGTGGGTAATGGGCGCTTTCTCGGCCTCGGCTTGATGCTTCCATGTGAAGAGATGCGCAGAGATGTTCTCTCCTTTGCCATTACTGGGGGATTGGCGGACGATGCCGACGCCGTTACGGTTGCCTCCGCCGCTCGCCGCGCCATGATGGCCCGGTTGCAAACTCAGCTAGGGCGCAGAGGGAAATTGCTTGCTTACGCGACTGGACACGAAGAAGACGGCACCCCACTTCGCGATGGACGCCACCGTCACATCGCGGTCGTTGCCGACCTGCCGCGCCGCCGCCTTCTCTATATCGCACCTACGCGCCTTCACCGCAGCGGCGTAGATTGGCAGGAGATTTCAGCGGATCATCGCCAGACGGTTCAGGCGCTTGAAGGCATGGATATTCTTCGGGCTGGCGCAGCTGGTAGGCTAACGGTTGCTCCAACCATGCTTCATGAGGAAAGGGATCCTCTGTTCTCAAGCGCACGAATTTGGGGAAGCGTAACGGATTATCAAGTGACGCGCCACAGCCGGCGACTCAGTGACGAGGAAGCGCTTAAGACGGATGTCACTATGGAATTAATGCGACGGGGCTGGCCCAAATTGAAACCGGATGCCATCAAAGTCCTCGCTGCAAACCGCGGGCCTCGTGGCCGTTTGACCGGCCGTCTGCGCCTCACCTTCCCTACCGCCCAACACGGCCCGCTACTGATAGGTGCCACCTCGCACAAAGGTGGAGGACTGTTTGCCGGCTGCTGATCTTTTCCACTTCTTAGCGCCCGTGCATTGCCGTGACCAGCCTCGACAAACAATAGCTTACTAAAAACACTAATTCAGGAATCCGAATCAGGGGTTGAAACTTCGTTCTCGTTGATGAGATGGGCCAAACGTTCCCGAATCCAGTCCTCATCCACTGGTTCACCCTCCATGGCCATAGAGTTGGCGACACGGCGAGGAATCGCTTCCAGATGGCGACGCTTACGTTCCTCGGCGGGCAGTTTTCGCCAACGCTCAACCGCTTGGATCCATTTCTCATCTTCCATCATCCTGCTCCAGCAGCATCTGAACAACCTTGATGGAGGATCAGTCCTTGCGGATCATCGGCCAGCGGCCAAGCCGCCCAAATCACAATGGTGCAGCGCTCCAATACCTCTCCACCTCACCGCCGCCGAACCCGCGCCAATAGATCGGCGCCGGTTTCGCAGTCCATAATCCAGTCGCCCACGACTGCCAGCTCCTCCGCTGCCTTAAGGCTCTCCAGCAAACCCGACAGCCGTTGCGCTGTCTCCGCACCGAATCGCCTGGCCGCCAAGCGACACAGAAGCGCCCGCTCGTTGGCGCGGCCTCGCTCAATGCCTCGCTCAATGCCCTGCGCTTGACCCTGCTCAACCAACTCATCCCGCCATGCCCTAACGCTTGCATCCAACAATGTCGCCATCTCGCCTCCTCGTCTTTCCGCCAAGGTTCGCTCCAACTCGGCCAGTGGCGGCAATCCTACACTGCCATAGCGCCGCAGCCGGTCCTCCACACGGGCGTAGAAGCCCTCCCGCACACCAGCCTCATCGTTGCCGCCGTGCCGTTCAAACGCCGCTGCCAGCAAACCGGCCAACGCCTCCCGCCGGCCAGTTTCCAAGCTAATCAAGGTCGTTATCCGGTTGCCGCTGGGCAGGCGGCTGCGCAACAAGCCGCCATAGTCCCCTGACCAGGCCGACTCGTCAAGCACCGTGTGTTACGAACAAATAAAGTGTCGTGTGTTTTCACACATGAACTGTCGTGTTCTGCTCCACTGTCGCGCCGTGTTTTCAGGCATGGGGCTACGGCATGGATGCGGGCGAGTTTCGGCGCGAGGTGCGGAGAATGCGGTTCGAGGAGGTCTTGGCCCGATGGAGGGGCAAGACGATGACCCAGGAGGAGGCGGCCCTGGCCCTGGGCGTCAGCGTTCGGACTCTGCAGCGCTGGATTGACCGCTACGAGGACGGGGGGATGGAGGCTCTGGAGGACAGGCGGGTCGTGGAGGCCTCGCACCGGGCCGCCCCGGTGGACGAGGTGATGGCGATGGTGAACGACTACCGCGCCCGCCATCGCGGCTGGAACGTTCGTCACTACCACGCCCGCTACAGGGCGGTCGGCGGAACGCGCAGCTACAACTGGGTGCGGCTGCACCTTCAGAAGGCGGGCGAGGTTCCGCCCCGCAGGAGGAGGGCGGGGCATCGCCTCAGGAGGGAGCCCGCCCCCCTGCCCGGCATGATGCTGCATCAGGACGCCAGTTCGCACGAGTGGGTTGCGGGGCGCACGTGGGACTTGGTGGTCACGATGGACGACGCCACGAACGAGTGCTGCTCCATGTTCCTTGTTGGCGAGGAGGGGACCGCGAGCAGTTTCCGCGGCGTTCGGGAGGTGGTCGCCTCAAAGGGCGTCTTCTGCTCCCTGTACACGGACAGGGCGTCCCACTACTGGTTCACGCCGGAGGCGGGCGGCAAGGTGGACAAGGGGCGCCCCACGCAGTTCGGGCGGGCCATGTCGCAGCTCGGCGTCGAGATGATCCCGGCCTACTCGCCGGAGGCCCGGGGGCGCTCGGAGCGCATGTTCGGCACCTTGCAGGGCCGGCTGCCGCAGGAGCTCGCGCTGGCGGGCGTGGCGGACATGGCCGAGGCGAACGCCTTTCTGGCGTCGGACTTCCTGCCGAGGCACAACGCGGAGTTCATGCGGCCCGCCCGCGAGCAGGGAAGCGCCTACGCTCCCGTCCTCTCGATGGGCGTCGTGGACGACATCCTGTGCGAGCATCACTCCCGCATGGTCGGGCGGGACAACTGCGTCCAGTTCGACGGGCTGGCGCTGCAGGTCGCCCGGATCCGGGGCGTCCGGTCGTTCGCGGGGGCCAAGGTGACGGTGCGCCGACACCTGAACGGCTTCATCAGCGTCGGGCATGGCCACATGACCTTGGGCGAGTACGCCCCCAACGGGGAACCCGTCAACGGAAACGGCTGCGTTGGCGGGGGCCGATCGGCCCCCGCCAACGCACCATGAAACACGACATTTCATTTGTTAAAAAGGATGACATTTCTAAATGTTGCTAACAGCACCGTGTATGCACGCCCCAACATGGTGCGGGGCATGCCACCGTTCCCCAACGCCCTAACAAATTGGGCGGGGCGCTCCGCGGAGCGGGGCCAAGGCCGCTTCCCGTTGTAAATGACCACTGGCAGAACCGGGGGCATTCGCCCCTCCCGTCGGTAAACTCCGCTGCGGTGAAGTTCCCGGTGCAGCAAGTGGGCGTATTCGGAGACCCGCCAAGCCATGTTTCTGTCCACCCGGGACTGGAACTCCAGCAACACAGCCAAATATGGCTGCCCGCCGTCGTCAAGCGGTTCGTCCAACTTGAACTCAACGGTCCAGGCCATATCGCCTATCCGCTTGCGCAACGCCTCCCCAATGAACTCCGCCGAGCGTTTGCGCAGAGTGCCGAAATCCAGCTCATCCCGCCATTGCGCCGCTACGAAGCCGCGCAGCAGGTCGGTGACGGTTCGGTCATCGGAGAAGATGAGCTTGTTGGCGGGGTCGGACTTGGCCATGATGCCCATGTTGGAGGACGCACAGACCCACAGAAAAGCGGATTTTGCTAGAATGCTTGTGCGAAATTGGCCCGCACTAGCCGCAAATCTGTTCCAATAGGTAGATCGAACAGCCCTTTAGGGGTCACGATGTCAAACGTTTATGACTTTTCCGCGCCGGAGGAAGATGGACCGATGCAGCCGGCCCTGCCTCTTCGGGTGGGGCGGCGCCGTGAAGATGCGCCCCTGATTCCGGCCCGCATCCTCAATGAGTTTGTTTACTGCCCGCGTCTTGCCTATTTGGAGTGGGTACAGAAGGAATGGGCCGATTCGGCCGACACCGTGGAGGGCCGCCACATCCATCGGCGCGTTGATGTGCAAAGCGGCTCGCTTCCTGAACCGGATGAGAACTTCGAGGAGTTGTCGCGGGCGAAGTCCGTCGAGCTTTCCTCTAGGAAGCTGGACCTTGTGGCGAAGATCGATCTGGTCGAAAGCAAGAACGGCGAGGTCACGCCAGTGGACTACAAGCGCGGCAAGCGCCCCCATGTGCCGCGCCACGCATACGACCCAGAGCGGGTGCAGCTATGCGCCCAAGGCTTGCTGCTGGAGGAGCACGGCTACAAATGCTCCGCTGGAGTGCTGTACTTCGCCGGCTCGCGGGAACGGGTGCGGGTTCCGTTTGATGCAGAGTTGCGGGCGCTGACCCGCGAGTCTTTGGAGGTCCTGCGGGATGTCGTCGAAGGCGGTCGGATTCCGCCGCCGCTTGAGGACAGCCCCAAATGCACGCGCTGCTCCTTAGTGGGCATCTGCTTGCCGGATGAAACCAACGTGCTGCGGTCCTTGGTGGATAAAGTGCGCCCCATCAGCGTTCAGCAAACCCGCGCCCTGCCGGTGTATGTGCAAACCCATCGCGGCAAGGTGGCCAAGGACGGGGAGCGGCTGGTCATCACCAAGGATGATGAGGAGCCGGTTCATGCGCGGCTGGCGGAAACCTCCCAACTGGTGCTGATGGGCAACGTTTACGTCACCACGCCTACGCTGCACGAACTGATGCGACGCAACATTCCCGTTACATGGCAGTCTTTCGGCGGCTGGTTCCTTGGCCACAGCATGGGCACCGGCCACGCTAATGTGGAGTTGCGCACTGCGCAATACAAAGGATCCTTTGAAGATCAAGTCTGTCTGAAGTTGGCGCGGGGCTGGGTGCAGGCGAAGATTCGCAACTGCCGGACACTGTTGCGTCGGAATCGGCGGTCCGAAACCGATGTGGAAGCCGTTCTGAAGGACCTGAAGCGGCTGGCTTTCCGCGCAGGGCGGGCACGCGAGATAGACCGCTTGCTTGGCATTGAGGGCGCGGCGGCGGCCCGCTATTTCCAACACTTCACGGATATGCTGAAAGCGAATGATGAAATGGCGGACTTCCAAATGCACAACCGCAACCGTCGTCCGCCCACGGATCCGGTGAACGCCATGCTGTCGTTCGGCTACGCCATGCTCACGCGGGCGTTTCTGGTGGCGCTGTCCGCAACGGGCTTCGACCCCTACCGCGGCTTTTTTCACCAACCGCGCTACGGGCGCCCTGCTCTGGCCTTGGACATGATGGAGCCGTTCCGCCCCCTGATTGTCGATTCCGTTGTGGTCACCGCCATCAACAACGGGGAGGTTCGGGCCAAGGACTTCGTTCAGTCGTCCCTAGGCGTGAACTTGACCGACTCCGGCCGCAAGCGCTTCATCGCCACCTTCGAGCGCCGCCTAACCCAAGAAGTGACCCACCCCCTGTTCGGCTACCGGGTTGAGTACCGCCGCCTTCTGGAGATGCAGGCGCGGTTGCTTGGCCGCTTCCTGCTGGGCGAGGTACTGGAGTATCCCAATTTTGTAACCCGCTGAAAAAAATGAAATTATTGTCGTTTACAGCTAGCTGGACTGTGCCAGCCTATGGGAGTTGGGCGGGGACTTCGGGGCCGATGCCCGACAGCCGCCGGCAGGTGGGTTAGCCATGCCAGCGGATGAGAGGCTCTATTTCGTCGTTTACGACATCGCCGACGCAAAACGGTGGCGGTCCGTTTTCCGCACCATGCGGGGGTACGGCGAATGGGTGCAGCTTTCGGTTTTCCAGTGCCGATTGAGCCGGGTGCGCCACGCTGAACTGATCGCCGACCTAGACAGGATCATCCATCACGACGAGGACCACATCGTGCTGATGGACATCGGCCCGGCGGACAAGGTGGAGCCAAAAGTGGTCTCCCTAGGCAAACGCCCCTATACACCCGTCGCCCGCGAGCCTATCATCGTGTAACCTGCCGCCCCATTGCGAGCGCTGAGGTCGTGCCCTGTTCTCCGGCCACCGCTCGCGTTGGGTGGTTGCTCTTTAAGAATCAGGGAATTACGGGTTAGCATTGGCCCCCACGGACGGCTTGGGCTTGCGCTAGGCCGGGCAGAAACGCTAAGCTCTCGCAGTGGTCGCCCACGAGGTGCTTGTGGTGCGGGTTTCCGCAAGGGCCAACTTCCCGCGCATAATGCGCGGGCCTCATTGAAGGCAGGCTGGCATCGAATCCGTCAAGGCGTCCGCCGCAGAACTTCCCGCGCATAATGCGCGGGCCTCATTGAAGGCTGGGGTTGGGCCTCGTGTTGGGGGACGCGCCCGCAACTTCCCGCGCATAATGCGCGGGCCTCATTGAAGGGGCTATGGTCACGTCGCTCTCGAAGCGGCACTTGGCCAACTTCCCGCGCATAATGCGCGGGCCTCATTGAAGGACCTCGGCCGTAGCGAACGCATAGCAACGTTGCGTGCAACTTCCCGCGCATAATGCGCGGGCCTCATTGAAGGAGTCCGGCCTGCGGGGATTTCGGTCCACGACCGACGCAACTTCCCGCGCATAATGCGCGGGCCTCATTGAAGGTGGACGAACCAAAAGTGACGGTGGTGGACATCGATGAACTTCCCGCGCATAATGCGCGGGCCTCATTGAAGGGAGGCAAGCGTGACGCACTGGTCCAGGACCACGCCGAACTTCCCGCGCATAATGCGCGGGCCTCATTGAAGGTGGTCGTCCGCCCGCAGCCTGATCGACAGGGTGTGGCAACTTCCCGCGCATAATGCGCGGGCCTCATTGAAGGATCAGCGTTCGCAGCTTGCGCCCCCACAGCAGGACGTCAACTTCCCGCGCATAATGCGCGGGCCTCATTGAAGGCAGGGGCGGCCAAGTGAGCGCCCCCACGATATGCGCAACTTCCCGCGCATAATGCGCGGGCCTCATTGAAGGGCTGTACTGCGGCAGTTGGTCAACCAGCCAGTCCGCAAACTTCCCGCGCATAATGCGCGGGCCTCATTGAAGGAGCGCCTTGAGGACGCGCTTGCGGACACGGGCGAAAACTTCCCGCGCATAATGCGCGGGCCTCATTGAAGGGATGGGTGTGGGAATGGCAGTTGTTCCCGTATGGGTAACTTCCCGCGCATAATGCGCGGGCCTCATTGAAGGTCTTCACTGCTAGCTCCTTGCGCTTACGGGCGCCTAACTTCCCGCGCATAATGCGCGGGCCTCATTGAAGGAAGTCTACGAGGTTCATGCTCAATAACTTCTCCGGCGAACTTCCCGCGCATAATGCGCGGGCCTCATTGAAGGTTCTTCGTCGGCTTGCCGAACACCGTGTACTCCGAAAACTTCCCGCGCATAATGCGCGGGCCTCATTGAAGGGACCAGCCGGGGGGCATTGAGGGCTTCACCGGGTTCTAACTTCCCGCGCATAATGCGCGGGCCTCATTGAAGGGATGGCGGCCAACTTCTGCTTCTCGGCGGCTGAGTAGAACTTCCCGCGCATAATGCGCGGGCCTCATTGAAGGAGCTACGGGGGATCGCCTATAAGGCCCAAAGCCGCAACTTCCCGCGCATAATGCGCGGGCCTCATTGAAGGTGGGTTGGGGCCCTGGCGAAGAGATGTTCATTTTGCAAACTTCCCGCGCATAATGCGCGGGCCTCATTGAAGGCAGAAAAGCTCCATCAAAGCTCCATCATTTCCCCTTAACTTCCCGCGCATAATGCGCGGGCCTCATTGAAGGAACGGTATGAGCGAGAAGCAGCAGGCAATGCTGGTTAACTTCCCGCGCATAATGCGCGGGCCTCATTGAAGGGATGGGCGGCCGTCGGGAGGTGGATTTTCGCAAATGAACTTCCCGCGCATAATGCGCGGGCCTCATTGAAGGTCATGCTTGTAGTCTTTTGTCGCCACCACCTCCTCAACTTCCCGCGCATAATGCGCGGGCCTCATTGAAGGAACAATTTCCGTACAGGAATTGGGGCGAAATCCATTAACTTCCCGCGCATAATGCGCGGGCCTCATTGAAGGGCCTGCACGGGCCGCCGTATTGGGGAAACGTCTCAGAACTTCCCGCGCATAATGCGCGGGCCTCATTGAAGGTACCTTATGCTACGGAGTTATGGGGTGGGTCCCATAAACTTCCCGCGCATAATGCGCGGGCCTCATTGAAGGCACAAATCCAAGGGTCTTGAATGGCCAAGGGTCTTTAACTTCCCGCGCATAATGCGCGGGCCTCATTGAAGGGTGTGGGTGCGGCCATTGGCCGACTTCAACCCAAGGCAACTTCCCGCGCATAATGCGCGGGCCTCATTGAAGGTCAGAATTTTGGGCGAAGGTCCCCCTTTTTCCTACAAACTTCCCGCGCATAATGCGCGGGCCTCATTGAAGGCACCATGAAAAATTTGGGAATTACGTAGGAAAGTTAACTTCCCGCGCATAATGCGCGGGCCTCATTGAAGGGGCACCCGCCCGGGCGGGGTGGTCGTGGCGCTGGGGCAACTTCCCGCGCATAATGCGCGGGCCTCATTGAAGGCCTGCGACGGCAAGGCTGGCAAGGTTGCGGCTTGTCAACTTCCCGCGCATAATGCGCGGGCCTCATTGAAGGTCGATGGCGATTGACCTTGTGATCACCTCCACGGCGCAACTTCCCGCGCATAATGCGCGGGCCTCATTGAAGGATTTTCGGTCTCCGTTTCCGCCAGCGGTGCGCCAGCAACTTCCCGCGCATAATGCGCGGGCCTCATTGAAGGTCGTGAACCCTGGGGCGAGCGTGGAGCGTAGGCAAAACTTCCCGCGCATAATGCGCGGGCCTCATTGAAGGACCTGGATGTCGATGCCGCTCCACAGGCCGATGTAAACTTCCCGCGCATAATGCGCGGGCCTCATTGAAGGAGCCGCCGGCGCCGCCGGGGACGCGAATTGAGGTACAACTTCCCGCGCATAATGCGCGGGCCTCATTGAAGGAAATTGGTCCATGTCAGATCCCCACTGCGTACTGCTAACTTCCCGCGCATAATGCGCGGGCCTCATTGAAGGGTGGGGTTGATGGACGGCGACCGCGCCTTCCACTTTAACTTCCCGCGCATAATGCGCGGGCCTCATTGAAGGCACCTGCTTTCGCTTGGCGGGCTCGAACTTTTCGTTAACTTCCCGCGCATAATGCGCGGGCCTCATTGAAGGGACTTGCTTGGCGAGTGCGGCGGCCTTGAGAGCGAGAACTTCCCGCGCATAATGCGCGGGCCTCATTGAAGGCGGAGATTGACGCAATGCGTCGGCAGATGGCGTTGCTAACTTCCCGCGCATAATGCGCGGGCCTCATTGAAGGTTGCGAGCAGTAGCCATAATTGCGTTCCTTTTGGTTAACTTCCCGCGCATAATGCGCGGGCCTCATTGAAGGGCGCTGGCGCACAACCGCCGAACATGGTCGCCATGCAAACTTCCCGCGCATAATGCGCGGGCCTCATTGAAGGCCAACCTCGCCCGTCTTCCGCAGATTGAAACTACGCTAACTTCCCGCGCATAATGCGCGGGCCTCATTGAAGGACGAAGGGCCGTGGGTTCGCGGGAACGACGTGGTGCGAACTTCCCGCGCATAATGCGCGGGCCTCATTGAAGGCAGCGGGCGCCGGGCGGCGGCAACCGCTTTTGGCCAACTTCCCGCGCATAATGCGCGGGCCTCATTGAAGGTGCATGGGACAACACCGTGAAACTGGAGCAGGCGCGAACTTCCCGCGCATAATGCGCGGGCCTCATTGAAGGACGGATGTATTCGCACCACCCGGGGCGCTTGCCGTGGGAACTTCCCGCGCATAATGCGCGGGCCTCATTGAAGGTTGTTGTAACAGTAGCCATTCGGCGGCTCCCATCCTCAACTTCCCGCGCATAATGCGCGGGCCTCATTGAAGGACGATCTGAATCGAGTCGAGGCCCAGGGACAGCCCAACTTCCCGCGCATAATGCGCGGGCCTCATTGAAGGAGGACAATGCTGGCGACGTTCGGCAACTCCCATGACAACTTCCCGCGCATAATGCGCGGGCCTCATTGAAGGATTTGGGATGGCGCCACCTTGGGCGACGTGTTCCCGAACTTCCCGCGCATAATGCGCGGGCCTCATTGAAGGATTGAGTCCCTGTGCCACGTCAAGGGAGCCCTGTCCAACTTCCCGCGCATAATGCGCGGGCCTCATTGAAGGGACGGTCCCGAAGGGGCAGGGCCTGCAGGAAGGCGAAACTTCCCGCGCATAATGCGCGGGCCTCATTGAAGGAATGGGTTCGCCGCATAGCGTTTCGCCGGTGGCGTTAACTTCCCGCGCATAATGCGCGGGCCTCATTGAAGGCATATTTGCGACATTTCTTGTCAACTTTCCTACGTAAAACTTCCCGCGCATAATGCGCGGGCCTCATTGAAGGGAGATCCCGAACGGCGCAGCGCTGCCGCTTCTGCTAACTTCCCGCGCATAATGCGCGGGCCTCATTGAAGGTCGTCGACGCTCGAATCTCGCGGTCCGCCACGCACGAACTTCCCGCGCATAATGCGCGGGCCTCATTGAAGGAACCAAACTTTCGCAGAAAGCGGCTATTGTCACGGGAACTTCCCGCGCATAATGCGCGGGCCTCATTGAAGGGAAGTTGGCTGCCGTGCAGGCCGCACGGGCTTCCGGAACTTCCCGCGCATAATGCGCGGGCCTCATTGAAGGATCAGGTTCTCGGCGTACTGCAGCAGGGCCGCCGCAAACTTCCCGCGCATAATGCGCGGGCCTCATTGAAGGATCAGGTTCTCGGCGTACTGCAGCAGGGCCGCCGCAAACTTCCCGCGCATAATGCGCGGGCCTCATTGAAGGCGCTTGGCCACCTGCGCCCTGTGGTAGTCCCGCAGCAACTTCCCGCGCATAATGCGCGGGCCTCATTGAAGGAGGACAGGCGAAATCGAAAGGAGGCGGCGCGAACGCAACTTCCCGCGCATAATGCGCGGGCCTCATTGAAGGTCGAAGAGGACCACCACCTGGGGCGCGACGATGAGCCAACTTCCCGCGCATAATGCGCGGGCCTCATTGAAGGACCAGGCTAAACCGCCAAACGCAAGATTCTTGCCTCAACTTCCCGCGCATAATGCGCGGGCCTCATTGAAGGACGAGGTGGACGGCTTTCCAATCGATGTCGCCGGGGAAACTTCCCGCGCATAATGCGCGGGCCTCATTGAAGGCGAGGCCCTGCTGCTGCGCCGAAGGGTGCCAGCCCGTAACTTCCCGCGCATAATGCGCGGGCCTCATTGAAGGGACGCGCACGGCCGGGCCGGCGTGGTGACGCGGTCGGAACTTCCCGCGCATAATGCGCGGGCCTCATTGAAGGGCGCAACGCGGGTCAAGATCGACGCCCAGGACAGCGAACTTCCCGCGCATAATGCGCGGGCCTCATTGAAGGAAGGCTGGCCACCAATTCGCAGACGGGGACCTCGGAAACTTCCCGCGCATAATGCGCGGGCCTCATTGAAGGTGGTCCTCGACAGTGGTGCCGATCCAGATGTTGGACAACTTCCCGCGCATAATGCGCGGGCCTCATTGAAGGTTGGTTCGGAAGTCTTTAGCTTCGATTCTTCCACTAAACTTCCCGCGCATAATGCGCGGGCCTCATTGAAGGTTGTGTTGCAGTCGGCAACGAAGGCGTCTATTTGCTCAACTTCCCGCGCATAATGCGCGGGCCTCATTGAAGGATAGCATCCCCGCCAGCCCCTACGGACCCGCAGCCAGAACTTCCCGCGCATAATGCGCGGGCCTCATTGAAGGAACTCAATCCAGACAGTCTCTCCATGCACCACCATAACTTCCCGCGCATAATGCGCGGGCCTCATTGAAGGTCGAAGATCGCAAGACCGCTGCCCGCGGCAAACGTAACTTCCCGCGCATAATGCGCGGGCCTCATTGAAGGAAGGCTGGCGGCGCGCAAGGCTTCGGGCAAGCTGAGAACTTCCCGCGCATAATGCGCGGGCCTCATTGAAGGGAAGGCAGTCCTGGTGGCCCTCCGTCAACGTGCACAACTTCCCGCGCATAATGCGCGGGCCTCATTGAAGGCGTGGATCGTCGTTCAGAATTCGGGCGGCGTGTCTTCAACTTCCCGCGCATAATGCGCGGGCCTCATTGAAGGCATGGTTGCGCCGATTTGGTTAGCGTTCGGCAAACGTAACTTCCCGCGCATAATGCGCGGGCCTCATTGAAGGAGTTAGTTGGCTGCTAGTGAATAGTGACCCTGGATATAACTTCCCGCGCATAATGCGCGGGCCTCATTGAAGGGACTCGTTGCGCCACTTGAGCATCAGCCGCGTCACGAACTTCCCGCGCATAATGCGCGGGCCTCATTGAAGGGCCGGTCTGACGAAGGCCATCAACGCCAGCATCGACAACTTCCCGCGCATAATGCGCGGGCCTCATTGAAGGCGAACGCGGTTAGGCTGCCCTTCTTTGCATCTCTCAACTTCCCGCGCATAATGCGCGGGCCTCATTGAAGGATCACAATGCTGCGCGTTGACGATGTGCTTTCCTTAACTTCCCGCGCATAATGCGCGGGCCTCATTGAAGGGCCCTCGAGGGGCGGATCGTCTGCCTGGGGCTTGGCGAACTTCCCGCGCATAATGCGCGGGCCTCATTGAAGGTCGATGCGCCACCGGATTGACTCGCGCGCCGCTTTAACTTCCCGCGCATAATGCGCGGGCCTCATTGAAGGATCCAGTTGCGCACCTACCAGACCGCGGACGGAACAACTTCCCGCGCATAATGCGCGGGCCTCATTGAAGGTAGTAGGCCCAGGCGAGGATGGGGTTGTCGCTGTACAACTTCCCGCGCATAATGCGCGGGCCTCATTGAAGGTGGCGGTCGTGCGCGAGGCACAAACCCCCAGAATGCAAACTTCCCGCGCATAATGCGCGGGCCTCATTGAAGGAGCACCCGCAGGCCCGACGACGACGTCTCAGGCGTGAACTTCCCGCGCATAATGCGCGGGCCTCATTGAAGGACATAGAGGATATCATGGTGCAAATCGGCGGCAACAACTTCCCGCGCATAATGCGCGGGCCTCATTGAAGGTCTCCGATAGAGCTTCCGATTGCCGGCTACGTCAAAACTTCCCGCGCATAATGCGCGGGCCTCATTGAAGGCTCCGGCATACTGTTTGCGGGCCAAAGATCGGCGCACAACTTCCCGCGCATAATGCGCGGGCCTCATTGAAGGATGGCTGCGCAGGAATTCTTAACACGGGGCAAACCTCAACTTCCCGCGCATAATGCGCGGGCCTCATTGAAGGCATCTGTCCTATCTGGCTTTGAATGTGCTGTAGCTTAACTTCCCGCGCATAATGCGCGGGCCTCATTGAAGGATAAGAGTAGCGCTATTTGACGCGGTTAGTTTGTCAACTTCCCGCGCATAATGCGCGGGCCTCATTGAAGGTCGACGCCCTTTCATGCGCTTAGCCATCTTGTCTATAACTTCCCGCGCATAATGCGCGGGCCTCATTGAAGGCATGACTGCGCCGTCCTCTTCAGTCAATAAAGCAGAACTTCCCGCGCATAATGCGCGGGCCTCATTGAAGGGATGCGATGGGCGTTCGGCTGGATAGCGTGGAGGCTAACTTCCCGCGCATAATGCGCGGGCCTCATTGAAGGGCAAGCATCATACACCTCCATGCGAACCCACGGGACAACTTCCCGCGCATAATGCGCGGGCCTCATTGAAGGGGTGTTCGCTGGAACGGCGGCCTTGGCCGGAATCGGGAACTTCCCGCGCATAATGCGCGGGCCTCATTGAAGGGCCTTGGTTGTAGCTGTCCGGGGATTCCAGCGCCCACAACTTCCCGCGCATAATGCGCGGGCCTCATTGAAGGTATTGGATACAATCCATCCTGGCTCGCCCGTCCGAGAACTTCCCGCGCATAATGCGCGGGCCTCATTGAAGGTTCTTGGCGGTGGTGTCGGCGTCCAAAGCCGTGGGTAACTTCCCGCGCATAATGCGCGGGCCTCATTGAAGGGAGCTGCTGCTGCAGGGCGACGCCGAGATCGACCTGGAACTTCCCGCGCATAATGCGCGGGCCTCATTGAAGGATGCCGCCGATGCCGCCGATGCCCGGCCTGCCGTCCAACTTCCCGCGCATAATGCGCGGGCCTCATTGAAGGGATTACCAGCTTTTCCACCCACGGCGGCATGACTTGAACTTCCCGCGCATAATGCGCGGGCCTCATTGAAGGTGCATATATTTGGGGGTGGGAGGAGATATATGCACAAAACTTCCCGCGCATAATGCGCGGGCCTCATTGAAGGGAGGATGGGGTGAGCGGGCGGGTATGATGTCAGATAAACTTCCCGCGCATAATGCGCGGGCCTCATTGAAGGGACCTGCGGCGCATCGCCTGGAGCGACGGCGGCTCGAACTTCCCGCGCATAATGCGCGGGCCTCATTGAAGGATGTCCACGACCAGCGATCGTTTCACCTGCGGTGCGAACTTCCCGCGCATAATGCGCGGGCCTCATTGAAGGGCACTTCGGCTTCCAACGGTGCGCGTTCGGCGTGGTAACTTCCCGCGCATAATGCGCGGGCCTCATTGAAGGTTGACGAATACGCTGTGCCGGCGAAAAACACCGGAAACTTCCCGCGCATAATGCGCGGGCCTCATTGAAGGTTGACGAATACGCTGTGCCGGCGAAAAACACCGGAAACTTCCCGCGCATAATGCGCGGGCCTCATTGAAGGTACAACCCCGCCGACCCGAACTACTTTTTGATGCCGAACTTCCCGCGCATAATGCGCGGGCCTCATTGAAGGCCGCACCGATATTTTACCGCGCTTGCCCTCGCGCCGCAACTTCCCGTCTTGTCCAATGAGAAGTGAGCCTGAAGCGGGAAAGCGATTCCAACGAGAAATGAGCCTGAAGGGGGCCGATCCGGGATCATCGGAGGATGATCGTGACAATGGCCACCGAGCGGCTGGAGAGCTTGGAGCAGGTTCGCGCCTTCGTGGAGGGCAGCGGGGGTTTGGACTTCGTCGGGTCGGACCGGAGCTCGCGGAACGACTTCGTGCGGCGCATGCTCGTGAAGTTCGAGTACGGGACTCTGGGCAAGGCCGACAAGGGGTTGGTGAGGCGGTTCCTGCGCAAGGCCACCGGGCTGTCGCGGGCGCAGTTGACGCGGCTGGTTCGCCAGCACGCGAGGACGGGGCGGGTCGAGGACCGGCGCGGCGGCGCACCGGCGAGGCCGTTCGTCCGGCGCTACACGGCGGTGGACGCGGCGCTGCTGGCGGAGGTGGACGGGACGCTGGGGCAGGTCTGCGGGCAGGCGACGCGGGCGGTGATGCGGCGGGAGTTCGAGGTGTTCGGCGACGCCCGCTTCGAGCGTTTGGCCGGCATCTCGACCAGTCATCTTTACAACCTGCGCAAGTCGAACGCCTACCAGCGCCAGCGCGTCGTCCGCACACGCACGAAGCCGTCCGCGGCGCCCATCGGCGAGCGCCGCAAGCCGCGTCCCGAGGGAAGGCCCGGCTTCGTGCGGGTGGACTCCGTTCACCAGGGCGACCTCGACGGACGCAAGGGCGTCTACGAGATCAACCTGGTCGACGAGGTCACGCAGTACGAGTTCGTGGGCGCGGTCGAGGCCATCTCGGAACGCTTCATGATCCCCGTGCTGGCGGGCCTCCTGGACCTTTTCCCCTTTGTGATCAAGGGGTTCCACGCCGACAACGGCTCCGAGTACGTCAACCGCAGGGTCGCCGCCCTGCTGGAGAAGCTGCGCGCCGAGTTCACCCGCTCGCGTCCGCGCCGCTCCAACGACAACGCCTTGGTCGAGAGCAAGAACGCCAGCGTCGTGCGCCGCCATCTCGGCCACGCCCACATTCCCGCCCGCTTCGCGCCGCTGGTTCACCAGTTCGCCAGCGCCGTGCTCTCCCCCCACCTCAACTTCCACCGCCCCTGCCTGTTCGCCACGCCGGTCGCCGACGGGAACGGCAGGGTCCGCAAGGCCTACCGCGACGACGACGTCGCCACGCCCCACGAACGGCTCAAGTCCATCGAGGGCGCCGAGCGCCTCCTCAAGCCCGGCCTCTCCTTCGCAGCGCTCGACGCCGAGGCAAGCGCCATGAGCGACCTCGAATCCGCCCGCCTCGTCAACCGCGAGCGCGACAAGCTGTTCCGAGCCGTCGGCGCCGCATGGCCGAGCGCGGCGTGACGACGCTCCGCCCGACCCGCCTCGAAACGACCGACCCCGCGTTTCCCACGGCCTTCCCACCGCCGCTTTCATGCTTGGGGGATCGCGCCCGTGGAAAGACCATGGAAAACGCTATGCGGCCCAATCAACCCGGCGAACCGCCAGACCGCCTCCAAGCCCTTCCTCGGCTGTCGCACGGCCCTCCGAAGACTTGCCATCCGAAAGCGCCTTCGGCATCATCGCCCACCATCTCAACCAATTCCCGACTCGGCCCAAGGCACCGAACATCGCCCTTCGTTCAGGCTCATTTCGGTATTGGAATTGACTCTTGCCCATCAATGGGCGTGGCTTCCCCCTGACGCTGTTTATCCGGCGGGGTGGCGCGGCGGCGTTTGGTGCGTTAATCAGGAAGCGCGTCAGCCGCGAAATTAGGTGTGGCTTACCCTCCGCAGAACGGGATAATGAGGGTTTCGCGTTCGCTTCATGCGCCGGGCACATCGCCAAGGACGCGGCTGGGAGGCAATCCACTTGACGGCAATCAAGACAATGACGGCAACCGCGGAGGCGGTGCGCGGCCGCTTGGAGGCGCATCGCTACATTTGCAGCGAGCAGATCGCCACCGCGGTTTATTTGGCCTACCACCTGCACAAGCCGGTGCTGATCGAGGGGCCGCCGGGGGTGGGCAAGACGGAACTGGCCAAGACTACTGCGGCGATGTTCGCTCTGCCGCTGATCCGCCTGCAGTGCTACGAAGGGCTGGACGAGGCCAAGGCCATCTACGAGTGGAAGTACGGCAAGCAACTGCTCTACACCCAAGTGCTCAAGGAGACCTTGGAAGAGGTGCTGCAAGGGGCCAAGGGCTTCGCCGAGTCCGTTACCCGGCTGCACGAGTTCGGCGACATCTTCTTCTCCGAGGAGTTCATGGAGCCGCGCCCGCTGCTCAAGGCGCTGCGCGAGAGGGACGGCTGCGTGTTGCTGATCGACGAGGTCGATAAGGCCGACCACGAGTTCGAGTCCCTGCTGCTGGAGATCCTCTCCGACTACCAAGTCTCCATCCCGGAAATCGGCACCGTCAAGGCAGTCACCGAACCGCCCATGGTGTTCCTGACCAGCAACAACAGCCGCGAGCTTTCGGACGCCTTGAAGCGCCGCTGCCTGCACCTGTACATCCCCTTCCCGGACACGGCGCTGGAGCAGCGCATCATTCAGGCGCGGGTGCCGGAAATCCCGCCGGAGCTGCGCCGCCAACTGGTGCAGTTCATTCAGGAGTTGCGCGGCTTGGATTTGAAGAAGGCGCCGGCCATCTCCGAGACCATCGACTGGGCGCGAACCTTGGTGCTGCTGCACAGCGAAGCGTTGCACCCGGACTTGGTGCGGGAGACGCTGAACGTCATCCTCAAGTTTCAGGAGGACATCGAGAACGTGCAGGCTGAGGTACCCATCCTCACCAACAAGGCAGTGAAAGGATAGATGCCTATGCTCCACCCTCGGCAGCGCCCTGTTGGGCGCTAAGCGTTCATGGACCGCACCCTCACCAATTTCATCCACGCCCTGCGCAACGCCGAGGTGCGCGTCTCCACGGCTGAAACCCTGGACGCCTTCAGCGCCGTGCAGCTAGTCGGCTACCGGGACCGCGCCCTACTGAAGCGCTCCCTGGCCTTGGCGCTGCCCAAGACCGCCGACGAGAAGGAGACCTTTGACGCCTGCTTCGATCAATTCTTCGCCTTCCGCGAAGTCAGCGGCAGCCGCCAAGCCAACGGCGTCCCATCTGACGCGGGCGAGGACGCACAAGGCGATGGCGAAGGAGAGGGCGGCGCCGGCGGTGGACGCCAAGACAGCGAGCAGCCGTCAAGCCCCGCTTCCGACCGCCAAGGCAACCGCAAGCGCAAGCCAAGAACGACGCTGCAAGACGGAGAGGAGGCCGAACCGGATCTAGGCCCCGGCGAGATGAGCGCCTCCACCTCCACCCTAGGCACCCTGCTGATGCAGGACTCCAAGGTGGAGATCTCCTTGGCCGTATCCACCGCCGGAGAGGCGGTCAATGTGCGGGACATCCAAATCTTCACCCAAAAGGGCCTCTACACCCGCCGCATCATGGACGAGATGGGGCTTGCCGAACTGAACCGGGAAATCGCCGACCTGCGCGACAGCGCCGCGGTTCCCGAAAGACGCTTGGGGCAGGAGTTGCGGCGGCGCCGGGAGTGGCTGCGCGAGCAAGTGCGCGACTATGTGGAGCGGCAGTTCCTGCTGCACGCCGACGTCACCGGCCGGCGCCTGCGCGAGGAGCTGCTGCGCAAGGTGAAGCTGTCCAACGTGGAGCACCGCAGCTTCCGCCTGATCCAAGAGATCGTTTACAAGATGGCCAAGCGCTTGGCGACGCTGCACGCCCGCCGCAAAAAGGTACACAAGAAGGGCCACCTGCACGTTCCGCGCACGCTGCGCAGCAACATGTCCTACGACGGCGCCATCTTCGACCTGCGCTGGCGCTCCGTGAAGATCGACCGCCCCCGGGTGTTCGCCATCTGCGACGTGTCCGGCTCCGTGGCCAACTACGCCCGCTTCATGCTGATGTTCCTGTACAGCTTGGAGGAGGTGATGCCCAAGGTGCGCTCCTTCGCCTTCTCTTCGGACTTGGCGGAGGTGACCGAACTGTTCGAGCGCAACCGCATCGAGGACGCCATCGCCAAGACCCTGCGCGACTACGCCGGCGGCTCCACGGACTACGGCCAAGCCTTCGCCGACTTCAAGCGCCTGTGCCTGGACGAGGTGGACAACCGCACCACCATCATCATCCTGGGCGACGCCCGCAACAACTACGGCGACCCCAAGGCGGAAGTGCTCAAGGAGATGTACGAGCGCTGCAAACGCCTCATCTGGCTGAACCCGGAGGCGCGCAACTCCTGGCAAGTGGGAGACGCGGAGATGCGCCGCTACAGCGCCTACTGCCACCAAGCGGAGGAGTGCAACTCCCTGATGCACTTAGAGCGGGTGGTGGGCAATCTGCTGAAGACGGTGCGGTGAGCAAGCAACCGCCCCGACAAACCCGCCGAACCCCTAGCGGGAGATTAGGATGCTATGCTCTGACTGTCAGAATTTTCCTCAGAGCTAGGGGAACATCGGGAAGTGGCCGAGAACTACGAAACTGAACATCCGCTATGCCCTCTCTCGAAAAAGTCAGCAGATGGTGGGGAAAGCTGAGGAATGGCGCAAGTCCAAGCCCTACTGTCTGACCCGTCGCCCCGACAGGCACCGGAAGCGCACCAGGAATACGCTCGGGGGCCAGTGTCGATCCGCTTCGGGTTGGCGGAAAACCACTATGCGGATTGGCCGGAGCCCACCTGCATCGTCGCCGATGGCCCCTACGGCGTCATTGGCTTTCCGGGTGATGCACACACCCCGGCCTCGTTGGCGGACTGGTACGAACCCCATGTCAAGGCTTGGAGCGAGCGGGCGACGCCGGAAACGACGCTTTGGTTCTGGAACACCGAAGCCGGCTGGGCGGCGGTGCATCCGCTGCTGATCGCCAATGGCTGGGAGTACCGCTGCTGCAACATCTGGGACAAAGGGCTGGGGCACATCGCCGGCAACGCCAATACCCGCACCCTAAGAAAGTACCCGGTGGTGACGGAGGTGTGCGTCCACTACGTCAAGGCCGCCCAGTTCAAGGTTGGCGGCGCAACCCTTTCCATGCAGGCTTGGCTGCGGCATGAGTGGAAGCGGTCCGGCTTGCCTCTGCGCCTAGCCAATGCGGCCTGCGGCACATTGAACGCGGCGACGCGCAAATACCTAACCGCCGACCACCTTTGGTACTACCCGCCGCAGGAGGCGTTTGCAAAACTGGCCGCCTACGCCAATCGGCACGGCAACCCGCAAGGCCGGCCCTACTTCAGCATGGACGGCAAGTCCCCGGTCTCCGCAAGGAAGTGGGCCAAGCTACGCGCCAAGTTCAAGTGCGAGTTGGGCGTGACCAACGTTTGGCGCGAGCCGCAAGTCAGCGGAGCGGAGCGCATTCAGGGAGCGCGAAGCGGCATGAAGTACAAGTTCCGCAGCCTGCACGGCAGCCAAAAGCCACTGAAATTCATCGACCGGATCATCCGCGCCTCCACGGACAAGGACGACGCCGTGTAGGAGCCTTTCGGCGGTCTGTGCCCTGGCGCGGTGGTCTCCCATCTCCTTGGCCGAAAATACAACGCGGCGGAGATGAACAACGAATTCTACGAAGCCGCCGTCAAGCGGCTGGCGGCGCATTGAAGTTGCTGGAAATGTTCTGTCCTCAAAGACCCAAGCGGCATTGACGATCATCGGCGAGGTCGAACGGCTGCTTGAAATCGTGGAACCTTGAACCGAAAGGCAACCAAACCCATAACCAGCAAGGCACTCTCATCCACCAGTTTGGCCGTGCGCCAGCTTGGGCTGTTCGCCTTTGCTGCGGTGGCCGGGCTGGCCGCGCTGATGTGGGGCCTGAACCTGCTGGCCAACCTGACCGCCTCCGCCAGCGGGGCCAACAGCGCCGTCGATGCCGCCAACAACGCCATCACCGTGCTGCTGCGGGAGGAGCCGCAGCAGTTGGCCCTCAGTCACAGCCAGTGCATCCAAGGCGCAGCGCCAAAGAAATACCAAAGTACAGGCCGTTCCCACCATCCTCATCCAGGATTTCTAGCTGCCCCAATCACCCCCCAACACCAACTAAGCAACCCATGTCAAGGGACTGGGGGCCCCTACGGCGGTATTCAGTACTTCCACAACTGACAAAAAGATAGGTTATGCTGCAACACGCACCGATAACTAGTCAGCAGTTGGCGGTGCAGGCGCCCTGATTGACAAGCGGCTATCGAAGAAGCGAAAGATGCAAAAAGAACTAGCTCTCTCTACGGTAACCACTTTGGATGGGCTTCAATCAACATCCTTATGCATGGACATTGGGAGCGAATTCAAGATGTCACGTTTTCAGTGGATCCTGAACCCAGGACAAGAAATTGCAATACCAGACCACGATTTTCCGTTATTTGTCTCCAACCTTTTCGTTGTGATGCCTACGCTAGGGTGTTTGGTGCCAGGCTGGCTTCTGGTCATACCGCGAAGGCCAATGGCAAACTTGACCAGCCTTGATACCAACGAGCGCAAGGGTTTACAAAAACTCGTTGCGGCTATCCAATCTCGGCTCAACCACCTTGAAAAGCAAGTGTTCTATTTTGAACACGGCAGTGTACTTGGCAGCCTGTCCTCTTGTGGTGTAAACCAAGCACATCTCCACATCGTACCGCTTCCATTCGACCTAATTGAAGCTGCCATCCGGCAGCCAGGCGTAGCTTGGAACCCCATTTCTTGCCAAGCGCACTCATTGAGAGTTAGACACAGAGAGTATCTCTTTGTTACCGACTCCCGTGACAGGGCCATGATCGGCTTACCGACATCACCAAGGTCGCAGTGGTTCAGAAGATTGATCGCGGTGGAGACTGATCAGCAAGATCACTGGGATTACAAAACCCATTCCGGTCTGGAAAATATTCGCGAAACGGTCCAATTGGTCGGCCAAATCGATGCCCATGACGCCTAAATCCGCCAACAAGGTGGACCCCACGGACGGCCGCAAGCCAGGAGATTGGCAATCCCGGTACCCCAGTCAGGCTTGGTTACAGATTGTAGCTGAGCTCATCTATCTTCTGCTCATCCTCACCGCAACATCGGTCGTGCTGCTTAGTATCGGACACCAAATTTCCATCACCGAAGGCGACATTGTTCAACTATGCGAATGGGAGACATCTACGGTATTTCTCAAGTGGATAGCCGTAGCCTTAGCCGGACTTGTGGGCGGCACCACCTACGATTTGAAATGGCTGTATCACTCAGTAGGGCGAAACACCTGGAATAGGGACAGGCTTCTTTGGCGCATTGTTGTTCCTCTCATTTCCAGTGTCGTCTCGGTCTTTTTCGCTTTCCTCGTGCAGGCAGGATTCGTAAACTTAACTGGAGCAAAGCCTTTCGGGTGGTATGCGGCACTGGGTCTAGGATTTCTATTCGGATATTTCTCTGACAATGTGATCGCATATCTATACAGGACATCTAGTCGGCTATTTGGAGCAACTGAGCCATCAATAGGGAATGACGAAACCTCCACCATGTAGGACAATAAAAATGGCGCTGGAGAATAGCTCTATCACTTATCAACATCGACTAGACAGCGTTTCCTCCGACTACGGCAGCTTCGTTGACTATTCTAAGAAATACGGCTCCAAATGTGCCGGCCTGCTTACGTTGCCCACCTCATGGTGTCCGCCCTTCATTGGTTTACCTACCCTCCTGCAAAAAAATGGAAGGCAAGCAACCATATATCGTTATGGGTCTATTGACGAAGAAGTGGGTATGTGGATGGAGGCACCAAAGGACATCAAATTCGACTAATTTGTCCTTCGTTCTAGCGGAATCGGAGAAAGCATAAATGACCGAGGTTCTTTCAAGTCCGTTCATTTTGGAGCTAAACATAACGACCTAAATAATGCCGCATAATCTTCCGAGGGTCCTATTTGGCGAAGTATGATGTGCAGTGCGTCCATCAAGGCGTATCAAGTCCAAACCACGCTGTGGGGCTTGCCGGGCGGGACGATAAAACGCACTGCGGCTGACGCCGAGCAATCGGCATTGGCGGGCTACGCTCGGCACCTCGCTATCGGACACATAGGCTAGACGCTCCGCCTTGCTCATCGCCCTAACACAGGACAAAAAAGTCCCTCCCCATCGTGAGTTCGTCCATCTTGGGGTATGGGTCCTTGATGGTGGTGGCTTGGTCCGCCTCGCGCTTGGCCTTGTTCTGGAAGGCACCCCTTCCCGCTTCGTCGTACCTGGCTGCGCCAATCCCGAACTTGGTTCGGATGCGCACCGTGGTGGACCTCCTCATTCCGGATGGCGTCCCTCGCCGCCTGGAGCTTGAACTTCGCCGTGTAACGGCGTCGCTGCGTTCCTGTTCCAGCTATTCCCCTTCTCCTGAAGGGCTGAAAAGGCTACCTTAAGGAGCTGTCTAAAAACCGGCACCACCTTTGCGGCCCGCTACAGCGCCTACTGCCACTAAAGCGCCTACTGCCACTAAGCGGAGGAGTGCAACTCCCTGATGCACTTAGGGCGGGTGGTGGGCAATCTGCTGAAGTAGAAGTGCGAACCGTCTATGGGGTTGAGCGGATGCACTTTATATGCCCTATCCCAACGCCGACTCTACTTCATGCTTAAACATGGCGATTGAGCCGTTGGCGTCGAGGGCTTCCCGGAAAATAAACCATTGCAGGAGTTCATCCATGACTTCCAACGCATCCTCGCTGAGGCCGTACTCGGTCATTGCGTAAGATTTATAATGAGCGCCGACTGGCTGCAACTGATCCAATCTTAGAACCGATTCCGCAACACCGCCTATCGGCAAACTGTCCAGAAAGAACTGCGGATAACGCAAGTGCCGAATTCTCTCCAGAAATTCCGGGCGATATCCGGCTCGCCTGGAGCTCCGATCCGCCCCATAGTAGGGTGCAACGAGAAGAGTGGGAGCAGTTCCACTTTTGGGCTTGCCCATCGTCAGATCCCGGGTTACCCGCTCGCCGGGGCAACCCAACACCAAGCACGGCCGTCTCTTTGATCGATACGCAGCCCATGTTTCCCCCTCCCGGACCGGAAACGCAGCAACGGGCAAATCAGCTTGTCCAAGTGACTGCTTGGCGTCCATGGGGACAATCCGAAATTCCGCGTCATTGTGTCGATCAGGCTGGCGTCTGCCTACCGGGTCAAAAGCATAGGGAATTTGATCGACATAGGGCACAATCGCCCATATCAGAGAACCACGTCTCGGTACACGCTCATCGTTCTTTTCCCACCAATCCCCCTCGCTGAAGAAGGCGAATTGGATGCTGTCATCAGGATACATCTTCGCCCTTTCTAGAGTTGGATTTCCACACTTCATCCGAAAACTCAACTACAATTCTTCGCTCCGAAAATGCTTGTCCCGCCAAGCTGTCAAGCCAAGCAAGCCCATCATAATAGACTTCATCATACGGAGGCTCATTGGCCGAACTGGCCTCTGTCTTTATACTCTTTCGCTTCTGTCTTAGCGCCAGCAAGCGCTGCCGCAAGCGCTTTCTTGCTTTGTTCGACAGTTTATCCATCCTTAGGGATGGTGGATCGGCGTCATCTTCCGATGCATCCTCCGCCACCGCAAAGTCCAAATCCTCATTGGGCGCAGCGGTGCGCATGGGGGCGGTGCCGTACACATAATGCAGCAACCTTGCAGTATCCTTTCCAAATTCGCGCACGTTGGCCCTCAAGTGAGCGGTGACGGCGGGCGGGAGTTCACGGCCCTTTTCCCTTAGCAAGGCGGCGTCTCGCATTGACCAACGCACCCAGTCCTTCCTTTCCTCGTAACTGCTTTGGAAAGACTTCCTCTCAGCGCCGATTGCATGAAGCGCTGGTTCAATTCGATCATGAACCATCTGGGACCAAGGGCCGAACTTATAAAATTTCCATGGTATGCCGGTATAGGTAAGACCCAAATGCTTTTCGGCATAGGCAAGGTCCGCCAAATAGACGTATTTCAGTAGGTGGATCGGCCCCAACTGCCGGTCGAAGTGGTCGTCCTGCTCCCCGGCAACCAGCAGTGCGTACTGAAGCACCGAGTCAACCTTGGCGAGATCGGGCTTTGGCCTGCTTTCGACGTCAGACCTGACCACGGTGCCCCCTCTGGTCAACGACCTGCAGTTGGTTGTGCTCATGTGCAGTCATGCGCCTCATGGTAGCACGGGGCGGAGAAATGCATATACTTAGCCTTGCAGCCCGTCCACTGGCGCAGCGAACGCCGACAAGGCCGTGGACGGCAAAATTCAGCAGCCAAAGGAAAAATCCGCCATGCGCCGATTTGCCATAGGCATTCTGCCGCTGCTGCTGGTCTGTGAAGCGGCAGCAGTGACACAGACCGTGCCCCTGTTTCCCGCGGCTTCGGAGAATCGGCAGGGCTTCATACGGGTGATCAACCCGTATGCCCAGGCCGGCACACTCCGTATCACCGCCTACACCGATACCGGTGCACGGCGGACGGAGACCATCGCGTTTGAGAAAGGCGAAGAAGTCAAACACTTCACCGCCAATGACCTGGAGAACGGCAACACGGCGAAGGGCATTCTGACGGGCATCGGTCCCGGTGACGGCGACTGGCGTCTGGAACTGACCAGTGACCTCGTCTTTACGGCTCCCGTCTACATGCGGACCAGGCAGGACGGTTTTCTGACCTCCCTGCACGACACCGTGCCCAGAGATGAAGACGGCGCCTACCGGGTGCATATCTTCAACCCCGGCAGCAACACGACGCAACGGAGTATCCTGCGCATCGTGAATCCTTCCGGCACCGCAGTGTCAGCGACCATCGCGGGCACCGATGACCGGGGCACCGCAGGACGCAGCACCGTCACGGCACGCATCGCCGCCAACGCGGCGACCGTGCTCACGGCACAGGAACTGGAAACCATGGGACTCGGCGACGGAGCGGGTAAGTGGCGCCTCAGGGTGACCGCAAACCAGCCCCTCCTCGTCATGTCCCTCATGGCAACCCCCACCGGCCATCTGACGAACCTCTCCACCGCGCCGGAGGCAGGCACCACCCTGGTGCCCCTCTTCCCCGCGGCTTCGGAGAACCGGCAGGGCTTCGTCCGGATCATCAACGAGACGGACACGGAGCAGACGGTGATCTTCAGGGCATTTGACGACGCCGCCACGGAACGCGGCACGGTACGGCTCTCCGTCGGCGCGAATGAAGCGATACACTTCAACGCCGATGATCTGGAGCACGGCAACGACCGGAAGCTGATCACCGGTATCGGCGACGGTACCGGCGACTGGCATCTGACCGTGACCGGCACCGTACGGGTGCTCAGTTACATGCGCACCAAGCAGGACGGCTTCCTGACCGCGCTGCACGATACGGTGCATGCCGGGGTCCTTGACTACCAGGTAGCCACCTTCAATCCGGCGAGCAATACGACGCAGCGGAGTATCGTGCGGACGCTCAACGCGTCCGATCAACGGGCGTATGTGAACTTTGAAGGCGTGGATGATGCCGGGACGCTCACCAGATCGGTCGGTACGGGCCATTTGGAACGCCATCAGGTGCGCCGCACCGATGCGGCGTTTTTGGAGCAATTTTTCGGCGACGGTGACGGGAAGTGGCGGCTCCGGATGAGTGAATTCGGCTACACCGATATCGGTGCGATAAATGAGCGAAAGCTCACCGTCATGAACCTCATGGAGACCCCCACCGGCCATCTGACGAACCTCTCCACGCTCCCGGCGTACGGTCGGTGTTTGTGAACACGAACACCTTCCCCGGACTGCTCGGCCTCCTTGAACGCATTACCGAGGCCGGCGGACACAAGAAGAAGCTGGTGATATGGGAGTTGTCGGCGGGTAAAGCCCTAAGCGGCTCGCATGCGGAACGTATGCTCGGCTATATGCGGGAAGAAGGGGTACCGAGCGCTACTATCGTCGTGCCCGGTCCTGAGTTGACGGACTTTAGAGATGGTGGGGATGCCGGCCTTAAAGGTTTCCTCCGTCCCGTGCACCGCGCCCTGCGTGCCGAGACCCTGGTGGTGAACCGGTCGGTGATCCCCGGGTTCGGCGAGGGTGACGACGCGCGGCTCCGGTCGCTCAACCTGGTGGTCCCGGTCGGTGCCGGGAATGTGCAGTTCACTAACGGTTCACCGACCCCCTGTATCAAGGGACCGCAGCATCGGGATATCTGGCGGTTAGATACCGACATTTCCTGCGGTTGGACCGGGGAAAGTACTTCCTACTACGAGATGCGCGACGCGCTGAACACGGGGAAAGGGTTGATGGCGACCGCGGCAATCCGCCGGCAGTCCGGCACGATCGTGCCGAACCTGCGGGTCTACAAGTGCGGTGATTTCATGGAACACTGTTTCACCGTGCTGGATATCGGTCACACCTCCGGTGCGACCGCGAAACTCAGTGCCATGGTCTTCCACCTCTTTCAGCTCTATGAGAGTGCTGCGGAGGTGGTGCGTGTGCTGAAACACTGTGCGCAGGACATCGGCGCACCGGGCATTGACCGTGAATTCGGTCAGGGGCTGGTGGATCTCCGGTGTTCGGAAGCCATGCTTCCGGTCATTGAGCGGTGATGCCTGCCGTACGCTCTATCCGGTCACGCTGTTGCCCCGCGGCAGCGGAGGATTGCAAATCCCCAACGCACTTAGAGCGGGTGGTGGGCAACCTGTGGAAAACTGTCGAGTGGGCGTAGGCGGGCTCAAGCACGTCTGCGAGCTTGATCTAGCCTGACCGGTCACTCATACTGGTCACATGGAAACGGTCAATGCAACCGACTTCAAGGCTCGGTGCCGGGCAAATCTGGACCATGTTCAAAAGACTGGCGAGCGGCTGGAAGCAATGAGCGTTTTGCTCGACACCCATATCCTTATCTGGTGGTTTGAAGACCGTGGCCGGCTTTCGCCAGCGTAGCAAAAGGCCGGGGCGTCCGCCAACCTCAATTCGCCGTTGCTTGTATCCGACATCTCGCTTTGGGAGGTGGCGACTTTGCATAACTTGGGGCGCATTCGCTTGCTAGGCGCAACCTTGGTCAACACCCTAAATTAGCGAGTCTCCGAACTATGGCCAGCAACACGATCTCATCCACCGGTTTGGCCGTGCGCCAGCTTGGGCTGTTCGCTTTTGCTGCGGTGGCCGGGCTGGCTGCGCTGATGTGGGGCCCGAACCTGCTGGCCAACCTGACCGCCTCCGCCAGCGGTGCCAACAGCGCCGTCGATGCCGCCAACAACGCCATCACCGTGCTGCTGCGGGAGGAGCCGCCGCAGTTGGACAGCACCCGCTCCACCGACCAAGTGAGCGGCGTCGTCCTTGGCCACGTCATGGAGGGCCTGCTGCGCTATGACGAAAACAACGCGCTCGTTCCCGGCATGGCGGAGAGTTGGCGCATCGACACCGAAGGCGCCCTCTTTCAACTGCGGGAGGACGCCCGCTGGAGCGACGGCCAGCCCGTCACCGCCCATGACTTCGTGTTCGCCTGGCGCTTGGTGCTGGACCCGGACAACGCCTCCGAATACGCCTTCATTCTGTACCCAGTGAAGAACGCCGAAGCCGTCAACCAAGGGCTGCTGCCCGGCGACGCGCTGGGCGTTCGCGCCCTGGACGACCGCACTCTGGAAGTGGATTTTGAGCGGCCCATCGCCTTCTTCGACAAGCTCACCGCCTTCTCCACCTATCTGCCCATGCGCCAAGACTTCTACGAAGCCATGAACGGCGGCTATGGCGCTGACGCCGACACCATGCTCTACAACGGGCCTTTCGTCATAGCCAACTGGGTGCACGGGCAATCCCTGGACATGCGCCGCAACCTCTACTACTGGAATCAGGAGCGCATTCGCCTGGACCGCATCAACGTCGGCTACGTCACCTCCGACGCCAACACCAGCCTGAACCTGTTCAAGGACGACAAGATCGTCCTGACCTCGCTGACGCCGGAAAACCTGACCAACGCCTTGGAGCAGCGCTGGCAAATCCACCGCTTCATGGACGGCTCCCTGTTCTTTCTGGAGTTCAACCACCGGCCCAACCGCCTGACCCGCAACCTGAACCTGCGCAAGGCGCTGTATCTGGCACAAGACCCGAACGAACTGGTTTACAAGGTCATCAAACTGCCCGGCTACCTGCCCGGTGCCTCGCTGTTCCCAATCTTTCTGGATGGGGAGCAGGGCAAGTTCCGCGACGAACACCCGGCCCCAACCCACCGCATGGACCTCGACGCCGCCCGCCGGCACTTGGCGCTGGCCAAGGCGGAGCTGGACCTGGAGGAATTTCCGCCCCTGGTGGTGCTGACCGGGGACAACCCAGTATCCAACGTGCAAAGCGAATACTTCCAAGCCGTGTTCAAGAAGAACCTGGGGCTGGACATCAAGATCGACCGGCAGATATTCAAGCAGCGGCTGGCCAAGATGACCTCCGGGGACTTCGACATCGTGCTGGCTGGTTGGGGGCCGGACTACAACGACGCCCTCACCTTCGGCGACCTGTTCGCCTCCTGGAACCTCAACAACCGGGGCCGCTACAGCAACCCGGCCTACGATGAGCAGGTGCGCATCGCCCAAAACGCGCTGGACGGCAAGACGCGCATGGCGGCCTTCGCCGAAATTCAGCGCATCGTCCACGAGGACGTGGTCATCATCCCCAGCTACGAGCGCGGCGTCGCCTACGTCACCCATCCTCGGGTGCAGGGCATCCTGCGGCGGGTGGTCGGCGCAGACACCGACTACACCAACGCCTACATCGTGCCGGAGGGGTGATGCTGCGCTACGCCCTGAAACGCTTGGCGCAGGGGATCGTCACGGTCTTCTTCATCGCCACCGCCACCTTCTTCGGCATGCACAGCGTACCCGGCGACCCACTGGCCAACGACAAGGCCATGTCGGATCGCATCCGCGCCAACCTGGAGGCCAAGTACGGCCTGGACAAGCCGCTGCTGACCCAGTACAGCATCTACATGGGCAACCTGCTCGAGGGGGATTTCGGCATTTCCTACACCCAGGAGAACCGGCGGGTGAACGACATCATCCGCGAGCACTTCCCGGTGTCCGCCACCTTGGGCATTCTGGCCATCGCCTTCGCCGGCCTCGGCGGAGTGCTCTGGGGGGCGCTGACCGCCCTGTACCGCAACCGGCTGCCGGACCTCGTCATCATGCTGCTGGTGATTCTGGGCATCTCCGTGCCCAGCTTCGTCTTCGCCGCCTTGGGGCAACTGCTGCTGGTCAACCTGAACGATCAGTTCGGCTTCTCCCTGCTGCCGGTGGCCGGTTGGGGCACGGTGACGCACATGCTGATGCCGTCTCTGGTGCTCGGCCTTGGCACCATGGCCTACCTGACCCGCCTGATGCGCTCCTCCATGCTGGAGATCGTCAATGCGGACTTCATCCGCACCGCCAAGTCCAAGGGGCTGCCGGCCACCCGCATCTTCACCCACCATCAGTTGCGCAACGCCATCCTGCCGGTCATCACCGTGCTGGGGCCGTCCATCGCCGCCATCACCACCGGCGGCTTCGTGGTGGAGATGCTGTTCGCCATCCCCGGCCTAGGCCGCTACTTCGTGCAGGCGGTGCAGCAGCTAGACTACACCGTCATCATGGGTACCACGGTGTTCTACGGCGCCTTTCTGGTGTTCATGGTGATCGTGGTGGATTTGCTGTACGGCCTCATCGACCCCCGGGTAAGGCTGGAATAGCGATGGCCGAGACCGCCTACTCAGCAGAGGACTTCGCACCGGCGCCGGCGCTGGCCTCGGTGCAGGGCATCTCCCGCCCTTCCCTATCCTACTGGCAGGATGCTTGGCTGCGCCTGAAGGCCAACCGCCGGGCGCTGTTCTCCCTATACATCGTGGTCGCCTTGCTGGCCTTCACCTTGGTTGGCCCCTTTGTCTGGCGCCTCGATCCGGCCCTGCAGGACTTGGAGCAAATCAGCCAGCCGCCGGGAGCGGACCGCAACGCCACCATCGTGGAACCCTACCGGCCTTGGAACGGCGACGATGCGCCAACAACCGCCAGCCTGCGCTTGGTCGAACCGCCCAACACGCAAGCGGTGCGGCTGGTTTGGGCGCCCTTGCCCGGCGCCGACGGCTACCGCCTGTACCGCAACATCTTTCCCGTCGGCCCTGAGCGAGCCTTCGGCCTGCCCCTGTTCGAGACGCTGGACCCCACCAAGCGCCACTTTGAGGACCGTTTGGACCTCCGGCCGCAAACCTACTTCTACAGCGTGGTGGCCTTGGACGGCCAAGGGCGGCTGACCGACGCCTTCGAGACCGTGGCAGCCGAGGTGCGGCGGGTCATCACCGTCGAGGAAGCCCAAGCGATGGGCTTGGTCGAAGAAGGGCAGGCGTTGGCGCCGGGGGATGGGATCAAGCTGCAAGCCCATCCCTTGGGAACCGACTATCTGGGCCGGGACATGCTGGCCCGGATGATGGCGGGGGCGCGGGTGTCGCTGTTCATCGGCTTGGTTGCACCGCTGATCTTCATCACCTTCGGGGTGGCCTACGGCGCCGCCGCCGGCTTCTTCGGCGGCTGGATCGACCAAGCGTTGATGCGCTTCTCCGACTTCGTGGTCGCCCTGCCCTTCCTGCTGTTCATGATCCTCATCCGGGTGATCTCCGGGGTGCAGCCGGGGGAGTCCGGCATCGTGCCGCTGGTGCTGGCGATGGTGCTGCTCAGCTGGCCGGCGACGGCGCGGCTGGTGCGCGGGCAGATCCTGCAAATCCGCGAAGAGGGCTACATCAGCGCCTCCCGGCTGCTGGGCGCCGGCGCACCCTACCTAGTGCTGCGGCACATGATTCCCAACACCCTAGGCGTCATTCTGGTGACCCTGACCTTCGCCGTGCCGACAGCCATCTTCACCGAAGCCTTCCTCTCCTTCATCGGCATGGGGGTGGCACCGCCGACGGCCTCCTGGGGCAGCATGTGCAACGAGGGCATCAAGACCATGCTGACCCATCCCCACGAACTGATCTTCCCGGCGCTGTTCATCAGCATCACCGTGCTGGCCTTCAACCTGCTGGGAGACGGCCTGCGGGACGCGCTGGATGCAAGGATGAGATCTACGGAATGACGGATGACTGGAAGAACCTATCGGGATATCGTTCATGAAAATATCAATCGATAATATCTGGAACAGAATCAGGTGTTTCGAGGGCGAGACATTTCGTCTTGTTCACGGCAAGCCGTACACCTACGAAATCGTCGGCAACGTACTTATTCCGGCAGGCATCAATCAGAATCTTCCTCAATCGGAATTCTCAAAGGCCCTAGTGAGGCTTCCGCTAAAAAACACCACCTTCGTGCAGGATCTGCGAGGCCCGTCTTACATTTATTCGATTCTCATGGACCCAAGAATTCGTGGTGGTGATGAATGGGGATCAAAACGCAAGCGAGGGAAAGCATGAGCGCCTTGCTGGAAGTGCGCGACTTGGAGGTCGAGTTTGACACCTACGGCGGCACCGTGCATGCCGTGCGGGGCGTGTCGTTCGACGTTCGTGCCGGCAAGACCCTCGCCATCGTCGGCGAGTCCGGCTGCGGCAAGTCCGTGACGGTGCAGTCGATCATGGGGCTGATTCCCATACCGCCGGGGCGCATCGTCGCCGGCACCGCCGAACTGCGCGGCGTGGACATTCTAGGGCGGCCGGAAGTCGATGGCCGGGACGTGCGCGGCGACGCCATCGGCATGATCTTCCAAGACCCGATGACGTCCTTGAACCCCACCATGACCATCGGCGATCAGATCGCGGAGACCTTGCAAACCCACCGCGGCCAAGACCGCCCCCAAGCCCGCGCCCGGGCCGTGGAGCTGCTGGAGATGACCCGCATTCCCGAAGCCGAGCAACGGGCCGGACAATACCCCTTCGAGTTCTCCGGCGGCATGCTGCAACGGGCCATGATCGCGATGGCCATCGCCTGCGAACCAGCCATCCTAGTCGCCGATGAACCCAGCACCGCCTTGGACGTGACCATTCAGGCGCAAATCCTGGACCTGTTGGGCGACCTGCAGGCCAAAACCAGCATGGCCATCATTCTCATCACCCACGACCTCGGCGTGGTGGCGCGGCTGGCCGACGAGGTGGCGGTGATGTACGCCGGGCGCATCGTCGAGCACGGCACTGCCGACGCAGTGTTCCACCAATCCGGCCATCCCTACACCCAAGGCCTGAAGGCGGCCATGCCCACCCGCAACTCCCGCCGCGACGACCCCTTGCAGCCCATCGACGGCAGCCCGCCGGACCTGTTCGCCCCGCCGCCGGGCTGCGCCTACCGGCCACGCTGCCCAAACGCCATGCGCATCTGCGAGCGGCGCGACCCGCCGGCCTTTCCGCTTGAGCCAAGCGACGCATCCCGCCCATCCTCCGCCATAGATGTGGTTGCCAACACCAACCAAGAGGACGCCGCATCAGGTTCCCAAGCCCCGACCCCAAGGACGCCGCCAGAGGAAACTGACATCCATCCCGCCAAGGACGCAACGGCTGCGCCGCCTCACAGAGACCACTTCTCCCGCTGCTGGCTGCACCAATCAGAAGCGCGGGCCCACTTTGCCGCGGCAGCAGCCGGAGATGGAGACCCGCCATGACGGTGCTGCTGGAAACCGAGAACCTGACCAAGCACTTCGACCTCGGCCACGGGCGGCAGGTTCACGCGGTGGATGGCTTAAGCCTCGCCATCGAAGAGCGGGAGATCGTCGGCTTGGTGGGCGAAAGCGGCTCCGGTAAATCGACCTTCGGCAAGACCGTTCTCGGCCTGCACGAGCGAACCGCCGGCCGGGTCAGCTTCCAGGGCGAGGACTTGCCGGCCAGCTACCGGCAGCAGGATTTCCGCCGCTACGCGCCGCACATGCAGATGATCTTTCAGGACCCGTACTCCTCCCTGAACCCGCGCATGACCGTGGGCGAAATCGTCGGCGAGGGGTTGAAGCTGCACTCCGACCTGTCCGGCCGGGAAGTCCGCGAGCGCAGCGCCGAATGGCTGCAACGGGTGGGCCTGGAGCCGGCGCACATGTCCCGCTATCCGCACGAGTTCTCCGGCGGCCAGCGGCAGCGCATCGGCGTCGCCCGGGCGCTGATTCTGGAGCCGGAGTTCGTGGTCTGCGACGAACCCATCTCCGCCTTGGACGTGTCCGTGCAAGCCCAGGTCATCAATCTGCTCGACGACCTGAAGGCGTCCCTCGGCCTCACCCTGCTGTTCATCGCCCACGACCTTTCGATGGTGCGCTACGTCAGCGACCGCATGGCGGTGATGTACCTAGGCGCCTTGGTCGAAGTGGGCAAGGCCAACGACGTCTTCTTCGACCCGCAGCATCCCTACACCCGATTCCTAGTCGCCGCCAACCCGGAGCCAGACCCCAGAACCGAACGCCGCCGCGCCTTCTCCGCCATCCAAGGCGAAATCCCCTCCCCCATCAACGTCCCCCCCGGCTGCCGCTTCGCCAACCGCTGCCCCCAAGCCATGCCGCAATGCCGGGAGCAGACGCCGCAATTGATTCCGTTGCAGGAAAAGGGCGGACGGGAGGTGGCCTGCCACCTGTTTGGGTAGTGCGGAAGTGGAGCAGCCGCACTATCACGGACATCGCAAACGCCTTCGTACACGCTTCGTCAAGAATGGTTTGGCGGGGTTTGCGGAGCATGAGGTTATAGAACTGCTGCTGACTCTCGCCATTCCCCGTGCGGATGTGAAGCAACCCGCCAAGGCTCTGCTACAAAGGTTCGGCAGCCTGCGCGGCGTTTTGGACGCGTCGCTTGCGGAGCTGCGTTCAGTGGCCGGCATTGGCGAGGTTGCGGCCACCGGGCTGCACTTGGTCCGTGAAGCCGCGACGCTCTATTTGCAAGAAGGCTCCGAGGGCACACAAGTGCTCAAGGACGCGGCCAAGCTGAGCGATTTCTGGCGCATGCGCATCGGTGCGCTCAAGCACGAGGTGTTCGCCGTGGCGTACCTGGACGCCGGCTATCGCCTGCTCCACAACGGCGTGGAGACGCTGCAGGAAGGCACAGTTGATCGGGCGGCGGTGTATCCCCGCCGGGTGATCGAGGCGGCCCTCAGGCGCCAGGCCGCCGCGCTGGTACTGGCGCACAACCACCCCAATGGCAACGTTCAGCCCAGTGAGCACGACAAGGTGCTGACCCGGGCCATCGTGCTGGCGGCCGAGACCGTCGGCCTGCGAGTGGTGGACCATCTGATCGTGTCTCCGGAGGAAACGTTCAGCTTCAGGCAGGCGGGGTTGCTGTGAGAGTCGCCTCCCGCATTCTAGAGCAGTATTCCGAACTGACTGAGAGCCAACTGGCCGTAGTTGGGCACCTCGATGGCCCGCTGCTGGTAATCGCCGGGCCGGGATCCGGCAAGACCTTCAGCATCGTCTTGCGGGCCTTGAACCTGCTGTTGCTGGACAAGGCGGCAGCGAAGGAGATTGTCCTGTGTACCTTCACCGAGAAAGCTGCTTTCGAGATGCGCGACCGACTGGCCGCGGCCGCCCGAAAAGTTGGCTACAAGGGCGATCTCTCTGAGTTGACCATCTCCACCATCCACGGTTTCTGCAACCGACTGCTTACCGAACATCGCCACCGCACCACGCTTGGTCACGGCTACGAGACCCTAGATGATTTGACCCAACTGCTCTTCATCTTCGAGCACTTTGACGCCATCGTCGGCGAGGCGCAGGAAGGGAAGTACCTGCACCGTTGGACAACACGCTGGACGGCGATCGACGGTGTACGCCGCTACTTCGACAAGATCACGGAGGAACTGATTGATCCGGCGGTGCTGGCCGCTTCCGACAACCGCTTCCTTGCTGCAATCGGCACGGCTTGTCAGCGCTACGAAAAGGCGCTGCGAGAACAAAACCGTGTGGACTTCGCCCATCTCCAACGGTTGGCCTACGACTTGCTGCACGACACCATGTCTTCTGCGGCAGTGGCACCGTCCATCCGTTACTTGCTGGTGGACGAATACCAGGACACCAACTACATCCAAGAGCAACTGCTTGTGAAGCTGGCCGGCGACGCTGGCAACTTGTGCGTCGTGGGCGACGAAGACCAGAGCCTCTACCGCTTCCGTGGCGCGACGGTGCGGAACATCTTGGAGTTTCCACAGCGTTTTCCGAACTGTACGGTGCTCAAACTCACCACCAACTACCGCTCCCACCACGACATCGTTGCCCGCTACGACCACTGGATGGCATCCGCGGATTGGATCAACAAAGAGGGCGGCTCGTTCCGCTACGACAAGACCATTGTCGCCGACGCCCAAGCCGAACACGCCGACTACCCTTCAGTGATCCGCATCTGGGGCACGACTGAGCGCGACGAAGCGGAACGATTCGCAGAGTTGGTGGAGTTCCTGAAGGAGGAGGGCGCGATTGCCGACTACAATCAAATCGCCCTGCTGCTGCACAGCGTTCGGGAAGAGCACAGCGGCCGGTACTTGGCCGCACTGGCCGCCAAGGACATACCGGCCTTCTGTCCCCGCGCTCGCGGCTTCTTCGATGTGCAGGAAATCCGCTATCTGGTGGCCTGCTACGCCTTGCTCTTCGGCTGGCATGGCGCGGGACGCGGCCAAACGGCTGGGCGGGTGTTGAGGTTGGCGGAATATGTGGACGCTGCGCTCATCGAGCTGGGCAAGCGCTTCGGCAGTCCGCACCCCCTCGCCAAGGCGCTGCAACGCTGGACAACCGCCATCGCCGCTCTGCAGGAGGGCGAATCTTTGGACGACCGGCCCGCCGACTACTTGTATCAGCTACTCGCGTTGGAGCCGTTCCTGAGCGCAACGCGGGACGAGAACACGGCGCGGAGCTTCGCCATCTTCTCCAACCTCATCGCGGTCTTTCAGAGCTACTACCACTACACCGTCATCACGCACAGAAACCGCGAGTACATTCGCTTCCACTTCTTCACCAGCTTTCTGCGCCTACTGCACGACGGCGGCATCAACGAGTACGAGGATCAGGACGCCCCGTTTCCCAAGGGCCATGTGCAGGTGATGACCATCCACCAAGCCAAGGGCCTGGAGTTTCCTGTGGTTGCCGTTGGCGCCCTCTCCAAGCAGCTTTCGTCGCCGAAGCAGATTGATCGGGAACTTGGCCCGTTCTATCACCGGCCGCCGTTCGAGCCACCCAGCCGAACAACGTTGTTCGACCGGATGCGGCTACACTATGTGGCTTTCTCAAGACCCCAGAAGTTGCTGGTGCTCACCGCCCACGAACAACCCAAGGCCCACTTCGCACCGATCTGGGAAGACCTCCCGCAGTGGCCTTATGTGGAGAAGGGACTGCTAGCGGCGCAGTCGTTCGAGATGCGCGAGCGGGTCCCAGTCAAGAAGTCCTACAGCTTCACCGGCGATCTCAAGATATACGAGACCTGCCCCCGACAGTATCAGTTCTTCCGCGAGTACGACTTCACGCCCTCCCGTTCTGCTGTCATCTTCTTTGGCCTCTTGGTGCATCAGACCATCGAGGACATCCATAGGATCGCCATAGACGGCAAGCTCCGCTCGCTGGACGAGACCCGTATTCGTGATCTGTTCGAGAGCGCTTACCGTTTTCTCTGCCTGTCCGATGTGCGGCCCATCGGGGATGCGGCCAAGGAAGCTGCATTCCGGCAAGTGCTGTGCTACTTCAAGCAGAACCAGAGCGAGATGCGCCGGGTGATCGAGACCGAGGTGGATGTCTCCTTGGAGAAGGACGACTACATCCTCGTGGGCAAGGTGGACCTGCTGCTCGGTGGTGACGGCAAGCTGGAACTGCTGGACTTCAAGACCTCGCCACGCCCGAAGGACAGCCCGGCGCTCATCGACGCCTACGAGCAGCAGCTCTGCACCTACGCGCACATCCTGGAGCAGCGCAGCGGACGCCGCGTGGACCGGCTGCTCCTCTACTGGACTGCCGAAGAGCGCAAAGAGGACGCGCTGATGGTGTTACCCTATCGCCCAGAGCACGTGGATGCCGCCGGCCGCCACTTTGACGCGACGGTGCGGCGCATCCAAGCTGGTGAGTTCGCCGTGGCGGTGCCACCGGAACCAAGCATTTGCGGGGAGTGCGATCTGCGGATGCTTTGCCGGGCGGAGGGCTTGATTGCAGCGGAGGTATTTCGCCAAGCTTTGAATAGCGACTTCTGAGGAGGAGCCCAATGACATACGAGCATCCGGCGCGAGCATTTCTCAGCCACTCTTCAATCGATAAAGCCATTGTACTTGCCGTTTATGAAGCGCTCAGTCCAAACGCTGCATGGCTTGATCGTGCGGAGATCGAGTGGGGCAAGCGGTTTCTTGATGCCATTGAGGACGGCATCAGTTCCGCGACCGACTTCGTGCTGTTTTGGAGCGCGACAGCGGCGAAGTCCGAGTGGGTAAAGCACGAGACGCATATGGCTTTCATTCGTGCGCTCGGCCAGCGTGCGATTCGCATCAAGGTGGTCAAACTGGATGGCACTGACCTCCCGCTCCGTCTGCAGCCCTTCCACTTTCTGTCTGTAGAGGGGTCCGAAACCCCAATCGACGACATCATCTCCGCTCTCCAACCGGCTCTCTCACAGCCTACCAGTGGGACGCGCCACCGATTCCTGAACCGCAACGAGGAGTTGGAGCGAGTTGAGACGATGATCAACGACTCTGAGACGAGAGTGATACTCCTTCACGGATTCAAGGGTGTTGGCAAGGCAGCGACCGTCCACGAGGCCTTACGTCGCTTCTTCGAAGGTGCATCGATCATCGAGCTTACCGTACGTCCCGGCACGGGACCGGCAGAACTTGCCTTGCAGATCCATTATGAAGCATTTCGTACCGTACTTCCAGAGACCACGAAACTCGAGGCGCTAGCCGCAATCGAAAAGTCCGTGGCAACAATCATTGAACGTGGGCAGTTTATTGTCATTAAAGACTGTCAGCACTGGTTCGGGACTGAGCAAGACTGGGAAGAACCGCTTCCCACGCTCATACGACAAGTTCTTGCACTATCGCAAACATACCGTAAACCAGTCTTCCTTACATCGACATGGCGACCACGCATCCCTTTCGAGCTAGCGACACACTTAGCCAACATCCACATATCTGGCCTTGGTCTATCCCACATGGCATCGCTGATTGCCTTGTGGTACGAAGTCGTCGAAGGTGGCCAACTAGATACAGATGACGCAGCCAGGGTCGCCGCAGAGTTGCATGGCCATCCCATTGCAGCAAAGCTGGCCGCAAATCTAATTGCTCAGCATGGCTCGGTACGCCTGCTAGAGTATCCCGCCGAGCTAGTTGCACTCCGTAGGGACTTGGCAAAAACGCTTATTCGGGATTTGGAACTCTCGAATGCCGCTTGTCGTCTGCTGGAGACACTCGCTATCGTCAGCACACCGCTGCCATCGAGAGTGCTGGCGGAAGCCATGCAGATGGACAATGATAACTTTCATGCTGCTGTGGAGGACGCCACTCGCGCCGGCATCGCCGAAGTCACGCCTCACTCGACCAAGCTGGGCCTACACCCGCTTGTGTCCGACCACTTCTGGCGTAGTCATCTTGACCATGAGGATTACACGCTGAGGGCCCAGCAGGTAGTCGGAATAGTACACAGTCACCTTGAAGGACTGTCCACCGAAACGGCGGATTTTGTAGCCCTTTTGCCAGCCGTTTGTCGTCTCTATGCACTAGCTGGTGATATCGCTAAAGCGCAGGAAGTACGTCGCGGGTTGACTGGCGAACTTTCTCAAGCTGCGATCACACACTACAACCGAAGAAGACTCGATTTGGCGGAGAAGTTCATTTTGCTTGTACTAGAGGGCGAACCGCAACATTGGCGTATGCGCATGTATCTAGCGCGCATCCACATCCGCAAAAATAGATGGGACAGTGCTGACGAACTCATTGATGCGTTGTTGCGGGAGCGACCACGCGACCGGGGAATCCGACACCTTCGCGGATGGAGACTGCTCCGCGCAAGCGCTAACGAAGAGGCGCTTGCTGAGTTTTCGAGGGTGCTAGCGACTGACGACCGCCATGTGGCATCTTACCGAGATTCCGCCGAGTGTCTATACAGGCTTGGACGTCCCGCCGAGGCGTTGGAGTTCTTGGCACAGGCGAAGCACATTGAGTCGGACAATCCGTTCACGCTCGATCTGGAAGCGCGTATCCACGAAGAAATGGGGCAGTTCGAGCAGGCTCTGGCCGCAGCACGCGTTGCGGTTGTACGCAATCCATCGAACTGGGGATTGCGTCACCGGCTTTCTCGGATACTGACGGCCTTGGCGCGGGAGGCCGAAGCTCTTGAGGAGGCCAAAGAAGCGGTACGACTCGATCCCGCCCAGTTCACCGCCCGCTCGCACTTGATATCACTGCTCATCGACGGAGGGAACATAGGGGAGGCCGGGGATACTCTTAAGCCCTTGCTTGAATTGTCTGTGAATCAAAAACAGAGGGACATTTGTGAACATCTCCATGCGCGTATTGAATATCGAAAGGGCGAACTGGATCGGGCGCTCGCACTGGTTCAAGGTCAAATTGGCCGCGGTCGCAACCTCGCGGCTAGCTATGGCCTGCTCGCCAGCATTAGGCTGACGCAAGCGGAGCAGGCACCGCCCAACTCCGCTACCGCTGAGTTGTACTTGAACCAAGCTGCGGATGCGATCTCGAACTGCGAACGTCAAGATGGCCATGATCTGCATAAGGTGGAGGCCCTGAAGGCAAGGCTGAGAGTCGTCACAGACCTAATTTGTCCACGCGACGCAATTCCCGCTAATACCGGTAAGTAGATGCTGCAAGGGTGATGAGCGGTGGTAAGTATCACACTAACTGATATCGACATCATGATCCAGCAGGGCGAGGGCACCACTCTGGAGTTCAAGGAGGCGCTCTCGGCTGGCTTTGCTCGGGAATTGGTGGCGTTGGCGAACACCATTGGGGGCCGGATACTGCTTGGCGTGGCCGATGACGGCACGGTGAAGGGCATCCAGGACTCCAACGCTCTGCATGCTCGCATTCAGGACATCGCCCGTAATTGCGATCCTTCGGTGAAGGTGCTGGTAGAGCCGGTGGACGGGGTGCTCGCGGTCCATGTGCGGGAAAGCGACGCCAAGCCGGTGCAGTGCAGCGACGGCTTCTTTTGGCGGCAGGGCGCGGTGACGCAGAAGCTCAGCCGTGATGAAATCCGGGACTTCTTCCGCGAGGAAGGGGTGATCCGGTTCGATCTTTCGCCCTGCCCCCGCTTCAGCTACCCGGAGGACTTCGACCGCGACAAGTTCGACGCCTGGCTGCGGCTATCCGGCATCACGGGCGGCCCGTCGGTGGAGGATGTGCTGGTCAACATCGAGGTGGCCGAGCGGGCCGGCGACCGCTTGCTGTTCCGCAACGCCGGGGTGCTCTTCTTCGCCAAGAAGGTGCGCCGCTTCTTCTCGGAGGCGTACATCACTTGCCTCCTTGGGCGCGGCGCAGACAAGGTTCACATCCTAGACCGCAAGGACTTCGACGGCGGCATCGTGGCGGACATTGAAGACGCCATGCGCTTCATCGAGCGCAACACGCGCACCGCATACCGCATCGAGAGCCTGAGGCGGCAGAACATCCCGGAGTACCCGATGGAGGCCCTGCGCGAGGCGATCACCAACGCCGTGATGCACCGCGACTGGTTTCTCCAAGGTGCCAACGTCTTCGTCGAACTGTACGCCGACCGTATCGAGGTGATCAGTCCGGGCAGCCTGCCGAAGGGCGTGACCTTGGCCGATCTGGGCCACAAGAGCCTGCGGCGCAACCCGCTCGTCGCCGACCTGCTGCATCGCATCGACTTCATCGAGAAGGCGGGCACCGGCATCCGGCGCATCCGTGACGGCGCCAAGGCCGTGGACTGCCCGGAACCGGAGTTCGAGGCCGATAGCTTTGTCACGGTTACCTTCCGGCCTAACCCAGAGGTGCGACAAGCCGCTGGGGGAGAACTGCTAGCCACCCCCGAAGTCACTGGCCAAGCTACCCCGGAAGTCACCGACCAAGTCACCGACCAAGTCACCGGACAAGTCACCGGGCAAGTCACCGGGCAAGTCACCGGGCAAGCTCGACTGCTATGGGTGTTGTCGGGGGAAATGACCCGGCAGAGCCTCCAGGAGGCTCTCGGTCTGAGACACCGCGACCACTTCAACGAAATCTATCTGAAACCCGCCCTTGAGGCTGGCCTGATCGAAATGACCATCCCGGATAAGCCGCGCAGCAGCAAGCAGCGATACCGTCTGACGCCCGCGGGAAGCGAATTCCTGAAACGAATCGAAGAGGGACAGTAGATGCCGAAGATCGACGTCACGAAGACCGAGCTGGTCTGGCCCGGCAAGTACAACGATGACGGAACGCCCAAGGAAGTTCCGCGAGTCAACCTGCCGTTCCAGATCATCGAGACCGTCAACGAGAGCCGTGCCGCGCGCGAGGCAAAGAAGGGCGGTATGCAGACATCGCTGTTTGACGTTTACGAGGGTAGCGAGGGTGACACCTTTGAAGATGGATGGAGGAACAAGCTCATCTGGGGCGATAACTTGCTGGTGATGGGTTCGCTTCTGGAGAAGTTCGCCGGCAAGATAGACCTAATCTACATAGATCCACCTTTTGCCACGGGCGCAGACTTCTCTTTCACGGCGCACGTTGGGGAGGGGAACACAAACGTAGCCAAAGAACAGTCGATCATTGAGGAGAAAGCATATCGAGATACATGGGGCCGTGGACTGTCTTCATTTCTCGACATGATGACCGACAGACTTCATTTGTTACGCGATCTCTTGTCGCCACGCGGTTCTATCTTCGTACACCTTGATCCCAACACATCGTTTCTGGTCCGTCAGGTTATGGATGAGATTTTTGGTTCGGACTGCTTCTGCAATCACATCGTCTGGAGCTACAAACGATGGCCTGGAACCCAGAACGTATTCCAGAGAATGCACGACGACATTCTGTTTTATCGGAAGACGCATAAGAGCGGTGAGCATGTCTTTAACAAGGAGTATGAGGAGGTCTCAGAAAGTTACTTGAAGAGATTTGGAGGAAAGACACAGGTGCTCGACCCGAAGACCGGAACGAGGAAGATCACCATCGACAAACCTACCAAGGGGCTCGCCGTACGCGATGTTTGGAACATTTCGATAGTTGCAGGCGTTTCCAGAGAGCGTACGGGTTATCCGACGCAGAAGCCGGAGGCGCTTCTCGATAGGATTATCAGTACCTGTACCGATAGTGGCGACCTTGTAGCCGACTTTTTCTGCGGTTCCGGTACGAGTTTGGCGGTTGCGGAGCGGCTGAATCGACGCTGGATCGGATGTGACTTAGGCAGGTGGGGTGTCCATGTCAGTCGGAAACGATTGCTAGGAATCAAGAACTGCAAGCCCTTTGATGTCCTCAACCTCGGTAAGTACGAACGCCAGTATTGGCAAGCGGCCATGTTTGGCGACACAAGCGCTTCTCCCATGAAGGAGAGCACGCTTTACGAGTATCTGGCGTTCATACTCAAGCTCTACGGTGCCCGCCCGGTACCGGGGCTCACACATCTGCACGGCCAGAAGAACAAAGCGATGGTCCACATTGGAGCAATAGACGCTCCTATCACCATTGGCGACATCGACGCAGCGGTGGATGAGTGCGTCAGGCTCCGGCAGAAGGAGCTGCATGTGCTGGGCTGGGAGTGGGAGATGGGGCTGCACGACCTGATGGTCAGCGAGGCCAAGGCCAAGGGCGTCAAGCTGTTGCCGCTGCAAATTCCTCGCGAGGTGATGGAGCGGCAGGCGGTGGAAAAACGCGATGTGCGCTTCTTCGAGTTGGCCTACCTGAAGGCGGCGATCCAAACGCCGAGGAAGCTGACGGCGCACGTGAAGCTGGAGGACTTCGTAATCGCCAACCCGGAACTCATCCCACCGGAGGTTCGAAGCAAGGTCAGCAAATGGTCTGATTACATCGACTATTGGGCTGTGGATTGGGATTTCCAACACGACACGTTCATGCAGGGCTGGGTGACGTACCGCACGCGACAGGATCGCTCGCTGGCGCTGGTCTCCGATCCGCACACCTATCCAAGGGCGGGGAAGTATCGTGCCTTGGTGAAGGTGATCGACATCTTCGGCAACGACACATCGCAGTTGTTCGACGTGCGGGTGAAGTAGCGGTGGCGCGCTCGGTCGTCGCCTACGACAAGGATCTGCCGGGAATTCCAAACCGCCGGCCATGGACGCCACCTGTTTCCCACTTGGTCAAGGACGACAACGCACCGACCGGCTGGCGCGAGGACCATTCTGGCCGCCGGCAGAGCCAGCTCTTGCTGGCACCGAAGATCCGCGATGCGGTGGACGTTTGGCGCGACGGCGGCTATCCGGGTGCCTCCGAGGTGACCCACCGTCTGTTCGAATACTGGTTCGAGGAGGATCACGAGGTCACCGGCTTCGATGCACCGTTCCGGTACTACTTCTGCCAGCGCGAAGCGATCGAGACGCTGGTTTGGCTGGTGGAGATCGCCGGCCAGCGCGACACCAAGGCGCTCATCGAAGCACACGGGAAGATCTACGAGAAGGACCTGCTCTCGAAGAACATCGAGTTTCAGACGACGATGGAAGGGAGGCGGCAGCTTCGCCGTTACGTCCCGGAGCTGGATTCGGACGGGGTACAGGACCTGCCGCCCGAAAACCTGCGGCGGTTCGCGTTCAAAATGGCCACCGGTTCGGGCAAGACCTGGGTGATGGCGATGGCGGTTGTCTGGTCCCGTCTCCACAAGCAGCGCATACCCGGCTCGGATCTCTCCACCAACTTCCTCATCGTGGCCCCCAACGTGATCGTGTATCAACGGCTGGAAAAGGACTTCGCGAGTAACCGCATATTCCACGAATTGCCGTTGATCCCCCCAGAGTGGAAGGGCAGCTTCTCACAGAAGGTGATCCTCCGCGGGGAGGCTGCCGAGCCGGACCCGTCTGGAAACCTCCTCCTCACCAACATCCACCAGCTCTACGAGTCACGAGACCGGGAGTGGATGCCGGAGAACGCCGTCGAGGCGCTCCTAGGCAGGAAACCGGCGCAGGATATCGCGTCATCCGGTCAGCGCTCCATGTTGGAGCGGGTGAAATCGCTGAAGGACCTCGTCGTGCTGAATGACGAGGCGCACCATGTCCACGACGAAAAGCTGGCTTGGAGCAAATCCTTGCTGGCGGTCCATCAGGCGATGCCCAACGGCATCAGCGCGTGGTTGGATTTTTCGGCAACCCCGAAGGATCAGAACGGCATGTATTTCCCTTGGACAGTCGTGGACTATCCGCTGGCGCAGGCCGTGGAGGATCGGATCGTCAAGGCGCCCCTCATCGTGACCGGGGAAGCCGATCGGAATCAGCCGACCGAAGACCCTGATGGGGTTACCAAGGACAACGTGGCGGAGAAGTACGGCTACTGGCTACAGGCTGCTGTCAAGCGCTGGAAGGAACATCGGAAGGTGTACAGGAGGTTGGACATCAGGCCGGTGCTCTTCATCATGGCGGAGAAGAACATCTACGCCGACGCACTGGGCGAACATCTGTGGAAGACCAAGGAGTTCGGTTTCAAGAAATCCGAGATACTCGTCATCCACACCGACTCCACGGGTGAGATCAGGAAGGGAGACCTCGAAAAGGCGCGGCAGGCGGCGCGGGACATCGACAAGGCCGAGAGCGGGATCAAGGCCATCGTCAGCGTGATGATGCTGCGCGAGGGATGGGATGTGCGCAACGTGACGGTGGTGCTGGGGCTGCGGCCGTTCACCGCGAGGGCCGAGATACTCCCGGAACAGGTGATCGGCCGCGGTTTGCGCCTGATGTCGCAGGTAAGCCCGGACCGGACGCAGACCCTGGAGGTGCTCGGCACGCGCAACCTGCTCAACGTCCTGCGTGAGCAACTGGAGGCGGAGGGCGTCGGCGTAGCGACTACGACGACCAATCCGCCGCCGCCGATCATCATCGAGGCGGTGCAGGAACGGCTGAAGTACGATGTCGCCATTCCCATCACCAAGCCGAGCCTGAAGCACGACCACCGCAAGCTGTCGGGTCTGGATGTGCAGTCCCTCGAACCGATATTCGACCAGAAGGAGCTCGGTGAACCGTTCCGGATCAGGCTGAGGCTGGAATTCGCCACGACGGATACCGAAGTGCATCAAGACGACATCGCCGGCAGCCTGCGACCCGCCCAGGAGCTTCTGGCCGATTTGACCAATCGAGTGGCTGCCAAGGCAGGTCTGACCAATCGCTTTGCCGAGTTATACCCGGTGATACGCGACTACATCAGGAGTCGTTGTTTCGGCCGGCAGATCGAATTGGATGACGACGCCCCGCGCTCCCATCTGACTCGATTGGAGATAAGGGAGGGCATCGCCAATTACCTTGCCCGCAAGATCGCCGATCTCACCGTCGAACGCCGCGAGATCGAATTCGACAACCAGGATTTCCACCTGTCCGAAACGAAACCCTTTAGCTGGCGGCGGAACCTTCCACCGCTGGAAGCGGAGAAAACGGTTTTCAACTACGTCGCCACCTACAACAACTTCGAGCGCCAGTTCGCGGAGTTCCTGAGCCGCGCCCCAGACGTCCTGCGCTTCGCTGCCCTCGGCACCACGGAGCAGGGCACCTCCGGCACCACCTTCCGCGTGGACTACCTGAAGCCCAGCGGTGCTATCGGCTTCTACTACCCGGATTGGGTGGCTGTGCAGCGCGATTTGGATGGCGAGATCGTGAACTGGGTGATCGAGACCAAGGGCCGCGTTTGGGAGGGCACGGAGGAAAAAGATGCAGCGATGCACGACTGGTGCCACCGCATTGCCAAGGCAACAGGTGACCCATGGAAGTACATACGAGTGAATCAGGCGGACTTCCACCCGGACTTTGCCACCTTCCGAGTGCTTGTCTTCACCTTGGTCGGCCAGGCCATGGCTCGAAAGCGCGACGCGAGCGGAGCGACCATGACGCACGAGGAGTTTCTTCAATGGCGGGATGAGGGTCGCAAGTGATGACCGTTGTGATCGATGCTTCCATCGCCATCGCTGGGCGCCTGCGCGACCGTCCCGGAACGCCCTACGCGGACTTCGTAATCGAACAAGGTGGATTGGAGAGCATTGTGGTGCCAGATCTGTTCTGGCACGAGGTGCGCAGTGTCTTGCTGGTTGCCGAGCGTCAAGGACGCATTGAAGAAGGCACCACAGAAGATCACCTGAAGGACCTTCGCCAGCTATCTCTGCAAACCGACGGCGACCAACATGACGATCAAATCACTGCGCTGGCGCGTCAACACAAGCTCAGCGGCTACGACGCGGCCTACCTCGAGACAGCAAAGCGCCGAGGGGCAAGGCTCGCCACCCTTGACAGGAAGTTGGCGAACGCTGCGAAAGATGAAGGAGTCGCCGCAAGCGAACTCGCGTGAACTACGGAAGGCTCAGCCTGTAGCTTTAATCTTCACAGGCAGCCCAACTCCGGCGTAACCAGACGAGTGGCTGCGTACACATCACAAACTTTGCCTGCCTTGTTTGAGATCACTTTCGCTCCGATCTGAACGCCAGCGGTGCCCGAATACAGCGCGAGCGCTGGCAGCGGAGACGCGCCATCGGGCAGTAACGGACTGCTTTTTTCCGGTTCGCTGCGTAACGAACGAAAGACCAAGAGACAGTGTGCTGAACGTTCCTTAGCTGCCTGCCGTCCAACTCCGCCCAGCGCATGCCGCGTTCCGCAAGGGAGGATCCGCCTAACCCAAACAGCCTCCGCCAGCTCTTGGGTGGGGGGGGAAAAATTCGGCAGGAGGGCCGTATGAACAAAGCCAAGCGGATGTTCGAGAACGCCCGCAAGGAAGTCATGAAGGTGCACAAACCGTCGGACTTCGACGCGGTGGATGCGACGCAATTCACGAAGGAGTACTGCTATACGGTGTTTACAAGCGGATTCCGACAGGCAATACCTGGCCATACGCGCTTGAACTAGTGGCGGTGAACGGCGCACTAGCTCCGCTGCGGCATCGGCTGGCTGAGAAACTCCATCAGTCCATTCACCACATATTTCTCTGAGGGTGCAACTTTGCGCTGCTTGCGCTTGTCGATGTCCGCGAACATCGTCAGGCCCTCCAAGGTGGCCATGACGAAGATGGTGCGCCGCCGCGCCTCGGCGTTCGATAGTCCGGCGTTGAACTCGCCCACCATGTCCGCCAGGATGGCGACGTTGCGCTCGTAGAATTCATCCATCAGCTCGGCGGCGAACTCGGCCAGTCTGGCCCGCGCCCAAAGCTGGTAGAAGAAGCCGGCCGTCTCGTCGTGCAAGTTCGCCTTGTAGTGGCCGGATATTCTGGCTCTTAGGATGCTGTCCGGCGAATCACCGGCGCGCACCACCATGCGGTTGATCTGTTCGCGCTCCTTCGCCAGCGCATCCTCAAAGGCAGCCCGGAACAATTGCTGCTTGGTCTTGTAGTAATACTGCAGGGTGGCCAGCCGAATGTCCGACTCCTCCGCCACATAGCGCAGGCTGAGGGCGGAGAAGCCCTCGCGGACCAATATGCGTTTGGCCACGTCAAGGATGATTCGGTTGCGCTCATGCGCCTTCAGGCGCTTGGTGGGCTTCACCGAAGGCTCGCGTAAACCGTGACGCCGTAGGTTCTAGGGTTGCCGTAAATGTCGTTGGCGATGCCAAGCCCGGAAACGTCCAAGGAGTACAGGCGGTATTCCTCCTCCGCCAAGTTGTTGACGAACGCGGCCAGCGACCACCGACCGCCGGGGAAGGCGTACTGCGCCCGCGCATTGGCCACCATGTAGGAACCTTCCCGGTCAAGCGGAGCGCAGAGCACGGAAAAGCAAAAGCCGTCGCTGTAGTTGAAGTCCGCCTGCACGGAGGCGGTGCCGCCGCCAAGCGGCCAGCTGAAACGCGCTAGACCGTTGAAGGAGAAGTCCGGCGCATAGGGCAGTTCCGTGTTCCGCACCGTGGCGCCATCCGGAAACACCACGTCCTTGACCTTGCTGTCCATCCAGGCGGCACCCAGCGACAAGTCCAAGCCGCTGAACGGGCTGGCGGCCAATTCCACTTCGACGCCGGCCGCCTCCGCATCCACGTTGACGATGTCCAAAGCGGCGATGACGCCGGTGGTGGGGTCCACCACGAACGCTTGGTAGTCCGCATAGTCGTAGAAGAATGCGGCGGCGTTCAGCCGCGCTCGACCATCGGCGAAGTTCGCCTTTAAGCCGATCTCGACGCTTCGAAGCTCCTCCTCGTCGTGCGGGGTCAGCAGGCTCGGGGCGCCTATGCCCAACCTGAAGTTGCCGGCCTTGTGGGTCTGAGTGATGCCGGCGTAGGCCAAAACGCCGTTGCCTGAGCGCCAATTCAATTGCGCCTTGTAGGAGAAATTGTTGAAGCCCAAGTCCCCAGAGTGCGGAATGTTGGGGCCGCCGCCGAAATTGTCGAAGCCCACATAGTCCGCCTTGCGGTCGTCCTCCGTGTAGCGAACGCCCAAGGTTGCGGACAGCTGCTCGCCAAGGTCGTATTCGCCTTGCGCGAACAACGCCCAAGACTTGGTTTTGATGGTGGAATCATGCCCGCCGGTGTTCACCACCTGACCGAAGTCATCGCCTTCCCCGAAGGTGAAGAAGTCCAAGTCGAAAAACCCGCCGACGTCCGTGTCGATGTTGAGGTAGTAAACCCCCGTCTGCCAATTTAGGCGCTCATTCGCCCCGTGCAGGCGCAGTTCCTGGGAGAATTGGTCGAAATCCTGCGTGGTCTCAAAGATGAAGTAGGGAAACGGGCTGCTGTCCGCGTCCTCCCGATAGTCCTTCTCCATGCCCAACAGGTTGCTCACGGAGGTGAGCGCCACCGAATCGTTGAGGTCCCAAGTAATTCGCAGGTTGCCGCCGGCTATTTCCCTTGTAAAAAAGCCGCTGTCGTCGTATTCGCCGGCGAATGGGTCGCCGTCCGCATCCCGGTAGCCGTTGAAGTCGGTGCCTGGGCCGAGGCCGAAGCCGTTGTAGTCCTCGTCGTCCGGTATGCGCTCGCCTAGGCCCAAGGCGTTCTGCAAGGTGGCGTCATGCTGGTAGGCGTTGCCGTTGCTGTCGTCTTGGGAGTAATGGACCTTGGCCAGCACATCGACGGTGTCGGACGGTTGCCAAGCCACTTGCAGGCGCACCGCGAAGGAGTCCGCATCGCGCAGGTCGTCCCCGGCGGCGTTTTCCAAGTAGCCGTCGTTTTTGTCCAGCGCTGCGGAGAGCCTAGCCTGCAAGCCCTTCGCCAAGCCGCCGCCGATGGCGCCTTCCAGCTGGGTGGCGCCGTAGTTGCCCAGGGTTGCGCTGGCGTAGCCGTCCGCCTCCTCCGTGGGGGCGGCGCTGATGAAGTGGACCAGGCCGCCAGTGGCGTTGCGCCCGAACAGGGTGCCTTGCGGGCCGCGCAGCACCTCCACCCGCTCAATGTCGAACAGCTGCACATGGGCGCCGCCCATGGCGCTGACATAGGCGTCGTCCACAAACATGGCGATGGGCGGCTCAAGGTGGTCGGCAAACTCGTTCTGGGACACCCCCCGGATGTTGATGTTGGTGACGGAAGGGTGGAACTGGATGATGTTCAAACTGGGCGCTTGGGCGGCGATGTCGATGGAGTCCGTATAGCCCAGCTCCCGCAACGCCTCACCGGAAAAGGCCGTCACCGCAAGGCCCACATCCTGCAGGTTCTGCTCGCGCTTTTGCGCCGTGACGACGATTTCCTCCAGAATTTCGCCCTGTGCGTAAGCGGCCCCACCCCAAGGCGCCGCAAGCAGCAGCACGGCGGTGGCCAAGGAATTTCTGAGTCGATCGGGTTGCTGCATTGTCCACCTCCTCGTCCTGTCGAACGGTCAGCCCATCGCGCTCAAGCCGGTTGCCCGGCGGCAAGCGTCGCCAACATAGGGGATTTGCTATTCTCTGTCAAATGACAGAGAATTTTCCAATCCGGCCCGCTGGCTGCCGGATGGTTTGGAGATCGTCTTGCGCCGCGGAAAAACTCGCCACTGGCACCGGTCACCGCACGGGGGATGGCGGCGCCCTGTTGCACCCTCGGCAGATGGTGAGCGCAGCCGCAGCGCGAGCGTGGTCGGCAGCGAAATCCCCCGCCCGCATATTTGGCTGCGCCGTTCCTGCAAACCACCCAGCCGCTTGCCGAATAGATGAAACGCAGCAGCCAAACATGCCGGGCGGCAGGTGCGCGGCTTTGGAAACTAGGGCGTAACCGCGCTTGGTCTTGGTGATGCCGGCCGCGCCAAAATTCCACCGCTCCTATCAGTATTTGGAGTATTACGCCCGACGGCAGCCGGATGCGGAAGCTGTGGTGTCCGGCAACGAGCGGTGGTCCTACGCCACGCTGAAACACCAAGTTGACGGCTGCGCCCGCGCTCTGCTCGCCCACGACATTCGACCCGGCGACCGGATCGCCTACCTCACGCCTCCCAACGCAAGGTTCGTCGCTCTGCTGCTGGCCGCGCAGGCGATTGGCGGCATCGCGGTGGGCGTCAATCCACGCTATCGGCAACGTGAAATCCTCCACATTCTGCGGGATTCCGCGCCGAAATTGCTGTTTTGCCGGCAGCCGGCCCGAGGCGGGAGCAATCTTGACGACATCGCCGCCGGCTTGAAGGACTTGCCCGAACCTTGCCGTCTTGTCGAGCTCGGCGCCGGCGGGAGTTCCGCGCACTTCTCCACATGGGAAGAGTTTTTGTCATCGGCGTCGAGTTCGACAGCGGTGGATGTCCGCACCCACGCACTGGCCATTGACCCCGATGCGCCCAGCCTGATCGTCTATACGTCCGGCACCACCGGAGCGCCAAAGGGTGCGCTTCTGCGCCAAAGCGCCGCCTTGCGCCACGGGCGGCTGGCATTGGACAGCTTTCGCCCACAACCTTTGCGGGTGCTCAACTACTACCCGACCAACCACATTTCCGGCTTGGTCGCCAACACCCTCTATGCGCTGGTCGGAGGTGGCGTCCTTGTGTGCATGGAGCGGTTCGATCCGGCGGAGGTTCTGGCCACCATCGAAGCGGAGCGGATCACCTATTGGGGCGGCGTGCCCACCATGCTGCAACTGTGCGTCGCAGAGCAGCGATTCGGGGAAACGGACCTGTCCAGCGTGCAGTTGGCGGCCTGGGGCGGCAGCCCGGCGGCGGCGGACTTGATTCAAGCGCTGGCGGCGCGGATTCCGCGCCTGACCACCCTGTACGCGATGACCGAAACCACGGGCGCCGTCACTGCGGTTGCCCCCACCGCCAACATCGACCTGCTTGCCCGCACCGTGGGCAAGCCCCTGCCGGACGTTGAGATGCGCTTGGTGGATGACGCAGGCAAGGATGCGGGCGGCGGCGAAGCCGGGGAGATCCTCGTCCGCGGGGCCTTCCTCATGGCAGGTTATTGGCGCAACCCGCAGGCGACCAAGCAAGCCTTCACCGAGGACGGCTGGCTGCGCACCGGGGACCTCGCCCGGTTCGACGCCAATGGGTTTGTGGAGATCGTGGGCAGAAAGACGGAGATGTACAAGTCCGGCGGCTACAACGTTTACCCGAAGGAAGTGGAGGCGGTCATCAGGGCGCACCCCAAAGTGCGTGACGCCGTCGTTGTCGGGGTACCCGACGATCTCTTTGGCGAAGTGGGGGTTGCCTTCGTGCTAGCCGATTTCACCGCGGTTGCGCAGGGCGAAGCGGAGTTGGCCGAACACTGCCGCCAACGACTGGCTAACTACAAAGTGCCGAAACGGATCCGTCTGGTCGATGCCCTGCCGCTCCTGCCCGGCGGCAAGGTCGATAGAAAAGCCTTAGGGCGGGTACACTGATCTGCGTTTCGTTGAGGGGCTTTGGTGATTCGTCGGATCGGCGCAACCAAGGCGCTGCCAAATAGGCGGCCTAAGTTTGCAGCTTCACCCGGGACAGGGCACCGTCCAAGGTGGCCGCCAACTCATCGACGTTCTCCTTGCTGAAGGTCAGCGGCGGGGAGAGGATGATCCGCGGCCCCACCGGCCGGACCATGACTCCGTTCGCTTGGCAGTCCGCCGCCAGTTGGCGGGAAAAGCCGGAGGCGGGAGCGACCGGCGCCTTCGTCCCCTTGTCCGCCACGAGGTCAAGAGCCAGCATCAAGCCCTTGCCGCGCACTTCACCGACGTTGGGGTATTTTTCAACCAAGGGCGTCAGCCGCTGCAGGCAGTAGGCGCCGACTTCGGCGGCGTTATCGACGAGATTCTCCCGTTCGACGATTTCCAAGGACTTCAACCCAGCCGCGCAAGCCAGAGGATGGCCGGAGTAGGTGTAGCCGTGGGCCACGAAACCAGCCGCCGCGGCCTGCTCCCAGACTGCGGCGATGCGCTCGTTGACCACGGTGGCGCCCAAGGGCACATAGCCGGAGGTCAACCCCTTCGCAAAGCACATGACGTCCGGCTTCACCCCCCAGCCACGCGCCCCGAACAGGCAGCCGCTGCGCCCGAAGCCGGTGACCACTTCGTCGGCGATCAACAGCACGTCGTGCCTGCTGCACACCTCCCGCACCAACGGCCAGTAGTTGGCCGGGGGCACGATGACGCCGCCGGCGCCCTGAATGGGCTCGGCGATGAACGCCGCCACGTTTTGCGGCCCTAGGTATTGGATTTCCCGGTCCAGGATGGCGGCGCATATCCGCCCGAGCTCGTCCGGGTCTTCGCTCCACGGATTGCGGTAGGGGAAGGGATTGTCGATCTGGGAGCAGCCCGGCACCAGGGGTTCGTAGGGGTCCTTATAACCGGGAATGCCGTTCAGCGAGGTGCCGCCGAACTGCACCCCGTGGTAGGCGTATTTCAGGGAAATGAAGCGGGTTTTGGAAGGTTGCCCGGACAGCCGCCAGAACTGCCGGGCCAGCTTCAGCGCGGTCTCCACCGCGTCCGAGCCGCCGAGCCCGAAAAACACCTTGGCCATGCCCTCCGGCCGCAGCAGGGACTTTATTTTGGTGGCCAGCTTGGCGGAGGGTTCATTGGAGACCTCCCCGAAGGTGGTGAAGTAGGCCAGCTTGCCGAGCTGCTCCTGAATGGCTTGGTTCATCTCCTCCCGGTTGTGGCCGACGTTGACGCACCAAAGCCCGCCCATCCCGTCCAAGTAGGCTTTGCCCTCGCTGTCGAAGACCCGCACACCCTGGCCGCGGGCCATGAACAGCGGCCTTTCGCCATCAAGCGCGGGTACGCTCATGGGGTGCAGCACGTTGCCGTTGAATTCCTTCAGTTCCGCGTAACTGGCGCTCATTCGCTTTCCTTATGCGCAGGGTTTGCACCGCTTGGCCGACGCCTTGAGTATCTGTCGCGCAACAGATAATGTCAACGAGTGCAAAATGGGTGCGCCGGCGGGCCAAGACGCCAATGAGGCGAGTTCGGCAAGGGCGGCAGGATGTCGGCACTGGTCTCCGCCCTGGCGTTGGCCTTGCTGCGCTGCTGGTTTTGGGATCAACAGGAGAACCGGGAAGACACATGGCAATGAAGACCAAACTGACCGAGGAGGAAGTCCGCCTAGGCATGGCGGCCGACATCACCCGCCGGGATTTCGTGAACGCGGCCTTGGTTGGCGCCGGCGCCGCGCTCTTGGGCGCCGCCGGCTGTTCGGAAGCCGGCAATGCGCCGCGCTCGCCCACCCCCGCCGGCCCCAGGAAATACGGCAGTCTTGGGCCGGAATGGACCGGGCCAGGCGGCGTCGGGGACTATCGGGAGTCGAACGGGGACACGGCGGAAGTGGTCAACGCCGCCCACGCGGTGCGGGACGGCTTCGTCGAGGAGATTCTCGAGGACGTCATCGACACGGGTGAAGTCTATGATCTGGTCGTGGTCGGCGGCGGGTTTGCCGGCCTAAGCGCCGCCTACACCCTGTTTCGGGAACATGGGGCGCAGAAGTCCTGCCTGGTGTTGGACAACCACCCCATCTTCGGCGGCGAGGCGAAGCAGAACGAATTCGCGGTCGATGGCCACCGCCTGTTGGCGCCGCAAGGTTCCAACGGCTTCGTCTGGCCGCCAGGACCGGCCGAGCAGGCCGGCCTGTTCCATCGTTATTGGGACGAGATTGGCCTGCCCCGCGAACTGTCATGGAAGGACCGGGCCGACGGCACCGACAAGAATCTGCGTTTTCCGAAGGACCACTTCACCGCCATGGGCGCAGAGGAAGGCAACGCCACCACCGGCTTTTTTTACGGAGACAACGGCGGTGACGACGCCCAATGGGTGATCGATCCGCATGGCGACGGGTTTGCCCGGGCACCCATCCCGCCAAGGCTGCGCCAGGACCTGCAGGCCCTGTACAGCAACGAACCACTGGAAAATCTGCCGGAGGATTGGCGCACCTGGTTGGACAGCATGACGCTTAGGGAGTTTCTGATCGACAAGATGGGCCTTGACGCCGGCGTCCTGAACTATGTGAACGGCACCATTGCAACCTCCGGCGGCGGCTTGAGCGCCAGCGTGGTCTCCGCCTATTCCGTCGTTCAATACTATGCGCCGCCGGCCAACCGCATTTGGGCGGCCGTGGCCGGCCAACAGGATGCATCGGACCCGGAAGGCTTCACGTTGGTGAGCTTTCCCGGCGGCAACACTGGCATTGCCCGGGCCTTCGTGAAGAAGATGCTGCCCAACGCCTTGCAGGGCGGCAGCGGCCTGCATGACATCCTATGGGCACCGCTCAATTGGGGGGAGTTAGACAAGCCAGGCGCCTCGGTCCGCCTGCGCATGAGGTCCATGGTGGTCTCCGTGGAGCACGAGGGCCGCCCGGAAAGCGCTGACTATGTGAACGTCGCCTACACCGACACGGCAACAGGGCAGGCGCATCGCGTCAAAGCGCGGGCGGTGATGATGGGCACGGGGGGCTGGATCAACAAGCATGTGGTGCGGGATTTGCCGGCCCATCTGCAGGCCGCCTTCGCCGAATTCTTCTACGGTCCGATCTTGACCGTCAACGTCGCCGTGCGCCACTGGCGCTTCATGGAGAAGCTCGGCATCTCCGCGGCGCAGTGGTTTGACGGCTTCGGTTGGTTCGTCAACCTGCGCGCCCAACTGGATCTAGGCGAACGAACCGCGCCCCTGCACCCGGACAAGCCGGCGGTGCTGACCTTCTATGTGCCGTTCCTGAAGCCGGAGTTGGACCTCGCCGCGCAGTCGGTGGTGGCGCGCACCGAACTGCTGGCCACGCCCTACCGGGACTTTGAGCGGCGGGTGCGCCGTCAACTGATGAAGCTGTTCGGCGGCGCCGGCTTCAATGCCGAAAAGGACATCGCCGGAATCATCACCAACCGCTGGGGACACGCCTACATCGTGCCGCAGCCCGGCTACTACTTCGGCAAGGACGGCAATCCGGCGCCGCGGGAGATCGTTCGCCAAGGCTTTGGCCGGGTGGCCTTCGGCCACTCCGAACTAAGCGGCGAACAGCTCTGGAGCACCGCCGTGGCCGAAGGCGAACGCGCCGCCCACCAACTCATGACCATGCTGTAGCCCCAGTGCAGCGCAGCAACTTTGGCAAAATGATGTACAGTGTTTCCGTTTGTCAAGGGAGAGGCCGAGTTGCGGCTTAGCGGCGCTTGGCCCAAACCAAAATGTTCTTTTCTTCAACAAGTTGCTCAGCCATTGTTCGGGAACGCCCCCAAGCGCAATGTGTACTGGCCGCGCCCTCGCTTGTCTTTTGGCGATCATCGCGGCCCTTGGTGCAATATGCGGATTAACCAAAGGGGCCTACTGCTTGCCGCACTCTTAGTGGCTGGGCTTGCTCCAGCCGCGGCCTGTGCCCAGCGCCCGCAGCTTGAAGAAGTCGTTGTCACCGCCCAAAAGCGCGTTGAGCCCTTGCAGGAAGCGCCGCTTTCGGTGATTGCCCTCGACGAATCCATGTTGGTGAACCAAGGCGTTGCGACCTTGGCCGATCTGTCGATTCAGGCGGTCAGCCTGCAGCTCTACGACTTCCCCACCTCCAGCAGCAACATCGCCTTGTTCCTGCGCGGCTTCGGCAATCCGGACTCCCAAACCCTGACCATCGACAACCCGGTGGGGCTGTACATCGACGGCGTTTACATCTCCCGCACGTCCGGGGCCACGCTGAACCTGCTGGACCTCGAACGGGTGGAGATTCTGCGCGGTCCTCAGGGCACGCTGTTCGGCAGGAACTCCTCCGCCGGCGCCGTCAACTTCATCACCGCCAAGCCGGGTGCGGAGTTCCGGGGCGTGGTCAACGCCGGCATGGGCAACTTTGGCCGGCGGCAGGCTGGTTTCTCCATTGACGCGCCAGTGGCGGAGAGCTTGCGCACCAAGCTCACCTACGACGCCTCCACCGTTCGCGGCTGGGTGAGGAACGAAGGTCCGCAACCAGCAGTCCGGGACGGGCGGCCGAGCGAGGACTTCTACGCCAACGAGCAGCACGGGCTGCGCCTGGCCGTTGCTTGGGATCTGACCGACAACCTGACCTTGGACTACAGCCACGACCGTTCAGAGGTTGAGGGCACCGGGCCCTACTACCAGCAAAATCCCGGCAGACGGCAGAAAAGGACCACCCACCTTTTCCTGCAGGGAGGACCCTATCGCTATGTGTTGCCCGAATCCGCCACCGAGCAGTCCGGCCACAACTTGACCGTCAACTGGAACTTTGGCGACGGCCTGTCCTTGAAATCCATAACCGGCTATCGGGAGATGGAGGAGCTGGCGGTTCAGAACTGGTCCGACACCCTGTTCTTCGCAACCGATCTGGAATGGTCCACAAAGGCTTTCAGCCAAGAGGTTCAGCTGTTGGGCAACGCCTTTGGCGAGAAGCTGGAGTACATCCTAGGTCTCTACTACCTTGACGAAGAAGGCGCCAAGGAGGAGGAGCAATACACCAACGCCGCCGGCGGGGTTCCGATCTTCGACGCACTGCAAAGGCCGCTGACGGCTGCCTCGGTGCTTGCGGGAGGCACCAGCTTGGGCGCTCACACCATCGACGCCCAATCGCAATCCAAGGCGGTCTTCGCCCAAGCCGCCTACACCCCGGATGTGCTCGGCGCCCGGCTGCGCATCACAGCAGGCGTCCGCTACAGCAAGGAAAAGCGGGACGCGGAGCGCGGCGTCATCCCATCCAAGCCCTCCATTTTGTTTCCGCCGGGGCGCAACGAGCTCGACTACGCCCAGGCGGACTACACCTTCGCCTTGGACTACGCCTTCACCGACCTCCTGAACGGCTACCTGCGCGTTGCCACCGGCCACCGGGCCGGCGGGTCCGGGGAGCGCACGCTGGATTTTGCGCAAACCTTTGCCGAAGAGAGGAACGTCGGCTATGAATTCGGCCTGAAGTCAGAGCTGTTCGAGCGCCGGCTGCGCATCAACGGAGTTCTGTTCCTAACCGACTACGACGATCTGCTAGTCACCCTTGCCGGCCGCCCGCCGCTGTTCGCCTCCTATGCGGAGAACGTGAACGCCGGGGAGGCGCGCGTGGATGGCGTTGAGTTCGATCTGGTCGGCCTGCTTGGGCCGGCAACCAGGCTCACCATCAACTATGTGTACCTCAACACCCGAATCAAGGACGTCGTGGTGCCAAATGACAGTTTTTTGTTGGGCGGCCCGCCAGCCAGCGAACAAAATCTGCGCGGGATGGACATTTCCGACACCACCTACATGGCCTTTGCGCCGAAGCATGCGTTTTCGGTGGCGTTTGACCAAGGCTGGGCGTTGCGCAACGGCGCCGGGTTGGACTTTCACCTGAACTACAGCTGGCGGGATGCGGCGTATTCCCAGCAGGGGATGGGGCTTCCGGTGCCGTCCCTCGGCCAACTCGGCGCCCGAATCGCGCTTTCGGATTGGCCGGTCGGCAGCGCTCGTCTCACCGTTGCGGCTTGGGGCAAAAACCTCGCCGATGCGCAGGAGGTGATCTACAACCTCTCCAATTTCGGCTACCAGTACAATCGACCCCGCACCTTTGGCTTGGACCTCAAGCTGAACTTCTGAACGGTGGCGCCTTAGGGGGCAAGGCGGCACCCCTTAGTGACGGGCTGCCGCCATGCTCAACCGCCGCTCGGATGCTTCTCCCGGATGGCTTGGACGGATAGCGTCACGAGTTCGCGGAGCACCTCCAAGTCGATGTCCGCCAAGCGCTTTATGTACAGGCAGGATTTGCCCAAACTGTGCCTGCCCAGCTTTTCCAGCAAATTCCCGTATTCTCCGAACCCCGGCATGATGTAGAGCGTGAGCGCCCGCTTGCGGGGCGAGAAGCCGGTTTCGAAGAACTCTCCTTTACGCCCGCTTGCGTAATGGTAGCGGTAACGACCGAAGCCAACGATGGAGGCACCCCACATCTGCGCCGGCGCATCGGTGATTTCCGCCATCAACGCCGCGACGACTCCTGCGTCTTCGCGTTTTTCAGCGTCAGCAATGGCGCCGATGAAGTCCGCAACGCTGGCTTTCGTGGGTATTGTCTTCAAACCGCCCGCGCCTCCACCACCACTGCGACAGCCGCCGCACGGGTGAGGTCGGCGGCGTTTGGGGTCTTGTCCCGGCTCAGCTTAACCTCATGGTAGGCGGCGTCTTGGGGGTATTGGGCGAGGTACGCCTTCAGCAGTTCCTCAATGCGCGGCGGGTCGTCCAGGATGATGTTGGTGTGGTAGCGCCCTTCGGCGCCGCGGATAGTGAGCGTTACTTCCGCGCCACCCCCTAAGTTGCGCCACCAACGGGTGTGGCGGGAAGTGAAGCAGCGCACCGTTGCGCCGTCCCGAACATAGCGCACCGGCGTGGTGTAGGAACGGCCCGTGCGTTTGCCAACGAAGGTGATCAGCAGCAGGCTGCCGCTCATCAGGAAGTGCAGGGGCGAGCGCAACAGCAGGGCGACTATAGGATTGATGAACTTGAACAACGGTTCGGGAATCTTCATGGCGCATCCTGGTCTCGCTGGGGGAAGTGATGATAGCAGCCAACCCCAGTGGGTTGGCCTAGGGACTCCCCGTTAGTGGGTTCGCGACCACCCCGCTGCCGCATCCGCGTCATAACGACTGCGGCATCCCCAAAACGCGCTCATCAGTGCAGCTAGGGGTCAGGTTGGTGGAAATGGGAGCGATGATCCCCTAATCTGGGGAGCGTCAGCCCTCCGCCGGCATGATGCGCCGCATGAATGCATCGAAAAGAGGTGTTGTGAAGGCGGTGTCGCCGTGGCTTGGGCTCCAGATCATCCCCTTGTCGATCAGTTGCCGACGCAGGGGCGCTTGGGAGGAAACCCTGCTTTGCAGCGCCTCGGCGATGTCGCCGGAGCGGTGCGGGCCGGGGCCGAGCGTGGCCATGGCCCGCAGGTAGCGCCGTTCGGCGGGGGTCAGGCGGTCGAAGCGCACCCCGAAGAAGCTCTCGTCAAGGGCGAAGGTCACGCTGGCCGCCGCCCTGTCCACATCCGCCAACCCAATCCCGTTGCCGCTTGCCGCGTCCCAAGCGTGCTTGCCCCACTCCTGCAGGAAATAAGGGTAGCCTTGGGAGGCTTCCACGATGCGGGCTAGCGCCATCGGCTCCACCTTGACGCCTTCCCTGGCGGCAGGATTGGCAATTGCGATTCGGGCGGCCTCTTCCGGCAAGGGGCCTATTTCGGGGAACTCGAACATCCGCTCCGCGTAGGACTTGGCCTCCCCCACCCGGGCGCGAAGCTGCGGCAGGCCAGCGCCGATGAGAATGACCGGCCGCCGCCTCTGGGCCGTTCGATGCAGAGCGGCGACCAAGGCCGAAAGCTCCGCAACGGCCACATACTGCAACTCATCAATGAACAGGACCAAACCCTTTCCGGCAGCAGCAGCGGCAACCGCAACGGCCTCCAGCAAATTCGACAGGTCGAACTCCAGGTCGCCGCTGTCGGCCACCCCCGGCTCCGCCTGGAAATCGAATGCGACGTCGATGTCTGCGTACTTGACCTTATGAGCGGACGCAAAGCCGGCCAAGACGCGCAAGGCCCGTTTCCCGAGGTCCCGGGCCTGCTCCATCCTCGACGCCGCCAATAGCACTTGGCGAATTTGCGGGGCGAGCATGCCGGGCAGGGAGCGGCCCTCCGGCGCTTCCATGCGCACAGTAAAAGCGCCGGCCGCCTCCGCATCCTCCCACATCCGGTCCAACAGCACCGTCTTGCCCACGCCGCGCAGCCCCACCATCAAGACGCCCTTGGCGGCGTACCGTCGCTGCGTTCTAGCCACAGCGACGCGCACCCGCTCGCGCAACTCATCCCGGCCGGCCAGTTCCGGCGGCTGGGTGCCCGCGCCGGGCGCGAAAGGATTGGCTATGGGATCCATGGCGCTCCCCAAGCTGGAAATATAGGGAGTTTACTTTAAGTTAGGGGTAAATTTGGTGGTTAGCTTGTAGATTCCACTCCCATTAAGGCGGAAGGCACCCCAATGGCACTATTGGGACGCGCCCGCTGTTCCTCAGTTTCTCGAGGCGGACAGCCCAAGCAGCGTTATCGCGTCTCGATATCCGGTATGCTGGAAACATGATTCGGAGTTTCCGCTGCAAGGACACGAGGCGGCTCGCCGCCGGCCATCGCGTCAGGCGCTTCATCGCCATTGAGCGCGTTGCTCAGCGCAAGCTGGCCCAACTGGACGCCGCCGCCACGCTGGACTTTCTAAGGGCACCGCCGGGCAATCGGCTTGAGGCGCTCAAGGGAGACCGCAGTGGCGCCTACAGCATTCGGATCAACGACCAATGGCGGCTGTGCTTCCGCTTTGAGGACGGAAGCATTTATGACGCGGAGATTGTTGACTACCACTGAAGGAGCGATGCCATGACTTTACTGGCCCCAGTTCACCCTGGCGAAGTGCTTGAACAAGACTTTATCGAGCCCAATGGGCTGTCCAACACCGCGCTGGCTAGGGCGATTGGCGTGACGCCGGCTCGGATCAACGAAATCGTCCGCGGTCGTCGCGGCATTACCGCTGGAACGGCGTTGCGCCTTGCCCGGTACTTCAACACCGACGCGCAAAGCTGGATGAACCTTCAGAGTAGGTATGAACTCGCACTTGCGGCCCGGGAGGCCGACGACTCGCTGGCGGCAATCCGGCCGCTGCAATTAGCCTAGGCGGCGGCACTTCCGCGAAGAAAGCAACGCCCTTTCATGGACTCGCGGTCATTTTCGTTGCGGCGTCAATCCCTAGGGCGGGCACACCCTTGGTTGCGCCATCGCCCAAGCTGTGGGCAAGGACGGAAGCGGCCCTTGAACGCGTCGCCTCCGCCGTCAGCGCCATATCACTTTGGCGGAGACCTCCCGAATTCCCGTGCGAACGCCGCCATTCCCGCTGTTCAACGGCTTTCCCGCGCCCACAATGGGCCGCATGGCCACGAGCGACCATCCCTTCAAGCTGATCCACGCCGACCCGCGAATGGTCGAGGACGTCCTGCGCGGCTTCGTCGCACCCGGCTGGGCCGACCGGTTGGACTTCAGCACCCTTGCGCCAATGGACAAGGAGCGCGTCGGCCCGGCGCTGCACGGACGCATCGGCGACAAGGCCTGGCGGGTGGAGCGCCGGGACGGGGCGCCGCTGGCCGACGGCCGGCACCCGCACGTCAACGTCCTGCTGGAGTTCCAGTCGGAAACGGATGCGGACATGGCTTGGCGGATGCATGAGTACCTGTACCTGCTTGAACTCAACCAGCGGGACATCGGCGCACACAGGAGGGAGGGATGCGCACCCGACGTTGTGGCGGTGGTCATCCACAACGGCGCCAAGCCCTGGAGCGCTCCGACCGCCCGGTTCGGCCCCCTGCTGGGTCCGCCGACGGAGGCGGGCCGTGAGCTTAACCAATGGCGAAGCTATGTTGTGATTGACTATCCGACGCTTGCCGGCGACCATGCGCTCATGCGCCGGCTGCCGCCGGACAACCGCCAAGCGGCGCTGATCCGCTTGGAGAGCGCCTCCGGCGACGACGTGCCGAGGCTGCTGGCCGAGGCGTTCCAGCGCTGGAGCGGGCCGGAGTCAGGGGGGCTGCGTCGGGGCTTCCACGCCCGGGCCGAGCATTTGCTGCGGCGACGGGGATTGGCGCTGCCGCCGCTGGCGGACTACGAACGGATGTTGGCGCAGGAGAAAGGAGCAAGAGAGATGACGACGTTGATGGAGGCGAGGCTGCAGGAATGGCACGACAACGCCATTGCGCAGGGTGTGCGGCAAGGCTTGCAGCAGGGGGTACGGCAGGGCTTACGGCAGGGGGTGCGGCAAGGCGTCCACCAAGGCCAAGCGGACCTGCTACACCGCCAAGCGGAGCGGCGCTTTGACGCGGAAACCGCCCGGCAGCTATCGGCCCTGCTGGAAGGCGCCGACGCGGACCGCTTGATTGAGGTGGGCGACTGGATTGTCGAGTGCGGCAGCGGCGGCGAACTGCTGGAGCGGCTTCGGCAAGCCAGCGATTTGGTCTAGGCACTGCCTCTCAATCAGGCCGCGACCACCCCGCTGTCGCATCCGCGTCAAAACGACCGCGGCCTACCCAAAACTTGCTCTCTGATGGAGCTGAGGATCAGGTGGTGGAGATGCGGGCGGTTCGGTAGAGGCGGATTTCGCGGAAAATGTCGGCACTTCCACCATGATTACACCGCGGCCGATGGTATAAGATAGACCTCTTCCCACTCTAGCCGGGGTCCGGCCCATGCCGAAAGAGGAGTGGCAGCAGTCAGATGCCGCAGACCAGACGCAACGCCCTCTTAAGATAGAGCCGTTGGACCGCCTTCTCATCAACGCGATCTTGGACACACAACAGGGCGTCGAGGGGGCATTGGACGACACGGACTTGAACGCAGCAGTCGATGAGTTCGTAAAGCTCAACGGAAGGCGCCATCAGTCGCACTTCCACGCCGGATTCCGCGACACGATCTTCAACTGTGCGATAGCCGACTTGCCGGCCGCCAATGCTAACCAGCGTCGGTGGTATTTGAGCGGTGCCATCCTAGGCTGGGCACGGCGTGGGGCTTGGCGGCAGATCGTCCAAGCACTCGATGAAAATCAGACCGTGCGGGATCTGGGAGACGGTGCCGACCACGCTTCGCACCGCGCTGGCCTTCAGATAGCTATTGCGCTGCGGAAGACCGATCGCAGCGCTGAGTTGCCCGCCTTCGTCAGCGAAGCGCTTGCGCGACGATCAGACGTTCACCGCCTCCTAATTGATGCTGGAACAGAGGCACTGCGCAGCCACGCCCCAAGCGTAGCGAGGCGGATCTTCGCCCTGCTGATGAACTGCACCAAATCCCGTAGATCGTCACCTGAAGTGGCTGCACAAGCAACGACTGTGCGTAGGCGCATGGCGCATTGCCTTAGGCTGCTCGGCGAACATTCTCGGGCAGAGGAGTTGCTACAGGGACTCATCAATGACGAACGCGACGTCAACAACCAAGCAATGGTGCATGCAGACCTCGGGCTGTTAAAGGGTCACTTCCTGCTGCTGGACGAAGTCCGCATACCGTCCGACAAAGCAACTCGACAGGACCTCTTGGAAAGACTCGAGGATGGCGGAGCCGACTTTCGCCGAGCGGTCGCCATCGAAGACGCCCCCTTCGCGGCCCATGGACACTACTGTTTGGGGATACTCGCACTTGCCAATGATAGTGTCGGTGACTCCCGGTACGCCATAGCAGACCATCACTTGGAACGTGCTTGCGCTCACTTCAAGAGTGTGCGCTCAGACTATCCCGCTTCTCTAATCGCGCAGGCGGAACTGTACCTCGGTGTGGCCAAGGCGCAGTTGCTGACCGCAGCTGACGTGGAGCATGCCGCTCGCCTGATCGCTGAGGGTCTCAAGGGCGCAGCCCAGATGCCGACACACTTTATCGCTTCAACCATAGACGCCATCGCTCTGTCCAATTCCCGTATTGAGGAAGTAGCTACGCTGTTGCTCAGTGCCGGTGGCAACGAAGCGCTTGATGCACTCACGCAAGCGACTGTCGCGCAGGCACTTCCTATCGTCGCCGAGAATTTATGGGAGCGCGCGCACCACCCGAATCAAAGCCGGATGTCAAAAGCCAAGGACTTGCGCCTTTCACTCGATTGGTTCTTGCGCTTAAGCGATGTTGAACGGTGCAAGAATGCTCTTGACGAACTCGAAACATTAGCCGTTGCCGGCATTGCCGTCGATGAGTTCCTAGAGCTTCTCAGCGAGCAGAAAAAGTACGACCCGGCCTGGACCGACGACGACGCGGCGACGGCAAGCGCACGCTGTCTCGAGGCACAAGGCAACTACGAGCATGCGCTGACGAAGCTGCGCACCGTCTTCCATCACCACATGTCCGCTAACGACTTGGACGATGCGGCTGCAATACTCGATTGGGCACGCGCTCTCGCCTTAGACGAGGACGCCTATGTGGACATGGAGAGACGCTACTCAGCACTTGCCAAACAACAGACCGAACCGCTACCTGAAAGCCAACACAAATCGGTGGCCGTTCTCGTAATCGGTGGCGACGAGTCGCTCGCCAAGAGCAACGGTCAAGTAGAGATGCAAGTGCATAGACAAGATGCAGACGTATCCGTCGATTTCGTGAAAATCGACTGGACGCCCAATTGGATGAAAACACTCGATGACGTGATAGGCAAGCTGCCGAACTGCAATGCGGTCGTCCTGTTGCGTTTTATGCGAACGACATTTGGCCAGCATGTACGGCGGCTGTGCTCAAAACACGACATTCCCTGGCGCTTCTGCTACGGCGCCGGCCAAGGTGTTCGTGTGCAAGCAGTACTAAGAGCCGCGGAGGCTGGTCGCAATGTCAGCGCACCCTAACGCAAGAGCGCTTCGCTGAATGACCCTGGAGTTGCGTCCTCCGCATAAGTCGCCAGTCGGCAGTTGGAGACGAAACCATTGTGGACGTCGTGGTGCCAGAGTTCCAGTTCGAGCTTTGACGGTCTGGCGATGTAGCGATTGCCGTCCTCGGGATCACGGGGTTGTTCAAGGTAGCGATGAGGCGGGTGGGAATCCCCGAATGCACTGGGCAGTCGCCACGCAGATCGTACTTGGCTTAGTAGGCGATGCGAGTCCTTCATTGAAAGGCGGCCGCTGCCACGCAACCACCAGGCGGCGCTGATCCGCTTGGAGAGCGCCTCCGGCGACGACGTGCCGAGGCTGCTGGCGGAGGCATTCCAGCTGTGGAGCGGACCGGAGTCGGCGGGCCTGCGCCGGGGCTTCCACGCCCGGGCGGAGCATTTGCTGCGGCGACGGGGATTGGCGCTGCCGCCGCGCCGCTGGCGGACTACGAACGGATGTTGGCGCAGGAGAAAGGAGCAAGAGAGATGCCGACGTTGATGGAGGCGAAGCTGCAGGAATGGCATGACAACGCCATCGCGCAGGGGGTGCGGCAAGGCTTGCAGCAGGGGGTGCGGCAAGGCTTGCAGCAGGGGGTGCGGCAAGGCGTCCACCAAGGCCAAGTGGACCTGCTGCGCCGCCAGGCAGAGCGGCGCTTTGACGCGGAAACCGCCCGGCGGCTGTCGGCCCTGCTGGAAGACGCCGACGCGGACCGCTTGATTGATGTGGGCGACTGGATTGTCGAGTGCGGCAGCGGCAACGAACTGCTGGAGCGGCTCCGCCAAGCCGGTGGGTTGGCCTAGCGACTCCCCGTTAATAGGTCCGCGACCACCTCGCTGCCGCATGCGTCAAAACGACCGCGACGTCCTTAAGACGTGCTCGCCGATGTAGCTGAGGATCAGGTTGGTCGATATGGGGGCGAATTCCCCGCGAAGGCGAACCTTGTAAATGGGGAAGGGAGTGGCGGTTGTGGCCTGCATACGGAGTTGTACACTGCGTTATCATGAAACAACCTTCACGATTCAGCGCCGCTGAGCGTCCGCGAGACTCATCCACCGTCTTAAGGCCGCTATGGGAGCGCACTGAGGTCATTCCCATGCGACATCCGTCTGTCGAACCCCAAGATGGGCGGTGGGACTTGAGCGACGCCGAAAACCAGTCGCTGCCGGATGGATACTGGGGCATTTGGGTGCCGCCCACCACTGTGGAACGGCATGTCACTGGGCTGGAGATGCTAAACCTTCCCGGCGAGCCTTGCGGCGATTGGCGAGGGCATGGGGTATGGCTGTCGCGCAACTTTGCCGACGACATGGGGCGCCGTCTGTGCGTCACCTTGTCTAGGGCGGGGCCCTTGTCCGTCCATGCGTTGTTGGGTGCGCAGGGCGTCGCGGACATCCGTTCGCGCTTGGCGCTGGCCGGGCATCCCGCCGCCCGCCGCAGCGTTCCCGTATGGGGGGCGTCACATGCCCGGGCGGCCTTGGAGTGGGCTTGGGATGCGCTGGCGGAGACCGCGGAGGAATGTGCGCCCGACGGCAGTGAGTTGGCGGAATGGCTGTCCGATGTGCAAGCCGAGGAGTTGACGCGCATGGCGCATAGCTTGGTCCAGGCGCATCCCGACCCGGGCATCGCCGCCGCTTGGCTGCAATGGGTGCAGCAGTCGCTGCATCCTCCAGACCGTCGCGGGGCTGCGGCGGTCGGCGTCCAACCGCGCAGTATCAATTTGCCACCTCGAAAAACTGAGGTTGTCACATGACGGCGGCGATGGACTTGCCGTCACTGCTGCCGCCCGTGCCAGAGTCGCCTGACGGCCGGGACGCATGGTGGGAAGGCGTCCTGCATCGGGCCATTGCGCTGGCGCAGCACCAATTGGAAGGGCAAGGCTCGCCCGCCATCCTGCTCGGCGGCACCGCTGCCCGCCTATGCTACGGATTGTCGAGGCCATCCCAGGACATCGATTTGGACCTGCTTCACCAAGATGGGGATGTGGCGTCAGCAATCAGCACAGGCTTCACGCAAGCCCAAAAGGAGCTGGCTGCGTCGGTGCATTGGCCAAAGCGCCGCCATGGACGGGGCTTTGAGGTGCGGTTGTCGCATCCTCGCTTTGGTGGGCGCACCTGCTCAGTGGACACTAGAGTGTTGCGCGGCGATGCCGCCGAGACGGCGGAACATCAGCTATCCATATTGGCGGCGGGCCTGCGAGTGTATCGGCCCGATGAACTGGTGCGTCAAAAAATGGCGCTGGCAATCGATCCCAAGGAGCGTCGGCGGGGGCGGGACCGATATGACCTGGCGTGGTGGCTGACGAATCGAATGGAGTGCGCGGCACCCAGCGACCGTATTGCGCTGAGCCATGCACTGTCCGAAAGCTCCATCTTGCAAGAGGCTTGGGACCGTTCCCATCGTAAGGACGCCATCCTGAGCCGCGTTCCTCCCCAAGCGGTGCAGGCGGCGCTGGATGCCGCCTTGGCGTCCGACCCAATCGTGCTGCTGAGCCGTCATCCGCAAGGCTCCGTCACCATCGACGCATCCATGCAAGAGGGGTGCCGTCTTCTTTGGCGGGACGGGCCGCATACTGCGAAGCGTTTGTTGCGACAGTTCCCTTCGGCGCAAAGATGCATTCGCCACCTGCACGCGATTGGCTGGTGCGACGAGGAGGATGCGAATTCGTTGCTGCGTCAATCCCTAGGACGGGCCGGCACACCCTTGGTTGAGCCATCGCCCTCATAAAGTCTGGCGCCCAACTACTGGCGCTGCCGCCGCTGGCGGACTACGAACGGATGTTGGCGCAGGAGAAAGGGGCAGGAGAGATGACGACGTTGATGGAGGCGAGGCTGCAGGAATGGCATGACAACGCCATAGCACAGGGAGTGCGGCAAGGCTTACAGCAGGGGGTTCGGCAAGGCGTTCACCAAGGCCAAGCGGACCTGCTGCGCCGCTTGGCGGAGCGGCGCTTTGACGCGGAAACCGCCCGGCGGCTGTCGGCCCTGCTGGACGGCGCCGACGCGGACCGCTTGATTGAGGTGGGCGACTGGATTGTCGAGTGTGCCAGCGGCGACGAACTGCTGGAGCGGCTCCGCCAAGCCAGCGGGATGACCTAGGGACTGCCTCTTAATCAGGCCGCGACCATCCCGCTGTCGCATCCGCGTCAAAACGACCGCGGCCTACCCAAGACTTGCTCTCCGATGGAGCTGAGGATCAGGTTGGTGGAGATGCGGCGGTCCGGTAGAGGCGGATTTCGCGGAAAATGGCCAAGATCGGCCAAAAAAGACCTTGATGCCGGCTCGGGTCAACGAAATTGTCCGCGGTCGTCGCGGCATTACCGCTGGAACGGCGTTGCGCCTTGCCCGGTACTTCAACACCGACGCGCAAAGCTGGATGAACCTTCAGAGTCAGTATGAACTGGCACTTGCGGCCCGGGAGGCCGATGACTCGCTGGCGGCAATCCGACCGCTGCAAGTAGCCTAAGCGGCGGCGCTTTCGCTAAGCAAGCAACGCCCCGCGGGCTTTGATGGCCCTACTCCTCGCTTTCACACTACTACCGGCAGCCAGAAAGCGCCCAGAAGCGCCCTAAGGCGTGTCTAGGATCTTCCTTGCCGGCAGTTTGCTTTGCGCGGCTTGGCTATAATTGTGCTTCCGTCAACCTGGAGAATGACCTTGAAAAAGCTACTGGCCAATTTGCTGCTTGCCACCGTGCTGCCGGCTTTAGGCCATGCTCAAACCGTGGACATTTGCGGCAGAACGCCGCAGGTGCGCGACGCCATCATGGGGGACCTTGGCGAGGAAGACTGCGCCGCCGTGGATTCCGCGCAGATGGCCGAATTGCGACTATTTATATTTAGTCAAAGCAGGTTGACGACCTTGCAAGCTGGCGACTTCGACGGCCTGACCAACTTGCGAGACCTGCGGTTGAACCGTAACTGGTTGGAAGCCTTGCCGGCCGGCGTGTTCAACGGCCTGAACAGCTTGCGCACATTGCGCTTGAGCCACAACCAGTTGACGATCTTACCGGCGGGCGTGTTCAGCGGCCTGACCAACTTGCGCACACTGTCGTTGTCGCACAACCAATTGGCGACCTTGCCGGCAGGCGTGTTCAATGGCCTGACCCGCTTGGAAGAACTGCGCTTGAGCTACAACGAGTTGACGGCCTTGCCGGCGGGCGTGTTCGATGGCCTGACCAACTTGCAACACCTGTGGTTGAACGACAACCAGTTGGCAACCTTACCGGCGGGCGTGTTCGACAGCCTGACCAACTTGAGCACACTGGAGTTGACGGCCAACCACCTTGTGGGATTGAGCCGGAATGACTCATTGTTTGCCAAGCTTCCCAGCGGGGTTGACTTGGAATTGGACTTCCAAACCGAAGCGCCGGATGGGCTAGAGCCTCCGGCAACACGCCTTGCTGCCGCCGTGCCGTTGTTGGTTTCGGCTTCCAACCCCGATCGGCAGGGCTTTGTGCGCATCATCAACGAATCCGGCGAATCCGGCATGGTGCGTATTTTCGCGGTTGATGACGCGGGAACCGCCGCCGACCCGATTGAAATCCCGTTGGGCGCGCACCAAGCCTTTCACTTCAACGCCGACGACCTTGAGAACGGGAACGCCGCAAAGGGCATTGAAGCCGTTGGACGCCCAGGGCGAGGCGATTGGCGCTTGGATTTGGAAAGCGCCTTGAACGTCCGGGCGCTTGCCTACGTTCGCACAAACGACGGGTTCCTGACCGCCATGCACGACGTGCTGCCAAGGAACGACCTTGACCGGCCTGTGGTTGTAACCTTCAACCCCGCAAGCAACAGGGAAAGGGTTAGCAGGCTGCGCCTAGTCAACACCGGGGCGACCGCCGCAAGCGTGAGGATTGAAGGCCTTGACGACCAACGCACCCTAGCCGGCCCAGTGACCTTTACGCTGGCCGCTGGAGAATCCCGCACCCTGTCGGCGCTCGACCTAGAGGAAGGCGCATGGGGCTTGACCGGAAGGCTTGGCGACGGCACCGGCAAATGGTACTTGCTCTTAGGAGGGGCAGGGTCATCCGTTTTCGGCATGAGCCTGCTTGACAGCGCCTCCGGACACCTATCCAACATTTCCACAATGGCCAACAGCATTTCCACAAGGGATATCAGCATAAACGTGCCGTTGTTGGTTTCGGCTTCCGACGCGATACGGCAGGGATTCGTGCGTATCCTTATTAGCTATTCACAGGAACCTGGCATGGTGCGAATTCATGCGTTTGACGACGCGGGAACCGCTGCCGACCCGATTGAAATCCCGTTGGGCGCGAAACTAGCCTTTCACTTCAACGCCGGCGACCTTGAGAACGGGAACGCCGCCAAGGGCATCGAAGGCATTGGACGCCCAACGCGAGGCGATTGGCGTTTGGACGTCGGACCCTTACCGGATTTTTGGGCGCTTGCCTACGTTCGCACAAACGACGGGTTCCTGACCGCCATGCACGATGTGCTGCAAAGGGACGCCCAAGGACGGCTTGTGGTTCCCCACCTTTAACCCCGCAAGCAACCGCACAAGGGCTAGCATGCTGCGCCTTGCCAACACCGGAGCGACCGCCGCAAGCGTGAGCATTGAAGGCGTTGACGACCAAGGCAACACCGCGGGGCCGGTGACCTTGACGCTGGCCGCTGGAGAATCCCGCACCCTGTCGGCGCTCGACCTAGAGGAAGGCGCACAAGGCCTGGCGGGAACGCTCGGCGACGGCGCAGGCAAGTGGCGCTTTTTCATAACCGCCGATCGATCGGTTGTTGGCGTGAGCCTGTTGGATAGCATTTCCGGGCACCTATCCAACATTTCCACAATGGGCACTGCACTGAAACGCCGTGGTCGTTGATAGCAAGTACCACCTGTGCAAAACCGGATCCTCCTTGGTATTGAATCAGGCGGGTCCCCAATGAAGGAGAACCTTACCGATGAAAAAGGGACATGGAAGTGTTGCGCTTCGCGCCGTGAAAAGGGCACAAAATGGCGTGGACCCGGTGCGAGCGTGGAAGGAGTCTGCTAAGGAAGTTTTTCCATCGCAGACAGAAAGCCGAAAAAAAAGTTGCCCCAGGTGCGTATTCTTGGGTTTGGCTGAAGATGGTCTCATCTTTGGCATCCCTCCGGGAAAATACACAACCTCAGCGGTAATCAAAAAGTACGCGGTCGAAGCGGTCAAATTGCTTCGCACCTCGCCCGGCTTGGCGAAAGATTCATCGGAATTATGGAACCAGGTAACACACCCCCAATCTAAGGCACGAAACCAGCAGATGGATGTGGTCTTGGCTCTTTGGAACGCGGGATATATTAGGAAGAACAACTGACTTTGTCGCGCTTTAGTCGGAGGCCTTGGTCGGCCCCATCAACCGTTGTCCGATCCGCAAAGCGGGTTAGCGCGGCCCGCTCATTTTCGGTGCTCTCTTCGGCAATCGACTTGAAGCGCTCAAGGAAGAACGCAGTAGCATCTACAGCATTCGGGTCAAAGACCAATGGCGGCTGTGCTTCCGCTTTGAGGGCGGAAACATTTTTTGACGTAGAGATCGTTGACTACCACTGAAACCGCCCTCCAACCGATAGCCTCCTTGAGAGCGCACCCGGACACTCGCCCAACCTATCAACTAAGGCGCGGGCGAGAACGGCGTAGCGATGGATGGTAAGCGCTACTCGTGGGTGGAGAAGAGGGGCAGAACCCTGCTGGGGCATGAGGGCATTTGGTGCGCAAGTTCAAGCCGAAGCCGCAGATGGGGTGGCAAGGGTGGGCCGATATTGGGCGGAATAAACGACTTGCCTAGTGTTCAAGTATCTATTTTTTATAATCCTCGCCTCGACTTTTGAAGTTCTCGAAGACAACCCTGCCTTTGTGCCTGTCTGGCCAATAGACAATGCGGAAGTCGCCGCGGCGATAACGCCATTTGCCTGACAATCCGTGCTTGAGCGGTTGAATCGTATCTCCGTGGGGCGTCATCGGGTCTTCGCAGATTTCAACGATCGCCTGCATTGCCTCAGTACTTATGTGACTGCGCAGATCCTTTACGAAAGGTTTCTGGAACTTAGGCCGCCAATGCCCATCGACAGTGGGCTTGTCATCTCCTAGCCGGCTGTCCGACAACGGCTCGTCAGTGTTGGCACTTTCGGAAAGCAATCCAGCCATAGCTTCGCGTAGCGACCGCAGGATTACGGTCCCAAACTGAGATTCGGATGGCAAACCGACGAGCTCCCCCTCGGATAAGCTGAGCAACTGCTCGGCCATGCACTCACCGAAGAACACGAGCGCCGATTCGCCGGCGGCCATCACATCGAAACAGTGCAGCACATCCGTTTTTGTCTCAGCAACTTTGTTCCAGTCGATCAGTCGCCGATAGGCGTCGATTGCGGTCAAGTCAACGATGAGGGCAATGCCAAATCGCTCAACGTACTCGCACAGCACTTCGGTTAACAAATCGTTCTTCCGCCATCGCTCGGCGACTGGCGGATCAAGCGGGCAGCTGTACAGTTGAATTGGCTCCATTGGCCGCAGCAGACCGTACAGGCCGGAGAGGAACAGGGTGTGGTGCTCAGATTCGACCAACCGCTGTTTGCCTTCCACTCCCAGTGCCTTGAAAAAACGGCCTTGGTAGCGGTCAAGCGCCGGCAGATAGGTGGCGGTGTGCCGGCCGCCAAGGTCCGGACCACTGGTGAGTTCCTGGTTGAATGTAAGCTCCGAGACGGGGGTGCCCTGCCAATAAAAATCAGAGGCGTTTTTCACGAGCTGGAAAATTCTTGCTCGCCGTTCGAGAAGCCGGTCTCCTAGGGAGTTCGGCAAAACGGAAGTGATCGCCTGCCCTTCATCGTACTCGGCGCCGCCGCCTGGCACCTTGGTGAGTGAGCAGTTGGTCAGGAACAGCACCATGCTCGATGGCTGGTATGGCATGAGGATGTCTCCCACAGGAATTGAGAGCCTTGCATTTTACCTCGCGTCCAACGAGGACTATGCCCATGCGTCCACCAGCGCTTCCATCCCATCCAGAAAGGCGACGTCGTAGTCCTCTTCAACGTGGTTGTTGTTCCACAGCCCGGAGGCGCGAACCCGCGGTCGGTCGCTGCAAGCGCCCAGCCAACGACCGGAGGGCGCATCGGCACCGACGCTTCGCGCATGGCTGAGCAAGGCGATGGCGTTGCGCTCGATGACCCCTCGGTCGCTGTGCGGGCTTGGATTGTCGGGGATGTTCAACCACAGAAACGGCATCCGCCCGATGTGGGCGCTGACGCGGCGCTCCAAGTCCGCTTCCGCGTCTTTCACCGCTACGCGAGTCATGCCTAGTTTGCGGGCCGCGGCACCGGGGTCGCTGGCTATATCCCAAGACTGCGGCGCTGGGCAATCGCCGCGCTCGACCAGCGCCCTGCCTACCAACAGCCGGAAGATGGAGCCGCGGTGGTTGCCGCCCCCGCTCTTGGCGCTGCCGCGGTGCTGGGAAAGCCGTGCCCACAGCGTTGTCCTTGAACGGTCTGTCAGCGCATGGGTGCCAACCCGCACCACGCGGCTGCCGCCGCCCGACAAACTGCGCTGCTCGCCCTCTTCAAAGAAAAAATAGACGCCGCGCCGCGGCCAATCCATGCGGCCATCGCAGACGCCGAGGGTGCGGCGCCCGCCAGCCCGATCTTCAATGCGGGCCAGAAGATCGTAGAAGCGTATGGTGTCGGCAACGCGGCTCGGTGAGGGCTTTGCGGTCAATGCTTGATCCGGTCGTTTAGCCAAGCCAATTGTTCGCCGAACTTCAGGCGTTCCATTGGCACCTCAACTTGAACGCCGCGCTCGCGCATTTCCGGGACCAAAAACTCGCGGTAGGGCTGGCCGGCAAAAACCACGACGGTTCGCACACCGCCCAAATGGCACTCCAGCGCCTGCATAACGTCACTCGCCCATGCCCGCCGCTCGGCCACCCGCATGGTGAGCAGCCTCTTCTCGTAGCGAGCGATCTCCTTGTCGGGACGCACCAAACCATGCTTTGCGGAAAGGATGAACCAAGGCCAGCCTTGAGCTTCAACCAATTTGCGCACCTTGGCAAACCAATCAGATATGTAAAGATCCCTAGCCGGCGCCCGATGAGATTGCTTCGTTTTAACGCAGGAAACAAGGCAGAGATCTGCGGCCGGCAGCTTAGCGTTCCTTGCGGGCGGCACCTTCGGGCGCTGGGTCGCCACGGCTTTTAGCGGCGGTCGATCGGGCAGTTGCTTCTTTGTGGGCGTCCTGATCAACGTTTTAGGTGAACCCTGCCGCTTGTAACGGAACCTGGTTGTAGTGCTTCTAGCGGGTCCCGTTCGATCCAAGTACTCAAGCCCTACATGTTCGGCTTCCTGTTGGAACTTCCGACCTTCAAGGGCACTGCATACGGCTGGAGTCCTGTTGACAAGACCCATGCTGCGCACGACATCCCCGGCACGAATGGAGAGCGTAACCTCATTGGCATCTAGAAAGGGCCGAACATAGCGTTCCATCACATGCTGTCGGATTCTGTCTGCTTGCGACGCCATTTCGTGCTCCCTTGCGGCGAGCTTAGGTCTGCTGGCACTTATATTCAATTTGGCGATGGTTGTCCACAACGGCTTCAAGCCTTGGAATGCGCCGCCATAGGCTATGGCCACGCGCTGGAACCCCTCATGTCAGGCCTGAAACTGCGGGGGGACGCACCAGCCGCCGACCGACCGTCGCCGCGCAAAAAACTGGATGCTGATTGCGGCGGCGCGGGCGTCGGATTAGCGTTTGTCGATGACGATCTCCCCAGCCTTGATGACCACCTGTGGGGAAAAGATGGCGTCAATGTTCCGCAGCGGGTCGCCGTCGAGCATGATGACGTCGGCGAACTTGCCCGGCTCAATGGTGCCGGTGGCGTCCGGCGTTAGAGGATGCCTGGCTGCGTTGCCGGTGGTCATTTGGATCACCTCCATCTCGCTGAAGCCGGCCTTGACCAAGGTGCGGGCTTCGTTCAGCAGCATGTCCCGGGGATGCGGGTCGATGCCCAGGCCGAAGTAGTCCGTGCCGAACATCAAGGTTACGCCGGCGTCGGCCATGGCCCGCAGGCTTGGCCCGATGCTGGCCAGCATGGCGTTCCACTGCTCCTGCATTTCCGGCGGCGCATCCGGCATTTCCTCCTCCGCACCGAGGAAACCGATGGTGGTGGTTGTGGGCACGTCAAAGCGGTTGAGCACGGCCGGCAGATATTCACCATCCGGAGTTTGGTAGCTGCCATCCGCCATCGTGGTGAAGTGGACCAAGCCGTCAACGCCGGCCTTCACAACCTCCCATGTGTCCGCGATCACGAAGGTGTGCGCCAACGCCTTTACGCCCTGCTTGTGGGCTTCGTCGATGACTGCCTCCATCACCTCCTTTTTGAGATGGGGAGTGGAATCACCGAAGGTTCCGGGCGCACCGTCCTCCCGCTGCCCGTCATAGACCATCTTGACCCCGTCCACGCCGCCGGCGACTAGGGTGCGGACGCCTTCCCGGGCCGCTTCCGGGTCGTCCGTGGCCACGGTGATTGACTGCACGCACCAAGGATCGCTGTTGCAGACGGTGGAGGCCGGATGCCCGCCCGGCGCCGTGAACAGCCGCCCGGTGATGTAAAGGCGCGGCCCCAGGACCTTGCCGGAACGCAGGCTTTCCCGCATCTCCAAGCCCCAAGGGAAGTGGGTGCCGGGGTCGATGATGGTGGTGACGCCGCTTTCCAGGTATCGCAGCATGTGCTTGCCGAAGTTGCCCTTCATGAAGGCGCGCATCTTGTCGTCGCTGTAAACCGCCCACTTGGGGTCGGGATAGCCGAAGCCGGGGGCCATTTCCTCGGGCGGCACGGGGAACTCCATCGACGAATGCACATGCGCATCGGTCAGGCCTGGCAGGACAGTCCCGCCCTTGGCGTTAATGACCTTGACGCCCTTGGCGTCAATCTCGTCCGTGCCGACGGACTGCACACGGCCGCCGGACAGCAGGATGTTGACGCCGTCTCGGGGCGGAGCGCCGGTGCCGTCGATCAGGCGGGCGTTGGCAATGACCAAGTCCGCCGCCAAAGGCTGTTGGGCGAACAACAGCAACGCCAAGGCGGAAACGAGGGTCCGCCCTAGGCGGGATGCAATTTTGCGTTCTCTCATGGTTTTCTCTGCGGGGCGCATCCTAGAAGGTCTTGCTCAGGTTCAAGCCGATGGTGCGCGGATAGGTGGTGATGTAGGTTGGGCTATTGGGGCGAATGTCCGGGAATAACTCCTTGCGGTCTTCGTAAGTGATTAAGCCGTCCTCATCGAACAGGTTATTGGCGTACAGGGTCGCGCTCCAGCCGCCCCACTCCTCACCGCTGACGCCCAAGCGCAGGCCCACCAAGTGGTAGTCGCCCACGTCGTCGCCGAAGGGGGAACGGGGATTGTCGTCGGAAAAGGCTTCGCCCGTGTAGGACCAGTCCAGCATCACGAAAGCCTGCCGGCCGAAAGCCGGGAAGCCATACTGAATGTTTCCGCTCAGGGTCCAATCGCCGACTTGCTCCAAGGGATCGCCGTCCCGCCCGTCCCGCTCCGGGTCCCCTATGCCAAGGCTGCCGTCGGGGTTTAAGCCGGGGATGTCCGCCGTGTATTCGGCATCCGCCCACTGGGCGCCGAACTGCGCCTGCAGACCAGCGATGGCGAAGGGCGCATAGGTCACCTCCAGCTCAAAGCCCTTGATGTCGGCGCCGCCTTCTTCAAGGTTCAGGAACAGGTTGAACAGCCCGGTCGGGTCGGGGACGAAAACCTGCAGGTTTTCGATCTCGACGAGGTAGAAGGCGGTGTTGACCACCAGTTGCCGGTCCAGCAGATCCATCTTCAAGCCGGCCTCGTAGTTGGTGACCGTGTCCGGCTCGAAGCCGATGGGCAGAAACTCGGCTGTCCTTAAGGGATTTACGCCGCCCTCCCGAAACCCTTCGCTCCAGGTGGCGTAGCCCAGGATGTCGTCGGTGAAGTCAAAGGACGCGGTGACCTTGAGGATGGTGTCGCTGAAACTCGACGACTGGTTGGCCTCCGCAAGCGGCACCCCTAGGAGCAGGTTGGTGAAGTCCGGCTTGAGCAGCTTGGTTTCCTCTATCTCGTTATCCAAGTCAAACCAGCGCACCCCGAAGTCCAGCATGAACCGCTCCGCAACCTGCCAGTTGACCTCCCCGAACACGGCCGTGTGGGTGAAGTCCCGCTCAAACTGAGTGTCGAAAATGACGCCGCTGCCCAAGCTGGCCAACACCCCTGGAATGCCCACGATGTTCTCCAGGAACCACATCGTGTTCACAAAGCTCTCCTGCGGCTGACCTTGGTACAGCAAATCCAAGCCCGTGAGGCCAGGTGCCGGGGCGACCACCGCGGCTCTTTGGCGGAACAGGCTCTCCCGGTTTTGATAGAAGAAGCCGGTCACGAAATTGAACGGACCGCCGAGACGCGAGGAGAACAGCAGCTCTTGACTGAACTGCTCCGTGTCTTGGGCGGTACCCACCGGCAGCACCGAATCTGGACTGAAAAACCGCCCGGCGGAGAAATCGGAGCCTTCAAAGGCCGCGTTGACGTCGCGGATGAACCAGGAAGTAGCGCTGGTGAAGGTGCCGAAGTCAAATTCGTGCTGCACGTTCAAGGCGTAGATGTCCATATCGCCAACGTAGGGCGTGACCGTGCCTTGTGTGGAGATGCGCTGGCTGTTGCTGCTTGTGGTGATGGCCGTGGAGTCCGGCGGCTCGGTGCCAACCGCCGGGTTGACGTAGCAGACATGCACCGCGGGGTTGCAAAGCGGATTCCACTCAGGGCGGTCGCCCACCTCGGTGTTCTGCCGCCAATAGGACCCGGTGACCGTCAGCGCATCCGTGGCGTTCCAGCGCAGAATGGCCCGGCCGCCATCCACCTCTTGGTAGTTGGTGCCGTCAATGCCCAAAAACAGGTTGTCGGTGACGCCGTCCCGATCCATCCAAAAGCCGACGACGCGCAGGCCCAGCCGGTCTTCGACCAAGGGAATGTCGATCACCCCGTCAAAGGCGTAATTGGCGCCGCCCCCTTGGCTGACGCCAGCGAAATCGGCGCTGAGGCTGCCTTCAAACTCCCGCATGTTGGGCTTGTTGGTGACGAAGCGGATGGTGCCGCCGACCGACCCGGCGCCGTACAGGGTGCCTTGCGGCCCGCGCAGGATCTCGATGCGCTCCAAGTCCACGACGCGGAAGTCCGGCTGGCCGTCGCCGTTGCCGCCCTGCCCCCAGCCGGTGGTGGGGATGTCATCGTAGTACAGGCCCACACTGGCGCTGCCGGCGAGGTTCACGCCGCGGATGATGAAGCGTTTCTCGCCAGGACCTTCGTCCTCGGCTTGAATCCCGGTCCGACGGGCGAAGCCGTAAAAGTCATCCGCCCCAACGTCGTCGAGAAACTCCCCGTTGACCACCGAGATGTTGTAGGCCACGTCCTGCGCGGCAACCGCCCCCCGTTTCGTGGCGGTCACAAAGACTTCCTCTATGACGGGACCTGCCCCGGGCGCTTCGGTTGCGTCTTGGGCCAAGGCCGTAACCGAGAGGCAACAAGCCAACAAAACGCCAAAACTGGAAGCAGTTCCATGATCCTTAATCGACATATCCACCTCCTACCATCGTGCCTTAGTCCCGCATTCAAACATCAGCAGCAATTTCGTGTCAAGTATTTTATACTTGGTGTGGAAAAATGATGCGCCGCTTAGCGACCCTGGTCAGAATGCGGTGCATGGATGCCAACTTGTCGGCCTAGGGGGCTTTTCGAGGCTGAATCCGTGGATGCCGCTCTGTCGGACTGAAACTTTCGCTGGGGCGGTCACGCAACTTAAGCGTTCGCAACGCCTCCAATCCCACTGGCGCTCCGCCAAACTCCCGCATAGCGTCAACTAGGGCATCCCATAGGTATTCCGCCGAACTGGCATCGCTTAGGATGTGGAAGCAGGGCGTGGCGCCCAAGTCTTGGCGCAGGATGATGGCGTTGACCCGGGCCAGCGAGGTTTGCGCGACGTCGCATAGCCCGAAGGAGCGGCTGCTTAGGTCAACGGCGCAGAGTTTGGCGAGGGCTTCGGACGCCAGTGCGCCGCTGAGGGCCAACCAGCAGTGGCTGTCGGCGTGGGGCAGCGGATGGACGCTTTCTGCGGCATCCGACGGCCAGTTGCCTTGGAGGGCTGCGAAGAGTCCGGGGTCCGCCTCCAAACCCTGAAGGATCAAAAATTCCTGCTCCGACAGGCGGGCAATCAAGCCGCCGTCTTCCTGCGCCACCGCTTTGTTGGGCCTGTTTGGCGGTTGCCGGCCGGCGTCGGCAAGCCATTGCGGCGCATTGGGGCCGGCGCAGCCGCTGCGCGGCCATGTGGACAGGTCCGCCAGCCCCAACCTTTCGGCAAGGGCACGTTCAACCCTGGGGTCGGCGTATGCCGCCACTGCGAGGACGCCCTCATAGTCGGCAAAGGCTGCGTCTAGGTCCAGATGCCGGCGATACAGCTGGCTGCGCCGCTGGAAGGCGGTTGGCGATGCGCCTGTTGCGCTGGGGGAAGCCTGCATAACTACATTTCCTGCCGCTTGCCTTGCGGATCGTAGAACGGCGTTGCCGACACTTTCGCCTTGACCCTAACGCCGCCGCTCCACTTGATGTCTATCTCGGTGCTTGGATTGGCGGCTTTTGGGGGAAGGTAGGCCAACCCGATGGGCTTTTGCAGAGTCGGTGACCAACTGCAGGAGGTGACGCGGCCAATCATGCGGTTGCCATCCAGCACCAGATGGCCTTCTAAGGGCATGGGCGCCTCCGAGTCATGCACGACGAAGCCGGCCAGCACTCGTCTCAAGGGCTTTTTCGCCAGCTCCTCCAGAGTGCGGCCGCCGACGAAAAAGGGCTTTTTGCGGGAAACAGCCCAGTCCATCCCCAACTCCGAAGGATGGGTCATGGCATCGGTGTCTTGGCCGACGATGATGTGGCCCTTCTCCAGCCGCAGAACCCGTTGCGCCTCAACGCCGAAGGGTTGGATGCCGAGGTTTTTGCCGGCGTCCATCAAGGCGTCCCAAAGCGCTTCGCCGCAGTGTTGCGGCGCATGGATCTCGTAGCCGAGTTCGCCGACGAACCCCACCCGCAGCAGCCGTGCCGGGATGCCGGCGACCTTGCCCTCACGCACCCCCATGAATGGGAAGGCTTGTGTACTTAAGTCCAAGCCCTCGCAAAGGCTTTGCAGCACCGCTCTAGAGTTGGGGCCGGCAAGGTTGACGCCGCACCAAGCGGAGGTGACGTTGGCGATGTCAACGTCAAGCCGCCACTCGGCGTTCCAGCGCAGCATGGCTTGGCAGACCCGATCGACGGCGCCGGTGGTGGCGGTGACGTAGTATTGGCGTTCGTGCAGACGGCAGGCCACCCCGTCGTCAATGATCACGCCGGCCTCGTTGGTCAGCAGGGCATAGCGGCCCCGACCTACTGGTTGCTTGGCGAAGACATAGGTGTACATGCGGTTGAGAAATTCCCCGGCGTCGGCCCCGCGCACCTCGATTCCGCCCAAGGTCGATACGTCCACCAAGCCGACGTTCTTGCGCACATTGATCACTTCGGCACCCACCGCGACCGCTTGGCCGCCCTTAGGCCCGTAGTAGGCCGGCCGCAGCCACGCGCCGGCCTGCAGCATCTGCGCCCCGGCTTCCAGGTGGCGGTGGTGCATGTTGCTGCGCCGCACCGGGTAAAAACTGCGCCCGGCATTGTGCGCTAGCTGCTCGGCGGCAAAGGGCGGGCGGGCCGTGGTCACGCCGGTTTGCGCCACCGTTTTGCCGGTGGCGGCGGCCACTAGGCGGGCCACCGCCAAGGCGGAGTGCCGCCCTTGGGAAGGCCCCATGCCGCAAGTGGAGTAGCGCTTCAACAACTGCACATGCTCGTAGCCGTCCTTAGCGGCGTTGAGAATGTCACAGATTTGCAAGTCCTCGTCGTAGTCCACGAACTCCTTGCCCTTGGGGTGGGGGAAAATGGGCCAAGGAAAATTTGGGCTGCCGCCCCTGTTCGCCATCGGTTCGGGAACTGTATCGCCGGATTTGCCAAGCGCCCGCGTTGCAGCGCTTGCGGCGTGGCGGGCGTCAGCCATCACCGCATTTAGGTCCCAAACGCCGTTGACTGAGCCGGCGACCCGCACGGATTCCGGCAGGCCGCGTAAGTGGAAAATGGCAGTTTCGTCGTCGTAGCTCAGTTGGCCGCCGGCTTGGCAACTCAATTGGTAGGTGGGGGTGTAGCCCACCGCCATGCACAGTAGATCGCAATCAATGGCCTCGCCTTGTTCAGCGCACCTGCCCTGATCGAGAATCCGGCGCACTTCGACCGCCGCCAAGTGGCCGCCGCAGGCCCGGGCTTCATAGACCGCGTGGCCGGCCATGACTGCAATGCCTCGTTGGTTGGCTGCTTGGGTGAACTCATCAGGGTTCGGCTGGCGGCGCAAATCCACGATGGCCTGAACCACCACCCCAGCCTCCTGCAGGTCCAGCGCCACGCCGTAGCCGTGGCTGTTGCCGGTCAGCACCACTGCCTTGCGCCCGGGGCGAACCGCGTGGAGGCGCATCAGGCGCTGCGCCGCACTGCCAAGCATCACGCCGGGCAGATCGTTGCTGCGGAACACCGCCGGCTGCTCCAAGGCGCCGACGCACAACAGGACTTGCGCGGCCCGCACCTTGTAAAGACGGTGGCCCTTGACCACCGCCAGCCAGTTGTCCGCAAACCAGCCGTTGCACAGGGCGTCAACCAAGATGTCGATGTTGGCTTTGGCCTCCACCTTGGTGATGAGCTCCTGGCGCAGAGCTTCCCCGCGGCGGCCTTCCGCATCAAAGCGGGCGTAGGCGAGCGAGCCGCCCAAAAGAGGATTTTCGTCCACCAGCAGCACCCGTGCATCCGCTTGGGCCGCGGCAAGCGCCGCCACCAGCCCCGCCGGACCGCCGCCAACCACGGCGACGTCGTAGAACTTGTATTGCTTGTCGTGATGCTCCGATTGGTGGTTCGGGTCCAATACGCCCAACCCGGCCACCTTGCGCATCAGCGGCGCCCATTTATCCCAAGCACCCATCGGTCTGAAGAACGCCTTGTAGTAGAAGCCCACCGGCAGGAACTTGGCGAAGCGCTCGAGCAGAGCGAGCCGATCGGTTGCCAAGGTGCCGCGGTAGTTCTGGCCGAACACGCAAAGGCCCTCGCTGACCCGGCGGCGGTCGGCCAAGGCATTAGGTTCGCCAGGCAGTTGCACTAGAGTGTTGGCGTCTTGCCCGGCCATGGACAGCGCCCCCCGCGGCCGGTGGTGCTTGAAGGAGCGGCTGAGCAGCCAATGCCCATTGGCCGCTAAGGCACTGGCGATGCTGTCCCCGGCAAGCCCCTTGAATGGCTTGTTTTCAAAGCTGAAGGAGACGGGCTTGCGCCGGTCGATCAGCAGCCCATAGGGGGCCGGCAGGCGGTTGATGGTGGCCATTAGGACTTCTCGCCCCCGTCCTTGCCGGCGAGCTTCCTCCCTTGCTTGAAGACCTCGGAAGGCGGAAAAGTGCGGATGACCTCATCGGTAAGCGTGTTGCGCTGCGCCAAAAACCAATAGGCTGTGGCCGTGTGGCACCACCATTCGGTGACGATGCCAGCCCCATTGTCTGGGAAGAACAGGTGTTCGGCCCATTGTTGGGCATCGGTCGCCGCCGGGTCCGGCATGGGACGGAGTTCGCCTCCGTAGGTGAACTCCGCAATGTTGCGCGGCCCGTTCAAAGGGCAGTTCAGCAGCTTCATGCGATGCGACTCAGTGGCCGGCCGCGGTCGCCCCGGCTTCGTTGATCTGCTCGAAGCGGTAAAAGCGCTCCAGCGCGAAGGGCTGAATCAGTTCCGGCGGCTTGCCGGTGGCAACCAGTTCAGCCATCGTCTTTGCGCAGATAGGCGTCGCCTTGAACCCCCAAGTGCCCCAGCCGGCGTCCAAATGGTAGTTGCGCACCGGGCTTAGGCCCATGATGGGGCTGTAGTCCGGCGTCATGTCCGTGGTTCCGGCCCATTGGCGCAGCACCTTGGCTTGGGCCAGAAAGGGCAGCAACTGCAGGATCGCTGAAGACAGGGCCTCTTTCTGCTCCAGGGTGGCTCTGCTGCCGTAGCGCGGATAGGGGTCCGAACCGCCGCCGATCACGAACTCGCCGCGGGAGGTTTGATGGGTGTAAACATGCAGATGCGGCGAACTCACATGGGGCTTAAGCAGCGGCTTGTACGGCTGCGTCACCATCGCCTGAAGCGGATAGGAATGGATGGGCAGGCGGATGCCGGCCATTTTCGCCACGATGGAGCTGCTCCCGGCAACGGCCTGCACCACGCAGCCGCAGGCGATGCGGCCGCGGTTGGTCTTGACCGCATGGACTGCGCCGTTGGTGACTTCCACGGCTTGCACCGCGGTGCGCTGATGCAGTTCCACGCCTTGCTCGCAGGCGCTCCTAGCGTAGCCCCAGACGATGGCGTCGTGGCGGGCCGTGGCCGCATCGGCATGCCATAAGCCAGCCAAAATAGGATAGCGAACGTCTTCGGATAGGTTTAACTGCGGCACCAATTCACGAATGGTTTGGCGGTCCACCAGTTCCGAGCGAACGCCTAGGTGCTGGTTGACCTCGGCGCGCCAGCGAAAGCTGCGGATGGCGGCGTCGCTGTGGGCTAGGGTCAGTTGTCCGCGGTTCTCTAGCATGATGTTGTAGTTAAGCTCGTTGCTCAAGCCTTGAAACAGCTTTAACGACTGCCGGTAAAAGGCGACCCCCTCCTCGGTTAGGTAGTTGGAGCGGAGCACTGCGGTGTTGCGGGCCGTGTTGCCGCCGCCTAGATAGCCCTTGTCGAGCAGGGCGACGTTGCGGATGCCGTGGCTCTTCGCCAGTTCGTGCGCAATGCCGGCACCATGGGCGCCGGCGCCGATAATCACCACGTCGTAGCGCTTTTTCAGCGTTGTGCCGGAAGGGGTGAATTGGGGTTTTGCCGGGTAGCGCTTGCGGAACCCGTACTTCAACAGTCCAAAGGCCATGCTGTTGCAGCTCGCGTTAAATGGATACATTATGTATATTAATCTGTACGGAGCACACGGCAAGGATCTGGGTGCATGGCCGAAGCACATTTTCTGGAGTCTTTTTTCAACCCTAGGTCCGTGGCGATTGTCGGCTTGTCGCGCAAGGCTGTGGGGGCGCCGGTGAGTGTTCTCAGTACGCTGATGGACTACGGCTATGCGGGGAAAGTCGTGTTGGTCAATCCCAATCTGCCACCTTGGGATGGGGTGCAGGTGTTCCCGGACATTGCCGCCATAGACTGCCCCATCGATTTGGTGGTGGTCAGCTTGCCGCGACGGGCCGTACCGGCGGCTTTGCGACAGTGCGCAGCCAAGCGTTTTTTGAACGTGATCGTCATTACCCAGGGCTTTGCCGATGCCGACGAGGTCGGGCGGCGACTGCAGGCGGAAATCACGGCGATCAAGGACCAAGCTGGAATACGCATCCTAGGCCCCAACACTATTGGCACTGCCAACGCCTTCGCTCCCTTTACGACGTCCTTTTTTGAAATGCAGGCTGAAAAAACGCCCTCGGGCCTGATTGCGCAATCCGGCCTGTTCTTGATGGGGCACTACGGCATTGGCAACGTCAGCGCCGGCTACGGCATGGCCGTGGATATTGGCAATGGTTGTGATGCCGGCCTAGTTGACGCCTTGGAGTTTTACGAGCGGCAGGAAGTCATTAGGGTCGTTCAGTGCCATCTCGAGTCGGTGGAGAATGGCCGGGCCTTCATGGAAGCGGCAGCGCGGGTGAGTCGGAAAAAGCCGGTGATTGTGCTGAAGGCCGGCAGGAGCGAAGCGGGACAAAGCGCCGCCGCCTCCCACAGCGGCGCCGCTGCGGGTGAAGCGCAGCTGTATGCCGCCGCCTTCGCCAAGGCCGGCATCGTGACGGCGCATAGCGCCGAGGAAATGCGGATGCTCTCCAAGGCGTTTTGCAGCTTGCCGCTGCCGCAAGGGAAACGGGTGGCGGTCTTCAGTTTTTCCGGCGGCGGCGCGGTGCTGGCCATTGACGCCCTTGAAGATGAGGGTTTGGAACTGGCTGAGCTGTCGCCTTCGACCTTGGAGAAAATCCAAGCCTATTTTCCGGACTGGATGGCGGCCCACAATCCCTTGGACGTGTGGATGGCGGTCACCGCCGGCGACTTCCACAGCATCTATCCCGAACTCTTGGACCTCGCGCTGCAGGACAGCAACGTCAATGCGGTGCTGGCCATTTACGCCTCGCTCAGTTTGCCCAAGCACCAGGCCTTCGATGTCTCCCGGCATCTGCCGGCACTGGCCAGCAAGCATCCGCGCAAGCCCATCCTCGGCTGGAGCTACGGTCTGGACGTGCAGGGCATGACCAAGCGGTTGGAGCGAGACGGCAACCTCATGGTCTTTCCCAGCCTGGAGGACGCGGCGCGGACTTTGCGCAAAATGCACGACTACGCCCGCCACACCGCCCAGGCCGCACGTCCGGTGTTGGTGCCAAGGCCAGTGGACCACGCCAAGGCGCGAACCGTTCTGGAGAAAGCTCAACAAGAGCAGCGGCGCCACCTGTTCGCCGAGGCATTTGCGGTTTTAGAGGCATACGGTTTCCGCACCGCCCCTTGGATGGTGGCTGCGGACCGGAGACAACTCCAAAAACAGGCACCTGCCCTCGGCTATCCAGTGGCGGCGAAAATGATGTCCCAAGACGTCATCCACAAATCCGATGTCGGTGGTGTGCGGCTGGGCATCGCCAATGCGAAGGAGCTGCTGTCCTGCTTCGATCGCATGGCGGAGCGTGCCGCTGGCCAAGGGACCAAGCTCGATGGTTTGTTCGTGCAGGAGATGGTGACTGGTGGACAGGAGATCATCCTAGGCGCCAAAAACGATCCGGTGTTCGGCCCCGCGTTGGTTTTAGGCGCCGGCGGCCTTTACACGGAATTGCTCGATGATTTCGCCTTCGCCATAGCGCCCATTGACGAAGCTGAGGCGGCGGCGATGATCGACAACCTCCGGTTCGCCAAGGTGCTCAAGGGCACCCGCGGCCAGCCGGCCTGTGACTTGGATGCAATCGAGGACATGGCCATGCGCCTGTCCCAACTCATCTGCGATTTTCCCGAGATCGCCGAACTGGACGTTAACCCGGTGTTGGCCCAAGCGGATGGCGCCGTTGCCGTGGACGCCAGGATTATGCTCGGCGAGTGGGCGAATTTTCAACCATCTTGACTTAGGGGGGACCATGCCTGAATTCAAGAACATCACCTTGGAGATCGCCGATCGTGTGGCGACGCTAGTTCTGAATCGGCCTTACGCCCGCAACTCCCTCAACACGGAAGCGCTGTCCGAGATTCACCGCGCCTTGGGCGTGGTGGAGGACAACGAGGACGCCGGCGTCCTAGTGCTGACTGGCGCGGGGGAGGCATTTTGCGCCGGGGTCAGCCTGAAGGGCTATAGCATCGACAACCGCGAGGAGCTGCGTCAGGGTTTCCGCGAGGTGGCTATGTGGTGGCATCAGATGCTGCATCGAATCACCCGCCTGCCCATGCCGGTGCTGTGCGCCGTCAACGGCATCGCCGTCGGCGGTGGGATGGGGCTGGTCTTGGCCTCGGACATTGCCATCTGCAACGAAACAGCCAAGTTCTACGCCTCCTGGATGGCGAACGGCATGGCCAACGACGGCGGGTCCTCCTACACGTTGACGAAAATCGTCGGCTTTCGCCGAGCCATTGAGCTGATGCTGACCAACCGCACCCTGGACGCCTACGAGGCTCAGGAATGGGGCATCGTCAACCGCGTGTATGAAGGCGAGAAATTTACGGAAATGACCGCCTCCATAGGCCAGCAGCTCGCCGATGGCCCAACCCACTTGCAGAAGTTCGTGAAGCAAACTTTCCACGACGGCTGGCGTCGCTCCTTGGAGGAATGCACCGAACACGAATGCATGAACATTCTCGAGGCCTTGGAGCATCCCTACGCCAAGGAGCGGTTGAACGCCTTTGACCGGGGCGAGCGGACCAACGCCTTGCAAGTTAATCTCGACCAAGTGGAAATGAAGACCATCGACAGCTAGGGGAATCATCGTGGCGAATTTACGAGAGAGCGTCCAGTATCCCGCCGGCTATGCGGAGCGTTGGCTAAGGGAGGGGGCTTGGGCCGCCGAACGGCCCTTCGAGTGGTTGGCGAAGTGGGCGGCGGAAATCCCCGATCATCCGGCGATCGTTGGCCCAGGCGTTGAGGTCAGCTACGCCGAGTTCAACGACAGGGTGCTGCGCTGCGCCGCCGGTTTTGACGCCGCCGGCATCCGTGGCGGTGACACCGTGGGCCTGCAGTTGCCCAACGTGCCGGAAATGCTGATCGCTTGGCACGCCCTGCACCGGCTGGGCGCTGTGCCCACCTTGCTGCACATGCCCTATCGAGAAGGGGAACTGGCGCCGCTGATGAACCACGGCGGCGTAAAGGCTGTGGTTTGCTGGAACGGAATGCGGAACTACGACGCGCCGACCACCATGTCCGCCTTGCGGCAGAGGGTTTCCAGTTTGGGGGAAATCTATGTGCTGGGCGGCGACGCCCCGCCCGGCACCGTGGCTTTTGACGAATTGCTTGCCCATGCGCCCCGGGCAATTGCCAAGCCGTCGGCGGACGCCCCCTGCTTGTTGGCGTTCACCTCGGGCACCTCGGCGGCGCCCAAGGCGGTGGTCCACCCTTTCCATACTTTGGCGGCCACCCATCGGGCGATGTCCGCCCGCTGCGGCCTTAGCCAGGAGGATCGAGTGCTGTCCGCACCGCCGTTCACCCACGCCTACGGAATTTGCGTCGCTGGGCTGACTCTGCATGGTGGCGCCACCGCGGTTTTGATGCCGTCGTTCACCCCATCGGCCTTTGCCGAAGCGCTGACCGAGCACCGTGCGACCATTACCTTCTGTGCGCCGGCGCACTTTCTCGGTGCCTTGCACACCGGCGCCCTGACCGAGGATGTGACGCAATGGCTGCGCATGGCGGTGCTGGCCGGTTCGGCCTGTCCGCCAGAGGTGTTTACGCAAATGGAGGCGACCTTCAAAAACGCCGCCATCTGTCAGATGTTTGGCATGACTGAGGTGCTAATGACTTTGATGAATCCGCTGGACGCCACTCGGGAACTGCGCATGACATCCATCGGCACGTCCGTGGGCGGCCACGAAATTCGTATCTGCGAACCGGAGGAAGGGCGGGTGCTGCCGGCCGATGAAGAGGGGGAGCTGGAGTTTCGCGGCCCCTTCCTGTTTGCCGGCTACTTTGGCAACGAGGCGGCCAACCAATCGGCCTTTCGTGAGGATGGCTGGTTTCGCACCGGCGACTTGGCCAAGATGGACGCGGACGGCAACGTCTATATGACCGGGCGGCAAAAGGACATCATCAACCGCGGCGGCATCAAGATAAATCCCCTCGACATTGAAGCCATGGTCAACGACCATGACAAGGTGTTCTTGTCCGCCATCGTGCCCATGCCGGACCCGATTTTAGGCGAGAGGGCCTGCCTGTTCGTGCAGTTGCGGCTTGGCGAATCCCTGACCCTTGACGAGGTTTGCGCTCACCTTGCGGAGCAAGACGTGGCCAAGGTGAAATGGCCCGAGCGCTTGGAGACGGTGGACGCCATGCCCATGACCCCCACCCGCAAGATCATCAAGAGCAAGCTGGTGGAGGTGTTGCAGGCGCGCCTAGCTTTCTCCACCGCGGGCAACTGAACAAATGAGTCGAGTTTTCCGCCGCGCCGCATTCTCTCGTCGGTCTGAGGCGACGCCTCGCTAGCCCGTTAGCGGTTGAACCGCAGAACCACCTTGCCCGCTACTTTGCGTTCGGTTATTTGGTCGAAGGCGGCGGCGAAGTCGCCGAAGTCGTAGCTGGCGGCGATGTTGGAGTTCAGCTTGCCGGCGGCCAGCAGGCTCAACCAAGCGCTGACGCCTCGCTCCACCTCGCCGAAGACCTTGTCGAAGCGGATGTCCAAGGGAGAGCCAAGGACGCTGAGGTTGTTGTACAGCAGGTAATTGGCCCGAGGCGCGGGAATGACGCCGCTGGCGAAGCCGATGATGACCATCCTGCCGGCGAAGCGCAGCACCCTGAGCCCGGCTTCAAACAGGTCCCCGCCCACAGTGTCGAGCACCGCATCGCAGCCCTTCCCTTCGGCGATGCCGGTGGCCTTGGCAACCTGCTCCCGCAAACGCTCCTTCAAGGTCGCAAGGTCGGCGGCGTTGGTGTCGATTAACACGTCGGCGCCGTTGCGCAGCGCCAGTTCGCCTTTCTCGGCACTGGATACGGCCGCTAGAACCCTAGCTCCTCTGGCCCGGCAAAGCTGCACGGCCGCGGCCCCCACGCCACCGCTGGCGCCAGTCACCATCACTGTGTCCCCGGCCTTCACCGCCGCCCGGTCATCCACCGCCGCCCAAGCCGTGTTGAAAGGGGTAATCATTGCTGCCGCATCAGCGAACGCCACCCCTTCGGGCAATGGGAAGCAGCGGTTTTCCGGGGCAATGACCCGCTCGCCGAAGGCACCTGTGAACACCTGCGCCACCACCCGGTCGCCGACTTGGCAGCGGCTGGTACCGGGGCCAGTCGCCAAAACCGTTCCGGCGCAGTCCCGGCCTGGAACGAAGGGCCGGTCCGGTCGTTTCTGATACTTCCCTTGCAACATCAAGGCGTCGGGGAAGTTCAAGCCAACGGCATGGTTGTCGATCAAGACCTCCCGAGCGCCGGGGGCCGGGTCCGGGCGCTGTTCGATCTTGTGGGAGGAAATGGGGCCAAATTCTTGGACGACGATTGCGCGCATGGTTGCTCCTTATGATGATGCTCCATCTTCTTCCCGAAGCGCCTTGGCGGCATCGAGGATGGCGTTGACTATTTCATGGTAGCCGGTGCAGCGGCAAAGGTTGCCGCTCAGCGCGACCCTGACTTCCTTTTTGGTGGGGTTCGGGTTGTCCCGCAAGTATTCGGTCATAGACATCAGAATGCCGGGAGTGCAGTAGCCGCACTGCAGGGCGAAGTTTTCGTGGAACGCCTGCTGCAAGGGGCTGAAGCCGCCATCCTCGTGCGCCAACCCCTCAATGGTTTCGATAGCTGCGCCCTCGGCCTGCACGGCCAGCATCAGGCAGGAGCGCACAGCCCGGCCATCCAGCAGTATGGTGCAGGCACCGCATACGCCGTGTTCGCAGCCCACATGGGTGCCGGTGGCGCCAAGCTCGTGGCGCAGGAAATCGGTCAGCAGCAGGCGCGGCTCGGCGTAGCCTTCAACTTGCGCTCCGTTCAGGGTGAAACGCACCAAATGGCGAATGTTGCTTTCCAAGAGATTCATGGCGCCGTCTCCGCAATGGCCAGTCGTCCCAAATGGCGCACCTGTTCGCGCCGATAGCGGGCGGTGGCGTGGATGTCGTCGCTGCCGCCAAGTTGCCAGGCGAATTCGTTCAAGGCGTCGTCAATGGCGCTTCCCTGCAAGCCATCCCAACTACGCACTTCGGGCCGGTCGCCGACGCCGCCCACCGCCAAGCGAACTGTGTTTTCGCAACGCATGGCGGCCAGCGCAACCACGGCGAAATCACCGTGCCGACGATGGAATTCCTTGAAGGCGAATACGGCGTCCTCCGGCGCCTTGGGAAAATGAATCCGGGTGGCCAGTTCGTCAGCCTGCTTGGCCGTGGTCAGGACGCCCACTTGAAAGTCCCGCGCCGCCAGCCGGCGAGTGCCGCGGCGGCTGCGAAGCTCCACCACGCCCTCCAGCAACGCCAAGCAGAGCGGCAGTTCGGAGCTCGGGTCCGCGTGGCAGAGCGAGCCGCCGACAGTGCCGCGGTTGCGGGTTTGAAAATGCCCGATGTGCGGCAGGGCTTGGGCCAGCAGGGGCAGGTGCGCCCTTAAGCCCTGCCAGCGCAGAAGCGCGTTTTGGGTGGTCGCAGCGGCTATGCTGACGACCTTGCCGTTTGCTTTAATGCCGGACAGTTCCGCAGCCTTGGCTATGTCGATCAGCACTTGAGGGCGCACTAGGCGCATGTTCAGCATCGGCATGAGGGACTGGCCGCCGGCGATGACACGGGCCTCGTCGCCGTGTTGGGCTAGCAACTCCACCGCTTGTTCGATACTTTCCACGCGAACGTAGTCGAAGCGCGGCGGCTTCATCGGGCACCTCCCAGCCATGCAAGCAGTCTTCGCCCCAAGGCCCTCCACGTCGACTGGACCTCGGCGGCGACATCTCCTCCAGCTTGCCGGGCCAACGCCGCCATGAACCGTTCGATCAACTGCCGCGCCGCGCCGTGCAGCAGCCGCCCCCCCACAGCGGCTACCTTACCGGACAGCTGAATCGAGTAGCTATATTCGACCAAAGTGGCGAAGCCTTCCATCGGCTTCAGGTTGAAAAACCCCGCGCCGCTTGATGAGCCTAGGGGTCCGGCGGCGGAGCCGACTAGCTTGGCGGACCTTGGCTTGTCTAGATCCGTCAGGTCAAGGCGCACCTCGAAAAGGCCCTTGATCGGGCCAACGCCCAGCATCACATCACCCCGGAACCGATTGTCGCCGACCGCCTCCAATCGGTCACAGCCGGGGATGATCTTGGCCATCTGTTGGGGATCCAGAAAAATGTCCCAAACCGATTCCGGCGTTGCCGACACTTGGACTTCGCCGCTGCCCTCAATGCGGGGCTTGCCTTCCTCCGCTTTGGCCGGAGCGGTGCCTTCCGCCGGGGGCCTTTCCGAACTTTGGATCCAAGCCAGCACCTTGGCGGGCGCCAAGGGCAACAGCACGTCTTCAAAGCCGAGGGCGTCGGCCACCGCGTTGGCGATGCAGGCCGGGGTGGTGTATTGATTGCCTTCGGCAATGCCCTTGGCTCCCAATCTGGTGTAGGGGGAGGGGGTTGGAGTGGGATGCACCAACTGAAACTCCGGCACTTCGCATGCCGAGGGGACCAGATAATCAGCGAAGGTGCCGGACAGAAAGCTGCCGTCTTCGCCGTAGGCGAACTCCTCGTAAAAAGTGGCGCCGATGCCGGACGCCCAGGAGCCGCGAATCTGCCCCTCAGCCATGCCGGGATTGAGGATGGTCCCACAGTCGTGGGCGGTGGCGTATTGGTCGATGCGCACAACCCCGGTGGCCGAGTCTATTTCGACGCCGCAGAAATCGAAGCCGAAACCGTAAGCCAGCGAGGTATTGATTTCGTCCTTGGCGGAGGTTGGAGTCAGTTCCGGTGCGCTCCACATGGCGGTTTCCCGAATGCCGGGGTCCATGCCTTCCGGCAGGCTGGACGGCGACCAATGGGCCAAGCCGCCAACTCGATAGAAGGGAACCGCGTTGTCGGGATTGTGGGCGGCAAGAATTTTGCCGTTCTTGAACCGCAAGTCTTCGGCTGGGGCATTAAGCATGGTGGCGGCGATGCCGGCCATTTTTTTGCGCACCCGCTCCGCCGCCAAATGCGCGGCGCTGACTGAGGCCGGCGAAAAGCGATTGGAGTAGTTGCCGGCGGCAAGGGACCAGCCATCCTTGGCCGTGTCGGTGTCCAAAGCCACGGTGATGTCGTCTGGGGTTAGGCCCAATTGGTCCGCCACCACCTGGGCCAGCACGGTTTGGTGGCCTTGGCCTTGGGGCACCGAATCGCCAACGACGTTGACCGAGCCGGTGGCGTCCACCGAAACGGTTACCGAAGCCACTGCCCCGTCCTTGGGGCCGGTCCGCCGCCGCTCGTCGCCGGTTTTAAGCGTGGAGATGTAGCCCATGTTGGATTGGCTGGGTTCAACGCAAGCGGCGTAGCCGACGCCGTAGAGCTTGCCGGCCTGCAAGGCCGCTTGCTTGCGTTGTTTAAGGCGGTCCAAATCGCCGGCTGCCGAGGCTTCTTCAATGACGCGCTGGTAGTTGCCTGAATCCAACAGGGCGCCGGCGATGGCTTGGTAAGGGAACTGCTCCGGCCTGATCAGATTCCGGCGCACCAACTCCAGTGGGTCCATCCCCAACTCCGACGCAACCTTCTGCATCATGCGCTCAACCGCGAAGTAGAGCTGCGGGCCGCCGAAGCCGCGCACGGCGCCGGAAGGGCATTTGTTTGTCACCACGACATGGTTGGTGACCTCCAGATTGCGGATGTCATAGCCGTTGGTGGAAACCCCGTGCATCCGGTACAAAGGCGCCGGCATCGGCGCACGCAGATAAGCGCCGTTGTCGTCCCAGTGGGTAAGCCGCAGGGCGGTGACCTTGCCGGCCTCGGTGTAGGCCGCCTCGATCTTGGTGACGCGGTTGGCCGCGGAGCTGGCGGCGGACAGGTGCTCCAGCCGGTCCTCAATCCACTTGACCGGCCGCTTGGCCTTGCCGGCCAAAACGCACAGCACCACGATGTAGGGAAAGATGGTCAGCTTGGAGCCAAAGCTGCCGCCGGAGTTCTTGGGGCTGCGCAGGCGCAAGGCGTTGGAGCGCACACGCAGCGCCCTAGTCATGACGGGATGCAGCGAGAAGGGGCCTTGGAAGTTGGAAAGCACGTCGAAGCCGCCAGTTTCGGCTACCGCTTCGGCAACCACCGCATAGGTCTCCATGGGGGTGATGGAGTTGCGCGGGTAGCGAATGGTCAACGTAGCGCCGTGGTCCGCTTGGGCGAACGCCTCTTCCGGGGCGCCGTGGATGAAGTGGCGGGTGGAAACGCAATTGGAGTCGGCCCTGGGATGCAGCAACGGCGCATCCGGCGCCAATGCCTGGAGCGGGTCAACCACCGCGGCCAGCGGCCGGTACTCAACCTTGATGGCCTCCACAGCGTCCTCCGCGAGGTAGCGGTCGGTGGCGGCCACCGCGGCGACGGGCTCGCCCATGTAGCGCACCCGGTCCGTCGCCATTCCGTAGTAGTCAATGGGATTTTGAAAACCGACTAGCATCGGGTCGGTGCGTTCGGCCAAGTCCTTGCCGGTCACCACGGCATGCACTCCGGACATCTTCAGCGCCGAACAATCAATGGAGACGATTTCAGCGTGGGGATGGGGAGAGCGCAGAAATGCGGCATGGAGGGTCCCGGGCTTGACCGGCAAGTCATCCACAAATTCGCCCTTGCCGGTCAACAGCGCAAGGTTCTCCCGGCGCAGGGTCCGCCGCCCGACATGCTTGTTGGGGGGCTGCACCTGCTCGGGCATCGCAAAGTCAGTCATTAGGTGCCTCCGAAGCCGCCGCCGCCCGGCGTTTTCATGACGAACAGGTCGCCGGGCGCCATCTCCACTTGGTCGTTGCTGCGCAGATTCACCTGGGCGCCGTCGGCTCGAACGACATAGTTCTTGCCACACTTGCCCGGCCCGCCGCCCTGCAGGCCAAAGGGCGGGACCACGCGGTGGGAGGTCAGCAGGGTGGCGGTCATGGCCTCCAGAAAGCGCAGCTTGCGCACCACGCCGTCGCCGCCGTGCTGTCTGCCCTGGCCGCCGGCGCCGCGGCGGATGGAGAACTCCTCCGTGCGCACCGGATAACGCAGCTCCAGCACTTCCGGGTCGGTCATGCGGGTGTTGGTCATGTGGGTGTGGACGGCGCTGGCTCCTGGATGGTCCGGGCCGGCCCCGGCCCCGCCGCATATCGTTTCGTAGTTTTGCTGCCGGTCGTTGCCGTAGATGAAGTTGTTCATGGTGCCTTGGCCGGCGGCCAGCACTCCGAGGGCGCCGTACAGGGCGTTGGTGATGGCTTGGGACACTTCGGTGTTGCCGGCGATCACCGCCGCGGGATACTCCGGGTCAATCATTGAGCGCTTTGGCAGGATCAGCTTAATGGGCTTCAGGCAGCCCTCGTTCAGCGGAATTTGATCCTTGACCAAGGTGCGGAAAACGTAGAGCACAGCCGCTTTGCAGACCGCCACCGGGGCGTTGTAGTTGCTGCGGTTCTGCTTTGAGGTGCCGCTGAAGTCGATGGTGGCGGAACGACTGGCTTGGTCCACCGAGATTTTCACCTTGATGACGCTACCCTCGTCCATGGGATATTCGAAGGTACCGTCCTTAAGCACGTCGATGACCCGGCGCACGGACTCCTCCGCGTTGTCCTGAACATGCCTCATGTAGGCGCTCACCACGTCAATGCCGTAGTGGGCCACCATCTTGCGCAGTTCGGTCGCGCCGGTTTCGTTGGCGGCAATCTGCGCAGCTAGGTCGGCCAGGTTTTGCTCCACATTGCGGCACGGATAGCGGCCGGAGCCCAGCAGCTCCCGGAGTGCTTGCTCGCGCAGTTCGCCACTTTCCACGATCAGGAAGTTGTCGATCAGCACTCCCTCCTCGTCGATGTGGGTGCTGTCCGGCGGCGCCGAACCGGGGGTGCGCCCGCCGATGTCCGCGTGGTGGCCCCGGGCGCCGAGATAAAAGAGGATGTCTTGGCCGGCGTCGTCGAACGCCGGGGTGATCAGGGTGACGTCCGGCAGATGGGTGCCGCCGGCGTAGGGGGCGTTCAGGGCGTAAACGTCACCCGGCTTGATGCGGCCTTGGTTGGCGTTGATGACGGACTTTACGGACTCCCCCATCGAACCCAAGTGGACGGGCACATGGGGGGCGTTGGCGACGAGATTGCCCTTGGCGTCGAACAGGGCGCAGGAGAAGTCCAGCCGCTCCTTGATGTTCACCGAGTAGGCGGTGTTCCGCAGAGTGGCGCCCATCTGCTCGGCGATGGACATGAACAGGTTGTTGAACACCTCCAGCATCACCGGGTCGGCAGTGGTGCCCACCGCTTCGGTCTTCTCCCGCTCGACGTGGCGCTCCAGCAGCAGGTGGCCGCGGCGGTTGAGGGCGCCGCGCCAGCCGGGCTCCAGAACGATGGTGGCGGTGGGTTCGATGATGATGGCCGGGCCGACGACGCGTTGGCCAGGGCGCAGATCGCTACGGTCATAGAGGGCGGCGTCGCGCCACTCGCCGCTTCCGTACATCGGCGCCAAACCTCGCTTGACGGGCGCATCCTCGGCGGGCGGCGCCGGCGTTTCCGGGTCGATTGCCGCTTCGGTGACGCCGATGGCCTCCACCGACGCCGCCTCCACCACCAAGCCCCGCTGCCGGGCGATGAAGCCGAACCTTTGCCGATGCGCCTGCTCAAACTCCTGCACCATCTGCGCCCTTGGGCCGGCATCGACCAGCAGGCTGGTGTCCGTGCCTTCGTAACGCAGGTGGACCTTGGTGACGACGGAGATGTCGCCTTCCCCGATGCCTTGCTCGCGCACTTCCCGACGGGCGGATGCGGCCAAGGGCTCGCATTGCTCGGCCAGCTGCGATTCCAAGTCGGCGGCGGCGAAATCTAAGTTCAACTGCGCCTCCCGCAGGGCGCGGATTTCCGCCAAGCCCATGCCGTAGGCGGACAGCACCCCGGCGAAGGGGTGCAGGAAAATGCTGGTCATGCCCAGGGCGTCCGCGACTAGGCAAGCATGCTGGCCGCCGGCGCCGCCGAAGCAGTTCAAGGTGTATTCGGTGACGTCATAGCCGCGCTGCACGGAGATCTTCTTGATGGCGTTGGCCATGTTCTCCACGGCAATGCGCAGGAAGCCTTCCGCCACCTCTGCGGCGCTGACGGTCTTGCCTTGGGCGGTGGACACCCGCTCGGCCAAGTCGGAGAACTTGCGCCGCACCGTCTCCAAGTCCAAGGGTTGATCGCCATCGGGGCCGAAGATGGCGGGAAAGTGGCGCGGCTGGATCTTGCCGAGCATCAGGTTGCAGTCGGTCACCGCCAAGGGGCCACCGCGCCGGTAGCAGGCCGGGCCGGGGTTGGCCCCGGCGGATTCCGGCCCCACCCGGAAACGGGTGCCGTCGAACTGCAGCAGCGAGCCGCCGCCAGCCGCCACGGTGTGGATGTGCATCATGGGCGCCCTCATGCGCACCCCGGCCACCGCGGTCTCAAAGCTGCGTTCGTACTCCCCGTCATAGTGGGCCACGTCTGTGGAGGTGCCGCCCATGTCGAAGCCGATCAGCTTGCTGAGGCCGCTCATGGCGGCGCTGCGCACCATGCCCACTACGCCGCCGGCCGGGCCGGAAAGAATGGCGTCCTTGCCCTGGAACAGGCGGGCGTCGGTGAGGCCGCCGTTGGACTGCATGAACATGAGCTGCGGGCCGTCGCTTGCTTCGACGCCCAGCTCATCGGCCACCTGCTGCACATAGCGGCGCAGAATGGGGGATAGGTAGGCATCGACCACCGTGGTGTCGCCCCGGGAGACCAGCTTGACCAGCGGGCTGGCTTGGTGGCTCAAGGAGATTTGCGTGAAGCCGACCCGCCGGCAGAGCTCCCCGACGCGAAGCTCGTGGTCGCGGTGCCGATAGCCGTGCATGAAGGCCACCGCCACGGCGCGGATGCCGCTGTCGAAGGCTTCCTGAAGATCCGCCTGAACCCGCTCCTCGTCCAAGGGGGTAAGCACCGCACCGAGGGCATCGACCCGCTCGTCCACTTCGATGACCCGTTCGTAGAGCATTTCCGGCAGCACGACGTTCAGGGCGAACAGGTCCGGCCGGGCTTGGTGGCCGATGCGCAGAATGTCGCCGAAGCCCTTGGTGGTGACGAACAGGGTGCGGTCCCCCTTGCGCTCCAGCAGCGCGTTGGTGGCCACCGTGGTGCCCATCTTGACGTGCTCCAAGGTGTTGGGGGGAATGGGCGCCCCCGCGTCGAGTCCCAGAAGGTCGCGGATGCCCTGCACCGCGGCGTCCTCGTAACGCTCCGGGTTTTCCGAGAGCAGTTTGTGGCAGATCAGTTGGCCGTCCGGGCGCTTGGCCACCAGATCGGTGAAGGTGCCGCCCCGGTCAATCCAGATTTGCCACATAATGACCCTGACTCCAGACGTGAATTCAGGGAATGGCGGCGCCGCCAAGCGGCACCGCCACTTCCTTGGTCGCCTCGGACAGATCCAAACCTTCAACGTGCCCAGTTTCGATGGCTCGCACGATCCTGCTGCGAAACAATTGGGTGTGCGCCCGACCGAGCCTTTCGGCGGCGTCCGCATCGCGCCGCTGCATAGCCTCAATGATGGCGTCATGCTCTTTGACGACCTTTCCGTAATAGCTTTCGATAAATTCCGGGTCCTCCAGGGCGGAGCCGAAGGCGGAGCGAGCCAAGCGCAGCCCGGTGGACATAAGGTCTTCGTAAAACTCGCGGACGTATTTGTTGCAGCAAGCTTCGGCGGTGACAAAGTGGTAGTGCTTGTTGATCTCGGTCATCGCCACGACATCTAGGGTGTGTGCAGCGTCTGCGAACTCTCTGTTAAGGGAGCGCATTTCGCCAAGCTGCGCTTCGCTGCGGCGCCGGGCGCTGAGGCGCAGAACCAAGCGCTGACAGACGTCCAGGGCTTCAAAGAAGCGGGGCACGTCGGCGATGTCCATCTCAGCGACGCGTGCGCCGCGGTTGGGGAGCAAGCTGATCAGGCCTTCGGAGGCCAGCCGAATCAGCGCCTCCCGCACTGGTGTGCGGGACACCCCAAAGCGCTTCTGCAGGGGCGCCTCCTGAATGTTGGTCCCCGGCTGCAGACGCAGGTGCAGTATGTCGTTGCGCAGCCCGTCATAGACAGCGTTGGCCCCGGAACCCTTGGGGCGCCCCCGCGCTTTGGCGGTGTTTTGCGATGCTCCGCTCATGCCTGCAACGAACCTGCCCACAGTTTGCATACACATTGTATAATACGGTGTCTGGACGCAACCGCAAAATCCCCGATCGAGGCAACCAACAGGAGAAATCCGTTATGGCCAACGTAAGAATCCGAACCAAGAACATTCCCTTTAGGATGACGGCGCAGTGCGCCAGTCATGCCCGCACCGACGTTGCCGTGCGGGACGTTGCCGTGACGGTGGATGAGCCCTTGGTGCGCGGCGGCACCAATCAGGGGCTGGCGCCTACCGAGCTCGCCTTGGCGTCCCTGTTGGGCTGCACCAACGTTATTCTCAACATGTGCGCGAAGAAGGCAGGTCTGGAGGTGGATGCGCTGGACCTGGCCTTGGACGCGGAGCTTGACCCTCGGGGCGTCATGCTGCTGGAGGAGGTCGATGCGCCCTTCCCCAAGGTCAGGCTGACGATCAACCTGCAGGCCAAGGGCAGCCAAGAGGCGCTGGGCCAAGTCAAGCGCAACCTGCGCCGTTTTTGCCCGGTCTCAAAACTCTTCTCCAGCAGCGGCAGCGAGCTGATTGAGGACTGGCAGGTTGAATTGACCTAATTGGGGTTCTATGCCCGCCAGCAAGCCCGGCGTCATTCACCCCCTGGGGCGGCGAGGCGGGATTGGAATTGGCCCAGATCGAAGTAGTCCCGCCAGGCGGCGATCTTGCCGCCGGCGGTCTCGAACACGCCCATCACCGGCACCTCCACCCAAACGCCGTTAATCTTGAACTTGTCCACCCGCTCGGTGAGCACCACATCAGCATCCGCCGCTAAGTTCAGCACCTCCCATTGCACCTCTTCCGAGGATGCCATGAAGCCGGCCAGGGACTCGCGGATGGCGACCTTGCCCCGCACCGCTGGCATGGGGATGTTGTGGTACGGGCATCTTCGGTGAAGCAGTCGATGCGGTTGAAGCCGTCGATCATCGCCCACGATCTCAACCAATTCCCCTCTCGGCCCCAGGCACGATACATCGCCCTTCGTTCAGGCTCATTTCGGTATTGGAATTGACTCCGCACAGACCATGCCCACGCCTCCACCAGCGCCTCCATCCCATCCAGAAAGGCGACGTCGTAGTCATCTCATCTTCAACGTGGTTGTTGTTCCACAGCCCGGAGGCGCGAACTCGCGGCCGGTCGCTGCAAGCACCCAGCCAACGACCGGAGGGCGCATCGGCACCGACGCTTCGTGCATGGCTGAGCAAGGCGATGGCCGTCCACAACGGCTTCAAGCCTTGGAATGCGCCGGCCGCCCGGTTGGCCCGCCACCAGCCTCACCGCCGCATCCGCCTCAAAACGACCGCGGCATTCCCAAAATGTGCTCGCCAATGTAGCTCAGGATCAGGTTGGTGGAGATGGGGGCTATTTGGTACAGGCGGGTTTCGCGGAACTTGCGTTCGATGTGGTACTCCTTGGCGAAGGCGAAGCCGCCGTGGGTTTGTAGGCAGACGTCACCGGTCCGCCAAGACGCTTCGGAGGCCAGCATCTTCGCCATGTTCGCCTCCGCCGCACACTTCTCCCCGGCGTCGAACAGGCGGGCGGCCCTCTCCACCATCAGCCAAGCCGCCTCCACCTCCGCGTGGCAGCGGGCGATGGGGAACTGAATGCCTTGGTTCTGGCCGATGGGCCGGCCGAACACCTCGCGCTCCTTGGCGTAGGCGCTGGCCTTGTCGATGAAGTAGCGGCCGTCGCCGACGCATTCGGCGGCGATGAGGATGCGCTCCGCGTTCATGCCGTCCAGGATGACCTTGAAGCCCTCCCCCTCCTGGCCGAGCAGGTTGTCCGCCGGCACTTGCAGATCGTCGAAGAACAGGGTGCAGCTATGGTGGTTGATCATGGACTCGATGGGCTGGATTTCCAGGCCGTTGCCCTTGGCCTCGTTGACATCGACGATGAAGGCGGAAAGGCCCTCCGTCTTGCGCCGCACCTGATCCTTGGGCGTGGTGCGGGCCAGCAGCACCATCAGGTCGGAGTGCTCGATGCGGCTGATCCACACCTTCTGGCCGTTGACCACATAGACGTCGCCCTCCTTGCGGGCGGTGGTCTTTAGGTTGGTGGTGTCCGTGCCGGTGGTGGGTTCGGTGACGCCGAAGCTCTGCAGGCGCAGTTCGCCGGCGGCTATCTTCGGCAGGTACGCCTGCTTCTGCGCCTCGCTGCCGTGGCGCAGCACGGAGCCCATGACGTACATCTGCGCATGGCAGGCCCCGGCATGGGCGCCGGAGCGACAGACCTCCTCCATGACCACGGCGCCCTCATACACGCCAAGGCCGGCGCCGCCGTAGCGTTCGGGGATGAGCACCGTGAGAAAACCGGACGCAGTAAGCTCGGCGACGAACTCGGTGGGATAGCCCCGCTCCCGGTCCAGCTCCAGCCAGTAATCCTCCCCGTACTTGGCGCACAGAGACCGAACCGAATGGCGTATTTCTTCGATTTCCGGGTTCTGCATTTTCCGCAGCCGCATTGCGTAAACGACAAGAATAGGCCCTTTCCACCGGGTGCGATACCCCGATCAGCATAGCCCCATCAACGATCAATTTAGGGCGAAACCCCGCTTCGCCCTATGCTGCGTCTTCGCCCGGCAAGGCCGGCCGGTTCAAAAAACCAAGCGCATCCTAAGCGCGGTGCTGAATTCGGGGCCGGCGGAGGGCGAGTGGTTTGGCTGCAGGCGCAGGCCGGCGCCCAAGGAAAAGGAGAGGCGCCGCTCCAGCGCCTCGGCTGCGTAAGCCAACTGCAGTTGGACTTCCCGGCCTTGGGGCCTGAGGTCCACCGCCTGTCGAGCGTAGCTGACCACGCCGTCTGCCAGCTCCCGATCCGGAACATCCAAATAAACTTTCGCCCGCCGGACCCGGAACGGCATCGCCGCCGTCAAGGCCAGGCGGTCGGAGGCCAGCCAGAGGCCCTCCACTTCCCCGCCGAGCAGAAACGACCGCGACCGCGCCTTGCCCCACTGCGCAACCAGGGAGCCGGGCCGCCCCGAACCTCCGGCGGTTGCGCCCCGGCTTAGGCTGCCGAACAGCGTCATGCGCCCGGCAAGACGCCCCTGGATGCGCATGTCCACAAAGGCCGTCCGCGCATCCCGCAAGCCGCCGAAGGCGCCTTGGGTGCGGACGCCGAGCCAAGAGCCGCTTTCGTCGAGAAAGCCGTAGCGCACTCCCAAGGTGAGAGCACCGATGTCCCGGGCAAGCCCCGCCGAAGCGAACCGGTTGCGGGCGGCGCCGAAGTGGCCCTCCCCCCGTTTGCCGGCGAAGTCCAGCGCGGTATGCGGAGCAAGCCGCCAGCTAAGGCTCAGGCCCTCTCCCCAGCCGGTGAACGCGGCGAATGGATCGGTGGAGAACTGATCGCGAAGCGGATTGCGCTGCATCCGCCCGGCGATGAAGTCGTTCGGCGCGGCGAAGGCGCCGAAGCCCCTGCCCACGGCCAGCGACAAATTCGGCGCCGGCCGAAACTCCATGCGGTAAGCTCCGGTGCCCCCCCAACTTGTTCGCCTCGCCCAAGGGTATGGGCGCAACGCTTGGCCGACGGGGCTCAAGCGCTCGTAGCCGGTGCGCCAAGCCGTTGGCGACAGGCCGCTCGGCGACCAAGACGCCGGATCGAGCAAGCTCTCCGGAGGGCGCTGCGGCGCCGTTCGGAACACGGCGTTCAGGTCAGCAAGGAACGGGAACATCTGCTGGTCGTAAACCACGGCGTTGGCCAGCACGGCGTCCGTCGGGGGCACCGCGAAGCCGCGCGGCAAGTCGATGAAGCTGGCCGCCAGCGGCGCCCGGCCGGCGCCTTTGAGGGAAAGGCTCAGGAACCCCACCGGGTTCATGGCGGCGCCGAGGTCCAGGGCGCCGTGCCCGTAGGTGCTGGAAATCTCCTGGCCGTCCAGAGGCCGGGCGGTGCTGAGCAGGCGGCCGACGACTTGGTCGCCGCGCTTGTTGGGAAACGCCGCCCAAACCACCGCCGCCGCGCCGGAGACGAAGGCCGCCGAATGGGATGTGCCGTTTTGCACGGCGTAGCCAAGCGTCGCGGCGGTGCTCATGACATTGGTGCCGGGGGCGAACAGGCAGTAGCGCGCCACCACACCGCAATAGTTGGTGCCGGAACTGGCGCCCGTGCCGGCCTCGTTCAGTGCGCCGACGGCGATGGCGAAGCCGGCGATCCCCGCATCCGCCACCAGGAGGGCCGGCGTCGCGACCGGATTGGTTTCACCCTCGTTGCCGAGGGCGGCGATCAGGATGCGCCCGGCGCCTGCGGCCTCCAGCAAGGCGCTCTCGATCACGGGAACCCGGCCGCGTTCGCCCCAGCTCATGTTCAGGATGTGGGAACTGGCCTCGGGAGTGGACTGAAAGGTTCCGTAAGTCCGCGTCAGTCCCGCCGCGGAGGCGATGTCGGCGGCGGACGCCTCATGGGGAGTCGCCATTGCTGTCGGCACTCTGCCAATGCTGACCAGATTGGCGTTGTAGGCGACGCCGTGCATGCCGTCGCCGTCCCTGCGCGCGGCGACGACGCCGGCCAAAAAAGTGCCGTGGGTGCGGGGAACAGCGCCGTAGTCGAATGTCCTGGCGACATCGAGCTGCGAATGGGCGGCGTTGACGCCGGTGTCGAGCAGCGCCACCGTGACGCCGCCGCCGCCGGGCCTTCCGGTGACCCGCCGGGCGTATCCCTCCGCGGCCCGGATCAGGTTCAGCCGACTCGCGCCGGTTCTTGAACCGACCGTGGTGGAGCGGCTGTACTCCGCGGTCCTCCAAGAATTCGCCAACGACGGAGCCGCGTCCGGCTCCAAGGACTCACCCGCCACCGCACGAACCGTACTTAGCGGCGCAATCCCGTTGCTGGGGGAGGGCGCCTCGATCGCCTGCTGCAAGGGGGCCGAAGCCGACCGCAAACCCAAGCCGTCACGTTCGGCGCCGAGCGCAGCCCAGCCGCCATGGTCGAATTCACCCAGTCCAAAGCCGAACCCAAGGGCGCCAGCCACAGGCAAACGGCATCCCGCCACCATGCGCGCCAACCTGCCCTCAACCGTGCCGCACCCGTCCAGCGGCTTTAGGCAACGCCCCGCCAAGCCGTTGCCCAACAAGGTTGCCGACGCCAGGTCGAAGCCACCGGCTTGGCGGTCGGGAATGCGTCCGCAGTCCTCCCCGGCCGTCTCTTGGGAAGCAGGCGGGCTTGCGGCGGGCGAGGCGGCAAAGGCCGCCGCCGCCATTGCCAAGGCCCACCGACCCACTTGGCTGCGTCGTTCATTCAACATCGTAAAGCTCCAAAAGGCCGGTCATTGCGGCGTCGAACGGGATCGGATCGAGGAGTCCTCCGCGTCCGGCCGCCCAAGCCGCGTGATCCAATGCAGGCGCCAATCCCTGAAAAAGCCGCCGGCGGTGGTCACCTCCACCTGGAGACGCAGCGTTCTGCGCCAGCCGGCGCCGCCCGTCGCCGCCACGGAGACGACAGTAGCGCCCTCGTCCTCCCCAACGGCCGCCAAGGTCAGGACGCCGTCCGCAACGTCGGCCGCCACCAAGGCGGCGTCGCTCGATGATGCGGCCGGCTCATCAAAGCCGCCCGCACCCGTAAAAAGGCTCGACAGCGGCATCGCCAAAACATCGTCGCCAACCAAAAGCTCCTGGTTCGGAAGCGCCGCCGCCACCGCCACCGGGAAGCTGAGCGACGCGCTCAGGCCGTCCCCGTCCGCCGCTGTGATCGTCACCGTCGCCGTTCCGGGCGCCTTGGCGACAACCCTCGCCACGCCGCCGTCCATGGTCGCCGCAGCCGCGGAAGCATTCGAGGAGGCGGCTTGGTAGGCAAGCTCATCCCCGTTCGGGTCGCGGAAACTGGCCGCCGCGTCAATGTCGGCCAATGCGCCGGCCGGCAGCGGCAGCGCCGCAATTTCGCCCACAACCCGCGGCGGGCCCTTGACGTTGACGGCGAAGACAAGCGACGCGCTCAGGCCGTCGCTGTCCGTGGCCGTGAGGGTCACCGTCGTCAAACCCGGGGCCTCCGCCGCAATGCGCACCACGCCGTCCTGATGGGCGGCGGTCGCCACCGAGGGGTCCGCGGACTGCGCCCCGTAGCGAAGCGGGTCCCCGTCCGGGTCAGCGAACGCCGCGGTTGGATCGATCTCCCGGGAGGCGCCCGGCAGCAGCGACACGTCCGCGATTTCGCCAGTGGCCTGCGGCGGTCCCTTGACCTGCACTGAAAAGACAAGCCGTGCGCTTAGGCCCCTGGGGTCGGTGGCCCGGAGGGTGACGGCCGCCGCGCCCGGCGCAATCGCCGCGACGCCCACCACTGCGCCGCGCACGGCCGCCGTCGCCACCGCCGGGTTCGAGGACTGCGCCGAATAGGCCAGCCGGTCGCCGTCCCGATCCCGGAAGGCGGCGGAGACGTCAATCTCCCGGGAGGCACCCGGCAGCAGCGACAGCGCGTCCATTGGGCGAACCACCTCCGGCGCCCTGTTCGGCGGCGGCGGCGGGGGAGACACCGGCGGAGGCTGAGGTGGACGGGGTGGCGGAGGTGGTTGCGGAGCAGGGGGCGGCGGGGCCGATCCGCCCGTCACCTTGCGGGCGGGATCCGCGGCCACGGCGGCGTGGGTCACCGCCGCGTCGGTGGCGCTGTTCGCCGCCAGCCTGATGGCGCCGCCGTTCAAATCCAGGGCGTTGGCGGCAATGCCGACCCCATCGGCGTCGAGATCAACACTTCGCACGACATAGTGGAAGAACAGCACCCGGCCGCCGGAGGCGGAGGAGTGATAGGCCGCCTGCCGAACGTTGCCGCCGATGTCCAACGCCATGCGCGGCGCGCCGGTCACGACCACCGCCTTGTCGAACCAAGCCTCCACCCAAATCACTTCGCCGGAACCGTAGGCGGCGCCGCTCGGCGGGCTGTGGACATTGAACTGAACCTGCATCAGGCGCGGCCGGCTTACTTGGCGTCCGTCCGTCCTGCGGGCGCTGTCCGCCGCCACCGCTGCAAACGTCAACGTGGCGGCGGCGGCGGACACCCCGTCGTTGACAGTGCCACCGTTGAGCTTCAGCGCGTTGGCGGCGATGCCGACGCCGTCGGCGTCGATGTCGTTCGCCTGCAGGACGTACCTGAACGTCAGCCGATTGCCGATGCCGCCAACGTAGGCTGCCTGCCGATTGTTGGCGCCGATGGCGATCTCCAGATGGGGCGCCCCCGTCACCGTCACCGCCCGATCGAACCAGACCTCCACTTCGATCCCTTCGCCGAGTTTGTAGGTGCCGTCCCCCTCCGGCGAGTTGGCCAGCACCACAAGGATCACCGCCGCCGTTCGGGACGCGCCGCCGTTCACCTTGTGCGCCGTGTCCGCGGCCACCGCGTCATGAGTGAGCGCGGCGGCCGTGCCGTCGATGCCGCCGCCGTTCAGGCTGACGGAGTTGGCGGCAATGCTGACGCCGTCCGTGTCGCTGTCCCCTGCCTGCACCTTGTAGAGAAAAAAGACGCTGCGCCCTCCGGAACCGCTGAAGTAAGCGGCTTGCCGGGTGTTCGAGCCGACGGTCAACGCCACCTGCGGTGCGCCTGTCACCGTCACGGGTCGGTCGAAGCGGACGTTGACGATGATGGGTTCGCCGAGTTGGTAGGCGGCGCCGCTCTCCGGCGCGGAGGCGATGGCGACGCTGCTGATCGTCGCCACGCTGCCGTCGACCTTGTGGTCGGCGTCCTCAGCCGCGGCCTTGTGGGTGAGCACGGCTGCGGCGCCGCCGCTGCCGGCGAGGTAGTTGATGCCGCCGCCGTTGAGGGAGAGGGAGTTGGCGTCAATGCCCACGCCGTTGGCGTCCAGGTCCCCCTCGCCCACCAAGTAATCGAAGGTTAGGGTGCGGCTGTTGGTGATGCCGGTCCAAAGCGCCGGGCGCTGCCTCCCGCCGACGTCCAGCGTCAGTTGCGGCGAGCCTGTCACCGCGACGGCCTGGGTGAAGGTCACGGTGGCGCGAATCCGATCGCCCTTGCGGTAGCTGCCGCCCACGGGCGGCGCACCGGCGATGGCCACGGCGCTGATGCGGGGCTTGGAGATGACGCGGACCGCCACGGTGTCCGGGTCGGAGGCCACGCCGGTGGGGTCGGTGACGGTCAACGAAAACCTGAGCTCGAAGCTAAGCGGCAGCCCGGACGGGGCGGTGAACGTCGGCTGGGTGGCGGCGGCGTCGCTCAAAGCCACCAGCGGCCGGGTGAGCTGGGTCCAGGCGTAGGTCAAGGCGCCGCCCTCCGGGTCCTCGCTGTCGGCGCCGTCCAAAGTCGCCTGCGCGCCTTCGGCCACGCTGGCGTCGGCGCCGGCGTTGGCGGTCGGCGCCTCGCTCGGTGGCGCGGGCGGCGCCGGCGGCGCTGGCGGCGGATTGGTTCCCGTGCTGGCGGTTATGGTGGCGGTGGTTGTGGACGCCATCGTCAGGTTGAATCCACGAAAGTTGCCGGCGCTGTCGCTCAGGCTTTCGGTGATTCCCGTGAGCCTCGGGTTGCTCAGGGTCATGACGATGTCCTGCGGGGAGGCTAGGCTGAACGGCGTTCCGTCGCGCTTGCCGGCCGGGATGACGGCCGTGCCGGTGGCGGTGGAGCCGCCGGAGGCCGTCCAATCGACGCTGATCTCCTTGGGCGCGGCCTGCGGCAGGTGGGCGTAAACCGATCCGTCGGACGACTTGGCGGCCACCGCCAGCGTGAAGGGGCTGCCGGTGTTGCCGTGCAGCCAAAGGGCGTCCAAGTCCATGTAGTCGAAGATCCCGTCGGGCAGGGCGGTGATGCGGTTTTCGTACAGCTGCAGATTCCTCAAGCGATTGTGGTAGCCAACGAACGTGCCGGGCAGGGTGCTCAAACGCTCGTTTCGGATGGTCATCGTATGAACAGTGGGCCAGCCGGCAAGGCTCTGGGCCACCACGGTGCTCACCCCGTCGGCACCAATAATGCAGCCCATTCTCTCTGGTTGCGCGGCGCAGTGGCCCAACCGAATGACGGGCACGGCCGCCTCCTCCATCAACGCCTCGCTGAAATCGCTCCAGCTTGGGAAGCTTATCCCGACGTCACCGAACCACCCGCCTATGAAGCTGCGGACGGCCCCGCTGCGATCGCTCATCGCGGCGGACACATCCAGAACGAACGTCAGGCTGGCGACGTCGCCGTCCAGATCAGTGGCCGTGTAGCGGTATTCGGCCGGCGTCTGGGTTGCCGTGGGTGTGCCGGAGAGCTGGCGCGTGGCGGCGGCGAACGAGAGGCCGGCCGGCAGGGTGGGCGAGACCGCATAGGTCAGGTTGCCGTCGCCGCCGGCCGCTTGCGGCAATTGTCGGGTGATGATCAGAGCGTCCTTGATGTAGCTCCAGCCCGCCAGCGTCGTGTCGCCGAAGGAGGGCGTGAGGTCCATGGCGGCCATCGGCGTTGCGAACTCCTCCGCGCTGGGTTCGCCGGCGCCGTCCCAGTTGATCGCCCGCACCTGCAGCCCGTAGGCCACTCCGTTGGTCAGGCCCGCCACCCTGGCGGTGTCCGTGTTCCGGCCGCTGTCGGGCACTGCCGTCCACTCCCCCCAGGTGCCGCCTCCGGTCCGGTAGCGATATTCGTAGCCCGTGATGCGGTGCGTCCGCGCCCTGTCCCAAGTCAGCGAGACGGCCCCCCTACTGGCGAGGGCCCGGAAATTGGCGGGGCTCGCCGGCGGGCGTGGGCTGATGAGGTAGTTGATCCAATCCACATAGGACGCCACCTTAGTGAAGCCCGACCTTGTGCAGAACAGGCTACTTGAATAGAAGGTCTCGGCGAAACTGTTGATGCCCACCTGGTAGTCGATGCCGTCGCGACGCACGAACGTGGGGCCGCCGCTGTCGGCCACGCAAATGCCTCGAACCTCCACGACGTTGTGGGTGCAGAAGTGCGCATCGGAATTGAAGCCGCTGCCGAATACGTTGCGGCACGAAGCATCGGATCTCAGCGTCAAGGATGCCTGGCGCAATTCGATGGGACTACTGTAGCTGAGCGGGCCCAAGGTCCCCCAACCAATAGCCGCTGCCTCCTCGCCAGCCGCAACAATGCGGTCATGAATGGCGAGGTTGGGCAGCGTCGCCGTGCCGTAGCTGGCCGGCGCCGGCGTCTCCAACTCCAGGAGGGCGATGTCGTGGGTTCGGTTGCCGTCGTAGCGGGGATGCACATAAACAGCGGCCACCTTGATGAACTGGCCGGAACCATCGATTCTTTGGGAGCCGACATAGATGCTGAGGATCTCCCTCGGCAAGCCTTGCGGGCAGTGGGCCGCGGTCAAAACGTAGCGGGGCGTCACCAGTGTGCCGCCGCAAGCGTGGGCGTCGCGGATGAACATGGAGACGTGGTACGGCCACCTGCCCGCCTCGGCCACCTGCCCGCCTCTGATGGCGTGCGCCGACAGCGCGGTCAACTGCCCAGCGACGAGCAGTCCCACGGCAAGGAACACCGCGGGCGAGGACTTGGCCAAACAAATTCGCCGATTGTTTCCAGCTACGCAAAACGCCGGCAAGCGCAGCTTTAGGAACTGTTCCAAGCGGTGCATGGGGGCTGTGGACGTCCTTTTCAGGCAAAAAGGGCCAAATTTCATGGTAATTGACCAGCGCCTTGCCCGCTTTTTTGAAATCTCATTTCCTTATTTTACAAAATCCCACTCAATCGTCATCACTGGGCAATGGCGCAGCCACTTCTCTCCTTTGGTTTGAAACCACCTCGGTCAGGGTGGTCGGGGAGCTCCCGGACTGGAACCTGCGGAAAGAGACGTTGCGTTAAGACCGTCACGCCACCGGGGTGGGACTAGAATGCTTGGTTGGTGGGGCTTGCCGTTGACAGGACACCCAAAAAATGCCGGAACAAAGCGACCATGTCGAACAGCCATCCGACCTGGCCAGGATCGACAACGTGCTGGCCACGGCCCGCTCCGTGCGGCGTCACTTGGACTTTGCGCGGCCAGTGGAGCGGCAGGTGGTTCTCGACTGCATCGACATCGCCGCCCAAGCGCCCGTCGGGCTGGGCGGCGAAAGCTGGCGCTTCGTCGTGGTGCAGGAGGCGGCCGTCAAGGCCCGGCTGGCGGCGCTGTACAGGGACAGCCTGCAGCAACTGGCGCAGCAGCGAGGCATCGAGATCAAGGCCACCCAACAAGCCCTGATCGGCCGCCTGCACGAAATTCCGGCCATGATTCTGGTCTGCAACGCGCTGCCGCCACCGGATGAGGGCTTCCCCACCCAGGTCGCCTACTTCGGCTCCATTCTGCCGGCGGCTTGGTCGTTGATGCTGGCGTTGCGGGCGCGGGGCATCGGCGCCACCTGGACGTCCCTGCTGGCCTCCCGGCAGACGGAGGTGGCCGACATCATCCGGATGCCCAAGGACGCGGTGCTAACCGTGATGTTGCCCATCGCCTACGCTAAGGGCGCGAAGATGAAGCGGGCGCAACGGGCGGGTGCGCGGGAGATCGCCTTCTGGGACCGCTGGGGGCAGCCGCCCGACCAACCCGAATAGGGCGTGCTTTGGCCTGACGGGCGGATGCCGCGGCTAAGCTGGGCCGAGCGCAACCGTGGCCTTACCCAGCAGCGGCGGCGCAGTGCCTTCCCGATCCAGCCAGATGTCGCAGTCCGCGAGCCGTTCGCCGCCCGCTTCGCGCCGGTGGGTGACCCGCCCGCGGGCGGTGATGCGGTCGCCGTCGAGAATGACTAAGGGGAAGCGCATGAAGAGTCGGCGCAGGGACTCCGGGCCGGCCCAAGCGTGCAGCATGTTGACCATGTAGCTCAGGCCGAGCGGCCCTTGATTGATGGTGTGCTGGCCGAAGCCCAACTTCTCCACCACCGACGGGTCCCAATGCACTGGGTTCGGGTCCCGCAGAATGGCGGCCATGGTGCGCATGCGCTCCGGCCGCACCCGCTCCATAAGCCAGGGTGGAACCTCGCTTTCCCCACCTTCCGCGCCGCCCGAACCGGCGGCGGGCGAAGCGCCAGCCGGTGCTGCGGATGCATGCTCCGCATCGGCAGACAGGGCAAGCGCCCGTTCGGACCCATCCGGCTTAAGACTGCGCCGGTAGTGCCAAGTGATGGTAGAGCGGGCGGCCAACGCCCCTTCCGGGGCGAACAGCTCGAAGCGAAACTGAATGCGGTCAAAGACGTGGCTTTCCGCGGCGCAGCGGTCCGCCTCGCTCACCTCTCCCGTGACTTGATAGGGGGTTTCCTCGCGCAGGGGCCGGAAAATCTCCCAGTCGTAGCTCTCAATGCCGATGGAGAAGTCCGACTCCGCATACCCCACCGTGAACATCTCCTTGATGGTCGTCTTGGCGCCTAGAATGGGCGCATGAAACAGCGCCACCGGATGGGCCAAGCCATCGGGCAGCGGCGCAGCGCCGGTGCATTCGGTGAGTAGAAAGTTCTCCCAGTGGGCGATGCTGTAAACCCCGCCGGGGAAGCGATGACCAACCAGAGCGCGGATGTCCGCAAGGCTTGGAGGTTTTGACATAAGACGTCAGCCGAGTTGCAAGGGACCGTAATTGTCAGCGAAATTCGGCGGCGCGTCCATCAACTGCAGGCGCGCACGGGGAGCATCCCAAAGTTGTTTATCGGCGACGCTGCCGCACTGGGATTCCTGCCCAGCGCCACAACCACGGGCACATGGCGGCGAGATGTCTTTGCTCGGAAGCGTCCACAGCCCCGTGCTAGGCTGGCGCATGGGAAGCAACGGCCGGTGTTGGCACCCGGTGGCGAAGGATCATGGGGGCTATCGCGCCCCTGAATGAAGCGTTCGGATTGGGGAATCAGCGATGCAGCGGATTGAGTTCACGTCCTGGCAGGTGGTGGCGCTGACGGCGGTGCTGCTGCTGGCCTTTGCGGCCAACATCGGCATGCCCTACAACATAGACGCCATCGCCCTGTCGTTCGACATCACCAATACGCGGGCCGGACTGGTGGCCTCCCTGGAGATGGCCGCCATCGCCTGCGGCAATCTGCTGCTGGCCCGGCTGGCCGGCAAGCTGAACCCGCATCGGGTCTATTTCCTAGGGGCCTCGGGCATCGTCGCCTTCAACGCCCTGTCCTTGTTCACCAACAACGTCACGGAACTGTTGTTGCTGCGGGTGCCGGCCGGGTTCGCCCTAGGCGCGGTAGCGGCCACCATCATGGCCACCGCGGCCCGTTCGACCAAGCCGGAAATGACCTTCGGCATCATCAATTCGATGGTGGGGGTCTTGGGCATGGCGTTGGGATTCCTCATGCCCCGCGCCTTGGCGATGCACCTGTTCGCCAATGAGCATCCAGCCTTGAGCTGGACCCACTGGAACGAGATGGACGGTCTTTTCGTGGTCTATATCCTGTTCTCCTTGGGGGCGCTGCTGTTCATCCGCTACACCCCCGTTCCGGCCCCAGCGCCGCCGACAGCCCAAGACCAAGCCGGCGCCAAGCCCATTGGCATCGGCTGGCTGGCCCTGTTTGGCCTCGGCGTCATCTTCCACGGGCACGGCAACCTAGGCATCTTTTTGGTCATCCTTGGCCGTGAAGCGTCCTTGGAGGTGGAAGTGGTGGGTTACGTTCTAATGGCCGGTGCCGGCATCGGCATCGGGCTGCCCTTGTTGACCGGCTACATCGGCAGCCGCATCAAACCACTGGCGCCCATGCTGGTGCTCATCGCGCTGATGACCTTGGGTGCATTGATCCTGGCCAACCTCGACCGGCCCTTGGCCTTCATCCTGGCCGCACCGCTGTTCGCTGTGCTGCCCATGGCGCTGATGCCCATCATGCTCGGCGTGCTGGCGCGGTTGGACCCCTCCGGGGCGCTGGCCGGTTCGCATCCCGCCTTCGTGCTGGTGGCCGGCGCGGCGGCCCCCTTCGTGGGCGGGGCCATCAGCGATGCCTCCGGCGGCTTCGCGGCCACCGGTTGGTTCGCCGCGGCTTGCTTCTGGCTGGGCTTCAGCCTCTGCTGGCCGGTGCTGCGGCAGGCGCAACGGCCTGCCGCTTCGTCAAGTCACCAGCCGCAGGATGCGGCGCCCAACACGGCGAGTGCGTCGCCCTAGAACCAGCTAACGTTCTCCGGTGGGTAGGCGGCGCAGCCAATATCTGCGTACTCGTCCGCATCGAACAAATCCGAGAAGCGGAAGATGCGCACATAGAGTTCGCAACGCTCCTGGGCCCCGGTGAACGACGCATCCGCAATCAGTTCCGCCTTGATGGAGGCGTAGGTAACGGTTTCGTCGTCCATGCGGATGCCGCCGTCGGTGGGCGTGTCCAGCAAGATCGAGGTCTTGCCGTCTTGGCCCCAAGGCAGCCACGCAACCTCCGCCCCATCGCGCCCCCGTCCCGGAGCGCCGTTGTAGGCGAACTCCGTCCAGTAGGACATCATGCTTTCGGACAGCCGCCGCTGATTTTCATCGTTCGGAAAGATGTAGTCGAGGCCAAGGCCGCCGGAGAAGTCGCCGAAGACGAATGGAATCTCCAAGGCATGGCCGGCGCCCAGGGCGACGCTCAGGTCGTAGCCCAGCACACTGGGCTCCTCGTCCCAGTCCCAGCGGTAGGCGTAAACATTGGGGTTGCCGGAGGCAACCATGTGCTGCGCCAGCTCATCCACTCCCCGGGCCTTCCAAGCGCGGGCGCCGTAGCGGACTTGGCGTTTGTAGGCGGCCTCGTCCTTCAACGAATAGAACAGGCCGAACCTGTTGTCCACATACCGGGGATCGCGGGACATGAACAGGGTGGGTTCATCGCGGTTGGTGCCCAGAATGACGGGCACCTGATTGTGGTTCTCCGCCACCGAGAAAACTTCCGCGGCGGGCACGGCGGGCAGCACATGGCCGTCCATGAAGTTGGCGGGCAGATCGACCATGCCAAAGGCGCCGCCGTCCAAAACTGCATAGAGCTCCGCCGGGGTTTTGCCGTGCAAGTACTCGACCAATTTGGTCAAGGGCCAGCTTTCCTGCAAGGCGCGGGCGGCGGCGGCATCGGCGGCCAGCCCATCGGCAATCAACAGGGCGCTGGTGATTTCCCGGGCGCTGTTCGGGTGCCCGCCGTCCTCCTCATGCGCTTGGCCTTGGGCCACGTCGGCCACGCCGTAGCCACCGCTCTGGACGACAGCCCGATGGAACAGCCCCTTGGCCAGGGGAGAAGCGATCATCGCCAAGGTGTCGAAGGCGCCGGCGGACTCGCCAAACACCGTAACGTTGCCTGGATCACCGCCAAAAACGGCGATGTTGTCCCGGGTCCACTCCAAGGCGCGGATCATGTCCAGAGTGCCGTAGTTGCCGGAATCATCGGCGGGGTCGCCCGAGGCAAGAGCCGGATGGTTGAACCAGCCGAACAGGCCCAAACGGTAGTTGATGCTCACCACCACCACTTGGCGGGCCGCCGCCAAATTGGCGCCCACCACGTTGCCGCCGTGGCCGATGGTGTTGCCGCCGCCGTGGATCCAGAGCATGACCGGCAGACCGCTGGCGTTTGGCGGCGACCAAATGTTGAGGTAAAGGCAGTCCTCATCGCCAACCATGCGGCCCGGTTCGGGCATGTCGCCGCTACTGGTGAGCTGCGAATGCAATTGGGGGCAGGCGGCGCCGAACTCCAGGGCCTCAATCAGTTCGCCGGCCGGCGGCGGCGGTTCCGGCGCCTGCCAGCGGCGCTGGCCGACTGGCGGACGGGCGAAGCGCACGCCCAGCCAAGCCCTAGCCCCGCTCTGGGCGATGAAGCCCACCACATCGCCGGACTGCGTGGTGCGGCGGGAGGCGCCATCCACCTCCGGCTGCGGTTCCAGCGCCGGCAGGCTACTGACGTACCAATAACCGCCGGCGACCACTAGGGCGGCGAGAACAATGAGTGAGATGGCGATTTTGTTCATGCTTGGGGCCTCTAGATGGCGCCTATGGTAAGGCCAATTGACTCGTCTGGGAATTTCCGTCGCGCAGGCAAGGCGGCCTTTGTTCCCGCCGGCCACCGCGTCTATCATCGTCAACTCGTGGCAACGTGAGTGATGATGGTCGATGTCAACAGCGGCGCCGGATGCAGGTGCGGGCGCTGCAAGCCATGACGGTGGCAACGGAACGCCTGCCCATCGCCGAACGGCTGGGCTACGGGGCGGCCGACTTCGGCATCAACCTGTACTTCATCTCGGCGATGACCTACCTGCTCTACTTCTACACCGACGTGTTCGGCCTGTCGGCGGCGGGTGCAGCCGGGGTGATGCTGGCGGCGCGCTTGGTGGATGCGGTGACCGATCCGATCATGGGCGTCATTGCCGAACGCACCCGCAGCCGCTGGGGCCGGCTGCGCCCCTATCTGCTGTTCGGCGGCCTGCCCCTCGGCGCCTTGGCCGTTTTGACGTTTTCGGCACCGGACCTGTCCGCCGCCGGCAAGCTGTGGTGGGCCTACGCCACCTACATCGGCTTCGGCATCGCCTACACGGTGGTGTCCATTCCCTATTCCGCGCTGACCGCCTCCCTTACCCTGGCCCATCAGGAGCGTACTGTGCTTTCCACCATCCGCATGGCCTGCGCCTTCTCCGGCGGCTTGGCGGTTTCCGTGGGCACGCCCATTCTGGTGGGCGCCTTCGACTCCGAGGCGGCCGGCTACCAAGGCGCAATGGCGCTGTTCGCGCTGGTCGCCACCGGCACCCTGCTGCTGACCTTCCGCTACACGGAGGAGCGAGTGCAGCCGCCGCCGGCGCAACGGTTGACCCTTGCGGACAGCCTAAAGGCCGTCTTCGCCAACCCGCCGCTCATCATCGTGATGGTGCTGTTCACTTGCGGCATGCTGGCGTTCACGGTGCGGCAAGCGGTGGCGGTCTATTATTTCAAGTACAACCTTGACCGCCCGGATCTGATCGCCGCTTGGTTCGGCTTCACCATGCTGGTCATGTTCCTCGGCTTGGTCGCCACCCCGAAGTTGGCAGTACACTACGGCAAGGCCGGGGGCATCTTGCTCGGCGCGGTGGTCACCTTGGCCGGCTGCCTAGGCCTACACTTCAGCCCCTACGACAACATTCCCGCCATCTTCGCATGGGGAGCCTTGATCGCCTTGGGCGGCACGCCCATCGCCGTGCTCGGCTGGGCCATGCTGCCGGACACCGTGGAGTTCGCCCAATGGCGGCACGGCGTTCGCGCCGACGGCACCATCTTCGCCCTGTCCAGCTTCTTCCAAAAGCTGGCAAAAACCCTGGGCGGCGCAGGGGTGGCGGCCGGGCTGGCCTGGACCGGCTATGTGGCCAACGCCGAGCAGTCGACGGCGTCCTTGGCGGCCATCCACAACATGATGACCCTAGCGCCAGCGGCCATCATGGTGGCCATCATCCTCGCCGCACGGCTGTATCGCTTGGACCAAGCCGCCCACGCCAAGGTGGTGCAGGACATCCAAGAACGCGAGTAGCGGCCCATCCAACCCGGATATGCCGGCGACGGCGACGAGTGCCAAGCAATCAGACCTCTTCAGATGGAGAAATCGGATTGGTTCCCTCGCGTCCAGCCCGCATTATGCAGGCTAGGCGCTGTCTTGGTCCTCCCGCAACCAGTTGAGCAGGGTGGCCTTGACGGCGGCGACCACCGCCAAGGGCTCGTCGAACATCAGGTGGTGATAGGCGCCGGGAATGCTGAAAACCGGCAAGGCGCCGCCCTTCAGACTGGCCATGTAGGCACCGTGCTGCACCCCGTCGCTGGTGCTGTTCTCCCCAAGCACCACGGCAGTTCGGCACGGCAAGGCTTGGAATTTGGCGGCTTGGTCGGCACCCATCGCCAAGTGGTCATACACGCCGGGGTCAAACTTCCAAGTCCAGCCGCGCTCCACTTGGCGTATGCTCTTGCCGGCGATGTAGTCCATAACCAAAGGATGCACGTTCGGTTGCTCCGGTATGAAGCGGAAGCGACTCATGATGGTCTTCCGGTTCGGATGCAGGGGCCTAGGCCGGTTTGCCGTGACCCCTTCGCGCTGGCTGCGCATGCCCCATTCGATGTATTGCTCCGGCGGCCCGGTGGTGTAGTCCAGAAACATCATGCCGCCTAGCTGGGCGCCGTAGGCGTGCCCCACCTCCACGGCGACGAAGCCGCCGAAGCTGTGGCCCACCACAAAGGGCCGTGGCCCAAGCTGCGCAGCGGCGCAGACCGCCCAAACCTCATCGGCGAAGACGCGCCCGCTGTAGCGTTCCCGCCAGCCGCTCTCCCCGTTGCCGGAGGAGTCCAGGGCGGCCACTCTGAACTGGTCGGCCAAATAAGGCGCCACGAAGCGCCACCACTCAAGGTGGGCGTTGCTGCCATGCACCAACACAATGCCAGGCTTGCCCACCTGCCCCCAAGTCTCGAAGTGGATGCGCACCCCGTCCACTTCCAAGTTCCCGGCTTCGGAGGGGGCGTCAAGGGCGGGTTGCAACCAATGCGGCGCCGCCATGCGAACGCTCCTAGGTGAAAGCGCGGCAATTTAGCAGAACCGCCGCTGGTTTCCTCCCTTCGCGTTCCACATGGGGCCTGTTTGCCGTAAACTACCCGCCGCCACGGAGAGGTGCCGGAGCTTGGTCGAACGGGCTTGACTCGAAATCAAGAGATCCCGCAAGGGATCCGTGGGTTCGAATCCCACCCTCTCCGCCAAACAAGGAAAAATCCTTGTAAATCAATAAGTTAATAAAAATCCGCCAAGACGGAGCGGGGCGTTTCCCCTCAGTTTTGCCCACCCAACGCCTTCTCATTGTACGGGCCGCCTAACGCCGTCTAGGGCGGAAATGCGGCGAAACGGTATACAACCCACTAGGGAAGGGCGCTTTCGCCCACAACGCCACTGCTGGCCCTTGTGAGTGAAAAACATCGCGGTTGCGGTCTGGCGGGGCTAAATGAACATTCTCATCACCGCAGCCGCCAACGTTATCCCCGCAGCCGCTATGATTCCAACCAGCCATTTCAGGGTGTTGTTTTGTCCTTCCGCAATATCGGCCCTTAACTTCTCGATATCCTCCCGGGTGGCTATATGCTGCAAGTGAGCTTCCAACCCAGCCAAACGCGCTTCAATGGCAGTCAACCGGCGGCCATTGCCCCCGCCATTGCCGGCTGATGCCGCGGCTACGGGTGGGTCCGAACTCGGAAATTGAGCGACATTTTTGCTTTCCTGAGTCACTCTTCTTCCCCAGTGATGAGCCAGTCCCAAATGGAGCGAGGGGCGTATCCAGAGTAGGCGCTGTTTAACTTGAACACTACGCCCAGCGCATCTTCAACTTGATTGTCCCCCTTTATTCCTGCGGCGCAGGCGACTTTTTCGGCTATCTCGGGGCTGCGCACGAGATAGAATGTCTCGTTGACTGCATAGTGCAATGGGTATTTCTCCGCAATCCTTGCAGCCACATTCGGATTGGCTTCCCACAAGACAATTGCATGCATTGGCATTTTGATCCGACTCCTGCCGTGATTTACGGCTTGGGTAGGTTCAATTTGAACACGCTGAACGGATCAGCAGTCATAATTTAGCTTGAATTATGCCGGTTGGCCAAATCTTGTACAGGAGTACCGCCTTCCGGACATATGAAGGAGTGCGCCAAGCGGCGGAAGCTCCGTAGCGGTATGGCGTCAGCTACTAATTCAGGGACGATGCAGGCCGCATGGCGGGTGTTGGAGGCTGAGGTCGGAATCGAACCGGCGTACACGGAGTTGCAGTCCGCTGCATAACCACTCTGCCACTCAGCCCAAGCTCTACAGTAGGCAAAAGCCATTCTAGCGCTAGTGTCTTGCCGTATCCACCTTCCGGCTGGGGGGGGGGGGGGGGGGGCGCCAAGGCGTTTCCGCGTTTGGTCTGTGGCCGTTTTCCGGGGGTCGCTATTGGTAGCGCCCGCCCTGTTCGATGACCTCGATCTTGTAGCCGTCCGGGTCCTGCACGAAGAAGAAGCGCGCTAGCGGCGAACCCTCATGCTGCATCTGCTTGACCGGGTTGGGGTTCAGGCCCTCGGCCGCAAAGCGGCCATGCTCCCCTTCAACGTCCGCCACGCAGACCGCCAAGTGGCCGTAGCCGCTGCCGTGGGAGTAGGGTTCCTCCTGGTCCTTGTTCCAAGTCAGCTCGATCTCGAAGTCGCTCTCCTCATTGCGCAGATAGGCGAGCGTGAAGTCGTCAAAGTCCATTCGCGCCGCCACTCGCAAGCCGAAGGCCCGTTGGTAGAAGTCAAGGGAGCGATCTAGGTCGAACACCCGGATCATCGTGTGAATCGCTTTCGCCATGGCTGCATCCCCCTTATCAGGCTTGGCCCCTAAGTATAGCGACTACCGTTTCCCGTCCAACCCCAAGGCGGGCAGTTAATGCCCTTGATAGCGAAGTCTGCGTAGTTCAACTCCGCCGCGCCCTCGCTTGTCCTTGCGGCGTTGGCGTGGTTTGCATATCGGCTGACAGTGGCGCAATATCCGGCAATCCATCGTGTTGGAGGTCTCACTAGTACGGGAGAGTGGTTATGAAACAGGAAGCAATGGGACGGTTGCAGGAAGCGCTGAGGCGCTGTCTTTGTGGGCACCGGTGGATTTTGCCGGGCCTTGCGTCGCTTTTGTTTGCACCAGCGGCCTTGGCGCAAACGGCGGCGGACGGCGAAGCCTCAGGTCGCAGCTACCAAGGCGTTGTGATTGTGGAGGAAATTCTGGTCACCGCCCGCAAGCGGGAGGAAAACCTGCTGGAGATTCCCGAATCGGTCGCCGCCATCTCCGCTGCGGCGATCAACCGGGAGAATCTGCGCACCCTTGACGACATCGGCATCAAGGTGCCGAATCTCAACTTGGGCACCCGCTTGGACGGCTTCCCCAATGTGTCGATCCGCGGCGTGGGCGCCTTCGGCAACACCCAGGGCGTGGGCTTCTATTTGGATGACGTGCAGGTCTTCTCGGACGCCTCGTCCCGCTTCGGCGACTTGGAGCGAATTGAAGTCCTCAAAGGCCCCCAAGGCACCCTGTACGGCGGCAGCAACATCGGCGGCGCCATCAAGTTCGTCAGCGCCCGTCCGGATGCGGAGGCAACCTTCGGCCGGGTCAAGCTGCAAGCCGGGGAGCAATCTCTGCTCGATGGAGAGGCCAGCGTCAACCTGCCCCTCGGCGGCGGTTGGGCCTTGCGCGCCTTCGGCTTCGCCGCCGGCCATGACGGCTACCTCAAGAATCCCAACAGCACCCGCGTGAACGGCCTGCGCACGGACAACGACGAAGACGTGGGCAAGATGGACGAATGGGGCCTGCGCGCCTCCATCGCCGGCCCGCTGTCGGAGCGGCTTTCCGCCTACGCGTCGTTGCGCTACAACGAGTTTGACGGGCCGAACAACACTTGGGTGCGGGAGTTGGATCCCGACCAACTGGAGCATCCTAACATCGTGGCCACCTCCAGCAATCCGCGCCACGAGCGGGACACCATCGGCCTGATGCTGGAGTTGGTGCTGTCGCTGGACGGGGTCGACGTCACTTCCGTAACCTCCTTCACCGACACGGACAGCGAGCGCTACACCGACTTGGACATCAGGGAGGAGTTCCTGCTCGATCTTATCCGTCCCGAGGACATGACCGTTTACACCCAGGAGCTGCGCTTCACTTCCACCAGCGACGGGCCGCTGCAGTGGCTTGGCGGCCTCTACTACTCGCTTTACGAGGAGGAAATGGACGCGGACCTGATCTGGTTCAACACCCAAGCGCTTCCCGACGGCAACTTCACCGGCCCCCTAGGCTGCGCCGCCGAATTGCCCACCTGCTCCGGCGTGTGGGCGGGGGAGACCCTCACCTTGCAGCAGGAGCTTCTCACCTTGCGCACTCCCTTTGAGAAGCGCATGCGGGACAAGAGCCATATGGCCGCCTTCGCCAACCTCACCTACGCCTTGGCGGAGGGCTGGGAACTCGCCGCCGGCCTGCGCATCGACCGTTGGCGCAACGAAAGCGAAAACCTGGACAGCGGCCTCGCCAGCAAGCGCCAATCCACCGAGGTGCTGCCGCGCGCCTCGCTCTCCCGGCAGTTCGACAACTCCATGCTATACGCCACCATCGCCAGGGGCTATGAACCGGGCGGCTTCAACCTAGCCAACTTACCCGGCGTCAATGAACTGTTCGGATTCGACGCCGAAAAGGCCACCAGCTACGAGATCGGCTGGAAGGGCGGGGATGCCGCCGGCCGGGTGGTGGCCACCGCTGCGGCCTTTTACATCGACTACAAGTCCCGCCAAGTGGAGTACCAAGTGACGGACGAATCCGGTGCCGTCACTGAGGGCATCATCAACGTCGGCGATTCAAAGCAATTCGGCCTGGAGGCGGACATCGCCCTGCGCTTGACCGAGGCCCTGCAGGTTGCCGTGTCCGCCGGCTGGGTGGATGCACAGTGGAAGAACGGCACCTCCGTCGCCGGGGTGGACCTCAGCGGGGAAACCCCGCCGGTGGTGTCGGACTTCAACATCAGCGTTTCCGCCGACTACCGGCAGCCCATCCAAAACGGCATGGACCTCATCGCCGGCGTCCAAGTGGGGCACACCGGCAGCTACGAAGGCTTGCTGGCTTGGAACCCAGTCACCAACCCCAGCTACACGGTGGTCAACGCCCAACTCGGCGTCGCCGGGGAGAATTGGCAGCTAATGGCCCACGTCAAAAACCTGCTTGACGAGGACTACTACAACGATGTCCAGCACTTCCCCAATTTCTATCTATTGGACGGCGGTGACAGCATCGTGATCGGCACCCTCGGCCAGCCCCGGCTGCTGAGCTTGAGCCTGAGCTTCTCTTTCTAGGGCCTGTTGGCGCTATCCGGCCGGCCCTGCCAAAAGCTGTTGTTTTAGCCGGCAAGGCAGGGCCAGCCCGACATAACCGGGGCTGCATGAGCCAGCGGCAACCGCCGCCCAACATCCAGCAGCGAGGCAACCGCCGCCGGCGTAGGGCAACGTACCGTTGGCTTGTGCTTCAGGCAGCTTCCCGGGCGTTCCAGGCCTCGTACACCTGCCGCCAGCCGACCAAGGCGATGGTGTTGCCGTCATCGTCGATGAAATTCAGCGGACCCAGAAACGTCATGTAGAACTCGCTATCCACCGGGAACTCCGTATGGTCGTGCTGGGCGTTGCACTCCTCGTAGCCGTAGCCGGGCGCCGTAGCCGTGGCCCCGCCTTCGACGCTGCCGCCGCGTACATGCATCTTGCCCTTGGTCAGGAAATATTCGCCTGGCCCCATGTGGATGTGCTTGGCGAATGAGGACCCAGCAGGGCAGTCGAAAATGGCGGTCCAGGCCCCCATTTCCGGCGATACATGCAGCAGCTTCCAACGAATGGGGCCACTGCACAGCCCTTCCGGGAACGGCACCCAATCCACAGCGTCCATCTGCACATAGTCCTGCATGGCGTTGTTCGCACTAGTTTCCATAGCTTGTCCCTCCCTGGCGGAATGCGCTTCCACCAACTGATTTGTTTGCCTGGCCCGCCCCCCGGAACCGCAAGGGACGGATGCCCGCAGTTTCCACCTTCAATCCGTTCAGGTCAACCGTGCGCAGGGGGGTCGCTGCCATCCGCAACTCCGAAGTCGCCGCGCAAGCCGCCGCCGCACCCATATTGATCGTTGACGCGCCAAACGTCTCCCCGCTATGCTGCTGCGCAAACATGGCTCACGGAAAAGCCCTTGCCCTTCGCCTTCGACATGCACACCTCCATCAAACTGCGGTTGCCCAAGCCGCAACACTGACGCCAGCGCATTAGCATGCAGCGACCAACTGTGATGCGCATACTGCTGGGTGTGTTGCCGTTCGCTTTGGCGGCCTGCGGCGGCGGCGGCAGTACGCCGCCTCCCAACCAGCCGCCGACCGCCGCCTTCACCGCCACCCCCGCCAGCGGGCCATCGCCGTTGACCGTGACGTTCGACGCCTCGGCTTCGGCGGACAGCGACGGCAGCATCACCAGCTACCAATGGGATTTCGGCGGCGGAACAACCGGCACGGGGCGCACCGTCGAGCACACCTTCAATCAGTCCGCCGCCTATACGGTCGGACTAACCGTCACCGACAACCGCGGCGGCACAGCCTCCGCCAGCCAGGAAGTCGTGGTCAACACTCCACCAACCGCCCGGATTTCAGCCGACCCGGTGGGCGGCGCCGCGCCCCTAACCGTGAATTTTGACGCTTCCGCCTCCAGCGACGACGACGGCGCCATCGCCAGCTATGCTTGGAGCTTCACCGCCGGCGCCAACGGCGAAGGCGCTGCCGCTTCCCACACCTTCACCACTCCCGGCGTCTATGGGGTGCGCCTCACCGTCACGGACGACTTGGGCGGTGCCGATGAAGTGGTTTTCGAGGTGAACGTGGGGGACGACGCCGATGTGGTTTACACCATTCCCTACATTGCCAATGGTCCCCACGCGGATGATCTGCGCCCTTGCCTATATCCGGGCGAGGCTGATGAGCAGTCCTGCACCATGGCCCGGCTGCCGTTCATCGGCATGGAGAACAGCGCCCCCACCATCAACGACCTGATGTCGCGTGTGCTGGTCTCCCACCGTTGGATGGGCGACAACTTCAAGACAGTGCTGGAGATGCTACCGACCGATGTGCGGCTGCTGGCCCGCTCCCTCACCGGCATCGTGATCGCCAGCGACATTCGCCCAGCGCACTACCGCCCCTACACGGGGGCGATCTATCTGGATGCGGACTTTTTCTGGCGCACCGCGGAGCAGTTGGCAGTGGTGACTCGGGAGCCGGACTATCGCGCCGCCTTCCAGAGCAAGCTGCAGGTGCTGCTGCCGTGGCGCTTCGTGCGCAACAACCAGCGCTTCGGCATTCGGCGGGACGCCAACGGCGTACGGAATTTGGATGACGTGGCCCTGTACATGGGGTTCCTCCTGTTCCATGAACTGAGCCATGCGGCGGACTTTGCGCCTCCCTCGAGTTTCGAGGAGCTCAGGCGAAGCGAGACGGTGTTCGATGCGATCAACTCATCTTGGCCGTGGCCTTCCACAGACTTGGTGAGGGTCCATCCCTTAAGCTCAAACTTGATGAAGGCCCTAGCCGCGGTTTCCTTCACCGGCACCGAACCCACTCCGCAACAAGCCGCCCTGCGGCCGGAAGACTTGGTGCAGGAATTCTCGACGGACAGTGCTGTGGACTACTACAGCTACTCATCCCAATTCGAGGACTTGGCCGACCTGCACACCGCCGCCCTGATGAGCCGCCACTTCGGCCAAGAGCAGGACACCGGCATAACGGACAACCCTTCCGATGACGAAACGCCGCTTACGGTGGCCTGGGGGCAGCGGGGCCGCATGACGGACCCAGCGGTCATCGCCCGCACCCGCTGGGTGGTTGAGGCCATGTATCCGGGCAACGTGCATGAACTGGACAGCTACCTGACCAGCCGGCCGGCGCCGTTGCCGATGCGCCGCGGGGACACATGGACCAACAACATCGTGCTGGACGGCGGTGCGGACTTCAGCTCCAAGGCGCCACCCACCGCAAGCGCCGGCACCCAGCAGCTAGAGCCCGAACTGCCGAACAGCCCGGTTGCACGGGCCGCGCCGCAGCCCAGCTTCCTCGGCTGCATCCGCATCGGCCCCAAACTGCCGGAGGAATTCAAGCAAAGGTTGGGGTTGTGACTCCGCTCGGAAAGGCGCTTAAGGTCGTCGCCCACCTAGCCGCGATCGCCGTTCTGTATCTCGCCTTCGCCACGGCGATGTGGTTGGGCCTGCAGGTAAACCCGATTTACGGCAGCGCCGCTGCTGTCGTGGCCATCGTCTTGGTGGTGCTGTACATCCGTTTTGGGTTCATGCGGAAGTAGCGCCGGCCGAATGACAGCAAGCGGCCCGGCAGCTTGGCGCCAGGTGGTTTGGCGGGGAGTGGTCTTTCATGACGCTTCCAACAGCGAACAGAGGCGGCGGCCCAGCGTTTCTGCGCGGATGCCCCGATCCAATACAAGCGCCTGGTCTTCCGGCCTCCACTTCGGCCAAGGCGGTGCGCCTTCGTGGTTGGGGTCGCCCTTGGCGGCAAAGCTCAGCCAATAGGCCATCATGCGCTGCGTTAGCGCCTGATCCGCAGACCCGGTTGGCAGCCAGGCGTCATGGGTGTTGAACACATAGGGGATTTCTGCGCCGTGGTAGGCGCCGAGGTCGTGCCCGCCGGGGCGCACGCGGTCAAAGCGGTAGAAGTAGGTGGGAGCGCCGGCTGCGGCGAAGCCGCTCGCCAGTTTCCGGCTGGGGCAGTCGAAGGCGGTGGCGGAGAGCAGAGCGTCGAGGCGCTCCCGCAGCGGCAGGGCGCCCAGCAGCGCCTGCACCGCCGCGGCATTGGGGAGGTCGGCCAAGGCTTCGCGCCATTGCGCCTCCTTCGGCTCGGTTAGATTGGGCTGGGCTTCGTTGGCGTTGACGCCGAAGATCACCGGCCGCAGCGCAAAGGCGCCTCGGCGCAGCAGTTCCGCTGGCGGGGCCGGCAGCAGCCAGCTGTCCACCGGCGGGTCGTCATAGTCGCGGACGAAATGTTCCGCCGCGGTTTCCAGCAGTTCTCCCGCCGGCATGGAGCGCAGCGCCGCGATGTCGGCAACACCGGCGGCGGCAAGGAAGTCCACCCCTTGGGCTTCGTTTTCCGCCAAGGTGCGGCGCTGCTCCGCCGGCCAACCGCCGCTTTGCGAGATGGCGCGCTGAAACAGGCCCTCGGCGAGGGGCGACAGCAGCAGGTAGGCGATGTCCCCGGCGCCGGCGGATTCGCCGAACAGGGTGACGTTGTTCGGGTCGCCGCCGAAACGCCGGATATGGCGCTGAATCCAACGCAGCGCCTCGATCTGGTCCAGAATGCCGTAATTGCCGGAGGAGGCGGCCGGGGATTCGGCGCTAAGCGACGGATGGGCCAGAAAGCCGAACACCCCCAGTCGGTATTGAATGGAGACCACCACCACACCCTTGGCCGCCAACTCCACGCCTCGGTAGTTCGGCTCGAAGGACCAGCCGTTGATGTTGCCGCCGCCGTGGATCCAAACCATCACCGGCAGCTCGGCCTCCACGTTTGGCGTCCAAACATTCAGGAACAGGCAGTCTTCGTCCATCGGTGGAAGCTGGGGCACGGTTTCTCCGGGAGCGGGCTGCGGTAGGATGCTCTCCGCAGAATCTGGTTCGGCTGGGGGTCGTGCAGGGACAGCGCCTGCAGCAGCAGGTTCGGCGGAGGTGTGCAAGGGGGCATCCCGCGCAGGCATCCGCTCAGCCGGAGCACTGGAAGGGAGACCTTCCTCGGCAACATAGCCGAAGGCATCGGCCACGCTCTGATACCACTGCGCGGTGCCGTTGTCTTGAACGCACACTGGTGGCCAATTAGTCGCGTCGATGCGGCCGACCAGCTCTGCGCCCACAGGCGCCCGCCAGCGCCGCTCTCCCACCGGCGGCTCGGCGTAGCGAATGCCGCTGAAGCGCATCACCGCAACGCCTTCAGAGGTGGTCTTCGGTGCGCCAACATAGCTAAGGGCTTGGGGTGAAGGCGACAATTGCGCCGCTCCCACACCGGATGCCGGCTCTTGCTCGGCGCAGGCGGCGACGCATAGGGCCAGCCCCACTCGTCCGAAAAGCCGCTTGTCCCAGAACAAAACGTTCTCTGCTTTCAGGAAGCTATCCGCGGAGTCGTTCGGCAAGCGTGGCGATTGCAGCCGTCAGTTCATTCGCACTTTCAGCCGCACACCTAGAGTGCGCGGCCGGTTGGTGGTGATGCGCTCGTCGTAGTTGCCAGTGTTGATGAAAATCTGCGCCTGCTCGTCGAACAGGTTGGCGCCAAACAACTCCACGCCGTAGCGCCCGCCAGAGAACTCCCAGCCCACCCGCAGGTCCATCAGGTCGTAGGCCGCTTGGCGCCTCGGCCTGAAAGGGCTCGGTGATGAGCAAGTTCCAGGACTTGGCGGTGTAGGGGCATAGCTCAACTGCGCGTAGCCGGTGGCGGCGTTCCCGTGGGACCACTGGTGGCGGTGGCGGCGTTGGTGCGGTTCGGGTTGCTGCCATCGGCGTTGCCCCGAATGAATATCCGACCCTCCCAATGCCCACCAATTGAGCGCATGTTACAACGCTTCTCCTCGACACGCCAACCGCGGTCATCCTACAACTAGGGCGTACCGGGCCTTGGGATGCTCCTGCCTGAGCGGGATCAGCGGCGTTGACAGGCGCATTTTGACTTAGCTAGGCTGGCCGGCATGGACGCAAATTTTTGGGCCATCATTGGCGTGGGCGCGGTTCTGTTGGGGGCAATGCTGACGGGGCAGCGCAGCCTGCGCAACGAGATGTCCGAGCAGCGGAAGGCGCTGGATGATCTGCGGAGGCAACTGCACGACGGATTGGCCACCGTGCGCAAGGAAATGAGCGATGGGTTCATCGCCGTGCGCCAAGAAATGAACGGCGGGTTCACCGCCATTCGCAAGGAAATGAACGACGGGTTCACCGATGTGCGGGAGAAACTGGCCGATGTGCGCGAGCGCCTAGGAACGGTGGAGGGCGTCTTGGGCATTCCGCAAGCCGCCGCCCGCTCCGACTAGAGAAGCCGCGCCAGCCGCGTCAGTCAACTGGCGAGGACCGGCCAACTCCCACCGCGCAACCCTGAATCCCCTTCTTCTCGCAGCCAGCGGTTTCCAAGAGCTGGGCGAATCCAACGACCTAAGCTCGGCAACGCTCAGGGCGCACCCTTGACGCCGAAGAGCCGAGGACGCAATCTAAGTGAACTCTAACGGCGAGCGGGCTTCATGGCGAATTCAAGCGAAGGTGTTCTAGCGAAATTGGCCGCCGAGTGGCGGCGGCGGCCTTGGTGGGTGAACGGCATCTGGCTGTTCTGCCTGTACATGACATTCATCTACATGCCCTTTGACCTGTTCCTCAAACCAGTCGCGGCGGATGAGGAAGTCTGGTTCGGCTTTACGCTGCACGGGTGGGCGGCAAAGGCCACCGAGCCTCTGCATTGGGCCATATACGCCGCCGGCGCCTACGGGTTCTGGCGGATGCGTCCTTGGATGTGGCCCTGGGCCGCTCTTTACACCGGGCAGGTGGTGGTCGCCATGGCGGTGTGGAATCTGCTTGACCCACGCGGCGGCGGCCTGTGGATGGCCATCGTTTCCGGCGGCCTGTTTGCCGTGCCGATGGTGGCGCTTTGGCGGGCGCGGGCGCTTTTTGCCGATCGGCTGGACCAGCCCGCGGAACTTCCGGCAAATCCCTGATGGCTCATTAGTTGCAACGCCGCGGCATTTATCAGGATTCATGGCCCGCACAACCCGATCATGTGCTTCTCGTGCATTCGTTTTTCCACTTATGTGCTGACAGCCGGCTTGCTGGCGGGGGCCTGTGGGGTCGCCAACGGAGACGAGCAGGTGGCTGAACTGCAGGCCAGATTGCTGGAGCAAATCGCCGCCGACGCTTGGGAGACACGGGGCTACACCGGCCGCGGCACACTCAGCAAGCCGGTTATGGAGGCCATGGCGGCGGTTCCTCGGCACGAGTTCGTGGACCGCTACGGCGTTGGTTCCGCCTACGCCAACCGGCCCCTGCCCATCGGCCACGGGCAGACCATTTCGCAGCCGTTCATCGTCGCCTTGATGACGGACCTGTTGAACCCCGAACCAGGCCAAATCGTGCTGGAGGTCGGCACCGGCTCCGGCTATCAAGCGGCGGTGCTGGCCGCGCTGGTCAGCCATGTGTACAGCATCGAGATCATCCCCGAATTGGCGGCCAGCGCGGAACGCCGCCTTGCCGAGCTGGGCATCGGCAACGTTTCCGTGAAGATTGGGGACGGCTACTTCGGCTGGCCCGAGATGGGACCCTTTGACGGCATCATAGTCACTGCGGTCGGTCCGGACATTCCCCCGGCGCTGCTGCAGCAGTTGAAGGTGGGCGGGCGCATGGTGCTGCCCGTGGGCAGCCAATACAGCGCCCAAAACCTCACCGTGGCAACCCGCCTTGAAGAGGGGCACAAGGCCGAGAAGGTGCTGCCGGTCGCCTTTGTGCCGCTGACCGGAGACCACTGAGGCGCGGCGAGTGAACGCCGCACCCCTGATCACCGTACGCGGCGCTCCAAGAGCGCCGGCTCCTGCGGATGGCGCCATCGGCAAGCCACCAGGCCACCGATGAGTTTGTTTCCGTGCATTCAGTTGTTATTCTCACCCCATCCACATAACCAGCCATCGGCGGGGCGCGGCGGCAGACTGACACCCGGTCGGGGCGCGGCCAAAGACCTCACCTCAGCCGTCAGGTTTCCCTGCATCCAGGAAATTCATAGGGAGGACACCATGATCGCGGTAATCGCCAAACTTCAGGTCGCAGAGGGCAAGGGCGCCGAATTCGAGCAAGCCATGCTGGCGCTGGCCGGCCAAGTGCGGGAGAAGGAGCCGGGCAACCATCTCTACACCCTGTGCCAAGACGACGATGGGAGCTACCTCATGCTGGAGCTGTATGACAGCGAGGAGGACATCGCCGCCCACGGCCAATCGGAGCACTTCAAGGCGTCCGGCGCCAGCTTTCGCGGCCTCATGTCCGGCCCGCCGGAAATCCAAAGGCTGAAAGTGATCGGCTAGGCCCCGGCAACAGCATCCCTAGCGGCTAGCCGTCAATCGAATTGGAAGGGACCAGCCTTGCCGGCGGCCTCAGATGGGGTTTCGCTCCTGCAACTGGCGGGCGATGATGATGCGCTGCATCTCGTTAGTGCCCTCGCCGATGCACAGCAGGGGGGCGTCCCGGTACAGGCGCTCGACGGGATATTCCTTGGAGTAGCCGTAGGCGCCGTGGATGCGCATGGCCTCGGCGGCGTTCTCCATGGCGCTTTCCGAGGCGAAGTATTTGGCCATGCCGGCCTCCATGTCGCAACGCTCCCCGGCGTCATAGGCGCGGGCGGCGTCCAACGTCAGCAGTTCGGCGGCGCGGCTGCGGGTGGCCATCTCGCCTAGTTTCAGTTGAATGGCTTGGTGCTGGCCGATGGGCTTGCCGAAGGTGCGCCGCTCCTGGGCGTAGGCCGTCGCCTCCTTGAGGGCGCGGCGGGCGATGCCAACGCCGCGGGCGGCCACGTTGATGCGCCCAAGCTCCAATCCGCCTACGGCGATGTAGAAGCCCCGACCGGGAATGCCGCCGATCAAATGCCGCTTGGCGTCCAGCCGGTAGTCCTCAAAAATCAGTTCGGCGGAGTCGATGCCCTTGTAGCCCAGCTTCTCCAGCTTGCGCCCGGTTCTGAAGCCCTGATGCGCTTGCCCAGTGTCCGGATCCACCTTCGGAGCGATGAACATGGACATGCCCTTGCGCGGCGGCGACGCTTCCGGGTCCGTCTTAACCAGCAGGGCGCAGGCGCCGCCTTCGATGCCGTTTGATATCCAAGTCTTCGTGCCGTTGATGACGTAATCGTCCCCCTCGGCGGCGGCGCGGGTGCGGATGCCCTGCAAGTCCGTGCCGGCGCCCGGCTCGGTGAGCGCCAGGGCGCCGCGAATCTCGCCGGTGGCGAACTTCGGCAGCCAATACTCCTTTTGCTCGTCGGTGCCGTTCCTCTCCACGGCCCGCGCCATCATCAGGTGCGAGTTGAAAATGCCCGTCAGGGACATCCAAACCTCCGAGATGAGGGCGACGATTTGGCTGTAAACCGTGGCGCTCAGCCCCAAGCCGCCGTAGTCCTGACCAACCGTGGCGCCGAACAGCCCCATCTCCCGCATCTGCTCCACCATCTTGTGTGGATAGACGTCATCGTGCTCCATCGCCATGACATGGGGCCGCACGTCCCGGTCCAGCCACTTGGCGATGGCGTCCAGCATGACGCGCTCATCGGTGCCGGTTTGATCACTCATTGTTTGTGTCCCCAAGGTTTTTGAACACTTTAGCTAATTCGACCATGCAGGTCTGCCCGAGCCGGCGGCCTATTCGCCGCCCTTGGCCGCGTGGCGCGGCGCCAAGTCGAACAGGGCGGCAAGCTGTTCGGTCATGGCGCCGCCGAGTTGCTCGGCGTCCGTGATGGTGACGGCGTGGCTGTAGTGGTGGGTGACGTCATGGCCGATGCCGATGGCGATGAGCTGCACCGGGGAGTGGATTTCGATCATGTCGATGGCGTACTTCAAGTGCTGCTCCAAGTAGTTGGAGGGGTTCACCAGCAACGTGGAGTTGTCCACCGGCAGGCCATCGGACACCACCATCAGTATTTTGCGCTCCTCCGGGCGGACAACTAGGCGATTGTGCGCCCAGATGAGGGCTTCGCCGTCGATGTTCTCCTTGAGCTGCTCCTCGCGCATCATCAGGCCGAGGTTGCGACGGCAACGATGCCAAGCGGCGTCCGCGGATTTATAGATGATGTGCCGCAGGTCGTTGAGCCGCCCGGGCGAAGCCGGCTTGCCGGCGGCAATCCAGCGCTCGCGGGCTTGCCCGCCGCGCCAAGCGCAGGTGGTGAAGCCAAGAATCTCCACCCGCACCGCGCAGCGCTCCAAGGTGCGGCCGAGGATGTCCGCGCATACCGCGGCGATGGTGATGGAGCGCCCGCGCATGGAGCCGGAGCTGTCGATCAGCAGGGTCACCGCGGTGTCGCGGAAGTCCATCTCCTTTTCCTGCTTGTAGGCCAAGGGACTCATCGGATCCACCACCACCTGGGCCAACCGCGAGGCGTCCAGAACGCCCTCCTCCAAGTCGAACTCCCAAGTGCGGTTGCGCCGCGCCAGCAAACGGCGCTGCAGGCGGTTGGCCAGCCGGGAGGTGGTGTGCTGAAGCCCTAGAAGCTGCTGGTCCAGCAACGCCCGCAGGCGGATGAGCTCCTCCTCCGGGCAGAGCTCTTCGGCGGCTGCAACTTCGTCGAACTCCGTGGTGAAGGCTTGGTAGTTGACGTCCATGCGGATGCGCCCGGCTTCATCCGGCATGGGCGTCGGCGCTTCATCAGGGTCGGCCTCCGCCCGCAGCTCGTCCATGTCCGCGTCAACGTCCATCTCCACCATGCTGGTTTCGCCTTCGGCGGACTCCTCGCTCAAGGCGTCGTCATCAAGCACCACGTCCTCGGCGCTCGCCTCCGAATCGCTGTCCGCCTCTTCGTCCAACGTCTCGGCGTCCTCCGGGTTTTGGCTGTCCTCCGGCAGATCGTCGAACTCCGCGGCGATGCCGAGGTCGGCGATAATCTCCCGACAGACGCTGGCGAAGCGCCGCTGGTCCAACATGCAGTCGCGCAGTGCCTTAATGTCCTGGCCGGCCTGCTCGTCAACGAAGCTGCGCCAGTGCCTGACGACATTTTCCGCCGCTGGCGGCAGTTCCCGGCCCGTCAGAAACTGGCGCACCAGCAGGCCGACCGCCACGGACAAGGGCGCATCGGCGACATCGACGATGGCGTCGAAGGCGGCTTGCCGGCACTGGGCCTCCAAGGAGGCATCAAGATTAGCGGCCACTCCGGCCATGCGCAGCGAACCGATGGACGCTATGCGGGCGTCTTCAATCCACTGGAACATCTCTTCGGCGGCGCCGCCCCTGGGCGAGTAGCGGCTGTGCATGGCTTCGTCATGGTGCTTAAACCGCAAAGCCAGTTCATCGCCCATGCCGCGCACGGCGTTGATTTCCGCTTCTTCGCTGCCCAAGACTGGCAGCGGCAGGCGCAGCCGATTGCCTCGCGCCGTCGGGTTGCCTTGGCCAAACGAGACCTCCAGTTCGTCGTCCTCGGCCAGCGCCCGCACGGTGGCAACGGTGGCGCGCTTGAACGGCTCCAGAGGATTGTCTTCGCCCGGGGTCACGCGCTTTGCAGCCTGATCCCGGCAGTGGCGTCGCCGAGATCCTCTCCTAGGCAGCGTTGGTAGTACTCGGCGACGATGGGCCGCTCGAGCTCATCGCACTTGTTAAGGAACGTCAAGCGGAAGGCGAAGCCCAGATCGCTGAAAATTTCGGCGTTCTGCGCCCAAGTCAGCACCGTGCGCGGCGACATGACCACGGAGACGTCGCCGTTCATGAAGCCGCGCCGCGTCAGGTCCGCCACGGCCACCATGTTGGACACCGTGCGCCGGCCGGCGTCGGTGGCGGCATAGGACTTCGCCTTGCCCAGAATGATCTCGGTCTCCGCATCGTGCGCCAAGTAGTTCAGGGTGGTGACGATGCTCCAGCGGTCCATCTGCCCTTGGTTGATCTGCTGGGTGCCGTGGTAGAGGCCGGTGGTGTCCCCAAGGCCGACGGTGTTGGTGGTGGAGAACAGGCGAAAGTAGGGATGGGGCATGAGCACCTTGCTTTGGTCCAGCAACGTCAGCTTGCCCTCCACCTCCAGCACCCGCTGAATGACGAACATGACGTCCGGGCGGCCGGCGTCGTACTCATCGAAGCACAGCGCCACCGGATGCTGCAGCGCCCAAGGCAGGATGCCCTCCTTGAACTGAGTGATCTGCTGGCCGTCCTCAATGACGATGGCGTCCTTGCCCACGAGATCGATGCGGCTGATGTGGCTGTCCAAGTTCACCCGAACGCACGGCCAATTCAGCCGGGCGGCAACCTGCTCCACATGGGTGGATTTTCCAGTGCCGTGATAGCCCTGTATCATCACCCGCCGGTTGTGGGTGAAGCCGGCGAGGATGGCCAGGGTGGTGTCCCGATCAAAGCGGTAGTCTTGGTCGATGACCGGCACATAATCCGTGCGCTGCGAGAACGCCGGAACCTCAAGGTCCTGATCGATGCCGAACGCCGTGCGCACATCCACTGTTGCGTCAGGGGCGAAGTCCACTGACAAGCCTGAATCCATGCTGATTTCCCGTATTCGGCAAAGGCGCATATTGTAAGGAACCATCGGCGCCTTGTTCCATCATTAGTGCATGTTGGATGCGAAGGGCGCGACGGCATGGCAAAGCCCGCTTTCCTGCAAGCACCCGAATGGCCAATGGCGGTGGGCGACGGCGAGGCAAAACAACCAGTGGAGGACAACAAATGGCGAGGATTTACATGGTGCGGCATGGGCGGGCGGAAACCGGCGCCGCCAATCCACTGGACCCAGGGCTTGATGACCTTGGCCGCCGGCAGGCCGGGGAGACGGCGCTGGCTCTGCAGGAGAAAGGCCCCCTGCCCATTTACTCCAGCCCCTTTGCCCGCGCCCGGCAGACGGCGGCGGCGCTGGCGGCGCTTTGGGACGCGGAGGTCAGCATCGAACCCCGCGTGGCGGAGATTCCCTTTCCAACCACCGACCTCAGCGAGCGCTCCCGCTGGCTGCGGCAGGCCATGGCCGGCGGCTGGGCGAACCTAAGTCAAGATCTGCAACTTTGGCGGCGGCGGCTGGTGGACTGCGTGGCGGGTCTAGAGCGGGACTGCGTGGTCTTTTGCCACTTCATCGCCATCAACGTCGCCGTCGGCGCCGCCCAGCAGGACGACCGGCTGGTCATCTTCCATCCGGACAACGCCTCCGTCACCACCTTCAGCAATGAGGGCGGCAAGTTGCGCCTACTCGAACTGGGCCGCCAATCGACGACGAAGATCAATTGAACGATTCCCTACAACAATGTAGGCAAAAACCTACGGATTTCGGTAGAGTACAGGCCTATAGTCGCTCACATGGACACAACGACCATCAGCATTCTCCTTGCACTTGCCGCCGTCGCCGTAACGTTAGCCGGGCTGATTATCGGCTCCTTCGCCTCCCTGCGAGGCGAGCTCCGGGCAATCAACGCCCGCTTGCTGGCGCTCGAACGAGGCCAAGCCCGTCTTGAGGGTTTCCGGGAAGGCTTCGCTAAAGCCGTAAGCTTGGGAAGCGCCAAGCCAGCGGTTGCCGCCGGGCCGTCTGGGAGGCAAGGCTAAGCCGCCGAATCTACAAATCCGAGCGCTGCAAGTAGCGCCATTGGTCCTCGAAGCGGGGAACGCCAAGGCCGCAATGGCGCAGCAGCAGGCGCTCCAAGGACAGCCAAGGGTCCCCAAAGACAACGCCCTTCACCTGCTGGTCGATCAGGGCCAACTCCGCCAGCACGGCCTCGACGCCACCGGCCCTGCGTTTGAAGCGGGCCACCAGCGGCCGGCGGTGGTTGGGCATCCAGGCACCGGAGTCGATGCGGCGCAGCTGACTGGCGAAGGCGCTTAGAACCGCCATGATCGCAACCCCCTCCTCGCGTAGGGTACGCAGCACATGGCGCACCCGCTTGGCTTCCCCGCCGAAGGCGGCGTCGATCAATTCAAAGGCGTCGTAGTGGGAGACGTCCTCCACCGCGGCGGCGACGGCCGCGGCGTCAACGGGCTGCGGCGGGTCGAGCAGCTTGATTTTCTCGATTTCCTGCACCGCGGCCAGCAGGTTGCCCTCCACCCGCTCGCACAAGTAGGCGAAGGCTTCCTGATTGAGCTGCAAACCGGCGCTGCGCAGCCTAGCCGCCAGCCACTGCGGCAACTCTCGAACGCCCACGGGCCAAACCAGAACCGCCACCCCGGCCTTGTCGATGGCCTTGAACCAAGCGCTTGAGCGTTGACGACCATCCAAGCGCCCCGTGCGAATGAGCAGCAGCACGTCTTCCGGCGGGGCCGCCGCGTAGGCCCTGATGGCTTCGGAAGCCTTGCGGTCGAACTTGTTGGCCGGGGGGCGCAGGTCGATGATGCGGCGCTCGGCGAACAGGGACTGGCTGGCGGCCTCCCCGGCGAGTTCGCTCCAATTGAAGCCGGACTCCACATGCATCACCCGGCGCTCGGAGTAGCCTTGGCGGCGGGCGGCGCTCAGGACGGCGTCGCAGGCTTCCTCGACCAGCAAGGTCTCGTCGCCGGCCACCAAGTAGATGGGCGCCAAGTTCCCGGCCAGCTTGGCGCCTAGGTTTTCGGGCTTAAGCTGCATCTGCGGAACGCCGCGCCGCGGCCACCGCCGCATTCAGGCTGCGCAGAACATTCTGCACCAAGTCGGTTTGCAGTTCGCCCTCAATCAGGGCCTGCTCCTCGCTGCTGCCGGTCAGACTGGTGCGGTCTATGCTGAACACTCGGGAGGCTTCCGCCCAGCGGGGCGCAACCAACTGCTCCTTGCCGGTGCGGATGGCGTATTGGATGCCGGCCACTAGCTCATACTCCGCGGCCCTGGCGCCGGCGACCACGGAGGCGATGCGGCGGGAGCGCCGCTCGTTGAGGATGCGGATGACGATGTCGGCGTCGGCCGCCACGGGGCTGACCGTCGCTCCGGCTTGGGCCAACGCTCGGCGCAAAGGTCCCGCCATGGCGCTCATGGCGTCGGCACGGACGTGAATGCGCAGGTCCGTGCCGGCCCAGTCCCAAGTGCGCAGCTGGAAGCCGCAGCCCGCAGCCAAGCAAGCAGCCAAGATCAACCCGGTTGCTTGACCAAGCCCAAGCCGGCGCGAGGCGGCGTTGCGAAATTCAGCAAGCTGCATGGCGACTTTATGGAACTGCCCTAGCCCAAACTGCGCCGCGCCGGCACCTGCCATTCCGCGCTCCCCGGCTGAGTTTTGTCATGCGAGGGGTACCCCCTCGCGCTCCCCGGCTGAGCTTTGTCATGCGAGGGGTACCCCCTCGCGCTCCCCGGCTGAAGGCTCTCATGCAGCCACCAAATTGACCAACTTGTTCGGCACGTAGATCACCTTGCGGATGCGCTTGCCGGCCAGATGGCGGGCGACGTTGCTTTCCCGCTCGGCCGCCGCCCGCACAGCGTCCTCCCCGGTGTCGGCCGGCACCTGCACCTGGCCGCGCACCTTGCCGTTCACCTGCACGGCGATGTTCTGGGTTGCTTCGACCAGCTTGGCCGGATCGAAGTTCGGCCAGCAGGCGGAAGTGAACAGGCTTTGCGCAAAGCCCAGCCGCTCGTGCAGCTCCTCGGCGATGTGCGGTGCGAACGGCGCGACCATCACCACCAAGGGCAGCAGCTCCGCGACCCGAGGCCGCCGCCCGCCGGCGCGCACCACGTTCATGTACTCCATCATGGCGGCGATGGCGGTGTTGAACTGAAGCTCCGCCACCTGCTCGGTGACCTGCTTGATGGTGCGGTGCAGGCTGCGCTCCACCTCCGCCGCCGGGGGCGCATCCTCATCCAAATCCGCTTCGGCGACGCTCTGCCACAGACGGTTGAGGAACCCGTATGGCCCCTGAATGCCGGCGCCCCGGTAATCCCCGCCCTGTTCGTAGGCGCCAAGGAACATGAGGTAGAGGCGCATGGCGTCCGCCCCGTACTCGTCGATGATGGCGTCCGGCACGATGACGTTGCCCTTGCTCTTGGACATCTTGCGCCCCTCTCGAATGAGCAGGCCGTGGGCGCGGAACCGGCGGAAGGGTTCGTCAAAGTCGATCACCCCGAGGTCATGCAAGGCCATGGTCAAAAAGCGGGCGTACATCAGGTGCAGCACCGCATGCTCGTTGCCGCCGATGTAGGAGTCCACCGGCAGCCACTTGGCGGTGAGCTTCGGGTCCATGGCCGCATCGTCCCGGCCGGCGGAGGGGTAGCGCAGGAAGTACCAGCCGCTGCACAGGAAGTTGTCGGTGACGTCGGTGTCCCGCTCGGCGGCCTTGCCGCAGGTTGGGCAGGGGGCGCGATGCCAAGCCTCTGCTCTAGTCAGCGGGCTTTCGCCGCTGTCGTCCGGACGAAAGTCCTGCAAATGGGGCAGTTCAACGGGCAGGTCGGCCTCCGGCACCGGTACCGGGCCGCAATCCGCGCAGTGGATGATGGGGATGGGCGGCCCCCAGTAGCGCTGGCGGGAGACGCACCAATCGCGCAGGCGATAGTTGGTCTTGGGCACCGCGCTGCCGGCGGCGGAGAGGCGCTGCACGATGGCCTGCTTGCCTGCCTCAATGGGCAGCCCATCGAACGGCCCGGAATGCACCAGAACACCGTCACCCGCGTAGGCTTCCGCCAAGGGGGTGGCGGCGTCTTCGCCGGGGCCGGCGATGACGCGAACCACTGGCAAGCCAAAGGCGTTGGCGAACTCGAAGTCCCGTTGATCGTGGCCGGGTACGGCCATGATGGCGCCAGTGCCGTAGCCCGTCAGCACATAGTCCGCAATCCACACCGGGATGCGGGCACCGTTGACCGGATTGATCGCATGGCCGCCGGTGAAGACGCCGGTTTTCTCCTTGTCGATCTTCTGCCGCTCCACCAGATCCCGGGCGGCGACCTCGGCGCGGTACTCCGCCACGGCCTGGCGCTGGATTGGGGAGGTGAGCGCATCGACCAAGGGATGCTCCGGCGCCAGCACCATGTAGGTGGCCCCGAACAGGGTGTCCGGCCTGGTGGTGAACACGCGGATGGCGGCGTCCGTTGCGCCGTCGGCAGCAGCGATGGGGAAATCCACTTCCGCACCCTCGCTGCGCCCAATCCAATTGGCTTGCGCCTTCTTGGTGACCTCGGACCAGTCGATTTCCTCTAGATTGTCCAGCAGCTTCTCGGCATATTGGGTGATCTTGAAGAACCACTGCGGCAGTTGCCGCGTCTCCACCGCGGACTCGCAGCGCTCGCACAGGCCGCTCAAGACCTGCTCGTTGGCCAGCACCGTCTTGCAGGAGGGGCACCAGTTGACCGGCGCCTCCCGCCGCTCCACCAAACCGCCCTGGTAGAGCTGCAGAAACACCCACTGCGTCCAGCGATAGTAGCTGATGTGGGTGGTATCGACGGCGTGGCTCCAGTCGAACATGCCGCCGAAGCGCCTGAGCACCCGGGTGAAGTTCTCTATGTTCTTGGGAATGAGGTCGTTCGGGTTGCCGCCCACCTTGAGGGCGTGGTTCTCCGAGTGGATGCCGAAGGCGTCAAAGCCAATCGGTTCGAACACTTCCTTGCCGCGCAGCCGCCAAAAGCGCCCGTTCACGTCGGCGCCGGTGTAGGCGTAGATGTTGCCGATGTGCAGCCCCTCAGCGGACGGATAGGGGAACATCATCAGGTTGTAGTAGGGGTTCTTGGCGTTCTGCAGATCCGCATCGGTCATGCGGTTGACGCCATCCCGCTCCCAGCGCTCGCGCCATTTGCGCTCCACGGCGGCGGGGTCGTAGCGGTCCTGTTGGTCGGTCATGGTGGCGCCGGCTGGCAAAAACGCAACGATATCACCTTGCAAGAGTGGCCGGAAAGCGGCAGCCCGAACGAAAAGTGGACCCTTTCAAGGCGGAGGCCAGTCATCAACGGCACAGCGGTTACCGTTGCGGGGTACTTCGCGCCGCTACCGGGCTGAGTTCCTTCCTACGGGGGGCATCCCCTCAGTCTCATTGGCGGGGTAATCCGTCAAGCGGCGCTGCCAACCCGCAAGCAATAGAGTGGCGGCGCATAGGACAGTCAGCCAAGCACTACCGAAGTGGCTGTAGGGTGTGCGGCCCACCATCACTTGGAAGTTTCCAGCTAGTACCCCCTGCTCAAATTGCGGCAGGCGGGCAGTGATGCGCCCTTGATGGTCCACGATGGCGGTGACGCCGCTGTTGGCGGTGCGCAGCAGCCAGCGGCCGTTCTCCAAGGCGCGGGCTTGAGCGATCTGCAGGTGCTGCAAGGGGCCGATGCTGCGCCCGAACCAAGTGTCGTTGGTGATGGTGATGAGCAAGTCGGCCTCCGCCGCCGCGCTGCGCATGAGGTCTGCGTAGGCGACCTCATAGCAGATGACCAAGGCGGCGGCGTCCGCCCCAACGCGCAGCAGCGGCTGCCGCCAAGGTCCAGGTGTGCTGCGGGACATGGGCAGGTCGAAGAATTCAATTAGGCCGCGCAGCAATTCCCCCAAGGGCACATATTCACCGAACGGCACCAGGCGGCGCTTTATGTAGCGCCCCTCGCCGTCGCCGAGCGCCAAAGCCGCATTCTGAAAGCCGTAGGAGCTCTCATGCGAGGAGTGCCGCCTTGCACTCTTCGGCTGCGCCTGCAAACGGGGAAGGCCCAGCACCAAGGCGGTGCCGGATTGCTCACCACGCCGCGCCAACCGCTCCAACAGATCTCCAGCTTCATGTTCAAACAGAGTAATGGCCGCTTCCGGCCAGACGATTAGAGAGCCTTCAGCCGGGGTGCGCGAGGGGCTTGCCCCTCGCATGAAAGAGCCTTCAGCCGGGGTGTGCGTGGGGGCCCCCCTCGCAGGAAGAGACCCCTCAGCCGAGTTTCCCGGAGGGATGCCCCTCGCATGGGCGCGACTGCCCCAGTAGGGTTCGCTTAAGCCCAAGTAACGCTTGACGATGGGTTCCCGGCTTTCCGGCCGCCATTTCACCGCTTGATCGACATTGCCCTGCACCAAGGCGGCGAAGCGCTCCCCCGCCGGTGCCACCCACTGCACGGCGGACAACGCCAAGCCAAACAGCCAAGGCGCGGCGCCAATTGCCAAGGCCGCCGCCCGAAAGCCCCAGCTTCGCTCCGGCTGCAACGCCAGCAGCAGAAAGGCGGCGGTGACCACCACCCCTAGACTGGCCAAGCTGACGCCCCCCACCGGAATGAGATGGGCCAACGGTGTGCGCAGATGCCCGTAGCCGGGATAGAGCCACGGAAAGCCGCTTAGAAACCAAGTGAGCAGCCACTCGAACAGCACCCAAACGGCGGCGAACAACCAAGCATTGAACAACACCGCCGCCCAACGCCCGGACGAGGGCGGCACCCGCAACAGCGCGTAAGCCCAGCCTTGCAGCAGCGTAAACAGGGCCAAGCCGCAAACGAACAACAGCACCAAAAACCCAGCCAGCCAAGGCGAGGCGCCACCGTAGAGGTGAATGCTGACATAGACCCAGCTCACCCCCACACCATACTTGCCAACGCCATAGGCAAAACCCAGCGCCGCCGCCCCCGCCGCCGAACGATCCAGCAGCCAAAGCCACCCGGCAATGGACACTAAACCCAGCGGCCACCAGTCAAAAGGCGCCAAACTCAGCGGCAGCAACGCCCCAAAACCCAACGCAAGGGTAAGAGCCTTCAGCCGGGGTGCGCGAGGGGATGCCCCTCGCAAGAAAGAGCTCAGCCGGGGTGCGCGAGGGAGCACCCCTCGCATGAAGAGAACCTTCAGCTGACTAAACCCGACGTAGCAAGACGATCAGCACTGTCACAACGACAGCGAAAAAGACCCGTCGGTGCCGTTGTAAACCAAGACGCAACTAGCCAGCAAATCCCGGCCAACGAGTGCAATAAGTCCTTGCGGCTCGAGAATTGCACCGTACGCTCTTTTTGCCTCCACATTCTCTGGAATGCCCGCAATATCCAACCGTGCGGCATAGATGGGCACTAATTCGTTTTCGTGGGTGGCCGAGGTCATTAAGCCAGAATCCACCACCGCAAGCCCAGCCGCATCCGCAGCCTTTTGATCGATGCAAGTGGACAGCGCTCCAGTGTCAATCAGGGCCACCCCCGAAATTGGGTTCGGCAACGGCTCCCCTATGTCGGCAATAGCCTTGAGCTGGGCCTCTAGAGGGGAGAGCGTAATCTGTAACCTAGGCCCCAATTGATGCAGGGCGGACAACGGTAAACGTTCCCGCTGCCCGGCTGGTATACCTACTGGGGCATCAAATCGTGCGTTAAGAATCGACACTGAGCGGCATCCCCAAAGAAAGAACGGGGATGCTCAGTGGTGGTGGATCTTCGGGCTGCAACACCGACCTCACCAAAAATGGCCCGGCACCAAGCATCTTCACGCCCTCGTTCACGCCTTGGTCATAAGTTTCAAAGGCACCGTACACGTTTTCTCCTTGAATGACCAAATACCGCCCAGGATGGGCTTCGGCTAACTCCGATTGATGCTCCTGCAGGTAGATTTTTTCCATTGCGAGCGGGTCTGTCATCGCATATCTCCCTAGTCGATGGCGGCTATGGGGCGTTAACAAAACTATCCCCTGTCAATCTACGTCCACAATTTCCACTTCGGTTGCGGACTTGTCAACAACTGAGCGAGATCAGTTCCCACAAGAATACCTATGATAAACCGTCAACGGCCGTCAAATCTGGTCGGGTTGTCTATTTCGCTTTCTGTCCAAAACTTCGGTGGACACCCGCAATAACCGCAGGCGGCGGGAGTCTGTTGAGAGGACCTCGAAGTTCAGGCCGCCGATGGTAACGGCTTCGCCGCGGTCGGGCATGCGGCCAAAGGCGTTGAGCACGATGCCGCCAACGGTGTCGAAGCCGTTTTCCGCCAAATTGACGCCAAAGTAGGCGTTGAACTCCTCTATGGGCGTAGTCGCCTTGACGTTGCAGGCGCCGTCGTCAAGACGACTGATGAGGCTGTCCTCGTCCACGTCGTGCTCGTCCTCGATTTCGCCGACGATTTGTTCCAGCACATCCTCAATGGTGGCGACGCCGCTGACGTGGCCGTACTCATCCACCACCACGGCCATGTGGTTGCGCGTCTCGCGGAACTCGCGCAGCAGCACATTCAGCCGCTTGCTTTCCGGAATCACATGGGCGGGGCGAATGCAGTCCTTGAGGTCAAAGTCCGCCCTGCCGGGGTGTGGGCTGGCGTTGCGCAGCATCGGCAGCAGGTCCTTGGCGTGCAGGATGCCGCGGATGTCATCCGGGTCATCGGCGATGACGGGAAAGCGGGAGTGCCCGGATTCGACGATGACCTGCAGCAACTCATCAAAGGGCTTTCCGGCCTCCAAGCACACCAGTTGGGAGCGCGGCACCATGATGTCCCGGGCCTGCATGTCGGCGATCTGCAACGCGCCGAGGCTGATGTTGAGCGCCTCGTCGTCCATCAGATTGCGCTGCGCCGCGGTGTGCAGCATCTCTCTCAGTTCGGTCCGGTTCTCCGGCTCGCCACTGAACAGGTCAAGTAGCCATTCGCGCAGGCTGGAGCGCGATTCGGCTTGAGGTTGTTGGACAACGCTCACGGCTAAGGCGCGGCCACGCCGAGTTTGCCGAGGATGGTGGCCTCCGAACGCTGCATGGCCTCGGCCTCACAGTCCGTCTGATGGTCGTGACCGCGCAGGTGCAGGACACCATGCACCACCATGTGCGCATAGTGGCCGGCCGCCGCCTTAGCCTGCTGTCGGGCTTCCATCTCCACAACCGGAGCGCAGACCACCACATCGCCCAAAGGAATAGCCCCGTCCAACAGGCCCCCATTGGCAGGGAAATCCCCAGCGGGAAAGCTCAGCACATTGGTCGGTGCTTGAATGCCCCGGTACTGACCGTTCAGCGCCTTGGACTCCTCCCGGTCCACCACGCGAACGCAAACCTCGCCGACAGCGCCCTCCAAGGCGCATTCCGCCCAACGCTGGAAGTCCGCCGCCGACGGCAGTGCGTCACTGCCGGACGCCAACTGCACCTCAACCGGCATTGCGGCCCTCCTGCCCATCCTGCTTGGCTTGAGCGGCGTAGGCATCGACGATCTTCTTGACCAAGGGATGGCGCACCACGTCCTTGGCGCCGAAGTGGGTGAAGGTGACGCCCTTCACCTCCCGCAGCACGTTGCGAGCGTTGATCAGCCCGGATTGATGGCCCGGCGGCAGGTCGATTTGGGTGATGTCGCCGGTGATGACCGCCGTAGAGCCGAAACCGATGCGGGTGAGGAACATCTTCATCTGCGCGGCGGTGGTGTTCTGCCCCTCATCCAGGATGATGAAGGCGTTGTTCAGGGTGCGCCCGCGCATGTAGGCCAAGGGCGCCACTTCAATGGCGTTGCGCTCTATGGTTTTGTTAACCCGCTCCACACCCATCAACTCGTACAGGGCGTCATAGAGGGGGCGCAAGTAGGGGTCTATCTTTTGCGCCAGGTCGCCGGGCAGAAAGCCGAGCTTTTCGCCGGCCTCCACCGCTGGGCGCACCAGCAGGACCCTTTCCACCGCGCTGCTTTCCAATGCCTCCACAGCGCAGGCGACGGCCAGATAGGTCTTGCCGGTGCCGGCGGGGCCGATGCCAAAGTTCACGTCATGGCTGCGCACCGCCCGAACGTAGCGGGTTTGATTGCCGCCCCGGGGCTTGACGGTCTTGCGCCGGGTGCGGATGACCTCCCCACCGCAGTCCCTCGCTTCCTCCGGAGAAGCGGCAAGCAGGGCCTCCACACCAGATTCCTGCAGGTGCAGATGCACCAGTTCCGGCTCAATGGCGGGGCGCTCCGACGTTTCGCCGTAAAGCTGCGCCAGCACTGCGCTGGCGGCTTGTACGCGCCGCTCCGGGCCACGCACCTGAAACAGGCTGCCGCGGCCGCGGATCTGCACACCCAAGCGCCTCTCAAGGTGCTTAAGGTTCTGGTTGAACGGGCCGCACAGGGCCGCCAAGCGGCGGGAGTCTTCCGGTTCGAGGTTTAGGTTGGTGGTGAGCTGCACCACGTTCTGTTCCCGCGCCGCTGCGGCGGCTTGGGATAAGTCATCGCTCAAGTGTTGTGATTGCGCCTCTTGAACCTGTTGGGACCCCTAGCATAGCCACGCCTTGGGGCCTGTCAAATGGGGAATTTGAGGATTGTGGAACGCCCGTCAGTCGGTGCGTTGAATCCAGGACTTTTTTGACAGACATCCTTAAGGCTATTAGCCCGAACCGGCTTGGAGGCGGCGAACTGTCTCCTCGAGTTCCGCTGCACGGCGCATCGCTGCTTCAGTTTGGGCTTCGGCCACCTCAGCGCGGGCATTGGCCGTTTCGGCGCGGGCTTCGGCGGCGGCGCAAGCCCCCACCCACTCCTCGTAGGAAGGAATGTCCGCTCCAGCCTCCGGGTCATACCAGCGAATCGACAGCGCCCAGCCCTCGTCTTCCCCCTGCGGCGAGAGCCGTTCATCCGCCACATAGGCGCAAAGGCCCAGCACCTTGCTGCACAAACCCAGCTTGCCGTTGGGAAGCGCCTCCAGCGGCAGCCGCCGTTTGCCGCTCCGGGAAAGGGCGAAACCTTGCAGTTCGCCGCCCGCCGGCAGCTCCCCGGTGGGTTCAAAAAAGAAGCACTCCCGAACGCCCAGCAGGGCGTAAAGGTTGAGTTTGTGCCCAAGGTCGTACCGCCAAGTGCTGAGCGAGAGCACCTCCAGCACAAAGTCCGGAGGCCCCAACTTGTTAAGATCATACCGACGCCGCACCAGGCTGTGCGGAATGCCAAGTCGCACCAGCACATCCGGGTACAGGTGCGCTGGACGCACCAAGCCGCGTTTGTTCCGTTTCAGGTAGCGCAGCGGCACGTCTTCGTAAACCTCCACCGCTTGGCCGCGGAAGTGATGCGCGAAGGCGGTCGCTGAGTCGCGCATGGCCGCACCATGCACCGGCCTCATCGGCACCCGATCCTCCGTTCGGCGCGGCTCAATCTGCATGAAAGCGAAATAGGCGTCAGGCGCCTTGGCCTCAGGCCCCTGCGGGATGTCTTTGACGTCAATGCAAAACGGCGCGGCACGGCGCTCCGCATGGAATTGGACGGCTTCGGCCATCGGCGTCTCCTTCTTTGTCGGCAGGCTGTCGGCGTCAAGTGTTGGTGGTGGGCCGCAGCCGGTCCTTGGGCTAGACCGTAACACAAGCTAAGCGCCAATAGCGGGCCGACCCCGGTTTGCGGCGCACGGCGGCCTTTGCATTGTGGGTTTGCAGTTCCCATCCGGCCACCATAGGACTCCACACCGTCCCCGTATGTAGGAAATCAGCCATTCATGAAGCAAGAGGCAGCAGAAACTGCGCGGCGTCGGGTCAGGTTAGTTGGCCGCGGAGGGAGTTGGGGAGGGCCTCGGTGATTTGTACTTTGGCGAATTGGCCAATTAGGGTTTCTGGATTGGGAGCGGGGAAGTTGACGATGCGGTTGTTTTCGGTGCGGCCCTGCAGTTCGTTGGGGTTTTTGCGGGCGGGGCCGGTGACCAGAATGCGGTGATGTTGGCCGACCATGCCCTCGGCGACAGCGGCGGCTTGGCGGCGCAACTGCTCCTGGAGGATGGTAAGGCGACGTTGCTTTACGGCCATAGGGACGGGGTCCGGCAGGCTGGCCGCCGGAGTGCCGGGCCTCTTGCTGTAAATGAAGGAGAAGGAGGTGTCGAAGCCGACCTCCTCAACCAACGCCAAGGTAGCCGCAAAGTCCGCATCGGTTTCGCCCGGGAAGCCGACGATGAAGTCCGAAGAGAGGCTGATGCCCGGCCGTACCGAACGCAGCGCCCGGATCTTCGACTTGTATTCCAGAACGGTGTGGCCGCGCTTCATGGCCGCCAGCACCCGGTCCGACCCGGACTGAACCGGCAGGTGCAAGTGGTCCACCAACTGCGGCACCGCTGCGTAGGCCTGAACGAGGTTGTCGTTGAACTCCACCGGGTGGGAGGTGGTGTAGCGGATGCGGTCTATGCCCTCCACCGTCGCCACATAGTGGATCAGCTCCGCCAGGTCCGCCTGGTCCCCGTCAATGGCACCGCGATAGGCGTTGACGTTCTGGCCTAGGAGATTGACCTCCCGCACACCCTGCTCGGCGAGCTGGGCGACCTCCCGCAACACGTCCGCCACTGGACGGCTGACTTCTTCACCTCGAGTGTAGGGCACCACGCAGAAGGTGCAGTACTTGCTGCAGCCCTCCATGACGGAAACAAAGGCGGTTGGCCCTTGGGCTTGGGGCTTTGGCAACCGATCGAACTTCTCGATTTCCGGAAAACTGACATCGACGACGGGAGCGGCTTTGCGGGCCTTGACGTCATCCACCATCCCCGGCAGCCGGTGCAGGGTCTGCGGGCCGAACACGATATCGACAAAGGGCGCCCGCTTGGTGATGGCGGCGCCCTCCTGGCTCGCCACGCAGCCGCCAACGCCGATCAGCAAGTGGGGATTGCGGGCTTTTAGCGCCTTCCAGCGCCCGAGTTGGTGGAACACCTTTTCCTGAGCTTTCTCGCGAATGGAGCAGGTATTGAGCAGGAGTAGGTCGGCTTCCTCCTCGGCAACGGCCGGCAGGTAGCCGTGACGCTCACGCAGCAGGTCCAGCATCCGCGTGGAGTCGTACTCATTCATCTGGCAGCCCTGAGTCTTGATAAAGACCTTGGGCGCGATTGAGGCGGGGGATGTAGCCATTTTTTGCAGACAAAAAGAAGCCCCCGGTCACCTTTTCGGGATCGGGGGCTTAAGGACTTCGACCAGCGCAGTCAGCTTGCGCTGCGGTTGTCAGCCCTCGACCAGAGATGTCTTGCCCTGATCTTACTCCTTGTCGAGGATTCCGTTTGCTCCGATAACGACGGAGTTGTTGACCTGAACGCCTCCTCCGCTGCGAACCATGTGCTGGACCTCAAGGGCACCGTTGGACATGAGGTCGCACCGGCCACGCCCGCTGCTCCAACCGCCACCCAAGGCGGTAGCGATTGCGGCGCTGTTGACAACCACGGTGGCGTTATTCGGAATGGGGTCAATGCCGCCAAAGTGGGATTGTCCAGCCTGGTCAAAGCACGTCATGTAAACACTGCAAGTCCTAGCGGGAGAGGGGGCATCAACACAACCCACTCGGAGGAAGCTGCTCTCAAGGCCGCCACCTCTAACCACCCCATAGGCGTATGCTCTTGTGGTGATGCCTGCGTATTCGATCCTGCCCGTGGAGGGCGCGCCCACCGGGCCGCTGTCGTTCAAGGGATCGTTGAACCTCAGCTCCAGCGAAGCCGAGAACACCCCCGGCCTCAAGTCCGCAGTGCCGCCGGGAATGTAAACCACCGGCGTGGAGGCCATCGACGCAAGCTGCACGTCGGTCGTCATGGCCCCGTCAGCCATCTCGAACGCCTTGGCGCCCTGCGCGGCCTGGTTATCGCCCAGAACCACCCGGTCGCCCTCCTGGAACGGCCCCGACACCGTCACGCGCGCCGTGCCCCCCAAGCCGGCGTTCAACACGCCGTTGACGTTCGTCTTGGCGTTCGACCTCAGAACCCGCAGCGCACTTCGAGTGCCCGAGGCGTCGGGGGAGGGCGTCGGCGTGATGCTCAGCGCGCCAACCGTCACGCCGCGCACCTTGGTGGTGCCGTCCGCCATCGTGACCTGCGTGCCGTCGGCGATGGCCTTGAGGTTGTTGATCGCCACGTTCGCCGTTTCGCCAGCCCCCATGGCCGCGGCCACCGCCCGTTGAAGCGTGATGAGGCGGGAGTTGTTGAGGTTGACGAGGACGCCGGCGGCCAAGTTCGGCGCGCCGTCCGCGCCCACCACCTGCGTCGGGAAGGGGTTGGAGACGCTTGCACCTTGGGTAATGGTCGCAACCACCGTCACGCCCTGCACCCGATCATCCGGCATCGCGGTCGGGTTCAGAACCACCGGGTCCACCACCAGGCTCGGCACCGCGAAGAAAAAGAACTCTTGGCCGGCGGTCGCAAGGTCAACCGTCGCCCGCACGTCCAGCTCGAAGGAGACGCTCCGGTCGCCCCGGCCGCCGCCGTCATCAATGGTCCTCACGACGTTCGGAAGCTCAGTGCCTCCGCGAAACAGCTTCAGCACGTTGGGGGTGACCGGCCCGGCGAAGGTCGCGCCGGCCAGCGTGAAGGTCAGGGTGGCCTTGTTCCCCGCGTCCAGCGTGCCAACATTGGGGGTGCCCTCGGCCGCCCCGACAATGTTGATGTTGACCGCCGCCTGGGCGCCGTCGTCGATCACCACCGTCCGGCCGTCCGCCGCCCCGAAGAACTCCTGGGCCACAAACAGCTGGTAGCTGACCGACTGCTCCAGCTTCACCGATTGCCCCCAAGCGCCCGCCGAAAGCAGCAAACCCGCCAACAGCGGCAGGGCCGAACGCATCTTCTGCTCAATCATCTCAAATTCTCCATCTCTGGTTGCCTCCTTAATGGAGGTTGGGCGAATAATAGCCACAAAAAACAATACTGCAAGGTTTTTTTCAAAATTTTTTCCCCTCGCAAAAAGAGCCTGTGCGCAAAGAGCCGCAACTGCTATGGCGCAGACCCCAACTGCCCACCCAACAAGCGCATGAGCACCCGAAAGCGAGCATTGGTTTGAGCGTATAGCCCCAAAAACAGGAAAGCAAGCGGAAAATGCGGAAAAATCCGGCTCATCGACAAAAAAACCGATAAAAGTTGCAAGCCTGGGCGCTTGAACCTATGGTGGCGGGGCGAATCGGCATTGCCCCTGAGTTGAACCCGCCGGAACCCCCATGAGCGACGATCAATCCCACATCTATAAGGTTCTGTTCCACAACATGGGCCAGATCTACGAGGTGTACGCCCACAACATCTACAGCAGCGAGCTGTACGGCTTCATCGAGGTGGAGGACTACATCTTCGGCAAGCGCTCCAAGGTGGTCATCGACCCGGGGGAAGACAAGCTGCGCACCGAATTCGAGGGGGTGCAGCGCAGCTTCATCCCCATGCATACGGTGGTCCGCATAGACGAGGTGGAAAAAGAGGGCGTGGCCAAGGTAACCGAATCCTCCACCGGCAACGTCACGCCTTTCCCCATGCCGGTGCCCGGCGACCGGGGCAAAAGGCCCTAACCGGCCTGTTGATCAGGCTCAGTGGCTTACCGCCGCCGACCCACCTATATATAAGTGGGCGTTAAGAAACGGATCAGGCCGCGGTTCGCGACGGGCAACTCCCCCATATACAACCCCCCCTATATAAAGGAAGAACTTTGTCCGCTCTTGGCTACAATGCCCATTTCGGCAACGGGAGAGCTTGATTGTCCGCGATCATCATTGTGGGCGGCGGCCACGCCGCGGGGCAGGCGGCGGCCAGCTTGCGCCAAGAAGGGTTTGAGGGCCAGATCACCGTCATCGGCGACGAGCCGCACATCCCCTATCAACGTCCGCCGCTGTCGAAGCAGTATCTGGCTGGGGAGCAAGGGCTGGATCGGGTTTATCTGCGTCCAGACAAGTTTTATGCGGACAAGGGCGTTGCCGTGCAGTCCGGCGTCCGGGTCGAAGCGATCGACTGCGCGGCCCGCACTGTGACCACTTCGGAGGGGCAGGCCCTCGCCTATGACGGCCTGCTGCTGGCCACGGGCAGCCTGGTGCGGCGGTTGAACCTGCCCGGTGGCGAACTCGACGGCGTCCACTACCTAAGAACCATCGCCGATGCCGACGCCATCCAGGCGGACATGGCGTCGGGCAAGACCGCGGTGGTGGTCGGCGGCGGCTACATTGGCCTTGAAGTCGCTGCAGTCTGCGTGGCGGCGGGTTTGGAGGTGCATGTTCTGGAAATGGAGCAGCGGGTGCTGCAAAGGGTCACCACTCCGGCCATGTCCGCCTTCTATCGGGGCCTGCATGAGGGCCGGGGGGTGCAAATCCACACTTCCGCCCAGGTTACGGGCTTCCTTGGCGACAGCCGAGTAACCGCCGTGCAGTGCGGCGAGCGCTCCTTTCCGGCGGACTTGGCCGTGGTCGGCATCGGCATCCTGCCGAATGCCGCGCTGGCCGAGGCGGCCGGGCTGGACTGCGATGACGGCATTCTGGTCGATGAACGCTGCCGCACGTCGGACCCCAACATCTACGCCGCAGGGGACTGCACCAACCATCCCAATCCGCTGCTGGGCCGGAGGCTTCGGCTGGAGTCCGTGCCGAACGCCATGGAGCAGGCTCGGGTGGCGGCGGCCAACTTGTGCGGCAAGAAACGGGACTACGCCGCGGTGCCTTGGTTCTGGTCCGACCAATACGAACTGAAGCTGCAAATGGCGGGCTTCTCCGCCGACGGCGAGGAGGAAGTGCTGCGCGGCGACATGGCCGCCAACCGATTTGCCGTGTTTTACCTGAAAGACGGCGCGGTGGTGGCCGCCGATGCGGTGAACAGCCCCAAGGAGTTCATGCTCTGCCGCCGCCTCATCGGCCAAAAGGTGGACGCCACCGCCTTAGCCAACCCGGAAACGGACCTAAAATCGCTGCTTGCGGGCTAGCCCGGCAAAGCAGCGGCAAATGCGTCGCGGTTGCCGGCGCAAGCCAGTCCCGCCCTGCAGCGACCTCACCAACTTGGTGGCCAGGGGCAGAATCGAACTGCCGACACGAGGATTTTCAGTCCACTGCTCTACCGACTGAGCTACCTGGCCAAGGAAACGCCCTCACAGACGGGCCACGGAGGATGCGTATTAAAACGACCTGCTTAATGGAGGTCAAGAAACCGCTCAGATACATACAAGGTTTGTGTTTTCCCCATGCATCTCTACAGCGAAAACGTCCACTTTCCCTGAAAATCGATCGTCAGGCATCCCCGCTCGATTACGTCCATGCCCAGCAGAACCTGGGGTTCCGCAAGTTTTCCCGGAGAGCATAGGGCGACTTGCATGATGATCGCGCCACCAGTGCTATGCCCACTAAGACAGGGCACGAGAGTACCACCCCAAGTCCACCACTCTTTGGGTTACTTCTTGAACGGAGAACTTCCCTTCCCCGTAGAGCGTTTGCCCCGCTATTTGAGCGTCCCTCCCGGTGTCGAAAAAAGCGATGCAATCCCCCCCTTTCATCAAGGCAAACTGGCCGCCGCGCTGCGACAGAATGCTTGGCAGCATTCGTTGGAAGGCGACGTAGTTCCGGTCAACCTCCTTTTGGACCTCTTCCATGTTCATCAACCCGTCTCCTTGCTGATGCTGGCTTCGCCCCCGACGGGGCTTTGTTGCCCTGAGTGCTATCCTACCCTTTGCCACTTAATCCGTCCAAGGCGCAAGGCCGGTCCGCAAGGGGTTCGAGTTCGCACCGCCATCCCCAAGACGCTGCGACTTCTTGGCTGCCTAATGAGGCCACGTTAACGCCTCCGGCAAATCAGTTCTCCGGTGGGCGGTAGCCCTCGATGCGGTCGATGGGTTCGTTGCTGAGGAACTTCTCCATCTGCTCGGACAGGTATTGCCGTGCCTCCGGGTCGATGAGGCGCAGGTTCCTTTCGTTGATGAGCATGGTCTGCAGGGCTTGCCACTCCTCCCAAGCCCTGCGGGAGACCGTTTCGAAGATCAGTTCGCCCTTGGCACCGGGCAGCGGCGGCTGCGGCAGCCCTTCGAGCTCCTTCCGATACTTGCGGCAAAACACGGTGCGCGGCATGGCGGTAGTTTAGCCGCAAAATCGCCTTGGGCTATGGGAAGACCTCCCGCAAGGACGCGAGCAAGGCTGCAACGGGTGCGGGAAGCCCCACCGCTGGAGGATGGGTTGGGTCATACCAAAGGAGTCCGCCGCCGTCGCCGACCCGGTTCGGCTGTTCCGCAAGGCGCAGGTAGTGGGGCTCGATGTCCAAGTGGAAGTGGGTGAAGCTGTGGCGGAAGACCGACGCCGCCCGATGCTCGGCGATGGCTGCGGCGCGGATGCCGAAATCCGCGCAAACCGCCTCCGGCGAGCAGCTTGGATCCCGCTGCGGCGGCGACCAAAGCCCGCCCCAAACCCCAAAGTTGGGCCGCCGCTCCAGCAGGCAAGCCCCCGTTGGCACACTGATGAGGTACATGCGCGCCTTGCGCACCGGCTTGGCGCCGCGCTTCGCGGTTGGCGGAATTTCGGCCACCCGGCCGGTGGCCAGGGCGGCGCAGCGTTTCGCCAACGGGCAGGCTGGGCAGCCCGGCGCGTGGCGGGTGCAGAGGGTGGCGCCAAGGTCCATGATGGCTTGGGTGTACTCGGCGGTGCGGGTTTGAGGAGTGTGGGCCTTGGCGTGGCCCCACAGGGCGCGCAGCGTCTCCGGCGCGTTGGGCACCCCGCCAACGCCGTGAAACCGCGCCAACACCCGTTTGACGTTGCCGTCCAGAATGGGGGCCGCCCGGCCCATTGCAAGGGCGAGAATGGCCCCGGCGGTGGAGCGGCCTACGCCCGGCAGCGCCTCCAGACCAGCTTGGGTGGTTGGGAGCGCCCCGCCGCCGGCGGCGACCAGCCCAGCGGCCTTGTGCAGGTTGCGGGCGCGGGCGTAGTAGCCGAGGCCGGACCACAGATGCAGCACCTCATCAAGCTCCGCTTCGGCCAATGCCTGCACCTCAGGAAAGCGGGCCACGAACCGCTCAAAGTAGGGAACGACGGCCTGCACCTGGGTCTGCTGCAGCATGATTTCCGAAACCCACACCCGGTAGGGACTGGGGTTGCGCTGCCAAGGCAGGTCCTTGCGTCCGTGGCGTTCGTGCCAAGCGAGCAGCTTGGCGGCCAGCCAATCGGAAGGTTCAGCGGGCGCCATGCTCACCCCCTTATGGGGCTAGGGAAGGAGTCAACCATCGTCTTCGTGGCCGTTGGCCAGAAACTTGCACAGGGAAACCGCCGCCCTGAAACTCACTCCAGCGGAAAGTGGATGGCAGTATAGGCCATCCCACCACCTCCGCCGCGGCGCAGCCTAGCCTCTTCCCGAAGCCGGCCCACTGCCGCACGCAGACAGGCGGCATTGAACACCAGCGCACCGTCCGCGTTTGTGAACCGAATGCGGACGTATAATCGCGTTGCCGCTCCTGCAGACAATTTGGACCAGATGGACCCACTTGCAGCGAACTGTAGCGAAGCACCGCGAGGCCATGCATGAGCAAAATCGAGAACCATCGTGCGCAAACGCTGGACCAAGACCGCTTAGCGGCCAGCCAAGGCGCGTTGGGGGACTCGCACGAGGCGCCCAATGATCGCCAAGTGCAGTCCGTCGGCGCTTGGGACCCGTCGGAACAGAGCAGGGTTTTGGATGCGCCCATACTGGCGGAATTGGTCGATGCGGCAAAGCGCCTGCATCTGGATGACTTTGGTTTGTCCGCCGCCGCGGCCGGCCGGCTGGCGGCCACTGTGCGCTTGGCACCCGAGGCTTGGCGGGCGGCGGAGGTGCTGGCGGACGAGGACTTGGTCCACCTCGTGCGTCTATACACCTTGGCGGAAGGCCGCGGCGCGGGCTGGAAAGCGGGGGCGAAGTCTCCGGTCATTGCGCTGTGCCGCATGCTGCGCCGCCGCGGCGCTTGGCCGGCCGACCTGACCGCTTGGATCAAGGCCAACAGCGACAACAGGTTTCTGCCCTACGGCAGCTTGGCGGACCGTCTTTGACGGCCGGCGGCCAAGAACGCATTGGGGCATGGCCGTCGCCCAGCGTCGCCCGCATCCTGCAACAGCCCCCAAACGACAGGGCGCAACCCCCGCCGATTTGCTCAATCCGCCTTCAGCAGCGCCCTTTTCGGCATATACTTGCGCCGCCACTCCGCTAGGCCCGCCGCCGCTATGGACGCCGTTCGCACCGCCGAAGTCACCCGCAACACCAAGGAAACCCGCATCAAGCTGGCGCTCAACCTAGACGGGCAGGGCCAAGCCAGTTTCGCTACCGGGCTGCCGTTTTTTGAGCACATGCTCACCCAAGTGGCCCACCACGGGCTGATCGACCTCCGCATCCAAGCCAAGGGGGACTTGGAGGTGGACGCCCACCACACCGTGGAGGACATCGGCATCGTCTTCGGCCAAGCCTTCGCCAAGGCCATTGGCGGCAAGGAGGGCGTCGTTCGCTTCGGCCACGCCTATGTGCCCTTGGACGAGGCGCTGTCCCGGGCGGTGCTCGACCTGTCCGGACGGCCGGGGCTGATCTACGAATGCGCCTTTGTTCGCCCCCGCATCGGCGATTTCGACGTGGACCTGCTACGGGAGTTCTTTCAAGGCTTCGTCAATCACGCCCAGGTAACTTTGCATCTGGACAATTTGCGCGGCGGCAACGCCCACCATCAGGCGGAAACCCTGTTCAAGGCGTTCGGGCGAGCGCTGCGGATGGCGGCGGCGCACGACCCCCGCGTCGGCAATTGGGCGCCTTCCAGCAAAGGTGTGCTCTAACGGCCCGTGCTGCTGATTCCGGCCATTGATCTTAAGGACGGGCAGTGCGTGCGCCTCAAGCAGGGGCGCATGGACGACGCCACCCTGTTTTCCAACGACCCGGCAGCCATGGCCGAACGCTGGCTGGAGGAAGGCTGCCGACGGCTGCACGTCGTTGACTTGGATGCGGCCTTCGCCGGCGCTCCGCGCAACCACGCGGCGATTGCGGAAATCGTCAAGCGCAGCCAAGGTGTGCCGGTTCAGGTCGGCGGCGGCATTCGTTCCCTAGCTGACGCCGCCCGATATCTTGATGCCGGAGTGGAGGCCGTCATCGTTGGTACGGCGGCGGTGCGGGACTTTGGCTTCCTGCAGCGACTGACCGAGCGCTTTCCCCGCCGTGTGCTGCTCGGCTTGGACGCCCGGGCCGGCCAAGTGGCCACCGAAGGCTGGGCGGTCGCCACGGAAAGCGACGCCGTGGAATTGGCCCAAGCCGCCGACACCCTCCCCCTAGCCGGCATCGTTCATACCGACATCGAGCGGGACGGCATGTTGAGCGGCATCAACGCGGCCTCGACCTTGGCCCTCGCCAAGGCGGTGACCACGCCGGTGATCGCCTCCGGCGGGCTGCACGACCTAGCCGACCTCGCCGCTCTAAAGGCGGCCGATGAAAAGGCCGGGCGGCTGCTTCTGGGCGCCATCACCGGGCGGGCGGTTTACGCCGGAACGCTCAACTTTCGTGAGGGCCAAGCGCTGCTCGATGGCTAGCAGCCTAGCGGGCTTGGGCTGCTAGGGCGGCTGGCGGGCCGCCGCCCATGAACGCCTTACTCCGAGCCTTTCAGCACAACCAAGGCCGCCGCCAGAATCGCCTCGCTATCCTCCGCGTCAACCGCCACATCGGGTTCAATGCCGCGGTTCTGGATGGCGCTGCCGTTGGCCGTGAAGTAATAGGCCGTGGTCAACTTGAGGCCGCGCTCGCCCAGAAGAGGAACCACCGACTGCACGGCGCCCTTGCCGAAGCTCCTTTCCCCCAACAGAAGGGCGCGGCCCCGCTCCTTAAGCGCCCCGGCGACAATTTCCGAAGCGGAAGCGGATTGGCGATCGATCAACACCGCGGTCGGAGCGCCATCGAGCAGGTCTCCCGGCGGCGCTAGGTGCTCCTGCCTTTGGGGAGGCGTCCGGCCTTCCGTATAGGCCACCACGCCACCGTCCAGCAGGGCGCCGGCGACGTCAATGGCAGCCGGGAACATGCCGCCGGTGTTGCCGCGCAGGTCGAGCGCCAAGCCGGCCAGGGCGCGTTCGCCGGCCAGGGTCTCAAGGGCCTTGACGAAGTCCTCTCCCGTGGCCTTGTTGAAGCTGCGAATCCGAATATGGGCATAGCCCGGTTCGAGCCAGTCGGAGACAACGCTGGGCGGGGCGATGCGCACCCGAACCAAATCGGCGTCAAAGTCTCCGTCCTCCCGCCATAGCCGTAGATGCACCGCGTCCCCGGTGGCGCCGCGCAAACGTCCGATCACATCGCTCAAGCGCTGGTCCTGCAAGGATGCCCTGTCGATGGCCGTGATCCGGTCCCCGGGCAGCACACCCCCCTCGGCGGCCGGCAAGCCATCCGTGACCGAAATGACGGTGAAGTGGCCATCGACAAACGCCAGCCTGACGCCGATGCCGCCGAAAGCGCCATCCAAGTCCGCCTGCAGGCTGGCCAAGGCCGCTTCGTCAAGAAAGCGGGAATGGCGGTCGAGGCCGCGCACCATGCCCCGCAGCGCATCATCAATCAACTGCTCGTCCGAAACCGATTCGACGTAGTGGGCCTTGATGCGGCGGACGGTCTGCGTCACCACCCTGAACGGGCTGGCCTCCACCACCGTCAACGTGCGGAGCTGATGGACGAGGACGCCGAACGCCACTCCCGCCACCATGCTGCCGATGATGGCTACGAGTGTAAGCGGGCGCAGAGTCATCAGCCGAACCCCTTCCCTAAAATCGCAAAGGTGGTGTCCTGTCCCGCAAATAACCGCACACTAGCCACTCAGCCAAGGCAACGGATCCTGGGGCTCGCCCTTCGCACGAAGCTCGAAGTACAGGCCAGCGGAGGCTAAGCCGCCGCTTTGCCCAGCATGGGCAACCACCTCCCCCGCCTCCACCGCATCGTCCAATTTCTTCGTCAATTGATCCGCATGACCATAGAGGGTCATGTAGCCGCCCCCATGATCCAATATGAGCAGCAGGCCGAAACCGCGCAGCCAGTCGGCGAAGACCACTCGGCCGCCATGCACGGCGACCACGGGGTTGCCGACTGCGGCCCGCAGCAAAAGACCCTGTCGCTTTATGCCGCTGTCCTCCCGCAACTGACCGAAGCGGCCGATGAGATCGCCGCGCAAAGGCCAAGGCAGGCGCCCCTTGCGGGAGGCGAAATCCCCTCCGCCGCCCAGCTCACGGCGCCTGATTTCATCCATGAGCTTGCGTAGCCGCTGTCGGTCGTTCTGCAAACGGCGACGGCGGTTCTCCTGGTCTGCAAACTCCTTCTCCAAGCTGGCAATCAAGGACTGGCGGGCTTGACGCTGGCTTTCAAGCTGCTCGCGCTTGGCGCTCAAGGTCTGCAACTGGGCTTGTTCCGCCTCCTGCCGCTGCTCCAGTTGGGCGGCGCTGCTTTCGATTGCAACGGCCAGCCGGCGAAACTCCTCCACCGCCCGAATGCGGCCCTGCGTGACAAACCGGTGATAGACGGTCATCCGCTCCGCCGCCTCCATCGACTCCTGACCGACCAGCAGCTTGATGAACTCCAAGTTCGTGAAACGATGGGCGACGGCCATGTGCCTAGCGACGCGCTGCGCCTGGACGGCGCGGCGCAAATCCAACTGCTCCCGCCGGTGGCGCAATTGCGCCAGCATTGCGCGATGGTCCTCAAGGGCCTCTTCCCCGGCGCTCGCCGCAGCGTTCATTTCGGCCACGGCCAAATCCTTGGCCCGCGCTTCTTTGACCAAGTTGAGCCGGCGGCGCTCCGCGTCCGATAGCCAGGAGTCAAGGTCGTTGATTTCGCTCAGCACCGACCGCAATTCGGCTTCGGCCCCAGCGCGGCTTGGCGCGGCGGCGGCGCCGCTGGTCGCAGCGCCAACGAGCGCCGCCCAAGCCAACGTCAGGACGAGGCTTTTCACAACCACCAACCAAAACTTGAACACCCGCTGCGGAGGGCGGAGCGGTGCGCCATCAGGAAGCGGCCGCCGCCGCGGTTTTGGCAGGGCGCAGCCGTTCGCCAACGGATGCATCGCCCCAACGAAGCAGGCAGCGGCCCGTCATTTCGGGCGGCGCCGGAAGGCCCAGCAACGCCAGAGCCGTGGGCGCCACATCGGCCAAGGTGCCTCCGGCTGCAAAGGCGGCTGCGCCAGGACCCACATAGACCAAGGGGACCGGCCTAGTGGTGTGGGCGCTATGCGCCTGACCAGTCTCCACATCGTGCATTTGCTCCACGTTGCCGTGGTCGGCGGTGATGAGCAGACGCCAATCCGTGCCCCGAACGGCCGCCGCCAGACGCCCGAGGCAACTATCCAAGGTTTCAACCGCGGCCACCGCGGCGCTTAAGTTGCCCGTATGCCCCACCATGTCCCCGTTGGCGTAGTTGCAGACGATGACGTCGAAACGCTCAGAGCGAATGGCGTCCAACAAGCCGTCCGTCAACTCATGGGCGCTCATTTCCGGCTTGAGGTCGTAGGTGGCCACAGCGGGGCTAGGCACTAAAAGCCGCTCCTCACCGACGAAAGGCGCTTCCCGCCCACCGGAGAAAAAGAAGGTGACATGAGCGTACTTCTCCGTTTCCGCGGCGCGCAGTTGCCGCCGGCCCAGCCGGGAGAGATGCTCGCCCAGGGTGTTGTGGAGAACCAGCGGCTCCAGAATGCAGGCGGCGTCTATGTCAGCGGCGTACTCGGCGAGGGTGACGAAGTGGCCGACGCGGACGAACGACCGGCGGGCGAAGCCGTTAGAGCTGTCCTGCAGCAAGGCGCGAGTCAACTGCCGCGCCCGGTCGGCGCGGAAGTTCATGAACACCACGGCGTCCTCCGGGCCGAGCCCTTGCGTTGGATCATGGGCGGCGCGGATGGCGGTGGGTTGAACGAATTCATCGGTTTCGCCGCGGCTGTAGGCTAGCTCCAAGGCGGTGCCGGCGCTGGCCGCGGTGAAGGGTGCCTCTCCTAAAGCGATCAGGTCATAGGCCCGTTTGGTTCTATCCCAGCGCTGGTCTCGGTCCATGGCGAAATAGCGCCCGCAGACCGAAGCGATGCGGCCGACGCCGAGTTCCCCCAGCAGGGCATCGGCCCGGTGCAGGGACGGGCCGGCGCTGACCGGAGGCGTGTCCCGGCCATCCAAGAAGGCATGCAGATGGATTCGCGCCACGCCTTGGGCGGCGGCGCTGCGGATCAGCTCCAATATCTGGCGCTCATGGGAATGGACGCCGCCCGGCGACAACAGGCCCAGAACATGCAGGACGCCGCCGGCTTTCCGCAGCCCCTCGAAAGCGGCAGTCAAATGGACGTTGCGCTGCAGTTCGCCTTGGGCCATGGCCTGGTCCACCCGCACCAAGTCCTGCGGGACCACCCGGCCGGCGCCGATGACCATGTGCCCGACCTCGGAATTGCCCATTTGCCCCTCCGGCAAGCCGACGTCCGCCCCAGAGCCGGAGAGCAGGGTGTGCGGGCCGGCGGCAAGAAACCCATCCCAATTGGGCGTGTGCGCCAAGGCGACGGCGTTGTCCGGCGCGGCTTGCCGATGGCCGAAGCCGTCCAAAACCACGAGCAGCAATTTCGAGTTCATGCCAATCCAGCCACTGGTCTGCGCCAAGCCAAGCCCGAGAATCAGGCAAAGTCGCTGTCATTGAGGCGCGGCGGCAACCGCGGCCAGCGTCGTGCGCATGGCGGCATCTTAGTGTTCGGCGGCGCGGGCATCAAGACGCTGATCTCGCCCAGCTCTTGGAAACCGCTGGCGGCGAGAAGAAGGGGACTCAGGGTTGCGCGGTGGGGGTCGGCCGGTCTTCACCAGTTGGCTGACGCGGCTGGCGCGGCTTCTCTTCGGAGCGGGCGGCGGCTTGCCGAATGCCCAAAACGCCCTCCACTGTTCCTAGGCGCTCGCGCACATCGGCCAGTTTCTCCCGCACATCGGTGAACCCGTCGTTCATTTCCTTGCGAATGGCGGTGAACCCGTCGTTCATTTCCTTGCGCACAGCGGCCAATCCGTCGTTCATTTCCTGGCGCACGGCGATGAACCCATCGCTCATTTCCTTGCGCACGGCGGCCAATCCGTCGTGCAGTTGCCTCCGCTGCTCGGACATCTCGTTGCGAAGGCTGCGCTGCCCCGTCAGGATTGCCCCCAACAGAACCGCGCCCACGCCAATGATGGCCCAAAAATTTGCGTCCATGTCGCCAGCCTAGCCAAATCAAAGTGCGCCTGTCAACGCCGCTGATCTCGCTCAGGCGGGGCCATTTCAAGGCCCCGCCCGCCTTGGTGGGGGATGCTGAAGCGCTTGGCCGCAGCGAGCGCATCGGCAGCATCGAACGAGCCCGCCGCGCCGTAGGCATCAATGATGCATTCCGCCCGCGCAAGCGATGCCGGCTCGCATCTGCGCCGCTCGCCCCTGCAGGGCCGCCACGCAGCGCACTCCGAAACGCCGACACACGCTAGCTGGATCGTCGCGGCTGCCGCCATTCACGACGATGACCTCAAGCCCTCGGCACCCAGCCAAACCTTCAAGCAGGGCAACGAGTGGCGCGGCGTCATTCAGCACCTGCACGATGGCGCTCACCAACACATCGACCGGCCTCGCTTGTCGCGCCACTGTCGTCTCCTGGCAGCCCCGGCAGGAATCGAACCTGCACCTACCGCTTAGGAGGCAGTCGTTCTATCCATTGAACTACCGGGCCGGGCGAGCCGGAATGATACCCAGCACCGCATGCGGCAAACCGTTGTGGAGGCAAACGCGCACGATGGCAAGCACGACTCTCAAACAGACAAGCAAGTGAATGGAGCGCAGGAAATCACGAGGTGTTGGAGCTACCGGCGTTGCTGTCGCCGCAGACCCTCAATTCGCCCCCGAACGATGTCAATTTCGGACGGATTTCCCAGCGCTTCGACTGCCGGCAAGACTTGCTGTTCATAAAGGTGTAACGCCTCGTCAAGCTCCCCTCGGGCTTCAAGGATGTCGGCGATCCGGCCCTTCGTGATCGCCACTTCGCGCACATCTCCAAGCTGCTCGAACACCGGCAGAGCTTCCTCGGTTCGTATGCGCAGCGCCTCGTCAAGCTCCCCGCGGGCTTCGAGAACGTCGGCGATCTGGCCCTTCGCGACCGCCGCCGAGCGCACGTCGCCGAGGCGCTCGTACACCGGCAGCTGTTCCTCGGTTCGTATGCGCAGCGCCTCGTCAAGCTCCCCGCGGGCATGGAGGACGTCGGCGATCTTGCCTTTCGCGACCGCCGCAGAGCGCACATCTCCAAGCTGCTCGAACACCGGCAGCTGTTCCTCGGTTCGTATGCGCAGCGCCTCGTCAAGCTCCCCGCGGGCTTCAAGGATGTCGGCGATCTGGCCCTTCGCGACCGCCGCCGAGCGCACGTCGCCGAGGCGCTCGTACACCGGCAGTTCGTCCTCGGTTCGTATGCGCAGCACCTCGTCGAACTGGCCGCGGGCATGGAGGATATCGGCGATCTGGCCCTTCGTGATCGCCACTTCGCGCACATCTCCAAGCTGCTCGAACACCGGCAGCTGTTCCTCGGTTCGTATGCGCAGAGCCTCGTCAAGCTCCCCGCGGGCATGGAGGACGTCGGCGATCTTGCCCTTCGCGACCGCCGCAGAGCGCACATCTCCAAGCTGCTCGAACACCGGCAACTGTTCCTCGGTTCGTATGCGCAGCGCCTCGTCAAGCTCCCCGCGGGCATGGAGGACGTCGGCGATCTTGCCCTTCGCGACCGCCGCAGAGCGCACGTCGCCGAGGCGCTCGTACACCGGCAGTTCGTCCTCGGTTCGTATGCGCAGCGCCTCGTCAAGCTCCCCGCGGGCATGGAGGATGTCGGCGATCTTGCCCTTCGCGACCGCCGCAGAGCGCACATCTCCAAGCTGCTCGAACACCGGCAACTGTTCCTCGGTTCGTATGCGCAGCGCCTCGTCAAGCTCCCCGCGGGCATGGAGGATGTCGGCGATCTGGCCCCTCGTGACCGCCGCAGAGCGCACATCTCCAAGCTGCTCGAACACCAGCAGTTCGTCCTCGGTTCGTATGCGCAGCGCCTCGTCAAGCTCCCCGCGGGCTTCGAGGACGTCGGCGATCTTGCCTTTCGCGACCGCCGCAGAGCGCACATCTCCAAGCTGCTCGAACACCGGCAGAGCTTCCTCGGTTCGTATGCGCAGCGCCTCGTCAAGCTCCCCGCGGGCATGGAGGATGTCGGCGATCTGGCCCCTCGTGACCGCCGCAGAGCGCACATCTCCAAGCTGCTCGAATACCGGCAGAGCTTCCTTAGCCAAGATGTGCAGAGCATCGTCTTGCCGTCCCTGACGCACGAACAGGCCCGCTATGCGGCTTCGAACCAAGGCGCTCTGTCGCCGGTCGTCTAGGTTCGACGAAGTGCATTCGGCACGTTGGTAGGCACGTTCCGCGGCGTTCCAGTCACCGAGGTATCTTTGTAGGTCTCCCAGTTCTATCAGTAGGGACACGTCATAAGCGTGCCTCGGCGTATCTTCTCCAAGGTGATCCTGTAGTTCGCACACCCTAGCTTGGCGTCTCTTCTCGTCAGCGTCGGACACAAAGGGATTATCCGATGGCGCCAAACGTGGTGCCGCCGTACCTGTCGGTAGAGAGAACGCGAACAAGCCTGAACGCCAAGCCCAGAGATCTGCTGCGCGAGTAGCTACCGCCTCCGCGTCTTGGGTCAGCACCCAGAACAGCAGCGGACGCTGGCAGCGTGCCGCCAATGCCTCTCGCCGGTGGTTAAGTCGTGCCAGCAGGTTGTCGAGCCCTTCTTTCCAATGCTCTAAGCCAGAAAGCTGCGCTGGCGCACTCGGTGCCCCTTCATTCAGCCGGTCGAACAGCCGCTCGGTACCGATCACCTCTTCGGGATCGATCTTCACCCATGTACTCGCCCGTAGATGTTCCGCAAAGTATGTGGCCGCCCTATCGCGATAGGCGCTATCGGAGAAGGTTAAAATGCATAGGCTAAAGCCCTCTTTTCGCGATAGAAGGCGCTGTAAACGTAGGTAAGCGCCTGAGTGCTCCGAGAGAAGCGGCCAACCGCTCCCAGCCTCGATCATCTTTTGCTCGGTCTGTGCGCTGGCCGGCCACTGCCGCCGCCTAGCAGCGACTTCTTGGCCGACAGGTAGGCACTCGTCTCTCGGATAGCCGGGTGGCTGCGCCAGTAGAAGTCGTTGTACTCCAACAACGCCAAGTTGTAGAGAAGCCATTGGCTTCGATCCGCATTGCCCGACTCCTCGCCAATATCCACGCGGGCGAGATGTCTGTAGTCGTCCAGCCGCAGAATGCGGTGGAAGTCGCTGCCTAGATCCCCAACGGCTTTGCGCGCACCGTCCATATCGAAACGCTGGCCTTCTGCGTGAGAGAACGCGCCTTGCAGGAGGCGTAGTAGATCACGGGGGTGCCCGCCACAATGCTGCACCAAGTAATCCACAACGCCAGGTTCGAATAGGTTCTCATGGGCACGGCGCAGCAGCATCTGTCGCATCGCGTCTCGGCCACCGTGATTCGGCGAGCCGTCCTCTCCCTCTACTCGGACCATAGGCAAGTGGAAGACTTCATCAAAGTCGCTGCCTGGCGCATTGCTCTGATAGGCTAGGCGAATGGGGGCACAATAGATGAATAAACCGCATACTTGTTGTAGCTGGTAGATGTCTGTAGTGAAGAATGCGCGTGCATCGTCTTCTCCAAGACGATCTGTACCGTCCACTACAAAGAGGATGGGTTTGCCAAGTTTTTTCTGTGCAACTTCGATTAGATGGTTGAACGCGTCGGCGAAGTCCGAGAAATAGTTCCGCAATGTACGTCGAAGCTCTTCCTTGTGCGTCGCATTGGTACTCAACGCCGTGCTGATGCGGGCGAACATTTTGGCCAAGACTGGAATGGTTAGATTCGCATCTACACCGGCCTTGGCCTCAGTCGCGAAGTTGCGCGTTGTTTCCGATTTCTCTACATGCTCCGTAAACCATTCATCGAGTTTCCGCAGATGCACGGGTTCGATATGAACGTCTTCTCCTTTAAGACTCTCCGCGAGTTTCCCCGCCAAGTGCAACAGGATGTCTTGATAGCGTAGGTTGTGTACGTCCAACTCCAAAGCGGCGTCGGCGAGTAGCACATGGTAGATGTTGGGCTTATTCAACTGATTGCCGATGTGTCGAAGTTCAGTACTCTTGCCGCTGCCGCGATGGCCGCAGAAAAGGTAGTAGCCGCGTCTCGGTGGCTTCCGCAGCCGGCCAGCGGCTATGTCGACGCCGAGCACCCTCGTCAGTTTCTTGAGGATGGCACCTCCCCGGGCGGCGTGCGTATCCACCCAGCGCGGATCTTGGTCACCGTTCAATGGCTCGTCAAATCGCAGTGTGGCGTTGACCTCCCAAATGTCCCTTGGCGGCTCGTAATCTGTCATGTGTGTGCCTAACTCGCCTTTTCCGGAAGTCCTGCACCTATGTGCCTGTGGCGCAACTAGCTGTCCAGCATCATCACTTATGGCACTGGTGTTCAGGCGGCCATTGGTGTGTTTTGGAGCTTGGCAAGATGCTCCAATGGGCTGTCATAGTCAAGAGCTGAGGGTGGTCTTTCCGCGTTGTGCCAGCGTTGGTGCTTGGCGAGGGCGTCGGACACGGCCGACACGGTGAGGGCACCCGTCCACAGGGACCGGAACTCCGATCCGCCATCGATCTGCACCGACCGCACCGGGAACGGCATGTCGGTGAGCCGCGTCCAGGAAGCGCTTGGCGTTCAGCGCCGTGGCCCGCAAGAACACCCGGCGCACCATGACGCGGCTCACCGGGTCCACCGCCCGGAACTCCTTGAGCGCCTGTCCGTCGCGCCGCACTGTCATGTGGTCGATCCGCACGGGATCGCCCGGTGACTGGGCCTTCATGCCGTAGCGCCAGCGCTTGGCGTACGCATCGCCGAAGTCCCTGCGCCGCTTGGCTTTGCGCCGGCGAACGCGCCGGCTCCTGACGGCCGCGTCCTTGGCGCAGCCGCTGTCCACTAGCAAGGCCACCGACTCAAGGGCGTCCAAGCGCTTTTGCGCCCAGGGAGACAAAGGCGCGGCATCAAGAGGGACTTGCGCTGTAAGGAAAGCCGCACCCCATAAGGCTTTCAGGGCGTCCCGAATTATTTTTCAACCCACTTTCCAACGAAGGAATGCGGCTTTCAGGGCATCCATCAGCCGAATCCCCGTGTTTCCAACCCACTCAATTGACCCGAATTTCGGCTGAAATGCGGGAATCGGTTGCTGCATTTCGCCTATAACGGCCTGATAAGTGGGGGTTCACGGTCAAAAACGGGTGTTTTTGGCACTGAAAATCAACCGCGCAAGTGCCTCAACTGTCCAGTTTTTCGGTTGAAACCCTCCTTGGAGGGTGTAGACTCTCATGGTGATGGATAGCCGTGGCGCTGTCCGGTGCGCCCCCTACGGAATTGCTGACACTGCCAAGGAATGTCCATGCGCCAAACCGTTTTCGCCTTCGTGCTCGGCGCTGCCTCGGCCGTCATCGCGCTACCTGCCGCCGGCGAGGATGGTCTGTATTGGAGCGTGGACTTGGGCACCTCTCTGGCAAGTGATCTGTCGTCCACGCGAACGAATGTCGGGATACCGACCAACTGCGACCAATGGCTTACGCCTAGCACCACACTGCCTGACGGCCGCACCGTGCCGTTGCCGCTCAGCGACCCCTACTGTGGCGGCGGGCCTCGGGCGTTGCCGGCGAGGGCGGTGGATTTCAACTTGGATGCTGGCTTGTTTGTGGGCTTCGCAGTCGGCTATCAACGTGCCAACATGCGTTTCGAGATGGAGTATTTCCACCGCTCACAGGGAGGCGAACAGCAACCGTTGGTCGTGCCGGGCGACGACAAGCAAGCGGAGTTCGTTGAACGCAGCGAAGAGATTGACGATGTGCAAGGCGACAGCCTCTTCGCCAACGTCTTCTACGACTTCGCAGCGCGTCGGTCGAACAAGATCACGCCCTACGTCGGCATCGGCATAGGCGCCATGCGGCTCGGCATCGATTATTCCGGCACTTCGAGACGAAACAGCGACCGCGACGCCTTGCGGCAACTGAACCGCAACCCAAATGCCGCTGGCACCGTGTCGCGAGCCGATGAATCGCTGTCGGACACCGTATTTGGCTACCAGTTCATCGGCGGCGTACGCTACGCGCTGAACGAGAAGCGTTCGCTAAACCTGAAGGTGCGCTACGGCAACGCCTTGGGCGACTTCAAGGATTCAGACAATCCTTGGAAGCCGTTGCGCGGGCATGAATCCACCGTTGGCCCTGGCGGTGCGCCGGTTCACTATGACATCGCCGCGACGCGGCTTGGCTTCTGGGCCATATCGCTGGGTTTGAGGTTCGATTTCGACTGACCTTGCAGCGGTTCCGGTCTCGGTGCCCCTGCGTTGGACATCCTCGCGGACGCCGATGAGGCGAATAATTTTTTCGCTGCAACGCATTGCTATAATGATCGGCGTCCGCTGTGCAGCGGGCGCAATCCAAACATGCCATTGGTGAAATTTTGAACGACCAAACGCCGCCCGCCCCGCCCCAAGTTCGCTTGGAGCGCATCTATCTGAAAGACGCTTCTTGGGAATCGCCCAAGAGTCCGCAAGTCTTCTCCGAGGACTGGGGGCCGGATGTTCAGGCGGACATCAACACCAAGTCAAACCGGGTCGATGAAACCCACTTCGAGATCGTTCTCACCGTGGGGCTGACCGCCAAACTGAAAGGCAAGACCGCGTTCATCGTCGAGGTGCAGCAGGCGGGGCTGTTCAAGATCGAGGGCGTTGAGGACGAGGTGCTGCGGCAGGTGCTTGGCACCGTCTGCCCCACCACTCTGTACCCATACGTCCGGGAAGCGGTGGACAATCTAACGCTCAAGGGGGGGTTCCCAGCGCTGCAATTGGCGCCGGTTAACTTCGATGCCCTCTACGCCGAGGCGCTCCGCCAGCAGCAAGCGCAGGAAACGATCCACTAGCGTCTGGATTGGCGCCAACACGGGTGCAACCCTGTACTCGTCAATAGCCTTGGGGCAATGTCCAAGCTAGTTTCGATCATCCAAGCCTAGTTCGGCGATTTTCCTAGTCAGGGTGTTGCGGCCCCAGCCCAGGCGGGCCGCCGCTTCGACACGTCGCCCCCCGGTGCGGCCGAGGGCAGCTAAAATCAGGGTGCGCTCAAAGGCCGGCTGGGCCCTCTCCAACAAAGGCTGTCCGCCCTCGCCCGCCAACGCCTCGCCGGCCCAAGCGCCGAGCGCCTGCTCCCAATCGGCCGGGCCGGTGCGCGATGGCCCATTCCGCAACTCCGGCGGCAAGTCGCCGATCAACACCTGCGGGCCGGAGACCATCACCGCGAGCCAACGACAAACGTTCTCCAACTGCCGCACGTTACCCGGCCACGGCAGGCTGGCCAAGTAGTCCAAGGCGGCTTGATCGAATTGCTTGGGCTCGCCGCCAAGCTCCAAGACGGCCCGCCCTAGGAAGTGGGCGGCCAACATTGGAATGTCCTCCCGCCGGTCGGCCAAGGCCGGCACATGCACGCGGATGACGTTGAGGCGGTGAAACAGATCCTCCCTAAAGGTGCGTTCGGTGACGCGCTGCTCCAAATTCTGATGCGTGGCGGCGATGATGCGGACATCCACCTTGACTGGTTCGTGGCCGCCCACCCGATAGAACTCCCCTTCGCCCAGCACCCGCAGCAGGCGGGTCTGCATGTCGGCCGGCATGTCGCCGATTTCGTCAAGAAACAGGGTGCCGCGGTCGGCCTGCTCAAACCGGCCGGTGCGGCGGTTGGCGGCGCCGGTGAACGCGCCCTTCTCATGCCCGAAAAGCTCCGATTCGATCAGTTCTCCCGGAATGGCGGCCACATTCAGGGCCACGAACGGCTGCTTGGCCCTAGGGCTGTGGCGGTGCAGGGCGCTAGCCACCAACTCCTTGCCGGAGCCGGAAGGGCCGTTGATGAGGACGGTGACGCTGGAGCCGGAAAGCCGGCCGATGGCGCGGAACACCTCCTGCATGGCCGGCGCCTTGCCCAAGATCTCCTGCGGCGTCGGCGGCGGCGCCAGTCCGTCGGCGCTGGTTTGTTGGGCACGGGCAAGGGCGCGCTGCACCACGGCCACTGCTTCGTCGATGTCGAAGGGTTTGGGCAGGTACTCAAAGGCGCCCTTGTGGTAGGCCGACACGGCGCTGTCGAGGTCCGAGTGCGCCGTCATGATGATGACTGGAAGGTCCGGGTTGCTCTGGCGCAGTCTCTCCAGAAAGCTGAAGCCGTCCATGCCTGGCATGCGGATGTCGGTGACAACCGCGGTCGGCGGCTGTTGCAACAGGCGAGCAAGAGCCTCGTTGGCGTTGGCGAAGGCGTGGCTGGCGATTCCCGCTCGCTGCATGGCTTTCTCCAACACCCAGCGGATGGATCGATCGTCATCGACAATCCACACTGGCGAATCCTTGCTTGGCGTCATTTGCCCTCCTCCCTTGCATGGGTCAGCGGCAGAATGATGGAAAAGGCCGTCCGCCCAGGGCGGCTGGCGCACTCGATCATGCCCTGATGGCGGCGCACGATGGTCTGGGTGATGGCCAGCCCCAGCCCCGTGCCGTTGGCGGTGCCGCTGATCATCGGGTAGAAGATGCGGTCAAAGAGCTGCTCCGGTATGCCCGGCCCGTTGTCCTCCACCTCCACACTCGCCACCAGCCGATGCTGCCGCCCGTGGATGGTGAAGCGGCGCAACGGCCTGGTGCGCAAGGTGATCTGGGCGTCGGCGACGCCCTGCAAAGCGGTGCAGGCGTTGCCGACGACATTGAGCAGAGCCTGAATCAGCAGATCCTCGTCCGCTTCAATGCGCGGCAGGCTGGGATCATAGTCCCGCACCAGGTGCGCCTCCGCCGCCGCCAAGTTGTCCATCGCCACCCTAGCAACATGCTCCAGCAGCCGATGCACGTTGATCTGAGCGATGTTCAGCGGCTTGCTGGGACCGAGCATGTTGTCCACTAGCTGCGTCAAACGGTCACATTCGCGGATGATGACGCTGGTGTATTCAGTCAACTCCGGCTGTTCGAGTTCATGGGCCAGCAGTTGCGCCGCGCCGCGGATGCCACCCAAGGGGTTCTTCACCTCGTGGGCAAGGCTGCGCACTAGGCTGACCGTGGTTTCCTGAATGTTGATGAGCCGGTCGTCCTGATTGATGCGCTGCAGACGGTCGAGGGGCTGCGCCTCGAGCAGCAGGTCCTCGCTCCCGTCAATGGCCGCACAGGTCAGATCAACCACCAAGAACGCGCCACTGCGCAGGCGCAGGCTTTCCCGGCGCAAGGTAAAGGACTGCCCGGCCGCCGCCTCCTTGAGCTTGGCGACCACGGCTTCGGAGCAGTGGAAGAGAGCGTCCAGCGGTTCGCCAAGCGCCCGGCTGCCGCTGACCCCGAACAGCGCCTCCGCAGCCGGGTTCATCAGCTTGAGCGTCCAAGACGGTGATATCACCAAGACGGCGCTAGGCTGATGCTCGAGGGCCTGCTGCGCAAGCTCCGCTTGCGCGGTGGCGGATTCGGTGACGGTTGGGTGCATGGGAAAACCACTGGCAACATTCGGACCGCTTTTTGCCTAGGAAAGAGAGCGATTGCCACCCAATTATGCACCTAAATGGTGCATGACAGGAGGCGTCATGGAGGGTTCCCTGCCGGCCCACCATCGGGTTTGGAGTGGATTTGTTTACTGGCCACAGGCAGAACAAAGCTGGGCTAGCGCAAGACGGAGTGACGCAGGAGGTGGAACTCGCTGGACTGGCCGATGAAGACGATGCCGCCGGCGGAATCCAAGATGTGAATGCGCAGTTGATGCGCACCTCGGTCAAGATCAGTCAGGTGGAACTGCGGCACGGCTTGGGGCTGTCCATGAGGTGCGCCGTCGAACACAAGCTGCACGCGGTGGTCGGGACGCAGGGCCGGTGCGATGCGGGCGGTGACGGTCAATTGGCCGCCGTTGGCGCGCACGGCCGCGTCGTTGGCTGGGTAAACGATGGCGGCGCTGCGGTAAGGTTTATCGGCGTTGGCCGATGGGGCCAACAAAGCCGCCAGCAGGAACGCTGGGATGAGCAGCCGGCGGCCGACACAGTTGGGCGGGCCAAACGGGTGCCGAGAGCCTGCCACCCGGCGGGTTGGTAAGCTGGATTTGCGCTTCATGCCGCCTGCCCCCACAAAAAAGCCCCAGAACGTTGCCATTCTGGGGCCTTTCCTAGCGTTGTCTGTAGGAAAATGCCGCTAATTTTCCGCCTTTGCCGATGGCAACCGCCCAATCAAGACAATCGGCGATGGCATGGCAGCGGCGTCTCCCGAACGCACCGCCTAGATGGAGTAGTACATCTCGAACTCCACCGGGTGGGTGGACGCGTTCAGGTAGGCCACTTCCTCCTGCTTGAGCTCCAGATAGCCATCGATCATGGCGTTGCTGAAGACGCCGCCGGCGGTCAGGAAGCTCCGGTCCGCGTCCAAGGCGGCCAGGGCTTGCTCCAGGGAACTGGCCACGGTGGGCACACCTTCGAGCTCCTCCGGGGGCAGGTCGTACAGGTCCTTGTCAAAGGAGTCCCCAGGGTGGATTTCGTTGGTGATGCCATCCAGACCGGCCATCAGCATGGCGGCGAACGTCAGATAGGGATTGCCGGTGCTGTCCGGAAAGCGCACCTCCACTCGGTAGGCATTGGGGTCACCACCCTGAACGTAGGGGATGCGCACCGAGGCGGAGCGGTTGCGGGCCGAGTAGGCCAGCAGCACCGGCGCCTCAAAGCCCGGCACCAGCCGCTTGTAGGAGTTGGTGCTGGCGTTGGCGAAGGCGTTGATGGCCCGGGCGTGCTTGATGACGCCGCCGATGTAGAACAGGGCCGTCTCCGAAAGACCGGCGTAGCCGTCCCCGTGGAAGACGTTGACGCCATCGGCGAAGATGGACTGATGCACATGCATGCCGTTGCCGTTGTCCCCCACGATGGGCTTGGGCATGAAGGTGGCCGTCTTGCCGTAGGCGTCCGCCACGTTGTGGACGCAATACTTGTAGATCTGGGTCTCGTCCGCCTTGCGCACCAAGGTGTTGAAGCGCACCCCGATTTCGTTTTGGCAGGCGGTGCCCACTTCGTGGTGATGCACCTCCACATGCAGGCCCATGGACTGCAGGGCCGCGCACATGGCGGAGCGCAGGTCCGCCGCCGAATCGACCGGCGGAACCGGGAAGTAGCCGCCTTTGACGCGCGGCCGGTGGCCGAGGTTGCCGCCCTCGAAGTCCGACCCGGACTCCCAAGCGGCCTCCTCCGAACTGATGGAGTAGGAGGCGCCGCTGATGTCCACCTTGAACTTGACGTCATCAAAGACGAAGAATTCGGATTCCGGGCCAAAATAGGCGGTGTCGCCGACCCCGGTGGAGGCCAAGTAGGCTTCGGCCTTCTTGGCCACCGAGCGCGGGTCCCGCTCGTATGGCTGCATGGTGGAGGGCTCGACGATGTCACAGCGCAGGTTGAGCGTAGGCTCGTCCCGGAACGGGTCCATCACCGCGGTGTCGTCATCCGGCATCAGGATCATGTCCGATTCGTTGATGGACTTCCAGCCGGAAATGGAGGAGCCGTCAAACATCACGCCGTCGGCCAAAGAATCCGCATCGATGCGTTCCGCCGGAAGGGTGGTGTGCTGCTCCTTCCCGCGTGGGTCCGTGAAGCGCATATCGACCCACTTCACGTCGTTGTCCTTAATCATCTGCAATGTTTTGTCAGACATTTTTCCCTCAATTAACAGTTCGCACTCACACTCAACCCTGCAAATCAAACCCGACGCAGGATCCCCCGCTGATGGCCAAACTCAAACCAAGGCAACAAATATGCCAAACCGCCGCCAGCTCATCCAACCGAGCGGCGCACAAAAACGGATTGGCGTTTGGACCCCACCCGCGGTGCGAATACTAAACCCCATTCAAGCAAATGGCTACGCCAATCTGAGGGCCTAAGCCCTAGTCGGGCGAAAGCTAGGCCGCCACCATGCCCCTTTTTGGTGCGCTGCCGAGTCCATCTGCACCAAAAGTGACTGAGGCCAATCTGGCCACGGGAGCTTGCGGCGTTCATTGAACCTTGATGCGAATGCGGATCTCGCCGCCGCAACTCTGGGTTTCGACCAACTGATGTCCATGCACCCGGCACCAAGCCGGCACGTCCTGCAGGGTTCCCGGATCGGTGGCCAATACATCAAGCAGCGCACCCGGCACCAAGCCGGCGATCCTGTCCTGGGCCCTGATGACCGGCAGCGGGCAGAGCAGGCCGCGCACGTCCAGAACTTCCGCAGCCTCAGACATGCCAGGCGACGGGAATTTCCGGCGGCGTCAAGGGGGCCACGCGCAATTCTCGGCGGCGACCGTCCGCCTCCTCAGCGGCCACCGTCACCACAGGAGCGTTGCGGCCTTGGCCGTAGCGGGCCACCACCCGGGCGGCAAGGGCGATGTCCCCCGGACCGGGCTGGCCGTCAACCAAGCACAGCGGCCCCTCATGGCTGATGGACTTGAGCGTCGTGAACCGCTTGCGGTAGCCCTCCAGATAACGGTTCTCGCCCTCCTCCCGGCTGACGATCAACTTGAAGTGGGGCGCCGGGCGGATGTGGCGGCCCACCTTCAGCAGCATGATGTCGTCCAGTTCGTAGTTCCGATGGCCGTGCGCCCGCCACAGATCCGTCAGCTTGCGGCTGTACTGGGCGTCCGTGAGGAAGCAGCAACCACCGGCCGGCTGCGACCATTCGGTGAAGCCGAAGCGCTTGGCCAGTTCCATTTGCGGCTTGCGGCTGCGGCCCTCAAAGCCGAACAGCTCATCCCGGCGCACCCAGCCCTCCCGCTCCGGCAGGGTGGGCTCCAGGTTGAGGGCGCACAGCGGGCGCAGCAGCCGGTCCTCCGCCCCGGACTCCCGGGCGATGACCGGCATGGTGGCCTTGCGCTGGCTCTTGGGGCGTTGGCCGATGACCTCCCCAGTGATGATGAAGTCAAACCCTCCATCCTGCATGAAGCCCCAAGCCAGCGCCTTGTTGACCATGAATATCTTGCAGTCCAAGCAGGGATTTAGATGTTGGCCATAACCGTGCTTAGGTTGAAGCAGCACCTTCTTGTACTCCTCCACCACATCGATGATGTGCAGCTTGACGCCCAACTGCTCGGCCACCCAAAGGGCATTGTTGCGCTTCGGCTTGGCGCCGCGGCGCTTGCGGATGGCATGGGTGTGGCCCTCCACGCAGAAGCCGGTGAAGAAGTTGACGCCTTCCACATGAACGCCCTGCTCCATGACCACCTTGGCGGCGAGCATGGAGTCCAGCCCGCCGGAAATGAGGGCAACGGCTTTGACTTGAGTGGCCACGGCATCTGCTCTTCGGGCGGGGCCGCGAAGTTTAGGGCGTCAACGGGGCCGGCGCAATCTCCTGCACAAAAAGTCAAGTTTGACCTGCTACGGCGCCGGAAGGCGTTGGGAACTGGTCAGAGGTTGGACGCCAGCGCCAAGCGCTATTCATCCTTTGACGCCCAGACGCTCAAGCGCGGCTGGCGTGGTCGAGCATTTCTCGACCTGTGGTGCAATCCACGATCAAGTCCCCCACCTCGGCGAGACGGTCGGGATCGTCCACGCCCTTGATCAGCTTCGCCAACGCCTCAGAAACGTCCGCGCCGAAACGCCGGTTCGCCTGACGCAGCAGCAACGCCCGCTCCCGCTCCATGCCCTCAGCCCAGCCCAGCCGATACTTCTCCTCGGCCCATTCATCCAACGTCTCCGCCAGCATCGGTGGCTCCTCCATCATTTCCTTCAGGGACGGCAGCCGAACGCCCAAGCGGGGCTCCAGCACACCCTCGACCCACATTCCGAACGACTCCGCCAAATCCAACTCGCCCTCCGCCTTCAGCAGCCGAGCGACAGCGGATATACCCGACGACAGGTTCTCCGCCGAGGCGTTCTCCAAAGCGAACAGCGCCAAGGCGAAGTTTACGCCGAAGGCGCCCTCCTGCAACCCCAACGCCAAGACGTCCTGGTTGAAGCGGCGCACCTCCAGCAGCTCATACTCAAACTTCGGCTGAATGTCCGCCAACCTCGCCGGCAAGCCCCTCAACCCACCGCCCAATTCGACTGGTGCGGTCCAAGGCCGCCGGCCGTTGTAAACCACCAACGGCAGCAGGGGCGGCGGACCGCCGCCGGGTCCCCGCACCCTGCCCTCCCGAGCCAAGTCACCGCGCAGCAGGACCATGTACTCCAGCATCCTGTCCGCCATGCGCAAATCCACCGTGGACTGAAACTCGATCAGCAGCAAGCAGGTTCCCGGACGCTCCACCGCCGGGGGGCTTGGCGAAAATTGGGCCGGCGGGGACGTCCCTTTCGCCGAGGAGCCTTCGTCACCGAGCCGCGTCGCGCCGCTTCCATCAGACGGGCGCTCGGTGGACGGCAGGAAGTCGATGCGCCAAGGCATGTCACTGCGGCGGCTGCGCAGAGCGTCGGCGACATGCTCGGCCGGCGGGCGGCGCAGGGTGTTGAGGTCAAAACCCCCAGTCAAGCCCTTCGGCAGCAGGCGCAGCAGGTCGGCGACCATGCGCTGGTGCGAGAACAGGCGCTTTTGGCCGAGGTCCTGCTTAGGACGGAAAGCATCCCCTTTCGCCTCAGCGCTGGGATTTCCTTGGGGTGACCGCTGGTCCATGCTGCCCAGCTTGGCCCCATGCACAGCACTTGGATACGGCGGATCTCTCCCATTCGCGTAGGCTAAGGGCGGATTGGAGCTGCCTCAATTCATCCCTGCGCCTGTGCAAGTTGACGCATTGGGCGACAGAATAATCGTGTCCGTCCGCGACAACACCACGGCGATCGCAAACATTTCAAGATGTGGCTTGCCTAATCACACACCAATCTGTTAGACGCATATCTATTGCACTCGATCGGTTGCCCTGTCCGACATGCCAAACAGCACCCTTCACACCTTCCCGCACCATCCAAGCCAACGCCCATGAGGGTTTTGCTGCAGCGGGCGGCGCAGGCTTCGGTCAGCGTTGATTCGCAAACCATAGCCGCAATCGGCCCCGGGCTGCTGGCGTTCGTGGGGGTCTTTCCCGCCGACGACGAGGCGCAAGCCCAATGGCTGGCCGACAAAACCCTTGGACTGCGCATCTTCCCGGACAGGCAAAAGCCCATGAACCGCTCCGTCGTTGAGGTGGACGGCGCCATTTTGGTGGTGTCCCAGTTCACCTTGGCGGGCGACGTGCGCAAGGGCAAAAGGCCCAGCTTCACCAGCGCAGCGCCGCCGGAGCAGGCGGAGCAGCTTTACGAGCGCTATGTGTCGGGCCTGAAGGCGGGCGGCGTGGAGGTTCAGACCGGCCGCTTCGGCGCCAACATGCAGGTGGCCCTAGTCAACGACGGCCCGGTGACCTTTTTGCTGGAGAGATGAAAGCAACCTAGGAGGCAAGGCGACGGCCCAGCAATTCGTCCATGCACTCAAGCGGCCTCCCAGGCTTCGACCGCTCCGGCGTCAGCAGCCGCTGATGGACTTCCCGGCCGGCGGGCGGTCACGATGTCGGCGGCTTGGCGCAGCCCTCGCTTCTGGCGGCACCGGTGCCGACCTTCCGCCGTGATGCGGGCACGACGGCTGTGTAACCTTCAATCTGCACCGGTCCCGCCACCGATCCCGAAGTGGGTGGCTATAGCGTCGAGTTTGTCCCGCACTTCCGGATGAACTTCCTCCGGCCGCATCTGTGCCGCTATGCGCCAGTACTTGGTCTTCTCTAACCGCAACCCCGCTTCTTGCAGGATGTGGTCTAGCACTGTCGATCCTTTTGTCTCGGCGATCAAGGGCCGCTCGAACGGTGCTTCAAAGATCGGTGCCGGCAACTCTTTCCTCATGTAATTAACCACCCGCCGGGCTGCATCTTCTCCACAGACTTCCCGCACGAAGCGCTCCAACGCCGATGGATGGATCAGATAGTTCTCAATCTCGGTCCAATTCCATTGCAAACGCAACAACCCCGCTGATGTTTTCTTAGGCAGCGTCTTGTCCCCGTCACGGATTTCGATTGCCTTCAACGTCGGCACAAGTTGCCGCATCGCGCCAAAGTTCTTGGCCGCAAAATCACGACCGCGTCCCGGCGCCGTCGCCTCCCAGAACGGTTTGTCGAGAAATCCAAACGCCGGATGAGACAGGACGCACGCCCACTCGCGCATGTTGTGGAGGTCCGACTCGTCCTCAACATAGAGAACGCCAAGTGTCGTCTCCGCCAGCATCAACTTTGCGTTGTCTAGGCGCATCACGTCATCCACCCGCTTATTCTTGGGCATTTCACGAAGCCCGCCCCACAACAGACGCAGGTCCTTCAACTCCGCCGTTCTGACGATCACTTCCGAGTGGGTGGCCATAACGATCTGCGAATTCGCCACCATAGAGAACCTCTGGAGATCGCGGTAGATCTTTTCTTGCAGAAAGAAATGTAGATGGGCGTCTGGTTCATCGACCAAGATTACCGAAGCGTCGTCGAACAGAAGGCCAGCGTACACCGCCAGAACTTGTAGGAAACCGCTGGCGGCGCTGCACAGATCATACTCTCTACCCTCGGTGCCGTGGCGGTAGTTCGCGATCACATACGCCCCGGCACTCGGCACCAGCAGTTCGTAGCCAAAAAAGGAAGAAGCCGCCTCTTGAAGGCGTTTCCATTTGGTTTCGTCACCGGAAACGAAGCGCAATACGTTCCTTAGCACATCCGCCATTTGGCCGCGGCGGAGCTTCGCTCGAACGCCATCTTCGGTAAGAGGATCCTCCCTAACCGCCAGTCGCCAGACAGGAGGAATGTAAGCGACCGTCGGCAGGTTTTCCCTACATCTTTCCAAATGCGTCTCGGTAACGTCTTTCATTGGGCGCACACCCGCCAATTCGGTCGCCGAATGGATGATCTCGAACCCAACACACCAGTTGTCCCCATGCACCCGAAGAGAAACGGGCGTTGTCACCACCTTGTTGGACCACAGGTGCCGGAAGTCCGGCAAAGGCACCGCGTTGAATCGAAGCATATTGAGACTGGTTGCAGCGTAATTGCCGTCTTCAATGCGAGCAAAATCGGCGTTCGTCTCGAACCAGTGGTTGGCTATCTCGGCCCAAGTGGCTACGGCCTGCAACAGTGAAGTCTTGCCTCCATTGTTAGGCCCAACCACCACCATATGCTGCGGGATGTTGAAGGCCTCGTCTTGGAACACCTTGAAATTCTTGATCTCTACCTTGCGTAGCATTTGTTCTCCTTCGGCACCAAAAAGGGCGGCCTTTCGGCCCAAACAATGCGACCACTCCTGAACCAATAGTGGCAGCGGCACGGCATGGCTGTGACATGGACGGACGGCGCAAGGGATATGCTGCCATCGCTGTGCTCGATCAGACGCCAAGGCTTCTCCACTTGCGGCGATAGCTCCAAGTGGATTACCTGTCGGCAGGCGCGGCGCGGGCACACCACGGCGGCGTAGAAAGGATGGTCGCGCCCGCCGAGGATGTACACCGTTTGCGGCGCGACGTTCTCCGGCAGATCCTCCACCCACAGGGTCCGGTACCGGCGGCATCTTGCGACGAGGTTGAAGATGCGCTTAATCATGGACGATGTTGTTCCGCACCAGCAAGCTGCGGTCGCCAGCGCCCACATGCGGCTTTAACAGTGGATGTGCGCAAGATGCGTCAGCGGTGGTTTCGTAACACCCATGCACCAAACGAAACCGTTGCGTGGCGAACTCGCGATTGTCGTCCAGCCGGTAAGCGTGAATGCGTGCGAGAAAGTCATTGAACGCCATGCAAGCGCCCTGCATGTTGACGGAAAGAACAGCCGGCTGCTCCTCGCCCACGGCGGCGAGGTACCCCGCCGCCTGCTGTCGGCGATAGTGTGCCGGGTCGTAACGCCGGGCGTTTTCGGCGGCCACCTGGGCCATGGTGTAGGCACCTCTGGAGAGCAGACTGGCGCCTTCCGGATGCACATAGTGGGACACGGCGTCCGCCGCTTGGATGCCGCCGCCGCCATCCGCCTCCAAGTACACCCCCACGTCGAAGTACGGCATGAGATAGGCGCTGGCAAGGCAGTCCAAGTGGTACCGCCCGAACGCGGTGTCCACACAGCCGAAGATCAGATCGCAGTCCACCAACGCGGCTACTGCCGCCGGGGCGTCAGTTCGCGCCCGATGGGCGATGACGCGACACCCTGTTCCCAGGCGCTCCACCGCCTCCTTCATCGCGGCCACCTTCGCTCGGCCCTGGCTCACATCTTGCTCGGATGCGTTGACAATTCGGTTTAGGTTTTTTCGCTCCACAACGTCGTCGTCCACCAAGACCAGTTCGCCCACACCGTTGCGCACTAGCAATTCGACGACGACACTGCCAGTGCCGGAGCATCCGACCACGCCGACGCGCATGGACCGTAGGAGGGATAGCGTACCGCGGCCGAAGGTCTGTTCGAGCTTCTGTTCAAACGCATCGCCACCAACGCCGTTGCCGCTCCCATGTTTCCACAGGCGGATGTCCTCACCTACCGCCGCCACGGTTTCGATGTCCCTGAAGCCACCATGCTCATCCACCGTGCGGGCGACGATCCGCCCGTCCGCCAACATGATGGCGGAACCGTTGGCCCGTCCGTCATCAAACCAACCGCAAACGGAGGGAAACAGCATCCGGTCGTTCTGGTCGTCGATTGCGGAATAGGCACCTGGACCCTTGGGGTGGGAGTGAATGGTGAATATCGACTGCCCTTTGCGGTCAATCTCCGTGATTCTCTCCGGCGGCAGATGGTCACCAAACGGCCAATTGACTTCAGTGGACTTGCGACGCGACCGTTCATACGGCAGACGCAGGAAATCAGCCACCAACAGGCGTTGGGAACGCAGGCCGGTGCCGCGATTGCAGAGCAGGACGGCGGCCGCCTCCAAACCATCCCCAGGGAACAGAAAGCCGTGCAGCTCCGCATGCTGCCGGCCGGTCATCGCCAAGGCCAGCGACTTCACCGTTGCGCCTCGGTTTCGAGTTCGTTTTTGACGTATTCGATGTGCGTCGTTACGTTGTCCTCGCCGGGATTCCAGTCGTAGTGCCGCGACCAGCGCTGCCAAACGGTTCCGAAGTGCATCTCATCGGCCAACGCGCCGATGGCGCCACCGCTCCGCTTGGCGACCGGAGGATGCAAATAGAACATGTCGATGGGAACGCCCGGATAGCCGCTGGGGATTAGCAGCATCAAGGTTGCTTGCCCCGGCAAATAGGCGTCCGGAAGCGGGAATGGCTCTATCACCAAGCCCCACTTGCCCACGCCTTCGGACACCTTCCGCCATCTGTTCGCGTAATGCGCATCAAGATACTCCGCGTCCTCCGGAAGCAACTGGTACGGTTCATCCATGGCCCTGCTGCGCTTGCCGTCGAACCGTCTCGAAACGTTCCACGTCAAGGACGCAGAGATCGATCACGTCGGCCGGCTGCACACGCAGCCGGCGGCCGCCGTGCAGCTTTTTGTTCAGCGACCAATCGTGGTAGTTCTTATCCACCAAGGCAAGCAACTCCGTTCCCGTGATGATTCGGGACTCCAACGAGTATTTGCTGGTGTCAATGCGAATGCGGTAAGTGTGGTTGCCGCGCGGCGGACGGCGTCCGTGCTTCCTGCATTCCTCCACGTCCACCGCATCGCCGCTTTCCGGCGACGCTGGCACGACGAAGTATGCATCCGCGTCTTGTACGACAAGCGTTGCCTCGTCCGGCACCTCCAAATCGGTGTCACCCACCGATTCCACGAAGAGACGGCCGTTCGGAAACTCGCTGTCGTTCTCCTTCAACGCTCCACCCGTGACCTTCGCTGTTTGCAACGCGATGGCCTCGCCATTGAGCGTTGGGCGAACTGGGTGCGGCAGACGGGGATTGGGGTCCGGCGCTACGCTACCGCGTGTAAGACGCTCCCCGCCGCGGACCAGGATGTGATCGGAAGGCAAGAGCGGCGTGGCCACTTGATCGGAACGTTCGAGGAAAAGTTGCTGGTCGTCGCGGTCGGCAAGGGCGAGAAGCTCCTCTACGCGGCGCAAGCCCAAGCGAACGGGCACCGGCTGATCATCGACTTTGACTTCGCCGTCCATTGCAGCCTCCTACGCGCACACGCATCAATCCCACTTGGTGCATAACCCCAATCCGCATTTCTTAAATATCTCGTTACTGTTGAAACGTTTGATCAATTTCCTCAACGCCTTTATATTTTTGCCATCCTTTCGACGATCGTCAAAACTAATCCCCTGCGCGGAGATTGAGCTGAATAACATCAAATCAAGCGCCAAGGCCGGGGGCCACGTCGTGTCCGCCCAGCCGACTTCGGCACCATAGCCTGTTACACAAGTAGCCCCAGTGTCGTCCATGAACTTCCGGACAATGTCTTCCGCTCCGGCGGCAATAATGTTGCACCCACTGAAGTGTACCAAGCAGTTCGTGCAATCCAGCATACCATCCGCGAGCTGATGAAGACTAGCCGACTCGTTGTCCCTATTTTCATAAGTCAGCCAAATACGACCTTCGGATCCGTGCGAGGCGATGTACAAAATTGAGCCTTCAGTACACCGTGTGTTCCACTCATGCTTTAACCAAAATTGCAATTCCGGTAAGGTCGCACAATCACGCCGTGCGTAATTCCACTGCCCCATCTTTTGCAGTAGCTGCAGGATGGGCTCCACCGACGGCTCGACTTCCTTCTTGCCCCAGTTCCATTGGCCTTCAATGCAGTAGATGCGCTGCTCCAGCTTCATCGGGTGCTCCTCAGTACCTCAACCAGCTAATCGGAAGCCTACCACACCCTGAACAGGCAAGCTGATGCTAGTCCCTGTCACGGCGTTTCTCAGCGATGCGGGCGAACAGGACGCCGACTTCAAACAGCACCCAGGTCGGCAGCGCCAGCAGCAGTTGGGAGATCACGTCCGGCGGCGTCAGCAACATGCCGGCGATGAAGCAGCCGACGATGACGTAGGGGCGTTTGTGGGCGATGCTGGCGGCGGTGCTGATGCCGGACCAGACCAGCAGCAGCGTGGCGACGGGAATTTCAAAGGCGAAGCCGAAGGCGAAGAACAGGGTGAGCACGAAGTCCAGATAGCGGTTGATGTCCGTCATCATGGTCACGCCGACGGGGGTGACGCCGGCCATGAACTGAAACACCAGCGGGAAGACCGCGAAGTAGGCGAACGCCATGCCCATGTAGAACAGGCAAATGCTGGAAAAGAGCACCGGCAAGGCGAAGCGCTTTTCGTGCTTGTACAGCCCAGGCGCCACGAAGGACCAGGCTTGGTGCAGCAGCACCGGCATGCCCACGAAGATGGCCGCATAGACCGCCAGCTTGAACGGCGTCAGGAACGGCGAGGCCACTTCGGTGGCGATCATGGTGCCCTCGCCCGGCAGATGCGCCAGCAGCGGCGCGGCCACCAAGGTGTAGAGGTCGTTGGCGAAGTAGTAGATCGGCAAAAACAGCAGGCCCACGGCGCCCAGGCTGCGCAGCAGGCGTTGACGCAGTTCCACCACATGGGCCATGAACGGCATCTCTGCGCTATCGACCAGCTCATCGTGAGTCTTGGCGGTGGCGTCCTTGGCTGCTTCCCCGGATGCGGCAGCGGCGTCATTCGGCGGCGGGTTGTTGTTTGAGGACTCCTTGCGGGAGTGCTCTCCAGGAGGCGCCGCCTCGCCGCCGGAGGATGCGGGGCCGTCGTCAGCCATTTTCGGCATCGGGCTGGGGGCGTGGCGATGCGGCCATCGGCCAACTGACGACCCGTCGGCGGTGGGCGGCGTCTCCACCCTGCTCGAAGGCCAAGCGGCGCCTCAGTGCAAGCTCCATGTGCGGTCAGTCCGCGTCCGGGTTCCGCGTTTCGGGCTGTTGCTTCACCCCGGATTGATCCTGCGCCGCCGGCTTGATGGCTGCCGCCTTGCCGGTTTCCTTCACTTCTCGCTCTATGCGCTTCATTTCGTCCATGACCGCTTCGTTGTGCAACTGCCGCCGCACTTCGTCCATGCCGATTTCCTTCTCGATCTCGGTTTTGACGGTGGTGAAGCTGCGGCGCATTCGGCCCAGCCAAAGACCCAGAGTGCGCAACGCCTCCGGCAGGCGCTCCGGGCCGATGACCAGCAGGCCGACGATGGCCACCAGCACCAACTCCGGAAAGCCGATGTCAAACATGGGTCTCCTGTTTGGCCTCCGCCTTGCCGGAGGTGACCTCGCCCTCTATGACGTCCGGATCCGCCTCAGCCCGCGCCGCCTTGGCCTCGTCGTCCGTGACCGCCTTGCGGAAGCCCTTGATGGCGGTTCCCAAATCCGCGCCGATGCTCTTCAGCCGCCTCGGCCCAAATATGAGCAGCACGATGGCCAGAACGACCAGCAGTTCGGTAAGCCCAAATCCACCCGGCATGGTTATTCTCCCGGTTGACTGTCGGCCTGCATTATAGGTGGGTTGCCGGCGCGTTGGGCTTTTTCCTCGTGGCCGGAGACACCCAAGCGGCGCTCCAGCTCATCAAGCACCCACTGCGGGTCTTGGTTTTGCTGGATCAGCAGCACCAAGCAGTGAAACCAGAGATCGGCCATCTCGTGGATCAGCGCCGCGTCCCGTCCCGGGGCAACACCGGCACTCCCGCCCGCAGCAGCGGCGTCCTTGGCGGCCAACAGGACCTCGGTGGCCTCCTCGCCCACTTTTTGCAAAATCCCGTTGACGCCTCCGGCAAACAAGGAAGCCGTATAGGACGCCTCAGGCGATGCGTTTCTGCGGCTGCGCAGAATGTCCGTCAATTCTTGGATGACCGCTCCGCTCATGGATCAACCCGCTCGTTTCGGCAAGACCCATATCCTTCGGCAAAATGCATTTTTTTTCAATGGGTTAAAAGATCGACGGAGGCCATAAGCAGAAAATGCCGAGTTACGCCCGCACCAGCAAGTAGGAACTGGCAAGAGCGCTAAGCAGCCCTGCGAAGACGGCCAGGTTGTCGCTGAACGCTTGGCTGACCGGCCCCCAAAGCAGAACCGCCGCCAGGCACGCCAACGCGGCGCCAACGGCTCGCTGGCCACGCCGCCGGCGTTGGCTGCGGGCGAATGCGTCCTCCAGCTTGCGAGTGTCGGCCTGCTGCTCCTTCAGGCCGGACTCCAACCTTCTAAGGGTGCGCCCGGTGTCCGCGATCAGTTCCGGCAGGCGGGGCAACTGCTCGAAAACATCCGGCGCCCGCTCCGCGAACCTGCGCATGGCCGCCAAGGGGCCAACCCGCTCCCGCATCCAGCGCTCCATGAAGGGCTTGGCGGTCTCCCAGAGGTCAAGCTGCGGGTAAAGCTGGCGGCCGACGCCCTCCACATAGAGCAGCGTCTTCTGCAGCAGCACCAGTTGCGGCTGAATCTCCATGTCGAATTCGGCGGCGGTGCGGAACAGGTCGATCAGGAAGTTGCCGAAGGAGATTTCCGTCAGCGGCTTGGCGAAGATGGGATCGCAGACCTCCCGAATCACCCGCTCGAACTCCGCCTCGTCGGTGCGCTGCGGCACCCAGCCGGACTCCAGGTGCAAACGGGCCACCTGGCGGTAGTCCCGGTTGAAGAAGGCCAACAGGTTGCGGGCGAGGTAGTCCTGATCCCGTTTGGAAAGCTGGCCGATGATGGCGCAATCCAAGGCGATGTAGTGTGGATCCTGCGGGTCCTGCACATCGACAAAGATGTTGCCCGGATGCATGTCCGCGTGGAAGAAGTTATGCACGAACACTTGGGTGAAGAAGGTCTCCACACCCCTCCGGGCCAAGAGCGCCAGATCGGTTCCCTGTGCTTTTAGGGCCTCCACCTGGCTAACCGGCAGGCCCTTGATGCGCTCGAGCACCAAGAGATTCGGTCGAGTCAGATCCTGATGCACCTGGGGCACATAGAGCAGGTTCGAGCCGGCGAAGTTCTCCCGCAGCCGTTGGGTGTTGGCCGCCTCCTGCAGCATGTCCAATTCCTTCAGGACGGTGCCGGCGTAGTCCGCCGCCACCTCCGGCAGGCGCAGGCGACGGCTGGCGGCGATGTGCCGATCGATCCAACCAGCCAGCCGGGCGAGCACCTCCAGGTCCGCCCGCATGGTGCCTTCGATGTCCGGGCGCACCACCTTGGCCACCACCTCGGAGCCATCGGTCAGCACCGCGCCATGCACTTGGGCGATTGAGGCCGAGGCTAGGGGCTCGACGTCAAAGCGTCGGATCCGCGCCCGGAAGTCCGCACCCAGGGCTTCCTCGACAAGCGCCAGCGCCTCCTCGCCGGGGAAGGGCGGCACATGGTCCTGCAGCTTGGCCAGCTCCTCCGCATAATCCGGCGGCAGCATGTCCCGCCGGGTGGAGAGCAGTTGGCCGAACTTGATGAACACCGGCCCAAGCGCTTCCAATGCGAGCCGAAGGCGCACGGCGGGCGGGCGGTGCGGCGTCGGCAACCAACGCCCCGGCCAAGCCCGCAACGCCCAGCGGACGCCGCGAGGGATGTCGCCAGCCGCCAGCGCCTCCGCCGACGCCAGCGCATCCAACCGATGGCGGGCGGCGATGCGGGCAATCTGCAGGAGCCGGCTGGTCATGGGCCGTTTTTCACGAAGCCGCGCCTAAGCGCCTCGGCACCGCTCTGTGCGGCGGAGCCCAGCATGGCGGCGCCCAACTCCAGCGCACCGAACAGATCGTCGCCGAGGTTGTCGGGCAGCCGCGCGGTGATGGCCTCCAGGCCAGTGGGACGAAGGGCGACGGCAAACTCTGCGAGGAGCGCCTCATCCCCAGCAATTTCCAGTTGGCCGCTGGCTTTGCCAAGGCCGGCGAACGCCCAAGCGAACAGCTCCGACGCCGACCCGCAAACGCTGACGTCCGCCTCGCCGATGGCTTCCGCCGACACGCTAAGGCGACGGCGCTGCACACCCAGCGTAACCGTCTTCGCCGGTGCTCTGCATAGAATCCGCAGCCGCCGCCCCTCAAGTGCGGTCAAACGGTCCGCCGCGGCGTCGTCAAGCTTAAGGGCGGCATTGGCCAAGGTCTCCACGAAGTCGGCAAACAGAGCGTCCAGCGAGGCGACTGCCTCAGACGAAGGAAAAGCCGAGTTCACGCTACGGCCCGATGAATGGCGGCGATGCCGCCGAGCAGGTCATGGTGCTCCACGGCGGCGAAGGCGGCATCGCTCAACAACACCTTGAGAGCCTGCTGGTCCGGATGGACGCTAATGGATTCGATGAGGTAGCGGTAGCTCTCAGAATCCCCAACGACCAGCTTGCCCAAGGTCGGCCAAGCGCTTTGGAAGCCGCGGAAGGCGGCGCTCAGCCAAGGGCTGGACGGCTTGGAGAAGTCCAGAACCAGCAACACGCCGCCGGGCTTGAGAACCCGCTTCAACTCCGCCAGCGCTCGGCGCTTGTCCGTGAAGTTGCGCAGCCCGAAACCGATGGCAGCGCCGTCAAACTCCCCTTCCGCAAAGGGCAGGGCCTCCGCCTTGAGGCAGCAACACCGCACTTGCGCCAAACCGGCATCCAAGGTCTTGTCCCGGCCAAGGGCCAGCATGGACGGATTGAGGTCCGCCAGCACCACCCGCCCCGCCCCGCCCACCACCGGCGCCAGCAAGCGGGCGATGTCCCCGGTGCCGCCGGCAAGATCCAGCAGGCAGTGCCCGGGACGAGCGCCGGACATCTCCACCAGCATTCGCTTCATCAACCTATGCGACCCCAAGGACATCAGGTCGTTCATCAGGTCATAGCGCTGCGCCACCGAAGTGAACACCTCGCCCACAAGGCGCGTCTTCTCCTCCGGCGGGACGCTGCGAAACCCGAAGCTAGCCCTTTCACCCGCCTTTTCCATGGGTTAAGTGTACTCCTGTTGGCGACTTCGGTCGGCAGACTCCCCGGCGGGACAGCCAAACCACCGCTGTGCAAACGAAGGGCGTATTGAGCATCCGCGGCGCTTTGGGGCCGTCGGCTGGAATGCGCCGCACTGTCGGATTGCGGGGTATTTGCTAAAGTTGGCTTGGTCGTTAGCTTGCTTGAGGATGCGCCGGCATGACTCAGCGTTTCGCCACGGACGTGCTCATCATCGGCGGGGGCGCCGCGGGGCTGTCGGCGGCCCTGAATTTGGCGCCGCACGCCCGCGTGACCTTGCTGTGCAAGGACCGCGTCGAAGCCAGTTCCTCCCAATGGGCGCAAGGCGGGGTGGCTGCGGTGACGGACCCGGACGACAGCATTGACGCCCACGCCAAGGACACCATCGCCGCCGGGGCCGGGCTCTGCGACGAAGAGATCGTCAATTTCACCGTATCCAGAGCGCGCCGGGCCATCGCGCAGCTAGACCGCCGCGGCGTCGTCTTTGACAGCGTTGGCAACGAATTCGACCTCACCCAAGAGGGCGGCCATTCCTTTCGCCGCATCCTGCATGTGGCGGACGCCACCGGCAAGGCGGTGGTCGCCAAGTTGACCCAGAAAGCGTTGGACCATCCGCAAATAGAGATCTTCAACGACCGCATCGCCATCGACCTCATCAACCTGAGCAAGCTGGGGCGGCACGGCAACCGCTGCGCCGGCGCCTATGTGCTGAACCGCAGCACCGGCCATGTGGAGGTTTTCCAAGCCCGCTTCGTCATTCTCGCCACTGGCGGCGCCAGCAAGGTCTATCTCTACACCAGCAACCCGGACGGCTCCACCGGCGACGGCATCGCCATGGCTTGGCGGGCCGGCTGCCGCATCGCCAACATGGAGTTCATCCAGTTTCATCCCACCTGCCTGTACCACCCACAGGCCAAGTCCTTCCTGATTTCCGAGGCGGTGCGCGGCGAGGGCGGCGTGCTCACCTTGGACGACGGCAACCGCTTCATGCCCAAGTTTGACCCTAGAGCGGAACTGGCGCCCCGGGACATCGTGGCCCGCGCCATCGACCACGAAATGAAGCGGTTGGGGCTGGACAACGTTTATCTCGACATCAGCCACCGGCCCAAGGGCTTCATTGAGGAACGCTTCCCCACCATCGCCCGGCGCTGCCGGGATCTGGGCTTCGACCTGGCCAGCCAGCCCATTCCAGTGGTGCCGGCCGCGCACTACACCTGCGGCGGCGTGGTCGTGGACCAGAACGGCTGCACAGACATCCCCGGCCTGTACGCCATTGGCGAGGTCAGTTGCACCGGCCTGCACGGCGCCAATCGCTTGGCCAGCAACTCCCTGCTCGAATGCCTAGTCTTCGCCGATGTGGCGGCGGAGGCGATTCGCGCCCAGCTTGACAAACCCCATCAGCAATTGCAGGCGCCCCACTGGGATGAAAGCCAGGTCACGGATTCCGACGAGGACGTGGTGATCGCCCACAACTGGGAGGAGCTGCGCCGCTTCATGTGGGACTATGTGGGCATCGTGCGCACCGACAAGCGCCTGCAGCGGGCCATGCACCGAGTGCAGTTGCTCAAGCAGGAAGTTCACGAATACTACAGCCACTACCGGGTGGGCAACGATCTGATCGAACTGCGCAACCTCATAGAGGTGGCCGACCTCATCATCCGCTCCGCCCTGCTGCGCCGCGAGAGCCGGGGCCTGCACTTCAACTTGGACCAACCCGAAGCGGCGGAGCTGGCCAAGGACACCATTCTCTTTCCCGGTTCGGTGGAGCATCTGGACTTGATGCGCCCCTACTTGGAGCGGTCGGCGGCGCACTGAGCCGGCGCCGTGAAAAACAGGCTTTTTCCGGCTGCTGACGCTACGGGGCGCAAGCTACGGGTTTGACTGGATGGCTTGCCCTTGTCGAGCGCCGGCGTCTTTGAGCGTACGCCGCAAGCGGGCGAAGGCTTCCGGCGCCATTTCGTCCCGATAGATGCGCACCCTTCGCCCCCCAAGCCATCCGGGGCTGCACGAGCAAGTGATGGCGTAGGGAGACAGCCGCACCCAGCGCACCGGCGGCCGAATCTCCACCTGCAGTTGCGCTGCAGGACGCCAGAGGTAGGCCCAGAGCGCCATCAACGCGGCACCGGCGTTGCCGAACCAGATCCAACCGCCGGCGACGGCCACCGCAAACTGCAGCAGCCAAGCCAGCCAACGCAGACGGCGGGGCGCCAATGCGCCCTCCCACAAACAAACCACGCCTGTTTGACTGACTTCCTGCCTTGGGTAAGGGAAGAAGGGAACCATGCCTCACACCGGCTCAAAGCGTCGAATCAGGCCGACGATGCGGGCCAAGGACGGCGCCACGGGTTCGGAGCGGCCCTGCAGCCAGTCCTGAATCTCCCAATCGTCAGCCTCCAGCAAGCGAGCGTAGGCTTCCTGATCCTTTGGGGAAAGATGCCGGAAGCGGTGGTCAAAAAACGGGATGAGCCGCAGTTCCACCTCCGCCATCCCCCGGCGGCTGCGCCACCGAAGACGGCCAAGCTGGAGCGCAGCTTCCCGCTGCTTGCCACGACGCATCAGGCCGCCCCGCCGGCAAGGGCGCCCGCGCCCTTCCCGCCATTTGGCCGCCCAAGCCCGTCTGGACTTCGCCATTGTCCGAAGTTAGCCGCCATGTCGCAACAAACCCGCTCCTTCCACAACAAAGTGTTTTCGCCTTTCATGAGCTTGCCGGCAACTGCCTTGGGCTGTCCAGGGGGCGAGTTGCACTAGCTCCATGCTCACTTCCGTGCTCGTGGGGAATGCGCTGACTCGACAGCAACGCAAAAGCAGGCAACAATCTTGGGCCAACAGAGAGAGAGCCGGCAATGGGCATAATCCGCACTTCCAAGCAGACATACGCCCTCCGCGGACGCCGTGATGGCTGACGCTAAGGGTGCCCTGCAACTGCATGACCTTGGGCTGCTGTGCTTCGACGGCCAAGATTCGGCGGCGTTTCTGCAGGGCTACCTAACCACGGACGCGAACGCCTTGGACGCAACGCCGGCCCTCACCGCCATGTGCAACATCAAGGGACGGGCGGTGCTGACCGGCTACGCTTGGCGGCAGGAGCAGCGCATCATGCTGTTGCTGCACCAAACGCTGTGCGCCGTTGCGCTGGACTTCCTGCGGCCTTACCTAGCGTTCTCGAAAACCCGCGCCGCCGTTATGGGCGGCGGCGTCATCGGCGCCATCGGCCTGAACCTTGGTTTCCCGGCCTTGAATCTCGATGACGAACGGCAGGTGCTGATCCTGGAGCCTAGCGACGGTCCCGCTTCCGGCTTCGGCAAGTCGGCAAACCTCCTTGAAAACGCTCCGCCGCTGCCCCTTGACGAGTGGCGCCAAGCCGCCATCGACCGCCGCGAAGTCTGGCTGGAGGCGGCCACCTCCGGGGCTTTCCTGCCGCAGATGCTAGCCCTTGACGAACTCGGCGCAGTCAGTTTCACCAAGGGTTGCTACTTGGGCCAGGAAGTGGTCGCCCGGGCGCAGCACCGCGGCCAGGTCAAACGCCGCCTAACGCGCCTCGAGTGGTCGGGCGCACCAGTTATGGTCGGCGCTGAAGTTCAAGACGCGAATGGCCGGGGAGCCGGCGTCGTCGTAGCGGTGGCTGGTCAAGGCGTTGCGGCGGCAGCGGCGGAAGGCCATGCCGGGGCAGCGCTCGCCATCGTCGCCGAGGGCGCCAACCCGCCGCTCGCCGCCCCAAACGGGGCAACCAAATTCAACAAGTGTGCTACGGCGTAAATAAACGCAGCCGGGGAGCGAAAGGGCAGCGAACAGTCATACTGATTTGCGTGACAGCGCACCAAGCCCTTGCGCACCGAGCGGCCAAATGGACCGAAGTACACTTTCTCATGCGGTTTCTTTGCCCTTCTTGCGCTTGTCCATGAACTCCTGCACGGCACCGTACACCGCCAGCGCAACGAGGCCGCCCACCACGATCCACTCCACGACCTCCGTTATCAGCAATAGCTGTTGCTCCGTCACGCTCCGCTCCTTCGCTGCAAATTAGCCCAGAACACCGACCGCAGTTAAACCCGAAACCAAAACCGACGCAACCAGGAGGCTGCCCGCCTGTCGCCAACCGATTCGACAGCCCGCCAACAGCCCTGATGCGCAGCCGAAAAGCCAACCCGCATGTGCTTTGATGGGATGCGCGAGGCACCCGACCGTAAATTGGACGCTTGCCTAACCGTAAATTGGACGCTTGCCTAACCGTAAATTGGACGCTACGCTAAGCGGCAAATGGACGCGCCTGAAAACCTGTTTCCCCGCCGCTTGGCGCCGGTGATCAAGACGGCTTTGGCGGACACGCCGGTGGTCTGCCTGCTCGGCCCCCGGCAGAGCGGCAAGACGACGCTGGCCCAGCAACTCGCTCCGGACCGAGCTTTCTTCAGCTTTGACGACTCCGGCTACCAGCGAACGGCGGCCTCGGACCCCACCGGCTTTGTTGCAAGCCTGCCGGGTGAGGTGACCTTGGACGAGGTTCAGCGTGTGCCGGGCTTGCTGCCCGCCATCAAGCTCGCAGTGGATCGGGACCGCCGGCCAGGACGCTTTCTTCTCACCGGTTCGGCCAATCTCCTGCTGCTGCCGAGCGTCACCGAATCCTTGGCCGGACGCATGGAAATCGCCCAACTGCATCCGTTAACGGAAGCGGAGAAGGAGCGCAACCCCGGCCAATTCGTCGCGGCCCTGTTGGCCGGGGCCCTTAGGCCGCAGATGGCGGCGAGGCAAAGCAAGGCCGGACCAACGTTGCCGGAACGACTGGTGGCCGGCGGTTATCCCGAACCGCTGACGCGCTCGCCGGCTCGCGCCCGGCAGTGGCATCGACAGTATTTGCGCAGCATCATCGAGCGCGATGTGGTGGACGTGGCGCAAATCAAGGACGCCGACCAAGTGGCAAGACTGTTGGAGTTGCTTGCCCTGCGCAGCGGTCGCTTGCTCAGCGTTAGTGTACTGGCCAATGAACTGGGCCTGCACCGCGAGTCCGTGGAGCGCTACCTCGCCGTGCTTGAAAGGCTGTTCCTGGTGAGCCGGCTGCGGCCGTGGCATCGCAACGCGGCCAAGCGCCTCATCAAGTCCCCGAAGGTGCATTTGCTGGACACGGGCCTAGCGGCAACCTTGGCTGGCCTGAACGTCGATGACTGGTTGCACACCCGGCACCGCATGGGTTTCCTTCTGGAGTCCTTCGTGGTTCAGCAACTCATCGCCCAAGCCGCTTGGACGGATCCCGATCTCCGCTTCTGGCACTACCGGGACAAGGACCAAATGGAAGTGGATCTGGTGATAACCAAGGCCAACAAGGTCTGGGGCATTGAAGTCAAGTCTGCGATGTCTCCCGCACCAAGCGACGACAAGGGGCTAGCCCGCCTCGCTAGGATTTGCGGCAAGGACTTTCAGCAAGGCATCCTGCTACACGCCGGCACGGACTCGCTGCCGTTGCCCGACAAGCGAATGCTCGCCGTGCCTCTGAGTGCGTTGTGGGAGCGTTGAGGACGCTCCCGGAGCAGCGTAAGAACCCGCTTGAGGAGTAAGCCGCTGCTTTCGGTTCAAAAAGGAACCAAGGATGGAAGTGCGCAAATTCACCGCCCACTCTCCTGCTCGCGCACAAAGCCCAGCAGCACCATCCCGATAATCAACACCACCGCCACGGACAGAATCCCCAGCCGCGAGCTGCCCGTGAGCAGACCGGTGATCGCCACCAAGGAGGGGCCGATGATGGCGGCGAAGCGGCCCAGCATATTGAAAAAACCGAAGAACTCGCCGCTTTGGGCGGGGGGCACGAAGCGTGCGTAAAGGGAGCGGGAGATGGCCTGCACGCCGCCCTGCACCAACCCCACCACTGCGGCTAGGATGTAGAACTCCAATGCTGAGGACAGAAAGTAGGCGTAAACGGTGACGCCGACATAGATCGCCACACCGAAGTAGAGCACGGGCTTCGGGCCGAAGCGGTTGGCCGCCATGCCGAATGCGAGGGCGGCGGGAAAGCCCACGAACTGCGTGATGAGCAGGGCGATGATGAGGCTTTCGGAGGGCAGGCCGAGGGACAGGCCGTAGTCCACCGCCATGCGCATGATGGTGTGGACGCCGTCGATATAGAAGAAGTAGGCCAGCAGGAACAGGCCGGCCATGCGATGGGCGCGGTAGTCCCGTATGGTCTGCACTAGGGAGCGCAGCCCAACGACGGTGCCCAACATGGCCGCGCCAGCACTCTTGACGTGCCGCCCGCCGGCTTCCGCGGAGCACCGTGCCGCGGCGTTTGACATGGCTGCGGCGCCTAGGCTCGGTGGCTCCGGCACCAAACGGAACAGCGGAATGGAGAAGGCAAGCCACCAGACCGCCACGGTGACGAAGGAAAGGCGCACCGCCTCCGCCGACCCGGACAGGCCGAACGCCTCCGGCCAGAGCGTCATCGCCACGTTCAGCGCAAACAGCAACCCGCCGCCAATGTAGCCGAGGGAAAAGCCGAAGGCCGACACCTCGTCGTATTTGTCCGGCGCACTGACGGATACGATCAGCGCGTCATAGAAGACGATGGCCCCGGAGAACCCCGCCGCGGCCAGAACGTACACCAAGGAGGCCGTGGCCCAGTCCCCCTCCCCGACGAACCACAGCCCCGCCGCCATGACCACGCCCAGCAGGGTGAACGCGCCGAGAAACCGCTTGCGGGCGCCGCTGCCATCGGCGATTGCGCCAAGCACGGGCGCGGCAAGCAGCAGGAAGGCGCTGCCCAGAGAGTTGGCGAACCCCAGCCGCGCCGTGCTGACCACCGCATCCGCCCCGACGCTCCAGTACTGCTTGAAAAACACGGGAAAGAACCCGGCCATAACGGTGGTGGCGAACACGGAGTTCGCCCAGTCGTAAAGCGCCCAAGCAAAGACGGGACGATTGGTGAAGAGATGTCGCATTCCGACTAGGTATATGGCCAATGCAGCGGAACTGCAACCACTAAATTGCCATCAGCTAGGCCGCGGCGAAGCCCCAATTCGGCAGCGGCCTAGATCAGTAACCATGAAATCTCTGCGGCTACCGACGAAATTTCATGGTGATCTCCGCCCATAATTCAACGCACCGGGCATATCTGAACCATTCTGCAGCGGCTGCGCTTGGTTGGCGGCGTAATACTTATGATTGGATTTCTGGATCTACTGAAACAGCTTTGGATGCTCGTTCTGGCACCGTCGGCGGGATCTTCAACCCGAAAACGCCTTCGTTGGCCGCTGCGCGGGGCGCTTGGCGCCCACCTTCGCTATGTGCGAAAGCAGGCTAGGAATGCCGGGGTGGAACTCATCCGTCAATGGGTCCCTGCGGATGAATCCCCTGTGTTCGCCTCGTTGGATAATGGCATCCACATGGTCGGCGTTGAACTTGGCCTTCCCCATCTCATCGGCTAGGTGCAGGCGTTGGCCGTCCGCCGAGAGAATGGCTGCGGCAATGCCCGCGTAGGCACACAGAGGCCTGCGCAGGGGCGATCCTTCGGCGGCCTGCAGTTCATTGCGCCTAGCGGCGTAGAGCTCCGCCCGCTCCAAGTCCATGGCCGGTTTGGTGGCTTCCATATGGGCGCACATGACTTTGCGCCGGCCTGACGGCCACTCCTTGAGCAGCTCGTTGCAGGCGGCATGTCCCCAAGCCTGCAGAAAGTGCGGATAGCCCTGCGCGTCGCGCACCATGGTGTCCAATCAGGGTGCGCGTCCACAGCAGCTTGCCATCCCAATCATTCCGCCGGGGCTTGCATAAGCAAGTGGGACTTGAAGGACGGGATGCCGATTTCGTATTGCATTCCGCTGGGCCAGAGCAGGCTGCGGGCCAGCAGGCCCCGTAGCGCGGCTTCCCCGGCGGAGTCCTCTCCGCAGAATTGATAGAGTGCGTTTTCCACCTCGATCTTGCCAACCGACTCGCGGTCTCCAAAGATGCGCACCGCCTCGACCGCTGCCGGCAGGAGCCCAGCCCCCGCCAGTTCGCGCCGCCTGTTTTCATAGAAATCCTCTCGAACGGGGCGGAAATTCTCCAGGGCGCTTTCTGCAACGCCAGCATCGACACACCGAACCCCCTGCTCGTTTAGCGCCGTCACACAGGCGCTGCCGATGGCTTGCAGAAAGTAGGGATAGCCCCAGGCCTCGGCCGTCAGCAAGGCCAGAGCCTTGGGGGCGACTTCACCCCCCAACGCCTCCAACGGACGGGACAGAGCCTCTTCAGAGGCCCGTTCGTCCAAGCGACCAATGGGCATCTGCCGAGAGCGTTCCCAAAAAGAGGCTTTGGTGGCATCCAAGGTCTGCTTGACGCCGGGAGTGCCGGACAGCACCAGCAAGAACGCCCCTCCTTCGACGCGGAGCTCCTGAGAAGCCCCCAGCAACTGCCTGCCGAACACGGCTTCCAACATGTGCGCCTCATCAACCAGCAGCGCGAAGGGGCCGTTGGCGCAGCGCGAAGCCAGCATTTGCGCCAAGGAGGGCGCGTCCGCTTCCTGAAGGTCGAGGCGAACGCCAAACAGGGAGAGGCTTTGGGGCGAGAGCCCGCGTTTGTCCAACAACGTCCGCCAAGCCCTTCGCCAACCCTGTGCCGGTCTGAGTGTTTGGTTCGCCGCCTGGAGGCTGGAAAGTTTGCTTTCAGGGGTGGCGTGAACGACGTCGACGCCTGCTTCAAGAAGCAAGCGCCCCCATTCGCGCAGCAAAACGGTCCTGCCGTTGCCGTGCGGGCCGAACAGGAGAACATCGCTGGCGGGCACACTTCCATCCGCCAAAAGAGCCGTCATTTGGCGCATCGCATCAAGGGTCTTGTCCCGCCCGGCCAGAAAGGGCGGCGCCAGGCCATTCCCGGGGCGAAACAAGTTAGGCGGGAAAGTCACGACCGCTCCCTGCTTTCCAAGCGCGATTGGCCCCAGCCTCGACCAGCCAAGTCTTGAGCGTTCATGCCGGCAGGATAGGCCATCACCTAGGGAGCGTCAAAGCGGAGGCGGTGGAGCTTAATATCGCAACACCAGCGCCCAGAGTTTCCGCCAGCCCATCATGATCCGAAGCAACGACATCAGCCTGCCGACCGCGTCGCGCCAGTGGCACGCTCGGGTTTGGTACCTGTCTTGGCCGATGATCTTGGCGAACTTGGCCATTCCCTTGGTCAGCGCAGTGGATACGGCAGTGATGGGGCGGCTGCCGGACGCGCGCTACTTGGGCGCGGTGGCGATGGGCGGGGCGGTGATGAACGCTCTGTATTGGATGGCCGGCTTTCTGCGCATGAGCGCCACCGGCCTGACGGCCCAAGCGCTTGGCGCCGGGGACCGCGCCGAACTGGGAGCGGCGGCGGTGCGGGGCGCAGCGGCGGCCGTCGTTCTAGGCGTCTTGCTGGTCATCGGCCAAGGCCCTCTGCTGCGGCTGGTGTTGTGGCTGTTCCAAGCCAGCCACGAGGTGGAGGTTCTGGCTGGCGGCTACTTGGGCATCCGCATCTGGGGGGCGCCGGCTCTGCTGCTTTACTTGGTCGCGCTAGGGGTGTTGTTCGGCTTGCAGCGGATGCGGGCCGCCTTGGTCATCAGCTTGGTGCTGAACCTGACCAATGCGGGGCTGGACTTGCTGTTTGTGGTCGGCTTTGGCTGGGGTGTCAACGGCGTGGCGGCCGGCACGGTCATCAGCGAGTGGCTGGCGGCTTCGGTGGGCTTAATTGCCGCCAACCGCGCCCTCACGCAACATGGCCGGCAATGGCCCGATGCGCCGCGGGTATTCAACCGCAGGCGCTTGACGCAGCTGTTCAACATCAGCGCCAACCTGGTGGTGCGCACCTTCATGGTGCAACTACCCTTCCTTCTAGTAGCCGTCCTGGGTGCGTCCCTGGGGGATGTGGTGCTGGCCGCCAACGCCGTGCTGCTGCTGTTCCTGCAGGTGACCGCCTACGGGCTGGACGGCTTCGCCCACGCCGCCGAAACCCTGGCCGGCTACGCCTACGGCAAGCGGGACCCGAAGGGTTTGCGCCAAGCCAGCAGCTACAGCGCCGCGTGGGCCGGATTGCTCGCCGGCCTGTTCAGCGCCGGCTATTGGCTGCTGGGCGAATGGCTGATCGGCTTGGTGACGGTTCTGCCGGACGTGCGCACGGCGGCGGCCGCCTATCTGCCTTGGATGGCGGCCCTGCCGCTGGCCTGCGTATGGGCCTTCATGCTGGACGGCATTTTCATCGGCGCCACCCGCACGGCGGAGATGCGCAACGCCATGTTCATAGCCACCGCCGTCTATTTGCTGACCCTTTGGTTGTCCTTCGCGCCCTTGGGCAATCACGGCGTCTGGCTGTCCATGCTGACGTTCATGGCCGCCCGCAGCGTCGCCTTGGGGTTGATGTATCCAAGACTGGTGCGTCAGGCTGGGGATTGAATGGCTTACTTCAAGCGAAAGGCGGCGGCATCCGCCTACCGCAGAAACAGCTCGTAGGCCGGGTTGGTCGTCTCCTCCCAATAGCGGTAGCCGATGCGGTCCAGGTAGGCGGAGAGTTGGCTGCGCTGGGCGGCGTCGGCGTCGAATCCGGCCAGCACCCGCCCCCAAGCGGAGCCGTGGTTGCGATAGTGGAACAAGCTGATGCTCCAGCGGCTGCCGAGGCCGTCCAGGAACTGCATCAGGGCGCCGGGGCGCTCCGGGAACTCGAACCGATATAGAAGCTCCGGCCCCACGCGCACCGCGTGCCCGCCAACCATGTGCCGCACATGCAGCTTGGCGGTTTCGTTGTCCGTCATGTCCACCACCGGGTAGCCGGCTCGGCGCAAACGCTGCACCACCGCCTCGCGGCCATCCGCCGAGGCGACCTGAACGCCCACATAGACGTGGGCTTCGTGCGGGTCCGCAAAGCGATAGTTGAATTCGGTGACTGCATGGTCGCCCAAGGCGCTGCAGAAGCGGCGGAAGCTGCCATGCCTTTCCTTTATGGTGACGCCGAGAATCACCTCCCGGCGCTCACCCACCTCCGCCCGCTCGGCGACATGCCGCAGCCGGTCGAAGTTCACGTTGGCGCCGCTGATGATCGCCACGAACCGGCGCCCGTGCCGCCGTGCGGTTCCGTGGGCTTGAACGTACTTCTTGAGGCCGGCCACCGCCAAGGCCCCGGACGGCTCCGCCACCGAGCGGGTGTCGTCAAAGACGTCCTTGATGGCGCCGCAGATCTCATCGGTGGAGACGGTCACCACCTCATCCACGCATTTCTGGGCGATCTTGAACGGCAACCGGCCCACCTGCGCCACCGAGACGCCGTCCGCGAAGCGGTCCAGGCTGTGCAGGGGCAGCCGCACTCGACGTCCGGCAGCCAAGGCGGCCTGCAAGCTGGCGGAGCCCTCGGCCTCGACGCCCAGCACCCGAGTCCTCGGGCGCAAATACTTCACATAGGCGCCAATCCCGGCGATCAGGCCGCCACCGCCCACCGGCACGAACACCGCGTCCGGGCCGGGATGCTGATTCATGATCTCCATCCCCACCGTGCCTTGGCCGGCGATGACGTCCACATCGTCATAGGGATGCACCTGGACGTAACCCTTCGCCTTGGCCAACACCCGGGCTTGCGCCGCTGCATCGTCGTAGCTGTCCCCGTGGAGGATGACGTCGGCGTCCAAGCGCTTGACGGAGTTGACCTTGATGTCCGGCGTGTTGCGGCTCATGACGATATGCGCCTGAAGCCCCAGTTTCCGTGCCGCCAAGGCAACCCCTTGGGCGTGGTTGCCGGCCGAGGCGGCAACGACGCCCTTGGCGCGCTGCCGTGCGGACAGCTGATTCAGCTTGTGGTAGGCGCCGCGCAGCTTGAACGAAAAAATTGGCTGCAAATCCTCCCGTTTGAGCATAACCTCGTAGCCGTCGCCCAAACGCTCCGATATTCCCCTAGCGTATTGCAGCGGGGTCTCTACCGCGACGTCGTAAACATGGGCGGCAAGGATTTTCTTGACGTATTGCTCCAGCATGGGGTGTGCTCGGATAAGTGTCGGGGTGGGAAGAGTAGTATGGCGCAAGACGCATTGAAACGCTTGGCTGCCGAAGCGGCGTTGGCGTATGTTGAACCCCGGCTAACGCGGGAAGCCGTAGTCGGCGTCGGCACCGGCAGCACGGCCAACTGCTTCATTGACGCCTTGGCGGCGGTTCGCCACAAGTTTGACGCCGCCGTGGCGAGCAGCGAAGCCAGCGCCGAGCGGCTCAGGCGGCGGGGCGTTGCGGTCTTGGACCTGAACGCGGCGCCGGCGCTGGTGGTCTATGTCGATGGCGCGGACGAAGTGGATTCCCGCCGACGCTTGATCAAGGGCGGCGGCGGCGCCTTGACCCGGGAAAAAATCGTCGCCGCCTCCGCGGATGAGTTTGTTTGCATCATCGATGAGTCCAAGCTGGCACCCGCCTTGGGCGCATTCCCGCTGCCGGTGGAGGTCATTCCCATGGCCCGCGGCTTGGCGGCCAGAGCGTTGGTCCGACTGGGCGGCGCTCCGGAGTGGCGGCAGGGCTTCGTCACGGACAACGGCAACATCATTCTCGATGTCCACGGCCTGCAAATCGAAGACCCGCTGGCGCTGGAGCGGGAAATCAACAACATCGTCGGCGTCGTCTGCAACGGCCTGTTCGCCGCCAACGCCGCCGATGTGGTCTTTGTCGCCAGTCCGCGAGGCGTCACGCAAATGTAGCTGCGAGGCGTTGCCTCGTTGCTCCCTTGGCCGGCGAAGTTGTATTTGCCACGCCTCCCCGGTTAGCTAGCCTTCCACGCGGGCGTTCAGTGCCGCAACGCCGGGCAAGGTCTTGCCCTCCACATATTCCAGGAAGGCACCGCCGCCAGTGGACTTATAGGAAACCCCTTGGGCCACGCCATACTTGTCAATGGCGGCCAGGGTGTCGCCGCCCCCGACAATGGAGAAGGCCGAACTGGCGGCCACGCCTTCGGCTAGCAGCCGAGTGCCTTCGCCGAACTGATCGAACTCGAACATCCCCAGTGGGCCGTTCCAGAGAATGGTGCCGGCATCGGCCAGCAAGGCCCTGTAGCGGCGGCCGGTTTCCGGACCGATGTCGAGGATCAGATCATCCTCCTCAACCTCTTGAACAGGGCGCAGCAAGGCCCTCGCATCGGCCGCCGCCCGCTTCCCCACCATCCAGTCCACAGGCTGAGGGATGTCCGTCTTGTCGGCGATTCGCTCTGCGGCACCCATCAGTTCAGGCTCATGCAGGGAGGCGCCCACCGGCAAGCCCCTAGCCGCGGCGAAGGTGTTGGCGATGCCGCCACCGACAATGATTCGATCCACCAGAACCGACAGGCTCTCCAACACCTTAAGTTTGCTGGAGACCTTGGCGCCGCCGACGACGGCCACCAAGGGCCGGGTCGGGGCCTCCAAGGCGCGGGCGAGCGCATCCAACTCTCCCGCCAGCAGGGGGCCGGCGCAGGCGACGGGAGCGTGCAGGGCCACCCCGCACACGGAGGCATGGGCTCGGTGGGCAGCGGCGAAGGCGTCCATTACAAAAACATCCGCCAACGCCGCCAACCGCTTGGCCAGCCCCTCGTCCCCCGACTTTTCGCCCTCGAGAAATCGAGTGTTCTCCAGCAGCGCAATGGGAGCGGTTACGCCGGCCGCGCCGGCGATGTCGGGCAGCAGGGGTACTGCACGGCCAAGCAACTGCGAGAGCCGCTCCGCCACCGGAGACAGGGAGAAATTCGGGTCGAACCGGCCTTCGACGGGACGCCCCAGATGGGACATGACGATCGTGCCGGCACCTTGCGCCAAGGCACTCCGAAGGGTGGGCAACGCAGCCCGAATGCGCAGGTCACTGCTGATGCGGCCATCCTGCATCGGCACATTCAGGTCCTCGCGGATCAGCAGGCGCTTGCCGGCTAAATCCAGCTCCTCCATTCGCTTGAACGCCGCCATCATGAATCGCCTTGTTTTCTCTCCAACAGAGGTTGGCGCGGCGCGATTGCAGAGCGGTCGGCGCAGGAGAACTATGCGGCCAAGGCGCTTTCAACGGTGGCCACCACATTCTCCACCGTCATGCCCAAGGCTGTGGCGGCCTCGGCGCCGGGGGCCGACAGGCCGTAACGATCGATGCCGACCACAGCGCCGTCCAAGCCCACGAAGCGCCGCCAATAGTCGGGATGGCCGGCTTCGACCGCAATGCGCACCCGAACCGCCGGGGGCAGCACCGCGTCCTGATAGGACTGCTCCTGACCCAAAAAGACATCCACGCATGGCATGGACACTACCCGAACGCCCCGCCCCCGCCCTTCCAGCGCCCTCCGCGCCGCCAAGGCCAAAGGCACTTCCGAACCCGTGGCGATCAACAAGGCGTCGAGTTGGCCGGACTCTCGTCGCAACACATAGCCGCCGCGGGCGATGTCCGCGAAGGCCTGCTCGTCACGAAGCTGGCATTCGACCTTCTGGCGCGTAAACACCAGCGCGGTTGGCCCATCCCGGCGCATGACCGCCACTTCCCAAGCGAAAGCGGCCTCCACGGTGTCACACGGCCTCCACATCGAGAGGTTGGGCGTGGTGCGCAGATTGGTGAGTTGCTCAACCGGCTGGTGGGTCGGCCCATCTTCGCCGAGGGCCACGGAGTCATGGGTATATACAAAAATGTTGGGGATGCCCATGAGGGCCGCCAAGCGCACCGCGTTGCGGGCGTACTCCATGAACACCAAAAAGGTGCCGGAGAAGGGCCTCAAGCCACCGTGCAGCAACATGCCGTTGCAGATGGCGGTCATCCCGAACTCGCGCACACCGAAGCTCAGGTAGCGGCTGTCTTCGGCGCCCCGCCACCTAGTGTTGTTGGAGCCGGTCAGATCCGCCGAGCCGCCAAACAACTCCGGCAGGGCCGGGGCCAAGGCGTCCAAGCACAGTTGCGAGGACTTGCGGGTGGCCAACGCCGGCATCTGATCCTGGGCCGATCCGGCCAAGCGGTGCAGCCCAGAGGCCCAACCTTCCGGCAAGCGCCCGGCCATGCGCCGCTCCAGCTCTTCGGCCAAGGTTGGATGCTCCGCTCGGTAGCGGTCGAAGCCGGCCTGCCAATTCGCCTGCAAGCCCTCCCCCTTCCGCACGCAGCTCCAGTCCTCGTAAACCTCCGCTGGCACTGCAAAGGGATCGTGCGCCCAGCCGAGGGCTTGGCGGGCCGCCGCCACCTCCGCCTCCCCCAAGGCGGCGCCGTGAACCGCGGCGCTGCCCTGCATGTTCGGAGCGCCAAAGCCGATGATGGTTTTGACGCAAACCAAGGTTGGGCGGCCATCGCTATGGACGGCGTTCTTCAGGGCCGCCTCGACGTCCTCCGCATCGTGCCCATCGACGCCGCGGATGACCCGCCAGCCGTAGCTTTCAAAGCGGGCCGCCACGTCTTCGGTGAACCAAGGGCCGACCTCGCCGTCAATGGAGATGCCGTTGTCGTCGTAGAGGCAGATCAGCTTGCCTAGGCGCAGGGTGCCGGCCAAGGACGCCGCTTCGTGGGAGACACCCTCCATCAGGCAGCCATCGCCGACCACTGCCCAAGTGCGGTGATCGATGACCTCATGACCGGGACGGTTGAATTCAGCCGCCAGCCGCGCTTCCGCCAAAGCCATGCCCACGGCGTTGGCGAACCCTTGGCCCAAGGGACCGGTGGTGGTTTCCACGCCGGGGCACTCGCCGTATTCCGGGTGGCCGGCGGTCTTGGAGTGCAGTTGGCGAAACGCCTTCAGATCTTCCAAGGAAACATCGTAGCCGCTCAGGTGCAGCAGGCTGTAGAGCAGCATGGAGCCGTGCCCGTTGGACAGCACGAAGCGATCCCGGTTCGGCCAAGCGGGATCCTTGGGGTTGTGGGCCAGCAGGTCCCTCCACAACACTTCCGCCACATCCGCCAGACCCATGGGCGCTCCCGGATGGCCGGAGTTGGCCCGTTGAACCGCGTCCATGGACAGGGCGCGAATGGCGTTGGCCCGAGCAGCGCGAGATGACATGTTGTGGCGGCCTTGGTGGAGGAGCGGCTATTTTCCTTAAGGGTGCAGGCGGAAGCAATGGCGCCGACAGTTCCGCTAAAATGGCGGGTCTTCGCCCTTTCCAACAAGAGGAATGCAATGGCCGGCACCAGTGTCTTCACTTCCGAATCCGTTTCCGAGGGGCATCCGGACAAGGTCGCGGACCAAATTTCCGATGCGGTTCTGGACGCCATGCTGGCTCAGGACCCAAACTCTCGGGTGGCCTGCGAGGTCCTCATCAAAACCGGATTGGTGGTGGTGGCCGGGGAAATCCGGTCAGACGCCCAGGTGGATGTGGAGTCCGTGGTGCGCCAAGTCATTGCGGACATTGGCTACACGGACTTCGACAGCGGCTTCGATCTGGACAGTTGCCGCATCATCAACGCCTTGGGGCACCAATCGACTGACATCGCCCAAGGGGTGGACGCCGGCGCAGACCGCGAGCAAGGCGCCGGGGACCAAGGGCTGATGTTCGGCTACGCCAACGACGACACCGACGTGCTGATGCCGGCCCCCATAACCTACGCCCACCGGCTGGTGCAGCGGCAAGCGCAGATGCGCCGCAGTCGGTTGGCCTTCCTGCGGCCCGACGCCAAGAGCCAACTCAGCTTCCGTTATGACGGCGAAGGCCGGCCCATGGCCATTGACGCCGTGGTGCTCTCGACCCAGCACGACGAGAGCGTCAGCAGCAAGGAGCTGCACGAAGCGGTTCGGGAGGAGATCATCAAGCCGGTGCTGCCAGCCAACTGGCTTTCCGCCGACACCCGCTACTTCATCAACCCCACCGGCAAGTTTGTCATCGGCGGGCCGGTGGGGGACTGCGGGCTCACCGGGCGCAAGATCATCGTCGATACCTACGGCGGCGTGGCGCGGCACGGCGGCGGCGCCTTCTCCGGCAAGGATCCGTCCAAGGTGGACCGCTCCGCCGCCTACGCCGGCCGCCACGTCGCCAAGAACATCGTCGCCGCCGGCCTCGCGGAGCGCTGTGAAATCCAAATCAGCTACGCCATCGGCGTAGCCGAGCCGACCTCCATTCGCATAGACACCTTCGGCACCGGCAAGGTGGCGGATGAGCGCCTCGCCATGCTGGTGCGGGAGCATTTCGACCTGCGGCCCCGGCAACTGATCGCGATGCTCGACCTGAAGCGCCCCATCTACAAGGCAACCGCCGCCTACGGCCACTTCGGGCGCACCGAGGAAGCCTTCACTTGGGAGCGCACCGACCAAGCCGAAGCCTTGGCGGCGGCCTTTTAACGCGGCGCAGCCCAATGCCTGGTTTGGCGGACCGGAACCATTCGTGACAAAAATAGCCTTCCTGATGGACCCCCTCGGCAGCCTGTCGCTGCAGAAGGACTCCACGCTGGCCATGATCCGCGCCGCCCAAGTGCGGCGCTGGGAGGTTTATTGCTTGCAGCAGCGGGACATTCTGCTGCAAGGCCCCGAAATTCGGCTGTTCGCCCAACCCTTGCGGCTCAACGAGCCATTCGCCAGCTCTCTTGACCCGGCCGATGCGGCCGCCCTGCAAGCGGACGGCGGCAATTGGCATTGCCTCGGCGAAGGCCAGCTCCGCCAGGCTCAGGACTTTGACGTCATCATGATGCGCAAGGATCCCCCGTTCGACATGGAGTACATCTACACCACCTACCTGCTCGAACGGGCCGAGCAGGCCGGTTGCCTGGTCGTCAACCGCCCCCAAGCGCTGCGCGACTGCAACGAGAAGTTCTTCGCCACCGCCTTCCCGGAATGCTGCCCGCCGCTGATCGTCAGCCGCCGCCACGACCTGCTGCGCGAGTTTCAGAAGGCCCAAGGCAACGTGGTGTTCAAGCGCCTTGACGGCATGGGCGGCATGTCCGTGTTCCGCGTCATGGACGGCGACCCGAACTTGAACGTCATTCTGGAGACCCTGACCCTGGGCGGTCGGGAGCAGATCATGGGCCAAGCCTATCTGCCGGAAATCGTCGATGGCGACAAGCGCATCCTGTTGATCGAAGGCGAGCCGGCGCCCTACGCCTTGGCGCGCGTCCCCGCGCACGGTGAAAGCCGCGGCAACTTGGCCGCCGGGGGCACCGGCGTGGCCCGCCCTTTGACGGATCGGGACCGCTGGATTGCCGACGCAATCGGCCCGACGCTGAAGCGGCTCGGCCTCATGTTCGTCGGCATTGACGTCATCGGCGACCATCTCACGGAGATCAACGTCACCTGCCCCACCTGCATCCGGGAGTTGGATGCGCAGTGCTCGCTGAACATCGCCGACGACCTGCTCAACGCCGTCGCCAGCAAGCTGTCCTGAAACCTCGCCCCAAAAGCTCCCCCAACGCAACGGCTTGACAGGGGTGCGCCACACGCCCAATCTCCACTTGCAGCGCAACAGAGAGCGGCAATGGCGCAACGGAATCCGGTGGCGCTGATGGTCGGCGTCGGCGACTACATCGGCGCGGCGATCGCCAAGCGCTTCGCCGTCGCCCTGTTTCTGTCCCTCGGACTTCATGCAGCGATCGGCTTTGGTCTGGCTTTCCTGCCGATGACGCCCAAAATCCAGCCGAGCCCCATTCTTCAGGCCGTCCTGATTCCGCCAACAGCGCAACCGCGGCCAAAGGAGTCGGCGGCGCCAGCCAATGCAACGGAGGACTCCAAAGGAGCGGCAATCCCAGCGTCGGACGCCGCGGCAGCCCCGTCCCAACCCAGCCTCAATAAGGTAGCGCCCTCCCTGCCGCAAGGGACGAATGCGCCCTCCAAGGGCGCGGACGCCAAAGCGCCGAGCCTTCGTGAGGGTCCTTTTAACTATCTGACCTTGCGTGATGAAATCGCCGCCTTCGGCCTTGCGGCCGTCGCACGGGAGCAAGCCGAGCCAGCCGCTCCAAGAACCCGGCGCTTGTCCCCCGCCGCCCAGAGCGTGGCTGAGGCCGCCTACCTGGAGATGTGGCGGCAGAAGGTCGAGCGCATCGGCAAAGCCAACTACCCCGCCAAAGCCGCTTATGGCGACCTCAAGCTACGGCTGCTCATTCGTCATGACGGCGCCCTGCTCAATGCCCGCGTAGTCGAGACGTCCGGCATCGCCGAGCTGGACCAAGCAGCCTTGGACATCCTGCACCTCGCCGCTCCCTTTGCCCAGTTTTCCGTGGATATGCGAAAATCCTATGACCAATTGGAAATCACGCGCCGTTGGCGCTTCTCCCGGTCGGGAGCGCAGCTAGTCAAGTGACCCTTCCACAACCCGGAGCACCCTGTGGATTTGACAAGACACTTTCTCATCGCCATGCCCAACCAAGCCGGCACCTACTTCGGCAACACCCTAACCTACCTTTGCGAGCACAGCGACGCTGGCGCCATGGGCTTGATGATCAACCGGCCCACGAAACTTTCCGTTGACCGGCTGATGAAGCAGTTCGGGTTTCCCGCGCCGTCGTCCCTGTCCGAGGCGGCCGTTTTGGAGGGCGGGCCGGTCTCCCCGGAGCAGGGCTTTGTGGTGCATTCGGACGACGGCAACTTCGCGGCGTCCAGGGATCTGGGCGAAGGGCTCAAGCTCACCACCAGCCGGGAGGTGCTCGAAGCCATCGCCAACGGGCGCGGTCCCTACCACTACCTCATCGCCCTCGGCTACGCCGGCTGGGGACCCAACCAACTGGAACGGGAACTGGCGGAAAACGCCTGGCTGACTTGCCCGGCCAGCAGCAACATCCTCTTCGACGTGCCTTTTGAAGACCGCTTGGATGAGGCGGCCCGCTCCCTCGGCATAGACTTCCGCCTGATGTCCGGCCAAACGGGCCATGCCTGAAACGGTGCTGGCCGTCGATTTCGGCCTGAAGCACATCGGCTTGGCGGTGGGGCAAACGGTTTCCCGCACCGCCAGCCCCATCGGCGTCATTGCCGCCAAGGACGGCAGACCGGATTGGGCGGCCTTCGACGCGGCGGTGCGGGAATGGCGGCCGGAGCGCCTGCTGGTGGGCTTGCCCACCCACATGGACGGCTGTGAAAGCGAAATGTCGCAACGTGCTCGGCTATTCGCTAAAACCCTCGGCAACCGCTACGGCCGGCGGGTCGAAATGATCGACGAGCGGCTGACCTCCATCGAAGCCAAGCGCCTGTCGCCACAGGACGACAGCCACGCCGTCGCCGCTGGGCTGATCGCCGAAACCTGGCTGAACGGCTAGCCGGCCCTACATCCCTTCAATTCGCTCAATGGCGTCCACCACTTCATCAAGGCGTTCTATCTCCACGGTCGCCTGGGCCTCGGCCGGCGTCCGGCGCAGGGCCTGCTGTGCGGGGCCGTTGACCCAAAGGGTGTGCATGCCCAGCTTGGCGGCGGCGGCGATGTCGTCGATGGGATGGTCGCCCACATGCACGGCTTGGTACGGGTGGACGCCGCTGTGCTCCAGCGCCCTGCGGAACAGATCCGGCGCCGGCTTCATGGCGCCCACATCGGCAGCGCAGAAGCTGAAAGTCAGGTAGCGGTCCAGCTTCAGTTTCTTCGGATCCGCATTGCCGTTGGTGAGCGAGCCCAAAACGTAGCGGCGGGACAGGGCTGCAAGCGCGTCCAAGGCGCCGTCGAAGAACTCCACTTCGTGGCGGGCCTCAAGAAACGCGGCGAACGCCTGCGCCGCCAGCCGCTCAGCCTCCGCACTCCCATAGCCGGCCCGGCGCAACAATAAGCCGAGAATTTCCTCCCGCAGACGGGAGAGGTCATGGGCGAGCTGCGGCTGGGCGGCGATCAGGTCGATGCGCATGGCGTTGATGTCCTCGCTTCTGCGGTAGAGAGCGGCTGCGGCTGGGGCATGGTCATCCAGCCAACCGACCAAGCGCCGCTCCGCATTCCCAATGACCGTCTGCACGTTCCAGAGCGTGTTGTCCAAGTCGAAGGTGACTAGCCGAATGCGCGGCATGGCGCTCTAGCCCGCATATTGCCCCAAGCCGCTTGCCCCAAGCCACAAGGCGCCTTTCCTACAACCAGTTGCCCAGCCATTTTTGGGAAACGCCTCGGGCGGCAAGTGTACTGGCCGCCTCACTCCGCCTGCTTTCCGGCCCGAGGATGGGCCGCGTCATACACCTTGGCGAGATGCTGGAAGTCCAGATGGGTGTAGATCTGGGTTGTGGCGATGTCCGCATGACCCAGCAGCTCCTGAATGGCGCGGAGGTCGCCGGAGGACTCCAGCAGATGGCTGGCGAAACTGTGGCGCAACAGGTGGGGATGCAGCACGTTGCTGTCCAACCGGGCCATGCTCCAGCGCTTCAGCCGTTGCTGCACGGTGCGCTGGCTGATGCGCTTGCCGTCACGGCTGACGAACAGCGCATCCCCCGGCCCCGCCGCCGGGCGCGTTGCCAAGTAGGACTTGACGGCGGCGACGGACTTCTCCGTAAGGGGCAGGATGCGCGTCTTGCCGCCCTTCCCCGTCACCCGAACCATGCCGGCCGCCAAATCCAAATGGCCGATGTTGGTCTGCACCAGTTCGCTCAAGCGAACGCCGCTGCCGTAGAAGACCTCCAGCATCGCCAAGTCCCGCTTTTCCAGGGCGTTGCGCGGCTTGAAGTCAAAGAGCTTGGCGGCCAGGTCCGCATCCAGAGCGTTGGGCAAGCGGTTCTTCTGCTTGGGGGACTTGGCCGCCGCCGCTGGGTTGCCCTCCACAACCCCCTGCTTCTCCAAATAGGCGAAGAAGCTGCGCAGGCTGGACAGCAGCCGCTGCAGGGTGCGGGGGCTGGCGCCGCGGCCGTGCCGCCGGGCCACCGCGTTGGAAAGATGATGCGGCCTCACTGCCTCCCAAGGCGTTCCCGCATCCTCGGCAAAGCCTTCAATGTCCCGCTGGTAAGCCTTCAGGGTGTGCGCGGAGTAACGTTTCTCAAACTTGAGATGGTCGAGAAAATCCCTCAGTCGATCATCCATTGGAGGCTGCCTTATTCAGTCGAGACGGTCGATGATGCGTGCGAGCACGTCGCCGACATAGCCGATGAACAGAGTGTCCATCTCCGCGGCGAAGCGCTGCGGATCGCGGCTGCCAACGGCTAGGCAACCCTCGCTGGAGGCGAGGGTCAATGGCAGCAGCACGGCGCTGCCGTCCTGTTCATGCTGGCCGGCTGGAAAAATGCGCTGCAGCTCGGCGCTGCGCAAAGGCAGGCACAAGGAGCGGGCGCCTCGGGTGAACGCGGCCGTCGGCAGGGACTCCTCATGGCCCATCAAATGATCCAGGCGCAAGTGCTCACGCAGCAAGTGGCAACAGGCGAAGTCCGCGTCAAAGTCCACCAGCAGATGGGTGGCCAGCACCTCGTTCAGTTCATGCCAGCCGGACACCTCCAACAGCGCCAAGGTCAGCGCCCGCACCTTGGCGAACAGATCGTCGTTGGTGCGGGCGTTCCCCAGCAGGTCGTTCAATTGGCGGCGCAGCAAGATGTTGCGTTCGCGCAGCACCCGCACCTGACGTTCGATGAGGGAGACGGCGCCGCCGGATTCGTGGGACAGGGCCAGTTCGGAGAGCAGTCCCACATGCTCCTTGAGAATTTCCGGATGACTCTTGAGGTAGGCGAGGACCTGCTGTTCTGATATCTCCTTAGGCTTTTTAGGCTTTGGCATGGTCACACTTCGAGTTCGCCTTCGTAGACCAATGCGGCCGCGCCGGTCATTTTAACGGGGGCGCCGGGGCCTTGCCATTGCACCCGCACCTCACCGCCCGGCAGCGACACCTGCACAGACGGGTGCAGGCGGCCATGCAGGCGGCCAGCCACCACCGCGGCGCAGGCGCCCGTGCCGCAGGCGCGCGTCTCCCCCACGCCGCGTTCATGCACCCGCAGCTGAATCTGGCCTGGGTCGATGATTTGGCAGAAGCCGACGTTGGCACCCTCGGGGAAGCAGGCATGACGGCTAAGCTCGCCGCCGATGGCGCCCACCGACGCAGCGGCGACATCCTCCACAAAGATGACGCCGTGGGGGTTGCCTAAGGAAACCGGGGTGAGCTCCACCATGCCAACGCTGGTTCGCACGGATTGGGCGGCCGGCGCCTCGCCGCCGGCTTCGGCGGGAACGAAAGGCACATCGCTAAAGTGCGTCGATGGCGGCTCGAATTCAACCTCCACGTCGTCCCCCGCCAGCGTCGCGTACACCCGCCTTGCCCCCGTGGCAAGATGCAGACGGGGCTTGAAGGTCAACTCCCGATGATGCACAAAACGAACGATGCAGCGAACGCCGTTGCCGCACTGCTCCGCCGAGCTGCCGTCGGCGTTGAATATGCGGTAGTCGAAATCCACCTCCGGTGCGCTTGGCGGCTCAACGATCAGCGCTTGGTCGAAGCCAACGCCAGTTCTGCGGTCCGACCAACGCTGCACTTGGCTGGGCGTTATGCGCAACTCCCGGGTCACCGAGTCGATGATCATGAAGTCGTTGCCAAGGCCGTGCATCTTGGCGAAGCGCAGCCGAGAGCCTCTCGCTTGCCGGGGTTCGCCCACCCGGGACCGCGCCGGCGCTTGCGCCCCGGAACCATCGCGGCGGTAACGCCGTCCACGCCGCCGACGGTTCTTAGCCATCGGCTTCAAGGCGCTCCAGCGCCAATTGGTCGTTGACGTGCTCCCGGCGACGCACCAAACGAAAGCTGCCCCCCTGCACCAACACTTCCGCCGGCCGCCCCCGGGAGTTGTAGTTGGAGCTTTGCGCCATGCCGTAAGCGCCGGCGGCGCCTATGGCCAGAAGGTCTCCGGGAGACAGCGCCAGCCGCCTCTGCAGCGCCAAAAAGTCGCCGCTTTCGCAGATCGGGCCAACGATGTTCCAGGAGGCGGACAAGGCGTTCTTCTGGGCCGGCTGCACCAATTCGACAGGATGCCAGGCTTGGTAGAGCGCCGGCCTGAGCAGATCGTTCATGGCGGCATCGACCACCGCGAAGTGCGGCTGCCCTGCTGCCCGGCTCGGCTTTAGGTATTCGACGCGGGTCAGCAGGACACCGGCGTTGGCGGTCAGAAAGCGCCCCGGCTCGATGACCAGGGTCTGCGGCCTCGTTCCCATTCGCCGCTGCAGCGCCGCCGCCAGTTGCGCCGGGTCAAAAGGCGCCTCGTCCTTGTAGGTCACGCCGAAGCCGCCGCCGACGTCGAAGTGCTCCAGTTCGAGGCCCTGGGCGCCTAGGTCGTCCGCCAAGCCGAGCAAACCGTCCAAGGCTTGCAAATAGGGTGCTGCCCGTTCGATTTGCGAGCCGATGTGGCAGGCGAGGCCCCGAGGCTCCAGCTGTGGATGCTGGTGGGCTCGGATCATCAGGGTTCGGGCCTCCGCCAAGGTCACGCCAAACTTGCTTTCCCGCAAACCCGTGGCGATGTAGGGATGGGTCTGCGCATCGACCTGCGGATTCACCCGCACGGCCAAGGACGCCGTTCGCCCCAGCAGGGTCGCTTGGTCGGCGAGCCGCTCAAGCTCCGCTTCGCTTTCCACGTTGAAGCAGCCGACGCCGCACTTCAAGGCCAAGTCGATTTCCGCTACGGATTTGCCAACGCCCGAAAAGACGACGGATTCCGGTGCGCCGCCAGCGGCGATGACCCGTTGCAGCTCCCCTCCTGAAACGATGTCAAAGCCGGCGCCCAGTTCCTTCATCAAGCGCAGAACGCTCAAGTTCGAGTTGGCCTTGACCGCATAGCAGATGCGCACGGGAACTTCCGCAAAAGCTCGCTGCAGTTGCCGATAGCAGTCGGCGATGGCGTCGCCGCAATAAACATAGGTGGGGGTGCCCACGGACTCCGCAACATCGACCAACGGGACGGCACCAGCGCAAAGCTGGCCGCCCTTAACATGGAAGGTCACGCCGGCCCGCCTAGGTCACCGCGGTTGCTGACGGCCGCGCCGGACTTCCACGGCCGGCGCACGTTCGCCATCTAAAAACACAATACCGCTCACGGCTGAAGGAAGGTCGCAAGGCCGCCGCTCACCGCCGGCGCATTTCCACCGACAGCGCCTTCAGGCTCATCCTCCGGCAGCCGCAACGGCCCCTTCTGCCCGCAAGTGGCAACCAAGGAGACCAGCAACGCAAAAAAAATCCAACGCAACAAAGGGCCGCCCGCATCCAATGGATGCCTGACTGTAATCGCCCCCCGCCTCTTGCGCAAGTGACTGCCGGGCTGCAGGACTTGCACCACGGGGTTTTTCGGCGCTTTCCCCCGATCGGTTGCCGCGGTGTTGTAGAGGTCGCTGACCTCTCCAATTTCATCCGGGAAATCAGCAGCGATCACCGCTTAAGCGCCCTCAATGCTATCTGCATCGCTTTCCACTAGGTCTCCAGTGACCTCGAACTTACCCTCCGCAAGCGGACCGCTCCCCTCAGTGTGCTGCATGACGGTTGACCGGGCAGTAAGGTCGGCATTCCGCTCCATTTCCTCGTCCGAAGGGATGTGCGTTGACGGGGCCGGCAACAGCCGCCTGAACCAAGTGGAGAAACCCGTAAGCGGATGCGCCTCTTTTTGCCTAGCTCGCCCTGTCATTTCGATCTCCCTTTCTGACTAAGTTAGACAATCGCGCCGCCGGTTCTCCGACAGTGTGCCAGCCATTGGGCAACGCTGCTTAGCCACCCTAGGTTTAGATCACAACCGCCATCCACGACGAGCGACTTGCGCTGTAGGTTATTCCGTACTTTGTTGCGGCGTACGCACTCAAACTCAATTTGTCTTTAACTTAATTTGAAGCTTAGCGAGCTTAGCGTCCAAGCGCCTCACAAAGTCGTCTTTTTTGGGCATAGCGGGGTTACTTCTAATTGCTTGATATACCTCATCGACACTGGTGGAGATAAACTGCTTGAACGTCAACGTCAAACGACCGTCACCCGGAACAAGATTATACAGCGCAAACCGAGAGGAATCGGCGTGTGAAAATCCGCTTGACTTGAAACCATATCTTTGAACTAAATCCTTGTAAAAATATTCTTGTATGACCCAGTAGCACTTTGTATGCCAACTCTCATAAACAACGCCTTTGTTCACTAGCTGCGTCACAGTGCGTTTGATGGAGTCATAGGTGTTCATTCCGAATTGGTATGATCGCCCCCCGAGATCATGGCCTCCAAGAAATTCTTGCATCCCCTCCACCAAAGCGCCTGTTTTGGTCGTGGAATTTGATTGAAACTCCACGGATACAAAGTCCTCAACCTCGGGTTTAAGGGGCTTATGCCGCAAAATGACGTAATCAATAATTCCAACACTTGGAAGTTTGACTTCAGGGAATATCATAACGTTTTTGAGGTCACCGAAATAGTCTCTCGCAACATCTTCCAAAGCCTTAGATGTGCCTTCAAGCGAACCATTTTCATCAAAGCGATGCGGGCAAATTGCGTAAATTTCCCCGCCGTACTCCGCGGAACAAACTCCAAAAGGGAACTCCACCAATCGGCTTTTCTTGGTGCATTTACCATTCTGAAACGGGCACCAATGCCGTTCACGGGACGTTCTCGCGGCATTGGTTTGATTACAAATCGGATACCCAAAAATTTCGGCCGGCCGTTTACTTGAGCTATCTGGCATTGACGTTTTCCTTGATTAAATCCTTCCAAGCAGCGCGTATCTCGCTAGGCTTGAAGCCGCTCTCCAATAACCAGCCCAGTGTTGCGCCGCACTGGCGGCAGAAGGTTTCGCTGTCACTAGTGTCGATGGACTGCAGGGACCTCCAACGTGAGGAAGAAGCGCCGCTGCCTAAGGAAAAAACCAAGATGCAGTCGTGCTTGATTGAATTCAAATTGCGGATGTGGACCGAAATGGGATGTTCGGAATAGACAACATAGGCGTTCCTAAGTCGAAATTTGGCGCCCTGCAAAGCTATTGTGAGTTCAGCCCACGCCGTTGGATCCCAGTGGTGGAAGGTGAACACCATGCGTCCGATAGGAGGTTTCAGAACGCGACCGCATTCCTTCAGAATCTCCGCCAAAGCTGCGAGAAACCCACTCCCAGACGCCTTGGTCGCCACTGCGCTGCGGGCACCGTCATAAATCCAGTCAAACTCGTTGGGAAGCAGGCGGGTCAACCAGACCCGGAAGAAGGTCGCCAAGTCGCTGTACTGAACGCTATCGTAGTATGGAGGGTCAGTGACAATCAGGTCCACAGAGTGATCTGCAATTGGCAGGTTTCTGGAATCTCCTTGAATTAACTGGAACTTCTGGCTGCCGCCGGCGAGCTCCTGTTGGGAAAACACCTCTATGCCGCTGTCCATCTCCCCGGGTATGTTCACCAGCTCGGTTTTGCCGTCGGATCTTATCCTTCTCTCCACCGGCAAGACCGACCATTTGCGTCCCCGTTCGATCCGGTCTCTATAAAGGGATTGAAGATTGCCGGACGTCTTCCGACTGTTCACCGGATTGTTTTCGAGCGCGGTGTAGGGGAAGGAGTATGCATGCAGCGCGAAGACATGCCGAATCGCACCCGGTCTTCGCTTGTACCAGCCCTTGTAGCCGCACATCATGGAGTTGAACTCCAATGAGGTGGACACAAGCATCCCCAAATTGAGCCTGCTGACGCCGCAATGGGCCTGCAGTTCGCAGATGGATTGGTGGATATACAACAACTGTCGGGATGAAAACAGATCGACATATGAGCGAATGTTGTGCCTTAATAGATCGCCAGATTTCGGGCCGCCCGCCACCTTAAAGTCATCAGGCGGTCCAAAATCCAGCCTAGAGCGCATCTTGTCCGCCTGACTAATTCGGGCGCGGTCAGAATCGCCGGGGGAGCGGAAGAAGAAGCCATGCGCGGGGCAGACCGCCGCAATGGCTATTGGTGTATATCGTCTGTAGAATGGCAGGTCGGCAAGTTCAGCGTATTTCCGCCCACAAGAGGGACAGGTTTTTTCTGATTTGGTGACCAGCCGAGGGGTTGCGGCAAAACCCTGCTTTTCCCTGTCGTCTGCGTAAATTTGCCAACTGTCGGGGCAGATGCGAACAATGCTGTCGGTTTCGTGCCGCAGATCGTGTTGGTCGATCTGCACGACTTCCCCGCAAGCGCAAACTTTGCGCTGCCCGTGCAAGGTGTACTGGCTATCTATGGACTGGTTGCAGCTTGGGCACTCCGTCTGAAAATAGTGCCCTAGGCTTTTGTAGAGGTTAGAGTAAAATTGACTAAATGACGCCCGCAGGTTTTCAGGAGTCTCTTGGGAGAGCGAGGCGCGGGTTTGCATCACCGGAATGGGGTCGATGTCCGCGCCGATGACGTTCGCTCCCAAGCGGATGGCCTCGTGCAGAGTAGTGCCGCCGCCCATCATCGGATCGAGCACCACTTTGCCTTCCAAGCCACCGAAGGCGTAGTAATTGCGGCGATCCTCGTCGGGCGCGAATTGCTTGAGTATCGCGCGAAAAGTCGATCCGCAGCGCCGCGCCCACCATTTGTGCAGATAGGTGTTCGGGCGGAACAGATGTTTGTTGAACACCTCAAGGCGGGAGAGCTCGTCAACCAACCGCTCTGGGAAGGAGTGCTCTATAGCCAAGCTGTGCCCGGATTTCGGAACGCTGAGCAGTTCGTCAATGGCCAATTGGCGAGCTTGCCGGCTGGAGTGGCCCTGCGGTCGCTTCGCCTCGGCATGTAGTGGAGAGGCAGCCATGCCGCAATCTTCCCTTAAATGCACCGCCTTGTTCAAGGTGGGGCGTCGGTTTGCCGTGGCAGCGCTAAGCGGGCTAAGGTCCCCGCCGCCAGCATGACGAGGAAGATCGGCGTCAGGCCATCGGCGGAGAGCAGGGCGGCCAGCGCTCCGAACAGGGCGCCGACCATGAAGATCAGGGTGGTGCTTAGCGAGGCGGCGCTGCCGGCGTTCTCATCGAACAGGCTCATGTAGAAGCCGGACGCGGAGGGCGCTACCGCGCCGCCGATGCCCATGATCAGAAACAGCACCGCCATGCCTGCCGGCAAGCTGTGCGGCAGCAGCCAAGAGCCGGCCACGCCCGCTGCAACCACCACAAGGTGCAGGGTGTTGGCCCAGCGCAGGATGCGCAGGGGCGGATGCCGGCCCATCAAGGCCGCTGCAACCCGGTTGCCGGCCATGATGGCAAGCCCGCCGGCGGCGAAGGCCGCGGCGAACTCGAACTCGCCTAAGCCGAAGTGCTGCATGTATATGAAGGCGGCGTTGGTCAGGTAGCTGAGGAAGATGCCGGCGCCGCAGGCGCTGAACGCCGTGAGCCGCTGCGCGACGGGCTTGCCGCGCACACGGTGCCGGAGCACGGTGATGTAGCTGCCCAGCAGTGTACTGAGAGTCAGCGCTCTGCGCCCCTTGGCGTTGGTTTCCGGCAAGTAGAAGAAATAGACGAGCAGGTAGAAGCCTGTGTAGGCCGCGAGGAAGTAGAACACGGACTTCCAGCCCAGCTGCATGAGAACGGCGCCGATGGTCGGCGCCACCATCGGCGCCACCAACATGACGAGCATGACGTTGGCGATCTTTCTGGGCACTAGGTTCGCGGGGTAAACGTCCCGAACTTGCGCCATGCAGACCACCGAAGCGGCACCGCCGCCCAAGGCCTGCAGGGCCCGCAACGCCCACACCTGCCCGATGTCCGTCGCCGCCGTGATCAACAGGGACGCAATGACAAACAGCAGCAGGCCAACCAACCCCACTGGACGCCGTCCCAGATGGTCGGACAGGGCACCGCCAAACAACTGCCCCAAGGCGCTGCCCAGCAGGTAGGTGGTCAGCGTGAGGTTGACCGCAGCGATTTCCACCCCAAAGTAAATCGCCATGTCCGGCAGCGCCGGCATGTAGGCATCGATGGACAGGGGGGCTAGGGCAATCAGCCCGCCCAAGAAGACGAGGAAGAAACTGGAGCCGCGCAGAGCTTGGACTGATTGCATGGGGCTTGCTCAGGGCGCGAGGGGCGCATGGCGCAAGCTAGGGCGCGGCCAGTGCGCTTTGTGCCGGAGACGGTTCCTGATTTGCGCGTTTAACGCATTGAAGGTCAATGCACTTTGTCCATGCGGGAAGCGGCTTGGTGATTCGCAGGAACGGCGCAGCCAAATAGGTGGACTAGATGCCAAGACACGGGATGTCGCCGGCAGGTCGCGCCATGCTGTTGCATGTTTGGATTGGCGCAGGAATGGTCTGGCGGCGCCGGCTTCAAGCCGCCGCCGACGTTCCCGCAAGGCTGGCGACCCGCTCCAAGGTGGTCTCGCCCTCCGGGTAGCGGCCTTGCACCAGCTCCGCCGCCAAGGCGCGAACGGCCGTCAAGGCCAAGGGTCGATAGTCGATCTGCTCCACGGAAACGTTGATGTGCGGGGTGCGCGTCAGCGGTGCGGCGTGGGTGTGGCCATGCACGTTGACCCAACCGGGGGGCACTTCAACCAAAGGCTCGTGCGTGAACAACAGCGGCGGGTCCCCGTCCGCCCAAAGCAGGGAGCAGATGTCGTCAAAGCCCGCCACCCGCAGATGGCCGGCACCGGTCAGATCGTGGTTGCCGATCACCAACTGTTTGCGGCGCCCGGCCGCGCCGCGGATCCGCCGCCAAGTGGCTTCGCACAGGGCGTCCCGCATGGCCACGTCGCCCACGCAGATGAGCTGGTCTTGGGGCGCGACCGTTGCCTCCCAATTGGCGTACAACTGCCGGTCCATCTGCGCGGCGTCCGCGAAAGGCCGGTTGCAGTAGCGGATGACGTTGGCATGGCCCAGATGCAAGTCTGACCACACCCAGACAGCGCCATCTCCAGGCTCGAAGCGCTTGGCCGGCAATTCCTCAAGGGCTTTTAGCATGGCCAGAAACACCTTTCTGCCGTGGCGGCCGTCGCCGATTTCGGCCTCCCTTTGCAATTGGCGTCTGTAGCGGGCCTTCAAGTCCGCCGCCAGCGCCTCTGTGTTGTCACGGTTCATGCTTGGTTGCGGAGATAGCTGGCGGCCACCCGCTTGCGGCCGGTTTTGACGGCCTCCGCCACCGCCGCCGGAGCGGTTCCGCCGACATGGCTGCGAGCCGCCAAGGCGCCTTCCAGGGTGAGCACTGCAAACACGTCCTCCTCCACCAAATTCCCCGTCAACTTCCGCAGCAGCGAGAGGGAAAGCTCCTCCAAGCCGGCGCCCTGCTCCAAGGCCAGCGCCACAATTGTTCCCACAGCCCGGTGGGCGTCCCTAAACGACATGCCCTTGCGCACCAGATAGTCCGCCAAGTCCGTGGCGGTGGGGAAGCCCTGCAGGGCGGCGCGGCGCATGGCGTCGGCGTCCGCCTGCATGTGGGGGAGCATGCCCAGCAGGGCGGAAAGGCAGTCCTTCAAGGTGTCGATGGCGTCGAACAGGGGCTCCTTGTCCTCTTGGTTGTCCCGATTGTAGGCTAGGGGTTGGCCCTTCATCAGGGTTAGCAGGGCGGTCAGGTCGCCATAGACGCGGCCGGTCTTGCCGCGCACCAACTCCGCCACGTCCGGGTTCTTCTTCTGCGGCATGATGCTGGAGCCGGTGCAGAAGCGGTCCGGCAGGGTGATGAAGGCGAACGGCTGGCTGGTCCAGAGCACCAGTTCTTCGCACCAGCGGCTTAGGTGCATCATGGTCATGGCCGCGACGGCGGCGAACTCGACGGCGAAGTCCCGGTCGCTGACCGCATCCAAGGAGTTCGTCGTCACCCCCTCAAAGCCTAGTTCCTTAGCTACGAATTGCCGATCGATGGGGAAGGTGGCGCCAGCCAGGGCGGCGGCGCCGAGCGGTAGCTGGTTCACCCGGCGGCGGCAGTCCGTCAAACGCTCCCGGTCACGCAGCAGCATCTCGAACCAGGCCAGCAGATGGTGGCCGAAGGTGACCGGCTGCGCCGCCTGCAGGTGGGTGAAGCCGGGCATGACCGTGCCCTGATGGCGCTCCGCCAAGTCCAACAGGGCGTTGAGCAGGGCGGTTTGCAGCCCAAGCAGGACGTCGATTTCCCCGCGCAGGTACAGGCGCAGATCCGTGGCCACTTGATCGTTGCGGGAGCGGGCGGTGTGCAGCTTCTTGCCGGCCTCGCCGATCAGCTCGATCAGCCGGTGCTCGATGTTCATGTGGACGTCTTCAAGGCCGGTGCGCCACTCGAAGGCGCCGGATTCGATCTCCGCTTGCACCTGCGCAAGCCCAGCCAGAATTTGCTCCACTTCCCCGCCGGACAGCACCCCGACTTCGCCCAGCATACGGCAATGGGCGGCGGAGCCGCGGATGTCCTGCTTGCAGAGGCGCTTGTCAAAAGCCACCGAAGCCGTGAACGCCTCCACAAAGGCGTCGGCGTCCTCAAGCAGGCGACCGTGCAGCAGTTTCGTCTTGTTGCTCATTGAGGAATTATAGCGCCTCGCCGTTGGCGTGGATGCTGTGCGGCCGGCAGGAACCGACCGGATGGCCGGAGCCACGCCCCGCAGGGTGCTATAGTCGATGCCATGCGCCGCTTCAACACCGAAGGGCCGGTTCGCTTGGAAAGGCGCTACGGCGCGTACGCGAGCATTGGCTGGGGCGCTTAAGGGAGGCGCAATGAACGTCGATGAATTCATCAACAACGCCGTCGGGCCAGTGACCCTGTGGCTGCAAAGCATCGTCTTCTACGAGGTTGTGATGTTTGGCGCGGACGTGCCGCTGATCGTCTTTTGGCTGGTGGTCGGCGGCCTGTTCTTCACGGCGTATCTGCGCTTCATCAACGTGCGCGGCTTTGCGGAGGCCATCCGCATCGTTTCCGGCCGCTACCGCAACCCGGACGACCCCGGCGAAATCTCCCAATGGCGGGCGCTGACCACGGCGCTTTCCGGCACCGTGGGCATCGGCAACATCGCCGGGGTGGCCTTGGCGATTTCCATGGGTGGCCCCGGCGCCACCTTCTGGCTGATCGTGGCCGGCTTTCTGGGCATGTCCACCAAGTTCGCCGAATGCACCCTAAGCGTGGTCTATCGCAAGACCAACCCGGACGGCTCCTACTCCGGTGGCCCCATGTACTACTTGGAGCAGGGCCTTGCCGCGCACCGGAACTGGCCGCGGTTAGGCAGGATTCTGGGCTGCTTCTACGCCGGGGCGATGGTGCTGGGCTGCCTCGGCATCGGCAACATGTTTCAATCCAACCAAGCCGCGGCCATAGTCGTGGACTTGGCCGGCAGCGATTGGCTGGCGCACAACGCCTGGAGCATCGGCTTGGTGCTGGCGGTGTTGACCGGACTGGTCATCATCGGCGGCATCAAGTCCATCGCCAGCGTCACCGTGCGGCTGGTGCCGAGCATGGCGGTGCTGTACGTCGTCACCGCGCTGGTCATCATCCTCATCAACGCCGACCGGCTGCCGGCCGCCTTCGCCGCCATCTGGGAGGGCGCCTTTGCGCCGGAGGGCGTGGCCGGCGGCATGCTGGGCGTTATCATCATCGGCTTCCGGCGCGCCGTGTTCTCCAATGAAGCGGGCCTCGGCAGCGCCGCCATCGCCCACTCCTCGGCGCAGACCGCGAGGCCGGTCACCGAGGGCTTCGTCGCTTCCTTGGGGCCGTTCATCGACACCGTGGTGATCTGCACCATGACCGCGCTGGTCATCATCACCACCATCTACGAACCCGGCATGAACGATGGACTGGAAGGCATCGAGCTCACCACCCAAGCGTTCGCCTCCACCCTGTCCTGGTCACCCATTCCCTTGGCCGTGGCCGCCTTCCTGTTCGCCTTCTCCACCATGATCGCCTGGGCCTACTACGGCCTAAAGGCGTTCACCTACCTAACCGGAGAAAGCCGCGCCACGGACTTCGGCTTCAAGCTGGCCTACTGCCTGTTCATCATCGTCGGCGCCAGCATCAACCTGCACGCCGTGATGGACCTCTCCGACGCCCTAGTCTTCCTAGTGGCCATCCCCAACCTGTTGGGCATGTACCTGCTGGCGCCGGTGATTAAGAGGGAGATGGACAACTATGCGCCGGGGGCGGTTTACAAGGCGAAGGGATGATGGTTGTTCGCCGTGGACGCCTGGGGTGGCGTGGAATACCCGTTCACGCAGGATGACGCGGCGCAGCACTCGGTTGACGCGCACTGCCCATGCCTACTGACAGAGGCGGATGTCGGCCTGAGCAATTGACAGCCCGTATGCCCCTTGGCGGGAGCAGCTTGCGGCAGCCAACATTTCCGCAAGCTGGCGTCACTAAGAGGGTGTTCAATCGGAGATGTCGTAGTAGTAGTAGCATAGTGGTCACCCGGGCAAAATGATGGAGGCGTGACATGGCTGCACTGAGCAAGGAAATTGCTGCCTACCGGCGTATGCGGAACATTGTTGAGGCGGACCATCTCGGCGAGTGGGTCCTGGTCCATGACGAGCAATTAGTCAGCAGCTTCGACTCCTTTGAGGCGGCGGCGCAAGTCGCCATAGAGCGGTTTGGGCGGGGGCCATACTTGATCAGGCAAGTTGGCGCACCCCCTCTCACTCTACCGGCTTCCTTGCTTTACCGGACCACCAATGCCGGCGGTTGAATGCGGCTTTGCGGGCGGTTCCGCAGGGTCTGCACAGCGGGCCTGGTGGTCCATGGGCCAACCTTGCCTGTGCAAATCGGTTTCGACGTAGCCTTTAGACCGGGTAGGGGCATCCCTGACCTGCCTGTACTGCCGCTACCCGCCTTGGTGGACACGGGGGCCGTGGAAAGTTGCATCGACTCAACACTCGCCATGGAGTTGGAACTCCCAATTATCGACCGTACGGTTGTAGCAGGTGTCCATGGACAGGACGAGGTCAACATGCATCTCGCGCAGATTCACGTTCCAGCAATACAGGTGACTGTGACTGGTCCCTTTGCTGGGGTCCACCTTAGGGCGGGAGGCCAACCCCACTACGCCCTCATCGGGAGAACTTTTCTGCAACACTTCACAATGACCTACAGAGGCACCACCGGATCTGTGAGCTTGGGCAATGACTGAGCGTAGGTTGCTGAGAAGTCGCAGTCACACACGCTGCATTTGCTGCCCCAATGTTGCACACATTGCTCGCGCAGTTTGGGATCGCGCTCAAACACGTTGACGAAAATGGGCTTTTTTGCACCCTCCAACACGGGCACATTCTTGGGTATCTCCATCGGATCAGTGTCGTCTAGATCAGGCGATAGGTAAAGGCTCTCAAGGCAGGGCTGCACTGAAGTTCCCAAGGCATTCGCCTAGGAGCGCCAACCGAACGCCGGCGCCGCCTGAGGTGCCGTCTCCCCTCTATGTTAACCTGCCCGCAAACTCAGGAAGCAACACTAGGGCTTGCCGACTGCGGCCACTTAGGGATGGGAGTCCAACCTGATGACAGTGCTGACGACAGCGCCGAAGGTTGCGGTTGACACTTCTCGAAATTGGCGTATATTGCCGGAATTCGCCCCTTGGCAGTACGTCTTGTTCCCAGCCTTGTAGGCTGGCAATCATGAATGAGGCCGATCCCTTGGGGCTTTTTCCCATACACGCCTTGTGGTCCCCAAATGGCTAAGGCCGCTATTTTAATTGACGGTGGGTACTTCCTGAAACGTCTTCCGTCCGTGCGGCCGGATGTTGACAACGTCGATGTTGAGGCGGTGGTGGCGTCAATTGACCAATTGATTAGGGGCCACTTGTCTCAATTAAACAACATTCACAAGGTCCCAAACGAGTTGCAGCTTCTATACCGAACATTCTACTACGACGCAAGCCCCTACGAGCAGAAGGCGCATACCCCGGTTAGCAAGCAACCAATCAACTACGCCGAAACGACCCAAGCACACTTCAGAAAACAGCTCTTCAAAGCGCTCAGAGGACGACCGAACTTAGCTGTGCGATTGGGCGAGGTTCGCCGAGATGCAAATAGGTCGTGGATACTGAAGCCTCAGCCACAGAAGGAGCTTCTGAACCGTCATCTTGCGATTAGCGGTCTCGCAGACAGCCATTTTTCACCCGCGTTGCGGCAAAAGGGGGTGGATATGCGCATTGGGTTGGATATCGCCTCGATAACACTAAAACGTCAAGCGGACGTCATAATTTTGGTTTCCGGCGATGCGGATTTCGTTCCGGCAGCAAAATTGGCGCGGCGCGAGGGCGTACAGTTCATACTTGATCCTCTTTGGCAAAATGTGCCTTCCAATCTCTATGAGCACATTGATGGCCTAAGAAGCGGCTTCTACAAACCTAAGCAGGGCAGTGGATGGGCACGAAGGAATAGCCAAGGGTGAGATAGCGCCTAGCAGCCGCTTTATGCCTCCGCCAATCCAAGCCATCAAGGATCTCATCGCCTTTTTCTGGCGTCCATCACTAAGTTCCTCAATTCATTCACCATGCGCGGGTTGTCCGTGCCCCTGCTGCGATGCAGCATCGCATGGCAATTGGGACACACTGGAATCAAGTCTTTGATGGGGTCGACCTCGTGTGCGTTGCGAATGCTTGCGAGAGGCACAACGTGATGCACATGGATGAACCCGCAACCAATCTCTCCGACCGCCTAGCCCATTAACCCGATATAGTCAGCGCTTCGGATTGATCCCCATCCATAAGCGTCCGCAGCTGGGCTTCTAGTTCCGCGATTCGGGCTTCCGCTTCTCGGCGGACGGGCGGCGAAGCTTGGTAGGGCCACCAGACCGCTGCAAGAACGCTGGGTCATTGTCGTACAGCGCTTTCAGCCATTGGCGGATTCCATTCCCTGGAGCAGGGGCTACTTTAGCGCCCATTTCGGGGGGCAAAAGGTGGGTACGCAGCCCTTGGGCGTTGTCCGCAGCCGCATTGTCGTTCGGTCGTTGCGGGGCGTTGAGTTGGTGCCGGTGCAGGATGTGCGGTATTTTCTGGCGGACCAAAAGTATGTCACCATTCACTATGGCGAGGGACAAACCATCACCACGGAAGTGCTGGCCAGGCTGGAGGGCGAATTCGAAGGGCGGTTTCTGCGCGTTCACCGCAACGCCTTGGTCGCCGTGCAGTTCATTGAGGAGCTGGTGCGCCTAGCGCCCCGGCATTTTGAACTGCGCATCGCCGGCCTAAGCGAGCGCATCCCTGTCAGCCGACGGCGGGTGGCGGCCGTGCGGCTTGCCTTGGAAGCCCGCACCCAGCCGGACAAATCGGATGCGCCCCGTCCGCCGGAACGGGTGGCTGGGAGCAGTTTTCCAGCGCCGGGAGCACTGCCGCCCGCCTATTCAAAAGCCCCGCAGCGCCGGAGAAATCTGGCCGGATCTCGGCTTGGGGGTGGTCTTGGATAAGGTGCGCATCGCCACCCGCAGAAGCAAGCTCGCTCTCTGGCAGGCGTCGTTCATCAAAGGGGAACTGGAACGCTCTCATCCGGGGCTGGTCATTGAGATTGCGGGGATTTCCACCGCCGGGGACCGCTGGCTTAACGCACCCTTAAGCGAAGTGGGCGGTAAGGGTCTGTTCATCAACGAACTTGAAGCGGCGCTGGCGCGGGGGGATGCAGATTTGGCGGTGCATTCCATGAAGGACGTGCCCGCCGTGCTGGACAGCAAGTTCGCCATGCCGGTGATCGGCTATCGACAGGATGTGCGGGATGCTTGGATCAGCCCCCACGGTGGGCTGAAGGCCATGCCGCCGGGCACCGCAGTCGGCACCTCCAGTTTAAGGCGGCAGGCGCAAATCCTGGCGTTGCGCCCGGACCTGCGGGTGCGGCCCTTGCGCGGCAACGTGGATACAAGATTGGCGAAGCTGGACGCCGCGGAGGTGGACGCGATCGTGCTGGCCATGGCCGGATTGGCCCGCTTGGGATGCGTCGAAAGGGTCACCGAAGCGCTGCCCCCATCCCTATTTCTGCCGGCACCCGGCCAAGGCGCCCTTGGCGTGGAGTGCCGCGCTGACGATGATCAAGTCCTGGTCCTGTTGGCACCCCTGCGGGATCCGACCACCGCCGCCTGCGTAGAAGCTGAGCGGGGCGTCAGCGCGGCCTTGGGGGCGGATTGCAGCCAGCCCTTGGCCGCCTATGCGCAACATCAGGATGAAGCCGTGCTCCTGCAGGCGCTGTTGGCTTCACCCGATGGCGGCACGGTGCTGAAGGCCAAAGCCAAGGGCCCGGCCGAGCAGGTGGCGAATCTGGTGGTGGCGGATCTGAAGGCTCAAGGCGCCCTACGATTGCTGCAACCCACGAGTACCTGAACCCATGGCGCCATTTTCCATAGCTGGGTGCTACGGCCTTGGCGAAAGCAGAGGATGTCGGGCCTAGCGTCCAGTGGGCTGGACGAATGAACGTTTGGGGCACAGGCTTGGATTTTGGCTTTGAGATGCCGACATTGGCTAGGACGCAAACAGAATTATGCCAGCCAAGCCAACCCCGCCGCGCATGAGAGTCTGGGTCACCCGCTCGGAGCCCGGCGCCACGGCGTTGGCCCGTGCTGTCGAAGCGGCCGGGTTTGATGTTGCCAAGGCCCCGGTGCTGGCAATTCGTCCGTTGCCGTTCACCGTTCCCCAAGGCCATTTCGACATCGCCGTCTTTTTGTCCTTGCACGGCGTTCGCTCAGCCGCCTCCCAGGTCAACCACTGCTTTGACCGGGCTTTCGCCATCGGCCGCCAAACCGCCGCCGCCTTGGCCGAAGCCGGTGTCAGCGCCCAAGCCGCCAACGTCGAATCCAGCGAGGGGCTGCTCGACAGCCTGCCGGACGTACAGGGCAAGCGTGTTCTGTTGGTCACCGGAGTCGGCGGACGCAACCGCATCGCGCCCGCCTTGGCCGAGCAAGGTGCGGACGTGCAGCGGCTTGACGTTTATGAGCGCACACCAGTGGCGCCCACCATAGACCCCAAGCAAATAGACGCCATCATCGTGTCAAGCGGCGATGGATTCCGGCAAGCAGTGCAGGTATGGTTCGCGTCCAAGGGTGCGTCAGGCGTGCCAATCTTGGTGCCTTCGGACAGAGTTGCGGCCCTTGCCGCCCAGCTTGGCGTCTCCAAGGTGCTGCGGTGCGAAGACGCCGGAGCGGCTGCGGTGGTTGCCGCCTTGCGGCAAATGGCGGGGGCCAATGGCTGAACCAACCGATGAGAACTTGATGCCCTCCGAGGCTGCTGGTGCCGCAAAAGCACCCAAACCGCCGCCAGGACGGCTGTTGGCCGCCACCGCTTTTCTGCTGGCCTTCGCCGCCATGGCGGCTGCCGCCTATCTGTACTTTCAGCTAATCCATCTACGGCCGAACGCGGTAATGGAGCGGGCCCTCGCCTTGGCCGACACGGAGCGCCAAGCCTTGCAGAACAGCCTCGGCCAAGCGCAGGACAGTTGGCACCAAACCTTGGAGGACTCAACAAGCCAACTAATTGAGCGTTTGCAAACCACGGAAAGTGGGCTGCTCGAACAGCTGAACCAGGTGGCGAAGGCGGCGCCTCCTTCAGAAAGGGATTGGAAGCTCGCAGAGCTGGAGTACCTGCTGCTGGTGGCCAACCACCGGCTGTTAATGGAACGGGACGTCGCCACCGCGTTGGATCTGCTGCGCTCCGCTGACGACATCCTGCAGGGTTTGGAGGACATGGCCTTGCACGGGGTGCGTTCGGCTTTGGCCGGCGAAATTCTCGGCTTGGAGCAGACCCAAGGCGCAGATGTTCAGGGCCTCTATCTGCGCTTGGATGCGCTCAAACGCCAGCTTGCGGACTTAACCTTGGCGCAACCGCAATTCGCCGCGCCCAAGCAAGCCGAGGCCGGCAGGGGGCAGGACAACGGCTTTGGGGCGGCGCTGGCCGATGAGTTCCGCAACCTTCTGCAGTTCCGCCGCATAGACACCGAAGTCAGGCCGCTGCTGGCCCCGGACGAAGCCCTTTATCTGGAGCTCAACCTTAGGCTAATGCTGGAACAGGCCCAGCTGGCCGCGCTCAAGCGAGACCAAGCGGTGTTCGCCACCAGCCTGGATGCGGCGCGGCAATGGGTGGGCGACCATCTCGACGGAGCGGACCCTGGCGTCCAAGCCGTCAGCAATGCCTTGGCGGAGTTGCGGCAGGCGGACCTGCAGGCTGCGTTGCCGGACATTTCCGCCTCGTTGGCGGAACTGCGCAAGGTGCGGCGGGGCGGCGCAAACGCATGAAGAAGGCCGCCTTGCTAGGGGCTGCCGCCATCGCGCTCGGCGGCCTGCTCGGCGTCCTGATGGCGCGGGATCCCGGCTATCTGCTCGCAACCTACGACGGGCTGGCGGTGGAGACCAGCCTTTGGTTCGCCGCCCTCATCTTGTTAGTCGCCTACGCCGTCCTGCGCTTGTTGCTGTTCGTGGTCGGGCGTTTGCTTCAGGGCAAGGGGTTGTTTGCCGCTTGGCGCCGCAACCGGCGCAGTCAAACGGCCGCCCGGCGGACCGCTAGCGGCCTGCTGCTTCTGGAGCAGGGTGATTGGGACCAAGCGAAACGCCTGTTGGCGGGGGCGGCGGCGAACGTTGCGGCGCCGGTCCTGAACTTTCTGGGCGCCGCCCAGGCCGCCCACGAACTCGGCGCCTTCGAGGAGCGAGATCGGTTCCTCAATCAAGCACGACAGGCGGATCCAGCCGCCAAGCTGGCCGTCGCCCTGCTGCAAACCCGCCTGCAAATAACCGCCGAGCAGTGGCGGGAGGCTCGCGACGCACTGCTTGAAATCCAAGCCGAGGCGGCCAAGCATCCGGTGGTGGCGCAGCGCCTTCTGCGTTGCCACGAGGCGCTTGGCGACTGGCAAGCGCTTACGGAACTGGCGCCGACGTTGCGCAAGGCCAAGGCGGTGAACGACGCGGCCTTGGGGGCCTTGGAGTTGCAGGCGTGGCGGCGGCGCATCGAGGCCGCCGAAGGCTTGGGTGCTTGGGAGCAGGCGCCGAGGAAACTGCAGCAGGATCCGGAGCTGGTGCTGGCGGCGGCGCGGAAAATGGCGGCGGCGAACGATCGCGGCGGCGCCGAAGCCTTGTTGCGGGAGGCGCTGGGGCGCACTTGGAGCGACAACTTGCTGCACCTCTACGGCAGCATCAGGTCGCCGCAGCCGGAGAAGCAGATGGCGGCAATCCAAGGCTGGCTGCGGAAGAGGCCGGACGATGGCGAGCTGCTGTTGACCGCCGGGCGCATCGCTCTGCTTAACGCCGACTGGGCCAAGGCCAGAGAGTTCTTGGAAACTAGCCTGCGCATCAATTCCACCCCAACCGTCCAAGCCGAATTGGGCCGGCTGCTGACGGCGTTGGGCGAACCGCGCCGGGGCGGCGAACTCCTGGCGAAGGCCGTCGGAGATCTGCCGGAACTGCCCTTGCCCTCCCGCTCCGGCTAAAGACCAGCGCCACCTTAAGGGCTGGGAGCGGCTACTTGCCGCGCATGGAGTTGAAGAACTCCCCGTTGGTTTTGGTGTCCTTGAACTTGTTGATGAGCCACTCGATGGCGACCAAATCATCCATGTCGTGCAGCAGCTTGCGCAGAATCCAAACGTTCTGCAGCTCCGTCTCCGCGACGATCAGCTCCTCCCGCCGGGTGCCGGAACGACGAATGTTGATGGCGGGGAAGACCCGCTTCTCCGCAATTCTGCGCTCCAAGTGCAGTTCCTGGTTGCCGGTGCCCTTGAACTCCTCGTAGATCACCTCGTCCATCTTGGAGCCGGTATCGACCAAGGCGGTGGCCAGAATGGTCAGGCTGCCGCCTTCCTCTATGTTGCGGGCGGCGCCGAAAAACCGCTTGGGCCGCTCCAGGGCGTGGGCGTCAACGCCGCCGGTCAGCACCTTGCCCGATGAGGGCACCGTGGTGTTGTAGGCCCGGGCCAAGCGGGTCATGGAGTCCAGCAGGATGACCACGTCCTTTTGATGCTCCACCAGCCGCTTGGCCTTCTCGATCACCATCTCCGCCACCTGCACATGCCGGGACGGCGGCTCGTCAAAGGTGCTGGCGACCACTTCACCGCGCACCGTGCGCTGCATCTCCGTGACTTCCTCGGGCCGCTCGTCGATCAACAGCACGATGAGCACCACCTCCGGGTCATTGGCCGTTATGGACTGGGCGATGTTCTGCAGCACCAGCGTCTTGCCGGCCTTTGGCGGCGAGACGATCAGCCCACGCTGCCCCTTGCCCACCGGGGCGATGAGGTCAACCGTGCGGGCGGTGAGGTCCTCCGTGCTGCCGTTGCCCCGCTCCAGCTTGAAGCGTTCGGTGGGGAACAGGGGAGTGAGGTTCTCGAACAGGATCTTGTGCTTCTTGGTGTTCGGCTCGCTGAAGTTGATCTCGTCAACCTTGAGCATGGCGAAGTAGCGCTCGCCGTCCTTGGGGGGCCGAATCTTGCCGGCCAAGCTGTCGCCCGTACGCAGATTGAAACGACGAATCTGGCTGGGTGAAACATAGATGTCGTCCGGGCCGGCGAGGTAGGAGCCGTCCGGGGAACGCAGGAAGCCGAAGCCATCCTGCAGGATTTCCAGGGTGCCGGCCCCAAACACGTCCTCCCCCGCCTTGGCCTGCTTGCGCACGATGGCGGCGATGACCTCCGGCTTGCGGGAGCGGGCCAAGTTGTCCAAGCCCAGATCGCGGCCCATATCGACAAGCTCGCTTACCGGCTTAGCTTTAAGGTCTTTGAGATACATCACCATGGCATCTGCTCTTTGCTGAAATTGACTGGAGGTTGTTGAGAGTTCGTCGGCTAATTTACGGTTGGGGTGCGCCGCCATCCTAGGGGCTGCCGTCAACTCCCTGACGGCCAAGGCTCAAAGACCCGGATGGAGGGAAGCAAATTCAAGGAAATGGCCGAGTTGAGGCGCTGTCCCCACTAACCCAAGCGCCAGTTTAGTATTTTGGCCAACATCGTCAAGCGGGTTGGGCAAACTGACGCCACCCCAATTGACGTCGATTCAGATGTTGCTGTCAAGAAACGCCTCCAGGGCGGACTTGCTGAGCACACCCACCTTGGTGGCCTCGACCTTCCCTCCCTTAAAGAGCATCAGCGTGGGAATGCCGCGAATGCCGTACTTCGGCGGCGTTTCCTGATTGGCGTCAATGTCCAGCTTGCAGATCTTCACTCGGTCGCCGTAGTCCTCAGCGACCTCGTCGAGTATGGGGGCGATCATCTTGCAGGGACCGCACCACTCGGCCCAGTAGTCCACTAGAACGGGCTTGTCGGAGCGCAGCACGTCGGCTTCAAAATCCGCATCGCTAGTGTGAACGATCGAATCGCTCATGCGTGGTTTCTCCATAAAGGGTTGGATTGGCGAAGGGGCGCGAAGTTTACCATGAATGCAGGAGCCGCAAGCCCGGTTGTCGGACGGCCAGACCACTCTGTTGCAAGACGCAACCGCTTGAATTTGGCGCTGCCGCGGGAAAATGCCCAAAACGCTTCGGAACTGCTCTGCGAGCACCAGTTCAAAGGCGGGTTAGCGGCCGCTTTTCTGCTATGATGCACGGTCCCTTCGCCGGCCTAGGCAGTCCAGCGACGGGGCGCTTTCCTTCCGCTAGCGGTTGGTGGAAAAGAAACTAGGAGCTGTGGCGATGCCTCTGCGCTTTCTGACCAGCTTGGTTTTGGTTCTGTGTGCGGCAATGCCGGCCGGCGCCGCTGCGCCGGCTGCCGCCGACCAGCCGGCCGTCAGCTACGTCAACGCCAGCGACGAGCAGTTGACCGCCTTGAGTGCGCGCTGGAATGACTTGAGCCTTGACGAACGGCGGGCGCTGCTTTCGGAGGTCAAGATGCGCATGGCTCGGGCCCGCAGCCAAGGTGTGGCCACTGGAGTGCTGCGCATCAAGCTAAGGCGCCGTTACGGAGCGGTGCCTCCTGGCGCCGCCAAGGGCAACCTGCAAATTCGGGTCACCACCCGCAAGCAGGGTTCCAAGCCATTCGGGGTCGGTTTTGAGCAGCGGACCGGGCGGCCGAGCGACCCGGCGCCACAGGCCGCGGAACCTGGAGTTCAGAACGCCGCGGCAAAGCCCGCTGATCCTGACTAGCTGGAACGGCGCCAAAAATCTCTGGACCGTTCCAAGTGGAAACCGAAGGCGCTAGGTTGCTCTTGGTGGACGACGACCCGGAGCTCTGCGAGCTCACCCAAACCTACCTGTCCCTCCAAGGCTTCAAAGTGGACTGCGTCGGCGACAGCGTGGCCATGGATGCCTATCTGGCTGCAACCTCCCCAGACTTGGTCATTCTGGACCTCATGCTGCCCGGAGAACATGGCTTGTCCATCGCCCAGCGGCTGAAAGCGGCCAAGGGCCTGCCCATCATCATTGTTTCGGCTCAAGGCGAGGACGTTGACCGCATCGTCGGCTTGGAGGTCGGCGCCGATGACTACCTAGGCAAGCCCTTCAATCCCAGAGAGCTTTTGGCTCGGGTGCGGGCGGTGCTGCGTCGGGCGCAAGCGGCGCCTGTCAAGGAGGGGGAGCGCTTTCGCTTCGGCGCATTTGAACTCGACCTGTTGGCGCAGCGGCTAACGGCGGACGGCAAGCTCGTTCCCCTGACCTCCAGCGAATTCGACCTGCTGAGAATTTTGTCCGCCCATCCCAACAGGGTGTTGGATCGAGACCGCATACTGGATTTGCTGACCGGTGCCGAGCGTTCCCCCTTCGATCGCAGCATCGACGTGCGCGTAACGCGGCTGCGCAGCAAGATCGAAGCAGATCCGACCGACCCGGTCTACATCAAAACCGTCTGGGGCAAGGGCTACATGTTTTGCCCGGACGGGCGCTAACCGCCTGAGTGCAGCGCGCGTCGTGACATTCGGCCCTACGTCCCTGCTTGCCCGCACCATTCTGACCTTGGCGGTCAGCTCCTTGACCATCGTGGCCATTGCGGTTGCCGCCTTGCAGTCCTTCGTAGTGGACCCCATTTCCGAACAATCCGCGGATGACGAAGCGGCGCTCTTGGTCCTGACGGCGCAGACTTGGGTGGAACTGCCTCCGGAGGCGCGCCCCTACTTCGAACTCGAGCTTGCCGAGCAGCACGACCTGATCGTGAGCACTGAGGAGCAGTCCCACCCGCCGGTGCGCTATGAAGAGGCGCCGTTCGTGTCGATGTTGGAGGAGAAGCTCAACGCCCGCTTGGAGCGTCCAGTGGCGATGGCCCAGGGCGGCGACTTGATTTGGGCAACGCTGCCGATGGCCGGCTACTCCCTGCAAATCGGTTTTTCGGCCACGCGACGGAACGTGCAGCCGCTTTATGTGGGCATCGTCATCGCGGTGCTCGGCGCTGTGGTGGTGCTGGCGACTTCCGCGGTCATCGTGCTGCGCGTGACCCGGCCTCTAGTTCAAGCAGCGGAGCAAGCGGACGCATTTCGCGGCGGCGCCAACTTCGACCCGCTGCCGGAGAGAGGCCCAAAGGAACTGGTGGTGCTGGCGCGCAACTTCAACACCATGGCCCGGGAGATATCGGCGTTGCTGTCCAACCGCACAACCCTCTTGGGCGGCATATCGCATGACCTGAAGACGCCGCTTACCCGAATGCGGCTGGCCGTGGAACTCCTTCCCGACACGGTGGACCCGCAACTGGTGCAGCGTCTGGAGCGCAACCTGGAGTCCATGGACGAACTCATCGCCAACGCCCTCCGGTTCGCCCGCGGCGCCCACGAGGCGCCGCAGCCGGTCGAGCTGGCGGAATTCGTCAAGACGCTGGCCGCCAGCCTAGACCCGACCATGCCCGTGGATTGCATGGCTCCTCCAGAGGACAAGGTCAGCGTGGCGCCAGGCGCCCTGACCCGAGTGCTCACCAACTTAGTCACCAACGCCGAACAACACGGCCAAAGCGCCAGGATGCGGCTGCAGGGCCGGGAGATCCATGTGCTGGACGCCGGTCCCGGCATTCCCAAAGCACACCGCGAAGCCGTGTTTCAGCCGTTTTTTCGTCTAGACCGTTCGCGCAGCGCAAAGACGGGAGGCAGCGGCTTGGGGCTGGCCATCGTCCATCAGCTTTGCCAAACGCACGGCTGGCGAATCGAAATCACGGACGGTGAGGGGGGCGGCACGGATGTGTGCGTCGCTGTTTAGACCAGCGCCCCATGATCAGAGAAGGGCGCAGAATGTGACCGTCCCCGTTACAAACTGACACAAAATAACCCGCGCCTGAAATCTTCAAGCAACACACATTGGCGATCCTAATTCACGTCAAACGGCTCTTCCTCGGGCGTTTGGCTAAGAGGCAATCTCTATCCCCTAGACCATTCGTGGTCTAACCTAGCCGCCGGCTTCCTCTCCAGGCCGGCGGCTCCTATTCCCCCTTACTGTTCTGGTTCAGATAGATGTGGAAGGCCGCCCGGCGCGCAAGCCGGGCGACGTGGAGGCGGTCATGGCCATGCGCCGCAAACACCCGTTCATGGGCAAGGCGCCCATCCAGCGCATGCTCGAACGCCAGGGCCTGCGGCTGAGCGTGTCAACCGTCGGGCGCATCCTCCCGCGCGCCATCGCGAACGGGACCGTGCCCCGCGCCAGCCTCTGCGAAGGCCGGGCCAAGCCCAAGCGCCCCCGCAGGTTCAACGGCTGGGCGCGGCGCTGGAAATACGGCGACAAGGCCGAGCGCCCGGGCCAGCTCGTCCAGATCGACCCCATGACCGTCTCCCGCGACGGCAGCTCCATCAAGGAGTTCCGCGCCATCCGCCCCGTCAGCCGGTTCATGGTCGCCCGCGCCTTCTCCCGCGCCACCGCCGCCACCGCAGCGCGCTTCCTCGCCGTCGTCGCCGAAGCCCTCCCCGTGCCGCTGGAGTCCGTCCAGGTCGACAGCGGCAGCGAGTTCATGGCCGGCTTCGAGGACGCCTGCAGGAACCTCGGCGTCGCCCTCCGCGTCCCGCCGCCGCGACGGCCGCAGTGGAACGGCTGCGTCGAGCGCGCCAACCGCACCGCCCGCATCGAGTTCTGGAACCTCCTCGACTGCGACCTCACCGTCGAGGCCGTCTCCAGGAAGCTCCTCAAGCGCGAGTTCTTCCACAACCACCTCCGGCCGCACTCCGCCATCAACTACCGTTCCCCCAACGAGTACCTTGTCGCCTGCGAGGCTGCCCAGCCTCAGTGCCAGATGTCGTGAACCAGTTCACTTTGTGGCTCTCGGCCTTTGGGCACTTGTGCGGCGTTGCTCTGCGCCTTCTTGGCTTCAGGCGTTCATTGGCGCGAATCAAGGAAAGCACGGTGGTCAACAAGGTGTTCTTCGTTCCCCTAACCGACGATGCGGAAAGGCACCGCCTCTCTGATGAATCCTTGAGGATGTTGGACGCTTCGGCCGCTGCGTGCCGCTGGATGGTCAAGAGCTCGTCCCGGCAGGTGAGGGAGGGGATATACTTGCGAAAAGCAGGGCAGCCGGACGATGCTGCTTCCGGTGGTCGAGCATCTCCAAGGCTCACGCCGTTGTAGCGCACCCAAGCGATCAAGTTGATTACCCGGACGGTCAGTCCCGCCTTATCCAAACTGCCTCTGTGCGTGGGCGCAAAGCGCTGGAGCGTCTGATGCAAAAGCCATGCGGCATAAGCGAACTTTGCCGGTCGACCGACGAGGCGCCCGCCGAGCCGCCGTTGGTGGTTGACGTTGACGGCTCGCTGATCGGCGGGGATCTGCTGATCGAGGGGATCGCCCGGCTGCTCTCGGCCTCGCCGCTCAGCCTGTTCGCCCTCCCGTTCTGGCTGGTCTCCGCCGCGGTGAGGGGACGGGCCGGGCTGAAGCGCAGGATCGCGGAGGCGGTTCCGTTGCCGCCCGAGACGCTGGCGTTGAACCCGGCCGTGCTGGAGGAGATCGCCGCCGCCCGCGCCGCAGGACGCTCGGTGTGGCTGGTCTCCGCCTCCGATGCGCGCGCGGTCCCGCCGCTCGCCGAGACGGTGGGGGCGGCGGGCTGCCTCGCCTCGGACGGGCGCACCATCTTGGCCGGCGAGGCCAGGGCGGCCGCTCTGGTCGCGCGCTTCGGCGAGCGCGGGTTTGACTACATTGGCAACGAACGGCGCGATCTGGCGGTCTGGAAACGGGCGCGCCGCGTCATCGGGGTCGATCTTGCGGCGGGCCTTGCGCACAAGTTGCGGGCGCTGGACGGCGCGGCCCGGTTCCTGCCCGGTCTCGGCGGTCGTCCGGGCGACTGGTTGCGGGCGTTGCGGCCGCACCAGTGGGTGAAGAACATGCTCGTGTTCGCTCCCCTCGTCGCGGCGCACGAGACTGACGCTGGGGCGTATCTGGTGGCCGCCGGGGTGTTCGCGGCGCTGTCGGCGGCGGCGTCGGGCGGCTACCTGCTGAACGATCTGCTCGATCTCCCGCACGACCGCGGGCATCCCGCCAAGCGCCACCGCCCGCTGGCGGCGGGGAAGGCGCCGCTGCTGCCGATGATCGGCATCGGCGCCGCGCTGGCGTTGGGCGGGCTCGCCCTGGCGTTCCAGCTGTCCGCCGCGGCGGGGCTTTGGGTCCTTCTGTATCTGGCCGTCACCTGCGCCTACTCGCTGTCGCTGAAGCGCAAGCTCTTCATCGACGTGGTCGCCCTCGCCATGCTCTATGCGGTCCGGGTGCTGGCCGGCGCGGCGGCGGTGTCGGTTCCGCTGTCGCCCTGGCTGCTCGCCTTCTTCCTGTTCCTGTTCCTCGCCCTGGCCATCGTCAAGCGCCAAGGCGAGCTGCGCGGGTCCAACCGGTCCGCCGTCGGCGGCCGGGCCTATCTTGCCGAAGACCTCCCGATAATGGCGGCGCTGGGCGCGGCGGGCGGCTTCGCTTCGGTGGTGATTCTGACCCTCTACATCCAGAGCCCGGAGACGGGGGAGCGCTACGCCCGCCCGGAGTTCCTGTGGCTGGTCTGTCCGCTGCTGCTCCACTGGCTGGGGCGCATGGCGCTCCTCGCCGGTCGGGAGGGGGGGGACTCCAAACGGGCGCCGGGCAGCGACGACCCCCTGGTCTTCGCGCTGCGGGACCGGACGAGCTGGCTGACCGGCCTCGCCGTCCTGGCCGCGTTCGCGGCCGCGCTGTGACGCGCATGGCGCCGCCCGCGTCCCTCGCCCTGCGCTTCGTGTTCCGGGAGCGGGCCGCATGATGCTCTCGGGCTGGGGCCGGCATCCGACCCTCGATTGCCGGCTGGAGCGCCTGCGCCGGCGCGAGGACCTGCCCGGTATGCTGCAGCCCGGCGCGACGCTGATCGCCCGGGGCAACGGGCGGTCCTACGGCGACGCCGCGCTCAACCCGGAGCTGACGCTGTCGATGCTGGCGATGGATCGGATGCGGGCGTTCGACGCCGGGACCGGCCTGCTCGACTGCGAGGCCGGCGTGCTGCTCGCGGACCTCCTGGAGACCTTCGTGCCGCGCGGCTGGTTCCCCCCGGTGGTGCCTGGGACCCAGCTCGTCACCGTCGGCGGCATGGTCGCGGCGGACGTGCATGGCAAGAACCACCACGCCGACGGGACCTTCGGCGCGCATGTGGAGTCGCTGACGCTGGCGGGCGCGGACGGCGCGATGCGGACTTGCAGCCGTGCGGAGAACGCCGATCTCTTCCGCGCCACCCTCGGCGGGATGGGGCTGACCGGGGTGATCTTGTCGGCGCGATTTCGTTTGCGGCCGATCGAGACCGCTTTTCTCATGGCGGAGACCTTGGCCGCTCGCAACCTCGACGAGGCGATGGCGCTGTTCGAGGCGTCCCGCGACTGGCCCTACAGCGTGGCTTGGATCGACTGCCTGGCGCGGGGCGCGGGGCTGGGCCGTGCGGTAATGACGCGCGGGGCGTTCATGGAGCTTGGAGCGCTGCCGCCGCGCTTGGCGTCCAACCCTTTGCGCCTGGCCCCCGCGGGCAAGCTCCAGGTTCCCGCCGATGTGCCGTCCGCCCTGCTCAACCGGGTCTCGATCGGCCTCTTCAACGCGCTCTGCCACCGGCGCGGGCGGGGACGGGCGCGGGCCGGGGCGCGGCCGGTCCATTTCGACCGCTTCTTCTTTCCCCTCGACCGCATCGAGGCGTGGAACCGCCTCTACGGGCGGCGGGGGTTCGTCCAGTACCAGTGCGTGCTGCCCAAGGGCGGGAGCGCGGCCGGGGTTGCCGCCCTGCTTGAGTGCGCCGCCGCGTCGGGGCAAGGCTCCTTTCTGGCGGTGCTCAAGCTGTTCGGCTCCGCCGGCGACGGGCTGATGTCGTTCCCAATGGAAGGCTACACGCTGGCGCTCGACTTCCCGGTGCGCCGCGGCACCGCCGCGCTGCTCGACGGCCTCGACGAGATCACCCACCGCCACGGCGGCCGCGTCTATCTCGCCAAGGACGCCCACTGCGCGCCCGAGCGAGTGCGCGAAGGCTATCCCCGCCTCGGCGCCTTTGAGGCGGTTCGCGCCGAAGCGGCTGGCGGCCATCCTAGGTTCGTCTCCGAACTGTCGCGGCGGCTCGCGCTGTGAGGGACATGGCCAAGCTGACCACGCTGCGCAACGCGCTGTTCGTCCTGTTCATCGGGGGAATCTAGCCTACGGGGCTGGGTTAGCTTGGCACATGCTCGCCCGCTTCGACTTGATCGACCTGATCCGCGGCGTGAACGCGGACGACGCCTTCTATTACTTCGAGATCGCCAGCAACCTCGCCGAGGGGAAGTTCTCCACCTTCGACGGCGGCATCACGCGCACCAACGGATACCACCCCCTCTGGCTGTTTCTCATCACGCCGTTCTACTGGGTGTTCGACAAGGAAGCGGCGCTGTTCGCCATCAAGGCGTTCGAGATGATGCTCGTCGCCGGCGGCGTGGCCCTTGTCGCCGCGGCCGCCCGCTTGGCGCGCATGCCGTGGTATCTGATGTTCGCCGCCCTGCCGATGCTCTACCAGCAGCCAGGGCTGATTCAGGGGATGGAAGCGGCGGCAGCGCTGTTCATGTTGTGCCTGTTCATTCTGACCGCCTGCCTCTTCGCGCGCAGCCCGGCGCGGTGGAAGTGGCCGCTCGCCGCGGTCGCTTTCGCCTTGCCTTGGGTGCGGTTGGAGTACATCGCCATATCGGTGGCGGCAACAGCGGCGCTGTGGTTCGTCGAGTGGTCGAGGCGGGAGCGAGCGCCCGGCGCGCCAAGCGGAGAGCGGGCTCGATCAGCGCTCTCCGTCAAGGCGGCCGTCCCCCTTCTCGCCGCCGGTGCCAGCATCCTGGTGTACTTCGCCTACAACCGGCTCGTCTTCGGCGGCATCGTGCCGGTGAGTGGCGCGACCAAGGCTGCTTGGTCGGAGCGGCGATGGGAATCCGAAGGCGGGTACAGCCTGACGCAGAACCTCTTAGACGCCTTGCACATCGGCGTCTTCGACCTCGAACTGCGGGTTGCATTGGAGGTTTGCGCCTATCTGCTGCTGGTCTGGTGGTTCGCCCGCCGGTCCCGCAACCGGGAGGACTGGCTTCTGCTGGCCTTCTTGGCGGGCGTGTCCGGCTTGGCCGTCGGCCATCTGGCCAAGTTCGGGCAGACCGTCCTCACCGTGCATCCATTTTTCCAAGGGGACTTTCCTTGGTATTTCGTCCCGGCGTACCTGATGATGGCGCTGATCATTCCGGCGCGATGCTATGTCGCCATTCACTTCATTCGCCGTTTCATCGGGCCGGAGTCGCGCCGCGCGGCCAATGTCCTGAGCCTAGGCGTTGTCGTTGCCGGCGCGGTCTTCCTGCTTGAAAAGGCGGATTTCACCGCCCCGTTCCGGGGAGTTGAAGCGAGCAGTGGCTTTACCAGACCTGACACTTGGGGTGCAGCCGGCTACAGCGGCACGCAACTTACGAATCGCGCGCTCCCCGAGGGCAGCGTGGTCGGGTCTTGGGACGCCGGCGTCATAGGATACTTCTCACGCTTTCCTGTGGTGAACTTGGATGGTCTGGTCAGCTCCCATGACTATTTTCATGCGACAAACGCGGATAGAGACGGATACGCCATATGGCACGAAAAGTTCATTCCCCTCTATCGAGAACTCGGGATCACTCACTTTGCCAACCTGACGAAAGTGGGCTTTGAAGGCAAGGTGCTCCTTGAAGGTTCACTAACCGGCGCCTCTGGACAAGAGTTCTATCTTTGGCCCATCGAGCCCCTGGAAGATGACAACACCGCCGCTCGAATCTGGAAGCGAGTGGCGCCGCATTTCGAGTATCGAGCGGACGACGTCGGGCTCCTTGTTGACGGGCGGCTGGTACAGACCATCGGCCGGGAATGCGATCCCAATGAACTGGTCGTATGGCACTGGCCCGGACCGTCGGATGGAACAGTCGTCAATTCCTGGACGCGAATGCAAAACGGGTTGTGCGTGGCCGCGCACATACTGCCCCGCAACGCGCTCCGGCCGGTGGTGGTTGAAATGATGCCGGCGGACGATTACTTGGCAAGATTGGTCGGAGACCGCGCTCCGGTCATCCGCTCCGACTGGGATGTGTACCTCGTTGAAGACCGCCTCATCTACGCCAAGGACCAATGCAGCCTGGAGGACGCTGAACCAATGTTCTTCCTCCACCTAGATTCGGTTGACATGAACGACCTCCCCAGCCGCCGCAAGCAACACGGCTTCGACAACCTGGACTTCGCTTTCAGGGACCACGGTGTCATCAAGGGAGGAGTCTGCGCAGCGAGGCGGGAGTTGCCCAATTACGCCATCGCCGCGATCCGAACCGGCCAGTACACCGGCGAGGGCCAGATCTGGAAGGGCAGCTTCGATGTTGCCGAGCCGGCGAATGACGGGAAGGCCGCACCGTGAACGGCGGGGTCGAAACGGCGCTGGTGATCGGCGCCACCTCAGATAGTCGTCGTACAGCTTCATCGTTCTCCTCCCGTCGAGCGTTCCCGCATGTCCATCGGTCTTCGGAGCTCCGAGACGACCCGCCGGCGCGCGCTCTGGACAAGGCGCCCCGGGACCGACCGTACAGCATGGCCTGGATCGACTGCCTGGCGCGGGGCGCGACGCTCGGCCGCTCGCTGGTGACGCGCGGGGACTTCATGGCGCGTGACTCCCTGCCGGCGCGGCTTTCGCACGAGACCCGGCGCCGGCGGGCCGGCTGAAGGTCCCGGCCGATGCGCCGTCAGTACTGCTCAATCAGCCTCGGTCCGTCTCTTCAACGCCCTCTACATACCGCCTCGGGCGGACGCGGGGCGGTGTGCGTCCGGTCCATTTCGATCCGTTCTTCTTCCCCCTCGATCGGATCGGGGCGTGGAACCACCTCTACGGGCGTAGCGGATTCGTGCAGTACCAGTGCATGCTGCCCGAGGCCGTGAGCACGGCCGGCATCACCGTGCTTCTGGAGCGCGTCGCGGCGGCCGGGCGGGTTCGTTCCTCGCGGTGCTCAAGCTGCTCGGCTCCGGCGGTGAGGGGCTGCTGTCGTTTTCCATGGAGGGTTACACGCTAGCACTCGATTTTCCGATGCATCCGGGCACACTGGCGCTGCTCGACGACCTTGACGAGATCACCCATCGCCACGGCGGGCGCGTCTATTTTGCCACGGATGCCAGCTGTACGCCGGAGCGTCTGGCACAGGGCTATCCGCGCACGGCGGACCGCCTTCGAGGCGATCCGTGCCGAGACGGCCGGCGCTTCTCCCAGATTTGCCTCTGCGCTTTCGCGCCGGCTCGCGCTGTGAAACACCGAATCTTCGGTCGAGAGGAAGACTGCACATGGAAGTCGGCATCGACAGCCTGAGACAACCATATGACTTGATCGTCATCGGATCGGGCCCCGCCGGATTGACTCTGGCGCACCGATATGACGACCTCACGACCAGCCGAACGCTGATCATAGAAAGCGGTTCCCGATCGAACATGAACGGCAAGGCCTAGCAGTTTTCCCTGGTAGACTCGAGCGGTGACGTCCCTTCTTACAGCTACTTCCACCATAATCGGCGTATCTTCGGAGGCACATCCACCGTATGGAGCGGCTGGTGTGCCGTGCTGGAGAGGCGCGCCTTCTCGAACGGCGAATGGCCGTTCGCGTATGACGAGCTCCGGGTGTATTACCCGAAAGCCGCTGACATCCTCAGCCTGCCCAGGGAGGTCCACACGCATCCGGAGACACCCTTCCCCGGCAGTACGAATCTTGTCTACAAGCCGTACTATATCAGCTCGCGAAGACGGTTTGACGTTCTGTTTCGAGATTGGTTGACACAAAGCACGAGCGTCGACGTATTGTTCAATCACACGGTGACGAATATAGGCATGAACAACGGGATCGCCTCAAGCGTTTCCGTCCGGGAATCATCCGGGAATCGAGCTGCTCCCGCAGAAATATTCGGGAACAGGATCGCAGTCGCCGCCGGTGGTATTCAGAATGCCCGCCTGCTTCAACTCTCTCTCCCTCGGGAGAGTGCGCTCCCCGTCGGCTCGTACTTCTGTCAGCATCCTCACATATACAATTACGCCCCCATCATTCTGGATGAACAGATGTTTCAGCATGTCAAAGGCAAGCGTATATCCGGAACCGGGATTCGTCACGCCGTTGTCCTGTCCTCCGATTTCTCCAATGCGAATCACTTGCTCTCGGCGACGTTCGAGATACATGCCCCGACACCGTCGGCGACAAACATCCTTGGCCGCAACAGACGGTCTGTCATGGGAATCATGAACGTTCGTGCGGAAATGCCGTCGCTCGAACAAAATAAAATTGCTCTTTCGAATACCCGGCGGGACCTCCTGGGCCAGCCCATTGCCCAGGTCACTCTCAGGTTCAGCCTCCGGGGAATACGTACCGTCTACGATTACGTCAACGCCGAGTTGATACGCTCCGGTCTCGGCCGCCTGGGTGTTCCGGGGAACGTGCAAAACATCCAGGATGGGGGCGGCCATATGGTAGGCTCGACACGGATGGGAAATGACCCTGCCGTTTCCGTGACCGACGCTCATGCCCGGGTTCATGGCGTGCGGAATTTGTACCTTGCCGGATCCTCCTTGTTCCCGGCCGCAGGGGCAGCCAATCCAACCTTGACCATTCTCGCGCTCTCGCTTCGGTTGGCGAACCATTTGGCAGGAAGACCGAAATGAACCGGCGCTCTTTCCTTTTGCGCCTCGCGGCCCTCTGCGTGCTATTGTTTGGCGGCAGCGCCCTGCTTTTTACCCGTCGTTCCCATGGCGGTAGGATTGATTCGTATTCCGATCTTCCAGCCGATCTTCAAGCGCTGCATTCCCGGGATTTCATCCATGCCTTTCCCGATTTGACGCTGGACGACCTGTTTTCAGGTTTGCACGATCGTCGTGTCTGTACACGGGCAGGATTCGACATTGCCCAGATTCGCGGCAACGCCGTTGATGATCCTCTGGTGGAATTCGGTAATTTCTTCTGGACGGAGTCCGAGTTGATGTTATATGTGCTGGGATGGTTATCCTCGGTTGCATGGTTCCTGACCGACGACGCGTTCATCAGTTTCCGCTACGCCCGCAACCTGCTCGAAGGCCACGGCCTGGTGTTCAACCCCGGCGAATATGTCGAGGGCTACTCCAATTTCCTGTGGGTGCTGGAACTGGCGGCGATATGGGGATTGTCGGGAGTAGCGCCGGAGCGGGCAGCGCCGTGGCTGTCGGTCGCTTTCACCGCCGGCGCCATCGCCGCGATGCTGTGGTGGGTCTCACGCCTGCCGTTGCTGCGCCACCGGGGGTTGGTCGGGTGGATGGCGCTGGGGCTGGTGTGCTCCAGCGCCACCTTCGCGGTGTGGACGTCCGGCGGCGGACTGGAGACCCGGCAGTTCACCTTCCTCATCGTCCTGGCCGTGATGTGCCTGAGCCTTTCAGGACCATTTTAAAGTTGTACGCAAGATGTTGATTTGATTGCGGAGGATTTGTTTCCGAACATTCGCCCTCGGATGTGCTGCAATGTCCGTCTGGTTGGTTTGCGCCAGATTGTCGAGACCCGCTACTCTGAGTGTCTCGCCCGTTGGAGGCCGAAGGCGGATCCGCACCGCATTTCGTCCAGCGGGAGTTCGATGACCACTTGAAGCGCAGTCTGCTCAAGCACGGGTTCCTGCGCGCCAAGCGTGACGCCTGCCGTCACGAGCGCCTAGCGGCCTTTTCGTGCAGGCGGCGCCGCAGGGCCCGCGTTCCCCAATCCGTTGCCGAACTTCAGCAGGATGCCGTACTGGGGCGGCTCGCCCCGACCCTCCCGGCGGTCCAGCTCCAGGCCCCAGTCGAACCGCCCGCCCGTCACCCGGCCGCCCAGACGCCAGTTCCTGCTCCCCGGACCATCCTCCTCCAGCGCCCCGTACAGCTTCAGCAAGCTCGGCCCGCGGGTCTCGAATCCATAGCCCCACTCCATCCGCAGCCGGCTCGGCCGCCAGCCGCCGCGCCCGCCCGGCGCCGCCTGGCCGCCCAGGCCCGCGCCCAGCAGCCGCCCGCTCCGCCACATGCCCTCCACCCCGCTCGACGCCTCCCCCCAAATCGGCGACAGGGCGAACGACGCGCCAACCCCCTCATCGCCCGGATCCAACGCCACCGCCACGCTTGCGCCCCATTCCTCGAACGCCCGCTCCGCATGCCCCAGCAAGTACCGGCCCCGCGCCTCAAGGCCCAAGCCCCAGGCCGCATGGCGGTACGCCAACCCCCCGCCCAGCTCCGCGCCCACGCCCGTGTCCGCGTCGCCCCCGTCCCAGCGGCCGCCGAACTCCAGGCTCAACTCCAACTGCTGCTGCGCCGACGGCCGCCAGTCGCGCCTTCCCTCCACCATCAGCCGCAGACGATTCGCCTTCGCGTCCACATCCGGCATCGCCGCCGCGGCGCCGCGCGCCGCCGACCCCGCCATGCCCACCGCGAAGGCGTCCCCCTTCAGCGCCAGCTCCAGCCCCCGCCACGACGCCAACTCCCCGCGGCCGCCCAACGCCGCCATCCGCATCGTCGTGTCCGCCGCCGCCCGCCCGAACCCGTCCGTCAAAACCGCCTTCCCCCAACCGACGCCCAGCAGCCCCCACAGGGACACCCGCCCGTTCAGCGCCCAGTGGCCATAGGGCAGCACGCTGCTCAGGTCCACGTCCACCCGCCCCCCGTCCAGCCCGGCCCCCGCCGCCTCATAGCTCAGTTCCCCGACGCTGTGCGACAGCGCCACGCCCAGCAGCGGACCATCCTCGGCCAGCCGCACGTCCGCGCCCAGGTAGCCCGTGTCCACCTCCCCGTCCAACGACAGCCCCGCCCCGGACCGGCCGCTGAACCGGCTCCTCGAACCCCGGCCCCACATTGTCCAATGCCTCCCCTCCCCGCCGTCGGCGTCAGTCGCGCCAAGGCGCGTTTCAAAGGCGGCCTGGGACAGGAATTCGCCCAGCGGCGAACGCTCGGGATCGGCAAGGCCGCCGGGCAAGCCCGCCCCGGCGGAACCACCTGGGGAAAAGCTCCGCCCCGCGCCGGGCGTCCAACCCGCCCCGGCCGCGCCGCCGCCGGCCCACGGCGGCGCATCCGACCCCCCGGCGCCGGCCCACGCCGGCGCGTCCGGCCCCCCAGCCCGAGGCGCACTCGCCGCGCTCGCCGCGCCGCCGGGCCGGAAGCGCTGCCCGACGGCGTCCACCGCCTCCGTCGCCACCGTCCGCCCGAACGCCGCCAGGGACCATTGCAGCGCCTCGCCGCGCAGCGGCGCCAGGTCGTCGTCAACGATCCGGCCCGCCGCCTCCGCGTCGCCCAACTCCGCATGGCCGGCGCTGACCAGCGTCACCGTGAACGCCTCCTCGCCCTCCGCCACGCCGTCGTCCGCAGTCCGAACGGCGATCGCCGCCGCGTCCTGTCCCGCCGCGATCGTCAACTCCCCGCGCCCCCCCGCGGGCGGCGCATAGTCGGACGGCGCCAGGGCCGTGCCGTCGGCCGTCCGCCAAACCACCAGCAGCGACCCGCCCTCCGGCACCGGCTTGGACAGCGCAATCCCGAACTCGACGGGTTCGCCCTCCACCGCCTGGGCGTCCGCGATCGACGCCACGACCGGGCCGGTCACCTCGACCGAGAAGCTCAGCGCCGCCGCGTCCCCGTCCCTGTCCGTGGCCGTCAGGCTGTATTCGGCCGCCGCCCGCGCCTGCGTCGGCGTCCCTGACAACTCCCGCGTCGCCGCGTTGAAGCTCAGCCCGGCGGGCGGTTCCGGCGCCAGCGCGTAGGTCAGCGCCCCGTCGCCGCCCGTCGCCGCCGGCAGCGTCAACGCCGGAATCGGCCAGTTCCGGGTCCACGACTGGTCCGGCACCGCCGCGCCGCCGAAGCTCGGCGTCAGGTCCATGTCGTCGTCAATGATCGTGCCGACGCCGCGCGCCGTCCCCAAGGCGGCGTTCGCCGGGCGGCTCAGGACCGCCACCACCGTCTCGTCCGCCTCGGCCAGGACGTCGCCCGTCACCGACACCGTGAACGACTTGCCCGTCTCCCCCGCCGCGAAGGCCAGCGTCCCGCCGGCGACCGCCGCGTAGTCCGTCCCCGACGTGGCCGTGCCGCTCCCGGCGTCGGCCCAGTCCACCGTCACTTGCTTCCCGCTCGCCGCGCTCAGGGTCACCGTGAACGTCAGGTCCGTCGAGCCGCCGTCCCCCTCCGCCACGCGCGGCGAGTCGATCGACAGCGACGGTGCGCCGTCGTCGTCCGTGATCGTCCCCGTTCCCGTCGCCGTTGAGATCGTCGCGTTCGTCGGGCTGCTCAGGGCTGCCACGACGGTCTCGTCCGCCTCGTCCAGGACGTCGCCCGTCACCGACACCGTGAACGACTTGCCCGTCTCCCCCGCCGCGAAGGTCAGCGTCCCGCCGGCGACCGCCGCGTAGTCCGTCCCCGAAGTCGCCGTGCCGGTCCCCGCATCGGCCCAGGCCACCGTCACCGGCCGGCCGCTCGCCGGGCTCAGCGTCACCGTGAACGTCAGGTCCGTCGCGCCGCTGTCCCCCTCCGCCACGCGCGGCGAGTCGATCGACAGCGACGGCGCGCCGTCGTCGTCCGTGATCGTCCCCGTCCCAGTCGCTGTCGAGACCGTCGCGTTCCCGGCGTTGCTCAGCGACGCCACGACGGTCTCGTCCGCCTCGTCCAGGACGTCGCCCGTCACCGACACCGTGAACGACTTGCTCGTCTCCCCCGCCGCGAAGGTCAGCGTCCCGCCGGCGACCGCCGCGTAGTCCGTCCCCGACGTGGCCGTGCCGGTCCCGGCGTCGGCGTAGGCCACCGTCACCTGCTGGACGCTCCCCGGGCTCAGGGTCACCGTGAACGTCAGGTCCGTCGCGCCGCTGTCCCCCTCCGCCGCGCGCGGCGAGTCGATCGACAGCGACGGCGCACCGATGCCGACGCCACCGTCGTCGTCCGCGATCGTCCCCGTCCCCGTGCCGGCTCCAATCGTCGCGTTGGCGGGGTTGCCCAGCGACACCGCCACCGTCTCGTTCGGCTCGTCGGCGGTGTCCCCCGTCACCGCCACCGTGATCCCCCGGCTCGTCGTCCCCGCAGGGAAGGTCAGCGTACCGGCGGTGATCGCCGCGTAGTCGGTCCCGGACGTGGCCGTCCCGGTCCCGGCGTCCGCGTAGTCCACCGTCACCCGCTCGGCGCTGGCCGCGCTCAGGGCCACCGTGAACGTCAGGTCCGTCGAGCCGCCGTCCCCCTCCGCCACGCTCGGCGAGTCGATCGACAGCGACGGCGGCGGCAGCCGGTCGTCGTCCGTCACCGTGATCGGGGCCGGGTTCACCGTCAGGCTGCCCGAGGCGCCGCGCACCGCCACCGTCTCGTCGGCGTTGACCACCCCATCGTTCGTCGGCGTCAGCGTGAACATCCCCGTGCCGCTCGCCGCGCCCGCCGGGATCTCGATGTCGAACGCCGACACCGCCGCGAAGCTCACCGTCCCCGGCGCGCCGCTCCCCGCCACGCTCACCCGCACCGTCCGGGCCGCGGCGAACCGCGTGCCGCCGTTCACCGTCGCCGTCACCGTGATCGTCGTCGCGCCGGCGCGCTCGCTCACGCTGACGTCGTCCACCGTCAAGCTGATCGAGGTCGGCGCCGCGTCGTCGTCCGTCAATGCGATCGTGGCCGGGCTCACCGTCAGGCCGCCCGACACGCCGCTCACCGTCAGCGTCTCGTCGGTCTCGTCCACGACGTCGTTTGTCGGCGTCAGCGTGAACGTCCCGGCGCCGCTCGCCGCGTCCGCCGCGATGGAGATGTTGAACGCCGACACCGCCGTGAAATCCACCGCCGTCGCCGTGCCGCTGCCGGTCACGCTTACCCCAACGGTCTTCGCCGCGGCGAACCGGGTCGCGCCGTCCACTGTCGCCGTCACCGTGATCGTCGTCGCGCCGTCGCCCTCGCCCACGCTGCTCTCATCCACCGTCAAGGTGAGCGCGGTCGGGGCCGCATCGTCGTCCGTCAGCGCGATCGTGGCCGAGTTCACCGTCAGGCTGCCCGACGTCCCGCTCACCGTCACTGTCTCGTCGGTCTCGTCCGTCGCATCATCCGTCGGCGTCAGCGTGAAGGTGCCGGTGCCGCTCGTCGCCCTCGAGGCGAGCGTAATGTTGAAGGACGACACCGCCGCGAAGTCCACCGCCCCCGCCGTGCCGCTGCCCGCCACGTTCACCTGCACCGTCGTGGGATCGATGAACACGTTCGAGCCGTTCAACGCGGCCGTCACCGTGATCGTCGTCGCCCCGTCACCCTCGGCTACGCTGGCGTCGTCCACCGTCAGCGTGATCGACGTCACCGTCCCGTCGTCGTCCGTCAGGCTGAGCGTGGTCGGGCTCACCGTCAGGCCGCCTGAAGTCCCGCGCACCGTGATGGTCTCATCAGTCTCGTCCGCCGCATCGTCCGTCGGCGTCAGCGTGAAGCTGCCGGTGCCGCTCGCCGCGCCGGCTGCGATCGTAATGTCGAAGTCCGTCACCGCCGCAAAGTCCACCGCCCCCGCCGTGCCGCTGCCCGCCACGCTCACCGTCACCGTCGTCGCCGCGGCGAACCGGGTCCCGCCGGCCACCGTCGCCGTCACCGTGATCAGGGTCGCCCCGTCGCCCTCGCCCACGCCGTCGTCGTTTACCGTCAGCGTGATCGCGGTCGGCGTCGCGTCGTTGTCCGTCAACGTGATCGTCGCCGGGTTCACCGTCAGGCTGCCCGCCGCGCCGCTCACCGTCACCGTCTCGTCGGTCTCATCCACCGCATCGTCCGTCGGCGTCAGCGTGAACGTCCCGGTCTGGCTCGCCGCGCCGGCGGGGATGGCGATGTTGAACGCCGCCACCGTCGCGAAGTCCACCGCCGTCGCCGTGCCGCTGCCCGCCACGCCCACCTGCACCGTCGTTGCCTCGGCGAACCGCATCGTGCCGTCCACCGTCGCCGTCACCGTGATCGTCGTCGCCCCGTCGCCCTCGCCCACGCGGTTGTCATTCACTGTCAGAGTGATCGCGGTCGGCGCCGCGTCGTTGTCCGTCAACGTGATTGTGGCCGGGTTCACCGGCAGACTGCCTGAGGTGCCGCGCACCGTCACCGTCTCGTTGGTCTCGTCCGCCGCATCGTCCGTCGGCGTCAGCGTGAAGCGCCCGGTGCCGCTTGCCGCCCCCGCCGCGATCTCGATGTTGAACGCCGACACCGCGGCGAAGTCCACCGCCGTCGCCGTGCCGCTGCCCGCCACGCTCACCCCCACGGCCCTGGCCGCGGCGAACCGGGTCGCGCCGTCCACCGTGGCGGTCACCGTGATCGTGGTCGCCCCGTCGCCCTCGCCCACGCTGTTGTCGTTCACCGTCAACGTGATCGAGGGCGGCGTCGCATCGTCGTCCGTCAACGCGATCGTGGCCGGGTTCACCGTCAGGCTGCCTGAGGCGCCGCTCACCGTCACCGTCTCGTCGGTCTCGTCCAGCGCATCGTTCGTCGGCGTCAGCGTGAACGTCCCGGTCTGGCTCGCCGCGCCCGCCGCAATCGTGACGTCGAAGGGCGACACCGCGGCGAAGTTCACCGCCGTCGCCGCGCCGCTGCCCGCCACGCTCACGCGCACCGTCGTGGCCGCGGCGAACCGGGTCGCGCCGTCCACCGCGGCGGTCACCGTGATCGTGGTCGCCCCGTCGCCCTCGCCCACGCTGTTGTCGTCCACCGTCAAGGTGATTGCGGTTGGGGCGTCGTCGTCGTCCGTCAACGTGAGCGTGGCCGGGCTCACTGTCAGGCTGCCCGAGGTGCCGCGCACTGTCACGGTCTCGTCGGTCTCGTCCACGACGTCGGCCGTAGGCGTCAGTGTGAAGCTCCCGGTGCCGCTCGCCGCGCCCGCCGCAATCGTGATGTCGAAGGCCGACACCGCCGCAAAGTCCACCGCCGTCGCCGTCCCGCTGCCCGCCACGCTCACCCCAATGGTCGTGGCCGCGGCGAACCGGGTCGTGCCGTCCACCGTGGCCGTCACCGTGATCGTGGTGGCCCCGTCGCCTTCGCCCACGCTGCTGTCGTCCACCGTCAAGGTGATCGCAGTCGGCGCGTCGTCGTCGTCCGTCAACGTGAGCGTGGCCGAGTTCACCGTCAGGCCGCTTGAGGCGCCGCTCACCGTCACCGTCTCATCGGTTTCGTCCACCACATCGTTGGTCGGCGTCAGCGTGAAGCTCCCGGCGCCGCTCGCCGCCCCCGCCGCAATCGTGATGTCGAAGTCCGTCACCGCCGCGAAGTCCACCGCCCCCGCCGCGCCGGCCCCCGCCACGCTCACCGTCACCGTCGTGACCCCGGCGAACCGCGTCGCCCCGTTCACCGTCGCCGTCACCGTGATCAAAGTCGCCCCGTCGCCTTCGCCCACGCTGCTGTCGTCCACCGTCAGCGTGAGTGAGGTCGGCGGGCCGTCATCGTCCGTCAGGTTGATCGTGGCCGAGCTCACCGTCAGACTGCCTGAGGCGCCACTCACCGTGATCGTCTCATCGGTCTCGTCCACCGCATCAGCCGTCGGCCTCAGCGTGAAGCTGCCGGTGCCGCTCACCGCCCCGGCCCCGATCGTGATGTCGAAGTCCGACACCGCCGCGAAGTCCACCGCCGACGCCGTCCCGCTGCCCGCCACACTCACGGTCACCGTCGTGGCTTCGGCGAACCGGGTCGTCCCGGCCACCGTGGCCGTCACCGTGATCAGGGTCGCGCCGTCGCCCTCGCCCACGCCGTCGTCGTTCACCGTCAGCGTGATCGACGTCGGCGCGGCGTCGTTGTCCGTCAACGTAATCGTGGCCGAGTTCACCGTTAGGCCGGGCGAAGCGCCGCGCACCGTCACCGTCTCGTTGGTCTCGTCCACCGCATCGTCCGTCGGCGTCAGCGTGAACGTCCCGGTCTGGCTCGCCGCCCCGGCCCCGATGGTGATGTTGAAACCCGCCACCGCCGCGAAGTCCACCGCCGTCGCCGTGCCGGTTCCCGCCACGCTCACGGTCACGGTCCTGGCGTCAACGAACCGGGTCGTGCCGTCCACCGTGGCCGTCACCGTGATCGTGGTCGCCCCATCGCCCTCGCCCACGCTGCTGTCATCCACCGTCAGCGTGATCGCCGTCGGCGCGGCATCGTCGTCCGTCAACGTGATCGTGGCCGAGCTCACCGTCAGGCTGCCCGACGTGCCGCTCACCGTCACCGTCTCGTTGGTCTCGTCCACTGCATCGTCCGTCGGCGTCAGCGTGAACGTCCCGGTGCCGCTCGCCGCGCCCGCCGCGATCGTGATGTTGAACGCCGACACCGCCGCAAAGTCCACCGCCGTCGCCGTGCCGCTGCCCGCCACGCTCACTCCAACGGTCGTGGCCGCGGCGAACCGCGTCGCACCGGCCACCGTGGCGGTCACCGTGATCAGGGTCGCCCCGTCGCCTTCACCCACGCTGTTGTCGTCCACCGTCAACGTGATCGCCGTCGGCGCGTCGTCGTCGTCCGTCAACGTGATCGTCGCCGAGCTCACCGTCAGGCTGCCTGAGGCGCCGCTCACCGTAATAGTCTCGTTGGTCTCGTCCGTCGCGTCGGCCGTCGGCGTCAGCGTGAAGCTGCCGGTACCGCTCGCCACGCCCGCCGCGATTGTAATGTCGAAGGCCGACACCGCCGCAAAGTCCACCGCCTCCGTCGTGCCGCTGCCCGCCACGCTCACGCGTACCGTCGTGGCATCAACGAACCGGGTCGTCCCAGCCACCGTCGCCGTCACCGTGATCAGGGTCGCCCCGTCGCCCTCGCCCACACTGTTGTCGTTCACCGTCAAGGTGATCGTCGTCGGGGTATCGTCGTCGTCCGTGATCGTTCCCGTGCCGGTACCCGCCGTACTTGATATGGCCGCGTTCGTCGGGCTGCTTAACGACACCACCACGGTCTCGTTCGACTCGGCCAGGACATCGCCCGTCACTGCCACGTTGAAGGTCTGGCTGGTCGTCCCCGCCGCGAAGGTCAGCGTCCCGCCCGTGAGCGCCGTGTAATCCGTCCCGGACGTGGCTGTGCCGCCGGTCCCCTCCGCCCAGGCTACCGTCACCTGCCGGCCGCTCGCCGCGCTCAACGTCACCGTGAACGTCAGAGTTGCTGAGCCGCTGTTCCCCTCCGTCACGCTCGGCGAGTTGATCGACAGCGTCGGCATCGCATCGTTGTCCGTGATCGTCCCCGTGCCGGTACCCGCCGTACTTGATACGGTCGCGTTCGTCGGACTGCTCAGCGTCACCACCACCGTCTCGTTCGGCTCGTCCAGCGTGTCGCCCGTTACCGCTACGTTGAAGGTCTGGCTCGTCGTCCCCGCCGCGAAGGTCAGCGTCCCGCCCGTGATGGCCGTGTAGTCCGTCCCCGACGTGGCCGTGCCGGTCCTGGCGTCGGCCCAGGCCACCGTCACCTGCCGGCCGCTCGCCGCGCTCAACGTCACCGTGAACGTCAGGTTCGTCGACCCGCTGTCACCCTCCGTCACGCTCGGCGAGTCGATCGACACCGTCGGATCGTCGTCGTCGTTGATCGTCCCCGTGCCGGTACCCGTCGCGATCGTCGCGTTCGTCGGGCTGCTCAGGGTCACCACGACGGTCTCGTTCGTCTCGACGTCCTCGTCGCCCGTCACCGCTACGTTGAAGGTCTGGCTGGTCGTCCCCGCCGTGAAGGTCAGCGTGCCGCCCGCGATCGCCGTGTAATCCGTCCCCGACGTGGCTGTGCCGGTCGTGGCATCGGCGTAGTCCACCGTCACCTGCTGGCCGCTCGCCGCGCTCAACGTCGCCGTGAAGGTCAGGTTCGTCGAGCCGCTGTCCCCCTCCGTCACGCTCGGCGAGTTGACCGACACCGTTGGCCCGTCGTCGTCCGTGATCGTCCCCGTGCCGGTGCCCGTCGCGATCGTCGCGTTCGTCGGGCTGCCCAGGGTCACCACGACGGTCTCGTTCAACTCGTCGGTCGTGTCGCCGGTCACCGCCACGTTGAAGGTCTGGCTGGTCGTCCCCGCCGTGAAGGTCAGCGTGCCGTCGGTGATCGCCGTGTAGTCGGTCCCCGGCGTGGCCGTGCCGGTCCCGGCGTCGGCGTAGGCCACTGTCACCTGCTGGACGCTCGCCGCGCTCAAGGTCACCGTGAACGTCAGGTTCGTCGAACCGCTGTCCCCCTCCGTCACACTCGGTGAGTTGATCGACACCGTCGGCCCGTCGTCGTCCGTGATCGTCCCCGTGCCGGTACCCGTCGCGATCGTCGCGTTCGTCGCACTGCTCAGGGTCACCACGATGGTCTCGTTCAACTCGTCGGTCGTATCGCCCGTCACCGCTACGTTGAAGGTCTGGCTGGTCGTCCCCGCCGTGAAAGTCAGCGTACCGGCGGTGATGGCCGTGTAGTCTGTCCCCGCTCCGGTCGCCGTGCCGGTCCCGGCGTCGGCGTAGGCCACCGTCACCTGCTGGCCGCTCGCCGCGCTCAAGGTCACCGTGAACGTCAGGTTCGTCGAACCGCTGTTCCCCTCGGCCACGCTCGGTGAGTTGATTGACAGCGTCGGCGCATCGTCGTCGTCCGTGATCGTCCCCGTGCCGGTCGCCGTCGAGATCGTCGCGTTCGTCGCGCCGCTCAGGGTCACAATCACGGTTTCGTTCGGCTCGTCCAGCGTGTCGCCCGTCACCGCTACGTTGAAGGTCTGGCTGGTCGTCCCCGCCGTGAAGGTCAGCGTCCCGGCGGTGATGGCTGTGTAGTCGGTTCCGGACGTGGCCGTGCCGGTGCCGGCGTCGGCGTAGGCCACCGTCACCTGCTGGACGCTCGCCGCGCTCAACGTCGCCGTGAACGTCAGGTTCGTCGAACCACTGTTCCCCTCGGTCACGCTCGGTGAGTTGATCGATACCGTCGGCCCGTCGTCGTCCGTGATCGTCCCCGTGCCGGTCGCCGTCGCGATCGTCGCGTTCGTCGGGCTGCTCAGGGACACCACAACGGTCTCGTTCGTCTCGTCGGTCGTGTCGCCGGTCACCGCCACGTTGAAGGTCTGGCTGGTCGTCCCCGCCGTGAAGGTCAGCGTCCCGCCGGTGATCGCCGTGTAGTCCGTCCCCGACGTGGCCGTGCCGGTGCCGGCGTCGGCGTAGGCCACCGTCACCTGCTGGACGCCCGCCGCGCTCAGCCTCACCGTGAAGGTCAGGTTCGTCGTGCCGCTGTCACCCTCGGTCACGGTCGGCGAGTCGATCGACACCGTCGGCCCGTCGTCGTTCGTGATCGTCCCCGTCCCGTTCGCCGTCGCGAGCGTCGCGTTCGTTGGGCTGCTCAGGGTCACCACGACGGTCTCGTTCGCCTCGTCGGTCGTGTCGCCCCTCACCGCCACGTTGAAGGTCTGGCTGGTCGTCCCCGCCGTGAAGGTCAGCGTCCCGCCGGTGATGGCCATGTAGTCCGTCCCGGACGTGGCCGTGCCGGTCCCGGCGTCGGCGTAAGCCACCGTCACCGGCTGGACGCTCGCCGCGCTCAAGGTCACCGTGAATGTCAGGTTCTTCGTGCCGCTGTCGCCCTCGGTCACGCTCGGTGAGTTGATCGACACCGTCGGCCCGTCGTCGTCCGTGATCGTCCCCGTGCTGGTCGCCGTCGAGATGGTCGCGTTCGTCGCGCCGCTCAGGGACACCACGACGGTCTCGTTCAACTCGTCGGTCGTGTCGCCGGTCACCGCCACGTTGAAGGTCTGGCTGGTTGTCCCCACCGCGAAGGTCAGCGTGCCGGCGGTGATCGCCGTGTAGTCCGTCCCCGACGTGGCCGTGCCGGTGCCGGCGTCCGCGTAGGCCACCGTCACCTGCTGGCTGGTCGCCGCGCCCAAGGTCACGGTGAACGTCAGGTTCGTCGAGCCGCTGTCCCCCTCCGTCACGTCCGGTGAGTTGATCGACAGCATCGGCCCGTCGTCGTCCGTGATCGTCACCGTGCCGGTACCCGTCGCGATCGTCGCGTTCGTCGGGCTGCTCAGGGTCACCACGATGGTCTCGTTCGACTCGTCGGTCGTGTCGCCCCTCACCGCCACGGTGAAGGTCTGGCTGGTCGTCCCCACCGCGAAGGTCAGCGTGCCGGCGGTGATCGCCGTGTAGTCGGTCCCGGACGTGGCCGTGCCGGTGCCGGCGTCGGCGTAGGCCACCGTCACCTGCTGGGCGCTCGCCGCGCTCAGGCTCACCGTCACCGTCTGGCTCGTCAAGCCGTTGTCGCCCTCCGGCACGCTCGACGAGTCGATCGATATCGTCGGCCCGTCGTCGTCCGTGATCGTCCCCGTGCCGGTACCCGTCGCGATCGTCGCGTTCGTCGGACTGCTCAGGGTTACCACGACGGTCTCGTTCGTCTCGTCGGTCGTGTCGCCCATCACCGCTACGGTGAAGGTCTGGCTGGTCGTCCCCACCGCGAAGGTCAGCGTGCCGGCGGTGATCGCCGTGTAGTCGGTCCCGGACGTGGCTGTGCCGCTCCCGGCGTCGGCGTAGGCCACCGTCACCTGCTGGCTGGTCGCCGCGCCCAAGGTCACGGTGAACGTCAGGTTCGTCGAGCCGCTGTCCCCCTCCGTCACGTCCGGTGAGTTGATCGACAGCATCGGCCCGTCGTCGTCCGTGATCGTCACCGTGCCGGTACCCGTCGCGATCGTCGCGTTCGTCGGGCTGCTCAGGGTCACCACGATGGTCTCGTTCGACTCGTCGGTCGTGTCGCCCCTCACCGCCACGGTGAAGGTCTGGCTGGTCGTCCCCACCGCGAAGGTCAGCGTGCCGGCGGTGATCGCCGTGTAGTCGGTCCCGGACGTGGCCGTGCCGGTGCCGGCGTCGGCGTAGGCTACCGTCACCTGCTGGGCGCTCGCCGCGCTCAGGCTCACCGTCACCGTCTGGCTCGTCAAGCCGTTGTCGCCCTCCGGCACGCTCGACGAGTCGATCGATATCGTCGGCCCGTCGTCGTCCGTGATCGTCCCCGTGCCGGTACCCGTCGCGATCGTCGCGTTCGTCGGACTGCTCAGGGTTACCACGACGGTCTCGTTCGTCTCGTCGGTCGTGTCGCCCATCACCGCTACGGTGAAGGTCTGGCTGGTCGTCCCCACCGCGAAGGTCAGCGTGCCGGCGGTGATCGCCGTGTAGTCGGTCCCGGACGTGGCTGTGCCGCTCCCGGCGTCGGCGTAGGCCACCGTCACCTGCCGGACGCTCGCCGCGCTCAACGTCGCCGTGAACGTCAGGTTCGTCGTGCTGCTGTCCCCCTCGGTCACGGTCGGCGAGTCGATCGACACCGTCGGTCCGTCGTCGCTCGTGATCGTCCCCGTGCCGCTCGCCGTCGAGATCGTCGCGTTCGTTGGGCTGCTCAGGGTCACCACGATGGTCTCGTTCGTTTCGTCGGTCGTGTCGCCCGTCACCGACACGTTGAAGGTCTGGCTGGTCGTCCCCACCGGGAAGGTCAGCGTGCCGCCGGTGATGGCCGTGTAGTCGGTCCCGGACGTGGCCGTGCCGCTCCCGGCGTCCGCGTAGGCCACCGTCACCTGCTGGACGCTCGCCGCGCTCAACGTCACCGTGAACGTCAGGTTCGTCGAGCCGCTGTCGCCTTCAGTCACGCTCGGCGAGTCGATCGACACCGTCGGCCCGTCGTCGTCCGTGATCGTCCCCGTGCCGTTCGCCGTCGAGATCGTCGCGTTCGTCGGGCTGCTCAGGGTCACCACGACGGTCTCGTTCGCCTCGTCGATCGTGTCGCCCGTCACCGCCACGTTGAAGGTCTGGCTGGTTGTCCCCGCCGTGAAGGTCAGCGTCCCGCCCGTGATGGCCGTGTAGTCGGTCCCGGACGTGGCCGTGCCGGTCCCGGCGTCGGCCCAGGCCACCGTCACCTGCTGGGCGCTCGCCGCGCTCAACGTCGCCGTGAACGTCAGGTTCGTCGAGCCGCTGTCCCCCTCCGTCACGCTCGGCGAGTTGATTGACAGCGTCGGCCCGTCGTCGTCCGTGATCGTCCCCGTGCCGGTGCCCGTCGCGATCGTCGCGTTCGTCGGGTCGCTCAGGGTCACCACGACGGTCTCGTTCAACTCGTCGGTCGTATCGCCGGTCACCGCCACGTTGAAGGTCTGGCTGGTTGTCCCCGCCGCGAAGGTCAGCGTCCCGCCCGTGATGGCCGTGTAATCCGTCTCCGACGTGGCTGTGCCGCCGGTCCCCTCTGCCCAGTCCACCGTCACCTGCTGGACGCTCGTCGCGCTCAACGTCACCGTGAACGTCAGGTTCGTCGAGCCGCTGTCCCCCTCCGCCACGCTCGGCGAGTTGATTGACAGCGTCGGCCCGTCGTCGTCCGTGATCGTCCCCGTGCCGTTCGCCGTCGAGATCGTCGCGTTCGTCGGGCTGCTCAGGGTCACCACGACGGTCTCGTTCAACTCGTCGGTCGTATCGCCGGTCACCGCCACGTTGAAGGTCTGGCTGGTTGTCCCCGCCGTGAAGGTCAGCGTCCCGCCGGTGATGGCCGTGTAGTCCGTCCCGGAAGTGGCGGTGCCACCCGTCCCTGCCCCCCAGTCCACCGTCACCTGCTGGGCGCTCGCCGCGCTCAAGGTCGCCGTGAACGTCAGGTTCGTCGTGCCGCTGTCACCCTCCGTCACGCTCGGCGAGTTAACCGACACCGTCGGCCCGTCGTCGTCCGTGATCGTCCCCGTGCCGGTGCCCGTCGCGATCGTCGCGTTCGTCTCGCCGCTCAGGGTCACCACGACGGTTTCGTTCACCTCGTCGGTCGTATCGCCGGTCACCGCCACGTTGAAGGTCTGGCTGGTCGTCCCCGCCGTGAAAGTCAGCGTGCCGCCGGTGATCGTCGTGTAGTCGGTCCCCGCCGTGGCCGTGCCGGTCGTGGCATCGGCGTAAGCCACCGTCACCTGCCGGCCGCTTGCCGCGCTTAACCTCACCGTGAACGTCAGGTTCGTCGAACCAGTGTTCCCCTCGGTCATGCTCGGCGAGTCGATCGACAGCGTCGGCGTCGCATCGTCGTCCGTGATCGTCCCCGTGCCGGTGCCCACCGTAGCGGATACGGCCGCGTTCGTCGGGCTGCTCAACGTCACCACCACCGTCTCGTTCGCTTCGTCCAGCGTGTCGCCCGTCACCGCCACGTTGAAGGTCCGGCTGGTCGTCCCCGCCGCGAAGGTCAGCGTCCCGCCGGTGATGGCCGTGTAGTCGGTCCCGGACGTGGCCGTGCCGGTCCCGGCGTCGGCGTAGGCCACCGTCACCTGCTGGGCGCTCGCCGGACTCAAGGTCACCGTGAACGTCAGGTCGGTCGAGCCGCTGTTCCCCTCCGACACGCTCGGCGAGTTGATTGACAGCGTCGGCGGGCCATCGTCGTCCGTCAGGCTGAGCGTGGCCGAATTCACCGTCAGGCTGCCCGACTCGCCGCTCACCGTGATCGTCTCGGCGGTCTCGTCCGCCGTGTCGTCCATCGGCGTCAGCGTGAACGTCCCGGTCTGGCTCTCCGCCCCCGCCGCAATCTCAATGTCGAAGTTCGACACCGCCGTAAAGTCCACCGCCGTCGCCGTGCCGCTGCCCGCCACGCTCACCGTCACCGTCGTGGCCCCGGCGAACCGGATCGTGCCGTCCACCGTGGCGGTCACCGTGATCGTCGTCGCCCCGTCGCCCTCGCCCACGCTGCTCGGATTCACCGTCAAGGTGATCGAGGGCGCATTATCGTCGTCAGTGATCGTCCCCGTGCCGGAGCCCTCCGTAGCGGATACGGCCGCGTTCGTCGGGCTGCTCAACGTCACCACGACGGTCTCGTCCCCCTCGACCAGCGTGTCGCCGGTCACCGCCACGTTGAAGGTCTTGCTGGTGTCCCCCGCTGCGAAGGTCAGCGTGCCGGCGGTGATGGCCGTGTAGTCGGTCCCGGACGTGGCCGTGCCGGTCGTGGCGTCCGCGTAGCCCACCTTCACCTCCTTGCCGCTCGCCGCGCTCAAACTCACCGTGAACGTCAGGTTCGTCGAACCACTGTTCCCTTCCATCACGCTCGGTGAGTCGATCGACAGCGTCGGCGGATCGTCGTCGTCGGTGATCGTCCCCGTGCCGCTCGCCGTCGCGATCGTCGCGTTCTCCGCGTCGCTCAGGGTCACCACGACGGTCTCGTCCGCCTCGTCGGTCGTGTCGCCCGTCACCGCCACGTTGAAGGTCTGGCTGGTCGTCCCCACCGGGAAGGTCAGCGTCCCGGCGGTGATCGCCTCGTAGTCCGTGCCGGACGTGGCCGTGCCGGTCCCGGCGTCGGCGTAGGCCACCGTCACCTGCTGGATGGTCGCCGCGCTCAGGCTCACCGTGAACGTCAGGTTCGTCGTGCCGCTGTCGCCCTCCATCACGCTCAGCGAGTTGATCGACAGCGTCGCCCCGTCGTCGTTCGTGATCGTCCCCGTGCCGGTCGCCGTCGTGATGGTCGCGTTCGCCGCGTTGCTCAGGGTTATCACGATGGTCTCGTTCGTCTCGTCGGTCGTATCGCCGGTCACCGACACGTCGAAGATCTTGCTGGTTTCCCCCGCCGCGAAGGTCAGCGTGCCGGCGGTGATGACCGTGTAGTCCGTCCCGGACGTGGCCGTGCCGGTCCCGGCGTCGGCGTAGTCCACCGTCACCGGCCGGACGCTCGCCGCGCTCAAGGTCGCCGTGAACGTCAGGGTCGTCGAACCGCTGTCACCCTCCGTCACGCTCGGCGAGTCGATCGACACCATCGGCCCGTCGTCGTTCGTGATCGTCCCCGTGCCGGTACCCGTCGAGATCGTTGCGTTCGTCGGGTTGCTCAGGGTCACCACGACGGTCTCGCCCGCCTCGTCGGTCGTATCGCCCAGCACCGCCACGTTGAAGGTCTGGCTGGTCGTCCCCGCAGCGAAGGTCAGTGTGCCGCCGGTGATGGCCGTGTAGTCGGTCCCGGACGTGGCCGTGCCGCCGGTCCCTTCGGCCCAGTCCACCGTCACCTGCTGGACGCTCGCCGCGCTCAACGTCGCCGTGAACGTCAGGTTCTTCGAGCCGCTATTCCCCTCCGCCACGCTCGGCGAGTTGATCGACACTGTTGGCCCGTCGTCGTCCGTGATCGTTATTGTGCCGGTACCCGTCGCGATCGTTGCGTTCGTCGCGTCGCTCAGGGTTATCACGATGGTCTCGTTCACCTCGTCGGTCGTGTCGCCTAATATTTCTACTGCTGTGCTGACAACGGTAGTCCCTGCCGCGAAGGTCAGCGTGTCACTGTCGGTCGCGTTGTAGTCGGCCCCGGGCCCGGGCCCGGGCGTGGCTGTGCTGTCCTCGTCGATGGCGTAGACCACCTTCACCACCTTGCCACTCGCCTCGCTCAACGTCACCGTGTGCTCAACGTTCGTCGTGCCGCTGTCGCCCTCCGTCACGGTCTGCGAGTTGATCGACAGCGTCGGCGGATCGTCGTCGTCGGTGATCGTCCCCGTGCCGCTACCCGCCGTACTTGATATGGTCGCGTTCGTCGGGTTGCTCAGGGTTAGCACGACGGTCTCGTCCGCCTCATCCATGGTGTCGTCTATCACCTCTATCGCGGCGCCTTGTCTAGCCGTCCCCGGCCTGAAGGTGTACGTGATACTGCCGGGCGCCGTGTAGTCGGTCCCGGACGTGGCCGTGCCGGTCCCGGCATCGGCGACGTCCACCTCCACCTCCTTGCCGCTCACCGCGCTCAATGTAATTATGAACTGCAGGATATCTTCATCGGCGTCCTCCTCCGAGAGGCTCGACGAGCTAATCGATATCGTCGGCGCCGCGTCGTTGTCCTCGATCGTCCCCGTGCCGTTCGCCGTCGGGATCGTCGCATTCGCCGCATCGCTCAGGGTGATGATCACTGTCTCGTCCACCTCGTCCAGCGCATCGCCCGTCACCGACACGTCGAAGGTCTGGCTGGTCGTCCCCGCCGCGAAGGTCAGTTTGCCGCCAGTGATCGCCGTGTAGTCGGCCGGCGACCTGGTCGTGCCGGGCGACGGCGTGGCCGTGCCGGTGCCGGCGTCGGCGTAGTCCACCGTCACTTCCTGGCCGCTCGCCGCGCTCAAGGTCACCATGAACGTCATGTCCTTCGAGCCGCTGTCCCCCTCCGTCACGCTCGGCGAGTCGATCGACAGCGTCGGCGTGGCGTCGTTGTCCGCCAACGTGATCGTGGCCGACTTCACCGCCAGGCTGCCTGAGACGCCACTCACCGTCACCGTCTCGTTGGCCTGGTCGAGCGCGTCGTTCGTCGGCGTCAGCGTGAACGTCCCGGTACCGCTCGCCGCGTTCGCCGGGATCGTAATGTCGAAGGATGACACCGCCGCGAAGTCCACCACCCCCGCCGTGCCGCTGCCCGCCACGCTCACCGTCACCGTCGTGGACGAGGAAAACCGCAGCTCGCCGTCCACCGTGGCCGTCACCGTGATCGTGGTCGCCCCGTCGCCCTCGCCCACGCTGCTGTCATCCACCGTCAACGTGAGCGATGGCTCGTCGTCGTCCGTGATCGTCCCCGTGCCGGCACCCGCCACACTTGATATGACCGCGTTCGACGGGCGGCCAAGGAGCACCACGACGGTCTCGTTCAACTCGTCGATCGTGTCGCCTATCACCGCCACGTTGAAGGTCTGGCTGGTCGTCCCCGGCGGGAAGTTCAGCCGGCCGGCGCTGATCGCCGTGTAGTCCGTCCCGGACGTGGCCGTGCCGCCCCTGCCGGCGAGCCTGCCGTCGGCGTAGTTCACCGTCACCTGCCGGGTACTGGCCGGGGTCAACGTCACCTCGAACGTCAGGTTCGTCGAGCCGCTGTCGCCCTCCGTCACGCTCGGCGAGTTGATCGACAGCGTCGGCGTCGCGTCGTTGTCCGTGATCGTCCCCGTGCCGGTCGCGGTCGCGATCGTCGCGCCTGTCGCGCCGCTCAGGGTCACCACGACGGTCTCATTCGACTCGTCGATCGTGTCGCCCGTCACCGCTACGTTGAAGGTCTTGCTGGTATCCCCCGCCGCGAAGGTCAGTGTGCCGCCGGTGATCGCCGTGTAGTCGGTCCCGGACGTGGCCGTGCCGGTCCCGGCGTCGGCGTAGTTCACCGTCACCTGGCCAGTACTGGCCGGACTCAGGGTCACCGTGAACGTCAGGTCCTTCGAGCCGCTGTCCCCCTCCGCCACGCTTGGCGAGTTGATCGACAGCGCCGGTGCGCCGTCGTCGTCGATGATCGTCCCCGTGCCGGCGACCGTCGCGAGCGTCGCGTTCACCGCGTTGCTGATGAAGACCAGGACGGTCTCGTTCGTCTCGTCGGTCGTGTCGCCCGTCACCGACACGTCGAAGGTCTGACTAATCGTCTCCGCCGGGAAGGTCAGCGTCCCGCCGGTGATGACCGCGTAGTCGGTCCCGGACGTGGCCGTGCCGCCCCCCGCCCGCGCCCAGTCCACCGTCACCTCCTTGCCGCTTGCCGCGCTCAAGGTCACCGTGAACGTCAGGTTCGTCGAGTCGACGTTGCCCTCGGTCACGCTCGGCGAGTCGACCGACAGCGACGGCGTCGCGTCGTCATCCGTCAAGGTGATCGTGGCTGAATTCACCGTCAGGCTGCCCAAGACGCCACTCACCGTCACCGTCTCGTTCGTCTCGTCCAGCGCATCGGCCGTCGGCGTCAGCGTGAAGCTCCCGGTACCGCTCGCCGCCCCTGCCGCAATCGTAATGTCGAAGTCCGACACCGCCGCGAAGTCCACCGCCGACGCCGCGCCGCTGCCCGCCACGCTTACCGTCACCGTGCTGTCTGCGGCGAACCGCGACGTGCCATCCAGCGTGGCGGTCACCGTGATCGTGGTCGCCCCGTCGCTCTCGCCCACGCTGCTGTCATCCACCGTCAAGTTGATCGATGGCGTCGCGTCGTCGTCGGTGATCGTCCCGGTGCCGGTCGCCGTCGCGATCGTCGCGTTCGTCGCGTTGCTCAGGGTCAACACGAGGGTCTCGTCCTCCTCGTCGAAGACGTCGCCCCTCACCCGCAACCCTAATCTCTCCCTGGTACTCCCCGGATGGAAGAGAATCGTGCCGGTGCCGGGGTATACGTAGTCCACATCCCTAGTGGCCGTGCTGCTCGCATCGACCGCCCAGCTCACACTCACCGTCTGGCTGCTCGCCTCGCTCATCTGTACTGTGTACGTCAGTTGCGCTACGCCACTGTTCCCCTCCGTCACGCTCGGCGAGTCGATCGATATCGTCGGCCCGTCGTCGTTCGTGATCGTCCCCGTGCCGGTACCCGTCGCGATCGTCGCGTTCGTCGGGCTGCTCAGGGTCACCACGACGGTCTCGTTCGTCTCGACGTCCTCGTCGCCCGTCACCGCTACGTTGAAGGTCTGGCTGGTCGTCCCCGCCGTGAAGGTCAGCGTGCCGCCCGCGATCGTCGTGTAGTCCGTCCCGGACGTGGCCGTGCCGGTCGTGGCGTCGGCGTAGGCCACCGTCACCTGCTGGCTGCTCGCCGGGCTCAAGGTCACGGTGAACGTCAGGTTCGTCGAGCCGCTGTTGCCCTCGGTCACGCTTGGTGAGTTAATCGACAGCGTCTGCGCGGCGGCCTCGGGCGCGGCGGCGAAGGCAAGGAGAAGCAAGGGGACAAGGCAGAGGCGCCGGCCGGCGATCCACCGCTTCATGCCAGCATCAGGCTCGTCGTGCCGCTGCCCCCCTCCGTCACGCTTGGTGAGTCGATCGACAGCGACGGGGGCTGCACGGCGGTATCGAGGGGGGGGGGGGGGGGGGGGGGGGGGGGGGGCAATTCACCGGGTCACATCCTCAAAGTTGAAGTGAAGAAGAGAAAAAAAGCAGGCGTGCCTTTATAATAAAATAGGCGGGCCTTATAATGCAAAGAGGTGCAGGATAGGGGTTGTGCGGGCCGTCGCCAAGCCTTCCGCATCGTGCGCGAACGGCGGGTCGTCCGCACCGGACGCGCCACGACGCAAACCGCCTTCGGCGCCAAGTCCGCGACTTCACCTGCGACGGGGGCCGATGCCGCGCCAAGGCCAAGCGCCAGCCCGAAAACCTCCGGAAAACCCAAACGCGCGCGCCAACTCCCCAATCGCAGTGCGGAAAACGAAACCCCGACTTTAAGATGGCCCTGCTGAGCCTTTACACTTACTATACAGCCAAGCCTTGATCGCTTACGCTAGCCCTGCAAGGGTGGGCGGCGGCAGCAAGGAGAACCAGTGAATGTTCAAAAACAGAGTGAGCGCAGGTGACGCGATGATGTGGCATGTTTGGCGGATGGGGTTGACGGCCGCACTGACGCTTAGCGCCAGTGCTTGGGTGCAGGGCGCAGCCGGCCCCGTGTCGGGCAAAGTTTACTTAACGCCGGGCCTCGCCATCTACCGAGCGCCGGATGGCGCGGACTACGATGGCGGCGCCGCCTTGGGCATTGGCTACATGGTGCGCGAGGATCTGGGCTTTGAATTGCTCTACTCCAGCGTGAACGCCTACTTCGACACGCCCAACGGCCAAACCAAGGCGGACGCGGACTTGCTTTGGCTGAACCTGATCTACAGGGCCGGGCGGAGTGAATGGTGGCAGCCTTTCCTGCTGTTCGGCGGCGGACGCTCCGAAATCGGGAACTCCGAAGACGCCCAATTCAATGTCGGCTTCGGCGTTTTCGGCAAGGTCAACCCCCGCCTCTCCTACCGTGCGGATTTGCGCGCCGTCCATTCATCCGATGAAGGCGGCATTGAACCCTTCGCCTTTATCGGCCTAACGGCAAGCCTTGGTGAAATAGCGCCGCCACCGCCGCCCGATGCCGACGGGGACGGGGTGCCCGACCCTCGGGACCGATGCCCCGAAACCCCAGCCGGCGTTCAGGTTGATGCGGACGGCTGCCCTCTGGACAGCGACAGAGACGGGGTGCCGGACTATCTTGATGACTGCCCCGACACCTTGGCCGGCGCCGCGGTGGACGCCAAAGGCTGCCATATTGAAGTGGTGGAGGACGTCAGCATGGAGGTCGTCATCGAATTCGACCTCGATTCGGCGGCAATCCGCGCAAGCCACTATGGGGACATCCGCCGGGTCGCCGAGTTCATGCGAACCTATGCGGACGCCACCGCCGTGCTGGAGGGTCATACCGACGTCAGAGGCTCCGATGCGTACAACCAAGGACTATCCGAGCGGCGGGCCAACGCCGTGTTGAGCCGCTTGGTCGATGTGGAGGGCATCGCCCCGAACCGTCTCCGGGCGGTTGGCTACGGCAAGACTCGGCCATTGGTGGAAACCAACACCGAGCCAAGCCACCAGCGCAACAGAAGGGTGCGAAGCCAAGCGGACGGCACCCGAGTGGTCATTCGGATGAAATAGGCTCTGGGCCGCTCCCGCAAGTCCTCGGCATTGTGCGCTAAGCGTGTGAACGTTCGCTACGAAGTGCAGGGCCCCATGGCCTTGCTCACCATCTGCCGGGCCGCCAAGCACAACGCCATCTCCTTGGCGACGCTGGAGGAACTGCACGACGCGGTAGGCCAGGCAGCGGTGGACGATGCAGTGCGGGTCATCACCATCACAGGCGAGGGGGAGCGGGCCTTCGCCTCCGGCTCCGACCTCGGTGAGGTGCTGCACCGGGACTTCAAGAAAGCCCTGGAGCCCATCGTCCAAGGCTTGGCCGACCGCCTGGAGCGCCTGCCCAAGCCGACCATCGCCGCCATCAACGGCATCTGCATGGGCGGCGGCCTCGAGGTCGCCTTGGGCTGTGACTTGCGCGTCGCCACCCCCAACGCCAAGTTCGCCACCCCTGAGGGCAAGCTGGGCATCATCCCCGGCGGCGGCGCCACGGCGCGGCTGCCGCGCATCGTCGGCCGCGGCTGGGGCATGGAGATGCTGTTGATGGGCGAACCCATAGACGCGGAACGCGCCTTGGCCATCGGCCTCATCACCCGGATCGTTTCCCAAGACGAACTGATGGCCGAGGCGCGACGCATGGCGGAGCACTTGGCCAGTTTTGCGCCCTTCGTGCCGCGCACCATGAAGGCGATGGTCAATTTCGGCATGGAGGCCAGCCTGGCCGGGGCATTGCTGCTGGAGAAGTACGCCCAAGGAGCGCTGGTGCAGACGGAGGACAAGACGGAGGGCATCACCGCGTTCCTGGAAAAGCGGCCGCCCCAATTCAAAGGGCGTTGATTCCGCTAGGGCGCTGATGGATACTTGGTCACCGAGCGGCGCCCAAGCCGCTTCCACGACTCAAACAACAAGGGGGATTGGATGGCTGTTGACAAGTTTCCCGTGGAGGCAAGCCACATCATGATGTTCGCCCGCTCCGTCGCGGACGGCAACCAGATCTACTACGACGAGGACTACGCGGCCACAACGGAGCCGGGCAGGATCATTGCCCCCCCGACCTTCGCCCAGGCCAGCGCCCAATTTGACCCAGACTACTTCCTGCGGCCCAAGATCGGCCAGCCGTGGTTCGGCTCCGGCAAGGAGCCCACCGGCATCAAGCGCGGCAGCTCCGGCGGGGGCGGTGGCGGCGGAAGCGGCATCAGCGGCGGCCTGCACGCCGAGCAGCACTTCGAGTACCACCGCCACATCGGCCCCGGCGACGTGCTGACCGCAACCGTCAAGCCCGGCAAGACTTGGGAGAAGCAGGGCAAGCGCTCCGGCAAGTTGCTGTTCGCCGAGACCATCACCGAGTACCGGGACCAAAACGGCGAACTGGTCATCACCGCCCGTGGCGTGGGTGTGCGCACCGAACGCCCCGTGGACCAGTAGGAGGCATTGGCAATGGCATTGAAGGCAAGCGAATTGAAAGTCGGCGACACCCATCAGGAGTGCTTGGTCGAAAACCTGACGCGCACCCAGATCGTGCAGTACGCCGGCGCTTCGGGAGACTACAACCCCCTGCACACGGACGAGGTTTTCACCACCAAGGTGGCCGGCTACCCCTCGGTGTTCGCCCACGGCATGTTGACCATGGGCATGACCGGACGCATGTTGACGAACTACGTCGGCGACGGGCGGCTCAAGAAGTTCGGGGTGCGCTTCACCAATCAGGTTTGGCCGGGGGACACCCTACACTCCACCGCCACCGTGGAGGGCATGGCCGAACAGGATGGCGAACAGGTCGTCAGCCTAAAGGTGGAAACCACCAACCAAGACGGCAAGGTGGTGGTCTCCGGCAGCGCCGAAGCACGGGTGGACCCTTGATGGGCGCCTAGAGTAGCGACGCTGGCCAGGCGACATCCCGGTTCTCCACCTTGAATCAGGAACCACCATGACCCATCTGGAAGGCGAACAGGACCTCATTGAAGCCGCCAAACGCTTCAACCTGCAGGAAAGCACACTGTTCGAGCACCGCACCTTGACCATCTTCGGCGAAGTCACCAAGGACATGGCGCAGCGCACGGCGGAGAAACTGCTCAGCCTGTCCTTCGCAGGTGATGACCCCATCACCATTTACCTGAGCTCCCCCGGCGGCCATGTGGAATCCGGCGACAGCATCTTCGACCTGATTGGCTACATCAAGCCAACGGTGCGCATCGTCGGCACGGGCTGGGTGGGCAGCATCGCCACCCATATCTATTTGGCGCCGGAACGGAAAAACCGCTTCTGCCTGCCCAACACCAGATTTCTGATCCATCAGCCGGCTGGCGGTTTTGGCGGAGACGCCTCCGACGTGGAAATTCACGCTCGGGAAATACTCAAGACCCGGGAGCGCATCAATCGGATCATCGCCAAGCGCACGGGGCGGAGCTTGAAGAAGGTGGCCGAAGACACCGACCGGGATCACTGGATGAGCGCCGAGGAGTCACTGGACTACGGACTGGTCGGCAAGATCATCAGCAGCGTGGCCGAACTGCCGTCCTAACTCCGCAGCAGCGTCGCAAGGACCGCCCGGCACCATGCAAAATGACGCAGCCAATGGAGTCGATTGCCTCGCCGATGGCGTTTAGGTGGCTGCAACTCCACAAACAGGCTTGGGCTTAGGGCGTTCAGCACCTTCGGCCGGTTGAGGGTCAGCACGCATAGGCCATCCTTGTCTTCGCGCAGCACCAATTGCGTCATGCAGTCCTCCTTTGAGAGTTAAAGGCCGAGCACCAACTTGGCGACGATGTTCTTCTGCACCTCGTTGGTGCCGCCGGCGATGGACATGGCCCGAAGGTTGAAATAGCGGGAGAAGACCGCCACGCCGGCCCCCGGACCGACCGGCTCGACGTTGCTGCCCGGTCTGAGCGCCTCCACCTGCAGCGGCGCAATGTAGGCGCCGAGGGCCTCCAGCGCCAGTTCGGTCAAGGCTTGGCTGATGTCGGCGCTGAGATTTTTCATGATGGAGGACTCCGGGCCGGGATTCTCCCCCTTGGAAAGGGCGGCCATGATGCGGAACTCCGTGTGCTTGGCGGCTTGGAGCTTGACGTCCAAGGCGTCAAGCCGACCGCGAAAGTCCGCATCATCGACCAGGGCGCCGCCATTGGTGACGGTGTTCTCCGCCAACCGACGAATGCGCTCCAAAGGCGCTTGGTGGCCAGCCAAGCCGCCGCCGCCTCGCTCAAACTCCAGCAGGTATTTGGCCACGGCCCAGCCTTGGTTCTCCTCGCCCACAACATTGGCCTTGGGTACGCGAACATCGTCAAAAAACACCTGATTGACCTCATGGGCACCGGAAGCGAACAGGATGGGTTCGACCCGAATTCCGGGAGAAGCCATGTCCAGCAGCAGGAAGGTGACGCCTTGCTGGGGCCTGCCTCGGTCGCCGGTGCGCACCAAGCAGAACATCTTGTTGGCGTAGTGGGCGTGGGTGGTCCAGATCTTGGCGCCGTTGAGCACATAGTCCTGGCCGTCCGATTCGGCCCTGAGCTGCAGCGCAGCCAAGTCCGAGCCGGCGCCGGGCTCCGAGTAGCCTTGGCACCAGTAGTCCTCCCCGGACAGGATGCGCGGAAGCAGCTCCGCCTGCTGCGCCTTGGTGCCGTGGCCAATCAACATGGGGCCGCACATGCCAAGGCCCATCGGCGCCAAGCTGGGCGCCTCGGCGGTGCTGGCTTCCAAGGCCCAAATGTAGCGGCCCATCAGGTCCCATCCCGTGCCGCCGTATTGTCGAGGCCAGCTTGGGGCCACCCAACCTTGCCGATGCAGGATTCGATGCCAGCGGATGTTGTGCTCGTAGTCCAGAAAGATGCCCGGGCACAGCCGCTGCGCCTCCTTCAGATCTTCGCTCAGGGCGGTACCCAAAAAGACCCGCACCTCTTGGCGGAACGCCTCGTGTTCGTCACTGAATGAAATGTTCATCGACCATCCAGAAATTGCCGACTGCCTGAATTCGGCCATAGGGTTCGCCGATGGCGTCGCGGCGGCAACGACTGCAAGGTGGGGGGGGGGGGGCCTCCATCTCGTAGGCGGCGACGACAGTGGACAAGCTAGGCGTGGGCATTCAACGGCTCACATTCGAGGGATGGCCTAGGCACTTTGCAGTGAGGTCGTTTCGCGGCAAAGCTGCACCTTCCGCCTACCTCTGACTCCTCGCCTGAGCCGAAGGCGCCTGGACAAGGCCGCCGCTGATGATGCCCTCCATCAGGCCCTCCAGCCGTGCGATGCCGGCGTTAACGACGGTGAACTCCTTCTGCATCTCAAATAGCTGTCCTTCAATGTGCAGGAACCGTTCTTCGTGCCTGTCCAGACGCGCCTCAACCCTCTCAAAGCGCTCGTCAACCCTCTCAAAGCGCTCGTCAATCATCTTGAAGCGCTCGTCTATTCGGCGAATTTGTTCGTTGATTGCGTCAAAGCGGGCATCCACCATCTTCAAAAGGGTGCTGATGGCGGTCAGGAAGACGCCAACGACGCTGGCGCCGACCAGCAGAATCGTGGCTATGGTGGTGATGAATTCGTAGTCCACAGACAAACTCCCTAATTCGATTGTGGCCAAAAACTAGGGAATTGTCGAGCTCAAGAACGGTAGCGTCTGTAGGCGAAGGCTTATTCCAGTGGGGGAAATTACCCCGCGGATTCTGCAGCTTGAGGAAATTCCGGGCGCGGGAGAATGGCCCAGAGCGACCATTGGCGCTCTGGGCCAATCGGCTACCGACCGACTTAGCTGCCCATCCGGTAGGTTACGCCCACCTTCAGGATGCGCCCGAAGGGGTTGTGGGTTAACGGGTCGTAGTTCATCTCTCGAGGCACGAAGGGCGGGTCCTCATTGGTCAGGTTAATGACCGAAGCCCAAACGTTGACCCGCTCCTGCATGAGGCTGTAGTTGAGGTGCAGGTCGTGGGTGACGAGGCTCTTGATGGGCGTTGCGCCATCCACATAGTCATCTACATAGTTAAGGCCGTAGCGCAGGTTCAGCGGCCCCCAGGCATAGTTCAGAAAGCCTTGCACCTTCCACTTGACCAAGGCGCGGGCCAGAGAGGTGGTGTAGTTCAAGCGACCTAGGGCGTCATAGGCGTCGCCCAGCTCCCAGGCGTCGATTTCGTAGCCCAAAATGCGGGTGCCGCTGGCGCCAAGGCTAAACAGCCCCGGCCCCAAGCCGATGCTGTAGCGGGCGGTGAAGTCGATGCCGTCGGTCTTGATGTCCGGCCCGTTGATGATGTTGATGTCGATAATCTCCACGTTGGCGGGCACGGTGGGGCCGCCGCCGAACGTCAGCCGGTCAAAGTACGGGCTTGACGCATTGCAAGGATCCGTGGGGCCGCCCGGGCAAGCCGCCGCCAAGACGGCCGTGTAGGGCTCCGTCACCAGGGGCTTCTCAAAGTCATAAGACCAGTAGTCCACCGTGACGAAGAGGTTGTCGCTGTCGCTGAGCAAGCCGTCATGATCGACCAGCAAGCCGATGTTGAGCGTGGTTGCCTGCTCCGGATCCAAATTGGGGTCGCCCTTGGTGTCGATGCGCTTGAAGGCGCCGGTTTGCGCGACGAACTGCAGCGAGTTGGATGAATTGTTCGCCACGGTCTGATTGAGCGTGGGCCCCCGGAAGGTGGTGCCGACGGAGCCGCGCAGACCCACGCTCGGCAGCATCTGCCAGCGCACGGCCAACTTCGGGTCCAGGCTTGACCCCGTGGCACCGCCGTAGTCCTCGTAGCGCACCGAAAATTGGGCTTCGACAGCGTCGCTGACGGGCAATTGCAGTTCGCCAAACAGGGAGTAGATGTCCCGGTCCTCGTCAATGGCGGAGATGGGCGGCAAAAACCCAAACAGTCCGTTGCGGTTGGTGGTGCAGTCCTTGATCTCGGGACCCGCCGCGCAGGGGAATTGTTCGAAGTCGCTGATGTCGAAGGGCGTGACCTCATAGGTTTCGCTGCGCCACTGGGCACCAACCGCGAAGCTCAGGGCGCCGCCGGGCAGGGACCAGGGCAGATCGCCGCCGAATATGCCTTCCAGCACCAGCAAGGAGGTCTCACCCCCTCTGCCGTAATCGCCCGTCACCATGTACTCCCACAAATCCTGATTGTTCAGCGCTGGATTGAAGTCTGGGTTCGCGGCGATGCCTCCCGGCACCTGCGGGTGCGACCCCGGCATGGCGTTGGAGAAGGGAATCCAGTAGCGGCAAGGCCCTTGGCCGGCGTTGGCCATGACGGTTTCCAAGGAGAAGGCCAAGTTGCCGTTTGCGTCATATTCGTTGGGCACCTGTTGTTCGCACTCAAAGCCGCCGAGCCCTTGGCGGGCGCGTGCGTCCCGATAGACCATGGTGTCCCCGCCACCTTCGCGGCGCTCAGAGGCGGAGTAGGTGGCGGATGTGCTCCAGGTGTATTCACCAATGGAGCCGTCCAGAGCGACGTTCAGGCGCCAAAGCTCCGATTGCCGAACCCGCTCGTGCAGCGGCCCGTCCTGGCCGTAGGCGCGCCCGTAGAACCATGCCACCTCCTGCCATTCGGCGGGAACGCCGGCGGCGGTCTGCGCGGCGTCTCCGACCCAACGGCAGTAGTCCTCCGAGCAGGAGGCGTAGTCTCCATACAGGTCCGGATACTTGCTGGCCATGTCAACCAAGCCGGGATTGTTGGCGCGTATGGTGCGGGCTGCATCCACCAGCCGATTGGGGGGGTAGGAGGGCGAGGTGTTCCAGCCCGGCACGTCGCTGTCCGTCATCAGGAACTCGCTGGACAGAGTGGTGGTGTCGTTGATCTCCCAAGAGAACTCGGTGAACCACTGCCAGCGCTCCGCTTCCTCGGACAAATTGTCGAACGGTGTGTACTGAAAGCGGCAGAATCCACCGGCGGCGTTGCCCAAGACCCCGGCGGAAGTGCGCGCACCGCCGAGTTCCTCGCAATTCGGATCCACGATGCCGGTGGCCAGCAGCCCAACAAAGCCGCCCACCGGCACGGCGTTCCAGCGGTCTAGGGGCACGACAACAGACGGCCGCCCAACACTGGACCAGCCGCCCAAAGGACTGTCCGCGTAGGATTGCACCGCCCAGTCCCGATCAGCCAGATTGAGCTCGCCGCGCTTGGCGTAGCCGAAGGAGCTGACGACGTGCCCCCGGCCCTGCGCTAGATCCGTGCCGAAGATCAAGCCGGCTTCGGTGTCGCCATTGGAATCCTCAATGAACTTGTGGTTGGCGGAGACCTCAAATCCGGTGAAGTCGCTGCGGGTGATGAAGTTCATGACCCCGGCGATGGCGTCGGAGCCGTAGGTCGCGGCGGCCCCGTCGCGCAGTATTTCGATGCGCTCCAAGGCGATGGTCGGCATCATGTTCACATCGACCAGCAATTGCGCCTGGGCGCCGATGGCGTGCGGCGACCAAGTGGTGCGGTGGCCGTTGATGAGCACCAAGGAGCGGCTGGGGCCGAGCCCGCGGATGTTCACCGTGGCCCGCTCAGCCCCGGCGCCGGCCTGAAATTGGTCGGTCTCCCCGTCCGCTCCTTGGCTGAAGGAGAGGTTCTTGATCAAGTCCAGCGAGGTGGGCGACCCTTGCAGCGCCAGGTCATCCCGCGACAAGGTGGTGACGGGCAGGGGTGCATCCTCCGGAATGCCCTTGATGTGGGAGCCGGTGACGACGATCTCTTCGATTTGCTCGCCGGCGTTCGCCGCCGCGGCATTAGCCAGAAAGCCCGCCGCAGCAACTAAGCCAAGCGCGAAACGAGGAAGGAATGGAGTGGACATAGTAGTAACGCCTCCGTAGCACTCCCGGTGCTTGCAAGTTGGGTTTGACTCTCTCCAGGCCGCGGCCGGCCAAAAGCCGCAACGGCGGCGGAATTATAGCGAAACCAACTAGGGGATCCCATAACTCAATAGAGACATTTAGTATCGCCAAAACGCCTTAAGGACGATCGCTTGGGCAGGGGGGCGCCGCCACGGACTTTCGCCCAGCAGGTTCCTGAACCGACAAACCCAGCTTCCAGCCTGGCTATTCAAGGCGCTGCACACGGGTGGCGGCGCTGCGCTCGGTGGCCAAGATATCGCCGCCGAGGCGGGCCGGGGCGATGACGACCCGCTCCCCTGAGTTCGCCAGCATGAAGCCCGGCGTCTGCTGCATCCAGGCTTGGCCGTTCGCCAGGCGGAAGACCATTTCCCCTCCCCGTCTGCGGCTGATGGAAACAATCGTCGATTGCACCACGCCGTCCACCGCCAACTGCGGCGCCTCCGTCTCGACGCCGGCCTCGGCTTGCTGGCCCAAGCAATTCAGCCGGGCGCCCTCTTCCGCAATGCCCGCACAGGGGGCGGCCGTCGCTTGCCCTGTGACGCCGGCAAGCAAAGCGAAGCCAATCAAGAAGGGGCGCCTCAACACAGCTAACTACCCAGCACGTCCTTCATGCCGTATAGGCCGGCCGGCCGGCCCTTGAGAAACTTCGCTGCCTGCAGGGCTCCTTGGGCGAATACGGCACGGCTGGGCGCCTCGCAGGTGATGTCCAACCACTCATCGGCTTTCGGGAGGGAAAACCTAACGTTGTGCCAACACAAGAAGTGGCAAGCGATGCGATACACCACGATTGTGATGCTGAAGTCGTCTTGTCCATTCCCGCTAGATGTGGGTTCGAGGGCATAGACTCTTGCCTCTGTTGCCTCTGTTGCCTCTGTTGCCGACCTGTAGCGCTGGGCCTGGGCCACGCGCTGGACCACGGCTTCGTACTTGTCTCCGTACTCTTCGTCCAAGTCTTCCTTCCGGCGAACGCGGAACGCTGCTTCCGCGGAGTCGTCCTCGTCCTGGCGCAAGAAGCCCGACAGCAAGCGCCGCCCCAGTTCCAGGGTTGTGCCGGAGGGTGCGTCGCGCTTTGCACTGTGGTGGACTTCGATGATCTCCACATCGATGTCCGTCCCGCCCAAGCGGCGAACTGCGTCCTCGCTTGCCCTAAACAACTGGTTGCCGGTCAGGCTCAGGTTCGGGGTCATGACGATGGGGATCTTCTTAGCAGCATGGAGGATGCGTTCCCGGCCCTCAGCATCGAACCCCGTGGTGCCGACCACTATGGGTTTGTTCAAATCGCTGCAGACCGAGACGAAATGCAAGGCGGCAGCGGGAACAGTGAAGTCGATCAGCACGTCGAACTCCTCCTGCGCTCCCTCCAGAGGCCCCAACAAGCTGTTGACCCCCGCCAGTTTTCCCGCATTCATGCCGATTTGGTCGCTCTGCGGCCGCCCCAAGACGGTGTCCAAAGCGACATCTTCGACATATTGCTCATCGGCAATGGCATTTATCACCTCGCGGCCCATTTGCCCCGAAGCGCCGGCGACTGCAACCCGCAGCATACGGAACCCTCCTTCTCCACAACCAAACAACACCTCCGGTTGACGACTCTGCACCGGAGAGCGATTGCGAATTATAGGGCTATGAACTGCGACTGCAAATCCAAAATCCGTTGCGGACTCGCGCTGAAGTAGGAGGGCGTTCGGTGCGCGATTGGCTCCGAACGGCCGTTGAACCGCTGTTCCGAGAGTTTGATTGCAACAGCGCTTGCTTGCGGACGCTCAGGACTTCAAGCCGTCAAAGAAGTCCCTGACGCCTTGGAACCAGCCGCTCTCCTTGGGTGAGTGCTCTTCATCGCCCTGCTCCATGCTGCGCTTGAACTTGCGCAGCAACTGCTTTTGTTGCTCGGTGAGCTTGACCGGCGTTTCCACCACCACCTTGCAGTGCAGATCCCCCACCGGGCCGCCGCGCACCGGGGTGATGCCCTTGCCGCGCAGGCGGAACAGCTTGCCGGTTTGGGTTTCCGGCGGCACCTTCAGCTTCACCCGCCCGGTTAGGGTGGGCACTTGGATTTCGCCGCCAAGGGCCGCATCGACAAAGGAGAAAGGCACTTCGCAAAACAGGTGGCGGCCTTCACGGACGAAGATGGGATGGTCGCGCACCTCCACTTGGACGTAGAGATCCCCAGGCGGGCCACCGCGCACCCCGGCCTCCCCTTCGCCGGTTAAGCGAATGCGGTCCCCGTTATCGACGCCGGGGGGAATGCGCACCGACAGTTTCTTGCGCTCCTCCACCCGTCCGCGCCCACCGCAACGACGGCAGGGGCTAGTAATAACCTGCCCGTTGCCGCGGCAACGGGGACAGGTCTGCTGCAACGAAAAGAAGCCTTGGGCGACGCGGATTTGCCCGGCGCCGGAGCACTCCGGGCAGGTGCTGGGGCTGGTGCCGGCCTTGGCGCCGCTGCCGTCGCAATCCTCGCAGGCGACCCGCACGAGCGGGGAGATCTCCACCATGTCCCCCTGCACCGCCTGCTCCAAGTCAAGCTGTAGGTTGTATTGCAGGTCCGCGCCTCTGGTGCGGGCGCGCCCACTGCGGCCGGCGGAGCGGCCGCCGCTGAAGATGTCGCCGAACACATCGCCGAAGATGTCGCCGAAGCTGCCGTTGAACCCGGCGCCGCCCATGCCGCCGGCGTTGGGGTCCACCCCGGCGTGGCCGAACTGATCGTAGGCGTTGCGCTTTTCCCGGTCCGCCAGAATCTCGTAGGCTTCGGAGGCTTCCTTGAACTTCTCCTCGGCCTTGGCGTCATCCGGGTTGCGGTCCGGGTGGAACTTCATGGCGAGGCGGCGGTACGCCTTCTTGACGTCGTCGTCCGCAGCGTCTCGGTTCAGGCCCAAGACCTCGTAGTAGTCGCGTTTCGCCATCAGTTCGTTCCCGTTCGGAGCAAGTCAAACGCCTCTGGAAGGCGCATGGGTGGTGTGCATCCGGCGTAGGCCCAGGATGCATGTCACTTGCCTTGCGGAGCGTCTCCGAAATTTCCGGGCCATTGATGCGAAGCCGCCACTTCCGGGTCTGCGGCACCCCAAGGTCGCGACCATCGGCGGGCGGCCCGCGCCGGCTTCCGGGCGCGCCTTACTTGTCTTTCTTGTCGTCGTCCTTGACCTCTTCAAACTCGGCATCGACGGCGTCGCCGTCAGCGGCCTTGCCGTCGGCATCACCATCATCACCGCCGCCGGCCGCAGATGCATCAGCATAGGCCTTTTGCGCGAACTGCGCGGAGGCTTCCGTCAGCGCCTGCATCTTCGCTTCGATCTCCGCTTTATCCTCGCTCTTGAGGGCCTCATCCAACGCGGCGGCGGCGGATTCCACGGCCTCCTTGTCGGCGTCGCTGACTTTGTCGCCGGCGTCCTTGACCGCCTTGCGCGAAGCATGCACCAAGCCGTCCGCCTGGTTGCGCAGGTTGACCATCTCCGCGAACTTCTCGTCGTCCGCGGCGTGCGCCTCCGCGTCCCGCACCATCTGTTCAATCTCTTCGTCGGACAGGCCGCTGGACGCCTTGATGACGATGGACTGCTCCTTGCCGGTGGCCTTGTCCTTGGCGGAGACGTTGAGGATGCCGTTGGCGTCCAAGTCGAAGCTGACCTCAATTTGCGGCATGCCGCGCGGGGCCGGCGGAATGTCCCGCAAGTCGAACTGGCCGAGGGACTTGTTCTGCGCCGCTTGCTTGCGCTCCCCTTGCAGCACATGGATGGTGACCGCGGTTTGGTTGTCGTCCGCGGTGGAGAACACCTGGGTCTTCTTGGTGGGGATGGTGGTGTTCTTGTCGATCAGCACGCTCATCACCTTGCCCAAGGTCTCGATGCCGAGGGATAGGGGGGTTACGTCGAGCAGCAGCACGTCCTTGACGTCCCCGGACAGCACCGCGGCTTGGATGGCCGCGCCGATGGCCACCGCTTCGTCCGGGTTGACGTCCCGACGCGCCTCCTTGTTGAAGAACGCCTTGACCTTCTCCTGCACCAAGGGCATGCGCGTTTGGCCGCCCACCAAGATGACGTCGTCAATGTCGCCGACGCTTAGGTCGGCGTCCTTGATGGCGGTGCGGCAGGGGCCGATGGTGCGGTCCACCAGCTCCTCCACCAAGGATTCCAGCTTGGCCCGGGACAGCTTCAGCACCAAGTGCTTCGGCCCGGATTGGTCAGCGGTGATGAAGGGCAGGTTGATTTCCGTCTGCTGGCTGCTGGACAGCTCGATCTTGGCCTTTTCCGCCGCATCCTTGAGCCGCTGCAAAGCCAAGGGATCGTTGTGCAGATCGACGCCGTTCTCCTTCTTGAACTCATCGGCCAAGTAGTCGATGACCGTCAGGTCGAAGTCCTCCCCACCGAGGAAGGTGTCCCCGTTGGTGGAGAGCACCTCGAACTGATGCTCGCCGTCGATTTCGGCGATTTCGATGATGGAGATGTCGAAGGTGCCGCCGCCTAGGTCATAGACGGCGATCTTGGCGTCCCCCCGCTTCTTGTCCAGCCCGTAGGCCAGGGCGGCGGCGGTGGGTTCGTTGATGATGCGCTTCACGTCCAGCCCGGCGATCTTGCCGGCGTCCTTGGTGGCTTGGCGCTGCGAGTCGTTGAAGTAGGCCGGCACGGTGATGACCGCTTCGGAGATGTCCTCGCCTAGGTACTCATCCGCCGTCTTTTTCATTTTCTTGAGCACTTCGGCGGAGATCTGCGGCGGCGCCAGCTTCTCCCCCTTCACGGAGATCCAGGCGTCGCCGTTCTTGGCGCCGACGATTTCGTAGGGCACCATCTTGATGTCCTTCTGCACCACGTCGTCCCCGAACTTGCGGCCGATCAAGCGCTTGACGGCGAACAGCGTATTGTTGGGGTTGGTGACGGCTTGGCGCTTGGCGTTCTGCCCAACGAGGATTTCACCTTCGTCCGTGTAGGCAATGACAGAGGGGGTGGTGCGGTCTCCCTCGGAGTTTTCGATGACCTTGGCGTCGCCGCCGTCCAGCACGGCCACGCAGGAGTTCGTGGTGCCGAGGTCAATGCCGATGATCTTGCCCATTTTGCGGTCGCTCCAAGTTTGCTGTTAATTCCGCTCAGTCCGGCGGCTGGGCGGGGCTTAAGTCCGTCAACTGTCTATGGGGGCGCACAGGGCCATTTCAATGCGCCAACCCGCCGTTCCGTGCAGGGCGCAGCGCAGCAGACGCCTCGACTAGCCCTCGCCCTCGCCCGCCACCTCGGGGGCCTTGGCGACGATCACCTTGGCGGCGCGCACCAACCGACCGTTCAGCAGGTAGCCCTTCTGCATCACCTCCATGACGGAGTTCGGCTCCGCATCCGGGTTCTCCACCATGGCCATGGCTTCGGAGCGGGTCGGATCAAAGGGTTCGCCAAGGGGGTCGATCGGCTCGACGCCGTTTTTCCTCAAGGTGTCCGTCAGGAGCTTGAAAGAGAGCGCAACGCCTTCGGCCACGGCCTTGACGTCGGTTGCGGAGGCGGCGCTTTCGGCGGACTTCTCCAAGCCGTCCAAGGCCGGCAGCAGGTCCCCGGCGAAGCGCTCCAAGGCGAACTTACGGGCGTTCTCCACATCCTTTGCGGCGCGGCGGCGGATGTTCTCCACTTCCGCCTGGGCGCGCAGCGCCCTATCCTTCAGTTGCCCAATCTCCGCGTTGGCGGACTCCAAGGCGGCTTGCAGCGCCGCTGCATCGGCGCCCTGCCCCCCGTCGCCCCCGTCCACTTCTTTGCCGGAATCCTCCGCCGCCATTGACGGGGCGTCCGCAGCGGGTTCCGCCGCCGCTTGCTCCGCAGCCGGGGTTGCTTGCGCGGTTGCCGCGGCCGGCTCCGCACCGGCTGCCTTCGGGGATTTTTTCGCCATGCTGCGCCCTCGCCCAATTTCCAGCCCTGAACAATGGGGCCGGCAAAGAAAGAATCAAGTTGGTTCCATCAGGGATGCTGCAGCGCGTCGCCGAGCAGGTGGGCGGTGACGTCCACCACCGGGATGACCTTTTGGTAGGCCATGCGCGTCGGCCCCACCACGCCGAGCACACCGGCGATGCGGCCGTTCACGGAGTAGGAGGACGACACTAGGCTCAGTTCGTCCAGCACGTTGTAGCCGGACTCCTCGCCGATGAACAGTTGAATGCCCTCAGTGTTCAGGCAGCGGTCCAGCAGGTGCAGGATGGAGCCTTTTTGGGAAAACGCCTCGAACAAGCCACGCACCGTCTCCGTGTCCTCGCTGATGTCGAGCAAGTTGGACTCCCCGGCCACGACGAACCCCTTGTCTTGGGCCGGCTCCTCGGCGAACGCCCTGGACGCCATGTCCAGCGCCGCCTGCAGCAGGCTGTCCATGCGGTCCTTGTCCCGCTGCATGGAGGCGATGAGGCCGTTGCGCACCTCCACCAAGGACAGCCCGCCGAATTCCTGGTTGATGAAGTTGGCCGCCCGCACCAAATCCGCCTCATCGTACTTGCGGTCCGTGTGGATGACGCGGTTCTGCACCTCCCGATCGTTGAACACCAGAATCGCCAGCAAGCGGTCGCCGTCCAAGTTGAGGAACTCCACATGCCGCAGCGCCGACTGGTCCCGCCGGGGCAGGGTGACGACGCAGGTGAGCTCGGTGATGCGGGACAGCATTTGGGAGACGGCTTCGATCATCTCGGACGGAGGCAGGTCGGGGTTCACGCCGTTCTCCAAGGAACGCTGCTCGGCTTCGTCAAGTGCCTCCACCGCCAGCATGCTATCGACGAAGAAGCGCAGGCCTTGGCTGGTGGGCACCTTGCCGGCCGAAGTGTGCGGGGACTTGACCAGCCCCCGGGTCTCCAGACGGGCCATGATGTTGCGCACCGTGGCGGCGCTGACCGCCACGCTCGGCTGCCCGGCCAAAGCCTTGGAGGCCACCGGGCGGCCATTGGTGATGTAGGACTCCACCAACAGCTTGAAGATCTGTTCGGTGCGGTCGTCAACCCCGGTCAAGACTTGCATGGTTTTCTTCCGCGCAGCAGGACGCTCCCGTTCATTGCAAACGCCACGCCACGCCCGCTTTCCCGTTGCTGCAAGTAGCCCGACGATGGCCCTACCTCAAGTAATATGATGCATTTTTCGGCGGCGTCAAGAACTTGCTCAGGCAGTTGACCATTCTGGACTTTGCGCTGGTTGCACGGTTGGACATCGGCTTTGCCGACGGCCTGACGGTGGTGACCGGGGAGTCCGGCGCCGGCAAATCCATCCTGATGAACGCGCTGGCCTTGGTGCTCGGCGAAAGGGCCAGCGCCGATCTGATCCGTCCCGGCGCCGCCCGCGCCGAGGTGGCTGCGGAGTTCGACTTGGCCGGCAACAGACGGGCTTTGGACTATCTCGGTGAGCACGAGCTTGCCGATGCCCACGAGCCGGAGCGCTGCTTGGCGCGGCGCGTGATCGGACGGGATGGACGCTCCCGCGCCTTCATCAACGGCGCACCGGTGACTCTGCAAGTGCTGCGCGACCTCACCGACGGGCTGCTGGACATCCACGGCCAAGGCGAGAACCAGCGCCTGACCAGAAGGGACGTGCAACTGGATCTGCTGGACGCCTACGGCGTGGCGGCAGCGGACCGGCGCGGCATGGCCCAGGCGCATCGGGCTTGGCGGCGCACCGAAAAGGCGTTGCAGGCGCTCAAGGCCAAGGTGGCCAATGCCGCGCAACGCGCCAGCCTGCTGGGTTATCAACTCGATGAGTTGCACACCCTGAACTTGGCGCATGGCGAGTTCGAATCCATGCAGGGGGAGTTTCGGCGCCTCTCCCAGGCGCAGAGCATTCACGAGGCCGTCCAGCACGCCATCGAGAGGCTGTCGGACCTGGCCGACGCCCGCCAAGCCGAGCGGCTGCTTGGCGGCATAGACGACGACCATCCCAGCCTGCAGAGCGCTCGGCAAGCGCTCGGTTCGGCGGTGGGGCTGGTTGATGACGCAGTGCGCGACCTCAGCGGCTACATCGACGCCTTCGAGATGGACCCGGATCATTTGGCGCAACTGTCGGAGCTCTTGGACCGCGTTCAGGACCTGGCCCGCAAGCATCGTTGCCCCCCGGAGCAGCTTGCGCAGCAGGTCGAACGCCTCGAACAGGAGTTCAACACCCTGCACGCCGGGCAGGATGAGCTGCAAGGGCTGCAAGCGGAGGCCGAACGGCAAAGGGCGGAGTTTGAACGCATCGCCGGCTCGGTCAGCCAGCAGCGCCGTCAGTCCGCCAGCGGCTTCGCCGCCGCAGTCAGCGCCCGCATGAACGCCTTGGGCATCAAGGGGGGCGCCTTGGACATCCGCTTCGAGGCGGCCAACTCCGAGCGCGGCTTGGAAACCCTGGAGTTCCACGTCACCACCAATCCCAAGTATCCGGCCGGCAGCTTGGCGAAGATCGCCTCCGGCGGCGAGCGGGCGCGCATCGACTTAGCCGTCTGCGTGGTCGCCGCGCAACGGGCGCAGCTTCCTTCGCTGGTGCTCGACGAGGCAGACGTGGGCGTCGGCGGCGCCACCGCCGACGTCCTAGGCCGCATGCTGCGCGACCTCGGCGCCCGCACCCAGGTCCTCTGCGTCACCCACGCTCCGCAGGTGGCCGCTCTTGGCGACAACCACCTAGTGGTGGAGAAGGACGCCGCCCAAGACGTGCATCTGCGCCAAGTCACCGCCGCCGACCGGGTGGAGGAGGTCGCCCGAATGCTCGCCGGGGCCGACTTGACGGACGAGACCCGCGCCTACGCCCGCACACTGCTGGACGGCGCCGAGCGAAGGACGGGAAGCGGCCCCTAAGCGGACGCCGCCGCGGCATTCCCTTCGAGCCTACTCGATCTGCTGTAGTAGAATGCGTTCAGCCACCACCATCCACCCCCACTGGGACAACTTGTCACTAAGATGCTGCGAATTCCTCTCCATACTAGGCAGCCTAAGCTAGGGCCGCACCCAAGAGGAGCCTGTCAACAACGTTGCCGAGGCCATGTGACGGACGTTAAATGTGGCGCCCAAGGCGGGCGGCGGTTGCTGCGCACCGCCTTGTGCATAGCTTGTGCGGCGCTGTTGATCGGGTGCGCCATGCCCAAGCCGAAGATGCCCAAGATCAGCTTCAAGATGCCCCGGGTGCATAAGATCACCGTGCAGCAGGGCAACGTCATCACCCAAGAGATGATCGACCGCCTGAAGCCGGGCATGACGCGGGAGCAGGTGGCTTTCGTGATGGGCGAGCCGGTGGTGCGCAACACCTTCAACCAGGACCGCTGGGACTATATCTACACCATAGAAGCACCGGGCCGCTTCACGGACGAGAAGCGCGTGACCCTGCATTTTGAGAATGACCTGCTCTCGTCATTCACCGGCGACTACGCGCCCAGCAGCACACAGAATTCCGAAGCAGCGGAAGCCGACGGGACCTAAAACCAAGACCGACACTATTTCAAGACACTTGCGCTGCAGCTTTTTTTGCGCTTTGTTTGGCGTTCCGCGCTCCCCTGCGGCGTGGGTTTGGCCGGGCGGAAGGGGGCCGAAGGGTGTGTTCAGCCCCTCTTTGGGGCGGTTTGCGGTGTTGGGGGCGTTCAGGGGGCTGGGTTCGGGCGTCTTGCCGGCCCGCGGCGGCGGAGCTTCGCGCTTCAGTTGGCGACCCGCGCGGTCGGCGCTGTCCGGGTCTCCACCCATTGCGTTCCCGCGCCCTCCATCACCTCGAAGATGAAATGGACGCGGTCGCGCGCGCCGCCGTTGAACGCCCCGTGCGGGGCGAGGTTGTTCACCTCCCATGCGTAGCCGGCCTTCAGGTGGAACACCTCGTCCCGCACCGTCAGCGTCGCCTGCGGGTTCGTCTCCAAAGGCACATGGATTTTGTGGGTGAAGGGGTTCAGGCGCCCGTTGTCCATGTGCGCGTCAATCCCGCGCCCGGCCGCGAGCCGGGCGAGCATGGCCTTGGGATACACCGGCTGCGCGTATCCGTAGAGCGCCGCGGCCCGCTCCATCAGCGGCAGCAGCATCCCGCTCCAGGCAAACCAGGACGGATTTGCGTACCAACAGGCGGTCGCCCGCACCCGCGGCACGAACCGGAAGAGGATGTGGCGCGTATGCCCGAAGCACGGGTAGTCGTTCTCCCGGCGCCCGCTCTCCTTCCGCCACACCCGCTCCGAGATTCCTGCGACCCGCCCGCGCAACGCCGCCACCTCCACCGGGACGAGCCGCCGCACCCGGTCCGGCTTTTCGACCGCCTTCATACCAGGCTTTGACGGGGTTCGCCTCATCAAGCCGTCGTTCCGTAGCAGGTTGCGTCGATGTACCGTGAGGGCACACATCCGTAGGGCGACTCGCACGCAGCTTCTTCATCCGACCGTGTACACCCTACGATGCCCATCAAAAACACCGCCGCCAGCGGAATCGTTACTTTGCTATTCATGTTGAAATGCCCCTCGTGTTCCCGTGCGAGGGCACCGCCGACGGTAGGCAGGCAGGTAGGGCGCTACGAAACCGGGTGATAGTATTCGTCTTCATGACAGAAATTCCCCCTGGTAACACACCTATACCCCCCCGTGCCCGTGGCCTGGATGGAGTGGGAGTAGATCCTGTCGTGCAGCGCATCCATAGCACGGATGGACGGCTTGCTCCAGGGTCGTTTCAGTCCCACGTCGCCGTCAGACGTGGATTCGTCAACTGTCTTCGTCGTCATCGCTCTCCCTCCGTTGAATACCCGATGTCGCACTCGATGCTCGAATACCCGGCATTCATCCCCCCCACGGATTCCCCTGCCGTCACCGCTACGACACGGTATCTTAGCCATTCCTTTCTTCGCACTCAAATCTGCCGGAGGGGATACACCCTGAAAATCCTGACGAAGTCCACATGACCTCGTCCATGAGGCGGACGACCGGCTTTGACCATGATTTCCTACCCCCCTGGCTGTCGTGGTCTCCGAGTGTTCCTGTTCGAGAATTTTACCGTTTTCCTCCGTTTGTGTTCGTGCCGTCCATTGAATATTGGACCCGCCCGCGCTTTGCGGACGGCCCGGGTAGGCTATCAGATTTCACTGCCTCCGTCCTCAGAAGTCGAGCAGCAGGAGCGCGTTCCGCACCACTCCCGGTTCGCGCAGCAATTCGCTCTCGTGCGCCCCCAGTCTCTCCATGAGCCGTCGCATGTGAACGTACTGCGCACGTTCTCCGCCTCCGCGTTCGTCGATCCGCCGGCGCACCGCCGGCGCGGCCTCGGCCAGCGCGTGCATCAACGCCCCCTGCCTCGCCGGGTCGGCCTTGCGCAGGCTCCAGCACACCTGCTCCGGCAGAACGCCCCGCAGCGCATGCCTCATCAGCCACCGTCCCCACCTCCCCCGGCGGAACTGCTCGGGCGGCAGTCCCAGCGCGAACTCCACAATCCGGCGGTCCAGCAACGGGTAGCGGTACTCGATGCCCCGGCGGGCGCCGCTTGCAGCCCATCCCTCGATGCGCCTCGTGGGTCCTCCCTCCCCAAAGTTTTCCAGTTGGCGGTTGCGCACCCCGATCCCCATCCTTCCCCACGCGGCTGGACGCTTGGCGCGGCGCGCGAACACCGGATCCATGAGCCAGTCCCGCCGGAACCGCTTGCCCCTGCGCCATCTGTGGAGGCCGGACGCGAGCCGCGGGAACGCGAGCGGCAGCACGATGTACCCCAGGAAATAGGTCAAGGGCGCATCCTGTGCACGGCACTCCACCGCCAGCTTCCGCCACTGCCCACCCAACAGCAGCTCCTGTCGGTGTCCGGCGCCGTTGTGGGACACTCCCTCGTCGCCGCCCCAGCCCGACAGCATCACCCGCACACCCTGCTCCGCTGCGCAACGCTGCACCGGCTCCTCGTTCATGTGCACATGCACCCCGGGCAGCGTCCCGTCGGACTGCAGCACCCTCAAGACGTCCTCCGGCTGCGGCGAGCAGTGGAGCACCTGCAGGTCTTCGCGTTCGCACACCGCGTCGATGAGAGCGTACTCATGCGCGCACAGGCTGCATGGCAGCACGTCTTCGCGAGGCGGCTGCCAACTGAAGGCGAGCGGCGGCGGGTGCGCCGTCCGCCGCAGCTCCCGGGCCGCGAGCACCGCAATGCTCGAGCAGTCCAGGCCGCCGCTCAGATGCACGCCCACGGGGCCGCCGCGGAGGCGCTCCCGCACCGCCCACGCATACAGGTCGAGAAACTCCTCCGCGTACGCTTCGTCCGACGCGGGCGGTGCCGCCGGCGCGTCCTCGGGATGCCAATGCCTTGTGGTGCGAGTGCGCATTCGCCGCGGCTCTCCCCCCTCCCCGCCCTCCCCCGCTTCGACCGTGAGCATCGACCCGGAGGGAACCTTGCGCACCGCCTCGTAAAACGTGCGGGTGTTGCTCCGCAGCTCCTGGCTGCTCAGATGCTCCGCCACCGCCGCTTCGTTGAGTGCGCGTGGAACCTCCGGTACGGCGAGCACCGCCTCGACCGTGCTTGCGAACACGAGGCCGCGCCTCGTCTCGGCGTAGTACAGCGGGCGAATGCCGACGGCGTCCCGAACGATGTGCAGCCTGCGCCTCCCCGCGTCCCACACAGCAAACGCGTAGTCGCCTAGCAGATGCGCAGGGCATTGCCGGCCCCAGTGCGCCCACGCCCGCAGAATCAGCTCGACGTCGGCGAGGCCGGCGCGTTTGGGGCGCGGGATCCCCAGCGCGTCGCAGAGTGCGTCGCGGTCGTCGAGCCGGGCGGCCGCGGCCGCCACGAGCCCGGCACCCGCATCAACGGCGAATGCGGGCTCCGAGAGATCCTCCCGGGTGACCGGGCGACCCCGGCGTCCCAGACCGATGGTGCTTCCTGTCCACCTTCCGCTGTGCGGACCGTGGTCGGAGAGCGTCCCCAGCATCGCGTCCAGCGACCGCTCCACGTATCCGCCTGCGCCCCATACCCCGCAGATTGCAGTGACCATACCGATGGCCCTCCCTAAACCTCTGGACGGTTCATCCCTTCCCACACTTCAAAGTCGCGTCGGTAGATGCCCCGCACCAGTTCCCGCAGCTCGTCGTCGAGCCACTCCACGGCCGGTCTTTGCTCGTTTGCGTTCACCACGGGCAGTTTCCTCCGACCGGCCAGGCCCACCGTTCGGCGGACATGGGAGAAGTCGGCCTGCAGACGCTCGTAGCGGGCCACGAAGTCCACGCCGAGTTGGCCGTTCCCGTCCAACAGCAAGCTCGTCTGGGGCCTGAGATGCATCAGCCTGCGTAACTCCCGCCCGGTGGCCGGCCCTCCCTTCATGACGGTGAGCCCACGCTTCATTGTCTCGGTCAGATTGCCGCCGCCGCAGGCCAGTTGCGGCGCTCGAAAAAACGCCCATGCGGACACGCACCAGTCGCACGGCTCGCGCATGACGGACCATTTGAAGTACCCGCGCCAGACCGCCTCCGGCAGATGCCGGCGGGCTTGGCGCACGGTGACGTGCCCGTGGCGGATCCGCGCGAGCGCCGGCACCGGGCTGAGCGCTCCCGTAATTAGCCTCTCCTGCTGCCAGTCGTCCAGGCCGAGGTCCGGCTGCAGGGCCATGCGGATGGCGTGGCTGCCGGTGCGGGGAACGGCGATGAAGATGAACTTGTGCCTGTGCGAAACCATCATCGGCCCATGTCCCTCTATTTCGATCGGTCGCCCAGTTGCGCCCGACAGCGGCGGGCCTCCTTTGGGTCCAGCACTAGCGGCCGATACAGCTCCACCCTATCGCCTTCCCGCAACACTTGGCTGCGGGGGGCCGGCGCACCGTAGATGCCGGCCGGCATGGATTCGACGCCCAGTCCGGCGAAGTCCTCGTGGCAAGCGGCGGCGCACAGCGCCGCCGACAGGGTGGCGCCTTCCTCCAAGTCGAAAATGACCACAGATTGCCGCTCCGGGCCGGCGTAGGCCACCTCAATTCGCATCAGCAGTTCAGGAGTTTGCCGATGACCAGCGATTGCGAGCTCATGAAAGCCAAGCGCGGATGTTGTCCAAGCCGATGATCGTAACTAGAAACACCGCCAGGACCCCCAAGGGCGCCACGACTCCCGCCAGCAGCAGCCACCCTTTTTCGCTGAGGGCGGTCTTGATGCCCAGTTGGTGCTTCAACACCGCCTTCGGCAGCGCGTAGGCGGCGAACAGGGCGATGAACAGCCCGCCTAGGGGCAGCAGGATGTTCTGGGTGAAGTAGTCCAGAAGGTCGAAGAAGGTCATCTGCCCCAGCAAATGAACATCCGCCCATTCGTTGAAGGAAAGCACCGTGCCGACGCCCAGCAGCCAGCAGACCACGCCGATGCCGGCCGCCGCCTTGGAGCGCTTGACGTTGCGCTGCTCCACGAAGTAAGCCAAGGCCGGCTCGGTGAGCGAAATGGCCGAGGTGATGGCGGCAAAACCCACCAAGAGGAAGAACAGAGTGCCGAACAAGGCCCCCAACGGCATTTGGCCGAAGGCCAGCGGCACTGTGACGAACATCAGGCCCGGCCCCTGCCCCGGCTCCAGCCCGTTGGCGAAGACCACCGGAAAGATGGCGAGCCCGGCGGCCAAGGCCACCAAGGTGTCCAACACGGCGATGGTCACTACGGTGTTGGTGATGGAAACGGAGCTGGGCACATAGGCGCCGTAGGCCATGATCGCCCCCATGCCCAGGCTGAGGGTGAAGAAGGCATGGCCCAAGGCGTCGAACAGGCCGGCGCCGGTGAGCTTGCCCCACTCGAGGCCGAACATGAAGTCAACGCCCTGAGCGAAACCGCCGGAGGTGACGCCGTAGCCCACCAGAACCGCCAGCAGCACGAACAGCAGGGGCATGAGCCAGCGCACCGCGGTTTCCAAGCCCGCCACCACTCCCCGGGAAATGATGAAGACCACCAAGGCCATGAAGAGGGTATGCCAAAGCAGCATCTCCCAAGGGCTGCCCAGAAACTGGTCGAAGGCCGCGACGGCTTGGTCCCCGCTGGCGCCGGCGAAGCCGCCGCCAGCCATGCTGAAGACGTACTTCAGCGCCCAGCCGGCGATGACGGCGTAGAAGGAAAGGATCAAGAAGCCCGCGACGACGCCCATCCAACCCACCAGCACCCAAGCTCGGTGGCGGTGGTGCTGCTGGGTCAGGGAGCGCATGCTGTTGACTGGGCTTTGCCGCCCCTCGCGGCCGATGAGCACCTCCGCCATCATGATGGGTATGCCAACCAGCGCGATGCAAATCAAGTAGATCAGCACAAAGGCCCCGCCGCCGTTTTCGCCGGTGATGTAGGGGAAGCGCCAGAGGTTCCCCAGACCAACTGCCGAGCCGGCCGCCGCCAGCACGAACAGCCAACGGTTGGACCACATGCCATGCCGTGATTCAGAATTGCCAGACACCCTAATCTCCTGCCCCGTGGTGCGGAAGGCTATTGTGCGCGGAAGGCTGGGCGCACACAACAACCTAGCGCCCCATCGACGAGGACCCATAACTCGACCGGCGGCCTGCCGAGCCTAGGACTGTTCATCGGCCGCCGCGTCAGGGCGCTTCGCCGACCCGTCGAAGCGGAGGGAGAGAGGGGGGAATTGGCAAACCCAAAGGAAAAGCGTCCATGAATCAATGGATTGGGATTTTTTCGGGAAAACGGAATTTTTTTCCTTGCAATGCGGCGCATAAACTCGGACGATTTCCCCATCCCCAAGCCCCTGCAGGAGCGAGCCAGCGCCGTGTCAGAGCCAGCCATCTCGAACCCGCCTGACGGCATCCGCTCGCTGAAGGTTCCCCCGCACTCCGTGGAGGCCGAGCAGTCGGTGCTCGGCAGCCTCATGTTGAACAACGAGGCTTGGCTGAATGTCATCGACATCGTGCAGGCCGACGACTTTTACCGCTTGGAGCATCGGCTGCTGTTCGAGGCAATGGACAGCCTCTGGCGGGACAACCGGCCCATCGACGCCGTGACCCTTGCCGAAGCCTTGGCGGAGAAAGGCCAGCTGGACCGCATCGGCGGCGGCGCCTTCTTGGCCGACTTGGCCGAAAACACGCCCGGCGTGAGCAACGTTGTGGCCTACGCCCGCATCGTGCGGGAGAGATCGACCCAACGACAGCTCATTCGCGCCGGCCAGCGCATTGCGGACTCCGGCTTCGAGCCAAACGGCCACAGCAGCGACGACCTGCTGAACCAAGCGGAGAGCGAAGTCTTCAGCATAGCGGAGCGGCGGCTTGTGAACGAAGGCCCGCAGCCGGTGACGCCCATGCTCGGCAAGGCGGTCGAGGAGTTGACCAGGCTGTACGAAAACAAGGGGCAGTTGCCAGGCCTGTCCAGCGGCTTCGATGTCTTGGACGCAAAGACCACCGGCTTCAAGAATTCTGACCTCATCGTCATCGCCGGGCGGCCGGCCATGGGCAAGACCGCGCTGGCCATGAACATCGTCGAATACGCGGTCATAGGCTGCAAAACGCCCAGTCTGGTGTTCAGCATGGAGATGTCCTCGGAGCAACTGGTGATGCGCCTGCTGTCCTCCCTCGCCCGCATCGGCCAGAGCGACATGCAGACCGGGAACCTAAAAGACCAGGATTGGGACAGGTTTTCCTCGGCGGTGGCGCACTTGAAGGACCAGCCGCTCTACATCGATGACACGCCGGCCCTGACGCCGGCGAGCTTGCGCGCCCGGGTGCGCCGGGCCACCAGGGAGGCCGGTGGGCACCTGGGCCTGATCGTGGTCGATTACCTGCAACTGATGAGCCCCGACAGCACCCGCTCGGACAACCGGACCCAGGAAATTTCCGAAATCTCCCGCTCCATGAAGGCCATCGCCAAGGAAATGAACTGCCCCTTGATCGCCCTGTCCCAGCTGAACCGGGAAGTGGATAAGCGCATGAACAAGCGCCCCATGATGTCCGACCTGCGGGATTCCGGGGCCATCGAGCAGGACGCGGACCTCATCCTCTTCATCTACCGGGACGAGGTGTACAACGAGGAGTCGATGGACAAGGGCGTCGCCGAAATCATCATCGGCAAGCAGCGCAACGGCGTCTCCGGCAAGACGGTTAGGCTGAGCTTCCTGAGCAGTCTCACCAAGTTTGAGGAACTCGCGCCCGAACGCTACGACGACTACGGCCCACCCTGAGCCGCCGGGCGGCATGAATCGCCAAGCCGAATAAGTGGCGGGCAAATCCCAGACCGCCTACGTCTGCGCCTCCTGCGGGGCTCATCACACCCAATGGCAGGGACGGTGCGGCGCCTGCGGAGAGTGGAACAGCCTTTCCCAACTGCGCCTAGGCTCCGCACCCTCCCCTAAGGTCGGCTTTGAGGGTGTGCCTGCAGCCGCCCGCAAGCTCTCCGAGGTGCAGGCCGAATCCGCCAATCGGCTGGCCACGGGCTTCGGTGAACTCGACCGAGTGCTCGGCGGCGGGCTGGTCGCCGGTTCCGTGGTGCTCATCGGCGGCGACCCCGGCGCCGGCAAGAGCACCTTGCTGCTGCAGGTGTGCGCCGCGGTCAGCGCCGAGGTGCCCGTCCTCTACGTCACCGGCGAGGAGTCGCTGGAGCAGCTTGCGCTCAGGTCCAAACGGCTGCGGCTGCCGGCCGGGAATCTGGAGGCCGCCGCGGAAACCCGGGCGGAGGTGGTGGCCGACCTGATCGACCAACGCAAACCTAGGCTAGTGGTGCTGGACTCGGTGCAGGTTCTGCAGCTCGAGAGCGTTGAAGGCACCCCCGGCAGCCTCAGCCAAGTGCGCGAAACCGCCGCCTACTTCACTAGGCTGGCCAAGTCCAGCGGCGCCGTGGTGGTGCTGGTGGGGCACGTCACCAAGGAGGGCCACTTGGCCGGCCCCAAGGTCTTGGAGCACATGATCGACTGCTTCCTGATGCTGGACAACCCAGCCGGCAGCCGCTACCGAACGCTGCGCGGAGTCAAGAACCGGTTCGGCGCGGTCAACGAGCTTGGCGTCTTCGCCATGACCGAGCGCGGCATGCGCGAGGTCGCCAACCCCTCCGCGATCTTCCTGCAGCGCGGCAAGGTCGAATCCCCCGGCAGCGTCGCCACCGTGATTTGGGAGGGCACCCGGCCGATTCTGGTTGAAATTCAAGCGCTGGTGAACGAAGTTCAGGGCGGCTACGCCCGGCGGGTGGCGGTCGGCCTGGACCAACAGCGCTTGGCCATGCACTTGGCCGTGCTGCACCGTCACTGCGGTGTGCAGCTCGCCGATCAGGACGTCTTCGCCAACGTGGTGGGCGGTGTGCGCATTGCCGAAACCGGGGGGGACTTGGCGCTGCTGCTGGCGGTGTTGTCCTCTCTTCGCGACCGTCCCTTGCCCAGGCAGCTCATCGTTTTCGGGGAACTAGGCTTAACCGGCGAAGTGCGCCCGGTCCCCAATGGTCAGGAGCGCCTGCGCGAGGCGAGCAAACACGGCTTCAAGATAGCCATCGCGCCCCACGACAACCGGCCTAGGGAGACCATTGCCGGAATGGCCGTGCATGGCGTCAAGAACCTGAGCGCCGCTTTGGAAGCCGTCGCCTCCCTTTAGTGATTTTCAAGACGCCGGCAAAAATTTTTGGCCCGCGCAACGCCCGGGGCGCATTATCATGGTTGATGAAACGCCACCAACATCCGGTCTGGGAATCCCATGTTTGCACCAACCAAATCCATTGCTTCCATTGACCCCGAAATCGCTGGGGCAATCGACGAGGAGCGCCGCCGCCAGGAGGAGCACATCGAGTTGATCGCCTCGGAGAACTATGCCAGCCCCGCGGTCATGGAGGCGCAAGGCACGGTGCTGACCAACAAGTACGCCGAAGGCTATCCGCACAAGCGCTACTACGGCGGCTGCGAATACGTCGATGTGGCGGAGACCCTCGCCATCGAGCGGGTCAAGGCCCTGTTCAAGGCGGACTACGCCAACGTGCAGCCCCACTCCGGCTCCCAAGCCAACGCCGCCGCCTACTTGGCCTTGCTCAACCCGGGCGACACCGTGCTGGGCATGAGCTTGGCGCACGGCGGGCACCTGACCCACGGCGCCAAGGTGAACTTTTCCGGGCGCCTGTACAACGCCGTGCAGTACGGCCTGAACGCGGACACTGGGGAGGTGGACTACGACGAGGTCGCCCGACTGGCCAGAACCCATCGCCCCAAAATGCTGGTGGCCGGCTTCTCCGCCTATTCAAGGCGGATGGACTGGTCGAAGTTCAGGGAAATCGCCGACGATGTGGGCGCCTATCTTCTGGTCGATATGGCCCATGTGGCCGGTTTGGTCGCCGTTGATCTTTACCCCAACCCGGTGTCGATCGCCGACGTGACCACCTCCACCACCCACAAGACCCTGCGCGGCCCCCGGGGCGGCGTCATTCTGGCCAAGGCCAACCCGGATGTGGAGAAGAAGCTCAACTCGGCGCTTTTCCCCGGTTCCCAAGGCGGCCCCTTGATGCATGTCATCGCCGCCAAGGCGGTGTGCTTCAAGGAGGCCCTAGCTCCGGAGTTCAAGCTGTACCAAGCGCAAGTGCTCGCCAACGCCCAAGCCATGGCCAACCGCTTCGTGGAGCGGGGCTTCAAGGTCGTCTCCGGCGGCACGGACAACCACCTGTTGCTGCTGGACCTGATCGAGACCGGCATTACCGGCAAGGACGCGGACGCCGCCTTGGGGCGCGCCAACATCACCGTCAACAAGAACGCCGTGCCCAATGATCCGCGCTCGCCGTTCGTCACCAGCGGCCTGCGCTTAGGCACGCCGGCGGTGACCACCCGCGGTTTCAAGGAGGCCGAGTGCATCGAGCTGACGAATTGGATTTGCGATGTGCTTGAGGACATCTCCGACGCAGCCGGCATCGCCGAGGTCAAGGGCAAGGCGCTGGAGCTGTGCCGCGCCTTCCCGGTGTACGGCGCGGCGCAGCTAAGAGAGGCGCAGGCGGCCTAAACCTCGTCTGGCCGCGCCCTCGCAGCGAATCACCACATGCACTGCCCGTTTTGCAGCGCCGACGACACCAAGGTGATCGATTCGCGCCTTGTCAGCGAGGGCAAGTCGGTGCGACGGCGGCGGGAGTGCGGCCTTTGCGGCGAACGCTGGACCACCTTCGAGACCGCCGAACTGTTGATGCCGAAGCTCGTCAAGCGGGACGGCTCGCGGGAGCCTTTCGACGAAGCCAAGCTGCGGCAGGGATTGCGCAAGGCGTTGGAGAAGCGGCCAGTTTCGGACGAGGCCATCGATGCGGCGGTGGGGCGCATGATGGACCGCATTCGGGAGTCCGGCGAGCGCGAAGTTAAATCAGGCCAGGTCGGCGAGGCCGTCATGGGGGAACTGCGCCAACTCGACCCAGTCGCCTACGTTCGCTTCGCCTCCGTATATCGGGACTTCCAGGACGTCAGCGAATTCCAGTCCGAAATTCGCCGCCTGAAGCGCCATGCGCGATGAGCGCCGACAAGGACAGGGTTTTCCTTGACGAAGCGGTTGCACTGGCCGAGCGCGGCCTATGCACCACCACGCCCAATCCCCGTGTCGGCTGCGTCATCGTCCGCGCTGGCCGAGTGCTGGGGCGCGGTTGGCATCAATGGCGAGGCGAGGCGCACGCCGAAGTTAGGGCCATGCAGGACGCCGCCGGCGATGTCGCCGGCGCCAGCGTTTACGTCAGCTTGGAGCCTTGCTGCGTTCAAGGCGAAACCCCTCCGTGCGCCGACGCGCTGATCGCCGCCAAGGTGGAGCGGGTGGTGGTGGGCGCACTGGACCCGGACCCCCGCGTCAACGGCGGCGGCGTAGAGCGGCTGCGGGCGGCCGGCGTCAGGGTGGATTTGGCCAACCACGCAGCGGCGCAGCGGCTCAACGCACCGCACCGGCATCGCCTGCAAACCGGGCGCCCCTGGGTGCACATCAAAATGGCGGCCTCCATGGACGGGCGCACGGCTATGGCGTCCGGCGCCAGCCAGTGGATTACGGGCGCGGAAGCGCGTGGGGACGTCCAGCATTGGCGGGCGCGCAGTTGCGCGGTCATCACCGGCATCGGCACCTTGCTGGCCGACAACCCCCAATTGAACGTGCGCGCCAGCCGCTTCGCCGTTGACGGGCGGTTGCGTCAACCCTTGCGCGTCATCGTCGATAGCCGTTTGCGCAGCGGCGCGGAGGCCAACATTTTCAAGGCGGCTGGGCCGGTGCTGATCGCCCATGCGCAGAGGTTCGATGAAACTGCGCAGACGCCCGATACCCAAGGCGGAGGAAGGCGCAAACCACCGCTGCCGGCCGAATCCGTCAAATGCGGGGACGGTGCTGTGGACTTGGCGCAGCTCCTCGATCTGCTGGGCGCCAAGCCCTGCAACGAAGTGTTGGTGGAGGCCGGCCCCGCCCTAGCCGGCGCCTTCGTCACCGCCGGCCTCTGGGATGAGCTTCTGCTCTACTTGGCGCCCAAGTTCCTGGGCAGCGCCGCCCGGCCTCTGTTCGGCTTTGCCTTGGAGCGCCTTGAAGAAGCGGTTTCCGGCCGGATCATCGACGTCAAGGCATTCGGACCGGACCTCCGCATCCGCTTGGCCAAGGCTTGAAGCATGTCGGCCAAACTGGACGTGCGCGGGCGCCGCAAGGCGCGGCGAGCCTTGGTGCAGGCCCTCTACCAATGGCAGATGAACGAGGCCAGCGCCGCCCATCTGGTCGCTGAATTCAGCACTGGCGGCGCACTCAAGGGAGCGGACCGGCCATTCTTCAACCAGGTGCTGGAGACGGCCTTAGCCCGCACGGAGGAGTTGGACGGTCTCTTTGAAAGCGTCCTCGACCGCGCCCGGGAAAGGCTTGATGGCGTGGAGCTCGCCATCCTGCGATTGGGCGTCTGCGAACTCCTGTGCCGGGAGGACGTGCCGATCCCCGTGGTGATCGACGAATATGTTGAATTGGCCAAGCTCTTCGGCGCTCAGGACAGCCACAAATACATAAACGGCGTGCTCGACAAACTGGCGCCGCAACTCAGGCGCCCCGCAGTGGAGAGCTGATGGACGAGTTCGCGTTGATCAAGCGCATCTTGGCGGAATTCCGCGACCCGTCGGGCGACGGCCATCCGGCTTGGCTGGGCTTGGGCCCCGGCGACGACGCCGCGGTGACAACTCCGCCGCCCGGCCATGAGCTCGCCAGTTCCATAGACAGCTTCTTGGCCGATGTTCACTTTCCTGGCCAAGCGGCCCCGGAGTTGATCGGCTACCGCTGCATGATGGCGAGCCTTTCCGACCTAGCGGCGATGGCGGCGACGCCGGCCTGGGCGCTTGCAGCGCTATGCCTGCCGGAGGGGCGGGAGGAATGGGCGGTGCGCCTCAGCCGGGGCATGGCCGAAGCGGCACGGGCGGCACGGGTGCAGTTGGTCGGGGGCAACCTAGCCGCCGGCCCCGTTGCGCTGACGCTCAGCGTTCACGGCTGGGCGCCCAGCGGCTCCTTGCTTGCCCGGAAAGGCGCTCGCCTTGGCGACGCGATTTGCGTCAGCGGTCCCCTCGGCGGCGCTGCCCGGGCCCTCAAGAGCCTTGACCTGGCCAATTCCATTCCCGGCCAACTCAGCGACCTGGAGCGCTGTTACTGGCGTCCCCAGCCTCCCTTCGAGCTCAGTGCGGAGCTGCGCCGCCACGCCAACGCCGGCATCGACGTCTCCGATGGCCTGCTGCAGGACCTCAACCATCTGTGCATGGCCAGCGGCGTCGGCGCCCAACTCCACGGCGGCGCCATTCCCTTGGCGCCGGGGGCCAACCTCGAGGACGCTCTGAGCGGCAGCGACGACTATGCGCTGGCCTTCACCACCGGCAAGGGGGCGTTGCGGCGCCGCGGCGTCGTCATTGGCGAAATTGTTGCGGGCAAGGGTCTGCAACTCGACGGGAAGCCCATCGATCCCGAAGGCTTCCAACACTTTTAACTGGCCGGTGTGCCGACCCGCCGACGCTAGGTGTCTGCTGGCCGCCGCCTGAGGTCATGCCCTTAGTGGCTTCGGTTGACGGCCCGCCCGCCCAATCGCGCCAGCAAGCTGTGCTGCAGGCCGGCCTGGCGCAGCAGTTCCTGGGCCTCGCCCATGACCGACTCGGCCTTCGCTCTCGCCGCATCCACGCCCATGACCGTAGCGAAGGTGCATTTGCCGGCCTGCTCATCGGACTTGGTGGATTTGCCCAGAGTGGCGCTGTCGCCAACGACATCAAGAACATCGTCCATGATCTGAAAGGCCAAGCCGACCCGGCTGCCGAACGCTCCCGCCAGCGCCTGCGGCTCCTCCCCAGCGTTGGCGAACAGGGCGCCGAGGCGCACCGATGCGGCGATCAGGGCGCCCGTCTTGGCGCCGTGCAGGGCGTGCAAATCCGGCAGGCTCAACGCACGACCAACGCTCGCCAAGTCGAAACACTGGCCGCCGGCCATGCCGCGCCAACCGCTGGCTTCCGCCAAAACGCCAACGGCGGCGAGGCGGGTTTCGGCGGGCGCTGCACTGGCGGCCAAGGTCGAGAAGGCCAGCGTCTGCAAGGCGTCCCCAGCCAGGATGGCAAGCGCCTCGCCGTGGGCGGCGTGGCAGCTGGGCGCTCCCCGACGCAAAGCGGCGTCGTCCATGGCCGGCAGATCGTCGTGAACCAGCGAATAGGCATGGATGAACTCCACGGCGCAGGCCGGCGGCAAGGCGTCCTCCGCTCGACCGCCGAAGGCCGTGCAGGCGGCGCAGGTGAGCAGGGGCCGAAACCTCTTGCCGCCGCCCAAGGCGGCGTAGCGCATGGCCTCGAGCAGCGCTTGGGCGATGGGTGAGCGCTGCGGAAGAAAATGGAGCAGCGCGTCTTCAATGGCGGCCTGCAGCCCGTCAAGCTCAGCGCTCATATGAGGCTGCGCCCCTATGACGATTCACCAAGCCGCTTGCCGTCGTTCAGGGCATCGGGGTCCAAGTCCTCGAATTCGTTGTCCGCGCTCAGGGCCTGCACGCGCAGTTCCGCCTGCTTGAGCGCCGCCTGGCAGCGCCGAGTGAGACGCACCCCGCGTTCAAAGGCGGTGAGGGACTCCTCCAGCCCAAGCTCTCCAGACTCCATTTGCTTGATGAGGGATTCGAGCTCCTGCAGCGCTGCTTCAAAATCAACCTTGGATTCCGCCACATCGGTGTCCGCAGCCATGATTCAGGCCGCGTCCGAGGGCCGTTCAGAGACGGCCTGTGGGTGCTTGCCCGTGCGCCGCCAGAGACCGCTGGCCGGGTCGATGGCGATGCAGCCCTGCGCCTCCAAAGTGGAGAACTCCCGGCGCACCAGCCAAGCGCCCAAGGGTTGATTGCGCTCCCGCAGCAGGGTGCAGAGGTCGTCGGGGCGAAACTCCGTTTGCCCAGCCTCAGTGAGTTCGCAAATCAATGCGTACAGGGTCTCGGCGCGCTTGCGGTCGATGCTCAAGGAAGGTGCCCATTGAAGGAGTTGAACTACGTTGCCCTTTTACCAAAAACCGGTCATTCCCGCCAGGGTTCAGTGCGCAGATAGGCGGCCAAGCGGCTGCTGAACTCGTCGGCCAAGGGGCTGGACGCTCCAGCTAAGGCCAAGGCTTGGCGCTGGACGGCCGCCGCTTCGTCGAATCGCCCCAGTTCGGCATAGGCCGCCGCCAAGGTGTCCAAGTAGGACGGATTGCGCTCCAGCGCCAAGGCCCTCTGCGCTTGGGCCAAAGCCTGCTCGCCATTGCGCATGGCCGCCGCTTTGGATGTGGCGCGCAGCCAAGCGTAGTGGTTCAGGGCCTCGCTGTCGGCCGCGGCCGCAGCGGGCACTCTTTCCAGCCATTGAGAGGCGGCGGCGGCATCGCCTTGGGCCAACAGGAGCCGCACCAGCCGCAACGCCGGCCGGGCGAAGCCCGCTTCCGCGCCCAGGCGGTACCAAGCCGCCGCCGCCGCGTCGCTCTGGGAAACGCCAAGGCCCGCCTCATAAATGTGTCCCAAGCCGATGAAACTGCCGGGAGCGCCCGCCTTGGCCGCTTGGGCAAACCAAGTGCGGGCGGCGGCGAAGTCCCGCCCCACGCCCCGCCCAGTCAAATAGGCGTGGGCCAGGTTAACCATGCCGACCGCTGAGCCGCGCTCCGCCGCTCGCCTAAAGTAGTTCGTTGCGATTCGCTGGGTGCAGGAATCGGCCCCCGAGGAAGGGCACTCCAATTCGCCATTGCGGGCCATGTATCCCAAGGCGACGAGCGCCTCCGTCTCCCCAGCCTCCGCCGCCCGTTCATACCAACGCCACGCCAAGCGGTTGTCTCCCCCCTCGGCAGGGTCGGCGCGGTAGCTGAAGCCAAGCTGCGCCATCGCCGGGCCGTGGCCCTGCTCCGCGGCTCGTTGCAGCCAAGCACGGGCCTCATCAATGTCGGGAGAGGTGCCAGCACCCTGCAAATAGGCGTGGCCAGTGCGAAACTGGCTGTCCGCATGGCCCAACTCCGCAGCCGTTTTGAAGAAGGCCAAGGCCAGCGCCGGCTCCGGCGGGGCGCCGGCGCCTATGGAATGCAGGTGGCCCATGGCGTTGAGCGCAACAGGATTGCTGGGGTTGAACTCGATGGCCCGAGCATAGTCCTGAGCGGCGGAAACGTTGAAGCCTTCCTCCTGAAAGCTGAATCCACGCAAGTAGTAGGCGCGGGATCTTTCGCTGCGGTGCAGCCTAGGGGCAATCACCGCTGGATTCAGCCAAACTCGGGCCAAGGCATGCTGCCCTTGCTCGATCAGCCCGACGGCCTTGGCGATGTGTACACGGGCGTCAAAGGCCGCCAAGCCCTGCCCCGGGGCACCGAAGACGAGCAGCAGAAGCAGCGCCGGCAGTGCGCCAAGCCGCCTGAAGCGGTAAGCGCAATGTGACGGCCACAGTCCACCTTCAGGCCGCGGGCGCCGCCAGGCGCACACCGACAGGGGCGCAGCACTACCTTGCTTTGCCCGGCGAACGGCCGACAGCCCTGCAACCACGATCATGACCCCTCAAGTTGGTTTCTCAAAACGCATTTTGCACCAAGCGCCGACCCTTGAGGCCCTAGGCCGACTCAAGGGAGGGAGTCACTCCGTTGCCCAGCGCAACTGCCGGAAAACCAATTGCCCCTTCAGGGTGGAGAGTTCTGTGCTAAACTTCGGCGACCGGCCAAGCAAGGTCGCAAACATCCGACTATGGGGGCGATACGGTCTCGACGTCGGCGTCAAAGCAAAAGGTGCATGCCGAGAGAGTAGCGGCTCTCGCAAAACAATCGCTGCAAACGATTAGTTGCCAACGACGACAACTACGCACTAGCGGCCTAGTCGCCGCTAACGCTGACGAACTCTCGCCTGCGGGGTGAAGACAGCGGCAAGGACAGCAGGATCGCGCAGTCGCCGACGCCCGGCGGCAACTGCGTCAAACTTTTCCGGGCTCGCCAACAGCGCCCTGGCCGTCGGGCCGCTCGCGGTTAAATCAATAGGCGAGCCTAAGCATGTAGAGCCGATTGCGGCGAGCCAACGGACGCGGGTTCGACTCCCGCCGCCTCCACCAACCCGCCGCCCACAGCGCCCTAGCTCCGGTCGAACGCAAAGTCACGCCGTTCGCCAAGAGTTCCGCCCGGGCCGTAGGTCTGCTCCGTCATCCGCACCCGGTCACCGCAGTGGATGACCGCGGTGCTGGCGCGGGTGCCGTAGGCGTCGCCGGGGATGAAGCATGGGGTGTTGCGGGCCTCCACGGAGCTGGCGTCCTCCGGCAAACTCGGTTCAGGCGGCTGGTCGTCGCGCAGCAACTCGATGAGCGCAGCGGCGTCCGCACCTTGCTCGACTGCTCGCCGCAACCTTGCGGCACCCGCCACCGCCTTCGGCCAGCGGGTGCCCAACTCGGCGTTGGTGAGGGCGTAGCAGCCGGGTTCGAGGGCCTTGGTGGTGCCGCGATTGGAGGTGCAGACCAGATCCTGGCCATCCCAGAGCAACAGGTTGAAGCCCTGGTAGCCGGCACCCTGAATGCCGTCTGCGAATTCCAGAGCGGTTTTGCCGCCGCCCAAAAAGTTAACCGGCAGAGCGCCCCGAGAGTGGGGCGGCGCACCCGCGTTGAGGTCGGTGAAGTTGGTCACCGCGGCGAAGCGACCCCCTGCGTTGACACCAAGCCAAGTGCCGCCGGCCTGTTGGTCGCGCCCGGCAAGCAGGCCGGGAACGTCGCGCCACCAATGTGCGTTCAAGGCGGGACGGGCGTAAAATTCATCCCGATTGGCGGCGACGACCAACGGCCTCCCCGGCGCCAAGCGATAGGCAAACAGTATCAGGCACATAGGGTGGAAGCGGCTCGGCGCAAACGGGAAAGGAGCAGTATATCCATGATGCGCACAAGTCCGAACCACTGCACGACGGCGGCCAATGCGCGGAGGGGCGGCATTGACTCAAGGCATGGACTTTCCGGCTGAAGGGGCTTAAGCCATGCACTACCCAGACATCGATCCGATCATTGTGGCCATCGGGCCGGTTGCCGTGCGTTGGTACGGCTTGGCCTATCTGGCCGCTTTCCTGGTCTGCTGGCGGCTGGGCAACTGGCAGCGGGCGCACCGATTCCCGGATTGGACCTCCCAACAGGTCTCCGATCTGGTGTTCCACGGCGCCTTGGGCGCCGTCATCGGCGGGCGCCTGGGCTATGCGCTGTTCTACGGCTTCGACGCCCTGCTGCAGGATCCCTTGTTCGTAGTGCGCATCTGGGACGGCGGCATGTCGTTCCACGGCGGCCTGCTTGGCGTGCTGGCCGCCTTGGCGGTGTTCGCTCGACGCACGGGGCGCGGCTTTTGGCAAGTGACCGATTTCGTCGCGCCCCTCACCCCAATCGGCTTGGGCTTTGGGCGGCTGGGCAACTTCATCAACGCCGAGTTGCCGGGACGGGTCACCGATGCGTCTTGGGGCCTGGTCCATTCCTGCCAAGCGGACGCCATACGCGCCATCAACCCTCTTTGCACCGGGGCTTGGGAGCCTTTCGCCCGCCATCCTTCGCCGCTCTACCAAGCCTTTGCGGAGGGCGTGGCGCTGTTCGCAGTGGTTTGGTGGACGGCCTCCCGCCGGCCGCGCACGGGCGTCATCTCCGGCGTTTTCCTGGCCGGCTACGGGGCGCTGCGGCTGCTGACGGAGCGGTTTCGCGAGCCGGACGGACATCTAGGCTTCATGTTCATGGACGCGATCACGATGGGCGACCTGCTTTCCCTGCCCATGGCGATCATCGGTGTTACCATCATCGTTTGGGCGTGTTCTCGCCCCAACCGCCCGTCGGCAAACCAAGGATGAAACAGTACTTAGACCTCCTGAATTTGGTGCGGCATCGGGGCGTCCACCGCGGCGACCGAACCGGCACCGGCACAAGGGCTGTCTTCGGCCATCAAATGCGCTTCGACCTCAAGGCCGGCTTTCCCTTGGTCACCACCAAGCGGGTGGCTTTCCGACTGATTGCGCACGAACTGCTTTGGTTCCTCTCCGGCAGCACCAACATCAAGTATCTGCAGGACAACAACGTCCACATCTGGGATGAGTGGGCGGACGCAAACGGTGAACTGGGGCCGGTTTACGGGGCGCAGTGGCGCTCCTGGCCGACGCCGGGCGGCGAACGCATCGACCAGATCGGCCGGGTGGTGGACAGCATCAAGACCAACCCAAACTCCAGGCGGCACATCGTCAGCGCCTGGAATCCGGCGGAAGTGGACAACATGGCGCTGCCCCCCTGCCATACCCTGTTTCAATTCCATGTGGCCGAAGGCCGGCTGTCCTGCCAGCTGTACCAACGCAGCGCCGACCTCTTTTTGGGAGTGCCGTTCAACATCGCCTCCTACGCCCTGCTCACCCTGATGATGGCCCAGGTTTGCGACCTTGCCCCCGGCGAGTTCATCCACACCTTCGGCGACGCCCACCTCTACGACAACCACTTGGAGCAGGCCGACGCCCAGCTTGCACGCAATCCCCTGCCCTCGCCCAGAGTGAAGATCAATCCAGAAGTCCGCGACATCTTCGGCTTCACCATCAAGGACTTTGAATTGCTCGACTACTCCTGCCACGGCGCCATCCCGGCGCCGATTGCCGTCTAAGCCGGGCATCGGGGCGGCACTTTGAAGTTGGCGCTCATCGCCGCGGTGGCCGAAAACGGTGTCATCGGCCGCAACAACGGCCTGCCTTGGCGGCTGCCCAAGGACATGCGCCACTTCATGAAGACCACCATGGGCCACCCGGTCATCATGGGGCGGCGCACCTACGAATCCCGCAACGCCCCCTTGCCGGGCCGCGCCAACATCGTCCTCACCAATCGCCCCCAGTATTCGGCCAGCGGCATTGAGGTGGCGGCGGATTTCGACTCGGCCTTAGCCATTGCCCGGCGGCGGCTGCACGGCAACAACATGGCCTTCGCCATCGGCGGCACTGCGGTTTACGCGACGGCATTGAAGACCGCGGACCGCCTGTACATCACCTGGGTGGAAGGAAAGATCGATGGCGACACCTGGTTCCCGGAGGTGAATTGGGAGCAGTGGCGGGAAACCGCCTCCGAACCCCATCCGGCGGATGCGGAGCACGACCACCCCTTCCGCATCGCCATCTACGATCGACTGCCGGCGCCGGCCAATTGCTAAGCGCCGCTGAACCTTCCCCTGCGCGGGCAAACTTGCCCCCAACCGCTTCATGCGCTCGCTGGCGGAGCGGGTATGATGGCGGATCAAAGAGGTTCGGACTGCTTAGCCATGATTGTCAAGCCGCGCATTCGCGGGTTCATCTGCACCACCGCCCACCCCCTAGGCTGCGCCGCCAACGTGCGGCGGCAGCTCGACACTGTAAAGACGGCCGGGCCGATTGAGGCCGGCGTCCGCAACGCCTTGGTGCTCGGCTGCTCCGGCGGGTACGGGTTGGCGTCGCGCATCCTGGCCGGCGCCGGCTGCGGCGCCAACACCCTTGGCGTGTCGCTGGAGAAGCCCCCCACGACGGCGAAAACGGCCACCGCCGGCTGGTACAACAATGCGGCCTTTGAGGCTGAGGCGACGGCGCTGGGGGTTCGCGCTCAAACCCTGAATGCGGATGCCTTCGCGGACGCGGCCAAGGACCAGGTGGTGGAAGCCCTGAAGGAGAATTTCGGGCCGCTTGACCTCTTGGTTTACAGCTTGGCGTCTCCGGTGCGCAAACATCCCCGCACGGGTGTGCTGCACCGCTCCGTCATTAAGCCACTAGGCGAGCCGTTGCGCATGAAGTCGCTGAACGTCGATAAGGGCGAAGTGGTGGAGGTGGAGCTCGCGCCCGGCAGCGATGCGGACGTCGCCAACACCGTGGCGGTCATGGGCGGCGAGGATTGGGAACTCTGGATAGACGCCCTCGACCGCGCCGGGCTTCTGGCACCGGGCTTTCGCACCCTTGCCTTCACCTATCTCGGCAGCGAGCTCACCTGGCCCATCTATCGGGGCGGCACCCTTGGCAAGGCCAAGGAGGACCTGGACCGGGCGGCGACGGCGCTGCGGGCGCGTCTGGCCCCGCTGGGCGGCGTCGCCCGGGTGGCCTCCCTAAAGGGCGTAGTCACCCAAGCGAGCAGCGCCATCCCGGTGGTGCCGCTGTACATGTCGCTGCTGTTCAAGGTAATGAAGGAGCAGGCGCTGCATGAGGGCTGCATCGAGCATATACATCGGCTGTTCGCCACCCAACTAGCCCGCGGCGCCGCGCTGCGCTTGGATGAGTCCGGCCGCATCCGCGTGGACGACCTGGAGCTTTCCGAACCCGTTCAGAATGAGATCCGCCGCCGCTGGCCCTTGGTCACCACGGAAAACCTGCATGAACTTGGCGACCTAGCCGGCTTCAAGGCCGACTTTCTCAACATCTTCGGCTTCGGATTGGACGGCGTTGACTACGACGCGGACCTGGACCCGACTGCCCGCCCCCTAGGTTAAGCACCTTGTAGGCGTGGCTTGTAGGAAGGCGCCCTAGGTTCACAAGGGCCAAAATCCCACCCCCACAGGCGGCAATCGCCACTTCCGCGCTGCCGCGACCCTTCGTCAAATGGGGTCATGCTGCAAGCCGCCAAACTGGCCGCCAACGCCCGGCCCTTCCGCTACCTCTGCTATCCGGTGATCGCGCTGGGCTTTCTGCTGTTCGACGAACCCGATTTCCAAGCCGCCGCCGCAGTGCTCTCTTGGTGCCTTCTGTGGCCTGCTTGCGTTGACTTTCTGCAACGCAAGGCATCGGCAAAGACGATTCTGAGGGTTCACTTGCTTGAAGCCTCTCTAGCCTGCTTCACGTTCGCTTGGGCCGGGGTCAACGCAGGGCTGGTCTTGGCGGTGGTCATCATCATTGTGGCCAGCAACGCCCTGCAGGGCGGCATCCAACAAGCGCTGCAAGCTGGCGTCGGAACTGCGGTGGGCGTGGTCGCCGGCGGCTTCGCCTCGCCCATCAAGGGCGTTTTGAATCTGCCGCCGGCAGCGGTTTTCTGCGGATTGCTGGTGCTGGTCTATTGCGCCCTGCTGGGGCACAGGGCATACGCCCAAGCCTTGGCCCTTTCCAGCAAGCGGGCGCAGGTTCGCGCCATGAACGCTCGGCTGAAGCAATACCTGCCCCACACCCTTGCCGAAAGGCTGCTTGAACCGAACAAGCCGCGGCTGGAGCGGCGTTGGCTAGTGGTGGCGTTCGTTGATCTGGCCGGCTTCACCCCCTTGGTGGAGCAGTTGCAGGCCGAGGAGCTGGTTTCGGTTCTTGACAGCTATTTAGGTGCGGTCGCCAGCATCACGGAACGCTGCGGCGGCACCTTGAGCAAGGTGCTTGGCGATGGCGCCATGCTGGTGTTCGGCGAAGCCGGCCCGGTGAACCGCCGGCGCTTTGTGGCGGACGCCCTGCTCTGTTGCCGCCTGCTGGCCACCGAGCTTGAGGCACTGGCCGAGCGGTGGCGGTCGGAAGGGACGCCGGCGCCGGTGCGCCTGAAGGCGGGCATGGCCAGCGGCTTCTGCTCACTCGGCGACTGGGGCGGCGGCGGACGGTTGGAGTACACGGTGATAGGCCAGCCGGTGAACTTGGCCAGCCGCTTGGAGAACCTGGCCGGGGCCGATGAAGTGCTGATCTGCGAACGCACCGGGCTGTTGGCGGAAGCCGAGCTCTCGCCGGTGCAGGAGCGGCCTGTGAAGGGGCTTGGCCCAGTGCGTTTTCAAAGGGTTGAATCCCGCTGACACTTTGAACTCGAAAAGCTGGACATTGCCGTTTCCAGTCGTTTGCGGAGCGGCGGCAGCCCGTTGCGCGACGGTGAGCGTCTGCTAAGGTGCCGATCTATTTGCGCGGGAGGCGTTGGTGCGGAAAGTGCCGCCTACGGATAAACCGTTTCTCAAGGCTTGCCGGGGGGAGCCGTGCGGCTTCACGCCCATCTGGCTGAACCGGCAGGCGGGCCGCTACATGCCGGAGTACCACCGCACCAAGGGCGACTTGACCAGCCTGCAGTTCTTCAAGCACCCGGAACGCGCCGCCGAAGCCGCCTTGGATGCGCAGCGCATTCTCGGAGTTGACGCCGCCATTCTGTTCGCCGACCTGCTGCCCATCCTGGAGCCGATGGGATTGACGCTGGACTACCCGGTTGGGGTCGGCCCGGTGTTCGCCAACCCTGTGCGCCATGAGCGGGATGTGCAAGCCCTAACCACCTCGCCGGCGGCGGCGGCAACGCCCTATGTCGCCGAAACCATCCGCAACATTCTTTCCGCCTTGCCCACCGACATCGCGCTGATCGGCTTCGCCGGCGCTCCTTTCACGCTCGCTTCCTATGCGGTGGAGGGTAAGGGCTCCCGCAACTACCTGTTCGTCAAGAAGATGATGCACCAAGCACCGGCGCTGTGGGAGCGCCTGTTGGCCAAGCTGGTGGACCAGCTCTTCAGCTACCTCGACCTGCAGATCAAGTCCGGCGTGGAGGCCGTTCAGCTGTTCGACACCTGGGTGGGCTGCCTGTCCCTTGCCGACTTCCGCCACCACGTCCTGCCCCACACCAAGACTCTACTGCAGCGCCTTCGCGCCGAGCATCCGACCACGCCCCTCATCTACTTCGGCACCGGCAACGCTCATCTACTGCCGGACATCGCCGCCCTCGAACCGGAGGTCATCGCCTTGGATTGGCGCTGGCCTCTAGGCCCGACTTGGCGGGACTTGGGTTGCCAAGCAATTCAGGGCAATCTAGACCCGATGCTGCTCTGCACCGACCGCCGAACCATCGCCCGCGAGGCCCAAGCCGTTCTGGACTCCGCCGCCGGCCGCCCAGGCCACATCTTCAACCTCGGCCACGGCATCACGCCGGAAACGCCAGTGGAAAACGTGAAGTTCCTCGTTGACTATGTGCATGAACATGGCTGATGGCGGGCGGTTCAATTGAACAGCGGCGTTCGTGGCTTCAGTTAGCGTCTCAGGGCTGACCCACAAGTACGGGGGCAACGCCAAGGTGCTGGACGGCATCGACCTTGAGGTTGCGGATGGGGAGGCGCATGCGGTTTTGGGCGGTTCAGGCGCTGGCAAGACCACGTTGCTCAATTTGCTCTCCGGCTTGCTGCGTCCCAGTTCGGGAGCCATCGAGTTTGACGGCCGGGACCTAGCGGATGTGGATGCCGCAGAGCGCAACGTGGCGCAGGTGTTTCAGTTTCCGGTGCTCTATCCGGGGCTGGATGTGGCGGGCAATCTAGGCTTTCCTCTGCGCAACCGCGGTTGGCGCCGGGCCGCCGCACAGCGGCGGGTTGAGGAAGTGGCGGAACTGCTGGCCCTAGGTCCCCTATTGGATAAAAAACCCCGCGCCCTGTCGTTGTTCGAGAAGCAGATGACGGCCATTGGCCGGGCCCTGGTGCGGCCCGACGTGGCGTTGGTGCTGCTCGATGAACCGCTGACCGCCGTGGAGCCGGCGGCAAAGTGGCAACTGCGCCAAGCCTTGCAAAGGGTGCGACGGGAGTTGGGGCTGACGATGATCTACGTTACCCACGATCAAACCGAGGCCCTGACCTTCGCCGAGCGCATCACCATGCTGCACCAAGGCAAGGTGCTGCAAACAGGGACGCCGGAGGATCTGTACGAACGCCCCGCCCACGAAGCGGTGGCGCGGTTCATCGGTTCGCCGGGCATGAACTTGGTTTCGGCGCGGGTCAGCAACGGCGAGCTCCGCATTGGCGGCCAAAGCCTATGCCCCTGCACACTGGCGGATGGGAACTGCGTTGTCGGTTTTCGCCCGGAATGGGCAAACATTGGAGACACGGGCATTCCGGTCAGCGTACGCAGCGTTCGACCGCTAAGCACCATTGGCGGGGTGCAGGTGGCTTTGGTGACCGCCGAGGTTGGCGGCGCAACCATTCACGTGCGCCAACCCATGCACACCGCCGGCAACGGCCAAGCCCGGGTGCGCATCGCCCCGGAGCGGCTTGTGCTATACCGCCACGGCCGGCGCTTATGAAGACGCACATGAACCTACGGCTGCGGCCATTCCCACTAAAACGCCGCCTCAAGGGCCAAGCAGAGGCACAAGGCGCCTCGGAACTGCCCGGCTACCCAACGCACCGGCCAAGTTGGTCGCCAAACCATGAAATTCCTGTCTCTTCGACAAATTGCTCGTCCCTGCCGATGCGCTTCCCCATGCCGCCACCAATGCCCCCAATGAAGCATGCAGCCTAGCCGCAACAACAAGGCTTGGTTCGCCGTGGCGCCGGTGGTGCTGGTGGTGGCGTTCAGCGCCATCGTCCCGCTGATGACGGTGGTGAACTACTCGGTGCAGGACATCTTTGACGTCAACACCCGCATCTTCGTCGGCCTGGATTGGTATCGGGAGACGCTGCGCGACCCTCGGTTTCTAGAGGCGCTGCTGCGTCAGCTGTCCTTCAGCGCCTTGGTGCTTGTCTTGGAAATTCCCCTCGGCATTTGGATTGCCCGCGCCATTCCTCGGCAGGGGCGGCAAACCACGGTCTTTCTAATCATTCTGGCCGTGCCGCTGTTGATTCCCTGGAACGTGGTCGGCGTGACCTGGCAGATTTTCGCCCGGCCGGACATCGGCTTGTTGGGAGCGGCGTTGTCCGGCCTCGGCGTCTCCTACAATTACGCCAGCTCCCCGGTGGACGCCTGGGTCACGCTGTTGCTGATGGATGTCTGGCATTGGACGTCCTTGGTCGCCCTGCTCTGCTTCGCCGGCTTGGCCTCCATCCCATCGGCCTATTACCAAGCAGCGGCATTGGACGGCGCCAAGGGCTGGCGCTTGTTCCGTCATGTGGAGTTGCCGCACCTCAAGTCCGTGCTGACCATCGCCGTGCTGCTGCGGGCCATGGACAGCCTGATGATCTACACGGAGCCCTTCGTGCTGACCGGCGGCGGCCCCGGCGCGAGCACCACCTTCCTAAGCCAATACCTCACCACCATGGCGGTGGGACAGTTCGACCTAGGCCCGGCGGCGGCCTTCTCCGTGCTGTACTTCCTGCTGATCCTGCTGCTGTGCTGGATCTTCCACGCCAGCGTGATGCGCCGCGATGCCTGAATCCAAGGGGCATTGGAGCCTTTATGTTTATTGCCTCTTCTTGCTGGCCCCCTTGTGTCGGCTGGTCAGCATGGCGACCAAGCACCACGAATGGGGCACGTTCCTTGCCGATTGGCCGTTCATCCTTGTGCCGTCACCTGCTCCAAAGACCATGATATCATTCTCTGCAAGTCGATATCATTGGAGTGCGCAATGCCTCGAACCATCGTCAGCCTTCCGGATGAGGACAAGCTATGGCTTGGCCGCCAAGCCGCCGCCGAGCAGGTGTCCATGACGGAACTGGTGCGCCGCGCCGTGCGCGAATACCGGGAGCGCTGCGGGGGCGGTGAACCGGGCCGCTTGGAAGAGTTGCTCAACAAGACCCGGGGCTGCTGGCGGCGCGGCGACGGGCTCCGCTACCAAAACGCCATGCGGGATGAATGGGAGCGCCATCCATGAAGTGGCTTCTCGATTCCGTCATCCTCATCGATCACTTCAACGGCGTGGAATTCGCTTCCCGATTCATCGCGGATGAACACAAGAGAATCGCCCTGTCTCCCATCACCCGTGCGGAAGTTCTTGCCGGCTTTGACCAAGACAATCGCCCCCTCGCTGTCGAGCTTTTGGATGAATTCCCAACCTTGCCGATCACCGCCGCTGAAGGGGATCTTGCAGCCTCCCTGCGTCGTTCCGAGGGCTGGCGGTTGCCGGATGCGCTGCAGGCCGCGGTCGCCAAGCTCAACCGGCTTGGCTTGGTCACGCGGGATGCGAAGGACTTTCCGCCGGAACGGCACGAGTTCGTAAAGGTGCCCTATGTCATAGACGCTTCCCAATAACAGCCCCCACCCCAAAAAAGATGTGGAAAGCCAGACCCCGACTGGGCACCGATGAAAAACCCGCCTTGCGGGACTATGCAACACCCGCCAATCGGAACAAGGGGCATTGGAGCCTTTATTTCTATTGCCTCTTTTTGCTGGCGCCCCTGTACTGGCTGGTCAGCATGGCGGTCAAGCACAACCGCGACATTCTCGGCGGCTTGGAGCTGGTGCCGGCCAACCCGACCTTCGCCAACTTTGTGGAAGTGTTCACCAACCCTGCTTGGTATCAGGCGTTTTTCAACTCCTTGGCCTATGTGGGCATCAACAGTGCGCTGACCATCAGCATCGCCCTGCCGGCCGCCTACGCCTTCTCCCGCTACCGCTTTCTGGGGGACAAGCAGCTTTTCTTCTGGCTATTGACCAACCGCATGGCACCGCCGGCGGTGTTCCTGCTGCCCTTTCTGCAACTCTATTCGTCCATCGGCTTGTTCGATACGCCCTTGGCCGTGGCCTTGGCGCATTGCCTGTTCACGGTGCCCTTGGCGGTTTGGATTCTGGAGGGGTTCGCATCCGCCGTGCCCCGGGAACTGGACGAGATGGCGGCCATTGACGGCCATTCGTCTTCGTACTTCTTCTTCGCCCTGTTCATCCCCATCATGCGCGGCGGCATCGGCGTGACGGCTTTCTTCTGCTTCATGTTCAGTTGGGTGGAGCTGCTGATCGCCCGCACCCTGACGGCCAGCGAGGCCAAGCCCATCGCGGTGGCCATGACCCGCACCGTCAGCGCCTCCGGGCTGGATTGGGGGGTGCTGGCCGCCGCCGGCGTACTCACCATTCTGCCCGGCGTGGCCGTGGTCTGGTTCGTGCGCCGCCATCTGGCCAAGGGCTTCGCCCTAGGAAGGGTCTGATGTCCTGGATGGCTTGGACCTGGCAGACCGCCGCCTTCTTCAGCGCCATCGGCCTAGCGCTGGCGGCGATGACCTGGGCGGAGATTCGCTGGCCGACCAAGGTGCGCCAAGGCTTCCTGCCCATGCCCACCACCCGCGGCGACCGCTTCTTCATCAGCCTGCTGGGCAGCGCCGCCGTCCATGTGGCTTGGCTGGCGGCGACGGACGCCCCGGTCGGCTGGGCCAGTATGCTCTGCATCGGCTACGCCGGGGCGGTGATGCGCTACGGATAGCCCCTGCACACATGTGGGCCTTTAGGGGGCCGCGCTCAAGTCCACGATGGACAGAGACTCGCCCAGTGAGCGGCGGGCGATGTCCACGAGGTGCTGATGATGGGTGAAGAACAGCACCTGGGTTCTTTTCGCCAGCCCTCTCAGCACCTCGAATCCGGTGCCGGCCCGGTCGTCGTCGAAGTTGACGAACAGGTCGTCAGCGACGAAGGGGAGCGCCTCCGCACGGTCCAGGTAGTCCTCGACGGACGCGATGCGCAGCGCAAGAAAGAGCTGATCCGCGGTTCCCGTGCTCATGCCGGAGACGGGCACAGCCTGCCGGTCCGGCCTCCGTCCGACCAAGCTCGCCCGATCCTGATCATCGTAATCAACCTCCAAGGTGGTGAACGCTCCGCCGGTCAGCATCTTGAAGAGCCTGCCTGCCCGCTTGAGCAGCGGGGCCTGTTTTTCTTGCCGGTAACGGTCGATCGCCCATCGCAGAAGCATGGCTGACGTGCGCACCCGGACGTAACGCCCGGCGATCCGGCGCATCTCGGCAAGCGCTTCCTGCCGCGCCGCTTCGGCCCGCGCCGCGGCATCGTCGCCGCCTGTCGCCTCGAATGCTTCCCTAGCCTGCGACAAGGCTTCGGAGGCGACGGCCGACCGTTTGCGCAGATCGGCCAGCTCGCCTGCGTTCGCCTCTTCCTGGGCCGCGAGCCGGTCGATGTCCACGCCGGCGCATTCTTCGACCAAGCGATCGACGGACAGGCCATCGCCTTCCTGTTCGAGCAAACCGAGGGTGTCGGCCAATTCCTTCCAGAGGGCGCGGCACATGTCGGATCGCTCGATGGCCTGTTCGAGCTCGTCCATCGTGCCGGCGCCGGCCGCATCCTCGAGATGCTTCACCGACCCTCGTGCCTGTCGGCGGCCCTCCTCCACCCCGGAAATCTGCTTCTCGATGGCGACCGCTTCCTCCCGCTTGCGTGCCAGAAGGTCGCGGACGCGTTCCGCTTTGCCCAAGCGGTTCTCGATTTCGAGTACGGCCTCTTCCGCTGACATGTCCGAGAGAGCGGCGGCCGTTTCGCGGACGAATTCGGCCACCGCGGACTCGAAGTCGGCAACGTCCCGGTTGATCTTTTCGATCCGCTCATGTCGGAGCTCCTTGATCCGAACCGCCCTTTCACGCATCTGGTCGATGACGTCGATCTGGATGGCCACGGTGTCCGGAGGCGTGTCCGCCGCCAGTCCGAGCGCGGACAGGGCGGCCGACCACTGGTCCTGCCATAGCGACTGCGCCTCTTGTGCTCGGGCGAGCGCACGGCCGCGCTGCTCGACGCCGGCCTCTGCCTCTTGTAACTCCTCTTGCAGCCGGGCCTTGTCCTCGGCCTTCTGCCGATGCTCTCGCCGGATACGGTCAGCGTGTTCCAGAACCACGGGCAGGGGGTCGTTTTCGAGAGTGGCGCGATCGATGGCCAATGCCGCCAGCTCGGCGAGCAGACCGTCCCCGGCGCGACGCACTTCCTCGATCCGAAGTGCCAGGGCGCTCTCCGCTTCCATCCGCCGTTCAATGGCCTCGATCAAATCGCGGCGCTTGTCCAGCCATTCCAGCATGGCATCGGGCGCATGAGGCTCGAAGGGCGCACCGGCCCACATGGCACGCCATTCGGAGCCGAGGCGCCCGCCCTCTTGCGCGAGCGTTTCCTCTTGTGCGCGCAGCTCGGCCAGGTCGTCTTCGATCCCGGCGATGGCGCGCGACCGCTCCGCCAGATGCGCAGCCGCTTCGGCGTTGTCGAAACGGCGGTCGGCCAGCGCGTCGGCGGAGCGCATCGCCTGCTCGAACGTCTCCGGAAGGCCGGACGGCTCGCCGGCACCGTCATGGGCTTTCTCGACCGGGATGGACGTGTTGTCGACGTACCTGAGCTTCACCCGTTCCCAGAGCGTGTCCCGCTCGGCCCGCGCCGCCTGAAGCGTGTCCAGCGGGACTACGCCCCCATCGCGGATGGCATTCTCGTAAGCCTTCCGGGCGCGAGCAAGATCCCGTTCGGCAGCTTCGATCTTCTGGCGGATCTCGCGAGTCTGCCGCTCGCGGTCCTGGCCCAAGTCACGATGACGCTGCACCTCCGTCCGGGCCGGCACACGCATGGCCACGGCGTCCTCTTCGTTCGAGACGCTCGGATGCAGTAGCCGGAGCAGACGTTCGACGTGCTTTCGCACGTCCTGGACGCCTTGTGTCGCGGCATCAAGGCGGCCGGTGAGGTCACCGCTCTCCCGAACCGTTCGGACCGCCACGTCCAATCGGGTGGTTTCCGCGGCATCCCCCGAGGCGTCGAGGCGCTCCTGCAACCGGGCACGTTCGGCCCTTGCCTCTTCCAGAGCCTCGGCGCTCATCGCGACCTCCGAGGACAGCTCACCGCGCCGGCCGAGCAGCGAACGCACCGTACCGACCCGAGGGCGTACTGGAATGCGATCGATCAGCGCACCGACCTCGTCCGTCTGCCAACCCAGCTCAGCCGCCAAGTCGCAGAGCTCCCTTTCCGCGGCGTCGAGCTCCGCCCGGCGTTTCGGCAGATCGGCCTTTTCACGTCGCGTCTCGATACGACGCTCATGTAGCTGCCGCACGTCGTCCGTGCGCAATACGAGCCCTTCGTCGTATGTCAGCCCTTCCAGTGCCTTGCGCGTCGCATCGCGCTGACCGGAGAGCGTGTCGATCCGCGCCGACGCCTCGGACTCCCCGCTCCGCGACCGATCGAGAACCTGTCTGGCATCCTCCGGCAAGACGACGACCTTTCCCAGCGCCTCGATCCGCCCGTCCAGATCGGCCTTGCGCCGCATGTGACGATAGACCCTGCGGATCCGGCCAATCCGCCTGCCCTGGGCGGAGACCTCTTCGAAGCGCGCTTCGATTTTCGCGCAGGCGTCCTGTGCCACCTCAAAGGCCCGCTTTCGCTCCTGCCACTTGTCCGCGCTCAGCGTCTGCTGCCTCAGATCTCCTTCCGCCACCGTCAGCTTGTCGGAAGCCCGGTAATACTCCCGGTGGCCCGCTCGCCGCCGCGCCCAGAGTGCATCGGCCTGCTCCAAGAGCCGCGCGAGGCGATCCCGCAGTCCTGCCGTCCCGGTTCCGGCCGAGAAGATGATCTCGCCTACCTCATCCTTCGCCTCCAGGATTTCCCGGCCGCCTTCTTCGAGCCGAACGCGGTCGAGGCTGAACATCCGTTGGAAGAAGGGCCGATCCGCGCCGGCTAGGAAGGGCTTGAGCACTCCCTCGCCGCCGGCCGCCGGCAAGCCGCCGGCGCCGAGGAGGGTGTCCTTCCTGCCCTTGCGGCGGACCATTTCCAGGGAAGCCTCCGCGTGTTCGATCCAGGCGCCGACCCGCATGTCGGAATAGTCGTGCAGGAAGCCGTAGGGCGAACGCGCCGGGATGCCGAAGAGCAAGTCCTCTATCGCGCAAAGCGCGGTGGACTTGCCCGCTTCGTTGGGGCCGAAGACAACGTGGACGTCGGCGTCGCCGAGGGGCAGCTCGATCGAACGGTCCGTGAAGTGCCCGTAGCGGAGAAGGTCCAGGCGCCGCAAGCGCACGTCAGCCTTCTCTCGCGATCAGCCGGGCCGAGAGGTAGGGCGTGACCTCGGTGATCATCCCGGCGTAATCACCGTCGACGGCCGCCTTCAACACCGCGTCCTCTACCTCCGACCGCAGCTCGTGGGGCAGTCGGCGGATCAACTCGCCAACGTCGTCCTGAAGCGGTTGCAGAAGGCGGGGGTCGCCGCCCGCTTCCGGCAGCATGCGCAGCAGCTCGCCGACGGCGTCTTCGCGCTCCGCGAGAGCCTTCGGATCGGCCTCCGGTTCCGTGGCGACGACGATCTTCTCTATCCACGCCGCGTCGTCGCCAAGCCCCAGCGCGGCCGAGCGCGCCTCGGCGAGAAGGCGATCGTCCGCGGCCAGGAGCGGTTCATGGATCTCCGTGCGCCCTTGCAGATGGACGCGGCACGCCAGCAGCCGGCCTTCGGCCCGATCCGCGACGGCGCTTTCGATGGCGTCCCGGATGCGGTCCACTGCCTCGGCGACACTGCCGATCTCCGCCAGATCCACCGTAACGACCGCCCAGCGGACCACGTCGCAGGGCAAGGTCGTGACGTCGGTGACCTCTCCGTCTTCCACGCTGACCAGGCAGGCGCTCTTGGGGCCGACCTCCCGCACATGCCGCCCTTGCAGATTGCCGGGGAACACGACGTGGGGCCGCTCGTTGAGCACCTGGGCCTGATGCACGTGGCCGAGCGCCCAATAGTCGTATCCCTTGTTGACAAGGTCGTCGAGGGTGCAGGGGGCATAGTTCTCGTGGCCGCCCAGGCCGCCGAGTCCGGTGTGCAGAACGCCGATGTTGAAAGCGCCGGGAACCGGCGCCGGGTAGGCCGCGGCCAGGTTGTCGGCGACGTCGCGCTGCCGGAAGCTGTGCCCGTGCAGGACCGCGTCCAGCCCCTCGACCTCAAAGGATTCGGGCCTTGCGGAGCCGAAGACGTTCACGTTGTCGGGGAGCGTGAGGCGGCGGGTGATCCGACTCTCCGCGTCGTGGTTGCCGTAGAGCAGATAGACGGGAATACCCGCTGCTCGAAGACGGCCCATCTGGCTCACGAAAAACAGGCCGGTTTTATAGTCGCGCCAGTCGCCGTCGTACAAATCACCGGCGATGATGAGGAACGCAACCCGTTCTTCAACGGCGTAGCCGACGAGCCGCTCGAATGCGCCACGCGTGGCGGTACGGATGCTTTCAGCAGCGCTTCCCTCTTGCCCAGCCAGCCCCTTCAAGGGGCTATCCAGATGAACGTCAGCGGTATGAAGGAAGCGAAAGGATCCCAACTGTCCAATTTCCGCGATGATGACTAGTTACGGCCGACCTCCCCCAGACCGGCCCTTTAGCGCCTTCCGCAAAACTTCGGATCGACCCCAAGCCATTGTGACTGCATGTTCGGCGGGGATCAATGGCGTGTAGGGGAGCGCCCAGGGCGATTTTAAAGTCGTTTGCTGGCGAAGCTGTTCCGCTCGGCCCTGCATTTGGGACGCGGGAAGTCGGGGGACGGTTGGTTCCGGGTGGGGTGGAACGGGCGTTTTTCGGGCGCGGGTCGCTACAGGGTACCACCCGTTTTCCTCCACTTGGGGAGCTCGCTCAGCCCGGTCGGGCCAATCCAAACCGCCTGCGGCCGGCCCTGCGCCCAGGCGACACCTGGGTCTCCCCAACTGCCGTCCAGTAGCACGTCCTCTCGAACCTGGACGGGCTCACGAAGGTCTCCGCCAGAAGACCCGGATGCCCGCGAAGGGCCTCCATGATAAAAAGAACGAAAATCAACCCAACGGCTATTGCGGCGTATCCAAGCGCGAATGTCCAAAACCAAACTTATTCCAATTAAATCAACACATTGCGGAGAATAATAAAGTGGCGCCGGGTGATCCCCTACAAAATGTTGACACTTCACGGTGGGGCCCTCTAGTATTGGCGTTCCGAGGCTTCGGCCAAACCGAAAATAGGGACGATGGCTCGCTCAGCAGGTACTTGGTGCTCTGGGTGGGCGGGCCATCGGACCTTTCCCCAACATGCTCTTCCCACCGCTTGACAGCCTCTCGCGAGCTGACGAGTCCGCCGCCTTCGTGGCTTTGGCGTGGCAGGAACTGTTCGATTCCGACACGCCAGATTCGTATCGACCACTGCCGTTCGATGTCCGCTTCCTCGTAGCCGAGCTGTCCGACCTCGCTCAACTGGCCCGAGACGACAGCCGGTGGCGTCGCCACATCAAGACCGTCCAAGAGGAACTTCAGCAAACCGCCACTTCAGAACAGCCATGGCTGAGAAGCCACCACTGGTCTGCCAGCCTGCTTGACAAGCTCGGTGCGACAAAAGATTTGCACGAGGTGGGGGATCTGGCTGCGGTCTTCAGGAGCACATCCCCAGATGCCATGACAACGCTCGTTGATGCCCTGCGCCGGGAAGCAGAATCTTTGCCGAAAAACAAGAAGCGAACGTTGGAATGCCTACGGCTTTTGGCTGCCCATGCCCGCCAACACGGGTGGATGCCGACGGATACGTCCGTAGTCGGAAACAACGAAGATATCGTGCAGCCCCTCGAATCCGTCGTCGACCGAATTTCAGCATCTCTGACACGCCAAGAGCGCAAGTTCACCTGCATCGTTAGGCTGCATGGGGAACTTGCCACCACCCAATCGGTGTTTCAAGGATCACCCCAGTTCCGCCTAGCTAGAATAAGGGACTATCCGAACGACCAACAGGGCCGTACATTTAGGCAGGAAGGTAGTGGGGATGGTGCAGCTGTACTGTTTGAAAGAGTTGCCGTGTCGCATCAAGCAGCGGCCGATCAGGCCATAGGCGCTTGTCGCAGAATCGTGGACATTTACAATCTCTATAGAAATCGTCCGAGCCTCGAAATCAGCCCTCGTGTGCTCGTTAACGACGGACGGCGCACAAGTGTCATTAGCCGCCGAACGGAACAATCGCTCGGAACGATACCCCAGCGGAACGCCCGATCTCTAGCATGGAAGGCACTCGACCACCTGCCTTCCGGCGCACTCCACGAAGGGTTGTGGAACGCTTTGGAGCATCACTCGCTCGCCCTTGCAAGTGTGGACGCAAAGGCTGGTCTGGTGGCGATGTGGACAGCGTTCGAGTGTCTAGTCGGGCGTGAGGAGAGAGTTTTTCGATGGATCCCGCCAATAGTGGCCTTGCGGCAAATCGAAAAGGACCTGAGGTATCTCGCTATTTGCTGTCACCGCCACTTCAGCGCCAATAATCTCCATCCGCCCCAATTTCTAGCCCGGTCCACCGGCTACTATGTGTCGCCGCGGGACGTCGTTGAAGCACTGACGTGCAAAACATCCGATACACTGGCGTTGGATCAACTGCTAGCGGAAGTGGCGCACCATCCGCTTCTTCGCTTTCGGCTGCACCAGTCTTGGTGCAATTTCCATAACCCGGCGGCCCTAGCACGGCAGCTAGACAAATCGAGGGCTCACCTGGAGTGGAACCTAGCGAGAATCTATCGCGCTCGCAACATGATCGTTCATATGGGCCAGGTGCCAAGGTTCGCCTCTGAATTGACGGCTCATCTGCAATACTATTTCTCAAGATGCGTGACCCAAATCATTCGAGATCTAAAAAAACACCCTAGCAGGACCCTTTCCATGACCTTGGAGCACAATCGACACCGTTTTTTCCATGTTTCGCAATATCTTCGGCAGGATGCATCGCAGGTGTCAGGCAGTCATCTATTCCCGAACGATGACGACTTCGAGGGCTATTTTCCGTGGAACCATGCTGGAAATACATCAACCGCGAGCAGGTAAACTGCACAAGATTCGGTGCCTGACCAATGCGGGCGCCCTAGTGTTCTAGCCCGCCGTCCAGCATCGCCACGACAAGCTTGAGCGGTTTGAGATTTAGGGCACAGGAGGCTTGGTCCCCAAATTAGCCTATCGCCGTCCCGTTAGAGCTGGTGGAGGACCCAAGCACGGCACTGGAGGAGAGACGTGGGCTACACCTTTCGGGTTGCGCCTCTGTTAACCTAGACTGGCGTTTGGGAGCGCTGGGGGCAGAGGTTGCTCCAGCGTCACCCACAACCCACCATCGAGGAATTCCGCCCAAATGTTGCATCAAACTGCCATCTTCGTCATGGAACAGGGTTCCTTCCAGCCTATCCACCGAGCTGTAGAGAACACTTGTTGGCGTCGCGCAACGCAGCGAAAGTCCGTCTTAGCCCTGCAACCTCCCGCCCCCAATTCCGCCTCGGCCATCCGGCGGTGCGTCTGCGGGCTTGGGCTGCTGCTGCTCAGCGCCTGCGGCGGCGAGCCGGCCATTGATGAGATGGAGGCGAGTTACGCCGCCAATGCCGCCCGTTGGGTGGATGAGGAGTTTCAGCCGTCCACCCTAGGCCGCGATGCGCAACTGGCGGAACTGGCTTGGTTCACCGATGCGGCGGCGCCTGTGAGGGGCATGCGGATCAACGTGGTCTCGGAGGCGTTGACCACCCACGCCTACGAATCCGAAGTGCTCACTAGGGCCTTTGCCGACATCACCGGCCTGCAGGTCACCCACGACCTCATCCAAGAGGGCGACGTCATCGAGAAGCTGCAAACGCAGATGCAGTCCGGGCGCAACATCTATGACGCCTACGTCAACGACTCCGACCTGATCGGCACCCATTCCCGCTACGGCTACGTCGTGCCGCTTTCCGACTTCATGGCCGGAGAGGGCGCGGACTTCACCCTGCCCACCCTGGACATTGAGGACTTCATCGGCCGCAGTTTCGCCACCGGGCCGGACGGCAAGCTCTATCAGTTGCCGGACCAGCAGTTCGCCAACCTCTATTGGTTCCGTTATGACTGGTTTCAGCGCGAGGACCTGCGCAGCCGCTTCCGCGAGGCCTACGGCTACGAACTGGGGGTGCCGGTCAATTGGTCCGCCTATGAGGACATCGCCGAATTCTTCACCGAAAAGGTCGAAACCATCGATGGCGAGCGGGTCTATGGGCACATGGACTACGGCAAGAAGGACCCCTCCCTCGGCTGGCGCTTCACCGACGCTTGGCTGTCCATGGCCGGCGCCGGGGATGTCGGCATCCCCAACGGCAGCCCGGTGGATGAATGGGGCATCCGTGTTGAGGGGTGCCGCCCGGTGGGTGCGTCAGTCCGCCGCGGCGGGGCGGCGAACGGCCCGGCGGCAGTCTATGCGCTGCGCAAGTACATGGAGTGGCTGAAGCGCTTCGCGCCGCCCCAGGCCGCCGGCATGACCTTCTCCGAAGCGGGGCCGGTGCCGGCCCAAGGCCGCATTGCGCAGCAGATCTTCTGGTACACCACCTTCACTGCGGACATGATCGAGCCGGGGCTGGCGGTAGTCGATGCGGACGGCGCCCCCAAGTGGCGCATGGCGCCCTCCCCCCACGGCCCCTATTGGCAGGAGGGCATGAAGCTCGGCTACCAAGACGCCGGTTCTTGGACCTTGCTCAAGAGCACTCCCTTGGAGCGTCGCCAAGCGGCTTGGCTGTACGCCCAGTTCGTGGTGTCCAAGACCGTTTCGCTGAAGAAGACCTTGGTGGGGCTGACGCCGATCCGGGAATCCGACCTGAACTCCGCCGCCATGACCGAGGCGGCGCCCCGGCTGGGCGGCTTGGTGGAGTTCTACCGCAGCCCGGCCCGGGTGGCCTGGACCCCGACCGGCACCAATGTGCCGGACTATCCGAAGCTGGCCCAACTCTGGTGGCCCAATGTGGCCAACGCCGTCAGCGGCGCCGTCACTCCGCAACTGGCCATGGACACCCTAGCCCAACAACAGGACGAGGTGCTGGCTCGCTTGGAGCGCATCGGCATTCAGGGCGACTGCGGCCCCAAACTCAACCCGGAGGCCGACGCCGAAGAATGGCTGGCGCAGCCGGGCGCTCCCAAGTCGAAGCTGGCCAACGAAAAGCCGCCTGGGGAAACCGTGCCCTATGACGAATTAATAAGCGCCTGGCGGGAAGGCCGGGCGTCTTGAAAGGATAGCCTGCCTAAAACGCCTACGGCCCTACTCTCTCGACAGATTTCCGTTGCAACATGCTCGTTTGAGGCGTATGGTTGTCTCTCTTGAGGCATGTGTTCTTGGTGTTGCAAATGAGCGTGGATGCGGCTGCAATAGCAGAGATTCTGGGCGGCCCCGCCGTCCTAGGCCGCCCCATCAAGAGCCTACGGGACTTGGACGCCGCCGTGCGCGGCGGCATTCCCAAGTTGGCGCTGGATCGGCTGATTAGCTTCTTTGCGCCGCCTGACCGTCACCGCTATCTAGGCGCGGGGTTGCGGAACAAAATCGTTCCAAGGGCGACCTATCAACGTGCGGAGCGCCTCAATCCCCAAGTCAGCGAGACGACGGAACGAATTGCCCGGCTCTACGCCTTGGCCCTTTCCGCATTTCAGGACCCCGATCTAGCGGCCCGCTTCATGATGCGCCCCCATCCCGAACTGGATGATCGGGTGCCGTTCGATGCCGCCCTCACCGAAATCGGCGGGCGGGAGGTCGAAGAAGTCATCGAGCGAGGGCTGCATGGTCTTCCGGCCTGAGACCGCCAAACACGCATACCGAATCGTCCAAAGCCGATATCCGCCGTTCGATGGAAGCGGGACCCGCCGTTGGGGCAGTCGCTGGGTCAGCCCCGGACGCTGGGTGGTGCATGCCGCCGAAACCTATGCCCTCGCTGTTCTAGAGAATCTCGTGCATTGGCAGACAACCGCCCTGCCACTAAGTTTGGTGTGCGTAAGAGTGACAATTCCCGCTGGCCTTCTCCAAGAACGGATGGACGATTTTAGTTCAGCAGCATTGACCACCGCCGATTTCCATTCCACACGCGCACTCGGCGATCAGTGGTACGACCAAGGAAGGACGTCGGTGCTCTGGGCGCCTTCAGCGGTATCGCCCTACGAATCCAACTTGCTGTTCAATCAACGGCATCCCGACTTTTCCCGCATTGCGGTGGAACCGCCAACATCCGCCTATGTGGACTGGCGCCTGAAGGCCGGCCAAAGTCCATAGGCTTTAGCGAGTATGTTTGCAACGGCGACGAACCGTCAAGGTCCGTCGCTAGGCCAGCCTTGGGCGGCGGGCGGCTAAGGCCGCCGAAACCCATGCCCTCGCCGTTGCCGAGAATTTCGTGCATTGGCGGGCGCCAACCTGTCTGACTACCCACAATTGACCCAACTTTGGCGGCCCAAGATGGCCGTCGCGGAGCGGTGCCGTTTCTCCGCAACAGATCATGGACTCTTTGGCGCAGCAACAGGACGAGGTGCTAGCCCGCACCCTAGCTTGGGCCTACAATGCCCGCATGGACGCAAAACCACTGAAAGCGGCTGCCAAGCGCAGCGCCGCCCAACCCAAGGCGGGCATTGCTGGTCAGCCTGATCCCTTGGCCGGCCCCGAGGCCGCAAAGGACGGAGCAGCCCAGCCCAAGGCAGGCCGGGCGGTGCGGCTGCCCGGCTTGGAGTTTCCCGGCTGCAGGCCGGTGTATATGACGCGGGAGGACATCGCCAGCTTTGAGGGCCGCTTGGAGTTCTGGGACGCTGACGCCGCCACCGCCTGGATTTGCGAACCGACCAGCCCCCACCATGAACGCCCGTCCCGCCGCTTGGCCCGGCTGGTGGAGCGCATCGCCCCGGTGCGCGGTTCCCCCTTTGAGTGCTACGGCCACATGGACCTGCTGCTGCGGGACCGGCAAGGCCATGCGCGGCGCATCATGCAGGCGGACGAGTCCCTCTACCTGCACCCCTGCAAGGCGCGGCTGCCCAGAGTCTCCGCCATGATGAATGTAGCCGTAGCCTGTGACAGCGAGGCGGATTTTGGGGTTCGCGTTTCCGAACTGAGGCAAGTTAGAACACCTCGCCGTGGGCCGTTCAACTCGTGAGATTTGATGATGATTGATTATTCTTGGGTGCCGTGGTTCGGGGAGCTTGTCGCCAAGATCGCGAAAAACGGTGAAGGCTACTTGGTTGAGAACGCAAAGGCCGTAAGGTGGACTAAGGACGATGTGAGCCTACTCCGATATGGCGACGAGAACATCGATCCGCTGTCGTTCTTGTACTTCCTCGCACGGGATAGAGGCGACGAGATGCTCCACTCCGAATTGAAGAGCGTCCACGAAGTATTTTCCATTGCAGCGGAATACCCCAAGATCGTCCCTTTCATTCCCCGCCCAAATGGAGTCAATACACTATTTCACCAAGGTGGCAAGGGCCGCCCAGACTTGATCTGGAGGCTATTCAAGCAGGCAGCAAAAGAGTCGCCTCAAATTAGTATTAGCGACTTTGATGACACCCTAAAGATAAAGAACGTCAAGATCAAAAAACTAACGCAGACGTTGTTTATGGTGAACCCCAACTACTTCCTTCCTGCCGACGACACCAACGGGGTTGTGCCGGAGTTTCGAAAAAACGTGGGGAACTACGATGAGTACGATACCCGGATGGAGGCTATTAGGAGAATATTCCCCGGCTGCGAGCCATATGAAATTAACACCTTTCTTGCCACGCAGCGGGAGAAAGAGTCGCTCATTGCCAAGGGGTCGTGTTCCTTCCACGTCAGCTCGGATGTCGAAGGAAATGGGCAAGACTATTGGGAAAAGACCGAAGCGTTGCCGAAAGATGCCAAGACTTTTAAGGAAAACCATGTGGTGTACACCGGGGGGGCACTCAACGATAAAGACCAGCCCTATACTGTGAAGGAACCAAAACGAGGTGACATCGTTGTGGTGCATTTCGGCCGGTCCGAGGGACGCGGCATCGGCGTAGTGGAAGAGAACGGCTATAACCCGGATGGTTGGCACGCTGACAAAAGCATCTCCGTCTATTGGATAAACAAGAATCGGGGACGCCTCGATGGGCAATTGGGAACGCAGCGGTTCCGTCGCCTCGTTCCAAACCTAGGACGCTATCAAGCATGCCGCAATGCCGACGCCTACAAGGTCTCCTTTGACTTGATTGAACGGTTGCAATCCAGCAGAGAACCTTCACCACAACCCGGTAGGGAGTCTGAATCAGAGGTAGAGGAAATGGCACAGGCCGAATATGACGATCACTCGCCTTCGCTCAACACCGTCCTGTTCGGGCCGCCCGGCACCGGCAAGACATGGGAAGCGGTTTCCTACGCCGTCGCAATCATCGACCGCAAGGATCACGCGGAACTTTCCAAGTCGGAAGAGCGGAAGAGCGTCAAAGAGCGTTTTGAGAAACTCAAGCGGGAAGAGCAAATCGAGTTCGTCACTTTCCATCAGAACTACGCCTACGAGGACTTCATTGAAGGCATCAGGCCAGTCTTGAACGAGAACGATCTCACCTACGAACTCCGCGATGGCATCTTCAAGCAGATTTCTCAACGTGCTGAAAGTGACGACCCGAACAGACGCTACGTTCTCATCATCGACGAGATCAACCGCGGCAACATCGCCAAGATTTTCGGCGAACTCATCACTCTGGTCGAGCCGTCCAAACGGTTAGGCGAGAAGGACGAGGCTACGGCGACGCTTCCCTATTCGCAAAAGTCGTTCGGCGTTCCCTCGAATCTGTACATCGTCGGCACGATGAACACGGCGGACCGGAGCATCGCGCTCCTGGACACGGCGCTGCGTCGCCGCTTCGACTTCATCGAGATGATGCCCGAACCTAGCTGGGTGGAAAGGGACATCGAGGGCGTTGACGGCCAGAAACTGCTGACCAACATCAACGTGCGCATCAAGGCCGAGCTGGACCGAGAGCATCAGATTGGCCATACCTATCTCATCGAGGTCAAGACCATCGAACACCTCGCTAGGGCCTTTCAACACAGCATCCTGCCGTTGCTGCAGGAGTACTTCTACGACGACTGGGAGAAGATTCAGCGGGTGCTGAACCACAATCCGTTTATCCGCAGGGACCCGGCCGCGCCGAGCGATGGCGATGCCGACCGACCCATGCTTGAACTGCTGCCGCATGACGATGAACAGTGGCGGCAAGCCGAGAGCTACCAGCGGATTTACGCGTCCGATCAGGAGGAACCCAATGGCTAGTGTGCGCGTCATCAGGGAGCACGAGCGGCTGACTGGCCTCACCGGTGGGGAGCGAACGGACCTCTTGGCAGCGGCGGCCAACCGGCAAGGTCCGTCGCTGGGCCAGCTTTGGGCGCTAGGCGACACAGACCGCCGGAACCCATGCCCTTGCCGTTCCGGTAAATTTCCTACATCGGTTAGCCTGCGACAGCGAGGCGGATTTTGGGTTGCGCAATGCTGAATAACGACCGAAATCGTCCCATCGTTTACTTGGAAACGACCGTGGTTAGCTATCTTGCAGCTAAGCCGAGTCGCGATGTCGTCATAGCAGGACATCAACAATCGACCCAAGAATGGTGGGACGAGAAAAGGCCTGAGTTCCGGTTGATCGCTTCCCAGCTTGTAGTCCAGGAAGCAGGTAAGGGCGATGCTCAAGCAGCTCAACGCAGATTGAGCATCCTGAAGGAATTGGAGTTGCTAGAGGTCACATCAGCGGCAACAAACCTAGCCCGTGCGCTGATAAACAAGGGAGCAATTCCCCATACTTCGCTTGAGGATGCGCTACATGTCGCCATAGCCGTCGTCAATGGGTGCCAATATCTGTTGACTTGGAACTTCCGCCATTTGGCTGGTGCAAGTGCAAGGGAGCGGTCGGCCCCACATAAACCTACCGCCACGTCGCACCAAATCAAAAGCGTCGAGTTAGTCAAATGCGGAAAAGCTGATGACCTGCATTCCCAGTACTGACGAGCCTGAACCACAACCCGCTCATCCGCGAGGACCCGTCCGCGCCACGCGATGGCGATGCTGACCGCCCCATGCTCGAACTTCTCCCACATGAAGATGAACAGTGGCGGCAAGCTGAGAGCTACCAGCGGATTTACGCGCTCGGTCAAGAGGAACCCAATGGTTAGTGTGCGCGTCATCAGGGAGCACGAACGGCTGACCGGCCTCACCGAGGAGGAGCGAACGGACCTCAAGGAGTTTGCGCTTGCCAACCAAGAGGATCACGAAGGCAAATACCGCCCGGTCTTGACGGCGAGGGACGGCGAGCTTTACGCACGGAACTACGTCGGTATCATCGAGACGCGACGCGGCACGGTGCTCGAAATTCTGCCCAAGGTAGATTTCGTCGAAGGGCAAGACAGCGAAGAGAGAACCCGCGAGATCTTCCTCAAGATGCTGCGCACCTACCGCGGCCTGCGCACCGCCCAATTCAATAAAACCAGCATCTCCGAGCTGCGCCGCTTCAACATGCTCGAAGCATTTGTGCGGCTGTTCCTGAACAACTTAGTGCTGCTCACGCAAAGGGGCCTCGCCCACCACTACAGCGGCGTCGAGGACAATCTGCCGAGCCTTCGCGGGCGCATCCTGTTCCCGCAGCACATTCGCCACAACGCCGCAAACCGAGCCCGCTTCTACGTCGGCTTCGACGAGTTCACGGCCAACCGGCCCGTGAACCGGTTGATTCACAGCACTCTCCACAAGCTAAGATCAACCACCCACCCGGCCAACCAACAACTGCTCCATCAGCTGCGCATCTGCTTCTCCGAGATACCCCAATCGGCGCGGCCCGAAGTGGACTGGAGGCAGTATCGAATCGACCGCTCCATGCACCACTACGACGCAGTAATGGACTGGGTGGGACTGTTCCTGTTCAACCACGGCTTGACGACCTTCGCCGGCAAGCACGTCAACCAAGCGCTGCTGTTCCCGATGGAGGAGGTCTTTGAGGACTTCGTGGCCGATGCCTTCAAGCGCCACCAACGCTGCTACGCCGTGAGAACGCAAGGGCCGCATAAGGCGTTTACGCAGACCGGCAACCAGCAAGCCTTCTATGTGAAGCCAGATATCACGCTCCTGAAATCGAACGAAGTGAAATTCATCCTCGACGCCAAGTGGAAGGAAATTGACGGCTCCGGCAATGAGCCGAAGCACGACGTCAGCCAAGGCGACATCTACCAACTATACGCCTACGGCAGAAAGTTCGGCTGCGCCAGGGTAGCGTTGATCTATCCGCGAACGCAGAAGTTCAACTCGCCACTGAGGTACGAGTTCATCGACAAGGTGACGGACCAGCCACTAACCCTGCTCTGCCTCCCCTTCGATGTGCGGAAACCAGAGAGCAGCGTCCGACAAATCTTGAACCAGCTAACCGAATAGCATAACTAGCGACGAAAGGGCCTGTAACAAACTCCAACTCCGCTGCAAAAACGTTAACCGCCCGGCCAAGTGGCGGACACATCGAACTCTATTAGCTCCTTCTTGGAGTTCCCCTTGCGGATAGCTCGCACCCAGACATCCACAGATTACTTCCAAGTACTGGGCGTCTTTTCGCTCACCAGCCTTTTTTCGATGGTCTTTCCAGCAATCTAAGCCGCTCCCCAGATACTGAATGGCGCAGCCTAGTTGCCGGCGATTGTAACTGATCACCTGCTTGGGCGAGCGGGCGGGGGCATTGGCGATATGCAGGCTAGGCTTCGAGAGGTGGCAAGCCATTGCCGCATCCCCCGTCCGTGAGCATAATGGCGACCATGAGCAACCTCTCGTGCGCAACAGATGCGGTCCACATGGTGGATGTCGCGTCCATGCAGGGCGCTGTGCTGGATCTTCGCGCTTTGGCCCGCAGGTCTCAGCCGGCCAGAGGCCGACCGCCGTTGGAGTTCGCCTTAAGATACGGCGCCATTCCGCCCATCTTGGCCGGCAGGGCAAAGGAATTGGCGATCCTGCGGAGCACGGTTAACGGCATCCAAAGCCACAAGGGCGACCAATGCCTGCTGGGGCTGCACGGCATCCGCGGGCAGGGCAAAACCGCCCTCATCAAGATTCTGGCGGACATGGCGCGTCAAGTGGGAATTCATGTCATCACCTTGGGCGCATCCAGGTCCAGCGACGAATTCGCCCAAGCCATCATGGGTGCCGAAAGCCTAGTGGCGACCGGTAGCGACTCAACCGCGCAAGAGGGCGGCTTCAGCGTCAATGCGGTCCTTAAGGCGGAGGCGCGAACCACCAGGACGCGGCAAGCGTCCGAGACCCGAACCGCCCGTATGTCCATAGATGCGGCCTTGGAGCGTCGACTGGCGCAAGGCGACAAGATTCTTCTCGTCCTCGACGAGGCGCACACCTTGCGCAAGGAGGCTGCCCAAGCGCTGTTCAACGCCTATCAAGCCTGCGGCATCTCCGGCGCCGCGCTGGGCTTCGCCTTCGCCGGAACGCCGGACCTGGCGGACCATTTGTCCGAAATGGGCGTCACCTTCACCGAGCGCCCCGGACGACATGGGCAGACCCCACTAGGGCCGATATCCGACGCCAATGCCATCATGGCGGTGCTCACTCCCTTCGCTGAGCGCGGCGCTCTTCCGGAAGGCATGGCACCCAACTCCCCAGGCGGTGTAGTGGAAGGGGTCGCCAATGCCTGCTGCGGCTATCCCTACTACACCCAACTACTGGGCGACGCACTTCACCAAGCATGGGCGTCAGACAGACGGCCCAACGCCATCAGCCAAGAACACTTGAAACAGGCCATGGATATCTTCGCCGCCGCACGTCTTCGACATTACCAAACGCGCTTCTTGGAGTTGGAGAAAATCGGCGCCGTGGAGTGCGCCCGCAACGTTGCCGCGGCACTGGACCAACGGGGGTTCATCACCCGAAAGGAGCTCAAGCAGTGCGTCAGCCAAGGTTTGCGGGAAAGGCGAAGCCTGGAGCAGTCCGGCGAAGCCATCCGGGAGAATGAATGGCTTGATGGCCTGTGGTCCGCAAAGGGTGGCATGGCGCCGGCCCTCCTGCATCTGGGCTTCCTGTGGAGCCCGGAAGGTGGCGCCGGCAACAGGTTCCAAGCCGGCATTCCCAGCTTAGCCAGCTACATGCTTGAGACCGCACCGCCCCGCTAAGCATCGGGGTCTAAGGCCGACATTTGGAATTGTGGTGATTCAACGGAAATGGCAGCGCTTCGGCGGCGCCTTGCAGCGCGGCTACCTAGCTGCGCTCGGCCATCCGGGGCGGATGCTGGTGGGCCTCACCGGCGTGTTGCTGCTGGCGGCGGGGTTTACCTCCCGCTTCAGCTTTGATGCTTCGGCGGACACGCTGGTGGTGGAGAACGACCCCGACCTGCTCCTGTACCGAGAGATATCCGCTGTCTTCGGCGGCGACGATTTTCTGCTGGTCACCTTCACCCCCCATGCGGGGGAGCTTCTGGCGTCGGCCAATCTGGACGCCCTTGGGCGGCTGCAAGGGCGCTTGGGGGAAATCGAAGGGGTCACGTCCGTCTTTTCCGTGCTGGATGCGCCGCTGTTGAAGAGCCCGCCGGTTTCCATCGGCGAACTGGCCGATGGCTTCCGCACCCTGCGCTCCGCGGACGCGGATTTGGCGCTGGCCGCTGAAGAGTTGGCCAGCAGCCCGTTCTTCCGGGAACTGTTGATCTCGGCGGACGGCCGGACGGCGGCGCTGCGCGTTGACATCCAACCCATGCCCATGCCGGACCGGGCGGACACGGCGGAGCGGCGGCGGCAGGTGGCGGCGCGGGCGGCGCTCATTGAAGCGGTGCGCACCGTGCGGGCGGAGTTCTCGCCCTTGGGTGTCATGCACCTCGGCGGCGTACCCATGATCGCCTCGGACATGATCTCCTTCGTCAAAAGCGACCTAGCAGTGTTCGGCGGCATCGTGCTCGTCGTGGTGATGGCGGTGCTTTACGCCGCCTTCGGGCAACTGCGCTGGGTGCTGCTGCCCTTGGGATGCGCAGCGGCCAGCATCCTCGCCACCTTGGGCACCTTGGGCTATTTGCGGATGCCGGCCACCGTCATCTCGTCCAACTTCGTGGCCCTCATGGCCATCATGACCATCTCCCTGACCGTCCATCTGATAGTCCGCTACCGGGAGCTCCTGCAGGCCCCCGAACCCACGGACGCCAAGAAGCTGGTGGCGGCCACCATGACCAGCAAGTTTGCGCCCTGCCTTTATACGGCGCTGACCACTATGGCCGCGTTTGGCTCCTTGACCGTCAGCAGCATCGTGCCGGTGGAGGACTTCGGCTGGATGATGTGCATCGGCCTGGTCTTGGGCTTCCTGGTGACGTTCACCCTCTTCCCCGCAGTGCTGATGCTGTTGGACGGCGGCCGGCCCCACCCCGGTCTGCGCCTGGAAACTGGCTTGATCCAACGGTTGTGCGACCTTGCTCAAAAGCATCCTAGACGGATTGCCGGTGCGTCCTTGGCGGTGGCGGTGGCGGCGGCCGTGGGCATTGCGCAGTTGAGCATCGACAACCGCTTCATCGACTACTTCAAGGACGACACCGACATCAACCAAGGCATGGTTTACATCGATCAGCATCTAGGCGGCACCGCGCCCTTTGACGTGGTGCTGAACTTCGAGCCTTGGCAAGCCTTGGATGACGAATTCGCTGAGGGCGATCCGTTTGCTGAAGATCTGTTCGCGGAGGATCCGCTAGCGAACGGCGCAGCGCCCGACGCGTTCCCGGAGCGCTACTGGTTCACCCGCGACAAGCTGGACCGCGTCGGCTTGGTCCATCGCCTGCTGGAGGCCCGCCCGGAAGTGGGCAAGGTGGTCTCGTTGGCGTCCTTGGACGAACTGGCGCGGGAGTTCAACGACGGCGAGCCCCTGAACAACGTGCAGGTCGCCGCAGTGCTGGCGGCGCTGCCGCCTAGCATCCGCGACGAGGTGGTCCGTCCCTACGCCTCTCCAGCCACCGGCCAATTGCGGCTGTGGGCCAGGGTGATCGAAAGCGGCCCCTACTTCGACCGCGATCAATTGGTGGCGGACATCAGGCGGGACGTTGTGCGGGAAGCGGGTTTTACGGAAGACGCCGTGGCCATCGCCGGCATGGTGGTGCTGTTCAACGGCATGGTGCAGAAGCTGGTGTCCTCCCAAGTCGATACCCTCTGGTACGTCCTGCTGGCCACCTTCCTCATGTTTCTGGTGCTGCTGCGCTCCCCCCTGTTCGCCCTGTTGGGCATGGCGCCCAACATCCTCGCCGCCGCCGCGGTGCTGGCGGTGATGGGCTTCACCGGCATTCCCCTCAACATGATGACCGCCGCCATCGCCGCAGTCTCCATCGGCATCGGCGTCGATTTCGCCATCCACTACCTGCACCGCTACCGAACGGAACGGCAGCAGTCGGGAGATGCCGCCACCGCCATCGCCCAAACCCACGGCAGCATAGGCCGCGCCCTGTTCCTAACCGGCCTGACCGTCATGGTGGGCTTCTCCGTCCTGTGCTTCTCCAACTTCGTGCCCACCGTCATGTTCGGCCTGCTGGTGGCGCTGGCGATGGTGCTGGCGTTTCTAGCCAACCTGACGCTGCTGCCCAGCCTGCTGGCTTTGACGGACCGGCGCTAGGGCTGCAGAGCCGCCACTACGAAGAAGTGAGCAAGCTCCGGCTCGTCAATCCCGCCGACGCGGACGCGACGATCACCATTGGCGGCGTGGACGACGCCGGCGCGGCCCCGCCGGAGGGCACCGTCACCCTGACCTTGCCGGCCGGGGCCGCCGCTGAAATCACCGCGCAGCAACTGGAGGCGGGTGCCGACCACTTCAGGGGGCGGTTCGGCGACGGCAAGGGCAAGTGGCGGCTGTTCATTGAGGCGGATCAGGACGTTCAGGTGATGAGCCTGCTCGAAAGCCCGACCGGGCACATCACCAACCTCTCATCAGGAACCGCAGTGCGCTGACGGCACCGCAGTGTTAGTGGCTGAGAACAAGACCACCCATCCGCAAGGGGTTCAGTACACGACGTTCCCCACGGACGGATGCGGTGGCGGCACTCCCGCATCTTCGGCGCGTTGTTGCACATAGTCCATCAGGCTGGGTATGCCGGGCACCCAATTGAAGCCCTGTCCTAGGGGTTTCCAGACGTAGCCGAAATCCTGCATTCGCTTAAGCGCAGCCGCCGCAAAGCTGCGGTCCGCTTCGTCGCCGGCCACGGCGGCTTCCAATTCAGGCTCCGGCAGGATGGCCTTGCCGCGGTAGGCGGCGGCCACCCGAACGGCTGCCATGTCCAGGCCGCGTTGATGCAGTTCCTCGCGTCGGCTTTCATAGTAGCTGTCCCGCCTTGCGACGAAGGCTGGCCGGACCTCATCCACAAGCGCCGGGCCGATGCGCTTGGCACCCTTGTTCCGCGCTTGGGTCCAAAGGGCCTGTCCCCATAGCTGAATGAAGTATGGATAACACTGACTCTCTGCCACCACTTGGCGTAGCGCGTCATCCGCAAAGGACAGGTCATTGTCCGCCAGCGGACGCGCCAGAGCTTCCGCGGCAGCCGCCTCATCAAGCAGGCCAATGCCCAGCATTTCCGCACGGCTCCAAAAAGTGGCCAGCATGGTGTTCAAGTGTGTTTGCAGGCTGGGGGTGCCGGCCAGCATCAGCAAAAACGGCGCTTGGGAGCGCACCTGCTGGCTGGCGTTCAGCAGGGCTTGGCCAACCGCTGGGTCCAAGGTGTGCGCCTCGTCCACCAGCAACACCAAGGGAGCTCTCCGGCAACGGGCGACTAATAGCTGGGTGAAGGAGCTTGGCCGCCCCTGCAATTCCCAACTCGCCTGGCCGGAGCCTAGGGAGATGGACAGTGCATCCGGCAGCCAAGCCCTGAACCGCTGCGGGGGCGCCAACTCGGTGGCCAGCACGTCCAGCGTGGGCATTTGGTTCGGGGTCAGCCAAACGGCGTCCAAGGGGTTGGCGCCGGCGCGGCACTCCTGCTCAAACCAGCGCATCAGCACCGTCTTGCCGTTGCCCCGGGGGCCAATCATCACCACATCGCTGGGCGGCCCTTCACCAGCCCGCAACGCATCCGAAAACTGCCAAAGCACACTTTGTTCGGCCTGCCGCCCGGCCAAATGGGGCGGCATCCGGCCGGCGCCCGGCTGGAAAAGGAAGGGACTAGCAGTGGCGTTCATCTTGCATTATCCGCGGATCAAGCCGCCGTTGACCGTGCATTATTCCCGTTGTCGGGTGCGCTGGCTAATTGCGCTATGGACTGAACCGAATGCCGGAAGGCGACGCAAGCAAGGACTCGCAAGTTATCTGGCGTCGTTGTTGGATGCATCGCCGGTTGTCTTGCCGTACGATCGATAGCTAATTCCCCTCCACCACAAACGCCGCGATATTCCGTTCCACCTCACTAAACTCCACTCCAATCAGGTGGATTGGCTCACCTAGGTGGCGATACTTGTCGGCGTAGCGCCGCTGCTTGATCTGCGCCAACGCAGTTCCTTCCGCTTCGTTGGCAACCTTTTTGAACTCAAACAGGTAAACGTTGCCGTTGAAGCGAACCGCCATGTCCAAGCGTCCGCTGCTGCTGCTGTCCTCAACCCTAACGTCCAAACCGGCGGCGGCGAAGCAGGAGTAAAACAGGCTGGCGTAGTAACCCTCGTAGTGCGCAATGTCATTGTTGATGTGCCATTGATAGGGGATGCCGGCGAACAAGGCCCTGAACATGGCCTCCAGCCCATTGAATTCGTTGCTTCTAAGTAATTGGCGCAGGCGGATGGTTTCCGCCTCCACAGAGACATTAGGCGCCAAGGCCGTCAGCAGGCTACCGTTCAGGCTACGCCGCACCTCGTGATTCGGGTAGCCGAGGCAATAGACGGGTTCATCTTCGGCGTCCTCTTCGCCGGTGATCGTTAGGTAGCCGGTTTGGAACAGCAGCGCCTCAGTCGCCATGCGGTCCACGTCAAAGGCCGAGAGCAGAGCGTCGCTGGCGATTTTGTTTTCGAGGCTAGCGACATCAACTTTGCGCTTAAACAGCGCTTCCACCAGGAAGGAGGGGCTGCCACTCTCGAACCAATGCGCTTTGAACTTGCCGGTGTCGAACAGCAACAGGATGTCGAAGGGGTTGTAAACCCTGTCTTCGCCCAGCCAGCAGTAGCCGTTGTACCAGCGGCGTATCTCGTTGCGGTCCAAGCCATGCAGTTCGGGTGCGAAAACCACATCGAGATTCCGTTCCGTGTAGCCGCAGATGGCGGAATAAGCTGGGTTCAGCGTGATGTCCACTAGGTTGTTCAGCCCAGAAAACAAGCTCACTTTGGAGAATTTGCTGACGCCAGTGAGGAAGGCGAATTCAATGTGCGCGTCGCTGAACTTGATGGCGGAGTACAGCCCGCGCAGCCCGTCGCGGTTGGCCCGGGCCAAATCCGGCGTCGCCAGCGCATCGAGAATCGGCTTGTCGTATTCGTCAACTAAAACAACCGTTCGCTGGCCGGTGCGCTCGTGCAAAGCCTCGATCAGATGGGCCAAACGCTCCGGGCCAGCCAGGTAGGGGGCGTCTATGCCGTTGCGCTTCTCCGCTCGGTCCAATTGGAATGCAAGATTGGTTTCAAGGTGCTGGGGCTCCGTGAAGGCCCGTCCGCTGAAATCCAGCCGCACCACGGGATGGCGGGCTTGCCAGTCCCAAAGCCCGTGTACAGCCAAGCCCTCGAACAACGGTTCGTTGCCCTCGAACAGTTCCTTCAGCGTGTCCACAAACAAACTCTTGCCGAAGCGGCGCGGACGGGACAGAAAATAGTGCGCACCCTCGCTCACCATCCGCTGGGCGTAGGCGGTCTTGTCCACATAGTAGTAGCCTTCCTCCCGAATGCGGCGAAAGGTCTGAATGCCAATGGGCAGCCTGCGCTTGGCCATGCTGTTAGTGGGTTTGCTCATCGCCGCACGATAACCCGCTGCGCACCTGTGGTCAAAAGCCGCTTCACGCCGAGGAGCGGCCCTTGTCCACTAGGCGGGCGCTGCGCTTGGGGTGGGGCGAAGAAGCCGGGCGACGTTTAGGAGACCCCGGCGACGACCGCCGCCACCGATGGATGAACGAGGGCGCACTGCCGCTTTCGGCCTCCGCAATGATAGGATGCAGCCCTGCGCCGCTTCGGTCGCGGCGCATCCTTTAATGAACCTGAGTATGGCTCATGCAAAGTCCCGATGCCGTCACTGCCGGTGCCCTCATCATCGGCAATGAAATCCTGTCCGGGCGCACACCGGACACCAATCTGAACCACTTGGCCGTCACGCTCGGCGGCTGGGGCATTCAGCTGCGGGAGGCGCGGGTCATACCGGACGTGGAGGCGGAGATCGTGGCGGCGGTCAACGAATGCCGGCGGCGCTTCAACTACGTCTTCACCACCGGCGGCATCGGCCCCACCCATGACGACATCACCGCCGAATGCATCGCCAAGGCATTCCAAGTTCCCTTGGTCGTCAACGCGGAAATCGCGGAGCGAATTCAGCAGCGGCCAGTGCCGCCGGACATGATGGAAACCCGCATGCGCATGGCGCGAATTCCCAAGGGCGCCTGGTTGGTGGACAACAGCACCGGCGGTCCCCAAGGCTTTCGCCTGGACAACGTGATCGTCATGGCCGGCATCCCGGAGATCATGCGGGCCATGCTCGCCACCTTGGAGGGCAAGCTGGACGCCGGGCCGGTCATCCATTCCCGCAGCGTGACGGCCTATCTTGGGGAAAGCCAGATCGCCCGCGGCTTGGGGGAAGTGCAGGCCCGCTACCCGGACATCGATCTCGGCAGCTACCCCTTCTTCCGTGATGGCCGCTACGGCGCTTCCCTAGTGATGCGGGGGACGGACATCGGGCGGCTGGAGGAAGTGCTTGAAGAGGTCAGCCAGTTGATTGTGGAGGCCGGTGAAGTGCCGCATCGGGCGGAGGACGAATGAAGCGGGGCGGCGAGGGCCGCAAACATTCCGCACCAACGCCGGCCAACGTTGAAGGATCGAATTCGCAGTGATCCCCACAACTTGACGGAGGCGGCGAGATGAACTTGGCGGGCAGGAAAGCACTGGTGCTTGGCGGCACCTCCGGCATCGGCTTGGCGGCGGCGCGGCGCTTGGCGGAGGCCGGCGCCCAGGTGGTGGCCCTGAGCCGCCGGCCGGAAAAAGCCGACGACGAATTGCCGAAGTTCGTGCAGTTGGAAAGGGTGGACGTGCTGGACCGCGCCGGCCTCGCGGAGCTGTTCGCCCGCCATGCGCCCTTTGATGTTTTGGTAAACGCCGCCACCGGCGGAGAGCGAGCGCTGGGACCGTTTTTGGAGATGGATCTAGACGGTTTTCAAGGCTCGTTCAAAAAGCTCTGGGGCTACGTCAACAGTGTGCGCCTAGGCGCCGCGCACATGAGTGAAGACGGCGCCATTGTGCTGGTGAGCGGCTACCCGGCGCGGCGGCCCAGTCTGGGCGCCATCACCCTTTCCACCGTGGGGAACGCGGTGGAGGGCTTCGTGCGCGCCGCCGCCGCCGAACTGGCCCCGCGGCGCATCAATGCGGTGTGCCCCGGCTTGATCGACACGCCCATGTTTCCCGGGCGGGACAAGAAGGCAAGGGCGGAGCATTTCGCCAAGGCTACGGCCAAGCACCTGATTCCCCGCATAGGGGGCGCGGACGAAGTGGCGGACGGCATTTTGTTCGTCATCAAAAACGACTTCGTCACCGGCACCACGGTGGATGTGGACGGCGGCGCCATATTGGCCTCCCCGTGATAGTATTTCCCCATGCGGAATTCATCGGCTTCCTTGACGCTTGAGGACTGCCTCACCGCTGCGGAGATGCGTCCGTTTCTGGTCCGCTCGGACGGACGGGCAGCTTGGGTGACGGCGTTCAACCTTGGCGTCGCCGCCGCCGCCTTCGCCTTGCCGGCCCTGTGGCTCAACCCCCTCACCCTAGTGTTGGCCGTGCTGTTGCTCGGCGGCCGTCAGCTGGGCCTTGCGGTGCTCTACCATGACTGCGCCCATCGCCTTTTTTTCAAGGCTAGGCCCCTGAACGACTGGGTGGGCACTTGGCTGTTCGGCGGCTTGCTGAACACCTCCTTGGCCCGCTACCGCGCCTACCATTTGGAGCACCACCGCCATGCAGGCACGGAGCAGGACCCGGATTTGGACATGGCCAACGCCTATCCGGCGTCCCCCGCGAGCATGCGCCGTAAGCTCAAGCGGGACTTAACGGGCCAAACCGGGCTGAAGGATTTGCGGCGGCAGGCGGCCTCTTTCCGCTTGGGCCGCAATGCGCCCTTTTGGGCCTCCCACACGGCCATGTTGGGCTTGCTGGGGCTGGCCGGCATTCCTTGGGCCTATCTGCTCTGGTGGGTTGCGTACCTCTTCGTCTATCAGGCCGTCTCCCGAATCCGCTTCATGAGCGAGCATGGGGTTGCCGCGAACCGCCTTAGCTTGGACGCTAGGGAAAACACCTGCACCACCTTGGTTTCCTGGTGGGAGCGGCTGTTCATCGGCCCGAACTTCGTCAACTACCACCTAGAGCACCACCTGCAGGCCGGGGTTCCCTGCTATCGGCTGCGAAGGTTTCACAACTTATTGAAAGAAAAGGGATTTTTTGGCGAAGCGACGGAATCTGCAGGCTGTTTCTCCCACGGCTACCTGAACGTGCTGCGCAAGGCCACGGCCTGAACGAGAAGGTCACGGCCTGAACGAGCGCGGTTTAGGAATGGGCGGCCCTCGGGGTGAGCTCGAATATCCATAGGGCACCAGAGGTGACCGCCTCCATCGGTATGGGCTGGCCGGCGTACTTGCGCGAAAGTTCGGCCAAAACGGCTTTGAGAACCTCGCCCTGCTCGATGCGCACCAGGTTCTGCTGGTACAACCGGCCGTTGATGCGGGTGAGGATGCGGCCGTCGCGCTCGGCTTCAATGGGCCACTGCTTCCAGATGCGTCCCCAGAAGGAGTTCATGTAGCCGCACGGAATGAAGATGCGCCCATCGTAGTGGAGCACCCAGGTGGTGCGCGAGCGGGCCGGGTTCAAGGACTGCATTTCAATGGTTTCGATGTCCTTGACGAAGGCCCAGTCGGGCGGCGGCCCCTCATGCAGTTCGCCCGTGGTGAACGGCCCGCCAGCGATGATGGCAAGCGGCCCGTCGGCAAACCTGGCAGCGATGGCCAAGCTGGCGGCAACCGCCGCGAGGGCCAGAACCAAGCCGACCGCTATCTTCAGCGAGAGTTTCATGGGCCTTCCTCCTTAAAGGTGCGGGTGCGTTGACTGTAAGTTCCGGCCCGACCAAAGGCAACAGGTTGATGCGGGGCGTTCACACCGCCTCGTCGGATGCGTTTGCACAGCATTTGGAGCATGTTGAGGCATCCAGCGGCATTCGGCGGGCGCTTTGGCCGTTCAACGTTTTGCCGCAAATTGGTTGAAACCTATATGATGCGCATTCTGAAGGCGCCTGCGGGCGGGTTTTGCGACTGATGCGCCGAGCCGCCCGCGCCCTGCACGGCGGAAAGGAGTGACGATGACGGCAACTACGGTTTTTGAGCAGATTCGCTATGAGCAGCCGGCCCCGGCGGTGGCCCGCATCATGCTGGCGCGGGCGGACGTCCGCAACGCCCAAGACAAGCAGATGCTCTATGAGATCGACCGCGCCCTGAACGTGGCCATGCACGACGACGGCGTCAAGGTAGTCATCATCGGCGCCGACGGGCCGCATTTCTCATCCGGACACCACCTAAAGGACCGCAGCCAAGTCGGCGACTTTGGCCCACCGATCATGGGGGTGGGGGGCTATCGGCGCCCCGGCCAGGAAGGGCACATGGCGATGGAGCAAGAGGTGTTCATCGGCTTCTGCTGGCGCTGGCGCAACATGCCGAAGCCGACCATCGTCCAAGTGCAAGGCAAAGCCATCGCCGGCGGGCTGATGCTGGTCTGGCCCTTTGACCTGATCGTCGCATCCGAAGACGCTCAGTTCTCCGACCCGGTGATCGCCTTCGGCGTCAATGGCCACGAATACTTCGTCCATGCTTGGGAGCTGGGCCACCGCAAAGCCAAGGAGATGCTCTTCACCGGCGACGCCATCAGCGCCCAGGAAGGCAAGGAGCTGGGCATGGTCAACCATGTGGTGCCTAGGGACGAACTGGAGGCATTCACTTTGGATCTAGCCAAGAAAATCGCCAAGCAGCCGCCCTTCGGCCTAAAGCTGGCGAAGCTGGCGGTGAACCAGTCCTTGGACGCCCAAGGCATGTACAACGCCATTCACTCGGCCTTTGGCCTGCATCACCTCGGCCATGCCAACGCCCGCATCCTCTACGAGGCGGGGGTGGATCCCAGCGGCGCTCCCAAGATCAGGAAGGAGGCCCGCGAGCAAGCTGCCACCCGGCCTTAGTTGGTCTGCATGCCGCTCCTGCTTGACAAAATACTGGGCCTACTTTTTCTGCCCCTCGGCATCGCCATCCTCGTTGCGGTGGCTGCACTAGCGGCGTTGATGTTGCATCGGCGGGGCCTAGGTGCCTGGTTGCTGGCATTCGCCTTGGCGTGGCTCTGGATTTGGTCAACACCCTTCGTGGTGTACATGCTTGACAAGCAGTCCAGGGCACCCTATCCGCCGCAACACATTGAAGAGCTGCCCTTTGCCGACGCCATCGTGCTGCTGGGCGGCGGCGTCGATCCCGTTTCAAGCGGCATGATCTACCCGAACATGAACGGTGCCGCCGATCGCGTTTGGCACGCCGCTCGGCTGTATAAGGCCGGCAAGGCCCCCTACATCATCGCTTCCGCAGGCAACATTTGGGACCGGGCCCATGAGCCCGACAGACAGTCCCCAGCGGAGGCCATGCGCATCCTACTCAATGAATTTGGCGTACCTGACGCCTCCATAATCAAGGAGGCAAACAGCCGATCCACATACCAAAACGCCCTTTTCACCTCGGAAATGGCTTCCGGCCTGGAGATAAAGAAGGTGCTGTTGGTGACTTCCTATTGGCATATGGATCGCTCCCTTGCAGCGTTTGAGCGCACTGGGCTGGAGGTCATTCCGGCACCCTGCGATCACGCAAGGTGGGCTGAGGCGGCACCGACAATCTTCTGGGCATTGCCCAACGCCCGCGCACTGATGAGCAACAGCAGGAAATTTTGGGAGCTCTTGGGCTACTTGGCTTACCGTCTGCGCGGCTGGGTTTGATCGGTTTCCTTGTCGGCGACGCCGCGCAGATGCGCACCGACCTCCGCGGCGATCTGATAGGACCGGAGGCGGGCGCCGTGGTCGTAGATGTGGGATGAGACGATCACTTCATCAGCCCCGGTGCGCTCCACAAAGCGTTCAAGCTCGGTGCGCACCCTGTCTGGCGCTCCAACTGCGGAACAGGCGGTGACCTGCCCCAGCAGGTGCCGTTCGGCGGCGCCGAGCTTGGCCTCGAAGTCCGCCTTCGGCGGCGGTAGCGGGCCGGGGTTTCCGGTGCGCAGCTTGAGAAACGATTGCTGCGAGGACGTGCGCAGCAGCCGGGCTTCCTCGTCCGTCTCCGCGGCGAACACGTTGTAGCCCACCATCACATAGGGTTGGGCCAACTGCGGCGATGGGGTGAAGTGTTCGCGATAGGTCTTGAGTGCCTCATCAAGAGCGGCTGGCGCAAAGTGTGAAGCGAAGGCGTAAGGCAGCCCCAGCAGCGCCGCCAACTGCGCCCCGTAGAGGCTCGAGCCGAGAATCCACAGCGGCACCTTGAGCCCAGCGCCCGGCACCGCCTGCACATGGCGGCTGGGCTGCGGTTCGGCGAAGTAGTCCCTAAGCTCGATGACGTCCTGCGGAAAGCGGTCGATATCCCCGGCCAAGGTTCGCCGCAGCGCATGGGCGGTCATTTGGTCGGTGCCCGGAGCGCGGCCAATGCCGAGGTCGATGCGCCCCGGAAAGAGCGATTCCAAGGTGCCGAACTGTTCGGCGATCACCAGCGGCGCATGGTTCGGCAGCATCACCCCGCCGGCCCCCACCCGAATGCTCGAGGTGCCCCCGGCGATATGGCCAATCACCACCGCCGTAGCGGCGCTGGCGATGCCGCGCATGTTGTGGTGCTCCGCCACCCAATAGCGCTCATAGCCCCAGCCCTCGGCGCAGCGCGCCAAGTCCAGCGAGTTCCGCAACGCCAAACGCGCATCGCCCCCTTCAATGATGGGCGCCAAGTCGAGCACGGCAAGTCGGGTCATGGTGAGGGGGCAGGAGGCGTAAAATGACAGGATTAGATGCGGCTGTCGGCGGGAGGTCAAGACTGGATGGCTGCTGCCAAGTCAGGAAGTTCAACCCAACGCGATGTTCCTATAAGGTAGCGTGACGAACAGAAGGCGATCTTCTAGCATGGGTCTTGAGCATGAATGAATTGTCGCTGCGCCACTCGCCATTGAGTGGCCACTAAGCATGGACCCCTTGCAATCCGACGCCTCCCTCATCGTCTATGTGGACTACAAGAGTCCCTACGCCTTCTTGGCCTTGGCGCCCACCTATCAGTTGGAGGACGATTTCGGCATCCGCATTGACTGGCGGCATTTGACGCTGGACATCGGCAGCTATCTGGGCACCGCCAAGGCCGACGAGCAGGGCAAGGTGCTGGAGAGCAAGCGCAGCGAAGAGCAATGGGCTTGGGTGCGTTACGCTTATCGGGACGCCAAGCGCACGGCGCGGCAGCGGGGGTTGGTGCTGAAGGGCACCATGAAAATTTGGGACTCCTCCTTGGCGGCCATCGGCATGCAGTGGGCTAAGAACGCGAGCGGGGACTGTCTTAGGCGTTATTCCTTGGCGGTCTATGAACGCTTCTGGCGGAGGGAGCTGGACATAGAGGATCCGACCGTCATTGAGGCGTTGCTTGCGGAAGCAGGCGCCCCGACAAGCGGGTTTCAAGGCTATCTAGCTGGGCCTGGCCGCCGTGAGCATGACGCCCTGCAAGCCAAGCTGCTGCCGGCCGGACTGTTCGGCGTGCCCACTTACGTCATTGAAGACCAGGTGTTCTTTGGCCGCGAGCATCTGCCGATGGTGCGCTGGCTGCTGGGCGGGCGCCAAGGGCCAGCGCCGGACATCGCCTATCAGCCGTTTTGACGGACGCCCGCTGAGTGGCACCGTTTTCTTGACGGAAGGGCAACACGATCAATGAGCCAAGACATTAGCCAAAACGTGCCATCCCCCCCGTCTGAAGCCGCCGCACTGGTCGCCTACATCGACTTCAAGAGCGCCAACTCGCGCTTGGCCTTGGGGCCAACCTTGGCGCTGGTGGACGAAGTAGGCGCCACGGTCGATTGGCGGCCCCTTAGTTTCCAGCCCAAGCGCCTCAAGTCCGGCTCCGCCGATGCCTCCAGGAGTGCGGTTCACGTCCGAGTGCGGGCGGAGTACCGCCGCCGGGAGCAGGCGCTTTACGCCCGCAACCAAGGCATTGAGTTGATTCATCCACCGGCGGACTGGGACGGCTTCGCCGCCAACGCCGGGTTGTTGTGGCTGCGCCGTCAAGGCGCCGAAGCCAGCCAATGCCGGGCCTACGTCACCCAAGTGTTTGCGGACCTGTGGGCGGGCCGCATGGACTCTGCCGATGCGAAGGCCACCACCGTCGCCATCGCCGCCGCTGGAGGGGAGGGGGCGGAGTTTGGCGCGTATTTGGCCGGCCCGGCCCAGGCGGAACTCGATGCAGTCTTCGCCGAGGCCCGATCCCTAGGCGCAAACGACACCCCGGCCTTTGTGGTGGGCGGCGAGCTCTACATCGGCCGGCAGCATCTGCCGGTCATCCGCTGGTGGCTGACGGGGCAGGTTGGCGAGCCCCCAGTTTGACCGCATAACAGGGGCTTGAGCGCTTCTCCATTGCATTCAACACACCCAATGCAGGCATACCAAGGCAGGGCTGGGCACTTGACCGCCTTCTAGGTCACGCCCTAGGCAAGCTCGTCGCCGGCAAGCTCCCCCATCAAGAGTGTCCCAAAGACGGAGCAGCGGCAAATATGGTGGAGGTCCATTTTCCGTGACGGAGGGCAATGGATTCGCTCATCCTGTTGTTTCCTGCGTCAGCAGCGCCACCAGCAGGCGGATTTGGGTGTCGTCCAGGCGCTCGCCAAACGGTGGCATGAGGCCGTTCCGCCCGCTGGCGATTGAGGCTTCAATGGCGTCTAGGCTGTTGCCGTACAGGGCCACATCGTCCTTGAGGCTCGGCGCTCCCAAGATTGGGTTGCCGTCGCCCTCGGCACCGTGGCAGGCGGCGCAGAACTGATCGTACTGCGCCTTGGCGGGATGAGCGGCGGCGGCGCCCCGCCCCAATTGCTGCGTGTAATGAGCCAACTGCCGGACGCCGGCTTCGCCGAGCACCGGCAGCCAGCCGACCATGGCGGCTTGGCGGCCTTGGCGAATGGACTGCTCGATGGCGGCCGGACTGCCGCCCCACTGCCATTCGGCATCGGTCAGGTTGGGGAAGCGCTGCGCTTGGCCTCGGGCGTCGTAGCCGTGGCAGGCGGCGCAGTTGCGGTCGTAGATCCGCTGAGCGGAGGCCATCAGCTCAAGATCCGCTTGCAGGGTGGCAAGCGAGGCTTCGGCGACCAAGCGGCGCACCCCGCCGAACTCCGCCTCGAATTCGGCCATGCTTTCCTGCAGCCGACCGCCTTGCGACCACTGCAAGGCGCCGGCGTAGCTGCCGAGGCCGGGGTAGAGCATTAGATAGAGGACGGAGACCACCAGCGAACCGAACAGCAGCCAGAACCACCACAGCGGCGGCGGTTGGGCGCCTTCGCGGAGATTGCCGTCCCAGACTGGCTCGGCTTCGCCCTCCGCATCCTGCTGCGGCGCATCGGCAGCGAAGTAAACGCTATGCACCAACCAGCCCAAGCCAATGAGGCTGCCGACCGTGAGCACGGCAATCCAGCCGGTCCAAAAGGCTCCCGGCAGGTCAGCACCCGGCATGGCCGTTCCTCCTTGACTCCTGAGGGTGGCTTCGCCATGCCCCGGCGCTCTGAAGACCTGTCCCCAAAGCGGGAAAGCTAAGAGATAGTCCGCTCATCGGCAAGTTCGTCCTCCAACGGGATGCGGGCAGTGGCGTCCAAGGTCTTGTCGGGCGAACGCCAAAAAACCCAGACGACCAGCGCCACCATGAACAGCATGACCAGCATGTCGCCGGCGAAAAGAAACCAAGTCATCCTGCCGCCTCCGGCGCGAAATGCGCATCCCCTCCGTCGGCCGAATGCGGCCTTTGCTCCCGTGTCGAAGGCGCGGTGCGGCTCGCTTGGTCGAAGCCGCCGGCGTTCAACGTAGCGCCCAAGCCCTGCAAGTAGGCAATGAGGGCGTCGATCTCCATCAAGCCGGCAAGCGCCGCCGGCGCCGCTGCGATTTCCGCCTCGCTGTAGGGATGACCAAGCGCCTGCAGCGCCCGCATTCGCCGCCGAACATCAGGGCCGCGGTTCGCCGGCCGCTCGGCCAGCCAAGGGTAGGCCGGCATGATCGAGTTCGGCACCACGCTGCGCGGGTCAATCAGGTGCAGGCGATGCCATTCATCGGAGTACCGACCGCCGATGCGGTGCAAATCCGGGCCGGTTCGCTTCGACCCCCAAAGAAAGGGCCGGTCATAGGCCGATTCCCCAGCACGGGAGTAGGGGCCGTAGCGCTTGATCTCCGCTAGCAGGGGCCGCACCTGCTGCGAGTGGCAGACGCCGCAGCCCTCGCGGATGTAGATGTCCCTGCCGATTAACTCCGAGGGGTCGTAGGGCGTCGTCTGCGCGGTCGGCGCGACCAAGGAATCCTGAAAGATGCTGGGCAGCACCTGCACGAGGCCACCGATGGCGGAAACGAGCAGGATGCCGAAGATCAAAAGCCCCGAATTGGCTTCCAGCCGTTTGTGCAGCCCAACGCCGTCCATCGTTCAGAACCCAGTGGTCTTGGGCGGCGCGACCGCAATGGTGCGGCGGCCCTTGACAGTCATGAACAAGTTGAACGCCAGCAGCAGAACGCCGGCGAAGAAGATCAAGCCGGCCGCCAAGCGCAATGCATAGTAGGGCGCCATGCTGGCCATGATGTCCTTGAAGCTGAAGCTCAGTTCGCCGATCTCGTCCAAGCTCAGCCAGAGCAGCCCTTGGGACACTCCAGCGCCCCACATGGCCAGGATGTAGAGCATGGTGCCGGCCAGCGCCAGCCAGAAGTGGATGTTGGCCAGCCGCACGCTGTGCAGCGGTGCGCCCATCAGCCGGGGAACCAGAAAGTAGAAGGTGCCGAAGGTGATCATGGCGTTCCAGCCCAGCGCCCCGGAGTGGACGTGGCCGATGGTCCAATCGGTGAAGTGGCTGACCACATTGACGCTCTTGATGGACATCATCGGCCCCTCAAAGGTCGCCAGCCCATAGAACGCCAGCGAAAGGACGATGAACTTCAGCGCCGGGTCCGTCTTCAGCTTCTCCCAGGCCCCCGCCACCGTCATCACGCCGTTGACCATCGTGGCCCAAGAGGGCGCCAGCAGAACCAGGCTCATCACCATGCCCAAGGACTGCACCCATTCGGGAATGGCGTTGTAGTGCAGGTGGTGCGGGCCGGCCCAGATATAGGCGTAGGTGAAAGACCAGAAGGCGACGATGGACAGCCGGTAGCTCCATATAGGCCGGTCCGCATGTTTCGGCAGAAAGTAGTACAGCATGCCAAGAAAGCCGCCGGTCAGCAGAAAGCCGACGGCGTTGTGCCCATACCACCACTGCACGATGGCGTCCTGAGCGCCGGCGAACAGGGAGTAGGACTTGGACAGACCCACCGGCACCGCCAGGCTGTTGACGATGTGCAGCATGGCGATGACGATGATGAGCGCCCCATAGAACCAGTTGGAGACGTAGATGGGTTGGATTCTGCGCTTGGCGATGGTGCCGAAGAAGACGACCGCGAAGCAGACCCAGACGACGGCGATGGCGATGTCGAAGGGCCACTCCAGCTCCGCATATTCCTTGCCGGCGTTCCAGCCGGCCAGAAGCGACAGCCCCCCGGCCAGCATACCCAACTGCCAGCCGATGCAGCAGAACCAGGCCAGCCTCGGCGCGAACAGCGGCACATGGCAGGTGCGCTGCACACTGTAGAACGCGGTGCCCATCAAGGCGGAGACGCCGAAGCCGAAGATCACGGCGTTGGTGTGCAGGGTGCGCAACCGACCGTAGGACAGCCATTCCCTGCCGAAGTCGATCTCCGGCCAGACCAGCTCGGCGGCGACGTAAAGGCCGGCGAGCATGCCCAACAACGCCCAGACCACGGAGCACAGCACCAGCGCCGTCACCGCCCGGTCGTGGTAAACCCCCGCTGGGCGCAACGCTCGGCCGGCGGCCTGTTCCACAGCCATGCGCCCCTAGCCTCCGCACTAGATGCCGATGGTCGGCCCGACGCCGTTGGTCCACAGGGCTACGGTCAGGCCCAGCAGACCCACCGCGCCCACCAGCAGGCAGCCCACCAAGGCGGACGCCATCAGCATGCCGCGCTCCGGCTCTATGCCCAACGCCACCGGCAGCCCCTTATAGAGCAAGTACAGGCTCCACAGGAGCGCCGGGATCAACGCCAGCATGTTGATGAAGACATGGGGAAACAGATGGCAGACGCTGGCGATGACTATGGGCATGGCGACGATGGTGACCAAGGCAAAATGGACGCCAAGTTGGTCCCGAGCGCCGTAGGTGGAGGCCATCCAGCGGGACAGGACCGCGGTGCTCACGAAGCCGAACGTCAACGCCAAAAAGTAGCCGATGCCGATCAACGTCAAGACGTCGCCCGGCAGGCGCAAAGGCTCGGCGGCGCCCAACCGCCAGCCGAACAGGGAGCTGCCGACGAAGACGAACGCCGGCGGCGCCAGCGCCAACCAGAGAATGCGCCTAAAGAACATGCGGGTGGGGTCTGGGTGGGCGTTAGACAGCTCGGCGAACGCCGCCGTGGGGTTGAGCAGCGAGCGGAACGGAAACCACTGGAATGGGTGCATACTCATCAGGCGCTGCGTCAAGGTTGCCTTGCCGGGATGATAGCAGTTTCCTTGCCGAAGCGGGCCGGCCATTGCCCGCTTGCACACCGCTGCACATGGCCCCAACCTAATGGCATTTGCTATATGGACAGTCCGTTTCCGGATTGTTAGCTTGCGAGGGCAGGCGAAGGCGAAACTGGTGGAGGACTCATGCGGGCGCATATTCTGCGAACTCCGGGCGAGGATGCGCAAACGAAATTGAGCGAGGCGCCAATTCCCCGGCCCGGTCCCGGCGAGGTGTTGGTGGAGAACCACTGCGCCGCCCTGAACTGGGGGGACACCCAGATCCGCCGCGGCCACTATCCCAATCTGTCCCATTTACGCTTTCCGCTCATCATGGGCGAGGAGTTCGCCGGCGTCGTGGCGGAAGTTGGCGCCGACGTGGTTGACATCAAGGTCGGCGACCGGGTGGCGGCCAGCAATTTGGACCGAGGCGGGTTCGCGGAGTACGCCATAGCCCCCGCAACACGGATCATTAAGCTGACCGACCGCATTCCCTTCGATCAGGCGGCGGCCTTTTTTGTGGTGGCCCGCACGGCCTACCACCTGCTGTTCAGCGCCTTCAACCTAAGGGCCGGCCACCGGGTGCTGGTGCATCCCGTCTCCGGCGGCGTGGGCCTGATGGTCACGCAGATGGCCGTGGAGGTCGGCGCCAAGGTCATCGGCACCACCTATTCGCCGCACAAGATGGCGCAAGCGCTGAACTTGGGCGCCGAATTGGTCATCGACCGCAACCAATGCGACTTCGTGCCGGAGGTGATGGCGCACACCAACGGCGATGGCGTCGACTTGGTGGTGGACTCGCTCGGCGGCGAAACCCTTTGGCAAAGTTTCGACGCCTTGGCTCTTTACGGCCGCGTGGTGAACATCGGCGAAACCCAGGGCTGGCCGGAGGGCGCCGTGCGCGATTTGCGGGACAAGCTGTATGAACGCTCCACCTCCTTCGCCGGGTTCGAGCTGGACGTCTGCGAAGGCACCGCGCACTGGACGCGGGGCACCCAATACTGTCTGGAGCGCTTAGCCAGCGGCAAGCTGGCGGTGCCCATCGCCCAAGTGTTTTCTTTCGAGCAGTGCCGGGAAATGTTCGCCGCGCTTGAATCCAGAAAGCTCTCCGGCAAGTGCCTATTGCGAATCAAGGACTAGGGCCTGTTAACAGGCCCTAATCGCCAAGCCGGGGTAACGCCAGACGAGTTGCGGGAGATGCTCTAACTAAACCCTAACCCTTGGCAACTTTGAGTTGAAGTGGGCGGCAAGGACGCACAGAGGGAAGATTTTTTGGCAACAGCCGCATTAGACCCGGCCCAGCCTTAACCCTTTAATCAGGATCAATCACCCCTTTCGGATGCACATTTGAAACATTAGTGGATGCCCAGTTCGCCTGGCAACGACTTTCGCCGGAACGGACATCTGCAGGAATGAGCGAGGAGGGAGGTTTCAGGAGTTCAGCGAGAAGCCACGAAAGGGTGGCGGCTGGGCGAAAAATCCTGGGTCAAGGATTCAACCTCCCCGCGGCGCAGAATGCTGATCGGTTGAGGCGCGATGGCCCAAGGCGTCGGAAATGTCCGTTGCGGCTGCGGCTAGGTATCGACAGGTATGCTCGAGGTCCAACTTGTGGGAGCCGTCCAGGTGCTCCAGGAAAGGCACAACCAAGGCGGCAGTGATGGCGCCGGAGTAGTCGAACACCGGGTAGCCGAGGTCCTTCACCCCCTGCACCTGCTGGCTTTCGATCATCTCAAAGCCTTGCTTTAGCACACGGTCAAGAACCTTTTTCAATTCGGGGCGAGTCATTCGGGGCTTCGGCTTGGCCTCGCTCAGCATCCGCCGCCGCTCCTCCTGGCTGGAGAAGGCCAGCAGAATGTGGCCGGAGCAACTGTTGGCCAAGGGTGCCTCGGCGCCTAGGCGGACGCCGAAACCGCGGTCCGCCGGGCTGCCGTGCTGCGCCACGACGATGCCTCGGCCTTGATAGTGGATGACCAAGTGGCAGGATTGCTCAACGGTTTGCACCAGTTTGGACATGGCCGGCGCGGCGGCGGCGGACAGGCGCTGAACGCGGGGTTGCCGATGGGTCAGGGCAAATAGCTTCAGCGTCATGCCGTAGGTTTCGGACTCGCGGTCCAAGTAAACGTAGTCCCGATCGTTCAGCACCACCAGCATGCGGAATATCTCGCCCTTGGAGCGTCCCAGCTTGGCGGCGATTTGCCCTAAGGAAAGACGGCCGGGTTCGGAGGCCATCAGTTCCAAAATGTCGAGGCCCTTGGCCAAGGCTGGGGCGGTGTAGGTTTTGCGTCTAGTTGCGGGGGTTGCCATTGCCAGACCCTCACCTAATCCAGGAATCCGTTTCGGACAGCCGGACAATGCCCCAAGTGAAGCTGAACGGCAGTCTGAGCTCGTCAATTCCGGGATGGCGGGTGTCGTAATTCATGTTCGCTCGGCGGTCATTCCTCAAGCAGCGCCGCTTGGGGCTGGCGCCGCCAAAAGAGCTCCCGCGGGCGGCGGTTGCCGGTGACGACTTCATGGAGCGTGAGCGCATCGTAAAGGCGACCGTTGAGCATCACCTTGTCGATGTCATCCGAGTTGCGGATGTCGTCCAAAGGATTGCTGTTGAGAATCACCAAATCGGCCAGCTTGCCCGCCTCCAGCGAGCCGAGGTCCGCGTCCATGCCCAGATAGCGGGCCGGTGAGCGGGTGCCGGCGGCGAGGGCCTGCATGGGCGACATGCCGCCCAACGCAAAACTCCACAGCTCCCAGTGGGCGCCGAGACCCTCCCGCTGACCGTGTCCGCCGATGTTGACGTCAAGGCCCCGTTCGGCCAACCGCCGGCCCGCGGCGGCGCTGTCGAACAAGGGTCGATACTCGGATTCCGGCGCCGTCAGCCGGCGCACCGCCCGGGCTTGCAGCAGACGCGGCGGCACATAGCGCGAAAGCAAAGGATGCTTCCAGACCTCCGATTGCTGATACCAATAGTCCTCGCCCCGCAAACCGCCGTAATTGACGATCAAGGTCAGGGTGTAGCCCACCGGCGTACCGGACCAGAACTGCATGACGTCTTCGTAAAGGGGCGCGGCCGGCACATTGTGCTCGATGCCGGTGGCGCCGTCAGCGATCAGGCTCATGTCCAGGTGGTAGAGCGAACCGCCCTCCGCAACCGCCATCAGGCCGGCCTCCCGTGCAGCCACGTTTACCTGCTGACGCTGCTCCCGCCGGGGCTGATTGTAGTTCTTGACGCTGATCGCGCCTTGCGCCCTGAGGCGGCGCACATGGCGGCGGGCGTCCTCCAGGCTGTCGATGACGGCGTAGCGCTCCTCCCTAGCCCCGTAGATGATCTCACCTGTGGAGAAGATGCGGGGCGCCAGCAGGCGCCCGGCGCGCTGCAGTTCGGCGGCGGCGAAGATGTCGCCGGCCCGGTTGGAGGGGTCGTGAATGGTGGTCACCCCCAACGCCAAATAAGCCAAGTTCAGCCAGTTCTGCTGCGGCACCAGTTCGTTTTCCCCTTGGGGGCCGTGGGCATGGGCGTCGATCAAGCCCGGCATGAGGGTCTTGCCCGCCACGCTGAGGATTTGGGCGTCCTCGGGGATGGAGACGTCCCCAACCTTGCCGACGGCGACAATGCGATTGCCGCGCATCAGCAACAGGCCTGCCTCGATCACTGCATCTGCGGGGTCCATGGTGATGATGCGCCCGCCAGTCAGCGCCAAGGCGCCCGCCGGCTTGTCGGCGGCCACCGAAACGGACAGCTCGGCGCTCACTGGCGCCGAGGCTGGGACATCCGCCTCCGTTCGCCACAGGGTCGGCCCCGAACTCCAGGACAGGCGCCGCTGGCCCGACCAGGCCGGAAACTGGCCGCCATCCCCACTGAGCCTGCGGATGGAAAACGCCTTGTATTCATTGCCCTTGTCCCTCTCCGGCACCCCCACCTTGACCGCCACCGGCGCCGGCGGCATGGGCATCAGGTAAACGTGGTAGTTCTCCCGAAAGGCCAGCCAGCGTTCATCCGGCGACAGCAGCAGACGCATGGCCCGGTCCGAGTAGGCATGGCTGCGTTCGTCCTCACCGCCAAGGCCAATGCTGACTAGATGCTCCTCGCCATTCACGTTGCGGGCGCCGGGAATGTTGGAGGCGTTCTTGGTTCGGGTCAGAAAGATGCGGTCGTTGGCCTGGCCAAAGTGCGGGTCGCGGCCATCGTCGGTGATGCGCCGAAGCTCGCCCCCAGCGGCCGGCAGCCAGTAAACACCGGGGTTCTCGGACCACAGGGGCGAGGTCAGCGCCCCCGCCGCGCCCTTCTCCACCACTATAAGCGCCCCGTCCGGGCTGAATTGAGGCCGCCGGTAGTAGCCGGGCTGCCGGGTCAAAACCTTGGCCTTGCCGCCCCCGGCCGAGACCCGGCGCACCGAACCGAGCTCCGCATCGGTCCAGCTAACGAACACGATGGCGCGGCCGTCCCGCGACCAGCTGGGGAAGAGCTCAAACCGCCCCTCCCCATCCCGGGTCAACAGCCTCGGTTCGCCATCGGGCAGGGCTTTGACGTAGAGACGCCCCAAGGACTCATAGGCCACCGCGGTTCCGTCCGGAGACACCGCCGGCCAGCGTATCATCTTGGTGCCGAAACGGTCCGGGGCCACCTCCACCGGGAAGCGCGGCGGCGCCGCGACGGTACGGGTCTGACGCACCTTGAAGGGGACTTCGGCCACCGATTTGTCCGCCAGAAACAGGCGCCGGATCTTGCCGCCGGCCCAGAACAGGATGGATTCCGAGTCCGGCGTCCAGTCCATGTTCGGATACAGCCCTTGGATGGCCCAGCCTTCCTGCATGTCGCGGTCCAAACCTTCGTAGAGCAGCTCGATTGCGCCGCTGGTCAAGTCCTTCACGAACAGGGCACTGCGTTCGCCTAGCCGGCGCACGAAGGCGAGCCGCCGGCCGTCCGGCGACGGCGCGGCGCGCACTGCGCCGCCATTGCCCGTAACCGCCTCACTGACTGCACCGCTGGCCAAATCGTAGCGCTTGATTTGAAAAGTCTCCTTGTTGGAGTCTTGGGAATAGACGAACAGATCGCCGGGGGTCACGTTCTCCGTGTAGTACAGCGCTTGGCCGTCGGCGGAGAAAATCGGCTCCCCCAGCTCCTTTTGCAGGGTCTCGCTGCGCCGTTCGACCAAGGCGGCGCCCTTGCCGCCGGCGCGGTGGTAAAGCCAAATTTCCCCGGTGCCCAGAGAGCGCCAAGTGGTGTAGTGCTTGCGCGCCGCGATGAAGCGGCCATCGGCGCTCCAGGTGGGATTGTTCAGGGTGTGGAACGCCTCTTCGCTGATCGCCCTAGCACCGCCGCCATCCGCCTGCATCACCCAGATGTTGGCGCTGCCGCCGCGGTCCGAGCTGAAGGCGATGTGGGCACCGTCCGGCGAAAAGCGCGGCTGCATGTCCCAGGCGGAACCGGTCGCAATCGGCTCGGCCTCTCCGCCGGCAATCGGCAGAAGGAAGAGGTCGCCAAGCAGGTCGAAGGCGATGGTTGCGCCGTCCGGGCTCACATCCAAGCTGACCCAGGTGCCCTCGTCCACATCGAGCTCCACGCTGCGCTTGGGGCCGGGCATATTGTTGACGTCCCAACCATGCGCCGGCAACGCAAACAAACCCAGCAACAGCAGTAGCGGCAACGCCAGTGTCATATTCAAACCTTCCTGTCTTCCTTGGCTGCCGGCAAACCCCACCAAGGCGCTAAATCCGCATATTGCGCCATGCCGCTTATCCGAATGGATGGGATGTTCTGACCTTTAACCAGTTGAACACGGAATTCAAGGGCTTTCGTAGGCAAAAATCCGGCGCAGTCATCGCGGCCGTCGGTGCGATCGACGCCGAGCATGACGGTGACGGACACTGGCATCCTAAACATGGAGGTCGGTCGCCGCTACTCCCGCCAGATAGCCGAACCGTTCCATCATCGCCCCATGCGCAGCGATCAACTTCCGCACTTGGTCGCCATCAAGCGAAGACCGCCAAGAGCCGGCATTGCCGGCGCGAAAGAAGGACCGCGCCATGGGTGGCCATTCTCGGAACCCTGTGGCGGCCTCCTGGCGCCGCAGCCGCTCGAAGGTCGAGTGCGCAACCGCCCTCACCAATCTCTCGGCGTCCACATCCAAGCCGATAAATCGCATAACGGCACCGAACGCGACCGCTGGGGCCGCAAGCAAGTCCTCGTAGCGAACAACATGCACACTTAGCCGACGCTGCTCCACCCAGCCGGAAACGTGATCGCTCCAAGTTCCAAGCAGCTGGGGCAGGATGCCACTTGAGTTCCCGACGGCTACGGCCGTTGGGTCGTCCATCCAGTCGATGATGCGATCCAACGGCACCGACACATGATGCGCATAGGACACGGCCACATCAAGGGGATTGCGCAAGATGTAGATGACGCCGCCCGCAGCCGCTTCCGGAAAGATCGGCGTACCGTCGGCTAGCTCGCTGTACGCATAATGGGCCTTAAGGAACGACCGAGACGGCAATTCGTTCGCCAGCAGTTTGTGGAAACGGGGCAAGAAGGCGCACAGCTCCTCCGGGGTAAGGTCGGCGGAGTCGATACCCATGAAATCGTCAAAGAAGTCGCGTCGAACTATTGACGGCCCACCAACCAAGGCATTGATGGACGCCTCCTCTTGCGGCGCGCAAAGGTAGTTGGTCAGCAACGCCCGCAGCCAGGTGTTGCCGGACTTAGGGTAGGAGACCAGCCAAAATACGGACATGACGAGCAGTTCCCAATCACCTACCGTCATTGATTCCGCGATCGATCCCGCTCGCCACCCGCCGCCTAGCCGCTCCAGCGAGGCACCGCCATTGCGGCATCAACGTCCTTCGGCCAAGCATGCCTCGACTTTGTCCGCCAGTGCGTCGATCAAGATCGGACCCACCGGCCGCTTCACCTGAAAAATAGGCAGGCTGTCGGCAATATGTGCAATGGTGCGGAAGTGCGTTGCTCCCAGACCCGACTCCGGCAGAAAGCGCTTGCGGTATGTATGCCGACCCAGCAAGACCAACGCCGTTTGCGGGCGCACTCTGGCAACCGCAGTCCACCGGTCGATTGCCAGTGCAAAGCAGGCTCGGATGGATTGCGGCCGGCAGCGGAAGCGCGGGGGTCGCGTCCAGTATCTGTCGAGGTGCATCCGCACTCGCTCGCCCGCCCGCGACCTCCAGGCCAGCACATCAAGTGTGTCCGCCCACAGCCGCATGTTCGGGAAGGCCGGCAGTGCGACGGCGCTGCCGTTGCTGACGACCACGCCAGTCACATCGTCTGCCAGCATGTCGTAGCCGCGTTTGGCAAAGGCTGCCAACAGCGACGATTTGCCCGCCCCTGAACCGCCGAGAAACAGCACAGCGCCCGTATCGGTGGCAATGGCGCTGGCGTGCAACGGCACCACGTTCCGTTGCATCAGCAAGGCGGCAAACACCGAGCCGAGAAGAAACACGCCGATGTCATGGGCGTTGCCACCGGTTGGTTCAACGACAATGCGGCAGCCATCCGCGACGTAGTAGCGAGCGACCTCGTTAACCGTAAGCCAAAATTCGTTGCGCGTGATCCGCCAAATCCGCTCCTCGCCGCACAGCGCCGACGGCGGGATTTCGCCGAAGCGAATAGTGACGTCCGGCTTCGCATGGGCGCTTGCCGGCGCTTGCAACGGGAGAGCGACAGGCGACGTCAGCCGCAGGCCAAACGCCGTATAGTGAAGCAACGGTGCGTTCACGGCACCGCCGGCTCTTGCGCCCCGCCGACATTGACGCCAGTTGATGCGCATCCTTCAGCTTGATGCTGAAGTCGCGGTGGTGCATCCTGCAACTCTGACGTCGAATGCTGTCGTCCCAGCATATCGTCATGCATCGAATAACCCCATTTCCCGCCATTGAAGCATCGACCGGAGACGCCGGCGTGGCGCATCTTGGGAACGCTGATGTGGGCGCGATCTGCGGCCTGATCTCGAGCGGTGAGGCTGGCGACTCGCTGGCGCCGGCGCTGGCCAGCCTCCATGCTTACGGAGCGGGCAGCCGCGCTTGGCAAGCCGGCGGCGTCGCACTTGGCGTTCGATGCGCCACGCATTGGCGCCGTTGCTGCCGCCGCAAATCCGCAGGCACGACGATAAGGAGGACCCAGCCCGATTCCAAGCCTTGAAGCAGGCTTTCGCCCATGCGCTGCCGGTGGTGTGGCGGATGCTGGAGCAGCGGGCGCGTCCACCGGCACGGGCCGGCTACATCGACATTCCCCGTTTCCTGCAGCGCCTGCACACGGATCCCCTCCATGTGCGGATGCAGACGGCGCCAGTTCGGGTTGCCCTGCAATTCCTGGACTTCCAGATGTCGCGGCTAGGCGCTCCATGCAGCTCTTAGTCCCCGTCAAGGAGATCATAGCCGAAGTAGCGCAGTTCCTCCCGGCGTTCCCGAAACACCCGGTTGAACATGGTGATCTGATCGCCGCCGAGGTTGGCGATTTGGCGTGGGTTCATGTCCACCAGCCGCTCATCATAGTCCTTCACCGCCAGCCGTTGGTGCAGGTCCAAGTCGGCCAACTCCGGAACCAAGTCGCGAATTTGGCGCATAACCCGCAGCGGCGACGCGCACATCGTCTCGTAGGTGAAGAACAGGGCGCTTCCCCGGTGCTCCTTAACGTTGTGCCGCTGCCACGCCATGCAAGCGACCACATGTCTCGCGGCCATAAGCTCCAGATCCCTGCCTGGGCGGGTAAAACCACGCTCATAGAGGTTGAACAGCCGTGTGCGGTAGCGTCGGCAGATGCCTTCGCAAACCGCGTAGGGGTTGCGCACCATGAACAGAAATCTTGCCTTGGCGAAGTGCCGCCGCAGTTGCGCCACTTGCAGCACATGCGGCGGCGACTTGGTGACGAATACGCACGCTTTCGGGTTGTGGGCGTAGGCATGGAAGTACCAAGCCTTGCGGGTGAGCGGCCAGTTGTGAAGGCGCGGGTCTGCAAGCTGCCCGACCCACTCCGGTCTGGCGGCCCAAAGCAAGTCCGGCGGCGGGCCATCCGGTTGCCGCATTCGCCAAGGCACCGGGCCGACGTAACCCTGAACCCGATGTCCCTCCCGAGGCAGTCGCCACGAGGCTGGGCAGGCTTCCAGCGCGGCGGCCAGAAACGACGAGCCGCTGTTGTTGGGGCATACGACGAACACATGCGCGGCGATCAACCGGGCTAGGTCGAGGTTGGCAGCCGGGATGCGGCTCTCGGCGGCGGTGCGCTTCGTCATGGCTGACCCAGTTTGACTTGAACGCTACGCACATGGGCGGCGGCAAGGCAGTCGATGTAGGCGTTCCACCAGTCCCGGAATGCTCGTGTCGGCTTGAACCTGGGGTCTCCCGATGTCCAGCGCAGCAGCTCGGTTGACATCCAAGGCTTCACTGGCCCGGCGAAGTGCAGCACCTTGGCCGTGGCGGCGTCCACGCCGTCGCGCATCCGAATGCCCTCGGCCTGCGACAGCACGAAGTCGTAAGTCCAGCTAGCCAGCGTTTGGCGCCCGGCAAAGCACTTGTTCAGCACTAACTGGTCGGTGTGCGTAGTTGCCGTGCCGCGCCAAGTCTCAGGCGCCACCCATTCCAGCAAGGCATCGTAGCCGCCCTCCTCGACGAGTTGCTTGTCGATGAGCAGAAAGCCGGCGCCGAAGGTGCGTTCAAGCCCGCTGGCGCGCGTCGGCGCATAGGTCGCCCAGTCCCGGCGCCAACCACGCAGGTGAACGTCGTCGCCACAGCACAAGAGGGCGGCCGGTGAATCGAACAACTCGTCTATCGGCGCCCGAAACAGCACGTCGCTGTCGTAGTAGAGCACTTTGCGGTAGCCCTGCATCCGGAAGGCCTCAAGGGAGTGGAATTGCCCCAGCCGAGGGGCGAAGTGTGGATGCGCCGCGCTCAACGCAGCTAGGCGCCGCCGCAGTTCCGGCGCTACGCGTTCGAAGCGCAGTTGCGGGCAAACGTCGATCAGGCGAGCAATGGCTGGTGCGGACAGCCCATCATGAACGACAATGAAGTCGCCATCGAAGTGCGGATGGCGCCGCAGGAAGGTGCCGAGGGTCACCACCGCCCCCGGCACGAACGTTTCGGTGGCCGCCGTCACCAAACAGCTGGGCATGGGCGGTCGCCAGCGTTGATTTCCTCCCTACCGGCGACTCAAGAGATATGAGTATAGGTGGAAGACTCTGCTCCGGGGCCTCGGGCGCCGCCGCTTGCAACGTCCAGCACACCTTCCAAGATGCGCTTAACCCTAGGCTTTCGCCAAGCCTTCTTTGAGTTGGCGGCTAATCCAGTTTCACCCTCAAGGGTTGCTGGTCCACTGTTTCCTCCGGGGGGGGGGGGGGGGGGGGGGCATAGAGACATCAAATAGATCTCCATTCAGTAGAATGGGCTGCAATTGTACCCCACATCTCGCAGGACACACAAAACTCTGTCCCGGCCTCTTGCGGCAAAGATTGAGGGCGCGACGCCACCTAACTAAAACCGCATCGTCGCAGTCAAACCGAAGACGCGGGGTTCGCCATATTGATAATAAGGCTCGTTGATCCAGCCTTTAAGAGGGTTGTTGCCGAAGTAGAAGCCGCGCACCTCATAGTCCGCATCGGTGAGGTTGCGCCCCCAAGCAGTTACCTCCAAGCGGTCGCCGCGGTAGCCCACGGATAGGTGCAGGGCCTCATAGGCGCCGGAGCGCTGGTCGTGGCTGTTGGAGAATTGGAAGGCGTCCTTGCCCTCCAATTGAACGTTGATGAAGTAGTTGGGGTGGAGGTCGAAGTGCGCCGAAGCATGGAACTGATAGCTCGGCGCATGGGCCTGCTCGCGGCCCTTCTGACGCAGCAATTCGTAGGTGTCCACATCGCGCACGGTCAGTTCGCCGAGCTGGGTGTCCAACAGGCCCAGCCCCACGGCAAGCCGCAGCCGCTCCGTCGCCTGCCAAGCGGCCTCCGCCTCCAGGCCGGCGTTCTCGCCTTCATCCACATTGTCGAGATAGGACTTCCAGTCCGCCGGCGGAAACAACACCCAAGCTCTGGCCTGCATGTCGTTGCGCTGCATAAAGAAGGCCGACAGTGAGAACTGCAAGGCGCCGTCAAAGGCCCGGCCCTTGAGGCCGGCCTCGTAGTTGACCAAGGTTTCGGCCTTGAAGGCGATGCGGGCGTTCAGGAATTCCGCCACTTGCGGGTCGGTTTCCGGGTCCGCGGCGGCCGCGGCTTGGCCGTTGACGCCGCCGGTCTTGAAGCCGCGGCTCACCAGGGCATAGGCCATCAAGCCTGCACCGAGGCGGCGCTGCAGGCTGATGCGCCCGCCCCAGTGGTTATCGTCCGGCTTGGCGGCCACGCCGGCGCTGTCGCTGTAGTCGTTGTCATAGGCTTCAAAGCGCCCGCCGAGGCTCAGCACCCAGCCTTCCGCCAAGGCCCAGTCCATCTGCCCGTAGACGGCCTGCCGCTTGGACTCGAATTCGCTGCTGAAGGACGATGGCCAAAAGCCGTAGCTGTCCTGCCAATGGTCGTTGTAGTCCAACCCCACTGCACGCCGGTAGTGGTAGGCGCCAAGGACCCAGGAGAAGGGCGCATCCGTACCGGCGCGCCCTCTGGAAAGGAGGCGCAGGTCCAAGCCGACGGCGTCCCGGTCCCGGGCGTTGTTCTCGGCCCCGCGCACACCCCCCGCCGCCAGATTGGACCAGTCCCAGTCGAAGCCGTACTCCAAATCGCTGTCCTCCCAGAACAGGGAGGCTTCAACCCGGAACGGAGCAAAGCCGTCATGGGCCAAGTTGAGGGACAGGCCCAAGCTCTTTTGCCGGTCATGGCCGGGTTCGTCGGAGCCGGTGCGGCGGCGGTTCTCCAGCGAGAAGGCGTCATAGCCGTTGTCCGCGTCCAGAAACAGGCCGGCCAAATCCACCTGAGTCGCTTCGCCGAGACGCCAGCGCAGCTTGCCGCGCACGGCAAGCTCCTCAAAACCGTTGCTGTCGTCGGCATCTAGGTAGGCGTTCTTGATGTAGCCGTCGCCCTTGAATCGATGCACGGCCAGCCGCCCAAGCACTCCGTCGCTCAGGGGGCCGCTTAAGACCGCCCCGGTTTGCCAAGCGCCGTAATTGCCAAGGCCGGCGGTGAGGCTGCCCTCGAACCGCTCGGTGGGGTCGTTCGTGGTGACCAGCACTAGGCCGCCCAAGGCGTTGGAGCCGAAGGCGGTGCCTTGCGGGCCGCGCAGCACCTCCACTTGGCGCACGTCGTGCAGCACCGCGGCAAGGCCGATGCCGCTGAAGTCCACGCCGTCGATGACCAAGCCGACGGACGCATCGAGCGGATCCTTGAACTGGCTGCGCTCGCCCACCCCCCGCGCCTGCAGGAAGCGCCCTCTGGAGGCGCCGGCGGCGTAGTTCAGGTTGGGCGCCATGCCCAACGCCTGCTCAAGGTGCTGGGCGGCGCGGAGGTTGATGCTGTCCGCCGACAGGACGCTGACGCTGACCGGCGCCGTTTCCAGGGCCGTGTCACGAAAGCTGGCGGTGACTACAACTTCTTCAATCAGCGCATCTTCCTGAGCGGTGTCTTGGCCAAAGGCCGCGGCCGCAACGCCGAAGCTGAGCAGGCCAAGCATTCTAACCAAGCGACTGTTTGAACTTGCGGACGGCTGTTGCAGACCCGCAAGAGTCGGCTCATCTGTTGATGCAAATCCGCAGTCACGAAGACCGCGTGGCAGGCTGGGGAGGTTCATGGCGGCTCCTTGCAAATTCGGCTTTGTGTACATCAAGCCTAAGGAGCGTTTGGCAACCTATCCCTACGCCGGTGTTGTCCGGATCAGGTTCAAAGGGTCCACCAGTTGGGGCCACCGGCTTAAGCCGGCCCAACCAGCGTCTCAGGAGAAACCACCCCTTAGGCGGCACCAATTATGCCACATTCGCGGCAACATGCTTGCGGCTTTGCGTAGGTACCGGAAATGCATGTCCTGCCCGATCATCGGGTTCCAGATGTTCGGGTCAATTCCTGCAGACGCCGCCGATCCCCTTGATAGCGTCGCCCGGCGAAATAGTAGAGCGGCGCCGCGCCCAATGACGCCACGGTGAAGGCCAGCAAGGTCCAAGTGTAGGGCTCGGCAACGCCGTAGGCCATCAGCAGGTCGATGGCGACGCCGCCGCCGGTGATGCCCACCCCTAGACCGATGAAGTTCAACAACAGAATGTAGAAGGCCACCACCGTGGCGCGGATGTTCGGCGGCACCAACTCCTGCACGGTGGAAAAAGTGGGGCCGTAAAAGCAGCCCAACTGAAAGAAGCCGATGAACACCCCGACCCAAAACCAAATGCTGTCGCCGTCAACCAGCCGGTAGGCGATGCCAAAGGGCGCGAAGATTAGGGTGATCCAAAACAGAAACAGAGGCCGGCCAAGGCCGGTCCGGGCCAGGAGCCGGTCGCTGCCCAAACCGCCGAAGAGGTTGCCCAAAACGCCGCCCACCAAGCCGACCCAGCCGGTTAATTGAGCGATCTGCGCCCGCTCAAAGCCACGCTCCTGCACCAGCCAGAGTTGGTCGAAAGCGGCGGCGCCGAGAATGAAGTGGGTGGTGACGCCCCCGGCGATGGTGAGCACCAAGGCCGGACAGTTGCGCAGAGCGAACCAAAGCATCTTGACGATCCGGCCAAAGGACTGCTTCTCCACCGCCGCCGGCGCACCTGCAGCCCCAAGGGAAGGGCCATCGCCACCGGCTCGGCCGGCCGGTTGCCCAAGCATTTCGGTCGGCTCCGCCGCGGTCGCCAGATGGCGACGCGGCGTCTCCTTGAGGAACAGCATGACCACCGCCAGCGCCAACCCAAGAGCGCCCAGCAAATAGAAGCAGTTGCGCCAACCGATGGCCGGGCCTAGGTAGCCGGCGATCAACAGGCTGACGCCAACGCCAATGGGCACCCCCATGTAGTAGAAGCCCGATGCGAACCCCAGCTTGCTGGCCGGAAACCGATCTGACAGCAGCGACATGGCGGTTGGCGTCATGATCGATTCGCCAACGCCGATCAGCATGCGCGGCGCAGCCAAGGTCCAGAACCCCCGCGCCGCCCCGGAAAGCGCCGTGAGGGCGCTCCACAGCGCCAGCCCGGCGGCGATCAAGCGGGTGCGGTTGACCATGTCGGCCAGCGCTCCCATCAGCAGGCCCATCGCGGAGTAGAAGACGATGAAGAACATGCCGGTCAGCAAACCGAACTCGGTGTTGGTGAGGCCGAGGTCCGGCACGATGAAGTTGGCGAAGCTGGCCAGCAGTTGGCGGTCCACGAAGTTCATGACGTTCAGCAACGTCAAAAACGTCAGGAAAGCGTAGTGCTTGGCGACCACCCGCTCATCCGAGTCCGAGCCAATGCCCTTTGCGGCGCCCGCCATGCGGCAGTTCCTCCCCCTCAACGGACCAACGCAGCCCGACCGGTGGGCATGGTGAACCAGCGGCGGCGGAACCGCAACCAACTGCAAAGGACAGCCCGCGGCCATTTCACGATCTGCAGCGAAGCCTACGCGACGAGGCCGAATGGCTGCCCAGCGCCTTGGCGCGTATGGACGGATTGATGTATATACTCGCCGCAGTTCGGCGGCGGGGTTCAAGAGGCGGGAGCATTGAACGCAAGCGCAAAACCAACCTTGGCCTTCGGCCCGCGGGTGCGCAAGTCCCCCTACCACGCAGCCACCCTGCGCCACGGCGCCAAGGTCTTCACGGTTTACAACCACATGTACCTGCCCATGGCCTATTCGGAGGAGCCGGGGCGGGACTATTGGAATGCGGTGCGCGGCGTGCAGCTTTGGGATGTGGCCTGCGAACGCCAAGTCGAAATCTCCGGCCCCGACGCTCTGCGCTTCGCGCAATTGCTGACGCCGCGCGATCTTTCCCGGTTGGAGGTCGGCCAAGCCGCCTATACGCTCATCACCAACGCCGATGGCGGCATTCTCAACGATCCGGTGGCGTTGCGGGTGGCGGAGGACCGTTTCTGGTTCTCCTTGGCCGATGGCGACACCCTGCTCTGGGCGCAAGGTTTGGCGGCCAGCGGCGAATATAGGGTCTCTTTGGGCGAGCCGGACGTCTCCCCGTTGCAGGTGCAGGGGCCGCGCTCGGCGGATCTGTTGGCGGAGCTGTTCGGCGACTGGGTGCGCACCCTGCGCTTCTACCGCTTCCGTGAATTCGACTTCAACGGCATCCCGCTGCTGGTGGGACGCATGGGCTACAGCCATGAGCAATGCTTCGAGCTGTTCCTGCGCGACGGGCACCGCGGCGAGGAGCTTTGGCGGCGCCTCTGGGAGGCCGGACGACCGCTGGGTGTCACGGCCGGGGCGCCCAACCTCGCACTGCGGTTGGAGGCCGGCATCTATTCCCATCTCACCGACATGGACGCCGCCACCAACCCTTTTGAGATGGGCCTTGGCTGGACCGTGCAACTGGATTGCAAAGCCCCGTTCATCGGCCGCGAGGCACTGCGCAACATCGCCGCCAAGCCGCTCAAACGACGGATGCTGGGCGCGGAAATCGACGGCCCCCCGCTATGGACCGGCAACGAACACCGGCTTCCGGTGCTTGCCGACGGCCAAACGGCCGGCTATCTGACAAGCTGCGGCTACTCGCCGCGCCTAGCCAAGAATCTGGCTTTCTTGATGTTGCGCCGACCCTTTGACGAACCAGGGCGGCGCGTTGAGGTGCAATTCCCGGATGGGAGGCGCCGCGCCGCAGTGGTCAACCTGCCTTGGACGAAGCGGCAGCGCCAAAGGCAAGGCTGTGATAAGGTGCGGCAATGCCAAGCACAGACGCAGCCGCAATCGGACTAGGGCGCAGCGCTGGAGCGCTGTCGGCGCAAAAAATGCGAGCAGCAAAGCCTTTCAGCGTGGTTGACGCCTTGCTTGCAGCCTTGCGCCTCGGCTTGTTTCACCGCCAAGGGCCGGCTTGGGAAACGGATGCGGCGGCTTTGGCGCAAGTTGCGGACTGGAGCGCGGTGGCGGCTTTGGCGCAACGGCACCAAGTCTCCTGCCTACTACTGAAGGGGCTGCGCACCCAGGGCGCACTGCTCGCCGCCTCCGGCATCGAGAGCCCCCTAAAGAAGCGGCGGGACCGAGCGATGCAGCGCGGCTTGCAGCAACTCGGCGGACTGAGGCAAGCCTTGGACTGCTTGGCCGCCCACGACATTCCCTGCTTGGTGCTCAAAGGCCTGCCGCTGAGCCAGCGCCTCTACGGACATCCGCTGTTGAGGGACGCAGTGGACATCGACCTGCTGGTCTCTCCAGAGAGTTTCCATGCAGCCGAACGCCGACTGCTGGACAATGGTTGGCGCAAGGTTGCCAAATTCCGGGAGACCCCGGTGCGCAACCGCTGGCACACCCGTTTTGTAGCGGACAGCCATTACATTGGGCCAGGCGGCAATTTGGAGTTGCATCACCGCTTTTTCGACAACCCCCACTACTTCAATGCGAAGTTCGAGCGCCTCAGCGCTAGGGCCGCCTCCGTGACCATCGGCAACACCTCCTTCCCGACAATGCACGAGGACGACGATTTGCTCTACCTGATGTGCCATGGCGCAAAGCACCTTTGGACGAACCTAAAGTGGTTGTGCGACCTCGCCTTGATTTTCGCCAACATGCCCCCGCCACGCCTCGAACGAGTGGCCGCGCGCTGCCGAGAAGCCAAGCTGGAGCCCATCCTGATCTCCACCCTAAAACTCTGCCGAGACGCCTTGGGAGCGCCGCTCCAAGCACCCCATAGCCTGCTTGTCAACGGCAAGCGCAGCGCATTTCCCATCAACGAATTGAAGTACACCTGGAGTACACAGGGCCGGCGGACGCGCTTTCGCCGGCAATTGACCAAAGTCTTGCTCCTCAGGCCAAACCTTCGCTCCCTGCTGCATGGAGCTTCAACGATCCTGACCACGCCGCGCGACTGGCGGCGGTTCGACCTGCCCGACCCATTGTTCCCGCTCTACGTCCTATTGCGTCCGCTTCTATGGCTGGAGGCGGAGTTGAAGGGCCTATTCCCCAAGCATCGCTCCCTGCGGCGGCCGGCTAAGAGTTGCTCATGAAGTCCCTATGGTCTTTCCTGCGAGCGCCGGCCACATCCAAAGCAATGGCGCTGGAGGCGGCGCTGCTGTTGTTGATCGCCCGCCTCTTGGTGCTGTATGTGCCCCTGCGCCACTGGCGGCGCCGGTTGACCACGGCTGAGGAGGCATCTTCCCTGGCGCGTCCCCCATTCGTGGCGTGGAAGGTTGCACGGATCATCCGCCGGGTGGCCGCATGGGTGCCATTTAGGGCCGTCTGCCTGCCGCAAGCCATGGCAGCGCAGTGGATGCTCCGTCGGCGGCGCATACCGAGTCGCCTCTCCTTTGGCGCTAGGCGGGAGCCCAGCGAAACCGCCACAGTCGGCTTGGAATTTCACGCTTGGCTGAGTGTCGGCGGCAAATGCATACTCGGCGGGCAAGAAGTGGAAACTTATGCGGCGCTGCCCCCGTTTGACGAAATAGGTCTCGATGCAAGCGCTTCCTAGGCGCTTGTTGTTCGCACAGACGACGTTTGCGGCCGTGCTGGCGTTGGGCGGCTGCGGTGGCGACGACGAACCCACTCAACCCTTAGGGCGCTCAAGCGCCGCCAACCCGCCAACCGCGCCGGTGCAAGTGCGGGTTGCTCCCGTGCGGCCAGCCGAACTTGGGCGCCAAGCAACGGCGTCGGGCGTTGTGGCCGCCTTCCGCAAGGCTGTCGTGGCGGCGGAAACGGCCGGGCGCGTCGTCGAACGGGCGGTGGAGCCTGGGCAGCAGGTCGAAGCCAACCAAGTGTTGGTGGTGTTGGATGCCGAACGCGCCCGTTTCGCCCGGAACCAAGCGGCGGCGATCCTGCGCACCCGCGAGACGGCCGCCGAGCAGGCGGAGAGCGAACTGAACCGCGGCCGCGACCTGTTCGAGCGCAAGTTCATCAGCCCCGACCGACTGGACGCATTGAACTTCGCAGCCCGGCGGGCGCACTCGGAAGTGGCGTCCGCCAAGGCGCAATTGGCCACCGCACGACGAGCGCTGGCGGACACATCGGTGCGGGCGCCCTTCAACGGCACCGCCGAGTTCGTGCACGTGCAGGTGGGTGACTATCTCAAGGTCGGCGTTCCGGTGGCCACGGTAGCGGATTTCTCCCGAGTTCGGGTGCGCACCGGCGTCATCGCCTCGGAAGCCGAACAGCTCGCTGAAAGCGGCGTTGCGGAGGTGGCTTTGGACGCCTTGGGCGGGCGCCGGTTGCTCGGCGAAGTCAACAGTGTCGGCCGCATCAGCGACCCCGCCACCGGCACCTACGCCGTGGAAATCTGGCTGGACAGCGGCCAAGCCTCCCTGCGCGAGGGCATGCTGGCCACGGTGCATCTGCCCTACGTCGTCGGGCCAAGTCGGCCGGCGGCGCCAAGCGGCGCCGTGTTCCGCCGCAAAGGCGCCTTGCACGTCTTTGTTGTGGAGGACGGCAGGGCGCGCCTCAAGCCCGTGCGCACGGGGCGCACCAGCGGCGCCTTGATCGAGGTGCTTGAGGGTTTGTCGGAAAACGAACTCGTGGTCATTGACGGCCAGTTCGCCTTGCGCGACGGCGCTCCGGTCGCCGTCATGGAAGAGGGTTGACGGCCTTGAGGGGTCTGCTGCGCTTCTTCATCAGCCGTCACCTCCTCGTCAATGTCATCGCCGGCGGCATGGTGGTGCTCGGTTGCCTGTCCGCGGTGAACCTGCCCCGAGAGTTCATTCCCAACGTGGAAGTGCCCTTTTTCTGGTTGACCGCCGTGCTGCCGGGCGCCTCGGCCCAGGATGTCGAGGCCAAGCTGACAATTCCCATTGAAGAGGCCCTTGACGACGTGGAGGGAATCCAAGAATACAGCACCATCATCTCCGACAACACGTCGTTCACCTCCATCGAACTGCACAGCGACTACACCCCCGCCCAAATTGACGCTGCGGAAATCGACCTGCGCTCGGCGATAGAGGCCATCACCGACTTTCCGGCGGACATGGAGGACGAGCCGGTGCTCAAACGATTGATTCCCGGCCGCATCCCAGTGATCGAAATCGTGCTGGCCGGGCCGCAAGCCCCCCTGACCGCAACCGCCGAGGCACTGGAGGAGCGCTTGGAACGCTTGGACTTGATCGCCGGCGTGACGCGGGTCGGCCTAGCGGACCCGGAGGTGCGGGTGCTGGTGGACCCCGCCCGCGCCCGCGAGCACGGCATCGCCATGACGGACGTGGTCGAAACGGTGCGCAGCCGCAACGTCTCCAGCACCGGCGGCCTGCTGGAAAGCGCCGCCGAACGACGCCAAGTGGTCATGTGGAGCCGCTTCCAAAAACCGGAGGAGGTTGGCGACGCCATCCTGCGCTTCGACCCGGACAGCGGCCCCATCCGCATCCGCGACATCGCCCGCATCGAAAAGGGCCGCGAAGACACCGGCCTCATCGCCCACGCCAACGGCCGGCGCGGCGTCACCCTGCTGGTGCAAAAGCGCGAGACCGCCGACATCATCGACGCCGTGCGCCAAGTTCGGCGGGCCATCGCCGACATGACCTTGGACAATGCTGTGGAGGTGATTCTGACCAACGACGAATCCGTCCTGATCGACAATCGCCTCAGCCTCATCGCCACCAACGGGTTCATCGGCGCGGTGCTGGTTGCCGGCGTATTGTTCCTGTTTGTGCGGCCTAGGGCGGCGCTCTGGATACTGGTCGGCATTCCCATCGTGTTCACCGGCGCCCTCATGCTGCTGAGCCCACTGGGCATGACCCTCAACCTAGTGGCCTTGACCGGGTTCATCATCGTGCTGGGCATGGTGGTCGATGACGCCGTGGTGGTTTCCGAACGCATCGTGGTCAAGCATGCTGGGGGGCTGACGCCGACGGAGGCCGCCTTGGCCGGCGCCGAAGAGATGGCGCCGGCCGTGACCGCCGCCGCCCTAACCACCATTCTGGCGTTTGCGCCTTTGGTCGCCTTGGGCGGCAACACCGGCAAGATCGTTTGGCAAATCCCCGCCGTCGTGGTCATCGTGCTGGTGTTCTCGCTGGTGGAGTCCTTCCTGATTCTGCCGGCGCACATGGCGACGATTCGCTCCGGCATCAAACTCACGCCAAGGCCGTTCATGCGCAGCTTGGAAGCCAAATATCGGCGATCACTCGAATGGGTGCTGGGCCATCGCGCCCTGACGTTGACGGTCGCCTTGGTCAGCTTCGCGCTGATTATGGGTTTCATCCGGCCCTTGGTGCCTTTCGTGCTGTTTCCCCAAGACGACGCCGACCGCCTGTTCATCAAGGTGACCACGCCGCTGGGAACCGCCTTTGAGCAAACCGAAGCCATCACGGCGGACATCGAACGTCAAGTGATGGCCATAACCGCCGATGAGTTGGAAGCCGTCACCGCCCGCATTGGGCATCAAAACGTCGCCGCCTTGGACAAGCTCCTTGGCGACGCCGACAACGAAGCCCTGGTCATTGTCCAGTTCAAGCGCTTTGGGCGCCGCTACAGCAACGCCGAATGGATTGAGCGCCTGCCGGCGGCCTTGCGCGTCCCCGAGGGCGTTCAGCTGATCTACGCGTCCCAATACTTCGGCCCCCCCACCGACCAGCCCGTGACGATCCATGTGCTGTCCAATGACGACGCCGTGCGACGCAGCGCCGCAGTCGAAATCGAAAACTACCTGCGCAACACGCCCGGCGTGGTCGAAATTGACATTGACGAAAGGCCGGGAACGCCCCAGCTGGAGTTGAACCTGAACTACGAGAGCTTGGCCCGCCTAGGCTTGACCGCCCAAGCGGTGGGCACCACCTTGGCGGCGGCCTTTCACGGCATTGAAGCGAGCGAACATCGGGATCTCGACGACACCACGGAACTGCGTGTGCAGTTCGACCCGGCGGCGCGCCTGAACCTGGACGCCTTGTTGGAGACCCCGGTGCGCACCCAAGCCGGCACTCTGGCCCGCCTGCGCGATGTGGTCGAGCCGGTGGAGGTGCCGACGGTCAGCCGCATCCATCATCGGGACGGCTTCCGTTCCGCCACCGTACGCGCCAGCTTCACCCAGGACAGCGGTTTGACGGCGATGAATTTCGCCAACCAAATCGAACAGGAGCTCTTCCCGCGCTTCAAGGACATGCCCGGCCTGTACGTCTTCAACGGCGGCGAGGCGACGGACACCCAGGAAGCCACCAGCGGCGTCGCCGTAGCTGGGCTGTTGGCCATCTTGGGAATCTGCGTGGTGATCTGGCTGATGCTGGGCTCCTTGCTGGAGGCGGTGTTCATCATGCTCGTGATCCCCTTCGCCATCGCCGGTGTCTTTGTGGTCTTCCTCCTGCACGGCAAGCCTTTGAGCCTGTTCGCCATGATGGGTACGGTGGGCTTGGCCGGCGTGGTGGTGAACGCCAGCATCGTGATGGTGGACTCCATTCATCGGCGCCTGCGGGACGGGGCCGCCCAAGATGAGCAGGCCGCCCAAGAACTGGTCATCGACGCCGTCGTGGAGCGGCTGCGTCCGATCCTAGTCACCAATCTCACCACCTTGGGCGGGGTGCTGCCCACCGCCTACGGCGTCGGCGGCTACGACCCCATCGTCAGCATCATCTCCCTGGCCATCGGCTGGGGGCTGGCGGTCTCCACCCTGATGTCCCTGTTTCTGGTGCCGGTTCTCCATTCCTTGGCCAGCGACCTGCGCCGCTTGCGCATCCCCCTGCGCCAGCCATTGCGCCTAGGGGGCTGAATTCTCCGAAAGCCGAGCGTGGGGCCGCTCTTTCGTGGCGTTGGGAAGGGGTCATTCGCGGTTTTAGGGCTTCCTAGCCATCATTTTGATGATGGATAACATAATATCCATTACTGCGTGTTTCTTTTAACTAAAGATATAATATTGTCCAATTCCAGCATGGGAAACACCTTGAAACGCCTATCATTGGTCACCCCCTCGGATGTGCAGCAGCGGTTGGCGGCAGCGGTCAAGCGGCAACGCAAGGCGCTAAGGCTCTCCCGAGCGGCATTGGCGAAGACCAGCACCGTGACGGCCCCCACCATCAAGCGCTTTGAGAGCACCGGGCAAATTTCCTTGCGCCAGTTCATCTTGCTGTGGCACTGCGTTGATGAACTGGAGCGCTTGGCGGCATTAAGTAAGGCCCCAAAACCGGCACCGCGCACCATTGAGGAAGTGCTGGGCCAATGAAGGAGTTTGAGCCCGTCAAACGGCTTGAGGTCTCTCGCCGCCTGTCCGCCGGGCACCGGGTCCGAGTGGGCGAACTGGCCCAAAACAAGCGGGCTGTGTTCTTTCAGTACGACGCTGACTATCTGCAACGCCATCCCAGCCTTTCGCCGTTCCAGCTGCCCTTCAACAATGCACTCCAACAAGCGCCAAGCAATCCCCACAACGGCCTCCACGGGGTGTTTGCGGACTCCTTGCCCGACGGTTGGGGAATGCTGCTGATGGACCGGATTTTCCGTCAGCACGGCATCCTAGCCCACCAGGTCACCGCTATGGACCGCTTAGCCTACATCGGCAGCCGCGGCATGGGAGCGTTGGAGTACGCACCAATATCCAGTTATGCGGCCAAACCCGGAAGCGATGTCGAACTTGCTGTTTTGGGTGAGCAGGCGCGGGCGCTGTTCGACAGCGACAATGCGGAAGTGCCGCCCGCCCTCGCCGACGCAGGGCGTTCCGGCGGCGCTAGACCCAAGGCCCAGGTTTATTTGCCGGCGGACGGACCAGGCGGCGGTGTTCTCCCCGCTCCCGGCTTGGAGCCTTGGCTGGTGAAGTTTACTTCAGCGTCGCTGCCGCTCGGTCACGAGGAGGGGCTTTGCGAAGCCGCCTACCTTACCATGGCGCAAGCGGCAGGGATTGAGACGCCAACTTGGCGCCTAATCCCCGCTCCGAGTTCCGCCGCCGCCATCGCTTGGCTGGCCGTCAAGCGATTCGACTGCTCGGCGGCGGGGGGCCGCTACCATCTGCACAGTCTGTGCGGATTGCTGGATGCGGACTTTCGAGCGCCTTCCATGGACTACGAGGACCTCATCAAGGCCAGCCAGACCCTATGCCGCAGCCCGGAAGCCGGCCAAGCGCAGTTCTTGCGAGCAGTGTTCAATCTATTCGCCCTGAATCAGGACGACCACACCAAGAACTGGGCGTTCCTGCAAACCGACGACGGCCATTGGCGCCCAGCGCCCTTCTATGACGTAACCTTCAGCCCCAGCCCCCACGGAGAACACAGCACCGCCTTCGCCGGCCACGGCGCCAATCCACCCTTGGCCGCCATGCAACGGCTGGCCGACCAAGCCAACTTCCCCAGTTGGCCGCGGGCAAGGGAGGCAATGACCCGCATCGTTGACGCCATCGCCAAGTGGCCCCAAGCCGCCGCCGACCTAGGCGTCCGCGCCGAAACCCGCAAGCTGGTGGGCGGGCAATTGAATGGCGCATATGGGATAAATAGGGGATTGCTAGTAGCTTGATCATTCCTGATGACGGCGCCAAAATCAATATCACACTGACCAGCAATGCCAAACTCTTCGGAGAGGGCAATTCGGAGCTCTATCATGATTAAAGCAACTAACGACAACCTTCAAAGCTACAAAGCCACGGCGCCTTTAACTGCTTGGCTGATTTCCGCCGCCAAAGCAGGCGATTTGATTACCTATGGAATAGCAGCGAATCGGTTAGAGCAAGACTGTGGATTTGACAAAATCTTTCCAACTCGAATGGGTATGGTTGCCGGTACCGCTATGGACAACATCCTTGAAAAAGAGCAGTCTGCGCCGTTGCTCAACGTCCTTCTTGTTAGACAAGATAGCCAGTTGCCAGGAAAGGGTGTTGCTGGATATCTGGCGGCTCGATATCCCGGCGAAAAGTGGCTTAAGAAAAGTCGTCCGTCCGAGAAAGACCCTGAGGGGTGGAAAGGAATCGTGGATATAGCGGCCAGAGAGGTGTATGCCTACCCTGACTGGGACGCCCTTTATCAGCGTATCTATGGAAGCTGCCTTCCTAAAACCACTCAGGTTCCTGCAGTAGAGAAGGACGGCCTGCGTTACGATCGCAAGGGCGAGGGTGAGAACCACAAGGCTCTCCGACTTTGGGTGAAACAAAACCCCCAAGAGATCAATCCCCGGTTTCGAGGGGTCAGGGCGGAGACAGAATACTCGCTTCTGTCCGGGGATCGAGTTGATGTTGCGTACTTTTCCAAAAAGGAGATTTTGGCGATAGAGGTCAAATCCATAGATTCCAACCCAGAGGATATTCGCCGGGGAATCTATCAATGCGTCAAGTATCGGGCCGTCCTAGATGCTATGCCTATTGGACGTGGACGGCACCGTCCTGTCGAATCATGGCTAGTTACAGAATCAGATATCGACAAAGCCCTAAAAGCCGAAGCGAGCAAGTTGAATGTCAAGTGGTTGCAAGCTCCCTCTAAAGAGCAACGGTGAAGAATGCGATCATGAAATCAGAGCAGCTTCACGGCAAGGCTGCGATATCTGAGTTTCGGCCCTGCCGTGGCAACCAACGAGATCATCGCCCTAGGCTTGTAAGCCGCCGGTGCAGCCAATGGTCAAGCGCAGGCATTCGCGATGTACGGGCCGGCCTAGGCGCGAAAGCAGACGATGTTGATTCGCCGCGGCCCAACCAAATCCACACCAATGACATTTGAACCGCACTCGTGGTTGCTAGCTAAGCTGCGCTTTTTCGGCTGAAGAATGTTGCGGGTACTTGTCCTTGCCGCATTGACAGCCATCCTCTCGGCTTGCGGAGGCGGTTCGTCCTCCACCACCCCTGCCCCACCTCCGGCACCCTCGCCACCCACCTCCAGCGGAACTGGTGGGGACGGTACTGAAACCAACGCCGGCAACTGTTCGGTCAGCGTCGCCGGTGGCCCTTTTGACGGTGTTTGGCCCGGTCTGGAATGGGCCAGCGCCAGCCCGGAATCACAAGGATTGTGCTCGGACGACATCAAGGCGGCCATGGACTACGCCTTCCGCGACGGGCAGGACACCGGCACCGTGCTCATCGTGCGCAATGGGCGCATCGTCGCCGAGCGCTACGCCGCAGACCGCCACCGGGAGGACCTCGCCACTAGCTGGTCCGCAGCCAAGAGCTTCACTAGCGCCTTGGTCGGCGCCGCCTTGGACGACGGACTGATCCAATCCTTGGACCAGCCAATGGCGGACTTCATCCCGGCCTAGCGGGGTTCGCCCAAGGCCGCCATTAGCCTGCGGCATCTGCTGACCTTGCGCACCGCCTTGGGGCTAGTTGACGCCGTGGCGTTGTACAACGCCGCGGACCAACTGCAAATATCCATCGACCGGCAATTGCGAGGCGACCCGGGTCAAAAACTCTACGACTACTCCAATGCCGATGTGATGCTCGCCGGGGAGGTGGTGCGCGGGGCCACGGGCATGAATGCCCAAGCCTACTTGGAGTCCAGGATCGGCGCGGTGATCGGCTTCACCGGCGAGTGGTGGTCGGATTCCGCCGAGCAGATTCTCATCTACTGCTGCCTGGACGCAACGCCTCGCCGCTTCGCCCGCTTCGGCCTGCTGTTCGCTAGGGGCGGCCAATGGAACGGGGAGACCGCACCATGAAGCCCTTGCCAAAACGCGCAAGCGGCGTTGCCTTCCAGCCGCCCCTTTGCCATTGCCCGCGCAAAATGCTTATATGCCTAGGCCACGCTGAGCAGCGCCTTTATCGAGGCAATGGTGGAGGGGTGCGGAGGCAATGGTTGATTAACCCGCGGTCATGAAAACAGGGAGGAAATCGACATGATCAGCAGCGGACCACTGGAGGACAGGCTGGCCATTCGCGAATTGGTGGAGTCCTACAACGATGCCGTCATGCGCTTCGACGGCGACGCTTGGCAGGCCAACTGGCGTGACGACGCCATCTGGCACCTGCCCGGCGCCGGGGACGTCACCGGCAAGGAGAACTTCTTTCCTATCTGGCAGCAGGCCATGGCCGGCTTCTCCTTCGTGGGCTTCTTCGCCTCCGCCGGCCCCATCGTGGTGGCTGGGGACAAGGCCCACGGCACTTGGTACCAACAGGAGGAGCTGCACGCCAAGGACGGCGGCAAGCGCTTCATCGTGGGCCGCTACGAGGACGACTACGTCAAAGTGGATGGCCGCTGGTACTTCCAGAAGCGGGTCTATGACGTGCTGAAGTCCGAGGAAACGAACTGATTCCGCTAGCTGTGGAGCGCCAATAGGCCGAGCGCCCAGCCGGCACCCGGCTAGCCTCAATCAGCGCCCCGCCGGTTTGCCTGTCGGCCGCCCGTTCTGATCGTCCTGAACGTCAGGTTGATGCGCGGCCCTGCGCCGGCCCTAGCCGTCACCTTGGGAACGCAGTGCCGCCAATGGCGCTGCGTGGAACCACCCATCTCCAAGTAGCTGCCGCCGGGCAGATCCATGGCCGTGCGCAGGCCGGCGAACGTCTTGTGGCGAAGTTGGAACCGCCGCGTTGCGCCTAGGCTCACCGAACCGATCAGTGGCGTCCGCCCCAATTCCGGCTCGTCGTCGCTGTGCCAGCCCATGCTGTCCAAGCCGTCCCTGTAGTAGTTGAGGAGCACACTATTGAAGCCGGCTCCAGCCACAGACTCCACCCGCCGCCTGATCGCCAACAGCGTCTTCGTCCAAGGCTCAGGATGCAGCTTGAGGCCCGAATAGCTATAGGCGGCACCTTCGTCCCCATGCCAAGCACTCAGGCGCGGCGTCCGCCGGCGCCGGCCAAAAATGACGACTTCCTCTTGACGCCAACGGGTTTCATCCCGCAAAGCGGCAAACCAGCGCTCATTCTCCGCTGGCGAGAACAACGCCGCAGCGAAACGGATCACGCCGTCCCGAACGCGAATGACCTGCAGCGCCGCGTCCTGCTCCATGAACCAGCATCCCCGGGCCGACTCCGCCATCTAGCGCCTTGCTTGGCTGCGGCGCTGGGCTAGGTCGGCCTCAATGGTGGCGACTTTTGCGTGGTCGAGCCGGTAGAACAGAATCGCCGCGGCGCCAATTAGGGACAGCGCGGCGGGAAACAGGCTGAACATCAGGCGAATGCCCAGAATGGCGGTTTCGGTTTGCGGTTGGTTGGCGACGAAGCCGAACAGGGCCAGCATGTAGCCGGCTAGCCCGGCGCCCACGGCCAAGCCCATCTTGGCGGCGAAGCCGCCGCCGGAGTAGATCAGGGCGGTAGTGCGACGGCCGCTGCGCCATTCGCCGTAGTCGGCGCAGTCCGCGTTCATGGCGAACACCAAGGGCGCCAGGGGGCCGGCAATGAAGTTGCCTATGCAATTCAGCGCCAGCATCAATCCGTACTGCTCCGGCGACAGGAAGAAGAACAAGGCGGAAGTGGCCGTGCTCAGCACCGTCAGGGCGATCATCAGATGCTGCTTCTCGAAGCGTTGGGTGAGGAAGCGAGTCAGGGTTACGCCCAGGATCAGCGAGAAGGTGCCTAGGGAGAGGAAGACCGCCGTGCTGTCGAAGATCCAGAACAGGCGGGTGCCGTCGTCGCCGACGTAATACTTGAAGAAGTACAGGATGCCGCCGTTGCGTACCGCCACCTGCATCAGGGCGAACACGCCGGAAACGAACAGGGCGATCCAAGGCGCGTTGCCGGCCAAGGCCTTGAGGTCCTCCTTCAAGTCGGACTTTTGCGCCAGAGCCTGCACGCGCTCCTTAGTGGTGGCGAAGGTGGCCCAGAACATGGCGATGGAGAATACCGAAAAGAGCATCATGGTCAGCCGGAAGCCCTCGGCCTCGTCGCCGCCGCCCAGAATGTTCTTCAAGGGCGTCACGAAGGTGCCGATCAGCCAGGCCGCGCCATAGGCGCAGACGAATCGGTAGGCGGAAACCTTCACGCGCTCATCGGACGAAGGGGAAATCACGCCCATCAGTGCGGAGTAGGGAATGTTGATGGCCGTGTACGCCAGCATCATCAGCGAATAGGTGGCGTAGGCGTAGATCAGCTTGCCCGTCTGCGAAAGCTCCGGGCTGGCGAACATGGCATAGCCCAGCAATCCATAGGGAACGGCCGCGGTCAGCAAATAGGGCCGATACTTTCCCCAGCGGCTGTTGGTGCGGTCGGCGATCAGGCCCATCGCCGGGTCGCTGAGCGCATCGACCACCTTGGTGGCCAGAAACATCGTGCCCACCGCCGCCGGGTGCAGGCCGAAGACGTCGGTGTAGTAGTACAGCAGGAAGATGTTGAAGACTTGGAAGTAGAAGTTGGAGGCGGCGTCCCCTAGGCCGTAGCCCAGCTTTTCGGAGAACTTCAAGGTCTCCGCGGGCTTGCTGTCAGGCGTGGTGTTTTCCGTCATGGGAGCATTCCAGGTTGGTTGGCTGCGCGTTACGCCCGGCTTAGTTGGGAAGCGCCTTGCAGTAGTAGTTGATGAAGCGCTGATGTTCAGGCAGTTGGCCGACTAGCTTGTCCACCGCGCCTTGGATGCCGGTGAGGAACTTCCGCAACTCCTCCTCCGTCATCATGTTGACGATGGGATGGTATTGCTCCGGCTCCAGTCCCTGCCCCAGCATCACCTGAATCCACGAATTTTCGCCAAACAGCTCCGTCGGCACCTTGAACACGCGGCCGGCCTGCTTGAACAACTCGATGCGGTGGTTGAGGGAGTCCGGTATGGCCATCGACTGGCACTGCCGCCAGAAGGGACTGTCCGCCCGGTTGGTCACATGGTAGTGCAGGATGATGAAGTCCCGGATGTTGTCTATCTCGAAGTTCATTTGGTTGTTGAACTCGTTGACGTCCGGTTGGCGGATGCCGTCATAGGGAAACATCTGCATCAGGCGGATCAGGCTGCGCTGAATCAGATGGATGCTGGTGGACTCCAGGGGTTCGATGAACCCAGACGACAAGCCCACGGCCACGCAGTTCCTATGCCAGTGCCGGCGCCGTTGGCCGGCGCTGAACTTGATGACCCTAGGTTCGGTGAGCGGCTTGCCCTGAAGGTTGCAGAGCAAGTGGTTGACGGCCTCGTCATCGGACCAATGGCCGCTGCTGAACACCACGCCGTTGCCCACCCGATGCTGCAGGGGAATGCGCCACTGCCAGCCGGCCTCCCGGGCGATGGAACGAGTGTAGGGAATTGGCGGCGCCGTGGCCTCGGTTTGCACGGCCACCGCTCGGTCGCAAGGCAGCCAATGCCGCCAATCGTCGTAGCCGACTTGGAGAGCCTGCCCAATCAGCAGCCCCCTGAAACCGGTGCAGTCAATAAAAAGGTCGCCCTCAATCAGTTGCCCCGAGCGCAGCCGAATGCCGGTGATGAAGCCGCTGCCAGGGTCCTGTTCAACTTGCTCAATCCTGCCTTCCAGCCTCAGGGCGCCATGATCTTCGGCCAAGCCGCGCAGAAACTTGGCGTACAGAGAAGCGTCTATGTGGTAGGCGTAGTTCAGCCCCTGGTTGGGCAGCACGGCGAAGCGGTTCCGCTTGGCGGCAACCAATTCCTTGCAGTACTCGCCAAACTCCCGGCTGATGCCCAGCTGCTTGCCCTTGAGCCAAAAGTGCTGAAATCCTGCGGCCCAACTGTCCTTGCCCGTCCAGCCGAAGGAATGAATGTAGTCCTCGCCAACGTCGCGCCAGCTCTCGAAGGAGATGCCCAGCTTGAAGGTGCCCTGCACCGCTCGGAGGAAGTCCTGCTCCTTGACTTTCAACAATTCATGAAAAGTCAGCAACGTAGGAATGGTTGCCTCGCCAACTCCTACCGTGCCAATCTCTTCGGACTCCACCAGTTTGATGTCCAGCGTCTTGCCCAAAAGCTTGGCCAAAGCCGCAGCCGCCATCCAGCCGGCGGTGCCGCCCCCGGCGATCACAACCCTGCGAATCCTGGTGTGCTGCACGACAGCCTCCTAAGTGCGGGCGAACCAACCCTACCGATTTAGCCTATTGAGCAATTCCGCCCGCAGCCGCTTTGCCGCCGCCTCGTCAAGCGGGGCCAAACAGCCCCTTCCTGATTTTGGTATGTGCTCGTAAACAGCTTCATCGGCATCGAATACATAGTGGTTGAAAAGCCCCTGCCATGCGTCCCGTTGCCTTGCCGGCAGGTCCCGCAAAGCCAACATGGCATGAAGCAGCGCGTCGGAGGGCGAACCCATATAGGCCGGCCTCTGGGTCCACCAGTAGTTGACCAACATATTGAAAGAGGCCAAGGACTCCACATGATGCCACCACATGCTTGGAATGAAGATGGCGTCCCCAGGCTGCATCAGGGCCACCCTTGCATGCTTGACGGCCTCGGCAAACTGCGGATGCCGCTCGAAGTCCGGCTGGGAAAAATCCACCAAGCTGATCGACTGTCCTGAGGGGGTGCGGTCCACCGGGCCAACGTACAGGTTGGCGACTTGGTCCGGCGGAAACAGCGTCACCCGCCTCTCGCCGGCGACTGCGCAGGCGAGGTTGTCGGGAAAGTCGTAGTGGGCGGAGATTCTCGCCCGGCTGCCCAGCCAAAAGCTGGCAAGCGCATCGTCCGTCGGCAATTGCACATCGTTGCGGGCGCGAAAGCCCGGCAGCCATTGATCCACCGGCGTTGATCCGACGTAAATGGTGGTGAGGCGGGCTTCACGTCCAGGCTCGGCGAGCTTTTCCAGTATCTGCGCAAGAGTGGCCTTGCCGCTATGGAAGTTGAAGCCCGTAAAGTCGTCGTTGTAGAAAAACCGCCCATTGATGGAGGCATCCCCTGCATAGGCGATGACCGGCGCATCCGACCAGAATTGGGACAAATAGCCTATGGCCGAAGCAATGGATTTGCTGCACTGCCGCACCGCCGGCCAGCCCTTAACCAAGCCTCTCAACAGCACTGGTTCGGCGGAGTCGAACAGCGGCGGCGGGATGACGCCTTCCGCGCAATCCAAGGTTTGCGCGGAAGGGAGTTCAGACATCCAATTCATGCCCAGACTCCAGCATCTTGTTCTTCATCTCAACCAAGCGTTGAATGTTGGCCATGGAGGCCAAGACCATGAACATTGGCATGAGAAAGCCTTCTTTGTTGAACTCTCCGAGCACCGCTCCCGAAAGCTCCTGCACTTTCTCCTCGGCGAGGCAGTGAAAGCCTATCAATTGGTTCCGGGAGCCGTCCTTGAGCGCAATCTCCAGCGTTACCGCTTCAAGCAGGTCGTGCTCCTGCAGGGCACTGACAAAGGCCCTGCTATGCTCAAGGCCTTCGTAGATGGTCTCCAAAAGGTCGGCCGCATCCTCCAGAAACCGCGTTCGACCACCCAACGGTTGGAACAGCGGCTCTCCCTTTCCTTCCACCTCAGTGTTCACGCGCGGATGGTCCATATCCAGAGACAGCATCCGCTCGGGGCCGCTCGGCTCCGTCGTTTCCTTGAAGCCAATGAGAAAGGGCTCGCGGCGCACCATGGCCGGTATGTAGGCCGCCCGCCAACCGTTTTGGCCGAGAAACAGGTTCTCTTTGTCCTGGAAGCCAAACAGCGCCACTGGTTGGAAGCCGCCGCTGTTGTCCTGCTGAAACACGATGGGGTAGAACGCCTGCACGCTGCGGAATTCAAAGGGAAAAGTGGGCGCCTGCATCAGGTCGTCGCCATATCGGGCGGCGCGCTCCGTAATGATTCTTACATCCTGATGATCGGCGTTGTTGACAAGCGCAAAATTAGTCATGTCGCCGGCCGTCCAGACTGCTCGATTGCGCGTTGCGCCACGCTGCGCAACAGCGCTCTGTTGGGTGGCAGCAATTGCGCCATCTGTTGGGCCTTCCGGCGCGTGTTGTGGAAAACCTCAGCGGCGCGCTTGCGCGTTTGGTCGTCGCACACTTTGCCCGCACCGATGTAACGCGGCTTGAAGCCCATCCCGTAAAGCACGTATTGATAGCTCGCCGACGGGAACAACTCGTCGATCCGCGGCGCATCGTCGTGCCAAGGGGGCTGCTGCCGCCACAGCGTCAACTTTTCGCGCAGCCCCTCGGGGCAGGAGGCCGAGGTGCGGTTGTCACGCCAGTAGTCGCTGTCATCGCGGGCGCTTATCGCGTAGTGCAGCTTCAGGAACTCGAGGATCCGCTGCCAATGGTAGTGCATCTTCGAGTTGAAGCGCTTGGCCACGACTTCCATGATTTGCCGATCCCGCGGAAGTTGCTGGCCGATGATCGCCGCGGACTGCTCCACCAAGGCCAACGCCGAGGCTTCGAGCGGCTCGACGAAACCGGCCGACAATCCCACCGCAACGCAGTTCCCAACCCAGAATTCCGTCCGGTATCCCGGCTGGAACAGGATGGTTCTATAGGTTAGCGAGTGTGGGTCGGCGCCGGGCGACGTGCGTGCGATGTAGCTCTTAAGCGCCGCAAGCGCAGAGTCCTCCCCCGTGTGTACCCTCGAATGCACATACCCCAGGCCCCTGCGACTTTGCAGCCCAATGTCCCAAATCCAACCGGCGGACTGCGCCGTTGCGCAGGTTGCCGAGGCGATGGGGATATTGGGATCAGCGTAAGGCACCTGCACGGTGATGGCCGCGTCATTGAACAACAGATCCTTAACCGAAGTCAGGCCGCGGCCAAAATGCTCCCCGATCAACAATGCTCTTTGTCCGGTGCAGTCCACGAAGAGGTCGCCCTCCACCCGCTCGCCAGTGTCCAGCACCACCGCCGCGATGTCGCCATCGGGGTGGGAGTCAATCCGTTCAACGTTGCCGGCGATGTGCCTGACGCCCAAGCGGTCCACTGCATGTCGCCGCAGCAGGGCAGCGAACTTGAGCGCATCGAGGTGATAGCCGTAGTTGACGGTGAATGCGTACTGCGGCGCGCTAGCCTGCTTGGGCGCCAGCCCGCGCTCGATCACAAGCGCTTGGGGCGTTGCCGTTTGGGCAAAGGAGGCGCCTCCGTCTTGCGCCAGCCAATGCAGCGCGGGATTCAGGCTTGCGTACTCCACCGGCAAGCTGAACGGGTGGCAGTACCCGTCCACGCTGTCGCCGGCGGACCAGCCGAAAAAGCGGGTGCCCTGCTTGAAGCTGGCGTCGCAGTCCCGGACCAGTGCGTCTTCGGAGAGGCCAATGCGCTGCAGCGTCATGCGCATCGACGGCCAAGTCCCTTCCCCAACGCCAATGGTCGGCACGTTCGGAGACTCGACGAGCACCACTCGAAGCCCAGGATCGTCCCATGCGGAGCATTCGGCGGCTATCGTGTTGGCGGTGATCCAGCCGGCGGCGCCACCGCCGACGATCACGACTGTCCGGGTTGGCCGATGCATCGCTCTTCGCCATCACCCCTAGGCTCGACAAACCGCTGGATGCGGTTCACCTTGGGCGATGATACGAAAAAAGGCGCCCGCCGCGGCACACCGGCGCACGGCAAGCCGCCGGCTCAGAACTTATATCTGAAGCCCAAGTTGTAGCGCGGACCGGCCTGAGCCGCGAACAGGGTCTGCGCCTTGTCCCGTCCGTACACATGCGTCGTTTCGTCGGTGAGGTTAAGCACATCGACGTACACCTGCATGCTGTCGGTAAACCAGTAGCTTGCGCTCAGGTCCAACTGCTTGTACGCGGCCACATAGGTGGGTGGCCCAGCACCCACGTTGTCCTGGCCGGTGCCGTCCAGGAAGTCGTCCCGCCAGTTCCACGCCACCCGGACGCTGATGCCGTTCTTGTCGTAGAAGGCGATCAGGTTGGCGGAGTCGCTCAAGCCGGTGAGCACGAACTGCTGCAGCAGGCTGAAATTGTCGTACCCCACATCCGCATCGACGATGGTGGCGTTGGCGATGGCGCCGAAGCCAGTGTCGCCAAAGTTGTGCTGTATGACGAACTCCCAGCCTGTCATGGTGGCTTTTTCGATGTTCACCGGCACGGTGAGATTGAACGGCGAAGGTGGATCCCGGCCTTCCACCCCGGAGATGACGCCGTTTTCGGCATCCACGCCTGGAGCGTCTGACCGGTTGGCCAAAATCCAAGAGTACAGGGTGCCGGAGTCCACGCTGCCGGTGGCCACCCGCGCTTCTTCAGCCAACGGGCCCAGAGCCGGGTGCGGCAGGTTGAACGTATTCTCCACCACCGATGAGGTGCCGATGAAATTCTTCACGTTTTTGTAGAAGTAGCCCGCCGCGATGTAGCTGTCCTCGCCGTAGTACCACTCGAACGAAATGTCGATGTTCTGCGATTCGAACGGCAGCAGGTTTGGGTTGCCCCGATTGCCGGTGCCGCCATCGACCCGCACCAGCGAATTGATGGTTTGGCCGCCTTGGATGTCGTCGTAGGGGGGCCGCGTCATCGTCTCGCTGTAGGAGACGCGGCCGACGAGATCATCCGTCAGTTCGATCTTGAAATCGACATTCGGCAGAAAGACGTCGTAATCCCCTTTGAGTTCGGTGAAGTCAGGCTCTCCCTGAACCGCCGTCAACTCGTTGCCGGCGATCCAGTTGATGCTCGTGTAGGCCGGTGAAAGCGCCTCCGAGACAATGTCCGTTTTTTCGTAGCGCAGCCCTAGCCGCATATCCACGAGCGTGGGGCCAAGCTCGGTGGAAAGGTTCACCTGCAGGTAGGCCGCTGTCGATTCCTCCTTGGTGCGTCGGTCTGACGTGAAGCGGCTGGACGTGCATAGGCCGGTGCCGCAGTCGCCCATGTCCGTCAACATGAATATGTCTGCATCCCCCGACGCCATGAGCGCCTCGGTTCTGGTGATCAATTCCGCCATGTCGAAGGTGTAGAAATCCGCCTGCCGGCGGGCGTCATCGCCACCCGGAACCTCGTCGAAGGCGTCTGCGGCCGAGGCCGGCGTCATGAGGTCCGCAATGGCGCCACGTTGGGTTACGCCGCCCCAGGCGTCACGCTGCACGGTGGAACTGGCCGAACGGTTGTTCACCTCGGTCAGCTGGACGCCGAAGTCAATGCTCTCTATGAAATTGAGGTCGAAGTCATAGCTGCCCGCCAACTTCGACTGCTCTATGCCCATCTTTGAGTATTCGTTTTGGAACACGCTGCCGGTGACGATCATGTCGTCAGGACTAAGCGGGTCGCCAAGCGTGAGTTCCAGAACTGGCAGATCCGTGCCGAAGTACCCAGTGGTCTTGTTCCGCGAGAAGGCGGCGATGGAAAGAAGGGCGGAATTGCCGAACGGGCTGTCCGGTGAGCGCTTCGCGGTGGCGTCGTGGTAGTCGAACTCCACGGACAGCTTGTCGGTGACGTCCCAAAGCAGGTTCAGGCCAGTCGCCCCGTTCTCCGCCCGCCAAGCGTCCTGGCCACCGCCCATGGCGAAGTCGCTGTTGGAGGAGTTTTCGGCGTACACCAGCGGGGAGGCTTGCGGGCCGTCCGTCCAAGAGGTTTCCTGGCCGCCGAAGTTGAACCATGCCGACAGATTGCTGTAAGTCCGCTCCAGCTCCACTTCGGAGTAGGTGTAGTCCAGGGTCGCAACCAAGCTCTCGGTAGCCTGCCACTGCAGCGTGAGTTGGCCGTTCGTGCGCAGGCGGTCGTACTCGGCGAGTTCGTAGCCGATGTTTTGCGGCACGGAGTACAGGTCGTCGTCCCCGGGGCGGTTCTGCTGGTTAGGGTCGTCCGCGGTGGGGATTCCGCCCCACTCGGCCCGCCCGACGCCGCATCCCCAGCAATTGTTGACTACCCCTGGAAAGGTGCGCCAGCCGCCGACGCTCCCCGTATTGGCGCCGTTGTTGCGCTCTTGGCGCACCGCGCTCAAGGCGATGCCAACGCGGTCGTCCGCAAAGGTGTTGGAGAACAGGGCGGACATCTCCGGCGTCCAATCCTTGCCCTCTTTCGTGGATGCGTCGTGCATGGCGCTGGCGGCGGCAGTGAAGTTCATGCCGGGATTTTCCAAGGGCCGCGTGGTGCGAATGTTGATGGTGGAACCAATGCCGCCGGTGGGCACATTCGCTTGGCCGCTCTTATAGATCTCGACAGCGCTAATGCCTTCGGAGGCGAGATTGCCGAAGTCGAAAGAGCGGTTTAAGTCGCTGCTGGTGGGCATCTGCCGCCCGTTCAGCAGCACGAGGTTGAAGTTCGGCCCGAAGCCACGAACCGTGACCCGCGCCCCTTCGCCACGCTCCCGGTCGATGGAGACGCCGGTGATGCGCTGCAGGGATTCGGCCAAGTTGCTGTCCGGAAAGTCGCCGATGTCCTCGGCGGTGATGGCATCAACCACGCCATCTCGGTTCCGCTTGAGGTCCATGGATTGTTTGAGGCTTTGGCGGATGCCGAAAACGACGACCTCTTCGATCACCTCCCCTTCCCCGCTAACGGCGTCCGCATCGGTCTCTTGCGCGTATGCGCCGCCGCCACCCACTGCTAGCGACACCGCCAAGGCGAGCGGTGACTTCCTGAAAACCTCTCTAGCCATCCTGTGGCCCTCCTCCACTATTAGTTCCGGCCTGCTGGTCGCCTCGCATCCGAACCGGGATGACAACGCTGTCATTTCCGCTTATACGAGATAGAGATACCGCTGTCAACACTTTTTTCGTCACTTTTGACTGCCGATCTTGGCCCCTGCGAGGCTCAAGCCGTAGCCGACTGGAAATAGCGGCTCATGGCCGGAAGCCCTTTCTGCTGCGCCGACGCCGCTTCCCGGCCACGGCAACGGCAGACGGCCAGTGAAGTCGCACTTTCCCAACAGCGCTTCGGCAACGCCTTGGCCTTGGGCGCCAGGCAGCCAAGCGGCGACAAAGGCCGCTGCCGCCTCCAGTTCCTCATCCACCACCAAGGGGCGCCCGGAAATCAAGAGGGCGACCACGGGTACGCCCTTGGCGGCGATGCGCCGAATGCATGCCAAGTCCTCAGGATGGGTCTGCGCCAGCTTCAGGCTCTTGGCGTAGGGCTCAAGGGGGTTCAGCAGGCCGTTGACCCTTGACCCGGTTTCCACCAGCACTTCATCGCCGGGACGAATGTCGCCAAGGCCCTCCGCATAGGGTTTCTCGCCGATGACGGCCACGGCGACATCGTGCCGCTTGGGGTCAGCCTCCGCGCCACTAAGATCCGCACTGAGTTCCGCCCTAGGCGCCAAGGCGCGGATGCCCTCCCAAATGGTGGTTCCATCCAGGCTGCCGTTGCCGCTTTCGCCCTGCCAACTAAGCGTCCATCCACCGCATTGATGGCCTAAATTGTGCGCATTCTTCCCGGCTACCAAGATTCGTTGGTGGGGCGCCAGCGGCAGCGCGGATTGCTCGTTCTTCAGCAGCACCAAGGACTTTTTCACCGCCCGCCTAGCGATGTCCCCGTGCGCCTGACAGCCGAAGCTGTCCGCCCCCACGCCGGCCCGCCGTGCGGGACGGGGGCTGTCGAACAATCCGTAGCGCAGCTTGGTGCGGAGAATGCGCCGCACTGCCTCGTCAATGCGGCTGACGCTGACTCGTCCTTGCCGCACCTGCCCCTCCAAGGCGTCCATGAACTCCCGCCACCTTTCCGGCACCATGAACATGTCCAACCCCGCGTTCACCGATTTGCGGACTGCTGCGCCATAGTCTTCGTCCAAATATTTGACGCCGTCCCAATCTGACACCACGATGCCGGCAAAGCCGAGCCGCTCCTTGAGAAGCTCCGTGATGAGGAAGCGGTGGCCGTGGCACTTCTCCCCGTTCCAGCTGTTGAAGGACACCATCACGGTTAGGACGCCGGCCTCGAGCGCCGGGTAGTAGGGCGCCACATGGGTGGTCTCGAACGCTCGCCAATCAAGCGTGGTCTCCCCTTGATCCATGCCGTGCTTGGTGCCCCCGTCCCCAACCCAATGCTTGACACAGCCCATGACGCCCTCCTCCTGCAGGGCCTCGACGTAGCGCCGCCCAAGTTTGGCGACACGCTGCGGGTCGCTGCCGAAACTTTCGTAGGTGCGACCCCAATGACAGTTCTCCGCCACCGCGAGCACCGGGGCGAAATTCCATTCCAATCCAGTGGCCAGGATTTCCCGAGCCGTGGCGCGAGCGATGTCCGCCACCAATTGAGCGTCATCGGCGGCGCCTAGGCCGATGTTGTGCGGGAAGATGGTGGCGCCCTGCACGTTGTTGTGGCCATGCACCGCATCGACGCCAAACAGGATGGGGACGCCAAGGCTGTCCTCGTCCGCCACCGCCGCCTGCCAGAATCGATCGTTCATCTCCACCCACGCTTGGGCGCTGTTGTCGCCTGGGTGGGAGCCGCCGCCGGAGAGCAGGGCGCCCAAGGCATTTTCCTTCACATCCGCCGGCGTGACGTGCAGGCGTTCCACCATGGTCATTTGCCCGATCTTTTGGCGCAGGGTCATACGCTCCAGCCAACTCGCCAAGAAGGCTTCTTCTTGCTGCATGTCCAGCATCAACTCCCGCGGGCTTAGGCGTTGACCACAAGAAAGGGAATGTTGGCGTGGGCGACGCCGCCTTGGCCGTCCCCCACATAGACGTAAAGGCGGTATGCACCTGGTTGCGGCGGCGCAAGCAGCCTGATTTCCTCAGCTTGCGGTTGCATGACAAGTTGGGTGAGGTCCTCAGGGATTTCCTCTGGGTCTCCGCCCGACTGCATTGCCCGGCTTTCCCGCATCAGGTACCAGTCGAAGCGCAAAGCATCCTCGTCCACGTCGGCAGCTTCAACGAGCGCCGCATAGGTTCGGCTTGGCAGCAAACGCACGGGATGCTCCGCTTGCTTGCCGTCCAGCAGCAGGCGCCGAATTTGCGGCGCCCGGTTCGACGGCCACTTTCCGGTCCAAATTCTGTGCAGAACATCGACTGCCTCCGTTCGCCGGCCGTCCGCCGTGAACAGGCCATACCACGTTGGCGTGCGTTCTTGCTTCTGTCCCCAGAGGAATGCGTAGTTGCCAATGACCTGGCCGGAAAGGGGCGCAAGCACCTGTTCGTAACCCTGTTGGTAAAGCCGCGCCTTGGCGGAGCTATTCGGTTCAATGGGCGCCCCCCAAGGCGTGGCCGGCACTTCCCAATGGCCGATCGTGCCCCACTCGGTGACCATCAACGGCATGTCAAGGCGAATCTGCGCCAAGGTTTCCGGCAGGTCGAACAACCCGCCGTAAACTTGAACGCTCAGGAAGTCCATATCCGGCGCCCGCCGTTGGATTACTTGAGCAAGCTCCTGGCTGATTCCGGCGGTGGTGGTTGTGGTGGGGTGATTCGAGTCCAACTCGTGGATCATCTTGGAGAGGTCGTTCACAGCGTCATAGACGCGGGGGTTTCGATAGTCGTGGTTGAGCTCGTTGCCGATCACCCAGACCAACAGGGCTGGATGGTTGCGATGCGCCAAAACCTGGCGCCTCATCCGCTCGAATTGCTGCGCGACCGCCGCCTCGTCGTCGTAGTCGAACCCGTGCCGCTCCCGCGCCACATCGAGGCAGAGGGCCACCGTCAGGCCAAGTTCCTGCGCCCGGTCCAGGATGGCCCCGTCCTCCACCGCCCAGTTGCGCACCGAGTTGCCCCCGTGCCCACGCAGGGACTCCAGATCGTGGACGTTTTGGCTGCCGGCGCCTCTGATCCTGTATGGGGCGCCGCCCCGATAGAGCTGGTAGCTGCCGGGCGCACCCCTGATCTCAACGCGCACCGGCCCCTCCTGCGGTGCGGCGGCAACGCCGCCAACAGACGCAGCCGCCAAACTAACCGCCGCCGCCAGCACATAGGCCTGCAAGCTCATGGGTTCAATCTTCCCCCCTCGTTTGGCGGCACCGACGCAGCCCCTCCCTTTCGGCCTTGGGCAGGGTGCCGATTAAGAAAGGCAACCTAATCTGCCCGCAGAATGACAGCGTTGTCAAGCGGAAATATCTGGTTTTTTTGCTCTACATGGGCTTGCCTTGGCCATTGCGGGCGGCGGAGCGGGCGATGGCCTAGCCGAGCAGACCACCAAGCAGCTATCTGGTTTTTTGCTCTGCATGGGCCTGCCTTGGCCATTGCGGGCGGCGGAGCGGGCGATGGCCTAGCCGAGCAGACCACCAAGCAGCTATCTGGTTTTTTGCTCTGCATGGGCCTGCCTTGGCCATTGCGGGCGGCGGAGCGGGCGATGGCCTAGCCGAGCAGACCACCAAGCAGCTACAGGCTGTCGCGCAAGGCATACGGCAGACTAGGGAATTCTCTATTGCCAGAGTCCCTTCCCATCAATGCCCAGAAGTGAAGCTGTTCAATCCAACCTCGCCAAGAGGCCCAGCAGGTCGCAGACGCGGTTGGAGTAGCCCCACTCGTTGTCGTACCAGCTCAGCGCCTTGAGGAAGCGACCGCCGGTGACCTGGGTGAAGGAGGCGTCGTAGATGGACGAGTGCGGGTTGCCGATGACGTCGGAGGACACCAAGGGTTCGTCGGTGAACTCCAGCACCCTGGCCATGCGCGGGGAGGCGGCGGCGGAGCGCATCGCGTCATGCACCTCCGCAACCGTCACGGACCGCTCCAGCTCGACGAACAGATCCACCACCGACCCGTCCGGCACCGGCACCCGGGAGGCGATGCCGTCCAGCCGGCCCTTAAGCTCCGGCAGCACCTCCCCCACCGCCTTGGCGGCCCCGGTGGAGGTGGGAATGACGTTCTCCGCCGCCGCCCGGCTGCGCCGCCAGTCGGAGTGGGGCACGTCCGCCAGGCTTTGGTCGTTGGTGTAGGCGTGGACGGTGTTGATGACGCCCTCACGGATGCCGAAGGCGTCGTGCAGCACCTTGGCGACGGGCGCCAGGCAGTTGGTGGTGCAGCTGGCGTTGGAGACGATTTGGTGCTCCGCCCTGAGGCGGTCCTCGTTCACGCCCAGCACCACCGTGCAGTCGACGGCGTCCTTGGCCGGCACCGTCAAAATTGCCCGCTTGGCCCCAGCCTGCAAGTGCATTGCCACCTGCTCCCGGGCGCGGAACGCGCCGGTGGACTCCACCACGGCGTCCACCCCAAGCTCCGCCCAGGGCAGTTGGCGCGGGTCCCGCTCCCGCACCATGCGCACCCGGGAGCGGGGGGTGACCAAATGCGCGCCCTCCACGGCCACCGCGCCCTCGAAGCGGCCCATCACCGTGTCGTAGGCCAGCAGGTAGGCCAGGGCGTCGTGGTCGAACAGGTCGTTCACGGCCACGACCTCAATGTCCTCCAAGCCCTCGGCGATGCGGAGGACCGCCCGGCCAATGCGCCCGAAGCCGTTGATGGCGATTCGCATCAGCTTGCCTCCCTTGCCTGTTGCGCGTCCAGGGCGGCGTACAAGGCGGCCAGGTCCAGGATGCGCCGCGCGTGGCCCAGGCTTTCGTGCCAGGCCAGCAGCTTGACCAGCCGCTCCCCAGCCTTCAGCGTGCCCTTCAGGTCCACCAGCAGGGACTGCCGGCAGCCCTTCACGTCGGAGGAGACGATGGGGTCCTCCGTGGCCCCGATCAGTTCCGGCGCCTCGGCGGCCGCCGCCCGGAAGAGGTCGTTGACCGCCTCCGCGCTGGGCGCCGCGTCGGCGAAGGCGAGGGTCAGGTCCAGAAGCGAACCGGCCGGCACCGGCACGTTCAGCGCGAAGCCGCTGACCTTCCCCTTGGCTTCAGGCAGCGCCCGCTCCACCCAGCGCGGCGCCGGGGTGTCGTTGGGGATGATGTTCTCCGCCCCGGAGCGGCTGCGGCGGTAGTCCGGCCCGGCGTAGTCCTGCAGGCTTTGGTCGCTGGTGTAGGCGTGCACGGAGGTGATGCTGGCGTACGCCAGGGGAAAGGCGTTCACCACCACCTTCAGCGCCAGGGCCGCTGCGGCGGTGGAGGCGGAGCCGGCGGAGACGATCCGGTCCGCCGCCGCGGCGCTCGCCTGGTTGACCCCTACCAGGACCACCCGGTCGACGTCCTCCGCGGGCAGGGTGGAGAGGATCACCCTTGGAGCGCCGTTGTCCAAGTGCGGACGCAGCTCCCCAAGGGTGCGGAAGCGGCCGGCGGCGTCGATGACCAAGTCCACGCCGAACAGGTCCCAAGGCGCCTCGGCGGGCCGGCCCGCCTGCATCAGCCGGGCTTTGCTCCGGCGCCCGGCGAATTCGCCGAGCAGGTGGTTGCCCTGCAGCCGCGCAGCGCCACCGTGCCGCGCCAGCGAGCGGGCCAGCAGATGGTGCAGAATCTCCGGCCGGCCAATGTCGGAAATGGCGACGACCTCGAAGCGTTCGTCCTCCAGCGCCAGCCGATACAGCTGCCGGCCCACCAGACCGAACCCCATCATGCCAATTCTCATGCAACCTGCTCCCTTAGTTCGTTTTCATCCAGCACCGGGGCGGGAGGCCCGATATGACAATGCTATCACTGCATCCAACATCCGCTGGCTTCTAGGTTCAGGTTGTGGATTCCCGAATGACTATTTCGCAGGCGAAGGGCTCCTTCGGGGGCTGCGCCGCCTTGCCGTTCAGCTTGTTCATCAGCAGCCCGGCCGCGGTTTCCGCCATCTCCCTGATGGGTTGGCGGACGGTGGTGAGGGGCGGCCACAGGCGGGACGCCAAGGGCGTGTCATCAAAGCCCACCACGGAAAGGTCGCCGGGAATGGAGAGGCCACGCTGCCGCGCCTCCAGAAGCACACCGGCGGCCATGTCGTCGTTGCTGGCGATGATGGCGGTGGGCGCTTCCGGCAGGTCCAGCAACTCGGCGGCCGCCGCCTTACCGGAGTCGAAGTCGAAGTAGCCTTGGCGCACCAACCGCTCCATGCAGCTTACGCCATGCTTTTCCAACGCCTGCTGATACCCGGCGAACCGATTGCCGCTGGCGCTGTGGTCCGGGTCTCCCTTGATGAAGCCGATGGACCGGTGCCCCCGGTTGATGAGGAACTCGGTCAAGGAGAAGCTGGCCTCCCGATCCTCGCACAGGACGTTGACCTGCCCGGCCGCCAGCGTTTTGGGCGTGATGGTGGCGAAGGGCACCTTCATCTCACGCAGCAGGCGCAGCAGCTCCGAAAGGTCGCCCATGGGCGCCGGCAGGATGACGCCCTCCACCCTGGCTTGGATGACGAACCGCTCGATGTGCTCCACCAGATCCGGGCTGGGCAGCGTCAGGGGGCGCAGCAGCAGAGAGTACTCCCTTTCCTCGCAGGCGCTGAGGGTGCCGTTCAACACGTCCTTCATATAGCTGAACTCGAGCGGGTTTTCGTAAATCAGGCCCAACACCCAGGACCTTCTGCCGGAAAGGGATCGGGCCGCCGCATTGGGCCTGTACTGCAGGCGGCCCACCGCTTCGAGCACCTTGTCCCTGGTCCGCTGCCGCACGTTCGGCTCATTGTTGACCACGCGGGAAACGGTCTTGATGGAAACCCCCGCCTGCTCCGCGACGTCAAAGATTGTCGCCTTGCCCTTTTGCAACTTTCCGCGCTTGGGTGCTTCCGCCATTGGCTAGGCGACTCCTCATATCGGATTGAATATGGATTGAAGCCAATGCTAAGGCCAACCGCATGTGAATGGGATGCGTTCATCAGCGCAACCGATCGCCGCCTCCGTTGGGCTGCTGCGAGGCCGCCTATTCACTCGCTGTTTTTAGGGCCATTCATGATTCCGCAAAGGCGTACTCCTCGTCCCAAAGGCGTTCGCCGCTTGCTTGGACGAACTGCCCCGTGAAGATGCGATCAACCGGATAGCTGGGCAACTCCGTCGTCACCGAACAGGTCGCTTCGTCCGCAACCGCAAAAAAGTTCCGGTTGTCGAAGCCGTGCTCCAATCTATCCGGGGGCAAGTCCTCCTTATCCACCGGCACCACATGCAGAAAGAAGCGCGCCTCGAAATCAGCCTGCCGGCAACCCCCTTCCTTGGCGTACACCAGCCACCGGCCGTGCCGATAAACGTTAAAATCGGAGCGGATGATCGCCTGCTCCGGGTCGGACACCAACTTGCGCACGGTGTCCCTCCATTGGGGCCCGTGCAGATCAACCGATCCGTACCTTTCCCTAATGGCCGTCACCTGAGGGGAGTCGGTTCGCCGTTCCGCTAGGAAACCCGACGCCTCGAATGCGGAATAGTAGAGATGCAGCGCCGCCTGCAAGTCGGTCTCGGACAGCTTGGGAAGCTCCAGCTCGCTCTCCAGAAACCGGTACAGGCAGATCGCCGCCAGCCTGTTGCCGGCCTCGTTCCAATGCTGGTCGGACTTGAATCGATAAGGCGAACGCCGCCAAGGAGTCCGCAGGTGGGCCGGGTCGCGCTTCCCGAAGCAGCCGCGCAGGTCAATGGCCTCCACGCCCTCCTCCCTGACGATGGCGGCGACGCCGGGCCGGACTATGGTGGCGACAGCGGGGGCTTCATTGCCTTCCATCGGCAGCCACACTAAGTGGAAGCTCGCACCGTGCCCCTCGGCAGCCCGCTTCCAACGACGCAGCAATTGCCGAAAAACGGTGTATGCGCTCGGTGGAAGTCCAGCGGCGTCAACAGATCTATTCCTAGCCCAGTATTGCTTCGCCATTTGCTGTGCTTGGTCCCCAACCTCATCAAGATGCAACGACAGCCGCCCGAAGGCGTCCAGGACAAGATAGCTGAGGTGCAGCCGGGACAGCAGGTTGAACCCTCCTTGCGCCGCCGCCCTGTTCCTCTCCAGTTGCCCCGCGTCGTTGAGCTGGAACAAGCTCGCTGCTTGGTCGTTCAACAGATCGTTTTCATAGTAAACGTAGAACAGGTGGTCGAACGCCTCCCGAACGCTCGATGCCTCATAGCGCAGCAAGGACTGCCCGGTACCGTAGCCCCCAACGCCGAAGTTGAGCACGTTGAACCCTCCCCCTCCGGCGTTCAGCAGATAATCCAGCGGCTCGGTGAAGGAGTGCTGCGCCGGCACATGGACGTTCTCCGTAAAGGAGTCTCCAAAGAAGCCGATGTTGACCCGGGATTCAAGGTCTCTGGCGCTGAAGTCGCGGTGCTGCCGGAGGCCCAAGCTGTTGTGGCACACCGAATGGCGCTCTGCGGTGTCTGGATGCGGGAAGGTGCCGCAGTGGTTGGGAATGGGAGAGTAGATGAGGGTCGGGTCGCGGACAAACGCCGCCTCCGCCAAGTACTGGTACTTCGGGTGGAAGAGGCGCAGGCCGATTTCGCACAAGAGCAGACCGGCTAAACCGGAAACCAGCAGCAGCGCCAAGTTGCCCAGCGCTCGCGTCGCCCTACTTTCCATGGCGCTCAAATCGCTCTGGGGACTTCATGTCAATCGGTGGACGGCAGCTTCAGTAAGGCGCAGTGCCGCCATCCACGCTTAGGGTGGCGCCGGTGACGCCGGCGCCGGCGTCGCTGGCCAGCAGCACGGCCATGGCCGCCACTTCCTGCACGGTGACGGGGCGCTTGATGGCGGCCTCTTGGGAGAACATGTCGATCATTTCGTTAAAGGTCATGCCCATGGCCTCGGCGGTAGCCGGGCCGTGGTCCTTGACGATGTCCGTGATGACGAGGCCGGGGCATATCGCGTTGACGGTGACGCCGCCGGTTCCCACCTCCTGGGCCAAGGACTTGGTCAGGCCGTTGACGGCGTGCTTGGCGGCGGTGTAGGCGGTGAAGACCGGCTTGCCGACCTTGCCCTCCGTGGAGGAGATGTTGATGATGCGCCCGCACGCCCGCTGCAACATGCCGGGCAGGACGCGGCGGCAGGCCCAGAAAGTGGAGTGGAGATTCCACTTGATGGCTAGGTCGAACGCCTCGTCGGAGAGGCTGACCAAGGGCTGCAGGTCGCCGGCGCCGCCGGCGTTGTTGACCAGAATGTCCAAGCGCCCGAAGCGCTCGGCCACTGCGTCGATGAAGCCCTCCACATCGTCCTGCACGGTGGCGTCTCCGGGAATGAACACCGCCCGGTCGCCAACCCCCAGTTCGGTGAGCACCCGCTCGGCCTTCTCTTGGCTGCGGGCCATCAGCCCGACGCAGGCGCCCTCCTCCAAGAACGCCTCGGCGATGCCCCGGCCAATGCCGGCGGTGCCGCCGGTGACGGCGGCCACCCTTCCCTCAAGCTGCATGGGCAAACCTCTTAACGTCCTGTCCGGTTAGTTTGCGCCGTTGCAGCACGGCGCCTCAGGCGGCCTTGGTGAATCGCAAGTTCAACTCCAGAGTCCCCAACATGATGCCCGGCTGGTGCATGAAGTTGTTGTTGGGCGCATATTCCAAGCGGTCGATGCGGTCCAGCAGGCGGTCCCAAGCAATGGTCTGCTCCAGCCGCGACAGATGGGCGCCGGGGCACACCCTTGGGCCTTGGGAGAAGGTCAGGTGGCGGCTGACGGCCTTGCGGTCCAGCTTGAGCTGGTGGGGGCACTCGAACTCATCCCCATCGATGTTGGCGGCCGCCCAGCGCAGATGCAGCAGGGCGCCGACCGGCACGGTGACGCCTTGGAACACCTCCTCCTGAGTGGTGATGCGCGTGGACAGCCCCTGGGTGGGCGAACGCAGACGCATGGACTCCTCAGTGAAGTGGCGCAGCTTGCTGCGGTCCCGCTTGATCTCGTCGAACACGCCATCGCGCTCGCACAGCAGTTGCGCCTGCTCCTCAATGGCGTACTGAGTGGTTTCCAAGCCGCCGATGACCATGGCATAGACGATGCCGTTGATCTCCAAGTCGTTGAGCTTGCGGCCAAGGGCTTGGTAGGTCACCTGGGTGAGGAAGGTGATCATGTCCTCCTTAGGGTTGCGGCGCCGGTCCTCGATGTGGATTTGCACATAGTCCTTGAACTGGTTCAGGGAGCTGAACTGCTCCTTGATCTGCTCCTCGTTGAGGATGTTGCGGTGGCCTTCCCCATAGACGAAGGCGGCCACCTGGGCGGCGCCCCACTTCTCCACCATCTGGATGTCCTCCTGGGGGAAGCCGAGGATGCTGTTCATCACCCGTTGCGGCAGGGGGCGGGCGAACTCGGAGATGAACTCCACTTCGCCCTTGTCGATCCAGTTGCCGATCAGGTCGTCCACATGGCCGCGAATCATCTCCGCGTTGCGCGACGCGCCGGGCCCCACCCAAGGGTCCGTCAACTCCTGGCGGTGGCTGCGGTACAGCTCGTTGGTGGGGCGTAGGGTCATCATGGACGCCATCATGATGTTGATGTTCGGAATCTCCTCCGGCACCTTGCCGGATTCGTTCAGCGCCTTCAGGCCCAAGGCCATCATGGGCGGAAACCGCACCGGGTCCCGCACCACCAAGGCGATGTCGTCATATTTGGTCAGGATGTAGCCATCGGTGCCCGGCGCATGGCCCTCCCCCGGGATGACGTGTACGGGCGCCTCCCGATGCAGGATCTCATAGGCTTCGTACCAATGCTCGGCGGCGCCGGGACCGAATAGGTCCACGTCCCCCAAAGTCACTGGACACCGCATCGGACTTAGTTCATGGTTCGGCATTTTCATGCGGGCGCAACCTCCTTCCGTATTGTCGCTCCCCACTCCCAACAAACAAGAATGAACCAGAATCCGATGTGGGGCAAGCCGTAGGGCATGGCAGTATGGCTCAAGACACCCATTCCCGCCCCCAATAGCAACTGCTTCGGAAGGTGCCGCCTAGGCCTCCGGCAAGTGCGGGTCCGGCAAACCAACGCCCCGATTCAGGTCCGACCCTTCCGAGCGCCCCCAGCGCTGGCGCGACGGGCGTCGCGGCGGTCGAAGCGGGCGCGGATGCGGGCAAGGCGAGGGGCGGAGATGGGGTAGCGCCAAATGACCACAACCGCCAGAAAGTAGAACAGCCAAGGCGGCAACACATAGACGTAGGCCAGCATGCGGATGGCTTCCAGGCTGTTGTTGTCGTCAGCGGCAAACCCCAGAAACTGCAGCAAGGGCAGCGCCAAACCCAAGGCCAAGGCGCCCACCATCTTCTGGCCAAGGGACCAGACGGCGATGTAGGAGCCGGCGATGTCCTCCCCGGAGCGCCGGGAGGCGATCTCGATCACGTCCGCCTTCATCGACATGGAGATGGCGTGGAAGTTGCCTCCGGCGATGCCGTAGAGCGCCAGAATCAAGAAGAACCAGCCAAGGTCGCCGCCGTCAAGGAACAAGAACAAGGGCGTGACGAACACAAACAGCACACCGCCGGCAATCCAGGTGCGTTTCTTGCCGATGCGCTGGGCGATGGCAATCCAGAACGGCAGTGAGACCAGGTTCGCCCCGTAGTAGCCCAGCAGTATGGCTTGGGTTTGCGCTTCCGCCTCCACTACATAGGTGGCGAACAGCATGAAGGTCGCCGACCCCCAACCCGTGCCCAGGGATTGCAGCAGAAAGCCGAAGAACAGCAGCAGAAAGGAGCCGTTGCGCAGCATGGCGCCGGCGTTCTTCAGGAGGGGCGAATGGGCCGGCTTCAAGTCCCGCCGCTCCGGCACCGTCGCCAGCGTAACGGTGATCATCACCGGCAACGCCACCAACGCCATGCTGCCGATGATGGTCAGCCCCTCCCGAGGCAGTGCGCCATAGCCGGTCAATTCGCCGGCGATCACCGGCGTGGCCAATACGCTGACGTTGCCAAGAAAGGCGAACACCTGCCGCCAGCCGGTGATGCGGGTGCGTTCGTGGTAGCTGTCCGACAGTTCAGCACCCCAAGCGTAGTAGGGAATGTTGATGAGGGTCCAGCCCAGCCACAACCCCACAGACCAAACCAGCAAGTAGGCGTTGGAGACGCCGCCGGGCGGATTGAACAGCATGAAGGCGGAGGCCATCATCAACAGTGCGCCGCCGGCCATCCAGGGCTTGCGCCGACCAAAGCGGCCTTGGGTGCGGTCGCTCAGATAACCGATCAAGGGGTCCGTAACCACGTCGGAAATGCGGGCCAGCATCAGGATCAGGCCTACATCGGCAAGCTCCAAGCCGAAGTCCTTGGCATAGACCAAGGGGATGTAAAGGCCGACCGGAATGCTGCCCAAATAGATGGCGTACTCCGGCAGGCCGAAGAGAATCAGCCGATGTCTCGGAATCGGCTTATCCGTTGCTGACAAAGGCGCCCTTCCCGTATGGCGACCGGCTATTGTTGCACAGTCGAGCAATACGCACTGCTTTGCGGGGCGAGCGGGGGCTTGGCTGCGCGCACCGGCAGGCTGTGGAGCCGGCCAATTGCCTGTTGCTGCGCATCAGGCTAGGCTTCGCACTTTTGCAGGGGAAATGCGGCATGGGCATGCATGAGTTGTTTCGGTTGGACGGCAAGGTGGCGGTGGTCACCGGCGGCGGACGCGGTATCGGTCGGGGCATCGCCCTAGCTTTTGCGGACTGCGGCGCCGACGTAGTGGTAGTCGCTCGGCGTCAGCACGAAGTGGATGCGGTGGCGAAGGAGATCGGCGAGCGCGGGCAACGAGGCTTGGGCATCTCCGCCGACGTGATGGACTTCACCACCATGCCCAAGGTGTTGGACCGGGTGGTGGCGGAATTCGGACGGCTGGACATCATGGTCAACAACGCCGGCGGCAACCTGGACCGCAAGATGTACGCCCTGCCGGAGATCTCCATCGAAAAATTTGACGAGCAACTGACGCTGAACATGAAGACCAAGTGGTGGGGCTCGCAACAGGCCGCCAAGCGCATGACCGACGGCGGGCGCATCATCAACATCATCTCCATCGCCGCGCACAAACCGTCCCCCGGCTTCGGCGTGTACTCGGCGGCCAACATGGGCATGATCAGCATGACCCGCACCCTCGCGGTGGAGCTCGCGCCCAAGGGCATCACCGTCAACTGCATCGCGCCGGGCCTAGTCGTCACCGAGATGCTGGTGGAGACGATGCAAATCTCCGAACAGCAGGCGAAGGACAACTTCGCCCCCACCATTCCGCTAGGGCGCACGGGGCGCCCGGAGGACTGCGCCGCGGCGGCGGTGTTCTTTGCTTCGCCGGCGGCGGAGTGGACCACCGGACAATTCATCGACGTGGCCGGCGGCCAGCCAAACTAGGCTGTCGCCAAAAAGAGGTGCCGCCTCAAAGCTCCCGAGGGCCGTGGTACTCGCGCTTGGGCCACAGAAAGTCGATGCGGGTGCGGTGGATCAGCCAGCGCCCGTCAACCTTGTGGTAGAGGTCGTCGTAAATGCCAAACAAGATCAGCGGATTCTCCACCCCTTCGGTGGTGCGCAGGTCCAGCAGATACCAGCGTCCATGGGCAGTGGTCTCGTCAATCAAGCGTATCAGCGGGTTGGTCACGGCGTGCATGACCCCGTAGGGCGGGCCTTCGGCCTCGGCGTACTGGGCGAAGTTGGCGCGAATCTGCGCCTTGCCCACCCAGTTCCCGCCGTAGCCGGGGCCAAATTCGCAGATGGCGTCCTCGGTGAAGAGATCCGCCAAGGCATCGATCTGCTTGCCGTCAAAGTAGTGGCTGTACTGAATGCGAAGGTTCTTGACGGCTTCAATTTCGGCCAGTTCCTCCAAAGCGTTCATGCTTCCTTCCTTAAGGTGATGTTTATGAGTACACATCCGGCCCTGCGGCCGGCCGCGCCCGTGTTTTGGGCGGCAGCCGTCGCCCGCCGTTCGACAAGCCGTCGGCTTCCGCACCCGTTCCCATCCTAGCAAGGAAACCACCTATGAACACCAATGTACTCATCGTCAGCAAGGGCCACGACTACGCCCATGACAGCTTTCTCGCCATGTTCGCCGCAATGCCCAGCGTCACCGCCACCCTAGTGGAGCAGCCCGCCGCCCAAGTGGTGCTGAAGCCGGAGCACATCGGCGCCTACGACAGCGTGCTTTTCTACGACATGTCGGGCATCCCCGGCGTGGGACTGCTGCACGACGGAGCCAACGACACTGGCATCCCCCCGGACGACTACCGGGCCAGCATCGAAGCCCTAGTCAAAAGCGGCACGGGTTTGGTGCTGCTGAACCACGCCACCGTCTCTTGGCCGCTCTGGCCTCTGTGGCGGGAAATCTCCGGCTCCTCCTTCCTGCTGCAAGCCGGCGAGCTCGATGGCGAAACCCTGCCCGGCTCCGGCTATCGCGGCGGCCACGGCCCCCACCCCAACCCAACGCTGCGGCTGGCGCCCCAATGCGAGCATCCGGTTTTGGCCGGCTTGGAGGACGGCTTCGAGATCACCGACGAGATCTACCTCAAGACCGCCGGCTTCGAGAAGCGGGTGACCCCTCTGCTGCGCGGCGAGTACGACTTCGTGGCGGAGAACTTCACCCCCCCTCCCCTAGCACCCCCGGACGAGCAAGCCAGTTGGAACCATCCCCAGGGCAGCGACCTGATTGTGTGGGCCCACTCGGTTGAAGCCAGCCCAGTGGTGGTGTCCGACGTCGGCGACGGCCCCGCCGCCTACGAAAACCCGGCCTACCGCCGGCTTCTTGAGAACACCTTGAATTGGGTGGCCTCCGCCGCCGCCCGCGCTTGGGCCGCTGCCCCTTAAACCCGGCCCGGCGCGGCCGCCACCAAATCCAAGAGCACCACGGACCAGTCTAGCCGAACAAACCGCCCTCCATGACCATGTGCCGGTCGCCAGGGCGCTCGAAGCCGTGAATTGGGTGGCGGCCGTTCAGCTTGGCGTGGTACTGCCCAACTTTGGAGCGTTCATCATAGAACTGGCCGTACCACTGGCGCACGGTGCGGAACGGGCCGTCCTTGCGCAACTGCATGATGCGAATGGCCGGGCGCTTGTTGCGCCAGACCTCGAAATCCGCCGAAAACGCCTGCAGGGCGCCGGCTTGAACCGTGCGGGCGGCGGCAATGTCCGCCTCCGTGTGGGGGATGTTGTGCGCCCGGGTGAGAGCGCCATGCCACACCTTGGTCACCCCGTCCTCCACCGGGGTGTTGGCGATCAGCTCGTATGTCAGCACATCCCCAAACTCCTGCTTGGAGAGCAGCAGACCGGGGCCGGTGTACCAGGTGGTGGTGGCCAGGAAGGCGTTGTACGCCTTTTGGAACCCGCCTTGGCGCTGAATGCAGATGTGATCAATGAGTTCGTTCTCAAAGTATTCGCAGGGAGCGCCGTGGGTGGGGCCAAGGTGCTGCACGTCCGCCATGTTGTCCATCAATTCCTGGCCGTGGACTTGCAGCACGTCCAGATGATCCAGTTGCCAATGCACCCAAGCGGGGTCGTCCCACTCCTGCAGCATGGGCGGCTCAAACAGGGGCGGCCCGCCTTCCGGGTCATGCCACATCATCACGCAGCCCATGACTTCCCGCACCGCATGGGACTTGACGGCCACCGTCTTTGGGCAAGGGCCGTCGTGGTAGGGAATGTCGTTGAGTTGACCGTCCGGCCCGTAGCGCCAGCCGTGGTAGGGGCAGCGGATGGAGTCCCCTTCAATCTGCTTGCCATCCACCACGATGATGGCGCTCTTGCTGGCCGTCAGGTGGGTGCCCATGTGGGCGCAGTAAGCGTCCAAAAGCACCACCCGGCCGCTGGCGCCGCGGTAGAGCGCGAAATCCTGGCCGAAGAAGCGCACCGCCAAGGGGCCGGCGTCAAGCTCGCTGCACTCCGCCACAATGAACCACCCACGGGGAAAAGTGTGGGGGCCCAAACCGTATTCCGCTGCCTTCGCCATGCCAAAACCCCAAATTACGCCATTGCGACGGCCCGCCTCCCCGCTAGGCAGCCCGCTACGGCAACAGGTCAGATATTGCCGGCTGCACCCGGTGAATGCAATTGCCCGTGCGGGATTTCCGAGGCGTATGCGTCAATACGGATTGCATCGCCAGCTATGCGGGCGAGATATTCCAGCAAGACTGCGTTCAGCGCCTCCGCCGCCTCCAGCGGCATCATGTGGCCAACCTTGGGCAACATCCGTACATCGACTAGATTGGGAAAAATCGCCCGCATCAGGCCTAAGGGATCGTCACCGTGGAAGCCCTCCAAGTCCACGTCCCGCTCGCTGCCGACAAACCAAGCCGGCACCTCGCTTTGCACGCCTTCAAAGGGCTTGCGCTGCCGCCACTTGAGATCCATGGAGCGGTACCAGTTGAGGCCGCCGGTGAAGCCTGTTCGGCTGTATTCCGAAACGAAGAACTCCAATTCCAGCTCGCTCAGCCAAGGCCAAGGCAGAGGGGGAGGCTCGTGCATGGCGTCAATGTAGCTGGCGTCCGGCGGGTGCTTGAACACGTCAAAGTAGTTGGCCGCACCGCTGAGCGTCCAGAACACCTTGCGGAGGAACGCCCGCGGCGCCGCAGCCAATTCCTCATCCGCCCGCGGCGGCACCCGGAAATACTCGATGTGCAGGAAGTGCCGTTCGCCCATCTCCCGGTACTCGGTGAGCGGCGGCTTGTCCGGGTTGTGGGGTGCCGCGGGGTTCTCCAGGCAAATGATGGCCGCAACCCGCTGCGGGTGGCGCAGGGCTAGATCCTGGATGGCGAAGGCGCCGAAGTCGATGCCGATAAAAACGGCTTTCTCAACCCCGCAATGGTCCAGCAGGCCCACCAAATCGGCGGTGATCTCATCCACCCCGTAAGCTTCCGGCGCGGGCGGCGCCTCGGTTTGCCCCATGCCGCGCATGTCCGGCGCCAGCACCCGGCAACCGGCTTCCGCCAAGACCGGAATCTGCCGATGCCAGCTAAACCAGAGGCCGGGGAAGCCGTGGCAAAAAACCACCGGCACCCCGGCGCCCTGCTCGACGTAGTGCATCCGAATGTTATTGACAACAACATGGCGGTGCTGCCATCCAGCGCGGAGCTGGTCCATGAATTGCAGCTACCAAACGTAGCCAATGCCGGCCCGAACGGCGGTTTCGCCGCTTGAGGAGGCGACGCCGGCATTGACCACCACGTTGCGGGCCTCGCCAAGACGGGCCGAGAAGCCGGCCGCCACGCCCTGCTCGCCTTCATAGTTGCCAAAGCCAACGCCAAGGAAGAAGTTGCCTTCGCCGGACACTGCATTGGGCACGGCGCTCAGGGCGGCGCCCATGGCGGCCACCTGCTTGACGCGCTCGTCAACGTCGAGCAGCCGACGGTCCAAGTCCGCGATGGCGGTGGTGTTGGTGGCGATGTCTCTGGAATTGCTCATGATGTTGCCGGCGTTTAGGCCAATGCTTTCCCGATTCGCCGCGATGCCGCCGCTGTTCATCTCGATGCTGCGCATGTTGCCGGCCACGCCTGCGGCGTTCGCTTGAATCGCCCCCGCATTGGTGGCGATGTTGCCGGCGTTCGCTTGAATCGCCCCCGCATTGGTGGCGATGTCGCCGGCGTTCCCCTCAATGGCGGTCGAGGTGGCGGCCATGGCCTCCGCAGTGGAGGCGGCGTAGGCGCCAACATCCAGTCCACCAAGCACTAGCCTATCTCCCGCTGCGCCGATGACGACCTCGTTCTCGCCGGCAACGGCGCCGTCGCCTATGGCAATGCCGCCGCCCGAGGCGGAGGTGCCGCTGCCAATGGCGACATTGTTGGTGCCGGCCCCGGAAGCGTCCGCGTTGCGGCCGATGGCGATGTTGCCGGCCGAGGTGGTTGCCCCCTCCGCGCCATCCTCGCTGTTGGCGTTGGCGTTGGCGCCTATGGCGACGTTGCCTTCGCCTTCGTCCGCCCCTTCCACCTTGCCGCCGCGAGCATTGGCCGCATCGCCCAGAGCAACGTTGGTGCTGTCGGTGCCCCTAGCATCCGCGCCATAGCCAAGCGCAAGGTTCCGGCCGAAATTGTCATCTTCCTCCGGCTCCTGTGCGTACCCCACTACGGTAAAGAAGGCCCCGGCAGCCAGAAGACACAGGATCGCCGCGAACTTGGCGGCAACGGCGGCAAAAAGAGCACTCAAAAAAGTTTTCATGTCGATAAACCTCAAAGCAGTTGTTGATTTGACTCCAGCGGAAAACGATGAATTCCAAGCCCCGGCAGGCTCAGGTTTCGTTGAGCCGCCAATCCGCACGATCGGCGGTCAAGATACGGCAAACGCAGCCAAGATGGAACCCACTGTACGGGATCACCCGGGGCAATTTTGCAGTCGTTTTCTGGCGAAGCTGTTGTGCTCGGTCCTGCGTTTTGGGGTGGGGAAGGTTGGGGGAAGTTGGTTTCCGGGATACGCTTTACGTCCCCAACGCCTTCAGGCGAAGGCGAAAAAGCACGCCGTGGCTATAAAGGCCGCAATCAGCGCATAGGGAAATTGCGAGAACGCATGGTCCATAGGGTCGCAGCCGCTCGCCCTGGCGGACAGAATGGTGGCGTCTGCGTAGAAGCAGGCGTGGCTGCCGAATGCGCCGGCGGACACCACCGCGCCGACCACGATCGGCAAGGGAACATCCATCGCCACCGCCAGCGGTACCACGATAGGCAACGAGATGGCGATGACTCCCCAAAAGGTAGCAGCCGTGAAGGTCACCAGGGAAAGGGCGAGAAAGACAACGGCGGGCATCCACTGCGGCGTCATGATGGGCGTGACGGTCTGAATGACGTACTCCGCCAGTTGCAATTGTTCGTTGATGTCCCGCAGCATGAAGGTCACGGCGATCAGCACCAGCAGCGGTATCATGAAGATGAACCCATCCTTGATGGCTGCAACCGCTTCGTCCCACTTCATGACGCCTTGCGCAACATAGAACACAGCCGTGAACAGCACCGTGGCCACCATGCTTTGCAGAATATCGACCTCAAGGCCATCGGAAAACAGCCAGAACGAAACCACCAGTGCGCCGATGGGAACCAGGAAGTTGCGCAGCCGGCCCTCATCCTCGGTATGTTCGCCGAGTTCGATGCCGGGTTCGGAGGACCGCTCCTCACCCCGTTCCGTCCGCAATTCAAAAGATCGCATCGGACCGATGAGGGGAATCGCCCGCATTCCCACCAACGGCACCATCAAAACCGTAGCCCATGCGTAAAACATGTAGGGGATGGCTTCCAAGTAGGCTATGAAGCCGCCGCCCTCCGGCGCGGCGTTGTTGGTTTCCAGCAGACCCATCACCACAAGCGCCCAGGACGTGATGGGGATCAAAATGCAAATCGGCGCGGCGGTTGAATCCACAATGTAGGCGAGCATTTCCCGGGAAACCTTGAAGCGGTCGGTGAGCGACTTGACGCTGGAGCCAACCATCATGGCGTTCAAATAGTCATCTATGAAGATGACGATGCCCATCAGCCAAGTCATGATGACTGCATGGGCGCGGCTTTTCATTTTGGGACCCATGCTGGTGCCGAAGGCCGAAACAGCGCCGCCCCGCATCAGCAGCGCGATCAGGCTGCCGAACATGCCCGCGGTGATGGTTATCCAGCCGGTGATCTCCTCCTGCATGGTGGCCAAAGCACCGTCGGTGAAGGATCCGAAGAAACCAGCGCCGCCAAGCATCAGGTGGCCGACCAGCACCCCGGCGAACAGCGCATGAAGAGGCCGCCGCGTACCGATTGCGACCATTACGACCACGGCCGTGGGCAGCAACGAAGTTGCGCTGATGGTCTGTTCCTCCCCCGCCAACCGGAAACAATTCAGTTCCCGCGAGTGCCGCGAGAATACCATTGTCCCTCGATGGCTGAATATATGGCCATCGTCATATAGGGCTGCACGATGGCGCATCCGAGTCCGACAGGCTGCTCGGTTTGTCGAGTTGGGCGGTCCTCTTGTGATTTGCGGGATGGTGGCGGCGGAATGCACCAGTTCAATTGACCTTCAAGGTGGGAGATGGTGGCCGTTTGCAAGCCAATACTGTTCTGGTCGCTCCTCTTTTCCTGTGCGCTCGGCTTGGCTGGTTGCGCCGCCAAGCCGACGTTGGATGGCCTCCGAGTCGGCCTCCCTTGCTATGACCGGGCCAGCCAACCGTAAACCGCGTTGGTGGATGCCCACCTGCACTTCCGCCCGTTCGGCGGCCCCGCCATCCCCTTTGTGGAAGTCGTCGATTATCTGGACTGCTCCGCCGCACCGGTGGCGCCCACCCTGAAGAACGATTTCGCCAACGCCGCATCGCCCTCGGCCAGAACTACTTTCGCCTGCTGGGCTTGGACTACCAAGCGCCGCCGCTATGCCCTGAGCGGAAGGCGGCACCTGCCCAGCCCAACGCGAGCGATGTTAAAAGGCCCTAGCCGGCAAGGGCAGCGGCAACCTCAGCTTGCAGCCGCTTGGGTTGGCACTGGCTTAGAGTGGTCTGGCCGCAGCCGTTGAAGGCGGTGAAGTCCCACACCGCTTGGACGAAGGCGGCGATGAACCCATCGTCCACGGACCGCTCAATGTGCAACTGCTTGATGTTGAATTCGCCGCTGGCGCGATGGGTCTTGCAGTCCATGCGGCCCACCAGCCGGTCCCGATAAAGGATCGGCAGGCAGAAGTAGCCGTAGCGACGATTTTCCGCCTTGACGTAACACTCCACCTGATAGTCGAAGTCGAACATAGCCTTCACCCGGTGGCGCAGGATGACGGCGTTGTCGAAGGGGGAGAGGATGCGCACTCTGGCCGCGGCCGACGGCGCCCGGCGGTCCAAGAGTTCCGCGTCGCCCCAATAGGTGTCGCCGCCCTTGGTGTTGAACTGGCATAGCTTGCCGGCGGCCACGCCTTCCTCAAGAACCGTCGTCACCGCCTCGCGAATGCCCGCCCCGGAGCGGAGGTGGGTGAAGGACTTGCGGGTGGCGAAGCCGTGGCTGCGCAGGCAGTTGCGCACTAGGTAGGCGGCGAACTCATCTAAGGTGGCGGCCTCGGTGGAAACGTTCGGGGGCAGGGCGCGTTCCGGCAGGTCGTAGGTTTTCTGGAAGCCGTCGCGCTTGGTGACCATCAGGTCGCCATCGATGAAGAGCTGTTCGAGGGCCCGCTTGGCCGGCTTCCAGTCCCACCAGCCTTCCTTGGAGGTTCGGTTGTCCTCGAAATCCCGGGATTTCAGCGGCCCCTCCAGGCGTACCCGGTCCAGGATGCGCTGCATCAGCTTGCGGTCACGGGTGCGCACCCAGTCCTGCTCGCCCCGCTTGGCCGCCTGCATGTCCCGCTTGGCGAAGCGGTAGTCCCGCATCGGGAGGTAGGCCGCCGCGTGGTACCAGTATTCAAAGACCTTTCCCTCCCGCTGCAGCTGATCGAGAAAGGCGGGGCGGTAGTTGGGCACCCGGCTGCGCAGCACATGATGATGCGCCCGCTCCACCACGGAGATGGTGTCGATCTGCACATAGCCGAGTTGCTCAATGGCCCGCAGCACGGCCCCCTTGCCGCGCCCGAAGTTCGCCTGGCGCAACAGGCCTTGCTGATCCAAGGCGATGCGGCGGAGCTTGCCTTTGTCAAGAATCAAGTCAGAATCACCCACTTTCCCAGGAGGCGTAAATGTACATCAATCACCGGACTGGCTTGCCTTGCGTGGCGGAGCCCGCGTCGGAACCGACTTGGCGATGGTTTGGGCCGACCGCGGGTTGGTGGGGACGCCGTAGGCCGCATTTGCGCACCTTCCGTATCCAGCGACGAGGAGAGCAGGGGTTGCATGAGGGCATGATCGCCGGTTTTGGGCCAATGTGTACTTGGCTGCGGGTGGCCTTGTCTTGGGCGTTCGCGGCGCTGCTTCTGGCGCCGGCGCTTTCCCACCCAGTCAGCCCGGAGGCGGTGTACGGCGCCAATGGCGTTGTGGCCTCCCGGTCGATGCTCGCCTCCCAAGTGGGCGCGGATGTTTTGGGCAAAGGCGGCAACGCAGTGGATGCCGCCGTGGCCGTCGGATTCGCCTTGGCGGTGACCTATCCCGCGGCCGGCAACCTAGGCGGCGGCGGCTTCATGGTCATTCGCATGGCGGACGGCACGGTGGCGGCCAACGACCATCGGGAGACCGCGCCTGGGGCCGCCTCCCGGAAAATGTACCAAGACGAGAACGGCGAAGTGGTGGCGGGCCTTTCGACCGACTCCCACTTGGCGGTGGGCGTACCCGGCTCCGTCGATGGCCTGCTCGCCGTTTTGGAAAGGTTCGGCACCTTGGGGCGGCAAGACCTGTTGCAACCGGCCATCGACCTCGCCGAAAACGGTTTTCCCCTGCCTAGGGACATCGCTCTGTCCTTTCTGGACAAACGGGAGGACTTCGCCAAGCATCCGGGCAGCGCCACAGCGTTCTTCAAGGCCGACGGCGAACCTTACGCCGCTGGGGAGACCTTCCGCCAGCCAGATCTGGCGGCCAGCCTGAAGCGCATTCAGACCAAGGGGCGGGAGGGCTTCTACAGCGGCGAAACCGCCGACTTGCTGGTGGCGGAAATGCAGCGCGGCGGCGGCCTCATCACCCATGCGGACTTGGCCAACTACCGCAGCGTTTGGCGCACACCCATTCTCGGCACCTACCGCGGCCATGAGATCATCTCCATGCCGCCGCCGTCCTCCGGCGGCGTCCTGCTGGTGCAGATGCTCAACATGCTGGAAGCCTACGACATCGGCGGCATGGGCTTCGGCAGCGCCGCCGCCATGCACCACATCATCGAAGCGGAGCGCCGCGCCTACGCCGACCGGGCCAAACACTTGGGAGACTCGGACTTCTACCCGGTGCCCATCTCCCGATTGACCGACAAGGTCTATGCCCGCGAGCGCTTTGCGGACTTCGACGCAAATCGGGCCAGCCGCTCCACGGACATCGGCGCCGGCGCCATGCCGCCTGCGGAAAGCCCGGACACCACCCATGTTTCGGTGATCGACGCAGAAGGCAACGCCGTGGCCTTCACCACCACGCTCAACCTCTACTTCGGCGCCAAGATCGTCGCCGCGGGAACCGGCATCCTGCTGAACAACGAAATGGACGACTTCTCCGCCAAGCCCGGCGCCCCCAACGCCTACGGGCTAGTCGGCGGAGAAGCCAACGCCATCGCCCCAGGCAAGCGCATGCTGAGTTCCATGTCACCGACCTTGGTGGTCAAGGACGGCGAGGTGCTGTTGGCCACCGGCTCCCCCGGCGGCAGCACCATCATCACCACCACGCTGCAGGTCATCGTCAATCTGATCGATCACGGCATGAGCCTTCCCGACGCCGTGGGCCAACCGCGCTTCCACCATCAATGGCGGCCGGACCGGGTGATTTACGAAACGCCGGGCTTCTCCCCGGACACCTTGGCCAAGCTGCGGGCGATGGGGCACGAAAACCTGCTTCCCTACACTTTCGGGCGCGGCATCGGCGACGCCAACTCCGCCCTGCGCGGCGCGGACGGCTTCTACGGCATGTCGGACCCACGCAACGCCGGCGGCGCGGTGGGCGTGGCTTCCGTAGTTGCGGGATCTGGAACGTTGAAGGGGCCTTGAACCGGGAACCCTGAAGCCGGGAGGCGCGACGGGATGAAAGCGGAATTTTGGCGAGAGCGGTGGCGCAGCGGTGCGACGGGTTGGCATCAGGCTGAGGTTAACTCGGCGCTGGTCCAGCATTGGCCCTCCCTGAACCTGCCGCCCAACTGCCTAGTGTTCGTACCCCTGTGCGGCAAGTCCTTGGACATGGTTTGGCTGCGCCAAGCCGGGCACCGGGTCATAGGCGTGGAGTTGGTGGAGGATGCGGTGCGCAGCTTCTTCGAGGAACGCGGCGCCTCCTTCAAGATGGTGAACACGCCGAACAACCTGCCCCGCTTCAGCGGCGGCGGCATCCACATCTACTGCGGCGACTATCTGCAACTCAGCGCCGCCCATCTGGAGGACGCCCCAGGTGCCTTTGACCGGGGCGCCTTGATCGCCCTGCCCTCGGCGCAACGGGCCGTGTATGCCGACCACATGCAGCGCATTCTGCCGGAAGGCACCCAAGTGCTGCTGCTCACCCTGGAGTACGATCAAACCAAAGCGCCGGGGCCGCCATTCTCCGTCCCCGCCGAGGAAGTGCAGGCCCTCTACGGCACCCGTTGCACCATTCACGAACTGAGCAACGAAGCCACAACCGACCTGCCCCCCCATTTCCAGGCGCAAGGCTTGAAGACCGTTGTGCAACGCGCCTACCGCATCGTCAAAAATGCTTGATTTGCCGCTGCCTGAATCCCCGCGATTCTAGATATCCAGACTGCACTGAAAGTAAAGGGCTGTAAAGTTAAACTGCTACACTGCCCGGTTCTGTTCAGGGGACACTTTCAGTCGGTCGCCGAGATCAGCGCTTTCATGTCGGAGGCGCACGACGAGCCTTCCACCCTTGAGGGCGAGCGGGAAGGCGTCGTGATGAGGTTGGCGCGAGGATTCCAGGCGACGGAGTTTCAGGACAGCGTTTGCAAGAGCGTACGCATAGCGCACGTGCAAACTGATGAGCATTGGACGCGGAAGTGGAAGCCCTGCCGGATCGTGGGGCGGGCTGCATGATCTCATCGGGCGGTCCGAGGCAACTTCGCAGCGCACCAGTGAACGGTGAACTGATGTCTCGTCGGGTCGGCAAGATTGCGCTCTTCGCACTCGCGCAAGTGCGTCAGAAGCCGATGCAGGGCTTCCTCCAACGTGGTTTCCATGCGCTGGCGATCTACGCCGCGGTCGATTTCCGAGAGCACGGTGCCTTCACTTCGATCAGGGCGGCGATGGCGTGTCGCAACCAACCATTCACGTCGTTTTCACCCAACGCTCGCCAGTTCTCGTTGTCGTTGAAGAATCTGCCGAACAGGCGGAGCGCTAAGCTGCCATAAAGCAACCGCCCGTAGGCAACGCGATGATCCACGTCGCCGTCTGGCTCGCACTGGCATAATTGTCAACGCGCCCTAGTCATAGGTGACCGACTTGGACTCGCATAGGTGACCGACTTGGACTCGCAGTTGTTCGTGGTTTCCTGCTCGCAAGGCACGTCAGCAATACATGCCGTATATGTGCTCGTCCCTAGCTGGACCGAACCCACCGTGTGTCCCTCGACGGTCGTGGTCTCGTTTGGCGCCAGCGACGGAATCTCGACCTCGGTGCCATTGGAGAACCTCAACTTTGCGGGTCTCGAGATGCTTGCGCCTTCATTCGTCACGTCTACGGTCATGGAAATCGATTCACCGATGCGACCATAGTACGGGTAGTGAAGAACGGCGCGCGTCACAGCCAGATCCGGCCGTTCTCCCACTAGGATCTCGACAGCGCGGGAGCAGTTGTTCGCGGTGGAGCTTTCGCCTTCGACGGTGTCAACACATGCGCCGCAGAAGTAGCAGCCCTCCTGGTCGGGTGCGGTCAAGCTGACCGAACGATTCCGCGAGGCCGAGGCCGAAAGCCCGCCTAGCGAATCGGAACCCAGTTCCGTGTCGTCCGGCGATATCGCGGCGTCCGTGGAGCGGAAGTAGCGCAGCGTCGCAGCCGGCGATTGGCGGTTGCCGCGGTTGCGGACGGTGGCGCTGAAGGTGAAGGACTCGCCCGCTTCCGGTGCGCCCTCGCTCGTTGAGGGAGACTGCACGACCAAGTCCGGGCCGTCGGAATCGGGTGGCGGGGAATACGCGTACACCCCCTCGTCGGAACTGTCGATCACGTACAACATGACATTGGCGTGGGCGATGCCGGTGGGGTAGCGGTTGTCACCCTCCAGATCGAAGTCGGCCGCGGCGTCGCGCTGTCCATTGGCCCAATAGGCGTAGACCTTGCCGTCGGTAGAGTCAACCACATAGAACCGTCCGGTGGCGTAGGCGATGCCGGTGGCGTAGCCGTTGTCACCAGCCAGGTCGAAGTCGGCCGCGGCGTCGCGCTGGCCGTTTGTCGCGTAGGCGTAGACCTTGCTGTCGGTAGAGTCAACCACATAGAACCGTCCGGTGGCGTAGGCGATGCCGGTGGCGTAGCCGTTGTCACCAGCCAGGTCGAAGTCGGCCGCGGCGTCGCGCTGGCCGTTTGTCGCGTAGGCGTAGACCTTGTCGTCGGTCCGGTCCACAACGTAGAACCGCCTGTTGGCGTGGGTGATGCCGTTGGCGTGGCCGTTGTCACCATCCAGATCGAAATCGGCAGCGGCGTCGCGCTGGCCGTTTGTCGCGTAGGCGTAGACCTTGTCGTCGGTCCGGTCCACAACGTAGAACCGCCCGTTGGCGTAGGCGATGCCGAGGGCGTCGCTATTGTCGCCAGCGAGATTAAACCCCTCGCCCACGCGTACGCGAACCCCCGGTGAGCAGTTGTTCTGACCGGTGGGCTCCCCGGCAACCGAGTCCGTGCACGCGCCGTAGTAATAGGTGCCGACGACCGATGGCGCGGTCACCTCGATGGAGAACTCCCTGGCACCGGCGGCGTCGAGCGCACCGACCGCCTCCGAGCCGACTTCGCTGTCGGCGACAGAAATCGTGCTATCGTCCGAGCGGTAGTAACGCAATGTCGTCGCGGCGGACCGGGATTTTCCGCGGTTGCTGACCGTGGCGCGAAGCTGGAAGACCGCCCCAATATCCGGCGTGGCATCGCTGACCGAAGGGGAGGCGACGACCAAGTCCGGTCCTGCCGGATTCGGATTGTAGGCGTAGCCCTTGTCGTCGGAATCGTCCACAACGTAGAACCATCCGTTGGCGTGGGCGATGCCGGCGGGAGAGCCGTTGTCACCAGCCAGGTCGAAGTCGGCGGCGGCGTCGCGCTGGCCGTTTGTCGCGTAGGCGTAGACCTTGTCGTCGCCCCAGTCCACAACGTAGAACAGCCCGTTGGCGTGGGCGATGCCGGTGGGAGAGCCGTTGTCACCAGCCAGGTCGAAGTCGGCGGCGGCGTCGCGCTGGCCGTTTGTCGCATAGGCGTAGACCTTGTCGTCGGAATAGTCCGAAATGTAGAACCGCCCGTTGGCGTGGGCCATGTAAGGATAGCTGTTGTGGCCATCCAGATCGAAATCGGCGGCGGCGTCGCGCTGGCCGTTTGTCGCGTAGGCGTAGACCTTGTCGTCGGAATTGTCCACAACGTAGAACCGTCCGTTGGCGTGGGCGATGCCGTGGGGGGAGCTATTGTCACCAGCCAGATCGAAGTCGGCACCATCGTCGCGTTGCCCGTTGGTCCGGTACGCGTAGACCTTGTCGTCGCCACGGTCAACCACATAGAACCGCCCGTTGGCGTGGGCGATGCCGGCGGGAGAGCCGTTGTCACCAGCTAGGTAGAAATCCCCCCCTCCCGTTGTGCCGCCCTCCGCCACAGAAACCCGCACGCCGCTAGAGCAGTTGTTCCCCGTATCGGATTCCGCGGCGACGGCGTCGACGCAGGCGCCGTAGTAGAACGTTCCCGCGTCCGCCGCCGTGACGGTGGTCGACCGGTCGAGCCTCGCCGCGGCCGCGAGTTCGGCGACGGCCTGCGCACCGACCTCGGTATCCGTCCTGGATATCCCGGCGTCGTTCGAGCGGTAGTAGCGCAGCATCGTGCTGGAGGAGCGGCCATCGCCTTGATTGCGGACGACCACCGACAGCGCAAAGGACGCGCCGGCGTCGGGTTCCGCATCGCTGACCGAGGGTGATTCCACCACCAGGTCCGGCGCGGCCGAAACGCCACCGCCGACCGTGACCATTACCGCCGTCGAACAGTTGTTCGCCACGTCCGTCTCGCCACGAACGGCGTCGACGCAGGCGCCGTAGTAGAACGTTCCCGCGTCCGCCGCCGTGACGGTGGTCGACCGGTCGAGCCTCGCCGCGGCCGCGAGTTCGGCGACGGCCTGCGCACCGACCTCGGTATCCGTCCTGGATATCCCGGCGTCGTTCGAGCGGTAGTAGCGCAGCATCGTGCTGGAGGAGCGGCCATCGCCTTGATTGCGGACGACCACCGACAGCGCAAAGGACGCGCCGGCGTCGGGTTCCGCGTCGCTGACCGAGGGCGATTCCACCACCAGGTCCGGCGCACCCGAACCGCCACCGCCGACCGTGACCATTACCGCTGTCGAACAGTTGTTCGCCACGTCCGTCTCGCCACGAACGGCGTCGACGCAGGCGCCGTAGTAGAACGTTCCCGCGTCCGCCGCCGTGACGGTGGTCGACCGGTCGAGCCTCGCCGCGGCCGCGAGTTCGGCGACGGCCTGCGCACCGACCTCGGTATCCGTCCTGGATATCCCGGCGTCGTTCGAGCGGTAGTAGCGCAGCATCGTGCTGGAGGAGCGGCCATCGCCTTGATTGCGGACGACCACCGACAGCGCAAAGGACGCGCCGGCGTCGGGTTCCGCATCGCTGACCGAGGGTGATTCCACCACCAGGTCCGGCGCGGCCGAAACGCCACCGCCGACCGTGACCATTACCGCCGTCGAACAGTTGTTCGCCACGTCCGTCTCGCCACGAACGGCGTCGACGCAGGCGCCGTAGTAGAACGTTCCCGCGTCCGCCGCCGTGACGGTGGTCGACCGGTCGAGCCTCGCCGCGGCCGCGAGTTCGGCGACGGCCTGCGCACTGACCTCGGTATCCGTCCTGGATATCCCGGCGTCGTTCGAGCGGTAGTAGCGCAGCATCGTGCTGGAGGAGCGGCCATCGCCTTGATTGCGGACGACCACCGACAGCGCAAAGGACGCGCCGGCGTCGGGTTCCGCGTCGCTGACCGAGGGCGATTCCACCACCAGGTCCGGCGCACCCGAACCGCCACCGCCGACCGTGACCATTACCGCCGTCGAACAGTTGTTCGCCACGTCCGTCTCGCCACGAACGGAGTCGACGCAGGCGCCGTAGTAATGTGTGCCGGAACTCGATGGCGCGGTCACCTCGATGGAGAACTCCCTGGCGCCGGCGGCGTCGAGCGCATCGACCGCCTCCGAGCCGACCGCGCTGTCGGCGACAGAAATCGTGTCGTCGTCCGAGCGGTAGTAACGCAATGTCGTCGCGGCGGACCGGGATTTTCCGCGGTTGCTGACCGTGGCGCGAAGCCGGAAGACCGCCCCGACATCCGGCGTGGCATCGCTGACGGAAGGGGAGGCGACGACCAAGTCCGGTCCTGCCGGATTCGGATTGTAGGCGTAGACCTTGTCGTCGCTCCAGTCCACAACGTAGAACCGCCCGTTGGCGTGGGCGATGCCGGAGGGGGAGTCGTTGTCACCATCCAGATCGAAGTCGGCGGCGGCGTCGCGCTCGCCGTTTGTCGCGTAGGCGTAGACATTGCTGTCGAACCAGTCCACAACGTAGAACCGCCCGTTGGCGTGGGCGATGCCGGAGGGGGAGTCGTTGTCACCATCCAGATCGAAGTCGGCCGCGGCGTCGCGCTGTCCATTGGCCCAATAGGCGTAGACCTTGTCGTCGGTACGGTCAGCCACATAGAACCGCCCGTTGGCGTGGGCGATGCCGGAGCCGCCACCAGCCAGGTCGAAGTCGGCGGCGGCGTCGCGTTCGCCGTTTGTCGCGTAGGCGTAGACCTTGCTGTCGAAAGTGTTCACAACGTAGAACCGCCCGTTGGCGTGGGCGATGCCGGATGGGTGGTCGTTGTCACGAGCCAGGTCGAAGTCGGCGGCGGCGTCGCGCTGGCCGTTTGTCGCGTAGGCGTAGACCTTGTAGGCGGTATGGTCAGGCACATAGAACCGCCCGTTGGCGTGGGCGATGCCTTGGGGAGCGCCGTTGTCACGGGCCAGGTCGAAATCCCCTCCCGTCGTGACGCCCCCCGCCACAGAAACCCGCACGCCGCTAGAGCAGTTGCTGCGGCTCGCGGATTCGCCAAATACCGCATCGACGCAGGCGCCGTAGTAATGTGTGCCGGAACTTGATGGCGCGGTCACCTCGATGGAGAACTCCCTGGTGCCGGCGGCGTCGAGCGGATCGACCGCCTCCGAACCGACTTCGCTGTCGGCGACAGAAATCGTGTCGTCGTCCGAGCGGTAGTAACGCAATGTCGTCGCGGCGGACCGGGATTTTCCGCGGTTGCTGACCGTGGCGCGAAGCTGGAAGACCGCCCCGACATCCGGCGTGGCATCGCTGACCGAAGGGGAGGCGACGACCAGATCCGATCCTGCAGGGCGGGGGTGCGCCAGATCGTAGGCGTAGACTTTGTAGACTTTTTCGTCGCTCCAGTCCACAACGTAGAACAGCCCGTTGGCGTGGGCGATGCCCCGAGGTTGACTATTGTCACCATCTAGGTCGAAGTCGGCGGCGGCGTCGCGCTCGCCGTTCGTCGCGTAGGCGTAGACCTTGTCGTCGGAATTGTCCACAACGTAGAACCGCCCGTTGGCGTGGGCGATGCCGACGGGAAAGCCGTTGTCACCAGCCAAGTCGAAGTCGGCCGCGGCGTCGCGCTGGCCATTGGCCCAATAGGCGTAGACCTTGTGGGGGAAAGCGTTCACAACGTAGAACCGCCCGTTGGCGTGGGCGATGCCGGCGGGAGAGTCGTTGTCACCAGCCAGGTCGAAGTCGGCGGCGGCGTCGCGCTGGCCGTTTGTCGCGTAGGCGTAGACCTTGCCATCGATTGTGTCCACAACGTGGAACCGCCCGTTGGCGTGGGCGATGCCGACGGGAAAGCCGTTGTCACCAGCCAGGTCGAGGTCGGCGGCGGCGTCGCGCTGGCCGTTTGTCGCGTAGGCGTAGACCTTGTCGTCGTACGAGTCGCACACATAGAACCGCCCGTTGGCGTGGGCGATGCAGTCGGGCGCTCTGTTGTCACCAGCCAGGTCGAAATCCCCTCCCGTCGTGCGGCCCCCCGCCACAGAAACCCGCACGCCGCTAGAGCAGTTGTTCCCCGTGTCGGATTCCGCGGCGACGGCGTCGACGCAGGCGCCGTAGTAGAACGTTCCCGCGTCCGGCACCGTGACGGTGGTCGACCGGTCGAGCCTCGCCGCGGCCGCGAGTTCGGCGACGGCCTGCGCACCGACCTCGGTATCCGTCCTGGATATCCTAGCGTCGTTCGACCGGTAGTAGCGCAGGGTGGTGGCGGCAGACGTGTCGGTGCCCCTGTTGCGAACGACGGCGGTCAGCTTGAACGATGCCCCCGGCGCCGGCCTGCTGTCGCTGGCGGAGGCGGACGAGACGACCAAGTCCGGTCCTGAGACGGCGCTGTCCGGGGGTATGGGATCGACATTTTCTATCGTCCAACTGTTGTCTTGGTTGCGAGCCGCCACCAACGTGATCCGAACGCCGTTGATGGTCAAGTTGGACAAGTTCTGCCGGTTTCCCGAGCAGCTAATGAACCCGCCGGCCCGCAGGCAAGACCTGCCGCTCGACTCGACATCAAAGGTGAAGCCGGTGCCGTAGAGGTCGCAAGATTCGCCTGGATCAATGATGTCGTTCGGTCGGCAGTGGGCGTCCCCACTGTCATCAGCCGATGGGGTCTCAGCAAGGTGCCAACCCGACTCGCCGGAGTCGTCGGCGCAGTCGTAGCTGAGATCGCCCGCCGTGCGCGAGCGGAACCTGAATTCGTAGGTGCAACGGCCACCATCGTCGTAGTCCAAGACGATGGTCGCCTTGTTCGGTTCGACGCGCGTGTAAGTGTGATCGCCACTGTCAATTTCGGCACCTTCGGTCTTCCGGAAGCGACCCCCGGCGAGGAAATCCACATAGTTCGTCGGAACGTCTTTGACGACGCGACCGCCAACGAAGCGGTCGTCGAACACGGCCGCGTCGGTCGGGGCGAAGTCCACCGCCGGCGCCGTGGACAGGTTCGTCAGGTGACCCGTCGGGCTCGCCAGCAGGCTCATCACGATGATCGGCTGCTCCGACTCGACGACCAGCTGCCACTTGCCCGCGCCAGCGCCCAGCTCGCCTTCGAATCCGTCGCCGCCCGCCTCCAGTTCCAAGGCAGTCAGCGTCCGCGACGTTCCCGCGGGAACGGACACGGACACGCGGCCCGTCGACCGCGCACCTCGGTCGTCAATGCCCGCGATCACCACTTCGGCGGTATTCTCGCCGGCGTTGACCAGCCGCAGTCTGCTCGCTTGGTTGACGTTGGCGGCGGGGTTGAACACCGGCACCCGGTGCCGTTTCCCCTCCCGCGGCACTCTGTCGTGCATCGACGTCAGGAAACCGTCGCGCTTGGTGCGGATGTAGGCCAGCACCTCGATGTCAAGGCCGCTGGAGAACTCCAAGCGCCAGTCGCCTTCGCCCGCGCCGGTGCCGCCAACGAGCCCCTTCGCCGCATTGCCCATCTCCAAGTCGTCCGAGTTGATATGCACGGTCTCGTCAGAGTCCAGACTCAACGTCAAACGGGGGTAGTCCCTATTGGTGTCGTCAAAGGCGTTGATGAACACCTCGCCGGACTCTGCGGCGTGGTTGATGACCCGAACGAAACCCTGCCGCTCAAGCGGATCGGAGGCCGCCGGGAACATCGACACCGTGTGCGCACCCTCGTCAGCGTTCGCCGGCGCGGTCGACAGATTCGTCAGGTGGCTCGTCGGGCTCAAGAGCAGGCTCATCACAAAGATCGGCTGGTCCGACTCGACGACTAGCTGCCACTTGCTCGCGCCGTCGCCAAGTGCGCCTTGGAACTTGGGGCTGCCTGACTCCAATTCCTTGGCATCGAGCGTTTCCACGGCACCAGAGGGGATGGAGAGCCGAACCGAGCTGCCAGGAGATTCGCCCTGTCCGTCAATGCCCGTAATTGTCAGGTTCGCCACCTGCTCGCCCGCGTTGATCATCCGTAGCCGGCTCTGCTGGTTGAGGTTGTCCGCCGGATTGAACACAGCCACCCGGTAGCGGTCGTTCTCATCCACCCGCACTAGGTCGTGCATTGAGGTGAGGAAGCCGTCCGCGGGGGTGCGCACATAGGACAGAACCTCTATGTCGAGGCCGCTCGAGGCCGTCAGCCACCAATCGCCGGCACCCGACCCGATGCCTCTGGGCATGCCTTTCGCCGCGTTTCCGTATTCGAGGTCCGTGGAATTGAAATGGACCGTCTGGTTGGCGTCGATGGAAAGCGTCGTCGGGCCGAAGCGGATTCCTTCGTCATCCATCGCCCGGATCTGAACCTCGCCTGAGCGTCCAGAGTGGTTGATGACCCGCACGAAGCCTTGGCGGACCGGGTCCGCCGCCGCCGGGAACAACGGCACGAAATGCTCGGCCGCCGCCGCATGCGCGAGGAGCGCAAGCGCAAAGGCGAGCCCCGTCGACAGAAGGGCAGTGATTGTGGTTGGGATTTTCATGGTTCGTTTCTCGTCAATGCCTCGTATTCTGCGAAGTGAAATCACAAAAGCAACCCGCCTAATCCCCTAATAAGGATCTGCTGGGTGGAGTTGGAGGGCGTTTGGCGGTGGTCCGAACTGACGCCAAGGACCCGTGGGCGTTTGGGTCGCGTTTTGGGGTTTGCTGGGCGCTGCGAATTTATTGGCGATTGAGAACAGGGAGAGCTTGCCGATGTGTCGGGCGAGGTTGCATATGAGGAAGGGATCGTCGCCCTCTATCAGATCGTAGTCAGCGGGGAAGGTTTGCAGGAGTGCGCCTTCGCGCACGGAGATGGCGCGATCCTGTTCCGGGTGGCCGAAGCGCCCCGTGCTGTAGTAGCAGAATTGCGTGGTGATGGTCGGTGCCGGCGCATCCCATCGCAGGCGGCCGTACGGCGCGGGATAGTAGGTGGCCGTGTGGCAGGGGTTCACGAGATATTCGTCCCAGTCCTTCCAAGAGCCGCCCGGTCTGGATTGGCGGATGCGGCGTAGATTGCGTGAGGATAGCGGCATGGAGGCATGGGCGCGGCAGCCGATCGAGCAGGTGATGATTGGCCTGCAGAGAGGGTCTTGCGGGAAAAAATCTTGCCCCAGTGGGGAGAAATTATTCATTTTCAAGATCTTTGGTTTTTCTCAATCGCACCCACATTGCTCCTGTCGCAACTTCAACTGCAAGGAGACGAACCATGAACATGATGAGCTGGAGCCCCTTTCGGGAGCTTGATCGCATCTTTCCGCGCTACGGCGTTTTTGGCGACGAGCCGGCCGGGCCGGTGCAGTGGTCGCCGGCGGCGGACATCTCGGAGACGGACGAAGCCTATCTGATCGAGCTGGACCTGCCCTCCGTGCCTCGTGACGCCATCAACGTCACGGTGAAGGACGGCGTTCTGACGGTCAGCGGCGAGCGCAAGTCCGAAAGCAACGGCGACGCCCGCCGGCATCGGGTGGAGCGACGCTACGGCGAGTTCTTCCGCAGCTTCCGCCTGCCGGAGGATGTGGATGACAACAGCATCGCCGCCACCGTCAAGGACGGGTCGCTGAGCCTCAGTGTGCGCAAGCGGCAAGAGGTTCTGCCCCGCACCATCTCGGTGGATGTGCATTGACCACGGAGAGCCGCCTGTGCGCCGAACGCCCATCGAGAGCGACGGCGCACAGGCCCCTTCCACGCCTCACGAAAAGCGGCGCAGACCGGGTTAAAATGCCTCACTTTTCCCGCCGCCGCTGCGGCGCCTTGTTTGCAGCTTTCCGGGTGGGTGCAGTGGGGAATGCGCATGACGACTGACAGCTTCGGCTGCCGCAGAACGCTGGCCGTTAGCGGCCAAGACTACGACTATTTCAGCTTGCCCGCGGCCGCCGAGGCCGGCGCCGGGGCCGTCGGCCGCCTGCCGATGACGATGAAAATCCTGCTGGAGAACCTGCTGCGGCACGAGGACGGCGGCACGGTGACGGCGGACGACATTCGGGCAGTGGGCGACTGGGCCGCCAACCCCGACGCCGCCGGGGAGATCGCCTACCGTCCAGCGCGGGTGTTGATGCAGGACTTCACCGGCGTCCCTGCGGTAGCGGATTTGGCGGCCATGCGCAGCGCCGTGGTCGCCGCCGGTTTGGACCCCGCCATCATCAATCCGTTGTCGCCGGTCGATCTAGTGATCGACCACTCCGTTATGGTGGACCGCTTCGGCGACGCGGACGCCTTCAAGCAGAACGTCGAGATCGAAATGGCCCGCAACGAGGAGCGCTACCGCTTCCTGCGCTGGGGGCAAACCGCCTTTGACAATTTCCGCGTGGTGCCGCCCGGCACCGGCATCTGCCATCAGGTCAACTTGGAGTATCTAGCCAAGGCCGTCTGGAGCCGCGAGGTGGAAGGACGCACCTTGGCCTATCCTGACACTCTGGTGGGGACGGACAGCCACACTACCATGATTAACGGGCTTGGCGTGTTGGGCTGGGGAGTCGGCGGCATTGAGGCGGAGGCGGCCATGCTGGGCCAGCCGATCTCCATGCTGGTGCCGGAGGTTGTGGGCTTCCGCATGACCGGCGCCTTGGCCGAGGGCGTCACCGCCACCGATCTGGTGCTGCGCGTGGTGGAGATGCTGCGGCGACACGGGGTGGTGGGCAAGTTCGTGGAGTTCTTTGGCGACGGCTTGGACGCCCTGTCATTGGCGGACCGGGCCACCATTGCCAACATGGCCCCGGAATACGGCGCCACCTGCGGCTTCTTTCCCATCGACGCGGAAACCATCCACTACCTTGAACTAACCGGCCGTCCACCGGCAACCGTGGCGCTGGTGGAGGCATACGCCAAGGCGCAGGGTCTGTGGCGGCAAGCGGAGGCAGCAGCCTATACGGACACCTTGGGCTTGGACTTGGCCACTGTGGCGCCCAGCCTGGCCGGCCCCAAGCGCCCTCAGGACCGGGTGGCCATGGCGGACATGGGAGCGGCTTTCGATGCCACCTTGGAATTGCAGGGTCGTGCGGATGCAAGCGATCGCCGCGTTCGCATACCGGGTTCGGACCGGGAAATCGGCCACGGCGCCGTGGTCATCGCCGCCATCACCTCCTGCACCAACACCTCCAATCCAGCGGTGATGCTGGGCGCCGGCCTCTTGGCCAAGAAGGCGCTGCAGCGGGGCTTGCGGGTGCCGCCTTGGGTCAAGACCTCCTTAGCGCCCGGCTCCAAGGTGGTCACCGAGTACCTGGCCAAGACCGGCCTGCAGCAAGCCTTGGACGCCCTGGGATTCAACTTGGTGGGTTACGGCTGCACCACCTGCATCGGCAACTCCGGGCCGCTGCCGGAGGCGATCTCCCAAGCCATCGACGAAGGCGATCTGGTGGTGTCTTCGGTGCTTTCGGGCAATCGCAATTTCGAGGGGCGGGTGCATCAGGAAGTGCGGGCCAACTGGCTGGCCTCGCCGCTGTTGGTGGTGGCCTACGCCCTGGCCGGAACCACCCGCATCGACCTGTCCCAAGAGCCCATCGGCACGGGTGCGGACGGCCATCCGGTGCATCTGCGGGACATCTGGCCCAGCAACCGGGAAGTGGCCGAGGCGGTTGGCGAGGTCTCCACCGAAATGTTTGCGCGGCAGTACGCCGATGTGTTCACCGGGCCGGAGGCTTGGCGGGCCATTGCAGTGGAGGACAGCGCCGCCTATGGGTGGCTGAACTCCACCTACATCAAGCAGCCGCCGTTCTTCTCGGTCGGGGGCGACTTGGACCAGTCCGTTGCAATCGCCGACGCTCGGGTGCTGGCCCTGTTGGGGGACTCCGTGACCACGGACCACATTTCACCGGCCGGAGCGATCCAGCCGGACAGCCCGGCCGGCCAGTATCTACAGCAGCAGGGCGTGGACGTGCTCAATTTCAACTCCTACGGATCTCGGCGCGGCAATCACGAAGTGATGATGCGCGGCACCTTCGCCAACATCAGGATTCGGAACGAAATGACCCCAGAGTTGGAAGGCGGCTACAGCATCCACGCGCCGTCCGGCGAACGGTTGAGCATTTACGACGCGGCCATGCGCTATCAGGGGGAGGGCACTCCCTTGGTGGTGGTGGCCGGCAAGGAGTACGGCACCGGCTCCAGCCGCGATTGGGCGGCCAAGGGCACCCGCCTGCTCGGGGTGCGAGCGGTCATCGCCGAGAGCTTCGAGCGCATCCACCGCTCCAATCTCATCGGCATGGGTGTGCTGCCCTTGGTCTTCAATGAGGGTGAAAGCCGCAAAACCTTGGCGTTGATAGGCGACGAACGAATCGACATCCGCCTGCCGGCAGGGGTGCGGGCGGTGGCACCCCGCCAACAGTTGGATCTGATCGTGCGCCGCGCCGACGGCCGCGAGTTGCGCACCAGCGTCCTAAGCCGCTTGGACACGGAGAACGAAGTCGCCTATTTCCGCTGCGGCGGCATCCTCCAGTATGTGCTGAACAACCTAGTTGCGGCCGAGGGTCAGAAATAGATCTCCGCCAACGCCCAGGTTAGGGCGACCAGCATCAGAACGGTCAGCGGCGCCCCGACCTTGACGAACTCTGCAAACCGGTAGTTGCCGGCGCTCATCACCAACAGGTTGGTTTGGTAGGACATGGGCGTGACGTAGCTCATGTTGGCGCCGAACAGCACCGCCAGCACGAAAGGCTCCGGTGGCAAGCCAAGGCGTTGGGCGATGCCGATGGCGATGGGCGTGCCGACCACCGCGGCGGCGTTGTTGGACACCACGTTGGTCAGCAGGGCAAGAAGCGCCATCAGGGCCCCCAATATAACTAAAGGGTGCGCACCCCAGGTGGCGAACAGGAAGGCGTCCGTCAGGTAGTCCGTCGCGCCCGTTTCCACGAGGGCGCGGCCTAGCGCTAGGCTGGCGACCACCACGAAGAAGACCGACGAGTTGATGGCTCGGATGGCCCGGTTGATGGTCAGGCAACGGGTCAGCAGCAGCAGGCAGGCGCCGGTGACGGCGCTGACGGCGATGGGCATGAGGCCGGTGGCGGCGGCGGCGATGACCGCCACGAAGATGCCCAGCGCGATGGGCGCCTTGCGCGATTGGGGCAAATCCACCGTGGCGTCCAGCACCAGGAATTCGGCGCTCTTCTTCAGGCGGGCGATATGCTCCCGGGCGCCCTGCACCAGCAGAATGTCGCCAGGCCGCAGCAGGGTGCGCTCGATGTTGTCGTCGCTGCCGAGAATTTCCCGACCGGCCCGGTGCAGGGCCAACGCGACCAGCTGGAACTGATCGAGAAAACGAACCGCGCTTAGGCTGGTGCGGTCCAGGCGCGAGCCGGCCACCACGGCGATTTCGGCCAGGCTTTGGTGCTCCGCCGCCAGCGGGTTTTGCGCCTCGTTGTTCGGGTGGGCGTCGTGCAGGGTCGCCCTCAGGGCGTCCTCAAACAACTTCAAGTGCTGCGGCGTGTCCCGCACCCGCAGCCGGTCCCCGACCCGCAGGATGACGTCCGGGAAGGGCAGAATCGCCGCCTCGCCGCGGCGAATGCGCATCACCTCCAGCTTGCCCTCGCACAGGTCAGCCGCCTCCGAGAGGGTTTTGCCGATGGCGGGGGATTCGGCCGGGAGGTGCAGGCGCCCATCGAACAGTCGTGGCGATGCGTCGCTGAGCTCAATATCCCGCGACGGCAGCAGCAACGGCGCGACCAGCCAAAGATAGGCCAAGCCCACCAAGCCGCCAATGGCCGCCGGATAGAAGAAGTCGAACAGGCCGAACCGCTCCAAACCCAGATCAGAGGCGACGCTGACCACCAGCAGGTTGGTCGAGGTGCCGATGGTGGTGCCCATGCCGCCGATCAGCGTGGCGAATCCCATCGGCATGAGAATCTTGGAAGGGGAGGTTTTGGCCCGCAGGCACACGCTCACCAGAATGGGCAGCAGCAGCACCACGATGGGCGTGTTGTTCACGAAGGCGGACAGCACCGCGCCGAGCGCCAAGGTGAGCATGAACGAGAGATAGGGCAGCCGCACCCAAAAGCGTCCCAGCAGCCGCCCCACCGGCTCCAACGCGGCGGTTTGCACCAACCCCTGGCCCAGCACCATCAGGGCGCTGACGGCGATCAGGGCTTCGTGGCCGAAGCCGAAGAAGAAGTCCGTGGGCTTGAAGTCGCCAAACGGAAAGAGGGAGAAGCCCATCGCCAGAACGCAGATCAGGCCAAGGCTGGTGATCTCCAGCCGCAACCTCTCGCGGCTAAACAAGATCAAGGCGACCACCGTCAGCAACATGGACGCCAAAGCGTGCGGATTGGGAATGTCGGGCATGGCGGTCGGGGCGCTCGGCGAAGGTGGCGCAAAGGGCCTGTTTAGCGCACTGCCGCCGAAATGACAACGCCTAATTGCCGCAGTCTTTTCACGGCGTCGCTCTTAAAAAGCGAACGCTTTAGTTTACTCTTAATGTGCCTTTGGCGGAGCAAAGGGCGCTTTGTCACTGGCGCAAATGAGCAAGTGATCACGAGGAAACTGCTATGGGGGCGGCGCTTGCCGCCACCCTCCCAAGCGGTCGGGAACTAGCGAAGCATCCACTTGCCGCCATTAAGCGGTGGGAAAGCCTCGGCCCTGCCGATATCATTTGCGTTTGGCGCTTGACGGCGGCCCCTTGCGGGCCGCGCTGGGTTGGTTTTGCTGAGCGGGTGGCGCATGGCGTCCTTTGAACACAGCGGCGATGAGCGGCGGGATGACGAACTACACAGGGTTCGCCATAGCCTAGCCCATGTGCTGGCGCAAGCGGTGCTGGATATGCAGCCCGGCGCCACCCTCGGCTTCGGCCCCCCCATCAAGGACGGCTTCTACTACGACTTCATCCTAAGCGAGCCGCTCACCGAGGCGGACTTCCCGGAAATCGAGCGGCGCATGAGGAAAATCATCAAGAAGGGCCAGCGCTTCTATCGGGAGGACCTGCCGGCCGCCGCGGCCCTCGCCCGCATTGACGAAATGGGGGAGCCCTACAAGCGGGAGTACGGGGCGGAGTTGCTCGAGAAGCACGGCTTGCAGGAACTCTCCTTCTACCGCAACGGCCCCTTCCTAGACATGTGCGAGGGCCCCCATGTGCATACCACCAAGGATATCCCCCGGGACGCCTTCAAGCTGCGCAGCGTCGCCGGCGCCTATTGGCGAGGCGACTCCCGCAACCGAATGATGACCCGCATCTACGCATGGGCCTTCGCCGACCGGGAGGCGTTGGAGGCCCATGTGGAGCGCTGGCGGCTGGCTCAGGAGCGGGACCACAAGAAGCTGGGCCGGGAGCTGGGCATCTTCGCCATAGACAACGAAGTGGGCCGGGGGCTGCCGCTGTGGCTACCCAACGGCACGGTGATTCGAGACGAATTGGAGAAGCTGGCCAAGGAGCTGGAGTTCAAGGCCGGCTACCAGCGCGTCGCCACGCCGCAACTGGCGCGGGAGGCGCTGTACTTCAAGTCCGGGCATCTGCCCTACTACGCCGAGGACATGTATCCGGCCATGCAGGTGGTGGAGAGTCGCCGCTTGGACGACGAATCCGAAGAGGACGAAGAATCAGCTCCAGGTTTGAACGACAATGCTGGGCAGACAGGGGCGGACGAAGCGGATTCTCCGAGGCAAGGCAGCAGGCAAGGCGATGGCGTTGAGAAGATGGCCGTCAGCATTGGTTCCTCGGTGGGGCTAAGGGACCGTGCGACCCTCTCTGTCAAGGATGCCTACCGCCTGCGGCCCATGAACTGCCCGCACCACCACAAGGTGTTTGCCGCCTCCCCCCGCAGCTATCGGGAACTGCCCATGCGCCTTGCCGAGTACGGGCATGTTTATCGCTGGGAGGACTCCGGCGCCGTCGGCGGCCTGCTGCGGGTGCGGGGCATGTGCATGAACGACGCCCACATCTACTGCACCGAGACCCAGATCAAGGACGAGTTCAAGGCGGTGATGCGCCTTTACCAGCGAGCCTATGCGGTGCTGGGGCTGGACAATTACGTCGTGCGCCTGTCCCGCTGGGACCCGGAGGACCCCAAGGGCCGCGACAAGTATGTTGACAACCCCGGCGCCTGGGCCCGCTCGGAAGCCATCCTGGCGGAGGTGCTGCGGGAAATGGGCGTCAACTATGTGGATGGCGTTGGCGAAGCGGCCTTCTACGGCCCGAAGATCGACATTCAGTTCACCACGGTCACCGGCCGGGAGGAATCCCTTTCCACCGTGCAGTTGGACTTCTCCCAGCCGGAGTCACTCGGCTTGCGCTACGTCGGCGCCGACGGGGAACTGCACACGCCCTACTGCATCCATCGAGCGCCCCTGAGCACCCACGAGCGCATGGTGGCCTTTCTGCTGGAGCACTATGGCGGTGCCTTCCCCACTTGGCTGGCGCCGGTGCAGGTGCAGGTCATCACGGTGTCGGAGCGCTTTGACAGCTATGCGAAGACGATCGTCGCCGGCCTGCGGGAGCGCATGGTGCGCGCCGAGCTGGCGCCATCCAGTGACACCGTGCCCAAGAAGATTCGCCAAGGCGTGACCATGAAGATTCCGAACCTCTTGGTGGTCGGCGAGCGGGAAGCGGCGGAAGGCAAGGTCACGCTGCGGCGCTACGGCCAAAAAGCACAGCACACTTTAAGCTTCGCGGCGTTTCAAGCGGCCTTGCTGAACACCATCGAAAGCCGCTCCCTGGAGTTTCTGTTGCCTGAGTAGGGCAGCCAGCCCGGCACCAACACTAGGCGCAAGTCCTTAGGTGTACCTACCGGAATCGCCGTCCGTTGCAGGGAAAACGTGGTTTTCGGTTGGGCGCCTAGTCCGCAATGTCCGCGGCGATTGGGTCAGCGATGCTCCTAGCCGCCAGGTTTTCCACGGGGCCGGAGTCCAGCATCGCCACTTGGCGCCCGAAGCCGATCAAGTCCAGCAGCACTTGGCCGGCTTCCGCCAGCATGGGATCTTCGGCGGGCGGCAGGTCTTCTTCCGTGGCGGCCAAGTCGTCATCCGTTTCCAAGTCGTCCAAGCTCTGCAGAGGCGGCTCGCCCTTGGCCAAGCGCAAGGCGTTTTCCAGCTCAAGGCGCCAAGCCTCCCAGTCCGCCTTTTCGCGGCGGCGCTCCGCTTCATTCAGCGATAGCTGTTCCGTGGCCGCATCGTGCTCTACCCGCTCCGCTAGGCGGCGCATATAAACGAAGTCCGGATTGTCGGCCGCCCGCTCCCCGTGGCGGGTGCGCAGATAGGTCAGAGCGGGTCTTATGTTGCTGGCCTGGCGGTAGGCCGCCGGCTGGATTTGATCCCAAGGCATGGCGCCCTCCAGACTGCTCTCGCCAATGTGCTCCGCGTTGTAGATGTCTGGAAACTCTATGTCGGGGAGGATGCCCCGATGTTGGGTGCTCCGCCCGGAAACCCGGTAAAACTTGGCGGCGGTGAGTTTTAGCTGTCCGCGGTTGAGGGGCACAAGCGTCTGCACCGTACCCTTGCCAAAGGTGCGGCTGCCGACGATGAGGCCGCGCCCGTAGTCCTGAATGGCGCCGGCGAAGATCTCCGAAGCGGAGGCGGAAAGCCGATTCACCATGATCGCCAAAGGTCCGGCCCAGACCACCCCATCGTCAACGTCTTCATAGATGTTGGGTTGGCGACGGGTGGCCTTCACTTGCACGGTCGGTCCGGATTGGATGAACAGGCCCGTAAGCCGGTCGGCTTCCTGCAGCGAACCGCCGCCGTTGTTGCGCAAGTCCACCACCAAGCCGTCAATGCCTTCGGCGTCCAGTTCCCGGACCAGCCGCTCCACGTCGGTGGCGGTGCTGCGGTAGTTTGAGTCGCCATCTCTAATGGCCTTGAGGTCTGCGTAGAAAGTTGGAATTTCGACAACGCCAAGCCGATAGCTGCGCCCGTCTCGGTTCAGGGTCAAGAGTTTCTTTTGCGCCGCCTGCTCCTCCAGCTTCACGGTGTTGCGCATGAGCTGGACCACTTTGGCGACCTGTTCCTTGGACTCCTCCGGCACCACTTCAAGACGCACCGTTGAGCCCTTAGGCCCGCGAATCAGCTCCACAACGTCGTCAAGCCGCCAGCCCACCACGTCGATCAAGGGGCCGCGCCGGCCTTGGCCCACGCTGATGATGCGGTCCGACGGCTTGATCCGGCCGGACTTGGCGGCCGGCCCGGCCGGCACCAAGCGCACCACGGAGGTGTAGTCATCCTCGCTGCGCAGCACCGCGCCGATGCCTTGCAGCGAGAGCGACATGTTGATGTTGAAGTTTTGCGAGGTGCGCGGCGAAAAATATCTGGTGTGCGGGTCATAGACGCTAGTGAAGGCGTTGGCGTACAGGCCGAAAGCGTCTTCGCTGGTGGTTTGCAGGGCCTGCTTCAAGCGGTTGCCGTAGCGCTTGGTCAGAAGCTCCTGAATTTCCGCGTCCGCCTTGCCGCTGAGCTTCATGTTGAGCACCGCGCTCTTGAGGCGTTTGCGCCAACTTTCGTTAACCGCTGCGGCGTCGGCCAGCCAAGGCGTTTCGCTGCGGTCCAGCAGGATGGCGTCGTCAAGCGTGAAGTCGAAGACGCCAACGCCCTTGTCCAGCTCGGACAGCAGATACTCCAACCGCTCGACCACGCGCTGCTGGTAGCGATTGAAGATGTCAAACGCCGGCCGCAAGTCGCCGCGCTTCAAGGCGTCGTCCAGCCGGTGGCGGTACTCCTCAATGGCGGCGATGTCGGCGGCGCTGAAGTACAGGCGGGCGCCGTCGAGCGTGTTCAGGTAGTTGTCAAAAATCTCGCTGGACGTCTCATCGTTCAGGGACTTGCGCAAATAGTGGTTGTGGCGCAACTGCTCAACGATGGCCAGGCTGGTGCGCTTGTGGACGTCCAAGGGAGCGAGAATGGGCGCCTCGGCGGCGGCCCAAAGGGCGAGCGCCGCGGCACCGACCGCGGCAAGGGCTGGGGCAACAAAGGTTCGAGTCCGTGGCATGGGCACACTCTAGTGACTGCAAGCATGGGCACACCGTCCCGCAAACAGGGGCATCCATGCAAGGCAAGCGCCTTGCGCCGACGCACTTATTGGCGGGGCGACAGGCTGTTATTATAGCGACGGCTGCGCTAGTGTGCTGTCCCGTAAATGGGCACACTGATCATCCAAGGCCAGGCTGGCGGCAGGCTCAAAGTTAACTTCAAGAGGACAGTCCATGAGGTGCAAAGAGGTTTCAGTTTGGTTTGGGTTAGCGGTTCTGGTCGTTGCCGGCTGCGGTGGAACCGGCGAGGAAGCGTCGCCACAGGCTGGCGAAGGGGCCGCGACGGATGCGCCGGCAGCGGAGGAGACCGCTCCAGCCGGGTCGGTCGCCGAAGACGCACCCGAAATCGTCAGCCTACCCTCGGGACTGCGCTACCAAGTGTTGGTGGCCGCCGACGGTCCCCGTCCGAAGGCCACAGACGCAGTGGTTGTGCATTACGAGGGCCGCTTGGTGGACGGCACCGTTTTTGACAGTTCCTATGACCGGCGCGCACCCACCAATTTCCGCTTGGACCAGGTCATTCCCGGCTGGACCGAAGCATTGCAGTTGATGTCCCCCGGCGCCAAGTGGCGGCTCACCATTCCACCGGAACTAGCCTACGGCGACCGAGGCGCCGGCGAACTCATTGGCCCAGGCGCAACCCTGATTTTCGATGTGGAGCTGCTTAGCTTTGAAGAGGATCAACCCTTCAATGCACAGCCGCTTGACCTAAAAAAGGCTCAATCCGTCGAAGCTGAACAAACGGCAACGCCCTGACGCCCGGCGGCAAGGAGCGCGTTGCCCAGGTGCCCCCTTGCACTAATGGATGCCCCTACCGCACACGCCTTTGAGCGCCACCAGCGTTCCTGCATCCGGGGTCCGGGCTAAGCAGTTGCTAGTGAGGAGGGAGGCAGTGGACATCAAGGACAAGAAAGCCTTGGTCACCGGGGCGGCTAGGGGCATTGGCGATGCCGGGGACCATCGGTTGGGCATCGCCCGGGCGACGCTGCGCTAGCGCAGTTCGTAGCGCTCGATGTAGGCGCCGAACAGCGAGTCGATCTGCGCCTCGCTCAGGCCGTATTCCGCCAAGTTGTAGGCGTGGGCGTCCGCTTGGTGGGCGTCGTCCTCCCGGTAGGCGCGCATGGCCGCCTCGGCGCGGTCGCCGAAGCGCTCGCCGGCGAATTCATACACCCGCGTCATCTGCGCGATGGGGTCCTGCACCATTGCTCGGAAGTGCAAGTCCAAAAAGTTGTCGGGCCGGCGCGTCGCCGCCTTCATGCAGGCGTTCAGGTTGCGGCTTAGCTTGCGCAGCCAATGGGCGCCGATGGCTTGCGGATCCGGCGCCCGCGTTAAGGGGGTGGCTAGGTTGGCGCACATGGAGCAGAGCGAGGGCACGGTCTGCATTGGGTCCCTGTGGGTCTGGATGACCTTTGCGTCTGGGAACACCTCGAACAGCGCATCCATGTAACCCAGGTGATGGGGGGACTTCAGCACCCAGCGCTTGGCCCTCCGCCCAGGCGTTTGCCACTGCAGGTGCTGCAGCATCGCCAAAAGGTCGCGGTAAACGGGCGCATGGTTCTGCGCCTCCACCCAACGCGAGTAGCTCGGCAGATGCATGTGCGCCTCCGGCACCGAGCTGTGGAAGCTGTGCTCGATGAGCAGCACCTCCTCGTCGGCACCCTCGAAGTCCCAAGGATGGATGCTCATGGCCTGCGGCGAAGCCGCCACCACCGCCTCGACCTCCGCCCGGCCTAGTTCGCGCCGCTCGGTTGGCTCGCCGCGCCGCTCGCCGGGCAGCATGGCCGGATGGCGGCCCTCCCACCAGAGCATCGCCGTATGCGCTGGGTCGCTGGCGAGCAGCCGGTGGGTCATGGTGCTGCCGGTGCGCGGCAGGCCGACGATCACGATGGGCGCTGCGATGCGTTCGCTGCGAATTTCGGGATGCTCGGCAAGCGCCTGCTGCAGGCGCAGCCGGTTGGCGAGCAAACCGAGGATGCGCTGGCGCTGCGCCGCCGCGCCGCCTTCGGTGAGCGCCGCTTCAGCGTTGATGGACTCGACGAGCACTTCCAAGCCGCAAATGAACTGCGGGTTGCCGAAATCGTCCCGTCCCACCTGGTCCGTCGCAGCCGCTAGGAGGTCGGCCGCCAGCAGGGTCACGCCGTCACCTCGCTCCGTTTCAGCCGCCGCAGCTCCGGTACGGGATGCTCCTCCGCGCCGACCCAGCGCATGAGCATGACGCCTTGATTGTGGCCCGTGGTCACCAAGTTGTTGCGCAGCCCGGCAATGGACTCAGGGGAGACGTGAATGGTCAGCTTGCCGTCCGCATCCAGCACGGCGTTGGCATGGTTCAAATGCACGGGATGGAAGCGATAGTCCAAGGACTCCATCCAGAGGTTGGTGAGTTGGAAGTTCCAGTAGTCGCAGCGCGGCACGGACGAACGCACCAGCAGCACCTCGTCCGCCGCCATCTCCCAGAAGGCGTAGATGTAGCAGATGTTCGGGTCGCCCCCGGCGGCTTGGAAGAAGGACTGATCACCCAGCTTGAATTCGTTGCGGTGCTCGCGCCGGAAGCGCTCCACCCAACCCCAAAAGGTCTTCGCGGTGCCGCCGACGAAGGCCAATGCACTGCGCAGTTGTGCGTCGAGAAGCGCCGGGCTCAGCAGGTCGCATTCCGGGTCCGGTTCCAGCCGGCGAATGGCCAGCCGCGCCGGCGCCTCCCGCGCCCGGTCGTTGAACGTTTGCCGCACGATCAGCATGTTGCTTCGTTCGCTCATCGGCAGCCAGTTGCCGTCCGCCGGGCTTGCCGACACGAGGAGGCGCAGGGCGCCGTCCGGCGCAACCTGCAAATCCGCCAAATCGACTTCGCCTGTGGAGATCATGCGCCCGTCGATGGCGTAGCGGTTCTCCTTGGTGCCGAGGCTTAAGTAGGGGGCGCCGCCAACGTTGCCGGTGACCTCGTAGGCGTACCGACCGTCGATGCGGGCGTTCAGGTACAGGTTGTCCGGGTTGTCGGCACCGATCTTCGCCGTCTCGTGGGACAGGCTGTAGAACGAAGGGTGGCGGGTGCTGCCGTGCTCAAGGTTCATCTCCAAGGCCAGCCGCAGCAGCCGCGTGAGATAGCGGTAGCCCTCCGCCCGGTCGAGTTCACCAACTTCGCCTTCCGCCTCCACGAGGTCGCCCAGCGACTTCAATTCGTCGCAAAAGCGATGCCATTGACTGCGCATGGCGCTCATTCAGTGCGCCTTGCTGCGCTCCGCCTGCAGCGCCTCGGCCCGCGCCTGCAAAGCCCTAGCCGTGTCATCAAAGGCCCGCTTCACCCAGCCCCCCGCGAACCGCATCACATGAATGCCGTTGGGGCCGAGGAAGGCGTCCGTCGAGTGGTAGGCGCAGCGTTCGCGGCCGAGGGATTCGATGATTTGATCGCGCCGAGCCGGATAGGGCCAATTGTCGTCGTGGGGAAATCGCCAGGACAGGAGCCTTTCCGGCTCGAAGGCGCAGACGTATTCGCAGTTGTCCAGCACCGCGCCGTCGCCTTGGTAGCTGTTCAGCTTCATCACCACCGGGGCGCCCATTTCCAAGGTGGATTCGCATTGGAAGCAAAACGGGTTCCACTCCCCGTAGCGGGGCAAGTCCGTGAGCACCTCCCACACCAAGGAGGCCGGCGCATCGATCTCCACCTGCACCGAAACCACCACCGCGTCCGGGTTGTACGCGAGCCTCGGGTCCTGTTCTTCAGCCGTCCACTGCATTGTCTTTCTCCACCCAGTTGGCCTGCAATCCGCCCTCCGCCAGCGCTCCGTCAACGATCGTGCGGGGGCGGGATTCAGTGTAGCAAATGCGCCAGCCGGCGGGTGTCTTGCGGTAGCGGTCAAAGTAGAAGCCGGCCAGCAGGCGGAACGATCCATCCTCCGGGTTGTAGGTGGAGAAGCCGAGACTCCAAGTCGCCGAAGCCTCATCTCCACGAATCTCGATGTCGGCGTTGTGGCCCTGATGCACGTCGACTACGGCGGTGGTCGTGGCCAGCCGCTCGAATATCTCCATCAGGCCGTCAAGATCGAAGCGGCCCAGCGGGGGGTAGAGGATCTCCGCATCCTCGGTGAAGCAACCCCTCATCGCCGCCAGGTCCTTGGCGTCGCAAGCGTTGAGGTAGCGGGCCTTGAGGCGGCGAATGTCGCTCTCCGCCTGTAGCTGTGCGATGCGCGCTTCGAGTTCAGCCGTTGGGTTGGCCATGTGGTGAGTTGACGCCGGCGGCGCCTAGGGCGCCATGTACTGGCCGCCGTTGACGTCCAGCGAGGCACCAGTCACCACCTTGGCGTAGTCGGAAACAAAGAACAGCACGGACTTGGCGCAATCGTCTTCGGGCGGGATGACGCCCAGCGGGATGCGCCCGGCAATTTCACCGACCACCTCGTCCCGGCGGCGCCCGCCGGCCGCCTGCGCATCGATGTAGGCGCGCACCGGAGCGCCGTGGATCCAGCCCAAGCGCACGGCGTTGACGCGAATGTTGAAGCGGCCGAAATCCTGGGCCATGTGGCGGGTCATCGCGTTGAGCGCACCCTTGCTGGCGGCGTAGGCGCTCTCGCCCGGAAAGGGGTTGACCGTGCTCATGGTCGAAACGTTGACGATGGCGCCGCCGGCGGCCTGCATGGCTGGAAGCACGGCTTGGGCCATGCGCAGGGCGCCGACGCAGTTGACCTCATAGGCGTCCCGCCAAGTTTCGGGATTGGCGACGTCGCAGGTGGCCCAATCGCCGTGGTTGTAGGCGCTGTTGACCAGCCCGTCAATGCGCCCAAACGCCTGCACCGCCGCTTGCGCCAGCGCTGCGCACTGTTCGGCTTGGGTGACGTCGGTGGAGCGCCACACCGCCTCCCCGCCGGCCGCATTCACGCCCTCCGCGGTCTCCTGCAGGTAGGCGCCATTGCGGGCGCCCAAGGCCACCCTGGCGCCCTCCGCCGCGGCCAGCCTAGCCAGCGCCTGTCCAAGACCCGGCCCGACGCCGCTGACGACGATGACTTTGCCCTGCAACAACACGCTTCCGCTCCAACGCTACAGAGTGCTTTGGCGGCAAGTGTGTTATAGGCCAACCAGCCCAGAGCCGCCGGCAGCTACTTGGCGCTCATCTCGCTGAGGTCGTCCGCGTCCGCCATGACCACGAATTCCGGATAGGCTTCAATGCCAAGCTCCGCTACGTCCTGGCCCATTTCCTCGACGGAAGCGCTGACCCGAGCGCCAAGCGTCTTGTCCAGAACCAGCCACACCAGACCGGAAAAGGTGAACACGAAGACGCCTATGCTGACGATGCCGGTCAACTGCACAACGAGGTCGCCGCCGGCGGCTATGCAGACGGCGAGGGTGCCCCAAACGCCGGCGAAAAGGTGGGCCGGCACGGCGCCGACCACGTCGTCAACTTTCAGGCTTTCCAGGAGCTTTATGCCGAACGTGCAGAGAACCCCGCCAACGGCGCCGATGACGATGGCCCAGACATGGTTCACGATGTCCGGCCCGGCGGTGATGGCCACCAGCCCAGCGATGGCGCCGTTCAGGGAGGCCAGCAAGTCAACCCGTCCCAAGACCGGCCTGGAGATGCTGACGGCGGCCAGCACTCCGGCGGCGGCGGCGAGGTTGGTGTTCACCAGCACATTGCTCATGGCCACCGCGTCGATGGCGCCGGCCAGCGCCAGTTGCGAGCCGCCGTTGAAGCCGAACCAGCCCAACCAAAGGATGAAAACGCCTAGGGTCACGGCGGGAATGTTGGAGGGGGGCGTCGATTTGACGCTGCCGTCCGCCCTGAACTTGCCGAGCCTTGGCCCCACCACCAAGGCCCCGGCCAAGGCGGCCCAGCCGCCAGTGGAGTGGACGATGGTTGACCCGGCGAAATCCTGGAAACCCATCTGGCTGAGCCAGCCCCCACCCCAAGTCCAAGCGCCGACGATGGGGTAGATGACCGACGTCAAAAGCGCCACAAACGCAAAGAAGGACCAGAGCTTCACCCGCTCCGCCAAGGCGCCGGAAACGATGGAGGCGGCGGTGGCGACGAAAACCATTTGAAAGAACCAGTCCGACATGGTCGAGTAGCCGTTGGCGATGACCGCGTCCTTGGCGGCTTGCACTGCCGCGGCGGAGGCGTCCTCGCCAAGCGACAGGAGGGCAATTTCCGCCTCCGAAGAGCCGTAGAAGGGGCTGAAGGAGCCAACCAGCGACCCCACATCAACGTACATCAGGTTGTAGCCGATGACGAAGTAGCCCAGCCCAGCGATGGCGTAGAGGCCAATGTTCTTGAGGCAGATCATGGAGGCGTTCTTGGTGCGCACGGAGCCGGACTCCAGCATGGTGAAGCCGGCGCACATCCACATCACCAAGGCGCCCCAAATCAGGAAGGAGAAGGTGTTCAGGACGAACTGCCCCTCCTCGCTGATCTCCGCATAGGCTGCGCCGGCCAACATCGTCAGCGCCAAACCCGCAAACGCCGCCACCCAGCGAACGCCCCTGCGCCCAAAACCGTCGAAACCGTATCCGCTCATGAATTCCCTCCTGCCGTGCTGCGCTCTCATCCGCCCAAACCAATTGCCGCACTCTATTTGAGCCGCGGCCAATACGCAATGGGGAATGGCGGCAAGCCTAGCCCACCTCAAGGTTGCGAGGGCCAATTGATGGCGGGATGAGGCGCAAAGCCCAACGCTAGCCGTCCAACACCACCCAGGCAATCAAATAGACGGCGATGACTAGAGTGGGTGCGAACAGGGCGGCGACGACGAACGCCACCCGCACCAAGGCCGGGTCAAGGCGCCAAGCGGCGGCCAGCCCGGCGCAGACGCCGGCGACCCAGCCGTTCGCCTTGTCAAGACGCCATGCGGACAGCCGGCGGGCCAATTTCTTCGCCATCATTGCCGCTCCCAAAAGATGCAGCACGCCGGGTAGGCGAGATCGGGGGACAGCGCTGGACGAGCCTGTGCAGCGCCGGCCGACGCCACCTGATCGGCCGCCAAGCCAAGGGCCACGAATACGCCAATCAGCAGCAACATGGCCCAGCCCGTCGCTCTAGGCTGGTTGACGCGGGACAGTCGGAAAGCTGGTTGCATGTCGGCAAGCTCCATGTGAGTTCTGACTAGGCGTTCACAGTCAATAGTCGTGCCAACTCCGAGAAAAGTGGCTTTAGACTGACTCCCATGCAGAAGAACGGCCAGCGGAGTTAAGAAAATAGCCACAATTTGGCGAAACTGGCCAGAGAAACCCGCAGTCCCCAAGGAGACCGGCACCGCAGCAATCCATCGCTGAAGGTCATGAGACCTTGCGGTAAACTGATGCGCCGTTCCAACCATTTTCAAGGAGAACGTCGGCAATGGCGATGCAACGCACCCCGCTGTTGATGTCCAACATTCTCGACCGCGGCGCCAAGGTGGCGCCGGAGGAAGAGATCGTGACCGCCACGGAGCAGGGTGTGCGCCGCCAAACCTACCGGGAGACCCGCAACCGCGCCCACCAGCTAGCCCATGCGCTCCAAGCCGCCGGCATCGGCATGGGGGACCGGGTGGGCACCTTCATGTGGAACGGCGCCCGCCATCTGGAGGCTTATCACGCTTGCGCCGGCATGGGCGCCGTGCTGCACACGCTGAACATTCGCCTCGGCGCTAAGGACCTCGAATACATCATCAACCACGCCGAGGACAAGCTCATCATCATTGACGCGGACCTGCTGCCGCTGCTTGAAGCCCTGCAGGCCGTCATCCCCAGTGTGCGGCAGGTGGTGGTGGCGGCGGAGCAAGGCTTCGCGGGCTGGTCCACGAACCTGCCGGGCGCCATCGACTACGAAGCCTTCATCAAGGGCCAGCCGCCGCACTACGATTGGCCGCAGATGGATGAATGCGCCCCGCTCGGGCTCTGCTACACCAGCGGCACCACCGGCCATCCCAAGGGCGTGGAGTACGAGCACCGCTCCCAATACCTGCACACGCTCACCCAGTGCATGACCGACTCCATGGCCCTTTCGGCAGCGGACGTGATCCTCGGCATCGTGCCGATGTTCCACGCCATGGGCTGGGGCGTCCCCTGGTCCGCCCTGATGCTCGGCTGCAAGCAGGTCATGCCGCATCGCTTCATGAACCCGGCGCGGCTGCTCGACCTCATGGTTTCCGAAGGAGTCACCCTTTCCGCCGGGGTGCCGACCATCTGGCAGGGCGTTAAGGGCTTGGTTGAGACCAATCCCGGCGCTTACGACCTTTCTTGCCTGTCCCGTGTCACCTGCGGTGGTTCGGCGCCGCCGCCATCCCTGATTCGCTGGTACTGGGAGACGCTGGGCGTGGAGATGGTGCAAGGCTGGGGCATGACCGAGACCTCGCCCCTGGCGGCCCTGTCCCGGCGCGTGATGAAGCGCAGCCAGCTAAAGCTCAGCGACGAAGAGCGGTTCGCCAACTTGGCCAAGGCCGGTCAAATCATGCCCGGGCTGGATCTGGACATTTTCGACGAAGACTTTAACCGCCTGCCCCACGATGGCGAGAGCGTCGGCGAAATCCTGGTGCGCGGGCCTTGGATCTGCTCCGAGTACTACCGCAACCCACAGCCGGAGCGCTTTCATGACGGCTGGCTGATCACCGGCGACGTGGGCAAGATCGACCCCGAGGAGTACCTCATCATCTCCGACCGCTCCAAGGATTTGGTAAAAAGCGGCGGCGAATGGATATCCAGCGTGGACTTGGAGAACCACATCGTCGCCATGGACGGCGTCGCCCAAGCCTGCGTAGTGGCGCAGCCGCATCCGAAATGGGATGAACGCCCAGTGGCGCTCATCGTGGTGGCGCCGGGCATGTCCGTCAACGCACAGCAAGTCCTGGAGCACTGCGCCACCGCCTTCGCGCGTTGGCAGCTTCCCGACGACATCATCCCAGTCGAGGGCATTCCGCTGACCTCCACCGGCAAGATGGACAAGAAGGCGGTGCGCGCGAACTTGGCCGAACAGGGCTACCAACTTCCGGATCTGCGCATCAAGGCCGGCTGAATGATGCGCTTGCGACTGCTGCTCAACACCGCCTTGCTCGGCGCCTCGATCGCCGCCGCCGGGAAGGGCTTGGCCGCCCAAGTCTGGGTGGTTGCCTTGGACGGCCCGGTCGGCCCCGCCAGCGCCGACCTGGTCATCCGCGCCATTGAGGACGCCGAAGCCGCCGCGGCCGCGGCCTTGGTGATTCGCATGGACACGCCGGGAGGACTCGACAAGTCCATGCGGGATCTGGTCAAGGCGATACTGGCGGCCGAGGTGCCGGTGGTCACCTACGTCTCCCCAGACGGCGCCCGAGCGGCCAGCGCCGGCACCTACATCGCCTACGCCAGCCATGTGGCGGCCATGGCGCCGGCCACCAACATCGGCTCCTCCACGCCCGTCAGCTTGGCGCCGGGCGCTCCCCAGCCCGTGCCGAACCCACCGGCTTCGGAAGGCGAAGATGCGGAGGAGGAGCAAGCGGAGGCACCGCCGGCCGCGGCCGGCGACGCCATGACCAAGAAGATCGTGAACGACGCCGTCGCCTACCTGCAAAGCCTCGCCGAATTGCGCGGCCGCAACATCGAATGGGCTGAGAAGACCGTGCGCGAAGGGGCCAACCTGCGGGCCAGTGCAGCCTTGGAGCGGAACGTGATCGATCTGGTGGCGCAAGATCTAGGGGACCTGCTCAACCAACTCGACGGCCGCACGATCACCCTGAACGACGAAGCGCGCGCATTGGCCACCGCCGACGCGGAATTGGTCTTTGTTGAAGCCGATTGGCGCCATGAACTGCTGTCCATCATCACCGACCCCTCCATCGCCTACGGCCTGCTGATCATCGGAGTGTATGGTTTGATTCTGGAGTTCTACAACCCCGGCATGCTGTTCCCAGCGGTCACTGGCGTCATCTGCCTGCTGCTCGGCGCCTACGGCCTGCAGATGCTGCCGATCAACTACGCCGGCCTCGCCCTGATTCTGATCGGCCTAGGCATGTTGATCGCCGAAGCGGTCACGCCAACCTACGGCGTGCTTGGCGTGGGCGGCGTGGTCGCCTTCGTCGCCGGCTCGATCATGTTGATGGATACGGAGGTCCCCGGCTATCAACTGCCCTTGCCGATCATCGGCGGCTTCGCCATTGCCGGCGCCGCCATCGCCTTTCTGGTCGTAGGCAGCGCCATCCGCGCTCGACGGCAAGCCGTGGCCACCGGGCCGGAAAGCATGGTCGGCGGCACCGGTTTGGCGCTGCAGGACTTTACCGGCCAAGGCCAAGTGCGGGCCTTTGGCGAAGTCTGGCAAGCGCAGTCCGACAGGCCCTTGGCGAAGGGCGCCAAGGTGCGGGTCACGGCCGTGCAGGGCCTTGTGCTCACTGTGGAACAGGAGGAATAACTCATGGAGTTCGTCACCGCCATCGTCACAATCGTCTCGCTGCTGGCCTTGTTGGCCAGCTCGTTCAGAATCCTGCGCGAGTACGAACGCGCCGTCGTGTTCATGCTTGGGCGCTTCTACAAGGTCAAGGGGCCGGGGTTGGTCATCATCATACCGGTCATTCAGCAGATGGTGCGGGTGGACTTGAGAACCGTGGTGCTGGACATCCCCACCCAGGACTTGATCACCCGGGACAACGTATCGGTCAAGGTGAATGCGGTGCTGTACTTTCGGGTGGTGGACTCCAAGCCGGCCATCATCAACGTGGAGAACTTCATGGACGCCACGGGCCAACTGGCCCAAACCACCCTGCGTTCGGTGCTCGGGCAGCACGAGCTCGACGAGCTGCTAGCCGAGCGGGAGCGCCTCAACCGGGACGTTCAGACGATCCTTGACCAGCAGACCGACCAATGGGGCATCAAGGTGTCCAATGTGGAAATCAAGCACGTTGACATCGACGAGAGCATGATCCGCGCCATCGCCAGGCAGGCGGAGGCGGAACGGGAGCGTCGCGCCAAGATCATCCATGCGGACGGCGAGCAGCAGGCCGCGCAGAAGCTGGTCGAGGCGGCGCGGGAGCTCAGCGCCGAAGGCGGCGCCATGCAGTTGCGCTACTTGCAGACGCTAACCGAGATCGCCGGGGAAAAAAGCTCCACCATCGTCTTTCCCTTGCCGGTGTCCATGCTTGAGGGACTGCAGAAGCTGGCGGGGGCCGCGGCGCCTTCCGAGAAGTAGTCACATCCATCCGCTTAGCGCCTAGCTCGCCGGCAAAGACACTCCGCTGCAAGCAGGTTTTCCCCGCCTGCTATTGATGGAATTTGGCCTATAGACGTGCCCGAAAGTTCCCAGAATGTAGATAATGCATTGAAATATAAAAACATTTCTGCCAGCAACGAGCCAAACAGCGCACTCTCCAAGTTGGACCGGCTGGTGCGCCCCTCCGGGCGGGTCTTCTTCGGCTGGTGGATCGTCGCCGCCAGCGGCGGCTTGCAGTGGCTGGCCGCCGTTCTGTGGATGCAGTCCTACGGCGCCTATGTGGTGGTCCTGCAAGGGGACTTCGGCTGGAGCAAGACGCTGATGGCCGGCGCGTTTGCGCTGACGCGGATCGAGAGCGGCATCCTCGGCCCCTTGCAGGGTTGGCTGGTGGACCGCTTTGGCCCGCGCATCATTCTGGTGATCGGCATCCTGCTGTTCGGCGTTGGCTTCATGCTGTTCAGCCAGGTGGATTCACTGCTGGGCTTCTACCTCACTTTCGCCTTGATCGCCTTGGGCTCCAGTCTAGGCGGCTTCGCCACGCTCATGGTTTCCATCGTGAACTGGTTCGATCAACACCGGGCCAAGGCGGTCTCCATTTCCCAAATGGGCTATTCGGTGGGCGGCCTGTCGGTGCCGGCGATCATCTTCTGCTTAGAGGCCTTCGGTTGGCGCACCACGGCGTTCCTTTCCGGAGTGCTCGTCATCGCCGTCAGTTTGCCGCTGGTGTCCTTGGTGCGCCACCGACCGGAGGACTACGGCGAGGTTGCGGACGGCGTACGGAGTTCGGATCAGGCAGGCGCGTCCAGGCTGTCCTCCACCCAGGACTTCACCGCCCGGCAGGCCATGCGCACCTGGACGTTTTGGCTGATCTCCTTCGGCCATGCGTTCGCGCTGTTGACCGTGTCCTCGCTGCTGGTGCATTTGGTGCCCCACCTAACGGAGGGCTTGGACTACTCGCTGGCGGAGGCCGGCTTGGTCGTGGCGTTGATGACGGCTTGCCAACTGGCCGGGCAGGTGGCCGGCGGCTATCTGGGCGACCGTTTCGACAAGCGCCTGATCTGTGTGCTCTGCATGGTGGCGCACTGCGCCGGCCTGCTGCTCGTCGCGTTCGCAATCGATCTTTGGATGATTGTCCTGTTCGCCGCGCTGCACGGCGGCGCTTGGGGCATCCGCGGCCCGCAGATGGTGGCCCTGCGGGCGGACTACTTCGGCCCTTCCTCGTTCGGCACCATCATGGGCTTTTCGTCCCTAGTGGTGATGCTGGGCATGTCCGCCGGCCCCATCGTCGCCGGCTACATGGCGGACGTCTCCGGCGACTACCGAAGCGGGTTCACCCTGCTGGCGCTAATGGCGCTGGTCGGCTCCGTTTGTTTCGTTCTAGCCCGCCCCCCAAAGCGCCTCCCGCAACCAAGCGAGACCTGAGCTGCTTGGTCGAAACCAGGGCGGCACCGAAACCCTTTGCCAAAAACCGCTGCTAAGGTGCATTATTATTGGCAACGGCTTGACGTGGAGTCGAGGGTTTGCTGACCTAGGCAGCGTCAACGGACCTTGGGCAAGGGGCGATTGAAACCTTCGTTGGCAAATCTGTTCGGAAGTTTGACCAGGCTGCTTTTGCCGGCGCCCGGCCCGGTGCGGTGGATGTTCGCCGCCGCTAGTTTCGTCCTGGCCTCGTCCAGCGCCGGAGAGCCATCCGCCCCAAGCAACCAGACGGATGCGCCGCCGGAGGTCGAAGCCATCCTGTCCACCCCAGCCGCGCCCTCGGACTACGCCGCCGAGGAGCGCTGCGTGCCGGTTCGCCGCATCCGCGAAGTCAAGGCTTTGGATAATCGCCATGTCACGTTTCGCATAGGCCGCAACGATCTCTATCTAGTGCAGTTCAAGCACCGCTGCCCAAGCTTGCGCAGAAACGACCCTGTAGCCTATGAAAGCCTGAACGGCATCTCCCTTTGCCGGCAGGACGTCATTCGCGGGCTGACCCGCTTTGGCATGAACGAGGGACGCCTAGGCCCGCCCTGCTTCATTCCCGGCTTTCAGCAGATCACCGAGGAGCAGCTCACCATGCTGCAGGCCGCGCTGCGTAGGCGATAGCTCGAACGCCGTGGGAGATTGCTTCATTGTGCTGACGCGATTATCTTACGCGCACATCAGCGTTCGGCTGTAGCTGCCGCCAAGGTTTCGGAGCTAAATTGAGAACGCAACATCCTAATCAGGCTTGATGAACGGCTACAGCACCCAAGAAGTCGCCCAGCTGGTTGGCATGAAGCCGGCTCAGGTGCGCCACTTCGTTCGGCGCAAACTCTTGGATCCCCACAAGGGGCGCAGGGGCGAATACCACTTCGCCTTCCAGGATCTCGTATTGCTGCGCACCGCCAAAGGCTTGATCGAGTCTGACATCAGCATTCGGGACCTCTTCCGGGCGCTGCGCAGATTGAAGGCCGGGGCCAGAACGCCTCCCATGTTGTCCTCCCTGCGGATGGAGGCGCATAGCGGCGCCGTGGTCATTCGCAATGATGACAAGCTCTGGAACGCCCACACCGGGCAAGGCTGCCTGGAGTTCACCCCCTCCAGCCCTGGCCGCTGCAATGGCCAGAGCTTGGCGGCGCTGTGGAACGGCGTCGAAGAGGAACTGCGCAATCCCGAAGAGCTGGACAGCGACGAATGGCGCCAACTCGGGGTGGACTTGGAGGACTGGGACGCCAGCAAGGCGTTCGAGGCTTATGAACGCGCAATAACACTGAACCCGAACAACGCCGACGCCCATGTCAACATCGGACGGCTCTATCAACTCAAAGGCAACCTTAAGAACGCCAAACGCCATTACGAGATGGCGGTGGAGGCATCCCCCCGCCATCAACTCGCCCACTACAACCTAGGCACGTTGTTCGATGAACTCAGCGAAGGCGAGCTGGCGGCGAACTTCTACCGCAAGGCACCCGACGTGCCGGACGCCCACTACAACTTGGCGCGCATATTCCACCAAAGGGGGGATGAACTGGCCTATCGGCGCCATCGACAGCAGTATCAGCGGCTGCTGCAGCGGGAGGGATCCTAGGCCCTGCCGGCGGCGCCCAGCGGCCGACCGACCAGGGCGGCTTTGGCCAGCCCTAGCCCACTCCAGACTGCTGGCCCTTCCAAAAGGGCGCCCGCAGTTCGCGCTTTAGAATCTTGCCGGAACCGGTTTTGGGAATTTCATCCACGAACTCCACCGACCTAGGCACCTTGTAGCCGGCCAAGTGCTCCCGGGCGAAGCCCTGCACGGCGGCGGTGTCCAAGCCGGCGCCGGGTCGCGCCACCAGCACCGCATGGACGCTCTCGCCCCATTCTTCGCTGGGAATGCCGAACACCGCCGCCTCGAGCACCTGCGGATGGCGCTCCAAGGCGGCCTCCACCTCGGCGGGATAGATGTTCACGCCGCCGGAAATAATCATGTCCTTCTTGCGGTCGCAGATGTAGTAGAAGCCGTCCGCGTCGAAATAGGCGATGTCCCCCACCGTCTGCCAGCCGTCGCGCCGCTCCTCCATGAACTTGTCGTGGGCCTTGTGGTAGGTGCTGAATATGCCGGCCGAACGCACGAAGAGTTCGCCCGGCTGGTGGGGTTCATCAACCACGCCGCCATCTTCGGCATACAGCCGAATTTCCACCCCAGGCGCCGGCTGGCCGCAGGAGCCAGGCTTGCTGCGCTGGAACTGCGGGGTCATGATGGTGTTGACGCCGAGTTCGGTGGAGCCGTAAACCTCAAACAACGATCGTTCCGGAAAGCGCTCCAGATAGTCCAGCTTCAAGGCGTAGGACCAGGGCGCGGCGTTGGCGATCATGATGCGCAAGCTGTCCCTGCGGTATTTCGCCAGCACTTCGTCGGGAAGCTGGCAGACGCGGCGGATGGGCGTGGGTGCTGCGAAGCTGGCGGTGACTGCGTACTTGTCCAATAAGCGCAGCCAGTCTTCGGCGTCAAAGGCCCGCTGCAGCACGGCGGTGTTGCCGAGCAATTGGCCCAAGGCCAAAAAACCTCCGGGGCCGGAGTGGTACAGCGGCCCGGTGGTGAGGTAAACGTCGTCAGGCCGCCAACCGTAAATCTCGACCATTTTTGTCATTTGCTCGGGATCTCCGACGCTGTTGCGCACGGCGCCCTTGGGCTTGCCGGTAGTGCCGGAGGTGTAGATCATGGTGCCGGAGGCGGTTTGGCCGCTGTCGGCCTCCACTGGCTTCGCCGCGGCGTCCGCTAGCAGCGCCGCGGCATCGTGCTGGCCCTCGCCGGCGGCCCCATCGAACACCACCACATGGGCCACTTGGGGAATACGCCGGCGGATGCGCTCGAACAAGGGAGCGTATTCGGCATCCACAAAGACGATCTTGGCGTCCGAGTTGTGGGTGACGTAGGCGGCTTCCTCGTCGGTGAGCCGATAGTTCAGCGGCACGGACACCGCCCCCACCTTACGCGCCGCATGGCCGCAGGCCACGGGCCACATCGAATTTTGGCCGCACCAAAGCACCTTGTCGCCAAGGTTGACGCCATGCGCCAGAAAAACGTTGGCCAGACGGTTGGCGTTGGCCTCCAGCTCTGCGTAGCTCCAGGTTATGACCGTGCCGTCCGGCCGATCGTCAATCAAAGCCGGCTTGTCGCCTAACTGCTCGGCGAGCGCGGTTAACATGTCGGGCATGGATGCTCCCTCCAAAAATGCCTGAGAATCTTGGGAACCAAGGGTGGCGTCAAGTCAAACTGGCGGCGGCCCCCGTATTCCGCCACGCCTTGCCGGCAAATCATAAGCCGCCTTTGCCGCGGACGCTAAGCCGCAGAACGCGAAATGGCTGCAACCGAACCAAAACCTGTCGCCAGACCTTGGCTCAATGCACCTCCACCAGCGGGATCAAGCGGCTCGCCGACCGGCGCCGCCCCCAGAAGATCAGCAGGCCAAATCCAGTGGCCGCCAGCGCCGCCGCAAACGCGAGCCAACCGAGGGCGGCGGCCGGATCCGCGCCGAAAGTGCCGATCTGGTAGCAGACCACGGCGACGCTGTAGGCCATGATGACCGACCAGCCCGTGGAGAACGCCGCCCAGAAAGCGCCGATTTCCTTGTAGATGACGCCAATGGTCGCCACGCAGGGCATGTAGAGCAAAATGAACAGCAGGTAGCTGAAGGCGCCAATTTCACCGTGAAACAGGGCTCGCATGGCGGCGATGGTGCCCAGCGCCACGCCCTGCTCCGCCGCCGCTGCCTCCGGATCTGCGACGGCGCCGATGTCCAAGCCCAACGGATCGGCCAAGGCGCCGCCCAGTTCTCCTAGGTTGCGCGGCACGCTGGCGACGGCCTCACCCAGAGCGCCCAGCAGGTCTGCATCGGCGGGACCGTCCGCCGGGGCGTAGAGGGCGTCCAAGGTGCCCACCACCACCTCCTTGGCGAAGATGCCGGTGAAGATGCCCACGGTCGCCGGCCAGTTGTCCTCGTCAATGCCCATGGGATGGAACGCCGGGGTGATGGCCTTGCCGATCACCGCAAGCAGGGACTTTTCGCTGTTCTCGTTGCCGATGGAACCGTCCGCGCCGATGGAGTTGACTAGGTTCAGCACCACCACCACCGCCACGATGGCCTTGCCGGCGCGCAGCACAAACCCCTTGAGCCGCTGCCAAGTTTGCATGGCGATGCCCCTAGGAGTGGGCAGGTGGTAGCTCGGCAACTCCATCACGAAGACGCTTGGCGGCGCCTTGATGAGGTGCCTTTTGACGACCATGGCGGACAGCACCGCCAAGAGGATGCCGATTAAATACAGTCCAAAGACGATGTTCTGGCCGTTGTTTTGGAAGAAGGCGGCGGCGAACAGCGCATAGACCGTCAACCGGGCGCCGCAGGACATGTAGGGCGCCATGATGGCCGTGAGAATTCGGTCCGGTTCGTTCTCCAAGGTGCGCGTCGCCATCACCGCCGGCACGTTGCAGCCGAAGCCGACGAGCAAAGGCACAAAGGACTTGCCGGGCAATCCGAGGCCGCGCAGCAGCCGATCAAAAATGAACGCCACTCGCGCCATGTAGCCGGAGTCCTCAAGCAGCGACAGGGCTAGGAACAGACAGGCGATGACCGGAATGAAGGTGGCGACCAAGGCGACGCCGCCGCCCACGCCGTCCGCCAAGAAGACCGTTAGCCAATCCGGCAGACCCAAGGCCACCCACAGGAGCCGCGGCGCTTCAACAAACAGCACGGCGCCCGCTTGGTCGAAAAAGTCGATGAAGGCTGAGCCGACATTGATGGCGAACATGAACATCAGGTACATGACGCCAAGAAAGATGGGAAAGGCGAGGTAGCGGTGCAGCGCCACCGCATCGATGGCGTCGGTGGGAGAGCGTGGCGGCCGCGCTTGCCCAGCCGCAAGTTTAGGCCCAGCGTCCGACCCAAGGCCCGGCGGCGCTCCCGCACTGGGCGCTTTCGACAAGCAGGCTTGCAGCAGCCCGTCGATGGTTTGGTAGCGGGCTTCCGGCGTACGCGGCCAAGGCTGCGCAGTGGCGCCTCCCGGCGAGCGGGCCACCGTTTCGGCGGCATCCATCAGTTCCGCAACGCCCTCGCCGCGGCTGGCCACCAGCGGCACCACCGGACAGCCGAGCTTCTGCGACAGCACCCCGACATCGATTTGCAGACCATCCCGCTGCGCCACGTCCATCATGTTCAGCGCCACCACCAGCGGATGGCTTTCCAGCAACTCCAGCGTCAAATAAAGCCCTCGGCCAATGGATGAGGCGTCGATGACGTTAACGACCACATCCGCTTCACCCGCCGCCAAATATTGTCGGGCGATGCGTTCGTCAAGGGCTTCGTCGGGGCCGTCCAAGGCGTAAACGCCGGGCAAGTCCTGCACCCAGACTTCGCCGCCCTTGCGCCGATACGCGCCGGTTTTGCGCTCAACGGTGACGCCGGGCCAGTTGCCCACGCGCTGCCGGGCGCCGGTGAGGTCGTTGAACAGCGTCGTCTTGCCGCAGTTGGGGTTGCCGGCCAAGGCGATGGTGGTCATGTTTTCTCCAAGAGCAGGCAGTCCGCCTCGGCAGGGCGCAAGGCCAACGAATAGCCGCGAAAACGAATCTCCACTGGGTCGCCAAGGGGCGCCCGGCGCTGCACCACGAGTTCGGTGCCCGCCACCAGTCCTAGGCGGACAAGACGCTGGCTATAGGGGGACTGACCCGCGTAGCCGACAACGCGGGCGCATTCTCCGGGATGCAAGTCGCGGGGACGCAAGCACTTCTCCATAGCTGCTGTGAGGCATGGCCGACCTGAGGTCGCCCGGCTGCCCAAGGCTCCTGGCAGAGGGGGCAGCCGATATAACAACATCACCCCATTAAATGCAATCAATTCTCATTTACGCACGAGCATTCCATGGTCCAGCGGGGCGCACTCGAAGGACCACCAGCACCCGCGACTTGAAGATGCCCATGAACTTGTGCGCCAACGCCACTCCCGAGGGAAGCGTCATGCTGCTGTTAACACCAACCAGATTAGCTCTAGGCGGGCGACTTCTTGCGGACGTACAGCACCAGTTCATGGTCCACCAGATCAAAACCGTGTTCGGCGGCGATGTCGCACTGCAAGGCTTCGATCTGTTCATTGACGAACTCGGTGACTTGGCCGGTATCCACATCCACCATGTGGTCGTGATGATCCTCCACCGCCAACTCGTAAACGGCGTGCCCATCATCAAAATTGTGCCGCTCGACAATGCCGGCCGACTCAAATTGGGTGAGCACCCGATACACCGTGGCCAAGCCTACGGATTCATCCTGCTCGATCAGGCGCCGATAGACGTCCTCCGCGCTAACATGGTGAGGCTCCACGCCCTCCAGCACTTCAAGCACCTTGAGGCGCGGCAAGGTCACTTTGAGGCCGGCCTTTTTGAGATTGGTTCCTGACATGGCACTGGCGCCCGGTTCGTTGCGCAGCGGGATGCCGACGCATTGCTAGGCGCCTCTCTGAAACGCCAAGAGCAAGGTAGCCCATATCGCACTCCCCGTCCACCTTGTGTGTCGAGAACAAATTAAGCAGCCGTCCGTCTTCAAGCGGTTTTTGCCAGCGGCTTGCGAGGCGCATTCGACCAACGCCTCGCGCCGGGCAGACGACGACACTGGCCGAACCACGCAACGCGAAATCCAGGAACTCGGGCGCAGAGTTCAGCATTGGTTGACGCCGGGGCGCATGCGGCCACTCCTTTACTTGATCGCATCCAACAGCCGAATGATCTGCTGCGGCGAAGGTAGCTGGCCTTCGAGTTCCTTCGGCAAGCGCTTCCTCATGCGGTAGGTGGCTACGCCGATGGGTTTGGTGGCGTCGTACAGTGCGTATTCGACAACGGTGCGGTTCTTCTCCTTGCAGAGGATGATGCCGATGGGCGGGTTCTCTCCGTCCTCGCGCACTTGGCGGTCGAGGGCGGTGAGGTAGAACTGCATCTTGCCGACATGCTCTGGGCGGAATTTGCCGACCTTGAGGTCCATCGCCACTAGAGCGCGTAGCCGGCGGTGGAACAGCACGAGGTCGATGAAGAACTCATCGCCATCCACTGCAAGCCGAAACTGACTACCGACAAATGCGAACATGCCACCCATCGTGCGCAGGAAATCGTCCACTTTGACGATGAGCGCCCGTTCCAACTCACGCTCGCTGTGCTGTTCGCCAAGTTCCAGAAAGTCGAAGGTGTATTCGTCTCGAACGGCCAGCTTCGCCTGCATGCGCAGTTCCGGTGTTAGCGCACCGTCGAAGTTCGTCTGGCTGAGCAGAGACTTCTCGTAGGTCTGGTTCTCAATTTGGTGGATAAGGACGTTCTTCGTCCAGCCGAACTTGCGCGTCATGCGGATGTAGAATTCGCGCTCTTGCGGCACCTTGCAGCGCTCGAGGATGACTAGGTTGTGGCTCCACGCTATTTCTCGCACCAGCGGTGCGAGTTTTGGCGACTCATCGTAGGCTTCGACTAGTGCCTTCATCCGCCACAGATTGGAAGCCGAGAAGCCACCAACGCCCGAGAACTCGACACGCAGGTCCGCAGCTAGTCGCTGCACCACCGCCTTACCCCAGCCCTCCATCTGCTGCCGCTCCACGATCAGCCGACCAATGTCCCAGTACAGGCCGACCATTTCCTTGTTCACCGCCCGCAACGCCTGGTACTGTGCGGATCGAATGCGCTCCCTCACGACGGCGAGTAAGTTGCCGTAATCCGCGGCGGCCACGGTTAAGCTCATGTTCGTCACCGCTATCATCCCAGACCCATGCGGTATTTGATGTCGCAATTTATGATGAAATTCAATTCTTCGTCAATGCAGCGGCCTTGCCGGGCTCATTGCCGACAGACCGCCATCGGCCCCACTGCGCAAAGGCCAAAGTGAAGGTTCGCCGCCCCACAGCGCCGCGCACCGGGGCGACAAGCGCTTTAATTTCTCGCCCAAGCATGGCAGATTGGCTCCTCACCAGCTTATTCGGGCGAGGGAGGCGGCAATGCAACTGGTCCAAAACATCCTCAAGCACAAGGGCGGCGGCATCTTCAGCGTGGCGCCCGGCGCCACGGTTTACGAAGCCATCGACACGATGGCGGAAAAGGAGGTGGGGGCGCTTCTAGTGATGGACAGCGGCCAGCCCGTGGGCATCATTTCCGAACGGGACTACACCCGCAAAGTGATCCTCAAGGACCGGTCGTCAAAGGCCGCCCTCGTCTCGGAGATCATGACGACAGGCGTTATTTCGGTCACTTCCGAGATGCACATTGATGAGTGCGTAGCCTTGATGAAGCGCCACCACATCCGCCACCTGCCGGTGATCGACGAGGGCGTAGTGGTGGGCATGTTGAGCCTGCGCGATCTCTTCTCCGCCATCATTGACGAGCAGGCGGACACCATCGAGCACCTGGAGCACTATGTGCGCGGCGAAGTGCCCTAGCCAAAGCCGGCAAGAGCCCCATGCGCGGAAAAACCATGCGACAGGAACCGTACAAATTCGTGGTGCGCCTTCCAGCTCCCATGCGCGAGCAGATCGCCGAAGCCGCCAAGCATTACCGCCGAAGCATGAATTCAGAGATAGTGGCCCGGCTGGAGCAATCCTTCGGCACCCTCCCGCAGGGCACCACCGAACAGCAGTTGGAGCCGCCGCTGCACCCGCATATGGAGGCAATTTTCCGCAGTACGCTCAGCGAGACCGAGCAGTCGTTGATCAAGATCTTCCGCCGTTTGGATTCGTCCCGGCAAAAGGCCCTGGTTACTCTTCTGAGGTGAAGGAGAGCGCTCTACTGGACCACCCGTAGATGGCCGGGAACGAGGGTGCGCTCCACGGCTTCAAACGCCAGCTCCGTCACGATGGCTAGGATGGCGGCGGGGATGGCACCCTGCAGGATGAGCGAAACATCGTTCAGGGCAAGCCCGGTGACGATGGGGTCGCCCAACCCGCCGGCGCCAATGAAGGCGGCCAGGGTGGCCGTGCCAATGGTGATCACCGCCGCCGTGCGGATGCCGGCCAATACGCTCGGCATCGACAAGGGCAGATAGACATGCCGGATCTGCTCGCGGCGGGACAAGCCCAACGCCGCCGCAACCCGCAGCAGTGTGGGATCTATGGCGCAGAGCGCCATGACGGTGTTGCGCAGAATCGGCAGCAGCGAATATAGAAACAAGGCCAGCACCGCTGGTGCGGCGCCGATGCCAAACAGGGGGATCAGCAACGCCAGAAGGGCGATGCTCGGCACGGTTTGCAGGAGCCCGCACGCATAGATGACGCAGCGCGCCAGGATCGCATGGCGAAAGATGAGCAGGCTCAGCGTCAGACCGACCGCCACCGCCGCACCGAGAGCGCTGAAGGTCAGCTTGAGGTGCTGCACCGTATTGGCGGCCAAGCTAGGCCAAAGATCATCCGGCTTTGCGCCGGCGCCAATGCCGCGTTCGCTCAAAAAACCGGCGGCGACATCAGCGAAGCTCCGGCCATCGACCACCACGGCGGCGTTCAAGGCTTGGATTCGGCCGTCGGTTAAAGAACCGCCCAAGCCATTGAGGAGCTTCACCACTTTGTCGCCGATATCGCTCCGCACTAAGGGCGCCGCCAAGTATTGGGGAAAGAACCGCCGGTCGTCGCGCAGTTGCGCCAAGTCGTAACGCAGCAGTTCGCCGTCGGTGGAGTAGGCATCCGTTACGTCAATGGCGCCTTCGGCAATGGCTTGGTAGGCCAAGGCGTGTTCAATTCCCGTGGCGCTGAGGTGCAAGCCATAGGCTTGGGCCAAGCCCGGCCAACCGTCCCGCCGCTCCAGAAACTCGTGGCTGAAGGCTACTCTCAAGGCCGGATGGTCGGCCAGATCGCCGATGCTGCGCAGGCCGAGCGCTTGCGCCTGCCGCCGCCGAACCGCTATGGCGTAGGTGTTGTTGAAGCCCAAGGGACGCAGCAAGCGTAGCTGCCTAGGGGCCAACAGCCGGTTGATTTCCGGCCTCTCCGCGTCCCGCCCTAATTTCAGAATCGCTTGGCTGAGGGTGCCGGTGTACTCCATGTACAGGTCTATTTCCCCCGCAGCAAGGGCGTCAAAGGCGATGAGCGTGCCGCCCAAGCCGAAGCGCCGCTCCACCACGAACCCTTCGGACTCAAGAAGCTGAGCCGCCATTTCGGAAAGCAGGTAGGACTCGTTGCTGTTCTTGCTGCCGATGTGGATGGGATCGGCGGCGGCGGACCCAGCCAGCAGCGCGGCCAAGCACCAGATTCGCCAAGGACGCCTGCCGTCAATGGACTTGCGGCTCACAGGTGCTGGTTCACGAGTTGCTCCGCGTACGGGTCGTTGGGCGCCCGCACCACTTCCTCGGTTGGCCCGCTGCGCACCACCCGCCCCTCCTTCAGGATGATCAGGCGGTCGCCGAGGCGCACCGCTTCGCGCATGTCATGGGTGACCAGCAGGGCGCTCACGCCCTCGTGCCGCTGCACATGCTCAAAACGCTCGTAGATGCCCACTCTGGTGATGGGATCAACCGCGGAGAAGGGTTCATCAAGCAGCAGCAAACCGGGGCGCAGCATCAAGGCGCGGCACAGCCCCAGCCGTTGCTGCTGGCCGCCGGACAACTGCTGCGGATAGCGTTCCGCAATCTCTGCGGGCAACCCCATTTCCTCGATCAATTCAGCGTATCGGGCGTTGATCACGTCCTTCGACCAGCCCTCCAGCTCCGCCACCAGAACGACGTTTCGCCGGCTAGTGAGATGGGGGAACAGTCCGGCGCCTTGGACGGCGTAGCCGATGCGGCGTCGAAACGGCTCCGGGCGATTCTGGGGAATCGGCTCGCCGAAAACCCGCACTTCGCCGCGGTCCGCTCGCAACACGCCGTTTATCAGTTGCAGGAGCGTGGTTTTGCCGCTGCCGCTGCCGCCGACAACGGCGGTGGTCAGGCCAGCCGGGAAGCTCAGGTTCAGCCCCTTAAGCACCCAGCGCCCGGTGAACGCCTTGCCGACGTCGATCAATTGCGCAACGATGCTCAACAGTCGTACTCGATTTTCAGCCGGCGAAAGTGCGTGCTCAAGCCTGCCAAGACTGCGGCGGGGGCCACACCCGATGCCTCGACCTCCCGCAGCCGCGCTTGCGCTCCGGCCAACGTGCGCCAGGGCGCCTGCGGGGCGGTGATCTTGGCGCGAACCCAAGAGCGCCAATCCGCCTGCTCTCCCGCAGTGAGGCGTTCCGGGAAATTGCGCGCCTTCAAGCGCACCGCCAACTCAGCCAAACGCGCATCCAGATAGTTTTGGTTCAGCCATTGGCCCTGCGCCAGCGCCGCCTGCAGCCGTGCGCAAAGGTCCCGGTCCGCGTCGCTGACAAAGCCGTCATAGAGGGCCGCCTCCACATCCTGGGAAGCCGGTTGGGTCTGTGCCCCATAAACCCGACGAATCTTGTCCGCCAAGGCGGGCTGGCCGAGGCGCCGCCGCCGTCGTTCGGCCTCTTCGGCGTCAAAACCAAGGCGGGCGGCGTCCGCGCGCCTGATAACGGAAAGGGGCGCCAAGAAGGGGCAGCGGTTCAGGCGCACCTCCTTCAAAGGCGGGCGGCGCTCTGCATCAAGGCCGAACAGGGCATCCCGAATTTGCGCCTCCGTCCAGTCGAGCAGCGGCTCGATACCTTCACTAACATTCGCCACGATGACGGAGTTGGCGTTCACCGGATGGGCGCAGATCGAAACCACTGGCGCAAAGCAATAGCGGCGGCGGGGATACCTACCGGAGATGCAAGCCAGCACTTGCTCACCATAGGGTTCCAGCATTTGCCGCAGCTTGGCCTTTAGACGGGCGCTGAAGCAGTAGTCAAACAGCCTTGGCTGGCGCTGCCGCAGCAGCCGGGCCAGCGCCAAGGTGGCGCGGACGTCGAACAGCGCGTCGTGAGGCTGGCCGTGGTCCAAGCCGTTGGCGACGGCCAGCGCCTCCAAGCTGTAGAAGGGCAGCCCCTCGTCGTCCCTGGGCCACTCCATCCCTTCCGGGCGCAAAGCCCCGGCGGCTCGAGCCAAATCCAAAATGTCCCAGCGCGTGTTGCCGTCGCGCCACTCCCGGGCATAGGGATCCATCAGGTTGCGATACAGCCCGAAGCGGATGAACTCGTCGTCGAAACGCAGGTTGTTGTAGCCGGCAACGCAGGTTCCAGGTTCCGAAAACAACTCGTTGATGCGGCTTAAGGCGGCCCATTCCGAGGCACCTTCGCGCACGGCCAACTGCGGGGTGATGCCGGTGACTAGGGCGGCGTCCGGGTCGGGAATGACGTCATCCGGCGGACGGATGTAGGTGCTGTGCTCGTCGCCGATGGGCTCCAAATTGAGGTCGGTGCGCAAGCCGGCGAACTGCACGATGCGATCCCACCGGGGCGCCGCGCCGGTGGTCTCCAAGTCATACCAATAGATGCTGCTCAAACTCCCCTTCCCCCAACCGACTGTTTGGTTGGGTGCCACCCTTGACGCCCGGCCCCGACCGGATGGACTTGCCGCTTTGTTCCGCCGTTGCTCGATGGCGCATTGCAACACCCGCTCCGGTTCGGCAATCTTGTCGCCATGTCCCCCTCAATCAGAAAGCTCGCTGGGCCGGTCGGCCCCATTTTGGCGATTTTGGCGGCGCTGTTCATGCTCAACGCGGGTTTCGCGGCAGCGGCGGCCATCACCTTGGGCGTCACCGTGCTGTGCGTAGTTTGGTGGGTGTGCGAACCCATCCCCATTCCAGCCACTTCCCTTGTGCCGTTGGCCATTCTACCCCTGACTGGCGTGCTGACGGCCACGGAAGTCGGCGCCGCCTACGGCCATCCCATCGTTCTGTTGCTGCTCGGCGGCTTCATTTTGGCCCGGGCGCTGGAGAAAAGCGGCGCCCACCAGCGCATGGCGATGGCGATGGTGCGCGCCTTCGGCGGCGGCAGCAGCCGCCGGCTCGTGTTTGGCTTCATGGCGGCGTCGGCGCTGCTGAGCATGTGGATATCCAACACCGCGACCACGCTCATGCTGCTGCCGGTGGCGGCGGCGGTTTTGGAGAAGTCCGAAGACCCTGACTTGGCGTGGCCGCTGCTGCTTGGCATCGCCCATGCGGCCAGCGTCGGCGGCATCGGCACACCCATCGGCACACCGCCGAACGTGATCTTCATGGGCGTTTACGGCGATTTGGTCGGTGCGGAGTTCAGTTTCCTGCAATGGATGGTCATTGGCATTCCTGTTGTGGTCGTGTTGGTGCCCCTGATCGGCCTGTGGCTGACCCGCCATCTGTCCCACCGGAGCAAGTTCGAGGCGCCGGCGCCTAGCGCTTGGAGCGCTGCTGAAGTTCGAGTGGTTGCCCTGTTCAGCCTGACGGCCTTGGCTTGGGTGACCCGCAAGGAGCCTTTCGGCGGCTGGACCCAATGGTTCGGACTGCCTTACTCCAGCGACGCCATCGTCGCCTTTTTGGCGGCTGTGGCCATGTTCCTCACCCCGGATGGGCGCGGCGGCCGCCTGCTGGACTGGGAAACCGCAGTGAAGATTCCTTGGGGCATGCTCATTCTGTTCGGGGCCGGCATCAGCATCGCCCAAGCCTTCACCGCTTCCGGCCTAAGCGAGGACATAGGCGGCGCCTTGGCCGGCCTTGCCGTTTGGCCGGTGCTGGCGATCATGGCGGTGATCTGCCTAGGCGTCACCTTTTTGACGGAAACCACCAGCAACACGGCCACCACAACCCTGTTGATGCCCATCCTGGCCGCTGCGGCGCTGGGCGCCGGAATGGACCCTCAACTGCTGATGATTCCCGCCGCCATGAGCGCTTCCTGCGCCTTCATGCTGCCGGTGGCCACCGCCCCCAACGTCATCGTGTTCGGCACCGGCCGAGTGCCCGCCGAAGTCATGGCCCGCGAAGGCTTCGTGCTGAACCTGATCGGCGCAGCGGTCATTTCCAGCCTTTGCTACCTGCTGCTCACCTAATCTCGGGAACAGTCGCTGAGTCGCGAGCTCCGGCGGCCTAGGGCGCGACGCTGGAACCGTCCCCTTGCCTGTGCTATGAACGCCGGATGACTTGGTTAAAGGGCTCTCTTTCGATCGCGTTCATCGCCGTCAACACGATCTTGGTCTGCGCCCCGCTCTACTTGATGGCGCTGCTGCGGTTGCCGCTGGTCGGCAGTTGGCGCAGAGGGATCACCCGGCGCATGGACGTGGTCATCGACCTTTGGGTCAGCGCCAACCGCGCCTTGCTGAAGGCGCTGCGCGTGGTCGATCTCGAAGTGGTCTGGCCGAAGGCGCCGCTGCGCCGGGACCAGTGGTGCATGGTCGTCAGCAACCACCAGACTTGGGCGGACATTCTCCTGCTGCAAACCGTTCTGCGCCCCGCTCTGCCACCGCTTAAGTTCTTCACCAAGCAGCAGCTCATTTGGCTGCCACTGGTCGGCTTGGCCATGAAGCTCCTTGGGTTTCCCTATGTTCGGCGCGGTCGCCCCAGCGTCGTGGACAGCAACCGGGCCGAGGCCGCAAGCAAGGATCGGGAGGCCACCCTGGCGGCCTGCGCCGTATTTCGCAACCATCCAACCGCTGTGTTGAGCTTTCTTGAGGGCACCCGCTTCACGCCGGCCAAGCGGACGGCGCAGCAGTCGCGGTTTGAGCACCTCTTAAATCCCAAGATCGGCGGCCTGAGCTATGTACTGGCCGGCCTCGACCAGCAACTGCGCCAACTCATCGACGTCACCATCTTCTACCCAGACGGCGCTCCAGGCTTCTGGGCGTTTCTTGGCGGCCGACGGCGCCGGGCGCAGATGTGGGTAGAGGCGCATGAGATCACTGCGGCGATGCAGGGGCCGAATGCCGCAGCGCAACGAGCGGTTTTGGCGCCATTCATCGAAAACCTATGGCGCACCAAGGATGCGCGGCTAAGGGCCGCAGCGCTGGCGACCGCCCCAGATTAGAGCGCCTTTTCCAAGGAACAAGCGGCTTGGCGCAATATCCAGGCTAGGGATGCAGGATGTCCAGTTCGGCGGCAGGCAAGGAGGCGGTCGCCCTCATCCGGGTTTTCTTTTCAACAGCGCTCCGACCTTCTCCAGAACCTCATCGACAGTTCGGTTGGGGAGCCGCGCAATCACTTCCGCATTGCAGGTGCGCCAGCCTAGGCACTTGACTCGATCGGCTAGAACCACGCCGCTGACCTCAAGGCCCGCAGGTATGACGACTTCAAAAGGACAGCCCTTGGCGCGGCTGACGATTGGGCAGAGCAGCGCCATGCCAACCTTGCTGTTGTAGGTGCTTGGGGACAGCACGACAGCGGGGCGCCGCCTAACCAAACCACCGGCCGACCAGGACTTGACGTCGATCCATACGGCATCCCCGCTTTGCGGGACCAGCCGTGTTTCGCTCACCAAGGTTCTTCTCCCGAAGCCGTGCCTGCCGCCATTTCGCCATGCCGGTTGTGTGCTTTAACACCGGCCAGCATATCTTCCAAGCGCACAGCGGGCCTCCGCAGCGGAGAGATGGTCAGATTGTCGCCGCGAAGCGTCAGGCTGACCCGAGAGTCCTGCTCTATGTTCATCTGGCGTGCGAGGGTTTGGGGAATTCGTAGAGCAAGGCTGTTGCCCCACTTCTTGACGCTAGCCTCCATGAGCTTCACCGCTTGATGTGGATACTGCCGTAGACACGATGCGCGGTTTGCAGGGCATTGTCAAATGCGCATCAGGAGGGATCGCTACGCGCCCACTCGAATTCATAGGCGACCAGCTTTCCCGCATCGAACAGAAAGGCCCCGCGCACGCAGCGCCCTAACAGCACATGGGGCAGCCAGAGGCGGTCGTCCTCCCACATTTCATCGTAGGGAATGGCGTCGATCGGAAACCAAAGGGGTGCCGCCTCCGCGGTTTCAACCGGGACGCCTTCGTAGTTGGACGCCAAGAAGACATGGCCCAACCACTGCTCATCCGCTTGGTCAACGAACTTCAACTCGGCCATTGGAACCGCCTCGGCCACCCGGACTCCCACTTCCTCTTGGGTCTCCCGCACCGCGCAGCGCAGAAGCGACTCGCCGGCTTCGACCTTGCCGCCCGGCGCATTGATGCGGCCCCGCCCGTGGCCGCGTTTCTTGCGGATAAGCAACAGCCGGCCCCCGTCTCGGATGAACATCAGGGTGCCCACTCTGTCCGGCGTCCAGGTCGCCAACCGGCGGCGCAGCTCCGAGCGCAGCGCTGCATCCGGACTGACCTCCTTGCCGTTTCCGGCGCAGCTCATAAGGTGGCGCCTAGGGGTTTATCAGGATGCACGACCGGCCTGACGATAGCGGGCCTCCAGCTTGGCGTAGAGTTCGTCGGCCGCGGTTTCCGGCTGGGCGATGTCCGTCAGCAGCTCCATCAGATGCTCGTTGTCCTCCCGCCCCCACCACAGCTTGCGGTAGGTCCCCTTTTGGTAGTCGTGGTCCTGGCGAAAGCGGTTCAGCACGTTCTTGCCCACATAGAGGCGGAAGAGGTCGTCAAAGGGCAACGGCAGCGTGGCCATCACGGCGGCGAAGCGGGCAACGGAGAAGGAACGGCTGGTCAAGCAGTCCGCCGCCAGCGCCTCGACGGTTTGGCGCAGCGCCTCGCCCCCGCAGGGCTGCCGGGGCTGGACGTCCAACTGATCAATCAAGGAGTCGGAGAGTGCGCCTCGGCGCAGCAGATCGCTTAGGCCAAAGTGCCAGATGTCCACCAACTCCAGCTTCACCTGGGCTAGGTCACTGTGCTGACGCTTCCACCACTTCCAGCCGAAATGATCAAGCAGCTCGGCGCACTCGACCCAAATGGCCCGGTAGTATTCATAGCCTTTGCTGCGCCAATCCGGATGAATCTGCTGGTTGTGCGCCGCCTGCATCTCGGCCATGACTTGCAGCATGGCGACTTTGTCCATCGCTCTCCCCTACCTTTAGCGACGATTCTAAGTTTCCGCTTAGCGCCAAGGCAATGCGAACAGGCAAGTTGACGCCAAAAAGGCCAATGCCTTGTGGAAACAACCGCTAGAACGCTCTGTCGCCGCTTGTCAGGTCGAATCTGATAGCATCCGCAAAACCGCTCTTCGGCAGCCGGGAAACACATCATGGACCTGTCCTACGGGGCGGACTACAAGGCCTTCCGCGACGCGGTTCGGCGCTTCGTCAAAACCCATCGGCACAAGGCCCCAAAGGGGGATGGGCCGCGCTCGCCCAAGGTGCTCGACTGGCAAAAGCTGCTCATAGAGAACGGCTACGCGGCCCGCACCATTCCCCGAGCCTACGGCGGCTTCGGCGCCAAGCCGGACATACTGCTTTCCCGCATCATCGCCGAGGAGTTCGCCGCCGCCCAAGTCAGCCAAGGCATAGGCGGGCAAGGCATTGCCATGCTGGTGCCGACCCTGCTCGAAGTGGGCACGGAGGCGCAAAAGCAGCAGTTCATCCGCCCCACCATTTACGGCGAGATGGTCTGGTGCCAAGGCTATTCAGAACCAAACGCCGGCAGCGACTTGGCCAGCCTGCGCACCAGCGCCGTGCTCGACGGCGACGAGTGGGTGGTCAACGGCCACAAGATCTGGACCAGCACGGCGCACTTGGCGGACTGGATTTTCTGCCTGGTGCGCACGGAGCCGGAAGCGCCCAAGCACCAAGGCATCTCCTTTTTGCTGTTCCGCATGGACTCGCCCGGCATCGACGTCCGCCCCTTGGTCGATATGACCGGCATCGCCAACTTCAACGAGGTCTTCTTCGCCGATGTGCGGGTGCCCAAGCAGCAAATCGTCGGCGCCCGCGGCGAGGGGTGGAAGGTGGCCAATGCAATTCTGGGCCACGAGCGGGACGCCTTGGGAGACCCAAACCTCACCCTCTCACGCCTGAATGCGCTGACAAAGCTGATGCAGACGGAAACCATAGATGGCCGCAGAGTGCTCGACCATCCGGTTTATAGGGACCGGCTGATGAAGATTCAGGCCCGGGTGATGGCCATGCGGTTCAACGACATGCGGGTGCTCTCGGCCCGCATCAACGGCCAGGACGCCGGGCTGGCGCGGCTGATCGTGAAACTGCAGGGCACCGAACTGCGCCATGAGCTTGAACAGCTGGGCATCGACGCCATGGGCGAACTGGGGCTGGCCTACGGCAAAAACCCCCACTTGCGGGACCACGGCAACTGGCAGTCGCACTACATGTTTTACTTGGGCCTCATCATCGGCGGCGGCACGTCACAAATTCAAAAGAACATCATTGGCGAAAGGGGCCTTGGCCTGCCCCGGGAGCCGAAGCCGCAAACGCCGCTCAAGCGGTAGGCATTCGACGAAGCACGGCGCACTGGAGCTATGGATTTCGGACTTTCAGAAGAGCAAAGCCTGTTCCAAGACAGCCTGGACGCCTATTTGGGCGACCGGGTCGGCTTGGAGCGGGTGCGGCGCATCGCTGCCGGGAAGGAGGACCCACAGGCCCTCCGGCGCGAACTCGTCGAGTTCGGCCTCTCCGGCCTCTTGATTGCGGAACGGCATGGCGGCGTTGGCTTGGCGCCCATGGACGCGGCGGTGGCCGCCGAATGCCTAGGCCACCATGTCACGCCAGCGCCTTTTCTGGGCTCATCGGTAGTGGCGCCCTTGGCCTTGACCTTGGCCGGAGGGCAAACGGAGCGGCTGCAGCAGTTGGCGGCCGGCGAGTTGACCATTGGCCTAGCCTTCGCCGAAGCGGTGGGCGCTAGAGCCGACGCCGGCTTGGTCGCCAAGGGCGGCAAGCTCTCCGGCAAGTCCCTCTATGTGCTTGACTACGGCGCGGAGGAGTACTTGGCGGCGGACGCCGAGCGGAGGCTTTACCTAGTCGCCGCCGCCGCTGTTGCACATCAGCCGCTAGCCACAGTGGATAGGACCCGCACCGTCGGCGAACTGGTTTTCCAAGAGACGCCGGCCACCCTGCTGAGCGAAGATCCCGACTGCCTGCACACCCTCATCGACACCGCTTGGGTGATGCTCGCCGCGGACACTCTGGGCGCTGCTCAGAACATGCTTGACCAGGCGGTGGCCTACGCCAAGGAGCGGGAGCAGTTCAACCGGCCCATCGGCTCCTTTCAGGCGGTCAAGCACCTGTGCGCCGAAATGGCTGCCCAGCTGGAGCCTTGCCGCGCCTTGGTTTGGTACGCCGCCCACGCCCTGAGCGCAGCGCCGGATGAGGCGCACTTAGTCGCCTGCCACGCCAAGGCCCATTTGGCGGAAGTGGGCGCCTTCGTGGCGCGGACGGCCACGGAAGTGCATGGCGGCATGGGCTTCACCGACTTGCTGGGGCTGCACTATTGGTTCAAGCGCATCGGCTTCAATCGTCAAGCCCTTGGCACCCCGGAGCTGGTGCGCGAGGAAGCCGCCCGGGCGCAGAATTTGGCGGCATGACCGCTGCCGACGCTTGAAGTCCAGACTGCTAGCCGCCATATAACTCAGTTACCACTCGAGGCATTGAACCCCAATGGCTGAAACCTATCCCGTCCTGCCGTTGAAAAACACGGTGGTCTATCCGCAGATCGTCATTCCGCTGGCGGTGGGCCGAACCAAGTCCTTGGCCGCGGTCAAGGCCGGCGTCGATGCGGAGCAGCGCATCATCACCGCCGCGCAGAAGCAGGCCGGCAAGGAGGACCCGGCTTGGGAGGACCTCTTTGAAGTCGCCACCATTGCCACCATCAACCACATAGAAAGGCGGGACAAAGGCTCCCAAGTGATCGTGCAGGGAGCGGAGCGGGTTCGCCTGCGCCCGGTGGCGCATCATGGCGACTACCTTGAGGCGGAGTACGAACGGCTGCCCCACATCAGCCTGGAGGAGGTGGGCGCCGACGCCGCCCATGTGGATGCGCTGCTGCGCGAGAACCTGGAGCTTTCCAAACGCATTGCGCACCTCTACAGCGGTGACAACGGCGACCAGATCTTTCAGCAGCTCATCGGCTCCATCAACGATCCGGTCACGCAGATGTACCGCATCGCCAACTTGGCGAACATCTCCTTGGAGCAGGAGCAGGCGGTGCTGGAATGCGACACCGCCAAGGCCCTGATGGAGCATGTGCATGAGATTCTGCGCCACGAGTTGAAGGTCACCGAACTGCGCCGCCAAATTGCCGAGCAGGCCCGCGAGGACATCGACCAGCAGCAGCGGGAGCATCTGCTGCGCCAGCAAAAGCGCGCCATTGAAGAAGCCTTGGGCGAAGAGGACGACGAGGACGTGGCGGAGCTGCGGCGGCAGATTGACGAAGCCAAGCTGCCGGAGAACGTCAAGGGCGAAGTGGACCGGGAGCTCAAGCGCCTAGGGCGCATGTCCAACCACTCGGCGGACTACCAGATCGCCCGCTCCTACCTGGAGTTGGTCGCTGAGCTGCCCTGGAGCGGGCAGACGGAGGACCAGCTGGACCTAGCCCATGCTAAAGGCGTCCTCGACGAAGACCACTACGGCTTGGAGGACATCAAGGAGCGCATTCTCGAGTCCCTCGCCGTCATGCAGCTCAATCCGGACGCCAAGGCGCCGATTCTTTGCTTCGTCGGCCCGCCGGGGGTGGGCAAGACCTCCCTAGGCCAGTCCATAGCCCGGGCCATGGGGCGCAAGTTCGAGCGCATGAGCCTAGGCGGCCTGCACGACGAGTCCGAACTGCGCGGCCACCGCCGCACCTACGTCGGCGCCATGCCGGGCCGCATCCTGCAAGGAGTGCGCCGTGCCGGCGTCACCAACCCCATCCTGATGCTCGATGAGATCGACAAGCTAGGGCGGGACTTCAGGGGAGACCCGGCGGCGGCGCTGATGGAAATTCTCGATCCGGCGCAGAACAAGGAGTTTCGGGACAACTACCTGAACCTGCCCTACGACCTCTCCGCGGTGCTTTTCATCACTACCGCCAACACTCTGGAGGGCATTCCCCGCCCCCTGCTGGACCGCATCGAGGTGCTGGAGCTTTCAGGATACAGCGATGCGGAGAAGCGCGTTATCGCCCGGGAATACCTCATTCCCCGGCAGCAGGCGGATGCCGGCCTCAGCGCCGAACAACTCGACATCGACAAGACGGCGCTCAGCTACATGGTGCGCCGCTACACTCGGGAAGCCGGGGTGCGCGAACTGGAGCGGGTGATTGGCGGCTTGGCGCGCAAGCGGGCGCGCCAAGTGGTGGAGGAAAAGGAAGCCACCGGCCGCATCAAGGTCGTTCAGGTCAGGGAGTTGCTGGGGCCGGAAAAATTCAAGTCCGACAAGAGCCGCGAGCACCTCGTGCCCGGGGTGGCCGCCGGTCTCGCCTGGACGGAGTCCGGCGGGGACGTGCTCTATGTGGAGGCCGCCCTGACCCAAAAGGACGAGAAGATCACCCTGACCGGCCATCTAGGCCAAGTCATGCAGGAGTCCGCCAAGGCGGCGCGCAGCTACATTTGGTCCATCGCCGACCAGCTCGGCATCGACCGGGCCACCATTGAGGACAGCGGCGTCCACATCCATGTGCCGGCCGGCGCCGTGCCCAAGGACGGGCCTTCGGCCGGCGTCACCATGGCCACGGCGCTCTTCTCCGCCTACAGCGGCAAGAGCGTCTGCAACAACTTGGCCATGACCGGCGAACTCACCCTCTCCGGTTTGGTGCTGCCGGTGGGCGGCGTCAAGGAGAAAGTGCTGGCCGCCCACCGCTCAGGCCTGCGCCACGTGATTTTGCCCAAGGACAACGAAGCCGATCTGACCAAGCTGCCGGAAAGCGTCCGCGACGAGATGGCCATCACCTTGGCCGAAAACCTTCCGGAAGTGCTTGCCGTGGCGCTGGAGAAGGCACCGGGCTGACTCTGGAGCCGAGCCCTCAAGCGGATGCCTCCGGCTAAAGGGCGCCGTCTAGCGAAGGGCACCCCCACTGCAAGGCTTATTCGAAGTTATAGGCCATCGTGAGCCCCCAAGTCCTGCCCCGCGAATAGCCGCCGAGTATGAAGTTGGAGACTTGGAAGGTGTTTTGCAGGATGCGCTTGTCGCTTAGGTTCTTGCCCTCCAAGGTGACGCGCCAGCGTTCGTCGGTGGACCTGTAGGTGAGGAAGGCGTTCCAGGTGGTGTTGTCCTTCGCTAGGGATTGGACTAGGAACGGATCTGTGACGTCCACCGGCGAATTGGTGTACATCTCCGATCGGTAGGCCAAGTCCGCACCGACCGTCATGGCGCCAGCGTCGCCGAGGGGGAAGCTGTACTGCGCCCGGGCCTGCACGTTCCACTTGGGCGCGAAGCCAAGGGCTCTTGAGTCGGCGATGTTCACCTCAACCGGCCCAGCAGCCTGATCCTGCACCTCAATGAACTCCTTGATGTCCGAGTCCAGCCAACCGACGTTGAGGTTCAAGACCAAGCCCTCCACAGGCGGCAGCCACAGAATCTCCACTTCCGCCCCCAAGGACTCCACTTTGCCCACGTTGTCGATAACTTGCAGCAGTCGATTCGCGTCCGTTAGGACAATGGAGCGAAGCTGCTTTTCGTTGTAATTGTTGAAGAAGCCTTCCGCATTGATGCGCAAGCTGCCCTCCGCCAAGGTGGTTTTCAGGCCCAAGGCGTAACTGGTGACGGTCTCGGGCTTGTAGGTCGGCGCGTTCAGATCCTCGCCCCTGGAGTCGAAGCCGCCAGCCTTAAAGCCGGTGGAAACGCCGGCGTACAGAATGGTGCCGTCGTTTGGGCGGTAGCGCAGCTTGACGCTAGGCGTGAATTTGGACCAGTCCTCGTCCCCGATCTTGGGTTCGGGATAGGAGGTCACCGTTTCGACGTTGCCGCGGCCGATGATGTTCCCCCGCTGGTCCCGGTGCGGCAGGAAGAAGTTGAAGAAGGGCAGGCGGGGCAGAACTTGCGCACCTAATGGCGAAAGCAGAAGCGGGGCTTGCTGCAGGCCGGGCAGGTTGACGAAGGCGGCCACATGCTGGGTCAGAGTGACCGTCGCCACCTGGTCCAGCGTCTTCTCGTCCCGAGTGTACCGGCCGCCGAAGGACAGCTGCCATTGCTCGCTTAAGTCCCAGTCGAGGTTGGCGTAGAAGGACAGGGACTTGATCTTGCGCTCGTCCTTGGACATGTCCTTCACATGGGAAGTGGTCAGGCGCAGGAGTGGACTTTGGGTGGTCAGAGTGGGCCAGTCCTGCTCCCCGTTCAGATAGTAGAAACCGAACACGCCATTGAGGTCGTCGCCGGCGTAGTTCAGCTGCAGCTCTTCGCTGAAGTCCTGGGCTTCGGCTCGTATCAGAGTGTTGATGAACAGCTGATCCGAGCCGTCAAAGTCGTAGGGCGTGTTGTTGTCGAGCCAGCGGGAAGCGGTGATCGACTTCAGCGACCAAGCCTCGTTGAGCTCCCAATCCGCCGTCAAAGCGAGGCCCTGGGACTTGATCTTGAATTCGTTGTAGCCGTCCTCAAGGAATGCGGTGTTCACGCTGTCCAAATCGGGATCAATGGCGGCGTCGAGCGTCTGCCCCGGCGCCAGAAAGCCGGCGCCCGGCACGAACAGGTTGGCGGTGCTCATCAGCGCCTCAAAGGCGCCGAGACCGGCCGGTCCGCCCCGCTGCACGGCCACCCGCTTGGGGATGAGCGGGGCGGAATCGTCCTTGAAGTAATCGCCAACCAGCTTGATCCTAAGGGCATCCGAGGCATCCCAAATCAGTGAAGCCCGGGCCGCCATGGTGTCCGCGGCACCCCACTCCCCACCATCAAACCGGTTGGTTTGGTAGCCGTCGCGGTCCGTGGCGGAAACGGCCAAGCCACCGAACAACCGGTCCTCCGCCAAGGGACCGGAGAAGCTGGCCTTGAACTTGCGCAGGCTGTCGCTGCCCACCTTGGCCTCGAGCGCGCCGCGGGGCTCGCCGTCCGGTTCGTGGCTGACGTACTTCAACGCGCCGCCGATGGTGTTGCGCCCGTACAGGTGGCCTTGCGGCCCCTTGAGCACCTCAATGCGCTGCACGTCGTAAACCTCCAGCAACGCGCCCGACGTGCGGTTGAGGTAAACGTCATCCACGTAAATGCCCACGCCTTGGTCAAAACCAGGGTCGTTGCCGATGCCGCGAATGAACACCTGCACCGCGCCGGCGACCAGGCCACTGGTTTCGTTGATGGTGATGTTCGGCGTCTGGCGGGCGATTTCCGTGATGTTCTCCACGCCGCGCTCCTGAAGATCATTAGCGCTGAAGGCGCTCACCGCGGCTGGCACGTCTTGGACGCTCTCCGCCCGCTTGCGGGCCGTTACGATGATCTCCTCCATCATCATCGGTCCTTCCGTAGCGACCGCCGCCCCCCAAGCCGGCGCTGCCGCCTGCAGCGCGTAGATGGCCGCGGCAAAGAGCGGCGTCACCGCCAGCCGGCAACGGAATTTCTTAGCCAACATGTTCATTTCCCCCTCTAAATAGGCGTTACTTTGGCAACTTCGCATCTGGGCGTCAAGCCCGCACCAAAACGGTGCAAACACTTCAGATCGGGTAATCCGGCGAACTGCAGTCCGCCAGCCTTAAACCGATTCAAGCGGGTTGGGCGGCGGGCGCGGGGCGCATGGCGAAGTATGCGGACGGCGGTTGAATCAGCAGCAGACGGCGCATTTCCGACAGCGGCAGGGGCAGCAAGCTGTCCCAATCCTGCCCCGGCAACCAGCTTGCCCGCTGGCCAGCCCGATAGGCTTGCCACATAGCCTTGAAGACGCCGCTGCCGATTTCTTGGCTTAGCTTCCAACCGGCGGCGATGGCGATCAGGCCGATGCCGCGGTTGCGGCCCTGCGCGTAAGTGAACGCCAGCAGGCAGGCCTCGCCGAACGGGTCGCGCCCATACTGGGTCAGCGTGTGCCAGAGATCGTGTTGGTCGCGCAGGCGCTTGCCGAACCAATTGAGTTCGGGATCGTCAAAGCTGTACACGTCGCTGTCCATGCTGGCGGACACCAAGCCGTCGGCGGACAGCGATTCGCCGTAAACAAATTCAAAATAGGCGCGGCCAAGGGTGCCGGCCGGCATGGCGGCCAAGGTTTCCCGGTCACGCAGGGTTTGGAGCAGGCTGCTCCTTTCGGCGAGCGCCCGCCGCCCTGCCGCCGTTTGCTTGAACCGGCGCAGGGCGCGCCGCAGCGCTGGACCGGCCATGGCGTGGATGATCTCAAAAACCCTTGCCGTGTCCTCCGGGTCCGCGATCAGCCGCCGCAACGCCCGCAGCGCGACCAGCGGCCGCATCCGGGCGGCGCCGTTGTTGGCGGCGCCCATGCTCAGACCACCTCGTTCAAGCGGCCGGTCTCGACTTCATAGACGAAGCCGCGCACCTGGTCCCGCACCGGAATGAACGGACAAGCCTTGATGCGCCGAACGGACTGGCGCACATCGGCCTCCAAGTCTGCAAAGGCTTCCAGCGCAAAGGCGGGGCGGATGCCGGTGTCCGCTTCGATGGCGGCCTTCAGGTCATCATCCCGAAACTTCATCATGCCGCAATCCGTATGGTGGATGAGGATGATCGCCTCCGTGCCCAACAACCTTTGGGAGATGATCAAGGAGCGCAGCGCATCGTCGGTGACCACGCCGCCGGCGTTGCGGATCACATGGGCGTCCCCCTCCGTGAGGCCCAGCAGCCGCCCGACGTCCATGCGGGCGTCCATGCAAGCAATCACCGCCGCCTTGCCCTTGGGCGCTAGGGGCAAGCCGCCTGCGTCAAACCCGTCCGCGTAGCGGGCGTTGTTGGCGAGGCAGGCATCGGTGAAGGTCTGGTTCGGCATGACCTTTGCCAGTCTGCGGATTTGCGGCGAGTGTAATGCAAACAACCGGCCAAATCCATCGCGGCGGCGGCGCTCGCTTGAGACAGGCTACAGCCCTGGACTTGAGCCATTGCTGTAGCCGTTAGTCAGGCGCAACCTTTCGGGTGCATGGGCCGTAGCCCAACCAAACCAAGGCATCCATCCCCCTTTGCTATCATTCCACGCAAGCTCATCGATTGGAAAAGCCATGCAGAGACCGCTCGGCTCCGCCCATCTCCACGCCGTTGGATTGGGCTGCATGAACGTCAGCCATGCCTACGGCCCCGCCCTGCCGACCGACGAGGCCGCAAAGCTGCTCCAGCAGGCGCTGGACATCGGCTATGACTTTTTCGACACGGCGTCCCTGTACGGCGACGGCAACAACGAAAGGTTGATCGGCCAAGCCCTGGGCCACCGGCGGGACGACTACTTCCTAGCCAGCAAGTGTGTGCTCGGCTTCGTCGATGGCAAGCGGGCGTTGAACGGCCGGCCGGAGGTCATCAAGCAGCATTGCGAAGACAGCTTGAGCCGCTTGGGGACGGACCGCATCGATCTCTACTACATGCACCGACTGGACCGGAAGGTCCCCATCGAAGATTCCATCGGCGCCTTGGCGGACTTGGTGCGGGAAGGCAAAGTTCTCAACATCGGCGTCTCGGAGATGTCGGCGGCAACCTTGCGCCGCGCCCACGCCACCCATCCGGTGGCGGCTGTTCAGTCCGAATACTCCCCCTGGACCCGCAACCCGGAACTCGGGGTGCTCAAAGCCTGCGCAGAGCTGGGCATCGCCTTCGTCGCCTTCAGCCCGGTGGCCCGGGGGTATTTTGGCGACCAAGCGCTCAATCCCGAGGCATTCCATGAAAAGGACTTGCGCAGAACCATGCCGCGCTTCGCCGCTGGCAACTTCACCAGAAACTTGGAGCTTAGGGAGCGCGCCTCGCAACTCGCCAAGGACGCGGGTTGCGGTTTGCCGCAACTGGCCCTAGCTTGGGTATTGGCGCAAGGCGACCATGTTCTCGCCATTCCCGGAACCACGAAACTCCAGCACCTAAAGCAAAATTTTGAGACGCCGGCGCTGCAGGTCCCGGCGGACGCCATTGCGGCGTTCTCCGCGATCTATGAGCCGTCCGCCATCGCCGGCAACCGCTATCCAGACGCCGCGCAAAGGACGATCGACACCGAGTGCTTTGATTTTGAGGTCCATGAAAGCTAAGCGTCGGCGATTTCGGCGGCGCCAGGGAAAATGCCCTGCGCAGCGCTCAGCACCTCGCTGCTGTCGAGACCACTGATCTGCAAGCCCATCGGCAGCCCGCCAGCCGCCCTGCCTAGGGGCAAAGAAATGGATGGAATCCCGGCAATGGCCGCCGGCGTCGTCAAGTCGGCCAGCGTGGTCGGCGGGACGGCATCGCACCGAGGCGCAAGATGGGCGGTGGTCGGGCTGAGCAGCACAGATCCGGCCAGATCATGGCGCAAACGCTGTCTCGCTTGGGCCAGCCGGCTCTCCGCTTGAAGCACCTTCTTCTGGGGTTGTGCAGCGCCCCAGGCAAGCAAGCCCCGCAACGTCTCGCTGAAACCGTCGGGATGCCTGCGCAAGGCGGTTGCGTAGCAGTGCGCCGCGTCCCTTTCGCAAATCAGCAGGCCAGCGCGGCGCAGGGCGGAGAGGTCCGCGTCCGACCAATCCAGAACTTCGGTGGCGGCCCGTTGCTGCAGCAGCCGCGAGAAGGCTTCGGCAATCGGCTCGTCAAAGCGCAGTTGGGGGCCGAGGCGCCAGCGCAGAAAACGGGCGCCACCACCCGACTTAGGCCCAATGCCCGTGGGCGAAGAACTATTGCCGCCGACCTCCGCCAAGCCGGTTCGCGCCGCGCTTGCCGCTTTCCGAGCCTTGGGGCTTGAGGCACCGCCATCCACACGTTCGCCGGCCGCCACGCCTAGGCCAAGAGTTTGCTTGCTTGGCTGAGAGGCAAGCAGAGCCATCACTTGGATGACATCGGCAACGCTGCGGGCATGTACCCCCACATGGTCCAGGCGGGGAGACAGGGGCATGACGCCATCCACCGAAACCTCGCCCTGGGCGGGCTTGAAGCCCACCACGCCGCAAAGGGCGGACGGCAGCCGCACGGAACCCAAATTGTCGGTCCCCAAGGCCACGGGCACCATGCCGGCCGCCACCGCCGCGGCGCTGCCGCCGGATGAACCGCCGGGGATCCGGGTTGGGTCATGCGGATTGCGGGTTGTCCGAAAGGCTGGATTGTTCGAGGTTTCGCCCAGCGCCCCTTCATGCATGTTGAATATGGCCATCGGAATCATGCCGGCGGCCCGCAGCCGGACCACGCAAGCGGCGTCCTCCACCGCAAGGCGCTCTCGAAATGCCCGGATGCCCCCATGCCAAGGCTGGCCGGCCACGGCGATGTTGGCCTTCACCCCAAACGGAATGCCGTCCAACGGCGAAAGCGGCGCCCCCTCGCGCCAGCGTTCGGCAGCGGCTTGGGCCGCCTCAAGCAATCCGGGCAATTCCAGACGATGGTTGCAGACGCCAAGCTGGGCGTCGCACTGCTCGATCCGCGCCAAGCAGGCCCTCAACACATCCGTGGGTAGAACAGCGCCCTCCGCAAACGCTCCGCTCAACTGCTGCGCGTCCGCAGCGCACAGCCATGCTTGGTCAACCACGACCTTTGCTATGCTTGCAGCGGCGAAAGGTCGATAGCCCAATCGCCCAACTTTGCACCACCTCTTACCATAGAGTGCCTATAGGCAGATCCCATAATGCTACAGCAAGGCCGGCTGTCCTAAGCGTGGATTTTGTTGTGTCTGCTTTGCCGCTAGCTGCTTGGCGGTTGGATTTCCCCAAATCCCCAAATGGCGGGCCAGCGCCGCCAGATTGAGTTGGTTAAGGAGCCTCGCGGTTACGGGGCGCTTAGCGTCCCAAAACACCAGCGAGGACCAAAAACCAAGGGCGGGTGGAGAAGACACCATGTGCAGAAGTAGGTTGCACTCCTCCTCCGTTTCGCAGGGAAAGAAATAGCAGGTGTCGTCAAACAATACAGGTTGGCCTTCAATTGGGCCGACCTTATTGAAACGAAGCTCCTTGTAGAGTCCAGCTATGGCAACTTTCCACGGCGAGAAAGAGTATGGACCTATGCCGAAGATCGAAAACGGGGGTCTTTTTTTGTATATCAGGCTAGCACGTCGCGCCACTATTTCCTGATGGGAGACTAAGTATCGCCAAGCATTGGGTGCGGTGCGGCGAAGTTCTAGCGGCGATTCGGGCATGGACCGATGCGGCACCAGAACATGCTTGCGCGGTGGGCGCTGCCTAGCGACATCGGAGCTCTTCAAGAGAGGAAACATTGCTGCGGCTTCAATTGACACTTCCTCACCCAAACCATTTACAAGATTTCCGTTCATGGACGAGAACTCAAATATTTGGCTGCAATCGTGCTTTAGCCCGGAGCGCCAGCCGCCCAAGCCTTTGGTGTGGAGAAAGCCTAGTTGTTCATAGGCCACCGAATCGGAAACCAACATGCCGTCCTTCATGCCGAACCTTGAGGACCGCTCAGTTGCATCTAAGGAATCATATCTGTCGCATTCGTAAACTCCTGCGTTGGATAGCCCAACCCTGGCGAATAGCAGGCAAGCATCCACCGAGACGCCGAATTCCTGGCCTGAGTCGATTCCATAGATGGTTGCGCTTTCAATGGAAATGCCCTCCGCCCAAACACGCGCCAACACCTTGCGCGCCACGCTGGTCTTGCAGAGAACCGCAATTGCCCCGCCTCTATCCTTTAGCCAACGAAAGTTCTCGCGAATCATCCACTCGGAAATGTCGAAGTTGGCGCTGCCGGTAAGGGCGTCTATCCCACGCAGCCCATCGACATTGGACTTTTTTGGCAGGTTGGCCCCGCCCAGCGACCCTATGGCCGCATTCGTGACCCAAGGCGGATTGCCAAGCACAAGAACGGGATCCGCAAGCTCCGCCAGCACGGTGTCCCAATTGCGCTGAAAGAAGTCCCCGTTCGCGACGCTGGCGTACGGGCAGGCGGACACTCGATGACGCGCAGCCTCCGCATGCGAAGAATTGCAATCGTATCCGCGCACCATGGCGCTTGGAAACGCCTTCATAGCAGCAACCAAGAAGGTGCCCCTGCCACATGAAGGCTCGAGTACGGATGCAGGTGCAACACCCCTGCGTGCAATCAGGTCGCAGATCGCATCGGCGAGATGCTGCGGCGTTTGGAAGTCGCCGAACTCAACCGTCCTTCTGCTGACATTGACAGTCATTTTACGCGGACTATCCCACGAATCAAATCTGCTTGGTCAATAGCGCGTCTGAATTGCAAGCGCCACTGCAATGCATTTGATACCGTTAGATATCCGATATTAGGCGGCTGTTCCAAAATTTCATCCGCAATGTTGGATGCTTGAATATCATCTGCTGGCAACATCCGATCCATCATGAAAGCGATTAGGTCATCCTTGTTGCCCTGCCTCTCGATAATTTCCGAGATTCCAGTGGTCATTTGAAAGTCGGCGGTCCTGTTGGCTTCCACGAAGATCACATGCTGAATGCCAAGGCGACCGGTGGAGGTTGTTGCATGGTCTTGCTTTTCGTAAACAAAAATCAACAACGAATAGCCCAACCCGTAAATTTTCTGCCTTGCCGATTTGTAGGGGCAGGACGACTGCGGCTGCTTGACACTGGTGACCTTCATGTCCACGCCGAGTTCCGGGAAATCAACGCCTTGAGCAGATGACCCTTCTAGGTAGTCGTACCTGCCGCGGAGGTGGGCGCGAAATTTGTGCTCAAAGATAGGTCCCCACCGCCTTCCCATCCGTTACCCCGTAGAGCACAGGCTCATCATGCCTAGACTCAATATCAGCGAATGCCTTGGCCTCCGCCTTGAGCAATTCAACTGTCAATTCAGCCACTATTCTTCCGCGCCTTGCAAGAGCTTTGAGAAGTGAGTCAATCGGGTAGCAGGCCCCGCAACGGATGGGCCGAATTAGACTTTCTCGGCGCCGGGCAGTCAACACCGCCTTCAAACCATGTATCCGTTCATCATTACCACCGCTACGCTAACCACCTCCCGTTTCCTCATTGGGCGCTCGGTGTCCGCCGCTTGCGTCAAGAGGAAGCCCTTGGAGGCATGGGGATCGATTTCGTCGCTGACGACCATTCGGCGGGCGGCGGCGTTAGTTGGTTCAGGGCGATCGGTCCCGGCCCTTGGCGCAATATGCTGGCTCGGGAGGCATGGTTTTCACCGTCGTTCATCAATCAAGCGTATGGGCTTTTGGCGACGGTCGATTTCGGTCAAGGCGGCGGTGTCTCCCTTGCTGGCTAGTTCCAAGGCCACTTCAATGCCCAGCTTGCGCTTCAGCAGGGCCTTCATTTCATTAACTAGATCCTGGTCGCCCGCTCTGACCTCCACCGTCACCGTCAAATGGCCGTCCGCATTGACGCGGCAGATGTATTCGCCGAGGAATTGCGGCACTTCGTCCAGCAGCGGCCCCAAGGCTTGGGGAAAGAAGTTGATGCCCTTGATCTTGACCATGTTGTCGCTACGGCCCATGAAGCCTTCAATGCGCCGCAGGTTGAAGCCGAGGCCGGAGGCGCCTGAGCGCTCCATGCTGACGTCATGGGTGTTGAAGCGGATGATGGGATAGACGTCGTCCTTGAACAGGCAGGTGCAGACCATTTCGCCTTGATCGCCGGGCGGCACGGGGTCGCCGCTGTCGATGTCGAGCAGCTCCAAGCAGTGGGCGTCCTCCATGACATAGAGGCCGTCATGGTCAGGGCCCTCGCCGGCGATGATGCCGGTGTCGCCGACGCCGTACCAATCGAAGCACTCGGCGCCGCCCCACAGAGCCGACAGCAACCCCTTGTCCTCGCGCCCCATCTGGCCGCTGAGCAGGCGCATCGGGATGTCCTTGCCCATCGCCAAACCCTCCCCTTGAGCGACTTCGGCCAACCGCTTCAAGTAGTCGGCGAAGCCGACCAGCACCGTGGCGCCGAAGTCCTTCATTAACTCCACCTGGCGAACGGAGGGCGTTTCGATTCCAGTGCCGGCGGACATGAACACCGCATTGGTCCAATGCAGCACGGCTTCGCGGATGTAGTGCCCGCCGTTGATCATGCCGTGGCCGTAAACAGAGTGAACGACGTCCCCGGCCTGCAGGCCCTGCAGTCGATAAAGGCGGCCGAGCAGCAAGTTTTGCACTTCCCGGGACTTCGCCCCGAACAGCAGCACTTGGGGCCTTCCCGTGGTGCCGCTGGTGGTGTGCATCACCACCGGAGGCCGATCTGCGTCGTCCAACTCGAAGCCGCCGAAGTCGCCGAAGGGGGGATGCGCCTGCAAGCTCGCCATCAAGTCGCTCTTGTCGAAGACCGGCAGCTTGCCAAGGTCGGCAAGGCCCCCGATGTCGCCCGGCTCAATGCCCTCCGCGCCCCAAAGCCGCCGGTAGAAGCCAGTCCGCCAAGCGCAGTCCAAGCAACGGCGGAACAGGCGGTCTTGACGGGCAAAGAGCTCGTCGCGGCTGATGTTCTTGGCAAAGGCGGCAAAGGCTTCGCCAATGGGATGCTCGCGCAGCAAGTCATCGGCGTCAAAGGCGTTGAACCAGGTCTTCATGGGTTTTCCTTGCAGGACGGCGTCAATGTAGGCCCGCATGTGGCATCGCCCAACCAAGACTTGACCCCTTGCCCACTGGCTGTCTGGTCGCAGACGCCATCGGGTGGGAAACTTCCCAGAGATGTTTGCACACGCCCACTAGCTCGGAGCACCCGTTGCTGGCCTCAGCAGATCATCGACATCACTGGTCTCCGGCAAGGCGGCCACCGCCTTGACTAGGGCCTCGGTTCGCCTCCCATCAGCATAGACGGAACCTAGGCAGGCCCGCACCTTGGCGTGGCATTGGGCTTGGCTGAGCGGATGGACGGGAGACCCCAACAAATGGTCAATGCGCACGGCTCGGCGGGCGCCGTCGGCAAGCTCGGCGGTGAAGGTCTGCGGGGTGAAGGCGGCGGGGTCGGACACCTCGTTGATACTGCCGTGGAAACGCCGGGCCACGGCCAGAACATCCGCGTCTTGCAAGGCTTGGGGGGAAAAGTGCTGCAACCCCACCGCTCCCTGCAGCAACGCGGTGGCGCCCACATAGGGCAGGCACAGGCGAGCGTAGTTGACGTTCATATCCGGCAACGGCGGACGCGCCACCAATTGGTGAATCAAGGGCGGCGCGGACCAGCGCAGGGCGGTCAGGGCAGCAGCGGTGACGCCGTGGTCGCGCAGCTTGAGAATCGCTTCCACGCCGCCGTGGGTGGCCCGTCCCGACGGGAAGGGCTTGTGGCTCAACTCCGTCACTCGCCAGACCTTGCCAAGGGCCTCCGCCAAGCCGGAAGTGTCGAAACTGCGTTCAAACAGCGCGAAGTAACCGTATGGCCCTGCCAAGGCGTCCTCCGGAGCCGGCACTCCGGCGGCGGCCAAGTCGGCGGCCACCAAGCCGGCGCGGGCCGCATTGCCCAGCTGCACCGGCAAGGTCGGCTTGCCTTCCTCATGGGCCTGCATGGTGCCGGCGGCATGGCATAGGGCGTGGCCAAAGCAACTGCGAATCTGCTTGGTGTTGAACCGTCGCGTTACGGCCACTGCCGCCGCTGCCGCAAACGTGCCCGCCGTGGCCGGGCGAAAGAAAGTCAGCGGCGCCGTGGCCGCCATGCCCAGCACGGCGGCCACCTCCACACCCAAGGTCGTCGCCGCAATGAAGCGCATCCCATCAACCGGTGCAGCCGCCTGTTCGCATTCGGCCAGAGTTGCCGCCAACACCGCGGTCATGGCGTGGACCACGGCCGGTTCATGCACACAATCGAACTCCAAGCAGTGCATCTGATAGGCGTTCACGAAGGCCGCCGTCGGCGCTGGAACCCGCACCGAATCGCCGAGGAGGCGGGCAGTCTCCCCTTGACCCCAAGCAAGGGCAACGCTCAGCACGGCGTCCCGGTAGGGGTTGCGCCGCCCGGCCACACCCACCGCCAAGGTGTCCAGAATGAACGCCTGCGCCGCCTGCACGGCTGTATCCGGCAGGTCGTCAAAGCCGGTGCCGGCGATCAATTCCACCAGTTCATCAAGCACCAAATGCCCTCCGCGACGGCGTTGCTAGTCCGCATTTCGCACTCGGAAAGCAACTTGGCGCAATATGCGGGCTAGCTCATGCACCTCACATAGCCGCAGGTACTTCCGCCCCTAGACCGGCCATCAAAATCCTTGGGGGAACACGCAATTTGGGCATCGTCGCCTGGAGAGAGCGCCCGCCAGTGGCCCACGTCTCGACCTTCCGCCTTTCCCACGTTTGCCAACTGTCTGGTGCGGTCCCTTTTTCCCTACAGGCACTAGATAATCCCCCGTTCGACAAGCTCGTTAAGCGTCGCCTCGTCCATCCCCAGAGCCTTGCCGATTTCCACCGAATGCTCCCCGTAGCCCGGCAACTTCAGGTTTGGTTGGGCGGGTTCATCGGCGTACTTGATCGGCGCGCCGATGTGCCGGTTGCCTTGATCGTCGGTCAGCAGCATTTGCCGGTGCAAGCTGTGCGGATCCGCAAAGGCGTCCTTAAGGGAGCGCACCGCCGCCCAGCAGCAGTCGATGGGCGCTAGGAACGTTTCCCACTCCGCACGAGTGCGGCTGGCGAACTCGTCCTTGAAAAAGGCCCGCAACGGCGCCTGCTCCGGCCCGGGCTCGATTTCGGCGTAGGGCAGCAGGTCCAGCCGGCCCAAGGCGGTCAACAGGTTGCGGGCAAACTTGACTTCGGAGCCGCCGAGCACGATGAAGGCACCGTCTGCGGTCTCGTAGATGTGGTACATGGCCGCGCCGCCGAAGGAGCGCATGTGCTTGGGTTCGGGATGGGCGTCCTCAGCGAACACCGGGCCGGTGACATTGGGGGTCCAGGCCAGCAAGGCGTCGTACATGGACAGGTCGATGTAGTCCCCTTTGCCGCTGCGCTCCCGGCCCAGCAGCGCCATCAGAATGGCGGACATGGCCATCAGCGAGGCAATGGCGTCCGCGCTGGGCATGTTGGGCGCCGCCGGCTTGCCGTCCTCCAAACCTAGGTTCAGGGCGGCGATGCCAGCCAGCGCCTGCACCGTGAGGTCATGGGCCGGCTTGTCGCGCAACGGCCCGCTCTGGCCAAACGCGGATATGGAGCAATAGACCAAGCGGGGGTTGAGTGCATTGAGGGTCTGGTAGTCGATGCCCAAACGCTTCGTCACTCCGGGCCGAAAGGATTCGACCAGAACGTCCGCGCTCTTGGCCAGTTTGTGGAAGAATCGGCGTCCCTCGGCGTCCTTGAGATTGATCTTGAGGCTTCTCTTGCCCCGGGCGATGTTGCGGAACCAAACGGAGACGCCGTCCGCGCTGCGGTAGCCGATTTCCCGGGTCGGCTCTCCGACGCCGTTGGCCGGCTCCACCATGATGACGTCCGCGCCCTGGTCCGCCAGCATCATGGTCATGTGCGGACCCGGCAGGAAGGCGGATAGATCGAGTACTCGGATGCCCTTAAGCTTCATGGCATCTATGGTTTTCTTGCTCGCCGGCACAGGTTAGCAAAAGAGCCGCGTTTGCGGTTCACATCTGACCGCAGCTTCCGCATCGGTTTAGGACGCGGCCTTGCCGGACTGTTGCGCAAGTTCCTCCTCTTGGCGGGGTGGGGCCGCGTCGGCATAGGCTGTGGCGATCATTCTGCGGGTGGCCACCCAAACGTCCTTGCGCCCACTCACATGATCCAGCACCCGCTGCAAGGCGCCGATGCGTCCTGGCCGGCCGATGATGCGCAGGTGCAGTCCCAAGGACATCATGCGCGGCCCTAGGGCGGCGGCTTCCTTGACCAGCCAGTCGAAGCTGTCGATGGCGTACTCCGCCCACTGTCGGGGCGCTAGGGAGGGGGCGCTCCACATCTTCATGTCGTTGGAGTCCAGCGCATAAGGCAGAATCAACAAAGGCTGCTTGCCGCGCGGGCCGCAGTCCACCCACTTCCAGAAGGGCAGATCGTCGGAATAGTCGTCCATGTGGTAGGTGAAGCCTTCCTCCAGCAACAGCCTTTGGGTGTTTTCGGTGTGCAAAAAACGGGACAGCCACCCCACCGGGCGAGCGCCCGTGGTCGCTTCAATGCTGCGCCAAGCATCCTGTATGAAGGTGTGCTCCTCGGCTTCGTCCATGCGGAATTGATGCACCCAACGATGGCCGTGGCAGGCCACCTCATGCCCATCGGCAACCAATTGCCCAGCCAAGGCCGGCGCTCGCTCCAAGGCAAGAGCCGCGGCGGTGGCCGTGGCCGACAGTTCCCGCTCGCTGAGCAGCCGCAGCACTCTGGGCGCACCCGCGTTGATGCCGTATTGGTAGTTGGACTCGTTGCCGTGAACCCGAATCGGCTTGCGGGGAATGGCCCCCAACTCGTCCACCGGCTCCGGCCCAACGTCGCCATCGAGAACGTTCATCTCCGCCCCTTCCTCCACATTCACCACGATGGACAGCGCCAAACGCGCCCCATTGGGCCAAGTGAAGTCCGCTGGCAGATGGCTGGGCATTGCACTTTCTCCGCTGCTTTCGCCGCCCGTTGTCAAGCCTCAAGTGCAATTGGGGTTAGATTGGGGTTAGTCGGGCTATGACGCCATGGTACACCTCATGCAGCGTCATTCAGTCGAGAACTTGCCGGGGGCGATTGTTCACGATCCGCACCGCCACCGGGTTCTAGCTGCAAATAGGCGAGCAGGGCCGACGCATCGAGCACCACGCTCATGATTTTGACTCGCGCCGCGCTTCATCGCGGCGCTCCGCGATCAACTCCTCGGCAAGGCTGCGGCCTTCAAACTTGCGGAAGTAGGCGTGCAGCCGCCGCTCGACCGCTTCGGCGTTCTCGACGATCAGACGGTCGTTTTCGACGCGAGCAACAAGGTTCTCGCCGGGTCGGAAGCCGAGGGCTTTGCGAATCGCCGCCGGCACTACAAGCCGACCTTGCCGACCAAGTCGTATGTTGGTTTGCGATGGTGAGGTTGGCATACAAACCCCCAATGTGCCGCTGTGTGTCTAATTTGGCTTGACAATTGCGTAGCGGCAGCAATTTTGCGCTCACCCACCGCGTTTTTGGCGGATGCTTCCTTTGCTGTGAGCGGCAACGGCCGCATGAGGCGGTTCCTGTTGACAGTCCCTAATTTTGCCAACAAAATGGTTGGCAACAAATTTGTTGGGAAAACTGCGGTGTTGAAACTCCAGAAGGCTGGCGGCAATTGGGTTGAGGGAGATCGGTTCTTCAACAGGGCGTCTGAGCTGCAAGCGCTTGAAGAGCGCGTACGGGACGGCGCCCATACGCTGCTTACCGCGCAACGGCGCATGGGTAAGACCAGCTTGGTCCGCGAGCTGCTGCGCCGGCTTGGGGATGGAGGCGGCTTCGAGCCTATCTTTGTGGACTTGGAGGCCGCCATGGACCCGGCGGACGCAATCGCCGAGATCGGTGCTAGGTCGAGGTCGGCACAAGGCGCATGGCATCGCATCCAATCCGCCTTTGCCAACGCGCTGCGAACGGCTGGCGATCAAGTCGAAACGCTTTCGCTTGGCGACCTGAAAGCCAAGCTAAGGGGCGGCATGAGCGCCGGCGACTGGCGGCAAAAAGGCGACGACCTGCTGGCGGCACTGGCGGAGAACGATCGGCCGGTCGTGCTTGCGCTGGACGAACTGCCAATCTTAGTCAACCGCCTACTCAAGGGGCAGGACGGGGACATCACGCCCGAGGGGAGGCAGGCAGCGGACGCATTCCTTAGCTGGCTGCGCCACAATGGGCAAACGCATCGTAATCGCATCTGCATGATCCTTTCAGGCAGCGTAGGGCTTGAACCGATCCTGCGCCAGGCTGGATTGAGCGCCCACGCCAACATCTTCTCCTCATTTGACCTGAAACCCTGGAACGAGCAGACGGCGAAGGAATGCCTGGAGGCGCTTGCCGCCAACTATGGGTTGGACCTGCCTCAAGAAGTGCGCGTTGCCATGTGCCACCGCTTGCGGTGTCAAATACCCCACCATGTGCAGCAGTTTTTCGACCACTTGCATGAACATTTGCGTCGGGCAGGGCGAAATAAGGCATCACTTGAGGATGTGGACATCGTTTACCAGCGGGAACTCCTTGGTCCTCGCGGACAGATGGTGCTGGACCACTACGAAAACCGGCTGCGCTTGGTGCTCGGCGGGAACGGCTATCCCACGGCCCTAGACATGCTGACGGAAGCCTCCGTAAACCACGGCAAACTAGGCAACGACGCTATTGCGCTGTTCCATGCACTTGCCGAAGGCCAAGCCCAGTCGGTGCCGGTTAAAGATGTGCTCTACACCCTCGAACATGATGGCTATCTCGCCCCGGAAGAAGGCGGCGGCTATCGCTTTGTGTCAGGTTTGCTGGAGGATTGGTGGCGGGCGCGGCACGGGCAACACTTCGTTCCCATAGCCGATCGCGACGTTGCGGCGGGGCCAAAGCGATGACCGTGGCCACGAAGAAATACAATCCGGGTTTCTTGACCGACGACGAACTGGTCGCCTCCTTCTGTGTGCGAACGAGCGAGTTCGAATCCATCGTCGAAGCTTTGCGCGAATCCACAGGCGCATCGAACGTCCACCAGCTCGTGATCGGCCCGCGGGGCAGCGGCAAGACCAGTTTGCTGCTTCGTGTAGCCGCGGAAATCCGCCGCGACGAGGCGTTGTCGCCTCGCCTTTTCCCAGTCGTATTCGCGGAGGAAAGCTACGGCGTGGGCAGCTTGGGTGAGTTCTGGCTGGAATGTCTGCGCCGTCTGGCTGACCAAGCACCGTCGCGGGAGGGTGAACCCGAGCTAAGAAGTGTTTTCGAAGATCTGCGCACCATCCGGGATGACCAATTGCTCGCTGACCGCTGCCTAGGCGCCGTGCAGGACTTCTCCGACCGCGCCGCCAAACGGTTGGTGCTGATCGTCGAGAACCTGAACATGATGTTCGGCGACATGCCGAATGCGGACACCGAGGCATGGCGACTGCGCGAGACCCTCCAGACCGATCCTCGCTTCATCTTGCTGGCCAGCGCGACCAGCCGTTTTGACCAAATCGACCATCCCGACCGGGCGCTCTATGATTTGTTCAGGACGCTCCAGCTGCGTCCTCTCGACACCAAGGAGTGTGCGGTTCTTTGGGAAACGGTTTCCGGTCGGCACCGCGCACCATCGACGATCCGGTCGCTAGAGATACTCACCGGCGGCAGCCCACGATTGCTGAGCATCCTCGCCCGCTTCGGCGGGGGACTTTCCTTTCAGGAACTCATGGCGCAACTGCTCGACCTGATCGACGATCACACCGAGTACTTCAAGAGCCACTTGGAGTCGCTGCCGGCCCAGGAACGGCGGGTCTATCTGGCGTTGGCGGAACTGTGGAAACCGGCGAGCACACGCGAAATCGCCAACCAAGCGCGTTTGGACACCAGCAAGTGCAGCGCCCAATTAAGGCGCCTTGTCGAGCGAGGCGCCGTGGTGGTCTTCGGCGGCAGCGCCCGCCGCAAGCTGCACTACCTAGCCGAACGGCTGTACAACATCTACTACCTGCTTCGGCAGCGACGGGGACCCGATCCCTTGCTTGAAGCCCTTATCCGCTTCATGGCGTCCTACTACTCGCCCAAGGAGCTAAAGGGGGTTGGCGTCCAAATGATCGAAGATCTGCCGGGAGCGAACGCAGAGATGCAACTACTGTACAAGGCCGCATTGCGGCAGATCTTTGCACTACCAGAGTTGACCGAGTACGGCGACGAGTTGTTGGCGAAAATGCCAGAGGACTTGGCGAAAGTACTCGATAAAGGGCGGCCACCCGTGAGTGGAGAATCGCCGAAAGTACACCCCAAGCAGGCAAATGATTTCGATACCGACAAAGATGACGTGTTTCAAATGCTGTCGGTGCCGGAAGACCTCTGTCGTCAAGGCCGGTTCGAGGAGGCGCTAGGGGCTTATGATACGATCGTCCATCGCTTCGGGGACAGCACCAGTCAGTCCAACATCGCAGGGGTTGCCATGGCCCAAATAGGGAAAGGCGTAATCTTCAGGAGCTTGGACCGATTCGAGGAAGCGCTAACGGAATTCAAAGCGGGCATCCAACACCTTGAAGGCTACGACGCGGCCTTAGCGCAACAGCTAATCGTATTTGCCTTTGGGAACAAAGCAGTCTCGCTGTTGCTACTAAACCGCATTGATGAAGCCTTGGCCAACTACGACGAGATGATGCACCGCTTCGTCAACACAGATGACGAGCTTAATACTGAATTTGTAGCAAAGTCCCTCCTATTCGCAGGGAAAGAGCTTGGACAGAAGGGGAGACTAATAGAAGCTCTGCACAAGTGCGACGAGGTATTTGGCCAGTTCGGAACATACAAGGAGCAGCCGATCCGAAAACTAGTGGGGTCGGCTCTTGTAGGAAAGTCAAGTCTCGAGTTGTCACTCCACCGCGTCGATTCATCCATCAGAACCGCGAGTCAAGTAATCGAAGCGTACTCCTCCGATATCTCAACAGAAGACCAGATAGCTGCCCGTGTGGCGCGAGCGCTAGCAAACCTTGTTAACGATGACGCAACCATATGCCAAGAGGATATCCAAAAAATTCTTGCAATGCTGCCAGAACTCAAGATTCCGCCGTCAACTGTCATCGACATGTTGCTGTTGGTCAGCATCAAACTTGGCGCCGCTCCAGTGCGGGAGTGGATTTTGGCGTCGCCGGCAGCGGACCCCCTGCTGCCGCTGACAACGGCGCTCGGTCAGGATATCGGTCTTGAGACCCATGTGGCTCAAGAAGTGAATGAGGTCGCTCAAGACATCCGCCGGGATCTACACAAGCTGCGGGAAGCAAGCGGGCTGCTGGCAGAGTGAACGCACAACTTGTTCAAAAGCCTTAAACCACCCCAAGAGCTAAAATTCATATACGGAGCGAACGGCCCGCCCCAGAACAAGCTAATTTCCGCACGGCGGAATAAGCTAAAATTCGCACATCACTTCACCGGCAGGCTTGGGCAGCATGGCAGGTTCACAAGAGAAGTTGGCCGCGTCCTTGGAGGTTCTGGAAGCTCTGCAAAAAGGCGGGCGGTCAGCCATCCGCTCCGCGGACTTGGGCCGCACCCACAGGGAGCGGCTGCTCCAAGCAGGATTTCTGCAGGAAGTCATCAAGGGGTGGTGCGTCCCGGCCAGCCCCGGTGCCGTCGTAGGTGACGGCACGGCTTGGCTGGCCTCGTTTTGGAGTTTCTGCGCCACCTATCTGGAAGCTCGGTTCGGCAGCGATTGGTCGCTTTCCCCAGAACAATCCCTGCTCCTCCAAGTTGGCGATTGGGCTGTGCCGCGGCAGCTTCTCGTGCGTTCGCCGAAGGCGCGCAACAAAATTACGGCGCTTGCCCATGATGCTTCAATTGTGGAGACCCGCGCTGCACTTCCCGCTGAGGGCCATGCGGAGGAACTGGCCGGCCTGCGGACGTTCGCGTTGCCAGCCGCCCTTGTTGCCGCAACGCCCAGCTTCTTCCGGCAGCAGGCCAACGCAGCCCGTGCGGCGCTTGCCGGCATCCCCGACGCCTCCGAGGTTCTCGTTTTGCTGCTCGGCGGTGGCCGCAGCACCGTCGCCGGGCGACTTGCCGGAGGCTTGCGCCACATCGGTCGGCGTGGCGTGGCAGACGAAATTGTCGCAGCCATGCGCGGCGCGGGTTACGACGTGCGCGAAAAGGACCCGTTTGCGGAACCGTCGCCGTTTGTGGTCGCCAGCCGCGAAGCCCCGTGGGTGGCGCGGATGCGTTTGAGATGGCATGGAATGCGCGAGGTGGTTGCCAGTCAATTCCCGTCTCCGCCGGGGTTGCCGATTGAAAGCGGTGCTTACCTGAAGGCAATGGACGCAGCCTACGTTGAGGATGCTTACCATTCGCTGTCCATCGAAGGCTATCAGGTGACGCCGCAACTGATCGAGCGTGTGCGGGGCGGCGCATGGGACCCGGAGCGGCACCCGCCCGACGCGGCGCAGAGGGATGCCTTGGCGGCACGGGGCTACTACGAGTCCTTTGAGGCGGTGAAGGAGACGGTCGCGGACATTCTGGCTGGCAAGAATCCTGGCGTGGCGGTGCGCGACGACCACGGGGACTGGCATCGCGCCCTGATCGCACTAAGCGTTCGCGCCGGCATCCTGGGTACCGCCGAACTGGCCGGCTACAGAACCGGACAGGTCTTCATCCGCAACGCCCGCCACGTTCCGCCCCGCCCTTCCGCGGTGCGGGACCTCATGCCGACCCTGTTCGATTTGCTGTCAGAGGAAGAGAAGCCCGCTGTTCGCGCCGTGCTCGGACACTTCCTGTTCGTCTTCATCCACCCCTACATGGACGGCAACGGCCGCCTAGGAAGATTCTTGATGAACGCCATGCTCGCCTCCGGGGGTTATCCTTGGTGCGTAGTGCCGACGGGACGCAGGAACGAGTACATGGCGGCGTTGGAAGCAGCCAGCGTAGCCGACGACATCAGGCCTTTTGCGCGGTTCGTGGGGGCGTTGATTGCCTAGCGTTCAGCGGTTTCGCTGGCTGCGTTCGCGCTTGCAGTCGAAGCCCAGATCCCATTCGATTTGGGACTTATGTACTTTCATCTGCAGTTGATTCATCCGCATGGCCCACCATTTTGTGGCGGCCATCCTTTAGCTGCAGGGACTATTTTCATTCAGTTGGGCCTCGGAAGGTCTCGATGGAGTGGCGGCCCGGCACAGAACCAGCAGACCCACGCGCACCGAAAGCGTGGCGCACACCGCCCCCTAAAAAGGACTCGGCGTGCGCACCACCAGGAAGTCGTCGCACGTTTGCCCGGAGGCGGCCAGTTCGCCGCATTGACCAGCGATGCCCCCAACTCCCCGTCCGCCTGTGAAATCCCGATGGCGTATCGCCCTTCGGGACAGCGCGCCACAAAGTATTGAACGCCTTGCTCATCTGCGGGCTGAAACCCCTCAATGACGACTGCCGAGCAGCCGTGGTCATGAGACAGGGATGACGGTCTGCATCAACTCCTTCACGTTCGCATCCATGCGCCAAAACAAAAACGCCAAGGCACCAAGCCCCGCCACCGCCACGAGTAGAACGACCAAAATGAGCTTGACCATGCGGCATGCATCCCCGACGCGGAACGGGTGCCTGCATCCCCCATCAGAAGCATGGGCAAATGCTGGACTCCTCCTGCGCATGAGGATGCCGCATGGCGCAACGCCATGCAAATGTCATCCTGCTGCCGCCCAGTCAATGCCGCCCAAATGCCTACATTCAACCCAGACGCTCCGCCGTCAGGGCCAAGGCGGACCAGCCCCCGAAGCCAGTCAAGCGGGTGTCCGTCTCGCGCTCAACCTTCAGCGGGCAGGGTGTTATGCTTGCCATCGGCGCACCTGCAGGGTGGTTTTCGTGCAATCGGCATTTTGCCGGAAAAAACCATGCACGGTGCGCCTTTCAGCGCACTTCAGCGAGTTCTTAAGCGGGGATTAAGGGGTAAGGTGGTCAAGCGGTTGCCATCCAAACTCAAAACTGATAGCCGGTGCAACCCCTTGAATATGTCTTCTGGCAAGGCTGCCAAGTGGTTGTCTGCTAGATGTAAGAACTGCAAATTGGTTAACCCGGTGAACACGCCTTGTGGTGAGGTTGCCAAGCGATTGCCGCTCAATTGAATGTGACGGGAGACTGCGGGAACTACAGCTATGCGGGGGTGCCGGGCGATGCGAGCGCTTGGGAGAGCAGGGAATGCTCCCTCTGCGTTTTGCGCGGCGGCTCATGGAACAACACCGACGACGACAACGGCTACACGCCGTTGCACTGGACAACGAAGACGCGGCCGTGACGGCCCTGCTAATCGCCGCCGACGCGGAGGTTAACGCAAAGACCGAGGAGGGGGCCTCGCCCCTGCAGTTTGCGTTGGACAATCCGAATCCGCAGGTTGCTGAAACATTGGTTAAGGCCGGCGCACGGCGATGAAGCTGGAATGGCGATGCCGCGCAACTTCGCTTTTGGCGCAAAGCGTGACAAGCGCGTTGCCGTCCAGTGGGGGCTTGAGGCGTCTTTAGCATTGACAAACGAGACGGAGGGAAGGATGAAAAATGGCATTGAGGTCACGGCTTTGCCGCTACTCCTTTTGCTAGCGGGCGGCTTGACGGCGAGTGAACCTGGGTTTGGGGAACGCTTCCGGGACTGCCCTGAGTGCCCGGAGATGGTGGTGGTTCCGTCGGGGACGTTCCTGATGGGCGCCTTGGAGTCGGAGGCGTATTCTCAGGATGACGAGCGCCCGGTGCATAGGGTGTCGGTGCCGTCGTTTGCGGCGGGTGTTTACGAGGTGACGTTTGCGGAGTGGGACGCCTGCGTGGCGGCAGGGGGCTGCGGCGGCTATCGGCCGGATGACGAGGGCTGGGGCCGCGGCTGCCGCCCGGTGATTTATGTGGATTGGAAGGATGCGCAGTCGTATGTGGAGTGGCTATCGGGTCGGACGGGTCGTCGGTACAGGCTGCTGAGCGAGTCGGAGTGGGAGTACGCGGCGCGTGCGGGGACGACGGGCCCGTTCCCGTTCCACACGGGTTCGACGATATCGTCGGATCAGGCGAACTACGACGGGCGCTGGTCCTACCCCACTAACGACAGAGTTCCAGATGGCCTGTATCGGGAACGGACGTTGCTGGTGGGTTCGTTTCTGGCGAACGGGTTCGGTTTGCATGACGTGCATGGGAACGTGTGGGAGTGGGTGCAGGACTGCTGGAACGGCCATTACCAGGGAGCGCCGAACGATGGAAGCGCTTGGGAGAGCGGGAGATGTGACCTCCGCGTTTTGCGCGGCGGCTCCTGGTTCTTCAGTTTTCCGAGGGACCTCCGCTCCGCGAACCGTATCTGGAACTTCTCCGGCAACCGCAACTTCGACTACGGTTTCCGTGTGGCCCAGACGCTCACGCCGTGAGTCCTTACCTCCTTACCTCGGGGGTTCCGGGGCTGGCCCCCGCTGGGGTTTCAAGGGGCAAAGCCCCTTGCCCAGACTTCTTGGATAGCCAATGGGGCGGAGTTCGGCGCGACAAGAAGCTGCCACGGGCCTATCGATGGCAGGATTCAAACTGCTCCGTTATCACCCGCATAACATCCTTGGCCAACGCAAGCATGACGTGTGCTTCCTTCACCGTTGGCGGCAGGGTCGGGTCCGGGTCGCGGCTGGAAACCTCCCAATCCATCACACGCTGCAAATCCCATTCAGGCTCTAATTGATCCCATCCGCCACGCCGCGTCATCAGGCGCACAGAGTTTCCAAGTTGTGCGTCCTCGGGGGAGACTTGCCGTCAATGACCAAGCCGGCCTTCAACGCCTTTTCCGCCGCTTGTTGGGAATGGTGGCAAACGCTCTTAAGAGCTACGCTATCCTTCGCCAGCTATGGCGCGACAATCAGGATGAGTAGGTGTCGCGACTGCCGCATATGATGACGCCGCGGGGGTGGACGTGGCAAGGGCCTTTCATAGCGGCGCGCTCGGGCTCCGGTTGGTTGTTTTTTCACTCGTTGCTCCCCGGTTGTTTGTCGCGCTTTGATGCCGCGCCGCCGGGTGGCGTCACCTTGGTGTTGGCCGGCGTGGCCAGAGCAGCGGTCCGGCCGCGGCGGCGCTTGGCCTCGACGGCGGCTCGACGGCGATAACTTTCGACGTTGGGTTCAAAGATGGTCGTGCGATGCACCAGCCGGTCGATGGCGGCGAGGGTCATGGCCTGCTCGGGGAAGATCGAGCCCCAGTCGCCGAACGGCTGATTGGCGGTGACGAGCAGGGATCGCTGCTCATGCCTGGAACTGATCAGCTCGAACGGCACGCTCGTTTCGGCCTGGTCCTCGCGGACGTAGGCGATGTCGTCGAGGATCAGGAGATGGTGCTCGTGGAGCTTGTGGATGGCGGCTTCGAGCGCCAGTTCGCGGCGCACGATCCGGAGTCGCCGCACGAGGTCGGTGGTGCGTGCGTAAAGGACGCGGAAGCCGTTTTCGATGAGCGCCAGGCCGACCGCGGCCGCCAAGTGGCTTTTACCCCCACCCGGCGGGCCGACCAGGATCAAGTTGGCGCCCTGGTCGAGCCGGCGGTCGCCGGCGACCAAGGCGTTGATGTGCGCTTTGGACACCATCGGCACGACGTTGAAGTCGAAGTCGTCGAGCGTTTTGCCGGGCGGCAGTTTGGCCTCGGCGAGGTGGCGTTCGAAGCGGCGCCGGGCTCGCTCGGCGATCTCCTGTTCAGCGAGGGTAGCGAGCAGCCGGGCCGCCGGCCAGCCCTCGGCGTCGGCTCGTTCGGCGAGTTTCGGCCATGTCGCCTTGACGGTGGGCAGGCACAGTTCGGCGAGCATGAGGTCGAGTGGCGTGGTGTCGACGGCGCTCATGGCCGATCTCCCGCGAGGGGCGCTGGAGCACTTGGCGGGGATCCCGCCAGCAAGACGTCATAGTCGGCGAGGGATCCCAAGTGGATCTGGACCTCGGGTGCCGTGGTGAACCGGGCGGCCAGTGCGGCGGGTCGGGCAGCGCGCCGGCATCCAGGCCGGTTTGAATGGCCTCGGCGAGGGCGGCTTCGCAGGTGCGTTCGTGGGCCAACGCCAGCAAGGCCACGGCATCGCGGCAAGCCGCGTGTTCGCCCTTGGCGTCGAGCAGGGCCTCAAAGGCGCGGCGGTAGGCCTCGCGCGGAAACAACCGGTCGCGGTGGGCGAGGTTGCGCAGCGCCATGGGTTTGCGTCGCAGCGAGTGGATGACGTGCCGGTAGTCAATGACATGGCCGGTGCGGCCGTCCGGCTGGGTTCGCCCACGCGGCAGCTCCATCAGCGGTGTTGTGCCGAGGAACAACTCCAGGCGGTCGTCGTGGAGGCGCACGGTCAGCTGGTGGTCGATCAGGCGGGAGGGGACGGAGTGGAACACCCGCCGGAGCATGAAGCCGCCGGCCGAGGTGACGTGTGCCCGGATCGTGTCGAAGTCGCGCGAACCACGCAGCAGCAGCGCACCCTCGATGGCGCGCTTGAGATGCCCGTGCGGGCCTTCGACGGCGCCGTTCTCGTGCGATTCGCCCTGGTTGTTGCGGGTGGGCGCCATGCCGTAGTGAGCGCACAGCGCCGTGTAACGCGCCGTGGCGTCTTCCCGTTGGTCCCGGTCGAGGTTGCGATAGGCCGCCGACAGGCTGTCGCTGCGGTGTTCCCGCGATGCGCCGCCGAGCGTCCACAGGACGTGGCGACCACGGCAAGCGCCCGGACCATCGCCGCGGATGCCGGTCGGGCAAACGGTCCTTTGGACGGGGACACGGTGCGCGGTTATCTAAAAGCCCTGCGCCGGCTGATGGTTTACGAGGAGCAGCCGGCTTGGTCGTCGCACCTGCGCCCGCGCTCCTCCCTGCGCAACTCCCCCAAGCGCCACTTTGCGGACCCCTCCCTGGCGGCGGCCGGCCTCGGCGCAACCCCGGAAGGGCTGTTGGCGGACCTCGAGCTTTTCGGCCTGCTGTTCGAGTCCCTCGCCCACCACGAGCTTACCGTTTACGCCCAGGCTGGTGACGCAGCGGTGCGCCACTACCGGGACAACACCAGCTTGGAGGTGAATGCCATGGTCGAAGACCGCCAAGGCCGTTGGTGGTCCTTTGAGGACGAGCTCGGCGCCGCGCAAATCGACGCCGCGGCCAAGACGCTGCTGAAGTCTCAGGAGAGGGTGGACGCGGAGAAGACGGGAGCGCCGGGCATCTTGGGCGTCATTGTCGGTTCCGGCTACGGCTACCTTCGTGATGACGGGGTGGCCGTTGTACCCATTGCCGCGCTCGGGCCTTAGCCTTCTTTGCCGGCCCCTAAGCGCAAGGAGCCATAGCCGGTTTGCCGGCCGAGAGACTTGCGCTATTCTGAACGCCCGCATCGAGGATGGGTTCCACTTCGAGAGCCACAGCATCCGCGGCAAGGATCGAATGGCGGCGCGGGTGGGCTTGGCGCTGGCGGTGATGATGGCCATGGCGCTCGGCAGCGTCTGCGCCAATGCGCACGAGCGGATGCGCTCGTTCATCAGGCCGCCGCCCGTGCAAGGCCCTCTACTAGGTGCTTGTGGAATGCGCTGAAACAGTGCGATAGTGTAGCTATGGCTATGGAAGTTTAGGGCGGACAGACCATGACATATAGAGAGCGCACCGCTCAAGCGGCGACGCAGCCGGTGGGTGCCGTGTTCCATCGGTGCGCCCTGCAGGTGAACCCGCATCACTATGCGGGCACATACCGCGGCCAAGAGGCCAGTGGCGACGCCCAATCCTACGCAAAAGCCATTGTCGAAAAAGCCAATGAGCTCGGCATTTCCGTGCTCGCTATCACTGACCACGACAGCGTGAGCGGAGTGGCCCTGTTCCGTGATGCGGCCGCGGACCGAGGAATTGTGATATTCCCCGGATTTGAGCTTTCCTCCTCGGAAGGCATCCATGTGCTTTGCATCTATCCACCGGATACTGAAGAAGATCAAATGCAACGGTTTCTTGGCGAATTCGGAATCCGGTCGGGCCTGTCAGATAGCCCACTTCATGAAGTCCTTACGAAAATTCGAGAACAGGGAGGCGTTGCCATCGCCGCCCACGCGACCAACGAAAAGGGGCTGTTCAAAGTTCTTTCTGGACGTCCCCGAATCAATGCATGGCAAACCGAAGATCTCCTTGCGATCCAAATTCCGGGATCCGTCGATGCGTTGCCTCGTGAAGTGCGCCAAATTGTCTGCAACAAGAACCCAGACTACCGACGCGCACCGGCGGGGGACAACTTGGGAATTGCCGTAGTCAACGCCAAGGATATCGTGCAGCCGGAAGACTTGGAGGATCCCTCCGCCACTTGCTGGCTCAAAATGTCCGAAATCGGCGTCGAGGGCCTGCGTCAAGCGTTTCTCGATCCGGGGTCCAGAATTCGCTTGGCCAGCGACCCGCCACCGGAAGACCATGCCGAGTTGCTTTCCCTGTCTTGGGAAGGCGGCTTTTTGGACGGGGCGACCATTCGCTTCAATCAAAATCTGAATGTGCTTATCGGCGGACGGGGCGCCGGCAAATCCACGGTTCTTGAGAGCCTGCGGTACGCACTAGGCCTGACTCCCGCTGGGGAAGCGGCCCGCGATGCGTATAGTGGAATCGTTGACCAAGTTCTGCGGGGCGGCACAAAAATAGCACTGGATGTTCGCTCCCACCACCCAACAAAACAGAAGTACCGCATTGAGAGAACCGTTCCCAATCCGCCCATCGTTCGGGCAGCGGACGGGACGATATCCAACTTGCAGCCGAAGGATATCCTTCCGCGCATTGAAATGTACGGACAGCACGAGATATCGGAACTCACTAGGAGCCAGGAGAAGCTCACCCGTCTTCTGGACCGCTTTGTTGACCCAAACACCTCGTTCGATAGACGCAAGGCCGACTTGCGCCGTAGCTTGAAGAAAGTGCGGCGCTCCATTGTTGAGGTACAAGCGGAACTCCAGGAAGTCGAGGAAAGATTAGCCGCTTTGCCGGGGCTTGAGGAAAAGCTGGAGCGCTTCAGGGATGCCGGCCTTGAGGGCCGTTTGCGCGAGCAAAGCCTAATCGTTAAGGAGGAGCGAGTACTCGACTCCATCCCGGACCGGCTGGAGGCATTCCACGAATGCCTGAGTTTGCTGCGTCAGGGACTTCCCATTGACCGAACGTTTCTGTCGGAGAAGGAATTGGAGGACCTGCCCGGCAAGGAAATCCTAGGCGGCGCGAACGCAATCCTGGAGCGTCTAAGCACCAGCCTTGAACAGGCGGCGCGACAACTCGAAGCTGCCTTGCAGCAAGCGGACCAGGAAATCTCGAAGGTCCGTACTCTTTGGGAGCAGCGCAAAAACGAAGTCCAAGCCGACTACCAAAGGATTCTGCGCGAACTCAAGAAATCCGCTGTTGACGGCGAGGAGTTCATTCGCCTGCGGAAGCAGATTGAAGGGCTGCGTCCCCTTCGGCAGCGCCATGCCTTGCTGCGCCGCACGGAGCAGGAACACTTGTCGCAACGCCGCGCATCGCTAGTCGAGTGGGAGGATGTGAAGGCGGAGGAGTTCCGGGTGTTGGACAAGGCTGCAAAAAAGGTTAGCAAGGGGCTTCGGCAGCAAGTGGAGGCAAAGGTGACCGCAGCCGGCGACCGGACAACGCTGTTCAATCTTCTGAGAACCGAGATTGGCGGCCAGCTAAGCAGCACAATCCAAAAGCTGGGGGCCGCCAGAGAACTCTCCCTTGCCGAATTTGCGGACGCTTGCCGTCAAGGTTCAGACGAATTGCGAGCCAAGTATGATCTCACCCCTGGCCAAGCCCGCAACATTGCGGAAGCCAAACCGGAGGTGTTCATGCAAGTCGAAGAACTGCACCTGGCTCCGACCACCGCCATTCGGCTTAACACAGCGCCGGCCGGCGAGCCACCGCAATGGCAAGCCTTGGAAGAACTATCGACGGGCCAGAAGGCCACCGCAGTGCTGCTGCTTCTGCTGCTCGAATCCGATGCGCCGCTGATCGTCGATCAGCCGGAGGACGATCTAGACAATCGCTTCATAACCGAAAGCATCGTTCCCAAAATGCGCGAGGAAAAGCGCCGGCGGCAGTTCGTTTTCTCCACCCACAACGCCAACATCCCGGTGCTGGGCGATGCCGAAATGATCATCGGACTTGCCGCCTCCAGCGGGATGGATGGCGGAAACGCCCGCATTGCGTCTGACCATGTTGGCGCCATCGACGCGCTGCCAGTGCGGGAACTGATCGAAGAGGTCTTGGAGGGCGGCAAGGAAGCCTTCGAGCGCCGCCGCCGCAAGTACGGGTTTTAGCCAAACCATGACCAAGGCTGAACTACTGGAACTGATTCGCAACGGAGAGAACTCCAAGGTGGAGTTCAAGCGGGACAGCGAGCATCCCGATTCCATCGCCAAGGAAATCTCGGCGCTGCTCAATTTTGAAGGAGGGCATATCCTGCTTGGTGTTGAGGACGATGGCGATATTTGCAGCTTGACGCAAAGCCGCCAGCAGGCCGAAGAACGGGTAATGAATATCGTCAGCCATAACATTCAGCCGGCCTGCATTCCTTCTTGGTCGTGTGTTTCACTGGAAGATGGTAAGGTCGTTGGAGTCATCGGCTTGCCGGCAGACAGTCCAAGCAAGCCCTACAAAGCGAAGCGAGGCACAGCGTGGCAAACTTACATTCGCGTTGGCACTACCTCCAGGAAGGCAACCTATGAAGAGGAAGGGCGTCTCTATCAGTCCGCCGGCGTCGTACGCCACGATCTTAAGCCCGTTCATGAAACCGATTTGGAAAGCCTGGACTTGGAACGGATCAGGAATTACTTCCGAATTCAGAAGCGCACTGCGCCAGCAAGCCACGATGTCGAGGCGTGGAGGAGAATTCTAACCAATATCGACATACTAACGGAGACGGCCGGCAACACCATGACGACCGTTGCCGGTTTGCTCCTGTTCGGCACCTATCCTAATCGCCGGCTTCCGCAGGCCGGCATCACGGCCGCTGCCTTCCCCGGAACGGCTAAGGAATACAACACGGTTGACGAAGAATTGATTCGCGGTCCCCTAGTCTCCATGTTGTCGCCAAGAAAGCACGTTGAGGAAAAAGGCGTGATCGACCGGGCAGTGGATTTCGTGGCCCGAAACATGGGGTCCAGCGCATGGCTCGAAAGGGGGCGTAGGCGTCGGAAAAAGGCGTTCCCCGTAGATGCCGTTCGGGAATCCATAGTGAACGCCGTTGCACACCGCGACTACACGTTAGCCGGAACCGATGTTGAAATCTCGCTGTATCAAGATCGTCTAGAAGTTATTTCGCCCGGACGCCTGCCGAATGGGGTCACCGTCGAAAAGATGTCCGAAGGGCTACGGGCCGCCAGAAACGAGCTGCTGAAGGAAATATTGCGCGACTATGGCTATGTCGAACACCTCGGCATGGGCGTACGAAATCGCATCATCGGCTCCATGCGCCAACATAACAGCACTAAGCCAGACCTGATTGAGGATGATAGTCGCTTCATGGTCCGCTTGTGGAAGAAGACGAGGGGCATATGATTCGGTAAGGGGCTTGCTTGGCTTTAGCTCGCCGCGTCGGTCCAGTCTGTTCGATTCGACGACTTAGACCTACGGGGCGGTTTTGATTGGCGTTCGGCGAAAGCTATTTGTCCAGTGTCCTTAACCACTTCCCGCAAGCCATCGATTTTCCCTTCCAAGGTTTCCACCTGCTTCCGAAGTTCGTTGCGGACAATCTCAGCACGATTAAGAATTTTCTCGCTGCTGCTCTTGATAGTTTTGGCCGATTTGGCTATATCTTCCAAGCCACCAGCTTGCTTTTCTATTCCACGAATAGCTTTCATAATCACCTCGAAATCTGCTGAATGTTCAGCACTTTGTGCTCGTTTCCGTACGCAAATGGCCTTTGCTACGGCGAGACCTGCACTGAGAATAACATCACTGCTACGATCAGCCACATCCCAGATAACTATGACATCGTCACCGTAGCGCAAAAGCGGATCAATTTCCTCGGGGGCCTTGCACTTCGAGAAGACAAACAGACCGATATCAGCCTCTCGATTTTTCCTTGCTTCCTCCAGTTCGAGCAAGGCTTTAGCTAAAGGGTAAGAGTCCTTTTCTTTCGCTTCAACGACGATTTTTGCACCAGAAACAGCTTGCTCTGGGCCAATTGTTACAACAATATCACCTTTCTTGTTATTCCTGATGAAACCAGTCTTATTCCCGGTTGGTTCCGCAATGTCGCCAGATTTTTGGCAGCGGTCAGCTACAAACTCAAATACCGCTTTCTCGAACTGGATACCGTGACGTGGTGAACGATCTACTTCTTTCCTAGTCGCATCCATAGCAGCAAGTCGCTCTAGCACCTTTGATCGAAAGTCACGATTTTCCTCATTATATTTTTCGAATTCCCTCTTAAGCTCCTTGCGCATTCGTGCTAGCGCTGACCCTTCTTCGTCAAGCGAGAACTCGCGACTAATGTCTTTTTGTGCGCTTTCAACCTTGGTTACCAAACGCGAAAGTGCGGAATCTTCCTTGTCCAGCGAGAATTCGCCCATCAAGTCACCGTTCTTTTTCTCCAGTTCGGAAACCAATCGGGCAAGGGCACCATCAGTATTATCCAGTGAAAACTCACGAATTATAAGTTTGTTCCGTTCAGATAGCGTATCCTCGGTTGTTTTCATCAGCGAGCGAATCAAGCCTTCAGCAGATTCGGGATCAAGCGTCCTCATCAACAAGCTGTCTTTACCCACATAATCCGATAGCGTCTGTGTTAGAGGAGAGCTATCTCCTACTATCTGCTTCCGCAAAACCTGCTCCAACTCCCCATCCCTTTTAATGAGACGTTGCACTCGTTCATTAAAACGCCCACTCTCTGGATCAAAGTAGTCCTTTAGGCAATCGCTAATTTGCTTGGTTACTTGTTCGTAGCGCCTATTAAGAGCTTCGCTCATGTTTTCGATAAGGCGGTCCCCCTCCGCCCGAACACGGTCAGCGTCAATCCGACCTTGCGCCTGCCGAAGCGCGAGAGAGCCAATCTTCATTGCTGTAACGGCGAAATTGTCGCGATCTTCTCCTTCGGAGCGCTGCGCGAGTTCCGCGCACAGTTCGAAATCAAAGATAGTCAAGTTCAGGGTGATTGAAGTATGATCTGACATGCTTGGGTCCTTCGTTATTATAGCGGGGCGGTTGGCGACCACTTGCGTTAGTGTGCGTCGTCCAGACCGCCATTGTCAAGCGCTAGGTTGAGGCAAAAGTGTTGCATGATCCCCTGATAAGAATCAGCCGGATGGAGTTTGGGGTGTTTTTGGGGTTGGTTGGGCGTTGTGAAGTGGTTGGCAGGGTGTTTGCGCCTTTGGGCAGCAACGGGGACGATAAGCGCATCCCCATCCCTTCTGGCTGTCCTGCCCATTGTGTTGGCGACCTTGGCTTGGGTGGCTTCGTTCGTCCAGGCACCACCTACGTCTCCACCTCCATGCATGACCTCGTCGCGTTCCTGAACCTCATGCACCGCATGGGGGAGGCGCAACGGCCCTACGTCGATTTCAAGACACCCTTAGGGTGGCTCGCAGTTTGAGGCACCTGCTGCAGAGCGGCTTCGCCGGTGCCTTGGAGTGCGTGGACCTGCTCATGCTGTGCGCAGTGCTGCCGCTCGCCGTCGCCGCCTTGGCAAGGCGGGCGAACTGGGACCGCGTTTCGCTGTTCTTCGCGTTCTCGCAGCCGGTCCGGCAGGCGACTCACGCGACCAACGCTTTTCGTGTGTCTAAACTCGACGGTGCGCAGGGTAGCCTGGGGTCACCTGCATCTTGCGCGGCCTCTTTGCCACTGGCGTCGGCCCTCCATCCGGGTGCTCGGGCGCGTTCTGGGCAATGTCCTCACCGAAGGGGAACCTCGTTAAAGGCAGTATTTGCGCAGTGGTGGGCGGTGCGCTTTGCGGCCCATTACGAAGAGTCGGCTTCTTCTTCAACTGTGGAGGTGACAGCGATGGTTTGCATCCACCATGCAATGATCGCCAACATTCCTCCCACCAGAGGAACGGCGTGGACGATCTTGTGGCCGATGCCCGCCGGTGAAAGCACGAGGACATAGAGCACATGCACGACTGGCGACACCAACAGGATGGTGACAGTGTGGTTTACGGCGTGGCGGTTAAGGCCTTGTATGAACCGGCGTGCCTCTTCGTCGTCCTTCAGCCGGCTAAGCCATAACGTGAACACCGATAGAACGAACGCCAACGACGCATAGAGTTGCGTCGGCGGAAGATCGCTCATTCCCATTTTGTGGCATTCTGGAATTGGCGGTTGAAGTTGGCGATGTGCTGCCTAAACACAAACTGTCTCCCTAGCCAAGACTTGGAGCAGTCGAATTTCTCCAAGTCTCGTTCCTGCGCCCCGCTTTCGTGGACGGAAACGCATCCTCTCCTGCCATTGTCGGCAATTTTGCCGTGAACTTCCTTGAACGGCCGTTGTTCCGGCGACAGATGGCGTATATCCAAGCGATCACGGTGCCTGTACGCCTCGTCCGCTTGCACAGCGGCCAGCTTGTTGCCTTCCTGCCGGTAGCTGAACAGCACCCGTATCGAGAGCTGGTGGTTGCTGTCGAGGCAGGACCGCACCTGCTGAACGATGTTGTCATCGTAGTAGAGTGTGGACGAGTCGTCACCGTCATCACGCACCAAGAGCGTCTTCTGGGCGCTATTCAGGATTTCCATGAATGTGATCTTCGCCACATGATCGTCGTTCTGGATGCGGACTTTCCGCACCGTCAGCAAGTTGCACGTCATCCAGATGAGGACGTAGAGCACCCCGCCGATGAACGCGACTATCACGACTCCCATGTACGCCTCCCTTGAGTGCGCTAGGGCTTAAGGCACGAGTCTGCCGCCGCGACCGCTTATGCCGCGGTGGCAAACCACATGCGGATTGGTGCCTGCTGCCGTCATGGAATGGGGCAGTGTAACGCTATTAGGGAGGGTTACAACCCCCCTCGCAAGGGGGCTGCGTATCGTTCTTTGGTGGATGCCGGCTCCTGCAACGGCCCATATTGCCCGCCAAACGCGGTCCTGCAGGCGAGACGGGGCTTGGTGCGCCCATAATCGCCTTCGTCCTGGCTCGCTGCTAGTGGCGGCCAACTGGTTCAAGCTCTGGCCCTCCGCTGCGGATTGGAGCGCACGATAGCCGTTGGCTACTCGCGGATCGCATCCGCCGAAGCGAGGCGGACAGCGTGGTGCGTTGGCCGGGAGTGCAAGGGCCGGCCCTTGCTGGACGGAATCCACCCAACGCCGCCGCCGGGAAATCCACGTTCACGGAGCGTTCAGGATGCACTCGGCAAACTTATTTCAATGACCGATCACAGCTTGGAGAAGAGCAGATGAACAAGTTCATTTTGTCGATAAGTTGCAGTGCATTCTTCGCCGGATGCGCTAGCGAGCCGATCATAGACGAACGCGGCGTGGACCCCGCTCGTTACGAAGCCGACCTTGCCGACTGCCGCAGCTACTCCGAGCAGGTCGATACGGTGGGGCAGGCGGCAAAGCATGGTGCCGTGGGCGCAGCGGTCGGCGCGATCGCTGGTGCTGTGCTCGATGATGCGTCCGCCGGGGAAGGCGCGGCCGGCGGTGCCTTAATCGGCGCGGTGCAAGGCGGCGCCGAAGCGCAGGAACGCAAGGAGAAGGTGTTTCGCAACTGCATGGATGGTCGGGGCTACCAAGTGCTCGGCTGAGCTTGCCGCGGGGTGTGCGGCTGTGCGTCGGCTTCAGTTAGGGCCACCTTGGCCGCCAGGCCTCAGCTAGATCCCATTGGTTTGGCCCCTTCCGGCAGATGGTCCCAGTTCCGCTACCCTTCCCCCACGCTGGCGGCCACCATGTCCAGTGCTTCCTGCAGGGAGATGACATCGGCGTACTTGGCGTCCAAGTCAAACAGGTTGGCTTCGTGGGCGTCCGGGTTGCGGTCCCCCACCGCTTCACGGGGCACCACCACAGGGTAGTCGTGCTGCAGGCCGTCCACCGCGGTGGCACGGACGCAGCCGCTGGTGGTCAGGCCGGTGACGATCAGGGAGTCGGCCTTGCTCGCGGCCAGCCGTTGCGCCAAGTCGGTGTCGAAGAAAGCGCTGGCCCAGCGCTTCTCGATCACTGGCTCGTCGTCATGGGGCGCCAGCCGCTCATCGATCTTCACCCAATGCGAGCCCGGCTGCAGCAAGTTCAGGGCTTCAATGCGACGGCGAAACACGCCGGCTTGCCCTTGGTTCCGATAGACCACGGCGGTGAAGAAGATGGGCAGCCGGCGCTGCCGAAACAACCGCAGCAGCTTGGCGTTGGCTTCCACCACCGAAGGGCAATCGGTGCCCAACGGACAGGCGGGGTCGGTGAAGCCGATCATCAGATCCACCAACACCAAGGCTGGCCGCCGGCCTAGACCCAAATGGTTGCGCTGCAAGTCCAAAGGCTAATCCTCACCCCTTGAGCACTGGCTAAACGAAGCCTACTTTTTCCGCAAGGCGTCAAAGGAAGTCTGTTCGGTGCCGTCCACCAACATTTGGGCCGTCTCCAAGCGGCCGCGTTCGGCTGGAAACGCCTGCACCAAGCCCATCGCCAAGTCGCGCAGCGCCCGGGAGAAGGGAGTGCCGAACAGGGTGCCGGCGGTGCCGGCCAACTTTAGGGCAGCCTGGGCCACTTTGAAGCTGTGCTCGGCCACCTGTCCCTTGCAGGTGCGCCAGAAGGGCAGCACTTCCTCCTTGGGCAGGATGGGCGGCTCGGCTGTCTCGATCTGAACCATGCGGCGGGCCCAAAGCAGAGCGGTGTTGAGGTCCGCGTACATGTCGCCGATCAACTGCTGTTGATAGGGGCCGGTGCCCAAGGGCCGGCCGGTGTCCTCGAACTTCCGCTGCCGCATGTTCTTCAAGGCGGCTTGGTAGGCGGCGTAGGCGCCGCCGAGGTAGATGCTGGACGCCGCCACCTGGTTGCCCACATAACCGGAGCGGCTTTGCGAGCACATCTTGACGAAGGCGCCGGGGATGGCCAAGGCGTCATCGTCGGCGACGAACACATTCTCCAGCACCAAGCCTTCGGTAGCCGAGCCGCGCATCCCCAAAGCATTCCATTTGATGCGGCTGCGGGTGCCCTGCGCACCCCGCTCCACTAGGAAGGTGCAGAGGCCGCTGGCGTCATCAATGCCTTCCAAGCTGGCGGCGACCAAGTAGCGGTGGGCGATGCCGGTGGCGCAGCCGAAGGACTTGACGCCGTTCAATTCCCAGCCGCCATCCACCTTGCTGGCCTTGGTGGTGATGGTGATGGCCGCCGCCTCGGACTTCACGGACTCGCTGGCGAAGTTGGCCAGCCATTGCCGGTCCCGGCCCATGCTGTAGAGGACCTTTTCGGCGAAGGCCCGTACCCTTGGGGCTTCCTCGGCGTTGAACAGGCCGGCGTCCAAGGCCTTTAGGGACAGGTTGCCTCGGGAAGCGGAGGTGAGATGGAAGAAATAGGCCAAGGCGGTGGAGGGGCAGACCGTGCCGATGGCGAAGCAGGCCCCGGCCCAAGCCCTCAAGTCCCCGCCCAAACCGCCGTGTTCCTTGGGGACCACTAGGCCGAGCAGGCCGGCTTCGCCGAGCGTTTGGACGTTTTCCGGGCTTAGGTAGCTGTTCTGGTCCATGTCGCCGGAACGTGCCGCCAAGGTCGGCAGAATCTCCTCCACTCGCTCTAGCATGGCGCGCTCCTCGGCGCTGTAGTCCTCAATCAAGTGCTCGGCGGTCAGCTTGCTCATTTTCCGTTTTTCCTCTGGAGTTTCCTCTATCCGGGCGGCGGCTATCCACTGGTCATGCGCAGCAGGTCGATTTGCCGCTGGGCGGCGTCCGGCCCCACCAACGGGGTGATCTGATCCCAGACCTTATCGACCTCCCGATTGAAGATGATGGCCTTGTTGCGGCGATCCCGTTCGATGAGCGCTTCGGCGTCCGCTCCTTCCAGCGCCGCGTCAGGGATGCCGCCATGCACGAGGCCCAGCCAGTGGTCCAAGTAGGCGTCCACCAGCTCGTCAATGGCGGCGAAGGCTTCCGCCGTGGCCCGCTTGGCCAGCATCCAAGGGGACATGATGGCGTATTGGCGCGGGCTTAGGTGCGCCGGGGACAGGCCCGGCATGGCTTGACCCTGGTCGAAGGTCGGCGTCAGCGGCGTGAAGCAGGCGTCCATGTAGGCTAGGTGAGCGCCTAGGTCCAAGCGTGGGATCAGATCCAGGTGGAAGGCGTGATGATCGCCGGCCCGGACGGAATCCAAGGTGAAGTGGGGCACGGCGCTGTCCGAAGGCGTGAAGGCGAACATCATGTGCGAGTCCAGCTGAATGGGCGGCACCACGATGGTGGAAGTCACCACCTGAAACAGCGAGCCGCCTCGGTACAGGCGCACTTGGCCGATGCCGCCCTCGTACAGGGGCGCTTGGCAGACCAAGGGCAGCCAAGGCCCGTCGTTCTCCCCAGTCACTTCCGTAAGGCCGAATTCTTGAATGACCCGGTTTAGGGTCCGCTGCAGCAGAGCCTCCGGCAGGGAGGAAGCAGATTTGTTCACGCCGGTTCGCCTCCAAAGTCGAGCAAGTGGGCATCATGCACGCTAGACAGGTTGCCCCGCGCATAGGAGGGTGTGGCATGAGGACAGGGCGCGAGTTGGATTGCCCAATGCTTAGGTCGAGACGGCAAGAACCTTCGGTGGGGGTGAATTTCCGCGCTCATGGCTGTTCCCGGCCTTTGTCAGCGCAAATCGGGTCAAGCAAGCGCCAAGGGCGGCCGGCGAGCAAGTCCGTGCCCCGGGACACCACCTTGTTGCCCGCCCAGCGCGGATGAATTTCCAGCACGGTGACGCCCGGTTCGGCACTGGCCCGCAGCACCGGCGGCTGGCTGAGCAGCCCGTCGAAGGGGCGCGTCTTCCAAGGGGTGCGCACGGTGAAGTCCTCGGTAAGGGAGGTGGCGAAACTGGCGCCGAATTCCCCCGGTTGAACAGAGGCCAGCAGATTCACCCGGTTCTCCGCCGAGCGCTCCAGCAGGCCGGTGTGCATCTCCCAGCGCTCCAGGGGCAAGACCGGAACAATGACCGTATCCGCTCCGGCCAAGGCCGCCAAGCGGAAGGCTTCCGGGATGCAGGCGTCGTCCGAGGTTAAAACGGCCACCCGGGCAAAACCCAAATCAGCAACTTCAACCCGCTCCGCCAAGGGTGACCAAGCGTAGCGTTCGCTGCGGTGCAAGGGACCTTGCAGCAAGGCCAACCCATCTTCTTCCTCGCTTGCCACGCCGAGTGGATGCGCTTCGGAGCGGTGGCGTCGCCCGTCCCTGAACAGGGCGTCGGGCGCCGTGGCCGGCTGCTCGGCGGCGGCATCCACCCCGCCAACCGCATGAAGCTGCAATTGCTTGGCACCGATGAGCGCCGCGCAGAGCCGTGGGGGATTGCCGGCCACCAAGGTCGTGGCGACATAGCGGCCGGCGCTGCACTGCGCTGCTAGCTGGCCGATCACTTTGGCGGATGCTTCGGCGGCGGCTTCAGGTGCAGAAATTTGCTGGTCCGGCAGGAAGAACAGCGGCGGCAGAGTGACCAACTGGGCACCATCCGCGAAGGCTTCGGCAACCCTTGCCGTCGCCTCGGCCACCGCCTCAGCACCAGTCGCGGCAAGCTGAACCAATGCGCAGCGGACGGATTCCGCACCGCCGTAGCTTTGCTGCTGGCCAGCCGGGTCCTCCGCCAAGGCGGCGTACAGCTTAGGGCGGCGCCAAGCGAAGAGGCTGCTGCCGTCAGGCCGATCCTTGCGGTCGGCGGCCAGCACGTCAATGTCAGCGCAAACCACCTCCTCCCGGTCCTTGGACGCCTTGGCCAGCACCTCGCCGTCGGGCGCCACGATCTGGCTTTCGCCGGCCCCCATCAGGAAGCGCACCGGAATGCCGGTCTGCCGGGACGCCTGCTCCAGAATGGCCTCCGGTATTAGCGGCCCGACTTTGTTAGCGGCAGCGACAAACACCTTGCTCTCCGCGGCCCGTACCGGCACATGCAGGGAGCCCTCATCGGACGCGAAGGAGTTGAGGCTGTTGCACAGCAACTGGGCGCCGCGCAACGCCAAGCAGCGGGGCGTCTCGAAGATGACGCCGTCCATGCAGGCGTACAAGCCCAATCGCCCCAAGGCGGTCTGCACAATCGGCCCTGGCTGTTGAGCCTTGCGCAGAAATTCGTTCTCGTGGCCGATCAGCACCTGCTTGTCGCTGGTGCCGAGGAGCGCCCCATCCGGTCCGTACAGCAGGCTGGTGCCTGTGCATTGCCCCTCCTCCCGGCGCAGGGTGCAGTTGATGACCACATGGGCCTTGATCGCCCGCACCTTGGCGGCGACCGCCTGCAGGAAGGGGCCGTCAATCGCCAAGGAAACGGCGTAACAATGGGCCGGGTCCTCATACCAAGAGGCGTGGTTGCAGAACTCCGGCAGCACCACCAAATCCGGCCGCAGCCGCACCGCATCGTCCAAGGCGCCCAAGCAGGCCGCCAAGTTGCGATCCACATCGGCGCCAACGCCAAACTGCGCCACGGCCACCCGCATCAGCCGCCAACCTCCGTTGCCCGGCTTGCGGTCAAGCCGCCCAAACTGATCCCCAAGCGCCCTGACTGCCGCACCGGCTGCAAACCGGCTTTCCTCATTTCCAAGATGCGCCGCCAAAAACAGCGACTAGCTGCGGCGCGAGCCATGCTCCTAGCTCGGCAACTCGCAAACAAGGCATAGGAAACCCGAACATCCATCGTTGGTTAAGTTCCCAGCGACCAAGAAGACCGCCACACACAATGCGAAAAGTTTGGAAGTTCTCGTAAAAGTAGTATAAGCATATCTTTAAGTCAATTAACGCTTTGGCCTCAGTCACTCTGGCGGACTCCAATCATGCTTCATGTGTCCCTGCGGTGCGCCCCTAGCCGACGCTCCGCGGTTTTTCCGCACATCTTTCGCCGAGGCGAAAACCCTGTCGGTGGTGGGAAGCGACTCCCGCAGCAAAGCTCCGGAGACGGGCGACACCTTCACGCTTGGCGAAACCATTCAGATAGCAGCGCCGGTCAAGGCCTGCGCAAGGTGGACAAGGATGGCTGACCGATCCGTTGGCGGTCCGCTTCGTCCCTCAGCCTGAACCTTTGGCCGGAACGGAGAGCGCCGTTGCAGGACTACAGCTTGGGGTTGGCCCTGTTCGACTACCTGCCGGTGGCCATGTCGGCAGTGGGCTTGGGCTTGTTGGCGCAACTGCTCAGCCGGGCGCTGCCGGCTTCCTTGGGGCTGTTGTTTTTCGGGGCCGGCTTGGTCGTTGCCGGGGGACTCTGCAAGGCGACCTGGAAGCTGATTTGGGTGCTGACCGGGCAGGACATCGCCTGGCTTGACGCCTTGCTGTTCATCTGCATCGCGCCGGGGATGCTTCTGCTGGCCTGCCATGCCGCGGCAGCCTCCAAGCGCTGGCGCAACGCGGCCGGCGCGACACATCCCGGCCGCAACAGCCTGCTGCTCGCAATGCCGCTGCTTGTGGCGGCGGGCTTGGTGGCGGTCTTCGCCGAAGGCAGGGCTTGGTTTTTCCTGCTGCTGACTGCGGGAGCGTTGGCCAACATAGCCTTGGCGCTGATGCTTGTTCGCCTAAGTTGGGGTTGGGGACAAGGCTTCGCCGGAGCGTTCTTTCTGCTCAGCATCCTGCTGACGCTGGGCCTGAGCGCCTTGGCGCGCATCCCGGAGCAAACGGCGGCGTTGCAATGGCTGGAGGAAAGCATCAACCTCTTGGCCCAAGGCTGCTTCGCCTTCGGCGTATGGCGGCTTAGGCCCGTTGCGCCATCCCTCGACAGTTGCCATAGCGGAATCCACCCAAGTTTAGGACCCAAGACCCATGACTGACGCATCCGCCGCCGGCAACCGCTTTCTGGGGCTGGACCTCGCCGGGTCCACCAGCGGCTTCAACATGGTCACCTTCTATTGGGCCTGCTTGGTGGGGATTCTGCTGCAAACCTTTGTGCCGCAGATGCAGCCCTATCTGCTGACGGAGTTTCTCGGCATCCCGGAAAACCAGCAGGGCGAGGTCAGCGGCAACCTCTCCTTTTGGAGCGAGTTGGTCATCATCGTCATGGTCGGCTTCTGGGGCACCCTGTCCGATCGGGTGGGGCGGCGTCCGATCATGGCGTTAGGCTACCTCATCATGGCCGTCGGCCTGCTGTTCCTGCCTCGCGCCCAAAGCTACGAGGCGCTGTTGGCGGCGCGGTTGGCCTTCTCCGTCGGGGCGGCGGCCTTCAGCGTGATGTTGGTGACTTTGATTGCCGACTACATAAGCGACCAAAGCCGGGGCAAGGCCACGGGCTTGGTGGGCTTCTGCAACGGCATCGGTGCTCTAATCACCGTGATGCTTCTGCTGCGCCTGCCGAAGATGTTTCAGGAGGCCGGGCAGAGGCCGGTGGAGGCCGGTTACTCCGTCTATTGGATCATCGCCGGTCTGACCTTCGCCACCGCGGCGATCATGTGGCTCGGCCTGAACAAGCGGGAAGTGCAGCACCAAGAGCAGCGCCACAGCCTGCTGCAGCAAGCCCGGGAAGGTTTGCTCGCAGCCCGGGACCGAGGCGTCGCCCTTGCTTACGGCGCCTCCTTCGTGGCCCGCGGCAACCTCGCCATCGTCGGCACCTTCTTCACCCTCTGGCTGGCCAACTACGGCACCACGGAACTGGGCATGAACCGAGCGGACGCGATGGCCAGAGCCGGCATGATCATCGCCATCACCCAAACCGCCGCCTTGATCAGCGCCCCGCTGTTCGGGTTTCTGACGGACCGCATCAACCGGGTGAGCGCCCTGAACCTCACGCTGCTGCTGGCCTTTTTGGGCTACGGCGGCACTTGGTTTGTGGAGAACCCCTTTGGCGCCGGCATGATTCTATGTGGAGTGCTGATTGGCATGTCGGAAGTGGGCTGCATCGTCACCAGTTCGGTGCTGATTGCGCAGCAGACCCCGCAACGGATGCGCGGCGCCGTGATCGGGGTGTTCAATCTCTGTGGGGCGGTGGGAATTTTGGTGGCCAGCAAGGTCGGCGGCATCCTCTTTGACGCTTGGCGAGAGGCTGCGCCCTTCATCACGTTCGGATTGTTCGCTTTGGTGGTGCTGGTTTGGGGGTTGCTGGTCGGCGGCAAGGTGTACCCAGTGGATGAAGCGGGTGAGGCAGCCCAAACTAGAGCGCAAAGCCCCGCTGCGGGCGACTAAGGAGGAAACGCAATGAAGTTGATCAATCTGGCCCACTCGCCTTATGCGGCGCGGGTGCGCATGCTGGCCTACGCCAAGGGCGTCGAGCTGGAGTATGTGGCGCCGGAGGGCCTGCGAACGCCGCAGTTCAAGCGCTTCAACGTGCTCGGCAAGGTGCCGGTGCTGGACACTGGCAGCCAATTGCTTCCAGAGTCCATCGTCGTCATGGACTACTTGGAGGACGTCCATCCCCAACCGGCCTGCCGGCCCCGAGACCCGGAGGGCCGAGCGGTGATGAACGTCTTCCTCCGCTTTCCCGACGTTTACGTCCAGCCGGTGCTGCTGCCCCTGTTCCGCTTGTTGATGGCGCCGTCCCAAACTGGGCAGGATGCGGCTGAGAGCGTCGTCGCGCTCAATGCGCAACTACGGTTGTTGGATGAACTCATCGAGCGCTTCGGGCGCGAGGACCATACTCGTCTAGACCTAGCCGACTGCGCCCTGACGCCTTTCATGTTCTACGCCACCTACTTGCCGCAGAGGCTCGGCGGTGGCGACGCCCTGGCCGATGCGCCCCGGCTGGCGAACTGGTGGCGCTGGGCGCAGTCTCAAGAACCCGCCGCCAAGGTATTGACGGAGATGGAGGAAGGCTTGCGGGCATTCATGCAGGCTCGTTAAGGCCCAAAATCCGACAACGGCCAAACTGCGCAAAATGTTGGTCGAGGCTAGGTGGGATTGGAACCGTCCTCCTTAGTGAAGTCGGACGTCAGCCGGCCCGGCTTTGACGCCTTGCGTATGCCGTTGTCGAACCCATCGCCGGTCTGTATCGTCGGCTCCAAGCGATAGAGGACCCTCATGGAGCATTACCTCTGGCTGCAATACGCCCACATCCTTGCCTTCGTTTATTGGCTGGGGGGCGACTTGGGAACTTTCTTCGCCAGCCGGCAGGTGGTGCGGCGGGAGCTTGGCGTGGAGGCGCGGCAGGTGGCCCTGAAGATCATGCTGGCTTGCGACCAAGGGCCTAAGTTGGCCATGCCGGCCGCGTTGGTGCTGGGCTATCAGATGGCGGTGTCCTTGGGCATGTTGGCGGTGCCGGATTGGCTGACTTGGACGGTTTGGGGAGTGTGCCTGCTCTGGTTCGCCAATGTGCTGATTCTGCATCACTGGCAGGGCAGAGCATTCGTGGCCGAGCTGGCGGCGGTGGACTTCCGCTTCCGCCTAGTGGCGATCGTGCTGCTGGCGTTGGCGGCGGGCTTCGGCTTGGCCGGCGCCGATTACCTAGTGGCGGACCGGGTTGCTTGGAAGACGCTGGTGTTTGCAGCGCTGATGGCCTGCGGGGTGATGATCCGCCATCACCTCAAGCCCTTTGCGCCGGCCTTCGCCGCCTTGGTGGCCGAAGGGCCAAGCGAGCAGCACAACGACATTTTGGAGCAGTCCCTAGCCCGCTGCCGTCCCTATGTTTGGGCGATTTGGGCGGGGCTTCTGCTCAACGCCGCCATCGGAGTGCGCCTGCTGTGACGCAGCTAGGGGTGCGAGCACCAGCTGGCACCAATTCGCGGAACGGCGCCAGCCAAAATATTGTCATGTATGTAGTGCCCCCTCTGCATGCGCCCTTGACCTTGGGAAAGCCACCGGCCCGGAGATGCCTTTCCTAGGACACAGGCTACGGGTTGGGCGGCGCCGGATTGAAGAATGAAGACTTGTTGGATCAAACAACCGCTGCTGCACTTCGCGGCCTTGGGAGCGGCTATTTTTCTGCTGTCTCAATGGATTGGCGCCGATGGCGCGACCACGGAGATGCGCCGCATCCGCATTGACGATCAAGCCCTGCGTGAGTTCGTTCAATACCGCTCCCGCAGCTATGACGCGGCGGCGGTCGCGCAGATCCTTGAGCGCCTGTCGCCCGAGGGGCTTGAGGACGTCATCGACGATCTGATTCGAGAGGAGGCTCTGCACCGAGAAGCCAAAGCCCTGAATCTAGACGCGAACGACTATGTCATTCGCCGCCGCCTCGTGCAGAAGATGGAGTTCATCGCCGAAGGGAGCTCCGCCATCGTCGAACTTCGGGACGGCGACGCCGAGCGCCACTACGAGCAGAACCTCGATGACTACACCATCGAACCGGCGATCACCTTCACCCACGTTTACTTTGACCGGCAACGACGGGGCGCTGAGGCCGCCCGCGCTTTGGCGGTGGAGAAACGGGATGAACTGAACCAGTTGGCGGCGCCCTTGGCGGCGGCCACCCGCCACGGCGACCGCTTCCTGTACCACGTCAACTATGTGGAGCGGACCCCTGAGTTCGTCGCCAGTCATTTCGGGGAAGCGATGGCCAAACAGCTGTTCGCCGAGCCTGCGGACGTTCGGCGCTGGCGCGGGCCGTTCGAGTCCAAGCACGGCTTCCATGTGGCCTTGGTCACCAGCAACAACCCCGGCCGCCGGCCGGAATTCGTCGAAGTGGCGGAGCAGGCGAGGAAGGACGCTCGGCGGCGTTTGGCGCGGGAGCGCACGGAGGCGGCGATCCAGGCCATCATCGATCGCTACGACGTGCGGGTCGAGCTAACCGGCGTTTATCCTCCGCCTGCGGAGCCCGCTGCCTAAGAGGGTGCCGGTTGCGCCATCCGCGCTGCGTTGGCTTCAGCCAATTGGGCGAGGCACTCGACGGAATCCTCCCAGCCTAGGCAGGCGTCGGTAACGCTCTGGCCGTAAGTCATGGCTTCCGGCGCGGCGATGGGCTGCTTGCCTTCGACTAGGTGGCTCTCGATCATCACGCCGAGAATGCGCGGCTCGTTGTCCGCCAGTTGCCGGCACAGGTCTTCGCAAACTAGGAGTTGGCGGCGATGGTCCTTTTGACTGTTGGCGTGGCTCATGTCGATCATGACTCTGGGGCAAACACCCGCCTCCTCCAGCAGGCGGCCGGCGCAATGCACGGCGGGACTGTCGTAGTTGGTCTTGCCGCCGCCGCCACGCAGAATGACGTGGCAGTCCTCGTTGCCGGAGGTCTGAAAGATGGCCGAACGGCCCTGCTTGGTCACCGACAGGAAGATGTGCGAATGCTGCGCGGAACCGATGGCATCGACCGCCACCTGAATGGAGCCGTCCGTGCTGTTCTTGAAGCCAATGGGACAGGAGAGCCCGGAGGCCAACTGCCGGTGAATCTGGCTTTCCGTGGTGCGGGCGCCGATGGCGCCCCAACTGACGAAGTCCCCGAAGTACTGAGGGGAGATGGGGTCCAGGTACTCGGTGCCGCCGCCAATGCCCAGCTCAACAATGTCCCGCAGCAGCGTGCGGGCCAGCAGCAACCCTTCGTTGATGCGGTAGGAGTTGTCCATGCGGGGATCGTTGATGAGCCCCTTCCAGCCGATCTTGGTGCGCGGCTTCTCGAAATAGACCCGCATGATGACGTGCAGTTGGTTCTCGTACTTCTGCGCTTGCTCACGCAGGCGCGCGGCGTACTCCATGCCGGCCTTGGGGTCGTGAATGGAGCAGGGGCCGATGACCACCAGCAGCCGCTTGTCTCGCCCATGCACGATGTCGCTGATCCGCCGTCTGCTGCTGAACACCAATTCAGACGCCGGCGGGGAAACCGGTATCTGGCTGATGAGTTCAGCCGGCGCCGTCACTTCCTGCATCCCGGCGATGCGCGTGTCGTCGGTCAGATACTGCATGTTGCGGTGGCGTCGGCGGAGAGGGTGTGGAATGCTAGCAGAATCCAGCCACGAAAAGGCCCTGACGTTGGACCCGCACCGAACGCAAATCCTGCAGGACATGGGCATTGAGGTCTGGCGGCAACGCCGCCTTGCGCCAAAACCGGCACCCACCGGCAACCTAGCGGGCACCTCGATGCCTGTGGCCGCTCAAGCGCGGAGTGCGGGGGCGCCTCGGGAAGGGCGTCAGCCAAGGCGACGGCCGCCCTCCGCACCAATGGATGCGGCTAGGCGGCCAGCGAAGGCCGGCGCAAGGCCGGAACGATCGTCTCCCGCCGCAGCAACGCCAACCGATGCGGCATTTACGTTGCTGGCCACCTGCACCAAGGGAACGATGCTCGCCACCGGCGCATTCACCAGCCGCAAGCAGGCGGCGCTGGCCGGCGACATCGCCCGCTGCGCCTGTCGCGACTGGACCGCCGACCTCAAGCATCTGCGCTTTGATTGGCCGCTGCCCGGCGTCGGCGGAAGCGCGGCCCCCGCTCTCGGCGCGTTTCTGGAAAGGCAGATGCAGGACTTCGCGGTCCGACGCCTCCTAGTGACGGCGTCCATGGCCAACAAAATCCCGTCCGGCGCCATCGACTACATAACCATTCCCGACTTGGAGCAACTCGATGATCCGGACGCCAAGCGGGAATTGTGGCGGCGACTGCAAGGCCAGAGCTAAGACTGCACTGCCCGAGCGGCCCTGGGCCTTGCATTGCAACCAATTTCAATGGCCGAGGGGGTCGATCCTGCCGCTGGCGTCGCCGCCGCGGCATTTCGTGGTATGGTCACGCCTTTCCCACTTCCTTCTGCGGTCATGGAGTCGCCGGCAACGCCCTGCGCTACAGCGGCCAAGCGCAGCACCTTCGCCATCATCTCGCATCCGGACGCCGGCAAGACGACGATGACCGAACGGCTGCTGTTGCTTGGCAACGCCATTCAGCTAGCCGGCACGGTGAAGGCTAGAAAGGCCGACCGCCATGCCGCCTCGGACTGGATGGCCATGGAGCAGGAGCGAGGCATCTCCGTTACCACCTCCGTGATGCAGTTCCCCTACAAGAACCATCTGCTGAACCTGTTGGACACCCCCGGTCACGAGGACTTCTCCGAAGACACCTACCGCACCCTCACCGCCGTGGATTCCGCCCTGATGGTCATCGACGGGGCCAAGGGAGTGGAGCCGCGCACGGTGAAGCTGATGGAGGTCTGCCGTCTGCGGGACACCCCCATCATCACCTTCATCAACAAGCTGGACCGCGCCATTCGCGACCCGCTGGAGCTCATGGACGAAATCGAGAACATCCTGCAAATCCAATGCGCCCCGATGAATTGGCCCTTGGGCGCCGGGCGCCACTTCCACGGCCTCCACCACTTGGCGGAAAACGCCGTGGAGGTTTACCAACCCGGCCACGGCAGCCACCTGCACCAGTATCCGATCATTGAGGGCCTAGGCAGTCCGGCGGCGCGGGACCTGCTTGGCGAAGACCATGACGCCTTGGCCGAAGAGGTGGAACTGGTGCGCGGCGCCGCCCGGGAATTCGATCTTGACGACTTCCGCCAAGGCGCCCTCACCCCACTCTACTTCGGCACCGCCCTCGGCAACTTCGGCGTCCAGCGAATGTTGGACGGCCTCGTCGCCCACGCTCCCGGCCCGCAGCCGCGCCAAGCGGCCAGCCGCTCGGTGCGTCCTGAAGAGGCGAAGTTCTCCGGCTTCGTTTTCAAAATCCAAGCCAACATGGACCCGCGGCATCGGGATCGCATCGCCTTCCTGCGCGTCTGCTCCGGCCGCTATGAACAGGGCATGAAGCTGCGTCAGGTGCGCACCGGCAAGACCCTGAAGGTCAGCAACGCCCTCACCTTCATGGCTGGGGAGCGCAACCAAGCGACCTTGGCCCTGCCCGGCGACATCATCGGCCTGCACAACCACGGCGCCATCCGCATCGGCGACTCGTTCAGCGAGGGGGAGCCCCTGGAGTTTTTGGGCGTCCCCAACTTTGCACCGGAATTGTTCCGCCGGGTGCGCACACGGGACCCCCTCAGGAACAAGCAACTGGAAAAGGGCCTGGAGCAACTGGCTGAGGAAGGCGCCGCCCAGCTGTTCAAGCCCCTCACCCGCAACGATTTGGTGGTGGGCGCCGTGGGCACTCTGCAATTCGACCTGATCGCCCACCGGCTGCGGGAGGAGTACCGGGCCGACTGCCTCTATGAACAGAGCAACATCAGCACCGCCAGATGGGTGGTCGGCAAGGATCGCGTCCAGTTGGACGCCTTCCGCCACAAGCATGCCGGCAATCTGTCCATCGACGGCGGCGGCCACTTGGCCTACCTTGCCCCCTCCCAAACCAACCTGCAGCTAACCGAAGAGCGCTGGCCGGAGCTGGAGTTCCGGAAGACCCGGGAGCGCACGGCGTGACGGATGCCGGAAAACGCGCCTATTCCACGCCAACGGAGTATCATGAGCGGGTGACCCCCAACCACGAAGATCAATTCCGCCAGTTCATCGATGACTCTTCCAGCGACGAGTTGTCCGCCGCCCTCTTGGTGAACTTGGTTCTGGACCCAACCGTCAACCGGGACGCCCTGCGCCTGCGGGTGGACGCCTTGGCGGACTCCTGCCCGGCTGAGGTGCCGCCTTGGGCCTTTTTGGAAAGCCTCGGCTTCGGCGGCCAAGGGCAGCCGCCCATTTCCCTAGCCCACAGCCGCTTGGCTGACGTGCTGGAAACCGGGCAGGGGCTGTCCATCTCTTTGGGGGTGCTGCTGGTGCATGTGGCCCGCCGCCAAGGTTTGGAGGCCCAGGGCGTCAATTTTCCGGGGCGGTTCCTCACCCGCGTGAACGAACTTCTCGTTGACCCACAGACCTTCCGGCCAATCAGCAAGGAGGCCTGCCTGAAACAACTGACCGACATGCCGCCTAGGGACCCCTTCGCCGTGGCCACCAGCCGCACGATCGCGCTGCGCATGTTGAACAACGTGAAGGCGCAACTGCTGGAGGAGGCCAGATTCGACCAAGTGCTCGAAGTGCTCGGCTATCAAATGATCCTGCTGCCCAATAACTCCGAACTCTACTTTGAAAGGGGCCAAGTCTGGGAGTTGCTCGGTGCCCCGGACGCCGCCAAGCAGTCCTACGCCAAGGTGGTGGAAGGCGCTTCGGATTCCGGCCTGCGCCGGGTCGCGCAGCGCAAATTCGATGGCGTGGAGGACGGCGACACCGTCTGGCACTAACCCCTAAGGCTCAAATCATGTCCGCGTAGGGATTCGGCAGGTCCAAGCTAACAGGCAAGCCGAAGCCAGGCAGGTGGATCGCGACGGTGCTGATGGACAGGTCCTCTCCGGCCAACACATCCTCCCCAAACTTGTAGATGGGCGCCATGGTGGCGTGCAACATGGCGTCGTCGTATTCCTCGCGGGCGCGCCGCACGGCTTCATTGCGCTTTGCGTGGGCGGTGCAGGCCGCCTTGCCCCAGCGCTTGGCCAGCATGGCGCGGGTGCGCTGCGGGGAGAGAAACAGGCCGGAGGCGTTGTTGCCGCCAAAACCCTTGGAGTTGATGATCGCCCCAGGCATGGCTTCCGGGTCAATCTCCACATGCTGCATGGGCAGGTGCAGATGGCTGTCATGCACGTCCTCGGCAATGTGGTCGATGGTGGTGATGCCGGGCACCCAGCCATGCCGCCAAACGCCGAGAGCCGAGGCGAGCTGGTCTCCCCCGGCGGGCGCCATGGAATGGCCCACATAAGCCTTGACCGCGCTGACCAACCACCGCTCAATGCCGTAGGTCTTGGCCAGTTCATTCAGTATTTGGGATTCCGTAACCCGGTTCTGAGGGGTGCCGGTGCCGTGGGACTGAACGTAGGTGCCGCGCTGCAGGCCCTCGTCACCGAGGACGCTCCGCGTCAGCGCCATGGCTTTGCCCATGGTTAGATAGTTGCCGACGCCGGGGCCGGGGATGGACTTCTTGTAGCCGTCCGCGTTGACGAACACGTCGGCCACCGAGCCCAACACCTCGGCGCCGACTTCAAGGGCCAGCTCATCATCCATCAACAAGGCGTAAACGGCGGACTCACCCACCGTGAACCCGCTGTTGCTGGAGAACGGGCGGCAGGCGCGGCGATGGTCCGGCGTGTCGCTGCCGTCAAGCGCCATCAGGGATTCGTCCTCCGCCAGAGCGCCCATGGTTCGGTAGGCTTCCATGACGTCGGGAATGATCGGCGCCTCGGCATTGCCGACCATCACCACCCGCTTGGCCCCGGAGCGAATGTCGTCCATGCCCTGCTTGACGTTGTAGAGAAAGGAGGCGCAGGCGCCGATGATGCCGGCGGTGCCGCCGACTAGGCCCAGCACATAGGCGTTGATGAAGTCCCCAGGCATTTCCGGCAAGCCAAGGGCGCCATTCTTGGAGGTGGGGCGCTTGCCCAGCAGAGGGTTTTGCAGCATGCCGCCGTAGCCGTCCGCGTCCAGTTGGCAGATGGCGCTGCCGGAGTAAACCGCAAACTGGTCCGGCGGCACCTTGCTCTTCAGGAGGTCCAACGGCAGCCCGGACGAGCGCAACGCATCCGAAGCGGCGAACACCGTAAGCTGCAGGCCGCGGGGATGGCTGCGGGAGGAGTAGATGGCTCCAGGGTCGAATCCGGTGGGCACCTGCCCGGCGCTCGAGACTCTGGACACCCGCCCATCGGCGAGCAGCACCTTGAACTGGTCATCGACCACCACCTTGAAGTCCCGCTCCCCGGCCGGCTCGACTCGCCAGCCCTCCGGCAGGCGGCGCGGCATCTGCCGTTTGCCGATCAGGAACTCCAGCGGAGCGGCGGCGGCTCTGAGGCTGACCTCCCGGTTGCAGCGCACGGCTTCCGGGTCGAAAAGCTCAATCCGCCGAATGAGGGTGTGCTCGTCCATGTAGCGCCGCGCCTCGGCGGAAGCCGGATCCTCATCGAGATTCATGAGCGCAGCCAAGCTCCGGTAAGTGAGCCGGCGCTCGGCCTCCGGCAGCGCGTCAATGACCATGCGCTTGTAGGCATGGTCGCAGGATGCTCGGCCGGCGGAATTGATCCCTCCGAAACCGACGATGACGGGCAGTCGCGTCACTTGATCCCCACACGATGAGAAATCATGGATGCGGCGCAATTGTAGGGCAGTTGCGCACTGCTTGCGAACCACAGGACGCAGTTGCGTTGCTGGCGCGGGTCAGGGCATGGAGATCAATCTGGGCGTTTGGGCCGCATCGTCATAAAACTGTCACTTTTACCGCCTAGGGTGAGTGCTGTCTTTGCTTGCGGGCCGTCCATTGAACCAAAGAGCTTCAGTCGTGCTAGCCGCCCTCGGGCTGGCCTACAGCGCTGTCGCCTACGCTGCGGAGGAACCCGATGCAGCGCCCGTCCAAGCCGACCGAGGCCGAGGCAACATCTGCTTCGGCGGCTTTGAACACGGCAAGCTCATTCCCGCTGACGACCAGATCGCCAATCCCTTCATCCAAACCACCCTGCTCGGCTGCGCTGTCGAGGGCGGCACACCCACCTTTCTGCCGGATCTGAAACCAAAGGTGACTGGCGGCGTAATGAGCTGACGCTCCGGCGCAGCTAGCCCTGCAACCGTCGTCCCGTCATCCAGCCGTGGCCGCTTGGCCCAAGCTGAAGTGATCAATTCCTGCAACAGGTTGTCTAGCCGCCGTTCGGGAACGTCCTAGGCGCAAAGTGCGCCGGAAGCCAAAATCCGGCGATCATCGCGGCCCTTGATGCAATTTGCGGGCTAAAATCTCGCGGCCATGAATCCTCGTTTTCTGCTGTTGGCCCTGTGCTGCGCGGCCGGCGCATTCGGTCAAGTTGACGACCCTGAGCCGGTTTCGTCGCCTCCTCAATTCACGAAGCTGGAACGCTACCAGATCAGATACGCCGCCACCCTGCAGCCCATCGCCATCAATCAAATGCACCAATGGACGGTCCGGGTGACGGACGCCAACGGCAATCCGGTGGAAAACGCCAGCATCCAAGTGTCCGGCGGCATGCCGGCCCACGACCACGGCCTGCCGACAGCGCCCCGAACAACCGTCTATCTCGGTGACGGACGCTATCTGCTCGAGGGCATGAAGTTCCACATGGGCGGCGCTTGGGAGGTTGTGCTAACGGTGGAAGCGGCTCAGGGCAAGGACTCTTTGTCCCTGTCGCTGGACCTGTAGCGGCGAGCATGGGCACGGCCAAGCCATGGCCGTACCAAGGGGGTGGTGCGCAGGCCAGCGCTCTGTTTCCGCATCAATAGCGTCAGTTTTCGTGCGGCAGCGGGGCGCGGTTCAGTTCGTCCCTATGCAAACGCCATTGCGGCATGAACCGATCCATCAACGCACGGAAGCGGCGGTTGTGGCGCCGCTCCAGCAGATGCACCATTTCATGCGCCAGAACGTAGTGCAGGCAGGAACTCGGCTTCTTGGCCAGTTCCAAGTTCAGCCAGATGCGCTTGGCGTTGATGTTGCAGGAACCCCAGCGGGTCTTCATCCGCTTGATGCGCACTTCGTTGACCGTGACGCCGACTATCGGTTCCCAGTGGGCGACCAGCGCCGGCAACTGGGCGCGAAGCTGCTGACGGTACCAGCCGTGCAGGATGGCTTCGCGCTTGTCCCGCTCCGTATTGGGACGAATGCGCAACTCCATCGTTTGATTGTCGCGTAGCCGCACGCTCGGCGATCCCGCCCCTTCAATGACGTCCAATCGGTAGCGGTGCCCAGCGAAGTAGTGGCTCTCGCCGGTCACGAACTCCCTTGGCGACTGCCGGCTCTGTTGTTGCAAGGCCGCTTGGTGCCGGCGAATCCAGTCCAGCCGGGTGATGACCGCCAAGCGCACCGCCGCATCGTCAAAGTAGTGCGGCGCGGACACCCGCACCCGGCCATCCGGCGGATAGACGCTTAGGTGCAGGTTCTTGATGTTCTTGCGCAGCACCTCCACGGCGATGCCGTTGACTTCCAGGCAACGCCGCTCAATAACGGCTTTGTTGGGCTTTAACGATCGCAAAAATCTCATTGGTCAGCTTACCGAAATGGGTTCGGCGGCATTCATCCACAAAGACGAACAGTTCCCCCTTTGGCGTGAAAGCCCCTGGGCAAGTGGGCGTGGATGCCTTTCACAAAGGCGTCAATATAGGCCTCATCCACCCCGCCGAACTGTTGCAGAGTTGGTCGATTTCCCGCAGCAGTGGGCTGTTGCCGGCCTTCGGGTGCGCGTCCACCTCCTTCCAACGCAGCCAGCGCTTCTCCGGCGTGTCAATTACGCCGTAGCGCAGTCCCTCGCTTTCGTTGCCGGCCATCAGGAGTTGCACCGTGGAGAAAAGGGGCGGATGAACTCCTTTTTCTGGCTGTCGATGTTTTGCCGGATGCCCTCGGCCACGGAAACGGTGGAGCGCTTCAATTCCAGCACACCGAAGGTAATGCCGTTGACGTATATCAGGATGTCCGGCCGCTTGTTGTTCTCCCCAGCGATGGTCACTTCCTCGGCGATGGCGAAGTGGTTAGCGGCAGGGTTTGCCCAGTCGATCAACCAGACAGTAACGCGCTGTTTCCCCGGGGCGGGCTGCACTTTCATGCCGTAGCGGAGCAGGCTATAAACCTCCCGGTTGGCGTCGTAGAGCGCCGTACTGCCGCTAATTCCCGCGGCCTTGTGCAGTGCGTACAGCGTCTTGTCGATGACCGTATCGTCGTGTTCCTGCCCAGCCAGCCACATGGCAAGCTTGGATGTTTCCATGTTGGAGTTGTACTGTCGACCCTGCCAATCGCCAAGATAGGCGTAGCCGAGAGCGTCCTGGAAGAATTCAACCACGCATTGTTGTGTCAAAATCTCTTTTTGGCCGACGACGCTCATGTTCTTGAGTTCCCTTACCTACGCTCCGAGATAGCTGCCGCGGCCTTCCCTTTGTCCGTCAGGCGGTATTTTTGCAATCGGCTTTTCAACTTGTCTGGCAGTGTGAACTCGATCATTTCGTCAGCCAAGAGCAACCGGACGACCTTGTTGAGTTGGCCCGAAATCGTCTTCTGCCCCAAGTTTCTGGATAGTTCTGCCTTTGACAGCGCTCCACTGATCAGAAGACGCAACACGCGATCTTCGAGGGGTTCTGGCTGCGACTCTGGCTGCGACTCTGGCTGCGACTCTGGCTGCACTCCCGGCTCACCCATAACCCGCCCTGTGAGTGCCTTCCGCCGAATTTTTGTGACGAATCCATCGGTAACGTCAAATTCAGGTTCTGATAAACCAGCCCCGATGCAGCGGCGGATCATGTCCAGCGTTCCGGTTCCCATTCGTTCAATGTACTCGGTCAGATACAGTGACTCAGCCAGCAAGGGGTTGCTTGGCAGAGAGTTGTGCGGTTCGCGCAGCTTTTCGAGAGTTAGCGGGGGTGCCAATCGGCCGGGATTTCGGACCTCCATCCGGTCGGCGAACAGCATCACTTGTACGCTGCCGTTGCTCGTGTAGTCACGGTGCGCCACGGCGTTGACAATCGCCTCAGTGACTACTTCCTTGGGGATCTCGTAGGTTACGGCTGCGCGGACGCTCTCGGCACGGGTACCGACGTGCAACGCGACCTTGCTCAGCACAAAATCCACCGCGTGATCGACCAGCTCGAACGCTGTGCCTTTATAGACTTGGTAGGATGGAATCGGCTTGGCGACCTCTGTTCCGTGGAAGTGGGCGCATTTGACCTCGGAGGAAATTAAAAATCGCTGCGGTGCCTTCCCGAACAACAACACTGCGGCGTGGGTCAACCGCCCTGCGTTTAACAGGTTTAGATGCGTCAGCAACTCCTCGGGCGACGCCTCTTCAGCCAAGGGGAACTGCCGTGCCCTGCGTGCCCGACGGATAAACCAACGCATTCTGTCAGAATCGAGATCGTCCAGAGTTGCCCCATTGCACAGCGCCGCGTCAAAAGGCACTCGACGAAGCAACTCCCTGCTCTCCAGATATTCCACCAATGCCGCATAGACCCTGGTCTTTAACTCCTCTGGTGTGCTGAACTTCTTGCGGACCAGCCCTGATTGCGCTTTGCCAATTAGCACCTGCATTTTGGGATGGCGAGTATTGTCATCTACGTTTTTCAAAAAAATGAGACGATGCACACCTCTTTCAGTTGCTCGGTCAAATTCCCGATCGGTCGGGGAGTAACCTTCGGCATCCTCGGTTCCATAGTCGCGTCCGAACAGCCCTAGATAGAGGTCACTTCGTTCCACCTCGTCCAGATAACGCCGATCCGGCCGCCGATCGGATGCCGGCACATCCTCAAACAGGAAGGCATGGAAGAACCGCTTTAGCAGTGGGTCTTCATGCAGGTAGTTCCGCAGTGCTTCGCGCTCCTGCGCAAATTCGCTTTGCACGCTGCTAATAAAAATGCGAATGGGATCCACGACTCTCACCGCCCTTTGTCAGGATTAAGCAGCCGTTGGCAGCCATTGATTGCCCGATCAAAGCTGGCATCTGAGAAGATGGGGCGAGCAAGTTTCGCTTTGCTCTTGCCAGACTCGGTGGCGAAGTGCCGCATCAGGTACTCGTAGGCATCCATGCCGCCGCGCAGCTCGTCGCAGCTTTGCCAAAGAGAGGCGTAGAGTTGGGATTTTTTCAAGGCCATGCGTCAGTTTTCCCCTCGCGACGCGGCGGTCGGCGCCTGCTTGGTTGAGCGATAAAGGCGCGGTGGGCGACGCATCCGACGCCGCGCCTCATTATACTGGCGCCCGACGGCAGCGGTGGGCGGCCGCCAAACTGCCTGTTCCACAGCTAGGTGTTCCTCCCCATTGTCAAGTGGCCGAAAATTTTTTGGGCGTCTGCCCAGCGCAAACAGCGCTGGTACACCCTTGCCGGACTGTTGGCCTTCGCGGCTGCACTGGGTGTTGCCTACTCGGTGCATCAGCCGGACCCTCCGCAATCTTGGAGCGACGCCGAACTGCGGGCAATAGGCTCATTGTGGATCGGCGCCCTGCCACCATTGCCAAAGGACCCGACCAACGCCGTCGCCGACCACCCATTGGCCCAACGCTTGGGCCATAGGCTGTTCTTCGACGCTCGCCTAAGCGCCAACGGCGCCGTCTCCTGCGCCACCTGCCACAGGCCGGAGCAGCGCTTCACCGACGGGCTGGCCCGCGCCGTCGGGCTGGGCTTGGGGAACTTCAACACGCCCAGCCTGGTGGGCACCGCCTACAGCCCTTGGCAGTTTTGGAACGGCCGGGCGGACAGCCTGTGGGCGCAGGCGGCATCTCCGCTGGAAAACCCCTTGGAGCATGGCGGCAGCCGCGCCGCAATCGCCCGCTTGATCGCCGCGGACCCGGCCTACGCAAGGCTTTATCGGAACTTGTTCGGCCCGCTGCCGGAACTGCCCAGAGGCGAGCCGGCCAACGCCGCCGAACAGCAGGCGGCCACGGAGGTGTTTGTCAGCGCCGCCAAGGCCCTAGCCGCCTACGAACGGCGGCTGCTGCCGGGAGAGACGCGCTTCGACCGCTACGCCGCCAACCTGCTGGCTGGAGACTTCCCAAGGCCGCCCGCCAATGGCGTCGAAACGCTGCCATCAGACCACCTGAACCGCGTGGAAGTCGAGGGCCTGCGTCTGTTCATCGGCCAAGCGCAGTGCATGAACTGCCACAACGGGCCGCTGTTCACCAATCACGAATTCCACAACACCGGCGTGTTGCCGGCACCCGGCGCCCTGCCCGACTTAGGCCGCGTCGTCGGCGCCGAACTGGTTCGCAGCGATCCCCTCAATTGCCTAGGACGACATAGCGTCGGCACCGCCAAGGACTGTGTGGAACTGCGCTTCCTCCGCACCGGGGAGGATCTGATTGGAGCGCGGAAGACCCCTTCGCTGCGCAACCTCCAAGGAACGGCGCCCTACATGCACGCCGGGCAGTTGCGCAACCTAGGCGAGGTTCTGGACCACTACAACCGAGCGCCCAACGCCATCGTCGGGCACAACGAAGCCAAGCCGCTGCGCCTGCTTCCCTACCAGTTGAAGCGCTTGGAGGCGTTTTTGCGCAGCTTGGACGCCCCGCCAGCGACGGCGCACAAATGGTTGTTGCCGCCCTGAGACCCCGCGCCCTGCGCACCTCCGACACCGGCCAAACAGGCTGCTGTGCCTAGCTAGCCACGGAAACGGCGCTTGTTGGCCGTGACCAAGCGGCAACCAGCAACGCCAAGGCCGGACGTGCGGGCCTGGCCGCTATTCGTCCTCCCGAATTTCCCCGACCTTGTGGTGAATGACGTCGAGGAACAGATCCCGCAAGGAGATCATGCCGATGGCCTTGCCTTCCTCCACCACCGGCAGGTGGCGGACATGATGCTTCCTGGTCAAGGCGATGCAGTGAACGACGGTGTCGCTGCGGGTGACGGTCACCACATCCCGTGTCATCACCTCTGAAACCTTGGTTTTCCGCGAGGCGTGGATGTCCAGAATGACCTTGCGCATGTAGTCCCGTTCGGAAAGGATGCCCACCAAGTAGCCGTCGATTTGCACCAGAACGGCGCCGACATTCTCCTTGTTCATGATCTTCAGGGCGTCAAAGACTGACTCCAGCGGCCCAACCCAAACCAGCCGCTCGGATTTCTCCTCCAAAATGTCGCCGACGCAACGCAACGCTCGGTCCTCCGCATCAGGGCTTCAAAGTAGAACGAAAGCCCCCGTTGCGCAACCCCGCCGGCGGACAAAATTTGGGCGTGGCGCGAATGGGGGCCTTCTCGCCTATGCACTGCGAATTTCCGGTCTGCCGTCGCCAATATCCGGCCCGCCAAGTCTGGCTGGCATTTGCGGCCTTGAGCGCATATCCAAGACGGGTCAAACTTAGTCGGCATGTGTACCACCTTCGCAGCGCTGATGAGGCTTGAGCGGCTAGACGGCGACCGCTTTGCAGGACCGCCGGCGCCGGACAAAGGGGAGACGCTGTTCGGCGGGCAGTTTTTGGCCCAGTGCCTGATGGCTGCTGCGGCCACGGTTGACGGCGAACGCCCGGCGCATTCGCTGCACGCTTACTTTCTGCGCCCCGGCGACGTGGACGCGCCGGTGGAGATCGGCGTGGAGCGGGTGCGGCAGGGCCGTGCCTTCTCGTCTCGCCAAACCCATGCCCAGCAACTGGGCAAGGAGCGTTTCCGCATGACGGCGTCTTTTCACGCGCCGGAGAGTTCCCCTGCGTACTGCGGTGCGCCAATGCCGGATGCGCCGCCGCCGGAGGAGGTGGACCGGACCTATGACGACTTCGTTCTGGCCCAACTGGGCGCATCCTCCTGGCCTGGGTCCGACCGACCCATGGACACGCGCTACGTCAATACACCGGGCGCTCGCGGCAAGGCGGTGACGGAGCCGCAACTGATGTGGATGCGGGTTAGGGATCCCTTGCCCGATGACGCCGCCCTGCACCAAGCCGGCATCGCCTACCTCTCGGACGCCACCCTGTTGGACAACGCCGTGCTGCCCCACGGGCGTCGTTGGCTAGACCCAGATTTGGAGAGCACCAGTCTGGACCACGCCATGTGGTTCCATCGCCCCGCCAAGGCTGACGAGTGGCTGCTCTTTGAACAAACTGTTTTGGCTACGGGCGCCGGGCGCGGGTTGGTGCAGGGCAGGTTCTTTGACCGCGCCGGCAGCCTGGTCGCCACCTGCACTCAGGAGGGGCTGTTGCGATGGAGCGGCTAAGCCGGAAACGTCATCCTTTGCGGTGGCTAGAGCGCCCAAGAGCATGGTAAAAGGCCCTCTTTGGAAAAGAGTGCAGCGGGACGTCCGCCTACGGGCGTCCGCGCCCATGAGATTGCCGGGCTGAATCATGGCGGAAGTGGTTGATAAGGAGCGCAAGAGCCTTGACCCGGCTCTGGACCGCTTGCTCGAGCGGGAGCAGCAGGAAAGGAAGGACTACATCTACTGCGCCGTTTGCTCGTCGGTGATCGGGCGCGGCGCGGACCGCATCGAGGTCAACGGCGGCCACGACCACTACTGCATCAATCCGCACGGGCTGCAATTCCACATCGGCTGCTTTCAGGAGGCGCTGGGCTGCGAGATCGAGGGCTCCCCGCAGGCGGCGGACTCCTGGTTCATGGGCTTTCGCTGGCGCATCGCCAATTGCGGCGAATGCCGCCGGCATCTAGGCTGGTACTTCGACCGCAAGGACACCACCTACTTTTACGGCTTGATTCTGAACCGCATTCAACATGACCAAGATTAACGCCCGGGACTACGCCACCCTGACCTTCGACTGCTACGGCACGCTAATCGACTGGGGAGCGGGCATCACCGGCTATCTGCAGCCGCTGCTGGCGCGCTATGACGTCCACGTCATCGACGAATTCCTGCTGGAGGCGTTCGCGGAGCTGGAGCCGGAGCTGCAAGCCGAGGGCGGCGCCTACCGCGACGTCCTGGCCCGCCTGCTGCAGCGTCTTGGCGAGCGGCTGGCCTTCCAGCCGAAGCCGGAGGAGTTGGCCGGCTTCGCGGACAGCATTGCGCAGTGGCCGGCCTTTGAGGACAGCATTGCGGCGCTGGAAGCGCTGGCCAGCCACTTCGAGTTGGCGGTGGTCTCCAACATAGACGACGACCTGTTCAAGCACTCCGCCAAGCGCCTGCAGGCGCCCTTCGCCCATGTGGTCACGGCGCAGCAGGCGCAGGTGTACAAGCCTGACCCCAGGGTGTTTGAACTGGCGCTCAGCCGGGTCAAGGGGCCGGTGCTGCATGTCGCGCAAAGCCGTTTTCACGACATAGTTCCGGCAACCGCCGCCGGGCTGGACACCGTGTGGATCAACCGCCCCGCCAAGGACGCCGCCAAACCCGTCGCAGCCAGCCCCACCTGGACCTTCACCAGCTTGGCCGAATTTGCGGCTGCGGTGTGCTAGGCCGCGCCTTCTCGACGACCAGTGACGGCGCCGGCGGCGGAACCTAGGCCAGCGAAAGATGAACTTGAGGGAATTGCCGGGCATCCAGACCAATGCCGACCACCACCATTGAGATCAGCAAGGAGGCGCTGCACTTCGCCGCCGCCCACTTCACCCTGTTCTCCGCCACGGAGCGGGAGAACCTGCACGGCCACAACTTCCTAGTGCAGCTTGAAGTGGAGGCCGAAGTGGGGGACGACGGCCTCGCCTTCGACTACAACATCCTCAAGAGGGCGCTGCAAGGGCTGTGCGACCGACTTGACGAACACGTCCTGCTGCCGGAGCGCTCGCCCCATCTGCGCATCGTTCAGGAGGACGGCTACACTGTGGCGTTGTTCAACGGTGAGCGCCTGCCCTTCCTGCACCGCGACGTAGTCACCTTGCCGGTTGGTAACATCACCGTGGAGGCGCTGGCCGCCTGGGTGCTCGAAGAACTGCGCGGCAAGCCCTATTTGGCCGGGCTTGGCATCCACCGCTGGGTGGTCAGAGTGTCTTCCGGCCCGGGACAATGGGCGCGGGCGGAGGCTTGAGTGGAGGCTGTAGCTATGGCCACTGACGCGATAGGCGGAGAATCTCGGAGAATGCGCGTTGGAGTGGTTCAGTTGATGGCGCAGACATCGCCCGGCGGGCGTGTTTCTTCGCGCTCGGCTGTTTGCGGCATCGGCACTTTCCGGCCCTGCTTGCCGTGAAGACCCTCATCATCACGGGCGCCAGCGCCGGCATTGGTCTCGCCGCAGCCAAGCGCTTCGCCGCCGCCGGTTGGGCGGTCACCAACATCTCCCGGCGTCCTTGCCCGCTTGCAGGGGTCAACCATCTGCACGGCGACCTAGCGGCGCCGGACTTTCCAGACGATCTGCATTCGCCTCTAAGTGCGGCGTTGGAGGCGGCCGATGAGGTCGTGCTCATCCACAACGCCTCCCGCCTGCTGAGCGACAGCGCCACGGACACCCCCAGCGAACAGTTGCGAACGGTCCTTGAGATCAACCTAGTGGCGGCCAACTCCCTGAACCGCCTCGCCATCCCGCGGATGCGGCCGGGCTCCGCCATTCTCTACGTCGGCTCCACCTTGGCCGAGAAGGCCGTCCCGAACAGCTACTCCTATGTGGTCAGCAAGCACGCCTTGGTCGGCATGATGCGGGCCACCTGCCAAGACCTAGCGGGCCGCGGCGTTCACACGGCGTGCATTTGCCCCGGCTTCACGGATACGGAGATGCTGCGCGCCCATGTGCCGGCCGAGGCCATGCCGGCGGTGGCCGGAATGTCGGCCTACGGACGCTTAATCGCGCCGGAGGAAATTGCCGAAACCCTGTTTTGGGCCGCCGCCAACCCGGTCGTCAACGGTGCCGTGCTGCACGCCAACCTCGGCCAAGTGGAGCGCTAGGCACCAGGGTCCAGCATCGGCTCCGCCACGCGGCGCTTGCTTCGCGTTGGGGCGTAGAGCACCTAGGTGTGGGCCGCCTCCTCGTTGTGGCGCAGCCCTAGATAGGGGCGCAGCCAGCCGACCAACAGGTAGGCCGGGCCGGTGTCCAAGGCGGCGACCAGCACCTTGAACACATAGCCGGACAGGATGAACGTCAGCAACTGCAGCGCCAAGGGCGCATCGGCGTCTATGGGCAGCACTCCGGCGTAGAAATGGGTGATGAGAATCACCGCCGTGGTATCGACTATCTGGCTGGTCATGGTGGAGGCGTTGTTGCGCAGCCATAGATGCCGGCCGGCGGTGACCTTCTTCCAGAAATGGAACAGGCGGACGTCGCAAAGCTGGGCGGCCAAGTAGGCGATCATCGAGGCCGCCACAGTGCCGAAGGTAAGCTCCCGAATCTCGTAGAACGTCGGCAGGCGCCCCGCAGCGTCCCGCAGCGGCAGCCCGGTGGCGGGATCCATCGTCTCGGTGCCCGGCAGCACCCCGCCCAGCCACAGCAGGAACACGACCCAGCCGTTCAGCAGCATCCCCACCCAAACCATGTCCCGCGCCTTCTTTTCCCCGAACAGCTCGCTGATGAGGTCCGTGCAGAGAAAGGTGATGGGATAGGGCAGCACCCCAATGGCCACCACCATGGGAATGGTCAAGCCGAACAGGGGAAAGGACAGATCGACGAAGCGGCTGATGCCGAGCACGTTCAGCAGCGACAGCGTACCGAGAAAGACGCCGGACAGGATGAGGTACACCCGCTGCCGCCGCTTCTCAAAATCTGGCGGCGCCGGCGCTGGACAGCTTGCCGCTCGGTCCGTTTGCGTCATTTGCCTAGTGTCCATCCCCAAGTTGGACTGCACGGCGGCCACACTAGGCGTTGGCGTCTTGGCCATCTCGGATCCCACTGGGCACACCCATCGACAGCAGGCGGAACCGGTTCGGCGTCTCTTTTACGGCGGACCTGGCGGCGGAGCATCAAAACAACGCCATGAAATCGGTGATGGACTCCAGTAGGCGCTGCTGTTCGATGCCGCCGATGCGCAGGCGGGTCGCCACCAAGTGGGTTGGCCGCAGTCCTTCGCGGTATTCGGCCAGCTTGGCCGCCACATAGCTTCGGTCCCCGACCAAGGCCCAATCGTCCACCGCTGCGCCATCGCCTTGCCGCGGCCGCCCGGCTTCGCTCAAGCGGGTGCGGACGGCTTCTATTTCCCGGCGGCGCCGCCCCACAAAGACACAGCGCATGATGGGCCGCACCTCAATCTCGCCGTGCCCAGCCGCCGCAGCAGCCTGCCCGTGCAACGCCAGATTTGACCCCAGATCGGCCAATGTCTCCATGGGCGAAGCTAGATAGGGCAGGCCCAACCGCCCGGCTTGGGCCAAGGCTTTGGGGCCGAAGGCGGCCACCCAGATGGGCGGGTGGGGGCGCTGCGCCGGCAGCGGATCAAGCGCGATGGCGTCAGCGGCGCCGTCCACCGAAAGCGGCGTCCCGCTCCAAGCCCGCAGCATCGTTTGCAGATTGGCTTCAAAGCGCTCCCTTTTTTCCTTTGGGGCGACGTCAAACGCCCTCAGTGTGGCCGAGGCGTAGCCGCGCCCCACTCCCAACAACACCCGCCCTACGGACAGCTGGTCCAACACCGCCACCTGCTCCGCCGCCAACAGCGGGTTGCGCATCGGCAACAGGTAGGAGGTGGTGCCCAGCCGAATGCGCTCCGTGGCACCGGCCACCGCCGCCAGCAGCATCAGCGGGTCCGGGATGGCGTTGGGCGTGAAGTGGCTCTCCGGCAGCCAAAAGGACTGGTAGCCCAATGACTCGCCGATTTCCGCCTGCCGCACCAAGGACTTGGCGGAGCGGTCTTGAAAGTCCCAAGGAGTGAGCCCTATGTGCATGAACAAGCAACGCTGCGGAAGACTGAACCGCCGCATCCTACCCCATATCGCCTGCTGGCGAGGGGCGACGGCTTCTGCCGCTACCGCAACGCCCCCGCCTGCCCCAGCTCCGTTATCCGCTCCGCGTCGTAGCCGAGGATGTCCTTGAACACCCGATGGTTGTCGATGCCGAAATGGGGCGCCGCCTGTGGTTGCCGGGGTTGGGTGCGGGAAAAGCGCAGGCGGCTGCTTTCGATGGCCGCCGGGCCGAATTCGGCGTGGGGGGCGGTGAGGAAGTGTTCGCGGTGGTTGAGTTGCGCATCCGCAAACAGTTGGTGGGTGTCCAGCACTTGGTGGGCGGGTATGTTGACCGACTGCAGGGCGCGTTCGGCTTGTTCGCCGTTCTGGTTGGCCAGCCAAGCGGCGAGGCGGGCATCCAACTCATCGTGGCGTTGCCGCCGCTCGGTTAAGCTCCAGTGGCGGGCACCTTGCAGGGGGACGTCTTGGCTGAGGTCGCAAAGCCGCCGCCATTCCTCGTCATCGCGGATGGACAGAGCCAGCCAGCGGTCGCTCCCCCGCACGGGATACAACCCTTGGGGCGCGTAGTCCGGATGGCGGTTGCCTAGGGCGCTGGGCGTTGTGCCGGCCCGCCAGTAGGCGAAGCATTGCGGGGCCAGGAATTGCAGGGCGGCTTCGGCTTGGGCCATGTCGATGTGCTGGCCGACGCCGCTGCGCCGCCGCTCCCGCAAGGCGAACAGGATCGCCAAGGCGTTGAAGCGCACGGAAGTGAAATCCGTGTAGGGGCCGAAGCAACCGGCTGGGGGCGCCTCCGGCCGGCCGGTTAGGGCGTGGAAGCCGCAAACGGCGGCGCCGAGGTTGCCGTAGCCGGAGTAGCTGCGCCAAGGGCCGGTTTGCCCCATTAGGGCGCTGGAAATGAAGATGATGCCGGGGTTGATGCGGGACGCCGCAGCGTAGCCGAAGCCCAGCCGCTCGATCACCCCCGGCGTGAACGACTCGGTCATGACGTCCGCCCAAGCGATGAGATCGCGCAGCACGTCCTTACCGGCCGCCGTGCTGATGTCCAAGGTGACGTTGAGCTTGTTGGCGTTGGTGCTGTGGTGGGCGGCAGCCCGCTCCGGGGCCATGACGCCGCCCAAATAGGGCGGCACGTTGCGCAGCATGTCGATGCGAGCGGTTGACTCGACATGCACCACGGTCGCTCCGTAGTCGGCCAGCATCCGCGTCGCGCCGGGGCCGGCAACCACCCAGAAGATATCCAGTATCTTGACGCCTTCCAGGGGGCATTTGGCCCCGTCTGGCGTTTTCGGCGGCCCGCGTCCATTCCCTTGGTCGATCCTGCTTGGGTCTTGGCCGTTGCGGGGTTGGCTGAATTCCGATCCTCCTTGCGGCAGCGGCCCTAGGGGCAGAGGCGTTTGGGAAAACTTGGCGAAGACGCCCAAGCGCTTGCCGGACGGGCTGTCGAGTGCCTGTCCCCGCTCCACCAGCTGGGGGCTGTCGAGCACTTCGCCCAACTCCAGCACGGGCGCCAGCAGCAGACGTCGGGCGACGGCGGCCTCCATAAGCTGCGCCTTGGTCTGGCCGGCCAACAGCTTTTCAATGCCATTTTGCACGGGTGCCCAAGCCTGTGCGTCGATCTCGCCGGCCGCCATGCGCATCCCGGTGCCGCCCCAATCCCATTGCAGGTCCGCGGCGCTGCAATGGCCGGCTTCAAGAACCCAAGCCATCAGTCGCTCCATGAAGCCGGCCAGCGGCGGCAACACGCCCTGCAGCGCCACCACCCAGCCATCGGCGCAGCGGAATTGGGTTTTCAGGGCAACGCTTCCCAATTGCATGGCGTAAGCCATGCGCTGCGCCGGCGGTTGGCCGGCCGGCTTGTCCAAACTGCGGCACAGCAACGCCAAAGTCATGGACTGTTGTGCGGATATGTCCAAATGCTGGCCCAAGCCGGTGCGGTCCCGGTCAGCCAAGGCGATGAGCGCACCCACCGCGGCGTCCGCCGATGCGTGGGCATGGGCTTGATCGGCACCGATCCGCAGCGGTGGGTTTTGCATGTCACCGGAAAGATGGAGGTGTCCAGAGGCGGCGGCGATGGTCAGGTCTGTTGCGGCGTAGCCGGCCTTGGGTCCGGACCCCCCGAAGCCGGTTATGGAGATGTGGATCAGGCCGGGATTGGCGGTGTGCAGTTCTTCCCAACTGATCCCCAAGGCGCTGAGCCTTGAAGCTCCGCAACTGTCCAGCAGCAAGTCCGCTTCGGCGGCAAACCCCTTAACCAACTTGGGCGTCCGCGGCCAGTCGATGACTTCGACCCGCTTGCCGAGGGTGTAGGCTTGCCAGAAGTCGCTGGACAAGCGAGCGGACAGCGCCGCAGGAACCAGTTGATGCACTTGAGCGCCCATGTCGGCGAGAAGCTGCCCGCACATCAGGCCCATTTCGTCCGTGAGGTCCAGCACCTGCAGGCCGCCAAGGCCGGCCGTTGCTCCATGCGTCCGGCGCGGTGTTGCGCCTTGCGTGGGCACCGCCACTAGGCGCCTTCCCGCCCGGTTGTTGCGGCGGGCTTCCCCACCCTTGGCGGCGGCCCGCTCGATGGTGGCGCTGCGCTGCGCTGCCGCTGCAGGGCGAGCATGATGCGCATGCTGGCCACCACGGCGCTGATGTGCCGCTGCAGGGCGAAGTCCCGATAGAGAGGATCTTCGCGCAGCAACACGCAGCGCTGGGCCGCGCCGCAACTAAAGTTGGCGTTTCTGCCGAAATTGTTGCCGGCGGGTCCGTACTCCCCGAACTTGCCCGGATCTTCGTTGAGCGTCCAGAAAGCCTCCCAAGAGGCCGGCCGCCCCAGCATGGGCGCCTGCACCGCGGTCAACGTGTCGTCCGCGGTTTGCTTCAATATGCTGTGGTAGTCGCCGGGATTGGCGAGGACGTAGGGGCAACTCCTTTCGGTGGCGGCGGCGACCCTAGCTTGGTCAACGGGGAAGTTGTCGAATTTGTCCCTCAGGTTCAACCGCCACCATCTTGCCGTGTAAACCGGCGCTGCCTGCGCTGGCGAGGTGACCTCCTGAACATAATTTAGAACACGCCCGACGCGGCGGTAAGCGTCCGTGGGGTCGGTTTGGGCCGTGCCCCTGAGCTGACGCACCTGTTGGTCGAAATGTTCGTGAAAGCGCGTGTCGATCACCCACAGGACGTCACGGTCGCCCACGCCGCTGCGGTCATAGTAGCTCCAGCGAAACAGGCGCACGAAGAAGTTGGCCTCCGCCTGCCGGGCGTTGGCCTTGGCGATGACGCGAACCTGCAGGGCGTCCACGCTTGGGATGTCGCTGTCCGCCAGGCAACGGTTTAGCTGCTTGGCGGCGAGAAACGTCAGCTTCTGGTGAATGGACGATTCGTAGGCGAAGCAGTTACCCGCCAGCGCTAGAGCAAAGACGGCTAGGCAAATCCGCATTTTGGCGGGTGAAGACATATGGGCGGCACACTATAGCGCCCCGCAAACACCAAGTGGCAATTCACGAGCGCCTTTGGCAAACTCTCCGCACTATGTGCTTGGATTAGTTGTGGGAGAGTGGCGTGCAGGCAGCAGTGTTGCGGGAGGTCAACAAGCCGTTGACGATAGAGGACGTTCAGCATGGCGACCCGGCGCCGCGGGAGGTGCTGGTGCGCACGGTCGCCGCTGGCGTGTGCCACTCTGACCGGCACTTTCAAACCGGCGCCTATCCCTATGCGTTGCCGGCGGTGCTCGGCCATGAGTCCGCCGGCGTGGTGGAGGCGGTTGGCGACAGCGTCACCTACGTCAAGCCGGGAGACCACGTCATCACCTGCCTTTCGGCGTTTTGCGGCCATTGCGAGCACTGTCTTACCGGCCACATGTCCCTCTGCATGTCGCAGGAATTGCAAAGGGGCGGCGGCGAATCGCCGCGTTTGGCCAAGAACGGCGAGTCACTGGCCCAATTTCTGAATCTTTCGTCCTTTGCCGAATACATGCTGGTGCATGAGCACGCCCTCGCCAAGGTGCGCGAGGACATGCCCTTGGACCGGGCGGCTTTGATCGGTTGCGCCGTCACCACCGGGGTGGGTTCGGTCATTCACACGGCCGGCGTGGAGCCGGGCGCTTCGGTGGCGGTCATCGGTTGCGGCGGCGTTGGCTTGGCGGCGATCAACGGCGCGGCGATCGCCGGCGCCGGGCGCATCATCGCCGTGGACCGGGTGCAATCCAAGTTGAAGTTGGCGCGAAAGTTCGGCGCTACGGATCTGGTCAACGCCGGGGAAGTGGATCCCGTGGGCTCCATCCGCGAATTGACCGGTGGCGGCGTCCACTACTCATTTGAGGCCATTGGCTTGACGCAGACGGCGCAACAGGCGTTCAAGATGGTGCGGCGCGGCGGCACGGCGACGATCATCGGCATGATTCCGGTCGGCGCCATGCTGGAGATTCATGGCCCGGAGTTTTTGGCGGAGAAGAAACTGCAGGGCTGCAACATGGGCTCCAACCGCTTCCGGGTCGATATGCCCCGCTTCGTGGATTTCTACCAGCAGGGGAAATTGCACTTGGATGAGTTGATCTCCGGACGCATCAAGCTCGAAGACGTGAATGACGCCCTCGCCCAGTTGGAAACCGGCGAGGTCGCCCGCAACGTCATCATGTTCGAATAGCCGCGGCTTAGCTCAAGGCGCTCGCTGGGCCGCAGGGGCTGGCCCTACCTTATGGAAACGTAGCCGAAGCGCCCGGAGCGGTAGATGCGCAGCAGGATTTGCTGAGCTTGAACGCCTATGGCCTCCCGCAGATCCTTAAGCTCGCCAACCTCCTTGCGGTTGGCCGCGACGATCACATCCCCTTTGCGCAGGCCGGCCGTCCAGGCACGGCTGCCTTGGGCAATGGCGGTCACCAGCACCCCGGCGCCAACCTCGTCTTCGTTGCGGAAGTTCTGCAGTTCCGTGTTGGCCAGACGCGAATCGATGTGCTCGCCGCCGACCTGTTCCTGCAGATCGTCCTCAATGGCGATGGTCACTTGGTGTTTACGCCCTTTGCGCAACAGTTCCACCTTAAGTTCGTCGCCGATGAAGACCGCCGCGGTCTGGCTGTGGAAGTCCCCAATTTCCTGCACTTCCCGGCCGCCGACGCGGGTGATGACGTCCCCGGTTTCGATTTCGCCGGCGGCGGCCCCGCCCGACGCGACGGATACGACCACCACGCCGTCTTGATCCTTCGTATCGAAGGCCTCGGCTAAGTTCGGGTCTAGGTTCTGCACCTCCAGCCCAAGATAGCCGCGCCGCACTTCGCCGTGGCGGACGATTTGGTCCGTGATGGCCCGCACCAAGTTGGACGGAATGGCGAAGCCGATGCCGATGTTGGCGCCGGCGGGGGAGAGCAGGGCGGCGTTGACGCCGATCAAGGCGCCGGACAGATCCACCAAGGCGCCGCCGGAGTTGCCGGGGTTGATGGAGGCGTCGGTTTGAATAAAGTCCTCAAAACCCTCGAAGCCGAGGCCGCTGCGCCCCAAGGCGCTGACGATGCCGCTGGTGACGGTTTGGTTCAGGCCGAAGGGGTTGCCGATGGCCACCACGAAGTCCCCCACCCGCAGGGCGTCCGAATCGCCGAACTCGATTTCAATGAGGCCGTCGGCGGGGGCCTGCAGCAGCGCCAAGTCCACGGCTTGGTCGGTGCCGATCAACTCCGCCTCCAGCACCCGACCGTCGGAAAGGGTGATGTCGATGTCATCGGCGCGGGCCACCACATGATTGTTGGTGACGATGTAGCCGTTCTCCGCATCGATGACCACGCCGCTGCCGGCGCTGCGGGTGCGGCGGTAGCGCTGCCGGTTGGGAACGTTGAAGAAGCGGCGGAAGAAAGGGTCGTCCAGCAGCGGGTTGCGCACCGCAGTGGTGGTGTAGGTGGCGATGTTGACCACGGCCGGGTTCACTTGCTCCAGCATGGGCGCCAAGCTGGGCAGGGGTTGGCCGTTCGACAGCGCGTTGGGAACGGCTGTAAAGGTCGAGGGCGCGGCTAGGCTGACCAACAACCCAGCCGCAATCGTCGCCAGCGGCAGTAATTTCATCCTCATGGTTTGGTCCAAGGTGGTGGTGGAGCGGGAAACGGGACTCGAACCCGCGACAGCTTGCTTGGGAAGCAAGGGCTCTACCAACTGAGCTATTCCCGCACGAAGACGGTGCCTTGACTGCGCAGTCTAACCCAATCCGGGAATTCTGCGCATACCCAATTTGCCCCCAATGGAACCTTTGGCCCCGCCGCAGCGTTAAGGGAGTGCGTCGTCACCGCCGGCCAGCACGGCGCGGAACACCTCCGCATCGACGTTGCCGCCGGAGAGGATGACGCCGACTTTTTTGCCCGCTTGTTGGGTGCGCTCCTGCATCAGGGCGGCGAAGGCGGCGCCGCCGGCGCCTTCGGCGACATTGTGGGTGTCCGTATAGAGAATGCGCATGGCGGCGGCGATTTCCGCTTCGCTGACCTCCACAATGCGGGCGGCGCCGGCGCGAATGATTGCCAAGGGTTCCGGCATCGGCACCCGGCAGGCCATGCCGTCGGCAAAGGTGTTGGCGGATTCGGTTTCGACTACTTGACCGGCCTTGAAGCTCTTGGCCATCGCCGGCGCCTCGGCCGCCACCACGCCGATGATTGCCGTCTTCAGGCCCAGCAGGTCCCTAGTAGTGATGAGGCCGCAAATGCCGGAGCCCATGCCGATGGACACATAGACGGCGTCCAGATCCTGGACGGCGTTGAACAACTCCAGCGCATAGGTCGCCACGCCCCGCGCCAAAGCGGGATGAAAGGCCGGCACCCAAAGAGCGCCTTCGTCCTTGGCAAGACGTGCGGCCTCCACCCGCGCCTCGTCGAAGTCCTGGCCGAACTCGATGAGCTGCGCACCCCAGCCGACCATCGCCGCGTTCTTCTCAGCGCTGTTGCCCTTGGGCGCATAGACCGTCACCCGCACCCCGTGGCGACGGGCGGCGAAGGGAATGCTTTGGCCGTGGTTGCCGCGGGTGGCGGTGACCATATGCTCCGGCAGTTGGCCAGTGCGCTTGAGGTGGTCCAGATACACCAACCCGCCGCGCACTTTGAAAGCGCCGATGGGCGTGTGGTTCTCATGCTTCACCCAAACTTCGCAGCCCGTGCGCCGACACAGCCCCGGCCAACGGTATTGCGGCGTGGCTGGCATCACTGCCGCCACGGTGTCCCGGGCTTGCTCTAGGTCGGATAGGGTGAACATGGTGGGTGGCGTCTTTCTCTACAGCCTCTCAAGCCAGTAACTCGGGCTCCGCCGATGATGGGCCACAGCCAACACCTGCATGATTCCGGATGATTCGCGGAATAGCAAAGTGAATGGAAATCTGTCCATTCTGATTCTTCGGATGTCCGGCGGTTTTTCGATTGGGCATCTGTACGGAAACTCGCAAACCGTGACTATTTTCCTTTCAAATTCAAGCAAATAGGCTGCCCCGAGCCCAGGATTCACGGATTCGTAGTAGGCAATTGACTCAAGGTGCTCAGATTCCGCCGCCGGGTGAAAGGCGTAGTTCACCGAAGCAGGGCTCTCGCTTTCCGTCTGACTTCCTCTGCTGGTATGGGTCGGACAATCCCTGCATCGAGTTCCCTAGCCCTAAGCTGCGCCTCAGCCAACCAATTTTCGGCAATTTCTTCATCTGACCGCGATTCAAGGCTGAGCAGAAGCCGGTTGGCTAGTGCAGCCCGTTCCTCCAACGGCAGATGCAACGCCTCGCTTTCGATTTGTTTCAAGTCCATGAGAATCCGGTTCAGCTCAAGTTGCCGGCATTATGTGTACTTGCAGCGTCAGCGTCAAAGTGCTCGCTCCGGGCCGGTTTGCCTGCACACATCTTTCTGGCGGCTTGGAAACGGAGGTTCGCTCGCCTTGGACCCAACTATGGAAGCGGCCGCCTGATCTGCTGACGAGCGGGCTCGCCAATCTGGAATCATGCGGGCGAAAAGTCTAATGTCTGCGCCTTTACAGAGGATGAGCGGATGGAGGCAGCGGGCAAGGTTATCGTCGTCACCGGCGGCGCCAGCGGCATTGGCCGGGCGCTTTGTGAGCGGTTCGCGGCCGAGGGCGCCCAACAGGTGGTGGTGGCGGACTTGAACGGCGAAGGCGCCGCTGCGGTGGCGGAGGGCATCGGCGGCGTCAGCCGCAAAGTGGATGTGGGCGTGGAGGACGATGTGGCCGCGCTTATTGACCACACCGAAAGCGAACATGGCCCCATCGACCTGTTTTGCTCCAACGCCGGCATCGGCCTCGGCGAGGGACTGGCCGAGCCCGATGCGGTCTGGGACGCCATCTGGCGGGTCAACACAATGGCCCATGTATGGGCGGCGCGACATCTGGTGCCCAGAATGATCGCCCGGGGCGGCGGCTACCTGCTCAACACGGCCTCGGCGGCCGGCCTGCTCACCCAGATTGGTTCGGTCACCTACGCCGTCACCAAACATGCCGCGGTGGCCTTGGCGGAGTGGATCGCCATCACCCACGGCAGGGACGGCATCAAGGTGTCCGTCCTCTGCCCCCAAGCCGTGCGCACCGCCATGACCGCCGATGGCGGCCCAGGCGTGGCCGGCGTCGATGGCATGATCGAGCCGGAGCAGGCAGCGGACGCCGTGGTCGAGGCCCTGCGCGAAGAACGGTTCCTAGTGCTGCCGCACCCGGAAGTGGCGGAGTACATGCGCCGCAAAGCCACCGACTACGATCGCTGGCTGCACGGAATGCGGCGCCTGCAGGAGCGGTTTGTGGGGGAGTAGAAGGAAAAACATGCGTGGAGCGGAGGCAAAAGGTCCGCGAAACGCCTCCGAGCAGCCGGCTGGTTTACATTAGAGCCTAGCTGCGGATAAAGTGGCGCACTTCAAAGTTGGCTCAGAAATAGGCAGGTGACCAATGGACTACAGGGTGCCGCTGCTCTTAACGCCACAGGCGACAGGCGGATACACGGTAACGTCCCCTTTGCTGCCGGAATTGGTGACGGAGGGGAACTCCGTGAGCGAAGCCTTGGAGAACGTCAAGGATGCGCTCGCTGCCGTGATTGAGCTCTACGAAGACCTTGGGCGTTCCCTGCCGTAAAGCACTTAGCTCCCCGCTTCAGAGGAACCACTTTGGTGTGAAACCGTTGTATCCGCCCAATGAAATACCGGGAGGTTGCCCGGAAGCTGGCATCCTTGGGCTGTCAAGAGCGTGAGCGCAGAGGAGTTGGATCACATCGAAAGTGGGTCAATCCAAAAAACCAGCGCGGAGCAGTCGTGCCCGATTGGGGTGCTCGTGATCTCAAGATAGGAACGATTCGCAGTGTTGTTCGGCAGCTAGGGGTTGAGTGGCAGGAGTTCCGGCAGGCATAAATGAAACTCTGAGATGGGCGAGTAGGGGGACTGTCGCACTGGGGCTATGGGCATCGCCGTGGACAAGGGTTCTCTATTGGCGATTGCGGGAGCGCTCATCTTCCTGTCGGCAGCGCCCTCGAGGGCGGAAGCGCAAACAGTCGCAACGAGCGGGGAAGCGATTGAGGAGGTCGTCGTTATCGGCACACGACGGCCCGGGCGCTCGGCGGCGGAGTCCATCGCGCCCGTCGATGTCATCTCTGGCGAAGACTTCGCTCAGGTGGGCAATTCCGCGGACATTACCGATAACCTGCGCCTCAATGTCCCCTCGTTCAACGCCACCATCGCTTCGGGTGACGGCGACACCTTTGTGCGCCCGACGTCGCTGCGCGGTTTGGCGCCCGACCAGACCCTGGTGATGGTGAACGGCAAGCGCCGCCACCGCGCGGCGGTGATTGCGGAGTTCGTGTCCTCCGCCGGCAAGGGCGCTCACGGCCCCAACATCGGCATGATCCCGAGCATTGCGTTGCAGCGCGTTGAGGTGTTGCGGGACGGCGCTTCGGCTCAATACGGTTCCGACGCGATCGCCGGCGTGATCAACTTCATCGTCAAGGACGCAGCCGAGGGGGGTGAGGTCCGGTTGCGGTACGGCCAGTTCTACGAGGGCGAACAGTCCTATGCGCTGGCGGGCAACCTTGGCTTGGCCTTGAGCGAGCGCGGTTTTTTGAACTTGAGTATCGAGTACGCCGAGAATGAAGCGCTTTCCCGAGGGGTCCAGCGGCCTAATGCGCAAGCGCTGATCGACGCCGGCGTTTCCGGCGTGGGCGCCGACACTCCGTTCGCGGATGCGCCCTTTGTGCAAACTTGGGGGCGAGCTCAGGGAGAGCACCTACGCACGTTTGTCAACGCCGGTATCGACATCAACGACGACACCGCCGTTTACCTGCGCAGCAACTACGCGGATACCTTCGGCCGGTATCGATTTTTCTTCCGCAACCCCGACCACATCACTCTGCGAACCCTGCGTGAAGAGCACGGATTCAATGGGCTGCCCGGTGGATTCACGCCTTACTTCGACGGCGCTCAGAAAGATTTCAGTCTGGTCGGCGGCATCGATGGAAATCTCGCCAACGGCATTCAGTACGACTTGAGCGTTGGCTACGGCTACAACGAAATCGACTTCTTCCTGAACAACACCATCAATCAGAGTCTGGGGCTGGGCGCTGACGGCAACCCGGCGCAAAGGGATTTTGACGTGGGCGGCTTTGAGCAGGCGGAGGTCAATCTCAACGCCGATTTCTCCAAACAACTTGGCAACGCCGTTTATTTGGCTTTCGGCGCCGAGTGGCGAGAGGAAACCTTTACCGTCGTGGCCGGAGAGCCATCGTCGTATTTCGGCGCCGGCAGCAGCGGCTTCAAGGGTCTGGAGCAGCAAAACGCCGGCGATTTTTCGCGCAGCAACTACGCCCTCTATGCGGAAATCGAACAGAATCTATCCGCCAACTTCGTGGCGCAGTATGCCGCGCGATACGAGGACTTCTCCGATTTCGGTGGCACCTTCAACGGCAAAATCGCCGCCCGCTACGATGTCACACCGGGCTTCGCCCTGCGCGGGGCGGTCTCCACCGGCTTTCATGCCCCGACGCCGGGACAGGCCAATATTCAGAAAATCACGACCACCTTCGACAACGATCTTGGGTTACAGGTGGAGTCCGGCACCGTCCCGCCGGACCACCCTCTGGCCGTGGCGGCGGGGGGATCACCCTTGAGCGAGGAGCATTCGACCAACTTGAGCGTTGGGCTTATCGCCGGTCTTGGGGGTCTGGCCTCGCTGACCTTGGATGCCTACCGGATCGAAATCGATGATCGCATTTTCAAGACGCAGAACCTGCCGGTGATCGATCCGGTCACGGGTGTCGGTTCCAACGTGCAGTTTTTCACCAACGCGCTGGACCTCAACGTCACCGGTTTGGACGTGGTGCTGGCCACCTCGTTCGATTGGGGCGACCGCGCCGCGACTACGGGCTTGACCTTGGCCTACAACCGCAATCAAGTGGATGTCGCCAGCCAGACCGCCATCAACGGAATCCTGCCCGTCTCCGCAGCCAATGTCGAAGATATCGAGAAGAGTTATCCGCAAGACCGCGTCACCCTCACGGCGAACACCTCCGCGGGAATGAATTGGAGCTTTCTGGTACGGCTCAACTACTTCGGCAGCCACTACGACGAACGTGGGCGCGTCGGCGGTGTAGATGGCGGGGCACCGACCAAGAAGCTCGGTGCCACCCTGTTTGTGGATATGGAACTCGGCTACGAGATTTCCGAGACCTTGCGCGTTGTCCTAGGCGCTTCCAACCTGTTCGACGACTATGTGGACCGCATCGGCCCACCTTACGCCAATAGACTGGATGTGGGTCTGCCATACGCCCGCCGAACGGCGGCCAATTTTGAAGGGGGCTCCTGGTACGCCAGGATGGTTTACCGCTGGTAATAGGTGCGTACGTTTGAATGAATCTCCGTCACGAGCTGCCCTGACAAGCGGTAGCCGATGCTCGCCAAGGCAATGAGAGGCCCCGCATCCGCGACGATCATTGGAGTGGGCGGGCGGCAGCCATTTCCTTGTCGAGTTCGTCCGGCGGGTAATCCACAACGACAATTCCGGCCGCACCCGCCAGCACCATGAAGTCCTCCGTGGGCACGGCAGCGAGTTTGGCGGCCTGGGCAAGGGTCAGATGCCGCTTCTCGAAAAGGCGCAGGGCCAGTGTGCGCTGCACTCCGAACTCGAGGAGTTTCTCGTCAAAGGGTATCGCCAGAATGGCTGGACGTCCGTGCTTGGTGATAAGTGAGAGGTGCCCCTGCTCGGCGTCCTTGATGAGCTTGCTGGAGTGCTGACGAAGATCACGCACACTAAAGACGTTGACTGGTTCCATGGCTTATTCCACCCCGCCGCCAAATTAGCGTCCACAAAGCGTAGCACAAATTGGCTCCCCGTCAGCAGGCGACATGATTGGTTCTTGGCCAAGCCTTAGCAGGTTGCGGCCCCATGACTGAAGCCCTGCCTACGCAATGCAGCCGCTGTGAGAGCGCAAGTAGGTTTGCACTGCTCTGTGGCAGCGAATCGAGTGGACTACGGCGGGAATTGGCGCTGAATTTGTCCGGCTTTGGGTGTAATCTTGGGGTTCGTTGGGGGTGCGAGTGTGCCGGCGCACTGCCTCAAGCTCATCGTCGATCAAGGTGCCGTCGCAGTGCAGGAAATCCGCCAAGGCGAGGACAAACCTATGCCAAGTCGGTTCATGGCTGGTCTCCTTAGCGTTGAAACGACAAGTAGCGGTCATAAACACGGCTAATGGCAGTTGAAGAGCCGCGCAAAGAAACTGGGTAAGGCTTGGTCCATGCTCCTTTGGGGCTGCGCACAAGGAACTCCATCGTGGCCGACTTCCGCATTCTGACTAAAACCACCGGATCGTAAACAAACACGCTACACCGGAACAGAACTTCGCCGTCCACAACAACGGCTTCGGCAGGGTTGCCGTCAAATACAAACTTGACTTCGGCACTCTCCGCGTTGAAGCACGGTTCGTAAAACATCACCACTGCCGGCACCTCTCCCGGCTCCCAATCCACCGACAAACTACCTGCGCCTATCGGTCTGCCGGGCGGAATCGCGCTGTATAGCCCCAAACCTTCTTCAACGCGCCATTGCTCGGAATCGGCCGAAGCCTGTTTCGCGGGCAAAGGCCACCCAAACGCCAGCCAAGCGGCCAGTACAAGCATTGCGTGTTTCATGGTGATTCTCCGTTGTTGATGGAAGGCCCTAGCTTAGCCCAAGCCCGCCATTAGCTGGTCAAGGCAAATCCGCAACGCCGCCAACATGGTGTCCGCGACAATGCCCGCAATGATCCGTAGTGACCCATCGGTGCGATGGACGCCAAAACCACCAGAGGCGAATGGGTGGAGTGGAAATTCGGGTACAGTTACAAATGACGGTCGGAATCGCGAGAGGCAAAGGGGGGCGGCAGGATGCGCTACGAAGGCCTGAAGGACATCCTGGACTTGGCCATTCGTCTCCAAGCCGCACACGGCGGGTTGACCTTCGACGACATCGAAGCCGCATTTTCGATCAGCCGACGCACGGCCGAGCGCCAGCGCGACGCCGTCGATACTGCCTTCGGGCCGCTGGAATCCGTGGACAGGGGCGACGGGTTGCGGCACTGGCGGCTGCGCTCGGACGCCTTGCGCCGCCTCGTCTCCGTTTCGGCAGAGGAGCTAGCGGAGCTTGGGGCCGCCGCTGCGACCCTGGACGGGCGCGCCGGCCTCGGGGAACGCGCGGCCATGCTCCGCAAGCTGGCCACCAAGCTGCAAGCCACGTTGCGGGCCGAATCACAGGCACAGGTGGACTCCAAACTCGAAATGCTGGTGCAGGCCGAGGGCCTAGCGATGCCCCCGGTGCGAGGGAGCGCCTCGACCAAGGCCTGCTTGCCCTCCTGCGCGAAGCCATCACAACCTGCCGGGTGGTCGAGTTCCGCTATTTCGCCCAATCGACGAGGCAGCATAGCGGGCAGCGGGTGCGGCCCTACGGCCTGCTCTATGGGAACCACACGCACTTGGTGGGGAGTACCGATTGGGCCGATGAGCCGCGGCTGTGGCGTCTCGCGAACATGAGCGAAACCCAGATCACCGATGAAGCGTTCGAGCGGGATCCGACGTTCGATTTGCAGCGCTACGCCGAGCGTTCGTTCGGCGCCTATCAGGAAAAACCGGTCAACGTGGTGCTCCGCTTCGATGCCAAGGCCACGCGGGATGCGGTGGCGTTCCGCTTCCATCCGAACCAGAGCGTCGAGGAAAACAAAGACGGCTCGCTGACGGTGTACTTCAAGGCGGGCGGCATCAACGAGATGTGCTGGCACCTGTTCACATGGGGGGAGAGCGTGACGGTGGAGAAACCCGCCCGCCTCCGTCGGCGTCTGGCCGCGATATGCGCGTCGCTTGCGGCGCATCATTCGGCGGTGTAAGAGCGGTGATCTTTGTGGTATGGTCTATTTGTGAGGGTTTAGGAGAGACACATGTCTGACAAGAACAGTGAACTTCCCACCATTGAGCGCGTCTTTGACTTGCTGGATAGCTGGCGGCACTTGCCAACCTATCAACTCGAACGCCGGGCGGACATATTCTTCGCGTTGTTTCTGCCGGAAGTGTTGAAGGCAGACTTGTTGATTCCTGAGTTTCCGATCAAAAGTAGCGAATCGACGGACAACGACAACAATTTATCCAAAAAAGTCGACTATTTCGCACTGTCACAAGATGGTGAGCAGGCTTTTCTCATCGAACTAAAGACTGACATGAGGTCAATAGATAAAGTTCAAATTGAGTTCCTAAAATGCACTGCTCAAAATAGGAAATTCAAGGACTTAGTTGAAGATATCATTGCTATTCTTAAGCCTCCCAAAGAAAAGCGTCGGAATCAAAAGAGGGCGACAAGACAAAAATACGTTCACCTTCTTTCCCGTCTCAGAGAACTAAAATTGGTCTGTTATGACGAAAAAGAACTGTACACAAAGGCGTTTGCGGACAACAGCAGGGGCGTCTATGACATTCTCAACAAGGTTAAGCCTGCTAGTGGGATCAACACTAAGAAATGTCCAGAATTGAAAGTCGTATATATTCTTCCTAAAAAACCGGGCAGTACAATCGAAAACTTGATGGGCGATAGCGTACGGAAAATATATTTCAAGGAGTTTGCGAATGCCATCAAAAAAGGTGAGGAAGAGGGAATCCGCAGTTTGTTCGCGGACTATCTCAGAAAGTGGGCTACCGATGATGCCGGGACGCCGAACCCAAAGGATTGGCACCCGTGCTAGGCCCCCGCCTCTCCAAATCCACCTACCTAACCGGCAAGCAATGCCATCTGCGCCTTTGGCACGACTTCCACGCCCGCCATCTTGCCGCCCCCGCCGACGAGGCCCTGCAACTCGTCTTCGACACCGGCCATGAAGTAGGCGAGCTTGCCTGCCGGCGCTATCCCGGCGGGCATCTGATCGCGCACGATCACAAGCATGTACCGGAGGCGCTGGAGGAAACGTGGCGGGTCGTTGATGCGGGAGCGGCGCAGGCGCTTTTTGAGGCCGCGTTTCAGCATGAGCATGTCTTGGTCTGCGCCAATGTGCTGGAGCGGCTGCCGGATGGGGCTTGGCGGTTGGCGGAGGTGAAGTCCACCACCAAGCTCAAGGACGTTTTCGTTCTGGATGTTGCCGTGCAGCTATGGGTGCTGCGCGGCACCGGGCTGGATGTGCGGGAGGTCGGGGTGCTCACCCTGAACCGTGGCTACATTTACGATGGCGTCCGGCTGGATGTGGACGCCCGGTTCAAACTGCATCCCGTCTTTGACGAGGCCGTTGCCTTGCTGGAGGGCATCGGCGGGGAGGCACAGAAAATGCGGGCCATGCTCGCCGAGTCCGCGGCGCCTGCCTACCATCGTCCCCGGCGACCATTGCTTTACCCCGTACAACTGCCTGTACTACGCGCACAGCACCCGCGACCTGGCGGGCGGCATCGACGAGATGTGCTGGCACCTGTTCAAGTGGGGTTAGAGTGTGACGGTGGAGAAGCCCGCCGGTCTCAGCAGGTGCCTGGCCACGATGTGCGCGTCGCGCACGGCGCATCATTCAGCGGTGTGCGAACGGTGATCTTTGTGGTATGATTTGTTTGTGAGGATTAAGGAGGGACACATGTCCAATGCCGGCAAAATCAATGAATATCCCGCCATTGCGGACCTGTTCGGTTTGTTGGATGGATGGCGGCACTTGCCCGATTATCAACTTGAGCGCCGGGCGGACGTATTCTTTGCGTTGTTTCTGCCCGAAGTTTTAGAGGAAGTTCTCTCCAAGGACAACTCCATAGTTAAGATTAGGCGGCCTTTGATTCCTGAGTTTCCGATACGGACGGACAAAAAATATAAAAACGACAAGAACTACAACTTGTCTAAGAAGGTCGACTATTTCGCTCTGTCAGAAGACGGTGGGCGTGCTTTTCTTATCGAACTCAAGACCGATATGCAATCAATAGATAAAGGTCAAATTGATTTCATCAAATCTACTGCCCGAAAAGGAATAGCCGAAATCATATGGGGCGTTTTAGCAATTTGCCAAACGACAAAAGAAAGGGCAAAATATGTTCACCTTCTCTCGAACCTTTCACAATTTGGTCTGGTTAAACATAAAGGGGAAGTTCTTTCCGAGGACATTCTCGACCAGCTACACAAGAACGCGGTTCCAGTTGATCGGTGTGGAGAAGACTGCCCCACCGAATGCCGTTCACCTTGCCGCTGGAGGAGCGAAAGAACTCGCCAAGGCAAGAAGTTTACAGAAATGCTTCGAGAAGTGGAGCCTGCGAAGGAATTACCTGAGGTCAGTGTAGTCTACATCCAGCCAAAACCGAAAAGCGATGATCCGATATGTAGTGGTTGGCGTCGCATATATTTCGATTGTTTTGCAGACCACGCAAAGGAAAGAGGTTCCATCGGTCGCCGGTTCGCTGAATCTCTGTGTGGGTGGAAAGAACCGGCGGGATTGTGTCCTCCCCAGTCATGAGTGGCCCCCGCCTCTCCAAATCCACCTACCTAACCGGCAAGCAGTGCCATCTGCGCCTTTGGCACGACTTCCACGCCCGCGATCTTGCCACCCCCGCCGATGAGGCCCTGCAACTCGTCTTCGACACTGGCCATGAAGTAGGCGAGCTTGCCTGCCGACGCTATCCTGGAGGGCATCTGGTCGCGCACGATCATAAGCATGTGCCGGAGGCGCTGGAGGAGACGCGGCGGGTCATTGATGCGGGAGCGGCGCAGGCGCTTTTTGAGGCCGCGTTTGAGCATAAGCATGTCTTGGTCCGCGCCGATGTGCTGGAACGGCTGCGGGATGGGACTTGGCGGTTGGTGGAGGTGAAGTCCACCACCAAGCTCAAGGACGTTTTCGTTCTTGACGTTGCCGTGCAGCTATGGGTGTTGCGCGGCGCCGGGCTGGATGTGCGGGAGGCGGGAGTGCTCACCCTGAACCGGGACTATGTTTACGACGGCGTCCAGCTAGATGTGGACGCCCTGTTCAAACTGCATCCCGTCTTTGACGAGGCCACGGCACTGTTGAAAGGCATCGGTGGGGAGGCACAGAAAATGCAGGCCATGCTCACCCGATCCGAGGCACCCGCCATCGCCCCCGGCGACCATTGCTTCACCCCGTACAACTGCCCGTACTACGCGCACTGCACCCGCGACTTGGCCCAGCCGGACCACGGCATCACGGAACTGCCCCGGCTAAGCGGTGCCCTCCACGCTGATTTGGACGAGGCCGGCATTGACGAAATCGAGGACATCCCGGACAGTTTCCCCCTCAACCATCTGCAGCGGGTTGTGCGCTCGGCGGTGCGGCAAGGGCGCATCCAAGTGCATGGCAACTTAAGGAACGCACTGGCCGCCATCAAGCCGCCGGTGCGCCACCTGGATTTTGAGACTTTCGCGCCGGCCATCCCCCGCTTCGCCGGCACCCGGCCTTATGACGCCATCCCCTTCCTGTTCTCCGTACACACCGAGCGCGACGATCAGCCGCCCACCCATGCGGACTATCTGCACGAAGGGGACGACGACCCCCGCCCCACGCTGGCCAAACGCCTGCTGGACGCCCTTGGAAAGGAAGGAACCATCTGCGTCTATTCAAATTATGAGCGGCGGATGCTGCGGGAATTGGCGGCGGCGGTTCCGCAGCGGGCGAAGGCGCTTGCTGCAATTGAAGCACGGCTGTTTGACTTGCTGCCGGTGGTGCGCAACTGCTGCTACCACCCGGACTTCCGAGGCTCCTTCTCCATCAAGAGCGTGTTGCCGGCCCTCGCGCCGGGCCTAGGCTACGACGACTTGGCCGTGGCCGACGGCAACCTGGCCGCAGCCCTACACCAGCGCGCCCTTTCCAACGACAACGTAGTGGAGCGCCAACAAACCTTCGCGGCCCTCCGCGCCTACTGCCAACGCGACACCCTAGCGACGCTGAAGTTGCGCAAGGCGCTGGCCGCACTGGCCCGATCCGCCGCTTGACGAAGTGCTCGGCGTGACTCTGCTCACCCCGCTTGCGCAACCAGCGGCAGTGGCACTCGCACCATGCGCTGGCCTTCCGCCGGCTCGAGGTCGCTGCTGTCCGGTCTAAAGCCGCAGTCCTTGAGCACCTCCTCCAAAGTGCCCCGCTCGAAGCAGGACTCCATGAACAGGTGCAACGCCTCGGCGAGGTTGACGAGAGCAGCCTCCTCGGTGGCGCCTTGGCTGCAAACATCGAGAGGGGGACAAGCGGAAACGTAGTACGCGCCTTCCTCCCGGACCTCCGCAGGAACCGTGAACTCGACCCGTAGTCTGGTGGTCACTCGCTCAATCTCCCGGCCAGCTATAGGGCAAGCCTACAGAATCTAGGGTCAGACGTAAAGCCAAGATGCTTTCTGGAAGGATTGCTCGATAGCGAAAACTGTAAACCACATCTCCCAAATTCTTGGGCAGGCTGATGCCCAACTCGGACGCGAAATTGGCGATGTCCTGCCGTTCAAAAGCAACTTCACGTTGGCCCTGCTTGTACTTGGCAAGAAAAATCGCTTCGATTATGGCAGCGTAGCGGTTTTGGGTGGAAATGGGCCTGCCCTCCGCATCAGTGCTTCGGCCATTCCAGCAGGACGACTTCTTCGCGGAGTTGTTCGCCGGTGACGGTGGACGGCCTTGTTCTGAACAAGTCAATGCCCATGACCCTGTAATTCAACGACTGGGCCAAGTTGGCAAGCAATTTTCCGGTTCGGATCATCACTCTTAGGTAGGATGCTTGGTCGCCCACGACGTAGGCGAGCTTCGCACCTGGTTTGAGGGCTGGGCGAAGGGATGCTAGGTGGCGGAGCATTCCGCCGAAGTACAGTTGGGTTACTCGGGGGTAAAGCCGCTCGAAGCCGGACGTTTTGCCTAGTTCCATTCGGCGCCTTTCGATCGCGCTGGCGATTTCCTGTATCTCATCGTTGTTCGCAATCTCAAGGTCGTCCTTGTCGGATTTATAGACGCCTCTGGTGTTGGAGCGGACCAAGCCCTGCTTCAATGACCGCAATTCCTGTTTCCGCTTAAGCGGCCCGAATGCCGGCCCCGCGTTTTCCACCGTCTGCCCACCAACGCCGTTCCAGTGCGACCGACCTTCAGTTCCAAATCAGCATTCGGCCCTTGGTTCTTCAGCAACGCTGCGATTGCCGAATGTATTTCCGCCTCTTCGCTTCAATCAACCACCACGGTGTTGCTGGCGTGCATTCCCGTGCCTGTGTCGATGGTGAGTTCCGCCACCAGCCTGCCGCTTTCGGCGGTTTCCACGATCACGCCGAGTTCGACAACCCGGTTCTCGACTCTGCAGCCGCCGCCAGCGTCGCAGCTGTACCTGATCCCATTCTCCACCACATAGCCACCGTCATTGAACCGGATGGTCACGGTCGAACCAAAGACGGCAAACGACGCGCCAGTGGTGGTGTCGGGAAACCAGGATCCGGTGGGCATGGAAGTGATCGTGTCGCCGACCCCGTGGCGCGTGTCCCCACCGCCAGGATCCCCCGCCCCGTCGACCAGCTCGTTGCCGACGCGCTCGAAGAAATCGATGCTCGAACTCGGATCTAAACCTCTCGCATAGATGTGCTTGCCATCGGGACTCGCCACGGGGGAGACGTCACAGCAGTTGTTGAAAATTGGTACCTCATTGTTGAAACGGTCGGATCCCGCCACAACATCGGTACCGACCAGTTCGGCGGTGTCTGATCGCCACTCGGCGCTGAACGCCAAATTGTGGCAGAGGGCGTCCATCGCCGGATTGCCATTGCGCACGGCGGCGAAATTGCAATACGAGTAACGCCAGGACGGGATGTCCCCAGACGGCGGCAGCGAGTCCAGGCGCCGCGGACTGGACGGATCCTCCAGTCCGAAAATCTGCGTCTCGCCGTGGGCGCTAACCGCAAATAAATGCCGGTCGTCGTCGCTGATCGCCAGCGCCTTCGCATCGTTTAGGGCCTGCGGGGCGCCGACCCCGGTTAGGCGGCCCGTCTCGGCGTCGCGCTCGAAGACCAGCAGCAGTCCGTCGGCGGCGGCATAGACGCGGCCGTCGTCGTTCGAGATCAGCGCGAGCCGCAAATTGTCCAAGGTTTGCACATGCCGGAGACCGCCCGACGCGTCGAAGGCGAGGACCGTCAGCCCCCCATCCCATCGATGGGACGCATACAGGAAGGATCCCGCGGAATCCATAAAGAACGACTTGGCGTTGATCACCGATTGGGATCCGCTTACCGCCAACTCCCCTTCATCCCTGAGTTTCCGCTGGTCCCCATCGACGGGCGCGAACTTGCGCCACGCCTCCGAAAAGACATCCGCATACAGCTTGTTTCTATGTGGATCCCAGATCAACGCGCCAAAGTGATCCGCACCGTATTCAAGCGTCTGAACGAGCCCCAGACCGCCGCTTTCGGGATCGCGCTGGAACACTTGCAGTCCAAGAGCGGAAGCCGCGTAGAGCGCCGTTCCATCGCCGTTGAACGCCAAGGCGGTGAGCTCGGAGAGTTCGATCCGGCCACCGGTCGAGTCCATGTCCCCGTCGGCCAGACGTCCAACATATTTCAGCCAGACTGGACTGAACTCCTCCCAGCGGATGGTGAAATCGCCGCCGTCCGCGGCACCCTGAGTTCCCAGCCGGATGTGGTAGCGAACGCCCCGCTCCGCTTGGAGGAAGGCCTCGACAGGGTCGGACCCAGCGCTGCTTCCCACCAGTTCCAACGAGCCCAGTCCATCGCCGGTGCTGCGGTAAACAACGAGTGAGGAAGGCGCGTCGGCGGCGTCCATCCGGAAACGGAACCACCCGGAGGCGGGCGCCTCCCAAGTCCACCAGAGGGACGAGTGGCCTCCGCGGTGAACGCGCTCGCCACGCTCGATGGTGGCGAAACGGTTCGACCCGGTAACCGAACCGCTGGCGCCCGAAAGCGCCGCCGCGCTCGCCAGATCGTCGTTCTGCGGGGTACGTCCCCATCGCAGTTCGGCGCTACTGTACCCGACCGCGAAAGCGCTGCCGTCGCCCGCCGGCAAACCCGCCGAAATCCAGTAGCGCCGGTCGGCCACGGCGTCGAGGGTGAAGCCCGTTGATGTGAGGTTCGCGTCGGCCGCGCCAACGAGTCGCAGATCTTCGATCGCCGCGCCGGCGAAAACGGCCACCCGCAACTTCGACTCGGGCGCGCTGGTCAATCGCCATGTAAAGCGGCCGTCCCCAGGCGCCGTCCAGACCCACCATTTCGTCCGAACGCCCGTTTCGACCGGCTCGCCAGGCTCCACGGTCGAATCCTGGTCAATGGCAACCGTTTCCGACGACCCGCCCACGAATTCCCCAGCGCCTTGGAAGTTGTCGTTGCCGGCTTCGCGTTCAGACGCCTCCTCCCACGTCAACTCATAGGAGGTGCCAGCGGCATGGGCGTCCGCCGCGGCGACGGCGATCCGGTACTCCGTCCCTGCGCGGGCGGGGAACTCCGCGGCTCGCCCGGGGAAACCGGAAACCAGGCGAAGCGCTGAAACGGCATCGCCGGTGAAAGCCAGCACACGGGAGGCGGGGTGATCCGATTCGAACCGCCAAGCGCCGTCGCGCGGCGCGGTCCAGCGGTGCCAGGTTGTGGCCGCCAGCCCGCCGACCGCCTCGCCGGGCTCCAGGGTGGCGCCCTGGTTCGAGCCTTCAGTGGCGCCCCCCGCGCCCTCGATCGGGGCGGCGGCCTGGAGATCGTCGTTGGCCGGCCGTGGACCCTGCGACCAATGCAGGGTCAGGGGAATCTTCCCGCGCTCCGCGTTGCTCACCCGGATGTAATACGTTAGCCCCTTCTCCGCGAAGAACGTGGCGCTCCAGGGCTTGGCGGCCACCCGCTCAAGCCCGGCGACCTGGTTGCCGCGGAAAACATCGACATTGACGAGGAAGGTGTCGATGTCGCCGAAGGCACCCAGTGCCTCTGAATAGGCGTCGTACGCATCCGGGTTGGCGCCGGTGAGGCCGAACCGCGCAAGATCGCTCGCCGGCGCCGTCCAGGCATACCAGACCGAACCGGTGGGCCGCCCATAACGGGACCGAGGAAAGCTCCAGAACGCTGGTTCCCCCGGCTCGGGCGTCGCCAGCAGAAGATCCAGCTGCCGGGCGCCCGCTTCGCCCGCGATTGCGGCCGCCGCCGCGAAATCGTCGTTCGCCGGGCGCTCCGCTGCGGCGACTTCGGACGGATCCGCATCCGTCGGGACGGCGACGGATGCGGAGGCCGCCGCGCCGTTCCACGCGCTTGCCGTGAAGTGCAGGCGGGCCGCCGACTCTCCCGAATTGACCAGAAGCCGCACCTCCTGACTTTCGCCGGCGGCGATTTCACCGAGCGCAATCGACGACCCGAGATAGCCGGCCCAAGGATAGTCACTCCAAGGTTCGGGCGGCTCGTGCGACACGCCGTCCTCCCGGCTCACGCTCACTTCCGAGATCGACACGCCGGCGCAATCGGAGGAGCCCCCCGCGTCGCGGCAGCCGAAGTGCAGTTTGGTTCCGGCCGCCACGTATCCGTCCGCGGTCACCGTCAGGGTCAGTCGTCCGCCGCCGCTCAGCGTTTCCCTGTCCGCGCCGATTCCGAGTCGCGGCGTGGACGCGCCGCGCATCACCGTCCAGGCCAGCGCCGCCCGCGGCGGCGCGGTGTAGATCCGGTTCGGCACCACCTTCGCCCGGTACACGCCCGGCGGCGGATTGCGCACGATGATCCACTCCACGTTGTCCTTGCGGGACGTTGACGAACGCTCGCCGCAGCCGCCACCGCCGCAGTCGCCGCCCCGATCCAGCCACAGGTCAAGATCGTTCAGCACCGCTTCGCCCAGCGTGTCGGTGGGCGGCTCGTCCCAAGTCATCACCAGATCCAGACGGCTGGCGTTCTCCGGCACACGGATATCCTGATAAGCGTACTCGCCGTTGCGCAGGGCGGATGTTGCGCCCCCACTCGTCCACCCATCCGCTCGGTCTCGACTAAGGGCACTGGTGCGCGCCGACACCTTGCCCAACCCGTATTGCGCCTGCAGCGTCCCCGGTCCAGTGGTGTTGTCGGCGGGGAATCGGGCGGGGGCGTCCAGCCACGCATCCGGCTTGACGGCGCTGGCCATCAGGCGCGCCCTGGTCAACGCCGGTTGCTCCCGATGCGCCGGCACCGCGTCCATCAACAGGGCCGCCACGCCGGCCACGGCGGGCGACGCCATGCTCGTGCCGCTATAGGAGACGTAACCGTTTCGACTCCCCTCTCCCTTTGTGGAGTGGACGTCCACGCCGGTGGCGACCACCTGCGGCGCCAGCCGTCCGTCGGCGGTGGGGCCATGACTGCTGAACGCCGCGAGGTGGCCGCCGTCCAGCGCCGCACCCACCGCCAGGGAGTTCTTGGCCGCGCCGTAGTTCGAGAAGCCGTGAATGTCCGAGTTCGATTGAGCCACGACGTAAAGCTGGCGGTGGCGCCAGACGATGGAATCGAGTTTGCGCGCCGACGCCCCTCTTCCCTCGAAAAACCGCGCGGACGCGGACAAGCTCATGTTCACGATCAGCGGCTTGACCCGCTCGGCGCTCCAGCCCGCCTCCGCGCAGCCGGAGGGCGCGGCGAGGAAATCCATGCCTCGCAGGATCATATCCTGAAAGCCGAATCCCGCCACGTTCAACACCTTGGCGAAGCGAATATGGGACACGGACGGCGCCATGCCGGCGTAGCGCGGTTCGACGGCACCGTTGCCGGCAATGGTTCCGGTGACGTGGGTGCCGTGCCCGCCATCGTCCACCCACAGGTCCGCATCCTCGACGCGACCGCTGGTGTCAAAGCTATCGTGAACGAAGTTGGCGCCGCAGACGCTCTCCCGGTTCGACGCGATGTCCGGATGGTTGATGTTGAGCCCGGTGTCCATGACGCCGATGGGCGTCGAGGCGCCGCCGCCGGAGAAGAGTCCCGACGAGGCGTTGTAATCCCTTAGCGCGTCGGCCCCCATGGCGGGCACGGCCGTGTCGTGGGTGGCCCGCACGACGCTGATGGGCTCGATGGCAAGCACGAAATCCGCCACGGCGATGGCGGCCAACGCCATGTGGGTGACATTGGCCGAATAGACTCGAATGGCCGGGTCGAAGCGGCCGACCACGGCACCCATATCGGTGAGCGCACGCCGCCACCGGCCGTCGGGATCGTTCGCCATCAGGGTGATGAACACGGGAGCCTGTTCATGGGGCGGCGCCTCCAGCGCCCGCTTGGCGAACGCTTCGGGGAGCTTCGCTTCTTCCGGTACGGCACCCAGCGCAGCCACTTCCGGCAACGCCGAGATCGCCCGCAGACTGGCCGCGTCACCCGGCAATCTGGCGCGAATCAGCTCTCCCGAGGCACCGAGAACGTCCACGCCCAGACGTCGCAGGGACGCCTTGGCGGCGTCCGGCCGCCCCATTGGCACCAACCGCACCCACCCGAAGGACCAGTCGCGCCCCGCCGCGGCCGCCTGGCGGACCAGCGCGTCGACCGAATCGGGTGCGCCGATCCAGTGCGGATCGGCATCGGCGCGTTCGGGTGGATCCTCGGGATCATCCCGCAGCGGCGCCTTGGCCATCTCCCCGTGGGCGGTGACGTATGAATAGCCTCTGGGCGGCACGGGCGCGGAACGCTCGGACGAAACCGGATGCGCCCCATTGTCCGCAATCCGTGGCGCGGCCTGAACAAGCGGCGCCTGAAGCTCTCCCCGGCTCTCCGCCGCAATCCGAGCAACCGCCGCGCCGACGGCCTTTCGCTCCATGGCGCCACCCGCCGGGCTGGGCGGAGTTGCCTTTTCGTTGGAAATGGGCCACAGCAAGTATGCGAGGGTCGAGCCCGCCGCAAGGCCCAACAACGCTAGGACACTGGCCTTTTTCCCTATTCGATCCACACCTTATCCCGGTTTGACCCGTTGTTTGCGGTGTGGATGCCGCTTCGGACCACGCAGTCGCTCGGCTTCGCCAACCTGCTCATCGCCGAGCGGAGTCTAGCGTGACCGCGCCCGGGACGACCTGTTCCGGTTCATCCACGGCGTCCGCCGCCTAGCGTGAGGGAAAGCCCACCCGGCATTTTCCACCGCCTGCCCGCCGACGCCATTCTAGTGCGACCGAACTTCAGTTCCAAATCAGCATTCGACCCCTGCTTCCTTCAGCAACGCTGCGATTGCCGAGTGCTTTTTCGCCTTTTCGCTTCAATTAACCCTCATGGTGTTGCTGGCGTACATTCCCGTGCTGCCGTCAATGGTGATTTCCGCCACCAGCCTGTATGCGCCGGACTCCGACGGGTTCAGGGAACACATTTGCCCGTTTTCCTCCGTGCCAGCAATGTCGGCCCAGGCGCTGTTGGCGTTCGGTCTTCGCTGCCACTTCGAGCTCTCGATGGTATAGGTGACGCCGTTGATTGACGTGTTTCTAACACGGATGCAGCGACCAGCGGAAATGAAGCCGAACCGGACTCTACCGGGCGAGACCTCGATAGTGTCCAGCCGCTCGTAGGGATCCGTGCCCGTCGGCGGTTGCGGCGGTTGCGGCGGTTGCGGCGGTGTTTCCGCGATCCGCCAGCCGGTCGACCCGGAAGCTCCGTCGCTGCAGGTGAAAGTGCCCGACCCGGAAGTGGCGGTGGCAAACGTGAGGCTGTAAGTGCATCGGTCGCCATCGTCGTAGTTCAGCGTCACGGTTGCGGTGTCCGGCCCCGTGTTCGTATAGGCGTATCGTCCCGTCCAAACGTCCGAACCTTCGGTTTCGCTGAACCGTCCGGCGCTGACGAAATCAACATAGTTGTTCGGATCGTCCCCTTGCATTCGCTTGCCGACGACAAGGGCGTTGAACGCTGCTTGGTCCGCCGGGGCGATTTGAGCGACCCTCTGTGGAAGCGGGAAATCGGCTACCGCCGTCGAGGTGGACAGGTTGGTGAGGTGTCCGCTGGCGCTTTCCAACAGGCTCATCACATGGATGTCGCGGTTGCTGGTGACGAACAGCCGCCATTTGCCGGTGCCGGTGCCGAGACGGCCGGTTAGGCTGCTGTGGCCCCGTTCCAGTTGCTGTGCGGTGATGGAACGCGCCTCTCCCGCAGGCACGGAAAGGCTGACTTCAGAGGTCCGCGTTCCTTGATCGTCCGCGCCGGCGATGGTGACTCGGGCGCTGCCCGCGCTCGGGTTAACCAGCCGCAGCCGGCTGGCCTGCCGGCTGTTGCTGCCCGGGTTGAAGACCGGCACGAGATGGCGAGCTCCCGGCTTGCGCACGGCGTCGTGCATGCTGGTGAGGAATCCATCTTGGGTGCGGACGTAGGCCAGCACCTCAATGTTCAGGTCGCTGGTCAGGACAAGGCGCCAGTCGCCCGTGCCGCCGCCGATGCCAGTGATTCCCCTGGACGAGTCGCCCATCTCCAGGTGGTCGGAGTTGAAGTGCATCGCATCCCAAGGATCCAAGGAGACCTGGAAGGGTCCGAAAGCTCGGCCGCTGTCGTCAATGGCGCGAATGCTGACGGTTCCCGATTCGTCGGAGTGGTTGACGATGCGGGCGAAGCCTTGCTGCATGGCGTTGGACGCCGAAATGAACAGCGGGATCTCATGTTCGGCCGCCAGCGCCGCCTGGCTGCACAGCAGCGTAAGCGCGAAACCGAGGGATCCCAATAGGCCGGAGGCCGGCGCTTTGGTTGCACCCCGGCGCTTTGGTTGTCCGGCGGTGCGCTTGGCGACCGGTTTTTTTGAACGGAACGGATAGCTGCACATGGATTTCTCCTTCGGTTTTAAGCGATTGACGAATTAATTCCTGTGAGGTGGGTCCGACCACTACCCCGCTTAAGAAATTGTTGAAGTGGGTTGAAAGGCGCACCGTGCAAAGGTTTTTCCGGCAAAACGCCGGTTGTGAGGAAACCACCCGCGGGTGCGCCGACGGCAAGCACAACGTCCCGTCCGCTGAAGGTTGAGCACGAGTTCACGGACGCTCGTCTGACTGGCTTCGGGGTTGGTCCGCCTGAGCCTTGACGGTGGTAGGAGCAGTGGGCGAAGGAGGCGGGCGCTTCCGCCAGGGAGGCTGGTTCGCTTTATCGCCCCGTGTGCATTAGGGGGGGGGGGGGGGGGGGGCAAGAATTGCGCAACTCAGCCGCGCAAGGGCTGCGGCCGGCAACCGTTGTCAAGGCTTGCAAACAGTTGCGAGCGCGTTGATTCACCGAAAAGCTCCCCGTAGTCCCTAACTAGCAGGTTACGCACTATGAGGGAAAGTTCCAGAATGTCAAGAACTTTTTCAAATCCCGGATTCGAATCTCCAGCGCAATTTTGGATTGGTCACGTCGCCAAGGAACGCTTCTTCGGTCCTTGGCGGGGTTGGCCTGTCAGTGGTATTCAGAAGGAGTTTAAGGAGTTCTCCACCATGCGGATGAGCAAAATGTCCTTGCTAATTGAACGATAGCCGTTAAATTAGCAAGGATGATTGAACGACACGCCAAGCGCAGAATTTTGCGCGGCCTTGCCGAAGCGCCGGCCGTTGCCCTTCTCGGCCCGCGTCAGGTCGGCAAGACCACGCTCGCTAGGGACATCGCCGCCGATGTGCCGGACTGCCTGTATCTCGACCTGGAGAATCCCGGCGATGCCGCTCGTCTTGCGGACCCAATGCGGTATCTCGACGCTCAGGTCGGTCAGTTAGTGATTCTGGACGAGATTCAGAGGATGCCGGGGCTGTTTCAGGTTTTGCGGGGGCAAATCGATTCGCGCCGCCGACAGGGGTGGCGCACCGGGCAGTTCCTCCTGCTCGGTGCGGCTTCGGATGCGCTGCTGCGGCAATCGGCGGAATCCTTGGCCGGGCGCATCATCTACGACGAACTTCCCGGATTGACCGTTCTGGAAGTCGGCCTGGGTTCCGCGCAGCAAAGGTTGTGGGTGCGCGGCGGCTTCCCCGACACCTTCAACGCCAAGAGCGATGTCGTTAGTGCGCGTTGGCGGTTCAACTTCATCCGAACCTATTTGGAGCGGGACATTCCCCAATTTGGTGTGCGTGTGCCGGCGCCCACCCTGCGGCGGCTTTGGACGATGCTTGGCCATTATCAGGGCGGGCTGCTCAATGCTTCCGAACTTGCGCGCAGCTTAGCCGTCTCCATGCCGGCGGTAACGCGCTACATAGATCTCCTGGTGGACCTGATGCTGGTGCGGCGCCTGCCTCCTTACTTCGTCAATGTGGGCAAGCGGTTGGTCAAGGCGCCCAAGGTCTATATCCGAGACAGCGGCGTCCTCCATTCACTGCTCGGCCTGCGCACCCATGACGACCTGCTTTCCCATCCGGTGGTGGGCGCCAGTTGGGAGGGGTTCTCAATCGAAAACCTGCTCGCGGCAGCGCCCTTTGGAACCGACGCCTACTTCTACCGTACGCGAGCCGGTGCGGAAATTGATCTTCTTTTGCTTCTGCCGAATCGCGAGCTTTGGGCCATTGAGGTCAAGCGCAGCGCCACGCCCCGCATCGGCAAGGGCTTTGCTTTGGCGGCGGAGGACGTACGGGCAACCGAGCGGTTCGTCGTCCACTCGGGCGATGACAGTTTCCCCCTCAACGCGAACACGCTTGCCATCCCCTTGGCGGCGCTCATGGAGCGCTTGGCGGCGATGGACTGAACGGGGCTACTCAAGCCCCCGCTGCGTCGGCTGAAAGCAGCGAATCGTGCATGGGCGGCAGCATGCAACCACGCTGTCGCCACAGGCGGGGCGGATTTGAAATTGCCGGAGAGTGGTTTAAGGTGCCACCATGAATAGCGGCAAACTGCCCATCGGGATCCAGACCTTCCGCAAAATTCGTGAGGAAGGCTGCTACTACGTCGATAAGACCACCTACATCCGGCGGCTGGTTGACGAAGGCACACACTACTTCCTTTCCCGCCCGCGGCGGTTCGGCAAGAGCTTGTTTCTGGACACCATCAAGGAGCTGTTCGAGGGCAACGAGGCGCTGTTCACAGGGCTGGACATCCACAGTCAGTGGGACTGGTCGGTTCGCCATCCGGTTCTGCGCCTGAGCTTCGGCGGCGGCAACTTCAAGGAACCGGGCTTTTTGGAAGCCAACTTCATGGAGAAGCTGGCCGCTGCCGAACGGGAGGCGCAGGTTCCCAGCGAATACGCCACGGCGCCCGGTCGTTTCGCCGCTTTGATATCAGCCCTGCACCGCCAAGCTGGCCGGCCCGTGGTGGTTTTGGTCGATGAATACGACAAGCCCATTCTCGACGCATTGGAGGCGCCGGACATCGCCCGCGCCAACCGGGAGTTTCTGCGGGGCGTTTATTCGGTCATCAAGGACTGTGACGCCCATGTCCGCTTCACCTTTCTAACCGGCGTGAGCAAGTTTTCCAAGGTCAGCCTGTTCTCCGGCCTCAACAACCTCACCGACATTACCTTGGAGCCGGAATACTCGGCGGTTTGCGGCTACACGGAGCACGACTTGGACGGCGTGTTCGCGCCGGAACTCGAGGGGTTGGACCGGGACGAGATCCGCCGTTGGTACAACGGCTACAACTGGCTGGGTGAGGAGAAGGTGTACAACCCGTTCGACATCCTGCTCCTGTTTCGCCGCCGCGAGTTCGCCGCCCATTGGTTTGAGACCGGCAGCCCGGCATTCTTGGTGGAAACCTTGTTCAAACGCGGCGTGAGCCCCTTGGAACTCGATGGCATGGCCAGCACCAGCGACTTGCTGTCCGCTTTCGACGTCGATGACATGGCCACCGAAGCCCTGCTTTTCCAAACAGGCTACCTCACCATTCAGGAGCGCAGCAACATCGGCGGCCAGACTTTGTTTCGATTGGGCTACCCTAATCAAGAAGTGCGGCAGAGCCTGAATGAAAGCCTGCTGCGTCAATTGGTGGGCCGTAGTTCACGCCAAGGGATCAACAGCATCCGCCTGTACGAACTGCTGACGGTCAACGACTTTGCAGGGCTGAAGAGCCTATTCCACGCTTTCTACGCCAGCATCCCCCACCAGTGGTACACGAACAACGACATCGCTACGTTCGAGGGCTACTACGCTGCGGTGTTCTATTCCTACTTCGCCGGATTGGGGCTGGACATTGTGGTGGAGGACAGCAGCAGCCACGGACGCTTGGACATGGCGGTGCAATTCAACAGCAACGTTTATCTGTTCGAGTTCAAGGTGGTGGAGCTTGCGCCCAAGGGCGGCGCGATGGCGCAATTGCAGGCCAAGGACTACGCGGACAAGTATCGGCGCTCAGGCCAGCCCATTCACCTAGTTGCCGTGGAATTCAGCAAGGAGTCCCGCAACATAGTGGCGTTTGAGGTGGAGGCAGCGTAAAGAGGACTTACGCCTTCAGACCGCATACCCATTCATCGTCACCACCGTCTTGCCGATCACCTCCCGGTTCTCCAGCAGGCGCATTGCGTCCGCCGCTCGCTCCAAGGGGAAGCCCTTGCAGACGTAGGGGTCGATGTCGCCGTTGGCGGCCATTTGGTAGATGGCTGCGTTGTTGGCCTTGCCCTTTTCGGGGTGGCGGCGGCCGTATTCGCCGGCCCGCACCCCGAGCACGGAGATGCCCTTGATGAGGATCAGGTTCACCGGGGCTTGCGGCCAGCGGCCGCTGGTGAAGCCGATGCTGAGCAGGCGCCCGCCCCAGTTGATGCAGCGCATGGATTCGTCGAAGGCGTCGCCGCCCACTGGGTCGTAGATCACGTCCGCGCCGCGCCCGTCGGTCAGCGCCTTCACCGCGTCGCGGAAGCCACCCAAGCGGCCGTCCGCCAAACTGTAGTTCAACACATGATCCGCGCCCCGGGTCTTTACTGCCGCTAGCTTGTCGTCCCGTCCGCCGGTGGCGATGACGTTGGCGCCAAGATGCTTGCCCAAGTCCACCGCCGCCATGCCGACGCCGCCTGTGGCGCCATGCACCAGCAGGGTTTCGCCGGCTTGCAGTTCGCCGCGGCAAACCAAGGCGACATAGGCGGTCAGGTAGGCGGTTTGGTAGGAGGCGGCCTTGGCGTAGGACATAGGGGGTGGTTTCGGGCGCACCGCCTCCGTCGGCGCGTTGACCAGCTCGGAGAAGCCGCCATAGCGCATGGCGACCACCACCGCGTCCCCCTCCCGCAGGCCGGAGACCTCGGCCCCCACCGCCTCCACGTCTCCCGCCGCCTCGCTGCCGGGGGCGAATGGTAGCGGCGGCTTGAACTGGTATTTGCCCTGAATCATCAGCAGGTCGGGGAAGTTCACTGCGCAGGCCCGCAAGCGGATGCGCACTTCTCCCGGCCCCGGGTCCGGCACCTCCACTTCGGCTAGGCGGACGCTGCCAATGTCCTCGGACAGCGCCTCGCACAGGATGGAGCGGGCCAGCATCAGAGCGCCGCTCCATCCATTCCGCATATTGCACTAAGGGCCCTGATGATCGCACCGGATTTTGGCCCCCAGCGTGGGATCACGACCGAAAGCGGATCCCTCAGCCGGGGTGCGCGAAGGGAAACCCCTCCCATGAAGACAGTAAACGCTATGGTTGCGGGGGCATGGTGGCGCCTTGGGTCAACGAGCCTATGCGGGGCGGCTGTGCAAACTTGGTTCATTCGCGTTCAGCAAGGGCTTGCGCTTGGGCGTTGCGCGCCGCTTCGTCAGCCCGCAGATGGCGCATGGCTAGGAACAGGAAAACAGTGCCGACCGCAAACATCGCCAAGCCCAGCATCATGGCCCGCTGCAGGGCCAGGCCGTCGCTGAGGCCGGCGGTGCTGAACAGATCGCTGAATTGGCCGATCATGAACGGTCCCATCGCCAAGCCGATGAAGGTGATCATCAGGATGTAGAAGGCGGAAGCCGTGGCCCGCATTTTGGGCAGCATGAGGTCGTTCACCGTGCTGGCCGCACCGCCCACCCATATTGGAGAGAGCATGGAGAATGCGAAGCTGCATCCGTAGGCAACCCATACGGAGTCCGTCAGCAGGAAGAGGAAGGCGAAGGGGGTGGAAAGCACCGCGGCGGTCACGCCCAGCCACAGCCTTGCCGTGGGCAGCCGCGGCTTGAGGCGGTCCGCGAGGACGCCGCCCAGGGTGACGCCTGCCCAGCCGCCGATGGCCGCGCCTAAGCCGAGCATGGTGCCGGCCTCCGCCAGCGCCACATCGTGCATTCGCAGCAAATAGGGCGGCGACCAAAAGCCGGCGCCGTAGGTGACGAAGGAAAGGCATGGAAAGCCGATGCTGATGAAAATGAAGGTGCGGGAGCGGAACATCATGGCGAAGGTCTCCGGCTCCCGCAGCTTCAGCCCCTGCATCCAGGAGGCGGCGGCATAGACGCCCAGGCCGAGGGCGACCCACTGCATCGGGTTGGTGAAGGCCAGATTTGCGCCGAACGCAAACAGAGCGATGGCCACCGCCAGCAGAACATTGACGGCCAAGGCCCGCCCGCCGCCAAGCTGGGTGACGTTGAACAAAGTGCAGGGTGGCAGCACGGCGTACAGGGAACGGAGCGTTTGCCGAAACGGATTTGGCTCAGGAGCGATCCGCAGCCCCTCGCTTAGGCCGCGCACCGGCTCCCGCAGCGTCCACATCCAAAGGGCCACCAGCAGGCCGGGCAACCCCACGGCCAGAAAGGCGGCCTGCCAGCCGGCCAAGCCGAAGGGAGCGAGGGCGGCGTCCGGGTACCAGCCTTCCCAGGCGTCCACCACGGCCGCGCCAAGGAACAGGCCCACACCGGCGCCGATGTAAACGCCGCTCGAATAGATGGACAGCACCGTGGCCCGCATCTTGGGGGCGAAGTAGTCGGACAGCATGGAGAACGCGGCCGGAGTGGCGCTGGCCTCGCCCACGCCCACGCCGAAGCGGTAGGCGGCCAGGGTGGTGAAGCTTCGCGCGGTGCCGGACAGGGCGGTCATCAGGCTCCAAAAGCCCAGACCTAAGGAGATGAGGCTCTTGCGCGACCAGGTGTCCGCCAGCTTGCCCAAGGGGATGCCGAAGACGGCGTAGAACACGGCGAAGGCGGTGCCGTAGAGGAAGCCGATGTCGGCGTCGGAGATGCCTAGGTCCGCCTTAATTTCCTCCGCTAGGATGGAGATGATTTGGCGGTCGATGAAGTTGAAGACATAGACGATCAGCAGCACCACTAGGACGTACTTGGCGTAGCGCCCACCGACCTCCCCGCTGGCAGTCCCGCTGTCGCGATTGACGTCCGTGCGTCCGTCGGGAGCGCCGCCGCCACTTTCTCCCTTGAGGTTGGAACCGCCGTCGCTAGCGGCGGTGCCCGGGTCAGCGCCGCCGGCTTCAGAACTCAAGCGGCGTTCCGTCCCAGCGTTCCAGCACGGCGAACTCCGGCACTGGCTTGCGCTTCAGCTTGGTCAACTGCTTCACCGGGCGGCCTAGGGGCAGCATGGCGGCGAACGCCATCTGCTCCGGTACGCCGAGCAAGGCTTGCAATTCCCCGCCCTTGGCCCCGACGAAGGTGGTCAGTGTGCCGCCCAGCCCCTCGTTGCGGGCGGCCAGCAGTATGTTCCAGACGAAGGGATAGACGGAGGCCCCAGCGATGACGCTGATTCGCTCCGCTGCGGAGTCGAACGCCGCCACGACGCTGAGGTCCACGAACACCAGCAGCACCACGGGCGCCTGCGCCACCTTGCGGACGAACTCCATGGGCGGTTCGGTTGCGGCGATCTGGGCCTCGGTCACCTGGGAGGGGTTGACGGTGTTGAACGGCGCTTCGCCGGCCTGCATCTGCGCCCAATAGCGCTGGAAGGTCGGTTCAATGAGCTCCAGCAGGCGCTTGCGGGTGGCCGCCTTCCGCACCACGATGACCCTCCAGCCCTGCCGGTTGCCGCCGCTGGGGGCGAACCTGGCGTTGTCCAGAATCTTGCCCACCAACGCATCGGAAACGGGTTCATCGGTGAAGTTCCGAGCCGCGAAGGTGGTGCGCATCACTTCTTGGAGTTCCATGAGCTTGTCCTTGGTTAAGACGCTGCGACGCAAGATAACCGATGGACGCGAACTGGGGTAGGCGATTCGAACGCCCGCCCGGCACCTGAACGTCAAGGGACCGCTGCGCTGCAAGCGTCGGAATGTGGATCAGAGAAGCTGCGCCACCGCCCTTTGCGCCATCACCCTGACCAGATGGGCGCGGTATTCGGCGGAGGCGTGCAGGTCGCTGTTGAAGATGACGCCTTCGATGTCCGCCCCTTCCAAGGCCCGAGGATCCAGGCTTTCGGCCAGCGCCGCCTCGAAAGCCAAGGCTCGGAAGGCGCAAGGGCCGGCGCCGGTTACGCCGACCCGGACGTCGCCGCTGTAGTCGGCCACCAGCACGCCCGCCACGGCGAAGCGGGAGGCCGGGTTGGGGAATTTCTGATAAGCGGCGCGGGCGGGCACTGCGAAGTCGATGCGGGTGATGATTTCACCGGGTTCAAGCGCCGTTTCGAACAGGCCGAGAAAATAGTCATCACCGGCGATTTCCCGCCGGTCGGTGTGAATGACGGCGTTCAAGGCCAGCACCGCAGCTGGATAGTCGGCTGCCGGGTCGCTGTTGGCCAAGGAGCCGCCGATGGCGCCGCGGTTGCGCACTTGCGGGTCGCCGATTTGCCCAGCCAAGCTCGCCAAGGTCGGCAAGGCGCCGCGCACCGCGTCCGAGGCGGCCACTTCCGCGTGGCGGGTGCAGGCGCCGATGCACACTTGGCCGCTTGCGGTTGCAATGCCGGCCAACTCCCCAATCCCCGCCAAGTCGATCAGGTCGCTGGGCGCCGCCAAGCGCTGGTTCATGGTCGGCAGCAGGGTCTGGCCGCCGGATAGGTAGGCGGCGTCTTCAGCGCCTTGGTGCAGCGCCGCGGCCTCCGCTAGAGTGGAGGGCTTGTGGTAGTCAAATGAGTGCATCTAGCAGCCCTCCGACGCTTCCGCTTCCTTAAGGCACCGCCACACCTGCTCGGAGGTGGCCGGCATGGCGATGTCCTGCACGCCCAGGGCATCTGTGACCGCGTTGATGATGGCCGCCGGCGAGCCGATGGCCCCGGCCTCCCCGCAGCCCTTGGCACCCAGGGGGTTGTGGGTGCAGGGCGTCACGGTGGTATCGACCACGAAGTCCGGCAGGTCGTCCGCTCTGGGCATGCAGTAGTCCATGTAGGAGCCGGTGACCAACTGCCCGTCCCCATCGTAGATGCCGTGCTCCAGCAGGGCTTGGCCGGCGCCTTGGGCGACGCCGCCATGCACCTGGCCATCGACGATCATGGGATTGACGACTGCGCCGAAGTCATCGACAGCGACGAATTTGACCAGCCGCACTACGCCGGTCTCCTTGTCGATTTCAACCTCGGCGATGTGGGCGCCGGCCGGATAGGTGAAGTTCTGCGGGTCATAGAACGCCTTTTCCGAAAGCCCAGGCTCCAAGTCCGGCGGATAGTCCGCCGGCACATAGGAGGCGAACGCCGCCTCCTGCAAGGTCATGCGCTGATTGCCACTGATGAAGGCGCCGTCCTCAAAGGCGACGTTTTCGACCTCGGTTTGCATTCGGTGCGCGGCGATGCGCCGACCCTTGGCGATGATCTTTTCGGACGCCCGGATGAGGGCGGATCCGCCCACAGCGAGGGAGCGGGAGCCGTAGGTGCCCAAGCCGAACTCCACCCGTCCGGTGTCCCCATGCACCACTTCCACGTCGTCAAAGGGGACGCCGAGCTTGTCGGACACCACTTGGGCGAAGGTGGTCTCATGGCCTTGGCCGTGGCTGTGGGAGCCCGTGAACACGGTGACCGAGCCAGTTGGGTTGACGCGCACTTCGCCGCTTTCGTAAAGCCCAACCCCGGCGCCGAGCTGAATGGCCAGTTGCGAAGGGGCCAGCCCACAGGCTTCGATGTAGCAGGAGAAACCCAGGCCGCGCAGCTTGCCTTCAACTGCCGCCGCCTCACGGCGCTTGGCGAAACCAGCGTAGTCCGCCAATTCCAGCGCCCGCTCCAGGCTGGCTTGGTAGTTGCCGGTGTCATAGACCAAGGCCACCGGCGTTTCATAAGGGAAGTCCTCCGGTTGGATCATGTTCAGCCGGCGCAGTTCAGCCGGGTCCCAACCCAGTTCCCGCGCCGCGGTCTCCACCAGGCGCTCCACCACAAAGGTGGCCTCCGGCCGTCCGGCCCCCCGATAGGCGTCCACTGAGGAGGTGTTGGTGTAAACGCCCTTGGTCTCCACATGGATGTTCGGGGTTTTGTATTGCCCGGCCAACAGGGTGCCGTACAGGTAGGTGGGCACGGCGGAACTAAAGAGGGAAAGGTAGGCGCCCAGGTTGGCGGTGGTGCGCACCCTTAGGGCGGTGAAGCGCCCGCGTTCGTCAAGGCCGAGTTCGGCGCTGGTCACATGGTCACGTCCGTGGGCGTCCGCCAAAAAGGACTCGCTGCGGTCGGCGGTCCACTTGATGGGCCGGCCCAGCTTGGCGGCGGCCCAGATCACCGCCGTCTCTTCGGCGTAAACGAATATCTTCGAGCCGAAGCCGCCGCCGACGTCCGGCGCAATGATCTTGAGCTTGTGCTCCGGCGCAATCTGCACGAAGGCGGACAGCACCAGCCGCTCCAGATGCGGGTTCTGGCTGGTGGTGTGGAGTTCGTAGTTGCCGCTGGCCGGGTCGAACTTGCCGAGCGCCGCCCTTGGTTCCATCGCGTTGGGAATCAGGCGGTTATTGGTCAAGCTGAGCTTCGTAACGTGGTCGGCCTTAGCCAGCGCTGCGTCCGTGGCGGCTGCGTCGCCTAGAGCCCAGTCGTAGGCTAGGTTGTTCGCCAAGCCTTCGTGGATGGGGGCGGCATCGGCAGCCGTGGCGAGGTCCATCACGGGGGGCAGCTCCGTAAAGTCCGTCACCACCAATTCCGCGCCGGCGCGGGCGGCGGCCAAGGTCTCCGCCACCACCAAGCCGTAGGGTTCGCCAACGTAGTTCACCTGAGTCACCGCCAACGGCGGATGCGGCGCGGACACCATGTCCGAACCGTCCTTGGACTTCACCAGCCAGCCACAGGGCAGGTCACCGAGGCCGTCCGCAGCGGTGTCCTGGCCGGTGAACACCGCCAACACGCCATCTGCCTTGAGGGCTTTGGAGACGTCGATTTCGCCGAGCGCCGCCCTTGGGTGGGGCGAACGCAGGAAAACGCCGTAAACCTGCCCCGGCAGGTTGAGATCGTCGGTGTAGGTTGCCGTTCCGGTGAGGAAGCGGACGTCTTCGCGTCGCTTGACCGATGCGCCGATGCCGGTTGCCGAACTCATCTACACCGCTCCTTGCTTGTCGTCCGCCGCCGCCATCGCCTTCTGGCCTTGCAGCACCGCCTTGACGATGTTGTGGTAGCCAGTGCAGCGGCAGATGTTGCCCTCCAAACCTTCGCGCACGGCTCGGTTGCTTAGGGGTACACCGTGCTCCACCAGGTCGATGGCGGCCATGATCATGCCCGGCGTGCAGAACCCACATTGCAGCGCATGGCAGTCCCGAAAGGCTTCCTGCATGGGATGCAGTTGCTGCGCCGAGCCGACACCTTCAATGGTGGTGACGGCATGGCCGTCGGCCTGCACGGCCAGCAGGGCGCAGGCTTTTACGGCGCGACCGTCCAAGTGTACGGTGCAGGCCCCGCACTGGCAGGTGTCGCAGCCCACATGAGTGCCGGTCAGGCCCAACTGCCGGCGCAGCAGATCGACCAGAAGGGTGTTCGGCGGCGCCTCCAAGCGACGGTCTGCGCCGTTTACGGTGATGTGGAGTTTCATGCTGCTTCTTTCCTCGTCCATTGAAATCCGGCCACTCGACCCGTCCTCTAGTGGCTCAGGCCGCCCGCGCTCGCTGGCGACGCGAATTCGAGGCGGAACGCAGCAAAGAAGTCCGCAGCCATCTTGCGGGCGGCGCCATCGACTAGACGCGCCCCTAGCTGGGCCAGCTTGCCTCCGACCCTGGCGCTGATTTCGTAGCGCAGCAGTGTGGCGGCGCCGTCCTCCTCCAGAAAAACCTTGGCGCTGCCCTTGGCGAAGCCCACGGCGCCGCCGTTGACATCGGCGTGAATGACGTAGCTTGCCGGCGGGTTTAGGTCCACAAGCCTGAGATTGGCCTTGAAGGTGGCGCGGATGGGGCCGACCCTAGCCTTCACCGCCGCCAAGAACGAGCCGTCCTCCCGCCGCTGCATGGATTGGCAGCCGTCGATGCACTTGGCCAGCACTTCGGGATCGTTCAGGGACGCCCAAACGTCTTCACGCTTCGTCAAGATGCGGTATTCGCCAGACTGCTCCATATTTGGGTTCCGTGGTTCGCTCGCAAGTTACATCCGAGGCAAGCCCGAATTCAACCAGTGCGCCAAGGGGCGACCGTGCGCACCAAATCGTAGAGCTTCATGAGCGCCTCCCCGATTCTTGGATAAGGCGCATCGGCCAAAGATGCAACCGCACCGAGCATGATAGCCCCTCCGGTAGGGACGCACATGTTGGAACAGCGGATGAGCCAGGGCGGCGTGGTGGCGCGTTGCTTGCCATGCCGCCCATATTGGGGTTTGCTTCGCCCAACTCCTTTACGGCGCGGAGACCGACCATGGGCATGGATCAATTTCAATACACCGGCAAGCGGGTGCTGGTTTTGGGCGGCGCGTCCGGCATGGGCGCGGCGGCAGCTCGGTTGGCGGCTGGCTTGGGTGGTGAGATTACGGCGATGGACGTGGCGGCCATCGACTACCCCACCGCGCAGTCGGTACCCATCGACCTGCGGGATCAAGGGAGCGTGGACGCCGCGCTGTCCCAGTTGGATGGCCGCTTTGACGTCGTTTTTTCCTGCGCCGGCGTCGCCGACGGCACCCCGGGGCTTATGGCCGTCAACTTCATCAGCCAACGCTATTGCATTGAGCATCTGCTGGCGAAGGGCTTGCTCGGTCCGGGCGCGGCCATCGTCATGATCGCCTCGGTCGCCGGCCTGCCTTGGCTGCGCAAACTCGACTTGGTGCTGGAGTTTCTGCAAATCACAGATTGGGACGACGCCTTGGCTTGGATAGACGCCCATCCCGGCACCGACAACTACATGTTCAGCAAGCAAGCCATGTGCGGCTACGTGGCGCAGCAAGCCTTCGACCTGCTCAAGCAGGGCGTGCGCATCAATTCGGTGATGCCGGGGCCGACGGATACGCCCTTGGCCCGCGCCAACGCCGACATCTGGCTGGCCTTCGGCGAGGACTACCGGCAAGCCGCCAATCTAGCGCCCCTAAGCGCAGAGCAAGTGGCCGGCCCCATGGCCTTTCTAGGCAGCGACGCGGCGAGCGGCGTCACCGGCGCCAACCTGGTTGTGGACCAAGGCTACATGGGCGCCGGCGCCACCAACGCGTTCGCCGCCCCCCTCATCAAGATGATGTTGGGCGTCACCTGACGGGCAACGACCGATAAGCCCTGCAAGCAACCTCAGATGACGCAGATGATCACCCCAAGCCTAGCCCTTGGGGGTTGTGGGCCGCTTCGGCGGACGCATTTCGAGATCAAGGCCATCGCCCCACTGCGGCGGGACGCGCTTGGCGGCCACGGCCGCTCGCAAGGTGTGGCCCATGAGGCTGGGGATGCCGGCCTCGACCAAGCCATCCCTGCGGCTTTTGATGATGAAGCCCATGTGGGTCAAAAACTGCCGCGCCTCGTTGATGGCGCCGGCCCCGCCCAAAGCCAGCCCTTCTGCGATCAAATCGTCCAGGTCCCCGTCGGCTAGAACGGCGTCGTCCCCACCTTCGACGATCATGCCTCGGGCCACGGCGGCGCAGACGGGGACGAGCCCAGATGGGCCAAACTCTTGGGCGTTGAGCATCTCCCGCCAACGATCGGAGTAGTATTCGACCCGGATTTTGTTCACGTCCGGCCAAGCGGCCTCAACATGTTTCTGTGTGATGGCCTGTTCGCGGGGCCAGTCAAGCCGGTTGTACAGCGCCTCGCCCCAAACCTGCAGGAAGTAGGGGTAGCCTTGGGAGTCCGCATAGACCATGCGCAGGGGCGCCTCTTCGGACTTGATGTCCAACCCGGTTGCCTTCATGCCCTCGTCGATTGCCTGCATGGAGGCCACCTCGTCCAGCAGGCTTAGTGAAAGCCGACCCCTGCCAAGCCGGCTTTGGAAGGATGCGCCGGCCTTGCTCAGCGCATCCCAGGTGTCTGGAGTGCCGGCGATGACGAGGGCCACCGGCGCTTGGCGCCCGCGCATCTCCTGCACCCCCTCGAACAGGGGGCCGACGACGTCCGGCCTGAAGTGCTGCGCTTCGTCGGCGACGATCAGGATGGGCTGTTGACGGGCCGCGGACTCCATGGCGTCCCACCACGAGGGAGCGTCCACCCTACCTTGTGTCTCAATGCGGCGAGCTTCCCCTCTCCGTGCGGCCAGTGGCCCCAACGTGGCGTTCAACCCGGAGGTGGTCTCAACCGTGGCCTGCGCATCGGCGGCCTCAGCGACGGGCTTGGGCAAAGTCTGCAACATGAGCTCGCGTTCATTGGGGATGCCTCTTGGCGACAGCTTGACGACGCGAATGCCGAGCTGCTCAGCCTTTCGGTGCAACCAGACAACTAGGGCGGTCTTGCCGATTCCCCGCTGGCCGACCATGGCGAAGTCGTGGGATGCCGGGAGTTCTCTTGACAGGGATTGCAGGAGCGCTTCGTCCAGAATGTGGGTTTGCTCGCCCCGGCCGGCCAGAAAAGGCGGCAGCCTGCCCGCCCCGGGAGTGAAGGGGTTGGGCGGCTTGGCGGTCTCGCGGCGGGTGCCGAGAAGCCGGGACACGGAACTTTGCAGCCTAGCCCCCAGCGAAGCCTTTCCCGTGTGCGGCATGATTTTCCCTGGTGACTGCGCTCTGCGCGGTTGCGAAGATGGAAAGAATTCTGCGCTTGGCGACCCAAGCCGTCAAGGACTGCCAACTGTCCTTGGGATCAGCCCTTGCGGGCTAGGCTGTCTGGTTTCACTCGCATTGTTTAGTGGCTTCAACTAAAGCGAGTCGATGCGCTCGCGGAGGTTCGAGGCTTCCGTGATGGGCAGCACGGTAATTCGGTCATCCACCGGATAAGCTGTCGGTGTCGGGCACACCACAAACAGGTGATCCAGAGCCAAGGCTGAGGCGACGTTGCGAGTGGTTTTGGCAATTTTCGGTGCTTCGCTGAACTTCACTTCAAAGCCTATGCGCCGGCCCTTGTGGATGATCAGAAGATCCAGTTCGCCGCCGCTGTGGGCGCTCCAAAACCAACCTTCGTTCGGGCGCATGGCCCGCATGACTTGTTCAATGACAAAACCCTCCCAAGAGGCGCCAACGCAGGGGTGGGCGAGCAGCGCAGCGGCGTCGCCGAGGCCCAGCAGGGCATGGAGCAAGCCGAGGTCCCTCAGATACACCTTGGGCGCCTTCACTTGGCGCTTGGCCAGGTTTTCGAACCAAGGCTGGAGTTGGCGGATCATGTAGGTGCCCGTTAGCAGGTCCAGATAGCGGCGCACGGTTTTGTCGGAGAGGGACATCGCCCGCCCCAACTCGGAGGCGTTCCAAGTTTGCCCGTGCCAATGCGCCAACATGGTCCAAAATCGGCGCATGGCCGGCGCCGGCACCGTTATCCCCAACTGCGGAATGTCCCGCTCCAGGAAGGTGCGGATGAATCCGTCGCGCCAAGTTGCGCTGTCTTCGCTTGACGCCGCTAGGTAGGAGCGGGGCAACCCGCCCCGAAACCACAGCTTGCGCCAGGCGTCGTCCCCCGTCTCGCTCAGGTCGAATCCAGTCAGTTCGATGAACTCCACCCGCCCGGCGAGGGATTCGGATGCGCCGCGCACCAGGTCCGGCGATGCGCTGCCCAAAATCAGGAAACGGACGTTGCGGTTGGGCCGGTCCACCAGCACCCGGAGCACGGCGAAAAGCTGTGGCATCCGCTGCATCTCATCAAGGACCACAAGCCCATCCAATCCGCCCAAGACGAGTTCAGGGTTGGCAAGCCGCCGAACGTCCGGCTCGGACTCTAAATCGAACATGGTGGATTTGCGGGTTGCGGCAAACTCGCGGGCAAGCGTTGTTTTCCCGCATTGACGTGGCCCCAGCAGCGCGGTGACCGGGGACCGCGCCGTAGCGGCAGTGAGTTGATTCAGGTAAGCGATGCGTGGAAGCATGGGGCGATTTTACCCTGAAAATTCGGATTCCGAATCCGAATTTTCAAGTTTAGGGTTGATTCTCGCATCGTGCTCCCAATGGCTGCGAGATGGGCGTTATAAGGTCAAGGCCGGCCAGAAATTCCGCCGCCGGCTCTGCCAAGTCTGCTGTAGGTTCAGCCAGAACTGTGCGGTAGTGTCGAAGTAGCGGCCGAGGCGGAGGGCAGTGTCGGCGGTGACGCCGCGTTCGCCGTTGAGGATTGCCGTGACTCGATTCGTGGGTACGTCGATTACCTTGGCCAATGCGTTCGCCGAGGCGCCAAGCTCGTCGAGTTCCTCGCGAAGCACTTCGCCCGGATGCACCGGGTTCATTCCGCTCTTGGTGGCCATGTCAACAGGTCCTCTTCAATGGTAGTCCACGATTTCGACGTCCCAAGGCCCGTCGTCGCTCCAGCGGAAACAGATGCGCCATTGGGCGTTGATCCTGATGCTGTACTGACCTAGACGGTCTCCCCGAAGCGCTGCATTTCCTCCGCGGAAGAGCTATGATGCCTACTGTCCATGGAAAACCAAGGTTGATTTAGGCCCCTTGTTTCACCAATGATTGGCGGACGCGACTTAAAAATGGGTCTGGGTGATCCCGTACACGGCTTGACATCAGGAAAACTGATACGGCAACATCCACCAGTGTTTTCTTTCACGAAAGGCAGACTATGAAATCCTCCCCCCCCCCCCCCCCCCCGAACACGTCAAATGCCCACACTGAAGTAGCCGACCAGTCGCCGCAGGCCCGGGCGAGCGGGAATGCGGCCGGCAAGAAGCGGTGGTCCAAACCGGTGCTCCGGCTCATTGAAGACGCCGACTTGCAGGAAACGGGAACCTCTAGAGACCCAGATCTTGTGGAAGATCATCTCTACTACATTCAGAGCTGACGCCCGTGTCGCGGGAAGGACCGATGGACGCCCGGCCGGCACCCGTCTGCTTCACCACGGCCGTCACGAAGTCCTTTGTTCCCGGCGCCCTCACCGCCATTGACTCCTTCCGCCGCCGCCATCCCAACTTCAACGGCGATGTCGTCGTCATCCACGACAGCCTCCCCGAACGCCAACGGGAGCTTCTGCAGGCGGCCTGCGGCGACATCCGCTACGAACGGATATCGACCGAGCTGCGGCGGCGTCTTGACGCCCTAGGCGCCGCGCAGCCGCGGCTAGCGCATCGCCTGGGCGAGTTCCTCTGCCTGGAGGCGTTCCGGCTGCGTGGCTACCGCAAGGTGCTGTTCTACGACAGCGACGTGCTGTTCCAAGCCTCGGTGGGCGAGCTGTTCCGTTCGCCGGCGTTGCTGCTTTGTCGAAGCGACGAGGCCTGTCTGCGCGGCCAGCGCCGGGACGCCGCCACGTTCGCGCCGGTGGCGCACGCTGCCGGCGCGTTGGAGCACACGTTCGGCAGCGGCTTCCTGATGATCGACGGCCGGCTGCTGGCGGACGAGCGCCACTATGAAGGGCTGCTGGCGCTAGTGTCGCCCAAGGCTTGGCGGGATCAGGCGACGCAGCACACGGACCAGTTCGTTCTGAACCGCCACTTCGCCGGCCGGCAAACGCTGGTGGACTGGCGCTACGACTACGTGGTGCCGATGGCGGCGGAGATTCGCGCCCGTACCGGCTGGCGGATGGAGGACGCCAAGGCGCTGCACTTCGCCGGGCCGGTGAAGCCCTGGATGACGCAGGCCATGCTGCGCTGGGCCGAAGGGAACTCCGCGCACAAGCCGCACCCGGCGTACCGGCAGTGGGCGGACGCCTACACGGCCTGCCTGACCCGGGCACATATTGACGCCGCCCGAAGTCGGTGGCGCGAAAAACGGAGCGCACCCACAGGCCGATGAACCGCATCCCCGCCGCGAACCGGGACCTCGCCCGCCTGCTGGACGCCCACCTGTTCGTCGTCTGCCCGAACGACAGCGGCTCTTCGTTTCTGGCGGGCGCCCTGGAGGCCTGCCGCGCAGTTTGGCGCCTGCCGCGGGAGGGACAGAGGACGCACGGCTACGCCGGCCCCCTGCCGTGGCGGCCGCACGGCCCGGACGGTTGGCTCCCCGGCCTGCTGTGGGCCGCCGAGCCGCGCTGGATCGATTTGTTCGCGGACCCCTGCAACCACGACTGGCCGCGCACCCGCAAGGCATGGCACTTCCATGCCCACGCCGCCGACGCCCGCGCCTCGGTGTTCGTCACCAAGTCACCGTCGCACATGCTGTGCGTGGAGCAGCTCGCCCGGCATTTCGACAACGCCAAGTTTCTGTTCATGGTGCGCAACCCCTACGCCGTTTGCGAAGGTATCTGCCGCTACTACCGGAAGAGCTTCCCACCACGCTACCTCCGCCAATTCGAGGAGCGCGGCAAGAGCCTGCCGGCGGCCGCCGCGGCCCATGCCACCAACTGCCTGGCGTGGCAGCGGCGCAACATCGAGGCATGGGGGGGCCAAGGCGTGTTCTTCACCTACGAGCGGATGTGCGCGGCACCGGAAGCCGTGGCGGAGGAGATTCGTGCGCTGGCGCCGCAGCTTGCGGACCTGAATCTGCGACGGCGCATCAAGGTGAAGAGCTACGACGAACCGTTGACGGACATGAACGCACGGCACTTCGCACGCCTGCAGTCGGACGACCTGGCTGCGTTCAACCGGGTGTTCCGGGATCATGAAGATGCCTTGGCGTACTTCGGCTACGAACTGATGGGGTAGCGGCGGCATGAAAGCGGTCAGGCGCGGTTCGGAACCTGCGGGCGATGATTGGTTCCTAGCCATTCCCTTTGAGGCCATCGCCGGCTTTGAGGAGGTGGCCGAAACCTGTCGCTCCCTGGCGACGCTGCCTACGAAATTGGATCTCAACCACTTCGCTCGTGCGGAGCAAGAACTCGGCGAGCGGCGGCGCCGGCTACTGGCGCCGCCGGACGTGCCGCTGATGGCGTTCTTCGAGCGCCGCCATGCGGGCACCAATTATCTGCGGCGGCGGGTGCGATCGAAGGCGACGAAGGGGCCGGCGAACGCCGTGCAGGAGCCCCACGAATGGACGATGGGGTCAACCAACTGCCACTTCAAGCATCCCTCGCCGCGCATTGCGCCGTTGCGTCGGGCCATGGATCGCTTCCTTGGCTGCAAGTGCCCTTGCGTGGGCGATCAGTTCTATCCGCCGGGGGCGTTCAGGGGCTGGCACACGGACCGGTTCGGCTACGTCGGCTGGGTGGTGTTCCTGGTGCAGGTGGCGCAGCCGGGCGGATCGTCGTTCCGCTACATCGACCCCCGCACCGGCGAGATGATCGTGGTGCCGGACCGCACCGACGTCGCGTACTTCTTTCGCGTCTCCGCCCAGGCGCCTCTGTTCTGGCACGGAGTGTTGTGCGAGGACACGTTCCGCTGGAGCCAAGGCTTCTCGATTCCGCAGGACTGGCGGTCGCGCATCCGCCTTGGGACATTGCCGGCGACTGGCGGCGCCTGACCGCAGAACAAGCGCACGAGCTGGCGCCAGCGCACCGTTGAGTGATGTCGGCGGCCGGCTGCCCTGTGGACGTAGCAATGGGCTGATTGCCGCTTGTGTTTCCCTGCGCTTCAGAAGTCGAGGAACTGCAAGGCGCAGCGAATTGACTCCCAGCGCGGTTCGACGCGGAAGCGGGCCGCATCCAGCCTGTCGAGCAGGCGCGGCAGGTCCACATACTGCGCTCGGGGTGGCGGAGCTCCGCACTCCTCGAGCAGTCGGCGCGCCAAGGGCAGGGCGGCGGCGAAGGCATCGAACATCGAGTCGTATCGAGCCGGGTCGGTCTTGCTGCGACTCCACAGGATCGACGCGGGGAGGACGCCCCGCAGCGCATGGCGCATCAGCCAGCGGTTCCACTGGCCGCGCAGGAACTGCTCCGGCGGTAAGCCCAGCACGAACTGCAGCAGGCGGCGATCCAGCAGCGGATAGCGGTATTCGATGCCGCGCTGCGCACCGCCCGCGGCCCAGCCTTCAATGCGTTCGACGATGGCGCCGCCGCCAAGGCCCGACAGCAGCGCTTCGCGCATGTTGAAGAGGCGCGACTTGCGCCTCGGCTGGACATGGGTGCGCCGGGCCAAAGCCGGATGCACCAGCCAGCGCGACAGCCAAGGTTCGTCGCTGAAATCGCCTCGGCTGTGCATTGCCCCCCGCAGCAGCCGCCGGAGCCGCCGCCGTGCGTCGGGATGCACCAGCGGCAGCGCCGCGTCCGCAAAGGTTTGGAGCCGGCCTGCGCCGAGCACACGGCCGTGGGCGGCGAGTTGGCCCCAACGCCCGCTCAACAGCAGATGCGCTTGGTGGCCGCGACCGTTGAACGATGCGCCTTGGTCTCCGCCCCAGCCGGACAACAGCACCCGTACGCCTTGCTCCGCGGCGCGACGCTGCACTACTTCTTCGCTCGCCAGAACGTGTACCCCCGGCCGAGCCCCATCAAGGCGCAGCACCCTAACCAGATCGTCGGCCTTTGGGGCGCAATGGAAGGCCGCAAGCCCTTCCTGACGGCATACAGCGTCAATGGCTTCGTATTCGGGAGCGTACGTTTCGCTCGGCGGCTTGCCGACCAAATCCGGCAACCAACTGAAGGTCAGCGGCGCCGGTCGGTTTGAATGGCGCAGCTCTCGTGCGGCCAGCACGGCGATGCTGGAGGAGTCCAGGCCGCCGCTCAAATGTGCGCCAATGGGGTCTGCGCCTTGCAGCCGCGTGGCCACGGCCTGCGTGAAGAGGGACAGAAACTCCTCAGCGTAGTCGTCGTCGGAGGAGCGTCGCACCGCGGCCGCCTGTTCCGGCTGCCAGTGACGCGCCAACGCAATGGTGAATCGTTCGGCAGGACCGACGGTCAAGGTAAGCGAGTGGCCGGGCGGCAGCTTGCTTACGTCCCGAAAGAATGTGCGCTCGGCGTCATGCAGCCCAGTGCGTGTCAGCGACCGCGCCACTACGGCCTCGTCAAGTTCGGCGGACGCACACGGCGCGGCCAGCACGGCGTCCAACAGGCCGGCAAACGCGAAACGCCGCGTCGCCGCGGAGTACGAGTAGTAGCAGGGCTTCACACCCATCGGGTCGCGGGCGAGGAAGAGCACTCGTTTCCGAGCGTCCCAGATGGCGAAGACGTAGTCGCCGAACAGGTGCTTCGGGAGCTCGCCCGCCCAACGTTTGTAGCCGCGCAACAGCAGTTCGCCATCGGCAAGAGCGGCGCCTTCGGAGCGTTGTAGGCCGAGTGCGTCGCAGAACCCTGCGCGGTCGTCAAGGCGAGCATCGACAACGGCGGCCAAGCCCGCCTCGCGGTCGAAATGCAGCGCCTCGGCCAACGGCGTGAAACGGCTGCGCGCAAAGCCGAGGCCCACGCCGACGTTCGGGTCTGTCCAATCGCCGCCGGGGGCCGCCGGCGCAAGCCCCGCCAGCATAGCATTCAGTCCGCTCGGGTCGCCTAGGGAACAGATGCCGCAGATGGGGTTCACTGGGTTGCGCTGGGAGTCGCGGTTTAAGACTCAAGGTGCTCGGATTCCGCCGCCGGGCGAAAGGTGTAGTTTACCGAAGCAGGGCTCTCGCTTTCGATTTGTTTCAAGTCCATGAGAATCCGGCGCAGCTCAAGTTGTCGACATTATGTGTACGTGCAGCGTCAGCGTCAAAGTGCCCGCCGCTGCATGCGGGGATGCGCCGACGCATCGACTCCAGCTAGGCATCCGCCATGCCCTCGGCGCACTTCCCCGCCCTTCTTCGCAAGCGCGACAAGGCACTCCTCGTCCCGAACTGCCCTCAATGACAGCCCAACAGCCTGAGACACCCTCTTCGGAGCCTTAACAGGGAATCTGGGAACCTTCACCTAGCAGACGCGATGTTCTATATTCCCCCTCCTCCGAGGAGCAGAGATATGATTCTTCATTTCAACCAACGATCAGGAAGATGAGCCATGACTTATGACGCCCCCCCCCCCCCCCCCCCCGCGTTCCCATGCTTCAGAAGGCCTGACCGCCCCGCCAAAGCCTTGGACCAAGCCCACCATCAGAAGATTGGGGCAGGTCGTTGAAAATGAATCGGGCAGTAGTAACTGGGATCGCGAAAATACCCAGTATTACCCGTCAGAATGATTACTTTTGCTTCGTCTCTACGCGCCACGTCGTGTTCCGGTTCATCAACGGCAATCGGACGCCCCTCTGTTTCTATTCGAGGCCCATCTGGGCGGTTTGGCTGCGGATCCTGCTGCCGGTCATGGCGCAGGCGGCGTTGCCCTACGGCTACACCAAACCGGTCTACCCCAAGGCGATGTTGGCGAGGCTTGAGGCGGGCCACGGAGTCGACCGCCATGTGGACGGGGAGGGCTCGCACCCGTTGACGCACCGCATCCACTTTATCTTCAAGGTGTTCGAGGGCGCGGGAGCGATTCTCGCGTGAGCCGCGCACTCCACCACTACACGGCCTACGGGTTGCGGGTGCAATCGCCCATCGCCCTGCCCTTTGTTCCCTCTCCCAGCGCCCCAGCGCACGAGCCGGACGTCGTCATTCGCGTCGGCGCAGTGCCCGCGGCCCTGCCCACGCCCGTCGACAAAACCAGGCTTTGGGAAAGCACACCCGGTGCGTTCCTGCTCAACGTGGACGGGGTGGCCCGGTATCTGGTCACGGAAGGCCGCAACATCCTGGTCGAACCGCGCGGCGGCGATCAGGACGTGAGCGTGTTTCTCACCGGCTCGGTGTTTGCCGCGCTGTTGCAGCAGCGGGGCGTCGTCACCCTGCACGCCAGCGCCATCGAGACCCGGGCGGGTGCCGTGTTGTTTCTCGGCCCCTCCGGCAGCGGCAAGTCTTCGCTGCTCGCGACAACGCTGCAACGGGGGCACGCCATGCTCGCCGACGACGTCACCGGCGTCGTCCTGGACCCCGGCGGACGTCCGACGGCGTTGTCCGCGTTTCCCACCGTGCGCCTGTGGGCGGACGCCCTGGACGAATTGGTCTGGTGGCCCCGGACGCGGGGCAAAGTGCGGGAGAACATGGAGAAATACCTGGTGCCGGTGGAGCGGTTCCGCGCCACCCCCCTGGCCGTGCGTGCCGCCTGCGCGCTGACGTCCCACAACCGGAGCGGCATCGAGATCGAGACGTGTACAATCCACACGGCATTCAAGTGTCTGTTGAAAAATACCTACCGCAAGCGATACCTACACGGGCTCGACCAGAGGCAGGTGCATTTTCGCACCGTCGCGGCCATGGTGAGGCAGGTGCCGGTCGTCCGAGTGAAGCGGCCCACCTACCCGTTCCAGATCAATCCGCTGGCGGACGAAATCGAGCGGTTTTTGCGGGAGCACGACCGGGGCGAGTGCGAGGCCGAGACGGGCTCGCCTGCGGTCGGTGCTTCCGGGTGACGTCAAAGGGAGTGTCCGTGTCCATCTTCTGGCTCGCCTCCTACCCGAAGTCTGGCAACACCTGGCTACGGGCGGTGCTGACCAACTACTTGGACGAGGCCGGCGAGCCGGCTTCAATCAACGCCCTGATCGGCTGGTCCGCCGCTAGCTCCCGCCATACGTTCGACGAGTACGTAGGGCTACCGTCGTCGGACATGACGCCGGAGGAAATCCTGCGCCACCGCCCGCTGCTGCACGAGGCCCTGGCCGAGGCCACGCCGCCACCGGCCTTCGTCAAAGTCCACGAGGCATACGTCCACGCGCCAAGCGGCGCGGCCCTGTTCCCGAAGACGGCCACTGCCGGCGTGATCTATCTGGTCCGCAATCCCCTTGACGTGGTGGTTTCCTACGCGCACCACAGGAATCAGACCATTGACGAGATCGTGACGTTCATGAACGACCCCACTGCCGAATTAGAGGGAGCCCGGCGCCGCCTTTCCACCTGGTTGCCGATCCCGCTGCTGATGTGGAGCGGGCATGTGTCGAGTTGGTTGGATCAAGGGGAACTGCCGGTGCATGTCACGCGGTATGAGGATCTGCTGGCGAACCCACGGGTCGCGTTCGGCGCGATCGTCCGCTTCGCCGGCCTTGATTGGGACGCCGCGCGCCTCGCGCGGGCCATTGACCACGCCGCCTTCCCCCGTTTGCGCGCCCAGGCGGAGAAAACCAGGTTCCAGGAGAAGCAGCCGACGTCGCCATCCTTCTTCCGGGCCGGCGTGGCGGGATCCTGGCGAACCGCGCTCTGCCCGCGGCAGGTGCGGGCGCTGGTGGACGCGCACGGGCCGGTCATGGGTCGGTTCGGCTATCTGCGGGACGCCGAGGCGTTCCTGGCCGGGGACGGTGGGGGCGCGGAAGCGGGGCCGGCGGCGGGTGGACCTTTCCAAGGATCCACGAGGGTATTTTCTAACAGACAAGCCTGAACCGAAGACGATTTTCCGAGAGAAACCATGATGTCAAAGGATACGCCCAACAGCCAAAGCGACCGCGACACCTCAACTCAACCAGACGTAATCATCGAACTCACCTCCCAGGTGGTGCGCAACGAGGGCCATCATCTTCACGGATCTCGACGACGCCATCGTCATGATGGACGTTGACGAGGGGAAGTACTACGAACTCGATTCGGTCGCCAAGAAAATCTGGACCTTGTGCGGAACCGCCAGGCCCGCCGCCGAAATCTGCACGGCAATCGGCGGCTCCTTGGCGGGTGCTAACTGGCGATGCCGCCCATAATCCTCTTGACCTCGACATAGAGCAGTAATTCGTCGTCCTGGCTAATGGGCCGCGCCTGCATGGTGTCCATGTGTATGGGGTGCAGCCGCTGTAACGACTCCCGAACATCTTCCTTGCGCTCGAAACGGCGCTGTCAGGAACACGCTTGTTGTCCGATCTGAGCTCACGCTAGTTGTCCGGTCCGCATTGGTTCTTGATGCTGCTTCTTTTCCCCAAAAGGAGCGGTTTGATGGGCCGAGGGTCTGTGAGCGAAGAGAGGCGAAGGATGTTGTTTGAGGATGCGCACTCGATATGGGCCGAGCGTTTCGTCACCCAGGAGGAGGCGGCCCGGCTGCTGGGCGTGAGCGGCCGGACGATGCGGCGCTGGACGGAGCGCTACAGGGACGGCGGGGTGGTCGCGCTGGTGGAAAGGCCCGGCTCGACGGGGAGACGGCCTTCATGCCCTTGGTGGTTCCGGAACTGCTCGACGGGGTGCTGTGCGAGTCGCACGAGCGCACCGTGGCGAATGACAATTGCGTGAGCTTTGGGGGCACGGCGCTGCAAATCCCCCGGCCGACCCACCACAAGGTGCGCGTGTCAATGAAGCGCCACCTGGACGGTGCGCTGTCCATCTGGCACAGGCCCCGCAAGCTCTCGCAGCACGACGGGGACGGACGGCCCATCCCGAACAAAACACCCCAAAGGGGCGCGTGAAGGTCGCATGAGAAAACTTGAGAAATGACTTTAAGTGACCGGACAACTAGCGTGATCAAAATACCGGACAACTCGCTTGTTCTTGACACCGCACCCCCGCAGAACAGGCTATCATGCTCGGCATGGCTGCCTGACGGAAAAGGTCCGGAAGGTAAGTGGTCCCGCACAGCAGCACGAACGCGGCTATATGAGGCTGTGGCTTCGACCACAATGGACAACCCGTTCAGTCATCCATCAGCCAAGCCAGCATAGCCGTTGGCATGGCGATTAGTTCGGCGTCGTCCAAATCAAGCTCCGAGCGGGTGGCGACGATTCCTCGCCAAACGGACGCCCGAAGCGTCTGTGCGTCTCGGCGCCAGCGGCCGTCAACATGCTTGGATTCGATGGCGACGCCGCCGAAGTTGCGACCGACAAAATCGATTTCCCTGCGCGTATTGGAGCGATGGTGCAACACCTGGTCGAACTCCATGAAACTACCGGGCCGTTCGCGCTCGAAGCTGCGCAGCAGCGCCATGCCTAGCTGTTGCTCAGAAACTAGGCTGTCATCGGGCGACAGCCCGGCGAGGCGCATGTAAACCGGATCCACAAAGTAAACCTTGGCTCGGGCGTTCAGCTTGGGGCGCAATTCCGCCTCCCGGTGGCACGGCCAGACCACGAACGCCTCCCGAAGTTCATCAAATCGCCGCCGAACAGTTGGTTGGGAAATGTCGAGGTCATCGGCCAACGCCGCGTAGTTGACCGGAGAGCAGAGCCCCTGCACCACCCGGCGGAGGAACGCAGCGGTCCGCACGCGGGACCAATCGGCCCGCCGAAACGCATCCCCATGAATGACGTCAAGCAGACTGTCCAGGAACGGCGGCGCGGGTTCGCGTAACTGGATGTGGTTGGCGACCGCGGTGGGGAAGCCGCCCACCTGCAAGTAGGCGTCCCAGGCCAAGACCAGCCAATCCAGCCAAGGAACCAGCTCTTGCGCAGTTTCGACAAGGCGCCTTGGGGTTAAGTCAGCCACGCGGTATGGGCCGACGTCGGCGGGCGGAGGACGCTCCCCCGTCAGCGCCGCCCAAGTTCTGAACCCCATTGGCAGCATCACCCGGTCCGCGTGGGATACCGGGCCGCGGCGTCCGGCAAGCGCCTTCACCGAACCGGTCAGGTCGGCCGCCGACGAGCCGGTGAGCACCACCGTGTCCCTGCGGAATTGCCCGTCGTTGTCGCGCAGCCACTTGATGCGCTCCGGCCAACCGTCCGTGATACCGGTCACCTCGTCGATGAACCAAAACCGCTGGCTGTCGCCGGGCGTCAACTGTCGGGCGGCGTTGACCAGCCGGCCTAGGTCGGCGGCGCGCCAGCCATCCACCGAAGCATGCAGGATGCGCCTTGACTCGACGCCATCAGCGATCAGACGCCCAATGGCGTGCTTAATCTCCACGGACTTGCCCACCCGCCGGGGACCACGCAAAACATGGAGGCCGCCGGGCGCCAAGTCCTTGAGGACGCCGGCCGAATAACGAAACGGCGCCTCGTTGGCTTCGCGCAAGTCCGGGTCATCCCGCATCCAATCATGGGAGTTGCGCCACCAACGGTTGGTCGCCACCAGTATTTGTTGGATTTCACCCTGCTTCACGGTTGCTCCTGATTAGCCGGCAGGCCGCCATGAGCGATTCTGGGCAAAAACTATACATAATCGAACGACCTGTGTTGAAAAAAGTATGCTTTTTTCAACATGAACGGCTGTTTCGCCCACTATTGATCTGCCAATAGCCCAACTCAACAGAAAAATTACGGGCTGCAAGAGCTTGCTGACGTCAGCACACCCCACGCTGTCGACGCCGCAACGATGCCTCAGCCTACTCGGCGGCGAACCGCAGCGGTTCGGGACCGCCAAGGTCTAGAAGAAAGCGCCAAGCCGCGACAACTTCGATCTCGCCGCTGTCCGTCGGTATTTGCTCTTGGTCCAAATCTCGGGTGATTAGCTGGCTGGACGCTAAGTTCAGTTCCGCCATCGCGTCCCGCAGCGCCGCGACTTCCCGCCGCCGAGTGCGCGGGTCGGCCAAGGACTCGCACACCTGCACGAGCCGGAGCGAGCCGTCCGGCATCCGGGCAATGAAGTCCACTTCGCGACCGGCTTTGGACCTGTAGTAGTGGATGTCGGGGGTGACGCGACGCAGCGCCGTGAACACCAAGTTCTCCAGCAGATGCCCCCTGTTGACCAGAATGCCGGAGGACACGGACCGCACCAGCGCGTGGTCGATGCAGTAGATCTTCTTGGGATTGGCGTTGGCGCGGGCCAGAGAAGCGTCAAAGATGCGCACCGTGAACAGGAAGAAAGCGTCCTCGAACCACTCCAGATAGCTGGAGACCACCGCTTTCGGAACGCGATGGCCGAGGGATTTCAAGTAGCCAGTGAGCCGATTGACGGAATACAAGGAAGCGACGTTGTCCACCAGCCAATGGGCCAAATCGGTAACGGCGCGGGGATGGGCGATGTCGTGGCGCTCGATGAGATCCCGAAACAGCATCGCGCCCCAGTATTCCTGATGGGTCTTGATGCGCAGTGCCGTGGTCAGCGCCACAACTTCGGGAAAGCCGCCAACCTCCAGGAAGCGGACGAACGCCTGCTCGACCAGCAGGCGCCGGCGGGTGGAAAGCGGGCCATCGCAGTCAATGCCCAGAAAATCCAGATGTTCACGGAAGGAAAAGGGCAGGAGTTCCCAAGACAGCGCCCGACCGCGCATTTGCGTGGCAATTTCCCGGGACAGCATTTGCGCCGACGAACCAGTGAGGTACAGCTCACAGCGTTCCGTGCGCATCGCCCGCTCCACGAACGCCTCCCAGCCGGGCACGGTCTGGATTTCGTCGAAGAAGAAGTGCAGGGTTCGGGCGTCGTTTCCATGAGGGTTGCGACCTGTCGTGCGCCGCCGCGGCAGGCTCTTGTTTTCTGGATGGAGGGAGAAATACGCTTCCAGCACTGGGGCGGGGCCTTGCTGCTGCAAGTGGCGCAGGCGGTCGTCAAAGAAGTTCAGGTAGAGGATATTCCGCCGCGGCACGCCTTGGCTTTGCAATTGGCGAACCAGTTGAAAAAGGAGGGTGGTTTTGCCGCTGCGCCGGGGGCCGATGCAGACGGTGGCTTTGCCCGGCACCGGCGTCACCTGCACACGGCGCGGAATGCCGGTTGGCAGGTCGGCCTCCTGATGATCCAGAATGATCTCCTTGAGTGAATCCGCCATGTGGCCGACGCCTTCTTGATCCGAAATTCGGTCGAGAATATTCCCACTTTTTGCGGAAACTGGCAATATTCGTTACCAGATGGTGCCAATTATTAGAGGGCATGGCCTACGCAGGGTCTTGTCAGTCGAATCGGTGTCATGCCCTGGCTGGTGAGTTAACCCGCTTCAGCCCTTGAACTCCCCGATCACCGCCGAGATGGACTGCTTGGCGTCTCCGAACAGCATGCGGGTGTTTTCGCCGAAAAACAGGGGGTTATCGACGCCGGCGAAGCCGGAGGCCATGGAGCGCTTGAGGACGAACACGGTGCGGGCATGGTCCACGTTGATGATGGGCATGCCGTAGATGGGGCTGTTTTCGTCCTGCCGGGCGGCGGGGTTCACCACGTCGTTGGCGCCGATGACCACGGCCACGTCGATGTGTTCGATGCGCGGGTTGATGTCGTCCATCTCCACGAGCTGATCGTAGGGCACGTTGGCTTCGGCGAGCAGCACGTTCATGTGCCCCGGCATGCGCCCGGCCACCGGATGCACGGCGTAGCTGACCTCCGCGCCGTTCCTCTCCAGGATTTCGCCGAGTTCACGCACCACATGCTGGGCCTGGGCCACGGCCATGCCATAGCCGGGCACGAAGGTCACGGAGGAGGCCGCCTCCAAGATGAGCTGCGCGTCTTCGGCGTTGATGGGCTTGACCTCCCCCTCCACCTTGCTGGCGGTCTTCACCGCGCCGAAGCCGGAGAACAGCACGTTGGCCAGGGAGCGGTTCATAGCCTTGCACATGATGTTGGTGAGGATGATGCCGGCGGCCCCGACCAAGGCGCCGGCGACGATCAGGATGTTGTTCTGGATGGCGAAGCCGGCGGCGCAGGCGGCCAGGCCGGAATAGGAGTTGAGCAGGGAGATCACCACCGGCATGTCGGCCCCGCCGATGGGGATGACGGCCATCACACCGAACAGCAGGCTCAAGGCGATGACGGCGTACAAGTAGGGCGAGTCCAGCGCCGGCGCCAGCATGAACAGGGCGCCGCAGGCCACCAAGGCGATGAGGATCAGCGCGTTCACCACCCGTTGCGCGGCGAACACCAGAGCGCGGCTGGCCATCACCTCGGAGAGCTTGCCCCAGGCCATGATGCTGCCAGACAGCGTCACCCCGCCGATCAGGATGGACAGCAGGATGCTGATGTGAATGAAGGCGGTGTTGCCGGGGTTGTACAGCGCCGCCCAGCCCACCAGCAGGCTGGCGACGCCGCCGGAGCCGTTGAACAGGGCCACCATCTCCGGCATGGCGGTCATGGCCACCCGCTGCGCCGCCAGGGCGCCGATCAACGCCCCGACAATGGCGGCGACGGCCATCCACTGAAACTCTAGGATGCCTTGGGAGAACAGGGTGACCACCACGGCGACGAACATCCCCACCGCTGAGAGCAGGTTGCCGCGCACCGCCGTGGCCGGGGAGCTGAGCTGCTTCAGGCCGAAGACGAACAGCGCCGCGGCGACGATGTAGAAGACGTTGATGAACTCCTGGCTCACGCCGGCGCCCCCGGCTGACTCGGGCTTTCCCTCTTCTTGAACATGCTCAGCATTCGGTTGGTCACCAAATAGCCGCCCACCACGTTGATGGTGGCGAAGGTCACCGCCACGGCGCCCAAGAGAGAGGCCATTGTGTCCATGCCGGACCCGGCGGAAGTCAGCGCCCCCACCAAGGTGACGCCGGAGATGGCGTTGGCGCCGGACATCAGCGGCGTGTGCAGGGTGGCCGGCACCTTGGAGATCAGTTCAAAGCCCAGGAAGATGGACAGTATCAACACAAAGGCGAGATAGACCGCTTCCATAGATTCGGCTCCGTTAGAGGTCCTTGATGGCGTTGTGTACGATTTCGCCGCCCCGGGTGAGCACGCAGCCGGCGGCGATTTCATTGTCCGGGCCCAAGTTCAGGGCACCGGCTTCGGCATCCCAGAACTCCTCCAGCAGGTTCACCAAGTTGGCGGAGTACATGTCGCTGGCGTGGCGGCACACCTCGGAGGGCAGGTTGCCCAGGCCGACGACCTGCACACCATCCACCTCGACCACTTCGTTCTGCACCGATCCCTCGACATTGCCGCCGCTCTCCACCGCCATATCGACGACGACGCTGCCGGCGGCCATGCCGGCGATCATGTCCCGGCTGACGATGCGCGGCGCCGGACGGCCGAACACCTGGGCGGTGGTGATGACCACATCGGATTGGGCGATCACCCGCTTTTGGCCCTCCTTTTGCAGCTCCAGTTGCTCCGCCGTCAGCTCCTTGGCGTAGCCCTGCTCGGTTTGGCCGATTTCGCCGAGATCGATTTCCACGAACTTGGCGCCTAGGGAGCGCACCTGCTCCGCCACTACGGGGCGGGTGTCGAAGGCCTCCACTCGGGCGCCGAGGCGCTTGGCGGTGGCGATGGCCTGCAGGCCGGCCACCCCGGCGCCGATGACGAACACCCGGCTGGGGGCGATGGTGCCGGCCGGGGTCATCATCATGGGAAAAATCTTGCGGCTGTGGCTGGCCGCCAGAATCACGGTGACATAGCCGGCCAAGCTGGCCTGGGAGGACAGCGCATCCATCTTCTGCGCCTTGGTGGTGCGCGGGATCATCTCCATGGAGATGGCGGTGACGCCTTGGGCGGCTAGGCTGGCGACCAGATCCTTCTCCTTGAACGGGTCGAGGAAACTGACGTGAACCGCGCCAGTTGGCAGCGACGCAACGTCTGCGGCGCTCGGCTTGCGCACCCGCAGCACGATGTCCGCGGCCTTGAGCAACGGCGCCGCGTCGGCCTGTATTTCCGCCCCGACCGCGGCGTAGTCGGCATCAAGATAGCCGGCGGCGGCGCCTAGGCCGGCCTCCACCGCGATGTCAAAGCCCAGCGCCTTCAGCTTCTTCACGCCAGCCGGCGTCAGCGCGGTGCGCAGTTCGCCCGGCCAGGTTTCCTTGGGTGCGCCAATCCGCATGAATGCCCTTCCCCATGCGCCGCTGCCGAAGTGGGCGGCGCAAGTCCGGCACTCTACAAGAGAAGGCGGGGAATGCAAAACCCGTTGGCGACGGCATTCACGAAACCGACCAAGGGTTCGGTAAAAACCTTTGATTTCGGTACTTGAAGCGGTACTGTGCCAATCTCGATTTCGGCACGACATGCGGGCCAAGCATCGCAAAACCCTGAAGCGCGTCTGTGGTAAGCCGACGCCCCCGGACATCCGCTGGGACGACCTTGAGGCGATGCTTTGGGCTAGAGGGGTGGATGTGGTCGTGCGTTCCGGGCCTCGGGTCGGGTTGGTGAAGAATGGGGAGAGAACGGTGGTTCATCGGCCGCATCCAACGCCGCTGGTGAGCCGTGAGACCATTCGGGACATTGCCGCTTTCTTGAAGGCGGCGGGGGTGCAGCCATGATGGAGCACAAGGGATATGTGGCGGCGGTGGAGTTTGACGACTCCGCCGACGTCCTGCACGGGCGGGTTGTGAACAGCGGCCCCTATCCCATCGCCACCTTTGAGGCGACGGACGCCAAGCAACTTCGCCGTGAGTTTGTGTACTCCATAGACGAGTACCTCGCTTGGTGCAAGGAGGACGGCGTTGAACCGAAAAAACCCTTCTCCGGCAAACTGAACCTGCGCCTTGGCTCCGAACTGCATGGAGCAGTTGCTGCAGCGGCGGCGGCCAATGGCGTCAGCATCAATTCGTGGATTGTGGAAGCGCTGCGGCAGACCGCGGGATCGTTTTCCGGAGGGGGGCCGGGCCAGTGAGCCAGAGCAAAATCACCAACGCTTCGGCCTTGGCCGCCGTTTTGGTCGCCTTTGCGGTGGGGGTGCTGGCTTCCTTGGCCATTCGCCCGCCGGGTGGCGTTGGGCCGGAAGGCGAAGTGGTTGGAGGACGGGACAACGCGGTGGAGGAAGTGCGCATCCGTTGGCGCCTGCCGCTCTCGTTTCAGACCACCATGCCGGTGCTGGGCGACAACCCCATCTATGTGACCGACGCGCTTCGCTCCGCTTCATCCGGCGCCGTCGACATCCGCATCTTTGAGCCGGGCGAGGTGGTGCCGGCCTTGGGCATCACGGAGGCGGTGAGCGAGGGCAAGGTGGAGGCCGGCTACACTTGGTTGGGCTACGATCAGGGCCGCATACCGGCTGCGACGCTGATCGGGGCGGTTCCCTTCGGCCTAGAGCCTTGGGAGTTCGCCGCTTGGTGGTTTGAGGCCGGCGGACGAGAACTCGGTCAAGCGCTTTACGCCAAACGCAACATCCACGCCATCTTCTGCGGCCTCACCGGGCCGGAGACCGCCGGCTGGTTTCGGCGGCCTGTGGAGAGCCTTGAGGACGTGCGGGGCCTCAAGATCCGCTTCGCCGGCATCGGCGGCAAGGTGATGGAGCGGGCCGGCGCATCGGTGACCATGCTGCCCGGCGGCGAGATCTTTCAGGCGTTGGAGAAGGGCGCGATAGACGCCACCGAGTACGCCTTGCCCATCGTCGATCAGTCCTTGGGCTTCAACCGGGTGGCGCCCTTCAACTACTATCCGGGTTGGCACCAGCCGGCCACCTCCTCGCACATGGTGGTCAACTTGGATGCTTGGCACAGCATTGCGGAGGCCGATCAAAAGCTCATCGAGACGGCCTGCACGGCGGGGGTGCTGCGCAACTTGGCGCATAGCGAGGCCGTGCAGGGCGCCGTGATCGCCGGTTTCCCGGAAGCGGGGGTTGAGGCGCGCACCCTGCCGGAGGAAGTGCTGCGCGAACTAGAACGGGTTACCGAGAGCGTTCTGGCCGAGGAAGCCGCCAAGGACGCGGATTTCGACGCCATTTTGGAGTCTCAGCAACGTTTCCGCAGTGACTACGTTCACTGGAAATCCCGCGCCTACTTGCCGCGGGACTTCTAGGCCGGGGAAACATCGGCTGGTCGGCTTGCCCCTTGCCGCCGCCAGCGGAACGGGTGGTTTGCGCGGGGCGTCCCCACTCCGCCTGTGCAGGTGGGGCAAGCCATCGGCGGCGGTGTGGGCGACGCAAACCCGTTAGAATTCCGGCCGGCCCTGTTGCAGTTTGAAGAGATATGCGGTTTTGGTTGCTCGTTCGCGTCGGCGCCGGCTTTGCAGTGTTTCTGGCTGCACTCGCTGTCGGCGGTTGCGCCGCGCCCGGCATTCCGGTGGTGACCGAGCGGTCTGGTGAAGCCGGATCAAGAACCGATGCTCGGTCGCGCAGCGAACGCCGGCGGGCCGCCGCGCCGGTGCGGGGGGCTACCTACAGGGTCAAACGCGGCGACACGCTCTATGCAATCGGCCGCCGTGCAGGGGTTTCGGTGGCCGCCTTGGCGCGGCTGAACGGGCTGCGCCCACCCTATCGGATATACCCCGGCATGAAGCTGCGCTTGCGAGGCCAAGCCGTTGCGGCCAGGCCGTCCGCCCGGAAGCCCTCTCCAAGCCATGCGACGCCCCAACCCAAACCGGAGGAGCGGCGCACCTCGGCTAGCCAAGTCGGCGGCCTGACTTGGCGTTGGCCCACATCAAGCCCGGTGGTTAAGGAGTACGGCGGCGTCAACAAAGGCTTGGACTTCATGATGCCGTCCGGCGCCAAGATCTACAGCGTCGGCGACGGTGAAGTGGTTTATGCAGGGACGGGGCTGGCCGGTTACGAGAGTTTGGTGATCGTTCGGCACAACGCTCAATATCTTTCCGCCTACAGCGTCAATCAGCCCTTGGCGGTTAAGGAGGGACAGCGCATCAAGGCTGGGCAAACCATCGCCGCCATCAACGGCGGCGGCCGCACGGCGGGCGCCCTGCATTTTGAAATTCGCAAGAACGGCGAGCCGATCAGCCCTAGGTCGGTGCTGCGCTAGAGTCTTGAGCCAATCCTGGCCTGCTTGCAGGACAGCGCACCGCCCCGAATTGCGGGCTTGTTGGTGCCTACGGGGTTCCCAGCTGGAGCTGATGCTTTCCGGCGGCCTTATTCCTCGAGCAGATGGCGCTTCTCCTTGACTTCGCGCCAGTCGTCCGAGTCCGGCGGCGGGTCCTGTTGCTCGGTGATGTTGGGCCACGCCTCCGCCAAGCGTTGGTTGAGGTCCAGGAACTCCTGCTGATCCTCCGGCAGCTCGTCCTCGGAGAAAATGGCCTCCACCGGGCATTCCGGCTCGCAAAGGGCGCAGTCGATGCACTCATCCGGGTGAATGACCAGCATGTTCGGGCCTTCATAAAAGCAGTCAACGGGGCAGACTTCCACGCAGTCCGTCAGCTTGCACTTGATGCAGGCTTGGCCCACCACAAAGGTCATGGGTTGCTCCTCCCAACTTGGAAAGCGCGGAATTTTACCGCCGTTTGGAGATGTACACACCCCCTTGCATGATCAATGGGAATTCCCTTGTGGATGCTCTCCGGAATCGGATCGCAGCGCGATGAACAACGCGACGATCATCGCCACCGCTATGGCCACCACCGGCAGGGACACCACCAACACCGCGGACTGCACGGCGCGCAGGCCGCCCACCGCCATGAGGGCGAGGGGCAATACAATCAGCGCGAACGCCCAGAATACCCGGTGCCAGCGTACGGCGTTGGTGCCGGCGGGCAAGTGTCGTGTGGCGGCGGCGGCGATGGAGTAGGACGCGGAGTCGTAGGTGGTGGCGACGAAGATGAATGCCATGACGATGAAGGCGATCAACGGCAGGGGTTGCCAGGGGAGCGCCTGCATGATCTCGGCGATGGCGGTATCGGCCTGGCCGGACGCGACCAGGTCGCGCACGGGGACGATGCCTTGCAAGTCCATCCACATGGCCGTGTTGCCGAGCGCGATATAGAACAGCGCACAGCCCAGCGTACCGAAACCGACCATGCCGAATATCAGTTGCCGCAAGGTGCGGCCGCGGGAGATGCGGGTGACGAAGAGCCCCATAAAGGGGCCATAGGCCAGCCACCAAGCCCAGTAGAAAATACTCCAGTCCTCAACGAAACCGGTGTTCAGGATTGGGTCTGTCCAGGTGTTCAGGCGGATGATTTCCTGGGTCATCAAGCCCAAGCTGTTGGTGCCCAGCTTCAGGGAAAAGAGGGTGGGGCCGGCCAACAGGACGAACGCGGCGAACAGGCCGGCCAGGGCAACGTTGACATCGCTGAAGCGCTTGATGCCCTTGTCTAGTCCCATATAAACGCTGAACGCAAACATGAGCACGGCGATGAATGCCGTTATCACATCCATGGCTCGGGACTCGGCGATGTCGAGCAGAGCGCTGGCGCAAGCCCCGATCATGGGGATTGCCAGCCCGAGGGAGGTGCCCGTGCCGCCGACTAGGGCGATGATGAAGACGAAATCCACCATGCGGCCGAGCGGCCGCTGGGCGACATCGTCACCCGCGAGCCCGGCCAGCGATGTGGACAGGCGCAAATGTGGAATGTTGCGCTGATAGTAGGGATAGGCGATGGCGACCACCGGCAGGCAGTAGAGGCACCAGGCCGAGAAGCCCCAGTGGAAGATGCCGTAGGTGGCCGCCCATTCCCGCGCCTCGGCGGATTCGGAGTCGAGGCCGAAGGGCGGGCTCTCCAGATAGTAGGCCCACTCGATCGGCGCCCAATACAAAAGCCCCGCGCCGATGCCGGCGCAAAAAAGCATACCCATCCATGACAGCGTGGAATAGGCGGGGCGGGCCTGTGGGCCGCCCAAGCGACGGTGACCGTACTTGCCGAGCGCCAGCACACCCAGCACCACGGCCGCGGCCAGGGTGATCCATTGGTAGATCAGGCCAAAGTTGCCGGCGATGAAATCATAAATGACGGTGACGGCCTGCGATGCCCGCTCCGGCGCGAGGACGATGGGAATGCAGGCGGCGGCAATCAGTGTGGCGGAGGCACCAAACAGTACCTTGTCGATTTGTGGCTTGGCTTGCATATCTCACCAGTTGGTTGAGCGGGCCCAAGGCTGCTTGATCGTTTGGTGGGCGGTGCGGGCATCCCAGAACTCCTGGGGCCATCGTAGGTCTCCAGTTCAGAGCGCCCGAGGTGCTGGGGTGTGCAACCGGGGAACTCTAGCGCGGGTGACGATAGACCGGGCCCGGAATCCCTCGCCTGCCGGTCGATCCGTTGGCCCGCCCCATCGGATGCCGTGCTGGTTACTGATTGTGCGCTGTCCACGCATCGATTCTAACGCGGCGGGGCAACCGGGCGCCATGATCGCGTCATTTCGTGGCAATGGGCGTCGTGACGGGTTCTTCCGTTTGCTATGGACACCTTCGCCGCTAATTTTGTCTTGATGATTGACAACTCCAACACCAATCAGCACCAGTCCGGCGGCAATTGGACGATTTTCCAACGTACAGCCTGTACGACCAAGCCTTTTGTGCGGCTTTCCCGGAATCTGGGGTTGATCCGCGAGGCGTTGGCGCCGCACAAGACGGTGGTGGTCATCAATGAAATCCAGAAAGGGCGTTAGTCTCTTGGGCGAAGGGAATTGACTAAAAAACTCAGTTTGACCGATTGGTCAAACCCTGTTATTTATTCAACCAATGAAAGCACCTACCGAACAAGAAGCGATCTGCGAGACCATCGAGCGTCTTGCCCAACTGACTGACACGGGCTGCCAAAAACTCCCTTTGCGGCGGGGCAGCTCAGTGGATGCCCTGTTGCAGGCCGGCCCCTTCCTCTTCGTGGTGGAGTGGAAAAGTTATGGGTCGCCGAGATTGGTCACCACGGCTCTTGATCAGGTTCGCCGCTTCGTCGCGGAAATTGAAAGAAGTCGCCATGCTGATGATGTGGCTGCCCTTCCCTTCGGTTCCATAATTGTTCCTTTGGTGGTGACGCCGTTTATGGGTGAGGCCGGCCGCCGGCTCTGCGCAGAGCGAGACGTTGGATGGCTGGACCTTTCGGGCAACGCACGGATCTATGCGCAAGGGCTCAAAATCCTGATAGACGGCAAGCCCAACAAATACAAACGGCTTGGGCGGCCGGCTTCGGCGTTTGCGCCGAAGAGCTCCCGCATCGCCAGGTGGCTGCTCATGCATCCAGCCGAATGCTTCACGCAGCGCCAAGTGGCCCAAGCCATCGGCATGGATGAAGGCCACGCCAGCCGCCTAGTCGGCAAACTCGAGGAGGACGGGCTGATCGTCCGGGACAACGAACTGCGCATTCGCGCCCCAGACCCGAATCTGCTGCTTGACGCTTGGCTCAATGACTACAAATTCAGAAAGCACGGCTTCTTGCGTGGGCACATCCCGGCGCGTTCCGGAGAAGCGCTGCTGTGGCAGTTGAGCAGGGACCTGGAAAGAGCCTCCATCCCCTGCGCGGCCACCGGCCTTGCAGCGGCTTGGAGCTTGAACCACTTCGCTGGCTTTCGAATCGTCAGCCTCTACCACCAGCAGCCCATTTCCCCCGACCTGCTCGCGGAAATGTCATTCCATGAGGACGACCGCGGCGCCAATGTCTGGTTCATCGCCCCAAACGACGCGGGCGTGTTTCACGGTGCCGCGACCCACAACGGCATTCGTTGCGTTCATCCGGTCCAGATCTATCTTGATCTTCACGCGCATCCTGAAAGGGCCAAAGACGTTGCCCAGGAACTCAGGAGCGAATATCTGCGATGGCACACCGATGACTAGCAAACCGACCACAGCCGAGGGCTATGCAGGCGGCTACACCGACCTCGTGCGGGAAACCTGCCTTTACGTCGCCACCAAACTCGGCGACCTGATGGACTATTTGGTCGTGGTCGGCGGTCTGGTCCCAACGCTGCTGATTGAGCGGGACCCTTCGTCGGCGGAAGCCTCCCATGCGGGGACCAGAGATCTTGACATCGGCCTTGGCTTGGCAATGCTGGATGGCGATCGCTACCAAACCCTCACCGAGCGGCTGCGCCGCGCCCAGTTCGTGCCGGATTTCAATGACCAAAACAATCCAACCCGCCAACGTTGGCGAACTAGCGGGCGACACAAGGTACCCGTGGATTTTCTTATCCAGCCAAGCCTGCCGGACGATGAGGGCGGCAGGCTGCGCAACATCGAATCGGACTTTGCAGCAATCATTACGCCGGGCCTGCATCTTGCTTTCCAAGATCGTGAGGCAGTCAGTATTTCAGGCAGAACCATTGCCGGGGAACAGGCAACTAGGTCGATATGGGTTTGTGGGCCAGGTGCTTACGTCGTTCTGAAGGCTCTTGCGTTTCGAGACCGTGGTGAGAACAAGGACGCATACGACCTGTACTACGTCGTGAAACACTACGGAAGCAGCCCTGCCGATGTAACTTCCCGACTGAAGCCACTGCTAGAGGATTTCCAAGCAAGGAAGGCGTTGCGCATCTTGACGGAGGACTTCCTTGACCGCGACAGCCTTGGCCCGCGCCGGGTGGCAGCGTTCATCAAGGATGCGCCCGACGACGACATTCAAGCCGATGTAGTAGGTTTTATCAAGCAGCTCCTTGATGGCTGCGCCTAATTGTGCGCTACGAGAACCAATACGCCGGCCCTTGCTACTCCTGCTTCGCCGCAGCCAGCGCGGCGAATGGAACGAAAGTTAAGGCCATAGGCTGACGGGAGGTGCCTTCCCCGTATTCCATCATAATGTAGGCTGTGTTGTTAGCCTCAAAGAAGTCCTGCACCCCCACGACGGCGGGCCGCGGCGGCGGACAGGTTGTCGCACTTCGGCCCGCCATGTGCCTTGGCATGTTCGATCAGGTGCCGCAGCGCTTCGGCAAGGTCCTCCGCTTGGAGCACGGCTTCCAAGTCGGCGTCCGCCACGTTCTCCCAGACGCCGTCACTGGCCAGCAGGAAGCCGTCCCCAACCGCACTCTCCTTGCCGCTGATCTCAGCTTGCGGCGGCTGCTCGCCGCCAAGGGCCTCGTACAGCCGGTTCTTGTCGGGATGGGTTTTCATCTCCTCCTCAGTGATTCGACCTTGCAGGCGCATCAACTCGACGATGGAATGGTCAATCGTGCGCTCGGCAAGGTGGCCATCGGCGAAGCGGTGCAAGCGGCTGTCCCCAACGTGCGCCCAAGCGGTGGCAACGGGGTCGATGTAGAGCAGCACACAGGTGCTGTGCGGGTTCAAGCCCCGTTCGGCGCCCAAGGCGTTGATGCGCTCATGGGCACCGGCCACCACGCGGGCCAACAGGCCGGCGGGGTCGCTAGCTAGGGCGCCACCAAGCGTTTGGAACTCATCAGACGCCGCATCAATGACCGCTTGCGCCGCCAAAGCGCCACCCTCATGGCCGCCCATGCCGTCGGCGAGGACCAGCAGTTGAGCACCGCCGCCGCCTTCGATAACCTGCACACGATCCTGCTGATCTTCGCGCCCGCCGATGTCGTCCAAGCAAGCGGTTTCCATGCGGGGCAAGCGCATCACCGATTTTTGGCTCAAATGGACACCTTCGCCGCCAATGTCGTCTTGATGATCGACAACTCCAACACCAATCAGCACCGGTCCGGCGGCAATTGGGCGATTTTCCGACATACAGCCTGCACGACCAAGCCTTTTTGTGCGGCTTTCCCAGAATCTAGGGTTGATCCGCGAGGCGTTGGCACCGCACACGACGGTGGTGGTCATCAATGAAATCGAGAAAGGGCGTTAGCCTCATGGGCGAAGGGAATTGACTAAAAAACTCAGCTTGACCGATTGGTCAAACCCTGTTACACACATCAATCGATGAAAGCACCCACCGAACAAGAACCGATCTGCGAGACCATCGAGCGTCTTGCCAAACTGACTGACACGGGCTGCCAAAAACTCCCTTTGCAGCCGGGCAGCTCGGTGGATGCCCTGCTGCAGGCGGGCCCCTTCCTCTTCGTGGTGGAGTGGAAAAGTGATGGGTCGCCGGGATTGGTTGCCACGGCTCTCGAACAGGTTCGCCGCTGCGTCGCGGAAATGGAAAGAAACCGCCACGATGATGGTGTGGCTGCCCTTCCCCTCGGTTCCGTAATTGTCCCGTTGGTAGTGACGCCGTTTATAGGTGAGATCGGCCGCCGGCTCTGCGCGGAGCGAGACGTTGGATAGCTGGACCTTTCGGGCAACGCACGGATCTATGCCCAGGGGCTCAAAATCCTGATGGACGGCAAACCTAATAAATACAAACGGCGCGGTCGGCCGGCTTCGGCGTTCGCGCCAAAGAGCTCTCGCATCGCCAGGTGGCTGCTCATGCATTCAACCGAACGCTTCACGCACCGGCAATGGAGCCGGTGGGCACAGCATGTCAAACGGGGCGTCATGCTGCTGACGAGCCAGCCCTACCACAAAACGAATTAGAGAATCCAAATGAGCGAAGGAAACGAAATCCAAAGACATTTTCGGAGTGTTGAACAACGCTTTCGGAAGGAGTACCCCGACGCTTCCGAAGGTGAAATGCAATTGCTTTTGGTAGAACATTTCAGGCGTGGAATGGAATATGCGCTTAACATGCCTGCAACTACGCAATTTCCCTCCTTGGCGGAATTGAAGGCCCATGATGCGGCTGGAACGAAACCGCCTTTGCGCTGATATAAAGGGAGGGTGATGTGCTAAATGTTTGGCGAATAGTATTATTGGCGTTCCCGTTTGTCGCTCGCAAGCTCATAAGAGTGCTTCTGAAAATACGGGAGAGCCATCCGGTTGACGAGCCCCATGTGGGTAGCGTTGTGTTTTGTGATCTTCTGAAGGTTGCCGAGCATTCCGGCATCTACGTTGGGGAAGGCTCCATAGTTTGGCTTTCGAGAAGTGGAGAGTTTAAGAAAGGAAGCCCGGAGCATTTTACGACCGGAATGGATAAGGGCAAAACCGTGTATGTCTCCTGCAAAGGCAAGTCTCCCGTCGGCAGCCCGAAGGCGGCCGAGCGAGCGCTGCATAGGGCTGGCATGATCTATCATCAACATGGGTACAACGTGCGAAACAACAACTGCCACATGTTCACTTCCGGATGTCTGACGGGCGATTTTCGACCCGATAAGTATCTTTTTTCGGGAATTGGCGTTTTCACTCTCTTGGCGTTAGCGAAAATCGCAAAAGAAAGCCTAGGCTATGACTATTGGCGGCCTTGGGCATTCGAGAAGCGGGGAAGCGTAGTCGATTGACTCTTGCGCAAGCCTAGCGTCCACGACAAAACGAATTGGAGAATCCAAATGAAAAACGGAAAAGGAAGGCGCTGCGCATCTTGACGGAGGATTTCCTTAATCGCGACAGCCTTGGCCCTCACCGGGTGGCAACGCTCATCAAGGGTGCGCCCGACGACGACATTCAGGCCGATGTAGTAGGTTTTATCAAGCAGCTCCTTGATGGCTGCGCCTCATTCAGCAACATCAGCCGGTCAGTGCGCTCATCTGGTTCGCCTAGATAATGAACTAGGACCGCCTTAACGGCGTCTATGTCGAGGGTGCCTGCGTCACGCATGGCTTCAAGGTCGGCCCAATCCTTCGTGCGGTTGAAGAAGGCTTTGAACACCGCGACGTAAAAGCACGAGAGGAACGGCAGGCGGCGGCCGGCGAACGTCTCCCAGCTAGTACACTTAGCGGCCCCGGCATGGATGTCCGTGGTGCTGAGGAATACGTCGATGGACGTGCCTTGCCACGACAACCTAGCTTGGCCCTCCTTGTTTAGCGCCCGCATGTCCTTGGTGCCGACTTGAACGCCGCTAGGCAATGCAGCCACCAAGGCTTGCGCTCCAGTCGGGTCAGCTTCAACGAAAACGTTTACGTCAATGTCGATGGTGCCACGAGCCTGACGTACGCACCAAGCCAACGCCAGCGCACCGCCGAAAGCGTGGGGCAGGCCCGCCGTTTGCAAACTGTCATGCAGGGCGAAGATTTTTTCGACCAAGTTCAAATGGGCTCCTCAATGCTTGCCGCCAAGATCAACCCTTGCGTCCCAAAATGGCGAGGAACTGCATCGGCGGTTCTTGTCTTGCCGGGAACTGCTCTGCAAGTTGCAACACTTCCACCAGCTCCTGGCCTCGGTCCATGCCGTCGCGTTCGCGTATGCGGGGCTCCAGCTCAATCCTGACGGCGAAGCCCAAGGCTTCCAAAATGCGGGAGAAGGTGTCCAGAGAAGGGACCTTGCTGCCGTGTTCGTAGGCCGACAGCGATGAGTGCGAGGTGTGCGCCCGTTTGGCCGCCGCCCGCAGGGACAGGCCGCTGCGCCGCCGTGCGTCGCGCAGCGTTCGAGCCGTCAGAGGTAAGTTATCCATGGCGGGTATGGTATCCGATCAGATACCTTTTCCCAACCGTTGCACAGGACGGCAGTGTCTCAAGTCAGCCCGTCGGCCTACGCCGCCGGCCTTTTGGTGAATCAAACTGCAACCCTGCCGCCTTAGGATCTTGCCGGCAGCAGCCGGTTCACTTGGTCGATTTCAACTCAAACACCAAGTCCAGGGCTTGCCTAGGCGTCAGGCTGTCTGGGTCCAGTTCCTCCAGCCGTTTGCGGATGGGGTCAACGCCCTCCGTCGGCGGCGGTTGCACGAACAAATCTCCTTGAGAGGCGTTGACGGCGGCGGCCTCCAGTTCATCGAGCCGCGCCCGCGCTTTGGCGATGACCGTGGCTGGAACTCCGGCCAGCCGCGCCACTTGAATGCCGTAGCTGCGGCTGGCGGGACCGGGCTTGACTTCGTGCAGGAACACCACCTCCTCCTTGTACTCGGCGGCGGTGAGGTGGACGTTGGCGGTGGCCGGCAGGGTGTTGGCCAAGGCGGTGAGCTCGAAGTAGTGGGTGGCGAACAGGGTGAAGGCGCGGTGTGTTTCGGCTAAGTGCTGGGCGGTGGCGGAGGCTAGGGCTAGGCCGTCATAGGTGCTGGTGCCCCGCCCGATTTCGTCTAGCAGCACTAGGCTCTTGTCGGTGGCGTTGTGCAGGATGTTGGCGGTCTCGGTCATTTCCACCATGAAGGTGGAGCGGCCTCCGGCCAGGTCGTCGGCAGCGCCGATGCGCGTGAAGATGCGGTCCACCGGGCCGATGGCGGCGGTTTCGGCGGGCACGTAGCTGCCGGTGCAGGCGAGCAGCGCGATCAGGGCGATTTGCCGCATGTAGGTCGATTTGCCGCCCATGTTGGGGCCGGTGATGATGAGCATGCGCCGCTGATCGTTCAGTTCGACGTCGTTGGGGACGAAGGGGGCGGTCATGGCCTCGCGCACCACCGGATGCCAGCCGCCGGTGATGGACAGCCCCGGCTGGTCGGTGAAGGTCGGCGCGGTGAAGCCTAGCTGTGCGGCCCGCTCCGCGAAGCAGGCCAAGCAGTCCAGTTCCGCCAAGGCTTCCGCCGCCCGGCGCAGGGCGCTGGCTTCCTCGCCCAGGCCGGCCACGAGCTGTTCGTAGAGGGACTTCTCCAGCTGCAGGGCGCGGGCTTGGCTGGTCAAGGCCCGGTCCTCAAAGGACTTCAGCGCCGGAGTGATGTAGCGTTCGGCGTTCTTCAGGGTTTGACGGCGGACGTACTCCACCGGCGCCGCGTTGCTGGCCGCCTTGGAGATCTCAATGTAGTAGCCATGCACCCGGTTGTAGCCCACCTTGAGGGTGCTGATGCCGGTGCGCAGCCGCTCGGACGCCTCCAGGTCGCGCAGCCAGTCGGCGGCGCCTTCCGTGAGGTTGCGCAGTTCGTCGAGTTCGGCGTTGTAGCCGCCAGCGATGACGCCGCCGTCGCGGATGGTGGCCGGCGGAGATTCGACGATGGCTCGATCCAGCAGTTCTTGGACGGCGGCGAATTCCGGCACCTCGTTCATCAAGGCAACGAGATGGGGCGCGGCCAAGGGCTCGACCAGCGACTTGATGGTCGGCAGTTCGGCGATGGCGAGGCGCAGGCGGGCCAGATCCCGAGGCGTCGCCGACTGCAGGGCGATGCGCGAGACGATGCGCTCCATGTCGCCAACCTGCTCCAGACTTTCCCGGATGCTGTCCCGATCGGCGCTTTGCAGCAGGGCGGTCACGGTCCGTTGGCGGTGCATTATTTGCTCCCGCACGGCGCTGGGGGCGTTCAGCCAGCGGCGCAGCAGCCGTCCGCCCATGGCCGTGCGGGTGCTGTTCATCAGGGCGAACAAAGTGTCGGCCTCGCCGCCGTCGGTGCGCCGGTCGATTTCCAGGTTGCGGCGGCTGTGCGGGTCCAACTGCAGGAAGGCGCCGCGGCTGATTTTAGCGATGCGGTCGATGTAGGCGAGGGACTGGCAGTGAGTGGTCTGCGCATACTTCAGCACCGCCGCCGCCGCGCCGATGGCGGGATCGTCCTGCTCCAAACCGAAGCCGCGCAGGTCCTGCACGCCTAGATGCTCGCACAAAAATCGGTAGCCGAGGTCGCGGTCGAAGCGCAGGGGGTCATCGACATGCTGGGAGCGGTCGGCTAGTTCCGGCAGTTCCACTGGAGTAAGGATTTCCGTGGGCTCCAAGCGGGCGATTTCGGCCTTCAGGTCGTCGGCGTTTGCGACTGTTAGGGTGGCTAATTCGCCCCGCCCTAGGTTTAGGACAGCCAAGCCGTAGCTGTCGCTGCCTCGCTTGGCGGGGCGGCGCTTCGGGCCAGTGGAGAGATGGCTTTCGGGCGCGAGGCCAGAGTGGTTCGTCGGCCCTTCGACACGGTTGGAAGTTCCGGTCGGGGCGACGCCCAGCAGGATGCTGTCGCTGCTGTTGTCCAGCAGGGCCTCCTCGGTGAGAGTGCCCGGCGTGACGACGCGCTGCACCCGCCGCTCCACCGGCCCCTTGCTGGCGGCCGGGTCGCCGACCTGCTCGCAGATGGCCACGGAGACGCCCAACTGCACCAGCTTGGCCAAGTAGCCATCCACGGAATGCACCGGCACCCCGCACATGGGAATGGGCACCCCACCCGATTGGCCGCGCTTGGTCAGGGCGATGTCGAGCAAGTCCGAGGCCCGCTTGGCGTCGTCAAAGAAAAGCTCGTAGAAGTCCCCCATGCGGTAGAACAGCAGATGCTCGGCGTGCTGCGCCTTGATGCGCAGGTACTGCTGCATTACGGGGGTGTGTTGGGCAACGTTCATGAATGGCGATTTTCACCCAAGGGCTTGTGCGCACCAAGCTCTTATTAATCGGCGCCTTGAGCGCGATCCGGGTTCGCTCCCGTGCGCCAACGGCGTCACCGAATGTCCGGGCCAACGATAGGCGCTGTCGGCGCCAGTCGATCCTGCACCGACCGGATCCGCGGTCTTCTGCGCGGCGGTTTGTAGGCGATCACCATTTTGCGCCGATTGCCTGTGGAACTGTTGCCTTTGGCGTTGATGGCATATACGGTCACATCCATATTCCATCGTTTGGACGCTGCTATGCCGCAAGTACAATCCCTAGGGCCGGCCGCAAGCCGGGACGCCAACCGCAAGCGGGCGCTCAGCGCCGCGCTCACCCAGATAGAACGGCAGTTCGGCAAGGGCTCCATGATGCGCCTTGGCGACCGGGAGCAAGTCGCCATCCCCTCGGTGTCCACCGGCTCCTTGGGGCTGGACATCGCCCTCGGCGTCGGCGGGCTGCCCCGAGGCCGAGTGGTGGAGATTTACGGGCCGGAGTCCTCCGGCAAAACCACCCTGACCTTGCAGGTGATTGCGGAGGCGCAGAAGGCCGGCGGGGTCTGCGCCTTTCTGGACGCGGAGCACGCCTTGGACCCCATCTATGCGGAGCGGCTTGGGGTCAACACGGAGGACCTCTTGATTTCGCAGCCGGACACCGGCGAGCAAGCCTTGGAGATTGCGGACATGATCGTGCGCTCCGGCGCCGTGGATGTGGTGGTCATAGACTCGGTGGCCGCCCTCACCCCGAAGGCGGAGATAGAGGGCGAGATGGGGGATTCCCATGTGGGCCTACAAGCCCGCCTAATGAGCCAGGCGCTGCGCAAGATGACCGGCTCCATCAAGCACTCCAACACCCTGGTCATCTTCATCAATCAGATCCGCATGAAGATCGGCGTGATGTTCGGCTCCCCGGAAACCACCACCGGCGGCAACGCGCTGAAGTTCTATTCATCGGTGCGCTTGGACATTCGGCGCATCGGCGCGGTGAAGGAAGGGGACGAAGTGGTGGGCAACGAAACCCGGGTGAAGGTGGTGAAGAACAAGGTGGCGCCGCCCTTCCGGCAAACGGAATTCCAGATCCTCTACGCCAAGGGCATCAACCGCAGCGGGGAGCTTTTGGAGCTGGGCGCCAAGCAGGGCCTCATCGAACGCTCCGGCACCTGGTACTCCTACAAGGGCGACCGCATCGGCCAAGGCCGCAAGAACGCCACGGAATTTCTGGACCAAAACCCCGATATGCGCGGGGAGATCGAAACCGCCGTCCGCGCCAAGCTGCTGCCGCAGAAAGCGGCTGACGGGGTCGGGGCGGAAGGCGGGACCGCCCAAGCCGACGTTTGAGACAGCGCACAGGAATCGCCAAATCCATTACTCTGCGCGAGCAAACAAGCGAGTTGGTTTGCGCACGGTTCAGAAGAGTTGGACGCATGACGTTGGGCAAGGCTTCCGCCGACCTCAGGGAGGTCGGCAAGCGGCAGGAAAGCGCCAAGGCTAGAAGCGTCGCGTTGCGCCTGCTGGCCCGGCGCGAGCACGGCTTGGCGGAGCTTGAAGGCAAACTCCTCGCCAAGGGGTTCCCTTCCGGGGTGGTGGCCGAAGCGCTGCAGGCGCTGTGCGACGAGGGGCTGCAAAGCGATGCGAGGTTCGCCGCCTCCTTGGTGCGTCGTCGCACCCGCCGCGGCTACGGCCCCGCTTACATTCGCCAGGAACTGCACAGCCGCCGAGTGCGGGAGGACTTGGCCGAAGGCCAACTGAACCAGCCTGACGAATACTGGGCCGAGGTCGCGCAATGCGCCTTGGTCAAGAAGTTTCCAGAGGGATCTGAGGTGGCCGATGCCCCTGCAAGGAGCGGCGGGTTTAACGCTGCCGAAGCTCGGTTTCTAACGCGCCGTGGATTTTCGGCGGACATCATCCATCGCGTTTTGACCAATCGATCAACCAAGACGCTGGACGGCCGGCGAATGTCCGCTGGCGCAGAGGGCTGAAAGCTGACACAATTTCCAGTCATCGCCCATTGAGGCTCTTGAATTCAGCTCCCAAGATGGCTTGAATTTTCACTTGGGGGCAGCAATGAAAAGCACCATCATGGTCAAGGAAATCTACGAGGCGTTCAAAAGCGTTGGCACGGAGGAGGATGTGGCCAGCGCTGCGGCGCAAGCGGTTCCACCCATCGAAATTTTGGCGACCAAGGCGGACATCGCCGAAGTGAAAGGCGACGTTGCCGCAGTGAAAGGTGACGTTGCCGCAGTGAAGGCGGACATCGCCGAAGTGAAAGGCGACGTTGCCGCAGTGAAAGGTGACGTTGCCGCAGTGAAGGCGGACATCGCCGAAGTGAAAGGCGACGTTGCTGCAGTGAAAGCGGACATCGCCGCAGTGAAAGGCGACGTTGCTGAGCTGAAGGGCGCTGTCGCCGACCTGAAGGGCGTTGTCGCCGATCTTAGGGGTGGCCTCTACCGGCACTTTTGGCTGATGGGAACCGGGCTGTTGGCGGCCATGGTCGGTCTTAGGATCTTTGGGTGACCCACCCGCTGGCGCCGCCCGTGCAGCCCGCCGCAGCCGTTGCTGCAATTGAGCCTTTGCATTCGCCATAGGCGGCGCCATATATACTTTTCATCCGCTTTAGGATTGAACTGGCATGAACACCGCAGAGGTGCGCGACGCGTACCTTTCCTATTTTGCTGATCGAGGGCACCGCGTGGTGCCTTCGAGCACTCTCGTGCCTCGCGGGGATCCCACCCTGCTGTTCACCAACGCCGGCATGAATCAGTTCAAAGACGCACTGCTGGGCCGGGAGGACTTGGGGTACAAGCGGGCCGTTTCCGCGCAGCGCTGCGTGCGCGCCGGGGGCAAGCACAACGACTTGGAGAACGTCGGCTACACCGCCCGACACCTCACCTTGTTTGAGATGCTCGGCAACTTCAGCTTTGGTGACTACTTCAAGGAGGAGACCATCGCCTGGGCTTGGGAGTTCGTCACCGGCGCCCTGGCTCTGCCCAAGGAGCGGCTGTGGGTCACCGTGCATCCCACCGACGATGAGAGCCGCCGCTTGTGGACGAGCAAGATCGGCGTGCCGGCCGAACGGGTGGTGAACCATGCGGACAATTTCTGGGCAATGGGGGACACTGGCCCTTGCGGTCCCTGCACAGAAATCTTCTACGACCACGGCGCGGAGGTGCAGGGTGGCCCGCCAGGGTCGGCGGACGAGGACGGGGACCGCTACGTTGAGATCTGGAACTTGGTCTTCCCACAGTTCGACCGCGCCGCCGATGGCGAACTGCGCCCGCTGCCGCAGCCGGGCGTTGACACCGGCATGGGCTTGGAGCGCATGGCGGCGGTGCTGCAGGGTCGGCGCAGCGCCTTCGAGATCGATCTGTTCCGCGGCCTGATGCGCCGCGCCGGGGCCTTCGCCGGCGTTGCGGGGGACGAAGCGGTGCTGACCAACCCCTCCCTGCGGGTGATAGCGGACCATCTGCGCTCCAGCGCCTTCCTCATCGCCGACGGCATGGCGCCCGGCAATGAGGACCGCGCCTACGTCCTGCGCCGCATCATTCGCCGCGCCCTGCGCCACGGTTACAAGCTAGGGATCGAGGAGCCGTTCTTCCATGCTTTGGCGGATGACTTGGCCGCCGAAATGGGCGCCGCCTACCCATTGCTTCGGGATCGGTTGCCGCACGTCAAAGAGGTGCTGCTGCGCGAGGAGGAGGTTTTTTCCGCCACCCTCAGCCGGGGCATGACGGTGCTGGAGAAGGCGCTGCAGGCCGGCGGCTACAGCTGCATTCCGGGTGCGTTGCTGTTCAAGCTCTACGACACCTACGGCTTTCCCGCGGACCTGACCGCCGACATCGCCCGGGAGCGGGGCCTTGGGGTGGATATGGCCGGCTTTGAGGCGGCGATGGACGAGCAGCGGGCTAGAGGCCGCGCCTCCGCCCGCTTCGACGCCAGCCTGGGCCAGAAGGTCAAGACCACCAGCGCGGTGGAGTTCCTCGGCTACGGCACCTGCGCCGACCAAGGCGAAGTGCTGGCCCTTTACGATGCGGACGGCGAACCCATTGAAGCCTTGGCCGACGGCGCCGCCGGGGTGGTGGTGCTGGACCGCACCCCGTTTTACGCCGAAGCTGGTGGACAGGTTGGGGACACCGGCACCCTGCGTAAGCAAGAGGCGCGCTTTGCCGTCTCGGACACCTTGATGGCGGGAGATCAACATCTGCACATCGGCCAAGCCGCCGGTGGTGAGCTGCGGGTGGGCGACCGGGTGGCCGCGGAGGTGGACGAAGTGCGCCGCCGCCACATTCGCGCCAACCACTCCGCCACCCATCTGCTGCACGCCGCACTGCGCAAGGTGCTCGGTGCCCATGTGCAGCAGAAGGGCTCCTTGGTGGCGCCGGACCGCCTGCGCTTCGACTTCTCCCATCCACAGCCGGTCACCGAGGCCGAGGTTGCGGAAATCGAAGCGCTGGTCAACGAACAGATACAGGCCAACAACGAGGTCGTCACCCGCCGCATGAGCTACCCGAAGGCCATTGAACAAGGCGCCGTCGCCCTGTTCGGCGAGAAGTACGGCGATGAGGTGCGAGTGCTGAACATGGGCGACGGCTACTCCGTGGAGCTGTGCGGCGGCACTCATGTGGCGCGGACCGGGGACATCGGCTTGTTCAAGGTGACGGGCGAGTCCAGCATCGCCGCCGGCGTGCGCCGGGTGGAGGCGGTGGCCGGTTTCGGCGCCTTGGCCAGGGTGGGAGAGATGGAGCGGTTGCTGAGGCAACTGGCCGGGGAACTGAACGCCGCGCAAGCCGACCTGCCGGACCGTATGCAAGGCTTGCTGGAGGAGAACCAGCGGCTGAAGAAGGCGCTGCGGGACGCCGGCGACCGCATGGCCCGTGAGCAGGGCGGAGACTTGGCGCAGGCGGCGGTGGAGGTCGGCGGCGTCACGGTCCTGGCCGCCGAGGTGGCCGGGGATCGACAGGCGATGATGCGCACCCTGGATGCGCTGCGCTCCAAGCTGGACCCCTGCGTGGTCGTGCTGGCGCAGATTCATGAAGGCAAGGTCAACTTGGTGGCGGCGGTGGCCAAGGCGCTCTGCGGCGAACTGCCGGCCCCAGCCCTCATCAACGCCGTGGGCGCCCTAGTCGGCGCCAAGGGCGGCGGTCGCCCGGAACTGGCTAGGGCCGGGGGCGGCGAGCGGGTCGATAAGCTGCCGCAAGCCTTGGAGGGCGTAGCCGCTTGGGTGGGGGAGCGGGTGGTTCATCGGCAAGGCGCAGCCGAATGCGCCGGCTAGCGCGGGGTTCCTGCTGATGAGAGCCTTGGCATGGCGTTGATCGTTCAGAAGTACGGCGGCACCAGCGTCGGCGACGCGGAGCGGATCCAAAGGGTGGCTCGGCGTATCGCCGACAGCTTGGCGACCGGCCAGCGGGTCATCGTCGTGGTTTCCGCAATCGGCGGGGAAACCAATCGCCTTGAAGCCCTGGGCCTGCAGATGGCCGCCCGTCCGGAGGCCCGGGAAATGGACGTCCTGCTGGCCGCCGGGGAGCAGGTCTCCTCGGCTTTGCTGGCCATGGCGTTGACGACGCTTGGGCATCGCGCCCGCTCCTATCTAGCCCATCAGATTCCCATGCTGACGAATGCGCAGCATCAGCGGGCCCGCATCGAGAAGATCGAGACAGCCTCCTTGATGGAGTGCCTGGCGGACGGAGTGACCCCGGTGGTGGCGGGGTTTCAGGGCATTTCCGCAGCGGGCCGAATCACCACCCTCGGGCGCGGCGGCTCCGACACCACGGCCGTGGCCGTGGCCGCCGCCGTGGCCGCCGACGAGTGCCAGATATGCACAGACGTCGACGGCGTCTATACGGCGGACCCGCGCATCGTCCGCAACGCTCGACGCATGGCGCAGGTCACCTTTGAGGAGATGCTGGAGTTGGCCAGCCTAGGCTCCAAGGTGCTGCACCCGCGCTCTGTGGAGTTCGCCGGCAAGTACAAGGTGCCCCTGCGCGTGCTCTCCACCTTTGAGGCCGGGGAAGGCACCCTAATCACGATGGAGAACGAATCCATGGAGGAACCCATAGTCTCCGGCGTCACCTACGCCCGGAACGAAGCCAAGATCACCCTGTCCGGCGTGTCGGACGTGCCCGGCGTGGCGGCCAAGATCGTCGGCCCGGTGGCCGGCGCCGAAATCGAAGTGGACATGATCGTGCAGAACACTGCGGCGGACGGTTTGACGGACTTCACCTTCACCGTCGGGCGCAAGGACTACGAAGCCGCCTTGGAACTGCTCAAGCCGGTGCGCACAAAACTAGGCGCCCGAGCGCTGTCCGGAGACAACAAAATCGCCAAGGTGTCGGTGGTCGGCGTCGGCATGCGCTCCCACGCCGGGGTGGCCGCCCGCCTATTCAACTGCTTGGCGACGGAGAACATCAACATCCAGATGATCTCGACTTCGGAAATCAAGATCTCCGTGGTGGTGGACGAACGCTACCTGGAGTTGGCCGTGCGCACCCTGCACAGCGCGTTCGGCTTGGGCCAAACCGCCGCCGGTTCCTAGCTCCTAATTGCGCGGGTCGCGGCCGGCAACTGCGCCGGATGCCGGATGCCGAATTGCCGCAGGGTGCCGGTGATGGTCGGTCTGCGCAGCTGTATGCGGTCGTCATTCAGCAAGTAGGAGAAGACGTAGCCGAGGCCGAGTATGAACACGCCGACCAAGAAGCAGTAGATGACGGCTCGGTCTGGATACTGGTCCTTGAGGTAGCCCACATAGACGGGGCCGAAGATGCCCGCCGCCGCCCAGGCGGTGAGGATGGCGCCGTAAATCGCGGACATTTTTTTGGCGCCGAAAACATCCAGCACGAATGACGGCATGGTGGCGAAGCCGCCGCCGAAGCAGAGCATGACGTAGCAGACTAAGGCGGAGAAGACATAGGGGTTGCGCTCCGTCATCAGGATGCCGAACACGACCATTTGGCTGGCGAGCAGGATTCTGAACACCCGCACCCGGCCGATGCGGTCCGACAGCAGCCCCCAGAACAAGCGCCCGAAGCCGTTGCACAGGGAGCTGACGGCAATCAGCGTAGCCCCGTAGGCGGCTAGGGTTTCCGGCTCTATGGTCGGGTCGTTCAAGCCCCACACATCCTGCAGCAGCGGCGACTGAAAGCTGATGACGGCGATGCCGGCGGCGATGTTGAAGAAAAACACCACCCACATGATGGTGAACTCCCGGGTTTGGAGGTAAACGCTCAAGTTGTCCGGCACCCTGCTCTCCTCCGGTCCCTCAGACGCCCAGCCTTCGCTGAGGTGCCCGGGCGGCGGCGGGTCGCGCAGACCCAAACTGGCGGGAACGGATATGCAGGCGAAGACGATGCCAAGGCCCAGGAACACCAAGGGCAAATGCCCATCCGTTTGCAGCACCAACAGGGGCGCCAGCAACTTGCTCAGCAGCAGTGCGCCCACTCCGAAGCCCATGACGACGATGCCGGTGGCCAGCCCCTTGCGGTCTGGGAACCACTTGGCCACGGTGGCCACTGGGGTGACGTAGCCTAAGCCGATGCCGGCGCCGCCGATGACCCCATAGCCGAGATAGAACAGCACTAGGTTGTTCAAATGCAGGGCCAAGGCGCCAAGCACATAGCCGCCGGAGAACATCAGGCTGCCCATCAAGGCCAGTTTGCGTGGGCCTAAACGGGGCAGCGCCGACCCGGCCCAAGCGGCGGCAATGCCCAGAGAGAAGATGGTGATGCTGAAGGCCCAAGCCGTGTTGGAGTAAGTCCAGCCCAACTGCTTGACCAGCATGATCTGAAAGAAGCTCCATGCATACACGGTGCCGAAGCAAAGCTGCAGCACCGTGCAAAGCAGCGCCACTACGGTGCGTGGCGGTCCCTTGTGCTGCGCCGCTGCGCCGGCGATTGGCGCGGAGTCGCTCACTGCGCCTCGCCAGGCGCCGCCAAGCCGCGCTCATTGTCGGCGTCCGTGAAGCCGGCGCAGTGCAGCAGCAGGCGGGCGAGCTGGCCGGCTTCGTCGTTGCGCCGCAGCAGGCTTTCGCTGGGCGGCGCTTTTTCTCCGTCCCGGGCCAGCGCCACCGCGTAGGCCAGCAATTCCCCCAAGGGCCGCGCCGCCAAGTTGACGAACCAGACGGCTGCGAAGACGCCGACAACGAAGACGATGGAGATCAAGTAGATTTGCTGGCCGATGGCCCGCTGTATCTTCAACGCCACCAAGCCGGTGTCCATGCCCACGTGGACCGCCCCGCCAACACCGGCCAGGATCGGGCTGCCAACCTCCACGAAATCCCCCATGCCCGGCAGGCTGCGCTGCACCGTGGCCGTGTTCGAGGGGTCGCCTTCGCGGATCACTTCGGGAATGCCGGGCACGAAGGTGTGGGCCAGAAAGACGCCGGTTTCATCCGTGATGTAGATGTAGTTGATGCCCTGGATCTCGACGAACTGATCGATCAAGGACTGCAAGGTGGCGAGATCCCGGTTTAAGAGAATGTCCACACTGGAGTCCGCGATGGTCTTGGCGATGTCCTTGCTGTTGCTCTCGTACTCGGCTGACAGATGGGTGTCAACCGTGTAAACGCAGAGCACGGAAGTGGATAGGCCGATGAGGCCAAACAGCGAAAAGACCCCGAACAGGGTCTTTTGAAACAGCTTTTGCACCTTTGGAATGGCCATGTGAAACCTCCTATGCGGGAAACTTCGCTTCCCAATCGTCCAAGGTTACGAAGCGACCCTCATTCACCACCGTGTAGTAAACCCGTTGCAGACCTTGGCGGCGCTCCGGGCTGAAGGAAACCTGTTCGCCGATGCCGAGATCGAAGTCCCGAACGCTGAAGATCGCACTCTCCAGGCGCTGCCGAGAGGGTTGATCCCCAAGCCGGTGCAGTATTTCCACCAGCAGCTTGGCGTTGAGGAAGCCCTCGAGACTGACGAAACTGTAAGGAAAGGGTGTGTAGGACTCCCGTACCAAGCCTGCCGGCGGTTCGGGATCGTAGCGCTGCATGAGTTCGCGGTACTCTTTGACGGCAGGAATGGAAACGTCCTCATAGCTGGGCACCACTTGGGAATTGACCAGCAGATCCGTATATTGCCGGCTGTCTTCGCGCTCCTCGGTGAGCAGCTTAAGCAGGTTTTCGCTGCCGACGAAGGAGAGGTTGGCGATGGGAACCTGCAGCCCCAAGTTCACGGCGTCCCGGACGAAGGCGGCGCAGGCGGCGTAGGCGCCCACGCAGATGACGGCGTCCGGCTTTGAGGTCTTGAGCATTTCCACTTGGGCGCGCAAGGTGCCAGTGAATTTCTGCCCTCTGCGGTAGGTGGCTTCGCCGATGATGCGTTCACCATGTTGGTCCAAGGCTTTCCGGACGCCGGCCCAACCGCTGCGGCCATAGGCGTCCGCTTGATAGAACACGGCAATGCGCCGGCGGCCGACGCGCAGGAAGTTATCGACCAAGCCCTTGGTCTCCTGAGCGTAGGAGGCGCGCAGGTTGAAGGCGAAGTCCCCGTAGGGAGGCTGCCGCTGGGGCTGGGCGCCGGTGAAGGGGAAGAACAGGTAGGTGTTCTGGTCCTGAAACTTCTTGAGCACCGGCAGCACCCGGGTCACTGTCGGCGTGCCCACATAGCCGAACAACAGGAACACCCGGTCCTCCAGCATCAGCTTCAGGGTGTTTTTGACCGCCGGGTCCGGCTGGTAGCCGTCGTCATAGATGGTCAGGGAGATGCGTCGCCCGCCGACGCCCCCGCCGTTGTTGACTGCGGTGAAGTAGGCCGAAGCGCCCCGATAGAGCTCTATGCCAAGCCCCCGCGACGGACCGGAGAAGGCCGCGGACATGCCTAACTGAAATGCAGCGTCGGTGACGCCGGACGGAAGGCTGCTACCTTGGCCTTGCGCCAGGGCGCGGGGCGCGGCGAACCAAGGCATGGCCAGCCCCCCGGCCAAGCCGTAGCGGATCAGGTCCCTCTTGCTGACTCGCCCATGCATTTGCGACACTGTGGCCTCGTTGCGGGAAGCTGCCCAGCCGGCGCCGGTTTTTTGGCGCAACGCCCCTTCAGACGTTCATTGCCTTCTGGAATGCCGGTCGGGCGACGATGTGGTCAATGTACTTCCTCAAATGGCCCTTGTCATCGGCGACGCAGCCTAAGCGGTTGCTCATGAAGCAGGCGTGGCCAAGCATCACGTCCGCCCCGGAGAAGCCCCCGAGCAGGTATTCCTTGCCCTCAAGATGGTCGTTGACCGGGGCTAGCGCCCGGCTCAGCAGCCGCTGCGCCTGGCCCAGCACTTCGGCGTTGCGGCGTTCTGGAGGCAACAGGAGGGTTTGCACGACGATGGTGTTGATGGGCGGCATGACCATCCCTTCGCAGTAATGAAACCACTGCAAGTAGGCGGGAAAAAGGGGCGATTCCGGCGACGGCCTCAAGGCGCCGTCGGTGTGGCGGGCAATGATGTACTCAACGATGGCGCCGGACTCCCACAGGCGCACGTCGCCGTCATCAAGCACCGGCACCCGGCCCAAGGGGTGGCGGGCCCGATGCTCGTCGGACTTCAAGTCCTTGGGGCTGAAGTCCATGCGGTTTAGATTGTACTCTAGGCCAAGTTCTTCAAGGAGCCAGACGATGCGGCCGGCGCGGCTATTGGGCGCGAAATGCAGAGTGAGCACGGTGTCCTCCGTCAACATGCCTCCCTTGCATGTTAGCAACAAATGGGTTGGCGTGTTGCACCATTTCTTCGCTCCGAAGCTGCTGTGCTGCACAGCGCCTTGGGCATGGACCCCTTTGTCCGCCGCAATGGCCTGAACGATCCGCTCATGGAGCAATTCCCGCTTGCCTCGCTGTCAGTGAAGCACCGGATAGGGGTGGAGGGGGCAAAAATCTGCGCCATTATGCAATTGCCTTGCCTTGTCGTAGGATGGCGAAAATTCTGGCGAGGCTTTGTTATGGGCCGATTTCACCTTGGCGTTGCCTGCTTGCTGGTCGCAGCCGGATGCAGTGAACCCTTTGTCACCATTCCCGGCGGCGAACTTGCCGGCGAGGTGCTGGACCCACCCGACGCTTGGGCCGAAGTGCCGGACACCATCCAGCTGGAGACCCGCCCCCAAGATCCATACTCCATCAACATCTGGAGCGTCGGCATAGGTCCGAACCTCTATGTGGCCACGGGTTCCGAAGGCACCGCTTGGACGGAGTTTATTGAACAGAACCCCAACGTGCGGGTGCGCCTCGGCGGCGGCCTGTACCGGCTGCAGGCGGCGCTGGTGGATGAGGTGGAGACCCGCACCCAAGTGGTGCGCGCCTACGCCGAAAAATACGACGTGGACCCCCAGGACGGCTGGGTGGCGGACGGCACGATCATCCGGCTCGACCGGCCCTGATGCCCTACCTGCTTGATGGCTTGCGCGTCATTGACGCCGCCACCTACCTTGCCGGCCCAGGCGCGGCCACGGTGCTGGCGGACTTCGGCGCCGACGTCATCAAGGTGGAGCCGCCGGACGGCGACGGCTACCGCAAGCTGGTGGGCAAATACCCGGTGCCGTACCACTGGCAGCTAACCTCCCGCAACAAGCGCAGCATCGGCTTGGACCTCACTCGGCCCCGAGGCCAGGCGGTGCTGCATCGGCTGGTGCAGGGCGCCGACGTCATTCTCACCAATTTTCTGGCTGGGCAACTGCAGCGTTTCCGCATGACCTACGAGGAATTGCGGCAACTCAATCCCCGCCTCGTCTTCGCCCTGTTGACCGGCTATGGGACGCAAGGACCGGAAGTGGAGCGCAAGGGCTTCGACGTGACCGCTTGGTGGGCCCGCTCCGGCCTGATGGACTTCATCCGCGACCCGGGGCAGACGCCCCTGCGGGCGGCGCCCGGCATGGGTGACCAAGCCACCGCCATGAGCATGTTCGGCGCCGTCATGACCGGCCTGTTCCGGCGGGAGCGCACTGGTCAGGGCTGCCAGGTGTCCACCTCCTTGGCGGCCAACGGCGTCTGGGCCAACGGCATGGCCTTGCAGGGCGTCATCGCTGGCTTGGACTTGGGCGCACACCAGCAGGCCAAGGGGTGGCGCAGCCCCATGACCAGCGCCTATCCCACCAGCGACGGACGCTTCGTGGTGCTGGCCATCATCAATACGGAGCGGGAATGGCCGCAGTTGGCGGCAGCCCTAGGCCACCCGGAGTGGTTGGAGGATGAGCGCTTCTCCAGCAGGGACATCATGATGCGCAACCGAGTCGAGTTGATCGCCCTGATCGGCGCGGAGACGGCCAAGCTGACCGAAAAGGACTTGATGGCCCGGCTGGACACCCACCAGGTCACCTGCGGCGTTGTGGCGCCCATGGGGGATGTGGTCAACGACGAACAGCTTAAGGCCAACGACATGATCGTTCCCACGGGAGACCCAGGCAAGGACTACCGCCACACCATCAATTCGCCCATCTTCGTGGAGGGGGAAGCCAAGCGCCCCCCGTCGCGCGCTCCGGAAATCGGCGCCCACACCAGGGAGGTGATGGAGGAGCTAGGCTACGGCAAGAATGAAATCACCGCGCTGTTGGAAGAAGGCGTCTTAGTGGCGGTTTGATTCAATTTTCATTTGCCGCGTTCATCAGCTCGTGCTGCACCGGGGCGGGTTGCCGGCCTTGGCTGCGAAAGCCTCCACTTGCCGCCAGACGCGGAGCAGGTTGCCGGAGAGCAATTTGCCGATGTCCTCCTGGCTGTAGCCGCGCCCCAGCAGGCCGCGGATTAGGTTGGGGTAGTCGGCCACGTCCTTTAGGCCCTCCGGCAGGCTGTCGCCCACGCCGTCGAAGTCGGAGCCGATGCCCACCGCGTCCACGCCGGCCAAGGCCACCGCTCGGTCGAAGTGGTCCAGCACGTCGTCCAAGGTGGCGTAGGGGTAGGGATGGTCGCTGCGGTAGCGGTCCGCAAAGGTTTTGAGCTGCGGGTCGTCCTCGCCCAAGTGGTTGCGGAACGCGAAGGCCAGCAGGGCCTTGTTTTGCTCGGTGCGGTAGGCCACCGCTGCGGAGGTGAGAAAGACGCTGCCGAAGCTGATCTGCACCACGCCGCCGCGCTCGCCGAGGGCAGCGGCCATCGCATCGCTGAGGTTGCGTTCAAAGCCCGGCGTGAAGTGGCGCAGGGAGGAATGGGAGGCGATCACCGGGGTTTGGCTGAGCTCCAGCACCTGCCAAAAGGCTTGGTCGGACAGGTGGGAGACATCGACCATCACTCCCAGCCGGTTCATTTCCGCCACCAAGTCCTTGCCGTAGGGGGAGAGGCCCTGCCAGCGCTTGAAGCGGTCGTAGGAGGAGTCGGCAATGGCGTTCGCCTTGGAGTGGGTGAGCGTGATGTAGCGCACCCCCCGCTCGTGGAAGCGCCGCAGCTTGTCGAAGCCGCCGGCCACCGGCGCACCATTCTCCATGCCCAGCGGCAGGGCGATGCGCCCGGACGCCTTGATGCGCTCGAGGTCATCGGCGCAAGTGGCCAAGGCAAACTTGTCCGGCGCCTCCCGCACGATGCCCTCGACCAAGTCGATCAACTCATCCGCCAGCGCCTCGGCCCCGCCACCGGCGTCCACCCGCGCCGGGATGTAGATGGACATGAAGGCCGCGTCCAAGCCGCCGGCCGCGGCGCGTGGATGGTCGAAGTCCCCACTGGGCGTGGCTCGGGAGACGTCCTGCCACTCCTTGTGCAGCCGATAGGGAACATCGATGTGGGTATCGACGATGAGCATTTGCCGCGCCAGCGCCGCAGGGTCTCGGCTGGACGTGTCCACGCATCCGGCCAACACTAGAGACGCCGCCAAGATGCCGGTTTGCTGAGCTTTCCGCATACGCAGCCTCAATGCCCGGTCGGCCGGCACAATCCATAGCCGCGGAAACGCCCGGCACCCAACAGCATCGGGCCGCGCACTGGCTCGTCAAAGATGAGCACCGCATGGCTATGACTCTGCCGGCCGCCATCGCGTTTTCGAGTCAGTTGCGGAAAGTCCCTGGCATGGGGTGCGCCTTCGACCAAGGAGACCGGATGCAGCAGGACCTCGTTCGGACGGGGGAGGCCGATATGCTGGCAGGCATCCTCCACGCTCTCCGCGGCCCGCTGCCATCTGTCCTTCCCGTCAAAGTGCCGGTTCATAACCACCGGCGTCACGCTGGCCCAAATGCGGGACGCCCTCGTCCAAGTATCGGGGGCAAGATTTCTTGGGGGACGTTCGTGGGCATCAAGCTCGACTTGGCACTCGATCCCTTCCCCGCTGAACAATCGGTGCGAACTTGGACGTCCAGTCTCTAGGTCGTGGAGGATGGGGTCGAGGCAGCTTCCGATCTCCGCCTTGTCCAACCTTTTGGGCAACACCAAAGCCAAGCCCATGATCCGCCCATCCGCATGCTCGGCACCGACAAAGGGCAGCGGCGCCAGCGCCAGATGGGGTTGCAAAGTCGGCTGCCCGTCCTGACGGTGGCCGCTGAACCACTCCGGCGGCGGTTGCTGCGGACATTCGCGCATCAACAGACCGCGCAGGGCCGCGGTGAGCTTGAGCGTGGCCGGCAAAGACACGCGCTTGCCTTGAATGCCGAGGACGACCATGCGGGAATCAAATAGGGAGCTCAAAGCCAGATTGGAAGTGGTGTTTTGCGAGACTTCCGCATCCACTCGAACGTAACCCTGCCATCGGTTGGGGACTGGCCGCCTAGGTGTCGCCGGCTTCCAATCTCTCAGTTTCTTGATGCGCTTCCTTTGTTCGCTAGCTCTTTGTTCGCTAGCTCCTTGCGGACACCTTCTGCTATCTCCCGTGCGCTCCGCCTCAGCAAGTCGATCTCGGATGGTGTCAACATCCGGGGAACGGGTGAGGTACCGAGCTTCCGATTGAGTAAGGCAGTCGAAGGCGTGACCGAAATGCTCTCGCCACCACTTTTCGAAGTCTTTCCCGTGCTTTTGCCTGAGTTCATGGAGTTGCTCCTTGGAGGGGGTCAATATCGCGGAATAGGGCTTGCCAGTCAATGCGACTGCTCCGCCAACCCTTCCGCCCTGTGTTTCGATCCAACCGCGTAGGTTCGCCAAGGTGCCGCCTTGACCGATGAAGTCGTCCACCATCAGGTATGTGCGTCCCCTTTCAACTGCGCCTTCAAAGCGGGCTTGGCGAGCAAGACGTCCATAGCCGTCAGCACCGGTGTGGCATACCAAATTCGTTTGAACGACTGTGTCGTTGTATTCAATGCCCAGTCGCTCGCTTAGCAATTCCGCCAAGGCGGCCGGTATGGCATTGACGCTTCCGCCCTCGTGGGCATGCACACTGACCAGCGCGGGGACCCCAGCCTCAGCGTCACTGCCGTCCACCAACCTGCGTACCGCCGAAATGCCCATATCATTCGTCAAGGCATAGACCAAGTTTGCAGCAGCCACCAAATCGCCGTTTTTGGCCGCTGTGAAATCTACATGTTGTTTGGTTTCAGTCTCATTGGCAAGCAACACGGCGTCTGGAAACTGGCGCCAAGGCATACGCGGTGGCGGCGTCATTGCTGTGTATTCGGCCCATGCCGTGCGAAAAGGTTGCGCTAATCGCTCAAGACGGCCTAGGGAGGGAACACGCAGACGGAGGGCGGCGACACCTTGGGTAGGTTCCCAATTCGCCTTGAGATCGTCACCTTCATCTACCCAGGCTTGCACGAAAGAGGCCGAGTGGCCCACATGGGTAACCTTTGCCGCTAGACGCTCCAACGGAACGCGATGACCCCCTAGTTCACATTCCGGCCAAATCAAGTACATATTTGGGCTACGGGGTATTGCAACCGGAAAGCTGCGCGGCTGGCGGCCACGGCCAATTGGCAGATACCCCTCTTGCAGCGGCTTCTGTTTTTTTGGCGGCTTCTGTTTTTTTGATAGAGGGCTCGCATTGTCATTTACGGGAACATAGCTAGTTGCGACAGTTCGATTGCAAGAATCGGAAGCGAATATGGCCGGCGGCGGCAAGGTTTCCAACCAACGAAGCGCCTCACCCTCGTGCTCGTCCTCATCGGTCTCGAACCATGCGGCAGCCAAAGCCATGAACACCCGGTCGGGATGGGGCGGCCACTCGGCCTGCTCCTTCCTCGCTCCATCGGCTGCCGCCATTGACCAGCCGTTCAGATAGCGAAGCCCCAAGGCGAACATCAGCCTTCATCCGCTCCTGGCGAACTCGCCGATTTTTGGCTTCGTTCAACGAGTTTCACCAACTTAGCCGAGGGCGTCAGTTCAATCTCGCCCTTCCACGGCAGGTTGGCGCTCTTCGCCTCAACAATCGCTTCGTTCAAAAGCTCCATCGAGGCGTCAGGAGCAAGATCAAACTTCTTTGGCGGTTTACCGGGCCGATCAAGCAGTTCCCAAATGGGTTCGCTGTTGGCAAAAAGTTGGCAGCGGGATCGAAGGTCGGCATCCTCCCTTGCCAGCGTTCCGGCGGCCAGTCCCAACGCAGCCAATGCCACGCGAGCCGTTATATCCGTTTCGTGCCCAGAATCAACCGCCCCCCCAAGAGGGAACCGAAGACGCCGCAGGGCGCTCAAGGAAAGCACTGTGGTTTGGGTAGCTTTGGAGATGGTGAACCCTCCTAGAATGCGCCAGCACACTCGAACTTCCTTGCCTTGATCATCAGTTCGGGTGTCCCATAGAACTTGGTTATTGCTATCCCGCGCAAAGTCGTAATCCGGCGTTACGTTGCCGTGGTTTATCACGGACGGGCGACCCTGTTCGGGGACATCTCTTCCTGCCTCGGAGTCATACGGCACTTTCTGCCCTTTGCGAAGTTTGTAAAGAGCGGGTTTACCTGCGACCTGGTCGGCTTGATCACGATCAAGAGTCCAGCCGCCTTCTTTGGTTCTAAACACAGGACCAGCACTTTTTTCAATGGCAGCGGGGTCAATTCGGCTCGAGGTCTTGACGCCCGGCTTCGCGTCATAGCCAACGATTTCGGAAACCAACGCACGCTGAAACTTCGCGCCCAGCCCGCCGCGGGGGCCTGTCGAATCCCACAGCCCGAACACCAAGGCGGTTGGACAGAGGCCGAATAGTCCAGTCGCATTGCGAATGTCCGCCTCGTCCAAAATTTTTCCTTCATCGGATTTACGGAAATCTATTCCGTCTAATTCGCTATCTCGGAACAGAGCATCCGCCACGCGATGGGGCGCCTCCAAGCTGGTGACTGTGAACTTCTTGAGCAGCGACTCCTGATCGAAATGAGTTATCAGCAAAGGGAGCGCTAGCTCGCCTTTGCGGTGGGCTTCCAGCAGCGCCAGCTCCATGCGGTTGGCCTGCGACTGCACCGAATCCAACAAAACACAATGCCGAATTTCCCCCGTATCGGGATCAATTCGGTCTTCGGTTGCGTATTTCCCCCCCGAGTAGGTCGGAGGGAACACTTTATCGCCCGGCCCGCCAGCGGGTTGGTAGTCCGTGACGCAGCGAAACGCTGCCGCTCTGCCGGCCAAAGCTCGCCTTAGCGTATCGAGGTCAAGTTTGTCAGACATTTTGTCTCCTGTGTTCAAGTAATTCAAGCAGGCGAAGCGTGGAGGAAATTTCGATACCGATCGACAGAGATGCGCTGACTTCCATAAACCTCGACGATCCCCATATCACGCAGATGACTGCGGTTCGGGGTTGGCTTTTGCAACTCAGACAAGGCAAGCAGTGACCGGACAATATCCTCCCGCAAATCATCTTCCCAAATGGGCCAAGTAAAATACAGAGCCCTTTTGCCATCCATGTGAAACCCAGTGGTGCGAAGACTGCTTTGGATGGGAACCGACGGAAGCAATGGCAGCGCCTCAATAGCTAGACGATTGGCGCCGCGCATGGTCCTAGTAGGAGAGCCGGAGGGTTTTTCCCAACGCAAGGCGTATCTCCGGTCTTCGTGGGGATCCCAACGCATCCCGAGCTTTTCGTCAGAGTACTCCCATGACTCGAACAAGGCTTGGCGTAGGTGTTTCTCTTCCGTTTCTTTGGTCAGCTTTTGCATGGTTCCGAGGAAGTGCTGATGGCCTTGACCACTCATGGTTCTCAGCGCGGTATCTTGGATGCTCTTTTTGTCTTTGGTCTTTAAGCTATCGCATCCATAGGCAGCCATGAAGTCCGCAAACCGTCGATCTTGGGGCGTAGCCTGACATTGGGCTTCGTTGGCCAAAACACGGAATCGGCAGGGCTCGACGTTCAGATTCTCTGCGAAGTCGAACTCTGGAGTTAAATCTCGGCAAAGTGACTTGGCGAGTCGTTTAGCCAGACATTCCTCCGACCAAGGCTCATTGCCCGCCAGTACGGGCACCCACATACCTTCGTGAACTTGCCAGCTTAGTCGCCAATTATTCGATGAATCGGCTTGAACACTGGCGCATAAAGTACCTATGGCCGCTAGGAACCCCAGCGGATTGCTCCCATCAAGCCCGCTCAACAACAAGGCTTCGCCATCTCTACCCGGCATCATGCGCCTCCTCCCACTCGCTTCGTCGCCAGTCCGCCAGTCGCAAAAGCGCTTCAAGCCAAGCCAGTCCCCACCATCCGTAGTGGCGAACCAGGCGCCAGTAGCGATCTGCGGCGCCTGAGTCCAAGCGCTCCATGCCGGTCGGCCCGGACCATTGCATTTGGCAGCCGCGCAAGTCGAGCTTGACGCTTTCGTTTTCGTCGTCCGTCACCACGGGTGCGAAGGGCCGACAGTAGCCGTGGTGGCTGCCGACCAAATGGAGCACCAGATCGCGCAAGATAGGGTCGCTTGGCAATAGCGAAGGGCAACTCTCCGCCAACCGCACGGACAGCAGTTCGTGACGGCCCTCCTTCGGATACCCGGATGCCTCATACGCACGACGAGACGCTGCCCGAGTTTTCGGCATTTGAGCAGATTTGGCGAATAGTTGATCACCCGGTGATGCGCCGTTGCGAAGCAGCGATTGAAAGCGTGGATCTGCCTTGCCAATATCGTGGAGCAGTCCCGCACGGGCAATGGCCTCCACCTGATCTTCCGGGAGACCGCAACCAATGGCGTGGCGGCGGGCGAAGTCCTCGACGCCAGGAAGGTGCTCCAAAAGGAGCACTGGTCGCCCCTTGCGGTGTGAAATGCCAGATGCGCTTGCATCGTCTTCGTCGCTGAAGTTGTCTGCTTTGCCGGCCAGTTCGGGCAAGCGGCGGCGTCCGACCAAGATAAGACCCGTACCCACGAGTCGGCATTCGCGGCGCAGCCGAGCGATGGAAAATTCGCTTTTGAGTTCCGCAGCCGCCTGCGGCAACCAATTCCAGCGGCTTGAATCCAATTCTTGGACCGATGAAAGATCGAGCAGCAGATCTCGCACCTCATGGGCTATTTCATCGGGGTCGCTCTCGAACCGATGCCCCACATCGCCCAAGAGATCGTGCGCTTTGCTCTTCACCGCAATCTCGTCTGGCCAAGCAACCACAAGCGCTGGGTGCAGGCGAAGGATCGGTTTTGCCCGAGCGATGCGATGCGCTAGATCACCTACGTCCAGAGCATCCCGGCACTCAGACGCTTCGGGAGGGAGGTCGCCGAGCCGATCAAATCGTCCGGGATGTCGTGTCGGGATCACCATCAGCTCGCCAGGCCGGATTTGCTTTGGGTCCCAAACAACATCCTGTCTATCCGTTTCCGCGCCCCGCCAACGGATAACGCTATATGCAGCATTGCGGCAATCCTGCACCGCCTGATCGGCTGTGCCCACCCCTTCCAGGTCAGGACTGTCGTCCTCTTCCTCCTTCCCCGCCAGCCATCGCCTGAACAGACCAACAGGCACCGGGAGGGTTTCACCACTGCTTGGTGGGCATAGACGCAGAGATTCGATGGCCTGATCTTGGCCGTCTTCGCCCGTCAAATCGAGAGCAGCGCGCCAACATACCCGCACGTCTGGCGCTCCTTCTTGCGGGCCATGCAGGAACAGTGCGATGTCGGGCGAGGGTTGCGGTATCGGCTCAGTTTGCGCCCAGCAATCGACATGGGCGGGGAGCATGACTGGTGCGTCGGGGGCCGGCGCATTCAGTTTTGAAAGCATATCTCCTTGCGGCAAGTGCTTATCGAGGCCTGCGATTCCGAAGTCAATTTCATCATTCCTATTTTTCCGCTCGTTCAGCCATTTCCAAGTCTTGGCTAGCGCTTCGCCGTAAACCGCATCGACGTCGCCTTTCTTGGGTTTGGCTTGGTCGGCGCGAACAAGAATAGTGGCTCTGGCATCTATGCAGCGCCCCAGGCGGTTCAGGCGACCAAAGCGCTGCCGGAGCGCATCAAGACTGGCGCATTCCGTGACGAGGCCATCGAAATCCAAATCTGCCCCCACTTCCAAGGTCTGAGTTGCAACGACGATAACAGGTTTTTCCAAATGGCGATCCGATGACTTCGATGAGTGCAGATCCAATCCCTTCAATCGATCGACTGCGGCATCTTTGTCCACATCGCGCATTCGGCCAGTGAGCAAAACGGTGTGGATGTCCTCTTCGCCTTCCCTTAGCTGCTCCAAAACCCTCCTTGCTGTCGCCACCCGGTTGACAAACAAGACAATGGCCCGCCGGTCATTCCCCAGCAGATCTCGTGCAGACCGGGCCAGCTCTTGGATCATTTCCTTGGCCAACTTCTCGTTTATCTGCCCCGCCAAATCCTTGGTCTGAACCTTGGTTTTTGCCTTGATGATCGGCTCGCCGATACAAACCAACTTCGCTGGCTTTTTAGCCAGCTGACGCTTCCCTAGCGGATGAGCGGGATTAAGCCCTTCCTTGGAAACGTCTTTGAACACGTCATCCAAGCCGAGCGGCGGCGTGGCCGACATCACTACGGGATGGAAGCAGCTACCAAGCGGTTCGTGCGCCCATTTCCGGAAACGGCGCACCGCTTGAAGGGTTTGAAGAAATGGCTGTGCACAGTGCGCCTCATCGAGCAGGATGAGGCTGTCGTTGGCCGCCAATCCGGCATAGATGGGCCATGTGCGGTGACCGCGGCCATAGGCGCGAAACAGCAGCCGGGAACCTAGTTGATCGACGGTGGAAGCTACGACGGTGGGCTGCAAGGGATTGCGCACCCAAGATTCGGACCGGTACATGCCGCCGCGGAGCACATGCACCGATAACGGCACGTCATAGGGATGCCAGTTCTCACCATGGCCGATCAGTCGAAGATTGTCCGCAACTTCCTTGACAATGCCACCCCGTGCTTCACGCAGCTTATCTCGCAAGCATTGGGCGCGGTTGTGCGCTTCATCCACGATGACACGCCGATCAACCACGAAAAATATGCGCCTAGGGGCAGTCATGGCCTCGCCGGCGTTCAGCCGGGCGGACTGGGCCGCCAAAGCGAACACCGCGATGTCCATGCAGGCGGTCTTCCCAGCAGCCGTCGGCAGGGCGATGGCTTCAGGCCAAGGCGCCTTCACTTCCCCATCATCAAGGCCTTCTTGCTGAAGCACTCGACTAGCAAGGTCCTTCTGCCATGCAAAGGGCTCGTTGCCCCACAGGGCAGTAAAGAATTCCGCGAATCCGCGGGCACATCCAACCGCTGTCCCTTGGCTTTCGTCTAGAAGTCTCATGGCCTGGATTGGTGCAAAAAGCGGCGCCACTTCTCTGGGGAGAGGTTTTGGCAGTTTGGGCTGATGTCGCATAGCTGGATGTGGTGGCAGCGGAACAGCTGTCGCTTTTCCAGAAACCCCAGTCGCGCCTTTTGCGAACGGAGGGATTCGCAGTTGCGATGGAGCTCAAATTCCTCCGCTTGAACCATGCTTGGGCCCCCCGTCGCCCCTTGGTTTGCCGCCCGGTCAGACGACTTGGGCACCATACCACAGAGGTAGTTTTTGGTGGCTAGCTTGGGACCGCCGCCGGCTTGGGGGCGTTCAAGCGCCCGAATAGCCGTCACCGGCACCAATCGCCCTAGGTTATGATGCCAAGCTCCGACATTCAGCGAGGCAGCAGCCATGGCGGTCATCAAGCAGGACGATCTCATCGCCAGCGTCGCGGACGCATTGCAGTACATTTCCTACTACCATCCGCCGGACTTCATCCGCGCCATGGCGGCGGCGTACGAAAAGGAGCAGTCCCCGGCGGCGCGGGCGGCGCTCCAGCAGATCTTGGTCAACTCGCGCCTTTGCGCCTTGGGCAAGCGGCCCATCTGCCAAGACACCGGCATCGTCAACGTGTTCCTGGAAGTCGGCATGGAGCTGTCCTGGGATGCGGAACTCAGCGTGGATGAGATGATTAACGCCGGGGTCCGCCAAGGCTACCTGGATGCGGACAACCCCTTGCGCGGCTCGGTGCTGGCGGACCCGGACGGCGCCCGCAGCAACACCAAGGACAACACCCCGGCGGTCATCCACACCCGCATGGTGCGGGGTGACAAGCTGGGCGTTGAGGTGGCGGCCAAGGGCGGCGGCAGCGAGGCCAAGGCTAGGTTCGCCATGCTCAACCCCAGCGACTCGGTGGCGGATTGGATCCTCTCCGTGGTGCCCGGCATGGGGGCCGGCTGGTGCCCGCCGGGGATTCTCGGCGTTGGCGTCGGCGGCACTCCTGAGAAGGCCATGCTGCTGGCCAAGGAGGCCATGATGGCGCCCATCGACATGCATGAACTGCAAGGCCGGCGGCCCGCCAACCGGGATGAGGCATTGCGCTTGGAGCTGTTCGAGCGGGTCAATGCCCTAGGCATAGGCGCCCAGGGTCTCGGCGGCCTCACCACGGTGTTGGACGTCAAGGTCAGGAGCTACCCCACCCACGCCGCCAACAAGCCGGTGGCGGTCATTCCCAACTGCGTCGCCACCCGCCATCTGCGCTTCGCCTTGGACGGCAGCGGCCCGGCCCGCTTTGAGCCGCCGGATTTGCGGGACTGGCCGGACATCGCCTTTGAGCTGGGCGACGACGTCAGGCGGGTGGACCTGCAGGCCCTGACTCGTGCGGAAATGGCCAGGTGGCGCGCCGGAGACACGTTGCTGCTGTCCGGCCGTATGCTCACCGGGCGGGACGCCGCGCACAAGAAGCTGCTCGACCTGCTCGAAGCCGGCGAACCCCTGCCGGTGGATCTGAAGGACCGCTTCATCTACTACGTCGGCCCGGTGGATGCGGTGCGCGACGAGGCGGTTGGCCCGGCCGGCCCCACCACCGCCACCCGCATGGACAGGTTCACGCGCCCCTTGCTGGAGCGCACTGGCCTGCTGGGCACGATCGGCAAGGCCGAGCGCGGCCCGGAGGCCGTCGCCGCCATCCGCGATCACGGCGCCACCTACCTGATCGCGGTGGGCGGCGCCGCCTACCTGGTGTCCAAGGCCATCACCAAATCGACTCTGCTGGCCTTCCCGGAACTCGGCATGGAGGCCATCTACGAATTCGAGGTGCGGGACATGCCGGTGACAGTGGCGGTGGACGCCACCGGCCAGTCGGTCCACAACGAAGGCCCCAAGCGCTGGGCCCGGTCGCTGCCGGATGGCCGCAACGCCATCCCCATCAGCAATGTCCCCGTTACTTCATAGCCGCTCAGGTTGTTGACAATGCTTGGGCCGATGCACAGCATGGCGACCCATCTCCATAGATATATGTGCCCATATCGTGAAGACCGCCATTGAGCTCGCCGCCAGCCTGTTCGAACGGGCACGGGCCTTCGCCTCGCCGCGGCGCCGGAGTTGAAGGAACATCATGATCAAGGTCATCGGTCTGCTTAAGCGTCGCCCCGGCATGACGGTGGCGGAGTTCCGCGAATACTATGAAACCCGCCATCGGTTGATCGGCGAAAAGTACCTGACCGGTTTCGCCAGTCGCTACCGGCGCCGCTTCCTTGACCCCTCGCCTGACCGCGTGACCGGCGAACTGTCGGAGGCCGAATACGACGTCATCATGGAGATCTGGTATCCGGACCAAGCCACCTACGAAGCAGCCAGCGCTCGGTTGGCCGAGCCGGAGGTGACGCGGGAAATCATTGCGGATGAGGAGCGTCTGTTCGACCGGCCCAAAATGCGCTTCTTTTTGGTGGGCGAGGAGCGTGAGTCCGACGTCTCAGGATAGATCGCCCAGCTAATGTGCGGAGCAAGGCCGCACCGGTGTGGCGGTGCGGGGGCGGCGCACTCAGCGCCCACAACCTTCCCGAACAATGACTGGGCAACTTGTTGAAAAAGGAAACAGTTCGGCCTTCAAGCGGCGCGGCGGATGCCCCAAAGGGCGACGGCCCAGCACAGGGCGATGGGCAGGCCGACCGCCAAGGGCGCCGGCAGCTCGTAAACGGCGCTCATGGGCGCGAACAGATCCTGCAGGTACTTGAAGCAGAGGCCAACGATGACGCCGACGCTGACCCGCACCCCAACCCCCACTTCGCGCAGCGGGCCGAGCACAAAGGCCAAGGCCAGCATCGCCAAGCCCAGAATGGCGGCCGGCTGCAGGCACTTGCTCCAGAAGGCTAGGCGCTGGCCGTCGGCGTCCAGGCCCTCGCGCTCCAAATAGCGAATCTGCCGGCGCAGATCCAGAAGCGACAGCTTGCCGACATCCACCAAGGCCCGTTCGCTGAGCAGCGCCGGGTCAAGCCGGCTGGTCCAAGCCAATTGCCCGAAGGCATCAACCTTAACCTGCGCATCAATCAATTGGGTTTGAGCGCCGTTGCGCAGCAGCCAGCGCCGACCGCCGTTAGGGTTGGCGCCTTGGTATTCGGCCCGCTGCGCCTGCCGGATGAGTTGCAGGCCGCTGTCCTCATTCAGCCAGTATTGGCGCACCCCCAATAGGTCGCCGCCGCCGTCCAAGGCTTGGACGTGCATGTACAGGGGGCCTTCCCGATACCAGTAGCCACCCTTGAGCTCCACATGCCGGCTGTCGCGCAGGATGCGGGCCTTGTGCGTCTCCGCCAATGCCTCCGTGGCCGGCGCCCCCCACTCGCCGACGCCCATTCCCGCCAGCGACGCCAAGCCCACTGGCCAAGCCAAGGCGCCGGCCAGCCGCCGCACCGAGACGCCGGCGGCCCGCAGCGCCACCAGTTCCGATTGAGCTGCCAAGCGACCGAGGCTGATGAGTGCGCCGAGAAACAGAACGTAGGGCAGAATTTCGTAGGCGCGGCGCGGCAGGGTCAGAAAGACGTACCAAGCCGCCGCTGCCAGCCCGTAGGCGCTCTGCTCTTCGGCAAGCTCCTCCACCAAGGCAAAGCTGGCGATCAGGCCCAGCAACGCCAACAGCACCGCCGCCGCCGCCGTTAGGGTGGAGCGGCACAGATAGCGATCGATTCGGGAAAGGGGGTTCATTGGCTCGGCTGCACCGCCCACAGCAAAGCGGCGGCGATTCCAGCAAACAGGGCGTGGGCCGGCCAAAGGCCCACCGCCGGAGACAAGTGGCCATCCACCAAGGCGTTTTGATTGGCCAGCAAGGCGAGGTAGTAGCCGAGCATGATGAGCACCCCAGGCACGATGCGGCCGAAACGGCCCTGTCGGGGCTTGACCGGGGCGACGCCGAAAGCAATCAGGTAGCTTAGGGCGCAGAAAATGGGCAGGGCGATGCGCCAATGCAGTTCCGCCGCAGCCACCGCATCGTCGCGGCGCCATAGACTGGCGGTTGGCTGGGCGTCCTCCTTAGTCCGCCGCACAGCTACGCCCGTGTCGATCTTCTGGCCCAAGGAGGCGAAGCGGACCAGTTGCCGCGGCTGGCCGCCGCCTGCTCCTTCCTTTGCTGCACCGCCGCCCTGCAACAGCCGCGTCCCTTCCTCAAGCACCAAAAAGCGGCTGCCGGTGTCCTCATCCACATACTGTTCGCCGTGCTTGGCCCAGATGGTGGCCGCGCCGCCCCTGTCGCCGTATTCGGAGATGAACAGGTCGTTCAGGGTGCGGCGGTCTTCGCTGAGGCTCTCCGCATAGGTGACCCGCCGCCCGCCGTTGGAGACTTGGAACAGGCCCGGCTGCAGCCGGTCAAACCCGGCCTTGACCCTCTGCTCCATTAAAAAGCGATCCAGGGCTGCGTTGTTCGCCGGCGTCAAGCCCAAGGACAGGTAGGCGACCGCGCCGGCCAGCAAAACCATCGGTGCCGAGGTCCAGCCCAGCAGCCGCCCAATGCCGACGCCGCAGCTTTGCAACGCCGCCATTTCCTGTTCGGCGTGCATTCGCCCCAAGGTCAGCAGCAGGGCGATGTAAAAGGCGAAGGGACCGATCAACTGCAGAAAGCCCGGCAGCCGCAGCCCCAAGATGGTGAGCAAGCCGTCGGCGGCGTACTTGCCGACCGCCGCATCCTGGAGATAACCGATGAAGCGCCCGCCGACCGCCACCGCGAACAACACCAGCAAGGTCACCACGAAGGTGGCCAGCAGCTCCCGGTTAATGTACTTGGCGGCGGTCATGGGCTAAGCCGATTCCTGGATCCCGTTAGAGCTTAGCAATGGCGGCCCCGGCAACAAGACGCAAAACCTATACTGCCTCAGCCTTGGCCAAAGGTCTCGACATTTTGGAGCTGATGACCTGCGAACCCGGACACCTGTCCTTGGGGCAAATCGCCGACAAGCTGGGGCGCTCCAAGGGCGAGAGCTTCCGCATGCTCGTGGTGCTGAACGACCGGGGCTACATCTATTTCGACCGCGAATCCGAAACCTACGGCATGACGCTGAAGCTGTTCGCCCTGACCCATCGGCAGCCGCTCATCAAGCATTTGTTCGTAGTCTGATCAGGCGGCGCTTCTCGGCGACGCAAGTTTGGTCGTGATCTGGGTCAGCGCATATGGGACTAGGTCTGGTTTTCTTTCAGTGGGGATGCGCTACTCGTCTATGCCTGAAGATTTCTGCGGCAGGCTAGGAGAAAATCGTTCCCCCGTTGACATCGATGCTCGCCCCAGTCACGAAGCTGGAACCGTCCGACGCCAGGTAGGCCACCAAATCGGCAACTTCCTCCGCCTGCCCCTCTCGGCGCAAGGGCGTTGCCGCAGCCACCTTGGTGCGCACCTCGTCTTTCGTGAAAACGTCGTGGAAGGTCGTGGCGATCATGCCGGGACACACGCAGTTCACCCGGATGCCGGCCGGCCCGAGTTCCTTGGCCAAGGCCCGAGTGAAGGTCATGACCGCCCCCTTGGATGTCGCGTAGGCCGCGGCCCCCGGCCCGCCGCCGTCCCGGCCCGCTTGAGAGGCGAAGTGTACGATGGAGCCGCCCCGAACCATGTGCGGCACCACCGCCTTGGCGAGGAGAAAGGCGCTGGTGGCGTTCAGCCGCAAGACAGATTCGAAAAAGTCCTGATCCATTTCGCCAAGGGTTTTCCTGGCAACCAGCCCGCCCACCACGTTGGCCAGGAAATCGATCCTCTCGCCAAAAGCCGCTTGCGTCTCACGCACCAGATTGTCCACTTGGGCGGCATCCGTCATGTCGCCGGCGACGAGAATCGCCTCACCACCGGCATCCTCTATGCGGCCAAGAACGGCTTCGCCCTGTTCTCTGCTGGCGCAATAGTTGACGACGACCTTTGCGCCGGCGCCGGCCAGGCGCAGCGACACGGCGGCACCAATGTCCCTCGAGCCACCGGCTACGATGGCGACCTTGTTCTTCAGATCCATATTGCTACCTCTTATTTGTTGATTAGCCTTCCTTGGCCCGCACTGGCTCGATTCGCCCGCCGAACACCCAAACCGAAAAGACGGCCAAGGGCACCAGCAGGGCACCGAGCACAAAAAACGGAACGTAGGAAGTCTGTGTGATTGCGGGAACCATCCAAGTCGTAATCAGAACGCCGACGACCGCCGCCGTGCCGCCAATCCCGGTCAGCGAACCGACGCTGCCGCCGGCGAAGTAATCGCTCGCCAAGGTCTGAATGTTGCCGATGGCCATCTGGAAGCCAAATAGAATCAGGGCGATGAGCAGCACGGCCGTCAGGGGCGTCGCCGCGTAGGCGGTTGCAAGCAAGGTCGGAAGCATGATGGTGCCGCCCAGCGTAATGATGAATTTCCGCGTTTTGTCCACGCTCCAACGCCTCTTCAACAGCAAGCCGGCGAGCCATCCGCCAAAAATGCTGCCCGATGCCGCGCCGACGTAGGGTACCCAGGCGAACAGCCCGATTTGCTTGACGTCGAACCCGAACTCGTCAGCCAAGTAGATCGGCAGCCAGGATACGAACAGCCACCACACGGGGTCGAGGAAAAACCGCGACATTATGACGGACCAGCTCTGGCGATAGCGGAGCATTTCCAGCCAGCTCGGCGCGACCTGATCGGCGATGACCCCGCCCTCGGTGGACGCCCTTTGGCCCTTGAGGATGTATTGGCGCTCCTCCTCGCTGAGCTAGCCGTTCGCAATTTTTCGGCATTTTCCGTTTTTCCTGAATAAAATCAACAGCTTGCCTGAACATTAAACTGGCACAAATTCGCCATCTTTTTCGTGCCATCATGAAATGGCGCTTCCAGAGCCAGCCGCCGCCCTCATTCAGCGGCGCATGGCCCGCCAGGGCGCATCCCCGACCAACAGCCAAGGACACCCAGCCATGATACAGCGCCCCCGCGTCCCCCTGCCCGCCCAAGTGGAATTGGCGGGCGTCAATCTGAGCATCCAGGTCAACCACTGCAAAACGCCCGACTGCGCCAACTTCGGCGTCCCCGCCCGAACCGAGCAGGGCAAGACCGGCCCGTCCAAGGACCGGGACATGAACTACAAGGTCCACTCCACCGCCAAGGGCCAGATTCCCTCCATTAAGTGCAAGTCGTGCGGACTGAACCCGCCCATGAAGTCCAACGCCGGCGTCGCCGATGAGGTCGTGCGCCTGCTCGGCGTCGACGGGATTCCGCGCCCGGAGGAGTCCATGGGCTGCAGCAACGCCGAATGCGCCAGCCACGCCCGCCCCTTCGCCGCCCATCCGAAGCTGTACTGGAGGCGGGGCAAGGTGGACGGCGCGCAGTGCTGGCAGTGCAAGTCCTGCGGGCGCAGAACGCTGGCGTCCAGCCCGGTGCGCCTCCACCAGCGCCACCGAGCGCTGGCCGCCGACATGCTCAGCCGCGTCGCCAACAAGGCGCCGGGGCGGCGGGCATCCAGGGGAGCTGGGCTGAAGTCGACAGCCTCCTACTACCCCATCGTCAACTTCCTGCTCGCCCGATGCCGCGAGCGCAACGGGGCGGTGGACCGCGCCCTCATGGACGGGCGCCTGCGCCTGCCCAGGGACATGGCGCTGGAGTCGGACTGCCAAGTCTACACGCTCAATTGGATCAGCCGCCTCGACAGGCGCAACGTGGAGCTGAGCGCCCAATGCACCGTCGACGCCGAATCCCGCTTCATCCTCGGCATGCACAGCAACTTCGACGCCGAGGCCGACCCCTTCGCCGTGAACGCCGAAGCCGCCCGCATCGGCGACATGGATGCGCCGGAGCCGTTCAGGAAGCACGCCCGCCACTGGCTGGCGGGCGACGAGCTCAAGGCCGGACGGGCCATGTCCCGCAGCGTCATCCACAAGCAGGCACTGGCCCGCCAAATCGAAGCGCTGTACGCGCAGGCGGAGACCCGCGCCGACGTGGAGAACATCGAACTCCAGCACCACAACGAGACCTTCCTGACGCCCTTCATGCGCAACGGCCTGCAGGTCCACATGCCCTACACGTCCTATGCGCACTGGATGCTCCTGCAGCGCATCCTGAAGGGGGCGGGCGTTCGCAGGGTGCAGGCGAGCATGGACATCGACTCCATGAACCGGGCCGCCTTCCTCGCCGCCTTCAAGGACGAGGTCAGGCAGGGCAACGCCCACGCCTTCTTCGTGCGCTACGACAAGTACAAGACCGTCGACGAGCGCCGGGCCATCAAGGAGGAGGGCAACCGGCGGCGAAGGGCCTTCGCCAAGACGCTGCCGCCGGAGGCCCGAAAGGACCTGGACGAGGTCCACCGGCGCATGATGCAGGCCCGGCTGCCGACCGCCAGGCCCTTCGGCAAGTGGAGGGATCTGTGGGTGGAGCACCCCGCGCCGACGCTGAACGAGCCGCACAAGGCGGTGTGCTGGATCACCCCGCACCAGTCCGTGACCGAAGGCCGCAAGGCCGACCTGCACCTCCGGGCGGGACTGGCGAGAATAGACAACGTCTTCCAGATGACCCGCCGCCTGTTCAACGCCTTCGAACGCCCGGTCGGAACCTCAAGCGGCCACAACGCCGTCTGGCACGGCTACAGCCCGTACAATCCGGCCATGGTGCAGACCTACCTGACCATATTCCGCGCCGTCAACAACTGGGCCCACATCAGCGAGAAGGACGGCAAAACCCCGGCCATGCGGCTCGGCCTGGCCAAGCGCCCGCTGGCCTACGAGGACATCCTCTGGCCGGGACAGCGGGTGCCGAGGCCGAAGCGAAGCAGGCGGAAGGGGATGCGGATGGCGGCGTGACGTTTTTCCGCCCATCGGCGCACTTCCAAAAATTTCAACGCTCGGCACGGATGTTTTCAAGTGCATGCAGCCGTTCATGCTACACTGTTCGATGCCATGCTGAAATACGGCATAAATTCACTCGCCATAACACTGCAAGTTGAGGGCCATTCCCATGCATAGTCCCCTTGTGAACGATAATCATCTGCTCCCTGAAATAGTGGATAGGGTCACCTTTCAGGTCATGGAGGAAGTCCGACTTTTGGGCATTTCACATGCCGAACACAAAAATGCTCGCCATGCGTTAAAAAACACGAGTGACAGTGCGGACAAAAACTATTGGCGTCGGGCGAGCGTATTGCATAACGCGAAGTCCATAGCCCACGCAGGCAAAGCGCTGGAGTGCTTTTTCCAACTGCTAAAGGGTCTCATTAAGGACGAGCGGCTGGCGAGGGAAAGTGAGGGCAAAAGCCACCGGCTGAAACCTGTCTACGACGAATGCCTGGAGGCGTTGAACGACATCACAAAGCGCGAACATCTTAAGGTGGCATTCGAGGCTGTCTACTATGAGGTTGTGTGCAGGCACACCACTGAACTCCACTCCGATGACGAGGGGCTTCTGTTGCGGGTGCGCAATAAGCCTTTCTATGTATTAAAGGAGATGCATATGGAGCACGGAGGGCCAGTGTATGAGCGTACTGAATCGGAAGGGTATTTCACCGATTTTTTTCAGCACTCACACCGAGAAGGGTACGATGGTTGTCCGCCAAAATTCAACGAATGCCTAGCACTTCTTGACAGGGTGGCGGAATCTTATGCCACCAAAGATGGTCAATGGGAAGTTAAGGAAAAAGACTGGCGCTACGCGGACTACTTGATGCGGGAGGACTTGGATTCAACAACAGTACTGAACGCCGATTTCTTCGTTGAACTAATCCATTCGCTGCTGCCCATATTGCACGATAGGCATTTTTGGTGCGAACGCTATTTGGATCGGATGTTGGAGGTGGGCCGGCTTAAGAAAGAAGACAAGGTGAAGGTGATGATAAAGCAGTCCTGGCCCGCCGCCGTTGCAGAAACTGTCATTCCAAGTTTGGAAGGCAATATTGACTTGAGCCGGGAAAGGGAGCTGTGTTTGGAATCCCCAAACCAACGTCGAGGCGATTTAGACTTCATTAAGAAACACAACGTCAAGGTCTTTCGCATTAAATCTCGTTCTTGACTAATGAATCGTCTAGCCGTTCCGAATTTTTGGTATATCTGGCTTGAACCATTGAAAATAAAAAATAATTTTCGATGCTAAGTTGGCACTTTCCGCCTTGGTCTTCATGAAAGCGTACCCCCAACGCCCGCCCTTTTCGCCCCGCCATCGCGCAACACAAGGGCGGCACGGCGGCCCAGCCAGGAGACGCCCATGACCGACAAGCCCCGCGTTCCGTTGCCCGCCGAAGTCGACCTTGCCGGAGTCGGGCGGGAACTGCAGGTCAACCACCGCCGCCAGCAATGTGGAGCATAAGCGGGCAATGGACAAGGCGGCGGACCCGCCCGACATCACGCTCGAAACGGATTATGGGTCAAGGCCGGCGCCTAGCCAGGTTGCCGCCAGCCTTGTGCGCCGTCCACGCCACAAGGACGCGGAAGGGCGCACAGGGAATTCTGAAGCCCCGCCTGAAGGAGGGCCAGCCGACGAGTGGCGCGTCAGATCATCCCGTGCCGCATCGGGGATGCGAACGCCGCTGGCTTTCAGAGCCTCGATTGTGCCATCTTGATGAGTGGGTTAGCCGGGCAATGAGCCATGGCGTCTCTCCTTGCCCGTGGTTGGGGGAGCGGAACTGCCGGGCATTGCGCCAGCCGTCCACTCCCCTTCTCGGGGGAAATGGCGTTTGTGAATTGAATGCAGGAGGTAATGACATGCGCGTTCATCTCGATGAGAACTGGTCGGAGACGCTCCGCCGATTTCCGGAGAACGGAATGGGCCATCAGCGGGTCGACGTCCTGCTCCGCGGCGGGCGGAAGGTCAAGGATGTGCTGGTCTTCAACGCCGAGGAAATGGAGTGGCCCGACGACCGGCCGGTCCGATCCGGGGACATTGACGAAATGGCTCCAAGCGACTGAACGCACGACGCCGCGCCGCTGCGCGGAGACGCAGGCCCGGGTGGAGGCCATGTCGGGTGAAATCCGGGAGCATCCGCCCGCAAATCGACAAGGCGGCGCATGGCGGCGCCCTGCCGCAGGCGTTGAGCGAGACGGCGAAGGACAGGCGGAATTCGCAGGGCTTGCTAGGCGCCGCCCACAACCCCCGCCCTGCGCCAAGGCCATCAGCGCCTTGGCCCCACGGCTTCATGCGGGAGCGGAAGCCTCCGCCCACTCCCCCGCCCCGGGCAGTCCCAACTCCAGCCCCGCCGACAGCGCCATGGCCGACAGGCGGGACAGTCCCTCATCCCCGCCGCCCGACAAATCGTGCAACTCGCCGATGCGCCCGTTGCGCCGGCTCCATTCAGCGCAGGCGTCCGCCACTCTCTGCAGCATGAACGCCGCAGCGGCCGGCCTCTGCGCACCGAGGTCCGAATCCCACCGAAAGACGAACTCCAGCCGGTCCGTCTCGCGGAACAGGGCATCCGCCCCGCCCGGCGCGACGCCGTCGAACCGCCGCCGCGCATCGGGGCTGCGCAGCGCCTCCCGCAGCCAGCCCCAAGCCGACTCCGCCGCGTTCGGCGCCGCAGCCGGCGCCATGCACCGCAGACGGCCCAGGGACAAGCTGCCAACGTCCGCCGCCAGCACAGCATCCGCTGAGTCGAGCAACAGCCGCGAGCCGGACGACTGCGCGGAGGCGAACGCGCGCGCGGTGCGCCGAACCTCGTCCGCCTGCGCCCCATCGGGCGGTGCGCCGAGCAGCACCGCCGACTCCCCGCCGACCCGCCCGGACGCCTGCGCAAATCCCAGTCCAACAGGGGACTGGAACAGCGCCGCAGGCGAGGCGTCCGAAGCAAGGGCTTCCCAAGCCGCGTCTGGCATGCCGAAGTGAGCGCGCAGAAGGCCGTCCGCACCGCGGTCCACCCACATTCGGCACTCGACGGGCGCCGTCAGCAATGCGTCCAAGGACCCCGCCGATGCGATGATCTGCGCACCTTGCGCCGCCTTGGCCAATTCCGACAGCCAGCGGGCGCACCCGCCGGCATCCAGCCCCCGGCCGCACTGCGGCAGAACCATCAGACGCTCCGGCGCCCCCTTGCCGTCGTTCCGGTCCGGAAGCCCCGCTGCGGCCAAGGTGGCGCAGCCATCCTTCAGCCCCTGCGGGACGGGCGAACCTCCCATGACGCGGGAAAGCATTTGGCGGGCATCCCGCGCCCGATGCCCGTGCAGGGCGTTGAGGGACACGGGCGGCGTCCATTGCGGCAGGCCATCCCGCCGCCGACGGTCCAGCCAGCGCCAACCAGCCAGCCGGGGCGTCCACTCCCTGACGGATGCGCCGTCAAGGTGCCGCCAGCCAGCCTGAACCGACGCCACGCCTGCGGCGGCGGGCGGGGACTCCGCGCCGCCCGCGCAGAAGCGAACCCAATCCAGCAACTCGTCCGCGCCCGGCCCGTCCACCATTGTGAACCGGCCCAGCGCGATGCGGCGGCGAGCGCCGCCGACGCCCAGGAACCGAACATCCAGCAGCATGGGCCGATACCGCGTCGACGCGGGCAGGATGCGCATGCGCTCCGCCACGTCCCGCCGCTCGGCGCTTGGTGCGGCGTCCCGTCGCCTCACTTGGCCCCCTCCTCATGGCGCAACCATTCCGCTTGGGGCTGGTTGACGTGAAGCTGCGCCGTCCAATCCGTCATCAGCGCATTCCCGATGCTCTGAGCCATTGCGTCTCCCGCAGCTTCATGAAGCGCTGAAAGCAATTTCCACATGACCTTCATAATGATGGCATGTTTCCCGCGGGCGACACGCCGCCGGGTCCGCCTTCAACCCATCCGGATCGGACGGCGCGCCGCCGGCGCAAGCTGCGGAGCGGCACCCCGGGACAGCGCTCGCCTCCACGGCGGGAAACGCCCCTAGCCTTCACCTTCGGGCCTGTGGTTGAGCTTGAATTGGGTGCTGGCGCCCCGCGCCCGATTCAACGGGGATCGTTCGCTGGAGGCCCGATGCATCCCGCCCCAATGCGAGTCACATGGAATCTTAGGGCCATCAACGACTGGATCCACGTCAGCGAGAAGGACGGCAAGACGCTGACCAAGCGCCTGCTGGCCTACGAGGACATTCTGTGGCCGGCACAGCGGGTGCCGAGGCCGAAGCGGGGCAGGCGGAAGGGGATGCGCATGGCGGCGTGACCGGGCGGCGACAGCGGCGCCCTGCCGCAGGCGTTGAGGAAGGACAGGCGGAATTCGCAGGGCTTGCCAGTGCGCCCAGAGGTCCATTTGTATGCTTTTTCAATATCCGCGCCAACGCGCCATAGCGGATGCGCCCCCTGATTCGCTCTCCCCCGCAGGCCGCCTAGCCGTTTCACTAACCCAGCCGCCTGGGGGTGCCACACCCCGCAGTCCCGCTCGCCTGCCTGACACAAAAACGGCCTCTCCGACCGACTCTGCACCCGCACATCAGTTTGCAAAATGCGCCAAACTGTCCTAAAATACGTTGCGTAACTTCATGCGCGAACGGGTGAGTGCGACACCCATTTTCCAGAATGCGACACTGAAGGGCAAAAACGGGGCAGCGCAAGTCTCTCGCACCCCGAACAGGGTGCAAAACGCGCCAAACCGCCTTAAAATGCGTTGCGGAACCCTATGCGCGAACGGGCGATTGCGACACCCATTTGCCAAAATGCGACATCCGTGCGCCAGAATGCGACACTGAAGGGCAAAAACGGGGTAGCGCAAGTCTCTCGGTGAAAAATTTGGTTTATTTTCAACTTCTTGGGGCCGCGCATTAGGGGCGGATGTGGGCATCCATAGAGGGAGAAGCCGCTCGCCAGTGGCAGCGCCAATCATGCGCCGCCGGCAGCAGCGTCGGGTTGTTGCGGTTGGCAACGCTGGATTATGGCTGGCACTGCGCGGGTGGTTCGAGAAATGATGGCTAAGGCATGGGTTCTGTACCGCATGTTGCGCGGTGCCGGGTGGTTTGCTGCGGCCCAATGCCAGTCCATCGGTTTCCGGGGCAGTCGAGCCAACACCGCAAGCACCTATCTTGATTGGCTACGCAGCATATTGCCTGCATCGGCGGCTGCCGGGGCGGGATGTGTCCGCCACAATACTTTGATCCAACCCACACTATGCAATTGCTTGCCAGTTGCACAAGTCAGGGCGTCTTTTTTCGCCCATGCCCCTTCGCAACCTCACCCCCAACTGATTGCAGTGCCGCTGAGCAACTGGTGGCGTTCAAAACACCCTAGGTGTTCCAGAAAAGACCAGCACTCTCACTATTATTAGGAGCACGTTATGAAGAAAGTCCAAATGTGGCGCAGGGAAGGCAATCTCCTTCTCAAAGTCCGTAGTTCGAATTGCCCTAGCAAAATGCACTGTATGGCCTCCCAAGGTTCAGATATCTAGGAATCCTAGCTAGTTCCTTTAGGGCCATGTAGTAATTCAAGGAGGAATTTGAAATGCTGTTGCAGGACATGCCTGTTGCTGAGTACGAAAGGAGGGTGAGTCGCCTTGTGGAAAAGCGTGACGGTGAGCCATTGTACATCTGATGGACATTTATTCATCATGCTTTAGTTCTCGGCCTACTGGCATGAGTTCCCAGGCTGCTGGACATTTACTCCTGTCTCCATGTCGCCAATTTGCTACTTTGGATCATCGGAATCCACACACAAATTTACTAATCTGACGATGGGATTTGTCATGAATGACGAGCTTGGGTTTTATGAAAACGGGCCGCTAGCAACAGGGGCAATCGACCCGTTCGACAAAACGACTTGGACTGATGATTCTCGCACTTACTTCGAAAACGTAGATGAAATGCTGATGAGCAAGTCCAGGGAATTACTCGTGTTTAGCAACGACCGTCCTTGGCATGCGGTTTATTTGATAGCTAAGTTTTTTGAAATAGCCACATCCCAAATCCGTATTTTCTCCGGCAGCCTCACCAGAAAATTGGATGATTTCCACTTGGAAGTGTACGGAAACCCCCGGGTAATTGAGGCAGCTCGCTGTTTTTTACAGAAGCCCAACGCCCAGTTGAGTGTTGTCGTGCAAAATGACATCGACGTGGATGAAGGGCAGGAAGCGGAAAACCATCCTCTAGTCAGTGCGGCATTGGCATTAGAACCCAAGGGCGGGATAAGAGTCCGTAAGGCCAGTCAGGCTTCTCTGAACATGCTTGAGCAACACAGGATGCTGCGCCACATGATGATAGTAGATAAATTCGCTTGGCGCATGGAGCAAGACTCCACCACATTGCTGTCCGTCAAAGCGGACGTGGGAATAGGAGATCGTTCGTTCACCAAGAAATTGTGTCGGCTTTTTGATGAGGTGTTATTCGAGAAGGGGATAAACTTGTTGCAGGCCCCTGTCGTGTAAGGGCGCGGCCTTTAGGATCATTTGCATTGCTGTAGGCAGTTTTCTTGAGGCTTCCGCATTACTTCCATATTTTCGGCATTAAGCAAGCATTGCCGCCTTTTAATTTTGTGCCCATTGTCCGCGAGTTTGGCTAATGGTTAAAGAACTCGTGCGCAAAGTTTGCTTAAGGGGAGACCGATGGACCACTCAACATTTCTAGAAATATCTTTCGCTGTGAACGTTTTGTTTGTTTCTTGGAGCGCAGCGACAGATAAGTTCGTGGAACGCCTAAAAGATTCTGTGCAAAAATCCAAGGATAAGCATCTCAAGGCGAATGAAACCTCGTTGAAGGATAGGGCAGAAGACGAAGGGTACGCCGAGGCCACCACTAAGATATCTGAGCGAATTTCAATCTTTGAGAAAGGGTGCAAGGCCAAGTACAGAGGGGGAAAAAAAGTTGCATTTGTCTGTGCGATTCTTGTTGTGCTACTAGTTTACTTCCAGGGCGGTAATACGGCGGGATGGTCCTCCGGTTTAGCTGTTTTTTTCTCTTTAACGATCATGCCTATTCCAGTGACTTGGCTGATCACTTATTGGATGTACTGGCGTTGCGTTAAGTATATTGAGGAAACTATTGAGGAGTTAAGCCATAAGCTGCGCAGCCATTCCGATCATGAAAAGGCAATTGAGAAGATTTTGAGAGGATGATGAGTTTATATATCCCACATTAAATTTTCAAAAGGATTTTCCCATCTTGCAAGAAAACTTCGACTCATCGGTGATGGTGCCCATTCTCTAGGGATGAGAACCCGGATTAAAGTGAAGTTCACTGATCCATCCGACAGCGTGACCCAGCCTTCCGAGGATGCCCCCTTGGCTACCTATCAGCAGACGTCGGTCAAGTGCGCCCCGATTAAGTTGTCATTTCAGTGGAGGCAGGTCGGTCCCACTGCTCCCGCAAGCCATTGCGCCAAGGTCAGTGGAATGCCGAAGATGCGCCCGCCACCTCATTGACACAGGCACCATCGAAACCGTGCAGCCAGAAGAACCGGCCGCGCCTTCCCAGCGCTAGGCATCATCCATGCGCAGCAATGCCTTGGCTGCAGCGTCCGCAGAGCATGGCCTTAACCCCCTTCGGGCTGAAATCACCACAGATCGTTCCCAAAAGTGTGCCCCGATCCCGATGGGAAGGAGCGGCCCACGAAGTCAATCAGCCCTTTGCCCCGTCCGCAGGGCGGACTTGGTGAGCGGCCCGTTGGGCGACTCCAGCCCGTTGCGCTTCGTCCACCAGACGGCGACCCTTATTTTGAACATCGCGTAATGGGCGGAGAAGCCTCTGCGAAGGGTGCGGCGGACATGCTTTGCCAGCAGTGCGTCCGTTGACGGCTCGACGCCCAGATCCGCCCGCATGCGCCGCAGCGCGGATTCGTAGTTGGCGCGGGTGGCCGGCGCGACTCCTGAGCGGTCATGCCGCCGTCGGATACGCAGACGGACTTCGGCGCTCGCCAGATGAATGGCCTTCATGACCGCCTTCAAAAAATACGAACGGCTATGGCCGCGGAGAGGGAGGGATTCGAACCCTCGATGGGGGATTAGCCCATACTCCCTTAGCAGGGGAGCGCCTTCAGCCGCTCGGCCACCTCTCCGGGGGTGCTGCCCGTCTGATTGAGCGGGAGCGTCAGCATAACTGCAAATGCGCTAGCCGTTCGAAATTTTTCGTCATTTTCCGTTTTTCCTGAATAAAACCAGCAGCTTGTCAGAAAAATAAACTGGCGCAGATTCGCCGTCTTTTTCCCACTTCCATGAATGGCGCATCCAGAACGAGCCGACGCGCGCATCCAGGGACGCATGGCCCGCCAAAGCACCCCCTAGTCATCATCCAAGGGCGTCCCGGCGGACAGGCAAGGGGCCGTCAAAGGGAATCCCGAAGCTCGCGCACAGTGCCGCACAGCCTCCCCGCACTGCAGCCCGCCGCAGCCCGCGCCTGCACGGTGGAGCGGCTTGCATCACCACTTGTTTGGTGGGCTCCCCGCCACGGCAACCAACAACGGGCGCTCCCAAGGGTGCGCCAATCAGGGCGCCCCGATCCCGATAGGAAGGAGCGGACCCGAAGTCAATCAGCCCTTCGCCCCCGTCCGCAGGGCGGCTTTGGTGAGCGGTCCGTTGGGCGACTCCAGCCCGTTGCGCTTCGCCCACCAGACCGCTGCGCTGACGCGGAACGCCGCCGCCAGCACGGAGACGCCCCTTTGAAGGACGTCCCCCACATGCGCCGCCAGCAGCTCGTCCGTGTCGGGGTCGGCGCCCATCTCCGCCCGCATGCGCCGCAGCGCGGCCTCGTAGCCTGCCTGGGTGGACGCGGCAATTGCCACCTTCCGCCGAGGGCGGGATGCGTCGAATTGCTTGAACTCCCGCAACGCCGCCTTCGTCAGCGACCCGACCGGACTGGCTTGGCCGCGCCGTTCGGCGTCCCATGCGGCGGCCGAGGCGGCGTGGCGCCCGGATCCCGCGGACCTGCCCCGCTCCCGCTGACGGTTGATGAACCGGGCCAAGCCCGCATCGGTCATGGGGACGCCCTCCGCCTCCATGCGCCGCAGCGCCATTTCGTACTTGGCGCGGGTGGCCGGCGCAATCCCGGCGGCGCCGCGCCCCCGCCGGATCCGCAGGCGGCCTTCAACGTTCGCCAGACGAAAGGACTTCATGACCTTCGCCGTCTCCGGGCCACGCGGCGACGGCCGCCCCTGGAGCGCCATGCGCCAGGACGCGGCGGAGACCGCCGCCACGGCCCGGGCCAGCGGATCCCGCGCCTCCAGAAGCCCCCGCAGGTGGGCGGCCAAAGTCCGATCGGTGAGCGGTGCGCCCTCAAGGTCGGCGTCCAGCCCGCGCAAAGCCCACTCGTACATGGCGCGCGAGACTTTTGAGAGGTCCTCCGGCCTCTCCGGACGGCGACCTGAACGCAAGGGCAGTTCGGCCAGCGCGGCGGCGGTCAGCGGCCCTTTGGGGGAGGGACGGCCCCTGCGCCTTGCGTCCCACGCCGCAGCGGTGACGACCGCCCGAGCCGCGCTGCGGGACAGCCCCCGCTCGGCGAAGCTGCGGACGTGCCCGGCCAGCAGTTCATCGTTCGGCTCGGCGCCCTGCAGATGCGCCGCCAGCGGCCGCAGGGCGAGCTCGTAGGCCCGCTGGGTGACGGCGGAGGGATCCTTGGCGCCGCTCCCGCCCGGCTTGGGAAAGGCCGCCAGCGCGGCCCTGCACAGGCTTGCGCAGGGCGACGGGGCGCCTTGCCGCCGGGCGCGCCATGAAAGGGCGGAGACGACGGCGGCGGCCGAACTGCGCGACGCCCCGCGCCGGCGCATGGCGTGAAGGCGGTCCGCCACGGAGGCGTCCGTCGCCGGCGCCCCCTGCAGGAGGCCGTCCAGTTTCCGCAGCGCCGATTCGTAGCAGCGCAGGGTGGCTGCGGACAGCGCCCGCCCGCCGTCAGGCTTCGCGGCCATGCCGGGCCTCCGTGCGCATCGGTTCAGCCGACCGCCAAGCGCCGGAAGCGCGGTTGTTCATCATCGTCCGCCCCCAGCCGCTAGGGGTACGGGACGGGATCGAACATCAGCCGCCCGACCCCCTCCGACAGCGTGGCCCAAAGCCCCTTGGGATGCGCCCCCTCGGCCGCGTCCCGGCAGATCTGGGCCAGGTGCCGCCCCGTCAGGTTGTCGCTCCAGTACGGCCCGGCCTCCCCCGCCGCCCCGCCGAGCCACTGCGTCCGCTCCGGGGAGAGGCCGAGGATGCGCCCGGCCGCATCGTTGATGTCGGCGCCGTCGAAGCCGCGCAGCTGCGTGAAGTTGGCCAAGCCCACGCAGCCCCCGCCGACGTCGATGCAGTCCGGCCCGCCCATGCCGTCCCTCACCCAGGCGTCCTCAAGGCGCATGGACGCCTCGTCAAGGTCCAGCACTTCAACCGGCCACCAGCACCATCGGCCGCGGGGATGCGCCCACAGCACCGCCGCCCAGCCGCGGGCGTCCAGGGCGAGCGCCTTGGGCCAGCGCCCGCTCCATCCCGGAACATGGGGCCGGAAGCCGGGCAAGGCGGGCGAGTTTGCGCCGTCCGGCCCCACGACGCCGACGTTCGGCATGCAGAAAACGCCGTCGTCCAGGTCCATTCTGTGGAACGCCCGATAGTACCTATCGGTGGGGTCCACTCCGGCCTCAACGCAGGACTTGACGGACGAGAACCAGTCGAACATGGGCGAAGCCTCCATAAGGTCGGCGACGATGCGCAGCCGATCCGGCCCGCTCCGCGCCCCGGCCGCCGAGGCGACCGCCGCCTCCTGCGCCGGGTTCAGCGGCCAGTCCGGGGCCTTCGCGTCGTCGGCCTCGTCGCCGAAGCAGAAGGCGTTGAGCCGCAGCCTGGCCCGCGCCAGCATCCGGGCGCCGGACAGCGGCGGCTGCGCCTCGGCCAGCCAGCGCCGCCATTGCTCGGCGGCGTCCCCTCCCCGGGGCCTCACGTCGCGTCCTCCAGCCCGGCGTCCGCAGCGGCCCCGTCCGGGCCGGGCGCCGGCCGGTTCGCCGCCTTGATCCGGGCGACGGCGCGGCCGAGGTCGAACGCCTCCAGTTGGCGGCGCTCGAACCGCCCGTCGGCGGTCACGGCGTAGCACTCGCCGGGCCGCAGCGTGGAGGGCGGGCGGACGTCGACCACCTTGGGTCCCGAGGCCGGCGCCGGGCACAGGCGCCCCAGCCGTTCGCGGGTGGCGTCGTCCGTGCTGCGGAACAGCAGCTTGGTGCAGGTGTTGTTGAGCAGCACCGACAGCGCGGACCGGTTGGCCTCGGCGGAGCCGCCGCCCTCCGCCAGCGCGTGCTCCAGGCTCGACGCGGACTGGCAGGCCAGCACGCAGAACGCCCCGAACGACCGGCACGAGTCCAAGTAGGACTGCTCGCCGTGCGTCGTGTCGGACGTGACGAAGCGGTGGCACTCGTCGGCGACGTAGCCGACCAGCGGCATGTCCGCGCCGCCGCTGCGCCGCTTGGCGCTGCCCAGCACCGCCTCGAAGAAGCACGCCTTGAGGGACTTGGCGACCAGCCCGTCCCCCGACGCGCCCAGCGCCGGCTGGACGAGGACCACCCGCAGGCGCTCCTCGTCGTCCACCGCCTCGGTGAAGTCGACCGCGCCGTCCGGCGCCCCGCCCGGCTCCACCCCGAAGCGGAGCGTCCAGGCGGGGGCCGGGTCGCTGAACTCCGTGAAGCAGAGCCGCCCGAAGCCGAACGCGCCGGCGTACTGGCCGGAGCCGCCGGCCCCGGCCAGGGAAAGCCAGTACCCCTCGATGTCGTCCAGCACGCTGACGGCCTCGGGGCTGCCGGCGAAGGGGCGAAGGGCCGCGGCGGCCCAGGCCGCGCCCAAGGCGACGCGGCTGCGCGCAACGGCGGGAGCGTCGGCGCCGTCAGGCCGCTTGGCCCGGGCCCCGCCGGCCGCCGGCGCCGGGCGGGGGGACTCCATCTTGAACAGCCACTCCAGCACCCGCCCGCCGAGGGCCATGGCGCTCGGCGACGGGCGCAGCTCCGCGTCGTCCAGGCAGCGCAGGGACGCGCCGGGCAACTCCTCGGCGGCGGCCCGCAGGCTTTCCGGGCTCGACTTGGCCGACGCCCGCCCGACAATCCGCCTGAAGTCGGAGCGGAAGCCGGCGGACCTTTTGTAAAGGCCGGCGCGGCGCACCCGGCGGGCGAACCACACAAGGGCCTTGCGCGCGCCGCTGGACGGCGCGGTCTCATCCCGATCCCCCTCAGCCGCGGCGCGGCCTTCGGCCCGGGCCCGCTCGATCGTCCGGCGCGCGATCCGCTCCAACTCAGGCTCGGGGGACAGGAAGCCGGCCTCCTCGCCGAACCGGCGAAGCGCCGCGAGCGTCCGGGGAGACTCCGACAGGCGCGGGCCTACCCCGTCCAGCCCGGCGAAGACCTCGCGGCGCCTGCGGACGAGCAGCAGCGCCAGCGCCAGGGCCGCAACGCCGAGCTGCGCCCCTTCGGCGGGCCAGTAGAACTCCCGGTGCCCGCCGTCGCCGCCCGACAGCACCGCCCCCGGACTCGTGGAGGCCAGGGTGCCGGTGCGGACCAGCATCCGGCGCGCGGCGCTCCGGTAGCGCCCCGCCGCCATGTCCCCGTCCAGCGACCACTGCGGCCCCGCCATCAGGTTGAGCGTCGGCCCGCCCGGTCCGGGCTTGGGATCGAAGGCCCGAACATCCGCCCCGCCGGCGCCCTCCAGCGCGGTCAGCGCTTCGCCGATCTCGCGCTTGGGGTCCACCACCAGGGCGCAGCTGACCGGATGGCGCCGGTCGAACAGGGCGGCCACCGCCGGCAGCACCCCCGAAGCCGTCTTGCCCGAACCGGTCTCGCCCAGGATCAGGACGTGCCGGCACAGCAGGCCGCGGGACACCCGGCCGTCGGGGCGGAACGCCGCCCGCCACTCCGGTATGCGGAGGCCGCCGGCGCCCTCCCTCCCGTCGTTGGCGGCGGCCCCTCGGGGCGGAACCACCGCGTCCAGCAGCCGCATCTCCCTTGCCAGCGCCGCGGAGATGGGGAGGTCCAGCGTGAACAGGTACTCGTAGAGCCGGCGCAGGCCGGCGGCGTCCCGGGCGCACTCCGCAACGGTCCCGCGAAACCGCTCCAGCGCCGCAGCGCCGATCGCCGGCGTCCCGGCCTCCCCGTTCACCCCGCCAAGGCCCTCGCCGGCAAGCCGGCGGACGACGTCCCAGTCGCCGGGCGTCAGGGACGCGGCGGCCTCCTCGCAGGGCGGCGGGGAGGCCCCGCCGGCCTCGATTCCCCGGTCCGCCAGGCAATCCAGCATCCAGCGGTCCGCCGAAGCCAGAACGCCGTGCAGGGCCGCCGCCGACCTCGACGTGACGCCGTCCAAGCCGCCGACGTGCATCGAATGGTAGGTCAGGGCGGCCCTGGACGCCGCCTCCCGCCAACTCCCCATCGAGAGCATCACCGCCGCCGCGCTCCCCGCCTTGGTGAGCGCCCGCGTCGTCACCGAAACGCCCTCGCGCCGAAATCCCCCCAGCGCGTCCACGAAGTACCGCAGCGCCGTCTCCATTCCGCCGTTCGACGTGATCTCCAACTCGATGCGGTCGTAGAAGCACTCGTCCACCAGGCGGCGCATCTGCGCCGCCAGGTCAATGACCAACTCGTCGGTGACGTCGCCGCACACCGACAGAACAGCCCGGTCCGGGCCGTACTCAACTTGAACCATGAGGTTCCTCCCTTGCAGAAAAGCCTTCGCGCAAGCGGCTCCGCGATCGGCGCGCACGGGAGGGATTGCGGCCTGAACGGCCGCGGCGGGGGCCTTGCATTGCCGGCCGAAGCCGTTGACAATGCGCGTTGCTGATGCGCTGGGGCCACCGTCCCTTGCGTGCTGCCGAGGCGCCGGGTCTGTGGCTGCAGTCCCGGCGCCGCTTGCTCCTTCACGGCGCAGTTCGGTGCGCCGCCCGCCCGACAGGCCGCTCCCCGCTAAGGGCTTCGGCTGGTGGGCTTGAAATCATGATGGCACGGTTTTCGGGGGAATTCCGGGAGAACCCGAAATTTTTTCCTGACGCCCCGACCCCGCCGCCAACACCGGCCGGCCCGGCATGGGGCGCCGTTGGCGTTGAGCGCTTGAATGGCCGTCGACATTGCCCCGATAGTTGGAGCGAACGCCGCTTGGCGGATGGTCAAACGCCCGCGTGAGCGGAGGGTTTCGGAGTTCTCACCCTTCGCGGAACCGGTCATTCATATGGGCGCATTGAGATGCTTCAGGACATTGCGCCTCGCTCAGGCCCGTGACCTTAAGGCTCACCTGAAGCGCCCGAACGAAGCCGAACGGGAACCCCCCAGCATGACAGCAGCGCCGCTCTTGGCACTTGTGCGCACACATCAGCGCTCGATCCGTGGCGCCGTTTTTTGGCGCCGCCCGCATTGGCGCACATCGCCTTGGGAACGCCAAGAGGATGTGCAAGGCGAGTTTGATGCGCCCCGCCGCTTCAACATATTGAGTTGCCTACGTCCTTTGAGCAAGCTCCGCCAGACAGTCCTGCGCCACGCCCATCGGCCCTGCGGCAAGAATGGGCTTGGATTGCTTTAGCGGGCCTCTCGAGCAGAATCTCGGAGACCTAGTGCAATAGCGCGGCCGCTGGCTCGGCTAGGCTTCGTGTCTGGGGCCAGCCCAACCAAAATCGCGGCGCATCCTCCGACCGCCCGACGTTGCCGCCCGCTTCTCGTGTTTGCGGCACTGTTTTTGTGCCATCATTCATTGGACAATTGAGATGCAGAACCGTTTCATCGTTGGGAGAAAGTAATGGCACATGAGACGCCCCCCGCCGTGGGTCACAGCCAAGCCGAGGCAAGTGGCCAAAGCGCCGTATCTGAAGCGCTGCGGAAACTTCAGGAGAACAACCCGCAGGCAACGGATGGCAAGTGGCTGGAGGAGTTGTCCGCCAAAGTGGGGCCACACTTGGCGGACTGGGACGTTAACCGGTGCTGGATGTGGAAAGACTGGCAGGGTTGGGGCGATCATTTCGAGGGGAAAAAGCCATCCGATCCGGGGATTGACGTCGTTGCCGAGCGCAGGTCGGGCGACCTCATCGCCATCCAGTGCAAGGCGCGGCGCTTGGACGAAGAGGGCCGTGGCGCGAACATCCGTAAAGGCGAACTCGAAAAATTCATCAGTGCGTCCAGGGACAGGAAAGTTTGGCCGGAGCGCTGGCTGGTCACCAACGGCGGCAGCGACTTCGGGCACATGGCGGATGCCTTGGCTCGGATGGGGAAGGATGAAGCCTCGATTACAGTGGTCAACCTGCACAACGAGGTGCTGCAGCAGCAAGCCGCTTGGTCGGCGTCTGATGAGGAGTGCCCCCATTGCGCACCAGATGCGGACGAGGAAGCCGTGCAGACCAAGCAATGCATGCAGGACGAGGCCGTGCGGTCCAGCGTGGAGACGCTGCAGCGGCACTTGGAGTCCGAAAGCGGCGGCCTCCCGAAAGGGCAGGCGCGCGGGCGCATCATTCTGCCTTGCGGCACCGGCAAGACCCGCGTATCGCTGCGGATCGTGGAGCGGCTGACGCCGGCCGGCGGGCTTTCCCTGGTCATGTGCCCGTCCATTGCGCTGGTGGCGCAGATCAGGCGCGAGTACCTGCAGAACGCCAAGGTTCCCATGCGCGTCATGTCCGTGTGCTCCGACCAGACGGCGGGCTACGACGCCAAGCCGGAGCGACCGATGGACTTGACGGCGGACCCGACACAGGACGGCAGCAACGCCAGTGCGGACTGGATCAAGGGCATCGTCACCACCGACCCCAACGAAATCGCCGAGTGGATCGCCAATGGGCGCGGAGGCGAAGACGTCAATGTCATCTTCGGCACCTACCAGAGCGGGCGGCGCATGGCGGATGCGCTTGCAGCCGCCGGCGAGACACTGCATGTCCTCATCGCCGACGAGGCCCACAGGACTGCCGGCCTGCGGCTCAGGAAATCCCGTTCCGCAGCCGTGCAGCGCAAGCTGACCGAGGATGCCGAAAAACTGAGCGAGTTCACGCTGTGCCATGACAACGACGCCTTCCCCGCCCAATGCCGAATCTACCAAACGGCGACACCGAGGATTTACAAGGTGAACGGCGAGCAAAAGGATGCCGCGGCTGATTGGGTGGTGCGCTCGATGGATGACGAGGCAGTGTTCGGCGTGGAGCTGTACCGCAGAAGCTACGCCGACGCCGTGCGGAACAAATGGCTGGTGGACTACAAAATCATCGCCTTGGGAGTGAACGACAAGGCGGCGTACAAAACCGCCAACTCGATGGCTAGAAGCCTCGCCAGCAAGCGCGGGCGAAAGGGGCCGCTCACGTCGGCAGACTGCCTGCGCGGACTCGCGTTCGCGCTGGCGATGGGCGGCGGCGCCCGCTGGCCTGACCGCAAAAAAGCCAACTTGAGGTCCTGCATCGCCTTCATGAACACCGTGGCCAAATCCAAGGACATGGCCATGGCGTTGAAGTCGGCCCCGGTGCGGACATGGGCGAAGGATTGGATGTGGCGGCAGCACGGCGGCGTCTGCGCCCAGTACTCTCTGGAGCATCTGGACGCCTCGCACAACGTAGGCAAGCGCGAGAACGCAAAAAGGAAACTGGCGGAGGGGACGCTGGACAAGCCGCAGGGCATCATCAACGTCGGCATATTCGGCGAAGGCACGGACTCGCCGTCGTTAAGCGCCGTGGGGTTCCTGGAGTCCAGAAAGAGCCCCATTGACGTGGTGCAGGCGGTGGGCCGCGCCATGCGCACGGCGAAGGGCAAAGACATCGGCTACATCATCTGCCCCATCATCATTCCGCCTGACGTGGACCCGGAGGGTTGGCTGAGCAACTCCAGCCCGGAGCACGGATGGCGCGAACTCGGCGATATTCTGCTGGCCCTGCGCGCCCATGACCGCCGTATAGAGGACAACCTGGCCAACGTGCTGGAGTTCCACCTGCCCAAGCCGCCGTCCACGACTTGGACGTTCATCGGCTTGGCGGACGAGATCAGCAGGCGCATGCGCTACTACGCGCACGAAGGGGCGAAAGGTGAGGCGGCGCATGTAGTGGACCAAGTTGTGCGCGGTGCGCTAGGCGCCAAGGACAAACTCAAGAAACTGAACGAGGTGCCCATCCTATCCAAAACGAAAGATGATGAGGACGGGCTGTTCGGCGGCGAGGCCGGTCTGGCGAAGGTCATCACGGGAAAGCGCCTGCCTGACGGGGACGTGGAAATCAGGGAGGGGCAGGTGGCCCGAAAGAAACCCAAGGCAGGCGAAACGCTAGGCACGGTGGACCTTGAGGCCACTAAAAAAGCCGCCAGATCCATGGTCAACGAGGGCAAAGGCCAGCGCATCACGCTACGGAAGCGCAATAAAAAGCCGCTCGGTGGCGTCATCGAGCGTGCAGGGCAAAACTTGTTGAGTCTGTCCGGCATGGGTGATCACGGAGAGGCCATCAAGGTCAACCTGCTGAAGCGGTCGGGGCTGTCCGGCGGGCGAATGGAGCGGGACGCCAACATCATGGCGGGCATCGTCGCGGAGGCGGCTAGGCACCTGCGTGAGGATGACTTGCGGCACACGCTCAATGACCATTTGCTAGGCCCGCACCGCAAAGCCGTCAAGCGCAAAAGCAAGCAACCCAAACGCAAGGCGGCGGACGGCTGCACCATCGCCGCCCTGCTGCTGCTCAACGCCGCCATGCTGCACCAGCGCATAGCCGCCGGCAAATGGCTGGCGGGCGTGGACGCCTTGGACGCCATCAAGGACGACACGGACCCCATCGACCGTTCCCTGCGCTGCTGGGAGAAGATCACGCGCCACGACTTCATGGCGGTGCTGGCGCCCGCTGTCGATGCGATCCACGTCATCAAGGACACGGGCAAAAAGGTGGGACTGGAGCGCGCCCTGCACCACATCGCAGCCGAAGCCGGACGCATCGCCGAGACCTACGCGGACATGGGGTCCGATCACGCCGGCGCACTGTTCAACAAAGTCATGGGGGACCAGGACTCGGATGGCGCCTATTTCACCCGCCCGCCGGCGGCGGCGCTGGCCGCCAAACTGGCGCTTGACGCCTGCGGCCCGGTCAAGTGGCGCGACGAGGGAGAGTGGCGGCGCAAGGCCGTGGACCTGGCCTGCGGAAGCGGCACCCTGCTAGCCGCCTTGCTGTCCGAAATGAAGCGCAGGGCGGGAGGCGAGGGCGCGAATCAAGACGAACTGGCGCACTTGCAGAAGATCGCGGTGGAGGACGGACTGAAAGGGCTGGACGTCAACCCGGTCTCCCTGCAGTTGGCGGCGGCCCAACTAACGCAAGGCAACCGGAACATCCGCTACAGGCGCATGGGCCTGCACCTGATGCCTTATGGCCCCGTTGCGGAACAGGATGACGGGATGACCAGCCATGCGGGCACACTGGAGTTGCTGGGGCAAAGCGCCATCGTGCCGCACGGACGCAACTTGGTCGGCGACGCAGATGCGCCCCAAACAGCCGTCGCATGGGAGGCGGATGACGCCACGCTGGAGGATGCCGTCGAGGCTGTCGCCGATGCGCGGATCGTCATCATGAACCCGCCGTTCACCAACCGCACCAAAATGGGCGAGAAATTTGCTGATGACGCACAGAAGATGCTGAGGGTTAGGGCCGACGCATTGTCCAACCGCCTGACCGAAGCGGATGCCCTGTGGAGTGGCGGCTTGGACAAGAACTCTATTAGGCCGATGTTTGCGGCCCTTGCCGACAAGTGCTCGGCGGATGATGATGCCGTAGTCTGCATGGTGCTGCCGACCATCGCCTTGGTTAGTCCCGCTGGCGTTGGTGAGCGGCTGGCGCTAGCGAAGAGGTTTCACGTTCACACCATGCTGACACTGCACATCCCGAAAAACATCAATCTCAGCCAAGGCACCTCCATCAATGAAAGCATCCTAGTCCTGCGTCGAAGCGAAGGGCGGCGGTCGGCGACGCGCATCATCGCGCTGGATAAGATGCCCCGCGACACGGACGAGGCGGAGGAGCTTCACGACGCGCTGCGCCGATGCGAAAGCGGTGGGCTGATGGGCGGCGGATGGGGCGAGGTATCGCACTGGCCCGCTGACAGAATCGTTCTAGGGGATTGGTCCGCCGCGGGCTGGCGTTCGCCGGAACTGGCGGAGGCGTCCCATAGGCTGGCGAACCTGCAGGACATGACGCAGCTAGGTGCATTGGGATGCGCTCCTCATGCCACTGGGCAACTACTGCGATCTGATTTCCGCGAGGCTGCGGATGGAGACGATGAAACCTTCCCTATAGTGAAGTCCAAGTCGGGAGGGGATGCGGGTCAAATGCGCATACAGGGCGTACCCGACCAGTGCTGGACGGCGAAGGACGACGCCGACGGCACAGCGAAGGCAAATCTCTTGGCGAAGGCTGGGCACCTGCTGGTGACAGCGGGGCAGGGCACGGACACTGGCAGGTTGACAGCAGTGGCGGGCGGAACCCCCTATGTTGGCAACGGTTGGATTCCTGTGACCGGCCTCAGCACACAAGAGTCCGCGGCTCTGGCCGTGTTCCTGAATTCGAGCGCAGGCAGATTGCAAATCATGCGCACATTCGGCAAAAAGCTGGTTTTCCCTGCGTACAGCATTAAAGCTACAAGCGCCATTAAAGTGCCAGACGTCAAGGCGTACAGGGACATGTGCAAAGCGTTGGCGGACTGCTTTGACGCCACCAATGGCGTGGAAGTGCCGCAATACAGGGACGGTGGGGGCGGCGTCCGCGAACAGTGGGACAGGGCCGTGGCTAAGGCGCTGGAGTGGGATGCGGATGAGTTGACGCATTGGGGCCGCCTATTGGCGGACGAGCCGCATGTCAGAGGGTTGGGGCGCGGACAATATGCGGATGCTGGATGATCCGAGGTTCCTATAGGCTGTTCCGCAACGTGCTCACAGAAGGCGCAATGAATATGGATGGACGTTTGCATGACTGCGCACGCCTGCTTCTGCGCTGATTGCGGTGTGCGGACGCTTCACGCAACGGCTTAGCTGGCGGGAGCTGGTGGAACTGTACCGCCTGCTAGCCCCGGCCCCGACGGTCAACCCGCCCGTGCGCTGGAACGGCGCTCCGACGCAGGACTTCTCCGTGTGCATCCGCCATGAAAGCGGGGATCGGGCCGTCAAGCTGATGCGATGGGGCTTGTTGCCGCCATGGGCAACGGACATGCGGATGGGTGCCCGCCTCATCAACGCCCGTGCGGAGACGGTCCATGAAAAGCCCGCATTTCGCCACGCCTTCAAGCGGCAGCGCTGCCTGATTCCGGCCCACGGATGGTTTGAGTGGATGCGGGCGGGAAAGGAGCGGCGGCCGTTCCTGATCGAAGCGGCGGATGAAGCGCCGCTGTCGTTCGCCGGCTTGTGGGAGCGTTGGGAGCGGCAGCGTGAGGTCGTTGAGACCTTCACGATCATCACCGCGGAGGCGCATCCTGACTTGGAGGACATCCACGCCCGACAGCCGGCGATCATCCGCCCGAGCGACTTCGGCGCTTGGCTTGCCCCCGACGCGCCTGCGGACGACCTGCTGGCGCTGGCCCGAACGCCGCATCCGGGTCCGTACAAGGCGACGGAGGTGGGCAGCGTGGTGAACAACGTCCGCAACGACGGGCCGGAAGTTGTCGCGCCAGCGCGGGATGCGCCGTGACTGCAAATTAGAGGTACCTGCGTGGCCTATTCGATGGCGGAGGCCGTGCCGCACCTGCATGCGGCCTGGAAGTTGTTGCGGCGGGGCAATTTGCGCGAACGCCCGTTGCCGTTCAGATGTCCCATCACCGGCATCCACGAAAATGCAGTCTTGTGCCAAGGGCATGTCAAGCCGCAAAGCCTTGCCGGTGGCGGTCCCTGGGTGCCACAAAGAAAAGACGTGGACAATGGATTCGGTGCCTGGGTGGAAGCTGACTTCGTGCAGGACGCAAAGATATTGGACATGGTGATGGACCCAAAGGGGGGCAAGCGTTTTCTCGAATACTCGCGGCGGAGCCAATTAAACCGAAAGATTAGGCTGCACACTGCGCACGATGGAATCGTTTCGCCCGTTTGGCCGGGCGTTGAGGGCGATGCGCTGAGGCCAAGGCCAACCGGCAGAAACAGCCGCAGCGTTGATGAGTTACATCCTTTGGCCCGGGAAGCATTGCGGGGGCGCGATGCGCAGTTGGGACTGTACTTCGAGTCTGCGGCTCTGCCGCAGGTGTTTGTCAGCGTTCTACATTCACTCTATTTGTGGATGTTTCATGAGATTGGTTATACGGCCGAAGGCGCAGGCGGCGTGATTCGTTCGATTCTTGGGGAGGTATTTTGGACTAAGGGGAAAAGTATCCCGCGCACGATTCGCAATCTTGTAAAAGAGCCGATCAGCATCAGTTTGATTCCTGAAGTCTGGAAGCAAGCCATGCGGCGCGCACCTTGCCGATACTACCTCACCGGGTACTGTTGGGGTGTTCCCTTTTGCACCATTCACATGCTCGGTCTTTTGGGGCGAGATTACATTGTCGCCAACCTCCCTTTGCCATTTCACGGAGCGGGTGTGCCCATGCTTGAGGGCGGGCGCTCACTGATGTTCGATACTAGGCTCACTTTGAGAAAGGCCGGGGGACTTTACGCTTTTGACCCGCCACAGAATGTTATTTGGGCTTCTGGGTCAGAGATAAGCGTCGGCGGCTGTATCCATATTGAGGCCGCCACAGCGGAGGTAATCAAGGCTGTGCTGTCGTAGCCATAGGCATGAGCAAGCCAAGCGCAGCCGCTGGCCCATGGCGGACACTCAAAACTGCGCAAACGGATTGTCCTCCCTAAACTCTGGTGCGACATCGGCTTCCTGCCGCCACTCAATCCGGCGCAGCCAGTGCCCGCTGCCGCCATCGCCCGTAGCCACCTCATCACCCAGCTACGCGGCCAGTCCCAGCACAGGGCGGTCCACTTGGCGTAGCGCATCCGCACCGCCGTACTACGCCACTGCGGGCGCTCCTCGCCAAAGGTGTTGACGGTGGCACCGAAACACACGCCGTCCATGCGCGGCAGGCCGGACGCGAAATCGGGAAACCCGCCCGAAACTTCCATGGAGAACACGACCCCCGCAAGCGCTCGCCGCCGCCGCGCTGCCAACGTGGAGCCAAGCACAAACCGTCAACATTTGCGGCGTGGCGCTGCCAGAGAGCGCGTCCGCCAGACTTGACTGGGTCTCCGAGACCTGGTCAGTTGGCGCAGCTGGCGCTTTGAGCCTGTGCCATCATGGGCGCACCGCTTCAAGCAACAGGATGCGTCCCCATGAAACTCCCCGTCAAAGTGCTTGCCTTGCCCGTCCGGCCCTTGGCTGTTCGGCGGCTATGGCTGCAGCGGCGGAATGTTCGGCCGCTTGCTGATGCTCCGTCTGGCCCGCCCATGAAGGTGAGATTCTGAACGGCAATCACACAGCCAAGTGTGACGCTGGGAATTAAATTCAGGTGTTTCGGAAAAGAAACGCGGTTTGGCTGAATAAGGGGACAACCTATGTACCAGAGCAAAATGCCTGCTTTGAAACGGGCGCAAAGGATTGCGGGAGCAATCGCCATACGCATGAAAATTGAATTAAGGAAACCGTACCTCTATATCGAGTGGCTGCTAAGATGTGTCCGCTCCAGATACATAAGAATATATGCGGTGCTAAAAAGGAGGAGTGTGCAAATAGCTATGGATTGTGTGGGGCTGTTGAGATATTGGGATGGCAGGTGGTATGCATTGCTGCTTTTCACGATTTGGTGTTGTAGCTCTTATGCCGCATACTATTTGTTTATTACAGTTCGCGGATGCAGTGAACACCTCACGCCTTTATTGGGAGTGGCGCTTGCTATTCTAATTTGGAGTAAGAACAGAATCACACGCTCCATAGCAGATGAGCCAAATGGCGGATTATACATCAGCCATCATAAGAATGCAATTTATAGCTTTTTTAGGGAGTTGATTAACTTCTATCGATATCTAAGGATATTGGCGCACCCTTTTAGGTGTTATGTTGACATTATTGAGGGCCATGATGTTCCAGAGCATGCGATTCCTGAAAAGAGGCAAAAGATTCTTTTGCAACGCAGGAGCCTTATCGATGTCATTAAGATCCGAGCAGGATATCCCAACTTGGGTCTGCGCATACGGAAAGATAGTAACGCATTTTACTTTTGGCTTGAAGGGTCCTGGAGAGAGGCCGGTGATGAGCAATCGGCAGAACGAGCACTGCTCAATGATTTTGGAATTATCCCCCCAGATCATGGACGTCCTCTCTTATGCACCTTGCGCATTTATCGCATACATGCTTGGAGGGATTCAGGGGAGGGCGAATTAGAGGTTCACAGAGTATGTTATACAAGAGGTAAATTCCAATTGCTAAAGTCAAATTCACTATGGATCAGCCCGCCAAGCGATTGGGAATTTGCAGATTAGCGGGCATTCCCTTTCTTTTTCGCATGGCGCAATGTTGACGCCAGGCCAGCATCATAGTCGCAACAGGCGTTCAAGCAATAGCATCGAACACTCCGTCCAGTACGCGCACCGGCACTTTTCTGGTCGAACGGACTTTCGACCACCACATGAGACCGATGAAGCTGCCGGACGGCAGTTGTGCCGTGCAGTCGACCGATGGCAACAAGCGCGATGAATAGCTTACTCCGCCAGTGAACGAGGAAACCGCTGTTGCCCCCAAGACGGGTTCAACCGCCTATCCACCAAGTGGCTGCCCGAAGGATGACCCACGACAGCGTCAAAGCGGACGAACATTGACATACAGCGGGGCTTAGGGATGGCAGTCGTCGCCCAGCAGTCCGCACCCCGACAGCTTCACCCCGGCGTTCCTTGAGGTCCGGTCGAAGCTCATTGGCTTTCGCTCCGGGGACCCACAATCGCCACCTCCGCATCGTAAACCGCCCAGGCCCCGTCGGCCGTCAGGCACCCGTGAACGAACTCGTCCGGCTTGAGGCTCCGCCATGCAGGGCTTGCGCCGTCTCCCCGCCCCACGGCGGCGATGTCGGCCAGCCGAACCGGCTTGGCGCCGGGTGCGCATCGGGCTTCACGGCGCTCGATGAAGCCCAGCCAGCGGACGATCCGCACCTCGCCGCTGGGCAGCATCACGCCCACGTCTTCGCGCTTCTCGCCGTCAGTGAGGGCAATGCGCCGATAGTTGAGGCGCCGCAGCAAAGCTAGGCCGGTCATAGGGACACTGTACATTAAGCCAGTTCTGGACGCCAAGTGGAGGGGCGGAAAAAGTCGGCGGGACCATCGCCCAAGCGTTTGACGAAGATTTGTTTTTGTGCAGTTATGCCGGTTTCCGATTGAACCCGCGAACGGAGACTGATGCGGGGGAGGAGGTTGGAGCGGTGGCGGCGCGGAGCCCGACCGCTTACGCCAGCAGGATTCCGAACTCGGCAGTCTCTCTTTCCAGCGCCCTGGAATCGAATACAATCAATGCATGAGCAAGGAACGCAGCCGGCCAGCGCTCCTGACCGATGGAGGGTTGGGCGGTTTCCTGGCCCGCCCTCCCTCCGGCGCGCCCACCGAACCGCCCTTCAGGATGGGTTCAACCGCCTCTCCACCAGGGGGCTGCCCGAAGGATGACCCGCGGCAGCGTCAGCGCGGGCGGCTAATGACACGCAACGGAGCTTAGGGATGCGTTGCGCAGTGCCCATGCCACCACCTATGGAGCGCTTGACGTGAAACGGGACATGGACACTGTGCGGGAACTGCTGATGCGGATCGAATTAGGTGAGGACCAGATCCAAGCCGAACACGGGTCCACTGAAGCTCATCATTTGCTGCTTTTGAAGGACGCCCGCTTCATCGACAGCCCCTTCAGTGAATTTCCAATGAATGAGGCTGGCGACCCACCGCTTTGGATGCAGCCTAGGCTGACATGGGCCGGATGCGAATACTTGGATAGCGTTAGGGACAAAGGCAAGTGGGAGAAGGTCAAGCAGCTCATCGCGTCCAAGGGCGAGTCCGCATCCATGGAGACGGTGAAGGCCGCCGCGGCGCTGCTGCTCAAGCAGGCGTTCGAGCAACTAGCCCAATGAGCGGAGCGGGGGCTTCGCCGTTGCGCAGCGCTTCGCTACCTCGTCCCCGGCGGGCCGTCATCGTCGTCGCTTGGCGGGTCGGGCGGCAGCAGGGAGGCTTGGCCGCCAACGCTTTGCACAAACAGCTGGGCCATCCAGCCCTCAGCCCCCGGCGGGTCATCCCCCGCCAGCCGGTCCGCCATTTCGCACAGGGCGACGGCCAGCCCGCCGCTTGGGAACCTCAAGCCCCCCGCCGGCGGCTCCGAGCACAGCAGGGCGAGCGCATGGGCCGCGTCCGCAGTGTGCATCGGCGCCACCGTGATGCCGCAGCCCTCCTCCAGCAGCCCGTTGTCCCGCACGAACTTCTGGTACTGCCGCCTCAGCACGGGATCCGAGCCGACGTCGCCGTTGTTGACCACCCAGGCGATGACGGGCGAGTCCGGTTTTTTCTCCAGTTCGCTTTTGGCGTGCCGCAGCGCCTGCTCAAGCTGCTCAAGATGCCGCTCGGGCGCCATCTCCCGCAGGGCGCTGACCTCGCCGAGCACCCGGAACGCCGACGCATCGCCGGACGCCGGATAGTCGGCGAGCAGGTCCGGCCGGCCTGAGCCGGCGAAGTAGTGCGGACGGTCCCCATCGGCCATGCAGAAGCTCCGCACCCGCTCGGCCCGGTTCAGGTGCGACAGGAGCAGCGAGGCCAGCAGCTCCATCGACAGCGCCCGGTTGATCCAGCGGTAGTGCTTCAGCTTCAACGCCTGGGCGTCCTCCTTCGGCGCCTCCGACGCCAGGCGCTTGGCGAGCTCGGGACGGCCGGGCAGGCCCAGCGCCTTGAACACGGTGCGGCTGACGGCGACTACGTCCTGCGCCGCCATGCGCTGCAGCAGCGCACTGACCGCCGGCGCGCCGAGCTTGGGCCGCCAGCCGCGGTCGTTGGGGAGGGTGACGGCAATGGGCGGCTCCAGCATGCCCGCTACGCCGCCGGCGCCAGGTACTGAACGGGGCCGAGCGGAGCGCCCTGCGCCAGCAGCCCGGCGCACTCCAGCAGCATGGCCGTGGCCCGAAGCCCCGTCACCGTGGCGGCGGAGCGCTGGTCGTACTCCAGGTCGTGCAGGTAGAAGTGCGTCACCGCGTCCGCATGCGCCAGAAGGTTCCCAACAGGATCCACGTCGGGCGACGGCATGCCGTGGGCGTGCATGGCGTAGTCCCGGTTATGCACCAGTTGATCCAGCAGCCCCTTCGGATCGCCGCCTTCGGCGGTCGCCTCGTGCGCCAGCGCGTCCAACTCCGCCAGCAGCAGGCCCGGGCAGTAGCCCGCCCACACATGGGATGTCTCGGCCAGCACCCCCGCGCCCTCAACAAGCAGGTCGACAACGGAGGCGCCGTCCCTTCCCAGATGGAAAGCGCGGACTTGCCTTTCCAGCAAAGCCCGCACGGCCTCCGCGTCCGCCGTTGTTCGAGCATGCGGCGGGCGCTCGGCGATTCCAGCCATCAGCCGCCCGGCATCGGTCAGCCCGCTGATCCGGGCGGCGCCCCTCTCATTCCGAACCACTTCAACCAGGCCCAACCGCGCCGCAAGCCTTGCGGCGTCCCTCGCCATCCAATCGTGGACGGAGACCGAGCCGCCGGGCATGTCGCCGTCCTCCACATGGTCCAGGCTGCAGCCCCCCGACTTCAGCACCTCCGCCAGCCTTGCACGCCGCTCCACCGCCGCCAGCAGGTCCGGCAGTAGATGGAAGTCCGCGAACGCCCGGGCCAGCGGATGCCCGCCGCTCACTTGCGCGCCAGCCATCCGCTCAGCCTCCCGGCGTGCTCCAGCCCCAGCCGGAAGGTCCACGCCACCTCCAGAACGTCCGGCTCGCGGGCCTTGCGCGGCATGATCCCCATGGCCTGCGCCGGCAGCATGGAGGCGGCCTTGGAGTAGGCGCCCGAGGCGTAGTTGCGGGCCAGAAGGTACAGCAGAACCTCCGCCATGACCGCATCGACGTCAAAGCTGCTGGCGCGGTAGCCGCGGCCGGGCGCGGCGCGGAACTCAGGACGGCCCAGCGCCCGAACCCGCTCCCGCATGGAGTTGAAGGCCGAGTCGACCGCCTGCAGCGTCGCATGCAGCATCAGGCCGCGCCCCGCCTCCCAGCCTTTGCCCGGCCCCTCGGTCAGCCAAAGCGCGCGCGGCTCGACGTACTGGCCCAGACCCGCCGGATGGTCCAGCCAGGCCCAACCGCCGCTCTCCGAATGCGCCCCCTTGAACGCGCTCCGGAAAACCTTGGCGCGGGCCTGACAGTCGGGCTCGACCAGCAGGGACTGCGGACTCCCCCGGCCCGCCAGCCTCTCCTCGAAACGGCCCTCCATGTCCCGCCGGGCGGCGTCAAGGCTCCGCGCCAGCCGGTCCAGGTCCGTCTCCCGCCGAACCGAGCGGCCCCGAACGCCCGCGTCCTTCTTCCGGTGCTGGAACAGCGCGATCTCCACGCGCCCGGAGCGGACGTCCCCGGCGAGCGCGGTCAGCGCCGCCGCCCGAAGCGACCGGTCGCCGTCCATGCAGTGGTGAACCGAAGGGAAGCGGAACAGCATCCGCCGCACAACCAGAAAGTGCGCCAACTCCGCATGCGGGGAGTGGACGAAAAGCCCCTTGCGGCTGACGTCGGGCAGGGCGGCCAGCGCATGCCTCGAGCCGCGGGAGTTGTCCACCTGCAGGCCGTGCGCCAGGAAGTCCCACCGCCGCGCAAGGCGATGGCGCTGCTGGTCCTCCTGCAGTTCAAGAAAGTCGGGGCACAGGGACTCCGGCAGGAACGCCGGATGCGCCGCCAGAATGAACCACGTCCGGTCCCGCGGCAGGGCCACCACCGAAACGATCAGCTTAAGCAGCTGGTGCCGAGGCCCCCGCCCAAGCCGCTTGAGCGAAACATCCAGAACGTCCGTCTGAACGCGCACCGGCTCCCCGACGCTCGCAAAGCGGGGATGGAGCAGAGCAGCCGCCCGCCACGCAAGGTTGTCCCTGACCCGGGCCGCCACCTGCTTCAAGCAGGCGTAGTACGCGCCCTCACCAAGCCCCTTGGCGTGAAGCCCCTGGCGCAGCGACTTCGCCAGCATGGCCACTTCAACGGCATCCCCCGCCAGCCGCTTGACCGGCCGCCGGCGCCCGTCCCCCTTCGCAACGGAGTGCAGGCGAAGCGGCTCGCCCAGGCTGAACCGACTCCCGCAGTCCCGGCAAACCACCTCCCAACGCCCGTTGCTCCGGTAGCGCCGCCGGCGAACGCCGCCGGTCGGCACCCAATGCTCGAACACGCTCCACCCATGGTTCCCGCAGCCCTCGTCCGGGCAGTCCGCGAACGGCAGGCTCTGCGCCAGGAAGCGCCTCGCCAAAATGCGGATGCCCGCATTGGAGGGCGGCAGGAAGGAGTGCCCGCAGGCCCGGCACCGGAACTGCGGCTTGACCAAGTCCACCCGGCAACGGACGTCGCCGACGCTCCGGCCCCAACTGCCGGGCAGGGGGCCGTCAAAGGGAATCCCGAAGCTTGTGCACATCGGATTGCGGCACATCAGCCAACTGACCAACTGGCCGAACTCCGGCAAATGCACCGGAGCCAGCGGCAGCACGTCCTCGTCGGAACGCGCATTCAGCGCCAAATTGGCCATGCGGAGCAGCCCCTCGGTGGAAAGCCGGCATTCTAACCCCCAAGGCGCCAATTTGACAAGGGATTGATTTTTAAGGAAATTCGGGTTTTCGGACTAGGCGGAAAACGGCCAAAAATGCCGAAAAATTACGAACGGCTATCTCGCTGAGCCAGGGATGCGAGTCCGGGTTGCCCCGATACAGGGCCAGCCAGGGGATTACCCAGAGAACACCCAATCCGCCTATCGCCAGAAACGTGGCCTTCCAGCCCAGCGCGATATACAACAGCGCGATCAGGGGTGCCGACACCACCGCGCCAATGGATGCGCCGGCGTTGAAGATTCCCTGCGCCAAGGCGCGTTCGTTGATGGGAAACCACTCGGCGTTCGCCTTGGTCGCGCCGGGCCAGTTGCCCGCCTCTCCCACGGCTAGGCTGAAACGGACGATGCCGAAAGCCAAGACGCTGCGCACCGCCGCATGCAGCGCGATGGCCACCGACCAAACCGCAATGGCGAGAACGAAGCCGACGCGGGTTCCGATGGCGTCGAAAATTTTGCCGAAGAGCGATTGGCCAAACGCATATCCAACCATGAAGAAGGTCAGAATGAGTGCGTAATCGTTCTTGTCCATGCCCAATTCTTCCGAAATGCTCGGCCACATGACGGCTAGCGCGTTTCGGTCCACATAATTGATGACCGTGGCAATGGCGACGAGCCCGACAACGAACCAACGCAGTCCCTTTATTTGCATGGCCCTCGTCCTCCCGATGTGCTGTCTTGCATTGGAAACTCCTCGCGCTGCGGCATCCGCCGGTCAGCCATTGAACAGCGCGTGGAATCCAGACCATTGGTAGTCTCGGTCCGGCGTTCCGATGCGATGCTGCAGGGAGAGATTGGCGTCGAACGAAAGCGCAACGCTCAGGACGGAGCCGTCATGCTTGGCAATTCGAACGACAAGTTTGCCCTCCCGATGAATTTGTTTCAGGGCGCGGATTGAACTAGCGCTGCTGCGGGTGCGCTCTTGGCTGCCGTCGTATTCCCCGTGGGGTTCAAGAATTCCCACGAAGGTCGCGCCGGCGGCGGACTGTGCCCGCAGAATCAGGCCCTGTTCGCGTCGAAGATTGAAGTTGGGGTCCCCGGCCCCGACTTCCGCCAGCAGGACTTGCATATCCTTGTTCGACGCCACTGTGTAGGTATAGAAGCGGTCGCCCAGCAGCCAGGTCAATTGGAAGGTCGCCCCCGCCTCGAGAGTGCCTGTTGCCGTCCGCCAAAGGTGTTGATAGCCGTTGCTTTTTGCAAGAGGCTCGAGGCGGTCGGTGCTTGCCGCGAGGCCATCCTTGGCGTCGATGATTTGCCCCTTGAAATACAGCGGCAGATCGTATTGGCGAGATTTTGCGCTGCTTGCATCCACAACATCCAAAACAATGGGCCGCTCGAAGCCGGCGTTTTCCAGGAGCAAAAGCGTTCTGTGTATCGAAACGCCCTCGTAGGCATGGCCTTCAATGGCGGATGCAATGTGTGTGCCCGGCTGGCTTTCATAGTAGCGGATCTCCGGCGCCGTCCGTTCCGCGCGCCGCCGATCTCCGCCGAAATGGCTGCGTTCATCGACCACCAAGACGTTGTGCGCGATGGATTGCTTCGCCCAACTTTCATTTTCTGGAAGATAGTGACCGCCATTTTTTTGCACGACGTTCAGAAACCGGGCTGCGCCGTAATCGGCAACGACTTCGTTGCCGTTGTCGTAATACAGCCAATTGAGCCGGTCAAAATGCCCATGCCCCATGCCTTGGGAAGTGGCTTTTAACACAACCGCCGAATCGCCGGCATCGGCTGCACTGCGCAAAACGATCAGGGCACCCTGGGCACCTTGAGGGCCATCGCGGAACTTTTCCGTCTTGAACCTGTAGGGTTGCGCCTCGCCCTTGGCGCTGGCCGCGGCCGCCCTGAAGCCGTCCCCGGTAAGCAATGCCGTGGGCGAATGCTTCAGGATCGACAGCAGGCTCGGATCCTGGGTCTCCCCATAGGCGATGGCTGCGCCGTAGAGAACTTCGACGGTATCGAGGCCCTTGTCCTTGATCGCGTCGTTTATTGGAAAAAACTTGCCGCCGTAACTTAGCTGAATGGTTGCATGAATGGCCTTCAGCAACATCCCTTCGCGGTATTCGAAGATTTTGCGCTCCGGTTCATTTTGCGCGATGGCGTCTGCGAATGCAACAAAGGGCAGCAGGGCATAGCGCTGGTAGTACGGCCCTTCAGCATAGTAGCCATCGGGGGAAAAAAGAACGTCGAGGCTCTTCAAGAACCCCGCCGAACCATCTTGCTTCAGGCCAAACAGGGCTCGCTCGACAAGCAGGGAATCGTCCAGCACATACCCAATCATCCCAACTGCGCAAACCGCCCAGACGCCGTGATTGTGAATCTTGTCGAATGTCGTCGGCGATTCGGCGGATAGGAATTGCGCAAGCGGCCGGAACAGATTGTTTTCTATGATTTGGCGTTCTTCGGCCAGCAGAAAGTCATGAATCGCGTCATAGCCCTGAATGGCGTAAACCGCCCAAACGGCTTCGTTGAGGATCTGCCAGAATAGCCGCCCGGGGGACTGAGCCTTGGCCGCCGGATGGTTGCCGAGCTTCGGATACATGCTTGCATAAGTCAGCAAAAGCTGTTTTGCGTATTGGGCGAATTCGTCCCTGCCGGTCCACTGGTGCAGGAAGCCCGCTTCCTGGATGACTATGCCGTTGCGCTTGTGTTGCTCGTGGGTGTAGCCGCCACCCGGGTCAACTGGCACCGGAACCTCGGGCGGATTGGCAAAATGCGCCCGAAGCTGCGCGTCGATCCTTTGCAAAGAGGCCGCAAACTTCGGCACGCTTTGCCATTCGTCCCCATGCGCCCGGATGTCGCCGGCCGTCAGCAGCAGCCTTGGATGGTCGGCGAGCGCTGCGTTGGCGAAAATCGCGCAGAGCAAAATTATTCCTGGGATTCCAAGGTTCAAGAGGCGTTGGCCTTATGCATTGCTCGTACTGTGCGTCATTTTCTCGACCAGCCCTTCGAGATGCGCCAAGGTTTCGTTGCTGACGTCCAGGGCCGCCAAGGCCGCAGCTTCATCCATCAAAGTTTGATCCGAACGCCCACGAATAGCCGGGGACCGTAGCTGTTCAGCTCGGACAGGTTGTCCGGCGTGGGGATGTATTGCTTGCGAGGCTCGTCGAACAGATTGATGCCTTCCACCCGGAACGAAACCCGATCGTTCAAGCGATAGGTCGCCCGGGCCTCGACGACGCCCGTATCGCCGATGTACCGAATAAGCCCCGGACTGCTGATGAATTGCTGAAAATACCGGCTGCGGTGCTTGTAGATGACCTGCAGATCGAACCTGCCGATTTGATAGTACGCCTGGGTGGAGAGAACGTGCTTGGACAGCCCGAAAATGCCGGCCGGAACGACTAGGCCAACGCGCTCCGAGACTGTTTTGCCAGCTTCGTTCACCACCAGCGAAGCGCCAAAATTTTGATCTTCGAACTCGAAGTTGGAGTCTGCGTAGTTGTAGCTCACTTTGGCGCCAAGCCCGCTCAGAGCTCCGGGAAGGTAGGTGAAGGCATGGGCAAGGGTCGCCTCGAACCCGAACAGGTTGCTCGGGTCGGAAATCGTGCGCGAGGTGGTGACGTCCGCCTGAAACGGCTGGCCGTCGATCTCGAATTGCTCGACGCGCTGGGTGTTTTCAAAACCGCCGAGGAACCGCTTGTAGTAGATGCCCCCGGCAAGCATGGTGTCCGGGTTCGGATACCACTCCAAAGCAAAGTCGAAATTCCAAGACATGAGCGGCTTCATATCCGGGTTTCCGGGGGCGGTGGCCGTGCCCTCCAGATCGGCGATTGAAGTTGGATCATCGTCGTCGTTGACGCTCAGGCTGCGGCCGAATCCGAGGTCAGCGGGATCTGGCCGGGATAGGCCGCGAAATATGCCGGCCCGGAGCAGCAGATCCTCTTCCAAATCGATCACCGCGTTGAAGCTCGGCAAAAGCTCGGTGTAGCTTTTACCCCCAATGACGGTTTGGAAATTGGATGAATCTTCGTTTACGCTAATGGTGCCGTCCGGATTGGCCGCGGTGGTGAAAGTGGTGCGCAATCCGGTGGAGTCCACATCGGTGTTGACGATGCGCAACCCCAAGTTGCCGCGCACCGGCCGCCCGCCAATCTCACCTTGGTAGTTGGCCTGAATGTACCCGGCGATCGTCGTCTCATCCACATCGACATTGCCGACAGTGGGTTGCGTGGACGGTATGGGCGGCACTTCGCCGACGAATTCCCGAACCAGGCAAAGGGGGTCGAAGGTCGCATAGCTGCTGCCGGTGCCTTGCGGGATGACATTGCCGTCTTCATCGACATTGGTGACCAGCGCCTGGCCGTTGCTCGGTTCCGAGAGGAACCCGCTTTCCGGGAACTCGTCGTTGCGGCAGGCCATGCTGGCGCCGGCGATGGCCGAATCGGAAAAGGTTCTTTGGTCCCTCACCCGGGGCCAGCTCTTGAATTTCAGTTGGGAGTAGCGAATGCCGCCTTCGATGCTCGACACCAAGCCCCAATCCGTCATCTGTTCGAAGTCCCCCCGAAAGGCGGCTATGGTGTTCTCCCTCGCTTGGTTTAGATCGATTCGGGTGCGGGCGTTGTCGGCGAACAGATCGGCGTTGGTCACATTGAAGTTGGTTACGGTCACCAGAGGAATTTCGGAGCCCTCGCCAGGCAGCCTGTAGGCCGTGTCCGGGCGATCCGTGCCGGCCGGGGTCGGGTCGCCAAAAATGTCGCGCGGCTCCGATTGCAGCCGCGTATGGATGATGTTTTCGCGGCGCGAGGTGTCGGAGTAGGAAGCGTCGAAGGATAGGTGCAGCCGCTCGTTGACCTGGAAGGCTAGGTTGAAGCCGCCGCCGACGTATTCTTCCAAGCGTTCCTGATAGGTGCTGAGCGTTTCGATGCGACCTTCGTTCTTGAAGGCCGAAACGATCCCGGTTGGCGATGCGACCAGCCCTTCCGGATGCACACGCCGTTGCTCAGCGAACACCAGATCGTTGCGTATTTCGGTGAAGATCCGGTCCGAATACTGAAAATCGACATTGAGGTCCACTCGGTCATTGGGCCGCCACTGCAAGGCCGCGAAGACCGAATCCCGGTCGTCATCGGTGATGTTCTGGCGAAAGGATCGCTGGCTCGGCACGAATATGAAGGGCGCATTCGCGTCTGGAGCGACGCCGGTTTGCGGGTCCACCTCCATTCTCAGGTCGCCGCTGCCGCTGTCGCAATTTCCGCTGGAATACACTCCGGTGGAGACTGCCGGATCGTTGCGGCAGTCCCGATAGGCGCTGCTGGATCGATATTCCTGCTCTGGATTGGTTGCGACATTCTTCTGAAAGCCTATGGAAATGCCCAGCTCGCCAAACTCGCTCGCTGCGAATTGATCGATGTAGCTGGCGGTGGCGCGGTAGCCCCAGTCCCGTTCGTTGATGTTGATGTCGGCGTTGTCGGGGTTGTAGTTGCCCTTGAAATCGCCCTGGACGCGCCGCTTGCCGTAAACGAGGGGCTTGATCGTCTCCAGCGCGATCTGGCCCGAAACGCCCCCCTCGACCAAGCTGGCCTGTTGCGTCTTGTAAATGGCCAGCTTGTTGAACAACTCGGACGGGAACTGACTGAAGTTGACCGACCGGTCGCCGCTGCCGTTGGTGGCCTCGCGGCCATTCAGGGTGGTTGAGCCAAGGAAGGGACCCAGGCCGCGGATGGAAATTTCGGTGGCGCCGCCTTGCTCCCGATGGGAAGCGGCGCTGGTCAGCGTTTCCAAGGCTTCGCCGATGGAGAGCGCGGGTATGTCGCCTATGTCCTCCGCCGAAAGCGCCTCAACGATGTTGTCCGCGAGACGCTTGGTCTCGATGGAGGACTGAATCGTGCTGCGGGTGCCGGTGACCACCACTTCCTCGATCACTGTGGCGTCGTTTCCGCTCTCTTGCGCAAAGGCCGCCGTCGCCGCCAAGGCCAAACAGGTGGCCAGCGCGGAAGGGAGCAGTTTGTTCAGGTCGAACACTTCGGAGACCGATTCGGCCGCTTTGCGGTTGATTTGCATCTCACAGTTCTCCCATGCCAGTCAATCGATCTGATTGGCATGAGAGATATAACCAATGAGCGCAATCATTGCAATCATTTTTTCTGATAATTTCTCTGGATTGGCATGACCAATTTCGCTGGACATCCGCTACCAATTCCACATGGTTCCGTCGGCCAGCCGGGCGATGGGCAGCTGCTTGGCCTGGTAGGGATGCTTGGCGGCCAGCTTTTCGTCGATATCTACTCCGATGCCAGGCGCATCGCCGGGGTGGAGGCAGCCGTCCTTGAAGACATAGGCATGGGGGAACAGTTCGTCGGTCGCTTGTGTGTGGCGCATGTACTCCTGAATGCCGAAGTTCGGCGCCCACAAATCGAAGTGCAGCGCGGCACCCATGCAGGCTGGGGACAGGTCGGTTGCCCCGTGGCAGCCCATGCGCACTTGGAACAGCGCCGCCAGCCCAGCAATCTGGCGCAGCTGGGTGATGCCCCCGGCGTGAACTACGGAACAGCGGATGTAGTCGATTAGCTGATTCTGAATCAGCTCCCGGCAATCGTGGATGGAATTGAAGACCTCCCCCACCGCCAAGGGCGTGACCGTATGCTGGCGGATGAGGCGGAACGCCTCCTGATTTTCCGCGGGAGTAGGATCCTCCAGCCAGAACAGGCGGAAAGGTTCCAGGGATTTGCCCAGACGCGCGGCTTCAATGGGCGTTAGGCGATGGTGGGCATCGTGCAGCAACTCAATGTCGAAGCCATGAACCTCCCGCACCCGCTGAAACAACTTGGGCGCGAAATCCAGATAGGCGGGGGTGGACCAGAGGGTTTCGCTGGGCAGGGCAGCATCCGCCGGTTCGTAGCTCAGATCCCCTCGGTCGATGCCGTAGGCGCCACGCACCCCCGGAATGCCGGACTGCACGCGAACCGCCTTGTAGCCCATAGCCACATAGCGGCCCACCGCATCCACGGCCTGCTCGATGCTCGCGCCGCTGGCGTGCCCATAGACTAGCACACCGCTGCGCGAAGCACCGCCCAGCAATTGGTAGAGCGGCAGCCCCGCGGCCTTGCCCTTGATGTCCCAAAGCGCGACATCCACGGCGCTGATGGCCGCCATAGTCACCGGCCCCCGCCGCCAGTAGGCACCGCGGTACAGGAATTGCCAAGCATCCTCGATGCGCGTGGCGTCCCGGCCGAGCAGGCAGGGGATGACATGCTCTTCCAGATAGGCGACCACGGCCTTCTCGCGCCCGTTCAAGGTCGCATCGCCAATGCCGTAAATGCCCTGATCGGTTTCGATCTTGAGCGTCACGAAATTGCGGCCCGGACAGGCGACGATGACCCGAGCGCCAGTGATTGTCATGGCAGCCTCCCAACTTCTAAGCGCACTGTGCTTTCCGTGTGCGTCTGCCTATCGAACGCGCTGCGCGCCGCCGAACGGTGCGGCGAATATAATGCAGGCCACTGCAGATTGGCGATCATGCAGCCTAGCAGGTCTCCCAGCAAAAGCACCTCTCCGCGCAACGCGAATGGCAAACTCGACAGCCCGGCATGTTGTTGTTCCAAATCCACCTTCTTGGGCGCAGTCTTTTTCAACCCGGTCTCTTCAAGCCATGTTTGTGGCCGGCCCCCACAGACGACGAGTATCAGGCTTGGCTACCCCAATTGGGGCCGGATGGCGAGAATACCGTTGTAGGAAATCATTACAGAAAACAGGAACGCAAACCCCAGAATCGTATTCAGCAGAGCGCCGGCAGCGTGAGGCCCCATTAACTTGCGGTTGTTGATAATGACGATGATCCCGAAAACGACGAGGGGCAAAACGAAGACATTGAATACCTGAGTCAGAAGCTGGCCCTGGATCGGGTTGAACCCCAGCACTGGAATGGTCAGTGCCATCACGGACGCAATGCCCGTGATGGTGCGAAACTGCCTGGACTTGGTGTCCATTCTTCCGGAACGATAGTCCTCGATTAACAGCGGGGCAATCAACAAACAGGGGAATACGGAAGATAGTCCCGCGCTGAGCGTCCCGAAGAAAAATAGCGTGAGGGACAACTTCCCAGCCATGGGCTCGAGGGCATCCACCATGCCCAGAACGTCGGTGATCTGCTTTTGTTCATGAAAGAGGGCGCCCTGAGCAACCGACATGATTGATGCGCTGACAATGAACACCAGCAGTGCGGCCAAGATCGCGTCCTTCTTCTGCTGGTCACGGTGATCCATGGTCCAGCCCTTGCCCAGAATAAACAATGGCCTGGAGAGAAACGTGGCCGCCGCCATCGTTGTTCCGACAAAAGCTGCGACCATCATCCGCCCACCCGGCACTTCGGGAATGCTTGGGATCAATCCTCTGGCAACTTCAACGGGCAAAGGGTGTACGAAGGCCAGCGAGACAATGAACGAAACTCCCATAACGGCTACAAAGAACACCAGAATCTTTTCGAACAGGGAATATCTGCCAATCAGCAGTATGGAGTACATGACGCCGATGACCACTGCGGCTATCGCAACGACAATGCCGTACTTGTATTGACCGAGCGAGGGAAAATAGAGTCGCAGCAGTTCGTAGATGATATTGGAAGAGATGCCAAGAATGCCAATCAGTGAGTTCCATTGGCCAAAGATGACGCCCACTATAATTGCTATGCCGATCAACCTGCCGTACGGCAGGTGCTTCCTGAAGGCATGGAGCGCGGTCTCGCCAGTGACGAGCGCGAAATTTCCATAGGCGTAAATCAGCGCCCCGGAAAACATGCAACTCAGCAGCAGAACCCATAGGAGCTGCATCCCAAAGGTGCTTCCCGCCACGATCATAGCGGTAACGCTGCCGGTGCCGATGGTGTAGCCGATCGCGAAAATGCCCGGGCCGAAACCCAGAACGGCTTTGATCAGCTTCGACATGTCTGCTCTTCCGCGGCGCGGCAGTCCCAGAATCAGTCCGCTTACCTTTGCACACGCCCCGACTCGTCACCCCCCATGAGGCGAGCCGCTTCGGCAACCGAGACCCGATTGAAGTCACCTGGGATAGAGTGTTTGAGGCAGCTTGCGGCGACTGCGAACTCCAGTGCCTGCTGCGGGTCGTCATAGGCGTTCAGACCGTATATCAGGCCGGAGGCGAAGCTGTCACCGCCGCCGACTCGGTCAATGATGTCCGTGATCTCGTAGCGTCTCGACATCCTGAACGCCTCGGAGTCGCGCAAGCACGCGGACCAGCCGTTGCGGTCAGCGCTGTGGGACTCGCGCAGGGTGATCGCGATCATGGCCATGTCGGGGTATTGCGCCAGCACCTTCGCGCTCAGGGCCTCGTACCGGGCCGGATCCAGCTTTCCCGTCTCGACGTCGACGCCGGCGGAAATGCCCAAGGATTTCTGGCAATCCTCTTCGTTGGCGATGCCGACATCGACGTGCTTGACCAGTTCCGTCATCACTTCAGGCGCCGACTTGCCGTACTTCCACAGCTTGCCGCGGAAGTTGAAGTCGCAGGATACGGTGAGGCCGGCCTTCCTGGCCGCGGCAACTGCTTCAAGGCTCAGTTCCGCTGCGGATGCGCTGAGCGCCGGGGTGATGCCCGTGATGTGGAACCACTTGGCGCCGCGAAAAATCGCCGGCCAGTCGAAGTCGCCGGGTTGCGCGGTGCATATGGACGAGCCGGCGCGGTCGTAAACGACCTTTGAGGGACGCTGGTTGGCACCGGCTTCGAGATAGTAAATGCCGACCCGAGCGCCCGAACGGTTAATGTGCGTCGCATCGACGCCGAATCGCCGCAGTTCGCGGATGGCCGATTCGCCGATGTCGTTGTCGGGCAAGGAACTGACGAACGCGGCATTCAGCCCAAAGTTGGCCAGGGCGATCGCCACGTTTGCCTCGCCGCCCCCAAAGGTTGCTTCAAGGGACGGCGACTGAAAAAAACGTTCGTGACCCGGTGCCTTGAGACGCAGCATGATCTCGCCAAAGGTTACGAATTCGGCCAAGTTCTACTCCTTCGACTCGTTTGCGATTGCCTTGGCTTCAGCCGCTAGTCGCCTGATCTCTTCGTAGTCGCCGTCGGCGATAGCGGTGGACGGCGTGAGCCAACTTCCGCCGCAGGCTATTACCGACGGGACCTCAAGGTAGTCACGCAGATTCTTTGCCGATATTCCCCCGGTAGGTATGAATCCCACATCGCGGAATACGGCGGCAAGGGCTTTGAGCATGGGAATGCCGCCGGCCAAGCCCGCCGGGAAGTACTTCAGCACCCGTAGCCCGAGATTCCATGCGCACTGCACTTCGCTTGGCGTGGTGACGCCGGGCATGACAGGGACCGACAATTCGCTGGCGGCGGAGACGACGCCACCGTGCAGGCCGGGCGACACGATGAACTTGGCGCCGGCCGACACCGCTGCCCTGGCCTGTTCTTCGCTCAGCACGGTGCCGGCACCCACATGGGCCTCCGGCACCTCAGCGGCAACGCTGCCAATGGCCTCGAGCGCTGCAGCCGTGCGCAGCGTGATCTCCACGATCGGCAGCCCGCCCGCGACCAGGGACCGGGCAACGGGCACGGCGCAGGGCGCGTCTTCAATGACCACGACGGGAATGACGGGCGCGCGCTGGAGCAACTCCGTCAGCCGGGACGCATCGTTGGACGATGGGCCGCCTTCGGCCCTGCGATCTTCCGCCCCATGTGGTGAAACCACTGTCATGGGTTGTCCACCGTCATCATGGCCTGATGAATTCGTGGATAATCGGTTCCGGCGTTTCTTCAAACCGATTGCCGCCCAACCGGGTGACGGGGTCGCCAACGGTGTGGATCACCCGGACCGGCCGGCTGTTGGCAAAGACATTGTCGAATATGTCGGTCGCCTGCACGCCCAGCAGCCGGACGGAGGCGGCGGACTTGTTGCGGAACCCGTTTCCCACCGAATCCAGCGAGGATGCGCGCAACTCGAAATGCGGCCCGAAGGTGCTCTCGTCGGTGCCGCCCCGGTAGATGTCGGCGACGGCGCCCTCAATGTTCTGAAACCTTGACCCGGTAATGGAAATGTACTCGCCGTTGTAGATGCCGAGATCGTCCGTTTCCTGCGTCAGGGTCAGAACCTGTCCGGTGATGTTTCGGAAAATGGAATTGGAGATTTCAATGCGGTCGGCAAACGTATGTTTGGCGATGGTGAAAAAGTTGAACGAATGGTTGATGTTGAGATCCTGAATCGTCGAGTCCTCCACGACCAGGGCGTAGTTGTTCAGCATCGAGTAGCGGTTCGTCCGAACGACTGAGTTTCCGGACATGTCCGGCGCGGCCCGGCCTGAAATCCTCAAGCCGCCGAGCTTCAGGCTGCCGCCATCGGCGATCTCGAACAGCGCGGTCCGCTCGAACTCGATGCTCGCCGTCCCGGGCGCGGCCCGAACCGTCAGCGGTCGGTCAACGACGATGATTTTTGTCACCATGTACTCGCCCGGTTCCAGTGCAATGATGTCGCCGCCCCCGGCGCCTTCCACCACATCGAAGAGCGTATCCTCACCGGGACCGATGGTGATCGTCTCGCCGGTGTCGAAGCTGGTCTTGGGGCCGGGCTTCGGATACCAAGGCACCCCTGTGCTCTCCCGCTCAAGCACCTCGATGTCCCTGCTCGCGCCGACGTCGGAAAATTGCTCGTCCACCGGATACAAGAGCCCGTTGGCAGCCGCCGCCAGTTCTAGCGAGGTGTTGACGAACCCTTTCGTCAGCGCCGGTTCTTCCACTTTGTTCTGCACGTTGCCCTGAAACTCAATGCCGCCGACACCGTCGTGGACAGTAACGATGTTCCGCCCATCTTCGTTGTGGACCAGATTCGATCTGAACAGGCTGTTGGTGGGCGTTGCCGAACGTTCTTCATCGCTGCCCGCGCCTAGCTCGATGTGGTCGCTGTCGATGATCGAATTGTTCTCGATGAGGGCATTGTCCACCGGGTCGTAGCGATTGAGCGGTGAGTTCGGCACGCCGTTCATCACCACCAGCGCTCCGCCGAAGCGATGACCGGTCAGTCCGTGCATGTAATTGTTGCGCACCACCTGGTCTGCGTTGATGATCCGGATGCCGCCGGTGTGATCCACGCGGTTGCCAAGAAACACGTTGTTCTCCACGACAGTGCCGTTGCCGTGCCGCATGGTGAGCGTACCGCGCGATTCGAAGAAGAGGTTGCCGCGAAACTTATTCCCGCCGGACTTGTTCGATATGACTTCATGCTCGCCATTGCACCGGTCGAAGTAGTTGTTTTCGACCACCGTGAAGGAGTTGGATCGCGAGTGGTGGCTGGTCCCAATCCGCAGGGTCTCGCCGCCGTTGGAGCCGAGGGTCGGCCGGGGACCGAAGTAGTTGTGGTCGATGCGGTGATAGTTCTCCTGGCTCTCCTCGCTGTCGAGCCGCACCGCCATGGTAACGCCCACAGTGCTTTTGCCAACCAGGTGGTTGTGATCGAAGCGGTTGTGTTTGCCGTACATCATCACCCAGTGTTCGGTCTCGTGGCGCTCCGGATTGTTGAACCGGTCGATGACGGTTTCGGTCACGCGGGAGTGGTGCGCCAAGTCGCCGCGGGTGCGCCGGAAGGAGATTACAGTGTTGGTGGGCGTGTAACCGTCCCTGAAGACCAGTCCGGATACGACGAGATGTCCCCCCGCCATGCGCAGGTTGGATTGTCCGGTGATGATGGCCCCGCCCTTGGTTTCGGCTGTCAGCCTGATCGGTTGGCCGGGCATGCCGAACCCGGTGAAGAGGATTTCGAAATCACGCCATTCGCCGTTGGCCAGCATGATCACATCGCCAGGCTGGAGGCCACCTACGGCGTCCTCGAATTCGTCCTGAGAACTGACCAGCAGAGTCTCGGCGAGCCCTGTCCGGCCCAGCATGAGAGTCAGCACGACCAGCGTGATCCGGATCAGCAAATTCCCATCCTTAGCCCGAAGTCAGAGTTCAAAACTGGTCAGGAACCGTTCACGGCTCTCGGTCGCCTTGCATCGAAGCTCTTCGAGCGCTTGCTCTTCGGTGACGTCGAGCATCGACTCGATCAGGCGCCGAAAATGCTCACGCATGGCAACGCGGGACGCTGCCGGATCCCGTGCGCGCAGCGCGTCGAGAATTTGCTGGTGCTCGGTTTGGCGCGCACCGGAATCCTCCAGACACACCGAGTCGTACACCTTGCGCACGGGAACGGACTCCATGCGAATCCGCCACAGCACCTCCACAACGTGGCGCACTGCGGCGTTGCCGCTGGCCGCGGCGATCGTCAGGTGGAAGTCCCGATCCGCCAATTCGGCCTCGTGCTCGGTGTGTAGGCCGTTGCCGCTCATCTTCTTGAGGTGCTCCTCAAGCAGGCTCAGCGTTGCATCGCTGATGTGTCGCGCTGCCAAGGCGGCCGCCTCCGACTCGAACAACGTGCGGGCCTCGGTCAATTCGAAAGCGCTGACGTTCGGCGAGCCGCTATTGTGCTTCGACGGGTCGAGCACCTGGGCTCCGGAACCCCTCTTCACTTGGATGACGCCCCGGGCCTGAAGGAAGATTGCGGCCTCCCGGACCGACACGCGGCTGACGTTGAATTGGTCGGCAAGCTCTCTCTCACCCGGCAATCGGCTGCCGGGCGGGAACGTGCCGTCATCGATCATGGTGAGGATCTGTTCGGCCACCGAGTGGTAAAGTCGCTTGCCCGCCATGGTTCGCTTCCTGCCAGCATCTACAGTGCGGCAATTCTACTCACAAATGGCCGCCCGTTAACACAGACGGCCAGTTCGACGCCATTCTATCGCCGGTCCACTAGAACCTGCCGCGAAAACCCACGGTGAACCGGCGGTCGGTCTCGCGGATCTGCCAGGGCGTGCCAGTCACGCTTTGGTTAATGGTGGGCTCAGCAGTCAGGTTGTAAACATGTGCGAAAACGCTGTACTTGTCGCTAATGTCCCAGTTGAACGCCAGATCCAGCTGCGACAGGTCGTCGCGGTAGTCGTTGCCTTCGGTCGGATCGTCAACGCTGGGGTCACGGTTGGCGACCGCCACACCGACTCTTTCCACGCGTTTTGCATAGTTGTTGTCCAGGAAGCGGTCTCGGTAGGTGTAAGCAAGGCGAATGCCCACGCCGGCATATTCCCAAAACACCTGCAAATTGTAGGTGTTTTTGGAGATGTCCTCCAGCGGCACACCATCGGGGTCTTCACTGTCCGAGAAGGTGTAGTTTGCATTAACGCCCAAACCGGACCAGAGCCCCGGCAGAAAGCCGAAGGATTGCGCCCAGCCCAACTCGAAACCCTGCACCGTGCCGCTTGATCCGTTGGCTACGGTGGTGGTCAGGATGCCATTGCGGCCCGCCGCCAGAAAGCTGTCGAATTCCTCCTGGGACGCAGCAAAGACGTAATTTTCCGAATCTCCGGTTGGATCAGGCCGAATGCAGATGTTGTTGTAGATGGTCGTGTTCTGAGTGGCAAGCGCTTCAGGCTGGTGCGCACAGAAGGTGGTGGTTTTAAGGAAGGAGGCGACGTCCTTGTAGAAAACGGTTGCCGAAATCAAGTTGCCATCGCCGAAATAGCGCTCAAACGCTATGTCAAACTGACTGGCGCGGTAAGGGTCCAGCTCTGGGTTGCCGCGGGTGGCCAGAACGCGGTCTGAATTGTATTGGAAGGTGGGGCTTAACTCGCCAAAATCCGGCCTGCGCATGACCCTGGCCGCACTGAACCGCATAAGCGTGTTTTCAGTCAGGTCAACCACGGCGTTAAAGCTCGGCAGAAACTCCCCGTAAGTGCTCTTGTCGGAAACGATCGACGTGCCGCTCTGATCGTAGGCGTCCGAAGTGATCTCGGTTCTGATGTAGCGGCCACCCACTACGGTGCGGACCCGATCAAAATCCAGATTCGCCTGCAGGTAGAACGCGGCCGTGTCCTCTTCGATCAGCGCGTAGGAGCTTTTTAGCTCCCTAAGACTGTCACTCAGACCGCCGGTGGGACTGATATAGCCGTCGCTGTTGCCGGGGCTGTTGTAGTTGCTGCCGGCAAGAAGCTCCTGAACCATGGCGAACGTTTGCTCGGTGTCCCGCAATAGTTTGGCGTCATAAACCGTGAAGGGAGACAGATGGTTGGTGCCGTTGATGCCGGCATGTTCAAACAAGTCGGAATGCACATCGGGCGTGATGATCGTTCCGGGGTAGTCGCTGATTACGTCGTTCATCCAGATGATCGTCGGGTTCCCGTCGGCATCCCTCATGTCCTTGTGGATGTCCTTTACGCGCGCTTCCGCTCGGTTTCTCTCGTATTCACGACTGGTGGCGCGAACGCCCGCCTTGAGCGCAGTCGCCCACTCCAGCCCAAAGGGCTGGGCGTATTCGACATCCAGACGGAAAGCGTCTTCCTGATTGTCGATGTCGTCGGTGATGTGCCTGAATTCGCGGAAGGCATAGTAATTGGTCTGCGTGTAGATCTCGCCATCGTCGTAAACGACGCTCGGTGCCTGACTCGAGCTGTTGACTATCGTGACCTCGGTCCAGCGTTCGTTGGAGGCAGCCGGGTTCGCTGCTTCCAGCATCGGGTCGATCGCTCGCCAATTGAACTCGGACTTCGGATTTGAGGTGTCGGAGTCGGCGAAGGAGATCTCACCGGAAATGGTCAGGTTCTCCGTGAAGTCCCACTCACCGCCAATGGCATAGGAAAAGCTGTCCGTTGCGCGGAACTGACTCCATGTCTTGGGGATGGCAAAATGGTTGCCTTCCAGACGGTAATTGTTCAGCGCACCGTTATCGTCCTCATAGGTGGCGGCCGTGGCAACGGGACTCCCGACCACACTGAGGATCGAGTAGGCTTCCTGTCCACCGTCACGCTCCGTGCGGTTCAGGTCGGCGTAGAAATTGCCTTGTCCAGATTCCGGGGCCCACTGCAGCATCAGGTTCAGGGCGGTGCGCTCGCGATCTTCCGTCCAGGGCTCAATCTTGGGCTCGACCGGCACGACGTACTGTCCGCTCGGCGTGTTTTGCGCCGCGTCATTGATGTCCACCGTACCGTCGAGGTTGACGTCAACGTTGTCAAAAACGAAAAGACTGGTTTCGTAGGTGTCGCGGCGCAGCTTTCGATCCTGGTATGAAACCATGCCCAGGACTCCAAACGTGCCGGCACCGTCCAATTCCCACTTGTTGCCGAAGTGCCCGTTGACGATTGGCGCCCAATGATCGGCCTTGTCCGCGTACTCGGTTTCCACGCCTATGGCCATGCGAGGCGCTTTCAGATCGAGTGGACGTGCCGTGTTCAGGCTGATCGTTCCACCGAGCGCACCCTCGATCATTTCGGGAGTCGGCGATTTGATCACGGCCACCGAGGACAGAAAGTTGGCGGGAAAGTCCTGAAAGTTGATGCCGTTTCGGCCATCACCCATGGTGCTGCGGCCATTCAGTTCAACGCGGTTCTGAGGAAGACCGCGGATTGAAACCTCAGAGCCCACGCCAAAGTCACGGTTGATGGAAACGCCGGTGACCCGCTGAAGCGCCTCGGCAATGTTGTTGTCCGGCAGTTTACCAATGTCTTCAGCCACGATCGCATCGACGACACGGGCGTCGGCGCGCTTCATCTCCGCAGACGCCTGCATGGAGCCGCGGATGCCGGTGACGACCACCTCCTCGATCAGTGTTAAGCCTTCAAAGGTCTCTTGCTCTTCAACGGCCTCTTGCGCAAAGCCCGAAGGGGCAATCGACAAGGACAAGACGGATGTGAGCAGCACTAGGGGGCGCAGGCTGCCACGGGCTGCCGCCCGTCCCTTCGCCTTGCCGCTTAGGGGGGCAACCGGGTCGGACGACCTCCCGCAGCACATTCTGGAGACCGATTCAGCCACTTTGCAGTTGATTTGCATCTCAGAATCCTCCTATGCCAATCAATCGATCAGGTTTGCATAGGAATGTATAACCAATGATCACAATAGTTGCAACCATTTTTTGACATTTTTTTCGCTGAATTGGCATGACCAATTTGGACTGATGCATTGCTCGCTTGTGCTGTCCGGCATTCTTTGGCCGCGTACCACTGCAGGCCGTCGCAGCGGACGCCTCCCGGCAATCTGGCCGGACTCGCCAACGCCCGACGGCCGCAACCGCTTCCGATCGGACGGAAAAACGCTCCCCCGACCCTCCCGAATGCAGCCGACCCCCACCTTCTTCGCCCCGAAATGCAAGGCCGGACGTAACGGCTTCGCCAGGGAACAACTTTAAAATCGCCCTGATGGCACCACCAGCTTGCGAATTTTTTGGAGGTGCGCCCGGCAAACCGGAGCCCATGTTCAGGTAGCCTATGGGTTGTCGGTTCACAATAGGAGACTGAACATGCGCATGTTGGCTTCGCCGAACGACGCTGGAACGAAGTCCTAACATGCCCTTAACCAGATTCGGGGCTTTAGCGGCACCTAGGCAAGGCGTTATGGTGCCCCTATGAGCGTCCCAGACAACATCGCCGCCTTCCAAGTCGAGCGGGCGGCCTAGGCTGTGGCAGATGGACTACGACACCCGCTATCCCGGAATTGACGATCTGAAGCGCTTGGCGAGGCGGCGCATCCCCAACTTCGCCTTCGACTACATGGAGGCAGGCATCGACCGGGAGACGGGCAAGCGCCGCAACCGCGACGCCTTTGACGGGGTGCGGCTAACGCCGCGCTACCTGCGTGACGCCTCCGCTGCGGACGACGCTCGATGCCGTTCTAATCGCACGAGGCGAGGTGGCCGGGCGCCGGCACTTCGACCTCGCCCACGAGTTGTTCCACATTCTGACATGGGAAGCGATGCCCCCCAGGCACATGGAGGACGCCAGCGATTTCGGCGGCAACCGCGTCGAGCAGCTTGCGAACAACTTCGCGACGGCCATGCTAATGCCCTCGTCGGCGTTGCGGGAGTTCGACGACTGCGCACGACTGGACATGGACGAACTGACAATGCGACTGAACGCGGTCGCGGACGAATTGAGGGTGACGTCCTCGGCGCTGAGGTGGCGCTTGGTGGGCCTGCGGCGATTGACCAAGGCAAGAGCGCGAGCGATTCCAGAGGGCGCCCTGCACCACAATAACGGTCAGGAAGCGCCGCCTCGTGAGTCGCCTACGCTGTTCTCGAGGCCGTTCGCGGAGTTGCTGGCCGCCGCCTTGGAACGCGGACACATCTCGATTCGACGTGCCGCGTCACCATGCGGGCTCTTGATCGAGGATAAGGGTTATGGGCTGCAGGGGCGGAGGCTGACTTCGCCGCCGGTGAATTCGGTGACTTTGCCGTCGCCGCGGACGCGCAGGGCACCTGTGGCGGTGACGCCCTGTACTTGGCCGGTGTGGGTCTGGTTGCCTCGGATGATGCGCACCTGCTTGCCGTGGCATAGGTGCAGGGCGTCGTAGGCGGGGCGCATTGGGGCGAAGCCTTCATGCTTGAAGCGGTTGGCGGCATCCACCACCGCGGAGACCAAGGCGGCGGCGAACAAGTTGCGGTTGGGGGTTACGCCTTGGGACTTTAGGTCCGTGACTTTTTGGTCGACGCCGGTGCGGGCGCTCTCCGGCAAGTCCAAGTTTAGGCCGACGCCGATGATGCAGTCGCAGGCGTTGGCGCGGGTGACCACCTCGATGAGGACGCCGCAGACCTTGGCGTCGCCGATGTAAACGTCGTTCGGCCACTTGACTGCGGCGTTGCCTACGCCCTCGCGCTGCAGCAACCCGGCGACGGCTAGGCCGACAGCTAGGCTTAGGCCGCCGAGTTGGGAGGGCTGCTGGTTGACTGAGAAGCCCAGAGTGAGCGCAATGTTCCGGGCGAACGGCGTTAGCCAGCGGCGACCGCGCCGGCCGCGGCCGGCGGTTTGCAGTTCCGCCAACCAGGCGCAGCCATCCACCGAGGCGGATTGGGCCGTCGCCGCCATGCGGGAGTTGGTGGAGTCCACCGCCAGAAGGACTTTGAGGTCCCGCAGCCAAGCGGCCGCGAGGGGGGAAAGGGTGTTGCGAATGGTGCTTTCGTCAAGCAGGTCAACATTCCCCACCACGCCCACGGCACCGTCCTTCACCGCCAAGCCAAGCTCTTCCGGGGCGGCCTGCCCGAAGTCGAATTCATCCTTCGGGATGCCGCCTTCGCGGACGATTCGGAGCAACAGGCGGGACAGTTGTTCAGACAAGGCGCTGCCTCCAAGGGGATGTCGATGTAGTTGTTCAGGCCTGAGAGACTGGCGCACCATAGCCCCTCGCCTGAGCTTGGTCAAAGACACAGAGGTCGATTGCTGACGGGCAGGTGCGCAGTTTCGGCGGGTGGGCGGAACCAAAATCGACGCCACGCCACAAGGGGCTCGCGACCCACAAACAAAAAAGCCCCGCTAACGGCGGGGCTTCGGGGAGTTTCCCGCTTAGATGCTTTCCGCGGTTATCCCTTCCAAACATAGCTACCCGGCGGTGCCACTGGCGTGACAACCGGAACACCAGAGGTTCGTCCACTCCGGTCCTCTCGTACTAGGAGCAGCTCCTCTCAAATCTCATGCGCCCACGGCAGATAGGGACCGAACTGTCTCACGACGTTCTAAACCCAGCTCGCGTACCACTTTAAATGGCGAACAGCCATACCCTTGGGACCGGCTCCGGCCCCGGGATGTGATGAGCCGACATCGAGGTGCCAAACACCGCCGTCGATATCAACAGCACCGCCACTGATCAGGGCTAGGCGACGGCAACGCCCGCTCAAAGCTGTCGCTTCTCTACAGGGCCGGCCCGACTAGGATGACAACAATCAACAACACGCACAGCACCATAGCGGCAAAGGCATAGAAAATCAGGCTCTCCCAACGGGCGGACCGCAGCAGGAACTGCTGCACTTGCTCCGGCTCGCGGGCGGTCATGGCGCTAGTTAGACGATAGCGGGTTATGCCATCGCGCTTGGGCAGCCGCACGAACAGCTCCGGCGTGCGCTCCAACAGCCGCACCGCGTCAGCGAACGCGATTCCCGTGCTGCGAGCGACCTGCGTTGGATGCAGAGCCTTGCCGGGATGGTTCAGGAAACAGAGGTAAAGGTCAAATAGCCGCCGAACCCTGCCTCGGAACCTAAAGTTAAGCGGAATCAGGCTGAACATGGCAGTTTAGATTAGATTCCTTGCCGTCACAACGCAACGCTTCGGCGCCGGATGGCCCTCAACGGTCAGGCTTGGATTTGCCGAATCAAGCGCATCGGCCAGCGACTGAAAGCGCATCCATGCAGTTGTGCGCTGCTCCGCAGCGGTGGTGGCGCTGAGGTCAACGATCCGAATGTCGGCGAAGCCGGCGGCGGCCAACCAGTCCACTAGGGCGCTTGGCGTCGGCACCACCCAAACATTGCGCATGCGGGCGTAGCGGCCCGGCGGGCGCAAAGGCTCGGCGCCATCGACCACCAGGCTTTCCACCACCGCTTGGCCGCCGGCCTTCAGGCAGCTCCGCAGCCGCTCAAGGTGCTGTCTAGGCACCCTTTGATGATGGATCACGCCCATGCTGAAAGCGGCGTCGAACTTTGCTTCGGCCAGCGTCGCCGGCAATTCGTCAAAGCGCAGCGGCAAAACCCAGTTGCGGCGGCTGCGCACAAAGTGGTTGACGGCTTGGTGCTGCATGTGGAACAACACCGACGAATCGATGCCAACCACCAGTTCCGCTCCCGCCGCCAGCATCCGCCAACCAAAGTAACCGTTGCCGCAACCCACATCCAGCACCCGGCGGCCGACAAGGTCCACAAAGGGCGCCACCCGCCGCCATTTCATGTCCGAACGCCATTCGGAATCCACTTGAACGCCGAACAACGCAAACGGCCCCTTGCGCCAAGGATGCAGCGCCTGCAGCACCTCCCTAACCAAGCCTTCGCCGCCAAGGGGCAATTCGCCATCCACCGCAACCACATCGCCAGCGTTCAGGCGAAGATTCGAGGCCGCAACTGCGGCTGCTCCCGGCCCCTTGGCCTCCACCGAGCCGCCTACGAACTCCGCACAGGACCAAGAGCCGGTGGCCAAGGTTGGGCCTCGGGGCGGCGGCAAACGATCGAGGGCTGTTTGCCAGCGGCGAAAGTCGCCGTGAACGCCTAAATTGCCCAGCAGCGCCTCGTCAAGCGCCGCCCAATCAGGCAGCAGATCGCGTAGAGCTGCAAAGCGGTCGTCCGACACGGGTTCAGGCCTCACTACCCCCTTTTCGGCGGCGCAGCGCCACCATCCCTTGGACGGCCATGTTAGCCGGTCGATGCGCAATGGGCGCCAGCGCGGAGTGCTACACTGTCGCTTGCTGGCACCGCTTGGCTAGTTGAAAGGTTAACCGTGACCACTGAAACCTTCAGCAACCCGGACCTCTACGTCAATCGGGAGCTCTCCCTGTTGGAGTTCCACCGCCGGGTGTTGGCCCAAGCCAGGGATGAAGCGTTGCCGCTGCTCGAGCGGCTGCGTTTTCTTTGCATTTCCAGTTCCGTGCTCGACGAGTTTTTTGAGATACGGGTTTCCGGCCTCAAGCAACAGCAAGCCTACGGCGCCGTGCAGCGCGGCCCAGACAACCTTTCGCCCTCCGAGCAGTTGCGGCGCATTGCCCAAGCCGCGTTGACGATCATCGACGAGCAGTACTCGGTGCTGAACGAAGTGCTGCTGCCGGCCTTGAACGAGCAGAACATACGCTTCATCAGCAAGGAGGACTGGAGCGATGCGCAGAGAAGGTGGATCAAGCGCTACTTCAACCATGAATTAGCGCCCATTATGAGTCCCATCGGCCTAGATCCGGCCCACCCTTTTCCGGACCCGCTGAACAAGAGCTTGGCGTTCATCGTCAACCTCAAGGGCAAGGACGCCTTTGGCCGCAACAGCGGCAAGGCCATCGTCCAAGCGCCTCGGGCGCTGCCCCGCGTGGTGCGGCTCCCCGAATCCTGCGCCGATGGGCCCAACGAGTTCGTCCTGCTTTCCTCAATCATCGACGCCCACATGGACGAGCTTTTTCCCGGTATGCACGCCACTGGGGTTTACCAGTTTCGGGTCACGCGCAACAGCGATCTGTTCGTGGACGAAGAGGAGGTGGACGACCTGCTGCGGGCGTTGGAAGGTGAGCTGCCGTCACGCCGCTATGGCGATGCGGTGCGTCTCGAGGTGGCCCAGGATTGCTCGGAGGAGCTCGAGAGCTTCCTTATGGAGCGCTTCCACCTGTCAGCGGACGACGTTTACCGCTGCAACGGGCCCGTAAACCTGATGCGCTTGGCCACCGTGCCGGAACTGGTGGACCGACCGGACCTCCAGTATCCGGGCTTTACGCCGGCAGTGCCGGAGCGCATTCGCCGCGCCAACGACATGTTTGAAGCCGTCGCGGCGGGGGACATCCTCCTGCACCACCCATTCGAATCCTTCGCGCCGGTGCTGGAGTTTCTACGCCAAGCGGCCAAGGACCCGCAAGTGCTGTCCATCCGCCAGACGCTCTACCGAACCGGCGCCCAATCGGCGGTGGTGGAGGCGCTTACCGACGCCGCCTCCAACGGCAAGGAAGTGGTGGTGGTCATCGAGCTGCGGGCGCGATTCGACGAGGCGGACAACATCGAGCTTGCCAACCATCTGAAGAGCGCCGGCGCCCAAGTGGTTTACGGCGTTGTCGGACACAAGACCCACGCCAAAATGAGCATGGTGATAAGGCGCGAGGGCCGCGCCCTCAAGCGCTACGTCCACCTCGGCACAGGCAACTACCACACTCGCACCGCCCGCTTGTACACGGATTACGGCCTGTTCACCTGCGACGAAGCCTTGGGCAACGACGTGCAGAAGGTGTTTCAGCAACTAACCGCCTTGGGCCGGGCCGGTCGGTTGAAAAAGCTGCTGCAATCGCCTTTCACGCTGCACAAATCCATGCTCGACTTCATTGATGCGGAGGCCAAGAACGCCCGCCTCGGCAAACCAGCGCGAGTGATGGCGAAGATGAACTCGCTGGTGGAGCCGCAAGTCATTCAGGCGCTCTATCGGGCCAGCCAAGCCGGCGTCAAGGTGGAGCTGATCGTGCGCGGCATCTGCGCCCTGCGCCCTGGCGTGGCGGGCGTGTCGGAGAACATTCGGGTGCGCTCCATCGTTGGTCGATTTCTGGAGCACACCCGAGTGTTCTACTTCGAGAACGAAGGCGAACCAAGAGTTTACCTCTCCAGCGCGGACTGGATGGGGCGCAACTTCTTCAACCGCGTGGAGATCTGCTTCCCCGTTGAGGACGAGGCCCTAAAACGGCGCGTCGTGGCGGAGTCCTTCGACAACTACCTCAAAGACAACCGCCAAGCCTGGGAACTGCAAACCGATGGCTCCTACCAAGCTGCCACCGGCCAGACCGGCAAGCGCAGAAGCGCACAGGAATCCCTGTTGGCGGCGCTTGCAGCAAGCTAGAACGCAATCACGGCGGCATCTCGGCGAGCCGCCAAGTCTTTCGACACCCCCGCCCCCAAACCCCCGCCCCCAAACCCCCGCCCCCAAGCCCCCTCCCCCAAGCTGCACCCTTGCCGAAGGGATCAGCCACGGCAAAGCGCTGGGACTGGAGTGCGCCCATCTGACTGTCCATCGGAAGAACCGAATTCAAACCGCCTTCACCTTCAAGACCACCGGCGAGTTGTCTAGGTAATCGGCTTCCTCCTGCAAGTCCAGCTTGGTCAAGGGATGTTTGTCCAACCATTCCTTCGGCAACCTAAGCGTAATCTGGCCGCTCTTGCCGGAGGCGGCGATGTGGGGCAAGGGAACGGTGCTGCGGCTGCGGTGCAGGACGACGGCCAAGCGCAGCAGCACCGCCAAGCCGAGGATTCGGCCTTCCGTGGAGATGGAGTCATCCTCAACGGCGAATTTGCGCCGATGCAGGCGCACCAAGCTCGCCAACTGGCTCTGATCCAAGCGGGAGAAGCCTGGCAGGTCCATGTGGGCCAGCAGATAACCGCCGTGCTTGTGGTATTGGCTGTGGGCGATGTCCATGCCGATCTCATGCAAGTCCGCCGCCCAAGCCAGCAGCAAGCGGTCCTCCGGCGACTGCAGGCCCCAAGGCGCAGCTACTTGCGCAAGCAGGCTCAAGGCGATGTCCCGCACCCGCTTGGCGTGCGGTTCGTCAATGTGGTAGCGGCTCATCAGATTGCGCACGCTCTGGTCCCGGGTGTCCTGATGATGCACCCGGCCGAGCAGGTCGTAGAGCAGCCCCTCGCGCAGCGCCCCGTCGCTCACCCGCAGACTTTGCAAGCCTAGGGACTCGAGCAGCGCAGCCACCACCGCAACACCCCCAGGGAACACGGCCCGGCGCTCCGGGGGCAAGCCTGGCAGCTCCACTCGATCCAAGCGGCCGGCCTCGACCATTCGGTCAATGATGCCCTGCACGCCCGCCGCCTCGACATGCCTGAGGTCATCGCCGTGCAGGCCGGCCAAGACGCTCCGCACAGCCAACATGGTGCCGGAGGCCCCAATGGCTACGTCCCAGCCAGCGCTCCTGTACTGGGCGCTGACGCTCTCAAGCTCCTGCAGGCATTCGTTGATGGCGGTCCTGAAAGCCCGCTTGGACAAGACCCCATCCTGGAAGCGCTTGCTGCTGACCGACACGCAGCCCATGTACAGGCTCTCCATGATCTCCGGGCGAAAACGCCGGCCCAAGATCAACTCGGTGCTGCCGCCGCCGATGTCGATGACCAACCGCCGGTCATGGTTGTCCTCCAAGGCGTGGGAGACGCCAAGATAGATCAGCCTCGCCTCCTCCCGCCCGGAGATGATTTCCACCCGGTGCCCCAGCCGGCGCTCAGCTTCCGCAATGAAGGCATCCGCATCACGCGCCTTGCGCAGGGCGTTGGTGCCGACGATGCGCACGTTTTCGTCGTGCAGATGCCGCAGCCGCTGCCCAAAGCGCTCCAAGCACTCCAAGGCCCGCTGCCGAGCGGCCGCGCTCAAGCGTTGCTGGGCGTCCAAGCCCTCGCCCAGACGCACCATCTCCTTGATCCTATCGACAACCTGCAAGCGCCCACTGGTGTCTTGGGCGACTATGAGATGGAAGCTGTTGGAGCCGAGGTCCAGAGCGGCCAATTGATGGGCAACGCCACTAGCGAATTCAGCCATGAAATTGCTCTGGTCGGATCCAATGAGCCGGAAATGCCCTAGTCCGGCAGCCCCAACATTCTTTTGGCAATCACGTTCAACTGAACCTCGCTGGTGCCGCCCTCAATGGAGTTGGCCTTGGAGCGCAGCCATTGCCGCGTAGTTCCAAGCTCCCCGTCCGCAAAGCCGGCGCCTTCCCAGCCCAAGGCGGCGCTGCCCATGGCCTGCAGCATGAGCTCGTACTTGCGCTTGTTTTGTTCGGTGCCGTAGTACTTGAACAAGGAGGCCAGATGGCCGTTGGCCGCGCCGGTCTTGGCCTCCGCCCCGCCTCTCGCCAGAGTGAGCTGGAAGGCGCGGTCATTCATGCGGTGGGCGGATATCCGGTGCCGCAACATTCGGTCATCAATGCGCCCATCCCGTTCGCCGACGTATCGCTTGGCGAGGTCCTCCAGCTTGCGCCCGGAACCGCCAGTGGCGGAGTTGCCGCCGATGCCGGCGACCATGTTGCGCTCATGCTGCAGCAGGCGCTTGGCAATGGTCCAGCCTTGGTTGACCTCGCCCACCAGATTGCTCTTGGGCACCCGCACATTGTCGAAGAAGGTCTGGCAAAAGGGCGAGGAACCGCTGATGAGTTCGATGGGGGAGGTGGTCACCCCCGGTGAGTCCATGTCGAACAGCAGGAAGCTAATGCCCCGATGCTTGGGCGCCTTGGGGTCCGTTCTCACTAGGCAGAAGATCCAGTCCGCTTCATCGGCGTAGGAAGTCCATATCTTCGCGCCGTTGACCAAATAACTATCCCCTTGATCTTCAGCCTTGGTTTGCAGCGCCGCCAAATCGGAGCCGTGGCCGGGCTCCGAATAGCCTTGGCACCAGCGAATTTCACCGCGCACGATCTTCGGCAGATGCTCCTGCTTTTGCGCTTCGCTGGCGAACTCCAGCAGCGCTGGACCCAGCATCCACAGGCCGAAGCTGTTCAGCGGCAGGCGCGCTTTGATGCGCTGCATTTCCTGCTGCAATATGCGTTCTTCCTGGAAGGACAGGCCGCCGCCGCCATAGGCCGTCGGCCAGCGCGGTGCGGTCCAGCCCCGTTCGGCCATGCGCTCCAGCCAGATTTTAGACTCCGGATTCTTGATCCGTTCGCGCCTTCCCCCCCAAACCACCTCGTCCTCCGGCGTCGGCGTACGCATGGACGGGGGGCAGTTCTCCTCCAGCCACGACCGGGCCTCAGCGCGAAAGCCCTCCAATTCAGACATCGCAAACAACCCCATCAAGTCAGTTGCAGGGCATTGTAGTGCCCCATCGCCCAAAGCACTATGCGCCGACCGCTGTGATTGGCGCATCAAGCCCGATTGGTGGTGTAGCACAGCCGGGGTATATTGGCCGCTCCATTCGCAAGGGAGGCCTAAATGGCGCAGATCGACCAGCAAGAATTCCGCAACACGCTTGGCCAGTTCGCTACGGGGGTGGTGGTGGCCACTGGCTGCTTGGAGGGCGAGCCGGCTGGCTTTGCAGCACAGTCCTTCGCCTCCGTATCCTTGGACCCGCCATTGGTGACGCTGTGCCCGGCCAAGACCAGCGCAAGTTGGCCGAAACTCCGGGAAAGCGGCAATTTCTGCATCAACATCCTAGGGGAGGACCAGAAGCACATCTGCGACCTGTTTGCGCAAACCGGCATCGACAAGTTCAGAGAACTGAGCTGGCAGCCCAGCGAAACCGGCTCGCCGGTGCTAGTCGGCGTGTTGGCCTTCATTGATTGCGAACTGGCCGAGGAGCACGACGCCGGCGACCACAGCATCGTCATAGGCCGGGTGCGCGACATGGGCATCTTTGACGAAGGGCGGTCCCCGCTGCTGTACTGTCGTGGCGGCTACGGCAAATTTGCGGGGTTTTGAACCCTGGCGCCCGGCAATTTGCATGGCGGCGCCGCAGCCAAGCCTCCTCCGTTGCGCCTTCAGGCGCCCTTGAAGTTGCCGGGGCGCCGTTCGGCGACGGCGCGGATGCCCTCCTGGGCGTCCGCCGTGGCCCGCAGCCATTGCTGCTCCTTAAGTTCGTGCTCGGTGGCCTCGGCCACCGCCTCCATCAAGTCGGCGCGCAGGGTGGCGCGTACGGAGGCCACCGCCAAAGGCGCGTTCTCCGCAATCTCCTGAGCCAGCTCCACGGCCTTGCTGCGTAGATTGTCCGCATCCACCAGCACATCCACCAGGCCGATGGCTCTCGCCTGCTCCCCGTTCAGCCGCCGCCCGCTGTAGAGCATCATCTGCGCCGCCTGCTTGCCCACCACCCGGGGCAGGGTGACGGAGATGCCGAAGCCTTGGTGGATGCCCAGCTTGACGAAGTTGGCGGCGAAGCGGGCCTGCGGGGAGGCGACCCGGAAATCCGGCACCAAGGACAGCCCTAGTCCGCCGCCGACGGCCGCGCCTTGGATGGCGCCGACGATGGGCTTCCTGTTGCCAAACAGACGGGCGGCGGCGCGGTACAGCCGGCCGGTGGTGTTGCGGAACCCATCTTCGGTAAAATCTCCGCTGCCCGTGCCGTCGTCCTTGCCGGTGCCGAAGTTGGCGCCGGCGCAGAACGACTTCCCTTGCGCAGCCAACACTAGGGCCCGGCACTCCGGGTTTTCGTCCAAGCTGTCGAAGGCGTCGGCGATCTGCTCGATCAGGCTGAAGTCGAAGAAGTTGTAAGGCGGACGCTGAATTTCCACCGTGGCGACCTGGTTTTCCAAGGTCACGGAGATGTCCGCATAACGGCCAGTGTCAGTCATTGGGAAGCCCCTTGATGTTCTGAAAGGTTTCGGGAACGGGCATGTTAGCTTAAGGCTCCACTGCAGCGCACCACCCTGTCCAGCGCAACCAACACCAGCAGCGCGGCGCAGTTGGCGCCCACGGGGTTCCGGAACATTGCAGGCAACTGATTGAAGTCAAAAGATGTTTCTCCAGGGGACAAGCGGCTTGACGCAATATCCGGGCTAGGCGAGGGCCGGCGGCCCGGCGTCTGGCAACTCGCCTTCCCCTCCATTCTTGGCAACGTCTCCTTCACCGTCGTCGGCATGGTGCAGACGAAGTTCGTCGGCGTTCTGGGCGCCGAGGCGCTGGCCGCGGTGGGCGCCGGGCAAAGGGTCTTCTTCGCCATGCAGGCGGTGATGTTCGCGGTGAGCGCCGGCACCACGGCCTTGGTGGCCCGCGCTTGGGGCGCTGGGGACCACAAGGAGGCCAGCCGGGTGACCATGGCCTCGCTGACCCTCGGCTGCTTGTTGGCCTTCTTCGTCATGCTGGTTGGCGTCACTCTGGCACGACCCATCGCCGGCCTGTTTGGGCTAGACCCGGACACCTTGGATTTGGCCGAGGCGAACATCCGCATGCTGAGTTGGTTCAACGTCGCCTTCGCCGTCACCTTCATCCTGAGCGCGGCGTTGCGGGCCGCGGGGGATGCTTGGTCGCCGCTGTGGATTGGCTTTGGCATCAACATGCTGAACCTGCCGCTGCTCCACGGTCTGGTCTTCGGGCGCTACGGACTGCCGGCAATGGGCGTGGCCGGCGCGGCGGCGGCCGGCGGGGTTTCCTTCAGCGTCGGCGCTCTGCTGCTGCTGTCCCTGTGGCTCAAGCAGAAATTCCGCGTTCCGCATATGCGCGGCGGCTGGTGGCGGCGGGAGCGGCTGCACCGCTTGCTGGACATCGGCTATCCAGCCGCGCTGGAGCAATTGGTCTTTCAGGTGGGATTCTTCATCTTCCTGATGCTCATTGGCAACTTCTACGGCACCGAGGCTTTCGCCGCCTACAACGTGGGCGCCAATCTGTTGATGGTCTGCATCACGGTGGGGTTCGGCTTCTCCATCGCCGGCGCCACCTTGGTGGGGCAGAATCTCGGCGCGGAGAACCCACAAGGCGCAGTGCGCGCCGGCTGGCGGGCCTGCGCTTGGGCGGTGCTGTCCATGGGCGGCTTGAGCTTGGCGGTGATCGTCTTCGCCGGCGACCTTGCCGTCTATTTTCTTGGCGACGAGCCGTTGACCGTCGAGTACACGACGGTTTTCATCCATGTGCTGGGCGGGGCCATGCCCTTGCTGGCGGTGGAGTTCGCCTTGGGCGGCGCCCTGCGCGGCGCCGGGGACACCCGCTTTCCCCTCATGGCGACCTGCTTGGGCCTCATCGGCATGCGTTGCGGACTGGCGGCTCTGTTCACCTACCTCGGTCTGCCGGTGGTTTGGGTCTATGCTGCGCTGATAGGCGACTACGTCCTGAAGGCGGTGCTCCTAGTGCAGCGTTTTCGCCGGGGCAGGTGGAAAACCGCGGTGCGCACTGTCCCGCCCCTCGCCTGACGGCGTGGGCGCACCGGTAACGGCCAGTGAGGCGCAACGCAAAGGCTCCACATGCCTGAGGCACCAGATCTAGCAGTCTATCAAGAACACCTTTCCGCTAGGCTCCGCGGCACCGTCTTGGAGAGCCTGAGTTTGCGCAGCCCCTTCGTGCTGCGCTCCGTGGCGCCAAGCGCGGATGAAATGTTGGGACGCACTCTAACCACGGTCAGTCGATTGGCGAAGCAGCTCGTCTTTGAATTCACCGACGACCACTTCATGGTCATCCACCTCATGATTGCCGGGCGCCTGCAATGGCGCAAACGCGGTGCCTCCACGCCAGGTCGCATCGGGTTGGCGCGGTTCGATTTCTCCACCGGCACCTTGACGCTCACCGAGGCGAGCAAGAAGAAGCGGGCCTCCCTGCGCTTCGTGCAGGGCCGCAAGGCGTTGGCGGCCTTGGACCCCGGCGGCTTGGACGTGCTGACGATAGAAGCGGACGCCTTCGCGACCCGGCTGCGGGATTGCGGCCACACATTAAAGCGGGCGCTCACGGACCAACGGGTGCTGGCCGGCATCGGCAACGCCTACTCGGATGAAATCCTGCACCGCGCCCGCATGTCTCCCTTCAAGCGAACCAGCGCCTTGAACGACGCAGAGGTTGCCCGTCTTTATGAGGCCTGCCGCTTCGTCATCAAAGATTGGACAGAGCGCTTGCGGCGGCAGGCCGGCGGCAAGTTCCCAACTAAGGTGACCGCCTTCCACGACGCAATGGCCGTGCATGGCAAGTACCGCCAACCCTGCCCGGTTTGCGGCGCCCCGGTGCAGCGCATCGTCTATGCGGAGAACGAAGCCAACTACTGCGCCGGCTGCCAAACCGGGGGGCGGTTGCTGGCGGACCGCTCCCTGTCCCGCCTGCTGAAGGACAACTGGCCGAAGCGGCTGGAGGATCTGGAGTAACTTGCGGAACGGATCGGCGGCGGCTGTGCGGGCTGTTGCGGGGGCAGGTCAGCCCCGTTGTCGGCGCAGCGCGGTCGAAGAGATGTCGGCGCGGAACTCGGCTTCGCTCACGGCGACGCACATTTGGCGCAACGCCGGGGGCAGTTCCACTTGAGCTAGGCCCTGAAAGGTCCGATTGAGGGTGCGCCCGAAGACTAAGAACTGCGCCTTCCGGTCGGCAAGCGCCGCCAGCGCCCGGTCCAGTTCGGCGTCGCCACCGTAGTAACGGGGGTTCGCGATGCGCACTAGGGTGTCGATGCCAACGACGAAGGTGGCGCCCGGAAAGCGGTTCGCCTTCTCGACAAAAGTGGGCAGGCGCGTCAACCACAGCGGATGCTCGAACTGAGCCAGCCGCCGCTGGATTTCAATGTAGTCCAGCAACGGTTTGTCGATGTTCTGCACGGAAAGCTCAAATGCGCCGGCCAACCCGGTCATGGCCTCGGCGATGGCCATCATGCGCCGGTGGCCTTCATGCAGGGGGTTGAAGGCGCCGGGGAACAGCAGCTCGCTGCATTGCTCCACGGGTGTCTCCAAAGCGGAAGGGACTGTGGCGCCGCCCGGCCCTGAAAACGGCGAATCGCCGTCCTGGTTTGCGGGTGGCGACCCCGCGACGGCGTTGTTGACGTTCTCTGGCCGCGAAAAATGCACCTCGCTGCCCTGGTCTATGAGAATTGCCGCGCTGGCGCCGCTCATGAGGCTGCGCCACGGCTTGGGGGCCAGCACCTGTTCGACCTTCCCCGCTTGTGATTTGGCGTTTTCTGCGGCTGCCTTTGCCGTCACCAGTTTTTCCGGCGTCTCCAGCTTCAGCGCCGCCAGCAGCGTCCGCCAGCAATGCTCCACCAACGCCGCTTCCTGGGCCGGTCGGTCCCCGGACAGCGCAAAGGCCGCATGGCTGGTGCCGGCCAGAGTTTGCACGGCGATGTGGGCGCGGCAGGGGCCGCGTTTGGAGCGGTCCGTCGCCAAGCTGGCGGTGGCCGCGAAGCCAAAGAGCTGGTCTGCGGCCGGCACCACATTCGGGTTGGCGGGAAATGCATCGGCACCACCACCGTCCGATGGTTCGCCCCCTCGCGCCAGCTTTAACGCCCGCTGCAAGGCGGCCATGGCCATGGCCCTAGCTGTCGGCCCGCTGCACGCCTGTTCCGGCTGGCCACCCAGCAGTTCGGCTAGGCTAGCCGCCGCGTAGGGAACCTTGACCTCAAGAACGGTGCGGGAGGCGCCGGCGACGCCGAGCATCTCACCCAAGAACCCAGCCCCGCCCGTGAGGTGGAATGCACCCCGCCAAGGGCTGTCATGAAGCAGCTTGGCGCGTTCGCTCATCGCCTCACAACCCGCCTTGAACGGCGGCGGCGCTGTCTTCAGGTGCCGCCCTCGTCAAGCGAACGCCAGCCATTGCGGCACCGCGGCAGACTCCGCTAAGAGGCCAAAAACTCGGCTTGTTCCCGCTCGGCGGCCGAGATGTTCGCCTAGCTGCACTCTGCGGCGCTCGCTCATTCGGCCAGAAAAGCACGGGTCAGCGCCACGAACTCCTCAAGGCGGTCGTGGTGCAGCCAGTGGCCGGCGTCCTTGATGCTGGCCACCTGGACATTCTTGAAGCATTGAGTGCGGCCGTCCTCCTCCGGGTTTGACGCCCAGCTTTCCTTGCCGTGAAACAGCAGGGTGGGGCAGGCGATGCGCCCATATAGCTCGTTCGCCTCCTCTTGCGGCAGGCCGATGGGCGGAAAGGCGCGGATGTAGTTGTCGAACTTCCAACTATAGGTGCCGTCTTCATTTTGGTTGCTGCCGTGGATGGTCAGGTGCCGGGCTTGGGCTTCGGAAAGGTGCGGGTTCTCCGTCTGCATCCGTTCGTAGGCGTCCTCCAAGGACTTGTAGCGCTTGGGGATGCGCCCGGCGATGTGGCGCAGTTCCTCAATCCAAGTGTGCAGGCGTTCGGCGGGGGGCCTTGTCATGCGCTCCTCGATAATGGCCGGCGGCGGTCCCATGCCCTCGATGGACACCAGCTTGGTGACCGTTTCCGGGTAGAGGCCGGTGTACAGCAAGGCGATGGCGCCGCCCAAGGAGTGGCCGATGATGGTCACCGGCGTGTGCTGGCGCTGATGCAGCAGTTGCGCCACGTCGTAAACATAGTCCACCTGATTGTAGCTGCCGCCGAGCAGCCATTGCGAATCCCCATGCCCACGCAGGTCGGGCGCGATGATGTGGTACTCGCCGCGCAACGCCTCGGCCACCCAATCCCAGTTGCGGCAGTGGTCCCGGCCGCCGTGGACCAGCAGCATCGGCGGCGCCTCCTCGTTGCCCCAATCCACATAGTGCAGCCGCAGCCGCTGCGAAAAGTAGTTGTGCGAGGTCGGTCCTTCCATGAACGCGGTCCTAGTGAGCCAGAGCAAAGCCTAGCATCAATCGCCCACAGCCCAAGAGAGAAACGCCCGGACCTGACCCCGGAACGCCACGAGGACACCCGACAACCGCTCCTCAATCGGGCGCATGCGCTCCGCCTCCAGCACGAACCCATAGACGTTGCGGAACAGATGGCGGAACCGCAGGTACTCTCCAAGGGAGTTTGCCAACTGCGCGTCAATCACCGCGGGCCGAACGCCCGGAATCTCCAAACTCATGTCCCGGAGAAGCTGTTGATGCCATCGTTCGCCTTGGGGCAGGCCGCCATTCAGCTCCTCCGCGATGCGCGTGAACACCCGCTCAACGCCGTTATAGAAGTCGTGAAGAATTGACCCTCGGGCCCGCAGCGTGAAAGTGTCTTCACCTTGCGGTGCCTTGGCGCTCTGTTCCCGGAGCAGCTCAAGGCTTTCCAGCTCATCCTCAATTTCGGCGGCGAGCCGCCGCACAAAGGCTTCATCAGGCTTCACAGCTCAACACCTTCTTTGCGTATGGTGCGCAGCATGGCCTCGGAGGCCGACTCAACCGGAATGACGTCCAGCGCAAAATCAGTCATTTCCGCCGCCTTTGCCGACGCCGCAAGGAAGCGCTTTGGATCAAGGGCCTCAACGGCAAGATCAATGTCGGAGCGCGACGTGAAGCGGCGGCTCGAAACAAACGCCGAGCCAACGCCGAAGACGCGGGCGGCGCCCTGCCGAATCAAATAGCGGGCAATGCGCCGCGCATCCCTTTGCGCTGCCGCTTTGTCGCCAAGCGCAAAGCGGGTTTGGCGAATGTGGTCCAAGAATATCTGGCGGTCCATGGGCGGGAATATAGGGTGTCGGGCGGCGCTGTTCAACATCAGCAACTAGCTGTCGTTCTACAATGATCGCCGACCGCTGAGCTAGACCACCCCCTGCAGAGGGCGTTTTTATCGCGGGGGTGGGCTCCATTTTGGCCCTCTGCCAAGTCCCTGACCGCTCCAAGTAAGCAGATTAGCGCTTTGCAGCAGCTTCAAGCCTAGATAGCCAACAGGCAAAGTTTTGGCACTTGCCGCGAATGTTCTCCAAACCGATTTCTTGAATCGCCGTGGCGCCCATTGCCACTTTGTCGTAGGTTGGGAGCAAGTCAAGGATGCGTTTTGACGGGGCGTTTTTCTGCGAGTCGTTAATCTTCTCGGGGTTGCCGAACTGGTCGAGCATCTCTTGCATGGCGCTGCCGATTTTGGGATCTTCAATGCTGTCCGCGAAACCTTGGCAGTCGCAGAATAGCAGCGCCTCGAACTCGTGCATGGAGACGTAGGGTATGAACCGGCTTTGGTCGAAATCCGTCTCCATGTGCTCCCGGATGTCTCGAGCAAGGGTATTCTGTATGGTCGTGGCCTTTTGTTCAAAGGGTAAACTGTTTGCCGCGATGCGGCCTGGCCATTGCCTCGACCGGCTCTGTGGCATACCGTAGTAGCCCACCATTGTGGTGGCAACGGCCTGCCGGTCTTCTTTCAAGTGGCGCAGAATGGCTTTCTGGACAGACTGCCATGATACGCCTCCCCCGCGCTGGTTTCTATAGTGCGCATTTCCCATCAAGCGCGCCGCCACGGACGAATAGCCTTGGCTTACAAGGTGGGGACAGAGCACGCTGTTCACAAACGTCTCTTCGGTTTGGCCTTCCACATGAACCAGAAGGCGCATCAGGAGCCTCTTTCCTCCGGTAGTCTCTCATAGGCAGGACGTCCACCAAGTTCGTTCTTCAACCAAAGGTCGCCTAGGCTGTAGTCCTCCAACCAATCCTTGAGATTCTCCGCTGACAGTCTTCTGAACTCCGACCGGCCCTCTACCCGATCCACCACGATGACATCCTCCGGCTCGAATTGATCGACTAGGAAGGGCGACTGCGTAGCGAGAATGACCTGGGTTTCCGCCGCAACGCTACGTATGAGCGAGCACAGCACGACCATTGCGTAGGGGTGCAGGCCAAGCTCCGGTTCGTCGAGCAGGATGACCGAAGGCCGCAACCGAGCGGGTTGCAACAGCAGCGTCGCCAGCGCCAGAAAGCGAAGCGATCCGTCAGAAAATGCGGAGACGTCGAAGTGTGCGTCCCACGCGCGGTGCCGCCATTCGAGGCGGATCGTCCGCTCGTTCAGCGCTTGCGGTTCAAGGATGAAGTCATCAAAGAACGGGGTGACAAGTCGAAATATTTTTCTTATTCTGTTGTAGGCTGTCTGCTCCTTTTCCTGCAGATAGTAGAGGAAGGCGGCCAAGTTCTCGCCGTCCTTCCGCAGGAGTCGATTGTCGTTTAGTTGTGCCGTTTGCCGCAAAGGCGCATCTCTTCCCGTGTCGTGGAAGTGGTAAACGCGCCATCTATCCAGCCGCTTTTGCACCATCTCGACCATTCCTTCTCGGACACCTTCAACCTCGTTACGTTCACGGAACACTTGGCCCGCCATTTGTCCACCCATCCCCTCGGAACGCAGCAGCAGTCTATCTGCGTCCGTAGGCTCAAAAACGGCGTAATGAGTTTCATCTCCGTCAGCGAAGGAAATTTCAATCCGCACCTTCTTGGTGACCTTGGAACCGAAATGGAGATTCCTGTTGGCACCGCCCGAACGCTCCACATAATGATTAAGCCTGCCGAGGCGAAGCTCACGAAGGAGGTCGAAGACGCCGATCATGTTCGATTTGCCGGCGCCATTCGCGCCAATCAAAACATTGATGGGCTTGAGCGGGAGCCGCTCCACTCGCGCAATGCTCCTGAAACCCTCGACAGTAATCCAGTCGATGGGACCAAATTCGATTTTCTTCATAACCGAAATACCTTCATCACCTCATCCCCCAGATGGTTGATCACTTTTACCGCGATGCGGCCCGATTTCGGCTTCTCGAAGGGGCGGGAGGTGTCGCTGTGCAGGGTGGCCCAAGCGTCGGGGTTGATTTCGGCCTTTAGGGTGGTCTTCAGGGATTTGTAGGGGTCGGCGGCGCCTAGGAAGTAGGCGTGGCGGACGAAGAAGCTCTCTTCGTTGTAGTCCGTGTCGATGAACCAGCAGGCGATGCCTTCCGGGCCGTCGCTGCGGATTTCGCCGGTGTTGGGGTGGAAGACGTCCACGCCGTTGACCTTCACTTGGATCTGGCCGCTGTTCGGGCTGTCCTTCTCTATCGGCAGGATGTCGATGTCCGGTTCGCCGAAGATGACGAACAGGTTGCCCTTACCGGTGTTCTTGAGGTCCTCGGCCATGTGCAGGTCGGCATTCATGCGCGCCTTGAGGACGGGGACGCGGCCCAGCTTGCTGAGCTCCGAGGCGTGGGCCTCATAGTTGAAGGCGCAGGCGATCAGCAGGTCGAAGCCGGCATCCGCGGCCTCCCGGGCGGCGACCACCAAGTCGGGACGGGTGACGGTGCCGAACTCCGGGCCGATGAAGATGCCGGCCCGCTGCTCAGTTCCAAGCCGTTCGCCTCCTGCGTGTTCGCCAGCAGCCTTCCCGCCGTGGGTCTGCCCGCCTCCATTGGCGTAGCGGCCCTCCGCGCACACCAGTTCGCCCTGCCAAGGGACGATGGACGAGAATGCGATCTTGTCCGCCTTGTGCGCCTGTTGCACGCCGGCGGTGCGCAGGTTCTCCAGGATAGTGGCGGTGAAATCCTGCTGCCGATTGTAGCCGAGGCGGGTGTCCGCCACCCGGTCGATCAGTTCATCGTTCTCATCCACGCCGAGGATGCGGTGCGGCGACAGGCTCTCCACGGTGAAGGGGCCAGCCACGCGCACCTTCTTGCCGTCTTGATAAGGTTTGTCGTACAGGTATTCGTAGTCCGCCTTGGCGGCGATGGAGGCGTCGATCTCCCGCTGGCGAGCGATGCGCTGCCGCCACCACTCCCCGTGCAGGGCGGTTGGTGTCGGCTCCCAAGGGTCGGCGGGACGGGGCGGAAGCGCATCCAAGGTGTAGCTGCGCTTGAGGGTCGCGTTGAGGTCGCGCAGAAGGCGCTGCACTTTGCTGTCGTCGCGGGGCTTCCCTGTCCGCAACGCGGCATCTGGATGATTGCGTCCTTCGCTTGCTGTATCGGCGGATCCTCCGGGGGGGCGGGCATCCAGCTCGGTTCGCAGTTTTGCGAACAACTTCTGCGCCGCTGGATTCCACGGCGTTTCGGCATGGCGGGGGATTTCCCATTCCTCCCAGTTGGACGCCTTTGCCTCGTTGAGCTTCCGGCGCAAGGATTCCAACTCTTGCTGGTGCTTCTCCCAAATGATGTCGATTTCCGCGTTGTTGGCGATGGACTTCAGGGTGACGTGCGGCACCCGCTCATAGACGAAGCCTTGGCGGATGTCCCCTTGGGTGAGCGCCTCGGAAGGCACCTTGCGGGAGAGCTCCGCTTCCTTGGCCTGGCCTTCCGGCGAGTCCGCCAGCAGATAGTAGGGATAGCGGGCGCCCATGACGCGGGCGCGGGCCAAGGCGAGGGCCACGCGGCTGGTGTCGATGGTGATCCAGCGGCGGCCCCATTGCTCGGCAACATAGGCGGTTGTGCCGGAGCCGCAGGTGGGGTCGAGGACTAGGTCGCCAGGGTCGGTGGTCATTAGGATGCAGCGCTTTACAGCTTCGGTGGCGGTCTGAACAACATAAACCTTGGGGTCTGTACGGCTTTGAACACCGCCGATATCCAGCCATACGTTTGTGCGAGGATATACAGCGAAATCATCTAGAAATCGAATGTAGCGAATGGATCTTCCTTCTGGAACAACCCGCTCGGCTTTTGATAATCGATCCAGCCCCAATACAGTTGTCTTCCAATGGAGGCCAGAAGGCGGCCTCCATTCCTCGCCTCTATATAGGAACTGGCTTTCTGTTTGGAGCCCCGACGCGCCTTGCGACGTCAGCTGATCTGACGTCGCAAGGCGCGTCGGGGCCACACAAGAGTTCGCCAGTGCCTTAATGGAAGAAGCGTCTCGATACTTGGATGCACCAGGGGAACCCTGTTCTTTAAGGTCAAACAACGACCTGTATTTTAGATTTGAAGAGTTTTTGGCATACCAAACCAAGTAGTCGCAGACAGAGGATAAGTAAGAGCCGGAAAATCCGGTAGTTTTTGCATATGCAATTTGAGCAACAAAATTGGTTTCGCCAAACACCTCATCTAAAAGTGATCTGACGCGGCCCACGTTTTCATCCCCAATCTGCACAAACACCGAGCCGCTGTCCGTCAGCAAGTCCCTTGCCACCGTCAGCCGGTCGCGCAGATAGGTCAGGTACGAGTGAATCCCGTCCCGCCAAGTGTCCCGAAACGCCTTCACCTGCTCCGGTTCCCGGGTGATGTGCTCGGCCTTGCCGTCCTTCACGTCCCGGCTAGTGGTGGACCACTGAAAGTTGGAGTTGAACTTGATGCCGTAGGGCGGGTCGATGTAGATGCACTGCACCTTGCCGCGCAGCCCCTCCCGCTCCGCTAAGGACGCCATCACCTGCAGGCTGTCCCCCAGAATCATCCGGTTCGACCAGTTGGCGTCATGCTGATAGAACTCCGCACGGGCGTCATCGCTCGGCAGGCCATTGAAGTCCGCAAACAGATCCACCTGACCAACCGCCTCGCCAGCGGCCTCCGCATCCGCCTCCCTGCTGCGCCGCAGCAGATCGTCGATCAGCACCTTCGGATGCAGCTTTTCCTGAATGAACAAGGGCGGCGCCGGCACCACCAGGTCCGACCAGTCCTGCTCGTCCTTGCCGCGCCAAACCAACTGCGGGTCCAAGTCCCGATTGCGCCGCTCATAAGCCACCGGCACGGGACTCCGCGCATCGCTCCCCAACAACGCCTGATACTCCGCCGTGGGAATGTTCCTGCGCGACGCCTCCTCATGGGTCAGCGCCGTAACTTGCTTGGACTGTTTGGATTGGCGGGGCATCGTCCTTACTCGTCAAGCAGTGTCAGCGAAGGCGTGTTTGGCTTCCGGCCGGGGCAAAGCAGCCAACTGACAGATTCCAGTCAGCCCTTGCCCAAATTGAAATGCTGCTTGCAGCAGTTGCTCCGGGGCGGTGTCCAAGCAGAACGCGCCACCTTCCCATTGCAGCCCACTTTCAGCCATTTGGCTGGCTTTAGACATGGATCGTCTCCCGCTCCACATAGGGGCGCAACTCTGGGCGCAACGCTTTGTCGGTGACCAGATCGACTGGGCGACCTATCAGGTCTTCCAAGTAGAGCTGAGTGCCGAAGTAATTCTTCGAGGTGGTCGGCCCGTTAAAACGGACCAAAATATCGACATCGCTGTCTCCAGTCGCTTGGTTACGGGCAACGGAACCAAACAAAGCGAGAGCGGCCACCCCAAACCGCTTGGAAAGGGTTGCTTGGTGTTCCCGAAGCAGATTCAGAGCTTCATCCCTAGTCATGAGTTTGCTTTGTGGTTTTGTTCTTGAATCATTGTTGGCGTCGAGATCGACGTTTTGCGGCAATTCGTTCCAAGGACCATCTTGGGCGACACAACCGGCGATTACCGGCACTTCGGCCCAATAGCCGCCTTCCTCCGCCTAGTGGACCGTCCCTTTCGCCCAATTTTGCCTTCTCCTCTTACCGCCAATCTAGTCAGTATATACTACCCGCCCCCAAGCGCATTTACCCTAGCCTTCGCCGGCATTGTCCGCTGAACCTAAGCCGAAGTCCAGCCCCGCGGAAGTGGGCAAGGCCCAGGAATCGTTGATTCGGGCGGAGTCCGTCGCTCCTAGGGATAGCACCCGCCTCACTAACGTTTGCACAACGGATTTTGTTCGCCAGCTCAGCTAGAGAAGTCTGAAAAGTCCTGTTAATAGAATTGTTTAGCACATCCGAAGCGTACTTCAGACCTGCTGTCTAGGCAATGCCGGCCGTAACGACGTTGCTGGGGCAGGAACACGAGTCGTGACCACGGCGCTGTAAGGCAATGACTGACTTACACTTGGGGTTGGCTAATATTTTGCGACGTCGGGGTCGCCTTCCCAACTGTTTTCCCGATGTCCATGAACTGGATAACGGGATCTTGATTATTAGGCCGTTCATCTACTAGTCCAGTAGGGACATTGGAGAATATACTTCTTGTTGCAGCCATCAGTACCGCATCTCGGGTTATAGGATCATCGGTTGCCTCCACAAATGCTTGAAACGTCTGGAGGCTAAGCGCTCTGTGCCTGTTGACCGCACTTTGATGCATCAGCGCTCGATATATGCGACCACACCAAACAGTGCCCGTGAAAAACAGGGCAATAACAGACACCTTGGCTACGACATGGCGCAATGTCACCCAACTAGTAGCGTCATCCGATATTGCAGGCCAGAAAAAGAATCCAATCGCTAGACAAGTCGTTAGTAGTGTCATCAGCACAACAGTTTTCAGCCATTTCTCGGAAGACATGTCTAAAGTATAAGCTTCGTGCTCAAATGTCCTCGTGAAAATACCAACTCCCCCACGGGCTGAGGCTTCTCGAGCAGCCTCAAAGATCTGATCGATCTTCTTTTGCCATTCGAGCGCATACACTTCGGTTTTTTCAAGTAACTGTCTAGAGTGATTAACCTGCTGCTCAATTTTATCAACACTGGCCGACAGGTCACCCCGCTTGTAAGCCAAGTAAGGAATCCACTGACTGGAGTGCAGAATGAACGCCTCAGCATAGGAACGAAGACCTGTAGCTATGTTATCCCTATCCTGCGCAGAGCTACCACTTTCAATATTGAATTGATCAATCGCTTCAAGACATGCCACCACGCCCGGGATTGAGGCGTTTATATTATCTATAGCGCTATCGGCTAATAGCCGAAGTTTCGACTCCGTCAAGTCGGTAGCAACAGAGAGAATATTCTCAATATCGCCACGGGCAATATCGAACGTAATAGCTCTCCACTCTTGGCGTCTAATGAGGTCCTTTTTGGAAAACTTAGTGATGGTCTCCAAGGATTTCTCTAATTCCAGAACTTTTTCCTCCGATGCCATATCTTTCCCCTCCACACTCTGAGGAATTTACATCACTCATTCGTCTGGTCGCATAAGCGTTGGACAAACAAGTACCATGAAAGTTGAGCCAGAAACACGCGACTGCATTCTTCATCGTGTTGCGCTCTTGCTTACGAATCGTCATGCTGCAACGCGATTGAGAATTTTTCGGTTAAAGTCTTCGTGCGACTCCAACGAGGAAATCATGTCGCCTCCGACATCCGAAAGCCTAGCCAAGTCCACCCTAGGAATTTCCGCTTGATTCTGAAAAACCAAGATGGACTCGAATTTCAATTCGTGCCGATGGAAATAGGAGAGCATGATCGTCGCCAATCGCGCCTTGTCTCGGTTGGGTACACCGTACAGGAACAACGGAATCTCGCCCTTGCCCTCAATCCGGTAGTCCACTGGGTAAACTTGGGCGTTTGGCACATCCGGTTGGTAGTCTTGTTGAATCCTGGCCTCGTCCACCGAACGCAGGAGGAGGTCAGCAAGGTCGTCATAAAAGGTGGAACCGACGTTTGATCGGGACAAAAACGTCAAGTCGTAGATCTTGGTCAGCGCTTGCCCGAATTGGAAGATCGCTTCCGGAAGGCGCTCTGGTGCTGTATCGAAGGAGAAGGCGCCTCCGTCCCATTGCAGGCCACTTTCGGCCATGATGCGCTCAAGCAGCATTCCCCTAGTGCCGTCCATGAAGGAGTCAACATCATGCTCGTAGCTGATGTGCATAAGCGTATGGCCAAAGTCGGACAGGCGTAGGCAGCCTGATTCCGCTTCGATTAGATGGATGGGATAGGTGTCCCCATCGGGAAATCGGAAGTGTGCTCGAAGCACCAATACGCCGTCGGGCCGCCGGTCCACCCGCACGTCTTCGCAAAGGCGTTGGCACAGTAAATTGCGAAGAGCTTCATGGTCAATAGTCACAGTGGCAACCTTCCCTGATTATCTGGCTCAGCCTTGATACCGCTGAGATGAAAGTCATCTATAAGACAAGCAAGAGCACCCTCAAGAGTTTCGAATAGATCAGTTTCTTCGGCCTCGGATTCAGGTTTTTTGCCAGCCGCAATGGCCCTTTCAGACGACAGATGAATGTGCGGACGAAAAGCGATGTCTCCATGGATATGACCCTGCCCGTTATAGCGGGCCAGCGTCAGCGATGGGCCGCCAAGCGGGAGATACAGGATGCCGCAAGAGAAGTCGCTTTCGTCCATCAAGCTTTGGCGCTGATAGATCGAGAAGCGGTGGTTTCCCTCCAGATCGGCAGCTTGAAAATTGCGTTGTTTATGCGAAGGGCGTTTCTTTGGCTTTTCGGACCAACGCGCACCGGGGTTAGCTACTCGCTTCCGCATTGACCTGAGGTCCGCGAGTTCCTGATCCGTATAAAGTCGAGTACTCATCTATGTCTGCACCAGAAAGGGGATTGGTTGAGGAATTCTAAGATGAACTTCCGATAACTCAGCCGGTCTGAAAAGTAGGCTTGCCCGAAACACTGGCAGCCAGACACCCGTCAATGGCCTCATGGACATTTTCAAGCAATTCATCCCAAGAATTCCCCTGAGTGGCGCAACTGGGGATTGCCGGCACTTCCGCCCAATAGCCGCCTTCCTCCGCTTGGTGTACGATTACCTGCAGCTTCATTGGCTTGCTCCTTTTGTAGCCAGTTCAGCTAATATATACCATGCGCCAGTTGCTCAGCCAACAACCGCCCAACCATCCCGTCGAACTGCGCCCCAATCTCGGCCTCCAAGTCCGCCTCCAGCTCATAGACGTCCCGCAGCTCGGCGAAGGCCCAGCGGCCGTAGGCGCCTAGGTGGTTGACTGCGGGAATCCAGTAGCGGTCCATGGTCGCCTTCTTGTCCTTGGCGTCTTCGCGGCGGTAGCCCTTGATTTCGACGACTAGGCGCAGCAGGTCGTCCTCGCCGCGGCCGTCCTCCACCAGCACGATGAAGTCCGGCAGGTAGATGCGGGATTCGGCGCCGAAGCGATAGGGTACTTGCAGGCCCAAGCCTTGGTTCTTGACGTAGGCCCGCACTGAGGGATGGGCTTCCAGAACGCGGCAGAACTCCGCCTCCCAATCGCTGTCGCAGATCGCCCAGTTGACGTGGCAGCGGTTCGGGGCGGTTTGCCAGCGGGTTTTCTTGGACGTGGCGAAGCGGACGTTGGCGGTGCTGCCGCTGGGGTTATAGGGGTCCAGCACGGCGGTGATGGGACGTTCGCCTTCGTGCCGGGCGACGATGCCTTGGGTGATCCGCTCGCAGGCCAGGTCGGCAAGTTCCTGATACATCAGTTGCGCGGGATAGGTGTCGCCCTTGCATTGCAGATGGTGGTTCAACCATTGGCGGGTGATCTGCTTGAGTTGGCCGAACAGGTGTAGTTTCGGCGCTTCGTTTGGGTCCCGCCACTTGGTTTCCAGAAGCCGCTTGGTCAGGTGGAACAGCAGGGTGGAGAGGCGCAGGTTCTTGGTATGCACTAAGTTGAGGTCAACGCCTTCGCCGATGATGCCTTGGTTGCGGGTGATGGAGGGGCCGACAATTTCCGGCGTCAGCACTAGGGTGGCGTCCTCATTGAAGGTGGCGGCAAGGCGCTCCTCCGGCAGTTCCACGCGGTAGCCCTGCACCCGCGGAAAGCGGATTTCGCAGGCGTCCCGCTCCGGGGAGACGGCCCGCACCTGCACGGTCTCCCGGGGCGGCTGCGGCGGGATTGAGACGGGTTCGGCGGTGAAGTCGAAGGGGATGCCCAGGACGTCGGCGTACTCCACGTCGAACAGGCCATGCTCGTTCAGGTCGTAGGACTGGCGGCGCAGCGCCCGGCCCACCACCTGCTCGCACAGCAGTTGGGTACCGAAGGCGCGCACCCCCAGCACATGGGTGACGGTGCTGGCGTCCCAGCCCTCGGTCAGCATGGAGACGGACACCACGCAGCGGGTGGCGCCGCCCAGCCGCCCTTCCTTGCCCACGGTGTTCATCACCTCCCGCAGCAGCGCTTGGTCGGAGAGGTTTTCCGCCTGCCGACGGTCGCCGGTGCGCACCACGATTTCCCGGCGAAAGCGCTCGATCTCGTCGGCGGCCAGGGTGCGGAAGTTCCTGTCCAAGGCTTCGCCGGACTCTAGTTGCTCGCTGTCGATCAGCAGCGTGTTGGGGCGGGGCAGGGGGTTGCCGCCATCGTCGAAGTTGCGGAACAGCGGCAGGCGCCCGTTCTCCAGTGCTTTGGCGCCCTCATCGCCCTGCCGATGGAAGCCGGAGATGTAGTCATAGACCAGCTTGGAGGTGGAAGTGTTGTTGCACACCACGATGAAGCAGGGCGGCACTGCTATGCCCGCCTGCCGCCAGAGCTCGAAGGTTGTGACGTAGTGGCCGTACAGGGCCTCCAAGGCGGTTTGCAGTTCGACGGGGATGCTCAGGGGATCCAGGCTAGGTGCCTTGGCCGCCCCTTTGCCGTCGGGGTCGGCGGCATTGCGGGCGCGGCCCCGCCCCGCCTTGGGCATCTTTTTGCCGATGTGCTCCCAGAGGTTGCGAAAGCGCGGCATGTCCTCGCCGGGGATGTTGTCCGCCACCGGCACTCTGGGCAGCTTGACGATGCCGCATTCGATGGCGTCCATCAGGGAGAAGTCGCTCATCGTCCAAGGGAACAGAGTGCCCTCCGCATAGCCGGAGCCGCGCAGGAAGAAGGGCGTGGCGGAAAGATCGAGCAACCGGCTTAGACCCAGCTTGCGCCCCACGGCCTCCAGCCCGGAAATCCACACGCGGGCCGCCTCCTGGTTCTTCTTCGCCTCGGCCCGGTCTTCGCCCTTGAGGGCGCCTTCCTCGTCCTCGTCCGGGGCCGCTCCCGGTAGCAGTGGTGGGCCTCGTCGTTCAGGGCCATGATGTTCCTCATGCCCAGCAATTCCGGCATCACCCGCTTGAGCACTTGGCCTTCGCTTTCCTGGGTTCGCAGGTCCGGCCCCCGCCCGCGCAGCAGGGCGCGCCCGCCCTTGGAAAGCTCCAGCACCTCGCGGCGCATGAAGGCGTGGTAGTTGGTGATGCGGATCTTCGCCCGCTCCAAGTCGCCCAACATGTCTTGGGGGACCAGTTCCCGGCTGGCGTAGTAGCTGTCGGGATCGTTGGGCTGCAAAACCCGCAGCCGGTCGCGGATGGTGATGCCCGGCGTCACCACCAGAAATCCCCGGGTGAAGCGTGGGCTGCTCGGATGGCGCACGGCGTTGACGGTCTGCCAAGCGATCAACATGGCCATGACGGTGGTTTTGCCGGCGCCCGTGGCCAGCTTCAGGGCTAGCCGGGCGAGGCCGGGATTGGCTTGGTCGTTGGCTGCCTGCAGGTGGTTTAGATAGCGCTTGCCCTTGCGCCCCGAACTAGGCGCCACCTCGGTCAGCCAGATGACCGCTTCCGCGGCCTCCACTTGGCAGAAGAAGGGCCGGATGCCGCTGAATTGATGTTGCCGCCAATGCCGCAGCAGGCGGGCGGTTTCCGGAGTCACCCGCCATTGGTTGGGGTCCGGCAGGTTTCGCCAAGCCTCCACTTCCAAGCGCAGGCCGTTGATGATGGGCGTCAGGTCGTATTGCTGGCTGGCGGTGCCGAGATCCTCCGCCGCCTTGTCGAAGACCATCTGGCGCTGAGTGCGCCCGCGCCTCTTGGGTTGGGGAATGGGCGAGACGAAATCGACGGCGCGGCGGGTGGCGATGCGCTTGTTGGTGGGCTGGCCGTCCCCGTCCAGCTCCCAGTGCTGCGCTGGGGGCTCGTAGGGGGAGTTGAGGATGGGCTGCTCGAAAAATGCGCTCAAGCAAAGCCTTTATGCGGCTTGGCGGATCACTTGGGGGCCGTCGAACCCGTCATCCGTGCCGAAGCTGGTCCGCAGCTTCTTCAGTGCGTTCTTCTCCAATTGCCGAACCCGCTCCGCCGAGACACCGTAGCGGTCGGCAAGGTTCGTGAGGGTGGTCTTGTCGTCGCTCAGCCAACGCGCTGCGATGATCTCCCGGCTGCGCTCATCGAGCTTGGCGATGGCGCCCGCCAACTTGGCTTGCGAGAGGTTGCGCCAGTCCTCCTCGGCCACTGCGTCCGCCGGGTCGGCGCTGCTGGAGGACAAATACTGAGCCGGCGCACTCGAATCATCTTCGGCGTCAACGCCGTCAAAGGCGACGTCCGCAGCCGCCAAGCGGCTCTCCATGCGGGACACCTCCGCCGCCGACACCCCAAGGTCGTCCGCCACCGCCTTGGTTTCCGCAGGGTTCAACCAGGACAAGCGCTTCTTGGCGCCGCGCAGGTTGAAGAACAGCTTGCGCTGCGCCTTGGTGGTTGCAACCTTGACGATGCGCCAGTTGCGGAGGATGTACTCGTGCATTTCCGCCTTGATCCAATGCACGGCGAAGGACACCAAGCGCACGCCCACTTCCGGGTTGAACCGCTTGACCGCCTTCATCAGCCCCACATTGCCTTCTTGGATGAGGTCCGCCTGAGGCAGGCCGTAGCCTTGGTAGGTTCTGGCCAGATGCACCACAAAGCGAAGGTGGCAGAGCACCAACTGCCGCGCTGCTTCAAGGTCGTTGTGGCGGTAGAAGCGTTCCGCCAATGCCTTCTCCTCCTCCGGGGAGAGGATGGGGAAGGCGCTTATCGTCTGCACATAGCTCTCAATGTCCGCCCCGGGGGAGAGGCTTTGCAGAGAAAGCACGCCGGTTGCCGTTGACATGGTCTTTTCGCCTGACATCGTTCCCTTCATTGCCGCCAATGCTTATTGGGCCGCACACGCCAATGTTGCCGTGCGGCGGATTCTAGCACTTGCCGACACTAAAAGTTAGACCTTGGCTACGCCTCCTGGTTCCTGCGCCCACCTACGGTTCATGGGGACGATCGCGAGAAAAGCAACCCCCAGCAGCTCAACGGGGCGCTAAGGCCGCCCTGACGGCGGGATGGACGAAATTGCTGACGTCGCCGCCGAGGGAGGCGATTTCCCGCACTAGAGTCGAAGAGATGAAGGAGCATTCCTGGGAGGTCGGCAGAAAGACGTACTCGATTTCCCGGTCCAAGGACTGATTCATCTCCGCCATCTGAAACTCATAGTCGAAGTCCGTGACGGTGCGCAGCCCGCGCAGAATGAAAGTGGTGTTCTTGGAGCGCACGTAATCGACCAAGAGCGAGTTAAACCCCTCTACGGAGACTCGGTCGCCAAACTCCGCCAAAACCTCTCGGCAAAGCTCAATGCGGCTCTTGAGGTGGACCTCCGGCGCCTTCTCCGAAGAAGTGCCGATGGCCAGGATGACGCTGTCAAACAGGTTGAGCGCCCGCTTGACCAAGTCGGTGTGGCCGTTGGTGATCGGGTTGAAGGAGCCGGGGTAAACGACAACGGACATTGGGGCAAACCCTGCAGAAAGGCGATGATGGTAGCGGCGCGGCCGCAGCTAGGCAACAATCCGGCGCAACAGCCCGAAGCGGCTGTCCCCCGCCTTGCCGTCGCGCACAACCACCCAATCCTTAAGGTCCAAGGCTGCCCCCGTGCGCGTTTCAAAATAGACGAGGCCGTCGGGACGCAACAGGCCGCCGCCGGCGAGCAGCGCCAACGCCGCCGGCAACTGCGCCGATGTGAATGGCGGGTCCAGGAAGACGCAGTTCCAGCCCAGCACTCGCTCGCCGCCCACCGCAATCCCTTTGCCGGCCGCCTGCCGAAGAAAGGCAAGCGCCGTCTGACGGCGCACCAAAAGCCGTCGCGCACCAAACTTTGCGCCATTTTCGCGCAGGCATTGCGCCACTGGGCGGTCCACTTCCACTAGCGTCAGGCTGCCGGCCCCACGCGAGAGGGCTTCGAAGCCAAGCGCTCCGCTGCCGGCGAACAGATCCAGGCAATCCGCCCCGGCGATGCTCGGGGCCAGCCAGTTGAACAGCGTCTCCCGCACTCGGGCCAAGGTTGGGCGCAAGCCATCCCTTTGGGGGAAGCCGAGCTTCCGTCCTTTCCAGAAACCGCCGATAATGCGAACTTGGTTCTGCGGCATTCACGCAACCATATCCCACCGCGCCAAGTGTTTGTAAACTGCACATGGGAATGAAGCGCAAACCATGAGCGAAGTCGAAGCAAAGGGTCCGGTCTGGCGGCGGCTCAAGGCCGGGTTGGGGAAGACCCGGCGGCGCTTTGCCGAAGGGGTCGGCAATCTGCTGCTTGGCCAGCGCGAAATCGACGAGAGCGCGTTGCAGGACTTGGAAACGGCGCTGCTCATGACCGATGTGGGAATGGCCGCCACGGAACGCATCACTCAGGCCTTGGCCGCCCAAGTGCAGCGCCGGGAGCTCGGCGACGCCCAAGCCTTGCGCCAAGCCTTGGCCGATCTTTTGAAGAAGCAGCTTAAACCCCTGCAGGCCCCTTTCCGAGTGGGAGAGGCGCACCCATGCGTGGTGTTGATGGTGGGCGTCAACGGCGCCGGCAAGACCACCACCATGGGCAAGCTGGCCAAGCGCCTTCAAGATCAGGGGTTGCGCGTTCTCCTCGCCGCCGGGGACACCTTCCGCGCCGCCGCGGTGGAGCAGCTTCAGCACTGGGGGGCGCGCAACGGCGTACCCGTCATCGCGCAACGCCAAGGTTCGGACAGCGCTTCGGTGGTCTATGATGCGGTGGCGGCGGCCAAGGCGCGGGGGCATGACGTGGTGCTGGCGGACACGGCGGGGCGTTTGCAAGCCAAAGTGAACCTGATGCAGGAGCTCAAGAAAATCCGGCGGGTGGTGCAACGCCTCGATGAGGCAGCGCCCCAAGAGGTGCTGCTCGTGCTTGACGCCGGCATCGGGCAGAACGCCTTGAGCCAGGTGGCGGAGTTCGACGCCGCGGTCGGCCTGACCGGCTTCGTCATCACCAAGCTGGACGGCAGCGCCCGGGCCGGCGTCATTTTCGCCATCGCCCAGCAATTGCAGCAGGCGGGAACGCCGAAACCCATTTACTTCATCGGCGTGGGCGAGGGGCAAGACGACCTCAAGCCCTTTGACGCCAACGCCTTTGTCGATGCGCTGTTGGCGCCGGAGTAGCAGCTTGGGCCAAATCGAGTTCCATAACGTTTACATGCGCTACCCCAGTGGTTTTGAAGCGCTGAAGGACGTCTCCCTCGTCCTCGAGGAAGGCTCCATGACGTTTCTGACCGGCCATTCCGGGGCGGGCAAGACCACTCTGCTGAAACTGCTGCTGTGCGTAACCCGGCCCACCCAAGGCCAAATTCTGGTCAATGACGTCAACATCAGTCAGCTGGGCAGCCGCCAACTGCACTACTACCGGCAAAATCTCGGCGCCGTGTTCCAAGACCATAACCTGCTCGGCGCCCGCACCGTGTTCGACAACGTGGCCCTGCCGCTGCGGGTGGCGGGCATGGGCGAACGGGACGTGGGGCGGCGGGTGCGCGCCGCGCTGACTCGGGTGGGACTACTGCAAAGGGAGTCCTTGCTGCCCATGCAGCTGTCCATCGGCGAACAGCAAAGAGTGGGCATCGCCAGGGCCGTGGTCAGCCGCCCCAAAATACTGCTGGCCGACGAGCCGACCGGAAACCTGGACCCGGAGCTGTCCCGAGACATCATGGCGCTGTTCCAGCAATTCAACCATGTGGGCGCCACGGTCATCGTCGCCAGCCATGACCGCAGCCTAATCGAAAGCATGGACAAGCCCGTGGTTGAACTGGACCACGGCGTTTTGCTGCGGGGACGCCCCGACGGGCCGCCTTCCTCTTATGACGCCTAAGGGTTAGCCGCTGATGCGCAGCAAGCTTCCAAAAAGTCCTTGGCCGCGTCCGTCGCGCCGTTCTTCGCGCTGGCAAGACCACTATCGAGTGGCTCAGGACATGCTGCAATTCACCTCCAACCGGGCTGCCACCAGCCTCTTGGTGTGGACGTTGGTCGGCATTGCCCTGGCACTGCCGGCGGGCCTAATGCTGACTCAAGCCAATCTGTCCCGGTTGGCTGCGGATTGGGGCGGGCGCCCGGGCATTTCGGTTTACTTCGAGCTGGGCGCCAAGGATGCGCCCTTGCTGGCCATGCGTCTGGACCAGCAGCCGGAGGTGGAATCCGTGGTGTTGACCAGCCAAGACGAGGCATTGAGGGAATTTCTCCAGCACACCAACTTGCACGACGCCTTGGCGGATTTGGAGACCAACCCGCTGCCCGCCTCCCTGCGCGTGAATGTCGCGGCCAGTTTGACGGCGGATCAATTGGATGCCATGGCGGTCCGCTTGCGCAAGGAAAACGGCGTCGCCGAGGTGATGGTGGAGCGCACTTGGCTGGAGCGCATCAACGCCGCCTCCCGTTTGGCGCAGCGGCTCGGATGGGTGCTGGGAGTATTGTTCGGCGTCGGCACCGTGCTCATCAGCGCGACCACCGTGCGTCTCGCCATCGAAGCGCAACTCGACGAACTCAAGGTGATGAAGCTGGTCGGCGCCAGCAATGCGCAGATTCGCCGACCCTTTCTGTATTTCGGCGTGTTCTACGGGGTCGGCGGCGGGCTGTTCGCGGCCGTGCTGCTCAGCTTGGGCCTGCTCGCCTTGGAGACGCCCTTGCGGGGGCTGCTGGGCAGCTTCAATGAGACCCTTGAACTGCGCGGCTTTGACATTCTCTTCGTTCTGGCGTTGCTGGCCACGGGCGGCGCCCTCGGCGTTGCCGGAGCAGTGCTGGCCGTGCGGCAACGGCTGTTCCGACTGGAGGTGCTCTGACCTATCGGGCAGCTTGGCAGCGCCGGCAGAAAACCGTCGCCCGTCCGCCTATTCGCCTATGCTGCAAGCTGGCGCCGCAGCGTCGGCAGGGCCTTCCGCTTCTGCCGTAAACATTCAGCTTCTGCCTGAAATAGCCAGGCCGGCCGTCGCTGCCCACAAAGTCCCGCAAGGTTGTGCCACCGGCGTCCAGCGCTTGGTTCAAGACCCGCTTAATGGCCTCCGCCAAGGCCGCGAAGCCGCTTAAGGTCACCCGTCCGGCCGCTGTTGAAGGGCGAACGCCAGCCAAAAACAGGGATTCCGCCGCATAGATGTTGCCAACGCCCACGAGGATGCGACTGTCCATGATGAAGGTCTTGACCGCCACCTTGCGGCTCTTGGCGCAGTCCTTGAGATAGCGACCGGTCAGGTCGCCGCTCAGCGGCTCCACTCCCAGATGGGCCAACAACGGATGCGCCGCCGCGGCGCCGGGTTGCCAGCGAATGCAGCCAAACCGCCGCGGATCATTCAGCCGCAAGACTTTGCCGCCGCTGAACGCCAGATCCACATGGTCGTGCCGCAGCGGCTTGGAGGCCGGCGCCGCCAACAACCGCAAGCTGCCGGACATGCCTAGATGCAGCAGCAGAGTGCCGGGACGGAATTGGAACAGCAAGTATTTGGCCCTTCGATTCAGGGCGAGCAGGCGACGACCCTGAAGCAGCGCCGGAATTTCAACAGGCCAGCGCAAGGCGGGGTTGCGTACGTTCCAGCCGCCAAGCCGGCATCCCACAATGTGGTCCTGCAGGCCGCGTCTAGTGGTTTCAACTTCCGGCAGCTCCGGCATGGGTGCATGGCCGGCGCAGGACTACTTTATTTTGGCTTCCGTGTAGAGGACATGCTTGCGAATCACCGGGTCAAACTTCTTGAGCTCCAGCTTGTCCGGTGTGCGGCGCTTGTTCTTGTCCGTGGTGTAGTAGTGGCCGGTGCCCGCGCTCGAAACGAGCTTGATCTTGTCCCGATTGCCCATGAACAGCCTCCAGTCGCCGGCGGGCGACGCTAAACCTTCTCCCCCCGGGCCCTCAGTTCGGCGAGCACCGACTCTATGCCCTTCTTGTCAACGATGCGCATGCCCTTGGCGGAAATCCGCAGCCGAACGAAGCGCTTTTCGCTCTCCACCCAGAACCGATGGTAGTGCAGATTCGGCGCAAAACGCCGCCGCGTCTTATTTTGCGCATGGCTGACATTGTTCCCCGCAAGCGGCCGCTTGCCGGTTACTTGGCACACTTGCGCCACGGCCCTACCCCGAACTCACGCCTATTTAGTTGCCGAGCACGTCGATCCTTGAGACGAAGCAGTAGGAATCGTGCTTACGCTCGTCGTCCACGGCCACCATCGCTTGCCGGCCGGTCACGAAGGCCAACTGTGCAGAGTCGTACAGGCGCCGCGCCGTGGCTTTGCTGGTGTGCTCGCCGGCGCAACTGAAAGTCACCCATTTGCTTGGGCAGTCCAAGCCCGTCGCCTCCATCACGGAATCCTGCAACTGCGCCATGCAGCCGCCGTAGGACGCATCCTCCGACGCTAGCGTCCGAACGACGTTGGTGGTCATGCGCGCCTGCGCCGCCTGCAGCGCCGCCGGCAGTGCCAAAAGCACCAACGCGGCACCGACCACGCGGGCGACCTTGAATTTGCTCCGATCATTCATGGGTCAATCTCCTTGTTCCGTTTCGCCGGCTTGCTGCTTTCGACCCGGCGGGGCGATGAATACTAATACCACCAAAAACAAAAATGCAATCTTTTTCGCGGCTTGCTGGGCTCTTCCGGCGAACTCGGCACCGGCGGTCAGAGGTAGCCACGCTCCGCCATGGACACGGCACCGTCATGGCCCACCACCAAGTGGTCCAGGACACGCACGTCGAGCTCCTGGAGGATGTGTACCAAGCGCTTGGTGAGTTCGATGTCCGTGAGCGAAGGCTCGGCCATGCCGGAGGGATGGTTGTGGGCGAAAATCACCGCGGCGGCGTTGCAGTCCAGAGCAGCCTTGGCAACCTCCCTAGGGAACACGTTGGCCCGGTCCACCGAACCGAAAAACAGCTTGTCGAAACTGAGCAGGCGATGCCGGGCGTCGAGAAAGAGGCAACCGAAGATCTCCCGCTCCAGCCCTGCATACTCCGCCATCACGAACATCGTGGCTTCCTTCGTCCCGGGAAAGCTGCGCGGCTCCTTCAAGCGGCTGGCGACGTAACGGGCCGTGATGGGCATAACAACCTTCAGGCTAGCCACCCTCGTGGGGCCGAGCCCCGGCCGCTTGAGCAGTTCGGCAACCGGCGCGTCGAGCAAGCCGCGCACGGAGCCGTAGGCGGCCAGGAGATGGTAGCCGAGTTCCAGCGCGTCACAGTCGGCTTGGCCGGTGCGCAGCAGCACGGCAAGAAGCTCCGCATCGTTGAGCATGCCGTGGTCGGCGGCCAGCAGCCGCTCACGAGGACGGTCAACGATGCGCCTGTCGGTGATTTTCATTCGGTTCATCGGCCAAATTATGCTGCTAAGATGCCGGCATGACTCTCGCGGAAAAGAACATTCTGCTCGGTGTGACAGGCGGAATTGCAGCCTACAAAGCTCCAATTCTTGTGCGACATTTGCGCAACGAAGGCGCTAACGTGCAGGTGGTCTTCAGCCGCAGCGCCCATGCATTCGTGGCGCCTGTCACCATGCAGGCCCTTTCCGGGCGGTCGGTGCGCGACGACCTGTGGGACCGAGAGGCGGAGGCCGCCATGGGGCACATCGAGTTGGCCCGCTGGGCGGACCTCGTTCTAGCGGCGCCGGCCACTGCCCATTTCATGGCCTGCTTGGCTCAGGGTTTGGCGCCCGATCTGTTGACGACTTTGTGCCTGGCAACCAATGCGCCGATTCTGCTGGCTCCCGCCATGAACCAAGCCATGTGGCGGAATCCGGCAACCCGCCGCAACGCCGCCATCCTGGCCGAAGACGAGCGGCGCATCATCGGCCCCGAGGTTGGCGACCAAGCCTGCGGCGACACCGGGCCGGGCCGCATGGCGGAACCCGAAGCGCTGCTGTTGGCCGTGCAACAAACCTTGGCGGCACCCTGCCTAAAGGGCCGCAAGGTGCTGGTGACCGCCGGCCCCACCCAGGAGGCGCTGGACCCGGTGCGCTACCTTTCCAACCAAAGCTCCGGCAAGCAAGGCTACGCCATCGCCCAAGCCGCCGCTGCCGCCGGCGCCCAAACCATCCTTGTCTCCGGCCCGAGCAACCTGCCGGCTCCGGCGAACGTGGAGCGCATTGAGGTTGTCAGCGCCCAGGACATGCACGACGCCGTGCTGGCCCGCGCCGCGGAGCAGGCGCTGGTGGTCGGCGTGGCCGCCGTGGCGGACTATCGACCCAGCGTCCAAAACCAGCAAAAACTGAAGAAGCGCAACGGGGCGCCGCTCAAGCTTTCCTTGGTGGAGAATCCGGACATCATCGCCGCAGTGGCCGCCTTGCCCCAAGCCCCGGTGGTGGTCGGCTTCGCCGCCGAAACGGAAAACGCCCTGGAGCACGCCCGCAGCAAGCGCCGGCACAAGAACCTTGACGCCATCGTCGTCAACGATGTGTCCAACAAAGAGATTGGCTTCAACAGCGACCACAACGCCGCCACCCTAATCTGGGCGGATGGTGAAGCGGAGTTGCCCTACCAAAGCAAGGAGGCGCTCGCCGCAGCTTTGGTGCAGCGCCTAGCCGAGTTGTTTTTCCCCGAAAGTCCGCACTAGGCCGTCTATTTGGCGGCGCCGTTCCGCCGAATCGCCGAAGGGCGCAGGCGCACCCGCCCCCAAGGGGTGCCGTAGTGAACCCTTCCGTTTTCGTCCAACAAGGTGCCGGCGTACATCACGTTGTACCTTTGGCCGCCGATGACGTAGTGGAAGCTGGCGACGCCGGTGCTCCAATCCAGCGCCTCCAATGTGAATTGGCCATCCCTTGCACCGATGAAGTAAACCAAGTTGGAGGCCAGGCTGACCAAGGGCACGGAGCTCGGCGAACTGATCTCCCCGTTCACCCACGCGGGAGCGAAGGATCGCGTAGCGGGCCGCCAAGCGAACTTCTGCACACCATAGGGCTGATGGCGGGGATTGTTGCCCAGCAATCCCACCAACAGGCCGCGCGCCCGCGCCGGCAAATACCAAGGCGCGTTGCGCGCTTCATTGTTGACCACCAGGGCGCCGTAGCCGGCCACCACCACGGACTGTTCGGACTGAATTTCGGCAAGCGATTCGTCGCCCATCGTCACCGGCTGCACACCTGCCACCCGCCGGTCGTAGCCTGGCAACCCCGGCCAGTCCTCGGGAATGCGGTCACGCCAATAGAGCACTAGGTTCATGCGCGGCTCGCCATCGGTGATGACCACGAATCGATCTTCTTCGCCAAAGCCCATCAACGCCGGCGTGGCGCCGCTACCATGCCCCCAGCCGTTGCGGTAAGGGGAGGTCCAGGCGCCGTCCCGGGGTTCGCGGGACAGCCGCTCGCCGTTCCACACCACTTTGTGCATGTGTTCCTGGGAGACGACGTAGATGCCGCCGTCGGCGTCCAAGGCGGGGGCGTTGCGTATCCAGCCACGCCCGGTGGGGCCTGTGGCCTTGGCCTCCGCACCCTCGCTGTGCTGCAGGCGCAGGGTGCGGGTTGCGCTGAAGTCCCGCTTCACCGTCACTACATGGCCGTGCTCCGTGACCACCAACAGCCAGCCGTCGTAGGTCATGTTCAGGCCCATGACGGAGCCGGTCACTTCAGGCGGCAGGCGCATTTCCCGCAGCTTGACGATGGCGGAGCGGGAGTCCCGTGGGTCCGCATCGCCGTAGGCGGTGATGGTCCCGTCGCGGCTGCCGATGTAGTAGTTGTGGTCCCGGTCCAGCACGGTGTAGAGGTTGGCGAGGTCGCGGTACTTCAGCATTTGCCGGAACGCTCCAGCCAAGGCGAAGAAGCCGTCGTTGTTGGCGTCCAAGGCGGCGATGGCGGCCTCGGCCTCCTCCGTCGCGTAAACCTCCGCGCCCGGAAAATGGAATTCCTGCAGCACTTCAAAGCTATCGTGGTCGATCTTGACGATGCGATCGATGCCGTTGCCCCAAAGGATGCGCCTTCCGTCCGCATACAGGCCGGAGGTGGTGGCGCCGAAATGGCCGGGGCCGACATGGCGGTAGTCGATCTGCTCCGGCAGCAGGGTCCGGCTAGGGCCGGTCGGCCCAGCTTGAGGCACCGCGTCCTGTTGGGCGGGGTTGCCGTGGGCCATTGAGTAGCTGGAGTCCGCCAAATAAGGATTTCTCGGCGGCATGTTGGCCGCCTGCACCGGCATCGCAGCGACGCTTAAGGCGATGGCGCTCAGCAGGACCCTTCGTAAATTGCGAGGAACTGCTGGGAAAGTTGATGACCACGACATCCTGTGGCTAGGCAGTTCGGAGTGTACTTGCATATCCAATGCACCTTGTCTCTGGTCAAACATTCCAGAGGGTCCCAAAATCCTTCCAGTGCGGCCTTGGCGCCGCGGCAAAACCTAGGGTCGCAAGCACAGCCCGCCCAGATACCATTGGGATTCGCAGTTGTAGATCAGCCGGCCGCGCTTGGTCAAACATCCCAGAGGGCCCCAAAATCCTTCCAGCGTGGCCTTGGCGCCGCGGCAAAACCTAGCGCCGCAAGCACAACCCGCCCAGATACCACTTGGATTCGCAGTTGTAGATCAGCCGGCCGCGCTCGCCGTGCTGCCAGTCCAGAATCCTCTCAACGCCGGGGGGCGGCATGCCGGGAGCTGGGGCATTCTGCAGGGCGTCCAAGGGTCGCGGATAGGTCGCCCAATCCTTTGGCGCCCGCCAGCCTGGCGGGGCCACCAAATGGGAGCGGGTGCCGTGGATGGGATAGAGCGCCCGCCAATTGCGGATGCGCTGCGCCATGTCTGCCGTCAGATCCGGGTGGGCGGCAGCTAAATTGTTGTATTCATTAGGGTCTTCGGAAATTTTGAAGAGGTGGTTGGTGACCGTTGTGGTCACCTGATCTTGCTGTATTTCCTGCACCAGCTTCCATTCCTCATTGAACAGCGTCAGGTTGAAGTGGCCGTAAATGGGCGTTTCCGAAGCAAAGAACAGGTCCTCGTTGCGGGGCGCGGCCTGGCCGTCGCGGATGGCGAGCCACAGGCTTGCGCCATCCCAAGGCAAATGCTCACCCGCAGTTCCGCCGACCGCCTCCATGAGGGTGGGGAAGACATCCATCACCGACATGATCTGGTCCATCTTGCCGCCACCCTGCAGCTGCGCTGGCCAACGCAGCAAGGACACCACCCGTATGCCGCCCTCGAACACCTCTCCTTTGCCGCCGCGCAGCGGCGCGTTGTTGGCACCGCCGTGGGAGTAGGCGGCGCCGCCGTTGTCGCTGAAGAACAACACTAGGGTGTCGTCGCTAAGGCCCTCGTCGTCCAAGGCCCGCAGAACTTGGCCGACCGCCTGGTCCATGCCGTCCACCACCGCCGCGTACAGCGGCCGAGCGCTGTCCCGCAGCAGCAGCTTGGAGATGGTGCGGGTGCCGTCCGTTTGCGAACTGCGGGCGGGCGGCAACTCGGTGTCGATGTCCGCGTACTTGTCCTGCAGGTCCTGCGGGGCGTCCAAGGGCGTGTGCGGGGCTAGGAACGGCAGGTAGAGGAAAAAAGGCCTGCTCCGGTCACGCTGCCGAATGTAGCGCACCGCCTCGGCGGCGAGCAGGAAGGTTTCGTAGCCTTGGTCGTCTATGGAGACGCCGTTGCGCTGGAAGTCCTTGCCGCCTTGATTGGCGAACGGCGGATAGTAGCCCACCTCCGTGTGCAGGTGCCCGTAGAAGTGCTCGAAACCGCGGCTGTTGGGATGGTAGGTCTGCTGCGCATGGCCCAAATGCCATTTGCCGACCATCGCCGTTTGATAGCCCAAGTCCCGGAAGGCTTCGGAAAGGAAGCGCTCGTCCGTATGCACGCCGTTGTTGTCCCAAGGCAGGATGACGCCGTAGGCGACGCCCAGCCGAATGGGGTTGCGCCCGGTCATCAGGGCCGCTCTGGTGGGGGAGCATATCGGCGTGGTGTAAAAGCGGCTGAGCTCCACCCCTTCGGTGGCCAGCCGGTCCAAGGAAGGCGTGTCGATGTCCCCACCGTGAAAACCCACGTCCGCCCAGCCCAAGTCATCCGCCAGCATGACGATGACGTTGGGCCGCTCCGCCGCGTTGGCCGGCGCAACCACGAAAGCGCAAAGTGCGACCAGCGCAATGCACCCGTTCAGCTTCAACCCACGCAACCAGGGCTTGGATTGGGCCGGCGGACAGCGCTTTATGCAATCCCGCCTTGCGCCGCTTACGCTAGTTTTGCCAAGTGGAGGGTCGGACATGAGTTCGCAACCTATCGGCTGGCGCCAATATTAACAGGCTTCCTCCAATGCCCCGCGTCAGGTCGTCGACTAGCCAAAACCGAACGGCGTGACTAACATGGCAAAAACCTCATAGGGCGCTCATCAGTGTTGGATCCTAGAATTTTCCGCGCTTACGACATCCGCGGCATAGTCGATCAGAACCTCGGCCCGCAGGTGGTTCACACCATAGCGCGGAGCTTCGCCGCCGAGGCCCTGGCCATCGGCCAAGACCGAGTCCTAACCGGGCGGGACGGGCGCATCTCCAGTCCGGCGCTGCATGAGGCGCTCAACCAGGGGCTGACTGAAAGCGGCCTCCAAGTCATTGACATCGGGTTGGTTCCCACTCCAGTTCTGTATTTCGCAGCTCTTGCTCGCGGAGCAACCGCCGGCGTCATGGTCACCGGCAGCCACAATCCGGCAGAGTACAACGGCCTGAAAATGGTTCTGGACGGAAAGTCCCTAAAGGAAACGGACATTCTGAACTTGCATAAGCGCATCGAGCGCCATGACTTCATTGACGGACAAGGCGCCATCGTCAAGGAGGACGCCAGCGCCTCCTATCTGGACCAAGTGGTCAACGACATAGGGCTGCAAAGGCCGCTCAAGGTCGTTGTCGATTGCGGCAACGGCGCCGCCGGCGAGGTCGCGCCCAAGGTTTTCCGAATGCTCGGCTGCGAGGTGGTGGAGCTGTTCTGCGACATAGACGGCACTTTCCCCAATCATCATCCGGACCCGGCGAATTCCCAAAATCTCCAAGACCTCGCGGAGAAAATTCGGGCCACCGGCGCAGACTGCGGGCTGGCGTTCGATGGCGATGGCGACCGCATAGGCCTGGTCACCGATGCGGGCGGCGTCATTTCATCGGATCAACTGCTGATGCTGTTCGCCCAACAGGTCATCGGCCTCAACCCAGGCACCGAGGTCATTTTTGACGTGAAGTGCAGCCGCGCATTGGGCGATCTGATACAAAAGGCCGGAGGGCGAGCCTGCATGTGGCGCACCGGCCACTCGCACATCAAGGCCCGGATGCGGGAATCCGGCGCCCTGCTAGCCGGGGAATTCAGCGGCCACATCTGCTTTGCCGACCGGTGGTACGGCTTTGACGACGCCATTTACGCCGCCGCCCGCTTCCTGGAACTGCTGAGCGCCGCCGACCAAAGCGCCGAGACGCTCTTTCAAGCATTGCCGTTGGGCCTTTCGACCCCGGAAATCAAAGTTGAAACCACTGAGGACCGCAAGTTCAAAATCATGGAGGCCTTGGCGAATAAGGGGGACTTCGGAACGGGCCGGCGCACCGCGATAGACGGCCTGCGGGTGGACTACAAAGACGGCTGGGGGTTGGTCCGCGCCTCCAACACCAGTCCCGCGCTCACCCTGAGATTCGAGGCCGACGGAGCGGCGGCGTTAGATCGAATCCAAGGCGTTTTTAGGAAGCAGCTCGGTCTGGTCGATCCCAATTTGAGTTTTAACCCGGCAGCATGAGCAACCTCAGCCCCCAAGCGGACAGCGCCTCCAAAATACTGACGGAGGCGCTGCCCTACATCCGCAAGTTCCACGGCTGCACCATCGTGGTGAAGTACGGCGGCGCGGCCATGGTTGAGGAGTCCCTAAAGGTCAAGTTCGCCCGGGATTTAACGCTCATGAAGCTGGTGGGCATGAACCCCGTGGTGGTGCATGGCGGCGGGCCGCAGGTCGGCGCCGCGCTCAAGAAGTTGAACATCCCGACGCGCTTCGTCAACGGGATGCGGGTGACGGACGCCGCCACCATGGATGTGGTGGAGATGGTCATCGGCGGGCAGGTGAACCAGGAGATCGTCGCCTTGCTCAACCACCACGGCGGCAAGGCGGTGGGGGTCACCGGCAAGGACGGCGGGCTGATTCGCGCCCGCCAGCTCAAGCTGTCCCAAGCCGACGTTGGGCTGGAGGCTTCGGAGATCATCGACATCGGCCAGGTCGGCGAGATCGAGGCCGTTGACGCCAAGGTGCTGGCCACCTTGATGCGAGACGGATTCATCCCCGTCATCGCGCCCATCGGCGCCGGGTCGGAAGGCGAGCCCTACAACATCAACGCGGATCTGATGGCCGGGCGGGTGGCGGAGGCGCTCAAGGCGGAGAAGCTCATTCTACTGACCGACACGCCGGGCATATTGGATGCCCAAGGCGCAACCCTGTCCCGCCTGTCCGCCGAGGCAGCCGGCCAGCTCATCGCCGACGGGGCCATCAGCGGCGGCATGCTGCCGAAGACGCGCTGCGCTCTGGAAGCCGTGGCCGGCGGCGTCGGCAGCGCCCAAATCATCGACGGCACCAAGCCCCATGCACTGCTGCTGGAAATCTTCACCGACGCCGGCATCGGCACCCAGATCCTCGCCAAGACCGAGTGAGGCTTCCTAGGAGTCTGCGCTGTAGAAAACGACGTAGCAATAGGCGGACAGGCACCGAGGGAGAGAGTCCAACGCCGACAACATTTCGCCCCCATGAACCGAACTAGATGCTGGCTGGCAGCGGATGTGTGCGATCGGCTGGCGGGGAAGCTGGGGGAGGGTATGGCGTTTCGGGTGTTGCGGGCAGGGAACTTTCCGAGCGACCACGCACCAAGTGGATTTCACCGTCGGCCGTCCACCTGCACCGTGAGCACGTCCGCGTTGTGGAACTGCTGATGGCGCACGGAGGACGCGAGATGGCGCAGCAGCCGCAGCGGCACGTCGCGCATCGCCTCGCCCGCCGGCTCCTCGCTGAGCAGGGCAATGCGGTCCTGCAGGTTCTCCTCGCCGGCGACCGCGGTGGCGAGCTCCAGCGTTGCGCCGACGCCGACGCCGCGCACCGTTATCTGCAGCCGGCGGGCCTCCCGTGCGCCATTGCCATCCTCATTCTCCGTTGCCTCGCTCTGCAGCACCGCCGCCAGCGCCTCTTCGGCCGCCGCCGCCAGCCGCTGCCGCATGGCACCGTCCCAGTGGCGGCGGGCGGCGAACGCCGCCAGGAACGTCTGGATGTTCGCCAGCTCCGACGCCTCCGCCCGCCCGACAAACCGCCCGCTGCGCGGCTGCGTGAGGTTCACCGCCAGCGTCAGCAGGATGGCCGTGGCGCCGCCGGCGACCATGCCGTTCCCGAACAGCCCCCCGGCGAAGCCCCCCACGATGTCCGGGAAGATCAGCTGCGCCTGAAAGCCCATGCCGATCCAGAACGACACCCCGACGATCAAGCCGGTGGAGTAGTCCAAGCCCTCTCGCATGACTTGCCGCAAGCCGACGACGAACACCATGACCATCATCACACCTATGGCGGCCGCCACCACGGCGCTCGGAATGGCGATGACGACCGCCAGGGCCTTCGGTGCGCAGGCCACCAGAATCAGGATCGCGCCGGCGGCGATGCCCACCCGGCGCGCGGCCACGCCGGTGAGTTCGATCACGGACGGGCTGATCGGATAGGCGGTGTTCGGGGCGCCGCCGCTCAAGCCGGCCAGCAGATTGCCGGCGCCCTCCGCGGCGATGCCGCCCTGCACGGCGCGGAAGTCCACCGCACGAAAGTCCGCGGCGGGCGGGCGATTCCACGACACCCGCTGGGTGGCGACGGCGACGCCGATGGATCTTGTGACCGCCACCAACGAGATTAAGGCGAACGCCGGCAGCAGCGCCCAGAACTCCGCGCCGAAGGCGAGGTCCAAGCCCGGCCAGTCCGCCACGGACATGCCGATCCACGGCGCTTCGGCCACGCGCTGCGTGTCGTAGATGCCGAACAGCGCCCCTGCGGCCGCACCACCGGCGACGCCGATGACCGGCGCCCAAAGCCGCAGCGCGGCGTTGCCCTTGAGGCCGACGCCAACGATGAGCGCCACCGTAACGAGGGCGCAAACCGGCGCCGCCGCGAGCGGCGCATCCGCGGGCGCTTGGTTGAGCAGCCCAGCCAGAGTGGGCATGAGGGATACCGTCGCCAACATGATGACGGTGCCCGTAACCGCCGGCGTCAGCAGCCGCCGCACGAGCGACAGGCGGGTGGAAACGGCCATCTGCAGGAGCGCCGCCGCCATCACAAGGGTGGCGAGCAGCGCCGGGCCGCCGCTCGCCAGCGCCGCTGCGGAAACGGGAACGAATACGGCGGAGGTGCCCACCAGCACACAATAGCCGGCGCCGATCCGGCCGAACCGAAGGGCCTGCAGAATCGTGCCGACGCCAGCGCAGAACAGGGTCGCGAAAACACCCCAAAGCAGGTAGTGGTCCGCGCCGCCGCTTCGGAAGGCGACGGCAGCCAGCATGACGTTGGCATTGATCGTCAGCATGGTGATCTGGGCCCCTTGGCCGAGAACAAGCCATGTTGAAGGGGCACCGTCGGCTTCGTAGCGAAGTCCTGCGCTCACTCTTGCTCCCGAGTCCGCGCGACGATCGCTGCATTGTACCACTGAGGCGGTCCTGTTCCGTGAGACAGCCCTATGGCTTGGTCAGCGGCAAGGGGGCATTTGCTGAAATGTTTCTTTCCTTCCACAAGTTGCCCAACCACTGTTCGGGAATGTATCGGGCGCAAAGTGTACTGGCTGCACCCTCTGCCAGCCTCTTCGCGGCGCGATCAGCGTTCGGCGAAGGACATGACTTCAGCTAGGCTTGAAGCTCCAATCGCCAGCATCACCAGCCGGTCAACGCCCAAGGCGACGCCGGCGCAGTTCGGCAAGCCGTGGGTCATGGCCGCAAGCAGCCGCTCGTCCGCGGCCATGAATTCCCGGCCGGCGGCGGCACGGGCGGCGTTGTCCCGCACCATGCGTTGGCGCAGTTCGACTGGATCCGTCAACTCATGGTAGCCGTTCGCCAATTCCACGCCATCCACGATCAATTCAAAGCGGGCCGCCCCCGCCGCGTCTCCGTCCCGGAGCCGAGCCAAGGCAGCTTGCTCGGCGGGATAGTCGGTCACGAACCAGCGCCCTTTCCCCAAACGCTCAACCGCACTGGCAAAGCGGAGGTCCAACTCCGCCGGGTCGCCGATGACGGCGCCGACCAAGGATTCGTAGCGGATGCGCCGACAGTCCGCCGCTCCTAGGATGCGGTCAACCAGCGCGGCGACCTCATCCATCAGGGCTGCGTCGTCAAAGCCGAGGCGATACCACTCCAGCATGGAGAACTCCTCTCGGTGCAAGCGCCCCGCTTCACCGGCCCGATAGGCCGGGCCAAGTTGGTAGATTGACGGCGCTCCCGCCGCCAGCAAGCGCTTCATGTAGTGTTCCGGGGAGGTTTGCAGGAAGGCGCCGTCGGTGGTGCGCAAGGGGTCAATCTGCGGCTCCGTGGTTGAGTTCAGGCCCAAGGTCGGGGTCTGCACCTCAATGACGCCGCGCTCGGCAAAAAAGGCGCGGATGTCCGCCAAAATATCTGCCCGCGCCCGCAGGACAGCTAGGGAGCAAGTGGGGCGCCAATCAGATGCGTCGTTCAATTAGCTGCTTCCGTCGAGCCCATGCAAACCCAGTCATCCCTCGGCAGCTCGCTGGCGGGGGCGCTTGCTACGCTCGGCCGACGTACTCTCCCTTGCGGGTGTCTATCTTCAACTTGTCCCCTACGTTGATGAACAAGGGCACTCGGATGATGGCGCCAGTGGAAAGAGTGGCCGGCTTGCTTCCCCCTTGGGCGGTGTCCCCCTTTAAGCCAGGGTCAGTCTCCGTAACCTCCAGGGTGACGAAGTTCGGAACCGTGACGGATATCGGATCATCGTTCCAAAGCGTCACTTGGCAGACATCCTGCTCCGTAATCCAGTTCAAGGCGTCGCCGATGACGGTGGGCGAGGCCGCCACCTGCTCGTAGCTGCCGTCGGTTTTCATGAAGTGGTGGAACTGGCCGTCGGTGTAGAGATACTCCATGGCCAATTCCACCACGTCGGCGGCTGCAATGGATTCGCCCGACTTGAAGGTGCGCTCCCAAACGCGCCCCGTCTTCAGGTTGCGGAACTTGACCCGATTGAACGCTTGCCCCTTGCCCGGCTTGACGAATTCGTTCTCCAAGATGGCGCAGGGGTCCCCCTCAAGCAGCACCTTAAGCCCGGCGCGGAATTCGTTGGTGGCGTAGCTAGCCATGGCGCCATGATAATTCAAGCGAGCGCTTGATCGATGTCCCGGTCGCTGAAGCCCATCAAGTAAAGCACCGAGTCCAAGCCGAAGTTGGAGATGGCGTGGCTGGCGGTGCGCCGCACCAACTGCTTGGCGTGGTAGGCCACCCCCAGCCCGGCGACGCTGAGCATGGGCAGGTCGTTGGCGCCGTCGCCTATGGCGATGGTCTGGGCCAGCAGAATGCCTTCCTCCCGCGCCAACCGGCGCAGCAGCGCGGCCTTAGCGGTGGCGTCAATGATCTCGCCACGCACTTCGCCGGTGACCACGCCATCTTCAATGCACAGCTCGTTGGCGAACACATGGTCGATGCCGAGGCGCTCGCGCAGCCGGTTGCCCACATCCTGAAAGCCTCCGGAAATGATGGCCATCCGGTAACCAAAGTGGCGCAACACCCGAACCAGGCGCCCGGCGCCTGGGTTCAGGTGTACGTTCCCGGCCACCTCATGCAATACTTGCGCCGGCATCCCGGCCAGCAGGGCGACGCGGGCGCGGAAACTCTCCTGAAAATCGATCTCCCCGTTCATGGCGCGGCTGGTGATGGCCTGAACCCGAGCGCCCACACCCTGCCGACGGGCCAGTTCATCCATGACCTCCACGTTGATTAGGGTGGAGTCCATGTCGAACGCCACCAAGCGGCGGTTGCGGCGGAAAACGTTGTCGTCATGGACGCTGAAGTCGAACGCCCACTGCGCCGCCGCGGCCATCAGGTCGGCTTGCAGCTTGGCTGGGTCGCCGGCGGCACCGCGCACCCGCATCTCCACGCACAGCCGCTCCGGGTTGGCCGCCTGCTCCAGAGGCAGCCGCCCAGACAGGCGGCGCACGGTGTCGATGTTCAGCCCCTGGCGATGGGTGATGGCGCTGACCGCGTTCAACACCGGAGCGGTGACGCCACGCATCAACAGGGTAATCACCAGCCTGGGCTGGCCGGAACTGGCCACCCAGTCCTCGTAATCCTGCGCGGAAATGGGATTGGCGCGAACCAATGCTCCGGTTTCCGCCGCCAGCGCCTGCAGCGCCTTCGCCAAGCCATCCGCCCACTTTCCCTGCGGCAAATGCACCAGCAGGCCGAGAGCAAGCTCTTCGTGAATCACGGCTTGGCCAACATCAAGCACCTGCGCACCATGCCGGGCCAGCAAGGCGGTCAACTGCGCCATCAACCCCGGCCGGTCTTGGCCGGAAACCGTCACCAATGCAATGTCCGCAGCCAAGGGAGTGCCTTACAGCTAGTGGGTAGAGTCAGTTGATTGCGTCCGGGGACAGCACACTTAGCGGTGTTTTGAGTAAGCGGCTAGCCCGCAAAGTTGAGCTTGCGTCTCCAATTCATTGGCCGTTGCCCGCTTTTGCCAGGAGGGCGGACACGCGAGACAGCAGTTCCTCGCCGCTGCCGCACTCAATGATCCAGTCGCCCACTTGGTCCAAGGCTTCCCCGGCAGCCAGCCCATCGAGCAGGTCCGACAGCCGATCGCCCGTCCGTGCGCCGAATCGAAGCGCCGCCTGCCGGCGCAGCCGCGCCCGCTCCGCTGCCCGGCCCTGTTTGATGCCCAGCCTAATGCCCTCCTCCCGACTTTCCGCACGCACTCCGGCCTCCCACCGGTCCCAGTTCGCTTTCAACAACGTCGGCATTGCCTTTTCTCCTTTTCGCTCCAATTCATCAAAGGCCGGAAAACCCGAAACAGCGCCCGTTTGGTCCACCCACAGTGCCCTAGCCCAAGTGTGCAGCGCCTGCCGAAACGCCTCGTTCGCCGCACCGGGAAAGCGGGCCGCCTCGTCCAGCAGGCACGGCAGCAAATTGTCCGGTGCCTCACTCGCCTGCAGCCGAACCGTCGCTGACACCCGATTCTCCAAGGGCCAATCCTCCGCCCGTACCGCCCCCGAAGTCAAGGCCCCGCCCGCCGCCAGCAAACGGTAGGCCTGCGGCTGGAACGGCGCCAAGTTCTGCGCCATGCGCTTCAAGGGCAGCGGCGCCAAGTCACTCGCTTGGCCGGCCGCCGTCCAAGGGTCGCTGCCGTTGTACACCACAATCGGCAGCACCCAGGGCAGGCCGCCCTCCCGCCTAGGCGCACCGCTGCTGACGATGCGGTCCAACAGCATTTCCGAATACTCCCGCATGCGCTTCGCCATGCGCCTGTCCACCTCGGACTGGAACTCAACCAAGACCAGAATATAGGGGCGTTCGCCGTTCACAAGCCGTCCCTTGCCCAACCGCACACCGAAAACCATGTCGCTCAAGCGCCTGCGGTGAGCGGCGTTCAGGAACTCCGATGAGCGGTCCTCCAAGGTGGCGAGGTCCAGTTCGCCCACCCAGCCCGGTGCGACGAGGCGCAGCATGTCAACCGCGACCTCCGGCAGGCCATAGATGTACTTGTGGGCGGCGTCGTGGTCCATGCGGAGGCACGATAAGGGGCGGCAAGGGGAAGCGCACTAGGCAAAAGCGCTATCCAATGTGCGACATCCGCGCTTTGTGATTGGCGGCTTTGGTTTACACCCAACCCCACTTCAGAACTGACTCTCGATAGGAAAATCGGACAGGGGAAAGGTGCCAAGCTGACGGACGAAACTAGGGTCATTTCCCGCTCTGAGGAACGCTGGCTAAAAGTCGTGTCCGCCTTTCCTTCGGGGCCACTGGCTACGAACAGCCGGGGCATGAACAAGACTGATTGGTTCAGGATTGACCAATCCCTGTGTGACGCCCGCCTTAACCCCCGGGACTATCGGCCGCCCCTTGCGCTGGGCTGACTTGGCCCAACCGTTCATTGGCCGTTGCCCGCTTTTGCCAGGAGGGCGGACACACGAGACAGCAGTTCCTCGCCACTGCCGCACTCAATGATCCAGTCGCCCACTTGGTCCAAGGCTTCCCCGGCAGCCAGCCCATCGAGCAGGTCCGACAGCCGCTCCCCCGTCCGTGCGCCGAATCGAAGCGCCGCCTGACGGCGCAGCCGCGCCCGCTCCGCCGCCCGGCCCTGTTCAATGCCTTGTTCAAAGCCTTCCGCCCGCACTTTGGCGTCCCATCGGTCCCAGGCCGCTTCCGCCACTGTTGGCATAACCACTCCTTCTGTTTGATCAATTTCCTCAAAGGCTGGAAAACCCGACCTGCCGCCAGTCTTGTGCTCCCACAGCGCTCTGGCCCAAGAATGCAGCGCCCGCCGGAACGCCTCGTTCGCCGGCCCGGGAAACCGGGCAACCTCATCAAGCAGGCAAGGCAGCAACTTTTGGGACGCACCGGACCTCTGCAGCCGCACCGTCGCCGCAACCCGATTCTCCAAAGGCCAATCCTCCGCCCGCCACGCCCCCGAAGTCAAGGCGCCGCCGGCCGCTAGCAGCCGGTACGCCTGCGGCTGCAGCAACGCCAAATCCCGTTCCGCCAGCGCGGATGGCAGCGACGCCAAGTCCGACACCCGGCCGGCAGCGGTCCACGGCTCGCCGCCGTTGTAAACCACAATGGGCAGCACCCAAGGCCGGGTGCCCCCCGACTCCGGCGCACCACCTCGGCCCACGCGGCCCAACAGCATCTCCGCATACTCCCGCATGCGCTTCGCCATGCGCCTGTCCACCTCGGACTGGAACTCAACCAAGACCAGAACATGGGGCCTCTGCCCGCTCGGCAGCCGGCCGCTGCGAAAGGACACCAACCAAACCATGTCCGCCAAGCGCTTGCGGTGGGCGGCGTCCAGGAACTCCGACGAGCGGTCCTCCAAGGTGGCGAGGTCCAGTTCGCCCACCCAGTCCGGGGCGACGAGGCGCAGCATGTCAGCCGCGACCTCCGGCAGGCCGTAGATGTACTTGTGGGCGGCGTCGTGGTCCATGCGGAGGCACGATAAGGGGCCGCAAGGGGAAGCGCACTAGGCAAAGGCGCTATCCATTGTGCGACATCCGCGCTTTGTGATTGGCAGCTCTGGCTTACGCCCAGCCCCACCTTAGAACTGACTCTCGATAGGGAAATCGGGCAGGGGAAAGGTGCCAAGCTGACGGGCGAAATTCGGGCCATTTCCCGCTGTGAGGAACGCTGGCTACGAACAGCCGGGGCATGAACAAGACTGATTGGTTCAGGATCTACCAATCCCTGTGTGACGCCCGCCTTGTCCCCCGGGACTATCGGCGGCCGCTTACGCTGGGCTGACTTGGCCCAACCGTTCATTGGCCGTTGCCCGCTTTTGCCAGGGAGGGCGGACACGCGGGACAGCAGTATCTCGCCGCTGCCGCACTCAATGATCCAGTCGCCCACTTGATCCAAGGGCTCCCCACCAGCCAGCCCATTGAGCAGGTCCGACAGCCGCTCCCCCGTCCGTGCGCCGAATCGAAGGGCTGGAAGGCAAGTGACACTGCACGTTTTTAGCTGAGGGAGACCAACGAGCCGTGGCGGCCTGGTGCCCCTGCTGGCCCCAATCGCCAACTCTATTAGTCTTAGGGGCCCCTTCTGCGCACTCAAGGCTTGTCCGCCCACTTCTTTCTCGCGCCTTCCCGCTTCTTGGCAGCAGCATCGTACTTCGCTTGGGCAGCGTCGATGTCCGCTTGGATTGCGTCCGGGTCGGCCTTAACGGCTCTGAGTTTCTGGTAAACCTTCTTCGCTTTCTTGGAAGCGGCGTCGTATTTCGCTTCTGCCGCCGTTTTCGCCGGCGTGTCGGGAGGGAAAAGTTCCTCCTCGTCGTCATCGCTATTCAGAGTAATGGGCTTCCAAGGCTCATCCGGATTCCCGAATATTTCCTCTAGTTGCCGCACACCATCTTGCGCCATGAATTTATTATGTCGATCTATAGTTCTTTTTGTTTCCTCCACACTATGCACATTGAGGACCTGAACGGCCGCCCAGAAATCCGTGGATGCGGCATCCCGCCTTGCCTCAATGGCATCCTGCTTCGCTTCAGTGGCTTCAAGTTTCGCCTGAGCCACTTCAAACACCGTGCGAGCAGTCTCTAGATCGACCGGGTTGTTTGCCCCTTTTGCAGCTTCAAGCTTAGCTCTTGCGGCATCCCGCTTTGCCTCTGCGGCTTCCAATTTGACTCCGGCAGCCTTGAGTCTCGCTTCCGCAGCATCAACTCGTGCCTCAGCAGCTTCCATCGCTTCCTGAAGCTTCCTGCCCACCTCATCATTCTCCGAATCCGCATCCACAACCGTTTCATCCACCTTGCGTTTTTCAAGATTCCCTGTTTGCACGGCGGCGCGGAGGTAGGCGATCATGATCACTGCAGGAATGGTAACTCGATAGGCCGGGCCGGCAATGTCAATCAGCGTCCAGACGGCGGTCAAGATCAAGCCAACTGGCCCGGCAAATATCCCCATTACACGGGTCAGCGTGGCGTTTGCCGCAATGGAAAGCCCGCGGCCAATCAGTGCCTTTAAAACGGCGTTGGCCACGATGACGGCCACCTTGTAGGGTGCGAATCCTCCCATCCTGATGGCCGTTTGCAGAGCGGTCACAACCGCTTCGGACGTATAAGTGGTGGTTTTCAGGTCGAGGTCCTTGCAGACCTTCTTCAGTTCGCTGGGACTCATTTCCGCCATGGAGTTTTCAAGAACCTTCATCAGAAGATTCATCTCAATGGATTGAACGCTGGCGTTCTTGTTGTAGTTCACATCCATTTTGTCACATACGTCCTGCAGCACCTCCTCATAGAGTACGCCTTCGCCGCCTCTGAACATGGTCGCAAAGGTGTTGGCACCAAAACACTGAATTTCAGCTGCGATCAACTCCCAGTACTGATGGTGGTCTGGGCTGTAGAGCAAGTACTCCTGGCTTTGCGTCAACTCTTCCGTCACACGAGACTCGCCCTCCTCGCCCTTGGTCAGGATCTCCACAAGATCATGCAGATCATCACTGGGCACCTCTTCCAGGAACGCCAAGTCAGCGTCTTGTCGATAAGCCATGCCAAATTCCTCGATGGATTGAATTTCGCCTAAAACACTATTTGCGGCGGCCCTAGGGCGTCAACGGACGCTTTCTGGACATTTGCCCTATGCGGAGGTCTTGTCAATGTCCGGCCCGAAAAGTTACCCACTTTCCTCGACACCGCCCTTTTGCCACTTCTCGATGGACCGCCGCCCAACTGGAAACCTGTTCGCCTGCCTTTGTCCTACCATGAGTTTCGTTTCCTCCCGTAATCGGCTTTCAAGCCATTTGACCCGCTCGCCCTTTGCCTCCTCAGACCACAGTTCTTCGGGAATGTCGTCAAGATGCGCATCGCCGTACTCTAAGGCCCAGCGTGCGGTGATTGAATCGCCCGTTATGTCGGCTAGGTATTTCTCGCAGACACGCCCTTGGGGGCAGGTCCACAGTTCAGCGGTCATCGGCTCCACCACATCGGGCGAAAGGTCAGCGGCAAGGTCGCACAGATAGTCGTGAAATGTCTGGTGGAAGTGACCGGGGAGCGGCTTGCTCTCCGCTGGAACGTCCCCCAGAGCAGCATCAGCGTCAAAGGTCGCCCTAAGGCGCAGGGAGACTTGCGTATCCAAACTCTCCAAGCATTCATCCAGCTTCTTCAACCGCTTCCTTTGCCAAAGGGCACATCGTTCCACTAACAGAACGAACATGATCGGTGCCATTGCGATGATCCGCTGTATGTCCCAACCGTATCGATGTCGGACCAAGTCGAAAGCGAGTTTCAGTTCTGGGCGGAAATTACCCCCGATGGAGGCGGACGCCTCCACCTTCAATGGCTGCACTTTGCTTTCCAAGTAAGCTGGCAAGGGTTTTTCGCCAATGAGCACCTCAACATCCACCTGCAGGGCTTGGGCCAAACGTTGGTTGGTGGTCTGGCGAGTGCGCTTAGTCTGCCCCGCCTCAATCCGGGCAATTTGTTTTCCCGAAACCTTGCTCTTTTCCCCAAGCTGTGCGCGGCTTAGGCCCCAATATTGCCGAAGGTGTTGAAGACGTTCCGGTAAAATAGTCATTCACGGCTTCCTTGAAATCTGGACTTTTTCCATTTTGGTCTAATACAGGCCGATGTAAAGAGGATATAGGGACGTTATCTGGACATTTTTCAGGGCATCTTTATGTCCAAGGTGCTGTCAGTGGGCGCTGGCAGCCCCCCAGATCCTCCCTAATTTGGAGCTGGCCAAAGCAAGAGTCCGCGCATCCAAACAAAATTGGACTGTTGTGCGGACTACGGCCCCACCCGAACAACCCGGTCCACCCGTTGATACCCCCTTGGCAGCCGCCGTCCCCTTCTGGCGCGTTCGCCCAAATAGGCTTTGATGTCTCTCAGCTTCATGCGCAGGTAGCGGGTGCCGGAGTGTAGCCAGAGTTCGTCGCCTGGCGCGAGGGCCACGGCACCGAGGAGGCGCTCTTCGCCGGCTTTGCGGGCGGCGGGGGGGATGTTGATTAGCTTGACGCCCTTGCCTCGGCTTAGGGTGGGCAGGGAGTCCAGGGGGAAGACTAGGAGGTAGCCTTGATTGGTGACGGCGGCGACGTGTTCGGCGGGGACGTCTGGGCCGCCGATGAGGGCGGGGGGCAGGGCTGCGGAGTCCTTGGGGGTGCTAAGGCCGGCCTTGCCGGCTCTGTTTTTGGTGAGCAAGTCCTCCAGCGTGGCGATGAAGCCGTAGCCGGCGTCGGAGGCGAGCAGCACCCGGCTGCTGGCGGCGCCCAAGGCGGCGCCGACGAAGCGGGCACCTTCCGGGGGCTTCAAGCGCCCGGTCAGCGGCTCCCCCTGGGTGCGGGCGGAGGGCAGGCTGGTGGCCGGCAGGTTGTAGGCGCGGCCGGTGGAGTCCAAGAAAACCAATAGGTCGTTGCTGCGGCCCCGGGCCGCATGGCCGAAGGCGTCGCCGCTGCGGTAGGCCAGTTCCGCTGGGTCCAGATCGTGGCCCTTGGCGGAGCGCACCCAGCCCTTCTCGGAGAGGATCACGGTGATGGGTTCGTTGGCGATCAGTTCGCTTTCCGCAAAGGCGGCGGCCTCCGCCACGTCCTCGCCGCCGGCCAAGGGGGAGCGGCGCGGGTCGCCGTATCGGTCAGCATCGGCAATCAACTCCTTGCGGATTAGGGCCTTCAGCCGTGCCTTGGAGGCCAGAGTTTTCTCTAGATCGTTCCGCTCGGCGGCCAAAGTGGCCTGCTCCTCCTTCAGCTTGCCTTCCTCCAGCTTGGCAAGCTGGCGCAGGCGCAGGTCCAGGATGGCGGTGGCCTGCACGTCGGTCAGGTCGAAGCGTTTCATCAGGGCTGGCTTGGGCTGGTCCTCCTCGCGGATGATGCGGATGACCTCATCAAGATACAGGTAGGCGATGAGCAGGCCATCGAGCACATGCAGGCGCTCCAGAATCTTGTTCAGCCGGAACTGAAGGCGGCGGGTGACCACCGTTTGCCGATGGCGCAGCCACTCGCGCAGCACCTCCAGCAAATTCTTCACCCGGGGGCGTTGGTCCAGGCCGATCAGGTTCATGTTGACCCGATAACTGCGCTCCAAGTCCGTGGTGGCGAACAGGTGGCGCATCAAGCGGTCGCAATCGATCCGGTTGGACCTGGGCGTCAGCACCAGCCGGATGGGGTTTTCGTGGTCGGACTCATCGCGCAAGTCCGTCAGCATGGGCAGTTTCTTGGCCTGCATCTGCGCGGCGATCTGCTCCAGCACCTTGGCCGGGGACACTTGATGGGGCAGCGCGGTGATGACGATGTTGCCGTTCTCGCGCACATAAACCGCCCGCGCCCTGATGCTGCCGCGCCCGGTTTCATAGACGGCTCGAATATCCTCCGGGGGGGTCACGATCAAGGCGTCCGAGGGAAAGTCCGGCCCGCGGATGTGGGCCATGATGTCCGGCAGGGTGGCGCTTGGCGCATCCAGCAAATGCACGCAGGCGCTGACCACCTCGTTCATGTTGTGCGGCGGGATGTCCGTAGCCATGCCCACGGCGATGCCGGCGGCGCCGTTCAGCAGCAGCATGGGCACCCGGGCCGGCAGCAGCGCCGGCTCGTCCAGAGCGCCATCGAAGTTGGGGACGAAATCGACGGTGCCTTGGCGAGCCTCCCCCAGCAGCAGCTCCGCGTAGCGGGACAGGCGGGATTCCGTGTAGCGCATGGCGGCGAAGGACTTGGGGTCGTCCGGCGCCCCCCAATTGCCCTGCCCATCGACCAGCGGATAACGAAAGGAGAAGGGCTGCGCCATCAGCACCATCGCCTCGTAGCAGGCGCTGTCCCCGTGGGGATGGAACTTGCCCAGCACGTCGCCCACCGTGCGGGCGGATTTGACGAACTTGGCGGCGGCGTTCAGGCCTAGTTCGCCCATGGCGAAGATGATGCGCCGCTGCACGGGCTTTAAGCCGTCGGCAATGTGCGGCAGGGCGCGGTCGTTGATGACGTACATGGCGTAGTCCAAGTACGCCCGCTCGGTGTAGTCCCGCAGGGGCAGGGTTTCGACTTCCGGGGCTTGCGCTTCCATCACTTCCATGGCTTTGGGTTTGCCTCCTATGCTGATTGCCTTGCCCTATTCATCAGGCCACGCCCAAGAGGTCGGGGGCGGCGCCTCTATCCGCAACCGAGCCTGAATCAGGCCAAGTTGGCCTCGTGGCCCTTCGCCTCCAGCCAAGTGCGGCGTTCCGGGGCGCGCTTCTTGGCCAGCAGCATGTCCATGATCGCGTCGGTCTTGGCGGCGGAGTCCAAGGTCAGGCGCACCAACCGCCGAGTTTCCGGGTCCATGGTGGTCTCCCGAAGCTGTTTGGGGTTCATCTCGCCCAAACCCTTAAACCTTTGCACCACCACATTGCCGCGCTTCTTTTCGGCGGCGATGCGGTCCAGCACGCCTTGCTTCTCCGCCTCGTCCAAGGCGTAGAACACCTCCTTGCCCACGTCGATGCGGTACAGCGGCGGCATGGCGGCATAGACATGGCCGGCCTGCACCATGGGACGGAAATGGCGCACGAACAGGGCGCACAACAGGGTGGCGATGTGGGCGCCGTCGGAGTCCGCATCGGCGAGCACGCAAATCTTGTCGTAACGGAGGTTGGAGAGATCGTCGGAGCCTGGATCCACCCCCACGGCCAAGGCGATGTCATGCACTTCCTGGGAGCCGAGCACTTGGCTGGCCTCGACTTCCCAAGTGTTCAGAATCTTGCCGCGCAGGGGCATGACAGCTTGAAATTCCTTGTCCCGCGCCTGCTTGGCGGAGCCGCCGGCGGAATCCCCCTCCACCAGAAAGAGTTCGGCGCCCTCGGCGTCCTGGGCGGAGCAGTCGGCCAGCTTGCCCGGCAGGGCCGGCCCGGTGGTGACCTTCTTGCGCACCACCTTCTTGGCCGCTCGGCTGCGTCTTTGGGCGTTGTTGATGGCCAGCTCCGCCAAGCGCTCCCCCTCGTGGGGGTGTTCATTCAGCCACAGGCTGAAGGCGTCCTTGGCGACGCCGCCGACGAAAACGCCGCAACTGCGAGAGGACAGCCGCTCCTTGGTTTGGCCGGAGAACTGGGGGTCCTTCAGCTTGGCGGAAAGCACATAGGCGCACTGCTCCCAAAGGTCATCTCCGGTCAGCTTCAGGCCGCGGGGCGCTAGATCCCGAAACTCGCAGAACTCCTTCAGCGCTTCGATAAGACCGGAGCGCAAACCGCTGACATGGGTGCCTCCCTGGGGGGTGGGAATAAGGTTGACGTAGGCTTCGGTGACCAAGGCCCCGCCATCGACCACCCACTTCAGCGCCCAATCCACCCCCTCATCATTGCCTTCGGCGCTGTGCCCGAATGGTTCCGCGGGGACGGACTCGGCCCCGGCCAAGGCTTGGTTCAGGTAGCCGGCCAAGCCTTCCTCATATATCCACCGCTTGCTCTCAACGCGCTCCCCCTCCACCGTTAGGCTGACCGCCAGCCCTGGGCACAGCACCGCCTTGGCCCGCAGCAGGTGCTCGAGCTTGGCGCGGGCGATGTTGGGCGAATCAAAAAAGGCCGCATCCGGCAGGAAGTGGACGCTGGTACCGGTGTTGCGCTTGCCCACGGTGTCCACCACCTCCAAGGCGGTCGCCGGGTCGCCGTTTTCGTAGCGTTGCCGATGCACCTGGCCACCGCGTTTGACCTCCACCTCCAGCCAACTGGACAGGGCGTTCACCACGGAGACGCCCACTCCATGCAGGCCGCCGGAGAAGGCGTAGCTCTCGTTGTCGAACTTGGCGCCGGCGTGCAGCTTGGTGAGGATCAGCTCCACGCCGGTCAGGCCGTGCTCCGGGTGTTCATCCACCGGCATGCCCCGCCCGTCATCCATGACCATGACGGAGCCGTCCGCGCAGAGGGTCACTTCTATGTTGCGGGCGAAGCCGGCGATGGCTTCATCCACGCTGTTGTCCACCACCTCCTGCACCAAATGGTTGGGCCGGGTGGTGTCCGTGTACATGCCGGGGCGCAGGCGCACAGGCTCCAAGCCCGAAAGGACCTGCAAAGACTCCGAAGAATAAGTGGCGACCATGGCCGAAACTCGATGCCCCTAGTGTGCCTTGCGTTGCGGGAGGCGCTTGGCGAGGCCGCGCATCAGTTCATGAGCGCAGGTTCGTGTACAACCACACCGCAGCTTAGGCAGCAAGAGAGAAATTCCCCCAATAGCCGATTGATTTGCGCCTTTTCGTCGGGATGCCTCATGTCCGCGTTCGGGTAGGCGTAAACGGCGTTGAAGCGGCGGGCGCACTGATACTCCATCACTTCAGCGCAGGCGAGGTCGTGGTAGAGCCGCACGCAGAACAGCGGACTCACGCCCCAAGGCGCCTCCGGCGATTGGCGCAGCCGAATGACGGTGGTGTAGCGGTTGCGCTGCGCCACTTCAACGGACACCACCGTGCGGCGGCCGGCCAAGTTGACGCCGACGGCGACGGCGTCCTGTTCATGCAACTGCGGGAACAGCAGCATCACGCGCAGATAATTGGCGTCGCATTCCGCCATGTGCGCCGCCAAATCAATGTTGTAATTGCCCGCCTTGCGGTTCATTCCCCTGTTGTCCAACACGCCAAAAAGTGCATCCCGATTAGCCATGCGGCCCCCAATGGCGCTCCTGGTCGTTCCCGCCAACTCCAAGCGCCGAATATACCAACCCATGCCGGCAACGCCAGTGCCGAACCAAGCTGCCCCTGCATTCAAGCCGAACCGCAGAGGCGAACCAGCCAAACAACGAAGGCGCTGGACGCATAGCTTAGACGCCTTTGGCTTGAGGAGGGTAGCCCGTTCGTCGGGCGCCTCTAAGCCATCCGCCCGTCGCTCTGCTAAACTTCCCGCCCTCTGTCGAGAAATGCAGCCAACTCATGACGCCTTCAGCCCCAATGCATCCCCAGCCGAACTCCCCTCCCGCCGGCCGTTGGCGGGCGCATCGCCATCTGCTGCAATTCGTCGTCAGCGGCTTGGCCCTCGTGCAAACAGGGCCGACAGCGGCGGTCAACCTTGCGGACGCCTACGCGGACGCCAAAAGGAACGATCCGGTGCTCAGCGCTGCGCAAGCCGGCTACCAAGCTCGGCGGCAACTGGTACCCCAGGCCCGGGCCGGGCTGCTGCCGCGGCTGAATCTAAGCGGCTCCACCAGCAAGAACAAGCGATCTTTCCCGGTGCCTCCGATGCTGGACGTCAATCCGGCCAGCCCAACGTTCGGCCAAGTGGTGGACATCCCGGACCAAATCTACAACGAGCACGTTTGGCAGGTGCAGCTAAACCAGCCCATCGTCAACCTAAGCGCTTGGCACGACCTGAGAAGCGCCGCCTCCACCGTGGCGGCCGCCGAATCCGGTCTGAAAGCCACGGACCAAGACTTGATCGTGCGGGTGGTGCGCTCCTATCTGAACGTGCTCCGCGCCAAGGACCGCTTGGAGGCCAGTCAAGCTCAGGAAACCGCCGTGAAGCGTCAGTTGGAGCAGGTGCAGCAGAGGTTTGAAGTGGGGCTGGTGGCCATCACGGACGTGCTGGAGGCCCAAGCCGCCTACGACAACTCGGCGGTCGCCCGCATTCAGGCGGACGGTGACCTGCACGTTTTCTTTGAAATACTGGAGACGGTCAGCGGCACCCACTACGAAAGCCTGGACCGAATCTCGGATTCCCTGCCCATCGTCAACCCGAATCCCCAAGATGAGGAGCAATGGGTCGCCACGGCCTTGGAGACCAACCACAACATCCTCGCCGCCAAGGCGCAGTTGCAAGCCGCCAATCGCACGCTAGCCGCCCGCCGCGCCGGCCATTGGCCCACAATTGACGGCGCGGTCACCCACAACCGATTTGCCACCGGCGGGCCGTCGTTCCTAGGCGACAAGATCGAAACCACCACCTATGCGCTGACCTTCAACCTGCCCATCTACCAAGGCGGCTTCACCCACGCCAAGGCCAAGGAAGCCAGGTACTTGGCGGAGCAAGCCCGACAGGAACTCCTGAACCAGCAACTCACCGTCACCCGGGACACGCGCAACCTGTTCGCGGCAGTGGCTACGGACGTGGTGCGGGTGGGTGCCCGTTTGAAGGCCATCGCCTCCAGCCAGTCCGCCTTGGAGGCCACGGAAACCGGCTATGAGGTGGGCACCCGCAACATCGTCGATGTGCTGCTGGCCCAGCAACGGCTGTACGCATCGCAGTTTGACTACGCGGACTCCCGCTACAACTACGTCACGGATCTGATGCTCCTGAAGCAGGCCGCCGGTGGCTTGGCCGAAACCGACCTCATGGAGGTCAACCAGTTCACCGATGCAACCAACCCGGTAACGCGAGGGAAACCGCTGCTCAGCCAGTAGTGTTCGCCGCAGACCCGCCCCCGACAATGCAGAGCGCACCAAGACGCTGTGCAGCGAAAAAACGCATTTCAAGGAAATTCGTCAGGCGGAAGGCTGCTAGGGTCACCTCAAATCCGTTCCCTCCAGCGTCCCGCGCAGCAGGCTTAGCAGCCGTTCAGTCGCACCGCTGTTGGCCTTAACAACCTGCAGCGCTCGCTGGCCGGCGGCTTGGCGGAGCTCTTCGTCTTCAAGATCGGCGAGCACGGCTTGGGCAAGTTCCGATGCATTCGCTACAGTGGTCAAGCAATCCGCCGCGGCGAAAGCCGCCGTTACTTCAACGAAGTTGAACACCGCCGGCCCCATCAACAAGGGTTGGGCGCAGAGCGCCGCTTCAATTGGGTTGTGGCCACCCTTGGGCACCAAGCTGCCGCCGATGAAGGCCACTGCGGACAGTCCGTAAAGGGTTTGCAAGAGGCCCATTGCGCCCACCACCAAGACATTGGCCGTATCGCTCCCGCCAACGCCTTGTTCGGCCCCACCACCCATTGGCAGCGCAGCGGATTCCCCAACCCCCGCCCGCAGCAAGGCGGCAGAGCCCTGCACCGCCGCCAATGGAGGGAGCGCCCCGCCCCCACCGCCATCCGTCAACAAGATCACCCGCAGCGCCCGGCGTTCCGCCAACACCTTGACCGACTCAGCCCGCACCGGATGCCGGGGAACAAGCAGCAGGCAGGCGTTTGGAGAGTGTTCAAGCACTTTCAGGTGGGCGTCCAGAACGATCTCGTCCTCGCCCGGATGGGTGCTCGCGGCAATCCAAACTGGCCGGCCATGCAAATGAAGCTCATGGCGCAGCCGGGTCACGGCCTGCTCATGGTCCGGCGGCGGGGCGGCGTCGAACTTGACGCTGCCCAAGGTATGCACCGCAGCCGGGTCCGCGCCCAGCGCCACAAACCGCCGGGCTTGGTCGGGATATTGACAGGCGATCAGCGCCACCTGCCGCAGCAACGTTCGCGTCAAACCGGGAAACCTGCTGTAGGCGCGCGCCGCCCGTTCCGAAAGACGTGCATTGACCACCACCACAAGGACCCCCCGCCGACGGGCTTCGTCAATGAGATTGGGCCAAAGCTCCGTCTCCACCAGCACCAGCAGCCTCGGCTGCACCTTGTCCAAGAACCCGCGCACCGCAAAGGCGTAGTCGTATGGCGCATAGCAATGCGCGACCACCCCGCCCAGCCGCCGCCGCGCCTCCACCGCACCCGTAGGCGTCATGGTGGTGATGAGGAACGGCACGGCCGGATGCTCCGCCGCCAATGCCTGAACTATGGGCACACATGCGATGGTCTCCCCAGCCGAGACGGCGTGGAACCAAACAGGATGCACGGGCACATCCGGCGGCGGACGACCGAATCGGGCGCCAAGGCCCTCCCGATAGCCCGGCTCCCGCCGCCCCCGCCACCAAAGCCGCAACAGGATGAATGGCAGGGCCAGCCAGAGCAGCACTTTGTAGATCAGCTTGAACACTGCTAACGCGAGATTCCCAATAGTGGGCCGACGCACCCGCAGGAATGCTGGGCTTGTCGGGACGCACCATAGCGGATAACTTCCCGGCTGCAATTATGGCAACCACCACCATCCATAGCGACGCCGCCATCATCGGCGGCGGCATTGCCGGACTATGGCTTTTAAACGTCCTGAGCGGCGCGGGCTACGGCGCTCTGTTGTTGGAGTCCAGGCGCTTGGGGGGCGGCCAAACGCTCGCCTCCCAAGGGCTGGTCCACGGCGGCCTGAAATACGCTCTTGGCGGCGCCCTCCCCGCGGCCAGCGAGGCCATCGCGCAAATGCCGGCTCGCTGGCGGGCTTGCCTTGCCGGCACCGGGGAGGTTGATTTGACTCCGCTGCAGCCCTTAAGCGATTGCTTCCACTTCTTCACCCAAGACAGCACTGCCGGAAAACTCGCCGCCTTTTTCGCCAGCAAGCTGGTGCATGGGCGGACTTGCCGGCTGCGGCCCCAGGAGTTTCCGGCCTTCCTGCCCGCCAGCGCCTTCAAGGACAGGGGCGCAGTCTATCGCTTGGATGATTTCGTGCTGGACCCGGTCAGCCTGGTAGAGCGCTTGGCCGCCCTTGGCGCACCCCATATCCATCAAATGGCACCGCAAACCAACATTGAGTTGCAGCAGGACCGCGCCAGCATCGACTTGGGAAGCGCCAAGTTGGTCTGCAACCGCTTGATTTTGGCCGCTGGAGCCGGCAACGACGCCCTGCTGCGTCGCCTGCGCATTCCGGTGGCGATGCAACGGCGGCCCCTGCATCAAGTGGTCGTTAGAAACTCCGGCAGCGGCGCGTTTTTCGGCCACTGCCTAACCGGCCTCCAGCGCCCCGAACCGCGGCTGACCATCACCAGCCATCCCGACGGCGCCGATGCGCACGGCAGCCGGAAATGGCTTTGGTCCCTAGGCGGCCAGCTAGCCACCGATGGCGTCAACCGCAGCGCCGCCGAACAGCGCCGCCACGCCCGCCGTGAACTGGAGGCTTGCCTGCCGTGGCTGGACTGGCGCAAAGCACAGGTCGTCAGCTTCCGCATCGATCGCGCCGAACCGCGGCAGCCCGGAAACCGCCGCCCGGACCAAGCCTTTGCCCAAGCCCAGGACAGTTGCATCGTCTGCTGGCCCACCAAGCTCTGCTTGGCGCCCACCCTCGGCGACCAAGTGCTCCGCCTGATGCCGGCACCCGAACATCCCGCTCCGCCCATTCTTGATCTGCCCGCCGCAACGATTGCCGCTCCGCCCTGGGACAATTGAAGCGATGGAACGCCGGGTTTTGGGCAAGATTGGCATCGAGGCATCTTTGCTCGGTCTCGGCACGGTGAAGCTGGGCCGCAACCGCGGCCTCAAGTACACCACGCCCTTCGACCTGCCGACGCTGGCCGAGGCCAAACGATTGCTGGACGCCGCCCGCGCTATCGGCGTCAATCTGCTGGACACAGCCCCCGCCTACGGCGGCAGCGAGGCCCGCCTAGGCGAATTGCTGGCCGGGCAGCGCCGCCATTGGGTGCTCGTAACCAAGACCGGTGAGGAGTTCGACGGAGCCCAATCCACCTACAACTTCACCCCGGAGCACATCACCCGGAGCGTGCAGCGTTCCCTAAAGCGCCTGCGCACGGACCATCTGGACGTGGTGCTCATCCACTCCAACGGCGAGGACGAGCGCATCATCCAAGAGTTCGGCGCACTAGACCGCCTCGCTGACCTAAAGGCCCAGGGCCTAATCCGCGCCATAGGGCTGTCCAACAAGTCCCCCGCCGGCGGCAGAGCGGCCCTGGCAGCCGGCGCGGACGTTCTAATGGCCACCCTGAACGCCGCCAACCACACAGAAGCGACGTTAATCCAAGAAGCCCACGCCCAAGGCTGCGGCGTGTTGATCAAAAAAGCCCTCAACAGCGGCCAAGGGCAACCCACCGACCTGCCAACCATCGCCGCCCACCCCGGCGTAACCAGCATCGTGGTCGGCACCCTAAACTCGGATCACTTGGCGGAAAACGCCCGGCTGCTGTCGGCTGACAACAATGCTTAGGGCAGCTACAATCAGTGCTTGCCAAACGCAGCGCCCGGAAATGGTCTGTTGCATGAAACGAGGCGGGAAGCGCTCATGATTCGCGGGCATGTGCCGCACCCCTTCCCCTACCAAGACAGCAAGCGGGGGAGCGCGAACTAAGAAGTCACTTTTCCAAAACGGCGGACTAGTTCAGTCTGCGGCGAAAGCGAATAGCGCCCGCAGAGGGCGGCCTTAGTCCTTCCCAAGCCCATCCAGAACCGCGGTGGTGGAGCAGTCCTCGACCAGTCCCAGAACCTCCACTGCGCCGCCGTAGGCGGTGACCAAGTCGGCGCCCACTACTTGGTCGCGGCGGTAGTCGCCGCCCTTGGCCAGCACGTCCGGGCGCACGAGGGAGATTAGGGCTTCCGGGGTGTCTTCGGAGAAGCTGACCACCCAATCAACGGACTTCAGGCCGGCCAGCACCTGCAGGCGGCGGGGCAGGGGGTTTATCGGGCGATGCGGACCCTTGAGGCGGGCGACGGAGGCGTCGTCGTTGACGGCCACGAGCAGACGGTCACCGAGGCGGCGGGCCTGCTCCAGATAAGCGACATGGCCGGCGTGCAGGATGTCGAAGCAGCCGTTGGTGAAGACGACCTTCTCCCCGGCTTGGCGGGCGGCGGCCACGGCCAGCAAGAGTTGGTCTTGGGTCACGGCGCCGCGGTCGATGCTAGCTTGGGCGGCGGCGTAGGCCAGTTCCGGGCCGCTGACCGCGGAAGTGCCGGCCTTGGCCACGACTAGGGAGGCGGCCGCATTGGCCAAGCGGGCACTGTCCAGCGGCGACCAGCCAAGGCCGGCCGCCACGCCAAGCACCGCCGCCGCCGTGTCCCCGGCGCCGGTGACGTCATAGACTTCCACCGGATGCGCCGGCAGGTGCCTGACCTGGCCGCCATCCACCACCGTCATGCCACCGGCCCCGGCGGTAACCACCAAGGCGCCGATGCCAAGCTCCTTGCACAAGGATTGCGCCTGTTCGCCAAGCGCTTGGACATCGCCAGCATCACCAACAGCGGCGCTGAACTCCCGCTGGTTGGGCTTCAACAGGCTAGCACCGGCATAGGCGCTGAACGGCTTGAATTTAGGGTCCACCACAACCGCCGCGCCAGCCTTCCTGCCAGCCTCAACCAAGCCGGCTGGCAAGGCCAATGCACCCTTGTCGTAGTCGCTAAGGATCAGCGCCGCCGCATTCGGCAGATGGGCCGGCAGCTTGGCCGCCAAGGCTGCGGCTGCCCCGGCCGGCAGGGGCGTCTCAAAATCACTGCGCAGCAACTGCTGTTGGCGGCTGACCACCCGAACCTTTTGGATGGTGGCCCAGTGGTCGGCCTCAACGAAGTCGCAATTTACGCCGGCCACCTCCAGAATGCTCCGTAGCGCCGTCCCTGCCGCATCCCGCCCCACGCAGCCGAGCAAGGTGCATCGCGCCCCAAGGCTGGCCACGTTCAAGGCGACGTTGGCGGCGCCCCCCGGATAGTCCTCCACCCTGTCCACCGCCACTACCGGCACCGGCGCCTCCGGCGAAATGCGCCCAGCGTCCCCATGCCAATAGCGGTCCAGCATGAGGTCACCGACCACCACTACATGGAGGTTCTTAAGGGAGGGTAGCTGCAAGACCGTCAAATGCGGAATCTTCAAGAATGGGTCGCAGCAGATGCTAGCACGGGGCATCCGGCGCTCGGTCGATGCAACTTCTTCATGGGCAGCGGCAACTACGCCGGATTCCGGCTAGTTGGGTTTTTTGAGCCAGTGTCACTGCATTGGCGACCAAAGGGGTCGCTAACGGCATGGTTGCGGGGGCATGGGCATTGAAAAGCGCAATCACCGAGACCGACAGCTACGGACTCCCAGCGCGGTTGGCAACGGTCCAGCGGGGCGGGCGCTTCTCCAAAAACGCGGCCACCCCTTCGGCATAGTCCGGCTCTCCCATCATCTCATCCACCAAGGCTTCCGAGGAGCGCACGGCGGCAGCGGCGTTCCTATGCAGGTCTCGGTAGATCTGCCAGCGGGTTTGCTTGAGTGAATTCGGGGAAACGCTTTCCATTAGGTTCGCCGCATAGTCGCGCACCCGGCCAAGCAGCTTTTCGGGGGCCACCAGTTCATTGACGATGCCCAGTCGATGCGCCTCGTCGGTAGTGAAAACACGGCTGGTCAACAACAGGTCGTTCGCCCGCCCCAAACCCGCCAAGCGAGGCAGCATCCAGGAAAGCCCGTACTCCGCCGGCAGGTTCAGCTTGCCGTGGGCGGTGCTGAGCTTGGCGCCGGGAACGGCGAAGCGCAGATCGGTGAAGCAGGCCAGCGCCAAGCCAACCCCGGCGGCGGGGCCGTTGATGGCGGCGATGACCGGCTTGCTCAACCCGAAGTGGCAAGCGAAGACCGCATCAAACTCCGGAGCGACGCCAAAGCCCGGCTGCGCCAACTGGGCCGGCACACCAGGGTCGTAGCGGCCCCGCTCCGCATGGCCGACCAAGGCTTGGGCGTCACCGCCAACGCAGAAGCCCCGCCCTGCGCCAGTGATGACGATGACCCCGACTTCCGCATCCGCGTCCAGTTGCGCCAAGCACCAGCGGTACTCCGTGTGCATGCGCCCGGTCCAGGCGTTCATGCGGGCCGGCCGGTGCAGCCAAAGGGTGCCGACGCCCTCGGCCTTCTCCATGCGCGTGGCTTTCAACTCCATCAGCGCATGTCAAGGTACGCCTGCTCGGTCAGCGCCGTGTAGCGCCGCGCCCGCTCTGCGAAGGCCATGTAGGAGGCGTAGATGCGCTGCGACAGTTCGTCCTCGCCGGCGGCCTCCGCCACCACGCCTTGCGCCGCGGCCCGCAAATGCTCCAGCACGTCCTTGGGCAAGGGCCGCAACTGCACGCCATGCTCATTCACCAAGGTGTCCAAGGCCGCTTGGCTGTGGGCGACGTAGTCCGCCAAGGTGTCGTCATTGACCGCTTGGGCCGCCGTCTCGACCATTGCCTGCAGGTCCGCCGGCAGGGACTCCAAGGCTTGCTGGTTGACGATCAATTCAAGGGTGGTGCCTGGTTCGTGCCAGCCTGGGTAGTAGTAGTAGTTCCCGGCGGTGTAGAGGCCAAGGGCCAAGTCGTTGTATGGGCCAATCCATTCCGTGGCGTCGATGACGCCGGTTTGCAGGGACGTGAACACCTCCCCGGCCGGCACGTTGACGGGCACCCCCCCGGCCCGGTTAAACGCCTCCCCGCCGAGGCCGGGAATGCGCATTTTCAGGCCTTTCAGGTCCTCCACGGAGCTGATTTCCTTGTTGAACCAGCCGGCCATCTGCACACCGGTGTTGCCGGCGACGAAGGGCACCAAGGCAAAGGGCGCATAGAGCTCCCGCCAAAGCGCCAAGCCGCCGCCGTAGCGCAGCCAAGCGTTCATCTCCTGAGCGGTCATGCCGAACGGCACGGTGGAGAAAAGGGCGGCGATGGGAATTTTGCCGCGCCAATAGTAGGAGGCGCCGTGGCCCATTTCAGCGGTGCCGGCGGAAACGGCGTCAAAGACCTCAAAGGCGCCGACCAACTCCCCGGCGCCATACACCTTGATGTCCAGCCGGCCGTTGCTCATCATCCGCAGCCGCTCCGCCAAACGCTCCGCCGAAAGGCCGGCGCCCGGCAGGTTCTTCGGCCAAGTGGTGATGAGCTTCCACTTCCAAGCGTGCTCAGGTTGAGATGGCGCGGAGGCTTCCTGCGCCGCACTCTGGCCGGTGGGCGGCTGGCTTGGCGCACCGCAGCCCCACAATCCGGCCAGCAGAATGGCCAGCAGGCACAGGTGGTTGTCAACAGGACGGGGCATTGCAAGATCGGAAGCGTGGATGGTTGGGCACCGACGCAGGACAACGGATCCGCTTGATGAAGAACTGGTCATGAAAAAAGACGTGCCGCTAGCAGCTCAAGGGCGTCCTGCAACGCACCGCGTAAAGATGCCTGTAGTTTTGGGCATGGTGAAGGCATGGACAAGCTCTCTAGATGAGAGGCCAGTATATTGCAAAGCCACTAATCCAGCGCCTCGAGTTTGGCGGCGCTCAGCATCAGCCATTTCTCCCCCACGGCGGCAAAGTGGACCTGCACACGGGTGCGCTCGCCATTGCCTTCGCTTTGCAGCACCACGCCCTCGCCAAAGGTGCCGTGGGCGACCCGTTGGCCAATGTTCAGGGGGCAGGCCGGGGAAGATTCAAACAAGCCAGATGATCGAGATCGCAGCGCCGCCAAGGGGCGCTCCACCTCTCCGTGCAGGCGGACTTCGGAGATGAGGTGCGGCGGCAACTCTTCAATGAAGCGGGAGCGGCGGTTGTAGTTGTCGGCGCCGTGCAGGCGGCGGACTTCGGCGTGGGTCAGGTAAAGCCGCCGCATGGCCCGGGTGATGCCGACGTAGCACAGCCGGCGCTCCTCCTCCAACCCTTCGGGTTTCTCGCTGGATTGCCGATGCGGGAACAGCCCCTCCTCCATGCCAGTCATGAACACCGTCGGGAACTCCAGCCCCTTGGCCGAGTGCAGGGTCATCAACTGCACGGCCGGGCCGGTCTTTGACTCCCGCTCCCCGGCGTCGAGCGCCACCTGGTCCAGGAACTCCTCCAGTTCGGAGACCGCCGGCTGCTCCGCATCCTGCAAGGGAAACACCAGTTCGCCGCTGAATTGCCGGGCGGCGCTGATGAGCTCCTCCAAGTTCTCCTTGCGGGCCAGCCCCCGCTCTCCCGGCTCGCGCCCGTGGTGCGCGATCAGACCGCTTGCTTCAATGACCGCGGCGGCGAGTTCGTGCAACGGCAGTTCGGCGACGCCGGCGGCGATTTCGTCGATCAGTTTTAGGAATTCCGCCACCGCCGCCGCGGCGCGACCCTTCAGTGTGCCTTCGTGGACGGCCTTCTTGCCGGCCTGCCAGAGGGACAGGGCACCGGCGCGGGCCAGTGCCCGCAAGGTCTCCAAGGTTTTTTCGCCAATGCCCCGCGACGGCGTGTTCACCGCCCGCTCGAAGGCGATGTCGGCGTGGCGATTCTGCACCAGCCGCATGTAGGCGAGGGCGTCCTTGATTTCGGCGCGCTCAAAGAAACGGAAGCCGCCGTAGATGCGGAAGGGAATGTCGGCCCTTAGCAACGCTTCCTCAAGCACCCGGGATTGGGCGTTGGAGCGGTACAGCACGGCGATGCCGTTCGCTGCGCCGCCATTGTCGATCAGGTCCTTGATCTGCTCGGTGGCGAAGCGCGCCTCGTCCTGATCGTTGTAGGCCGAATATACCTTGATGGGTACACCTGGGCCGCCTTCGGTCCACAGAGTCTTAGGCAGCCGCATGCCGTTGCGGGCGATCAGCGCGTTGGCCGCGTCCAAAATGTTGGCCGTGGAGCGGTAGTTTTGCTCCAAGGGTATGACGACGGCGCCGTCGAACTCCTTGAGGAAGGCTTGGGTGTTCTCGATTCTGGCGCCGCGCCAGCCGTAGATGGACTGATCGTCGTCCCCCACCGCCATGATCTTGCCGATGTCGCCGGCCAAAAGCTTCAGCCATTCGTACTGAATGCGGTTGGTGTCCTGAAACTCATCGACCAGAATTTGCCCAAATCGCCGCCGGTAGTGGGCCAGCAAGCCCTCGTCACCGCGCAGGCATTCCAAGCAGCGCAGCAGCAGCTCGGCGAAATCCACCAACCCGCCTTCGTTGCAGAGCGTTTCGTAGCTGGCATAGATGCGTTTGTGGGTTTGCTGGAACAGGTCGTCGTCATCCGCCAAGTCACGAACGCGACGCCCCTCGTCCTTGTGCCCGTTGATGAACCAAACCGCTTGGCGCGGCGGCCAGCGCTTGTCGTCCATGTCCAGCGCCCGCATGACGCGCTTGACCAAGCGCAACTGATCGTCCGCGTCCAGAATTTGGAAGTTCTGAGGCAGGCCGGCCTCCTGCCAATGCTGGCGCAGCAGGCGGTGGGCAATGCCGTGGAAGGTGCCCACCCAAAGGGCGGTGACCGGTACGCTAAGCAGGGCTTCAATGCGCTGGCGCATCTCCGCCGCCGCCTTGTTGGTGAAGGTGACCGCCAATACGCCGTAGGGGGAGACGCCCTCCGCCTCGATCAGCCAAGCGATGCGATGCACCAGCACCCGCGTCTTGCCGCTGCCGGCGCCGGCCACCACCAAGGCGTTGCCCAAGGGCGCCGTCACCGCTTGGCGCTGCGCATCGTTGAGGCCGGAGATGATGTGGGTGACGTCCAAGGCTGGGGGTTGGCTTGCCCAAAGCTGCAAGTCTGTCGCACCTGCCGCTGTCTCCGCAAGCTCAATCGCCTTTGGACCCTAGTGCTCCTGCAACGATCTAGTGGGCCGGTCCTAGTCCATCAACAGCTGCAGCCGCCAGCCGCTAGTCCAGCTCGGGCACAGCCAGAGGGGGCAATCCTCCGCCACCGCCAAATCAAAGGTTCGCGTAACGCTTCTGCCGCCATCATTGGCGGTTATCGAGATGACGACCTCTCCTGAAGACAAAGCCGTCAGAGTCAACAGGCTGCCGTCAAGGCTGGCGACAGCCACCTCCGGATTGGATGAAGAGGCTGAAAAGGTCAAGTTGGCTGTGGAGAAGCCGTCGAAAAACGGGGCAATGTCCATGGACGTCGTCTCCCCAATGGGGAAAAGCTCCACGGATGGAATCGGCCTGTCCAAGCCGGAAACGAAGCCTGGGCCGCAAGCGACCGGGAACGATTCCACGCCCCTGTCGGCCACGAAGTCATCGGTGGCTGCAACGGCCTCCTTTAGCCACTCCAGCCATTCGTCGTTGTACCTTGCGCCTACGGCGCTCTCCAGATAGCTCTGATACCTATCAAAGCAGCCGGCCCTCAGGTAGCTGACAAGCTCGCCGACGTCATCGGAATGGCGCTCAAACATAAACCGAAGGGCTAGGTAGCCCCATTCGTACACGCGGCTTGCGGCATGCTCGTAAGTGGTCGAATACAGCTCATCCAAAAGATACGCTTGGGTCGGCGCAAGATCGGCCGCATCCTCATTGCCGTTTCCCTTGGAAACGTACTCCGCCAGTCCTTCCGCCCACCAAACTATTTTTTTATCAGAAAAAAAGCCGCCGTAGATATTGAAGCGGCCGTCCAAATAGTGGACATACTCATGCTCCAAGTTCCAAATGGGTTGGTCCGGCAGCCAGTCCGCGACATAGGCGAGGAATCGGGCGACATTGTTGACATCGGCCGGATTGCTCTCCAAGTAGATGCCGCCGTTGTCCGTGTCATTGCCGAAGAATAGTTTGGAGTACGTAACGTAGCTGACGCTATTCGCAAATACGATCACTTCGAGGCTTGAGTTGTAGTCGTCGGCCACCGGCTGTTGATGGGTGTTTAGCAGTTCGTGAAAGCGGCCATTCACTTCGGCCATCGATTCGCAGGCTCTAGCGAGTTGCGCCGATGTCAAGTCCTGGGCGCGTATTTCCACGTCGATTTCCGCACAGGAGTGATTTACGGAAAGCACCCGCTCCTCCAACTCCGTTGCAAAGCCGCAGATTTGGAATTCGGCGCACTTGCCAAAGTGGGAGACAACGTCTGCCGTTGCAACCCAGACCGTGGCGCCCTCGCCATAGGGGTCGTAGCGGTTGAAGATCGCTTGGATCCCGGAGACGACCTCTGGGTAAATGGGCACCGTATCGTACTGGAGAAATTGCGCCAAGCCGTGGCCGGCATTGTTGACCAATATCCGAGTATGAGCATTAGTGGCGAGCAGGTCATCCCTCAGGGCGAACTCCTGCAATATTGTTATGAGTTCGATGTCGGAAGACAGGACGGAGGCGAAGCCCGGTTCTCCATGCAGCTTAAATAGAACGAGGAAGATCCTATTTGTGGAGGCGAGCACATAGTATTTCTCGACGTGGTCGAGACCAAACTGCTTTAGCCAGCCCTTCAATTTCGGAAGATAGGCTGCCGAGTGCTGTCCGAAAAAGTCTGCCACGATTAAAAACACTTCCTGTGCAGTCTTTCCGTGCGCGTTTGTAAAGTCATAGAAGTGATCGTTTTGAAAGAATGCGTCAACGGCGGCAATCACGGCATTGTCAACTGCCGTTTTGCTTGTTCCATGAGCCCACTCAAATTCGTCGGGATAGTGGAAGATGTTGTAGTATGCTGCACGCAGGAAAAAATAGTTCTTGGTAAACAAATCATTCGGATTGGCACCTTCGTAGGTTTTCATTAGTTCGATAGTGGCCTGCGCCACGTCAAGTACGTTCCGCGTTCGGAACGCAGCGGTCCGAATAGGTGGCGGGGCATCTTTGAGCAGCATAGTCACGCATTCAAAGGTCATGGAGCGAATGTGCTCCGCGAGGGCGTTTCCGTACTTTGTGGCAAAGCCATCGATATCGCAGTCAGCCGCTTGATTGGGTTGCAGCTCGGCGGAGGAAACCGTATCTGTTGGCCGGCTGCTTGTATGTGTGCTCTCGCTTGAATTGGGGTTGGGAACTAAGGGCCTTGGCCTTGGCGGCTCTTTGTGGATTATTGCGTGCCCAACTTCGCGGCCAATCCCGTGCGCAAGGGCTGCGGAAGGACGCTTGTCGAAACCGCGTTTGCGGGAGGGTGCGTCGGCGTCGTTGTCCGCTTCGCTGAAGTCGGCGGCCGGCGGCGCTGCGCAAGCAAGGTTGTCATTCGCGCATGGGTTCGCCTTGGCCGTCGCTGCCGCCAGCCCTAGGCAAGCAACCGCTAGCAGCAGGCCGAGGCGCAGCTTAGGGTTGGTGCTCCTGACGACAAGCCTGCGGCGGGCGCTCATTGCGAACCAAGCCATGCGCTCTTCATCGTCGCTAGCCGCCATCCTTGCAGGAAGCTCCGCTCGGCGGCGCTGACGGTTACGACGAGGCTGAATGTCGCCCGCCGGCCGTCGCCGTAGATGGCCGTCACGACGATGTTGGCAACGCCGCTTCCACCATTCGGGTTGGTCGTCAGAAGCAGCCGGCCGCCGGCGACTTGCGCTGTGGCCAAGGCCGCGTTGTCGGATTCCGCGCTGTAGCTAGCAGGACGTTCGCTGTCTGACAGGAACATCGAACGCAGGTCCAGATGCAGTTGGTCGCCGCCCGTCCACAGTTCTTGACGAGGCGATGGCGGCGGATGGACTATTTCGATTTGATAGTCTTCGGCCTCGCCGCTACTGAAGCCGAGACAGGCGCCAAAATTCCTTGCCGGACCCTCATCGTAGTTCGCCTTGACCCTCATGCGCCGGATGCCGCTGACGCCATTGGGCACGGCGAACGACTGCGACGCCTGCACCGGTTCGGCGGATATGAAGACCACTTGGTCCATGATCCGCTCGCTGTCGTCGAACTGCCGGTCTGCGTTCCAGTCCACCCAAGCCCTCACCAAATTTCTGTCGTTGTCCACCGGGTCGATGACGTCGATCTCCACCAGCAGCGTTTGCGTTGAAGCGACCGCGATTTGCACAGGCGCCCTGTGCAGGCTGTAGCCGTCCGAGCCGGTGCGGTTGTCCAACGGCCCGAGGGAGGCCCTGGAGATGTAGGAGTATTTGGTGTGGCTAGGCGCTGTGTAGCAATAGTCCTTGGGGAGATCTCCCAAGACATCCACATAGGCTTGGTAGGACTTCACGGATTCGCCGTAGGCGTTGCCCACCTTCAGCGTCACGTCGTATTCGCCTGGGACCGGGTAGCGGACGACGGGACTGCGTTCGGCGCTGCTGGTCGGTTCGCCGCCGGGAAACTGCCAATCCCATCGAGTGGAGCCATGGATGGATTGATCGCGGAAGCGGACGCTGCCGCCGTACTTCAGCCTAATCCTGTCGCCGTAGAAGGCAGCCACCGGCTGCACGGCGGCGTTGCTAACGAATGTGTGCGCCCTCGCCGTAGCCCTGTTTTCGTCCGTTACGGTGAGGCTGATGCGATAGTTGCCGGACACCGCGTAGCTATGCGTTGGATTGGCCTCCTGGCTGGTCGCGCCGTCCCCGAAGTCCCAATGGTAGCTGGTGATTTCCCCGTCCTCGTCCGCAGAGCCGGCGCTGCTGAACGCCACCGTCCGCCCCGGCTGCAGGCGGTATGGACCGTTGGGATTGGCTGTCGGGGCCCGGTTGTCGAAGCCGAAGCGGTAGGTTTTTTCCGGCCCGGCGGCGATCCGCTGGGTGAAGCTGCGCTCGCCGAGCCACACCTTCAAGGCAAAGGGAACCGTGGTTTCGATGGTGATGGCGGCCGGCGCCTCGGGATGCGCTCTGGCGGCGCTGACCATCCGCACTATCGTGCCGCCGGCGAAGCCGAGATTCTCCACGCCGTTCCGGGACGCCTGCCCCAAGCGCCAATCCACCTCGCCTTCCGGGGCGTTCAACTCTATGCCGATGACGTGCTCAATCAACATGGCGATGGGCCCCAAGCCCCCCCAACCGACAAAGTCCGGGATGGAGTCGTTGCTCGGCGCGACAATCTCCGGCGCTGTGTTCTCCCAGATGGTGCCAGTGCGCCGGTACAGCGCGGCAAGGCCGTCCACATAGTTTTCCGCGACGGTCCGCGCCAAACTCCAGTAGCCTTGGGCCGCCAGCCCTCTGGCGACCATGTAGGTGGTCGGCGGCCAACTGGCGCCCTGCCAGTATTCGCCGGTGACGCTGTAACCGTCTTGGTCGGCGGCTAGGGTCGGCACCAACAAAGGGCGCCAAAAGGCCCCAAAGTCAACAAGATGATGGACCAGATGATCGGCCTGATGGCGGCTGGCGACTTCCGCAATGAGGGGCCAGAAGGCCGCCACCGTCCTGCTTTTGAATACGCCCCGCTCGGCGTCAAGATCGTAGTAGAACTTGTCCACCTCGTGCCAATAGGCGTTGTTCACCAGATCTTTGTGCTCCCGGTGCTCGGCAAGCATGACCTCCCGCTTCGCATCGTCGCCGACGACGGCGGCGATTTTGGCCAAATAGAGGGCGGACAGCGCCTGCTGCGCGGCCAAGTCCATCCAGCCGCCCTGCATCGTGATGCTGTTCCTCGGCGAATCGTCCATGCCGTTCGCCCAGTAGTCCGAGCGGTAGTGGCCATCGGCGTGGCGGATGTTGTTCTTGATCCAGAAATGGTGGTCGAACAGGCGCTCAAGGACCGTCTTGGTGTGCGGGCGCTCGTCCTTGCGGTTGCTGGTGACCGCCTTGGTGAAGCGGCTGGCGTCCCCCGTGACCCGGTAGTAGTCCCATTCCGCCCAGGAGTACAGGGGCGGATTGGGGTTGGAGACCGGCCAGGGCTGGACGCTGTTGGGGTAGATGTCCGTGCCGTCCGCTTCGCTGAGCTCCCGGCAGATGTAGCCGTCCGAGCGCTGCTTGCGGTAGAAGTTGTCCACGCCAGTCATGATGGGCAGTTCGCCGTTGGAGTACTTGGCGAACATGGAAATGAACAGGGTGTCCCACTGCCAGACCTTGCGGTCGGTCAAGGCTTCGTCCATGTACTCCGCGCTGAGGCCGCTGCCCGGGTTGGCGAAATTGATGTTGTCCGCCGCTAGGTCCCAAGCCTTGTAGTAAAGCTCGATCCAATCCTCGCGGCCATCCAGAACAGGCTTGGGGAGTGCGTCGGGGTTGTAGGCGTAGTCCACCAGCGTGGCGGTTGCCGGCGCTGCGCAGCACAGAGCGGGCAAGACTAGGAGCAACCGCACCAAGGCAAGAGCACGGCACTGACGCCTAACGGCCTTGTGCATCTTTCAACCCAGCGGTACTTCAGCCCAAGCCCACGCCTTCGGCCAACCCTACTCAACGGTGACCGACTTGGCCAAATTCCTCGGCTGGTCCACATCCGTGCCCTTAAGCACCGCCACATGGTAGGCGAGCAACTGCAGCGGCACGGCATAGACGATTGGGGTGAGTATGGGATCCACTTCCGGCAGGCGGATGACGGTTACGCCCGGGCCATCCTGAAAGGGGGCGGCGGCGTCAGCGAACACATAAAGCTCGCCGCCGCGAGCGCGCACCTCCAGCAGGTTCGAGCGCACCTTCTCCAGCAGATCGTTGCTCGGCGCCACGGCCACCACCGGCATGTCCTCGTCCACCAACGCCAGCGGGCCGTGCTTCAGTTCACCGGCGGGATAGCCCTCCGCATGAATGTAGGAAAGCTCCTTCAGCTTGAGGGCGCCCTCCAGCGCCACCGGATACATGAAGCCCCGCCCGAGGAACAGAGCATGGTGCCGGTGCGCGAACTTCTCCGCCAAGGCGGCAATGCGCTCGTCGAGTTGCAGGACCTGCTCCACCTTTTCCGGGAGCCTGCGCAAACTGCCGACCAGGCCGGCCTCAAAGGAGGGGGCCAGGCCGTGCCGCCGCCCAAGCAACAGGGTCAACAACGCCAAGTTAGCCAACTGGGCGGTGAACGCCTTAGTCGAAGCCACGCCCACTTCGACCCCGGCTTGGGTCATCAACGCCAAATCAGACTCCCGAACGCAGGAGCTCACCGGCACGTTGCAAAGCGTCAGAGTGGCCAAATACCCGCGGCTGCGGGCGACTCGAAGCGCCGCCAAGGTGTCCGCGGTTTCCCCGGATTGGGAGATGGTGACGAACAGGGCGCCGGGCGGGACGACGGCGTTGCGGTAGCGGAATTCGCTGGCGATATCGACTTGGCAGGGTATGCCGACCTGCTCCTCAATCCAGTAGCGGGCCACGCTGGCGGCGTAGAAGCTGGTGCCGCAGGCGACGATGGTGACCGCTCGGGCTTGGTCAAAAACTTCGGCGGCTCTGATCCCAAACGCCTGTTCAAGCACCCGCGTTCGCCCGATGCGGCCCTCCAAGGTGTTGCGCAGCACTTCGGGCTGCTCGAACATCTCCTTCTGCATATAGTGGCGGAAGTTGCCCTTGCTGATCTTGCCAAGATCGATCTCCACCTTGACCGTCGCCCGCACCACGGTGGCGTCCTTGAGGTTCCAGATGGTGATGCCGTCCACTTTGATCTCGACGAGGTCCCCTTCCTCCAAAATGATGAAGCGATCCGTAACAGGCTTCAGCGCCAGCGCGTCGGAGGCGACATAGTTTTCGCCTAGGCCCTTGCCGACCACCAACGGGCTGCCGACGCGGGCGGCGACCAAGCGATCCGGATGGTCCCGAGCCAGCACAGCTAGGGCGTAGGAACCCTCCAGGCGCTTGACGGCGGTGCGCACGGCGGCCAGCAGCGAGCCGCCTTGAGCGAGGTGAAAGTCGATCAGGTGGGCGAGAACTTCCGAATCCGTCTCCGAAGCGAAAGCGTATCCAGCTGCCGTCAATTCGGCTCGCAGGGCCTCGAAATTCTCGATGATGCCATTGTGGACGATGGCGATGCGGCCATTGGACTGGTGGGGATGAGCGTTCGCTTCGACGGGCGGCCCGTGGGTGGCCCAACGGGTGTGGGCGATGCCGATGCGCCCCTGAACCGATCGCTCGGCCAACTCCTCGACCAACTCCCCCACTTTGCCCACCTGCCGGCGCACGCTGATGCCGACGCCGTCCTCCGCCAACAGGCCGACGCCGGCGGAGTCATAGCCTCGGTACTCAAGCCGCTGCAGGCCCTCAAGCAGAATGGGGCAGACATTGCGGTCGCCGACCGCACCCACAATTCCGCACATGACTAGAGGCCGCCCATGTCAGGGGCGCTTGCGCCGGCTAGGGTGGGTCCATCCGGCGATGTTACGCTGTCGGCCCCGGCCCACCGCCAGTTGATCTTCAGGAACCTTGGCGGTGACGGTGGAGCCGGCGGCGATGAAGGCACCGGACTCGATGACCAAGGGCGCCACCAAGGTGGCGTTGGTGCCGATGAACACGTCTTCGCCGATTTCCGTGCGGTGCTTGTCAACACCGTCATAGTTGCAGGTGACGGCGCCGGCGCCGATGTTGCTCTCGTCGCCCACGGCGGCGTCCCCCAAATAGGCCAGATGGCTGGCCTTGACGCCGCGGCCGAGGCGAGCGTTCTTGGTCTCCACGAAATTGCCTACCTTGGCCTCCTGCCCCAGTTCGGTTCCCGGCCGCAACCGAGCGAACGGCCCGAGGCGGCAGCGGGCGCCGATGCGGGCGCCTTCGACAACGGTGTAGGCTTCTATGCGCACGTCATCGCCGATGTCCGCATCCTCGACAACCGCTCCTGGGCCGAGGTGGACGCGGTCGCCCAAGCGCACCCGGCCTTGGAGAACGACATTTATGTCGATGAAGCAGTCCCTGCCAACTTCAACCTCGCCACGAACATCCAGGCGGGCGGGGTCGGCCAAGGCGGCGCCCGCCGCCATAAGCCGTTGCGCCTCGCGCTGCTGGAAGGCCCGCTCCAGCTTCGCCATCTGCGCCCGGTCATTGCCGCCCATGACCTCCGTAGCGCTCGCGGCGCGGATGCCTTGCACCGGAACGCCGGCGGCAATGGCCAGTGCAACAACGTCGGTCAAATAGTGCTCGCCTTGGGCGTTGTTGGCCTGAACCTCCGCCAGCAAACGGCGCAGAACGCCTACGGGCGCCGCCATGACGCCGGCGTTGATCTCCGTGATGGCCTGCTCTTCTGGACTGGCGTCCTTGAACTCGACTATTCGCTCAATGCGGCCGTTCGCAGCCCGCCTAACCCGCCCCAAGGCAGCGGCGTCCTCCACCTCCGCAGTCACCAAGGCGAGGTTTCCCGCGGCGGCGGCGGCAACGCAGGCGTTGAGGGTGCCCTCCGCAACCAAGGGCACATCGGCGTAGAGGATGAGGGCCAAACCGCTGTCTCTAAGCAAGGGCAGCGCTTGCGAAACGGCGTGGCCGGTGCCGAGCTGCTCCCCTTGCCGCACCCAAGTGACCGCTTGGGGAGTGGCCGCCTGCACCTGCTCCGCGCCGTGCCCCACCACGACGAAGATTCCGCTTGGCCGCAGACGCTCCGCAGTGCCGATGAGGTGATGCAACAGGGCCTTGCCGCCCACTTGGTGCAGCGCCTTCGGCACCTCTGACGCCATGCGCCGGCCTTCGCCGGCGGCGAGAATGATGGCTGTGAGCGGCTGGGCGTCCGTCATGGAGCGGTGGGTCAGCGCCGAGTTTGGGCAGGTGCGGCCATTATAGGTGGGAACCGCCTGGAAGTTGCCGCATTCCGCATCCATATGCACAATGACGGCCATGAGAAACGCACCAAGAGCAATGGGCGCTACAGGCTTCGTGGACGCTGCATCCATGCAAAACGCTGTGCTGGAGCTTCGCTCCCTGGCCCGCAAAGCGCAGCCATTCAAAAAACGCCCATCAGGACTTTGCTGAGAAGGACGCGGCATTGGGCTTTGCCTTCGCCGGGACGCCGGACCTTCCAGACCATCTGGCCGAACTGGGCGTCACCTTCACCGAGCGCCCCGGGCGACACGGACAAACCCCGCTGGGGTCGATAACCGACGCCAACACCGTCATGGCGGTGCTGGTCCCTTTTGCCGAACGCGGGGTGCTTCCGGCGGGGATGGCGCCCAAGTCACCGGGCGGTTTGGTTGAGGCCATCGCCGATGCCTGCTGCGGCCACCCCTACTACACCCAACTGATGGGCGATGCGCTCCGCCAAAAGGAGGAAAGGCTGTCTGTGGAAATCTCCGCTGCGCCGATGTCAACAAGGTGTGCATTGCCGGGTGAGGGCAGCGTAAACACCTGCTTGCCTTGGGCCGCGGCCGCTCTGCAAAGTTGCTCGATCTTGCCGCCGGCTCGGCGTAGGGGACCAAGAGACGGTCTGCCAGAGCAACCACAAGAACGTTGCGCCTAGCGGCGGTGGCCGAGGTGGGGCGGCGGATGCCGGCGTTGCAGAAGGAGAGAATGAGCAGGCGGCCTTCCTCCATCGGACCTCGCCATGCCTTGGGGATTCGCATTGGGCTGATGCCCCTTGCCGGGCAGACAACGACAGGAGCGGTGCCCCGCAACAGGAAATCCAGGAACTCCTTTTCCATGGGGGACTGGAAGCCGCCAATAATCGTCTGGTTGGCATCGCGGAGCGTCTGCGCCAAGTCGTAGATCTTGAGAATGACGGCACCGGGGGTGCGCACAGAGCAGAAGAAGCCGAGCAGCTTGCCGGCCAACGGGCGGAGGCTGCCCCAAGCGGTGACCGTAGGCGGGCACCCATCCTCGGCACACCGATGCAGCACCTTCGGGTAGTCCGGGGTGGTTGGGGGCAATATGATTGGGCTTTCCAACGTCATCTTGTCCGCCGACTCAGCGCATCCGGCTGGAAACGACGCCGAACTGGATTTGCCGTGGCGTTCATACGGCCCCTAAGAGCCGAATGGCTAGCTTCCGCAGTCAAGCCACCTCGAACTGTAGGGCGGAAAGGTTCAGGTTGAATGAGCGTTTCGAGAGGTGGAGCATCTCCACGCCCACCACTTCCTTCGCCTGGTTGTAATCAAGCACCACCCCCGGAGAGACTTCTTCGGAGCCGATGATGGCGGAATCATCAAGGCGCAGATAGAGCGCATCGGCTTCTTTATCGACGTGCAGCTTCATAGCTTTCCTCTCATGGCCCGATCAAAGAATGCGCTCACCACCCGCCAAGGCGTAGCGTGGGTGTTGACCGCCACTCGTAGGATGCGACCATCCTGTTCCGGGATTTTACAGAAAAAACGCTCGATTTCGGAGTCGTACGGGTCAGGTACGCGCAACGCCGGGCTGGCAGCCGCTCGCTCGACCCATTTGATGGAAATCCCTCGTTCCGTCATTGCATGAATCGCGTGTCGGGTGAACTCCAGCCGGATCGATTCGGAAGGCATGGTGTCAGCCCTTCTCCCCACCCATACTGCTCAGGCCCATGCGGTACTTGATGTCGTAGTTGATGATGAAGTCGAGCTCCTCATCCGTAAAGCCATAATGTGGCGCCAGAGCCTTGTCTATCCGGTCGATGATAGGCTTAGATTTCTGAACTTTGAAAGACTGAGTTTCCGTCTTTCCGGTGAGTATTTGATTACGAACAAGCATGGTGCTGTTAGCTTTAAGATCGGCTACATATTCCGTTCCTAACCGCTGTATTTTAGAATCGTTCATCGCTGTTTCCGGCACAGGAAAGTATTTCCAATCCGAAGGATTCATATCTCTTAAATTGGAAGTGACAGTGTACCACCACCAATAAACGTCGCTACTCAGAATGGCGATAGCGGACATTACATACCTTTGGTCTGAAAGAGAAAATCTTTTTTCCCTCGACGAACTGCCTGAGACGCCGTTGACAAAAAATGCAGGTGAAAAATTGGTAAATACTTTCCAATAGAGACCCCCATCTGTACGATAATAAACAGAAAGTTAAACTGCTACACTACCCGGCATTGCCTCGCCAAGGGTGGGTTGAAAAGCCCTCTTGATGCCTAGAGAGCTATGGCAACTACCGCGCTCACCGGCGCCGTTTGCGCAGTTCCTCCAGGGTGCGCAGCTGGGCGGCGGCTTGGGCCAACTGCGCCGTCGCCAGGGAGAAGTCGAAGTCCGCCGCTTGCTCCGACAAGGCGCGTTCGGCCGCTTGGCGGGCCTCGGCGGCGGCGGCTTCGTCGATGTCTTCGGCGCGGGAGGCGGTGTCCGCTAGGATGGTGACGATGCTCGGCTGGATTTCAAGAAAGCCGCCGGAGGCGTAGAACACTTCCTCCTCGCCGTTCTCCAGCCGCAGTTGCACTACGCCGGGTTGAATGCCGGTCAAAAGCGGCGCATGGCCGGGCAGGATGCCCAGCTCGCCGATGGTGCCGCGCAGGCTGACCATGGTGACGGCGCCGGAGAAGATCTCCTGCTCGGCGCTGACGATGTCGCATCGCATAGTGGCGGTCATGGTGCAAGCTCCTACAGGGTCTCCGCCTTGGCCACGGCGTCTTCAATGCCGCCCACCATGTAGAAGGCGTTTTCCGGCAGATGGTCGTACTCGCCGTCCAAGATGGCCTTGAAGCTGCGCACCGTGTCCTCCCGGCGCACGAACTTGCCGTCCTGGCCGGTGAACTGCGATGCCACGAACATGGGCTGGGAGAAGAACTGCTGCATCTTGCGCGCTCGATAGACTAGCTGCTTGTCCTCCTCCGACAGCTCATCCATGCCCAGAATGGCGATGATGTCCCGCAGTTCGTGGTAGCGCTGCAAGGTCTGCTGCACACCTTGGGCCACGTCGTAGTGCTCCTGCCCGACCACGTTGGGGTCCAGTTGGCGGCTGGTGGAGTCCAGCGGGTCCACCGCCGGATAGATGCCGAGGTCCGTGATGGCCCGGGACAGGGTGACCGTGGAGTCCAAGTGGGCGAAGGTGGTGGCCGGAGAGGGGTCCGTCAGGTCGTCCGCCGGAACGTAAACCGCCTGCACCGAAGTGATGGAGCCGGTTTTGGTGGTGGTGATGCGCTCCTGCAGCACTCCCATTTCCTCTGCCAGGTTGGGCTGGTAGCCGACCGCCGAGGGCATGCGGCCGAGCAGGGCGGACACTTCCGTGCCGGCCAAGGTGTAGCGGTAGATGTTGTCGATGAACAGCAGCACGTCGCGCCCCTCGTCCCGAAAATCCTCCGCCAAGGTCAGGCCGGTCAGGCCCACGCGCAGCCGGTTGCCCGGCGGTTCGTTCATTTGGCCGAACACCAGGGAAATCTTGTCCAGGACGCCGGCTTCCTCCATTTCATAGTAAAAGTCGTTGCCTTCGCGGGTGCGCTCCCCCACCCCGGCGAACACCGAAAGCCCGGAGTGCTCGATGGCGATGTTGCGGATCAGCTCCAACATGGTGACCGTCTTGCCCACCCCGGCACCGCCGAACAGCCCCACCTTGCCGCCCTTGGCGAAGGGACACACTAGGTCGATGACCTTGACGCCAGTTTCCAGCAGCTCGTTGCCGCCGATTTGATCTTCGTAAGTGGGCGCCTTGCGGTGGATGGGCATCTTTTTCTGCGCGTTGATGGGGCCTTTTTCGTCAATCGGGTTGCCGAGCACGTCCATGATGCGGCCCAAGGTGTCCTCGCCGACCGGAATGGAGATGGGGTGCCCGGTGTTGGCCACCTCAAGCCCGCGGGACAGGCCGTCGCTGGCGCCCATGGCGATGGCCCGCACCACCCCGTCACCCAATTGCTGCTGCACCTCCAACGTGGTGCCGCTGCTGGTCACGGTCAAGGCGTCATAGACTTTCGGAACGTCCTCACGAGCAAACTCGACATCAATCACCGCTCCAATAATCTGCACGATTCGGCCACTCGACATGCTCTTAGCCCCTTGCTTAACTCAATGTTGTTCGCGTTTGCGCCGCAACGGCTACACCGCCGCGGCGCCGCCGACAATTTCGGCAATTTCCTGGGTGATCGCCGCCTGCCGGGCGTTGTTGTAGATCAACTTCAGCTCACCGATCAGCTTTTCGGCGTTCTCCGTGGCGTTCTTCATGGCGATCATCTTCGCCGCCTGCTCGCAGGCGGCGTTCTCCACCACCGCTTGGTAAATCTGGGATTCGACGTAGCGCACCACCAAGTCCTCGATCAATTGTCGGGCGTCCGGCTCATAGAGGTAGTCCCAACGGCGCTGGTGGCTGTCGCCCACGTCCGGGTTCAGGGGCAACAGTTGGCGCATGACGGGCGACTGCACCATGGTGTTGACGAAGTCGTTGCTGGCGATGTAAAGCCGGTCGATCCGGTTCTCTTCATAGGCGTCGAACATGACCTTGACGCCGCCGATCAGGTCCGCCAACACTGGCGATTCGCCCACGTTGTGCATAACCGCCACCACATTGCCGCCGATGGAGCGAAAGAACGCCGCCGCCTTGTTGCCAACAAGGGCAAGGTCGCTCTCGACCCCTTGGCTGTGGCGCTGCGCCATGTCCCGCACCAACTCCCGGAACAGATTGACGTTGAGACCGCCGCAGAGCCCTTTGTCCGTGGAGACAACGAGATAGCCGACGCGCCGCACCTCCCGCTCGACCATGTAGGCGTGGCGGTATTCAGGGTTGGCGTTGGCGAGATGGCCGATGACTTGGCGCATTTTCTCCGCATAGGGCTTGCCCCGGCGCATGTTCTCCTGAGTGCGGCGCATCTTGCTGGCCGCCACCATTTGCATGGCGGAAGTGATCTTCTGCGTGTTCTCCACGCTGCCGATCTTCTTGCGAATTTCCTTGCCAACCGCCATCGTCTTGCCCTTACCAGGTTGGGGTGGCCTTGAACTTCTCTATGGCGGTGCGCATCTGCTGCTCAATCTCTTCGTTGTAGGCGCCGGTTTGGTTGATGTTGACCATCCATTCGCCGTACTCAGCATGCATGTAGGCCAGCAGCCCTTCCTCAAAGGCGGAAACTTTGGCCACCGGCACGTCCTCAAGAAAGCCCTCGTTGGCGGCGAACAGCACCACGCCCATGTCCGCCACCGTCATCGGTGCATACTGTTTCTGCTTCATCAACTCCGTGACCCGCTGGCCATGCTCAAGCTGGCGGCGGGTGGCTTCGTCCAGGTCCGACGCAAACTGGGAGAACGCCGCCAACTCCCGATACTGCGCCAGCGCCAGCTTGATGCCGCCGGCGATCTTCTTCATGAACGGCACCTGGGCGGCGCCGCCAACCCGGGACACCGAGATGCCTGGGCTCATGGCCGGGCGCAGGCCGGCGTTGAAGTTGTCCGTCTCCAGGAAGATCTGCCCGTCGGTGATGGAGATGACGTTGGTGGGCACAAAGGCGGAGACGTCCCCGGCTTGGGTTTCGATGATCGGCAGGGCGGTGAGGGAGCCGGTTTGGCCCTGCACCCGGCCCTCGGTGACCTTCTCCACATATTCGGCGTTGACCCGGGACGCTCGCTCCAACAGGCGCGAATGCAGGTAGAACACGTCGCCCGGATACGCCTCCCGGCCCGGCGGGCGGCGCAGCAGCAGGGAGATCTGCCGGTAGGCCCAAGCCTGCTTGGTGAGGTCGTCGTAGATGATGAGGGCGTCTTCGCCTTCGTCCCTAAAGAACTCCCCCATGGAGCAGCCGGAGTAGGGGGCGATGAACTGCATGGGCGCCGGGTCCGAGGCGCTGGCGGCGACGACGATGGTGTTGCCCATGACGCCGTGCTCCTCGAAGGTGCGCACGATGTTGGCGATGGTGGACATCTTCTGGCCGATGGCCACATAGACGCACTTAATGCCGCTGTTCTTCTGGTTGATGATGGCATCGACGGCGATGGCGGTTTTGCCGATCTGCCGATCGCCGATGATGAGTTCCCGCTGGCCCCGGCCGATGGGCACCATGGCGTCGATGCACTTCAGGCCGATCTGCACCGGCTGGTCCACGGATTGGCGGGCGATCACCCCCGGCGCCACCTTCTCTATGGGCGCCGCTTGGGCGGCGTTGAGCGGCCCCTTGCCATCGATGGGAGCGCCCAAGGAGTCCACCACCCGGCCCAGCAGCTCCCGGCCCACCGGCACCTCCAGGATGCGGCCGGTGCAATGGGCGGTCATGCCCTCGGAAAGATTCAGGTAGTCCCCCAGAATGACCGCGCCCACGGAGTCCCGCTCCAGGTTCAGCGCCATGCCGTACAGGCTGCCGGGGAATTCGATCATCTCCCCGTACTGGGCGTCCGCCAGCCCGTGAATGCGCACGATGCCGTCCGAGACGCCAACGATGACGCCTTCGTTGCGCGCTTCGGCGCGCACGTCGAGGCCCTCGATCCGTTGCCGGATGATGTCGGTGATTTCCGAGGGATTGAGTTGCTGCATGGTTGGGCTTTCCTGATTCTGTCCTGCGTTGGGTTCCTTGGAAGACGGGTTTGGATTCGATCCGCGCCGGCCCTTGTCAGACCTGCGCCAAGGCTTCCTCCAAGCGGGCGAGGCGACCGCGCACGGAGCCGTCTATGACCATGTCCCCCGCCCGAATGAAGGCGCCGCCGATGAGGCCGGCATCGACTCGGCTTGATAGATTCACCGCCTTGCCGAACCGCGATTTGAGAGCCGACTCGAGCTGTTGCGCCTGCGCATCCGTCAACGGCCGGGCGGAGTACACTTCGACGTCAAGCACCCGCTCCTCCTGCGCCCTAAGCGCCTCGAACTGGCGCCGCACCTCATCGAGCAGCAGCAAGCGGCCGTTGCCGGCCAAGGTGCGTAGGAACCGCCTAGCGGCCTCATCCATGGCCTCCTCGCACAGCGTGGCCAATTGGTCAACCTTCCGCTCCGCCGTCAGGTCAGGCGACTCCGCCATGACCCGGACCTCGGCCTGCGCCACCGCGGCGCCGAGCAAATTCAGCAGGCGCGACCAGCGGAGCAACGCGCCGGCCGACTTGGCAAAGGAGAAGACGGCGTTGCCGTACGGCCGCGCCAAGGTTGCGTATTCCGCCATGAAACCTAAAGCTCCGCCGCCAAGCGCTCCAGCATTCGATCATGCCGGCTTTGGTCGATGCGTTCCTCCAAGACCTTTTCCGCGCCCTGAAGGGCTAAGGCCGCGACTTGGCGGCGCAGGCTTTCCCTCGCTCGGTTGATCTCCTGATCAATTTCCGAACGGGCCGCCTCGATCAGCCGCTCGCCTTCCGCACGGGCTTCCCCCTTGGCGTCTTCGATCATCTGGTTGCTCCGCTGCCGCGCCTGCTCAATGATCTGCGCGGCCTCGGCGCGGGCCTTGACCAGTTCCTCCTCAGCGCCGCTCTTGGCTTCGCCGAGCTTCCTTTCGGCCTCCTCCGCCGCCGCCAAGCCCTCCGCAATGGATTGCCGGCGCTCCGCCATGGCCGATTTCAGGAACGGCCAGACGTACTTCATGCAAAAGGCGACGAAGATCAGAAATACGAGGCTTTGCCCGAAGAGTGTCAATCCTATGTTCATGGCGACCTAATGTCCTCGCGAAGTCAAAAGAGCTTCGATCAACTTGAGCAATGGCCGGGCCTTAGCCCGCGAAGATCAAGTAGAGGCCGATGCCGACTGCGATCATCGGCACCGCGTCGACCAAGCCGAGCACGATGAACAGCTGGGTGCGCAGCATCGGCAGCAGTTCGGGTTGGCGAGCGACGCCTTCCAGATATTTGCCGCCCAGCACACCCACGCCAACTGCGGCGCCCACGGCGCCGAGGCCCAGCATGAGGCCCCCAGCGACATGGAGTAGTGTGGCCAGTTCCAAGGTGATCAAATCTTCCATGGTTGCTCCTAGTTATGCGGTTGGTTGATGCCGGTCAATGCTCTTCGGTTTCATGGGCCTGAGCCAAGTACACGACGGTCAAAACGGCGAAAACGAAGGCTTGCAGCGTAATGACGATCAAATGGAAGGCGGCCCATACGAACTGAAAAACGCCGCCGGCCAAGGCGAAGACAAAGCCGGCGGAGAACATGAGCGCGATGAGCACGAAGATCATCTCCCCGGCGTAAAGATTTCCGAACAGCCGCAGCCCCAAGGACAGGGGCTTGGCCACCAAGGTCACGAACTCCAGCATGAAGTTCACCGGCGCCAACGGCTTCCACGGAAAGGGGTGGAAGGACAGTTCCGCCAGAAAGCCGCCCAAGCCCTTGCACTTGACGCTGTAGTAGAGGATTAAGACGAACACGGACAGCGCCATCGCCATGGTGATGTTGGGGTCCGTGCTCGGCACGATCTTCATGTAGTGGACGCCGAACAGCTTGGCCAGCTCCGGCACCCAATCCACCGGCACCAAGTCCATGAGGTTCATCAGGAACACCCAAACGAAGATGGTCAGGGCCAGCGGCGCGATGAGGTCGTTCTTGTGGCTGAAAATGCTCTCGACGGTCTCGTCGATGAACTCGACGATGATCTCGACGAAGTTCTGCAGGCCGCCGGGAACGCCGGCCGTGGCGTGGCGGGCGGCGCGGCGGAACAGCCCGAGGAAGACGAGGCCAAGGCCAATGGACCAAGCCATCGAATCGACGTGAACGCTCCAGAAGCCCATCGCGCCCGCTTCCTCAGCCGTCTGGGCGATGCCCCAAGTTCCATCCGGGTGCTGCCCATAGGTGAGGTTGGTCAGGTGGTGCCTGATGTACTCCGTGCCGGTCTGCGCTTCTGCGGACGCCATGTTGTCAACCTGAAAGGGCCACTCCCTCACGACTGCATTGCAAATGCCTCACGCGCCTTTGACGCCTGCCCCACCCGCTTTCTTGCTCGGCGTTGTCCGCCGTGGCATGGCTGCGTCTCCGCTTGAGTAGGGCCATCAGGCACACAACCAGCCCAGCAACGGCGATCAGCATGACCACCATTGCGCAAACCAGACTGATGCTTTCCGCACCTGCCGTGCGGAGCCAATCGAAAGCCTAGCTAGGCGGGTCCCGTGAAGGCGGCGCGGATTATATGGGGGTGGGATGCCGCGTTCAACGGCTTGATTGCCCAAATTTGCGTTTTCTCGGTGACGATGGCGCTGCTACAGGTCCGCGGGCGGGCCATTTCAGCGGATGCGGCTAAGAATTCCATCCAGTTCATCGAGCGATGCAAAGCGGATGGTCACCCTGCCGGCGCCTTTGGCGCTATGGCTGATCGACACTGGAGCGCCGACCCTTTCGGCCAATTCACGCTCCAAGGCCAAGGTGTCGGCCGACGACGACCGGTCCGTCTTGGGCGCCGCTGCGCCGGCCGCCAGCAGGCGGCGCACCAGAGCCTCCGTTTGCCGAACGGTCAGCTTCTTGGCGACGGCTTGCCGGGCGGCGGCGGCCTGCTCCGCGGACGGCAGGGACAGCAGGGCGCGGGCGTGGCCCATTTCCAAGGCACCTTCGCCCAGCATCATGCGCACCGAGGGATGCAGGTTCAGCAGCCGCAGCAGGTTGGCGACCGCCTCCCGGGACTTGCCGACGGCGTCCGCCGTTTCCTGCTGGGTCAGGCCGAACTCCTCGCGCAGGCGGTGCAGGGCACCCGCCTCCTCCAAGGGCCTCAAGTCCTCCCGCTGGATGTTCTCAACCAAGGCCAAGGCCAAGGCTTGTTGATCGGTTGCGTCCCTAACCACCACGGGCGCCGCCTCCAAACCAGCTAAGAGAGCGGCCCGCAAACGCCGCTCCCCGGCGATGAGCTCATAGCCGCCGCCTGTCCGCGGCCGAACCACCAAGGGCTGCATCAAGCCTTGGGCCTTGATCGACTCCGCCAGTTCCCTCATGGCCGCCTCGTCGAATTGGCGGCGAGGTTGGTATGGATTGCGCTGAATGCTGGCAAGACTGATGGACTGCGGTGCGGCCGGCGCCGGATCGAGACGCACGGCATCGCTCAAAAGCGCATCCAAGCCCCGAGCCAAGGGTTTTCTCGCCATCAGGTCAACCAAACTGTCCGTTCACCAGCAGGCCGCCGCCCCGCTAGCGCCCTGACGCGCCAGCCGGGGCCTGTCCCCATGACCTAGTGGGGGACGCGGCGGCTTTGGCCAGTTCAACCGCCAAGGCCATGTAGGCGATGGCGCCTCGGGAGTGGCGGTCATAAAGAATGGCCGGCAATCCATGACTGGGCGCTTCGGCCAAGCGGATGTTGCGCGGAATGACCGTGCGGAACACCTTGCCGCCAAAGTGCGTCATCAGTTGCCTCGACACCTCTATGGTGAGGGCGTTGCGGGGATCATACATCGTTCGCAGCAGCCCCTCCAAGGTGATGCGGGGGTTGGCGCGGCGGCGCACTTGCTCCACCGTGTTAAGCAGGGCGGAAAGGCCCTCCAAGGCGTAATACTCGCACTGCATGGGAATAAGCACGCTGTCCGCGGCGACCAAGGCGTTCAGAGTGAGAATGTTGAGCGCCGGCGGGCAGTCCATGATGACGTATTCGTAGGCGCCGACGGCATCGGCTGCCGCCAGGCATTCATGCAGCCGCATTTCACGGCGGCTGACCCCCAGCAGTTCCACTTCCGCGGCGGTGAGGTCTTGGTCGCATGGCGCAACGTCGAAGGTGGCTGCCGTGGGTCTCAGGATGTCCCGCAAATCGACTTCCTGCATGAGCCAATCTCGAACCGAGTGCTTCACGGCGCTCATGTCAACACCAACGCCGTTGGTGGCGTTGCCTTGGGGGTCGAGGTCAATCATCAGCACCTTGTGGCCGGAAAGGCTCAAGGAGGCGCTCAGGTTAACGCTGGTCGTGGTCTTGCCAACGCCGCCCTTCTGATTGGCCACCGCTATGATTCGGGTCATTCTTCCTCACCACCAACAGCCCCCCGGCGCGGGGGGCAAGGCCGTTGCGCTGGTTGGTTTTGCAGGACAAATTCGTCCAATGTCGGCCTTCGACGGAACCGCCGGGAAAGTCCTCCGATGTCGAATCCGCCTCCGTAGCGTCGCCGGGTTGCTGCGCTCGAGCAAAGGCCAGCAGACGGCCGTTTGGCCGTAGCAGCGCCTTGGCGCTCGCCCACAAAGCCGCTGGCGGCAGCAGCGCTCTGGCGGCGACGATGTCGCAGCAGTTCGTCGGCATGTCCGCCAAATCGACGCATTGCACCTCCACATTGCGCAAGTCGAGTTCCCGCCGCACCCGGTCCAGAAAGCGGGCCTTTTTGACGCTGCGTTCAACCAAGACAACGGCAACATCCGGCAGCGCCACCGCCAACGGCACACCCGGCAGCCCTGCCCCGGAGCCAAGATCAACCAAGCGCGGACGGGCCAGCCGCATTGCTTCCTGGATTGTGCGCACCACCTTGACCGCCGCCAGGCTGTCGAGCAAGTGCCGGTCCGCAAAATGCGGCAAGTCGCCTTTGGAGACCAAGCCCACAACCCTGTTCCAGCGTCGCACCAGAACCGAAAACGCCTCCAGTTGGTCGCTCTGCGGCGGGCTGAGCCCCAGCTCCAACGCACAAGCCAGCGCTATGTTGGCGGGCCGCTTGTCAATCTCACCTGCTTCCGTACGCAGTGGGCGCGGCCTCGGCAAGTTGCTTGCGCGCATGAACCAAGAGCAACGCAAGCGCCGCCGGCGTCATCCCCGGAATGCGCGCCGCCCGCGCCAAGGAAGCCGGCTTCGCGGCGCCAAGCTTTTGCTGGAGTTCCCGGGACAAACCCGGCAAGCGGTCGTAGTCCAACCCTTGCGGCAAAGTCATGGCTTCATGGCGGCGAATCTTGGCGATTTCGGCGTCCTGACGCCGAATGTAGCCTGCGTACTTCACCTCGGCCTCCACCTGCCGCAGCAGCTCCGGCGCAAAGTCAGAGGAAACAAGGCCGGTGCTGACTAGCTGGTTGATGCTGGCCTCGGGCCGCTTCAGGTACTCGAACAAGCGAACCTCTTCGGTAATGGGCTTGCCGTGCTGCGCCGCCAGTGCCTGGGCGGGGTTGCTGCCGGGCTTGACGGCGGCTGCCTTAAGCGACGCCAACAGCCGTTCTCGCTCCGTGCGCTTGGCGGAGAAGGCCTGCCAGCGGGTGTCGCCCACCAGCCCCAACGCCCGGCCCCGTTCGGTTAGGCGCAAGTCCGCGTTGTCCTCGCGCAGCCGCAAGCGGAATTCGGCGCGGCTGGTGAACATGCGGTAGGGTTCGTTGGCGCCCTGGGTCACCAAGTCGTCAACCATTACGCCCAAATAGGCTTCGTCGCGGCGCGGCCGCCAAGGGTCAAGGCCGTCGGCCTTGCGGGCGGCGTTCAGACCCGCCAGCAGGCCTTGGGCCGCCGCCTCCTCATAGCCCGTGGTGCCGTTGATTTGGCCGGCGAAGAACAGACCGGAGACGGCCTTGGTCTCCAAGGAATGATGCAGGTCCCGCGGGTCAAAGTAGTCGTATTCGATGGCGTAGCCGGGGCGGGTGATGTGGGCCTTCTCAAAACCCCGGATCGACCGCACCAAGGCGACCTGCGCAGCAAACGGCAAGCTGGTCGAGATGCCGTTCGGGTAAAGCTCCCCGGACGTCAGCCCTTCCGGCTCCACGAAGATCTGGTGCTTGGCCCGGTCGGCAAAGCGCACCACCTTGTCCTCGATGCTGGGGCAGTAGCGCGGCCCGGCCCCCTCGATCTCGCCGCTGTAGAGCGGGCTGCGGGGCAGCGCCCGGCGAATGATGTCGTGGGTGGCCGGATTGGTTTCGGCAATGTGGCACGGGACCTGCCGCGGATGCGCTTGCGGCAGGAAGGACAGGCTGGGGAGCGGATCGTCCCCAGGCTGTTCGGAGAGAGCCGCCAAATCGACGCTGCGCCGGTCGAGACGCGGCGGCGTCCCGGTTTTGAGCCGCCCGACCCGTAGCGGCAGCCCCCGCAGCCTTTCGGCGAGCGCGTTGGCCGGCGCTTCCCCGGCCCGCCCCCCGGGATGGTTTTGCAAACCCATGTGTATGCGCCCACCCAAGAAGGTGCCGGTCGCCAGCACCACGCTGGCCGCCCGAAGGCGCAGGCCCATGGCGGTGACGACCCCAACGGCGACGTCGTTCTCGATCCAGAGGTCAGCCACGGCTTGCTGAAAGACCTTCAGGTTCTCCTGCTCGTCAATCAGGGTTCGCATGGCGCGGCGATATAGGTCCCGATCCGCCTGCGCCCGCGTCGCCTGCACCGCCGGACCCTTGCTGGCGTTCAGCACCCGAAACTGGATGCCGGCCGAGTCCGCGGCCCGCGCCATGGCACCGTCCAAGGCGTCTATTTCTCGAACCAGATGGCTCTTGCCGATGCCGCCAATGGCGGGGTTGCAGGACATTTGGCCAATGGTTTCGATGCTTTGGGTCAGCAGCAAAGTGCTGGCGCCGGTTCGGGCCGCCGCCAAGGCCGCCTCGCAGCCGGCATGACCGCCGCCGATGACGACTACAGCAAAGGTTTCAGGATGATGCATTGGCGGACGCCCAAGCTCTAGCCCAGCTTTGGGGAAAAGGGACGGCAGTATAGAAAACGGCTTGGAGCGAAGCCAGCCCAAACGGTGGCGATGGTCTCTATTTGCCGATGCAAAAGCTGCGAAAAATGCTGCCGAGCAGGTCGTCCGCCGTCACCTCGCCGGTGATTTCCCCAAGCGCCTGGTGGGCGATGCGGAGATCCTCCGCAATGACTTCCCCTGGCGCATCGGCGTCCAAGCGCTCAACGGCGCTGCGCAAAGCCCGCAGAGCGCCCTGCATTGATTCAAGGTGGCGGTGCCGGGCGCTAAAGGCGGCGCAGTCCCCTGTGAAGCCGACCTGCTTCTTGATGAGCGCTGCAAGGTCCGCAATGCCGGCGCCGGTGCGGCAGGAGATGCACACGGTTGGCGGTTGGCCCGCAACCAACCCGGCCGGGGCGCCCGAAAGGTCGATCTTGTTCTCAACCACGATGGTTTGCGCCGCCGCAGCGTCGCTGTCTGGGCGGTTGGCCGCAGCGGTTTCGCGGACTGCCAGAACCAGATCCGCAAGGCCCGCCTCCGCACGAGCTCGGCGCACGCCCTCCGCTTCAATGGGGTCCTGGGTGCGGCGGAGGCCGGCGGTATCGACTAGGCGAATCGGCAGTCCGTCCAACGTCAAGTCCACCTTGAGGAGATCCCGAGTGGTTCCGGGTATGTCGGTGACGATGGCGGCCTCTTCTCCGCTCAAGCGATTCAGCAGGCTGGATTTGCCCACGTTGGGTGGGCCGATGATGGCGACGCTGATCCCCTTGTTGAGCAGAACGCCCTGGCGACTACTCTTTTTTAGGTTCGCCAGCGCCTCAACAAGGGCCTCGACTCGGGTGCGCACCTGACCCTGCTTCAGGAAATCCACCTCCTCTTCGGGAAAATCGATTGCAGCTTCGACAAAGACGCGCAACTCCAGGATGTCTTCGTCAATGCGGCGGATTGCCTGCGAGAACTGGCCGGTGAGAGAGCGCAGCGCTCCCTTGGCGGCCGCGACGGAGGCGCTGGCGATGAGGTCCGCAACGGCTTCGGCTTGCGCCAAGTCGAGCTTGCCGTTCAGGAACGCCCGCTCGGTGAACTCCCCCGGCAGAGCCAGGCGGGCGCCGCCGGCCAAAATCGCATCGAGCAGCATCTGCATGACCACTGGCCCGCCGTGGCCGTGCAACTCCACCACATCCTCCCCTGTGAAGGAGTGTGGACCCGGAAAGAACAGCGCCAAGCCCTCGTCAATGGGTGCGCCATCGCGACGGAAGCGGCCATGCACCGCGGCACGGGGCGGCAGCGGCTTGGAGATCAACCTTTCGCCAATTGGCAACGCCAGCGGGCCGGAAATGCGCACAATGCCAACACCGCCTTGGCCCGGCGGCGTCGCCACCGCCGCGACGGTGTCCGGCGGCGCAGTCAGGCGCCAGCCGCCGCCGCCGCGTCGGCCTTCTTCATGACATACCATTGCTGCGCGATGGAGAGTACGCTGTTGACCAGCCAGTAGAGCACCAAGCCGGCGGGAAAGAACAGGAAGAGGACGGTGAACATGATCGGCATCATCTTCATGATGCGGGCCTGCATCGGGTCGCCAAGCGTGGGGCTTAGGAGCTGTTGTGCGTACATGGTGCCGCCCATCAGCAAAGGCAGAACGAAGTAGGGGTCCATCGCCGCCAAATCGTCGATCCAGAGCATGAAGGGCGCTTGGCGCAGTTCAACGCTCTCGAACAGCACCCAGTACAGGGCGATGAAGATCGGCATGGGCAGCAGCATGGGCAGGCAGCCGCCAAGCGGGTTGACGCCCTCCTTCTTGTACAGCCCCATCATCTCCTGGGAGAGCTTCTGCCGATCACCGGCGTAGCGCTCCTGCAGCCGCTTCATCTGCGGCGCGACGCGGCGCATGTTGGCCATGGACTTGTAGCTGGCCGACGAAAGCGGATACAGGACCAGCTTGACTAGGAACGTCAGCATGATGATGGCCAAGCCCCAGTTTCCAAACAATCCGTGCAGCCAGTCCAGCAGCGAGAAAAGAGGCACCGCCAACCACCAAAGAAAGCCGTAATCCACCGTCAGGTTCAGGTTTTCGGCGATCTGCTCAAGCCGCTTCTGATCCTTCGGCCCAGCATAAAAGCGGGCCCGCCATTCACCGCTGCGGCCCGGCGCCACCGTCCGCAACGGGCCTGTGTAGCCGACGATGTAGGTTCCGTCGTTGCGTTTGCGCCCGTAGTAGCCGTTCGGTTCGCCCTCGTCAGCGACCCATGCGCTCAGGAAGTAGTGCTGCAGGAAGGCGATCCAGCCGCCTTCCACCCCGGTCCTGAAGTCGCCCTCATCAAGATCATCAAAGCTGATCTTTTCGTAGCGGGACTCCGCGGTGGTCAGCGCTGCGCCGAGATAGGGCTGCGGACCCAAGCTGAAGCTATCTTGATCCGGCGGCACCTTGGCGTCCCGCTTGATCTGGCCGAACAGGCTGGCTCGAAAGGGCTCGGCTCCGTTGTTTTCAACTTCGTAGGCCACGTCGATCAAGTAAGCGCCGCCGCGAAAGCCGAAGACCTTTCTCACCTTGACGCCCTGATGCTCAGCCTCCAACACGACTGAAACCGCTTCACCCTCCTCGGCTTGGTAGTGGCTTCGCGGTGCCCTGAAAAGAGGGCGTTCACTCCCCGAATCCAAGCCGTCGGGCCCAATCAGCCCACTTTGCGCCATGTAGAGGCGTCCGTTGCCAACGTTAAGCAACTCGAACGGAACTTCCGGCCGGTCTAGGCCCACGGGGTATCGAGGCAGCAAAACCCTGCGGATGTCGCCGCCGCGCAGGTCAATCCAGACCTCTTGGCTGGGTGTGCTGACGCGCACCAGCCGGGCCTTGGCCGGCTCCTGATCGCCCGTGGTCCGCTCATCAGCAACCGGCCCGGCGGCGTTGATGAACGAGGCGTCGGGTATGTCGGAGGAAGTCTCCGGCAGCGGTTCCGACAGCGAGGCTTCGCCAAGGTCCGGGGCGCTGGCCCGTTCGGCCGCTGGCCTCGACTGCAGGTAGTCCTCATTCCAAGCCAGGATCATCAGGTAGCCAGTGATCGCCAAGCCAACCAGCAGGGCAATGCGCTGCATCTCCGGCGAAATCAAGAGGGTTCCGCCTTAGCCGGCGGCGGCAAATCAACGCCGCCGGGGTGAAAGGGATGGCATTTCAGCAAGCGGCGCAGGGCGAACCAAGCGCCCCTGCCAAGGCCATGCAGGTCAAGAACCGCCAAGGCGTAGTGGGAGCAGGTGGGGTGAAACCGGCATCGATGGCCGATGTATGGACTCAAAGTGAGCTGATAGGCGCGTATGAGGCCCCGCGCCCCGGCTAATGCCCAAGCCTTGATCGGTCTTAGAATCTTGCTGGCTCGCTGCCTTGTCATCAGGGCGTTTGGCTCCTCATCTGCTTGAACGCATCCTCCAGCCGGCGCTTCAGCTCGCGATGGTGGATCGGCCCCCGCACCTGCAGGACGATGTCCTGCGGTGGCAGGCATTGGCAGTTCAGCCGAAACACCTCCCTAGCCGTTCGCTTCAACCGATTGCGCTCATGCGCCCGGCGAATGGCGCGACGGCCAATAACCAACCCCAGCCGCGGCCCAAGCACCGCATTGCCCGAGGCAAAAACACGCAACGGCCCCCGGTAAAAGCGGAACTGCGGTGAACGCAGCACCCTGCTGAACTCCCGTGCGGAGTTCAGGCGCCGCCGTTGGGGAAAACCGTTGGCCTTGACTACGCCGATAGCCGCTTGCGGCCCTTGGCCCGTCGAGCGTTGATTACCCTGCGACCGGCCTTGGTCGCCATGCGGGCGCGGAACCCGTGGGTGCGCTTGCGCTTAATGTTGCTTGGTTGGTAGGTTCTCTTCACGGCGCTGCCCAGTGCAAAAAGGAGATGAATTTTATGGGCAGCACTCCAAATCTGTCAATGGCGGTTGTGTTGCCCACTCAAACATCAAACTCCTACATGTGCAGTATTGTTTTTGTTGGTGGTGTGCGTAGGCCGTGGAAAAGGTGGCGATCCCCGCTTGGTGGGTGCATTTCAGCGGGGTGAAAAGCGGTGGAAAAGCAGTGCGCTTGTTGGGGGAAGCGAAAGTCGAGCTTCTGCCGGCAAGAGTCCGGACCACCGTTTTTCAAGGGGATGTCCAGAGGTTTTTCGGGCGGCGTTTGGGTGTGGCTCAGATGGCGGCTGATGCTTTGCCGGTGAGTTGCGGAAATCCGGTTGCTAACCCTTTGGCGATGCTTGGAATTTTTCCTTGGGGCAGCGCCTCTGGTTACTTGAACTCACAGGTTTTCCTAGGGTTGCCCAACTAGTGGCGGAGATTTCATTTTTTTCTAACAAATTGATTTATAAGAAATAATTACTCCGAGATATTTTTTCCGCAGAACTGTTCCGGCCACTATTTTTTTGTCGGTAGCATAGCCGAGATGCTGTTGACCTCCATCTGCTGACCAAACGCCTGAACCATTTGGAGTGGCCCTATGTCTCCTTGGGAAACCTGTCGCCGGAAGCTGCAAAGTCAATTGTCGGCGAACGAATTTGATAGCTGGATCAAGCCGCTCCAAGCCCGGCAATTCGGTGACAGGCTGATGCTGTTTGCCTCCAACCGCTACATGCACGACGAGGTTCAGCACCGCTACTTGGAGCGCATTGAAGAGGCGCTGGCTGGAGGCCGGGATGGAAGCCATCCCATAGAGGCCGTTAAGGTTATCGTCGGCGAACCCTTCGCGTCGCCGCCCAAGGGCCCGAAGGCAAGCCGCAGCAACGGCGCCGTCAAGCAGCCTTGGCAAGAGGGCAGGCTAAGGCCCGCCTTCACTTTTGAGAACTTTGTTGTGGGCGAGTGCAACAGCGTTCCTCTGGCTGTTGCCCAGCAATTGGCGGAGAACCCCCTAGGCGGCAGTAATCCCTTGGTGATATACGGCGATGTGGGCAATGGCAAGACCCACCTTAGGGACGCCATCGGTCACCGCATTCAGGAGCGGGCAAGCGGCCGGCTGAAGGTCGTCATCTGCCACGCGCAGCATTTTGTCCGCTACATGGTCGAGGCTTTCAAGCAGCGCGGCAATGCCGTGGAGGCGATCCTCAGGCACTATCAAGCTGCTGATGTGCTGCTCATTGACGACATCCAGTTCTTGCGGCGCGCCCCGAATACTCAGGAGGAATTCTTTAAGATATTCAATATCTTATATGACAGAGGCAGTCAAATCGTGTTGACGAGCGATCGACATCCGAGCCGGATACCCGATCTGGATGACGGCTTGAAGTCGCGCCTCGCCGGTGGCCTCAATGTCGCCATTAAGCCTCCTGATCGGTCGATGTCCATCGCTGTGCTCATGCGCAAAGCGCAGCAGGAGAGCATCTCTCTTTCTTCGGAAGTTTTAGGGCGCATCGCCCATAAGGCCGCTTCGAGCGTTCGAGAGTTGCTCAGTGCGTTGCACTGCGTCACTCAGATGTCTAAGATCACGGATTCTGGAATCACCATAGAGTTGGTTGACGAGGCTCTGGATGGTTTCTTTGGCCGGTACAACCAGCATGTTGGGCTTGACGACATTTTGAGTGTACTTGTTGAACGTTATGACGTAGGGCGCTCGGACATCTTGTCGGTGCGAAGATCTCAACATCTGGTCCATGCTCGGCATATGGGAATGTATCTGGCTAGGGAGTTGACTAACTTCTCCTATTCAGAGATCGGCAAGGCATTTGGCGGGAAGCACCACACCACGGTGAAGAGCGCCTGCGGGAAGGTCGCGGAATTGAGAAGGGCAGGGCCGTCCGTCGAGGCGGAGTACCTTAGTTTGGTTAAGCAAATCAGGGGGTAGTTTTGCCCATGAAGTTCGAAATTGACCGGGAAACGCTGTTGCGCCCGCTTCAGCTTGTGGCTGGGGTGGTGGAGCGCCATCAAACTTTACCCATACTTTCCAATATGCACCTTCAGGTCAGCGGCGGCGGGCTGACCTTGAGGGCCACCGACCTGAACGAAGAGTTGGTGGCGCGGGTGGACGCCGTGGGGGGGGTTGAGGATGGCCAGGTAACGATGTCCGCGCAAAAGCTCGCCACCATCTGGCGGTCTTTGCCGGAAGGGGCCCCCGTCAGTCTGGAAGTGGAGAATCAGTTCGCTGTCCTCAAGAGCGGTCGCAGTCGCTTTTCACTGGCCACCTTGCCGGTGGACGACTTTCCCAAAGTTGAGGAGGTGGAGGGTGAAGTGGAGTTCACCCTAAGCAGCGCCGAGGCAATGGACATGATCGATCGGGTCAGCTTCGCCATGGCGCAGCAGGATGTTCGTTATTTTCTTAACGGCATGTTGCTGGAAGTCACCGCCGAGCATGTGCGCACGGTTTCCACCGATGGCCATCGGCTTTGTCAATACACCTTGGGCAAAGGGGTGGCCGGCGTGGAGCGGTTCCAAGCCATAGTGCCCCGAAAGGTGGTGCTGGAGCTGCGCCGCCTGCTCGATGACGGGGAGGACGAACTGCAGCTTTCCATCAGCGACAAAGGCATCCGCGTGACGAGGGGCATGTTCAGCTTGACCAGCAAGCTGATCGACGGAAAATTTCCGGACTATGAAAGGGTCATCCCTCGCGACCCGAAGCTGTCCCTATCCGGAGACCGGGAGACGTTTAGTCGAGTGCTGCAAAGATCCCGGATATTGGCCAGTGATCGCGCCCCCTGCGTAAAGCTCACGGTCGAAGGCGAACAGATGACGGTGGTCGCCAATAATCCAGAGGGCGAGGAGGCGAAGGACATCGTTGCAGTCGATTACGAGGGTGAAGCCGTGCAGCTAGCCTTCAATCCGGACTATCTGCTGGACGTCACGAGGGTTTTGGGAACCGAAAGGGTCCGTCTCAGCACGGTGGAAGCCAGCAGCAGCGCCTTGATTGAGGCGGTGGGCGACGAGAGCGCCCTCTATGTTGTCATGCCCATGAGGATTTAAGCGAGAGAAGCCCATGTGGTCATGCGCTGTCTAGAGGTCAGCCATTTACGCAATCTGAGCTCGGTTCGCCTCAACCTCCATCCACATTTCAACTATCTGATCGGCCCCAACGGGGCGGGCAAGACGTCCGTTCTCGAAGCGGCTTACCTGCTCGCCCGCAGCCGCTCCTTCCGTGGTCAGGCCATTGCCCCGATCATAGCTCACGGCGAGGACGGCTTGGTGGTGCGGGCTATTTTGGAGGACGGCCGCACACTGGGGCTGTCCAAGACGCGAACAGGCAACACAGCCCTGCACATAGATGAACAGCCAGTGCGCAAACTGTCCGCCAGCGCCGCATTGCTGCCGGTGCAATTGTTGCTGCCCAATGTCAGCGACCTAGTGTTTGGACCGCCCAGCGAAAGGCGAAGATATCTGGATTGGGGCTTGTTTCACGTGAAACAGACCTATCTCAACACGTTGAGGGACTTTCAGGCGGCCTACAAACAACGCAATGCGGTCTTGAAGTCTTGGGGAGGCCCGGATTCTGAGCAGTTGCTCGATGTTTGGACCGATGCCTACTCTCGCCATGCGGCCGCCGTGGATGAATTCCGGGCTCAGTATGTGGCCGAGCTCTTGCCCCATGTCAGCGCCGCTTTGGAGCGGCTCAGTGTCGATTTTGAGGTGCGCTTGAGTTATCGAAATGGCTGGGGCGAGCAGCCGCTGGAGAAATTGTTGGGAGAAAACTTGGCTAAGGATGTAAAATTGGGCACCACCCAAGTCGGGCCCCACCGGGCAGACCTGTCCCTTGACGTGCTTGGTGGACCCGCCCGGATGACGCTTTCTCGAGGGCAGGGAAAGCTGCTCGCTATGGCGCTGATTTTGGCTCAGGCGCGGTTGTTGCAAGCGTTGTCGGAGCGCAGGAGCCTGTTTCTCATCGACGAGGTGGGCGCGGAGATGGACAGCGTCTATTTAGCAAGAATGCTGGCGCTCTTGAGCGTCGAGACCTGTCAGGTGATCGCCACCTCCACCCGGCCGCCCAGCCAGGAGTTTGGAGCGGCCTTCAACGAACAGGAACTGACTTTGTTCCATGTGGAACAAGGCCGCGTGGATGCTGGTGCTGCAACAGAGGAGCTCTAATGGCCGAAGAAACCTATGATTCCCGCAACATCAAGGTGTTGCGCGGGTTGGATGCGGTTCGCAAGCGGCCGGGCATGTACATAGGCGACACCGAAGACGGCACCGGCCTGCACCACATGGTTCAGGAGTTGGTGGACAACGCCATAGACGAAGCGCTGGCCGGTCATTGCGACGACATACAAGTCATCGTCCACTCTGGGGAGGCGGTGACAGTACGGGACAACGGCCGCGGCATTCCGGTTGACATTCATCCGGAGGAGGGCGTATCCGCCGCGGAGGTCATCATGACCACGCTCCACGCCGGCGGCAAATTTGACGACAACAGCTACAAAGTCTCCGGTGGCCTGCACGGCGTTGGTGTTTCGGTGGTGAACGCCCTGTCCCAAGAGCTGCGGTTGACCATCCGCCGGGATGGATTTGTTTATGAGCAGGTATATAAGGAGGGCGTCCCCACAAATCCGTTGCGCCAAGTGGGGGAGACGGGTTCTACGGGAACGGAGTGTTACTTTGAACCCTCTCCGGCCACCTTCGGGAACATTGAGTTCCACTACGAAGTGCTGGCCAAGCGCCTTCGGGAACTGGCCTTCCTGAATTCCGGCGTCAGAATCAGTTTGACCGACGAGCGCACCGGCAAGGAGGTCCGCTTCGCCTATGAAGGCGGTCTTCGCGCCTTCGTGGAGTACCTCAATCAGAACAAGGCGACATTGAACGAGGTGGTTCACTTCCAGGTGGACCGGGAGGACGGCATTGGCGTTGAAGTCGCCATGCAATGGAACGACAGCTATCAGGAGCAGGTGTTCGCCTACACCAACAACATTCCCCAAAGCGACGGCGGCACCCACCTAGCGGGGTTTCGCGGGGCGCTGACCCGCACTCTAAACGCCTACATCGAGCGGGAGGGCTTGTTGAAGAAGGCCGGCGTCTCCACCACCGGCGATGATGCACGGGAAGGCTTGACCGCCATCGTTTCGGTTAAGGTGCCGGACCCCAAGTTCTCCTCGCAAACCAAGGACAAACTGGTGTCCAGTGAGGTGAAAACCGCCGTTGAGCAGGAGCTCAGCCGTCAGTTAACCATCTATTTGGAGGAAACCCCTCAGTCCGCCAAGGCGGTCGTCGGCAAGATGATCGCCGCCGCCCAAGCTCGGGAAGCCGCCCGCAAGGCCCGGGAAATGACCCGGCGCAAGGGTGCCTTGGACATCGCCGGCCTGCCCGGAAAGCTGGCGGACTGCCAAGAGAAGGACCCGGCCGCATCGGAAATCTACCTAGTGGAGGGAGACTCCGCCGGCGGCTCCGCCAAGCAGGGACGGGACCGCCGCACTCAAGCCATATTGCCGCTTCGGGGCAAGATACTGAACGTCGAGAAGGCCCGCTTCGACAAGATGCTTTCCTCCCAGGAGGTGGGCACTCTGGTCACGGCGCTCGGTTGCGGCATCGGCAGCGATGAATTTGACCCGGATCGGCTGCGCTACCATCGGATCATCATCATGACGGATGCCGACGTCGATGGCTCCCACATCCGAACCCTGCTGCTGACGTTCTTTTTCCGCCAAATGCCCAAGTTGATCGAACGCGGCCACATCTACATCGCCCAACCGCCGCTGTACAAGATCAAAAAAGGCCGCCAGGAGCAGTATGTGAAGGACGATGGCGAGTTGGCGGACTACTTCCTGCAGTTGGCCTTGGACGGCGCAAGGCTGCACGTCAACCCACTGGCGCCGGCCATGCGTGAAGAGGCGTTCGCCGAACTGGCGGTGCAATACCAAGCATTGATGGCTAGGCTGAACCGCCTTGCCCAAGTCTTCCCGGTCTTGGTGACGGAGCCTCTGGTCAATCTTCCCGTGGTTGATGACGAACTGCTCGGTGACCAAGCGGCCATGCGCAACTGGTGCGATGCCTTGGCCAAGGCGGTGCCGGATTCAACGGTCTCCCTTGAATTTGACGTCGAGCACCAAGTCCATTGCCCAGTGGTGGAGTACATTGACCGAGGCATAAGCGAGCGTTTGCTGCTGCCGCGCTCTTTCTTCGCCGGGTCGGACTACAGGCGTGTTGCCCAGCTAGCCCGCTCGCTGGACGGCTTGCTGGAAAGCGGCGCCCGCATCCAGCGCGGCGAACGCCAGCAACAGGTGTCCACCTTTGGTGACGTACTCGAATGGCTCTCCGCGGAGGCCCGTCGGGGCGTTGACATACAGCGCTACAAGGGGCTGGGGGAAATGAACCCGGAACAACTCTGGCTGACCACCATGGACCCGGAAGTGCGCCGAATGCTGCAGGTGACGGTGGATGACGCCATAGCCGCGGACCAGATGTTCACCACCCTGATGGGCGACCAAGTGGAGCCGCGGCGGGAGTTCATCGAGACCAACGCGCTGTCCGTAGTGAACTTGGATGTATAGGAGAAATTCCTTTTATTTCAATGAGTTGATGGGTGTAGATTAAATTTCCCCAGCCTCCGCCACCAGCTTCTCCATGACGCTGTGCGCTTGCGAGTTGACTTGCTTGGCGGATAGGCCGGCCGTCTCCAAGGCCGGCGCGATCCGCACCTCGATGGTTCCGGGCGTCTTGCGCAGCCGGTGCGCTGGCCAATGGGCGCCGGCGTTGTGGGCCACGACTAGCACGAGTGCCTCCGCGGCTGCGGCCAAGGCTGCGCCGCCGGGCTGAAATGGTCCCACTTCACCGGACGGCATCCGAGTGCCCTCGGGAAACAGCACCACATGAAAGCCTTGCTCCAGACGCAAGCGCCCCGTTTTGATCAGCTTCTTCAGTGCGACACGGGGGCTGCCGCGGTCAATGGCAATGGGCTTGTTCAGTGCGAAAGCCCAACCAAAGAAGGGAATCCACAGCAGCTCACGCTTGATCAGCGTTGTTTGTGGGTGAAACAAGGATTGCAGGAACAGGGTCTCCCAAGTGCTTTCGTGATGGGAGAAAACGACGCACGGTTGTGAGGGAATGTTCTCCTGTCCCCGCACATGTACGCGAATGCCGCAGGTGATGCGCAACCACAGCAGAACCACTCGAGTCCAGACGCCGATAATGAACTCAAACCGCCAAGCCGCCGGCAGAACCCAGCCGATGACGACGGACAAGGTCCCCCAAACGATGGTCGCCGCCGCATATCCAGCGTAGAACAGGCCGGCGCGAACCGCCCCGCCGACACTAAACAGTGCGGGCCAGCGTTCTTGCTGTGGATTTGCAGTCATGCTCTTATGATGGAACCTGTCTGTTCCTGTTAACTAATTGTTTTAACTGAATTTTTTGGCATAGGCGAGACTAGAAAGCGCTGCGCAATCCTAACCGGAACCCGCCCCCCGAAACCGTCAGAACGGTGTTGGCGCTTGACTAAGTTGCAGCTTGGCCGGTTGTATTGCTCTTGGGTTTGGGTTAACTAGCGAACTATGTGCGGAACACTAGGATATCCTGAATAGGGGTCAAGGATGCAGCGGTGCAGTTGGTGCGGCGAGGATCCCCTCTACATCCGCTACCACGACGAGGAGTGGGGCGTGCCGGAGTGGGACGACCAAGCGCTTTTTGAACGCCTGGTCTTGGAAGGCATGCAGGCCGGCCTGTCCTGGCTGACCGTGCTCAAGAAAAGGATGCACATGCGCGAGGCGTTTCTTGGCTTCGACTTCCGGGCGCTGGCTGCGGCGGACCCTTCCATCGTCGAAGATTGGCTGCAGGACTCCAATCTGATTCGCAATCGCAGCAAACTCAACGCGGTTTTGGCCAACGCCAAGGCAACGCTGGCCTTGCCCGGCTCGCTGGCGGACTTGGTTTGGTCCGTCGTCAATGGCGCACCACAGCAGAACCGCCGCCGCCGCTTGCGGGACGTGCCGAGCGAAACCGCAGCGTCTCGAGCCCTGACCAAGTCCCTCAAGAGCCACGGCTTCCGCTTTGTTGGCCCAGTCATCTGCTACGCCTTCATGCAAAGCGCGGGGCTGGTGAACGACCATTTGTTGGACTGCCCCGCCTACGAGCGGTGCGCGGCGCTCGCTTGATCGGCTGGCTGTTCAAAATCGCGCTCCGCCTGCTCTCCCTGTTGCCGCTAACCGTGGCATGGCGCTTGGCGGACCGTCTAGGCGCTTGGGCCGCCGGACTGGGGATGGACGCCGCTCGGATTACGCGGATCAACCTGTCCAAATGCTTGCCGGACCTTGGCTCGGACGAACGGGAGGCGTTGACCCGCAAAAGCATAGGGCACATTTGCCGGACCGTCGCGGAGGCCGGCGCATTGTCCTATTGGACAGGCGACCAGCTGCGCCCCCTGCTGGTTGAGGAAGCGGGCCGGGAGCTGATCATGGCGCGTTTGCGGCGCCGGCAGGCGGTGCTCTTGTTGGTGCCGCACTACGGCAACTGGGAGTTTCTCTGCTATGTGCTGGGTGGCCTGGAACCGGTCGCCCTGTACAGTCCGCCGCGCCTTCAGGCCTTGGAGGCGCTGCTGCTCCGCAGCCGGCAGCGGTTTGGCATGCGCCTGGTCCCGGCGACACGGAGCGGCCTGCGCGAGCTCCGCCAAGCGCTCCTGGGCGGTGGCTTGGCCTGCATCCTCCCCGACCAGACTCCGCAGCCGCCGGCCGGCGTCTTCGCTCCTTTTTTCGGTCAGCCGGCCCTGACCATGACCTTGCCTCTCCGTCTGGCGCAGAAAGCCGATGCCGCGCTGGTCTTGGGCAGCGCTCGGCGCGTGCCGGGAGGCTTCGCGGTGCGCTACGAGGCGTTGGCGGCGCCGTCCGAACTAGACGGGCCGGAAGCGTTTGCAGAGAACCTGAACGGCGCCATCGAGGCCCTAGTGTGCTTGGAGCCGGCGCAGTACCAGTGGGAGTACAAGCGCTTCAAGCGGCAGCCGCCCGGATATCCGAATCCCTATCCCAAACGTCGCTAGGGCTGCTGGCCGCCGCTCATGCGCCTCGCGGCCGTCGGCCTTGCTATCGGCAACGTCGCCTAACGCCGCCAAAAGGCGCGGGTGAACAGCACCAGTAGGGTGAAGATCTCCAAGCGCCCCAAGAGCATGGCCAGCATCAGCAGCCAAGTCACGGAATCCGGCAGGCCGCGGTAGTTCTGCGCCACCTCGCCCAACCCCGGCCCTAGGTTGTTGAGACAAGCGGCTACAGCGGAGAAGGCGGTGACGAAGTCCAGACCGGACAGGCCCATGACCAAGCAGGACAAGGCCACAAAGATCAGGACGTAGGCGATGCAGAAGGCCCAGATGGCGTCCGCCACTCGGTTGGGCACCCGGTTGCCGCCGATCTTTAGGGGGAACACGCCCAAGGGGTGGACCAGCCGCTTGATCTCGCGGACGCACTGGCGATAGACCAAGAGCACCCGGATCATCTTCATGCCGCCGGCGGTGGAGCCGGCGCAGCCCCCGCCGAAAGCGGCGAACATCAGCAGAATGGGCGCCACCGACGGCCACAAACTGAAGTCGGTGGTGGTGAAGCCCGCGGTGGTGGTGATCGACACCGCTTGAAACAGGCCGTGGCGAATCGGTGACGCCACGGCGTCTGGATGTTGGCTGAGCAGAGCGGCGGTGATGAACGCCACGGCGGCCAGCATCAGCAGATACAGGCGCACCTCCCGGTCGCGGGCGTAGTGGGCAAGGTTTTTGCTGCGCCAAGCCGTGAAGTGCAGGCCGAAATTGATGCCGGAAAGCACCATGAACAGGATCGCCACCCATTCGATGGCGACGCTGTTGAAATAGCCGATGCTGGCGTCGTGAGTGGAGAAGCCGCCGATGGCGACGGTCGAGAAGCTGTGGCATATCGCATCGAACAGGCTCATGCCGGCCAACCAATAGGCGAGGGCGCAAGCCAAGGTCAGGCCTAGGTAGAGCAGCCACAGGGCTTTGGCCGTTTCGGTGATGCGGGGCGTCAGTTTGTTGTCCTTGACCGGTCCTGGGGACTCCGCCCGGTAAAGCTGCATGCCCCCTATTCCCAACATGGGCAGAACGGCCACCGCCAGAACGATGATGCCCATGCCGCCGAACCACTGCAGGAATTGGCGGTAGAAGAGAATCGACTTTGGGGCGCTGTCCAAGCCGCTTAGCACCGTGGCGCCGGTGGTGGTTAGCCCGGAAAGGGACTCGAACGCCGCCTCGCTGACGCTGAGGGCGCCGTCGCCGTCCAGATAGAAGGGAATGGCGCCGAACAGCCCTAAGCCGAGATAGGCCAACGCCGTGATGAGGAAGCCGTCTGCGTCCCTAGGTTTGGGCCGCCCGCGGCCGGGCAGCCACAGCACCACGCCCGCCGCCAAGGTGATGGCGAAGGCGAAGGCGAAGGTGGGGATGGTTTGCTCGCCGTAAAGCCAAGCCACCAAGGCCGGGGCCAGCATCGCCGGGCTGAAGAGAATCAACAGGATGCCGGTGGTGCTAAGGATGATCGGCAGATGCACGCCGGCGTTCAGAAGAAAGTGATGCCAACGGCGAAAAGCCGCTCGACTTTGGCGACGTATTTCTTGTCGGTCAGAAACATGATCAAGTGATCGTCCTGCTCCACGGCCACGTCCTCGTACGCCACGAGCACCTCATCTCCCCGCACGATGGCGCCGATGGTGACGCCTGGGGGCAACTTTAGAGACTTGACAGGCCGCCCGACGATCTTGGAACTGTTGCGGTCCCCCCGGGCGACCGCCTCCAAGGCTTCCGCCGCGCCGCGCCGCAGGCTATGCACTCGGGCGACGTCGCCGCGGCGCACTTGGGTGAGCAGGCTGGACGTGGTGGATTGCTGCGGCGAAATGGTGACGTCGATGTCGCCCCCCTGAATCAGGTCAACATAGGCGGGCTTGTTGATGAGCGTCATCACCCGCCTTGCGCCGAAGCGCTTCGCCATCAGCGACGACATGATGTTCACCTCATCGTCGTTGGTTAGGGCGCAGAACACGTCGCAGCCGTCCACGGCGCTCCGCAGCTGTTCCTGATTGGTGGCGTTGCCGTGCAGCACCACGGCGCTTGCAAGGGAAGTTGCAAGTTGTTCGCTCCGCGGCTGATCGACCTCGATGACCTTAACATTGAAGAAGGGTTCGATGGCGGCGGCCAATCGCTCGCCAATGTTGCCCCCGCCGGCGATGGTGACCCGCTTGAAGGCCGGCTCCGTATGGCGCAACTCGGCCATGACGGAGTTGATGTGGCCGGCGGCGGCGATGAAGAACACTTCATCATTCGCCTCTATTTTGGTGGCGCCGCTGGGCGGCACGGGTTTGCCGCCGCGGAATATGGCCGCCACCCGGGTGTTGACGTTCGGCAATTGTTGGCGCAGGTCGCGCAGTTCGTGTCCCACCAAGGGGCTGCCGGCGTAGGTGCGCACCGCCACGAGCTGCACCTTGCCGTCCGCGAAGTCCAGCACTAGCTGGGCGCCGGGGTGCTCAAGCAGCAGCCGGACATGGTCCGTCACCACCTGTTCAGGGTTGATGAAGACGTCCACCGGCATGTGCTCGTCGGCGAACAACGACTTTTCATTGACGTAGGCGGCATTGCGAACGCGGGCGATCTTCGTGGGGGTGCGGAACATGGAGTAGGATACTTGGCAGGCCACCATGTTCACCTCGTCGCTGCCCGTCACTGCGACCAGCATTTCGGCGTCCTCAACCCCGGCTTGGCGCAACACGCTGGGGTGGGAGGCCCAACCGGCGATGGTCTGAATGTCCAGCCGAGTGCGCAGGTCGCGCAGCCGCGCTTCGTCCAAGTCAACCACCGTGATGTCGAAGGCTTCGCTGGTTTCCTTGACCAGTTGCTCCGCCAAGGTGCCGCCGACCTGCCCGGCGCCGAGTATTAGGATTTTCATGGCTGTTTCGCAATGAGAGCGGTGTAGAAGCCGTCCGTGGCGCGCTCCGTGGGGAGCATTTGCCAGCCAAGCCGGGTGGCCTGCCCGGTGGGCAAGGTGATGCGACGCGGCTGGGCGTCGGCGCTGGCTTGAATGAAGGCGTCCACCACTTGATCGTTCTCCTCGGCGAGCATTGAACAAGTGCAGTACAGCAGATTACCGCCAGGGCGCACCATGCGCCACAGATTCTTCAGCAGTCTTTCCTGCAGCAGCGTGGCCTGGGCCACTTGAGCAGCCGTTCTATTGACCTTGATGTCGGGGTTTCGGCGCAACGTGCCGGTGCCGGAGCAGGGCGCATCGACGAGCACGAAGTCGAAGGGTCGGCGACAGTCCCAACGGGTGGCGTCCGCCGCAAGGGCCTTGAATTGCCGATGCCCCAGCCGCTGCGCAATCTTCTCCAAAACGGCCAGCCGCCTTGACGACGCCTCCAGGGCAACGGCCTCCAGCTCCAGCCGGGATTCGAGCAAATGAAACAGCTTGCCGCCCGGCGCGGCGCAGGCGTCCAACACTCGGCTGCCGTTGCGCAGTTGCTTGCGCGCGAGGTCGCCAACCAGTTGGGCGCCGACGTCCTGCACCGAAAACCAGCCCTGTTCAAACCCCGGCAGGGTCTCCGCCGGCTGCGGTTTGTCCAAGATGATTGATTCCGGCAGCCAAGCGCCGGCGAAGCCTAGGCCGGCCCGCCGCAGCGCTTGCTGGAATTGCTCTGGCGCCATGCGGCTGCGGTTCACCCGCAGGCTCATGGGCGCCCGTTCATTGTTGGCTGCAAGCAGCGCCCTTGCTTGCTGCGGGTGCTGATCCTGGATTTTTTGCCGCAGCCAGGGAGGATGTTCGTCCATTGCCATTGGCGTTCGTGGCAACCGCCGCAGCACGCCGTTGACCAGCCCGGCGGCCCAGGGCTTGCCGAGCGGGCGCACCGCGGCGACCGTCTCGTTGACGGCGGCGTGCGCCGGAACGCCCATGCGTTGCAGTTGGTGGGCGCCCACCAGCAGGAGGCAGTAAACATTGAGGTCCTTGGCTCTCAAGGGGCGCTCAAGCAAGGCGTCCAAGGCGGCGGATAGAGAAAAGTAGTGGCGCAGGCAGCCGTGGATCAGCTCCAAGCAAAAGGGGGATTCCGTTCGGCGGAGGACGCTGTCCAAGCTGTCGCCGCGGCCAAGCACCCGGCAAAGGCGGCGGGCGGCGGTGGCCCTGTCGTTTGGTTGCACGGCTTTGGCTGTCGAATGGCGCCGGGCGGCCGACTTCGCTTCGACATCGGCTTGCTGCGTCACTTTCGGCTTAGCGGTCCGTCGGGACGAAGTGGCCAAACGATCAGGGGTCATGGAAGCAAGCGCCAGGTTGAAACAATCCGCCGTAGCCGTTGACGGCCTCGGCGTGGCCAAGCACCGAGCCCTTGCCGAGATTGAGCCTCAAGGACTTGAGTGACAATGCGCCCGTGCCGCAAGCCACCAGAATTTCCTTGCGGTTGGCGGCAAGAATTTCACCCGGGCGGCCTTTGGCATGGCTTTGCACGACGTCCCCGGCTAGCAACTGCACTCTTGCATCCCCAAGCCGGCTGTGTACCGGCAGCCGATGGCCGAGGGCGCGGATGGTGCGCTCCAGATGCAGGGCCGGGCCGCTCCAGTCCGCCACGGCGTCGCGCTGGGTCAGTTTGCCGGCGTAGGAGGTTGCTCCCCTTTGGGGTGCGGCCGGCAGTTCGGATAGGTTGCGCAGAACCCCGCAGAGCAACTCAGCGCTGAGGTCGGCCATGGCGTCGCTGAGGCCGGCGCCGGTGCTGCGCGGACCTATGGGGAGCTTGGCTTGGACGATGATCGGGCCGGTGTCCAGCCCTTCGTCGATTTGCATGATGGAAACCCCGGACATCTTGTCTCCCGCCATGATCGCCCGTTCGATGGGCGCGGCGCCGCGCCAGCGAGGCAACAGGGAGGCGTGGGCGTTGATGCAGCCGTAGCGGGGCAGGTCCAGAAAGGCGCGCGGCAGCACAAGGCCATAGGCGGCGACCACCACCGTGTCCAAGGCGCAGCCCGCCAAGGCCGCCACGGCGTCCGCCTTGTTCGCCGGCGCGGCGGCTGGAATTCCCTCCGCCAGCGCCAAGCGCCTGACAGCGCTGGCGGCAAGTCGGCGTCCGCGACCCTGCTTGCGGTCAGGTCCTGTGAGAACGAGCGCCGGCCGCAAGTCTTGGCGCAGCAGCCCGCCGAGAATGCGGGCGGCGAATTGCGGCGTTCCCGCAAAGGCGAAGCAGGGTGTCTCCGTAGTCATGGCGGAGTCATCTTGAGGTCATGTGCGCCACCCCGATATTGCGCCAAGGGCTAAGAGGCAAGCGAGGGCGCGGCCAGCGCGGTTTGCGCGTGGAGTCTTTCCAAAAAGTTGCCGGCGATTGATTGAATTCAAGGGACATTTCTCCAAGGGACAAGCGGCTTGGCGCGATATTCGGGCAAACGACCTGAATCGACATTGGACTTCCCGCACGGGGCCATCAATGCTGCTGCCAGCGCAATTGCACTTGTTCCGGTAGTGGTGGCGGGGCCTAAGCGTCGGCGCGTTGCGACTTCAACAGCTTTTTCTGAATCCGCGTCCGCTTCAGGTTCGACAGGTAATCGACGAACAGCTTGCCTTCGAGATGGTCGCATTCATGCTGTATGCAAACGGACAACAGACCGTCGGCCTGCATTGAAAACGGCTTGCCTTGGCGATCCAGCGCCTTGACGCTGGTGTGTGCTCGCCGCGTGACCGGTTCATAGAAGCCCGGCACGGAAAGGCAGCCTTCGTCGGTCTCCACCAATTCCCCGGACAGCTCAAGCTGAGGATTGATGAGCACGAGCGGATCGTCCTTGGCCTCCGACAGGTCGAGCACGATGACTCGCTTGTGTACGTTGACTTGGCTGGCCGCCAGGCCAATGCCCGGCGCTTGGTACAAGGTTTCCAGCAGATCGCCAACCAGCCGGTCGATGGCCGCATCCACCGCCGCCACCGGTTCGGCTCTGGTGCGCAGCCGAGGATCGGGAAACTTGAGTATGTTCAGAATGGCCATGATTGGTCCGCGCCAAGGGCGTCAGTATAGCCGCCTGAGGTTCAATCAGAGCAACGTCAAACCACTGCGCCGCAAATCTTGGGCTGGGTGCCATTGGTTGTCGATTGCAGCCCTGCCCCGCACAAGTTGACGCCTCAGCACCGCCGTCGGACCGTAGATACCAAGGTTTATACGCCAAGCAGGTCCCTTCTGACTCGCAGGATCCACCGCTCACGGGGCGCTTGGCGCAGCACTCTTCGGCGAAACGACGCCGGTGCCAAACCAAGGAAGTAGATTCTAATGTATCTACTTTCCAGTTTCGATCCCGCCCAAGAATCCGTCTTCGCCTTGGCCTATGGCGGGAGCGAACCTTCAACACGCAGCACGGCAAGGTCGCGGGCTTGGGCTTACATCACGGGTGGCGAAAAACGCCTAGTGGCGGCTGTGAAGCCGCCTAAAATTCAATTCCATGACAACAAACCGGCCTGCCAAGCAAGCACCGATGTCGTTGATTGGGGCGACATCTGAAGCCGAAGCGCTTCTCTATCTTAGCCAGCAGGCGCCCCGTTCCCGAGTGCGGCAATGGCTGGCGGAGACGGGCGGCGCCCAGGAGGCGTTTGCCCGCTACGGGAAGGCTCCGGCTTGGCCCATCGCGGAGATTGAGGCTCAGGGCTACCGAGTGGCCACCAGTCCGGACGCGGCCTATCCGCCGCTGCTGCGCCACATCCCGGATCCGCCCTTGGCGCTTTACTACGTTGGCGATGTGACGCCGCCGCCAGGCCCCTGCATCGCCGTGGTCGGCTCAAGGCGGTGTACTCGGCTTGGGTCACGGCTGGCGGAGTCCTTCGGGCGGGAATTCGCCGAAGCCGGCGGATGCGTCATTTCCGGACTCGCCCGGGGGGTGGACGGCGCCGCCCATCGGGGCGTGTTGGCCAGTGGCGCGACGGGCGGCGCTTGGGCCGTATTGGGCAGCGGCCTCGCGCAGATCTATCCCCGAGAGCATCGGACGCTGGCCGAGCGCATCGTGGAATTCGGCGGCGTCGTCCTCAGTGAGTACATGCCGGACGTTCGTCCCCTGCCGCACAATTTCCCGGAGCGCAACCGCATCATCAGTGGCTTGGCGGCGGCGGTGGTGGTCGTGGAAGCCTCCCGACGCAGCGGCTCCCTGATTACGGCGCGCATGGCTGGCGAACAAGGCCGGGACGTATTCGCGGTGCCCGGTGCGGTGGGCAGCCCCGTAAGCGCCGGCTGCCACTGGCTGATTCGGCAAGGCGCGGAGTTGGTGGAAAGCGCCGCGGACGTGCTGACCAGCCTGGGGTATGAGGTGCAAGCCAAGGCGGAGCCGGCAGGGCCGCCGGAACGGCTTGCGCCAGTGTTCAACACACTGTCGGGCACACCGATGCCAGTCGATGAAATCGCCGTTGCCGCCGGCGTTCCGACCGGGGCCGCCACGGGCGATCTGGTGCAATTGGAGCTGCTGGGATTTGTGGAGCTCACCCCTGATGGGTATATTCGTGCGCTTCGCTGAATAGGACAACGGACATGAAATTCGTCGCCGTTCTGATGGGGTCGGAGTCGGACTGGCCCGTCATGCAGAAATGCACGGAAGTGCTGGGCCGCCTAAGTGTGGGCTTTGAAGTGCGGGTAACCTCTGCGCACCGCACCCCCGCCGCGACCGCGGACTATGTGGCCGATGCGGTTGCGCGCGGCTGCGCCGTCTTCATCTGCGGGGCCGGGATGGCTGCCCACCTAGCTGGGGCTGTGGCCGCCCACACGGTGCGCCCGGTGATCGGCGTGCCGATCAACAGCGGTCCCCTGCAGGGCTTTGACGCCTTGCTGGCCACCGTGCAGATGCCCGGCGGCATCCCGGTCGCCACCGTGGCGGTGGGCGGCGCCGGCGCTCGAAACGCCGCCTACTTGGCGGCGCAGATGCTAGCCCTCGGTGATTCGGCCTTGCAGGCGGCCCTTGCCGCGGACCGCGAAGCAAACCGGCAGAAGGTGCAGGCGCAGAATGAGCGAGTGCAGACGCAGCTCTGAACCCCCGTCCGCAACACGCCCTGACATGAAACGCCGTGGCCCGGTCCCGCAACGCACCAGCTTCCTGCGCACCGGCTTGCGTCCAAGGGCCGCCAGTTGTGGACGGCTGCTCCAGCATGGATGACTTCCATGTGCGTCGCGCCGTGCGCCATCTGCGCCAAGGCGGTGTGGTCGCGCACGCCACGGAGGGCGTTTGGGGCCTTGCCTGCGACCCCTTTGACCGCAACGCGGTTGGCCGCATCTTGGCGCTCAAGAGGCGCCGTCCGGACAAGGGCTTGATCCTCATTGGCGCGGACGCGGACTGCTTCGCCCCGGAACTCGAACGGCTGGCGGCAGCGGAAAGGCAAGCCGTCGAATCCACTTGGCCGGGCGCGGTGTCTTGGGTTCTCCCAACCCAGCGCTTCCCGGCTTGGATTGCGGGCGCCCATGCCGGCTGCGTCGCCGTGCGGGTTCCGGGCCACGCCCAAGCCCGCGCCATCTGCGCCGGACTCGGCGGCCCCTTGGTTTCAACTTCCGCCAACCCAACCGGCCATCCGCCAACGGCCAAAGCGCTGCGTTGCCGGCGTTGGTTTCAAGACGCCGTGGATTTCGTGGTGCCCGGATACACATTGTCCCGACAGGGGCCAAGCGAACTGCGCACCTTGGCGGGAGAGCGCTTGCGCTGATGGATCGCTACGCAGTGGTCGGCAATCCGATCCAACATTCGTTGTCGCCCGAAATTCACCGCGCCTTCGCCGCGCAGACCGGGGAGCGCCTGCGCTACGACAAACTGCTGGCGCCGAAGGATGGGTTCGCCGCTGCCGCGGAGGAGTTTTTCAGCGCCGGCGGCCTCGGACTCAACGTCACCCTGCCGTTCAAGGCCCAAGCGCATCGTTGGGTCAGCGCTGCGGATTCCGCCGCAGAGCATTGCGGAGCGGTCAACACCATCGGCTTGGACAACGGCGCAACGGTGGGCTTCAATACGGATGGCTTGGGTTTAGTGCGGGACCTGCAGGCGCAACGCCTGGAGGTCGCCGGGCGCCGGCTCTTGGTGGTCGGCGCCGGCGGCGCGGTCGCCGGCATTCTGGATGCCTTGCTCGCCGCCGGTGCGGAAAGCATCCACATCGCCAACCGCACGGCGAGCAAGGCCAAGGCGTTGGCGGTGCGGCATCAAGGCCGAGTGGAGGCTTCATCACTCAAGGACGTCAAGGGGAGCTTTGACATCGTCATCAATGGCGCCTCCGCCGGCTTGCAGGGCAAGGGAGGGCTTGTCGAACCAAGGCTGGCGCGAGGCGCTGCCTGCTATGACTTGCTCTACAGCGAGGATGGGCAGACGCCCTTCTGCCGTTGGGCGCAGCAAGCCGGGGCGGCCTGGGTGTCCGATGGCCTCGGCATGTTGGTGGAGCAGGCGGCGGCCGCCTTCGCCATTTGGCGCGGTCGGCAGCCGGATGCCCGTGCGGTGCTGCGGGCGCTGCGGCCGAATCAGGCCGCGTAGCGGATCCGCCGGCATGGAGCAGACTTCGCGTCCGCGGCGTTCGACCGCAAGAGTTTTTAGCTGAGGGCCACCAGAGATGACCGATCAGGAAAGCATCAAAAAGAACCGCACCCAGGTGGTTATCATGATCGTCGCCCTGCCCTTGCTGGTGCTGTTCGGCGCCTACAGCCTGATTTTCCTGGCCCAGCAGGAGGAGCTGCGGGACACCACCAATTTCGGCGAGTTTGTTGACCCGCCGCTACTGGCCGGGGAACTGGGCCTGACCGACGCCGCCGGCCAGCTAGTGGACGGCCGGGCCTTTTGGTGGGTTTGGGTGGTGGCGAGTGAATGCGCCGCCCCCTGTCGGCAGGCTTTGGGCGGGCTCGCGCAACTGCGCGAACTGCTGGCGGAGAACGCCGCCAAGACGCAGTTGGCCTTGGTCCTTAAGGGGCCGGGGGCGTTGCCGGCCAGCGCAGTAGGCGCCGCGCACCGACAGTTCAGAAGCGCTGGCGAAGCAACGCTCGCCGATGGTGTTTACCTCGTGGACCCGGCCGGCAACGTCCTTCTGCGCTATGACTTCACGGCCGGCGCGGCGCCTGTGGCGGAGGATCTGCAGAAGTTGCTGAAGCAGGGGTTGCAGCCCAACGTTCCCGTTGGCTGACTTTGGAGAACTTGGTGGAGGTTGTTGCGGAAATGATGAAGGCGCCGCATTTTGGCTGAACGACCTGCATTGCGGAGCATGCGCCGGCTCGCCTGGGCCAGCGTCGGCTTGGCGCTGGTGGTGGTCGTGCTCGGCGCATACACCCGGTTGGCGGACGCCGGCCTAGGCTGTCCGGACTGGCCGGGCTGCTACGGCAACCTTGGTGCGCCGCAAACGCCGGCGGAGTTGCAGGCCGCCGCGGCTCTGTATCCCGATGCGCCGGTGGATGTGGGCAAGGCTTGGATCGAAATGGTGCATCGCTACTTCGCCACTGCCTTGGGGGCCCTGATCCTGGGGTTGGCGGTGGTGGCGGTTCGGGCCAAGGGCGCCGCGCCTAGGGCCTTGCCCATCGCGTTGCTGGCCTTGGTGATGCTGCAGGGAGCGTTCGGCGCTTGGACGGTTACGCTGAAGCTGTGGCCGCAGGTGGTCACGGCGCATCTGCTCGGCGGTTTCGCCACCCTGGCCCTGTTGTGGTGGCTGGCGTTGCGCTTGGGGGCTTTTCACCTCGGCGCCGTCCCGGAGCGGCTGCGGCGGCTGACCGCCGGCGCCTTGCTGGTGGTGGCGGCGCAGGTGGCTTTGGGCGGTTGGGTTACGTCAAACTACGCGGCGCTGGCCTGCCCGGACTTCCCCACCTGCCACGGCGAATGGGTGCCGCCGATGGATTTCCGGCAGGGTTTCGATGTTCTTCAGGCCGTCGGCCCAAATTATTTGGGCGGAATGCTGGACAGCGAGGCCCGCATCGCCGTACAGTTTGCGCACCGTCTCGGCGCCTTGGCGGTGCTTGTGGTCGTGGGTGCATTAGGATGGCGCTTGGCGACGGTGGGGAATCCCCTTGCGCCTTGGGTGCTGGGGCTGTTGGCCGCGCAGATCACTCTGGGTGTGCTCAATGTGCTTTTGGCGCTGCCGCTTTGGGTGGCGACTGCACACAACGCCGGAGGCGCTCTGTTGCTGCTTGTGCTGGTGACGGTCAGGCACTGCATCGCCAGCGGGGCTAAGGCTTAGGATCAGCCTAGGCACTGTCCAATAAGACTTAAGGAAAATGTCGGTGAGCGAACTGTCCCAGGCCGCTGGCGCCACTTGGCGCGATTACCTGGAAATGTGCAAGCCCAGAGTGGTGGCGCTTATGCTGCTCTGCGCGGTGGTGGGCATGTTGCTGGCCACGCCGGGCATGGTGCCTGTGGACGTCCTGGTGTTCGGCACCTTGGGCATCGCCTTGGTGGCGGCCTCCGCGGCGGTGGTCAACCACATCGCGGACGCGGAAATCGACATGCGCATGGCGCGGACAGCGCGCCGGCCGGTAGCGGCGGGGCGCATTTCCGCGGCGCCCGGCTTGGCCTTCTCCGCGGTTTTGGGCGTCGCCGGCATGGGGGTGCTGCTGGTGTTCATCAATCCTTTGACGGCTTGGCTCAACTTGGCTTCTTGGGTGGGCTACGGCCTGATCTACACCCTCTTCCTGAAACGGGCCACGCCGCAGAACATCGTGATCGGCGGGTTGTTCGGCGCCGCGCCGCCCCTGTTCGGCTGGGCCGCCGTCACCGGCACCGTCGAACCCGGCGCACTGATTCTGGTGCTCATCATCTTCGCCTGGACCCCACCCCATTTCTGGGCGCTGGCGCTGGACCGCAAGGCCGAGTACGAAGCGGTCAACATTCCCATGCTGCCGGTCACCCACGGGGAACGCCACACCCGCCGCCACATCTTCTTCTACACCCTGATCCTAGTCGGCGCCAGCCTGCTGCCGGTGGCCATCGGCATGAGCGGCTGGGTCTATTTGGTCGGCGCCCTCGTGCTGGGCGGCGGGTTTCTCTATTGGGCGGTGGTTCTGTTGGCCGCCCGCAATTCAAAGGCGCCCATGCAGACCTTCCGCTTCTCCATCCTCTACTTGATGGCGCTTTTCTTGGTTTTGCTGATCGACCACTACTGGCATCTGGGGGTCTGAGGGTTTGCCTTCCCGGCGTTTGCCCATGCAGCGTCGCTTGCAGCTTGGCGTGGCGGCGCTTCTGGTCGCGGCGCTTGCCGGCAGCGTGCTCCTCTATGCCGGCCTAAACCGCCGGGAGGCCGTGGCGGCAATGCCGGCGGAGGGCCTTGTCCTGCTGCCTGAACCCAAGGCGGTGCCGGCCTTTCAGCTTGAGACCCATAGGGGAGGCCAGTTCCACACGCAGGACTTGGCCGGCCATTGGACCTATTTGTTCTTCGGCTTCACCAACTGCCCCCACATCTGCCCAACCACGGTGGCCGTGATGGCCGAAGCGGAGGCGCAAATTCGGGCGCTGCCGAGGGGCGACGCCTTCCGCGGCCTGTTCATCAGCGTCGATCCCGAACGGGATGACATTGCCAGCATAGCGGCCTTTTTGGGGCGTTTTTCCGATGGCTTCCTAGGGCTGCGCGGCACCCGTTCCGAAGTTCTGAAAGTCGCCCAGGACGTCAGCGTCGCCTTCGCCACCGTTCCGGACGGCCAAGGGGGGCTGACGGTGGAGCACTCCAGCCACATCGTGCTGATCGACCCCGAAGGCCGCTACCGCGGCATCATCAAAAGGCCGCGCAAGGCCGAGGCGCTGGTCTCCGCTTTCCGCCGGCTCGCCGTCTAGCACCGGCAGCGGCCGCGGCAGCAGAATTGGACTCGCGGCCATGTCCGCTGCGCTGGGGGAATTCGCCGAAGGCAAATTGGAGGAACGCTATGCGGCTGTGCGAGCGCGTTCCGAAGCCCTCTGCGGGCCGCTTTGCATTGACGACTACGGCGTGCAGCCGATGGACGACGCCAGCCCGCCCAAGTGGCATTTGGCGCACACCACCTGGTTTTTCGAGACCTTCCTGCTGACCGAGTTCGTGGATTCCTACCGTCCCGTGGACGAGCGCTACGAGACCCTGTTCAACTCCTACTACAACGGCGTCGGCGAGCCCTTTCCGCGGCCGCGAAGGGGCTTTCTTTCGCGCCCGACCGTCCGCGAAATTCAGGAGTACCGCGCAACTGTGGACCGCGCCATGGGGGCGTTGCTGGAGCGGGAGGACGGCGAAGTTCGCCGCCGCATTGAGCTTGGCCTGCAGCATGAGCAGCAGCATCAGGAGCTCATATTGACGGACCTCAAGTACAACTTGGGCCTGAACCCGCTAAAACCCGCCTATCAGGAGGGTCTGGACGCGACCGCCGACAACGCTCCTCCCCTTGGCTTCGTGGAGCACGCCGACGGCGAGGCGCGCATTGGCGGCAACGGCGCCGGCTTTTGCTTCGACAACGAGCTGCCCCGGCACAAGGTTTGGCTAACGCCCTTCGCCCTTGCCGATCGGCTGGTCACCAACGGCGAATACTTGGAGTTCATGAACGACGGCGGCTACCGGAATCCGGCATGGTGGCTGGCGGACGGCTGGAGCGCGGTTTGCGCGAACGGCTGGAGCGCCCCCTTGTATTGGCGCGAACAGGCTGGGCGTTGGTTGGAGTATCGGCTGGGCGGTGAACTGCCCTTGGCGCTGTCTGGCCCGGTGGCCCACGTCAGCGGTTTTGAGGCGGACGCCTACGCCCGCTGGGCCGGCTGCCGCCTGCCGACCGAGTTCGAGTGGGAGGCGGCGGCGCTGGGGTTGGACCCGACCGTCGGCAACTTCGCCGACAATGGCCGCCTTCATCCCGGCGGTCCGTCGTCGGCCCAAGCGCAAATGTTCGGCGACCTGTGGGAGTGGACTTCCAGCGCTTACGGCCCCTATCCAGGCTATCGCCCGCTGGCCGGCCCTCTCGGCGAGTACAACGGCAAGTTCATGAGCAGTCAGCTCGTGCTGCGCGGCGGCTCTTGCGCCACGCCCAAGGGCCATGTGCGGGCCAGCTACCGCAATTTTTTCCGGCCGGGAGACCGGTGGCAGTTCAGCGGCGTTCGGCTGGCCAAGGACGCTGCTTGAATGGGGTCGGCCGGTGAGTATCGATTTTTCGATTTGACCCATTCATCGGCGGACATGCATGAGGAGGTGATCGCCGGCCTCACCCACGCCCCCAAGTTCATCGCCCCCAAGTATTTCTATGACGAGCGGGGCTCCGCCCTGTTCGAAGCCATCACCCGGCAGCCTGAGTACTATCTCACCCGCATCGAAATGGGCTTGTTTGAGGATTGCCTGCCGGAAGTGCGCAACCTCGTCGGCGAAGGCGGCTGTTTGGTGGAATACGGGTCCGGATCCAGCCGGAAGATTCGGCGGCTGCTGGAGATGCTGCGCCCAATCGCCCATTTGCCTCTGGACATATCCAGGCGCCATCTCGAGCGCACCGCCAAGAAGCTGCACGAAGACTACCCGCAGTTGTGCGTTTATCCGGTTTGCGTTGACATCACGGAAGCCTTCGAACTGCCGGACGTAGTGGCTGGGCAGCGGAAGCTGGGTTTTTTCCCCGGCTCCAGCATCGGCAACATGGAGCCGGAGCACATCCCTTCTTTTCTGCGCCAAGCAGCTAAAGCGCTGGGCGCCGGCGGTCGCTTTCTTATCGGCGTGGACCGCAAGAAGAATGTGGAGGTGCTGGAAGCCGCCTACAACGACAGCGCCGGCCTCACCGCGGAATTCAACCTGAACATCCTCAGCCACCTCAACGCAAGACTGTCCGCGGACTTCGACCCCGGCGCCTTTCGCCACCTAGCGGCGTACAACCGGTGTGCCGGCAGCGTGCAGATGCACTTGGAGAGCCTGGCGGACCAATCGCTGCACATCGACGGCCATGAAATCCAGCTGCACAGGGGCGAGGCGATCCACACGGAGAACTCGTACAAATACGACTATGCGGAGTTTGTCGCCTTGGCGGAAAGGGGCGGCTTTAGGGTGGAGTCTAGCTGGAGCGACGACGACGCCTACTTCACGATATTTCTTCTGCGGGCGCCGTAATCTTGCTGCGGTGCCACCACGTCAAGCCGCGGCGCACTCCGCAGTCAGCCGCGCTGTCTCGGTTCCATGAGGTCGTAGCCGAACCAAGCCAAAAGATCCCGATGCGCGCAGAACACCTTGTTGAACGCCGCGATCTGTTCACCATCGAGACAGGCTAGCTGACGGGGGTTCATGTCCGTGAGCATTTCGTCGTATTCCTTCACCGCGATGCGTTGCCGCAGGTTCAGATCGCCCAGTTCCGGCACGAGCGTCTGAATCCTCTGCGCCACGGCTGTCGGGCCCCTGCACATCTCCTCGTATGTGAAGAAGGCGCCGCGCCGCGGATGCATTTCGATGTTGCCGCGCTGCCGAGCTAGGCAGTTGGCGACGTGCGTGGCCGCCGCCTCCGGCAAGCTCCTGCCTTGAGCCGCCAATGAGCTGAGGTAACGCGTCGGCAGCCGGGTTCGATAGCGGCGGCAGATGCCTTCGCAGACCGCGTAGGGATTGCGCACCATGAACAGGAACTTGGCGTTGCGGAAGTGCCGGGCGAGCTGCTCCACGCACAGCAGGTGCGGCGGCGACTTGGTGACGAACACCGAGGCGTTGGGGTCCTGTGCGTAGGAGTGGAAGTACCACACCTTGCGGTTGCGCGGCCAGTCGTAGTTTTCGGGGCTGGCGAACAAGTCGATCCAGCGCTGCTCAGACGCCCAGAGCAAGCCGGGAATTCCTTGGTAGTCCCGCCAAGGAACAGGGCCGGCGAAGCCGCGGATTTGCGTGCCTTCCTGAGGCAGACGCCAAACGTAGCGGCATTTCGTCAGAGCGCCGGCGAGAAAGGATGAACCGCTGTTGCTCGGGCAGATGACGAACAGGTGCGTCTTAACGAGGCAAGGAAGGTCGTGGTTGGCGCCGGGAATGCGCTTCGGCCCTTCGGAAGGCTCTTCCTTGCGCTCCCCTGCGCGAAGGCTGTCTTCCTGCCCCGCCGGCCGTGAGCGGACGCGGTGCGCGGCTGCCAGATGGCGAACGTAGGCATCATACCAGCGCGTGTGCGCCGGCTGCGGCTTGGCGTCAGCGTTGCCCCGCGTCCAGCGGAGCATGGCGTCCGGCATCCAAGGCTTGACGGGTCCGGCGAAGTGCAGCACCTTGGCGTTGCCGGCGTCAACGCCCTCCCGAGCGCTAATCTTCTCGGCCATGGGGAGCACGAAGTCGTAGGTCCAGCTAACCAGCGTCTGGCGCCCGGCGAAATACCGGTTGAGGATGAACTGGTCCGTATGGGGTGTGGCTGTGCCGCGCCAAGTGTCGGGGGACACCAGCGCCAAAAGGTCCGGGTGGCAGCCGTCCTCCAGCAGTGTTGCGTCGATCATTAGGAAGCCGGTGCCGAACGTGTGCTCAAGCGCCCCCTTGGTGCCCGGCGGCACCTGCGCGAACGTGGTGGCGTCCCGGCGCCAGCCGTGCAGGCCGACCTGGTCGCCACAGCACAGCAGCGCCTCCGGCTGATCGAACAATTTCTGGATGGAGGCTTGAAACAGGACGTCGCTGTCGTAGAACAGCACCTTGCGGTAGCCGCACAGCCGGAAGGCTTCAAGGGAGTAGAACTGCCCCAGCCTAGGGGCGAAGTCTGGGCGCGCGGCGCTTAGGGCGGCTAGCCGCTTGCGCAATTCCGGTGAAATCGGTTCGAATCGCAGGTGCCCGAAGGCTTCTGCAAGCCTTTGGCGTTGCCCGTCCGACAGGTTGTCGTGGATGACGATGAGGTCACCGTTGAACTGTGGATGGTGCTCGAGAAAGGATGCAATCGTGACCAACGTGCCCGGCACGAAGCGCTCCGTGGTTGCCGTGGCGAAACAGGTTTTCACAAAGGTGGGCACCGGCGGCACGGACGGCGCGACGAACATGGCGGCTCAATGCTCTGCGAAGGCAACCAGCCGCCTTTACGACGGCGGAGTATAAACGGAGTTTTCTCCAGTGGGATCAACTTTTGCCCCACTGCTTGTCTTGAGAACGCCGAACTCTATTAGAAGGATGGCTGGTTTGGCCCAAGGCTTTTTGCGTCCTTCGACCAAAGGTGGCTCACCTAGTTTCTCAGCACCTGTATCTTCGGGGGGGGGGGGGGGGGGGGGGGCATTACAAACCATCTCCAAGCTGACTAAGGAACGCTTACCCTAAAACAAACCCCGCCCCCAAACAAGTCCGTGTGCGGGTTCAGGGGATGTGAGACTGAGAGGGGCAGTCCTTGATTGTTTGAAGATACTCGGCTGGGGTCTTCCAAGTCGAGGGCTTGGTGAGGTCTCACATGATTATGGAAGTGCTGGCACTCCGCCAGGGCGATGCTGGCCTCGGCGACGGTGAACTCGCCGTCGTGGAGGTTCCAGAACTCGACCCGCGTGGTGTCGTTGGGCCGTTCGAGGCAGCCGTTGAATTGGGGACGCCGGGGCGGCAGGACGAACAGTGGGATGTCGAGGTCCTGACAGGCTTGCTCGAAGTCCGCCATGAACTCGCTGCCGCCGTCGACCTGGACGGAGACCAGTTCGTGCGGGAGATTGGTGCGGACCGCCTCCAGGAAGCGCTTGGCGTTGTTGGCGGTGGCTCGGCAATGGACCCGGGTCACCAGTTGCTTGCCGATCGAGGAGACAGCCTTGAACTCCTTGAAGGGCAGTCGCCTTCGAGCAGCCTTCGGCGCGCAACACCTGGACGGTCTCGATGCGTCGGAGCCGGTCGAAGGCGTCGGCGGGCGTCGTGTCGTCCACTTTGAAGCTGCGGTGGGATTTGATTCGCAGAGACTTGATCCGCATGGTTTGGGCTCCCTAATTGTCCGTCAACAACCAAGGCTGCCCGAACCGGCGCTCCGGTTCGCCACGGCGGGCCGGAGCGCGCTTCCGGGATACGGCGAACACGGTCGCGCGCTGCGCATTCCGGGAGCGAAGCGAGCGGAATGCGCAGCGCCCACCCCTTTGATATCTTGATCGGACCAGTTCTCCGAAGGGTGGCCACCAAGTCTCACATGTTTCTGAACCAGGACACCGCACAGACCATGCCCACGCCTCCACCAGCGCCTCCATCCCATCCAGAAAGGCGACGTCGTAGTCCTCTTCAACGTGGTTGTTGTTCCACAGCCCGGAGGCGCGAACCCGCGGCCGGTCGCTGCAAGCACCCAGCCAACGACCGGAGGGCGCATCGGCACCGACGCTTCGCGCATGGCTGAGCAAGGCGATGGCCGTCCACAACGGCTTCAAGCCTTGGAATGCGCCGGCCGCCCGGTTGGCCCGCCACCAGCCTCATCGCCGCATCCGCCTCAAAACGACCGCGGCATCCCCAAAACGTGCTCGCCTATGTAGCTCAGGATCAGGTTGGTGGAGATGGGGGCTATTTGGTACAGGCGGGTTTCGCGGAACTTGCGTTCGATGTGGTACTCCTTATGCTGCGTCTTCGCCCGGCAAGGCCGGCCGGTTCAAAAAACCAAGCGCATCCCAAGCGCGGCGCTGAATTCGGGGCCGGCGGAGGGCGAGTGGTTTGGCTGCAGGCGCAGGCCGGCGCCCAAGGAAAAGGAGAGGCGCCGCTCCAGCGCCTCGGCTGCGTAAGCCAACTGCAGTTGGACTTCCCGGCCTTGGGGCCTGAGGTCCACCGCCTGTCGAGCGTAGCTGACCACGCCGTCTGCCAGCTCCCGGTCCGGAACATCCAAATAAACTTTCGCCCGCCGGACCCGGAACGGCATCGCCGCCGTCAAGGCCAGGCGGTCGGAGGCCAGCCAAAGGCCCTCAACTTCCCCGCCGAGCAGAAACGACCGCGACCGCGCCTTGCCCCACTGCGCAACCAGGGAGCCGGGCCGTCCCGAACCTCCGGCGGTTGCGCCTCGGCTTAGGCTGCCGAACAGCGTCATGCGCTCGGCAAGACGCCCCTGGATGCGCATGTCCATAAAGGCCGTCCGCGCATCCCGCAAGCCGCCGAAGGCGCCTTGGGTGCGGACGCCGAGCCAAGACCCGCTTTCGTCGAGAAGGCCGTAGCGCACTCCCAAGGTGAGGGCGCCGATGTCCCGGGCAAGCCCCGCCGAAGCGAAACGGTTGCGGGCGGTGCCGAAGTGGCCCTCCCCCCGTTTGCCGGCGAAGTCCAACGCGGTATGCGGAGCAAGCCGCCAGCTAAGGCTCAGGCTCTCTCCCCAGCCGGTGAACGCGGCGAATGGATCGGTGGAGAACTGATCGCGAAGCGGATTGCGCCGCATCCGCCCGGCGATGAAGTCGTTCGGCGCGGCGAAGGCGCCGAAGCCCCTGCCCACGGCCAGCGACAAATTCGGCGCCGGCCGAAACTCCATGCGGTAAGCCCCGGCGCCCCCCCAACTTGTTCGCCTCGCCCAAGGGTGTGGGCGCAACGCTTGGCCGACGGGGCTCAAGCGCTCGTAGCCGGTGCGCCAAGCCGTTGGCGACAGGCCGCCCGGCGACCAAGACGCCAGATCGAGCAGGCTGTCCGGAGGGCGCTGCGGCGCCGTTCGGAACACGGCGTTCAGGTCGGCGAGGAACGGGAACATCTGCTGGTCGTAAACCACGGCGTTGGCCAGCACGGCATCCGTCGGGGGCGCCGCAAAGCCGCGCGGCAAGTCGATGAAGCTGGCCGCCAGCGGCGCCCGGCCGGCGCCTTTGAGGGAAAGGCTCAGGAATCCCACCGGGTTCATGGCGGCGCCGAGGTCCAGGGCGCCGTGCCCGTAGGTGCTGGAAATCTCCTGGCCGTCCAGAGGCCGGGCGGTGCTGAGCAGGCGGCCGACGACCTGGTCGCCGCGCTTGTTGGGAAACGCCGCCCAAACCACCGCCGCCGCGCCGGAGACGAAGGCCGCCGAATGGGATGTGCCGCTTTGCACGGCGTAGCCAAGCGTCGCGGCGGTGCTCATGACATTGGTGCCGGGGGCGAACAGGCAGTAGCGCGCCACCGCACCGCAATAGTTGGTGCCGGAACTGGCGCCCGTGCCGGCCTCGTTCAGCGCGCCGACGGCGATGGCGAAGCCGGCGATGCCCGCATCCGCCACCAGGAGGGCCGGCGTCGCAACCGGATTGGTTTCACCCTCGTTGCCGAGGGCGGCGACCAGGATGCGCCCGGCGCTGGCGGCCTCCAGCAAGGCGCTCTCGATCACGGGAACCCGGCCGCGTTCGCCCCAGCTCATGTTCAGGATGTGGGAACTGGCCTCTGGAGTGGATTGAAAGGCTCCGTAAGTCCGCGCCAATCCCGCTGCGGAGGCGATGTCGGCAGCGGACGCCTCAAAGGGAGCCGCCTGTGGTGTCGGCACTCTGCCAATGCTGACCAGATTGGCGTTGTAGGCGACGCCGTGCATGCCGTCGCCGTCCCTGCGCGCGGCGACGACGCCGGCCAAAAAAGTGCCGTGGGTGCGGGGAACAGCGCCGTAGTCGAATGTCCTGGCGACATCGAGCTGCGAATGGGCGGCGTTGACGCCGGTGTCGAGCAGCGCCACCGTGACGCCGCCGCCGCCGGGCCTTCCGGTGACCCGCCGGGCGTATCCCTCCGCGGCCCGGACCAGGTTCAGCCGACTCGCGCCGGTTCTTGAACCGACCGTGGTGGAGCGGCTGTACTCCGCGGTCCTCCAAGAATTCGCCAACGACGGAGCCGCGTCCGGCTCCAAGGACTCACCCGCCACCGCGCGAACCGTGCTCATCGGCGCAATCCCGTTGCTGGGGGAGGGCGCCTCGATCACCTGCTGCAAGGGGGCCGAAGCCGACCGCAAACCCAAGCCGTCACGTTCGGCGCCGAGCGCAGCCCAGCCGCCATGGTCGAATTCACCCAGTCCAAAGCCGAACCCAAGGGCGCCAGCCGCAGGCAAACGGCATCCCGCCACCATGCGCGCCAACCTGCTCTTAACCGCGCCGCACCCGTCCAGCGGCTTTAGGCAATGCCCCGCCAAGCCGTTGCCCAACAAGGTTGCCGACGCCAGGTCGAAACCACCGGCTTGGCGGTTGGGAATGCGTCCGCAGTCCTCCCCGGCCGTCTCTTGGGAAGCAGGCGGGCTTGCGGCGGGCGAGGCGGCAAAGGCCGCCGCCGCCATTGCCAAGGCCCACCGACCCACTTGGCTGCGTCGTTCATTCAACATCGCAAAACTCCAAAAGGCCGGTCATTGCGGCGTCGAACGGGATCGGATCGAGGAGTCCTCCGCGTCCGGCCGCCCAAGCCGCGTGATCCAATGCAGGCGCCAATCCCTGAAAAAGCCGCCGGCGGCGGCCACCTCCACCTGGAGGCGCAGCGTTCTGCGCCAGCCGTCGCCGCCCGTCGCCGCCACGGAGACGACAGTAGCGCCCTCGTCCTCCCCAACGGCCGCCAAGGTCAGGACGCCGTCCGCAACGTCGGCCGCCACCAAGGCGGCGTCGCTCGATGATGCGGCCGGCTCATCAAAGCCGCCCGCACCCGTAAAAAGGCTCGACAGCGGCATCGCCAAAACGTCGCCGCCAACCAAAAGCTCCCGGCTCGGAAGCGCCGCCGCCACCGCCACCGGGAAGCTGAGCGACGCGCTCAGGCCGTCCCCGTCCGCCGCCGTGATCGTCACCGTCGCCGTTCCGGGCGCCTTGGCGACAACCCTCGCCACGCCGCCGTCCATGGTCGCCGCAGCCGCGGCAGCATTCGAGGACGCGGCTTGGTAGGCAAGCTCATCCCCATTCGGGTCGCGGAACCTAGCCGCCGCGTCAATGTCGGCCAACGCGCCGGCTGGCAGCGGCAGCGCCGCAATTTCGCCCACGACCCGCGGCGGGCCCTTGACGTTGACGGCGAAGACGAGCGACGCGCTCAGGCCATCGCTGTCCGTGGCCGTGAGGGTCACCGTCGTCAAGCCCGGGGCCTCCGCCGCAATGCGCACCACGCCGTCCTGATGGGCGGCGGTCGCCACCGAGGGGTCCGCGGACTGCGCCCCGTAGCGAAGCGGGTCCCCGTCCGGGTCAGCGAACGCCGCGGTTGGATCGATCTCCCGGGAGGCGCCCGGCAGCAGCGACACGTCCGCGATTTCGCCAGTGGCCTGCGGCGGTCCCTTGACCTGCACTGAAAAGACAAGCCGCGCGCTTAGGCCCCTGGGGTCGGTGGCCCGGAGGGTGACGGCCGCCGCGCCCGGCGCAATCGCCGCGACGCCCACCACTGCGCCGCGCACGGCCGCCGTCGCCACCGCCGGGTTCGAGGACTGCGCCGAATAGGCCAGCCGGTCGCCGTCCCGATCCCGGAAGGCGGCGGAGGCGTCAACCTCCCGGGAGGCGCCCGGCAGCAGTGACAGCGCGTCCATTGGGCGAACCACCTCCGGCGCCCTGTTCGGCGGCGGCGGCGGGGGAGACACCGGCGGAGGCTGAGGTGGACGGGGCGGCTGAGGCGGCGGCGGGGCCGATCCGCCCGCCACCTTGCGGGCGGGATCCGCGGCCACGGCGGCGTGGGTCACCGCCGCGTCGGTGGCGCCGTTCGCCGCCAGCCTGATGGCGCCGCCGTTCAAATCCAGCGCGTTGGCGGCAATGCCGACCCCGTCGGCGTCGAGGTCACCGCTTTGCACGACGTAGCGGAAGAACAGCACCCGGCCGCCGGAGGCGGAGGAGTGGTGGGCCGCCTGCCGAACGTTGCCGCCGATTTCCAACGCCATGCGCGGCGCACCGGTCACGGCCACCGCCTTGTCGAACCAGGCCTCCACCCAAATCACTTCGCCGGGACCGTAGGCGGCGCCGCTCGGCGGGCTGTGGACATTGAACTGAACCTGCATCAGGCGCGGCCGGCTTACTTGGCGTCCGTCCGTCCTGCGGGCGCTGTCCGCCGCCACCGCTGCAAACGTCAACGTGGCGGCGGCGGCGGACACCCCGTCGTTGACAGTGCCACCGTTGAGCTTCAGCGCGTTGGCGGCGATGCCGACGCCGTCGGCGTCGATGTCGTTCGCCTGCAGGACGTACCTGAACGTCAGCCGACTGCCGATGCCGCCAACGTAGGCCGCCCGCCGATTGTTGGCGCCGATGGTGATCTCCAGATGGGGCGCCCCCGTCACCGTCACCGCCCGATCGAACCAGACCTCCACTTCGATCCCTTCGCCGAGTTTGTAGGTGCCGTCCCCCTCCGGCGAGTTGGCCAGCACCACAAGGATCACCGTCGCCGTTCGGGACGCGCCGCCGTTCACCTTGTGCGCTGTGTCCGCGGCCACCGCGTCATGGGTGAGCGCGGCGGCCGTGCCGTCGATGCCGCCGCCGTTCAGGCTGACGGCGTTGGCGCCAATGCTGACGCCGTCGGCATCGCTGTCCCCTGCCTGCACCTTGTAGAGAAAAAAGACGCTGCGCCCTCCGGAACCGCTGAAGTAAGCGGCTTGCCGGGTGTTCGAGCCGACGGTCAACGCCACCTGCGGTGCGCCTGTCACCGTCACCGGTCGGTCGAAGCGGACGTTGACGATGATGGGTTCGCCGAGTTGGTAGGCGGCGCCGCTCTCCGGCGCGGAGGCGATGGCGACGCTGCTGATCGTCGCCACGCTGCCGTCGACCTTGTGGTCGGCGTCCTCAGCCGCGGCCTTGTGGGTGAGCACGGCTGCGGCGCCGCCGCTGCCGGTGAGGTAGTTGATGCCGCCGCCGTTGAGGGAGAGGGAGTTGGCGTCAATGCCCACGCCGTTGGCGTCCAGGTCCCCCTCGCCCACCAAGTAATCGAAGGTTAGGGTGCGGCTGTTGGTGATGCCGGTCCAAAGCGCCGGGCGCTGCGTCCCGCCGACGTCCAGCGCCAGTTGCGGCGAGCCTGTCACCGCGACGGCCTGGGTGAAGGTCACGGTGGCGCGAATCCGGTCGCCCTTGCGGTAGCTGTCGCCCACGGGCGGCGCACCGGCGATGGCCACGGCGCTGATGCGGGGCTTGGAGATGACGCGGACGGCCACGGTGTCCGGGTCGGAGGCCACGCCGGTGGGGTCGGTGACGGTCAACGAAAACCTGAGCTCGGGGCTGAGCGGCAGCCCGGACGGGGCGGTGAACGTCGGCTGGGCGGCGGCGGCGTCGCTCAAAGCCACCAGCGGCCGCGTGAGCTGGGTCCAGGCGTAGGTCAAGGCGCCGCCCTCCGGGTCCTCGCTGTCGGCGCCGTCCAAAGTCGCCTGCGCACCTTCGGCTACGCTGGCGTCGGCGCCGGCGTTGGCGGTCGGCGCCTCGCTCGGTGGCGCTGGCGGAGCTGGCGGCGGATTGGTTCCCGTGCCGGCGGCTATGGTGGCGGTGGTTGTGGATGCCATCGTCAGGTTGAATCCACGAAAGTCGCCGGCGCTGTCGCTCAGGCTCTCGGTGATTCCCGTGAGCCTCGGGTTGCTCAGGGTCATGACGATGTCCTGCGGGGAGGCTAGGCTGAACGGCGTTCCATCGCGCTTGCCGGCCGGGATGACGGCCGTGCCGGTGGCGGTGGAGCCGCCGGAGGCCGTCCAATCGACGCTGATCTCCTTGGGCGCGGCTTGGGGCAGGTGGGCGTAAACCGATCCGTCGGACGACTTGGCGGCCACGGCCAGCGTGAACGGGCTGCCGGTGTTGCCGTGCAGCCAAAGGCCGTCCAGGTCCGTGTAGTCGAAGACCCCGTTGGGCAGGGCAGTGATGAGGTTGTCGAACAGACGCAGTTGTCTCAAGTTATTGTGGTAGCCAACGAACGTGCCGGGCAGGATGCTCAAATGCTCGTTTCGGATGCTCAGCCTACGAATGGTCGGCCAGCCAGCGAGGCTCTGGGCCTGCACGGTGCGCACGCCGTCCGCGCCGCGAATACACGACCGAGGGCCGCAGTGGCCTAATGAAATCACGGGCACATCCGCTTCCTCCATCAGCGCCTCGCTGAAATTGTCCCAGTCTACGGCTGTCCCGAAGCCTCCTGGGATTGGGCTGCCCAGCCCGACGTCTACCATCCACTCGTCCATGGCGCTACGCATTTTCCCAGCGCGATCGCTCATCGCGGCGGCCACGTCCAGAACGAACGTCAGGCTGGCGACGTCGCCGTCCAGATCCGTGGCCGTGTAGCGGTACTCGGTCGGCGTCTGGGTTGCCGTAGGCGTGCCGGAGAGCTCGCGAGTGGCGGCGGCGAACGAGAGGCCGGCTGGCAGGGTGGACGAAACCGCATAGGTCAGGTTGCCGTCGCCGCCGGCCGCTTGCGGCAGTTTTCGAGTGATGATCGGAGCGTCCTTGATGTAGCTCCAGCCCGCCAGCGTCGTGTCGCCAAAGGAGGGCGTAAGGTCCATGGCGGCCATCGGCGTTGCGAACTCCTCCGCGCTGGGTTCGCCGGCGCCGTCCCAGTTGACCGCCCGCACCTGCAGCCCGTAGGCCACTCCGTTGGTCAGGCCCGCCACCCTGGCGGTGTCCGTGTTCCGGCTGCTGTCGGGCACTGCCGTCCATTCCCCCCAGGCGCCGCCTTCGGTCCGGTGGCGATATTCGTAGCCCGTGATGCGGTGCGTCCGCGCCCTGTCCCAAGTCAGCGAGACGGACCCCCTGCTGGCGAGGGCCCGGAAATTGGCGGGATTCGCCGGCGGGCGTGGGCTGATGAGGTAGTTGATCCAATCCACGTAGGACGCCACCTTGGTGAAGCCCGACGTCGTGCAGAACAGGTTATTTGAATAGAAGCTCTCGGCGAAACTGCTGATGCCCACCTGGTAGTCGATGCCGCCGCGACGCACGAACGTGGGGCCGCCGCTGTCGGCCACGCAAATGCCTCGACCCTCCACGATGTTGTGGGTGCAGAAGTGCGCATCGGAATTGAAGCCGCCGCCGATTACCGAGCGGCACGAAGCATCGGATCTCAGCGTCAAGGATGCCTGGCGCAATTCGATGGGACGGTGGCCGCGTGCGCTGAGGTTCCCCCAACCAACAGCCATTGCCTCCTCGCCAGCCGCAACAATGCGGTTGTGAATGGCGAGGTCGGGCAGCGTCGCCGTGCCGTAGCTGGCCGACGCCGGCGTCTCCAACTCCAGGAGGGCGATGTCGTGGGTTCGGTTGCCGTCGTAGCGGGGATGCACGTAAACAGCGGCCACCTTGATGAACTGGCCGGAGCCATCGACTCTTTGGGAGCCGACATAGATGCTGAGGATCGCCCTCGGCACGCCGTCCGGGCAGTGGGCCGCGGTCAAAACGTAGCGGGGCGTTACCAGCGTACCGCCGCAAGCATGGACGTCGCGGATGAACATCGAGACGTGGTACGGCCACCTGCCCGCCTCGGCCGCCTGCCCGCCTCTGATGGCGTGCGCCGGCTGCGCGGTCAACTGCCCAACGATGAGCAGTCCCACGGCAAGGAACGCCGGCAAGCGCAGCTTTAGGAACTGCTCCAAGCGGTGCATGGGGGCTGTGGACGTCCTTTTCAGGCAAATGGGACCAAACTTCATGGCAATTGACCAGCGCCTTGCCCGCTTTTTTGAAATCTCATTTCCTTATTTTACAAAATTCCACTCAACCGTCATCGCTGGGCAATGGCGCAGCCACTTCCCTCCTTTGGTTTGAAGCCGCCTCGGTCAGGACGGTCGCGGAGCTCCCGGACTGGAACCTGCGGAAAGAGACGTTGCGTTAAGACCGTCACGCCACCGGGGTGGGACTAGAATGCTTGGTTGGCGGGGCTTGCCGTTGACAGGACACCCAAAAAATGCCGGAACAAAGCGGCCAGGTCGAACAGCCATCCGACCTGGCCAGGATCGACAACGTGCTGGCCACGGCCCGCTCCGTGCGGCGCCGCCTGGACTTTGCGCGGCCAGTGGAGCGGCAGGTGGTTCTCGACTGCATCGACATCGCCGCCCAAGCGCCCGTCGGGCTGGGCGGCGAAAGCTGGCGCTTCGTCGTGGTGCAGGAGGCGGCCGTCAAGGCCCGGCTGGCGGCGCTGTACAGGGACAGCCTGCGGCAACTGGCGCAGCAGCGGGGCATCGGGATCAAGGCCACCCAACAAGCCCTGATCGGCCGCCTGCACGAAATTCCGGCCATGATTCTGGTCTGCAACGCGCTGCCGCCGCCGGATGGGGGCTTCCCCACCCAGGTCGCCTACTTCGGCTCCATTCTGCCGGCGGCTTGGTCGTTGATGCTGGCGTTGCGGGCGCGGGGCGTCGGCGCCACCTGGACGTTCCTGCTGGCCTCCCGGCAGGCGGAGGTGGCCGACATCATCCGGATGCCCAAGGGCGCGGTGCTGACCGTGATGCTGCCCATCGCCTACGCCAAGGGCGCGAAGATGAAGCGGGCGCAACGGGCGGGTGCGCCGGAGATCGCCTTCTGGGACCGCTGGGGGCAGCCGCCCGACCAACCCGAATAGGGCTTGCTTTGGCCTGACGGGCGGATGCCGCGCGCTGCGCATTCCGCTCGCTTCGCTCCCGGAATGCACAGCGCCCACCCCCTTGAGATCTTGATCGGACCAGTTCTCCGAAGGGTGGCCACCAAGTCTCACATGTTTCTGAACCAGGACAGCCCGCCAAGCCCGATGCGGTTTTTGTGTTCGGCTAAAGACCCAGCCATCCGCCGAGGGATTGGCCCATTTGAACCCTTTGCCCGGTTTGCAGCGCATTCAGTCAGTTGGTATCCGCTCTGGTGCTGTTGGGGACGTCAGGGTCCCAAGGCGCCGATGGGAATGACGCCCACATCCTCGCGGCCGCCGGCGTACCCATATCCGCTTGGCAGAATCACTGCCAGGGCGGCGGGCCGGCCGTGGTCTGTTTCCGCCAGCTTCTTGGCCAAGCGTCGCAGATTGGCCGCGCCTTCCTCCACCCAGCGCTCTCCCAGTTTTATCTCAAAGGCGGCCCAGCGGCCATCGGCGGCCTCGACGACGGCGTCCACTTCCAGCCCGTCCTTTTCTCGATAGTGGAACACTTGGGCATCGACGGCTTGGGCGTAAACGCGCAGGTCGCGGATAACCATGGATTCGAACAGGAAGCCGAAATACCGGAGGTCGGCCAGCAGTGCATTGGGCGAGGTGCGCAGGGCAGCGACAGCGAGGGAAGGATCGACGAAGTGTCGCACTGGCGTTGAACGCAGCGTGGCGCGAGAACGCAAGTGCGGCGACCAAGCGGGTTGATTCTCCACCACCATCAGGCGTTCCAGCGCGTCCAGGTAGGCCGCCACCGTATCCGTCTGCATCTGGCGTCCGTTGTCGCCGATGTCCGCGGCCAGCTTTGCCAGGGACACGGGAGTTGCTACGTTGCGGGCCAGAGACCGCAGGAGCCGGCCAACGCGCACAGGGTCGCGCATCTTGCCGCTTACGCGGGAGATGTCGGTGCGACGGATGTCCTCCAGATAACCGCGGTTCAAACGCCGTGCGGATGCCGGCGAGTTGCCGATGTTGGCCGGCCATCCGCCGACGGTCACTAGCTCGGCAAGCTCGGCGATCGGCAATGCCGCAGCCGGTGCCCTTTGCACTTCGCCGGCGAGGAGGCCGCTGAATGACATGCAACCATTGGAACGTCCGGTTTCGCATAGAGATAATGGCCGCATGCGCATGCGCGTGAAGCGTCCAGCGCCGGTGTGGCGTGTGATGTCGTCGGCGGGCATTGCCGAACCCGTGAGGATGAATTGGCCACGCTCCATGCGTTCATCGACAGCTCTGCGAACGTGATTCCAGATCGCGGGTTCTAATTGCCACTCGTCGATAAGCCTTGGCGCGTCGCCGGCCAGCACGGCGGAAGGGTCGATGCCCACCATCCGTCGGGCGTTGGCGTCCACGTCCAGCAGCACCCGGCTTGCGGCGGCCTGCATTGCCGTGGCCGTCTTGCCGACAGCCCTCGCGCCTTCAATGAGCACGGCACCGGAGGCCCGTAGCAGGTCCGCGAGCTCGGCGTCGGTTATGCGCGGAAGATAGGTCATGGTGGATCCCGCTATTTGTTCGCAACGATAGCCCTCCCGCTGCGGTGAAACAACTTCATCGGGTAATTTGACGCTTATTCGGAGGGTGATTTGGCGAACATACAACAGGTTGTTTGGCGAATGCACAACGGGTGATTTGGCGATTTGCCAAGCCCGATGCTGCCGGTGTGTTCGGCTAAAGATCCAGCCATCTGCCGAGGGGTTGGCCCATTTGAACCCGTTGCCCGGCTTGCAGCGCATGCAGTTGGCAGCCATCGGGTGGGGTGCAGAGAATCACCGTGGAGCCGAGCAGAAAACGGCCTATCTCGTCGCCTTGGGTTAGCGGCGTTTTTGGTTGGACCGTTTCCAAGGTGCGGTAGGGGGAGCGGGGACCGTTCCACGGGGTGGCGATGCTGCCGACGATCAGCGCCCCCACCAGAACCAGCAGCAGATCGCCGAAGGCGGTGCGCAGGCGGCAGACTAGCCGTTCGTTGCGGCAGAACAGCCCTTGCACCGCGCCCTCGGTGGTGGCGTTGACGGCGAACAGGGCGCCGGGGATGGCCTTTGCCGCGATCAGGGTCCCAGCGCTGGGCGCATGGACGCGGTGGTAGTCCGGCGGTGCCAGATAGATGGTGGCGAAGCTGCCGCCATCGAAGCCGTCGCCGAGCTCATGGGCCAGCCCCGCCAAGGAATAGCGCCAGCCCTTGGCCTGCAGCATTTGACCGCTCTCTATGCGCCCGCTTTGGCTCACCCTGCCATCCGCGGGGCAGGCGATGACCTTGGCGTCGCCCGGCAAGGGCCGAGCGCCGGCCTTTAATTCGCGGGTGAAGAAGTCGTTGAAGGAGCGGTAGTCGTCGATTCGGGGGCGGGCCGCTTCAGCAAGGTCAACTGGATAGGACCAGTCGAAGGCGCGAATCAAAGGCGTTTTGATCCAAGGCGCCGTCGCCTCGGCCAGCCGCCCGACCAGCCGGGTCAGTCCGTGTTGGGGCAGCAAGCGTTGCAACGCTGCGAAGGCCCTGGGGAGGGTGTTACCCATCCGCATCGCCTACGGCAACGAGCAGATCGTCCCGGTTGCCCCATTCCGACCAAGAGCCGTGGTAGGCGCGGATGCGGGGAAAGCCGAGCAGCCGGGCCACCATGTAGGAAAGCCCGGAGCGGTGGTGGGTTTGGCAGTGGGTGATGACGGTTTTGTCCGGGGTGATGCCCTGCTGGCGCAGCAACTCCGGCAGGTTGGGGGACAACCGCAGGTGGTCATCGGGGTTCTTCAACCGCAGCCAGTCCAAGTGCTTCGCCCCCGGCACATGTCCGGCGTACTTGGCCGCTCGTCGCTCGCCTCGAAACTCCTCGGCGGAGCGGACATCCCAGATGACCTGGTCCGGGTCACGCATCGCCCGCAGCATGTCCACCGCCTCCGCAACCGGGGATAAATCCAGCGCCACCTGTGCAGCCATTGGGTCCGGGATGCGCCCGGCGCCCGTGGCGACAGGCTTGCCGGCGGCCAGCCAGGCATGGATGCCGCCGTTGAGGTAGCGCCAGCGTCTATGGCCGATGACGTCGAGGGTCCAGAGAAATCGACCCGCCCAGCCGCCGCCCTCATCGTCATAAGCCACGATGTCCAGAGCCGGGCGATAGCCCAAGCGGGAGAACAGCCCGTTCAGCCGCTCACGGGACGGCAGGCGGCCGGTGGCCGGCGGTCGGCCGCAGACCAACTCGGCCGGCGCAACATGAACGGAGCCGGCGATGTGCCCGGCGGCGAAGACCGCTGGTTCCGCCACATAAACCAGCAGGGTGGCGGTGCCGGGTTCAAAGTGCTCGGCCTCCACAAGGCTGACTTGATCGATGGGGCGCTCCTGCATTGTTGTGGCTGGTTGGGCCAATGTTACACATAGGCGCTACCGCAGCGATGTTCCGTGTTGCGTGCGTTCAAGAGCGGAGGGATGTTGTAGGTGTTTTGAGGCAACTGGGGCCTTGGCCTGGATTTGTTGGCGTTGCGGGCTGGGCGAATGCACGTCTGGCGTCGCTTGCAGGAACGCCGAGCCGCTGCTTGCGGCAGGTAGGCGGCAGTAGGTCCGTTAGCTGGTGTGGGAACTCGGCGAGACGGTCCATCGCGCTGCTTGCTCCGGCGGGTTGCAGGATGCGGTATTCTCGCCTTTAGCAGAGTTGCGGGTGCCGCTATGGATGCGTATCTGGTGTGGATGGATCTGGAGATGACCGGGCTTGACCCCGACCGGGACGTCATCTTGGAGATCGCCACCATCATCACCAACAACGCGCTAGCTGAAGTGGCCGTGGGGCCGGAACTAGCCATCGCTGCGCCGCCGGCAAAGCTGGAGGCCATGGATGAGTGGAACCAGACCCACCATCGGGACTCCGGCCTGCTGGAGCGGGTGCGCAGCAGCGCCGTCACCAGCGCCGAAGCGGAGCGGCTGACCTTGAACTTCGTCAAGCAGCATGTGGCGGCGCAGGCCGCACCCCTGTGCGGCAACACCATCTGGCAGGACCGGCGCTTCCTCGCCCGCCACATGCCGGCTCTTGAGCAGCACTTCCACTACCGCAACGTGGACGTCAGCAGCGTCAAGGAGTTGGTGCGCCGCTGGCGGCCTGAATTGGCCGATGGGTTCCAGAAGAGGAATGAGCACCGGGCGCTGGCGGACATCCGCGAATCCATAGCGGAACTGGCGTATTATCGGCGGAAGCGTTTTATTGGTTGAGGCGGCGCATGAGCAGCGTCGTTGCCGTGCGATGAACAACAGCACTCCGCAATGTGACCCTCCTGAACTCTGGCGTCCGCTGACCGGCCTGCCGGACGGCGCCGAGGGTTGGCAAGTGCCCGGCTACCATGAGCTGGCGCAGGAGTGGATCTCCATCCGGACGGCCCTGAAGGACCAGGACGAACCCCGCGCCTTTCTGGACAAATGGCTGGAGGAGCGCGGCCGGGCGTTCGCCATCGAGACGGGCCAGATCGAGGGCCTCTACACGCTGAAGCACGGCATCACCGAACAGTTGATCGCCGAGGGGCTGGCCGGCGCGGTCGGTGCCCATACGGTGGAGAACTTGGAGGACCGCACCATTCAGGGCCTGTTGGCCGATCAGGAAACGGCTTACAACATGCTGTTTGCGGACATCGCCAGCGGCCGCCCATTGACCCAGCACACCCTCAAGAGCTGGCACCAGCTCATCACCCGGCACCAGGAAACCGTGGCCGGCATCACTCCGGACGGGCGCCGCGTGCAGGTGCCGTTTCGCCTCAAGGGGCAGTGGAAGCTGCGGCCCAACAATCCGCGCCGGCCGGATGGCGTGGTGCATGAATACTGCCCGCCGGAACTGGTGCAGGACGAGATGGACCGCTTCTTCGCGCTGCACCGGGAAATAGAGCCGCAAGCCTATCCCGTGGATGTTGAAGCCGCGTGGATGCACCATCGCTTCGTGCGTACTCACCCTTTCCAGGACGGCAACGGCCGGGTTTCCAGAATGCTGATGGCCTACGCTTACCTCCGGCGCAGCCTGCCGCCTCCGCTTATCAACGCAGCGGGTCGGAACGGCTACATTGGTGCATTGGAAGTCGCAAACACGGGCGACCTCAAGGCTTTTAGCGATTACTTGGGCGGGTTGGCGGTAGTGACTTTGCGGGATGCAGTGCTTGTGGGACGCAAGGCCCTCGCCGGCAACCTCAACCGCCCCAACGGCAACGGTGGGCGCACCTTGGGGACGACCTACCTGCCGCCAGTGCATTCCTGACCTAGGGAACAGGTCGGAGCGCTCTGGAAGATATGACATGACCGGTTTGATACGGATGCGGGAGATTGCGGAAACGCGGCAGTCCGAAGCATCTCCCGCCCCTCTGCGCAAGCGGATCATGATCATCGATCCGCCCTTCAAGCGCCTGTACCACGACCATGCCTCGCTGGTGAAATTCCCCTTGGCCCTTGGCTATCTCTCGGGGGCGATCTTGAAGTGGACGGATTGGGAGGTTCAAGCCTACAACGCCGATTTCAACCCGAAAAGAAAGGCGATTTCCCTGGACAACGTAACTCGCATCAGGGAAGGAATGGCCCGTTACCTGCGGACGTTGGAAGACCCGACTGCACCGATCTGGGAAGAAGTGCGGTCGGCCGTAGCGGAGTTCGATCCGGGCGTCGTCGGCATCAGTTCCAAGACCCAGAACTTCCCGTCCGCGATGAGGGTTGCGCGAATCGCCAAGCAGCATAGTCCCGACACGCTGGTCGTCCTGGGCGGCCCGCACGCCACCTTGTCCACGCGGGCCGCGCTAGATTGCCCGGACATCGATGTGGCGGTGTTGGGCGAAGGGGAGATGACGCTGGTTGAGCTGCTCAAGGCCCGGGAAAACGGCGCACCGCTGAGCGAGGTGGCGGGGCTAGCCTGCCTTCAGGACGGCCGCAAGGTGTTCACGCCGTCGCGCGCCAACATGCCCGACCTCGACGAGCTGCCTTTTCCAGCCCAAGCCGCGCCGCGGGTTCTTCGGGACTACGAGAGCTATCCGGCCGAAGCCTTCGGCTACGTCTTCTCGGCTCGCGGCTGCCCTTACGCTTGCACCTTCTGCGAGTCCAAAGCCATCTGGACGCAAAAGACCCGTTGGCGCTCACCGGAAAACGTGGTGCGCGAACTCAAGTTGCTGATGGAGCGGGGCGTCCGGTACGTTTACTTCGACGATGACACCTTCGGAATCCACCCGCGTTACATCGCTGAACTGTGCAGTTTGATCGAAACCGAGTGTCCCAAACTCAAATGGGGCTGCGAGATAACGGTGGGCGTCGTCAAGGAGCGGTCGGTCGAATATATGCGTCGTTCCGGCTGCGTGCGGGTCAACATCGGCATCGAGTCCGGCAACAACCGGATACTGCGCAGTGTGAAGAAGGGCCACACCATCGAGAAGGCGTATCCGGCGGTGGACCTCTGCCGGCGCAACGGCATCGAAGTCGGCGCCTTCTTCATGGTGGGTTTCCCGGAGGAAACGGAAGAGACGCTGCAAGACACTCTGACGGCCATCAAACGGATTAACGCCGACAACATCATGCTGAGCATCTTCACTCCCTATCCGGGTTCCGAGCTATTTCAGGTGTGCAAGGAGCTTGGGGTGGTGGACGATGACTTCGACATCACGATTTACAACCATCAAAGCCCGGAAAACTGCTTCACCGCCTTTATCCCGCGAGAGCGTTTCAAGGAACTGGTGCGGGAGGCGGCCTCGGTGGTCCGGCGCAAAAACAGCCGCGGCCGGTGGCGCCGGGTAGTCGGGATGCTGCGCCAGCGCGGCTTCCATCGCACGAAGCAGATGGCACGGCAGTTCCTCCTCACCCGCGTGGCTTGGTATTTGAATGCGCTGAGACTGGCCGTTTCCCGGCGCTAGCTCCCGCATGGACATTTTGCGGTTTCTGACCCGCCATTCACCTCGCTTGGCCAAGAAAACGTACCGGCGTCTTTTTGGCGACGAGCAGTGGTTCCTGGCCGTGAACGCCGGTCGCCCCGTGACCGATTCGGCAATGACTGGGCGGACGCCTACGGCGCAACTGAAAGTGCATCATGCTCCGCCCGGCCGTTTCTGGGCCGACCCCTTTCCCATCGTTGTTGACGGCAAGGTTTGGGTGTACTTTGAGGATTACTCTTTCGCGTCGAAGAAAGCCGCCATCGCCTGCGCTCCGGTGTCCGCCGACGGCGGTCTGGGCGAAGTCGCCACCGCGTTGGAATGTCCCTACCATCTCTCCTACCCGTTTGTCTTTGAGCATCGAGGCAGGCTTTACCTGATTCCCGACACCTGGGACGAGCATCGGGTTGACCTGTGGCGCTGCCGTCGCTTCCCTGGCGATTGGCGCCGAGAACGGACGCTGCTGGACGGCGTGAGCATGAGCGACCCGACTCTGCACCGGCAGGACGGGAAACTGTGGCTGTTCGGCACGGTGAGCGAGGCGAGGGCGCGTGCCAATGACGAACTGCATATCTATATGGCCGATGCTCTGGAGGGCACATGGCGACCCCACCCGGCCAATCCGGTGGTGTCCGATCGCTGCCGGGCCAGACCGGCGGGCCGGCTGTTTTTCCACGACGGCAACCTGATTCGTCCAGGGCAGGATTGCGGCGGAGGCTACGGACGTGCGGTCGTCCTCAACCGGGTGGATGCACTGAACGAGCATGCCTATGCCGAAACCCCCATGGGACGCATTGACGGCGCCGGGCTGCCCGGCAACCGGGGTACGCACACGGTCAATTACGTCGCCGGCCTCGAATTCCTGGACGGACGCTCGAGGGCGCGCAGGGCAAGGGGGCAGAACCTGGAGGAAGGCGGTTGAGCTTGGAAGAGGCAAAAAGGGTCAGGCTGCTGCTCCTGGGACCGCTGCCCGCCAAGTCGGCGTCCTTGGGTGAACCCATTGGCGGGGCTAGGGTGACGTTTGCGGAAGCGGTACGAGAGTTGGACCTGCGAGGCTTCGATCTTGACGTCATCAACACCGCTAGGCCGAGGCCCAATCTGCCCTCATGGAAAATTCTGGGTTACGAGCTTCTCACCTTCGCACGGGTGGTCTGGACAATCCTGTGGAGGGCCCGGCGCTCCGACTTGGTATTCCTGCACATGTCGGCCTATTCTGCGCTTTTGGCGGCATCCACCATCTGGTTCCTGTGCCGGATGCTGCGCCGACCCCTGGCGCTGCGGTTCTTCGGGGACAGTCTCTACTTCACCTACCATCGTTGTGGGCCGGCCCGGCGCTGGCTGATGGAGCGGACCTTTCTCCGGGCCCCGCTGGTGTATGAGGAAAGGCAGACGCTCCGGGAGTTCAGCAGCCGGGACAACTTCCGCTGGCTGGCGAACACTAGGGACGTCGTCCCTGCGGAAATCTGGCGAGACCGGGATCATGTCCGCAAAGTGCTGTTCATGGGCCAACTCAGGCAGGAAAAGGGGCTGGCCGAGGCACTGGAGGCCTGCCGTTCCCTGCCCGAGGACTGCCATCTACGAGTGTTCGGCCCCCGTATGCCCAACACCGACTTTTCCCTGTTCGACAGCCACCCCAGGGCGAGCTACGGCGGGGTGCTGGCGCCGGAGGAGGTGTCCGGCGTCCTCGCCGAACACGACCTGCTGCTATTCCTCAGCTACATGGGAAGCGAGGGCACTCCAGGAGTCATCATAGAAGCCTTCCAGTGCGGCGTGCCGGTCGTGGCAACCTCGATAGGCGGAGTCCCCGAAATGGTGGAACACAAAAAGAGCGGGCTGCTGGTAGCGCCTCATTCCGTCCCGGAGTTGAAGGCGGCGGTCGAGCGGCTGATTGACGACCCGGCCCTGTACCAGCGGCTTTGCGCCGGAGCAAGGCAGCGCGGTGAGTTCTTCCGCAGCGGACGCCATTTCGACCAGCTGGCCGAGGAGATGCGGGGCCTGGCCCGCAAATAAGCAACCGTGCTTACCCAGTTGCTTCCGGCATCGGATCTGCGCATGGTGCAGAACAAATGGTGCGCCATTCTGAAGGTGCTACTATGCACAAAGAGCAGGGACTATCTCGCGGGAAGGGAGCCAAATGTTTGGTAAGACGATTGATTACAGGCTGCTTCGGCTATTCGCGCATGACAAGCACCCCGAAGCGGAGGAACTTCGTCAGGTTGAGCGTAATCTCGGCATCGAATCCGCGACGGCTCGCTTCGAAAAATGGAATCGCCGCCTGGACAACGAAATTCCCATTGATCCGGCTATGCGCTATTTGGAAGTCGGGTGCGGCATGGGAGAGATGTCCTTGGCGCTGGCGCAGTACGGGTGCGGAGAGGTGACAGGTATTGATAAAGACCCGCATTACATCGAAATCGCAAAGCGCTGTGCCAGGAATTGGCAGTTGCAGGACAAAGTCACATTCGAGTGCATGAATGTTCATGATTTACCGAACGAGAAGGAGTATGACATCGTACTTTCTCACGAGATGCTTGAGCATGTGGAACGCCCCGGCGATCACCTCCGCCGTATTGACGGCGTTCTCAAGTCAAACCCGGGGAGGATAATTCTAGCGTTTGGCCCGCTGTTTCATTCACCGCTTGGGGGCCACCTGAACCGGTTCTTCAGATTCCGCATACCCTGGATAGGAGTCCTGTTTTCGGAAGATGCGCTTATGCGTCTCAGGCGCGAGTTCTGGCGACCTGTAGCGGATGAGGCCGAGTCGTTTGAAGATACGCGGGAAGGGCTGAACAAAATGAAGTTTTCGGAGTTTCTTCGCTACGTCGAAGAAACAGGATGGATAACCGAACGGTTGATTGTGAACCCGCAGTTGAAACGGTGGCCGGCGCTCTGGCGGCTTTCCAACCTATTGTTGCGTGTGCCTTGGTTGCGCGACTACCTTGCGGTTTCCGTATATGCGATTTACCGACGGCCGTAGATGACAGAGATCCAGTACGCGGCGGCGCACGCAAGCCCCTGTGTGGTCGGCCCGCGGGAATGACTCTGGAGTAGTCGAGCTTGAGTCATCCTCTAGTTGCCCAGTTCCTTCCGACCTCGGATCGGCGCGCAGCGCGGCAGACCCTCCAGATGGGCGTCATTACGGCGATCCAACTGTTGGGCGGACTGGCGCAGCTAACCCTCTCCGCCCGGATACTTGGACCGGACGGCTTCGGCGTCCTGGCCGTCATCATCGCCGTGGCCATGCTCATCCACGGTCTCTTGGCCACACCTGGCGGTGAAACCGTTACAACTTTCATAACGCGGGCCGTGGTGGAGGAAAGGCCGCAAGAGGCGTCCCGCATACTGCGTTTCACGATGGCAGTGTCTCTGGGGCTGTCGCTCATCGCCTACGCCGTAATTGCCGTCCTTGTCCTCATGGCAGGCAGCCTGCTGGGGATTGACAACGCTCACCGGGACTCGGCGCTCATGTACGGCGTGGTAGGCATCTTCCTGGCTACTCGCACCGAAACCTTGGCGGTCCTGCGGTTGTCCGACCGGATATCCTTAGGCTTGGTAATCATTCTGGCGGGCGTTCTCACCCGGGTCGCCCTGCTCGGAACAGTATGGTTGAAGGGGGGCGGGCTGTTCGAGGTGGTGTTGGCGCATATTGCCGGGGTCGTGGTGAGCGGGGCCGGGATGCTCGTTGCCGCGACGGTATCGGCGCCACGGGCGGGGATCACCGGTTTCCTGAGCTCGATGTCACTCAAAGTGCCGCCTGACGTGGCGCGCTTTCAGACCGGCGTATTTGGCAGGTCCGCCTCCTCGACATTGGCCTACAACATAGACACTCTCTTGGTGGCGCAATTCGCTGGCGTCGCGGACGTCGGGCTGTACCGGGCGGCGAGGCAGATTGCCGAAGCCGGACACCATCCGTTTCAACCGCTAAAGGATGGCGCACAACTCCAATACAGCCGGCAATGGTACTCGGGCCAGGGCGCCGCGCTGCGCCGCACCTCGCTGTTGTTCAGCTTGGCGTCATTCGCGTCGGCGGTGGCGCTGTTCGGACTGCTTGCCATCTTCCATCAACCCATAGTCCGGTTCTTATTGGGAGAGGAGTTCTCAGGCGCCGCCCCCCTCCTGCTGATCATGATTTTCGGTGCCTTCACCGTGAACAGCATTTCCACGCTCACCGTGCTGCCGGCGGCGGTTGGGCGCGTCTGGCCGGCGTTGGCGGCGGAAATAGGCGGTTTGGCGGTTTTCGTCGCCGCCATCGTATGGCTCGTTCCGCTGCTCGGCGCACAGGGCGCGGCCTGGGCCAATACGACCTACTTCAGCGTCATTGCCTTGATCCTGGTTCCCTTTATAATCTCGACCCTGCGGCAAAGCCGAGCCACGACTTCTGGAGAAGGCAGGAGACATCATGGCAAGCAGTAGCCCCCCCCCCCCCCCCCCCCCCCCAGCGAAGGGCCTCGACAACAACCAGAACGCCGAGCAACAGCGCCGCCGCCATCATTGCCAGCCCAATGTTGCCGGGGGTAAGTGAATGGATCATGGTGGGACCAGCTTCCTCATTTGCCTTCTCTCCAAGGGAAAATCCCCTCCCAGAGGTTATCAAAACCGCCATCTATAGGGACGTACTGGCCGGTCCTGATGCGGGTAATATCATGCTCAGGGAGCGCCATCGCCACCATACATCTCCCGTCAAATACCACACCGCGCTCGTCGAAATCAAAGTCCAGGTTGTCAAAGCCCCATTGCCGGCGATGGCCGGGGAGGTCAGCCACATCGTCGGGAATAATGTGCAGAAAGAACATCGCCTCCGTGTCGGCGCGGACGCACGGCTCCTTGATATACGCCAGTCGGTTCTCCCTGAGATACACGTCAAAGTCGGAGCGAATGATGGGTTCTCCGGACACCAACTCCTCGTAGGCAGGGCGGCGGGCCGCCAGTTCGCCGGACGCCTTGATGTTCCCAATCAGAGCGACCCTGAATCTTCCGTCGTCAGCAGGGACGTGCTCAACTGAAACTTGCTCGCCCAGCAGTTCCAATTCTTTCAGTATTGATATTCCGTCATAGATCAGGAAGATTCTATCCGGAACATTGGGAAGCAAGGCGACCAAATCGATCATCTCACGGAGACACGGAAGGAGACCCGGTTCGGCGGAGGCCGGACACCAGCGGGTCGCATGGTAGTAATTGTCTGGTCTTCCCTCTTCTCCGTGGTAGAACTGGATGGACGGGGCTGCCCAAAATGTTGTGTAAACCATGTCCTCTTCCCGCATCTGTTCTTCCAAGGCGGCAAGAACGGATTTGATGTCTTGACGTGTCCTGTACGGACTGTCCTGCCTCATGGCGTCCACTCCGGCCAGGGCTATTGCGCCAGCGGCCACGACGGCCAGCGCCGGCGCCAGCCACACCCGGTGCGTCAGCGCAGCCAGACTATCAGCTATCCAAATTATGGCGACGCCGACCGCCAGGAAGATGACCGGCCCCAGATAGACAACCTGGCGAATGCCCCCAAGGGGGTATATTCCCAGCAAGGCGGCGCCGACGGAAACTGCAATGCAAAGCGTAAATAAAACCGCGAGGGCACTGCCGGGAAGCTCTCCCCGAAACTTTCTGAGGAATGCCGCGACCAGGAAGACCGCCAATGCGGCAAGCGCCGCTATCGCAACAACCCACGGCAAATGATACGTCAATAAACTCCAGGTCCTGTCAATCGAAAACTCGAAGATCGACTGCGCATCGAGTTTTCCCCAGTAGTAATACGCCGATAAATAGCTATGAGAGGCGAAGCCCCCTTCCCGCCACTGATAGCGCAGAGTGACCGCGTAGCTTAGGGCGCACCCTGCCAGAAAGCACATTGCCGGCCAAGCCAGGGCGATGCGCGGCTTCAGCCAATTACGAATGCGGCCTATGTAGGCATTCCCTTCCGCCGCCGAAGTTGAGGAGGCGGGTAGAATTATAGCGGCGCCAATGACGGCAACGCCGAACAGTACCAAGCCGTACTGGAGCAACGGCGCGAGGAGCAGGGAAAGGCAGAGCAGGGACTTGCGGCCGTCCCGCAGATACCATAGCAGCCCCGCTATCATCAGCACGGCCAGCAGCGCGTCAATGGAGTATTCCCGCGCATCCTGGGCGTGCTCCACTGCGGCGGCGGAAAGAGTCGCCAGCAGGGCCGCCAGAAAGGCGGCTCCCCGGGCAACTCCCAGGCGCGGCAACAAGATTAACATCACGGCCACGGTCAAGACGCTGGCCGTGGCCGGCAGAACGCGGACGCTGAAGGACGAGATGTCCACCTTCTGGACTGCCCACAGCGCCAGAGGGTACAGTATAGGCGAGGGGCTGCGGCGGCGGGTAATGGGGATTACTTCTGAGAGGACGCCGCTCGAATTATTGGCGGCAATCGCTTCGTCAAACCACACGGGATGCCCCGACAGGTCATAGAAGCGCAGCCCCGCCGCGACTAGAAGCAAGCACACGAACAGCCCCGCCAGGGCCAGCCGTCCCGGAGAGAGGCGCCGGAGAGTTCTCATTTGCCTTCTTTTCAGGGGATTTCCCCCTCCCAGAGGTGGTTGAAACCGCCATCTATAGGGACGTACTGGCCGGTCCTGATTTCGGAGATACCGTATCTCCGCAAAGGGACTTTCGCCAAGCATCTCCCGTCAAATATCACACCGCGCTCGTCGAAATCAAAGTCCAGGTTGTCAAAGCCCCATTGCCGGCGATGGCCGGGGAGGTCAGCCACATCGTCGGGAATAATGTGCAGAAGGAACATCGCCTCCGTGTCGGCGCGGACGCACGGTTCCTTGAAATACACCAGTCGGTTCTCCCTGAGATATACGTCAAAGTCGGAGCGAATGATGGGTTCACCGGACACCAACTCCTCGTAGGCAGGGCGGCGGGCCGCCAGTCCGCCGGACGCCTTGATGTTCCCAATCAGAGCGACCCTGAATTTTCCGTCGTCAGCAGGGACGTGCTCAACTGAAACTTGCTCGCCCAGCAGTTCCAATTCTTTCAGTATTGATATTCTTTCATAGAACTGAAAGACCAGGAAGATTCTATCCGGAACATTGGGAAGCAAGGCGACCAAATCGATCATCTCACGGAAACAAGGAAGGAGACCCGGTTCGGCGGAGGCCGGACACCCGCGGGTCCCATAGTAGTAATTTTCTGGCCTTCCCTCTTCTCCGTGGTAGAACTGGATGAACGGGGCTGCCGTTTTGACTACGAAAACCATGTCCTCTTCATGCACCCGTTCTTCCAGTGTGGCAAGAACGGGTGCATGAAGAGGACGTGTCTTGTACGGACTGTCCTGCCTCATGGCGTCCACTCCGGCCAGGGCTATTGCGCCGGCGGCCACGACGGCCAGCGCCGGCGCCAGCCACACCCGGTGCGTCAGCGCAGCCAGACTGTCAGCTATCCAAATTATGGCGACGCCGACCACCAGGAAGATGACCGGCCCCAGATAGACAACCTGGCGAATGCCCCCAAGGGGGTATATTCCCAGCAAGGCGGCGCCGACGGAAACTGCAATGCAAAGCGTAAACAAAACCGCGATGGCGCTGCCGGGAAGCTCTCCCCGAAACTTTCTGAGGAATGCCGCGACCAGGAGGACCGCCAATGCGGCAAGCACCGCTACCGCAACAACCCACGGCAAATGATACGTCAATAAACTCCAGGTCCCGTCAATCGAAAACTCGAAGATCGACTGCGCATCGAGTTTTCCCCAGTAGTAATACGCCGACAAATAGCCATGAGAGGCGAAGCCCCCTTCCTGCCACTGATGGCGCAAAGTGACCGCGTAGCTTAGGGCGCACCCTGCCAGAAAGCACATTGCCGGCCAAGCCAGGGCGATGCGCGGCTTCAGCCAATTACGAATGCGGCCTATGCAGGCATTCCCTTCCGCCGCCGAAGTTGAGGAAGCGGGTAGAATTGTAGCGGCGCCAATGACGGCAACGCCGAACAGAACCAAGCCGTACTGGAGCAACGGCGCGAGGAGCAGGGAAAGGCAGAGCAGGGACTTGCGGCCGTCCCGCAGATACCATAGCAGCCCCGCTATCATCAGCACGGCCAGCAGCGCGTCAATGGAGTATTCCCGCGCATCCTGGGCGTGCTCCATTGCGGCGGCGGAAAGAGTCGCCAGCAGGGCCGCCAGAAAGGCGGCTCCCCGGGCAACTCCCAGGCGCGGCAACAAGAATAGCACCACGGCCACGGTCAAGATGCTGGCCGTCGCCGGCAGAACGCGGATGCTGAAGGCAGAGACCTCCACTTTCTGGACCGCCCACAGCGCCAAGGGATACAGTATAGGCGAGGAGTTCCTGTGGCGGGTATTGGGGACTACTTCCGAGAGGGTGCCGCTCGAATTATTGGCGGCAATCGCTTCGTCAAACCGCACGGGATGCCCCGACAGGTCATAGAAGCGCAGCCCCGCCGCGACTAGAAGCAGGCACACGAACAACCCCGCCAGGGCCAGCCGTCCCGGAGAGAGGTGCCGGAGAGTTCTCATTTGCCTTCTTTCCAGGGGATTTCCCCCTCCCAGAGGTGGTTGTAGCCGCCGTCCACGAGCACATACTGGCCGGTGCGGACCACGGCGATGGCGTAATCAGGTAGCTCCCGCCTCGCTGCGCAGACTCCTCCCTTAATGACACCGCGGTCCCTGAAAGCAAAGTCGAGGTGGTCGAAGCCGTACTGCTTGCGGTGGCTGGGAAGGTCGTTCATGTCAACCGGATACAGGTGGAGGAAGAATGCCGGTTCAGCGTCCTCCGGGGTACACTGCTCCCTCTTGTAAATGAGGCTGTTCCCGAAGAGATACACATCCCAGTCGGAGCGGATTGCCGATTGGTTGTCTCTGAGCAGCTCTGCCCAGTAGTCGCGGTCGAACACCCCCAAGTCTGGTCCGGCAAAGCGGTCGAAGACCCACTGCCGGTCGGGAGAGTCAAAGGGCATCCACAGAGCCGGGCCAACCTTTACGGTGTATTCCGCGCGGACAAGCGCTTGGAGTTCGCTGGTTGCCGACGGATGTATCGTGAAGTTGACACCCCGCTCTTCAAGGTATCCGGGTGGTGGTTGACGGTCGTGGGCGATGACGCGCTGGTGGTTGGGTGTTTCGACCGGGTTGCGCGCCACGGTCGCGTCGGTCAAGCCTAACATGTCGATGCCCTTCAGGTCGGGAAGATAATAGAAACGGATTCCGATCGAGCCACTAGCCATCAGAGCGTCATCGGGAATCACTCCCTTCTCCATGTTCTCGTAGGGTTTCCACATCCGCAATTGCCGGTTGGCGAACTCGCGGTGTTCCGCGAAAGGTAAAGCAACAAACTGCCGGGAAGTTTGGCGGCGCAGGTCGTTTGAGACGGCGACAAGCATCGGCATCCCTGGCGCGGCGAGCAACCACGCAGCATTACCGTCATCGAGTTCTATGTGCAGCTTCTTGATGCGTTCGCGTATTGTGGCCCCCTCGAACAACAGTGCGCCCTGAATCGCGCTGGCGTAGAACCACACCGGCACGAAGAGAACGATTGCGCATGTTCGCGCACCCACTGCGAACGGGGGGAAGAATCCTCGCAACCACCGGCGGTTGGCAATCCGGGAGCCGAGGTACACGATTCCCATGGACGCGGGGACAGCCAGTAGCGGCCAGTAGAAGTCCAGCGGACGGTGCTCGAAATGGTCGCCCCCGATGCGCATCACATAGGCCATGTGGACGCCGACTAGGAGCAGCACCAGCGCCCATATGCCGTCACGGGATGCTCGCCAGCGGTTCCGCATGGCGACTGCGGCCAGGGGGATCAGCAGATACAGCCCGGTCTCCAGCGCCGCCGCCCAAAGATAGCGAAAACCCGACTCGTACCAAGGCCGCACATGCTTGGCGTAGTAGGTATTGGGCAACCATTCGCCGTAATAGGCGTAGCGCCACAGGAAATGGGCGCCGACCAGGACGACAAAGGGCGCCGCCAAATAGATCAACCGCCGCCAGTCCGGATTGAAACGCCCGGTGTCCGCCATCCGCTGGATGACGAACCAGCCGAAGCACAACGCCGCCAACAGCGGGCCTTCGGGCCGCGTCAAGGCGGCGGCGGCCAGGCTCAACGACACCACCAGCAGGCCCCGGCGGCTGTCTCTGTGAAGGCTCAGGCACATCACGGCCAGGACGACGAAGAAGGTGAACTGCCGGGTCTCCAGCCCGCCGCCGGATGTCCACACGGCAAAAGTCGCGCTGCTGCACACCAGCCCCAGCGCCATCCACCCGACCAGTCCACGGTGGGACAGCGAGGGCAGGCGTGTTATCCACCACAGCATCGCGGCGATGGTGCCGGCGGTAAACGCAACCGACAGCCACGGCGCCACTTGCTCCGGCGCCACTCCCGACAACCCCCATATCGCCGCCAGTTCCAGCACCCACAGGAAGTTGGAATAGCCCTCGACATATTCGCCGGGGTTGAATACTAGGCCGTGACCTTCGAGCAGGTTACGGACGTAGCGGAAACTGATGAACGCGTCGTCGCACAGGAACCATGCAACCGAGGCCAGCCAGACCAACAGGGCCAGCCAGGGCAGGCAGGTCAGGATGAGACCGAGGGATGTACCTTTAGCGGCTCGCTCGACATCGGTCCCTTCATCAGCGCGCCTTGGGTCGCTACTCATTGAGGCGAATTTGCCCCTCCCAGAGGTGGTTGTAGCCGCCGTCCACGGGCACATGCTGGCCGGTTCTGATTTCGGAGATAGTGTATTCCGGCAGGGGGAATTCCGCCAGGCATCTGCCGTCGAACATCGCGGGGCGCTCATCAAAGTTGAAGTCCAGGTGGTCGAAGCCGTACTGTTTGCGATGGTCGGGCAGGTCGTTCACGTCGGCGGGGATCAGGTGCAGAAAGAACCACGCCTTGGTGTCGGCCGGGGAGCACGGCTCCCTGAAGTAGACCAGCGTGTTTTCGCTGAGATATACGTCAAAGTCGGAGCGGACTGCCGGTTCGCGATTTCTGATCAGCGCCTCCAGGTAGTTGCGGCTGCCGATGTAGTTGGCTATGACGCGGGCTTCCGCTTCGTCAATGCCAGGCGACGACATGGACGTGCCTGGACGAACTGCTCCGGGTCGGTGGTTAGTGAGAAACTGCGTGATGCTGTCCTGCGTCCAGACGACGTCCAGCGAATCGAACGCATCCGAAAATCGGTAGCCTTCGACCTCGCCCGCTCGCCGCCCGATGACGCCAATTAGGTGCGGCCCGGCACCGTGCTGCTCGGCGTTCAGATTGTGACAGGTGCCGCAATCCAGGTCGAATAGCTGAGCGCCGGTCGTAGTGTCTCTCCCCGGATTTCTGCCTAAGGGCGCAACGGACGGCTCCGAGTATTCCGTATCCGGTGAGTCCAGTGCTGGCGATGCAGCGATGGACTCGCAGTTGGCCGAGTACACATTGCGCTGCTTCTGCGCTTCTTCATTGCAGTACTTAAGAGAACGGCTCAGAAAATAGACCCACCCGCTATCGCGCAGCAGGGCTATGCGTCCGTCCGACATGAACGTCAGGTCTCGGATGCGCCAGCCGATTTCGATCCTCTCGGCGTACTGCCCGTCCGTCCCGTGACGGCGGACTCGGAAGAGCGAGCCATCGCCCAGCGAAGCAACCAGCAGGTCGTCTTTCCACAGGGGGAACCACCGCTCGTCGTTGACGGCGATGGCGGAAACACCGGGCGACGGAACCCATGCGAACACCGGCCGCAGGAAGCCGTCGTGCCGGCCCATCGCCTCATCCTCAATGGTTAGGGGAACCTTACCCTCATAGCCAACTCCGTAGGAGGCCAGGGGCCAGCCATAGTTCCCTCCCCGCTCCAGCAGATTCAACTCGTCGCCGCCTTGCGGCCCGTGATCCATCGCCCAGAGGTTGCCTTGTGCATCCCGCGCCAGCCCTTGTGAGTTGCGAAAACCGATAGCCAGCGTCTCCGTCTCTCCCGTTTCGATGGCAATGCGAAGGAGTTTGCCCAAATGCGCGGCGGGAGCGAACATCCGCCGCGCCCACCATGAACCTATTCCGTGGGCCCCAATTGTCACCAGCAGATGGTCCGCGCCATCGGCCAACATTTTCCCGCCGGCCACGTGTCCTGCGAACCAGTTAAGGGGCAGGCAGGGTTCCACGTCGAATATCGTCCTCCAGTCCGGCATGACCGTGACGCTCTCTTCGGCTTGCAGAATCGTCGTAGACGACAACCTGAACCGGATGCACTCGCCGGTAAAGTAATGATGCGTTGCGAATAACTCGTAACGTCCCTCTCCAAGTTCCTTCAACAGAATATCGGCAACTCGAAAGAGCCACGGATCGAAATGATTATCGTAATCCTCATGCCGCTCAAGGAACGCCGCATTCATTGGAACGTTACCGTCGAGATATTCCACAGTCCCGTCCGGGAAGACCAGGGCAAACCTTCCCTTCGGCGTAACGACGAGCAGGTCGTCCCCCATGCGTTCAATGGCCCCGCCGAGTCCGTCGAAACTTTCGAGTCTGACGAACTCGCTCTCGAGCGCGTACAGATGAGTGGTGAGAGCTGGCCCCTCTTCGGGAGTGGGTGTCGTTACCGGCGGGGCCGTCCCCGCTGGATACTCAGAGCAGGCAGCCACAATTACTCCAAACAGGGCGAGCGCGACAGGCCACGATATGCAGCGCTGGGCTGGCGCATTTTCGCACGGCCTTCCCCCGCGACCTTCTACGCCTGTACTTATGTTCTGATCGCGCACGGTCAGGGTGCGCCACAGATCATTCAGCGCAAAGCCTCGCAGGCCGTTTCCGTTACGGTTCAAGGCGGATTTCCCCCTTCCAGAGGTTGTTGAAACCGTCGTCCACGGGGACGTATTGGCCGGTTCTGATTTCGGAGATAGCGTATTCCGGCAGAGGGCGTTCCGCCAAGCATTTGCCGATGGGAAGACGGTGATCCCTGAAAGAGAAGTCCAGATTGTCGAAGCCGTACTGCTGGCGATGTTTGGGGAGGTCGTTCACGTCAACCGGGTCAAGGTGGAGGAAGAACGTTGGTGCAGCGTCCCCCGGGGTGCATTGGTCCTTGGCGTAGATGAGGCTGTCTTCAACGAGATACACATTCCAGTCGGAGCGGATGACCGGCGGGCCACCACCCAGCCGCCCCGACGCCCAATCGCCCACCGTCATTGTTTCAACCCTGACTGGCGGGAGCGCATTGTGGGGCAGTACGCGCCCGGCCACACACAACTCCGTTTGCGTTTGCGTCCAGGAATCGACGGCTGTTTCATCTCCTTGGCCAACCCAAGACCACACTGCCAGTTCGTCCGGCGTGCAATCTCTGGTGAACGCCTGCGCCATCCGTCCTGCCACAATCAGCCCGATACCATCCGACCGGCGGTCGAAGTGCGGTGCCATCCGCGGCCAAAACCAGTCGGAACGAATGGTCCCGCCCGATGACATGTCCGGCGGCTCGGTGGTCAGGAGTCTGAACTGACGTGTTATGCGGTAAGTTTCTTTGTTATGGAGATATGGCGGGCCTTCGAACAGGATCTCGCTCCCGCTCGCGAGTTCCAGACGTTCTAAAGCCGGGTGATCCGGTACCGCTGGCAGAACGTGGACCCCGGTTCCTTCCATAATGGCCCAGATGTTGGCGAACTGGGTAATCCCGTATCGCCGGTGGAACGTGGCCGCGGTTCCTTCCCTTTGGGCACGCAGGTAGCCGTGGGAATTGACCACGCCGTCCAGGTTCACCACTGGAAAGCGAGAGAAATACCCGATGACGCCGGCGTCCCACGACCCGACCACGCTGTCCTCGGGCAGCAAACGGTCCATAACCTGCACGCCCATATGAGAAGTATCCCTCATGCCGCGGTAGGTTGCTTCGCCACGACGGTCAACAAACTGGAACGGCCCCGCGAAGTCCGCCTTGGTAAACAGGAAGGCTGTTCCGACAACAACGATGCCCATGCTCAGGAGGTTGGCCGCCTGGGGCGACTTCGGGTCTAGGAAACGGCGGATGAAGTGGATGGCGACATAGCACCTTACGGGAATAATGAGCGTCATCAGCAGGTATGCCGGAACGAAGTACCAAGTCTCACTCCCCCAGTAGGGATGCACAGTGAGAACGGTCTGAGCAAACTTGGCGAGGTGGCCAACCGCCAAGCCAAACACGCACACTAGGAAGGCCAGCAGCAGCCGGTCTGTCCGGTTTCTGGACCGGCGGGCGAACCACCAAACCAGAACAACGTAGGCGCAGACCTCCAGCGCGACCAGCAGCTCGTGGTCGAAGGCGGGAATCCGCAAGACGTCCTGGAAGTTCTGAACGAAGCTGTACCCGCCTTCCCACGCCCATAACCATTGCGACCACATCTGCTTGATCGCGCCGCTCACAGGCACCACGCCCCCGAAGACGATACCGTTATATGCGAAGTACACGAGGATGCCGGCGACCGCGCTCAGCAGTGGCGCGACGGTGTTCATCGCGAGCACGGAATGAGCCAACCCTCCCATCCTAGCCTTCTCCCACAAGGGGAGGAGAAGGAATCGGGCCTCCTCTCGCCTCCGGGGCGCCTCACCCCTCGACGGGGGTGGGGGGGTGAGGGAGAAGGAAGGTGATTCCCGCCTCGACCACTCGATGAGACCGAGCGCGGCGGTAGCGGCCAGCGATATGGTGATGTACTCCAGGCGCACCCAGGGCAGGGCAAAGGCTACCGCGGCCAGCGGCCACTTCCACTGCGCCGGACTTCGCGCGAAGAGGCAGGCGGTCAGAATGAACAGGCCCAGCATGAACAGCGCCGCCGCCGCTTCCATCCCCAGAAGCAGCCCGCGCTGCTGGTAGAGCACCGGCAGCGCGGCGAACATCAGAACCCACGGCAGGCGCGCCAGCCGGGCGGCCGCGGCGACCAGGGCCACGCCGCCGGCCACGAGCATAATCTCGAACGCCTTGATGGCGAACAGCGCGGCTTCCTTGTCGAATATCCAGTAGAAGGGCGTGATCAGAAACAGCCAGAGAGGGTGGTATCCGTTGGTGCGGGTTATGCCGCCGTCGAAGGTCGAGAATTTCCCCTCGGCCAGGTTGCGGGCAATCTGGAAATAATAGAAGGCGTCGTCTTCGCCCAGGTCGCGGATCAGGTTGATGAGGTCGAAGTGGGCGAGCATGTACCAGGCGAACCCGGCCCCGTAGGCCAGGATCCCCCCGATGAACAGGGCGAACAGTGCGTTGCGCAGCCGGGAAGACAGAGTCACCCCTCCCCATTCAGGCAGCGGGCGGCCAGAGCGCACCAGCGGCGCGGCGACATCCGGCGTGGTCTTCTTGTCCCATCCCTCACAACGCGAGCCGCTGCACACCGTGGAGATCCCTTCATTTCGCAAACTCCTACCTACAGCATTGCTGTCCCGTTGACGGAGAAGGAATGCGAGCTTGGATCGTCCTGCGCCGCTACGACCATGTTCGAGAATGCCAATCGGAACAGAGGAGATCCAAGCCCGTGGCGCACAATAGCACGACATTCGCGCAGCCGCTCAAGCTGGTGCCGAGACATGAGTTCGAGAGGCTGGCGGCAGAGCACAGGTCGGGTCGCCTGCAAGGTGCATCGCACGGCGGCCAACGGCGTGCCTCCGGCGGCGGAGGCCAGCGAACGCCACTTCAAGTGCCTGTACATGGATGTTGGCCTGATGTGCGCCGCCCTGCATCTCAATCTCCTGGACCTGGGCAGGGAGGACTTAACATTAGTACACAATGGTGCCGTGGCCGAGCAGTTTGTGGGCCAGCACCTGCTGCACAGCGGCCCCTCTTACGAGACGCCGGCGCTGCACTATTGGGCGCGGGAGGCTAGAAACTCCAACGCCGAAGTGGACTACGTGATCGCCGTGGGAAGGCGTATCGTGCCCGTGGAAATCAAAGTAAACTGCCAACGCGCCCGTCGGGTGCGCATGTACTGGCCACCCCGATGCGGACAATATGGCTGCGTGAGGACAGGCATTCGCAAAGAGGGGCCCCGACGCTCAAGCGCGAGTATGCAGACTCGTTCGAGCCGGACTGACGGGGAGCGATTGAATGAAGACGCATGGGAATGACGAGGTGCGCGGCCAGCCAAGAGCCACAGGAGAACAACACACGATGTCCAGCACGAGAACGCGCGGCGTGAAGCCGCACCCATCCGTTCCCGGGCGCATCCGCCGGGCGCTGCGCCTGATCGGCTGGAACGCGCTGTTTCTCGTGCTGGGCCTGGCGCTGATTGGAGTCGTCGGTGAGATGTACTTCCGGCTGCGGGCGCCCTTCTTGGAGATCGACGCTTCCTCCACCTGGTCTCCAACTATCGGGCGCACATTGACCCCCAACGCGGAGGTGCGTTGGACGAACAGGCTTGATTTCTGGACGGAACAACGAACCAACAGCTTGGGATTCCTGGACCGCGAACCCATCGGCCTCGAGCGCGCCGCGGCAAGCTGCCACATCGCCATGATCGGCGATTCCTTTGTGGATGCGCGCCAGGTTCCCATCGCCGACAAATTTCACGTTCGGCTGGAGGAACTCGCCGCCGAGGAACTTCGCCATCTGGACATCACGACCTCGGCGTTCGGGACCCGGGGCACCGGCCAGGTCAACCAACTGGCGTACTACGACGAATTCGCACGGACTCTACGGCCCGCCCTGTTGGTGCTCGTCTTCGTCGACAACGACTTCGTGAACAATGCGCCAATTCTGGAGGGTTTGTCCCTGGGCGTGGATCCGGACCGACTCACCGAGGTTTCCGCAACGCGAGGCGCGGACGGGACCATCACGCTGCGACCGCCCCATCCCCCTTCTCCGGAGTCCCGATTGGCCACCATGGCTTCGACTTCTCCACCCTGGCATTCGCGCGTCACGGACCGCCTGATCGACATGTCTCCCTTCGCGAGGTGGCTGGAGCTCAAGAAGGGCGCTTGGTTCCCAGCCGACACCGATCCCGAACTGATCGCCTGGGTGGAGCTGCTGAGCCGGCGCTCCCCCCGCTACGCCGCGCTGCTCGACGGATGGCGGCCAACGACGCGGGGAGACATTGAGGAGCCGTTCCTGTACGCGCAGGATTTGCCGCCCGTCTATGAGGACGGCCTGGACTTCACGGGCTTCGCGCTGGACCAGTTCAGGGAACGCGCGGACCGCGACGGCGCCGCATTGGTCATCCTGTCCTCGCACTTCATCGGCACCCGGGGTGACCTCGGATTCGACCGCCTGACCGCTCTGGCCGAACCGCGGGGCATTCCCGTCATTGACTACAACGACTACGTCCTCCGCCAGGGCGCCGAGCTCCCGAAGGATGCGATATGGAAGTACAACGGGCACTGGAATGTCGCCGGTCACCGATGGGCGGCGGAAGCCCTGCTTGAGTACCTGAAGGAGAACCAGGAGATCTGCACGAGGCGGAAACGCCCGGCCACGCCCCCACCACTTCCTTCCTGGCGGACGGACTATGATTCCATCGTGTCCGGCGAACCGGCGGCCCGCTCCGACTTCGATGTCTATCTTCGCGAGAACAGGGTGAGCTACCTCAAGTTGCCGTGCGACGCGGCGGATGTGCAAGCGCCGTTCTTTCTGCACATCGTCCCGGAAAACGTGGAAGACCTGCCGGCCAACCGCCGACAGTACGGCTTCGACAACCTGGATTTCCACTACGAGAACTACGGCTCGATACCGGCTATGACTTTTGGCGGCATGTGCATTGCGCACCGTCTGCTCCCCGACTATCCCATCGTCCGCATCCAGACCGGGCAGTACACGCCCGACGATGGCCCGACCTGGGTGGCCAAGTTCCCCGTTGGCACCGTGGAGGACGAATAAAACCGCTGATCGCGCCCAGTGCCGGCGCACATGAATGATGCATACGGTCGGGATTTCTGGGGCGCGAACCGCTCGGGCACCTTGGTTTGCTACAACAGCTTGACCAAGTGTCGAAGGCAATGGCTTCGCTCATGACTAGCGAATCTCTGCGATCCCAGCCCCGGATGCAATCATCAATGCCGTGCCCGAAGCGCGTAGGGCCGCCTGTCCGCTGACCGAGCAGAGAACCAGACCTTTATTTGCGAGAGGTTCTCTTTGCGTCCCCCGGCCGAGGGCTATGCGCAGGCGGCGAGAACCCGCGGAAGCCGCCGCCGGTCGCGGCGACATGGGCCGGGAGCGGAGGCCAGCGAACGCCACTTCGGTAGTGGCTCAGTTTGAATAGCAGGCACGATTCTTGCTGTGGAATCAGCATCCCCTTGCCGAGTAGGGTCATGCAGGTGTCAAAGCGCCTCACCACTGCCAGAACGCCAGCAACGCAAACCAAGAGGCTCGCCACCGCGGTGACTATCCCTATCCATTGGACAGGCACAGGCAAGCTCCGATGTGCATGAGCAGAGGACGCCTTTCGTTCACGCTTCTCGGCCCTAGCCTTCTTCCAGCCTAGCCATTTCGCCTTGTAGCCGTCGCACATACACCACATCACGTCAGGCGCCGCCAATGGCCGCCTGACGGCTCGCGCACTAGACGTCGCACACCCGTGCCGCGATGTCCTCTTTCGCATCTGTCTCTATGGCACTACATTAGCCCGACACAATGCCACAGACTGTCGCGTGCGTGCCGCCACACGCCATCAACAGTAAGGAAGCGCCAGCCCTTCATCAGCCAAGCGTGGGCCGCTTGCCGCCGAACTGCTCCCCGCAGTGCCGCATGATCGTTGATGTAGGTCGGATATGCTGACCATCTGATGCGGTTGATGTGGCTGCGTTCGCCCAGCCATTGCGCCGCCGTGCATGTCCCATCAGATGCCTGCGATGCCGAAAGCGAATGAAATGAAGACCCACGAGCGGCTGGCCGGAGACGAACCAGCCAAGGGTGGCTTGGACCGCGGCTTTGGCGTCGTCTTCGCCGTCGTGTTCGTCGCCATCGGCCTGTTCCCGCTGCTGAACGGCGGGCCGCCCCGCGCCTGGGCATTGCGCTGGCGCCGCGCGGCTTCCGTTCCTTCCGCATGGCCGCGTTCCCCGTCGGCGCGGTGGAAGGCGGACAAGGCCGCTGACAATCCACGGTGAGGTGCAAGCAAATGCGCGTTAGAAGCGATTTTTGCGTGACTTTTGCTCTTTTTTTCTATTAGAGTGCATGTCGAACGCATAGAAGGGGCCAGAAACCATGTTGTTGCGCTTTGTCGTCGCCAACCACCTCTCCATCCGGGACCGGCAGGAGCTGTCGCTGGTCGCGTCCGCGCTGGCCGATACCGAAGACGGCCTGATCGACTGCGCCGCGTCGCCGAGCGGGTCCGTTCTCCCGGCAATCATGATCTACGGGGCCAATGCTTCCGGCAAAAGCAACATCGTGTATGCCATTCGCACCATGCGGCAAATGGTCCTGGAGTCCCACGAGGCTGGCAAGCCAGCCGCTGGCGTCGCCGACCGGCAGCACTTCCGTCTCGATGCCGCAAGCGCTGCGTCGCCGTCTCACTTCGAGATGGATTTCATGCTTGGCGATGTGCGCCACCACTACGGATTCGAGGCCACTGACAAGGAGTTTGTCAGCGAGTGGCTGCTCGACTATCCATCTGGGCGTCGGCGGATGCTGTTTGAACGCGACAGCGGCGAGTTTCATTTCGGGCGGGCGCTCAAGGGCCGCAACCGCATCCTTGCCGACCTCACCCGCGAGAACAGCTTGTTCCTATCGGCAGCGGCCCAGCACGGCCACGAAAGGCTGACGTCGGTATTCTCCTACTTCCTGAAGATGAACGGTGTGTTGGGACAGACGATTTCCGGGTCGCTCGCGTCGGACACGCTTGCCAACGACGAACTGGATCAGCGCGTGTTGGACTTTCTCGGCGAGGCGGACACGGGCGTTGTGGACTATCGCCGGGTGGTGGAAGAACTGTCGGCGAGCGACAGGGATCTGATGCACAAGTTGTCCGCCCTTGGCTTCCGCACTCCCCCTGAGCGTCAGTCGCGCATCCAACTGGCGCACCGTGGGTCAGAGAAAGACGTGTACTTCGAGCTGGAACGCGAAAGCGCGGGGACGCGCCGCCTGCTGTTGATTCTCACCCGGCTGTTCGAGTCGTTGGACTCTGGTTCTCCGCTGGTGGTTGACGAGCTTGACCTTAGCCTGCATACGGAAGCGTCCCGGGCGCTGTTGAGTCTCTTCTGTTCGCCAAGCACCAACCCCTCCGGCGCCCAACTCATTGCCACGATCCACGACACCAATCTGCTTGTCGCCCCGATGCTGCGTCGAGACCAAGTGTGGTTTGCCGAGAAGGAAGACGGTGTAACACGAACCTATCCCCTTACGGACATTCGGACTCGCAAAGGCGACAATCTGGAACGAGGCTATCTTCAGCACCGTTACGGCGCGACCCCTCGACGATTGCGCACGACATCGTCCGCCTCGCCTCAATCTGCCTGAACTTGGCCAAGCGAAGAACACCCGCTCCGCTCAAACGTCGGAAGCATGTCGCCGAGCCCGAGCGGCGCTTCTACGTTTACTGTGAAGGAGCCAAAACCGAGCCCGAGTACCTGAGGGCGGTGCGCCGCCGGTTCAAGCACGCGTGGATCGAGGTTGTAGGGGTCGGTGGCGTTGCACTCACAGTTGCGGACCGGGCGATCCAGCATGCCAAGGAGCTCCGGTCGAACAGAGGGCGGCGCAGACAGGACACATCGTCGTATGAAGAACAGGACCAAGTGTGGGCGGTGTTCGACCGCGACGACCACCCGCAGTTCGACGATGCCGTCGCTATGTGTCGCTCAAATCGGGTGGAGGTCGCCCAGTCCGATCCCTGCTTTGAGGTCTGGCTAGTCCTCCATCTGGAGGACTATGACAAGCCAGCCAGTAGCAGCAACATCCAAGCCCGACTGCATGAGTTGCTTCCTGAGTACCACCACGAGCAGTCGTCGAGTCCGAACTTCGAGACGCTTCTTGTAGAAGTGCTGGCGGCGGAGCGCCGTGCAGCGAGGCAGTTGCGGGCGCGAGAAGCCGAAAATCGGCCCTTCGGCAATCCTTCCACCACGGTCGGCTGCTTGACCCGCACCATCCGTGAGGCTCACGAGCTAACGCAACAGCGGCACACGCAAAGCGAGAGTCGGACACTCGGGCAGACACCTTAACTCGACCAAGCCGATTGCATGAATTGGTTCGTGAAACCCAAGACCAAGTTTGCCCTCCCCGCGGGCAACGCTGCGAGCGGATGCGGGGAACCAGGCCAGTTCGCGGCTCGCGCCATGCGGGCGATACTATGCTCGGGGAGGGCCATCGTCGCCATACGTCTCTCGTCAAATGTGTGCGAATACCGAAAGCGAATGAAATGAAGACCCACGAGCGTCTGTCTGGGGACGAACCGGTCGAGGGTGGCTCCGACCGCGGCTTTGGCGTCGTCTTCGCCTTCGTGTTCGTCGCCATCGGCCTGTTCCCGCTGCTCGACGGCGGGCCGCCCGGGGTCTGGGCGCTCGGCGGTGCGGCGGCGTTCCTGGCGGCGGCGTTCGTCAGGCCGGTGTTGCTGGCGTCGTTCAATCGGGTCTGGCTCAAGTTCGGCCTGCTGCTGCAGCGCGTGGTCAGTCCGCTGATCATGGCTGTGATATACGTCGCCGTGGCGACCCCGACAGCCCGTACATGCTGCTGGTGGCGGACGTAATAGCCGAACGGCGCAAGCCGCCAGCCGAAGTGCAGGAAGTGTTGTTCGGCATCGACCGGCTGAACGTGCCGCGCTCGGACATCCCGGCTGTCACCCATGTGGACTACTCCGCCCGTGTGCAGACCGTCCATCGCGAAACCAACCCCCGCTACCATGCTCTGCTGGAAGCCTTCAAGGCCAGGACGGGCTGTCCGGTCGTCCTGAACACCAGCTTCAACGTCATCGTCTGCACCCCGGCGGACGCCTTCGGCTGCTTCATGGGCACGGACCTCGGCTGCCTCGCCATCGGCAACTGCTTCCTGAGAAAGGTGGAGCAGGACCCCACGCTCAAGCGCGAGTATGCAGACTCGTTCGAGCCGGACTGACCGGGAGCGATTGAATGAAGACGCATGGGAATGACGATGTCCAGCACGAGAACGCGCGGCGATCCGTTCCCGGGCGCATCCGCCGTGCACTGCGTCTGGTCGGCTGGAACGTGCTGTTTCTCGTGGCGGGCCTGGCGCTGATTGGAGTCGTCGGTGAGACGTACTTCCGGCTGCGGGCCCCCTTCTTGGAGAACGATGTTCCCCACGCCTGGTTTCCAACTATCGGGCGCACATTCACCCCCAACGCGGAGGCGCGTTGGACGAACAGGCTTGATTTCTGGACGGAATCACGAACCAACAGCCTGGGATTCCTGGACCGCGAACCCATCGGCCTCGAGCGCGCCGCGGCAAGCTGCCACATCGCCATGATCGGCGATTCCTACGTGGAGGCGCGCCAGGTCCCCATCGCCGACAAGTTTCACGTTCGGCTGGAGGAACTCGCCGCCGAGGAACTTCGCCATCTGGACATCACGACCTCGGCGTTCGGGATCTGGAGCACCGGCCAGGTCAACCAACTGGCGTACTACGACGAATTCGCACGGACTCTACGGCCCGCCCTGTTGGTGCTCGTCTTCGGCGACAACGACTTCGTGAACAATGCGCCAATTCTGGAGGGTTTGCACCGGGGCGTGGACCCGGACCGACTCACCGAGGTTTCCGCAACGCGAGGCGCGGACGGGACCATCACGCTGCGACCGCCCCATCCCTATTCCCCGGAGTCCCGATTGGCCACCATGGCTTCGACTTCTCCACCCTGGCATTTACGTGCGGGATTTGCCGCCCGTCCACGAGGACGCCCTGGACTTCACGGCCTTCGCGCTGGACCAGTTCAGGGAGCGCGCGGCCCGCGACGGCGCCGCATTGGTCATCCTGTCCTCACACTACATCGGCACCCGGGGCGACCTCGGATTCGACCGTCTGACCGCTCTGGCCGAACCGCGGGGCATTCCCGTCATCGACTACAACGACTACGTCCTCCGGCAGGGCGCCGTGCCCCGGAGGGATGCGGCGTGGGCGCACGACGGCCACTGGAACGTGGCCGGCCATCAATGGGCGGCGGAAGCCCTGCTCGAGTACCTGAAGGAGAACCAGGAGATATGCACGAGGCGCAAGAGCCCGACCTCACCCCCGCCACCTCCTTCCTGGCTGACGGCCTATGAGTCCGTCGCGTCCGGCGGACCGGCGGCCCGCTCCGACTTCGACATCTATCTTCGCGAGAATACGGTGTCCTACCTCAAGTCGCCGTGCAGCGCGGTAGATGTGCAAGCGCCGTTTTTTCTGCACGTCGTCCCGGAAGACGTGGAGCACCTGCCGGCCAACCGCCAGCAGTATGGCTTCGACAATCTGGATTTCCACTACGGGAGACTCGCCCCTCTGGCCTTTGGCGGCATGTGCATTGCGCAGCGTCCGCTCCCCGACTATCCCATCGTCCGCATCCGAACCGGGCAGTACACACCGGACGATGGCCCGATCTGGCAGGCCGAATTCCCCGTTGGCGCGGTGGAGGGCGAACCGTCGCCGTCAAGTGAAGTGTCAGTCCTTTTACCGGGTGCCCGCAAACCAGTGGGGCAAAGCCGAAGAAAAACTTTGGAAATAGTTAAAAAAGTAGATTAAACAACATTGTAAAAAGTCATATGATATGAATAATCTCCGGGTTGAAAGAGCAGTAGCACTGGGAGCGCCATGCAAAGGTTTCTTGATCGCCATGAAATCGAACACCTCAAGCAGTGGGCTGCACAGCCGCGGCGCAAGCCGCTGGTGGTGCGGGGGGCCAGACAGGTCGGCAAATCCACTCTGGTGCGCGAGTTCGCCCGCATGGCGCGGATGCCCTTGCTGGAGATCAACTTTGAACGCAACCCGGAACAGCGCGAGGCGTTTGCGGCGAAGGATCCGGTGCGGATTCTCGACACACTGGCCCTGCTCACCGGGCGCACCTTTGCCGCCGGCACGGACTTGCTGTTCCTGGACGAGATCCAAGCCGCTCCAGAGGCATTGGCTGCGCTGCGCTACTTCCGCGAGGAAATGCCGGAACTGCATGTCGTGGCGGCCGGCTCCCTGTTGGAGTTCGCCCTCGGCGACAGGCGGCTTCCCATGCCCGTGGGCCGCATCGAGTACCTGCACCTCGGCCCAATGACGTTCGAGGACTTTCTGACCGCCTTGGGGCACGCGCAATTGGCCGCCGGCCTGCGCGACTACAGGGTCACGGAGGCGCGGCGGGACGTCTTTCCGAAGATCGTGCATGAAAGGTGCTTGGAGTTGCTGCGGCTGTATTGGGTGGTCGGCGGCCTGCCGGAGGCGGTTGCCGCCTACGCCCAGGACGGCGAGGCGGTCTATGGCTTCGAGCGTGCGGCGCGGGTTCTGCAAAGCGTGGCGGCAACCTACCGGGACGACTTCAACAAGTACAGCCACGGCCGGCTGAAGGCCCGCATTCAGCTGGTGTTCGACCGCTTGCCGAACATGGTGGGGCGCAAGTTCAAGTACGTTCAGGTAAGCCGGGAACATCGCGCTGCGGAGCTTGCCGACGCCTTGCGGCATCTGTGCATGGCGCGGATCGCCAGCAAGGTGCATCGCACGGCGGCTAACGGCGTGCCTCCGGCGGCGGAGGCCAGCGAACGCCACTTCAAGTGCCTGTACATGGATGTTGGCCTGATGTGCGCCGCGTTGGGTCTCAATCTCCTGGACCTCGGCAGGGAGGACTTGACGCTGGTGAACAACGGTGCGGTGGCCGAGCAGTTTGTGGGCCAGCACCTGCTGCACAGCGGCCGCCCTTACGAGACGCCGGCGCTGCACTATTGGGCGCGGGAGGCTAGAAACTCCAACGCCGAAGTGGACTACGTGATCGCCGCGGGAAGGCGCATCGTGCCCGTGGAAATCAAGGCCGGAACCACGGGTTCGCTCAAGTCCCTGCATCAGTTCCTGGGCGAGAAGCGCAGCGACCTCGCCCTGAGATTGAACGCGCTGCCGCCCAGCCTTCTGCGGGACTCGAAAAAACTGCCGGGCGGCGCGGCGATTTCCTACCGCCTTCTGTCACTGCCGCTGTACCTGGCTGGCCAAGCGCGACGGCTTGCAACCGAACTGCTTTACGACTGATCGTTCCTGCTTGGGCTTGCTTTGGATTCAGCTCTCTAGTTCATCCTCAATTAAGGTTGGACAGGGCGGTCGTAAGTGCGCGACGTCAGGTGTAGCGGCCGACGATTTTGACGCCCTACTCAGTTGTTTGGGGTAAGTGAATTGATCATAGTGGGCCCAGCTTCCTCATTTGCGCCTCTCCAAGGGAACTCCTCCTTCCAAAGGTTGTTGAAACCGCCGACCACGGGCACGTACTGGCCGGTCCTGATCTCGGAGATACCGTATTCCGGCAGAGGGACTGTTGCCAGGCACTTGCCGTCGAATCGGTCGCCGCGCTGGTCGAAATCGAAGTCCAGGTTGTCGAAGCCGTATGGCTTGCGCTCTGCAGGCAGGTCGTCCTCGTCAGCGGGAATCAGGTGCAGAAAGAACTTCGCCTCCGTGTCGGCGCGGGCGCACGGGTCCTTGACGAAGATCAGACTTCCCTCGCCGAGATGGATGTCGAAGACGGAGCGCACCGCCGGCTCGCTGGAAGTCGCCGACGACAAATAGCCGTCAAACCACCCCCGTTTCTCCTCGAACCAGTGCTCCACTTCCCAAAGGAGGTTCCCGTCGCGGTCAACCTGGCCGGTTTGGATGCCGACGATGTCCTTGTCGGGAAGCTGGCGCTCGGCGACACAGGTACCGTTGTTCTTCCAGAAATCCTCGTGCCATTCAAAATCCAGCGTATCGTATTCTGGCGTTCCACTTTCGGAATCCAATAAATAGACGATCAACAGGAACCGCGTACCGGCTTCGTCTTCGTATCTGCAGTTCCGGTTCCTATAGATCAGCCTGTTTCCGTAGAGGTACAGATCGTACTTGGAACGAATGCCGCGGTCCGCTTCAGAAGCGCCCGCCGCGCCCCTTCCATCTTCGCTTCCAAGCGGCGCCAATACCTTCAGGATGTCCGGCTGTACGGGTTCGGACGGCTTGGTCATCGCTTTCACCCGGTTGCCGAGGTGGTCTGCGTAGTACACCGAAGCGCGCAGGCGATGCCCGACGTCGGCAATAGTGGGGGTGTACCCGTAGTCAGACCGTTGAGCGGGGAGGCTCGTCCAGCTATCGGCATCACCGTCTTTCTCCCACTGCCACGGTTCCCCGGGCAGTCGCTGGCCGTGGGACATGTTGAGAAAGGCGACGAACAACTTACCCTCCATCGGAGCATCGGAACTGTGGAACATAGCGGGCGGGAACTCCCGGAAGTCGCGTTCGCGCAGGCGATACAGCGTGCCGTCCGCCAGTTCCGCCACCAGTTCCAGCAAGGGCTCCCGAGACAAGGCGCTACGGAGATCCTCGTCCTGCTGCCGGGAGCATGGGTGCATCGAGGTCCGGTCACTGTAGAGGTCATGGAAATTGAGGACATGCACCTCCCCTCTGCCAAGCGCGTGCGACAATGCGGGCCTCACGCGATCCGGTCTACACAATAGTCTGTAATGGCGTGCCGGACTGTCGGCGTGCAAGCGCGGGATGACCGGTTTATTGCTCAGGATCGTGCCTGTCAGAGCCGCCTCCCGAATGTACCGCACACTCTCCGAATTCCTCCACCGCGGTGCGGCCTGCGCTTGTCGCTCACCGGCATTCCAGACTCGTATCTCGCGGTCATGCAGCACAACCAGCCACGCCGCCTGCAGGAACAGCGCCAACATCAGGACGGCCGCAAGGCCCCGCACCCACCCGATCGCCTGAGCTCCCTCCGGCGCGGAACCGATTCCCCGCGACACCCGCTTCCGCGCATACCGGAGGGCCCCGTCCATCAGCAACAGCGCCGCGAACAGGAGCGGAACATAAACAGGGAGGAGGTATCTCCCCATCTCGGCTCCAGCATACAAGGTAGCTCCCGACATCACCGCGGCGATGAGCAGCGTGAGGTACGCGAGCGCAAAACCACCGAATACGCGCAACGGGCCCCAGGCGACATCCGAAGCAACGGGAGCGCCCTTTTCCCGGCGCGAAAGGCGGTGGTACGCATGGCAGGCGGCCATCACGAGCGCCAACAGCACCGGGGCGGTCAACCCGACGAGCCACCTTTGCCCGACCGCGACTCGCAAAACCTCGTCCACGATGAAGTCAAATGAGTAGGAATCAAAGCCTCTTTCGCCGGTCGTTGATCCGGCAAGCAGAAAGTTCCGCAGCATCCACAGACCCAACGGCAACCCGGCAATCAGCGTATAGACGACGATGCGCTTCATCTTCTCCCGCGGCGCAACCCGTGCGGCAAGCAGCATCGGAACCGCCGCTAGGATCACGGAAGCGCCCAGGTAGCGGGTGAGGCAGGCCAGTGCGCCGAACGCCGCCGCCCGGATCAGGGGTGCGCGTCCCGCCGCGCCGCCCAGGTGGGCGTCGATTTGCGTCAGTGAGAGCGTTACGAACAGAACGAAAACCGAGTCGGTCAAGGCATGGGACGCGATCTCGGCGAGGGGAAGGGCAAGCGTGATCGAGAGGCAACCCCACAGCCACAGGAGACGGGAGTGCAGATGGTGCCGCAGCCACCAACCCGCGACCAGAACGGTCAGCCCGAAGATGACGGCGTTGAGCGGCCCGGCAACGGCGTACGGGTCGAGCCCGAACAGGCCCCCGCCGGCGAGCAGGGCCGGATACAGCGGTGGCCAGTACACCCAAGGGCCACCACCCAGGCCAACAAGACCATCGCCCGCTAGGAGGCTGCGGGCCGCTGTGATGTAGTTGGCCGCATCCGCACCCACGCTTGATCCGTAGCTGGCCAGCCGCAGGAGCACGAGACCCGCGCCCAGTACGGCTGCCGCGGCGAGGAGCAGCGTGAAGCGGTCGGGCCGCCCGCCTGCCGGGCTACTCATTGAGGCGGACTTCGCCTTCCCAGAGGTTTGTGAAGGAGCCGTCCTCGTTGATGAGAAACTGGCCGGTGCGGATCGCGGTGATGGCGTAATTAGGCAACTCCCGCCTCGCTGCGCAGACTCCTCCCTTGATGACACCGTGGTCCCTGAAAGCGAAGTCCAGGTTGTCGAAGCCGTATTGCTTGCGGTGGCTGGGGAGGTCGTTCATGTCAACCGAATCTAGGTGGAGGAAGAACATTGGTTCAGTATCCTCAGGGCTGCATTGGTCCTTGGCGTAGATGAGGCTGTCTTCAACGAGATACACATCCCAGTCGGAGCGGATTATCGGCAGGCTGTCTCCGAGAAGTCTTGCCAGATGATCGCCCAGAGGGACATTCGTTATTTCTACGCTGACCCGTGGGTGCGCATTGTGGGGCAGCACGAACGCGGCCACGCACAGCCCAGTTTGCGGCCAGCCTGTGGCGACCGTTTCCTCTCCTGGGCCAACCCAGGCCAACACTGCCAACTCGTTCGGCGCGCAATTCCTGACGAACGCCAGCGCCAGCCGTCCGTCCACGATCAGCCCGACGCCATCCGACTGATGGTCGAAGTGGGGTTCAATCCTCTCCCAAGTCCTGGCGACGGCATTTTCATCCGCCGGCGGACCGATGGGCCATAGTTGGAGTTCCCATCTATTGAGGATATTCAGTAGTGAACCTTCAAAGCGCTTAATTTCGGTAAAATGAGTTATCCCGAATTCTCGATAGAGAGGAATGAATTTTTCATCCCAGCCGGCGTATCCGCCTATCGCCACGTTGTTCGTTGCGTGAAAATAGTCGTAGGAGTTGACTAGGCCATCTAGGTTCACCACCGGAAAGCGCGAGAAATACCCGACGACGCCGGCCTCCCACGCCCCGACCACGCTGCCCTCGGGAAGCACGCGATTCATAAGCTGCGTACCCCCGTAAGCAGCTTCAGTCCATTCGTTGTAAGAAACGGCTTTAATCCACTTGTCGTCAGTTCTGGTTGAGACGCTAATCGCTTCAAAACGCTGAAATGGCTCGGTGAAATCGGCCTTGATAAACAGGAAGGCCGCGCCCGTAAGGACGATGCCCAAACTCAGCATGTTGGCCGCGTGCTGCGACTTCGACCCGATGAACCGGCGAATGAAGTAAATGGCGACATAACATCGTACGGGAACAATCAGCACCGTCATCAGGTACGCCGGGACAAAATACCAAGACCAAGGCCCCAAGGAAGCGTGAATCATGAGAACAGTCTGTGCGAATTTGGCCAGATGGCCGGCCGCCAAACTGAACACGCCCACCAGAAAGGCCAACAACAGCCAGTCCTGCCGACTCCGGGAGCGGCGGGCGAACCACCAGACCAGCAGCAAATAGGCGCAAACCTCCAGCGCCACCAGCAGCCCATCGTGGAAGACAGGAATCTGCAAGACGTCCCGGAAGTTCTGAACGAAGCTGTATCCGCCTTCCTGCTCCCATAGCCGCTGCGACACCATCTGCTTGGTCGCGCCACTGACCGGCACGATGCCGCCGAACACGAGCCGGTTGTAGGCGAAATACACCAGGATGCTGGCGCCGGCGGCGAGAAACGGGACGACCGCCTTCATGGAGCGCGCGGAACGAGCCCGCTCTCCGAGTGACGCGCTGGGCGCTCGTTCCTGCCACGACCACTCAATCAGGCACAGCGCCGCCGTCGTCGCCAGCGATATGGCGATGTACTCCAGGCGCACCCAGGGCAGGGCGAAGGCGATTGCGGCCAACGGCCACTGCCACCGCGTCGGGCTTCGGGCAAAGAGGCAGGCGGTCAGAATGAACAGGCCCAGCATGAACAGCGCCGCCGCTGCTTCCATTCCTGCAATCAACATGGGGATGTGGTAGAGCATCGGCAGCGCGGCGAACATCAGATACCACGGCATGCGCGCTAGCTGGGCGGCCGCGGCGACGAGGGCCACGCCGCCGGCAACCAGCATGATCTCGAACGCCTTGATGGCGAACAGCGCCGCTTCCTTGTCGAACACCCAGTGGAACGGCGTGACCAGAAGCAGCCAGATCGGGTGGTATCCGTTGGTGCGCGTGATGCCGCCATCAAAGGTGGAGAACTTCCCCTCGGCCAGGTTGCGGGCGATCTGGAAGTAGTAGAAGGCGTCATCGTGCGTGTTGGAGATGAGGTTGATGAGATCGAAGCGGGCGAGCATGTACCAGGCGAACCCGGCCCCGTAGGCCAGGGTGCCCCCGATGAACAGGACGAACAGCACGTCGCGCAGCCGGGAGGACAGAGTTACCCCTCCCCCCGGCTGATTCAGGCAGCGGGCGGCGCGACCCATCGGCGCGGCGGCATCCGGCGTGGTCAGCTTGTTCATGTCCCTGTCACTCACAACGCGAGCCGTCGCGACAGCTCGGAGGCGAACCTGGGCGACACCCCGGCCGCCTCGGCGCGGACCGCCTTGAAGGCGCCGAGGCGGGGATAGCCCTCGCGCACCCGTTCCGGCGCGCAGAGGGCGTCCTTGGCGAGATAGACGCGGCCGCCGTGCCGGTGGGTGATCTCGTCGAGCCCGTCAAGCAGCGCAGCGGTGCCGCGGCGCAGCGGAAAGTCGAGCGCCAGCGTATAGCCCTCCAAGGGGAACGACATCAGCCCCTCCCCGGCGGGGCCGAACAGCTTCAGCACCGCCAGGAACGAGCCTTGTCCGGAAGCGGCGGCGCGCTCCAGCAGGGCGGCGACCCCGGCCGCGCTCCCGCCCTTGGGCAGCACGCACTGGTGCTGGACGAACCCCCGCCGCCCGTAGAGGCGGTTCCACGCCTCGATCCGATCGAGGGGAAAGAAGAAGCGGTCGAAATGGACCGGCTGCGCCCCGGCCCGCGCCCGTCCCCGCCCGCGCCGGTGGCAGAGCTCGTTGAAGAGGCCGATCGAGACCCGGTTGAGCAGGGCGGACGGCACATCGGCGGGAACCTGGAGCTTGCCCGCGGGGGCCAGGCGCAAAGGGTTGGACGCCAAGCGCGGCGGCAGCGCTCCAAGCTCCATGAACGCCCCGCGCGTCATTACCGCACGGCCCAGCCCCGCGCCCCGCGCCAGGCAGTCGATCCAAGCCACGCTGTAGGGCCAGTCGCGGGACGCCTCGAACAGGGCCATCGTCTCGTCTAGGTCGCGCGCGGCGCGGGTCTCCGCCATCACGAAGGCGGTCTCGACCGGCCGCAGGCGGAAGCGCACGGAGAGGATCACGCCGGTGAGCCCCATGCCGCCGAGGGTGGCGCGGAAGAGATCGGCGTTCTCCGCACGGCTGCAAGTCCGCATCGCGCCGTCCGCGCCCGCCAGCGTCAGCGACTCCACATGCGCGCCGAAGGTCCCGTCGCGGTGATGGTTCTTGCCATGCACGTCCGCCGCGACCATGCCGCCGACGGTGACGAGCCGGGTTCCCGGCACCACCGGCGGGAACCAGCCGCGCGGCGCGAAGGTCTCCAGGAGGTCCGTGAGCAGCACGCCGGCCTCGCAGTCGAGCAGGCCGGTCCCGGCGTCGAACGCCCGCATCCGATCCATCGCCCGCATCGACAGCGTCAGCTCCGGGTTGAGCGCGGCGTCGCCGTAGGACCGCCCGTTGCCCCGGGCGATCAGCGTCGCGCCGGGCTGCAGCAGACCGGGCAGGTCCTCGCGCCGACGCAGGCGCTCCAGCCGGCAATCGAAGGTCGGATGCCGGCCCCAGCCCGAGAGCATCATGCGGCCCGCTCCCGGAACACGAAGCGCAGGGCGAGGGACGCGGGCGGCGCCATGCGCGTCACAGCGCGGCCGCGAACGCGGCCAGGACGGCGAGGCCGGTCAGCCAGCTCGTCCGGTCCCGCAGCGCGAAGACCAGTGGGTCGTCGCTGCCCGATGCCCGTTTGGAGTCCCCCCCCCCCCTCCCGACCGGCGAGGAGCGCCATGCGCCCCAGCCAGTGGAGCAGCAGCGGACAGACCAGCCACAGGAACTCCGGGCGGGCGTAGCGCTCCCCCGTCTCCGGGCTCTGGATGTAGAGGGTCAGAATCACCGCCGAAGCGAAGCCGCCCGCCGCGCCCAGCGCCGCCATTATCGGGAGGTCTTCGGCAAGATAGGCCCGGCCGCCGGCGGCGGACCGGTTGGACCCGCGCAGCTCCCCTTGGCGCTTGACGATGGCCAGGGCGAGGAACAGGAACAGGAAGAAGGCGAGCAGCCAGGGCGACAGCGGAACCGACACCGCCGCCGCGCCGGCCAGCACCCGGACCGCATAGAGCATGGCGAGGGCGACCACGTCGATGAAGAGCTTGCGCTTCAGCGACAGCGAGTAGGCGCAGGTGACGGCCAGATACAGAACGACCCAAAGCCCCGCCGCGGCGGACAGCCAGAACGCCAGGGCGAGCCCGCCCGACGCCAGCGCGGCGCCGATGCCGATCATCGGCAACAGCGGCACCTTCCCCGCCGCCATCGGGCGGTGGCGCTTGGCGGGATGCCCGCGGTCGTGCGGGAGATCGAGCAGATCGTTCAGCAGGTAGCCGCCCGACGCCGCCGCCGACAGCGCCGCGAACACCCCGGCGGCCACCAGATACGCCCCAGCGTCAGTCTCGTGCGCCGCGACGAGGGGAGCGAACACGAGCATGTTCTTCACCCACTGGTGCGGCCGCAACGCCCGCAACCAGTCGCCCGGACGACCGCCGAGACCGGGCAGGAACCGGGCCGCGCCGTCCAGCGCCCGCAACTTGCGCGCAAGGCCCGCCGCAAGATCGACCCCGATGACGCGGCGCGCCCGTTTCCAGACCGCCACCAACGGCGGCTCGGCAGGCGCCTCGTCGGTCGTCCGGCAGAGTTCGCCCATGCCGCATGGCTTTTGCATCAGACGCTCCAGCGCTTTGCGCCCACGCACAGGGGCAGTTTGGATAAGGCGGGACTGACCGTCCGGGTGATCAACTTGATCGCTTGGGCGCGCTACAACGGCGTGAGCCTTGAAGATGCTCGACCACCGGAAGCAGCATCGTCCCGCTGCCCTGCTTTTCGCAAGTATATCCCCTCCCTCACCTGCCGGGATGAGCCCTTGACCATCCAGCGGCACGCAGCGGCCGAAGCGTCCAACATCCTCAAGGATTCATCAGAGAGGCGGTGCCTTTCCGCATCGTCGGTTAGGGGAACGAAGAACACCTTGTTGACCACCTTGCTTTCCTTGATTCGCGCCAATAAACGCCTGAAGCCAAGAAGGCGCAGAGCAACGCCGCACAAGTGCCCAAAGGCCGAGAGCCACAAAGACCTAGGAGCAACCGCCTGGTTCACGGCTTGTTGTGGAGTGTGGTCGAATTTCGGCACTCCGCAGAGGGGAGGCAAGACGGCCATCACGGCGCCGGCATCCTTGGTAATAGCAGAAAAATGGAGCGTCAGGATGTCAACATTGATCCGGAAAACATCCGCCAAGCGCTCGGAGGTCAATCTATCGCGTACCACCGCCGCCTCCAGCCGCCGTGCGCCCAAGAGCGCTGAAAGCTCCGCCCGGCTTCTGCGGAATTGCATCATCGAAATTGCGCGGTCCTGGTGGTCTCTGAGAAGCACCACCAGCAATATCCTGAAACCCTCTTCCCTTAGAGCTTCGACACTGCGGGACAGCTTGGCGTCAGCATAGGCCAAATTGGCCACGTCACACAGGAGATGACCCCGCCCTTGCCCATCTAGCCGTTTCCGCGCCCGCCTGAACGCACTTGGAGAGCGGTAGTAGTACCGCTCCTTGATTTCAGGGAAGACGAAGCTGGGATGGCCTCTCAAGAGCCGGTACAGGAATTCGCTCCCCGACCGCCCAGGCCCCACGACAAGTAGATAGTCGTACACGTTCCTACCCGGCGCGATAGCCGCAAAAAACTTCGGAACTATGATTCAATTCCACGCGAACTCCACATAACCTGATATTTGCCCCGCTCGCCGTCACGCCGCCGTTGGGTCTCTTTGCTTCTGAACGAGGAACGCCGCCGTGGCGCACGCCAGACCGATAATGAAATTGTAGGCCCCCATCGTGAGTAAATGGTGATATGTCAGGCCGCACAGACCCATCACAATAACCCATCCGACGACCAAGTCTCTGCCTAGGGACTTCGGCACCGTCCAAAGCAACCGCATCAAGAAAAACAGAGATAGCAGGTATAGTGCCAGTGGAATCATGCCCGCTTCGCCAAACAGCATCAGGTAGACATTGTGGACCCCGGTCGGTCTCCCATGGTGTCCGACAGGGGCGCCCTCCATATAGTGGAGCTGATACAAGCCGTGACCTGCGATGGGCGATTCCAGGACCTTGTCGAAGCCTATCTCCCACAGGAGCATTCGTCTCGATAGAGAACTCCTACTGCTGTAGTTGGAATCGTCTTTGCCTCGGAAAGCCGCCACAGTCTCGCCTGGTTCCTTCAGTAGATGGACCAGCGCGTCGGCATCCGTCGCGGTCGCTGCGGATGCCGCCAGTATCGGGCCTATGGCCTTCGTCTGAACCCGTCGCGTCATGCCGTTCTTCTCGTAGGACACCCAGGCGCGCAAGAACTTGCCTCCGTCTTCGTCCGCCGGGGTGTAGTTGGGCGAGCGTGCGCCTTCGATGTTGGTCCAAGTGGCATCGTCGGGCGTATCGGCATCGCCGGGTCGGGCGTCGGCCCGCTGCCATCGCCAAGGATTGACCGGATTGTCGTCAGCCCTGTGGGACTTGTCGTGAACCAGGAAAACGGTGATGGTGTCTCCGACCCGCTTCGCTTCGTACGAGTCAACAACCCAGGCCTCGTCGGTATACGCTATCGGCGGCCCCGGAATGAGCCAGACCAGGACGCCGGCCATGCACAGAACGATCAGGCCGGTATGCAAGAGGTCTTGTCTCAGGCGGCGGACGTTCAGCAGCAGGAACAAAATCAATATTACGCCCAGAACAATGGCCGCTGTATAAGAAACCGATGAGAGTCCCGCGGCACATCCCAGGACCAGGGCCAGATACCCAAGTGGGCGTTGCCGTCCGTTGGATTGAAATGCCAACGCCAGCGCTGCCGTCAGGCAAGCGATGAAGCCCGCGTCGTTGGGGTTGGTAAAAGTGCCAGTCATGCGATAGGGATGCCGGTACTCCGGCAGTAGGCCAATGTCGCGCAGCAACGGCGAGGCCAGAACAACGGCGCAGCTTGCCATCAGAATCACGAGCGTCCACTTCAACAACATCTCGGCCCCAATTCGCTCCAGCAGCTCGCGGCCGCCAAGTATGGCGGCTAGGGTGACGAGGAGGAAAAAGCCTTGACGCGCCACGTCCTTGACCATCAATTCGGCGTCGGTGGCGAGCGAAACGCTGGAGGAAATGAAGAGGTAGGACGCGATCGAGGCGAGGAGGAACCATCCAGGCGTTCCAAGAGACTTCCACCAACGGAGGCTCACGAAACCCAGCAGGAGCAGGCAACACAGGAGCATCGTCCCAAGGACGAGCGGCTCTATCATACCGCCTTGCAGTTTTATATGGACTAGGACGGCCAGCGCCCAGAAGGAGAAGGCGATGCAGGGGACCGATGCGAACTCGACTCTTCTCCAGAGTAACGGAACAAGCTGCAACATACGTTTACCCTCGGGTCACGTCTGTTTGGCCAGCAGCCCCGACTCCGTGCGCCGTGCGGTAGCCCGAGCCTGGGAAGCTAGCGGTGCCTCGGCGATGACCGCCCAGCCGATGGCGATCAAGTAGATGATGATCGGCGCTCCGATGTTCGGTCACACATGGGTCGGCCACGAAGCCTGCGGGCAACTTCTGTGTTTGGCGCATATCCGGCGACGAGAGCACACGGGACCGTCCATCAGTCAGTTGGCGCACGACCTCAGGCATGGCGGCCGACGATTTTGACGCCGTACTCATCGGCCGACACTCCCTTGCAATAGCCGCACGTTCGTGGGAACAGACCATTGTGAAAATCGCCTCTTATAGCGCGTATCCGGTGGTCATTCCAGATTTCCTCCAAGCTCTTTTCGAAGACATTTCCCAAGCTGTATCTGGCGGAGCAGCAGAGGTTTACGTTGCCGTCCTGACCGATCTGAATCTGCCCTGCCCAAGGAGCCAAGCAGCCTCCGTAGGGGGCAACTCGCCGCTTCACAAGCGGTAACATATTGGGATTGATGGGAAGCAGCCTCGGTGCCCGGTGCATCATTTGTTTCAGGCTCACGCCATGAGCAGCGGCGAATTCCATGTTGCCAGTCTCAATGGTGATGCCCAGTTCCTGCGCCCGTTCCCGAACACGCGGCAACTGTTCGAGGAATGCCTGGCCGACCTCTCGATTGAACTGCTGGTGATACCGATAAACGAAGTCTTCAGCATCACGATACGCTCCCTTTAGAATCTTCAGGTTCGGATCCAGCTTCATGAACCGCACCTTGGAAACTCCCGCGCGATGGGCTAGCAGTAGAAAGTCGTCGATCTCGTTTACCGTTTCCTTCACGACGATGTAGCTGAACCAGAACTCGTTGTCCGGGGAACCGCTCTGGGCGCTTTTTCCAGTCAGGTAAGAGATATTGTCGATGACCCGTTGTAGATCCTGCCCCATGATCTTCCGGTAGGTCGCAGATGTTCCGGCGTGGATGGAGAATATGATGTGGAGCTTGGTCGCCAGGAGGCGGTCGGCCAATTTGGGTCTAAGCAAGAAGCCGGTGGAGTTCATGTGCAGAAAACAGTCGTTCGTGCGCGTCGCCTCAATGAAGTAATCGATGCTGCGGCTGAGCAGGGGTTCGCCATACAGATGAATGCCCAATATTTCCAGATATTGGAAATACGGGCTTACTCTGTCGAGCAAGTCTTGACTGACGTCGACCGACTTTCTGCCGTGTTCGTCGGGCACTTTGCACATGATGCAGGTATATGGACACCCGCGCGTCGCCTCGAGGTACATTACGGACGGAAAGGACTTCACGGTAATCGCCCGAGAGGAGATATCTTCCGCCAAGAGATGATCGTTGTCCCGGGATGCTGTCATGCTGCTATGCTCCTTCGGGTCGAAGGTTGGCACCGCCCCGGGAACCCGGTTCATCCTGCCTCCCAACCGCTCGTGTGGGATCTAGTTCCGGCACAGGCCGCGCAGATCGGCGGCGACGCGATCATACCAGTTGGCGCTCCGAAATTGGTTTCCTCGCTGTCTTGCTCCCTCGCAGAGCCGCCGGTACAACTCCGGCTCGTCCAGCAGCCGCTTGATCGCGGACTCGACTTCCGCTGCGGAACGGGGTTCCACCAGCAGCCCGCTCTCTTCGTGCTTGACCAGCTCAGCAACGCCGCCCCACTTGGCGGCGACGACGGGCAGGCCGCACTGGAAGGCTTCGAGGATAGCGCCGGGGTAACCCTCGCTCCGGTAGTAGCTGGGATACACCAGCAGGTCGTGTTCACTGAGGACCCGCGGTATTTCCGCCGGGTCCAGGACGCCGCCGTAGGTCGCCCTGGGATGCCCCTCGAACAGGGAGAAATCCGTGTCGGACATGCCGGGTCCGAAGACGTTGAGATGACAATTCTCCGGCAGGTGGCGGCACGCCTCAAGGGCTTCGGCCAGTCCCTTTTCCATATGCAGACGAGCAACGAAAATCAACTTTTCCACCCTGTCGCGCCCGGTCCGGGCGGGTGCCTCCATGCTTCTCGTATTCGGGAACCACCTGAAGTTGCCCCGGTTGTCGAAGCTGCGGCGCAGATGCTGCGTTTCCACGTACACCAGAGAAGAGCGCATATAGGTCCGGTTGGCCAGCCAGTTTGCGAACGCGCCATATCCCAGGTAATCCACCATCATGTCGCCCCCGGTGATACGCAGCGCCAGGGGCCTGCGCGTCATCTTGCACACGACCCACAGGAAAGATGCCAGGCTCAGCGCCGACCAGGGCGCGATGATGAGGAACACGACATCGGAGCGCCATAGCTTCCCTGCGGCGCCCCAGGCTACTCTCAGGACCCTCGCCAGACGATTGGCCTTGATTCTCCAGGTGGGTAGATTGGTCACGCCCCCCGACGTGTCGATGACGTCCACCTCGAAGCCGCGCACCCCCAATTCCTGTACCTGCTCGTCGGCCATCACCTTGTTGCCCCCGACTACGTTGGTATCGGACGCCCCGGTCTTCTGTATCGGAGCGATGAGCAGGATGCCGGGCACTCGGCTCTCTTTCCCGGTCAACGCGATTCCCGCATCACTTCATGAGCGCCCTGAATATGCGGGGGGGGGGGGGGGGGTAGTAAGGACGGAATGAAGAAGCCTATCCCCCAGCTCAGGTGCATGGTCGCCAGCGCCAGCGGAAGGAGGAAGGCCATCGCGTCCCGTCGCCGCAAGCCCACGAGCGCAGCGCCGACTGCGAGGGTCGGAACGTAAGCAAGCAGCAGCGTCGCCAACAGCCAAGGGAATCCGGCCAGAGCCAGCGCCACCCCGGCCGCCAAGCCCAGCACCAACCCGGGAGCGGCAAGTTGGCGAGGGCGAAGCGAGCCTGGATGCCTCATGACAACCGCCGACTTCCCTCGACCATAGTTGAAATACTGCCGCGCCAGCGTCCGGAACGTGCCGCGGGGCCGGTAGTTCACCACCAGTCCAGGATCGAACCAGACGACCTTTCCCTGCTTGCGCAACCGGTAGTTGAACTCATAGTCCTCGTTCCAAGCCAGGTTGGCATAGCCCCCGCCCATTTCCTCCAGCGTCTTACGCGAGAACACGCCCAGATAGGCGGTGTCGGAGGCACCCTCCTGCCCGCCCATCCGATGGCGAGCGTCGCCCACTCCCAATAGGGTGGTCATGGCCAGAGCCACCGTTCGCTCGAAGGGGGTGGTTCCCACCGCGAGTTGCCGCCCGCCGACGTTTGCCGCCCCGGTTCGCTCCAGGGTTTCCACGGCGCGGCTCACATAACTGGGCGAAAGGGTTGTATGGGCGTCGCACCGCACCATGATGTCTCCGGTGGCCGCCCGAAACGCTGTGTTGGCGCCGGGCACGAGGGTTCTTCCCGGATTGGAGACCAACTTCACCGACGGGTGAGACCGTCGGATAAGTTCGGACACGGCTGGAGTCTCGGAGCCGTCGGCGACGATGACCTCCATCGGCCCCTCATAGTTCTGAGCGAATATCGAGTCAAGGGTGGGAATTATGGTCGCTTCGGCATTGCGCACCGGAATTATTACCGATACGCGGGGGAAGGAAGTGTTCATATGGAATAACCTTCAGGACTCGAAGTTTGCCGACTTTTGATGTTCATGGTGCCGCATCCCACTAGGGCCGCCCGCGTTGTTCGTGCCGCTGACGGAGTGGGGAGCCCATCCGACTCCCTAAGGGGGCCGGCTTGCCCTGCCGTAGTTGATGAGCGTTCTCCTCCGCATATTGACCTTCATTATGCCTTCGGCACTCCGCTGCTCCAATAGAAAGGCCGAATGTTTGCTGGTGTGCGTCAGCACAACGCCGCTGGCGGCACGACTGATGGCGCAGCGCCAAGGGCCTGCCCCTCCGTCAAGGCCAAGGCGGAACAGCCCCGGAAGCCGGCCAAACGGGTGTCCGTGAACTCGTGCCCAACCTTCAGCGGGCGGGGTGCTATGCTTGCCATCGGCGTATCCGCAGCCCAGCGACGGCTTACCGCGTGGACATGAGAGCATTGAAAAGGCTGGTCCGCAATATCCTCCCGGCGCGGGTGCATGGCGCGCTCCGCCGGGTGGTCCATGCCCGGCGGCTCAACCGGGTGCCGGTAATGACGGCGGACGTTGCCCCGCTTCCCAGGGCGGCGGAGATTTCATTCTCGGAACTGCTTCAAGGCGACGGCATGGCCGATGGCTGGGGAAAGGCGAAAACCTCGATAAGTGAAGTCTTTGAATACATGCCGGGGATTCACGCCATGGACCCCGAAAGCTGCCGGGCGATCTACCATCTGATTCGCCGTTTTCAACCGCGCTTCATTCTGGAAATCGGCACCAACTGCGGCGCATCCACCTTACATGCCGCCATGGCCATGCGGGACTACCGGAACGTAGGCCGCCCTCCCCGCCTAGTCACCGTGGACTTGTTTGACGTCAACAATCCCGCCACCGCCGAGGCGAAACGATACCGCATCTCCACGCCGCCCCGGGAGATGCTGACCCGGCTGGGCTGTGCTGACATGGTCGAATTTTCCATCGCCCGGTCCACAGACTATCTGCGCGGGCGCGAAACGGAGTTCGATTTCATCCTCCTGGACCACGCCCCCGCCGCGGACATCGCCTACCGGGACATCGCGCTGGCCATCAGGGCGCTGCGGCCGGGCGGACAACTGTTGATTCATTCCTACTTTCCGGGCAAGAAACCCCTGCGGGCGGGAGAGCGCGTTAACTCTGACTCCTACCTCGCCGTGCGCTGTCTGCGCCGGCAAGGCGCCCACCTGGTCGCCTTGCCCCTAGGTGCGTTGCCCTGGCCGACGCAGCCCGGCGGGTCGAACCTCACCAGTCTGGCTCTTTTGGCGAGGGAATGACCAACGGCAAACCGCTGTCGCGTTTGCGCCAAGCCGAATTCATTAAAAAACTTGATTGTTTTGGGCCGCGCTTTGGCGTAAGGTGGCGGCGACTTGGCTCTCCGCCTTGATGTTCAAGTGGGTGAAACCCGTGGTTTCTTGTTCTTTGTTCTTTGCGGTGTCCCAGGTGTGCGGCTGGCTTAGTGTGTTGTCCTTGAGGCGGCGCAACGGAGTCGGCCTTGGTTAATTGGCTTTAGGTTTGGAACAAGGAATGAAGATTTACGTGGGCAACCTCCCGTGGGGCATTGATGATCCGCAGCTTGAGGAACTGTTCGCCGAGCACGGCGCAGTTCAGTCGGCTAATGTGGTGATGGACCGGGAGACTGGGCGTTCCCGAGGGTTCGGGTTCGTGGAGATGGCCGATGATGACGGCCGCACCGCAATCACGGCGCTGAACGAGACGGAAGTGAAGGGGCGGCGCTTGCGCGTTAGCCAAGCGAAGGAACGCTCCCGGGATTCCCGGGACCGAGGCCATCGCTAGTCGGCTCGCTGGCCGGTTCCGCCGGCCGGCACACTAAATAAGCACCGCCGAGCGGCCAGTTGGCAGCGGCGGCCTTGTCGCCCGTTTAGGCGGGGGGCCGCCGTGCGCCCGCCTAACTTTGTCGTGCGGCCTTGGGTCCAGATAGTTCTTACGAACGCTGGACGGACGTTGTTGCGTTGGGCCTTACCTTGCGGTTGCGCATCTTCGGCTTGGGCGCGGCGTCAATTCAGGTCCGTCACCGCCCCGCGGCTGGCGGAGCTGACCTGTTTGGCGTATTTGGCCAGCAGCCCCTTGCTGGCGTAGGGTTTTGGCTGCCGCCAGCGCTTGCGCCTTGCCGCCAGCTCGGCGTCGCTTAAGGCCACGTTGAGCTCCCGGCGGTCGGCGTCGATGATGATTTGGTCGCCGTCCTCAAGCAGCGCGATGGGGCCGCCGTCAAAGGCTTCCGGCGTCACATGGCCGATCACGAACCCGTGGGAGGCGCCGGAGAAGCGGCCATCGGTGATCAGGGCCACATGCTCGCCAAGCCCGCGCCCGATGATGGCGCTGGTGGGCGAGAGCATCTCCCTCATGCCGGGGCCGCCTCTCGGGCCTTCATAGCGCACCACCACCACATCCCCCTTGCCGACGGCGCCGCCCAGAATTGCCTGCATGGCCGCTTCCTCGCCGTGGAAGCAACGCGCCACGCCGGTGAAGCGCAGGCCCTCATGTCCCGTGATCTTGGCCACTGCGCCTTCGCTGGCGAGATTGCCGTAGAGCACCACCAAGTGGCTGTCCGGCTTGATGGGGTTGTCGAGCGACCGGATGATCTCCTGTTCCGCCGGATAGGGCGCCACCGCCGCCAAATTCTCCGCCAAGGTTTTGCCGGTGACCGTCAAGCAGCCGCCGTGCAGCAGGCCGGCGTCCAGCAACGTCTTCATCAAGGGCTGAATGCCGCCGATGGCGATGAGTTCGCTCATGCCGAAGCGCCCGGCCGGGCGTATGTCCGCCAGCACCGGCACCCGCTTGCCTATTCGCGTGAAGTCGTCAAGCTCCAGCGGTACGCCGGCGGCGCTGGCGATGGCCAGTAGGTGCAGGACGGCGTTGGTGGAGCCTTCCAAAGCGATGGTGACGGCAATCGCGTTCTCGAAGGCTTCCCGGCTTAGGATGTCGCTGGGCTTGATGCCGCGCTCAAGAAGCCCCTGCACCGCGGCGCCGGCCGCATGGCTGTCCCTGCGCTTGGCCTCGGAAACGGCTTCCTGCGCCGAACTTCCCGGCAGCGACAAGCCGAGGGCTTCAATGGCCGAGGCCATGGTGTTGGCCGTGTACATGCCGCCGCAGGAGCCGGGGCCGGGTATCGCGGTGGCCTCCACCTCCTTCAGCTCGATGTCCGAGATGGCGCCGGCGGCCTGTTGGCCCACGGCCTCAAAGACCGATTTGATGTCCCGCCGCTGGGCGCCCAACTGAATGGTGCCGCCGTAAACGAACACGCTGGGCCGGTCGATGCGGGCCATGGCCATGGCGCAGCCGGGCATGTTCTTGTCGCAGCCGCCGATGGCGACGAAGCCGTCGAAGCCTTGAGCGCAGACCACCGCTTCAATGGAGTCGGCGATGACCTCCCGGGACACCAAGGAGTAGCGCATTCCCGGAGTGCCCATGCTGATGCCGTCGGAAACCGTAATGGTGTTGAACTGCACGCTCTTGGCCCCGGCTTCATCGGCGCCGCGGCTGGCCGCCTCGGCCAGTTCATTGATGTGCATGTTGCATGGGGTGACCATGCTCCAAGTCGAGGCGATGCCCACCTGCGGCCTTTGGAAGTCCGTTTCGGTGAAGCCGACGGGATATAGCATCGCCCGATTGGGCGCTTGGGTTACCCCATCGACGATGATGGAGGAGTGGCGGCGTTGGTCGCTCATGTTTCCGGCTCCAAAGAGGTTGCGGTTGCGGTGCTAGTGCAGCGTCTTGATCAGAACCTTGGCGTTGCGCTGGTAATTGTAGATGGCTTGCTTCGGGGCCGGCAGGTCGTTGGCCGACGCCTCCTTAAAGCCGTTCTCCACAAACCAATCCTTGGCTTGGGTGGTGAGCGCGAAAATGCTGTCGTAGCCCTTCTTTCCGGCGGCGGTCTCGGCGGCGGCCAGCAGCCTAGCGCCGGTGCCGACGCCGTTGCGGTGCGCGGGATGAACCGCAACGCAGGCCAACTCCACGCTGATTCCGGCAGGATATAGGGCGCAGCAGCCGACCACAAAGCCATCGACCTCGGCCACCAGGAACCGCCCAATCTCCCGCTCAAGCAGGTCTCTGGGGCGCTTCACCAACACACCGGACTCCTCCAGCGGACGGATCATCGCCACGATGTCCGCCACGTCCCTTGGTTCCGCTTGGCGCACGAGGTGCCGGTCATCCTCTGTGACTTGGGTGCCCACGCCATCGGCGGTGAACAGTTCCGCCAGCAGGGCGCCGTCATCCTGATGGCTGACCAATTGGCCGCTGGCCACGCCGCCGCGCACCGCTCGCGCCAGCATTGCCAGATGCTGTTTGGTGGCGGGTCCAGGGGAGGCCGCCGCCAGCGCGGCATCCAGCCCAGCCGGGGTGAGGTGGCTCAAGCGCCGGCCGTCGCCGTGCGCAAGGCAAGGGGCGGCGTCGAAGGCGATCAGCTTGGCGGCCTGGAGTTGCACGGCGACCTGCTCGGCCACATCGTCCGCCGCTAGGTTGAAGGCCTGGCCGGAGGGGGAGAAGCCTAGGGGCGGCAGCAGCACGATGGCGGGGCCGTCCAGCATCTTGTGGATGCGGTCCGCCCGGATGCGGCGCGGCTGGCCGGTCAGTTGATAGTCGATGCCGTCCAACACGCCGATGGGCTTGGCGGTGACGAAGTTTCCCGAAACCACCTGAATCTCCGCATTGTGCAGCGGGCTGCTGGGCACGCCGGTGGAGAACAGCGCCTCCAACTCCGAGCGCAACTGCCCACACACCCCGGCGATGACGCCGATGGCCTCTGCATCGGTCACCCGACGCGATACGCCCTTGTGGGTCCCCAGCCGGCTTTCCGGCAGGGCGGCGTTGATCTGCGGGCGGGCGCCATGCACCACCACTAGGCGGACCCCCAGCACATGCAGCAACGCCAAGTCATTCACGATGTTGGTGAGGTTGCCGTGGGCCAATGCCTCCCCCGGCAGCAGCACCACGAAGGTCTGCCGGCGGTGGGTGCTGATGTAGGGGGTCGTGGCCCGGAACCAGCGGGCGTAGTCTTGGGTGTTCACGGGAATCAAAGGCAGTAGTGGGTGATGGCGCTTTCCAGTGCGTTCTGCGCGGGGAGGATCTGATCTTGGGCGAGGAACTCGTCCGGTTGGTGGGCTTGGTCGATGCTGCCGGGGCCAAACACCGCGGTTTCAAGCCCCAAGGACTGGTAGAAGTGCGCTTCGGTGCCGAAGTTCACGGTGGTCGCCCGATTGCCGGAAGCCTTGCACAGCAACTGCACCAAGGCGCCGTTCTCCGCGGACCCAAACGGCGGCACCGGAGGGTGCAGCGGCGCAAGGGTGGCCGGCGTTCCTTGGGCTTGGGCGATGTCTTCAATGCGGGCGCAAAGCGCCTGCACAATGACGTCGGCGTCCATGCCGGGCAGCAGGCGCAGGTCAATTTGCAGCTCGGCATGGCCGCAGACCCGATTCGGATTGTCCCCAGCCCTCATGCAGCCGAGGTTCAATGTTGGTGCGGCAATGTTGAACTGCGGATTGCGATGGCGCTCAGCCAATTCCTTGCGGAAGCGCATGAGTTCCGCCATGACCGCCTGCATGGCGTCCAAGGCGTTGTGCCCGGCCTCTGGATTGGACGAATGCCCGGAAGTGCCCTGCAGCTGGATGGATATCAGCATGTAGCCCTTGTGCGCGTACACGGGATGGAGGCCGGTCGGTTCGCCGATGATGGCCGCCTCCGCCCGCGGCCGGCCGGACTTCAGCAGAAACCGGCCGCCGGCCATGCTGGTTTCCTCGTCGCAGGTCGCCACCACCATCAACGGCGCCCGCAGCTTGGCTTGGGCGAAGGTGGCGGCGGCGCTCAAGGCGACCGGAAAAAACCCCTTCATGTCGCAGGCGCCAAGGCCGTAGAAACGGTGCTCCTGATCGGTCATGGCCAATGGGTCCAGGCTCCAGGCTTGTTCGTCGAAAGGCACCGTGTCCGTGTGCCCGGCGAGAACGAGGCCGCCTTCGCCGGCACCCAGAGTCGCAATTAGGTTGCCTTTGCCGGGATTGTCCGGCAAGGGCAGGGTCTCCACGGCGAAGCCCAAGCCCTCCAGCCAACCGGCCAAATGCGCAATCACCTTCAGGTTGCCTTGGTCGAAGTCCGGGCAGGTGCAACTGACCGATGGCTCGGCAATCAACGTCCCCAGCATCTCTTGGAACTTAGGCAATGACAAGGTGACCCCCCGGAGCGCAGCAGCGGCATTGTCCTCTTTTTTGGGGGTCTTTGCTAATTTCACGATCCCCTTTCCGGAAACCCACCAAGCGCCAACTGCGCCAGCCGCGATCAGCCTGGCTCATGGCGCGATGTCCGGGCTAGCGATCCTCCGGCACGACTGGGCCGCTGGTGTGGAAAAAACGCTTGGAAGTTAGAATGACGGCGTTGGCCAACTCGTTGGGAGCTTCGCTTGACCAGAGCCGTTAACTACCACCTCCTGCCCCCGGCCATTGCCGGCCGGGCCTTGCGGGTGGCGACGCAAACCGGGTTGGACCTGTCCCCGGAGGCCCGCTGGGTGCTGGGCCTGAGCGACTTTGCCGCCAAGGTGGCGGAGAGCCAGCGGGATTGGTTCGCCGCGGCGCTGGCGGCGGAGACCTTTGCCGGACCGCCGGACGCCACCAGCTTGGAAACTGAACTGGCGGCGGTTGCCGAATCCCAAGACATGGACAACCTCAAGCGCACCCTGCGGTTGGTGCGCAATCGGCGCCAGTTCTGGATTGTCTGGCGGCATCTGTTGGGCTTGGGCTCGCTGGAGGAGACTGTCGGCGCCCTTTCCTGCATGGCGGACAAGCTCATTGACGCCGCCCTTGCCGTGGTGGAGCGCTGGCAGCGGGAGCGGCACGGCGAACCCGTCGGCGCCGCGTCTCAAGAGCCGCAGCGCTTGTTCGTGCTGGCGTTGGGCAAACTGGGTGGCCAGGAACTGAACCTGTCCTCGGACATCGACTTGACTTTCGGCTACCCCGAACCGGGTCAAACAGCCGACGGGCTGTCCAACCAACGCTTTTTCATGGGTGTGGGCCAGCGCTTGATCGAGGCGCTGCACAAGGTCACGGAGGACGGCTTCGCGTTCCGGGTGGACATGCGCTTGCGGCCCTACGGAGACAGCGGCGCCCTGGTGATGCACAGCGGCGCCATGGAGCAATACTACGAAGCCGAGGGCCGCAACTGGGAGCGCTTCGCCTTCATCAAGGCGCGGGCTTGCGCTGGGGACTTAGCGGCCGGCAACGCCTTTTTGGAGTCCATCCGGCCTTTCATTTACCGCCGTTACTTGGACTTCGGGGCCATTGAAGCGATGCGCGAAATGAAGGCGCTGCGGGTGCATGACCGGCGTTACGCGGACGACCTCAAGCGCGGCGCCGGCGGCATCCGGGATGCGGAATTCGCCGTCCAAGCCCAGCAGCTAGTGCGCGGTGGGCGGGAGCCGCCGCTGCAAGAACCCTCCTTTCTCAAAGCGCTGGCGGAAATCGAAAGCCTAGGCGTCTTTGCCCCCGACGAGGCGGCGCAACTGGGCCAAGCCTACCGTTTCCTGAGGCATTCCGAGCACAGCGTTCAAGCGGAGGGCGACCAGCAGGGTCAACGACTGCCGGCCACGGACCTCAGCCGCCTGCGGCTGGCGCTGAGCTTGGGCTACCCCAGCTATGACGCCTATCTGTCGGCGTTGGCGGGGCATCGGGCCAATGTGGAGGCGCTGTTTGAGCGGGTTCTGCAGGTGGGAGACACGGAATTCGACCTCGACCTTTGGGCCTTGCGCGGCGACCCCCTGAGCTTGGCCCGCGCCGGCTTTGGCGACGGCGCCTCCGCCTCGGAGATGCTCTTGGAGCTGGCGGCGGCCCAAGCTCGGCCGGCGGTGGGGGAGGAAAGTCGGCAGCGGCTTGATGAACTGATGCCGCCGCTGTTGCACCGAATCGGCCTCACCCCCGACGCGGCGGAGGTTCTCAAGCGAGTGGCGCCGGTGCTGCGCACGGTCCTGCGCCGCTCCACCTATTTGGTGCTGCTGCGCGAGCATCCCGAAGTGGTGGAGCGCCTGCTCGGTCTGGTGGGCGCCAGCCAATGGGTGGCGGACCGCATCCAGCAGCGCCCCATGCTGCTCAATCTGCTGCTTGAAGGCACACCCGTGCAGTTGGCCCTTGACCGGCAAGCCTTGGTGGACGCCTTGGGCGAACGCCTCGCCGCCGGCCAAGGCGAAGAGGCGGTACTGGAGGAGCTGCGGGCGTTCAAGGAGCAACATGTCTTTCGAGTGGCGGCGGCGGAAACCTTGGGCGTCCTGCCGCTGATGCACGTCAGCGACTACCTCACGCACCTAGCGGAAGCGATATTGGAGCACACCCTCAAGTGGGCTTGGGAGCAATGCGCGGCCCAGCAGGGCGGCGGGGTCGGCGGGGACAGGCGGCCCTTCATCGTGGTGGGCTACGGCAAGCTCGGTGGCGTGGAGCTGGGCCCCGGTTCGGATCTGGACCTCGTGTTCCTGCACGACTTGCCGCTTTCCCAATCCCGCTTCGTGCATCGTCTGGCGCAGAAGCTGCTGCACTGCCTGACGGCGCCCACCTATCTGGGGCCGCTCTACGAGATCGACATGCGCCTGCGCCCCTCCGGCAACGCCGGCACCATGGTCTCCAGCCTGCGCGCCTTTGAGGACTACCAACGCAACCGCGCCTGGGTGTGGGAGCATCAGGCGCTGGTGCGGGCGCGGGTGGTGGCGGGGGACGCGGAGTTGGCTCAACGCTTTGAGGAGGTGCGGGTCAGCCTGCTGCGGCAGCAGCGCAACCGGGACGATCTGCGGGCGGCAATCATCAAGATGCGGCAGCGCATGGCGGATCACCAAGGCAAGGACGAGGACCTAAAGAGCGGTTTCGGCGGTATCGTCGATATTGAATTTATGGTCCAATATCTCGTTCTCGCCTACGCCCACCGGGAGCCGTCGCTGGCTGTTCATTCCGACAACGTGCGCATTTTGGAGGCGGCGGCGGAAACGGGTCTGCTAGCGCCAGGCGACGCGGAGAGCCTGACACGGGCCTACTTGGCGTTGCGGGCGCAACGGCACCGCAACGTGCTGGATCTAAGCGACCGGGGTGGCGCCGACACCGCCATGGCGGCCCACCGGGGGGCGGTCGGCAGGGTGTGGGAGCAGTTGTTCGGCGCCTCGAGGGTGGCGGGCGCCTAAGACTCGACAGCTTGGCAACGGAAGGAACATGAGCATTACTAACTTTGCGGACTTCGACGGCAGCATTTGGCAAAACGGCGCCTTGGTTCCTTGGCGGGACGCCAAGGTCCATGTGCTGACCCACACCCTGCACTATGGGGTGGGGGTGTTCGAGGGAGTGCGCGCCTACGACACGCCCAAGGGCCCCTGCATCTTCCGCCTGCGGGAGCACACGCAGCGGCTGTTCAACTCCGCGCACATACTGGGCATCAACATGCCCTATGACCGGGAGCAGGTGTGCGCCGCCCAAATGGAGACCTTCCGCGCCAACGGGCTGGCGGAGGGCTACATCCGGCCGATGGTCTATCTTGGCTGCGAGGGCATGGGCCTGCGCGCCAGCCACCTCTCCGTGAACCTGGCCGTGGCCGCTTGGCCGTGGCCGGATTACATGGATGCGGACGCCCGGGAGGCCGGCATTCGGGTGCGGACGTCCTCCTACACCCGCCATCATGTGAACATCACCATGTGCAAGGCCAAGGCCAACGGCCACTACATCAACTCCATCCTAGCCTTGCACGAGGCCCTCGACGCCGGTTGTGACGAGGCGCTGCTGCTGGACAACGAGGGCTATGTTGCGGAGGGTTCCGGGGAAAACATCTTCATCGTCCGGGACGGCGTTCTGCACACCCCGGAGCTGACCAGCTGCTTGGACGGCATCACCCGCAACACGGTGTTCCACTTGGCGGCGGAGGCCGGCCTGAAGGTCGTGGAGCGGCGCATCACCCGGGACGAGGTGTACATCTGCGACGAAGCCTTCTTCACCGGCACGGCGGCGGAGGTGCTGCCCATCCGCGAACTCGACGGGCGGCGGATCGGCGACGGCAAGCGCGGGCCGGTGACCGAGCAACTGCAAAGCGCCTACTTCGACCAGGTGCGCGGTCGCCGCAACTCCTTCCCGGAATGGCATACGGCGGTGTAGGAGGGGCGCACCACTCCGTGAAAGCCTTGATCGTCGCGCCGGCTTGGGTGGGCGACATGGTGATGGCGCACACTTTGGTGCAATCGCTCGTGCAGCAGGAGGCGGATGCGGAGGTGCATCTGCTCGCCCCGCCGGCCACCGCATCCTTGGGCCTGCGAATGCCGGGTGTCGCCGAGGTGCATGAGCTGCCCGTTGGCCACGGCGAAATGGCGCTGTGGCGGCGGCGGCGCATGGGACTGGCCCTGCGCCCGCATCGGTTCGACGCCGCCTATGTGCTGCCCAACAGCTTCAAGTCCGCCTTGGTGCCTTGGTGGGCGCGGATTCCCCGGCGCACGGGTTGGCTGGGGGAGGCCCGCTACGGTTTGCTCAATGACTGGCGGCGGCTGGACCCAAGCCGCCATCCGCAGATGGCGCAGCGGTTCCTCGCTCTAGGTCAGCCGCCCGATGCATCGCCCAATGCGCTTTTGCCGCAACCCGTGCTGCAGGTTGACGCCGCGCAACGCGCCGCGGCGGTCTCCCGCTTGGGCCTAAACACGGAGAAGCCCGTCGTCGCGCTCTGCCCCGGCGCCGAGTTCGGCCCAGCCAAGCGCTGGCCGGCGGCGCACTTCGCCGCCTTGGCCCAAGCGCAAATGCAGGCGGGCCGCTCCGTCTGGCTGTTCGGTTCGCCGAACGACCGGGGAATCGGCGCGTCCATCGCGGCGCTTGCGCCGGGGGTGGCGGACCTCACTGGCCGCACCAGCCTGCTGGAAGCGGTGGACCTGCTCTCCTTGGCGGAGGCGGTGGTGGCCAACGACTCTGGGCTGATGCATGTGGCCAACGCCCTGTCCCTCAAGGTGGTGGCCCTGTACGGCGCCAGTTCCGAGGACTTCACGCCGCCCCTGAACGCCAACGCCAAGGTGTTGGCGAAGGATCTGGACTGCCGCCCCTGCTTGCAGCGCACCTGCCCCCTGGGGCATCTGAACTGCCTGCGTGAGTTGAAGCCGGAGGAGGTGGCCGATGCGCTTGCGAGGGAGGCTCCCTAAGCAGTTGGCAGCAGGCGACGCTGCTGCCGAGGAGCCCTGTTTGCGCAGAAGTTCGGGCCAGTTTGCTGAACGCCTAGGCGCTTTGCTGCTCTTGACTTGGCTCCGCGGCCCGCCGCCCGGTAAAGCCCTCAAACAGACCCTCAAGGCGAGCCATGCGTTCACGCAGGTCGGCCATGCCGCTTTCGAGTTTGGCAACGGTGCTGCGCAAGACGTCAATGTCGCCGCGCAGGATGTCGATGTCGCCGCGCAGGCCCCTTTGTCCATTCAAGATCAAGCCGGCCAAAGCGACGCCAACCGCGATAATGGTAAGCAATTCCGCACTCACGCCCATTTCCATCAAGCTCATTTCACGCACCTTAACATAGGAACCCGTCGGTGCAAGCCGGCCGATTCAACAAAATGTCTCGCCGTTTGGACAAATGCCCTTCTGCGGCCGCGCAACAAATGCCGTCAGAGAGGCTAATTTGCCCTGATAATTCCCGAATGCGAGCGCTGTTGGTCAAAATGTCCTCCCTCGGCGACTTGGTGCATGCCTTGCCCGCGGTCACTGCCGCACAGGCGCGGGGTGCGCGTTTTGATTGGGTGGTGGAGGAAGCCTACCAAGCCATTGTGGAGCGGCATCCCGCCGTTGACCGGGTCATTCCCATCGCCTGGCGGCGCTGGCGTAGTGCTCCCTGGGGTTTCGGCGGGGAGATGGGAGCCTTCCTCAAGGCGCTGAGATCCCAAGAGTATGACCTGTTGCTGGATGCCCAGGGCTTGGCTAAGAGCGCCGCGGTGGTGCGGCTGGCCCGAGGGGCGGAGGTCGTGGGGTTCGCGAAGCGGGACGTGCGCGAACGCGCCGCCGCTTGGGTTTATGGGCGCGGAGTCGAAGCGCCCCGCCGGCAGCATGCCATCGACCGGCAAAGTCAGTTGTTTGCCGGTGCTTTTGGCTACGTTTGGGATGCTGATGAGGCGGTTGATTTTGGTGTATCGGAAGCCGACGGCCCTCGCGAACTATGCCTGTTTCTGCACGGCAGCACTTGGACGTCCAAGCTCTGGCCGGCGCCGATGTGGATCGATCTCGCCCGTAGGGCGGCGGCGGTCGGTCTCGAACCCCTGCTGCCTTGGGGCAATGCGTTGGAGCAGGGGCGAGCTAGGCGCATTGCGGAAGGCGGCGCCGGCCGGGTTTTGGACGCCTTGGACTTGTCGGACTTAGTTGCCCTGCTGCAACGCGCTAGGCTGGTCATCGGCGTGGACTCCGGCTTAACCCACTTGGCGGCGGCCCTTGGCGCTCCCACCTTGGCGCTGCATGGCAGCACCTCCCACGAACTGACTGGCTGCCGGGGCCGGCACACGCGGATTCTGGCCTCCGCCTTTGGCTGCGCACCCTGTCAGTCAAGAACCTGCCGGTACCGCGGTCCGGGGCGCACTTGGCGCAACGAGCCCGTGGCGCCGCCTTGCTACGCAGAGCTTGCGCCGGACCGGGTCTGGGCGACGGCCTTGGAGCTGATGGATGCGGCTGGCGTTCTGCATATTTAAGCACTTCCCCTTCGGCGGCATCCAAAGGGACTTGCTGAAGATGGTGCGGGAGTGCATTGGGCGTGGCCACAGAGTGCGGATCTATGCGATTCATTGGCTTGACGAAAATCCTCCCCCGCAGGGTGTGGAGCTTTGCTTGGCGCCAGTGCGGGCGATGGCCAACCATCGTCTTTATGAAAAATTCGCGGCTTGGGTGCCACGCGATCTTGAGCGGCGGCCAGTGGACCTAGTGGTGGGCATGAACAAGATGCCGGGGCTGGACGTTTACTACGCCGGCGACACTTGCTACCAGGAAAAGGCCCTCACCCAGCGCACCTTCCTGCAGCGGTTGCTGCCTCGGCACCGTTCCTTGCTGAACGCGGAGCGGGCCGTGTTCGCTACGGACAGCACCACTGAAATTTTAACCTTGGCGGACGCCCAAGCGCCGGCCTTCCACCGCTACTATGGCACCCCGCTGGAACGCTTCCATTCGCTGCCGCCAGGCATTGAACGGGACCGCGCCGCGCCGTCGGACAAAGAGTCGGTCCGGCGGCGAACGAGGGCGAGGTTCGGCCTAAGCGAAGCGGAGCACCTACTGCTTTTCATTGGCTCTGGATTTGTCACCAAGGGTCTCGACCGGCTGCTCAAGGGGCTGCAGGCGCTGCCCGCTGCGGTTCTGGAGAAAACTTGGCTGTATGTGCTCGGCCAAGACAAGGCGGCGCGGTTTGAGCGCATGGCGGCACGGCTGGGTGTTGCCGGCCGGGTGCGCTTCATGGGTGGTCGATCAGACGTGCCGGACTTCCTGTTCGCCGCCGATGGCTTCGCGTTGCCGGCCTATGATGAAACCGCCGGCATGGCCATCCTTGAGGCGCTGATCGCCGGGACGCCGGCGTTGGTGACCGAGAATTGTGGCTACGCCCACTACGTCAGGGACCTCGATGCCGGGCTGGTCACGCCATTGCCCTACGACCAGGAGGTCTTCAACGCGCAGCTTATGCAGCTTATTACCGGCGACGACAGGCGGCGGTGGGCGCAAAACGGCGCCGCCTTGGCGGAAGATGCAACCATCCATCAAATGGCGACTGCGGCGGTGGACCTCTTGGAGCGCTTTGCGGCGCGGAATCAATCGAACGTCGAGCAGTGACCGTGGGGCAGCAAAGATGGCCGAGGTTTACCTAAACAGCCGGCTCGCCGAGCACTTCACCGAGGAGCAACTCCTCGATTGGGCTTGGACGGTTGCCGGCGACATCCATCGGCAAGTGCAGGGTCGTTGCACCCTGCGCACGGTTATTGGCGGCCGCGCCTACTTTCTGAAAAGACATCTCGGCGTGGGTTGGGGTGAAATCCTCAAGAATTTTTTGGTGGGCAAAAAGGCGGTGCTGGGCGCGGAAAATGAATACCGGGCCTGCCTGCACTTGGCCCAGTATGCGATTCCCGCCCCGCGGGTGGCTGCTTTTGCCGTGGAGCGCGGCAGCCTTGCCCGCCGCAGGTCATTGGTGCTGTGCGAGGAACTGGCCGGGTTCGACAGCTTGGAGACGCTGACCAATGCCTGGGCCGTTGAACCGCCTAGCCCCTTGGCCAAGCGGCGTCTGGTCGTGGCGGTGGGGCGGTTTGTCCGCCAGCTCCACGGCATCGGCTTGGCGCATCGGGACCTCTACATTTGCCATCTGCTCATTGACCGGCGCAAGTGGGCTGCTGGGGAGGTCGAGTTGGCGGTGCTCGACCTGCACCGGGCGCGGCTGCAGACGCCCATTTCCCCTTTCTGGCGGAAGCGGGACCTTGCGGCGCTGCTGTTCTCCACCCTGCATTTGAACCTGCCGCGGTTCTCTTGGCTGCGCTTTGTGCGCATCTACACTGGGCGACCGTTACGGGAAGTTTTTCAGAAGGACGGCGACCTGTGGCGCTCTGTGGAGGGGAGGGCTAAGGCTTTGCGCAAGAAGACGACCCGTCGTCGGCATGGGCATGGATTGCAGCCGCCTGTCACCCTTGTTTGCGGGGGCGAAGCGTTCCACATCCGCCGCCTTTTCCGTTGGCTGCCGGGACGGCGGCTGACCGCCGCCACAGGCTGGCGAGGCCGGGAGGTGGTGCTCAAATTGTTCTTGGGCCGAGGCGGCCAGCGCCATTGCGCCAGGGAAGGGCGCGGTGCGCGACGATTGCAGGCCAGCGGCGCCCCAACGCCGCGGCTGCTCGCGGAACTGGCGGCGCCGGAGGTCGATGGCGGGGCGTTGCTGTTTGAATACCTGCCGGACAGCCGGCCCATTGCCTCGGTTGGCGGTGCCGACGCGGCGGCGGAAGCGGCCTTGGCGGTGCGGGCTTTGGCCCAGCTGCATGAGCGGGGCCTCACCCACGGAGATGCGCATCTCGACAATTTCATCTTCAGCCGCGGCGAGGTTTACATCGTCGATGGCGACGGCGTCGCCCCGCTGCGCCCCGCCACCGAGCGGGCTGGCCTTCAGGCGCTAGCGGCGTTCTTAGCGGAGTTCCCTCCGTACGCGGACGGCCGCACTTCCGACCTTCTAGCTTGCTATGAACAGGCTCGGGGCTGGCTTGCCGACCCGTCCCGGATTGCGCGGGTGCAGCGTTGGCTGGCGGTGGCGCGACGCCGCCGCATCAGGCGCTACCTGCCTAAAACCGAGCGGAACTGCACTGAGTTTGTCCTCCGCAACGACGGGCGGCACCGCTGCCTAAGCAAGCGGAACTGGGCTTGGGCTGAGCAAATTGCGCAGAGCGGCGGCAGCCTAAGTCAAGCGTTGCAAGGTGCGCTGGCCGCCGCCAAAGTAATCAAGGACGGCAACTCCGCCAGCGTCTTTCGCCTGGAACTGGCCGGCGAACCAGTGGTGGTGAAGCGTTACCGCAGCAAAGGCCCGAGCCACCGCCTCCGCCGCTGGTTCAAGCCTAGGCCGCGCATCGCTTGGCGCAACGGGCAAGTCCTAAACCTGTTGCAGATCCCGACAGCCGAGCCTCTGGCGCTAATCGAACGCCGCCGGGGACCTTTCACCGCCGAATGCCATTTGGTGATGCGGGACCTAGGCGCTCTGGATCTGGCCGCGGAAACCCGCACCTTCGGTTGGCGCCCCGACCGATTGGAGCAAATTGCCAACCTCCTCCAACAACTAGCCGCCGCCGGCCTAGTCCACGGGGACACCAAGGCCACCAACTTCCTCATCCACAACGATCGAGTTCACCTAATCGATCTGGACGGCTTGCGCGTTGGCCACAACTGGGATGCCGACATTCGCCGGTTTTTGGACAACTTTGACGGGGTGCTGCGTTTGGACGCTGAAGCCAAATTTGTGGAAGCGGGATTGCTTGACGTCGAGGGGTAACTGCGGCGATAACAAAGGCGTTTTGCAAAACCCCACATTCAACCATTCACGCGGCTTCCGAATGGGATATCTTTCGCCTCTCGATAGACCACGACGCCATCCCCTTGCGAATTCGCAAAGCGCGATAGTTCCAACAGTTCGCCCCGCATTGCCTTGTTGTTGAGAGCCTTCTCCAGTGCAGGTTCATCATGACCGACTTCCATTAGCCAATAGCCGCCGGCGGCCGGCAACGCACCTATGGCCCTTTCCCCCTCTCTCTCAAAAAACAGAACCTCATCCCAGTCCACGGGCCGGCCGCCGTGAAACGCAAGTTTCTGGCTGTTCGTTCGGACAGGCTCATCGCTGCCGACATTCACCTCCATCCACGCCAGCGCCTCAACCAGATGCCGCTTTGAGTGGCCGAAGCTGACAAAGCCATCTACCAGGGAGGCGCTTAGAACGAAGGCAAGTGCGAAGAAGAAGATTCTTTGTCTATGCAGGCGCATGGCCTTGGAGTAAATTTGCCGTAGGAAAAACGGTGCCGGCAACATCATCAGCAGCGCCAACAGCATGGGATGCCGGCCTTGCAGAAACCGATGAAACAGAACAAATGCGCTCAGATAAACCAGGCTGGCGCCGGCGTAGAACAGGACGGGCCACCTGATGTGCGGAGGCGGGCTGCTGTGCAACTTCCACCAGCCGTAGGTTAGAAGGGCGGCAACCGGCAGGCCGAGGGCGGAAAGCAGTTCCGTGGCCACGATGGCCGCCAAGCCGGAAAGCAGAAACAGCAGGTGCCGGTCCTCAGAGTGCTCGGTCAGCACAATTTCGCCAAGTTCCACCGAGGCGCGCCATAGCTCGTTTTTCATTTCCAACAACGGGTAGGCCCACTTCTGGTACATAGAGGTTGTTGCGAAACGCTCCAGAATGTCTGGATACGCAAAAAGGTAAGCTGCCCCTAAGGGAATCAGCGCGAGCAGGGCGGTGTTGAGTTTTAGGTAAGCTGCAAAACGTCTCTGCCAGGGTGCTTTTGATGCGAACAAGGACAATGGCCCAGCCAGCGCCAAAAACAACGTTTCAGTGCGAAACGAAAATGCCGCCAGGATGCAGCCGCTCCATAGGAACACGTCCTTGTAGCGCCCGCTCCGGGCGTATCTCATCAACGCGAGCAGTGAGCATAGGCTAAAGGCCCAAAAGCCGAAATCCCTGACTACGAAGCTGCGATACTCGTTTAACTCCGGGTGGGCCAAAATCAACATTGCTGCGAATGCAACAGTCAGCCTGTCGCCGCCCGCCTCCCGACAGAGGGATGCAAAGCCCACCACCATCAAGCTGGCCAGGGCGGCATTGATGACATGCGCCGCCCAGTGCAGAGGAATCCCGCTGAAATCGTGGAACAGACCGATTGCGATGGAGTACCAAGGCCACTCGTAGAGGTCGAAGGCCGCCGCAACGCCATCCGTAAGAAAGGCCTGTGCGGTGCGCAAATAGAGTATGCCGTCCGCGTTCAACAAAGGGTCGCCCAGGAGCGCACATGCGGAGAACACCAAGCTCAGCAGGATGCTAAATGCGAGTATGTCGTGCCGGAAAAAGCTGGCGTTCACTGGCCTAGCCCTGCAATCGCCACACTGGTGGACGCATCCATCGGCAGGCTGTGTTCGAGGAGTTGCACTTAGGCGCCGGTAGGCTCAAGCGCGGTCGAAAATCCTTTTGAACCGCCTTGTCTTCCCCTTGCGGGGGTTGATGGTGACGGACATCAGCAGCCGCCCGTCCTTGCCAACCTCCAGCGTGCGCTTGACCTTGCGGGTGGTGGACTCGTAGTTGGAGGTGAGCTTGCGGCTGTTCCATTGGCTGCGCATGCCCCGGTAGGGGCCGGGCTTGATGACTTCGCTGCCAACGCTTTCGTAGGTAAGCAGCAAGCTGTCTTCAAGCTGCTCGATGGTGAAGGACCGGCAGCGCAGCATTTGCGGGCTGCCGGGTTCACCGATCTGCTCCTGGGGGTTCCGCCCGCCGGTCGGAACCGGAATGCCGCCCACCGTCACGCTGGTGCTGAACCGCCCGCCAAGGCCCTCCCACCAAGAGGAGGTCGAGTTGTCCGGCTGCACCGCCTCCGTGCGCTCCACATTCAGTGTCCAAGCACCAACGAGGTCGATCCCGCCGGCTTGAGCGGCGCAAGCCCCAAAACAAAGAGCCAAAGCCAAAGCGCTGCGATTCATGGTCGGAGTGTAGCATGGCGCCGGGGCTTTTTCTGCGGCGGGAAGCCACGTCGGGTGGGCACGGGGGTTGGACCCGCTAGCCGCCGCGACATCCGACTCCCCCGCGCGCCCGTCCCAACGCGCCGAATTTCAACCACCCCCTAGACACAAAAACCGACAGAACCCTAAAGAGGGGACGCTTTGTGTTCTCTAAGGTCATACAGGCTACGCGCCGCCTACAGAATTACGACCAGCCTGTTGGAATGGGCAGGCCGCTGTGCTATTTTTCCCCAAAACCAACGGAATAGCTCCATGTGGCGTTGGGATCGAGGCCGGCTGGACTACTTTCAGTTTGACAATCTGAAGGTGCTCGCTCGCTTGGCGTTGCAGCATGACTTGAAATCGTTGGACAGACGCATTGCCCAGTCCGAAACCGGACTTCCTTTCTTGCCGAAAAAATATTCGCTACCTTGGCGAAATTACTCACGCATCCTGAAATGCGCCCTGCTCGTGTATGAGGAGGGCGAACGGTCTGTGCCAACAGCTGTAGCCAACCTGCCATTGTGGAGTTCATCGGTACTACGATGCCTGGTTAAGAAAGCGTGGCAGGTCGGGCTTTTCGGGCATTGATGAGGTGCGCGAGGTATATGACATGGCCAAGCAAAGGATAAGACAGACTACCAATGCCTAGCTTGAAATGTGAAAAATCTGTGGTTGGCGATCGCCTCGAATTGCAGACGCGGCTAATTGCAGATGCTGCGAACGGCCCAGACCACTTAAGCGCGGTGCTTGAGCGGAATGGGCTTACCTACGATGACTTGAGGTATGAGCGCAGCGACGAACTGCTGTGGTCGGGGGCTCCGGCTTGTGAGTTGGAGCAATTTCGTCAAAGCCTCTGCGGCATTCCCTTTGTCAGTTTCTTTACTGGTTGCGGCGGCATGGATTTGGGGTTCGAGGCTGCTGGCTTCGAGCATCTAGGTGCGTTTGAAATCAATGAACTTTTTTGTAGTACACTGCGCTGCAACCGCCCGCAATGGGATGTTTTTGGGCCACCTTCCCATGCCGGGGATATTTCAGAAGTCGAAGATGTAATAACGATCTTGGGAGAAAGGATCGCAGCGCCATTCGACGGGGTGTTTATTGGAGGGCCGCCTTGCCAGCCGTTTTCGATTGCAGCGAACCAACGTTACTCTAGATCCGGGAGGAACTTCAAGCGTGTTGGATTTGCTCATGGGCAGAACGGTGGGTTGTTGTTTGACTACGTTGAATTGGTAGTCGAGTTTCGCCCAGCCATTTTTGTCATAGAAAACGTTCCTGGTTTAAGAGACATAGACGGAGGTTCTCGCCTGTTTTCAGCCGTAAAGAGGTTAGCCGCGGCTGGATATGACATTGTTGGCCCGGAAGTTTTGGATGCGGCGGACTTTTGTGTGCCGCAACACCGTAACAGGTTGTTCGTAATCGGCAGCCGATTGGGTAGGCAGGTACGCCTGCCGGAGCTCAAACTTCACCCCATAGGCTGTGGCGCCGTACTGCCGAACGGGGTGCCTACCGCTCCCAACAATGAAACTCGTAAACACAAAGCCGGTTCGGTCGCCCGTTACATGAAATTGGACTATGGCGCTAGGGACCACCTAGGCAGGGTTGATAGGCTTGATCCATCGCAACCGGCGAAGACAGTCATTGCTGGTGGTTCGGGGGGCGGCGGCCGGTCTCATTTGCATCCGGAGATACCGCGAACTCTTAGCGTTCGTGAATGCGCCCGTTTGCAGTCATTTCCTGATGACTATCGGTTTTTAGGCCCCACGGCGAGGCAGTTTACCCAAGTGGGCAATGCCGTGCCTCCTGTTCTAGCAGCACAGTTAGCAGGGGCAATACGCTCAACAATGGAATAGGTGCGCAAGGGCACTCAGCCGCCCCTGAACCAAGTCTCCTGCATGGCGGTGTGCAGTTCGCCGAGGCGGGTTTGGCAGTTGTCGATGAAGCGATGCAGGGTTGCGCCCTCCAGCTCCCCAACGTTTGCGGCCTGCAAGTCATGCAGTGCCCGATTGCAGGCGCCTAGCGACTTGCTGTTGCGGGGCAGCGAACGGATGCCGCGGCGGATGGCCTCTAGGCAGTAGGCGTAGGAGCGCGGCAAGTCGAGGTTGGACAGCAGGAATTCGAGCACTAGCGGACGTTGCACCACGGCGCTTATTGTGGCGTGGTAGGACTGCCGGGCGAAGAGCGAGATGAGCACGCTGCGCCACTGGATTTCCTGAAACGGCGCGAGACCGTGGCCCGGCGGCAGCAGGTCCGCGGTGCGCACGTCTATGATGCGGGTGGTCATGTCGGCCCGCTCAATGTGGTTGCCCAGCCGCAGGAACTGCCAAGGGGCGTCATGCAGCATGTTTTGGGAGAGAAACCCCTCAAGGCGCTGCACCCGCAGGGACAGGCCGTTCAAGGCGGCGCGACGCTTCACTCTGGACGGGTTTGGCGTTAATTCCGAGTGGGCGAAGTCGTGCAGGTCGTTGATGTACTCGAAGGTGACTCTGGGCATGGTTTCGCGCACCGTTCGGGCGTTCTCCCGAGCGGCGGCGAGGGCGTTGGTGATGGCGGAGGAGTGGCGGCTGTCGCAGGTGAGGAAGCGGCAGACGTTGCGCTCGGTCGCTTCGGCGTAGAGGGAGTCGAACCGTTTTGCCGTGTCGGTGATGTCGATCAGCGGGCGCCAGCCCAACGGCAGGCGCGCCGGCATTTCCATCAACAGGCCGGCGTTCACCATGATGAGGCGAGCGGTGTTTTCGGCTCGCTCGATATAACGGCCCAGCCAGTAAAGGCGCTCCGCGGCGCTGGAAAGTAGGCTGTGCTTCATTGGCGACCCGCCGTGGGGGCGACGCGGCAGCGGTCGTGCATCCCGTTCATGGGTCCAGATCCACCACCCAAGTGTCCTTGCTGCCGCCGCCCTGGGAGGAGTTGACCACCATGGAGCCTTTCTTCATCGCCACGCGGGTCAGGCCGCCCATGGTCACATAGGTTTCCGCGCCGGAGAGTATGAACGGTCGCAGGTCGAGATGCCGGGGCTGCATCCGTTGGTCGCTGCCCGGCGGGCCAACCAGAGTTGGCGCAGAAGACAGGGTGAGCATGGGCTGAGCCATGTAGTTGCGCGGATTGGCCCGCACCGCCCGGGCGAAGGCGGTGCGCTCCTTGGCGCACGCGCCCGGGCCCATCAACATGCCGTAGCCGCCGGATTCGTTGGCCGGCTTGACTACCAGTTTATCCAGGTTGTCGAGCACGTAGTCGCGGCTTTCCTTCTCCACGCAGCGGTAGGAGGGCACGTTGGCGAGAATGGGCTCCTCGTTCAAGAAGTAGCGCACTAAGTCGGGCACGAAGGTGTAGATCACCTTGTCGTCCGCCACGCCGCAGCCGGGGGCGTTGGCCAAGGCTACTTTGCCGGCCTGCCAAGCTCGCATCAGGCCGGGTACGCCCAGCATGGAGTTCGGGTTGAAGACGCTCGGGTCCAGGAACAGGTCGTCGATGCGCCGGTAAATCACATCCACCCGAACCCGGCCGGCGATGGTCTTCATGTAAACGCAGTCGTCCTTGCCCACCGTCAGGTCGGTGCCCTCCACCAAGTCCGCCCCCATGACGGACGCCAAGTAGGTGTGCTCGAAATAGGCGGAGTTGTGGATGCCCGGCGTGAGCACGACCACTCTAGGCGAACTGCGCGACTGCGGCGCCAAGGAGCGCAGGCAGGCGGCGAGCCTTTGCGGATAGTCATCCACAGGATGAATGACGTAGTCGTCGAACAGTTCCGGAAAAACCCGCTTCATGATGGCGCGGTTCTCCAACATGTAGGAAACGCCGGAAGGCACCCGCAGGTTATCTTCGAGCACATAAAGAGCGCCGTCGCGGTCGCGCACCAAGTCGGTGCCGCAGACATGCGCCCAGACGCCGTGTGGCGGATCAATGCCTACGCAGCGCTGCCGAAACTCCTTGGACTTCCTGACGTAGCGGGCGGGAACCACGCCGTCCCGAAGCGCCCGCTGACCGTGGTAAACGTCATCAATGAAGGCGTTCAGCGCCCGCACTCTTTGCTTTAGGCCGCGGGAGATGCGGTCCCACTCGCGCTTTCTAATCAAGCGCGGCACTATGTCAAACGGCCAGGCCCGGTCGATGCCCGACGCGTCCTCGCCGCTGTAAACGGTGAAGGTGATGCCCATGGAGCGGATGGCCAGTTCGGCTGCCGCTTGGCGCTCCGTCAGTTCAGCATCGGTCAGGCGGGACAGCACCCGCAGCAGCGGGCCGGCGCCGGAACGCGCCCTGCCCGCGGGGGTGACCAACTCATCCCAGCTAGCGGTGGCGTCATATTGCTTCCAGTCGATGGCCACCTTGCCCATCGCCTCCCCGCCCATTGGATGTTGGCGCAAGATTAGGCAATTTCGCCGGTGGATGCGAGCGGTTTGCGTCAGAGTGCATCCACTCCAAGCGCGGGACTGCGCTTGGCGCTTGGGGAGAAGGTGGCTCCGCCTGCTGGGCTCGAACCAGCGACCCGCTGATTAACAGTCAGCTGCTCTACCAACTGAGCTAAGGCGGAATGAACGCTCCTTGGACCCCGCTGCAAGTCTGCGAGGGGCGTCAAGTCTAGCGGCATGGGGCGCAAATGCAACCGCCGCTCCATCGCGCTGCAAAGCGGCGGCGCCCCGATAGGTGTCGTCCCCTTCCTTGACGCCGTGTTCGGCCAATTGCGCCGGATGTTCCTCGAACGCCGGTCAACAACCTTGCGGCGTGGTGCTGTCTTTGGATACCAGAATACTAGTCTTTTTAGGCCAAAAATCCCTGAATTACCAGAATTCTAGTACGCTAAACTGTCCGCCATGACAGATCATCTGGAACAACTAGGCGCCAACCTGCGCACTGCCCGCAAGCGCCGCTACCCGCACGACGGGTTGGCGGCCTTCGCCTTGCGCATCGGCGTGAGCCGGGCCACCCTGCAGAAGATGGAGAAGGGGGATCTGTCCGTGGGCATCGGCAAATACTACCGGGCCGCCGAGCTGCTGCGCCTCACCGAGCCGTTCACGGGACTGCTGCGTGTGCAGGAGAGCCTCTTTGACGACTGAACGCGCCCGCTACGACATTCACTTGAACACCGCCGCCACCGGCGTCATCCACGCCGCCGACTGCGTGATCGAGGAGGACGCCGGCCGTGTGCGGCAAGTGGCCTTCCGCTACCGCGACGACTACCTGCGCCACCCTTCCGCCTTCGCGCTGGATCCGGAGCGGCTGCCGCTGGCGACCGGCGAGATCGTCCTTCCCTGTGCGGCCGGCGGCCAGCCGGCGTTCATTGACGACCACCTGCCGGACCGGTGGGGCCGCAGAGTGCTTGCCGGCTTGGCCTTCCACCAAGGAAGGCGCCAATTCAACGCTGACAGCGCGATGGAGACCCTCGCCATGATGGGCGGTAGCCGCATCGGCGCACTGTATTTCAGCAGCCGCGGCGAGGCTCCGCGGTTCGATGTCGGTCTTCCTCTGACGGCCTTGGCGCAGGCGGAGCGCACCGCCTTGGCGGTGGATATGGGCATGTCCGCGGCGACGCAGGACATCGATGCTTGGCGCCAGGGACGTTCGTTGCAGACTGGCAACGCCGACGCGCCGTTGGGGGCGCAAGCGCTGGCGCACCTCGCCAACGCCGGCAGCAGCGTTGGCGGCGCTCGCCCCAAGGCGCTGGTCAGCGACGGCAATGAGCACTGTCTCGCCAAATTCAACCGCCTCACTGGCGACCTCTACAACCACGCCCGCATGGAACTCGCCTGCCTGCTGATGGCACGGGCCGCCGGCATCAAAGCGGCGCAAGGCCGCGTTGCGCCCAGTATTGGCGGGCGGGAAGCCTTGCTGGTGCGGCGTTTCGACATCGCGCCGGACGGCAGCCGTTCGCACTTGCTGAGCGTGAACGGCCTGCTCAAGGAGGCCGGCACAGAGCGCGACTCCGGGCTGCTGTTCCGCTACGACGACATCGCGCAACTGCTGCGCCGCCACTCCGCGGACGTGGAAACCGACCTCGCGCAACTGCTGCGTTTGGCGCTGTTCAACCGCTGCATCAACAACACGGACGACCACAGCCGCAACTTCAGCCTCATCCACGCAGCGCCGGCCGGTGAGGACGCGCATCCACGTTTGCAGGGCTATCGGCTGTCGCCGGCGTACGACCTCGTCCCAAGCCCGGCAGTGGGCGAGTACCACGCGGCCGGCTTCGGCTATGATCCTTGGCCGCCGTCGCCCGTCAAGGCCCGTCGCATGGGCCAGGTGTTCGGCCTTGGCAAACTCCAGGTTCGGCAGTGCGCGGACGAGGTGGAGGCGGCGGTGGCGCGGTGGTCTGAATTTGCGGCCCAGGCTGGCGTTGGACGAGCGGACCGGGAGATGATGAGGCGGTGTCTGCGGTTGTGACTTGCCATGCTGCAATGAAGTCCGGACCTGCTTCCGGCGACCGCGCTCACCCCGTCCGGCGTTCTCTCCCTTGATTTCTTTCGGTCAGACCACAGCAGACGTCCTTGAACCTGTTGACATCGTGCTCTTCACTGGCGGCGACCGCTCGTTCAAAGCCGCTGACGCCTTAAGGCTGCTCGAGGCCATTGCCGCCGGCGCTGACTTGGCCATAGGCTCCTGGACACTCGGCCAAATGGAGCCGGGCGCCCTGTCGGCGGCCCAACTGCTGGGCAATCGCCTCGCCGGCTTCCTCAGCAAGCGGCTGTGGCGGCGGGAGGCGGCGTCCAAATGAGGCGCACCGGCACCCTGACGGCGCTAGGCTTGGCCGGTCTTTTGTGGCTGGCCGAATCCGCCGCCTCCGAATGGACGGCCTTTTGGGGGGAACGGGACGACGCCAACCAGGAGCAAGTTGACCACAGTGCTTGGCAGTCCATTCTGGACACATACTTAATAATCGACTCATCCAAGGCCGCCGGTGCCCTCCGGCCTACGCCGGCCGCTGGCGTCAACCGGTTCGACTACAGTGCGCTGCAAAGCAACACCGTCGATCGGGAACGTCTGGCTGACTACCTAACCACCCTGCAGGCGCTGGACCCCAGGCGCCTGTCTGGGGTGGAGCAGATGGCCTATTGGATCAACTTCTACAACGCACTGACCATACAGGTGGTGGTGGACGACTATCCGGTGGACTCCATTTGGGAGATCCACGAAGGCTGGCTGAACACGGGCCCTTGGGATGACGTCCGCGCCCAGGTCGCCGGGCGGGAGCTGACCCTCAACGACATTGAGCACCGCATCCTAAGGCCCATCTGGCGCGACGAGCGCATTCACTACGCTGTGAACTGCGCCAGCTTGGGCTGTCCAAACCTTGCCCCCAAGGCCTACGCCTCCTCCACCTTGGAGGGGCAGCTCGAACAGGGCGCAACGGATTATGTGAACCACCCAAGGGGCGCAGCCTTCGCGGACGGCGATTTGGTCGTCTCCAGCATCTACGATTGGTATCAGGAGGACTTCGGCAACAGCGAAGCCGCCGTCATCAAACACCTAATGGAATACGCGGACGAGGAATTGGCGGTGCGCCTGCGCGGCTTTGACGGAGGGCTGGACTACGAATACGACTGGAGCCTCAATGACCCTTGAAGCAAGGGCCGTTCGGCCATAGGGCTAACAGCCAAAAACGGAAGCCGCTTAACTAGCCCGCGACCCATCGCCAAGCCCATCCAGTCCGGGACCCTCTTCCAGCTACGGGGCGTCATGCATGGGACTCGAGGGCGAAAGGCGTCCGAGCGCCGGCAATTCAGCAAGCGTTGGGAGGCATAGACCAAGTGTTCAATCTGGGCCTCACCTACCGCCGGTCCAGCACGTTGCCCTGATGCAGCAGGCTTTCCACCTTGCGCCGCCGGGAGTGGGACTTGCTGTTCCAAAAGGCGCGGTCGAAGCACTCGGCTTGGCGACGGTGAATCACTCCTAAGGCTGTTGGCAGAGGCGGCGCCATGGTCGCCAGCATCAGCGCCAGCGTCGGATTGGTTTCGTCATGCACCAGCACGTCGCTGTCGGCGCCGTCCTCGCCGATCATGAAGCCCTCCAAGCGCAGCTTTGCAGGGTTTAAGCGCAGACCGCGATGCCGGTCCTTGCCGTAGATGAGGGGATGGCCGTGCTCAACACGAATCTGATGGTCGGCGGCGGTCTTCTTGTTGGCCACGCTGTCGAACACGTCCTTGTTGTAAACGATGCAGTTCTGCAGGATTTCGACGAAGGCGGCGCCTTGGTGGCGCTGGGCCTCCGCCAGAATGACGGGCAGGCCCTTTTGGTCGATGTCGATTCCCCGGGCGATGAAGGTGGCGCCGGCGCCGACCGCTAAGGCGCAGGGATGCAACGGGGAGTCCACCGAGCCGCCAGGACTGGACGGACTGGTGGTGCCGATGCGCGAAGTGGGCGAGTATTGCCCCTTCGTCAGCCCATAGATCTCGTTGTTGAACAGCAGGATGTTGAGGTTGACGTTGCGCCGCAGGCTGTGCATCAAGTGATTGCCGCCGATGGAGAGGGCGTCCCCGTCGCCGGTGACAACCCAGACGTCCAGAGCGGGATTGGCCAGTTTGACGCCAGTGGCGATGGCCGGCGCCCGCCCGTGAATGGTGTGGAAGCCGTAGGCTTCAATGTAGTAGGGCAGACGAGCGGCGCAGCCGATGCCGGAGACGAACACGGTGTTCTCCGGCTTGGCCCCAATGTTCGCCAAGGTGCGCTGCACGGCCTTCAGGATGGAGTAGTCACCGCATCCCGGGCACCAACGCACCTCTTGGTCGGATGCGTAGTCCTTGAACGAAAGTTCAGCCATGAACGGCCTCCTGCAGGCGCGGCGGCGCATGTTCAGCGATGGCGGACTTGATTTCGCCCACATGCAATGGCTGCCCGGACACCTTGTTGAGCTGCGCTGGGCCGAGCAGCAGCCGGTCGCGCAGCAGGGTGGCGAGTTGGCCGTTGTTCAGTTCGGGCACCAGCACCTTGTCGTAGGCGGCCAGCAGCTCGCCAAGGTTCGGCGGCAGGGGATTGAGGTGGCGCAGATGAATCTGGGCCACGGTCAGCCCCTCGGCTAGGCACTCCTTGACCGCTTGGCGCACGGCGCCGTAGGTTGACCCCCAAGCGACCACCGCCAGCCCTCCGGCCACGCCTTGGTCCACCTCTTGTTCCGGCAGGTGGTCCGCCACCTTCTCCACCTTGGCCTGGCGCAGGTTCGTCATGGCTTGGTGGTTGGCCGGATCGTAGGAGATGTGGCCGGTCTGGAAGTCCCTTTCCAAGCCGCCCACTCGGTGGACGTAGCGCTCGTCCCCCGGCGTTGCCCAAAGCCGGGCGAAGCTGCTTGGCTCTCTCTCCCAGATGCCGGTTGTAGCCGTGGCGGCCGGTTTACGGTGGGTTATCGGGGCCAAGCCGTCGAGGTCGGGGATGGGCCAGAGTTCGGAGGCGTTGGCGAGGTAGCCATCGGTGAGCAGAATCACGGGCGTCATGTGGCGCAGGGCGATGCGCACGGCTTCAATGGCGGTCTCAAAGCAATCGCCGGGAGAGTGAGGCGCCAGCACCGGCAGCGGCGTGTCTGCATTGCGGCCATAGACGGCTTGGTAAAGGTCGCTTTGCTCGGTCTTCGTAGGCATGCCGGTGGACGGCCCGGCGCGCTGCGAATCGATCACGAGCAGGGGCAACTCCGCCGCCACGGCCAATCCCAAAGCCTCCGTTTTGAGGGCCATGCCGGGACCGGAGCTTGAGGTCACGCCCAGTTTGCCGGCGTAGGAGGCGCCGATGGCGGAGCAGATGGCGGCGATTTCGTCCTCCGCCTGAAAAGTGGCGACGCCAGCCTCGTCCAGGCCGGTCAGGTGATGCAGCAGGCTCGAAGCGGGGGTGATGGGGTAGGAGCAAAACAGAAGCTCAACATCGGCCAGTTCCCCGGCGGCCACCAGCCCCAACGCCAAGGCTTCGGCACCCGTGATGGTGCGGTACTCCTCGGCGGCCAGAGGTGCTTCAGGAATGGGCTGCTGAGCCAGCACCGGCTGCATTTCCACCGTTTCCCCATAAGCGTGGCCGGCGTTCAGGGCCGCCAGATTGGCGTTGCGCACCGCTTCGTTGCCGGCGAATTTGGCCTGAATCCAGTGCGAGGTTCCATCCCGAGGCTGGTCGAACATCCACAGCACCAAGCCGAGCGCCCAGAAGTTCTTGCAGCGGGCGGAGTCCTTGGCGCCGAGGCCGAAGGGCTTGACGGCCTCCAAGGTGAGATGGGAGATGTCGATGCGGCAAACTTGGTGGGCATCCAAGCTGCCGTCCTCAAGGGGGTTGGCGGTTAGATTGGCGCGTTTGAGGCGTTGCGCGGAGAAGGCGCTCTCGTCAACGATTATCAACGCTCCCGGCAGCAAGTGCGGCAAGTTGACGATCAGGGCCGCCGGATTGAAGGCCAGCAGCACATCCGGCGCATCCCCCGGTGTGGTGATCCGTTCGCCGCCGAACTGGATCTGGAAGGCGGAAACGCCGTACCTAGTGCCGGCCGGTGCGCGTATTTCCGCCGGAAAGTCCGGCAGGGTGGACAGATCGTGCCCGGCCAAGGCCGAAGCATTCGTGAACTGCTGCCCTTGCAGTTGAATGCCGTCCCCGGAGTCCCCGGCGAACCGCACCACATGGCTAGTCCTTTCGGCAAGTTGTTCGGACACGCAGCCTCCAAAAGCCTTGACGATCAGAGAAACGGCGGCCATTCTACTAGAAAGAGAGCAGCCTACTTGGCTTCGTGGGCATATCTTTAACCTGACCTGCGGTGATGCACACCATGGCTGAAGCGACCCTTACCATCGAGCTTAGCGGCAAACTCAGAGCCGCTTTCATTGAGGCCGCTGAAGCGCGGAGCCTAACGCCGCGGCAGCTCTTGCGGACACTAGTGGAAAAGGAAGTCGCCAGTCGCCGCAAGGTCGCGGAGGAGCATGATGCTTGGTTTCAAGGGGAGGTGGGAAGAGCCCTGCGAGAAGCAGATGACCAGAGTGTGCAACGCATTCCGCACGGCTTGGTGAACAGTCTTCTAGACCACGCAAGCCCTTGCGTTGGTCAACAGCCGGAATCATCGGACTTTGATGGTCCATGACGCGAATTGAGTGGCTACCGGAGGCTGATAGGAGCTTGGGTCGGCAGCTATCCTATATTGCTGACAGCAATCCCTCGGCGGCGCAGCGAATCGCGTCAGCCATCCAATTGGCGATTTCACGGCTCACCGAATTCCCCAAAATCGGCAGAGTCGGAAGGGTTCCCGGCACACGGGAGCTAATTGTGGCCGCCACGCCTTTTGTTGTGGTGTATCGAGTGGAAACCGAAGCGGTGTTGATACTCCGCGTACTCCACGGTGCGCAGAAATGGCCTCCGGAATAGTTGCTCCTGCGCATTTGAGATCGACGATTCATACAACGCTCAAACATGCCGAGCGCAATGCTCCATGACCCAAGCGATGGCGGACTTCAAGGTAGTGTCCGGCTACCAACCGGCCGGCGACCAGCCGGCGGCCATCGCCGGCTTGGTGGAGGGGCTTAAGGCCGGTCTAAGCCATCAAACCCTGCTGGGGGTGACCGGTTCCGGCAAGACCTTCGCCATCGCCAACGTGGTGCAGGCGATGAATCGGCCCACCCTGGTGCTGGCGCCGAACAAGACCCTGGCGGCCCAGCTGTACGGAGAGTTCCGCGAGTTCTTCCCCCACAACGCGGTGGAGTACTTCGTGTCCTACTACGACTACTACCAGCCGGAAGCCTATGTGCCGGCCTCGGACACCTACATCGAGAAGGACGCCTCCATCAACGCCCACATCGAGCAGATGCGCCTGTCCGCCACCAAGGCGCTTCTGGAGCGGCGCGACACCCTGATCGTCGCCTCGGTGTCCGCCATCTACGGTTTGGGGGACCCGCAGTCCTATCTGCGCATGGTGCTGCACCTGGACCGCGGCGACCGAGTGGACCAACGCTATGTGGTGCAGCGGTTGGCGGAGCTGCAGTACACGCGCAATGACACGGCCTTCCAGCGGGGCGCCTACCGGGTGCGCGGCGACGTGGTGGACATCTTCCCAGCGGAGTCCGAGAGGGAGGCGCTGCGGGTGGAGCTGTTCGACGACGAGATCGAAAACCTGTCCACCTTTGACCCGCTCACTGGCGAAGTCGTCAACCGAGTGCCGCGCTACACGGTGTTTCCCAAGACCCACTACGTCACGCCTAGGGAGCGCATCATCGGCGTCATCGACGAGATCAAGGAGGAGTTGCGGAAGCGCCTAGCCCATTTGACGGAGCGCAACAAGCTGGTGGAGGCGCAAAGACTGGAGCAGCGCACCCGCTTCGACTTGGAGATGATTCAGGAGCTGGGCTACTGCTCCGGCATCGAGAACTACTCCCGCTATCTTTCGGGCCGCGCCCCTGGAGAGCCGCCGCCCACCCTGTTCGACTACCTGCCCAAGGACGCCCTGCTGGTGATCGACGAATCCCACGTCACCGTGCCGCAGATTAGCGGCATGTACAAGGGCGACCGGTCGCGCAAGGAAACCCTTGTCGAATATGGTTTTCGCCTGCCCTCGGCCTTGGACAACCGGCCCCTGCGCTTCGACGAGTGGGAGTGGATGAGCCCCCAGATGATCTTCGTTTCGGCCACCCCCGGCCCCTACGAGGGTGAGTTTGCCGGGCAGGTGGTGGAGCAGGTGGTGCGCCCCACTGGGTTGGTGGACCCGGAGGTGATCGTGCGCCCCGCCTCCACTCAGGTGGAGGATCTGCTCGGCGAGATCAACGAGGTTGTCGGCAACGGCGAGCGCGTTTTGGTCACCACCCTGACCAAGCGCATGGCGGAGGACCTGACCGACTATCTGGATGACCACGGCGTTCGGGTGCGCTATCTGCATTCAGACATCGACACCGTGGAGCGCATGGAGATCATCCGCGACCTGCGCATGGCCCGGTTCGACGTGTTGGTGGGCATCAACCTGCTGCGTGAGGGGCTGGACATTCCCGAAGTGTCCTTGGTCGCCATCCTGGACGCGGACAAGGAGGGCTTTCTGCGCGGCGAGCGCTCCCTCATCCAGACCATCGGCCGCACGGCGCGCAACGTCAACGGCCGCGCCATCCTCTACGCCGACCAGCGCACCGGGTCGATGGAAAAAGCCATTGCGGAGACCGAGCGGCGCCGTGCCAAGCAGGTCGCCTTCAACGCCGCCCACGGCATCACCCCGCAGACCATTCGCAAGCAGGTGGCGGACGTGATGGACGGTGCCCGAGCGCCGGGCACGGCCCGCAAAGCCACCAAGCTCCGCGACCGCCGCCGCGCACCCTTGGACATTCCGGACGACCCCAAGGCGCTGGGCAAGCTGATCAAGCGGCTGGAGAACGAAATGCTGGAGCACGCCAAGAACCTGGAGTTTGAGGAGGCGGCGGTGGTTCGGGACCGCATTCAAAGCATTCGGGAGGAGCGGCTGCTGGCTTAGTTTTGAGGGCGAATCCTGACTGCTTGCCTCGGCTGCCCCTAGCGCCGTTTGGTTAGTCGCAGCAGACCGGGCAGGCGGTGCCCTGCCCACATTGGGCCAACCGCGCATCCCCAAGGCCAAGGGGCTGGCCGCAAGCCGGGCATAGCCGATGCCGTCCTTGGCGGAATTGGCGGTCCACGGACACCCGCTGATCGAACACAAAGCACTCGCCTTGCCAGCGGTTTTCCGAGTCGGGCGCATTCGCCAGATAGCCAAGAATGCCGCCGTTGAGTTGATGGACGTTCTCAAAACCTTGGTTCAGGAGATGCGCGGACGCCTTTTCGCAGCGAATGCCGCCGGTGCAGTACAAGGCCACTGAGCGGTCTCTAGCGGGGTCCAGCGCCCGCCGCACAAAGCTGGGAAATTCGCGGAAGGCGCTGGTGCCGGGGTCCAAGCTGTCGGGAAATGCGCCAATGGCGATCTCGTAACGGTTGCGCACATCGACCACGACGACTTCGGGGTCGTCCAGAAGAGCATTCCAATCCACCCCATCGACCGGCGTTCCAGCCCGGTCAGCCGGATGGCAGTTGGGCTGGCCGAAACTGACGATTTCCGGCTGCACCCGCACCTTCAGCCGAGCAAAGACCGGATTGCCAAGGGCCGCAGAGGAATAGGAAACCGGCAGGCCGCGGAAACGCTCGTCCAGACGCAGTTCGTCCAGCCAGGCGTCAAGCTGCGCTCGCCCGCCGCACAGCCCGCCGTTCACGCCTTCCGCCGCCAGCAAGACGGTGCCCTTGAGCCCTAGGTCGGCGGCGCGGGCGTGCAGGCTGAAGCGCAGCGCCTCAAGGTCGTCAAGGTCCACAAAGCGGTAGAAGGCGGCGACTTCCATTGCTCCCCCTGCCGAGCTCGGCGCAGCCCCCGAATGGCCCATGGTCAGGATTCGCCCCGGTCGGTTGTGGGCGCCCTAAGGCTGTTCCCCGGCGTCGATGCGCGCTTTTCCCCGCCCAAGCACGGCGGCGACAGCGGCGCCGCGCCAAAGCGCCGCCGCCATTCCTCCGCAGTGTAGGCATGAATGGCCAAGGCGTGAACCTCCCCGGCCAGTTCCTCCGCAAGCAAGGCATTGATGCGCCGATGCCGCGCGAGCCGGCGTTCGCCATCGAATTCGCCGGCCACGACCACCACCTTGAAGTGCGACTCGGCGCCCGGCGGAACATTGTGGTTGCCGCTCTCGTTGACGACCTCAAGATGCATCAAATTCAACCCTTGGACCAGTTTGCGCTCGATGCTTGCGGCGACGGACATGCCTGTTGAACCTCCTTGGAACCTGCGTCGGCGGCGACGCCGCACCAGACTTTCCGGAACAAGATAGAATGGTGGTCGGGTGTTGACAATCTAATCGGCTGTGATATTTTACTGGCGTGGCAGTAGCATATTGGGGTCGATTGAGGACTTCCGGGGAAGCACGATGACGATGGTGATAAGAGGTTCAGTTTTGGGAAAGGCCATTGTCGGGGCTTTGTGGATTTTCCTGCTGTCGGCTTGCGGAGCGGAGCAGCCAAGCGCCAGCAAGGGGCCGTCGGCAGCCGCCGAAGCTCCCGCCGAGAGCGCCGCCATCAAGGTGCCTGCAACCGGTGCCGCCCTTAGCCCAGCGGAACTGGCCGGCTTGCTGCAAGTCTGCGAAATTCCCGAACCAACGGATCCAGGGTTGGCCTTTGCGGTCGAACGAGGCGAACCGAACGAAGATGGCGACTATTGGGTTCGCTACGCCTGCGCCCAAGCCTGTGCGGATTGGCGCCAATGCACCGCGGATGCCTACGATCCAAGGAGCGGCGAAGTCATTGAGCACAGCCGCCAAACCGGCCTGCCCAAGCGGCAAATCGCCTTTGTGGTGGACGGCATGGGCGGCCACTTGGCGTTCAGCACCGATGACGCCGCCAACGACAAGACCATCTTCCTGCAATCCGGCGGTGGCGGCACCGACTACCTGCCCCAGGTCGCCGACATGCTGGAGGCGCAAACCAACGTGCGCACGGCGATGTCCGCCTGGGCGGACGGCTTCGTGATCTCCACCACCTACATCACCGGTGATGAAGGCTGGGGCTGGCTGACCCGACCGAGCCCGGCACCGGCCGGCCACAAAAAGCTCACGCGGCGCATGGCGGCCGTCATCGCCTGGACGCACGAGCACCTAACCGGCGGCGGCCTGTTCGGCACCGCCGCCTGCAGCGTGGGCACCAACGCCACCTTCGGCCCGGTCTATTGGTACGGATTGGACGAAATCATCGACTATCAGTTGCTGACCGGCGGCCCCTTCATCTGGGACATCAACGCCGGCTGCGGGCGCCGCCAACACGATCTGGGCTACTGCGCCAACGACGGCGTGACCCGCTGCACCGAAAACGGCCAATGCGGCGGCCAAGGCAACTACTGCGACTTCACCAGCGTCATGGGCTCGGGGGACGAGTTTCTCTACGAGGCGTTCGCCAACCACCCGCTGGCCACGGACGCCTGCCATATTTTGGATGTGGAGAACAACGCGGAACCCTATCCGCCCTTTGACGAGAACAGCATGGCCTTCACCGAGGGCGATTGGGAGGTGGACCACGAGATCGACTTGGTGGTGGACTTGGGCGGCAAGAACGAGCTTGATGGGGAACGGGACGACTCCTATTCCCAAATGGGCCACTTCTTCCCCATCTTCAACGCCATCAGGCCAGCCAGGAATCGGCATTGGACGGCGTTCCACAACTCCTACCACTGCCAATCCTTCGACAAGGGCTGGAGCATCGGGCTGGTCATCGACGGCATGGAGTTGGAGAGGCGCTAGTGTCTCTGACGCAAAGAGGAGGACTGCGCTTGGGAGTTTTGACCCGGCTGGCCAGCTTCTCAAGGTGGCTCGCAGCGGCGGCGTCCCTGTTGGCGGCGAGCACGGGCGGCGCGGCTTCCCTTGATGCGCTGGCCCAGCGCATCCAGATTTGCGAAGTTGCCGATCCGCAGGCACCTTCCTCCGCCTTTGCGGTCACCAAGGGCGAACCGAATGAGCACGGCGACTATTGGGTGCGCTACGCCTGCCGCCAAGTCTGCGCGGACTGGCGGCAATGCACGGCGCCGGCGGTGCAGCGCAACAGCGGGCAGGAACTCTCCCACTTTCGCCAGTCCAGCCTGCCCAAGCCATCTCTAGCCTTTGTGGTGGACGGCATGGGCGGGCATTTGGCTTGGACCGCCGACGGCTTTGAAGCGGAACCGCTGATGTTCATTCAGCACGGCGGCGGCGGTTCCTACTTCCCCACCGACACGGCGGATTTTCTCGAGCACAAGGCGCAGGTGCGCACCGTCATGGCGGATTGGCAGGACGGCTTCGTCTTCGACATCCCCTGGCCCCCCGGTTGGGAGGGCTGGGGCTACCTGACGCGCACCTCGGCGGCACCGTCCAGCGTCCCCAACATGATCTCCAGGGTGGCGGCGCTGTTGGCTTGGGTGCAGGCCAACCTAGCGGAGGGCCAGCCATTTGGCACCATGTCGTGCAGCATGGGTACCAACGCCATTTTCGGCCCCGTGGTTTGGGACGGGCTGGACGACGCCATCGACTACCAACTGGTCACCGGCGGCCCGTTCTTCTGGGACATCAACCGCGCCTGCGGCGTGGGCGCCTATGACCACGGTTATTGCAGTCTGGACGGCGTCACCCGCTGCGCCAACGATGTGGATTGTCCGGGTGCGGATGTGGACAACAACAGTTTTTGCCGCTATCCCAAGTCCATTGAGCAAGGCGAGGAATGGCTTTACGAGTCGGTCATCAACCATGTTTACGCCACCCAAAACTGTCAGATACTGCAATCGTCGGCCAATCCCGACGCGCCCCGCGATCCGGCCTTTGACGAAGGCAGCTTCGGCTTCCGCGCCGGGGCGGACTGGCGCATCGACCACCGGACGGACTTCGTGGTCGATGTGGGCGGTTTCCCCATAGACGGGGAGCTGGAAGGCGGCGATGAAGCGGCGTTGCTCGGCCACTTCATGCAGATATACAATCGGATTGAACCGCCGGAGAACCGCCGCTGGCACGCCTTCGGCGACTCCCACCACTGCCGGGCGTTCGACAATGGCGATGCCGTGCGGATCGCCATTGAAGGTATGGGGCTGAAGCCCCGCCTACGTCCCGCGGCCGCCAAAAAACGCTATGGCCTGGAGAGACGCAATGATTGAATATGGATTCAAAGCTCCAACAAGATGGTGCCTTAAGGCGCTGCCCTTGGCACTGTTGGGGCTGCTGGCGGCCTGCGATGGCCAAGCACCCGAAGCGCCTGCACCGATGCAGGAGACCGCGCCGGCGTCGGAAGCCGCCGTCGCCGATGCGTCGCCGGCCACCTCTCCCTTAGAGGGCTTGGTGCAGATCTGCGCCATCCCGGACCCGATGGATCCCGCCTCCGCCTTCCATGTCGAGCAAGGCGAACCGGCCACCGCACCGGGCGGCTGGATGCCGGACTACTGGGTGCGCTACAGCTGCAAGGAGATCTGCGCCGATTATGCGCAATGCGCCGTTCCCACCCGGAACTTCGGCTCGGGACCCGTTCCCCTGGAGGCCATTGACCCGGAAACGGGCGAAGTGCTGTCCTCGGGCGGCGAAGGTCCGGAAGGAGTGCAAAGCCCTGAGCTGGAGATGGTGGTGACGCATGGGCGCGACCCGGAGCGGTCCAAGCCGATGCTGGCCTTCGTTGCGGACCAAATGGGCGGCTACCTGTCCTGGTCGGACGATGGCTATCGGGACGCCCCGCTGATTTACCTGCAGGATGGCGGCGGCGGCACCCAGTGGTCCGTGCTCACCGCCAAGGATCTCGAACAGCGCGCCGAAGTGCGCACGGCGATGGTGCGCTGGGCGGATGGCTTCCGCTTCTCCCTGGATCCCGAATCCGGCGAATCCGAAGGCTGGGGCTTTCTGACCCGCACCCAGCCCGAAGGCTCCAACATCCGCGAGACCACGCGTCGCGTCGCCGCCATCATGGCGTGGATTCACGAGGAAATGGCCGGCGAACCCGCCTTCGGCGCCATGGCCTGCAGCATGGGCACCAACGCCATCATCGGGCCGGTGCTGTTCCACGGCCTGGACGACATCATCGACTACCAATCCTTCACCGGCGGCCCCTTCTTCTGGGACGTGCATCGCGCCTGCAACCTGCCCACCACCTACGAACGGGGCTTCTGCGCCGCCGATGGCGCCACCGCCTGCGCCGCCGACGAGGAATGCGGCGGCGAGGGCAACTTCTGCAAGCTGCCCGGCGTCATCGCCAACGGCGAATTCGAGTTTGCCAGCCGTCTGTACGAGTCCGCCGTCAACCACATGCATGCGGCCAACGCCTGCAACATCGGCGAGCCCGGCACGGAGCGCTACGCGGACTTCGACAACAGCAGCTATGGCCTGATGCAGGAGGTGGACTGGAACTTCGACCACCGCGTGGACCTTTTGGTGGACGTGGGCGGCGCCACCGCCACCTACATGGGGCAGACCGCCTTCGAGCCAGGGGACGAGTTCTCCCTGCTTGGCCATTTCATGCAAATCTTCAATCGCATCGAGCCGGCGGCGAATCGGCGCTGGCACATGGAGCAGTCGCACCACTGCAATTCCTACGCCTTCGGCAAGGCCGCCGCGGTGGCCGTGGAGTCGATGGGCTTGCAGAGGCGGCAGCCTAGCTCGGCGGATGCCGAATCCCCGCCTTTGGCGGAGAACGGTTGAGCGCCAAAAACATTTGAGAACCTGCAAGGAGAGACGGACAATGAACAGGAAGGAAAGACTGGCTTTGCAGCATCTGCTGCTGAGGGGGCTGGGCGCTTGCGCCGTGCTTGTTGCGGCTTCGGCTTGGGCGCAGGACGATTCGGCCCCCGCAGGCTACGGCCTTGAGGAGATCATCGTCACCGCCGAGAAGCGGGAGACCAACCTGCAAACTACGCCCATCTCGGTCACCGCCTTGGACGGCCAGTATTTGGAAGACTACGGCATCGACGGCATTCAGGAAATGGGCAACCGCGTCGTCGGCTTTGCGTTCGAGACGGTGGATCGCTCCGACCCGGAGCTTTTCATTCGCGGCAACGGCGGCGGCAGCACCGCCGGCGAAGACAGCGGCGTTTCCCTTTTCATCGACGAGGTGTTCTACGCCGGCTCGGACATGGGCGTGGATCTGTTCGACGTGGAGCGCATCGAGGTGCTGCGCGGCCCGCAAGGCACCCTGTTCGGGCGCAACGTGGTGGGCGGGGCCATCAACGTGGTCACCGAGAAGCCGGACGAAAACGTTGATGGCGCCTTGGAGTTCACCTACGGCCGCTGGAACCAGATGATCTTCAAAGGCAAGGTCAGCGGCCCGTTGGCGGACAATCTGTTCGGCTCCGTGGCCGTCAAGACGGAGAACACCGACGGCTGGGCCGACAACCTCACCACCGGCAATGACATGGGCGACATCGACCAATGGTCGATGCGCAGCAAGCTGCGCTACTTTGCCGACGCCGGTCTGGAGGCGAACCTGACCTTCAGCTACATGAAGGACAACTCGGGCGGCATTCCGTTTTTCGTTCTGGAAGGCTCCAACGTTCCCAATCTAATTCCCAACACCTTGGTGGGCGAGGACGACAAGGTCACCAACTCCTTCGACGGCGGCACCGACCGGGAAGCCTACGGCGCGACGTTGCGCCTGGAGTGGGACACCGACTGGCTGGCCAACTCCACCGTCACCTCAATCACCGCTTGGCACACCAACGACAGCAAGGCGGAGGGGCCGGACCAGGCGGCGGCCGGCGCCCCGGAGGTGTACATTCTGTTCAATCGCTATCCAGAGGACACGACCTTCTCCCAGGAACTGCGCCTGAGCGGGCAGACGGATCGTCTCACCTACACGACGGGCCTGTACTACTTGGACATCGAGCGTTATGAATTGAACAATGTCGTGGCGCAGTGGCATCCGCTGTCGGACACCGCCCTGATCAACGCCAATTGCGAAATGTTCGGCGCCTGCCCGCCGGGCGGCGCCAACACCCTGCTGGCGCCGGCGGATTCGCCCAACCAGCCGGTCGGCTTCAACACCAGCGGCGTGGCCGACGTCGATACCAACAGCTTCGCCGCGTTCGGGCAAGTCGGCTGGGCGCTGAACGACATCTCCAACCTGACCGTCGGGATGCGCTGGACCAAGGACAAGCGCAAGGGCCGCTCCTTCACCTATGGGGACTACGGCATCTTCAACCCCTTTGCGTTGCAGCCCTACGACGTAACCTACAAGGATTCCTGGACCGCCTTCACCCCGAAGGCCACCTACGACTTCACGTTGGAGGACTGGGGCGGCTTCGACAGCTTCTTTGTATATGCCTCCATCGCCCGGGGCTACAACTCCGGCGGCTTCGCCGTGGACACCAACCCCGAGGCGGCGGTGCGCGGCTACGACCCGGAGTACGCGCTCAACTACGAGCTCGGCGTGAAGACACGCTTCTGGGAGAATCGCGCCCAGTTCAACCTCACCGGCTACTACACGGACTACACGGACTTGGTGACCGGCGTCATCACCGTTAACGAGGCCGGGTTCCCGTTCACCTCGCAGCAGAACGCCGGCAAGGCCACCATCAAGGGCTTGGAGATGGAGGCGACGGCGCTGCTCTCGCAAAACCTGACCGCCAGCCTGAGCTACTCGTTGACCGATGCGGTCTATGACGAATTGGTGAGCGGCGAGGATGACTTAAGCGGCAACCGCATTGAGCAGACGCCCAAGCACGCCGTCAATATGGACCTCATGTACGCCGTGGCGGTCGGCCAAGGGGAGCTGGCTTTCGCCCTGAACTGGTCCTACCGCTCCGAAAAGACCTTCGGCCAGGACGAAGCAGCGGAAGTCGGCGTCACCCCGCTGACCGATTACGCCAAGCTGAACGCCGACGTCTCCTACAGCATCAACAACTGGCGCATCTCCGTCTGGGGCAAGAACCTCACCAATGAGCAGGAGCTGAATTTCCAGATCGGCGGCGCCTTGGAGGGCTTCGTGTTCAACACCTTCTTGGGCGTTGACCCGGAAGGGGCGACCTACACGGCCGGCGGCTTGGCGCAGCCGGTCAGCTACGGCATCACAGTTTCCCGCACTTGGGAGTAAGGAGTTTCAAGCAATGCACCCACGCAAAATCCTAGCCGCCGGCGTTTTGGCGCTGTTCGGCTGTGCAGACCCGATAGGCCCCTTCGCTGGCGGCGCCCTTTCCGGCCAAAACATGGCCGCGCCGGCTGTTTGGGAAGGCGTTCCGGACGCCGTGCAGCTTGAGGTGCGTCCGGCCGACCCTTACTCGGTCAACGTCTGGGCGGTGGGCGTTGGCCCGGCGCTGTATGTCGCCGGTGACCCGGAGGGGAAGAATTGGATAAGCTACATCCGGGCGGACGGCAATGTCCGCGTGCGCATGGACGACGCCGTCTATTCCCTTGCGGCGGTTGAGGTCGATGACGCCGATGAGCGGCGCAGGGTGGTTGACGCCTACATCGCAAAGTACGAGGAGGATCCGGCCGACGGCCTGAGCTTTGTCGCGGACGGCGGCATTTTCCGCCTCCAGCCGCGCTAATGCGCGACCCAAGCATTCAAAGAGTCGTCGCCCAGACCCCGACTGGCGGACGGTCGCCAAGCAAGTCCTCGAACATGCGAGGCATCGGGTACTAGCGCCGGCCGAGCAGCGGCCAAGCAAGGAGGAAAAATGCGGCGCAAAACATCCCTATTGGCATGCCTAATTCTGTTGGCCACACCGCTGGCGACATCAGCCGATCTGGTCATCAGGAACGCACGGCTCATAGACGGCACCAGCGCCGCCCCAGTGGAGGGCGCCACCATCGTGGTGACTGGGGATCGCATCGTCTCCGTTGACGGGTCCGGCGCCAGCGCCGGCGCTATGGTCATCGACGCCGAGGGCAAGACGGTGATGCCGGGGCTTGCGGAGTTGCATGTGCATTCCACGGTGGAGTTTTGGACCCAAGGCGGTTCCGGCGGTTACCCAAGCCCGGACGTGGCCATCACCAGCGACGCCGACATGGCCGAATTCCGGGCGGAGCGGCTCGCCGACCGGCTGCTGAGCTTTCTGGACGCCGGCGTCACCACCATCATGGACCCGGGCGGCTTCATGCCCTTCGTGGTGGAGATTCGGGACCAGGTTGCCGCTGGGGAGCTTCTAGGACCGCGCATGTACGTCTCCGGGCGCTTGTTCACCGCGCCGCGGGGGCACCCCGCGGTCACCGTTTGCAATGGCAACGAGTGGTGCATCGAGCACCTGACCTGCAACACCGATGACCCGGAAACCGCCCGACAATGTGCACGGGACATAGTGGCGGGCGGCGTTGACGGCCTGAAGCTGGTCTATGACGGAGGGTTTGGCGAGGAGCGCATGAACCAGGAGGTACTGCAGGCCGTGGTCGATGAAGGCCACAAGCTCGGAGTGCCGGTGGTGGCCCATGCCTTCAGCGTCGCGGACGTAGTGGCGGTGGTCAAAGCTGGCGTTGACGGCTTGGTGCATGCGGCGACCGGCCGCGGCGGCAGGCTGCTGACGGCAAGCGGCGAGCACCTGCCGGAACTGCTCAGCCAGCGCAACATTTCGATGACGACCACGGTGCGCTTCGCCGACCCAGGCCCGAAATCGACTGCGCAGCTCGACGTGGCGAGGCGAAGCCGCAACATCCAGCGCAACATCGGTCCCAGCCTGCAAGCCTTCGCCGCAGCCGGCACACCCTTGCTGTTCGGCACCGATTTTGAAGGCATCGGCACGCCGGCCGACCCGCGGCCTTTGATAGAGGCCGAAATGCGTGTGCTGCTGGCCAGCGGATTCAGCAGGATGGAGGTCATTGAGATGATGACAGGGCAGGCCGCCAAGCACCCGTTTACGCCGGACGACGTCGGCACCGCGGCGCCAGGAAAGCTCGCCGACCTCATCATTCTGGACGGCGACCCGCTTGCGGATCTGACGGCGGCGACTCGTCCCACCGTGGTCATCAAGGGCGGCGAAGTCGTCATCGACAAGCGCCAGCCAACGGACGAATACCTTGGCAGAGGCGCGGTCGGGCTGATTATGCTGCTCGACGAAGACGCACTTGCCAAGCCGACCCCTACACATGAGGGCTAATCCCATGCCGGAAGAACTGCTGAAGCGAAATCCCAAGCCACCCTTGGGCGCAATCATTGGGCTGTCCTTCGCGCTGCTAGGCTGGTCGGCCGGCCTAGCCGCCGACAGCTTAGTGCTCCAGAACGCCCGGCTGTTTGACGGCACCGAGGACTTCACGGTTCCGGTATCGTCGATCGTCGTTGCAAACGGCCGCATCGCGGCCATCCACGCCGCAGGAGACGCTTTGCTTGGCGGGCCGGCGCAGGCAGGCGCCGCCGAGCAGGAGGTGTCGGCCAGTGCGGCGCCGGCCAAAGCGCCTGCCGCCTCCGCAGCCGCGCTCGCTGCAACCAACGTCATCGACCTTAAAGGCGCCTTCCTGATGCCCGGCCTGGTGGATACCCATGTACACCTGTCCTTCGATTTTGAGGGCATGGGCATGTACTTCCCCAAGTCCGACACCGAGTACGCCGAGTATGTGGATACGCGGATGCGGGAGAAGCTGGCCGAGCTGCTGCGGCAAGGCTTCACCACCATCATGAGCCCCGGGGACTTTTGGCCGCAAATCATAGACGTGCGTGAACGGCAGAAGAGCGGCGACCTGCAAGGCCCGCGCATTCTGGTGTCGGGCGGCATCTTCACGGCCCCGGACGGGCATCCGGCGGTGGGCATCTGCAGCGGCAGCATGGTGTGCGCCGCCATCGCCCCGGTGGCGGACCTGCTTGCCAATGTCGGCATTTGCGACGGTCGGGAGTACTGCGCCAGGCATGTCGCCGTGGAGGTGGACGAGGCCGACGCAGCCCGGGCCTGGGTGCGCAGCTATGCGGAAAGCGGCGTCGATCAGTTGAAGATCACCTACGTCGAGCCGGACAGCCCCAAGCTGTCCCCCGAAGTGGCGCAAGCCATCATCGATGAAGCCAACCGCGTCGGCCTGCCGGCGCTGGTTGACGCCATGGACGCCAGGGACGTGAACCAGCTAGTGGAGTGGGGCGTTGACGGCTTCGTCCATCCGCCAAGGATCACGGCGGACAAGAACGGCGATTTGCTCGGCGCCGCCGGGCGCAAAGGGCTGGCCGTGGCCATCACCCTCGGCACCCCGGAAATCATGGCGGAGACCTTCGGCGAACCCAGCGAGGAGGACCTTGCGGAATTCAGCCTCACCAAGGCCAACATCGAGTCCATGATAGCGTTCGGCGCCAAGCCGGTGCTGGGCTCCGACCTGCCGGGCTTTCCGGCGGACAAGGTTTTGCGCACCACCGTCGCGGCGCTGTCGAGCTTGGGGCTAAGCAACGCCGAGGTGCTGCGGGCGGCCACTAGGGACGCCGCCCAAGGGCTGCTGGCGCTGGAGGACGTGGGCACCCTTGAAGTGGGCAATGTCGCGGACATGATCGTGATGCAGGGGAACCCGCTGCAGGACCTTGACGCCCTGCAGAACCTAAGCATGGTCATTCAAGGCGGCGCGGTGGTCCTCGACCAGCGCTGATTGGCCCGCTTCACCAAGGGCCGCCTGTTCGCGCCGCGACGCCGGGCAAGCGCTTGCGCACGGATGCAAATGCAACGGCCTAGCGCTCGGTCCACGCCCACGGATTGGGCGCTCAGGCACCTATTGAAAGGCAACGGAATCTTTGCTGTGGAACAAGCGGCGCGAAACAACGAGCGGATTGGCTACTTGGCGGCGCTGGCGCTCGTGGGCTTGCTTTGCGTTCCCCAGGTCGTCGCGGCGGCGGAGCAGGAACAAGGCGAGCCCGGCGCGGACCGCCTAACTCCGGTCACGACGATGCGCTATCGCCGGGGCAGAGGAGCGGCGGACAAAAAGTTCCGCATCAATCGACTGCCGGTGCCGCCGGTGCTGGACGGCCGGCTGGACGACCCGGCTTGGCGCTCGGCCGCGGTGCTCGTGGACCTGCACGAGGTGGAGCCCAACGAATACGACCCGCCGTCCAAGAACACCCGCATCTACATAGGCTATGACGACCATGCGCTGTACGTTGCGGCCAGAATGCTTGAAGACCGCCCCGAGGACATCAACGCCTTCATCATGAAGCAAGGCGCCGAACTCCAGGATGACCGTTTTGCGTTGATGCTGGACCCGTTCAACAAGGGCCGCGGCGGCTACATATTCGAACTGAACGCCTTCGGGGTGCGGGACGACGGGTTGTTTCAAAACACCACCAACCAAAACTGGGACTGGGGGGGCATTTGGCAGGGCCGCTCGCGCATTGATGAGCAAGGCTGGGTGGCGGAGATGCGCATTCCTTTCAAGACGCTGTCCTTCGACCCGGACAACGGCACTTGGGGCATCAACTTCGCCCGCTACGCAACGCGCCGGCAGGAGACAATGGGTTGGATGTCGCGCAATCGCTCGCAGGACCCCAGCAGTTTCGGCCATGCCGTGGGCTTTCAGGACATCGGCCAGGGGTTCGGGCTGGATCTGGTGCCCGGCATGGCGCTCAGCCGGCGCCGCAACCTGTTGTTGAATGACAGCGCCGAGGACTTTGAGCCGTCCTTGGACGCCTTCTACCGTATTTCCCCAGCCATCACCGCGGCCGTCACCGTCAACACGGACTTCTCCGGCACCGCCGTTGACGAAGTGCAGGTCAACTTGACCCGGTTCGGGCTGTTCTTCCCGGAGCGGCGCGACTTCTTCCTGCATGACGTCGATATCTTCGAATTCGGACGCATCGGTGGCGTCGATGAATTCGACGACCCCAGCACTTTCGCCCGCACGGACCGCGAAAACGGACGGCCCTTCTTCTCCCGGCGGGTGGGCTTGAGCGAGAGCGGGGAACAGGTGGGCATCGACTACGGCGGCAAGCTGACCGGGCGCATCGGGCGCTGGGACTTCGGCGTCCTGAACGTCCGCCAAGACCAGTTCGGCGATGTTGACCGCAGCAATCTCTTCGTCGGACGAGCGGCCATGAAGGTCTTGAAGGAATCATCCCTAGGCGTCATCCTGACCAACGGGCATCCCACCGCCAATCTGGACAACAGCTTGGTGGGGGCCGATTTCCGCTACCTGAACACCCGCCTCCCCAATGGCCGCACCATTGAAGGTGGGGCTTGGTACCAGCAGTCCGACACCGAGGGGCTGACTGGCAAGGACGCCGCCTACGGGTTCAGCCTACACCTAGCCAACACGGAGTTTTGGCGGGGAGCGGTGGGCTACAAGGTGCTGGAGGAGAACTTCAACCCCGCGCTCGGCTTTGTCGATCGGGTGGGCGTGCGCAACTACTCGCTTGAACTCGGTTATAGGCACCGGCCAAGCAATCATTTCCTCCGCTCGATATACGCCGGCGTCGATGCGCAACGCTTCGAAAGGCTGGGCGGCGGCCTGCAGTCGCAAAGCCTCAACTTCCGCTTGCTGGAATTGGAGAACCACGCCGGCGACAGCCTCCAGTTGAGCACCATCCAGGGCAAGGAGAACGTGGCCGAGCCCTTTGCAATACACCGAGACATCATCGTGCCGCCGGGGACCTACAACAACGACGACATCGGCCTTTACCTTGGAAGCGGACCGCAACGCCCTCTGTCAGCGGGCTTGGGCCTTTATGGCGGCAGTTTCTATGGCGGGGACATCCTGATCTGGGAGCTGTCCACCAGTTGGCGGCCTACGCCCCGCTACGAATTCGGGCTGGATGCGGAGGTCAACCATGTGGATCTGCCGCAGGGGAAGTTCATCACTCGGTTGTTCAGGCTCAGGGGCGACGTCGCGTTCTCCTCCACTTGGTCTTGGGAGAACTTCGCCCAATACGACAACGTGTCCAACACGCTGGGCTGGAACAGCACGTTGCGCTGGTTGCCCGAAGCGGGCCGCGAACTGGTGCTGGTCTTCAACTACGGCGCCGAGGACTTCGACGAAAACCGCCGCTTCAACACCGCATCCACCGACTTCACCTTCAAAATCAGCCACACATTCAGGTTTTAGAAGCCGGGGCGGAAGCGAACAGCCACGGAGCGGCAGCCGGGGGTCAAACGTTTCGGGCGATGGTGCTGCGGAAGGATTCGATGTGCCGGCGCATCGCCTGTTCCGCGCCGTCGGGGTCGTGGTTGCGGATGGCCGCCAGAATGTCCGAATGCTCTTTGTCCACTTCCTTTTGATGCGTCGATTGATGCAGTGAAATAAACCAGAAGCGCAAGGAGCGTTCGTGCAGGTTCCGCAGTATGTCGGCCAGCACCCTGTTGCCGGCGATGCCCGAAATGGCGCAGTGGAAATCCCGGTCGGCGAGCATCATGGCTTCGGTGTCGCTCTCTTGCGCCGCCCGTCCGGCCCGCTCGAGAATGCGGTCCAACGCCCTGATGTCCTTCTGTTTCGCGTTTGCGGCGGCGAGGCGTACGCAGTAGGGCTCGTTCACCAACCGCACCTCCGCAATCTGCATTACGTCATGGAGACTCACGGGCTTCACGATCATGCCCTTGCGCGGCATGATTTCGATCATGCCCTCGTGGGCCAAACGGCGCACCGCCTGATGCACCGGTGTGCGGCCTATGCCGAGCAGTTCGGAAATGGTGATGACGTTCAGATAGTCGCCGGGGCCGAACTGAAGGTTGATGATCTTCTGCTTGACCGCGGCGTAGGCCTGCTCGGTCAGGGATTCGCGTACACCCTCCGTTGCCGCTTTTTGAAGTTTAGCTTCGGTCACTGTGACGTCGCTTGCCCCTGCGTCAGGCATCTTTCCCAGCCGCTCCGCCCGCCGGCCGCACCAACGGCGGGCTGGGCAGCGCAACGTGGGGAATGCACCTGCAACCCATAGGCTTGGCAACTTCGGCATGGATCACTCATGGGTCCAGCTCCAGCGCACTTCCACAGCGACACTCTACAACGACCGGCCTTGACCATCAACAGAGGGCGCCCTGAGCCGGGGCGCCAGTTCTCGCCAAGTTCCGACGTCGGCGACGCGGCCGGCTTGCATCAGCACGATGCTGTCGGCAACCTCCATCAAACTGGTGCGATGGGCGATGGCGACCACCGTGGCGCCTTCCGGCAGCGACCGCAGGGCCACGGCGACTTGCCGCTCGGTCGCCGCGTCGAGGTGCGCGGTCGCTTCGTCGAGCAGCAGCAGCGAGGGCCTTCTAAGCAACGCCCGGGCCAGCGCGATGCGCTGCCGCTCGCCGCCGGAAAGCCAGCTTCCGCGGTCTCCCACCAGAGTGTCCAGGCCTTGGGGCAAGGCCGTCACGAATTCGTCGGCGACCGACCGGCGCAGCGCATCCCAAAGTTCGGTGTCCGACGCCTGCGGCCGCGCCCAGAGCAGGTTAGCGCGGATGCTGTCGTGAAAAAGAAACGGATCTTGCGGAGCATACGCCACCGATTGCCGCCAAGCGGACAGGTTCCGTTCGGTGAGCGGCACACCGTCGATCAAGACTTGGCCACGGTGGGTTTCTGCATTGGCTAGCCCCGGTTTTCCTGCAGAGGAAGTCAACAGCCCGAGCAGAATGTCCGCCAAGGTGCTTTTGCCGGCACCCGAGGGTCCGGCGATGACCGTCATCTCGCCGGCGGGGATGTCCAAGCTGACGTCGTCCAGCGCCCATGTGCCTTTTCCATAGGTGAAGGAAACATGGCGCACCGCCAACTGCGCCTGCAGCGCGATGCGCGACGCCGGCGACGACGCGGGATGACGCGCCCAACCAGATTCCGCAGCTTGCTGAAAATCCTCGCGCATAGACTGGGCGTATTCGTAGGCAGGTAGGCTGTTGGCCAACTGCTGAGCGTTGTTTTGCAGCCCGGAGAGCATTGGCGTTATGCGGGCAAAGATCAACGCCAGGATGGCCAGCTCCGTCGTTGTCGCCGCGGCGTAGGACGCCGCGAACCAGACCAACCCCACGAGGATGGCGACGGTGGCCAGGTTCAACGCGGCCCGCGTCGCGGAACTCATCCATGTGTGCTCCAGTTGGCGCTGGCGCGCCGCCGAGAGCGTCTTCGCGAAGTGCTCGACATGCCCTTGCACGGCGCCATGACTCTTGGCCAACTTCAACCCAGCTAGAAAGTCCGTCGAGGAAGCGAAGATGCCGCGGTTGGCGCGGGTTAATTGTTCGCCCAGTTTGCGGGTATGCAGCGTCAGCGGATAGGTGGCGGCGAGCATGACGAGGCCAGTTGCGAGCACTATGCCGGTAACCATCGGCGAAATGGACGCCGCCACCGCCAGTTGCATCAACGCCAGCAAGCTGCTGACGGCCAATTGCAGCAAAGTGAACGCTGCGCTGCCGATGCGGTTGACGCTTGAAGTCACCGTATGCAGGATGTTGGATTGGCGGTGGCCAAGCAGATGCTCCCACTTGGCTTGCGCCATGGCGGCGTACAGTCGTTCACGGGTCCGGTCGATGAAGCCGAGCCGAATCTTGGTGAGCAGCATCTCGCGTTGCCAAGCGGTCGCGGTGCGGATGACGGCGAGCACCAGAAACGTCAGCAGCACGGTGACCAAGCTCAGCTCAACGCCAAGGGTGTTTGCCGCCCGGGTAACGGCTTCGGCGACCGGGTTGCCGTCGGCCTGCTGCTCGTCCAAGCCCACGATGTGCAGCAGGGGAATGAGCATCAGGATGCCGAAAGCCTCGGTCACACCCGCCATCAGCAGCAGCAGGATTGCGAGCGCCATGCGGCGCGGCGCGAAGGCGATCAGCGATTTTGTGAGTTGCCAGCCGCCGCGCAAGGCGGTCATCGGAGTGGCGACGGCTGGCGGCGCGTCGAACTGCGCCTCCACCGGGACTTTCTGTTTGACGCTCGGCATGGGTTTCTAGGGCTTGTGGCTGGTGCGCGGCGGAAGGACTGTGCAGTCTTCAGCGGTGCGCAACTTACCATAAAGTCACCGATGTCGCCGCCATCACATTCCGTTCACTTTCTTTCCCTCTGCCTTTCTTCCCCTTCCCTCCCTTCCCCTTCCCTCCCTTCCCCCTCCCCTCCCTTCATCCCTCCCCTCCCTTCATCCCTCCCCTCCCTTCATCCCTCCCCTCCCTTCATCCCTCCCTAAATCGGATTGACCAGCCGGCGTTTGCGGTATTGCGTCCTTTGCGCATAGAATGCAGCGCATTTTGTTCCCTTTAGGAGACTGAACAAATGGGCCAATCGCAAGCCAGCGCCTTGAACCTGTCCTCCACGGTGACGCGCAACGACGCCATCGTCTATACGGACTTGGACGACACCATTGTGATGATGGACGTGGATGAGGGGCAGTACTACGAACTCGACCCCATTGCGTCGCGCATTTGGAGCATCATCGAAAACGGTCAAGCGGTCGAGGCAGTCTGCAAGAACCTCACCGAGGAGTTCGACATAGATCCAAACACCTGTCAGCAGGACACGTTGGAGTTTCTGCAGGCGGCCAAAGAACAGAACATCATCCGCATTCAGCAGGGCGACAGCGCGGCCCAATAGGACAGCAGTGAATCGCGGCCAAGGGCGTTTTGGCTGTCTTCAGGGCGAGGCGGCCGGACCTGCTCCCGGTCGGGGCCGGCAGCCGAATCACCGCATCGTCGGCCAATGTGCGCTCAGCAGCAGGCCCACTTGAGCGCTTCTCCGCGCCTCGCGCCAAGCCCCTGTTGCGCAGATGGTTGGGGAGTGTCCACGGGGTTGACACTTGGCAGGGCGGTGATACATTACTGAAATGTCAGCCGCAGCGCTTCGCCAAGTTCTCCGTTGATGGCGCTGGATTTCCGGCGGCGCCGTTTCCGGGCTGGTGCGCAAGAGCGGCTTGGCGATTCATCGGAATGGCGAAGCTAAATGGGCGCGTCGCCGAGCAGCCTTGAGGGAAGGATCAAGCATGGTCAAATTTCCAGTCAGCCACGCTGCACCGCCTCAAGCGGGACCGGCCAGCCGCGACTTGCGCGGCTTTCTGGCGGACAACGACGACATTGTCACCCGCATCGCCAAGCCGGTCAGCATCGACCACATCGGCGCCCTGTCGGCGCAGAGCGAAGGCCCCATCGTCTTCGAGCACATTCGGGAGTTCCCGGGCTTCCGACTGTGCGACATCCTGGTCAAGCACCGCTGGTCGCAGTGCCGGGCCTTGGGCGTTGACCAGAAGGACTATCTGCGCACCCTGGCCTACCGTCTGCGGCGGCCGCCCAGAGGCTTCGTCAACGTGGCCACCGGCCCGGTCAAGGAGGTGGTTTACAAGGGCCATGAAGTGGATTGGACGCAACTGCCCGTGCCCATCCACTCGGCTGGGGAGGACGACCCCTACATCACCGCCATGAACATCGTGCGCGATCCGGAGACCGGCTTCTACAACTCCTCCCACGCCGGCACCTCGCCATTGAAGCCGCGCAGCGGCCTGATGAGCTTCGCTACCCCCCACACCCACGTCATCATGAACAAGCATCGCGCCCTCGGCCACAGGGAGATGCCCATCGCCTTGGTGTTCGGCCTGCATCCCGCCTACGAGATCATGGCCAACTTCTCGGGGCAGCACATGGACCTATGGGGCGAATTGGAGATGGTCGGCACGTTGCTGGCCCAGGATGTGGAGATGGTTCCCTGCGAGGCGATCGACCTGACCGTGCCGGCCCATGCCGAAATCGTCGTCGAGGGCTTGGTCAATATCGAAAAGCTCTACGACTACGGCGTGGTGGTTTCTCCGAGCGGCTACTACCTGCCGAAGACGCAGCGCTTGCCGGAAGTGCAGGTGCAGGCGGTGACCATGCGCAAGGACCGGCCCATTTATCGCAACCACCAGACCTGCCCCTTCACCGACCACCAAGTGCTGCCCAGGCTTTGCCATGAAGCCATGCTGTACAACCGCATCACCGAGATCGGCCTGCCGGTCTTCGACGTGCGCTTTCCCCACTGGGGCGCTGCCCTGTCCTGCGTGATTCAGGTGGGGGAGCCACCCATCGCCGGCGGGGTCAACGATGCGCTGATGGCGGCCATGGGGGCGCCCTGGCTGAACACCAAGATGGTGGTGGCGGTCAGCGAGGACACCGACGTCAACAGCGCCGAGGATGTCTATCACGCCATAGCGACCCGGGTGGACCCAGCCCGGGATCTGTTCGTGGTGGGCAATACGCGCGGCTCCCCTTACGACCCGGCCGCCGCGCTGGTCCCAGGGCAGGGCATCTTCCGCAACGTCGGCAAGATGGGCATAGACGCCACCCGCAAGTCCCGGCACGACCCCAAGGACTTCACCCGCACCTGGCCCAAGCATTGGGGCGAGGTCGATCTCCAGGACTACCTGTGACCGGTAAAGCCAACCGCCGCGGCAAGCCGTCAACTCAAACTTGGTTCTTCGACCAACTTGAGCCCGCTGACAACGCCATCGAATGGGTCGCCTTGGAAAACAGGACATGACCTCTCCAAGCGCCATCGACAAAAAGCATGATGATTGGCCTAGCCCAGCGTTGGGGTGGTACGCCGTCGGCGTGCTCTTGGTGGCCTACATCTTCTCATTCATCGACCGCACCATCATCGGCCTGCTGGTGGGGCCGATCAAGGCGTCCCTGCAAATAAGCGACACCCAATTCGGGGTGCTTGGCGGCATCGCCTTCACGTTGTTTTACACCGTTCTCGGCGTGCCCATCGGCAGAATTGCCGACCGCGTGAGCCGGCGCGGCCTGATAGCGCTCGGCGTGGCGGTTTGGAGCTTCATGACCGCAGCATGCGGTTGGGCGGCGAGCTTTTGGCAGCTGTTCCTGGCGCGGGTGGGCGTCGGCGTCGGCGAGGCGGCGCTGACTCCGGCCGCCTACTCGATGATTGCCGACTACTTCCCCAAGGACCGTCTCGGGCGAGCGCTGGCCGTCTATCAGTCCGGCGCCTTTCTGGGCGCTGCGCTGGCCTTCATTCTGGGCGGTGCCGTCATCGCCGCCGTCACCGCCTTTGTTGCCGACAATCCAGATTTTTCCATTCCCCTCCTGCCTGACGTCCAAGGCTGGCGTTTAGTGTTTCTCGTTGTCGGGGCACCCGGCTTGCTAGTGGCGCTGTGGCTGTTCACGGTGCGCGAGCCGAACCGCAAAGGCCGCTTGGCTGCGGATGCCGGAACCCTGCCCTTCCGCGCCGTCATCGCCTACGTTTGGCGGCGGCGGCGGCTGTTCCTGCCCCACTTCATCGGCTTTGGGGTGTTGGTGGTGACCTTCCAGAACGTAGTGGTTTGGGGGCCGGCCTACTTCACTAGGCACTTCGGCTTGACGGTGGCGCAGACCGGCTTGACGCTTGGCTTGGTGTTGTTGGTGTTCAGCAGCGCCGGAGTGATCGGCGGCGGCTTTCTTTCCGACCTGCTGGTGAAGAGGGGCCAGGCCGAAGGCCCCATGCGCGTCGGCATGATCGCGGGGTTGGCTCTGCTACCCTTCGCGGCGACGGCGACTGTGGTTGACGGCCTGACGCTGTCGCTGCTGTTGTTCTGCCCCATGATGTTCTTCGCCAGCTTCCCCCTCGGGGCGGCGGCGCAGGCTTTGCAGATGGTGACGCCCAACGAAATGCGCGGCCAGGTTTCGGCCATCTACATGCTGTTCCTCAACCTGCTTTCCTACGGTCTTGGCCCCTTGATCGTAGGCATTACGACGGACTATGTGTTCGCCGACGAGGGCGCAGTAGGCTATTCGCTGGCCTTGGTCAGCGCTGTGTCGGCACCGGTTGCCGCCTTTGTCACCGCCAAAGGATTGGCCCCCTTCCGCCAAGCAGCCGCTGAGCTAAGTTCCACTAAAGAGACTAGGAGAGACCAGTGAGAGCCTTCGGCGGAAAGCGCAGCGGGGCGCCCCGCTCAGGAAAAGGAGCAATGGCATGACCGAGCAAGCACAATCGCACGAATCCGACCCCATCATTCCCTACGCGGAAATGAAGGACTTGCCGGAGCATCTGCAGAAGCCCTTGGCCGACTACATCGAGCGCATGGGGTTTCTGCCCAACGCCCTGAAGCTGTACATGCACAGGCCGGAGATCATGCAGTGCATGATCAGCATCAACAACGCCACCATGCGCGATCCCAGCAGCCACCTGAGCGCGGAGTTGAAGCGCCGGGTGTCGTTGCTGTGCAGCGCCCTCAACCACAGCGCCTATTGCGTGGCGCACAACGCCGGCACCATGAAGAAGGGGGCGCAAGGCGATGGCGAGGGTTGGGGCTACAGCGACGCGGACGTGGCGAAGATATTGGATCCCGACACCAGCGAACTCGACCAAACGGAGGCCGCCTGCATGGCCTACGCCCGGGCCGCCACCATCGACCCATCCGAGGTGCCACAGGAGGTGGTGCTGAAGCTGGCGGAGGTGTTGACGCCGCCGCAAGTGGTGGAGTTGGCCTGCGTGGTCGGGTTTTGGAAGATGTACAACACCATTCACGAAAGCCTCTACGTCCCCTTGGAGGATGAGCTGATCGGCGCTGAAGCCCTCAATGAGGACGAGCTGCTGAGCGAAAAGCGTCCCACTAAGGTTGTCGTCGAGGTCAAGGCGGACGTGGAGATTTACTCGAAGCAGTCCTGCCCCTTTTGCCGGCGCGCCAAGCGCCTGCTGCAGGCGCGGGGCGCATCCTACCGCGAATACGATGTGGACGAGGCGCCTGACCGGCTGCCGGAGATGCTGGAGCGCACCGGCGGCCCGCCAACGGTGCCGCAGATATTCATCAACGGTCAGTTGGTCGGCGGCATGGACCGGCTCACCGGGCTGGACCGCATCGGCGAACTTTCGGCCATGCTGGCCCAAGCCCCGGCCGTCTAGGCTGGACGTTGCGAGAGCGCCGTGAACGCCAACGCAGTAAACAGCCGCCAAGGCGTCGTGGTGGCCATGACCGGCGCTTCCGGCGCCATCTACGGCATTCGCCTGCTCGAAGTGCTGCGCTCCGCCGGCGTCAGGACCCACTTGGTCATCAGCAAGGCCGGCGCCTTGGCGCTCAGCTATGAGACGGACATGACCGTCTCCCAAGTGAAGGCGCTGGCCGATGAAACGCACGCCATTGGCGACATCGGCGCCAGCATCGCCAGCGGCTCCTTTCAAACCCGAGGCATGGTGGTGGCGCCCTGTTCGGTCAAGACGATGAGCGAAATCGCTTCCGGCGTCACCGGCAATTTGATTTCCAGGGCGGCGGACGTAGCCCTCAAGGAACGGCGGCGGGTGGTGTTGATGCTCCGGGAGACGCCCCTGCATCTCGGCCACATCCGCGCCATGGCCCAGGTCACGGAAATGGGCGGCGTGATCTTTCCGCCGGTGCCGGCCTTCTATGTGCGGCCCAAGACCATTGCGGAACTGGTCGATCACACCATTGGCCGGGTGCTCGACCTGCTGGGCATCGAAACCGACCTTCTCGAACGGTGGCAGGGTGAACCCCATCAAGGCATGTGATTCGGATCCGGCAGCCGTTTGGCGCGGGGCAGTCCCCGCCAAGAGCGGTGGCGCACCTGTTAGCAAGGCGCAGCAGCACTTGCAGGAACAGCCGAGGATCAGGGTTTAAGCAAAACTTCAGGAGACGGAGCATGGCGATCAACAAGGCGCATGACGAATTCCACGCATTGAACATGAACAGCGGTTGGGAGGTGCCCCCCGGCTATCCCCAAGGCATCGAGCAAAAAATCCTGTCCGGGGCCTTGGACGAGGCCGGCCGGCGCGGTTCGCGCACCAGGCTGCTGCGCTTCCACCCCGGGGTCTTCACCACCGCGCCCTTCGTACACGAATACTGGGAGGAGGTTTACCTGCTCAGCGGCGACCTGACGGTGGGCAACGATGAAAGCGGTGAAGGCGGCGAGTCCTTCCAGCCCAATACCTATGCTTGTCGCCCGCCCGGTGCGCATCATGGCCCTTTCAAGTCCGAGGGCGGCTGCGTCTTGCTGGAAATCCACTACTACGACCCGGTTTGACTGGAGGCTTCGCTCATGAAGAGGATTCTGCTCGCCATTGCCGGCGTCATAGTGGCGGTCATCGCCGGCTTGGCCATCTACTACTTGCGTCCGCCGCCCGAAGACGAACTCGTGGCGCAGTTTGCGGTGGCGGACTTCACCGAAGCCGCCCATCCGGTCGGCTCCACCACCCTGTACGTCAAGAACTTCGAGGCGCCGTTCGACGATTGGGGTGCCCGCTACGGCGGCGACGCCTACCGGGAATTGATCGAGCAAATCGCCGCCAGCGGCGAACCGAGAACCACGGTGACGGAAATCTGGTATCCCGCGCAAACCACGGAAGGTTTCCCCCAAGCCACCTACGGCGACTACTTCGACGGCAATCCGCAACTGCTGCAAGGGCTATTGAACTTCTTTGTTGAAGAGCAGCCGGACATCGACGTCGAGCAGCTCGCCGCCAAACTGGCTGATCTGAAACGCGGCAGCGCGATCGCCGCCCCAGCCGCCGCAGGCAGCTTCCCCTTGGTCCTCTTCGTGCATGGATTGGGCGGCAAGCGAATGGACTGGAACGACGCTGCCCAGGCGCTGGCTGGCCGAGGTTACGTCGTGGCCTCCATGACCATGACCAGCGACGGCACCTTGCCGCCGATCTTCAACGACCCCAACTCCCGCTACGCCGCGGCCCAGGACGCGGAGGCGTTGGCCAATGCCTACGCCATCATGTCCGCCGACGTGAAGGTGTTTCCCAAGTTCCTGGAATACCTGTACGGCGTGGAGGCCGCGAACCTAAGCCCAGCGGCGGACTTCCCCGATCTCAGCGAGGCCAGTGCGCCGCCGGGCGGTGCCGACCGAATGACGGAAATGATGGCGCGCCTGTTTCAGCAGCGTGTCGAAGACGTCGCCTCGATCATTGCGGAGCTCAGGGTGCTGGCGTTGGACGCCGCCGAATGCGAAGCGCAGTTCGCCGCGCAGGGACTCATCGGCAAGCCTTGCGGTCTCCTGGCCAACCGCATCGACTTCGAGCAAATCGGCATCTCCGGCCACTCCCTCGGCTCCATCACCACCCAGGTGGCGCTGCGGCAATTGCCGGAACTGAAGGCCGGGCTGGGCCTGAACAACGGCATTCCGCAACGCTGGGAGCCGCAGTCCCATGGCTTGGCGCCGGCCGGCACGGCCAAGAACATAGAGAAGCCGATGCTCTTTCTGCACGGCACCGAGGACGCTTTCGTTTACTTCGTGTTCCAACTGCTGTTCGGCGATTGGTACGAAACCGCCGGCGGAGACCGCGGCGAGATTTTCCCGCTGCCGGACGAATTGGCGCCGCGCACCTCCGAGCATTCCCAGCCTGTGGTTTTCGCCGCCTACAACCGGGCGGTTGGGGCCAAAATGGCGGTCAGTGTGATCGACGGCAACCACGATGGCATCGACAGCCCGACGCTGACCCGCTTCATGGTGGCCAACGACCTGAGCCTACCGGACGAATCGAGAAGGCTGCCGGACAACGAAGGGCTGCTCGGCGCCTTTCCAGGCCCAAGGTTCCGCGTGTTAGGCGACGCCATTGATGCGCAAGGCCAGTCGTTCCGGCTGCCGACCTTCATCGCCAACTACTATCTTGCCGCTTGGTTTGACTGGCGGCTCAAGGGCGACGCCGAAGCGCGGGAGCGCCTGCTCAATCCGCCGTTCGCGGCGAACGTGCAGGTGCGGCAATCGGGGTTGTGACCCAGGTTGGACATGCGCAATTTTCCGCAACCGAAGGCGTTGCATCGTGCCAGCAGCAGTTTGGGGAAATCTGAGGGTTGCGGCGGTGAGCTCGCCTCTCTCCGCCGCTAATCCCATTAGGCAATGAACGCATGGACAATCTGCTGACGCTTGCTGAAAAACTGGAGGCCGGCGAGGTCCGCAGCGTCGAGCTCGTGGAAGCAGCGTTGGCGGCCATTGCGGACCCGCAAGGCGAAGGCGAGCGAGCGTTTGTCCTCGTGGATAAGGACGGGGCGCGGCAGGCCGCCGACCAGGCGGACCGGCTAAGGCGCTCCGGCCAAGCGCCCTCCCCTTTCTGCGGCATTCCCATCTCCGTCAAGGACCTGTTCGACATAGAGGGGCAGGTGACGCGGGCCGGCTCGCGGCTGCTGGACGGCAGCCGGCCGGCGATGGCGGACGCCAGTGCGCTCCGGCGGCTGCGCGAGGCCGGCTTCGTCTTCATTGGCCGCACCAACATGACGGAGTTCGCCTACTCCGGCTTGGGCTTGAACCCGCACTACGGAACGCCGCTGAACCCCTACGACCGGCCGGCCAAGCGCATCCCCGGCGGCTCCTCCTCCGGCGCCGCAGTGTCGGTGACGGACGGCATGGCGGCGGCGGCCATCGGCACCGACACCGGCGGCTCCTGCCGCATACCGGCCGCTCTGTGCGGTTTGGTCGGCTACAAGCCCACCGCGGCCCGCATTCCAAGGGACGGGGTGCTGCCGCTGTCGGAAAGCCTGGACTCCGTCGGCCCCTTGGCGGCTTCGGTGCATTGCTGCGCCATCCTGGACCGCATCATGAGCGGCGCCGGGACCCAAGTGCCGCCGCTGCCGGCGCCCGGCCTGCGCGGCCTCGCCCTTGGCGTTCCCCGGCATTTTGTTCTCAACGATCTTGACGCGGCAGTCGCCGCAGCCTTTGAGCGGGCCCTGCGCTGCTTGCGGGCCTTGGGCGTCAAGGTCATCGACATAGACTTCAAGGCGCTCGACAACTTGCCAAGCATCAACGCCAAGGGCGGCTTCGCCGCTGCCGAGGCATTCGCGTGGCACCGCGACTACTTAAAGGAACAAGCCGACCTGTACGACCCCCGCGTGAGTGCGCGCATCCTCAAGGGCGCGGAGCAGTCGGCGGTGGACTACATCGAACTGCGGCGCGCCCGCCAAGCCCTGATTCGGGAGGCGCAAGGCGTCATGGACGGCTTGGCGGCGCTGATCCACCCCACGGTCCCCATGATTGCGCCGCGCCTGTCGGAACTGGCGGACGATGACGAGTACGCCCGCTTAAACGTCTTGGCGCTGCGCAACCCCTCGGTGGCCAACTTCCTCGACACCTGCGCCATTTCCATCCCCATCCACAGTGTCGATGAGCCGCCGGTGGGCCTGAACATCCTCGGCCACCCAGGCCAGGACGAGGCGCTGCTCGCCCTCGCCGCCGGCCTTGAACGGGAGCTAAGCAAGCAAGTTTGACTTGATGAAACGGCCATCGGCCAAGAGAGCCTCCAGCAAGCGGCTTAGGGGGCCAATAGCCGTCCTTGGGCCGTCTTCAGGTCAAGGCCGGTGGGCAGGAATTGGAATGAGACGGCAAGCGCGGTTTGAAGCGGCCGGCAAAATATCGGCGACGGAAGCCGGGGAGTGGTTCGAACGCTCGCGCTGTCTGATTCGTCAGGCCTTGGCGCAACGATTGAACCGTGCGGCGGACATTGACGACCTCGCTCAGGAAGTCTATCTGCGCCTGCTGCGGGTGCCGCGGCCGGACTTGGTGCGCAACCCTCAAGCCTACCTTTACCGGGTGGCGATCAATGTCGCCGAGGAATGGCGGGCGCGGGCCGCACAATCTTGCGACCACTCCAGCGAAGCGCTGCAAAATCTTTCGGCGCATGACGACCTTGAGGGGGATGCCAGCCAGCACCAGCGAGCGCAAGCAGTCCAGCGAGCGCTGGAGGCCCTGCCGGACGCCAGCCGCACCGCCGTGGTGCTGCATGTGCGCGACGGCATGACCTACGAAGAGGTGGCGCAGCACATGGGCGTCTCGCGCCGCGCAGTGAAGCGCTACGTCGCCAAGGGCTACGCCGCATTGCGCCTCCGTCTCGACGCCTTTGCCAGCGGCAGCGGATTTGCGGACGCCGACCGATGACGGACAACAGCGTTCCAATTGAAGTGACGGAAGCTGCGGCGCATTGGCTCGATCGCTTGCGATCCGCGCAGGGTTCCGACGGAGCGCCCTTGGCCCGCCTACGCAATGAATTCGCCGACTGGCTTTTGCGCTCCCCTGTGCATGTGGCGGAGTTTCTGCGCCTGAGCGCATTGGAGACGGACCTGATTCAGGCGCTGCAAACTCGTCCTGATTGGGACGCGGCCTTGCCGGTGCCTGACACCGCCAAGGTTCTCCGCCTGTCCGAACTCGCTCCCGAAAGGCCAAGGCCGTTTGCGCCAAGGACCGTGAAAACGAGGCGGCGCTGGGCGATGGCGGCCGCGGCGGCCGGCTTCGCCGCCACTGCTTGGCTGCTGCAATCCACCTTCCGTGCGGACCCGCCCACCGTCGCCACGGCGTTGGGCGAACAGCGCTCCATTCTATTGGCGGACGGCTCCACCATGATGCTCAATACGAGTTCCGCCGCCCGTATCCGCATCACGTCGGAAACTCGGCAGCTTGACCTGCTGCGCGGCGAAATGCTGGTGGATGTGGCCAAGGATGCCGCCCGGCCCTTCCGCGTGCTCAGCGGGGATTTGGTCATTGAAGCGGCGGGCACCCGGTTCAACATCCATCGTCGTGCGGACGCGACGGTGGTGACGGTCATAGAAGGGCGCGTGTTGCTCGACCGGCGCCTGTCCGAGCGAACGCCAACGCCGGGCATGGTTGCGGATGGTGCCCGAGCGTCGGTCGCCACAGCGACGAAGCGGCTCGAATTGAGCGGCGGGCAGCAAGCCGCGGTGCCGGCTGGCGCCGCCCCGGTCGAACCCGTGCCCGCCAACTTGGAGCGGGCCACGGCGTGGACGGAGCGACGGCTGGTGTTCGAGCACGAAACCGTGGGCGACATTACCGCGCAGTTCAATCGCTACAACCATTCCCGGCTGTTGATTGCCGACGTGGGCCTGGCCAGCCGCCAAATCACCGGTGTCTTGGATGTCAACGACCCCGACGCCTTCGTGGCGTTGCTGGAGGAGCTGGACTCCATCGAGGTGCGGCTGACGCCGGAAGGCCATCGCGAGATCTGGCTTGGGTCGCGGCGCCGGGAATGAATGCACCGCCGCCCTTGAACGGGGGGCCAGATCCAAACCTGACCCCATCTTCTTCCTTAAGTCGGAACGAAACCGGTGACGGCTCGGGCGGAAGTCGCGGTGTCTTCGGCGGAGCGCTAGCTGCTCGGGGCGTCTTGGCGGTCTTCCTGTTCGGTTTTGCAATGGTGGGTGCCGCCGAGGCGCCGCAAGTCGAGGCGGGAACGGCCATGCGCATAGAGCTTGAGGCGCAGCCCTTGGCGCGGTCGTTGCGCGAGTTGGCCGAGGCGTTCGGTTTGAAGATCGTGTTTTTCAGCGATTTCACGGACGGTTTGCAGGCACCTCCCTTGACGGGCGTTTTTTCGCCTTTAGAGGCTTTTGACGCTTTGCTTGCGGGCACGGCGCTCGAACAGGTTCAGGTCGGCCCTGAGTCGGTCGTGATTCGGCCCAGCGCCGTCTCGGAAGCAGACGAAAGGAGTGACGCAGTGAAAACCGCAAGAAAAAGCAAGCCCCAAATCGGACAACTGGGAGTAGCCGCACTCGGTGCCTTGCTGGCCGGGGCGGGGCAAACTCAGGACGCTGCCGTGCCAGGCGAAGTCGGCATTGTCATTGAAGAAATCGTGGTGACCGCGCTAAAGCGTGAAACCAACCTGCAGGAGACGCCCGTTGCCGCAACGGTCTTGGATGGCGACTACCTGAGCGATTGGGGTCTCAGGGACGTTGAGGAGGTCGGCAACCGCGTCGCCGGTCTATCCTTCGGCGCCCAAAGTCGCGCCACCTCCGTTCTGAGCCTGCGCGGTGCGCCCAGCGCCGGCGGGGCCGGCTTGGACAGCGCTGTCGTGCTGTTCATCGACGAGGTATATTACGGCGATCCATCCTATCCGGCGCTCGACCTGCTCGACCTTGAGCGGCTTGAGGTGCTGCGCGGTCCGCAGGGAACGCTGTTTGGGCGCAATGTCGTCGGCGGCGCCCTGAGCTTCGTCACCCAAACCCCGGACGAGAACCCGCGCACGGCTATCGAGGCCACCTACGGCAGTTGGGATCAAATCGTCTTGAAGGGCCTGGTCAGCGGCCCGCTGGCGGACAGCACCTATGGCCAATTGGCCTTCAAGTACGAGGAGTCCGACGGCTGGGCGGAGAACCTGCTCACTGGCAATAAGCTAGCTGGGCTGGATTTGGTTTCGGTGCGCGGCAAGCTGCGCCACCAGCCAAGCGACCGCCTGGAAATCCAGCTAAGCGCGGATTATTTCACGGATCAGTCCGGCGGCTCCCCGTTCTTCGTGCTGAAAGGCTCAACCGCACCTGCGTTGCAGCCCGGAACGCTGGTCGGTTCCAAAGACAAAACGCAACTGTCCTTTGACGGCGGCACCGACCGCAAGGGCGGCGGCGTCAATCTGCGAGCAACCTACGACGGCGAATGGCTTGGCGGCTCGACGCTCACGTCCATCACCGCGTGGTACAGCAGCGACAGCCTGTCCATAGGCCCCGATCAGCTGCCCGGCTCCAATGCGGCGGTGGGCAACAACCACACTAGCATTCGCGTTGAAAACGACACCTTCAGCCAAGAGCTTAGGCTGGATGGAGAGCTTGACGCCCTGACTTGGGTCGGCGGGCTGTACTACCTGAAAACGGACGCCACGGACACCACCCGGTTCGGCGTGCGGGCGGATCCCATGTCCCTGATCGCCTTCGCAAACACGGACCCGCTGAACTTCTTCGGCATACCCACCCCGCCCGGCACCCTGTTCTCCCCAACCAATCCCCTCGGCTTCGACAGCAGCAACCAGACCTCCATCGAGACCGAGAGCTTCGCAGTGTTCGGCCACCTCACCTACGCCGTCTCGGATTGGTCCAACCTGACCGGAGGGCTGCGCTGGACCAGCGACAGCAAGGGCGGCTACATCTCCACGGCTGGAGACGTCGGCCCGGCCAATCCCTTCGTCGTGGAAATTTTCAAGGTCGATGTTGACGATTCCTGGGACGCTGTTTCGGGCCGGGTGACGCTCGATGCATCCTTCGACGACCTTGGCGCATTCGACAACCTGTACGCCTACACCTCCTATGCTCGCGGCTTCAAGTCCGGGGGCTTCACCGCCGCGTCGAACTCCGCCACTTCCGCCGACCCCTATGACCCCGAGTACGCAGACAGCTACGAAGTCGGCATCAAAACCCGTTTTTGGCAAAATCGGGCGCAGTTCAACTTGATCTATTTCCACACCAACTACTCCGACTTGCAGGTGGACTTCATCGGCGTGACGGAGTCGGGCATTCCGCAAACCTATACGTCCAATGCAGGCAAGGCATCGGTTGACGGCGTTGAGACGGAGTTCACCGCCCTGCTCAGCGAAAACCTGACTTTAACCGCCTCCCATTCCTGGATTGATGGTCAGTACGATAAATTCGATCTCGGGTTTGGCGGCGACTTCTCCGGCAACCGCATACAGCAAACCCCAAGGAACTCCATGAACTTCGACCTGACCTACAGGGTGCCCTTGGGTTCGGGCCAGCTGTCGCTAAACGGCAACTACTCCTACCGTTCGGAGCAGACCTTCGGCCAGAACGAGGCGGCGGAGACCGAGGTCTTCGGCCTGACGGACTACGCCAATGTCAACGCCACGATCGCCTACGCAATCAACGGCTGGCGCTTCTCGGTCTGGGGCAAGAACTTAAGCGATGAGCAGGCGGTGAACGCTGCTCTAATCGGGTCCGTCGAACCCTTCGTGCGGAACCCCTTTCTGGACCCGATGAACTTTAGCTTCACGACGGGCTCCTTGGCGCCACCGCGCAGCTATGGCGTGACCGTGGCGAAGAGCTGGGAGTAGCAAAAGCACCTCTCGCTTTCTTAAACGAAACAAGCAAAGGCCCAACGACATGAAGAACCACGGTCCAACCGCAAGGTGGGTGCGCACTTTAACTCATCTATTTCCACAAGCCGCCCGCGGCGCGGTGCAATGCCGGCGATTTGCGCCTTCGGCCACGAGTGCGCACCAAGGGCGAACATCTGGCCAAGTTGTTCCTGCAATGCGCAGGTTGGGGAAAGGAAAGCTGGCATTGCTTGGCTGGACGGTTGCGTGGATGACAGCCAGCCAGGTCGGAGCGGCGAATGCCCAGCAGACGGCCGCGGAGGCACCGGGCGCGGCAGGTGCGGAAGCCAGCGCCGAATCGGCCCCGTTGTCCGTGGCGGAATTGGCCGGCTTGGTTGAAATTTGCCGAGTGCCGAACCCCAAAGTCCCCTCCTCCGCCTTCGAGGTTGAGCGGAGCGAACCAGTGCAAAGGGATGCGGACTATTGGCTGAAGGACTATTCGATGCGTTATCGGTGCAAGGAGGCTTGCGCGGATTGGCGGCAATGCCAGGTTCCGGCCTATGCTTGGGACAATGGCGACCTCATTTTCCACGGGCGCCAGCCGGATTTGCCCAAGCAGTCCGTTGCCTTCGTGGTGGACGGCATGGGCGGACACTTGGCCTACACCACCGATGGCGGCGACAAGACCATTTTCAGTCACGGCGGAGGGGGCGGCATCGGCCATGACCCAAGCGTCGCATTGCTGGAGCAGCGCAGCGACGTGAACACCATATCGATGAGTTGGGCGATGGGCTACGCGCCGCCCGACATTCCCGGTGCGCCGCCCTTTCCCCTCGCGTGGGGCTGGTACACGCGCAATTCCGCTGCTGCCGAGCGAGTACACAATTTGAACCGGCGCGTCGCCGCCGCAATCGCTTGGAGCCATGAAAACTTGGCGGGCCCCTCCGCTTTCGCCACCCGGGGTTGCAGCATGGGTGCCGTCGCCACCTTTGGCGTCGTGCTGTGGCACGGCTTGGATGACATCATCGACTATCAGGCCTTGGGCGGCGGGCCGCCGCTGTACGACATCAACGCCGGCTGCGGCCGGCGCACCTACGACCAAGGCTATTGCGACCTGGACGCCAACGTGCCCTGCACGGCGGATGCGGACTGCCAGGCCGTCTCGACCAACAGCGTTTGCCGCGTACCCGAGATGATTCCGGCCGACTGGGCGTATGAAAGCGTCGTCAATCACGTCCACGCCACCACCGCCTGCCGCATACCGGAAGGCGGCGACGAACCCTATCCGCCCTTTGACGAAAGCAGCATGGTGGCTGCGGACGACGGCGATTGGGACATCGACCACTCGGTTGACCTGATCGTTGACGTCGGCCCGGATTACGACCCAGAGCAGTTGAGCGGTGGCGACGAGCACTGGTCCCTCGGCCACTTCATGTACGTTTTCAATAGGATGAACATGCCGGCTGGGTCAGACAAGCAGTGGCATGCTTTCGAAAACTCCAACCATTGCGAGTCCTTCGACAGCGAAGCCGTGATGGACCTCATCATGGCCCGCATGGGGCTTGATGATTCGCGCTAAGCGCGATTGCACGGCGCCAACGAAATGCGATGGCCGGGAGCGTCACTCGCCATCGCCAAAATTGTGGGAGTAGCAGCCGGCGGCGGCGCATGAAAATCCGTTAGAATCCTCGGCACCATCCAAGCCTAGGAGAGCCCGATGCTGGCCGTCATCTCACCAGCCAAATCCTTGGATTTCGACCGCCGCGCACCGACGCGGAAAGCCACCACGCCGCAGTTTCTGGATGAGTCGGCGGAACTGATCGGAGTCCTGCGCACCAAGGCGCCTCAGGACTTGGCGGCGCTGATGAGCATCAGCAGCGACTTGGCCTACCTCAACTACGACCGCTACGCCGCTTGGCAGCCGCCGTTCAACCGCAAGAACGCCAAGCAGGCCATGTTCGCCTTCCACGGCGACGTATATCTGGGCCTTAAATCCACTACGTTTACGGAGCGGGACCTCACCTGGGCGCAAAGGCACCTGCGCATCCTCTCCGGCCTGCACGGACTCCTCAAGCCCCTGGACCTCATTCAGCCCTACCGGCTGGAGATGGGTACCCGCTTAGCCACCGGACGTGGCGGCGATCTCTACGAGTTCTGGCGCGGTCAACTCACCGAGGCGCTGAACGAGGCCATCGCCGCCCAAGGGCAGCCCACCCTCATCAACATCGCCTCCAACGAATACTTCAACGCGGTCGATGCCGGCACTCTGCAGGCGCGCATCATCACTCCCACCTTCAAGGACCTGAAGAACGGCCGCTACAAGTTCATCTCCTTCTTCGCCAAGCGGGCCAGGGGGCTGATGGCCGCCTACCTCATCAAGAATCGAGTCTCCACCCTCAAGGCCCTCAAAGCCTTCGACTACGGCGGCTACCGCTTCAGCGCCACCGAATCCACCAACACCAACTGGGTCTTTCTGCGCGACAAGCCGGGCTGAAGGCCGGACCGACAGGGCGTTGTTCCAGATTGACGAACAGGATGACACCTCCTTGAATCAACCGGCCAACGGGGCAAATCTAGTCTGTTAGCAACAAATAGAAGTGTCCGGTTTTAGAACAAATAAACTGTCCGGTTTGGCTGCGGTGGGCGCGGGCAAGGTTTTGGCGCTTCCCGCAGCCCGAGGCGCAAAGCCCGGCGGCGGCTGGATCGGGGGCGCTCCGTTCGGCATGGCGCTACGCGGCGGCGGCCAGTTCGCCGTCCGCCGCCGGCTCGCCCTTGGGATCGTGCTTGGCCAGTCGGCGGGGGCCGTGCCAGACCGACAGCGTACCGTCGGCGTGGCGGCGGACCTTCACCCTGACCTTCGCGTAGTGGGGCCGATGCCGGTCCGCCGGCAACTGCAGGGCCAGCCCCTCGAACCCCACGCAGTTGTCCCGCCCCACGGTGCGCTCGTGAACCTCGCACAGGACGTCGTCCAGCGCCGCCGGGTCCCGGCAGGGCACGAACGCCGAACCCGACTCCCGCGCCGGCTGCGCGAACTCCGCGTTGAAGGCCGGCATGCACACCTCCGCCAAGTAACGGTTGGCCGAGTCCAGGTCCGTCGCCCCGGCCAGCGCCAACTCCTTCGGCAGCCGGCCCTGGTGGGTGCCGAACGCCCGCTCCGAGCGCCCCCGCGCCTCCGGCGAATAGGCCGGGATCATCTCGATCCCCAGACGGGCCATCGCCCGGCCGAACTGCGTCGGGTTCCCCCGGTCCACCTTCCCGCCCGCCTCCGGCGTCGTCCAGTAGTGCGAGCCCCGGTCCGTGTAAAGCGAGCAGAACAGGCCCTTGGCCTCGATCGTCTCCCGAACGCCCCGGAAGCTGCTCCACAGCCCCTCCTCCCCGCACAGGAACATCGAGCAATGCTCGCTCGTCGCGTCGTCCATCGTCACGATCAGGTCCCAACGCCGGCCCTCGACCCACTCGTGGCTGCTGCCGTCCTGGTGCAGCAGCATCCCCGGCCAGGGCGACCGCTCCCGCCGCTTGCGGTGCCTCCCCCGGCCCTTCGACTTGGGCACGGCGCCCGCCTGCTGAAGCTTGTCCTTCACCCAGCCATGGCTGCGCTCCCCGCCGTCGCGGCGGTACCAGGAGTAAAAGTGCCGAACGCTCCAGCCCTCATGCCGCGTCCGGTACCGATCCACCATCCGCATCACCTCGTCCACCGGCGCCGCGCGGTGCGACGCACCCGACAGCCGACGGTCACGAAGCCCGTCGATCCCGTCCCCCTCGTAGCGCTCGGTCCAACGCCGGAACGTCCGGGGGCAAACCCCCAAAAGCTCCGCCGCATCCTCCTGCGTCAGACGGCGCTCCGTCCAAACCCCGTAAACCTCCTCGAACACCATGTCCCGCTTCTCCTGAGCCAAGTTCGCCTTGCCCATGCCGATGCGCTCCAGTCGCAAAACCGGGCGACAGTGAAACCGGACACTTCTTGTGTTCTAAAACCGGACACTTTATTTGTTCTTAACACGGGGCAAATCTAGTCTTGTCAAGCATCGATCAGTCCACTAAAGTGTCGCCAACTTGCAAACAAAAAGAGACCTACATGCGCTCTGGGAAATTGGCGGCGAATCGCATTCGGGCCACATTGCACGGAATTGGCAGCATTGCGGACATCTGCCCGGAAACCAGCGGCCTGTACCAAAACCTGATGCCTGCAGGCACTCAGGATGAGCGACTCGAGGCCACTTGGCGGCGTGTAGGCAACCACATACGCACGGCTTGCGACCAATATGAACGGGAAGGAAGACGGCCGAGTTAAGCAATTTTCTGTTTCCAAGACTGCGCCGGCTTCAATCGAAGTCTCCCGCGAGCTATCTGGACCCCTTCCGCCGCCTGACATATTGCAGCAATACGAGGTCGTGCTGCCCGGTTCGGCGGAACGTATTTTCTCTATGGCCGAGCGGGACCAAGCCCATGTTCACGATCAGGAAGTCCAAGTGCTTGAGCAAGTTGGCATAGACGTCAAGCGCGGGCAGCTATTCGGTTTCTGCGCAGCGCTGGCCGCTCTCGGCGTCGCAGGATTCCTTGGATACCACGGAAATGGGACGGCGGCTGGCGTTGTTGGTGGAAGTACTGTCCTAGGTTTGGTAACGGTATTTGTTACTGGTCGCCGCCATTCCAAGCCGGCGGACGACTTCGGCGGGTAGCCGGCCCTACTGCATCAGGTCCCCGAGTTGGGCCTTGCGCAGCATCAAGGTCTTGCCCTTCACCTTTCGCATCCGCAGGTTGAGCAGCTCCACGCCAAAGGAGAAGGCCATGGCGAAGTAGATGTAGCCTTTGGGGGTGTGAAAGTCCAAGCCCTCGCCCACCAGGCTCAGGCCGATCAGGATGAGGAAGCTCAGCGCCAGCATCTTCACGGTCGGATGGCTTTCCACGAAGTCGCTGATCGACCCACTGGCCAACATCATGATGGCGACGGCGATGACGATGGCGGCGACCATGATTTCGACGTGCTGCACCAATCCCACCGCAGTGATGACGGAGTCCAAGGAGAAGACGATGTCGATGACCGCGATCTGCGCCATCACACCGGCGAAGCTCGGCAGCACCGCGCCCTGCTTGCCCGGCTCGTTCCCTTCCAGGGAGTTGTGGACTTCCCGGGTGGCCTTGGCCATCAGGAAGGCGCCGCCGAGCAGCAGGATCAGGTCGCGCGCCGAGATGTCGTTGCCCAGCACCGAGAACAGGTCCTCGGTGAGGGACATCATCCAAGCCAAGGAGAACAACAGCAGGATGCGGGTACACATGGCCGCCGCCAAGCCGATGTAGCGGCCCCTCGCCCGCTGATGCTCCGGCAGCCGGTTGGTCAGGATCGATATGAAGATGATGTTGTCGATGCCAAGCACGATCTCCAAGACGGTCAGCGTCAGGAACGCCGCCCAGATCGACGGGTCCAGAAATATCTCCATGATGGGGCTCTCGCGGAAATTGAAGGAGTCATTGAATCACGTCCACCGCCGCAGGTCATGGCCGGCAAGCCGGGGAACGCCTTGGGCGCACTATGCGGGCTAACGTCCCGGCTTTCACAAACCAGCGTTGTCGTGTAGTTTCCCGCAAACGCATCTTCGGGGAGCGCCACGTCCATTAAGATCGGCTTGATTTCGGACACCCACCTGCCGGAGGCGGCCAAGGCACTATGGCCGGAGGTGCTTGACGCCTTCGCCGGGGTGGACGCCATCTTCCACGGCGGCGACATCCACGAATTTTGGGTGCTTGACGAGCTGCAGCGCGTCGCCCCTGTTTACGCCGCCCGGGGCAACGGCGAGGACGGTGGCGGAGGGCGCCCGGTGCAGCCCCAGGATGCGCGCGTCAAATATGCCTGGCTGCTGCCCCTGGAGGGCCTGTGGGTGGGCCTGACCCACTACATCCCAGTGCCGGAGCGCCCGCCCAACTTCACCTTGGCCCGCTGGATTGAACGCTACTTCCCGCAACGCAAACCGGACGTGATCGTTTCCGGGGACACCCATGTGGAACGCATCGAAACCATAGAAGGCGTGCTCTGCGTCAATCCCGGCTCCGCCACCTATCCGCACAACTACGACACTCAGTTCGGCACCATAGGCTTTTTGGAACTGCAGGACGGCCAAGCAGAGGCCAGCATCTGGCAACTGCGCCGTGGCGGCATAGAGCCCTTCGCTTGGGACCGCACACCTCCTTGGCGACTGGCCACCTGAGCGGGCGCCGAGTAGCCAGCCTGATGGCGCCGCCGCTGCCCCGCGTCAAGCGCTTGACCTGGGCCGTTGCCGCGGCCGTCAGCTTACTGCTGTTCGGGTTGGTCGCCGCCCAGTTGGACACGACTGCCTTGGCGACAGCCCAAGTTTATTGGCCCTTGGCTGGGGCGGGGTTGGCGCTGCTGTTTGGGGAGCATCTCCTTGCCGCACTGCGCACCCATTTGATCGCCGACCGCCGCGGCGGATTTGTCGCAGCCTTGCATGTGACCGCTTGGCACGCCGTTTGGTTGTTGGCGCTGCCGGCGCGCTTGGGGGAGGTCGCTTGGGTGGCCGTGATGCGCCGCACCTACGGATGGAGCACCGCCACCGCGGTGGCTTGCGCCCTAGTGCAGCGCCTGCTGGATGTGGCGGTCATCGCCGCCTGCTTCCTATTGTCCACGCTGATGGTTTTTGACCTGAGCGGGGACGGGGCCAAGCCGCTCGCCGTCTTGACCGCCGGCGTTTGCCTTTTGGCGCTGGTCGGCGCCTTGAGCCTGCACCTCTGGTTGCGCCTTGCGGCTAGGCTGATCGTTGGGATTGGCCGTCCCCGAGGTTGGCGACGGCGCCTGCTGCGGCACCTGCTGCAGGGGCGTCGCTGGCTGGAAAGCGCCCGCCATCGGCGCATCGTGCAGCTATGCCTGCTGCCCACGGCACTATTATGGGTGACGGTCTTCACTGGTTTTTGGCTCATTGGCCAAGCGGTTGGCTTGGACGTCGCCTTCGCCGAACTCCTGCTCGCCGCGGCCGGCGGCAGCTTGGCCACGGCGCTTCCAGTGCAGTCCATCGGCGGCCTTGGCCTGATGGAGGCCGGCTTAACCGGCATCCTCGCTTGGCTGGGCGCACCCGCCGCCAGTGCCGCCTTGGTCGCGCTGTCCATTCGCTGCGCCATTTGGGTCGCAGTCGGGCTGTTTTGGTTGGTCGCCACGGTCGCCGGCACCGTTGCCGGCGGCAAGGCGGGGCGAGCGAAGACGCCTCAACCCCAGTAGGCGGTGCGCCTATAATCGGCCAATCATGAGTTCCTCCGCCACCCTGGTCATCTTTCCGGTGCGCAATGAAGCGCGGAATTTAGAGCGCCTGCTAGGGCCGCTGCTTGACGTCGTCCAGCAGGAAGGCTATCACCTGCTCGCCATCGACGACGCCTCCACGGACGCCTCCCCGGAAATTCTCCACCGACACGGCGTGGCGGCCATCCGCTTGATTGAGAACCTCGGCTATGGGGCCGCCCTGCAGACCGGCTACAAGTACGCGCTCGCCAACGGTTATGAACAGCTCATGCAGCTGGACGGGGATGGGCAGCATGACCCCCGCTTTCTGCCGATGATTCTGCAGCGGCTCCAGACCTGCGACGTCGTGATCGGCTCCCGCTTCATGCCCGTTGACCCTCTGCCTTTTTCGCCGGCCGGAGAATTGTACCGGGGCACTCCGGCCCGCAAGCTGGGCATTCGGCTGTTCCGCTTGCTGCTGCGCATCCTGACCCGAACGGCCATAACGGATCCGACGTCCGGCTACATCGGCATGAACCACAGATGCCTAAGGTTCTTGAGCATGGACAGCTACCCCTACGACTTTCCAGACGCGGACGTGCTGTTCACCCTCATCCGCAACGGCTTTCACTTGCGTGAGACGCCGGTTTACATGTACCGCAACGACGTCGGCGGGCAGTTGCATCGGGGTTTGGCGCCACTGTGGTACATGTTTAAGGTGACGCTTTCGCTGTTCGTCTCAGGCCTTCGCAGGACGGGGGAGGAGCAGCCGCCCAACCCCCCGTCTCCTTGAGCCTCCCCGTGTAGCATTTTGACCCTTTCCTCCGCTAGCTCCCGCTTCTCCCTGCCTTCAGTTGGCTGGCGGCTGGCTATTTACGCCTTGGTCGCAGCGGCCGGCACAGCGCTCTTCATTTGGCTGCATCACCTCGGCAATCAGATTCCCTACGAACTGGCGCAGCAACGGTTCGCCGAAGTTTCCGCCGAGGTGGCGCGGCCGGGCGGCACGGAACGATATTTCCAAGGGAAACGGCCGCTGTTGGCACAGGAGTTCTGCTTCATCACCGGAATGCTGTCCTCCTTTCTATGGTTGTCCGATGGGCACAACAGCTTGGCCATCGCCTTGATTGGGCTGGTGGCTTGGTTGGGGCATGAGCGGACCAACGCGGGCGGGGAAACGCAGCGAGCGGTCCGCTGCACCCTGCTTTACATCGCCGGGTTCGTCATCCTTTTGGTGCTGGGGCAGGTCGCCAAGTACGGAGTGCTGCAACTCACAAAGGGCTCTGGCGGCTATATATTCGGTAGTTTCCTTGAAGCGTTGTCACACAGACTAGACCAAGCCTCTACGGAAACCTTGGACCCGTTGACGCACGGCGAGGCCGCTTTGGTAAGGGTGTGCGACGGCTGCGGGGAAGAGGGTTGGCAAAAGCTGCCGATAGTCAGAGACTTCCGGGGCTTGGCCTTGCTGGCGCCGTTCGGACAAGGAGTCCACACTCTCCTGAACGCCTTTTCCGCGCTGGCCCTGACATGTGCGGTGGGCGGTGCTGTCTGGCAGGCGCGGCACGGCCGGCGAAGGCTAGCCAACAACATTCTGTGGCTGATCGCGCTGGCGCTCATGGCCTCGACGCAATTCTTCCTCCCGAACGATATCCCTTTCCGAAACGCAAGGTTCGTGTTCCTGCTGCTTGCGACCTGTTGGGGTTGCTTGGCTCTCGCCACGCTGCAATTGAACCGCAAGCATTTCTCCATACTAGCCGGCTGCCTGGTCCTCGGCTTGTTCATCAGTGTCACCACCCTCGACAGATTTCAGGAGTGGCGGCTTGACCGGACCATCGCCAAGGCCCATTTAGTCGTGCAGGCCGACTTTGATGTGTACGACGACTACCATCAGCTAATCTACCTGAAGGAAGATTGCGACGACACGGACATTGAGCCGCAGTTCTTCCTACACATCCGTCCAGTTGACCGTGCCGACTTGCCCGAACACCGTCAAAACCACTCTTTTGACAACCTTGACTTTAGTTTCCATCGCTACGGAACTCGGGTTGGCGGGCGTTGCTTCGCAACGCGCTCCCTGCCTGACTATGAGATCGCCAGTGTTCGAACCGGCCAGTACGTTTCCGGAACAGGCCAGATTTGGCGGTTTGAGTTCAGGCCTCGCTCGAGCCCGCGCACGGAGCGAATTCGCCAACGATGATGCCGCCCTGCCGGCCGAACACGGCGGGGGTGGCGTCAAGTGGCGCCGAAGCGACGGTGGACTGGGCGCTCTTCGACTGGGCCGAACAGCCGTGCCAAGTGGTCGGACGGCAGCGGTTGGGTGCGTTTGGACACCGCCCAGGTCACCGCCACGGAGAAGATCTCGCCGATGGAGGCGCAGGACCAAGGGTTGCCCGCCTCCCGCGCCAGCCAGTCCGCCACCGCCCGCAAGACACCGGGGGCAAACCAGTTCGGGTCTATCAGGGCGCCGTGGAGGACGGTGAAGACTGCCGCGCCGCTGACTAAGCCGGCGATGGCGCCGGCTCGGGTGACGCCGCGCCAAACCGCTCCCACCACCAAGGGGCCGGCGAAGGCGGCCATCATGCCGCCAGTGCCGACCCAGACGATCAGCGCCACGTTGCGGTCCATCAGTTGCCAAGCCATGAACGTGCAAATGACCATCACCGCCACCGTGGCTATGCGGCTGATGGCCAGCACCCGTCGGTCCACCTGCTTGGCGTCCAGATGTTTGCCGAACTTGGGGACATAGCTTAAGCGGTAAAGGTCGTTGGCGATGATCTGCGAGCTGGACACCACCAGGCCGTCCGCGGTGGACATGACGGCGGCGAGAATGCCAACGCCCAAAAGCGCCGCCAACCAAGCCGGGAACAACTCCATGAACAACAGGGCCAAGGCGCTGTTGCTGCTCATGCCCGGCTCCGTGAGGGCATCGCCCAGGATGGCCCTAGCCAGCAGGCCGCCCAGCCCCAGCATTCCCAGAGTGAGGCCGAAGGTGAAGGCCAAGGCAATAAAGCGCCGCCGCTCGCTGGGATTCTGCAGCGCCCAGAGCTTGTTGCCGATGTGCGGTAGCAGGCCCAGTGGCAGGTGCGAAATGATGATGGCCAGGACGGACCACCAGGAGCGGTACAGCACGGACTCCTTGTTTAGCCAGCCCACCAAGTTCGGGTCTTGATGGCGCAGGTTCTCCACCATGCCCATCAATCCCCCCTCCACGCCGTAGCCGATCAGAAACATGAACACTAAGGCGGCGCCGATGACCACCATCAAAAAACCCTGCACCCCGTCGGTGAGGATGTCCGCATGGGCGCCGCCGAGCACCACATAGACCATGAGCACGACGGCGGTGATGCCGAGCGCCCACTCCGAGGGGACGCCCAGCATGATCTCGAACATGACGATGCCGGAGACCAACTGCCCAGCCAAATAAAAGAACAGCAGCAGGGAGAAGAGGGACACCATGATCCGCATCCCGTCCGACTGATAGCGGCTGCCAAGGTACTCCGGGATGGAGCGGTTGCCGAACCGATGGCCGCTGTTGCTGACCAGGCGCAGGCAAATCAAAACGCCAAGATAGGTGCCGATGGGGTAAAGAAACACCGACCAGACAGCGGCCAAGCCGTTGTCGTAGGTGATGCCCGGGAAGCCGACGAAGGTGGCGCCGCTGGCGGTGGTGGCGGCGAAGGCGAAGGCCAAAAACACCGGGCCGTAGGCGCTGCGGGCGGTGGCGAAGTCGTCGGCGTTTTTGACCCGCATCCGGCCAACGACGCCGAAGGTCACCATCACGCCGATGTAGATGGCCAGAAACAGCCAAGACCAAGCGACCAGATCCAAGATTCCTCCCCCGTTGCCGCCAAAGCCCGTGCGTCCCTGCAGGCGCAGCGAGTGCAATGAAGCTATTTGGCGCACTTTAAGCCATTTTGGAGCAACCTGGCGCGATCATGGAGGTGGGTCCGTTTTACGTTACAGGTCGAGGGCCAAAATAGAGTCCACTCCTGCGGGTAAAACCGCCCTTTGAATCCGGTGTTCCAGCCCTTCCGCGGGGACCATGCCAAGGCTTGGCTCACACCGCCTTCCCAAGGGCATGGCAGCCCCTCGTAGGCCATGCGGGCGTTGAGGGAGCGTTAAATGGCGTCTCCAGGGCTTTGTTGCGGGTGATGATGTGCTGGGCTTGGCGGAACCCATCGTTCGGATTAACCGGGAGATGCAAGGGCTACCAGAATGCAAGGGTTACCAGAGGGATAGCTGCCCGCCCTTGCTCGGAGGGGTGAAAATATCCGTCCTAAGCGGCGGCAGACGCTTCCCGTCCAAGCCGTTGCGCCGCCGCGCCGTCGCCATCCGGCTGCTCACCAAGCTCGCGAACGGCCCCTCGCCGCGCATCCGCTTGCCCCAGGTGGAGTCATAAGCCTTGCCGCCCCTAGTGTCGTAAATGGCCGCCATCACCCGCTTGGCCTTCAGGGGGTAGTGCTCGGCCAGCCAAGCCTCAAACAGATCCTTGACCTCCAAGGGCAGGCGGATCAGCACATGGCCGGCGGCTTGGGCGCCCGCCGCCGCGGCCTGACCGACGATGGCTTCAATCTCCTGATCATTGATGAAAGGAATCACCGGCGCCACCATCACCGCCGTTGGCACTCCCCGCCGGTGCAGGCCGGCGATGGCCCGCAGCCTAGCCGCCGGGCTGGAGGTGCGCGGCTCCAGCTTGACCTTGAGGGCATTCGACAGAGTGGTGATGCTCAACGCCACGGAGACAAGGCTGCGCTCCGCCAACTGCTCCAGCAGGTCCAAGTCCCGCAGCACCAACTGCCCCTTGGTGACGATGCTGATGGGATGCCCGCACTCCACCGCCACCTCCAAGATGGTGCGGGTGATGCGCAGGCGTTTCTCCACCGGCTGGTACGGATCCGTGTTGGTGCCCAGAGCGATGGGCCGGCACTGGTAGTTGCGGGCGCCGATCTCTTTCAACAGCAGTTCCCGCACATTGGTTTTGTAGAAGATCTTGGTCTCGAAATCGAGGCCGGGGGAAAGATCCAGATAGGCGTGGGTGGGCCGGGCGAAGCAATAGACGCAGCCGTGCTCACAACCCTTGTAGGCGTTGATGGAGCGGTCAAAGGGCACGTCCGGAGACTTGTTGCGGGTGATGATGCGTTGGGTGCGGTCCGCATGGAACTCCGTCTCCGGCGCTGGTTCCGGCTCTTCGTCCAACTCCCAGCCGTCCTCAACCGCCTCCGAAGCGGTTGGCAGATAACGGCCTTGGGGGTTCAACGTGGCCCCCCGGCCTTTGTGGGTCCTAACGCGCATGGTCCACCCGCGCCGAATGAAGTCTGTGTTTATTCACAGTAACATGGATTCCGGCGCAAGCGAACAAAATCCAGCCAGTCGGGTTAAGCTGCGCCAACCATCAACATCAGGAGAGCAGCCTTGATTATCGTAAACGCCCGCATCCAAGCCAGTGCTGACACTGTGGCGGCGCTGCAAGACGCCATTCTCACCATGCAAAACGCCACCCTGAAGGAGGATGGCTGCGAGGACTACAGCTTCTGCGTGGAGTTGGCGGACCCCGGCGCCATCCGCGTCGTCGAACGCTGGACCACCAAGGAAGCCCTGAGCGCCCACTTCAAAACGCCGCACATGGCCGCATTCCTAGCCACCATGCAAGCGCATCCTTCGGGGGAGACCGTCGCTCACTTTTACGAAGCCACCGAGATAGAAATGTCGCTGTGATCACTATCTGGGGCGGCGGCACGGCGCGAACCCTGCGCGCCCACTGGACGGCCCACGAGCTGAGCTTGGACTATCAGTCCAAGCTGATCGGGCCGCGCACCGGGGAGACCCGAACCCCGGAATTCACCGCCCTCAACGCCAAGGGCAAGGTCCCGGTGCTGGTCGATGGCGGCTTCGTGCTGACCGAGAGCGCCGCCATCGTCACCTACTTGGCGGACGCCTACGGCCCGGACACAGGCTTAACCCCCAAGCCCGGCTCAAGGGAACGGGCGCAGTACAACGAATGGCTGGCCTATGTGCAGATGGAGTTGGACGCCCACACCCTCTACGTCCTGCGCAAGCACCGGGACCTTGCCGCCCTCTACGGAGAGGCCCCCGCCGCCGTGGAGACCGCCATCAAGGGCTTCGCCGAAGGACGGCTTAGGAACCACGCCTACCTCGTGGGGGAGCGGTTCACCGGCGCGGACGTCATGCTGACCAGTTGCCTGCTCTGGGCCGCCGCTTACCGGCTTCCCCTGCCGCCATCCGTAAGCGCGTACCAGGATCGCCAAAGCACTCGCCCAGCCTACCAATCCGCCGCCAAGCACAACTCATCCGTCAGGCTAGGTTAGGCGGCGAAATTTGCGGCTTGCGCTCCCTTGACGACCCACGACCATAGTTGTCTAATTTCATCCATCCACAACTTGCCCCGAAGTGCTGCTATGGCAACCATACTGAATGATAGGGAACTGAAATCTCTTTTCGGGACGGTATTGCGGAATGCCGAAGAGGAATGCCTTCGCCCGAATTCCTATGTGCTTCGTTTGGGCGACAGAGGAGAATTCATCAATACGGGAAAATCTTTCGATTTAAGTAGGAGCAAGAAAGATATCCAAGTACATCCTGGTCATTTAGTGGGAGTAACGGCTTTTGAGGACTTGGACTTCAGGAGGGAAACTGTTCATACAGTATTTCCTGGTCATGATTTGCATGCATTTGTAAGCCCAACTACCGATCTTTCCCGGGAAGGCATGATTGCGCCCACCACGCAAGTTGACGCCGGCTTCCACGGCACACTCAACTGGACGTTAACTAATAATTCAAATGAGGAGCGCCGCTTCCTTTTCAAGGAAAAAATCTACCGGATCACGATATTCAAATTGGATGAAGGCGAATCACCCGAACACCTTTATTCGGGTGACTACCAAAACCAGAAAGGATATGTCCGGTCGAAACGGACCGGTGCGCCAGTTGGAATGAAGGAGTCCGAATGGGTAGGCCCGTTTGTGAAAGGCGGTCCCCAAGATCTTCTGGATCAGCTAATGTCTTCCGGCTACCCTTGGGGAATACTCGGAAAACGCCTAAAGGAAATAGACCAACAGTTTAGAGATGTTACGGATGAGTATTCGGAGATTCACGATGCAATCGAAGCCCTTAAAACGTACGCTGCCCAAATACAGGAACGGCAGAGCGATACTCCGAATATGGTCCGCAAAATTCTTAGGGAGGAGGTGGGGTCGTTGCAAAACAAGTGGCTTATTGGCGCTGGAGCATTGTTTGTCGGCGCGGTCGGCCTTTTTTTCACACTGTCAACAAATTCCTCCGTTTGGGGTTTTCTCCAGGAAAACAGCTTTGCCGTTGGTTTGACTTGCACGATTGCCGCTGCTTCCACCCTAATTTTTGTTGCGCGGCAGAAATAGTAGCCCGTTGTTCTCCTCACTTTCCAGTATTTGAGTTGTGGGCAATTAGGGGTCTTCGTTGCGTACAAGACTCCATGAGGGCCGATGACGCCAAGGTTTCATGAGGTCAGTCAGAATGGTGGATGATGGTCAACGAAGAGATGCGGGTGCCGTCGTAGCACCCCCGAACTTCGCCACCTTGAACTCCGAGCTCTTCCATCCGCTATTGGCGGACGAGGTGATTCTGTTTGAAGCCGCCTACCAAGCGCGGCTACCGATGCTTTTGAAAGGGTCGACAGGATGCGACAATAGGATAAAATTACCGCTCCAAACGGAGCTTTGACTACTGAAGGAAGGGGGTCTAGATGCGCTTTGGCGTATTTTACGAGCTGCAACTGCCCAAGCCTTGGGACAACAATGCGGAGCATCGGCTGATCCACGAAGCCATCGAACAGGTTCAGCTTGCCGACCGGCTGGGCATCGACCACGCTTGGGCGGTGGAGCACCACTTTTTGGATGAATACTCCCACTGCTCCGCCTCGGACGTGTTCCTCACGGCGCTGGCCGCCAAGACGGAGCGCATTCGGGTTGGGTTCGGCATTCGCCAAGTGATACCCAACTACAACCATCCTGCGCGCACCGCCGAATCCGTGGCCATGCTCGACTTGGTCTCCAATGGTCGGGTCGATTTTGGCATCGGCGAGGGCGCCACCCGGCTGGAGCTGCACGGCTACGGCGTACCGGCCAAGCGCAAGCAGGCGCTCTCCCTGGAGGCAGCGGAGCAAATCGCCAACATGATGGTGCTGGACCCCTACCCTGGCTACGAGGGGGAAGGCTTCTCCATGCCCTGCCGCAACGTCCTGCCCAAGCCCCTGCAAAAACCCCATCCGCCCATGTGGATGGCCTGCACCAGCCGCAGAACCATAGAGACCGCCGCCAGAAACGGCATCGGCGCCCTGGCCTTCACCTTCGTGAACCCGGATGAGGCGCGAACCTGGGCGGACACCTACTACAACATCATCAAATCCGATGAGTGCGTGCCCTTGGGCCACCAAGTCAACGCCAACCTGGCCGTAGTGGCCGGTTTCTCCCTGCATGAGGACCCGGACGAAGCCCGGCGCCGGGGAGTCGATGGCTTCGCCTTCTTCCGCTACGCCATCAACGCCTTGGTCGCCAACGACAGCAAGCCTGGCCGCTCCCAACTGTGGAGGGAGTACGAATCCCTACGGGACCGGGACCTGCCCACCATCGGCGCTCCAGGCATCGGCACACCAGCACACTTTGCGGAGCACATCCGGGATTTTCAGGAGGCCGGCATCGACCAAATCATCTTCCTGCAGCAAGGCGGCAAGAATCGCCACGACCACATCTGCGAAAGCCTGGAGCTCTTCGGGCGGGAGGTGCTACCGGAGTTCGCAGCTAAACGGGAGGCGCGGGAGGCCCGCAAGGCGGAGGATTTGGCGCCGCACATCGAACGCGCCTTGGCCCGCAAGCAGTGGATGGCGGGGCTGGCCGACGAGGAGATTCCGGTGGTCAGGGCGTCCCGCGAACGAGAGGCGCTTTACCGCAGCGGCTGACGGAGAACCGCTTAAGCCGTCCCGCCAGCCGCCAAGTCGCAGCTAGTCGTCGCTCATCACCCCAAAGATGTGCAGCAGCGAGAGGAACAGATTGTAGAACGACACGAACAGCGACACCGTAGCGCGGATGTAGTTGGTCTCCCCGCCGTGAATGATGGCGCTGGTCTGCCACAGGATGGCGGCGCTGGCGAACAGCACGAAGCCGCAGGAAATGGCCACCGAGAAGGCCGAAAGATCAAAGAACAGCCCCAGCACCACGGCGCCCATCAGCACGAAGAAGCCCACCACGAGGAAGCCGGAGAGGAAACTGAAGTCCTTGCGGGTGACAACGGCGTAGGCGGAAAGCCCAACAAAGGCCGCCGCCGTGGTGCCCAGCGCCGAAACCACCAAACTAGGGCCGTTGGCAAGGCTCAGGTAGGCATTGAGAATGGGGCCTAGGGTGAAGCCCATGAAACCCGTCAACAGGAAGGTGAACAGCAGGCCTAAAGTGCTTTCCGCCGTCTTGTGCACGGCGAAGACCAAGCCGAAGAACCCGACCAAGGTGACGATGGGGCCGAGATAGGGCGCACCCATCGCCATGGAAACTCCGGCCATGAGAGCGCTGAACGCCAAGGTCATGCTCAGCAGCATGTAGGTGTTGCGCAGAACCTTGTCAATTTGCACCGCGCCGGCGGCGCGGGAGGCGATTACGTCCGTATAAGCCATTTGTGAACCTCCTTGTTGGTTGTCCTGCCCCTATATTGGGAATTTTCGCGCAAGTTGCAAGTGCCGGCGGCAGCAATCTTCATGCCTGAATCCGCAGCATGCGACGTACGCAGGTTTCGGCGTCCAGCCGGCCATCCAGAAGGGCGAGCACCAATTTGACGAAGGGCGCGGGTGCGCCCTCCGCCTCGGTGCGGGCGGCGAACATGCGGGTGGCGCGCACGCCCTCGGAGACCATCACGGTGCTGCCCAAGGCGGCCTCCAGGCTTTGGCCGCCGCCCAGCAGCTCCCCGGTGCGGCGGTTGCGGCCGTGGGGCGACGTGGCGGTGACGAACAGGTCGCCGACGCCGGCGGGGCTGAAAGCGGTTTCCGGGTGGGCGCCCAGTGCCGCCAGCACCCGGCAGGCTTCGCCGAAACCGGCGGTGAACAGCGCCGCCTTGAGGTTGTCCCCGCCAAGGCCGCCGGCTTGCTTGAGGCCGTCAGAAAGACCGCAGGCCAGCGCGATGACGTTCTTGAACGCGCCCCAAAGCTCCACGCCCAAAGGGTCCGTCGCATGGCGCACCGCAAAGGTCGGAGTGGAGAGCGCCTCCGCGAGACGCTGCGCCACGGCTTGGTCCTCCGCCGCAATCAAGGCCGTGGTCAGGACGCCGGCGGCCAATTCCGGAGCGATGGTGGGGCCGGTCATCACCGCCAAGGGGTTGCTGCGGCCGGCGGCCTCAAGCCTCGCGCCTATGGCCTCCGAGACCAGGGTTTCCCCCGGCGCCAAGCCCTTGGCCAAGTCAACCAGCACCGGCGTCGGCCCCAGCAAGGGCACGAGCTCGTCGACGACGTCCAGCACCACATGGGAAGGCAGCGCCAAGGCGATGACCTCCGCGCCGTCGATGGCCTCCTGCAAGCTCAGCGTGGCCGTCAGACTCGGCAGCTCAACGCCCGGCAGATATTTTTCGTTGACTTGGTGACGCCGGATGCTGTCGAACACCTCCTGCTCAACGGTCCAGCCGAAGACCTCATTGCCGTGCAGCGCCCAGTTTCGCGCCAGAGCGGTGCCGAAGTTGCCAAGACCGATTACGGCGATGTGAGCCATGCCGATTCCTCCACAGGCCCCGACATTCTATCTGCATTCATTGACGCCCCGCCGCGCAAAGTTCTCCCCAGCAGGATCAAGACGCCCTGCACGACTGCTGCCATGAACGAAAGCTCCGGTCACTGAAAGCAACCCCCCGTCCCCACGAACCGGACGCCACTCTAGGCATGGCCGAGCAGACCGGTGTGGTTCAGCCACATAAGCGACTAGGTCGCGGTGCGAGCAAGTGGCTTTGACCCATTGATCCGCTTCCGAGAGGTCGTCGACTTCGGAGGCTAGGCTGGGGCTGGTTTTTCGGTGGCGCCTTGGGTCAAATGGCAAGTATGATGCTGCGGGCATAGGATTTGCGATCAGGGGAACGTATGACAGCCTTTGTGGAAAGCCCATTCGCGCAGTCTGCACACTCCGTGGACGACGACCAAGCAACCAGACTTGGCAAGTTGGATGCCCGCCTAGGAGGCGCTGCCGCCTTCTTTCATGGACCTGTGCTCCCAGGGCGAAAGGGCCGCATCGGGAACTCCGGCAAGTGCAGGGCAGCGGCTTGGAGCGCGGCGCTGCTGGTGGCGGCGTCGCCGTTGGCGGCGGTGGCGGAGAAGCAACTGCTGTGGGGGGACACCCACCTGCACACCTCCTACTCCTTCGACGCCTTCCTCAACAACAATCTCTCCGCGGATCCGGACACCGCCTACCGCTTCGCCAAGGGAATGCCGGTGATCCATCCGTACCATCGGGCGCGGATGCAGCTCAGTGCGCCGCTGGATTTTCTGGTCGTCTCCGACCACGCGGAGTACACCGGCGTCCTGCGTGACATCTACCGCAACGGCTTGCAGGACGACGACGCCGGCATTCTGGACAGCATCTTCTACTGGTACACCACCCGCACCATCCGCAACGCCGTTGACGAACGCGCCGGGCCGCCGTTGTTTCGGGATGTGCTGCCCGAATCCGCGGACCCGCGCTCCGCGGCCGCGAGCTGGAGCTCCGACACCACCGGAAGGTTGCCTTCCCCAACGAAGGTGGTGCGCACCGCCTGGAGCGAAATCGTCGTCGCCGCCGAGTCCCACTACGAACCGGGCGGCTTCACCACATTGATCGGCTGGGAGTGGAGTTCCGTGCCCGGCGGCGCCAACCTGCATCGGGTGGTGGTGACGGACGCCAACGCCACCCAAGCCCGCTCCTTCATGCCCTTCTCCTCCATCGACAGCCCCTACCCGGAGGACCTGTGGCGCTGGCTGGAGCAAACCAGCGCCAGCACCGGCGCCCGCTTTCTGGCCATCCCGCACAACTCCAACATCTCCAAGGGCCTGATGTTCGCGGACACAACCTTGCGCGGCGACCCGGTGGATGCCGACTATGCGCAGCAGCGCATGAAGTGGGAGAAAATAGTGGAGGCGACCCAGATCAAGGGCGACTCCGAAGTACACCCTTGGCTGGCGCCCAACGACGAATTTGCGGACTTTGAACTCTATCCCTTCTACATTCAGAAGGAGCGGGAGGAGTATGTGCCGCATCCCGGGGACTATGTGCGTTCGGCGCTGAAGACTGGCTTGAAGTTGGGACAGGCCCTAGGCGTGAATCCATTTCAGTTCGGCATGATCGGCTCCACGGACGCCCACACCGGGCTGGCGACTGCGGAGGAGAACAACTTCGCCGGCAAGATGGCGACGGACTCCACCCCCGAAACGAAGATCAACGACGTCATTGCCGGCGGCAACCGCGGCTGGACCATGTCCGCTTCCGGCTTGGCGGCGGTTTGGGCGGAGGAAAACACCCGAGAAGCCATCCTAAGCGCGATGCGGCGGCGCGAGACCTACGCCACCACCGGCCCGCGCATCAGGGTGCGCTTTTCCGGCGCTTGGGAACAAGCCGAGGCCAACCCGGAAACGGCGGCGGCCGACGCTGCCGAAGGCGGTGCCGAGACCTCCGCTGCCGTTCCGATGGGCGGCGAATTGCCGCCCGCAGCGGCCGGCGCCGCACCCGTCTTCAAAGTAGCGGCGCAGAAGGATCCCATCGGTGCCAACTTGGACCGAGTGCAGATCATCAAGGGCTGGGTGGATGCCGGCGGGGAGGTGCGGGAGCAGGTGTTCGACGCAGCCTGGGCCGGCGAACGGCAGCCGAACGCTCAAGGAACACTGCCGCCGGTAGGCAACACCGTGGACTTGAGCACCGGCCGCTACAGCAACAGCATCGGCGCGGCGGAGCTAGCCGCCACTTGGCGCGACCCGGCGTTCGACCCCTCCCAGCCGGCCTTCTACTATGTGCGAGTGCTGGAGATACCCACCCCACGCCACGCCCATTTGGACGCCTTGGCGCTGGGCATGGAGCGCCCGGACTACGGCGCGGCAACCATTCAGGAACGCGCCTACACCTCGCCGATTTGGTACAGCCCGGACCAGGCGGCGACGCAGTAGGCAACCCTGCGCATCGCTGATTTCGCCGCCCCAATCTTCCGCGACACGAGCGCAACTGGCAGCCGCGGTCCGCTTTGATTGCACCGGACGCCCCTAAGTTTCATGCAGCCGCTTACCGACGCCAACCTCATCTTCCGAGCCCTCATCATTCTGGGCCTCATCATTGCCGGCTTCTTCGTCGCCGCCGACCAAGGAGCCTTGGCCTTCGCCCTCGGCGCAGACAAGAGCTACATCTCCCATCTCATACTGCTCGTTTACGTCGCTGCTTGCGGCCACTGGTTGTGGTTGGCCCAGCAGCTTAGCGGCGAGCGGCGGCGCTGCGCCGCCCTTGAAGGTCGATTGAGCGAGAGCGGCCCGGTCGTTTCCGTCGCAGGCGGGGCGGAGCTAGGCGGCGAGGCCGAGGCGGCTACGGCTGGCCACCGGCCCAACCTAACCGGCGAGGCCGTCGCGCAGCCCACGCTAGGCCGCGCCGGCTTCGGTGCTGGGGAAGCCGGATTGGTCGATCAGTTCGCCATTGCATTGGGAAAGGGCGGCGCACACCAAGATGGAGCGGTGCTGCTGACCGCCTTCGCCGATGAACTCGCCAACCGCCACGCCCTCGGCCACTTCATCAGCGACGCCCTGCTGAAACTGGGGCTGTTGGGCACCATTATCGGCTTCATCCTCATGCTGAAGCCCTTGGGCGAGATCGATCAATTCGACCCGAGCCTGATGCAGCAACTGCTGACGGCCATGAGCGGCGGCATGGCGGTGGCCCTGCACACCACGCTGGCCGGGCTGGTGACCAGCACCCTGCTGAAGCTTCAGTACCATGTTCTGGACAGCTCCGCAGCGGAGTTGGCCACACGCCTTACCGTTGTGACGGCCAATGCCCCGGCACCCAAATAGGGGTTGCTCAATGCAGGGCGCTCCCGGCCCTCGGCACGGCGCCAAGGCGCATAGTCATAGTTCGAGAAGGTCCCGGGCGCAAAGTGCGCCGGCCGCGCTCCCGCTTGTCCTTTGGCTTGCGCCGTTCTGCGAATCAGGGTCAGCCCGGCCCCTAGCGCAAGTTGCCGCCATGACTTCGTGCAAGGTTCCAGCTAGGTGATTCGGACGCGGGCCGCAAGCGATGCGTCATAGCATTTATCGTCGGCGGGAGCCCACGGACGCTTTTACGGACCTGCTGTTCAACGCGCTGCTGGGCTTCGCCTTCATGTTCGTGGTCGCCTTCACCTTGATGGCCGACCCTGCGGAGCGCGGCAACGTGCATTCCAAGGCGGAGGTTCTCATCACCGTGCGTTGGCCGGACGAGCATCCGGACGACGTGGATGCGCTGGTGGAGGGGCCGAACGGCGACTTGGTTTGGTACAACAATCCCGACACCGCCCTGATGCATCTGGAGCGGGACGACCGGGGTGTGCTGCAGGACCGCATGGTCGTCAACAACAGGGCGACCGCCAACCCCATCAACCAGGAGACGGTGGCGCTCCGGGCGTTGCAAGCCGGGGAGTACGTGGTCAACCTGCTGCACTACCAAGCCAACTATCAGGCACCGCTGCCGGTCTCGGTCAAGGTGGAGAAGCTGAACCCCAACGTGGCGCTGGTGTTCTACGACACCCTGGAGCTCCGGGGCGCCGGCGACGAGCAAACGGCACTGCGCTTCACCGTCAACGGGGACGGCGAGGTGGTCAACACCAACACCCTCAGCAAGCGCCTGCTGACCCGGGCACTAGCCCACAAAGCCGGATGAAGAACTGGCGGGCGAGGATGCGCGAGCGGAGTGCCGGAGCATGACCGCTGGCCTGATTTTGCTGCTGGCCGCCTACGCGGCCATCGTGGCGCTGCTGCTCAACCTAAACTTGCGCAGCCCTTGGCGACGCAACGTGAAGCTCGGCGCCGTGATTCTCGCCCTCGGCTTCTACTTCATCGCCTTTGAGGGCCACAAGCAGCTGCTCGGCTGGGCCACCCCCGCCCCCATGCCGGAGCAGTTCCGCCTGCACTGGATACGGGTCGATGAACCGGACAAGCCCAAGGGAGCGCCGGGCGGCATCTTCTTCTGGATAAGCGAAATCGACAAGGCCGGCCTCGCCACCGGCGAACCCAGAGCGCATCGCCTGCCTTGGGACTTAGCGACCGCCCAAGCCGCGGAGGAGGCTCTCACGGTGCTGACGAAAGGCGAACCGCTGAACGGCTACCTAACCCGCGACGCGGTTGCCGCCGAAGAAACTCCTGCAGAAGAAGCGGCGGACGGAGCAAACACCTCAAGCCCCGCCGACGGCGGCCTACGGCCCCAGTTCGAGTTCCGCCGCGCCCCGCTGCCGGAATTGCCGGCGAAACCGCCGACTGAGCAAAAAAAATGAGCGAAAAAATTTCCGGGTTGCTGAGACACTTGCGCTGTTCTGAAACCCGCGCCCCGCAAGGCTTCCGGAGCACCTGAAACTATTTTTCAACCCACTTTTCGATGGTGGGATGCGGGTTTGCGGGTCGTTAGGGGGGCGGACTCGGACATTTCCAACCCATTTTTGCGGGATGGAATTTGGAGAAAAACGCCGCCACGGGCATCATGTCAGTCTCACGCAAGACTAGGAGATGCCGCATAGCGACGCCGGAGCGGAGCTTACTCTTTTTCTGGGACGACGTCGAACTTTTGCCCGAACTTCAGAGGGTCCAGTTCGTTCTGGACAATCTGCCGGACGCTGCGATTGTGGATGCTTTGAGCGTCGGCGCGGGCGCGGACGGCAAGGCCATCCGCAGCCACTCCACCGGGCGGACGCTCAAGGGCAAGCGGCGCACCTCGGACCCGGATGCGGACCGGGGCGTCCACGCCCATCGGGGCGTGGACCGGCGCACCGGCAAGCCCTGGGAGCGCGTCGCCAGCTGGTTCGGCCACAAGCTGCACTTGGTGGCCGACACCAAGCACGAGATTCCGGTGGCGTTCTCCGTGGAGCGGGCTTCGGTCTCCGAGCAGAAGGTGCCGCTGAGGGACTTGGAGGCGCTGTTCGCCGAGGAGCCCGTTCTTGCCAAGCGCCGCCGCTTCCTCAGCGCCGACCGGGGCTACGACCAGGAGAAGCTGAAGGCGTGGCTGTGGGATGCGCACCGCATCCGCCCGCCGCCGGCGCAAGCCGCCTAGCCTCTCCCTTCGGGGCGACCTGCGGAGCAACGCTCCAGAACAGCGCTCGCCCAGACGGCGGAAAACGCCTCCAAAACACGCCCACGCCCCGCCAAAAACTGGAAAACACACCCAAAACCATCCGAACCAAGCCCCGCCGTGGCGCTCTGAGGACGCCGGCGGGCGCCGACGGAGGAAAGCATGCGGCAAAAGGGGGCTGGAAAAGCCCACAGCGCAAGTCCCTCGGAGCAGTTTTAGGGCAACTGTCCAGCGTTCCACAGCGTATAATTCAGTTCATGGCCCGCTGTCCACGTCTGCACATTCCCCACCCTCCGGCAAGGCCGGGCGACCAGCCGGATTTTGGCTGCGTCGCCATCTCCCCGGCGGGGGAGGTTGAGCGCCCCGAGGTCAACAGCAAGGTGCAGGACATGGCCGGCCTGGCCGAGCGGATGGTGCGGGTGCTCGACGAGCAGCACGCCGCCGTGGGGCCGTGGCACCCGCACCTTGACGACCGCGACCTGCACGTTGCCCTGCGGCACATGGCGGTCACCCGCGCCTTTGACGAGCGCATGCTGCGGATGCAGCGCCAAGGCGGGATATCCTTCTACATGCAATGCAAGGGGGAGGAGGCGGTTTCCGTCGCCGCCGCCATGGCGCTGCGGCCGGGGGACATGCTGTTCCCCTCCTACCGCAACCAAGGGCTGCACTTGGCGCGGGGGCGGAGCCCCGCGGAGTTGATGTGCCAGTGCCTCTCCAACTCCAAGGACATGTGCAGGGGCCGGCAGATGCCGGTGATGTACCATTGGGCGGGGGGCAACATTTTCTCCGTTTCCGGCAATCTGGCCACGCAGTTTCCCCAGGCGGTCGGCTGGGCGATGGCCTCCGCCATACGGGGGGAGGACGCCGTCGCGGCGGCCTGGCTTGGGGAGGGCTCCACCGCCGCGGCGGACTTTCACCACGCCCTGACCTTCGCCGCCGTCTATCAGGCGCCGGCGGTCCTCAACGTGGTCAACAACCAGTGGGCGATATCCACCTTCCAGGGGTTCGCCGGCGGGGAGCGACGCACCTTCGCCGCCCGCGGGCTGGGCTACGGCGTCGCCTCCCTGCGGGTGGACGGCAACGACTTTTTGGCGGTTTACGCGGCGACGCTTTGGGCGGCGGAGCGGGCCCGCCGGGGGCACGGTCCCACCTTGATCGAGCACGTCACCCACCGGGCCGGGGCGCACTCCACCAGCGACGACCCATCCCGCTACCGGCCCAGGAACGAGTTCGAGTCCTGGCCGCTGGGGGACCCTTTGGAGCGGCTGAAGCAGCACATGGTCCAGTGCGGGGACTGGAGCGCGGCGAGGCATGAAGCGCTCGAAGCCGAGGCGAAGCAGTTGGTGGACGCCTGCTGGGAGGAGGCGCTCACCCACGGCTCCATGACCGAGGGGCCCTTCCTCGACAAGTCGGAACTGTTCGAGGACGTCTTCAAGGACATTCCTGCGCACTTGGCCGCTCAGAGGGAGCAGTTGCGCAGCATGGACGGAGGCCGGGACGCCTAGCCGCCCATGCAAGTTCAGTGGATGCCCACACCGGCTTGGCGCAGGCTGTCCGGGACGCCGGAGCCCAAGGCGCGGCGCGAGGCGTCGGCCCATGAGGCGGCCGCGGCCGGGAGTGCGTAGCAAATGCCGCGCATGAACATGGTGCAGGCCGTGAACTCGGCCATGGACCTGATGCTGGCGCGGGATCCCAACGTGGTCGTCCTCGGCGAGGACGTGGGCTACTTCGGCGGGGTGTTCCGCTGCACGGAGGGCCTGCAGCGCAAGCATGGCGAGCACCGCGTCGTCGACGCCCCCATCGCCGAAGGCGGCATCATCGGCTGCGCCATCGGCATGGGAGTGCATGGGCTGCGTCCAGTGGCTGAAATTCAGTTCGCCGACTACATCTATCCCGGCTACGACCAAATCGTCAGCGAGCTGGCCCGGCTGCGCTACCGAACGGGCGGGGACTTCTTCGCCCCGGTCACCATCCGCGCCCCCTGCGGCGGCGGCATCCGCGGCGGGCAGACCCACTCGCAAAGCCCGGAGGGCGTCTTCACCCACGTCTGCGGGCTGAAAGTGGTCATGCCCTCCAACCCCTACGACGCCAAGGGGCTGCTGATCAGCGCCATTGAGGACGACGATCCGGTCATCTTCTTCGAGCCGAAGCGCATCTACAACGGCCCCTTTTACGGGGACCCCGAAAAGCCGGCGGTTGCCTGGGGCGCCCATCCCAAGGGCGAAGTGCCGGAGGACCACTACACCGTGCCCATCGGCCGGGCGGAGATCGTCCAGGAGGGCGGGGAGGTGACCATCCTCTGCTACGGCACCATGGTGCATGTGGCCCAAGCCACCGCCGCCTTGACGGGGGCGGACGCCGAGATCGTCGACGTGCGCAGCATGATTCCGCTGGACGTGGAGGTTTTGCAGCGGTCCGTGCAAAAGACTGGACGTTGCCTGATCGTGCATGAGGCCACCCGTTTCTCCGGCTTCGGCGCCGAGCTGTCGGCAACGGTCCAGGAAACCTGCTTCCATTATTTGGAGGCGCCCATCCTGCGGGTCTGCGGCTGGGACACCCCTTACCCACACGCCTTCGAGTGGGAGTACTTCCCGGGCCAAAGGCGGCTGGCGGCGGCCTTGGCGGAGGTGCTTTCGGCCTGACTGCGCCATGGGAGTCCACATTTTCAAGCTGCCTGACTTGGGCGAAGGCACCGTTGAGGCGGAGGTCGTTGAATGGCTGGTGCAGCCGGGCGACGCGGTGCGGGAGGGCGACGCCATCGCCAACCTGATGACCGACAAGGCCAACGTCGAGTTGCCGGCGCCGGTGGACGGCGTGGTGCTGCGCACCGCGGGGCGGCCCGGCGACTTGCTTGCCGTGGGCGCCGAGTTGGCGGCTTTTGAGACGGAGGAGGCGCCGGCCCCCGCCTCTTCGCCGGCCCCGCCCAAAGCGCCGGATCAGGAGCCGGCGCCGACGTCGAACCCAAAGCCGGCCCCCGTTCACGAAGCCGATGCGCAGGCAAGGCCGGCGAAGCGGCCCAAGGTTCTCACCTCCCCGGCGGTTCGCCGCCGGGCCAAGGAGGCAGGCGTGAACCTGGCCGACATCGCCGGCAGCGGCCCCCAAGGCCGCATTTTGCGCAGCGACTTGGAGGCTTGCCTAGCCGACCGGAGGACGCCCGCATCGGCTTCCGCGGAGGCGCCGACGCCGACGGACGCCAAGCCCGATGTCCCCGAACAAGCTGAAGAGGTCAAAGTGGTGGGAGTGCGGCGGGCCATCGCCAAGCGCATGGCCCAAAGCAAGCGGGAAATACCCCACTTCACCTACGTGGAGGAGGTTGACGTCACGGAACTGGACGCCTTGCGCCGGCATTGGGGCGAAGCGCCCAACCAAGGGGAGAGGCTCAGCCTGCTGCCGTTCGTCTGCGCCGCCGTCATCCGGGCGGTGGCCGGGTTTCCCCAATGCAACGCCACCCATGACGCCCAAGCCGGCGTCATTCGCCGCCCCCGCAGCGTGCATCTCGGCGTCGCCACCCACACGCCCCAAGGCTTGAAGGTGCCTGTGGTGCGGAACGCGGACCGCTTGGCCTTTCGGGAACTGAGCGCCGCCATTGGCGAGGCGGCCCAAGCGGCGCGGGACGGCCGGCTGCCGCCGCAGCGACTCGCCGGCTCCACCATAACGGTCAGCAGCTTGGGCAAGCTCGGCGGCGTCGTCTCAACGCCCATCATCAACCATCCCGAAGTGGCGGTCGTCGGCGTCAACAAGGCGGTCCAGCGGCCCGTGGCCGTCAACAACCAAGTCGCAGTGCGGCTGATGATGAACTTGTCGTCCTCCTTCGATCACCGCTTTGTTGACGGCCATGACGCTGCGGCGATGATCCAGGCCGTCAAGGCGTCCCTGGAGCATCCCGCCACGCTGTTCGCCTAACATTCGGCGGACTAATATCCGGCCGCCTTGTAAGGGCCGTGGCCGCGCCGATAGACCAACAGCACCCGCTCGTAGGACATCAGGGGATCGCCATCCGCGCCTGTGGCGGCGCTGGCAACCCGCAGGATTCCCTGGTCCGGTCTTGAGGCTGAATCGATCTTCTCCCGCACCGTCGTGCGGCAGCTAATGGATTCCCCAGAGTGCGCCAGCCGATGCAGCATCAAGTCGCGCCACTCCAAGTTGGCCACAACCCGTCCAAGAGTGCGGGTGGTGGCGGCGGTCACCGCGCTAATGGTGTAAGCCTCGGTCAGGGGTGCGCTGGGGTCCGTAAAACAATCGCGGCTGTAGCCGGGGTCGTTGAACCTAGGGTTCCAATCCAAGGAGCGCCGGGCGTGTTCAAGGGCCTCCGCTGGGCCGACGGACTTGGCTGGTCGATGATGGAAGCAGTCGCCCACCGCAAAGTCGTCGAAATAGAGCCCGGTCTGCTCCACCAAGGCCCCTCCCTCATCTTGGCGATAGGCGGCAAAGCGGGCCTCCTTGGCGGGCTGGGCGAATTCGGGGCGGCCGTACAGGGGATGCCGACCCGCCCTGAACACCCGCAGCCGATAGGTCAAGATGGCCAGTGGCGCACCTTTCTCCGACAGGGCGCGGGTTTCAACAGTGACCAATCCGCAATGGTCGTCGGCGTCCTCCACGGCTCGTATCCGGCTCTCCGCATAGAGCGTTGCGCCATCGAACACCGGCGCCGTCATTGAGATGTTGGGGAATTCAACAATCCTGTCCTTGCGGGCAAAGGTCTTCCAAGCCATGCCCAAAGTCTTCTGCAAGGTGAGAGTGCTGACGCCCAGCCGCTGGCCGAACTCGGTGGCGGCGGCGTAGTGGGCGTCGTAGTGAACCTGGGCGGCGTTCTGGGTGTCTAGGCACTCAGCGGTGTTTTCCTGGGCGCTGAGGCTGACGCCCGGCCGATGGCGGAAGATCTGGCCGGGCTGGAACTGCTCGAAATCCAGCCCAAACGCCTCAAGGTATTCAGATGCGCTGAGCGCGGCGTAGGCGCTGAATGCCGGCGCGGCGTCGCTGTCAGCCACCGAACCGTTTCGTGAAGGTCAGGCCCCAAGTGCGCGGCTCCCCCATCTGGGCGATGCCGGCCCGCCCGGCGCGGATGCTCTGCACATGGGAGCGGTACTCCTCGTCCGTCAGGTTCTTGGCCCAAGCGGCCACCTCCCAAGAGTCCCCGGCGCCAGCGTAGGCAATTCTGGCGCCGAGCAAGCCGTAGTCATCCTCCTGCCCGGCGGCTTGCTCGTTGAGGTCGAAGTAGTGGTCCCCGGTGTGCCGGTAATCCGCTCGCATCCGGAGCACTCCCGGCCCCAACGGGTATTCGTACTGCGCAGCCAAGTTCAAGGTGAATTCAGGTGCCTTCGGCAGGTCGGTGCCGAGCACGACGTTTGATCCCTCGGTAACCTCGGTGATCTCACTGTCCAAGGTCGAGAAGCCGCCGCTTAGGGTTAGGCCGGCGATGGGCAAGGCGACCACCTCCAGCTCCACGCCGTTCATTTCCGCCTCGGCGGCGTTGGTGATGGTCACGATGGCGCTAGTCACGTCGCCGGGAATGGTGAGAATTCGGTCGCGCAACTGCAACTGCTTGAACTTGAGGTCGTAATAGCTGGCGTTTAGCTGCAGCCGTCCGTCGGCCAGCGTCGCCTTGACGCCAAACTCAAGGTTGCGGGCGGATTCAGGCTCAAAGGAACGCATTGCCTCCCGACTAGTGGCGGCCAGCCCTACAAAGCCGCCACTTTTGAAGCCCTCCGAATAGGTTGCAAAAACCAGCACGTCCTTGCTGAAGTCGAAGCTGAGCGTGGCTTTCGGCGTGAACTCGGACCAGCTTTCGTCCACTTGTGCAACATACTCCTGCTGGGCGGGATTCAGGGTCGTGGCGCGTCCCAACCGGGCGGCGATTTCCGCCTGCTGCGCGGCCGACAGGGTGTTGACCACCTCCAGGTCGAAATCCTTCTTGTCCTTGGTCCAGCGCCCCCCCACTGTGAGGTTGATTCGATCAGCCAGCGTGTAGGTCGCCTCCCCAAACAGGGCGACGCTTGACGCGTTGTTCAACTGGTCGAACAAGGGCCGTGAGAAGGCGGTGTTGGCTTGGCGCTCCCGAATTTGGTCGCGGTCTATTTTCTCGTCCAAGTAGTAGAAGCCGCCAATCCAACTTAGGGGGTTGCTGCTATCGCCGGGCGATGCCATGCGTGCTTCAATGGACAAAGCTGAATAGTTTTCGTCATTGATGGCGGTCGATTCGAAGCCCCTGACGCCGGCGGCGTTGAAGCCGATGCCGGCAATGTCCCGCAATTCATCAAATTCGGCGCTGCGATAGGCGGGAATCACGGTCAAGTCACCGATGGCCGTGGACCAGTCCAGACGGCTCATGAGGGCCACATGGCTGCGTTCGATCATGCCGAACTTGTTGTTGTCCGTGGTGAAGGGATCCTCCGCCGGCACAAAGGGGCCAAAGGGCGCCAAGGCCGCCGCAAAGCCGGCGTCGCTAACGGCGCCTTGGGTGATCCTGCTGGCCACGCCCTCCACTTCGTCCTCAGCGACATCCAAGCTGAACAACAGCGACCAATCATCGGACGGGGTGAGCAAAAGTTGGCCGCGCACACCATAGGCTTTCATGTCGTTGGATCTGTCCCCAGCAAAGCTGCGCATCCTGTAAAAGCCTTCCTGAGACTTTACCGACAGCGCCAGCCGCCCGGACAGAGTATCGGAGAGACCACCGTTCAGCATGGCCTTGACCTCAGCCAAGTCGCGACGGCCGTAGGTGGCCTGAACCTTGGCGTCAAATTCAGGGGAGGGCTTGGCGGTCACCAAATTGACGGCACCGCCCACTACGTTGCGCCCGAATAGGGTCCCCTGCGGCCCACGCAGCACTTCGACCCGTTCAAGATCGAACAGATCGAATGTTGAAGCGCCCGTGCGCCCGATGTACACCTCATCCACAAAAACCACCACGGAGCGGTCGCTGCCGGATTCCCGATCCGTGGAGCCAATGCCCCGAATGGTCAGTTCGGGGGCCGTGGGGCCCTGCTGGCCGATCAGGAAGTTCGGGGTGCGGATGGCGATGTCGGTCAGGCCCTGCATCCGGGTGGCTTCAATGGTGTCGGCGGAAAAAGCGGACACCGAAATGGGCACATCCTGCAGGCTTTGCGCCCTTTTGGTGGCCGTTACGGTGATTTCCTCCAAATACGTCAATTCCTCGGTGCTTCCAGTGGGCGCAACCAAGGCGCTAGCCAACATGGAATGGACGGCAAACATTCGGATTGTGCGGCTCATGTTTCTGCTCTCCAATGGCTCTTTCGCCTATTGCCCTAGGTTATCCAGACAGATAGACATATTGTTGTCCGGACAACTAAGCTTGTCAAGCACTTTTTTCTGCGGGGAACCAGCAAAAAGGTTGAAGTTCGTTGACGACATTGACCAGCGAGCCCCGATCAGTCTCGCCCGCGGCGGATGTCCATGTTCAGAACAGCGTTCTTGCCGCCGTGGCTGTTGCGGGCGTGCAGAAGAACGTTTTGCCCATCGTCAAAGTAGGTGCGGCACACCAACAAGCCCGGCGCCGGGCGCGGCAAACCCAGCGCGACCGCCGTTTGCCGGCTGAGTTTGATCGGTTCGATGGTCTGGTGAATGCGGCCGGTGCTCACCCGATAATGCTGCTCAATGAGTTCGCTAACCAAGGATTGGCCCTGGCCGACGTATTGATCAATGCCGGCGAAGCGCTCGGGAATCAACAATTCCGAGCAAGCAAATATCTGCTCGGACCCGGCCGCCTGACGACGGCCCTCCACATGCAGATACTTCTGCCCCAGACCGCAGCCGAGAATGGCGGCCGCTAGATCATTCGCCGGCTTGCTGGACGACTTCAGCACCAGCAGCCGCAATTTCCTGGCGGAACCAAGGAACTCGTCAACGGAGTCAAAAGAGAGCTGAAATTTGCCGGTCTTGACCTTTTCATGCACCACTTGGGTGCCCACACCGTGATGGGTTGCCACCAGCCCTCTGCGCTTCAGTTCCTGAATCGCCGCACGGGCCGTGTAGCGGCTGACGTCATGGCTGCTGCAAAGCTGGGCCTCGGTGGGCAGGTAGTCGCCGATGCCGTAGAGTCCGCCTTGGATCTTCTCGGTCAACCAGTCCGCCAACACCATGTAGCGGGCTAGCCCCCTTGACCAAACCAAGCGATCTTTGCTCATTGAATGATGTTCGCTTGCCGCAGTCGGCGGATGGCTTGCTCACTGTAGCCGAGTTGCGCCAACAACTCATCGGTGTGTTCGCCCATGGCTGGGGCTGCGCCCACGCAGGGCGCCTCAGCGGTATGCACCGGCGGCTTCAGTGTCCGCACCGGGTTGCCGCCGCGAGTTTCGTATTCAAGGATCCGACCGGTTGTGCGGGGAAAGTCCTCCGCCAATGCCTGCTCCACGTCCAGCACCGGGGCCGCCGGCAGATCCTTGCCGAACCGCTCCAGCCACACCGCGGTGGGATGGGTGCGCAGCGCTTCGTCCAGAACATCGGTCAACTCATCCCGATGCCTCAACCGATCAGCGAAGGTTGCGAACCGCGGGTCCTCCTGCAAGTGAGGGCGGTCAATGGCGCGGCATAAGGCACGCCAGAATTTCTCCTTGTTGCACATGAGGTAGATCCAGCCGTCCTCGGTCTTGTATAGCTGGCAAGGGCTTAGCGAAAAGTGCGCCGAACGGTGTATCCGACCTTGGTGATGATCGGCGTTCAGCGACCACATGGCGATGTAGTTCAGATTGTGCAGGGCCACGTCATAAAGGCTGACGTCCAAGTCCCGCCCGTGGCCGCTGGCCCGAGCCTCCAGGATGCCGGCCAACAAAGCCATGGCCATGGTGACTCCGGCCTGCAAGTCAACCACCGACAAGCCGAAGCGAGCCGGCGGACCGTCCGGTTCGCCAGTCAGCGAGAAATAGCCGGCCTGAGCTTGCATGACGTAGTCGTAGCCCGGCCAATTCGCTCGGGGACCTTCGCGCCCGTAGGCTGTCAGGTGAACGCATACCACCCGCTCATTGGCTTGCCTCAGGTTGGCGTAGTCAAGACCCAAGCGTTTTGGCACGTCACCGCGCAAGTTGTTCACCACGCCATCGCTGCCTTCGACCAGCTTCAACAGAATTTCCCGCCCCAGTTCGGTGCGCAGGTCAAGGGCGATGCTGCGCTTGCTGTGGTTCAGCCCTTGAAAGAAAAGGCTTCCGCCTTCATCGCCAGGCAGGAAGAAGGGGCCGACGCTGCGCGAGATGTCGCCTAGGCCGGGGGCCTCGATCTTAACCACCTCAGCGCCGAGCGCCGCTAGGTGCATTGTGCCGTAAGGCCCGGCGCCGTACTGCTCCACTGCCAAAACGCGCAGACCCTGCAAAGGCAATGCCATGAAATTCCCGCCAAAGTTATGGTTTCCCAACCGTGGAGCAACCGAACAGTTAAGCCGCTTTCAAGGCTGCGCCACGCCTTTCCGCCAGCCTGATGCAACTTAGTCTTAGTTTGTCCGGACATCCGTATAGATATATACTAACAGACCAATGATCAAGCCCCAAGCCTCCCTCCGAACTAACTGAAGAAATGTTCAGAAAGGCACCAGTCAAGTTTCATGCAACTCTCGCCGTCTTAGTCTTGGCGGGCGTCGGCATCGCCCTCGACAGCCGCCATCCAAGACCAAACAAACAGGCGCCGGCAACTTTGGTCGCCAGCCTGGACACAGCGCCAAGCCATTTCCGCAATGATGTGGTGCGGCGTTTCGCGCAACGACTCGCGGAAGCTTCAGCTGGGGCGCTGTTGCTGGAAATCTACGAAGCTGGGCAACTGATGAGCGACCGCGACGTCGCCAAGGCGCTGGCTTGGGGTTTGATCGACTTCGCCTTGCCGGCCGACTCCAAGGTGGCCCGCTTTGAACCTAACGCCAGCCTGCTGTCGCTGCCGGCGTTCTACGGGCAGCCGCCCGAGGTTGCCTACGCCATCACCGATGGTCCCCTTGGCCGCCGCGTCCGCGCAGCCATTGAAGCGAAGCTGAACGTCAGGGTGTTGAATCCCCTACTGGACCTAGGGTTCACCGCCACTTACGCCACGGAGCAGCCGCTGCTGAGCACAGCGGACTATGCTGGCTTGAAATTGCGCTATCCCGGCGGCGTCGGCCCCGCCCTGTTGTTTGCGGAGCTCGGCGCGGTACCCGTGGCGGTGCCCTTTCCCGACGTGCCCCTAGCCCTCTCCCAAGGCAGTCTGGACGCCATTCAGTCCACCCACGAAACGATGCGCAGCGCCCGCTTGTGGGATGCCGGCATCAAGCACTGTCTAGAGGACAACGCCAACCTGATTCAATATGTGCCCATGATCAGCAGTGCCGCCTTGCTGCGGCTGACCCCCGCTCAGCAAGAGTTGCTGTTCGCCACTTGGCGTCAACTGGCGGTCTCGTCCCGCGCCTTGGCGCAGCGCGTCCAAAGGCAAGCCAAGGCGGCTCTGGCGGCAGCCGACATCCATTGCCGCACCCTGTCCCACAGCAAGGACCCCGCCTTGCGCCAACGGCTAACGGCCGCCTCGCGGCAAGTGGCCGCCAAAATCGGCATGGACAAGGCTTTGCTCGAAAGCACCTTGGCGGAGTTGGGGCAACGCCCATGAACGGCGAACGCAAGCTTGTTGGCGCCCTGACTGGCGCATCCCTGTTGTTGGCCTGCTACGCTGCCCTGTCCCGTTACCTTTTACCGAGCCTTGCCGCCGGCTGGGTGGACGAACTGGTCATCTACCTCAGCGTTTGGGCGATGTGGCTGTCTGGTGGCCTATTGGTTCGTCAGGGTGCCCACGTTCGCGCCGACATCCTAGGGGGCGTCCTCTCGCCGCGCCTTGCCGCCCTGCTCACACGCATCGGCACCGCCCTCGGCATGGCCTTTTGCGCCTTGATGACCTACGCCGGGGCCATGGTCGTGGCGATGTCGGTTCAGCTCGGGGAGCGCAGCGATTCGGAGCTGGCGCTGCCCCTGTACTGGTACTACAGCGGCTTCCCGGTCGGCATGGCGTTGATGACATGGCGCTATTGGCGTTCGCTGCTGGGTGCCTACGGCGAGCCCGATGCAACGGAAAGCGATGACCGGCCATGATGCTGCCACTCATCGTCGGCCTGTTGCTGCTGCTGCTCGGCGGCGCCGCGGTGTATTTGGCTTTGGGTACCGCGGCGGCCGCGGCTTTCCTAGCCGGCGGCCACGCCTTGCCTGGGCTGGCGCAATTGATTCTCGACCGGCTCAATTCTGGCACCTTGGTGGCGGTGCCCTTCTTCGTCATCGCCGCCACCTTCATGCAGAAAAGCGGCGCCGCCTATGCTTTGGTCGAGGCTGCCAACGCTTGGGTAGGTCGCTTTAGAGGCGGTCTGGCCTTGGTTTGCGTATTGGCGGCCACGCTGTTTTCGGCGATTTCCGGCTCCTCCACCGCTACCGCCTTAGCCCTGGGCGCGATTCTGATCCCGGCCATGCGCACCCGACAATATCCAGAGCCTTTCGCCACCGGCATCGTCGGCGCTTCAGCCACCTTGGGCATTTTGATTCCACCATCGCTGGCGTTGATCGTTTACGGCGTGGTCGCGGACGAGTCCATTCCACAATTGTTTCTTGCCGGGGTGGTGCCGGGCCTGTTGCTGGCCGTGCTGTTTGTGGTTTGGGCGCTCCTGCGCAGCAGGCAAGGCCACCTGCCGGCGGACGCCCCGCCACAGGGCGCTTGGCTGCGCCTGCAGTTGCGCGGCCTGCCGGCGGCTTTGATTCCATTGGTGGCTTTGGGCGGCATCTACACCGGCATCCTCACCGTCACGGAGGCGGCTGCCGCGGCGGCGCTGGTGGCGGTGCTCCTGAGCCTGTTCGTGTACAACCAAGAACGCATCAAATTGCTGGACACCCTCGCCGAAGCCATGGGGAAATCCGCCGCCATCATGATGATCGTCGCCTTCGCTTTTCCCTTCGCCCATGTTATTGCGGTGTCCGGCGCTCCGGTGCAGTTCGCCGCTTGGATTGGCGCCCTAGACGTGGCGCCAAGCACCTTCATGCTGCTGCTCAGCACCGTCATGCTGCTGCTGGGCACAGTGCTGGAGGTGGTGTCGGTGATCCTCATCACCCTGCCGGTGGTGCTGCCCGTGCTGCACAAGCTGCACATTGACCCCATCCACTACGCCGTGGTGGTGATCGTCAACCTCGGCATTGCCACCCTCACACCGCCGATCGGCCTGTCCTTGTTTGTGCTTAGGTCGCTGTCGCCGGCGTCGTTTTCGGACATTGTTCGGGGGGTGGCGCCCTTTCTGGCGCTGATGCTGGTTTTGCTGTTTTTGGTGATATTTTTTCCGCAATTGTCGTTATGGTTGCCGAAAGCCGTTTACGGCTGAGGTGGAAATGAGCAATTCAAGGCAAAATTTGCGGTTAAGGGCGTTGCGTTCGCTGCTGTTCGTGCCCGGCAACCGGCCCGACCGGTTTCAGAAGGCGCTCAACTCCAGTGCCGACGCGGTCTGCTTCGACTTGGAGGACGCCGTGCCGATAGCCCAAAAGAGTGAGGCGCGAACCGTCATCGGCGCCTTTCCGATGAGCGGCCCCGCCAAGGTCGGGCGGTTCCTGCGCATAAACGGCTTGGCCACCATTGATGGCCTGCGCGACCTGCTGGCGCTGACCGAGGCCGACCATGCACCGGACGCACTGCTCGTGCCTAAGGTCGCAGCGCCTAGGGAGATGGACCTGATCAGCACCTTACTGAACGGCGCACCGCCGCTGATCGCCATTCTGGAAACCGCCGCCGGCGTTGAAGCCGCCAGTGCCATCGCCGCCCATCCCCGGGTCGCCGCTCTGCTGTTCGGTTCGGCGGACTACTGCGCCGACACCGGCGCCGCCATGCAGTGGGAGGGCTTGGCCTATGCGCGGGGGCGCATCATCGCCGCGGCCACCGCCCACCATGTGCTGGCCATTGACGGCGTATGGTCCGACGTCCAAGACGACGAAGGCGCCTTGGCCGACACCCAGCGCATCAGGCGCCTAGGCTTTCGCGCCCGGGCCGCCATCCATCCCCGCCAAGTGCCCTTCATTCACCAAGGACTTGCGCCGCCGACGGCGGAGCTGGCCAAGGCGCACAAGGTCGTCGCCGCCTTTGAGGCCGGTGGTGGCGCCGCCATTCTGGTGGATGGCGTAATGATCGACCAACCCCTATACGAATCGGCGTTGACGGTCATCCAACAGGCGAAGCTCTAGGCAGTGACTTTATAGCCGTAGCGTCTGCCATGCCCTCGGCCACGAGCGCACCGGTACCAAAAATCCAGTACGATCATTACGGCCCTACGTAGTGCAGGCAGGAGCTCGGCTTCTTGGCCAGTTCCAAGTTCAGCCAGATGCGCTTGGCGTTGATGCTGCAGGAACCCCAGCGGGTCTTCATCCGCTTGATGCGCACAGATCTTCAGAACAGTAGCGCAACCCAAGCTAAACTTGATATTCTCAGAGACGCCATAAAGGCCACCGCTCACCCTACGGTATGGCGTGAAATGCAGCGTCAACAGTCAGCTGTCGCCGAATTGCGGGCGTTGTTTTCTGATGTCCCGGAAGCGCTGTCTTGGTAGCATTTTGCCGTACGCTCGTCGCTTCCGCCTAGCTGCCGCTGGATTCCACCGCTTGATGGTGTTCCGTTGGCGGTGGCTTGGGTTTCGGTAGGTCGCGGCTGGTGTCCGGGCCCAACACGAACAGGGCGGACAGGGCAATTAGCGTCCAGACGAATAGTGATAGGGCCAGTTTCATGTTTGTTCTCCGATATCGTTTTGGTGTTGTTAATTGCTGTGCGAGCTAGTTGAGCCAGCTCAGGCGGGGCTCTTCCTGGTTGCCAAGGGCGACTTCGCGGTCCTCGTAGGCGCGGAAGCGCACGAAGGCTTGAATTTTGGACACGTCCTCAACCACTAAGGAATCCGCGAAGGAGGCCATGCCTTTGTTGGCGTAAAGGCCGCCAAGCACGGCTTGGTTGAACAAGGCGTGGCGTTCCTCGGAGAGCAGGCGCAGGTCCGTGATGGCGCCGCCGGAGCGGGCGAAGACACCGTGGCACAGGCTGCAATAGGTGTTGTACAGGCGTTCGCCCCGCATCAGGTCCTCCGCCGCCATCTCCGGCAGCACCTGTTCCGGGATGCTCCGGTCCACCGATGTGGGGGCGGGCAAGGCGGCCCCGCCGCCCAGTTTGAAGGTGAGCAGGCGGCCAAAATTGCCGTAGGTCAGGGAGGCGGGCGACGGGGCCGTCTCGCCGCTGAACAGCTCGCCGCCGCCGCTGCCCGTGAGTATCGAGACGTGTTGCTCTCCGTCAATCTCGTAGGTGACGGGCGGGGCCAGCATGGACACCTGCGCATTGAATTGCCATAGAACCTCGCCGTTGTCCTTGTCGTAGGCGGTGAACATGCCTAGGGCGTCGCCTTGGAACACCAACCCGCCGGCGGTGGCGAGCACACCGCCGTTCCAATAGTGAGGGTGCTCAACCGACCATTTCTCCTCCCCGGTCAAGGGGTCAAACGCCTTAAGGTAGCCTAGGGGCTGCGGCCGGGAGTCCAAGTTGTCGTTGATGAGTTGGCTGACTTCCGCAAGCTGAACGCCCAGATTCCAACTGCCGGGGTTCGGTTTGTAAACGCCGGTGTCCCGCCATTCCTTGGCCATGGAAAAGAAGAACGGCACATCGTGCGCCGGCAGATAGACCAAGCCGGCCTCGACATCCACGGCCATGGCCTGCCAGTTGTGGCCGCCGAGTGGCCCCGGCAGCACCCACTGAGGCTTGTCGAGATAGTCGCTGTCCGGATTTTCCACCGGGCGACCCGTCTCAAGGTCCACATGGGTGGCCCAAGTCACGGTGGCGTAGGGATGGGCGCGCAGCAGCTCGCCGTCCTCCCGGTCCAGCACATAGAAGAAGCCGTTCTTGGGCGCCTGCAGCAGCACCTTGCGCAGTTGGCCGTCCACCTCCATTTCCGCCAGGGCCATGTCCTGCACGGCGGTGTAGTCCCAGTTGTCGCCGGGGGTGGTTTGGTAGTGCCAGTTCATGGCGCCGGTGTCCGCATCCACGGCGATGATCGAGGAGAGGAACAGGTTGTCACCGCCGCCGGGGGAGCGGATCGCACGAGTCCAAGGGGAGCCGTTGCCGACGCCTAGATAGACCTGATCAAAATCCGGGTCATAGACGATGGCGTTCCAGACGGTGCCGCCGCCGCCGAGTTTCCACCACTCGCCACCCTTCCAAGTCTCCGCCGCCATTTCCAGTTCGGGATGCTCAAAGGGCAGGGAAGGGTCTCCCGGCACGGTGTAGAAGCGCCAAACCTGATCTCCGGTGTCCGCATCGTAGGCGGTGACATAGCCGCGCACACCGTACTCTGCGCCGCCATTGCCGATGAACACCTTGCCCTTGGCCACCCTCGGGGCGCCGGTGATGGTGTAGTGCAGGCTGCGGTCGATGAGCGTGTCCACCTCCCAGGCCAATGCGCCGGTGGCGGCGTCCAAGGCGATGAGCCGGCCGTCCAAGCTGGCGACGTAAATCTTGCCCTGATAGACCGCCACCCCCCGGTTGACCACGTCGCAGCAGGCCCAGCGCCCCCACTCCTTGGGAACCTGGGGATCGTATGACCAGAGGTCTTCACCAGTGGCGGCGTTCACTGCGTAAACACGGCTCCAGGTGGTGGTGAAGTACATCACGCCGTCCACGACGATGGGGGTCGCCTCCAAGGCGCGGTTGGTGCCCAAGTCCCGATACCAAGCTAGGCCAAGGCTGGCGGCGTTGCCCCGGTTGATGCTCGTCAGCGGGGAGAAGCGATGCTCTTCGTAGGTGCGGCCATGGGCCAGCCAGGAACCGGGTTCGCTGTCCGCGTTGTTGATGCGCTCATCGTCGATCAGCGCCACCTTGGGTGCGGGCGCCTCAGCGGCGGCTTCCGCTGCTTCCTGCGTCGGCGCAGCGGAATCGTCCCGCATCCAGACAACCACCAGAATCAGCACGGCCGCAGCCGCAGCCAACCAAATTAAATTGCGCATGGTGTTTCCTCGACCTCAAACGCGGATGATACCAACATAGGAATGGCTTGGTTCAGCCCAATGCCGGTTCCAACCGCCCAATCGTGACGCTTCCACCAACTGGCTATTTTGGCGGTTGCCGCTAATGCGCCTCACTTGCGGCGGAGGGCAGCAGGTTGATCCTCATGCCGCAGAGATGCATCTGCGCCTCGCTGGTGCGGGCGTTCCGCGCTTCGGCGGCGGCCAGCACCGCTGGTCGGTCCGCACAGGCCAGGTCGATGCCGCCGAGACCTTCGGGCCGACCATCCGCACAATGCACGAAGCGCAGTTCGGCGTTGTCCAAGGACAGCACTGGGTGGCCGCTGCCGGTCAACTCGATCTGCGCGATCTCCGACCAACGGCGGGCCACTTGCTGAGGATCCCCGCATTGCAGTTCGGCGGCGACGATGCCGGTCACCCGCTCTGTGCGCCGGTGGTTGCGCCAATCCAGGCCAGCCGGCGCCCAAGGACCGTCCGCCTCATGGGCGTCGTCACCTAGCTGTTCGTCGATCTCAAAGAACGAGCCGCCAGTGTCCTTGGGATGCAATTGCATGTTGCGGAAGTGCTCGGTTTCGAACTGATTGACAATGCGGACGCCCAGCGCCTCCACCCTGGCCCGGCGCGGCCCGTGGTCATCGCACTGGGTGATGACCATGTAACCGCCGCCGCCGCCGCGCCGCTGCAGGTATCGCCCCCCGGCGGTGTTCTCCCGAATGGGCGCCACCACCTCCAGCAACTGGTTGCCGATGGGCAGCAGGGCGTTCTCCAAGCCGAAATGGCCGACCCCAGGGTCCCGATACGCCACCTCGATGCCCAGCACATCGGCGAACGCCTGCTCCACAGGCGCCAGTTTTTCCGCCACCAAGGCGATTTGCCGCAACCTTAGCCACATCGCGCTGTCTCCCTTCTCGATTTCCCCCTAGCCCGCAACATGCCGCATCAAACATAGCACTCGGGGCATTCTACGCCTCTAGCCGGCGGCATGGGCTGACGGCAAGGCCAGCCGGCGTCAGGGAACGAGATGGGGATATCCTTGCGTCAAGGGGGGCCGGTAGTGTTGTTTTCATCCCCTACATTCAACCTAGGCTGGCGAGGGCGGTGAGTTTGGTCGTCCACCGAGCAACCCACGCCCCCGACCTTGGCGGCGGCCGGAAAATTCTTCTCAGCTTGGCTAGATGGTTCTGCCCAGCGCAGCGCCGGCATGGATGGCGCTCAGGATGCTGTTGCGGCCGCGCACGTCGCCGATCAGATGGCAGCCTACGCCAGCTTCCGCCAAGCCCTCGGCAAGCTCCCGGTTCGGTTCGTTGTAGCCCACCAGCACCACCAAGGCGGCGTCCAGATGGCGCACCCGGTCCGTGAACAACACGCCGACCTCCACACTGTCCTCACCGATGGCGCGAAGGTAGTGGCCGCCTATGAAGTCGAAGTCCCCGGAATAGAGGCGCTCCTTGGCGGCGCCCACGGTGACCGGCGGGTAGGGCAAGGCGGCGCCGATGCCGTCGTGCCGGGAAACCATCGTCACCGACAGCCCCGCCTGCAGCAGCACGTCCGCAACGGAAATGGCCTCAAAGGAGCCGGTGTCGTCATAGACCACCGCCGGGCCGACCAAGCGGGGCGGGGCGCCCAAGCCGAAGAAGTCCCAAGAGGAATGCACATGGGGCAGATCGAAGCCGGCAATGGGCACCGCCGGGGTGGACAACTGAAAGCCGTCCGTGCGCGGGGTGGTGCCGGTGGCCAGCACCACCTCGTCCGCATTGCGGTTGCGAATCTGCGCCACTTCAATGGGCGAATTGAGATGAACGCGCACACCGAGCACATCCAGTTCGTCCGCCAACCAGCTCACGATGGCCCCTAGATCCGCCCGGTGCGGCGCGGAGGCGGCGATGGCCACTTGCCCGCCTAGGCGCTGCGCCGCCTCGTGCAGCTCCACCTCATGCCCGCGCAGCGCCGCCGTGCGGGCGAACTCCAGCCCCGCCGGACCGCCGCCCACTACGAAGATGCGCTTCGGCTGCGCCACCCGGTCCTCCGGGTCAAAGCTCAGTTGGTCCTCCTTGGCCGCCGTGTGGTTGACCACGCAGCTCATCCGGCCATGAGTCATCAGTTGGCCGACGCAGCCCATGTTGGAGCCGATGCAGGGGCGAATGCGCGCCTCCTCCCGGCGCCGTGCCTTGTTGACCAGATTGGGGTCCGCGATGAGCGCCCGCACCATTGAGACCATTTGCGCCGCGCCGCTGGCGACGATGTGCTGGGCATGGTCCAAGGTCATGATCCGCCCCACCACCATGACCGGGCTTTGCAACCCCGGCGCGATGACCTGGTTGGCCGCCATCTCCACCCCCAAGGGATCGTCCGCCGGCGCGATGAGTTTGTGGAAGCGCCAATAGGCCCCCATGTGCAGGGAGACGTAGTCCGCCTCATCGTCGATGGCGGCGGCGATTTTGGCGCTCTCCGCCGCGGTGATGCCGCCGGGCACATGGTCTTCGTTGGGCAGGCGCACGCCGACGGCGAAATCCCCGCCCGCAACCTCCGCCCGCACCGCGGCGAGCACTGCGCGCAGAAAGCGCATTCGGTTTTCCAAGGTGCCGCCGTAGCTGTCCTGGCGCTTGTTCAGAGCGGGGGACAGAAACTCATGAATCAGGTAGCCGCTGGAGGCGTGGATGTCAACGCCGTCCAAACCGGCGTCCCGGCAGCGGCGGGCGGCGGCGGCGAAGTGCGCCACCACGTCGTCGATCATCGCCTGGGTCATGGCGATGGGCACGATGCCGGCCATGGGGTTCGGCACCGCGCTGGCGGACCAATGCTCCGGGCTGCCGGCCGCCGCCGCATGGCCGGCGCCGGGGTGGTAAAGCTGGATGAAGAGCTTCATGCCGGTGGCGCGAATGCGGCTGCTCAGCTCGGTAAGGAACGGCAGGCAACTGTCATCCCAAAGCGGCAATGGACCCGGTGCCGTTGGGTGAACGCTGGTGGCTTCAATGGTGGACATGCCGACGCCGCCGCGACCCCGGGCCTCGTGATAGGCGATCAGCGGCTCGCCGCCCAAGCCGGTGCTGTGGGGCGAGCGCACGATGCGGTTGCGGATGGTCACCGGCCCGACCTGCACTGGCTCAAACAACTGGTCGTACAGGCCCACGGTTAGGCGTCCCGCTCGGCTTCGACAAACCGGGCCAAGGCGGCAATTTCCCGCTCCGCATCGAAGGGTTCCGGCCGCGCCCGCTGCGCCCGCCGATACCAGTAGTCCGCGTTGGCCACATCCCCCTCCAGCATGTGGGTAACGGCGTGCGTCCAATCAGCAGCTACGCCGGACTGCGCCTGCGCGATGCGGTGGGCGGCCTCCCAATCGCCCTGCTTAAGCAGGCGGATGGCTTGCTCCAAGCTGCTCATGACCGGTAAGTGTGCCACAGATGGTCGGTCCGTTGCGCACACCAAGGCTGTGGCGGGATCCAGGAAAAATGCGGACAAGCAGCATGGTAGCTAGGAGGAGATTCGAACTCCCGACCTCAGGATTATGAATCCTGCGCTCTAACCAGCTGAGCTACCTAGCCAAATGCAGCCGCCACGGGCAAGGGTGCGGATTTTCCGGGCGGGAGCGGGAGTTGTCAACGCGCTCGGCGGCGCAAAACCGGGGTGCCAGCGGCGGCATCCAACCCAGATTGAAGCGTCAAACCGCTTTATCGACCAAGCGGGTTGCAGATTCGGATGGTGGGCATAGGGAAGCGAAACGCTTCGCCACCGATGAAGCGACGTTCGGGCTGTCCGGGTTGACGATGACTTGGCGCGTCTTCGGCACAACCACCAAGTCCATGTCCTCCATAGCTATGGCGCCGAGCAAGGGCTGGTCGCCCATCACCAGAGCGCCGGCGAAGCCCACTCGGTTCCGGTAGCGCAACTCGATGGGGCCGACATAGGGAACCAGTTTGCGGCTGCCGTCCGCCAAGGTCACTTCCTTCTCTTCAGCCGCTTCGAGCTTCAACTGCATTTGCACATGGGCTGGGATGCACACATGCACCGCGCCGGTGTCCGCCAAGGCTTCGACCTCCATGGCCCCAAGTTCGGGGAGCCTCGGGTTGCGCAATTGAATCTTGGCGTTGGTCAGGCCCACTGCGTTTCTCCAAGCCCGTCTGAATTTCAGCAGAGCCACGCCGCCATCATAGCGCATGACGTTGCCGCTGCGGAATCGTGGCGAAGACGACAACTTTGGGCCAACAAGAAAAAAAGTTGATCGAGCGAATAAGTGCGTCCGAATGTGTCGCATATAGCCCTTAACCTACGCTGCAAGTCAATCAACAAAGAGAAAGGCAATGCTCTCCGCTGACCAGCAGCGACCAACTTTTCGGCGTAGGTTCAACGCCGTTTCCGACGTCGCCGCCAAGAATCCCAAGGTTGCTGCGACCTCGCCCCGGCAGCTCTACAGGGTGCCCTACGGCAACCGGAAAGGACATTGACCGCCACCTGCCACGCGGATGGCGCGGGAGGGCTTTTTTGTCGCAGTGAACGGCTAAAAGAGGGGGTTGCAGAGCTGGAAGGATAGGTATGTTTTTTATACCTCTATGGAGTTTGAATACGACGTTCAGAAAAGCGAGAGCGATCTAGCCAAGCACGGCATCGACTTCAACGCGGCGCAGGTGCTTTGGGATGACCCGAACCTTCTGGAAATTTCGGCAAAAACGGAGGACGAACCGAGGTGGATGCTAATCGGCAAGATCTCGGGCAAGCACTGGTCGGCGGTGGTCACCTACCGAAATGAGGCAACGCGTATCATCTCAGTGCGGCGGTCACGCAAAAAAGAGGCGGCGCTTTATGAAGGCTAAGAAATTCGACGACGACTTTGATGCGGGCAAGGACGTCGCCAAGAGGCTTGACTTAACAAAGGCCCGGCGCGTGAAGCAGACGCCGAAGCGGGTCAACGTCGATTTCCCAATCTGGATGATCGAGAAACTCGACAAGGAAGCGAAGCGCCTCGCCACAGTGCGCCAATCCATCATCAATATCTGGCTTGCCGAGCGGCTTGATCGGCCGTCGGCGGACTAGGCGGCTAATCCATTCGCCTGAGCGGCTACTTCGCCACCGACATGGCGGTGCCCAGCTCCGCAAGCGGCGGGTCGTCCCGAGACGCGAGGATGACCGTGTGGATAGGTTGGCTCATGGTCATCCCCCGCCATCGTTGGCTGAGTCGGGCGCCAGCCCATCAATGATGTCCTGCATGGCTGGTGCGTTTCTTTGGCCCGAGGCCAGCATTTGGTCGTAGCGCATGCCTAAATGGGCCTGCATGGATGGTATGGGGGGCGGCGCGATGAAGTCCGGGTTGGCGATGTCGTCGCACCCAAGCACGCCCTTGTTGATGGCGGTCTTCAGAATGTCATCCGCATCCTGCGCTGACGCATGACGTCCCGCCGCGACAATCTCCACGGCGTCATCCCACCTCACCAAGCCATTGCCGCTTTTTTCCGCCAGCCTGCAGATCGCGCCAAAAGCCGCGTTGTGGTTCGTCACGGCAGGGCTTCGCAGTCTGCCACTGTAATACTCTCTCTTTCTCTCCCGGTGCATTTCCGCGATGTCCCGCAACAGGGCTTCGTCGGGCTTGCGCCCAACCGGCAGGTTCAGGACGCCTTTGCAGGCGGCTATAAGACCTGCCGTCAGGTGCTGCGGGAAGTCGTCCGATGCCTCGTCCAGCCCGTCCACAAGCGCCTCGCGCCATGTGCGCCACTCCGCGGCGGTCATGCCCATGGATTTGATGTGCGCCATCCAATCGTCATCGGCCTCAGACAACCCCGCATGGTCCAGCGTTCGCTTGATTACCTCCCGCCCTTCGCCTGGGTTCAACAGGCCGATGTCCCAAACGGACTGGGCCGGGATTCTGGATATTTTGAGTTGGTCAAGCACCTGCGTCGTGTCGGGCAATCCAAAGCAGAGCAGGGGCATCCGCGCCTTGTGCCGGCCGTTGTAAATGGCTTGGGCGTTGTTCTTCGTCTGCTGGGAGTTTACGTCGCAGTTCTGCGCCTCGTCGAGCATCAGGACAATCGTCAGGCCGTACTCCCAGACGTACTGGGCGAAAGCGTCGAGGCAGGACTCCAAGGTCGATGAGTCCGATAGCCCGTGCCTTTGGTTCTTGAGTTCCGCCCAGCCTTCGCTTCGGAAGAAATTCTGCACGGCTTGGACGCCGCCCTTGGTTGCATCCACCACCTTCTTCCGCAAATGGGGGACGTCCTCGCCCTGGGCGTCGTTGATTCGCTCGCTGATCGCCTTCACCAGCGTCAGCGGCGGGGTCGATAGGTCGCTGGGGTGCAAGGGCGCACAGACAACCTGATGGCCATTTCGCTCCCCTCGCGCCGCGGTGCGCTTCATGAACTCTTCGCACAGCGCCGTCTTTCCCATGCCCGGTGCGCCCTGCACCACGCGGACGTTGGTCTGCAAGGGAGGTTCGCCGTCCACGGCGGAGCGCACGGCCCCGTCTAGATGGTCCAGTTCCGCCTCCCTGCCGACAAAGGCCAGCGGCGACTTCCGGTCGCTTCGATCCACCAGACGGATTACGGACTCGCGAATGCTCTCGGGAAGCATGGGGCGCCTCAAGTCGATTCGCCAAATGCCATGACGTTCATTATGCGCACGGCGCTGCCGTTTGTCCAACGCTTGTATGGGCACCCTATCTTCCCGATTTTTTATGAGATCGCTCCGGTCGCCGGGGCGCGCACTCTTTGCCCGAGATATGGCGACCCACTACATTGTAATTTATACACGGGCACCGGATGCGGCAACGCCCAGCGACCCCATTGGCAAGGAGGCTTGAGCGGTGCCGCTCCTTGCCGACGGAGTGCGTCTGGCGGTTTATGGCCCCGCCCGGCCGATGAGCCACTCTTGCCCGAAGTGCTGATGGTGTCGTTGTCAAACGTTGAAGCGGAAGTGCATGACATCGCCGTCCTGCACGACGTAGTCCTTGCCCTCCAGCCGCCATTTGCCGGCGGTCTTGGCACCCTGTTCGCCGCCGCATTGCACGAAGTCTTGGTGGGCGATCACTTCGGCGCGGATGAAGCCCTTGGCGAAGTCCGTGTGGATGGCGGCGGCGGCTTGGGGGGCCTTGGCGCCGACAGGGATGGTCCAAGCGCGGGCCTCCTTGGGGCCGGCGGTGAAGTAGTGGTGCAGCCCCAGCAGTCGATAGCCGGCGCGGATGACTCGGTTGAGGCCCGGTTCGCCGATGCCGAGGGCTTCCAGGAACTCGGCTCGCTCCGCTTCATCGAGTTCGGCGACCTCCGCTTCAATGCGGTTGCAGATGGGCACGACCGGAGCGGCTTCCCCGGCGGCGAGGGCGGCGACTTCATCCAGCAATGGGTTGCCTTCAAAGCCGTCCTCCGCCACGTTGGCGATGTAGAGCACCGGCTTGGCGGTGAGCAACCGCAGTTCCTGGAGCCGCGCCTTGGCCCCTTCCTGCAAGCCCAGGGAGCGCACCGGAACGCCGGCCTCCAAGGCGCCGCGCACTTCGGCCAGCACCTCCATAAAGGCCGCCGCCTCCTGGTCCCCGGCGTTCGCCACGCGCCGCCGTCGGGCCGCCGCCCGCGCCACTGTCTCCAAGTCCGCCAGCGCCAACTCCGTGTTGATGATTTCGATGTCGTCCGCCGGGGAGACCGCGCCGGAGACGTGAACGATGTTGTCGTCGGCAAAGCAGCGCACCACATGGGCGATGGCCTCGGTTTCCCGGATGTGGGCCAGGAATTGGTTGCCCAACCCTTCGCCTTCGGCGGCGCCGGCCACCAAGCCGGCGATGTCAACGAACTCCATCGCGGTGGGAACCACCTTCTGCGGTTTGACGATGGCGGCGATTTCGTCCAGCCGGGGGTCCGGCACCGGCACCACGCCGGTGTTGGGGTCTATGGTGCAAAAGGGAAAGTTCTCCGCCTCGATGCCGGCCCGGGTGAGGGCGTTGAACAGGGTGGACTTGCCCACGTTGGGCAGGCCGACGATGCCGCAGTTGAAGCCCAATTCAGTTTTCCATTCGCTCAAATGCGCCGCAGCGAACCTGATGCGGGCCGTTCGTCAGGCGACGACTAGCCGCCGCGCTGTCCACCGAAACTTGGTTCATTCGCTCGGCTGCTCCGGGGAGTCTGTTGGCTGGTGCAGCCTGTTCATCACCGCGCCCAGTTCACCCCGCACTAGGGATGCGAGCAGGTCGTCATCCAGCTGGAAGGCCGCCACCGCTAGATCACGCTCATCCAGCGGCATGGGGACCTCCGTGAGGTAGCGCACCATCTGCGCCTTGCCGCCCGGGTGCCCCACGCCGATGCGCAGACGATGGAAATTCCGGGAACCGAGATGCTCGATCAGGCTCTTCACCCCGTTGTGGCCGTTGGCGCCGCCGCCGCTCTTCAGGCGAACGACGCCGGGGGCGAAGGCCGCCTCGTCATAGGCCACCAGAATTTCCTCCGGTTCGATGCGGTAATAGCGGGCGTAGGGCCCCACCACCTGCCCGCTTTGATTCATGTACAGGCCCGGCAGCAGCAGGCGCATATCGACGCCGGCTGCCGAACCTCGCCCGGCTTCCGCTTTGAACTTGGCGGTTGGCGCAAGCTGCAAGGCGAAACGCTCCGCCAAATGGCGCACGAACGCGGCGCCGATGTTGTGCCTGGTGGCGGCGTAGGCCGGGCCAGGATTGCCCAAGCCGACGACAAGGCGAAGGGCCGCTCCCATGCTTCACCAAGGCTGGCGGCGATTGCGCATTATTTTTGCCTCTAGCCTAAACGCCCGACTGCGCCGCCGCCTTGCCAATGCACCGTTCCGCCAACAGCAGGCTCTGCGCCGCAACCCGGCCCGCATGTTTGGCCACGCCCTTGTTGCGAAGCACTACGCCACCAGCGCGTCATCACCAGTCTCAGGCTAGTCGAGGCCGACTATCGGTTGCGGCCCTCAAGTCAGCAATTCCCTTCTCGTTTGGTTACTCGGCCGGTTCCTCGCCTTCGGCGACTTCTTCATCCTCGCCCTGGCCTTGGCCGCCCCGGGGCGGTTGCACGCTGACCACCGAAATGTCCCGGTCCTCCCCGTGGGTCAACGCCACCAAGGTGACGTCTGCCGGCAGAGGCAAATCGCTCAGGTGCAGGGAATGCCCCACCTCCAAGTCGGCCACATCGACTTGGATGAACTCCGGCAGGTCGGCAGGCAGGCAACTGATTTCCACATCGATCAGGTTGTGGACGAGGGCCCCGCCGCCGTTGCGTACGCCGACGCACTTGCTCTCGTTCACGAAGTGCAGGGGCACATGGGTGTGGACCGGCGTGTCCGCGCTGATGCGCAGAAAGTCCACATGCTGCACCTTCTCGTTGACGGGATGGCGCTGCAGGTCCCGCACCACGGCCTTTTGCGCCTTGCCATCGACAACGACGTTCAGGATTTGCGAGTAGAACGCCTCCTGCTGCATGGCCTTGCCGAGTTCATTGGCGTTCAGGATGACCGGCTGCGGCGCAGCGCCGCCACCGTAGATGATGCCCGGCAACTGGCCGTGGCTACGGCGCAGGCGGCGGCTGGCGCCGGTGCCCACCTCCTGGCGGGGGCTGGCGTTCAGTTCAATGGGTTGCGACATGGCTAGGCTCCAATAGAGTGAAGGTGGCGAATGTGGGTTTGCTTGGTTGCTGGTGCGGCCAGCACCTAACGGAACATGGCGCTCAAGGACTCCTCATGGCTGACCCGGCGGATGGCTTCGGCCAGCAGGCGATCTAGGCTGAGTTGATGAATCTTCGGGCTGGCTGCTCCTTGGCCGTTCAGGGGAATGGTGTCCGTCACCACCATCTCGTCAATCGCGGAGGCATTGATGCGATCAACTGCAGGACCGGACAGCACCGCATGGGTGATGTAGGCCACCACGCTCTGGGCGCCTTCGTCCTTCAAAGCCTCGGCGCCGGTGCAGAGGGTGCCGGCGGTGTCCACGATATCATCGACCAAGATGCAGGTCTTGCCCTTGACGTCGCCAATGACGTTCATCACCCGGGTTTCGTTGGCTTGCGGCCGGCGTTTGTCGATGATGGCCAAGTCTAGGTCCTCAAGCTGCTTGGCGATGGCGCGGGCGCGCACCACCCCGCCGACGTCCGGCGAAACCACGATGGGATTTTCGTAGCCTTGCGCGGCGATGTGGTCCACCAGCACCGGCGAGCCATAGACATTGTCCACCGGCATGTCGAAGAACCCCTGAATCTGGTCGGCGTGCAGGTCCACCGTGAGCAGCCGGTCCACCCCGACGCTGCCGAGCATGTCCGCCACCACCTTGGCGCTGATGGGCACCCGGGCGGAGCGGGGCCGCCGGTCCTGGCGAGCGTAGCCGTAGTACGGCACCACGGCGGTGACCCGGTGGGCGGAGGCGCGGCAGAGGGCGTCCGCCATGATGATGAGTTCCATGATGTTGTCGTTGGTGGGTGCGCAGGTGGACTGCAGAACGAAGGCGTCGCAGCCGCGCACGTTTTCGTGGACTTCGACGTTGACTTCGCCATCGCTGAAGCGGCCCACATCGGCGCGCCCCAAGTCGATGCGCAGCTGCGAAACCACCCGCTCCGCCAAGGCGGGGTTGGAGCTGCCGGAAAAAATCATTAGCTGCGCCAAGAGGCTGCTGCTCCCCTAGAACCTATTAAGAGTGCCGTGCGCCAGCGACCAAACCCGCCTTCGGCGGGCTTGTCGAACCTGTTCGAATCCTGCATGCATGGACCCAGCGATGTTGACGGCGTCAGTGAACACGCTTTTGGCTGGGGTGGCAGGATTGCCACGCGCCTGCGGCGCTTCGCCCCTTCGGGGTCGCCGGCGCTGTGCGCCAGCGACCAAACCCGCCTTCGGCGGGCTTGTCGAACCTGTTCGAATCCTGCATGCATGGACCCAGCGATGTTGGCGGCGTCAGTGAACACGCTTTTGGCTGGGGTGGCAGGATTCGAACCTGCGTGTGCCGGGATCAAAACCCGGTGCCTTACCGCTTGGCGACACCCCATCGGCGGCGGGCGCTATTGTGCTTTTGCTGGCTACCGCTGTCAAACATGTGTACGGGATCACCAACTCTCGGCTTAGCACGGCGCATTGGGGTGTCGAACATCCGCTCAGGCCCCCCTCCACCAAGCCGAATCTACAGCAAACCCAACGTCAGTTCCCCCACCCTCAAGTCTTGGAACTTAGGGGTGGCCGGGCTAACGTCTCCCTCCCTTAGAATCTTCGCCAAGTCGATGCCGTCTTGAATGGAGTGGCGCAACCCCATGGGTGCCTGGCGCCATTCCTCGCCATCTTGGTAAATGCAGAAGGCGAAGACCCAGCCACCGTTGGGGTCGGCGGCGATAAAGACGTATTCGGGAGCGCCGTCCGTATTCAAGTCCGTGCGCAACAGGATGGGGGCGCCGTATTCGCTGGGATGGGGGCGCGGATGGAAGACGCCCGGTCGGTCGAATGCGGGAGCATCGGCGTAGGGGTCGGCATAGTAATCTTCTATGGCGCTGCGCACGCCGGCTGGAATGGCGAAAGGCGCCGGCCGGTAGATGATGTGTTGCCAGACGGCGGTGGGCATCGAAGTGGCTCTGGAGGAGGAGGCATCCTTGATGATGCGCACCAATTCCGCATCCTTGCCCTCGTTCTGTTCGATGAGGGCTTGCATCCGCAAATGGGCCGGGCGGGCAAGTTCCCGCCATGTGTAGCGGAAGTCGAATTCCCGCATTTCGATTTCGCCGGCCTCCACCCGCTGCAGTTGGCTGGCCAAGGAGATGGCGCGAAAGTCCAGCAAGGGGGTGTTGACCAAAAGCATGAGGGCCAGCAGCGCCCAGGCCATGACGATGTTGACGCGGCCCAAGCCCTGCGGCCAGCTGTCCCGGCGCCGGATGACGACCCAAGCGTAGCCCAAGGAGAACAGCGCCAGCAGGGCGCAGACGGTGAAGGCCCAGCAGCGCCCCAAAGACCAACCGTATTGGTCCACCCGCAGATACAACCCGTATAGCGCCAAGGCGGACAGCACCGGCAGCAGGGCGATGCCCGGTTGCAGCAACCGATGCACCAAGGGCGGATAGGGCGCCTTGCCGCCCGTCTGGTAAACGGCGTTGAGGAAGAACAGCACAAAGGCGTTCAGCCACATCAGCAGCGCCGTGCCGTTGCCGGTAGCCCATAGAGGGGCTAGTCCAGTGAAGGGCAAGGCAGCCAGAAAGATCAGCAAAACGGCTAGGGCCAAGGGCAGCAGCAGCCGCATCAGACCCTCCAACAGGCCGGTGATGCCGTCAATAAGGTTGACCAAGCGCCGAAAGATCAGTGTGCCTAGGCCAAAAGCCACCGCCAGCACCGGAAACAGGAACCAATCCTCGTTGAAAAGCTCCTGAAAGAAGCCGATGCCGATGGCCGCGAACAGAGCACCCCAAAGATAGAGCACCGCCTGCACTCCGCCGGTGAGCAGCAGGCTTAGGACCACCACCAGGAAGTTGCGCCAGGAGGCGGCGAACAGGGCCTCGTAGGTCACGGGCCTTTGCCCGGCCCAAAGCTGCACGCCCATCAGCACCTTGAAACAGGCGAGCAGCATGGTGATGACGTAGATGGCCAGCAAGGACCACACTGGAAAAGCGCCAAAGGGCGATGCCTGCCAGCCGATGTAGGCCGCCGGCAGCAGCAGCACGGCGATGCACAGGCTCACCACCTTCAACACGCGGGCTTGGTTCCGCGCCTCCAAGCTGAGCAGCAGCAGCCCCGGCCAAGCGACGGCAAAGGTCCAAAGCGGAAAGTTCAGCGCCGGCGTCTGGCTGGGCCAAGTTCCGCCGTCAAGCGCCCGCCACAGGAACAGCAGGAACAAGCCCTGCCCAAGGGCAAGGCCAAGCATTAGATTGCGGGGGAGACTCGGGACAGCAGGACCGGACATGGTTTGACCTCCAGTGCCAATCCAAGCGCAAGCGGAATGACGCCGCAAACAATGAACCTATTGAGCTTGAACTGCAACCGGCTGCCTTGGCCCGGCTGCGTCAGATCCCGTAGCGCATCTTCAGATAGTATTGCCCGCCGCTCATGCCGAACGGCGCGGTGGTTGGGTACTTGGAGCCCACCACATCGGCGTAGGGGTTGCGGTCCGGGAAGTTGTTGAAAAGGTTGGCGGCGCCGACGACGACCTCCCAATTTCCGCCCAACGTGTAGCCCACCTCCAGATCCAAGGTGATTTCACCGCCGGCCTCAATCCAGCGGCCGCCATCGTTGGCGTGCGCCTCGCTGTAGCCGCCGTGGAAGTTGAGGCGGCCCAAAAAGCGCCAGTTGCCCAAATAGTGGCGCAGATTGGCGTTGCCCTTCCATTGGGGCAGGTTCTCCTCCAATTGCCGCAGGCGGGTGGGGCCCAAACCACCTAGGCGGGTCACCTTGGTGTCTGTGTAGTTGACGGCGAGGCCCAAGTCGCTGTCTCCGAAGAAGGCCGGCAGAGGCAGGGAGGCGACGAGATCCACGCCTTGGGTTTTGGTGTCAAAGTCGTTGGTGAAGAAGGCCACGGAAGCCAAGTCCTCCGCACCGGCGAAATCGGCGCTGTCAAGAATCCCCGCGGCGTTCAGCGCATTGAGTATCTTGCTGGTTTCGCCATCGGCGGCGTTGAGGACGCCGTCACCATTGGCGTCCTGAAGGATGTCCAGGTCCGCCAAGGACAGGCCGCTCCTTTGCCCGGCACCCACTAACAGGCCGCGGAAGTCCTGCTGTTCGGAGACGGCGATGCGGTCATCCACCTTGATGTTGAAGTAGTCCACGGTCAGCTCCAACCCGCCGAAGGCGAAGGCGGCGCCGACGGAGAAATTGCGCGCCTCCTCCGCATCCAGGGTGAACCGCCCGCCCAACTCGCTGTTCACGAACTGCCCAGCGGCGCTGCTGAGGGGCAAGGTGGCCTGCTCGGTGATGATGTCCCCGGCGAAGGCTGTCGATACGTTGGTCACGTTGGCCTGCCCGGCGGTGGGAGCGCGGAAGCCGGTGGAGTAGGCGCTGCGGATGCTCAGGCCGTCACTCACCCGCCAAAGGCCGCCCAGCTTGTAGTTCAGGGTGCTCCCGAAACTGCTGTAGTCCTCCCAGCGCAGAGCGGCCTGCAGGGTGAAGCCGGCGATCAGTTCCGTCTCCCACTCCGTGTAGAGGGCGATGTTGTCCTCGGCGTTGGAGCTGCTACGGGTGAAACCGCCAAAGCCGTTGGAACTGGACGCGAAGCCCTGCCCCCTGGGAAAAGCCGGCGAGGGCGCCGACAGCGGCCCTAGGGCGCGGGAGGCTAGGTCCCCAGCGGTGACGTCGAACTGCTCCCGCCGATACTCAAAGCCGGCGGCCAGATACAGAGGCGAGGCGAAGGCGTCCACCGGCACTTCATAAGCGAGGTCCAGGTTGACGTTGTGGTCGATTTGCTCGTAGATGCCGGGTGCGAACTCGGTGGGGGTGTCCGGCCCCAAGCTGGGGTTCACCGTGTTCTTGATGAAGTAGTCGATCTGGTTGTAGCCGTAGGCGTAGCTCAAGTCATAGCCGAAGCCGTTGCCGAAGTCCAACTCCCCACGCAGGCCAACCACGGCGGACCAGTCAGTGCTCAGGCCGCCGAAGCGGGGCACGAAGCCGCCAGGGAAGAGTTCCAGAAAGGTGAAGCAGTTGGGGTCCGCGCTGACCGCGCTCAGCATGGCCGGATCCGGCAGCAGGCCGCCGGCACCGGTCAGCGGGATGCCGGCCGGGCAGTCCCCGCGACTGTTCCCGGACAGGTCCCCCACCCGCACCGAAGGCGCGGAGGCGGGAATGACGACGCCGGTGACGCTGTCCCGAACTCGGCCATCAACACCCACCGCGGCGGCGTTGCCGGTGGCCGGGTTGACCTGCACCCCATCGTAAATGCGGCGGTTGTCCCGGCCGGTGGGATGGCGGAAGAAAAAGCCGCCCTCCACGGTGCGTTCGGCGTAGTTGCCGAAGGCGTAGGCGGACAACAGGGCGTTGAAGTCGTAGCCGGCATTGACGAACAGCTTGATGCTGTCCCGAACCTCCGGCTGGCCCCAGATTTGGGTGACGTCGGTGGTGATGCCGTTGACGCTGAGGTCCGTCACCGCGGTGTAGCCGGCGGCGATCAGGGCGGCCGCGTCGGCCCGCTGCACGGAGCGAATGGTGGCGTCCGTCTCTTCATACTCCGCGGAGATGTTGACGAAACCCTGTTCCCCAACCGGCAGGCCGACGTTGCCGGCCAGTTGGTAGTTGTCCCCGTCCCCTGCGTAGGTGGAACCGTATTTGGCCTCAAAGGCCGCCCCCTCGCGGTCATCCTTCAGCACGAAGTTGATGACGCCGGCGATGGCGTCGGAGCCGTACTGGGAGGCGGCGCCGTCCCGCAGCACCTCCACCTGCTTGAGGCCGATGGCGGGAAAGACGCCGATGTCCGGACCGTGGGCGCCATCCGCCAAGCCACCACCGAGGAAGGTGATGACGGCGGCCCGATGGCGGCGCTTGCCGTTCAGCAGCACCAAGGTTTGGTCTGGGGACAGGCCGCGCAGGTTGGCCGGGCGGACCACGGTGCCGCCGTCCGAAATGGGTTGGGTGTTGACGTTGTAGGAGGGCACCACGGTGCGGAGCAGGTCGGAGAGGTCCGAGCTGGCCTGATCCGAAAAGTCGTTGCCGCCCACCACATCGACCGGCGCCGGCGTGTCCGCCGCCGAGCGCGCCTCCCGGCGGGAGCCGATGGCGATGACCTCCTCAATATAGCCGGAGTCCTCATACGCCATCCCGCCCCGCTCATCCCCCTGCGCTAGCGCCAGTGACCCGTAACCTGCGCACAGAAGCAAGGCCAACAGCGCAGCCAACCCACCCTTGAACGCGGAAAAGCCTAGCGACGCTGCTGGGTTGGAGCCGGCTGCAGCGCCCTTGAGCACCGACGAGCTAATGGTTGCGCGGCTTGAACCGATGGCCTCAGCAGCGCCAGATCCCGTTGTCGCTCCAAGGCATTGGGCAACTAGCAGGCGGGCATGCTCAGAGCGATTCCAAAGTCTGTGGAGATGCATTTGCCTTCCCTCCTAGGCACTCTCTTATGCCATGAAATGAACATGAAACTCACAACCCATGCAATGTCCCGGTTGCTTCAGGCCCCTTGCCCCACCGTCAATTGGCGAACAGATCTCGGATGTGACCTTGCCGGCGGGTTTCATGGTCCGTTCTTGGCCAAAAGCGCGAGGCGACCATAGCATAAATCAATTTACCGCCCCTTGCCGGAGGCTGGGTGTCGAGGGTGCGTTAGCGAGCTCATTGCAGCGCGGCTGGGCCAACCGAGACGCCGGCAAAAAAACTGCTCAGGGCGGATGTCATTGTCAAGCTAAAGTGTCCGGTTTCTTAAAGTCGTTTCTGAAGTTTCATCTTGCTGCTCGCTTGCGCTTTGCGGGGGTCTGCGTCTCGCGGAGCGCTCCGTCGAGCAGCGCTGGGTACACGAGGGGTGCGAAAGCGCTCCGCCCGTCCAGTTTCGCCTTGCGGGTCAGCTAGCGATTGTGTCGGGTTGGGTGGGTCCCGCGCAGCCACGCATTCGCTGCGTCCATGTCCGTCACGCCCGCCAGCGCCACCTCATTGGGCAGCAACTGTCCCTGCATGCAGGGTGCCGAACATGCGTTCGGAGCTCCCCCGCGCCTTTGGGGAGTAGGCGGGCGTCATGTGGATGCCTAGGCGGTCCATGGCTTGCTTGAACTGCGTGGGGTGGGCCTCGTCCACCCGGGAGCCGGCGGTGGCCGTGCGCCAGCAGTGGCTGCCCCGGTCCATGCGCAGTTCGCAGAAAAGCCCTTTAGCTTCAATGGCTTCCAGAACACCGCGCTGACTGCTTGCGGTGCCTTCGCTCGGCGCAGAAGAACGCGGAGTGGATCTCGATTATGGCGTCGTCCATCGTCTTAGATATACGGCTCAATACCGCAACAAGCCAAGGGTGATGGCTTTGAGCACAGCTTGATGCTTGGACAGCACATCCAGCGCCGTCATGGCGTTACCCAAGTGAAACCGGACGGTTCGCTCGCTGATATTCAGAATCCGCCCAATCTCCCAGGCGGTCTTGCCCTCGGCCGTCCAGGACAGGCATTCGATCTGCCTAGATGACAGCGCGGGCGTCGCCGGATCGGGCGACTCCGCTTGATGGATCGACGCGATGTAGGCACCCAGCAAATGCAACGCACCCTCGCGTTCTCCCCGCATGCTGAACTCCGAGCGCAAACGCTCGCGCGTCGACAGACACAATACGCTGAATCGCAGGCCCGGTCCGTGGACCGGTACGGACACACCGCACTCGATAGTAAGATCCCGCAAGTGCGAAAGCACCGCACGTTCCCGCCGGCGCAGAGGTTGATCCCAGCTTCGTGTATTCCAACTGATCGGCGTGATGCTCTCTTCCGTGCGCTGCAGGATGGGGTCGATTCTGAAGGCCTGCCGCTCAACGTAGGCTGCGAGCGGCAGCCCTTCGCTGCAAATGAGGTCCGGGGCTTGTCCTAGCCGGAAGGCGAAGAAGGCATATTGCTCGAAACCAAGTTTGGTGGTCTGTCGAGTCAACAAACTGTGGATATTCCGCCGATCCCGAACATGTCGGGCGCTCTCGCAAAACTCCCATACGGAATGACGCATTTCTTGTGTGCAGCCTACGACCTCGTTGAACCACGATCCGCGTCGTCGATCTACACAAAACCTTAACCGAAAAGCCGGCGCGGGCCACGGAGTCCGATTAAAGACCAATAGAAGAATCCCTGTCAACGCCAGTCTTGTCCCACATGACATGAGCCTGAACGGGAGGCGTGAATCCCATGTGAAGTGAGCCTGAACGCCTTCACCCAGAACGTGCTGTCGCCGTTCCTCAACCACCACCGACCGTGCCACTTCCCCGTCGAGACCGTCGGCGACGACGGCCGCGTGACCAGGCGCTACCCCTTCACCAACGTCGTCACCCCCTACGAGAGCTCAAATCGCTTGACAACGCCGCACGGCACCTCAAGCCCGGAGTCTCGTTCGCCCAACTTGACGTCTTCGCCCTCTCGACCAGCGACCTTGACGACGCCGCGGTCGTCAACTCCCCCCTCCCCCTCTCCCCCCCTTCCCCTACCCCCTCCCCCGGCGCTTCATCCGTAGTTGAAACCCTATCGGCCACGTCCCAAAACCAACGCCTGACGGGCTCGCCCAACTCCTCCGTTCAGGCTTATCCTTTACCTGTCGTACTCGACAGGTTCGTTTCCGGGCGTTGGGCGCTATAAGGGTTTACAAATAATCGCCCCGTTCGCTGCTTGCGCAGCGCCGGCGTCGCAATTGGTTAAGAACTATGCAATTCGTACTGATACATGGTGGTTGGCACTGCGGGTTCGCCTGGGATGCCGTTGCGGAATGTCTGCGTCGATCGGGTCATCGCGTTCTGGCTCCGACCTTGGCCGGACACGGGCGAAAGGCCGTTAAAACTGGCATCACGCATGCGCTTTGCACACAGGGTGTGGTGGAACTGATTCGCGAGTCCGGGCTTGCCGATGTAATACTTGTAGGACACAGCTATGGCGGCTGCATCGTGCAAAAGATCGCCGAAGCGATACCCGAACGACTGCGGCGCCTAGTGTTCTACAACGCTTTCGTGCTCCTCGACGGTCAATGTCTGTTCGACGAGAATCCACCGCACTATCGCGCCCTGATTGGTGAGCTGCTATCCAAGAGCGGCGACGATTCTTTCATCTTGCCGTTTGAACTCTGTCGGGACGCGTTTTTCAACAGCGTGGACCTCATGCGAGCGCGAGAACTCTGGGATACGCACTTCTCGCCGCAACCCGTGCAACCGTTCAGAGACAAGCTGGACCTGAAAGCATTTCACGCCCTTGACATACCGCGCAGCTATCTCAATTGCACCGAAGACATCGCCCTGCCTCCAGGTCTGGATACCGGCTGGCATCCGCGCATGTCGAACCGGCTCGGCTTGTACAGACTGGTACAGATGCCAGGTGACCATGAAGCACTGTTGACGAACCCACCCCTACTGGCCGCGAAACTAGTTGAGGCAGGGCGTGATTGACCCCCGCAAGGAAACCTATTGGAGGATCGAACGATGACGCTTAGTTCCTTTTTGTCGGTAAATTGCCGTCCGTGGCAATTTTACCGCACGCTTGGCGGCATACTGTCGGCCCTGTTCCTGGGCGCGACCCCGCTGGCCATTATGGCCGAGGATGGTCCCGCGGTTTACCCGGTGTTGACGGAAATCGTCGTAACGGCACGAAAACGGAGTGAGGATCTGCAAACGACACCCATATCCATCAGCGCTTTCTCGGGTGACGATCTTGATGCGCGTGGAATCGATCGGCTGGACGATCTCGCTAACTACGCGCCAAATCTAACCTTCCAGAACAGTCCCGGTCACAGTGGCTCGAACTCCGCCGCCGCGGTGTACATTCGGGGTATTGGCCAACAGGACTTCGTCCCCACCGTGGATCCCGGTGTCGGCATATACGTGGATGGGGTATACATGGCCCGCTCGCTAGGTTCGGTTCTCGACGTGCTGGACATTGAGCGCATTGAAGTGCTGCGAGGCCCTCAAGGAACGCTCTTTGGCCGTAATACCATCGGCGGCGCCATCAATATCATCACGCAACAACCGGGCGAAACGCCCGGTGCGCAGGTCGACGTGAAGCTCGGCAGTGACAAACGACGCGACATTCGCTTCATCGGCAATTTGCCTTTCTCGGAAAATTTCGCCGGCAAGATATCCCTTGCCAAACTCACCCAGGACGGGTATGTGGAGCGTACCGCCGATGGTGTCGATCTGGGTGACGACGACACCTTCACCGGGCGATTACGCCTCTATTGGGATCCCCTAGAAAACCTGAGCCTCGACTTCAGTGCGGACCTTACCCGAGATCGAGAAAACGGGCCACCGATGGAGCTGACCAGCATCGGCTTTGCATCCGTTTTCTACAATCCGGTGGACGCCAACGGCAACTTCAGTCCTGGGGCCATCGGCGAACAGATTGCCACCCGCGGCATCAACTCGCTGACTCCGGTCGACAACTTCGCACTCCTGCACAACTGGATTCAGGCGATCGTGCTGCCTCAATTCGGCGACTCCGGCGGTGCCGACTGCCTGACGCAAATTCCCGGCCAGCCGTTCGACGGTGCCGGCAATGTGAACAATGCGCGGTGCTACAACGACCAATACCTGCTGGGCGACGGTCGCGACGCCGGCACCGGGCGCACAGTTTCCGATCTGGACACGGAGGGTTTCGCCCTTACGGCGGTCTGGGACGTGAACGACCATCTGCAAATCAAGTCCGTTACCTCGTTAAGACGTCTTGAGGGAAATTTCTCGCGGGACGGCGACCACTCCCCGCTGCCGATCGTACTGTTGACCGACACCTACGAACAGGATCAATTCGCCCAGGAGTTGCAACTGCTCGGTACGGCCATCGAAGATCGTCTCGACTGGATCGTCGGCCTGTACGTATTTTCCGAAGACGGTGAAAACGTGAACGATGTCTTCTTTCCGCCAGCCGACGTGCGCAGTGGCGGACGGTTCGACAATGAAAGTCGTGCCGCGTTCGCGCAAGCTAGCTACCACGTTAACGACCGTTGGCGCGTGACGCTGGGCTTGCGCTATACGGACGAAGAAAAGAGCTTCTCCCCCGATCAGTACATTCTTGTCGATCGCACCGCGGTCGACACCGACGGAGACAACATTCCGGACAGCCCCGCCTTTGGCGTGGGGGGTCGGGTGCTGCCCTTCGTCACGGAGACCGTGAAGATTTCCGAAACGACGCCGCTGGCCAATCTATCCTTCCTCGCAACTGAGAATGTGATGTTGTACGCGACTTGGTCGGAGGGGTTCAAGAGTGGCGGGTTCACACAACGCGTCTTTCCCCCGCTCACGATCGTCCCCACTTTCGACCCGGAGTTCGTCACCTCCTATGAGCTAGGTTGGAAAATCAGCGGCTTCCATGATCGCTTGCGTCTGAACGGCGCCATCTTTACCACAGACTATAAGGATATTCAGGTTTCAATATTCGATCCTTCGGGCGGCAACACGGCACCGATCTTCCGCAACGCGGCGGAAGCTGGGATCGATGGGCTTGAACTGGAACTCAGCCTGCTGGCCGGCGGCGGCGTACTCATAGAAGCGGGACTTGGATGGGTCGATCCGGAGTTCGAAGCAGTGGACGAACGCGCTGACGAGATTCGGACAGATAGCAAATTCGAACGCATATCGGAATGGACAGCCTTCTTGTCCATCGTCCGCGACTTCGCCAGCCCGGTTGGCACATTCACGCCGAGAGTGGACTATTCGTATCGCAGCGACTACTTCAACGACGCGTTGAATACGCCGGATATTGCCCAGAACGAGGGAGTGTCGCTGGTCAACATCAGCTTGTCGTGGCAATCCGTCACTAGGAACTGGTCGGTTGTCTTGGGCTGCACAAACCTCGGCGATGAAAAGTATGTGGTTGCCGGTTTGCACAATACAACCTTCGATATCCGCGAGCGCATTCATCATCGTGGACGCGAATGCCACGTCACGGGCAGCTTCCGTTTATGATGTGTTTGCCCCAGAGGGCGATGCCCGAACGGGCGCGATGATTCAGTCGTCGCAACAGCGCTGGAATTCGTCCCATGGTCGATAAGTCGAATGAGCAATCTCGTCGCGCCGCACAACGGCATTTTGTCGATGGCGTTTTCCAGGAAACCGTCGAGCGGTTTGCCAACGTCAATCCCGTTAGCGGTGATTTGATCGATCAGGTTTGCGAAGCGGACCGTCGGACGGTGGACATGGCGGTTGCGGCCGCAAGAAAGACGCTAACCGGTGCCTGGGGAAATGCGCCGCCAAGCCGCCGGGTCGCCATATTGCGGGATATCGCCGATCGCATTGAGGCGCGTTTCGATGACTTTGCGCACGCCGAGATCACCGATACCGGAAAGCCTCTGCAGCTAGCGCGTCGAATCGACATACCACGCGGCGCTGCCAATTTCAGGATGTTCGCCGATCTGGCCGGAAGCCAGGCCGGTCAATGTTTCGATTCGGAAACACCCGATGACAGAGGCGCGTTGAACTACACGATCAATAAACCGCTGGGCGTCGTCGCGGTTATCTCACCCTGGAACCTCCCCCTTCTTCTCCTCACCTGGAAGGTTGCGCCCGCACTTGCCGCTGGCAACGCGGTGGTCGCCAAGCCCTCGGAGGAGACGCCGTCAACAGCAACTCTGTTGGCGGAGGTGATCTCCCAATCCGACTTGCCGCCCGGTGCGTTCAATCTGTTGCACGGGCATGGCCCCGGCGCGGCCGGGGAGTTTCTAGCCAGTCATCCGGGCATTGATGCGATTACTTTTACCGGGGAATCCGCGACGGGCTCGGCAATCATGCGTGCGGCCGCCCCAGGCACAAAACCCGTCTCTTTCGAACTCGGAGGCAAGAACGCGGCGGTAGTATTCGCGGACGCGGAGTTCGAACGGGCGGTGACCGGTGTTGCCCGATCGACGTTTCTTAATTCCGGCCAAGTGTGCCTGTGCTCGGAACGAATCTACGTTGAACGGTCGATATTCCACAAATTTGTCGACGCGCTAAAGCGGCTGGCGGAGGGAATCGAGATTGGCAGGCCCGCCGACGGTGCCGAAATGGGACCGCTCATTTCCCATGCGCACCGCGAGAAGGTGCTGGCCTACTACTGCCTCGCTCGCCGGGAGGGAGCGCAAGTCATATGTGGCGGCGGCATTCCCCGTTTTGATGACGACCGCGACGCCGGCGCGTTCATAGAACCCACGTTGTGGACCGGCCTTGCGGACGATGCCCGCTCCGCAACCGAAGAGATTTTCGGTCCCTGTGCACACATTCGCCCCTTCGACAGAGAAAGCGAAGTCGTGGCCCTGGTGAACGACAGCACTTACGGCTTGGCGGCTACGCTATGGACTACGAACCTGCAAAGGGCGCACCGCATCGCCTCTCGGTTTGACGTGGGCATGTTGTGGATTAACGATTGGTTTTTGCGCGATCTCCGCACACCCTTTGGCGGCGTGAAATCGTCGGGCGTCGGCCGCGAGGGGGGTGCGCATTCCTTTGCGTTTTATTCCCAACCCATGACCGTCTGCGTCAAGCTGTAAGGCCGGATCGACGATGCAACGAACACCTCGACGGCAACCAGTGGGCAAATGGCGACTGTAACGAGCAGAGTTGTGGCTGGAAAGGCGAGTCCGCGCGGCGATTTCCCGCACGTCAAGCGCGCCGGCGACTTCATTTTTGTGTCGGGGGTGAGTTCGCGCCGCGCCGACAACAGTTTCGCGGGCGCGACCGTTGACGAGTTGGGTACGGTCGATTTGGATATCAGGGTTCAAACACGGGCAGTTGTCGAGAACCTCGATGACATCCTACAAAGCGTCGGGGCCAACCTTCGGCATGTGATCGATATCACGGCGTTTTTGGTCAACATGAACGATTTCGGTGGCTATAACGACGCCTATTCCGAATATTTCGACACCGGCGGACCGACCAGAACGACGGTTGCCGTGCATCAATTGCCGCATCCGCACGTGCTCGTCGAAATCAAGGCGGTGGCTTACAAACCTGCGGATTGCCGATGAGGGAACCGATGAAGACACATTCAGCTTTGCGGGCGTTTAACTTCAATCAATGGCTCAAGCGGAACCGGGATCAACTGCGGCCGCCGGTCGGCAACAAATTGTTGCACGAAGACAGCGGCATGATCGTCATGGTAGTGGGCGGTCCGAATACGCGGGTTGACTTTCACGACGATCCGGTTGAAGAGTGGTTCTACCAGCTCAAGGGCGATATGGTGCTGAAGATTGCCGACGACTGCGGAATATTCGACGTGCCGATTCGCGAGGGCGAAGTATTTCTTCTCCCGCCGCATACCATTCATGCTCCGCAACGGCCCCAGGAGGACTCGGTCGGTATCGTCGTTGAGTCGCCTCGGATGATGGGCATGAAGGAGGGTTTTCTCTGGTATTGCTTTGGCTGCGAACGGCTGGTTCACCGTGTAGACGTTCCACCCATGCACCCTGCCGCAATTGTCGAGACCCTGCCGAAAATTTACGAAGCGTTCCACGCCGACGAACAAGCGCGCACCTGCGGCAATTGTGGCGAGCTGCATCCAGGTAAAGGGAAGCCGCCCGTGGGCTGGGTCACGACATGAACTCCGCTCATCCTGTCATCGATATCCATTCTCACTTCTTTCCGAAGGAGTGGCCGGATTTGGCGCGCAGGTTTGGCTCATCCGGATGGCCCTGGATGCGCCACGAGGGAAACGGCAAGGCCACGGTGATGATCGATGATCAGGAGTTCCGCCCCGTGTACGAGGCTTGTTGGGATCCCTCGCGCCGTCTTGAGGAAATGGACCGCGACGGTATCGACCTGCAGGTGATCAGCGCCACGCCGGTATTGTTCGCCTATCGCCGGCCCGTTCCGCAGGCCGCGGATTGCGCCCGGCTGTTCAACGATGCGGCGCGAGAAATCTGCGCCCGCGGGCGCGGACGCCTATTGTCCCTTTGTCAGGTGCCGTTGCAGGATACGGACGCAGCCTGCGTCGAGTTGACCCGGGCGATGTGCGAGGGTCATTCCGGCGTACAAATCGGCAATCACGTCGATGACCGAAACCTTGACGATGAGGGACTCGTCACGTTCTTGCAGCACTGCGCCGATGAGAACGCCGCCGTGCTGGTACACCCTTGGGATATGATGGGCGGGGTCCGCACCGCAAAGTACATGATGGCCTGGACAGTCGCTATGCCGGCGGAAACTCATTTGTCCATACTGAGTTTGATCTTGTCGGGTGCGTTTGAGCGGCTTCCGAGGTCGTTGAAGATATGCTTCGCGCATGGCGGGGGCAGCTTCGCCTTCCTGCTTGGGCGCGTCGAGAACGCTTGGCACCAGCGCGACATCGTTCGCGCGGATTGTCCGCAACCCCCTTCAGCGTATGTGAACCGATTCCATGTCGATGCGGCGGTGTTCAGCGACCACTCCTTGAAGCTGCTGACCGAGATCATGGGCTGTGATCGGGTGATGTATGGGTCCGACTACCCCTTTCCCCTCGGAGAAAAGCGGCTGGGCGAAGGTGTGCGGCGCAACCCGTGGCTCAGTCGATCAGACAAGGACCGGATTCTAGGTGGAAACGCGGTTCACTTTCTTGGTGTTCAAGGCGCACGGGAAGACTCGGCCTGAGCACCGCCGATAACCGCATACGACGGGAGCCACACCTACGGCGGGGGCGTTCAAGGCGAGAATTGGAAGCGGAAGTTGCCGGTGTCGTGCTAGTTCAGAATAGGCACCAAGGTACTTGGCGGTCCATTCATGAGCTTGCGCCTGACCAACTTGCTGAACAATACCGGAGTCGGTTCAAAGGGGAAACTTGGGGGCCCGCTCCCGATCTTGAGGGACCGGATTGCGTAGCGGCTGTCGGTCTAGGAAGCCGGCTGTCCGTTTCGCTGATGCAGGAATTCTACGTCAAGGGTGACAAACTGTTTGCGGAGGCCTGTTTGGCTGATTGCGTGGGCAGTTCCCACAACCGGCCGCTTTGGGCATGGTTCGAGGACGACCTGCTGGGCAACGTGGCGACGCGACTGCAGCAGCGCCGCTTCCCCCTGCGTCAATCGCCGCTCCGTGCATAGATCGTGAATCTCCTCCAATCGGCTCATCCGCCTCTCCTGGTCCACTCCGCCTCGACCCATGCGCCACCTCCAAAAAAGTAAAGGCGCAGGGTGCTCCGTGAACGGAAAACCGGACAACAAGCGTAGCAGTGACAGGCGGATTGACAACGGCCGAGGAAAACGGTTCCCTAATAGCCATCTTGATGGGGAAGCAACTGCATGAAAGGGAATAACTTGCTCAGCCGCGTTCTGGCCCTGCCGCTGCACTGGCAGATCGCCATCGCGCTGGTGCTGGCGGCGCTGGTGGCCGCGCCTTCCAGCCCCGAAACCACTCTGTTCGGCGCATCCGTGGTGGGCGTTCTGGACTTCATCGGCGGCCTGTTCATGAATGCGCTGAAGATGATCGTCGTGCCGCTCATCCTGTCCTCGATCATCGTCGGCGTGCGCAACATGGCGGCGCAGGACGCCTTTGGGCGCGTCGGCGCCAAGACCATCGGCTTCTACTTGGTCACTGGCTTCGGGGCCATCCTCACCGGCTTGATCCTGGTGAACCTGATCGGCCCCGGCGAAGGCGAATCGGCACAGGCCATGCGCAATGCCCTACCCGACCCCACTGAGGCGATGGAGAAGGTGGAGGGGCGCACCGCCGGCGACTTGATCGGCATCGTTTCCCGAGCCATCCCGCCCAATATCCTGGAGGCGGCGCTGGAGACGCAGTTGCTGGCCCTGATCTTCGTCGGCGTGGTGTTCGGCTACTTCATGTCCCGCATGAGCGGCCCCGCCGCGGACACCCTGCAAAACTTCTGGCAGGGTGTGCATGACGTGATGATCCTCATCACCATGTGGATCATGAAGTTCGCGCCCATCGGCGTGTTCGCGCTGGTCGGCAAGACCTTCATCGTATCCGGTTTTGAGGTGTTGGGGTCCTTGGCGCTGTACTTCATCACGGTGCTGGCGGCGCTCGGCGTCCACTTCGCCCTCTGGTTGCCGCTGCTGCTCCGCATGGTCGGAGGCATCCGCCCCTACGCCTACTACGGCAAGATTCTGCCGGCGCAGTTGACCGCCTTCTCCACCGCGTCCTCTTCGGCCACTCTGCCGGTGACCATCAACTGCGCCGAGCAGGCCGGCGTGCCCAAGCGGGTGACCAGCTTCGTGCTGCCCTTGGGCGCCACCGTGAACATGGACGGCACCGCCCTGTACGAATGCGTGGTGGTCATCTTCATCGCCCAAGTGCTCGGTTTCGATCTGACCTTGGCGCAGCAGCTCCTAGTGGTGGTGCTCGCCCTGCTTACGTCCATCGGCGTGGCCGGCATTCCAGCGGCGAGCTTGGTCGCCATCACGCTCATCCTCACCGCCGTGGGCTTGCCGGCGGAAGCTGTGGCCTTGGTGCTGGCCGTGGACCGGCTGCTGGACATGTGCCGCACCGCAGTCAACGTCACCAGCGACCTGACGGTGACGGCCTTGGTGGCGACCACCGAGGGCGAGCAACTGCTGGACGCCCGGCCCCAAGCGGATGCGGCTTGAAAAATCCCAAGCTCCTACCGCATGGCCCCTTGTCCGGTCTCGCTTGCGCCTGAGAGCCTTCGCCATTTGGATGCGTTCAACGGGGAGGGAATCGGCATTTGCGCGATTGGCGCTCCAGCGCCGGGTCCAGGAATTTGCCTTGTCCACTCCGCCGCAGTAAGGTGCGCCGCATTCTTCGCGGAGACGATGCCGGCAATGAACCCCAGCCAAGGCGCACATGAACGCTTGCGCGAGGAGCAACCCGTTGTGGTGGCCGCCTCAAACCGGGCTTTCGGCTTGGCCTTCGCTGTGCTGTTCACGGCCATCGCCTTGTTGCCGCTGCTCGGCGGCGGGCCGCCCCGGTGGTGGTCGGTCGGCCTAGCCATCGTGCTTCTGGCGGTGGCATTGGTCCGGGCGGAGTGGCTGGCGCCGCTGAATCGGGTTTGGGCCAAGGTTGCGCTGTTCCTGCATCAGGTCGTCGCCACGGTCATTTTGGCCTTTCTGTTCTACGCCGTGGTAACCCCGACGGGCCTGCTCATGCGGGCGTTCGGGAAGGATCCACTGCGGTTGCGGCATGATCCGGATGCCGAGAGCTATTGGCTGCTCCGCAGCCCTCCCGGGCCGGTGCCGGAATCCATGCAGAATCAATTTTGAGGTCCGGCATGTCGTTTCTCCGCGAATTGTGGACCTTCATGCGGGTGCGCAAGAAGTACTGGTTGTTCCCCGTCATCGTCATGGCGTTGGCGCTGGGCGGATTGCTGGTGCTGAGCCAAACCAGCGCGGTGGCGCCGATGATCTATACGCTCTTTTGAGCTTCGGGTTGCATCGCCTCCATCAAAAGGCCGAGGCCGGCATCCATTCCCTGCGAAGCCTGGCAACCTGGCGGATACGGTGTTCGGCCGAGATCCGAGCCTCATCTTCACCGGGCAGCTTAGATCGAGGGACGACGGCCAGCGGAACCTTGGGAGCGGAGAGCAGGTCTTTTCGGAACCATCATGAGTTTATAGTCGCCTTTTAGCCTCGAGACTCCGGGTTATGCGCATTCTGGGCCTCTCGGCCTTCTACCACGACAGCGCCGCGGCGCTGGTTGAGGACGGGCGAATCGTCGCCGCTGCCCAGGAGGAGCGGTTCACGCGAAGGAAGCACGACGCCGGCTATCCGCGCAACGCCATCGCCTTCTGCCTTGACCAAGCCGGCGTTCCCCTCAGTGCGGTGGACCGGGTGGCGTTCTACGACAAGCCGTTCCTGAAGTTCGAGCGGCTGCTCGAAACCTACGTCGCCTTCGCACCCAAAGGCTTTCGCTCCTTCCGCATGGCCCTGCCCCTGTGGGTGAAGGAGAAGCTGTTTCAGAAAAGCCTGCTGCGCCGCAGCCTGCAGCAATCGGCCCCGGATGTGGACTGGGACGCCAAGCTGCTGTTCGCGGAGCACCATCAATCCCATGCGGCCAGCGCCTTCTACCCCTCCCCCTTCCAAGAGGCCCTGGTCCTCACCTTGGATGGCGTGGGCGAGTGGGCCACCACCTCCGTGGGCATCGGCCGCGGCAACGCATTGGAGATGGTCCGCGAGCTGCACTTTCCCCACTCCTTGGGGCTGCTCTACTCCGCCTTCACCTTCCACACCGGCTTCAAGGTGAACTCCGGGGAGTACAAGATGATGGGCTTAGCGCCCTATGGGACACCCAGGTACGTCACCGCCATTCTCGACCACCTCATCGACCTGAAGGAGGACGGCACTTTCCGCCTCAACTTGGACTACTTCGACTACGGCGCCGGGCTGAAGATGACCAACCGAAAGTTCGACGCCCTGTTCGGCGGCCCGCCAAGGGGCGCGGACGCACCGCTCACCCAAAGGCACATGGATCTAGCCGCCTCGGTGCAAGCGGTTGTGGAGGAAGTCGTGCTGCAGCTGACCCGCTCCCTGCGGCGGGAGCTGGGCTTGCCGCATCTATGCCTCGCCGGCGGCGTGGCGCTGAACTGCGTGGCCAACGGCAAGATACTGCGGGATGCGCAGTTCGACGATGTTTGGGTGCAGCCGGCCGCCGGCGACGCCGGCGGCGCTCTAGGGGCCGCCCTGCTGGCCAGCCACAGGCTGTTTGAGGAGCCGCGTAATGGGGGAGTCGGGACGCACCCCAATAATGGCGACGCCATGCACGGCGCCTACCTTGGTCCCGAATTCAGCCCTGGACAAGTGCGCCAAGCGTTGGACAGCGCCAATGCAAGCTACAGGGAGCTTGCGGAGGGCGAACTGATCGACGCCGCGGCTGAGGCGCTGGCTGCCGGCAAGGCGGTCGGCTGGTTTCAAGGACGCATGGAGTTCGGGCCGAGAGCCCTCGGCAACCGCTCCATTCTGGCGGACGCCCGTTCGCCGACCATGCAGAAGGCCCTCAACCTCAAGATCAAGCACCGGGAGTCCTTTCGCCCCTTCGCGCCAAGTGTGCTGCGCGCGGACGTTGCGGACTGGTTCGACTTGGAGCGGGACAGCCCCTACATGCTGCTGGTGGCTGAGGTCACGGCGGCGCGGCTGCAACCAGCGGACGCGGCGCAGCCGGCGTTGACGGGCTTCGACCGCTTAAGCGCGGTGCGCTCCGACATTCCAGCGGTGACCCATGTGGACGGCTCCGCCCGAGTGCAAACCGTGCATGAGGAAACCAACCCGCTCTACCACGCCCTCCTTACGGCGTTCAAGGCAAAAACCGGCTGCCCAGTGCTCGTCAACACTAGCTTCAACGTGCGCGGCGAACCCATCGTCTGCACCCCCGCCGACGCCTTCCGCTGCTTCATGGGCACGGACCTGGACTGCCTCGCCATCGGCAACTGCCTCCTGCGCAAGGAGGACCAAGATTCCGCCGCCCAGATCAAGAACTACGAGGCGTCGTTTGAGCCGGACTGAGCTCAGGAGTCCAGCCACCGCCCTCTAGGCCGGCCCCCGGGTACAGAACCCCAAGGCTAGTCGACGGCAGTGGCCGCCACCTCCTTGATCGGATTCAGCACCCGGAATCCCTCCCGCCGGGCCGCAACGCAAAGGCCCTCATCCGCGCACACGAAGGTCACTGGCGGCGGTACGCTGGCGCAGGCGACCAAGCACCCGGCGAGGTGCAGGGAACCCGGCGCCGGCAGCGAATGGGCGTCGAGCAGACGCACCGCCTCCTGCTGCACCTTGGCGTTCAGGGGCTGCACCAAGTAGGCCGAGGCGCTGTCCTGGTCAAACTGCTCGAGAATGCCGGCGGCGTCGGTTGCGGCAATGTCGCCCTCGCGTTCCCGTTGGCGCACCGCGGAGCGGAACTCTACTTGGGCGATGTCCAAAATGACCAGCCGGTTCCTTTCCAGATCCTCCGCGATGCGCAGCACCTCCGAGGTGCCGTCCTCTTCGATGTACAGCTTGACCAAGGCGCTGGTGTCGAAATAGAAGCTGCCCATGAGCGGCTCAGCGCCGCCCGCCGATGACCGTCTTCGCCAGGCCGCCGCCGCGGATGCGCACCGGCTTGAACCTCACTTGGCCCCGAGGCGGCTCGCCGCGGAAGCGCGGATGGTTGCGATTTACACGAATGGCGGTCACCGGATGCTGGGGGTTTTTCGGGTTCGTCACCTGATGCGTCACCACCAGCTCCTGTTCCGTTCCACTGCGCAGCAACGCGCCGCAGGTGCGCGGGTCCCGCGCCCAGCTAAAGCCCTGCTCCGGCAGAAAACGGTCCCGAAACCACTTGATGCCGACAAAACGGCGCTCCCGCTCGGCCCGCTGCAGGGCGTCCAAAAGCTCGTTGAGCGCCTCCTCCGAATCGATTGGCTCGTGGAACTGCTGGGGCGAGGGCTGGGTGTGGGCATGGGGCGGCTCGAACTCCGAAAAGCGCTCGATCTCCGGCGCCAAAACGAAGCGGATGACCACTTCGCAGGTTTGCGGGTCAAAGTAGCTGGCGTCCGCGTCATCACGGATTTTCTTATGGGTTTCGGTGTAGTGAATAGCCACCTCAGGGCGACAGTTGCGGAAGGCCAAGTGTTGAAGCCCCTCCAGTTCCCCGCGCAGGGCGCGGGCGCTATGCAGATTGGCTAAACCTTTCTCCAGATTGCTCTGAATATCTTTAATTTGCATGCTGTCTCCAAGTCTTAGTGAATTAGGGTTGAGATATGGATTGTCGGTTAATTCTGCCGAGTTCGCAGCCATAGGCAAGGGAATCACTCTGGCAGATTGGCTGCAGAGCCCATCTCCGCCCTTCGCCGACGGCGGGAGCGCGTGGGTTCTTGGCGTTTTTTCGGCGGCGGCAGAGGGATTTCCGCGGCCAGTTCGGGGAAGGTGTCCACCCTGTGCGGGATGGCCATGGCTTGCACAAACTGCTCCTGAAAGTCCGGCGCGGTGGCGGTTTCAACCTTCTCAACCTTTTTAACCAACCCTTCGACTTCAATGCGCGCAGCACCGTTCAGCAAGGCGATGCGGGCGCCGGTGCCAGCGGCGTTGCCGGCGGCGGAGACTTGGTCCAAGGAGCAATCCGGGATTAAGCCGAGCACCATGGCGTATCGTACGTCAATGGTGCTGCCAAAGGCGCCGGCCAAGCGAATGCGGTCCACCCGCTCGGCGCCGAACCTGGCCAGCAGCAGCTTGACGCCGGCGTAGAGGGCCGCCTTGGCCAGCTGCACGGCGCGCACGTCGTTTTGCGTCAGTTCAATGTCCGGAGCGTCTTGCGCCGGCCCGTGGTGCAGAAGATATGCGCAGGTTCGCCCCCGTTGCCGGACGTGCGGCGAACGTTCCCTGAGGGCGGCGTCAAAGGCGCCATCCGAATCGATCACTCCCGCCAAATAGAGTTCAGCCAAGGCTTCAATGATGCCGGAGCCGCAGATGCCGGTAACCCCCGTGTCCGCCACCGCTTCAGCGAAGCCCGGCGCATCCGACCAAAGATCGCAGCCGATCACCTTGAAGCGCGGCGCCAAGGTCTCCCGGTCGATGCGCACCCGTTCGATGGCGCCCGGCGCCGCCCGCTGACCGCAACTGATCTGGGCGCCCTCCAAGGCCGGGCCGGTGGGACTGGAGGCCGCCAACAAGCGGTCTCGATTGCCGAGCATGATCTCCGCGTTGGTGCCCACATCAACGATCAGGCTTAGTTGGTCGCTCTCATGCGGCGCCTCCGCCAGCAGCACCCCGGCGGCGTCGGCCCCCACATGACCGGCGATGCAAGGCAGGCCGTACACCTCAGCGCCGGGATTGACGGCAAGGTCGAGGTTCGCCGCCGGCACCCGCAAGGCACTGTCCACCGCGAGAGCGAAGGGGGCGCCGCCAAGCTCAACGGGGCTGAGGCCGAAGAACAGATGATGCATGATGGGATTGGCGGCGACGGTCACCGCCAGCACTTCGTCGGCGCGGACGCCGGCTTGTTCGAGCAGTTCGCCGGTCAGCCCGTTCAGCGCCTCGCGCACCGCGTCCTTCAGCTCCCGCTCCCCACCGGGGTGCATCATCAGCCAGGACACCCGGCTCATCAGATCCTCGCCGAAGCGGATTTGCGGGTTCATGCGCCCGGCTTCGGCCAACACCTTGCCGCTGGCCAGGTCGCATAGGTGGGCGGACAGAGTGGTGGAGCCGACGTCCACCGCCAAGCCGCACAGTCGCTCCTGCAGGCCGGGCCAAAGGGCGACCACTGCGCCATCGCTGTCATCCTGAGCGCCAGCCCCATCCCTTGCGCCCTCCAATGCGGCAACCTGACGCAAAGCGTTTTGCGTGTCGGTGCGACCAGCGCCACCCTCGGCGGTGTGCTGTTCGGGCGCGGCGGACCCCCGCACCGCTGCTGTTACCCGCCACTTTCCTTCCCGCAGCACTCGTTGCAGTTCGGGCAGCAGCCGGAAGTCAAGGCGGGGGTGGGGGATGCCCCACTGTTCGGCAAGGGCGGCGAGCAAGCGCTCCTGGTCTCCGCTGGGGCGGTCCATGTCCGGTTCCGGCACCTCCACATAGCACAGCCGCACCACCGGATCTAGCCGGATGTCCCGCGCCTGCGCCGCCTTGCGCACCACTTGGCGATGCACTTGGCTTTCCGGCGGCACGTCGATCACCACGTCGCCCAATAACTGGGTGTGGCAACTGAGGCGCCTAGCGCCCAAGGGCCGCCGCTGGGCGGCATAGCGCCGCTCCGGTTCGCTCAAGGGGCTGATGTGGTCGGCGGCGGAAGTGACGCCATGCTTGGCGAACTGGCCGACGGTCAGCTCCACTTGGCAGCGCCCGCAGATGGCGCGCCCACCGCAGACGGACTCAATGTCCACCCCCAAGGCCCGCGCCGCCTGCAGCAGGGGCGTGCCCAGCGGAAAGCGCCCCCGCCGCCCGGACGGCGTGAACACAACCAAGGCTTCCCGATTAGCACCGTCCGTCACTTTCTGCACACTGGAACCCATCTGCAAATCGGATTTCGCGGCGTCTTTACGGTCCGCACCCATCATCGACCTCGACCAGCAAGGAATTGGTGATCGTGCGCGGAACTATAGCACTTCGTTAACCGATCACTGCGGTCGCCTCAATCTCCACCAACGCCTCCGGCTCCATCAGCGCCGAGACTTCAACCACCGCCATGGCGGGGTAATGACGGCCGACCACGCGGCGATAGGCGGCGCCGATGGCCTTTTGCTCCGCTAGGTAGGCATCTCGGCTGGTGACGTACCAAGTTAGCCGAACCAAGTGCTGCGGCTGGGCGCCGGCTTCGGCCAACACCTGCACGATGTTGCGCAGGGTTTGCTCCACTTGGCCGGCGATGCCTTCGGCGAACTCGCCCTGCTCATCCCAACCGACATGGCCGGCGGTCACCACCAACCGGCCCGCGGCCGCCATGCCGTGGGCGTATCCCTTCGGCCTCGGCAGTTGCGGCGGCGCCAAGATTTTTGGGAACAGCGCTTCCGGCACTTCGTCTGGGTGGTCTTGCTCCTTGCCGGTCAAAGACTTGGTTTGGTCGGAGGGGTGCGAGGTTTCCACGGTTGCCTGTGCTCCCTAATTGCCGGCAAACAGCGGCTTTTCGCGGTTGACAAAGGCTGAGTATGCGCGCTTGAAGTCCTCCGTCGCCATGCAAACCGCCTGGGCTTGGGCCTCCGCCTCCACCGCTTGGTCCAAGGTCATGCTGCGCTCCTGGTTCAGCATGGCCTTGGTCATGGCATGGGCGAAGGTTGGGCCGGCGGCGATGCGGCCGGCCAGTTCAAGCACCCGCGGCAGCAGGTCCCGTTGCGAAACGACCGCGTTGAAATAACCCCAATGCTCCCCTTCCGCAGCCGAGAAACTGCGCCCGGTGTACAGCAGTTCCGCCGCCCTGCCCTCACCGATTAGGCGCGGCAGCAAGCTGCAGGCGCCCATGTCGCAGCCGGCCAGGCCCACCCGGCAAAACAGAAAGGCCGTCTTCGCCTCCGGCGTGGCGTAGCGGAAGTCCGAGACCATCGCCAAGATGGCGCCGGCGCCGGCGCACACGCCGTCCACCGCGGCGATGATCGGCTGCGGGCAGTTGCGCATGGCCTTGACCAGGTCCCCAGTCATGCGCGTGAAGGCCAGCAGTTCCGGCATGGGCATCTTCACCAAGGGGCCGATGATTTCATGCACGTCCCCGCCGGAGCAGAAGTTGCCGCCGGCGCCGGCGAGCACCAGGGCGCGAACGTCCTGAGCATGGCGCAAGCCTTGGAACAGGTTGCGCAACTCGGCGTAGGAGTCGAAAGTGAGGGGATTCTTACGCTGTGGGCGATTCAGGGTGATGCGTCCAACTCGGTCAGTGACGCTCCACTCGAAGTGCTCCGCTTGATAGTCCGCAAAGTTCTTAACCTGCATAGTGCTGCTCCTCAGTTGCGCATCTTGGAAGCATGGGCCTTCAGCTGGCCCAGCAGTTCGCTAAGGTCCGCCTGTTCTACAGCGGAAAGCCCAACGAAAAGGCCGACGATCCATTCCTCATGGACCTTGGCCATGCGTTCAAAACTGGTCTTGCCGGCATCCGTCAGGCGCACCCGGGAGATGCGTCGGTCGCCAAGGTCGGGCTCGCGGACGATCAGCCCCTCCGCCTCCAGGGCCGCGACGATGCCCGTGACGTTGCCGCCGGTCACCATCAAACGCTGGGAAAGCTCCCCCATCGACAGGCCCGCAGGGGAACGCTGCAACTGGGCCATTAGGTCGAAGCGCGGCAGAGTGATGGCGAACTCGCTTTTCAGGCGCTCCCGCACGCTGCCTTCAATGAGGTTGGTGCAGGCCAACAGCCGCAGCCACAGGCGCAAGGCTTGATGATCCCCTTCAGTCAACCGAGTTTCGATGTCCGCCTGACCGGCTCTATTGGCGACCACCAATTTGGCGCCACTAGGATTCATCGTCACATCACTTCTCCGCCGGCGACGACGATGCTTTGACCGTTGATGCTGGCGCTGTTTGGGCCACACAGCCACGCCACGGCGCTGGCCACTTCATTGGGTGCTACAAGGCGGCCTTGGGGATTGGCGGCGGTCAATTCGGCCAACGCCTCCTGTTCGCTGCGTCCCGTTTTGGCGCGGATGTTGGCGACCGCTTCCCTGACGACCGCAGTGTCCGTGTAGCCGGGGCAGACCGCGTTGACCGTGACGCCCTTGGCAGCCAACTCCAAGGCCAAGGCGCGGGTCAGCCCAATCAGGCCGTGCTTGGAGGCGCAGTAGGCGGCCACATAGGCGTAGCCCTTCAGCCCGGCGGTGCTGGCCACGTTGACGATTCGCCCCCAACCCCGACCCCGCATGTCCGGCAGGGCCGCCTGAATGCAGTGAAAGGCACCGTCCAAGTTGACCCGCAGGGTGTCGCCCCAGTGTTCCGCAGTGGTGCGATGGAACGCCTCGCTCACCGCCTGCCCGGCGCAGCAGACGAGAATGTCGATGCCGCCAAAGCGGGCGCGGGCTTGGTCAAAGGCGGCGGCGACGGTGGCGCTGTCGGTCACGTCAGCAACGGCCCAGCCTACCCGCGCCCCCGGCTCTTCCCGCACAAGATTGCCGCAGACCCTTTCAAGCGAGGCGGCGGTGCGCCCCACCAGGGTCAAGCTAGCACCCAACCGGGCAAGTTCCGCAACGATGGCCGCGCCGATGCCACCCCCAGCGCCAGTAACCACCGCATGTTTCCCCTGCAACCCGGTCATTCCGCCGCCCTTGCTGGGAGAGCCCTCAGCCGGGGAGCGTGAGGGGGAACCCCTCGCAAGCAAGGAGCCTTCAGCCGGGGTGCGCTAAGGGACCCCCTTCGCAAGCAAGGAGCCCTAAGCCACGAAGCGCGAGGGGACACCCCTCGCAGGTGCAGAGCCTTTACGCTCTTGTCCAAGCTGGCTACTGGACTCAAATGAGACATCGATCAGGATTCGCAGGGGAAATTGCTTTAAGACTAAAATATAATGCGGAAAACGCAAGCGGACTTCGATTGGAATCATCCATGCGCATCGTGGTCATTGGCGGCGGCCCCGGCGGCCTCTACTTCAGCCTGCTAACGAAGAAGGCCCGCCCGGACTGGCGCATAGAAGTCTTTGAGCAGAACGGCACCCAGGACACCTTCGGCTTCGGCGTGGTGTTCTCCGATGAAACCCTTGACGAGTTCATCAGCCACGACCCGCCCTCCTACCGCAACATCCGCAACTGCATGGCCTATTGGGACGACATCGTCGTCCGCTACAAGGAATCGGAGATTCGCTGCGCCGGCCACGGCTTCGCCGGCTGCTCCCGGGTGGCCTTGCTGCGCCTGCTGCAGGAGCGTTGCGCGGCGCTCGGCGTGACAATGCACTTCAACACCCAAATCGATGTCGAAAACTTGGCAACGCAGTTCAAGGACGCGGACCTGATCGTCGCCGCCGACGGCGTCAACAGCGCTGTTCGAGGGCGCTTCAAGGCGCAGTTCCGGCCGCAGATTGCACACTGCCGCAATAAATTTTCCTGGATGGGTTCAACCCGCCCCTTGGATGCCTTTCACTACTTCTTCCGGGAGACGGAGCACGGCATCGTCATTGCCCACACCTATCAGTACGAACCCGGCCACAGCACCTGGGTGATCGAGATGGGGGAAGCCTGCTGGCGCGGCCTAGGCTTGAACGCCGGCACCGAGGCGGCAAGCGCCCGGCGCATCGAAGGAGTGTTTCGGGAGGAGCTTGAAGGGCACTCCCTCCTAGTCAACCGCTCCCTGTGGCGCAACTTTCCGCGCATTTCCTGCGCGAACTGGCACTTCGGCAAGCTAGTCCTGCTCGGCGACGCCAAGGCGTCCGCCCATTACTCGGTGGGTTCCGGCACCAAGCTGGCGATGGAGTGCGCCATCGCCCTTTCCGAAGCGGTTGTTGCATACGGTGAATCCAGCCTTGATGAAGCCTTCGACGCCTACGACAAGGTCCGCCGCACACAGGTGGAGATAACCCAGCACAACGCCAACGTCTCCTTGCAATGGTTCGAGCATGTGGAGCGCTCCTGGGACATGCAGCCCATGCAGTTCGCCACCACGGTGCTGGCGCGGGCCAAGAGCATCACCTATGACAACTTGGCGCTGCGCGACCCTTCCTTCATTGAGCGGGCGGATGCGGAGTTCTACCAAACCCATTTTGAGGAGACCGGCTTCGACTGCCGCAAGCTCAAACCCACCCCGATGTTCACGCCCATCCGGCTGCGCGGGATGGTGCTGGACAACCGGGTTGTGGTCTCGCCCATGGCACAGTATTCGGCGGTGGATGGGGTGCCGACGGATTGGCACTTCGTCCATTACGGCAGCCGCGCCCTAGGCGGCGCCGCCCTAATGTTCGTGGAAATGACCTGCCCCTCCCCGCAGGCGCGCATCACCACCGGCTGCACTGGCTTATGGAACGACGAGCAGGAGAGGGCCTTGCGCCGCATCGTCGATTTCGTCCACGGCAACAGCACCACCCGCATCTGCCTGCAGCTAGGCCACGCCGGGCGCAAGGGCTCCACTCAACTTGGCTGGCAGGAGATGGACAAGCCCATGCAGGCCGGCAATTGGCCCTTGGTCTCCGCCTCCGACCACCCCTATTTTGAGGGCATTTCGCAACGCCCCGAAGCCCTAGCCCGCGCACAGATGGACGCCATCCGCGATCAGTTCGTTGCCTCCACCGAAAGAGCCGCTCGGGCCGGCTTCGACATGCTGGAGTTGCATTGCGCCCACGGCTACCTGCTGGCCTCCTTCCTGTCGCCCTTGACCAACCTGCGCAGCGACGAATACGGCGGCTGCATCGACAACCGAGTGCGCTATCCGCTGGAGGTGTTCGCCGCCATGCGCGAGATCTGGCCCGACGACAAGCCCATGTCCGTGCGCATCTCCGCCTGCGACTGGAAGGAGGGCGGCATCAGCGAGGCGGACACGGTGGCCATCGCCAAGGCGTTCGCCGAGATCGGCTGCGACCTCATCGACGTCTCCGCCGGGCAGACAGTGCCGGACCAAGCCCCGATCTATGGCCGCATGTTCCAAACCCCCTTCGCGGAGGCCATCCGCAACCTGACCAACATCAAGACCCTAGCGGTGGGCAACATCACCAGCGCCGAACAGGTCAACACCCTCATCGCCTGCCGCCGAGCGGACCTAGTGGCCCTGGCCCGCCCTCACCTAACCAACCCCTACTTCACCCGCCAAGCCGCCGCCTGGTACGGCACCCAGGTTACGGATTGGCAAAAGCAATACCTGCCGGGCCACGATCAACTATACCGGGAGGCGAAAAAGGAGAGGGAGAAACTCCGGGAACTGCAAGTCAAGGCCAAACCGGGCTTTCACGGCGCGGGCGGACAGACGACCTAGCTAAGCGCTGTTCAGCGTCGATGCTGCCGCAGCTATCCTACCGAATTGCTCATCAGCAACGGCCCTTCAATTCCATCCCGCAATGGCTGAAACCTAGGTCATCATCTTGCCTAAAGCAAGCAAAATGTGGGGGAAACGGCGGCAGCGAGGACCCCGATTGTGCGCATGAAATCGTGGCGTGTCGGTAACATCAACGTCGGCATCCAAATTGGTCTTACATCCCCCAAACGTGAATTTCGGCGCCGCTGACGGCCGGCGTTCGATGAAAAATCTTGTCCTGCCAACTCCTGTTCGGGTCCCGGTCAAAGATCACCAAATGGCCGGACGCCGCGGCGCTGCGGTCCATGTAGCCGGCGGTTTGCTCCAAGCCTTGCTCAATGGCACTGTCCAAACTCTTGTGCAGAATTTTGCACTCGACCACAGTTCTGTGCATTCCACCTGCCTCCGCGCCGGAGGCGTCTTCGCCGCCAACGGCTCGCGGCCATAGAACCAGGAGGTCCGTGCGCCCGCGGCCCAAGCCGTATTCCCGCTCAATGCGCCCGCCACCATTGACGATGCGTTGCAAAAACGCCTGCAGGAGGAGCTGCGGCCCGGCCTCCCGGTAGGAGAAGCGCTCCACCCAATGTTCCGAATGCTCGCGAAAGAAGGCTTGAAAGGCCGCAAGCAGCTTGACCATATCCAAGCTGCCGTCGGCGTCCACATACCAAGCCGCATCCTCGACGAAACCTTCCTCGGTGGCGGCGGTCAATTCCCGCGGCACCACCTCCGCGTAAATGGGGTTGGCGATGCGCAAAGGCGAATCCCTGGCGATGAGGCCCAGGTCCCGGACGTACTCCAAGTCCCTAGCCGAGAACTCGCGTTCACCCCCACCGCTGAGCAGCGGCTCCACCACCCGGCGCACCCGCTCCTCCTGAAGCTTGTCGGCCAGTTGATCCAAGTGGGTCTCCCGCCTCAGGATCAGTTGCTCCTGCGCCTCAAGAATGTCGTTGCGGGTGATCGGACGGTCGTTCCCGGAGACAGCGCGATACGAGCAGACTTCGTCCGCCAGAGCGTTCACCAGCCACGGCTGGCCCTGGGTTTGCGCCCAAACGGCCTGCAGCGCCTCCGGCGTGAACTCTTGGCCCGTCTCCTCGGTGTGCTGCGCCAAAAGCGCCCGCGTTTCGTCCTTGGAGAAGTCCCCCAAACGCAAGGACTTGGCCCTGATGTTAAAGGCGCTGCCGCCGGCGATGATGGCCTGCTCCGCCGTGGAGTGGATGCGGTAGTCCCGCACATCGCGCACGCCGCACAGAATGACGCTTTGCGGAAACCCCGCCGGGCGGCGGTCATAGCCGGCCCGGAGTTGCCGCAAAACGGCCAGCAGGCTGTCCCCCACAAGGGAGTCGATTTCATCAATGAGCAGCACTAGAGGCTTTTCAGTCGCTTCGGCCCAGTGCGCCAAGGCTTCGCCCAAAGCGCCCCCTGCCCCGTGTTTGGCCAGAATGCCCGGCCAAACCTCATCCAAAAAATCATCCTTGAGGGTGGCGCGCGCCCGGGAGGCCAGTTCGCCCAGAATGGTGCGCATGGCCGGCTCCACGTTCTCCCGCATGGCCTGAGCGCCCTCGACATTGGCGTACACGCAGCGGTAGCTGCCCTCAGTGCCGCTGTTCAGCACATCCCGCAGTGCCAGCAGAGTGGAGGTCTTGCCGGTTTGCCGCGGCGCATGGAGCACAAAGTACTTTTCTTGCCGAATAAGAGCGAGCAACGCCTGTAAATCGAGCCGCTGCAAGGGCGGAATGCAGTAGTGGTTGGTCGGCTTAATGGGACCGGCGGTGTTGAAAAAGCGCATTGCCACAGTATGCCAGCTTTCGCCGGCTTGGCGTTTGCCGAAGGGCAAGCCTAAATTCGCCGGGCAACCGCAGGGGCTTGGCGCTTGGGCAAAGGCTTGTTACGCCTCGTGGAATAAACCGGGGTACAGGAAAGCCCTGGCGATGCGGTCGCGGTCCTGCTCGCTGACGCCGGTGCGGTGCATGACGGTGCGCCATTCGCTGCCGACGGTCTGGATGATGTCGGCGAATGCCCGTTCAGCCTCATCCCTGCTGAGCAAAAAACGACCATGGCCGGAAAGCAGGTTGCCCTTGCTGGCAAGGCGACCCTGCAGGCCGCAGGCCATGGCAAGATCGCGGCGTTCCTGAGCGACCACCGGGCTTGGCGTTAGGTCGTAGGCTGGGCTAAGCCGCCAATTGCGGCCCTTGGCCAAGACGGCGTGGTTGCGCGGATGGTCATCCAAGTTCGAGACCGCGGCGTTGAAGCACATCCGGGCGAACAGTTCCCGCAAATCCGCTTGCGGGCTGGCGCTGACGCGACGAATCTCGTCCGCCAACATCAGATAGGACCAGTTGCGCCGGTTGGTGGCCGCATCATCCGCCCGCACCAAGGTCAGGGCGCTAACTATGCGGTGACGACAATAGCCCCGTGCTTGTGCGCCTTCGCGGTCGAAGCGCCGCACCAACAGCACGTCGCGTCCCGCCACAGTCGTCAGTTTGCTGTGCGCGGCGTTGATGCCGCAGGCCTTGGCGAGTTCCAAAAGGCCATGTTCAACCCGAGGATGGCTCCAGCCATCGCCTTCGCTGGTGAATTTCGCAATCCATAGGGCGTTCTCATCCTCCACAACGGCTTTCGGGCGGGCACCGCCCAGCGACGTGGCGCCCGCCAAGAGCAAGTCCTGAACTTGCCGGCCGGCGCTTTTGTCGGCCAAGTCGGGGACCTCGGCGACGATCCCAGCAGCGGCCCGCTGCAGGCGTTCGAGATCAAGGGTGCGGTTGAACCTGCGTTCCGCCGATGGGGGGATTGGGTTCGACCCAAATCCGAGTGCGCCGGCTCGGTCATCCGGGGTGTTCAGCAAATAGTCGAACTCGTCGAGCTGGCCGGCCGGCAAGTGGCGCTCCAGCACCCGGCGGCCCCAAGCGTCGGGCATGGCGTCCCGTATGGCGCCAAAGAAGCCGCCCATCAAGGCGGTTTCAAATTCCCCAGTCCTAAGGCGCAGTTCAACGGGGTCCAGCTCGACCGCGTTCTCGCGCTGCAGGTAGGAGCGACCGTAGATGAACTTGCCAACCGAGAGGCCCAAGGACGTTGGCGTCACCCGAAAGCGGCCGGCGGTCACGAACGCCGTTTCTTCGGGCAGCACGATGTAAACGTAGCATTCCCGCTCAGAAGTCATCGTCCAAAGCCCTGCCTCGCTTGGGCGCCGTGGTGGGGCGGCGGGCCGCTTCCAAGACCTTGCCCTCCAAGTCCTGGTCCGGGTGCGCCAGAGCCTCTACGTCATCGAGCAGGCCCAGCGCCCAAAGAGTGCCAATGTAGGCGGCCACGGCCGTTGTTGGCTTGCCCGCCTCAATGTCGGCCATCAGGTAGCGGGACATCCCCACCTTTTCCGCAAGCTGCCGGCGCGAAAGCCGGCGGCGCAGTCGCGCCGTTCGGATGTTGCGCCCCAGCGTCGTTAGCGCCTGCTCCACCGCATGAGGCGGAGATCCCGCTATTGGGCTAACACGCATGATAAAACCATCCTTAATTCGATTTATGTTGCCTTAAAACAACTCTATTCTCGATTTAGCCTCCTCGTCAAGGGCTCAGAAAGGTGTTGCCCGAAACGGCTCCGAGTCGATCTAACTATCCAAAAAGGCGACCTCACTGAACAGCTTGGCGCCGCACAAGCTTTTGCGACCCTAAAACCGCACCAACTCCGTAGCCATGTTGCTCAGGTCCACAATGCCGACGGCGTTGAGGCCCGCCATGTGGCCGGCGCATTCGCCGGGGTTGAAGATGGTTTGTTGGTTGTGCCGGTCCAAGCGATACAGGTGGGTATGGCCGTGCAGGGCTAGGTCGTGGCCGGGGTTGAGGACGCCCTCGAACTCCAAGGGGTCATGCACGACGAGGATGCGCTGGCCGTGCCAAGCCAACTCCAGGGGCGGCTCCGCGAAGCTGAAGCCGTGGGTGGCGATGGCCCGCTCCAGGCTGTCACGCTCTTGGTCGTTGTTGCCGAACACCCCGTGCAGGGGCGCTCTTAGGTTGGCGAAGACGTCAAGGGTTTTGGCTTGGGTGATGTCGCCGGTGTGGATGACGCGCTCCACCCCAGCTTGGTTGAAGATCTCAACGATGCGGGCGACGTTCTTCAGGTTGTTATGGGTGTCGCTGACAACGCCGATGCGCATGGGAGCGGACCACGCCTGCACACCTTCGATGAAGTGTGCGCAGGCGTTTGCTTAAAGGAACCAACCTAGCCCCAAGACCGGCCGCAAGCAGCGCACAAAGCCGCCGACGGCCCGCCTCAAGGCCATCCCAAAACCCTCCGCCGCACACCGGACGACTCGTCCATGGCGAATCGACCTAGGCTTGTTGCGCCAGCCTTGCGAGCCGCTCAGGCCGCCTTCTCCAGAATGTGGATGCCGCAGGCGCTGCCTAGGCCGATCACATGGGTCATGCCAATGCGGGCGCCCTGCACCTGCCGTTCTCCGGCTTCGCCGCGCAGATGGGTGGAGACCTCATAGATGTTGGCGATGCCGGTGGCGCCCAAGGGGTGGCCCTTGGAAAGCAGCCCGCCGGAGACGTTGACCGGGGTGCGCCCGCCCAAGGCCACTTCGCCATCGTCGATCATGCGCCCGGCTTCGCCGTCGCCGCACAGGCCCAGGTTCTCGTAGTGGAGGATTTCCGCCGTGGCGAAGCAGTCATGCAGCTCCACCAAGTCGATGTCCTCGGGGCCGACGCCGGCCATCTCGTAAGCCTTGGCGGACGCCTCCCGGGTGCAGGTGTTGACGTCCGGCATCACCAAGTCCCGCTCTTGCCAACGGTCCGAGGTCAGCACCGAGGCGCGCACCTTCACCGCCCGGCCCATCAGGCCCAGCTCCCGCGCCTTCTTCTCCGTGGCGATCACTGCGGCGGCGGAGCCATCCACATTCACGGAGCACATCAGCTTGGTGTTGGGATAGGAGATCATCTCCGCGTTCATCACCGTGTCCAAAGGCGTTTCGATTTGGTACATCGCCTTCGGGTTCATGGTGGAGTGGTGGTGGTTCTTCACGGACACCTTGGCGAACTGCTCAAAGGTGGTGCCGTACTTGCGGGCGTGCTCCATGCCGGCCTCCGCGAACACCGCCGGCATGGTGCCGGAGCCGAACAGGCCCTCCTTGGGGATGCCCTTGGCGGGGCCGCCACCACCGAGCAGGCCCTTGCCCATCTGCTCCACGCCCACGGCGAGCACGATGTCATAAAGGCCGGCCTTCACCGAAGCCCAAGCCTCCCGGAAGGCCGTAGCGCCGGTAGCGCAGGCGTTGGAGACATTGACCACCGGAATGCCGGTCTGGCCGATCTCCTGCAGGATGCGTTGGCCCACCATGGCGCTGGCCTGCATTAGGTTGCCGCAATAGAGCGCCTCCATGTCCTGGATGCCGAGGCCGCAGTCGTCCAAAGCGAGCAGCGCCGACTCGGCGCCGATTTGCGGCACGGTCTTTTCGGGGAAGCGCCCGAACTTGATCATATCGACACCAACAACGTAAGCGTCCGTCATAAAAAGTCTCCTTGCGTTCTGCTGATTGTCCCGGTTGGCTAACCGGACTTGGGTTGGAAAAAGTAGGCCGTGTAGGAATTGCCGTCCCGGTCCTTGCGCCCCAAGGCGTCCCCATAGACCACTTCGACGGGCATTCCGAACTCGATCTTGCTTGGCTCCGGCTCGATGTTGATGAGGTTGCCCTTGATGGCGGTGCCGTCGTCCAAATCGACGATGGCGCTGACGTAAGGCACCTCAATGCCGGGAAAGGAGCGATGCACGATGCAGTAGGAGTACAGCGAGCCGCTGTTCGGCAAGCGCACCGCCTGAATTTGGTCCCGCGCCCCGCATTTGGAGCACACGCTGCGCTCCCCCAAAAAACTGGCGCCGCAGGCTTGGCACTTGTGGCCCTCCAGATAGGGCTCACCGCCCTCCGGCAACTTCAGGTAGTCAACCGCCGGCAGTGGTTGGCTCATTTATTCCCCCGTTGGCATTCGAGTAATTGGGCGCTAAGCATACAACAAGTCAGGGGCTGCGCAACGCCACAACGGACTTTCAGATCGCCTCTAACCAGTGAACCACGCCCCATGAAAACCCTTGGCGAATTCGCTAGGATGCGCTGATTGAAGATTGTCTGGCGGCATGCGCTTAGGGAACGGCGGCCTAGTGCCCATGGCGTCGCTGACCGCCCCCGTGCGCAAACGGCCCGTCGGTGTTTGGGGGAACGGCGCCATGCACAGTTTGTTGAAGGGGTTGGGTGTCTTGACGGTCGGCGTTGTGCTCGGCTACCTCATCGCCGGCACGGACCTCGGGCGCTCAGCGCGGGAGCGCCAAGCCGAGGCCATGGGCAGCTTGGCAAGCCGCTATGTAGCGGCGCAGACGGAATTGGACGAACGGGGGCCGGTGCAGACCGTGGCCGGCCTCAACCTCATCGACGTCAAGGTGGACCGCTTCCAGGGCAACATCCTGCGCGCCACCGGCGTCGCCAACACCTACCTCGTGCAGACGGCGGAGGGGAACCTAGTGTTCGACACTGGCCTGAGCACACAGGCCGCCAAGCAAAAGCGCCTGCTGCAGGAGGCGGCGCCCGGCCCGGTGACGCACATCGTTCTCTCCCACTCCCATGCGGACCACAGCGGCGGCGCAAAGTTCTGGCGGGCGGAGTTTCCCGACGCGCAGCTCATCGCCCACGCAAAATTCCCAAGCGGGCAGCGCTACCTAAAGGCCCTTGAACCCCACTTCTGGTCGCGCAACCGCCTGCTCTACCCCTTCATGCCGGAGGCGCCCCCAGAAGGCGGCTTCGCGGCCTACGGCGGAGTGCAGCCCGACCTATTGGTGGCGGACGGCGCAGCACACGCCTTCACGCTCGGCGGGGTGCGGTTCGAGGCGTTGCCGGCCCCGGGCGCGGAGGGCGAGGACAACCTGGTGCTTTGGCTGCCGCAGCAGAGGGCCTTGTTTTCCGGGGACTTCTTCGGGCCGCTGTTCCCCATGGTGCCCAATCTGTTCACTTTGCGCGGCGAGAAGTTTCGGGACCCGACTGCCTATGTTGCGTCCTTGGAGCGGCTCATCGCCCTGCAGCCGCAAATCATTCTGCCCAGCCACTTCGACCCAGTCCTAGGCGAGGCAAGGCTAGCCGCCGACATGCAGGCCATGCGCGACGCCACCGCCTACATTCACGACCAAACCGTCGCTGGAATGAACGCCGGCAAATCCCTTTGGACCCTGATGCGCGAGATCGAGCTGCCCCCGGCGCTGGCGCTGAGCCAAGGCCACGGCAAGGTGTCTTGGAACGTGCGCAGCATTTGGGAGCACTACAGCACCTGGTTCCACTTCGAGTCCACCACCGAACTCTATCCAACTCAAGTGCGCGACCTTTACGCGGAACTGGCCGTGCTCAGCGGCGGCCCTGAGCCGCTTGTTGCCAAGGCGCAGCAACATCTCGACAGCAGGGTACCCGAAGCCGCCCTGCACTTCGTCGAGATAGCGTTGGCCGGAGACCAAACCAACAAGGGGGCGCTGCGGGTCCGTTTGGCGGCGCTCAACCAGCTCTTGGAGCGCACCTTCGCCACTGGCGGCAACTACAGTGAGACGGGTTGGCTGAAAAGCCGCATTAGGGCCACCGAGGAAGCCTTGGAGGGACCCGCATGAGGCGCCGGCCAAACCAAGCGCACAAAAGAGGCCCTAGAAGGCGCGGCTTGGGGCAAGAACCGCATCAAGGCCGCTCCGCAAGCCGCTGGGCGCAAGGCCTGAAGCCTTGGCTTGCCGGCCTCCTCCTGCTGCCCTGTCTTGCCGGGGCGGGCGAGCGGCCCAACGTGGTGCTCATCGTCGCCGACGACCTAGGCTGGGCCGACGTGGGCTTTCACGGCGGCCCCATAGACACGCCCTCCATAGACCGCCTAGCCGCCGAAGGGGTGCGGCTGGAGCGCTTCTACGCCACCCCGATATGCTCGCCGACGCGGGCGGCGCTAATGACCGGGCGTGACCCCATGCGCCTCGGCGTGGCCTACGCCACCATCATGCCTTGGTCGAACGTCGGCATACACCCTGACGAGCGCTTCATGGCGCAGGCGTTCAAGGAGGCGGGCTACCAAACCGCGGCCATCGGCAAGTGGCACCTAGGCCATGCGCAGCAGACCTACCATCCAAACGCACGCGGCTTCGACCACTTCTACGGACATCTGCACACGGAGGTGGGCTACTTTCCGCCGTTCGCCAGCCAAGGCGGCCGGGACTTCCAGCGCAACGGCCAAAGCATCGACGAAGACGGCTACGAGAGCTTCCTGCTGGCGGACGAGGCGGTGCGTTGGATCGAGCAGCGGGACGCGGATCGACCGTTCTTTCTCTACCTGCCCTTCCTGGCGCCGCACACGCCGCTGCAGGCGCCGCCGGACCTCATTGAAAAATACCGCGGCCTCGACGACAACACCGAGGCGTCCCGCTCCCGCAGCGACCGCACCAACCTGATCGCGTCCTTGACCTTGCAGGACAGCGCCCGCGGTATCTACGCGGCGGTGGTGGACGCCATGGACCAAGCCATCGGCCAAGTGCTGGCGGCGCTGGACGCCACCGGCCAGGCGGACAACACCATCGTCTGGTTCCTAAGCGACAACGGCGGCGCCACCTACGCCAGCGGCGGTGCCTACAACCACCCGCTGCGGGGCGGCAAGGGGGAAACCTTCGAGGGCGGCATTCGCGTTCCTGCGGTGGTGCGCTGGCCGGACCGCCTGGCGGCGGCGCAACGGGTGGACAGCATCATGACGGCGATGGACCTCTATCCGACGCTGGCGGCGTTCGCCGGCGTCAGCACCGCAGGCGGCTTCCGGCTGGACGGCCGCGACCTTTCCAAGGCCGTCGCCGGGGAGTCCGACGTCCGGCGACGCGACCTGGTGTTCTTCGCCGCGGAAACACCCATTCGGGGGCGCTTCAGCCTCACCGCCTTCAATGACGACTGGAAACTGGTTCAGGAGGTTCAGCAGGGATTGCTGGCCGCGGAGGTGACCAACCACCTCTTTAGAATCCCGGAGGACCCCTATGAGCGGCTCAACTTGGCCGAGCAGCACCCCGACCGTGTGGCCGACCTGGCGGAGGCCATCCGCCGCTGGCGGCTGCTGCATCCCGTGAACGGCACCAGATCCAACCTGGTGCCGCCGCCGGGCTGGCGCGCCCCCAAGGACTGGGCCGCCTATCCAATCCCCATCGAATCCCTCCAAGCAACCGAAGCCCCCGGCATGCCGCCGCCCGAAGCAAGGTTGCCGCTTGACATGATGCACGGCGAAGGCGGCCGTCTGATCTACAACTGCACGCCCCGTCCTTGGCTTCTAGGCGCTTGCTTGAAGAACGACTGAAGGCTCCGACGCCGGAGGAAATGCGCATTGCAGACATACCTCGCCCGTCCGCAACGGCGGCCGCATCGTTCGAGCCGGTGTCGCACGGCTTAGCTCGGTGCGTGCAAAGCCTCGCGCAGCAAGGTGCTGGCCTGTTGCGGGTTGGCCTTGCCGCCGGTCGCCGCCATCACCTTGCCGACGAAGAAGCCGAGCACCTTGTCCCGCCCGGCGCGGAACTGCTCCGCCTGCTGGGGGTGCGCCGCCACCACCTCGGCGACCAGCGCCTTGAGTTCGCCGCTGTCGCTTAGCTGACGCAGGCCGCGGGCCTCAATCATTCCATCAACCAACTTCAGCGCATCCGCCAATCCGCTTGCCGCAGACGGGCCATCGGCGCCGGCTGCGGCCCCCTCCCAGAGCGCGTCAAAAAGGGTTTTGGCGGTTTTGCCGGAGATGGTTTGATCCTCCATGCGGACGATGAGGGCACCGAGCGCCGCCGCCGGCAGCTTGCACTCCGCGAAGCCCAAGCCCTCCTGATTGAGATGCCGGGCCAGCTCGCCCAGGATCCAATTGGCCGCCAGCTTGGCCTGTCGTGCGGTGGCCTCCCTCCCGTCCTGGTCCCTCCCACCCGCGACGGTTGGCTTGGCGTTGCGAACGGCGGCCACCACTGCTTCAAAGTAGGCGGCGATGTCCGGGTCCCGGGTCAGCCGATCGGCGTCGTATTCGGCGATGGTCTTATCAACCCTATCGTCCCCCGGTACGTTGATGGTCCTATCGGCTTTGCCAAGCTCCTTGACAGTAAGCGAAGCGCGGTCCGTCAATTCCACACTGCTGCCGACAGCGCTCCCACCAAGGCTGTATTCCTCCAGAAAACGGCGACGGCGCTCCCACGGCAGTTCCGGCATGTCGTCTTGGACGGCGTTGATGAAGGCGTCGTCGATGACTAGCGGCGGCAAATCCGGGTCGGGAAAGTAGCGGTAGTCGTCGGATTGCTCCTTGCCGCGCATGGGCCGAGTCTCGTCCTGCACCGAGTCGTACAGGCGGGTTTCCCGCTCCACCGGCAGGCCGCGTTGCCGACGCTCGATCTGTCGGTCGATCTCGTAGTGCAGGGCCTTCTCCACGAAGCGGAAGGAGTTGAGGTTCTTGACCTCGGCCCGCTCCCCCAACTGCTCCTGCCCCGCCGGCCGCACGGACACGTTCACGTCGCAGCGCATGCTGCCTTGGGACAGGTCGCCGTCGCAGATGCCTAGATAGCGCACCAAGCCGTGCATCTGCCGAAAAAAGGCCGACGCCTGCTCCGGCGTGCGCAGGTCCGGCGCGGTCACCACTTCGAGCAGCGGCGTCCCGGCGCGGTTCAGGTCAACGCCGGTCTCGCCCTCGTAGGCGTCGTGAACGGACTTGCCGGCGTCCTCCTCCAAGTGGGCGCGGACGATGCCAACCTCCAGGCTCTCGCCGTTGTCCAGCCGCACCTGCAGGCGTCCGGCGCCCACCACAGGCTGTTCAAACTGGCTGATCTGATAGCCCTTGGGCAAATCGGGATAAAAATAGTTCTTGCGGTCGAAGTTGGAGCGGGGACAGATTTCCGCGCCCACCGCCAAGCCGAACTTCACCGCCATGCGCACCGGCGCCTCGTTCAGCACCGGCAACACGCCCGGCAGGCCAAGATCCACTGGGCAGGCCAAGCTGTTCGGGGGCTCGCCAAAGCGGTTGGCGGCACCGGAGAATATCTTGCTGCGCGTGGCCAACTGCACATGGATCTCCAAGCCAATGACCACCTCCCAGCCGGGAACGCCGCTCATGCCGCCTCCGCCCAGTCCAAGCTGGGGCGCAGCTCGTGCCAATCCGTCGCTCGCTGCAAAGCCGCCCCGGTTTGCAGCAGGCGCCTTTCGTCAAAGTGGTTGGCGATGAGCTGGAAACCCACCGGCAGGCCATCCTGCAAGCCGCAGGGCAGGGACAGCGCCGGCAACCCCGCCAGATTCACGGGAATGGTGTAGGCGTCCTGCCGGTACATGGCGATCGGATCGTCCATGAGCTGACCGCGGCGAAAGGCCACCCCCGGCGCCGTCGGGGCCAGCAGCAAGTCCGCTTGCGCGAAGGCGCCGGCAAAGTCCTGCGCGACCAGACGCCTGATTTTCTGCGCTCTGACGTAGTAGGCGTCGAAATAGCCGGCTGAGAGGGCGTAGGTGCCGGTCAGGATGCGCCGCTTGACCTCCGCGCCGAAGCCTTCGCTGCGCGAGCGCTCGTAGAGGTCCGCCAAGGACTGCGGGTCCGCGCAGCGATGCCCAAACCGCACCCCGTCATAGCGGGCCAAGTTGGTCGATGCTTCGGCGCCGGCAATGACGTAGTAGGCCGGCATCGCCATGGCGATGTGCGGCAGGGACAGCTCGATGCAGCGCAGGCCAAGCTCCTCCAAGCTGCGACGGGCCGCGTCGATGAGCGGGGCGCCGGCCGGCGGATCCGCGAAGAACTCCTTGACCAAGCCAATGGTCAAGTGGCCATCCTCCAATTCGCCGACGCCGGCATGGGGCACGGCCTCAAGCCAAGGATCCCGGTGCTTGCTCGAGGTCGAATCCCTAGGGTCGAATCCGGCCATGTAGGAAAGCACCAGAGCGGCATCTTCGGCGCTGCGAGCCAACACCCCGCCTTGGTCGAGGCTTGATGCGAAGGCGATCATGCCGTAGCGGGACACTCGACCATAGGTGGGCTTCAAGCCGGCCAAACCGCAAAAGCCCGCTGGTTGGCGGATGGAGCCGCCGGTGTCCGTGCCGCTGGCGGCGACGGTGATGCCGGCCGCCACGCAGGCCGCCGAGCCGCCGGAGGAGCCGCCCGGACTGTGCTCCAAGGACCAAGGGTTGGCCGTGGGGCCGAAGCAGCTGGTCTCCGTGGAGGAGCCCATTGCGAACTCGTCCATGTTCAACTTGCCCAGAGTCACGGCCCCGGCGTCCTCCAGCTGAGCCATCGCCGTGGCCGTGTAGGGCGCCACGAAGTCCGCGAGCATCCTGGAGGCGCAGGTGGTGCGCCAGCCCTCCATGCAGAAGATGTCCTTATGCGCCAGAGGAACCCCGGTCAGGGGAGTGGCGCACACCGTGCCAAGCCGCCGGTCAGCCCGCTCGGCGGCGGACATGGCCTTCTCTTCGTCCAAGGTGATGAAGCAGTTCAGGGGGCCGCCCAAACGCTCCGCCCGCTGCACTGCCGCCTTGGTGAGCTCGGCGCTGCTCCATTCGCCCCGCGCCAAGCCGTCGGTTAGTTGCCGCAAAGACGGGAAGGGATCCACGGGTCTATGCAACGGCCCGGGGCACGAGGTAAAAGCCGTCCCGCACAGCCGGAGCGCCAGCTTGATAGCGCCGCCGGTCAACCTCTTCGGTGACTTGATCAGGGCGCACCGCCAAGGTTGCGTCCAAGGGATGGGCCAAAGGCTCAACGCCGGACACATCGACAGCGCCCATCGCGTCCACCATGGCGATGATGCGGCGCAGGTCAGCCAACACCCCCGGCTGCTCGTCCTCACTCAAACGCAAAGCCGCAAGTTTCGCTAGGTGATCGATTTTTATGTCATTTTCACTCATAATTAAGGAGTTTACTGCAAACACTACCCTTGTTGGGTTAACGCTGCTTAAGGGCCATGATGCTCAAAACCCTCCGTGGACTGATTTCCCGCGATCTTTCCATTGATCTCGGCACCGCCAACACCCTGATCTACGTTCGTGAGCAAGGCATCGTGTTGAACGAGCCTTCGGTCGTGGCGATTCGAACCCAAGGCAACCAGAAGACCGTAGTTGCCGTCGGCGCGGACGCCAAGCGAATGCTTGGCCGCACGCCGGGCAACATCACCACCATTCGTCCGTTGAAGGACGGCGTTATTGCGGATTTTCTGGTCACCGAAAAGCTCCTGCAGTATTTCATCAGCAAGGTTCACGAACACTCCTTCATTCGCCCAAGTCCCCGCGTTCTGGTCTGCGTGCCCTGCAAATCCACCGAAGTCGAGCGGCGCGCCATTCACGAAAGCGCCATGTCCGCCGGCGCTAGGGACGTGCGCTTGGTGGAGGAGCCGATGGCCGCGGCCATCGGCGCCGGGCTGCCGGTGCAGGAGGCAGTCGGCACCATGGTTGTCGATATCGGCGGCGGCACCACCGAGATCGCCATCATTTCACTCAACGGCATCGTTTATTCGGAAACCGTTCGCGTCGGCGGCGACCGCTTTGATGAAGCCATAGTCGCCTTTGTGCGCCGCACCCAAGGCAGTTTGATAGGCGAAGCCACCGCGGAGCGCATGAAGCACGAGATCGGCACCGCCTACCCGCAGAAGGATGTGCGGGAAATCGACGTGCGTGGACGCAACCTGGCCGAAGGTGCGCCGCGGGGGTTCACCCTGAACAGCAACGACATCCTTGAATCCCTAAAGGAACCTTTATCGGCCATTGTGGAGGCCGTCAAACACGCCTTGGAGCAATGCCCGCCGGAACTGGCCTCTGACATCGCCGAAACCGGCGTGGTTTTGACTGGCGGCGGCGCCTTGCTACGGGACATCGACCTGCTGTTGTCCCAGGAGACGGGCCTGCCGGTAATCGTCGCTGAAGACCCGTTGACCTGCGTGGCGCGCGGCGGCGGCATGGTGATGGAGCTGATGGACAAGCAAATCAACCTCGGCACGTTGCCGAACGCCTAGCCGCAACTACCGAGGTTCCGCATAGGAGAGCGGGCATCAAATTGCTATTCGCCAGAGGCCGCTCCCACCGAGCCAACCTGTTGCTCGGCCTGAGCTTAATTTCCCTGATCTTCATTGTCCTAGATTCCAGTTCCCGCTTGCTGCAGCCGGTTCGCAGCGTCATCGACGTTCTGATGGCGCCCATCATCCTGCTCGCCCAATCTCCCTATATGGCGGCGGACGGAATCGGCAGGGCGATCGTCAGCCGCACAGCCATGCTCAATCAAATCGATCAATTGACGCAGCGCAACCTGAAGTTGTCCCAATTGACGCAGCAGATGGAGGCGCTGCGGACTGAGAACAACCAAATGCGCACCCTGCTCGGCAGCAAGCCGCGCACCACGGACCCCGTGCTGATCGCTGAAATCGTGGGCGTAACGCCAATCTCCACCGTTCACCAAGTGGTGATCGACAAAGGCGCCGCGGACGGCGTGAAAATCGGTCATGCGGTGCTGGATTCCGAGGGCTTGTTCGGCCAAGTTCTGGAGGTCAGCCAGTTTAGCGCCCGAGTCCTCATGATTACGGATGCGCGGCATGGGCTGCCGGTGGAGGCGGTTCGCAACGGGCTGCGCGGCATCGCCAATGGCACCGGCCAAATCGACAGGCTGCAAATCAACAGTCTGCCGTTGACCGCAGACATTCGCGCCGGCGACAAGATCGTCGCCTCCGGCCTCGGCCGAGTGTTTCCATACGGCTATCCAGTGGGAGAGGTGCAGTCCGTCCGCCCTGGGCCCTCCTACAACTTCACTCTGGTCGATGTGCGCCCCAGCGCCCAACTGGACCGCGCCCGCCACATTTTGGTGATCTTGAAGGACGTTGGCGAGGAGCAGCCGTGAGGCCCTGGTCGGATGGCGTTGCAGTTGCGCTGACGCTACTGGCGTCGCTAGTGCTGCACACAGCCCATCTGCCGGCCAGCGCTCCCGAGTGGATGGGCTGGCTGCGGCCGCACTGGGTGCTGCTAGCCATTCTCTTTTGGGCCCTCGCTGCGCCTAGGCTGCTCAGCCTTCCCTTGGTTTGGCTGTTCGGATTCACTGTCGATGTGCTCAACTCGGATCCGTTGGGCCTGAACGGAGCGATCTTCGCCCTGGCAACCTTCGTCATCACTCGCTTTCGCCATCAACTGCGCACATACTCTCCGTTGCTGCAGGCCGCGGCAGCCGCCGTGCTGTTTTTTGCGGCCGAATTGGTGGGCCAGCTAGTGCGCAACGTCACCATGGACCAGCCTTATTCTCCTACGCTCTGGGCCCCCACCCTGACCAGCACCTTGATTTGGCTGTTCTCCAACCTGCTGATCCGGCGCAAGCAAAATCAACACCTTGCTCCATAGACCGCTGATACTTGCATCGGCTTCGCCCCGGCGGGCCGACTTGCTGCGGCAAATCGCCCTACCCTTCGAGGTTTGCCCTCCGGCGATAGACGAATCCCCGAACTCCGGCGAGTCCGTTTGGGAACGGGTTGAGCGCTTGTCCATTTGCAAGGCGCAAGCGGTGCAACGGAGCGGTTGCCTGACGTTGGCGGCCGACACGGTGGTGGCCCTCGGCGATGCGGCGTTCGGCAAACCAAGCAGCCAAGAGGAGGGTTTGGGCATGCTGGCCGCTCTCAGCGGCCGCTCGCATCAGGTCATCACCGGCGTCTGCCTGACCGACGGACAGTCGCAGCTCACTCGCGTCGTTTCCACGGAGGTCACTCTGAAGCCGATAAACGCCAAGTTGGCCCAAGCCTATTGGCGCACCGGCGAGCCGGCGGACAAGTCGGGAGGCTATGGCATTCAAGGCATTGGGGGTATATTCGTCAAGCACATCCGCGGCAGCTACAGCGCGGTGGTCGGGTTGCCCTTAGCGGAGACCGAAGAGTTGCTTAAGCGCTTTAAGTTCGACCCTTGGCACCATCGGCTGGACCGAGCAACGACATGCCCGAAGAACTGCTGATCAACGTCAACGAATTCGAGACCCGGGTCGCTCTGCTCGAAGGCGGCGCACTGCAGGAGCTGCACATCGCCCGGGGCGGCGGCTACAGCTACACCGGCAACATCTATCTTGGCAGGGTGGGGCGGCCCATCCCCTCCATGCAGGCCGCCTTCGTGGATTTGGGGCTGGAGCGCCCCGGCTTCCTGCACAGCCGCAGCTTGGGACCAAAAGTTGCCGACGAAGGCGAAGAAACCCCAGCGCCAGACATTCGCGATCTCGTTCATGAAGGCCAGGAAGTGCTGGTGCAGGCCATCAGGGACCCCATCTCCGGCAAGGGCCTGCGGCTGACTACAGCGGTCACCCTCGCCGCTGGGCACGTCGTGCTGACGCCCTTCGGCAAGCATGTCGACATCTCAAGGCGAATCGAGGACGACGAGGAACGCGAACGGCTGCGCCAGCTCATCGAGGATATCCAAACCGACCTCGGGGTCGATATGGGGTTCATCGCCCGCACCGTCAGCGCAGGTGCGCCGCGGGAAGTCCTTGCGGCTGACATTCGGCAACTGACGCGCATTTGGGAGAAAGTCGCCGCCAAGCAAGCCGCTGCACAGTGCCCGGCGCTCATCTACGAGGACATTCCGTTGCCCTTGCGGGTGCTGCGCGATCTGTCCGGGCCGCGCGTTCAGCGCATACTCATCGATGACGAGGAAACCTACCGCAGAGCTGCAAACTTCGCCGCCGAATTTCTGCCGGACGCCTCGGCTTGCATTGAAGCCTATGCGGAGCCTAGGCCGATGTTTGAACGCTTCGGCATTGAGGACGAGGCGGCTCGGGCGCTGCTGCCTCGAGTGGAACTGAAATGCGGCGGCTTTCTGGTCATTGAACAGACGGAGGCGATGATTACCATCGACGTCAACACCGGCAGTTTCCTAGGCGGCGGCCGTTTTGAGGAAACCGTGTTCCGCACCAACCTGGAGGCGGCCAGCGTGATCCCGCGGCAGCTTCGGCTGCGCAACCTCGGCGGCATCATCGTCGTTGACTTCATCGACATGGAGAACCCGGAGCATCAGCGCCAAGTGCTGCGCACCCTCGAGAACGCCGGCAAGGGAGACCGGGCACGGCTCGACTTCGAGGGCTTCTCCTCCTTGGGCTTGGTGCAAATGAGCCGCAAGCGAACTCGGGAGAGCTTAGCCCGGCAGACCTGCGAACCTTGCCCAATGTGCGCCGGGGTCGGCCTGACCAAGACCAGCGAAACGACTTGCATAGAGATCTTTCGCACCATCCTGCGCGACGCCCAGGCCGAGCGCCGGCAAAGCGCGGATGAATACCTGATTCGGGCGCCGGAAGCCGTGGTGGATCGCTTGCTCGACGAGGACGCCTCGCAGCTTGCGGCCATCGCCAACCGGATCGGACAGGAAATACGCCTGCAGGTGGAGCCGAGCTACGGTCCGGGAGAGTTCGACCTAGTTGGGATGCAGGGCACCTCTCGGTAGCAGCGTTTGGACATCCTCACCCACAGTCGCCGCCTCCTGGCCCATCCCATCGCCGGCTATCTGGCGTTGGTTTTGCTGGTGGCCGCATTCGTGCAAGGCGCCGGACGGCTGGGCATGCGGCTGCTGGACGATCTTAGCGGGGCCGTCAACACCTACTTTGGCGAACAGGCCACCTTGGTCGGGTTGCGGGGCGGCTGGGACGGCCTCAACCCGCTGCTGCGCCTGGACCGGATCGAGGCGCCGGGCGGCTGGGCCGAACAGGTGCTCGTCGAATTCGACTGGCTGGAAACGCTGCTGCGCAGCCGCCTGATCCTGCGCCGGCTGTTTGTGGAACGCGCCCAACTGGATGTTGCCTACGTCGATGGCCGCTGGACTCTGGCGGGTGTGAGTAACGGGCCGCTGGACTTCGATTGGGTCAACCTCTTGAACGACACCGACGAGATTAGATTCAGAGGGTTGCTGCGGATGGTCGGCGCCGCCGACAGCGACCTGCATGTTGAGGCGCTGGGCATCAATCGGAATGGGCTGCACAGCTTTGATCTGAACTTGGCCCGCAACTCCTCGACTGCGCCCGGCTCTGCAACCGATCAGGCGGCGGTTGGCGGGTCGGCGACTGAGTGCGGCGAACGCTGCTCCCTAAGCCTGCGCTGGCGGGCTCGCCCCAACCGCTGGTCCTTGCAGCCGTCGGAACGCCATCTGGAGGTTGCCGGAACCTTGGCCGTGCTGCCCGCCTACCTGCCTTGGCTGAACTTCCCCGCCGGCATTGAGGTGGACGCGAACGGGCAGTGGGCGCAGCGGGGCGAAAGCGGCGGCGGCGAATTCGCGGTGCAAATTCGCCAAGAGGCGAGCGCGGTCGCCCAGACCCGGCTCGACGCCCGAATCGAAGCGGTCAGCACAGGGGGCCTGCACACCGCGGTCATTGCGAACGCAAAGCTCAGCAGCGGCGACCTAGGGTTGGAGCTGAACCCCATCATCGCCCACAGCGATGGATGGCGGGTCGATCTTTGGACCGATGAACTGCATCTTGACGCGATCAACCAACTGCTCATCAAAACGCTGGACGAATCGGAAGCGGCGACGGGGTGGCTGGCCGGCGCGAACCCGCAAGGCCATGTCCGCAACGTGCATGTGCGGCTGTCAACGGACGGCATGGCCTATGCGGCCACCTTGGATGGCGCCGCAACTTCCGCGCATCGGGGCCTGCCCATGCTCACCGGCGTGGACGGCGCCCTGCTCGGCTACGAGCGCGGCCTCGTGCTGGCGTTGAACGCCGAGTCCGTGCAGGCCCACTTTGCGGACACCTTCACCGACTCTTGGCGGCTGAACAACGTGCAGGGCCACATCGACGGCTGGTTTGGCGATGGCTACCTGGGCGCCAGATCCACCTATTTCCGGGCCGATTTGCAGGACGGCCCGGTGGCTGGAACCTTCGCCTTGGCCCGGCCCCCCCAACGTTTCGACCAGCGCCTGTCGTTGCTGTTGAGCGTCAACCGCCTGCGAGTGCCCGACGCCCGCATCTATGTCCCCTTCACCCTTCCCGCCGGCCTCATGCAATGGCTGCACGAAGCGCCCCGCAGCGGTGAGTTGGCCGACTTCCAGCTAGCCTACCAAGGCCAAGTTCACACCCAGCCCCATGATTACTCCAGGCGGGCGGCCCTAAGCGCAAGGGTCATTGACGGCGAGGTGCGCTTCCATGAAGACTGGCCGCGCATCGCCGACGCCAACGGCGATCTGTCGGTGTCGGGCGAAGACGTCTTCGCCCGCATTGCAGCAGCCTCCTCCCTCGGAGTGGTGGTTCAGGCCAGCGACGTGCATGTGGGCGGCAACGGCGCGTTCGCCAACGTTGACCTGAAGGCGGAGGCCAGCGGCGGCGACGCCTTGGCGTATGTGCGCGCCTCTCCCCTAGCGGAATGGCTTTCCTTCGTGCAGCCGAACTGGACCAGCCAAGGGCGCATCGGTGTCAGCGGCCGGATATTTGCGCCCCTGAACGAGCCGCCGGCCGCGGCGAGGGGGCAAGAGCAACTAGCGGCCAGCTTGGCCTTCGATCTGGATGATTGGGCGCTGGCCATGCCCAACTACCGCTTGACGGTAGCCGGCCTAAAGGGCGCAGCCAGCTATCAATTTCCCTACGAACTCAATTCGGGGCCGGTGGCGGCCAACCTGTTCGGCCATCCCGCCACCCTGACGGCCAGCGCGGCCGACGGCTCGATCAACTTCCACTTCATCGGCCAAGCCACCCCGGCAGACGTTTACCATCTAGCGGCAATGGAGGACCCCGGCTTGGCTTCGGGAACCTTTCCCTTTGACGCCACGCTCTCCATTTTCGCCGACGATCGAACACCCCGCCTAACCACCCACACCGACTCGACGGGCCTGCAAATTCTCCTGCCCGGAGAGTTCGGCAAGGCGGCGGACGTTGCGCGGCCCATCCAAGTGGACTTGGACTTCCTGGATGAATACGTCGCCATCGACTTCAGCCACGGCGTCGTCCAAGGCTGGCTGCATGTGGACGAAGCGCCGTTGCGCGGCGCTCTGGGCGTGCGCGGCCCGCCGCCGGCCCCCCCAACCCAGGACGAAATTCTCATCTCCGGCGCCACCGAAGCGGTCGATGTCCACGAGTGGACCCAGGGCGCGGGGGATTGGGAGTTTCCCGCACCTTGGCGGCTGCAGGATGTCGATGTGGGGCGGGTGACCATTGAGGCGACTGACTTTCAGGACGTTCGGGTGCAAGGCAACTTCCGTGACGGCGTGATGGCGCTGGCCTTTGACTCCGAGCACCTCAAAGGGCGTCTGCGCGACCCCGGGAACGCTCCCTTGGAACTGCACTTCAACGCCATCATCCTGCCCGAGAGCGAGTCTGAGGAGGATCCCCTTGACGCCGCCGTCATCAACCGCCTTCCAGCCGCCGACGTGACCATCGACTCCATCCTCATCGGTGCGGAGGACTTCGGGCGCTGGTCATTCGCCATGCGTCCCAGCGAAGAGGGCGTGGCCCTAAACGATCTTGAAGGCGAACTGAAGGGCACCGCCATAACCGCTCCAAACGGTGTTTTCTGGGATCGGCAAACCGACGCCAGCGCCGCCTCCGCCGAGCTGAACATGCAGGACCTGCATGAAGTGCTGCCGCAGTGGGGCTATGCGCCCAGCTTGCATTCGAACTCCGCCGAACTCACTGTGGAAGGCCGATGGCCCGGTTCCCCCCTGAACGTCTCAATCGAGAACTTGGTCGGCACCGCCTCCTTCCACGCCAGAGACGGCCGCTTCGTGGAAGTCGAGAGCGGCGCCGGCGCTAGGCGCATCTTCAGCCTGCTAAACTTCAACACCATCGCCAAGCGCATGAAATTCAACTTCAAGGACGTGGTGGGCAAGGGCGTCAGCTTCGACAGCATCAAGGCGAAGACCCGTCTCGACAGCGGCACCCTCACCTTTCTGGAGCCGGCGAAGATCAAGGGTTCCGGCTCCGACTTCAAGATCGGCGGCAGCATCGACCTAGTGGCCGGCGTGATGAACAACAACGAGATGATCGTGACCCTGCCGGTCGATGACAGCTTGCCTTGGTACGCCGTGTACGTCTCCTGGGCCAATCCGGTGACCGGGCTGGCCGTGCTGGCCGGGCAACAGATGCTGAAGAAGCAGATCAAGCAGTTCAGCAGCGCCAAGTATGAAGTCAGCGGCCCTTGGGACGATCCCGAGGTTAAACTGGTGGGCATTTGGAACGACAACATGCAAACCTTCCACGAACTGCCGGACGAGTCGGCGCAAGCCCAAGGCGGCGGTAGATGAGCGGCTTGGTGGCTGTCGCGGAAGCAACTCTGCTCGGGCCGGCTGATCTTTGCCGGCAAGACGTGGAAAAGGCGCTTGGCCGGTTGGCCGCAGCCGGCGCCGACCTAGGCGAAGCCTTCTTTCAAAGCCGCAAATCGGAGAGTTGGGCGCTGGAGGACGGCAAGGTGAAGCACGGCAGCTTCAGCGTTGACCGAGGCGTCGGCGTACGCGCCGTCAGCGGCGAGAAGACCGGTGCCGCCTATGTTGAGGACATTCGTCCGCAAGGGTTCAAGAGCGCCGTGGAGGCCGCCTGCGCCATCGTTCGCTCCGGCGCATCGCAAGAGGCGCAGGCGCTGCAAGCACAGGTGGTGCAGCCTATATACGAAGGCGTCAATCCCATTCCGACCCTAGGGCAAGGAGACAAGGTGGCCCTGCTTTCGCGCATCGACCGAGCCGCCCGCCGCATGGACAACCGGGTGCAGGAGGTCAGCGTCCACCTTTCCTTAAGTTTTGAGACCGTTTTGGTCATGGCCACGGACGGCGTATTGGCGGCGGACGCACGGCCCATGGCGCGGCTAGGCGTCTCCGTCATCGTCGTCGAAGGCAAGCGCCGGGAGAGCGGCTACGCCGGGGGAGGCGGGCGCCGCGACCTGAGTGCCTTCAGCCACAACTGGCCGGAGGAGTTGGCCCAAGAGGCGGTGCGCTGCGCTGCGGTCAATCTGGACGCGGTGGAGGCGCCGGCCGGCGCCATGCCGGTGGTGCTTGGCCCCGGCTGGCCCGGCGTGTTGCTGCACGAAGCGGTCGGCCACGGCCTGGAGGGGGACTTCAACCGCAAGGGCGCCTCCGCTTTCGCCAACCGCATCGGCGAGCAGGTCGCCTCCCCAGCCTGCACCGTCATCGACGACGGCACCCTCCCCAACCGACGCGGTTCGCTCAGCATTGACGACGAAGGCACACCCACCCAGCCCACGGTGCTGATCGAAAACGGTACGCTGGTCGGCTACATGCAGGACAAGCTGAACGCCAAGCTGATGGGCGCCGCCGCCACCGGCAACGGCCGCCGTCAGTCCTACGCCCATCAACCCATGCCGCGCATGACCAACACCTTCATGCAGCCCGGCGCCTACGACCCGCAGGAGATCATCGCCGCCTGCCCCAAGGGCATCTACGCGGTGAACTTCGGCGGCGGTCAGGTTGACATCACCTCCGGGCGCTTCGTTTTCTCCACCACCGAAGCCTATCTGATCGAAAAGGGCAAGGTGACCCAGCCGATCCGCGGAGCGACCCTCATCGGCAACGGCCCGGAGGTGATGACCCGCGTGTCCATGGTCGGCAACAACCTAGCCTTGGATGAAGGCGTGGGCGTCTGCGGCAAGGAGGGCCAAACGGTGCCGGTCGGCGTGGGCCAACCCACTCTGCTGGTCGATGAAATCACCGTCGGCGGCACTTCCGCTTAGCGCCTAAGCCGCCATGCGTCGGGAAGTCGATATCAGGCAGCAGGAGGAGGAACTGCGGACCCTCGCCGGCGCCATACTGCAGGAGGCCCGGCGCGGCGGCGCCAGCGCCGCGGAGGTGTCCGTCTCCCAAGACATCGGCCTGACCCTCAAGGTGCGCAAGGGCGAGTTGGAGACCGTGGAGTTCAACGCCGACCGCGGTTTCGACATCTCCGTTCACAACGGCCGGCGCACCGGCGCCGCCAGCACCTCGGACAGCAGCGAGGACGCCATTCGGGAAACCGTGGCCCGAGCGCTCGACATCGCCCGCCACACCCAGGAGGATCCCTGCAACGGCTTGGCCGACCCGGCCTTGCTGGCAAGGCGCCTGCCTGACTTAGACCTGTTCCATCCCATCCCCTTGGACACCGAGGTGGCAACGGCCGCCGCGCAAGCCTGCGAGGCTGCCGGGTTCAGCCATGACCGGCGCATCGTCAACTCGGAGGGCGCGGAGGCCAGCAGTTCCCAGTCCTGCACGGTCTATGCCAACTCCCACGGCTTCATGGGCAGCTACGCCACCACTAGCCAGAGCCTAAGCTGCGTGTTGATCGCCGAGGACGGCAACGGCATGCAGCGGGACTACTGGTACAGCGCGGATCGCAACCCCAAGGCCTTGGAGGTGCCGGAGCAAATCGGGCGCACGGCGGCGCAGCGCACTGTGGCGAGGCTGTCACCGCGCAAAATCGCCACTGGCGAACATCCGGTGCTCTACGACCCGCAGACCGCCCGCTCCTTAGCTAGGCACGTCATTGCGGCTTTAAGCGGCGGGCCGCTCTACCGCAAGGCCTCCTTCCTGCTGGATTCCTTGGGGGCGGAAGTGGCCAGCCGGCAATTGCGCCTGTTCGAGCAACCCCTGCTGCCGGGACGGTTCGGCAGCGCCGCCTTCGACGGCGACGGCGTGGTCACTGCGGAAAAAGCGTTCATCGACGCCGGAGCGGTGCGCAGCTACGCCCTCTCTGCCTACTCCGGCCGGCGTTTGGGCCTGCCCACCACCGGTAACGCCGGCGGCGTTCACAACCTGCGCTTGGAAGGCAAAACCACGCCGGCCGAGGCGCTGTTCAAGGAAATGGGCCGCGGTCTCTACGTCACCGACCTGATGGGCCAGGGCGTCAACCAGGTGACTGGCGACTATTCCCGCGGCGCCGCCGGCTTCTGGGTGGAGAATGGCGAAGTCCAATATCCGGTGCATGAGGTCACCATCGCCGCCAATCTCAAGGACATCCTGCGCCGCATCGTCGCCACTGGCGACGACCACGACCAACGCGGCAACGTCATCGCCCCCAGCGTCCTCATCGAACGCATGACGGTGGCGGGAGGCGCCTGAACGACCAGCCTTGCCTTGCCGGCGTTCTACTCGATGCCGCCCATGCAGAGGTACTTGATCTCCAAGTATTCGTCCATGCCGTACTTGGAGCCTTCGCGGCCGTTGCCGGACTCCTTCATGCCGCCGAAGGGCGCGGCTTCGTTGGAGATGATGCCTTCGTTGACGCCGACGATGCCGTAGTCCAAGGCTTCGCAGACCCGCCAGATGCGCCCGACATCCCGGGCGTAGAAGTAGGCCGCCAAGCCGAACTCGGTGTCATTGGCCAGCGCCACCGCCTCCTCCTCGGTCTCAAACTTAACCAACGGCGCCACCGGGCCGAAGATCTCTTCGCGGAACACGCGCATGTCGGGCCGAACGCCGGTGAGCACGGTGGGCTGCACATAGCATTCGCCGTTGGCGGCCCGCTGGCCGCCAGTGACCAGCTCGGCGCCGCGCTGCAGGGCGTCCTCCACCATGCCAAGCACCGTGTCGGCGGCGGTGCGGTCGATGAGCGGGCCAATCACCGTGCCGGGCGCCATGCCATCCCCCATTTGCAGGGCCGCCACCGCTGCGGCGAAGCGTTCCGCGAAGGCGTCGTAAATGCCCGATTGCACCAGCAACCTGTTGGCGCAGACGCAGGTTTGGCCGGCATTGCGATACTTGCAGATCAGGGCGCCTTGTACGGCCTGCTCCAAGTCGGCGTCGTCAAACACGATGAACGGGGCGTTGCCGCCCAGTTCCATGGAGGTGCGCTTAACGGTTGCGGCGCACTGCTCGATCAGTTTCTTGCCCACCTCCGTGGAGCCGGTGAAGGTCAGCTTGCGCACCAAGGGGTTGCCGGTGAGTTCCGCGCCAATGGCCGCCGTGTCCCCGGCGAGCACGTTTACCACCCCGGCCGGAATGCCGGCGCGGTCCGCCAACTCCGCGATGGCGAAGGCGGAAAGCGGCGTGGCGTTGGCCGGCTTACAGACCACCGTGCAGCCGGTCGCCAAGGCCGGGCCGACCTTGCGCGTCAGCATGGCGATGGGGAAGTTCCAAGGCGTGATGCAGGCCACCACCCCCACCGGCTGCTTGATGGTGAGGATGCGCCGGTCGTTGGCCGGGCCGGGAATGGTGTCCCCGTAAACCCGCTTGGCCTCTTCGGCAAACCACTCCAGGAAGGCGGCGCCGTAGGCGACCTCGCCACGGGATTCCGCCAGTGGCTTGCCCTGCTCCAAGGTCATGATGGTGGCCAGATCCTCCTGGTTGGCCATGATCAAATCGAACCAGCGGCGCAGGGCGGCGGAGCGCTCCTTGGCCGTGCGCCGCCGCCAAGCCGGATGGGCGCGATGCGCCGCTTCAATGGCCCGCCGCGTCTCCGCCTGGCCGCAACGGGCCACCTCGGCGACCACCTCGCCGTTGGCCGGATTGGTGACGGGAGTGACGGCGCCGCGGTCGGCGCCCTGCCAGCGTCCGTCTATGAACGCTTGGGTTTGGAGCAGCGCTCCGTCGTTAAGTTGCATTGCAGTGATCCGGTGGGTTTGGAGCAAAGGAATCCATGATAGCTGCGTCAAGTCAAGCGTAGGCCCAGGCCGCTAGGCTCAGGAAGACAAAAAAGCCCGTAACGTCCGTGATGGTGGTGAGGATGACGCCCCCGGCGATGGCCGGGTCTATGGACAGCCGGTTCAGAATGCTGGGCAGCAGGCTGCCGGAGACTACGGCGACGAGCAGGTTGATCACCAAGGCGATGGCGATGACAGCGCCGAGCGTCGGGTCCCGAAACGCCAACCCCGCCGCCAAGGCCACTAGGCTGGCCCAAAGCAAGCCATTCAGGATGGCCACCAAAAATTCCCGGTTCAGCAAGTAGAGCAGGTTGGCCCGGTTGATGTGGCCGAGCACGATGCCGCGAATCACCAGGGTCAGGGTCTGGGTGCCGGCGATGCCGCCCATGCTGGCGACGACCGGCAACAGCACCGCCAGCGCCACCACCTTGGCGATGGTCGCTTCAAAGACGTTGATGACCGCCGCCGCAAGAAAGGCCGTGACGAGGTTGATGCCCAGCCAGACGGCGCGGCGGCGGGCGGATCTCAGCACCGGCGCGAAGGTGTCCTCATCCGGGTCCAGGCCGGCCCGGGCCAGCACCGCCTCGTCGGCGTCCTCGGCGATGACGTCCACCACGTCGTCAATCGTTATCCGCCCGACCAGCTTGCCGTCCCGGTCCAGCACCGGTGCGGACACTAAGTCCTCGTCGCTGAAGATGGCGGCCACCTCCCAGTCCGGCATATCGACCGGGACGGCCGTCGAATTCGCATCCATCACCTCGCGCACGGTGACGCTGGCGTCCGACGTCAGGATGCGGGACAACGACAAGGTGCCGACGTATTCGTTTCTGCTGTTGACGACGATGAGCGCATCGGTGTGCCTCGGCAGCTCCCTGCGCAAGCGTAGGTAGCGCAGGACGATCTCCAAGGCGTGGCGCGGGCGCACGGTGACCACGTCGGTGTCCATCAGCCCCCCGGCGCTGTCCTCAGGATAGGACAACACCATCTCCACCCGCTGCCGGTCCGCCGAATCCATCGAGTTGAGCACTTGCGCGGCGATGGCGTCCGGCAACTGCTGCAGGAGGTCCGCTTGATCGTCCACGTCAAGGTCGTCGGCGGCGGCCACGAGCTGGGCCGTGTTCATGCCCTCGACAACCTCGTTCAGGACATCGTCGCCCAGGTGCTGCAGCACTTGACCGGAGATTTCTTCGTCTATCAGATCCCAGATGTAGCTGCGCACACGGGGTGGCGTGGCCTCAAGCAGATTGGCCAGCTCCGGCGCCTTGAGCGAACGCAGCAGGTGGCGTCGCTCCCCGAGGGTTCCAGCCCCATAGGACCGCAGGACTTGGCCGAAGCGCTCCTCGAAGTCCATCTTGGCGCCTATGCGTCCTCGCCGAAGCGGTCGCCGATCAATTGTTCGATGGCGGCGAACGCCTCCGCTTCATCCTCTCCCTCCACCCGCAGGTTGAGTGTGGTCCCCAAGGGCGCTTCCAACAGCAACAGGCTCATGATGCTTTTGCCGTCAACGAAGTCGCCTTCCTTGCCCAACTTCACCTCGCTGGCGAAGGTCTTGGCCAAATGCACCAGCTTGGCGGCGGCGCGGGCGTGCAGGCCGAGGCTGTTCACTAGGGTCACCTCACCGTTTCTCATGGCGGCGCACTCGCAGACGGCGGATTCGGCTTTATTTCCCGATGGCGCACCAAGACATTGGCGTAATGCCGGCGGAAGTGTTCGCCGAGCCGCTCCGCCATGTGGACGCTGCGGTGCCGACCGCCGGTGCAGCCCAACCCCACGGTCAAGTAGGACTGATGGCTGGCCGCGAAGCGCGGCAGCCAAACCTCCAAGAAGCCGATGATGTCCCCGCACATCTTGTCCACCGTCTCGTCAGCCCGCAAAAAGTCCAGAACGGGTCCATCCAGCCCGGTCAGCGGCCTAAGCTCATTGACCCAATAGGGGTTGGGAAGGCAACGAAGATCGAACACCATGTCCGCATCCACCGGGATGCCGAATTTGAAGCCGAAGGAGCGAAAGAGCAGGTTCAGCCCGCTGTGCGGCTTGACGATGACCCGCTCCTCGACTATCCGAAACAAGTCCGCCGGCCGCAATTGGGTGGTGTCGATGGTCAGGTCCGCAAGATCGGAGATGTCCTCAATCAGTCGGCGCTCGGCGTCAATGGCCTGGCGCAAATCCACATCGGCGCCAGTCAAAGGATGGCGGCGGCGGGTTTCGCTGAAGCGCTTGACCAGAGTGGGACTGGAGGCGGTGAGATAGACGATTTGGCACTCCACGTCGTCGCGCTCGCCAAGCTCCTCCCAGATGCGCGCGAACTGTTCGATGCCGGCGCTGCGCACATCGACGCCCACCGCCAAGTCGCGCTCCCCCCCGGCGTGGTCAAAGGGCGCGTTGTCCACCAAGACTCGCAGCAGCCTGACCGGGAAGTTGTCGATGCAGTGGCATCCCAAATCCTCCAGCGCCCGCAGCGCAGTGCTCTTGCCGGAGCCGGAACGACCGCTGATGATGATGAACTTCATGGGCGCCGCTGCCGAGCGGCGGCGAAAAACCGCTCCCCGAGCGCCTCCGCCGAGGCGGCGCTGCGCAGGCGGCGGCGCTCCCGCTCGTCGCCAAAGACCGCGGCAAGCCGGGCCAAGGCATCAAGATGCGCCTTAGACTTGTCGCGAGGCGCCACCAACACGAACAGGAGATCCACCGGCTCACCGTCGTCAGTGTCGAAATTGACCGGCTGCGCGAGGGACATTAGGACGCCGAGGGGGCGCGAGCACTCGTGGCGACAATGGGGAATGGCGACGCCCTCGCCAATGCCGGTGCTGCCTAGCCGCTCGCGCTCCATCAGGGCTCTGAGAAGTGCATGGGCGGAAATCTGCGGGTGCGCCCGCGCCAGCATCCCAGCGGCTAGGTCAAGCGCCTGCTTGCGGCTTTTTGCGTCCGCCCGCCAGCATACGCAGTCCGGCGACAGCAGGCTTTCCATCTCCAGCATGGCTCACCCCCGACCGTGATGGCGCTCAATCAGCCTTTCCTTGTGCCTGATCACCTGCCGGTCGAGCTTGTCCGCCAGCATGTCCACGGCGGCGTAAAGGTCCTCGGACACCGCGTCCGCAAAGAGTTCGGCGCCGCTGACATGGGCCGTAGCCTCGGCCCTTTGATCCACCTTATCGACACTCAGAACCACATGGATGTTGGTGATGTGGTCATAGTGCCGCTCCAGCTTCGTCAGCTTGCCGGTAACGTAGTCCTTGAGCGCATCGGTGACGTCGATGTGGCGCCCGGAGATGCTTAACTGCATGGGTTGCCTCCCGCAGTCCCTGAGCGCCCCCTAAGCCAAGCGCTTGCGCTTGCCCGACGGCGGAATGGCCATGGACTCACGATACTTGGCCACGGTGCGCCTAGCGACATTGATGTTGTGTTCCGCCAGTATTGCCGTGATTCTACTGTCGCTCAACGGCTTTCTAGGATTTTCCTCAGCCGTGAGGTCCTTGATGAGCGCCCGGATGGCGGTGCTGGAAACCTCTCCGCCAGCAGCGGTGCCGACGCGGCTGGAGAAGAAGTACTTCAACTCGAACACCCCTCTGGGCGTGTGCATGTACTTCCGGCTTGTCGCCCGGGAAACGGTCGAGTCATGCATGTCCAAGGCTGTGGCAATGTCGCGCAGCACCAGGGGCTTCATCGCCTCCTCGCCGTGCTCCAAAAAGCCTTGCTGGATTTCGACGATCTTGGTGGCCACCAGCAGCAGGGTGTCGTGGCGGCTTTGCAGGCACTTGAGGAACCAGCGCGCCTCGTTGAGGTTGTCGCGCAGAAACTGGTTGTCCCGGCTGCGGTCGCGCCGCTTCACCAAGGCGGCGTAGCTCGCGTTGATGCGCAGTCGCGGCTGGGCGTCGGGATTCAGCTCCACAATCCAGCGGCCGTTCCCTTTGCGCACCAGCACGTCCGGAACCACATAGAGCGTGGGCTCGGCCGCATGGGCGGCGCCGGGACGCGGGTTGAGCAGCGCGATCAAATCGGCGACCTCCGCCAATTCCGCGTCCGTGAAGCGGGTCTTGCGCTTCAGCGCGTTGAAGTCCTTTGCCGCCAACAGGTCAAGATGGTTGTTCACCAGAGCAATGGCTTCATCCCGCCAGGGGGTTTCCGCCGGCATCTGCGCAAGCTGCAGGCTCAAGCACTCGGCCAAACTGCGCGCTGCCACTCCCGGCGGGTCGAACTGCTGCACTTCGCCCAGCACCGCGGCCAAGTCGGGGGCACCAACGCCCAGCGCCGGGTCGAAGCTGGCCGCCAGGTCCTCGACCGTGGCTGTCAGCATGCCGTCTGGATTAACTGCGTCGATGATGACGGCGGCGATGAGTCGCTTCTGGGGCGACAGCGCACTTAGGTTCAATTGCCAGTGCAAGTGATCCTGGAGGGAGACGCCGCCTTCCGCGCGTTCCGGCAATTCCCAGCCCTCTTGGGCCGCCGGCGCCAAAGGCGCCTGATAGACGTCGTCCCACCGGGTGTCGATGGGCAAGTCTTCGGGGATGACCTCCACCCGCTCCAAATCGAGGTCCAGACTTTCCGCTCCTTCTTCGGGCTCATCCCTATTGGCCGCAACCTCCCGCTCCGCTTGGCCCTCGCCATCCTCCCCCTCTCCTTTTTCCCTCTCCTGATCTCCCTCCCCCTCGTCGGGCTCCAGCATGGGATTCGACTCCAAGGCCGCCTGCGCCTCCATTTCCAAGTCATGGGCGGACAGCTGCAGCATGCGGAATGCCTGCTGCAGTTGCGGCGTGATGACCTGCTGCTGGCCTAGCTGCAGCCCTAGGGCCGGCTTCATCGCCTTTGCGCCGCCGTCGCCAAGCAGGCTCGACCGCCAATCACCCCATACAAGTTCGTCAAAGCTTGAAGCCCTCGCCCAAATAAACGTTGCGAACGGTCTCGTGGGAAAGTATCGCCTCGGAGTCGCCGGCAGCGAGCAGATGGCCCTCGTTGACGATGTAGGCCCGGTTGCAAATGTCCAAGGTGTCGCGGACGTTGTGGTCGGTGATCAGAACGCCGATGTTGCGGGCCGCCAGATCGCGGATCTGCTGCTTGATGTCGCCGACGGAGATGGGGTCCACGCCGGCGAAAGGCTCGTCCAACAACAGGAACTGCGGCTTGCCGGCCAGCGCCCGGGCGATCTCCAGACGCCGCCGCTCGCCACCGGACAGGCGCTCGCCCAAGGATTTGCGCACCGCGCCAAGATTGAACTCCGCCAACAGCTCCTCCAGCCGCGCCCGCTGCGCTGGCTTGTCCAAGTCGGGCCGCAATTCGAGGATGGCCTTGATGTTGTCCTCAGCGGAGAGCTTGCGGAACACGCTGGCCTCCTGGGGCAAATAGCCAATGCCGGCCTTGGCCCGAACATGCATGGGCGCCTTGGTGAGCGGCTGTTCATCCAATGTGATTTCGCCGCCTTCGGTGCTTAGAAGGCCGACGATCATGTAGAAGCAGGTGGTCTTGCCGGCGCCGTTTGGACCCAGCAGCCCCACGATCTCCCCGCTTGAGACCTCGAGGCTGACGCCATCCACCGCCACCCTGCTGCGGTAGGCTTTGCGAAGGTTGCGGGCTTGCAGCGTCGCCACGGGCTTAGCCGCCGGCCGCCGGCAAAAGGGTCACGCGCACCGGCCCCTGCTCCGTGGCTTCACCATTAACCGCCTCCAAGACGATGTGGTAGCGAATGAGTTCCCCGGTGACCGCGTTGCCGGCCTGCGTCAACCGCGCAGCGCCTTGGAAGTCAATGCGGTCTTGGCCGGCGTGGTAAACGATGGTCGAGGCTGCGCCCTTGACCAGCCCCCCTTCCTGGTCCAACGTCTGCTGATAGCGGGCTGGGTCGCCAGTGGCGACGATCCGCCGCACCTTGGCGTCCTGATAATCGACCAGCAGACGCTCCCCGGTCACGCGCAGCGTGCCTTGCTGAACCTCCACGCCGCCGCCGTAAACCGCTTGGCCGTTGGGCTCGTCAAATTCCGCAGAAGCCGACCTGATGTGGATGGGCTGCTCGGAATCCGCCCTCAGTGCCCAAGCCGGAACCGCAGCCAACAGCCAGAAACAGACGCTCGCCCAAGCGCCGGGCGGGCTAGCGGACGAAAAGCTCCGGCGGAATAATGGTGTGAACGAGCCCATCTGCGTTTGACTTCAGCCTTAGAAACCTGCTTTCCAAGTCAGCCTCCAACCCTTGGGCGGCCGTGCGGCCGGCATGGCTTTCGATCATAACACTCCGGTCTGTCTCGGCGTGGCGGCGTTCAGGATACAGGCGCAGCTCAGAGGTTCGGATAGTGGTGGCGTCCGTCTCCCCGCGGACTTGCTGAAGCACCACGTCTTCGCGCAGAACAATGGTTTCCTCCACAACCTTATCGACGCCGCGCCGCTGCCGCATGAGGCCCTGCTTGGCGTACACCCGCCAAGGCGGTTGCGGCGGGCTGTACAGGGTGAAGTCGGGACGCTCCACGCGGGTGAGCTGACTGGCCTCAAAGTGCAGGGTGCGCTGCGCCGCCAGCCGATAGTGCAGTGTACCATCGTCCCGATACTGATCGATGACAGCCTCCTCCAGATACAGGTCCGGCTCCTCGCGCAGTTCCGGCGGCGGTTGCCGCGGCGCCACCGCACCGCGCCAAGGCGCAAAGTAGAAGGCCAAAAGCAGCAGGCCAACCGCCAGCAGCGCCCCGGCAACCAATTGCTTCATGAGGCCAAGACCGCGGTTCCTAAGGCTTGCCCCAAGGCCGGCGCATCAGTGCATCGCCTGCTGCACCAGCAAGGCGTTGTAGCCAATCCAAAACAGCAGCATCACCGAGCCTTCAAACCGGGTGATCACCGGGCGGGAGCCGACGGCGTAGGCGAACAGGGCGAGCAGCACGGTCAGCGCCAGCATGGCGCCGAAGTCCCGCCACAGGGCCACCGCCTCCAGATGCGTTGTGGTCAACAAGCCGGGCACTGACAGCACGGCCAGGATGTTCAGGATGTTGGAGCCAACCACGTTGCCGATGGCGATGTCCGTATGCCCCTTGATGGCGGACCCCACCGTGGCCGCGAGCTCCGGCAGGCTGGTGCCAACCGCCACGATGGTCAGCCCGATCAGCATGTCGCTAACGCCCAAGCGCGTGGCGATGTCCGTGGCCGCCCACACCAGCAGTTCGGCGCTGAGCACCAACAGCACCAAGCCGCCCAGCAGCCAAGCGGCGCTCTGCCAAGCCTTCATTTGCGGCAGCGCCTTCAGATCCTCGCGGATGGTCTCCGCAAAGTCCGGGTGGGAGGCCGACTTGCCGAACATCAGCAGATAGAGAATCAGTGCCAGCCCGGCGAGCAGCAGTACGCCGTCGAAGAAGCCAAGCTCCAAGTCAAACACCAGCAACAGCGCCAGCAAGGTGGCGCCGAGCAGCCAAGGCAACTCCGTGCGCCGCACCCGCTTGGAGAACGGCAGCGGCGCAACAATGGCGGTGACGCCCAGCACTAGGCCGATGTTGGCGATGTTGGAGCCGATGGCGTTGCCCACCGCGAGCAGTGGATTGCCCTCCAAGGTCGCCGCCATGGCGACGAGGATTTCCGGCGCCGAGGTGCCGACGGAAACCACCGTCAAGCCGATGACCATTTTGGAGACGCCCAGATTGCTCGCCGTGCTTGCCGCGCCGGACAAAAACTTGTCCGCGCTCCAAACCAGGGCCATGAAGCCGACTATCAGCGCGAGCAGCGGAAGCCACATGGGGATTGAAGGGTCCTGCCAAAGGCATTGTCGGGAAGCTCAACTTTAGTCTGTGTTTGCCGATTAGTCAGCAACCCCACGGCTTTTTGCCAAAACGCCGGTCTTTTTTGCCAAAAACCCGACCTTCGCCACAAACGCTGCCGCCAATGTGGTTGGGGAGGCGGGCGGGGCAATCGGCCCTCGTCCGGCAATTTGCGGCGCTGGCCAACGACCTCTCGTCCCCAAGCTAGGGAATCCGCGGCGCCGCCGCCGTGACCCGGTACGCGGCGGCGACCGGGATATTGGCGCAGCAAGCGACGGTGACGGCGGCAAGGGTGGCTTGAAAAGTGTAGTCTTGGCTTTTCTGCCGGAACCCAATGGTTGCAATGGCGACAAGGTCGAAAACATGGCGGTGTTAGCGGAGCGCCGCCAAGGGCTGTCAAGAATCCGCGGCGCGGCCCCGCAAAATCGGCTCTTTTGCTCGGTTGCGCTTTGGGCAAGAACGCTGGTTGCGGCGGCGCTGCTGACCCTGGGCTTGGCTGGGACGGCGGCGCAAGCAGCGGAATTCGAGTCCCCCCCGCATCAGCTAGTGGCCCAAACCGCCAAGTATCTAGCCGCCCTAATCCGCGCAAGCCAAGGCTACGCTCAGGAAGACCCGGAGCGGTTCTTCACCGAGGTGGATGCGTTGCTGGCCCCAGCGGTGGACTTCCAGGGCTTCGCCCGTGGCGTCATGGCCGCGCACTACAGACAGGCCACCCCGGAGCAGCGCCGCCGCTTCGCCGAGACCTTCAAGTGGAGCCTGATCCGCGCCTACGCCCTAGCCTTGGCGGATTTCACCGACGGGGAGGTGGTGGTGCTGCCCCCGGACGGCCCGCCCAAGCACCCGCGCCGCCGCGCCGTGAGGACGGAAATTCGCACCGGCACGGGCATCTATCCCGTGATCTACACCACAACCTTGGGACAGGACGGAGCTTGGCGCATAGGCAACATCAACATCGCCGGCGTCAATATCGGCCTGACCTACCGCAGCCAATTCACCAGCATGGCAGCGGACCGCCGCTACGACGGCAACCTGGACCGGATTATCGACGCTTGGGCGGAGTTCGTGGGCAAGGGCTTGGGGTCCTTCGTGGAAGACCCAGCCGCAACGAACCCCAGATCTGAAGCCAAGCCACCTTAGCGGCTAGTCCGCCACCGTTCTATGCGGCCCGCTCCACCTCAAAGGCGGCGATGTTGCGGTCCTCCCGGCTGAACTCCACGCCGATCAGATGCACCGGCCGGCCCAAGCGCCGGTACTTGTCGGCATATCCTCTATCCTTGATTTGGGCCAGCGCCCGCCCGGAACCCCTCTCCACCGACTTGAACTCGAAAACGTAAACGCCGCTTTCAGAGCGCACCACCATGTCCGAGCGGCCGCCGCTGGCGCTCTCCTCCGCAACCAAGTCCAGGCCCTGCGACGCGAAGTACGAATAGACCACGCTGGCGTAGTAGCCCTCGTAGTCCCGGATGTTGTTCCGGGTGTGCCATTGGTGGGGAACGCCGGCGAAGACGGCCCGCAGCAGGGCCTCCAGGCCGGCGAAGTCGTTGTCCGCCAGCAGCCGGCGCAGCGACGTCTTCTGCGCCAGCCGCCGCGCGGCGTCTGGCAGCAGTGCCACGAGCAGGCGCTCGTTCAGGCTTTGGCGCACCTCGCGGTTCGGGTAGCCCAGCCGGTATTGGGACAAGCCGTTCTCCGCGTCCTCGCCGGTGATGGTCAGGTAGCCGGTCTGGAACAGCAGCGCCTCGACGGACATCTCGTCAATGTCGAAGGCCGACAGCAGCGCCTCCGTGCCAACCATGCCCTCCAGGTCCGGGGTGGGGACGCCGCGCCGCAGCAGGGTGTCGATGAGGAACTTCGGCGAGCCGGTCTCGAACCAGTGCGCCTTGAAGCGGCGGCTGTCGAACAGCAGCAGGATGTCGAAGGGGTTGTACACCTTCTCCGCGCCAAGCCAGCTGTAGCCGTTGTACCAGCGGCGCACCTCGGCGCGGTCCAAGCCGGGAAGCTCCGGCGCGAACACTTCATCCAAGTCCTGCTCCGTGTAGCCGCAGATGGCGGAGTAGCGCGGGTCCAGGGTGATGTCCTTGAGGTTGTTCAGGCCGGAGAAGATGCTGACTTTTGCGAACTTGCTCACTCCCGTCAGCAAAGTGAACTCGATGTGCGCGTCGCAGGACTTGATGACGGAGTACAGGCCGCGCAGGAAGCTGCGGTTGGCGCGCGCCACCTCCGGCGTTCCCAACGCGTCCAGGATCGGCTTGTCGTACTCATCGACCAAGACCGCCACCCGCCGACCGCTGCGTTCGCGGAGATCCGCAATCAGCCGGCGAAAGCGGGCCGGAGCGCTGCCGCTGCCGGCGGCGATGCCGGCGCTCCTCTCAATGGCCTCCAGCTGCAGCGTCAAGTCCTCCGACAACCAGCCGGGCTGCTCGAAGTCGCCGCTGCCGAAGTCCAGCCGCACCACCGGGCGCGGCGCCCAGTCCCAATGACCGTGGATGGCCAGCCCCCGGAACAGTTCCTCGCCGCCCTCGAACAGCTCCTTGATGGTGTCCAGCAGCAGGCTCTTGCCGAAGCGCCGCGGGCGGGACAGAAAGTAGTGCCGGCCGGCATCGACCAACCGCTGGATGTGGGCGGTCTTGTCCACGTAGTAGCAGCCCTCCTCCCGGATCAGGCGGAAGGTCTGGATGCCGATGGGCAGCTTGCGCTTGGCGGCGTCCCTGTCGGGGATACTCATGAGCGCACCATAGCCCCTTGCCGATGTAGGGTCAAAAGCGCTTCTCGGTGGCTCCGCATCGGCGGCGTTTTGCCGTCGGCGTTCGCCTCCTCACCAACATGGTGGCGGGCGGCTACAACGCCCCCACCACCACGCCTCAAGGCCAAGCCGCCAAAGGTGCCTTAGCCACCAACCACTGGCGGGGTGGGATATCTAGGCCGTCATCCCAATCAGGCGGGCTCGGCCAGGAAAACCGGAATGAGGCGCTCGGTTTTGTTCCTGTAGTCCTTGTAGGGCGGAAACGCCTCCACCGCCAGCGCCCAAAGCCGCGCCCTTTCGTCGGCGCCCTGCACCTCCCGGACGCGCATGGAGAAAACCTCGGTCTTGTCTTGAATCTGGACGCTAGGGTCCGTGCGTAGGTTGTGTACCCACACCGGGTGGGCCGGCGCCCCGCCTCGGGAACCGACCAGCACATAGCCGCCCCCGTCCTTGACCCGCATCAACGGCGTCTTGCGCACGGCACCGGTCTTGTTGCCCCTGTGGGTGACGATGATGACCGGCAAGCCGGTATCGAGCAGCGTGATGCCCTCAGTGCCGCCACTGCTTTCATAAAGCGCCACCTGATCCGCCGCCCACTTGACCGGGGATGGAACGTACTCTGCCATGGGTTGCTCCCTGTTGCTGCCCGCCCTACGGCGTGGGGGGCGATTTTACTGTAGAGCGTGGCTGTTGGCTGCGGCCCTGGGCGACTTCTCGCACAGGGGAGTTCGCAACGGCTAGCGGTAAAAAAAGGCCGATCTGCCAAAGTACGCGGCGTCGATGGCTGATATCGCCAAAATGTCTTGATGTTGTACGTTGATACCACTATGGTTGCACTTGCCCACCACATTGGGGACAGATGGCCCATGGAGCTCAATGGCAGCACCGTTTCTTTCGGTCGCCACGAGTCCTTTCCCCTCCGTTTTGGCTGGATTGCCAAGGGGCTTGATGCCCTACGCAAGGACCTAGGCATATTCACCCGCGAAGATGCAACTGTCACTCTCGGCGTCGGCAAGAACATGGTCTCGTCGATTCGCTATTGGCTTCAGGCCGCCCAAGTTGTAAGCCGAGGTGGAAGAAACTCGCTGGAACTTAGGTCCACAGGCGAAGTGGCCTTTGGTGATGCGGGCGACCCCTACCTTGAGGACGAGGGCACCATCTGGCTGCTGCACTGGCTGCTGGCGACCAATCCGGCTATGGCCACCTCAATTTACTGGTTTTTCAATCATTTCCATAAGGTTGAGTTCACGACAGCAGAGGTTGTGGCGGCCCTTAACGACTTTGTTAGACAGAACATATCGACTAGGACGGCCGCAGCCACCCTGAAAAACGACGCCAATTTGGTTTTGCGGATGTATAGCCGCACCAAGGCCAACGCCCGCCTGCCGCTCGAGGATGCCCTTGATTCGCCGCTGGCGACGCTCAGCCTGCAAGAGCGCTTGGACACCCGCACTTGGCGGGCGTCTCCGATGGATCGGGACGAGCTGCCCTTGGGCATCTTCGCTTTCGCCGTAGCGGAGCTGTTCGGCTACGTCAGTGCAAATCAGCTCGCGGTCGAGCAGCTTATGTACAGCGATAAAAAGCATTGCGCACCCGGCGCGGTGTTCCGCATGACGGAAGATGGCTTGGTCTGCAAGCTCGAAGCCCTGTGCAGCGCCTTTCCCGGCACTCTGCGCATGGGGCGGACCGCCGGAGTCTATCAGGTTTACAAACTGGAAGAACTGGAACCCCTCGAAATCCTCAAAGACTATTACGCCCGCCGGCACGGTCAACTTGCCGCATGAGCTTGGTGGACAAAATCACGGTCAACACCCGTTACACCCGCTCCACCAATTTGGAGCGGGACCGGGGTTCGCTGTCAATCACTGAAGCCTATCTGCCTACGTCCCGAGGCATGCGCTTGCTGGAGGATGTCTGCGTCGCCTGCGGTTCCAAGGATCAACCTCGGGCTTGGAGCCTGATAGGCCCATACGGTTGCGGTAAATCCTCCTTCGGCCTGTTCTTGCACGAGTTGCTCGGCGGCGTCGCAGACCAAGACCAGATCAAGGCAGCGGCGGCAAAAGTGCTCGGGCGGGAGTCGCGCAGCCTAGCCCAACGCTTCCGCAAGCAGAAGCCTTGGTGTCGGGTGGTTTTGACCGGCAGCGAGGAACCCCTGTCCAATCGCTTGTTGGCGGCGTTGGAGGAAGCGGGAACCAAGTTTTGGGCAGGCCGGCCCGGCCAGAGACCCGCCGTACTTAGAGATATCCGGCGGGCGAAAGAACAAGGGGACAACACCGACAGCCGAGTTTTGGATCTGGTTGACGCACTTCAGGACGCCCTGGAAAGAAGGGGTGCTGGCGGCTTGCTCATCGTCATTGACGAATTGGGCAAATTCCTGGAGCACGAGGCCCGCCAAGACGCTGGTGGCGTGTTCCTGCTGCAAGGCTTGGCGGAGAGGGCCTTTCGGGGCAGGAAGGCCAACCTGATGCTCTTCGTCCTGCTCCATCAGGCGTTCGACCTCTATGCACGAGGGTTGGGCGAGAAGCTGAGAAATGACTGGGCGAAGGTGCAAGGCCGCTTCCAAAGCGTCTCCTTTGTCGAAACCACCGATCAAACCCTGCGCATCATGGCTGCGGCTTTTTCCAATTCGCTGACGGAAGCGGAGTGCGAACCCATCCGCAAGCGCATAGCGAAAATGGCCCGCGCTCTTAGCAGGGCCAAGGCTCTGCCAGGTGCGCTTGATGAGAACCAAGCGGCGGAACTGTTTGCCGCCTGCTATCCCTTGCATCCCGTTTCCCTTCTAGTGCTGCCCGTGCTCTGCCAAAGGTTCGCGCAGAACGAAAGAACCTTGTTCAGCTACTTGGGCAGCCGCGAACCGCACGGATTTGGGGATGCCGTCCGCTCGCTGAAAGTCGGCGAATGGATGCCGCCGAGTGAGGTTTACGACTATTTTGTTCAAAACCAGCCGGCCGTGCTGGCCGACCCGGTCACGCATCGGCGCTGGGCTGAAGTAGTCACGGCGGTGGATCGGGCTGAGCGGGACGCCGCAAATGCGAACAAGCTGTCAATCCGCCTAGTCAAAACAATCGGCCTATTGAATCTGGCCGCCGGAAACGAAGCGCCAAGAGCCTCGGAAAGCGTTCTTAGCCAACTCTTTTCGTCCAAAAAGGCGTTTCGTGAAGCCTTGGATCGCCCGCTTCGCACTTCCATTGTTCAGTACCGCAAGTTCAGCGACGAATACCGGGTGTGGCAGGGAACAGACTTCAACATTGATGAGCAGACCCGTGTTGAAGAGGAAAAACTCGGCCACTTTGAGCTTGCCGCGGCCATAAGCGAGCGCGGGGAGTCCTTGCCGATTGTCGCCCGCAGGCATTCAATTCGGACTGGCTCACTCCGCTATTTTGAGGTTGCCTACGTCGATGTCCGATCCCGCACGTTGTTTGAAACCAACAGTGAAACGCCCCGCCTTGTGTTCTTCCTTGCCGAAAGTCAAGACGATGAGGCCGCCTTTCACGAAGCGCGAAAAGGCGGCGCAGAAAATGATGTGTGGGCGTTGCATCGCAATGGCGGTGCGCTGCGCTCCGTAATTCGGGACGCGCTCGCACTGGAAGGTGTGCAACGCGGCGCACAGGAATTGGCGTCAGACCCCGTTGCAGCGCGGGAAATCAAGGAGCGGCTGAAGACTGCGCACGTGGCGGAACGCAAGGCACTCAACTCCCTGACCAGACAGCCAACCCTTTCCGACTGGTATTGGCATGATGAAAAGCTGGATATCCCTAACGCGAGTGCCCTTCAAGGGATGCTTTCCAAGGTGATGGACAGCATCTACAGCCATACGCCGACCATTTCCAATGAGTTGATCAACCGAGACCGGCTCTCATCCCAAGCCGCGGCAGCAAGAAACAAGCTGTTCCAACACATGCTCAACCAAGAGGCGCAACCGGATCTGGGGTTCGAGAAGTATCCGCCGGAGAAAGCCATCTACCGTTCGGTGCTTAAAGGGGGGTGCCTGCACCAAAAGACCGAGACAGGTTGGGCCTTTGTTGAGCTAAGCAAAGATGATCCGCTCAAGCTGCGCCCCGTTTGGAATCGGTTCGATGAGTTGTTCGCAGCCTCGGAAGTGAACCCGGTATCCGCCGAACGCCTAATGAACGATCTGGCAAGCCCTCCTTTTGGGCTAAAGCGGGGAGTATTCCCAGTTATCTTCCTTCACTACTACTTAGTGCATCAGCATGAAATCGCCCTCTATGACGAGGGCACCTACTCGCCTAGGCTCACTTTTGAGCATCTGGAACGCATGGTGCGGCGGCCCGACTTGTTCGCCTTCCAGAGATTCCGCATTGAGGGCGTGCGGGCCATGTTGTTCAACGAGTACAGCAAAGCTCTCTTCACCGAGGCCCGAATCTCCTTGACGGTGCTGGGCATCGCCAAGCCGCTCACCCGGTTTGTCTTGGACTTGGATGACTACACCCAAAAGACCCGCCGGCTCTCCGCAACCACCTTGCGGGTGCGACAAGCGTTCTTCCTCTCCAAGTCACCAGAAAAGCTCCTCTTTGACGAGCTGCCCAAGGCCTGCGGCTTTGACGCGGACGCTGATCTGTCCGGTTTCGCCGAAAAGCTCATCAACTGCCTTCGTGAACTGAAAAACGCCCAAGCAGCACTGCTTACCTACATGCAGTCGGCGCTATGCGGCTGCTTCGGCCTCCCTGACGGAACCCCCATTGACGAGTTGCGGGCTTTGCTGCCGGGCCGATATAGAGGGCTTGATGAGTACACGGTGGACACCAAGGGGCTTAAGAGCTTCATCCGCCGCATGACGGACCGGCGTTTGGCTGACGAGGAATGGTTTGACGGCATCCTGAACTTCCTCAGCCACAAGCCCGCCGCCAAGTGGACAGACCAAGACCGGGACACCGCTGAGTACCGCCTTGCGGAATTTTCTCGCCGCCTAGTGGACTTGGAGAAGCTGAGGCTGCACTATGAGTCCGTAGCCAAACAGGATGGCGAAATCGAGGTCATCCTGCTCAAGACCCTGAGCAAAGGTCTTGGCGAAGTGGACGAAGTCGTTCCTTTGACTAGGCGCACGGAATCGGCTATAGCTAGCGCACGGGGCCGTATTGAGGGCATACTTGCCGAAATGAACGATGATGACCTATCACTAGCGGTGGTTGCCAGCGTCGCCCAAGAGGTGCTCAGCGCCCGGCGACTCCAGCAGTCCGCATCCGGGAGAAAAGGTGAACTCAGAGAAGTTGGCTAACGGCACCACCACGGTCGAGGTGCAGCGCACACGCCACATCCTTGGCCTCTCTGGCGGCAAGGACAGCGCTGCACTGGCCATCTATCTGAAAGATCAGGGCCGTGATGCGGACATCGAGTACTTCTTCTGCGACACCGGCTCCGAACTCCGGGAGGTTTACGACTACCTGGACCGGCTAGAGGACTACCTAGCCAAGCCCATTGAGCGCCTGAGCAGCGGCCGGAGCTTTGACCACCACCTTAAACGCTTCAACGGCTTCCTCCCCGCCCCCCACGCAAGGTGGTGTACCCGCGTAATGAAGATCGAGCCGCTAGAGGCATTCGTCGGCACCGACCCCTGCGTCAGCTACATCGGCATCCGCGCCGATGAGCACCGGCAGGGCTACATCAGCCACAAACCCAACATCAAGGCGGATTACCCCTTCATTGACGACGGCATCGTCAAGGCCGACGTGTTCCGCATCCTTGAGGATTCAGTCGGCATCCCCGACTACTACCGTTGGCGAAGCCGCTCCGGGTGCTACTTCTGCTTCTTCCAGCGGCGGGATGAGTGGATTGGGCTGGCGGAGAACCACCCAGACCTGTTTGAGCAGGCAAAGCAGTACGAAAAGGTTGATCCGGAGACGGGGAAGCTGTTTACTTGGGTGCAGGGGATGACCCTGAACGAAGTGCTTCAGCACAAGGATGAAATCAGATCTAGCGCGGCTAACAAACGCAGCACAAAAATTTTGGCATGGCAAGACCGTATCATGCTCGAAAACGAAGATGATCCAGCTTGTCTGGTTTGCACACTGTAGGGTATGCTATACCACGATTTTTCCTCAAGGGAAGAGAAATGCAATTTTCTCAAACATTCTCGAAGGAACTCAGGAAAAACGGAAGGAGGTTTACCTTGCAGAACATCTTAGCAATTCCAAAAAGTAGATTTGGTGTATATGTGTTTTTCTTCAAACATATATTTATATATGTGGGAAAGGCTGACCACTATGGAAGTGGAATGAGAGAACGCCTAACGAAGCACTACAGTGATTCTCACAACAGGGAACTGTCCCGATGGATCGCTGCACTAGACGGCGAAATCCAGTTTACGACCATCCTTTGTGATAGGCCGCAAGCCAATGACTTGGAGAAGTCACTGATTCATTACTTGCAGCCAAGAACCAACGTGGAGCGATATCCAAGCTACACTCCAAATCCAACTTACTGGAGTCAAGCATATGGCTAGTGTACACCCCGCAATGAGAGGAAAGTTCGGCTCAACGGAGTACTTCATGATAACGATGAAGGCGAACCTTGTAGCAAGTCAACTGACAATTCCTAAAGAAATGCCCGACTGGAACGATCTAGAAGTGCAAGAGCGCTTCCAAAGGGAGATAAATTTCAATCGCGTCACAAAGCTAATTGCGCCATATCTAGCCAATGATCCAGACCGATTCTTTGGGGCGCTAATTGTTGATGTTCTGAATCCTGAAGGCATGAAATTCGAACCAATGGACGACGTGTTGCCGAGCAAAAAAGTCCCACAGCTTTATCAAACAGCAGCACAAGCATTCGGTTTTCTTACCCTTTCCGGCGGGGAAATGTTGGTTCCACTAGATGGACAGCATAGGCTAGCTGCTATCCAATTTGCTCTCTCGGGTAAAGACGAGAGAGGAAATTCTATAGAAGGAGTTAGTCCAAATACCGACTTGGCTAACGATGACGTACTGTTGATCATGATTAGGCACGATCCTAGTAAGGGGCGAAAGATATTTAACAAGGTAAATCGATATGCTAAACCCACGACTAAGACAGAAAACTTGATTACTGCTGATGACGATGTTATTGCAGTAATCACTAGAGAGATATCCAACGAATTGATCGGCAGCCGGCTCGTTAACTACAAAAGCAACACACTTTCTGACTCCGCGCCCCAATTTACCACCTTATCTACTATATACGAATCCACGAAGAATATTCTTGAAGAGAATTTGGGCAAGATAAGTACTGTGGCCTTGCCAAGTGAAGCACAGCAAAGGCTATATCGATCAACAGCCAAAGATTATTGGGAGCGGATTTTGAAGGGTGTGACGATATTCGATAAGGCACTAATAGACGGTGAGGAAAGTGGCGACCAAGGCCGCAGAGATATCAGGAGGACTCTGCTTCTTGGGAAACCAGTCACCCAATTAGCATTAGTGCAGGCAATTGTTCAGCTACTCAATTCGGATATGCTGGACGGTTCGAGGCTTTCCTGGGACATTGTTCTTGATCGGGTTAACGAACTCGATTGGAAAAACGACAATCCAATGTGGCAAAATATTTTGTTGCTTGGATCACGGGTTGTAAGCGGCAAGACGGCGGTCAACTTTGCTTCTAGATTTATGTCCTATTATATGGGCAAACCTCTTTCAAATGATGAATTAGGTCACCTGACTGAACTTTATCGCGTTCGGTTTCCCGAAGGAAATACAGTCAACTTGCCGCCAAGCCCATACACATAGACTACAGCTTTCGACCGCGGAAAGGCTGGGGCGGTTTTTCCACAACCACAGCCCGATATTGCTTCTCCAAAAGCTAGGCCAATCCCCAAGGTCCCACTAGGTGCTTGGGTTCGCTGCCTTCGCAGCTTTGTAAACCTCATCCAGAACCTCGTGACTCCGATCAGCTACGACGCAGCATTGACGTGTGCTACCCTCGCTTTTTAACACTTTGGCTACATAGTAGCCTAGCGGTGTCGGTCAAGTTGACGCACAATGAAACTTCGCCTGATAAACGGCCTGGTAAAACCATCGCGCCCAGCCTTGGTTGGATTCTCCGCTTGGGCTAGAAACCATCTCGTAAATGATCGAAGTTATGGTAAGGTGCTTTCCCCCGTTATGAAAGCAGTCGGAGACGCCCATAGCCCAAGATGTCACAGGCACCCAATGAGCATTCATCAAACCCTTGCTTCCAGAATTGCCTAGCCGGGCGGGGGACGCCCTTGGCGGAATTCGAGGGAGGTGCTGTGTTGCACCGAACAAAGCCCGTCCTCGGTCTGATTGGCTCCTGTGCCACCGAGGTAAGGTTGGAGCAGCTCATCGGGGACAAGGCGTATGTACGGCAGCGGTCCGTTGGACATCGAGGGCAAAGCTCTGGGCGTCGCACGGATAGCGCCGTATCAGGCTGGTTGCCGGAAGGCGGGCACGCAGGACGGCAGGGCGCTGTGGGGATAAGGCGTTGGAATGGAAGGTCGGAAATATCCTGGCGTTTCTCAAGCTCGATGCACCCTTGATTCTGGCAAAGAAGCATTTATGAGATAGCGTTCAGTCTGTATAAGAGCAGGCAGGAAGTTCTCCAGCCCGCTCAACAAACAAACTCCGGAGTCCACCCTAGGCAACACGACTGTTGCTACAGGCGAAAAGAATGATGGGTTCACTTTGCGCCGGTGTCAGCCCCTCTCTCCGCATCAACGGCATTTTGAATAATGGCCGCAGTAAGCTCGTAAGATTGCCTGCAGAACGCAAAAAAGGGGGCTGAGTGGCCTGCCGTTGGCCAAACTCCAGATTCTGGGGAGAGGGGCGATATGCTTAAGCTGTACTCTGCCAGAGATGCCAAGTATTCATTGCGGCGCTCCCGGTCGATTATCAAGGGAGGCAAGCCAAATGCAAGCAAGGGGATGTTGGAGAGGATTCTCGCCATGCGCCCGTTTCCGTCATAGTAAGGATGAATCTGTGTGAAGCCCAAATGAATTTTAGCGTAGATGTCGGGCGCATCCTGCATGTTAACGCTGCCGCGAAGTGCTGTGTTGGCTTGCTCTAGCCATTCGGGCATCAGCGTGGGCACATGGTCGGGACTTGAAAATTCCAAGAAGGCCATGCCGCCACTCGTGGTGGGCATACTTACACCGTTCGGCATGCGCTTCCATTCACCCACTGGCTGCAAGGATGAGATGGAACTCTCCCCGACTATCAGCGTGTGCATTCTGTGCAGATCTTCCATGGCAAGAAATGGCGGCGACCTATCGCAGATTTCGGCCATCGCTTCCAGTGCCTTGACGTGCCCAACAACCTCTTCGTGATCTTTTATGGGTTTGCCGGATATGGTGACACCTTCTTCCAAAACAAGCCTTGTGTCCCCTTCGGTCAGGCTGTTTCCCTCCAAGGCAGTGGAATGGTGCGTCCACAGGGTCCTTAAACGCGCAAGCACTTTCAGCTTTTGTGCATCAGAAAGAGCCGTGCCATCTAGAAAACGCATGTCAAACCCCTAAATCGGTGCGCGAATCAGCATTTGGCCAATCCGGAGCCGGCAGCCAAGCGTCAGCCAAGCCGTTTTCTCGGGCCTTCCGTGCGTCCGCGTAGCGCCTCTCCTGCAACCCAGCCCAACATTCAACGGACGCATCCAAGCCCGCCTGTCCGCTGCGCAGAAAGTCACCGTAGGTCCGCACCGCGCCGCTAGCTGGGTGGAAGGATCCGTTCCATCGACGCCATGCATTGGCGGAGCGCAAACAGTCTCGCAGCGCGTCTTGATGCTTCCAGTACACATCGTCGATAGCAAGCATAGCGGCCGGCAATCCCGCCGCCATGCGGGGGATTTGCGAGGCGATGTGCGCGGCCGGCCATGCGCCGGGCCAAGCAGCGCATAAGGCGAGGCACAGTTCAGCTTGCGAGGCAATGGCGGATTCAGCATCCAAGTCGCGGCGAATCCAAGCATTGGTGCCCTCCACCCACCATCCCAAATCGGCAGGCAGGGGCGGGGGTTGGTCGCCGCCAGTGTGCAGCGCCAGACGACACAGGCGGGCCAAGGATTCAGAATCCACTGCACCCCTCTGCGCCATTTCGTCTGCGCACACCATGGCCATGGCCCACCCGTGGACGGCGTGGTACTCAGCATACGGTCGGGACGTGGCGACAGCCCCTTCGGACAACATGAAATGTATTTCGAACTCGACAATGGTGTACCTTGCGTATTGAGCGATAGAAGACGTCCATTTGGTGAGCACATCCAACTCCGCCAAGCGCTGCACTTCGGCATCCAGGTCCATTCGCCGCAGGAACCCAAAGTCCAACGGTGGATGCCCATAAAGAAGGCTGCGGCGCTCCGTGGGCTGTGCGGGAGGCGCTTTTCCTGAGTGACCGTGCTTCATGCCTCCTAGTATATTCCAGCAGAAGCTCCCGCGACCGGCAGCCCCACAGCTTTCTCGCCGGCTGAATTGACATCAAGGTGGCGGATGGCCTCGCTGCCAATCGGAGATCAGCATCCACATAATCTCTAGGCCACCGGAACGGACCAAACGTCGCCTTTTGAGCTCATGCCCAAAGTTGGGAAACAGGCAGCGCATAAAGCCCCTTCCCAAACGGCACTGCGGTTGTGCCCACATATAGAACCACGCCCCGGACAAACCGCTGGCCGGTCAACTCCGCCAGCGTTTCAAGGCCACGAAAATCCCGCTTCTGCAAGGTATGGGTGCATTTCACTTCAATGCCCACCAGATGGCCCATCCGGTCTTCCAGCACGAGGTCCACCTCCGCGCCGGCATCGGTGCGAAAGTGGAACAACTTGCAGCGTCGCTCTGACCAACCGAGTTGTTTGGTCAGTTCCATTGCCACGAAGTTCTCCAGCATGTGGCCCAGCAATGTCCGGTCCCGCCGCAGCCGTGCGGCGTCGGCTTCCATCAGGTGGGCAAGCAGCCCAGTGTCGGCAAGCATCAGCTTCGGTGCCTTGGTCAGCCGCTTGCCGATGTTGGCGAACCAAGCCGGCAAGGGCCGCACCAGGAATGTCATCTCCAACAGCGTCATGTAGCGTTTCAGGCTGGTCTGCGGAACGGCGAGGGCGCGGGACAAATCTGCATAGTTGATCAATTGGCCAACCCTGGACGCCAAAAGGGCGAGCAGCCTTGGCATGTCGGTCAGCCGCTCAATGTTCGCCAAGTCCCGCACGTCGCGCTGCAGGATGGCGTCGATGTAGGCGTCGAACCAGGCTTGGCGGCGGGAGGCACTTTTGCGGGTGTGAACTTCCGGGTAGCCGCCGGTGCAAATCCGCTCTATGAGGGCATTTTCGGTCTCCACAGCGGTTTCGGGCGTGACAAGGTCCGCAGCGAACATGCGGTCAATGAAAGTCTCCCGAACGCCGGCTATCTCCCCTTGGGAGAAGGGCCAAAGCGTGTGCAACTCCATGCGCCCGGCGAGAGATTCGGCCAGTTTCGGCAGGGAGCGCACACTTGCCGATCCCGTCAACAGGAATTGGCCGGGGCGGCGGTTGGCATCGACCGCGGCCTTGATCGCCAGCGCCAAGGCTGGGGCTCGTTGCGCTTCGTCAAGCACCACTGGCCGTTCCAGCCCAGCGACAAATCCCTCGGCGTCGCTGCTGGCGGCAGCAAGAACGGCCGCAGTGTCTAGTGTTAGGTACGGGACGCGGCGCGTAAAAGTCACCCTCTCCGTGGTAGTCTCTAGAGTGAGGTATGGCTTGGGGTGCTGCTGCTTAGCTATGTTGTGCTCAGCGATGCTTTGCACCAGTGTGCTTTTACCGGCTTGGCGGGCACCCTGAACGTAAACGACGGGCGTGTCCTCCAACCCTTCTAGGATGCGCTCTGTTGCATGGCGGGGAATCATGCGCCGGAATCGTACCGCTATGTGGCTGGAAATCAACCACTATATGGACGATTTACGGCCAAAAATTGGGCGAATACCCGCAAACTTCCCCGCAATCAGCGACAGACCCAATTCAGGCCACGGGGCATCTTAGCTTGCAATGCGGCTTACCGCCGCTTCAAATCCCGAGTGTCCACATAAGTTCCAGCGGCCAGCCTAGCTTGGGTCAAGGCTTTCAGTTCGGTGCGCTGCACCTTTTCCGTACGCAGTAAACAACCAACGCCTGAATTCCTCGTGTGGCGCCAAAAAGAGGTGTTCCACTCATCCCTTTCAATTCCGTAGCCTAGATGAGGGGACACCAGAACTTCAACCAACAACCAGCTTGATGAAAGTATCGTATCCTGCCTTAAGCAAGGCACCCGTCACAACTAAGCCGATCCACCAAAAGTGCTTGATGATCCTGAAATCCTGAGAGATGCCGTCAACCTTTTCGGTTAATTGACCCACAGCTTGCTCCATTCGGTCTAGTTTTTCACTATGGGTGTCCAGCCTTTCCATGGCTCGACCCAGCGTCTGAGAGATTTCAAAGACCTGCTGCGTAAAAAGAAAACCCGCTTCACCAACAACATCAACAGGCGTGGTTGATCGCCGATCAATGCCGGTCTCTTCTGGGCTTACACTCTTTTCCTTATCCACCATTAGAGCGCTGCTTGACGTTGATCCATTCCCACAAGTCTGGACTGTAACGCCCCCAATAGCTGGTGACTGGTATAACAATTCCCGAGGCCAGCTCTTCTGGGTTACCCTCTCCAAGGCCTATATTTGTGGCTACTTGCCTTGTCGTCTCCCCTTGAGTGGCGACAAAGAAAGTCTCGTCATCGACCTCGTAGCAGTCGCCAGCGTACCGCGCAGCGATTTTAGCCTTAACCAAGCTGGGGGCCGCGACCTTGATTACCGCGTAAACTTGCATAGGTGCAGATGAAGTTATCCAAGTGGTTAGGTGGAGGCTAGCGCGACCCACCCGGAATGTCCAGCCCCCTTGCCTTATCCCCCTCAAGTGAAAACAGCCTTGCGCCGTGGCACCATCGGTCACTCACTAGCGGTGGCCGGCGATTTAGTGCTTGACCAATTCGGGATGGATAACACGGCGTCAGCCTAGTCGCTTGCCGAAGTTTGCCGGCCAAGCCAGCAACGGCCGCACCAAGAATGTCATCTCCAACAGCGCTATGTGGCTGGAAATCAACCACTATGTGGACGATTTACAGCTACAAATTGGGTGAATTCCCGAAAACTTCCCTGCAATTGGCGACTGGCCCGACTCAGGACGCAGGCATCTTCGCTTGCAATGCGGCTTACCGCCGCTTCAAATCCCGAGTGTCCACGCAAGTTCCGGCGGCCAACCTGGCTTGGGCCAAGGCTTTCAGATCGGTGCGCTGCACCTTTTCCGTGGCGGTCAGCGGCAGGCGTGCGCAGAAGGCGACGTAGCCGGGTGCCTTGTAGTAGGCCAAGCGCTGACGGCAGTGGGCGACGATGGCCCGCGCCAGATTCGTTTCGTCATCTGCATCCGAATTGGGCGCTGGCTTGGGCACCACCAACGCCATCACTTCGTCCCCCCGGATGGCGTCGGGCACCGCGGCCACGCCCACGGCGGCCACTTGCGAATGTTCGGCGATGACGGCCTCCACTTCCACGGCGGCAATGTTCTCGCCACTGCGGCGGATGAGGTTCTTCTTGCGATCGACAAAGTGCAGCAGGCCGTCCTCGTCTTGGCGCACCAAGTCCCCGGTATGGAAATAGCCGCCCTTCCAAGCGGCCTTGGTGGCTTGCGGGTCGTGCAGATATTCCCGGAAAAAACCGAAGCGCGGCTGCTCCCCGGTGCGGCGCACCAACAGTTCGCCGGTTGCGCCCAAGGTGCAATCCTCGCCTTCGTCGTTGACGATGCGCCAATCGACTTCCGACGGAGGCCGACCGAAGCAAGCCGTGCCCACCTTGCGTGGTTCCGCATTGGCGATGATCGCCGCGGCGCAGCCGGTCTCCGTCATCGCCCAAGCCTCCACCAAGGGGAAGCCGAAGCGCTGCTCGAAGGTGATGTGGTGGGCGGCGCTCACCCCGGCGCCGAAGCCGAAGCGCACCTTGTGGCGGGCGTCCAAAGTATCAGGGTCCCGCTCCAGCAGCATGGCCGGCATGACGCCCAAATAGTGGATGATGGTCGCCTCCGCCTCGCGCACGCTGGCCCACCAAGTGGAGGGATGGAAACGGTCCAAGGGGGCGATGCAGCCGCCGGTCATCAGCATCACCATGCTGGAGCAGGCCATGGCGTTCATGTGGTGCATGGGCAGGGGCGTTATCAGGCAATCCCGGCCCGGATGCAGTTCGCACAGCCCGCCCAAGCGCCGATACCATTCCCCGCTCCAAAGAAAGTACTGGTTCGTCAACACACAGCCCTTGGGCTTGCCGGTGGTGCCGGAGGTGTACAGCAGGGCGCACTCCGTTTCCGCGGCAGCGGCCGGGTGACTTGGGCTTTCGAGATGGATGGCACCGGGAGCAAGCCTTCCTCCGCTGGATGGCCCGCTCCCGCCCTTGGGCAAGTTGACCTCTTCCTTGCCATGCGTTGCATTCGCGTCGCCTCGAGGCAACGACTCATCAACCGGCTGGTCGAATCGGCGGGAGGACTTGCTGCCCAAGCGGTTCGCAAAGTCGCCAACCCGAACCATCGTCGAATCGACAACCTTCGGCGGCTGGGACAGATGCACGGCGGCGTTATCGAGATCCTTGCGCCGCTTGGCTTCGGCAACCACTAGCACTGCGCCGCTGTGCTCAAGAACGTATTGCGCCTCGGCGGCGCCCCAATCCGGGTTCAAGGGCACCACGGAGACGCCGACCGCGTTCAGCGCCAGCCAGTGCAGGAAGAAATCCGGGCGGTTGCCCAGCAGCAGGGCAACGCGACAGCCGGGGCCAAGGTTGGCCGTGCGATACATGGAAGCCAGGTGCTCCACCTCCCGCAGGGCGGCACCGTAGCTCAGGGTTCCCGGTTCGATGCCGTAGCGCCGTGCCGCATCCGCCACAATGCGCAGAAACGGCGCCTCCGGCGAGGCTTGGGCGCTGGCCCGAAACGCCTCGTAAACGGTGCCGGACTTCTCCCAAGACACTTCAGAGAGCTCCCGAAAACTTTATGTTGTGTTTGCGTGTCAGATCAGCATCAAGGTGGCCCATAGGAGCAGTATAGGCCAGTCTAACCGCCGCAAACCGGTGTCTGGCTTGACCGGCAAGGCCAGTCAGCAGCGCCGGCGCCAATGCGCAAGACTCTAGGCTTCAGGCTTTCGGCAGCCGGCCCCGTAAGGTGCTGAACATGCGCTCCGAGCGCCCCGGGCCTCCGGCGAGCAGGCCGGGATCATCTCGACGCCGAGCTGCGGCATGGCCCCGCCCGAACTGCGTGGGGCACCCCTTGTACATCTTGCCGCCCGCCTCCGGCGTGAACCAGCAGTGGGACGCCTTGTCCGTGTGCAGGGAGCGGAGGGCGCCCTTTGAGGCGACCACCTCCCGAACGCCGCGGGAACTGCTCGCGGTCCCCTCCTCGTCAACGAGGAGCATGGAGCGGCACTCACTCGTGGTGTCGTCCATCGCGACCACCAAGTCCCTCATTGTCATGGGCAAGGCGAATCGTTCTTGCCTAATCACCGCAACGGCGAAACGTTCGTTCAGATGTCTTGGTTGCCCGACCGGCAATGTTCTGCCTTCACTCCAAATCATAGGACAGCCTAACCCCCAGGCTGCGTGGCCGCTGCATGGTGACCACGGGTGTGTAGCGACCGCCGACCTGCACGATGGGCGCCTTTTCGTTGCCTAGGTTGTCAACGAACAGTTCCGCCCGCCAATCGTCCTTCGTCAGGCCGACGGAGACGTTGAAGGTGGTCGCCGCCGGATTGACGAAGCGGGAGTTCAAGGGCAGGCGCCGCCCGCCTTCGGCGCTGGCGTCCGGAATGGTGATGTTGCCGAAGGCGCCGCCCTCGTTGTGGATCTGCAGACCGGAGTGGCGCCCGGTTTGGTGGAACAGCGTGTCGTCCATGTACTCCGCCTTGCCGACCAAGCCGGAGAGGCTGCGGCCGCGGTGGGTGACGCTGGCCGTGAGGAAGGCGTCGGCGCCCCAGCGGTTGAGCGGAAAGTCGTAGCGGACCCGCAAGTTGCCGGAAAACTTGGGCGACAACGGCAGGTCCGCCCCCACCGGCACGGAAACGCCGACCAACTGCGGATTTACCCGCTGCAGCCGCGTATCCAAGACGCTGAAGGCGCCGGTGAGCGTCAAGGCTTGGGTCGGCAGCCATTGGAAGTCCACTTCCAACCCCTGCACCCGGGCGTCGCCCACGTTTTCGATGAAGTAGTTGAACGCCACGTTCAGCGGGTCGTAGCGGGAAACCTGCATATCTTCGATCTCGGACCGATAGGCGGTGGCGTTCACCCGCAGCAGGCCGTCCAGAAAATCCCCCTTCATGCCCAGTTCGTAGTTGTACAAACGGTCGGTTAGCGCCACTGGCGGCACCGCGTAGTTCTCGAACACGCCGGTTTGGGCGTTGGCGAACTGGCCGCCGTTGCGGTTCAGCGTGGCCGGGCGATAGCCTTCCGAAAAGGTGGCGAACACCAGCAAATCATCAGTCGGCAGCCAAGTCAGGGTGGCGTGGATGATGGTGTCCACCTCGTTGATCGTGCCGTCCGGCTGCATTCCGGCAAGGCTTAGACTGCCGCTCTTGATGGCGTCGAGGGTGGCTTGGTTGCTGCCGCCGCCGCGAAACAGGTCGCGTGGCGAACCGTCCTCACCGTTGGGGCTGCGGGCGTTGAGGATCAGGCTGTCGTCACCGCTGTCCGCATACTGGCCGAGCAGCCGCAGCCGCAGCGTCACGTCGTTGCTGAAGTCGGTGCCGTTGCAGCGGCCGTCGGCGGTTCCTTGCGCATTCGGCCCGATGCCGTAGCGGCAGCCGAAGGAGAAGTTGGAGGCGCCCTGCAGGCCGGAAGTCAGGTCGTAGCGGCGGGCGCTGAGCGACAGGGTCCATTGATCGGTCAGGTCGAACGCCGCCTCCCCGAAGAATGCCAACTCCTCCTCGGTGCGGGTGTAGTCGTTGAAGAACGTGACCGACGAGGCGCGCGGGCCGGACGAATTGACGCCAGGCGTGGGCAGGGCGGTGTTGCCGAGCAGAAAGCCGTCGCCGGAGTTGTCGTTGTTGAAGTTGTTGATGTGCTCGGCGTGCGCCGCATTGACCGCGCCATCGTGATAGTCACCCACATGGGTGGTCTTCGTGTCGTTTATGTACAGGCCGCCGAGCAGTCGCCAGCGTCGGCTGGGGTCCGTTGCGACTCTGAATTCGTGTGTGGTGCGGGTGTTCGTCGTGTCATCCACGTACTGCTTGGTGGGGTCGTAGCAGTTGTTGGGATCGGTCGGTTCTTGGATGTTGCCGCTGCACAGGTAGTAGGTGATGTAGCCGCCGCCGCTGTTGTAGTGGGTGTAGTCCACGATGCTGTCCACTTCGCGGGAGAGGTGCCCGCCTGTGTACACCAGGTCCAAGTTGGCCAAGCGCCCGTTCAACGTCCAAGTGGTTAAGCCGAACTCGTCGCGGTTGAAGTCCGGGGTGAAGGTGGTGGACGCATGCGCCCTGCCCAGGCTGGGGTCGATGAGGAAGCTGCCCTCCGCCTCCAAGGTTTGGGTGGTGTGCTGCACCAGCGCCTCCCAGTCGTCGTTGACGCCGTACAGCAAGCCGATGCGTCCGCCCCGATAGGAGGCGTCGTTCCAGTCCTTCTGCACCAGCCCGTCGTTGCGGGCGCTGGCTATGGCGTCGGCTTCCGCCAGCCGGGGACCGTAGCCGGCGTTGTTGCGGTCCACCACCTCCGCGGACGGAGTGAAAGTGGCGGGAACGTTGTCAACCCAGCCGCCCTGCTTGTCGCTATAGATGGTTAGGCGCACGGCGAGCGCATCCGTGACGGGCCAGTTCAGGAAGGCATCGACTGCGGCGCTTTCGGCCCCGCCGTCGGTGAACCCGTAGCGGCTGTGACTGCGGCGCTTTCGGCCCCGCCGTCGGTGAACCCGTAGCGGCTGTTGAAGCCGGCGGCAAAACCGGCGGGGTCCGGCTTGCGGGTGATGAGGCGCAAGTTGCCGGACTGCGAGCTGGCGCCGAACAACGTGCCTTGCGGCCCCGCCAGGACTTCAATGCGTTCGAGGTCCGCGGCGTACACGTCCAGATTGCGCCCGCCGAAGGACACCGGCTGTTCGTCCACATAGAGTGCGACGCCCGGAGCGGAGCCTTGCTGGGTGGAGACGGTCACCCCGGACTGCTCCGTGGCGTTGCCGCGGATGTACAGCTCCTTCTTGCCCGGGCCGTTGCCGGCGCTGAGCAAGTTGGGCAGGAACTCCACGTATTCGTCAAAGGTCTCGATGCCGAGTTCCCGCATCGCCTCGCCGGTCATCGCCTGCACGGGAATGCTCACGTCTTGCGCACTCTCGGCGCGCTTGGTGGCGGTGACGATGATGGTTTCCACGCTGCGCTGCGCATCTTCGGTTTGGGCGCCGGCTGCTGCTGCGGTCACCGCAGCCGACACCGCAAGGCTCAGCTTCTTCATGCGCCAAGGTCCGCGATGGAGCGCTGTCGGCCTTGGTTTCTCAACCATATTTCCCTCTAGGCTGCACTGAACCAGGAAGTCATTTTAGCAGTCACGAAACTCTTGGAGTTCAAGCAATGTCCGTATGCAAGGCGAAAGCCCAACCGGATTAGACTTCCTGTCGGGCTGACTTAGCTTGCGCTTGATGTGGCCCTAGCAATAGCGCCATTAAATGGCGGCCTGGCGAAAACTTGGTTTCGGTGCCTTGGCTGGACCCGGTGCCTCTGCTTGAACCAGACTGTGCCGCGGCCTATCATCACTCGCCAATTTCGGCTGGCGTTGTTCTCCCCAGCCGTTTTGGGGCTGGGCGGATGCGCCGTTCCCACCGAGGGGTTCGCCTCTAGGCCACCATAGGAGGGTGACATGTACGATCTTCCCGGTCCCCGCAGCCGGGCGCTGCTGGCGCGGGGCCTGCCCCATCTGCGTGACGGCAAGCGGTATGAGGCCGCCAGCCAGCGCAGCGCCGCCGAAGGCCATGTGGCGCCAGCTCAGGTCATCGTGGACCGGGCGGAGGGGGACTACGTTTGGGATCTGGACGGCAATCGCTACATCGACTTTCAGAACGGCTGGGCCACCAACCCTCTTGGCAACTGCCACCCGGAGATCATCGAAGCGGTGCATCAGGCGCAGCGGCGTTACGGCTACCACTGGGAGCATCCCCTGCGCATCCCCTTGGCGGAGAAGTTGGCGGCGTTGATGCCGGGCCAGGCGTTGCCGCGCTTCAGTTTTGAGGTCTCCGGCACCGAAGCTGCGGAAGCCGCGGTGCATCTGGCGTTGTGCCACATGCAGCGGCGCTACGTCATCAGCTTCACCTCCGCCTTCCACGGCGAGAGCTTGGGCACCAAGATGATCAGCGGCTACGGCAGCGCCAACAACCTCTACATGGAGGGCTGGGCCGGCGGTGTGATCAAGGCGCCCTATCCCTACTCCGAGGGCGTTCCCGCCAACATGACCGAAGAGCAGTACGTTGACTACTGCCTTTGGTATCTGGACACCCACATTCCCGAATATCTGGTTCCGCCGGAGAACATCGCCGCCATTCTCATCGAACCCGGCTTGGCCGAGGGCGGCAATTGGATTCCCAGCCTGACGTTCATGCAGGGCATCCGCCGCCTATGCGACAAGCACGGCTGGCTGATGATCGCGGACGAAGTGCTCACCGGCTTGGGGCGCACCGGCAAGATGTGGTCGGTGGAGCACTACGGCCTGGTGCCGGACATCTTGGTGGCCGGCAAGAACCTTTCCGGCGGCATCGAACCCTGCGCCGGCGTGGCCGCCAAGGACGACATCTTGGGGGACAACCCCCGAGCCAGCGGCGGCAGCACCTTCGCCGGCACCCCGGCCGGTTGCGCCGCCGCCTTGAAAACCTTGGAGATCTACGAACGGGACAACATCGTGGCCTCCGCCGCCCATCTAGGCGAAATCGCCGCCAAGCGCATGGCGGACTGGCCGGCCCGCTACCCCATCGTCGGCCAGGTGCGCACCCTCGGCTTGCTGATGGGCGTCTCCTTCAATGCGCAGGAGGGTCAGGAGGACGACGAGCATGTGGCCCGCACCGTCCGCGACGAGATGCTCAAGCGCGGCGTCTGGGCGATCTGCGAATTGGAGCGCCAAGTGCGCATGTACCCCGCCCTGAACATGGACGAAACGGTACTGCGGCGCGGCCTCGATCTTATGGAGGAGTCCATCGACCAAGTGCAGCGCCACGGCGCCACCGTCGGCGATTATCCGCCCATGCCCAGCGGCGTGGTCGGCTTCTGAGATCGCTTTAAGGAGAAGTGATCGCGCCCAGCTTTCCGTCCACTTGGCCCCTTGCGACTACGCTTGGAACGTTCATTACCCAACAGTCCAGATTGGTCACCTCAATGCGTTCCATCTCGCCCGGCGTGCAGATGGAAGGCGGACAGGAAGTTCACGGACATGGCCATGTTGTTGGGCACGGTGGCTGACTCCCGTTCAGGTCGCTGATTCGGCGTCTGGTTGGTTCTTGCTGGCCGTTTTGGTCTGGCGAAAAAGTTCGTAGGCATCAGGATCGAAGCGGTGCGCGGAAGTGATCTCGGCAAGCGGAATCACCACGCGGAAGTGCTCGCGAAAATCCCGTTTGTCTGGGCTCCTGCCAAGCAACACGGGCAGGTAGTTCGTTGTAATCACAAGGTCTCGGGTCTTGCCGTCTCGATAGCCGCTGGCAATCGGCGTGATGGCGATGTCCGACTCCTCGCTGGTGGTTACGCTGCTATGTTGCGCGAATCCGATGTAGCTCTTACTGCTTTTGGTCGAGATCTCGACCAAGTAGCCAGAATCTAGGGCTTCTTGCATCAAGCACTCGATTAGATCGCCTTGCGCGTTTGCAGCCTGCATTGCGCATTTGTTCTTGTCTAGGAAGAGATTAGCTACCAAGGGGATAATCACCGCCAATGCGGCGCTGATCGCGACAGTGCCTGCGTAGTCGAATGGCGCATAGTGGCGCCACCAAGCCAGGATTGGGGCACCTAGATCGCTCGGCCAGATAACCGCAATCAATCGCGCCAAGACCAGGAGCACGACGCCGGCGATGGCGGCGGAAAAGAACAGCTTGTAACCCGCTTGCCTAGCGACCCAGTACCGCCATAAGAGTGTGCGGGAGAGAAGGTAGTACCCGCCTAGAGCGGGAATCAGGAGGAGGCCGAGGTTCACGGCTCGCGAGATGACCTTTGCGGGCCACTTGCCGGGCGTTCCCCATCTTGGCGTACGCGGTGTTCATCGCGCAAGATGCGGTCCATCTTCGCCATTATTTCCTGAGCGCCCGTGCTACGCAGAAGCTCTCCGGGATTTACATAGCGGCCGCCACTCGGGGTGACATGCACTGTCACGGTATCTTCGTTGGACTGCTTACGATTGCTCATCTGTGCCTCCAAGTCTCCACGGAGGCAATCTACCACAGGGCGCACCGCCAGCGCTATGGTTGGCCTAGGACGCTGTTGATGATGCGCTCGGCTCCTTCGCCGTCATCGCCGACCGAGCAAACCTGCTAGCTGGCCTGCTCGAACGGGGTTGCCTTCTCGGCTTACTCGTTGTGGAGCACGGCCACCCGGTGCCTCGCCCAAGCGAGATCGGCCTTGGTCAGCACACGGCCAGCTTCGTCGGCAAGCTTGAACCCTACCTCCAGGGCTGGCGGGCCGTTCGTCGCCCAGTGCTGCATCGCGCCGTGCAGCGCTTTGACGGCCAGTTCCATCGCCATGCCCTACGCGGTGGACTTGGTTGGCGGCCCGTCGTCCGGCGGTGGTTGGCCGGCGGGGCGAAACCCGGGTAGCCGCCCCCCTGCACGCCTTGGTGGGTGATCCACCAAGCGTGGGGAGGAATTGCAGCAGGTTAAACAGGCGCAGTAGAGCAGTTCGTGCTGCGCCTTCAGGTAGCTTTCAGCGTCCGCATAGCGAGCGGGATCCGTGCAGTCGGCAAGGCCCACTAGCGGGGGCGTAAGATGGCGCTGGATGATCACGCCGCCGGGCACTTCATCGATGCTTTGGTGCCACCGTCGGCGACCATCCGCCCATACCCAGCGGCGTGGTCGGCTTCTGAGATTGCTCTAAGGAGAAGTGATCGCGCCCAGCTTTGCGTCCACTTGGCCCCTTGCGACTACGCTTGGAACGTTAATGCAAAAGCTATTGGTGACTCCCTTTGGGAATCATTCGGTCATGTTGGCGTAGGAGGCAATTTCCGAAGAGAACCGTCCGAAGTCCGCCAAGGACTTGTTGCAGATCGTCCATACGATTTCCCAGTCGATGGAATCGTAGTTGTGGACGGCGATGTTTCGGAAACCAACGGCCTGTTGCAGAGCTTTGCAGGTTGGCGGCGTGATCGCCCCAAGATTTTCGAGTATCTCGAAGACTTCGCTCATAGTCTTGGGTGCCGAAGCGCTGGACTCGCTAACGATATGGCTGCCGATATCCACGCAAAGTTGCACCGCTCGGGTCAAGTTCACAACCAGAATGTCCTGAACGTCTGGATCTTGCGACAAAGTTTCTTCTTCAAGGGGTGTCTTCTGCTGGATGCGGTTTAGGCAGCGGCGCAGAGACTCCAGTTTTTCCGAAACAATTAGCCGATCCATGCCGCCCGCCTCTCTGCGAGGATTCTCTCCCGCAGCGGAAGGAAGTCGGCGCTGTCGATGAGATGCCTTGTCAACAACTTGGCGTAGGTTTCGTCATCGCCCAACAGCCTTTTTCCTTTGAAAATCTCTCCCAAAAGCGGTTCGCCGGCGCTGTGCAAATCGATGATATCGACCGGACGGCCAAATTCCGCGCCTATGGTGCCCATGAGTTCGAGCTTGAGGCCGCTTGGCAACGGGCCGTCGCCCAGCAGCGCCAAGTCAATGTCGCTGTCTGCGGAGGGAGTGCCGGCAGCATGCGAGCCAAATAGTATGGCTAGCCGGATTTGCGGGCAGCGGCCCAGCAACTGGAGCAATTTTTCATGGGAAACAAGCATGACGGCATTGTAGCGACTCCTCATCAGGACTCAACGGCGTCGGGACCCGGTAGGGGAGACTACGGCGTTGCCGACCAACGCGGCCACGACCTGCACCCACGGACTGTTTTCCGTGGTCATCGCGTCTTCGATCCATTGCAGGTATTCGGTGAAGATCGATTCCATGTCCTGCTGACCGTTCTGGTAGCGGGCGCGTTTGAGCGGTTCGGCCAAATTGGAATGCGCCAGCCGCGCTTCAAGCTGGCGCAGCTTGCGGCGTTTGAGTTCTTCGAGTTCCGCCAACGCCGTGTTGAGTTTGGCGTTGATGTCGTCCTCAAAGGCGTTGCGCCGCTCCTTGAACCAAGCGTACGCCGCCGCCACCGCGCCCGGCAGCAGCTTTTCAAGCGCGGCGACGTCCAGAGGCAGGCGGCGGTTGGGCATGGCTTGCCGGCCAAGGCCAGTGCGGTGGAGAAATTTGTCGAAGGGCTGTGGCTGGGTGAAGCCATTGGCGTCGTGGCGAACCACCACCCACTCCTGAACTAGGGGATGGCCGCGCCGATTCGGCACTAGCCCTGCGAGCACGAAGGCGGTCTCGGCGGAGGAGAGGCCAGGAACCTCCGCCAGAATCGGCGCTTCGTGACGGCCGAAGGTAGCCGCCATGCGGTCGTTCAGCCATTCCACCACGGGGTTCAAGCGCCACAGGTAGTGTTCGGCCGGCCAAGTGCGCTCGTCGCGGCGGCTCCGGGCGATGGCGTAGCGCATTCGTGCGGCGTCGGTGGTGAGCACGAAACGCCAGTGTTCGGGTTTCACTTCGGGAGGCAGTTGGGCGAAGCGGTGCCGCAGGTCTTCCGGTGCGTCCAGCGTGAGTGCGCAGCCGTTCGCGTCCTTCTCGAAACGCAGGCCGCCATCCTTTTCGCGCAGCCGATGCAGGGCGGCTTCGCAATAGGCAAGGTCGTTGGCATAGAGCGAGAGCGGCGGCTTGTCCGTCTCGACGGTCGGCGCCGCATCCGCCGTCGCACGACTGGCGCCGGTGAACAGGGCCAGCAGGCTGTCGCCTTCGTTTTCCGCTGGAGTCAAGTCCGCGTCGAAGCGTTCGGCGCTGGTGCCGCCGGCGATGGCGCAAGATGGCGCTGGATAATCGCACAGCCGAGCACTTCATCAATGCTCTGACGTTCTTCCCGCAGGATGGCGTCCTCGTCGAAGTGCTGGCCGAACAAATCCGCGCCGCTGGCTTCGTCGCCAACGGTGGCGGAGGTGCCGACAGAGATCAGCCCTTGCTGTGGCTGTTGGTCCGGCGCGGGCGGCGGCAATTGCCGAGGCACACGCAACCGATTCTTCAAGCGCCGGATCAGGCAGGCCAGATCCGTGCCTTGCGGCCCATCGAACGTGTGCAGCTCGTCCACCACCAGATAGCGCAGCGTACTTGGCTGGTTGCGCCGCTAAAGGCGGGCGTCCGCAGGACGAATCATCAGAAAGTCCAGTATTGCCTGATCGAACGCCAGCGCGTTCATCGGATAGACCAGAATGGCCTTCACGCCCTCCTCGCCGGCATGCCGCCGGCAATGATCCAGAATCGGCCACAGGAAGCACTCCGTCTTGCCGGAACCCGTGCCGGTGGCGACGATGGTGGAGCGCCCGCCGTGCGGCGTGGCGGAGTGAAGGCGCTGGTGGGCGACGCGCTGATGGCGATAGGGCGTGAAGCCGAGTGGGATTTCCGGGAACGGCTCGCCGCCTTCAGGTGCCAGCTTGGAAGGTAGGGCGATGGAGAGGTAGGGGCCTTTGACGAGGTTCTCGTCCTCGGCGAGGAAGTCATCTAGAACGTGGGCGAGCGCGGGGTTGGAAGGGCCGAAGCCGGTGGCGAGGAAGTCTTGCAGGGCGCGGGTGACTTCCTGGGCTACGACGGAGGGGGTTGTGCGGGTTGGGGCAGTTTCATGGTGGGTGGGATGGTCGCACAGAATGGGGCGACGGAGGGTGCATGCAGACTTCAGCCGGAGTGGGCGAGCGGGCGCGAGACAAGCGACCGCGAATTGTGATGACAGCCAATGGGCGATTCTTGGCGAAAGGTGGGCGTCCACCCAGACGACCAGCACGGGATGATCCATACGACGGTGCGCAAACTCGAGGCAGGCACGGATGTCCTCCGCTTCCAAGTCCGGCAGCTCGTCCACAATCGCCTCTTGCGGATAGGCCTGCCCCTAGCAAATCGAGCACATCCGTCACCTGAATGCCCATCCTGAGGATGTACGCGCCCCTTCCCGCTGTTGCGGGTTTGTGGTGATGCGGGTTGAGGTGTCCATGTGTGTAGTCTGGTGCAAGTCCCGAGGGCTCTAATGGGCGGCGGCTTCATAGGACGGACAACTCTGCCACGCCGAGATCTATTAGGACATGCGCCATGCACCTGCTTGCGAGGCCAGTTGCTCTCGTGCGAATAGGTAGCTCCCAAGCTCTCCGATCTGCTGCGTTCGTTGCCAACGGTGGCGGACAGGTCAACACCTATAAGCTCTTGTACCCGCACTTGCCGCCGCTCCGACAAAGCGCCAGATCACCCGGCCACCAATCACAAATTGGCCAGATGATCCCGCAATTGTGAGAACATCTGATCAACGTCTTCCGCAGCAGAATACTCCGCCCTATTACGGTCCCAGCGGCTCGCTCGCCAATCACCCAACTCTTCGCTTGCCCTTTCCTGCAACTCACCCACCTTTTCGTTGATTTCAGCTATGACATCGCCTACGTCCACATCCAGCACATGTCCAACATTCTCGATCATGTCCGCCAACTCGACAAGCACACCCTCTGACGCACCATCATAGTAATCTATCCAATTCAACGCTACCGCGTAAAATCGCTCCGCCAACTCTCCTAGCACTTCGTCAGAAACCAATCCTGGAAATGCCTCGTAGAACTCAGCACTGATGCCGAAATCCTCGATTGTATCGCGAGCGTCTAGAAGGAAATCCCGCGCCGACAATATCGGTTCCATATCGGAGTCCAGCAAGTTCTTCGGTAAGTCCATAAGCAACCCCAATAGGTTCTCCCTGTCGCCGCGCCCTTCTTGCCACCGGTGCGAGAGATTACCTAATGCGGGCCCGACCGTTTCGCCGACATCGGTTCCGATAACCTTAACCACTTTCACTAGAAAGCGAACCTGTGCCTCAGCGGTAACCGTAGTAGTTCCTTGGTATTGGCCTACAATATCCTCGACGACTCTCCTGGCAGAGCGGCCTGGCACGAAATCTACAGTCTGTCGTGTGAACATTTTGAGCCACGACTGCCTAACGTGGTCGTCCTTCAAGCGATCATTAGTGCTATTCCAAAGCCTAACATATTGCTCGAAGACGATCGCCGAGGCTAGCAAGTCGTTGACATCGCCCTGCGCTCGGCCCAGATGACTCTGCATGAAGCCTTCTACGGACGGGTTGTGAAACCGAATGGAGATGTAGCCGCCAATCTTTGTCGTCGATAGAAAGCTGCCGTCTAGCTCATCTAGTGCATGGTTCCAATCTCCTGAAGCTACTGCGAATCCATACTTTTGACGTCTGTAGTCATAGAAGCGCCAAAAGCACTCCTTCGCGTCCTCCTCACATACCCGATCGGGAAGTACGGCGAGAACTAGAAGCAAGTGTCTCGACGCCCTGGAGATCTGATTTTCAAATGCATGTTTCCAAATGCGGACTGGGTTGCTCAGATTCTCCATGAAGTCCGTGACGTACTCTTTAGAGTCTATACCTCGCAAGTGTGGACTGTCAGTCATAAACTGAATCATTCGGGGCACATAGTTTTTGTGATCAATGATCTTGCGGTATGTGCCATCCTCCAAGAGTGCAAGTTTGTGATTTGTCGGCAAGTCAGAGAAGTAGACATGGTTGTAGAGAATTTTCGCCCTGATGAAAGGCGTGTAGTCATCTAGATTCACGATACATGTGGCGAGACCCTTCGGAAGTTGGTCGAATGCTTCGTATCGGTACCTCGCAGCGTTCAAGATATACTCTCTAGTTGTAAGCACAAGGCGCCAGCGATCATTCTTGCTCACTTCGTTCATCAAATCAACGAGGTTTCGATCTTCGTTCCGTTCCAGCTCAACAAGATTGGTTCGTCCCAAAAAGTCGTCAAAGTAGAACACTTGCTTTTCCGACCTATTCTTTATTGACTTTATTTCTTCCAGCCTATTCGTAATCCGGAAAAAACTGAAGCCTTGTCTATCGACAAGGTAGGCAAGCAGAGCTTCGGCTAGCGTCGTTTTTCCGATACCTGGTATGCCAGAAATTATGCAAAAGTGCCCTCCATCTAGTAGTTCCATCGCACGGTTAAGGCTGTCGTTCGGGACATAACGGGATAGGCGGCTACGTACATCGTCTAGGTGATCCGAAGAGTCGGAGATGATGCCGGTGTCTAGGATGCGCCGGAGGACTGATGTGCTTGTTAGCCACAGCTTGTGGTGGTTTAACTCAATGGATGGGTGTTTTGAGAGCAGGTTGTTAAGGTCATCCTTGCCATATATGTCTGCCGTGTTCTTGCAGTATGGATCTAGGACATCGAAAAGTTCTTTTTTGCGAGCCGGCGTTAGTCCTAGAGACGTCGTCAAGATGTACCGAATGCGGGTGGGGAAACGAGCTATCTGGTTTTTTCGTTCCCTGCGGATACGAGCAAGCAAGGTACTAAAGGGGGAGTCTGCGTAGTGCTTGCATTGGAGAACAACTTTGGTTGGGCCAACATAGTGGCGAAGGTCGATACCCGAATCAGGGCCGCTAGTGAAGCTCTCAAGATAGGTCCCCAGCTCCTCTTGGAGAAGATCGCGACTGATGCACTCGAAGTCGTGAGGGGAAAGCGAGCGAAAATCGTAGTCAGGCATTGGCTGTTACAACGCTTGCCGACGGGCGTAATCGGTGCGTAGGGCGTGGTCTCGGTGCCATTCTGGGGTTAGCTGCGGTCAGTCGTTGGGGAGGTGCGGGTCTTGGCGGAAGGTGTCGATGGCGATCATCGTGGTGCCGTTGGCTGATGGCTGCGGAGACATACAGGTATCCTACCACAGGTCGGCGTAGCGGTTGGTGAGGCGGCATAGGCGCAAGGCCCTGATTCTTAAGGCGGCCCGGATGTGCGGGTCGCAGTCTTCGGTGAGGGTCGGGAGGTGGCTCAGCCAAGAGAGGTTGGCGAGGCCAGACTCTGATGCCTTCAGGAAGAAATTGAGGACGGTGGACGGGCAGCGAAATCGAGCAGTTGTCCTGTGTCACTGAAGGCCGTGGCAACACAAGTATTGATATAGCCGTTCCGAATTTTTAGGCTTTTTCGCTCCGAACTCCCCGCTCTCCCGCTGCGCCGCAATCCAGAAACTCCATTAAAATCAATCATCTGACGATTCGCCCGCCTGTTGGTTAGGTTTCGCATTTTGAATGGGCGGCGCACGGCGATGTGCCCCGTTTTAGGTTAAAATCCCTCCCTCCTCTCCGCCCAACCGCAGCGTTGCCGAAAGAAGTAGGGGCCGAATGTTAATTTGGAACGGAAGGTCGGTCACGCTTGAACGGCGTTGGTGGGCAGACGGTGGAAAACGCGGGGCCGGCATTCGGGCCACTTAAGAGGAAAAGGGCAAATTCAAGCAGGGCCATACTGACATGAACCGGCTAACGACTATACTGCGGCCCATGCAAGCCGCTGCCTTGACCAATAGGGCCTCCCAAAACAGCCGGAACAAGCTGCGGCCCGAAGATCGGGCCGTGCATGACTGGTATCGCTTCGTCCTGTCGTTCCCGCCGCACATGGTTCAGGATTACTTGGACAGGTTCGGCGTTGACCCCTCCTGCACGGTTCTCGACCCGTTCTGCGGCACCGGCACCACCTTGGTCGAGTGCAAGAAGCTCGGCATCGCCAGCCTGGGCATCGAGTCCAACCCAATGGCGCATTTCGCCAGCGCAGTGAAAGTCGATTGGTCCGCCGAATGCGCCAAGCTCTCGGACTATGCCGAAAAGGTCAGGTCATCGGCAGGGGAAACGCTCAGGCGGCAGGGCATGGACGAATGCGGCGGCCTGCCCCTGTTTGCCGTGAATGGCGCTAATCGGCCACCGCTGCGCGGCCTTCCCGCCGAACAGTCCTGCCTGCTCTTGAAGGATTCCATCAGTCCCCTTCCCCTCCACAGGACGCTGGTGCTTCTCGACGCGATCGACCGCTTCGGTACCCCTCAACAACAGCGATACGGACGGCTCGCACTTGCCAACGCATTGGTACACGGCGTCGGTAACCTAAAGTTCGGTCCGGAAGTGGGCGTCGGCAAACGCAAGGAGGACGCCCCCGTATTGGAGGTTTGGTGCCGCAACATCCAGACGATCGCACGGGATCTGGACATGAACGCCGGCCGCCACCAGGTCCCCGCCGAGGTATTAAAGGCGGATTCCCGCAGCGTCGGCGCAGTGCTGAGGCCCGAATCCGTCGATGTCGTGATCACATCTCCCCCCTATCCCAACGAGAAGGACTACACCCGCACCACCCGGCTTGAATCGGTCATTTTGGGCTTGATTCTCAACAAACAGGAATTGCGGTCATTGAAGCAGGGCTTGGTCCGCTCCAACACCAGAGGCGTCTATAAATCCGACAAGGACGATCTTGAGATTGCGAACAACAATGAGATACAGGAAATCGCCAGCGCGATCGAAAGGCGCCGAATGGAACTAGGCAAAACATCCGGCTTCGAGCGGCTTTACCCCCGAGTAACCCAACTGTACTTCGGTGGAATGCTCCGCCACCTGGCATCCCTTCGCCCAGCCCTCAAACCAGGTGCGAGGCTCGCCTACGTCGTGGGCGACCAGGCATCCTACCTAAGAGTGATGATCCGAACCGGAAAATTGCTTGCCAACTTGGCCCAGTCGTTGAATTACAGGGTCATGGGCATTGACTTGTTCAGAACAAGGCCGTCCACCGTCACCGGCGAACAACTCCGCGAAGAAGTCGTCCTGCTGGAATGGCCGAAGCATTGATGCGGAGGGCAGGCCCATTTCCACCCAAAACCGCTACGCTGCCATAATCGAGGCGATTTTTCTTGCCAAGTACAAGCAGGGCCAACGCGAAGTTGCTTTTGAACGGCAGGACATCGCCAATTTCGCGTCTGAGTTGGGCATCAGCCTGCCCAAGAATTTGGGAGATGTGATTTACAGTTTTCGCTATCGAGCAATCCTTCCGGAAAGCATCTTGGTGCAGGCACCAAAGGGAGAAACTTGGATTATTCGGCCAGCAGGGCGAAGTAAATATCGATTTGTTCTAGTCTCGGAAGTGGAGATCAGTCCCAATCCGAATCTTGCGGTTACAAAAATACCCGATGCAACGCCCGGAATCATTGCAAAGTACGCTTTCAGCGATGAACAGGCCGTGTTGGCGCGGGTCCGTTACAATAGGCTGATCGATATCTTCCTCGGCATAACCTGCTACTCACTCCAAAACCACTTCCGAACTACCGTTAAAGACATGGGCCAGGTAGAGACGGATGAAGTATATGTGGGTGTGGACAAGAGCGGCTCGCATTACGTTGTGCCCATCCAAGCTAAAGGCGGCAACGACAAACTCAACCGGGTCCAAATAGAGCAAGACATCGCGCTGTGCGCTGACAAGCTGCCATCGCTAGTCTGCCGCCCGGTGGGCACCCAACTGATGCAGAGTGACCAAATTGCACTTTTCGAGTTCGTGCAGGACGACGATGACATCAGGATTGCGTCAGAGAAGCACTATCGGTTAGTCCCACCGGATGCCGTAACCGCGGAGGACTTAGCCAAGTACGCCCAGCGGCAGCAAGAAAACGTTTGATAGGTGACAGCCAACTTGCCATCCAATTTAGCGGATGCCGCCTATGCATGATTCGCAGCCGTAAGCCGCCGCTTGAGCGGCTTGATGGCGGCCAGCGCGTTCCCTAGGTTGCCATGCACTTGGATGCGCCCTTGCCGCACCGCCGTGCGCGCAATCCGCTGCAGACGGTTGAGGGGGAACCTGTCCGGGATGTCCTTGATTTCGTCAATGCCGGCCTCATCCAAGTCAGAGCGGAGGGCGCCGCCCAGCCGGGGCAGTTCCGTGATGCCGTGGTCCGGCCTGGGCCATGTCGCGGGTGCAGTGCGCGTAGTACGGGCAGTTGTACGGTGTGAAGCAATGGTCGCTGGGGCGCTGGCGGGTGCCGCGATAGCCGTTCGCAATTTTTCGTCATTTTTTGCCCGTTCCCTTCCTAGTCCGAAAACCCAAATTTCCTTAAAAAGCAACCTATTGGCGCGATGGCACTGTGGAGGTTAGAACACCAACTTTCCACCGAAGGGCCGCTCCGCGTGGCTGACTTGGCGTTGGAGCCGCGCTCTCGCGAAGACGTTCTGCCGCTTGCCCAGGGCATTTGCCGGGGTTCGACCAGTCGGTCAGGTGGCTGATGTGGCGGCAATCCGATATGCGGCGGCGCCTAGGGCATCCAAAGCTAGCGATTAAAATGCAGTAAATTCAGATTCCACCCACCAGAGCAACAATCATGTCCAAATGCAAAACTGAATCAACACCCGCACGCATGGCGGCCAGCAACCCGTTCCTAGGCCCGCATGACAAACCGTTCATAGATGTGGCCGCTGGCACCGTCAGTGGGGACAAGGCAAGCCGCATCGATTTTCACGGGCGACTGCGTTATTCATTGCGCAAACCCGGCGGGGAAATAGAAATTGTGGCGGGCGATGATGCGGGCTTCAAATCGGCGCTTGCCTGCATTGGCAACGGGGGCAAGTGCGTACCTATCGCCTTTCAAGTGCGGGGCGGAGCCACCATCAACATCAACGCGTTCCTGTCCGTTCATGTAGCTGGATCTGCTGATGCCGACGGTCACAGAGGCGGCTGGATTCGATGCGTCCCCGAAAGGGGCGGCATCGAACACGGCAATAACATCCCCATTGACAGAGCGGTCTTTCCCGTTGTCAACGGCCCCAAATTAGGCAGGGGAGGCCCTGTTGCGTATGGCACACCCGCTGAAATCATTCTGTGCGACAGCGAGCCGCCCGACTGTAATTTCACAACGATTGATTGCGCCGCATGGGAATGGGATGGATGGCGCATTCAAATTGTCGAAGTGCGCCAGCCCAAAAAACGAGGAGCGCCATGGAACGAGCGGCAGGGGTTGGCCGTGACTCATTGCGGGGAAATTCATAGGTCTGACGGGGCATCGTTCACCATGCAGGATGTGGAGGACGCGCACCTGCAAACCAGTTTGCACCTGTTCCTGTCCTTCCTGAAGGGCACCAAGGTTGGTGTGCCGATCATCAGTGGGATGGGCTACGGATCTCCGTTTTGCGTGTCCCAACACTCCGTTAGCCAGACACCAGGGCACTGGGGCTGGTTCCACGGGAAGATGGACAAACGCCTCGCCGCCGACATCTTTCCAGCCTTTTGCAACGAGCTTCTGCACAACCACAGGCTCTTCCTCGTCAAGATGCAAATGTACTTGGATGCCATGGATTCATCGACAGCCATGCAAATACAGGTGCTGGCCGCTCACGGCATCCTTGAGTTGGCGTTGAAGGATCAGGAGAAGGATCCGGGTGGGCATGCCGACTTGATGCAGCAGGCTGTGGATCGTGCGGGGTTTTGCAACACAAACATCCCCGCCTATTGGAAGGTCGGCTTGTCTCACGCCGATCCGAAAACGCTGAGTGTTCCTAGGGGAAGGGAAGAGTTGCAAGGCACCCTGTCGGAAAGGCTGCGGCACCTTCGCAACCAATTGACGCACATGGATTTCTACAGGTGCGAAGAAAAGCGGAGGATGTGGGGCGATGACTGCGTCATAACTGCGTGGCGGTGCTACACGCAGCTAGCGGAATTGCTCTTGCTGCGCGGTTTAGGATACGAAAGCCAGTACCTCGTCAAGGACGGCGGCACTGAACCACGCATTGAGGCCGTGCCGTGGGCGGTAGAGGGCGCCGCGCAGTAACGAAGGCACAGCTATGTGGCATGGTGCCGCACACGCCACGAAGCCGCCCATCCACCCACTGGGCGGCCCTACTCATTGATTTGGTGACTACGGGGGCGGCATCCCGGCCTGCGGTTCAGGCCGGACATGATGTCGAACGCCTTCAATTGGCTGTTCGATGGACGGCGGCCGCCGTCGCTGCCTTGGCGGGCTGGCGGACCTGCTAATGCGCCAAGAGCATCTGGCGTCCGGCCTGCACGAAACAAACTCGCCATTGGAGGTGTCGGCCATCCGCCGGGTTGCCCTTGTGCTAGAATCAGTATCCGCAACGGGAGAGCAGCCATGCTGGAAGTCATCTCAGGTCTAGCGCGCATTGCAGGCTTTGTAATTCAAGTATGGCCTAAAGCTTTCGCCCTACGCACCCGATGGATGGGCAAATGGATGCACCAACGGCTCCTGCGCAAACGAGAGAAGTGCGCCCAAGCTAAGCACTGCGACAGCAGCGGCAAATCCTACTTTGTGCGAGTCAAGCGCGGGCGCTTGGTGCCTACGGGCGAAAGGTGGGCTGGCCCTGTCTTTGCCGGGGTAAAAGTGGCCTACCAAACGCCCAGCGTGTATCGCTGCAGCAACTGCGGATTGAAGGTTCGACGGTAGTCGTGCGAATGCGCCCTAAATGGGGCACCGCTCTAGGATCAGCAACCCGCCAGCGGGCAACGGAACGCGGGGCTTGTCGGTCATCGGCGCCTCCTGGTTGGGCCGCGCTAATCATCTCTCGGTGAATTAGACGGTAGTAATCTGTCACCTTGCGCGGTTCATCCTCGCCCGGCTCGCACCAAGCCACCCGCGGCGTTCGCGCCTGGTGCTCCTCGGCACCACAAGCCGGAACGTAATTCGTGCGCGGCAGGTAGTTGTCCGGCAGAGTGGTGAGGTCTAGCATGTCGTAATGGCTGTTCTGCGTACACACTCGGCGCGGCGTCATGTTCAACGGATTGCCCACGAAGAAGTGCGGATCGGAGAGGATCAGCTGGAGTTCTGATTTGGCGACTGGGGCAACAGGCCATCCAACAGCTTCAGCCCATTCATCCCACCGAACGGAGCTGAAGAGCCGAAGTGGCCACTGTGGACCTCATCGGCCCTCGGTGTCTTCGCTACTCTCCAGCGTCAGGTACCGTTGTTCGAACCTCGACAGCCATTTTCCCGCCAATGGCTTCCAAGCGGCCACCACAGTAGCCAGATCGAACGCGGAGAACGTCGCCTCGTCGCGCAAGAGGCCACGGTATCCTTCGATTGCTTTCCGGCCGCGGCAGTCTCCCGGGTGATACATGACGGTCAGTCTTCCCTCCGTATACTTGGAATCGGGATGCCGCAGCATGGCCCATGCGAGCAGATGATCACGCCAGAGCTGGTTGTGCCTTGTCCTGGACACTTGGCAGCCCGCATCCGTCCGCCAAGGTGCATCCTTCGTCATCCAGCGTCGATATTTCTTCTCGCATTCCTTCTCACCGTATTTCTTCGGCGAAAATCGTTCACAGAGCTTGGTCTCGATGCCGATGAAACCCATCCGCCCCTCGTCCGTTTCGTATTCGATGAACGCGTCGAACGCTGTCCTGTCATTCAGGTACTCGCCACGGGGTTCCGGCGCCCACTCGAAGCGGATGCACGTCACACGTGTGGCGCTTGTTCCCCAAAGGGCTTGCACTAGTTCGGCAGCGTTGTCTAGGTCGAGTGCGAGCTCACCGAACAGATTGAAACACATCGGCTGGCTCGACAGCATGTTTCGCAGCAGTCGAAACGGCTCCACTACTCCGCGGCCTTCCTCAATCCGCCGCTTGGCTAGTGCATAGATGTCGGGGGTCAGGAAATTGAGTCCTGCACATGCGGATTTCTCGGTCAGTATGTTGCCGAAACAAGTCGTGGAGTTTTTCCCAGGGCCGGTCCCATAAGGTACGCGGAGTACCCGATCCCTGTACCAGCTCTGATGTAACCTCATTCGTCTTAAGAAAGGGTCGTCGCTCTCGCATTGCGGTCCGATTCCTCTTCTGTCGTTCGGGTGTCCGGTGGGCATATGATCTTCCCTCGCTTGCAATCGGTTGTCGCGGCCGGCATGAGTCAGTATAGCGGACCGCAGGCCCCGATTCAGCAGAACGAAGGCCGCAAGTCCCGTCTGCACTACGGTCGTGGCGATCTTGTGCTGGGGCTTACGTTGCCTTCTCGTTGTGAATGCCGGTTAGGGGCATGGCTGGCGCGTCCGCGGCTCGGTAGTGTGACAGTATGCTACGAACATGCTGGGCGGAAGGAGCCAAGTGCTCACGAAATTGGCGGCAGGCAGGCAGCCGCACCTTGCCTGAGCAGTTTTGGGGCCTTGGCTGGCCCCGCGCCCTTCCTTGAAGGGGTCTGCTCCACTGCCTATGATCGCCCCCCAATGATGAAGCAATACGACGCCATCGTCATCGGCGCCGGGCACAACGGCCTGTGCAACGCCGCCTATCTAGCCAAGGCGGGGCTGGATGTGTTGGTCTTGGAGCGCAATCCCCACATCGGCGGGGCCAGCGTCAGCCGGGAGCTTTACCCCGGCTGGACCTACTCCAACTGCTCCTACGTCTGCTCCCTGCTCCGGCCGGAGATCTCCCGGGATCTGGAGCTGCCGAAGCATGGCCTGCAGGTGGTGCCCTACCACGGCGGCGTCACCTTCACCCAGGACGGGGACTACTTCGGCAACTACCCCGACGAGGAGCGTCAGCTTCGGGAGATGGCCCGCCACTCCCCGCGGGACGCCAGCGCTCATCAGCGCTTTGAAGTGGATGTGATGAAACAGACCCGGCTGATACGGCAATTTCTGCTGAAGACGCCGCCGGACCCCACCTCCTTCAAGCCCCGAGAACTCAAGGGCCTGTTGGAGCTGGCCGCCGCCTTCACCGAGCTGGGCGAGGAGGGCCTGCTCGACACCCTGCGCTTCTGGACCCTGAGCATTGGCGACTTTTTGGACGAATACTTCGAGACGGACGTTATCAAGGCGCATATGTCCGGCAGCGGCATCATCGGCACGGCCTTGGGCGTGTATTCGCCGGGCACCGCCTATGTTCTGCTGCATCACTACATGGGCGAAGTCGATGGCAGCGTCGGCGCTTGGGGCTTCGCCCGGGGCGGCATGGGGGCGGTGGCCAACGCACTCGCCAGCAGCTTCCTCGCCCACGGCGGCGAAATCCTCTGCGCTGCGGATGTGCGGCGCATCATCGTGGAGAAGGGCCGGGCGGTTGGGGTGGCGCTGGCTAACGGCGATGAGCATCGGGCCGGCATCGTCGTCTCCAACCTGGACCCCAAGCGCACCTTCCTGCAGTGCTTCGACGCCGGGGACCTGCCGGCGGAAGTGCGCACCCGCGCCAAGAACTTCAAGATTCGCGGCTCCTCCGGCAAGCTGAACATCGCGTTGGACGGCCTGCCAACTTTCCCGGCCTTGCCGAAGCACAGCCCGTTGGTGCTGGCGGACATGCACTTTTCGGACTCCTTGGCGCGGCTGGAACGGGCCTATGACGACTGGAAGGCCGGAACCTGGTCCCAGGATCCCTATCTGGACATGCTGATCCCCTCAACCGTCGATCCAACCATGGCACCGCCGGGCAAGCACATGATGACGGTGTTCGTGCAGTATTGCCCGCCGACCTTGGCCAGCGGCCCTTGGACGCCGGAGGCCCGGGCCGCCTTTGGCCAAACCGTGATCGACCAGATCGCCCAATACAGCCCGGACTTCAAGAGCCTGATTTTGGACTGCGAGGTGCGCACCCCCAAGGAGTTGGAGGACGAAGTGGGGCTGACCGAGGGCAACATCTTCCAAGGCGAACTGACCTTCGACCAACTGCTGTTCAATCGCCCCTTCCCCGGCTACGCCCAGTACCGCGGGCCATTGCCGGGCCTGTACCTGTGCGGTTCCGGCACCCATCCCGGCGGCGGCGTGATGGCCGCGCCGGGCGCCAACGCCGCCCGGGAAATTCTCCGCGATCTGCGCCGCCCCAACACGGTGCCGCCGGGCTACCCCAATGACTGAAGCCGCCCGTTGTCAACGCCCAGCACAAGTGCTTGGCTTGGGCTGGCCGCCTAGCGCGAGGCGTTCCGGAAAGCCCTCCAGGACCACAAGCGCCCCACGGGGTGTCGGTGGGTTACTCTGATGATCGAGGCCGCTTACAACGCCATCGTCGGCACCAACCACAGCAGCTTGGCTTGGGCCGGTTATATAGATGCCGTGCCATGAGGTCCTCCCAATGACTGAAGCGGCCTACGACGCCATCGTCATCGGCGCTGGCCACAACGGCTTGACCTGCGCCGGCTACCTGGCGCGTAGCGGGTGCAAGGTGCTGGTGCTGGAGGCCAACGACCATCCGGGCGGCTTGGCCGCCACTTGGGAGTTCGCCGAAGGTTTCCGGGTCTCCGCCGCCCATCTTCTGCACATACTGAACCCCCAGGTCGCCAAGGACTTGGCCTTGGAGCTACATGGCCTGAAATGCGCCGCCGCCGACCTCAGAACGGTAGCGCTGGATGGGGCAGGCGGGCAGGTGGCCATCTACGGCGGCAAGGTCGAAGGCGTTGACGCGGCGGATGCAGTGGCCTATGCGGAGTTCCATCGGCAAACCCAGCGCTTCACCAAGGTGCTGGCCGGTTTTTGCGCCCGAACGCCGCCACGCCTCGCGGAACGGGGCTGGGGGGACAACTTGGCGCTGGCGCGGCTGGGCTGGGATTTGCGCAGCCTCGGCAAGGCCGACATGCGGGAACTGCTGCGCATCGCCGCCATCAACATCTACGACGTCGCCAACGACCGCTTCGAGAACCCATTGCTCAAGGCCGCCATTGGCTTGGATGCGGTGCTGGGCTCGCACATGGGGCCGCGCTCCCCGAACAGCGTTTACGGCTATCTGCACCGGCACCTCAACGATGGCCTCGGCGGCGGCGGGCCGAGGGTGGTGCAGGGCGGCATGGGTGCGCTCGGCGAAGCCTTCGCCACAGCCGCCGAGGCGGCCGGCGCGGAAATCCGCTACGGCTGCCGCGTTGTGCGCATTGACTTGCAGGATGGCCGGGTGGCCGGCGTCACCTTGGCGGATGGCAATGGCTTTACGGCCAACTTGGTGCTGTCCAACGCGAATCTAAAAACCACCTTTCTGGATTTGGTGGGGCCGGCGAACTTGGACGCCGGGTTCGTGCGACGGGTGCATAACTTCCGCGCCCAAGGCGTCACCGCCAAGCTGCATTTGGCGCTTGACGGCCTGCCGGAGTTCCGCGGCCTTGCCTCAACCGACGCCGGTGCCCGGCTGCTTCTGACGCCCTCCATGGACGACATCGAACTTGCCTTCAACCACGCCAAGTACGGCGAATGCTCCCCATCGCCCATCATGGAGGTCTCCATTCCCACGCTGCATGACCCAGCGCTGGCCCCGGTAGGCAAGCATGTGCTCTCCGCGGTGGTGCAATATGCACCCCATCGGTTGAGGGGCGGCTGGGAAGCCAGCCGTGCGGCCTTTCTGCAAACTTGCGTGGACCGGCTGGAAACCTTCGCGCCGGGCATCGGCGGCATGGTCCTCGCCTCCGAACTGCTGGCGCCGCCGGATTTGGAGAAGCAGTTCAACCTGCGCGGCGGCCACTGGCACCACGGCGAAATCGCCCTGGACCAAGCCCTGTTCATGCGCCCGGTGCCGGGAGCGCACAGATACGCCACGCCGGTGTCGGGCCTTTACCTGTGCGGTGCCAGCGCCCATCCCGGCGGCGGCCTATCCGGTCTGGCCGGCCGCAACGCAGCCCTACAAGCCATCCGCGAGCAGGAGGCAAAGTGAAGCCCTACGGCGAAACGCTGCTGCCGAAAACGCCCTTCGCCGGCAGGGTGCGCCGCGCCGGTCGATTGCCGGCCATGCGCGGGCGGGAGGGAACATGAAGCCCCATGATGAAACCCTGCTGCTGGACACCCCCTTTGCCGCCGGAGTGCGCCGCGCCTGCCAATTACAGGATTGGGGCCACTGGAAGGGCTACGCCACACCCAACGCCTATGAGGACGTGGAGCAGGAGTATTTCGCCCTGCGCAACGCCGCCGGCGTTTTCGACCTGTCGCCCATGACCAAGTACCGCATTGGCGGCCCGGACGCGGGGGCCTTCCTCAACCGGCTGCTGACTCGGGATGTCGGCAAGATTGGCCCCGGTCGGGTGGGCTACTGCGTTTGGTGTGACGACGCCGGTATGGTGTTGGACGACGGCACCCTATTCCATCTAAGCGAAGGCGACTACCGGCTCTGCGCCCAAGAGCGCTGCTTGGATTGGCTGCACTGGTCGGCGCTGGGCTTTGACGTGGACATTCAGGACGAAACCGCCGCGGTGGCCGCCTTGGCCGTGCAGGGGCCGACCTCCTGCGCCGCCCTGCGGGCCTTGGGGTTGGACGGCATGCAGGACCTCAAGCCCTTCGCTCTGCGCAGCTTCGCCTTTGACGGCGGCGAGTTGCTGGCATCCCGCACCGGCTTCACCGGGGACCTGGGCTACGAACTCTGGACCGCTCCGGATCATGCACAGGCCCTGTGGGACGCCCTGTTCAAAGCGGGGCGGGACTACTTGATCCGGCCCATCGGCATGGCGGCGTTGGACCTCGCCCGCATCGAGGCGGGCTTCATCCAAGCAGGGGAGGATTTCGTGCCGGCGGATCAGGTATTGCGCCCCGGCCGCGGCCGGTCGCCCTTTGAACTGGGCTTGGACTGGCTGGTCGATTTCGGCAAGGGGCCGTTCACCGGCCGCAGCGCTCTGTTGCGGGAGCGGCAGCGGGGCTCCCGCTTCCGCTTCGTCAAGCTGGATGTGCAGGGCGACAAGCCGGCGGCGGACTCCTTCATACTGAACAAGTCCGGCAAGGTGGTGGGCCACGTCACCTCCGCCGCTTGGTGCCCATCGGCCAAGCGCAACCTGGCCTTGGCCTCCCTGCAAATGCCTTGGGGCCGCCCGGACGATGCGCTCTACGCGGAGATCTACTACAGCCGCGAACTCCACTGGACCCGCTTGAAAGCCCGCTGCAAGGTCATTGAAGGGCCGCTGTGGGACCCGCCCCGCCGCCGCCAAACCCCAGCGCCGGATTTCTAAGGGAATTGTCAGAAAACTTGATGAAACCCACTTCCACCCACGCCTTGCAGCACACTCTGGGGCCAAATCAAATTGCAGTACACCTGAATGACCAAAAACCCCACCCGCCGCAGAGCGCCTCCAATCGGCACGATACCGTCTCGCCGGTTGCTTGTCCTGTCAGCATGAATTGCGTTGCCACTAGCCCGCCTTGGGCTGGTGGGTGTTAGCGCAAAGTCGTAATGTCCCCTTTCTGCAACTTTAAAGTGTCCCCTTTTCGCTTGGCGGGAGGGTGCCGGTTTGGTTGCGGAGGGGAGATTGATGACGGTGAAGGAAGCGGACCGGGCGGCGGTGGTTCTGGCGGTTTTGGAGAGGCGGCTGAAGCAGCGTGAGGCTGCGGAGCGCTTGGGCCTGAGCGTGAGGCAGGTGAAGCGCCTGGCGAAGCGGCTCCGGGAACGGGGCGCGGCGGGGATGGCGTCCAGGCGCCGGGGCGCGCCGTCGAACAGGGCGTTTGGAGAGGAGGCGCGGCGGGAGGCGCTGCGCTTGGTTCGGGAGCGCTACGCGGACTTCGGGCCGACGTTCGCGGCGGAGAAGCTGTCCGAGGAGCACGGCCTGTCGCTGTCGCGCGAGACGCTGAGGAAGTGGATGGCGGAGGAAGGGCTTTGGCGCCCGAAGCGGCGCCGGGAGGCGCGGGTCCACCAGAGCCGGCCGCGCCGGGCGCGGGTCGGCGAGCTGGTGCAGGTGGACGGTTCGCCGCATGACTGGTTCGAGGGGCGGGGGCCGCGCTGCTCGCTGATCGTGTTCATCGACGACGCGACCAGCCGGCTGCTGGCGCTGCGGTTCTTCAGGTCGGAGACGACGCAGGCGTACATGGAGACGCTGCGAGACCATCTGGCGGCGCACGGCCGGCCGGTGGCGCTCTACTCGGACCGCCACAGCGTGTTCCGGGTGAACCGGAAGGACGGGGAGGACGCGCCGACGCAGTTCACGCGGGCGCTCAAGACGCTGGACATCGAGCCGATCCACGCGAGCACGCCGCAGGCGAAGGGGCGGGTGGAGCGGGCGAACCTGACGCTGCAGGACCGGCTGGTGAAGGAGATGCGGCTGCGCGGGATCGACGGGATCGAGGCGGCGAACAGCTACTTGCCGGAGTTCATGGCGGACTTCAACCGGCGCTTCGCGGCGGCTCCGCGCGACGCGGAGGACGCGCACCGGCCGGTGCTGCACGGCGCGGAGGAGCTGGACCTGATCCTCTGCGAGCACCATGTCCGCAAGCTGTCGAGGAACCTGACGTTCAAGTTCGAGCGGCGCGAGTTCCAGCTGGTCGGCGAGGGCAAGGGCCGCCGGCTCCGCGGCGCGGCGGTGACGGTGTGCAAGGGCTTCGGCGGCGCAGCGTCGGTGCTCCTCAAGGGGCGCAGGCTGGCGTTCCGGGTGCTGGCGGAAGGCGGGGCGGCGGTCGCGGTCGCTGGCGAGAAGGACGTCCGGGACCGGGTGGACGAGGCGAAGGCGGCGCAGGCCGCGCGGCCGGACTGGAAGCCGGCGCCGGACCATCCGTGGCGCCGGCCGTTCAAGCCGGCGTGCGCCGCGGCATGAGGGCCGCGCCGGGCCGGGGACGGCGCGTCCGAGGCGGCGCCGCGTTTGCCACCGCCTTCCCACCGCCGCTCTTTTGGGTGGGGGGACCGCGCCCGTGGAAAGACCGTGGAAAACGCTGCTCGGACGGGCTCGGCGGCTCGGCCGTTCAGGGGCTGCGTCGCCGGCAAAAGGGGACATTTCTACTTTGCACAAAAGGGGACATTTCTACTTTGCGTTGACAGCCTTGGGCTGGTGGGTGTTAGCAACAAATAGAAGTGTCCGGTTTTAGAACAAATAAACTGTCCGGTTTGGCTGCGGTGGGCGCGGGCAAGGCTTTGGCGCTTCCCGCAGCGCAAGTTTGCATCCGGACGGCCGGCGCTTGAAGCCGGCGCCGTTCGGGTTTCAGTCGGGCTTTGCGCCTCGGGCGAAGGGAGCGCAGCGACCGCAGTCCGAGGCGCAAAGCCCGGCGGCGGCTGGATCGGGGGCGCACCGTTCGGCATGGCGCTACGCGGCGGCGGCCAGTTCGCCGTCCGCCGCCGGCTCGCCCTTGGGACCGTGCTTGGCCAGTCGGCGGGGGCCGTGCCAGACCGACAGCGTGCCGTCGGCGTGGCGGCGGACCTTCACCCTGACCTTCGCGTAGTGGGGCCGATGCCGGTCCGCCGGCAACTGCAGGGCCAGCCCCTCGAACCTCACGCAGTTGTCCCGGCCCACGGTGCGCTCGTGAACCTCGCACAGGACGTCGTCCAGCGCCGCCGGGTCCCGGCAGGGCACGAACGCCGAACCCGAATCCCGCGCCGGCTGCGCGAACTCCGCGTTGAAGGCCGGCATGTAGACCTCCGCCAGGTGGCGGTTGGCGGACTCCAGGTCCGTCGCCCCGGCCAGCGCCAACTCCTTCGGCAGCCGGCCTTGGTGGGTGCCGAACGCCCGCTCCGAGCGCCCCCGCGCCTCCGGCGAGTAGGCCGGGATCATCTCGATCCCCAGACGGGCCATCGCCCGGCCGAACTGCGTCGGGTTCTCCCGGTCCACCTTCCCGCCCGCCTCCGGCGTCGTCCAGTAGTGCGAGCCCCGGTCCGTGTAAAGCGAGCAGAACAGGCCCTTGGCCCCGATCGTCTCCCGAACGCCCCGAAAGCTGCTCCACAGCCCCTCCTCCTCGCACAGGAACATCGAGTGGTGCTCGCTCGTCGCGTCGTCCATCGTCACGATCAGGTCCCAACGCCGGCCCTCAACCCACTCGTGGCTGCTGCCGTCCTGATGCAGCAGCATCCCCGGCCAAGGCGCCCGCTCCCGACGCTTGCGGTGCCTGCCCCGGCCCTTCGACCTGGGCACGGCGCCCGCCTGCTGAAGCTTGTCCTTCACCCAGCCATAGCTGCGCTCACCGCCGTCGCGGCGGTACCAGGAGTAAAAGTGCCTCACGCTCCAGCCCTCATGCCGCGTCCGGTACCGATCCACCATCCGCATCACCTCGTCCACCGGCGCCGCGCGGTGCGACGCCCCCGACAGCCGCCGGTCACGAAGACCGTCGATCCCGTCCCCCTCGTAGCGCTCCGCCCAGCGCCGGAACGTCCGGGGGCAAACCCCCAAAAGCTCCGCCGCATCCTCCTGCGTCAGCCGACGCTCCGTCCAAACCCCGTAAACCTCCTCGAACACCATGTCCCGCTTCTCCTGAGCCAAGCTCGCCTTGCCCATGTCAATGCGCTCCGGTTGTCAAACCGGGCGACAGTAAAACCGGACAGTTCCTGTGTTCTTAAAGCGGACACTTTATTTGTTCTTAACACCTTGGGCTGGTGGGTTGACATTGAGTAGCGGTTGACAGATGATTGCCGAAAAGCACAGGAGGTCGCCTCGTTGAGAAGCGAAGCATTGTTGCAGGGGCTTGGCCCTGAGGAGGCTGCGGCGCAAGTTTACATGGCGCACAGGCACAAGGTAGCTTGGCTTGACGTCTTTGCCGAGAGCCTCGGCCGGCGGCGAGCTGGAGAATCCCTAGCGCAAGTGTTGCAGGCTTGGGGGCTCAGCCAAGCGGAGGCGGCGCGGCTGCTTGGCGTCAGTCGCCAAGCGGTTGGCAAGTGGCTGAGGCAGGGTGCGCCAGCCGACCGGACCGCCGCTTTTGCAGATTTGGCCGCCGCCACTGACCTGTTGGTGCGTTACTTGAAGCGCGACCGCATACCGGCCGTCGTCCGTAGGCCAGTCCTGTCCCGCGGCGGCGTTTCCCTGCTGGACTTGCTGGCGCAGGGCGACACCTCGACGGTGCTGGCTGTCTGCCGCGACATGTTTCAGTTTGAGCGGGCGCATCGCTGACCGTGACACTCATTCAGGAGAGGCTTCCCAACGCCCATGTTTGGTGGCGCGTCGCTAGGCGGGATTGGGCGAACCCCTTGGACCCTAGGTTTGCGCAGGAGCAGGGCGGACGCTGGAACCCGTCGCGCAGCTTTCCTGCTCTCTACCTGAATGAGGACCAAGTCACGGCTCGTTTGAACCTCCGCACGTTCATCGCCGAGTGGCCTTATGAACCAGAGGATCTGCGCGATGACAGTGGCCCAATTTTGGTTGGCTGCACCCTGCCGAGGTCCCAGACCTTAGCCGACATGCACACGCCGGAGGGCGTTCGCGCCGCTGGGCTGCCCCCAACTTTTCCCTACGCGAATGACGGCGTCTTGATCCCGCACACTCTATGCCAGCCTATTGGAGGGAGGGCCAAGGCTGCTGGCCTAAGGGGAGTTCGCGCCCGTTCAGCACAATCTCGGGACGGTGCCGGCCGGGAGTTGGCTTGGTTTCCCGCCTCCGCCCGCAGCGCCGCCCAGCAAGTTCACACCCTTGCCTTCACTGCTTGGTATTGGGGGTAGTTTGCGCCCGCCACACCTGTACATGACTTTCTCCCCTGCCTGCTTTCCTTGATAATGCACATTCCTAGGGGCGGCAGGTCGGCAACATGACGAGCATTGCAACCGAGCCTGAGGACTCCTTGCAGCGGCTGGCGGAGCAGGTGGCGGTGCAGCGGGCTAGGCCGGGCTTTGCGATGGACGCCTATTTTTATCGCTCCCAATTGGTGTATCGCAAGGAACTGGACGAAATTCTCTACAGGAGCTGGCTCTATGCCGGCCATGTCAGTCAGTTGCCCAACCCCGGCGACTACTTCCTGTTCGACTTGGGGGAGGACTCCATCATCCTGGTCCGCGCCGGCGATGGCGCCGTCCATGCCCTGATGAATGTCTGCCGGCACCGCGGCTCGCGCCTGTGCGAGGCGGCGCAAGGCAACCGCAAGACCTTCGCCTGCCCCTACCACGGCTGGGTTTACAACTTGGACGGCAGCCTCAAGGCGGCCCGGGACATGGCCGCCAAGCCGGGCTTCGACCCGGCGGACTACGGCCTGAAAAGGGCGCAATGCTTGGTTTTCGAGGGCCTGATATTCATCAACGCGGACTCCGCCGCCGCAGATTTCCACAGCGTTTTGAACCGCATCGCGCCAGCCCTGCGCCCCTACGGGCTGCCCACCGCCAAGATCGCCCACCGCCAAGTGTATCCCGTGGAGGCCAACTGGAAGCTGGTGTTGGAAAACTACCTGGAGTGCTACCACTGCGCCACCGCCCACCGCGCCTACGCCAAGCTGCACACCTTGGCGGAGCTAGGCGAAAAAGTGGAGCGCATCAACGCCGCCATGCACGAACGGGCGGAGGCTCAGACGGGAGTGCAGGGCATTGCGCTGGACCTCTACCAAGCCTACGGCACCGCGCCCGCCTTTGGCGCCTGCATCTACACCAGCCGCTACGCCCTCTACGATGGTTTTCAGACCGGCAGCAAGGGGGGCAGGCCAGTGGCGCCCCTGATGGGCGACTTCAAGGGCTATGACGGCGCCGCCGGGGACTTTCAGTTCGGCCCCCTGGCCTTCATGCTGAACTACCCGGACCACTGCGTCCTGTACCGCTTCACGCCGCGCAGCCCCGCCAGCACCGACATGGAGGTGGTCTGGTTCGTGCGTGGCGACGCCGAGGCCGGCCGCGACTACGACCGCGATGCCCTCATCTGGCTATGGGACCGCACCTCGGTGGAGGACAAGCACATCATTGAGCGCAACAGCGCGGGGGTGAATTCCCGCTTCTTCGAGCCCGGCCCCTACCACCCAGAACACGAGAGCGCCTGCCTGGACTTCGTCGATTGGTACCTGACGGCGATGGCCCCGCTTGAAACTTGAAGACCTAGCGCCGAACACTTCCGTGCGCGGCCTGTACCCGGACGCGCCGGTCGCCGTGGTCAACGTGCAATGGCATGGTTCGGATGCGCTGACACTCATCTACCGGTCGCCATCCGGCGGCGTTGCTGAGGAAATTCTCTACCGCGATGACGAAGCTCGTCTCGAAGTGGTCGCACAAGGCCGTCCGTGGAGTTTCGACGGAGACGGCGCCAAGTACCGGCTGGTTGCCGAGGCCCACCGAATTCGCCTTGCCCACCTATTTGACCCGCTACTAGCCGTCCACACCTCCTTGGTGGAGCCGCTGCCGCACCAGATCACCGCCGTTTACGAGGCCATGCTGCCGCGCCAGCCGTTGCGCTTCCTGTTGGCGGACGATCCCGGTGCCGGCAAGACCATCATGGCCGGGCTGCTGATGAAGGAACTGGTCGTGCGCGGCGACCTGCAGCGCTGCCTGGTCGTGTGCCCCGGCAGCTTGGCGGAGCAATGGCAGGACGAACTGCATCGCCGCTTTCAACTGCCGTTCAGCATTCTCACCAACGACCAACTGCAAACGGCCCGCACCGGCAATTGGTTCCTGGAAAACGACCTAGCCATTGCCCGGCTGGACAAACTGGCCCGCAACGAAGACCTGCAAGCACAGCTTGCTGCGCCGGACTGCCGCTATGACTTGGTGGTGTGCGACGAAGCGCACAAGATGTCCGCAACCTTCTTCGGTGGCGAGGTCAAGTACACCAAGCGCTACCGCTTGGGCCAACTGCTCTCCGGCCTCACCCGCCACTTCCTGCTGATGACCGCCACGCCGCACAACGGCAAGGAGGAGGACTTCCAGCTCTTCCTCGCCCTCTTGGACGGCGACCGTTTCGAGGGACGCTTTCGCGACGGCGTACATCAGGTGGATGTGTCCGACCTGATGCGCCGCAGGTCCAAGGAGAACCTGCTGAAGTTCAACGGCCGCCCGCTGTTCCCGGAGCGCGTCGCCCACTCCGTGCCCTATAAGCTCTCCGCCGCCGAGGCGCGTCTCTACAAGGCCGTCACGGACTATGTGCGGGAGGAGTTCAACCGCGCCGAAGCCCTGCACAACAACAAGCGGGCCGGTGCCGTCGGTTTCGCGCTGACCATTCTGCAGCGGCGCTTGGCGTCCTCGCCGGCAGCCATCCACCAGTCGTTGCGCCGGCGGCGAGAGCGCCTTGAAAGCCGACTGCGGGAGGCGTCCCTGCTGCAGCGCGGCGCACTTCTCGATGGCCCCACCCTGGATGCCGAGGATGTGGAGGACTTGGACGAAGCGCCTTTCGATGAAGTGGAGGCGGCGGAGGCCGCCGTGCTCGACCAAGCCACCGCCGCCGGCAGCATCGCCGAACTGCAAGCGGAGATCGACTCGCTGCGGCGCTTGGAAGCCCTGGCCGCGGACCTGCGGAACAGCGGCGAGGACGCCAAATGGCAGGAACTCTCCAACCTGCTGGCCATGATTTTCGCGCCCAGCCGCCTAGCAAGCGCAGTGGCGCAGGAGCGAGCGCATTACCGCGGCAGCGGCCCCATCTCCCCGCCCCGGCCCTCGCCGCGCCAAAAGCTGGTGGTGTTCACGGAGCACCGGGACACCTTGCACGAACTGCAGCGGCGCATCGGCACTTTGCTGGGCCGTCCAAACGCGGTAGCCGTCATTCACGGCGGCATGGGCCGGGAGGAACGCCGCAAGTCCCAGGAAACCTTCCTGCACGACCCCGAAGCGCAGGTGCTGCTGGCTACGGACGCCGCCGGCGAAGGCATCAACCTGCAGCGCGCCCACCTGATGGTGAACTACGACCTGCCGTGGAACCCCAACCGCTTGGAGCAGCGTTTCGGGCGCATCCACCGCATCGGCCAAACGGAGGTCTGCCATCTATGGAACCTGATGGCGGCGGAAACCCGCGAAGGCGATGTTTACCGCACACTGCTCGACAAGCTGGAGCAGGCCCGCTTTGCCCTCGGCGGGCAGGTGTTCGATGTGCTGGGCAAGCTGCAATTCGAGGGCCGCCCCTTGCGCGACCTGCTGGTCGAAGCCATCCGCTATGGCGACCGCCCAGAAGTGCGGGCGCGGCTGTCGCAAGCCGTCAGCGAAGCGGTGGACCGCCGCCATTTGCAGACCCTGATCGAGGAACGCGCCCTGGCGCAGGATGCGATGGATTCCGCCCAAGTCGCCCGGGTGCGCGAGGACATGGAGCGGGCCGAAGCGCGACGGCTGCAGCCGCATTACGTCGAATCTTTCTTCTTGGAAGCCTTCCGCCAACTCGGCGGCGCGGCGCGTCAGCGGGAGCCGCGCCGCTACGAGATCACCCATGTGCCCGCCGCGGTGCGCAACCGTGACCGACAGATCGGAACCAGCGAATCCGTGCTGCGCCGCTACGAACGCATCGCCTTCGAGAAGACTTTGCTCACCCAAGCCGCCAAGCCGTCGGCGGCGTTCGTCTGCCCCGGCCATCCGCTGCTCGACGCGGTGCTGGACTTGACGCTGGAGCGCAACCGAGACCTGCTGCAACGCGGCACCGTGCTGGTGGACGACTGCGACCCCGGCACCGAACCCCGTGTGTTGTTCACCTTGGAGCACACCATCCGAGACAACGAGCGCACCCTCTCGCAGCGCATGCTCTATGTGGAGATGGACGCCCAAGGCGCCTGCCGCCATCTGCATCATGCGCCCTATCTGGACTATCGCCCCCTTGCGGAGGGCGAACCTTTGGCAAGCGACATCCTCGCCGGCTCGGAATGCGCTTGGATCGCCCGCGAACTGGAGGAAGCGGCGCGGCGCGAAGCCATCGCCCAGATCGTGCCGGAGCACATCAAGGAAGTGCGGCAGCGGCGCTTGGCCTGGATTGACAAGACCCGCGCCGCTGTCAAGGCGCGGCTGACCAAGGAAATTGCCCACTGGGACCACCGCGCCAGCGAGCTGAAGCTGCAAGAGGCAGCCGGCAAGGCCGGCGCCCGCCTTAACTCCACCGAAGCCCGCCGCCGCGCCGACGACCTGCAGGAGCGCTTGCAGCAGCGCTTGCAGCAGCGCATGGCGCAACTGGACCGGGAAGCGCAGATTTCCGCGTTGCCGCCCACCGTGGTCGGCGGCTTGGTGGTGGTGCCGGCCGGATTGATCGCAGCCATGACGGGCAGCGCCCCGCCTTCACGGGTAGCGGACACCCAAGCCTCCGCAGCCCGGGCGCGGGCCATCGTCATGGCGCTGGAACGCGAACTCGGCTTCCAGCCCACCGACCGCGAGTTGGAAAAACTCGGCTACGACATCGAAAGCCGCGTCCCCAACACCGGCAAGCTGCGCTTCATCGAGGTGAAAGGCCGCGTGGCCGGCGCGGATAGCATCACCGTGACCCGCAACGAGGTGCTGACGGCCCTAAACAAACCGGAGGACTTCATCCTCGCCATCGTGCGTTTCGGGGAGGACGAGCGGTACGAAGTGCGCTATGTACGGGAACCCTTCGGGCGGGAGCCGGACTTTGGGGCGGTGAGCGTGAACTACAAGCTGGAGGAGTTGTGGGCGCGGGGGGAGCGGCCGGGATAGGCGGATTTACGGGGTGCTATTGAGTCGTGCTTTCAATTGGTTAGAGGCAAGCGACCACCGCCTATGGTGAATCTTGGGTGTTAGCCGACTCTCTAAGTTAGAATCCCCACGCAACCTCCACATCGGGCCTCGGAGCCGAACAAGGTGCAGGGCTATGGAAAGCGTTTTTGTTTACTGGGACAACTCCAACATCTTCCACGAAGCGCAACGGCTGGCGGTGGAGCGGGATGAAGGGCCGGATGCCCGCTATCGGGTGTGCATTGAGTTTGGGAACCTGCTCCGCCTTGCCCACGCCGACCGCCCGGTGAAGAGAGCCTTGGCGGTCGGCTCTGTACCGCCGGAAATGCGCCAGCTATGGAACCGGATGGAGGCGATGGGGGTAAAGGTCAAGCTCTTTGATCGGGGTGACTCTTCCAGGGGAGAGCAGGAAGTTCCAGATCGGCTTCTGCAATTGCGAATGCTGGAGGATGCCTTGGATTTCAACGGCGACCCCGGCATCGCAGTGGTGCTGACCGGGGATGGTGCCGGCTATTACGAAGGCACTGGCTTTCACAGCACCTTGGAGAGGATGCGCAAGCGCGACTGGCGGGTGGAGATACTCTCTTGGTCGCACGCCTGCAACCAGCGCATGCGTCGATGGGCAGAGGCCAACGGCGTTTTCGTGTCCTTGGGTGACTTCTACGAGGCCATTACCTTCATGGAACCATCTAGGCCCGGGCACGAATTCGCAATGTCTCGGAACCCGGCGGAACTGGACCTGTCCAGGCGGCAAACGGCCCCATGAGGCCCCCGAAAGCGGTCAGAACCGAGTCCCCGGCAGGGTTGCACCCGGGATTCTGAGTCGCCAGCATGGAGTTCGACGCTATGGATCAGCTACAGGACGAAAAACAAATCGGATTCAACCTCTCCGGAGAGGCTGTTCCGGTGCGCATGTTCATTGCGGTAGCGGACAAGCTTACGGACTTGCTTAAGGAACTCGAAACTTCTGTGACGGGTCAGCAAGGCTTGGAATGGCTTATTGCTGATCTGCACACGGGCAGCGCGAATCTCGTCATGAGACCGTATGCCGATTCCTCCGTGGCGGCAAACGGTGGCAGTGCTGTGATCGCGTCTGCTTTGGAGGGATTGGCTGTCGTTGAAGACACGGCCCAGCGTCCTCCCCACTTCACCGACCAGGCGCTCAGACGGGCGAAGTCTCTTGTGAATGCAGCAAAAGGTGACGCCAACGGCTTGGCGATCTTCGGTGGGAGCGGAAAGGCACGTCGTCGAGTAGCGGTCTCGAAGCGTCTTGTGGCGCATGTGGACGAGCTTATTGGCACCGCATTCGTCGCCTTTGGTTCTCTGGAAGGTACGCTTGAAGCGGTGACGATCCACGACTCTGTCGCGTTCAACATCTACGACGCCATCACTAGCCGCCGGGTGGTGTGCAAGTGCGACCGAGACGCTCTCGACCTAGCCATTAAGCACTTCGGCAAACGTGTTTCCGTGAGCGGCGAAGTGAGCTACAACGCGCAGGGAGACGCGACCTCGATCAAGGTCGATGCAGTTCAAGCATTTCAAACCGATCCCCTGCCGCAAGCGAGAGACATCCGTGGCCTGTTCTCCGAGTACAAAGTTGATATTAAAGAGTGGGCCAGATTCGTGAGGGATGATTGATGGTGGCGTCACGCAACATCAATGTCCGGCGGTATTGGGATTCGACATGCTTTCTTGCCGTGCTCAACGACGAGGATGATGCGCAGGCATGCGAACGCATCCTAGAGGAGGCGAGTCGGTCACGCACGGAAGTTTGCGTATCGCCACTGGTTCAGGTGGAGGTTGTCCGACCGAAGGGGTCTCCGATGCCGCTTGCTGAGAAGTTGCGGGACAAGGTACGCACCTTCTTTGAGAATGACTACATCAAGTGGAGGATGATCGATCGGAAAATATCAAACGATGCTCAGCGACTCTGCTGGGAGCACAGTATCCATCCGAGAGACGCGATTCATCTAGCCGTAGCGATAGACCTCAACTGCGATATGTTGGAGACCGCTGACGAAAAGCTGCTGAACTTGGACCAAAAGATTCCGGCGACCTCATTAAGGATATGCCGGCCGGGAGCCTTAGACCAGCCCGACCTGTTCAGCGAGGCGCCATGACTAGCAGCAAGCCTCGCAAGAAGCTCATTGAGGTTGCCCTGCCGCTCGACGCCATCAACAAGGCGTCGGCGCGGGAGAAGTCCATTCGGCATGGTCATCCGAGTACGTTGCATCTGTGGTGGGCGCGGCGGCCGTTGGCGGCGGCGCGGGCGGTAATCTTTGCGCAGATGGTGGACGATCCTTCCTCGTGGCCGGAACTTTTTCCTACCGAGGTGGAGCAGGAGAAGGAGCGCCAACGGCTGTTCCGGCTGATCGAGGAAATGGTGCGGTGGGAGAACACCACCAACGAGGAACTTTTGGATGAGGCGCGGGAGGAAATCCGCATAAGTTGGCGACGCACCTGCGCGGAGAACCAAGACCATCCGCGGGCGGCGGAACTGTTCGACCCGGAGCGGCTGCCGGCGTTTCACGACCCGTTTGCCGGCGGGGGCACACTGCCGTTGGAGGCGCAGCGGCTAGGGTTGGAGGCGCACGCTTCGGACCTCAACCCGGTGGCGGTGCTCATCAACAAGGCGATGATCGAGATTCCGCCGAAGTTCGCCGGAATGCCGCCGGTGAACCCGGAGTGGCGGGCCAAAGCCAAGGACAACCCGTTGGAGGCGCAGTGTCAGTGGAAAGGGGCGCAAGGGCTGGCGGAGGATGTGCGCTACTACGGCAAGTGGATGCGCGACGAGGCTGAGAAGCGCATCGGGCATCTGTATCCGAAGATCGAAGTGACGGCGGAAATGGCCAAGGAGCGGCCCGACTTGCAACCCTATGTGGGGCGCAAACTGACCGTAATCGCTTGGTTGTGGGCGCGGACGGTGAAAAGCCCGAACCCAGCGTTTCGGGATGTGGATGTGCCGCTGGCGACGACGTTTATGTTGTCCACGAAGAAGGGCAAGGAGGCTTATGTTGAGCCCGTTTTGGAAGAGAGAAACTACCGGTTTGTTGTTCATGCTCATAGACCGGATGACTATGACGCGGTGAAGAGCGGAACAAAACTAGGTCGAGGTTCGAACTTCCGCTGCTTGATGTCGGGTATGCCGATTTCCGGTGGGCATATCAAGGCTGAGGGGCAAGCTAATCGTCTAGGTTCACGTTTGATGGCCGTGGTTGCAGAGGGAAACCGGCAGCGTATCTATCTGCCGCCATCATCGGAACAAGAGCAAGTGGCAAAGAGCGTAACGCCCGAGTGGTGCCCTGAGCAGGAACTTCTTGGCAAGTGTCGAGATCAACTTCCTTTGTATGGTATGAATACGTTTGGCACTATTTTTTCACCTCGCCAATTGACCGCATTGACCATATTCTCGGACTTGATTGGAACAGCTCGCTATCAAATCGGACGAGATATAGGTAACGCTCACTTGGATGATATGTGTCGTGGAACCGATAGGTACCCAGAGGCGGTTTCAATTTATTTGGCTTTTGCTATTTCCAAGTTTGCGGATCGGGGTTCGACGATATGTACCTGGTTTACAGAGCGTGATTCCACGCGGAATACTTTTTCTCGGCAGAGCCTCCCTATGACATGGGATTATGCTGAGCTAAATACCACACTAAGTGGAACAGGAAGTTTCCTAGGGGCCGTAGAGTGGACCGCTGAGAGCGTTGGGGGCATTGGGTTAGCAGACCAGCGTTCCCTAGGGGTTAGTCGCCAAGCTGATGCAACTAATCAAGAGATTAGTAAAAACAAGCTCGTTTCGACGGACCCACCATATTACGACAATATTAGCTATGCTGACCTTTCAGATTTCTTTTATGTCTGGTTACGTCGTTCATTAGGTACATCATTGCCTGATCTCTTTACTACTCTTGCCGTGCCTAAAGTTGAGGAACTTGTTGCCACGACCTACCGACATAAAAATAGGGAGCAAGCAGAGATATTCTTCCTTGATGGCATGGAACTGGCTATATCACGACTTGCTGAGCAGACTCACCCCGCCTTCCCCGTCACCATCTACTATGCCTTCAAGCAGTCCGAAAGGAGGGGCGATACTGGAATCACCAGCACTGGCTGGGAGACTTTCTTGGATGCCGTAATCCACGCTGGCTTCGCCATTACAGGCACTTGGCCGATGCGCACGGAACTCAGCAACAGGATGATCGGCAAGGACGCCAATGCTCTCGCGTCCAGCATCGTTTTAGTTTGCCGCAAGCGCCCCGAAGATGCGCCACTCGCCACGCGCCGCCAATTCATCAACACCCTCAAGTCCGAACTCCCCGCCTCCCTCGCTCACCTGCAATCCGGCAGCATTGCCCCGGTGGACTTAGCCCAGGCCGCCATCGGCCCCGGCATGGCTGTGTACACCCGCTACGCGAAGGTAGTGGATGCCTCCGGCAACCCGGTCACTGTCCGGGAGGCGCTGGCGTTTATCAACGAGACGCTCGACGAGGTGCTCACCGCACAAGAAGGCGATTTCGACGCGGACACCCGCTGGGCGCTGGCCTGGTTTGAGCAGCACGGCTTTGAGGATGGCGACTACGGCGCTGCCGAGACGCTCTCCAAGGCGAAAAACACCAGCGTTGGCTTTCTGAAGACCATTGGCATCCTCCAGTCGAAGGGCGGCAAGGTGCGGCTGCTTATCCCCCTAGCCTTAGCGCAGGATTGGGATCCGCAGGCTGCGGCACGGCTGTCGGCTTGGCTCACCGTGCATCACCTGATCCGCGTCCATGATGCTGGCGGCGAGCAGGCCGCGGCAGCCCTAGTGCGCAAACTCGGCAGCGTGGCGCAAACCGCCCGCGAACTCGCCTACCGCCTCTATGCCATCGCCGAACGCACCAAGCGCTCCCGCGAAGCCCTGTGGTACAACGCGCTGGTGCAAAGCTGGCCGGAGATCGCTCGACTGGCTCGCGAGGATAGATCGGAGCAAACGGAACTGCTTGCGCCGCTTGACGGTGTATAAGGAGCTTTAGCAATGTCCATTGAGTATCTAGAGATTAGCAACTACCGGGTATTCCTGAATTCGGAGTTCGATGGTCTGTCCCCACTATCCATAGTGACCGGAGCCAATGGCACGGGGAAGTCCACGCTATTTGACGTGTTCACCTTTCTTAAGGACGCACTTGCTGGCGATGTCCACTCCGCCACCGCCAAACGTGGTGGATTTCGCGAATTGGTGAGCCGCGGTCAGAGCGGCCCCATTGAAATAATCATTGGCTACCGCGGAGGAGATGAGCAATTTCTCTTCTACAGTTTGCAGATCGAGCAGGAGGCCAGCCGGGTGGTGGTACGCAGGGAGTGCATCACTACAGATCTTGAGGATGATAGTGAACGGCTTTTGCAGTTCTTTCGTGGCGATGGCGTGGTCACTAGAGAAATCATCGACTTTGAAGGTGATTCCAAGGTAGAAGAAGCCGCTTACAAATTAGATGACCCAAGCATTTTGGCGATAAAGGCTCTTGGCCACCTCAAGGACTTCCCCCTAATTTCCGAATTCCGGTCACTGATCGAAAACTGGCACATCTCCAACTTCCACATCAATAAAGCACGGGAAAGTCCCGAGGCCGGCTATGCCGAACATCTTTCCACATTGGGCGAAAACGTGGCCCAAGTGGCGCAATACCTGCACGAAAACCATCCCCAGCAGTTCCGCCGCGTCCTAGAGGCCATGCGCGCCCGCGTTCCCGGAGTCGATGCGGTGGAGGCTAAGGTCACCGAAGATGGCCGCTTGGTGCTGCGCTTTCGGGACGGCAGCTTCAAGGATCCGTTCATCGCCCGGCACGTTTCGGACGGCACCATCAAGATGTTCGCCTACCTGTTGCTGCTGCACGATCCCAAGCCGCATCCGCTGGTTGCCGTGGAGGAACCGGAAAATCAGCTTTATCCTGCCTTGCTGGGCGATTTGGTGGAGGAGTTTCGGGACTACGCCCGGCGTGGCGGGCAGGTGTTGGTTGCCACTCATTCGCCCGAGTTCCTTAACGCTGCGAATCTGGACGAGATCTTCTGGCTGGAAAAGGAGGATGGGTTCACGCACGTCCACCGGGCGAGTGAAGACCCGCTTCTAAAGCGATTGGCCGAGGAGGGCGATCTGCCCGGCGCACTGTGGATGCAGCGCCTTTTCAAGGGCGTGGACCCGTAGTGACTAAGCTGGTTTTCCTGGTCGAAGAACCCTCTATGGCAAACTTGCTTGATGAGCTGTTGCCGCAGCTATTCCCTAATCTATCGTTTCAATGCGTTCCTCACAGGGGGAAGGCGGATCTGGAAAAGAGCATCCCCAAGAAGCTCCGAGCTTGGCGGGAGCCCGGTGTGCGCTTCATGGTGATGCGCGATCAGGACAGCGGCGACTGCCGAGCGATCAAGGCTAAGTTGGCGACGTTGTGCGAGCAGAGTGGACGCGCCGACACCTTCATCCGCGTGGTCTGCCGGGAACTCGAAGCCTGGTACATCGGCGATGCCGAAGCGCTGACGCGAGCTTTCCCGGGCGCAGCTAGGCAAATACGCGGCGAATTGCGCAAAAGCCGATTCCGCGACCCGGACAGCGTGATTCAGCCAGCGGAAGCCTTGTCAGCGCTCATACCGGAATTCCAGAAGCGATCCGGCGCAAGAAGCCTAGGCCGGCATCTCTCCCGAGAAAACCGCTCCCGCAGCTACCAAATCTTCCTCGCGGGCGTTGAACGCCTGCCCTCAGAAAACGCACCGAAGGCCTGCGCATGAGCGCAACCCACGGCAGGTGGTGCAACGCCGTTACGTTCCCGACCAAGTGCCGGAACTGCAGAGAGAGGGTGTTCTACTTTCACTGCAACTGCGGCTCGGCAGTGTTCTTCGACGCCTTGGGCGAACCCTGGCCCCTCCACGATTGCGAAACCTCGTGGACGCGGAATCTGACGCGGTGGACGGACGAGTTGGGCACGATCAACGTCGAACTGACATCCGGCGTCACCGTGCGACGGCCACCCTCGGGCACCATAGACGCTGCTGTAGTGACAAGGGCAAGGCACCGTCAGCAACGGCGAGACCCCATTAAGACCATCAAACCGGATGCCAACGCCTCGGCCCCCATTGTCGGTGTGCTGCGCGAAAAAGCGGTGGAGGTCGATGTGGCAGCGGCGTTGAAGTTGCCCGCCGCAACCACGATGGTCTCCGCCTTCCTCGGTCCCCTCGGCAAAGGATGCTGGGGCAAAATCACCGTCCATGCACCCTCGCCCGAAGGAGACGAGCTGCACAGTTACACCGCTTGGGTGCCGGCGAATGCGCTGTCGCAAGTCGGCAGTGCCAAGGGCGTGACGATTGCGGTAGGCTTGCGCTCACAGTCGGTAGCGGGCGTTGGGTGTCTTTGGGTGTGCAGCAGCTACGAGGTGATCGGATGACATTTCCACTCAATGAAAGTGTCTTTCCCGCCCGTGGCGCGATGGTGGCGAGACCGACATGCCTTCTTTGATCGACCGGGAACTCAAGCGAGTGTGGACGGCGTTGCAGGCGCGCAAGCCGCATCGCTCCTTCAACCTTGAAGAAGTTCAAATTAGGAGCTTTCGAGGAATCAAGGACTTGCGGGTAGCTTTCAACTACCCCGTGTCCGTTTTGGCCGGGCCGAATGGCTGCGGCAAGACCACCGTGCTGCTCACTTGTGCTTGCGCGTATCGACAGCTCCTCCCCTCATCAATGGATCTGACACCAAGCATACTGTTCCCGGACTTCACAGACCGGCTGCGCAAAACGCTGTCAGATGACATTGGCCGGGTGGAGTTCGCCTACTACTACATTGATGATGGACAACGGGCGTCGATGACATGGCGGCGGGGCAAATCCTGGAACCGGAGTTTCATGGGCCACAAGGGTGGTCGGCAGCCGGCGCGAGAAGTGTATCTGCGCACATTAGCCAATCTCACCAATCCGGCCGAGGCGCGTGGCGCTCTGCAGATTATGCGCAAGACTTACCTTACAGAGGCCCTAGCGCCGGACTTGCTCAATTTTGCCGATCGCATTTTGCCTCAGCGTTACCAACGGATTTCGGTCATCAGCGCCGAAAGGCGCGACCTTCTGTTCGCAGAGGTGAAGGACAACGACGAAGCCCGCTATTCGGAGTTCCACATGTCCTCCGGCGAACGCACCATTTTGCGGATGTCCAAGGACATCTCGAAACTTCAGGATGCACTTGTCTTGATTGACGAGATCGATACGGGACTACATCCCTACACGCAACAACAACTCATGCTGGAGTTGCAACGCTTGGCCTTGCGCCAGAGGCTGCAGGTCATCGTGGCGTCGCACAGCCCCGTGGTGCTGGACAGTGTGCCGCCGGAGGGCAGGTTTTTCCTGGACCGAGACGAACAGACCTTGGATGTGCGAAAGCTGCCGCCACACAGGGACATCTTTCAGAAGGCGCTCTACGGCCAGTCTCGCGAGCAGCTCTCCATATTGTGCGAGGACGAGGTGGCTGAGGGTGTACTCCTTGGTGTGCTCGACATGTTGCAGCCGCGGCTGCAGATGCGTCCGGATGACTTCATTATTGGCCGAAATACAGGCAGGGACGAGTTTCCCGCGCACATTCGGGCGCTGGGCAAATTCGGCAAATTGTTTGGCTTCATTTTCGTGTTGGACGGTGATTCCCGAGATCGGGAGAAAAATCTCAGCAGCATCGCCGAAGGCTACGGCCACAGCTTTCGCCCGCTGTTTCTACCGGGTGAAGGGCCACCCGAGGCGTGGATTTGGCAGACTCTCACAAACAGAGCTAAGGAGTACGAAACCCTTTTGGGGATGTCTGCACAAGACATTGATGGGCGCAGGCGTGAAGTTGAGCAGTTGACGGCAGGTACTTTGGAAAAGGGAAATCCCGACAAGGTGAAGGTTGAAATGTTTGCCCGCAGGTTGAACAGAGATGCGGCGAATCTGGCGAGGATCGTGGCCCGACAGGAAACGGACCGAGATCGATATGAGATTCACGAGCTGGTGAACGGTCTGGAAGATAGAATAAACCAGTGGAGGGAACTGCAATAATGGCCGCCACCAACCACGAGCGCGTCAACAAGGCGCTGGAGCTGCTGCGCTCCGGCCTCGCTCCCTTCGTGCAGCGCGAAGTCATGGCCAAGGCCAAGGCCGGCGCGGTGCGCATGGACACCATTCGCCGCTTTGCCGAGGACCCGAAACTGGCAGAGAGGTCCATCGCCGATTGGGACGCCGCCGCCCTGCTCAGGCTCATGTGGGAAACCTGGAACGACGTTTTTCGGGACACCTTGGGCCACACGGAGCGCAGCCTCGTCTCCGAACTGCGGAGTTGGCGCAACAAGTGGGCGCATCAGGAGCGCTTCTCCAGCGACGATGCGGACCGGGCGCTGGATTCGGCGGAGCGGCTGCTCACCGCCGTCTCCGCATCCCAGGCGGACGAGGTGGCTAGCATCAAGCGGGAACTGCGGCGCTTGGTGCTTGATGAGCAGGTGCGCGGCGAACGCCGCCGAGTGGCCAGCGCCTTGGTGGAAACGGCGGCTGGCGGCGCCGTCAAGCCGTGGCGGGAGGTGGCCACCCCGCATCAGGATGTGGCCAGCGGCCGCTATCAGCAGGCGGAGTTCGCGGCGGATTTGTGGCAGGTTCACCTAGGCGAAGGGGCGGATGAATACCGGGATGCGGGGGAGTTCTTTCGCCGCACCTTCCTCACCGAAAGCCTGCAAGGGCTGCTCGCCACCGGGTTGCGGCGGTTGGCGGGCAAGACCGGGGACCCGGTGGTGCAATTGCAAACCAACTTCGGCGGCGGCAAGACGCACTCCATGCTGGCTCTCTACCATTTGTTTTCCGGTGCCCCGGCCGGGAAACTGGCCGGGGTGGAGGAGGTGCTGGCCAAGGCAGAAGTTTCCGCAGCGGCGCCGGTCAAGCGCGTGGTGCTGGTGGGCAACAAGATATCCCCCGGCAATCCCGCCACGAAACCGGATGGCATCCAAGTGCGCACTCTTTGGGGCGAACTGGCTTATCAGCTAGGCGGCAAGGCGGCCTTCGAGCGCATCCGCGCCGATGACGAGAACGCCACCAACCCTGGCGACGCCTTGCGGGAACTGCTGCAAACCCACGGCCCCTGCCTGATCCTGATCGACGAGTGGGTGTCCTACGCCCGTCAACTGCATGACGAGAGCGACTTGCCGGCGGGTAGCTTCGAGACCCAGTTCACCTTTGCGCAGACCCTCACCGAAGCGGTGAAGGCCACGGACAACTGCTTGCTGGTGGTGTCGCTGCCGGCCTCCGACACCACCGGCCAGGGTTCCCCCCGTGCGGAAGCGGACGATTCGGAGGTGGGCGGCGTTCGCGGACGGGAGGCGTTGGAGCGGCTGCGCAACGTGGTCGCACGGGTGGAGTCCTCTTGGCGGCCGGCCAGCGCCGAGGAGGGCTTCGAGATCGTGCGGCGGCGTCTGTTCGAGCCACTAAACGGGTCGGACGCCTTCAAGCAGCGGGATGTCACCGCCCGCGCTTTTGCCGACCTGTATCGCTCACAGCAGGCGGAGTTTCCGTCCGAATGCCGCAGCGCGGACTATGAACGGCGCCTTCAGGCGGCCTACCCCATTCACCCGGAGATCTTCGACCGGCTGTACTCGGATTGGTCCGCGCTGGCCAAGTTTCAGCGCACCCGGGGCGTACTGCGGCTGATGGCGGCGGTGATTCACAGCCTGTGGGAGAGCGGCGATCGCAACCCCCTCATCCTGCCCTCCACCATTCCCATTGACGACTCCCGCGTGCAAAACGAATTGACGCGCTATCTCCCGGACAACTGGACGCCGGTGATCGAAAAGGATGTCGATGGCCCCAATTCGTTGCCGCTGCGCATCGACGCCGCAGTGCCCAATCTCGGCAAGCTCTCCGCCACGCGGCGGGTGGCGCGCACGGCCTATCTCGGCTCTGCGCCCACCACGGCGGCGGCGCATCGGGGCATCGATGACGGGCGGGTGAAGCTCGGCTGCGTGTCGCCGGGGGAACCCCCAGCCACGTTCGAGGACGCCCTGCGCCGTTTGGCGGCGGCGGCCACCTACCTTTATCAGGATGGCGCGCGGGTGTGGTACGACACCCAGCCCACGGTCACTAAGCTGGCCGAGGACCGGGCCGCGCAGTTGGGCCGAGACCCGCACCAAGCGGCGCTGGAGCTCGAACGGCGGTTGCAGGGGAGCTTACGCGCCAGCGAGGGCTTTGCCCGCATCCATGTCCTGCCGCAAACCAGCGCCGACGTGCCAGACGATTGGGATGCGCGGCTGGTGGTGCTGTCCGCCGAGCATCCCTACGCCAAGGATGCGCCGAACCCCGCCGAAATGGCCGCCAACGCCATTCTGGAAACCCGCGGCAACGCCCCCCGGCTGTTCCGCAACACGCTGGTCTTTCTGGCCGCGGACAAGGTGCGCTGTCGAGATTTGGACGAAGCCCTGCGCCGCTGTCTGGCGTGGCGCTCCATCTTGGATGAGAAGGACCAACTGAACTTGGACCCGCACCAGACCAAGCAGGCGGAAGTGCAGCGCCAAGCGGCCGACGACACCGTGACCGCCCGCCTGCCGGAAGCCTACCAATGGCTGCTGACGCCGGAGCAGGCAACGCCGGCGTCTTCCCTTGAATGGAAAGCCATTCGCTTGGCGGGGTCGGGGGGACTGGCCGAACGCGCCGCCAAGCGGCTGCGCAACGACGAGTTGCTGGTAATGCAGCTGGCCGGCGCGATCTTGCGGATGCACATGGACAGCGTGCCCCTGTGGCGCGGGGAGCATGTGGCCGTGCGTCAGCTAGTGGAGGACTTTGCCAGCTACCCCTACCTGCCGCGCCTTGCCGGGCCGGAAGTGCTGACCGGGGCGGTGGAGGACGGCTTGGCGTCGCTCACTTGGGAGGCGGACAGCTTCGCGCTGGCGGACGGTCATGACGAAAGCAAGGGGCGTTACCTCGGCCTGCGGGCGGGGGGAAGGCCGGCGCCGGTGCTGCCGGAGAGCCCGGCCTTGTTGGTGAAGCCGGAGGCCGCCCGCCGGCAGCTGGATGCGGAAACGCCCTCACCGCAGCCCAAGCCGGAACTAGCAAAGGGCGGCCAGCTGGATGGGGGCGAACTTGCGCCGCCGCCTCCTGCCGAAAAGAAACTCCGCCGTTTCCACGGTGCCGTCACGCTGGACCCCACGCGGGTGGGGCGGGACGCCGGTCGCATCGCCGAGGAGGTCATCGCCCATCTGTCCGGCCTCGTCGGTGCGGAAGTGGCGGTCACCTTGGACATCGCCGCCGACCTCCCCGACGGGGCGCCGGAAAACGTGGTGCGCACCGTCAACGAAAACAGCCGGACGCTGAAATTCAGCAACCACGGGTTCGAGGAGGCGTAATCCATCCCTTCCCTAGACAAACCTCCGTCATATTTCGTTAAAAATAGTCGTTGCGCCGCGAAATTGCTTTCTGTAGAATTCCGCACCCATTTTTGCCGCCATAGCTCAGCAGGTAGAGCAGCTCACTTGTAATGAGAAGGTCCAGGGTTCAATTCCTTGTGGCGGCACCAGGGTGCCTGTATGGCGGTCAGGCAGATGGATTGGCGCGTCCGGCGGTGGGCCGGCGTTAGGTTTGGCTAGGGATCCAACGGCTGCTCCGGCGTGGAACCGGCGTCGGAGGCAATCAAGCGGAGTCAGTGTGGAGGCGCAATAGCGGGCTTGTCCGCGCCGAAAGCAGGTGGGGTTCCCGAGCGGTCAAAGGGATCAGACTGTAAATCTGACGGCTTAGCCTTCGAAGGTTCGAATCCTTCCCCCACCACCAGCGCTCGGCGCCTTGAGGCGGCGGCTGCAGGGCGGGAGACGCAGGCAAAGGATCAGGCGGGCGCAAGTCGGGCGGGTATAGTTCAGCGGCAGAACCTCAGCCTTCCAAGCTGATGACGCGGGTTCGATTCCCGCTACCCGCTCCAAGTTGGCGGAGCGGGTCGGCGCATTTGGATGCTGCGGCGCCGCGCAAGAGGGCCACGCCGGGGGCTGCGGTGCAGTTGCGGCAACGGGTCGGGTCGGCGGCGGCAACGCGCTGGCCCGTGCGGGTGTCAATTCAGGACGGAGATGAGCAGGCTCACATAGCTCAGTCGGTAGAGCACTTCCTTGGTAAGGAAGAGGTCATCGGTTCGAATCCGATTGTGAGCACCACAACGCAGGCGTCACGCGGGGTCCTTGAGTCCGCTGGCGCTGGAGCTTAGGGAACCAACAGCGAGAGATCGAGATGGCGAAGGAGAAGTTTGAGCGGACGAAGCCGCACGTGAACGTGGGGACGATTGGGCACGTGGATCACGGGAAGACGACGCTGACGGCGGCGCTGACGAAGGTTTGCGCGGCGGCGCGGGGCGGTGAGGTTCGGGAGTTTGACCAGATTGACAACGCGCCGGAGGAGCGGGAGCGTGGGATCACGATAGCGACGTCGCACGTGGAGTACGAGAGCGACTCGCGGCACTACGCGCACGTGGACTGTCCGGGGCACGCGGACTACGTGAAGAACATGATCACGGGGGCGGCGCAGATGGACGGTGCGGTGCTGGTGGTTTCGGCGGCGGACGGGCCGATGCCGCAGACGCGGGAGCACATTCTGCTGGCGCGCCAGGTTGGCGTTCCGCGGATCGTGGTTTACATGAACAAGTCGGACATGGTGGACGACGGCGAGTTGCTGGAGCTGGTGGAGATGGAGGTTCGGGAGCTTCTGGACCAGTACGAGTTTCCCGGGGACGACACGCCGATCGTCATAGGGAGCGCGCTGCGGGCGCTGGAGGGCGACGCGGGGGATCAGGGGACGGGTTCGATCCAGCGCCTTCTGGACGCGCTGGACGGCTACATCCCGGAGCCGGAGCGTCCGGTGGACCAGCCGTTTCTGATGCCGATAGAGGACGTTTTCTCGATATCGGGTCGGGGGACGGTGGTGACGGGGCGGATCGCGCGTGGCGTGGTTCGGGTTGGCGACGAGGTTGGGATCGTGGGGCTTGGGGAGACTCGGACGACGACCTGCACGGGTGTTGAGATGTTCCGCAAGCTGCTGGACGAGGGGCGCGCGGGTGAGAACGTGGGGGTTTTGCTGCGCGGGATGAAGCGGGACGAGGTGGAGCGCGGGCAGGTTTTGGCGGCGCCCGGGAGCATCACGCCGCACACGGGGTTTGAGGCGGAGGTTTACGTTCTGTCGAAGGACGAGGGGGGCCGTCACACGCCGTTCTTCCAGGGGTACCGCCCGCAGTTCTTCTTTGAGACGACGGACGTGACGGGGACGGTGGAGTTGCCTTCGGAGGTTGAGATGGTGATGCCTGGGGACAACGTGAACATGTCGGTGGGCCTGATCTCGCCGATCGCGATGGAGGAGGGCCAGCGCTTCGCGATCCGCGAGGGCGGGCGCACCGTCGGCGCCGGCGTCGTCGCCAAAATCACCCAGTAGGGCCGTCGGAGTTCTGTGAAATCTGTGCTAGTCCGCGCAAAACAAAGGCCAGTAGCTCAATTGGCAGAGCAGCGGTCTCCAAAACCGCAGGTTGGGGGTTCGATTCCCTCCTGGCCTGCCACGCGGCGCAGCGGACCAGCACAAAGCAGCTAAGCATTTTGATGGGCAACAGAAATTGAGCACGAACACGGATGTCGCTGTCGGCGGGGGGCTGGATTGGTTGAAGTGGCTGGTCACGGCCGCTCTGCTGGGCCTCGGCATTTACGGCAACTGGTATTATCAGGACGAGTCCCTGCTGATGCGGGTGCTGGGCTTGATCGGCATAGCCGCCGTCGCCGTCGGCATTGCTCTGCAAACCGTGCGCGGCGCCGCAATTTGGGCGTTGCTCAAGGCGTCCCGGGCGGAAATACGGCGCGTGGTTTGGCCGACCAGGGACGAGACCCTGCAAACCACCGTGATCGTCTTGGTGCTGGTGCTGGTGTTCGCCTTCATTCTTTGGTTGCTGGACTCCGCCTTGAGCTGGTTGGTGTCTGCGGTGATCGGATAGCTGCGGCCATGTCCAAGAGGTGGTACGTCGTGCATGCCTATTCAGGCTTTGAAAACAAAGTCGCCCTGGCGCTTAAGGAACGGGTCGATCTGTCGGCCTTCAAGGAGCACTTCGGCAGAATTCTCGTGCCGTCTGAAAAAGTGGTGGAAATGCGCGCCGGGCAGAAGCGGCGCAGCGAACGCAAGTTCTTTCCCGGCTATGTGTTGGTGGAGATGGAGCTGAACCAGGAAACTTGGCATCTGGTCAAGCAGACTCCTCGAGTGATGGGGTTCATCGGCGGCACCGCCGACAATCCGGCGCCGCTGACGGACCGGGAGGCTGATGAGATTCTGGCCCGCGTTGAGGCCGGCACGGACCGGGCGGCACCCAAGACGGTCTTTGAGCCGGGCGAGCTGGTGCGCGTCATAGACGGCCCCTTCAACGACTTCAGCGGGGTTGTCGAGGAAGTGAACTACGAAAAGAGCCGCATGCACGTGGCGGTCACCATATTTGGGCGTTCAACCCCTGTCGAGCTCGATTTTGGTCAGGTTGAAAAGGGGTAGCCCCGTCACTGGAGGTGGAGCGCCCGGGCTGCTTGCCCGGCGGTGCCTGCATTCCGGTCTGCGCTTGAGGAACTAAGCGAATGGCAAAACGAACGGCAAAAAAGGAGAAGGCTTACGTCAAGCTGCAAGTGCCGGCCGGGCAAGCCAATCCCAGTCCGCCGGTAGGCCCTGCCTTGGGGCAGCATGGCGTCAACATCATGGATTTCTGCAAGGCGTTCAATGCGCAAACCCAGAGCTTGGAGCCGGGCCTGCCCATACCCGTGGTCATTACGGTGTACGCGGACCGCAGCTACAGCTTCATCACTAAAACGCCGCCGGCGTCGGTGCTGTTGCGCAAGGCGGCCGGCGTTGCCAAAGGCAGCGGCACCCCCAACACCAACAAGGTCGGCAAGGTGGACCGCAGCCAGCTGGAGGAGATCGCCAAGGTCAAGGACCCGGACTTGACAGCCGCCGGCCTGGAGGCGGCGGTGCGCACCATCGCCGGCAGCGCCCGCAGCGCCGGCATTGAAGTGGAGGGCCTGTAGGATGGCCAAACCGACCAAGCGGATGCGCACCATCGCCGAGAAGGTCGATGCCGCCAAGTTCTATCCCATCGCCGCGGCGGTGGACCTTTTGGCAGAGCTTTCCACGGCTAAGTTCAAGGAGAGTTTCGAGGTGGCGGTCAATCTCGGCGTCGATGTCCGCAAGTCCGACCAGACGCTGCGCGGCGCCAGCACGTTGCCGCACGGTACCGGCAAGTCGGTTCGGGTTGCCGTCTTCGCCCAGGGAGACAACGCCGCCAAGGCGGAGGCCGTCGGTGCGGATGTGGTGGGGCTCGATGACTTGGCGGAGCGGATCAAGGGCGGCGACCTGAATTTCGATGTGGTGGTGGCCACGCCGGACGCCATGCGCGTTGTCGGCCAGCTCGGCAAGCTGTTGGGGCCTCGGGGACTGATGCCCAACCCGAAGACCGGAACCGTCACTGCCGACGTCGAGACGGCGGTGAAAAACGCCAAGGCGGGGCAGGTTCGCTTCCGCACCGACCGGGCCGGCATCGTCCACGGCAGCGTCGGGCAGGTGGGCTTCTCCGCCGACCAGATCAAGGAGAACGTGGAAACCCTGGTGTCGGACCTGAAGAAGGCGCGCCCGGCGGCGGCCAAGGGCGTGTACCTCAAGAAGATCACGCTTTCCACCACGATGGGGCCGGGTCTCGCCATCGACCAGTCCTCGCTGGCGCTGTAGGCGAGGGCGAGCGGGGCGACTTGGAGCGGAAGTGGCGGGACAGAGTGCGCAAGGGGAAATGAGCAGTGGCTTTACGGCTTGAGCAAAAGCAACAGGTTGTTGAAGAGGTTCGCACGGCTGTGCAACAGGCCCAGGCCGCCGTCTTGGCGGACTACCGCGGCTTGACCGCCGGTGAGATGACCCTTCTTCGAGCCGAGGCGCGGAACCGCGGTGTTTACCTCAGGGTGGTACGCAACAGCCTGGTGCGCCGGGCGGTTGCCGGCAGCGAGCTGCAATGCCTGAATGACGCCTTGGCGGGCCCCACCCTGCTGGCCCTTTCCCAGGACGAACCCGGTTCGGCGGCGCGTCTGCTCAAGGATTTTGCTGAGGACCACGCCGCACTGGAGGTCAAAGCGCTGTCCATAGGCGGCGCCTTGCTGGAGGCCGACGCCTTAGACCGGGTCGCCGCCCTGCCGCGGCGGGACGAAGCTCTGGGCTTGCTGTTGGCCGTCATGCAGGCGCCCATCGCCAAACTTGCCCGGACCCTGAACGAAGTTCCAGCCAAACTGGTGCGAACCCTGGCGGCCGTGCGCGACGCCAAGGGTGACGAGCGGGAAGCGCAAGAGACTTGAAGCTCAATTGACAATCCTTAGGGAGACTTAGTTATGGCCCTGTCCAAAGATGACATTTTGAACGCCATCGCCGACATGAGCGTTATGGAGGTGGTGGAGCTCGTTCGATCCATGGAGGAGAAGTTCGGCGTGTCCGCCGCCGCGGCGATAGCCGCGCCGGCCGCCGTCGTTAGCGACGGCGATGCTGCCGACGGCGGCGAAGAGCAAACGGAATTCGACGTCATTTTGAGCACCATCGGCGACAAGAAGGTGAACGTGATCAAAGTGGTGCGAGCCATCACCGGATTGGGTTTGAAGGAGGCCAAGAGCCTAGTGGACAACGCCCCCTCGCCAGTCAAGGAGGGCGCCTCCAAGGAAGAGGCGGAGGACGTCAAAAAACAGCTCGAAGAAGCTGGTGCCCAAGTCGAGCTGAAGTAGCCGAATTGAACCAACCGAGTTGCAGCCGCTTGGCCACCGCCGAGGGCTCGAGTTTGCGGCGCCTTGGGGGTGTTGCGCCCCGCTGGCTAGTTGTTGCGCCGCTCGGAGCATCGGCCTTTCGGCGTTCTGCACAGTGAAGATCCAAGGAGATTCGAATGGCTTATAGCTTCACCGAGAAAAAACGCATCCGCAAGGACTTCGGCAAAATTTCGGAGTCCATGGAAATGCCCTACCTTCTTGCGATTCAGGTGGATTCCTACAGCCAGTTCCTGCAGCTAGGCGTTCCCGCCGAGGTGCGTGAGGAAAAGGGTCTGCATGCGGCGTTTCGATCGGTGTTCCCCATCGTCAGCTATTCCGGCAACGCGGCAATCGAGTATGTGGATTACAGTCTTGGCCAGCCGGCTTTCGACGTCCAAGAATGCGTGATGCGCAGCATCACCTATGCCGCGCCCATGCGGGTGAAGGTGCGCCTTATCATTTACGACCGAGAGTCTTCAAGCAAGGGCATCAAGGACATCAAGGAGCAGGAAGTCTATATGGGCGAGGTGCCGCTCATGACCGAAAACGGCACTTTCGTCATAAACGGCACGGAGCGGGTGGTGGTTTCCCAACTGCACCGCTCGCCGGGGGTTTTCTTTGGTGACGACCAAGGCAAGACCCACAGTTCCGGCAAGCTGCTTTATTCGGCGCGGGTGATTCCCTACCGCGGCTCTTGGCTCGACTTCGAGTTCGACCCCAAGGACTGCCTGTTCGTGCGGGTGGACCGACGCCGCAAACTGCCGGCCACGATCATCCTGAGAGCGCTTGGCTGCACGAACGAGGAAATCCTGAATCTGTTTTTTGACGTCAACGTGTTCCATGTGAAAAAGAATGGCTTCTCGGTTGATCTTGAGCCGGAGCGGCTGTTGGGCGAAGTCGCCTCCTTCGACATCATCACCCGGGATGGCGAAGTCGTTGTGGAGGCCGGCACCAGGGTCACCAAGCGCCATGTCAATCGCCTCATCAAAAGCCGCAACAAACGGCTTGACGTGCAGCGGGAGTATCTGCTGAACAGGATCACGGCCGAGGATCTGTTTGATGGGGAAACGGGGGAGATACTGCTGCCTTGCAACTCGATCATCACCGAAGAGGTGTTGGACAAGCTTCTGGAGATGAAGGTCACGACGATCAAGACCATCCACACCAACGAGATCGACTGCGGACCTTACATTTCCGACACGCTGCGGATCGACACCACGTCCAATCGGCTTGAGGCATTGGTGGAGATCTACCGAATGATGCGGCCCGGCGAGCCGCCGACCAAGGAGGCCGCCGAGAGCCTGTTCACCAATCTCTTTTTCTCCAAGGAGCGCTACGACCTTTCCGGGGTGGGGCGCATGAAGTTCAACCGACGGTTGGGGCGGGACGAAAACACCGGCGCCGGCGTTCTGAACAAGGACGACATCCTTGACGTTGTGAAGACCCTGATCGCCATTCGCGATGCGCACGGCTCGGTGGACGACATCGACCACCTCGGCAACCGCCGGGTGCGCTCCGTCGGGGAAATGGCGGAGAACCAGTTTCGCATCGGCCTCATTCGCGTGGAGCGGGCCGTCAAGGAGCGCCTGTCCTTGGCCGAGTCGGAGGGCTTGATGCCCCAGGACATGATTAACGCCAAGCCGGTTGCCGCCGCCATCAAGGAGTTCTTCGGCTCCAGCCAGCTGTCGCAGTTCATGGACCAGAACAACCCGCTCTCCGAGGTGACCCACAAGCGCCGGGTGTCGGCGTTGGGTCCGGGCGGCTTGACCAGGGAGCGCGCCGGGTTCGAAGTGCGGGACGTACACCCAACCCACTATGGTCGAGTGTGCCCCATCGAGACGCCGGAAGGCCCGAACATTGGCCTCATCAACAGCTTGGCGGCATACGCCCGCACCAACGAATACGGATTTCTGGAGACGCCCTACCGCAAGGTGGTGAACGGCAAGGTTGTGGCGGAAATCGAGTACTTGTCCGCCATTGACGAGGCGGAGTACGTCATCGCCCAAGCCAGCGCCAAACTCGATGAGCAAGGTGCCTTTGTCGATGCTCTAGTGGATGTTCGGCATCAGAACGAGTTCACCAAAACCGATCCGGCGCGCGTCAACTACATGGATGTCTCGCCCAAGCAGGTGGTCTCCATCGCCGCCGCCCTCATTCCCTTTTTGGAGCACGACGACGCCAACCGGGCGTTGATGGGTTCGAACATGCAGCGCCAGGCGGTGCCGACTCTGCGCACCGAGAAGCCGCTGGTGGGCACCGGCATTGAACGGGGCGTGGCTCGGGACTCAGGGGTCTGCGTAACCGCCGACCGCGGCGGTGTGGTCGATAGCGTGGACGCCGGCCGCATCGTGGTGCGGACGGCGGATGATGAAACCGAAGCCGACGAAGCCGGCGTGGACATCTACAACCTCATTAAGTTCACCCGCTCCAACCAGAACACCTGCATCAATCAGCGTCCCCAGGTTTCCCCGGGCGACCGCATCGCCAAGGAGGACATCCTGGCGGACGGCCCCTCGGTCGATATGGGCGAGTTGGCCCTTGGCCAAAACATGCGCGTCGCGTTCATGCCTTGGAACGGCTACAACTTCGAGGACTCCATCCTGATTTCGGAGCGGGTGGTGCAGGAGGATCGGTTCACCAGCATCCACATTCAGGAATTGACCTGCATTGCCCGGGACACCAAGCTCGGCTCGGAGGAGATCACTAGCGACATCCCCAGCGTCGGGATCGGCGCTTTGTTGAAACTTGACGAATCCGGCATCGTTTACATCGGCGCGGAGGTCGTTGCCGGCGACACTCTGGTGGGCAAGGTCACCCCCAAGGGCGAAAGTCAGTTAACGCCGGAGGAGAAGCTGCTGCGGGCGATCTTTGCGGAGAAGGCGTCCGACGTGAAGGACACTTCCTTGAGGGTGCCCACTGGCGTTAAGGGCACCGTGATCGACGTTCGGGTCTTCACTCGGGACGGCCTTGAGAAGGACCAGCGCTCCAAGGCCATAGAGCAGGCTGATCTAGCCCAGATCCGCAAGGATCTTGACGATGAGTTCCGCATCGTCGAAACGGCCACCCATGGGCGCTTGCGCAAGGCGCTAGTGGACCAGGAGGCCGCAAGCTTGCCCGGCCAGGACGGCCGGTCAACCGTTACCGACGCCTGCCTCGACGCCCTCCCACAAGCGGATTGGTTCAAGATTCGCATGGTTGACGACCGCCTGAACAAGTTGCTCGAGAGCGCGGAGAAACAACTTAAGCTGCGGGCGGAGAAGCTGGAGGAGACCTTCGCGGACAAGCGCTCCAAGATCGAAAGCGGTGATGATCTCAACCCCGGCGTGCTCAAAATCGTCAAAGTGTATCTCGCCATCAAGCGCCGCATTCAACCTGGCGACAAAATGGCGGGGCGCCACGGCAACAAGGGCGTCATATCGGTGGTCATGCCGGTGGAGGACATGCCCTTTGACGAACGCGGCGAACCTGTTGATGTCGTGTTGAATCCGCTGGGAGTGCCCTCCCGCATGAACGTGGGCCAAGTGCTGGAGGCGCACCTTGGCTGGGCGGCCAAGGGCATCGGCGAGCAGATCGACGCCATGCTTAAGGAAAGCCGCCACATCGGCGAGATTCGAGCGCATCTCGATCAGGTGTACAATGCCGTGGGCCAACGCAAGACCGATCTTGAAACCCTCTCGGATGTGGAGGTCTCGGATTTGGCTAGCAGTCTGCGCGGCGGGTTGCCCATCGCAACGCCGGTGTTTGACGGCGCCGCGGAAGCTGAGATCAAGGCCATGCTCAAGCTCGCCGGCCTGCCGGAGAGCGGGCAGACCACCTTGTACGACGGCCGCACCGGGGAGAAATTTGATCGGCCCGTGACCATCGGTTACATGTACATGCTCAAGCTCAATCACTTAATTGACGACAAGATGCATGCGCGCTCCACCGGCTCCTACAGCTTGGTGACGCAGCAGCCCCTTGGCGGCAAGGCGCAGTTTGGCGGCCAGCGCTTCGGCGAGATGGAGGTCTGGGCCCTTGAAGCCTACGGAGCGGCCTACACGCTGCAGGAGATGCTGACCGTGAAGTCCGACGATGTGGGCGGTCGCACCAAGATGTACAAGAACATCGTCACCGGCGATTTCCGCATGGAGGCGGGCATGCCGGAGTCCTTCAACGTGTTGGTGAAGGAGATTCGATCTCTCGGCATCAACATTGAACTCGAAACCGAATAGGGCGGAGAAGAACGTTGGAAGGTTTGCTCAACGTACTGAAGGGGCAGGGAGAGGACCAGGAGTTCGACTCCCTGCACATCGGCTTGGCTTCGCCGGAGATGATCAAGTCCTGGTCCTATGGCGAGGTGAGAAAACCGGAAACCATCAACTACCGCACCTTCAAGCCGGAGCGGGACGGCTTGTTCTGCGCCCGCATCTTCGGCCCCGTCAAGGACTACGAGTGCCTGTGCGGGAAATACAAGCGCATGAAGCATCGGGGCGTGGTGTGCGAGAAATGCGGGGTTGAAGTCACCCTGACCAAGGTGCGTCGGGAACGCATGGGGCACATCGACTTGGCCAGCCCTGCGGCGCACATCTGGTTTCTCAAGTCGCTGCCGTCGCGCATCGGGCTCTTGCTGGACATGACGCTGCGGGACATTGAACGGGTCCTGTACTTTGAGTCCTATGTGGTGGTTGACCCAGGCTTGACGGATTTGGAAGCCGGGCAGTTGCTCACCGACGAGGAGTATTCCCAGAAGCTGGACGAGCATGGCGTCGAGGAGTTTGAAGCACGCATGGGTGCCGAGGCCATTCAGCAACTGTTGACGTCGATGGACTTGGAGAAGGAGATTCTGGCCCTGCGCGAGGCGCTTCCAGCCACCAATTCCGAAACCAAGATCAAGAAGCTCTCCAAGCGGCTGAAGCTCATGGAGGCGTTCGTCAATTCCGGCAATCGTCCTGAATGGATGGTGCTCAAGATGCTGCCGGTGCTGCCGCCGGATCTGCGGCCCCTCGTGCCCTTGGATGGCGGGCGCTTCGCCACTTCGGACCTGAACGACCTCTACCGTCGGGTCATCAACCGCAACAACCGCCTGAAGCGGCTGCTGGACCTTTCGGCGCCGGACATCATCGTGCGCAACGAGAAACGGATGCTGCAGGAGTCGGTGGATGCGTTGCTCGACAACGGGCGCCGCTCCCGGGCGGTCACTGGCACCAACAAGAGGGCGCTCAAGTCTCTGGCGGACATGATTAAGGGCAAGCAGGGGCGCTTCCGGCAGAACCTCCTCGGCAAGCGGGTGGATTACTCGGGCCGCTCGGTGATCGTTGTGGGGCCGACCCTAAGGCTGCATCAGTGCGGCCTGCCCAAGAAAATGGCGCTGGAGCTGTTCAAGCCGTTCATCTTTGGCCAACTGCAAAACCGCATGCTGGCCACCAACATCAAGGCGGCGAAGAAGATGGTGGAGCGGGAAACCGCTGAGGTTTGGGACATCCTCGCCGACGTCATTCGCGAGCATCCGGTGCTGCTGAACCGGGCGCCCACCTTGCATCGCCTCGGCATTCAGGCGTTTGAGCCAGTGTTGATCGAAGGCAAGGCGATTCAACTGCACCCCTTGGTCTGCACCGCCTACAACGCGGACTTTGACGGTGACCAAATGGCTGTTCACGTGCCGCTGACGCTGGAGGCGCAGTTGGAGTCCCGGGCGCTGATGATGTCCACCAACAACATTCTTTCCCCGGCCAGCGGCGAGCCGATCATCGTGCCTTCCCAGGACGTGGTGCTTGGCATTTACTACATGACTCGGGAAAGGGTCAACGCCAAGGGCGAGGGGGCGGCCTTTGTCGATGCCGATGAGGTGCATCGGGCTTATCACGCCGGACATGTGGACCTGCACGCCAAGATCCGGGTGCGGGTGAAAAACGAAGCTGGCGCAATGGCGCTGACGGAAACCACCGTCGGCCGGGTCCTGCTCTACGACATCGTGCCGCCGGAGTTATCGTTCGCCTCCGTCAACAAGACCATGGACAAGAAGGCCATCTCCAAATTGGTCAATGACTGCTACCGCAATGTCGGCTTGAAGGACACTGTGGTTTTCGCCGACCAGCTGATGTACATGGGCTTCACCCACTCCACGGCTTCGGGCGCATCCATCGGCGTGGACGATCTGGTCATTCCGTCAGAGAAGGCCAGCATCATTGAACAGGCCAAGCAGGAAGTGCAGGAGGTGGAGCGACAGTACGTCGCCGGTTTGCTCTCGGAGGGCGAGAAGTACAACAAGGTGGTGGACATTTGGTCTTGGGCCAACGACTTGGTGGCGCTTTCGATGATGGACGGCATCTCCAAGGAGCTGGTTGTCAATCGGGATGGCGAGCAGGAGAAGCAGAGCTCCTTCAACCCGGTTTTTGTCTATGCGGACTCGGGGGCCAGGGGGTCGCCGGCGCAGATTCGGCAACTGGCCGGCATGCGCGGGTTGATGACCCGGCCGGACGGCTCCATCATCGCCAACGCGATAACCGCCAATTTCCGCGAAGGGCTCAATGTTAATGAGTACTTCATCTCCACCCACGGTGCCCGCAAGGGTCTGGCGGACACCGCGCTCAAGACCGCTAGCTCCGGGTACCTCACCCGCCGGCTAGTGGACGTGGCCCAGGATGTGGTCGTCACCGAACAGGACTGCGGCACCAGCGACGGACTGACGGTGTCCGCCATCATTGAAGGCGGCGATGTGGTGGAGCCCTTGGGAGACCGTGTTTTGGGTCGCGTGGTTGCGGTTGACGTAGTGGACGGCGCTGGCCAGGAAGTTTTGTTCAAGGCCGGCGACATGTTTGACGAGGCTGGCGTCGAGCGGCTGGACAGCTTGGGCGTTGACGAGGTCAAGGTGCGTTCGGCCATCACCTGCGAGACGCGCTTCGGCGTTTGCGCAACCTGCTACGGACGTGACTTGGCCCGGGGCCATCTCATCAACGTGGGAGAGGCCGTTGGTGTCATCGCCGCTCAATCCATCGGCGAGCCCGGCACCCAGCTCACCATGCGCACCTTCCATATCGGCGGCGCCGCCTCCCGGGCCACCGCCATCGACAGCATTGAGGTCAAGCATGGCGGGGTGGTTCGCCTCCACAACCTGAAGACGGTGACCCGGCGTGCCGGCGAGCTCGTCGCCGTTTCTCGGTCTGGTGAAATCGCCGTCGCCGACGACCACGGCCGCGAGCGGGAGCGCTACAAGCTGCCCTACGGCGCGGTCATTTCGGTGGCCGAAGGCGACGCGGTGGCGTCCGGCGACGTCATCGCTCGCTGGGACCCGCACACCCACCCCATCATTGCGGACATGGAGGGGGTCGTAGAGTTTCTGGACATGGAGGAGGGGCTTTCGATCAATCGGCAGACCGACGAGCTGACCGGCCTGACCAACATCACCGTGCTGGATCCGAAGGACCGGCCCAGCGCCGGCAAGGATCTGCGCCCTGCGGTTCGGCTGCTTGATCCGGGCGGCGATGCGGAGGCGGCGCAGACCGTGCTCATGCCGATCGACGCGGTTCTCAACCTGGAGGCCGGCGGCGAAGTGCATCTCGGCGATGTGATTGCCCGCATTCCCCAAGAGGGCTCCAAGACTAGGGACATCACTGGCGGCTTGCCTAGGGTGGCCGACCTTTTTGAGGCGCGCAAGCCGAAGGAGCCGGCGGTGCTCGCTGAAGCCTCCGGCGTCATCAGCTTCGGCAAGCCCACCAAGGGCAAGCAGCGGCTGGTCATCAAGCCGGAGGATGAGGCGCCGGTGGAAACGCTGATCCCCAAGTGGAGAAGCGTGGATGTCTTTGAGGGTGAGCATGTGGAGAAGGGCGAAGTGATATGCCACGGCCCATTGAGCCCTCACGACATCGTGCGCCTAAACGGGGTCGAGGAGTTCGCCAAGTACATCATCAACGAAATTCAAGAGGTCTATCGACTGCAGGGCGTTAGGATCAACGACAAGCACATTGAAGTCATCGTTCGGCAGATGCTGCGCAAGGTCGAAGTGAGCGACCCCAGAGACTCCGACCTGATTCGCGGCGAGCAGGTTGAATACTCGCATGTGCTGGGGATCAATCAGGAGCTTGTCGATGCGGGCAAGCCGCCGGTGGAGTATCAGCGCATCCTATTGGGCATCACCAAGGCGTCCCTAGCCACGGACTCCTTCATATCGGCAGCGTCCTTTCAGGAAACCACCCGGGTGCTTACGGAGGCCGCCGTCACCGGCAAGCAGGACGCCCTGCGCGGTTTGAAGGAGAATGTCGTGGTTGGGCGGCTGATACCTGCCGGCACTGGGCTGACCTACCACAACGAGCGCAAGCGCCGCCGTGCGGAGGAGGTCAGCTTGGCCTTGGAGCCGCCACCGCCGACGACCGCGGAGGACGTGGACGCCAAACTGACGGAAGCGTTGAGCGCAAGCGAGTAGCACGGAGAATTCGCCGTTCGCAAGCGGCCAGCACCGTTGCGCTGGCCGCGGGGCGCGTTTAGAATGCCGCACCTCGCCTGTGGGGCCGCAAGCGCTGCGCGAAAGGGCGTGGTTCCGAAACGGAGCGAAGCTGAGAGTAAGAGAGGCTGAAAACGGAGCAAGCATGGCCACCATAAGTCAGTTGGTGAGGAAACCCCGCAAGCGCAAGGTGCGTAAGAACATCGTGCCGGCCTTGCAGGGCAGTCCGCAGAAGCGGGGGGTTTGCACCCGGGTGTACACCACCACGCCCAAAAAGCCCAATTCCGCGTTGCGCAAGGTCTGCCGTGTGCGCCTGACGAACGGCTATGAGGTCACTTCCTACATCGGCGGCGAGGGCCACAACCTGCAGGAGCACTCGGTGGTGTTGATTCGGGGCGGTCGGGTGAAGGATCTGCCCGGCGTCCGCTACCATACGGTCAGGGGCACGTTGGACACATCCGGCGTTTCCGACCGCAAGCAGGGGCGCTCCAAATACGGCGCCAAGCGCCCAAGATAGGCGTCGTTTCCACGAGCGGTCAAACGCCGCAGTAAGGCCCCGGTCCGAGACTTGGGGAGCCACCTGAAGCAAGGAGCAAGTCAATGCCGAGACGCAGAGTCGTCCCCAAGCGGGAAATCCTGCCGGACCCGAAGTACCAAAACCAAACGGTCGCCAAGTTCATCAACCATGTCATGGTGAGCGGCAAGAAGTCGGTGGCTGAGCGCATCGTCTATGGTGCGCTGACGCGCATTGAGGAACGGGACAAGGCCGATCCCGTCGAGGTGTTCGAGAACGCCCTTGAAGCGGTGGCGCCCGTGGTGGAGGTCAAGTCCCGGCGCGTGGGCGGCGCCACCTATCAGGTGCCGGTGGAGGTGCGGCCGTCCCGCCGCCAGGCCTTGGCCATGCGCTGGCTGGTGGAGAGCGCCCGCTCCCGAGGCGAAAAGTCCATGGCGCTGCGCTTGGCGGGGGAGCTGTCGGACGCGGCGCAGGGGCGCGGCAACGCGGTGAAGCGGCGGGAGGACACCCATCGCATGGCGGAGGCCAACCGGGCTTTCTCCCATTATCGGTACTAGCCGCAACGGTGGTTTCTAGCTTTCACGGAAATTGGTTGGCGGTGCGGAAGTGCCCTTGGCGGGGTCTTGACCGCAGCGCCGTTGTTGAATACGGAGAGCGCAAATGGCTCGAGAGACACCCATCGCCCGATACCGCAACATCGGCATCGTTGCCCATGTCGATGCCGGCAAAACCACCACCACCGAACGGGTGCTGTTCTACACGGGCCTGTCCCACAAAATCGGCGAGGTCCATGACGGCGCCGCCGTCATGGACTGGATGGCTCAGGAGCAGGAACGAGGCATCACTATCACTTCGGCGGCCACCACCTGCTTCTGGCAGGGCATGAACCAGCAGTACGATCGCCACCGCGTCAACATCATCGACACGCCCGGCCACGTCGATTTCACCATTGAGGTCGAGCGCAGCCTGCGGGTGCTGGACGGCGCCGTGGTGGTTTTTTGCGGCACCTCCGGCGTCGAGCCGCAGTCGGAGACGGTTTGGCGCCAAGCCAACCGCTATGAGGTTCCGCGCATCGTGTTCGTCAACAAGATGGACCGCGCCGGCGCCGGCTTCCTGCGCGTCGTGGCGCAGATTCGGGAACGCCTCGGCGCGGAACCGGTGCCGGTGCAACTCGCCATCGGTGCCGAGGAGAACTTCAAGGGCGTGGTGGATTTGGTGCGCATGAAGGCAATCTATTGGAACGAGGAGGACCAAGGGCTGACCTACGACTTGGCGGAAATCCCGGAAGACCTAGCGCCGGAGGCGGAGCGTTGGCGCGAGCAGATGCTGGAGACCGCCGCCGAGGCCAACGAGGAGCTGATGGACAAATACCTCGAGGAGGGCGACCTTTCCGACAAGGACATTCGCGCCGGTTTGCGCATCCGCACCTTGGCCAACGAAATCGTCCCGGCGCTCTGCGGTTCGGCCTTCAAGAACAAAGGGGTGCAGGCCATGCTCGACGCGGTGGTGGACTACCTGCCGAATCCCACGGAGGTTAAAGCCATTGAAGGCGTTTTGGAGGACGAGGAGACGCGAGCCGACCGAGCGGCGGAGGATGACGGGCCGTTCGCGGCGCTGGCCTTCAAGATCGCTACGGACCCCTATGTCGGCACCCTGACCTTCTTCCGCGTTTACTCCGGCGTGTTGAACTCCGGCGACCAAGTCTACAACCCGGTGAAGCGCAAGCGCGAGCGGGTGGGCAGGATGGTGCAGATGCACTCCAACCACCGCAATGAGATCAAGGAGGTGCGCGCCGGCGACATTGCCGCCGCCATTGGCCTCAAGGACCTCACCACCGGCGATACGCTTTGTGCGCCGGGCAGCGTCATCACCCTTGAGCGCATGGACTTTCCGGAGCCCGTCATTTCGGTGGCGGTGGAGCCCAAGTCCGTTCCCGACCAGGAGAAGATGTCCGTGGCCCTCGGCAAGCTGGCCCAGGAGGACCCCTCCTTTCGCGTGGAGACCGATGACGAATCCGGGCAGACCATCATCTCCGGCATGGGCGAACTGCATCTCGACATCATCGTGGACCGCATGAAGCGCGAGTTCAACGTTGAAGCGAACATCGGCAAGCCCCAAGTGGCCTATCGGGAGACCATCCGCTCCAGCGTGGAGGTGGAGGGCAAGTTCGTTCGGCAGACCGGCGGGCGCGGCCAGTACGGCCACGTCTGGTTGAAGCTGGAGCCTTATGAGGGGGAAGAGGTCCTCTACGAATTCGTCGATCGGATCGTCGGCGGCACGGTGCCGAAGGAGTACATCCCAGCGGTCAACAAGGGCATTCAGGAGCAAATGCAGAACGGGGTGCTGGCCGGATACCCGCTCATCAACGTGCGGGCCACCCTCTATGACGGTTCCTTCCATGAGGTGGACTCCTCGGAGATGGCGTTCAAGATCGCCGGCTCCATGGCCTTGAAGGACGGAGCGCTGAAGGCCAAGCCGGTGCTGCTGGAGCCGATCATGGGCGTCGAAGTGGTGACGCCGGAGGACTACATGGGCGACGTGGTGGGGGACCTGAACCGTCGCCGCGGCATCATCGGCGGCATGGACGAAAACCCGGCCGGCAAGATCGTGCGGGCCGACGTGCCCTTGGCGTCCATGTTCGGCTACTCCACGGACCTGCGCTCCGCCACTCAGGGGCGGGCGACCTACACCATGGAGTTCAGCAAATACGCGGAGGTGCCGGACAACATTGCCGAAGGCATCATCAATCGGTAGCCAGGATGGAAAGCGCCGTCAGGCAAGACCAGTCAATGCATCAGCCATAAGGAGCGAAAACAATGGCGAAGGAGAAGTTTGAGCGGACGAAGCCGCACGTGAACGTGGGGACGATTGGGCACGTGGATCACGGGAAGACGACGCTGACGGCGGCGCTGACGAAGGTTTGCGCGGCGGCGCGGGGCGGTGAGGTTCGGGAGTTTGACCAGATTGACAACGCGCCGGAGGAGCGGGAGCGCGGGATCACGATAGCGACGTCGCACGTGGAGTACGAGAGCGACGCGCGGCACTACGCGCACGTGGACTGTCCGGGGCACGCGGACTACGTGAAGAACATGATCACGGGGGCGGCGCAGATGGACGGTGCGGTGCTGGTGGTTTCGGCGGCGGACGGGCCGATGCCGCAGACGCGGGAGCACATACTGCTGGCGCGCCAGGTTGGCGTTCCGCGGATCGTGGTTTACATGAACAAGTCGGACATGGTGGACGACGGCGAGTTGCTGGAGCTGGTGGAGATGGAGGTTCGGGAGCTGCTGGACCAGTACGAGTTTCCCGGGGACGACACGCCGATCGTCATTGGGAGCGCGCTGCGGGCGCTGGAGGGCGACGCGGGGGATCAGGGGACGGGTTCGATCCAGCGCCTTCTGGACGCGCTGGACGGCTACATCCCGGAGCCGGAGCGTCCGGTGGACCAGCCGTTTCTGATGCCGATAGAGGACGTTTTCTCGATATCGGGTCGGGGGACGGTGGTGACGGGGCGGATCGCGCGGGGGGTGGTTCGGGTTGGCGACGAGGTTGGGATCGTGGGGCTTGGGGAGACTCGGACGACGACCTGCACGGGTGTTGAGATGTTCCGCAAGCTGCTGGACGAGGGGCGGGCGGGTGAGAACGTGGGGGTTTTGCTGCGCGGGATGAAGCGGGACGAGGTGGAGCGCGGGCAGGTTTTGGCGGCGCCCGGGAGCATCACGCCGCACACGGGGTTTGAGGCGGAGGTTTACGTTCTGTCGAAGGACGAGGGGGGCCGGCACACGCCGTTCTTCCAGGGGTACCGCCCGCAGTTCTTCTTTGAGACGACGGACGTGACGGGGACGGTGGAGTTGCCTTCGGAGGTTGAGATGGTGATGCCTGGGGACAACGTGAACATGTCGGTGGGCCTGATCTCGCCGATCGCGATGGAGGAGGGCCAGCGCTTCGCGATCCGCGAAGGCGGGCGCACCGTCGGTGCAGGCGTCGTCGCCAAAATCACCCAGTAGCGGGGAATTAGGGTGCAAAGAACGGTTGCGGCAGCCCCAACGCATCTGTATAGTGCGCTGTCCCGATTTTGGGGTTCTTTGGTAGGAGAGGCGTCCCGCTCGGCCAGTTGCACCGGGCGGGGCTGTGTTTTTTTCGCGTTTGGAGACTGATTGGTGGCCAACCAGCGCATTCGCCTTCGCTTGAAGGCGTTTGACCACAAGCTGATCGACGTATCGACGCGGGAAGTCGTCGATACGGCGAAGCGCACCGGGGCGCAGGTTCGCGGGCCCATACCCCTGCCCACGCGCAAGGAGCGGTTCACCGTGCTGGTCTCGCCGCATGTGAACAAGGATGCGCGGGACCAATATGAGATTCGAACGCACAAACGCCTTCTGGACATCATTGAACCCACTGAAAAGACCGTCGATGCGCTCATGAAGCTGGATCTGGCGGCCGGGGTTGAGGTGCAGATCAGTTTGAATTGAGAAAACGCCGAGCCAGTGAGGCCGGCGTTTTCTGCGCATGGGCTAGCGCCTGATGCGCTCGACAAGGTCCCCCGAAAGGGGGCCGCGAAGCCAAGCGCCTTCCGCTCAAGCAGGAATAATGAGCGGCGGGTGCTTGTTACGCGCCTAATTTGGCTTCAGGATGGGGCTGCCCGTCCGCTTGGTGTCAGGGTTGAAGATGGCCATCGGTTTGATTGGCAGAAAAAGCGGCATGACTCGGGTGTTCACGGACGAGGGAGCGTCCGTGGCGGTTACGGTCATTGAGGTGGAGCCCAACCGCGTGGTGCAGGTCAAAACGCCGGGGGCGGACGGCTACGCCGCGGTCCAGGTCACCACCGGCGCCGCCAAGCAGCATCGCGCCGCCAAGCCGCTGGTTGGCCACTTCGCCAAGGCCGGCGCCGGCTTTGGCCGGGGTCTTTGGGAGTTCCGCCTTGATGAGGTCGATGAATCCCCTGCGCTCGGCGCGGAATTCGGCGTGGATCTGTTTGCCGTTGGGCAGAAGGTCGATGTCCGCGGCGTCTCCAAGGGCAAGGGCTACGCCGGCGTCATCAAGCGCTGGGGCTTCCGCAGCCAGGACAACAGCCACGGCAACTCAATCTCCCACCGGGCGCCGGGCTCCATAGGCCAATGCCAGACTCCGGGGCGGGTCTTCAAGGGCAAGAAAATGGCCGGCCACCTCGGCAACGCACGGGTCACAACCCAGAACCTTGAGGTCGTGCGGATAGATAAGGAGCGCAATCTCCTGTTGCTCAAAGGAGCGGTTCCAGGACCGGCGGGGGGCGACGTGCAAGTTCGCCCGGCCATCAAGGCCGGCAGGGCTGGAGTTGGCAAGGCATGAATTTGGCGTTGCAAGCGGGCGGCAGCCTGGAGGTTGCGGAGGGGATCTTCGCCCGCAGCTTCAACGAGGCCCTCGTGCATCAGGTGGTCAACGCCCAGTTGGCGGCGGCGAGGACCGGTGCCCGGGCGCAGAAATCCCGGGCCGAACGGCGCGGCGGCGGGCGCAAGCCCTGGCGTCAAAAAGGCGGCGGGCGCGCTCGAGCCGGCAGCATCCGCAGCCCTATTTGGCGGGGCGGCGGCGTCACCTTTGCGGCCAAGCCGCAGAACCATGCGCAAAAGGTCAACCGCAAGATGCATCGGGGCGCGATGCGCTGCATCCTTTCCGAACTCGTGCGTCAGGAGCGCCTTGTCGCCGTTGAGGACTTTTCCGTTGACGCCCCCAAGACCCGCATCCTGCTCGACAAGCTCAAGTCTTTGCAACTGCAAGACGTGTTCATCGTCGTGGGCGGCGCGGATGCAAACTTGCAATTGGCGGCCCGCAACCTCATGGGCGTGGAGGTATGCGCCGCATCGGAAGTCGATCCGCTGCGCCTCATCCGTTTTGAGAAGGTGCTCATGACCGTCGCGGCCCTTGAGCAACTTCAGGAGGCGTTGGCGTGAATCAGGAGCGGGTGTACACCGTGCTGCAGGCGCCGCACATCTCCGAGAAAGTCTCCAATTTGGGGGATTCGAGCAATCAGTACGCCTTCAAGGTGGAGCGCGACGCCACCAAGGCCGAAATCAAGGAGGCGGTGGAGATGATTTTCGGCGTCGCCGTGACGAACGTAACCACGGCGAACGTGCGCGGCAAGGTCAAGCGCAGCCGTTGGCGGGCTGCGCGCCGCAGGAACTGGAAAAAAGCCTACGTCCGCATCGCCGCCGGCCAGGAAATCGACTACATGGTGACGGAGTAGAGCGTGGCGGTCGTCAAGGCAAAACCCACTTCGCCCGGGCGGCGCTTCGTCGTCAGCGTGGTCGATGCGAGCCTGCACAAGGCCGGGCCGCACAAGGCGTTGCTTAGGGGCTTGAGCAAGTCCGGGGGGCGCAACAACCAAGGCCGCATCACCACTCGGCACCGCGGCGGTGGCCATAAACGCCACTATCGCTGCATCGACTTCAAGCGCACCAAGGACGGCGTTCCGGCGACCGTGGAGCGGCTCGAATACGATCCCAACCGCACCGCCAACATAGCCCTGCTTAAGTACGCCGATGGTGAGCGGCGCTACATCATCGCCCCCAAGGGCCTCGCCGCCGGCGCCTCTGTCATGAGCGGGTCCAACGCTCCCATTCGTCCGGGCAACGCCATGCTGCTGCGCAGCATTCCGGTCGGCAGCGTCGTGCATTGCGTGGAGCTTAAGCCCGGCAAGGGGGCGCAACTGGCGCGCAGCGCCGGCGCTTCGGTGCAGCTCGTCGCCCGGGAGGGCACCTACGCCACCCTTCGCCTTCGTTCCGGCGAAATGCGCCGAGTGCTGGCGGAATGTCGCGCCACGGTGGGAGAGGTCGGCAACAGCGAACAGAATCTGCGTTCGCTCGGCAAGGCCGGGGCCAAGCGTTGGCGCGGCGTCCGGCCGACGGTGCGGGGCGTCGCCATGAATCCGGTGGATCATCCGCATGGCGGCGGCGAGGGCAAGTCCTCCGGCGGCCGGCATCCGGTGTCGCCTTGGGGCGTTCCCACCAAGGGCCACAAGACGCGCAAGAACAAGCGCACGGACAAGCTCATCCTGCGTCGCCGCGTTGCGCGGCGCACGGGTCGGCAAGGCAGGAGGTAGGCTATGCCGAGGTCGCTGCGCAAAGGTCCGTTTGTGGACCTTCACCTTGCCAAGAAGGTGGAGGAGGCCGTGCAGAGCGGCAGCAAGCGCCCCATCAAGACTTGGTCGCGCAGGTCCATGATCCTGCCGGACATGGTGGGGTTGACCATTGCTGTTCACAACGGTCGTCAGCATGTGCCGGTTTACTTGAGCGAGGAAATGGTCGGTCACAAGCTCGGCGAATTCGCGCCTACGCGCACCTATCGCGGTCATGCGGCGGACCGCAAGGCGCGGCGTTGATGAAGATGCGGATGCAAGCGCTGAAGACGCCCATGCCAAGCCTTGGCGTTGCGGGGGGTTGGCCATGCAGGTGAGCGCCACCGCCAAGCGGCTTCCCATCTCGGCGCGGAAGGCGCGGCTGGTTGCCGATCAGGTGCGCGGCCAGCCCGTGGAGCGGGCCATGAACCTGCTCGGCTTCAGCACCCTCAAGGCGGCGTTCTTGGTGCGCAAGGTGGTGGAGTCCGCCATCGCCAACGCCGAAAACAACGAAGGGGCGGACGTGGACGAACTGTGGATTGCGGAGATTCAAGTGAATGAAGGCACCACCCTAAAGCGAATCCGGCCCCGCGCCAAGGGGCGGGCGAACCGCATATTCAAGCGCGCCTGCCACGTCACCGTGCAGCTTGCGGACGAGTAACGCAATGGGCCAGAAAGTACATCCCGTCGGAATGCGGCTAGGCATCGTCAAGGAGCACAACTCTGTTTGGTATGCGGACAAGGGCCAGTACGCAAAGTACCTGCTCAAGGACATTGAAGTGCGGGAGCACATCAGGAAACGCTTGGCCCAAGCGTCGGTCAGCGGCGTTGAGATCCAGCGCTCCGCGCAAATGGCCCGCATCACCATACACACCGCTCGGCCCGGCATTGTCATCGGCAAGAAGGGAGAGGACGTGGAGCGGCTGCGTCAAGAACTCATTCGGTTGATGGCGCTGTCGTCTGTGCAGGTCATCATCGAGGAGATCCGCAAGCCGGAAATCGACGCGCTGCTGGTTGCGCAAAACGTTGCGCAACAGTTGGAGCGGCGGGTGCAGTTCCGGCGAGCCATGCGCCGGGTCATTCAAAACGCCATGCGCCTCGGCGCTCAGGGCATCAAGGTGCGTGTGGCCGGCCGTCTAGGCGGCGCGGAGATCGCCCGCTCCGAGGTGTATCACGAAGGCCGGGTGCCGCTGCACACGTTGCGGGCCAACATCGACTACGCCACTTGGAATGCGCAGACCACCTATGGCGTTTTGGGCATCAAGGTTTGGATTTTCAAGGGCGAGATATTCGCCGGCCAGGGCGCCGAAGCCGCAAGCGGCTAGCGCCTTGGCCACCCCGACCAGGACAGCGGAAAATGCTACAGCCTAAGAGGACGAAATTCAGGAAGCAGCACAAGGGCCGCAACCGCGGCTTGGCCAACCGCGGGGGTGCGGTGAGTTTTGGCGAATACGGCCTCAAGGCCATTGGCCGGGGCCGCTTGACGGCGCGGCAAATCGAGGCGGGGCGGCGGGCGATGACGCGGCACATCCGGCGCGGCGGCAAGATCTGGATACGGGTGTTCCCGGACAAGCCCATCACCAAGAAACCCCTGGAGGTGCGCCAGGGCAAGGGCAAGGGGAGCGTCGAGTATTGGGTCGCGCTCATTCAACCGGGGCGCGTTCTCTATGAAATGGAGGGTGTGCCGGAAGAGTCGGCGCGGCGCGCCTTTGCATTGGCCGGCGCCAAGTTGCCCTTTGCGACCTCCTTTGTGAAGAGGGCCTTGGCCGCTTGAGGCGGCCGGTGAGCATCCGTGCAGGAACCGAGCATTTTGTGGAGTGGCGAGCAGTGAAGGCGGCAGATTTAAGGGCCAAGAGTTCAGATGAGCTCAGCAGTGAACTGATGCGGCTGCGTAAGGAGCACTTCGGCCTGCGCATGCAGTCCGCAAGCGGCCAGCTTGGTCAGCCGCACCTGCTTAAGGAAACCAAGCGGGACATTGCGCGGGTGAAGACCCTGATGCGGGAGCTGGCCGATGCCTGAGGCAAGCGTCAAACGCACGGTTTCCGGCGTGGTCACCAGCGACCGCATGGACAAGACCATCACCGTGCTGGTCGAAAGGAAGGTGCAGCATCCGGTGTACAGCAAGATCCTCACCCGCTCCACCAAGCTGCGTGCCCATGACGAAAAAAACCAAGGGCGAGTTGGCGACATCGTCACTATCGAGGAGTGCCGGCCGATTTCGAAAACTAAGGCTTGGAAGCTGAAGAGCGTCGATGAGCGAGCTGCGGCGGCCTGACGGTTGAACGGACATGATTCAGACGGAAACCATGTTGGCCATAGCCGACAACAGCGGTGCGCGATTGGTGCAATGCATCAAGGTGCTCGGCGGCTCCCGTCGTCGCTACGCCGGCATCGGCGACATCATCAAGGTAACGGTGAAGGAAGCCATTCCGCGCGGTCGGGTGCGCAAGGGCCAGGTCATGAACGCCGTGGTGGTGCGCACCAAAAAGGGAGTTCGCCGGCCCGATGGGTCGCTGATCCGTTTCGACGAGAACGCGGCGGTGTTGCTGAATCAACAGAATCAACCCGTGGGCACACGGATTTTTGGGCCGGTCACGCGGGAGCTGCGCAGGGGGCATTTCATGCGCATCGTCTCTTTGGCGCCTGAGGTTCTTTAGAGGTGGCCGCGGGCATTGGTTGGAAATGGCCTTAAGGCATGTTGAAGATCAAGAAGAACGACGAGGTGGTCGTCATCTCCGGGCGCAGCAAGGGTCAGCGGGGCGAAGTGCTGGAGGTGCGCAGCGACGGGCGGCTGATCGTGTCCGGCGTGAACCTGCTGAAGAAGCATCAGCGCGGCAACCCGAACTTGGGCAAGCCGGGCGGCATCGTTGAGCGTGAAGGCCCCATTGAGGCATCCAACGTGGCGATTTGGAACGAAGATGAGACGCGGGCGGACCGGGTGGGCTTCCGCCTTGAGGACGGCGCCAAGGTTCGTTACTTCAAATCAACCGGCAAGCGCCTGGAAGACTGAGCGGAATTGAAGATGTCCCATTTCCGACAACGCTACCTCGATGAAATTCGCCCTGCGCTGCAGAGTGAACTTAATCTCAGCAGCGTCATGCAGGTGCCCAGTCTGGACAAGGTGACGCTCAACATGGGCGTCGGAGAGGCCGTGGCGGATCGCAAGGTCATGGACAGCGCCCTTCAGGACCTCAGGGCGATATCCGGGCAAAAGCCCATAGTCACCAAGGCGAGAAAGTCGGAAGCAGGGTTCAAAATACGGGAGGGCTACCCGGTGGGCTGCAAGGTCACGCTGCGCCGGCTGCGGATGTATGAATTCGTGGAGCGTTTGATCGGCGTGGCCATTCCACGCATACGCGATTTTCGCGGCCTTAACCCGAAGTCCTTTGACGGCCGCGGCAATTTCTCGATGGGGATTGCGGAGCAGATCGTGTTTGCCGAAATCGACTACGACAAGATCGATCAGATTCGCGGCCTCGACATCACCATTTCGACGACGGCGGGCAATGACGAGGCCGGCTTGGCCTTGCTGCGGGCGTTCAATTTCCCGTTCCGCAGCCAAGCCGCCTGACCCCAAGGCCCCAACTTTTGCACTTTAAGACGAGAAGATCAGGAACATGGCAAAGGCATCGATGATCGCGCGGGAGAGGAAACGAGCTAGGATCATCGCTCGGCACCAGGCTAAGCGCACGGAGCTCAAGGCCATCATCAACAACCGTAGCTTGCCTGACGACGAGCGTTGGGAAGCGCAGCTTAAGCTGCAGAAACTGCCTAGGAACGCCTCCCCGGTGCGTCAGCAGCGCCGTTGCGGAAAAACCGGGCGGCCGCGTGGCGTTTACCGGAAGTTTGGCCTCGGCCGCAACAAGCTGCGCGAGGCGGCGATGCGCGGCGACGTGCCCGGTCTTGTCAAGGCGAGTTGGTAGGAGGTGGCATGAGCTTGCAAGATCCGATCGCCGATCTCCTCACCCGGGTGCGCAATGCGCAGAGCGCGAAGCATGTCGATGTGTCCATGCCGCACTCCAACCTCAAGGTCACCATTTGCAAGGTGCTCGAGCAGGAGGGCTACATCGACGGCTACGGCGTAAGCGGCGACGGCAAGCAGGAGTTGACCGTGCAGCTCAGGTACCACGAGGGGGGCCCGGTCATTGAAGAGATTCGCCGGGTCAGCCGGCCGGGCTTGCGCGTTTACAAGGGCGCCTCGGAATTGCCCAAGGTTCGCGGCGGGCTGGGCGTGGCCATCGTCAGCACCAGCAGCGGCGTCATGACGGACCGGGAGGCGCGGCGGCGGCGCATCGGCGGCGAAGTGCTTTGCACGGTCTTTTAGGCGGCGTTGATTGCAAGGGCGGATTGCGGGTGTGGATTGAAGAGCGATGTCGCGGATAGGAGATAAGCCGGTCACAGTGTCGCCGGGCGTTGAGGCTGTCGTTGGCGGCCAGGACGTTCGCGTGTCCGGCCCCAAGGGCACCCTTGAGCTGACGCTGCCGGACGCCGTGCAGGTTGCTCTGGATGCTGGGGTGCTGCTTGTGCGGGCAACCTCCAACGCCAAGAGCGCCAAGGCGTTGGCGGGCACTTGCCGGTCTTTGATCGACAACATGGTGCGGGGCGTGAGCGTCGGCTTTGAGAAGAAGCTGGAGCTTCAGGGCGTGGGCTACCGGGCCAGCGCCAAGGGCGCCGACTTGACGCTGCAGCTCGGCTTCTCCCATCCGGTTGCATACCGGCTGCCTGACGGCGTCGCCGCAGCGACGCCCAGCCAGACGGAAATCGTCATATCCGGTGCTGACAAACAGTTGGTCGGCCAGGTGAGCGCCGAAATCCGCGCCTTCCGTCCGCCGGAGCCGTACAAGGGCAAGGGTGTGCGTTACGCCGGGGAATGGGTGCGGCGCAAGGAAGCCAAGAAGAAGTAGCGCAACGGAGCGGCGGTTAAGTGTTGGACAAGAGAGAGGCTAGGTTGCGGCGCGCCCGGCGGGGACGCATGAAGATGCGCGAGCTCGGTGTGCATCGGCTAACCGTGAAGCGCACCCCTAGGCACATGTACGCACAGGTGGTGTCCCCCGATGGCGGCGCGGTTTTGGCCCAGGCTTCGACTTTGGACAAGACCTTGCGCACGGGGCCGACCGGCAACGTGGAGGCGGCGTCCAAGGTCGGCGTCCTGATTGCCGAGCGGGCCCAGACCGCCGGCATTCGGCGGGTGGCCTTCGATCGGTCCGGCTACAAGTTTCATGGGCGGGTGCGGGCTTTGGCCGAAGCGGCCCGCGCTGGCGGTTTGGAGTTCTAAGATGGCCTACACCGAAGAGATACGCGAAGAGGGGCTGCTGGAGAAGACGGTCCGGGTCAATCGCGTGGCCAAGGCCGTCAAGGGCGGTCGCTTGTTCGGCTTCACTGCATTGACGGTGGTTGGAGACGGCAAGGGCAAGGTTGGCTTTGGCCGGGGCAAGGCTCGGGAAGTGCCGGTGGCGATTCAAAAGGCCATGGAGGCCGCCCGCCGCAACATGGTGGAGTTGGAGCTCAATGGCACCACCCTCTGGTACGCGATGAGCGAGCGCCACGGCGCCACCAAGATATACATGCAACCGGCGTCCGAAGGCACCGGCGTCATCGCCGGCGGTGCCATGCGCGCTGTTTTGGAGGCGGCCGGCGTACACAACGTGCTGGCGAAGTGCTATGGCTCCACCAATCCGGACAATGTGGTGCGGGCGACCTTCAACGCGCTGGTGCGCATGCGTTCGCCGGCGGCGATAGCCGCCAAGCGCGGCAAGTCCATCGCGGAGATCAGCGCCTGACCGAGGCGGCGTTGCGGCGTTGGCTCAGGGTGCGAAGGGTAATGGCAATGGCTGGAAACCAAGTGGAAAAAGAGGCGGCGAAGGCGCCGGGGACGAAGCCGAAGGTCAAGGTGGTGCAGGTCAAGAGCGGCACCGGACGCTTGCGAAAGCACCAAGCCTGCTTGGTCGGCCTCGGCCTGCGGCGCATCGGCCACCAAGTGGAGGTGGAGGACACTCCGGCGGTGCGCGGCATGATCGATCGGGTCCGCCATCTCGTCAGCGTCGTTGAGGATTGATGGGCATGAAGTTGAACGAACTGCACCCCGCGCAAGGGGCCAAGCGCAGCAAGCGGCGCGTTGGCCGCGGCGCGGGTTCCGGCTGGGGCAAAACCTCCGGCCGCGGGCAAAAGGGTCAAAAAGCCCGCTCCGGCGGCGGTGTGCGGCCGGGTTTTGAAGGCGGTCAGTTGCCCTTGCAAATGCGCGTCCCCAAGTTCGGTTTCCGTTCCCGGATCGGCGCGGTGACCGCCGAGGTGCGGCTGGGTGAATTGGCCGCCGTCGAGGGCGATGCGGTGGATCTTGCAGCCCTGAAGGCGGCGAACTTGATTCGCCGGGACATGCAGCGGGCGCGGATCATGCTTTCCGGGAAGGTCACCCGCGCCTTCACCGTGCGCGGCGCGGACATCCATGTCACCAAGGGCGCCAAGGCAGCAATTGAGGCGGCGGGGGGCAAGATCGAGCTGGCGCCGGCCGGCGTTGCCGAACAGCCGGCCCAGCCCCCCGGTCAGGGAGAGTAGCGGCGCCAGTCGGGAAACCACGGGCAGCAAGGAAGATGGCCAGAAATCAGGCGCAACTCGGCGGTACGCAGACGGGGCTCACGGAGCTGCGCAACCGTTTGCTGTTCGTGTTCGGCGCCCTGTTGGTTTACCGCATCGGCACCCACATACCCTTGCCGGGCATCAACCCCGACCGGCTGCGGGCGCTGTTCGAGCAAAACCAGGGCGGCATTCTCGAACTGTTCAACATGTTCTCCGGCGGCGCCTTGGAGCGGATGAGCATCCTGGCCTTGAATGTCGTGCCCTACATCACCTCCAGCATCATCATGAATCTGATGAGCATGATGTACCCCAGCCTGCAGCAACTGCGCAAGGAAGGCGAATCGGGGCGGCGCAAGATCACCCAGTACACCCGCTACGGCACCTTGCTCATCGCCTTTGTGCAAGGGCTCTCCCTGTCGGTGACCTTGGCCAATCAGGGCTTGGCGTTCTCCACCGGCTTCGGGTTCTACTTTGTGGCCACCACCACCTTGGTGACCGGCGCCCTGTTCATGATGTGGCTTGGCGAGCAGATTACGGAGCGCGGCGTCGGCAACGGCATCTCCTTGATTATCTTCTCCGGCATCGTCTCCGGCTTCCCCGCCGCCATTGGCCAGTCCTTCGAGGCCGCCCGCCAAGGCGACATCAACATCATCGCCCTGCTCGCCATCGCCCTGCTCGCCATTGGCGTTGTTGGCTTCGTGGTGTTCGTGGAGCGTGGCCAGCGGCGCATTACGGTCAACTACGCCAAGCGCCAGCAAGGCCGACGGCTGATGCAGGGTCAGGCCAGCCACTTGCCGTTGAAGATCAACATGGCCGGCGTCATTCCGGCCATTTTTGCGTCAAGCCTGCTGCTAGCACCGGCGTCCGTGGCGCAGTGGTTTGGGCAAGGCCCCGGCTTGGGTTGGCTGCAGCAGGTGGCGTTGGTGCTTTCTCCGGGCCAGCCGCTCTACATTCTGATGTTCGCCGGCGGCATCATCTTTTTCAGTTTTTTCTACACCGCCATTCAGTTTGACCCCAAGGACATGGCGGACAATCTCAAACGTCAGGGCGCCTATGTGCCTGGCATTCGTCCCGGCCAGCAAACGGCGCACTACATTGACGACGTGGTCACGCGACTGACCGTTTTTGGCTCTCTCTACGTCACCCTAGTGTGCCTGCTGCCGGAGTTCATGGTGGTGGCGTCCAATGTCACCTTCCAACTCGGCGGCACCGCGCTGCTGATCGTGGTGGTTGTGGCTATGGACTTCATGTCCCAAGTGCAGGCGCATCTGATGTCCAGCCAATACGCAAAACTCATGGAGAAATCCAACCTTAAGGGCTTTGGCCGCCGCTAGCCGGCAGGCTTGGCGGGTTGGCAAGCAAGCAGGAGAGACAAAATGAAGGTTCGAGCATCGGTCAAGAAGATCTGCCGCAACTGCAAGATCGTGCGGCGCAACGGCGTGGTGCGCGTCATTTGCAGCGCCGAGCCGCGGCACAAGCAGCGTCAAGGCTAGGGCGCATGATGCGCCAAGCCGCTCTTTCTTTGGATAAGGAGAAACCCAAGAACATGGACGCAGAATCATGGCCCGCATAGCTGGCGTCAACATTCCGGACAACAAGCAGGCCGGCGTTTCCTTGACCTACATCTTCGGTGTGGGCCGGTCCGCCGCGGCGCGTCTCTGCAAGGCCGCCGGCGTGGACCCCATGGCCAAGGTTCAGAACCTTTCGGAGGCGGATCAGGACGCCCTGCGCAAAGAAGTGGCCAAGTTGCCTGTGGAGGGCGACTTGCGGCGGGAGTTGAACATGAACATCAAGCGCCTCATGGATCTGGGCTGTTATCGGGGGCTGCGTCATCGGCGCGGGTTGCCGGTACACGGTCAGCGCACCAGGACCAATGCGCGCACTCGGAAAGGGCCTCGCCGGCCCATCCGCAAGTAGTTGGCGAAAGGCAGCAGGTGGGAGCAATCATGGCGGAGCGCAAAAAGGCAAAGCGAATCGTTACGGATGGCGTGGCGCACATCCACGCATCCTTCAACAACACCATCATCACCATAGCGGACCGCCAGGGCAACGCGCTGTGCTGGGCCACCGCCGGTGGCTCCGGCTTCCGCGGTTCGCGCAAGAGTACGCCCTTTGCGGCGCAGGTGGCGGCGGAGCGGGTGTGCAACACGGCCGTTGACATGGGCGTGAAGAGCGTGGACGTGCTGGTCAAGGGACCGGGGCCGGGGCGTGAATCCGCGGTGCGGGCGCTCAACGCGGCCGGCCTGCGCATCAACAGCATTGCGGACGTCACCCCCATTCCGCACAACGGCTGCCGGCCGCCCAAGCGGCGGCGCGGTTAGCGGCTGGGGCGCACTGACGGAAACGGGAATTCGGAGATCCATGCATGGCTCGATACACAGGACCTAAACTCAAGCTGTCCCGTAGGGAAGGAACCGATCTCTACCACAAGAGCGGCGTCCGCCCGATCGACTCCAAGTGCAAGGTCGATCAACCGCCCGGTGAGCATGGCGTGCGGCGCGGCCGGCCTTCGGACTACGCCGTTCAGTTGCGCGAAAAACAGAAGGTGCGGCGGCTCTACGGAGTGCTGGAGAGGCAGTTCCGCAACTACTACAAGAAGGCGGACCGGCAGAAAGGCGCCACCGGCGAGAATTTGCTGCGTCTGCTTGAAGGGCGGCTGGACAACGTAGTTTACCGCATGGGTTTTGGCGCCACCCGGGCCGAAGCTCGGCAACTGGTTTCCCACAAGTCCATCACCGTCAACGGCAAGGCGGTGAACATCCCCTCCTACCAAGTCAGCACCGGGGATGTCATTGGCATTGGCAACAAAGCCAGCAAGCAACTGCGCATTCAGTCCGCGCTGCAAATGGCGGCGCAACGGGCGCCGATAGATTGGGTGGACACGGATGTGGACTTGGATGCGGGCCGAATTGAGGGCACCTATCGCCGCCCGCCCGATCGCGGCGAACTGCCTAAAGAGATCAATGAGAACCTCATTGTGGAGCTGTACTCCAAGTAGCGAAACAACGCTGCCTAGGATTTATCGAACCACCCCGTCATCTTAAGACCGGAGAAGAAATCATGGCACAGTCGTTACTCGATACGCCGACCGCCAAAAAGATGGACATTCAGCAGATCAGCCCCACCCGGGCCAAGATCAGCATTGAGCCATACGAGCGGGGGTTTGGCCACACCATCGGCAACACCTATCGCCGCATCCTGCTTTCCTCCATTCGCGGCGCCGCCATCACGGAAGTCACGATCCACAACGTGCAGCATGAGTACGAAAGCCTCGAGGGCGTGCGCGAGGACGTCATCAACATACTTTTGAACCTCAAGGGCATCGCCGTTGTGATGCATGATGTTGAAGAAGCCACCATTACGCTTTCCCGCTCCGGCGAAGGTGATGAGACGGTGGTTCGCGCCGCGGACTTCACCCTGACTCAGGATGTGGAGATCGTCAACTGGGACCATGTCATCTGCACCCTGAACCGCAAAGGCGCCATACGCTTGGAGGCCAGGGTGACCCGAGGGCGCGGCTATGTGCCGGCGGACAATCTGCATTTGGAGGAAGAGGAGGACTCCAAGCCCATAGGGGTGCTGCGCTTGGACGCCTCCTACAGCCCGGTGCGCCGGGTGGCGTACAGCGTGGAGAGTGCTCGGGTGGAGCAGCGCACCGACCTCGACAAGCTGGTTCTGGACTTGGAGACGAACGGCACCATTGCGCCGGAGGAATGCCTTAAAGAGGCGGAAAGAATTCTGTTTGAACAAGCGGTGTTCGCCAGCAACCGCGATAGAAAGCCCTTGGTGGAGCCGCCGGAAAGACCCATAGATCCGATTTTGCTGCGGCCCGTTGACGACCTCGAACTCACCGTGCGCTCGGCCAACTGCCTCAAGGCGGAGAGCATCAACTACATCGGTGACTTGGTGCTGCGCACGGAAGTGGATTTGCTGAAGACTCCGAATCTGGGCAAGAAGTCCTTGACCGAGATCAAGGATGTTCTCCAGTCGCGGAACCTGAGCTTGGGCATGAGCCTTGAAAATTGGCCGCCTCGGAGCTTGGCCCGCGCTGAAGACAAAGTGGCCTAAGGGTCCGCACGGCAAACTAGGGAGGCAGCTATGCGTCACCGAAAAAGCGGGCGGCACCTGAATCGCACCAGTTCCCATCGGCGGGCGATGTTCCGCAACATGGCGGTGTCGCTGATTCAGCACGAGTCGATTAAGACCACCATCGCCAAGGCCAAGGAGCTGCGCCGAGTGGTTGAGCCGCTGATTACGCTGGCGAAGCGGGACAGCGTAGCCAACCGCCGCCTAGCCTTCGCCCGCATCCGCAGCAGCGGTGCGGTGGCCAAGCTGTTCGTCGAGCTCGGCCCCCGCTATGGCGAGCGCCCCGGCGGCTACACCCGCATCCTCAAGTGCGGCCAACGCTCTGGGGACGCCGCCCCCATGGCCTACATCGAATTGGTTGGCCGTTCAACAGACGCCTTGGACGATGTTGCCGCCGAAGACGTCCCGCCGGCAAGTGCCGAAACGGCACCACAGGAAGCGCCACCCGCAGATGTGCAGTCAATCGCTGCCACCGAGCCGGCGGCCGCTACGGAGTCCGCTGCTCAAAAAGCCAGAGGCAACTAAGAATCAGCGCCGGCCGGTGCCAACCTCGCCGGCCGCCCCTGGCCTGACTTGTCCTTTGGGCCCAAGGCCGGCTTGAGGTAACGCCCCGTATGGGAGCGCACCTTGGCGGCCAGTTGCTCCGGGGTGCCGACGGCGACGATGCGGCCGCCACCGGCGCCGCCTTCCGGCCCTAGGTCAATGATCCAGTCGGCGGTTTTGATGACGTCCAAGTTGTGTTCGATGACGACCACCGTATTGCCGTGGTCGCGCAGCCGATGCAGCACCTCCAGCAGCTGGGCGATGTCGTGGAAGTGCAGCCCGGTGGTGGGCTCGTCGAGAATGTACAGCGTCTTGCCGGTGTCGCGCTTGGACAGTTCCCGGGACAGCTTCACCCGCTGCGCCTCGCCGCCCGAAAGGGTGGTGGCGCTTTGCCCCAGCTTGATGTAGGACAGGCCGACATCGACCAATGTTTGCAGCTTGCGGGCCAGCATGGGCAGTGCGTCGAAGAACGCCCGCGCCTCCTCCACGGTCATGTCCAGCACTTCGTGGATGTTCTTGCCCTTGTAGCGAACGTCCAGCGTCTCCCGGTTGTAGCGCTTGCCCTTGCACTGATCGCAGGAGACGTAGATGTCGGGCAGGAAGTGCATTTCCACCTTGAGCACCCCATCGCCCTGGCAGGCTTCGCAGCGCCCACCCTTGACGTTGAAGCTGAAGCGACCCGGCTTGTAGCCGCGGGCGCGGGCCTCCTGAGTTTGCGCAAACAGCTCTCGGATGGGCGTGAACAGGCCGGTGTAGGTGGCGGGGTTGGAGCGGGGAGTGCGGCCTATGGGGCTTTGGTCGATGTCAACCACCTTGTCCAAGTGCTCCAAACCCTCGATGCCTTGGTGCCGCGCCGGGGTCAAGGTGCCGGCGCCGTTCAGCCGGGTGGCGGCAACCGGATAGAGCGTGTGGTTGATGAGCGTTGACTTGCCGGAGCCGGAAACGCCGGTCACGCAGGTCATCAGCCCGCACGGAATATCGACAGTCAGATCGCGCAGGTTGTTGCCGGAGGCGCCGCATAGCCGGACGACCGCCTGCTTGTCGTACTTCGTGCGCTGCTTCGGCACCTTGATGGACTTTTTGCCAGACAGGTATTGGCCGGTTATGGATTGCTTTTCCCGCAGGATGCGCTCCAAGCCGCCGCTGGCGACGATCTTGCCGCCATGCACTCCGGCGCCGGGGCCGATGTCAACGATGTGGTCGGCGCTGCGGATGGCTTCTTCGTCGTGTTCGACAACCAGCACCGTGTTGCCCAACTCCTTCAGATGGTTCAGGGTGCGCAGCAGGCGGGCGTTGTCCCGTTGGTGCAAACCGATCGATGGCTCGTCAAGAATGTACATCACGCCCACAAGGCCGGCGCCGATTTGGCTGGCGAGCCGAATCCGTTGCGCTTCGCCGCCGGACAGGGTGTCCGCGCTGCGGTCCAAGGTTAGGTAGTTCAGGCCAACGTCCACTAGAAATTGCAGCCGCGCTTGAATTTCCTTGAGAATTTTCGCGGCGATGGCGCCGCGCCGACCAGTCAGCTTGAGCTTGATGAAGTACTTCAACGTGTCTTCAACGGCGCCGCTGGAGACCTCGGCCAAGGTTGCGTTGCCGACAAAGACGTTGCGGGAGGCTTCGCGCAGGCGGGCGCCGCCGCATTCCGGGCAGGCGCGGGTGCGCAGGTATCTTTGCAGGTTCTCCCGCACCATGTTGGATTCCGTTTCCTGGTAGCGGCGCTCCATGTTGGGTATCACCCCTTCAAAGCGGTAGCGTCGCTTAATCAGGTCGCCGCGGTCATTGCGGTAGCTGAAGTCAATGGGCTCTTGGCCGCTGCCGTAGAGGATGGAATCGCGGTGCTGTTTCTTTAGCTTGCCGTACGGCGACTCCGCATCAAAGCCGTAGTGCTTGGCCAGGGACTTCAGCATGTGGAAGTAATAGACGTTGCGTCGGTCCCAACCCCGTATCGCCCCTTCGGCCAGGGTCAGGTTGGGGTCGTGAACGATGAGCTCAGGGTCGAAGAACTGCTTCACGCCCAGGCCGTCGCAGGCCGGGCAGGCGCCGGCGGGGTTGTTGAAGGAGAACATGCGCGGCTCCAGCTCGCTGATGCTGTAGCCGCAAACCGGGCAGGCGAAGCGGGCGGAGAACACCAGGTTGGGACCGTCCCCTGCGCCCATCCCCTCCACCCAGGCGATGCCGTCCGAAAGCCCCAAGGCGGTTTCAAGGGATTCGGCCAAACGCTGCTGCGCCCCTTGCTGCACCCGCAGACGATCAACCACCGCCTCCACGCTGTGCTTTCTTTTCTTGTCCAGCTTCGGCGGATGGTCCAGATCCACCACCAAGCCGTCGATGCGGGCGCGGATGAACCCGGCCGCCATCAGCTCCTTGAAGACATGCAGATGCTCGCCCTTGCGGTCCACGATCACCGGGGCGAGGATCATGATCCGCGTCCCCTCCGGCAGCGCCATGACTTGATCCACCATTTGGCTGACGGTTTGGGCGTCCAAGGGCTCGCGGTGGTGCGGGCAGCGGGGTTCGCCGACGCGGGCGTACAGCAGCCGCAGGTAGTCGTGGATTTCGGTGATGGTGCCGACCGTCGAGCGCGGGTTGTGCGACGTTGACTTCTGCTCAATGGAGATGGCCGGCGACAAGCCCTCGATGTGGTCCACGTCCGGCTTCTCCATGGTGGAGAGGAACTGCCGAGCGTAGGCGGACAGGGACTCCACATAGCGGCGTTGACCTTCGGCGTAGAGGGTGTCGAAGGCCAGCGAGGACTTGCCGGAACCGGACAGACCGGTAATGACGATCAATTGATCGCGGGGCAGTTCCAGATCAATGTTGTCGAGGTTATGGGTCCGCGCCCCGCGCACGGAAATGGTGTCCAAGGCCAAGCGCCCCTTGCAGCAGCCGAAATCAAACCGCTTAAGTTAGCGGCTGCGACCGCTAGGGGCAACCTAGATATTTGTTTGAGAGACTTGCGCTCCGGGCTTTTCTGGGTTTCCCGCCGGGTGCGCTCCGATGCTCCCGGAACACGCGGTTGAACGCCGCGAGGCGTCGAGGCGGACGCTGGAGGTGGACGGGGACTTCATCGATGCGATGGGAAAGCGCAGTTCGGGAGCCGGCGCGCTGGCTCCCGAACGGTCGGATCGGCATCAGGACGATGGTGGCCTGTAGGTGGCGTTTTCCTTAAATTGAGTACGGCTGCCACTCCCGACTTCGCCGTCCACTGTCCGGATGGTCGGCTTGGCCCAGGGTTTCTTCGGCGTAGCGGCCGGCGAGGCCGTGCGCACATCGGCTACAGGGGGGGGGGGGGGTAAATCTTGGCCATCTCCGTTTTCATCTCCTCAGTTGCTCCCGCCGACCCTTCGTCGGGCAGGATGCCTGCCGGCAATCTCCACCCGGAACATTGTAGCGCATGCGAACGGACAAGCAATCCCGCACATCCTTGAACGAGGCGGGGGACTTGCGCGGCAGGGCCTTGAAGCCGCACGGTGCCAAAAGTGCGGGATTGCGCCCGAGTTCGCGCGGCAGCGAGGCGGCGGTGGGCTCCACAACCCAATGACCGCCGATCTGAGAGGCATGGACGCTGTGGCTCGCAAGCTGCACAGCGCGACGATGCGCCGCGCCCTGTTGCGGCAACATTCGTCTTGGGCTAGTTGCTCGCTTCAAGGTCGCCGGTTGTTGAAACGTTGCTCAAACGTCCAGCCCCGGTCTCTATTAGGCTCATCGCCTGAATCTCCGCGCCGGCTTCAATGAACAGCTGCCATTTGCCGTCGCCGTCGCCGAGGCGCCCGTTGAAGGCTTCGTCTCCCATCTCCAGTTGCTGCGCCGTAATCCGCATTGCCGCCCTTGGCGCCAACCGCAGGCTGACGCGCCCCTTGGGCGCCGGTTGGCCTTGGTCGTCCCGCCCTTCGATGGTGACCTCCACGCTGCGGTCGTTGGGGTTGATGAGCCGCAACAGGCTGCGCAAATGGGTGTTGTTGGCGCCGTTGAAGAAACTCACATAGTGCGCATCCGCCTTGCCGCCGGCTAGGCCGTGCAGGCTGGTGATGACGCCGTCTTCGTTGCGGGCGTAGGCTTGGGGTCGGAGGTCCAGGGAACTGACTAGCTCCAAGCGCCAGTCCCCGTCGCCGACGCCGACGCCGGCGCTTAGACCCCTTTGGGGATTGCCCTGCTCCAAGTCCTCGGAATTGAAGTGGAGGGTCCGCCGGCTGGGAATGGCCAACATGATGGGGTCCTGGGCCGTGCCGGCATCGTCGATGGCGGTGAGCTGCACGGTTCCGTCCGTTCGGGAGCGGTTTACGATGCGCACAAACCCTTGTTGGCTGCTGTTGGAGGCGGCCGGGAGCAACGGAATCGAATGAACTGTTCGAACCTCCCTCTGAAAGTCCACAAACAGGGTGTAGGAACCCGTGTGGCTTCTGGTGTAGCTGGCGACGCTGATGTAGTAGGTTCCCGCCCTGAGGTTGACTACGATGCGGAAGTTGCCGCTGCTGCCGTCGTCATCGTCACTGGAAATGACGACGCCGCTTGCCGAGAAGAGGGTGCCCAGAGTGTCCGTTGAACCTTCCGTGCGCACGAAGAGCCTTCCGTCCTCCGGGATGGAAACGCGGAAAAAGTCGATGTCGTCCGGGGTTTCCAGGTCGCCCTTGGTGGTGGAGCTGAGCAGCACTCCGGTGGCGCTTGCTATGTCATTGCCGTAGTCGTCCAGAGTGCCTACGGCATCCACTGTTTCAGCGCCCAGCCAGCGCCCGGCAACGGCTATGAAGCGGTCAAACCGACCGTAGTGGTTGACTGAGCAATCGTCCTCCGGGCCGCCGGACAGCACGCCGATGAGATGGTTGTTGTCTTCGGTGGACAGTGCGGCGCCGCTGCTGCCGCCGACCAAGGTGCCGGTATGAAAATCGACAACGAACGACTCCACTTCCTGGTCTTCGTTGTCAACCAGCACCGTCACCCCGTGGTCGGTAATTTGCCCCGCCGCCCATTCCTTCAACTCTCCCCGCGGATGGTGTACGGAATAGACGTTTTCGCCGACTTGCGCACTGCTGCTGGACCATCCTTTCCAGCAAATTGGCGCCTGGGGCACCGGCGCCCGCAGCCGCAGCAGGCTGTGGTCGGTCCTAGCGTGGGTGACGACAAGGTCCGCGCCTTCGCCTAGGGAGAAGAAGCGGTCGCTGCGCTGGGAACTGCCGCAGCTGGCCGTTTGGTAATTCCACCAGGTTTCCACTGTTTTGGCCGCGGCTTGGGAGGAAATGCAGTGATGGGCCGTCAGCAGGTGGGTTGACCGCAGCTTGGCTGCCGTTTCCCGCGAGTCGTTGATGAGGGTGGCCGTGCAGACGTAGCTGTTGCCGTCGGCTTCGGTGAACAGGATGCGCACGGTGGACAGGGCGGCGCAACTCGGCGCGGCGGCGCAGGAGACATCCACGGCAGTGCAGGTGTTGTGCGTGTCCGCAGGTTGCGGCGAGGCCAACGGAGCCGGCTGAACCGGCATACGCTGGAGATGGGAGATGCGCCGCACTTCCAAGGCGAACGACTGCAGGTCCGCTTGCGCCGGCAGGGTGACCTCCACGCCGATGGCCTCCCCAGTCACGGTGGGGGACCATAGCAGCGTTGGCGGCGCTGCGACGGAAGCAGTCGGGCCGCCTTTCCCGGTGGCGAATTCCTTGGCGTGGCGTGGCCGGAACCTCTGGCTTGAATCCGCCGGGCTGAAGAATCGAATCTCGCCGCCCTCCGGCAAGTTGGCGCTGAGGGCGATGCGCAACGCCTTTGCGCCGGGCGAGGCGACTTGCAAGGCGGCGGCGATGGCGCCGCCGTCGATGTTGGACCACACCAGTTTTTCCTTTAGGTCGCCTTGGTGCGCAGAGGGAACGAGCCGCCCGACGCCAATTGCGGTTGGCCCCCGGCGGCGCTTGGTCGGCAGTGTACTTTCCGGCGCGGAGAGCGCGAGCGTCCGAATTTCCAGAGGAATGCCCACAACCGAGTAGTCCTGCCTTGGGCGCCAGGTTGCCGGCGCCCTTGGCGGCGTCTCGGCATTGGGGTTGAAAGCGAAGTCGGGAAAGGACACTGATTGCCCGATGGCCAAGCCGGAAAGCAGCAGCAAACAGGGCAACAGCCGGCTAGCGGCCGATAGGGTGGGAGCGCCCTTCCGCCTCGGGGCGATGTCTGCCTTTGCGGGGTCGCGGTGGTTGCGGAAACGGCTGGCCATTTGCTTACAGTGAATGTCGAAAAACGCCGTAGGTTTGCATTGGTCGATAATATAGACTTCCTAGGCTGACTGAAACCTGAACGAATTTGCGGGGGCTCGAGGCTTATGGCAAGAGGCATCAATAAAGTCATTCTCATCGGCAATTTGGGGAGGGACCCGGAGGTTCGCTACACCCAAGCCGGCAAGGCGGTGGCCAACTTTACGGTGGCCACCTCTGAAAGCTGGCGGGATCGGCAGACCAACGAAATGCAGGAGCGCACGGAGTGGCACCGCGTGGTGTGCTTTGACCGGCAGGGGGAGGTTGCCGGGGAATATCTGCGCAAAGGCTCCAAGGTCTATATTGAGGGCCGCTTGCAAACTCGCAGCTGGGAGCAGGACGGCCACACCCGCTACGCCACGGAAGTCATCGCCCGGGACATGCAAATGCTTGACAGCCGCGGCGCCGGAGGCGACGGCTATCGACCCGGCCCGCCCCCGCAGGGCGGCGAGGCGCCGCTGCCAAGCAGAGGCAGCGAGCCCACGGTGGTGGATGGCGCGGACGACGACATGGAGGACGACATCCCGTTCTAACCCAGGGTGCTTTTGGCGCCTAGAGGAACGTCAGCAGCAGCGCTGTCGCCAAGGCCACTCGGTAGTAGGCGTAGGGCCGCAGGCCGGTGTATTCCAATAGACGGATGAAGACGCCGATGCACAGGTAGGCGCTGCCCGCCGCGATCACGGCGCCTAGGGCAAGGTCGGCCAACAGTGCGCTGGATGCGTTCGCCGGCAGTTTGCCGGCCGCCAGCAACGCCGCCCCGCCAATGGCTGGAATGGCCAGCAAAAACGCCACCCGCGCTGCGGCGGCACGGGACAGGCCCAGCAGCAAGGCGGCGGTGATGGTCACCCCGGAGCGGGATGCCCCCGGCAGCAACGCCAGCGCCTGGGCCGAGCCGATCAGAAGGGCGTCGCGCCAGTTCAGCAAGGTGCGCCGCCCTTGCTGGCCGTCCGCCCACCAAAGCGCCAAACCGAACACTAGGGTCGCCGCCGCCACCACAAGCTCGTTGCGCCAGTCGGTGGCGATCAGGTCGTGCAGCAGGAACCCGCACAGCGCCACCGGCAGGGTCGCTAGCAGAATCTTGCACAGTAGGTCCAGGTCGGCGTCATATCTTTGGCGGCGGGCGAAGCCCCAAGCGCTGACGGCGAAGCGGCGACAGTCCTGCCGGTAGTACGCCAGCACCGCTGCCAAGGAACCCAAGTGGACCGCGATGTCGAAAGCTAGGCCCTGGTCCGGCCATTGGGTGAGTTTGTCCGCCAGTATCAGGTGCGCGGCGCTGGAGATGGGCAGGAATTCCGTAACGCCCTGCAACAGGGCCAGGACGATGATCTGTAGTAGCTCCACCAAGGAGGTCCGTTCCGGTCGGTGGCCGCATTATCCCCAAGATGGCGGAGAAAGTCCTTCCGCCCAAGTCTCGGCGGCGTCTCAGTTTGTTTTTAGTCCCCTTCCGCCACGGGTTCCGCAACACCGCGTGGACTTCGGCTTAAGGCCAAGGGTCTGGATGTCCGGGGCCGTGGAGTTTCCCAAGTTGCGCTGGCTTCCGCTTGGGGTAGCGCAGCAATTTGCCGGCTGGACAACCGCTTTGCCGGGCCGATGCTTTACAATGTCCGGCCTTGGCTGGCGATTGCTGGGTTGCCTCGCCCGGCAGCCGTTCTGCAGCCGCTTTTTGGGGCCTTGCCTCGTTGGGATCCGTCACGGCAAATGAGCATTGTGCGAGCAAATCAGGATGAAGCGGGCGTGACGGCGCAGATGCGCAGTTTAGGCAGCGCCGCTCGTGCCGCCGCGAGCGTTTTGGGCTGCGCCGATTCCGCCGTCAAATCCCGCGCCCTCAAGGCGCTGGCCGAGTGCTTGGACGCCGCTCGTGCGGAACTCAAGGCGGCCAACGCTTTGGATATGGCGGCGGCATCCGCTGGCGGCCTCGACACCGCCCGCTTGGATCGCTTGGGCTTGGACGACAGGACCATCGACCGCATGGTCGATGGCGTCCTGCAGGTGGACAAGCTGCCGGATCCGGTGGGTGAGGTCACGGACTTGCGCTATCGGCCCACGGGCATTCAGGTGGGCCGTATGCGGGTGCCCTTGGGAGTCATCGCCATCATCTACGAATCCCGTCCCAACGTCACCGCCGAGGCCGCCAGCCTGTGCCTGAAGAGCGGCAACGCCTGCATTCTGCGCGGCGGCTCGGAGGCCATCGAATCCAACCGCGCCATCGCCGCCTGCGTCGGCGCCGCCTTGGACGAAGCCGGGCTGCCGAGGGCGGCGGTGCAGCTGGTCGGCACCACCGACAGGGCGGCGGTGGGCGCCTTGCTGAAGCTGGACGAGCATGTGGATGTGATCGTGCCCAGGGGCGGCAAGGAGTTGATCGAGCGCATCAGCCGCGAGTCCCGCATTCCCGTCATCAAGCACTTGGACGGTGTCTGCCATCTGTACATTGACGACGCCGCCGACTTGGAGATGTCCCTGTCCATCGCCTTCAACTCCAAGGCGGAAAAATACGCCGTTTGCAACGCCCTTGAGACCTTGCTGGTGGCGGAGGACATGGCTGGCCAAGTGCTGCCCAGCTTGGGGGAGCGCTTCGCCCAAGCGGGGGTGGAGCTGCGCGGCTGCCCCAAGGCGCAACGCTGGCTGCCCGCCGCCAAGGCGGCCACGGAGGCGGATTGGGAAGCCGAGTATCTCGGTCCGACGCTGGCCGTGCGGGTGGTGGGCGGCATGGATCAAGCCATAGACCACATCAACCGCTACGGCTCCCAGCACACGGACGCCATCGTCACCCAGGACTACGCCAAGGCGCGTCACTTCCTCCGCGCCGTGGATTCCGCCTCCGTAATGGTCAACGCCAGCACCCAATTTGCGGACGGCATGGAGTACGGGTTGGGTGCGGAAATCGGCATCTCCACCGACAAGCTGCACGCTCGGGGGCCGGTTGGCCTGACGGGGCTGACCACCGAGAAGTACGTGGTGCTTGGCAACGGCGAGATTCGGCACCGTTGATCGGCTTTTTTGGCGGCACCTTCGATCCGATCCACAACGGCCATCTTTGCGTGGCGCGGGCGGCGGCGGCGGCGCTGGGCTGCAAGGTGCGCATGGTTTTGTCCGCCCGCCCACCGCATCGCCGGCCGCCTTGCGCAACCGCCAGCCAACGCTGGGCGTTGCTCCGGCTGGCGTGCGCCGCCCATCCCGAACTTGTGCCCGATGCTTCGGAGTTGCGGCGCAAAGGTCCCAGCTACACGGTGGATACGCTCAAGGCGGCGCGTTCACGGCGCGGCGCCGAGCCTCTTTGCTGGATCGTCGGTGTGGATGCCTTCAATGACATCCATAGTTGGCGGCGATGGCGGGCGGTGCTCAGCTTGGCGCATCTTGTTCTGCTGCCGAGGGTGGGAACGGAAATCAGGGGTCCGGGGTTGCGGCTGCGCCGGCGCCGCCGAGGCGGCCTGTCCAAGACGGCGGCGGGAGGCATTCTGCTGCTGGAAAGGGAAACGCCGCCAGTGTCCGCGTCGGCGGTTCGCCGCGGGATCGCCGCCGGCGCGGAGATTGGGCATTTGCTACCGAATAGCGTCCATGCCTATATTAGGCGACATGGGCTCTATTCACGGCGGCTGCAGGAGGCCTGAGTGACGGCGCAAAGGCTTTGCAACGCCGTAGTCGAAACCCTCGAGGGTCTCAAGGGTGTTGAAGTCGTCGCCCTGAAGGTCACGCCGCTAACCGACTTGATGGACTTCATGGTGATCGCCACTGGTCGATCCGACCGACACGTCAAGGCGTTGGTGGACCATGTGGTCGAAATGGCCAAGGAGCGTCAAGTCAGGCTGCTTGGCGTTGAAGGCCGGGAAAGCCATGAATGGGTGCTGGTCGATCTGGGTGATGTTGTAGTTCACGTCATGCAGCCGGACACTCGAGCTTTCTACGACATGGAGCGGTTGTGGACGCCGCTGCCGTTGGACTCGACCACCACAGTGTGAAACGTTGTGAATAAGCAGTGCATCGGCTGCGCCGCGAGGCATCAGGCACTTCTTGGATTCGGACAGGCAGCGCCGCCGGGAAGGCGGCCTTGGGCGGCGCGGCGCGGAAGGGATTCCACTGGTGGCTCAAAACCTTGCCGTTGAGGACCGCTCCGCGGAAATGCAGGCATTCGGGCGCCGGGTGCTCGTGTTGTTTCTGGTCATGCTCGGCTTGGTTGGCATCCTGGTGTTGAGAATGCTGCATCTGCAGGTTCTGCAATACGAAAAATACCGGACGCGCTCCGAAGAAAACCGCATGGAAATGATGCCCCTGCCGCCGGCCAGGGGCCTCATATTTGACCGCAGCGGCAATCGGCTGGCGGAGAATCGGCCGGTCTTCAATCTGGTCGTCGTGCCGGAGCGGGTTGACGACATTGAGCAGCGCCTGTTGGAGCTTGCCACCGTCATTTCCCTTAGTGCGGAGGAAGTGGAGCAGTTTCGGCAGCGCTCCACCGGGAGTCGCCGTCCCTTTGGGTCGGTGCTGCTCAAGGCCTCGCTGGACGAAGAGGAGATTGCGGCCCTGTCCGTCAATCGCCATCGCTTTGCGGGAGTCGAAGTCGAAGCGCGAACTTCTCGCCACTATCCCTACGGCTACTTGACGGGGCATGCGGTGGGTTCGGTGCGCCGCATCACCCAGGAGGATTTGCAAACCTTGGACCGCGCCCGCTACAGCGGCACGAATTTCATCGGCAAACGAGGCGTTGAAAAGTTCTACGAACGCTCGCTGCATGGCCGTGTCGGCAACCAATGGGTGGAGACGGACGCCTACGGCTTCCGGCGCAAGGTGCTCGATTTTGAGCCTCCGGCTCCCGGGCAAAACATCACGCTGCATCTGGACGTCCGTGTGCAGATCGCCGCCGCCGCCGCTCTGGGCGAACGCCGCGGCGCCGTGATCGCCCTGGACCCAAGGTCGGGGGGGGTGCTCGCCCTGGTTAGCAATCCAAGCTACGACCCTAACGAATTCGTGCTGGGCATGGCGCCGCAGCGTTACCGAGAATTGGTCAACTCCAGGGACAAGCCCTTGTTGAATCGCGCCGTAAGCGGTCTCTATGCGCCCGGGTCCACGGTTAAGCCGATTCTGGGATTGGCCGCATTGAGCTACGGCGCGGTGGACTGGGATGAGGAAATCCTTGACCGGGGCACATTCAGGCTGCCCGGTCAGGCGCGAATCTACCGCGATTGGAACTGGAAGCCGGGGAACCCGGGGGGGCAGGGCATCGTCGATCTCAACCGCGCCATCTACAGGTCGTCCAACATCTACTTCTACAACATGGGAGTGCGCCTGCAAGCAGCGCAAATGGTCGGCTTCCTGCGCCAGTTTGGTTATGGAGAGTTGACCGCGGCCGATGTGGAGGGCGCCAGTGCCGGGTTGGTGCCGGACGCCGTCTGGAAGCAAGGCGCTAGGGGCGAGCCTTGGTATCCCGGCGACAGCGTCAACCTGAGCATCGGCCAAGGTGACTTGCTGGTCACGCCCCTGCAGGCGGCGGCGGCGGTGGCGGTGTTGGCCAACCGCGGCCGAAGAGTGCGCCCGCGCCTGTTGTTGGCCAGCGATCGTCCCTTGCTGGAGGCCGACCCGTTGCCGACGCTGCCTCCCGTGGACGGCCCTAGCGCGGACGATTGGGAGCGAATGGTTGACGCCATGGAGGATGTGGTTCACCGCGGCAACAAGGGTTATGGCCAAAATGGCACCGCCTGGGCCCACATCGGGCAGGGCTTGGGCTATCGGATGGCCGGCAAATCCGGCACCGCCCAAGTGGTGGAGATCAAACAGGGCGAGGCTTATGAGGAAGCCGAACTCGACGAACGCAACCGCAAGCATGCCTGGTTCGTGGCCTTCGCCCCGGCCGATGCCCCGGCCATCGTGGTCAGTGTTTTGGTCGAGAACGGCGGTGGCGGCAGTTCGGTCGCCGGCCCAGTGGCGCGGGATGTTCTGGACGCCTATTTGTTGCCCAAGCTGGCGGCGCGATGAGCGAGCAGGACTTCGTTCGCAACTTTGAGCGGACTGGGAACGGCGTTGTTCCTGGAAATCGGCGCAGGTTGAGCGTTGACGCCGTTCTTTGCGCCGCCTTGGTTGCCGTGGTCGTTTACGGGCTTTTCGTGCTCCACAGCGCAGTGGAGAGGGACTTGGATGTGCTGCTCAGCCAGTTGACGCGGCTTAGCCTAGGTCTCGCCCTTATGGTGGTGGCGGCGCAGCTTCGCCCCACCTTTTACCTCAAGTCGGCGCCGATTCTGTACGCGTTCGGAATCGCCTTGCTGGGCGCGGTGCTGTTGGTTGGGGTTGAAGTCAACGGCTCGCGCAGATGGCTGGAGATCCCGGGGCTGATGCGCTTCCAGCCCTCGGAATTCATGAAAATTGCGGTGCCGCTGATGGTCGCTTGGCACTTCAACAATCGGGCTTTGCCGCCGGACTTCAAGGGCCTGCTGATCGCCGGGGGAATCATCGCGGTTCCGGCCATCTGCATCGTCGTGCAACCGGATCTTGGCACCAGCGTCCTTGTGATTGCCGGGGGCCTAGGCGCCCTGTTGTTGGCCGGACTTTCCTGGCGCTGGGTTCTCTACGGACTTGCGGCCTTGGCGGCGGCGGCGCCCGTCCTTTGGCACCAACTGCAGGACTACCAGCGCCGCCGCATTCTCACCCTATTTGACCCGGAGCAGGATCCCCTTGGTGCCGGCTGGAACATCATTCAATCGACCACCGCTCTTGGCTCTGGTGGACTGTTCGGCAAAGGGCTGCATAATGGCACTCAGAGCCAATTGAACTTCTTGCCGGAGAGCCAGACGGACTTCATCATGGCGGTCCTTGGCGAGGAGCTGGGTTTTGCCGGCGTCACGGCATTGCTGGTACTGTATATGTTGATCGTGGCTAGAGGATTCATCATAGCGCAGCAGTCGGCCCAACCCTTCGGCCGGCTTATCGCCGGCTCCCTGAGCCTGGTGTTTTTCGTTTACTTCTTCGTCAACATCGCCATGGTCGCCGGCCTCTTGCCAGTTGTGGGTGTGCCCTTGCCGCTGGTGAGCTACGGGGGCACCTCCGTCATCACACTCTTGCTGGGATTTGGGATCATCATGTCGGTGCGCAATCAGAAATCATGGTAGGACGCTTGCAAGCTCAGCGCCGGGCGGAAACTTGCCCATGAGGAAGGTCATGCGCGCGGCAACAGTGCTTGGGCTGGCGGCTTTGCTGCTGTACGGCCCAGCCGGGGCGGACTACAGCCAACGCGAAGACGTTCTCGCCTACATGGACGCTTTGGTGTCCGAGCACGGCTTCAGCAAGCCGCAGCTGGCGGCGATTTTCAAGGACGCCCAACATCAACCCCGCATTGTTGAGGCTATTTCAAGGCCGAAGGAGCGAACCCTCAAATGGTATGAATATCGGCGGATATTTCTTCAGGAGCCCCGCATTGAGCAGGGCGCCGCCTTCTGGCGGGAGAACGAAGCCGCCCTAGAGGCCGCTCAGGCGAGTTTTCGAGTCGCCCCGGAATATGTCGTCGCCATCATTGGCGTCGAGACTCGCTTTGGCCGGATCATGGGTTCCTATCGGGTCTTGGACGCCCTATCGACGCTGGCGTTTGACTATCCGCCCCGAGCGGATTTCTTCCGCAATGAATTGACCGAATTCCTGCTGCTGGTGCGGGAGGAAGGCCGTGCAGTGGGAGAGTTCAAAGGCTCCTACGCCGGCGCCATGGGCTACGGCCAGTTCATACCTTCGAGCTACCGCCACTACGCGGTGGATTTTGACGGTGACGGCGCCCGGGACATTTGGGGCAACACCACGGACGCCATCGGCAGCGTCGCCAACTACTTTGCGGAGCATGGCTGGCGTTCGACCGGCACGGTGGTGACCCCGGCCAAGGTGCTGCAGCCGGATTTGGTGGCCGCAGTCGTCAATCAGGGGCTGGCTCTTAGCGAGACGGTTGGGCGGCTGCGCGAACTTGGCGTGGAGGTGTCCGGCGTTCCCGCTGCCGCCAAGGCGGCGCTGCTCCGCATGGAGCTGGAGAATGGCCTCGAGTACTGGGTGGCGCTGCACAACTTCCATGTCATCACTCGGTACAACCGCAGCCGCATGTACGCTCTTGCCGTGCATCAACTAAGCCAAGCCATCAAGGCGCGGCGGAACGCATTGGCGGCGGCGGTGCCGCAAGCCGGCTCTGCAGTTGCCTCCTTCGACTTCGGCGTCAAGGCGCCGGTGCGCCCTTAGGCGTTCCCTAATGCGGCGAAGTTCGGTTTTTGGTTGGTTTTTAATGGGAATTGACAGGCTTCGTTGCGGGCTTTGCTTGCTGGTGCTCAGCCTGCTCGGCGGCTGCGTCGCTACGGGGCCTCTTCCATCGGCGCCGGAAACCCAAGATGGGGCGCCTGACCAAATCCCCTACGACCTTCGCTCCCTGCCGGATCCCACGCCGACTCCGGAGCCTCTCAGCAGCTATGGCAACCCACCCACATACGAGGTGTTCGGCAAAACCTACACCACGCTGCAATCGGCCGCCGGCTACAGCGCTGAAGGCTTGGCTTCTTGGTACGGCCGAAAGTTCCACGGACAGCGCACCTCCAGCGGCGAACCCTACGATATGTTCAAGCTCACCGCGGCCCACCGCACCTTGCCGATTCCCACCTACGTCCAGGTTACCAATCTCGAAAACGGGCGCCGGACCCTAGTGCGCGTGAATGACCGCGGCCCCTTTCACGACGACCGCATTCTAGACCTCTCCTATGCGGCGGCGGTTAAGCTGGGTTTCGCGGAGCAGGGCACCGCCCGCATCAGGATCGAGGCGCTCAACAATGGCGGCGGCCTAGCGCAGGAGCTTTACCTGCAAGCGGGGGCGTTTCGGAAATTGTTCGAGGCGCGGCGGATGCAGCGCAGCCTGCAAAGCCTGACGGGGGAACGCACGGTGGTGGTGCGCCGCCCCGAGGACGCCCTGTACCGCGTTCGCATAGGGCCGGTGGCGGACGAGCAGAGCGCCCTGCGGCTGCAATCCATGGTCGTTGCCGCGGACTTCGCCAAGCCCATCATCATGCGCCTTGGCGGTCGCTGAGGTGTTTATGCGCAGCCGTTGTCCCGCTCTGCTGGCCATCTTGGTCGTCGGCCTGCAGGCCCATTCGGCGGCGCTGGCGCAGCCGCCCATCATTCCGCCGGCGCCGAGCATCGCCGCCAACTCCTTCCTGCTGGTCGATGCCGACACCGGCAAAGTGATCGTGGAGCGCAACAGCCGCGACCCCATGCCGCCGGCGAGCCTCACCAAGGTGATGACCGGCTTTGTTGCGGCGGCGGAAATCGAGTCCGGCCGCATGGCCTTGGATGACGAAGTGCTGGTGAGCGTCAACGCTTGGCGAACGCCCGGTTCCCGCATGTTCATTCAGGAAGGCACCACCGTGACGGTGCGCGACCTGCTGCACGGCATCATCGTTCAGTCCGGCAATGACGCCAGCGTGGCGCTCGCCGAACACATTGCCGGCAGCGAAAGCGCCTTCGCCGACATGATGAACCAACAAGCGGGAATGTTGGGCATGGTCGATTCGCAGTTCCGCAACTCCACCGGCTTGCCGGCGGAAGGCCACCACAGTTCGGCTTGGGATTTGGCCTTGCTGACCCGTGAGTACATCCGTCGGTTTCCGGACAACTACGCCATCTACGCCAAAAAGTCCTTCACCTACAACGACATTGAGCAACCTAATCGAAATCGGCTGCTCTGGCGCGATCGCAGCGTTGATGGCGTCAAGACAGGCTATACGGCGGCGGCCGGATATTGTCTGCTCGCTGCGGCGCTGCGCGACGGGATGCGGCTGATTTCCGTAGTCATGGGCACCGACAGCGACGCCACCCGGGTGCGGGAAACCCTGGAGATGCTTTCCTACGGCTTTCGTTTCTACGAGACCAAACGGCTGTATGAAGGCGGTGCGCCGCTAAAGACCGCCGAGCTGTGGTACGGCGAGTCCGATGCGGTGGAGTTGGGCGTCGCTGCGCCCGTTGTCGTCACCCTGCCTAGAGGCCACTACGACGAAGTGGCGGTGGAAATGACCGTGGCCGAACTGCTGGAGGCCCCGTTGGAGGCGGGCGATGAGTTGGGCGAACTCAGGGTTTCGCTGGGTGAGGAGGAGCTGCACAGGGCGCCGTTGGTGGCCTTGGCGTCGGTGGCGGAGGCGGGACCCCTGTCCAAGTTGATGGACTTCTTCGCACTCCTGTTCAGCGGTTAGCCTGGGCGCATGAGCTTGGCGCTGGAGGTTGCGGTTCACGACTTGGGCCGCACCCGCTACATGGAAGTGCTGTGCGCCATGCAAGCATTTACCGACGCTCGCGACGGGCGCACCGCGGACGAATTCTGGTTCACTGAACACGAGCCGGTCTTTACCCAAGGGCAGGCCGGGCGGCCCGAGCATCTTCTTGCCCCTGGCGACATTGAGGTGGTGCAGTCTGACCGGGGCGGGCAGATCACCTACCACGGCCCCGGCCAAATTGTCGGCTACCTGTTGTTCGACATCCGCCGCATGAACTTGAACGTGCGTCAACTGACACACGGCATAGAGCGGGCGATTGTGGCCGTGCTTGGCGATTACGAAATTGCCGCAGCGCCGCGGCCTGAGGCGCCGGGGGTCTATGTCGATGGCGCCAAAATAGCCGCTCTTGGGTTGCGGGTGCGCCGCGGCTGCGCCTATCACGGCTTCAGCTTCAACATCGACATGGACCTAGGCCCCTTCGCCCGCATCAACCCTTGCGGAATGAGCGGCTTGCAGGTCACCCAACTGAAGGACCTTTGCGGCGAACGGGACTTGGCGAAGGTTAAGCAACGCCTCCTGCGGCGGCTGGAGGCGGTCTATCCGATTCACCTGTTGAGATCTAATTTTGACGCCGCAATCAAGCTCTGCGAATCAAGTTGATTTAAGGCTAGACCTTGCGGGCGATGGTTAGTCGTGGGTGGGCCGCCAAGTCACGTTTGGTGACGATGCGCTCGAAGCCTTGCCCCCGCAGCAAAGCGACCACGATCGGCGCTTGGTCGTGGCCATGCTCCAGGCAGAGCTGTGCGCCAGGCCGCAGATGCGCTCTGGCTTGGCTGACGATCGCCTTGATGGCGTCCAGACCGTTCTGTCCCCCTGCTAGCGCGATTTTGGGCTCAAACCGCAGTTCGCCAAGCGCAGCGTCGCGGTCGGCAACATAGGGTGGGTTGGCGACTATGGCGTCGAATTCTTTGGCTAAGGCGTCGAACCAGTCGCTCTGAACGAAGTCGATGTCCGCCTTGTGCCGCTTGGCGTTGGCGGTGGCGACGGCTAGGGCGGCAGTGGAGACGTCGGTGGCCGTCACCCGCAGATCCGGCCTTTCCGTCTTAACGGCAACGGCGATGCAGCCGCTGCCGGTGCCAAGATCCAAGACGCGCTCGCCCGGCTGTGCCTTGTCGATGATTGCCTCCACCAGCAACTCCGTTTCCGGGCGCGGCACCAGCACTCGGTTGTCAACTTTGAACCTAAGCCCGAAAAACTCCTTTTCGCCGATTAAGTAGGCCACGGGCTCTTGTCGCCGCCGCCGCGCCGCCAAGCGATTGAGCGCCCTTGCCTGTTCCGGCGTAAGCGGCGCTGTCGGGTGAGCCAAAATTCGGGCGCGGCTGGTTTGGAGCACATGGGCCGCCAGAACCTCCAGACCAAGCCTTTCGAGGTCGCCGTTGGCGGCGAACCATTGAGCTGGGGTGGCGGGAATCAGGCTTCCCCCAAGTTCGCCAATTGGTCGGCTTGATGCTCCTGCCCAAGCGCCGCCAGAATGCCTTCCAAGGCGCCCTCCAGCACCTCGTCTAGCTGATGCAGGGTCAGGTTGATGCGATGGTCGGTCACCCGGCCTTGGGGGAAATTGTAGGTGCGGATGCGCTCGGAGCGGTCTCCGGAACCCACTAGGTTGCGGCGGGACTCCGCCTGTTCGCTTTGCTGTTGCCGCCGGGTGCTGTCGAGCAGGCGGGCCTGCAGCAGCGCCAGGGCGCGGGCCTTGTTCTTGTGCTGGGACCTTTCGTCCTGGCATTCCACGACGATGCCACTGGGCAAGTGGGTCAGCCGCACTGCGGAGTCCGTCTTGTTCACGTGCTGCCCGCCGGCGCCGGAGGCGCGGAAGGTGTCTATGCGCAGGTCGTTCTTGTTGACTTCAACATGATCGATGTCGGCGGTTTCCGGCAGCACCGCCACGGTGCAGGCGGAAGTGTGGATGCGGCCTTGGGATTCGGTCTGCGGCACCCGCTGCACCCGATGGGCGCCGGACTCGAACTTCAGTTTGCTGTACACGTCCTCGCCCGCCACGCGGGCGATGACTTCCTTGAAGCCGCCGTGCTCGCCAGGGCGGTTGCTCAGCACCTCCAGGCGCCAACCTTGGCCTTCGGCGTACTTGTCGTACATGCGGAACAGGTCGCCGGCGAAGATGGCCGCCTCGTCGCCGCCGGTGCCGGCGCGAATTTCCAAGAAGACGTTGGCGCCGTCCTTGGCTTCCTTGGGCAGCAGCAGAGTGCGCAATGCGGACTCCTCTTCCTGCATCTCGTGGGACAGGCTGGCCGCTTCCTCCTCGGCGAGGGTGCGCAAATCCTCATCATCCCCCTCCGCCAAGGCGGTGGATTCAGTGAATTCCTTTTCGAGCCGCAGAAAGCGTTGGAACTTGCGTGTTATCGGTTCCAGCTCGGCGAATTCCCGGGACAGATTGGCGAACTGCCGCCGGTCCGCGACCACTTCGCCGTTGGCCAGCAGCGCGGAGACCTCCTCGAAGCGGTCGGCCAGATCCTGCAGCTTCGCTGTCATGGAGTTGGAAAGAGCCATCGGCTGGGTGCGCCTCAGTCGAGCCGATAGACCGACTTCAGGGTTTCCAGGATGTCCATGCGGTTCTCCGCGCTTGCGGAGCGGATGGCTACGGTGGGGTTGTGGATCAGTTTTTTGGTGAGGTTCTGACTGAGCTGAGCGATCACCGTTTCCGGCTTTTCGCCCTTGCGCAGTTCGCGCAGGGCCTTGTCAAGTTCCGCAATCTGCACGTCCTCCGCATTCTCCCGGAATTGGCGCAGCATGGCGCGGGCCTGATGGGTGCGCCGCTCCTTGATGAAGCGCCACGCGCCTTCATCGACCAACGCCTGGGCGGAGTCCGCGGCGTTGAGCCGCTGATTGCGGTTTTCCTCGATGATCGCGCTCAAGTCGTCAATGCTGTACAGGTAAATGTCCGGCAGGCTGCCGACTTCGGGTTCGATGTCCCGCGGAACGGCGAGGTCAACCATGAAGATGGGTCTGTGGCGCCGCTGCTTGATGGCCGCTTCAACCGCGCCCTTGCCGACGATGGGCAAGGCGCTGCCGGTGGAGGAGATGAGGATGTCGTGATGGGGAAGTTCGCTGACGACCGCGGTGAGCTGCTGGGATTTCGCCCCAAACCTCGCCGCCAAGGTTTCGGCGTTGGCGATGGTTCGGTTGGCGATGGTCATGCCGCCGATGCCTTGGTCGGTGAGATGCTCGGCCACGCGCTCGATGGTGTCCCCGGCGCCGAGCAGCAGCGCCTTCTTGTGCTCAAAGTCGGAAAACAGCTGCTTCGCCATGACCACGGCCGCGTATGCTATGGACAATGGGTTGCGCCCGATGTTGGTGTTGGTGCGCACTCGCTTGGCGGCCTGGAGCGTCACTTGCGACAGCAGGTTCAGCTCCGGCCCCATGGCCCCCAGATTGCGCGCCAATTCGCAGGCGGACTTAACCTGCCCCATGATCTGCGGTTCGCCGAGCACTTGGGAATCCAACCCGGCAGCCACGCGGATGAGATGGCGGGCCGCATCCTGGTCCCAATGGGTGTAGGCGGCGTTCTGTATTTCGGGCATGGGAACGGCGCGGTTTTCGGAAAGCCATTCGATGAGCCCCAATTCGTTGGCCGAGGCCGCAGCGCAATAGATTTCAGTGCGGTTGCATGTTGATAGAATGACCGCTTCGCTCACCTCCTGCACTGCCTTGGTGACTTCCATGAGCGCCGCGCCCAATGCTTCTTCCGGAAACGCCATACGCTCCCGAAGTTCAATTGGCGCGGTTCGATAGTTGATGCCGTAGGCCAAAATAGCCATGTTGATGGGATTTGTCCGAAGCAATTTTCTCGCCGGCCGCATTGTATCAGAGCGGTTGTCTCGTGCTTCAGCCTAGGCGTGCGCTCCTCCAAGCGCTTTGCTTGCTGGGCGGGCTGCTCTTGGCAAGCTGCGCCGGAAACCCGCCGTCACCGTCGTCCGCGGATTTCTGGATCAAGGGCAAGATCGGCGTGGTCTATGGCGACAGGGCTTTTTCGGCCCGTTTTGTCTGGGCGCAGCGCGGCGACCGTTTTGACATCGACCTTTGGGGGCCGCTGGGCCAAGGCCGCACCCGCTTGCGAGGAGGGGGGCAGCGGCTTGAAGTCATCGACGGCCAAGGCGGCGTTCTCGCTGCTGGGCAGCCTCAAGCCCTGATGCTTGACAAGCTGGGCTGGAGCCTCCCCTTGGACCTGTTTTTGGAATGGATCAACGGGCGACCCTCCGCCCGCGCCCCGGTGCGCAACCGCGTGATCGATGCGCAGAGTCGCCTGACGGGTTTTGAGCAGTTGGGCTGGCAGGTGCGCTACGGCCGCCTAGGGGACTTTCCGCTCGGCGTTTCGCCCGCACAGGTCACCGCCGAAAAAAGCGGAAGCCGCGTCAACCTGATCATATCGGAGCGCTCCAACACCTTATGAGCGCCCGGCTAGCCGAAGGAGTGTGTTGTGCGGGATCGCCCATTCGCCGCATGGGGCTTACAATCGCGCAGAGGCGGCGGATGGATGATGGAAAGTGGCGATGCGCAGGATGAAGCTGTCGTTGTTGGTTGGCGCTCTGTTCGTGGCCGGCGGCGCGAACGCCGGGACGCCGGAGGGCTTGTTTTTCCCGGTGATCGGTGCTGGGCCAGCTGGTGGCGACGCAGGGCGGCCGGTAGGGGCGCGGCAGCGCGTGGTGCGGGTCGATGGCGCCCAACTCGACCGCGCTCGGCGGCTGGTCCAACAGCGCCGCGCAGCGCCGGCGCTTCTCAATCTTCTGGATGACGCCGTCCTCCATGCGGTGTTTGAACGCACCGTGCCCACTGCGTCGGGGTATTCGTTGGCTGGGCGGATTGCCGACGCGCCCAGCGGCCGCGTGGTGCTGGTGGTGAACGGGGACGTGCTGGCCGGCAGGGTTTGGACGCCCGAAGCCAGCTACAGGATCCGTACCCGGGGCGCCGGTCTGCATGTCGTTGAGAAGGTGGACCCATCGTCCACGCTCCCCTTGGCCGAGCCGCGGATTCCCTCGCTTGGAGGCCGCGCCCAGACGCGGCGAAAATCCCAGTCCGCTGCGGCGGCGCAGGATGGGGCCGCGCAAATCGACCTGCTGGTCTTTTGGACGCCGGCGGCACGCCGGGCGGTCCATGGGCTGCGGCCCGTGCAGGCGAGGGTGGACCTCATGGTCGCCATTGCCAACGAAGCCTACATCGACAGCGGCGTCGCCCAGCGCGTGCGGCTGGTGGGCGCGGCGGAAGTACACTATGAGGACGCCACGATCAGCGACATTGATCGCTTGGTGGACCCAGCCGACGACTTCTTGAGCGAGGTACATGAAATCCGCGACAGCTACGCCGCCGACTTGGTCAGCGGGATCGTCAGGTTTGGAGATGGATTGGGCGGCGTTGCGCAGCTCATGACGGAGCCAACCCAGGACTTTGCGCCCAGTGCCTTCAGTTTGGTGGACGTTCATGCGTTGGAAACCACCTTGGCCCACGAACTTGGGCACAACATGGGCCTGAATCATGATCGTTACGTCGCTCACGCCCAGCGCGACGAGTTAATTCGCGTCGGCCTGCTTTCGCCCGACGACAAAATAGCGGTCTTCCCCTACAGCTACGGCTACGTCAATCAACGGGCGTTCAGCGGGGGCAGGCCGTGCTGGCGCACCATCATGGCTTATCCCGCTCAGTGCTTCGACGCGGGGTTGATTTCGGTCGATTTGCCTCGCTTCTCCAACCCGGATCAAAACTATCCGCCGCCGGATGGAGACCCGCTCGGTGTTCCCTTGGACAGCCCCGTGACGGAATCGCAGGGGCCGACCCATTCGGTCCGCAGCCTCAATGAAGTCCGCCATGTGGTGGCCAGCTTCCGCGACGACGCCAATCGCTGCACCTTCACCCTATCGCCCCAAGAAGTCGATGTGCCGGCCGCCGGCGGCACCTTCGACATTCGCGTTGAAACTGGCGACGGCTGCTCTTGGAGGGCGCACCATCAAAGCGGCTTCATCAGCCCGCACAGCAACGACGCCAACGCTGGCAGTGGAGCGGTGGCCTACATGGCGCAGCCCAACAGCGGCTTGGCGAGGACCGGGGTGGCGTCCATTGCCGGCGAGACCTTCGCAGTGCGCCAAGCGGGGGAGGAGGCGCTGATTTCCGTCTGCCAGCGTACGCCGGCAGTACGCGATGCGATTGTGTTGGAACTGGCCGGGAAGGCCTGCGAAGCCCTGACGGTGGAGGACTTGCAGCACGTCTCCTCGTTGTCTTTTCGCGGCCAGCGCCTCACCTCTTTGCGCCCCGACGACTTCCAAGGTCTCGTCAACCTTTCGCGGCTGGACCTGAGCGGGGCGATCACAGACCTCGCGCCCCTCGCCAGCCTCGTTGGCTTCACCCACTTGAGAGAGCTTTACTTGGCTGACAACGGCGTTCGGGACCTTTCGCCTTTGGCGAACTTGACGCAAATCGAGATTTTGGACCTGAACCACAACGCCATTGCCGACCTTGCGCCCCTTGCCGGCTTAAGGAAGCTGCGGATCTTTTCGGCCAGGGGCAACGAGATTGAGGACTTGGCGCCTTTGGCCGGCTTGACCAGCCTGAATCATCTGGACCTGACGGACAACTCGATCTCCGATCTCTCCCCCTTGGCCGGCTTGGATCTGCGTTCGCTGCTTCTAAACAACAACAAGATCAAGGACATTTCGGCATTGGCCGACGTCGGCCGGCTCCGCAATCTGGAACTGCGCGGCAACGCCATTGCGGACATCTCGCCGTTGCTGAGCTTGAACGAGTTGCAGCAGCTTGACCTGCGCGGCAACCCGCTCAACGCGGCGGCCTTCGACACGCATATTCCGGCTCTGCAGGCCGAAGGCGTTTGGGTGGCTTTTGACGAACCCGAAGCACTGTCGCACCTGAGGCCTTGGCTGTGGCAGTGGCTGCTGCGGAACTAGCCGTTCGGAATGCCGCCGGCGCATCCATTGGACAGAATCCGCCCCGGGAAACTCCAATCACCAAATCCGGCTAATCCACAGGTGCCGGAGGATCGACGATTTGATTGCCGACGCGCTCGAAAAACAGAAGCTCGTTCTTATCGGTAACGATATAGGCATGTTTGCCGTCGGGACTGGCGGCCATGTTCCGAGGGATGAATTCCGGGATTTGGTTGCCGAAGCGGTCCGTCTCCGGGCTGGCGATGTAGTCGGTGGGCGCAAGTTCGCCGGTTTCTTCGGACCCCGCCGCCGGCAGCCGATATTCAATACTGAACGCCCAGCCTCCGCAGAAAACGTCCGCAGCCGGCCGGCCATTCCGTATTGCGGAGAAATTGCAGTACTCGGCTTCGCTGAGCTCCAACATGAACCAAGGAGAGGCCGCGCGCGGTAAGTCCGCCAAGAGCTCCGCGTTGTCCGGATCGCCATTCAATTGCAAGAGCACCGTGTCCCCATACCCACTGAATCCGAATAGGAAGCGTCCATCATCGCTTTCAACGAGAGTTCTTAAACCGAGTTGTAGTGGGGGTGGGGAAACTCGCGTCAGTTCGCCCGTTACGATGTTGCGCTTGAAGGCGAGCCAAGGGGCATGGGCGTCTAACGCATGGACATATTCGCCACTGTTCGACATCAACGCCTGCCCCAAGCCGGCGACCTCCAGGGATTGCACATGCCGCAGCACATCCGAGGATTCGAATGCAAAGACCTCAATGCCGACGTCGCGCTCGATTGAATATAGAAACTGACCATCCGGGTCCATGAATGCTGCATCACCACAGTACGAACCAGCATCGGCCATCGCGAATGGGTCACTGCGGAGTCTCCGGCGGTTTTCGCCGATGGGAGTGAATCGATGCCAAGCGCGGCAATCTCGTGCGTACAACTTCGTTCGCCGAGCATCCCAGATAAGTGCATTTGCTGCCGCCAGACCGTTTTCGATGACTTGAACCGACCTAAGCGCGCCGGTCGCGACGTTGCGCTGCAGCGCATGTAGTCCCTGGCCTGATTGCATGTATAGGTTGGTGCCCAGCTCGTTGAACGCCAAGCCGCCGATGTCGCCGTTCCCCTGCTCCAAGCCGAGTTGGGCTGGGCTGGAGCGACCGGCGTATTTCAGCCACACCGGCGGCTCCGCCTCTTCCCATTGCAGCGTGAACCCACCTGCTCCAACTTGGCCAAAAGTTCCCAGCCGCACCGTGTAGCGAACGCCCGGTTCGGCGTACAGCAAAATCTCAGTAGCCCCTAGGCCAGGCTCTTCGCCGACGCCGACATCTAGCTGTCCGACGTAGCTAATGGCGATGGGATCCAACCCACCGAACCCGTCGCCGCCGGCTTGGTATACGACAAGAACGGATGAGAAGTCGTCCACCCAAAAGCGATACCAGCCAGCGGCGGGCGCTTCCCAAGTCCACCACAGGGATGAGTGGCCGAACCTGTCGACGCGTTCGCCACGCTCCGTGGTGGCGAACTCGTTGCTGCCGCTGACGGCGCCGCTTGCTCCAACCAGTGAAGGTGCGTTCGCCAAACTGTCGTTTTCGGGCGTTGGTCCCCAAGCCAAATTGTCCATCATTCCACTTTCGGCGAAAGCCGCCAAATCGCCCATCGGAATGCCGGCGGCAATCCAGTACCGCCGTTCCGCGGCCGCGTCAAAAACAAACTCGGTGGATGTAAGATACGGGCCGGTTGCGCCGACCAGTAGGAGGTCTTCAAGATTGACTTCCTGCGCGCCAGCCGGGCCGGCAAAAGCCGTCACCTGCAAGTGCGTCTCCGTACCCTGGATCCGCCATGTGTAACGGCCGTCCTCCGGCGCCGTCCAAACCCACCATTGGGTTCTGACGCCCGTTTCGTCAGGCTCGCCCGGTTCCACGGTCGTCGCGTCACCGATTGCAAGGGAGACGGTGGAGGCCGCGCCTTCAATCCCATCGGCGTTCGCAAAGTGGTCGTTGCCGGATTCCCAACTGGCCTCGACCCAATTGAGTCGATAGCTGCGACCGCTGGCGAAGGCGTTTCGGGCGGCGACGGCGATGAGGTACTCTTCGCCCGCTAGAACTGGAAAATTCACGGATTGAAGGGGGCGGCCGGAAACCAGCCGGAGGTCGGCGACCGTGCTTCCCGTGAAAGCGAGCACCAGAGACTCACCATGATCCGAACTAAACCGCCAACCGCCGCTGGTTGGCGCTGTCCAGCGGTGCCAAGTGGTTGCCGCCAACGACCCAAACAGTTCGCCAAGCTCCAAGGTTGCGCCCTGGTTGCTGCCCTCAACCGCGCCTTGTGCCCCGGTCAGTGTGACGGCTTGGCTGAAATCGTCGTTGGCCGGCCGCGGCCCATGCGACCAGTGCAGGGTAAGCGGCAAACCAGTGCCCGCATGGCTCACCCGAACCCGGTAGGTCTCTCCTTGGTCGGCGAAGAACGAAGCCCCCCCGAGCTTGGAAGCCACTAGCTCCAGCCGGGCAATGTGGTCGCCTTGGAAGACATCGATTTTGATGTCGCCTGGTTCGTCGTACGCTGCGCCATACTGAACGCCGAACCGCGCAAGCCCATCCGCCGGGGCCGTCCAGGCATACCAGAGCGAACCGACCGGGCGACCCGTCGAAGCATCCAGTGTGGGTTCACCCGGCTCGGTCGTCGCCAGCCGCAGGTCCAACGCCAAGGCGCCGTTCTTGCCTTCGAGCAGGGCGGCCGCGGCAAAGCCGTCGTTTGCCGGATGTTCGGCGACGGCCGGCGCCGCCACGCCGTCGCTTCCGTTCATGCCAACGGATGCGGCAGCCCCCTCCGCATTCCAAGCGCTGGCCGTGAAGTAAAGGCGCACTGGCGTCAGTGCGTCATTGGCCACTCGAAAACTGACTTCCTGGCGTTCGCCGACGGCAATTTCACCCAGCGCAACCGATGTGCCCCAAGGGATGTCCGCCGGGGCGTTGGCGATGCCGTCTTCCCGGGTGCGGTTGAAGTTCGACACCTGCACGTTTTCGCAATGGGATAGGCCTTGCGCATCGCAGGCGAAATGCAGCAGGGTTCCGGCCGCCACATAGCCATCCGCCGTCAGCGTTAGCGTCAGATCGTGGGGGCCAGCGCCCGTGAGGTTGCTTTCGTTTGCCTGGATGCGAAGCTGCGGGGTGGCCGGGCCGCGAATCAGCGTCCAAGCCAAGGCGGCCCTGGGTGCGGCGCCGTGGATGCGCCGGGGCAGGATCTTCACCCGATAGGTTCCGGGCGGTGGATCCCGCAGGATGATCCACTCCACATTGTCCTTGCGGGAGGTCGAGGACCGTTCGCCACAGGCTGCCGAACCGCAGTCGCCGTCTCGGTCCAGCCAGAGGTCCAGATCGTTCAGCACCGCTTGGCCGATGGTGTCCGTGGGCGGTTCGTCCCAAGTCATCACCAAGTCCAAGCGGCTGGTGTTGTCGAGAATCTCAATGTTGTGGTGGGCGTACTCGCCGTCATCCAAGTTGGAGACAGCGCCGCCGCTCACCCAGCCGTCCGCTTGGTCGCGGTTCAACACGCTGGTGCGGGCCGAAACCTTGCCCAACCCGTATTGAACCTGCAGCGCCCCCGGCCCGTTGGAGTTGTCGGCCGGAAACCGGTTTGGGCTGTCCAGCCAAACATCGGGCTTGATGGCGCTGGCTATCAACCGCGCCCTGGTCAGAGCCGGATGCTCCCGATGCGCCTGCACAGCGTCCATCAACAGCGCCGCCACGCCGGCCACCGAAGGGGCCGCCATGCTCGTTCCGTCGAAGCTCACGTAGTTGCCCCGACTGCCCCCGCCCTGCGCGGAGTGGATGTCCACTCCTGTGGCGACAATCTGCGGCGCCAGCCGCCCGTCCGCCGTGGGACCGCGGCTGCTGAACGTGGCGAGGTAACCGCTGTCCCGCACTGCGCCCACCGCCAAGGAGTTCTTGGCGGTGCCATAGTTCGAGAAGCCGCGTACGTCTTCATTGGACTGCGCCACAACATATAGCTGGCGATGGCTCCACACGACGGCGTCGAGCTTGCGTTCATCAACGCCTCTGCCCTCGAACACGTTGTCGGAGGCGGACAAGCTCATGTTCACGACCAGCGGCTTGGCGCGGGCGTTGCTCCAGCCCACCTCGGCGCAGCTGGACGGCCGGGCGAGGAAGTCCATGGCGCGCAGAACAGCGTCGCTGGTACCGGTCCCAAAGTGGGTGAGCACCTTGCCGAAGCGAATGTGCTGAACGCCGGGCGCCATGCCGGCATAACGCGATTCGACATAACCGTTGCCGACGAAGGTGCCGGTTACATGGGTGCCGTGCCGGCCTTCGTCCACCCATAGGTCCGCTGCATCGACCCGGGGCACCACGTTTACGAAGTTGGCGCCGCAGATGCTCCCTCGGTTCGTCGCGATGTCCAAGTGGTTGATGTTCAACCCCGTGTCCATGACGGCGATGGGCACGGAAGCGCCGGCCGTGCCGGAGAACAGCCCCGGCGAGCCCTCATGGCGGCGCAGCGCATCAACCCCCATGGCCGGCACCGCGGTGTCATGGGTGGCCCGCACGACGCCGATGGGTTCGATGGCCAGCACGAAGTCCTGGCTGGTGATGGCGTCCAAGTCAGTGTTGGCGATGTGGGCGGCGTAGGCGCGGATGGCCGGGTCGAAGCGGCCGACCACGGCACCCAGCTCCTCCAGCCGGCGCCGCCAACTACCCTGGGGATCATCCGTCATCAAGGTGATGAACACTGGCGTCCGTTCGTAGGCGGGGGCGGCCAGCGTTTCCCTGGCGAAGGCCGCTGTGACCTTGCGCTCCTTGGGCACGGCGCCAAGCCCCGCCACCTCCGGCAACGCCGAGATCGCCTGCAGGGTCGCCAAGTCGCCCGGTAATTTGGCGCGGACCAAGGAACCGGATGCACCGAGCACCTCCACGCCAAGTTTTTCCAAGGCTGCCTTGGCCGCATCCGGCCGAACAGCCGGCGCCGCCCGAACCCAGCCGAAGGACCAGTCCCGCCCCGCCGCGGCGGCTTGGCGCACCAAGGCGCGAACGGCGTCGGGTTCATCCAGCCAATCCAAGCTGTCGTCGATGCTCTCCCGTGGGCTGGTGTCGCTCTCCAGCATGGGCGTTGTGGCCATCTCGCCATCAACGGTGACGAACGAATAGCCTTCAGGAGGCGAGGGGGCGAGTTCTTCCGTTGCGCCTTCGTAGGCCGCATCGGGAGAAGTCCCGCCTAGCGCCTCCGCCGAGCGCGGCGGGCCGGAAACCGCTACCGGTAAAACACCACTGCTTTGCGCATCAATGCGGGCGATTGCAGCATCAAGAACCGCTTGCTGAGCCCGTTTCGCAGGCTCCGCCGGGCTGTCGGCGAGCCAGGCGAGATAGGCGTAGCCAACCGCACCGACAAACAGCCCGACCGCTGCGCAGACGCCGATGCGTCGGCGTCTCGCTAGGCCGTCAGGGGAGTGGAAATGAGGGCCAGCCTGCATCACACGTTCCTCCTTCCCGATACGATGTGGGATGGGAACACTAGGTGACGCCCGATGGCGAAGGTTTAACGATACAGGCCATACATGACTTGTGTAGGAGTTTGTTGCATGGATATTTCACTGCCTAAGCGGTGCCTAATTTGCGCCAGTCTGCTTCCGATGCGGGGCAGTTTGCGCTCTTTATGCAGCCTGTCAACTTTTTTGCGCAGTGCTGGGACAGCTGCGCCTTTACGCAGTGCATGGCTGCCGCTCCCGCAACCGCGGCAACCGCTTGGATACCTGCGATTCGCCGGCGGCGCCAACGCCTTCCGCCGTTTGATGGCCGGAAAAACGTTCGCCAAGGCCCTAATGAAGGTGGCCGGTTGACGGTGCCAGGCGCTGCGTTCCCCGCCGCATGGATTGGCCTTCAAAAACCGCGCTTTGCCTTAAGTTTCCTAGCCGTTCGGAATTTTTCGGCATTTTCCGATTTTTCGAAGCGAAGTCAGTGGTTTGCCTGAAAATTAAACTGGCGCAATTCCGCCATCTTTTCCGTGCCGTCATGGAAGGCGCATCCAGAGCGAACGACCGCCCGCCGTGACTCATGGGCGCGGCACAGGTCGTCCGGATCCAAGATGTAGTGCATTTTCCCAAGGAAATGACAATCCATCCGCATTCAGGCCGGCAGGTCCAGCGGGGGTCACCTTCCCGAACCTCGAACAAGTGCTCCGGCGCCATGCCGCCCACCAGGGCGTCGTAGCCCAAGGGAATGGTGACATGGCCGCGCTGCAGCCAAGGCGCCTCCGTTTGCGCCTCCGCCGGGCTAAGAAGATCATCCGCCAATGCGTTGATGTGGATAGTGGAAGTTCGGGCGGCGCAAAGCCGCCTTTTTCGTGGTTGAAAACGTTCGTTCCTTGTTGCTTTTTCGGCAGCTCTATTCAAAAAACTAAGTAAAATCAACTCGTTATAGGCGGGTGATAACTTAGCGCGATTCACGGACGCCCGTTTGACTGGCTTCGGGGCTGTTCCGCCTTGGCCTTGACGGCGGAGCGGCCCTTTGGTGGAAAGTTGGCGTTCCAACCCCCCAAAGCATCGCTTCGACAACGGATTCATTTTAAGGAAATTCTGGTTTTCGGACTAAGCTGGAAACGGGCAAATATGCCGAAAAATTGCGAACGGCTATGGCGGAGAGCTAGCCGTTCCGAATTTTTAGGTATTTCCAACCTAACCTATTGAAAACAAAAAGGAATCATCGTTTCCTAAGTTGGCACTTTTCGCCTTGGATTTCGTGCCATCCTCGATGGTCGGCGCAACAGTCTGGTCTGACGCGCCTAATGGGGCAGGCTGCAGGGCGGATCTCGCCGGGCAAGGCAGGCCAATGGAATTCATGAATGTTGTCTCTCTACACAGGCTTTCATCTTGGTGCCTGCCTTTTTCGCACAGTTAATTTTCCAACTCGTAATCCGCCTCGGAGGTGCCCCCAACAGCCAAGTTGGTTGTCCAAATATCTCCACTCGCTTGGGCTCGTCGCCGGGTTTGCAACCCGATAGGTTTTGGAAAAACTTCCTTGGCTCTTTGGTGTGAACAAAAATTCCGGCAGGACGGATTGTTGTTATGAGGTATTCAATGATATCCTTGTTCTTATCCTTTAGCTTTAGCTGAGATGCGTTTTCTGTAGGCACAGCGTAGATATTCGTTTCAAGGCAAGGCACCGGACACGCCCCTTCCACGAAAGCTTCAATTCGCTGACGGGTAGGGGAGACTGGCCTCTTGCGTTGCTCCTTGCGCCTTTGCGAGTAGTCGGCTTCAAAAACTTTTTGAAGAAAGCCCCTGTCATCTCTCCAATAGCGGCCGAAAAAGTCCTGCTTCAGCGGCGTGGCCGGGTTGAATCCAACAATGAAAAGGCGGCACTCAAGAGGCGACCCAGTGCATCTAGTGCATGTGAATGGTCTTGCTTCAGTTTTCGGCATTTTCCGTTTTTCCTAAATAAAATCAACAGCTTGCCTGAAAATTAAACTGGCGCAAATTCGCCATCTTTTTCGTGCCATCATGAATGGCGCATCCAGAGCGAGCCGCTGCCCACCTCCACGCCGGTGGTCAGCGCCGGCTGCAAATTCGCCCGCGCCGCATACAGCGCCGCCGTATAACCCGCCGGACCGGAGCCGAGCACGATGAATCTGTGGTGTTGCGCCATGGAGAGGGGGAAGTGCCCCAAAAGCGCCTATCTTGTCCGCATTCAGGACGATGTCCAACCGCTCGCTCTGCGCCTGCGGCCGGCAGCGGCAGTCGCAAACTGCTTGAGGGGGTTATCTATTCTAAAGCATCTTGAAGTGCCGGAACGCACTGAAGATGGCCTCCTGCTTCTCTGGCGGACAGGGCTCTGCCCGCTCAGTGCCCGTGCCCTGGCGATTCGGGGCGCGACTAACTGGCAGGCCCGCTAATTCCTTGCAGTGAGCAATCCAACAAGATTTGGGCTGCCAACCGTACCGTTCTCTAACCCAAGACTTAATTTCTCCGTATGTTGCTTTCATAGCTTCCTCTGATTGTGCTAGCCGTTTCGAGTTTTTAGGTATATATACCCTAACCCATTGAAAATAAAAAGGAAATATACTTCCCTAAAGTGGCATTAGGTGGCCTAATTCCGCCGGCAAGTTGCCGAAGGTTCGGAGAGTCGCCTTCGGGCGATGTGTGCGGGATCACTTACCTTCCGGACATTTTCCGTCAGGCAGCCATGCCCAGCATCATAGCCTGTTGGGCGGGGGTGCGCATGTCGAGTGAGCGGTGGGGGCGGCGGTTGTTGTACAACTCGATTCTCCAACACCCACAGTACCGCCCAACGCAGGATTCTCTACGAGTTTCACCCATGGTTTGGGCAGGAGGTTGCCATTGATCGAGCGTTTGCCAGATGCGGTGTTTCCGTAGCCCTCTGTCGCCAACCCGGCCGTGGGTCAAGCCCTCTGGTGGAAGTGCCGTTATGGATGTTCGACCGGCGGAGTTGCTCGACCGTTCGTAGGCGGGAGCGGCCACATGTCGATTTGACGACCCTTGAAGCGCTCGCGGATTTGTTGTCCATGGCTTTCCGAGACGATGGGGGCTCCTCTGTTTTTCCTTCGGCGGTTGCCGATCGGCATGCAGACTTACGGTCTCGCGACCGAAGTCAAGGAGCCGATCATGCACCCATTCCGCCCGAAGTCCGCCCAGTTGGATCTGTTCGGTCCGCCGGACGACAGCCGGTCTCCCAACACACCGCAATGGCGCAGTCTGCCGGACCGGACGCGGCAACGGGCGACGCTCATGATGACTCGGATGCTGTTGGAGCATCGCGGCAGCCAAGCCGAGGAGGCGGAGGCCGGGGCCGGCGAGGAGAACGGTGATGTCTGACAAGATTCAGCGCCATCATCTGGAGCGCAAGGCGATCCTGTATGTTCGTCAGTCTTCCGTTCATCAGGTTCTTCACAACCGCGAGAGCGGCGCATTGCAATACGCGATGAGCGACCGGCTTCGACGGTTGGGCTTTACGCAAATCGACACCATCGACGACGATCTCGGCCGCTCGGCGTCCGGCAGCGCGGAGCGCGCCGGATTCGACCGCATGGTTGCGCAGGTCTGCCTGGGCAAGGTCGGCGCGGTGGCCGCTCGGGAAGTGTCGCGGTTTGCCCGCAACAGCCGGGACTGGCAACAACTGATCGAGATGTGCCGGGTGGTCGATACGGTATTGGTGGACCAGGAGGCCGTCTATGCGCCCCGCCAGAGCAACGACCGGTTGTTGCTGGGATTGAAGGGTTCGCTGAACGAGTATGAGCTGGACCTGTTGCGGCAGCGCTCGCTGGCCGCTCGCCACGAGAAAGCCAGGCGCGGCGAGCTGATCGTCGCCGCGCCGGTCGGTTACGTGAAGAACGGCGATCGTCTGGAGAAAGATCCGGACCGGCGAGTGCGGAAGGCGATTGCGCTGGTCTTCGACAAGGTCGAGGAGTTGGGCAGCGCCCGCCAGACGCTATTGTGGTTTCTCGAGCACGGACTCGACCTGCCCGCAAAGGGCCGCGACGGCAAGACTGTGTGGCGCCGGCCCAGGTACGCTACGATCTACCAGTTGATCGCCAACCCGGTCTACGGCGGGGCTTACGCCTACGGCAGAAGTCGCGCCGTGACGGCCTACGACGGGTCGGGCGTTCGGGTCCGGCGCGAGCGCCGGCCGCGCGACGAGTGGTTGGCGCTCAAGCTCGGAACCCACGAGGGGTATATCGACTGGGACCGCGCCGAGGCGATGCGCAAGATGGTCAGCAACAACATGCCCACCAGCAAACATCACGGTGCCGCCAAGCACGGCAATGCGCTGTTGGCCGGCTTGGCGCGATGCCGGCGTTGCGGACGCAAGTTGACGGTTCGGTATAGTGGGCTCAAGCACAACATTCCCCGTTACGCCTGTCACCGGGGCTGGATGGACAACGGCGAGCCCCGTTGCATCGCCTTTGGCGGTCTTCGTGTGGACGACGCCATCGAAGAGGCTCTTCTTCAGGTTGTTGGGCCCGGCGCCGTCGATGCCGCTGTGCAGGCGGAGGCCGAGGCGGCCGTGCGGCGCGACGAAGTTCGGGAGGCGCTGACGCGCGACCTGGAGGCCGCCCGCTACGCTACGGACCGCGCCTTCCGCCAATACGACGCCACGGATCCGGCCAACCGCCTGGTGGCCGCGGAGTTGGAGGCGCGTTGGGAGGCGGCATTGGAACGACGGCGCGAGGTCGAGGCGAAGCTTTCCGCCCATGACGCGGCCAGCGCGGATGGACCTGATCCGACGCCGATCTCGTTCGCCACGCTGGCGCGGGATCTCCAGGCAGTCTGGAACGCGCCGACCACGGACGCCCGTCTGAAGAAGCGCATCGTGCGCACCCTCATTCACGAGGTCGTCGCCGACATCGATGCGGACGCTGCAAACGGGACGGGCGAGGTTGTGTTGGTTGTTCACTGGGTGGGGGGCGTGCATACGGAACTGCGACTGCCGAGAAAACGACGCGGACAACGCAACAGCACGCCTGTGGAGACGGTCGAGGCGATCCGCCAACTCGTCCTGATCACCAATGACGACGTGATTGCCGGCGTACTCAACCGCAACGGTTTGCGCACCGGCAACGGCAACCGCTGGACCCGTGAGCGCGTCTGTGCGTTACGCGGCTATCGCAAGATCCCCGCGTTCCGCCCGGCTCCGGATGGCATCGACCCCTGGCTCAATCTCACCAACGCGTCCGCGCTGCTCAAGCTGACTCCCCGAACGCTCCGGCTGGCGGCGGAGGCTGGTGAAATCGACTCGCTCCATCCCTTGCTGGACGGTCCCTGGCTCTTCAAACGCACGGATCTCGAAGGCCCAGTTGGACAATCGCTTGCCACGAGAGCGAAAAATCGACGCCGGCATACCGCAATACCGGACCCGAATCAGCAAAATCTATTTGAATCAACAGCATAGAAAGATGGGTGTTATGAAACAGACTTGTAGTAGTCGAGGTGGTTGCTCAGGGCGGCGTTCAGGGCTTGGCAGTTGAGTTCGCCGTCGTGGAGGCTCCAGCACTCGATGCGGGCGGTGCGGTTGGCGCGCTCGACGATGCCGTTGAGTTCCGGGCATCGGGGCGGCAGCACCTTGAGGGGCAGCTTGCGCTCGGCGCACTCGTCCTCGAAGTCGCCCCTGAACTCGGAGCCGCCGTCCACTTGGAGGGGTTGGTCGCCGAGGCGCTTAAGCGCCTCGGCGAGGAACGCCTTGGCGACGCCGGAGGTGGCGCGGGAGAACACTTGGGCGTGCTGGCGGCGGGTCTTGGGGCAGACGGCGCGGAACTCCTTGAAGACCTTGCCGTCGAGGCTCAGGGTCATGTGGTCCAATTGGAGGCCCTGGTGCTTGTCCTCCTTGCGCCAGCGCTGCGCATGGCCCCCGGCGAAGTCGCGCCGGCGCTTGGCCCTGGCGCGCCCTTCGCACCAGAAGGCGCAGGGCTTGATGCGCCCCGCCTTCAGCCCCCACTGCACGATCCGGCCCACGGCGGCCAGGCTCAGCGGCTTGTCGGGATGCCGGCGGTTGTGCTCCAGGTGCAGCCGCGCCTTGCCGCACCAGCGCATCTCCCCGCGGACGGCGAAAACCCGAACCGCGTCCGCGTGCGTCCAGCGCCGGCCCGGATGACTCAGCGGACGGCTGCTTCCGGGAGTGAGCGCCTTCACGCCTCCCGCCTTGAAGCGCCCCAGCCAGTCGTAGTAGGTGCTGCGGGCCACGCCCGACACGTCCAGCGACGCCGCCAGCGTCAGCCCGTGCTCCCGCCGCGCCCGATCCACTTGACGCAGCAACCCGAAGCGACGCAACGCCTCCGGGTCGCCCGTCAAATCCACCCGGACGCCTCGGTAAAACACCCGATCCTGTGCGAACATGCGCATGTTCGATTCCCCTATGTTGTTCAACTCTCATAGGCTACCCGAACATGCGCCCCGGGCGACCGGGGCGCTCCCTCCCAATGTCCGAAAGGCGGTGATCCCGTACACGATGTTGTGCAGCCGCATATCCCGCCTTAAACTCATCCCGATCATCAACAGGAGTGCTTCAATGACCAATCGAATTCAGATCGCCTTGGCCGCAGCTGTCGCGCTTACATTGGTGGCCGGCGGATGCGCCACCAAAAGATACGGCAGGATGCAAACCGTTTCCGGTGTGGAAAGGGATCGCTACACCTGTGAGGACATAGAGATCGAGTTGGCGAAGGTGGCTGAATTCCGCCGGCAAGTTGCCGAAGGTTCTGAGATCAACATCGCCTCAATCGGTGGCTTCCTAGGGGATTTCGGCATCGGCAACGCGCTGGAGAAGGGACAGGCGGAGAAAACCGCTGCCCAACGGGAAACCGAACTGCTGACCCTGAAAGCCGAAAAGGATTGTCTGTCCAGCAGGAGCGAGGAAAGTAATTGAGAAGCCCCTTATCGCCACTTCTACGACATCGGGGATCGTAGCCTTCGGCTTCCTCGCATGGGGATGATTGGGTGGGGGTGCAAGGGCCGTATCCCGACCGCGTTCATGTGATCACGCCCATTGGCCGCACGGTCGGCTTTGACCACGGTTTCTTACCGTTGGCGGCCTTCGATCCCTCGTCTTCTAGGGTCTTGATCATGCCTGTTCCCATCAATTGCGTTTCGTTCCAGCCACCATAACCCGAATACGGAGCCTCAACTACTAATTTCCCGGCCCGTTCTGAAATTCAGACGGTAGCGCTCGTCGCCCTTGCCCGAAGCGCCGCCCCCATCGCAGTGAACCCCGAAGTTCGGGCACATGATCCAGCCCATGCCCAGACCGAACTCCGGAAGATGAACCGGTGCCAAGGCGGAACGTCCTCGCCGGAGCGCGAATTCAACGCCAAGTCAGCCATGCGGACCGGCCCCTTGGGGGAAATTCGGCGTTCTAACCCCCAAGCGACGCCTTGACAACAGATTGATTTTTAAGGAAATTCGGGTTTTCGGACTAGGCGGAAAACGGGCAAAAATGCCGAAAAATCCCGAACGGCTATGGCGGAGAGCTAGCCGTTCCATATTTCGGGATCAACCATCCATTAAAACATTGATTTACAAGCATTTTCACCATTCAATAAAGTGGCAATTCTTGGCACTTTAGGAGCGGAGCATTAAATTCCAGCAGATCCGGCATTTTCGTCCCCGCTCCTTGTTCACGCACCGCCTGCGTTCAGCGCCCGGCGGCATGGGGCTTGCGCAACGGCCGGACATCCGCCGCCCAATCCTCGCCGCCACTTGGCCAGCGTGACAGACATGGAGGATGCGAATGCGTGGCTGCGCAAGACCCACCCGCCCCGGCATAATCGCCGGCTGACCTGCAAGGCGCGTCTGGACGAGGAGACTGCCTTGGTGCCCTTGGTCGATCCCTTGGTGCTGAACGGGGTGCTGTGCGGGACACACGACCGCGTGGTGGGGAACGACGCAGCTGAGTGCGCTTTGAGGACATGGCGCCGCACATCCCGGCGCAGCGCCATTGTCCGACCCACCGGAAGGCGCGGGTGCAGGCGGTGTGGGAGGGGGTGGGGGGTGAGCGGGAGCACTCGCACGGCCCCGTTCCTGGTTTGTCCGTCCCTTCAGCGGACCAGACGCTCCAGCAAGAGGCTGGACAGGTCCCGGCGAGCATCGAGGATCGCCATGACGTGGACACGGTCGGTATCGTATCGATAGACGATCCGCCACGGCCCTTCAATCAGCTCCCGGTAAGTGCGGATGTCCACTGTTCTCAACTCGGGAACGATCCGGCCGCGTTCCGGCAGGACGGCGAGCGCTTGGCAACGGCGCTCCATCCGCACGAGTGCCGCGAGAGCGTTCGCCGGGTTCTCCTCGGCGATGAACTCGATGAGCCCTTCGAGGTCGAGTCTCGCGGCATCCGTCCACAAGACCTGGAAATCAGCCATCCGTTGTGGCCGCCAAGCGCGCCTTGAGGTCCGCGAACACCTGATCCTGGGTGGTGGTCCGCCCTGCCGGGATATCGGCCTCGCCCTGCACCATGAGCTTCAGCATGAGCAGCGCATCCTGAAGGCGTTGGTGGGCCTGAAAGTCCTGGATGACGGCGCTGGCCGCGCCGCGCTGGGTCAGTACGATTGCGTGCTCGGCAGTCTTCATTTCGGAAAGCATTCGTGCCGCCTTGGCCTTGAATTCGCTCAGACTGACGATTGACGTTGCCATCGGACACCTCGAAAACGGTTCGAATTCGAGTCCGATAATACGACATTCGGGCGATCCGCAAAATGCGCGGTGTGTGATCCGGCGACCGCGGCCGGTGCGGGCGGCGCGCTCCCGAAAGGCGCTGAAGGACGTCGCCGTCGAGCATGACCGTGATCCGTTGCTTTTCGGCATGAGTGACGGCGGCGCCCCGCTGGTCATATTCCTCGCACGTGATCTTTTTTCTCATTTCGAGTGGCGCGGCGGGCCGATCGCCGCGAGGCGCCTGTCGTCATATCGCCTGCCGCCGCTCGAACGTGTCCGGACAGTCCATGAGCTCGTAGCCGAAGTAGCCGAGGGTGTCCCGATGCTCCCGGAACACGCGGTTGAACGCCGCGATCTGCGCGGCGTCCAGACGGGTGATCTGGCGTTCGTTCATGTCGGTCAGCATTTCGTCGTACCCCTTCACCTTGAGGCGACGGCGCAGGACCAGGTCGTCCAGTTCCGGGACGAGGGTTCGGATCGTCCGTGCGGCCCCCGCGGGGTCCGCGCACATGGTCTCGTAGGTGAAGAAGACGCCCCGGTCCCGATACGTTTCGACGTTGCGGCGCTGCCAGGCGAGGCAGTTGGCGACGTGGGTCGAGGCCGCCGCCGGCAGGCTCCTGCCCGGCGTCTCGAACTGGCGCAGGTAACGCGGCGGGAGCCGGGTCCGGTAGCGCCGGCAGATGCCTTCGCAGACGGCGTAGGGGTTGCGCACCATGAACAGGAACCGGGCGTTGCGGAAATGCCGGACCAGTTGCTCCGCGTGCAGCAGGTGCTGGGTGGACTTGGTGACGAACACCGAGGCGTCCGGGGCATGGGCGCGGGCGTGGAAGTACCACGCCTTGCGGGTGAGCGGCCAGTCGTAGCTGCTCGGCTGCGTGAAGAGGTCGAGCCAGCTCCGCTCCGACGCCCACAGCAGGCCGGGGAACCATTGCTCGCCCCCTGGGCCGCGCAGGGCTCGATAGGTCACCGGCCCGGCGAAGCCACGTATCATCTGGCCTTCCTGCGGCAGGCGCCACGTCGCGCGGCAGGACCCCAGCGCGGCGGTGAGAAACGACGAGCCGCTGTTGTTCGGACAGACGACGAACAGATGCGTCCCGATCACGGTCGCGAGGTCGCGGCCGGCGCCGGGGACGTAGTTCATTCCCTGTTCCCGGCGAGTCTGTCCCCGGCGCTGCGCACGTGAGCGTCCGCCAAGCGGCCCACATAGGCGTCATACCAGAGCCTGAAGGCATCCACGGGCTTGCGTTTGGGGTCGCCCCGCGTCCAGTGGAGCATGGCTTCCGGCATCCAAGGCTTGACGGGGCCGGCGAAATGCAGCGTCCTGGCGTTTCCGGCGTCGACGCCCTCTCGCGCACGAATCGCCTCGGCCATCGGGACCACGAAGTCGTAGGTCCAGCCCACCAGCGTCTGGCGCCCGGCGAAGCAGCGGTTCAGGATGAGCTGGTCCGTATGGGTGGTGGCGGCGCCGGACCAGGACTGCGGCGCCACCAGGTCCAGGAGCTCCGTGTAGCAGCCTTCCTCCACGAGCCCTGCGTCGATGAGCATGAAGCCGGCGCCGAAGGTGCGTTCGAGCACGCCTGCCGCGCCGGGCGGTCGTGCGTGAGGCAGGGGCGCGAAGGTGGCGGCGTCGCGGCGCCCGCCGCGCAGGAACACGTCGTCGCCGCAGCACAGCAACGCTGCGGGCGAGTCGAACAGGTCGGCGACGGGGGCCTGGAACAGGACGTCGCTGTCGTAGAACAGCACCTTGCGGTAGCCGCGCAGCCGGAAGGCTTCGAGGGAGTAGAGCTGCCCCAGCCTGGGGGCGAGTTCCGGGCGCGCGGCGCCCAAGGCGGCCAGCCGGTCGTGCAATTCGGGGGAGACGGACTCGAAGCGCACGCGGGGGCAGGCCTGCGAGAGATGTCGGCGGTGGGCTTCGGGCAGCGCGTCGTGGATGACGACGAGGTCGCCGCCGAAGCCGGGGTGGTGCTTCAGGAAAGAGCCGAGGGCGACGAGCGTGCCCGGCACGAAGCGCTCCGTGGTGGCGGTCACGAAGCAGATCTCCTTTGCGGCGCACCCGCATGGAGGAGCTGCGTCAAGAGGCAAGGGAAACCCTTGAGGGGATACGACGAAGGACTATGGAGACTCTTTCGTTATGACATCGGGGAGTAACAACAGTTTTCGGGATCCGGATGGGTATCGCTTGCGGTTTGCGTCTCCAGGGTGCCGTACTCTATCCGGAGAATGCACGGCTTGGACCACACCTTCTTCGGTGCGTCGGCGACCGCTTCTCTATTTTCGGGGGGGGGGGGGGGGGGGGGGGGGATTGTTCGGTCATGATTCGTCTCCTCGGGTTGCTCCGGCTGCCGCTTCGTCGGGTCGGATGCATGCTTGCGGCTGCTGCCCGAAGGATTATAACTCAAGTTTCCGTCATGGCTGCGCCGCGCGCCACTGTCGTCCATGACGGCGTGCCCGCCTAGGCGTTCGGTCAAGTGTGGCATGTTTTTGATCGCTTTGCGCACGACATGTTTGGCGAGGCAGGGGATGCCGAGGCCATAGCCATCGGCGCCCATCCCATCGAACCCGCCCCAGACGAAGCCTGAGTGGATGAGGGCGCGCCGCGCCGAGCCGACATCGTCCACCCACCCAGATCGTTGCCTTCGCAAGAGGTCGCTGTCCCTAGAGATTTAAGTTAGCTCCTGGGACGAGCTAGCCGTTCGTAATTTTTCGGCATTTTCTATTTTTCCTAAATAAAATCAACAGCTTGCCTGAAAATTAAACTGGCGCAAATTCGCCGTCTTTTTCGTGCCATTATGAAAAGGCGCATCCGTAACGGGTTGGCTTAGGCCAACATGTACGCAAGAGAGTTGACAAGAATACTTGGCGGCCCATCGACTAGGGCAACAATGCCGCTTCGTTTCGTGCGGCAAGGAGAACTGAAATGGGGGATGGTTTCATGGCACTAGATCTTGAGACGACCAACCATACGCTCACACTTCGATCTCCCCATGAAGGCCCGGAACTAGCGGATGACGGCTGTGTAGTCTGCCAATTCCGCCTGCCTTTGAGGCCGCGAGGTTCACCCGCCCCCGCTAGTTGTATATAATGGCGTTCATGAGCGAGCAAAAAGCGATGATCGACTCCATCCCCGGTCGGTACGGCGGCTTGGCTTGTTTTTCCGGCACGAGGGTGCCCGTCCGCAATTTGTTTGAGTACGTTGAGGCCGGGCACACGCTCGCGGAGTTTCTGGACGACTTTCCGCGCGTGTCGGCGGAGCAGGCGTACTTCGCCCTTGATGCGGCGAAGACGGGGTTGGAGTGGGCGTTCGGCCCGCAGTGCCAACCGAAAAGCGTAAGTGCGCCACGTTGAAAGTCCTTGTGGACGAGTGCCTCACGCCCCGTTTGGCTAGGGAGTTGGAGATCCGTCTCCCTGATGGTTGGGTCTGCTCATCCGTAAGCGCGGCTGGATTTGCGCAATTCACGAACGGGGATTTACACAAGGCCGCCGTTAACGCGGGCTATATAGCACTGGTTACGCGGGACATGACAATGGCCTTTGAAACGCCGCCCCTGTTGCCTGTCGTGGTCATCCCATCCACTGGTGCTTTGTCATCCGCTGAACAATACATTGAAGACATGGTCAGAATGGTCAGCACCCCACAATTGGGCGTACGTTACCATACAGTGGAACCTCACGCAGGCGAAGATCTGTTCAATCGACGCACACAACAAATGGCCGCTATTAGGGAGCGCCAAATCACCCCCCGCATCCCTGAACAGGAAGCTATGGAAGAAAACAGGCATGGGCCTGAACCCTAGCACCCCGCGGGCGTTTTAGCGGACAGCGTGGAGGCAGCCCCAATTTGGCGATCGACTTGCTAGGCGCTGCCGAACGGACTTGCACAGACCAGACTGCGCACACCTGTTGGCAGGCATGCTTTGCTTGATGGTCATGCGCTCGCCGACCGAAGCCCCAACCAAACCCCCTACACACCAACACCCATAACCGAATTGCACTTCTGAAATCCAAAGGCAAAAAATGCCGAAAAATTGCGAACGGCTATGGGGCGGAAGGGAGGCAGACCAACATCGTCTCTATGGCACGGACTTTATAAATAAATATCAACAAGTTATCGAGAGACAGACGTTGGTGACAGGTGCGTCGTTTGTATCATTGTTTGGCGGACGCCGTGAAGTTCCATGCGACCCGCCAGAATCCCAGATCAGGGTCTTGACGGTACGCCATCTGAAATCTTCCTCCTCAAAGGTTGATGCAGAACCATAGCTGTTCCATTAACTCCACGCAAACTTCATCTCCGTCCGGGGCTGGCAGGCTGGCGGGTCGTGCGCCTCGTTTCCGAGGTCGAGAGGTCGGCGCTCGAACAGATTGAGTTGGAGAACGCGCAGGCGCGACGCCTGCACAGCACCTTGAGGTCCTATGGTAGACTGCGGCCTTGAAGAGCAACGTCGGCGTCTTGTAGGCATGATAGGGGGAAGGCGTGAAGCGTGAAGGCCGTCTCATCCAAGAGATACGGCAAGCTGTGCAAGACGGCCGGCTTGCCGAACCGTTCAACGCGGCGGGTGTCCTTAAAGCGGGCGTTCGCTGCGCCGCCTCCACGCCGGGCACATTCCTTCCGAAGCACTGCGTGGGCAATCCAGGCGGCAACACCGAGCTCTTCGTTCGCGTCGCAAAAGGCACATATCGACTCAAGCGCGACGGATAGCCCGGCTACGCCTTGATTGTGCGGACAGCGCGCGGCCGGCCGCATCCGTTGGATTGCCAGCCTACGCGGTCAGGTAGGCGGCCTAGGCGTCCATCAACGCCCTGCGCGGCTCGAAGTGGTCGCTGCGGGCGTAGGCGGCCTTGGCCTTGTTCGGGATTGCGTGCGCCAAGGCCGGCTCAAGCGCATCATCGGTTGCGCCGCTCAACTCGCTTCCCCAGTCCCTAAAGCTGCTGCGGAAGCCGTGGGCGGTCGCCTTCACGCCAGCCTTCGGAAGCAGCCGTGCGCCAAGGTGGTAGTCGGCCAACGGCTTGCCTTGGCTGTTGGGGAACACTATGTCGCCCTTGTGAAGCCTCCGGGCCTCCCTAAGCACCGCCAAGGCGCGGGCGGACAAAGGCACTCGGTGTTCCTTTCCGGCCTTCATTCGGACCACCCAAAGGGCCGCCTCAAGGTCAATCTCTGACCACCTTGCGCCTCTGACCTCGCCGGAACGGGATGCGGTCAACACTAGGAACTCGAAGGCCAGCTTGACTGCGGCGGTCGCGTTGGGCGCGTTGCACCCGCGGACCTTGGCGATTGCGCCGGCCACTTCCCCATAAGGCAAGGCGGCATGGTGGCGCACCTTGGCGGCCCGTGCCTTCGGCAAGGTGGCGGCGGCGGCGTCAACGGGGCTGTCGCTGCGGTGGCCTTCGCCGATGGCCCACTTCAACACTTCATGCACCCGGTGCTTCACATGCTCGGCGGTGGTCCGCTTATGGATGCGTTATTTGGGTGTGCGTTGGCCGCCTTCCCGCTAGGGTGGTGCCCGGTCAAAAGCTGCATGATGCTAGGGGGCTTCCGCCACCGGGCGCGAAAAGGCGAAGATGCCATCCATTTTCCTGCAACGTGTCATCCATTGGGACCTTGACAAGGTCACGGCACAATTTGCGGTCAAGACGACGACTCGAAGGGCGAACGGTTATGTTGATCACTCTGCCTATTCCAAAATGTTCGCAGCCATAGTGGCCTTCAAACCTATCCATTAGCACCACATACTTGTACATCAAGCAGAACAACTCAGCAGCCCGAAACTGTTCAGACGCCCGATAAGCATCTTCGTTGGCCAGTACCGGGCAGCACAGAGTCCACAACACCGGGCAGCACAAAGTCCGCAACATCTTGTTCATGGTTAGTTTCTCCGTTGTCGTCGCTTTACTCGACCTTGGTGGTGGTGTGGAAGCTATCCTTGTCGCACAGCACTGCTTCCTTGATGCTCTTGCGTCTGTCGGTTTCAAACTCATGCCGCTAGTCTAGCGTTAGGTCGCGTTCATGCTCCTGATACACAGTCAGCAAATCCGCCTTCGCCAAGTGGTCGCAAGCCTATAGGTGTCTGAGGTAGGTCCGATTCTTATCACAGGTCGAGGGCTGAAATAGAGTCCACTCCTTGGGTGAATGTCGCCCTCTGTCCTAGGGCATGCCAACCCTTTTCCTGTCCGTGTCAAGGTCATGGTCACGCCGCCTTCGCCGAGGGCATGGGCGGCCCCTCATAGGCCATGCGCGGCGTCCTGCCGCCCTTGAAAAAAATCTCGCTCCATCGTGAGTTCGCCGATCTTGGCGTGCAGGCCGCGAATGGTCGAAGCCTGCTCGGTGGCGCGTCGGGCACCCTTGCGGAAGCTGTCCAGTCTAGCCGACTCGAACTGCTTGCGCCACTCCTTGCCATTCCGCCGTGGGTTCGCTAGTACTGATTGCGTCATCCATGTGCCGTCACCTCGGTTGGATGTCATTCAGAAAACCCTCGGTTTGCCCCTAGGGGGTTTCCCTTTCCAGGCCATGTTATCGCCCTTTCGTGGCTTTTTGCCCACCGATCTGCCGCGCATGGCCGCCTCTGCTTGCGTCTAAGCGATTTTGCGGGCCTACCCAAGGGGTTATAGGTAGGGTTTGATTGCGTGTCGCTTAGATGCGCTTATGGTGCGGCCCTCGGGCCGCCCGGCCCCCCTTTTCAGGGGCCGCTCGGCCCGCCGCCGCCTTTGCGACGGCGCTTGATCGGCTTACCGCTCAGCAGTTCCTCGGTCGTCGGCGGCGCGATTGGCGGCTTCCGCTTCCAGCGCTGCTCCGCCAGGACGCTCCATTCTCTGGCCCAATCCGCCCACCGCTCGGCGCGGGCCTTCGCCCGATCCTCCGTCTCCACGGCCCGCGCTAGGCGCTCCTTCACCATGCGCGCCTGCGCAGCCACCTCTTGCGCCTTGCGCTCTATGGACATTTTGAGCGCCTGCGCAGCCCGCACCGCGCGTCCGGCTCGCCAGCCGTGGATGCCCGTCGTATAGCTGCCGCGGCGCTGCAGCTTCTCCTCGTCGGTGCTTGGCCGCACTCCCAGCGGCTCCAACTTTTTGCTGTAGGCGGTCTGGATGCTTTTCAGCCGCGCGCGGCTGCCGAACATCTTCTTGTAGGCGAGCTTGCCGGTCTCGTCGCGGGTGTCGTAGCAGACGTGCAGGTGCGGCGTCGTCTCGTCAAGATGCACGGCAAACGCCGCCATCTTGCCGGGCATCTCCTGCATGGCGAAGTGGATCGTCGCCGTCAGCCACTCCGCCGCCACCTTGTCGCCGCGCCCCTTCAACTCGACTGGCAGCGTGAATATCGCGGCGGCGCCGTAGCGAGCATCCTGGCGGATTTTCGTTCCATCTGGATGCCGCCCGCCCTTCCCGTAATCGGCAAGCGCCTCCATTGCAGCAAGGCAGCCGCTCGCGTCGTCTGGCCAATAGGCGTTCAGGTTGCTGCGCGTCGGATCGACCTGTTTTGGGGGCACCTTCTGGCTGCGCGTGTAATGTTCGGCGAGCGGTTTTAGCGCCTGTTTTTTTAGCGGTTGCACGTTGAGGGCCGCTGGCATTTTCGTCCTCTTGGTTAGAGCATCTAGCCGGATGAATACCTCCGGATTTGCACCCTGTCAAGGCACAGGATAGCCCGCTACCCCAACTTTGTTGGGCGGGTGCTGCCGCAGGCGGAAAAAACGGCTTGCGCCATCCATCCACGGGGATGCGCCGCGCGTGATTTGGAGCCGCGGCGGGAAGCTCGGGTCCGTCGCGGTGTCCGGCGGCCGCCCTATGCGGACAGGTAGGCGGCCCAGGCGTCCATCAGCGCCCTGCGGCGCTCGAAGTGGTCGGTGCGGGCGTAGGCGGCCTCGACCGCGTTCGCCACCTTGTGCGCCAGCGCCGCTTCGAGCACTTCGCGGGGGTGGTCCGTTTGCTCCGCGCCCCAATCACGGAAGCTGCTGCGGAACCCGTGCGGCACCGCGTTGATCCCGCGCTGCCGCAGCAGCTTGCCCATCGTTGCGTCGGAAATGGCTCTGCCCCGCGCGCTGGGGAACACCAAGCCGTTCACGCCCAACTCCCGCGCCGCCGCCAGCACGTCGAGCGCGCCGGCGCTCAACGGAACGCGGTGCCCACGCCCCGCCTTTGTGCGCTCAGCCGGCACCGTCCACGCCTTGGCGTCCAGGTCCACCTCCTCCCACGTCGCCAGGCGCACTTCGCCGGACCGCGCCGCCGTCAGCACCAGAAACTCGAACGCCAGCCGGGTGCCGCGCCAAGCCGCGCTGGCGCGAACCGCGGCGACGGCCGCCGGCACGTCCGCGTAGGGCAGCGCCCGATGGTGCCTCGGCCTTGCCCCCATGCGCGGCAGCGCCGCCTCCACCGCTTGGCAGGGGTTGTCCGTTCGGTGGCCGTGAACGACGGCCCAGTCCATCACCTTGCTGACCCGGTGCTTCACGCGCCGGGCGGTCTCCCGCTTGGTCGTCCATATCGGCTTGAGCACGGCGACCACGTCCGCGCTGGTCACGTCGCCGATCCGCATGCGGCCGATGACCGGGTGGGCGTAGGCGGCCAGCGACGACCTCCACTGCGCTTCGCTCTTGCCGCCGGCCTTCCACGTCCTGGCCTGCGTGGCCAGCACCTCCGCCGCCGCCTCCGCGAAGGTCGGCGCGCCGGGCCTGCGCCCGCCCTGCTTGGCGGGAGGGATCCCGCGCCGCGCGGCCCGTCTGTTTTCGTAGGCGGCGTCCCGTGCTTCCTGCAGGCTTGTCAGCGGGTATCCGCCCAGCCCCACGGTGTGCCGCCTGCCGCGGACTTGGACGACCTGCACCCAGCACTTCGCGCCGGTCGGCGCGACTTGAAGAAAGAGTGTGCCGCCATCGGAGATGCGTTCGTGGAAGCGGGTGCGCCCGGAGTGCTTGGCGTTGCGGACGCGCGCCGCGGTGAGATTGCCCATGGAGTGTGCCTCGTTTCTGTTTGCAGTGTTATTTGTATCACATTGGCTCGGATGCGCGCAACCCCTTGTGGACATGATCGGACGGCTTCGGACACGGGGACGGGCATATATATCCCGTCAAATCAACGTGTTAAGGGATAATTCGGATTGCTTCGGACGACTTCGGACGGATGCGGACAACAGTGGGTTGGCGGAGAGGGAGGGATTCGAACCCTCGATGGGGGATTAGCCCATACTCCCTTAGCAGGGGAGCGCCTTCAGCCGCTCGGCCACCTCTCCGGGGGTGCTGCCCGTCTGATTGAGCGGGAGCGTCAGTATAACTGCAAATGCGCCGGCAACGGTTGCGGGTTGTGGGTTTTCGATTCAATATTGCTCGGTGGCAACTCGGCGGCAACTAGGAGAGCAATCGTGAAGAGCGCGGATGCGGTAGGTGAATCGGGCCTTGGCGGGGCCGGGGGGCTGGAGTGTACTGCGCCCACCAGCACGGCGACGGTGCTCAAGCAATACGAAGAGCATCTGTTTCCCCAGGTGAAGAGCCTGCACACGGAGCCGGTGGTGGTTACCGAGGGCCAAGGCTGCCGGGTGCGGGACTTGGAGGGCAACAGCTATCTGGACTTCTTCGGCGGCATTCTCACCATCTCCGTGGGGCACGCCAACGAAGACGTCAACCGGGCGGTCATCGCCCAGGTGCAGCGCCTCAGCCACATATCGACGCTGTACCCAACCCTGCCGATGGGGGAACTGGCGGAGCGGCTGGCGCGGATTGCGCCGGGCGCCTTGCAGAAGTGCTTCTTCACCGCCTCCGGCAGCGAGGCGGACGAGGCCGCGGTGATGATGGCGCAGAGCTACACCGGCAACACGGAGATCATCGCCCTGCGGCATGGCTACTCGGGTCGCACTTTGCTGGCGCAAGGGCTTACCGGCAACGCCGGGTGGCGGGCCTCCGCGCATTTGGCGGTTGGAGTGCGCCACGCCCCATCGCCGTACTGCTACCGCTGTCCACTGAAGCTGACCTATCCCAAGTGCGGGGTGGCCTGCGCCAAGGACTTGGAGGAGCTCATCGCCACCACCACCAACGGTCGGGTTGCCGGCCTGTTGGCGGAACCCATTCAGGGCGTCGGCGGCTTCGTCACGCCGCCGCCGGAATACTTCGCCATCGCCGCCGAGATCGTGCGCAAGCACGGCGGGGTGTTCATCGCCGACGAAGTGCAGACCGGCTTTGGCCGCACCGGGCGGATGTGGGGCATCGAGCACTACGGGGTGGAGCCGGACATGATGACGATGGCCAAGGGCATCGCCAATGGTCTGCCCTTGGGTGCCCTGATCGCCACCGCGCCGATAGCGGACTCCCTGCAGAAGTCCACCCTCTCCACCTTTGGCGGCAATCCGGTCAGTTGCGCCGCCGCCAACGCCGTGCTGGAGGTGGTGCAACGGGATAAGCTGGCGGACAACGCAAAGCGGCAGGGAGGTCTCCTGCGCGAAGGGTTGGAGCACCTGCAGCGCAAGCATCCGCTGCACTTGGGAGACGTGCGCGGCATGGGCTTGATGCAGGCCATCGAGTTTGTGGTGGATGCCGACAACGGGGAGCGAACGCCGGATCCGGACTTCACCTTGGCTCTATTGGATGCCGCCCGACAGCGCGGGCTGCTGATGGGGCGTGGCGGCACCTACGGCAACGTCATCCGCATTGCGCCGCCGCTGACCGTGAGCGCGGCGGAGGTCAAAGAAGCGCTCGCCCTCATCGACGAATCCCTGGCGTCGGTGCAAGGGGCGGGATAACTAAGGTCGAGGGCGATTGAACCCTCCATCCACTGAGGCCGCCGCCGCCGGCAGCGTCTTGGCTGCGGCGGCCGAGGCGACGGATTTCCGCCGCTTGCGGGCGCATCGGCGGGAGGGTGCCAAGGCCGGCCTCAACCGGCTGCGTGGCGCGGCGGCGCGGCGCAACATTGAAGCGCTCACCGAAGCCTTGGAGACCGACGACGGCCGCGCCTTCTTCTCCTTCCTGTTCGGCAACAGCCCGCACCTGACGGGCCTGCTGCTGCGGGATCTGGAGTGTACCGCCGCCTTGGTGACCGAGCCGCCGGACGCCATCGCCGAGCGGGTGCGCAGTGAACTGGCCGCTGCGGACCCAAACCTGCCCCGCGCCGAACTGATGCGCTTTCTGCGGGTGCAGCGCAATCGGGTGGCTGTCATCGCCGCGGTCTATGACTGCTTCGGCATTTGGGATGTGATGCGCTGCGCCGAACTACTTGCGGACATGGCGGACCACGCACTGCGCCTAGCCATTGCGCACTTGCTGCTGCAAAGCGTCGCCCGGGGAGAGGTGGCGCCGCCGGAAGCCGACCGCTGGGGCTACTTCGTGCTGGCCATGGGCAAGCACGGCTCCCGCGAACTGAACTACTCCTCGGACATCGACCTGATCGCCCTCTACGACCCGGAGCGCGTCCGCTACCAAGGCGGCAAGACCCTGCGCGAGCACTTCACCCGGCTGACTAGGGACTTAGTGGCCATTTTGGAGACGCGGGACGCCGGCGGCTACGTCTTCCGCATGGATCTGCGCCTGCGCCCGGACGCCGCCTCCACGCCGGTGGCCATCACCACCGGCTTCGCCGCCGACTACTACCACAGCAAGGGCCGCACTTGGGAGCGCGCCGCGATGATCAAGGCGCGGCCCGTGGCCGGGGACTTGGAGGCCGGGGCGCAATTCCTGCAGCGCCTTGCCCCCTTCGTTTGGGAGGAGGGCCTGGACTTCAGGTCGGTGGAGGAGATTCGCTCCATCAGCGAGCAAATCCACGACTTCCACGGCCACGGCGCCGTCAAACTGGCCGGGCAAAACGTCAAGCTGGGGCGCGGCGGCATCCGCGAAATAGAGTTCTTCGTCCACATGCACCAATTGGCCTACGGCGGGCGCAACCGTCGCCTGCGCGGGCGGCAGGTGCTGCCGATGCTGGCGCTGCTAGTGGATGAGCACTATTTGCTGCCCAGCGAAGCCGGCGTTCTGCGGGACGCCTACCTGCTGCTGCGCCGGGTGGAGCATCGCTTGCAAATGGTGAACGACAACCAGACCCAAACCCTGCCGGAGGACGACGCCGGCTTGGAGCACATCGCCGCCTTCCTGCACCTCGATTCCCGCGAGGCGCTGGGCGCCTTGCTGGGGCCTGTGTCGGTGGATGTCCACGAACTGTACCGCGCCCGCTTCAATGTGCCGGAGCGCGAGCAGGATATTGCCGAGGCCATCCTAACCGGGCCGGAGGGCAGCCCTGACGCCCTCGAACGGCTGCAGGCCGCTGGGTTTAAGGAGGCGCAAACGGCCTTTGACACCTGCCGCGGCTGGGCCGCAGGCCGGCATCCGTCAACCGCATCGGAGCGGGGCAGGGAAGCGGTCCGGGCGCTGCTGCACGACATCGTTGAAGCCTTGGGCAAGACGCCGGATCCGGACCGGGCGCTGCAGCGTTTTGACGGATTCATGGCGGCGCTGCGCAAGGACACCGATCTATGGTCGATGCTGCGGGCCAATGCCTGGCTGCTGGACCTGATCGCCGTGGTGATGGGCGGCGCTCCGCGCATCGCCGACCGGCTGGCCGCCAAGCCGGGCCTGCTGCAGGCGGTTTTGGATCCCGCTTTCTTCCTGCCCATACCGGAGCGGGACGCCTTGGCTGCCGAAGTCGATGAGCGGCTTGGCGGCGCCCAGGAGTTTCGGCGCTGCGTGGACCTTGTGGCGGCCTGGGCGGATGACCGCCGCTTTCAGGTGGGTGTGCAGACCCTGCAGAACCTCATTACTCTGGATGAAGCCTCCGCCTCCCGCGCCCACATTGCGGAGGTGGCCATCGAGAGCCTGTTGCGGCTGGTGCTGGCGGACTTGGCGGAACGGCATGGACCGCCGGAAGGCGGTTGCGCCATCGTCGCCTTGGATGATCTGGGTTGCGGCGACATGGTTTACGCCTCGCCTCTGAACTTGGTTTTTGCAACCGTCCTAAAAGATGGTCGCTTAACCAGCGGTCTCCATCCCATCCCGTCGGAGCGCTTCTACGCCCGCGCAGCCAAGCGCCTAGCCGCCGCCTTGCGCCGCCGAACCAGCGCCGGCAACGATCTCTACGATGCGGTGTCCTTGGCGGTGCTGCCCCACGACGGGCCGCTGCACGGTCCGGCTTGGCCGGTCCAAGGAGCGAAGGCTTGGCCGCAAACCCACCGTTTGTTGGCCTTGGCCCGCGCCAGGGTTCTGTGCGGAGACCCGGCCGCCGTGGAGCCAGTGCAGTCGGCCATCCGCCAAGGCGTGACCGCGCTCCCGGACGCCGATGGCCTGCGCCGGGCTTTGGCCGCTCTGCGCGACCGGCTGCTTGCGGAGCAACCCAGCGAAGACCCGTTCGACTTCCAGCAGGTCCGCGGCGGGCTGGTGGATTTGGAGCTTCTCGCCCGGCATTTGCAATTGCTGCACGCCGCCGAGCAGCGGGCTGCCCCTGGCAACGCTGCGGCTTGTTTTGAAGCGTTCGCCGAGGCCGGCGGCATGGCCGAGAGCGAGGCCCAGTTCCTTGCCGACGCCGTGCAGTTGCAGCGCTCCGTGCAAGCCTTCCTGCGCCTCACCTGGAGCGGCCCGGCATCGGTCCGTGAAGCGCCGCAAACCCTGCAAAGCCGCCTAGCCACCACCTTCGAGTGTGCCAGCTTTGACGAGCTTGACGCCAAGCTCCGGCAAACCCAAAAACAGGCGGCGGAGGTTTTCCAACGCCGCATCGGCTAGGGCGGGGCGCATTGGCTAGGTTCTAGGTGCGGTGGGCGATCCTGCCGGGTTCCAGGCGGAAGCACAGGGCACATGCAGTAGCTTTGGAAAGCGGTGGCCGCCGCTGGCGGGCTGGGCCATGGTGTGTAGCCGCTCGACCTCGCCAATGATCGTCCAGGTGGCGTGAACCGTCCAGTTCCGTAGTTTTCGGCCATTCCCCAGTGCGCCATTGGGGGTCAAGCAAGCCATGGCGGCCAAAGCATAGCGTCGGCAAACGGATGTCGAACAGCCACTGTCAAGGGCAAATAAAGTGTCGGCTCTAAGAGTAGAGGAAGTGTCCGGTTTCACTGGCGCCCGGTTTTGCGACTGGGGCGCATTGGCATGGTCAAGGCAACCATAGCCAAACTGAACAGTTTATTCGCCCTAACCGGACACTTCTATTTGTTGCTAACACTAGCTGAGGCCTAGTTGACAGTTTGCCGGTGAGTGCGTATATCAAGGGCATGACTTACTGCGTGGCAATCGCCGTCGCTGCCGGCTCCGCGTTCATTTCGGATTCGCGCACCCACGCCGGCGTCGATCAGATCAGCACCTACAGCAAGATGCATCGGTTTGACGCCGGCGCCGGCCGTCACTTCGTGCTGCTGAGCGCCGGCAACCTAGCCACCGCCCAAAGCGTCGTCGCCCGCATGGAGCGGGACATGGAGGCGCCGGGGCGCCAAGGCCTGCTGTCCGTCGACAACTTGGACCAAGCGGCCGAGTACATCGGCCGGCTGTCCGTGGAGGAGCAGCAGAAGTACCGCCAAGCCCATGCGGACAAGAGCTTTCTGCCGGAAGCCTCCTTCATCTTGGGTGGGGAGATCAGCGGGGTCGCGCCGAGCATTCTGCACATCTACGCGGAGGGCAACTTCATCCGCGCCAGCCAAGCCATGCCCTATTTGCAGATTGGCGAGATCAAGTACGGCCGCCCCCTGTTGGACCGCATCATCACCTGGGACACCCCCTTGGACGCGGCGCTGAAGTGCGCCTTGGTCTCCATGGACTCCACCTTGCGCAACAACGCCACCGTCGGCCCGCCCATCGAATGCTTCGTGCTGCCCGCCGGCGCCCGCTCCCAAGGCCTGTATCGATTGATGCAGGAGGATGACGAATATCTTGTCGAATTGCGGCGGGCTTGGACGGACAATCTGCGCACCGCCTTTGACGCACTGCCCGGCGTCCCTGGCTTGGAGGGGCTGCTCGGCCCTTCGGCCAGCGTCACCCGCCTTGAAGTCTCCTGAGCGGGGCGTTGCCTTAGGCGGTTGACGGGCTGCGGCGCCGCTCGAGGCAGGATTAGGCCGTTCGGTTTTCGTGCTCAGGCAAAGCCGGGCGTTACCCTGTATTCTTGGCTGCCGTTCCCTTGGCGGGGCGGTTCCCGACGTTCGGCTTGGAAGGTTGCTGGAACCGGGCAAAATAAGCGCTGGACGCATGGAGGACCGCGCAAATTGACGCAACTGGATTTCTACGTCCTGCAGGATGTGGACCGCAGCGCCATGCTGCGGTTCGCTTGCCGCTTAGCGGCCAAGGCGGCCCGCACCGGGCAGCCGATCTACGTCCACGCCGCCAGCGCCGAGCAGGCGCGGGAGTTTGACGAGCTGCTTTGGTGCTATCCGCCCCAGCGCATGATCCCGCACGGCGTCATCGGCTCGCCGGAGGCGAGCGGCGCTCCGGTGCTGATCGGCAATGCGGCGGAGTTGGCGGAGGAAGTGGCCGTTGCTGGACTGTTGATCAACCTGAGCGACGAGCCCCCAGCCTTTGTTGAGCGCTTCGAGCGGGCCGCGGAAATCGTCGTGGAGCAAACCCGGGCTTCCGGACGCGCCCGCTACCGCCACTACCGGGAGCGGGGCCACCCCCTTAAACACCATGAAATGGACGATTGGGAAGGGAGCTGAATGGGTCTGCGGCGCGGTTTCGTTGTAACGGAGAGTTAAGAGGTGGAGGCGAGCTTCAACCCCCACGCCATAGAGCGCTCCCTGTATGCGGAGTGGGAGGCGGCCAACTACTTCGCCCCCCAGGGCGGAGAGGGCTACTGCATTGTCATCCCGCCGCCCAACGTCACCGGCAGCCTGCACATGGGGCACGCCTTCCAGCACACCCTGATGGACACCCTGATCCGCTTTCAGCGGATGCGCGGGCGCGGGGCGCTGTGGCAGATGGGCACCGACCACGCCGGCATCTCCACGCAAATGCTGGTGGAGCGGCAACTGAACGCCGCCGGCAAGACCCGCGCCGAACTGGGCCGGGAGAAGTTCATCGAACGGGTGTGGCGGTGGAAGCGGGAGTCCGGCGGCAACATCTCCGCGCAGTTGCGGCGCATGGGCTCCTCCTTGGACTGGTCCCGAGAGCGCTTCACCCTTGACGAGGGCTATGCCCAAGCCGTCGTCGAAGCCTTCGTGCGCCTGCACGAAGACGGCCTGATCTACCGCGGCCAGCGCCTGGTCAACTGGGACCCGGCCCTAGGCACCGCCATTTCCGACTTGGAGGTCATCAACAAGGAGGAGGAGGGCAGCCTTTGGCACATGCGCTATCCCCTGTGCGACGGCCTCAAAACCCCGGATGGCCAGGATCATTTGGTGGTGGCCACCACCCGCCCGGAAACCATGCTGGGGGACACGGCGGTGGCCGTGCATCCCGACGACGAACGCTACCGCGCCTTGGTCGGCAAACGGGCGCGGCTGCCCTTGGTGGGCCGGGAACTGCCCATCGTCGCAGACCGCTACGTTGATCCAGCCTTCGGCTCCGGCTGCGTCAAGATCACCCCGGCCCACGACTTCAACGACAACGCCTTGGCCACCCGCCACGACCTGCCCTCGATCAACGTGCTGACCGAGGCCGCCGCCATCAACGACAACGCCCCCGCCGCCTACCGCGGCCTGGACCGCTTTGCCGCTCGGCAACGCATTGTTGACGACCTGAATGCCTTGGGCCTGCTGGCCGAGGTGCAGGCACACAAGCTGATGGCGCCGCGGGGGGACCGCTCCGGGGCCGTCATCGAGCCTCGGCTGACCAATCAGTGGTTCGTCAAGATCGCGACCTTGGCCGCCCCAGCTATCCGCGCCGTGCAGGACGGGCGCATCGAGTTCGTCCCCAAGGGCTACGAAAACACCTACTTCGCTTGGATGCGGGACCTTCAGGACTGGTGCATCAGCCGCCAGCAGTGGTGGGGGCACCGCATTCCGGCTTGGTACGGCCCGGACGGGGCCATCCACGTTGGCCGGGACGAGGCGGACGCCCGCCGCCGGGCGGGGCTGGCAGGGGATGTCGCCTTGCGGCAGGAGGAGGATGTTTTGGAGACTTGGTTCTCCTCCTCCCTGTGGACCTTCGCCACCCTGGGCTGGCCGGAGCAGACCGCCGACCGCAAACGCTTCCACCCCACCGACGTGCTGGTGACCGGCCACGACATCATCTTCTTCTGGGTGGCGCGGATGATCATGATGACGCTGAAACTCACCGGCGAAATCCCCTTTCGGCAGGTCTATGTCCACGGCTTGGTGCGGGACGCCGAAGGGCAGAAAATGTCCAAGACCAAGGGCAACGGCTTGGACCCCTTGGACCTCATCGACGGCATCAGCCTGGATGACCTGCTCGAAAAACGCACCGCCAACCTCACCCAGCCGCACCTTGCCCCGGCCATCGCCAAGGCCACCGAGGGGGAGTTCCCCAACGGCATCCCCTCCTACGGCACGGACGCACTGCGCTTCACCTTCTGCGCCCTGGCCTCCACCGGCCGGGACGTGCGCTTTGACCTAAGCCGCACCGAGGGCTACCGCAACTTCTGCAACAAGCTGTGGAACGCGGCCCGCTTCGTGCTGATGAACGTGCAGCTGGAGGCCATGTCCACAGCGCCGGTCCCGGGTTTGGCGGACCGCTGGATAAAGTCCCGCGCCCGCTCCATGGTGGCCGCCGTCACAGCAGCCTTGGAGACCTACCGCTTCGACCGTTGCGCCAACCAGATCCACGAATTCGCTTGGCGCGAGTATTGCGATTGGTACTTGGAGCTGGCCAAGCCGGTGCTCTGGGACGAACGCACGGCCCCATCCCAGCGCAGCGCCGTGCAGCACACCCTGCTGCAAGTGCTGGACTTGCTGCTGCGCACCGCCCATCCGCTGATGCCCTTCATCACCGAGGCCATCTGGCGCGAGGTGGCGCCTCTGCTGGGCACTCAAGGACCCAGCATCATGCTGCAACCCTATCCGCTGGCGGAGGACTTGCCCGCCGACCCGGAAGCCGAGGCCGCCATCGACTGGCTAAAGAGCGTGGTGACGGCCCTGCGCAACATCCGCGGCGAGACCGGCATCAAGCCGAGCCAAGAAGTGCGCGTGTTGCTGCGTGGGGGCGCTGCCCGAGATCGCGAGTTGGCGGCCGCCACGGAGGCGCTGGTGCGGCGGCTGGCCAAGGCCGAATCGATGCAGTGGCTCGACGCCGACGCCGCCGCTCCGCCCAGCGCCCTTGGCTTGGTGGGCAGCCTTGAAGTCATGGTGCCGTTGGCCGGCTTGATCGACCTGGACGCGGAACGGCGGCGGCTAAGCAAGGCCGTGGAGCGCAAGCAAGCCGAACTGCGACGCCTGCAGGCCAAGTTGGAAAACCGCAAATTCATCGACAACGCGCCGCCGGAGGTGGTGGAGAAGGAGCGGACGAAAAGAGCGGAAGCCGCAGTTCGCATGGTGGCTTTGACGGCTCAGCTAGGGTCCTTGAGTTAGGATTCGAACTGAATTGAAGAGCGCCGAGGCGCCAAGGTCAGGCGCCCTAATCCGATTGCGGCCAGGGGATCAGCCATCCCGCCGTTGCTGTTCTGCCGGGGCCGCATGTCGAAGGTGTTGCAATCCTTTGCGATGCTGGGGATTATGGGAATTCGAGGCTTGGTAACATGGTCCCGGTTGGCCCTTGGCGGACTTGTCGCCTCCCTTGGCGCAGTTTGGGCGGCCAACGCAACTAGAGGAAGAGTCGAGATTGTTTTGGCAAAGTGGTTCGATGCAGAGATGGCGGCGCATTGGCTTGATGGCCCTGTGCAGTTGGTGGTTTTCCTCCGAGCTAGCAGCGCGGCCGGCCGTGCCGCCTGACGCCCAAGCCGTGGCCGCGGAGACGGACGCCGGCGCCGCCAGCCTCCTGCAGCTTGAGCAGACGGCTGCGGCGGGGCCAATCACCCATCTTCCGATATGGAGCGCCGTCACGCCGCCGGCCATCGAGCCGGGGGTTCAACACCTGCTTGCGGAGGTGGAGCAGGCGTTTGCGGACCTCGAGGCCGACCCTCCACCCACTTGGGATGGGCTGATGGTTCCCTTGGAGCGTCTGGAGCAGCGCCTCGACCATGTGCTGGGCGTGGTCAGCCATTTGCTCAGCGTAAAGTATTCGGATGAACTGAAGGCGGCTCAGGACGCCGTGCGGCCGGACTACGTCAGGCTGGTCAACCGCATGGATCAAAGCCGGGCGATCTATGACGCCATGTCCGCCTTGCGTGGCGGCGACGCCTTTGCCCGGCTGAACGTCGCCCAGCAGCGCGTCCTCAAGGAGTCCATCCGCGCCATGCAGCGGGCCGGCGTCCATCTGGACGAAGACGCCAAGGGCCGCTACCTGGAAATTCAGCAACGGTTGGCGGAGCTCAGCGACGACTTCACCGCCAATCTGGTCAAGCAGGAAGAGGCATCCCGCATCAGGGTGCAGGATCCGGCGCGGGTGGCCGGCGTTCCCCAACCCGTCTTGGAGTTGGCGGCGAAGACCGCCCAAAAGGACGGTGCGCAGGGCGCCAGCGCCGCCGCCGGCCCTTGGCACTTCGTGGTGAACGGGCCGAACTACCTCGCCGTCCTCCAGCAAGGTCAAGACCGCAGCCTGCGCGAGGCGTTCTACCGCGCCTACCGCGGCCGCGGCACGGCGCCGGAATTCGACAACCGGCCCATCGTCGTCGAGACCCTCAAGTTGCGCCAGGAGCTAGCCGCGTTGCTTGACTTCCCTCATTTCGCGCACTTGAGCCTGGAAAACAAGATGGCCCCCTCCGTCAAAGCCGTATGGGAGCTTTTCGCCGAGCTGGAGTCCGCCGCCCGTCCGGTGGCGGAGCGGGAACACGCTGAACTGCGTCGCTTCATGCGCGAGCAGGGCGCGGCGGAAGCAGAGGACCCGCAGCCTTGGGACGTCGCTTTCTGGACGGAGCGCCTGCAAGAGGCCCGCTACGGCTACGACGAGGAGCGCCTGCGCGAATATTTCCAGATGCCCAAAGTTTTCGACGGCCTGTTCGCCTTGGTGGAAAGGCTGTACGGACTGCAGGTGCGCCGCGCCGCCGCTGCGGTGCCGGTGTGGGACGAAAGCGTGCGGTTCTTTGAAGTGCTGAAAGGGCAGGACGAGGACGCCGAAATCATCGCCGGCCTGTATGTGGACCCCTACGCCCGCCCCGGCGAAAAACGCGGCGGCGCCTGGATGAACACGGTGGTGGATCGCAGCCGCCTGCTCGCCGGCGGCGGGCGCAATTCGTCCTTGCCGGTGGCGTTGTTCGTCATGAACGCCCGTCCCCCCGCCGAAGGTGCTGTGGCGTTGATGTCCTTGGACGAGGTGCGCACCCTGTTCCACGAGTTCGGCCACGCCATGCAGCACATGTTCACGGACGTTGAGGAGGGCGGCGCCTCCGGCCTCAATTTGGTGGAGTGGGACGCCGTGGAGCTCGCCAGCCAGTTCAACGAATACTGGATGGACCACAAACCGTTTCTGCGCGGTCTGACCGCCCACAAGGACAGCGGCGAACCGCTGGACGAGGAAACTCTGGAGCGCATCGTCGCCAGCCGCAACTTCATGGCCGGCAACGCCACCCTGCGCCAGCTTCAGTTCGGCAAGACCGACATGCGCCTGCACGCCGAGTACGGCCTGCCGGGCGCCGCCGCCGAGTTCACCCCGTTCGAGATGGAGGAACGCATCGCCAGCGCCACGGTGGTCATGCCGCGGCTGGCTGGGGAGACCATGCTGCCCAGCTTCGGCCACTTGTTCAGCGGCGGTTACGCAGCCGGTTACTATTCCTACAAATGGGCGGAGGTGCTCGCCGCTGACGCCTTCGCCGCCTTCAAGGAAGTTGGGCTGAACAACGACGCGGAGGTCCGCAAAGTGGCCGCCCGTTTCCGGGACACCGTCCTCGCCTTGGGCGGCAGCCGGCCCGCCGAGGAGATCTACCGCCAGTTCCGCGGCCGGGACGCCGACACCGAGGCCCTGCTCATTGAGCAGGGCCTAGTGGTCGCCGCACCCCAATGACCCAGAACGAGCGCATCCAACCTTTCCAACCTCGGCTTGCGCACCAAGCGCAACGTTTGAATTTTCGGAGAGCGTCGTGCGCCAATGAACGCGCTGCTATGCCTGTGCTCGTTTTCTTTGAGCCAGCATTTCTTGCCGTGGGGCGGCGCTCCGCACTGGGCGGAAGCCGCGGGTCCTTGTTCGGAAAAAGTGTTAGGGTGGCGGCCTGAACTGGCCGCAAAAGCCGGGCGGCGGAGGCTGCGTTGCGGTTCGCCCATCACGCTCAACAGGGGAGGATGAACATGGCTGATGAACCGAAGACTGACCCGCCGGGCAATCCATTCGGCCTGCCGTTCGGTGGACCGGACTCCGACTTGGGCAAGCTGTTGGCCCAGTTCCAGCCACCCGGCATCGATCTCGGTGCCCTCATGGAGCGCGGCCGGGACGACATTGAAGCCCTCCGCCAAGCCAATCAGGCCATGGTGGACGGCTTCACCGCCTTGGCGGAGAAGCAGGCGGACATCTTCCGCCAGACCTTGGAGCAATGGCGCGAAGCGGCGGCGGCAGGCCGGGCGCCCTCGCCTCAGGAGGGCTTTGAGAAAGCTCTGGGCAACATGCGCGAGCTTGCCGAGATCGCCGTGGAGTCCCAAAGCAAGGCGGGCGAGGTCATTCGCGAACGCATGGAGGCGAATCTGCGCAGTCTGTTTACCCCGCCGGGAGACGACCAAAAGTCGGGTGGTTAAGCCCTCGGAACTGGCCGATTGCGTTCCGCCCATGCGGCCTAAGCGAATTGAACTTGCCCTAAGGTCCCTTTCCTTTAACCAATTGCCCAGCCATTTTTGGGGGATGCCTCGGGCGCAAAGTGCGCTGGCCGCGCCCTTGCCTGCCGAGTCTCGACGCTAGCCGATGCAGCAGCTTAGCGGACAGGACGCCTCCTTTCTCTACTTCGAGACGCCCAGCACCCACATGCACATCGCCTCGGTGGCGCTCTATGATCAATCCACCGCCCCCAACCAGCGGGTTCGCTTTCGGGACTTGGCGGACAACGTGCGCAAGCGCCTGCACCTGGCCAAGTGCCTCCGGCGGCGGCTGGTCGAAGTGCCGATGCAGGCCGATCATCCCTACTGGCTGGAGGATCGGAACTTCGACCTGGAATACCACATCCGCCACATCGCCCTGCCGCCGCCGGGGGATTGGGCGCAGCTTTGCAAGCAGACGGCGCGCTTGCATTCGTTTCCCTTGGACCGGGCGCACCCATTGTGGGAGTTGACCGTCATCAGCGGCTTGAAGGACATCGACGAGGCGCCCGACGGCGCCTTTGCCGTGTTCCTTAAGGTTCACCACGCCGCCATCGACGGCGCCTCCGGCGCGGCCGTGACCGAGGTGATTCACGACGAGTCCCCGGCGCCGGCGCGGCTGCCCCTGCCGGATGAGCCTTGGGCCGGGGAACCGGCGCCCACGGCGCCGGAACTGATGGCCCGGGCTTTCGGCAACAACCTAGTGCAGCCGTTCCGCTTCGCCGAAGTGCTGTCCCGCACGGCGCCGGCCATGCGGCGGGCGGCGGCGTCCCTTTCCGGCGCCAGCTTGGGCGCTCGGGTCAGCGTTCCCAGAACCCGGTTCAACGGGCCGGTCACCGCCCATCGAGTCTTTGACGGGCGCTCCTACCCCCTCGCCGCCATGCGCACGGTCAAGCGCTCGGTGCCGGGGGCGACGATCAACGACTTGGTGCTGGCCACAATCGGCGGTGCTCTGCGCAAGTACTTGCAGGCCAAGAATGAGTTGCCCGACGAACCCTTGCTGGCGATGGCGCCCATCAATGTCCGCACGGCGGCTGAGTCGGGCGCCGAGGGCAACCGCGTGGCCGCCATGATTGCCATGCTCGGCGCCCACATCGCCGACCCGTTGGAGCGCTTGGCGGCGATTCGGGACAGCACCGCCGAGAGCAAGGCGTTGACGGACGCCATCGGCGCCCGGCTGATGACCGACTACTCGCGCTTCATCCCCGCCCAGCTCGCTTCGCTGGCGGCCCGGCTGTACACCAGCTACGGCATGGCGGACTACGCCCAGCCGCCGTTCAACTGCGTAGTCACCAACGTGCCCGGCCCGCAGCAGGCCCTGTACATGTCCGGAGCGCGCCTGCTCCGCACCCACGGCCTCGGCCCGCTGTTCGACGGCATGGGCCTGATATTCCCGGTGTTCAGCTACGACGGCGACATCACCATCTCCTTCACTTCGTGCCGAAGCATGCTGCCGGACGCCGAACGCTTGGCCGATCATCTCGACGAGTCCTTTCAGGAACTTGAACAGGCGACCTAGGGAACGGGCATGTTGCGGCAATTGAGCGCCCAGGACGCTTCGTTCATTTATCAGGAAACCCCGGCGACGCCGATGCAGGTGGGGTCGGTGGCCATCCTGGATCCTGCCACTTCGCCATACGGCCCCCTGACGCTGGAGGCCATGACGGGCTTCTACGAGGAGCGCCTGCACCTAATGCCGACGGCGAGGCGGCGGCTCCTCAATGTGCCTTTCGGCCTGGACCATCCCTATTGGATTGAGGACGAGGGGTTTGATCTCGAATACCATCTGCGGGAAGTTGGCCTGCCGGAGCCTTGGGATTGGCGGGCGCTTTACACCTTGGCGGCGCGCATCCTCAGCCGTCCTTTGGACATGAGTCGCCCGCCGTGGGAGGCGTACCTCATTCATGGCTTGGACCGCTTGGATGGGGCGCCGCCGGGCTGCGTTGGCCTGCTGTTCAAAAACCATCACTGCGCCGTTGACGGCGCCTCCGGCGTGGAGATGGCGCTGGCTCTGGCGGACCTTGCCCCGGAAATGGCCGCAGTGCCGCCGCCGCAGGCGCCTTGGCGCCCGGACCGCGCCCCAAGCGACGGAGAGCTGCTGCTGCGCACTTGGGGCAACAGCATGCTCCGCCCCATGCAGTTCGGGGAGTTGCTGGCCCGCTCCGTTTCCAGAAGCCCATCCTTGCCATCGGCCTTGCGCCAGGATTTGCCGGCGCAAACGCCGGCGCCCAGAACTAGATTCAACGCACCGGTCACCCCGCATCGAGTGGTGGGCATGGAGCGCTTCCCCTTGGACGAGGTGCGGGCCGTCAAGAACGAGGTGGCCGGCGCCACGGTCAACGACGTCGCGCTCACCATCTGCGGCGGCGCCTTGCGCAAGTATCTGGAAGCGAAGATCGAGTTGCCGGAGGATTCCCTGCTGGCCATGGTGCCCATCAGCGTGCGCAAGCCGACTGCGGAGTACGGCCAAGGCAACGCCGTCTCCGCCATGTTCGTCGCCATCGGCACCCATTTGGAGGACCCGGTGCAGCGGCTGCAGCAGGTGCGCGACGCCACCGCCGCCGCCAAGCAGATGGCCAACGCCCTAGGCGCGGACACCATGCTGCGCTACAACGAGTTCGTGCCGGCGGCGGTGTCCAACCTTGCGCAACGGCTCACCACCGAGTTCGCCCGCGCCAACCAGGCAGCGCCGGCGTTCAATTGCTCCATCACCAACGTTCCCGGCCCCCAAGTGCCGCTCTACACCATGGGCTGCCGCACGGTGACCACCATCGGCTACGGCCCCGTCACCCACAACATGGGCCTCATCATGCCCATCGGCAGCTATTGCGGGGAGTTCACCATCAGTTTCACCTCGTGCCGGGAAATGATCCCGGACCCGGACTTTTTCATGGCCTGCATCCGCGCCGCCTTTGCGGAGATGCGCAACGCCGCCTTGGGGGCGGACGCCGCGACCGCCCAAGCCAAGGTGGCGGCCATCGCCAAGAACTACGGCCACATGGCCGAGGCGGCGCTGGCGGAAGTGCGAGCGGCGCGGACCAAGGCTTCGGAAGCCTCGTCGTCATGAACTTCGCCGTGCCGAACAATCAGTCGCGGGTTGCGGCTGCGGATTTGCATCTGGAGGAACGCTAATGAAGATAGGAACGGTTTTTCCGCACCAGGAAATCGGCGACGACCCCGCGCTGCTGCGGGATTGGGCGCAAACGGCGGAGGGGCTTGGCTACTCCCACATCCTAGCCTACGACCATGTTCTAGGGGCGGTTCACGAAGGGCGGCAGCCGAAGCTGCTGGGGCCCTACACCGAACGGGACCCCTTCCACGAACCCTTCGTGCTGTTCGGCTACTTCGCCGCCTGCACGACCCGCATCGAACTGACCACCGGCGTTCTCGTTCTGCCGCAGCGCCAAACCGCGTTGGTGGCGAAGCAGGCCGCGCAGTTAGACTTGCTTTCCGGCGGTCGCCTGCGCCTCGGCGTCGGCACCGGTTGGAACTACGTCGAGTACGACAGCCTGAACGAGGACTTCCGCAACCGCGGCCGGCGCCAGGAGGAGCAGGTGGCGCTGCTGCGCAAACTTTGGGCGGACGACGTGCTGGACTATCGAGGCGATTTCCACCGCATCGACCGCGCCGGGATCAGTCCCTTGCCCAAGCGTCGCATCCCCATCTGGTTCGGCGGCTTTTCGCCGGTGGCCTTCAAGCGGGCGGCGCGGCTGGGCGACGGCTTCATATTCGGCAGCGGCCAACGACAGAACTTGGCGGCCGTGGCGGAGGTGCGGACGGCGCTGCGGCAGGCCGGGCGGGTACCAGACGCCTTCGGCATTGAAGCCCTGTTGAACTATCAGTCCGGTCCGGAACGGTGGCGGGAGCAGGTGCAGGCTTGGGTCGATGCCGGAGCGGACTATGTGGCCATGCGGGCCATGGCGCTGCCCGGCCAAGGCGACGGGCTGGAGTCACCACAGGCGCACATCGACGCGCTGCAGGAATACTGGCGGGTGGTTGGGGACTTGGCGGATTGAGCGCGAGCGTCGCTGCGCCGCACAGTGGAGCTTGTTAAAGACGGGTGGAGCCGGAACCATGAACATCGATGAGCTGCCCCAGGCCGCCGCCGCGTATGAGCCGGCGCCCGTCGGTTCCGAGGCCCCGGCCACCCTGCTCTACACCTCCGGCTCCACGGACCATCCCAAGGGAGTGCTGTCCAGCCATCGGGCCATCATTCATGCCCTGCTCGGCTGGGAGTCCGCCGCCGCTCTGGGGGCGGCCATGATGGGGGAGGACGCCCCAGCCGCGCCGTCCCAGCAGCTAGCCTTGATCCTCTCGGTGCCTTTGTTTCACGTCACGGGGCTGAACGTGCATTTCCTTTCGTCGTTTCGCCAGGGGCGCAAGCTGGTGGGCATGTACAAATGGGATGCGGAAGAGGCGCTGGCCATCATCGAGCGGGAGCGCATCACCCACTTCAACGGCGTGCCGACCATGGCTTGGGAACTGGTGCAGTCGCCGAACTACGACGCCTACGATCTCTCCAGCCTCGTCGCCATGGGCGGCGGCGGAGCGCTCATGGTCCCGGAGCAGACCCGCCAGATAGACCGGCGCTCGGTCATTCCCGGCACCGGCTACGGCATGACCGAGACCAACGGCTTGGGCACCGGCATCAGCGGCGCCAACCTGGTGGCGCGCCCGCAAAGCTGTGGGCCGCCGCTGGCGCTGGTGGTGGACATCAAGGTGGTGGACGCCGCCGGGGAGGAGTTGCCCCGCAACCAGACCGGCGAAATCTGGATTCGCGGGCCGATGAACTTCTCCAGCTACTGGAACCGGCCCGAAGACACCGCCAAGGCGCTGACCGATGGCTGGGTCCACACCGGCGACATTGGTTACATGGACGAGGAGGACTTCGTCTTCATCACCGACCGCGCAAAGGACATGGTGATCCGCGGCGGCGAGAACATCGGCTGCCAGGAGGTGGAGGCCGCCATCTACGAACTGCCGGGGGTTCTGGAGTGCGCCGTCTTCGGCGTACCGGACGAACGCCTTGGGGAGGCGGTGGCGGCGGTGGTGGCTGCCAAGCCCGGTGCCATCCTAACGCCGGCGGCGGTGCAGGAGGGAGTGGCCTCTCGCCTAGCCAAGTTCAAGGCGCCGGCGCATGTCTGGATCAGGGAAGGGCAACTGCCCAGAATTGCTTCCGGCAAGATATTCAAGCGCGGCCTGCGGGAAGAGGCCATCAAAGCACTGGAGCGGTCTTCGCGCTAGTAGGAGCGGGGCAACTCCAGCACATGCTCCGTGACGTAGTTCAGGATCATCTCTTGGGAGATGGGGGCGATGCGCATCAGCCGCGCTTCGCGCCAGTAGCGCTCCACATGGTACTCCTTGGCGTAGCCGAAGCCGCCGTGGGTTTGCACGGCCTGGTCGGCGGCCTGGAAGGCGGCGTCCGCCGCCAGCCATTTGGCCATGTTCGCTTCCGCGCCGCAGGGTTGGCCTTGGTCCAGCAGCCAGCTGGCCTTGCGGATCATCAGCTCCGCGGCGTCCAGCCGAATCCTCGCTTCGCCGAGGGGAAACGCAACGCCTTGGTTTTGGCCGATGGGTCGGTTGAACACCACCCGTTCGTTGGCGTAGCCCACCGCCCGCCCAAGCGCCGCCCGCCCGATGCCGAGGGCTTCCGCAGCTACTAGGATGCGCTCGGCGTTCAGGCCGTCAAGCAGGTAGCGAAAGCCCTTGCCTTCCTCGCCCACCCGGTCGGTGGCCGCCACCGGCAGATCGTCATAGACCACTTCGCAGGAGGCGACGGCGTTGCGGCCCAGTTTGGGGATGGCGGAGATGCTCACCTCAGGCCGCTGGAGTTCGGCGAGCAGCAGCGTCAGCCCGCCGGTCTTGCCACCGGCCTCCTCTGGGGAGGCGGTGCGGGTGAGCAGCAGCACCCGCTCGGCGTCCAGCGCCTTGGTGGTCCAGACCTTGCGTCCGCGGACGATGTAGTGGTCGCCTTGGCGCCGGGCGGAAGTCTTGATGGCGGCGGTGTTGGTGCCGGCGTCCGGTTCGGTGACGCCGAAGGCCACATGCAGGTCGCCGTTCACCACCCTGGGCAAGTACGCCTGCTTCATGGCTTCGCTGCCGTACTTGACCACCGGATGCATCCCGAAGATGGACAGGTGCAGGCTGCTGCAGCCGTTCATGGCGGCGCCGGAGGCCGCCACCTCCTCCAGCACGATGCTGGCTTCGGTGATGCCCTGGCCGCTGCCGCCGTAGGCTTCCGGTATGGCGATGCCAACAAAGCCGGCCCCCGCCATGGCGTTGTAGAACTCCCAAGGGAATTCATGGGCTTCGTCCTTGCCGGCCCAATAGTCGTCCGGGTAGTCCCCACAAATACGGCGCACGGAATCCCGAATTAGTTCGTGCTCCGCCGTGTCAGCAAACTCCACAATGCGCCTCCGTTGCCTCTCGCACCGCAGTTTATCCGACTTGGGCTCGCACAAGCGTTTCCGCCATGCCGACGGCCGCACGACCACCGTTCCCATTCATGGCGGCCGTGACTTGTCTCCCATCCTGCTTCGTCAAATCGCAAGGATGTCGGCCTGCCAGTCCACGCGCTTATCGAGCATCGCCGGTAGGCTGCTCCGGAAAGTTAGGACCTTGTAGGAATTTGTCGCAGCATTACGCGACGACGACGGTTTGGGTGCCGACGTATTCGCTTTCCAGGTTGGGTTCCCCGCCGTCAAGGAGTAGTGCGATCACCTCCCGCAGGTTGTCGTTGAGCTCCTCCAAGGTCTCCCCTTGGCTATGCGCCCCCGGGAAACCCGGCACATGGCCCACATACAAGCAGGTGTCTTGGCAGCGTTCGACAACAGCTGTGTAGATGTGCATCGGTTCAGTTCTCAGCGGCATTGCAGAACAGTATCCTAGCGCATTTGTCAGCCTAGACCAGCCCTGATTCCGGTAGTGTAGCAGTTTAACTTTCTGCTCTTTACTTCCCTACCCCGAGAAGTATTATATACCGTGCAAACGTTATGCAGCTCGCCCTTGTCGGGCTGCCCGCTGAATACAATAGCCCCTATGCCCGGCTAGAGGTAGCTCCCCTAGCCTTGGCGAATAGGCGGGGACTCATGTTGCTGCATGGCGTTTGCAACGGCCCGGCTCCATGCCGGGAATGCAATCACGACATGGAGCCTCAGTCATGAAGAACTTGTTTGCCCTGATACTTCTCGCCCCACTGCCTGTCCTAGCTTGGTCAGCAACCGAAGAAACGGCGACTACCCAAAAGGTTGAAGTGACCGCTTTGCCCACGCTGACAATGCCAGACCCGTGGGTTTGCGCGCAAGTCAGCTACTCTGAACGCCACCAGGTTTCAGACCTTGTTATTCGCGTGGACGAAGAAAACAGGTATGTTGAATGCAATAAGCAACACCCCGACGTTTCGGATTACTTGGAACGATTTGTGCCGTTGGCGGAAAACCAAACGCTGCCATTCGCCTCCAATTTTCCGGTATGGCGGCGAGGGGCATGGGCTTGCACATTAGACCAGCATATCCACGTTGTTAGGCATCTAGGCACAGACGTATGGCTGAACACTTCCGAGCTTCGCTTCATGCGCAATCCGCAGCCGCGCACTCATTGGCTTGCGGAAGATTGGGCGGGAAACGAGGTGACCTTTTCTTTCTATGAAGGGCAAGAGTGCCCGCCAAGGCCCGGAGCAACGCCGTAAGGCAACCACCAACAGGAGAATGAACATGCGGTATTTAGTGGCGGCGCTGGTGGCTATGGTTGTGGTGGCGGGTTGCGTCACAGAGCAAACCTACACTGCCGATCTTGACGAAGAGAACATCTTTGTTGAGCACCAAACGGCAAGGGGGGATTTGTCCACGCAGGCGATTTTTGACGAAACCGAGACGGATGCCCGAATTCGCTGCAACAGTTTTGATCGAGAAGCTCGCCCCGTTAGCGCGTGGAAAGACCGCGTACTACCGGGCGTATGGGCCAACACAATCGTGTATCGGGCGCTATGGGAATGCGTTCAGCAGTAGCCTGAGGTCTTGACACCTTGCTGCTAGTTGGATAGGCTCGAAAAAGTGGTCCCGCACCGTTGTGGCGGTGCGGGACCTAGCGCGGCAGTCGTCCAACGGCTAAGACTTCCCTCTTTCCAAGGGCCGATGGGAGTTCGATTCTCCCCTGCCGCACCAATTAAGGGCGCGATCGAGTGGCCCAAGCACCGTTATCAGCGGTGCTTGGGCCTGTTGCGGGTGTAGTTTAGGCGGTAAAACTGCCTTGTGCGAAAGGACGCCGAGGGTTCGATTCCCTCCACCCGCACCAACTTGCGGTGACGCTGGGCTTACGCCCAGCACCGCCGCTCGCTGTTCTGTTAAGCAACGGGTTGCTCCCAACGGGCAGCGGCGGCGTTTTTGGCGACCGCCTTGCGTTGCTCTGAATTCATCCGTTGTGACCGCACCTTGGCACCCTTGCGCCCGGCCACGCTTTTGGCGGCGTGGACGGAGGGGTCTTCAACTTGCCTAGTGGCGATTTTGCCAATAAGAACGGCTTGGGCTATGGTATCCGCGGGCCGCTTTTCCCCATTGGGACCTATGTGCATTTGCGTTCTCCTTCGAGCATTGCGGTCACCCCTGACCACAATTACAACGGGAATAGTACATGAAAACAAGTGGAGAATGGACATACTTTTATAGGGAACCGCAGCAAATTATAGGGAATTGCCGCAAATTCCATAGGCGGCCACGGCCAATTTAATTAAACTGCAAAAAATGCTTGCCTTTTTGCTGTCCGAGTGCCACAATATGCCCATGAACAAGTTGCCCACAAAACAACGCGCCCAGATCCTTGCTTTGCTGGTTGAAGGGATGTCCATGCGGGCGGTGACGCGCATAACCGGCGTCAGCATCAACACGGTCGCCAAACTGCTTGAAGACGCAGGCAAGGCTTGCGCCAACCACCATCACGAAAAGGTGCGAGGCATAACCGGCAACCGGCGCATTGAGTGCGACGAAATCTGGGGTTTTGTGTACGCCAAAAAGAGCACGGTTCCCCGCGCCAAAAACGCGCCCGAAGGGGCCGGCGACGCTTGGACCTTTACCGCCTTTGACGCCGAAAGCAAATTGATTATCAGTTACCTTGTGAGCGGCGACCGCGGCAGCAGGGCTGCGTTGGAGTTCATGGACGACTTGCGCGGTCGCTTGCACGACCGACCGCAAATATCAACGGACGGCTTAAAGGCGTATGCGGAAGCCGTGGAAGGCGCATTCGGCGGTGACGTAGACTTTGCCCAAGTGGTTAAGCAGTACGGCAAAGAGACGGGCACGGACAACGAGAGGCGCTACAGCCCGCCGGTATGCACCAAGGTTGAAAAGCGTCGGGTTGAAGGCGACCCGGACATGCGCAAGGCCAACACGTCGTATGTCGAGCGGCACAACTTGACCATACGCATGGGCAACAGGCGGTTTACCCGCCTCACCAACGCTTTCAGCAAGCGGGTTGAACGGCATGTCGCCATGCTCCACCTATTTTTCCTGCACTACAACTTTTGCCGTGTTCACGGCACTTTGCGGGTCACTCCGGCAATGGAAGCGGGGTTGGCCAACACGGTGCATGATTGTGAATGGATAGTGGGGTTGATTGACGCGGTTGCGCCGGAGCGCAAGAAGCCGGGGCCTAAGCCGGGGGCGAAGTACAAGCCTCGCCAAAAGACGGCAGAAAGTTAAACTGCTACACTACCCTGATTCCCCTGATGTTGACAACAAATTAACTGTCCGGTTTGGCTGCGGTGAGCGCGGGCAAGGCTTTGGCGCTTTCCGCAGCGCCAGTTTGCATCCCGACTGCCGGTGCTTGAAGCCAGCGCTGTTCGCATCTCGGTAAGGCGGACACTCCATTTGTTCCCAACAGCCAAGTTCATTGCGCTTGGCAAATCCTTGTTGGGCCAGTAGCTTGTTTGGGTAACTTTTGGGGAAAACCGAGGCTGGAGCAAAATGGTGCAACTTGATACTGAGCGGATGCTGGCTCGCAGCGAGGACGGCGTCGGCTGGATGATCTTCAACCATCCGGCCAAGCACAATGCGCTGTCTCTGGAGATGTGGCGGGGCATCGCCGACATTCTTGAGGCGTTCGCCGTGGACGATGGGGTGCGCGTGGTCATCATGCGCGGCACCGGGGGCAAAGCGTTCGTCTCCGGGGCGGACATCTCCGAGTTCGAAGCCCAGCGCAGCAACGCCCGGCAGAAGGAGCAGTACGATCGGGTGGCCGAGCGCGCCAACCAAGCCTTGGCCAACTTTCCCAAGCCGTTGATCGCCCTGGTCGAGGGTTACTGCATTGGCGGCGGGCTGGCCACCGCCTTGGCTGCGGACGTTCGCTTCGCCACGCCGGACTCGAAGTTTGGCATTCCCGCCGCCCGCTTGGGCTTGGGCTACGCTTACGACAGCTTGGCGAAGTTGGCCCGCATCGCCGGGCCTGCGCAGGCTCGGGACATTCTGTTCTCCGCCCGAATCATGGCGGCGGCAGAAGCCAAGGTAATGGGCTTGGTCAACCACCTAGAGGAGCGCGGGGACATTGAAGCGAAGACCCTAGCCTACGCCAAAACCGTCGCCGGCAACGCGCCGCTTTCGGTCGAGGCGTCCAAGGCCGCGCTCAATGCTTGGGAGCAAGGCGCATCACCGGCCGAATTGGCGGCGGTGGAGGCCCTGGTCAACGCCTGCTTCGACAGCGAGGACTACCGGGAGGGTCGGCAAGCCTTCATGGCCAAGCGCAAAGCTCAGTTCCGCGGAAAATGACGCCCGATGCGGGCGGCGACTCCGACTCAGTGTGGAAGACGCCGTATGAGCGGCAAACTCATGCAAAGGAGCCCATGCTTGAACTACTCAACCTGAACCTAGGCGGGACGACCCCCTTCTCCCACCGCTTCCCCGCCGGGGGCATCACGGTGGTGGTTGGCCCCAACAATTCGGGCAAGACGCGGCTGGCGCGCTGCATTGCCGGCTTGGAGCGCTCTCCCCCCGGGACCGTTGCCATTGACGGCGTCGATGTAAGTGGGCTGGGCGCTCGCAAGCGGCGGGTGGGGTTGGTCTATCAAGCCTTCGTCAACTATCCCAATTGGACGGTTTTCCGCAACATCGCCTCGCCATTGGTGGCGGCGGGGGCGAGAAGGGAGCGGGTTGCCCGGAAGGTGGAGGATCTGGCGCGGCGGCTGCAAATCGATGATTTGCTGGAGCGGATGCCCCATGAACTGTCCGGCGGGCAGCAGCAGCGGGTGGCCGTCGCCCGCGCTCTGGCGCAGGGCGGGCAGGTTTTAGTGATGGATGAGCCGCTCGTGAATCTGGACTTCAAGCTGCGGGAGGAGTTGGAGCTGCAATTGCGGGAGCTGGTGCAAGCGGAAGGCGTCGCCGTGGTGTACTTCACTTCAGACCCGAAGGATGCGTTCAAGCTGGGCGACGAGGTGGTGTTGCTGCATGACCGAAAGAAGCTGCAAAGCGGTCCGCCGCTTGCGGTTTACCAAGCGCCGGCGTCGGCGCTGGCGGCGGATTTGCTGAGCGAACCCCGCGCCAACCGAATCGATGGGCAAACCTTGGTGCGCCCGGAGCATCTGCGCCTGTCGCCCCACGGGGAGGGCGACGTCGTGTTTCAGGCCGAGGTTCGTGCGGTGGAGACCAGCGGCGCGGAAACCTTCCTGCATTGCTGCGTCCAAGGCCAAGACTGGGTGGCCCGGCTGCCGGGGATGCCGCGGGTTGAAGACGGCGGCAAGGTGCGCCTATATGCAGCGCCCACGGACATTCTCAGATTCAAAAGCACACAGCACCCCGCAGAAACGATCAAGGTGCAAGGGTTCAAACAGACGACATAGAGGGATTCGGCAACACCGCCAGGCGCTCCTCCAGCCGAGCCAACGCCCAGTCAATGTGCTCGCGCACCATTGCCGAAGACTCTTCGCGGGCGTCGCGCAGCGCCTCAATCGCTTCCGGGCTGGCCGGGCCGTTGCCCAAGGCGACGGCGAGATTGCGCCGCCAGCGCTCATAGTCGATGCGCCGCAGCGCCATGCCGGCGGTGTTGCGCAAAAAGGCCGCCTCGTCCCAACGGAAAAGCGTCAGCAGCGAGGCGGCGTCCAAGCCGTGGCGGGGGCGGAAGTCCGCTTCTGCGGTGGTGGGTGCCTCCCGGTTCCAAGGGCAGTAAAGTTGGCAGTCGTCACAGCCGAAGACGCGGTTGCCGAGCAACGGCCGCAACTCCACGGGGATGGCGCTTTTGTGCTCAATGGTCAGGTAGGAAATGCAGCGCCGCGCATCGATCACTTTGTCGCCGACGATGGCCCCGGTCGGGCAGTGGTTGATGCAGGCCTTGCAGGCGCCGCAGCGGTCGGGCTGCTTCGAGGACGTCGGCGGCAACGGCAGGTTGGTGTAGATTTCGCCTAGAAAGAACCAACTGCCGGCGTCCGAGTTGATCAACAGGCTGTGCTTGCCCATCCAGCCTAGGCCGGCTTTCTCCGCCAAGGCTTTCTCCAGCACGGGGGCGCTGTCCGTGAAGGCGCGGAAACGGGCATCCACGGCTTGGGCGGCGGCATCGATCTTTTCCGCCAACCGGGCGAGGCGGCGGCGCAGCACCTTGTGGTAGTCCCGGCCAAGGGCGTAGCGGGAGACGTAGGCTTGCTGCGGATCGTCCAGCACTTGTAGGGGCTGGACGCCATCCGGCCAATAGTTCATGCGGGCGCAGATGACGGTGCAGGTTTCCGGCTCCAAGCGCTCTGGATGCAGGCGCTTGCCTAGGTTCCGCTCCATGTAGCCCATCTCGCCGTTGAATCCCTCCGCCAGCCAAGTGCGCAGATGGGGTTCATAGGCGGAGAGGTCCACATTGGCGATGCCGGTTTGCTGAAAGCCAAGGTCGGCGGCCCAGCGATCGATGTCCTTTGCCAATTGCCGGCTTGAAACGGTATCCAACGCGGTCACTTGCCCACTCAGGCCATCGTTCAACTATTGCCCCACACCTTAACGCGATTTCGCTGGCTTTCGTCAGATTTTTCCCCGAAAAATTATGTAATCTATTGTTTTATATATATTTTTCAGAATCCCTGAGCCGGAGTCGCTGGTTATCTACATGACCTCCAACATCTGGATGATGGCTTGACGCCAAGTGTGTACAATTGGGCGCTATGAACAGCTTGCTGATTCGAGGGTTGCGCCAAATGCCCGGTCGTGGTGGCGGGGATTGGTGTGAACTGATGACCAACGCGATCCGGGGTGAGTGGCCTGCGCCCGAGGCTTCAGAGCCAACGCTGGAAGCGGAGCGCGGGCTTGGCATAGGTGGCAAGCCCTACTACTTCTACGTCCTGCGGGCCGAGGAGAGCTTTAGCCTCGTAGTGCTTGTGCTGAGCGAGGTCGAGGAGGCGAATTGGCCTGTGGGTGCCAAGGGGGCCACCCCTTTTGACAGCGGGGGCTTGTGGTCGGGCAAGATCAAAACCCACCCGGAACTCGATGAGATCGGACGGCGCACATTCTTTCAGGACCACGATGTGCCGCTCGTGGATTGGAGACTCGCGTTCGAGGAATATGTTCGTACCCACTACGGCACGGTTTCCGACTACCTCAAAGGCAACGCGCCGGGGCCTGGAAACGAGCCACAGGACTTGGGGGTCACCATCATCAAAGGAAATCCAAACAACAAGCGGGCTTGGACCTGGGAGGTCCGCATCCCTCATGATCTAGTCGCTGATCGTCTGAAGCTGCAGGCGGCCTACATGATCGAGGCCGATTACAAACGCTATCTCGATTGGCTCGGGCCTAGTTCGCTGACGGATCGCGAGATTAGCCGTATCTAACGATGGGTTGAGGATTACGTTGTCGTGCCTACGCAAGACAAGTCTGTGGTGCGGGCGGTAGAGGATCGAATGGCGATGTGGGCTCGCTAATGTTTGACAAGCACGAAACCGCGATATTGCGTGGGTTCGACACGGCTGTCGCCGACATTGGCGATCAACTGCGTCTTTGCCATCCACTGCTCTCTTTCGAAGGCGATCCCAACACGCTTTATGTTGCTCGCCGGTTCAATTGGCAGAACGACCAAGGGGGCTTGGCCGTTGCTGACCCGTCCGAGGCATCCGAGCTTGCGACGCTACTCCCTGATGAGCACAGGCAGCCAATGGCGTCCGGCGAAGCGGTAGTCGCAGCGGGGGTAGGGTTCGTTCAAGCCGCCGCCACTGCGGGGATCCAACTCGACGGTTCCGAGATGTCCTTCGCAAGAATCCACGAATCGGAGTGCTGGATAACCACTGCTACGCAGGCACTCTTCGCGGAACTCGAAACCAGATTGGTCGATGAAGCGCGAACGGCGTTTGACGAGTCGTTGGGGGATGCGGCGCGGCGTGGGCAACACTTGTCTGAACGCGGCAATGCGGCGCTTCTAATCTTACGCAGATGCGGCCCGCTTCGACGTGAAGACCTTGCCATTCGCCAGTTGGCCGGGGCCAAGCAAAACCGGGAGTTCGATCTGTACCGAAGGCTGCTCATTCGATTTGAGCTTGAACTGGAGACACAGAAGGATGACCTTCAAAAGGAAGTAGAGCGGTACATTGCGTTGGCGGCAGGGGCGCTACGGTACACGACGGTGGACCTGCCGCTGGTACCGGAAAAAACGAGGTCTTACTTGTTCAATCATAAGGTGTCCGCTGCCAAGACCCAATCTGCCGCAATTTGGATGAATCTGCTCAACGGCAATATGACTGGGTGGCAGACAAACGTCTTTTTCACCATTGCGGTCAGAGAAAACAACTCTTGGAGCAAGAAGTCCTTGGAAAGCTACGACTCCAGAGAACGTGTCCAACAAATCATTAAGGACTCGCCCCCGAAGGTGGAATCACAGATCGGTCTCCTAGATCACTTCTTTTCAGAATCTACAGAAACATTGAGCAGAAAACCAACGATAGACTTTTCTTCGTTTGACGTGGCGCCTCCTTCAGTTTCTGAAAAGGGTGTGGTGGATACTGCGGGATATCGGGAGGCAATATGTCCCTAAGCGCGGAACGGTTGGTCGGGGCCAAGAAGGACTTAGCGGATGTTGTAGCCGCCTTCACAACTAGAAACGATAGCAATGTCTCTCAGGAAGGTCGTCGTGTTGTTGACGAGTTGTGGGCGCTCGACGATGCAGAATGGGATGCTTTGCTGGCGAGCTTGGAAGACAGCGAGCTACGCGATCTTCTCGGTTCGGTGAGACAAAGGGCGTCCGAAGTGAAGAGACTTCTTTCTGCTGATGCCGTCCCTCAGATCCGACAAATCTTGCACCGAAAGTCATTCTATTTCTCCCAACAGTCTTTAATGATTCTCTTGCGTTTCAACAATGGGAAAGGTCAGTCTTTGTTGGATTCCAATCAAGATCTGGAAGACACTTTGTGGATTGGCGCGGCGGTTCTCCAAGTAGTATCGGATGCGATGCAGGATATGGATAGTACGCTGAATTCTGAAGCCCAGCGCCGCTGCATTGGGACGCTTTTCGAGCAAAACCTTAAGAGGGCGGAAGATGCCATGGGAGAAATCAGGCGGATCTTCACCGCCTTGCGTGGCGCGGATACGCCTGATGAGTCAGACTGACGCCCATCGTCAGCCGAGTCGGAGTTCATCTTCGCGTACACCTTTTGTCGAACTCCGAGCTCGGCCGAAACAACTCGGGTACAGTGCGAAGCGTGTTTGTTGCCCTTTGTTGGAACATGAAGATTCGGATACAGATGCAACGGCAGGGTCTGCTCTCTAAATGACCTACCATATTAGGTCGCAACGGTAAAACCGGGTTCAGTTCTCAGAGTAGAGTCGAGGTTTGGCAATTGCGCGACGATGCGGGTGGTTGCCACGCTTAGGTGGACGATGCGGCGGAAGGTGGCGATGAGGTCTTGGGGTTGGTCGAACCAGGCGTTGGGGTCGTTGACGATGCCGCTGTGGTGGTCTTGGGTGACTCTGTAGCGGCCGATGTGCCATTCCAATGGGTTTTTACTGTTGACGAAATCGAAAACCAGCGCTATCCGAGGCAGCGGTTCACCATCGGCTATTAGGGCCTGTCAACGCCATCCAGATTGGTGCGCATCCAAGGCGGAACGTAAGTCCAGGCTGGCTTCACTCCAGCCTGTCCGCCAACAAGCTGGACACGCGGGAGAGCAGTTCCTCGCCGCTGCCACACTCGAGGATCCAGTCGCCCACCCTGTCCAGATCCTCCTGTGCCGCCAGATCCCGCAGCAGGCCGGCCAAGCGCTCCCTCGTTTCGCTGCCGAACTTCAACGCCGCTTGCCGACTGATGAGGCGTACGCCGCCCCGCCGGACGCCACGCTCGACACCCCGTTCAATGCCCCGCTCGAAGGCTTCCGCCCGCACTTCGGCGTCCCACCTGTCCCAAGCCGCTTCCGCCACCGTCGCCATGACTGCTCCTTTCGTTTGCTCAAGTTCCTCAAAGGCCGGAAAGCCCGCGCCGCCGCCGCTCTTGTGCTCCCACAGCGCCCGCGCCCAAGCATGCAGCGCCCGCCGGAACGCCTCGTCCCCCGCGCCAGGGAAGCGGGCCGACTCCTCCAGCAGGCACGGCAGCAACGTGTGCGGCGTCCCCGCCGCCTGCAGCCGCACCGTCGCCGAGACCCGGTTGTCCAAGGGCAATCCTCCGCCGACCGCGCCCCCGAAGTCAAGGCACCGCTCGTCGACAGCAGGCCGGCTAGGCGTTCCGCCGTGCCGGCGCCGAACCTCCGCGTCTCTTTGCGGCCGATGAGGGGTGCCCTACTCCGCGCAATGCAGTGCCCAACGCCCTGCCAACACCGAGCTTGACCGGCGCGACCCGGCCATGAAGTCGGTTAAACTCCACGTCAATGTGCCGATGGGGACCCAAGTGAACGATGTGTGGGAGTTGGGTGTGCGGGATTTCTTGGTGCCCTTGGCGGCTCGTAAAAGTGTCAGCGAAGGTTCGTGACCGAATGCGCGAGGGGCCGGATTGGGCGTTGCACTCTACAGTCATATACTGTATATACAACCAATACTTCGGCTTGAGTAGTCATTATGGCTCGTGACTCGCGAATCGAGTGGACGGATCACACCTTCAACCCTTGGTGGGGATGCACCAAGGTGTCGCCGGCCTGTGACCACTGCTACGCGGAGGCTTGGGCCAAGCGGGTGGGCTTGGACATCTGGAGCGCCGGCCGTCCCCGACGCTTCCTGAGCGACGCCTATTGGCGTCAACCGCAGCGCTGGAATGCGGCGGCGGAGGAAAGTGGGCGACCGGCCCGCGTGTTCTGCGCTTCCATGGCGGACGTCTTCGAGTGGAAGCAAGGGCTTTCGCGTTGGCGGGAGCGGCTTTGGCACCTCATTGAGGACACGCCGTTCTTGGATTGGCTGCTGCTGACGAAGCGCCCTCATCTGGTTCGGCGTCTAGCGCCTTGGGGCGATGACTGGCCGGCCAACGTCTGGCTGGGAACCACGGTGGAGGACCAAAAATGGGTAAACAAGCGGCTGCCGCACTTGGCCATGAATCCGGCGCGGGTGCGGTTCCTGTCCTGCGAACCCCTGCTCGACGAGATTCATCTGGATGACTGGCTGGAGCAGGAGGCGGTGCATTGGGTGATTGCCGGCGGAGAGAGCGGCCCGAAGGCGAGGCCGTCAGACCCGGCTTGGTTTATGGCGGTCCGGGACCAGTGCATCGCCCACGGGACGCCTTTCCACTTCAAGCAGTGGGGGGACTGGGCGCCTCTGGACGCGGTCGCCAGCCGGAACTTGCCGAGGAAGTTTCTCAGAGATGGCTATTCGACCCCGATGGGGCGGTTCGGCAAGAAGGCCGGCGGGCGGGCATTGGAAGGGCGCACTTGGGACGGAGTGCCGATGAGCGTCAGTGAAAACGGACTTTGATGCCCTTGCCGCTGGGAAAGCCTTGCCCACCGTGGGGACGGCTAACCGTAATCCGCCCATCCGTTTCGAGGGACCGCAGCGTATTCCTTTTTAGCTGCCCTGTGTAAAATATGGTTTCGTCACTCTCGACGAACGCTACAATCTCCTCTACCGGCGTTAGCCTATTGCCAAAGCGACCCCGCAACTGTTCCGCCAATGGTTCAGTGTCCGTCTCGAACAATAATCCTTGGTTGCCTGCGTACCCTCTTAGCCTGTAGCCGCCGCTAGGGTCGGCTTTCCATATAGCCTGCTTCATCAGGTTGCATCCCTTAGGGCTTCCTGATGCGAAATAGATCGTGTACATGTGCTTATTGCCATTCCATAACTCAAAAAACACAACCTGTTTTGCTCCATGTTCCTTGAGTTGTGCCTTGAATAAGTCATGAAGGTACTGCTTCTTCTGGTTAGCTTCGGCCATATCAAGGCACTTCCGCCAATCGGTAGTTCCGAATAGCTCATCAAGGGGTTGGCCGAACTCTGGCTGTTGATGAAAGCGACGAATCGGTTCGTACATGAAGGAGACCATGCACTCGCTTTTGTTGTTCTGGAGAATTCGTTCAATCAGGTGCATCGGGCTTCCCTTAACGCCAAATGGATCTATCATTATGAAGGCGGGCGCAAGTGCGGCGTTTTGTTTGTCGATAAAGTCAAACAGTTCGATCATCTGCTCATCGAATGTGCCTTGCAGGACATTGCAACTAACGCTAGGAGGCGGTCGCCTATTTTTTAGGATGCCTTGCAAGTGACTCGCCCTCTCTATGTTGGATTCAATGAACAGACAGACAACCTCAACGTTCCTTAGTCTTCCTGCTTCCTTGTGCCGCCGAATGCAATCCAGCGCAATTAGCGGTGAACCCGGCTCGCCGTCGGCGTACTCACCTGGACCGGCGAATCCATCTATAAAGAGCAGGCGGCCACTCCAGCGCCCAAGTATTGGGAACCAGCCATCCAAGTAGTGCTGAAGCACCAAATGCTTGCCAATGGTTTGTTCTTCCCTATCCCAAAGGGTTTCAGATGGCATCTTGTATTACTCGAGGTTTGGCAATTGCGCGACGATGCGGGTGGTTGCCACGCTTAGGTGGACGATGCGGCGGAAGGTGGCGATGAGGTCTTGGGGCTGGTCGAACCAGGCGTTGGGGTCGTTGACGATGCCGCTATGGGTGTCTTGGGTGATTCTGTAGCGGTCGATGAGCCATTCCAGTGGGGTTCTGCCGTTGACTTCGTATTGGTGGGCTTCGGCGGGGATGCCGGTTAAGCGGATGTGGTCGTTGATGATGAGCTCGGACTTGGCTGCGTCGGCGAAGCGCATTTTTTGTTTGCCGATGCGGAAGTGTTCCGGTCTTGGCGCTCCCTCTCCGGTGAAGTTCAGTTCAAGAGGGTGTTCGGCGCAGGTCTCGTAGCCTAGGTGCAGGGTCGTGAGCTGATTGCCGGCTTGGGCGAAGGCATGGAAATCTTGGGCGAGGGGAATTCTTGGCAACGCCTTGCTCAGGTCGTTGGCGAAGCGCTCCCGGTAGCCGGGGGCGTGGAGCAGGCCGTAAACGTAGTCGAAGACGGCGTCCTTGGTGATTGAGGAGTCTTGGTAGTGGGTGCGGAACTTGCGCAGGGTGGCGTCGGTGATGTTGTCGAACCGCTCCAAGTCGTCCTCCAAACCAAGCAGGCGGCCTTGGGCGTCGCTGGGCGCTTGGTAGCGGTATCTTGGGAAGCACTGGCCCTTGGAGATGAGTTCGAGGTCCGGCATTGAATCTGTTACGAGGACCGAGAAGGGTTTGGTGGAGCCTACGCCGGGCACGCAGATTGCCCGGTTATCGCCATCCGGCATGGGAAAGATGCTGTCCATTTGGTACTTTCGGTTAGCAAGCACATACTCAACATAGCAATAGGATTTAACGAAAGGTCGATATTGAGTCTTTTGTACGTTGTCGGTGGAAAATGCGATTTTCTTCTTTCTAGCCAAGTTTTCTTTTAGCGCCTGATCCCACCGGATGTTTGCGGAATGAAGGCGCACAGTTTCGTCCAATCGGTATTCGGGGCGTTCTTCGGCCACCTGCATCGCGCTCATGTAGTTCTCTCCCGCCAAGCGTGCGTTTTCGGCGCAGGACTGGCGGGAGAAGTTGTACAGGTAGGCGTCCCGGCTGGTTTTGTAACCGTTGCTGAAAAGTTGGAATACGGCGTCCTCCCCCTTGCCGGCCTTCACCTCCCTTGACCCCAACGGATAGAGCCGCTGAAAGTCCTCGCTGCGCTGATCGATCCAGTCGTGGTGTCGGTTTGGGGTGATTTCGCACCAATCGTCGATGCCGGCGATGGAGCCGGCGTCGCGCAGGAGCCTTAGCTTCTCCTCCCGCTTGAGGTAGTCGCCGATGTCGCGGTAGAGGATGCGGCAGCCGTCGTGTACCGCGTTCGGGTTGCGGACTAGGAGCGTGATCGCTACGGGCGCTCGGGAACCTTGGTCGAACACGTTGTCGCCTTCCTTTCGGCGCAGTTCGCCCGACGTTCTCGCATTTCCTCGCAGATTCAACACATGAACCGAGCTGAACTCCTCCACCAAGCAGGCGCGAATGCCGGAATCGACATTGCCGTCGATCCAGGAGCCGTTGCTGACGAAGGCCACCACGCCCTGTTCGCCGATGCGGTCGCTGGCCCAGCGGATCGCCATCTTGTAGGTGTCGTAGAGGCTGTTCTTCAAGGTGGCGTTGGAACGCACGGCGTAGGTGTCCGCGATGCGCTGCTCCATCTCCGGGTAATCCACGTTGGGGTTGTCGTCCGCCGAGCTTCGCTGCGCCGCCGACCAAGGCGGGTTGCCGACGATCACTTGAATCGGCAAGTTCTGCTGGCGCTCCACCCGCTCGCTGTTGTCCGGCAGCCAGTCCTTGGGGAAGCCGGTGCGGTCGGTGTGCAGGTTGAAGGTGTCGGTGAGGGCGATGCCGTTGAACGGCTGGTGGTCGGCTTCGGCGCCGCGCCGGCCGTGGAACGCCTCCTCGATGTGAATGGCGGCGATGTAGTAGGCCAGCAGCACCAGCTCGTTGGCGTGCAGCTCCCGGCGGTACTTCCGTTCCAAGTCCCCATCGCCGATCAGCGCCGATTGCAGCAGGCGCACCAAGAAGATGCCCGTGCCGGTAAAGGGGTCCAGAACATGGACGCCCGCATCGCTCAGGCGCAGGCCGAACGCTTCGCGCAGGGCATGGTCGGCGCTGCGCAGAATGAAGTCCACCACCTCCACCGGCGTATAGACGATCCCCAAGCGGTCGGCGTCCTTCTTCAGCGCCGTGGCGAAGAACTTCTCGTAAAGCTCCATCAGCACCCGCTGCCGGGCCGCGCTGTTGTCCAGACCCCGGGCGCGCAGGCGGACGCTTGCGTAGAAGCGCTCCAGATCGCGCACCTCGTTCTCCAAGCCGAATTCGCCGAAGTCCCGCCGCAGGGCGTCCAGGGCTTGGGCCACCGGGTTGGCGGCGGCAAAGTCGTAATGCTCGAACAGCGCCTCGAACACCGGGCGGGTGAGGATGTGCTGGGCCATCATCTCCACGGCGTTGTCGCGGCTGACGGCGTCGTTGATGGAGGCCTTAAGCTCCTCGTGGAAGGCGTCGAACCACTCGCGCAGGGCTTCGTTGCCGGTGGCGGTGAGCAGGTTGTCGATGCGCTGGACCAAGCGGGTGAAGATGTCCGCCACATCCTTGGCCCAGGTCTCCCAATACTTGCGGTCGCCGCACTTCTCCACGATCTTGGCGAAGATGGCACCGGGCGGCAGGTCTATGGGGGCAAACGGCAGGTCGTCCATGGTCGGGCCACCGCCCATGCCCTCATCGTCGCCGGCTCCGCCGCCGCTGAAGATGATGCGGCTGGTGGGCATGTTGTTCAGGTCGATCTTGTTGATCTCGGCGTCGAAGCGGTCGTCGTGGGAGCGCAGCGCCCGCAGGACGCTCCAGACCGCGGCGAAGCGCTCGTTGTCGTCCAGGGCCGCCGCCGCGCTGACCCCGGCCGGCACGGCGATGGGCAGGACGATGTAGCCGTACTCCTTGCCCCGCGCCTTTCGCATGGCGCGGCCCACGGCTTGGACGATATCGACTTGGGAGTTTTTCGGACTCATGAACAGCACCGCGTCCAGCGCCGGCACGTCGATGCCTTCGGACAGGCAGCGGGCGTTGGAGAGTATGCGGCAGGTTCCCTCCGCATCGCCCTTCAGCCACTCGATGCGGGCCTTGCGCTCCAGGGCGTGGTGCTGGCCGTCCACATGCTCGGTGCTGCAACGAAAGGCGCTACCGCGCTCCTCCGGCAGCAGCCCTTCAATGGCGTGGCCGATGATGTCGTCCCAATGAGCGGCAAGGCGTTTGGAGGCGGCGATGGTGTTGGTGAACGCGATGGCGCGGGTCAGGGGCCGTATCGGTTGTGTGCCGCGACGCCTGTTCTCCGGGTTTTGCAGCGCCTGCCAGCAGCCGACGATCTTGGCCGCGTCGGTGATGTTGATTTCGCTGTCGCCGGTCGCCAAGTGCGCCTGCAGGGCGGCGTCCACATGCTGTTCGGACATGGCCAGCACCACGACCTTGTAGTCGGACAACAGCCCTTGCTCGACAGCGCGGGAGAAGGGCAGGCGGTGCAGCTCCGGGCCGTAGGTGGCCGGGTCGTCCATGGAGAACACTTCCACTTCGTGGCTGGCCGCCTTCGACTTGGCGCCTTCCGTGTAGAGGCGCGGCGTGGCCGTCATGTAGAGGCGTTTGGCGGCTCGGATGCGCTGGCCGTCGTGGACCAGCACAAAGGGAGAGGTGCGGTCGCCTGGCCGCTCAATGCCGGTGGTTCGGTGCGCCTCATCGCAGAGGATCAGGTCGAAAGGCGGCGCGCCGTCGCCTTGCGCCTGCTCCACGATGGGGAGCGAATGGTAGGTGCAGAAAACCACCGTCATGATGTCCCCGCGCACCTTGCTCAGGGCCAGGGAAATAGCTTGCGGATCCGTGGTGACGGGAATTTCCAATTCCTGCAGGGAGGCGTCCTCGTCGTTGCGTCCGGCGCGGGTGTCGGAGCAGATGCCGAGGTAGCGGTGGGCCAGCGCCCGCTGGGTGGCCCACTCCCGCATGGATTGGGAGAGCAGGGAAATGGAAGGCACCAGATACAGAACTCGGCCGCCGACGCCGGCGGCGGCCTCCGCGATGCGCAGCGCGGTGAAGGTCTTGCCCGAGCCGCAGGCCATGATGAGCTTGCCGCGGTCATGGTCATCAAAGCCCTTGGTCACGGCATCGAACGCGGCCCGTTGGTGGGGGCGCAGGGAGAAAGGTTCGCTACGGAGGGCCAGGTCCTCCGGCTTGCCGCGCACAAGGTCGGGCCATTCAAAGGGCCGGCTGGCGAGGTCCCCGAAACGGATGACGGCGCAGGCGGGCTTCAATGCGGTGATGGTCTTGACCGCGTTCGGTCCCCAGCCGTCGCCGGTATCGACTACGATGCGGGCGGTGAAGGGCTCCCGGGCGGACGCGGCAATGAAGGAGTCGAGGTCAGGTTTGGCTATGCGCGTGCCGGGCGCGTAGCACTTGCACTGAATGGCGCAGTGGCCGCCGTCGCGTTCCTCGGCCACGAGGTCGATGCCGGTGTCCGTCCCGTCGAAGTCCGCCCGCGCCGCCGCCCACTCGGACCAAAGCCAGACCTTGGTGAAGCGCTCCCCGTAGATGGGATCCACGCGGAAGTACGCCTTCATCAGCCGCTCGAAGAGCCGCCCCTTCTGCGCCTGCGAATCGGCGATGGATCGGATATGGTCCAGCGTTTCCTGGAATCCGCTACTCAATGCCCGCACTGCTATGGTGAGAGGATTGCTAGTGTACTAGCTAGGAGATCAGCGAGCACTTGGCGAGGAAAATATGCCGCGATCTTGGAATACCGGACCCGTAGCGGCCTCTAAAGGGAAACTTCCGCCTCCTCATAGCTGTCGCCGGCCTTGGCGAGCGCATCCTGCCTGTTCAGTTCAAGTGCTTCCCGGAGCACATCGGCAAGCGTTGCCAGTAGTTGCGGCCGGGTGCGCTCCTGAGCGTTCACGCCTGGAATCTCAGCCACCCAGCCTATCCACCAGCCCTCGTCCTGGGTGATGATCGCGGTCCAAGGGGAAAGGCTCAATTTGGTTCATCCCTCTATGTTGGGAAGCGCCATCTATAGCCTAGCAGCTGCCCTTGGCAAGTTCGACATGCGTAGTGGTGGTGATGGGATGGCGGGTGACTCGGCGAATGGCGCTTGGCTGACTTCGCCGAGCCTTCGAGTTCGAAGCGCCGCGGGAGGCGGTTGGGCAACGCGATTGCGCCGGAGACGCACGGGCGGGCCGGGACTAAGAGCGTCGGCCAAGATCCACCGGAACGGCGTAACGCGGGTCTGCAATGGGCTGGCTTGGCACCGCCGACTCCAGAAAGGTGATGCTGTCATAAAAGTCGTCAAAGGCGATGAACTGACCGTTTTCTTCGGCCCATTCCCGCATGCGGCGGTTGCAGCTATGCCGCCAGGACAGAACTTCAATGCGCCAATTGCGCCGCCGCATTCGCTCTAGGTCAGCATGAAAGCCGACGCCATCTTGAAACCCAGCACCATCGCCCGTGAGCATCACGGCGATGCCCGGGTTCCCGTTGTAGTCAAACCCGTCGCGCAGCATCACCGTTTGCAATGCCTGGTCCACGCCCTGCTCGCAGCCTTGCATGACGCCTCGCTCCAAAAGCTGAACGGCGACACCCTCGTTCTCCAGGCGGTTCCAAACATGGCGCAACTCCGGCGGCACAGAACCGACCGCGGTGGCATGCTCGATTTCCCGCCCCCCACGGGCCAGTTCCAGAAGATTGCGGAAGTGGATGCGCAAACGGGAGCGAGCGGCTTCGCCTTCGCGCTCAATCGCGACCTGCTGGGCGCTGATGAAGATGTTGGAGTTGTCCCAGTAGATGAAGACCTTGTCCACGGCTGGCCCATACCGGTGAATTTCAGTGGTGGCCATTATACTGCCTTCGCTGTCCAAGGCCATTCGACGGATGCACTAGCTGAAATTCAGCTTTTGCCGCCCGCGCCGCCGCCCACTCGGACCAAAGCCAGACGGCACCGCAAGCATCATGGGAGTGTGGCGGAAGGCCAAAAGGCTATTGCAAAGGCGCACTATAATGCGGAGCCGTGACCATCCTGCACACCAGCGCCCAGTGCCGTCAGCTCGACCGCCTTATGATCGAGCAGCAGGGGGTTTCCGGCTTTGCACTCATGCGCCGCGCCGGTCAGGCGGCCTTTGACGCTCTTATCCACCGCTGGCCTGGCGCCGGCGCCGTCACCATCTTCTGTGGCAAGGGGAACAACGCTGGGGATGGCTACGTCATGGCCGGCTTGGCCCGTCAAATTGGCTTGGATGCGCAGGTGCTGCGGGTTGGCGGCGGGGCCCTCAAGGGAGACGCGGCGCTGGCGCAGTCCTGGGCAACGGACCAAGGCGTCACTGCGTCCGACAAGGGCGAAGAAATCAGAGGCGCCGTCATTGTCGATGCGCTGTTGGGCACTGGCTTGAGCGGCCCGTTGCGGCCACCGTTCGGGGAAGCGGTGGCGCGGATAAACCGCGCCAATCGCCCAGTGCTGTCGGTGGACGTGCCCAGCGGCGTGGATGCGGACACCGGTGCGGCGGCGGACCATGCGGTGGCGGCGGACGTTACGGTGTCCTTCATCGGCGCCAAACTGGGCCTGCACACCGGCCAGGGGCTAGCCCAGCGCGGGGAGTTGGTTCAGGCTGGCCTCGGCGTTTCCGGCACCGTGCTGGCGCAGGTTCCGGGCTGCCCCCTGCTGGAGTACAGCGGCGCTGCTCTGCCGGCCTTGGCGGTCAATCAGCATAAACACCGGCAGGGGCATCTGCTGGTGGTCGGCGGCGATCTAGGCATGGGCGGAGCGCCGTTGCTGGCCGCCGAAGCCGCATTGCGCATCGGCACGGGGCTGGTGACGGTGCTGACCCGCCCGCAGCACCATGCCGCAATGCTGGCTCGCCGTCCCGAATTGATGCTGCGAGACGGCGGCGACCTGGAAAGCGGCAAGGACTTGCTCAGCCGCGCCAGCGCCGTGGTGCTGGGGCCAGGGCTAGGCCGCGAACCTTGGGGCGAGAAGCTGTTTCAGCTTGCGTTGCAGGCGGGCAAACCAACCGTTGTGGATGCGGATGGCCTGCGCTGGCTGGCGCAAATCACCAACGAAGGGCGGGATGCACAGCAAGGGGGGAACTTCGCCGGCGCGGCAGCGAAGGGAAGTCCGCAAACAGGGGGCCTGCCCAAGGTCTCCCCAGCGGCGGCCGGCGCCGCCCTTGGCAAGCTAGTCATAACCCCCCACCCCGGCGAAGCGGCGCAGTTGTTGGGAGTTGGCACCCAAGAGGTGGAAGGGAACCGTCCCGGAGCGGCGCAGCGGCTTGCGGACCAATTTGCCGGCATCGCCGTGCTCAAGGGCGCCGGCACGGTTTGCGCCGCGCCTGGCGACGGGTTGCTCGGCGTCTGCGCCCACGGCAATCCAGGCATGGCCACGGCGGGCATGGGAGATGCGCTGGCCGGAGTGCTGGGCGGCCTGCTCGCGCAAGGCTTGGAGGCGGCGGAGGCGGTCCGCATCGGCGTCTGCCTGCACAGTGCGGCGGCGGATCTCGTAGCCAAGCGTCAAGGACGGCGCAGCCTGCTGGCCACGGACGTCATCAACGCCATTGGCGAGCTGGCGCCCTGATGGGTTTGGCCTAGGGTTTTCAAGAATGCCAGCCAACCATCTCAACATTTCGGCGCACTATCTGCGCGATGAAGCGGCCACCTTGGCCTTCGGGCGCGAACTCGCTGGTTGGCTAACCGCCGCGGACAACTGCGATCACGACGCCACCGTTCATCTGCAGGGCGAACTTGGTGCTGGAAAAACCACCTTGGTTAGGGGCATACTACGCGGATTGGGTTTCTCGGGTCCTGTCAAAAGCCCAACTTACACTTTGCTCGAACCCTATGAAGAACTGCGGGTCTTCCATTTCGATCTCTATCGAATCGCGGACAGCCAGGAACTCGACTTCATCGGCATCGACGAACTGCTGGGCGTACCGGCAATCAAGCTCATCGAATGGCCGGAGAGAGGGGCTTCGCGCCTGCCGGCCCCAGACGTCGAAATTCAATTGCGCGTTGCCGGCCGGGGCCGTTATGTGGAAGTTCATTCTTAGCGGCTGCTTGCTCGCCGCCGCGGCCGTCGCCCAGGCGGATTCGCTGTACAACATCAGAACCTACGAAGCGCCGGACCACACCCGCGTTGTGTTCGACACCTCCGGGCCAACGGACGCCCACATGTTTGCGTTGAACAAACCGGAAAGACTGGTCGTTGATCTAAGGAACACGCGCCCGGCGGCGAACTTCAATCCAGATTTCTCCAACGTCACCGGGCGCCGCGTGCAGAATATCCGCATGGCGAAACGGGGCCATGACTACCGAGTGGTGTTGGACTTGGTCAAGCCCCTTACGCGCAAGGATTTTCGACTGAAGCCCACTTCACCCTACGGACACCGCTTGGTCATAGACCTGTTTGACCAAACCGCACCGGCCCAGCCGCCACCAAGCCGCACCGAGGCTCGGCGGGACATTGTCATCGCCATTGACGCCGGGCATGGCGGCGAGGACCCAGGCGCCATAGGCCCCAACAAGGTTGCCGAGAAGCAAGTGGTGCTGTCCATGGCCAGAAAGCTGGCGGCGCTGTTCGACAGTGCGCCGGGCTACCGGGTGGTCATGGTGCGCAAAGGGGACTACTACATACCATTGCGGCAACGCACTCGCATCGCCCATGACGCGCAGGCGCACCTGTTCCTGTCCCTGCATGCAGACGCCTTCAAGAATTCGACGGTCAACGGCGCTTCGGTTTACATGCTCTCGGAGCGGGGGGCGGACAGTGAAGTGGCTAGATTTCTGGCGCAGGAGGCCAACCGTTCGGATCTCATCGGCGGCGTCAGCGAGGTGAGCCTAGGGGACAAGGATCCCTACCTGAAGCAAACGCTGACGGACTTGGCCATGGAAGGCAAGCGGCGGCAAAGCAGCGAGATCGGCGTGGAGGTGCTTGGGGAACTCAATCGAGTCACCAAGCTGCACAAGAAGCAGGTCGGGCACGCCGGTTTCGTGGTGCTCAAGGCGCCGGACATTCCCAGCCTGTTGGTGGAAACCGGCTTCATCTCCAACCCCGTTGAGGCGCGGCGGCTGAATCAAGCGGAACACCAAGGCAAGATCACCCGCGCAATCTACAACGGCGTGGTGAAGTATTGGCGGGAGAATCCGCCGCCGGGCACGGCGCTTGTTGGGCTTGCTCCGGCGGATGCGGATCATCGGCGCCGCTTGGAGCAAGGGCTGCTGGCCGCCATCAACGCCGCCTCCGAAGCCTCTGGCTTGGGGCCTTAGGCCGTCGCCCGGATGAGCCAACGCATATCCCAACTCCCGCCCCAGGTTGCCGATCAGATCGCCGCCGGGGAGGTGGTGGAGCGCCCCGCCTCCATCGTTAAGGAGTTGGTGGAGAACAGCTTGGACGCCGGCGCCGGACGCATCGAGGTGCGCATCGAGCAGGGGGGGATCAAGCGCATTCGGGTCACCGATGACGGTCATGGCGTCCACCCGGAGGATTTGCCCTTGGCCGTCAGCCGCCACGCCACCAGCAAGATCGCCAAGGCTGGTGACTTGCTCGGAGTTGCCAGCCTGGGTTTTCGCGGCGAAGCCCTAGCCAGCGCCGCCTCCGTTGCGCGCCTGACTCTGAGCAGCCGCGCCGCCGGCGAAGACAGCGCCTGGCGCATTCAACTGGCAGGTGGCCATGAGATTGGGCGCGGGCCATGCGCCCATCCTTCGGGCAGCACGGTGGAGGTCGAGGATCTGTTCTTCAACACCCCGGCCCGCCGCAAGTTTCTGAAGACGGAACGGTCCGAAACCCAAGCGGTGGCTCTGGCCCTGCGCCGCTTGGCCTTGGCCCACTTCGACACCGCCTTCGACCAATTTCTCGGCGGCAAGCGGGCGTCGATGCCGGCCGGGGCGGAGCAGGAGCGGCTGAAGGCGATACTGGGGCCGGACTTCATTCGCCGCAATCTCGTCATTGACGAACGCCGCGGCGGCTTGGCCCTGTCCGGCTGGGTGGCGCTGCCGACGCTCTCCCGACGTTGGGCGGACCAGCAATACTTCTTCGTGAACGGCCGAGCCGTGCGCGACAAGGTGGTCGGCCATGCCGTGCGCCAAGCCTACCGGGACGTGTTGTTCCACGGCCGCCATCCGGTGTTCGTGCTGTATTTACGGCTGCCGCCGGAAGAAGTCGATGTCAACGTACACCCCACCAAGCACGAGGTGCGTTTCCGGCGCACCCGGGAGGTGCATGACTTCATCTTCGGCAGCCTCAACCGGGCGCTGCGGGATGTGCGGCCGGCTGCTGCGCCGCTGATCGACCAGGCGCCAGCGGCGGGCGCGGCGCCGGTCAGCTCCGCACCAAGGGGTCAAAGCCCGGTCTCCGCCCCCCAAGGGCAGCCTGGGCTGGGAATGGATGTCACGCACTCAGGCGGTCGCACCCTGCCCATGGCGGAGGCCATTGCCCACTACCAGAGGCAGGGCGTCCAAACCGGGGAGGTGCCGCCGCTGGGTTACGCCCTGGCCCAGTTGCATGGCATCTACATCCTCGCCGAGAACGCCGATGGCCTAGTGGTGGTGGACATGCACGCCGCCCATGAACGGGTCACCTACGAAAAGATGAAGAAGGCTCTGGACGGGCATGGGGTGCCGTCCCAGGAACTGCTGACGCCCTTGGCGTTGAACACCAGCGAAGAAGAAGCGGAACTGGTTGAGGAGCGGCGCACTGAATTCGTCGAGATGGGGCTTGCCATAGACCGGGCCGGCCCAGCCGCGGTACAGATCCGCGCCGTCCCGTCCCTGTTGGCGACCGGAGACGTCGAGGAAATGGTCAGGGATCTTCTGGCGGAGATGATCAAGTTCGGCAAGAGCCGCGAACTGGTCGATCGGCGCGACGACCTGCTCGCCAGCATGGCCTGCCACGGCTCCGTGCGGGCCAACCGGGCCTTGTCCATAGCGGAGATGAACGGACTGCTGCGGGAGATGGAGCGCACCGAGAACGCCGAGCAATGCAACCACGGCCGCCCCACCTACAGGGTGCATACCCTGCACGATTTGGACGCCCACTTTCTGCGCGGTCAGTAAGGCGGCGGTTGTAGCCGCCGTGCCCATTGTCCTGCTGCTTGGCCCCACCGCCGCCGGCAAGACGGACGCAGCCGTCGCCTTGGCCGAGCGCAGGCCCTGTCATCTCATCAGCATGGACTCCACCTTGATCTATCGCGGCCTGAACATCGGCGCGGCGAAGCCGAAGCCCGCGTTGCTGGCCCGCCACCCCCATGCTCTGATCGGCATCCGCGACCCGGCGGACGCCTACACGGTGGCGGAGTTCGTGGCGGATGCGGATCGGGAGGTCCGCCGTGCGCTGGAGCAGAACAAGCTGCCGGTGCTGGTGGGCGGCACGATGCTCTATGCCCGCGCCTTTCGCGACGGTTTGGCGGTGCTGCCCCCAGCCAACCCGGAGGTGCGGGCCGCCATTGAGGCCGAAGCCGCGGCCCAAGGCTGGCCCAAGCTGCACGAGCGGTTGGCGGCGGTCGATCCGGTGGCGGCGGCCAACATCCATCCCCACAATGGCACACGCCTGCAACGGGCGCTGGAGGTGTTCGAGACCACCGGCAAGCCCATCTCCGCCCATTGGCGGACGCAGGGCCAATTGGCGGCGTCGAACCGCCTAAGTCAGGAACTGCTGGAGTTCGCCATCATTCCCGGCGAGCGAGCCGACCTGCACCGCCGCATCGAAGAGCGCTTCGACGCCATGCTGGCCCAAGGCTTCGTCGATGAAGTGCGGGCCTTGCGGGCGCGGGCGGACCTGCATCCCGGCCTGCCGGCCATGCGGGCAGTGGGCTACCGGCAAGTTTGGCGGCATCTCGACGGCGCGTGGGACGCTGCGCAAATGCGCGCCAAGGCGGTTGCCGCCACCCGGCAACTGGCCCGCCGTCAGCTCACTTGGCTGCGCGGCTGGCCTTGGGTGGCGCCGCTGCCCTGGGGGGACGCCGCAGCCGCCGCGGCGCAAATGGCGGCAAGGCTCAGCGCTTGACATGCATCCTCCCTTTGCACATCTTGGGCGGCGTAGTTCATGCCGGCGGTTGCCTAGTCCAGTGCTGGGCGCCGCCGGCATGACGACGCTGGGCGCTGCGGACGCGGCCCATTCTGGAGGTGTCCGAAAACTTGTCCGCGCCAACGGTGAAGAGATCGATCAAGCGCGGTTGCCGCACAGCATGCGGCCGCCGGAATAAGGAGAGGATATGCAGCCAGGTGACAGCCATTGGCACTCAGACGTTCAAGCGCCGCTGCAGGTCGAAAACGCCGCCAGCGTCGCTTGGGACATGGAGGCGGACTTTGTAGTCGTCGGTTTTGGCGGCGCCGGCGCCACCGCCGCCTTGGAGGCCCGGGAGCAGGGCCTTAGCGTGGTTGCCTTGGACCAAGGCGAGGGCGGCGGCTCCACCTTGGCCAGCGGCGGCATCTTCTACGCCGGCGGCGGCACCAAAATTCAGCAGGAAGTGGGCGAGGACGACACTCCGGAGAACATGTTCGCCTACCTCAAGATCGAGACCCAAGGGGTGGTCGGCGATGCGACCCTCATGCGTTTTTGCCAGGACAGCGCCGCCAACGTCGATTGGCTGATGCGCCACGGGGTCAAGTTCAGCGGGCCGGTGTGGAAGCAGAAGACCTCCTATCCGAGCGTGGAGTACTTCATGTACCACTCGGACAACTCCCTGCTGCCCACTTCGACGGCGTTGGCAAGCCCGGCGGCCCGCGGCCACCGCGGCAAGATTCAAAAGGGCAAGAGCGCCGTCAATTTGGGAGATTCGATCTATCTGCCGCTCCGGGATTCGGCGCTGGCGTCCGGCGTCGTGCTGGAGCGCAAGACCGCAGCCAGGCAACTCATCGTTGATGCGGACGGAGCGGTCATCGGTGTGCGGGCGCTGCAACTGCCGGCGGAAACGGCGGCTTATCGGGAACACGCAAAATGTCTTGCACGGGCTGATCTCATCACCAAGCTCTATCCCTTTTTTCTGCCGGGCGCCCCGGTGGTACACCGGCTGGCGGACAGGCAGTTGGCCGGGGCGAAGGCATTGGAGGACGGGGAGCGCGTTTGGCGAACCTACCGCGCCCGGCGCGGCCTCTGCCTGAGCGCTGGTGGGTTCGTGTTCAATCGGGGCATGATGGCGCACCATTGTCCCAGCTTCGCCGCCGGCATGCCGCTGGGCACCCGGGGAGACGACGGCAGCGGCATTCGTTTGGGGCAGAGCGTCGGCGGGGCCGTGGAACGTATGGAAAGGGCCTCCGCGTGGCGGTTCCTGAACCCGCCAAGCGCTTTTTCCCAAGGCATCATCGTTGACGCGCGCGGCGCCCGCTTCGTCAATGAGTCCACATACGGCGCCACCATCGGCGCCGCCATGGAGGAACTGGCGGATGGCAAGGGTTGGCTCATCCTCAGTTCCCAGCTGGTGCGCGAAGCTTGGCGGCAGATCGCGCCGGGCAAAGTGCTGCCCTTCCAACAGCAATTGGCGGCTCTTAACCTGCTGTTCGCCAAGCGCCGGGCCGAAAGTCCGGAGGCCCTATGCCGCAAGTTCGGGTTTGATGAGCGGACGTTCCGCCAAACCCTGGGCGACTACGCCCGCGCCGCCAAAGGCGAAATCGAAGACGCCTTCCACAAGCCCGCCGAGGACATCCGTGAATTGGTTCCGCCCTTCCATGTCATGGACGTATCCGTAGCCGCCAAGTTGATGCCTTGCACCGTGCTGACGGTGGGCGGTCTGGTCGTCAACGAAGACACCGGCCAGGCGCGACGACCGGACGGCCGGGAGATTCCCGGACTATACGCCGCTGGGCGGACGGCGGTTGGCATTCCCTCCCATCTTTACGTCTCTGGGCTGTCCATTGCCGATTGCGTGTTTTCAGGCCGCCGCGCGGCCCGGCACGCCGCTGCCCACTGAATCTCGAATTTTCGGCGACCTCGGCGCTTTATTTTGCTATTGCAAGGGGTTAAAGACTGTATTATGTTGGCGAAACGCCCTAGGGAAGATCCAAACGTTGTCTGAATTGCGTAGCCAAGTTAACGGCGCGGATAAGGCTGTGGTTGAGCTAGCTAGCTATAAGCGGCCGTTTGATCTTACTGTAATTGTAGTCACCTGCACCCTGCTTGCCCCTGTGCTTTTGCTGCTGTGCGCTGCAATTTCCCTAGCGATCAAGCTGGAGGATCGAGGGCAAGTCTTCTATGTGCAGAAGCGTTTGGGGCGTTGGGGTCGGCCTTTCCATATGTTCAAGTTCCGCACCATGGTGCCCAACGCCGAGGACTCGACCGGCCCGGTTTGGGCGGGAATGAAGGATTTGCGCATCACCAAGGTCGGCAAGGTGCTGCGCGCCCTGCATCTGGACGAGATTCCGCAGCTCGTCAACGTGTTCAGAGGCGACATGAGCTTGGTTGGGCCGCGTCCTGAGCGCCCTGAGCTGGCGAAGAGAATCGAGCGTATGGTGCCCGGGTTCTCGGTGCGCCTAGGCGTCAAGCCCGGCATTGCCGGCTTGGCCCAGGTCACCAAGGACTATCACTTGCGTCCCCGCAACAAACTCCGTTACGACAACCTCTATGTGGCGAAGATGAGCCCTTGGCTGGACCTGAAGCTCCTGGTCCGTTGCGTTTGGGTTGCGATTAGGCAGGGTCTGGCGGATTTTTCTCGAGGCACCGCCAAGAATGGCCTAAGCCATGTGCAGCACCGGGATTTGGCGGAGGACAACCTGTCCGTCGGCAAGGTTGGCGTCGCGGCCCATACCAACGGCAGTTCGGCCCTCCCCCCCCCCCCCCCCCCCCGAAGTAGCGCCCCCCAACACCACTAGCACTAGATAGACGCGCTGCTGCCATCGGCGGCAGCGGAAAGGCCGAACGCCAACAAAAAGCCACCCAGCCCCCCCAACGGCCAAAAAACCCTACAGCGCACATGTCTCCTCATGGATCGCGGCAGGTGACCCCATCCGTTTGCTGTGACATACTTGCGCCACGCACTCACATCCACAACAGGAGAAGTTCAATGAGCGCAGACGGCACTTGGAAGACCACCATGAACACGCCCATGGGGCCGCAGCAGGGCACCTTGGAGTTGCAGACGGACGGCAATGTGCTGACCGGCAAACTCAGCGGCGCCCAAGGGGAGATCGAAATCAAGGACGGCACGGTGGATGGCGACTCCCTGGCTTGGAAGGCGGACATCACCACTCCCATGGCAATGACCCTGGAGTTCTCCGCCACCGTTGACGGCGACGAAATCAGCGGCAACGTCAAGCTCGGCGCCTTTGGCAACGCCAGTTTGTCGGGAACCCGCGCCTGACGGGAGACGGGAGCTTTCCTTGGGGGCGGCCATCCATCCCTACTCCGCTCCCTTAATCGGCCTTGAAAGGCGCTTTTGAACTTGCTCAAGTTGACAGCAAGCGCTCAATGGCCTCCGTCAGCCCAGGCGCGTTGGCGTCTTTGAGGTCCGACATCCGTTCGTAGATGGCGGCGGCGGCGTTGTGGAGGCCTGTGGGCAGGCCGGCGCCTTGAAAGGCGGCGGCGATTTCCCCCGTCTTTCCCGCACAGCGCCACGCCTTGGGGTTGACGGCTTGAACCGAGCGTTGGGAGCAGCCCCATTCGGCAGCGTGTGTTTGCGCTTCGTTAGCCGGCGGGATGTGCGCCGGGCAGCGGCCATCGTTCAAGGCAGGCCGGGTTAAACTTCGTCAACACGCCGTGGAATGGACTTTATGGAGACCCGAGATGGATTCGCCGGCAGCGTCGGCAACACGCCGCTGATCCGCATTCCGCTGTTGAGCGAAGCTACTGGCTGCGAAATTTTGGGCAAGGCGGAATTTCTCAATCCCGGCGGCTCCGTCAAGGACCGGGCAGCCCTGTGGATGGTGCGCGAGCACGAGCGAAGCGGCGCCTTGAAGCCCGGCGGCACCGTGGTGGAGGGCACCGCCGGCAACACCGGCATCGGCCTCGCCCATGTGTGCAACGAGCGCGGCTATCCCTGCGTGATCTACATGCCGGACAACCAATCCCAAGAGAAGGTGGACATTCTGAAGACCTTGGGCGCGGAGGTGCGGGTGGTGCCGACGGTGCCCTATCGCGACGCGATGAACTATCAGAAGCAAGCCGGCCGCTACGCCGCCGAACTGCCCAACGCCGTTTGGGCCAATCAATTCGACAACGTAGCCAACCGCTTGGCGCACTATGAGTCCACCGGCCCGGAAATCTGGGCGCAAACCGACGGCGCCCTGCACGCCTTCACCTGCTCGGTGGGCACCGGCGGCACCTTGGCGGGGGTGTCCCGCTTCCTCAAGGAGCGCAACCCGGCCATCAGAATAGTGCTCGCCGATCCGCACGGCAGCGCCCTGTACAACTGGGTCAACACCGGGGAGGCGACCATGACGCCGGGGCCGTCCATCACCGAAGGCATCGGCAACAGCCGGGTTACGGACAATCTGGCGGGAACCGAGATCGACGCTGCGGTGCAGGTCACCGACCAGGAAATGGTGGCGATGGTTTACGCCCTGCTGCGCCGCCAAGGCTGGTTCTTCGGCTCCAGCACCGGCATCAACCTGTGCGCCGCGGTGCGGGTGGCCAAGCAGTTGGGGCCGGGCCACACCATCGTCACGGTGCTGACGGACACCGGGCAAAAGTATCAGTCCAGCCTGTTCAATGCCGCCTTCCTCGCGGAACGGAATCTAGATCCCCAAGCCGCACTCGTCCTGTGACGGCACCAGCCGTTTTTCACCCACGCGGCGGAGCAACCCAGCCAGGAGCCGAAAAGACCCGTAGATAGTGTGTGGTTATTTGCGGGACAGGACATTAGGATGCCGCCCACCGCCAATTGCAAAAAAGCGGCAGATATCGAGGGTGCTGCACGGCACTCACCAAGAAAGCGCACGGCGAGGTCGGCAACCCATGAGTTGCGGCGTCATTTCCCTTAGAAACGTCAGCAAGGGCTACAGTGACGGAAATCGCCATCAGCCCGTCATCGAGCGCCTTGATCTCGACATTGGGCCTGGAGAAGTCGTCGCCCTTTGCGGCCCGAGCGGTTCCGGCAAGTCAACGCTCCTGAACTTGATCGCCGGGATTGCGGCGGTCGAAGCCGGCTCGCTTACCCTGCGCCACCACGGCCAAGCCTTCGAACTGCACAAACTTGGCGAAGGGGCGCGAACGGCATTGCGACGGCGGCTGATCGGATACGTCTTTCAGTTCTTCAACCTAGTGCCGACCCTCAACGTTCTAGAGAACGTCGCCCTGCCGCTGCATCTCAACAGGCTGGACCATCGGCTGCCGGACGCCCGTCGCCGCCTGCAGGCGCTGGGCCTCGGCGAGCGCTTGAACGCCTTTCCGGAAAACCTGTCCGGTGGGGAGCAACAGCGAGCCGCCATCGCCCGGGCGTTGGCCCATGAGCCCGCCATCGTGCTGGCCGACGAACCCACGGGCAATCTTGACGGGAAAAACAGCGCTCTGGTGGCCGAAATGCTGTTCTCCGAAGTTGCCAAACTCGGGTGCGCCCTAGTGATAGCCACCCACAACCAAGCTTTAGCGTCCCGCGCCCATCGCCTTGTCGAGCTGGGCGGGTGAAGCTGCTGCTGCGAAGCAATCTGAGGTTCATGGCGGCAACGCCTTGGAGTGTGCTGACCGCTTGGCTCGGAATCACGCTTGGGGTGACTTCCACGGTGGCCGTGCATTTGGTCAGCTTGGCGGTCAGCGACAGCTTGCAGGCCACCCATCCTCCGCATCTGCATGGCGTCACCCACAGTGCCGAAAGGCCGGGCGCCAGCATGAGCGACTACTTTGAGTTGCGGCGGCACTGGCGGCAGCAGCAGCGCCTCCAAACCCTCGCCTTGCCGGACGCCGGTGAGGGACTGGCAAGGACGGAGGCGGCAGTTGCCAACGGTGCAGCCCCAGGCTGGCTGCAGGAAGTGGAGTTCATGGCGCCGGTGGTCGAAGGGCAGTTGGTTTCCGGCGGGCGCCGCTTGCAGGTGGTGGGCGTGGATTGGTTTGGCGGAGCGGCACCACCCGAGGTGACCTCAAAGCGCCAAGCCGTGTTGGCGGACTCCAGCCTAGGCCTGGACTTGGACGAGGCACTGGAGTTGAACGGCGAGCGCTGGACGGTCGCCCGGGTGGTGAAATCCGGCGTCAACAATGGCCTATTCGTGGATACCGCCGATGCGCTGAAGCTGCTGGGGTCGGCCCCTGAAGACTTGAGTTTTGTCGCCCTGCGCCTGCACGACCCTTGGGCTGATCTGCGCGACTGGTTGGAACGCCTTTTGCCAGGGCTTTCCGCGGGCCTGCCGGCAACTGCGGCAAGTTCTGCCCTCTTGCCCAATCAACCAATAGCCGGCACCAGAACCACAGTCTCCAGCGAGACGGCCCCGGCTTGTGCAAACCGCTCCGCAAGGTCGCCAACCCAGCCCTTCAACACGCGGCCAACAACCAAGGGGTCGTGCGGTCCAACAAAAGCGCCATCCCGCCTCGAACTCCCCGGAGCGAACTCCAATGCAGTCGCTAGCCCCCCAACCGTCACTCACCAACCTTTGAGCACCGCCCCCGCCGACCTTCCCGATTGGCGCTTGCAGCCCATCGCCGCTGCCCTGCCGGAGCAGCAGTTCGCCAAATCCATCCTATTCAATCTCGGCGCCTTGGGGATGCTGGCGCTGCTGGTGGCTTGGTTTCTGATCTACCAAGTCTGCGTTGTCTGGCTGCGGCGTCAGGAAACAACGATGCTGCGGCTGAACGCCATAGGCTTGAGCGCCGCTGAGCTGGCCGGCGGCTTTCTAATTTCGACCGCAGCACTCGGCACCCTGGCAACCTTGGTTGGAATCTTCGGTGGCTATGGGCTGGCGGTGCTGCTGGTGCGCGTATCAACCGCCGGCTTTGACGCTTTGCCGGCGGTCGAGATGTCCACCATCGTCCTAGCCAAGGCATTGCTCTCCGGCCTTGGCGTGTCCTTGGCCGGAGCTTGGCTTGCGTTCGCCAAAAGCAGACCAGCCAAGGAAGCGTCCGGCGCAAAGCCGCTTGGCGTTCTGACCCGCCCGCCTTGGCTGGGCATCGGCCTTGGTGCGGTGCTGGTCGGCATGGGCATGGGGTTTGAAGAAACCGGGCTGTACGGCGGCTTTGCGGCCATCTTGGCGGCGGGTTTGATCGCCGCGGCTCTGGTTGCGCCGCTGCTGCGCCTCCTGCGCCCTAGGCCGCACCGGGCCGGCGGCAACCTGCTGGCGCGGCTGGCGGTGCGCGAAGCCACTTGGCATGAAGGGGATCTCAGTGCCGCCTTGGGCGCGTTGATTTTAGCCGTGGGCACCAGCATCGGCGTTGGCCTGATGGTGGGCAGCTTTGAGCGGGATTTCGCCAAGATGCTGGACCAGCGCCTCGCCCATGAGTTCTTCCTGGAGTTGCCCAGTCAGGATGGCGAAGGGTTGGCCGCAGCCCTGCGCCTCGCCCATCCCGACGCTGCGGTGCAGGCCTACGGACGCCTCGCGGCCCGAATTCAGGGGCAAGCCGTGGAGCTCGGATATACGGATTTCTCAGCCGCCGAAACCGCCCGCTACGGCTATGCCGGCGCCTTGGCCGACGACGAAGCCTTCGCCAGCGAGGGCTTTTTGGCCAAGTCAGGCTTAGGGGTGGGGGACGCCATCGACTGGAGCGGCTCCGCCTTCCGCATCGTGTACGCCTTTCCCGGCTTCGGCGAGGCTAGGCCCCGGTTGCTGGTGCAGGCAGATGCCGCCGCTCGACGCTTCGGTGCCCTGGGGTTTGACCGCATCAGCCTATCGGGCATCAGCGCCGTCGCGCTTGAGCGTTGGCTGCAGGATTGGGCGCCGGCCGCGGAAGTTCACGCAAGGGCAGCCATGCGGGGCACCGCCATGCAGGTCTTTGACCGCACCTTCGCCATCACCCGCGCCCTGACCCTGCTGGCCCTCATCATCGCCGTGGTCGGCCTGCACAACGCCATGACGGCGTTGCGCCTCAATCAGAAGGCCAACACCGCCCTGCTGCGCTCGCTGGGCCTAAATTCAGGCGAGCAACGCCGGATAGGGTTGATTCGCGGCACCGTCCTAGGCGCCAGCGCACTTGCCTTGGCGCTGCCGTTGGGCTGGTTCATAGGCTTCGCTCTATGCCATGCCATCAACCCCCGCGCCTTCGGCTGGAGCATCGACCTTTCCATGTCCACCGGAGCTTGGCTCTGGCCGATGCTGCTAGGCTTTGCGGCGGCGATGGTCAGCAGCCTGATGCCGACGCCCGGAGAAAGCGGAAGGGCGGCTTAGCCGGCCCTTGGAAGCCATGCTCCGCTGCACAAGCCCATGCGCTCGCTGCGCAGTCCCACGCATCCATGCGCCGCTACGAACGTGGTTCGACCTTATGCGCCCACACATTTGCCCTGCAGCAGGCGATGTGGCGCAACGGTGCGCAAGGCACTTTTCGGCGCCATTGCCGCGTTGCGCCCAGTTTCTCTCGCAGCGCCCTTCGGCCCGTGCCGGCCGGTCGTCCTCGCACCCCAGGCCGACTTGGGCCTCCATGCCCGCGCCGTTGGCGCAGCTCGCCAATGGCTGCCTGTTAGGGCTTGTTGCGGCGGCCCTTGCCGCTGGTTGCGCGGAAGGCCGTCGGCAAAGCGCTGATGCAGCGCCAGTGCAGGGTTTGCGGGCAGCGAATGTGCTCAGCGAAGGCGGCGAAGGCTTCGCGGAGGCGAATGCGCCTCGCACTTTCGACTTTCCGGCTGACCACGCCGCCCACCCAGCCTATCGCAGCGAGTGGTGGTATCTCACCTACGCCTTGAAAAACGCAGCCGGTGCGGAGTTCGGCGTGCAGTTCACGCTGTTCCGCCAAGCGCTTTTCGCTGGCGGCGACAGCGCGGACCCTTGGCGCAACGGCCAAGCCTATCTGGCCCACTTCGCGGTAACCGATGTGGCGTCCGCACTGCATCGGGAAACGGAGCGGTTGGCTAGGGGCCATCCGGCGCTGGCCGGCGTGCGGAACGAGGGCCGTCAAGTGGTGGCTTGGCTGGAGGACTGGCGGCTGCAGATGGCGGCGGATGGCCCTTGGCGCCTGAATGCGGCGGGGGACGGCATAGCCGCCGCCCTGGCAATGCGCCCGTCTAAGCCCGTAGTTTTGCAGGGCGAGGCGGGCTTGTCGGCCAAGGGACCGGGGCAGGCTTCCCACTACTACTCGCTGCCGCGCTTGCGCACCACCGGAACGGTGCAGATCGACGGAGAGCGCCACCTCGTCAGCGGCCTCGGCTGGCTGGACCGGGAATGGAGCACCAGCGCCCTAAGCCCCGGCCAAATCGGTTGGGCGTGGTTCGCCCTGATGCTTGACAACGGCGACGACATCATGGCCTTCCAACTGCGCCGCGAGGACGGAGCCCGGGACCCTTACGACCACGGCGCCTGGATAGACCCAACCGGCAGCAAACGCACTCTAGCCCCCGCAGACTTCCGCCTAACTCCCACCCACCATTGGCGCGACAACCAAGGCACCCGATGGCCCACAAGCTGGCAACTGGACCTGGGCGAACGACACTTCACCATCACCGCAGCCCTAAACGACCAACGCATGGACACCCTGTTCACCTACTGGGAGGGACTGGTCCGGGTCAGCGACGCCAACGGACAGGACCTCGGCCGCGGCTACATGGAGCTTACGGGGTATTGAGGCCGGCGCTGCAAAGCACTAGAAGAGGCTATTGTCCGCCGCTATGTAAGCGCCCGTTTCGAGCAAAGCTTCCCGAAGGAGGCGGACGGTTTCGTCCATGCCGCCGCCACTCTGTTGCCATTTCGATCTGGAAGGGGCACCCCTCGGCGCACTGTCGCCACAACGGAAACAGCCACAAGTTGGCGGGGCGGCAATGAACGCGCCTACTCGAACTCGCCGTTGGTGCGCCGCACCCGGTCAAGCAACTCGTTGCCCGTAGCGCAATCAACGATGAACTCGCCCACCTCGGCGAACCGCTCGGCGTCCCGAACCTTCGCCAGCATCGGCGATAGGGTCTCGGCGGTGGCGGCGTCAAAGCGCCTCGCCGCCAGCCGCAGCAGCAGGCTGCGCTCGGCCGTCCAGCCCTCCTCAAGCGCGGCCATGCGGCCTTGCTTGCGGCCCTCCTGAAGGAACTCCGCCTCCCATTCATCAAACCTCATCGCCAAGCTCATCGGATCCTCCATCAGCTTCAGCGCCGAGCGCATCTCCGCCCCAGCGCCGCCAAACCTCTTTGCAATCATTTTGCCAAGCACGTCCTTGAGGTCCCGCCTCAAGTCCATGTCCGCCGGCCCCCGCAGCAAGTCGAACAGCCCCTTCACACGCCCCGGAAGCTCCGCCGCCCTCCCGCAGCGCTGCAAAGCGATCAGCGCCAACGCCCGGTTGCCGCGTCGGCCACGCCCGGAATCCTGCTCCCCGACAAACTCCCCGTCAAGCACCAAGTAGCGCAACTCCGACTGCCAAGGCAGCCGCGCCTCCAGCCCGCATTCCGTCAGTTCCCTCAGGCTAACGGGCGCAGTCCAGCGCTGGCGGCCGGTGTAAACCACGACGCACAGCACTTCCGGCAGTTTTCGGCTTGGCTCCAACAGCCCGCGCCGGAGCAAATCCTGCCGGGCCAAGGCGGCGTAGGCGTCCAGGCGCAGCGCCATGTGTCGCTCCACGGTGGACTGGAACTCCAGCATCAGCAGCAGCCGCGCCTGCGACGAACGGCCCGCCGAGGGCCGGAAGCCGAAGCTGACGGGCATGTCCGCGAGGCGTCGCGCCGCCCCTTTGCCGACATTGGCGGAGGGCAGGCGACGCAGGGTGCGCAGGTCCAGATCCTTGGTGAGCCGGCCGGGCAGCAGGCGGACCAGGTCGCGCACCATGCCGGGGTGGGCGAAGGCTGCGCTGTCGATGGGGTCGTCCATCCGGGCAGCTTGCACGGCTTGGACCGAGAGGACACAGCGACATTCGCTCGGATTCCAGTGTGAATTCGCCACCGCGTGACCTAGGGAAATGTTCCGCCAGCGCTGGGGACATTCGCCCATTGAACGCCAAGCGCTGCGTTTTGTGTCATTATGGCTTTGGCGCCGCCAAGCGGCGGCGTCCTCTTTGGTGGGTGATTGATCTGTGGCGGGCAGTTGACCGATGGGAACTCAAGCAAACCAGTTGCAAGCTGGCGATGCGCCGCTAGCAGCGGTGCGGGCCTTGAGCGCCTTGCGGCAGGGGCGGCGGCTTAGCGCGGAGGACTTTGCGGCCATGTTCGTGGATGGCCGAGGGCTGCATGAATTCGTGCTGGACAACGCGCCAGAGCTCATCTATCTGCTGGATCGGGAAGGACGCATCCGCTATGTGAACCAGCGCTTTGAGACTTTGCTGGGTTACCGCCAAAACGAACTGCTCGGCCAGCATTACGACGTATTGGTGGCGGAGGGTTTTCTGGATCGAGCCCGCCACGCCTTCCAAGAACGGCGCACCGGCGCCCGCACGGACCGCCATGAGGAGCTGAAGCTCAAGACCCGGCGGGAGCGCAGCGACCAGCTCACCCATAAAACCGGAGGGCTGTGGGTGGAGGTGCTAGGCCAAGGCATCTATTCGGACCCCAACGAGCGCACCCCGGAGAACTACCTAGGCGCCTGCGGCGTCGCCCGGGACATTCGCCACCGCAGGGAATCGACCCGGGCGGTCAACTTCCACGCCTTTCATGACGCCTTAACAGAACTGCCCAACCGCGCTCTGCTGAATGACCGCCTTAACTTGGCCATCGCCCAAGCGAAACGCAGCCGCCGCAAACTGGCGGTGTTGTTTCTGGACTTGAACCGCTTCAAGCGGGTGAACGACCATTTGGGGCACAGAGTTGGCGACCGGCTCCTGCGGGCCACCGCACAGCGGGTGCAGGCTTGCCTTCGGCAAGGGGACACCTTGGCCCGCTTCGGCGGCGATGAGTTCACCCTGCTGCTGCCGGACGTGCGCAGCCGCCCCGCCGTGGAGCGGGTGGCGGTGAAGATTTTGCAGCGCTTTGAGACGCCGTTCCTCATCGACGGAAGGCAACTGCGGGTGGGGGCCAGCATCGGCATTGCCCTCTATCCCGACGCCGGGCGCCGGAGCGAGGCGCTGATCGAAAACGCCGACATCGCCATGTACCACGCCAAGGGCCAAGGCGGCAGCGGCTTCGCGGTTTATGAGGAGGGCATGAATCGCGGTGCCCCCCGGAGGCTGGCCACCGGCCGGCAGCTACGCCAAGGCTTGAGACGCAGAGAGTTCATCGTTTACTACCAGCCGCAGCTATGCCTCGCCTCCGGGCGGGTGTGCAGCGTCGAGGCGCTGGTGCGCTGGCGCCACCCGCAGCGCGGCCTGCTGGAGCCGGATGAGTTCCTGCCGGCCGCCGAAGAGCTCGGTGTCATTGCCGACATCGACGCCTTGGTGCAGCAGCAGGCGTTCGGCGAGGCGGCCCACTGGCGGCATGGCGGCGCCGCGGATGTGCAGGTTTCCATCAACGCCTCCGCGGCCCAGCTTGATCAAGAGGATTTCGTTGAAGGCTTTTTGGCCCGTTTGGGCAAGGCCGGTTTGCCGCCGAAGGCGGTGCGCTTGGAAATCGACGAATATCGTCTGATGCCAAATCCGGAGCTGGTGCGCCCGAAGCTCCTTGCCCTCAAGGAGCGGGGCGTGCGCACCGCCGTGGATGGCTTTGGCGCCGGCTACGCCTCCCTTAGCTACCTGCAGCACTCCCCCTTCGACCGGCTGAACGTGGACAAGAGCATCATCCATGACATTCGTGCGGACGGCGGCGGCCCGGGCATCGTCAAGGCCATCGCCGCCCTGGCTCGCGCCCTGGACATGCAGTTGCTGGCGCAGGGCGTGGTCAACCGCACCCAGTTGCGCCTGCTGTGCGCGGAGGGTTACCAAGAGGCGCAGGGCGCCCTGTTTTCTCCGCCCCTGCCCGGCGACGACCTCGCCCGGTTGCTGCGCAAAAACACCTTTGCCGACTTGGTTAAGCAAGCCCATTTGCCGATCGGCCCCTGATGCCGACCGGGGACCGCGGAGATGCAGGGATTCACCACCAAGATCGTCCATAGCGACCGGCTGGGCGTAGTTGAGCACGGTTCCCTGCACAAGCCGGTGCATGCCACCGTGGCCTACGGCTATGAAGACGCCAAGGACTTGGCCGCGGTCTTTCAGGGCAAGCTGGCCGGCTTCACCTACGGGCGCCAAGTCAACCCCACCGTGGAAGCGCTGCAAGCTCAGGTCTCCGGCATGGAGGGAGGGCTGGCCAGCGTTTGCTTCGGCACCGGCATGGCCGCCATCGGCACCCTGCTGTTCGCCCTGCTGCGCAAGGGAGACCACTTCGTCTCCAGCGCCTTCCTGTTCGGCAACACCAACAGCCTGTTCATGAGCTTTGCCGCTCAAGGCCTGGAGGTGACCTTTGTAGATGCCACGGACGCGGAGCAGGTGGCGGCGGCGGTACGGGACAACACCAAGCTAGTGTTCGTGGAAACCATCGCCAACCCCTGCACTCAGGTGGCGGCGCTGGCGGAAATAGGGGAATTCTGCCGCCGCCGAGGGCTGGTCTATGTGGTGGACAACACCATGACCTCGCCCTACCTGTTCCGCCCCAAGGAAGTGCAGGCCAGCCTAGTGGTCAACAGCCTGACCAAGTACGTCGGCGGGCATGGCACCGCCTTGGGCGGCGCCGTCACCGAAATGGGCGCCTATGATTGGCGGGACTTCCCGAACATCTATGACACCTACAAGGGCGCTGACTCCAAGCTGTGGGCGCTGACCCAAATCAAGAAAAAGGGCTTAAGGGACTTCGGCGCCACGCTGGCCCCGGAGGCCGCCCACCACATCGCCATCGGCGCGGAGACCTTGGCGCTGCGGATGGAGCGGCAATGCGCCAACGCCGCCGCCATGGCTGATTTCCTGAACCACCGCCCGGAAGTGGGCAAGGTGTTCTACCCCGGCTTGCCGCAGCATCCGCAGTTTGAGCGGGCGGCGGCTCTGTTTCGGCGCCCTGGCGCCCTGTTCAGCTTTGAACTCGATGAGCGCCTCGACATCTGGGCGTTCATGAACCTCCTAAAGATCATCGTCAAGTCCAGCAACCTGGGCGACAACCGCACCCTAGCCATCCCGGTGGCCCACACCATCTACTACGAAATGGGTCCCGAACGGCGGGCGAGCATGGGCATCAATGATTCCCTGATCCGCATTTCCGTGGGCATCGAAGACCTCGACGACCTGATTGGCGACCTGCACCAAGCCCTGGCCGGCGTGGCCGGTTAGGGGTCGCCGGTCCGGGACGGAAAACAGAGCGGCTGAGCACGGAGCGCAGTCGCCGTGCGCCAGCCTCTCGGCGCACAGCGCCGGGCGACCAGCGGCGCAGGCCCATAGGTTGAACCGAGGCTCGCACTGTTGTTAAGTAGCGCTGCAATTGAGACAACTGAACGCATCACAGTGGGAGGCAAGGCAGCCATGACTCAGGCGCTTTTGGAAACCCGGCTCAACCTGCCCAACAGACGCCAAGGCAAGGTGCGGGACCTTTACGACGTGCGCCTCAACGACGGGGCCGAAGCATTGCTGATCGTCGCCACGGACCGCGTCAGCGCCTTCGACGTAGTGATGGCCAACGGCCTGCCGGGCAAGGGCGTGGTCCTGACGCAGATATCCAAGTTCTGGTTCGACTACTTTGCGGGCCAAGCGGAGCATCACCTGATCTCCACGGATCCGACCGACGTCCCCGGCTTGTCCCCCTCCGAGCGGGAGGCGTTGGCGGGGCGCATCATGCTCTGCCGCAAGACCGAGGTGGTGCCCATCGAGTGCATCGCCCGGGGCTACATCACCGGCAGCGGCTGGAAGGACTACCAAGCCAGCGGCGCGGTCTGCGGCATCCCCCTGCCACCGGGGCTGCGCAACAGCGACCGCTTGGAGGAGCCGCTGTTCACCCCTTCCACCAAGGCCGACACTGGCCATGACGAGAACATCAGCTTCGCCGCCGGGGCGGAAGTCGTCGGCGAGGAGTTGATGGCTTGGCTGTCCGAGACCACCCTAAGCCTGTACAACAAGGCCAGAGCCTACGCCCTCGAAAGGGGCATCATCCTGGCGGACACCAAGTTCGAGTTCGGCCGGCCGCCGGGCGCGCAGACACCCATCCTGATCGACGAGATATTCACTCCGGACAGCAGCCGCTTCTGGCCCGCCGACCAATGGCAACCGGGGCGCGAGCAGCCCAGTTTCGACAAGCAGATCGTGCGCAACTACTTGGAAACGGTGGTGGCCGCGGGGGAATGGGACAAGACCCCGCCCGGTCCCGCCCTGCCGGACGAAGTGGTGGAGCGCAGCACCGCCCGCTACCGGGAAGCCTATCGACTGCTGACCGGCAAGGACCTCTGAAGCATCCCGGCTGGCACCGTATGAGAAGCACAGCGATTTGGCGCAAACTTGGACTGGGCCACCTACAAGAGACTCTGCCAACGGCCCGACCATTGGCCGCGCTGGATGCTGGAGCAGAGCCTTGAGCTGTTGCGCCACGACCCGAACCTGGCCCGCCCGTTGCGCCTTGCCCTTGGCGGGGCGCCCTTGGCCAAGCCGCCGGGACATCGGGGCGGGCCGGAGACGGACATGCTGCGGCTGGACCTCGACAGCGCCACCGCCCAAGCCATCCTCGCCCTAGTGGAGCAGGCCGCCGCACAAGGCGCAAAGACCTCCGGCACCCAAGGCCGGGGGCTTGGCGGCTTCGTCGAGGCTTGGCGGGAATGCGGTGAATTCGTCGGCCAACAATAGGTGGCAAATCTGGATTGACCGGGGCGGCACCTTCACCGATCTGGTGGCCAAGCGCCCGGACGGCCAACTGATCTGCCACAAGTTGCTTTCGGAAAACCCGGAGCGTTACGAGGACGCCGCGGTGCAGGGCATCCGTGACCTTCTGGGACTCGACGCGGGGGCGCCCATTCCCCCCAACACCTTGGAGCACGTCAAGATGGGCACCACGGTGGCCACCAACGCGCTGCTCGAACGCAAGGGGGACCGCACCCTGTTCGTCATGGAAACGCCCGGCGGCGGCGGCTTCGGAGGTATCTAAAGCCGCCATGGCCTATGAGCGGAAAACACCGAATTGGCGAAAGGCGACCGTGCGGCGGATTCAATTTCCGGGCAGGAAGGCTTGCGGTCAAAACATCTCCATCTGCTGGTCATCCCCCACCGTGCGGTCGAAATCCAGACCTAAGGCGGCAAGGATGGGTTCCGCCACGGGGCGAACCTGCTTTTGCAGGTAGTGCTCCCGGTCCGGTTCGTGCTCCAGCGCATCCAGCGGCTCCGGGCCGGCGGTGGTGACCACATAGGCGATCACCCGACCGGGATCGGCGGACTTGCGCGCCGCCACCACATGGGGTGGGGTGCTGGCGGTGTAGGCGGCGAGGCTCTTGCGCAGCCCCTTGCGATAGACTAGGGCGGAGTCCAAATCCCCGTGGCGCAGGGACGTCGCCACCTCCTTCAGATAGCCGTCCACAGGCTCGCCGGCAAACAGGCGGGCGAACAACTCCCGCTGCACGTCCTTGGCCAGTTGCGTCCAGTCCCGCCGCACCACCTCCATGCCGGTGAACTCCGGTTCGCGCTCGCCGTCGAGCAGGCCGGCGTAGCGCTTCCGAGCGCCGCCGCCGCCGTGCCGCACGGACGGCAGAAAGAGCTTCACGTAGAGTTTTTCAAACTCCATCTCCAAGCGGCTCGGCACCTGCCAAGTAGCGTGGATGTAGTCGTCAAGCGCGGCGTTGAGGTCCTTCGCCAACAACGGCCCCTTGCGCTTGGCTGCGGCGACGTCGGCCAAGCCTGAGCTTACGAACAGGCTGTCCGTGTCCCCGTAGAGCACCTCAAGGCCGCGCTGCTCGAACCAGGCCTTGGACCATTGCAGAAAGCGGCGGCCCAAGCCGGTGATCGCGTTGGCGATGGCGACGTTGTGGAAGCGGCAGGCGGGTGTGCCGAGCACTCCGTAGAAGGAGTTCATCAGTATCTTGATGGCTTGGGAGGCCACGCCGTCGCCAGCCGCCTTGGCGGCTTCGCGTTGCGGGAAAAGCCGATCCAGCATGGCCGGCAAAATGGCCTCCTCCCGGCGGAAGGCGGCGTCTGCCGACACCCGAATCACCGCGTCTGGGCTTCCGCCGTCGGCCTCGAACCCCAACGGGTCGATGTTGAAGGTGCGCATCAGACTGGGATACAGGCTCTTGAAGTCGAACACCCAAACGTTCTGGTGCAGGCCGGTGACCGGCTCCAGCACATGGCCGCCGGCTTGGTGGCGAGTGGACGAAGCGGCCTCTTCGGAGCGCACCGTTGGCGCGAGCACGCCCCGGCGGTGCAGCGCCGACAGATACAGAAAGTCGAACGAGGCAATGCTGGCGGACACGCGGTCCGGCGTCATGCCGGTCAACCGGCTGCGGGCCACGGCCAGATTGACCAAGCCAAGCCGCTCCACGATTTCCAAGGCCAGCCGGGCGTCCGTGCGGGCGTAGGCGGCGAAGGCCGGCAGATTGTCCCGGTAACGGGCCTGAATGTCGGCGGCGCGGTTGCTGGAAGGATGCTCCGCCAAGACCTCCTTCCCTTCGCCAAGCACTTCTTTGGCCACGGCGTCCAACGAGTAGTCGTTCAGGCGCATGAAGGCGCCGCGCACCAAATCGATGCCGTCGAGCACCAGACGCCCCGGCACACTGGCTTGGCCGCTGCCGAAATAGCCCTGCGCCTTGCGGATGCGCAGCTTGCCTCGGTCCCGTCCGAACTCGAACGGATGCCGCAGCCGCGCGGCGATCCGGGCGAGCACACTGAGGTCGAAGTCAATGACGTTCCAGCCGGTCAGCACATCGGGATCGGCCTCCATCACCCGACTGCAAAAGGCGTCCAGCACGGCCCGCTCATCCGCCAATCCCAGGGCGCGGTCCGGCATGTCGCGGCCATTGGCATCGACGATGTAAACCTCGTCCAACCCGCAGCCGTAAAGGGCGACGGCGAGCAGGCGCTTGGCCTCTGGATCCGTCTCAATGTCGAAGGACAACACGGAAGGTTTTACGACAACGTCGGCCGGCTTGAGTTTCGGGTCGTCATAAATGCGCGAAATGTGCGACCCCGGCGTCCACGCGCCGCGAATCTCGCAGCCGCCGCGAATGCCCCGGTCGATCAGATAGCGGACCGCAAAGCGCACGTCGGCCTCAAAGGTGTCGATGCCGGCCCGGTGCAGCCGCTCACGCAATGGCGGCGCATCCTGCGGAATGCCCAACTCCACCCGTGCGACGTTTTCGCCGGCAAAGGTCCGGCGGTCAGACCGAACCGTGCGGGTTGCGCCCAGCCGCCGAGCCTGCTCCAAATCCTCTCGGCGTATAAAGAAGTGCGGCCGCTGCCGACGATCCCGCACCAAAAAAGTCCCGCCCCCCTCCAACACCCCATACAGATGCACCACCGGAATGGAGAGGGGAGACTCTTCAGCTAGGGAGGGGGGGCCTCTGCCGTTGACGATGCGGTAGCTCGCCTGAAGGATGAAGCCGCGTTCCCAATCCCCGCAGCCCGCGCCGGTCTGCATGTCCTGACCTTCGATAGGAGAAGTTGGCGAAGGGGTCATGATGTCCAAGTGCGGCGGCGGCGGGTAGGCGGTGGCCGAGCGTCGCCGACCCGAAAACTCCTGCTAGTCCAATTTGCTGACAAACCGATAGGCGGCGATGAGGATGCCGAAACCCATGTAGAGGCCGAACAGGGCGACGCCCATGAGCACCGCCATTTGCGGCGTCACCGCCTGCCGGGCCGCCAGCCAGCCGATCAGCGCCAGCAGGCCGAAGAAGGAGGCCGCAACGCTGAGGGCGACGAACCCTCGGCGCTTGCTCAACGCCGCCGCTCCATCAGCGGATGGCGACTGGATTGATCACCGCCTGCACGGCGCCCACGAATCTGGGCACGCCCAGCACGAACAGGAACTCCGCCGCTCCGTCCGCCGCCAAGGCCCGGGTGTCCATGTTCTCCAAAATGTAAACGCCGTTCTTGGCGAGTAGTTCAGGGTGTACTGGGAACGCCAACTGCGGGTCCTCCGGCGGCAGCACCTCCAGCGCCCAAGTGTCGGCGCCGACCGCCACCACGCCAAGCTCCGCCAAATAGCGGGCGCCATCGACGCCCAAACCCGGCGCACCGGCCATGAAGCGCTGTGGGTCCCGCTCCGCCAAGTTGAGCCAGCCGGTGTGGAACAGCACCACGTCGCCCTTCTCGATTTTGACGTTCTGCGCCTTTTGCGCCGCCATGATTTCGGCGCGGTTGAAGGCCGCGCCCTCCGGCATGGGGTTTTGGCCGGCTAGTTTCGCCATGTCGAGCATCAGGCCGCGGCTGACCATGGGCGGCAGCCGATCGATGCTGAGCTTGGTCAAGCCGGTGGGCCTAACGAAATCCTGCGCTCGGTTGCCGTTGTAGTAAACATGGTCGATGCCCATGTGCCCAAGGCCATCGATCTGGCTGCCGATGCCCATCCAGAGATTCATCAGATCATCGTTGCCGGTGGCCCGATTGGCGCCCATCGGGGTGCCGGTGCCGTCGTCGAGCTGCAAAATGGTCATGGCGTAGCGGCGCGGCGCATAGGCGGGCGAATCCGCCCCGGTTTCCACGCCCAGGCGATAGACTTTGCCGGCCTGCACCAGCCGGGCGGCGGCGACCACTTTTCCCGGCGCAAGGTTGTTGAGGGCGCCCAAGGTGTCCTCAGCCCCGTACTTGGAGGGGTGCCAAGCCTCCTCGGCCAAGGCGGCCAGGGGCAGGGCGAACAGCGGAACAATCCATCGGTGCAGGGTATTCATGGTCTTCACCTCCATGCCAAGGCGTCAGAGTTTAACGACCCTGCAACGCGGCGGGGAGTTTCTCAAAGATGTCGTCGAAACGGCCGTTGGACATGATGACCAGATGCCGACGGCGTTCGGGCAATGCCTTCACCCAATCGATTAGCTGCTCAACATCCGAGAATTGCCGGGCCGGCGTTACGCACTCCGCAACCAAGCCGTCTAGATCCCATTGGATGTTGGCCCCGCGGAACCAAACCGCTTGGTCGACCGGTGCGCAGCAGGTCGCCAGTTCGCGGCGCAAGGCGCCCAAGGACATGGTGTGCGTGCGCGGCTCGATTATGGCGACGATCTCCTCGTTGCCGACCTTGTTGCGCAAGCCCTGCAAGGTGGCCCGAATCGCCGTTGGGTGGTGAGCGAAGTCGTCGTACAGGGTCGTCCGCCCAATCTCCGCAATGACTTCAAGCCGCCGTTTGACTCCGGCGAAGTCACTCAGGGCTGCTACGGCCGTTTCGGGCGGCACGCCCACATGCCGGGCTGCGGCCACGGCGGCCAAGGCGTTGCTGACGTTGTGGGCGCCAAGCAACGGCCAGGCCACTCGGCCGACGGTCACGCCGTTGAGGCACACATCGAAAGTTTCCGAATCGCAGCTGCGGTGTTGCGCCGTCCAGAGGTCCCCACTGTCTGTTGGCGCTCTCTGCTTGGGCGCTTCTGCGCCGAAGCGGGCCACGGGCGTCCAGCAGTCCTTGAGCAGCAGGTCGTTGACGTGCTCGTCATCGCTGGGCGCCACGATCAATCCCTGCCCCGGCACCGTGCGCAGCAGCAATCGAAATTGCGCCTTAATGGCGGCCAAGTCCTCAAAAATGTCTGCGTGGTCATACTCCAGGTTATTGATGATGAGCGTTCGGGGGCGGTAGTGGACAAACTTCGAGCGACGGTCGAAGTAGGAGCAGTCGTACTCGTCCGCCTCGGCCACGAAATAGGGCGCACTGCCCAAGCGGGCGGACTGTTCAAAGTTCTTTGGAGCGCCGCCGATCAGGTAACCGGGGTGCAGCCCGGCCCGCTCCAGTATCCAGGCGAGCATGCTGGCCGTGGTGGTCTTGCCGTGGGTGCCGGACACCGCCAGCACCCAGCGGCCTTGCAGCACGTTGGCGCCAAGCCATTCGGCGCCTGAGACATAGGGTAGGCCGCTGTTGAGGATGTGCTCCACGGCAGCAGTGCCTCTGGGCAGGCCGGCGTTGCCGATGACCACCAAGTCCGGGCGCGGGCTAAGCTGCTCGGGGCTGAACCCCTCATGCACTTTGATGCCGGCGGCGGCCAAGAGATCGCTCATGGGCGGATAGACGCCTTGGTCCGAGCCCGTCACCTGGTGCCCTTGCTGCTTGGCCAATTGGGCCAAGCTGCCCATTAAAGTGCCGCCGATGCCGAGAAAGTGCAGTCTCATTAAGCGCTCGCCAGAGTGGCGAGCCCAGCGCTGGTGAGCATGATGGTGAGGGCGAAGCCGACACCAAGGGCCATGGGCAGGTTCAGCGCCTTGGAGAGTATGAAGCCGAACACGGTCACGGACCAGATCGAGAACATCAGATAGGCGGCGATGACGCCGCTCTCATGTAGCAGCCCAAAGATCGGCACGATCAACGAAAGGATGGCTGTGAGCACCAGATCGCAGCCCAAAACGGTGACGATGGTTTGCATGAACCTTGCGCTTAGGCCGCGCAGCAAGCAGGCGAGGCGGACCAAACCGGCAAGGGTGGCCGTGGAGACCAGAATGCCGGTGGTCAGCTGCAGCAGCGGGGAACCCGTCACCACGGCGGAGGCGAAGATGCTGACCGCCAAGTTGGCCGCCAGCACCATCAGCGCAATCAAGGGATGCTTGGGTGCGATTTCCGGGCTTAGGCGCAACAGGCAGACATGCCAGAAGAACTGCAATACAACGGCCATGCGGCCATGATAGTTTTTTCGCCGCCCAATGACACTAAAATACGGCTTCCACCTAAAGCTAGCCGGCCGTGTGGATGGCAAGGCAGGGTGCAGCGCTTCATGCATGGCAAAGCGGTTTGACCACAGTATGCATTCAGGAAGTCCCGGCAACGCCTTTTACGCCCAGTCTGGGGGCGTCACTGCGGTCATCAACGCCACCGCCTGCGGTCTGATCGAAACCGCCCGGCGTCAGCCCAAGCGAATCGGCAAGCTGTTCGCCGGGCGCAACGGCATCCTCGGCGCCCTGCACGAGGAGCTGATAGACACCGGCCTGGAAAGCGACGCCGCCATCGCCGCCTTGCGCCACACCCCCGGCGGGGCCTTCGGCTCCTGCCGCTACAAGCTGCGCTCCCTCGCTGAGCAGGAGCGGGAGTACCGACGCCTGATCGAGGTCTTCGCCGCCCACGAGATTCGCTACTTCTTCTACAACGGCGGCGGGGACTCCCAGGACACCGCCCACAAGGTGTCCCAGCTCAGCGCCCGGCTCCACTACCCCATCACCGCCATCGGCATTCCCAAGACTGTCGATAATGACTTGCCGTTTACGGACTGCTGCCCCGGCTTCGGCTCCGTGGCGAAGTACGTTGCCACCTCCACCCGGGAAGCCGCCTTGGACGTGGCCTCCATGGCGGAAACCTCCACCAAAGTCTTCATTCTGGAGGTGATGGGCCGGCACGCCGGCTGGATAGCCGCGGCGGCAGCGCTGGGCCAGGAGAAGCCGGGAGACCCCCCGCACATCCTGCTGCTGCCGGAAGCCCCTTTTAGCCAAGAGCGCTTTCTGGCCAGGGTGCAGCAAACCGTGCAGAAGCGCGGCTACTGTGTGGTGGTGGCCTCCGAGGGCGCCCGCTACGAGGACGGCAAGCTGCTCGCCGAGGCCGGCGGCAAGGACGCCTTCGGCCATGCGCAATTGGGCGGTTTAGCCCCGCTTCTCGCCGACATGGTCCGCAGCAAGCTGGGCCACAAGCACCATTGGGCGGTGGCGGACTACTTGCAGCGCTCCGCCCGCCACATCGCCTCCGCCGTGGACGTCGAGCAAGCCTACGCCTTGGGCAAGGCGGCGGTGCAGTTCGCCCTCGCCGGCAAGAACGCGGTGATGCCCACCATCAAGCGCCTGAGCGATTCCCCCTACCGCTGGACCATCGGCGAAGCCAAGCTCTCCCGGGTGGCCAACGTGGAGCGCAAGATGCCGAAGAGCTACCTCAGCGCCGATGGCTTCGGCATCACGGCCAAGGCCCGCCGCTACTTGGCGCCCCTGATCGAAGGCGAAGACCCACCCCCCTACCGCAACGGCCTGCCGCAATACGTCCGCCTGCACAACCGGCTGACGCCGAAGAAGCTGGCACCGTTCGAGGTTTGATGGAGACCGGCAGTTCAGCCAATGCCACACCCTCTTTCTCCCCGGACCATCAGCAGCGCCTACCGCACCGGACTACCCTTATGCGCCCGCCAGCACAATCGCGCTGACGCCTAAGCTGCCGGCGCAGTTCGAGGCCTGAACGGCGTCGGGCGCCCCCCAGAGGTCTTCGTTTAACCGGATGTCGGTCGGAACCACTGCCGCTATGGCTGGAATGAGGCTGAAATGAACTGAAAATTTCTTCTCCATTTATTCCAAAAAGTCCTTTATTTTCAATAAATTCACAATAAACTTAATTGAAATGAACTGAAAATTTAGCGGGAGCAGGGCGATGATCAAGTACGGCGCTCCACAGCACTGGATTCACTACGAACCGCAAGCGATCTTTACTCCCTTGGTCGAAGCAAAGGCGCGGGTGCAGGCACTCACCAGCCTGCCCTATCAGCGCAGCTGGGTGGAGGAGCTGCAAGCCATCCAACTTAAGCGGGAAGTCGCCGGAACATCCCGCATCGAGGGGGCCGACTTTACGGAGCGCGAGCTTGAAGCGGCGCTTGACGAAGCGCCGGACGAGCCGTTCACCCGGTCGCAACGGCAGGCCCGCGCTGCGGTCAGGGCCTATGGCTGGATTGCCCAGCTACCCAGCGCCCGGCCCATCGATGCCGATTTGATTAAGCACATTCATTGGTTGATCGTGACCGACGCGGACGACGACCACTGCCCGCCCGGCCAACTCCGGCGGCGGGACCAGAACGTGGAATTCGGTGCCCCAAGGCACAGGGGCGTGGCCGGCGGCACCGAGTGCGCTAAGGCATTTGCGCAGCTAATCAAGGCGGCGCAAGGCCCGTACTCGCAGCACGACCCGTTAGTTCAAGCCTTGGCGCTGCACTACCATTTCGCGGCCATGCATCCATTTCTGGACGGCAACGGGCGAACGGCGAGGGCTTTGGAGGCCCTGATGCTGCAACGCGCAGGCCTGCGTGACGCGCTGTTCATTGCCATGTCCAATTACTATTACGACGAGAAGAACGGCTATCTCGCCACGCTGGCGGAGGCGCGGCGGCGGGACCACGACCTCACGCCGTTCCTAGCCTTCGGCCTCAGAGGAATCACGCTCCAGTGCGAACGGCTGTCCGCCGAGATTCGCACCCAAGTCTCAAAGGCGCTGTTCCGGGATCTCATGTACGACCTCTTCCACAGGTTGCAAAGCGAAAGGAAGCGGGTAATCGCCCAGCGCCAAATCGAGATTCTGAAGCTGCTGCTGCGAGAGGATTCAATGGAGCTGGGTGACTTAAAGGCGGCTACTCGCCAGCTCTACGATGCGTTGAAAAATCCAGTCCATGCTCTCATGAGGGATCTCCGCCAGCTCGAACACTTAACGGCGGTGACCTTCAGACAGGACGCCAACAACGACCTTCGGCGGGTGGACCTGCGCCTAGAGTGGCCCACCGAGATCACTCAAACCGCCTTCTTTGAACGGGTTAAGAATTTCCCCAAGGCCAAGACAAGCTCGCTATTGCCGTGACCGGTCTGTGCCCTTCTCCCACGGAAGATGGCCCATCAGTTCCAAAACGTCGTCTCTAGGCGGCATGGTGGCCCGCTCAAGGCGCTCTGCCCACCTTTTGAGGCATAATTCAGCCCCCATGCGGCAGTTGACTATCGCACTGAAGGCTCTAACCAAATGCCTGAACAGGACACGCCAGAAACGCCCTTGGCTCGTTGCACCATCCACTGTGAGATGGCGGCAAAGCTCAATTTGGCTGCCCACGAGAGTGCGTTTCCGGTGTTGCGAGATCTGCGGGTGGAGAACCCGAGCACTCACCGAATTGAAGATCTGACGCTCACCCTCGAAGCCAGCCCGTCTTTCGCACAGGCGAAAACTTGGCCGATAGATCGCGTGGAAGCGGGCGGCGTCGCCCGCATTGTGGACCGCGAACTCCTGCTTGAAGGCGGCATTTTGCGCAGCCTTACCGAGTCGGTGCAGGGCGAGGTACGGCTGCGCTTGGAGCGTGACAACACCTTGCTTGCGGAGTCCGCCATACCCATTGAACTGCTCGCGCCCAACGAATGGGGTGGTGCCGCTTTCATGCCGGAACTGCTCGCTGCTTTCTCAACGCCAAACGATCCGGCCGTGGATAGCATTCTGCACCGCGCCAGTGAAGTGTTGCGGCAGGCCAGCAAGCTGGATCACATCGACGGCTACCACTCAGGCAGCCGTCAACGAGTGTGGGAAATGGCGTCTGCCATCTACACGGCCATCGCCAACCTAGGCTTAAGCTACGCGCTGCCGCCGGCGAGCTTTGAGGAGCAGGGCCAGAAGGTGCGGCTGCCGAGCAGAATTTTAGAGGGCAAGGTGGCTACTTGTCTGGATACAGCCCTGCTATTCGCCTCCGTCTTCGAGCAGGCGGGGTTCAACCCGATCATCGCCATGCCGAAAGAGCACGCCATGGTGGGTGTCTGGCTGCAGCCGGAAGAACTCGCCACCGTCGTCATCGACGATGCGGAGACCCTGCGCAAGCGCATCGACCTTCAGGAGCTGCTGCTGCTGGAAACCACCTGCGCCACTTCCAGCCCGGCACCGCCGTTCTCCGCCGCCATCGACCTCGCCAAGCGGCAGATTCACCACGACCGGGACGACACCTTCGTTGCCGCCATCGACATTCGTCAGGCGCGGACGCAACGCATCAGGCCCTTGGGCATCTCCGGCGGGGCGGGAGTTGTCGATGAGGCACTAGCACCCCAGGTACGGCCGCAGTCCTTGGAGGCCGCGCCCAGATTGCCGGATTTCGACGGCTCGGAACCGGAAGATGCGAAGCCGGAGACGCCCCAAGGCCGCCTGGAGCGCTGGCAGCGCAAGCTGTTGGACCTCTCCGCTCGCAATCCACTGTTGAACCACCGCAGCACACGCACCAGCTTGAGCATCATCTGTCCCGACCCCGGGCTGCTCGAAGACAAGCTCGCCAGCGGCGCAAAGATCCAGATCCGGTCGTTGCCCCCCGCGCCAGGAGCCCAACAGGACGATTTATCGGGCCGGCAGCCCATTGATCAGCGCCACACGGTGGAATACGCCCGCGTCCAGCTCAACGAATCGTGCGTACTGGTGGACCTACCGGAAGACGAGCTGCGCAAGCGCACGGTGGAGATCTTCCGCAAGTCGCAAACGGCACTGCAGGAGGGCGGTGCCAACACCCTTTATTTGGCGCTGGGTTTTCTGCTTTGGAAACGCAACGAAAAAGACGAACGGCGTTTTCGTGCGCCGCTCATCCTGCTGCCGGTGGCCCTGGAGCGACGTTCGGTGCGTAGTGGCGTTCGGATGACCGCGCACGACGACGAGCCCCGCTTCAACACCACACTGCTGGAAATGCTGCGCAAGGACTTTCAGCTCGACATCCGCCAGTTCGACGATGGCCTGCCGGAGGATGCGAGCGGCATTGACGTTGCCGGTGTCTGGAACTTCATCCGCAGGGAGGTGCGCGACATCCCCGGCTTTGAGGTCGTGGAAGAGGTCGCGCTCGGCCACTTCTCCTTCGCCAAATATCTGATGTGGAAAGATTTGGTGGATCGCACCGACGCGCTGCGCGACAACAGCGTCGTGCGCCACCTGCTCGACACGCCCAGAGAGGTCTATGCGCCGCCCGGCCAAGGTGGCTTCGCCGATGTCAAGCGTCTCGATGAAGACTTCGCGCCGGTCGATCTGCTGATGCCGCTCCCCGCGGATGCGTCGCAGATGGCCGTGGTGGCGACGGCGGACCGCGGCAAGGACTTCGTGATCATCGGCCCGCCGGGCACGGGCAAGAGCCAGACCATTGCCAATCTCATCGCCCACATGCTCGGTGCGGGCAAGACCGTGCTGTTCGTCTCCGAGAAGACTGCGGCGCTGGAAGTGGTGTATCGCCGCTTGCAGTCCATCGGGCTGGACCGCTTCTGCCTGGAACTGCATTCCAACAAGGTGCGCAAGGCGGATGTGCTCAAGCAGCTGCGCAAGGCGTGGGAGCGCGACGACGCCAAATCAGAAAGAGCTTGGCGACGGCAGGCGAATGCGCTGGGCGAGTTGCGCGACGACCTGAATCGCTTCGTGCGGCACATGCACCGGGAGTGGCCCAATGGCTACACGCCGCATCGCGCCATTGGCGTGAAGGTGCGTGACGAGGTGCTTGCCGAGCGGGTCCGGCTGTCATGGCCTTCAGCGGACAGCCATGACGAGGATGAGCTCAACGCCATGAACGAGGCGGTGGAGAATCTGGAGATTCACGCGCAGGCCGTGAGCGATGTGGCGGACAACCCGCTAGCCTTTGTCGAGCGCGGAGACTGGACGCCTAGCTGGCAGAGAGCGCTGGCGGGCCAAGCCGCCGAGCTTTTGATCCTTGTGGACGAGGTGGAACGCCGGTGCGGCGAGGTGGCGACCGCGCTGGGCATTCCCGCGCTGAACGCCCTGAACGGGCTGATCGCCTTGGGCAAACTCGCGCAGACGCTCGCGGATTCCCACCAACAGCAGACTGCTCTTGCCTTGGGGCCAGACGGCCAGGACAGGGTTCAAGCGCTGGCGGATGCCGCTTCAGAATTGCGAGGTTACAAGGAGGCGAGAGCCTCTCTGAGTTGCAGCTACGCGCCTTTTGCTTGGCGCATGCTTGATGGTAACGAAATTCTCAGCCGCTGGGCCACCGCGAATCGCGCTCCTTGGCCGTTGCGCTGGTTCAAGCGTCGTACCGTGCGGCGCCGGTTGCGGGAGGGCGGTGCCGCAGGCGACCCGAACCCGGTGCAGGATGCCGAAGCCTTGGCCCAGTTACGCCGCCATGGCGAAGCGCTGGATCGGCTGGATCAACCACTTGGCGCATTTCGATTTTGGCGGCAGCACGATACAGATGGGCAGGCGTTGCAATCCGTGCGGCGTCTTAGCGAACGGGTGCGCGAGGCGACGGCGGCGCTTGCCGAAACGCCACAAGCGCTGGCGGACATCCGGCTGAAGGTGAAAAGCATGCTGGCCGAAGGCAACGACGGCCTTGCTCCAGATAGCATCTTTGGATGTCAGTTGCTGGCCTGCCAAGATGTCGTTTCAACTCTGACGCAGGCATGGAAGGCTTTCGAGGCCAGCGCGGGACGGACGACGCCGGACTCCAGCGTCACCTTGCGTCGGTTACGCGACCGGGCTCGTGGGGTAGCGGAAGGGCAGGCCGGCTTGCGCGACTGGTGCGCATGGCGTCAGCGCAGGGCCAAGGCCGTCGAGCTCGACCTGCTGCCCCTAGTGGCGGCGGTGGAGGCGGGACGGGTGCCGGCCGACGAAATCGCCGCAACGTTCGAGGCAGCGTACTGCGCTTGGTGGTCCGAAGCCGTGATGATGGAAGACGTCGTGTTGCGCATGTTCTCCACCCCGGAGCATGAAACTCGCATTGGCAAGTTCTGCGAGGCCGACGACCGCCATCAGCAAGCCACCTCGGAATGCATCGCGGCGCGGTTGCAGGCCGATCTGCCGGACCAGGATGAGGTGACGCGTAGCTCTGGCTGGGGCATCGTGCGGCGCGAACTTCAGAAACAACGGCGCCATAAGCCCGTTCGTGTGCTGCTCAAGGAAGCTCCGGACGTGCTGACCAAGCTGACGCCGTGCTTCATGATGTCGCCGCTCTCGGTGGCGCAGTACCTGCCGACGGACCAATCGCTGTTCGATGTCGTCATATTCGACGAGGCGTCGCAGATCACCGTGTGGGACGCCATCGGTGCCATCGCGCGAGGCAAGCAAGTGATCGTCGCCGGCGACCCGAAGCAGATGCCGCCCACCAACTTCTTCGCCCGCGCCGACGACGACCCGGACGGCGACTTGGAGATCGAGGGAGACTTGGAGAGCATCCTTGACGAGATGCTCGGTGCCAGCGTGCCGGAACAGTGCCTCAACCTGCACTACCGCTCGCGCCGGGAGAGCCTGGTCGCCTTCTCCAACGCCCGCTACTATGACAACAGCCTCATCACCTTCCCGGCGCCGGACGTGGAGGACAAGGGCCTGGACCTCGTCCGCCCGGGCGACGGCTTCTATGCGCGTGGCGGTGCCCGCCACAACGAAGCCGAGGCCAAGGCCGTGGTTGCGGAGATCGTGCGGCGCCTCACCTACCCGGATGCGGGCGTTCGCAAGCAATCCATCGGCGTCGTCACCTTCAACTCTGAGCAGCAGACTCTTATTGAAGACCTGCTGGATCAGGAGCGCATGCGCCGGCCGGAGATCGAATGGGCCTTCTCGCCGGAGGAGACGCCGGAGCCGGTGTTCGTGAAGAATCTGGAAACCGTGCAGGGGGACGAACGGGACGTCATCCTGTTCAGCGTGACCTATGGGCCGGACCAAAGCGGGCGCGTTACCATGAACTTCGGGCCGCTGAACCGCGAAGGCGGCGAGCGGCGCCTGAACGTCGCGGTCACGCGCTCCAAGTCCGAAATGATCGTCTTTTCCACGCTGCGCCCGGACCAGATCGACTTGTCGCGCACTCAGGCGCGGGCGGTCGCGGATCTCAAGGACTTTCTCGACTATGCGGAACGCGGCGCCCCCGCCCTTGGCGTCGTCGCGCCGCGTTCCGTCGGCGATGCGGATTCACCCTTCGAGGTGGCGGTGACGGAAGCACTGCGGCTTAAGGGCTGGCGCGTGGAGCCACAGATCGGCGTTTCGGCCTATCGTATCGATTTCGGCGTGGTGCATCCAGATCAGCCCGGGCGGTACTTGGCCGGCATCGAGTGCGATGGCGCCGCCTACCACAGTTCCGCAGTGGCGAGGGAGCGCGACAAAGTTCGTCAACAGGTGCTCGAAGGGCTTGGCTGGACTCTGTTCCGCATCTGGTCCACAGATTGGTGGACGAACAAGCGCCGTGCCGTCGAAACCGTTGATGGTCGATTGCGGGAATGTCTGGAACGAGACCGCCAACAGCGTACTGAAACTATCTCACGATAGGCGCAATCCGCTTTTCCGCCCTTTTTTCGCCCAAATCATCGTCACCGAAAAAGTTCAGACGTTATTTGCTCAATTGCACTGAAAGTACGCGGGGGCATCGACGAATGGCTTTGGCAGTGCGTCTCTCTTAATGAAGAGGGGATGCATAGGTTGACATTTCCCTGTCATAGCAAGGTAATGCATTTTGCATAATAGCCCTTCATTTTTTAGAATTTCTGTAACCTCCCTTCCCCGGCCGTAGTATTTTCCCTTGTTCCCCCACGCGCAAACGATCATGTCTGACCTATGCGCCTTCTGAACAATATGGAGGTTATTTTCGGCACCTATTGCCTCCTCTGGCTTCGCCACCTCCTTTAGTTTTTTAGGGTCCTTGGATCTCAGGGCAAACAAGTTACATGTCCACAAGGTGCCGTACCCCCAACGCTGAGAATATTCTTCGCATTTATTCCTTGTAGTACGATGAGATCGTTTGCGTTCCTGATCCGCATTTTCGGTGGCAGGATTCAGCATCAGGAACAAGCAGACGCCATTCCGATCCTCCAGCTTGGCTTCCAACCAGTAGCGATAGCGTCCATCTTCGGACTCGCAGTAGCGGTAGCGCCTATCCTCGCAACAGATCACCCGACTCATTGCTCAATCTCCACCTGCAAACCCAGTGCAAGCATCTTGCCTGCATTCAACCCATAAGTGCAGCACTTTCTTCGTCAAGGATAGCTTCTTGGAACGCCTCCTTGGGGGTTCGGTAGCCTAGGCATTTTCGGGGGCGGTTGTTGAGGCTGTCGATGGCGCCTTCCCACTTCCCGTGCGCTATGGGCTGGCTTACCAAGGCTTAGCCCTGTGCGGACGGGTGCGGTGGCAGCACTCCCGCGTCTTCGGCGCGTTGTTGCACATGCGCCATCAGGCTGGGGATGCCGGGCAGCCAGTGGGCCAAGTCGGTGCTGGGCACGGCAAAGCCCCAGTGCTTGATGCGGCGCATGGCGTCTTGCACGGCGGCGCAGCCCGGCGTGTCGGCTTGCACACCCTTTGCTTGCAGAGCGGCCTGAATGCTGCGCATCGCGTCCCAGTCCTTCAGTTGCGCTAGGTCGCCGGCTTGCACACTTTGCGCCATGTCGCGGGCGAAGCGGACGCAGATGTCCATCATGTCCGCCTGTTGAATTTCGCGCAGCCGTTGGCCGTAGTATTGCAAACGAGCCTCTTGCACAGTTGGGAAGGCTTGTTGGACCTGCGCCCAGAGTGCCCACCGAAATCACTCAAACCGCCTTCTTTGAACGGGTGAAGAACTTCCCCAAGGCCAAGACAAGCCCGCTGCTGCCTTGACGGGGCCGTGCCTTTCACCCACGGAAGACGGCCCATCAGCCCCAAACCATTGCCTCTAGGCGGCATGGTGGCCCGCTTAAGGCGCTCTGCCCACCTTTTGAGGCATAATCCAGCCCCCCATGCGGCAGTTGACTCGGGGTAAGAAATATTTCTGACCGCGCTGATCCCTTGCGGGACGCGGCCCCAGAACAGCGCATCTCTCTCTTATAATGCCCCTCCCAAGCAGTGCAACGCCTGACCATGAGTCTTGAAGACGATTTTTGTCCGTTCCAGCCAGGGCCGGGCCAACGGCCGCCCCTGATGGGTGGACGGGAGAGGGAACAGGAGAGCCTGCGCCTTGCGGCCTCCGGGCTGCTGCGCAAGGATGCGCCGAGAGGGACAAGCGCACCCGTTTTGGTCACGGGTCCTAGGGGCAACGGCAAGACCTGCCTGCTGCTGTGGTTCGAGGATGCGCTCCAAGAGGCATGGCGGAAGGCGGGCATGGGGAAGGACTTGCAGGTGGTGCGCCTGTCAGCAAGGAGGTTGAGCGGGCTTCACGCGATGGACGCGCTGTCGCCGAACGGATGGGGCCATCTTTTGCGCAAGGGGGCGGAAAGCATCCGCAAGGCGCATCCGCGGGCGAACCCCATACCCCCCTCCGACTTGACTCCGCATGACGTGCTGCGGGCGCAATGCCGCGGGGGCAACGCCTACGCGCTGCTGATCGACGAGGCGCACACGCTGGACGTGGACATGGGGTGCGCCTTGTTCAACGCTTGGCAGGAACTGGCGCCCAACCACCGCATCATGCTGGTGTTGGCGGGTACGCCGGACCTAGTGGACCATGTCAATGACATGAACGCCACCTTCGCGTCAAGATCGAAAAAGCTGCTTGTGGGGAGGTTGCCGCCCGCCGGTGCGCGCGAGGCTCTCGTCCCGCCGCTGGAGGATGCCAACGTTCGCCTTTCGGAAGGGCAGGAAAGGGAAGCGTTGGCCGAATGCCAGGAGTATCCGTTCTTCATCCAAGTGTGGGGCGAGCAGTTGTGGCTGTCGGCGCACAGGGCAGGGACGACAGCCCTGTCCGAGGATCAATTCCGGGAGGCCATGCATGAGGCGGCGACTGTGCGCACGTCCTACTACGATGAACGGCGGGCAGAGTTGAAGAAACTTGGGCTGAGCGCCGTCGCCAGCGCCGTCGCCGCTCTATACGGAAAGCCCGATGACAGGGTGAGCGAACACAAGCTGGAATACGCCGTGCGGGGCGCCTTGGGCGACAAGGCGACGGATGGGAATGTGCAGCAGGCGTTGACCCAGCTAAAGCACTGCGGCTTGGTCTGGCCCTCCCCGCAGGTGCGGAGCGACGAGGAGCAACGCGGGCGCAGATGGGAGGCAGGCATTCCCAGCCTCATGGCGAACATCAGGCGGAACATTCCCGAACCTGCCGGGCAGCAGGGGTTGAGGCACTAGCCCCAGCGTCCCGACCACACTCTAGGCCGCTCTCTAAACCAACAGCGGCGCGATTACCAAGCTGACAATCGCCATGACGTTGATGAGGATGTTCATGCTCGGCCCGGAGGTGTCCTTGAAGGGGTCGCCCACCGTGTCGCCCACCACCGTGGCGGCGTGAACGTCGGAGCCCTTGCCGCCTAGGTTGCCCTTTTCGACGTACTTCTTGGCGTTGTCCCAAGCGCCACCGGCGTTGGCCATGGTCAGGGCCAGCAGGACGCAGCCGAGCAGGCCGCCGCCCAGGGTGCCGCCCAATGCCTCCGGGCCGAGGCCGAAGCCCACCAGCGGCGGCACCGCCACGGCGATGGCGCCCGGCAGCAGCATTCGCTTCAAGGCGGCGGAGGTGGCGATGTCCACGCACTTCTCGGTGTCCGGCTCCGCTTTGCCTTCCAACAGGCCAGGGATTTCGCGGAACTGACGGCGAATCTCCTGAATCATTTCCATGGCCGCATCGCCCACCGCAGTCATGGTGATGCTGGCGATGAGGAAGGGGGTGAGGCCGCCGATGAACAGGCCGATCAGCACATCCGGGTGGCCGAGGTGGAGGGTGAATTCACCGCCGGTCTTGAACTGAATGGTCTCGACGTAGGCGGCGATGATGGCCAGGGCGGCCAAGGCCGCGGCGCCGATGGCGAAGCCTTTGCCCATGGCGGCGGTGGTGTTGCCCAACTCATCCAGAGAATCCGTGATTTTACGGGTTTCCTCACCGAGGCCGCCCATTTCGGCGATGCCGCCGGCGTTGTCCGCCACTGGCCCGTAGGCGTCCACCGCCATGGTCATGCCCACGGTGGCGAGCAGCCCCACGGCGGCGATGCCCACCCCGTAAAGCCCTGCCAAGGTGGTGGAGATCAAGATGATGGCGCAGATGGCGAGTAAGGGCACCACCACGGACTGCATGCCCACCGCCAAGCCGGTGATCATCACGGTGGCGGCACCGGTCTCCCCGGCCTTGGCGATGCGGATGACCGGCTTTGCTGAGGTGTAGTACTCGGTGACCAGCCCGATGACGACGCCGCCGACCGAGCCGAACACCAAGGCCCACCAGATGTCGGTGGAGACGCCGATTTGCCCGATCACAAAGTAGGAGGCGGCCATGAACAGCAAGGGCGTGGCGATCATGCCGATGCGCAGCGCCAGCGCCGGGGCGGCGCTGGAGCGGGAGCGCACGATGCCGATGCCGATGATGGAGCAGATCAGCCCGGTGGAGGCCATCGCCAAGGGCAGGAACATCAGCGCCGCCTTGCCGTCGCCCTCCGTCATGCCTGGCGCCAAGGCCGCCACGCTGCCCGTCGCCAAGGTGGCGGCGATGGCGATGGTGGCGATCATGGAGCCGCAGTAGGACTCGAAGATGTCCGACCCCATGCCGGCCACGTCCCCCACGTTGTCTCCCACGTTGTCCGCGATCACGCCGGGATTGCGCGGATCGTCCTCCGGGATGCCGGCCTCCACCTTGCCCACCAAGTCCGCCCCCACGTCGGCGCTCTTGGTGTAGATGCCGCCACCCACCCTAGAGAACAGGGCCACCGTGGAGGCGCCCATGCCGAAGCCGTGGATGTGGTGGGCGGTCTCCGGGTCCCCGCCGAAGAAGTAATAGACCAGGCCGAGGCCCATCAAGCCCAGGGAGGCCACCGCCAAGCCCATGATGGAGCCGCCGAAGAAGGCCACGGACAGCGCCGCCGCCGGCCCTTGGCTGTGGGCGGCGGCGGTGGTGCGGACGTTGGCCTTGGTGGCCGTGTACATGCCGATCCAGCCGGCCCCGGCCGAGGACAACGCCCCGGCGACGAAGGCCCAAATCGTCTCCACGCCCAATCCGGAAAAGAACAGCAGCACCAGCAACAAGGCGGCGAACAACGCCAACATGCTGTACTCCCGGCGCATGAACACCATCGCGCCGGTGTGAATGGCGTCCGCGATTTTCCGGATGGCCTCATCGCCCTCGTCATAGCGCTTGACCAAGGCGTAAATGATGAAGGCGGCAATCAGCCCGACCAGCCCCAACGCGGGCGGCACTAGGGAAAGTTCAGTCATGTGCTGTCCTTATGTTTGCTTGTGCGATGCTTGCTCGAGATGCGCCAACCGGCGCCGGCGGCGCGTATGATAGCAGCACCATCGGAAAAGGCATCCAGAGCGGCTGCCGCTAGGGTTCAAAACGCCGGTCGCCTGCTGCGTTGGGCCAAGGGTGCCGCTCGAAGCAGGCCACCGCACTTGGTTGGCATCCCTTAAGATGGGGCGGAACCCACTTCAAGCCGGCAAGGTGCGACGCCCTAACCCTGCGCCAGCAAAGACCTCAGGTCGATGATGGCCGCGTTGGCGCGGGAGATGTGGGAAGCCATTACTAGGGAGTGGTTGGCCAGCAGGCCCAGGCCGCTGCCGTTCAGCACCACGAGGCTCCACAGGGTGTCTTGGGTTGGCTCCAGCTCGCGGATGATTTGCTGCACGCTGACTCTGGCGTTCTTGTTGTCCAGCACATCGCCAAAGTCCTGCTCCACGGCGCGCAGCAAGTGCAGCAGCGCCCAGGTTTGGCCCCTCGCCTCATAGAAGACGTCGTCGATTTGCAGCCAAGGGGTCTTGAAGTCCTGGTTGCGGGGTGCGTCGGTGGCTTGGGCGGCGGCGGCGTCCCCAGCCAGATCGACGTTCAACTGCCGCTTGCCGACGCTGGCGGAAAGCCGTTGCGAAAGGCTGCCCAAGCGCGTTTCCACCCCTTGCAGCCAATGCTGCAGGTTGTCGGCGCGGGCGTAGAACTGGGCGTTCGGGCGGGAGGGGTCCGCCAGCCGCATTAGGTAGGCGTTCAGGTGGCGGACACCCTGCCGGTACTCGCCCTCGCTGTCCGGGAAGATCCAGCTGGAGTTGTCGAAGAAGAACTGGCCTTCGGCGCTTTGCAGGTCCGGGTCTTCGGTGGACTGGCTTTGGGAGCGGGCGAAGTCGATGCGGTAGGCGCGGGAGGCGTCCCGAATCTGCGTCAGAACGCCGAACTCCCAATTGGGGATGTTGTCCATCCACAGGCCCGGCGGCGCGATGTCGTTGGAGAGGTAGCCGCCGCGCTTGTCGAGCAGAGTCTCCGCCAAGCGAATCAGGGCGGCCGTGGTGGTGTAGCCGATGACCGGCTCGCGCTGCGCCTGCTGGGCATGGCTGGCGGCGTTGGCCCGCACGTCGAACAGGTCCGGTTCCTTGTCCCACCACCAGCCCAGAAACAAGCTGGCCAACAGATAAATGACAACCAACCCGGCAACCAACCGACTGACGGTGCCGCCGCCTAAGCCCAAGGCTGCGCCAAGCCGCCGCCACCCGTTGCCGACCGACAGTTTGCCGGCCAGGTTCGGCAGGATGCGCCAGAATTTCCAGTTCATGTTCACGGCCTCACCGGATCATCTCGAAATGGTATGTGCCCATAGATAGGCAGTTCGCCCCCGGCCAAGGGAGCGCATCCGCGGGGCTACCCTGTGTTGGCAAAACATATCAGCTCCACGGTCGGTGGCGAGGCGACCGTTAGGCTGGCCCGCACTCGAACGCCGCCGGCGCCGCGATTCAGTTGTTGATAGACCCATCGCCCCTCGGCGTCGGAACGGGCGTTGATGGCCACTCGGCAGCCTGGCCGACCGGCGCGGCTGCCCAACCGCAGCAGCCTTTGCTCCACCGCCGCGGTGCGCCCCCGTAATTGGGCGCCGTCCAGCGGCACCCTTTCCCGCCGTGCGCCCTCCAGCAGCACCACTTGCTGTCCGGTCGGCTCGATGGCTGGGTGCGCCGGATCAACCAGCCGCGCCCGCGCCAGCATTGACCGCGCCTGCGGGAAGCGCTGCCGCTCCGCCGCCCGCAAAGCCAACTGCACATAGCGTTCAACTATCTTCTCCAAGCCGCGCCGCGCCGCCGCATGGTCCGGCATCAGGGTCAACACTTCCTGATAAAGGGCGAACGCGCTGCCGGCCTCCGGGACGGTCAACCGGTCCTCCGCAATCGCCCGCTCCGCCGCCGCCAGCAACCTGTCCAGGGTGCCGTCCTCGACTTCGGGTGCCGGTTGGCTGCGGTTCTCCACCGGCAGCAACTCCGGCGCCTGAGTGGTTTGACAAGCGCTCAGCAGGGCAACGAGGCACAGCGCCCCGATGCCGCCGGAACCGAATAACGCATTGCCAAAAGGCTTGGATGGGTTCACGATGAGACCTAGAAGCAAAGGTCGCTTTCCAATGCAGCACCTATCTTGCCAGAAAAGCCTTCCGCATGGTTCCCAATCCGGCGGTCCGTCTCCGTGTGAACGCACCCTGCGCAGCGGACGCTGGGCGCTTGGGGTGAGGCTTGGGGTTTTGTCGGGGCTGTTGGCCTTCGGTTTGGGGGCGGCGCTGCCGGCGCCGCAACCGGCTGGGCTGGGCGAGGCCCCGGAGTTCCTGCCCGTCGATGAGGCATTCGTGCTGAGCACGGAACTAGGCGACGACGGCGCCCTGCTGGCCTATTGGGACATGCCGGAAGGCTACTACCTGTACCGCCACCGCTTCGACTTCACCCTGCGGGAGGGCGACGTCGCCACCCTAGGGCCGCCGGAAATACCGCCCGGCAAGCCCAAGGTCGATGAATTCTTCGGCGCGGTGGAGGTCTATTACAGGCGGGTCGAGATCCGGGTGCCGATCACCCATGCCGAGGGCCTGTTCGAGGTCGGCGTCTCCTACCAGGGTTGCGCCGAGGCCGGCCTCTGCTATCCGCCGGAAACCCGTTGGGTGATCCTGAACGCCGTCGGTTCGGCAGCAGCAGCCGCGCCCGCCCTCGCTTCCGGCGACCCGACCGGATCCCCCAACGACGCCGTAGATGGCGATTCGGCCTCTTCTGGCCCCAATGCGGATGATTCTTCGACTTCCAGCGCCGTTTTCGCAGCGCCACAGACGGGTGCCGCCCTTCCCCCGCCGGCAACGGAGGAACGGCGGCTGGCCTCCCTGTTGGCCGAGCGGGGCTGGCTGTTGGCCGCAGCCCTGTTCTTCCTAGGCGGCATCGGCCTTGCCTTCACTCCCTGCGTGTTGCCCATGGTGCCCATCCTCTCCAGCATCATTATTTCCTCAAAGGGCGGCCCCGGCAGCGCCGGCGGGGACCTGACCCGCCGGCGGGCCTTTGGGCTCTCCCTCGCCTACGTCTTGGGGATGGCCTTCACCTACGCCGCCATCGGCACCCTGATGGGGCTGTTTGGGGCCAGCCTCAATTTGCAGGCGGCCCTGCAGGCGCCGCCAGTGCTCATCGCCTTCGCCATCGTCTTCGCCCTGCTGTCCCTGTCCATGTTCGGCTTCTATGAACTGCGGCTGCCGCAACGCTGGCAGGACCAGCTGGACGGCTTGAGCCGAGGCCTGGGCGGCGGCCGGCACCTCAGTGTGGCGGTGCTGGGGGCGCTCTCCGCCCTAGTGGTGTCGCCCTGCGTTTCCGCGCCCTTGGCCGGCGCCCTGATCTACATCAGCACCACCAATGACGCGGTGCTTGGCGGCGCGGCCTTGCTGGCCCTAGGGTTGGGCATGGGGGTGCCCCTGCTCGTCATCGGTGCCAGCGGCGGCCATCTGCTGCCGCGGGCCGGCGCTTGGATGAACGCCGTCAAAGCAGTCTTTGGCGTCCTGCTGCTGGCCGTCGCCGTCTGGTTGCTGGAGCGGGTGCTGCCGCCGCCGCTCACCTTGGTGCTTTGGGCGGCGCTGCTGATCGGCTGCGCGGCCTTCCTGGGCGGGCTGGACGCCGCGCCCAAGCAGGGTTGGGGCCGGCTTTGGAAGGCGTTGGGCTTCGCCAGCGCCATCTATGGAGTGTTGCTGTTGGTCGGCGCCGCCAGCGGGGCCGGGGACCCCTTGCGGCCTTTGCGGAGCTTCGGTGCCGCCGAAGGACAAGGCGCCGCAGCCGGCTTGCAGTGGCGGGCGGTCCGCAACCTGCATGAAGTGCAAGCGGAGGTCGCCGCCGCCAACGGCAGTGGCCGCATGGCGCTGTTGGACCTGTACGCGGATTGGTGCATCTCCTGCAAGATCATGGAGCGCTCGGTCTTTCCCCAGCCGAAGGTGGCCGAGGGCCTCAGTCAATTCCACCTGCTGCGGGCGGACGTCACCGCCAACAGCGCGGACGACAAGGCGCTGCTCAACGCCTTTAACCTGTTCGGGCCGCCGGGCCTGGTGTTCTTTGGCCGCGATGGGGCGGAACTGACGGGCTTGCGGGTGCAGGGCGAAATCGGCGCCGACGCCTTGGCGCGCCATCTGGACGCCGTGCTCCTCGGCCAGGGGAACGGCGCCGGCGCCAGTTTCCTTGGCCGCGATGCGGAGGCGACGAACCAAAACAGCCCCACAGCCGAGGGTGGAGCGCCATCAATTTGAGATGACGTTGTTTGGAAAATCCCGTAACTTCGCTTAATTAGACGGGATTTATCGGATAACTGGACAAATTCAGCTCATACTCCGAAAATGCGCCCTTTATTCACATCCGGTGCTTGGAATGGCCAAATTTCTAGTTCTGCACGGCCCAAATCTTAATCTGCTCGGCAGTCGGGAGCCGGAGATCTACGGCGATGACACGCTGGACGACATCAACAGCGCCCTCACCGCCTTGGCCGCATCCAGGGGCCACGAAGTCGAATGCCGGCAATCCAACGCCGAACATGAACTGATCGATTGCGTTCAGGCGGCAAAGGGACAAGCCACCGCCATCATCATCAATCCCGGCGCCTTCACGCATACCAGCATCGCCCTGCGGGACGCCTTGCTGAGCGTGGCAATCCCCTTCATTGAAGTACACTTGTCCAACGTGCATGGCCGGGAGGAGTTTCGGCGCCTCTCCTACCTCTCGGACGTAGCCTGGGGCGTCATCACCGGCCTTGGCGCCCAAGGCTATCGTTTCGCCTTGGAAGCGGCGATGGCCAACGCCGAAGGCTGAGTTTCCGGTTGCAGTGGGGCGCGGCAATGGATCTACGCAAAGTCAAGAAGCTCATCGAGCTGGTCGAGGAGTCCGGCATCGCCGAACTGGAGGTCAAGAGCGGCGACGAGGCCATCCGCATCGTGCGCCCCAACGGGGCATCCATGCCCGGTGCGCCAGCGCTAGGGGAGGCATCCGCAGCGACAGCGCCGCCAACGACGGCTGCAACCGCCCAAGTGAAGCCGCGGCCGGCCCGCACCACTCTGACGGCGCCCATGGCCGGCACTGTTTACGCCGCCCCCTCCCCCGGCGCAGCGCCCTTTGTGCATCTGGGCGCGGAGGTGGCGCTGGGGGACATCCTCTGCATCATAGAGAGCATGAAGATGATGAATGAAATCCCCGCGCAAGCGGCCGGCAAGGTAGTGGAAATCCTCATGCGGGACAGCGAGCCGGTGGCCGACGGCCAACCCCTTTTCCGCATCGAGCCGACCGCGGCGGCATGACAACCATCCTAGGGAAGAACAAAGAGGATGCTCAACGAGACGGCCGCAGCCGCATGAACAGGCCGGCCGGCGCCCCGCCAAGCGCTTCTGGCAAGAAAGAACCAGTCCAATCGCAACAGGCCCGGTCAGCAGTTTCAGGCCAAGCCAGACTGGTCCGGCCGGAACGGGCGTTGCTGAGCGTTTCCGACAAGACTGGGCTGGCCGACTTCGCCGCCGCACTGCATGAACTTGGCGTCGAGCTTTTATCTACTGGCGGCACCGCTCAGGCCATCGCCGCCGCCGGTCTGCCGGTCACCGAAGTGGCGGCCCACACCGGCTTCCCGGAAATCATGGACGGGCGTGTCAAGACCCTGCATCCGAAGATTCACGGCGGCATCCTTGGCCGCCGCGCCATTGACGGCGCGGCAATGGCCAAACACGGTATAACGCCCATCGATCTGGTCGTCGTCAATCTCTATCCCTTCGCCGCCGCCATCGCCGAACTGGACGTCTCCGATGAACTGGCCTTGGAGAACATCGACATCGGCGGCCCAGCCATGATTCGCGCCGCCGCCAAGAACCACGCGGACGTGCTGGTGGTGGTGGACCCCGCGGACTACGGGGCCGTTGCAGCCGGCTTGCAGGCCGGCGCCATCGGCTTTGAGCAACGGCGTCGCTTCGCGGCCAAGGCGTTTCGCCACACCGCCGACTATGAGTACACCATTGCCGATTACTTTGGCCCGGACGAGTCCGCCGCAAGCGCCTTCCCAGAAGAACTTAGCCTAGGCTACCGCAAGCTCAAGGATCTGCGCTACGGAGAGAATCCCCATCAGGCGGCGGCCTTTTACATCAAGGATGGGCCGCTGTCGGGGAGCATCGCCGCCGCCGCCCAACTACAAGGGAAGGCGCTGTCCTACAACAACATCGCCGACGCGGACGCGGCCCTCGAATGCGTCCGGACCTTCGCCGCTCCCGCCTGCGTGATCGTCAAGCACGCCAATCCCTGCGGCGTCGCCTTGGGGGCGGACCTTGAGCAGGCCTATGCAGGCGCTTTCGCAGCAGACCCCACCTCCGCCTTCGGCGGCGTGATCGCCTTCAACCGGCCCCTTGCAGGTTCGGTGCTGGAGGCGGTGCTGGCCCGGCAGTTCGCCGAAGTGGTCATCGCCCCGGCGGTTGCCGAGGACGCGCTGCAGGTCGCCAAATCCAAGCCCAACTTGCGGCTGCTGAACTGCGGCGCCTTTGCGGACGCCGAGCGAGGCCTGGAGGTCAAAACCGTCGGCGGTGGGCTGCTGGCGCAAACCGTCGACGCTCAGGAAGTCGATGCCGACGCTCTCAAGACCGTGACCGCCCGAGCACCGAACGATCAGGAGCGGGACGACCTGCTGTTTGCTTGGAAGGTGGCTTGGTTCGCCAAGTCGAACGCCATCGTTTACGCCAAGGGCGGGCGCACCGTCGGCGTCGGTGCCGGGCAGATGAGCCGAGTGGTCAGCGCTCGGATCGCGTCCCTCAAGGCGGCGGACGAGGGTTTGGAGGTCGCCGGATCGGTCATGGCGTCCGACGCTTTCTTTCCGTTCCGGGATGGCATTGACGCGGCGGCGGCGGCGGGCGTGGCGGCGGTGATTCAGCCGGGCGGCGCCCTGCGGGACGACGAAGTGATCGCCGCCGCCAACGAGCACGGCATGGCGATGCTTTTCACCGGCATCCGCCATTTCCGGCACTAAGCGACGGGCCAATGAAGGTTTTGGTGATCGGCGGCGGCGGGCGTGAGCACGCCCTGGCTTGGAGGCTGAGCCTAGGTGCTTCCGTATCCCAGGTCCATGTGGCGCCCGGCAACGCCGGCACGGCGCTTGAACCGAACGTCGCCAATCTTTCCATAGCGGTTGACGACTTCGCCAAGCTAGCCGAGTTCGCCAGGGAGGAAGGCGTTGACCTCACCATCGTCGGCCCGGAAGCGCCCTTGGTCGGCGGCCTCGCCGACTACTTCAACGCACAGGGGCTGCGCTGCTTCGGGCCAAGCCGCGCCGCCGCGCAGCTGGAAGGCTCCAAGGCGTTCGCCAAGGGCTTCCTGCAGCGCCACGGCATACCTACCGCAACGTCCGAGACCTTTGCCGACCTGGCCGCCGCCAAAGCCTACGTCCGCGCTCAGGGAGCGCCCATCGTCATCAAGGCGGACGGCCTCGCCGCCGGCAAGGGCGTGGTGGTCGCCCAGAGTCTGACGGAGGCCGAAACCGCTCTGCAGGCCATGCTGAGCGGTGACGCTTTCGGTGACGCCGGCCGCCGGGTGGTGGTGGAGGAATTCCTCGAGGGGGAAGAGGCCAGCTTCATCGCCCTGTGCGACGGTCACCTAGCGCTGCCGCTGGCCAGCTCCCAAGACCACAAGGCCGCCTACGACGGCGACCGCGGTCTCAACACCGGCGGCATGGGCGCCTACTCCCCAACCCCGGTGGTGGATGATTCGATGCACGAGCGAATCATGGAGCGAATCGTGCAGCCCACCTTGGCCGGCATGGCTTCGGAAGGGGCGCCCTACCTTGGCTTCCTCTACGTCGGTCTGATGGTCACGCCCAGCGGGGCAGCCAAGGTGATCGAATTCAACTGTCGTCTAGGCGACCCGGAGGCGCAGCCGATCATGATGCGCCTGCGCTCCGACTTGGCGGCGGTCTGCGCGAAGGCTCTGGATGAAGGGCTTGAGGGCGCCTCCCTTGACTGGGACGCACGGGCCGCACTCGGCGTGGTCATGGCGGCCGAGGGTTATCCCGGCGCCTACGCCAAGGGCGAGGCCATCACCGGCCTTGACGCCGTTGGCGGCGAGCGCTGCAAGGCGTTTCACGCCGGCACCCGGATGGACGGGGAATCGGTGGTCACCAACGGCGGGCGTGTGCTCTGCGTGGTGGGCCTTGGCGACACCGTAGCCGACGCCCAAGCGGAAGCCTATGCCGCAGTCGCCGGCATTGACTGGCGCAATGTCCGTTATCGCTTCGACATTGGGCACCGAGCCATAGCGCGGGAGAAGCGCTTCTAACCTACAGCAGCTTGCGCCATGTCGCCTTCCGCGTTGTTGGAGGAAGGGTCATGCTGTCCCCATGCTGACTGACCTTCTGCAACGATTTGAAGCCTTTGAAGGCTTGAGCGCCGCCGAGCTGGCCGATGCGGCCCGCCATGCGCAAACCATCGACGTGCCGGCCAAGCGTTGGCTGTGGCGCCAAGACCGGCGGCTGGGCGGCGCCTACTATCTGGCCGCCGGGCGGGTGCGGACATTTGCGCCTTCCCGACACATCGGCCACAAGTCGCCGGCGGCGCGGGTGCCTCTGTATCCGGGGCACGAAGCCGCCAGAACGCTGAGCGCCGTGCGTCTGCTGCACGTTGACGCCGCGTCCATCGGCGCCCTGCTGGGCAGATCCGACCCAGGGGCCGAGGAGGATGGCCTGGAGCCTTGGGAGCAGCGCTTCCTGGGTTCGCCCCTGATGCGCCGCCTGGACGCTTCGGTTTGGCAGCAGCTCTTCAGCGAGCTCGACGAACGGCCTTTCGCAACCGGCGATGAGCTGGTCAGCAAGGGCGCTCCTGCTAGGGATTTCTTCGTCCTGAAGTCCGGTCGCGCCGCCGTGCGCAACGCCGGCGAAACCTTGGCCCAGCTCCACCCAGGGGACTTCTTTGGCGAAGACGCCTTAATTCTTGACGCTCGCCGCAACGCCACGGTGGTAGCGATTGAAGCGGGAGCGGCGCTGCGGCTGCCCAAGGAGCGCTTCGTCGCCCTGCTCGTCAACCGCGTGGTGCGCTTCGTGCAGAGCGCGGATGGCGGTGTTGACATCGATGTAGGCGAGGCCAATTGCCTGGCCGAGCTGCGCCACCGGATCAAGGGCCTTGATCCCAAGGAGCGCTACCGGGTCATCGGCGGGCGGCCCGAGGAGCGGGCGCTGGCCGCCTTCATCCTAGCCCAAAAGGGCTTTGACGCTTGGGCGATCGATGGACCTGCGCTCTGACTCCCCGTTACCCGCGCCGCCCTTTTCCCCTACAATGCGCTGGAAGGTTCAATCCAGTTTGCTGGGGAGCGGCGACATGGCCGAAGACTGCATTTTCTGCAAGATCGCCCGGAAGGAGGTTCCGGCCGACATCCTGTTCGAGGACGACGACCTGGTCGCCTTCAACGACATCCAACCACAGGCGCCCACCCATGTGCTGGTCGTGCCCAAAAAGCACATCCCGACGGTGAACGACCTCACCGAAGAGCACGCCGCCCTTGTCGGCGCCCTGGCGCTGCGTGCGCAAGCCCTTGCCGCTGAGCGCGGCGTTGACGGCGCCGGCTACCGCTTGGTGATGAACTGCAATGCGGAGGGCGGCCAGACGGTCTTCCACATTCATTTGCATCTGCTCGGCGGGCGGCAACTGCGCCGCATGGGTTAGCCCGATTGCCGGCCGCCGCGCCCACCACGAATCGTCAAGCCGGCGCAACCTGATGAACAGCTTCCCGCAGCCGCGGATTCACCCGGTTAAGCCAGCGAAACGAAACCAATGATCGACGGTGCAATCATTGGCTTGGACAGAGCGCTGCGCACCTTGACGGGCAACCTCGGCGCCAACCGCGCCAGCCCCGCAGCAGGGCTGCCGGAAGCTCCTTTGGACGCGGACGCCCGCCGCCACGCCGCCGGCCTGATGCGGGTGAACCACACTGGCGAAGCCTGCGCCCAAGCCCTGTACGACGGTCAAGCGCTCACCGCCCGGAGCGCAGCAGTGCGCGAAAAGTTACGCACGGCGGCAGCCGAGGAGTCCGACCATCTGGCCTGGTGCGCCGAGCGGCTGAACCAACTGGACGCCCACCCCAGCCGCCTCAACCCTTTGTTCTACGCCGCCTCCTACGCCATGGGCGCCATGGCCGGGTTGGCCGGCGACGGACTGAGCCTAGGCTTCATCGAAGCCACTGAAGATCAGGTTTGCGAACATCTGGACCGCCACCTAGAAACCCTGCCCGGCGAGGACGAGCGCAGCCGCGCCATCGTCGCTCGAATGCGCGACGAGGAGGCCCGCCACGGCGAACAGGCCCTCGCCTCCGGCGGCGTCGAATTTCCCCAAGCGGCCAAGCAGGCGATGACCTGGCTGTCTCGGCTCATGACGGCGACCACCTATCGGTTCTAACATGAGCCCCTAGGGTGGCCTAGACGGTGAGGCCGCCCTGCTAGGTTGCCTCTGCACCCATGTGACGGTTTCGTTCTGCTGTTGCTTAGCTGCTATGGTTGTTGGGCTGCGTCGCCGTCATTCAGTCGGGAGGATAGCTCTTGGGAATTCCGCTGCCCTTGACGCTGCGGCGAGCGCCCTTCCCGGCGCTCGCCGCGGCGGTGTGCCTGGTTGCGGCCATGGTCGGCGTGGCGGTGCTGGACGACTACGGCGTCGGTTACGATGAACGGGCGACGCGCGAACTCGCCATCCGCAGCGTCGATTACGTCCTAGGCGACCCGAACGCCCTGCACAGCAGCCACGACCGCTTCTACGGCGTAGCCTTCGAGCTGCCGCTGCTGCTGGCCGAGCGGGGTCTAGGCCTCCGCGACAGCCGCGACATCCACCTCATGCGCCACCTGCTGACGCATCTGTTCTTCATCCTCGGCGCATTCTTCTGCGGCCTGCTGACCCACCGCATGTTCGGCAGCCGAGGGCTAGCCGTGCTGGCGATGCTGCTGTTCCTGCTGCATCCGCGGTTGTATGCGCACTCGTTCTTCAACAGCAAGGACATTCCGTTTGCAGCGATGTTCATGATCGCGCTGCATCTCGCCCATCGGGCGTTCCGCAAGGAGACTACCGGGGCCTTTGTGCTTTGTGGGTTGGCCGTGGGCGTGGCGGCCAACCTGCGCATCTTCGGCCTGCTGCTGCCGCTGGCTGTGCTGGCGATGCGCATGTTGGACCTTTGGCACGCCGGGGACCGGGCCGAGCGACAGCGCGTTCTGGCGTCCACCGGAGCGTTCGCGGCGGCGGCGTTGACGATGATGTACGTCCTGCATCCCTACTATTGGGCGAACCCGCTGCGATTCATTGAGGGCTTGCAGGTGCTTTCCCAGCATCCCACTGCGATTTCCACTCTGTTTCAAGGAGAAGCATTCCGGTCGGACGAGGTGCCGCCGCATTTCATACCCACCTGGTTTGCCATCACGACGCCACCGCTGACGTTGCTCTTGGCCGGCGTCGGCGCGGCGGTGATCTGCGCATCGGGCCTTGCGCATCCAAGGCGGATGCTCCGCAACGGCGAGCTGCGCTTTCGCTTTCTGCTGCTCGGCTGCGCGACGCTGCCTGTCGCGGTCGCCATCGCATTGCAGGCCAACATCTATGACGATTGGCGGCATATGTACTTTCTCTGGGCACCGGCCAGCCTGCTGGCGGCGGCCGGGCTGCAGTGGCTGGCCGGCCCTGCCAAGCCAACCGCCTTAAGGCGGCGCTTGGCGTACGGGTCGGCCGGTGCAGGGCTGGCTTGCGTCCTGGTGTCGATGGCGGCGCTGCACCCGCACCAGCAGGTCTATTTCAACCAACTGGCGGACCGGAGGGCACCGGGCGGCCTGGCTCAGCGGTTCACCATGGACTACTACGCTGCGTCGTATCGGCAAGGATTGGAGCACCTTCTGGAGCGCTATCCCGATGCGGTGCTGCAGGTCCGGGGCCGAAACCGGGGCGGTAATCTGGCCCGAAACCGGGAAATTCTTGAGGAGCACGACCGCCGGCGCATTCTGATGCCGCCGGCGTGGACAGCCGAGTTTCTAATCGGTGACAACATGCGGCTGAGAGGGAGGGACATGCCTTCGGCGCCGGTCATTTACGAGCGCCAAACCTATGGCAGCGCCTATCTCCAAGTTGTGGCGCCTAAGCTGGTCTGGGGCACTCCGTGGCCCGATAGCGACAGCTATCGGAAGGCACACCTGTCACTGCCCCGCGGGGGCGCTCTGGCCGAGGCGCATTTCGATGTGCATCTAAGCAACGGGGCGCTGTACTACGTCAGGGAGGGTTGCGGCCCGGTGGACACCGAGGCGCGGTTCCTTCTGCACGTCTTCCCGCTCCACGCCACGGACCTGCCGGCGCATCGGCGCAAGCACGGTTTCAACAACCGCGACTTTGACTTCGATTGGCGCGGCGGGTTCTTCGACGGCCGCTGCATCACCCAGGAACCGCTGCCGGACTACCCCATCGCCCGCATCAGCACCGGCCAGTTCGTGAGGGGCGGGGGGCCGGTTGTCTGGAAGGTGGACTTCCCAGTTAACGAAAAATGACCCCCAGCACGGCGGCGCCTAGCGCAAATTGCGCCGCACCACCAGCGTGGCGAGGAGCAGGGTGGCGGCGGCGATAAGCGCTAGGGGCCACATGTTGGGCCAGAGTTGCGCGAAGGACTGCGCCCGGAAGAAGCTGCCCTGCACCGCCTGCAGGTAGTGCTTGAAGGGGTTGAGTTCGGTGGCCAGTTGCAGCCAGTCGGGCATGTTCTCCACCGGCGTCATGAGGCCACCGGTCAACACGAAGGGCGTGGCGCCGAAGAAGGTGCCGAGAACGGCCTGCTGCTGAGTCTGGCAGAGCGACGAAATCACCAGGCCAAAGCCAACCACAGACAGCAGGAACAACAGCGTGCAGCATAGATGAGCCGGCAAATTGCCGGTGAAGGGCACACCGAACCCAAAGGCGGCCAGCAGGCCGACCAAGGCGGAGGCCACCCCGCCGGCCATCAGCCCCGGGACGCTCTTGGCGATGATGATTTCAAAGGAGTTCAGCGGCGCCACCAGCAATTGATCGAAGGTGCCCATTTCCCGCTCCCGGGCGATGGAAAGGGCCGTTACCACAAGGGTGAGCATCATGGTGATGCCGGCGCAGATATTCACCACCATGAACCATCGATAGTTCAGGTTGGGGTTGAACCAGTGCCGCAGGCGCATCTGCGGCGCTTTGCCAACTTCCTCGCCAGAGGCCATCAGTTCAACGTTCAGGTCTTCGGCAATCGCGCCAAAGTAGTTGACCGCCACCTGCCCGGCGTTGGCGCGGCGCCCATCGACCAGCAGTTGCACCCGCGCCTCCTTGGCGGCAGTGAGCCTGCGGGAGAAGTCCGCGGCGATATGTACGCCGACCAGAGCGCGGCGTTGGGCGATCAACTCGCTCAACTCCCGTGGGCTATGCACCGCGACTACCGCATCGGTGAAGGTGGCGCCGTCGATGCGGGCGATCAGTTCATGGGACCAGCGTCCTTCGTCCTGGTCCAGCACGGCGACGTCAATGTTGCTGACGTCCAGGCTTGCCGCTAGGGAGAACAAGGTCACCTGCAGCACCGGAGCGCCCAGCACCAAGCCGCGGGTGGCGGGATCCCGCAAATAGGACCTGATCTCCTTTATGACGACGGCCGACAGGCGACGCCACATCAGTCCAGGCTCTTGCGGGCTCGACGCAACGTCAGGCCGAAGAACACCAGCCCCAAGGCCAGCAGCGCCGCCATGTCGCGGAGTATTTGCGGCCAGAGGTCTCCGGCCAAAAATATCGACTGCAAGGACGGGACATAGTGGCGGGCCGGCACCAAGTGGGTGATGGCCTGCAACCAAGCCGGCATCACCTCGATTTCAAACAGGTAGCCGGACAGAATCAGCGCCGGCATGAAGCCGGCGAACAAAGCGATCTGCGCCGCCGAGAACTGGCTCTTGACCAAGGTGGAAATCAGCAAGCCCGAGCCCAAGGCCGGCAGCAGGAAAACTGCGCTCACCGCCAGCAGCGCCGCCAAGGAGCCCCGGAACGGCACTCCATACAGCGCCACCGCCATAAAGGCGCAGCCTAGATTGGCCAGCATCCCCAACAGAAAGTAGGGGGCCAGCTTGCTGCCCAGCAGTTCCGCCATGCTGGCCGGGGTGGACATCATCGCCTCCATGGTGCCCCGCTCCCACTCCCTCGAAACAACCAAGGCGGTTAGCAGGGTTCCGATCATGGTCATGATGATGGCGATGCCGCCGGGGATGAGGACTTGGCGGCTGTCCAGCTCCGGGTTGTACCAGAAGCGCTGCTGCAAACTGACCCGGCCGGCGCTGGCCGAGCGCGCCGCCAACCAGGTGTTGAGCACCCCTTGGGCGTAGCCGCTGACGAACTTGGCGGTGTTCGGTTCGGTTGCGTCGGTGATGACTTGAATCTGCGGGACGCCGTCCGGCACCGTCAACATGCGGTCGAAGTTGGCGGGAATGACCACATAGCCCTTCAACTTGCCGGTGCCGATCAAGGGATCCAGCTCCCGCCGGTCGCGCACCGACGTTACTCTAAAGTAGGGGGTGGCGGCGTAAGCGGCGGCAAGATCCCAAGCCGCTTGGCCGCTCCCTTCCAGCACCACCCCAAAACGCACGTCGTCAACATCCAAGGAAATGGCGTTGGCGAACAGCCACAACAGCATGGGCGGCAGCACGAAGGCGATCAACAGGGAGGAAGGATCGCGCAGCACCTGCAGCGCTTCCTTCTTCACCAACGCGCTCAGCATCCTGGCCCGCCGGTTGCTCACGCCGCCGCCTCCAAGCCGGATGCCTCCCGCCCCTTTTCCCCCTGCGCCAGCACCAGTTCGACGAAGGCGTCCTCCATGCTCGGTTCGGGGCGGTCCGGACGGGCCATCCGAGCCTTCAACGCATCTGGACTGTCCAACGCGATCAGCTGGGCGCGGTTGACCAAGGCCACCCGGTCGCAGTATTCGGCCTCGTCCATGAAGTGGGTGGTCACCAACACCGTGACGCCCTTGCCCACCAAGCCGGTGATGTGGGTCCAGAACTCCCGGCGGGTGATGGGGTCCACCCCGGAGGTGGGTTCGTCCAGGAACAGCACTCGGGGGCGATGCATCAGGGCGCAGGCCAGCGCCAAGCGCTGCTTGTAGCCCAAGGGCAGTTGCTCCGGGGATTCGTCCAGGAACGCCTGCAGGTGGAAAACCTCAATCATTTCCGCCATGCGCCGGCGTCGTAACCGGCCTTGCAGCCCATAGACGCCGGAAAAAAGCTCCAGATTCTGGCGCACCGATACGGAGCCGTACAGGGAGAATTTCTGCGCCATGTAACCCAACAGCAGCTTGGCTTGGCTGCCGGAGCCGCGCAGGGCCACGCCGGCCACTTCCGCTCGGCCGGCAGTGGGCTTCAGCAGGCCGCAGAGCATTCTGAAGGTGGTGGACTTGCCGGCGCCGTTGGGGCCCAGCAAGCCGAAAACCTCACCTTGGCGCACGGCGAAGCTGATCCGGTCGGTGGCGGTGAAGGTGCCGAAGCGCTTGGTGAGTTCGCGGCACTCCACCATGACTCGGTCGGAGGGCGCCAGAGGCGCCATTTGCTCGGCAATGGCCGAACGCCCGGAGGGGTTGCCGCCCAGCAGGTCGATGAAGGCGTCCTCAAAGCGGGGCGGAGTGGGCGCGATGGCTCCTTGGGCGGCCTGTGCAAGCGGCTCAATTGCGGCAAGCTCCGCCTCCGCCGACAGCACCAAGCGCACCGACCCGCCTTGGATGACGCCGTCCCGCACGGCCTCCAAGTCCAGAGCTTGGGTGAGGAATTCACGGCGGTTGCCAGCCAGGCCGGAGACGAGATAGCTGCGGCCCCGCAAGTGCGCAGTGAGGTCTCCCGGGGCACCGGTGTAGGCCAGTTCGCCATCCTTCAGCAGCAGCACCTCATCGCAGCGCTCCGCTTCGTCCAGATAGGCGGTGGCCCAGACCACGGCCATGCCCTCGCCGGCCATTTCCTGGACCATCTTCCACAGCTCCCGGCGGCTGACCGGGTCCACGCCAACGCTGGGTTCGTCGAGCAGCAGCACCTTGGGGCGGGCCAGCAAGGCGCAAGCCAGGCCCAGCTTCTGCTTCATGCCGCCGGACAGCCGCCCGGCCAAGCGCTTGGTGAAGGGTTCCAAGCCGGTGAAGTTAAGCAGGGACGGAAAAACGGCCTCGGCTTCTTGCTTGCTTAAACCGCGCAAGCTGGCGTAGAGGTGCAGGTTTTCCTGCACGGAAAGATCTTGGTAAAGACCGAAGCGTTGCGGCATGTAGCCAGTGACGCGGTGAATGGCGGCCGCTTCCCGAACCGCATCATGGCCGGCCACCTCGAGGCTGCCGCTAGTGGGCGCCATCAATCCGGCCAATATTCGCATCAGAGTGGTCTTGCCGGCGCCGTCCGGCCCCACCAGCCCGGTCAGCAGGCCGCCTTGGATGTTGGCGTTTACGTTGTTGAGGGCGACAAGGTTGCCGAACCGCTTACTCAGCTCCCGAATGATGATTTGCGGGGCCATATCAGCCAATGCTGCGAACCCTCACCCCGACGGAAAACCGGCTGGCGGACTTAAACCTTCGGCACCGCGGACCGCTAAGGCGATGCAGCCTGCGCAAACGGAGTTCATCGGCCCCCGTTTCCGAGTGTTGTGGATTTCCAGCGGGGCGTTGCTTGCCTATCGACATCGGGGCGCGGCAGAGTTGAAGCCGGCGGTTCGGCAGCTTGCTTGCATAGCTTAGCCAACCCAAACTAGCGTACACATCCGTCATCCCTTCCCTGTGTTCAAGGTGCCTGCTGGTGTTGGAACCTCCACTGTCACCGGCATGCCTTGGCGCAGGCTGGGGTCCGGGTCCGCGACCACGATGCGCAGCCGATACACCAGGTCCGTGCGCAATTCCGGCGTCTCCACGGTTTTGGGCGTGAACTCCGCCCGCGGCGAAACAAAGCCCACCTGCCCAGAGAAGGCCCGCTCCGTGGAGTCCGTGTGAATGCGCACGGCCGTGCCCGGAACCACCCGGCCCAAGCTGGCCTCGCTGACATAGGCGCGAACGTAGAGGGTTTCCGTCAAGGACAGGGTGTAAACCGGCGAACCCACTTTCAATATGGCGCCGGGCTCCAGAACGCGGGTGAGGATGACGCCGGGGCTTGGCGCCAGCAATTGCGCATCCTGCACCTGGGTCTTGGCCTGGTCGCGGCGCGCCAAGGCCGCCGCCAAGGCCGCCCTTGCGGCGGCGATGTCCTCCTGCCGGAAACCCTCCACCGCCAGCCCCAATGCCTCTTGGCTGGCTCGGAGACGGGCGGCGCTTTGATCGCGCCGGGCAAGGGCGGCGTCCAAGGCGTGGCGGCTGTTCAGGCCGTCGTCGAACAACCCTTGCTGCCGGGCAAACTCCAGTTCGGCGTTCTCCAAGGCGGCTTCCACCTCCGCCACGCGGGCTCGGGCCTGCTGCACTTCCTGGGGGCGGGAGCCGCTGTTCAGCCGGTCCAGTTGCGCTTGCGCCTGCAGCACCCCGGCCTCCGCCACCGCCAACGCCTCCTGCAGCGGCTGTGCATCCAGTTCCGCCAGCAGCAGCCCGGCGGCCACCGCATCGCCTTCCTCAAAGTGCATGGCCTGCAGGCGGCCGGCCACCCGAAAGCCCAGCTCCACCTCCCGAATGTCCACGTTGCCGTACAGGGTCAGCCCCGCATCCGCGGCCGGCGCAAACTGCGGCGAGAGCCAAGCGTAGCCGCCCCCCGCGGCGAGGGCGACCAACACCAAGGCCGCGATGATTCTTCGTTTCATGAGATGGCTTCAACAAACGCGGGCCAAGGTTACCACGCCGGACGAGAGCGGCGCTGTTGCTCTCCAGTCGGGATGGCGCACATGGTTCGGCCTTCGGTTCGCGGCAAGGGCCGGCTATGGCAGCTCGTGCGTCTGTTTAGCGTCCGGCGGCGGCGCCATCGGCTAGGTGGCCGAACAACTCCGTCAAGGCGGTGCCCGGGTCGTCCGCCCGCATGAGGGCTTCGCCCACCAGAAAGGCTTGTACGCCCTGGGTGCGCATTCGCTGCACCTGCTGGCGGTGGTGGAAACCGCTCTCGGTGACGACTAGGACTTCGTTCGGGATCTGGTCGAGCAGGTCCAGAGTGGTTTCGATGCGGGTCGCAAAGGTTTTTAGGTTGCGGTTGTTGATGCCGATGAGTTTCGGTGCAAGGGAAAGGGCGGTGCGCAGTTCAGTGGCGTCATGCACTTCGATCAACACGTCCAAGCCGAGGTCCACGGCCTGCCGGTGCAGGGACGCCAGCTCGGCGGCGGCTAGGGCGCTGGCGATGAGCAGGATGCAGTCCGCGCCTAAGGCGCGGGACTCCGTGAGCTGATAGGCGTCAATGATGAACTCCTTGCGCAACACAGGCAGGGAGACGGCGGCGCGGGCTTGGCGCAGATGCTCGTCCGCACCTTGGAAGTGTTTTTCGTCCGTCAGCACGGACAGGCAGGCGGCCCCGGCGCCTTGGTAGCTGCGGGCGATGGCTTGGGGCTCGAAGTCCGCACGAATCAGGCCCTTGCTGGGAGACGCTTTCTTTAATTCGGCGATGACCGCCGGCAGCCCGGCGGTGATCCTGCCATGCAAGGCCACCACAAAGCCCCGGGGCGGCGCTTGGCGTGCCGCTTCCGCCTCCAAATCGGTTAAGGGGCATCGCGCCTTGCGCTGCGCGACCTCCCGCCGCTTGTGCTCCAGAATGGCCTCAAGTTGGCTCATGCCCCATTCCTGCTGCTCCGGGTCAGGCCGTCTCGCCCATCATGCGCGTCACCCTGACCAGTTCGTCCATGCGCTCCTTGGCCAGTCCGGCGGCGATGGCGTCTTGGGCCATCTCCACCCCCGCGGCGAAGTCGAGGGCCACTCCGGCGGCGTAGATGGCGGCGCCGGCGTTCAGGGCGGCGATGTCGGCGGCGGCGGAATCCGGTTGGGTCAGGGCTTGGCGCACCAAGGCTAGGCTGGCCGCCGGGGAGTCCGCCCGCAGCCCGGTGGCATTCCGCCGGCGGAGGCCGAAGTGCGCAGGTTCAATTTGATACTGATCGATTTGCCCGTCCTTGAGTTCGCAGACTTGGGTGGGGCCGTTGGTGACGCATTCGTCCAAGCCGCCGCCATGCACGACCAAGACATGCTCGCTGCCCAGCAGTTGCGCCACTTCCGCCAAGGGCCGCAACCAGGCAGGGCTGAACACGCCGATCACTTGCCGCTTGGCTCCAGCCGGGTTGGTGAGCGGCCCCAGCAGGTTCATCAGCGTGCGCAGGCCGAGTTCTTGCCGCACCGGGGCGGCATGGCGCATGGCACCGTGGTGGCTTGGGGCGAACATGAAGCCGACGCCGACCTCGCGGATGCATTGGCCGATCTGGCCTGGAGAAAGGGCTAGGTTGACGCCGGCCGCCTCCAGCACATCGGCGCTGCCGCTGGCGCCGGTGCCGCTGCGGTTGCCGTGCTTGGCCACCCGCGCCCCAGCGGCGGCGGCGACGAAGGCCGCCGCCGTGGAGATGTTGAACAGCTTGGCGCCGCTGCCGCCAGTGCCGCAGGTGTCGATCAGCCGTTCCGCCGGCGCCTCCACAGGGGTGGAAAGTTCGCGCATGGTCTGTGCGGCGCCGGCGATCTCCTCCGGCGTCTCGCCCTTCATGCGCAGCGCCGTCAGCAGGGCGCCGATTTGCGCCGGCGTCGTCTCGCCGGACATCACTTGGCGAAACACCTCGCTGGCCTCCTCCTGGCTTAGGGACTGCCCGTCAACCAGCCGGGCCAACGCCGCCTTAATTTCCATGCTTGCCTCCATGCAGCGGCATCGCGCCTTGGGTGCCCGGTTCAGCTTCCTCGCAAGCAGCCCCCGGCGCCGGCCGGAAACCGCCGCCCTGAACATCCCCAGCCGGTGCGCCCCTCTTGCGCAGCGGCTGACGGTCGGCCAAGCCGAGGCCCTCCATGTTCAAGAAGTTGCGCAGCAGGTCGTGCCCGGCCTCCGTGAAGATGGACTCCGGGTGGAACTGTACGCCGGCGATGGGGTGCTGGCGATGGCGACAGCCCATCACTTCGTCCACCTTCCCCTCTCGCTCGGTCCAAGCGGTCATTTCCAAGCAGCCCGGCAGGCTGCTCCGCTCCACCACCAAGGAATGATAGCGCGTCGCCTGAAAAGGACTGGGCAGGTCGGCGAACAGCCCAACGCCTTGGTGATGGACTTTGGAGGTTTTGCCGTGCATCACCTCGGCGGCCCGCACCACCTCGCCGCCGAAGGCTTGGCCGATGCACTGATGCCCCAAGCAGATGCCGAGCACGGGCAGGCGCGGGCCGAAGGCGCGCACCACGTCCATGCAAATGCCGGCTTCATCCGGGGTGCAAGGCCCTGGCGAGAGGATGATGCCGCCGGGGCGCAGCGCTTCAATGTCCGGCAAGCTGATGGCGTCGTTGCGATGCACCACCGTTTCCGCCCCTAATTCGCCGAGGTACTGCACCAAGTTGTAGGTGAAGGAGTCGTAATTGTCGATCATCAGCAGCATGGTGGCGAATCCTAAACCTGGCCCAGCGCCTTAAGGCCGCCCTCAGCCATGGCGGCGGCGCGGAAGATGGCGCGGCCCTTGTTCATGCTCTCCTTCCACTCCAATCTGGGCGAAGAATCCGCGACAATGCCGCCGCCCGCCTCAATGTACAGCTTGCCTTCCTTAATGACCGCGGTGCGGATGGCGATGGCGGTGTCCATGTTGCCGTTCCAGCCTAGGTAGCCCACCGCGCCGCCGTAGATGCCGCGTTTGACCGGCTCCAGCTCGTCGATGATTTGCATGGCGCGGATCTTCGGCGCTCCGGAAAGGGTGCCCACCGGCAGAGTCGAACGCAGCAGGTCCACGGCCGTGCGACCGGCCTGCAACCGCCCGGTGACGTTGCTGGACAGATGCATGACGTGGGAGTAGCGCTCCACCGTAAACTGCTCCGTCACCTGCACCGAGCCGGTCTCCGCCACCCGCCCCACATCGTTGCGGCCCAAGTCGATGAGCATGAGGTGTTCGGCGATTTCCTTGGGGTCGTTGCGCAACTCCTGCTCCATCGCCAAGTCCTCCTCCGGCGTGTGGCCGCGCCGCCGAGTGCCGGCCAAGGGGCGGTTGATAATGAGGCCGTTGTCCAGCCGCGCCATGATTTCCGGCGAGGAGCTGACGATCTGAAAGTCCTCAAGATCCATGAAGTACATGTAGGGGGACGGGTTGAGGTGGCGCAAAGCGCGGTAGAGGTTGATCGGGTCCGCGCTGAAGGGGATGGACATGCGCTGCGCCAACACCACCTGCATGACATCCCCGGAGCGGGTGTATTCGCGTATCCGCTCCACCGCCGCCTTGAAGGGCGCTTCGCCGAATTCGGAGACGAAGTCGCTCTCAACCACCTGCTGAGCGGTGCCGTCGTCGGCAACCGGCGGCACCGCCTCGCCCAAGTTCCCGGCCAGGGCCTGCAGCCTCGCCAGCGCCCGTTGGCGGGCGCCCGGCTCGTTCGGGTCCACCAAGCTGATGAGCTGCATGCTGGCCTGCAAGTTGTCGAAGATGACGATGTCCTCGGAGACCATCAACAGGATGTCCGGCGTGCCTATGGGGTCCGGCGGGGCGCCGTCCTTCAGTTTCTTCTCCACATAGCGGACGCAGTCATAGCCGAAGTAGCCGACCAGGCCGCCGTAAAACCTCGGCAGCCCCGGCGCCGGCGCCACCCGGTAGCGGGCTTGGAACGCCTCCACGAAGGCCAGCGGGTCCTCGACCTCCGCCTCCTCCACCAGTCGCCCATCGGTGGTCACTTCAATGCGGTGGCCGAAAGCCTTGAGCACCGTGCGGCAGGGCAGACCGATGATGGAGTAGCGCCCCCAAGTCTCGCCCCCTTGGGCGGACTCAAGCAGGTAGGACCAAGGCTGGCGGGCAAGCTTCAGATAGGCGGAAAGCGGGGTGTCCAGGTCGGCGAGTATCTGCAGCGTCACCGGCACTCGGTTGTAGCCTTCGGCGGCCAAAGGATCGGCGGTCATGGAAAGGTCTCTCGCTGGTTGGGAGTCGCCCGGATTCGGCGCCGGGCGCTAAGGCGCTGCGAAATTCAGCTTCGCCAACGGAACCCAGCGAAATGTCGCCCACGATCAACGAGAGGGTGTGGCGCGGCTGCGAAAGTTTGACTCATGCGTTCATTTGCCCCGCGACCAAGCTCAGCGGCTACGAACCCCGTTTGCATTGCAAAAACCCTTGCCCTTGTCTGCGGAACGGGGCGGTAGGTTAAACAAGGGGCTGGAAGGATTCAATAGCGGCGTTCATGCCTCTTCATTCAGCACGGCAAGCGAACCAAAAAATACAAATATGAAATTGACAACTGACCGTATTTATATAAATTCGGTCAGCATCATGACGGAAATCTACATTCCCCAAATGCAACTGCCCCGGCTGGAGCGCTTGGTCGCGCCCGGCAAGGTCTTGGTGGTGTACGGTCCCAGAAGGGTGGGGAAAACCACCCTGATTCAGCGCTACGTCCAGCAATGCGCCCAAGATGCCCTAGTCGTTACGGGGGAGGATGTTGCGGTGCGCGAGTATCTGGAAAGCCAATCCATCGCCAAGCTGAGGGCGTTCGTCGGCGGGCGGCGGACGCTCATTGTCGATGAAGCCCAACACCTGCGGCAAGTGGGCTTGAACCTGAAGCTGCTGGCCGACCATGTGGAGGGGCTGCGCATCATCGCCACGGGCTCATCCTCCTTCGACTTGGCGCAAAAGACCGGCGAACCCTTGACCGGCCGCAAGCACACCCTACTGCTTCTGCCTCTTGCGCAATTGGAGCTTCAGGGCGTGGAGGCGGCGCACGAGACGAACGCCCAACTGGAAATGCGCCTCGTCTATGGCAGCTATCCCGAAGTCGTGCTGATGCAGTCCAACGAAGACCGCCAGCTTTACGTCAAGGAGCTGATCGCCTCCTACTTGTTCAAGGACATTCTCCAACTGGAGGGCGTTCGCCATGCGGACAAACTGCTGCGCCTGCTGCAGTTGCTTGCCTTCCAGATCGGCCGGGAGGTTTCGATGGCGGAGGTGGGGACCCAGCTCGGCATGAGCAAGAACACGGTGGCCCGTTACTAGGACTTGCTGGAAAAAGCCTACGTCATCTACGGCCGGCAAGGCTTCAGCCGCAATCTCCGCAAGGAAATCAGCAAGAGCCGCCGCTACTATTTCTACGACAACGGCATCCGCAACGGCCTAATCAGCAACTTCAACGCCATTGCCTTGCGCGACGACGTCGGCGCCCTCTGGGAGAACTACGTTTTGGTGGAGCGGCTGAAGCGCAACTTGTACACAGGACATCTGGCGGAGAGCTATTTCTGGCGCACCCACGATCGGCAGGAGATCGATCTAGTGGAGGAATGGGGCGGCCAGCTGTCCGCCGCGGAGGTGAAGTGGTCCCGCACTGCCAAGGCCCGAATTCCCAGCGGTTGGCGGCGCACCTATCCCGAGGGTTCGTTTGAGGTTGTGCATCCGGGGAACTATTTGGAGTTCATCGGCGCAGCGCACTAAGGGCCACCTGTTGCCGGTGTTCGCGAGAGCGGTGCCTAGATCAGTTCCCGGAAGGATTCAATGACGGCGTCCGCGCCCAAGTCGGCCGCCGCCAACCCTTGGCGATAGCCGTAGGTCACGCAGACCACGGCGCAGCCGGCGGCCCGGGCGCAGCCCACGTCCGCTTGCGAGTCGCCAACGAACAGCGCATCGGTCGGCGGCACCCGCAAGGCGGCGCAGGCGGCAAGGGCCGGGTCCGCCGCCGGCTTGGGATGGGCCGTGCTGTCCCCGCCCACCACCGCCTGAAAGTGGTGGGCGAAGTCAATCTCCGCGAGCAGCCGGTTGGTGAGCTCCTCCCGCTTGTTGGTCACCACCGCCAATTTGGCACCTCGGTCCGCAAGGGCTTGCAGGGCTTCCTCAACCCCCGGAAAGGGAGCGCTGAAGTCGGCGATGTGGCGGCGGTAGTGGTCGAGAAAGCTGTCCAGCATGGCGTCAACGTTGTCCGTGGGCGCATCAAAGTGCGCCAGCGCCCGCAGCAGGCTGGCCTTGGCGCCTTGGCCCACCCAGTTACGGGCCTGCGCCACTTGCACCGGCGCATGGCCGAACGCCGCCAGCGCATGGTTGAGGGCGCGGGTCAGGTCTGGGGCCGTGTCGATCAGGGTGCCGTCCAGGTCGAACAGGTAGCCGGCGTAGGCCGGAATGCGCTGTTGTTCCAAGCGTTCAGCCGGAGAGCGCGAGAGGAAGCCGTCGAAGCCCACCCCAACCTTACTCTGGTCACCCCGCAGGCCGGGATGGCCGTGCGGAACTTTCGGTTTGCTTCAGCGCACGGCGCATGGCGGTGATGGCCGCCGCGTAGTCGTCGCTGCCGAAGATGGCGCTGCCGGCCACGAAAGTGTCCGCCCCGGCAGCGGCGGCTTGGCCGATGTTGTCCGCCTTGATGCCGCCGTCGATCTCCAGGCGCACCTCCCGGCCCGATGCGTCGATGCGACGGCGGGCCTTGGCCACTTTCGCCAAGCTGGACTCTATGAACGCTTGGCCGCCGAAGCCGGGGTTGACGGACATGATGAGCACCAAGTCCAGCAAGTCGATCACCTCGTCGAGAACCTGCAGCGGCGTCGCCGGGTTGAAGGCCAAGCCCGTTTGGGCGCCTCCCTCCCGGATGAGGTTCAGGGTGCGGTGCAGATGCTCCGTGCTTTCCGGGTGAACACTGATGAGGTCCGCCCCGGCCCCTAGGAAATCCCCGATCAATCGATCCACCGGCTTCACCATCAGATGAACGTCGAAAAAGCAGTCAAAGCCGGCCTGCCGCAAGGACGAAAGCACCAACGGCCCTGTGGTCAAATTGGGAACGTAATGGTTGTCCATCACGTCAAAGTGGATGATGTCCGCCCCTGCTTTGAGCACGGCGTTGACCTCCTCCCCCAGCCGGGAGAAGTCAGCGGACAGAATGGATGGGGCAATCCAGTGACGCATCAATGCCTGCCGTTAGGCTTAGTTGGGTCATAGACGGGCTTGCCCATCGGGCGAGTGCGGAGGACGCCCGCATGGAACTTCCGCACCCGCTGGCGGGCGAGGTCCACATACTCGGGAACGACATCGCAGCCGTAGGCCCTCCGCTCGTGCATGAGCGCGGCGATCACCGACGAGCCGACGCCCATGTAGGGATCGAACACCGCGTCCCCAACGTTCGTCATGGAAACCACTAAGCGCTCGACCAGTTCGACGGGAAACTGGCAGGGATGCGCCGTCTTTTCGGGGTGGTTGTTCTTGACGTTGGGGAAAGCCCAGACGTCGCTGGGGTTCTTGCCCTTCGGATTGCCGGACAGTTTACCGACGTTGGGACCCTTGAAATGACGCTTGCCCGGATACTTGGACGGCACCCGAATGGCGTCCAAGCGCCAAGTGTAGTCGTCTCCCTTGGTCCACCAATTGATGGTCTCGTAGCGCCCGGAAAGGCGTTTGGTGCAGTGCAGCCCGTGGCCGAAGTGCCAGACGATGCGGTTGCGCAGCTTCAGGCCCAATGCCTGGAACACTGGGTACAGCACGGCGTCGAGGGGGGTGATTTCCCCCCTATGCACAAAATTCCCCACTTGCCAACAGATGGAGCCTTGCGAATGCAGCAGCCGGACGCACTCCCTGACCACGCGCTCTTGGGTCTCTAGATAGGCGTCCAGCGAGGTCTTGGCTTCGTAGTCCTTGCCGATGTTGTAGGGCGGCGAGGTGACGATCAGCTTCATGTGCTGGTCCGGAAGGCCGCGCATGAACTCCAGATTGTCCTGGCAGGCCATGACCGGCTGGCGGCCCACCTCCCGCTCGCCGTTGCGACGACCCTTGGCTAACCCGTCCGGCGTGGCCTCTTCGAAAATCTGCGTCTGCTTGGCGCTCTTCATCTTGATGGATTTCCAAGCGATGGCGAGAACCACCTAGCCTGCATCTTCTCCAAGTCGATCGTGCTGAAGCGGATCATTCCAAATGCGTTGGTGGCGAACGAGCCGATTTTGACCGCTTTGCCAGCGGATGCCAAATTTCGGCGCAACGTTCCGCACTACAGGAATCTCCGGTCCTATTGCAGCTTCCGTTGCAGTTCCGCGAGCTGCTCCGGGGTGCCGATGTCCGTCCAGAAGCCGTGCCAAACTTGGGCGCTGACGGCGCCGGCGGCAACGGCCTTGAAGTACAGCTTGCTTAGCGAGAAGGGTTCCACCTTGCAGCCATCAAAGAGGGCCGGGTGCAGCAAGGCCAAGCCGCAGAAAACATAGGCGCCGCCGCGCTGGGTGACCCTGCCGCACGGAATCTTGGCGTCCAGTTTCCGCAGTTCCCCTGCGCTTGCCTTATTTTGCCCTGCGGCACCTTGCCGGCAGTGTACTGGTTCCCACTCAAAATCCCCGCTTTCTCGGAACGCTGGGGTTGGCGTCAACAACAGGTGGGCCGTGCATCCGGCCACAAGCGTCTTGCCGAATTGCCGGAACGGAAAGTCGGTGTGGATGTCGCCGTTCAACAGCCAGAAGGGTTGGTCGCCCAGCCAAGGCAGCGCCTTGACCACGCCGCCCCCGGTTTCCAGCAACACCGACTCGCGGCTGTAGGCCACCGACAAACCGTGCTGCCGGCCATCGCCGACATAGGCTTCGATCTGCTCGCCTAGGTGGTGCAGGTTGATGATGACTTCCGATACGCCGGCTTCCGCCAGCCAACGCAATTGATGGCCGATAAGCGGCATCCGCCCTATCTCCATCATGGGCTTTGGCCGTCGGTCGGTGAGCGGCTTCAGCCGGGTTCCGCGCCCGGCCGCCAGAATCATGGCCTTCATGGCACCTGTTCCGTGGCTCGCGCCGTTTGGACAGCCTTGTCCGCGTCCGCCGCCAAGCACTCCAACCAAGGGCTCAGCGGCCGGGTTTCCTGGTAAAGCGCGACGATCTCCTGCATGGCGTCCAGCACCGGGGCGATGTAGCGCAGGTGGGTTGGCTTGCCGTCCCGCAGCCACAGGCGGGCGAAGATGCCCACCGCCTTGAATTGGCGCTGCAGGGCGGTGAGATCCAGCGCTCGGGCCAGCGTTGCCTCGTCCCATCCACATTCGCTGTGGGAACGCCTCCAACCGGCCCAAAGCTGGCCGCCGCTCTGCATCGTTGATGGGGGAATCGATGCGCCGGCGGAAGGCTGGTCAGAGCCTATCACTGCCGGAGAAAGCAACGCCGGGCTTGACTCACCCGACGCGCCCTCACCGCCGTTTGGGAAGCAGGCTTGCTCTTGATAGCGCCTCAGCCAGCGGCGCCGCTCGGCCGCATCGAAGCGGTAATAGCAATCCCACAGCAGGCAGGCGAGGTCGTAGGTTATCGGGCCAGCCAAGGCGTCCTGAAAATCGACGATGCCGAAACGGCCTTGGCGGTCCAGAAGCAGGTTGCGGCAGTGATAGTCCCGGTGGATCAGGCATTGCGGCTGGGCGAGCGCGTTGGCAACCAACGCCTCGAAAACCGGCGCCAGCGCCACCGCCGGCGCCTGCTGCAGGAGGCCGCCAAGAAACCACTCGACAAATAGGTGCAGTTCGTCTCGGAAACGGCTTGCCTCGTAAGCCGGCACATCCGCCGGCGCAACGGCTTGAAGGCGCACGAGGTGAGCGACGGCAAGCTCCAGGGCGAGATCCCGATCCGGTCCGCCGTAGGCGTCCTCCAGGCTTCGCTCTCCCAAGTCGGAAAGGAGGAAGAACCCGGCGTCGAGGTCCATGGCGATGATTTTCGGCACCGGCAGGCCGGCGGCGGCGAACAGCCGCTGCCTAGCAACAAAGTCCGCATTGCGCTCCAGGCTTGGCGGGGACTCCATGACCACGAAGGATGCATCCACGCTCACGTTGGCCGAGGGGCTATCGGTTGCCGGAGGGGATGCCGCCGTGCGCTCCCCGGCTGAAGCACCCTTCCCTGCGAGGGGTGCCCCTTCGCGCTCCCTAGCTGACGCACTCTCTCCTGCGAGGGGTGTCCCCTCGCGCTCCCCGGCTGAAGCACTCTTTCCTGCGAGGGGTGCCCCCTCGCGCTCCCCGGCTGAGGGCTCTACCCCATAGATACGATAAAAGCGCCTGTGGCTGGCTTCCACTGGCATGGGTTCGTGGCGGCGCAAGGGCTTTCCCAAGGCGGCCTCCAGCCATCGGCGCAGCTCAGTGCGCATCTTGCGGCAGTTGCATTGGCGGGAGGAAACGGCTTGCCGGCATGATCGAATGGTATCATTGGCTCAATGTGGAAACGGCCCAAATTCGCCGTTGCCGTCCTCCTGTGGGCTGGCGCGGACATTGCTTCCGCGGCTGTCGCGGAGGGGCCGGGTGAAGGGTTGGCGGCGGATTTTTGGGTGGACCGCGCCCAATTCACGGCGACGCAGCGCCGCAGCCAACCGCCTTGGTGCGCCGGCGCCTATCGGCTGCCGGTTGCGCCACGCCAGCTCTCCATCCCTATGGACAGCCTGCCGATTACCGCCGCAGCGGACTCGGCCAGCTATGCCGAGGATGACTGGGTTGAACTGCAAGGCGACGTGGTCATCGAGCAAGGGGAACGCACCCTGTACACGAGGCACGCCAAGATCAACCAAAGTACGCAAGTAGCCACCTTTGACGAAGGGGCGCGCATTCTGGACAGCGGCTTGGCGATGCAGGGGGTTACGGCCGAAGTCAACTTGGACAGCGGCACCGCACAAATGCAGCAAGCGCAGTTCCTCCTAGTGGACGCCGAGCTGCGAGGCCGCGCCAAGACCGTTGCGCGAAACGCGGAGGGCGACATCCTCTTGGCCGGCAGCGCTTTCACCCGCTGCACTCCCGGCAACCGCAACTGGACCGTCCAAGCCGGCAAGCTGCGCCTGCCCGAAGGGGAGGTGTTCGGCAGCGCCCGCCACGCCGTCCTGAAGGTCAGGGGCGTTCCAGTGTTCTATTCCCCCTACATCCAATTTCCCGTTTCCGACGAACGGAAATCTGGGTTTCTCTTTCCGTTTCTGGGGTATTCCGGCGAAAAGGGTGTTGAGTTGAGCTTGCCCTACTACTTCAATCTGGCACCCAACTACGACGCCACCCTAACTCCGCGCTGGCTTGGCAAGCGCGGCGTTGCCGCCGAGGGAGAGTTTCGCCATCTGTCCCGCTGGGACCGCACCCAGTTCACCGCCGGCTATCTACCCAACGACAAGCTCCACAACGGCGAACTGGACCGAGACGACTGGCTGCAACGTCGCGCTCTTGGCGCCGCCGAGGATGAATTCGACCCCGCCGATCGCTGGCTGCTCGGCCTGCAGCATCAGGGGCGGCTGAGCCGCCTGCGCAGCCGCATCGACTACACGGAGGTCAGCGACCGAGACTACTTCCGAGTGCTCGGCGGCGACGGCATTGGCGTGCGGCGCATCAACCTCCTGCGCTTCGGGGAGCTCAGCTACGCCCAAGGCGGGCTGTCGATGCGCCTTTGGGCGCGCAGCTTCCAGCGCTTGGACGAAATCCGGCAGCCTGAGTACTCCCAAGCGCCAGCCTTGGACATCGTCTACCGCACGGCCGGCCCGGGACCGCTGCAACTGTCCTTGGACGCACGAACGGCGTCCTTCGACCGCAACGCGACAGGGCTGCGCGGCATCCAAGCCCTGACTGGAGACCGCACCCACCTGGCCGCTCGGCTGGCCGCCCCCCTTAGCTGGCCGTTCGGCTTTTTCTCCGCCAGCGTCGGTTACCAACACACCGCCTATCAATTGAATTCAGACGCCGAGCCCTTGGCGGACGACTCCCGCAAACGCGGCATCCCCACCGCCGCGGTGGGCGGCGGCTTGGTCTTCGAGCGAGACCTTAACCTATTCGGAACCGGCCTTATTCAAACCTTGGAGCCGCGCCTGCGCTACTTCTACCAAGGCTACGAAGATCAAGACCAACTGCCCCTGTTTGACGCTACGGATCTAACCTTCGGCTACCAACAACTGTTCCGCAGCAACCGCTTCAGCGGCTTGGACCGCATCGGCGACGCCAATCAACTGGCCATCGGCCTGACCAGCAGATTCCTCAACCGGGCCAATGGCCGAGAGCACCTGCGCGCCAGTGTGGGCCAAATTCTGCACTTCAAGAACCGGCGGGTGGCGCTCCGCGGGCGCCCCGACGACGACGCCGAGCAAAACGTCTCCGCCTTGGCCGGCGAACTGGCCGCGCAGTTCAGCAACCGCTGGAGGCTCTCCGCCACCCTGATTTGGGATCCTAGCGACAACCAAGTCGATGAGGGCGCCGCCGCCCTCTCCTACCGAGCCGGCGGCCGGCGTCTCTTCAATCTGGCCTACCGCAACCGGCTGCGGGACGAGATCAACCAAACCGACATTTCCTTCTACTGGCCCGTCGCCCGCAAATACGCCGTCATAGGGCGTTGGAACCATGACCTTGCCAGTGGCCGAACCATTGAGGGCATGGCCGGAATCGAGTACAACGACTGCTGCTTGCGGATTCGCTTGGTGGCTCGCCACTACTTGGACCAGCCGGCGGCCAGAAGCCTCGCCGAGGTCGATGAGGACTCCGGCGTGTTTCTGCAAATCCTGTTCAAGGGGCTGGCCGGCTTGGGCGGCGGCGTTGACACCATGCTGGAGCGCAGCGTTTACGGCTACAGTGCAGCGAATTGACCGACGGGGGCGAGATGTTCATGAAGCAAGGTTGCAAGGAGCGCAGGAGCGTTTTCACGCGTTGGCGCTTAGGTGCTGAAAAGCGGCGGCAACTGCCGCGACGACGTTTTGGGCCGGCAAAGAGCCAAAGGCCGTGCAGTCTCCGGACCAGGGGGCTAGCGGCTTGGTTGTTCGCCTTGGCCGCAACCTTGGGCAACGCCGAGTATCGAGAGATGGACGCCATCGTCGCCATCGTGGATGACGACGTGGTGCTGGCTTCGGAGTTGCTCAGCCGGCTGAAGGTCGTGCGCGAACAGATCGAACGCGAAGGGGTGCAGATTCCTTCCGACGACATCCTGGTCAGCCAGTTGATGGAGCGGTTGGTGCTGGAGAACATCCAAATTCAGCAGGCGCGGCGGCGCGGCGTCGAGATCGACGACGAGTCCCTCACCCGCGCCGTCGCCGGCTTCGCCACGCAGAACGACATGACCTTGGAGCAATTCCAGCAGGCATTGGCCGAAGACGGCATGAGCTACCGCTCGTTTCGCGAGGACATCCGCCGGGAAATGCTGATTCAGCGCCTGCAGCGCAATATGGTGAACAGGCGCATCACCATCAGCGAGCAGGATGTCGAGGACCTGCTCGACTCCCCCTACTATCAGCAGTTGCTGTCCGATGAGTTCAAGGTGGGACACATCCTGCTCGCCGTGGAGGACCTGGGCAACTCCGCCGCGATCGCCGCCGCCGAGGAGGAGGCCGGGCGGATCGTTCAGAACCTGCGGGCAGGGGCGGACTTCAAGGAGACCGCCATCGCCAAGTCCGCCGGCGCCCGGGCCTTGGAGGGCGGCGACCTTGGTTGGCGGCGCGCCGGAGAACTGCCCAGCCTGTTTGCCGACCAAATCATCGCTTTGGAGGTGGGCGAGACGGCGGATCCGATCAAGAGCCCCAGCGGCTTTCACATCGTGCAACTGCTCGACCAACGGGGCGCTGGGGTGCAAAAGGAGGACCAAGCCCTGGTGCGGCATGTGTTGGTGCAGCCCTCCACCATCCGCTCCCCGCAAGAGACGGAGGCTTTGATACGGGATGTCCATGCACAACTGTCCGCCGGCGCCGACTTTTGCGCCTTGGCGGCGGAGCACTCCGAAGACCCCGGCAGCGCCCTCAACTGCGGCGACCTCGGTTGGACTTCCGGCGACCAGTTCGTGCCGCCCTTCGTTGAAGCCATGAACGCCACCCCCACCGGGGAGCTTTCGCCGCCTTTCCAGTCCAACTACGGCTGGCATGTTCTCGAAGTGCAGGACCGCCGCACCCAGGACATGGGCGAGGAGGCGCGTCGCAACATGGCCTTGCAGATTCTCCACCAGCGGCGCTTTGACGAGGAACTGCAGGCCTGGCTGAAGGAAATTCGCGACGAAGCCTTCGTGGAAGTCAGGCTGTAGCCGGGAGCGGAGGACTTAGACCGTGCTGGCTGTTACGCCGGGGGAGCCGGCCGGCGTCGGCCCCGACCTAGTCATCGCCCTGGCCCAAGCGGAGCGCTCTGCGGATTGGGCGGCGCTGGCGGACCCCGCCATGCTGCTGGCCCGGGCTCGCCGCCTGAACTTGCCGCTAGAGCTAAGCCGCACCCCCACTCGCCGCCCTAAACACCTCCATGTCGAACCCGTCCCCTTGGATGCGCCGGTGGCGCCCGGCAAGCCGAACCCAGCCAACGCCAACGGCGTGGTCGCCGCCTTGGAGCAAGCTGTGGACGGCTGCCTGGAGGGCCGCTTTCGGGCGATGGTCACCGGCCCGGTGCAAAAGTCCGTCATCAACGAGGCCGGCATCCCCTTCTTTGGGCACACCGAGTTCATAGGCCAACGCTGCGGCGCCGGCGAGGTGTTGATGATGCTCCTGTGCGAGGACCTGCGCGTGGGCTTGGCGACCACGCACCTGCCGCTCGCCGCGGTCCCCTCCGCCCTCACCGGCACCCTTGTCGAGTCCAAACTGGCGCTCATGCTGCAAGGCTTGCGGGAGCGCTTCGGGATCCATGCGCCGCAAGTGCTGGTGACGGGCCTCAACCCCCACGCCGGCGAATCCGGCCACCTAGGCCGGGAGGAAATCGACATCATCGAACCCGTTTGCGCCCGCTTTCGAGCCGCCGGCGAGCGGGTGATCGGCCCGGTTTCCGCCGACACCGCCTTCACGTCGCGGTCACTCGCCGGCATCGACGCCGTGCTGAGCATGTACCACGACCAAGGATTGCCGGCCCTCAAGGCCAAAGGCTTCGGCAGCGCCGTCAACCTAACCTTGGGCCTGCCCTTCGTCCGCACATCGGTTGACCACGGCACGGCGCTGGACTTGGCTGGGCGCGGCGGCGGCGACTGCGGCAGCCTGTTGGCGGCGCTGCGGTTGGCGGAGCGCCTGAGCCGGTGAGATCAGGGTCCGCCAAGGCCATGCCCAAGGCCGCCACTAAGCCGCCGCGCAAGCGCTTCGGCCAGCACTTCCTGACGGACCGCGGGGTCTTGGCGCGACTGCTGGATTGCCTAGCGTTGCGGCCGGACGACCAAGTGCTGGAAATAGGCCCCGGCCGCGGCGCCTTGACCCGGGAGATTTACGGCGCCGTCAAGCGCTGTGCAGCCATCGAGATCGATCGGGACTTGGCGGCGGCGCTGCGCGCCGAATTCCCTGGCATGGAGATCATCAACGCCGACGTGCTCGCCTACGATTTCGGGAAGCTGCAAAACGCTCGCCCTTGGCGCATCGTTGGCAACCTGCCCTACAACATCAGTTCGCCGCTCCTGTTCCAGCTGCTGGACTTGACGAGCGACACTGGGGATGTCCCCTTCTTTCAGGACACGCACTTCATGCTGCAAAGGGAAATGGCCGCCCGCTTGGCGGCGAGGCCCGGCAGCAAGGCCTGGGGGCGGCTGTCGGTTGCCGCTCAGTCCCGCTGCGCCGTGGAGGCGCTGTTCGATGTGGCGCCGGAGAGCTTTGCGCCACCGCCCAAGGTCTTCTCGACCCTGGTGCGCTTGAGCCCACAGCTACAACGGCGCCGCGCGCCACCCCAGCTCGACGCGGTGCTGCGCTTGGCGTTCTCGGCTCGCCGCAAGCGCTTGGCCAACGCCCTCAAAGATCTGGACATCGACTGGAACGCCGTCGACGTTGACGCCGCCGCCAGGCCGGAGCAACTGACCGTGTCGGACTTTGTCAAAATCGCCGACGCGGTGCATGGAGGGAACCGTGGCCACCTACGCCATCGGTGACATCCAAGGCTGCGCCGCAGAGTTCGAGGCCCTGCTGGCCGAAGTCGATTTTGACGAGCGGCGGGATACGCTTTGGCTGCTCGGAGACCTCATCAACCGCGGGCCGAACTCCCTAGCCGTGATGGAGCGGGTGATGGCCCTTGAAGGCCGAACCAGCGTGGTTTTGGGCAACCACGATCTGCACTTCCTCGCCATCTGGTTCGGCGGCCATGCGCCCAATTCCGGTGACACCTTTGACGACCTGCTGGCCGCGCCCCAGGCTGAGAAGATCGCCCACTGGCTGCGCCGGCAACCGTTCCTGCATTGGGACCGCGCCCTCGGCACCGCCATGGTTCATGCCGGCATCCCACCCGGCCGGAGCCTTGCCGCCGCGGCCGCCGCTGCGGAGGAACTCATGCCGGTCCTGCAGGGTTCGGACTTCAGGCACTACTTCCGCCGTCTCTACGGCAATGAACCGGACCGCTTGACGGACGACCTCACCGGCATGGCTAGGTGGCGCATTCTCACCAATTGCTTCACCCGCATGCGCTTGGTGGATGACCAAGGCCGCTTGAATTTCAGCCACAAGGGGCGGCTGGCCGAGGCGCCGGCCGGGTGGCGGCCTTGGTTCGAGCAAGCCGCCGCCGCGCTGGATGGCGAACGCTTGTTGTTCGGTCATTGGGCGGCCTTGGACGGGCACACCGGCGTGGACAGCGTGATCGCGCTCGACACCGGCTGCGTTTGGGGGCGGCGGCTGACCGCCCTGTGCCTTGAGAGCGGCGAGAGAATCAGCGTGCCGGCGCTATGAGGTGATGGTCGATGGAAGTCTATCTGGTCGGCGGCGCCGTGCGCGATGAACTGCTTGGCAGGGAGGTCAAGGAGCGTGACTGGGTGGTGGTGGGCGGCAGCGCCGAGGCCCTGACGAAGCTGGGCTACAAACAGGTGGGCCGCGATTTCCCGGTGTTTCTCCATCCCGAAACCCACGAGGAGCACGCTCTGGCCCGAACGGAGCGCAAAACCGCACCGGGGCACGGCGGATTCACCACCGAAGCCGGACCGGACATCAGCTTGACGGTGGATCTAGCCCGCCGGGATCTCACCATCAACGCCATGGCCAAGGATGGGCGGGGGCGTTTGATCGATCCCTTCGGCGGTCGGGAGGACTTGCGCCGACGGCGCCTGCGCCATGTCGCCGACGCCTTCGCCGAAGACCCATTGCGCGTGTTTCGCGTCGCCCGCTTCGCCGCCGCTTTGGAGGGGTTTGACGTGCATCCGGAAACCCAGGCGTTCATGGCCGGCATGGCGGCGTCGCTTAGCGAGCTTGCGGCGGAGCGGGTCTGGCGGGAATTCAGCAAAGCCTTGGCGGCGCCGGCGCCGCAGCGATTCCTAGAGGTCCTGAAAGACTGCGGCTGCCTCTCCCCTTGGTTTCCCGAACTCGAAACGGCGGCCATAGACCCCTCGCTGGATGGCGCCTTGCCCCGCTACGGCGGCCTTGGCTGGTCTCTCTCCCCCAGCGCCGTGCAATCCCTGAGCAAGCGGCTCTTGACGCCGAAAGCCCACCTAAGGCTAGCGCTCGACATCGCCGGCCACGGACGCGCCTTAAGTGCTTGGCGGGACTTGGAGGCGGGCGAACTGCACCGAGCCCTGAGCGCCATCAACGGCTATCGAGACCAGCAGCGGCGCACGGGAGTCTTCGCCGTCGTCCAAGCCAAGTCCGCAGCGCCCATGCGGGAGCTGGAGGCGGCGCTGACGCACATCGAGCAGGTACTCGCAGCGATGCGTCGAAGTTTGCCGCCGCTCTCCGGCGCCAAGCTCGGTCGCCGACTGCAGCAGGAGCGGATCGAGCTCATCGCTCAGCTGCAGCGCCGCAGTCTCAGCGGGTCTCCTCGGTAAGCCCAAACCCTACCGCCCTCCGTGGCTGGGAAGCGCTAGGCCGCAGAGTCGGCGAATGCGTTAGGCATCCCCATTGGCGGGGGCCGCCGAACCGAGCTCGGGCAGCGGCCAGCGCGCCTTGACGACGATGCTTAAGGGTTCGCTTTGCCCAGCGGCAAGGCGTTGATGGCCGGCGTAGGCCACCATGGCGCCGTTGTCCACGCACAGGGCCGGCGAAGCATAGTGGACTTGGCCCCCAAGCCGCGCTGCAAGCCGCTGCCGCAACCGCACATTGGCGCTGACGCCGCCGGCGATGACGAGGTGGTCCAGGTCTTGCGCCGCAAGCGCCCGGCGGCACTTGATGAGCAAGGTGTCCACCGCGGCTTCCTCAAAAGCCCGGGCGATGTCGGCCCGGTCCTGCTCGCCAAGGGGAGCATGGTCGCGGATGGTGTTTAGGGTGAAGGTTTTGAGGCCGCTGAAGCTGAAGTCCAAACCCGGCCGGTCCGTCATGGGTCGGGGAAAGCGAAATCGGTTGGGGTCGCCGTGCGCGGCGCAGGCCGCAATTTGCGGACCGCCCGGATAGCCAAGCCCAAGCATCTTGGCCGCCTTGTCAAACGCCTCGCCAACCGCGTCATCCAGAGATTCGCCGAGCATTTCGTAGCACCCGACGCCGGCCACCTTGACCAATTGGGTGTGGCCGCCGGAAACGAGCAAGGCAATAAAGGGCAAGGGGGGCATTGCGCCCTCCAGCAGCGGTGCCAGCAGATGCGCCTCCATGTGATGCACGGCCACGGCGGGAATGTCCAAACTCCATGCGAGGGTGCGTCCGAACGCAGCCCCAACCAGCAAGGCCCCCTGCAGGCCGGGGCCGGCGGTGTAGGCGACGCCGTTGAGGTCACCGAGAGCGGCGCCGCCCTGCGCCAAGGCGGTGCGCACCAAAGGCGTAATTTTGCGCACATGGTCCCGAGAGGCCAGTTCCGGCACTACGCCGCCAAAGGGCGCATGTTGCTGCACCTGGCTGTGCAGCAGATTGGCGAGCAAGCCCCGCTCCGTCTCGTAGAGGGCTACGCCGGTTTCATCGCAGGAGGTTTCGATGCCAAGCACAAGCATGAGGAAGAAGCCAAATGGGGGCGCACGCCAAGTCCGGCCTTGCGGCAACGCCGGGATAGTCAATTCCAATACCGAAATGAGCCTGAACGAAGGGCGATGTTCGGTGCCTTGGGCCGAGTCGGGAATTGGTTGAGATGGTGGGCGATGATGCCGAAGGCGCTTTCGGATGGCAAGTCTTCGGAGGGCCGTGCGACAGCCGAGGAAGGGCTTGGAGGCGGTCTGGCGGTTCGCCGGGTTGATTGGGCCGCATAGCGTTTTCCATGGTCTTTCCACGGGCGCGATCCCCCAAGCATGAAAGCGGCGGTGGGAAGGCCGTGGGAAACGCGGGGTCGGTCGTTTCGAGGCGGGTCGGGCGGAGCGTCGTCACGCCGCGCTCGGCCATGCGGCGCCGACGGCTCGGAACAGCTTGTCGCGCTCGCGGTTGACGAGGCGGGCGGATTCGAGGTCGCTCATGGCGCTTGCCTCGGCGTCGAGCGCTGCGAAGGAGAGGCCGGGCTTGAGGAGGCGCTCGGCGCCCTCGATGGACTTGAGCCGTTCGTGGGGCGTGGCGACGTCGTCGTCGCGGTAGGCCTTGCGGACCCTGCCGTTCCCGTCGGCGACCGGCGTGGCGAACAGGCAGGGGCGGTGGAAGTTGAGGTGGGGGGAGAGCACGGCGCTGGCGAACTGGTGAACCAGCGGCGCGAAGCGGGCGGGAATGTGGGCGTGGCCGAGATGGCGGCGCACGACGCTGGCGTTCTTGCTCTCGACCAAGGCGTTGTCGTTGGAGCGGCGCGGACGCGAGCGGGTGAACTCGGCGCGCAGCTTCTCCAGCAGGGCGGCGACCCTGCGGTTGACGTACTCGGAGCCGTTGTCGGCGTGGAACCCCTTGATCACAAAGGGGAAAAGGTCCAGGAGGCCCGCCAGCACGGGGATCATGAAGCGTTCCGAGATGGCCTCGACCGCGCCCACGAACTCGTACTGCGTGACCTCGTCGACCAGGTTGATCTCGTAGACGCCCTTGCGTCCGTCGAGGTCGCCCTGGTGAACGGAGTCCACCCGCACGAAGCCGGGCCTTCCCTCGGGACGCGGCTTGCGGCGCTCGCCGATGGGCGCCGCGGACGGCTTCGTGCGTGTGCGGACGACGCGCTGGCGCTGGTAGGCGTTCGACTTGCGCAGGTTGTAAAGATGACTGGTCGAGATGCCGGCCAAACGCTCGAAGCGGGCGTCGCCGAACACCTCGAACTCCCGCCGCATCACCGCCCGCGTCGCCTGCCCGCAGACCTGCCCCAGCGTCCCGTCCACCTCCGCCAGCAGCGCCGCGTCCACCGCCGTGTAGCGCCGGACGAACGGCCTCGCCGGTGCGCCGCCGCGCCGGTCCTCGACCCGCCCCGTCCTCGCGTGCTGGCGAACCAGCCGCGTCAACTGCGCCCGCGACAGCCCGGTGGCCTTGCGCAGGAACCGCCTCACCAACCCCTTGTCGGCCTTGCCCAGAGTCCCGTACTCGAACTTCACGAGCATGCGCCGCACGAAGTCGTTCCGCGAGCTCCGGTCCGACCCGACGAAGTCCAAACCCCCGCTGCCCTCCACGAAGGCGCGAACCTGCTCCAAGCTCTCCAGCCGCTCGGTGGCCATTGTCACGATCATCCTCCGATGATCCCGGATCGGCCCCCTTCAGGCTCATTTCTCGTTGGAATCGCTTTCCCGCTTCAGGCTCACTTCTCATTGGACAAGACGGGGATTTTGCGTCATGGCTCCTTTACTTTACAATCGCTGTCCCTTTTTCCAACTAGGTTAGATCGAACATGCCACATGTCCGGGTACGGGAGAACGAACCCTTCGATGTCGCCTTGCGGCGCTTCAAGCGCTCGTGTGAGAAGGCCGGCATCCTCTCCGAGGTGCGTCGCCGCGAGTTTTATGAAAAGCCCACCTCAGTGCGCAAGCGCAAGGCCGCCGCCGCCGTGAAGCGCCACAACAAGAAGCTGCAGCGTGAAGCGCGCCGGTTTGAGAGAATTCACTAGCCCTAGCCAAGCCCCGCCCCGAGGTCGGCCATGACCAAGTTGCGCGACCAAATTCAAGCCGCCACCCGGACCGCCATGAAGGCCCGGGACAAGGAGCGCGTCAGCGCCCTACGGCTCATCAATGCGGAGATCAAGCGCGTTGAAGTCGATGAACGCCGGGAGCTGCAGGACGAGGATGTGATTGCCGTGCTGTCCCGCATGCGCAAGCAGCGCAACGACAGCCTAAGCCAGTTCCAAGCCGCCGGCCGGGACGACTTGGCGGCTAGGGAAGCGTTCGAGAACGAGGTCATTCAGGCCTTTATGCCGCAGCCCTTAAGCGAGGCTGAACTCACCGCATGCGTTGCTGCCGCCATCGCCGCGGTCGGCGCCGCCGGCGTCAAGGACATGGGCAGGGTCATGGGCCAACTCAAGAAGGAAGTCGCCGGCCGCGCCGACATGGCCGCCGTCAGCGCCTTGGTCAGGGCCAAGCTCGGCGGCCCAACCCGGTAACGCCGGGCGTCGCCTAGTCGGCGGAGCGGGCGTCACTGAAAGGGGGGAAAATGCAGGCGGCGGATTCGGCGGACTCCCACGCCACGCGCAGCGCTCCATTGGTTCCGGTCATTTTGGCCGGAGGCGTCGGCAGCCGCCTCTGGCCGCTCTCCCGCGCCCTGTTTCCCAAACAGTTTCAGCCCCTGCTTGGAGATCTTTCGCTGCTGCAGGCAACGCTGCTGCGGGCCAGTCGGGCAGCCGCCGAGCCACCGATAATCGTCTGCAACGAGGCGCACCGCTTCGCCGCGGCGGAGCAATGCCGCGCTCTGCAACTGCCCTGGCGGTGCATCGCCTTGGAGCCCGAGGGCCGCAACACGGCCCCAGCCATCGCCTTGGCGGCACACCTAGCGGCAGCCCAGTCGCCCGGCGCACGCCTTCTGGTGTTGCCTGCTGACCACGTCATTCAGGATGAGGACGCTTTCGAGCAGGCCGTCAAAACCGCCGCAGACGCCGCCGGCGACGACCAGCTGGTGACCTTCGGCGTCACGCCAACCCACGCGGAAACCGGCTACGGCTACATTGAACTCTCCGCTCCCGGCGCCGGTGCGCAACCTTTGCGATCCTTTGTGGAGAAGCCGGACCGGCGGACAGCGGCGGCTTGCGTCGCCTCCGGCCGCCACCTCTGGAACAGCGGCATGTTTTTGCTGGGCGCACGCGCCTGCCTTGCGCAAATCGAGAAGAGAAGTCCCGCCATGGCCGAGGCCGTGGCGGCGTCCGTGCAGGCCGGCCAATCCGACTTGGACTTCTTCCGTCCGAGCAAGGCGTTTCTCGACAGCCCAGCCGACTCCTTCGACAAGGTGGTGATGGAGCGGGCCGACAATGCCCTAGTGGTGCCAGTGAGCTTCGGCTGGCGCGACATCGGCTCTTGGCGCGCCATCCAGGATGCGGTCCCCGCAGACGCCGACGGCAACCTCATAAGAGGCGACGTGATGGCCTTGGACGCGACCAACAGCCTGATTCACGCCCAAGGGCGTCTGATTGGGGCCATCGGCGTCCGCGACCTGATCATCGTCGAAACCAATGATGCGGTTCTGGTGGCCCACCGGGAGCGGACCCAGCAGGTTGGCGCTCTCGCGGAGCAGCTCAAACGCTTGCGGCGGTCTGAATATCTGCTGCATCGGCAGGAATTTCGGCCTTGGGGGAGCTGGGAGAGCTTGGCCAGCGGAGCGCGGTTCAACGTTAAGCAGCTAAGGCTCAAACCCGGCGCCAGCACCTCCCTGCAAAAGCATCAGCATCGCGCCGAACACTGGGTGGTCGTGGGCGGCGTCGCAGAGGTCGTGCGGGACGGCGAAACCTTCACCTTAACGGAGAACAGCAGCATTGAGATTCCCCAAGGCGCCGTGCATCGGCTGCGCAACCCGGGTGAGTCGCCGCTGGAGATCATTGAAATTCAGATCGGCGCCTATCTCGGCGAAGACGACATCGTGCGCTTTGAGGACGAGTACGGCCGGACGCCTTGAGCATCGGTGGTAACCTAAGCCCCATGCCCGGCTCGATCCCCAAGGCGTTCATAGACGAACTGCTCAACCGAACCAACATCGTGGAGGTTGTCAACGGTCGAGTATCCCTAAAGAAAGCCGGCAAGGACTTTCAAGGGCTTTGCCCCTTCCACGACGAAAAAACCCCCTCTTTCACCGTCAGTCCGGCCAAAAACATGTACTACTGCTTCGGCTGCGGCGCCGGCGGCGACGCCATCAAGTTCGTGCAGCAGTTTGACGGAGGATCGTTCACCGAAGCGGTGGAGTCCTTGGCCGCAGCCGCCGGCATGGAGGTGCCTCGGCAACGGTCGCAGTCGCCGCAGCCGAATCTGCGCCCGCTCCAAGACGCCATGCTCGCCGCCGAGCGCTACTACAAAGAGCAGCTCAAGAAAACGCCGGAAGCCATCGCCTACCTCAAGAGCCGCGGCCTGACCGGCGCAGCCGCCAGCGAGTTCGGCCTCGGCTACGCCCCGAACGCCCGGGACAGCTTGCTGCAGGCGATGACCGCCGGCGCCGCGCCCATCAGTTCAAAGACCCTGCTCGAAGCCGGTTTGATCTCCAGCAACGACCAAGGCCGCGAATACGACCGCTTTCGGCGCCGCATCATGTTCCCGGTGCGCGACGCCAAGGGCCGCACCATCGCCTTCGGCGGCCGCTTGTTCGGCGACAGCCAAGGCCCCAAGTACCTGAACTCACCGGAAACGCCGCTTTTTCACAAGAGCCGGGAGCTCTACGGCCTGTTTGAGGCCCGTCGGTCGGCCCGCCGGCTCGAAGCGTTGATCGTCGTTGAAGGCTATCTCGACGTCATCGCCTTGGCGCAAACCGGCATCCCCAACGCGGTGGCCACCTTGGGCACCGCCACCGGCGAGGAGCACTACCGCCGGCTCTACGGATACACGGACGAAGTGATCTGCTGTTTCGACGGCGACCCAGCCGGGCTGCGGGCCTCTTGGAAAGCGCTGGAGAGCGCACTTGGCTGCCTAAGCGCCGGGCGCCGCCTGAAATTCATGCTCCTGCCCGATGGGGAGGACCCGGACACGCTGGTGCGGCGGCAAGGCGCCGACGAATTTCGCCGCCGCATGGCCAAGGCAACCCCAGCGGTTGAACATCTGTTCACGGGATTGCGGCGGGGATTGGACCTTTCCGCCATTGACGACCGCGCCCGCCTCGTTGACCTTGCTGCGCCTTACATAGAGCGCACTCCAACGAACAGCGCCTTGCAACGCATGATGCGCGACCAATTGCAGGCGCTTACGGGCATCGACAAGGGCCTAGGCGATTCCGCGGCCCGCCCGGCCGCGCCTCGTCCCGCTTCGCCGCGAGCGACCCGGCGCGGCGGCTTGCGCCAAAATCTGCTCGAAAGACTGCTGTCACTGTTGCTGAAGGCGCCGCGTCTGGCGGCGCAACTGGCGCCCGAAGCGGCCGCGGCGCTGGCCGAATTGCAGGAACGGAAGTTGTTTGGAGAGGTGATTCGCTACGCCGCCGAGCATGAAGGCATCGATTCGGCGCACCTGTTGGGCCGTTGGTCGGGTCAGGACGGCCATGCCGATCTCATCATGCTGCATCAGCGCCCTTGCGTTCTGGACGCGGACGGCATGGCGGCGGAGTTCGGCGAATGCGTCGAGCGGCTGCTGGCCACGGCGGAGCGCCGCCGCCGGACCCGGCTCGTGCAGGAAATGCGCGACGACCCAGCCAAGGAAAAGGAAAAGCTGGCGGAGTACATGGCGCTTCGGCGCCGCGCCGAGGCTTGAAAACCCTTTGTGCGGCACCACATAAGTGGATACACTACGCTGTTTGCTTGAAATTCTCCCAAGGTCTCGGTAGGGCGCATCCCGCCCAACACCCGAGCGGCCCCACCCACAACCGTTGAGGCGTTATGAACGATCAGATTCAGCAGCAACCGTCTCGTCTTAAGGAGCTTATCGCCAAGGGCAAGGAACAGGGCTATCTGACCTTCGCCGAAGTCAATGATCACCTGCCCGACGATCTCTCCGATTCGGACCAGATCGAAGAGATCATCGCCAAGATCAACGACATGGGCATCGAAGTCCACGAAAAAGCCCCCGATGCCGACGATCTGCTCAGCGCTGAGGAAAACACGGTTGACGAGCTGGCCGCTGAAGAGGCCGCCGCCGCGTTGGCCGCGGTGGAGACCGAAGCCGGCCGCACCACTGACCCGGTGCGCATGTACATGCGGGAGATGGGCAACGTTGATCTCTTGACCCGGGAGGGCGAAATCGCCATCGCCAAGCGCATTGAAGAAGGCATTCGCGATGTGCTGGCCGCCTTGGCCGGCTACCCCAAGGTCGTCGAACACATTCTTGACGTTTACGCCAGGGTCAGCAAGGAAGGCCAGTTATTCAACCTGTTCGTCGGCTACTTGGACCCTACGGATCATGTGCCGCGCCCGCCCCAAGTAGCGGCGCCAAAGGCGGCGCCCGCCCCAGCCCCCGCCAAGGATGCAGAGGCGAAACCGGCCCAGAAGGCCGCAGACGGCAAGGACGACGCCAGCGCCCGGACCTCCAAAGCCGAGGCATCGACCTCCACCACATCCACCTCCACCACCACCACCGAAAAGGGCCCCAATCCAGTCGAGGCGAAAAGGCGTTTCACCGCCCTGAAGCGTCAGTTCAACAAAACGCAAAAGGCCATCAGCGCGCACGGCCGGGCCAGCCGCGAATCCCGAGCGCAGATTGTCAATCTCGGCAAGAAATTCCAATCACTGAAGCTGACGCCCAAGCACTACGATGAAATCGTCGGCTGGGCGCGGAGCGCTCTGGCTCAGGTGCGCCGCCACGAACGCGCCATTGTGGCCCTCTGCATCGGCCAAGCCGGTGTGCCCCGGGAGCTGTTTCGTGAGGTGTTCATCGGCAAGGAGGTCAACGTCGCATGGGTGAACAGGCTCATACGCGCAAACGCCCCCTATTCGGCGGCCTTGGCGGAGCGCAAGGATGAAATCATGCGCCTCCAGAAGAAGCTGCGGGCGGTCTGCGCCGAAACCACTCTGTCGGTGACGGAAATCAAGGAGATCAACCGCGCCATATCCCTAGGCGAAGCCAAGGCGCGGCGGGCCAAGAAGGACATGGTCGAAGCCAATCTGCGTTTGGTCATCTCCATCGCCAAAAAATACACCAACCGCGGCCTGCAATTCCTGGACCTCATCCAGGAGGGCAACATCGGCCTCATGAAAGCCGTGGACAAATTCGAGTATCGGCGCGGCTACAAGTTTTCGACCTACGCCACTTGGTGGATACGCCAAGCGATCACCCGCTCCATCGCCGACCAAGCGCGCACCATCCGCATTCCGGTGCATATGATTGAGACCATCAACAAGCTAAACCGAGTCTCCCGGCAGATGATCCAAGAGATGGGGCGGGAGCCAAAGCCCGATGAGCTCGGCGTACGCATGGAAATAGGCGAGGACAAGGTGCGGCGGGTGCTCAAGATCGCCAAGGAGCCCATCTCCATGGAGACCCCCGTCGGCGACGACGAAGATTCCCACATAGGCGACTTCGTGGAGGACTCCACCATCAGCCTGCCGGCGGACATCGCCACCGAGGACGGGCTTAAGGAGTTGATAGGCAACGCCCTCGGCGGCCTAACGGCGCGGGAGGCGAAGGTGTTGCGCATGCGTTTCGGCATCGGCATGAACACCGACCACACCTTGGAGGAGGTCGGCAAGCAATTCGACGTGACGCGGGAGCGCATTCGCCAAATTGAGGCCAAGGCGCTGCGCAAGCTGCGCCACCCGAGCCGCTCCGAGCATCTGCGCAGCTTCTTGGACGACGCGGTCTCTTCGGCCAAGTCCTAAGCGGCCTAGCCGCCAAGGCATCGTGTTATAGTTGCGCCCCATGGGCCTATAGCTCAGTTGGTTAGAGCAGTGGACTCATCAACAGGTGCCCCCGGTTCGAGAGGGCCGGGTGGAACGGGATGAATTCAGGGAACCCGCAGCGGGTCAAGCCGGCGGCAACCCTGAGCCAAGCCGGCGGTACACCGCCGGAAGGTGCAGAGACTACCTGAGGGCTGATCGGGTTGCCGCCGGCGCAGGTGGGCCGGCGCTTCGGTCAAAGCGCCCTTGATGACAGGCAAGAGCGTCCCGCGCCCTAACGCGCAGGCGAGGGCGGTGAGATAGTCCGCGCCCAGGGGAAACGCTGGGAGTTCGTGAATCCATTGGTCCCAGGTTCGAGTCCTGGTGGGCCCACCAATTTGGCTTGGACATGACATCCGCCTTGAATGCAGCCCCGTCATTGCGCCTTGACTGCGTTCAAGTCAATTCGCCGTTGGCCGCGCCGCGCTGCGTCGGTGTGTTGACGCTCGGCTTGGAAAGTTCCCCGTGAGCGCCTCGGTGTCCCTCGGCTTCGTGACTTGGCGGACCCCGCCGGCGGTCTTGGCGCGTTTTTTGGACAGCTTGGCGCAAGCCGTCAACCGGCTGGTCGAAAACGGCACCGGGCAAGTAGCGGTTTACGCCGTCAGCAACGACGATGCGCAGGGCGCCGCGGGGGTCGCCGCAGCCTTGGCGCCGCACCGCGGCGGCGCCAGTCAAGCGGGCTGGGAATTCATCCACGGCCACGGCAACATCGGCTACGGCGCCGCCCAAAACCTCGCCATTCAACGCACTCAGGCGGACTGCCACTTCATCTCCAACCCCGATGTGGTGATGGCGCCGGACGCCCTCCTGCAGGCCGCAAAATTCCTGCAGGCACACCCGAAAACCGTCGCCGTCGGGCCCCAAGGCTACGACGCCAACGGCCAATACGCCCGGTTGGCCAAGCGCACGCCAACCGTGCTGGCGCTGCTGCTGCGGGCGTTGTCGGTGCCGGCGTCCCCAGGCTTCTTCGGGCGGCGGTTGGGGGCCTATGTTTACAGCGACAAACTTCCCGCAGCCTGCAGCCAGCCCGTCGATTTGCTCAGCGGCTGCTTCTTGGCCTGCCGCACTGCCGTCCTCAAGGAGGTCGGCGGTTTCGACCCGCGCTACTTTCTTTACTTTGAGGACTTCGACCTCTGCCGGCGCTTGGCCGCCCGTGGTGAAATCCGCGAATTGCCGACGGTGCGAATTCGCCACTACGGAGGTCGCACCGCCCGGCGCGGCCTGAAGCGCGGCTTGCTCTTCACCCTTTCGGGGTTGCGTTTTTTTTCCCGCTACGGCTGGCGTTTGCTGTGACCGGAACGGTCAGCAACGGCGCTTGGAGAGAGCTGTGAAAGTCGTTGTCACCGGGGGCGCCGGCTTTATAGGCTCTGCTCTGGTGCGCCATCTCGTGGGTGTGCGCGGCGACGAGGTGCTGAATCTGGACAAGCTTACCTACGCCGGCCGTCCAGAAAACTTGGCGGCGGTTGCCGACTGCGCCAACCACCGTCTTGAGACCGTCGATATCTGCGACGCGGTCCGGGTGCGTTCGCTGATTTTCGACTTCGCCCCGGATGCCTTGCTGCATTTGGCGGCGGAATCCCATGTTGACCACTCCATCAATGGGCCGGCGGTGTTCATGCACACCAACATTCTCGGCACCTATGCGCTGCTGGAGGCGGCCAAGGAGTACAGCGCCACCCGCAATGGGGACTTCCGCTTCATTCACGTCTCCACCGATGAGGTCTATGGCGCCTTGGGCGCCGCGGGCGCCTTCACCGAGGCCAGCCCCTACCGCCCCAACTCCCCCTACTCTGCGTCCAAGGCGGCCTCCGACCATCTGGTGCGGGCCTGGGCGACCACCTACGGCGTTCCGGCCATCGTCACCAACTGCTCCAACAACTACGGCCCCTACCAGTTTCCCGAAAAGCTCATCCCGGTGATCATTCTGCGCAGCCTGCGCGGCCAACCGGCGCCCCTTTACGGCGACGGGCAACAGGTGCGGGATTGGCTGCATGTTGAAGATCACGTGGGCGCCTTGGTGGCGGTACTGGAGCGGGGCGCCATCGGCGCGGCTTACAACATCGGCGGCAACTGCGAAAAAACCAATCTGGAGGTGGCCAAAACGGTGTTGGCGGCCGTGGCGGAACTGACGGGCGCCAACCCCGCGGACATGCTCCGCCTGACCGAGTTCGTGCCTGACCGGCCCGGCCACGATCGCCGCTACGCCATCGACAGCGGCCACATTCAGCGGGAGCTAGGTTGGCGGGCGCAGACTCATTTTCCGGTCGGCATTCGTCAGACCGTGGCTTGGTATCTGGACAACCGCCATTGGTGGAGCGCGGATTGTCGATGAAGGCCGAAGAAACCGCGCTCCCCGGCGTCTTGATCCTGCATCCAGACGTCCACCGCGACGACCGCGGATTCTTTCTGGAGCGCTACCACAGAAGGCGCTACGGTACGCTGCCGGGGCTCGACGTGGACTTCGTTCAGGACAACCACTCCCATTCCAAACGCGGTGTGCTGCGGGGCCTGCACCTGCAAAAAGAGCACCCCCAAGGCAAGTTGGTGAGCGTGTTGGCCGGCTGCGTCTGGGACGTGGCGGCCGACGTGGACCCGCAATCCCCGTCCTTTCGACGCTGGGTGGGCGTGGAGCTCAGCGCCGCCAACCACAAGCAACTCTACATCCCTCCGGGTTACGCACACGGATTTTGCGTTCTGTCGGAGGAGGCCGACCTGATCTACAAATGCACGGACTTTCATCGGCCCGACGACGAGCGGGGGCTGATTTGGAACGACCCCCAACTCGCCATCGACTGGCCGTTGCGCGCACCCATTCTCTCCCCCCGGGACGCCGCCAACCCCAGCCTGCAGGACTACTTGCAGGCGTAGCGCGCAAATGTTCCGCAAAATTCTCATCACCGGCGGAACCGGGCAGGTTGGCGCCGCTTTGCTGGCGACGGCGCCGCCCCGGGCAAGGCTCGCTGCGCCATCCTCCCAAGAGCTCGACATCCGCAATCCGGCCAGCGTCAACCATGCGTTTGCCAAGTGGCGACCGGACTTCTTGATCAACGCGGCCGCCTACACCAAGGTGGACCGAGCTGAAGACGAACCGGAGCTTGCCTTCGCCCTGAACGCCGAGGCGCCCCGCCACTTGGCCGCGGCCTGCGCCGCAGCCAAATGCCCCATGCTGCATCTGTCCACCGACTACGTTTTTGACGGCGCGAAAGCGTCGCCCTATGTGGAAACGGATGCCCCGGCGCCCATAAACACCTATGGCAAAAGCAAGCTGCAAGGCGAGCGGGAAGTTGCAAGTACACTAAACGCCCACCTGATTCTAAGGGTCTCCTGGGTGTTCAGCGCCACCGGCGCCAATTTCGTCAAGACCATGCTCGGTTTGGCGGCGCGGGACGAGCTCAGCTTGGTCTCCGACCAACGCGGAACACCCACCAGCGCCCACAGCATCGCCCTGGCCGTCTGGCGCATTCTGGGGCGGTGGGCGAAGGCGCCTAGCTACGGCGTTTATCACTTCGCCTCCCAGCCGGAGACAACCTGGCACGGCTTCGCGGCCGAAATCTTCGCCGTCGCGTCCAAACTGCAGGGGCTTAAACGGACGCCCCGGCTGCGGGCCGTAACGTCGCAAGGCTACCCGGCTGCGGCGTCCCGGCCGCTCAACTCGGTGCTCGACGACACCCGCCTGCAAAGGGCCTTCGGACTGTCCGCAGCGGATTGGCGTCCTGAATTGGCCCGCATCGTTCAGCAGTTGGCGTAAACTGGCGCGATGCGCCGGTTCGCACACATACGCATCCCTGCGCCTCTTGAGGGTCTTTTGGCCAAGTTGGGGCTGTCCCGCCCCCGAGTCAGAAGGCCGGTGCTGCTAGCCGCTGGGCTTTGGGCGTTGGTTGCGCTGCTGGCTCTGGTTATGCCCATTGCCGCGCCGCCGCCGCTTTCCACTGACTCGGAGACGCCTGAGACACCGCCGAACGCGGGGCCGCCGCAGGAGGATTTGGAGAACTTCATGCAGAGTGCGCGTTGGGGCATTTCCCTGCAGGAGGCGCAGCGTCAGGCGGCAATTGCGGCGGGGCTTGAGGGCCTGAACCCCGAACTGAGGAAAATGGGATTTGTCGGCGTGTTGGCCGTGCCGGAGCGCACCTCCATCCTGTTGACCTTGGAGGACGGCACCGTGCAGCGGCTGGACATCGGCGATCAGCTACCGGACGGCCGCAGCTTGGCGGCGGTGAGCGACAACCGCCTGACTCTGATGGACGCCAACCAACAACAATACAGCCTGCTCCTGTTCCCAGAGGTGGCGGCCTCGGCGTCAGATGCGGGTTGAGCATGGCGGCGATCCCAAAAACTTGCCATCCGCCCGTCGTTCGGCGCACTATTGCGCAACCTCAGCGACCTGAGAGCTAACCCCCTTGAGCATTTGCTTCCTATTTAATGGCCGCTGCCGCAGACGCTTGGGGCCGGCATTTGGGCGGTTCGGCACCGTCGCCTTGTGCATCGGCCTAGCTTCCTGCACCAGCTTTGAGGTGGAGCCCCTACCGGAGCCGATTCGCCCGCCATCAACCACCCCCGAAGGGAGCGGCGCCGAGGTTGCCACGCCACAAACGCCTGAGCAAAGCTCAAAGTACGAACCCACTCCCGGTGTGCGCATCACCAGGACCAGAACCAGTGGCGTCGCCGATGCATTAGGCGCGGACCTCGAAGGGCAGCCTATTGAAGCCGCCTTCAACGGCGTGCCTATCGTCGCCTTCATCAACGAGGTCTTCGGCACCCAGCTCGGCATGTCCTTCGTCATCTCTCCCGGGCTGCAGCAAAAATCGGACTTGGTGACCCTGCGCCTCACCGAAGCAGTAACCCCGCGCCAATTCTTCGACACCGCCCGCCAAGTCCTGCAGGAGTACGGCGTCACCATCCGCGAGCGCGACGGGGTTCTCACCTTCATCGCCACCCAGGAAATCACCACGGGCGAAATTCCACTGCTCATCAGCGGGCGCACCCTCCCGGAGGTGCCGGCCACCCACCGCACGGTGTTTCAGCTAGTGCCGTTGATGGCGGCCCGGCCCAACCAGGTGGTCAGCATGCTGCGGGACGCCTTTCCGCAGAACGACCTCTCCGCAATGGACGACGTGGAGCGCAACTCCGTGCTGCTCAAAGGCACTCCGGAGCGAGTGGGCCAGGCCCTCGAATTGATCGAAGTCCTAGACCAGCCCTTCCTGCGCGGCCGGCACGGCCTGATCGTCGAGCCCCAATACCTAACGCCGGACATGCTCGCCCAAGTGGTTGAGGAAGTTCTTGTGGGCGAGGGCTACAACGCCGGCCGGCGCAGCGGCAACGTCATCTTCCTGCCGTTCGACGAACTCGGCAAGCTGGTCATATTCGCCCAAGGCCAAGGATTGCTCGATCACGTCATCGAGTGGATCGAGCGCCTCGACACCGCCCACCAAGGCGAAATCGATGAGGGCCTGTTCACTTACGAAGTCAAGAACACCCAAGTTTCCGACATTGTCGACACCTTGAGCCAGCTAGTCGGCGGCGGCCCGCCCAGTTCAAGTTCAATCGGGGAAGCGGGCGCCCGACCGGAAGCGCTCAGCGGTGGGTCGCAGGGCAGCCCCGTAGTGGTGGACGAAAAGCGCAACCTGCTCATCTTCCGCGGTTCCGGGGAGCAATGGGCCGAGATTCACAAGGTCGTCAAGCAATTGGACAAGCCCGTGCCTTCAGTGCTGATCGAGGTGCTGATCGCCGAAATCACGCTAACTGAGGAGGAAGGCAGCGGTTTCGACTTCTTGTTGAAGGGGGCCCGCATAAACGACAAGTACAACTTGGGCGGCGGCACCCGCGAGCTGGGCCTCAGCGACAAGGGGCTTTCCCTGAACCTGAACAACGCCGGCGAAGTGCGAGCGGCGCTCAATCTGTACTACGAAGACGACAAGGTGTCCATCCGCTCGCAGCCCAAAGTCCTAGTGAAAAGCGGCGAAGAGGCCACTATCCAAGTGGGCAATGAGATTCCCGTCATCACCGAGATATCCCAAGGGCGCGTACAGGTCGAAGGCTCCAGCAACGTGCTGCAGCAGATCAACTACCGCAGAACCGGCATCACCCTGACGATTACCGCTGTGGTGCAGGCCAGCGGCTTGGTGGACGTCACCATTCAACAGGAACTGAGCGAAGCGCGTCTCTCCGCCGCCACCAGCATAAGCGGCTCGCCCACGATCCTCAGTCGCAGCCTGAGCACCAGCCTAACGCTGCAGGATGGCGGCTCTCTATTGATGGGCGGGCTGATTTCCGAAAACAGCAGCCTTGGGCAACAGGGCATCCCCGGCCTAGGCAGAGTTCCAGTGCTTGGACGGCTGTTCCGTACTGACACCTATCAGGAAGACCGAACCGAGTTGATGGTGATGGTGACCCCCTATGTGATCCGGGACCACTCCGAGGGTGCTCGGCTAACCCAGGAAATCAAGAACAAATTGGACTTGCATCAACGCCACATTGCCGAGTGAATTGCGCATGAGCTGCGACAATCAGATTTGTTATGCTCCCAACGCTTATAGCAATAGCCGGCTGCCGGCCTCTCGGCAGAGCGTTTGCGTCGCCAAAAACGTGCAGGGCACCACCCTTGACTCACGCTGAATCTTGTGTTGCACTGCTTGTTGATCGCGCTATAATGCCGCACTGAGGGGTTCCAGCTATGATTGGTTTTTGTTATGGATGGAACGCAATAAGCCAAGGCGTCCTTGGTCCAGAGACGGAGAATTTGAGATGATTGAGCAGAAGATGCGTTCGGCCCTGCCGCTGTTGGCGGGTTTGCTGCTTTCGGCGGGCGCTTGGGGCCAATCGGTGCGGCTGGAGCAGTCAGTCAGCTACCAGCTGTTTGTGGCCCATGAGTTCTTCGGGGCGCCGGACGGCCGGACGGTGGTGATCGATGAAGACGCCCAGGCGGCGGTCAACATCAACATTGTCGGGGCGGGCTCCGATCCGGCTGTTGGCACGCTGGACGCGGGGAACAAGGCCACCCTCACCTTCACCCTGGCCGGCGCGACCTTCGCCGGGCCGGTCTCCCCCAACACGCTAAAGCTGTTTCGCGGAGGCACGGAGCTTGGGAGCGTCGTGAGGACCATCGAGGGCGGCGGCGGCCGGGGCGACCGGAGCGTCTCCTTCGATCTGGACGTGCGGGCGACGGTTGACCTTGCGACCGCCGGCCAAGAGTTCTTTTTCTTCGCGGTGCCGAGCTTGGTGGTGGACCCGGTGGTTCTGAACCCGACCGCGATGCCGAATGATCGGGTGCAGGGCGTGACGGTGGTTGCGACCATTTCCCAGGGTTCGAGCGTCTCCAACCCCTTCCCGACGCAGGTGGTGGGCGCGGACGGCGCGCCGAACGCGGCGGCCGGCGTCCTCGTCAACCTCGAAAACTCCCGCCTCATCACGCTTCAGCGGGCGGTGGCCGCGAACTTGGGGGCCGGCGAAACGGCGAACGTGGCGATCAACAACCTCAAGGCCATCGCCGACGGCACGCAGGTCACGATGGCAGACGGCACCACCACGGTGCGCGGCGTGACGGTTGGCGCACTGAGCGTCACGCTGACTCCATCCCCCAACGCCACGGGCTCTCGAAGTTCGCTGCGGGTTCTGAGGTCGAACGCCAAGACGAACGACGAGGGCACGTTGAACTCCGGCTTGGGGGGCACGGCGCGCGTGATGGTGTCGGGGCCGTTCCAGGCGGGCGACCGGGTGGTTCTGGGCGCGGACCAAGGTGCGGATGGTGCCAAGGCGTTCACGATGGACGACGGGGCCATGATGACCGACGTGCCGATTGGGGCGATGGCCGCCATGCCGGTGGTTTACATTCCCGGCGGCACTGCGGACTTGAGGCCGGGGGTGTTCACGGCTTCGCTGGAGCTGAGGTTCAACGATCCCTTGAACGCCAGCGGCCCGGTGCCGGGCGCGACCTCCACGGGCACGATCGCTTACCAAGGCATCACCACAAGAGCCTACGCCCACGGAGTCAGTCGCGCCAACGACGTGGAAGTCACGTCCTTCCTGAGGTTGACATGCGCCAGCGTGACCCCTGCAGCAGCGGGCTGCAGCATTTTCATAAGCTGCACCAATGAAAGCGGAACCCCCTACTTCGGGGACTTGACGACCACTGCAACCGTTCCCAGTGGCGGCACTGGGGTGTATTCGAGCGGTGACATCGCCAGGGCCTTGGGTGGCGGCTGGAATGAGGGCGGTGGTCGATGCGATCTCATGTCCAACGGCGCCCTTGAGGTCCAGCACATGATTCGAACCAGCGGCAACGCGCTGCACAACAACTCTGTTGTTGTTGGAGGGACGCAGACGAACAGTGTCGGCCTCTTCCGGGGCACTGGTCCCCATCCGGTTGGCTCCGTCACGGTCGCCCTTGGCCCCGCCGCCGAACCTGGCTCGCTGTACCTGTTCACTGACGGCCGCCTTTACGGGATTCTCTCCGTCATAAACGGCATCGCCTCCCAACAGATGAGCAGCACGGGCCTTCAACCGGGCACCCGCTTTAATGCACCGCCCAGCTCATCGGGTGGCAGGTTCCAACCCATGGACCACGAACCCGGTTGCGCCTTTCTTGGGACGGACGGCATGGTCACACCGGCGAATTGCTTCCACCCCGAAGCCCCGGAGCTTATGGACGCGACACCTCTCATGACCGGAGACATCATCTACCCGAGCCGCGCCGTCTTTCGACCGGCAAGTAGGATGATCATAGCCAGCCCGACGGTGGCGACTTCCACGGGGTTTGTTCTCTCGCGGTGAGGAGGTCTCTTGATGCAGTTGGAGCTTTGACCTCTCGGGCCTAAGGAGCAGGTCCCAGTCACATCCAGCGTAAGTCCTTAAAGCCCCGGTCATCTCAGTGGCCGGGGCTTTATTTTTTGGCGTTAAGTTTGTCGGACCTGTGATTCCCTTACATTCGCCTAGCCATGCCAGGTCTGGATGGTGACCACAACGCCGCCCGGCATCAACGTCTGGTTCCATCGGAACTTTGACCGGCTGACGGGTGGCCAAGTCAAGCACGCTCACTACTTCGACCATGTCCGGCGCCTGCCCGGATACAGGCCACGCATCACCTTCACCACCGACGCACCCGGGACCAGTCCCTCACCGGAGCAGAACCGCCTTTGGCCGGCTGGAAGTGGCTTCCGAACTTCCCGATGGACGCCCCAAAAGGGCGATGTGTTCTTTCTCGCCGGGCTTGATTGGCGCTTTCTGGCCAAATCGGGCATGGAATCCAACCCCAACCCCAGGGTCAATTTGCTGCAGCATGTGCGCCACGGGCACCCCGGCACGGAACTGCACAGCTACCTAAAACATCGGGCGGTGCGCATCTGCGTCAGCCAAGAAGTGGCGGACGCCATCAAATCCACCGGCCAGGCCAACGGCCCCGTCTTCGCCATTCCCAACGCCGTCGATGTGCGCTTTCAGGGCCCAGCCCAGCGCGGCCCTGGCTGGCGCAGCGGCCTAAAACCTTGGGCCTTGGCGCGACGACGCCTGCAAGCCCCAGCCACCACGATCATCGGCTACAAAAACCCGGACTTGGCGCAAGCCCTTGCACACCGCCTGAACCACGCCGGCGCTCGCCACCGCTTGCTGCTCGGCTTCCTGCCGCGCCATCAATTTCTGGCCGCCTTGGTCGCCAGTTCCGTAGCTGTCTGCCTGCCGCACCCTGAGGAGGGCTTCTACCTGCCGGCCTTGGAAGCCATGGCCACCAGCTGCGTCACCGTCACCCTGGACTGCATCGGCAATAGGGGCTTTTGCCACCACCAGAGCAACTGCCTTATCGCCGAACCGACGGCGGAATCCCTCACCGCCGCCGTCCAAGAGGCCCTGAACCAGCACCCCGGCAGGCGCAAGGCCATGCTCCGCCAAGCTAGGCTAACCGTAGAGCGCCACTCCCTAGCCGCCGAGCGGGCGCAGTTCCACGCCCTGCTCAAGAACATTCACCGGATTTGGTAAGCTATTGGGTGCGCGTGTGTTGTGGCGGCGATGCAACGGGAGTCCATGCCTAAGGCAGTCATCATCACCGGGGCGCCTCGCTCCGGCACCACCTTGGTCTGCTCCCTGCTCAACCGCTTGCCGGATGCGGTGGCCCTAAATGAGACCATGGATGTCGCCGCCTTATCGTCAATGAGCGGCAATGCGGTCCGCGTTGCAGCCGTGGCGCAGTATTTGGCGGATGTGCGCCGAGCCATTGTGGAGCGGGCCGAGAAGCCCGAACGGCGGTTGCGTGGCGAGGGGGACAACATGTTTCTCCCGGCGGCGGGCGGCGAACGCCGTTGGGCGGGGGCGCAAATGGTGTTCGTCCCCGTGGGCAAGCCGTTGCGTCCTGACTTCACCCTCGCCCTCAAGCACCCCAACGCCTTCGCCGCGCTGCTGCCGGAGTTACGCCAACGCTTCGACTGTTGGGCAGTGGTGCGCAATCCCCTGGCGGTGCTGGCCTCCTGGCACAGTCTTGACCACCCCATTCGGCAGGGCCATGCGCCCATGGCGGAGGGGCTGGACCGGGTCTTGGCGCAGCAGCTAGCCGCAGTTGAGAATGGGGGAACACGTCGGCTGGCCCTGTTGGACTGGTACTTTCGGCGCTTCCTCGAAGTGCTGGGGCCGCAGCGCATCCTGCGCTATGAAGACATCATAGCCAGCAACGGCGCCTGCTTAGCCGGCTTGGCGCCGCAAGCCCGACAGCTGCCCAAGCTCTTGGACGCGCCCCTTGAGGACCGCAACGACAATGCCCTTTACGGCACCGCCGAGGATGCGCTGCTGGACGCGGAAGCCTTGCTGTCCACGCCAAACCACGCCTGCTGGCGCCTCTACGATCATGCCGACGTTGCGACGCTGCGCGACGCCCTGCACAGCAAAAACGCCTCGCCAGTTGCGCCGACCCTCCACGAACCGTCGGTACATGTCGAGGCGTCAGTCTCCCAGGACCCACCCGCTTTGCACCAGCCGCCGAACTCTCCGCAGCTTGCTCCCTCCCCCAAACCACCCGCCTCCGGCGCCTATCAACCGAAGTTGGGGTTCATGATCGTCGGCGCCCAAAAATGCGGCACCACGGCCTTGGCCGAATACCTACGGGAGCATCCGCAAATTGACATGCCCTTGGAGGAAGGCCACGTTTTCGACGCACCAGATTTTTCGCCGGATTGGTCCCCCCAAGAGATCGACGAACGCTATGCGACCCGCTTCGAACATTGCCGACAGCCCGCGATCCTTGGCGAATTGACGCCCATCTATTCGTTTTTTCCCGAGGTGGCGGCGGCACTCAAGCGGTACAACCCAGACCTTAAGCTGATTGTGCTGTTGCGGGACCGAGTGGCAAGGGCCATTTCCCACTACTACATGCAGAAAAGTCGCGGCAAGGAGAACGCGCCTCTATGGCTGGCGCTGTTGGCGCAACCTTTCCGGGTCAGACGATGCTCCGACCCCCGATCTTGGCAATCTCCGCAGCGCATCAGCTCCTACCGCAGCAGGGGACTATACAGCCGGCAGTTAAGCAACCTCTACAGACACTTTCCCCGCCGGCAAGTACACATAATCCACAATAGCGAACTGTTAACCAACCATCAAATAGTGTTGCGGCAAGTGTTCGCCTTCCTTGGCGTTGCCGAAGACGCCATGATGCGGCCGCTGGTTGCTTTTCCCCGTCCCCACGGCGCAGGCGGCCCCTTGGTGATCCGGGAGGACGGGGGCACGAAGCCGGCTCCCTCCTTGCCAAACGATCCATCTAAGCGCCGCCATCCAGTGGTCTCCTGGCTGTTGCACCTAAGCTATCTGCGCGAAGAACAGCGGGCAAAAGCCCTGCAGTTCAACTAACCAGCTACGGCACCGCCGCCCACATCCCGCCAATTGGTTTGTTGATCATAACGATGATGTGGGGTCGGTTTAGCCGTATAGTAATAAAGGGCGATGGATTTTCTGGTGATGCGCTCTGGAGTGTTCAGTGGCGATGGATGCCCATGAAACGAAGATTTGTCCGTATTGAAAATGACTATCCTATTGAACACAGGCGCTATGCGCTTTTTGCACTCCCTTACCTCGGCATCCCAAAACTCTAGGCCCCCTCCGTATTCCGGCAGCCAGTTTTTGTTCAAGTATAAAAAGACGTTGACGCGGCGAAAAAGATCAAGTTTCGATAGTTCGTTGAAGTCCGTATGCACGTCCAGTTTCCCGCCGCTAAGAATCTGGTGAATCCCGCCACCGTGAAAGTAGGGATCGGGCAGTAGCTTTCCAATGCCGGTGAGCTTTTCGAGGAAATGCAGGAATGGATACGAATTGAACGCACCAAGTATGTTTTGCAGCCAAGGCGACACGCCGCCCAACCGCTTGGCGTGACCGATGCCCTGCTTCTTAGGCTGATGCTGCCTATCCCGGTCCCGCCAATCGAACCAAACGGGCGAGTCCGGGCCGGGAAACACTTTCAACAACATATTAGCCGTTTTCGCATCCAGAAAATCGTCCACCACAACATGTGGAAAGGGTATGGCCCTTCGGTATTCTGACCGCAGATCTTCCGCCAAGGACTGCAACGACCCGACCTGGAATACAAAAGGCTTCTTTCGCCAGAACCTCAGCATCCAAACTCCTTACAGTGAAGGATGGTGCAAGGGTAGCCAGCAGGCGCTGTGACGTCAACGTATCTGTGCGGCCAGCGGGGCATGCGAGAATCAAACCATCTCTGGCAAAACCGCCAAGTCCCGCGGCGGAACCTTTCTACCATAGCTAGGCTGGACCTAGAAATCTAGGACGATGTGGCGAGCAAATTCAGGTTGATAGTTAGCCGTGTACAAGGCAACCTACCGCAATGCCGCAAGCGATCAGAACAGGCGGCGGATTGATTGTCGTCTCGGCTTAGGGGGGGCCACCTTCATGCCCAAGCTATCCATCATCATCTGCGCCCATCACATGCAGCGGGAGGCGCCCCGAACCTTGCTTTCCTTCCTGCCGCCCCTGCAAAAGGACGTTGACGGCGTCGATTACGAAATCATCGTAGTTGACAACGGCTCGCCGCAAGCGCTTGCGCTTGGCGATGTCCAGCACCATGCGTCACGGCCCGTGCGGCTTGTTCGGATAGCGGCGGAGGGTGCCCGCACGTCGCCGGTCACCGCCATCAACGCAGCGGTGCGCAAACAGGCCGCTGGCGAATTTCTGATGATCTGCATAGACGGCGCCCGGATGGCCAGTTCGCACTTGGTGCGCCGAACGGTTGATGTGCTCGCCCGTCATCCCGAAGCCTTCACCTTCGTCGGCAGCCGCCACCTAGGGCCTAAACCGCAGATGCAGTCCGTGCGGGAGGGATACGATCAAGCGGCGGAGGACATACTGCTCGCCACCACGCCTTGGCGGGAGGACTTGGACCGGCTCTTCGCCATCAGCGTGTGGGCGGGCGCCCACAAGGACGGCAATCCACTGCAGCAGAACGAGAGCAACGCCTTCGCCATGTCCAGGGAGAGCTGGCGAGCGATGGGCGGCTACGATGAAGGGTTCGTCAGACCGGGCGGCGGCCTTTGCAACCTGGAGCTGTTCAGCCGCCATGTCCGCAAGCCCAACGCGCTGAATGTCCTGCTGCTGGGCGAGGCCACTTTCCACCAGGTCCACAACGGCGCCGCAACCTCCCACGACGGCTACTTCAACGAGAGTTTGGCGGAACACGCCCGGGTGACGGGGCGGGACTACAGCTGGCCCGCCTACCCATTCCTAGCCGATCTTGGCGAGCGCTACGGGCGCATGGCGGCAGTCGGCAAGTTTCTGTTTGCGGAAGCGGCCTTCGCCCAAGGCCTGCCCTGACCGCCGCGCCGCGTCCTTCTTCGCCACCCAGCATCAACAGCCATGTCGGCAACGCCGGCAAGGGCTGCGAGCACGGCGTTGCTTGGCTGCTCGGCGCCGCCGTTCCGGCGCTGTTCGCTTGGCTGCCCGGGACTGTCGGAGCACCCCGCCGGCGCCGCCCATCGGGACGCAATGACCTTGCCGGAGCTTCTGCATGTTCAGTGAATTTGCAGTACCATTGCGCTGGAACAGAGGCTGATGGACATTTCATGCTGAGCGGCAGCATCGTTGCCTTGGTGACGCCCATGAAGCCCTCCGGCGAAGTGGACTGGGAGGCGCTGGACCGGCTGGTGGGCTGGCATCTGGAAAGCGGCACCAGCGGCATCGTGCCTATGGGCACCACCGGCGAATCCGCCACCCTCACCACGGATGAGCACCTCCAGGTCATTGAGCGCGTCATCGGCATGGTCTCCAGACAGGTTCCAGTGATCGCCGGCACCGGCAGCAACTCCACCGCCGAAGCCGTGCATCAAACCCAGGAGGCGAAGCGCCTCGGCGCGGACGCCTGCTTGGTGGTCACTCCCTATTACAACAAACCCACCCAAGAAGGCTTGGTGCAGCACTACAAGGCCATCGCCGAGTCCTGCGATGCGCAGTTGGTGCTCTACAACGTGCCGCCTAGAACCGCCTGCGACATGCAGCCGGAAACCGTAGCCCGCTTGGCCCCCATCCCCAACATCGTCGGCATCAAGGAAGCCTGCGGCGACCCGACCCGCATCGCCGCCCTGCGCCGCCTTTGCGGGGAAGACTTCGTTTTGCTGTCCGGGGAGGATGCGCAAACGCTGGAAATGATGCGTCTCGGCGCCGTCGGCGCCATCTCCGTCACCGCCAATGTCCTGCCCGGGCGCATGGCGGCGTTTTGCCGCGCTTGGCTGGAGGGGGAATCCGAACAGGCGGCGCGCTATGACGCGGCGCTGCAGCCGTTGCACCAAGCACTCTTTCTGGAAACCAGCCCGTCGCCCGTGAAGTGGGCGCTGCACGCCCTGGGCAGGATCGATGCGGGCATTCGCCTCCCCCTGCTGCCCCTTTCCGAAAGCCGACGCGGTGCCCTGATGGCCGCCGTCGCTGCGGCGGAGAGTTGACTCGTGGGCAAGAGGACGCCGCTTCCAGCCGCGGGAACGCACTGGCGCCCAAGATGCGCCGCAATCCTGTTGACGCCGCGCAAAGCCGGCCGGCTGGCCTTGCTGGCGCCGCTTCTTCTTAGCGGCTGCGGCTGGTTCTCCGACGACAAGGGCTTCTTCGTTAACCGCAGTGACGACTACATAGACGCTGAGCAGGGGAGGGCGTTGGTCATTCCCGAGGACCTGGGCGTGGTTCTCGAAGATCCCTTTCCCATCCCGCCAGTTCCTGTGCAGCAAAACGCCCGTTTCTTTCCGGGCCGGCCGCCGCTGCCGGACGCCATCTACGCCAACGACAATCGGGACGCCATTCGCATTCAAAGGCTCGGCCAGCGCATCTGGCTGGTGGTGCCGGAACCACCCACCACCGTGTGGCCGAAGATCAAGCAATTCCTTGCGGAGAACGGCGTCGGCGTCGCCGCGGAGCAGCCTAGCCAGGGGCGCATCACCACCGAGTGGCTGGCAATTGAGGATACGCCCTATCGGGATGTGGTGCGGACTCTGCTGCGCGAACTGAAAGCATCCGCCGCGGCGCCCGGCGGACGGGACCGTCTGCTCCTGCAAGTGGAGCAAGGGCTGCGGGAACTGACCTCCGAGGTTCATGTCAGCCATGAAAGGGTCGGCGAGCCACAAACAGCCGCAGCGCCGTCCACCCAGCATGGCGTTCCTGCGCCGCCACCATCCGAGTTGGCCGATTTGCCACCGCGCCTGCTCAACGAACTCGGCGCCTACATCGCCGCCCGGGTCGCCGAGCAGACCGTCTCCATGGTGGCCCAGGAAATCGCCGGCCAAGCCAAGTCCGAACTGGGCAGGGACGCCTCCGGCGCCCCTGTGCTACGCCTGTTTTTGGATGAGGAGCGGGCTTGGGCCACCCTGCGGCAGGCTTTCGCCAACGCCGACGTGGAGGTCATGGAAATTGATCGGCAAGCCGGCGCCTACCAAGTGCGCATTCCCGCATCCGCCTTTCTCGGCGGCGAACGGAAACGAGGGTTCTTCCGGCGCGTCTTCTCCTTCGGAAGCGACGGCGACGCGGCGGAAGTGACGCTGCGCATCCGGCAGGAGGACGAGCGCGTCTTTGGCTTAAGCGTACAGGCCGTGGGCGGCGAGCCGGCCCCCTTCGAATTCGCCCAACAGGTGTTGGTCCTAGTGCGCGAATATTCGGCTTGAGCGGGCGCCTTCCCTAATCCGCCAACTGATTGGACAACATCGTGGAGCAGATTTTCGACGTCACGCCGCAGGCATTCCAAGCCGATGTGGTGAAGCGGTCCGCCAACACCCCCGTGCTGCTTCTGTTCTGGGCGGAACAGGCCGCCCCCGCGGTGGAAGCCAAGCGGCAATTGGAGGGCTTGGTAAGCCAATACGCCGGCAAGGTGGCCCTAGGTTTGGTCAATGTGGCGGAGGACCAGACCTTGGCCCAGCATCTGCATGTGCAGGCGCTGCCCAGCCTGCGGGTCATCGACAAGGGCCAGATAGCACACCAGTTGGAGGGGCCTCAACCAGAGCAGACGCTGCGCACCCTGCTGGACCAACTCACCATGTCCGCGGCGGACCTGATCAAGGCGCAGCTTGCCCAACACTTGGAGCAGGGAGATTTGCGCAGCGCCCGGCGATTCCTGCAGCAGGCGGTCAAGGATGAGCCGAAAAATCCCTATTTCCGCGTTGAACTGGCGGATGTGCTGGCGCGGCAGGGTGAACTGAATGACGCCCGCAAAATCCTTGCAAGCGTGCCGCAGGACGCCGCCGAGCGGGAGCGGCCGCAGACCCGGCTGGAGCTGGCCGAAGAAGCAGCCTCGCTGCCTTCCCGCAAGCAGTTGCTCGCCAAGTTGGAGGAACTCCCGAACGACCTTGCAGCACGCTGCCAATTGGCGGTGGTGGAGGCGGCGCAAGGCAACTTCGAGGCGGCGCTTGAACAGGCTCTGCAGGTGCTGCAGGCGGACCGTTCGTTCGGCGACGAGCTCGGCCGCCGCACCCTGCTGCGCCTCTTTGCCGTGCTTGGCAAGGGCGATGAACTGGCTGGGCGCTACCGCCGCAAGATGTTTAACTTCCTGCACTGAAAGCAGCATCCAAGGCACCGAAGCAATCGGGAGGGTAAACCTTGCAAGCTCAGTCGCTCGACAAGAAACTGGCGGACTACCAACAACGCGGCGTCTCCCGCATCAAGCTCGGCCTGACCGACATCGATGGCGTCATCCGCGGCAAGTACCTCAGCCTGGATAAGTTCAAGGCGCTGCTGGCCGATGGCGGCGGCTTCTGCGACTGCGTGTTCGGCTGGGATGCGGACGACCAGCTCTACGACAGCGGTGGCTACACCGGCTGGCACAGCGGTTTTCCCGACGCCGGCTATAGGCTGTTGATCGACACCGAGCGCTGGCTGGCCGACGAGAACTGCCCCTATTTCGTCGCCGAGTTCGTCGGTGAGGACGGCGGGCCGCATCCTCTATGTCCGCGCACGCAACTGCAGCAAGCGCTAACGCGGCTGGCGCAGCATGGCCTAACCCTGATGTCCGGCTTCGAATATGAATTCTTCGTCTTTGAGGAAACGCCCCACAGCGTTCGGGACAAGGGCTACCGCAACCTGAAGCCCCTTACTCCAGGCAACTTCGGCTACTCCGTGCTGCGCGCCACCGCCCACTCCGACCTGTTCACCGGATTCATGGACCACTGCCAAGCTCTGGGCTTGGACTTGGAGGGGCTGCACTGCGAAACCGGGCCCGGCGTCTGGGAGGCCGCCCTGCAGGCCCGCTCCGGCGTGGAGGCTGCGGACCGAGCCAGCCTCCTCAAAACCTTCGCCAAGGCGTTCTTCCAAAAGCGCGGCCTAATGGCGACCTTCATGGCCAAATGGTCCATGGAATATCCCGGCCAAAGCGGCCACTTTCATTTCAGCTTGATCGACGAGCACGGCGTCAACCGCTTTCGAGATCCAAGAGATGGCGATGGAATGTCCCGATTGCAAAGGCAGGCGGTCGCTGGCCTAGAGCGCTATGTGGGGGACTATCTCGCGCTGCTGGCGCCCACCATCAACAGCTACGCCAGGCTGGTGAAGGGCTACTGGGCCCCCACCGCGGCCACTTGGGGCCTGGACAACCGCACCGCCGCCATCCGCGTGATCGGCGGCGGTTCGCCAGGCCAGCGAATCGAATGCCGCGTCTGCGGCGCGGACGCCAATCCCTACCTAGCCGCCGCAGCCACGGTGGCGGCGGCGCTGCAAGGCATTGAAGAGGAACTCACGCCAAGCCCACCCGTGGCCGGCAACGCCTATGACGCGGAGGACAGCCTGCCGGAAACGCACCGCTTCCCCAGTCACCTGCGGGCGGCGGCGGAGCGCCTAGGCCGCTCCGACTCCGCTCGACGCCTGTTCGGCGACGCCTTCGTGGACCACTTCGTCATGTCCCGGCTTTGGGAGTGCCGGGAACACGAGCGCCATGTCAACAACTGGCAGCTCGAGCGCTACTTTGAAATCATCTAACTCACCAGCAACTAGTGCTTGCGCCTTCCAGTTATCCCCAGCGGGATGCGCCTTGCCGCTCACTGCCGGTGGAGTTCTTCTGCGCCATCCACCGCGGGGCGCAACGGCTTGGGCAAAACCGGCGGCACCCTTCGCGGACAAGTTTTTTGAATCTCCATGAAAATAGGCATTCTGCAAGCCGATTCGGTGCTGGAGCAGTTTCAGCCCCGGCACGGCGACTATCCGCGCATGTTCATGGACCTATTTGGCCAAGCGGCCGGCGGCGCGACGCTTAGGTTCGACGTCATCAACGCGCTGCGCGACGGCCCCTACCCCTCTCCGGCCAAGTGCGACGCCTACGTCATTACCGGCAGTCGCTACAGCGTCTATGAGGATCTGCCTTGGCTGCCCGGCTTGGTGGCCTTCGTGCGCCAAGCGCTGGCCGCCGGCCGCTATGTGGTGGGCATCTGCTTCGGCCATCAGCTCATGGCCCATTTCTTCGGTGGGCGCACGGAGCGGGCACCGGGCTGGGCGGTGGGGGTTCACGGCAGCCGCATCCTGTGCAACGAAGCCTGGATGGCGCCGCCGGCCGACGCCGTCAACCTGTTGTCCAGCCATCAGGACCAGGTGACCCAGCTGCCCGATGGAGCCAAGCTGATCGCCAGCAACGACTTCTGCCCCATCGCCGGATTCACTTGGGGCGGCCGAGTGCTGACTTTTCAGGGCCATCCGGAATTCCCAAAAGCCTACTCCCGGGACCTCATGAACATGCGCCGGGAGTTGCTCGGACCCGAAACCCATCAGGCCGGTTTGGCGTCACTAGCCCTAGAAACCCATCAACGGCTGGTAGGCCGCTGGATCCTGAACTTCTGCGGGGCGCCGCTTGCTCGCGCTCAGCCTAGTCCGGCCGCGGCGGCCGCTTGACAGAACCGCACAAGCTCAGGCCGAGCCCGCATATTGCGTCAAGGGTCACGATGCTCGCGCCGGATTTTGGCTGGTGCCGTTCGGCACCCCTACCCATTGCGCTTCGGGGTGCCATCTTTTGTCTCTGCAAGGCGCTTGGCGATCATGGTGGAGGCAATGGCGGCGGCCACCAGCGCCGCCATGACGCCACCCATCTTGGCAAGCACCACAATGGAGGCTCCATCTGCATAAGCAAACCCAGCGCCAAGGCCAATGCAGCACAGGACCCAGAGGCTGAACCGGAGGACGGAGTTCGTTGTTAGCGGTTCGTCGTGATGCCCAGACGGCTTGCGCTTGAGCCGCCACCTTGCAAAGAGTTGACCGACGACCGTGCCGATGACGCCGGCCGTGACTGTTGTGGAGATGGGCTGGGAAAGAGCAAGCGCCGCCATAACGCCCAACATTGCGCCTATGAGCGCATCACGCCCGGCGTAAAGATCTTTGCGGCGGAAGGAATTGTCGTTTGGCATTGGTTTGGTGGGGCTCCCGAAGGAGCCCCTAGTCCTGACTCAAAGGCGATCAGGGCACAAACACGCACATCGAGTGGGCGTGGACCATGCGGCCACCGCCGACCGGGCCGTAGGCCGCCGCCAGCCCGTAGCTGCCGGCGATCAAGCTGGCGGAACCGATCGCCCAACCAGCAACGCCACCGCCACCCACGACTTTCCCAGCGAGCGCCAACCCGAAGCCAACGGCCGGCAGAATGCCGCCGCTGACTCCTGCCTTTTCCTGCAAGGTTAATTCACGCATTTCATGCGTCTCCAAAAGTTGAATGGACGGCCACGATTGCATGCGGATTGGGGAGAATTCAACGTCAAGATGAAGACTTCACCGATACTTTCACATTGTGATATCAAGAACAAGCAGCTTTTGGGCGTTGGCGGACAGGCCGTGCGATTTTTCCGCACTTTGACGGCTGGATGAATGCGTGGCGGCGGGGAGGACTCCGCTGGACAAAGTAATCGATTCCATGCGCCCCACCGCTATACTGGCGACCATGCGTACCGCACCCGCGCCACCGATCACATTGCCCTCCTCCGCGCAGGTTGGCCCGGAGGAGGTGCTGTCCTGGAAAAAGGATGGCGTGCAGAATCGGGTCTTGCAGCGGTTGAAGAAGGGAGCCTATCCCATCTCCAGCACACTCGATTTGCACGGGCGCACCGTAGCCCAGGCACAGGAGGACATGCTTGGCTGCATCGCCGCCGCCGCTGCCGAGGGGCGCCGTTGCCTGTTGATCGTGCATGGCAAGTCGGCATCGGCAGCGGCGCCGGCCCGCCTTAAGAACTGCGTCAATGCTTGGCTGCGACAGCATCCCCAAGTCAATGCCTTCCACAGCGCCAAGCCGCAGCACGGCGGCGCCGGGGCCCTCTATGTGCTGATCGGCAAGCGCTCGCCTTAGACGGCATGACCGGCCGAATCCGTCAACCCGTTTGAGGTGACCGATGCAGCGGTGAATGCGAGCGATTCGCCAGTTGCCGCCGCGTCGGGAGGCGGCTGGGTTCGGTGGGTTATACTGTTTTGTTTTCCCGGCCCACAAGTTCCCGCATGAGTACGTTGAGCTACCCCTACGCCGACCATCCGGCGCCAGGCAACACCCGTGAGGTGGCCGACGGTGTGCGCTGGCTCACCATGCCCATGCCCGGCGCTCTTTCGCACATCAACCTCTACTTGCTGGAGGACCGCGATGGCTGGTGGGTGGTGGACACCGGCCTCAGCATCGCCGAAACCGAGGACTGGTGGCGGCAGGTGTTCGCCAATGAGCTGGGCGGGCGCCCGATCAAGGGCGTCATCTGCACCCACATGCATCCGGACCATGTGGGCCAGTCAAAGATGATCACCGACGAACACCGCTGCCCCCTCTACATGACCCGGGCGGAGTACTACCAGGCTCGCGCCTTCTCCAACAGCAACGGCAGCCACCACAGCTCATGGCTGGGAAAGGAGTTCTACCTGCGCGCCGGAATGCCCCGCTCCTATGTGGATGACCTCGCCAATGCTTGGGGGCGGCGCCGCAACCAGGGAATGTCCATGCCGGACATGCCGTCTGGCTACCGTCGGCTGGAGCATGGCGACGTGCTGACCATCGGCACCCATGACTGGCGGGTCTTGGTGGGTTCGGGCCATTCGCCGGAGCACGCCTGCCTGTACTGTGCGGCCCTAAAGGTGTTGATCTCCGGAGATCAGATATTGCCGGTGATCACCTCCAACGTCAGTGTCTTTCCGATGGAGCCGGAGGCCAATCCCCTCAAGGTGTGGATGGAGTCCCACGACCGATTTCTCGAAACCCCGGACGACACCCTGGTGCTGCCGGCCCACAACCTGCCTTTCCATGGCGTCCGCAAGCGGCTGCGGGACCTCATCGGCCATCATGAAGACCGCATGTTGGCCATCGAGGAGCACTGCGTGCAGCCGGCCACCGCCCAGGACCTGCTGCCCGTGCTGTTCGCCCGCAAGTTGGACCCTCGCCAGATGATGATGGCCTTGGGCGAAGCCATCGCCCACGTGCATCTGCTCATGCACCGCAACCGCATCGAGCGCAGCCTGCATGAGGACGGCCGCTACCGCTTCACTTCGATAGATCCCGACCTCCCCCGCCGAGCGCATCCCAACGCCCACGACGCGCCGGACGAAGGCCCCATAATGGTCTGAGCATGGGTGGCTACGTTGCGAATTGCGCTACCTGCTTTGCGGCTTTGGGCAAGCGGCTTGCCGCAATATGCGGGCTGGTGTCCTTGACAGCGGGTCATTGAATAAATGAGCCCAATTTGGCTACCCCGTACCGCTGGCTGGCTACGCAGACCCGACGGCGCCCGCATCGCCATGCGTCGCGCTGAAGCGGCGCTTGGCCGGGCGTTGGGCCAACTCCCTTGAGCACGCAGGCGGAACTGCGCACGAAGATCGCCCGCGTCGCGGTCAACACCTTGGAATGGGGACGGGACCGGGTGCCGCGGGGGATGCGCACGGTCATCGGCGTCTTGCTGATGGTGGGCGGCCTGTTCGGCTTCTTGCCGGTTCTCGGCTTCTGGATGTTCCCTCTCGGCCTCGCCTTCGTGGCTTTGGACTTTCCCCCGGCGCAGCGGCGGCTGGAGCGTTGGCTACGCCGGCGGCGCATGGCGGCCGGCGATTAGAGCGCGGCGCGGCGGTTCTACCCCACATCCAACCAGTAGCCGCCCACTTCGAGCCGCCTCACATGGCCGGCCGTGGGGGTGGCGAAGTGGGTGCCGATGACGAGCATGTCCGTGAGCGCATGGAAGCTCATGACGAGGTTGCCTTCCCCGTCCATGAAATGAGGCGCCTGCCAGCCCATCGGCAGGCAGGCGTCCCGTGTGGCGTCCGGCAGAATGAAGCGGGTGCCGCCGCTGACCTCCATCTCCACGATACGGGTGATCCTCACCCCGCCGACTTGCCATTGATCCATTTGCTTGGCCTCCCACACCTTTACAATGGGCAGCTATATGCTAGGTTAAGGGCTGCAAGTAAGGAGGCCGCATGTCCATTCACGTCATTTTGCTGGCGGCAAGCAACAAGGAGGTCGCCAGCCGGATTATGGAGCAGTATCCCGGCAGCCACGAGTTCTCCGACACCTGCTACTTCGTGCAGACCAGGGACATTACGCGGGACGTCGCCCAAGCTGTCGGCGTAAAGGGCGAAAACCGGGCGGAGGACGCCTCCGGCGCGGTGTTCAAGCTGAATGGCGCCTATTCCGGCTTCACTTCCCGCGCACTCTGGGAGTGGTTGAGTCAAGCCGAGGAATTGGAATGAGCCAAGCGTCCATTCATCGCTTGGACGGGGAGCGGGAGGTTGAAGAACGGTCCGGCGGCAATGGCGGCAACGGGCGTTTGAGGGCTGTCGAAGACCGCTTGACCCGGCTTGAAGCGAAGTTCGAGTATCTTGCCACTAGAGAAGACGTTGAAAAGAACAAGGTCGAGATCGAGAAGAACCGAGTCGAAATTCAGAAGGTCAAAGTTTGGGTTCTATCCGGTGTGCTTGGCGGCATGGCCACTGCCACGCTCATTGCGCTAGCGATTATGCGGTTCTGGCCGGTTCCGCCTTCTTGACGGGCGGAGACCGCCGCGGGAGAACAACGGGGAGGGAGCATAGCCGTCATGGGGCTTCGTGACGTCGCATCCACTTTGGCGCAGGTGCCAACTCTGCTGAGGTTGAAGAAGGGCCTGCGGCCAAGGCCCTATTCCGAACGGGACTGCTTCGCCCGCCAAGTGGAGAGCAACGCGGTGCGCTTCGGTGCGCGCACCGCGATCATCTTTGAGGGCCGCTCCCTCACTTGGGCGGAGTTCAACGAGCAAGCCAACTGCTACGCCAACCATCTGGCCGCGGTTGGCGTGCAAAGGGGCGATGTGGTCAGCCTGCTGATGGAGAACCGCATCGAGTTCCTCGCCCTGACGGTGGCCCTCAACAAGCTGGGCGCCACCACCGGCTTCATCAACACCAACCTGCGCGGGCGGCCCTTGACCCACTGCATCACCGTCACCCGGTCGAAGAAATGCATCTTTGGGGAGGAGCTGGCCGCCGCCTTGGCCGAAGTGAAGGGGGAACTGCCGCTGGCCGAAGGCGAGGACTACCTGTTCGTGCCGGACAGCGGCGCCGCACCCGCTCCCAATTGGGCTGTGGACCTGAATCAAGCCAGCGCCGCGGCCAGTTCGGCCAACCTGTCCGTTACCGAGGACAACACTCTGGGCGACACGGCGATGTACCTGTTCACGTCCGGCACCACCGGCCTGCCGAAGGCGGCGGTGATCTCCAACCGGCGCTATCTGAGCAGCGGCGGCTTGGCTCATCTGGCCGGGTTGCAGTGTACGGAGAAGGACCGGCTGTACATCTGTCTACCACTGTACCACGGCACCGGCCTCATGGTGGGCTGCGGGGCGTCCTTCGCCTCCGGCGCCGGCATGTTCATCCGGCGCAAGTTCTCGGCCAGCAACTTTCTCGCCGATGTGCGCCGGCACCAGACCACCTGCCTCATCTACATAGGCGAACTGTGCCGCTACCTGCTGAACACGGAAGCGGCGTCGGACGACCACGTCAATCCCCTGCGCACCATGATGGGCAACGGCCTGCGCCCGGACGTCTGGATGCCGTTCAAGCGCCGCTTCGGCGTCAAGCGGATATCGGAGTTCTACGGCGCCAGCGAGGGCAACGTCGCTTTCGCCAATCTGCTCAACAAGGACAAGACCATCGGCATGACCGCATCAGAGATCGCCTTGGTGCGCTACGACGTGAGCACCGACGAGATTCTCAAGGACGAAGACGACCGCTGCATTGCGGTGGAACGGGGCGAACCTGGCCTGTTGCTCGCCCAGATCAACGAGGCCGCCGCGTTCGAGGGCTACACCGACAAGGAAGCCACCGAGCAGAAGATACTGCGCAACGCCTTTGTGGAAGGGGACGCCTGGTTCAACACCGGCGACCTGCTGCGTGAGATCGAAGCCGGCTACACGCTGGGCTACCCCCACTATCAGTTCGTTGACCGGGTGGGCGACACCTTCCGCTGGAAATCCGAAAACGTCTCCACCAACGAAGTGGGGGAGATTCTAAACGGGTTCCCGGACATTCAGTTCTCCAACGTCTATGGAGTGCAGGTGCCGAACGCCGACGGGCGGGCCGGCATGGCCGCCTTGACCCTTGAGCCGGGCGCTGACGCCTTGGACTTGGAGGCTTTCTCCCGCTTCGTCCGGCGGGAGCTGCCGGCCTACGCCCAGCCGGTGTTCCTGCGGGTGCAAGCGGACATCGACGTCACGGGCACCTTCAAGATGCTCAAGGGCAACTTGAAGAAGGACGGCTATGATCCGCAGCGCATCGCCGAGCCGGTCTATGTGCTGAAGCCCGGCGCGAAGGCGTATGAGCCACTCGATGCGGAGTTCGCCGGCAGGATCGACGCCGGCGAGGCCGGGTACTGAGCGGGCCGATGCCCTGCCCCACTGATTGGGGTGGGAAATGGCTTTGATCCGTGGGCGGAACCCTAGCCGTTGATTGCGGCGGCCAGCTCCGCATAGCGATCATAGGCGGACTAGGCACCCATTGCTCCAATTTGTAAAGGGTGCAGACAAATTCTCCTCCAGAACCCCCGGCATTCGCCTCCACAATTAGAACAGGAACCAATCGAAGATCCTCCGACGTATGGATTGGGGCAGACCGTCGATGACACGAAGCATGTGCCCATGCAAAAGATCAGAATTGAACTTCATTGCTGGAAAGGGATTATCAGGACTAACACTATACCTCGCATCATGCTGAACCTTGGACAACGCCACGCGATTCGATTCAATACTCATGAACTGAAGAAAGAAAGAGTAGGACTCCAGTAGCCGACCCGTCTCTATGGGCTGGATTTCCTGCAACGCGCCCAACAATCGTTCTACAGGAGGCCTCTCAAAAATCTCCAAGAAATGGTTTTGGTATTTAGCTCCCCCCGTTGGATATTTTTCGGCTAGTTCTACAATAGAAACTATGTTGGCGAAATACCAAAATTTCCTACTATAGCGAAGTTTCAAATTCCTAGTACACCAGTCCTTTTCCCCGTGGTCCGCTTTAGTTTTATACTCGATGCAAAGCGTTCTATAGTAACGAGCAATGTCGTTGCATAGCGAAAGCCAATGCCGCCCCCTAGATCTCTCCTCGTTGCCATAGGCTCCCAATATAGCTTGGCGTATATCCCGCAATGGCAAACCACCTGTCACCTCCCGGCCCTCCGTTAGGATGAGTATCCTCTTAGTCAGATGCTGCCTGGTGTCGTTCCTGCCACCTATGCTTTCCGGGTCAGTGACAGAATCCAGAACATCGGGTTTGGTCAAATCGAGGCCCTTCGATATATGTATGCCCAATCTCTCTTGCAACAAGCCGCGTAGCTCGTGATCCACCTGTCGATACTTATCCAATACCTGTCGTTCCTTCGCTATCGGTATTATATCCAAATCAGATGCATCAAGTGCTTCGTTGCGCCCAATAGACCCAACCGCGATAAAGCACAGTTTAGTCATATCTACACCTAGGGATTGGCCGCTAACAAAATGATCTATAACTTCCCGCGCCAAAGAAGTCTTCTCGAAACACCAGTTGGCCGCCTCTTCGTATATCGTGGCGGATTGCTCCTTTACAAATTTTTCAAAAAACTTCGGCAGACGCTTACTCATGTCGCGGTCTCAATGCCTAACGAGAAGGTTTTCCAAATCCTTTATGGGATGATCGCTGGAGAGCATCCGCCTTTTTTTCAATTTTTCATTTAATCGATATCCTTGTGGGAACTTGTATCTGTTCACCGAACTAAAGGGCAGCAAAACACCTTCAGACACGACTTCGATTATCTCCTTCTCTTTCAGTGCAAACGATTCCCCAAGAGATACCGCCCCAAACATGGCTCTGATCGTGTCGGACCAGCGAGATTCGAACAAAATCGCGCGCCTTGTATTTATGTATTTGTCGTATATTTCCATCTTCCTACGCCAAAATCTAAGAATTGGCTTAGATTGGTTTTGCCGAACCATAGTATCAAAAAGATCCAAATTTCCTATTTCGATTGATTTCAAAATTTCCTCTGGCTCCGGTACTGATACGCCAAGGGATTTGCCTGACCTGTGAATGCCCTCAAGAGTATCGGGTGTAATCGCCGAATGTATTAGATTGCGTAACGGGATTAGCTGCGGATCAAATGGAACTTTATCCTTACTGAAAAGTAATGCTAGCGTTGATGGATCGAGTCCCATTTGACGAATATGTTTATGTAGGTGGAGTTCCTTAGGAACTCCAGAATCCCCGACGACTATCTTGTGACGTATGACCTTATGGGTGGTATTCAAGATGCTTGCAAAGGCCGCCTCTCCAGTGTGTGAGAGCGCCCAAGTGGCAATGTCATGAGTCAGTGCCCAGGCCACAGCATATTTCCTTGTGAGGTCGGGCATGGAAAAAAGGTTGCAGAAATTTAAGGCTAACTCCGCCACTGATATGCTGTGATCAGCCCGACTTCCATCGTTTCCAATATCTGGTTGCTTGCGAATCTTCGCAAGTAGAGGATGCCCAGGAAGATGAGAATAGGTAGGCGAAAGAATTCCCAAAAAAGTTACATCGTAAAGCCGCCCAAACGGCTTCGAGCCTAATATAGGCGCACCGATTTCCGATACTTGGTCATCCAAGTTCAACATATCGAATTGCGTCCTCTGAGCGGCTAGCCTGACGCACCCAGCATAACTGTGGTCAAGCCTTCCTATGTCTGTTGAGCAGCTTAGGGATCCCTAAAGGCGACCGAGCGTCATGCTACGCGCCTTGGCGCCGGATGTCTATGCCCAGCTTGATTTTGTCAGCGCTATCTTTTTTTGCTCTATAACCCATTGAACCAAAAAGAAAAATTGCTCTTTGACTCGGCCCTGCACGGCATCAAGAGACCAATCGGCTCTTCTGCCTGACTTGGGCGTCGGGATAGGCACCGGCCCCCACACTTGGGGCCGCAGGCGGCGCTTCGGCGTCAAGCGCATAGAAGGACGGCTATGATCCGCAGCGCATCGCCGAGCCGGTCTATGTGCTGAAGCCCGGCGCGGAGGCGTATGAGCCACTCGATGCGGAGTTCGCCGGCAGGATCGACGCCGGCGAGGCCGGGTACTGAGCGGGCCGATGCCCTGCCCCACTGATTGGGGTGGGGAACGACCTTGATCCGTGGGCGGAACCCTAGCCGTTGATTGCGGCGGCCAGCTCCGCATAGCGATCAAGCAGCGGCAGCACCTCATCCGCCCCCGCCGCCGGCAGGCCGAACACCACCCGGTTGAAGCCCATTTCGATTAGCCCTTCCATGGCGCCTTGGTTGGGGGTGGCGGCGAATACCGTGCAGTCCGGTTCGCCGCTACGGCCGGCTTCGGCCCAAGCGGCGCGGGTTTGGCGGATGCCATCCGCGTAGTCGATGACGCCGACGGCGGCGCGTTCGGGGTTTTGGTAGATCGGCATCCAGCCATCGGCGTACTCCGCTATGCGCCGCCAAGTCCAGCGGGAGGCAGCGCCCATCAGCACCTTGGGGCCACCGGACTGCAATGGCTTCGGATAAGCCCAGATGGGGTCGAAATCAACGAACTCGCCGTGGAACTCCGCCTCGTCGTCGGTCCAAATGCAGCGCATGGCGAGCAGCCGCTCCCGCAGAACCTTCCAGCGGTCAGCGAACGCAACGCCGTGATTATGCATTTCCTCGGCGTTCCAGCCGGCGCCGACGCCCAGCAGCACCCGACCGCCGGAAAGGTGGTCCAAGGTGGCCACCTGCTTCGCCATCAGGATGGGGTCCCGTTCGGTGATGAGCGCAACGCCGGTGCCCAGGCGCAGCGTCTTGGTCACCGAGGCCGCCGTCGCCAAGGCGATGAACGAGTCATGGGCGTGCCAATACTCCTTCGGCAGATCCCCGCCGCCCGGCCAAGGCGACTGCCGACTGGCTGGAATGTGGGTGTGCTCCGGGAAGAACAGGGACTCGAAGCCCCTAGCCTCCGCTTCCTGCGCCAGCAGCGCCGGGGCGATGGCGTAGTCGGTTTGAAAGATGGTGAGGCCAAATGCGGTCATGGGCGGATTAGGCACCAACCGCCCCAATTTGTAAAGGACGCGGACAACCCTGCACCAGGGCTCCTAGGCTGCGGAGGGTATAGCGAACCGGGAAGGAACTCCGCGGCCTGTGGAGATGTAGCCGGGCTGCTCTGGCTTGACACTGAGGAAAGCCGTGGCCGCCGCATGGATGCCTTGGTTGGCGGCCAAGCCGGCAATCGCCAGCGATATGTCGCCCACGGCGATGCGCCGATAAGCAACGCGAAAGCCCGCTCCTTTGGCGGCAGCGCTTTAGCCGCTCGAACAATGAAATGGAGCGCGAACGCCCAAAGTACCAGATAGCCTGCCAAACCCGGCAAGCCTTCGGTGGCGGCTTTCTCGAGCAGCTCGTTGTGTGCCCGATCATGAACATGGCCCTCAGCGGGAACGCCATCGGCATGGCGGCCAAAAACCACGATGAAGTTCTCCGGGCCCCAACCTAGCCAGGGCCGGCCGGCAAAGCCCTTGACGCCGGCCCGCCAAGCGGATTCACGGGCGCGATAGCTGCCGGCGCTGTCAAGCAGCGTCATCCTTTGCAGCAACGGATTGGCGTCAGGCGTCAATGAGGCCGCATCGGGTTCGGATTGCTGGAGCAATGGCAGTGCCGCCATAACAACGCCGACAAGTGAGCCGGTGGCGGCAATGGCAGCAAGCTACCTTCGGGACACTCGGTCAAAGGTCCTCAGGACGTTTAGGCTGTCGCCGCCGGATTTGACCTCGACGCGGATGGTCATTCGCTGCCCGTTCTCGCTTAGGCGCATCGACTCGCGGGCGTCTGCGTCCGGCGCTTTTGAGGAGATGACGAGTTCGCCCTCCAGCCAGCCGGCCGAGACTTGCCACAGGCCCCTTTTGCGCTCTCCCCAAGAGACGTCTCGATAAGTGCCGTTCTCATAGCGGATTCCCATCGACCGCTGGTCCTGCTCTATGATCATGGAGCTTGCAGCGAGCACTGGAAAGTCCTCGACGACGAAAGCCAGCAGGCCCGCCGTTGACCGCCGGCGTGGCTGTCCCGCGCCTAGTAGCTTTCTGTCCGCCTGCGCCTGCAGACGCCGACGGTCCGGCGGCGGGTCGCTCAAGGCTTGGTGCAGCACCCAATGGCCGTTCAAATCGAACTCGGCCGGCGCTTTCGGGTCAAGCGGAACGCCTCCGCATCCACCCAAGGCCAAAGCTAGCGTGAGCATCGCCGGGATCGACCGGGGCTTGCACATCTTTGCTCTCCACATAGTTGTCACCGATGCAATCCTAGCCTGCATATTGCACCACGCCGCTTGCCTCCGGTGGGCTTGGCGGTGTCCGATCCGACTTGCCGTTTGCGGAAAACTGGATTGGCAAGGACCGGCCGGATGGTGTTAACAGACACCCGCCGAAGGCGTAGATTAACCGATGCGGCGAGCTTGTTTTCGCCGCATTGAAATGCGATGCACATCATGCAGAAAAAAGTAGTCTGGTGGGGCGTTCGGAGGGCTGCCAGGGTCGCGGGGCTAGAGCGGCTTCTTGCTCCCTGGATGCTCGGCCTCGCGCTGCTGCTGGGATTTGGCCCCTTGGCGTCTGCGGCGGATTTGCCGCCATCATTTGCCCGGCCTTGGTGCGCCTACCAGACGGAGCGCTTCAGGCTGGTCACCGACCTGCCGCGTTTTCGCGCCATCGCCAAAATCAAAGGGCTGGAGCGGTTTCGGCGGTTGTTTCTTGAGCTTTTTCCTGATGCTCAAGGCCGTGCGGGGCTGCCTTTGCGGATGCTGGTCGTGCGGCGCGCCAAGGACTTCGCCGAGCTGTCGGGCAACAGCACTTACACCGGCATTACCGTGCCGTCGCTGCGTTTCTACCAACTGTTGATCGGCCCGGACACAAACCCGGTGTTCTCGGACACCGGGATGCACGAGTACGCCCACTACCTGCTGCGCAACCAAACGGCTTGGAACTATCCGCTCTGGTACGAAGAAGGGTTGGCCAGCTATCTGGGCATGGCCCAGCTGCATGGGTCAAGGGCGGTGTTGGGGCGGCTTGGCGCGGTGTCGGCAGCGACCCGGGAACGGAACTCCAATTTGGTCCATCAAGAGGAGGTGACCTATGAAGAAGTGGTCGGCGCCACCAGCTTGGTGGGTTGGCCCTCGGCTAAGTTGACGGCTTTTTACAAGAAATCTTGGTTGCTCGTGCATTTCATCCGGCTAGGCCACCACTTGGGCTATCCGGATCTAAGAGGGCGCCTCGCCGACTATCTAGCACAGCCGCTGTGGGACTTCACCGCCGCCTTCCGCCTGCCGCCAACCGCGGTCGGCGAACTGCTGCGGAGCTATTCGAGTCGGCGCTCCCATCCTAGAGAAACGGTCAGTTTGCCGGAGGCGGAAGACGCCGTCGTCGAAAGGCGCTGTCTGAGCGCCGCCGAAAGCCGCATGGAGCTGGCCCTGAGCATCGTCAGCCTAAACCCGACATTGGCCATTGCCGCCCTCAGCAGCTTGGAGGGCCCCGCCAAGGCGGACCGGCTGACGGCACTGTCCGAGGCGCTGGCGAGGATCGACCCAGACCAGGCTGCGGCGGTTGTGGCAGAAGCTCTTGAGCTTGAACCCGGCCATCCCGGTGCCGCCATTCAACAAGCCAACCTCAAGATTCGGCGTTGCGCCCTGTCCAGCAGCACGGCCTGCCTGTCTAGGTGGGCGGAGGCGGCGGAACTGTATCGGCGCGCCTGGATGGGCCATTCCGAGCGCTTTGACGCCGCCTACGGCCTTGGGGTGGCCTATCTGCACACTGGACGGACGGAGCAGGCTTTGCGCCATCTGCACTTGGCTTGGGAAAAGATGCCTTCGGTCGCCCAAACTAATTTCTATCTTGGTGAAGCCTACCGCATTCTCGGCGATCAACGAGCGGTGGAGCATTTGCGGAAGGCCCGAAATTGGGCGTTGCAACCCGCTTGGAGGAACAGAGCCGAAGCCGCGCTTGCTCGGTTGGAGGAGCAGTAGGAACCGGGGTCGAAGGCGGTTTCAGCGTCGCCGAGGGCTGGCTGGCCGTGCTCCGCTCAATGGTTAATGCCGGCGTCGGTGCGACGTTGGGAGAGTGGCCACGGATGCTCGGGCCTTTACGCGGCGCCGCGCCGACACCTCCCTAAGGATGGCCTCCAGATCCGCACCCCTGCCTAAGCCTTGGGCGAAGCTGTGGATCACTGGGTGGTCGTAGTTTGCGCAGGCCTGCTCCAGCGGCTCCAGCGCCTTGCGCAGTTCCGGCCAAGGCAGGAACTGCTCCTCCGCCCGCATGATGTTGCGGTGGTTGGTGCCGGAAACATTGCCCACCAGTAAATCCTCATGCAGCTTCTCGCCTCGGTTTAGGCCGGTGAACTGGATTTCGATGTCGCCGTCGGGATTGTCTTCGGACTTGATCGAATAGCCCTGCAGACGCGCCATTTGAACGGCCAGATCGAGGATCTTGATGGGCGCTCCCATCTCCAGCAGGAACATGTCGCCGCCTCGAGCCATGCTCGCCGCCTGCATGACGAGTTCGGCGGCCTCCCGAATGGTCATGAAGTAGCGGGTCGCCTCCCGATGGGTCACCGTGATGGGGCCGCCTTTTTTGATTTGGTCCATAAACAAGGGCACCACCGAGCCAGATGAGTTCAGCACGTTGCCGAAGCGCACGATGGAGAAGCAAGTGCTTTCCGACTTTTGCTGCAAGGCTTGCAGCGCCATCTCGGCGAGCCGTTTGCTGGCCCCGAGCACGCTGCTGGTGCGCACCGCCTTGTCCGTGGAAATCAGGATGAAATCCTTGACCCCGGTGCGCATCGCCTCCTCGGCGGTGTACAGGGTGCCGAAAGTGTTGTTCTTTAGGCCCTCGGCTACATTGTTCTCAAGCAGGTTGATGTGCTTGTAGGCGGCGGCGTGGTAAAGCGTCTCGACGCCGTAGCTGGCCAAGTTGTGGCGGATGAAGGTTCGATTGGTCACCGAACCCAGCACATCGTGGATGGCCACGTCCAGGTTTTCAGCGGCGCAAATTTGCTTGATCTCCCGCCGCACCTTGAACAGGCTGTACTCGGAGTGGTCCAGCAGCACGAGTTGCTGCGGCCCTTGCCGCACGATTCGTCGGCAGAGTTCGGAGCCGATGGAGCCGCCGGCGCCCGTCACCATGACTTGGCGGCCGGCCACGGACTTCTTCAGCAGGTGCGGCAGCGGCGCAACCTCGGTGCGGCCCAGCAAATCCCGAATCTGAACGTCCCGCAGATTGGCCGGATGGTCGTTTTCAGAGCGCAGTTCGTCAATGTCCGGAATCAGGCGCACCCGCACCGCGTGGGGCTCCAGGCGCTTGAGGATGCGGCGGCGGTTGATCGGTTCGTCCGAGCCAACTGACACCAGCACCTCCCGCGCCTGGGCTTGTTCGATGAGGGCGGCCAAGTCTTCGGGTGGGTGGACCTTCACGCCGTCTATGGTGCGCCTTTGCAGCCGCTCATCATCGTCAATGTACGCGACGGGTTCGTACCTTCCTCCATTGACGAGCGAGTGGGCGAGTTGGACCCCCTTGCGCCCGGCGCCGTAGATGATGACTCGGGTGCGTGCGGCCTTGCCGAGGTTGAGCCAGCCGAAACCGGCGTAGATGCCGAATCGGCTGCCCGCTACATAGAGAACCGCAATCATCCAGAATATGACGGGAACCGAGCGGGGAAAGCCTGTCAAGGGAATGAAGTAAGCGATGCCCGCCACCGCCATGGCCCCCACCGCGCCGCCTTTGGCGGCGATGGGCACCACCTGTTGGCTCAGATAGCGGTTGACTTGGGCGTAAAGGCCGAGGCTGGCAAAGACGGGAACGGCCAGCAGACAGGCGATCAAGGCCGGCCAGTAACGCCAAATGTCGGGCTGCCAGTCTCCCAAGCGAAGCGCCATTGCCAACCATAGGGCCACCGCAACCGCCAAGCAGTCGGTCGAGGCCAACAGCGCCCTTTTGGTGCGGCGCTCCAACTGCACCAGACGTTCAGCGATCAAAAGCGGCCCCTTCTTCCGGCAAGCCGGCCCGCAGCAGGAAAGCGGCCATCGCCAAGGGCAAGACCGCAGCCAATTGGCACAGTGCGCCGAAGGCCGGCCGCGCCTGGGCAAAGTGGGCTAGCGGCAGCAGCCACAGCAGACAGAACGCGAGAAACGCGGAAGTGGTCCATAGGTGCCCTTTTCTTTGCGCCACCTTTTGGTAAAGGTGGGTTCGGTGCGCCTCCCAAAACGCTTGCCCAGTCATCATTCTGACACACAATGTGTAGCTGGCGTCAAACCAAAACCCGGTCAGCAGGATCAGGCAGGAAGCCAGCGGCAGAATTTCCTGGGCGACTAGCTGAATGACGCATACCGCGAGCAGGAAACCGAGGAAGGTGCTGCCCACGTCCCCCATTATAATTTTAGCGGGCGGCCAATTGAACGCCATGAAGCCCAGAATTGCCCCGACCATCGTCCAGAGAAGATCGCCAAGCCAGCCCGGTGCGCCTCCGGCCAATAGCTGCACGGCTAGGCAGAAGAAGAGGCAAGCGCAGCCGGCAAGCCCATCTATGCCGTCCATGAAGTTGTAGAGGTTGACGTGCCAGACCAGCAGAACCAAGGCGGCGCCCAACAGCCAAGGCGGCCAGTCCGGCGGCAGCAACCAAAGCGCCGCGCCGCCGAAGATGAATTGACCAAGCAACCGTGGGGTGCGGCCGAGTTCGCGCACGTCGTCCACCAGCCCCATTAGGCCGACGCCGGCCGCGCAGAGCGCCAGACCACCCAGCGCCGCTCCGCCCAAAGCGGCGTAGCCAAGGCCGGCGGCGATTGGCAAGGCGAAACCCAGGCCGCCCAGAGTGGGTATGGGGCGCAGATGGGAACTGCGGCGATTCGGCAGGGCCAGCCACCCGTGCTTAGGCGCCGTGTACACTAGAACGGCTTCCACCGCTACGCAGGCAATGAAGGCCGCGCTCATTGAGATTAGCGGCTGGATCTCACCCATAGAGCCCCTTCATACAGGTTTGCCCCGCATATTGCACCAAGGAATTGCGGCGAGACCCAAGGCGGATCCGCCCCAGTATGAATGGAGCGGCGCCGATGCAAGGCGGTTGCAGCCGCCGGCGACAGCATCAGGGTGGCCCTCAGGGTGCGGTTTCGACTTCGATGCGGTCCATATTGGCGCTTACCGTGCGCTCGCCAATGCCCTTCACCTTAATCAGCTCGCTGGCGTCTTCAAAGACGCCATTGGCTTCACGGTAGGCGACAATTGCCTGCGCCTTCGTCAGGCCGACGCCGTCGAGCACTTCCGCGATGGTGGCGGCATCATCCGAGTTGATGTTCACCTTGATGAGGCCCTCGCCCGCCGGCCACGCCCACTGCGCCAGCGCGAGGGACAGACCGAACGCCATTGAAGCAACGAATTTGCGCATGATGAAAACTCCCTTGGGTTGTTTGTGGATTACGCCACGGGGAGTTTAGAAAGGGAATTTGCGGAAAAATGCAGGAAAAAACTGCAAACGGTGTGCGAAATTGACCCTTTGAAAGCGCAGCAGGAGGTTTGTGGGCTAATTCGCCCTCCGCTGCCGCAGCGCACCCTTGATGCGGGAGGGCAGCGACGCCAAGGCGCCAACCCCGACGCCGGCCGAAAACGCAATCAACAGCCACCAAAACAGGCTCCACTCCGGGGTGCGCCAAACCAAAAACCGGACGGACACTGCTTCCTGATTGACGGCGATCAATGCAAACAGGAAGAGCGCGACAGCCCCCAGCCCAATCAACAATCGCCAAATTCGAGCCACGGCGAGCGATGCCTTGCGTTGTTAGGTGGAGCCCCGTTCGGGTGAAGTAGCGGACGCCGTCTCCTGTTGGTAAGCGGCGTTCACCCGTTCCCGCAGCTCCTTCCCCGGCTTGAAATGCGGAATGTACCTGCTGGGCAAGCCGATGGCCTGCCCAGTTTTCGGATTGCGCCCGGTTCGCGGCACCCGGTGGCGCAAGGAGAAACTGCCGAAACCGCGAATCTCAATGCGGGTGCCGTTGGTGAGCGCCTGCGACAGGTGCCCGATCATCATCTTCACCGCCCACTCAACATCCTTGGGCGGCAACTGCTCATGCTTTTGAGCAATCCTCTCGATGAGATCGGACCTGTTCATGGCGTGGGCTTGGCTGACTGGCCGGAATCAGGAACCCGCATTCTTCTTGTTTCCTTGGAGTTGCGCCTGAATCAAATCGCCTAGGGTTCCGGTTGTTTTGCCGTCGCTTCCGCCTTGCTTGCGCGCCCGTTCGGCATGCTCCTGCACGGTGGTCCGCTCCTCGTCGATGGCCTTTGACTTGAGGGAAAGCCCGATCACGCGGTTCTTGCGGTCCACGCTGATGATCTTGAGCTCCAGTTCCTGCCCTTCCGACACGCCCTTGCGGGCGTCCTCCATGCGATCGACGCTGATTTCGGATGCCTTCAGCACCCCGACCACGTCCTCCGCTAGCCGAATGCTTGCCTCCTTCGGTCCGACGCTTGCAACCACGCCTTTGACCAAGGCGCCCCGGTCATTGATGGTTACGAAGTCGGTGAACGGATCTTGGTCCAGCTGCTTGATGCCGAGTGCGATGCGCTCCCGTTGGGGGTCCACCGACAGAATGACGACCTCTACTTCCTCCCCTCGGTTGTAGCGGCGCACCGCCTCTTCGCCAGGTTCGTTCCAGGCAATGTCTGACAGGTAAACCAGCCCGTCAATCGAGCCTGCCAAGCCCACGAAGATGCCGAAGTCGGTAATGGACTTGATCTTGCCGCGAATGCGGTCTCCCTTGGCGTGGCTGGCGGCGAACTCATCCCAAGGATTGGGGCGGCACTGCTTAATGCCCAAGGAAATGCGGCGTCGGCCCTCGTCGATGTCAAGCACCATGACTTCCACTTCGTCGCCGACATTCACGACCTTGGACGGGTGGATGTTCTTGTTGGCCCAATCCATTTCGGAAACATGGACAAGGCCCTCAACGCCTTCCTCCAATTCCGCAAAGCAGCCGTAATCGGTGAGGTTGGTGACGGTGGCGAAGATCCGCGAACCGACCGGATAACGACGGGTCAACTCCATCCAAGGGTCGTCCCCCAACTGCTTCATGCCCAAGCTCACGCGGTTTTTTCCCCGATCGAACTTGAGAATGCGGACATCCACTTCGTCGCCGACGTCGACCATTTCGCTCGGATGGCGGATTCGGCGCCAAGCCATGTCGGTGATGTGCAGCAGGCCGTCAATGCCGCCTAGATCAACGAAGGCGCCGTAGTCGGTCAGGTTCTTGACGACGCCCTTCAGGTCCTTGCCCTCCTGCAGGGACGCCAGTAGCGCCTCCCGCTCCTCGCTGTTCTCCCGCTCCAGCACGGCGCGCCGGGAAACGACCACGTTATTGCGTTTCTGGTCCAGTTTGATGACCCGAAACTCCAGTGGCTTGCCCTCCAAATGGGCCGTTTCGCGCAGCGGCCGGATATCGACCAGGGAACCGGGCAGAAAGGCGCGAATTTCCTTGATGTCCACGGTAAAGCCGCCCTTGACCTTGCCGTTGATGACCCCGTTGACGACTTCGGTGTTTTCAAAGGCATGCTCCAATGCCTGCCAGGTCTCCGCCCGTTTGGCCTTCTCCCGGGACAGCCGGGTTTCACCCCAGCTGTCGTCCACCACCTCCAGCGCCACCTTGACTTGATCGCCCAAGGCTAGGGCGAATGCGCCGGACTCGTCGAGAAACTGGCTCTTGGAAATGACGCCTTCGGATTTCAGGCCGACATGGACAGTGACTGATTCATTGTCGATATCGACCACTGTGCCGGTGACGATGGCGCCGGGCGCCATTTCGATGGTGCTGAGGCTCTCTTCAAACAGTTCCGCAAAATTTTCGCTCATGGGATGATTGTTGTTGCCGCACGGAAGTCGGGAATCCGGGTGCGGCCTCTCCTGAATTAAAAGTGGTTGATCCTATGCGCCGCCTTTGCTGAGCCGCCGTTGGCCGACCAAGGCCAGGGCGCGGTCAAGCACCTCGGCAATGGTCATCTCCGTGCTGTCGATGATGACAGCGTCCTCCGCTGGCCGCAGGGGCGAAGCAGCGCGCCTGCTGTCCCGCCCATCCCTTTCCCGGATGTCAGCGAGCACCTTGTGGAAGCTAACACGCATTCCGTTGCTTCTCAACTGTTTATGCCGACGCCGCGCCCGCTCCTCCGCGCTGGCGTCCAAAAAAATCTTCAGTTCCGCGTCCGGAAAGACCACTGTGCCCATGTCCCGCCCGTCCGCCACCAGCCCCGGCGCCCGTCTGGCGTTGCGCTGTTGCCGCAGAACGGCTTGGCGCACGGCTGGATGCCGCGCCACTGCGGAGGCGGCCTTGGCCACCTGCTCCTGGCGAATGTCCGCAGTGCGGTCGGTGCCGTTTAGCAGGAGGCGCCCGCCCTCGGTTTCGGCATCCATGCCTTGGGCCAAGCGGGCCAAAGCCGCTTCGTCATCCAGGCCAGCCCCCGCAGCCGAGGCGAGGGCCGCGACAGCTCGATACAGAACGCCGCTGTCCAAACAGCGCCAGCCCAGCTTTTCCGCCAAGGCCCCGGCCAACACGCCTTTGCCGGAACCGCCGGGGCCATCGACGCAGATCACGGGTGCATCGCCGCCCTCAGAGCTGCGCCGCATAATGCACCGATTCCTCTGGCTTGAGCATTTGGTTGCGCCTTCCCGGCGCATCGTCAACCCGTTTCCCCATTGCTAAAGCGCCTTGCCGGTGTTCTCGAAACGGGTTTAGGTTAACAGCGAAGCGTTCGGCGGATGCCGGGTCAGCCGCGGTTCGGGCGGCGCTTGGCGGCGGTGGCGAGCATTGCGTTCAAGTCATCGGCTTGGTCGTGCGCCAAGGCCCGCTCCAACCGATCCATGGAACCCTTGAGCACTTGCAATGCGGCGAGCAACGGCGTCCGGTTGAGGCGAAATATGCCGGCCCAAAGCTCCGGGTCGGCGGCGCCAATGCGCGTGAAGTCCTCGAATCCGGCGCCGACATGGGTCAAGTGTTCGGCATCGACTTGCTCAAGATAGGCGAAGGCGAGCAAATGGGGGAGGTGGCTGGTCACGGCCAGGAGCTCATCGTGGCGGGTTGCCGCCATCAGGTGGACGTCCGCGCCGACGGCCCGCCACCAGCCGGCGGCTGCTTCAATGGCGCTTGGAGCGGTCTCCGGTTCGGGGGTCAAAATGACGCTGCGTCCAACAAAGATGTCCGCGTCCGCCGCTTGGGGCCCGCTGCGCTCGGAGCCGGCGATGGGGTGGCAGGGCACATAGCGGGACGGCAAGCCCGGCTGGAATGCCCGCACGGATTCGATGACGGCGCCCTTGACGCTGCCGACATCGAACACCACGCCGGGGTGGTCGCTGAGACTGCGCACCCAAGGTGCCACCGCTGCGGGTGGAACGGCGAGCAACACCGCCTCCGCCTCCGCCGGGACCGTTTCCGCGACCTCATCGACTAGCCCCAAGCGCAACGCCTCGGCGGCCCGCTCCGGGTTTGCATCCAGGCCGACAATGCGGTCGAACAAGCCCTGCTTGCGCACCGCCTTGGCAAAGGAGCCGCCGATCAGGCCGGTGCCGACAACGGCTAGGGAGGCAACAGCCGCAGACCGAGGGGCGGACGTGGCGTCGCGGCCAAGATCGCTCATCCTTTCAGTTGCTCCGCGTTGGTTTGGACATTGCAGCGATTTCCGGAATTGGGAGCAACGAGAGGCTGTTTAGGTGAGCGCTAGAGAACCGCTAGGATGGATTGTACGCAATAACTTTCCATCCTTCAGCGAGGCCATCAGAAGTTCGGCTGCGGACCGCCTTGGCAAAGGAGCCGCCGCCCCGGCCGGCGTCGGCAAGCGGGACGATGGTTTAGGACTCATCGCACCTCAGATAGCGCATTGAGGAAGCGCTGGTTTTCCTCCGGCAACCCCACGGTCACCCGAAAGTGATTCGGCAGCGCGTACTCCAGCAGGGTGCGGACGATGACGCCCTTGTGCAGCAGCGCTTGGCAGAGAGGGGCGGCCTCCCCATTCGCTGCCACGCACAGGAAGTTGCCCGCCGAGGGCAGCGCGGCGAAGCCCAAGCGCTCCAAACCGGCCAGGAGCGCAGCCATGCCGGATGCGTTCAAGGCCGCGCTCTCGGCGACGTGGTCGGTTTGCTGCAAGGCCGTCTCGGCAGCGGTCAGCGCCAAGCTGTTGACGTTGAACGGCTGTCTGGCGCGGTTCATTAGATCAGCTATTTCCGGGGAGCTTAGCGCGTAGCCAACCCGCAGCCCGGCCAAGGCGTGAATCTTGGAGAAGGTGCGGGTGACGATGAGGTTGGGATGGCGCTCCAGCAGCGCCCGTCCGTCCGGGCGGTCCGCCACCCTGACATACTCTTCGTAGGCTTGGTCGAGCACCACCCAAACCCGTTCCGGCAGGCGGTCCAGGAACGCTTGCAAGTCCGCTCCCCCGACGAAGCTGCCGGTGGGGTTGTTGGGGTTGGCGATGAACAGGATGCGGGTGTTCTCCGTGACCAGCTCCAGCATCGCCTGCAAATCGCAGCCGAAGTTTCGCGCCGGGGCAGTGACCAGCTTGGCGCCGCAGCCGATGGTGGCTAGGTAGTACACGATGAAGCCGTGGGCGGACATGATGGCCTCGCAGTCCGGCTCCAGCACCGCCTTGGCGGCCAGCTCCAGCACGTCGTTGGAGCCGTTGCCTAGGGTGATGCGCTCCGGCGCGATGCCGTGCTGCGCCGCCAAGGCCGCCTTCAGGTCGTGGCCGTTGCTGTCCGGGTAGCGCGCCAGGTCGGCAATGCCGTCACGGATGCGCTCCCGCACCGCCGCCGCCGGCCCCCGGGGGTTTTCGTTGCTGGCCAACTTCACCATGTCGGTTAGACCCAGCTCCCGAGCCACCTCGTCAATGCTGCGCCCCGGGCGGTAGGGCTGCAGGCCGGCGATGCTGCCGTTCACGGATGTTGTTTTGGCCATGCTCGTAGTCTAGCGCTGGGTTCTTGGGTGGCGGGGAAGGATTACACGCATTTGCCGTGGGCAGGTCAATGCAAGGCTGCGCTGGTCTGGCCCTCTAAGCGATCAAGCCCCGCCTGCAGTGCGGCGCGAGTGCGCTGCGCCGCCTCCTGCTTGACCGGCCCGAACCCGCGCACCTCCAGCGGCAGCCGGGCCAGCCGTATGGCCGAGGCGAGATTGTCGTTCGACAACAGGGTCAGCATCCGTTGCACCGCATCCTCGAATTCCCTAATTAGCGCTCGCTCCAAGCGTCTGTCGGCGCTGTAGCCAAACGGATCAAAGGCGGTGCCGCGCAACGCTCGGAGTTTGGCCAAGACCTTGAAAACGCTGCGCACCCAGGGCCCGAAACGCCGCTTGCGCGGGCGGCCCCTCGCATCCTTGGCCTTGCTTAGAAAGGGGGGCGCCAGATGGTGGACGATGCGGTAACCGGCCTCAAAGCGGTCCGCCAAGGAGCGATGCAAACCCGGATCGACGTGCAGCCGGGCCACTTCGTATTCATCCTTGTAGGCCAGCAGCTTGAAGTAGCTGGCCGCCACGGCCTTGGCGAGTTCGCCTTTGTTTGCTCCGCCGCCCAGCGCCGCCTCCCGCCGCCGCACCTTGTCAACGAACTGACGATAGCGTTCGGCATAGGCGGCGTTTTGGTATTGCTGGAGATGCCCCACCCGTCGGGTTTCCAAATCGGGCGAGGCGGCGGTCGCCTCTCTGTCGGCCACGAACTCCGCATCTACCGCGGCGATGCGCCCGAGCGCGAAGGCGGCGCGGTTTTCCGCCACGCGGACGCCGTTCAATGCGAAGGCGCGGTCAATGGCCTGCCAAGAGATCGGCACTAGACCCTTCTGCCAGGCGAAGCCGAGCAGCAGGACATTGGCGTAGAGGCTGTCGTTGAAGAACCTCTCGGCAATTTCGCTGGCCGCCAAGGCGTCAAGCTCGGCAACGGCCTTGCCGATGGCGACGCTGCGCTCCCCGCTGAACAGGGAGGCGTCCCGATGCAGCACGAATTCCCCGGTTTGCATCTCCGCTTGGTTCAGCACCGCTCGGGTGTGGGTCTTAGTGTAGGTGGCCGACGCCGTCGGCGATGAGGCGGCGACGAGGTCGCAGGCGATCAGGGCGTCGGCAAAGCCGGGCTCGATGCGCACTTGATTGATGCAGCCCGGTTCCGGCCCCAACCGGACATGGCTCAGCACCGGGCCGAATTTTTGCGCGAAGCCCGTGAAGTCGAGAACGCTGGCGCCCTTGCCTTCCAAGTGCGCCGCCATCGCCACCAGTTGGCTGACGGTAACCACGCCGGTGCCGCCGACGCCGACGATCAACAGGTTGTACGGACCGTTGAGCTCCGGCAATTTTGGCGGCGGCAGCCTTTGCGCCCGCGCCTTGATCGCGGCGTGGTCCGGTGTCGGTCGGCGGCGCCTCCCTTCCACGGTGATGAAAGCCGGGCAAAACCCGTTCAGGCAGCTGTAGTCCTTGTTGCAGGAATTTTGGTCGATTCGCCGTTTGCGCCCCAGCCAGGTTTCCTTCGGCGCCACCGAAAGGCAGTTCGACTCCACGGAGCAGTCGCCGCAGCCCTCGCACACCAGATCGTTGATCTCCACATAGCGGTTCGGGTCCGGCAGTTGGCCGCGTTTGCGCCGCCGCCGTTTTTCCGCAGCGCAGGTCTGCTCGTAAATCAGCACGGTCACGCCCGGCAGGGTGCGCAATTCACGCTGTACGCCGTCCAGTTCGGCCCGGTCATGGAGGGTTGTGCCCGGCGGAAACTCCCGCAAGGAGAATTTGTCGATGTCGTCGGACACCAAGGCGATGCGCTGTACGCCCTCGGCGCGCACCGAGTGGGCAACCCTCTGGACGCTGAGCGGGCCATCCACGGGTTGGCCGCCGGTCATGCCCACGGCGTCGTTGAACAGAATCTTGTAGGTGATGTTGACCCCGGCGGCCACCGCTTGGCGCACCGCCAAGGAGCCGGAGTGGTAGAAGGTGCCGTCGCCGAGGTTTTGGAAAATGTGGCCGCCGCCATTGAACAGGGACCTCGCCACCCAGTTGACGCCTTCACCGCCCATTTGAATGATCGATTCGGTGTTGCGGTCCATCCAGGTCGCCATGAAGTGGCAGCCGACGCCGGACAGTGCGCGGGAGCCTTCCGGCACCTTGGTGGAAGTGCTATGTGGGCATCCGGAACAAAAGTAGGGTGTACGCTGGGCGCCGAAGCTGGGCAGCGCCGGCAGCGGCCTTTTTTGCAGGGCTTGGGCTCTGGCGCTGAGGTCGAGGCCGGGCAAGGCGGCGTCCATGCGGGCGGCGACGATGGGTGCCAACTGCAGGGGTGTCAATTCCCCCACCCAAGGAATCAAGGCGTTGCCGAACTCATCCGCCTTGCCCACCATGCGCTGCGGCTTGCGGCCCGGGGTGTCGTAGAAGCACTCCTTCAGTTCGCTTTCGATGATGCCCCGCTTTTCCTCCACCACCAGCACTTCGCGCTTGCCGCGCACGAAATCCAGCGCCCCTTCCTGGGCAAGGGGCCAGACCATGCCCACTTTGTAAACATCCAGGCCGATGCGCCGCGCTTCGCCGCGGTCGATGCCGAGCAGCCGCAGCGCCTCCATCAGGTCCAGATGAGCCTTGCCTGTGGTGACGATGCCGAACCGAGCGTTGGGGATGTCGAATATCTTGCGGTCGATGGGGTTGGCGTTGGCAAACGCTAAGGCGGCCGACTTCTTGGCCAGCAGCCGCTCTTCTATGTGCGGCCCCGGCAGGTCCGGCCACCGGTAGTGGAGGCCGTCGGGCGGTGGCTGGAAGTCTTGGGGAACCTTGAATTTGGGCGGTGGCGGCAACTCCAGGGAGCGGGACGACTCCACCGTCTCCGAAATCGCCTTGAAGCCGACCCAGCACCCGGCAAAGCGGGACAGGGCGAAGCCGTATAGTCCGAAGGAAAGGTATTCGGTGACATCCGCCGGGTTCAAGTGCGGCATGAAGTGCGTCAAGAAGGCGACGTCCGATTGATGGGGCATGGACGAGGAGACCGCTCCGTGGTCGTCCCCGGCCACCACCAACACCCCCCCATGCGGAGAGCTGCCGTAGGCGTTGCCGTGCCGCAAGGCGTCGCCGGCGCGGTCGAGGCCAGGGCCTTTGCCGTACCAAATGCTGAACACGCCGGCCACGGTGCGTTGCGGGTCCGACTCCACCTGTTGGGTGCCGAGCACCGCAGTTGCCGCCAGATCTTCGTTGACCGCCGGCAGGAACTTGATCCCGTGGCGGTCGAGCAGCGCTTGCGCCCGCCACAACTCCTGGTCATAGCCGCCAAGGGGCGAGCCTCGGTAGCCGCTGATGAAGCCGGCGGTGTTCAGACCGGCTGCTTGATCTAGCTGCCGCTGCAGCAGCGGCAGGCGCACCAAGGCCTGGGTGCCGGTTAGGAACAGGCGCCCGCTGGCGCGGAGGTAGCGGTCCGCAAGCCGATAGTCGTCAAGAGCCATGCCAAAAAGCATGACAAACCCGAGGCGCAAAGTGCTCTCTATTTTTGCAAAAAATAGTTCATAATCGGAAAAATTTTCCGCGCTTTCGCTTATTGGGAAAAATCATGCTGGAAAAAGCCGACCGAAAGTTGATCACCCATCTGCAAAGGCATGGTCGCGCCACCGTCGCCGAACTAGGGGAGGCCATCGGCCTTTCCGCCTCCTCGTCTTGGCGGCGAATGCAGGCCCTCGAGCAAGCTGGGGTCATCACCGGCTACGCAGCCGTGGTGGATCGTCGTCAGGCCGGGTTTGGATTCTGCGCTCTGGTGCAGATATCCCTACAGCGACATGAGGCGGAAAACGTGCAGGCCTTCATTCGGCGGGTGCAGGAAAGGCCGGAAGTGCAGGAATGCTACGCCACCAGCGGCGAGGCCGACTATCACCTCAGAGTGGTGACCAAGGACGTCGATGCATACGACCGCTTTTTGGAGGCTTTTCTGCTGAAGCTGCCGGGTGTGCTGCATGTGCGCTCCAACGTCGTGCTGAAGGAGCTCAAGGCCGGGGCGGTGCTGCCCTTTGTCGGTTGACTGGAATGCCGGCGGCCTAGGACCCTCCGGCGCCGTTTGACGCCATGGGGTCGGTGGCGTATTTTGCGCTGGTTGTTGGTGGCCAAATGAGCGGTTTGGAGCGATGCCCAATTTATCCGCAGAGGATGTGGACAGCATTTTGGAGATATCCGGCTTGGCTCAGGAATGCGCCGCGGAATCGCAGTTTCCAGCTGTCCTTTTCCAACGGATGACCGATCTGTTCGGCTCCAAGAGCGCCGTGTTCTACAGCATGGGCGACGATCTGGGCGGTTCGCCCTTGTGGGACGGGTTTGGCTTCAAGGTGGATGCTGGGGCTGTCCGCCGCTACGAAAGGCATTACCTCGCCGTTGACCCCTGCTTCAACGGCTTAAGGCGGCGCGCCGCCCTTGGGCGCAAGCTGATCGTTTCCACGGATCAGGAAATTGACAGCGAGCGCAGCTACGTCGCCTCCGAATACTACCAAGACTTCCTGCGGCCTCAGAACATCCACAGCAGCATGATTTTCGGCGTCGGCGACCGGCAAGGCACTCTGGGCCTGTTCGGCTTTCACCGCAGCCGCACGATGCCGCACTACTCGGAGCGAGATCGCATCAAGGCGCGGTTGTTCGCCGCCCAGATCGCCTACGGCTTGCGCTTGCGGCAGCTAGTCAACAGCAGCCTGCGCTTGCGGGCAGTAGCCAGAAAATTGATGGCGCAGGGGTCCGTGCGCCACTACTTGGTGCTGGACCAAAACTTCCATGTGATCGACTCGGCCGGCGACGCCATGAAAAACCTGGGGTTGGGGTCCAGCGACCTGGTCATGGTGGATGAGGCGGCGGCTTCCGTTGAACGCCACCTCCCGCCTGAGATTTGCGGCTATGTGCGCAATGTTCTGCTGCAGCGCGTCAAGGACCACAGCACGGACGACGTGCTGAAGACCTTCGACAACCTGCATGGAACCGGGCGCATTCGGGTGGATTTGCTCCAGGCTGACGGGCAGCCGCCGTTGGTCCTCGTGATCTTTCTGGCGCCGGACGCGGAGTTGATAGCGGAGTCTCGCCTGAGCGCCTTCGCCCTAACGCCCCGGGAGCGTGACATCGTCCATCAGGTGTGCCGCGGCCTGACCACCTTGCAGATGGCCGGGGAACTGGGCATCAGCGTCAAAACCGTGGAGCACCACATGACCCACATCTATAAGAAAACCCAAGTGTGCAACCGCACCGAACTGATAAGGCAGCTTTCCTTTTAGCCCGCAAATCGCACCAAGCCGCCGATTCATTTGCTGAAAATCATCGTTATCCACTCGGTTTTGTTCAAATTGCAGGATGATTCCGCGTTGCAAAATGTGTTGGCCCATTCGCTGCCGACCAGCTTGAAGTGTGCGGGGCGCTCACCCGACGGCGCGTGTTAAAGCTCACGGTAAGCGCCCCGACCCTTGGAGGGCCAGCCCGCTTGGAAGCGCCGTCGGGTGAGCGCCCCGCACGCCTTGGTGCGATATCCGAGCTACAGGGCGGCGAAAAGCGCCCCGACCCTTGGAGGACCAGCCCGCTTGGAAGCGCCGTCGGGTGAGCGCCCCGCACGCCTTGGTGCAATATCCGAGCTACAGGGCGGCGAAAAGCGCCCCGACCCTTGAAGGACCAGCCCGCTTGGAAGCGCCGTCGGGTGAGTGCCCCGCACACCTTGGTGCAATATCCGGGCTACAGGGCGGCGAAGGTGTCCGGCTCCTCCATAAAGCGCCGTCGGGTGAGCGCCCCCCGCACACCCTGGAGCAATATCCGGGCTACAGGGCGGCGAAGCGGCGGATGGCGGCGGCGAAGGCGTCCGGCTCCTCTAGAAAGGGACAGTGGCCGCTGTTGTCGAACACCTGCAAACGGGCATCCGGCAGGCGCGCCGCCAAGTCCTTGGCGCCGGCTAGGGTCACCAGCTTTTCATCCGCGCCGGCGGCCACTAGGCAAGGCGCGGTCAGGCTGGGCAGCACAGTGCGGAAGTCGCGCATGGTTTGATCAAAGAAGATGGCGCTGGCGTTGGCTGGGCTGACGCGCAGGATTTCGCTCTTCAGCCGTGTGCGCTCCGCACCTTGCGGCGACGTGGCGAACATGGCGTCCACCAGGGCCTCCGCTACGCTCGCATAGTCGCTCTGGATCTGCGCCATCAGGTTGCACAGGCGCGGCAGGTCAAGGGCGCCGTGGGGATAGTCGGGCCACTTGAAATCGCTGGCCAACTCATCCACTACGACGCAGCGCTCCGTTCGCTGCCGGCCGTGGTTGTGCAGGTAGTCCCACATGACGAAAGCGCCCATGGACCAGCCCACCAAAACCGCATCCCGCAAATCCAGCGCCTCCATCAACCGATGCAGAGCCTCGGCGTAGGCGGCCACGGTGTGCCCGGCGGGGCGGGCCTCCGATTGGCCGTGGCCGGGAAGGTCAAACAGGATGAGGCGGCAATGCGGAGCAAGCCGCTCCACTTGCGGAGCGAAGAAGCGGCTGGACATCAGCACCCCATGGATCAGAACCACCGGCCTGCCGCTGCCGTGCTCCTCCACATGGAGGGCGGCGCCATCCGCCGCTGTCACCATCTACCGTAGTGCCGGCTGCTGTGCTCGGGGCGCTGGAACTAGAAGTCGTAGCCTAGGCTCAAGCCAACCGTGGCCGGCCGATTGCGGACGATGCGGGGCCTCCCGGCGGCCTCTGCCGCGAGAGTGCGGTTGTCCGAATAAACGGCTTCCTCGTTGAACAGATTGTCCATGAACAGGGCTACCCTGTAGTTCAGCGAGCGCAGGCCGATGCGGGCGTTCAGGATGTTGAAGCTCGGTCGGATGCGGGGGTTGCCGCTATCGACGACCGTGCTGATGGAGCTGCCGACATGGGCGAAGTCGCCGCGCACAAACCAATTGAAGTCCCCGAACGCCGGCCGCTCGTAGTCCAAGGTGGCGGAGAAGGTCCACTCTGGAACCTGTTGCAGGGGGTCGCCGTCGTTGACGCCGCCGGGGACAGTTTCGGTGAACTCGGCGTCCGTGTATCCGGCGGCTAGCTGCATCCGCAAGCCATCCACCGGCTGCGCGTTGAACTCCGCCTCAAACCCGAGGCTACGGGCGGCGCCGCCGTTGATGTTCAGGTCAAAGCCGCAGGTGAGCAGCACCCGCTGCTGCAGCTCGTCGAAATCGACGTAGAACGCGGAGGCGTTGAAGGTGTAGCGTTGATCTGCGGTGCCGAGCTTGGCGCCGAGTTCGTAGCTCCAAAGTTTGTCCGAGTCGTAGGTTCTCCCGTCGGCTTTGCTCAGCCCCAAGGCGTTCAATTGGGTTTCGCAGCCAAGCGCATCGGAGAGCTCGCGGTTGACGCCGCCAATGCGGAAGCCCTCCGCGGCGGACGCAAACAGGAACAGGCTGTCGCTCTGTTGGTACTCCACGAGGAACTTCAGGTTGACGCCGTTTTCCTTTTGGGTTGCCGGCGGCAGGTCGATCACGCCGCCGGCGGCGAATCCGGCGTTGTAGTCATCGTAAAACACTTCGGTGTCGAAGTATCTAAGCCCGATGGTGGCGGTGAAGCGGTCCGTCAGATCATAGGAAAATTCGCCAAACAGACCGATTTCCTCAACCGTGCGAATGGTGTCGGAGGTGAAGATCAGATCGCTGCTGGTGCCAGGCGGCAGACCCAGGAACCCATCGAAGGCGGCGCCGAAGCCGGTGGCGATGTTTTCCGGCTGAAACGCCTCATCGTCGTCCGTGTCTTGGTAAAAGGCGCCGGCGATCATCTGCAAGGGGCCGTCAAAGCTGGAGACGAACCGCACCTCCTGCATAAAGGTGTCGAATTCAAGCGTCTGGAAGATGGGCGAAGGCACCGGCGCCGGAGCGGTGGGCAAACCGAAGGATGGCAAAATCCCCCCCAACAGGGTGAAGGAGATGAATTCGCTGCTGTCCTCATATTCAAAGGTGTCGCGGGTGAAGTAGCCGGTGGAGGAAGTGAAGGCACCGAATTCGGCTTCATAGCCAAGGGTCAGGCTGAATTGCGCCCATTCGTCCTCGCCGCCCTCCCGCACATTGAACAGCCGGTTTTGGGTGAGGTCCCCAGCCCTCAGCTTGAAGGGTTCCGGGGCGGCGGCGAAGGCTAGGTCGGCCAGTGGAAACCCGTCCAGATCGGTCTTTTGGTAAAGCGCTCGGGCATCTACCGTGAAAACATCGGTGGGCACCCAGCGAAAGGCCAACTGGGCACCGTAAGTGGTCTTGTCATCAACGTTGCTCTCCTCCTCCGCTGGATCCCCGGTGATTGCGCCTGGCGCACCGGCCGCCGCCGCGACCCCCGGCGCCGTCGCCGGGCCGACCACCAGATCGAAAATGCCCGCTTCGCGCTGATAGTAGCCGAGCAGGCGAATGGCCGCATTGTCGGCAAGGGGCAGGTTGAAGGCGCCGTCGAATTCATAGTTGAGGTCCCCGTGCTTGGTGTGGGAAGTGGCCAGATTCAGCCGCCCGAAGGTGCCATCGAACTCCGGTCGCTTGGTGATGACCCGAATGGTGCCACCCAGCCCCCGAGCGCCGTAGAGTGTGCCTTGGGGGCCGCGCAGCACCTCGATGCGCTCCACGTCCAGCACCAGCGGATCCACGGATTCGTCCAAGGGCACGTCGTCGATGTAGAAGCTGGTGGTGTTCAGGCCCTCAATGCCGCGCACGGAGATGGTGCGGTTGGCTAGGATGCCGTCATCGGTGGCGCCAAAGGCCAAGTTGGGAATGGCGACGGCGTAGTCCTCAAAGTCGGCGGCGCCGCGCGCCTGCAACTCGTCGCCGCTCAATGCGGTTAGGCTGAGGCCGACGGTTTGCAGGGATTCAGTTCTTTTTGTGGCCGTCACCAAGACTTCTTCAATAGGAACGTACTCGCCATCGGTCTCAGCGACTTCTTCAGCGGCCGTCGGCGCAGCTAGGGTTAACCCAAGCGCCAAGGCGAAAGTCGTGCAGCTTGACAGCCTAGAGGGGGCCGAGTTTCGTGGTGGAGCGTTCATTTTTGCCTCTCCGTCGGGGAACGTGCCAGCCAATTTATCGGCACAGGCTTGGGAAAGGCTATCGGGGAAATCCCCTATGCCTCGACCTAGACCAAGGAGCGGGGGTAGGAGCCGAGGGAGCGCACCTCCAGGGCCACCGCCGCCACCTCCTGCAGGGCTTGGCGCACCAAGGAGTCTTGGCCGTGGCCGTCGAAGTCGATGAAGAAGACGTAGGACCAGTCCCCGGAGCGGGCCGGACGGGTCTCGATGCGGCTTAGGGAGATGTTGTGCCGATGGAAGGGCTCCAGCACCCGGAACAGCGCCCCCGGCTCGTTCTTGGTGGAGACCAGAATCGAGGTTTTGTCCTGCCCGCAGGGACCGACGTCCTGTCGGCCCAGCACCAGAAAGCGGGTCTTGTTGTCCGGGTGGTCCTCAATGCGGCAGGCGGCCACCTTCAGGCCGTAGCGCTCCGCCGCCGTCTCCCCCGCCACTGCGGCTAGGCTGGGGTCTTGGGAAACCTGCAGCGCCGCCTCGGCGTTGCTGGCCACCGCCAGGCGCTTGACGCCCGGATAGTGGCTGTCCAGCCAGACCCGGCACTGCGCTAGGGACTGGGCGTGGGAGAGGATCTTCGCCACCGCTTCGGGGCCGCCGCGGTTGTCTGGGTGCAGGATGAGGGCGTGGTGGATGGGCAGTTCCACTTCGGCGCAGATCTTGACCTGCCGGGGAAACTCCATGAAGCAGTCCAGGGTGTGGTTGACCATTCCCTCGGTGGAGTTCTCCACCGGCACGACGCCGAAGTGGGCGCCGCCGCTCTCCACCTCCCGGAACACCTCATCGATGGCCGGCAGGGGCCGGGTGTGGGCGAAGTGGCCGAATTGCGCCAGCGCCGCCATTTCCGTGTAGGTGCCGGCCGGCCCTAGGTAGGCGATGCTTAGGGGCTGCTCCAAGGAAAGGCAGCAGGAGATGATCTCGCGGAACAGGCGGGCGACGGCTTCGTCGGGCAAGGGGCCTTGGTTGCGCGCCTTCAGGACGGCCAGCACCTGCGCCTCCCGTTCCGGGCGGTAGAAGACTGGCGGCGCATCGCCGGGCTGCGCCTGCTTGATGCGGCCCACCTCCAAGGCTAGGGCGGCCCGCTCGTTCAGCAACCGTTGCAGTTCGGCGTCCACCTCGTCGATGCGCTTGCGGATGGGGGCGAGTGCGGCGTCATCCTTGCTCATGATGGGCTTAGTTTAACCTGCCGCTTGCGCCGCGCCGTTGGTGCTGGAAGCTGCCGGCCAATGCGCCTCTAGGCCCGCTCCCGCTCGAATTCGGCCATGTACGTCACCAAGGCGGTCACCGCCTCCTGCGGGACGGCGTTGTACAGGCTGGCCCTCATGCCGCCGACGCTGCGGTGTCCCTTCAGGTTGAGCAGGCCGCGAGCCTTGGCGCCTTCCAGAAAGGCGCCGTCCAAGCTCGGGTCCGACAGGGTGAAGGGGACGTTCATCAAGGATCGGTCAGTGACGGCCACCGAGGAATGGTAGAAGTTACTGCCGTCGACGGCGTTGTACAGCATGGTGGCCTTGGCTTCGTTGTGCGCCGCCATCGCCTCGAGCCCACCCTGCCGGAGCAGCCACTTGAAGACCAGCCCGGCCATGTACCAGGCAAACGTGGGCGGCGTGTTGGACATGGAGTCGGCGCGGAGCTGCGCCTCATAGTTTATGGGAGTGGGCGTGGTCGGCGCCGCCCGGCCAAGCAAATCCTCCCGCACGATCACCAAGGTCAGGCCGGCGGGGCCGAAGTTCTTCTGCGCTCCGGCGTAGATCAGACCGAAACGGCCCACCTCCAAAGGGCGGGAGAGAAAATCCGAGGACAGGTCCGCCGCCAAGGGAGCGCCTAGGTCGGGATAGTCATGGAACTGCACACCGCCGATGGTCTCGTTGCCGCAAATGTGCAGATAGGCGGCGTCCTCGCGCACTCGCCATTCGCTTCGCGGCGGTATGTGGTTGCAGCCGGATGCCTCGCCGCTGGCCGCCACGTTGACGTCGCAGAAGCTGCGCGCCTCCTTGATGGCCTTGGCCGACCAGTGGCCGGTGTGTACGTAGTCCGCCTTGGTCTTGCCGCCGAGCAGGTTCAGGGGCACGGCGGAGAACTGAGTGGTGGCGCCGCCTTGCAGGAACAGCACCTGGTATTCCTCCGGCATGTTCAGCAAGGTGCGCAGGTCCGCTTCGGCGGCCTCGGCCATGTCCATGAACTCCCGGCTGCGATGGCTCATCTCCATCACGGACATGCCGGCGCCCCGGTAGTTGAGCAGTTCGTCCCGCGCCTTGGCCAGCACTTCCACAGGCAAGGCCGCCGGCCCTGGGGAGAAGTTGAAGGCTCTTTCCTTCACGCCGGCGCCTCCGCCGCCCGTCGGCAAACCGATATGGCAATCCGACGGGCGCTTGGGCTCCGGCCTAGCAGTTCGCGCATCTGTTCAGTCCCTCTTCAAAAAAGCGGATTGCAGGGCGAAGTTGACGACCGCTCCACGACGTCAGTGGCGGCGTTGTTGACCGCAGTGGCGCCGCGCAGGTCATGCAAGAAAAAGCGACCGTCATGCAGATGGAGAGGCGGCGTCCTCGGAGTCTTCCGTCGGCGCTTCGCCGTTGAGCATGGATTCGGCGATGCGGGCGACGCTGTTGAGGCTTTCCCCCTCGCGCAGCTTGATGAGCCGCACCCCTTGCGCGTTGCGGCTGATGATGGACACCCCGTCGCCGCCGGTGCGGACTAGTGTGCCGAGGTCGCTGATGAGCATCAGTTCATCGCCATCGAACACCTGCACCGCCGCCACCAGTTCACCGTTGCGTTTGCTGGCCTTCATGGCGATGACGCCGCCGGCGCCGCGGCCCTTGACCGGAAACTCGTCGATCTTGGTGCGCTTGCCGTAGCCCCGGGCGCTGGCGGTGAGCAGCAGGCCGTTCTCGTCCGGGATGACCAGGGAGATCACCCGCTGGCCGGCGCCTAAGCGGATGCCGCGCACTCCCCGGGCGCTGCGCCCCATCGCCCGCACGTCGGACTCCTTGAAGCGGGCCGCCTTGCCGGAACTGGCGGTCAGCAGTATGTCCCGCCGGCCGTCCGTGATGGCGGCCCCCACCAAGGTGTTGCCGTCCGTCAGGCCCAAGGCGATCAGGCCGCTGGGCCGGGGACGGGAGAACTGCGAAAGCTCGGTCTTCTTCACCGTGCCGTCGGCGGTGGCCATGAACACGAAGCGGTCTCCGTCAAAGCTGTTGACCGGCAGGAAGGAGGTAAGGCGTTCGCCCTGCTCCAAGGGCAGCAGGTTGACTAAGGGCCGCCCCTTGGCGTTGCGGCTGCCTTGGGGAATGCGGAACACCCGCAGCCAATAGACCTTGCCGAGGTTGGAGAAGCACAACAAAGTGTCGTGGCTGTTGGCGATCAGCAGGTGCTCCACGAAGTCCTCCTCCCGTACGCTGGCCGCCGACTTGCCGCGCCCGCCGCGCCGTTGCGCCTGGTAGGCGTCCAAGGGCTGGGTCTTGGCGTAGCCTTGGTGGGAGATGGTCACCACCAAGTCCTCCACGGTGATGAGGTCCTCTATGGTCAAGTCCTCTTGGCTGGCGAGGATCTCCGTGCGCCGCTCGTCGCCGTAGGTGCCCGCCAAGGTCTTGAGCTCCTCGCGGACAACTTCGGCCAGACGCTCCTTGTCGCCGAGGATTTCCTGCAGTTCGGCGATTTCGTCCAGCACGCCTTGGTAGTCCTCGATCAGTTTGTCCTGCTCCAAGGCGGTCAGGCGGTGCAGGCGCAAGTCCAGAATGGCCTGGGCTTGCTCTTGGGATAGGTGGTAGGCGCCGTCGCGCAGGCCAAACTCCTCGCCCAGTCCATCCGGGCGGCAGGCCTGCGCCCCGGCCCGCTCCAGCAGGGCCTCCACGTTGCGGGACTGCCAGCCGCGCCCCATGAGGGCGGTGCGCGCCTCCGCTGCGGAGCGCGAGCGCCGAATAAGCTCGATCACCTTTTCAATGTTGGCCAGCGCCACCGCCTGCCCCTCCAGCAGGTGGCCGCGTTGTCTTGCGCGGCGCAGCAGGTACAGGGAGCGCCGGGTGACCACCTCCTTGCGGTGCTGCAGGAAGGCTTCCAGCATTTGCTTGAGGTTGAGCACCCGAGGCTGGCCATGGACAAGGGCGACGCAGTTGATGCCATAGACGGATTGCAACTGCGTCTGTGCGTAGAGGTTGTTCAGCACCACGTCCCCGGCCTCGCCGCGGCGCAGTTCGATGACGATGCGCAGGCCGTCCTTGTCGGACTCGTCGCGCAGTTCCGTGATGCCCTCGATGCGCTTTTCCTTGACCAGCTCGGCGATCTTCTCGATCAGCCGGGACTTGTTGAGTTGGTAGGGAATCTCGGTGACGACGATGGTTTCCCGGTCGGTCTTGTCGTTGCGCTGCACCTCCGCCCTGGCCCGGACGTGGATGCGCCCGCGCCCGCTACGGTAGGCTTGGACGATGCCGGCGCGGCCGTTGATGATGCCGGCGGTGGGGAAGTCCGGCCCCTGGATGTGCTCCATCAGCCCGTCGATGCTGATGAGCGGGTCGTCCATCAAGGCCAGCAGGCCATCGACCACTTCGCGCAGGTTGTGCGGCGGGATGTTGGTGGCCATGCCCACGGCGATGCCGGAACTGCCGTTGATGAGCAGGTTGGGCACCTTGGTGGGCAGCACCTCCGGCATGGTTAGGGTGTCGTCGTAGTTGGGGCCGAAGGGTACGGTCTCCTTGTCCAGGTCCGCCAGCAGTTCGGAGGCTAGGCGGGCCATGCGCACCTCGGTGTAGCGCATGGCGGCCGGCGGGTCCCCGTCGATGGAGCCGAAGTTGCCCTGCCCATCGACCAGCAGGTAGCGCATGGAGAAAGTCTGGGCCATGCGCACCACGGTGTCGTAGATGGCCACGTCCCCGTGCGGGTGGTACTTGCCCATGACGTCGCCAACCACGCGGGCGGACTTCATGTAGGGGCGGTTGTGGGTGTTGTTCAACTCGTTCATAGTGAACAGCACCCGGCGATGCACTGGCTTCAGGCCGTCGCGCACATCCGGCAAGGCGCGGCCGACGATGACGCTCATCGCATAATCCAAGTAGGATTGGCGAAGCTCGTCCTCGATGTTGACCGGCAGTATTTCGCGCCCCGGGCTGGGGCTAATGTCGGACATGAAAAAAGCGGCGCATGGAAAAAAGCAATTCTATCACGGCGCAAGCATTCAGCGCCGTGCAACTCCACTCATTCCCTTGTCCGGTCACTCCGCCAGCCGGGCGCTTGCCAGCCGGTTCAGGCTCACGCGTTCCTCCGCCGCCTTGATGGCCAGCGCCCGGTGCGTCTGCGGCGGCACCCGCACCATGAACTTGCCGCTGTAGGTGCGGTCCGCCAACGGCGCCGGCACTGGCTCGCCGTTGGCGCGCATGTCCTCGACCACTTGACCCACCAGCTTTTGGATGCCGGTCAGCGCCCGCGCCGGGGTCGGCGCAAGCCAGCTTAGGGACGGGAACTCCGCGCACAGGCCCAAGTGCTCCCGGTCCTCCGCCGACCAAGTGATGCGGTATGTGTAGTGGTCAGCCATGTTCATGCCTCCTTGGGGTTTCGGCTGCGGGACGCTACTCGCCGTTCAATCGTTTGCTAGCAAACGAAAAGGTTAGCCGCCCTGCTCCTCGAGCTTCTCAACGGCTTTGATCACCTGCCTGACCTGATAAGCCTTCGCCTTGCCCCTGTCGTTTTGGATGTTCACCCTGGGATCACCTTGCCAAGGCGTACGGTAAACGCGATGGCTTGTGCCCTTCTGACGCGGTTCGCCGAAGTAGGCGTCGCACACTTGGGACAACACCGAGAATCTGACGTTCTGCGGGCTCTTGCGGAGCGCATTGAGGGCTTCTTCTTGGGTCATGGATTTGTGTTCCGATGCCGAGCAGCATAGTATCACTATAGATACTTAAGTTGATAGAACCTGTGCCCCTAATCCCCTAATAGGGATTTGCCGGGTGGTGTTGGGGCGGTGTTTGGGCCTTTGGGCCAAAAGGCCGGCTTCAAGGGGTGGTTGCCTCGAACCGGCAATCCAAAGCACACTAGCGCCCGATTGAAGTGGGGAGCAGGAGATGCTCTGGTACCGCGGCTGGAGCGTTCTGGCTGTCGCCATGCTGTTTCAGGCCGTCACCTTCGGCATCGGCATCTATTCGTTCACCTTTTGGGTGGCGCCTTGGTCGGTGGAGTTCGGCGTTGGGCGCAGCGACGTGATGACGGTCTATGTGACCATGCAGGTCTGCATGGGCCTGTTTTCGCCGCTGGCCGGGCGGGCGATGGACCGCCTGTCCATCCGCGGCCTCATCATCGCCGGCGCTCTTTGCCTAGCCCTTGGGCTGGCGCTGGCCGGGCGAGCCGCAGCACTTTGGCACCTGAACCTGATCTACGGCACTCTAGTGGTGGCGGGGCTGGTGCTGGCCGGTCCTCTCGCCGGGCAAACCTTGGCGGCCCGCTGGTTCAGCCGGCGTCGGGGCGTGGCTCTGGGCGTGGTCACCATCGGCACCTCCATCGGCGGATTCACCGTGCCGCTGTTGGTCACGGCCCTGCATACGGAGCTTGGCTGGCGCCCCACCAACGACCTACTGGCCTTGCTGGTGGTGGTCGCCATCGTGCCTTTGACTTGGTGGCTGGTGGACAGCGACCAAGGGCGGGGCGAAAAGGTGAGCCAAGAGGCGCAAGGTGTCTCAGTCACCGAACCTTCCGCATCGGGCTTGACCACAAGGGACGTGCTGCGGCAGCGGGTCTTTTGGCTGACCGTGTTGTTCGTCACCCCCATGGCCGCGGCCTTCGGCGGCGCCCAGCAAAACTTGGCGCCCTACGCCGCCGACTTGGGATTTGACGCGGAGGCCGCCGGCTATTTGGTGTCGGTGATGGCCTTGGTGATGATCGGCGCCAAGGTCTTTTTTGGTGCGCTGGCGGACCGTTGCGACTTGCGCATTCTGCTTGGCCTGACCTTGGGCGGCTTGGTCGTTGCCTTCGGCGCGATGCTGACGGAGCTGAGCTATCCCATATTGGTGCTGGTCTGCGCCCTGCTGGGTTTCGTCGCCGGCGGTTTTTTACCGCTACTGGGCGCCATCGTCAGCCAAAACTTCGACATCCGCACCTTCGGCCAAGTGATGGGAATGCTAGGCCCCTTCACCACCTTGGCCGCCTCTGGCCCTTGGCTTGCCGGCTATCTGCGGGACACTGGCGGCAGCTACGACCTGGCTTGGATCAGTCTAGGCGCCCTGCTGATCCCAAGCGCCTTCGCCGTAGCCCTGATGCCGGCGCGGCGGCGGCCCTAGTTTGTTTCTGATTGGTTTCTAACCGGGAAAACGAGCCAGCGGAGTGAATTTCCGCGGCTGCGCTGCAAACTCAGCCGGCTTCCGCAGTGACGATGCCCACCAGCTGGGCGAAGCAGGTGTCGATGATGGTGCGGATGAAGCCCTGCATGAAGGGCGCGTCCGCCTGGTCTTCGCGCACCGCCGCGTAGAGGGTTGACCAAACGCCTTCCTCGCCAAGGGAGGCCACCGCCACGCTGCCCCGCTGCAGATATTCGTGCAGGGCCCAGTTGGGCAGGCAGACCACGCCCCGGCGGCTGGCCACCAACTGCACCATCATGGCGGTCAACTCGACATGGCGCACGGACGCCGGCGCCACCCCAGCCGGGTCCAAAAAGCCGGTGAAGACCACAAGGCGCTCGCGGTCCACTGGGTAGGCGATCAGGGTTTCAGCGGCCAGATGCTCCGGTTCGATCCACTCCTTGTCCGCCAGCCGGTGGTCCTTGGCCACGGCCAGTTGCGATTCGTAGCCGAACAGCGGCAGGTAGCCGAGGCCGATGCCTTCTATGGGGTCGGCGGTGATCACCAAGTCCAGATCCCCCCGGCACAGCGCCGGCAGCGGCTCAAAGTGGAACCCGGAGGAGACGTCCATCTCCACCTGCGGCCAAGCCTCCCGATAGGTGCCGATGGCCGGCAGCAGCCATTCCAGGCAGCTGTGGCATTCGATGGCGATGAGTATGCGCCCGGCTTGGCCGCCGGCCAGTTTCTCGACGTCGGCCTCCGCGCCGCGCACCAAGGGCAGCACCTCATCGGCCAATTGCAGCAGACGCACCCCGGCGCTGGTGAAGCGCAGCGGCCGGGTCTTGCGCACGAACACCGGGCAGCCAACGGCGGCTTCTATAACCTTCAACTGATGGGAGAGCGCCGACTGGGTTAAGAACACCCGCTCCGCCGCTTCCACTAGGCTGCCGGTGTCCCGCAACGCTGTTAGGGTGCGCAAGTGGCGCAGCTCAATCCGTGACATGGAGGGGTTAGCCGATCACCGCGAAGACGATGGTGAAGATCACCGGCAGGCACAGCACATAGTACAGGACGAGGTTGAGCAGGTTGTTGACCTGCTGGTCCTCGTTCAGTTTGAGCTTCGCCCCCACGCTGAGCCATAGGGTGCCGGCGACCAAGAAGGTGAGGGCGAAGGTCAGCGCTGCCGCCGCCATGGGTGCGGGCCTAAGCCTTGGTGCCGGTTGGCTACAGCGCGCCGAGGTCGAGGTTGCCGCGGGGCTTGGCGCCGGCCAGATCCGCAATCCGCTCGAAGTTGGCGCCGATGTCATCCGCCGTTGCCGCAGCGCCCAGTTCGACCCCGGCGTTTTCGACAATGCAGGCGATGGAGAACTTGCCCCCTTGGGCCTGCAGCACGACGCCGTTGGGGGCATCCTCCGTGCAGAGATAGACCACCCCCGGAGTGACCAGTTCCGGCGCCAGGTTGGCCAGGGCCTCCTTGGGCATCAGATTCTCCGTCATGCGGGTGGCGGCCACCGGGGCGATGGTGTTGGTGCGGATGTTGTAGCGGGCGCCTTCTATCTTCAGGGTGTTCATCAGTCCCACCAAGCCCAACTTGGCGGTGCCGTAGTTGGCTTGGCCAAAGTTGCCGTACAGGCCGCTTGGCGAACTGGTGACCACGATGCGCCCGTAGTTCTGCTCCCGCATGATCGGCCAGGCGGCGCGGGTGACGTTGACCGAGCCCATCAGGTGGACGTCCAGAACGAATTGAAAGTCGTCCAGCTCCATCTTGTGGAAGGACTTGTCGCGCAGGACGCCGGCGTTGTTGATGAGAATATCGACCCGCCCCCAGCGCTCCACCGCGGCGCCCACCATGCTCTGCGCCCCGGCCCGGTCGCTGACCGAGCCGCCGTTGGCGATGGCTTCGCCTCCGGCGGCCTCGATTTCCGCCACCACCTCGGCGGCGGCCTCCGAACCGCCGCCGGTGCCATCGACGGCACCGCCCAGATCGTTCACCACCACCTTGCAGCCGCGCCGCGCTAATTCGAGAGCGTGGCAGCGCCCCAAGCCGCCGCCGGCGCCGGTGACGATGGCCACCTTGCCATCAAATCGATAAGCCATTTTGCATAGTCCTCAACGAAAAGCGGCTTATTTTAATCCACTAGGGCCTGCTAACACTATCTGAGCGGTCACTGCCGAGAGCCGTTTTTTCGTCCGGCAAGGCGGCGCGAGCGCGGCGTGGCCGAGTCACGTAAGCGAGCGCCAACGCAGCCGGCGGAAAAACGGACTCGGCCCTTCGGGTCGGGTCTGAAACAGCGCCACTCGGCGTTGCTCGTCGCTCATTTGACTCGGCCAAACCACGCTCCTCGCGCCTTGATTGGCGCTGTTTCAGACCCGACAGAGACCGCTCAGATAGTGTTAACAGACCCTAGGCCGTTGCGCACACCAACCGATTTCCAGACCGCTTAACAAGTGCCCCAGCATCCAAAAGCCCCAAGGACAACCCAGTGCCTTTGGCCGAATGGCTCCAAATGGCCAAAGTGTTCGCCAAACTTGAATCGGTGATGCCTCTGCGCCGCCATAGGCTATGGCCACGCGCTGGAAACCCTCATGTCAGGTCTGAAACTGCGGGGGGACGCACCAGCCGCCGACCGACCATCGCCTCGCAAAAACTGGATGCTGATTACGGCGGCGCGGGCGTCGGATTAGCGTTTGTCGATGACGATCTCCCCAGCCTTGATGACCACCTGTGGGGAAAAGATGGCGTCAATGTTCCGCAGCGGGTCGCCGTCGAGCATGATGACGTCGGCGAACTTGCCCGGCTCAATGGTGCCGGTGGCGTCCGGCGTTAGAGGATGCCTGGCTGCGTTGCCGGTGGTCATTTGGATCACCTCCATCTCGCTGAAGCCGGCCTTGACCAAGGTGCGGGCTTCGTTCAGCAGCATGTCCCGGGGATGCGGGTCGATGCCCAGGCCGAAGTAGTCCGTGCCGAACATCAAGGTTACGCCGGCGTCGGCCATGGCCCGCAGGCTTGGCCCGATGCTGGCCAGCATGGCGTTCCACTGCTCCTGCATTTCCGGCGGCGCATCCGGCATTTCCTCCTCCGCACCGAGGAAACCGATGGTGGTGGTTGTGGGCACGTCAAAGCGGTTGAGCACGGCCGGCAGATATTCACCATCCGGAGTTTGGTAGCTGCCATCCGCCATCGTGGTGAAGTGGACCAAGCCGTCAACGCCGGCCTTCACAACCTCCCATGTGTCCGCGATCACGAAGGTGTGCGCCAACGCCTTTACGCCCTGCTTGTGGGCTTCGTCGATGACTGCCTCCATCACCTCCTTTTTGAGATGGGGAGTGGAATCACCGAAGGTTCCGGGCGCACCGTCCTCCCGCTGCCCGTCATAGACCATCTTGACCCCGTCCACGCCGCCGGCGACTAGGGTGCGGACGCCTTCCCGGGCCGCTTCCGGGTCGTCCGTGGCCACGGTGATTGACTGCACGCACCAAGGATCGCTGTTGCAGACGGTGGAGGCCGGATGCCCGCCCGGCGCCGTGAACAGCCGCCCGGTGATGTAAAGGCGCGGCCCCAGGACCTTGCCGGAACGCAGGCTTTCCCGCATCTCCAAGCCCCAAGGGAAGTGGGTGCCGGGGTCGATGATGGTGGTGACGCCGCTTTCCAGGTACCGCAGCATGTGCTTGCCGAAGTTGCCCTTCATGAAGGCGCGCATCTTGTCGTCGCTGTAAACCGCCCACTTGGGGTCGGGATAGCCGAAGCCGGGGGCCATTTCCTCGGGCGGCACGGGGAACTCCATCGACGAATGCACATGCGCATCGGTCAGGCCTGGCAGGACAGTCCTGCCCTTGGCGTTAATGACCTTGACGCCCTTGGCGTCAATCTCGTCCGTGCCGACGGACTGCACACGGCCGCCGGACAGCAGGATGTTGACGCCGTCTCGGGGCGGAGCGCCGGTGCCGTCGATCAGGCGGGCGTTGGCAATGACCAAGTCCGCCGCCAAAGGCTGTTGGGCGAACAAGAGCAACGCCAAGGCGGGAACGAGGGTCCGCCCTAGGCGGGATGCAGTTTTGCGTTCTCTCATGGTTTTCCTCCGGGGCGCACTCTAGAAGGTCTTGCTCAGGTTCAAGCCGATGGTGCGTGGATAGGGGTGGAGGTGGGTCCGATTCTTGTCACAGGTTGAGGGCTGCAACAGAGTCCACTCCTTGGGTGAATGTCGCCCTCCGTCTTAGGGCATGCTAGCCCTTTCCCGGTCCGTGTCAAGGGCACGGTCACGCCGCCTGCGCCAAGGGCTTGGAAAGCCCCTCGTAGGCCATGCGCGGCGCCCTGCCGCCCAGCGCCGTGTGCGGGCGGCAGTCATTGTGCAATTCGATTCTCCAGCACCCACAGTACCGCCCAACGCAGGATTCTCTACGAGTTTCACCCATGGTTTGGGCAGGAGGTTGCCATTGATCGAGCGTTTGCCAGATGCGGCGTTTCCGTAGCCCTCCGTCGCCAACGCGTCCGCGCTGCTCAAGCTGACTCCCCGAACACTCCGGCTGGCGGCGGAGGCCGGTGAAATCGACTCGCTCCATCCTTTGCCGGACGGTCCCTGGTTCTTCAAACGCACGGATCTCGAAGGCCCAGTTGGACAATCGCTTGTCACGAGAGCGAAAAGTCGACGCCGGCATAGTCAAATTCCTTGAAGACCTTGCCGTCCATGCTCAGGGTCATGTGGTCCAATTGGAAGCTCAGGGGCTTTTCGGGAGGCTCTGCCCCCCGTATATGCGCTTTCAGAAATTCCTGAATCGCGAAGCAGTGTTCAAAGATTTCGAAAGAAAGCTAGGAGTCAGACTTTCTGGATACACCAATACGGCATCCGCCTTAGTGGCTTCCTTTGTTTCAGAAACACGCATTTGCAGTGGACTCAGGAGAAAGCGCCCCTCTTAGCTCTTTTGGGAGATTTAGTCGGGGCATCGCCACTGGCGCCAATGATTTCTTTGTTCTTCGTCCGTCTTCCGCAAGGAAATTTGCCATAGAGGAAGGCAGTGAGTGCGTTCCATGCATTACGAAAAGCTCCCAAATATGCGCACCAGTGTTTGAGGCGACGGACTACATCGTATTGTACGAGGCGGATAGGCCAATACCTTGAGCATCTCTTTCTTTACCTCTGGTCAAACGTCGGCAGAGAGATCATTTCCCTTTCAATGCGTAAGTACGGGGACTCTTTGGACAAGTTCGAGCCCAACGACTTGAACGCCGCCCTAACGCCTTCTACGGATTTCCGTGCCGCGATGCCCAAGGACAAGTTGCCGGCAGCGATTCAGGAGATTGGGGAAACGAGTCGGGCGCCGCGTTGGATGGAGGCCTTTTTTGCGCCGCTAAAAGTTGCTCCGAAGGCTGGGGTGACTTGATCGAGTGTGCTGCCGCCGCTTTTGGGGACGCCGCGGCGCAGCGGTGGTCCGCAAATGGTGGTGGAACCGCTGGGCAGGCGGGCAGCGCCAGTTATTGGTCTGGACGTTAGGCCGAACCCCCATACTTGCGCAGTTCGGCGCGGCCCACCACTAGGTGATGCACTTCGTCGGGGCCGTCCGCTAGGCGCAGGGTGCGTTGGCCGGTGTACATGCCGGCTAGGGGCGTCCATTGGGAGACGCCGGTGGCGCCGTGGATTTGGATGGCTTGGTCGATGATCTGGCAGACCCGCTCCGGCACCATCGCCTTGACCATGTGGACCCAGACCCTGGCCTCCTGGTTGCCGAGCACATCCATGGCCTTGGCCGCCTGCAGCACCATCAGGCGCATGGCCTCGATTTCGATGCGGGCGCGGGAGATCACCTCGATGTTCTTGCCCAGATGGGCGATAGGCCGGCCAAAGGCTTGGCGGCTTAGGCCGCGGCGCACCATTAAGTCCAGGGCCTTTTCGGCTTGGCCGATGGAGCGCATGCAGTGGTGGATGCGGCCGGGGCCTAGGCGCACCTGCGAGATCTCGAAGCCGCGGCCCTCGCCGAGCAGGATGTTCTCCTTGGGTACCCGCACGTTGTCGAGCTTCAGGTGCATGTGGCCGTGGGGCGCATCGTCATGGCCGAAGACGTGCATGGGGCCGAGAATCTTGACCCCCGGCGCGTTCATGGGCACCAGAATTTGCGACTGCTGCTTGTGCGGCGGCGCGTCCGGGCTGGTCTTGACCATGCAGATCATGATCTTGCAGCGTGGGTCGCCGGCCCCGGAGATGTAGTACTTCTCCCCATTGATGACCCATGCGTCACCGTCAAGCACCGCACGGGTGCCGATGTTCTTGGCGTCGGAGGACGCGAGGTTCGGCTCCGTCATGGCGTAGGCGGACCGAATTTCGCCGTTCAGCAGGGGCTCCAGCCACTGCTTCTTCTGCTCAGCGGTGCCAACCCGCTCAAGCACCTCCATGTTGCCGGTGTCCGGGGCGCTGCAGTTCAGGGTTTCGGAGGCCAGCGGGTTTTTGCCCAGCTCCGCGGCGATGTAGGCGTAGTCCAGATTCTTGAGGCCCTCGCCGGTGTCCGCGTCCGGCAGGAAGAAGTTCCACAGGCCGGATTCCTTGGCCTTGTTCTTGGCCCCCGCCAGCAGCTCCAGTTGGCCGGGCGCCCAACTCCAGCGGTCCTCCCGCCCTTCGCCCAAGGCGAAGAACTCCTCGGTGATCGGCTCCACGTTTTCGGCGATGTGCTTTTGCACCGCCGCCAGCAGCGGCTCCGCTTCGGCGGACATGGTCAGGTCGTAGAGGTCGGCGTTCAGGCCGTCTTGTTCGGACATCGGTTCCCCCCGTGAATGCTTGGCTGAATGGCGCACTATATTACCCTCGCTGGCCCAGCGCCGCCTAGTCGCGCCTTGCTCCATCCCATTCCTTTCCCCGCCTGCGCCGGTTCCGAGCGATTGCCCCACCGCTGTTTGGGCGCTTGCGCGGATGCAACGGGTGTGTGAACCTAGCGGCAAAGTGGGTCGGTGGAGACGCCTCCATGAGCACACCGAGGCCAGAGGATCTGGAGCCTGATTGGCTGACCGAGACCCTGCGCAATTCCGCGGCCATCGCGGCCTATACGAGGGTGGCAAGCGCGCGCCTTGAGACCATCGGGCAAGGCGCGGGAATGATGAGCGCACTGGGCCGCCTGCATCTGCAATACGAGGGAGGGCCGCCCGGTCCCGCATCCCTAGTCGTTAAGAGCCCCGCTGTGAACGAGACCAACCGGGCAGTTGCGGCGAGCTTCCAGATCTACGAGCGCGAGGCGCGATTCTTCAAGGAGCTCGCGCCGCGGTGCTTGGCCCGCACCCCGAAGATCCACTGCTGCGAGATCGACGACGAGCAGAACTTCATCCTCCTGATGGAGGACTTGCTGGACTATCGGCTAGGCGATCAAATCGCCGGCGCCGGGGTCGAGGAAACCGAACTGTGCCTGGAACAGCTTGCGCGGCTGCACGCCTCCTTCTGGAACGCGGTGCAAGACCTTGCTTGGGTGCCCCTGATCGAGGGCAGCACCCACGCCAACAACTACCTGCTGGGCGCCGAGCATGGCTGGCCGAAGACCGAAGAGGTGTTCGGCCATGTCATCCCCAAGTCCATTTCCGACACGATGGGGCGCTTCAGGGCGGCGCTGCCCCGCCTGCAACAGGCGTTGGCCACGCCGCCGCTCACCCTGATTCATGGCGACTTTCGGCTGGAGAACCTGTTCTTCGGAGTCGGCGATGACCAAGCCCCCTTGGTCATCATAGATTGGCAGGGGCCCCTTCTGGCCCGGGGCATTGACGACGTAGCGTTCTTTTTAGCGCAAAACACGCAGACCGAAGTGCGCCGCGCACATGAGCGGCGGCTGGTGCGGCGTTACGTTGAGCGCTTGGCCGAACTGGGCATTGAGGGCTGCGATTTCGAGCTTTTCTGGCAAGACTATCGGCTGGCGGTGCTGTACAACTGGGGCTATGTCATCCTGGTCAGCGGCACCCTCGACAGCAGCACCCCCCACGCACGCGCCTGGATGACCGAGATGGTGCGCCGCAATGCGGCGGCCATAGAGGATCTGGATGCGCTTGAGTTCCTGTGAAGCCCGCTAGCCCACACATGGCGCCAAGGGCCGCGATGATCGCGCCGGATTTTGCCTTCCAGCGCGGGCAAGGCATCGGCCAACAAGCGGATTGCGGGTGAAATTGCTAAGATTCGCGGCCTTCAAGGAGCCGGCCGCCCATGTTCGAACCCCAACTTCGCAAAATTCGCGTCAACGGCGCGGAACTGGCCTACTTTGAGCGCAACCAGCCGGACCCGGCCAAGCCGACGCTGTTGTTCAACCACGCCACTGGCTTCCATGGGCGGATATGGGACCGGATTGTCGAGCCGTTCGCGGACTACCACAGCATCGCCTTGGAGCAACGCGGCCACGGGCGCAGCGAAAAGCTGAAAGTTGAGCACTGGAAGGTGGTTGGCGAAGACATCGCCGGCCTGGTTCGCGCCCTCAAGCTCACCAACCTGATCGGCGTCGGCCACTCCATGGGCGCCCACGCCTTGGTCGATGCCGCCGCCGCCACCGGCGCCTTCGCCCGCATGGTGCTGTTGGACCCCACCATTTTCGACCCGGAGGCCTACGCCATCCCCATGCCGCTCGACTTTGAGGGAGGTGCGCACCCCGCCACCCGCCGCCGCAACCGATTCGCCTCCGTAGAGGAAATGATGGAGCGCCTTGCCAACAAGAGCGCCTTCCCGGTCTTTGACCGGCAAACATTCAGGGACTACTGCCAGCACGGCCTGCTGCCGGCGCCCGACGGCGGGCTGCAATTGGCCTGCCCACCGGAAATCGAGGCGTCCGTTTACATGTCGGCCAGAACCAATGCGGCCGTCCTCGCCAGCGTGGCCGCCATCGACGCTCCGGTTTTAATCGTCCGCGCCAAGGCCCCGGAGGGGGAGCGCGGCCTGATGGACTTCGCCTCCTCCCCCACTTGGCCCGGTCTGGTGGGCAGGTTCCGCCAAGGCCGCGAGATTCACCGACCGGACGTCACCCATTTCATCCCCATGCAGATTCCCGACGAGGTGGTCGGCATCATCCGGGAGGAGATTGCGGCCTGGGGCAAGTAAGCTGGCGGAGCGGACGGGATTCGAACCCGCGACCTCCGGCGTGACAGGCCGATATTCTAACCAGCTGAACTACCGCTCCGCATGCCTGCCAACGCAAGGTGGTGGGTGTTGCAGGGCTCGAACCTGCGACCTACGGCTTGTAAGGCCGTCGCTCTCCCAACTGAGCTAAACACCCAGCATCGGCAAGGTCGGCTAGTTTAGCCGCTGGCGCTGTGGTGTCAAACCCGATGTGCCTGGCGCCCTGATAAGAAATCGTTGAGGAGGGCCGGGAGGCGCACCGTGCGGGAGCTTTGGGGGGCGGACGACATTTCCGAATGCCCCTTACTGGAGCTTCTTGACGAGCGGCCAACTCAATATCCGTTGGCTGACTCGTCGCTGTTTGTGCAGTCCCTTGGCCATCTTGGGCTGGGTGGTTGCGGATGGGGAGCTTTGGCCTTAACTGCTGCCCGGGCCTTGGTCGGTCATCCCGCCAGCAGACGCCAGTTTGGCGGCAAGGGCTTCGGCCGGTACGACTTCAACAGAGTCCACGACGGCCTTGGTCAAAACGTCCCTTAGTTGACGAACTAGCCGGTCCTTGAAGTAATCCATCGCGAATACGTCGTCCGCCGGCTCCTTGACGCTGGCGACAAGCCAAAACGAGTATTTCGTATCCGACGAAATGGACGCAGCCACCGCATCGGCTTTCTTGGAGAAAAGGCGGCACAAGACCAGAAGTGATCCATAGGCTTTCAATCGGTTCTCTTGCAGTATGAGTCTGGTTACATGGTTCCGTTGATCGGTGCAGTCTAGATATTTGTACTTCTCCATGAGGTCTTTGATTCGGTCCCCGAGCCTAGTCTCCTCAATTAATATAACACCGTTGTCGGCCCCGAATGTGAAGTAATCGCAACAGTTGCAGGTCCCTAACCCTGCTCTTCTTCGCATATCGGGATCAGGAAAAGTTCCATCCATGCGGTAGGCTTCGCGTTGCGGGACGAGCGGTTCCCCTGCAATGGTAATGCTCTCTAAGAAATCCTTAAACACGCTCACACACCATCTAGGTAAAGGTCAAAGAAGGGTTTGGTCAAATCCCCCTTGATCTTGGCCATTTTTTCATCGAAAGCTTCATCATCGCCATTCAAAACGGGAAATTGGTTGAGGGCGACGATCTTTTCGTCTTCGGGGTGTTTTTTGACCCAAACCTCCAACCATTTCAGAATATCCAGGCTATGCGTGGCAACCACCACCTTGACGCCCGCCTTAGCAAGGCGAAACAGTGCCTCCGCCATTATAACCTGCCAAGCCGGGTGTAGGTGGGCTTCCGGCTCGTCTATGAAAAGGACCGTGCCGTGATCAATGATTTTGCGCTCAATAAGAAGAGCAAGGATGCCTAGGTTGGCGACGCCAGTGGCGGTTGTTTGCAACGGAAAGCTGCGCCCCTTTTGCTCAAATGACATATCACCGCTCCTGGATACGGATATTTTTCCGTTAATCGCATCATGACCGATGAGCCACTCAAAAACTTCCGGGAACGCGACGTCGCCAGTGTACTCGAACCTCAATTCCGCGGCCAAATCATAGAAATAGCCTGGAACGGCGGTCAGCCTCTCTCGTTCACGACTTCCGTTGAGCATGGTTGGAATGAATTGTACTTCCTTGAGTGCATTCGACAATTTCCAATAAATCGGAGACTCCAAATAGATAGTATTGGACAGACCGACCAACGTTCTTAGAGAAGATTGGTCTATTTCCAACTTGATTTTTCCATCCGACATAACCACTTGCCAAGTGTTGCTTAGACTGACGTAGAGAGCCGCATCATAGCTACTCTTAAGATGCGCGATATTTGGTATCTGGAAGTTCTTAACTAGATTTCGAGTTATGCCGTATTCCAATTCCGATACTACGAAATTCCAAGCGTCTTCGAAACTATGGAGCTCTCCCAGTAGGTTAAACGATTTGTTTATATCTTCGACTGCAACATGCCCAAAATCTGGTTCACCTTCTTGACGGAACTCTTCAGTAACAGCGTTTTGGCTATTCCCCAACAACTGTTGCAGTCTGGTCGTTTTGCCCCGGAGCGAAAAAATTGTGCTATCAGCCAATTCAGCTTCACTAGGTAAAGAGACAATCAGGTCTTCCATTTCGGAGAGTATCTTGGATATATCAGGTGCCGAAGGATGTTCACTGGTGGCAAGCATTCTTACTGAATCTCGAATTGGCGCGAGCCAGCGTTGTAGCCTCGCCTGAGCGGGATTCGCGCTCATCGCGTTGAAAATGGAATATAGGAGCTTGGACACGAAGCTCTTGCCAGTGTTGTTTGGCCCCGCGAACACGGTTAACCCGCCTAAGCGGATTTCGGCATGGTCGAGCTTGCCAAGATTCTCGATTACGAGGCGCTGCATTGCCGCACTCCAAGTGGTCGCACAAAAAAGGGCATGAACACTCAAGGTGGTCTAGAATTATGCACCCTTTGGCACCGCTAGGCAATCGCTTTGCCATGACAGCACCCCACACGAGTGTCCGCGGCGCTCCATTTGTCTGGCTTCTGGTAGGCCCCAAGCCGAGCGGGCCTAGATCGCTCGCCGGTACCCAACCCGCAACCTAGTTTCCGTCACCCGTGGCCTTTGACCCTAACTGCTAGGCGAGGGCCAAGTATCACTGGCAGGCAGCGGCCTGCGCTAGCTGGCGACCCACAGCCGGGTTGCCGCCCTTACTTCGGGTAGCAGGTGGTCACTGTGCCGGACCTGACGCAGCAGGTCAGGTCGGGGGCCTTGATTTTGAAGGGCGTGTTGCCTGCGAAATCAACCAAGTCGTTGGTCCACGACTTGTCTAGTGACTCGGCGATGCGCTGGCGAACACCCTCCACATCCACGCCGTCCACCCTTTGCAGATAGCGCAACACCGCGTGGTCGGTGACCCTAATCATGGTGCTCGTCCCCTTCTTGAGTTCCGGTGTCCGTTGGCGTGGGCGTAGAGAACGCATCTATAATTTCCTTAACCTTGCGCTTCGTTCCTTCGGCCCCCCTTTCTTCGAGCCAAGCCACTCGCTTAGCCACTCGCTTATCTTTGGCATCGGATGGCATCAACTCCTTGGGAATGTCGGATAGCCGAACATCGCCTTGCGCCAAGGCCGAGCTAGCGCTCTCCGACCCTCCGGCGATTTGCTCCAACTTCTCCCGGCAAACCTGATAGGGCTCAGTGCCCCAGAGCATATAGAACTCTCCCACCGCGATATCCGAAGTCCTTTCCGGAAAAAAGTCAACCTTGCCGGAAATTTCCAAATCGTTCGCTAGCTTGCAGAGATAATCCGCGAAGGGGGTGACTGCATATAGGTCGTCTTCTGAAAAAAAATCGACGCCACTGTCTTCGAATCGGACTGTGTCACCACGAAGGTCGATCGCTGCAATCGACCTCTTTTCAGTTGCGCACCCTTCTTTCAACAAATAATGCGGGAAGTTGGCAAAGTACAGTTGGCTTTTCTTGCCAAGATCACTTAGGCGATCCATGGCTTCCCCCACCTGCTCAAGGCACTGCCTGCGCCAAGCAAGGCTGCCCTCGGCCAAGAGTGTGAACAGGAGCGGTGCCAGCTCAATGAGCTCCCTGCGGCTAGGGCCGTAGCAGTGGCGAACCAAGTCGTAGGCGAGGTTCAGTTGCGGGCTAACCCGGAATCCCCACTGGGTGGGCGGCGCTGCCGGCGGTTTCGGGCTGACAGGTTCCTCGCCAACGAGCGTCTCCATATCTTCACCAAGCGCTTTGGCTAGACGCGCAAGCGTGGTGCCACGAACTCTTGTTGCTGAGGACTCGATGCGGGCGATCTGTCGCTCCGACACTCTGGATCGTTCCGCCAGTTTCTTGCGGGACATCCGTTTTCCCTTACGCAGTGCCTTCAACCTTTGTGGACCGACCAAGGCATCTTTCGGCACACCCCCGGCGTTCGCACCAGGCAGCGGTTCACCACCAGCAAGAACCGCGACCGACACGCCTAAGGCGTCAACCAATCGGTTCATCGTGCTGCTATGCACCTGTTTTGCGCCACCCGACGAGGATTCAATGCGGGCAATTTGCCGTTCTGACACTTTGGCCTCACGCGCAAGGGCTTGTCGAGACAGCCCCTTGCTGTTGCGCAATTGCTGTAGCCGTTGGGGGTCAATGGGTTGCATGGCAACGCCTCCTGCTGTTGATGTTCGTCATAATACATAATAATTGTTTATAATAAAGTGTCAATTACATGACTTATACAATTTTATGAGTGAATATATATGACTTATTATGTCTTTTAGGACATAAGTGCGCTTCGCCGATTCTGATCACAGGTCCGCGCGAGCGGCTGTCCACCAGTGCATCTTGCCGCGGGCAAGTGCATCCATTTGCGGAGGGGGACCCCAGCCGTTAGGCTGCCGCACCCATGACCGCCACCTTGCTCACCAACCTACGCATCTGGAATGGGGAGGACCTCTCCCCGGCGGATGCGCTGCGCCTTTCGGGCGGGTGCATTGCAGCGGTTGGGGATGGCGCTGAACTGGCCGCCGGGCATCGGGGGCGCAGCATGGACTGCGGCGGGTTGACCGCCGTTCCTGGGCTGATCGACGCTCATGTGCATTTGGAACTGAACCCGGACCATCGGAAGGCGCCGGAGAAGCAGGCTGGAGAGGACCGATTGCCGCAGATGGCGGAGCGGGCGGAGGCGATGCTGCGGGCCGGCATCACCACCGGGCGAGACTTGGGCGGCGGTGCCTGGCTGGAACTGAACATCCGCGATCGCATAAACGCCGGGGAACTGCTTGGGCCGAGACTGCTATGCGCCGGCCAGCCGATCACCAGCGTCGGCGGCCACTGCCACTTCTGGGGTGGCGAGGCGGCGGATGCGCTGCAGGCGGAGGCGGTGCTGCGGCGGCAGGTGGCCCGCAAGGTGGATCTCATCAAGGTGATGGCCACCGGCGGGGTCATGACCGCTAGCAGCAAGCCCCTGAACCCGCAGTTCGACCTGCCCACACTCACCCAAATCGTCGGATTGGCTGAAGACCACGGCTTGTCCGTGGCCGCTCACTGCCACGGCACGGAGGGCATCCGCATCGCCGCCGAAGCGGGTGTGCGCACCATCGAGCATTGCTCCTGGGTGGGAAAGGACGGTTGGGCCAGCGACTACCGCCCGGAAGTGGCGGCGACCGTAGCGGCGCGGGGAACTTGGGTTTCCCCCACCATCAGCCGCGGCTGGCAGCGCTTTTTGGACAATCCCGAAACAAAGACCTTGGGCCGCATCCAAGGCGCCTTCAGCGACATGCTGGCCCGCAAAGTGCCGTTGATCGCCTCCACGGACGCCGGCATTCCCGGCGTGTATCACCACCAGCTACCGCTGGCGCTGCCGGTTTTTGCGCAGATTGCCGGCCTAACGCCGGCCCAAGCCCTGCGCTCCGCCACCAGCGCGGCGGCCGACGCCCTAGGCATAGACAAGATAACCGGCCGCTTGCAGCCCGGCCTGGCCGCGGACTTGATTCTGGTGCATGGCAACCCCTTGACCGATCTTTCCGCCTTGGCGGAACCAGCCGCGGTATGGGCGCGGGGCATTGCCGTAAAGGCACCGGAATAGCCCATTATCGAAAATGGCTGGCGCTAAGCGCACTGCTGGCTTTTTGGTGATTCAAACTGAGACACCGCCGCACGGCGCAATACGCAATCAAGGGCGCAGTCAAAAAGTAAGGGTTACACTCCCAGGCAGCGTCCCGCCCTTGGCCTTGGAGGCCCATGCCGCATCGTCTCCCCCCGCCGCACATCGCCTCTCCCAAGGTTTGGGGCGCTTGGTGTCTAGTTGGGATCGGGTGGTTGATCGCTCGGCTGCCCTTGGCGTTGCTTTTCCCGCTCGGCAAGCAGCTTGGCCGTCTGGTGTTCCACAGCGGCGGTCGGCGGCGGCGGATCACGGAGACGAACCTGAGGCTGTGTTTTCCCGATCTGCCGCTTGACGCAGTGCAGGCGTTGGCGGGAGAAGTGTTTGAATCCGTAGCGCTGGGAGTTCTTGAGCTTTGCGTGGTTTGGCTAAATCCGGGCCGAGACCTGCGCAAACGGGTGCGCGTGGAGGGGGGCCATCTCTTTCAGGACGCTTCGGCCCAAGGGCGCGGGGTGTTGCTGCTTGGCGGCCATTTCGCCGCCTTGGACATCTGCGCTCCATCGCTATGCAGCCTCGGCTCCGTGGACGCGCTGTACCGCAGAAACCGCAATCCGGTGTGGGAGCGTTTGCAGGTTCAGGGGCGGCGGCGCTGCTTCAACGCCCTGCTGGAGCGCAAGGACGTGCGCGGCGCGTTGCGCTCCCTCAAGGCCGGCCGCGCCCTTTGGTACGCCCCCGACCAGGACTACGGCCCCAGACACTCCGTGTTCGCGCCCTTCTTCAGCGTCGAGGCCGCCACCATCACCGCCCCCGCGCGACTGGCCGCCGCCAACCAAACGCCGGTGCTGATGCTCACCCAGCAGCGTGACTACGCAACCAGAACCTGGACCCTGAAATTTGCGCCGGGGCCGCCCGGTTTTCCTTGCGGCAATGAACATGAGGACGCCGCCGCCGTCAATCGAGCCATTGAAGCCGCCGTGCGCAAACACCCAGAGCAGTACCTTTGGCTGCACCGACGCTTCAAAACCCGACCGCCAGGAGAGGAAAAATTCTATTAAGGGCAATGTGGCGACCCGTCAAACCAAAATGGAAATGTCCCTGCTCCTTTGGAGCTGGCCTGATGGAGCTGGTTTTCAGGAGGCTGGGCGGGCCGCTGGAAGCAGCCGGGGGCGGCGGGGCCGTGCATGGAGGAAGCGGAGCGATCGGAGGTCACGGCCCCGCGGCGACCTTGCCCAAGATTTAGACAGCGGCTAAGGTCCGCATTCTCAGGTCAACGAATGGACGGGATGCTTAGGTCCGTTTTTTTCAATCGCAGCGTCCTGCTGCGGGCGACGAAGGTGGCCCTTGTGGTGGGCTGCATCCTAGTGGCGATCAATCATGGGGATGCGTTGCTGGCGGGGAACCTCAATGGTACCCTCGTCGCCAAGGCGGTGCTCACCTTCTTCGTGCCGTTTTCCGTCTCCGTCTATTCCAGCGCCGCCGCCATCAGAAACCGCTAGGAGGAACCCACCCCATGCTGGAGCTTTACCACAATGCCGCATCGACCTGCTCGCAGAAAGTGCGCTTGGTGCTGGCGCACAAGAACCTGGAGTTCGAGTCCCACGAAATCGACTTGCTTGGCGGCGGGCAGCATGACCCGGACTACGTCAAGCTCAACCCCAACCATGTGGTGCCCACCTTGGTGCGCGACGGTGCGGTGTTCATCGAATCCAGCTTGATCAACGAATACTTGGAGGACGCCTTTCCGGAGGTCCCCATGCTGCCGGACGATGCGGCTGGGCGCCATGCCGTGCGTCTGTGGACCAAGTGGCTGGACGAGAAGGTGCATCCCGCCACCGGCGTGGTCACCTTCGCCATCGGCCCGCGCAAGGCGCTGCTGCAGCAACCGGAGGAGGTGCGCGAAGCGAACACCAACGCCATACCGGACCCGGCCAGAAGGGCGGTTCGCCGCAGTGTCGTGGAGCATGGGGTAAAGGCCCCCGAATTCGCCGGCGCCTTGGCGATGCTGATCGACCTGCTCGACCGGCTTGCAGCCGCCTTGGCCAAAGGCGCATGGCTGGGCGGGCGAACTTTCAGCCTAGCGGACGCCGGAGTGCTGCCCTATGTGCTGCGGCTGGACGCCTTGGCCATGACGCCGCTGCTTGAAGCCCGCCCGAAGGTGGCGGACTGGTTCGCCAGAGCCCAAGGCTTGCCGACCTACCGCACCGCCGTGGCGGACTGGATTCCTCCGCCCTTGGCGGCCATGTTCCGCGCCAACGGCGAGGAGGTTTGGGACGAAGTGCGGGCCTTGGTGCGATATGCGGGTTAGCGCCACATGTAGGCGCCGCCGCACACCGTCAGCGCTTGGCCGGTGATGTAGGCGCTGGCGTCGGAGGCCAGAAACACCGCTAGGCCCTTGAGGTCCTCCGGCTCGCCGAGGCGGCGCAGCGGCGTCTGTTCGTTCACCCGCTTGACGGCTTCTTCGTTGTCCCACAGAGCGCGGGCGAAGTCGGTCTTGATGAGGCCGGGGCAGATGGCGTTCACCCGCACCCCCTTTGGCCCCAACTCCAAGGCCAAGTTGCGTACCAAGGCGATGTCCGCCAGCTTGGATATGTTGTAGGCGCCCAGCACCTCGGAGCCGGCGAAGGCGCCGGTGCTGGAGGTCACCATGATGGCGCCGCCGCCCTTGGCGACCATGTCCGGCGCCACCATCTGGCACAGCCAGTGGTTGGACTTGACGTTGGTGTTCATGATCTTGTCGAAGGCGGAGTCCGGAATGTCCGCCAAGGCGCCGTAGAAGGGGTTGACCCCGGCGTTGCAGACCAGCACGTCTATGGCGCCGAGGCGCTCATGGGTGGTTTGCACCAGCCGTTCAAGCTGCTCCTTGTAGCCGATGTTGCAGGCGACGGCGATGGCCCTGCCACCGCTGCCCTTGGCTTTGGCGCAGATCTCCGCCACCGCCTTCTCGCACTGGTCCAGCTTGCGGCTGGAGATGACCACCTTGGCACCATGCTCCGCCAACCCTTCGGCCATGGCGCGGCCCATGCCCTTGGACGCTCCGGTCAGCAGCGCCACCTTGCCGGTCAGGTCAAAGAGATTGGTTGCAATGGACATCGGCTTGCTCCCCTCCTGCACATCATGTCGCCGCGCAGCCCGACTCAGGCCACGGCCAGCGCCAACCAGAAAATCCACAGGCTCATGGCCAAGCCCGTGAGGAAGGCCAGCAACCGCAGCCCCGCTTGCCCGGCAACGTAGAAGGCCCCGTGCAGGACGCGCGCCGCCACCCACAGCGGCGCCGCCAGCGCCCAATCCCCGGTTGGCTCCACGCCGGCCGCCAAGGCCGCGCCGTTGGCGGCGGCGAAGACCAGCAACGCCTCCCAGGCGTTCATCTGCGCGCCCCAAGCGCGGGCGCCGGCGCCGCTGAGTTGCCGGGCCTGCGCCCGGGGTTCGCTAAGGCCGATGTCGCCGAACTGCCGTTTGCGGTAGCGGGCAGTCACCCCCACCCACAGATAGGGCAAAAGGGCGCCGATCAGCAGGCAGACAATCTGGGTGATCACCCTCGTTCCTACGCGGCCCGCGCCACCTCGAAGGCCGCGATGTTGCGGTCCTCCCGGCTGAACTCCACGCCGACCAGATGCACCGGCCGGCCCAGGCGCCGGTACTTGTCGGCGTAGCCCTTCTCCTTGATTTGGGCCAGCGCCCGCCCCGAAGCCCTCTCCACCGACTTGAACTCGAAAACGTAAACGCCGCTTTCAGAGCGCACCACCATGTCCGCGCGGCCGCCGCTGGCGCTCTCCTCTGCAACCAAGTCCAGGCCCTGCGACGCGAAGTACGAATAGACCACGCTGGCGTAGTAGCCCTCGTAGTCCCGGATGTTGTTCCGGGTGTGCCATTGGTGGGGAACGCCGGCGAAGACGGCCCGCAGCAGGGCCTCCAGGCCGGCGAAGTCGTTGTCCGCCAGCAGCCGGCGCAGCGACGTCTTCTGCGCCAGCCGCCTCGCGGCGTCTGGCAGCAGTGCCACGAGCAGGCGCTCGTTCAGGCTTTGCCGCACCTCGCGGTTCGGGTAGCCCAGCCGGTATTGGGACAAGCCGTTCTCCGCGTCCTCGCCGGTGATGGTCAGGTAGCCGGTCTGGAACAGCAGCGCCTCGACGGACATCTCGTCAATGTCGAAGGCCGACAGCAGCGCCTCCGTGCCAACCATGCCCTCCAGGTCCGGGGTGGGGACGCCGCGCCGCAGCAGCGTGTCGATCAGGAACTTCGGCGAGCCGGTCTCGAACCAGTGCGCCTTGAAGCGGCGGCTGTCGAACAGCAGCAGGATGTCGAAGGGGTTGTACACCTTCTCCGCGCCAAGCCAGCTGTAGCCGTTGTACCAGCGGCGTATCTCATCCCGGTCCAAGCCGGGAAGCTCCGGCGCGAACACTTCATCCAAGTCCTGCTCCGTGTAGCCGCAGACGGTGGAGTAGCGCGGGTCCAGAGTGATGTCGGTGAGGTTGTTCAGGCCGGAGAAGATGCTGACTTTTGCGAACTTGCTCACTCCCGTCAGCAAAGTGAACTTGATGTGCGCGTCGCAGGACTTGATGACGGAGTACAGGCCGCGCAGGAAGCTGCGGTTGGCGCGCGCCACCTCCGGCGTTCCCAACGCGTCCAGGATCGGCTTGTCGTACTCATCGACCAAGACCGCCACCCGCCGCCCGGAACGTTCACGCAGCGATTCGATCAGATGCCCGAAGCGGGCCGGTGCGGTGTCGTAGCGGCCTTCGACGCCGGTGCGCCTTTCGATGGCGTCGAGCTGCGCCAACGCCTCCTTGGCGGCCAACCCCGGCTCATCGAAGGATCCCCTGCCGAAGTCCAGCCGCAGCACCGGGTGTTGGACGCTCCAGTCCCACCGGTCGTGAACCGCCAGCCCCCGGAACAGCTCCTCGCCGCCCTCGAACAGCTCCTTGATGGTGTCCAGCAGCAGGCTCTTGCCGAAGCGCCGCGGGCGGGACAGGAAGTAATGCCGGCCGGCGTCCACCAACCGCTGAATGTGGGCGGTCTTGTCCACGTAGTAGCAGCCCTCCTCCCGGATCAGGCGGAAGGTCTGGATGCCGATGGGCAGCCGGCGCTTGGCGGTGCCGTTGTCGGGTACGCTCATGGCCGCATTATAGCCCTTCGCCAGCGCTGCCGACGGTGCGCCGCGAACTCGCCGCCCGCGCCGCGCCGCCGTCCCGGGCCTGATACATCGACATGCCGCGCTTGCTTGAACGCCTGGACGTGGATCGATTTCGGGCGGACCCGCAGTTTGCGCCCGTTCTCAACGCCCTGCAGTTCCTGGACTTCCAGAGACCTTCGGATCAGCCGGAAGGCTGCGGCGGCCAACCGGCTTGATCACTCAAGAGGACGCACCCTCTCCCGCAGCGCCTCCCGATAGCTGGGGCCTTCACGAAACCACCCCCCGTAAACGCACCTTGGAGCCGTTCCCTCCACCGGAAGCGCCCGGTGCTCAAGCGACTCGTGAATCCGAAACAGGCAGGCGTCGCCGAATCGACTCGCCGCCACCGTTCGCAAAACCTCCTTGGTCCTCATGCTTCGAATTTGAAAGCCGCCGCCGCGGAAGGGCTTGGAGGATAGGTTGATGGTCAGCCCGTACAGCCTCTCCCGAACGGCGTCTTGGTGCCAACTATCAAAGTGCCCGCTGCTTGGAGCCTGCTTGAAGCAGCGGCCGTCGAACTGTTGAATGGCCTTTTCAGAACCGGTGAACTCGGCGATCGCGTCGAACAACCGGGGCTGGCTGAGCAGCAGGAAAAACATTGCCAACAGCGGCTCCGCGGGCCGCATTTCGAGTTCCCTGGAGAACACACGGCCTTTCTTGTCGGCGTGTTCGCGGGTGTGGAACTGGCCGGCCTCCAGCATCCGGGGGACGCGCCCCAGAACGCCTTCATCCACAAAACCCTTGAACACGACGCAATGGCGTTGCGCGAACTCCCGCCGCTGCGCCGCCCACCCGCCGTCCTTGACGATGCGCGGGCCATCGGTACTGAGCTGAATCATGCGACCTCCGGCCAGAACGCCGCGGACACGGAGAGTCGCGCAGCCGTGAAGAGGTCGCCGAGGCGCAGCAGCGCCCCGGCATCTTGAGGATCCTCGGCAAGCCGCCGCCGTAGGGCGGCGTACACTCGGTTGATAAGCTGCCCCGCCCGCAGCAGCTTTTGCGCCGCGCCGACGCAGATCGGGTTGGGTGCGTTGCGTGGCATCGAACCGATTATGCACAGGAGTGGGGCGGGAACAAGCGGCCGTCTTGTCCAATGAGAAGTGAGCCTGAAGCGGGAAAGCGATTCCAACGAGAAATGAGCCTGAAGGGGGCCGATCCGGGATCATCGGAGGATGATCGTGACAATGGCCACCGAGCGGCTGGAGAGCTTGGAGCAGGTTCGCGCCTTCGTGGAGGGCAGCGGGGGTTTGGACTTCGTCGGGTCGGACCGGAGCTCGCGGAACGACTTCGTGCGGCGCATGCTCGTGAAGTTCGAGTACGGGACTCTGGGCAAGGCCGACAAGGGGTTGGTGAGGCGGTTCCTGCGCAAGGCCACCGGGCTGTCGCGGGCGCAGTTGACGCGGCTGGTTCGCCAGCACGCGAGGACGGGGCGGGTCGAGGACCGGCGCGGCGGCGCACCGGCGAGGCCGTTCGTCCGGCGCTACACGGCGGTGGACGCGGCGCTGCTGGCGGAGGTGGACGGGACGCTGGGGCAGGTCTGCGGGCAGGCGACGCGGGCGGTGATGCGGCGGGAGTTCGAGGTGTTCGGCGACGCCCGCTTCGAGCGTTTGGCCGGCATCTCGACCAGTCATCTTTACAACCTGCGCAAGTCGAACGCCTACCAGCGCCAGCGCGTCGTCCGCACACGCACGAAGCCGTCCGCGGCGCCCATCGGCGAGCGCCGCAAGCCGCGTCCCGAGGGAAGGCCCGGCTTCGTGCGGGTGGACTCCGTTCACCAGGGCGACCTCGACGGACGCAAGGGCGTCTACGAGATCAACCTGGTCGACGAGGTCACGCAGTACGAGTTCGTGGGCGCGGTCGAGGCCATCTCGGAACGCTTCATGATCCCCGTGCTGGCGGGCCTCCTGGACCTTTTCCCCTTTGTGATCAAGGGGTTCCACGCCGACAACGGCTCCGAGTACGTCAACCGCAGGGTCGCCGCCCTGCTGGAGAAGCTGCGCGCCGAGTTCACCCGCTCGCGTCCGCGCCGCTCCAACGACAACGCCTTGGTCGAGAGCAAGAACGCCAGCGTCGTGCGCCGCCATCTCGGCCACGCCCACATTCCCGCCCGCTTCGCGCCGCTGGTTCACCAGTTCGCCAGCGCCGTGCTCTCCCCCCACCTCAACTTCCACCGCCCCTGCCTGTTCGCCACGCCGGTCGCCGACGGGAACGGCAGGGTCCGCAAGGCCTACCGCGACGACGACGTCGCCACGCCCCACGAACGGCTCAAGTCCATCGAGGGCGCCGAGCGCCTCCTCAAGCCCGGCCTCTCCTTCGCAGCGCTCGACGCCGAGGCAAGCGCCATGAGCGACCTCGAATCCGCCCGCCTCGTCAACCGCGAGCGCGACAAGCTGTTCCGAGCCGTCGGCGCCGCATGGCCGAGCGCGGCGTGACGACGCTCCGCCCGACCCGCCTCGAAACGACCGACCCCGCGTTTCCCACGGCCTTCCCACCGCCGCTTTCATGCTTGGGGGATCGCGCCCGTGGAAAGACCATGGAAAACGCTATGCGGCCCAATCAACCCGGCGAACCGCCAGACCGCCTCCAAGCCCTTCCTCGGCTGTCGCACGGCCCTCCGAAGACTTGCCATCCGAAAGCGCCTTCGGCATCATCGCCCACCATCTCAACCAATTCCCGACTCGGCCCAAGGCACCGAACATCGCCCTTCGTTCAGGCTCATTTCGGTATTGGAATTGACTGCGGCCCAAACCGCCTCTGCCCCATACGGGGGCATCGGGACGCAAACTGCCGTTGCGGACGTGCCGAAGTCTTGCCCATGTCCGCCGCAACGAAACCGGCCGCTTGACTTATTTGTGGCCGCACGGTTCCGTTCGCCGCCAACGTTTTCACCCAGTTTCACTTGCGTGTCGAACCGTCAAGATGTATGTTCGGCCACTACTTGCGGCTTGCGGCGGCTTTGGCGCTGGCTTCGGCTTCGGCGCTTGGTCAAGACGGGCTGGTAGCAACCTCCTAATCCCCCCTAGATTCAAAGCGCTTCAACGATTTCTTAAGCGGGGATCAGGGGGCTTGGGCTGGGTTGCTGAGCAAGGGTGATGAATGAGCGCAATCTGCGGAATGCTCTGCCGCCGGCCGGGATTGGGCTCGGATGCGGGTGCCATGCTGGACGCCCTCGCTGACTACGGGGCGGACCGTGCGGAATGGAGCGATGGGCCGGTCAGCCTCGGGCGGCGGCACCCCTTCCCGGAAAAGCCAGCCCCGGCGCAGCGGCCCGGGGCGGTGCAGCTGCACCGCTGCCGCGAGGCCGGCCTCACGCTGGCCGCGGACGCGCGGCTTGACGACCGGGAGTCGCTCCGCGGCGCACTAGGCTGCCGCGAAGCCGGCGTTGCCGACGGCGAACTCATTCTGCGCGCCTACCGGCGCTGGGGGCGGGACTGCCCGAACCGCCTGCTCGGCGACTACGCCTTCGCCTTGTGGGACGCGCGCCAGCGCACCCTGTTTTGCGCCCGGGACCACATCGGCGCCAGGCCTTTCTATTACGCCCAGACTGGGGAGCGCTTCGTCTTCGCCAGCGCGGTGCCGGCCGTGCTGGCCGCGCCCGGCGTTTCCGGCCAACTCGACGAGGCGTTCGTGGCGGCGCACCTGACCCGCATCAACTGTGGCCCGACCACGCGCACCTTCTTCGCGGCGGTGCGCAAGCTGCCGCCGGGCCATGCGCTGACCGCAACCGGGGAGGGCCGCCTTCGGATCGAGCGCCATTGGCGCCCGGAAAACGCGCCGAAGGTTCGGCCGGCCTCCGACGACGCCTACGCGGAGGAGTGCCTGGAGCTGTGCGCCAAGGCGGTGCGGGACCGCCTGCGCGGCACCGGCCCGGTGGGGGTGCATTTGAGCGGCGGGCTGGACTCATCCGGGGTCGCGGCGCTGGCGGCCCGGGAGTTGCGCCGCCAGGGGCGTTCGGCGCCGCCCGCCTTTACATGGCTGCCGGACCTCGGCGGCGGGGCGCCCAACGCGGAGCATGCGCCGGAGTACACCCTTGTTGACGCCGTGGCCCGGCGGGAGGAACTGCGCATCCACCACTGCGCACCGAGTCCCGACGACATGTTCGCCATGCTGCGCCGCGACGGGGCCTTGCCGGGCGTGCAGGTCCACCTCAACGAGGAGGCGGTGCAGCGCCGCGCCGAGGAGCTGGGCGTACGCACGCTGCTGTCGGGTTGGGGCGGGGACGAAGGCGTGTCGTTCAACGGCTTTCAGGGCTATCCCGAGCAACTGCTGCTCACCGGGCGCTGGCTCAGGTTGCTCGCCGATGTGCGCTCGCGCAGGGATCGTCCGCTCATGTATATGGCCCAAGTTGCGCTGCTGCTGGCGCATCCGCACCTGCATCGGGCCGTCAGACGATGGTGGCGGGGCAAGGAGCCGGATCGTCGGCGCTGGCTCATCGCGCCCGCGTTCCGGCGGGAGGTGAAGCCCTTGCGCCTGGGGACTTTTCGAGAGGTCGGTGCGCGGCGCGCGCAGTTGCGGCGGCTGCGCGGTGGGCATTTGAGCGAACGCCTGGAGGGCTGGGCGGCGAGCGGCGCCGCCCGGGGCATCGAGTACCACTATCCGCTGCTGGACCGCCGGCTGCTGGAGTTCGTCCTGGGGCTGCCGCCCGAGCAGTTCCGGCACGGACAGAGGGGCCGCTGGCTGATGCGCCACACGTTCGACCCGGTGCTCCCCCCTGAAGTCTGCTGGAATCAGGTCAAAGCCGACCCGGCCCGGGTGGAGGCCATGATCGACGCCTTCGCCGAAGCGCTGCCGACGGTGCGCCGCGAGCTCGCCGCCCGCGCCGCGCCACCTCGGGCCCGATACATCGACATGCCGCGCCTGCTTGAACGCCTGGACGCGGATCGATTTCGGGCGGACCCGCAGCTTGCGCCCATTCATAACGCCCTGCAGTTCCTGGATTTCCAAATTCAGCCGGAAGGCTGCGGCGGCAAACCAGTTTGATCCTCAAGAGGATGCAGTCGCTGCCGCAGCGTCTCCCGATAGTCGGTGCCCCCAGCGCGGAACCACCCCCCGTAAACGCACCTTGGAGCCGTTCCCTCCACCGGAAGCGCCCGGTGCTCAAGCGACTCGTGAATCCGAAACAGGCAGGCGGCGCCGTTGTCGGGGACGCTCATGGCCGCATTACAGCCCTTCGCCGGCGCCTCAACCCTAGTTGCATGGCGAGCCGCCAATGAAATAACGTTGGACTTCCCGAACCGTTTGCGGCAACTGGAGTCAGGAGATGCAGCATGAGACCCCCTCCCGAGAAACGGACGACCGGTCCTTGGGGAGTGCCGCGTCGAGCCGCAGGACAACAGCATCGTCCCGTTCCCCGGCCGCTGCGTCCACGAGGTTACGCTGCTGGAGTGCGACCCCACCGACTTCGGCGCCGGCTTCGCGCAGCTACGGGGTATCCGAGGCATGACTTTGAACGTCCGAACTCGGGCCAAGCCGCGGGAACTTCCTTGGGCCGCGGATCTCAAGGACTTCAACCTCTCGTTGGACTTTCTGCGCACCTGCGTGAAGCAGGATATGACGCTCTTTGGCGAGCTGCTAAGCGCCGGCGTCGACACCCGCACAGCCCACTTTTTCGACCCGCCGGTAGGCCAGTTTCTTGGCCAAGGGATGGCAGCGCGAATGGGTGCGTTGCTAAGCCGGCCGACCTGTGTTTTCGTCAACTCTTTCTTGTGGCGGTTCGATCCCTGCGCCCGTATGGACAGGCACATCGATCGGTCGCCGCTGGACATCACGATGAGCATTCCCGTCGTTCTTGACGGCGTGGATGCGTGGCCCGTAAGCATGCGGCAGCCGGATGGGAGCGTGTTCGAGTGGGCCAGCCAGCCTGGCACGGCACTGATCTTCGACGGCCGGTGGCGGCGCCACTGGCGTGATGCATTCCTGGGTACGCAAGCGATTCAGCTGCTGCTGCATTGGCGGGCGCCGGCGGTACTGTGGCGAGCGTTCCTTGATCAAAAAGCCAGCGCCAAGTTGCGCAAAGGCACGAAAGGTCGCCTGGCTGTCGAGGCCGATCTGCTGGAACGTTGTTCGGAGCTGGCGCGGCTTGCGGTGCCCCCGAGCGCATCGCTGGAACTGGCCCTCTGCGACCGCCTTGCGCAAACGATGCAAACCGAGGCGGAGGACGACGACGCCCTGTTGCTGGTGCCGCTCGATGGCAAGCTCACACTTACCTTCAATGCACAGGATCCGGTGGCCCTGGCGCCGGGCGACGGCATCGCGTTCCCGGCGCAAGAGCGACGCCAGCTCGCATGGGCAGCGCCTTGCGGCCGCGGCAGGGTGCTGTTGGGCCACGCGCAAACGCCTCGGAGCGCCCGCCGCGTTGAGGGGATGCAAAATGTCTGAGCTTGCAAGGTCAACCGCCATAACGTGCGCGCTCATCAGCCCGGACCTGCTGAACCAGGCCGAAGCAGCGCTCCGGAGCAAACTGGCCGAGAATCCGCACGACGCACGGGCCCTGCGCGGGCTTGGCGACTTGCAGCGCCGGCGGGGCGAATTCGGCGCGGCGCTGAAAACCTATCGTGTACTGCAGCACCTGCGATGCGATGCGATGACGAACTGGCTGGTCGCTGTGGCAAGCGGCGAGCGGTTGCCATGGCCTGCGCCCGAGGGCGTTCGGCCCTCGCCGTTCATCCGCATAGAGAACTTCCTCAACGCGGCGCAGCAGGAGCGCCTCCTCGCGGTGACGCATGCCGACCCCAAGACCTTTGTTCCAGCCAGGATTTACCCCGATAAAAAAAAACGGCAGTTGCGCCGTGAACTGCGCAACGCGCTGCTCGCGGACAGGTCGGTCATTCGGGAGATTCGTCGTTGGTTCGTCCCGAAGCTGCAGTGCCTGCTGCCGCGCCTCGCTGCGCACTTCCATAATGGAGAACCGGGCAAGCGTTTCATCGAGGTGGAAGTGACGGCGCATCTCACTGGTGGATTCTTCGGGCCGCATTCCGACGATTCGACCGATTCAGCCGACTCGCCGCTCGCCACTCGAGAGATCAGCTACGCTTACTATTTCCATCAAGAACCTAGGCGATTCGACGGCGGCGACCTGCTGCTGTATGACACCTGTCCGGAATCAGGGAGCTTTCGCCGCGCCGTCTGTTCGCGCATAGAGCCTGTCGGCAACACCATCGTTTTCTTCCCCAGCGGTTGCTACCACGAGATACTCCCTGTAACCTGCCGCTCCGATGCATTCCAGGATGGGCGCTTCACTGTGAACGGCTGGATTCACAAGGCAGGCGTTGCGCCGTTCCGCCCGGACCCGCACACGGAAACGCAAGGCGCCAGCGAACAGGTGGAATAGCCTGGCGATGCGGGTAGCTGGCGCCGTATCGTGGCGGTCTGGTGGACCTATTGCATGGCGAACCGCCAATCAGTATGGTTGGACTTCCCAAATCCTTTACGACAACCGGAGTCAGGAGATGCAGCATGAGACCCCCCCCCCCCCCCCCCCGAGAAACGGATGACCAGCGCCCGTCCGCCAAGGTCAAGCGCGCCTGGAGCAAACCCACCGTGCGCAAAATGACCTACGCCAACATAGCCGGCAGCGGCCCTAAGGCCGCCCCCGGCTCACCTGAAGACCCGAAATACCGGGATATTGTTTCCTGAGGCCATGGCAGTTGGTGCGGAAATGGAGAACCGGGCAAGCGTTTCATCGAGGTGGAAGTGACGGCGCATCTCACTGGTGGATTCTTCGGGCCGCATTCCGACGATTCGACCGATTCAGCCGACTCGCCGCTCGCCACTCGAGAGATCAGCTACGCTTACTATTTCCATCAAGAACCTAGGCGATTCGACGGCGGCGACCTGCTGCTGTATGACACCTGTCCGGAATCAGGGAGCTTTCGCCGCGCCGTCTGTTCGCGCATAGAGCCTGTCGGCAACACCATCGTTTTCTTCCCCAGCGGTTGCTACCACGAGATACTCCCTGTAACCTGCCGCTCCGATGCATTCCAGGATGGGCGCTTCACTGTGAACGGCTGGATTCACAAGGCAGGCGTTGCGCCGTTCCGCCCGGACCCGCACACGGAAACGCAAGGCGCCAGCGAACAGGTGGAATAGCCTGGCGATGCGGGTAGCTGGCGCCGTATCGTGGCGGTCTGGTGGACCTATTGCATGGCGAACCGCCAATCAGTATGGTTGGACTTCCCAAATCCTTTACGACAACCGGAGTCAGGAGATGCAGCATGAGACCCCCCCCCCCCCGAGAAACGGATGACCAGCGCCCGTCCGCCAAGGTCAAGCGCGCCTGGAGCAAACCCACCGTGCGCAAAATGACCTACGCCAACATAGCCGGCAGCGGCCCTAAGGCCGCCCCCGGCTCACCTGAAGACCCGAAATACCGGGATATTGTTTCCTGAGGCCATGGCAGTTGGTGCGGAAATGGAGAACCGGGCAAGCGTTTCATCGAGGTGGAAGTGACGGCGCATCTCACTGGTGGATTCTTCGGGCCGCATTCCGACGATTCGACCGATTCAGCCGACTCGCCGCTCGCCACTCGAGAGATCAGCTACGCTTACTATTTCCATCAAGAACCTAGGCGATTCGACGGCGGCGACCTGCTGCTGTATGACACCTGTCCGGAATCAGGGAGCTTTCGCCGCGCCGTCTGTTCGCGCATAGAGCCTGTCGGCAACACCATCGTTTTCTTCCCCAGCGGTTGCTACCACGAGATACTCCCTGTAACCTGCCGCTCCGATGCATTCCAGGATGGGCGCTTCACTGTGAACGGCTGGATTCACAAGGCAGGCGTTGCGCCGTTCCGCCCGGACCCGCACACGGAAACGCAAGGCGCCAGCGAACAGGTGGAATAGCCTGGCGATGCGGGTAGCTGGCGCCGTATCGTGGCGGTCTGGTGGACCTATTGCATGGCGAACCGCCAATCAGTATGGTTGGACTTCCCAAATCCTTTACGACAACCGGAGTCAGGAGATGCAGCATGAGACCCCCCCCCCCCCCCCCGAGAAACGGATGACCAGCGCCCGTCCGCCAAGGTCAAGCGCGCCTGGAGCAAACCCACCGTGCGCAAAATGACCTACGCCAACATAGCCGGCAGCGGCCCTAAGGCCGCCCCCGGCTCACCTGAAGACCCGAAATACCGGGATATTGTTTCCTGAGGCCATGGCAGTTGGTGCGGAACCCGATGGCGGCCTGGCGCTGCGGAGGGCGGCGCCAATCGCCCGCCCGTCTCCGTGTGCCGGACCGGGGGGCGACATCCGTAGGTGAAGGCCGCGGCGGCGCAGACCGGGTAGGATGCGTTGCGTGGCATTGGACAAATAATTATGCACAGGAGTGGGGCCGGAACAAGCAGCCCAGTTGTGAGGGTGCGCCGTCCGTTGGACGAGGCGCCCAAGCCTGAACGGACCAATTGCAGATGGACTACACCGCCTACGGGCTGCGCATCCGCTCCGCCCTCGCGCTGCCTTTTCGTTCCGCGCCGCCCCTGGACGAAGGGCGTTCGGCGGCGGAGCGCGGGGGCGCGGAGAAGCGGACGGGCGCGGACGTCACCGTGCGCATCGGCGCGACGCCGGCGCAGCTCCCGAACCCCATCGGGAAGCACCGCCGATGGGAGGCCGCGCCGGGCGCCTTTCTGATGACGGTGGACGACGTGGCCCGCTATCTGGTCACGGACGGATGCAACGTTCTGGTCGAACCGCTGGGCGACGACGAACGGGACATGGGGGCGTTCCTGCTCGGCTCGCCGTTCGCCGCGCTGCTGCAGCAACGCGGCCTGACCACCCTCCACGCCGGCGCGGTCGAGACCGAAATCGGCGCGGCGCTGTTCGTGGGCTTCAAAGGCGCCGGCAAGTCATCCCTGGTCGGTGCGCTGGCCGAGCGCGGCTGCGCCCTGCTGAGCGACGGCCTCACCGGCATCGAGGCGAACGCCGACGGTCGCTTCCTGGCGTTGCCCGCCTCCACCTGCACACGATTGCGGGCCGACTCCCTGGAGGCCTTGGGCCAGCCGCCGCGGACGCTTGGGAAAGTGCAGGGGGAGAGCGAAAAGCATCTGCTGCCGGCGGCGCGGCTGCGTGCCGAGCCGCTGGCCGTGCGGGCCGTCTACGTGCTGGAGCCGCACGACCGGGCCGGCATCGAAATCCAGCCGGCTTCTTGGGCCCAGGCTCGCGAGGCGCTGCTGCTGCACACCTACCGGAAGCGGTTTCTGCACGACCTTGGGCGGCAAGAGGAGCACTTTCGCACCATCGATCGGATGGCGGCGCAGGTGTCGGTCTTTCACGTCAGGCGTCCGGCCCGGTCGTTCCAGCTCCAGGCGCTGGCGGAGCGCATTGCGGCGCATCTGCGGTCGGAGGCCGGGGCGCACCGGCCGCCGCTGCCGCCGCCGGAAACCCCCGCCACGGAGAGGAGCCTTTGGGAAAGCGCACCGGAAAAGGCTGTTGCGCGGCGGCGGGCGGTGACCGGCGCACTTCAGAGCAGGGGTGGCCTGTTCGAACAGGCCGAGGCGGCGCTGCGGCGCCGGCTCGCCGCCCGCCCGGACGACCCGGAGGCGCTGCTGCGGCTGGGCGACCTGCATCGGGGCGAGGGGCGCCTGGAGGCCGCCCTCGACGCCTGCCGCCGCGTCGCCGAGCTGCGCCCCGGGCACCCGAAGGCGTCCTGGCTGTGCGCCGTCCTGGGCGGCGCGGACCTGCCGGAGCCTCCGCCGGCGCAGGCCGTTTGGCCGGCGCCCTTCGTGCGGGTGCGCAACTTCCTGCCCCCCGACGAGCACCAGGCGCTGCTGGCCCTGCTGCTGGCCGGCCGGGAGCACTTCAGCGGGCTGGCGGGGGTCGACTCCGGATACATCAATGAGAGTGCGCGACATTCCTTTGTGGCCAACGCCCGGATTGTCGACGAGGTGCAGCCTGGTTTCGAGCCGAGGCTGCGCCGGCTCGTGGCCAACGCGCTGCCGAGGTTGGGGATGGCCGATCTTGGAGAACGCCACTTCGAGGTGCGGGCGAGCGTGTATCCTGCCGGGGGATTCTTCGCCGCCCACAGCGACGGGCGCCAAGCGATGGGAGAATACGAAGTGCGGCGGATCAACTGCTTGTACTACCTGCATCGCCAGCCCAAGCCCTTCAGGGGAGGGGATCTGCTGCTGCACGACGGCGAGGTGGCGAACACCTTCACTCGCATCGAGCCGTTGGACAACAGCATCGTCCTGTTCCCCAGCCGCTGCGTCCACGAGGTCACGCTGGTGGAGGGCGACCCCGACGACTTCGGCGCCGGACGCTTCTCGGTGACCGGCTATGTGTTGACGCGCCCCGTCGATGGCTGCTGAAGGCGCCACCGGGGGCGAGGATGGCCGCGGCGTTTGCCTGGCCACCGTGACGACGGAGAATTTCCTGCCTGGAACCCTGGTCGCCATCGGCTCCTTCCTGAAGACGCACCCCGAATTCAACGGCGACGTCGCCGTCATCCACGACGATCTTCCGGAAAAGGCCCGCGACCTGTTGCGCCTGTCGTTCGACAGGGTGCGGTTCGTGCAGGTGTCGCCCGAGCTGCGGCGCCGCTCGATGCGTGTGGCGGAGTCGTGGTCGTGGCTCCGCCGTGTGGTGTCGCACTTCTACGCATTCGAAGCGTTCCGTCTGGTTGGCTACCGCAAGGTGCTGTTCTGCGACGGCGACTTGCTGTTCCGGCAGCCGGTCAGCGAATTGTTCCACGCCGAAGACGCCCTGCTCTGCTGCGGCGACTACGCGTCCCTGCGGGGCAAGTACCGGGACAAGGCGACGTTCATGGCCACCGACGACCCCGCCAACGCCTTCGCCCAGACCTTCAACGACGGTTTTCTGCTCATCGACGCCACCCTCCTGGGCGAAGGCAGCTACGCGGAGCTGCTAGCCATGCTGACGCCGGAGACATGGCCCGACCCGAACATGTTCCACACCAAGCAGTTCCTTCAGAACCGCTACCTGGCCGGGCGGCAGACGATCATCAGCTCGACATACAACTTCCTGCTGCACAGCGCCGCCCAGATACGAGACCGGGAGGGCCTGACCGCCACGGATGCGAAGGTGCTGCACTTCAACTATACGGTGAAGCCTTGGATGCCGGACGCCTTGCTCGCATGGGAACATGGCCCCATCCCAGTCGCGGCGTTCAAGCTCTGGTACGACGCTTGGATGGACTGTCTGGCCGACAGCCAACTGCGCTTGCATGCGCCGCGGCTGGTCCCGATGGCGGAATGAGCGCGGAAACCGCCGCCACGCCCGCCCCCCAACCGCCGACGCCGATTGCTCAAAGTTGGCGACGGGCCGCGTCAAGGGAAAGGGGCGTGAAGGACGTGTACTTCGGGGCTGGCCGGGATCTCGATAGCCGGATCACCACCAACCTGTTCATCATCTGTGCCAACAACAGCGGCTCGACCTTCCTGAAGAACGCCTTGGCGACCAGCCGCCGCACCTGGAACCTGATGGTGGAGGGCCAGTTCATGTTTGGCTTCGTCGGGCCGAACACCAGAATGCACGGTCGGCTCCTGTGGGGTGCGGACTCGCGCTGGCGGAAGGCTCTCGCGGACGGCAACGCCTACGATTGGCCGCGCAACCGTTACGCTTGGTATTTTCAGGCCGACGCCCGGGACCCCGAGGCAACCGTCTTCACCACCAAGGCGCCGCCTTTCCTGCTGCACGTCGAAACGCTGAATCGGCACTTCCGCAACGCAAGGTTCCTGTTCATGGTGCGCAACCCCTACGCCGTGTGCGAGGGGATTTGGCGCTATCGGCAGGATCAGCCGGTGCCCCCGGGCCGGCGCCTGTTCGAAGCGGCCGCGGAGCATGTCGCATTCTGTCTGGAACAGCAGCGGCGCAATCTCGAAGCCCATGCGCAGCTCGGCACGTTTTTCACCTACGAGGCGATGTGCGACCAGCCGCAGCGGGTTGAACGGCAGATTCGCTCGCTGGCGCCGGAAATCGACGATCTGAAGCTGCGGCAGAGCTTGCGCGTCAAGGGCGTGTACCACGAAACGCTCACCAACATGAACGCACGGCAAATCGCCCGTTTGACGCCGGCGCAGATTGCCGCGGCCAACCAGGTGTTCGAGAAACACCGCGAGGTTCTGGAGCACTTCGGCTACTCGTTGATGACGACCGGCCGGCGCACCCGCATCCGCGGCAACCAGGGGGCGGTCCGCAAGCTGCGGCGCCAGGTCAAGACGCATCTGTTCATCGTTTGCCCGAACAACAGCGGCTCGACGTTCCTGAAAGAGGCGCTGGCCACCTGCCGGAGCACCTGGAACCTGGAGCGAGAGGGCCAGGGAACGCCGGGATTCGTCGGCCCGCCGACGGTGTGGACGCCGGTGCCGGGCGAGCCGGCCGCGCGTTGGATCTGGGCGAGCCGACAGGGCTGGATGGACGCCCTGCGCAACCCGGACGCCTACGACTGGCCGCGCACCCGGGAGGCGTGGTACGCGGCGGCCTACGCCCGGGACCCGGCGGCGACGGTGTTCGTCACCAAGTCGCCGCCGTTTCTGCTTTATGTGGAAGAGTTGCTCCGGCACTTCCCGGACGCCCGCTTCCTGTTCGTGGTGCGCAACCCCTACGCGGTGTGCGAGGGCATTTGCCGCCGCTACCGGCAGGGTTTCCTGAGCGGCGATCAGGAACGGTTCAAGGCGCCGGATGGCGGTTTGGAGGAAGCGGCGGCCACCCATGTCGCCAACTGCCTGCGCTGGCAGCGCCGCAACATGGAAACGCATGGGGAGCGCGGCGTCTTGTTCACCTACGAAGCGATGTGCGCCGACCCGGCGGGCACGGAGGAGAAAATCCGCGCACTGGTTCCGGCGCTGGACGACCTGAACCTACGCCGCCGCCTCGCCGTCAAGGAATACGACGCAGTGCTGACCGACCTGAACGCGCAGCACATCGACCGCCTTGACGCCGCCCAGGTCGCCGCGTTCAACCGGATGTTCTCCACCCGGCGGGAAGACTTGAACTACTTCGGCTACGGCCTCATGGGGCAGACGGCCTAGGCGCCGGTTGCCGATGGGGAAACCCATGCCGCCGTCGGTGCTGGCGTAGCCGCACCGAGAGTGCATTGGGACGTTGGGGAAACCATTCCTGTGTGGGCCAACTAAAATATTCCGGCATTTTTTCACTTTGCAACTTGATTTTTCCTGAAATTTTCCAGCTACCCTTTATAATCGCCCCATCGTGGTGGGAGGGAGACCCATGTTTAGGCGGTTGCTCAACAGACCCTTGGCGTCGCCTAGAAGTTTTTTCCTGTTCGGCCCTAGGGGAACTGGCAAGACCACTTGGTTGAAGCACCATCTTCCCGACGTGCTGTTCATCAACTTACTGCAATCCGAATTCTACAATCGCCTATCCGCAAACCCTGGGCACATCAGGCAGCTTATTCCTCCTGGTTATCAAGACTGGGTGGTGATTGACGAAGTTCAACGCATTCCCGCCTTGCTCAATGAGGTCCACGACCTGATCGAAGCCGACAAGCTGAACTTCGTTCTGACCGGGTCCAGCGCCAGAACACTAAGGCGAAGAGGGGTCAACCTATTGGCCGGCCGCGCCCTGACCTACCACATGCATCCCCTAACCGTCGGTGAGCAGGAAGAAGCCTTCAACCTGAACGACTCGTTGCGCTTCGGCCATCTCCCAGCCCGATTCAGCGAAAACAACCCCCGGAAATACCTGCAGGATTATGTGCAGACCTACTTGCGGGAGGAGGTCATGCAAGAGAGCCTGACCCGCAGCATCGGCCATTTCTCCCGTTTTCTGGAAGTTGCGAGTTTTTCCCAAGGAAACGCGGTCAACATCAGCGCCGTGGCGCGAGAGGCCCAAATAGAAAGAGCGGTTGCGGAGAACTACTTCTCCATCTTGAAGGACTTGCTTATAGCCGTGCGGCTGCCGGTGTTCTCCCGCAAAGCGAAACGCAAGCTCATAGCGCAGAAGAAGTTCTACTTTTTTGACGTGGGCGTGTTTCGAGCCATCCGACCGATGGGGCCTCTGGACTCCGAGGCGGAGCTGGACGGCCCATCTTTGGAGACGTTGGTGCTGCAGGAGTTGCGGGCGGTCAACGACTACCACGACTATGGCTACCAGTTTTTTTTCTGGAGAACGCGGAACAACCTGGAAGTCGATTTCGTTCTCTACGGGCCGCTCGGCCTGCTGGCAATAGAAGTAAAGCGGTCAACGCAAGTCCAACCAAAGCACACAAGGGCGCTGCGGGAATTCAAGAAGGATTACCCCCCGGCGCAGCGCTTCATCTTCTATGGCGGCACCACGACCCTCCACATTGACGGCATAGAGGTTTGGCCGATTGCCGACGCATTGAGAAATCTCGACCGGATACTACGCTGCTGACGGCGGGCGAGCCCGCAGGCTGTCGGCAGGCGCCATTAGGTAGCACAGGCAGTCTTGGCGGACCATGTCGGCGTCCGCGGTGTACATGGCGGGGATCAGGGTTCTGGTGGTTAGAATTCGCCCATCCCGAATTTCCAGGAAGCGCTCCGTCACGTCTCGGCGTTTGTTGTCCAGCACTCGCAAACAGGCGCCGTTGCGGGCGACGCCGAAGGCCGTGCCGGCCGGCAGCGGCTGGAAATTGCTTGCCTGCAGGTCTCCGTGGAGCACCAAGTCCAAGTCCTCTTCGGCCGTCTCGGCGAAGCCGAAGGCCGCGTCCTTCGGCGGATGCACCCGGGCCAAGGCTCGGTAAAGGCGTAAATCCCCGGCGCCCTGCGGCGGTTCATCGAGGTTGAGCAAGGCGGCAAGGAAACCCGTTGCGCGCTCCGCGGCCTGCGGGTCTCCCACCGGACCCAACTCGAGGGCGATGCAGGGCGACCGGCCGGCAAAGGCCCGGGTCAGCACGGAGTCCGGCCTCTCCAAGTAAACGCCGATGTCCGCAAACAAGCGGGCAAGGCCAAGGCTGCCTTGGCTTAGGTCGGTGAGCACGGCGTAGTGGGGAGTCTGGCCGGTGTTGTTGTGGAAATCGACCGCCGCCAGCAACGGCTGTGCGCCGATGCCGGCCAGCAATTCCGCGGCGACTCCCGTTGCCGGGCGCCAGATGCGGTTGAAGTCCGCCTGCCCCGGCAGCTTGCGCAGGCCGACGGCGGCGGCTTCGACGTTGCCGATGAAAATCAGGAGGTCGCATTGCAGGGCGGGCTGGAGGCGGAGGAACCGCCGCAGCCCGTCCCAGCCGCTGGTTTCGTTGCCGTGCAGCAACACGCTGACGAACAGGGGCGCGAGATCCACCTCATGCAGCCCCGCCGTGGGTGATGGATTTTCCCGCAACCCAGCAGCCAATGGACGCTGCCTCGCATCCACTTCCCCGCAGCTAAGAGGACCGGAGCTCGCACCTTTGAGGCGCAGCAAGGTTGGTCCGCCCAGCAGCTCCGCCAACTGGTGCGCCTCGGCGTCCAGCAAACCGGGCGGCAGCCCTTCAACTTGGCGCAGTTCCATCACGCTGGTTCGGTCATGGGGACCTCATCACAAAGGCCAAGTATGCACCGGACCGCTCCGCGACCGATCAGCCCTTGGGCAAGGAGGAAGCCTGCAATAGCCGCACCCCCTCTTGGGCGGCGGCGCGTCGGTCGAAAGTGTAGAGTGGGTGAGCGGCTGCCCGCCGCGCCGCGGCGAGGATCATCGCATCCGAGAAATCCGCCAACCCTTCACGGTAGGTCAGCGCGGCACGGGCCACATCGGCTGCGGACTCCACCACCAGCGCGTCCGCGCCCACCAGATTGAGTAGTTGGCCCGATATCTCAATGCGTGGAATCCGGTAGGAGCGTTCCAGCACCCATACGAGTTCCACCAACACCTCCCGGCAGACGAACCCTGGGTTTTCCGCGGTGAGGGCATCCAAAACACTGCGCGCCGCCTCCGCCTGTTCCGCATGGTCGCGAACTAGGTAGCGAACCAGAACGTTGGTGTCGAGCGCGATCACAGGTCGCGGGCACCTTCGGCGATGGCCCGCTCCATGTCTTCAAGAGGCACGGGCGGGCCATCGTGCCGCAAGGCGCCAAACAGGGACTTGAGCGGCCGAACTGGAAGGATGTGGACTTCGTTGTCCAGAACGACATAGCGAATTCGCTCGCCCGCACCCACGCCCAAGGCGGCGCGGACCGCCTTCGGCAGCGTAGTTTGACCCCTTGACGTAATAATTGACTCGTTCATGACGTTTATGCTGTTTAGCTTCCCTTTCCGTAGATTGCCTTGCTTTGGGTCTTTATACAAGGCCACTGTCCAAAACCTGTTGAGAACAAATTGAATGTCCGGGTTTGCCTTTGCCCGGTTTTGCTGCCGGAACGGAGTGGGACGGACAAAGCGGACTCGTAGGGCGGAAAGGCGCCGACCAACAAGCGGGCGGTCCGGGCGATCACCTTTGTTCCTACGCGGCCCGCGCCACCTCGAAGGCGGCGATGTTGCGGTCCTCCCGGCTGAACTCCACGCCGACCAGATGCACCGGCCGGCCCAGGCGCCGGTACTTGTTGGCGTAGCCTTTTTCCTTGATTTGGGCCAGCGCCCGCCCTGAACCCCTCTTCACCGACTTGAACTCGAAAACGTAAACTCCGCCGTCAAAGCGCACCACCATGTCCGCACGGCCCGTGCTGGAACTGTCCTCCGGGATGAGGTCGAAGCCGTGGGCGGCGAAGCAGGAGTACACCACGCTGGCGTAGTAGCCCTCGTAGTCCTGAATGTTGTTGTTGACGTGCCACTGGTGGGGGACGCCGGCGAACAGGGAGCGGAGGAATGCCTCCAGACCCTCAAAGTCGTTGGCGGCCAGCAGTTCGCGGAGCGGGGCGTCGTCGGCCCGCCGCCTGGCGGCGTCCGGCAGCAGGGCCACCAGCAGGCGCTCGTTCAGGCTTTGGCGCACCTCCTGGTTGGGGTAGCCCAGCCGGTAGCGGATGCGGCCGCCGCGATCCTCCTCATCCACGATGGTCAGGTAGCCGGTCTGGAACAGCAGCGCCTCGACGGCCATCTCATCGACGTCGAAGGCTGACAGCAGCGCCTCCGTGCCAACCATGCCCTCCAGGTCCGGGGTGGGGACGCCGCGCCGGAGCAGGGTGTCGATCAGGAACTTCGGCGAGCCGGTCTCGAACCAGTGCGCCTTGAAGCGGCGGCTGTCGAACAGCAGCAGGATGTCGAAGGGGTTGTACACCTTCTCCGCGCCAAGCCAGCTGTAGCCGTTGTACCAGCGGCGCACCTCGGCGCGGTCCAAGCCGGGAAGCTCCGGCGCGAACACTTCTTCCAAGTCCTGCTCCGTGTAGCCGCAGATGGCGGAGTAGCGCGGGTCCAAGGTGATGTCCTGGAGGTTGTTCAGGCCGGAGAAGAGGCTTACCTTGGAGAACTTGCTGACGCCGGTGAGGAAGGTGAACTTGACGTGCGCGTCGCAGGACTTGATGACGGAGTACAGCCCGCGCAGGAAGTTGCGGTTGGCGCGGGCCACCTCCGGCGCCTCCAGCGCGTCCAGGATCGGCTTGTCGTACTCATCCACCAGAACGACCACCCGCCGCCCGGAACGTTCACGCAGCGATTCGATCAGATGCCCGAAGCGGGCCGGTGCGGTGTCGTAGCGGCCTTCGACGCCGGTGCGCCTTTCGATGGCGTCGAGCTGCGCCAACGCCTCCTTGGCGGCCAACCCCGGCTCATCGAAGGATCCTCTGCCGAAGTCCAGCCGCAGCACCGGGTGTTGGACGCTCCAATCCCATCGGTCGTGAACCGCCAGCCCCCGGAACAGCTCCTCGCCGCCCTCGAACAGCTCCTTGATGGTGTCCAGCAGCAGGCTCTTGCCGAAGCGCCGCGGGCGGGACAGGAAGTAGTGCCGACCAGCGTCCACCAACCGCTGGATGTGGGCGGTCTTGTCCACGTAGTAGCAGCCCTCCTCCCGGATCAGGCGGAAGGTCTGGATGCCAATGGGCAGCCGGCGCTTGGCGGCGCCGTTGTGGGGGATGCTCATGGCCGCATCATAGCCCAATTGCGCCTCCGGCCCTTAGCTTTCGAGCCTGAAGCCGGCCACCAAGGTCGTTCTAGCTGCTCGCTTGAATGCAAGCGATCGCGCCGTCCGCAAACTCCTCAATCCCGACCACCGATCTCATATCGGTCTAGTTGAGAAGGCTCTGCAAGCTGTTGGACGCGGCTTGGTGGTTTCGGCCCTTTCGCTAGCGCCGGATACGCCATCCGCAGATGCAGTTTCTCCAAGACTTCCAAGTAAGCCTCGTACCAGAGCTTGAAGAGCTTGGCTGGCGTTCGATACGTGAGTTCGGCGCCACCATGCGCCCAGCGCAGCATCGCATCCGGCGTCCAAGGCTTCACTGGCCCCTTGAAATGCAGCACCTTTGCAAGCTCGGCGTTGAGGCCGGTGCGCTCCCGCACCTCCGCCGCCTCGGGCACGAAATAGTTGTAAGTCCAGCTCGTCAGCGTCTGACGGCCCGCGAAGCAACGGTTTACGATGGGTTGATCCGTAAGCCGGATATTCAAGTTGCGCCACACCTCCGGCACCATCAGCGCCAGCAAATCCGCATACACTCGCGGACCGGCGCAGGCGCCGTCAATGAGCATGAAGCCGCAGTTGAAGGGACGCTCCAAGACCGGTCGATCCGTGCGCCCTTGCAGCGCGAGACCGGTGTCGGGGTCGCGCTGCCGGTTCAGGACGAACTGTCGGTCGCCGCAGCACAGCAGCGCTTCGTCGGTGTCGAACAGTTCGTCAACCGGCGCGAGGAACAGCATGTCGCTGTCGTAGTACAGCACCTTGCGATAGCCGTCCAGGCGAAACGCGTCCAGCGCATGGAACATGGGCGGGAGAATGGGTCGGCTTGGGTAAGCCGCCTTGAGATGCGCCACTCGGTCGAGCAGTTCCGGCGCGACCGGCTGGAACCGCACAAGCGGCGCCACCGCTTCGAGCACCGCGCACGACTCTTCGGTCAGGCCATCGTGAAGGACGATCACATCACCGTCGAATCCGGGATGATGACTTCGAAACGAGCCCAGCATGGCGATGGCGCCAGGCAAAAAGTCATCCGTAACGGCGGTGACCAGGCAGACGTTCGCGGTCACAGGAGGTCGTATCCGAAGTGGTCGAGCACGTCTCGATGCCGTCGGAAGACGTGCGAGAACGCCACGATCCGCCGGGCGTCAAGGCGGGCGATCTGCCGAGCGTTCATGTCATTGAGCGTCTCGCAATAGCGACCCTTCACCGGCAACTGTTGCCGAAGGTTCAGATCGTCGATTTCCGGCACCAAGGTGCGCACAGCATACGCCACCCGCTCCGGCTCGGCGCACATTGTCTCGTAGGTGAAGAACGTCCCGCGGTGGCCGTGCTTTTCGACATTGCGGCGTTGCCACGCCAAACAAGTGACGGCATGAGTGGCGGCAAGCTCATCCAAGGTTCGTTCCGGAAAGAGGGCCGCCAAAGCCGCAAGCTCGTGGGGTCGGTAGCGCCGGTAGCACCGCAAGATGCCCTCGCAAACCGCGTAGGGGTTGCGCACCATGAACAGGAACTTCGCGTTGCGGAAGTGCCGCACGAGCTCATCCACGATCACCAGATGCGGTGGCGACTTGGTGTAGAAAACCGATGCCGCAGGGTCACGGGCGTAGGCTTGGAAATACCACGCAACGCGGGAGCGCCTCCAGTTGTACGCCGCAGGGTCCGCGAACCGCTCGAGCCAGCGGCGCCCGGCGGCCCAGAAAAGGCCGGGCGGCGGGTCGCCGGGGTCGAGCGGCTGAAAGTTGACCGGCCCAACGAAACCCGTCATGCGCTGACCCTCCACGGGGAGGTTCCAGGTGGCGCGGCAGGTCGCCAGCGCCTTTTGCAGGAAGGTGGAGCCGCTGTTGTTCGGACAGATTCCGAACAGATGGGTCGTCACGGCCTGCGCCACGTCGCAGGTAGCGCCATAGTGCAGGGCGTTGTCGCCGATGACAGCGAAGCTCCGACCGGCGAGATGCGATTGCATGGTGCGCATTGCGGCCACCATCTTTAGAAGTCGAGCAGCATCAGGGCATTGCTGATGGCGGCAAAGTGACGCTTGGACCGGAAGCGGTCCGCGTCCAGGCGGGCGAGGAGGCGCGGCAGGTCAACGTACCGGGCGCGTGACGGCATCCCGGCCAGCGCCTCAATCCGCCGTCGAACGATGGGCAGCGACTCGGCAAAGGAATCCATCAACGATTCGTACCTGATCGGGTCGTCTTTGCTCCGATTCCAGCAGATCCCATCCGGCAGGACGGCGCCGCCGGGCAGGGACAACGCATAACGCATCAGCCAACGGCCCCAAGGTCCTCGCCGATACTGATCCGGCGGCAGGCCCAGCGCAAACTCCAGCACCCGGCGGTCCAGCAGCGGATAGCGGTATTCGACGCCGTGGCGCAAACCGCTCGCCGCCCAGCCCTCAATGCGGTCGTCCAGCCTCCCATCCTGCATAATCCGCAACTGTGTGCGCCTTAAGCTCACTTGGCGAAAAAATCGATGCGGCGGGGGCCTTACCCGCCGTGCGAACGCCGGGTTGATGAGCCAGCGCCGACGCTCAAGCGCCCGGTGCGAACGCGGCCCCCACAAAGGACGGCGACGCAGCAGATGGAATGGCAGGCGTGGATGCAGCAACGGGGCCAGCACATCCGCCAAAAACCTGAGCGGGCTTCCACCTTGCGCTCGGCAGATGGCGTGGAGCGTCCGCCACCGCCCGCTCAAGAGCAAATATGCGTTGTATCCACGGCCGTTGAACGAAATGCCTTCATCCCCGCCCCAGCCCGACAGCAGCACCCGTACCCCTTGGGCCGCAGCGCAACGTTGCACGGCCTCCTCGTTGAGATGGATCTGCACACCTGGATAGGCTCCGTCACGCTGAAGGACAGCGGCAACGTCTTCCGGGCTGGGTGACCTGTGGTGTACTTGCAGCCCTTCGCGGGCGCAGAGGTCGTGGATGAGGTCGTACTCTGACGCATGGCGCTCATCGGGAGGTGTGCGGCCCGGCACTGGCAGCCAGCTGAAGGCAAGCGGCGGCGGGCGGCCCTCGCGCCGCAATGCACGGGCGGCGAGCGCCGCGATGCTCGACGAGTCCAAGCCTCCACTCAGATGCACACCCACCGGATCCGGGCCGTGCAGGCGGTCCCGCACCGCTCGCTCGTAGAGCTCCAGAAACTGCTCCGCGTAGTCTTCATCCGCAGCGGGCCGCGCTAAGGGCGCCTGCTCCGGGCGCCAGTGCCGCTCCAGTTTCGTTCGAATGCGCCCAAGCACAGCCGATGCGTCCTCGGTCCCCACCTTGACGGTGAGCGCATGGCCGGGCGGCAGCTTGCGCACCGCCTTGAACAATGTCCGGGTGCGGTTTATCCCCCTTGTCCCCAACATGGCGCTGCGCGTTAGAAAAGCCGCCACGCCTACCTCATCAAGCGCATCGGGGACACCGGGTGCGGCGACTACCGCATCGACGGTGCCGCCGAAAACAAAGACCGTCGGCATCCGTGCGTAGTAGAACGGCCGGACGCCGATGGGGTCGCGGGCGCAGAACAGCGTGCGCCGCCGACTGTCCCACACGGCGAAGGCGAAGTCGCCAAGCAGCCGTTCCGGACAGAGCCGGCCCCAGCGCATGTAGGCGCGGAGGACAAGATCGGCGTCGGCGAGGCCGGGCCGCTCGGCATGGCGGATGTTCAGCAGGTCACATAACCCCTCGCGGTCGTCAAGGCGAGCGGCCGCAGCGACGGCGACTCCGCTCTCCTGATGCATGCGCAACGACGAATCGGGCACGGAGGTGCTGCGTACGCCAAGGGCGACCGCTCCGTCCGTCCAGTGCGCCTCGTCTGCTCGACCATCGCCGGCATGCACCGCGAACATGGCCGCCACCGCTTCTCCGGCCGCCGCACCGCCGAGACAGCCGCAGATGATTGACGTCATGTCGGCCTCTCCATCCCAATGGATTTGCAGCAAACCTGCGGCCGGCGGGCGCCGCTACGTTCCTGCGCCGCCATTCGGCCAGATTGTGCAGGTCATGGCGAACCTTGCGTCCGTGAAGCGGTCTGTCCCGCAGACCACGCGAGTGATCTCATGCGCATAGGCGCCGGGATGGAAGACGATGCTGTTGGCGGCCGGCTCGACCCGCGAGAACGCGCAGGCATCGACGTCCCCCGTCCCGACTTCCGTATCGTAGAGCAACAAGTCGCCACCGGAGAAGCGGCGCGGCTGCGCATGAAAATAGCAGTTGCCGACAAGGGGTGGCGGATCGCAATGCGGGCGGCCGTAGCCCCCGTTGAGATACGCCACCGCCGCCGGGACGATCCGGCAGTTATCGAAACCCTGCAGCCGCAGCCGCGCCGAGACGGTCGGCAGCACGGCGCGCACCTTCGGGACGAGCCATGCGCCAATGTCTTTGCAGGCTTTGGGAGGCGCCGCCAATCCGCGGCGTTCGGAGATGTCAACTCGGTGCTTTCCACTTGGCCCCACCTTCGCCGGTGCGAAGCGTCCGTGCGCGTTCTGCGCCCAGGACAACAAGTGTTCTCCCTCTGCGGAGGTCAGGAAGTTCGGGATCTGCACGAACGGCGCCGCCCGAACGCCCGTTGGCGGCGCCGGCAAACGGTGGCCGCCGGTGATCGCGCATAGCCAAGAGGCGCAAGGGTCGCTAGGGCGGAGTGTACACAAGCGCCGATAAGTCTGATGTGCGGCCGTAAAACGACCGTTCCCCCGCTCGATGTCTCCGAGCTGCCGCAATGCGTCGGCGTCAAGCGTGCGTCGCTGCAAGGCCGCAGCAGCCTGAGCATGGAGACCTCCTGTGCCCAGCAGCGCATGTCGCACCTCAGGGCGCAGCCAAATCGAACTTGTCATAGGAGGTCATAGCCGAAATGGTCGAATGCGTTCCCATGCCGTCGGAACACCCGGTTGCACAGCGCAACCTGCCCGGCATCAAGGCGGGATATTTGCCGAGCGTTCATGTCAGTGAGCACGGCGTTGTACCTGCCCTTGACCGACAAGCGTTGCCGCAGGTTGAGGTCGTCGATTTGCGGAACCAGATCCCGGATGGTTTGCGCCACCCGCTCCGGCTCGGCGCACAGCGTCTCGTAGGTGAAGCACAGGCCCTGTGCGCCGTAGCTCTCCATGTTGCACCGCTGCTGCTCCAGGCTTGCCGCCACATGCAGCGCCGCCGCGGTCTCCAGCCGCTCGCCGGCAACTGCCACAGGCTGGTTGCGCTGCATCCGGCGGCGCAGCGCCCTGCAAATCCCCTCGCATAGCGCGTAGGGGTTGCGGACCAGGAACAGGAATCTTGCGTTGCGGAAGTGCCGGGCCAGTTCGCCGACAATGAACGGATGCAGGTTGGTGACGAACACCGACGCCCGAGGAGCGTGCGCCCACGCCTGGAAGTACCATGCCTTGCAGGTGCGCGGCCAGTCATAGGCTTCCGGGTCTGACAAGACCTCAAGCCATTGCGACCGGGACGCTGGGATGCGGTTGGAGCCGGTCAATCGGCGGTCATTCGCAGGGTCCGGCCCTCCGTAGCCAAGCGCCGTGCGGCCTTCCCCAAGCAGGTTCCATGTTTGCCGACTGGTCGCCAGCGCGGTGCGCAGAAACGTGCTGCCGCTGTTGTTTGGCGCAATCAGGAACAGGTGTGTCGTTACCCTGTGCGCCACATCGTGGGTGGCCCCATAACAGGTCACAGCCGCCGAAGCCGGCATAGGACAGCCCAGCCTAGTTCAAAATTTGATGAAGTTGCCGCGCAACGCCAAGCACAGGCAACATCTAGGCCGCACATCTAGCGGATCAAAGGGAAAGCAGCTCAGGATGGGCGATAGGACGGTTCCTCGTTCTCATGCGACTGCACAAATGCGCCGGAGTTAGTTCGCGCCATCCGGTGCAAGGGAATAATCCTCGGCTTTGACCAAGGGCGCTTCTCCTTCGGCCCCTCAGCCGCCAACTCACCTATTCCGGGGGGGGGGGGGGGTGATCCGGCATCTCCTGCCTCCATCTCTTGCCTCCAAATTCAATGGATCTTGAGCTTGACGCCATTTTTCCCACTCCTTGTTCGCCGTGTCAAGCATTTTTTGCTGACGTGTTAGCAACAAATAGAAGTGTCCGGTTTTAGAACAAATAAACTGTCCGGTTTGGCTGCGGTGGGCGCGGGCAAGGCTTTGGCGCTTCCCGCAGCGCAAGTTTGCATCCGGACGGCCGGCGCTTGAAGCCGGCGCCGTTCGGGTTTCAGTCGGGCTTTGCGCCTCGGGCGAAGGGAGCGCAGCGACCGCAGTCCGAGGCGCAAAGCCCGGCGGCGGCTGGATCGGGGGCGCACCGTTCGGCATGGCGCTACGCGGCGGCGGCCAGTTCGCCGTCCGCCGCCGGCTCGCCCTTGGGACCGTACTTGGCCAGTCGGCGGGGGCCGTGCCAGACCGACAGCGTGCCGTCGGCGTGGCGGCGGACCTTCACCCTGACCTTCGCGTAGTGGGGCCGATGCCGGTCCGCCGGCAACTGCAGGGCCAGCCCCTCGAACCTCACGCAGTTGTCCCGGCCCACGGTGCGCTCGTGAACCTCGCACAGGACGTCGTCCAGCGCCGCCGGGTCCCGGCAGGGCACGAACGCCGAACCCGAATCCCGCGCCGGCTGCGCGAACTCCGCGTTGAAGGCCGGCATGCAGACCTCCGCCAGGTAGCGGTTGGCGGACTCCAGGTCCGTCGCCCCGGCCAGCGCCAACTCCTTCGGCAGCCGGCCTTGGTGGGTGCCGAACGCCCGCTCCGAGCGCCCCCGCGCCTCCGGCGAGTAGGCCGGGATCATCTCGATCCCCAGACGGGCCATCGCCCGGCCGAACTGCGTCGGGTTCTCCCGGTCCACCTTCCCGCCCGCCTCCGGCGTCGTCCAGTAGTGCGAGCCCCGGTCCGTGTAAAGCGAGCAGAACAGGCCCTTGGCCCCGATCGTCTCCCGAACGCCCCGAAAGCTGCTCCACAGCCCCTCCTCCTCGCACAGGAACATCGAGTGGTGCTCGCTCGTCGCGTCGTCCATCGTCACGATCAGGTCCCAACGCCGGCCCTCAACCCACTCGTGGCTGCTGCCGTCCTGATGCAGCAGCATCCCCGGCCAAGGCGCCCGCTCCCGACGCTTGCGGTGCCTGCCCCGGCCCTTCGACCTGGGCACGGCGCCCGCCTGCTGAAGCTTGTCCTTCACCCAGCCATAGCTGCGCTCACCGCCGTCGCGGCGGTACCAGGAGTAAAAGTGCCTCACGCTCCAGCCCTCATGCCGCGTCCGGTACCGATCCACCATCCGCATCACCTCGTCCACCGGCGCCGCGCGGTGCGACGCCCCCGACAGCCGCCGGTCACGAAGACCGTCGATCCCGTCCCCCTCGTAGCGCTCCGCCCAGCGCCGGAACGTCCGGGGGCAAACCCCCAACAGCTCCGCCGCATCCTCCTGCGTCAGCCGACGCTCCGTCCAAACCCCGTAAACCTCCTCGAACACCATGTCCCGCTTCTCCTGAGCCAAGCTCGCCTTGCCCATGTCAATGCGCTCCGGTTGTCAAACCGGGCGACAGTAAAACCGGACAGTTCCTGTGTTCTTAAAGCGGACACTTTATTTGTTCTTAACAGCATTTTTTGCTGACGGGAGCACTGCGCCTTGGGGTCTCAAGGCGCGATTCAACACCGAACGGCGGCACATCACCGTTTCGGGTGGTTTGTGGACTGCTTAAGGCGTCGGGACGCTGACAGCAGGAGCAAACAACTCTTTTCGGATCATCTCCCGATGGCCCTTGTAGTCCGGCCCTCCGCAAAACCACCCCGCATAAACACACCTTGGCTCGGTTCCCCGTATCAAGGAAACTTTGTGCTCAAGAGATCTATGCACCCGAAACAGGTGTGCATCCCCAAACCGACTCGGCGGAATCGTTCGCAAAATCTCCCCGGTTTTTTTGTTTCGAATTTGAAAAGCGCCACCCTCCACGGGTTTTTGCGACAAGTTTATGCTTAGTCCATACAGCCTTCCCGGTACGCGGTCGTTGTGCCAGGAATCAAAGTGGTTGCTGTTCGGAAGACGCTTGTAGCATCGGCCTTCGAAAATTCGAATTTCTCTTTTGGAACCAGTGAACTGGGCAATTGCCTTGAACAGCCGAGGCTGATTGAGAAGAAGCACGAACGCCGTCACCAGTGGTTCATCGTCCCGCATTGTAATTTCCCTGGCGAACACCCCGCCCTCTCTAACGTCTTCGCGGCCATAGTACTGGCTCGTTTCCAGCATCCGAGGGATGCGCTTCAACATGGGTTGATCAACAAAGCCCTTGAACACAACGCAATGGCGGTGCGCAAATTCATGCCGCTGCGCCATCCATTCGTTGTCCTTGACAACGGCTGGGCCGCCGGCTGCAAGTTGAATCATGCGGCGGCCTGCACGGGCTGGATTCCGATCATTCGCTCACCTAAAGAAATCACCTGTTGAAAGGTGCAGGGTGGACAGGCAGTCCGCCCATGCCTCCCACCACAATAACAGGCCGGGGACCGGTTTGGCGTCGCGCGTCCAACGGAGTAACCGCAGGGGCATCCAAGGCTTGCCTGGAACATTGAAATGCAGGACCTTGGCGTCCGCCACCTCCAGACCCTCCCGGGACCGAATGGCCGGCGCCGAAGCCAGCAGATAGTTGTACGTCGAACTGATCAGCGTCTGCCGCCCAGCGAAATATCTGTTTAGCAGGACTTGCGCGGTGTGGGGCGTGCCGATGCCGCGCCACATCTCCGGCGTCAACATCGCCAGCAGCTCCCCATAAGTGCGTTCCCCGACAACGCCGGCGTCCATGACTAGGAACCCGCTGTTGAATGTCCGCTCCAGGACAGCGGCGGCGTCCTCCCCACTTTCCGGCTGCATGCGCAGGAAGGTGGCGGCATCCCGGTGCTTATCCTCCAAAACCGCCCTGTCACCGCAGCACAGCAGCGCTTCGTCGGTGTCGAACAGTTCCCCCACCGGCGCTCGGAACAGCAAGTCGCTGTCGCAGAACAGCACCTTGCGGTATCCAGTCAGGCGCAACGCCTCAATGGCGAAGAACCGTGCGGCGCGGTCCTTAATGTCTGGGCGCACGGCCGTCAGGTGCGCTATTCGGGCTTGGAGCTCGGATGACACGGGGACCAACCGCACGCAGCCATGCAAAGTGCGCAGCAACTCCCGATGCTCTTCGCACAGCCCATCTTCAATGATTACGACTTCGCCATCAAAGCCCGGGTGATGTTTCAGGAAGGAACCTACAGTGACGATGGTTCCAGGCAAAAAATCCGTGGTTGTCGCCGTGGCCAGGCATAGGGCCGATGTTCGCCGTGACGGAGTTGTTGCGGTTGTCTCCATGTGGGATGGCGGCGCTCGTCATAGAGGCCAAGCATGCACCGGGTCGCCCTGCTCCTGGCGCTCCAAGTAGGCCATGACCAAATCGTTGCCGCCCAGGCCATGCCGCCGCCGCCAGCGCAGTTGCCACTCGGCGCCGTTGAGGCCGGAGTCCACCCGGGCTTCGATCAGGCCCAGGTATTCGGCAACCTCCTCCTCCGGGATGCCGTAGCTTTGCAGGCCGCGCCGGGCCAAGGGCAGCAGTTCCTCAAGAAGCAGCGAACGGGCGCTGACCTGCCCCTGCCGCCACGTCAATTCGGCCTGCAAGCCGTCGCGGGCCGCTTGGTAGAAGTTGCGGCGGGCGGCGTCGAAGCTCAATTGCGTCTCCGGACCTTGGCTGTCCAGCCTGAAGCCGGCCACCAAGCCGAAGAAGAGCGCCGCATTGGCCACGCAATCGCGAATGGTCGGCCCAGCCGGCACCACCCGGTGCTCGATGCGCAAATGCACTTGGCCGTCATGGTCAAAGCCGATCAGGGGCCGGTTCCAGCGCCAGATGGTGCCGTTGTGGAAACGCGCTTGGGCGAATTCGCCGGGCGCCGCGTCGTTCACGTTCGGTATCAGAATGGGGTGGTCGCCTTGGTTTTCCAGAAAGAGCTCCAGCAGGGACGCCTCCGCAAAACCGGTGCCGAACCCCACTCTGGGAGGGTAGTGCGGGCCTATGTCAATCGCCTGCTCGAACAGGGGAATGCGCGTTTCCGCCCACAGCGTCCGGCCAAACAGCGTGGGTGAATTGGCGCCGGCCGCCACCATGGGCGCGGAGGCGACCAAGGCGGCGTTGAAGTCGCGCACCGCGTTGCCGGGCTTGCACTGCAAGTGGATCTGAAAGGAGGTGGTGGCCGCCTCCAGCATCACGTCGGAGTGCTGCATGGCCAGTTCCTCCTCCCCCTGAATGCGCACGTCCAGCGGCTTGCCGTCGCGCAGCGCCATCACTCGATCATTCAGGGCTTGATAACGCACCATCTTCGACATGTGCGCCGAATTCAGCAGGGATTCCTTGATGGTCGGCAGAATGCCGATGGTCACCAGATGGCAGCCCAGATCGTCGGCAGCGCCCCGGCAGGCCCGCCAAGTGGCGGCAAGCTCGTCGTGCAGGCGGGAGAAGGTGCGGCCGGAAAGCGCCGTGGGGCTGCCGTTCAACTCCACGTTGTAGCTGGCCAGCTCGAAGGTCACCAAGGGGTTTTGCAGCCGCTCCAGGAACAGGTCGTTTTGCGGCAGTGGATCGCCCTTGCCGTCCACCAACCAAGCCTCCAGCTCGAAGCCGGCCATGTCGCCCCGTTCGCTGAAGCGGCTGGAGGCGAACTGCTCAGCGAGCCTCTTGGTCTCTTCGTCCAGGCGGAAGCGGAAGACGCTGAAGTCCTCGGCGCTGAAATGGCGGCGGGAGATTTCATCGCCCATCGTCCTAGTCCGGCAGGCCGAGCACCCGCTTGGCGAGGATGTTCCGCTGAATCTCGTTGCTGCCGCTGTAGATGGAGAAGGCCCGGTAAAACAGCCATTGCCGGGTGGCTTCGCGCTCCGCGCCAAAACCCTGAACGCCGCGCATCTTGGTAAGGAGGTCGTCGTGCTGCTGTTGAAGTTCGCTGCCGTAGATCTTGAAGATGGAGCTCACCGGCCCCGGAGCGCCGCCATCGGACTCCTCCACCGCCCGGCGCTGGCAGAGGCGGAAGGCGCGGTTGTTCATCTCGTAGGCCAGAACCTGGCTGCGATAGGCAGGATCTGCGACCTTGCCGCCGGCCTCCCCCAGCGCCGCCTTGGCCTGTGCCGGCAAGTTCGCCTCGCCTTCTCCCGCGCTGCCCCGCACCAAGGACTGCATGCCGGAGCGCTCGTGCTGCAGCAGGCGCTTGCCCACGCTCCAGCCGCGGTTGAGTTCGCCGACCAAATCCTCCTTGCTGGCGATGGCGTTGTCGAAAAAGGTCTCGTTGAAGGGCGACTCCCCGGAGATCAGGCGGATGGGCTTCACCCGCACCCCGGGCTGGTCCATAGGCAGCAACAGGAAGCTGATGCCCTGATGCTTAGGCGCATCCGGGTCGGTGCGCACCAAAATGAACATCCAATCCGCAAACTGGGCGCCGGAGGTCCAGGTCTTCTGGCCGTTGATGACGAAGTGGTCGCCCTTATCCTCCGCCCGAGTGCGCAGGCTGGCCAGGTCGCTGCCGGCGCCGGGTTCGCTGTAGCCTTGGCACCATTCCACTGCCGCTCTGGCGATGCGCGGCAGGTGGGTTTGCTTCTGCAGGTCGGTGCCGAACTCAAGCAGGGTGGGGCCGAGCATGCTGGTGCCGAAGCCGGACAGCGGCGGGCGGGCGTCAATGCGGCGCATTTCCTCCAGCAGGACCAAGTACTCCTCCTTGCCGAGGGCCGCGCCGCCGTACTCCTTCGGCCAGTCCGGCACGGTCCAGCCCTTCTCGATCATCAGGTCCAGCCACGCCAAGGTGTCCCTGTGCCCGATCTTGATCTTGGTGCTGCCGTTGGGTATGGGGCCGGGGCCGCGGGCGCCGGCGGGGCAGTGCGCCGCCAGCCAGGCTCGCGTCTCCGCCCTAAAATTCTCAAGCCGCTGCGTCTCCATCCGCTCTTCCCTCAGTTCCAGCTTTGCCTTGAACGGGCTTATTTACACGATTGCACAGCCAATAGAAAGCCGCGCCCGCCACAATCAGCAGCAGGCTCATCCAGGCTTCGTGGGGGCGCTCCCGCAAAATGTAGAACAGGGTCCAGCCAGTGATCCCCAAGTAGATGAGCGGCGGCAGCGGGTAAGCGGTGATCCGGTACGGGCGGGGCAGGTCCGGCCGGCGGCGGCGCAGCACGAAGACGCCGGCGACGGTGAGGAAGGTGCAAAGACCTAGGCTGAAGCCGGCGAACACCAGAATGGAGTCGAACGAAGCCGTCCAGATGAAGGTCAACGCCATGAGCGATTGGGCGCCGATGGCCGTTGCGGGGAGGCCGTGGCGGTTGGTGCGGGCCAGCAGGCGAAAGGCCCGGAAGTCCTGGCCGATGGCCTGCATGACCCGCGGCCCGGCCAGAGTCATGGCGCTGACCGTGGAGATCAGCAGGCCGGCCAACACCACCCCCATGAAGGAGGCGCCGCTGCTGCCGAAGGCGTGCTCCGCCACGACGTAGCCGATCTCCAGTTTGCCCTGCATGGCGCTGATGGGGGCGGCGTAGAGAAAGCTGAAGTTGAGCAGAAGGTACAACAAAGCCACCAAGATCGTGCCCAGGGCGAGGGCCCGCGGCAGGTTGCGCTGCGGCGCTTCAATCTCCCCGGTGAGGTAGGTGGCCGCGTTCCAACCCGTGTAGGCGTAGTTGACGTAGATCAGCGCCACCGCGAAGGCGCCGCTGGTGAGCAGCGCCCCATCCCCCGGCACCGGCCTGAAGACCACCGGCTGACTCTGCTCAACCAGCCCCCAAACGGCTCCGCAAAAGCCGCCGATCAGCACTATCTTCAAGCCCGTCAGCCAGCGTTGGGCGCCGCCGCTGCTGCGCCTGGTGCCCATGTGGACGCCGGCCAGCAAAATGACCAAGGCAGTGGCGCTTAGGCTGGGCGGCAGCGCTGGGGCCGCAGCGTTCAAATAGGCGCCGAAGGTGATCGCCGCCAAGGCCGTGGGGGCGGCGAAGCCGATGGTGGCGGACACCCAACCGGACACGAAGCCCACCGCCGGATGGTAGATCTGGCTGAGGAAGTGGTATTCGCCGCCGGAGCGCGGCAGCGCCGCGCCAAGCTCCGCATAGCATAAGGTGCCGCCCAGGGCGGCGACGCCGCCCACCGCCCAGAGCATCAGCAGCGGAAAGCCGGACTGGATGTCCAGCAACTGAAAGCCCAAGCTGGTGAACACCCCGGTGCCGATCATGTTGGCCACGACCACGGCGCTGGCCGTAGCGGCGCTGAACTTGGCGGCGATGGCTAGGGTCCCAAGCAGCTCATGCCCGCGCCACCTCGAAGGCGGCGATGTTGCGGTCCTCCCGGCTGAACTCCACGCCGATCAGATGCACCGGCCGGCCCAGGCGCCGGTACTTGTCGGCGTAGCCCTTCTCCTTGATTTGGGCCAGCGCCCGCCCCGAAGACTCTTTCCCCACCGACTTGAACTCGAAAACGTAAACCCCGCCGTTGAAGCGCACCACCATGTCCGCTCGGCCCGCGCTGGAGCTGTCCTCCGGGATGAGGTCGAAGCCGTGGGCGGCGAAGCAGGAGTACACCACGCTGGCGTAGTAGCCCTCGTAGTCCTGAATGTTGTTGTTGACGTGCCACTGGTGGGGGACGCCGGCGAACAGGGAGCGGAGGAACGCCTCCAGCCCCTCGAAGTCGTTGGCGGCCAGCAGTTCCCGGAGCGGGGCGTCGTCGGCCCGCCGCCGGACGGCGTCCGGCAGCAGGGCCACCAGCAGGCGCTCGTTCAGGCTTTGCCGCACCTCCCGGTTCGGGTACCCCAGCCGGTAGCGGATGCGCCCGCCGCGGTCCTCCTCGCCCACGATGGTCAGGTAGCCGGTCTGGAACAGCAGCGCCTCCACGGACATCTCGTCGACGTCGAAGGCCGAAAGCAGCGCCTCGGAGCTGGTCATGCCCTCCAGGGCCGGGGTGGGGACGCCGCGCCGCAGCAGCGTGTCGATGAGGAACTTCGGCGAGCCCGTCTCGAACCAGTGCGCCTTGAACTCGCGCTGCTGGAACAGCAGCAGGATGTCGAAGGGGTTGTACACCTTCTCCGCGCCCCGCCAGCTGTAGCCGTTGTACCAGCGGCGCACCTCGCCGCGGTCCAAGCCGGGAAGCTCCGGCGCGAACACTTCATCCAAGTCCCGTTCCGTGTAGCCGCAGATGGCGGAGTAGCGCGGATCCAGGGTGATGTCGGTGAGGTTGTTCAGGCCGGAGAAGATGCTGACCTTGGAGAACTTGCTGACGCCGGTGAGGAAGGTGAACTTGACGTGCGCGTCGCAGTCCTTGATCACCGAGTAGATGCCGCGCAGGAAGTCGCGGTTGGCGCGGGCCACCTCCGGCGCCTCCAGCGCGTCCAGAATGGGCTTGTCGTACTCATCGACCAGAACAACCACCCGCCGCCCCGCGCTTTCCCGCAACGCCTCGATCAGCGCCGCGAAGCGCCCGGCGGCCGTGGCGCCGGCCGACGCGACCCCCGCCGAGCGCTCGACGGCGTCCAGCTTGTCGTTGAAGAGGGCCTCCAACTGGCCGGGCCTGCCGAAATGGCCGGCGCCGAAGCTGACCCGCAGCACCGGGCGGCGCACGCCCCAGTCCCACTGATCGTGGATGGCCAGCCCCCGGAACAGCGCCTCGCCGCCCTCGAACAGCTCCTTGATGGTGTCCAGCAGCAGGCTCTTGCCGAAGCGCCGCGGACGGGACAGGAAGTAGTGCCGACCGGCGTCCACCAACCGCTGGATGTGGGCGGTCTTGTCCACGTAGTAGCAGCCCTCCTCCCGGATCAGGCGGAAGGTCTGGATGCCGATGGGCAGCCGGCGCTTGGCCGTCGCTCCCGGTGGGCGGTTCGAATTCTCTGCGGATTGCGTCATCTCAGGCTCGGGTGGAGCGCCTATCGGCTCAATTATGCGCCACCACCGCCCCTATTTGAAATCGGGCCGCCGGCGGCAATGCCGCCCACCCCCCTGGAGGGCGAGAAGGGCGGCAACCAAAGGGGGGGATGTTTCTGAATTGCGTTGACATGGTTTCGTTCGCCCATAGCGGGGTTTGCAGGCGTACAATATGAGTTTTGGGTGTGCCGCTGGAGGTGTTCGTCAATGAAAACTACCACGCTTGGGTGCAGGACCCCAATGCCTTTGGCGGTAGGCTGGTGCGCATGCGGGAGTGCATGGCGGACGCTCGGGGCTTCATGACGGAGCTGATCGCCAAGTCTCCCAATCGGGCCGAATTCGAGGCAACATTCAGCGCTGCCGAGTGCGCTGTCGCCTGGGTCGCGCCGGCCCTGCCCCACGGGGAGGACGTCGGCGATGCAGGATGATGACCGGCCGCTGTCCGAGGTGATGCCGGCGCTGCTGCGTCAGGGCGGCCTCCAGGAATTGGCCGAGGCGGCCCTGCGCCGGACGCTCGCCGCCGACCCCCACGATGCGGACGCGCGTTGGAAGCTGGCCGAGATCCATCGGCGGCAGGGGAACTTCGCCGCGGCGCGTGACCTGTACCGGCACCTGGGCGCCCACGGCCCCGACCGGCGCAAGGCCGCCTGGCTGCACGCGGTGCTGGGCGGCGGCGCGCCGCCGGAGGCGGCGCCTCGCGGCATCTGGCCGGCGCCGTTCGTGTGGATGACGAACTTCTTGGCGCCCGGGCAGTGCGACCGGCTGTTGGCCCTCGCGCTCCAGGGGAAGGAACGCTTCGTCCCCGCGCAGGTGGGATTTGGCTCATCCCAGCGGGTGGACCCCGAGGTCCGCCTCACCCTGGAGGCGGACGGCCGGACCATGCAGGATTTCCGCCTCTGGTTCGCCCGGAAGATTCGAAGCCTCGTGCCGGAGGTCCTGACGCGGCTGCGGATGGAAGGCATCGGCCGATACCAGCTCGAGCTGGGGATGCGTGGGTATCACACGGGGGGGTTCTACCGGGCGCATCGCGACAATGGCGCAGCCTGCCATGAACCACGGAAGCTCAGCTTCGTGTATTTCTTTCACCGCCAGCCTAGGCGCTTCTCCGGCGGAGATCTGCTGCTCTACGATACGGACGCCGATGCCAGCGTCTGCTCCTACGGTGATTTTTCGCGGATCGTCCCGCTCCGCAACAGCATCGTCTTCTTTCCCAGCGCCTGCTGGCATCAGGTGCATTCCGTGCAGTGCGAGACGGATGACTTCGGGGACGGGCGGTGGGTCGTGAACGGCCATGTGTTGCGGCTTGACCCGGACTCGGCGGCCTAGGCCAAGGTCCATCCCGCCCATCCCCGGGCTGCGGTGCGGACGCGCGCGTTCGTCAGCGCCTCGACGTAGGCCTCGTGCCAGAGCCTGAAGGCGGTGACCTCGGGCCGGCTCCAGCGGTCCCGGATCCCGTCCAGCATGGCGTCCGGACGCCAGGGCTTGGCAGGCATGTTGAAGTGCAGCACCTTGGCGCGGTGCAGATCCACGCCCTCCCGCGCGCGGATGGCCGCGGCGCCGGGGATCAGGAAGTTGTAGGTGGAGCTTAAGAGCGTCTGCCGCCCAGCGAAGTACCGGTTCAGGAGCGGCTGCTCGCCGAGCGGCGCCTTGAGGCCGCGCCAGTGCGCCGGCGACATGGCGGCCAGGAGGTCCGCGTACACGCGCTCACCGGCCAGCCGGCCGTCGATGCACAGGAAGCCGCTGTTGAAGGTGTTCCGAAGAAGCGTTCGGCTGGGGGCGGGAGCCGCCTCGTGCTCGACGGGCAGGAAGGTGTCGGCGTCCACCCGCTGGCCGGCGAGGAAGGAGAGATCGCCGCAGCACAGCAGCTCTGCCGTCGAATCGAACAGTTCATCGACCGGTGCGCGGAACAGCAGGTCGCCGTCGCACAACAGCAGCTTGGCGGCGCCGGTCAGCCGGAACGCCTCGAACATCCAGAACTGCGCCGGATGCATGGGGAGCGGGGCGAGCGCAGCGCACAGGCGCTCGGCCCGCTCCCGCAGCGCCGACGGCACCGCCGCGAACCGCACGGCGCCGGACGTTGCCGCAAGCACTGCGCGCGCCTCTCTGGACAGGCCATCGTGGATGACGACGATCTCCCCGTCGAACCGGGGATGGTGCCGCAGGAAGGAATCGATCAGGACGAGGGTTCCCGGCACATAGCGCTCGGTGGTGGCCGTGGCTAGGCAGACCGGCTTGGCCGACGTCATGTCGCCCCCCCCCCCCCCCCCCCCCCCCGGTTGTGCCGCTTCCCGGCACTGGTGCACGGAAGCGAGGCTCCGAACGAACGCCGCCCGCCAACCCACGCAACCGCCGCGCCGCGGCCTCCCAGCCTTCATGCAGACGGTGCTCCAGCAATCTGGCCCGGACGCGCCAAGGACGAAAGCGGCGGCGGTGGCGCCGCGCGGCCTGCCAGTCGATGGAGACGTCTGGGAACGTGGCGGCGCCCTGCACCCGCCGGGCCGAAGCTGGCGCCTCCGGCCCGGCCGCGCCGGCCTCGCAAGCGCCTTGCGCCTGCGGCCGAGGACCCCGGTTCAGCCGCCACGGCTGGAAGTTGCCGCCGTGGTTCGCCATCACCACCGCGCCGGCGTCGCGGCTGGCGTCGAAGAAGGTGTTGCGTCCCATCGGGATACGGCCCACCCGCGCATCCCGCGCCGCCTGCAGGAGCTGCTGCCGGACTAGGCGCACGTGCTCGTCCGGCGGCGGCTCCAAGAAATCACCGTACGTCTGCGCGTACACGTGGCTCAGGCCGAGGACGCTGAAGTCGAACGCCGGCCAGCGGCACAGCAGCGAAAACCCGCACGACGCCACGGACGCCAGCCCGCGCCATGGCCCGGCCCATCCGAAGGGCGCGTCGGGCGTGAAGACCATGTCCCACTGGACGATCCGCCTGGCCCCGGCGAGCATGAACGGCGGCAGCCGATCCTGCGCCGCCAGACCGCGGGCGTGGGATTGCAGCACCTCGACCCAGCGCCGGGGCAGCGCGTCGTCGTCATCGTTGAGCGTCGTGAGGACGTAGTCCGGGGCGCCGGCGGGTGACGGCCCAAGCCAGCCGAGGCGCTCCAGTGGCTGCGGCGCATCCGCCCGGTGTTCCACGAACCGGACACGGTCCATGCCCCGCGTCATGTCCCGCAGCCGCCGCCGGGCCTCCCGGCCCAGCGCGCGGTCGATGAGCAGCACCCAAGTGAAATCCCGATTCGTCTGCGCGCGCAGACCGGGCAGGCAGGTCGTCTCCAGCAGGTTCAGGCGCAGCTCGACGGTGCGGGGTGCGAGCGGGTTCATGGTGCGGAACGGCGCGAGGGCGGTGCGCCGGTGCAGCCAGCGGTCGCGCAGGCAGAACCGCGTGATGACGAAGTGCTCCAGCGTCACGCGCTATCCCCCAATCTTCCGCAGGTGGGCTTCGATACGGTCTGTCAGGGCGTCGAGCCGGAACGTACGCTCCGGCCGCACCACCCGCGTGACCGGCACCTGCTGCGCCATCGCGGCCACCACACAAAAAAGGGGAATTATATCCTTGACTCAACCAACCACAGTATCTTGTGTTTTGGTACGACGCCTGGATGGAGTGCCTATCCTTGGCGCATCTGCGCTTCGCCAAACGCTCCGTTGGCTGGCTGGTGCGGCCCGTTGATTGATCAGGCGCCGGACCCTCGGCACTTTGCGCTCGGACGGCACAGCTTGATGCGTCAACGTCGCAGCTTGTAAACCCTCAGGGCCTTCGGCTCGGCGCCGTCGTCGTGCAAAACCCGGTAGTGGTCGCTCAGCAGGTTGCCAAAAGCCTCCGCGTCTTCTCCGTGAAGGTAGTTGGGAATGGGTCCCCTGCTCGTCGGCTGCACCACCGTGACCAGATAAGTGGGACGAAGGTTTAGGATGCGCCCGAACTCGTCCTCCGCCACATAGCCGGCTTCGGCCAACGGCCGCAGGAGCTCCCTCTTGGCTAGATTGGAGGGATGGACGATTGCCGAAACCGGCGCCATGTCCAGATACCAGTAAATAAGTTGGCCATTGAATGCATGGATGGTGTCGCCCGGCCGCTGCTCCGCCTTGATGGCCGCCGCGGCGGCCTTGATGATGTGCCGCTCAGCTAAGTGGTTTGGAACCGTGGCCAAGCGGAAGGCGGAGGGTGCGGTTTGCGCCAATGCGCCGCCGACCGCGATGGCGGGAAGCAGGTATCCAGCCCAGCGCAAACGCGCCTTGGAACGCAGCCAGGCGATTCCGTATGCGCCGAAAACCGCACCTATGGGATACAGCTGCAGCCAGTAGTGGCGAAAGACGTTGCCGGTTGCCAAAACGGCCAGAAAAGTGGCAGCGAAAGCGAGCCACAGCAACTCCAGCTCCGCCCGGCTTGCCGCTCCTCCATCTGCTGGCGCTCCGGTTTGCGCCGCTTGCTCGGATGTTGGGGAATTCGGCGCTTTGGGTCGGTCCCTCCTCCCTCCCTCCTCCCTCCCTCCATTGCGGAGGGAGGCAGCCATGCCGATGACCAGCGTTGCCGAGAAGGGCAGGAGCAACAGCGGCGTCGCCAACGCCTCGTTCAGGAAAATGCGCCCGTGCAGCAGCAAGGCTCGCCACAGGCCGATCTGCCCCGAATAGGCGAGGGCGGCCTCAATGTTGGCAAGGCGCAGTTCGGCCAGGGCGTCCGCGCTCGCGTAAAGCAGAATCAGGCCGGCGGCCGGCAGCAGCCCGGCGCCGGCGAAGAGCGCGGCCGCCCAACGGTGAACGCCTAGGGACGGGCGCAAGGCGGCGGCGAGGAGCCAAGCGAAGAGCGCCGCAGCCACGAAGCCCAGATTGGAGCGCGTCAAAACCGACAAGGACAGCAGCAAGCCGGCCGCGGCGATTGCCCACCACCGGTCCCGCCGGGCGAGCAGCAGCCACAGAGCCGCCATGAGCATCGCCATGGCCGGCAGCTCGGTGTGGGTCTCGACTGCATATTCCACCGCGTGGACCGCGATGAGCGCCAGGCCGCCTAGCCCCGCCGACACCAAGTCGGTGCGGCGGCGGGCGATGGCGAAGACGGCGATGCAGGACATCAGCAGGCAAAGGTCGCCCACGGCCCGAACCACGAACAGGGATTCGCCGAACGCCGCCATGGCGCCGGCTAGGAGGAGAAAGATCATCGGCGGCTTGATGTCAAAGAGCTTGACATAGGGCAGCTCGCCGTCAAGCACCCTCGCCGCGATCACCGTGAACGTGCTTTCGTCGTTGAAGGACTCCCGCTCCAAGCTGCCGACTTGCGTGGCGCCGACCGCCAAGGCGAACACCAAGGTCCAAGCGGCGGCTGGGATTGCGCACTTGCTCAGGTTCCACTCCGGTCGTCTTTGGCGCGGCAGCACACTAGGGCGCCGGCTCCAGCAGAAACAGTTCCCGCAAGCCGCCTTTCAACTTCAACCGGTCGCGAACGAAGAAGCATCTGCGAACCTCCGATTCGAAGTTCTCGGCGGAGTAATCCGCATAGTCGTTCTGCTTGTTCGCCAGGAGGGATTGGAACATCTCGTCGTTCCGGCCGACAAACTCTAGGATGCAGGTCGCGTCGAGGCTTCGCAACCAATCGACGAAAAGCCGCAATGGGATGTTCGCCGCGACCTTCACATGATGAACCAACGCCAAGCAAAGCACCATGTCTGGGCCTCGCCGCGCATCGAACGCCGGGCGTTCGCGACCGGCCCAACCCTGCCCCGGCGAGGGGTTCGCCACGTCCATCACCAGCGGAATGACGTTCTGTGGCCCGCTCTGCCGCAGATCGCGATAGAGCCCATCGACAGCATCATGATCTGAATCCACGGCAACGACCAGCCCCGAGTGCTCCGCAGCGATGCGCGCGAACTCGCCGGTATTGGCGCCCAAATCCCAAGTGACCGCGGGCCGGAGCGCTGCTGTGTGCCGCAGGACGAAGCTCCGCTTCTGTTGCAGGTCTGCCGTGTTGTAGGGGTGATTCGTGGCGAACGCCGTCGCGTCCTTGAGCAGGTACCCATTCCTGCCGCCGGCTTCGAGTATCCGCAATTGCAGAAGCGCCGCATCCTTGAGCATCGAGAACGGCCACTCGTAAGGCCAGGTGACGAAACGCACCACCTCATGCTCCACGGCAGCACTCCAGCCCTCCTCCATCACCAAGCGAGCGCTGGGATGCTCCGCCTCAAGCATTCGGCTCCCCACGACGGAACCGTCATCGACCAAGCCTCCGAAAAAAGGCTCGGCGAGCAGGCGCCGCATGATTGCAGCAGCGGCTGAATTCAAACCGCGAACGATGCTCACCTCTTCGGGTGTCCCGCATTAGCTGGTACACCTGTCCAGCCGGGTCTTTGAACGACCCGCCCTCAACCCTGAGCATCTTCGCTGCTTTCGTCCGGACGCGCCGTGGCATCGCACCCGTCGTCGCCCGCTCCGTCTCCCTGCTTGGATGGAGCAAGTCGGTGTTTCAACCGACGCCAATACGCCCGAACGATATAGCCGACGGCCGCCAGAGCACCCAACACGCTGGTGATGATGAAGCCGGCAGAGCCGGGATCGACATAGGCGTGAGCCGCGGTCGGCACGAAGACGAACACGGTGACGCCGATCAACAGATCGCGTCGTATTGGTCTACTCATAGAGAAAATCCTCGTAGTGAGGTTTATCGTCTCCCCGAATCGGCCCCCCGTACCCGGGCTGCGTATATTTTCGCGGCTTGATGAGTGGGCTTTCGCCGCCGGAAAGGCAGCGAAGCAGGGCGTGAACGGCGTCCAGAATCGTCATCCAGCCTTGGGACGACGCTTCGTCGAACCAACCGGCGCACATGTCACGGGGATAGATGCCGCCCAGGATGCCGTAGTGGTCCTGGAAGAAGAACTCCGGATCGTCCGCGAACTGCAGCCTCTGAGACAGGAACGGGCCGTGGTCGCCGTACACAAGCAAGATGGCGCCAGGGTCATTTTCTTCCAAGTGCCGGATGATTAAATCCAGGTAGCGGGCTGCCCGTTCGCTGCGTTTGATGTATCCGCGTCTGAATGCCTCGACCTGTTCCGCATCATCATATCGGAATGATTTATCAGTATGTCCCGGTGCATACAGGTGGGCCATCACGAATTGAGGCTTGTCGTCGGCATTCACCTTGGTGATCCGTTCGACGCTAAGTGCCTGTCTACTCAACATGTCAACCCCTTTTCCAGCAAGCCGGCAGTATCCCCAGAAAGAGAAATCCCGTATGACGGCATCCAGTAAACTACAGACGATTTCGCTCGATGAAATAATGTAATTGTTGATATATTTACCTTTTTCGTGTCCGAAATGTCCGTCTCTATAGATCGATGTAGTCTCGTAGCCGTTTCCGTGAAGGATTCCAAGGAGATTAGACGGGTTTCGACCAGAGAAGAGCTGCGGATCAGGATCGTATCCCATTGCACTCAACTCCTTTCGTTGTGCGGCATACGCATCCACGTCCAGCGCCAAGACGGTGTTGAGAGAATTTTTGGTCTTGACTGCATTGGCGAAGAAATTGGGGAAGCGGCGGAAATTGACGTCGAACAGATCATGAAATTTGGTGGTTTCCAGACCAAGGTATTTCTTGAGCAATGCGCGTGGGGCCATGGCATCGAACGAAACGAAATACAGGTTTGGTGTCTCCCGGAAGGAGATGTCCCGAATGTACGTCGTATCTACCGTTGCGGGGACATCACCGGTCTCCGGATATTCGCTGGCAATAATCCCAAGCCCGAGCAACGCCGCCGCCGAGAGCGCAATGCCTCCCCAGCGCTGCTCGTCGATGACACGGAAGGCGACGAACAGCCCTGCGCCGGATCCGGCGCAGAGTGCAATGAGGGCGGCCCCGTTTCCGGTCAGATAGAGGTCGGTATGGATGATGTACGCCGTCGCAACGCTGGCCAGCACAATCAGCGACAGGACGGCGTTCGCTACAACCTTGTAGCGCAGGAGGAACAGCGTGGCGAGCAAAAGGACGGTGTTGACCGTCCCGCCGAGCACGAGAATGTCTCTCAGGTCCGACTCGGAGAAGGCCGCCTCGGACGACGCATGCGTAGCGGCAAAGGCCGCCGCTACGAGCAAGGTGGCGAAGACGAACTTAAGCGCGGCCTTAACTCGACGCGGGCTTCCCCCGTTCCCCCCGCGGCGGGATGCTGGTTGCGTTGACATATGAGAATCCAGAGCCTAGTTGCGAATCTCTCGTCGTTTCGCTGGCCAAGTCCGCATGGAGGTCCCGCGGGTGCTCCTTGAGACCGTCGAGCGATCGCATCCGAAGGCTACCTCCCAACAACAAGCAAAATATAGACGATTACGCTCGCCGTGTGTGCATGGCGGCAGCTCACGTGCCGACGAGGGGCGTTGCAACGAGCGTGCGAACCGACCTTCCATGCTTTGGCAGAGCGTGGCGCTGGCGGCGGTCAGCCGGACGGACACGCCGGCGCCGCCATCTCCGCTTCCGAGCAACCCGGGGCCGCACGGCAGGCACTATGTGAGACGGGCGGTGCGCGTCCACGAGCACTCGGACGGGCGCCTGTCGGTGTTCCACGGGCCGCGGCGGTTGGGCCGTTACGGCGCGGATGGGGCGCCGGCGGCCGGCGCATGAAGAGGCCGCGCCGGCTCGGCACCGCGCTTCCCACCGTCTTTCCACCGGCGCTCTCATGTTCGAGGGGGATCGCGCGGATCGTCCACGTGCAGCCCGCCGGGACGCCGCCGGCCTGACCCGGCGACGCGCAGCCCGCAGGCCGCGTAGTCACGCGGGAAGCGGCATCGGCGGGAGAGGTCATCCCGCCCCTTCCATGACGGCGTAGCCGAAGTGGGCGAGGACGTCTTCATGCCGCCGGAACACGCGGTTGAACGCGGCGAGGTCCTCGGCGCCCAGACGCGCGATCTGCCGTGCGTTCATGTCGGTGAGCGTCTCGTAGTACTGCTCCTTCACCCACAGGCGTTGCCGCAGGTGCAGGTCGTCGAGCTCGGGCACCAGCGCCCGGATGTCCCGCGCCACCCGCTCCGGCTCGGCGCACATCGCCTCGTAGGTGAAGAAGACGCCGCGCTGCCCGTGGGCCTCCAGGTTGCGGCGCTGCCACGCCATGCAGGTGATGGCGTGCCGCGCCGCGGCTTCCGGCAGGTTCTCGGGCGGCGGTGGCGACGGCCTGCCGTAGGTGCGCCCGTCCCGGTGGAACCGGCAGATGCCCTCGCACACCGCGTACGGGTTGCGCACCATGAACAGGAACTTCGCGTTGTGGAAATGCCGCGCCAACTCGTCCACCAGGAGCAGGTGCGCCGGGGTCTTGGTGTAGAACACGCACGCATCGGGGTCGCGGGCGAAGGCCTGGAAGTACCACGCCTTGCGCGTGCGCGGCCAGTCGTAGCTGCCCGGGTCCGTCACCAGGTCGATCCAGCGCTGTTCGGAAGCCCAGAGTAGGACCGCGGGATGGGGCCAGAGGATGTTCGACCCCACGTAGCCGAGCATCATCTGGCCTTCCCAATCCAGGTTCCAGGTCGCCCGGCTGGTCGCCAGCGCCGCCTTGAGGAAGGTGGAGCCGCTGTTGCTCGCCGAGATGCCGAACAGGTGGGTGCCGACGCGGCTCTCCACATCGTGGCGGCAGCCCAATGCCAAGGCCATCGCTAATCCGGATCGGGGTTCTGCCCGACGGGACCGCGGTTCGGCGAAGCCCGCGTCGAGCCGGCCGTGTCGTGCATTTCCGAAATGATGGCTTCGGCTTGCTGGGTCTTGATGCCGGCCGCTTCGAGGCGGCGCACAACTTGATGGGCGTCGAAGATGCCGGCGGTCATGGCGTGCTCCGTGGGACAGGCTCCGATAATCCCCACTACCGGGAGTTGTCCGGCGTCACGCGGTCGCCGCCGGCACGTCCTCCCGGCCATCGGAGAACGGCAGGGGGACGGATGAGCGCACACGCAGCCCGTAGGCCACGTCACGCGGGAGGTGGCGTCCGGTGGGAGAGGTCATTCCGCCCCTTCCATGACGGCGTAGCAGAGATACTAGCTCGCGCGCGCATATCTTCCATGTGCGGGGCTGCCGGGGTTAAAAGTGTCTTCATCATGGCCTGTTTGCGTCCCGCTACGTGTGCTGGTGACCCTTAGCTGGCGAATGGTGGGCTTTGCCCAAGGGCGTTTCGGGGCCGAGGACGCTACGGCCTCGTTCGCCTCATCGTACGCCGAGGGGAAAGTATTGCTCATGTTCTCACCTCTGAAAAATGAATCAAGAAGTTTCCTTACACCGGAGAATGCATCCTACCAAAAATCCCTAGCCGTTCGCAATTTTTCGGCATTTTCCGTTTTTCCTAAATAAAATCAACAGCTTGCCTGAAAATTAAACTGGCACAAATTCGCTATCTTTTTCGTGCCATCATGAATGGCGCATCCAGAGCGGGCCGCCGCACACACCCAAGTGCGCATGATCTGGACTAGGCGCAAAGGCTACGGCCGATAGACCAAGCCCAAGGTGACGCCGCGGCTTCCGGCATGGCCGCCGCGGGAGAGCCTGCGCCAGTGCAGGCGCAAGTCCATCCGGTTGGTCAGGGCAAAATCCGCGCCGGCGCCGGCCGCGAAGCTGAAGCCGCTGTCCCTGTCCTTCGGGATGTCCACTTTCACGCCCGCGGCATGGGTGACATGGCTGCTCTCGCGCCAGTAATGCCCGCCGACCGAGGCGAAGGCGGACACCCGATTGAAGACGGGGACGCGGAGCACGGCTTCAGGAACGACGCCGAACCCGGAGTAAAGTCCTCGGCATTCGCCAGGCAGAGGGATGGGTTCCCCCACCTGATCGCCGTCCTCATCCGGGCTGAAGACCAACGCTTGGCAATTGTCATCCATCTCCCGCCATTTGGAGTCGACGGCCCCGGCGTAGGCGAGTTGCGCGGTTGCGCTAGGCCGCTTGGCTTGGGCCGGCACGCATCAGTGCGTAGGCGATCATGGCGGCATAGGCTTGGATGGGAGTTTCCATGGGCGGGTCTCCGCAATGGCGTTGATCTTCATGATGGCGCGTACGAATTGGCACCTTCGGCGCTCCGCCAGAACCGGCGCAAAATCGGGCATTCGCAGATGCCCGTTTGGAAAAACTTCGAGTCTAACCCCATAGGCACCGCCATGCCAATAAGTTGATTTTCAAGGAAATTCGGAACTTAGGCCCAATCTGAAAACGGGCAAAAATGCCGAAAAATTGCGAACGGCAAGGGTGTTCTCCCATCGCAAACGTTTGCGCACTCCGAGCCGTTGGGCCATAATGTCCGCGCTATGTCCAAGCCGTTAATGCCGCAGCATCGCAGTGTCATGTCCGCCATGGGGAACGCCGTGCGGCAGGCGAACTCGTCAGACATTGACGTCTTGTTTAATCCCAGCGCGGGGTATCCGCCGCCGGAACTGGCAGGCAGGGATCGGTTGTTGGGGTGCATTGCCCAAGTTCTGGCGCGGCCGTTGGCGGCGGGCAAGCCGCCTGTCAATGCGGTTTTGATCCACGGTGCCAGGGGCACCGGCAAGACCTGCCTGATGAATGAGGCATTGCGGCGCCTGCCCCCACGCATCAAGGTGGCGCATCTGGACGCTGACGATTTTCTGGACGCAGGGCGTCTTGCGCAAACCATCATCAATCAAGCCACTGCGGGGCGGTCGATCCCCAAGCGCACCCTGCATGTCTCCCTAGGCGCCGCTGTGGCGGGCACTGGGATGCAGCTATCCATTGGGAAAGGCGATGGGGCGGCTTCCCGCAACATCGTCAGTTTGGCGGATGCCGTCGGCTTCTGCGCCCACGGCGTGGATGAGCAGGGGGACCGCATGGATGGTGCGCCGTTGCTTCTGGCGGTTGATGAAGTGCATGCCGTGCAAGGGCAAAGTAGGGAGAGTGTGCTGAGGAGCCTGCTGAACTGCGTCCAGCGCGGCGGCGCAGCGGGTGCGCAGATGCCGGTCGGCCTGATCATGGCGGGGACACCGGATGCCTACGGACACCTCCGCTCCTGCGGCACCTTCGTGGAGCGCATGATCGGCGTGGCGCCTTTCAAGAAAAGCAACATCCCGTTGGGGTGTCTGGACGAAGCGGCGACCCACCAAGCCATTGCAGAGCCTCTGGCCCAGCACGGCGTTCAGGTGGATGGGGACGTTCTGGAGTCCGCTTGGAAGGCGACCATGGGCTACCCGTACTTCATTCAGGAGTTCGGGGCCTGCCTATGTGAGAGCCTGCTGGAGCATGCGCCGGGTTCCAAAGTTATCGACAGCGGTGTCGCCGCGGCGGCCCTGCCCAGTTTCGAGGGACAGAAGCGGCAACGCTACGAGGAGCGCCGCATGGAACTGCAGGACGCAGGATCATTGGAGGCCGGCCTGCTCGTGGCGCAGGTGGTGTTCAAGAAAGGCTGCATAACCGCGGACCAACTCAAAAGATTGTGTAATGCAGGCGTGGGCATGCGCTACGCAGAGAAAGGGGAAAGCGTTTCTGAATGGGCCGCCAACGGAACGGATGCCATGGCAGCGCTGCTGCACTCAGGTCTGGTCTGGGGCGCGAACGGCTCTCGGTCCGCCCACTACGAATTCGGCATCCCCTGCTTTGCCAGGCACATTGCGGAGTACGCCGCATCAAGTGATATGAAGCACCTCCGGGACATCGCCCAAAGCATCGCAATCCCCGACCATGCGCCCGAAGTGGAGGCATCGTCATTGGGGCGCTCGCCCTAGCCGGACGGCGACGATCTGAGTGGCGCCGCTGACGCGGCTGCCAGCCAAAGAGCGGACGGCTCTCGACGCACTGACCCAACCCCGCCGGACCCGCCCAGTAGGGACGGCGGACACCCCAAGCACGCCAGTCGCTTGATCGGCCGTCGGCACCCGCAGCCCTCGCCCGGACAGTCCGCGAATGGCAGATTCTGCGCCAGGAAACGCCTCGCCGGCGCTCCGGTCCCGACAGCTGGGCAGGGACCGTCAAAGGGAATCCCGAAGCCCACGCACATCGGATTGCGGCACATCAGCCAACTGGCCGAACTCCGGCAAATGCACCGGAGCCAGCGGCAGCACGTCCTCGCCGGAACGTGCATCCAGCGCCAAATCGGCCATGCGGAGCAGCCCCTCGGTGGAAAGCCGGCATTCTAACCCCCAAGGCGCCAATTTTACAAGGGATTGATTTTTAAGTAAATTCGGGTTTTAGACCTAGGCGGGAAACGGGCAAAAATGCCGAAAAATTGCGAACGGCTATCAAACTCCCGTGACAGATATCCCGGTTCTGCGCCAGATGTTCGAGCAGGGCTTCCGCCGCCCACTGGTGGCCGGCCGGGCTCCAGTGCGGATCGTGCGGCCATCGTGCGTCTCGCACGTCTCCGCCTTGGCGTTCGATCCAGGCGTATTGACTGATGACGGGGATGCCGCGCGCCTCGGCCAGGTTGTGGAGCCGGTCGAAGACGGGGGCCCCCCGTTTCCCCAGGCTGTGCGTCGTCAGGAGCACCAGCGCGGCGCCGTCGCGGTCCGCGCGCGCCTTGAACAGATCCAGGGCGAATCCCGTGTACGCCACCGCCTGCTCGAACACCGGGGACAGCACATCCTCCTCGAGCGCCGCCCTGTGGTCCGCAATCGCCGCCGGCCGCTCGCCGGCCAGCCCTTCGTAGCCGGGACGCCGGCTCAGGAGTTCGAGCGCCTTTCCCTCTGCGACGTGCGAACGCCGGCGGCCCGGGTCCGGTCGCAAGGCCAGCCACCTGGCGAACCAGGACCGCCGGGTCGCCCAACGCACGATCCTGTCGAAGAGTGTGGTGGGGGCGGGCCGGATGTTCAGTGGCAGCGAGTGCTTCCAATACTCGGGATCGGGGGGCCGCAGGGTCAGGGCGCCGTCTTTGCCGCGCGCGATGCTCGCCCGGGGCAGCCGGTCCGGGTCGAGGCCGCGCCGCAACGCCGTCAGGACCGGGGAGTTGTTCCAGAAGTCGTTGTGGAAGAACACCAGCACCAGCAGCTTCGGATGCAGGCGCCGGGCGTAGGTGTCGTAGAACGGCAACTGCCCGATCTGGCCCGTATCGAACATCCCGAAGGCGGAGGTGGTGACGTCCAGATGGGGCAGGCGCCGGGCGGCGAGGGCTTCGAGCCGGACATGCAGCTTGGCGGCGACGGGCACTTGCATCGCGTCCACGAAAGAGTCACCGATCACGCTGACGTGGCAGCTCGCCGCGGCCCGGTCCGGGGGCAGCGGCTCGCGGTCGAGGAAGCCCCAGCGGTTGGCGCGGGAGGCGGTCCAGAAGTCGCGCAGGTTCGTCCGGCGCACTTCCGCGCCCGGCTCGTGTACCGGACCCACCCGCGGCTCGAAGCGCATGGGGATGGCGCTGCGCATGAACGGCTTGGTCAGCCGCAACCACGCCTCCCCGCCCGCCGCGATGAGGACCAGCGCGGCGAGCGCGAGGCCGACGTTCCAGGCGGCCAGGCGCAGGGCGCGTCTCATCCGTCCCGTCCGGCGGTAACGTTCGCCCCGTCATCGGCGGGGACGGCCCGGTTCATGGGGCCGCGTCCATGACGGCGTAGCCGAAGTGGGCGAGGACGTCTTCATGCCGCCGGAACACGCGGTTGAACGCGGCGAGGTCCTCGGCGCCCAGACGCGCGATCTGCCGGGCGTTCATGTCGGTGAGCATCTCGTGGTACCACGCCTTCACCCGCAGGCGTTGCCGCAGGTCCAGGTCGTCGAGCTCGGGCGCCAGCACCCGGATGTCCCGCGCCACCCGCTCCGGCTCGGCGCACATCGCCTCGTAGGTGAAGAAGACGCCGCGCTGCCCGTGGGCCTCCAGGTTGCGGCGCTGCCACGCCATGCAGGTGACGGCGTGCCGCGCCGCGAGTTCCGGCAGGTTCTCGGGCGGCGGTGGCGGCGACCTGCCGTGGGCGCGTCCGCTCCGGTGGAACCGGCAGATGCCCTCGCACACCGCGTACGGGTTGCGCACCATGAACAGGAACTTCGCGTTGTGGAAATGCCGCGCCAACTCGTCCACCAGGAGCAGGTGCGCCGGGGTCTTGGTGTAGAACACGCTCGCATCGGGGTCGCGGGCGAAGGCCTGGAAGTACCACGCCTTGCGCGTGCGCGGCCAGTCGTAGTTGCGCGGGTCCGTCAGCAGGTCGATCCAGCGCTGTTCGGCGGCCCAGAGCCGGTTCGCGAGACGGGGCAAGAGGATGTTCGGCCCCACGTAGCCGAGCATCCCCTGGCCTTCCCAATCCAGGTTCCAGGTCGCCCGGCTGGTCGCCAGCGCCGCCTTGAGGAAGGTGGAGCCGCTGTTGTTCGCCGAGATGCCGAACAGGTGGGTGCCGACGCGGCTCTCCACATCGTGGCGGCAGCCCAATGCCAAGGCCATCGCTAATCCGGACCGGGGTTCTGCCCGACGGAGCTGCAGTTCAGGGCGCACCTCATCCGTCCCGTCCGGCGGCAACGTTCGCCCCGTCATCGGCCGGGACGGCCCGGTTGGCGAACGTCCATCCCGCCCGCCCCAGAACGCCGGTGCGCAGGTGCGCCTGCGCCAGCACGTCGAGCCAGGCGTCGTGCCAGGACCTGAAGGCGGACGCGGCGGGCACACTCCCCGGGTCCCACGCCCAGCGCAGCATGGCGTCCGGCGACCAGGGTTTGACCGCCTTGACGTAGTGCAGCACCCGCGCGCTTTCGACGTCCACGCCCTCCCGCACCCGAATGTCCCGCGCCGAGGCCAGCAGGAAGTTGTACGTCGAGCCGATCAGCGTCTGCCGTCCGGCGAAGTACCGGTTTTGCAGGAATTGCTTGGTGTGCGTCGTGTCGGTGTTGCGCCAGGTTTCCGGCGTCAGCATCGCCAGCAGATCGGCGTAGGTGCCGTCGTTCACCAGCGCGGCGTCAATGACCAGGAACCCGTCGTTGAACGTCCGCTCCAGGACGCCGCCGGCGCCGGCCCGGCCGCCCGGCGGCACGGGCAGAAAGGTGAGGGCATCCCGGTGCCGGCCCTCCAGATACGCCTTGTCGCCACAGCACAGCAGGGCTTGCGGGGAATCGAACAGCGAATCCACCGGCGCTCGAAACAGCAGGTCGCTGTCGCAGAACAGCACCTTGCGGTAACCGCCGAGCCGGAATGCTTCAAGCGCAAAGAAGCGCGCCGGCGTGAAGCCGCGTTGCGGCAGCGCGGCATGCACGTGCTCGGCCCGGTCCACCAGCTCCGGCGAGACCGGGTGGAAACGCACGCCGTCGAAGGTGGCCGCGAGCACCTCGCGCAGGGACTCCGGCAGGCCGCGGTCATGGACGACCACGATGTCGCCCGCGAACCCGGGATGGCGCCGCAGGAAGGAGCCGATCAGGACGAGCGTGCCCGGCATGAAACGTTCCGTGGTGGCCGTGGCCAGGCAGACCTCCGGCGGCTCCCGCGCCGTCATGGCCGCTCTCCCTGCCCGCCGCTTCCCGGCCTCATGTGGCCGCGTCCATGACGGCGTAGCCGAAGTGGGCGAGGACGTCTTCATGCCGCCGGAACACGCGGTTGAACGCGGCGAGGTCCTCGGCGCCCAGACGCACGATCTGGCGGGCGCCGTAGAACAGGCCCACGCGGTCAGAGCTCGCCGAGGATGGCCAGGGCATGTTCGCGCAACCTCCCCTCTCTCGGCGATGCAACCCCGCCGGCGCGCAGGCTGGCCAGCAGGCGCGGCATGTCGACGTATTGCGTGCGGGTGGACGACGCGGCCCCCGCCTCCAGGGCCCGGAGGAGCGCGGGCAGCACTTCCTCCTCGTAAACGTTGTCGTACGGGTCGAAGATCAGGTGGATGTCGGCCTTGGCCAGACGCCAGCAGACGTCGGGCGGCAGCAGCGACTGCCCAGCATGGCGCATCAGCCAGCGGCTCCACTTGCCGCGCCGGAACTGTTCGGACGGCAGGCCCAGGGCGAACTCCAGCAGCCGCCGGTCCAGCAGCGGGTAGCGGTACTCGATGCCGTGGCGCGCGCCGCTCGCCGCGAGGAGCTCCGTATCCCGGATCAGATGCCCGTCGCGCAGCAGGCGCAACTGCGTGCGCCTCGTGCCGACCCCGCGCCGCTGCGGCACAGGCCGCGGGGGCTGCCGCCGGGCGAACGCCGGGTCGATGAACGTGTTCGGAAAAGATCGTGGGTTGCGCCACCTCCGCAGCCGGCGGGGCATCGGGGGTATCAGGGACCTCACCGTCTCCCCGAGCACGTACCGCAGCCCCAGCCCGCGGGCGCGGCATTCGGCGGCCAACCGCGGCCAGCGCCCGCTGAGCAGCAGGTGCGCGTAGAGCCCGCGGCCGTTGAACGACACGCCCTCGTCCCCGCCCCATCCCGTCAGCAGCACCCGCACGCCATGCTCCGCGGCCCGGCGCTGGACGGACGCCTCCAACAACGAGAGCCGCCGGCCCGGATACACGCCGTCGCGCCGCGACATGGCGAGCAATTCTTCGGGGGTGACCTCGAACTGGTGGAACAGGCGCAGCTCCTCCCGGGCGCACACCGCGTCAAGGACCTCGTACTCCGGCGCGCCGGCCGCGGCCGGCTGGCGGTCGCGCGGCGGCAGCCAGGTGTAGGCGAGCGGCGGCGGCCGGCCCTCGCGGCGCAGCTCGCGCGCCGCCAGCACCACCATCGTGGACGAGTCCAGGCCGCCGCTCAGGTGCGCGCCCACGGGGTCGGGACCGCGCAGGCGGTCGCGCACCGCCCGTGCGTAGAGGTCCAGGAACTCCTCCGCATACGCGTCGTCGGAGGCCCGCCGCGCCCGCGGGGCCCGCTCCGGCCGCCAGTATCGGTGCAGCCGCGGCGGCGCGGCCCCGGCCACCGTCAGCGCATGGCCGGGCGGAAGCTTGCGCACCATCGCGAAGAACGTCCGGGTGTTGCTCAGCGGGTTGCGCCGGACCAGCCAGGTGGCCACGGTGGACTCGTCGAGCCGGCCATCGACGCCGGGCGCGGCGAGCACCGCCTCCACGGCGCTGGCGAAGACGAAGCCATGCGGGGTTTCGGCGTAGTAGAAGGGCCGGGCGCCGATGGGGTCGCGGGCGCAGAACAGGGTGTGGGCGCGACGGTCCCACACCGCGAAGGCGTAATCGCCGAGCAGGTGGTCCGGGCAGTCCCGGCCCCAGTGCGCCCAGGCCCGTGCGATCAGGTCCGGGTCGTCGAGGCCGGCGCGTTCGGCGTGGGGTACGCCGAGCGCGTCGCAGAGTGCGCCGCGGTCGTCGAGGCGGGCGTCCGCGGCGACCGCGAAGCCGGTGCCCCGGTCGATGCGAAGGCGGGTCCCGGACCGGCGTTGCCCGGTGGCGGGGGACCCTCCGGTGACGGGGGACCGCCGGCCGCCGAGGGCGACCGGAGGCTCCGTCCACGCTGCGGCGTCCGCCCCGTAGTCGGCGAGGGCCGCCAGCATGGCGTCCAGCCCTTCCGCGGCCGATCCGTCCGCGGCGCCGGCCCGGCTTGCGTGGATCCCGCAGATTCCGTTCATCCGTCCAGTACCGGCAGCTTCAGAGAGGTGGCCGTAGCGGCGCTGAACTTGGCGGCGATGGATAGGGGGGCCAAGCGAATCATGCCCGCTCCACCTCGAAGGCGGCGATGTTGCGGCTCTCCCGGCTGAACTCCACGCCGATCAGGTGGATCAGCCCACCTGAGTGCCGATGCTTGTCGGCGTAGCGCCTTTGCTTGAGCTGGGCCAGCGCTGCCCCGGTGGGCGCGTCGTCCACCGTCTTGAACTCGAACAAATAGACGTTGCCGTTGCAGCGCAGCGCCATGTCCGCACGGCCTTGGGCGCTGCTGTCCTCGGCAATCAGGTCGAAGCCCCGGGCGGCAAAGCAGGAGTAGAACACACTGGCGTAGTAGCCCTCGTAGTTGGCGATGTCGTTCTTGGTGTGCCACTGGTGGGGGATGCTGGCGAAGACCGATCGAAACAGCGCCTCGACCCCCTTGAAGTCGTTGGCGGAGAGCAGCTCCCGCAGCGGGCCGCCGTCCGCCAGCCGCCTTGGGGCGTCCGGCAGCAGGGCCACCAGCAGGCGCTCGTTCAGGCTTTGCCGCACCTCCCGGTTCGGGTAGCCCAGCCGGTATTGGGCCAAGCCGTTGTGCGCGTCCTCGCCGGTGATGGTCAGGTAGCCGGTCTGGAACAGCAGCGCCTCCACGGTCATCTCATCGACGTCGAAGGCCGACAGCAGCGCCTCCGAGCCGGTCATGCCGTCCAAGTCCAAGGTGGGGACGCCGCGCCGCAGCAGGGTGTCGATCAGGAACTTCGGCGAGCCGGTCTCGAACCAGTGCGCCTTGAACTCACGCTGCCGGAGCAGCAGCAGGATGTCGAAGGGGTTGTACACCTTCTCCGCACCCCTCCAGCTGTAGCCGTTGTACCAGCGGCGCACCTCGTCGCGGTCCAAGCCGGCAAGCTCCGGCGCGAACACGGCGTCCAGATCGCCCTCCGTGTAGCCGCAGATGGCGGAGTAGGCTGGATCAAGCGTGATGTCCATGAGGTTGTTCAGGCCGGAGAAGATGCTGACCTTGGAGAACTTGCTGACGCCCGTGAGGAGACAGAACTTGACGTGCGCATCGCAGAACTTGACGGCGGAGTAAAGACCGCGCAGGTAGTCGCGGTTGCCCCGCGCCACTTCCGGCGACGCCAGCGCATCAAGGATCGGCCGGTCGTATTCGTCCACCAGCACGACCACCCGCTGCCCGTTGCGCTCGTGCAGCGCCTCAAGGAGTTGGCGGAAGCGGATGGACGCCCTAGGATGGCCAGGATCGACCCCCGCCTGCCTTTCGATGGCCGCCAGTTGCTCCGCCACTTCATCCTGCAGAAACCCCGGGTCGCTGTAGTCGCCGGCGCTGAAGTCAAGCCGCACCACGGGATGGCGCCTGGACCACTCCCACTGGCCGTGGATGGCAAGCCCCTCGAACAGCGTCTCGCTGCCCTCGAACAGCTCCTTGATCGTGTCCACCAACAGGCTCTTGCCGAAGCGCCGCGGGCGGGACAGGAAGTAGTGCCGGCCCTCATCCACAAGCTGACGGATGTAGGGCGTTTTGTCCACGTAATAGCAACCCTCCTCCCGAATTAGCCGGAAGGTCTGTATGCCGAGGGGCAGCCGGCGCTTGGCCGTCGCTCCCGTTGGGCAGTTCGAACTCTTTGCGGTTTGCGTCATCTCCGGCTCGGGTGGAGCGCCTATCGGTTCAATTATGCGCCACCGCCGCCCCTATTTGAAATTGGGTCGCCGGCGGCAATGGCGCGGGGTGCGCCGCCCACTCCCCTGGAGGTCGAGAAGGGCGGCAACCGAAGGGGGACGACGTTTCTGAATTGCGTTGCTATGGTTTCGTTTGCCCATAGCGGGGTTTGCAGGCGTACAATAGGCGTCGGCCCATTTTCGCAATTGCCGCGCTGAGCTAGCAGGTCAGGCCCCATGAACAATCCGGTTTCCCGTCGTCAGTTCCTTTCCCGCGTCGGTGCGGTTGGGGGTTCCGCGGCCGTCTATCAGGCCGCCATCGGCTTGGGCCTTGCGCCGGCCGCCAGCTTGGCGGCGCCTAGGGCCCGCCTTGACGCGCTCACAGGCGGGCAGCGGCGTTCGGTGGTGATTCTCGGCGCCGGCATTTCCGGCCTCGCCTGCGCCTATGAGTTGGAGCGGGCCGGTTATGACTGCACGATCATTGAGGCGTCCCACCGCATCGGCGGCCGAGTGCTCACCATCCGCGCCGGGGACTTGGTGGATGAAATGGGCAACCAGCAAATCTGCGGGTTTGACGACCATCCCAGCCTCTATTTCAACGCCGGGCCGGCGCGCATCCCCGCCCATCACCGCTTGATGCATCACTACTGCAAGACCTTGGGCGTGCCGCTGGAGGTGTTCGTCAACGAGAACTACCACGCCTGGGTGCAGGAGCCCAATGCCTTCGGCGGCAAGCCGGTGCGCATGCGGGAGTTCATGGCGGACGCCCGGGGCTTCATGACGGAGCTGATCGCCAAGTCTCCCAATCGGGCCGAATTCGAGGCAACATTCAGCGCTGCCGACGCGGAGCGCCTGTTTGAGTTTTTGCGCAGCTACGGCGACTTGGACGCCAAGGGCCGCTACCGCGGCAGCGGGCGGGCCGGGTACGCCTCCGGCGGCTGGCTGGAGGCGTCCACGCTGAAGACGCCCTTGGACTTCAAGCAGCTCCTGAACGCCAAGTTCTGGCGCGAGGCCATGCACTGGGGGGAACTCTCCGACCAAGCGGCGCCCATGATGCAGGTGGTCGGCGGCAGCGACAACCTCATCAAGAGCTTCGCCGCGCAGATCAAAAGCTCCATTCTCACCCAAGCGCCGGTGCAGGCCATCAACTTGGCCGAAGACGGGGTCACCGTCATCTACAACCAGCGGGGCGAGAACAAGGCAATCCGCGCCGACTACTGCCTGAACAACATCCCCGCCCACTTGCTGGCCGGCATCCACAACAACTTTCCAGCCCCCTACTTTGCGGCCCTTGGCCTCGTTGATTGGGGCAAGCTGATGAAGATCGGCTTGCAGATGTCCAAGCGCTTCTGGGAGGATGAGGGCATCTACGGCGGCATCTCCTGGACCGGGCAGGAAATTGAGCAAATCTGGTATCCCAGCCACGGTTACAACGGCGCCAAGGGGGTCGTGCTCGGCGCCTACATCTTCGAGGAGGAGACCACCGAGGCGTTCGCCCGGTTGACGCCGGCCGAGCGCCTGCAAAGGGCCATCGAGCAGGGTGCCGCCATTCATCCGAAGTATGCAAGCTATGTCGAAAACGGAGTGAGCGTGCCTTGGAACCGCATGAACCACATGATGGGCTGCGGCAGCTTCGGCACCGACGAAGACCGCAAGCGCTGGTTCAAGACCCTGCAAGGCCCGGCGGGGCGGCATTACTTGATGGGCGATCAGATCAGCTACCATCCAGGCTGGCAGGAGGGCGCCCTGAGCTCCGCCCACTTCGTGCTCGCGCAATTGAACGAACGCGCCAAGACGGAGGCCGGCGGCCATGCGTAGCCTCCGCCGTCCGCCAAGGGTCATGTCCACCAAGAGGGGTTCGGGGCTCCGTAGCGAGTTTGGAAGGACTTTGGACGACACCAAGCGAGGTTTCCCGTTCCCCGCCGGGCTTGGGCAGCGTCTGATTTGCCTTCTGTCATTCGCCGCCGCTTGGATGCCCTTCGCCCATGCAGAGGAGAACTTGGTGGCGGCACCGCCGGAATTGAACCACTGCGCGGTATGCCACGGCGTCGAACTGCGGGGCAATCCGCTAGTGGATGCGCCCAACCTTTCGGTGTTGCCGCCTTGGTATGCGCAGCGGCAGCTTGAAAGCTACCAAGACGGCTGGCGCGCCCCCGCCGGCAGCCCGGACTTGGCCGGGCGGGAAATGCAGCCCATGGCGGCAGCCTTGGACGCTGACGGCATTCGGGCGGCGACCGCCTATGTGGCCAGCGTCCCCAAATACGCCCCGCCACCGTCCGTGCAGGGAGACGCCGCCCGCGGCGAGGGCCTCTACCGCACCTGCATCGCCTGCCACGGCGAGCGCGGCCAAGGCAATGAATCCCTAAGCTCCCCGCCCCTAGCCGGGCAAAGCGACTGGTACTTGGTGCGGCAACTGGAGAACTACCGCTCCGGTGCCCGCGGCGGGGTGCCCGGCGACCTTTGGGGCATCCAGATGCGGGCTTCGACGGCCGTCCTGCAAAGCGATGCGGACGTCCGTGACGTGGTGGCCTACATCAATTCAATGAGCGCAACGCCCTAATTCCCAACCAACAGGAGCCAGCCAAAATGTTCAGACTTCTCATCACCCTAGCGGGGCTGCTTGGCGGCGCCGGCGCCTTGGCGGACGTCACCCGCTATCCACTGCCCAACAACTCCACCTTCCCCATCGCCCAGGCGGTGGAGGCGTCTGCGGGAACCACCTTGGTGTTCCACAGCGGCACCGTGCCGGCGCCGGCCAATCCTGAAGCCGAGCAATACAGCCGGGAATTCTGGGGGGACACGGAAATCCAAGCGCGGTCGGTCTTCGCGCGCATGAAGGCGTCCTTGGAAAAGCTGAACCTCTCCTTCGGCGATGCGGTGAAGATGACGGTCTTTTTGGTCGGCGTGCCGGAGTTGGACGGACGCTTGGACTTCGACGGCTTCATGCGCGCCTATCGGGAGCACTTCGGCACCGAGGCGCAGCCCAACCTGCCGGCCCGCTCGGCGGTGCAGGTGGCCGGCTTGGTCGCGCCCGGCATGTTGGTGGAGGTGGAGGCGGTCTTCGCCCGGCCTTAGCCGACCGGCCAAACCCCATGACGGAGCGGAACAGAATGCTCGTGACCGGGGGCGCCGGGTTCCTTGGCTCGCATCTTTGCGAGCGGTTGCTCGCGGACGGCAAGGAGGTGCTGTGCGTTGACAACTACTTCACCGGCACCCGGCAAAACATCGCCGGGATGCTCTTGAACCCGCGTTTCGAGGCGCTGCGGCACGACATCACTTTCCCGCTCTATGTGGAAGTGGACGGCATCTACAACCTTGCTTGCCCAGCTTCGCCCATTCACTACCAGCACGACCCGGTGCAGACCCTCAAGACGAGCGTCCACGGCGGCATCAACGCATTGGGGTTGGCCAAGCGCCTGCGGGCGCCCGTTCTGCAGGCGTCCACCAGCGAGGTTTACGGCGACCCGGAGGCGCATCCGCAAACCGAGGAGTATTGGGGCAATGTCAATCCCATCGGCTCCCGGGCCTGCTACGACGAGGGCAAGCGCTGCGCCGAGACATTGTGTTTCGACTACCACCGCCAACATGGCTTGGTGGTCAAGGTGGCGCGGATATTCAACACCTACGGGCCACGCATGGCGTCTGACGATGGGCGCGTCGTGTCGGCGTTCATCATCCAGGCCCTGCGCGGCGAAGAGATCGTCATTCATGGCGACGGCTTGCAGACGCGCACGTTTTGTTATGTGGACGACCTCATCGACGGCTTAGTGCGGTTAATGAACTCCCCGGAAGAAGTGACCGGCCCGATCAACCTTGGCGGCGTGCAGGAGGTCTCCATCCGTGAATTCGCCGAGACGGTGGTGCGCCTAGCCGGTTCCAAGTCGAAGATCGTCCATGTCGCCAGGCGCGACGACGACCCCCGCCGGCGCCAGCCAAACCTCGCTCTTGCCCGGCAAGTGCTGCATTGGGCGCCAACGACGCCTTTGCCGGCCGGCCTCGCCAAGACCATCGACTATTTTGACCAACTGCTTCGTCGGCCGGCGCCGGCCGCGCAGCCGGGAAATTCCAGCCTCAGCCTCTGAATTGACAAAATCGGTAACTGCTGATGAAATCCCGCCCAAGCATTCGGGCGCGGTGAACCATGCCGACGGAGAGCAAAAGCCCGGCTGCCTCGTTGCTTGTGGAAAGATTGACCTCAGGAGAAATGCAATGACTCGAACAGGATGGTGGAAAGGCGCCTTGGCGCCCCTCGGTTTGTTGGCGCTGTGGATCGGCGCCCCAACGGTTTCGGCGCAAGCCCCGGAAGCTGCGCCGGATGCGGAGATTGAAGAGCTTGTCGTGATCGGCAGCCGGCGGCAGGACCGCTCCGCCACGGATCTGCCCGTGCCCGTGGACGTCGTCAGCGGCTCGGACTTCGAGAACATGGGCTCCACGGACATGGACGACATGCTGGCCAACTTGATCCCCTCCTACAATGTTGACCAAGTGCCGATTGGGGACGCCGCCACCTTGGTGCGCCCGGCCAATCTGCGCGGCCTGTCCTCCGACGCCACCTTGATTTTGGTGAACGGCAAGCGCCGCCATCGGTCGGCGGTCATCACCTTCCTCGGTGGCGGCCATTCGGACGGCGCCCAAGGGCCGGACCTTTCCGTCATCCCGGCCATCGCCATCGACCGGGTGGAGGTGCTGCGCGACGGCGCCTCCGCCCAGTACGGGTCGGACGCCATCGCCGGCGTCATCAACTTCGCCCTGAAGGAGGACGCCGACGGCGGCAAGGTCGAAGCGCGTTGGGGTCAATACTATGAAGGCGACGGAGACGCCTTCAATGTGGCCGCCAACATCGGTCTGCCCCTCACCGACGCCGGTTTCGCCAACTTCAGCCTGGAGTTCAAGGAGTCCGACCCCACCAGCCGCAGCGTGCAGCGGGCCGACGCCCAAGGCTTGATAGACGCCGGCAACACCGCCGTCCGGCAGCCGGCCGCGCAGATTTGGGGAGCGCCGGAGTTTCGGGACGACTTCAAGTTCTTCGGCAACGTGGGCCTCGACCTCGGCAACGGCAGCCAGGTTTACGCCTTCGGCAACTGGGCGGAGCGCACCGTCGAAGGCGGCTTCTTCTACCGCAACCCGCACACTCGGGGCGGCATCTTCGACGGCCCCGGAGACACCATCCTGGTCGCGGACCTAACCGGCGACATGTCCGGCAACTGCCCAGTGGTGAACATCGCCAACAACGTGGCCGACCCCGCGGCCTTGGCGGCCGTTGCGGCGGACCCGAACTGCTTCGCCTTCAACGAGCGCTTTCCCGGCGGCTTCACGCCGCAGTTCGGCGGTGACCTGAGTGACTCCAGCATCGCTGTCGGCGTGCGTGGGGAACTGCGCAACGGTTGGAACTACGACCTCAGCGCCGTGGCCGGCCGCAGCAACGTGCAGTTCTTCATCAACAACACCATCAATCCCCAGCTGGCCAGCCGCGGCACAAGCATTCCCACCGAGTACAACCCCGGCGCCTACACGGAGACGGACAGGGTGTTCAATTTGGACCTGTCCAAGGAAATTGGGTTCGCCGGGCTTGCAGCGCCGCTGCACCTCGCGTTGGGGGTGGAGTACCGGGAAGAGACCTTCAAGATCGAAAACGGAGGCGAAAACTCCTTCTTCGTGGACCCAAATTTGGCCAACCAAGGTTTCGGCATCGGCTCCAACGGCTTCCCCGGCTTCAGCCCCAGGATCGCCGGCGAAGACACCCGGGGCAGCTACTCCGGCTGGGTGGACATTGAGGCCGACCTCTCCGATAGCCTGCTGCTCAATTTCGCCTTGCGCTACGAGGACTACGAAGACTTCGGCTCCACCTTGGACGGCAAGGTCGCCGCACGTCTGGAGGTGTCCCCCACCTTTGCGCTGCGCGGCGCCGTCAGCACCGGCTTCCGGGCGCCGACCGTGGGGCAGAGCAGCGTCCGCAACGTGAGCACGGTGTTCGACAGCGGCCGCTTGGCGGACCGCGCCACCCTGCCGCCCACGGATCCCATAGCCGTGCAGAAGGGGGGCGAGCCATTGGAGCCGGAGGAATCCATCAACTTCACCATCGGCGCCGCCTTCGCCCTTGGCGACATGGACGTCACGCTGGACTACTACCACATCACAATCGAGGACCGCATCGCCCAAGGTTCCCCGCAGACCTTGACGCCGACGGACATCCAAACGCTGCTGCTGAACGGCATCGCCGACGCGACCAGCTATCAATCCGTCACCTTCTTCACCAACGACTTTGACACCACCACCCAAGGCATTGACTTGGTGGGCACCTACGCCTTCGGCGGCACCACCTTGACCGGGTTGGCGAACTGGACGGGCACGTCGGTGGACAAGCGCAATCCAGACATCATCTCAGACACCCGCGTGCGCCAGATTGAGGACGCCCGCCCGGAGTTCCGGTTCTCGGTGACGGCCAACCATGTTTGGGGAGATTGGCGTTTCTTGGGCAGGGTTCGTTACTACGCCAAGTTCTTTGAGGCGCATCTCAACGTGGACAGCCTTGCGTTGACCGGCAAGCCACGCTGGTTTGTAGATGCCGAGGCGGCCTACAGCTTCACCGACTCCCTATCCGTGGTGGCCGGCGCCCAGAACCTGTTCGATCAGTATCCGTCGAAAAATCCCTACGCCACAATAGTCGGCGCGAAGTACCCGGAGTCCTCTCCCTATGGGTTCAACGGCGGCTACTACTACTTCAGGGCCATCTGGGAGTTCAATTAGGGACGGCCTTCCGAGCCAGCCGGGCGTCTGCATGACGCCCGGCTGCTGGAAGTTCGGAACCTAAATGTCCTTGCCCATCACCGAAAAACCAAGGCTGCCCCTTGCCCCGCGCCTAGCGGCGCTTGCCCTGTTGACTGGCGGCGGCGGCCATGTCAGTGCGGCCGACATTTCGGAACCGGCGGACCGGCAGGTGGTTGAGGAAGTCGTCGTGGTGGCGGCGCGGACCGGCAGCCGCATCAAGCGCCAAGCCGTCTCGTCAACGCCGCTGGCGGAATACGGGGCGGAGGACCTGCGCGACCAAGCCGCCAAGGACATCCGCGATCTGGTGGGCATTCTGCCCATCAACAACGGCGCGGAGAACAACTCGGACAACCTCAGCCAAAACTTCACCGCCGGCACCGCCAACATCAACCTGCGCGGCTTGGGAGTGGCCTCCACCTTGGTGCTGCTGAACGGCAAGCGTCAAGTCTCATCCGCAGCGCAAACCGACGACGGCGCCAGCTTTGTTGACGTCGCCGCCTTGGTGCCCATGCTGGCGGTGGAACGGGTGGAGGTGCTCAAGGACGGCGCCTCCGCCGTCTACGGCTCCGACGCCGTGGCCGGGGTGGTGAACTTCATCACTAAGCGAGACTACCAAGGCGCGGAAATACAGGTTGAATACCGCACCCGCACCAACAACGGCAGCCAAGACGACCTGAACTTGGACGGGGTGTGGGGCGGCAAGCTGGGCCAGGACGCCTCCTTCCTGTTGGCGGCCAGCTATCTGGACCGCAGCAGCTTGGTGCTTGGCGAGGTGGACTGGCTGCGCCCGGCCACCAGCGGCTTCGGCAACCCCGGCAGCTTCAACGTGCCCTCCTTGGGGCGCACAGTGGCGGACCCCGGCTGTGCGGCGAATGGCGGGCTGCTGCAGGAACTCACCACCGGCAGCACCATCTGCCGCTTCGACTTCGGTCCCCAAGTCACCGCCGTGCCGGTGGAGGACCGCCTGCAGAGCTACGCAAGGGTGGATTGGTCCGCCAGGGCCGGCGTCCAGCTTTGGGCGGAAATCGGCTACGCCCGAAACGACATCAGCCGTGAGGTGTCGCCCAGCTTCCCGGTGCTGAACACGCCCCTGGTCCCCGCCCACAACCCCGGCAACATCTTTGGCGAGGATGTCTTCTTCCAAGGCCGTCCCTACGGCGTCGGCCAACCCACGGAGATCAACTACTACGACCACGAAACCCTGCGTCTGGCGGTTGGCGTCCAAGGCGAGTTCGCGTCCGGCCTGTCCTGGGACCTTTCCTACATGCGCGCCGCCAATGACGCGGTGCTGAACCCAAGGGACGTCATCGCCGCCAACTTTCAGGCTGCCCTGTCCGGTTTCGGCGGCCCAGGTTGCGACGCCAGCTCCGCCAGCCCGGGCCAAGGCGACTGCCTATACTTCAACCCCTTCAGTTCGGTCTTCTCGGCCCAACCGGGCAACGACCCGCGCCTGCGGAACTTCATCATCGGCGACTACATCGGTGATGTGGAGTCGAAAATCCAGGTGCTGGACGCCAGCCTGACCGGCTTCTTGGGCAATCTTCCCGGCGGCCCCGTGGGGTACGCCCTAGGTGCCCAGTTTCGGGACGAATCCTTGGCGGCGGCCTATGACCCCATCACCCGGCGGGACGGCTTCGCCTTTCTCATAGGCAACTCTAACTTCTCCGGCGACACGGATGTTTACGCCGCCTACGGAGAGGTTCTGCTGCCACTTTCCGCATGGCTGGAGGTCACAGGGGCGCTGCGCTACGAGGACTACGGCGGCGGCGTGGGCAACACCTTGGACCCCAAGATGTCCTTGTTCATCACCCCGGCGCCCAACATTTCGTTGCGCGCCTCGATTGGCACCTCATTCCGCGCCCCCTCGACCTTCCAAACCCAAGGGGTGCAAACCAACTTCGTCAACATCCTGGACTATGACGGTTCGCGCACCTTCGCCGGTCGGCGCACGGTTGGGGACCCGAACCTGCAGCCGGAGACCTCCACGGAATTCAACGTCGGCGGCACTTGGCGGCCTTGGAGCAACATCGATCTCAACCTGGACTATTGGGACTACGCCTTCCGAGACGTGCTGCGCAAGGACAACGCCCAAGGCATCGTCAACGCCGACCCGTTTGACCCGCGTGTGCAGCGGACCGCCGCGGGCACCGTCTCCATCGTCAACGTGGCGTTCATCAACGCCGACGCCATCGACGTCAGCGGCATCGACTTTTCGGCGCGGGGCGTTTTCGACACGCAACTTGGGCTGCTTTCACCCTTCGTTGAGGGAACGCTGCTGCTCGCCTACGACGTCACCAATGCCGGCCGGCGCATCGATGGCCTAAGCCGTCTGAACCGGACCAACGCCGGAGCGCCGAACCAGAAATTCAAGGTCAACCTAGGCGCCGGCTTGGAGCGCGGGCCGTTCAGCCTCAATCTGCTGATGCGGCACATCGGCGGCTACAAGGACGACAGCGCCGTCAGCATAGACGCCTTCACCACCTTGGACGCCAACCTCAGCTTCGATCTGGGCGGCCTTTTCCGCAACTGGCCGGCCACCACCCTCCGGCTTGGCGTGGTCAACCTGACCGATGAGGACCCGCCCTACGTCAATGTCGCCGGCAGTTACGATCCGCGCTCCGCAGACCCGCGTGGGCGCCGCCTGTTCATCCGCTTGGAGGCAAGGTTCGGCGACGGCTGATCTTGGCGCCCTGCTCCGCCACGATTGCCTCCATGACGCTTAGCTACTGAAGGATCAAGACCCAAGCAGGAAGCCAGGGGTGGCCGCACTCGATGGGGCTTGCCTCAAGGTTGCCGCCGGCGCCAAGCCGCCACGATGTCGGACGCGGAGGCGGACCAGATGCCCGGGCGCTCCGACAGATGTTTAAGAACCCGCTCCAAGGCACCGATTCGATGCGGCTGCCCCAACAGCCAAGGATGGACGGACAGGGCCAGCAGCCGCCCGTGGCCGGTCTTCTCCGCCTCGGCCAGCAGATAGTCGCAGGCGTCCTCCACCTGCTGCGCATACTCCCACTCCGAATGCAGATTGTCCTGCATGATGAAACGGTCCTCCAGCTCCAGGGACAGCGGCAAGGCCACCAACTCGCCCCGCTTGGTGCGGAACCCATAGGGCATGTCATCGTTCAGCCAGTCGCCCATGTAGCGGACGCCTTGGGCGGCCAGCAGGTCCGGGGTGTTGCGGCTTTGCGAACGGGCTGGGCTCAGCCAGCCTTGCACGGACTGTCCCGTGGCGGTGCGCAAGGTCCGCAGGGAGCGTTCCACCAGCGCCGCCTCCTCATCCGAAGGCAGGCCGCCGTGATGCAGGCTGTCCATGTGCCAGGAGCTGGCCAAAATCTCGTTGCCGCGGCCAACCAGCCGCTCCAGCAGCGCCGGATAGCGGGCGGCGACCGCGGCGTTCACCGAGAAGGTCGGCGTAACGCCGAAGCGGTCCAGGGCGTCTAGGCAACGGAAGATGCCCACCCGGTTGCCGTAGTCCCGCAGCGTGAAATGACGCAGGTCTGGGTAGGCGGTCACCATGCTGCCGGGGGGCGCAAAGGGCTTGCCGCTTTGGTTCAGCGGAAAGAACTGCACCGCGACGTTCAGCCACAGCGCCAGCCTGGTGCCGCCCGGCCAAGCGATGGGCGCCCGCTGCGCCAGCATGGACCATTCGTAGCGGTCGTGGTCCATGCCGTAGCGCCGCAACGGGTACTCCAAGTAGCGCGGGTCTAAAGTCATTCGCCAACCGCCTGCTCGTAGTAGTGCTCCAAGTAGTATTCGGCGATCTCCCGCCCGGTGGTCACCCAAACGTCGGAGTGGCCGACCACATAGGCCAGCGCCTCCTCAAAGGCGCGCAGGCGGTGCGGATGGCCCACTTGGTAGGCGTGCAGGGGCACGCACAGCACGGTGCCGCCCTGCTCCCCTTCTTGGTAAAGGCGGTCGAACGCCTGCTTGATCATGTCCCCGTAGCGCCGGGGTTCGATTCGGTTGACCACATAGACGATGGTGTCGTTGAGCTCCAAGGAATAGGGCACCGAAACGAAGGGCTTGCCGGAACGCACCCGCACCGGTGTTGGCTGGTCGTCATGGAAGAGGTCGCAGGTGTAGAGGCCGCCGGCTTCGCTGAACAAGTCCAGGGTGCGCTCCGTGTGGGTCAGCGCCGGGGCTAGGTAGCCGGCGCATCGTTGCCCGGTGTGCTGGGCGATGGTGTACATGGATTCCTCGATCATCGCCCTTTCCTGGGCCTCGTCCATGCCGTAGGCGTAGCGGGTGTTGTAGATGCCGTGGCTGAAGAACTCCCAATCCCGCGCCTTGCACAGTTCGATGATCTCCGGGTGGTGCTCGCACAGGGCCGTCGAAAGGCTGACGGCGCCGCGCACGCCGTATTTGTCCAAAAGCTCCATCATGCGCATGTGGCCAACCCGGTTGCCGTAGTCCCGAGTGGCGTAGCCTTGAATGTCCGGCAGCGGCCGCGGCCAAGCCCTGCGGTGCGGATTGGGCGCGGGGTCAAGCTCGTAGAATTCGATGTTGGGGGCCACCCAAAAGGCGACCTTGGCGTCGTTCGGCCAACGGATGGGCAGCCGTTGATCCCAAGGCCGATAGTCGTAGAGGCCGAGGTCTTCGCGCATGTCGGCGGCGCTCAGAAGCCGACGCCCCGGGCCTCCCGAATGGGCGGGCAACCGGGATGGCCCTCCAGCCAGGCGGCAACCGCGGCGAAAGGCTCCACGTCGGCGTACTTCAGCATCAGGTCGCAGAGGTTGGCGAAGTGGGGAATCTCGTGCTTGTCCGCCACGCACTCTTCGGGAACGATGGTGCGGTAGCCGTGGGAGAGGGAGGCCACCGCCGAGGCGCGCACGCAGCCGGAGGTGCTGCCGCCGGTGAGGATCACCGTATCGACCTTGTGCCAAACCAGCAGGGAGGGGATCAGGCTGTCGTGAAAGACGCTGGCCATGCGCTTGTTGACCAGGGCGTCCCGGCTGGGGTCCACCTCCAAGCGCGGGTCCAGCTGGGCGCGCTCGCTGTTCTCCTTGATGTTCTGCAGGGAGTTCTCGGTGTTGGTGCGGGTGCCCCAAACGCCGGCGTCGTCGGCGTTGTCCATGTAGGCGACGAAGGTCCAGATCACCGGCATGTTCTTGGCGCGGGCCAAGGCGGACAGCCGGTTGACGTACTCGATCTGGCGCGGGTCCGTCTGGTAGGCGGTGGGGAAGCGGTCGAGGTCGGTGTAGGCCCGCTGCAGGTCGATGTTGATGAGCGCCGCCTTGTCGCCAAAACCGAACTTGGCGCGGTTGGGGTTGGACTTCACCTCCGCCCAATACTGGCGCGGGGTCAAATCCGATGTCTGCATCAGGGGCATGGGGTCGCCGCCGGTCGGTTCGCCGAACTGCCTTGGGTTTCAGGATAAAAGCACATTGATATATCAATAGCAACGGAGCGGCTATACTAGTGCGTTCGCCGGTGGCCCATTGCAGCGATATGGAGGCAGGCTCGTTTCCCGAAGCAGCAACCGGCCGGCGGAGGAAAGCGCCCGCCATTGGCTTTGACCGAGAATGGGTCCCCAGAGAGCAGACCATGCCTGAAATCGAACAGCTGTTTACCCCGCTCGAGCTTCGCTCTCTGCAGACCGAAGGCCCCATCCCCCTCTACCACCAGTTGCACCAACTGCTGAAGCGGCGGATTCTCTCCGGCGCTCTGCCCTTCGGTGCCAAGCTGCCCACGGAGGCCCAGTTGGCCGAAGGCTTCGGCGTGTCCCGGGTCACCGCCAAGCGGGTCATGGACCTCCTGGCCGCCGACCGGCTCATTCAACGGCGCCGGGGCAAGGGCAGCCATGTGGTCTTCCAAGCCTCGGACTCGGACATGGAAGCGCCCTTGGTCGGCATGTTGGAGAGGCTGGCCAGCATGTCCAAGACCACTCGAGTGCGAGTTCTGCACATCGAGCAGCGCTGCCCGCCGGCGGACATCGCCGAGGAGCTGGGCATGAATCCGGACGAAGCGGCGCACTACGTCACCAGGGTGCGCTTCAGCGAAGACGGAACGCCCTTCGCCTACTACGAAAGCTGGACCCGCGGCATCGCCAAGGGCTTCACCGCCAAGAACATCGAGCGGCGCCAGCGCTTCAGCATCATGGCCGAGAACGGCCACAGCATCAGCCACATCAAGCAGCACCTCAGCGCGGCAGCGGCCACGCCGCCGGTGGCGGAGCAATTGCAGCTCACGCCGGGGGACCCAGTGCTGACCTTGGAACGGCACTCCTTCGACGAACGCGGCGAGGCGGTGGACCTCCTACGTTGCCAGTACCACCCAGGCCGGTTCCACTACCGCATGAACCTCAGCATGGAGGACTACGCCGGCCAGCCGAAGAGCTAGCCGTTCGCAAAGCAGAGACAGGGTTGGTCGCTGCGCCCCATCAAGCTGCTTACCGGAGGAGCGGCTGGCATCCACCACCGCCGCGGTCTGAAGTTCAACGACTTGTTACCACCGTGCTATCAGGTTCGAGACATCTCCCGAATTTGTGTGCGACTTTGGCCAAGCCCAGTGTGCAGGCCCTTGCTTCTGTCCACAATGGGCGGCATGGCCACCAGCGACCATCCCTACAAACTCATCCACGCCGACCCGAGAATGGTCGAGGACGCCGTGCGCGGCTTCGTCGCCCCGGATTGGGCGGACCGGCTGGATTTCGACACCCTCGCGCCCTTGGACAAGGAGCGCATCGGCCCAGCCTTGGGCAGCCGCATCGGGGACAAAGTCTGGTGGGTGGAGCGCAAGGATGGAAAGCCGCTTGCCAACGGCAGGCACCCTTACGTCAACATCCTGTTGGAGTTCCAGTCGGAGTCGGACCCGAACATGGCCTGGCGGATGCACGAGTACCTATACCTGCTGGAGCTAAACCAACGGGAGATCGGCTTGTTCCGGAAGGAAGGCCGCCCGCCGGACTTCCTGGCGGTGGTCATCCACAATGGGGCCAAGTCGTGGAGCGCTCCGGCAACCCGTTTTGGCCCTCTGTTGGGGCCGCCGACGCCGGAGGGTCGCGCCTTGAACAGATGGCGGGCCTATGTGGTCATTGACTATCCGAGGATGGCCGGCGACCATGCGCTCCTGGAGCGGCTGCCGGCCGACAACCGGCAGGCGGCCCTGATCCGCTTGGAGACCGCGCCGCTGCACCAGTTGCCCGGTTTGCTGCTTGATGCGCTTCGGCGTTGGGACGGGCCGGAATCGGCGGGTTTGCGGCGAGGCTTTCACGCCCGGGCGCAGCACGTCATGGGGCGGCACGGCTTGGAGTTGCCGCCGCTGGCGGACTACGAAAGGATGTTGTCGGCTGAACGACAAGGAGGACAAGAGATGACGACGTTGATGGAAGCGAATGTCCAAAGGGGAATTGACGAAATCAGGGCGCAAGGTATTGCGCGGGGCATGCAGCGGGGCATTGCGCGGGGTCGTGTGGAGCTGCTGCGCCACCAAGCGGAAAGGCGCTTTGGCGTGGAAACAGCGCGGCAGCTTTCCAGTTTGCTAGACGCCGCGGACGCCGACCAGCTCATCGAAGTGAGCGATTGGATTATGGAGTGCCGAACCGGCAGTGAACTGCTTGGGCGGTTCCAGCAGGCAGGCATATAACAGGCAAGCCAGCCGCCTACCCGCACTATTCCCGTCAAACTATCGGACGAGGTCACTCGGGCTCGGCAGGCCGAACCAGCCTTCCGGGTAGCTCTCGGCAACTTTGTCCATGAAGGAAAGGAGTTGGCCTAGTGCAACCAAACTCCGGCGGAAGCGTCTGCAAAGGCGCATGCGCTTGATGGCGAGTCCGCTGTCGGAAAGCCAGGATAGCTATCCAGTGACATATCGCGCTTGGCTGCTAGGTTAGGCATTGATCCCCCCAATCTTCGAATTGAGTGAGTGCGCGGGCTCGGCACTCGCTTATCCGTCAGCAGACCTCTGCCGGGCGTAGGTGAAGCCCTTGGGCAGGCCGGCGTCCGCTACGAAGCCGTATAGGGCTTCATCCGGCAGGGCGGCCTGAACTTCCGCCCTAACCGCCAGCAGCCGCTCTAGGTCGATGCCGGTGTGCAGGCCCATCGCCTCCAATAGGAACACTAGGTCTTCGGTGACGATGTTGCCGCTCGCACCTGGCGCGAAGGGGCAGCCGCCCAGGCCGCCTAGGGAGCTGTCGATGGTGGTTAGCCCCGCCTCCAGCGCCGCCATCACGTTGGCGAGACCTTGGCCTCTGGTGTTGTGCAGGTGGATGCCGGTCAGCCGGTCCTCGCCCACTGCGGCTCGGATGCGCTGCGCCAAGCGGCGCACTTGGGCGGGATTGCCGTAGCCGGTGGTGTCCGATAGGCCCACCTCGTCCGCACCGAGTTCGATGGCCCGCTCGGCGATGCGCACCACCGAGTCTTCGTTTACGGGTCCCTCCAAGGTGCAGCCGAAGGCGGTGGACAGGCCCACTTCAAATTTCGGCCGCGCCGCCGCCGGCTGCTCCGACAGCGCCTCCACAATCAAGGCGATCTGCTCGAACATCTGCGGGTGGGTCTTGTTCAGGTTGGCTTGGCTGTGGGTCTCGCTGACGGAGAAGGGAATGGACATTTTGTCCACGCCGCAGCCGATGGCGGTTTTGGCCCCTCGCAGATTGGGCACCAGCACGGCCACCTTGAGGCCCGGCAGGGTCTTGGCGAAGGCCACCAACTCGGCGGTGTCCGCCAATTGCGGCAGCAGCTTGGCCGGCACGAAGGAGCCCACCTCGATTTCCGGTACGCCAGCGGCGGCCTCGGCGGTGATCCACGCCTTTTTCGCCGCCGTCGGCATGATGCGGTCGATGTTCTGGAGGCCGTCCCGCGTACCCACTTCGCTGACCTCAATGTCCGCCGCCGCTCCCATCCTTGACACGGAACGCTGCTCCCGATAAAAGATTTAATGATATATCATAGTGTCAATTGCTGCGCAGCGCCGGCTGCTGGCGACGGAAGTAATGGGGGGACGCTTGCGCAACTTGCCCTTGGGCGACATCAGCGTGGTCGAGTTTTCGCACATGGTCATGGGTCCGGCGGCCGGCCTGGTCTTGGCCGACCTCGGCGCTGAGGTGCTGAAGGTGGAGCCCATCGGCGGGGACAACACCCGCCGTCTGCAAGGCTCCGGCGGCGGCTACTTCGCCATGTACAACCGCAACAAGCACAGCCTTTGCGTTGACCTTAAGCAGGATGCGGGCAAGGAACTCGCCTACCGGCTCATCGAAGACGCCGATGTGGTCATCGAGAACTTCCGCCCCGGCGCCATGCGCAAGCTGGGCTTCGGCTATGCCGACCTAGCCGCCCGCGACCCGCGCCTTATCTACTGCAGCTTGAAGGGCTTTCTCAGCGGCCCCTACGAACAGCGCGCCGCGTTGGATGAAGTGACCCAGATGATGGGCGGCCTCGCCTACATGACCGGGCCGCCTGGCCGCCCCATGCGAGCCGGGTCCTCCGTCATCGACATTGCCGGCGGCATGTTCGGCGTCATCGGCATTCTCGCCGCCGTCAACCAACGCCGCGCCACCGGGCGCGGCCAGTTGGTCACCAGCGCCCTGTTCGAGACCACGGCCTTTCTGGTCGGCCAGCACATGGCGCAGCAAGCGGTGCTGGGCGAGGCGCCGCCGCCCATGCCCGTGCGCCGCTCCGCTTGGGGCGTCTATGACCTGTTCTCCTGCGCCGCTGGCGAGCAGGTGTTCGTCGCCGTGGTCAGCGACACTCAGTGGCGGCAATTCTGCGCCCACTTCCGGTTGGACGACTTGGCCGCCGACGCAGTGCTGGCCACCAACGGCGGGCGGGTGCAGCAGCGGGAGCGGTTCATGCCCACATTGAAGGCCCTGTTCGGCCAGCTTTCCCGACAGGAGGCCGTGCGGCAACTGGAAGCCGCCGGCCTGCCGTTCGCGGAAATCAACAAGCCTTCCGACCTGTTTGCAGACCCCCACCTCAACTGCGGCGGCCTGCTCGATGCGCATCTCCCGGAGGGAGAGCGGCGCGGCGCGGCGGCCCGCCTGCCCAAGCTGCCCTTGGAAATGGACGGCAACCGCACGGAACTGCGCCAGGACCTCCCCGCCGCTGGAGAGCACTCCCGGCAAGCCGCCCGGCGGGCCGGCTACGCCGCCGATGCGATAGAGAGCCTGGTGGCCGCCGGCGTCATCGCCGAATGTTGAGCAATTGCGCCGCGGAAAAGGCATGGCGTCTTCAACCCAAGCCAGCGTGACGTCTGCAGGAGGGGCGGCGGGCGGAGCCAGCAAGCCCTTGGCCGGAATCCGGCTTATCGATTTAACCCACATGCTGTCCGGACCCTACGCCGGCATGATCTTGGCCGATCTCGGCTGCGACACCGTGAAGGTGGAGCCGCCCGGCAAGGGGGAAGGCACCCGCCGGCTGCTTGAGAACGACCCTCAGTATTCCCTGCACGGCATGGGCGCCTACTTCCTTACCCTGAACCGCAACAAGCGCTCGGTGGCCATCGACCTGAAGTCCGAGGCCGGGCTGCCCTTCTTCCACGAACTGGTGCGCCACGCCGATGTGGTGCTGGACAACTTCTCCGCCGGCGTCACCAAACGGCTGAAGATCGACCACGACGCCCTGGCCGCCGTCAACCCGCGCATCGTCACCTGCACGGTTACCGGCTTCGGCGAGGACGGCCCCCACTACCAGCGGCCAGCCTTTGACCAGATCGTGCAGGGGCTCGGCGGCGGCATGTCCATCACCGGCATGGAGCCGGGCCAGCAGGTGCGGGCCGGCATTCCCATCGGCGACCTAGGCGGCGGCATGTTCGCCGTCATGGGCGTTCAGGCGGCGCTGCTGGCGCGGGAGCGCACCGGCATTGGCCAGCATGTGGACGTCTCCATGCTGGACGTGCAGGTCAGCCTCCTCAACTACATGGCCACCATGTACGCCCTGTCCGGCGAAATCCCGGGGCCCATCGGCAACAGCCACTTTGTCCACACCCCCTACAACACCTTCGCAACCGCGGACGACACCGTCATCATCGCCGTCATAGGCGACGTCTTCTGGCCGCCGTTGCTGGACGTGATCGATCTGGACGAACTGCGCAGCCCGCGCTTCGCCACGGCACCGGAGCGCCTCAAGGAGAAGGCGTTCATCGAGGGTCTGATCGCGGAGCGGCTGAAGGCTCGGCCGGCCGCGGACTGGCTGCGCGACCTGGAGGCGGCGCGCATTCCCTGCGCTAGGGTCAACAACTTCGCCCAGGCGCTGGCCGACCCGCAAATCCGCCACCGCAACATGTTCGTGGAGGTTCAGCATCCCTTGGGCGGCGGTGCCCGGATGCCCGGCAACCCGATCAAGCTGTCGGCGGACCATGGGGATTCCTTCAGCCCGCCGCCCCTGCTCGGCGCCCACACCCGCGCCGTGCTGCAGGAGTGGGCCGGGCTTGCGGACGAGCGCATCGCGGCAGGCATCGCCGCCGGCGCCTTGCAGCAAAGCGACCTGGCCGAGCCCGCCCCTGGCATGGCTGAATCAACCAAGGCGCAAAGCCCATGACCTATCGGCTGGGGGTGGACGTGGGCGGCACGTTCACGGACTTGCTGCTGATTGACGAGGCAACCGGAGGAACCTGGACCGCCAAGGTGCCTTCGACGCTGGAGGACTCCACCATCGGCGTTCTCGATTTATAGATGCTTGAAGTCACAAAACTGCATAAGGCCATCTCGTCGCCGTTGCCATACTTCAGGCGCTTGTTCTAAGTGGAGAAGCCCATGCTCACCGCAGATGTCGTCATCGTCGGCGCTGGTCCGGTCGGTGCGGTTGCCGCCTATGTGCTCGCCGAAAAAGGCGTCAAGGTCGTTTTGTGTGAAGCTGCGGGGGAGTGCCAAGAGGATATGCGGGCCTCAACCTTTCATCCGCCCACACTGGAGATTCTCGATGAAATCGGCGTTGCCGAGGAGCTCATCGAGTGTGGGCTCATATCCCCCAAATATCATTTTCGAAAGCGGCAGACGGGGGAGTTCGTCGAGTTTGACTTGAGCGGCATCGCCGATTGCACAAAGTTTCCCTTCCGCCTGCAATGCGAACAGCACGTCATGGTGAAGAGGCTGGTTAAGCGCCTCGAATCCCATGTGAACGCCACCGTTTTGTTCAACCATCGGGCGGTGTGGTTTTCGCAGACTGAAGATGGCGTGACCGCCTCATTTGAAACGCCTTTCTCTATTGAGCAGGTCAAGGCGAGGTATTTAGTTGGCGCCGACGGCGGCAATTCGATCATTCGCAAATGGCTGGGCGCGGACTTCGATGGCTTCACCTATCCGGAGAAGTTTTTGACGCTGTCCACCACAAAGGAGCTGAGTGCGCATATAGACAATTTGGTGCATGTAAATTACGTTGTGGACTCGAAAGAGTGGCTGGTGCTGCTAAGGGCGCCGAGCGCCTGGCGGATACTGGTGCCGGCGGATGAGGCAACCGAAGACGCAGTGCTGCTTTCGGATGACACCTGCGACGCAATCTTCTCAAGGCTGATCGGCGAGACCGGCGTGCCCACCAGCCACCGCACCGTCTATCGTGTGCATCAAAGGGTGGTCAATCGGTTCAACCACGGGTGGTCAATCGGTTCAACCACGGGCGCGTGTTCCTAGCCGGCGACTCCGCCCACTTGAACAACCCCATTGGCGGCTTCGGCATGAACAGCGGCATACATGACGCCTGGAATCTGCACAAGAAGCTACTGCACTGCCTTGCCAAGGGGCATGACGACTCCTGTTTCGATCTCTATGACCGCCAGCGTCGCAGCGTCACCAACGCCTTTATTCAAGCCCAAGCCATGCAAAACAAGGAATTGCTGGAGCACGGCATGAAGGAGGGGCACGAGAGAAGGTTTGCCCAGATGCAGGCCATCCAGGCGGATCCGGCCCGCCGGCGCGAGTTCCTGCTGCGCCAATCCATGCTGGAAAGCGTCCGCGCCGCGGAGGCCATTCAATAATGCGGCACCGCCTTGCTCACGCCACCCTCGCCAAGGGCATGGAAACGCCCTCGTAGGCCATCCGGGGCGTCCGCCCGCCTAGCGCGGCGGGCGGGCGGCCATACGGCCCATCCCGTCCCCTAAGACCGGCAGCCTGCCGGCCGCTTGCCGGCAGCGCTATCGACTAGCTTTTGGCGAGATACTCATAATAATATATCATTAAGTCTAATGACCGAAGACGGTGTGCGCATGCAATCCACCGAAGTCAGGGCAATCTGCCGGGCCGCCAAGGTGGCGGACCGCGAAGCGCCCCACCACAGCATCGCCTTGCAGCTCCACTGCCCATGCAGTTCGAAGGCGAACTTCGAGCAGCAGGCCGGCTGGCTGGCGCGGCGGTTGGCCAAGGTCGGTTTCGCCACCGCGACCTATAGCTGGGCCACTCTGAACATGGGCGATCGGGGCAGCGCCGGCCCCGGCATTCGGTCGGGCCGCCTCCCTGAATGGGCCAGCGCCGGGCGGCGGCAAGCAAATTCACCGCTATTTGGGCGATCTCATCGTCAACTTCTGCCGCGGCGATGCGGGCTCGGCGGTGGCCTTGCAGGCGTTGTGCAGCCCCGAGCATCCTCTGGCCGCAGTTGCGGAGCGCAAATGACCCGTCTGCAACCCATGCGCCGGCTTCCGCCAGTCCGAGGCGCCGCTTGGCCGTTGAGGAAAGCCGTTGACGATAGACCCAGGGACGCAGCGGCAGTGTTGTTTGCGAGACATAGAAAGGCACTGGCATGGAGCAGGTGATCGTCAATGACGTGGCGCCTCGGGACGGCTTGCAGAACGATCCCGTGGCTGTCTCCCCCGGCGAGCGCGCCGAGTTGATCAAGCGCTTGGTGGCCGCTGGCTTGCCGGCTGTGGAGGTGGCCGCCTTCGTCAGCCCCAAGGCGGTTCCGAAAATGGCCGGCGCCACCGAGGTGGCCGCCGCATTGGATCTGGACCGAGCCGACTTCAGCGCCCTAGTGCCGAACCGGAAAGGCTACGAGATGGCGCGGGCCGCGGGGATGCGCTCCGTCGCTCTGGTGCTGTCCGCCACTGAAACCATGAACCGCAGAAACATCAACATGGGCCTCGACCAAGCCGCCGCGGTCTGTCGGGAAACCCTGCAGCAGGCCCGCGGCGATGGCCTGAAGGCCCGCGCCTACGTCGCGGTGGCCTTTGAATGCCCCTATGAGGGGACGGTGCCTGATGCCGAGGTGGAGCGGCTGGCAGGGGACATGTTCGCCGCCGGGGCCGAGGAGATCATCGTTGCCGACACCATCGGCGCCGGCAACCCAACCCGGGCCAAGGCCCTGTTCGGCCGCATGACCGCCGCCTTCGGCGCCGAGCGGCTGGCCGCCCATTTGCACGACACCCGGGCGCTCGCCTTGGCCAATGCGTGGCAGGCGCTGGAGTGCGGCGTGCGCAAGTTCGACGCCTCCGCCGGGGGCTTGGGCGGCTGCCCCTTCGCGCCCGGCGCGGCCGGCAATCTAGCGACCGAGGATTTGGTCAGCATGCTGCACCAAGCCGGCTTCCAAACCGGCATTGATTTAACGGCGCTGTTGGATGTGGTGTCGGGAATGGAATCCCTGCTGGGTCGGCCCGTCGGCGGCAGGTCCCTGCCTTGGCTGCGCCGCCGGCTGGCCGAAGACCAAGCTGCATGAGGGTTGCCATGTGGAAGCCATTGCGCATCGCCCAGGGTCCTCTAGAAGGCATTGCGAAGGCGTTGCTTGGATCCCGCATCGGCGGCATCGGCGAATGTTTTTCAACATCTTGGCGAGCAATGCGCGGGACCGGGAGAGGAAGCGTGTTGACGGCGCATCGGAATGTGCGCCAACCGCTCAGGGGAAGACTTAATCGGAGCTACGGAGAGACACCATGAAACACCTGAGGTACTGGCTTTGTGCGGCCCTGCCGGCTGTCGTGAGCGGAATGCCGTTGCTGGCGGCGGCGCAGGAGGAGGCCGACGCCGGCGAGGCGTCTTACGAAGTCATCTGGGAAGTGGTGGTGACGGCCCGCCGGCGAGAGGACTCCCTGCAGGAGGTGCCCCTGTCGGTGAGCGCCGTCACTGCGGAGCAGATCGAGAAGCGTGGCCTTCGGGACCTGCAGGACATCGCCCAAGGGACCTCCGGCCTGGTTTACGAGAACTATTCAACGGCGGGCTTGTCCACCGCCGCGGTCATCCGCGGCATGGGGCAGACCTTCACCACCGCGCGCGTACAGAACACCGCCGTGTTCTTCGACAACATCTACCTGCAGCGGCAATCCATGATCAATCCCGGCCTGATGGACTTGGAGCGGGTGGAGGTGGTCAAGGGGCCGCAGAACAGCCAGTTCGGTCGCAACGCCTTCTCCGGCGTGGTGCATTACGTCAGCAAGAAGCCGACGGAGGATCCGGCCGGCAAGATTGTCGCCACCTACGGCAGCGGCGGCCGTCTCGATCTGCGCGGCAGCCTGTCCGGACCCTTGGTTGAGGGCAAGCTATACGGCCGCGTCGCCGCCAGCCTTTCCGAATTCGACGGCCACACGGACAACGACCATCCCTTCGCCGACGACGGGCTAGGCGGCAGCCACGACACCAACGATCTGCTGGGCGGTTGGGATGATCAATTCTATTCCGCATCCCTGACCTGGACCCCCACCGACCGCTGGGAGATCGGCGGCGCCTTCCACCGCACCGAATCGGTGCGCGAACCGCAGGCTTTCTACGACCTGAACGGCGCCCGCTACGCCTACGACAGCGGGGAGTCCGCCGGGCCGCCCACCTTCGCCTTCACGGCGCCCTTCGCGGCAAATTGCCTGGACACCAGAACCTACAGCCGGCAGGTGCCCTTCCCCGTGCAAGGCTTCCACGCTTGGTGCGGCAAGCTGCCCAAGCTGCCGCCGGTGCTGGACGACGCACGGCTGGAGGCAGCCGGGTTCGGCGACGCCAAGGGCCAAATCGTGGTTGATCCGCGCTCTTCAGCGCTGGACTCGGAGACGAACATCGCCCAGTTCAATCTCGCCTACGACTTCAACGACACCCTGTCCCTAGCCTATCGATTCGGCTACGTTGATCATGAAGCGGACACCAACGGCACGGGCGAAGGACGGGCCAGCCTAGTGGGTTCGGAGGTGGCCTATGCGCCGGTGCGGGAGCTGTCCGAGCCGCCGTTTTTCCAATTGCTCGGTTTTCCTGGATCCTTTGGGTCCGTGGCCTACACCACCGCCTTCAACCGCACCCCAATCGAGGAGCTGGAGGCGAGCAGCCACGAGCTGCGCTTGGCCTGGAGCGGTGAGGCCGTTACCGCCAGGGCCGGCCTGTACCGCTCCAGCAACGAGGACCAGGACGGCAGCACCTTCCACTTCGCGCCCCCTTGCGATGGCCCCGCCAACTGCGGCGTGGCCCTGCCGAACGCCCCCAACGCCTTGGAGGGCTTGTACATCACGGTGGCCAGAGTGGCGCCGGGCGTGAACGTCGGCGTTCCGCACCCGCTCACCGCTGGGCATGCCGTGTTCGGCAACCACGCCACCTATGAGGACAAGGTCACCGCCCTGTTCGGCGACGTGGAATGGGACATCGCCGACCGCCTCACCCTAGCCCTTGAGGCCCGCTACTCCTGGGAGAAGAAGTCCTTCGAGCAGTTCTCCACCACCTTTGGCGGTGCCATTCCCGACAATGTGGAGGCCAGCAAGGAGGAGACCTTCAGGTTCTTCACGCCAAGGGCCATCGTCGAGTGGCGGCCCACGGACACCAACATGCTGTACGCCTTGGTCGCCAAGGGCGCCAAGACCGGCGGCTTCAACGCCGTTGACCCGACGCAGAACCCCGAACAAGCCGTTTTCGACAAAGAGGGGAACCTCACCTTTGAGATCGGCACCAAAAATCGGTTCTTTGATGACAGCTTCACGCTCAATGCGGCGTTCTACTTAATCGACTGGCAGGACGTTCAGGGCTCCGAAGCGGCCACTAGCGACGATGCCTGGACCATAGATGTGGTGGGCAACATCGGCGACGCAGAGGTCCTCGGTTTTGAAATCGACGGGCTCTGGCAAGCCACCAACAATTTCTTCATCGACTACAACTTCGCCTACAGCAACGCCGAATACAAGGACGCCATCTACCTTAGCGGCATGGCTGGCCGCAATTCGTCCTGGGGCTGCAACGACACCGTCTGCCGCGCCGACGGGCGGGTGGACGGCAGCCAAGTGGAGAAAACCTCCAAATTTCAATACAACGTCGGCTTGAACTATTTCGGCAACATCACTGCCGACTGGAGCTTAGGCGCCCGCTTTGATTTCAACTACCGCAGCCGCATGTACGCCACGCCGATGAACTTGGCGCACAATGGCGGGCGCACCCTCGCCAACGCCAACGTCAGCCTAAGCGACGACAACTGGAGCCTCACCCTCTGGAGCAGGAACGTCTTCGACAAAAAGTACGTCGCCAACAGCTTCGTGTTGCCGTCCTTCAGCCGCTACATCGTCGGCCTAGGCGCTCGGCGCACCATCGGCTTGACCCTGGAGTACGCCCTGTAGCCTGAGGACTCCTGCGGCGTTTGCGGCCGCGGGTGCAAGCCGAAGAAAAGCCCGCCCATGCAGAACAAGGTTGTGTTGATCACCGGCGGCGCCAGGGGCATGGGCCGGGCCACCGGCGCGGCCTTGGCGGCGCTGGGCGCCGAGAAGATCATTCTGGTCGATTGGCAAGGGGAAGAAGGCACCCGCGCCCGAGACGCCATCAACGCCCAAGCCGGCCGCATGGCGGCGGAGTTCATTTACTGCGATCTGTCCTCCATCGGCGCAGTCAAGGCTTTGGCGAAGGAGATCCGCGGGCGCCACCGGAAACTCGATGTGCTCATCAACAACGCCGGCATCACCGACCCGGTGCGGCGGCTGAGCAGCGACGGTTTCGAGATGCACTTGGCAACCTGCCATCTCAGCCATTTCATGCTCAGCAATCTGCTGCTCGAACCCCTGCAGGCCAGCGGTGCCGGGCGCATTGTTTGCATCACGTCGGCGGCCTACAAGGCCGGTCCTGGGCTGGATTTTGACGACATCAACAACGAAAAGATCTGGCGGGGCAAGTCGGTGTCCAACGGCGCCGCCTTCAATGCCTACCATCGCGCCAAGCTCTGCAACATCTACCTGATGAAGGAGTTGCACGAACGGCTGCAGGGCCGCGGCCTCACGGTAAACGCGGCGTCTCCCGGCTACTTCATCAATACATCCATTCACCGCCAGCTCACCGGCGTCTTTGCCCTTGGCGCCCGCGTCGTCTTCGGCATCGGCACGCTATTGCATCTGAACACACCGGAGCAGGGCGCCCGCACCCACGTCTGGCTGGCTTCGTCAGCCGAGGTCGAAGGGGTCTCCGGCGAGTACTTTGAGAACTGCGCACCGCGGGCGGTGTCGCCCATGGCGAACGATCAGCAAGTGCGCCAACGCTTGTGGCGTTGGAGCGAAGAAGCCACCAACGTCAGTTTTCCCTTGTAAGAGGGCATTCGTTTCGGTGCATCGTCTCGCCGGGGATTTGCTAGCGGGTTTCGCCAGCGATGGCTGTGTAGTCATCGTACCAAGCCGGAAAGCGCATGTGGTGCGCGGAGGCTAGCAGGCAACCGGTCTGCAAAAGCAGCCAAAGGCCGAAATTGCCCCAGACCGCCAACCAAACCAGACCCAGCAACAGGTTGGGGGTGTGGCAGTAAAGCACCTTTTTCAAGTTCCAGGCCGCGTAGTTGTGGGGCGGGGATACCTGCACGTCCCAGAAGAACTGGTGGTAAACGAAGCTGTAGCCGCTCAGCAACAGGTAGGTTAGGGCGGCGACCCCCAAGCCACCTAAGCCGCTGCGTTCCGCCAGCGCCCAGAAACACAGCAACACTTGTCCGTGGCACAAACCCCAGGCCAAGCCGTAGGCGGTGGTCAGCCAGGGGTGTTTCCGGCGCCCGTCCGTGAAGCTGCCGCGGGACCCACTGTTGCGGGCCAGTGCCCGGTCGGTGCTCGACACGCCGGCGGGGCACGAGCTCGGGCGTCCCCGGTCAACCAAAACGACATTCCGTAGCGATATAGGCCGTAATCGGCGTTTCAGCCAAAGAGAGAAAATCTAATGACCAAGAAGGCAATTGACCTAGCTTGCCAAGAGGAAACTGCCAAGACCAAGACGGCCGGGGAAGGCGAGGCGGCAAGGAAGCCTTGGCATAAGCCGACCGTCCGCAAAATGGACATGATCACGTGGACTGTGAAAGACGTAGGGAGCGGCCCCGACCCCTCCACCATATACGGTGAAAATTCAGGATACCACCCAGCTTCCTAATCAGCATCCGTTCCCCATCCAGCCCGGTCAATCAAAACGGCATTCTCTTCCGTCCCGCAGGGAGCAGGGGACCCAAAAAGCATTGCTCAAATTTGAGCAATGGCGGGGCTTGGCATGGGGTCAGTTCAGCGTTCGCTGGCGGGCTTCCTAGTGCGCCTAGTATTCCGGGCGTGATTCGCAATACTGATCCCAAAACAGGACCGCATCCTTGTACTTGCCGACCAACTCCGAATCCCCATCGTAACTCCGGCCCAAATCCCGCAGCTTGGCGGCTGTTCGGCAGGAAGCCGACCAATTAAGCGTATCCGAATCCTTATCCATAACGCCGCACGACCAAGCGCCTGCCACCCCGCATTTAAGGGTTTTGAGCATGAGGGCCGCACCTTCATGGAAATCATCAATGGCTTTAGCCTGCCCGTCTTGACCAAGCGCCCAAGCCGAAGCCAGCGCCAAGGCCGCAGCAAATAGTAGTCTCATTCCGCCGTCTCCGGCGCCGGCAGCCTGATGAAGGCGGGCGACGAATACAGCCTGCAAATCAAGGAGAGCAGCGATTGGGAGGCGGAGTTCCGCAATCGGCTGCTGCGGGACATCACCAGCATCAGCGGAAAACCACCTGCGGGTGCTAGTGGCGCAAATCATCGACGGTGCCAAGGTGTTGCAAGGCGGCGGCAACGAGCGGCTGGAAGCGAACTTGTCGGAGAAGGTGAAGGCGGCAGCCGAAGCCTCCCTCGTGCGGTTGTTTCCAGAATTCCACGAAGCCGATGACGACCGTTGGGCGCAAGTCATCGAACGGGCGCGGCGCGGCGACGAACACCCGCTGGAAGCGGTGGAGTTCTCCGGCAAAACCGATGAGCACCCGGTGGGGGCCGCCGTGCTCCTCTTCGTGGGTTCCGGGAAGAAGGGCAGGGATGTGCGCGCACACTTCTCCGCCCCGCCCTACGGCTGGCCAAGGGACGCCGTGGATGCCGCGCTCATCAGCTTGTTCGGCGCCGGCCACCTGCGGGCCACCGCCGACGGCGTGGCGTTGCGCCCACTGAGCCTGGACCAAGGCAAGGTGCCCGCCACGGATTTTCGGGTGGAGAGCGCCACCATCGACACACGCCAGCGCCTGAAGCTGCGCAAGCTGTTTCAGGACACGGGCATCCCCTGCAAGCCGAAATTGGCGCCATGGGCACGGAACAGGAAGTGTTAGACTCCCTAGGATGCACCTCCTTGGGCGGCTGGCGCACCCGAACCGCCGCCTTGCCGCAGCTATTCGCCGAAGCCTGCGCCCAAGCCGACAAGCTGGTGGAGCTGGAAACGCGCCACGTCAAGCTCGACAGCGCCGCGCTTCGCACGGAGGAAGACGAGCGCGCCTGGGCGGCGAAGACGGAGCGGAGTTTGATCGAGCAGGTGAAGCACGGGCCGATTGTCATCAATTGAAGAAGTAAGGAGCAATAGCCAATGAAAACGTTCAGCTTGTTTATCAGCCATTCGTGGACTCGTGGAGAATAGAAATGCTTGTTGAACGGCTCAAGTTGGAGAATATCCTGTCTTTCGGGCCGAACCCCGTCGAATGGGAGCTAAAGCCCTTAAACGTGCTGATCGGCCCGAACGGGGCAGGCAAGTCCAATTTGATTGAAATCATTGACCTGTTGCGGTCTGCGCCCTCGGACATTTCCCGGCCTATTAGAAAAGGAGGCGGCGTCACTCATTGGATCTGGCGGGGGCAGCCCAAGGCTTCGTCTGCGAAGGTGGAGGTGGTGGCAAACCCCACGGGAGAGCAAGCGCTACGCTACGCCTTTGAATTCACAGAGGTTGGGGGCAGCTTCGAGATGGCCCGAGAGGGGCTCGAGAAAGTTCCCACAGACGGAGAGTCTCCACCCCCGGTCTTTCGGCGCCAAGGAGATCGCGCAGAGCTATATCAGCAGATTGTCGAGATGAGAACGTCCAGCAGTCTAAGCTCTTCGCCAAGCAGACCCGTTCAGCGCACGGAGAAGTCTAAGGAAGAGCCCTTCTCAATAGATGGGAGAAAGTCGGTCCTTGCAGAGATACGACATCCCCGACAAAACCTGGAACAAACTCGCCTATCTGAGGAGCTTGGACGGATCAAGATATACCGGGAATGGGCTTTCGGCAGGAACGGACCGCTACGTCGGCCGCAGCAAGCGGACCTACGCAACGACATCCTTAACGCAGATGCAACGAACTTGGGGCTAGTGCTGAGCCGCTTGGAACGTGTGCCCGAGGCCAAACGCAAGGTCCTAGACACTCTTTGCCGTCTCTACGGAGGAATTTCTAACTACGCTGTGGTCGTTGAAGGCGGCACGGTGCAAATTTTCATTGTGGAAGGAGAAGTTGCCATACCGGCCACTCGCCTTTCCGACGGAACGCTTCGATTTCTCAGTCTCTTGGCGATTCTCTGCGATCCAAGCCCACCACCGTTTGTTTGCATTGAGGAGCCCGAACTAGGCCTGCATCCGGACGCTCTGGCTCTGCTTGCCGACTTGTTCGTGGAAGCGTCAGAAAGCATGCAGCTTATCGTCACCACTCACTCCGAGGCGCTGGTTTCCGCTCTTACCAATCAGCCGGATGCCATTGTCCTGTGCGAACGACCGGGCGTTGGCACTGAGTTGCGCCACCTCGATCCTGAAAGACTTTCGACATGGTTGGAGGACTATTGCCTCGGCGATCTGTGGCGAATGGGCGAGCTAGGGGCCAACCCATGAGGAGCATCGCCATCTATATGGAAGGCGGAGGCGACGGCAGGGACGGTAAGGCGGCGCTGCGAAGGGGGATGGATGCTCTGTTGAACCCTCTAAAGGCTGCTGCCCGATCCAAGGCACTGCACTGGAAGTTGGTATGCTGCGGCAGCCGCAATGCAGCGTTTCAGGCATTCCGCACTGCCACCGCTGTTGACGAGGACGCCTTTGTCGTGCTGCTAGTGGACGCCGAGGCACCAGTTTCCGATAAACCAAGCCGGCACCTAGCCTCGTGGGATAGCTGGGAGTTCACCTTTGCCAGAGAGGATGCCGTTCACTTGATGGTGCAAGTCATGGAGACTTGGATCATTGCGGATGCTGACACCCTAACTGCCTACTATGGGCAGGGCTTCAGGTCAAACGCACTGCCTCGCAGACAGAATCTAGAGGACGTATCGAAGAGCGATGTTGAGCGGGCGCTGAATCGCGCCACCGAGCAAACAACAAAGGGCCGCTACCAAAAGATTAAGCACGCCAGCGACCTTCTGCGCCGCCTTGATGTCAACAAAGTGCGGCGACGCTGCCGCCACTGCAAACGCCTGTTCAACACGATTACCGAGCAAATCGAAGCAGCCTGACGGAACTAAGCGGGGAGATGAGTAGTGGCCAAGCGGCTGACAGCAATCATCGAACGCGAAGGCGACGGCTACGTCTCGTTTTGTCCCGAGGTGGACATCGCAAGCCAAGGGACAACCGTGGACGAAGCGCACAAGGACCTGCAGGAAGCCTTGGAGCTTTTTTCGAGGCGGCAGCGCCCACGGAGGTCGAACGGCGACTGTGCGGTGAAGTGTATGTGATGCAAGTAGAAGTGTCAGCGGCGATTGGCTAAGTTATGCAAACGCTCCCCCCAAACCCGAAGGCAACTCGAACGCACCGTCGCCGATGCGCGGCACGCTGCGGAAGAGGCCGCTCGCACGGCTCTGCAAACTCTAGCGATTAGCGACCGAGATCCCTACAACCACCTAAACGAACCCCAGCCTGTACCGCGTTGAAACCACGGCCGGCAAAGGCGGCGGCGTCAAAATACTGAACGCCCCGGTGCCGCCGCCGTTCCGTGAGAGCGCCAGATACGCCGAACAGAATTTGTACGCCAAGGCCAAGGAACTGGTGGGCGACCGCGACCCCCGCGCCCATGAGTTCTCCGTTCAGCTTCGCGCCCTGGACCGGGACCGCTCCGGCGCGTCCCTCGGCCTGCCCACCCTGCTGGCGTTCTGCAGCGGCCTGCTGGAAAAGAGCTTGAAGGGCGGACTGATCGTCGTCGGGGCCTTGAACCTTGGCGGCTCGGTGGCGCTGTTGCCCAATGCGGTGGGCGTCGTGGAGGTGGCGGTGGAGAAAGGGGCGCAGACCATTTTGCTGCCCATTTCCGCAAGAAAGCAGCTTTTTGAACTCTCCGACGACATGGCCACCCGCATCAACATCCAGTTCTATTCGGGGCCGACGGATGCGTTGCTGAAGGCGCTGCTGGAGTGACGGTGGGAGGGACAAAGCTCAACGATACGCCTCCCGTCGGTGCAACACGCGAATGACGATCAGGTCATTCTCCATTCGGAAAACCGCTCGCCAGCCTCCCACCCGCAACCGAAACCAACCGCGCCATTTGCCACCGAGGGCGCGCATGTCACCGACGCCATTCGCGGCAAAACGATCCAACGCATCCAACACTCGTTGCCGGTCCTTGGGCGGCAGGTTTTCAATATCCTTTGCGGCCCTGTTGGTGTAGCGGACGGTCACTGTCCGAGGCGTGCGCGAAGCTCATCCGCAGTGACGCTCCTTCCCTGCGTGAAGTCCCGTTCACCCTCCTCAATCGCTTCCGCTTCGCAGGCCGTGACTGGTTCATTGTCCATCGGCGCCTTCAGCAGCGCAGCCTTTGCCGGGTTGAAAAGCGACAGCGCGGACAGGCCGGCCAGCAGCCGCCCGGCTGTTTCCAACTCATCATCTGGCAGCCTCTCCACCAATTGGTGGACCTGTTCCCTTGCAGTCATGATCCTGTCCCTAAGGTTTCTGCATCCCGTCCCCAAAAGCCGCAGGCGACCACCACTTAGGTTGATAGCATGAGCGGCTTTGGCGTCGCCCCTCTCAGGCGCGACCAAGAGGGAGAATTATAGGCTGCACCCCAAAGGGGGCAATCCCGTGTCAGAACTCCTCTAGCAGCCGCCCCTTGCCGGTGATGCGGTCCTGTACGCCGCATTTGCGTAAAGTGTGCCAGATGGTGGCGATGTTGATGGGCAGCATCGGCTTTTGCAGCCAGAGCTCCAAGGTGGGGAAGATGTCCACGGTAGAAAGGTTGGTGCCGCACTGGACGATGGCATCCACGTCATCCCCGTCCACTTTTCGGACCGCGTCCATGACTTGGCGAATGCTCGTTTCGGCGATGGCGGTGGCCGAGGGGCAGGACAGGCCGGCGACTTGCTTGACCTCAAAGCCGATCTCGCCGAAGAAGCGGCGCACGTTGGCGTCCCCCACCGGCGGGTAGGGGGTGATGACGGAAATGGTCTTCACGCCGAAGGCTTGGAGCGCGTCCCTAGTGGCGCCGGCGCCGGTGCTGAGGCCCAGGGTGCCGATCTGCTCCTGTATGCCTTGCTCAAAAGCGACGTTGCCGTCGATGCCGCCCCAGAAGGTCTCCGCCGACATGCCCAGCATCAGGTGGGTGATCTTGGCGCTCAGCACCCGGTCGATGGCGCCCGGCAGTTCGCCGCGCATCAACTCCAGGAAGCGCTCGAACACGCTGTCCAGACCCTCCCCGGTTTGTTTGTTTTCGTCGGCCCAGTCGCGCAGTTCGATCCAAAAGCGGGATGGATGCCAAGTCACCCCGTCCAGGGCGAACTGCTGCAGGTCGTATTCCACGCCCGTGTTGGTGGAGGGAATCAACACGCCGATGCGGGCGCGGTGGCCGATTTGATAGTTGTCCATTTTCGCCTCCTCCTCATAGTACACCCTGAGGCGCGTCCACCATCGACGGAGCTACATGGAAAGCAAGTCGATACGGCTGGCTGCGAACTTGGATTCGGCGGCCCCGATGCAGGTTGCCGCTTCCGTCTCGGACATCTCCCTCAGCAGGGAATATCCGCAAACAGCTCGCGCTTCCTGAAGGGCGCGGCCAAGAAACGCCGCATGGCCTTGCCCGTGGTCAGCCATGCGACCCTGGCGCCGTCCCGGTTCGCCTTGAGGATGCCTTGCACCAAGTAGGGCGCCACGGTTTCCACGGTGTCGCCCAGAATGTTGAACATGCGCTTGGCCTGGCGCCACTGCTCCGAATCCAAGTCATAGTCGCCGACCAAGAGATCGGTGACCACGATGCCGGGGCTGAGGGCGCAGATCTGCACACCGGTGCCGGCGGCGTCCTTGCGCAGCGCCTTGTTGAGGTAATCGACAGCCCGCTTGGTGGCGCCATAGGCGGCCAAGCCGGGCTGCGCCATGCCGTTGCTGCCGAAGCCCTCCATGTTCCAGATTTGGCCGCCGCCCTGCGCCTTCATGCCGGCCAGGGCCACCTTGTTGGCCAGCAGCATGCCGGTGAGGTTGGTGTTGACGATGGCCTCGAGGTCCGCCGCCGGCTGCTCCCAAAGCGGCGCTCGATGGATGCTGATGCCGGCGTTGTTGATCCAGACGTCCACGCGCCCGAAGGCAGCGGCGGCGCAACGCCACAGAGCTTCCAGATCTTCGTGGCGGCTGACGTCGCCGGCGCAGCCCGCCACCCGCACCGCCTCCGACCCAGCAGCCAACTCGCCAACGGCCCGCTCCACCGCTTCCTGGCTGCGTCCGTTCACAACCACCTTGCAGCCTTGGGTCAGAAAGCTCTCCGCCAAGCCGCGGCCGATGCCCCGGGTGCTGCCGGTGATGACCAGGGTTTTCATAATCGATCTCCTGAAATCATGCGCACCTTCCCAACCCAAAGGGGGCCGTTCCCAGGTTTCCGCACCTCAGCGGCGCCGCTCTTTCATTTGGGCGGAGCCAAGGGGTCGGCGGCTGGACGCTCCGGGTCAAGCGGCCTCGCCCGTTGCCGAACGCTGGGCCGGCGACGCCAACGACGGCACCAAGGGCACGGTGTCCATCACCCAGTCGAGGTCTGGGTGCAGACGCCGCTGCGGGGAGGGAATGGCCAGCACCTTGCGCCCGCGGTGCTTGGCTACGGCGTCCATATCGATCTGCCAGCCCTTTTCCTCGATCAGCCGACGACGGGCGCTGCGGAAGCTGCTCATGAACTTGTCGTCCTTTACGGAAAGTTCGTGCATCAGGGTTTCCGGCAGGTAGTTGGGGGCGGCCCGCTCGATGATGGCGGTGTCCTCGGCGAAGATCTTCAGCAGGCGCTTGCGCGAGCCCTTGTCGAAGAAGTCCGCCTTGAAGAAGTTGCGCAACTGGGTGGCGAAGGTGCGGGTGTAGCCCTCATCGACCGGGGTGTTGCAGTCGAACATGATGATGGACATCTTCGGGTTGATGTCGATGCGGATACACGCCACCAGGCCGTTCAGGTGCCAGGCGGGCTTGGTGACCGTGGGCTGGCGGTCCTTGCGCATGCGGCGGCGCAGCCAGTTGCCCTTCATCTTGGGCGGGTACTGAATGTTCTCGGAGCGGCCGCAGTATTCGTTCTTCTCGATGGAGACGATGTGGTTCTCCTGGGCCGTGGCCTCCATGCCGAACACCGGATGGACGAAGGAGGCGTGGGCGATGTCGATGCCGTTCTCCACCACCCTGGCGGCTTCCGCCCGCCAGTGCCAGTTGTCGGTGAGCCGCTTCCAATTGGGATCCTCGTATTCGGGGAATTCGGGCAGGGGGAAGCGCTCCTCCTCTGGTGCGTCGCCCAGGAACACCCAGATCATGCCGTAGCGCTCGCAGGTGGGGTAGGCGTCTATGCGCGCCCGGCGCGGCGGCTTGAACTCCTCCCCCTCGGAGGGCACCAGCCGCACCCGGCCCTCGCCGTCATAGCGCCAGCCGTGGTAGGGGCAGGCGACGCAATCGCCCTTGGTCCAGCCACCGGACAGGGCGCCGCCCCGGTGCAGGCAGACGTCGCTCAAGCAGTGGACTTTGCCGCCGGTGTCCCGGAACAGCACGAAGTTCTGGCCCAGCATCCGCACCTGCACGGGCTTTTCTTGGACGGCCTTCGACCACTCCGCAACGTACCAAAGGTTGATGAGCATGGTTCTTGCATCCCGCTGGGATTTCCTATAAACATATATCATTAAGACAAACTTGGTTCAAGCGCCATGGCCAAATCCAACCAGTCCCTCATGGACGCCCTCAAGGCTCGCCCGGCCATCGACAACCGCGGCACCTTTGACGCCCTTTGGAAAACACTCGGCGGGCTGTTCGACAAGGTGGCCGCCCGTTTCGAGCTGCAGCCGGACCCCTCCACCGCGGATTTGCAGCCCTACGAAGCCATCGACGGCAGCGGCGCCGGGGGCCACTTAAGCACCTTCACCGGCCCGGACATCGACTGGCTGGTGTTCTCCTGGGTGGGCAACCCCAAGGCCAGCTTCAGCAACATGCACCTGACCGTCAGCCTCGCCGCCAAGTATGACGCGCCCAACCTCGGCCTCGCCTTCGGCACCGCGCCGGACATCTTTTGGTACATGGACTTTCTGCCGCGGGTGGAGTTGACCACCCATCCAGAGTACGCGGACAAATACTACGGGGAGCTGAACGAGGAGCACCTGCGGCTGCACAAGGACCTGGGGCTGACGCCCTTCATCAGCCAAAACCTGTACATGCGCGTGGCGCAGACCCAGGCGAGCCTGTGCTTCACCGCCGAGGACAACGCCGCCAACATGCAGACCATCCGGGACACTTCCGAAAAGCTGGTGGACCAATGGCTGGCGAACGTCGATAAGTCCGCCATCCTGGCCGGGGAGCGGCGCACCGCCCAAGCGGAAAGGGACCAATTGATACGCCGCAGCGTCGCCGAACTGGACCCCATGAACGCCCTGGTGCAGCGCATGTACGGGCCGGACCTGACCGCCAAGCTGGTCAAGGCCCTGTGGGGCGGGGACCGGGTTCTGCCCCGGCCGGCGTAGCCCGCATGTCCTGTTGCCGGAGGAGGTGGGGTTTGGCCAGTACGCACGGGCTGGGCTAGGCGGTTGTGAGCTCCGTCAAGGTCAGGGCCGTTTACCGCGCCGCCAAGGTGGCCGGCCGGGAGGCCCCCTACGACAATCTGACGTTGAAGATCTACTACCCGTGCCGCTACGGGGACAGCTTTGAGGAGCGGGACACCGGCTTCGTTCCCCCGGACCCGAGCCGCTCCCCCTTGCCCGTGGTCGTCATCATGCCGGGCGTCAACATCTCCCATGAATCCTACGGCTGGGTCGCTCGGCGGCTGGCGAAGGCCGGCTTCGCCGCGCTGACCTACAGCTGGGTGACCGTGGAGATTGCCGACCGCATAAGCGTCAGCCCCGGTGTGCAGATCGACCGGCTGACCCGCCAAGGCTACGGCCAAGACCCCTCCTGCCCAGCGCTGCCGGCCATCATGGAGGAGTTGCAGCGCGTCCAGAGTGACGGACTGTTGGCGGGGCATCTCGATCTGGATCACATCGTCTTGGGCGGGCATTCGGCCGGCGGCTCCATGGCTCTGCTGAACGCCAACAAGGAGTGGTTTCCCAACCTGTGCGGCGCCTTCGCCTACGCGGCCCACACCGCCGGCAACCTGCAACTGGGCTGGGAGGAGGGTAGCTTCATGCCCATCGCCGACAATTTGCCCCTGTTGATGCTGGGCGGTAGCCGGGACGGCGTCATCGCCGCCAGCAGCCACCGTTACCGGGATGGCGAACACGAAAGCGCCACCAGCCCCATAGAGCGCAGCTTCCGGGAGGGAGTGCCGGGAGACGGCGGCGGGCGCCACCTGCTAATCGTGGAAGGCGCCAACCATTTCTCCTTTGTCTGGCCCCAGGACAAGTCCACCGGGCGCCCCTATCTGGACGGCAAGGCAGAGGGCAGCGGCAGGAGGGTGCGCAAGCACTTGGGCAAGGCCATCGTCCACTTCTGCCGCCACGCCTGCCGCGGCGATGCACACGCGGCGGCGGCGCTGCAACGGCTGTGCAGCCCGGATCATCCCTTAACGGCGGTGGCTGAACACAAGTGATTTTTCCCGATTGAATGGTGGTGCGATATGTCCAAAGACCAACCCAGCAACTGGCAAAAGCTGATTACCGGCCAATGGCACGGCGCCCCCTCGGTGTTCGAGGCGGACGGCACTTGGGTGGGCTTCAACAACGTGTCCCGGGCCAGCGAGCACCGTGACGGCAAAACCCGCTACTGGATGGAGACCGACTTCAACGCCGTCGGCCCGCTGCGCCACCGCTTCGAGATCGGGCGCTTCGACTTCGGCGTGATCGACTCCGACCAAGACCGCATATACACCGGGCCGGACTTCTTCGGCTCCGGCAGCCCCTACGGCACCTTAGTCAACTCCGAGTACTTCTCCCCGGCGTGGAACACCCAACTGCATACGGTCAACCATGTGGTGCCGGAGTTGGAGATGCAGGTCTATTCCTCCCTGCTACACGAAGGCCCCACCCTGATCGGGGTCTTCAACGGCCTCTACATCGTCACCCAGGACGAGGAGCCGGCCACCAAGCAAAGGGTGGCGGACTGGCTGGCGCGGGAGAAGGCGGAGGGCAAGCGCCCCTTCGTGCTGCCGCCAAAGCGCGAGGGCCAGTGGCGGGGCGAGCTGGAGGTGTACGACGAGCGCCAACAGCCGGTCGGCACCAACCAAGTCTGCATCCATTACAAGCCCATCAACCTGACCCGTGCCGAGATGCGCATCGAGACCAGCGGCGTAGTGGAAGGTGCCTACGCCTACGAGCGCACCCGGGACCACAACCACCACCAGTACCACGGGCCGGACCTGTTCGGCAACGGCATCGCCTACGGGCGCTATCTACACAGCACCCTGCACCGCTACGGCCAAGCCATGCGTCTGGAGACCCGGGACACCCTGATCGACCGGGACTACACCCTAGTGGTGAACTGGAACTACTTCCATTCCCAAAAGCGCAGGTACACCACCCACGGGGTGCTGCGCTGGGCACCGGGGGAGGAGATTCTAGGGCCGCAGTTCATTTAATGCGCACCGCAAAGCGATAGCCAATTGCATCGGAGAAGTTAGAACGGCCGCCAACCGCCGAGTAAGCATTCCCAAAGGAAATTGAGCATGGAGGAACCGGCATGAGCGACGCCTATGCATTCGGAAGGGACTACTACGGCTACCGCAAAAAGTTCGCCGTGCTGGTGCCCAGCACCAACACGGTGGTGGAGACGGAGTATCACAGGATGAAGCCCCAGGGCGTCGCCCTAGCCACCCGCGGCACCCTGATCCCGCCCTTCAAGGTGGAGAGCGAGGAGGACTTCGTGAATATGGTCCACGCCATCGGCGAGGCCACCGAACAGGGCCTGCGGGACGCCCTGACCTGCAAGCCGGACCATGTGATTTTCGGCTACTCCGCCGAGACCTTCTGGGACGGCAAGGAACGCTCCGACCGGGAATTCAAGAAGTACAACGACATCGCCCAGGAAGCGGCCGGCTGCGGCATCACCTTTGGCGCCCAGGCGGTGCAGGATGCCCTCGCCTGCTATCCGGGCGCCCGGCGCATCGGCGTCGTCACTCCCTACATGCCGGTGGGTGACCGGATGGTGGCGAAGTTCATGGGCGACATCGGCTACGAGGTGGTGCGCATCAACGGACATTGCTCACCGGGGCCGGTGGAGATAGCTTGGGAGCCGTTCGGCAAAACGCGCCAGCTAGTGCGCGAAGTGGATGGCGACGACGTCGATCTCATCCTGCAGACCGGCACCAACCTGTACTTTCTGGAGCTGGCCGCCCAGTTGGAGCGGGAGCTGGGCAAGCCGGTGCTGGCCATCAATGCCATCACCTTCTGGCACGCCCTGCGCAACAACGGCATTCCCGACCGCATCAACGGCTTCGGCTCCCTGCTGGCGGAGCACTAGCGCGGCAGTTGCGCCGCTCTCTTTGCGCCACGCTGCAGCCGACAGGCCGCCTTCCACACGCCTGCCCGCGGCGCATGGGTGCTCCTTCAACCACAACCTCCACTATATTTTCGGTATCGAGCACAAGCTGGCGGCTAAAATCCGGTGCGATCATCGCGGCCCTTGGTGCAATATGCGAGCCAGGCAGCGCTTGGTTGGGAGCTGATGGAAACACAGGACCGCTTGATCTGGCGTGACGGGGCGTTCATTCCTTGGCCGGACGCCACCGTGCATGTGCTCGCGCAAAGCCTGCAAAGGGGCACCCTCGCCTTCGACTTCATGAGCGTCCACGCCACCCCCAAGGGGCCGGCCATCATGCGGCTGCCGGAGCACACCGCTAGGCTGCTGGAGACCTGCCGCATCATGGGCATTCCCATCGCCTGCGGCAAGGACGATTTGAACCGCGCCTGCGTCGAGACGGTGCGGCGCAATCCCGGCGCCACCGCGCTGAAGATCAGCGCCCTGATCCCCTCCATTGAGGTGGAGTTGGTTCCCCAAGACGCCCGGGTGTCGGTATTCATTGCCGCCTACGACAGCCAAGCGGACATCATCGCCCGCAATCCCGGCCAAGCGTACACTCCAAAGACGCTGAAGCTCAGAGTCGAGCGCCAAGTCCGCAATCGGCGCAAGGACATCGTGCCCCCCCAGGCCAAGGTGGCCGCCAACTACAGCGGCCCGGCCTTCGCCAAGTGGCGGGCGCGACGGGAAGGGTTCGATGAAATCCTGCTGCTCAACGAGTCCGGCACCGTGGCGGAGTCCACCACCTCCAACCTCTTTGCCGTCATTGACGGCGCCTTGGCGACGCCTGGGGATGAGAACGTGCTGCTCGGCATCACCCGTGCGAGCATCATGGAACTGGGCGACGCCTCGGGCATTCCCTGCGCAAAGCGGAGCTTGCGCGTTGCGGACCTGCTCGCCGCCGATGAAGTCTTCCTCACTTCGACTTCCAAGGCCGTCTTTCCGGTGCGCCAGATTGACGAAACACGGATCGGCGAGGGTACCCCTGGCCCAATTACGCGCCGCTTGGCCGACCGATTCGAGCGGATTGCCACCGGCCGCGATCCGGGCTTCGCCCATTGGCTGACCTTGTGTACAAATCCGTGAGTCGGCGGCGTTGGCCGCCTAGGATGCAGCGGCGGAGAGTGCAGGTCGAGCGTCCATCGGGCTCGGGAAGTCGGCGGGAAATTCGCAAATGGAACGCTGGTGCGTTCATTCGTTGAGGAAACAAATTCATGATCTCAAGTAATCCTGAGTGGCACGACTTTGTCCACAGCCATCGCTGGGCGGTACTGACCACGCTGCGGGCGGCGGGTAGCCCCGTCAGTTCCGTGGTCGCCTACGCCGTGGATGGCGACGAACTGGTTGTCAGCACCAGAAAGCCCACCTTCAAGTGCGTCTCGGCGGAGCGGGACGGCCGGGTCAATCTGTGCGTTTTGAGCAATCAGGAACCGTTCAATTTCGTCGCCATAGAAGGCCAGTGCAAGGTGGAGCACAGGGGTTTGGTGCCCTCCACGAAGCTGATCTTCCGCAACATCGAGGGTACCGGCTACGACGAACCGGAGGATCTGCAAGGCTGGCTGGATGAAGACCAGCGGGTCATTTTCCGCATTAGCCCGCAACGGGTTTACGGCGTCATCCGTTAGTTCGTGCGCGGCGAACGGGGCGATTTGCGCGAGCGTGCGGCGAGGCACCCGCCCGCAAACTCAGCCTTCAAGCAAGCCGCTCAGCCTTTCCGCCGCCTCAGCGAAGTCCTCCATGAAGTCGAACACCACCGTGCGCACGGATGTGGAGGCGTTCATCAGGCCCACGCCCTGCCCAACCCAATAGGTGGCCAACCGCTTGGCCGCCGGGTCGCCGCCTTCGGCGAGCTTGTCGATCTTGCGCAGCGCCGGTTCGCTGACCAAGCTCTGCAAGGGCATCGGCAAGGGGTCCGGCGCATCCTCGGTTTGCCAAGCGTCGGTCCACGGAGAGCGAAGCTGACGAGTGTATTTGCCGGTGCGGCTGCGGGAGCGCACCGTCTGCCGAGAATTGGCGGTCAGCATCTTCTCCTTCACCGACGGCGTGGTTTCGGCCTCCGCCGTGGTCAGCCAGACGGAGCCGGTCCAGGCGCCGGCGGCGCCCATGGCCATGCAGGCCGCCATCTGCCGCCCAGTGACGATGCCGCCGGCGGCCAGCACCGGCAGGTCGCCATATGATTTAACGGCCTCCACCACCTCCGGCACCAGCACTAGAGTGGAGACTTCCCCGCAGTGGCCGCCGGCCTCGGTGCCGGCCACCACCAGCACATCCACGCCGGCCTCGGCGTGCTTGATGGCGTGCTCCCGGGCGCCCACTAATGCGCCGACCGGAACGCCGGCCGCCCGCGCCCGCTCCATCATGGCCGGCGGCGGCACGCCCAAGGCGTTGACGATCAACTTGATGGGATGGGAGAAGGCTGCGTCCAGAACCTCGGCGGCACCTTTTTCGCGCATGTTGTCGCCGAAGTCCCGTGCGACGCTTCGATTCCAGAGGCCGCCGGCGTCAACGCCGTTCTCCGCCAAGATGCGCTCCACATAAGCCTTGTGCTCCGGCGGGATGCGCGCCTCCACCTCTTCCGGCGTCAGGCCGCCCTCCTTGGCGTCCATGCTGGTGGGCACGATGATGTCAACGCCGTAGGGCGCCCCGTTGACGTGGCTGTCGATCCAGTTCAGTTCGATGTCCAGGCTCTCCGGAGTGTGGCCGGCCCCGCCGAGCACGCCGAAGCCGCCGGCCTTGCTGACCTCGGCCACTACGTCGCGGCAGTGGCTGAAGGCGAACAGAGGGAACTCGATGCCGAGCAGATCGCATATCTTTGATTTCATGAACTTTGTCTCCGAAAAACCGCCTAATTCTCCTCTCCGGGTGCGTCGGATCATCCCGCCCTAGTTGGCCCACTCATCAGGCTGAAGCCGTACACAAGGAAAGCAGCCGCCAGGAATCGGTCAATGGATCTGCGTCGGCAGCCGGTTGATGGCCCGAAACAGCGCCGAATTGGCCCGCTCCGGCGCACCGACCACCTCGATGTTCAGGCGACGGCGCAGAATCTCCTCCCAGAGCACCCTAAGTTGCAGCTCCGCCAAGCGGTTGCCTAGGCAGCGGTGGATGCCGAAGCCGAAGGAAAGGTGTTGCCGGGGCCGAGGCCGGTCGATGACGAACTCGTCCGCCCGCTCTATCGCCGAACTGTCCCGATTGCCGGAGATGTACCAGAGCACCACCGCGTCGCCCTTGCGAATGGTCTTGCCCTTGAAAACCACGTCCCGCACCGCGCAGCGGCGCATGTGGGTCAGCGGGGTCTGCCAGCGAATGATCTCCGGCACCAGGCTTGCGACCAAGCCGGGGTCGCGGCGCAGCTTCTCGTATTCGGCGGGGTTTTCGTTTAGGGCAAGCAGGCCGCCGCTGATGGAGTTGCGGGTGGTGTCGTTGCCGCCGACCAGCAGCAGCACCACGTTGCCCAGCAGTTCCTTCGGCCCCATGTTGCGGGTCTGTGCGCCCCAAGCGAGCATGGAGACCAGGTCCCCGGTGGGAGGCCGCTCCGAACGGTCCGCCCAGACTTCTTGGAAGTAGTCTCCGCAGGCGGCCAGGGCTTCGTAATAGTCCCCGGAGGAGGCCACCAGTTCCGGGTTGTCCGCGTTGCTGAAGATGTTGGACCAGCGAATGAGCCGGTGCCGCTCCTGCACCGGCAAGCCGAACAGGCTGGCGAGCATCTGGCCGGTGAGTTCGACGGAGACGAGCTTCACCCAATCAAAGGTTTCGCCACGGGGCAGGCTGTCCAGTATGCGCCCGGCCCGCTCGCGGATCAGGCCCTCCAGTTCCAGGAGGCTCCGTTGGGTGAAGCGGGGCGCCACCGCCTTGCGCTGCACGTCGTGCTCCGGCGGGTCCATTTGAATGAACATCGGCGTTTCCGACACGGACTGGGTGGAGCCTTGAATGAGGACGCCGCCAAGCTCGTAGGCGGACGAAAAGATGCCGTGGGCTTTTTCCACCTCCACAATGTCCCGATAGCGGGTGATGGACCAATAGGGCCCGTATTGGCTGTCCTTGCAGTAATGCACGGGGTCCTCCGCTCGCAGGCGGGCGAAGTACGGAGCGAAGACGTCGTGCTTGAACAGCTCCGGGTTGGCGACATTGATTTCGTCCAGAGGAATTTCGTACGGATCGGCCTGCAGATCTATGGGCCAACGCTGGCGGCGGCGGCTGACGTGCTGCGCCGCCTTGATGCTCCGGGCTTTCTCCCGAAGGTTTGCGTAGGTGCTGCTGTTCATCGGCGTGGCGTCTCGGTTGTCCTGCACACTCGGTTGCCTAGGTTAACAAATGAATCCCCATCAGGCTGACTGCCTCCTCGGTCGTGCAGGCCAAGGCCATGACTGTCGCCGCCGCTCCAACCGAACGGCCGTTTCGCTAGGGAATCTCACAAAACTGGCCGGTTTCCACCGGTGTGCTCACCGCCCGGTTGCGGTGCGGCCCAGCGCACCAGGAGGGCATGACCATGGAATACAGGCCATTGCCGCCGGCGGTGACAATGATGATGTCTTCCGGGGCGGCGAAGCAATGTCTGGCCGCTTTGCCGCCGGCGCTGTCTTGCCGCGGGGCGAAGGCCGGCGCATAGCGGCGCAGGTCCGCCAGCGGCTGGATGCAAAGTTCGCGCAGACGTTTGGCGATGTCTTGGCGGCCCAAGCCGGCGGCGGCCAGCAGTTCGGCGTGTTCCGGGTTTAGGACCACCACGGCGGCGCCGCCGGCTAGGATGGCGTTGTTGGTGGCGATGTTGGCGAGGGCGGCGGCTAGAACTTCGAGTAGGCGAAGATGGCGTTCAGGGTCGTCGCCGGCGCCGCTGAACAGCACCGAATGCGGCGCTTCGGCACCAATGACGGTGACCACGCTGTCTCCCGGAGCGAAGCCTAGGTCAACATGCAGGGGCGGGAAGGGGCTGGCCTCCTCGTCCTCCGCCAAGCAGTAGGTGAACTTGCCGGGATGCCCGAGGAGCGCCATGTCCGCTTCGCCAGGGCGTCCGCCGCCGATGTTCATCATGGCCAGCCGCAGAGCGCGGCCGATGCTGGCGTTGGCGCGGTGGCCCGGCCCCAATGCGCCAAAGCCGGAGGCGATGGGGCCCTGGTCATGGCGCACTGGGCCGTTGACCAGGATGAGCGGCGCAGTGCAGTGCGTGGTGGCCTGCATTTCGGTGAGGTCGAAGCGGGGATCGAGCACGGCGCGCACCGCGGCGACGACCACCGGCATGTGCTCCGGTCGGCAGCCGGCCATGACCGCCGCCACCGCCACCTTCTCCACGGTGGCGACGCCCTTGGCCGGACCCATTTCGCCGAGGGAAAGCTCCCGCACCAAACCGCTCGCCAAGATCATGGCCGCCACCCGCTTCTCGGTGGGGATGATGGCCGGCAGGCCGTCCGTGCAGCGCAGGCGGTGCAGCATCTCCAGCGCCTCCGCCTCGTCCGCAGCCGACAGCAGGGTGCTCATGCGGTTTCCCGGATTCGGAGCAACCGAGCGGGGCGGTCGAAATCACCGCTGCACCCTTGGTTGGCCTCGTTAGGGGGCACGGTCCTATTGCGCCGCGGCTGTCGCCAGAGAGCCGACGACGGCCGGCGCCAGCGCCTCCGCCACCCGCTCCATGTTCGCCTCGCCGGTGCCGGCCACGGGATGGGGCAGGCGCAGCCTCGGGAGGTCCGGCATGCCTAGGGAATTGGCCACGAAGTCCCCTTGCGGCCAGAACTTTTCGGTCACCAAGGCGACCGCGGGAATGCCCGTTCGGGCGATTGCAATGCCGTCACGCACGGTGCCGGTGGTGCAACTGCCTCAGTGTCCGTAGGCGGCGATGGCGGCGTGGCAACCGTCGCGTATTTCCTCGATCATGGCGGCCGGCGCCGGAGACGAGGCGTCCCTCTTGTTGAAAGTGCGGATGCCGAGCTGCGGCAGAATGCGCTGCATGGCCTCGGCAATCTTCGCTAGGAAGCGCTCCGAATCGGGAAAGCCGTTGGCTAGGAAGGCGACGCAGGGGTCGTTCATGCGCTTGAGGTCGATGCTGAGGTTGTAGGGCTCCGACTCAACGGCAGTCAGAGCGCGGGGATCATGGAAGTCAACCATTGCTGGAGTTCTCCTTGGACCGGGCCGCCATGTTACCAAGGTTGTCGGCGGCGGAAACCGCCGCTGCAAGGCGGAGGGAAAACTTGGCGCGCCCGATAGGATTCGAACCTATGACCTTTGGCTTCGGAGGCCAACGCTCTATCCAACTGAGCTACGGGCGCTGTCAATGTGCGGCACCGTGACCGCGGACGGTATTCTGCGGCAATGCGGCGGCGGGAACAACTTGTGCACATCGAATCGGCCCTGCTCGGCAACGCCCATAGCCGGCGCCACAGGATTGACCGCCCGCCGGCGCCACCGCGACGGAGTCGGCTGGGCCGGGGCATCCGCAGCAAGCGGGTCCGCCGCCATAGGATTGTCATTCGTTGGCGCCGGCGTCGGCTAGGAAGGCTTGGGCTTCGGCTAGGTAGCCCAGCTGCGCCATCACCGCCCCATGCGCCTCCACTAGCGAATGCACCTGCGTGGCCGTCAGCGCCTCGCGCCAATCGCCGACAACCCCAGCGCGAAAGAAGGACAGCGCCGTAGGTTGCTTCTCATAAAATCCCTCCCTTGCCTCCTGCGTTTGAAGACGATGAAAAGCCGCATGGTCAACGGCGGTTGCAAGGGCTGCGGTGCGCTGTTTGGCGTTTTGCGGCATCCTTCCCTTCGCCGCGGCGTCAGCCGGGAACTCCGGATAGTGCCGTTCGATGAAGCGCAAGGCCGCGTCGAAAGCCGCGGTTGGTGCTGCGACCAAATCTTCGTATTTGACAACATGCACCGGCAGTTCATTTTGGCCCAGCCAACTGGAGACGTGGCCGCTCCAAGTGGTTAGCGGCTGCGGAATAAGACAGCCGAGACCGCCACGCTGCCCGCTCTCCACCGCGTGGGGGTTGTTCATCTGCTCAATGGCATCGTCGATGGAGCGGTTGCGGTGGTGCGCGTAGGAAACCGCAACATCCAATGGGTTGCGCACTAGATAGACCGTCACCGCCTCGACTCCGGAGAAGAGCCAGCGGTCGGGCGAGGCGGCGGCGCTTCGCGGCGCCGGCACTGGCAGGAACGCCTCATGAACCTTCATGAACGTCGGCGATGGCAAAGCCTCCGCGAGCAGTGCATGGAATGCCAGCCGGTGGCGCAAAAGCTCGTCCGCCGTCAGTTCGGAGGAGTCCAAGCCCACCAACTCATTAAACAGCTCTCGGTCGTTGGCCTTCCAGGCACCAACCAAGGCGTTGATGGAGGCGGATGGGCCGCCCTGCAAATAGTTTGTCAGCAGCGCCCGAAACCAAGTGTTGCCGGACTTCGGGTAGGAGGCTAGCCAAACGATGGACATGGGTGTGCATCCGCCTGAGTGGGGCACTGGTCTTGCGCAAACAAAGTCTCCATGTGGCGCTCCACCGCGTCCGCCAACGGACCGACTCGGAAAGGATGCAAGGCCCGCTTCACCCGGAATGTCGGCACCTGCTTGGCTATGCGCGACAGGGTGAGGAAGCGCCCCACCCCTTGCTTCATGCCGTGCGAGAAGGACCGTCGGTAGCTATGCCGGTTTACCCATTGGAACGCCTCTGCGGAAGGCACGGCCGCCACCGACACATTTTCGGAGCGACTGTCCCCCAATACATAGCAAACGCACAGCCGAGTTGGCGTCGTGCGGAATCGCTGCACTCGCACTTCGTACTTGTCCAATTGGTCGCGCACTCGAACAACCGGCCGCGCCCGCCAGCCGAGCAGATCCAATGCGTCCGCCCAAAGCCGCAACGCCGGAAAGGCCGGCAGGATGACCGGCTGGCCCTCCGTCAAGACGGCGCCCGTCAGGTCGTCCGCCAGCAGCGCATAGCCTCGGTCAACCAGCGCTGCGAGCAACGAGGACTTGCCGCTTGCGGTGGCGCCGAGAAAGACCGCGGCGCCGTCGCCGCCACGAACCTCCACAGCCCCCCCATGCAAGGTCGCCACCTCCCGCTGCTGCAGCAGGGCCGCGAGCACCGGGCCAATCAGGCAGGCGCTGATGGCGCGCTCGTCGCCGCCGTCCGCTGCGATCAGGATCTCGCGCCCATTGCCAACATAAAAGTGCGCCACACCCTCAAAGCGCAGCAGAAAAGCGCCCGGCGCCGCCTGCCACGGCGCATGGCCCACGGCCGGCGGCAAGGAGGAGGGAACCTCGCCATAGCGGATGACGACATCCGGCTGTCCGCCGCCTCTGGACCTGAACGGCAGCGCCACGCACGAGCGCCATGCGAGCCCGAACGCGGCGTAGCTACGATATCCATCCAGCCCAACCATTCCGCTTGGCGACTAGGGTTGGCGCAGTCTCAAGCTTAGTTTGGGCAAGTGCGCCTCAGTTGAACAGCTTGAGTGCGGCGAACAGCAACCCGGCGATGGCGAGGTTGCCGAGCAGCATCCGGTTGACCGCGTTCGCCAGTTTCGCCTCAACGCGACCCTCAAGGGCGGCAAGCCGTTCGTCCTGCGTGGATGCATGGGCCGCGAGCCGTTCGTCCTGCGTGGATGCATGGGCCGCGAGCCGTCCGTCCTGCATGGATGCATGGGCCGCGAGCCGTTCGTCCTGCATGGATGCATGGGCCGCGAGCCGTTCGTCCAGCTTGGACTCATGGGCCGCGAGCCGCCCGTCCTGCATGGATGCATGGGCCGCGAGCCGTTCGTCCAGCTTGGACTCATGGGCCGCGAGCCGTTCGTCCAGCTTGGACTCATGGGCCGCGAGCCTTTCATACAGCCGGCCCTCCAAGGCGTTCAGATCGGCTTTCGTGGCGAGGTCCGCCGTCGCATCCCGAACGACGACGGCAACCGCCTCCGCATGGCCGTTCTCCATGCCCGCCCTTTCGAGGGCCTTGGCGGCGGCGAGGGTGTCGATGGTCATGGCTTGCCCCTTGGCGTTGACTGACCGGCAGGATAGCGTGGGACGGTGCGGAAATCCATCAAGCAGAACTGCGGCTCGGCGAAGGAGCTCAACATCATCTGCCCTTGCTCAGTACAGCGGCTGTTGGGCGTGGGCGATGGCCATGGTGATGTCGTAAACGAACTTGCGGATCTGATTGGACATGGCTTGGCCCACGAGATCGAGCTTGCGCACCTGCTCAATGCGCTTGCCGGCTTGCCGCAGCTCCCGTTCGCTCAAGATGATCTCGAACACCGAAGCGGCGTCCGCTAGGCAGATGAGGGCTACGTCGTGGGGGTCGGGAATGGTGTCGCTGAGCAGCACGTCCATCAGCCGCAGCTTCACTTCGCGCTCCTCCCGGTTGTCGATGACCGGGTAGCGGCGAGTGCCGAAGACCCAGAGGAACTTGGTGTTCTCCACCTTGATGATGCGCCGCTGCACCAAGCTGTCTATGGCGGCGGCGCGCACATCCATGCCGCGTTCGGCGATGCGCTGGATCCAGACCTTGGGCGACAGGGGCTTTGGCTCCGCGCCGATCTGCTTAAGGGCGTCGTCCAGCATGGGGTCGCCAACTGGGGTCTTGTCTATCGCAAACACCTGCTCGAGGTCCCAGTCGATTTTGGCCTTGAGGCCCAAGTCCATCAGCACGGCACCCGCCATCAGCATTTCCATGACGTTGGCGTGGACGTCCTCCATCTTGCCGGTTTCATCGTCGAGCAGCAGCAGCACGATGTCTTCGGCTAAGTTCAGCGTGGCCATACGCGGTCCCAGTTCCCCAGTTGGGCGGAATCTTGGCGCAGGGAGCCATAAAACGTCAAGGGCTTGATCTCGCTCAGGACATGCGGGATTTTGTCCCGGCGACGGGCGCGGGAGCAGGGCTCGGACGCCTAGGGGGAAGGTTCCCGAAAACGCGCAAACAACTCCGCGAAATTGCAGGGGCGGTTGTTGATGTCCAACTGGTTCCTGATGATCTTCTCCCAGCCCGTGTACACGGCGTTGCCGGAGCCGGGCAGGGCGAAGATCAGGGTGGCGTTGGCCAGCCCGCCAACGGCCCGGGACTGAATTGTTGAGGAGCCGATCTCCGCGTAGGAGATCTGCCGGAACAACTCCCCAAAGCCGTCGATGGTCTTGTCGAACAGCGGAACCAATGCCTCCGGGGTGCTGTCCCGGCCGGTGAAGCCGGTGCCGCCGGTGGTGAGGATGACCTGCACCTCCGGCGCGGCGATCCAATGGGATACAGTGGCGCGAATGGCGTAGATGTCGTCCTTGGCGATGGCCCGATGCACCAGCCGGTGTCCCGCCGCCCCGAGCAGCTCAACGAGCAGGTCCCCAGAGGTGTCGTCCCGCTCCGTGCGGGTGTCGGAAACGGTCAGCACTGCGCAGGCCAAACCGGCCATCAAGCGCCTCCAAAAAACAAAAAGCCCATCAAAACAACGCCTTTACTCTGTTTGCCATGATTTCGGCAAGTGGCTAGAGTAGCGCACAAGTTTACTGCTTGCGCCCTATCCGCGTGGAAAAACAAAACAGCGAAGGCGATCGGTTGTACTTGATTGCCGAGAGCCTAGCTCAGGAATTCTCCCTGTTCCCCAGCGTGGCCCGGGAGGACGCCCTGCCCGGTCTGTTCAAGCGGGCGCAGATCGCCCGGCGCACCAAGCGGCTGAAGAATCTGGACATCGACTCCTACATCGAGGCGGTGGTGATCCCGGCGGAGAGCAGCACCCGCACCCCAGCGCCGGAAGCGATCCGGCCGCTCGGCGCCGTGCAGAGCGAAGAATCCGACGGCCCTTTCTACGCCGCCACCCTGGAGATGGACTTCGCCGGGGACGCAAGGCAGGTCGGCTTCATCGCCCAGGACCGCTCCGCCGACAACGGCGTCTGGGGACCGCAGCATCACCTTAAAGCGGCCCGCTACCTGGAGCGCTGGGCCAAGCGCCGCATCCCCATCGTCACCTTCATGGACACGCCGGGGGCCGACGCCCGAGAGGACGCCAACCGCAACAACCAAGCGCACAGCATCTCCCGCCTCATCACCGAGGCGAGCAACCTCGACGTGCCGAACGTGGGCGTCATCTACGGCCTCGGCTACTCCGGCGGCGCCATTCCCTTGGCCGCCAGCAACATGATCCTGTCCGTGGCGGACGGGGTGTTCAGCACCATTCAGCCGCGCTCCCTGGCCAGCATCGCCCGGCGCCTGAACCTGTCCTGGCAGGAGTGCGCCAAGTATGTGGGCCTGTCCCCCTTTGAGCTTTACACCCAGGGCAACATCGACGGGGTGATCGACTACTCCCCGACTGAGCCGGAAAAACTGCCCAACCTTGGCGCCGCCATCGTCGCCGCCCTATCGTCGGTGGAGGAGCGCACCAAGCAGTTCGTGGCCGAAAACCCCTACATCATTCAGCACTACCGGCAGAGCCTGCGACGCTACCTCAACCCTTCCCGGCAGTTGCAGATGATGCAGAACAGCGCCTCGCTGAACATCACCAAGAACCCGACGGAGTATCTGAACGTTTTCGGCGTCGCCTTCCGCTACCTGCGCTACCTGAAGGTGCGGCAACGCATCAAGGCCACCAGCACCCAACAGTACGGACGCTTGGCGGTTCGGGACCTGCCCAAGGGCGAACTGAGCGAGCGGGCGGACCGGGAGCGGCGGCAAACCTTCCTCAAGTGGCTGCAGGATCCGGACAAGGTGGTCTATGACGAAGCGCTGTCCAAGGCCTGGCGCGGCTACAAGGACAAGAAGGAAGTCGTCCACGAACAGCGGGGCCGATTCGCGCAGATCATCCTCGGCGAGCCGAAGCGCAACTACGAACGGGCAAGGCGCCACCTAATCACCGCCGTCGGCGCCTATCTCTACAACCGCTGGAAAGGGGAGGCCGCCGGCAACCTGCGAGGGCTGGCGGAACTGCTTAACGCCCATGAGGACACCCGCCAGATATTGCGCGTGGGCGACCTCACCAACCCCGCCGGCCTGATTCGCGCCCTGCGCCGTGACCGGGAGATGCTCGACGCCCTGCATGACCACTTCACCCATGAGGGCAAGCGGCTGCTGCGCGTGGGCGGCACCCAGAACAAATCCGAAGCCTATCTCGGCAGCCAGATCACCGCTGAGCTGAACCTGCTCATCACCAGCGGCGACCTCGACTACCTCCTCAATGGAGGTGCAGCGCGGCGGCGCACAACGTCCCAGGTCCAGGCCAACCGCAAGCTGCTGCAGGAGCGCTATCCGCAGTTCATCGCCCCGGCTGCGGCTGGCGGCGCCGCCGATGTGGACTACGCCAGCCTCACGGTGCTGGATCTGCTGATTCACGACGATCTGCGCCAGGACTTCATTCGGGAGTGCCAAAACCTGCTGCTCTTCGACGGGGTTTATGACTACATCGTCGCCCATCTCGACGGCATCGCCCAAGAGGCGCAATCCGCCCAGGCGCTGTCCCGGGGCACCTTGGGCCAACTGCTCGAATCCTCGCTCGGCGTTGCCGCCAAGGCGTTGGCCGAGCAAGCAGGCGGGGAGCGCGGCAAGGAAACCGGGGACGGCATCTCCAACAAGCTGCGCGAACAGATGTTCGACTGGTACTTGAGGGTGGCCGACCTGCCCAAGACCGCCGCCTTCTTCCGCGGCGTGGAGGAGTGGAAGCGCACCCACTTCCCAGACTTGGCGGATGCCCTGTTCGTGGTGGTCACTTACTTGTTTGAGCAGCTTCTCGCCTCCTACATTCAGTCCGAACGCACCGGCAAGACTTACCAAGGCCGCATCGCACCCAAGCACATCGGGCGGCGCAAGGACTTCTGGCACCGCCTCAACATGGCCTATCGGGACTTGCTGATGCAGAACCTGCTGCGCCGGTTCAAGGGTCAACGCTTCGGCCATGCAGACGTCATCGGGGCGTTCTTCACGGATTGGCGGGAGCAGTTCGCTGACCTGATCAGTTCCGACCCTTGCGCCTTTCCCGGCTTCCGCCACTCCATTGAAGGCGCCCTGAACCGCAACCTGCCGCCCTGCGGAGTGGTCACCGGCACCGCCAAGTTTCGAGACGGCGACGGGGAGATTCCCTGTGGGCTGGTGCTCTCCAATGTCGATTTCCAAGCCGGCGCCTTCGACATGGCCAGCGCCGAGAAGTTCTGCAAGCTGCTGGTGCTGTGCGCGGGGCGGCACCTGCCGGTGGTCTGCTTCATTTCCTCCGGCGGCATGCAGACCAAGGAGGGCGCCGGCGCCCTGTTCTCCATGGCCGCCGTCAACGACCGCATCACCCGCTTCGTGCGCGACCACGACCTGCCCGTCATCATCTTCGGCTACGGGGACTGCACCGGCGGCGCCCAAGCCAGCTTCGTCACCCATCCGCTGGCGCAGACCTACTACTTCTCCGGGGCCAGCATGCCCTTCGCCGGGCAGATCGTGGTGCCAAGCAACCTGCCCTTGAATTCCATCCTCGCCAACTACCTCTCCACCGACAAGGACTCCATGCAGGGCTTGGTGCGCCACCCCTTCCACGAAGGGCTTGACGAGGAGTTGCGCAAGATCGACCCGGACATCCCGGTGCCCAAGGAATCCGTCGCGGAGGTGATCCGCCGGGTGATGTCCGGCGCCCTGGATCAAGGGCAGGCGGTGGCCACCTCGCCAAGACGCTATACGGACGCCGACCTGATCCGCCCGGTCAAGCGGATGCTGATTCACGCCCGCGGCTGCACCGCCGCCAAGCTGGTGCGGGTGGCCCAAAACCACGGCCTGGAGGTGGTGCTGGTGCAGTCCGACCCGGACATGGAATCCGCCGTGGTGGACCAGCTAAACGAACGGGATGCGCTGATCTGCATCGGCGGCAACACCCCGGACGAAAGCTACCTCAACGCCCGCAGCGTGCTCAGCATAGCCGAGCAGGAGCAGGTCGATGCCTTGCATCCCGGCATCGGCTTCCTCTCCGAAAGCGCTCAGTTCGCCGAACTGACCCGCAGCCGGGGCGTCAACTTCATCGGTCCGCCGGTGGCCAGCATGGAGACCATGGGCAACAAATCCAACGCCATCAACACGGCCCTGCGCCTCGGAGTGCCGGTGGTGCCGGGCAGCCACGGAATCCTCACCAACGCCGAACGGGCCGCCGAGGTGGCCGCCGAAATCGGCTATCCGGTGCTCATCAAGGCGGTGCATGGCGGCGGCGGCAAGGGCATTCAGGTGGTGGAGAGCGCCGCCGAGTTCTTCGAGCTTTTCCATCGGGTGCGGGCCGAGGCGCAGAGCGCCTTCGGCAACGGCGACGTCTATCTGGAGAAGTACGTCACCTCCCTGCGCCACATCGAAGTGCAGTTGCTGCGCGACACCCGCGGCAACACCCGCGCCCTGGGCCTGCGGGATTGCAGCGTGCAGCGGGACAAGCAGAAGGTGTTTGAGGAGTCCGGCTCCACCCTGCTGCCGGACGAATTGCGCGAGGACGTGCTGCGCCACGCCGTCGCCCTAGCCGACGAAGTGGGCTACGTCGGCGCCGGCACCGTGGAGTTCATCTTTGACCTGGCCGCCCAAGCTGTGTACTTCATGGAGATGAATACCCGCCTGCAGGTGGAGCACCCGGTCACCGAGTGGGTGTCCGGCGTCGATATCGTGGGCGAACAGTTGCGCATCGCCTCCGGCGAATCCATCGGCCGGCTGCGGCCCAAGAGCAAGGGCTACGCCATTGAGGCGCGGGTAAACGCCGAACGGGTGCAGTTAGATGGCGAAGGCAACCTAACCTTCCGCCCCAACCCCGGCGCCATTGTGGAAGCGGAGTTCCCGAAGCAGGACGCTGTGGAGGTCATTTCCATCGCCGCCCCCGGCAAGGCCATCTCCCCCTACTACGACAGCATGGTGGCGCAGATCATCGTCCATGCCCCAAACCGGGAAGCGGCCATCGACAAGTTGGCGTCCTACTTGAGCCAGGTGCGCATCACCGGCATCTGCACCAACATTCCCCTGCTGCTGCGGGTGCTGGCCGACCCGGTGTTCCGGCAAGGCGAATACGACACCAACTTCCTGCCTGAGTTTCTGCGCCGCACGGACGCCGCCAGCCTGATAGAAGAAATGGAGGCGAACGCCGGCGCCAGCCTCTCCGCCTTCGACCGGGACAGCATCGCCATTGACGGCAGCGACGAACTGAAGGTGCCCTCCCCAGCGGCAGCCATCTTCTACACCACCCCGTCACCTTCCGAACCGGAGTTCGTCTCAGTGGGCGACAAGGTGACTGTGGAAACCACCCTATGCCAGCTGGAGGCGATGAAGATCTTCACTCCCCTCACCCTCAAGGACTTCAACGGCGACGCCGTGCTCTACGACCCGCAGCTTGAGTACGAAGTCACCCGCATCAACATGAGCAACGGCCAGCAGGTGAACGCCGGGGATCTGCTGTTTGTGGTGAAGCCGGCGCCGAGCATTCGTCTGCGCTGATTGAAATGTTGCTCTACGCTCCGGAAGACTGCCTCCTACATGAGATGCAGCCGCGCCACCCGGAGCGCCCCGACCGGCTGCGGGCCATCTACGCCAGCTTGGAGGCCAGCGGCCTAGCGGACGCCTGCGAACGCCGCTCGGCGGCACCCATCAGCGCTGCCGACCTCGCTAAGATTCACGGCTCCTCCCATCTAGCTGCATTGAACGCCCTGCAACCGCAATCCGGGCTGGCCTTCGTGGATGGGGATACCCCCATGTGCCCCGACAGCCTCCAGGCCGCGGCGCTGGCGGCCGGCGCGGTGGCGGACGCCGTAGGCCAGGTTCTGGCCGAGCGCGGCCAACGCGCCTTCTGCGCCGTGCGCCCGCCGGGGCATCACGCCGAAGCGGACGTCACCATGGGCTTCTGCTTCTACAACAGCGTCGCCCTAGGCGCACAGCGGGCCCTGCGCGAAGTGGAGCCGGTGGCCATCCTCGACTTCGACGTCCACCACGGCAACGGCACCGTCGATATCTTCAAGGACCGCCCGGAAGTTTTGGTCTGCTCCAGCTTCCAGCACCCCTTCTACCCCAACCGCCACATCGACATCGACCGCCCCAACATCGTCAACACGCCCCTGCCGGCCGCCACCCAAGGCCCTGATTTCCGCCGCGCCTTGGAGCGGGACTGGACCCCCGCCCTCAAGGCCCACCGCCCGCAGCTCATCCTCGTCTCCGCCGGCTTCGACGCCCACCGCGAAGACCCCTTGGGCGGCCTGCTGCTGCACGACGAAGACTTCCGCTGGGCAACGGAGTTCATCGTCGATCTGGCGGAAACCTACGCCGAAGGCCGCATCGTCTCCGCCTTGGAAGGCGGCTACGACCTGAACGCCCTAAGCCGCTGCGTGGCGTTGCATGTGGAGGGGCTGATGGGCAATGGAGATTGGCGTTCCTATAGATGACACCGACAATATAAATATCCAAAATTCCGGTAAAACTGGCGGAAACCTTTGTCTTGAACGAACTGCGCGCCTACCTCGCCTATTCCGCCTTGGACTACAAGCCGCACTTCTGGCGCAGGTACTGCGGTCTCTCCCAAACCTAATATGGCCGCCACTTTGACAACTCGCCTCCCAGTCCGCCCGCCCCGCATTGGGGAGTTAGTGCAGGTGCGCTCCCGGCGCTGGCTGGTGGAGGATGTGGTGCAGCCTACGGGTGGCGGCTCAGCGCAGGTGGCGCTGGCTTGTGCGGACGACGACGCCCAAGGTCAGAAGCTTCGTATCTTCTGGGAATGCGAACTGGACCGGCGCATCCTGGAGGAGGAGGGCTGGGCGGACCTTGCCGCCAAGGGGTTCGATGCGCCGCGCTACTTCGCCGCCTTCTTCCACACCCTGCGCTGGAACTGCACCACGGCGACGGAGCCGAACCTGTTCCAAGCGCCCTTTCGGGCCGGCATCAAGATCGACGCCTATCAGATGGAGCCGCTGCGCAAGGCCCTGCGCCTGCCCCGTGTCAACCTGTTCATCGCCGACGACACCGGCCTCGGCAAGACTATCGAAGCGGGGCTGATCGCCCGGGAGCTGTTGCTGCGCCGCAAGGTCAAGAGCATCGTAGTCGCCGCGCCACCCTCCGTGCTGGAGCAATGGAAGGGGGAACTGGAGGACCGCTTCGGGCTGATCTTCGCGGTTCTAGACCGCGCCTACGTCTCCAGAATGCGCCGGGAGCGCGGCTTCGGCGTCAATCCTTGGCGCACCCACAGCCGCTTTCTGGTCTCCCACAACCTGTTGATCGACCCGGCCTACGCGGACCCCATGCGCGAATGGCTGGGAGACATGCTGCCCGGCAGCTTACTGATTCTGGACGAAGCGCACCACGCGGCACCATCATCCGGCGGGCGCTACGGCATCGAGACCAAGTTCACCCGCGCCGCCCGGGATCTCTGCGCCCGCTTCGAGCACCGCCTGTTCCTCTCGGCGACGCCCCACAACGGCCACTCCAACAGCTTCTCCACCCTGCTGGAACTGCTGGACCCCTACCGCTTCACCCGGGGCGTCAAGGTGCGCGGCAAGCGCGACTTGGAAGACGTGATGGTGCGCCGCCTGAAGGACGACATCCGCGAGATCCAAGGCGGGTTCCCGAATCGCAACGTCAAGCGGCTGTCCATTGATGGCTTGCCGCCGGACGCGCCGGAGCTTCAGCTTTCCCGCCTGCTCGATGAGTACCGCACCGCCCGCGAACAGCGGCACGCCCAAGCATCCAACAAAGCGAAGGCCGCCGCCGGTCTGCTGGTGGTGGGCTTGCAGCAACGCTTGCTGTCCTCCATTGAGGCGTTCGCCCGTAGCCTGAAAGTACATAGCGCCACCGTGGAGCGGCATTGGGCCAATATGCATCAGGTCGAAGCACACGGCACACCTGTCCCGGAAGCGCACGCCGATGCCGAACTTTTTCTGCAGCCGGCGGATGCGGACGACGAACGCGCCGCTTGGCGAGGCGAGGAAGCCGAAGCGGAGGAAGAGGCACAGATAAAGGCCCTCACCTTGGCCGCTGAGAAGAAGGCGGCGGACATGGAGGCCACGCTTTGGGCCAAGGAGCAGGAGCTTCTTCGGCAAATGCGGAATATCGCCGAAGACCATCGCCACCTACCGGACGCCAAAACCCACCGCCTGATCGACTGGATGCGCGAAAATCAATGCTCAGACCTGCCGCCCTTTGGACAGCCGCCAACCGACAGCGCGAGGCTTGACGGCGGCGGCCTTCATGACCAGCGCCGCTTGCCGGGCTCTGGACAGCCGCCCAGCCCCAATGCGCCGGCTTGGAACAACCGCCGTGTGCTGATCTTCACGGAAAACCGCGAGGGCACTAAGCGCTATCTCAAGAACATGCTGGAGCAGGCCATTGAGGGCACGGACCGCGCCGACGAGCGCATCGAGATCATCGACGGTCTGACCAGCGGCCCCCGCCGCCGGGAGATCCAGCGCCGCTTCAATGCCGACCCCGCGAAGGATCCCTTGCGCATCCTGATCGCCACGGATGCTGCCCGCGAGGGCCTGAACTTGCAGGCCCACTGCACGGACCTGTTCCACTTTGATCTGCCTTGGAACCCCGGTCGCATCGAACAGCGCAACGGCCGCATCGACCGCAAGCTACAGCCGGCCGGCGAGGTCAACTGCCACTACTTCGTGCTGCCGCAACGGGTGGAAGACCGGGTGCTGGAAGTGCTGGCGACCAAGACGGAGACCATCAAGAGGGAGCTGGGCAGCCTGTCCAAAGTCATTGACGACGACGTGGAATGGCGACTGCGGAGCGGCATCCGCCATCGTGAAGCGGACAACCTGAAGCGCCAAATCGAAAAAGCCAATCTGGATGTGGCCCGAAAGCAGGCAGCAACCGAGGAACTCGAAGACGCCAGGGAGCGGAAGGCCGAGTTGACCAAACAGATCGAGACCTGCCGAAGCCTTCTGGACCGCTCCCGAAGTTGGGTGGGATTTCAGATCGCGCCCTTCCGCGAAGCCCTCTCCTGCTCCTTGGAATTGCTGAACGCCAAGCCCCTTGCGGAGGGCCGGGACGAAACCGGCCGAACCGTATGGACCTTCCCGCCCCTGGAGCACCGCGCCGCCACGGACCCAAGTTGGACGGCGACTCTGGATTCCCTGCGCATCCCGCGCAAGATTGACCAAAAGCTCGCCGAATGGCGAAAGGATGCGCCCATCCGCCCGGTCGTTTTCGAGGACGCCGGACACTTGAGCGAAGACAGCGTACACCTGCACTTGGAGCAGCGAGTGGCGCAACGGCTGCTGGCCCGATTCCGCGCCCAAGGGTTCATTCACCACGACCTGTCCCGGGCCTGCCTAGCGCAAACCAAGGACGCCATCCCCCGGGTCATCCTGCTGGGTCGGCTGGCCCTGTACGGCAAAGGCGCGGAGCGGCTGCACGAGGAACTGGTGCCGGTGGCCGCCCGCTGGACCGAGCCGAGCCGCCGCCAAGGGCCGCTGCGGGCCTACGCCCGAGAAGCGGAAACCCGCACCCTAACCCTGTTGGACGAATCCCTGGACAACGGCGGCCCAGCGCCAAACGAAATCATCCAGCGCAAGCTACTAAGCGCTGCTCCAGAGGACATCGCCGTCCTCCGCCCGCAGCTTGAAGGTCGCGCTCAAGAATTCGCGGACCTCGCCAAGCGCCGCTTAGCCGAACGCGGCCAACGCGAAAGCACGGCCCTGCGCGTCACCTTGCAACGGCAGCGAGACCGCGTGATCGCGGAACTGGCCCGGCACAGGGCAGAAAATCGGCAACTCACCCTAGGCTTCAAACAAGAGGAAATCCGCCAACTAGAATCCGACATGCGCCACTGGCAGCGCCGCCTCGATCAGTTTGATCAGGACTTGGAGCGCGAGCCGGAGCGGATCCGGGAGTTCTACGAAGTCCGCGCCCAGCGGGTGGAGCCGGTGGGGTTGGTGTATCTTTGGCCGGAAACCAACTGAGGCAGAAATTCAGTGCGGTGGGAGGCGTAACCCATCGGCGGCTTGCTGCCAAATAGTGCGTCAAATAAGGCGTCAAATAAAACTAATAAAACTTGATTTTCAAATTTATTTCAGTAGGTTAGTTTGTCAAATAAGCTGCCAAATAATAGGTCAGGAAAGTGCGGTGGGAGCAGTTCAAGTTCGACTACCGGGTGCAATTGCGCACCCTGCAATCCGATCTGATCCAGATCGAAGCCTACAAGGAGGCGGCGCTGAACTTGGTTCTGCCGCCCCCTTGGCGGGAGCAACTGGATCGGCTGAATCGGATCAGAGCCGTGCATGGCACCACCGCTCTTGAGGGTAATCCGCTCACCGAAGAGGAAGTGGGCCGGCAGATGGAGATGCTGGACGAAGGCGCACCTTCTGCGCCGGACCAGTCGCGGGACCAGCAGCAAGTCAGGAACGCCGCCCGCGCCCAACAGTGGATTAGGGAAACGTTCGTGCCCGGCGGCCGTCCCATCCGTCTCTCCGACATTCTGCACATGCACCAAATGGTGACCCAAGGGTCTGACGAAGTGAACAATGTTCCCGGCCGGCTCAGAAACCACTCCGTGGTGGTCGGGTCGCAAGCCCTTGGCGGCGTACATCGGGGTGCGCCTCACGAACGCCTGCCCCTCCTGATGGACGATTTCATTGCCTTCATCACCTCCCGACAGGCAAGGGCCGAGCATCCCGTGGTGCAGGCGTTGCTGGCACACTTCTTCCTCGTCACCCTGCACCCGTTCGGCGATGGCAACGGCAGGGTGTCTCGGCTGGTCGAAGCCAGCATCCTCTTTCACGGCACCTACAACGTTCTTGGCTTTTACGGCCTGTCCAACTACTTCTACCGCAACGGCGATGAATACAAGCTGCTGCTGCAACGAAGCCGGCGTTCGCAGCCGTTCGACCTGAGTGAATTCGTAGCCTTCGGCGTCCGTGGATTTGCCGCCGAGTTGAAGGGCATCAACAACTTCATCAAGACGAAGCTGAACCGCTTGGTGTATCGGGACGCACTGCAGAGAGCATTCAATACGCGGGTCAGCAAGCGCCGGTACACGATCAGCCAACGGGAGAACGGATTGCTGGAGTTCCTCCTACAGCAAACAGAGCCGATGGACCCGTTCGCCGACGAACCCTCGGCCAAGCTGAAGTATGCAGACTTGTGCCAAACCCCCTACATCAAGGCCGCCTACGCCAACGTGACGGACCGCACCTTTCATCGAGAGTTGACGCGCTTAGCGGAACTCGGCTTCATCAAGCTCACCAACGGCGGTTCCGAGCCAGCCATCGAGATCGACTTCAACGCCATCGGCCGGCATTGAACGGCGCCCACCCCCGGCAGTTCTCTGCTAGACTCGACTAGGCGGCTGGCCAAGTTTATCCGTGTGTGCTTACGCCAGAGGAAGGCGGTGGGTTCTTTGTTTCCTTCCCCGATATGCTGGGAGCCAACACTTGCGGGGACGACCGGGCCGAGGTCTTGAAGATGGCGGAGGACGCCTTGGCGGTGGTTTTGGCTGGTTTTGTGCATGGACATCGGGACATCCCGCTCCCCAGTCCTGCGGCGCTCGGACAAGTTCCCGTTGCCGTGCCCTCCTTGGTTGCGGCGGACGGTTGAGGACCAAACCGCGTAACCGAGCGATTCGATAGGCCAATGGTTCTCGTCTGAAATCGACCATGCCCGCCCGCGACCCCAACATCACCGCCCACTTGGAATGGCTGGGTTTTGTGCGGCCCACGGGACTGGTGCTGTCCGCGCCGGCGCTGGTCAGTGCGGGGGCGATACTCAACCGGCGTGATGCTGAGGGGCAGCGACGCCTGCAGGCTTGCGTGGAGGAACGGCACGTCAATGCAGGGGATGCGGCGGAACCCTATCTGCCAGACTTTGGTGCCTTCGCGCACTCCGTGCTCGGCTGGAGCTTTTCCGCTAAGGGCTACGCCGGCACGGAGGAAGCGCCGCTGCCGGAAGAGCTGGAAACTGCTTCGCCGGACACCGGCAAGATTTTGCGGCCAAACTTCGCGGTGCGCTCTGGCGCTGTCCCCGGCGCAGACCATGCCATCGCGGCCCAAGCGATTGGGGAGGTTAGGGCGGATTACGCTGTAAGCGAAACTTCCTCCCCTTGGCAACTGCTGGTCAGCATCCGTCCCCTTGGCGAGGACTTTGACCGCAACGCCCAAGGCCGGGGCGGCCTGGAAGACTCCGCCCACGGGCGCATGGAACGGCTGCTGCGGCAGACCGGCACACCGGCCGGACTGCTGTTCAACGGCGTCTGCCTGCGCTTGATCTCCGCGCCCCGGGGCGAAAGCTCCGGCTGGCTTGACTTTCGCGTTCAAGACATGGTGCAGACCGCTGGCCGGCCCATCTGCGCCGCGCTGCGCCTGCTGCTCAGCGAAACCCGGCTGCTGAGCGTACCGCGCCCGCAACGCCTCGCCGGCTTGCTGGAAAACAGCCGCAAGTTCCAGAACGAAGTGAGCGAGCGCTTGGCCGAACAGGTGCTCCATGCGCTCTACGAACTGCTGCGCGGCTTTCAGGCGGCGCACGAGGCCTCCAAGGCCGAACTGCTCAAGCGGCCCCTTGAGGATGACCCGAACGAAGTGTACCGGGGCCTGCTCACCGTGGTGCTGCGCCTAGTCTTTCTGCTGTACGCCGAAGAGCGGGACATGCTGCCCCAAGAAGAGACTTTCCTGCACGGCTATTCCTTGGCGAACTTGCATCAGCGGCTGCGGGAGGATGCCGCCCTGCACCCGGACACCATGGACCAACGCTACGGCGCCTACGCCCAACTGCTCGCTCTGTTCCGCATGATCCACGACGGCGCTCGCTCCGGCGCCATGTGCCTGCCGCCCCGCCACGGTGCCCTGTTCGACCCGGACCGTTACCGCTTTCTGGAGGGCCGCGGCGCACAAGTCGGCGGTGCCCGGCAGGTGAGCGAACGAGTGGAAGCGCCCTTGGTGGCCGACGGCACCATTTACCGGGTGCTGGAAAAGCTCATCGTCCTGAATGGGGAGCGCATCTCCTACCGTGCCCTGGACGTGGAGCACATCGGCTCTGTCTATCAGACCATGATGGGCTTCCGGCTGGAAACCGCCAAGGGTCGCGCCATCGCCATCAAAGCCGCCAAGAAGCACGGAGCACCGGCCACGGTGGACTTGGAGGCGCTGCTGCGGGAAGCACCGGCCAAGCGCGGCAAGTGGCTTCAGGACCACACCGACCGCAAGCCCACGGACCGGGTCCGGCAAGCCATTCGGGGGGTGGAAACCCTTGAGGCCCTGCACGCCGCCCTGGAACCCATTACCGACCGGGAGGCCACTCCAGACTTGGTTCCCACTGGCGGCATGGTGCTGCAGCCGAGCGAGGAGCGGCGGCGCTCCGGCTCGCACTACACGTCCCGCGAACTGACGGAACCCATTGTCCGGTCCGCCTTGGAACCTATCCTGCAACGGCTGACAAAGGAGAACCGCCCACCCCAGCCTGACCAGATTCTCGATATCAAGGTGTGCGACCCGGCGATGGGCTCCGGTGCCTTTCTGGTGGAAACCTGCCGGCAACTGGCCGACGCCTTGGTTGCCTCCTGGCATGCCCATGACGCGGTGCCGGAAATTCCTCCCGACGAAACCGAGATCATCTTCGCCCGCCGTTTGGTGGCGCAGCGTTGCCTCTACGGGGTGGACCGCAACCCGGTGGCGGCGGACCTTTCCAAGCTATCCCTCTGGCTCATCACCTTGGCCAAGGATCACCCCCTCACCTTCCTGGACCATGCCTTGCGCCACGGCGATGCGCTGGTCGGCTTGACGCGGGGGCAGATCGAAGCCTTCCACTGGGCAGACGGCAAGGGGGAAATGCAAACCGGCTTCGAGATGCTGCGCAGCCGCGAGCATCTACGCAGGGTCGCCGCCCTGCGTCAACGCATCCGCGAGGCCGGCGAAGACGTCCCCGACTACGAGCTGCGCCTTTGGTGGAGCGACGCCCGCACCGCACTGGACTCCGTGCGCGTATATGGCGACCTAGCATTGGCCGCGTTCTTCGAGGGGGCAAAACCGAAGCAGCGCGAGGACTTGCGCAAGCAGTTCGCCAACGATGTTCAGCACGACCGAGTGGACCAATATCAAAGCTGGCTGGAGGAGCTGGCCAACGCCGACCCGCCGTTGGCGCCCTTCCATTGGCAAAACGAGTTCCCGGAAGTGTTCGACCGGGACAATCCCGGCTTTGATGCCGTGGTGGGCAACCCGCCCTTCGCCGGCAAAAACACCGTGGCAGCGGCCAACGTTTCCCATTATCCCGACTGGCTGAAAGTCATGCATCCGCAAAGCCACGGCAACGCCGACTTGGTGGCGCACTTTTTCCGCCGCGCCTTCACACTGATCCGCCGCGGCGGCACCTTCGGCTTGATCGCCACCAACACCATCGCCCAGGGGGACACCCGCTCCACCGGCCTGCGCCACATCTGCGAGCACGGCGGCGAGATTTACGATGTGCGCACCCGGGTGAAGTGGCCCGGCTTGGCCGCCGTGGTGGTGAGCGTGCTGCACATCGCCAAGGGTCGCTTCCCCGGCCAAAAGCGCCTTGACGGGAAAGCCGTGGAGAAAATCACCGCCTTCCTGTTCCACCGCGGCGGCAACAGCGACCCGGCGCGGCTGAAGGCGAATGCGGGCAAGAGCTTTCAGGGCAGCATCGTGCTCGGCATGGGTTTCACCTTTGACGACAACGACCGCAAGGGCGTCGCCACCCCTCTTGCGGAGATGCGCCGCCTGCTTGAAGATGACCCGCGCAACAGGAAAGCGATCTTTCCCTACATCGGCGGCGAGGAAGTGAACACCAGCCCCACCCACGCGCACCATCGCTACGTCATCAACTTCCGGGACTACCCGCTGCGGCGAGGAGACGTGGGGGAATCGTGGGTGGAGGCCGATGTAAAACGGCAGCGGGAACTGCGGCGGCAGGTGGTGGTGCCGGAGGATTATCCCGGGCCGGTGGCGGCGGATTGGCCGGAGTTGTTGGGGATTGTGGAGGAGAGGGTGAAGCTGGAGCGCGCCCACCTCACCAAAAATGCCATCGGCCGGAAACGGGCCCTATATTGGTGGCAGTATGGTTCGTTAGCGAAGGAGCTCTATGCTGCTATTTTGGGACTGGAGCGCGTGTTGGTCATCAACTGCGGCGCGACATCCCATCACGCTTTCGCTATCTTGCCTACCAGCATGGTATTTGCCAATACGCTAGCCGTTCTCTCCTTGGACTCCTACGCCGCCTTCTGCGCCCTCCAATCCCGCCCCCACGAAATCTGGACACGCTTCTTCGGCTCGTCCATGAAGGACGACCTGCGCTACACGCCCTCCGACTGCTTCGAGACCTTCCCCTTTCCCGATAACTGGGAGACCCATCCCGATCTGGAAGCCGCCGGCAAGGCGTACTACGACCACCGCGCCGCCCTCATGGTCCGAAACGACGAGGGCCTGACCAAGACGTACAACCGCTTCCACGACCCCAACGAGGATGACCCCGACATCGCCCAACTCCGCACTCTGCACACCGCCATGGACCGCGCTGTCCTCAACGCCTACGACTGGCCGGACCTCCCCACCGACTGCGATTTCCACCTAGACTACGAAATCGACGAGGAAGCCTGGGGCACCAAGAAAAAACCCTACCGCTACCGCTGGCCCAACGATATCCGCGACGAAGTCCTCGCCCGCCTGCTGGAACTGAACGCGGAACGGGCCGCGGAAGAGGAATACAATGCGGGCAGACATTAGATACCAGAAAGAAAACCATGCCTTCCGAAACTCACAATGAAATCCCAATGGCGGTTTGCAGCGTTGTCGGTCGCATTCTTGGCGATACCTATGACAGCCATTCGCTTCTCAATGCACTTTTCTACGAAGCTGGGGCTCCTGGCGACCCTCCCCAAGGAAACTGTGTTGAAAAATGCACATATTGGCTCAAGCGGGCAAACCAAGACCCTGATATAGATGCCTTTGCTGTCCTTGGGAAGATCTTAGCCGAATCCATGGAAGCGTGGCGGAATTCCGATGAACCAATCTACCTCTGCAAAAGCTCTGAGATTGAACAAAAGCTCGCAGAATATGGCCTCCACTATTACCAAGGACGAATAATTGGCGCGTCATCTAGTCCTGCGACGAAGGAGCTCAATGCGATCATTCGCTCCAAAGATATTCTGTCACTGAAGATTGAATTCGATCGGGCATTGGATTCCATCGAATCCGACCCAGCGGCATCCATAACTGCGGCGTGTTCCATCTTCGAGGCTTTCTGCAACGTCTACATTGAGGACGAGAATTTGCAGAAACCAACCAAACTTGGTGCCAAGACTCTATGGCAAGTGGTTCAAACGCACCTGAAAGTTCACCCTGCGGAGAAAATGGACGAAAACCTCAAGCGCATCCTCGGCGGTCTAGCGTCGGTGGTTGACGGCATGACCTTCTTGAGGAACAAGAGTAGCTCAGCGCATGGCAGAGGACGGTCTTCCTACCGTGTCGAACCTCGCCACGCCCGATTAGCGGTCAACTCCGCCCACGCGCTAGTCCTCTTCCTACTAGAGGTCTGGGAGCACAGAAAGACACATCGCGTTGCCAAGGATCCCAGCTAGACCATGGACGCCAAATTCAGGCATTTGGGCCTCATCCAAGGCACCATCAACCGCCTAGCAACCAACTCCTTCCAGATTAAGGGCTGGAGTGTGGTGCTAGTAGCCGCCATTCTGGTACTGTTGGCCCGTGAAAAGCGCTTAGACGCCTCGCTCATCGTCACTGTCCCCGTGGTAGTATTCTGGGGCCTTGATGGCTACTTCCTCTGGCAGGAGCGCCTGTTCCGAGCGCTGTACGACCATGTACGTCAGTTAAAGGAAGATGAAGACGTTGATTTTTCAATGAAAACCAATGCATACAGAACGGACAGCAAACGAAGCTGGATATGCGCGACGTTCTCGATTACACTACTGACTTTCTACTTTACGCTAGGAGCCCTCGCAGTGGGCCTAGCAATGATTGTCAGAATTCAAGGAGACATAAAATGACACGCAGAGTTTTTTTCAGCTTCGAATACGGGCACGACGTCTCTCGAGCAATGGTCGTTCGAAATAGCTGGGTGACACAAGGCAAAGAGGCAGCGGGCTTCTCGGATTCTGCCGACTTTGAGAAGGTAAAGAAGGGCGGCGATGCAACCATCAAAAAGTGGATCAGGGGGCAACTTAAAGGCACTTCCGTCACCGTTGTGTTGGTGGGATCTCACACTTGCGATAGCAAATACGTTCAGTATGAAATTGAGCAAAGCGAAGAGCGAGGCAACGGCTTGCTTGGCATTGATGTCAGCAAAATCAAAGATTTAGATGGCGACACCAGTAATAGGTGTGGCAGGATACCGGAAGGCTACCCTTTCTATTTCTGGAACAGGGACAATGGATACGAGAATATGGGTGACTGGATAGAAAAGGCTGCCAAAAATGCGGGGCACTGATGCCAAGAGGCCGATCCAGCTCCACTGCCGGCCTCACACGAACCTGCGTCGGGACTGTGATCTGCCCCTTGCTGGTGATTTTCGCCGTCTCCATACCTGAGTCCTTGCTACGACCAAGCAACGGCGTGAGCCTTAGGACCCAGCCAGCGCTTAGCGGGCGGGGTAGGCGCTAACCGCAGCCTAGGGCGCGGCCGGAGCAATTAGCCTTGCACCAAGGTGAAGTCCTCGCCACGGCGCAGATCACGATCGAATGTGAATGTGGTTGTCGCGCCGGCGGCCTTTGCGGTCGCGCCGATCAAGTAATCTGAGAACTCCGCTTTGCCATGCGCATAGCTGTCCAAGGCCGCGTTCACGGCGGCGCGGTTGACGAATGTGAATTCGGTTCCCTCGAGAAGCCGGCGCAGAGCCCGGGCGATGCGTGCTCGCGGGAGGTTGTAGGCGGATGACAATACCCACTCAACCTCGCAGAGCACGACATCTGGCAACAAAACGGCCTCCCCCAAGCCAACAGCGCGATCGACGATAGCCTGCGCCTGCCGCGCCTGCTGAAGATCATCGTTTAACAACAGGCGCAGCAATACGTTGGTGTCCAACGCGATCACGACGAGCCGTACTTTCTTCGCATCCGCTGCCGAATCGTGTCGTCGATCTGCTCGCAGTCCAGCTTTCGCCCTGCAGCATCCTGCGCCAGAAAGCCGCGCAATGCCGGTAGAGGGCTACGCACCGGCGCCACACGCAGAAGGCCGCGCTCGTCAAACTCAAAGGCCAGTTGATCGCCCGGCCCCACTGCTAGCCTCACGCGCACTTGCTTCGGGATCGTAATCTGGCCCTTGCTGGTGATCTTCGCCGTCTCCATGCCTGAGTCCTTACCAAGAAAGTCTAACGGCGCGAATCGTAAGGCATCCGGTAGCCCAAGGCAACGGGTCTCTGAATAGCTGTTAGCAACAAATAGAAGTGTCCGGTTTTAGAACAAATAAACTGTCCGGTTTGGCTGCGGTGGGCGCGGGCAAGGCTTTGGCGCTTCCCGCAGCGCAAGTTTGCATCCGGACGGCCGGCGCTTGAAGCCGGCGCCGTTCGGGTTTCAGTCGGGCTTTGCGCCTCGGGCGAAGGGAGCGCAGCGACCGCAGTCCGAGGCGCAAAGCCCGGCGGCGGCTGGATCGGGGGCGCACCGTTCGGCATGGCGCTACGCGGCGGCGGCCAGTTCGCCGTCCGCCGCCGGCTCGCCCTTGGGACCGTACTTGGCCAGTCGGCGGGGGCCGTGCCAGACCGACAGCGTGCCGTCGGCGTGGCGGCGGACCTTCACCCTGACCTTCGCGTAGTGGGGCCGATGCCGGTCCGCCGGCAACTGCAGGGCCAGCCCCTCGAACCTCACGCAGTTGTCCCGGCCCACGGTGCGCTCGTGAACCTCGCACAGGACGTCGTCCAGCGCCGCCGGGTCCCGGCAGGGCACGAACGCCGAACCCGAATCCCGCGCCGGCTGCGCGAACTCCGCGTTGAAGGCCGGCATGCAGACCTCCGCCAGGTAGCGGTTGGCGGACTCCAGGTCCGTCGCCCCGGCCAGCGCCAACTCCTTCGGCAGCCGGCCTTGGTGGGTGCCGAACGCCCGCTCCGAGCGCCCCCGCGCCTCCGGCGAGTAGGCCGGGATCATCTCGATCCCCAGACGGGCCATCGCCCGGCCGAACTGCGTCGGGTTCTCCCGGTCCACCTTCCCGCCCGCCTCCGGCGTCGTCCAGTAGTGCGAGCCCCGGTCCGTGTAAAGCGAGCAGAACAGGCCCTTGGCCCCGATCGTCTCCCGAACGCCCCGAAAGCTGCTCCACAGCCCCTCCTCCTCGCACAGGAACATCGAGTGGTGCTCGCTCGTCGCGTCGTCCATCGTCACGATCAGGTCCCAACGCCGGCCCTCAACCCACTCGTGGCTGCTGCCGTCCTGATGCAGCAGCATCCCCGGCCAAGGCGCCCGCTCCCGACGCTTGCGGTGCCTGCCCCGGCCCTTCGACCTGGGCACGGCGCCCGCCTGCTGAAGCTTGTCCTTCACCCAGCCATAGCTGCGCTCACCGCCGTCGCGGCGGTACCAGGAGTAAAAGTGCCTCACGCTCCAGCCCTCATGCCGCGTCCGGTACCGATCCACCATCCGCATCACCTCGTCCACCGGCGCCGCGCGGTGCGACGCCCCCGACAGCCGCCGGTCACGAAGACCGTCGATCCCGTCCCCCTCGTAGCGCTCCGCCCAGCGCCGGAACGTCCGGGGGCAAACCCCCAAAAGCTCCGCCGCATCCTCCTGCGTCAGCCGACGCTCCGTCCAAACCCCGTAAACCTCCTCGAACACCATGTCCCGCTTCTCCTGAGCCAAGCTCGCCTTGCCCATGTCAATGCGCTCCGGTTGTCAAACCGGGCGACAGTAAAACCGGACAGTTCCTGTGTTCTTAAAGCGGACACTTTATTTGTTCTTAACACGGGTCTCTGAATAGCAAGGTGGTTTTCAAGCTGGCGCATAGCGCCGATTCCTAGATAGACTAGGCCCTATCCGGCCGTCAAAAAGGGCCATCAACCGACCCGCAGCCATGAGCGACCCTCAATACACCTATCGGTTCGCTATTGACGCTTACGACCTAGGCAGTTTGCCGATGGCGCGGCTGGTCGAGTACATGGCGGACTTGGCTCGCCTCTTCGGCCACGCTGACCATGTGCATTTCGACGGCCTTGAAGCGGGCAGCGCGGTGCTGGTTCAGCATGTGGACCTGGAAGTTGGTCCCGCTGTTCGGGAGCGTCTGCGCATCGTCAGCCAAAACGGCGCACCCGCCGATGTCGCCGAACCACTCAAGGCAATTAACCTGCGCCTCGCCAAGGACAACGCCAGCGGAAGCCTTCGGGAGGCTGGCGGCCACGAAATCATCCACTTCCCCGGATGCAAGCAGCACCAACCGCGCACCTTCGGCCCCTTTAGGCAGCAGTGCGCTTTCGATGGAATGCTAATTCGCGTCGGCGGCAAGGACGACACCGTGCCCGTGCACCTCCAAGACCGCACCACCATCCACATTTGCAATGCCACCCGAGACATGGCGCGACAGTTGGCGCGCCACCTCTACCAAGGAACGCTGCGAGTTTGGGGCGATGGGCGTTGGGAGCGCGATGAAGATGGACGATGGTTATTGAAGCGCTTCGACATCAGTAGGTTCGAATTGCTCGACGATGCGCCCCTAAGCCAAGTTGTGAAACGCCTTCGGGAAGTAAAGGGCAGCGGCTGGAAGAACCAGGAAGGCTGGGATTTCGGCTCGGAAAGCCCTGCATGAGCACCCCGGAGGCCCAACCAAACGCGCCTTCCAACGCCCTGCAAGTCCGCGCCCGCCTAGCCGAAGCCCTGAACCTAGACCTCATCGGCCCTTGGGCTGGCTACGAACTGGCGGAGGAACGCCTGCCCGGCTGGGTTCGCCCGTCGAACTGGTACTTAACCGGCTTTCTCGTTCCTTCCGGTGCGCGGCCCGAACACTATACCGACGCGGATAGCGACGAAGACCTTGACGAAACGCCCGAATCCGGTGGCTTGGCGGAGGAGTCTTCGGAGGAGCGGAAGGCCGCCAAACGGGGCTTCTTCCCGTCATCCATGGGGTTGAGTTTCCTGGTTGCGGAGCAGGCGCAAACCCTGGACGTGACCGTGCGCTGGGGCGACTATGAGCCATCGGAGATTGAGGGCGGCGACGGCAAGGCCGTTAAGGTGTGGCAGCGGCACCCGAACGCAAGGACTTTGCAGATATCCATCGCCCAAGCCGCCGATCTGCCCATCCCGGATTCCAACGGTCTTTGCCTGCATGTGGAGCAACGGTCCATCAACACCGAAGGTCTGGCCGGAATTCCCGACGGAACGCGGGCGGTGTCCATTTTTCTGGTGAACCGTCGCGAGCCGCAGGCGGACAACCCGGACCTTGCCTTCGCCTTCCAAGCCGAAATTGACGTGCGTGGCGATCAAGCATTCGTGCCCCGGCCCAATCTGCGCAGGGCGCGGGAGGGGGATTGGGATGAACGGGTCGCGGACCTGCACTACGCGGACACACCGGAATACGCCACGGGCCACGGTGTTTCGGCGGATTGGGAACTCGTCGATGGCGTCTGCCGGCGGCTGCGCACCGCCTGGGTTCCCAGCGCCGAAGTTGAGAAGACGGAAACCATGCCGGTGCCCGGCGCGGAGCTTGGCATGGATGCGCTTGGCGCACTGGCCGACGGACCAGCCGCACAGGCCGCCCTGCACCCCTTGGCAGCGGAGTACCGCGCCTGGGTCGAGTCCCGGCGCAACGACGTTTCCATGCTCACCGGAGCGCGGCGCGAAACCGCAGAGGAACTGCTGCGCTTGGCCACCCTCGCCGAGGAGCGGATAGAGCGCGGCATCAATGTGCTTACGAATGACGTCGACGCCTTGGATGCCTTCCGGCTCGCCAACCGCGCCGTGGCGCGGGCGCTGCGGCAAAGGCTGCCCGAACAGTTCACCGAGCAACCACCCCGCTGGCGGGCCTTCCAACTCGCCTTCATCCTGCTGAACCTGCCCGGCATCGCGGACCCTTCCGACCCGCATCGGGAAACCGTGGACCTGTTGTTCTTCCCCACCGGCGGCGGCAAGACGGAGGCGTACCTAGGGTTGGCCGCCATGGCGATGGTGCTGCGCCGACTGCGCAACCCCGAGCTGGACGGACGGCAAGGGGCCGGCGTCAGCGTCATCATGCGCTACACCCTACGCTTGCTGACCTTGGATCAACTCGCTCGGGCCGCCGGATTGGTCTGCGCCTTGGAACTGGAGCGCACAGCCAACACCGAACGCTACGGCGAATGGCCCTTCGAGATCGGCCTTTGGGTGGGCAAGGCGGCCACGCCCAACCTTATGGGCAAGCGGGGCGAACAAAGATCAGACTCGGCGCGGGCCAAGACCCGGCAGTTCAAGGCGAACCCCAACGGCAAGCCCTCGCCCATTCCGTTGGAGAATTGTCCTTGGTGCGCAACCAAGTTCACGCCGGATTCCTTTCACCTGCTGCCCAACGACGATGCGCCCAAGGAGTTGCGGGTGGCCTGCGCCAACTTCGAGTGCGACTTCAGCGGCGAACGGTCCTTGCCCATTCTGGCGGTGGATGAGCCGATCTACCGCCGCCTGCCGGCCTTCCTCATCGCCACTGTCGATAAGTTCGCCTCCCTGCCCTGGGTGGCGGAAACCGGAAAGCTGCTCGGCGGCGCGGAGCGCTACGATGCACAAGGCTTTTATGGTGCGGCGGAACCAAGCAGGGGCCAACGCCTCAAGCGTCCGCTGCCGCCGCCGGACCTCATCATCCAAGACGAGCTGCATCTAATTTCAGGCCCGCTCGGCACCATGGTGGGTCTGTACGAAACCGCCATTGAAGCGCTGTGCATGGGTGGCCTAGCCGGCGCGGTGGCGCGGCCCAAGATCGTCGCCTCCACCGCTACCGTACGCCGCGCCCAAGAGCAGATTCAAGCCCTGTTCGGCCGGCCGCAAACCCAGATTTTCCCGCCACCGGGGCCGGACCGGCGGGATTCTTTCTTTGCCCGCACCCTTCCGGCGGAAGAGACTCCGGGACGCCGCTATCTCGGCATCGCCGCCCCGGGGCGCAGCCCCAAACTGGTCATGCGCAAGGTTTGGCTGGCGCTGATGGGTGCGGCGGAGCGGGCCTTTCGGGAAACTGGCGGACACAAAAACCACGACAACCCCGCCGACCCTTACATGACCGTGCTTGGCTACTTCAACAGCCTGCGCGAACTCGGCGGCGCCCGTCGCGTTTTGGAGGAGGAAGTGCAAAACACTCTCAAGGAGTACGGCGAGCGCAAGCGCATCGGCGAAGAACGGGGCCTGTTCCGGGACCGCCGAACCTTCTCCGAGGTGTTGGAGCTGACCTCCCGCGTCTCCACCGACCGGGTGGCCGAGGCGCGGCAAAGGCTGGAGTGCGCCTTCCACGAAAAGCGGCGGGTCGATTGCGCCATCGCCACCAACATGATCTCCGTGGGCCTGGACATCCCCCGATTGGGCCTGATGGTGGTTCAAGGCCAACCGAAAGCCCATGCGGAGTACATCCAAGCCACCAGCCGGGTGGGGCGGGACGATCAGCGTCCTGGGCTGGTGGTCACCCTGCTGAATGCGCACAAGCCCCGTGATCGTTCCCATTACGAACGGTTCCGCCACTACCACGAAACCTTCTATCGCTCCGTGGAGGTTTCCAGCGTCACGCCCTTCTCCGCCCGCGCTCTAGACCGGGGCTTCGCCGGCGTTCTGGTGGGGCTGGCCCGCCACACCGAAGGCAAGCTGACGCCGCCGGAAGGTGCGGAAAGGGTTGCCGAGGTCCGCCCACAGTTGGAGCGCCAACTTGTGCAGGCGCTCCAAGAACGGATCAACAAACAGCCGTTTGCCACTGAAGCGGAGCGCGAAGAAGCGCTGGCCAGCATCCATGAACGAGTGGTCGATCTGCTGGACGCCTGGGGCCGGATCATCGCGGACTATCATGGCAACAGCGTCGCGGTGCAGTACCAAAGGCATGAACTGAAGCAGTCCCGGCAGCCCCTGCTGCGGGAGATGCTGGACAGGAATTTCGAGTCCGAAGACCACCGCAAGTTTCGCGCCAACCGCTCCCTGCGGGATGTTGAGCCGGAGGTCAATTTGCATCTGCTGGACCCCTTAGGGCGGGCTGCACCATGAGCCGCCAAGTCGGGCAACTTCGGCAAAGCCAAGTCATCACCACCTACGGTCCGGGCGCCTTGATCGACCTGCCAAGGCAAGCCGCCATCATCGGCGGCTTGGACACCTGGCCGAACGGGCTGGAGGAAGTGGTGGAGCCGCGCCTCACCCGCAAGCTGCAAGCCATGACCGGCCTGCCCCACTTGAGGCTTTACGCACCGCCCCCAGCACCAAGGGAACCTTGGGGGCCGGCCAGAGGCATCGGCGCTTGGCGCTTTCCGGAATGGTTCGTCGTGCAGGAAGAGGGCGAGCTCAGCGAGCGCCAACGTTCCCGGCGGCTAGTGCATCGCAAAGCGCTGGACGACAAAGGGCGATTCGAGGGCCAAACCGTGGTGCCCACCCGCTTCGTGCGGGCCTGCAAGCGCGGCCATGTGGACGACTTGGACTGGCGCGGGTTCGTGCATGGCCCCGACCTGCACTGCCACCGCCAGCTTTGGCTGGACGAGAGCGGCACCACCGGCGACCTCTCCGACCTGCGCGTTCGCTGCGAGTGCGGAAAAACGCGGTCGCTCTACGAGGCGGCAGACTTGGGATCAAACCCGTTAGGGCCTTGCCAAGGAGCGCGGCCCTGGCTGGGCCGCGACGCCAATGAAGACTGCGGCCAGCCCAGCCGCCTGTTGATCCGCTCCGCCTCCAACGCCTACTTCGCCCAAGTGGTCAGTGTCTTGTCCCTGCCGGAACCGGGAACGGCAGTGGTGGGCGCCGTCCGGGAACTTTGGGACGACCTGCAAATAGTGGCGAACGCCGGCGAACTCGCCTTCATCAAGAGAAAACCCAAGGTGGCGCAAGCACTGGATTCGTTCAGCGACGAGGAAGTGCTGCAAAACATCCGCGCCATCCGGGACGGCGCGGCAGGGGAACGGACAGTGAAGCAGGTGGAGTTGGACGCCTTGCTAAACGTTCCCGAAGGGTTCGGCGACGGGGCACCGACGGATGGGGATTTCCACGCCCTCCGCCTACCGGACGCCGCTTGGCGACACTCCGGGCAAAGTGTGGGCATCGCTTCCGTCATTCAGCTGCATCGTCTGCGGGAGGTGCAGGCGCTGATCGGCTTCACCCGCTTGGATGCCGTGACGCCGGACATCCACGGCGAGTATGAAGCCGAAGTGGAGCGGGCGGAAATCGCCTTGGAGCCGCAGTGGTTTCCGGCGGTGGAGAACCGCGGTGAGGGCCTGTTCATCCACCTGCAAACGGCGGCGGTGCGGGAATGGTTGCAGCGTCCGTCAGTCCAGCAACGGCTAAGGCAGCTTGCCGAGGGATACGAGGTTTGGCGGCAGGACCGCAAGACCCAACGCCCCTTCCCCGGCGGCCCCTATGTGCTGCTGCACACCCTCTCGCACCTGCTGATCCAGTCCCTGGCGATGCGATGCGGCTACCCGGCCAGTTCCATTCGGGAGCGCATCTACGCCGAGGCGGGGCCGAAGGGGGAGGAGGAAAGCTTCGGCATTCTGCTCTACACCGGCACACCGGACGCCGAGGGCACCCTAGGCGGCTTGGTTCAGCAAGCCCACCACATTGAAGATCACTTGGTTGATGCGTTGCGCACCGGTGCCCTGTGCTCCAACGACCCAATCTGCGCCCAGCACAAGCCGGGCGAGAGCATGGAGGGGCGCTGGCTGCACGGTGCCGCCTGCCACGGCTGCACCCTCATCGCCGAAACCTCCTGCGAGATGCGCAACGACTATCTGGACCGGGCCTTGGCGGTGCCGGTGCTGGGGTTGGGGGATGCCGCTTTCTTCTCCCCAGTCTTTCCGGCTTCCTGACGCAGCCAACGGCGATGCGCATCCGTTCATGATCGAGAACTTGGAAACCCTCATCGTGCTGTCCAGAACCGGCACCATGATGGAGACCGCCACGCTGTTGAAGCTGTCGCAGTCGGCGGTGAGCAAGCGCATCGCCGCCTTGGAGCGCCACTACGGGCGGCCGTTGGTGGAGCGCCACGGGCGGCGGGTGGCGCTGACCCATCAGGGCACCCGCCTGGTGGAGAAGGTGGCGCCGCTGGTCAGCGAACTGCGCAGCGTGTTTCTGGAGGACAACGCCCTGCGTCGGGGCAAGATCATTCTGGGCGTGTCCGAAGCCATACTCGCCAGTTGGGGGCCGAGCCTGTTCGCCGCGGTGGGCCGGGAAATGCCGGAGGTCGAGCTGGCGTTCCATGCCCAGCGTTCTCCGGTGGTGCTGGACCGGCTGCGCTCCGGGGAGTACATGGTGGGCATCTGCACCGGTTCCTCGGACGCGGAAACGGACCTGCAAAGCGAGATCATCCGCTTGGAGCCCATGGTCATCATCCCGGCGGCGCTGCAGCCCTTGGACTACCGGCTTGGCGACCCGCTGGACGTGCTGACCATAGAAAGCCGCTCCGGCGCTTGGGCCTCCATTGAGGAGGACATGCGCCGCCTGCATCTGCGCCGCATGGAATCCTTGGAGTCCTTCTTCTCAGTGGCGCAGATGGCCTTGGCCGGATTCGGCCACGGGCTGGTTCCCATCGGCGTGGCGCGAACGCTGGGGGTGCAGGAGGCGAAGCTGATTCGCTTGGACCGGCATGGGCTGAACCGGCCAGTGCGCTTCGTCGCCCGCAAGTCGATGTTCTCCCGGCCTCTGGTGCAGAGCTTCTACAAAGCCCTATCCGCAAGGGCGGCGCGATTGAAGTAGTCCATGCCGCTACCCCGCGACGGTTCCTGAATTCCGCGCTTGGCGCACAAGACGCCCGGATGAATCGAGTGCCGGGAGAGCCGTTCAGCCAGCTTCAACCCAGCCGGCAAGGGCCTGCACCCACTCCGGCGTGGCGTTCAGGCAGGGAATCAGGGTCAGCGACTCGCCGCCGGCCCGCAGGAAGGTCTCGTGCCCCTGAATGCCGATCTCCTCCAAGGTCTCCAGATTGTCCGCCACGAACGACGGGCAGTACACAGCCAGACGCCGCACACCTCGGGAAGGCAGTTCCGCGAGCACCTGATCGGTATAAGGCCGCAGCCACGGCAGCCGCCCCAGCCGGGACTGAAAACTGACGCTCACGCGCCCGTCGCCCAGCAGGTTGCGTACGCCCGTTTCCCCGCCAGTCTCGGCGGCGCCATCGGCGGTTTCCGCTAGCTGGGGAGTTCCACCAGTTGGCCCAGCAAACTCGAAAGCCTGCTCGATCTTCTTGGCTGGCGTGGGCGTCTCGCCGCCATTCCCGCCGACCGCGCCGAGCCGCCGGGCAATCGCCCGGGCGGTCGCGTAGCACTGCTGGCGGTAGCAGGTGGCGTGCGCCGGGGAAGCGCGTTCGCAACAGTCCTCACTGGCCAAGCAATGGGCGCCGGTGGGGTCCGCTCGGGTGAGGTGTTGCTCCGGCAGGCCGTGGTAGCTAAGCAGCAGATGATCCCAGTCCGCGGGAAGGTGTCGCTCGATCAGCCGCACTTGGCAGTCAACGTAGTCCTCGCGCCCATGGAAAGGTGGCAGCACCTGCAGTTTCATCCGACTTGGCAGCCGCTTGCGCACCGCGGCAATGGCCGTGGTGCGGGTGGAGTCCGCGTGTTGCGGAAACAGGGGCACCAACAAAACCTCCGTGCAGCCAGCCTCCAGCCGTGCAATCGCCGCCGGAATGCTCGGCTCACCGTAGCGCATGGCTGCAACGCAGTTCAGGCTGGCTTGTGCGCCGAGTGCTTCCGCCAGCTTTTCGGTGTGGTGCAGCAAGGGGGAGCCCTGTGCCGTCCATATCGAGGCGTAGGCGGCGGCGCTTCTCTTGGGGCGGAACGGCAGAATGAAGCCGCTGACAATCAACCGCCTGACCGGCCAAGGAGCGGTCAAAACATAGGGGTCCATCAAGAACTCATTCAAATAGCGCCGCACATCGGCCACCGACGGCGACCGAGGCGTTCCCAAATTGACCAGCAAAACAGCGCGGCTCACGGCTTGCGCCACCATCGCAGCAAGCCGCGCCAAGAGCGCTTGCAAGACAAGCGCCAGCCAAAATTCATTGCGATCATCATGGCCCTATGTGACTCACCGCAGTGGCGCAGCCAAATGTTCGGGTGGAGCGCCATCCGACAGGGCCGCAAGTTTCGCACAACCCATCGAGTAGTAGAATGAGCTAACACTACGGAGTCGGTGGAGTACACCCTCATGAGGCAAGCGATCATTTGCCCAAGCGAAGGCAGCTATCGGGTTGCTGGGGGAACTCGATAAATGAGTTCGTAAGGTTGTCCTGAATTCTAGTGAAGCCAGAGCCCTAGTGACAGACTCCATTGTCATCATCGACTACGACGCCGGCAATCTGCGCAGTGTGCAGAGGGCCTGCGCGGAGGTGGGCGCGGCGGCGGTCATCAGCAACGACCCGCAGCGGGTGCTCGCTGCGGAGCGCGTCATCTTTCCCGGCGTGGGCGCCGCTGGCAGCGCCATGCGCAGCCTGCGGCGCACGGGATTGGATGCGGCTCTGCGCCAAGCGGTGGAGGCCGGCAAGCCAGTGCTCGGCATCTGCTTGGGCCTGCAAATCTCCTTGGATCACTCCGAAGAACAGAACACCCCCACTCTCGGCCTAATTCCCGGCGCCACCAAGCGCTTTCGGCTGGACCGACCGGAACTGAAGGTGCCGCATATGGGCTGGAACGAAGTGCGCCCGGTGCGGGCGCATCCCCTGCTGGAAGGCATTGCGCCGGGAGATGAATTCTACTTCGTCCACGCCTACTATCCCGCACCGGAGCGGGAAGCCAACCTGTACGCCCTAGCTACCTACGAAGGGGACTTCGCCGCCGCCGTGGGCCAAGGCAACTACTTTGGCGCACAGTTCCATCCGGAAAAAAGCGGGCGCTTCGGGCTGCGGCTGCTGCGTCGCTTCATCGATTGGGATGGCCAATGCTGAACCCCCATCCAAACCGGCGTTTGGCCGCAAGGCGCTGGCGATGTTGAACCGGCGCCGCAACCGCCGCCCCGCGCAAGGGCGCATCCAGTGCTGAGCAAACGTCTGATCGCCTGTCTGGACGTCCGCGACGGCAAGCTGGCCAAGAGCGTGCGCTTCGTCGATACCAAGGACATCGGCGACCCGGTGGAGAAGGCCCGCGCCTACTACGAGGACGGGCTGGACGAGCTGGTGTTCTACGACATCACCGCCTCCAGCGACCGGCGCTCCATTATGCTGGATGTGGTGGAGGCGGTCGCCAAGGAGGTGTTCATCCCCCTGTCGGTGGGCGGCGGCGTCCGCTCCGTGGCCGACGCCACGGACCTGCGGCTGGCCGGGGCGGAGAAGATCAACGTCAATTCCGCCGCGGTGCAGCGGCCGGCCTTGATCGCCGAATGCGCCGAGGCCATCGGCAACCAAAACGTGGTGCTGTCCATGGACATCCGCCGGGTGCCGGCCAGCCAAGCCTGCCCTTCGGGCTACGAGGTGGTCATCAACGGCGGGCGCACGCCGATGGAGGTTGATGGACTAGCCTGGGCGCTGGAAGGGGAACGGCTGGGCGCCGGGGAACTGGTGGTGAACGCCATCGACGCCGACGGCACCCGGGACGGTTACGAACTGCAGCTAACGGCCATGATCGCCGCAGCCGTGCGCATCCCGGTCATCGCCTCCGGCGGCGCCGGCAAGCCGGAGCACCTCAAGGAGGCACTGACCATCGGCAAGGCGGACGCCGCGCTGGTGGCCTCCATGGTCCACTACGGGGACTATTCGGTAAGCGAACTCAAGCGCTATCTGCACAGCGAAGGCGTGAAGATGCGCATGTCATGGTGAGCATTGCGCATCCCGGCGTTGCCGCGCCTTGCCAGGAGCCAAAAATCCCTCGCATCCAAAGCCCACTTATTTGCGGGACAGCACACCAGGAAATCAGGATCGAATTGAAGGGGCAGCCACATGAAGGCAATTCAGGTTAACAACGGCAAACTAGCGCTTGGTGACGCGCCTGAGCCGGCAATCGGAGTTGGCCAGGTGAAGATCGCCGTCCACGCCAGCGCCGTCAACCGGGCCGATCTTGCGCAGGTGGCCGGCGCCTATCCGCCGCCGCCGGGGGCTAGCGACATTCTCGGCTTGGAGTGCTCCGGGGAGGTGGTCGAAGCGGGCGAGGGCGTCACCCGCGTGGTGCCAGGCGACCGAGTTTGCGCCTTGCTGGCCGGCGGCGGCTACGCCGAGCGGGTGGCGGTGCCAGCCGGGCAAGTCCTGAAAATCCCCTCCGGCCTGTCCCTGCTTGAAGCGGCGGCGGTTCCCGAAGTGTTCGCCACCGCCTACCTCAACCTCTATCAGGAGGCGAACCTAGCCAGGGGCGAATGGGTGCTGCTGCACGCCGGCGGCAGCGGCGTGGGCACCGCCGCCATTCAACTCTGCCGGGAGAGCCGCAACCCCGTCTTCGTCACGGTTGGCGGCGGCGACAAGCTCAGTCGCTGCCTCGCCCTAGGCGCTGCGGGCGGCGCCAACCGCCACAAGGAGCGCTTCGCCGACCTTGTGCAGGAGTGGACGGAGGGCCGAGGCTTCGACGTCATTCTTGATCCGGTCGGCGGCGCCTACCTCAATGACAATCTAGCCAGCCTAGGCACGGACGGCCGCCTTGTGTTGATCGGCCTGATGGGCGGCGTCAAGGCGGAAATCCCCCTCGCAACAGTGCTGATGAAGCGGCTACGGCTGCTCGGCTCCACCCTGCGCGCCCGCAGCATTCCCGCCAAGTCAGCGGTGCTGGACGGGCTTAGGGCCGATGTCTGGCCGAAACTCGCCAGCGGCGCCATCAAACCCATCATCGAGACCGCCTTCCCCATGCCGGAAGCGCAACGCGCCCACGAACTGGTGGCGAGCAACCAAACCTTCGGCAAGGTGATGCTTCAGTGGTGATCCGCAGCACCGACCGCCATTGAGCGGCCCATCTTCGACCATGCAGCCAATCAGGAACCAAACCGCCGCTCTAGTCGCATAGATGCTTGAGCCAATGAATTATCATTCAAGTGGCGGCTTGACGGAGTTTTCATTGCAGCTAATCTCGGCCCCCGCTAACTGGAGCGAAACATTTGACCAATGTGCGCCCCCTGGCCCTGATTGACGACTTGCGTCCTTACGCTTGGGGAAACCGGCATCGCTCAACAATTCGTCAGCGCCAGCGAAGTCCTCGAGCTTCTGGACTACACCAGTTACTTCGGCTTGCTCGGCAAACCGCTGCCAGAGAGCGACAAGGGCATCCTAGCCGGGTTGGAAAGTGATCTGCTCATCTCCCGCGATGTGGGCGGCAAATGGAACATCCGCAACCTAGGCGCAATCCTGTTCGCCAAGAACATCAATAAGTTCGCCACTAGGCTTGCCCGCAAAGCCATTCGTTTGGTGGTTTACGACGGAAACGGGCGCACCGCGACGGTGACGCACCGCAGGGACTTCCCGCTCGGTTACGCCAACGGCTGCGCAGCGTTCAATGCCCATGTGAACGCCTTGATCCCGGCACCGGAGGACGGCAACAGCGTCATCCGCAAGGCACAGCCTTTGTTCCCGCCGGTGGCCATCCGCGAACTAACCGCCAACGCGCTAATTCACCAAGATATGACGGTCACCGGTGCCGGACCGACCGTGGAGATGTTCAAGAATCGGCTGGAAATCACCAACCCCGGCGCTCCGCTAGTGAGGCCAGAGCGGTTCATCGACTATCCCCCAAAGTCGCGTAACGAAGCGTTGGCGTCCCTGATGCGGCGCATGGGACTGTGCGAGGAACAGGGCACGGGCATTGACAAGGTGATCAGCGCCGTTGAGGAGGAGCATTTGCCGCCACCGGCATTCCAGGCGGAAGCAGACGCTACGCGCGTTACCCTATTCGGCCCGCGTCGCTTCGCAGAAATGACGGCGGCGGAACGAACGCGCGCCTGCTGCCAACACGCCGCCCGACCTCAGCGGCAAATGTCCTAGCCGGCACTCATCCCCTGCCTAAAAGGGGGCGCGGGCTCGCAGCCGGTCGGCTTCGACAAAACCCGCCGCCCGCAGCGCTGAGTAGGCTTCAGGCTTTCTCAATGCCGCGTGTCAGGCGGCGGGCGATGCGGTGTTCCTCGTGTTCAAAGGCTGGGGCGCAACGCTTGATCTCCGCAGTGGTCATGCCGGCGCGGCGGCAACAAGGTCGCCATTGCGCGGCGACCACAGCCGACATCTGCGCCAGCATCGCAGTGGCGGCGTCTTGGTGGATGTCGAAAAACGGCGCCGCTTCCAGCGCCGCTTCGACGGAGGCGGCGTTGCCGCTGAGTTCGCTGATGCCTGTTTCCAACTGCCGACGCCGTTGCGGTTGTGGGTTGATGTCAAAAGCCGGCGACAACGCCCAACGGCCTTGCGAACGGCGCCCTCCGGCCCGTTCCGGACCGCTGCCTTCGCTGACAAGCAGCAGGCCGTGATTCTTCAGGTGGTCGTCGTTGTTGGAGACGAGAATCGTGAACAGAATGCGCCTGAACAATTCGGCTAGTTGAGCGGTTGGAGCAAAGGCATGGGTGCGCAACGCATCCGCGATGTCCGTGTAGAAGGCGTCCGTCGCCGTCTGTGCGCCAATGAAAGATTGCGCCGACAAATAGCAGATTCGGCTTCCGTCTGCGACGCGGTCGAAGCGTTGCAGCAGCGCCACGGGACGGTCGGTGCAGCCAAGCTCCAGCCGCGCCGCCGCTGCATTGACGCCGGCCCGACGGGCCAGTTCCAACGTGGCCACTTCAAGGCGTTCAATCGGCATCGAGTCCCGTTCGGTTGTGAACTTGGCAATGGCGAGGGAACCATCCTGGTCGCGGATGTTCACCTTGGGCCTAGCGCCGCCCAAGGAGCCTACGCTGCCGATCAGCTGTTCGCGCTCCGTTGGGGTCAGTTCCCAATCGCCATCCGCTTTCTGCGCCAAACGGCGTAGCTCCTCGAGATCCCGCAACCGCGGCACTGGGGGTTCGGAACATGCCAGCGGGGGGCCGTTTTCGTCCAGATAGCGCAACGCGCCCTGCCGCGTAGCGTCGTCCGCAGCAAGCAGGTAGTCGAGTTCGGTGAGCGGCCCGGTCCAACCTTTCCGAATGAGGCCACGCCCCCACGCATCCGGAGCCCCATCGCTGACCGGCCCAGGCAGGGCGGTGCGCCTATTGCCTCCGAACGCCGACTGGTGAAACGGCCCCTCGGAGAGCGGCATCGTTGGTGCAATGGCGAAGCGCTGCGGGTTCTCCAGCCACTCGGCGGCGTAGCGGAACAGACTGGTCTCACGCCGCCCGTCCGTCTCGAAGACAAGCTCGCCAACAATGTCCAACTGTTCGCCGTGGGCAACCCGCACCCGCCTTGTGGTCTTGCTCATTTCCGCGACCTTCCTGCCAAGCCTTGCACCCTTCGCCGAGGGACGCGGATGCGCTGCGGCAAGCTGTCGATGTCCAGCATCAGGCCCGTGTCGTCCTTGGAAACGTCGAGTAACTCGTCCAAGCGACGCAATTCGCCGAGCGCCAGCAGCGCCATGGCCAAAACGCCGAGGGAGACGCCGCTCTCGCCTTTCTCCAAACGCGCCAACGTGCCTGGGGAAACGCCCATGCGGGCGGCGAAGTCCGCCACCGGCATGCGCCGCTTCTTGCGGGCGATGCGGACATCCCGGCCCAAGGCCCGCAGCGCCCGCTGTACGGAAGGAGGATGGGGTTTCATAAGACGCTGGATATTACGTCTTATAAATGATTAAGCAAGATAACTGATCGGTTAATGAGTGTAGCTAAAGTGGGCTGAGTTGACTCGTCGGCGGGTGGCCTTGACGACAGTGGACTAGGTTTGAGACGGCATGGGCCGGATGGCGGCTAGAACTCCATGCCGAGGCGCAGGCTGTATTGGCGGGGCGCAATCAGTTCGTCGCTGGTGGCGCCCACGCCGAACACGTCGGTGAAGCGGGCGTTGATGCCGGCTTCGTCGGTTAGGTTCGTCACCATCAGGTCGAGGCGCCAGCTTTGCGCATTGGGCAAAACGCTGATCATCAGGTCTAGCTTGTCGTAGCTCGGCACCTCGTCGGTCACCGGATTGTTGAAAATACGGTGCTGGAAGCCGTCCCGGTAGCTGTAGCGCAGGCTGCCCTCCAGACTGGCCCAACTGCTCAGGCGTCCGAACCAACGCAACATCAGGTCCGCGGTGAACCCCGGCGACTTGGCCAGCTCATTGCCCTTGACGTCCGTGATGGCGGCGGCCCGGGCTTGCTGGATTTCGGGTCCGAAGAGATTCGCTCCTTGGGCCAACAAGGCGTTGGTGACCTCATCCGAGTACACGTTGTCCAAGGAGAGGTGGCTCTTGGTGATTTTTGTCTCCAACCAGGACAGGCGGGCGTCCAAGGCGAAGGCGTCGCTGATGAAGGCGGAGAACTCCAGCTCCGCGCCGTAGATCTCGGACCCCGGCACATTGCCGACGCCGCCTTCAAAGACCTCCGGGTCCGTGGCTTGGTACTGAAGGTTCTCGTAGTCGTAGAGGAAGGCGGCGACGTTAATCCGCGCCCGACCGCCGGCGAAGTCCGTCTTCATGCCCAGCTCCCAAGCTTGCACCGTCTCGTCCTCGTAGGTGGGCAATACCACGATGGGCGCGATGACGTTCTCACGGCCGTAGGTCAGGTTGCTGCCGCCCGGCTTGAAGCCGCTAGTGTAGGAGGCGTACAGCAGGGTGCTTTCCCCTAGGTCGTACTCCACGGCGCCGCGCCCGGTGGCCTTGTTGCCCTTGATCTCCAGAACCGCAGTGCCGGCGCGGCCAAAGAAGTTGGTGACCTCCGAATGCACTTCATCCTTGGTGTAGCGCAGGCCGGCGATCAGGCGCAGCCGGTCGGTCAGGTTGTAGGTGCCCTGCCCGTACAGGGAGAAGGACTCCCGCTCCGGGTTGGAGTCGGAGATGAAGCCGACTTCGCCGCCGAAGTTCAGCACCTGCTCCACGGTGACCGGATCAAACGCGCCGTCCGTGTTGAAGTCGATGTACTCCCGCCACAGGATGTCCACTTCCGTATTCAGGTGGAAGACCCCGGCCACCCATTCCAACTTACCCATAAGGGGTTCGCTGGAAATCAGGTTCAATTCCTGCGTGAAGGTCTTTTGCCTGTAAATCACCGGGTCGGCGAGGGAGGGCAGCAGAAACAGGCCGTTGGCTATCAAGGTGGCGAAGTCGTTGCGGTCGTTGTCCCGAATAACGGTGATTTTGTCGTTCTGGTAGCTGGTTAGCGATTTCACCGTAAACGCCGGCAAGTCCCATTCGGCGACTAAGCTGTATAGCTGGTTCTGCACCCGGCGCTTGTTGGGGGAGTCCTGCGCTAAGTCCCGTTCATCCGGCGTGGGGTCCAGGAGGCCCTTCTGCGCCGCTCCGTTGGTGTCTTCGTTGTTGTGCTGGGCGGCCAAGTTCAGCCTGAAGGTTGCGGTCGGCGCCCACAGGAGATGAACGCGGGCGGCGATGCTGTCCGCTTGGTCCAACTCCTGATCCAGCACGATGTTCTCGCTGAACCCAGCATGGCGGTGCGACGCGACGGAGGCGCGCATGGCCAGCACGTCGCTGAATGGAAGGTTCACCGAACCCCGGGTCTTGACCAGATTGTAGTTGCCGACGGTGAGGTCCGCCTTGCCGTAAAACGCCTCCGTGTCCGGCTCTGCGGTGATTACGTTGATGGCGCCGGCGGTGGAGTTCTGGCCGAACAGGGTGCCTTGCGGCCCGCGCAGCACTTCAATGCGCTCCAAGTCCAGGAACTCCGTGTGCAGCGCGTAGGGCGAGGCTATGTAGATGCCGTCCAGATGATAGGACACGGAAGGGTTGGCGATGGCGTTCTGATTGGCCTCGTTGCCTATGCCGCGAATCGAGATGACGTTGGTAAAACCCTCGTTCTTGGCCACCGTCACCCCAGGGGCAATGCCGCTCAGATCGAGGAAGGAGAAGACGTTGCGGTTGTCCAGGTCCTCCAGGGAAAGAGCGGTGATGGCTTGGGGCAAGTCCTGCAAACTCTCGTCCCGCTTTTCGGCGGTGACGATCATCTCCGGAATGGTGCGGCCCGCCGCATCAAACACCGTGGCGCCCGTTTCCCCCTGCGCCGTCGCCAAGGAGGGAACGCCAACACCAACCGCCCAAACAAAGGCCGCCAAAGCGCAACGCGGAGCGACGCCATAGCTCGCCGCAGCCGCCATATCTAGAACCGGAGAAACCAATGAAACAGCATGGCGCAACTGGGGCAATTTCTTCACCTCTAAAAACAAAGCCACGCCGAAGCCGCTATTGCAACAGCAGCTTGGTCCAAGCCGAGAAAATGTAGCACAGAAGTGGTCCCACTTTTTGACATAGCTGCTGAGGCGGCGGTGATTGAGGAGATGATCGTCACCGCCTAAAAGCGCGACCAGGCGTTGCGGGGTGTGCCCATGTCGGTGAGCGCCGTTACGTCCGAATATGTCGTGGCGATGGGTGCGGTTAGCCTGGCCGAAATCCAGGCCACCGTCCCCAGTCTTACGGTATCCAAGCTGGACGGCGTAAACGAGACCATCCGCATCCGCGCCGTCTCCCCGCCGGGCATCCTGTTGACGACTGTGGGGCGATACATCTTACCGTTTCAGGTGGTGGGGCAACGTGGGTGGCCATGCCCGTGTAGATTGGTTGTTCCAAGACGACACCTTTACCAGCCTCAGGGGTTTCGGCTATGCCGAGGAACGGGTGGCCTCCGAGGGCAATGAGGCCCTGAACGCCCGGGTGGGCTGGACTTTCGAGAACTGGAGCCTGTACGCCTTCGCCGAGAATCTAACCAACGAGGAGCAACAGCTTGGAGTGCTTTTGGCAACCCTGCTGGAGTACGTTCTGCAACAGCCGAGGACGGTGGGCCTGACGGCGCGCTTGCGCTTCTGATTTTGACTAGGCCCCGCCCGCCGCCAGCATTTCCGGGGCTTGGAATAGGCGGCCGATGCGCTGCGGCAAGCTGTCGATGTCCAGCATCAGGCCCGTGTCGTCCTTGGAAACGTCGAGCAACTCGTCCAGGCGACGCAATTCGCCGAGCGCCAGCAGCGCCATGGCCAAAACGCCGAGGGAGACGCCGCTCTCGCCTCTCTCCAAACGCGCCAACGTGCCTGGGGAAACGCCCATGCGGGCGGCGAAGTCCGCCACCGGCATGCGCCGCTTCTTGCGGGCGATGCGGACATCCCGGCCCAAGGCCCGCAGCGCCCGCTGTACGGAAGGAGGATGGGGTTTCATAAGACGCTAGATATTACGTCTTATAAATGATTAAACAAGATAACTGATTGGTTAATGAGTGTAGCTAAAATGGGCTGCGTTGACTTGTCGGCGGGTGGCCTTGACGACAACGGACCGGGTTTGAGGCGTATGGGCCGGATGGCGGCTAGAACTCCATGCCGAGGCGCAGGCTGTATTGGCGGGACACAATCAGTTCGTCGCTGGTGGCACCCACGCCCGCTATCACTCTCTCAGCTATAATCCTTGAAAATCCGTAGTTGACATAATTATTTTCAAGAAATATTCTGCCGAAAATGTTGATTGACCGCCCCCAAGCCATCCGTCGGGTTGCCGACTCGTTCCGCGTTCATCCGGCCGTGGCCATCGTCGGCCCCCGGCAATGCGGCAAGTCCACGCTGGCGCGGATGCTGGCCGCCAATGAGCAAGAGGTCGCCTTCTTCGACTTGGAAAGGGCGGTGGACCAGCGCCGTTTGCAGTCTCCGGAACAGGCTCTGTCCCCGCTCACGGGCTTGGTGGTCATCGACGAGGTACAACGCCAACCAGCGCTGTTCGAGACTTTGCGTGTGCTGCTGGACCGGCCCGATTCGCAAGCCCGCTTCCTGCTGCTCGGCAGCGCTTCGCCAATCCTAGCCCGGAACACATCGGAAACGCTGGCAGGGCGAATGGGTTGGGTGGATCTGTCCGGCTTCGACATCGGCGAAGTCTGCCCCGAGGGGCTGCGCGAAGCGACGGATTGGCGCATTCTATGGCGACGGGGAGGCTTTCCGCGCAGCTATCTGGCGCCGGATGACACTGCATCGGCACTCTGGCGGGACGACTTCCTGCGCACGTTCCTGGAGCGGGACGTTCCGCAACTCGGCATCTCCATCCCCGCTGATGCGTTGCGGCGGTTCTGGACCATGACGGCCCACTACCAAGGGCAGGTTTGGAACGCCGCCGAATTCGCCAGGGCCTTGGGCGCCAGCCAAGCCACCGCCCGCCGCTATCTGGACATTCTCAGCGGCGCCTACATGGTGAGGATGCTGCCGCCATGGCATGAAAACCTGAAAAAACGCCAAGTGAAGGCGCCGAAGATCTATGTGCGCGACGCCGGCCTGCTGCACGCCTTGTTGGAACTGCCGTCCGCGGAGGCGCTGTTCGGGCATCCCAAGGTGGGCGCATCATTCGAAGGGTTCGCCATCGAGCAGATTCTCTCGCACTCCGGCCTGCGCACTGCCAGCTTTTGGGCCACCCACGGCGGCGCCGAACTGGACCTGATGGTGACGATCGGGGGGCGGCGGTACGGGTTCGAGGTCAAGCACAGCGACGCCCCCGGCACCACCCGCTCCATGCGAGTGGCGGTGCAAGACTTGCAACTCGAACACCTGTGGATCGTCTATCCAGGCGACGAAGCCTATTCGCTGGACGAGCGGATTGCGGCCCTGCCCATCGGCGCAATTCCCCGGTTTCTCGATGACTTGATGAGGGAGAGGCGCTGATAATCTTTAGCGTTTGGCGGCTTCTCAACCCCCACCGTCGCTTCCATATAGGTCAAATCGAGAGGGCGCTGCGGGCTCCTGGACATCGGCTGACGGTCGAGGGTCGGGCCGCCTAGCTCCCTTCGGCGCATCCTCCCGCACCCGCAGGAAGCTGGCAAAGCACGGGATGCCGTTGCCCGTGAAGCCTTAGTGCTTGTAGGTGACCGTTGCTCCCAAAGGCGGCGGATGCCGGCGCTGTTCGTCGGTGAATCCGGTGCCTAGGCGGAAGTGGCGGCCATCCGGCATTTCCCGTCGCCGACGACATGACGGACGCCACCCCCGCACCGACAGGCTCCTTTTGACCGCCCTCCCCCAAGTTGCTAACTTGCCGCCCCAGAGGGGTGTTCCACTAGCTCCTGAAATTCAGGAATGAATCGACAGAGAAAACATGGGAGTTGAAAAACTGGAGCCCAGAGAGGTTCGCTACGGCGGCGCCATGTACGGTCAGGAGGAAATCGACCGCGTGAATGCCGTGCTTGCCGACCCAATGGGGTTGGTTCCGGGTCGGCAGGTGATGGAGTTCGAGCAGCGCGTTGCCAGCTACATGGGCAAGAAACACGGCGTGATGGTCAACTCCGGATCATCCGCGCTGATGGTGGCCATGCGCCTGCTGAACCTTCCAGAGCACTCGGAGATCATTACGCCCGCTCTGACTTTTTCGACCGACGTTGCGAGCATCTACCACGCGGGCCACCGACCGGTGTTTCTCGACGTTGGTCTGAGCGACTATCAGATGCTGGTGGATCAGGTGGAGGATGTCATCAGGTCGAGCACCCGCGCCATGCTCGTGCCGGACCTTGTTGGCGGTGTTGGCGACTGGGACCGTCTGCGCGAGATCGCGGACCGTCACAACCTCAAATTGATTCACGATTCCTGCGACACGCTGGGTGGCTCGTTGCGTGGCACGAAAACCGCTACCCGCTCGGATATCTCGGTGACCAGTTTTTCCATTTACCACATCATCACCGCCCTCGGCAACGGCGGCATGGTGTTCTTCGATGACGACAGCCTGTTGGACACGGCGCTGTCGCTGCGCGCCTGGGGCCGCTCATCTGAGAAGTACATGTTCGGCACCAAGATGGCGGAAAGCGACGGCCGTTTCCTTGAGACGATGGACGGTCTGGACTACGACTCACTGTTCATCTTCGAGGACATGGCTTACGGCTTTATCCCAAACGAGGCGGGTGCGGCGTTCGGCATCGGCCAGATGAATCGCATCGAGGAGCTGTGGGAGTTGCGCAACTCGCGCTTCCAGCAATACTACGGGTTCTTCGACCACCATGCGGACAAGTTCATCGTGCCGACGCTGCTGCCGGAAACGGAAACCACCTGGATTTGCTTCCCGGTGCAGATCCGCCCGGAAACTGGCTGGAACCGCAAGAAGCTGCAGATCCACCTTGAAGACAGCGGTGTGTTCTCCCGCGTGATCTTCTCCGGCAACATCACCCGTCACCCCATGCTCAAAGGACGCAACGATTTCCGTGTGCATCCAGAGGGGCTCGCCAACTGTGATCAGATCATGGTAAACGGCATCATGCTGCCTTGCCACCCGACCATGACGGATGAGGATTGCGGGTACGTGCAGCAGGTGCTGCAGGAGTTCATCGACGCCGACGGCAACCCGTAGGCAGCATCGTTCAGGGGAGAAGCGCCAACTTGCCACGCCCCGATCCCTGGCGTTGCGGTCATCCCCACCTTTCCAGCAGATCCCGCAGCGTCGTTCCCGCCGGCTGCTCCCCCGCCTCCGCTAGCAAGTCCGGGGCTTGGAATAGGGGGTTGCCGGGCGACCATAGCTCCAGGCTTTCGGCGTTTTCCTCAAAGTAGGCGGGATCGGTGGTGACGCGCACGAACTCTTCCATGCCCGCCATCCGTAGGCCGTATTCGCGGTTGCCGAGGGATTGGAGCTCCACATCGGGAGGCATGAGGTCTGGGGTGGTGAGGATGCGGTCCAAGTCGTCCATGGTGATTGGCGACGGGGGCGAAGGCGGCGGGGCGATGGCCTCGGCCAAGTCCTCGTGCAGGGCGGCGTCGATGTCGAAGCCGCTCGCTTGGGCTTCCTCCGTTTGTTGTTGAATGGCCGCTATGGGGTCCGCTTGGCTCGCGTCCTTGGCGATGGCCGTGCCGGTGCCCTTGGTGAGCACCGCATTGGCGATGGTGCGGGGCAGTTGCGCCAGGATGGGCTGCAGGCGGCCCACCACCGTCTCGAACAGTTGAATGCGCTCCCGCAGCGCCCGATACACGTCCGTTTCCACGGTGTCTTCGTAGTGCAGGTTGACGATGCGGATGTTGGGGTGCTGCTGGCCTAGGCGGTCGATGCGCCCGATGCGCTGCTCCACGCGCATGGGGTTCCAAGGCATGTCGTAATTCACCAGTGCGCCGCAGAATTGAAAATTCAAGCCCTCGGCGGCGGCGTCCGTACACAGCAGCACATCCGCTTCGCCGTTCCGAAAGCGGCGCTTGGCGTCGTCGCGGCTAATCTTGCGCCAAGCAGTGCCATCGGTAGAAGGAACCTCGCCGCCGCGCCCGGAAAAGCACATCAGGCGCAGGTCGCCTTGGCGCAGCAGCGCCGTGCGCAGGAAGTCCATCGTGTCGGTGAACTGGGTGAACACCATCGCTTGGCCGCAGCCCTGATCGCGCAGTTCGGCCAGCGCCGCCTGCAGGTTGGCCAGCTTGCTGTCCGGCGGCAGCGAACGGGCGCGTTCGAGCAGTTCGGCAATTTGCTCGCGCTCGTCGGTGGCCAGGGCGCGGCGCAACTGGGCTTCGAGTTCGTCCGCGTCCGGCTGTTCGTCCAAGGTTTCGTCGTCCGGCGCATCCTCCTCGGCATCCAAGGGCGCGGCGCTCCTTCGCGCCATCGCATCCAACCGCTTCTCGAAGGTTCTGCGCAATGCGGCGAAGCTGCTGGCCACGCGGCGGCGATAGATGGTCATCACGAAACCCACCGCGGAACGTTCGGCTGCGGCCGCTTGGTTATAGGTGTTGGAAATATACGCTTCCACCGCTTCGTACAATGCCCGCTCCGCCGCCGTCATGGGCAGGAAGCGATCCTCCACGGCGCGGTTCGCAATGGGCGCATCCAACAGGCCCTTTTGCGCATAGCGGCGCAACAGTTGGCGGGTGTAGCGCGAAACCAAGTGGCGAATCGGCGTGTAGGCCCGAATCAGGGCAAGCGCGGCGCGCCGTTGCGCCGGGTTCAGTTGACGGCGCGGAATGGTGGCCTCGTAACGCAACGCCCGCAGCACCCGGCGGACTTGCAGCGGGGAGAGCTCGGTGCGGCGCTGGGCTTCGTCCCGGGCCAATGCCCCATGCTCGCGCTCCACGGCGCGGAACAGGCGGGACAAGCGCTCCATCGCCTCCTGCGAAGGGTTGGGCGCCTCCAAGTCCGCAAAGAACTGCAGGAAGGCATCCGCGGACCATTCCCGCGGCAAGCCCAGCAGGTCCAGCAAGTCCCAGGTTTCGATGGGATGAACCTGCATCGGCGTGGCCGTCAGCAACACCAGCCCTTGGGTGCGCTCCCTGAGTGACCGCATCAGTCGCAGCAGGGCGTTGGGCCGGTCATCCCGCTTAACGCCGGCGGAGCGGCGGCGGGCGTGATGGGCTTCGTCCAGCACGATCAGATCCCAAGGCTCGGCTTCTTCGAGCAAAACGGCGCTGCGCTCCTGCCGCCGCATGAGCTGGCTGGACGCAATCACGGCCGGCTGTTCGTGCCAAGGCTTGCCCTGTGCATCCGGTTCGCCAAGGGCCCCCAGCGCCGGCGAGGGCTGCCAAACCAGTTGGCGGCCGTCGTAGATGGGCCAGTTCAGGTTGAACTTCTCACGCAATTCGATTTGCCACTGCCGCAGCACCGCCTTGGGCGCCAAGATCAGGATGCGCTTGGCTTTGCCCGCCAGCCAAGCCTGACGCAGCAGCAACCCGGCCTGAATGGTCTTGCCCAAGCCCACTTCGTCCGCAATCAGCAGCTTCGGCGGCCAATTGGCGTACAAACGCTGGAACGCACGGGCCTGATGCGGCCAAGGCTCCACCGGGGCGGTCGCCTCACCAACCCATGCGCCACCGTTCGGCAGCCGCGGGGCCAAGGAGACGAAGTTCCACACCAAGCTGCGCAGATCGATTAGCGGCTTTGCCGCCGCAGAGGGCGCAGCCGTTGGGTGTGGCGGGCTTGGGGGCGGGGCTGAAGGCTCCAGCAGGCGCCCCGGCAAACCCTTGGGCATGAAGCGCAACAGGTCTCGCCGAACGGCGTTGGGCACGTCCAGCACGATCAGGCGCTCGGAACGGTTGGCCCACAGGCGGGTGAAGTTCCTCTCTTCGCTATCCACACGCTCCGGTTCCCGCCCCCAACTGGTGTAAACGTGGATGCTCTCCCAATTGCGCCGCCAGCCGGCGGCGGTTTCGTTCAAACTGCCGTTCCAGGCGATGCGGTTGCCGGCGCGATCCTCCACGATGCCGGCCTTTTCGTGAAAGATGGCGTTGTCCTGAACCGGCTTGCCGCTGTCGTCGCAGGGCACCGCCACCTTCACCTCCAGATGGCCGCGGCCGACCATCCAAGCCAGCAGTTCCAACGCGCCGCAAGCCTCCGCATCCGGCGGTGCCAAGGGCAGCTTGGCCAAGCGCTTCTCCACCTGTTCGCGCAACGCCTCGCCACGTTCGATGGCTTCGATTTCGCCCACCTCCAAGGTGCAGCCGACCAATAGCCGCATGACGCCGCGGTTGCGCACCAAGCCTTCAATGCCCCGCGCCGCCAGCGCTAAGGCACTGGCGTTGAAGTAGCCGGTGAGCCGGTGGTAGCGTTCGGCGTCCTCCAACGCCGGAATGTAGAAGAGCTTGACCAGATCACCGTCTTCCGGCGTGTAGCGCAGTTGCCAAGCGTGGTCAATCAGCATCGCATGCTCCGTATGGGACCTCTGCCTTCCGTCATGTCGTAGCGAGGTTGCGAAGTGCGATCATGCAGCATCGTTCTATTCGCCTTCGCTCGATCCCAGCCAGATTTTGAGTTGCTCCGGCTGATCGATTTCATTTTGGTAGGCCAGCCGGGAGAGACTGTAGAGCGCCTCGAAATCGTTGCTGGCCGCCGCCGCCTCGCCTTGCAAATCCACGCCCGTGAAGGCCTTGGAGACGGGCAGCACCTCCAGCACCGCTTCCAGCGCCCGGAACAGCCGCGCATCCTGATCCATGTCGTGTTCCGCCAGCAAATCCCGCGCTTCCGCGATGGAGTGGCTGCGGGCGATGTTCGCCGCGTGGTGGATGCTGTCGATCAGCCCCCGGCTGCCGTCCACTGGGCCGATGGTGCCCTTGGCTGCCCGCTTGGCGCTGTCCCACAGGCGAAAGTCGCTGTTGCGTTTCTCGCCGAGGCGCTTGGTGACATCGGCCTCCATGTCCACCCCCACGGCGCGGGCCAAGCGCAGGGCTTCGTCGTAGGCGAAGATGGGGGCGCGGAAGGCATCCCATGCCAGGACGAAGAAGGCGGTGACAGGGTCCAAATCCTCCTTCGCCTTCTTGTGCGTCAACTGCTCCAAGCGCCAGCGCTTCACCTCGCGGCGGGCGGCGTCCAAGGCATCCTCCGGCGTTGCCGCGTAAGGGTCCCATTCCTCCTCGAACAATGCCTGCTGGCGGCGGCGCTTCATCTCCGCCGGGCGTTCCCGGGGTGTGCCCCGGGTGAGCGGCCAGTGGCGGGAGAACTCCTCCAGCGCCGGCCCGAAGGACGCCAGATAGAGATCCACGCCGGCGATGCCCGCTTCCTGAAACTCCGCCACCCGGGTGCGGACGGCCTTGGCCACTCGCGGTTCGACATCTTCCCAATAGGTGACGCCATCCCGAACTTGGGACGCTTGCTCCCGCGGGCGGCAGGCCAGAAACACGGTGCTGTTGGCCGCCGCCTTGTTGCGGATGTGCAGGCTGCCGCCGGCCTCCGTGTTGATGGGCCAGGACGCGGTGATGACGAAGCCCGCCTGCATCAAGCCCTTGGTGAGGGCATCCCAAGCGCCGGTGGCCTTGTGGGTGAACATCAGCGTCATGATGCCGTTCGGCTTCAACACGCGCCGGCACTCCGCGAAGATGGCGGCCATACGGTCTTGGTAGTCGCGTCCCGCCAGCGCCTTGGCACCCTTCTGCCCTTGGAACCGGGCGGGATTGGCCACCGCTTCGTTGTCCTTATCCGTCAACTGGCGGCGGAACAGTTCGGGGAAGACATGCCCCGCGGTGCGTTTCAGCCAAACGTAGAAGAAATCCGACAGTTCGGCATACATGACGTTGTCGTAGTAGGGCGGGTCCATGACCACCACGTCAATGCTGGCGTTGGCGATGTGGTCGAGGCTGTCCGCGGACTTGCAGGTGATGATGACCGGAGGCGGTTGGCGTGGTCTTTCGGTGCGTTGGTCGGACGGTTCCTCTGTGGATTGGTTGAACGGGTCGGCGTCGCTCGCCCGACCAACGGCCGGCTTCGCCGGCTGAGGCGGTCTCTGGGCGGATTGGTCAAACAGGTCGGGGAGTCGGCTGTCGGGGTTGACGAGTCGGATGAGTTCCTTAATGCATTTGGCGGTTTTGTCGATTGCCCAGTCGTAGCCGACGCCCGTGACAAGAGGGGCCATCTCCGCATAGGACCAGACGAAAGCGAAGTCGTGCCTGTCGAAGATGGAGCGGACTCTTCCCGTAGTAACGTCCCACCGACCAGCTCGATTGTTGTAGTTCAACAGAGTGTCCAAAGCGATCGCCAGATAGCCATAGGCGGCTTGGCGCACTTCCGTTAGCTCGCCGGCGGCCCGGTCCGCTTCGAGCATCTCCCGGAACACTTCCACGCTGGTGCCGTGGCACAGGAGTTGGCGGGGTGAGAACAGGTCGCGCCACATCGTCATGCCGTAGCGCATGGGCTCCGTTGTCTTGCTGCCCTCCGGGATGCTCTCGCTGGGCACGAGGTCGAACGCCTGCCACTCCGGCAGCTTTGCCGCCAACGCCGCCCGAATTTCAGCGCTGTTGTCGTCTTCCAGTCGCGGCGCCCGATAGCCGCGCACCCACTTCTCGCGCTTGCGCCCCGTCTTCGTCTCAACGACCATCCGTTGCTTATAGACCACCGCGTACAACTGCTCACCCATCCGCCCCGCTTGCGCCTGCGCCTTGATCTCATCGCCGTCGATCACCCGCTCGCAGTCGGAATAGGGACAGATCCCGTCCCCTTTGGAGACCGTGCCAGCGGACTGCTCCCCGGTCGTATCGACAATCTCAAAAGCGCAAACCCGCCCCTCCGACTGCGGCCCACCGCTAAGACGTGGCCGCAAGCGAACGCCGGCACCATCGGCCGCCAGCCGCCAGTTCGGGGACAGCGGCACCAAGCCATCGCAGTAGGGGCAGGTGACGGTGCGGGACCAGAGGTATGTTAGGTCAACTTGATCCGGCGAATGGTGCTGCGGGAAGTGGACCGTTAGCTTCCCCTCGATTCGCTGCCGGTGGCGCTGCACCAAGTCGCGGAACTCATTTTCGACCTTTCCAGAAGTGAAAGGCCAACGAATGGTTGCCTCCGTAACCAGCCCAGCTACCGGGTTCAGATCATTGGCAAGTACGGAGACTCCCATTCGCGTCGCCTCAAAGGGGATATTCCCTCCACCCGCTGTGGGATCAAGAAAGACAACGTTCCCCAATGGCCCAGCCAAGGCCGTTAACCACTCAATCCCGTCCCTGCCCGGCGAGAAGCCAAAAGCCCGTGCGTACCCATAAGGGTCAGCTACCCGAACGCCAGTCCTCCGCGCCGTCTCAATCGCCATACGGCCTTTGATCGGGTCGCCATGAATTCCCAGCGCGTACAGGAATTTGTCGCGGTCGGCGTCTGCCGGCAGCACCGAAGCGAGTATCGCCGCCCGAGACGCCACCAAAGGCCGCCGCGCCCACCACACATGCAGGCGATTCGGTGCTGGGAACGGCGTCATAGGCGTCCGCTCCCGAGTGCTCTCGATGCCAATCTCGGCAATGGGCAGCCAGCGCTCGATTAGGCGGGTGTCAGGCACTGTTGTTCCTAGCCACTATAACGTGACACCTGATTGCCTCTGGCCTTAGCGATCAAAAGAACATCCCGCTCTACCTCAAAATCTAAGCCAATGCCCCAATAGGGCCAATGCTCCGCAACTCATGCGCTTAACTCGTCGTCGCCAGATCCATGCTGCCTAAGTATTTGCAGCGACACATCCCCTAGCACAAACCTCCCATCATGTTGCAAATCCCTAACAACATTCTGCAATCTGGGATAAATTTGATCCGCCCTCCACTTGTTATCAGAACTGTGGCAAGCCCTAAAGAGGCCACCACCAGATCGACCAAATTGGTCCAACAGATAACAGATCTTATGATCGTAATCGCTTCTATCACCGAACACAAATAGTGGCGTTAACGATCTAGCTAGACCCACATCCTTATTGAACATAAGGGCAACCGAGGGATCAATTGCTATTTCGGACTTGTACCGATAGTAATCCACAAATGGCGGCACATCATGCGCAACTACAAAAATTCCCTCAAACCTATCTTCTAGAGGAATCTTTTCGGATGTCGCACAATAGCCGAAAAGATTACCATTTAGAGACCCCACCATCGCCTGAACTATGTCTTCCACATAGTCGACCCACTCAGGAGACCCCTTGTCAGCCTTTTGATGTTTCGCGTCCGTGAAACGACTGGTCGCCCTTTCAAGCATCTCACTTTTTTGAATGTTTAGAACATTTCGGACGCACCGACCTTCGGCACCGACAACTTCCCCAGCAGAATACAAAAGCGCCTTAAGAGGGCCTAGTGACCTATGTTGGTAGTTATCCTGTTTCAGCCCTTTCCAACTCTTGTCAACTCCAAGAGCATCAGCAGCTAAAGAATATGACAATATTGCAAGACATGCTTCATAAGCCTCTAGCGCAGAATCAAATACCCTGCTCGTTTCATGTTGTGCCAAGAATTTCCTGACCGCCACTGCAGCTGGATAGGGAATTAACCTAAGCGACTCACTAATTCCTTGCCATGCAGCATATGCACTACGCGCATTTGTAAGCTCTATATCTCTGCCCGACAAACAGCAAACCGATGAATTACTCGACCCAAAATCCAGCCCAACGTAGTGCATTAGGGCATGATCCCCCGTATCCGTGGTCATGTCTATATAGAATGGCTTTCCAACCACGCTATTCTCATCAACTCCCCAATCCATATTCGGTTCCTTATAGATGAACTTTGGATGAACAGTTCCATCCTTCCGGACAACCACCTCAACAGTCATCTTGGAGTCAAATTTCCTATCTCTAGTCGTAAGTCTATCTTCCTCGTAATTATAGCGATTGTCGATGGCCGACTGCCCTTTTTGATCATCGTTATTAGGCCGGCAAAACAGGTACTCCAAATACCGCCTTGGTGGGCTTGGTAGTTTTACCTTCCAATGAAGCGGTTGGTCAAGAAAATGTCGTAGCGACTGAGCCGACGGAATGAGGTCACCCGCCCTAGCATCGCCCATATCCACCTTGTCGTCGATAGACCTAAACCTTCCTGCAACATAGCCATCACCGTCAGGAGAAAGTAGAAGCCGGATTGGATTGTAGGTTACGGCGACGAACTCAGCAGAACCATCCTCCTGAGTGAAGTGTCGTCGGGCACATTCAACTGCCAACCCATTTGCTACAACGTCCTGGAATGACGCCTTTATATCAATAGGTTCAGCTACCTGGAGTTCACTCGAAAAATCCCTCATCAGGAGATTTTTTAGCCAGCCAATATTCGCCGAACCACCGGATATCAAGGATACGTCTATCTTCCGTCCTTTCAAATGGTCAGCTGCTCGCGCCAACACTTCCTTAACCGCTCGTTTTAGCTTAGAGTTCCAAAGGTCTTCAAATATCTTGAACATCTGATGGCTAAAAAGGTCAGCTTGGGCTGGTCTCCAACTTTCCAGGGGGTTGGCAGGAACGGGAACGGAAACCTTATCATAACGTTCAGCATTGAGAGACCAATCAGAAATATTGGTCGATAGTTTTATTTTTCTATCTTCACAAATACGTTCAAGAAGTTTCATATTCTCAATAAATTTCTGAGCCGCATCCCTTAAGACAGTTGGGTCTAAATCGCCTTTCAACGTTCTTTCGTATTGTTGATAGTACTTATCTATTTCCCCTTTTTTCGGGTCCGCCACGCTTCTTTTCATCAGGTACAGTGCAATATGTCGGTCAAGATAAAAACCCCCGTATGGCACCGAACTGGCAGACAGAGGCTTCGAATGCCGGCCCTTTAGGCTGACGTCACCTTTGGTTGTGCTCTCAATGATACAGACATCGAAGGTGCCGCCCCCAAAATCAATGATTAGTGCCAAATGCTTCCTTTCGTCGACCAAATTGGGAAGACGCAGTCCATACTTGTAGTATTGGTACACCGCAAACGGTTCTGGGAGAAATTCTACAGATTCAAATTGACTTAGAATTCGGCGCATATTGGCGCGGTAATTCTCTAACCACTCTCGGCTCTTATCGATGACCTGAAAAATTAGCGGTTCGGCAACTATTATTCTAGCTCCCATCTTGCCGGATTCTGCCCTTGGCGATAACTTCGACTTGACGGTTTTTAAGAGACCGTTGAGGAAATCCTGTGATAGTTCAAACGCAGATCTGAAATGACCATCAGAACACTGTGTTCGTTTTCTAGTATGCGGTGACTGTCCAGGACGGATATCGCCCAACTCCAATTTGAAGTTAATCAAGGACCCTTTGGCGCGGACGGCTTGGTGGCCTATGGCGATCTCATCACTGTATTGTAGAGCGGTTGGCACGAACGTTACCCCGTCTATTAACTCTGGACGGATGGATGTGACCCACAATGTCTTGGAGATGTTGCCCATCAGTTGCTCGCCATCTAGCGTATTGACGCGGGTTTGGATACGGCTACGTTGGAGTGTCCATTCCTGAGCATGACGAAACTTGTGGATAACTTCAAGGGAAATCTGTTAAAAAATGTAGGGTTGGCTGTGGCCTGTTTGGTTTTTTGCGATTGGCGCACTCGACGATGCTGTTGAGGTCTGGGCATCGGGGCGGCGGCACCTTGAGCGGCAGTTTGCGCCCGGCCCACTCGTCCTTGAAGTCGCCCCTGAACTCGGAGCCGCCGTCTACTTGGATGGTTGGTCGCCGAGGCGCTTAAACACCTCGGCGACGCCCGAGGTGGCGGGAGAACACTCGGGCGTACGGCGACGGGTCTTCGGGCAGGCGACCCTAAACTGCTTGAACTCCTGTCCGTCAACGCACGGGGTCATGTGGTCCATCTAGACGCCCCGGTGCTTGTCCTCTTCGCGCCGGCGCTGCGCATGGCCGTCCGCGAAGTCGCGTTGGCGCCTGGCCTTGGCGCGGTCCCCGCACCGGAAGGCGCAGGGCTTGATGCGCCCGGACTCCAGTCTCCACTTCACGATCCACCCCACGGCGGCGAGGCTCAAGGGCTTGTCGGGATGCCGACGGTTGTGCTCCGAATACGGCCTCGCCTTGTCGTACCAGCGCATTTCCCGGGGATGGCGAACACCCGCAGCAGCCGGTCGGAGCGCCGCCTTGCTTCGGGACGGTCACCAGGATCAATGCAGGACCCGCGGTAAAAGACCGGGGCTTGTGCGAAAATGCGCGTGTTCGGTTCTCCTATGTTGTTGAATATTCATAGGCTACCCGAACACCTGCCCCCGGTGACTGGGGTGCACTCCTAAAAGTCCGAAAGGTGGTGGTCCCATACACTCGAAAACAAGGGCGCACTAGGTGCGGTAGCATGGGGCTAGTGCTTTTTGAAGCAAAGCATGGCCGGCTTACAGCCAGTTCAATTGGTGGAGGAATGGTGGCTGCGAGCGACCAACAGGCGAGTTTGCCGCTAGGTGACCACGAATGGCCCGGGTTCAATGCCGTGTCGCCCTTCACCGAAATGGGTGCCTACGAGGCTATTTGGGCCGAAGAGAAGGTGTCCTTCAAGACGCTCTCGGAGCGGTTTGCCGCGCATCCAAGCAGCACCCCATCAAGCTTCGTCTCCCCCGCCAAGACGGAAAAGTACGCTCATTCGGTCATGGCCAGCTTCGCTGAGGCCGGAATCAGCCGATTTGGCGTGAGGCTGAACGGCGCGGCTGAGTACCCGGAGAAACTCAGGGATGCCGCCTACCCAGTGGAGTTGCTGTACTTCGTCGGCCATTGGGACTTGGCTTGGTCGCCATCGGTGGCTGTTGTCGGCACCCGCCACCCCACCGACGAGGGGTTTGCCCGAGCCCGGAAGCTGGTTAAATCGCTGGTGGAGGAGGACTTCACGGTGGTGTCCGGGTTGGCGGCGGGCGTCGATACGGCTGCGCACAGGGCCGCGATGGATTACGGGGGGCGCACCATAGCCGTGCTAGGAACACCGCTGTCGGAAAGTTACCCTTTGGAGAACGCGGAGCTGCAACGGGCGATCGGGGAAGACTATCTCGTCGTCAGCCAAGTGCCAGTGAAGCGCTACGAGATGCAGAGCTTTAAGGGCAACCGCTACTTCTTCCCGGAACGCAACATAACCATGTCGGCGCTTACGGACGCCACCGTGATCGTCGAGGCCGGGGAGACATCGGGAACGCTCATCCAAGCCCGGGCGGCGCTGGCGCAGGGCCGAAAGCTGTTCGTGCTGGAAAGTTGCTTCGGGCGCGGATTACGCTGGCCGGAGCGGTTGGCGGCAAAGGGTGCCGTGCGGGTGAAGGACTATGGCGACATCGCAGAGCAGCTTCGTAGTGCGTCTAACGGTAATGCCCCCGACTAGCGGCGACACTTTGTATTTGAGAGGGCGATCGAGTCACAGAGTTAGTCGCGTTGCGCCACATCGTAAAACACCATCTCCCACCCACAAAACACCACCACCAACCCAGTGAACCGCACTGATGGGTATTGCCGCCCCAAGCGCTCGTCCGCCAAATAGCGCCGCAACTGCCCTTCCGCGTCCTCAACCGCCGCCTGCACCTTGGCTTCGCTGGCGTCTTCGCTGCGCTTGAGGTACTTCAGTTCGATCAGGTAGCCGTGGCGCAGTTCCGGGTGTTGCGCGATGAGGGGCTCCAGGCAGATGTCCGCAAAGCCCTTGTTGAGTTCCGGCTCCGTGCGGAGCAGGAAGTGCCGGGACACGCCCAGATAGGCGGCTAGGAAACCTTGGATGACCTTTTCCCCGTCCAAATAGTCACGGATGCTGGTTTGCTCGGCGACGGCGTTGCCCAGGAACTCGAAGACGGGCCGCCAGTCACCCTTGAAGGCCATGCGCCACAGCAAATCGGCGAGCGCGAGCATGTCCACCGAAAGCACCCCAACGTCGTCGTAGGCATCCCGCAGGTGGCCGTGCATCAGTTGTCTCACCGTCTGGTTGGGAATGTGCAGCCGGGTCCTGCCAGCCACCGCCTCCCGGATGCTCAGCAGGCCGAAGTAGTGCAGCAGGGAAAGGAAGTTGTCGCGCCGGTCTAGACGTTCCAAGGGGAAACTGGTCTGGATTTCAGCGTCCGCCTGCCCTTCCCCGACGACTTGCCGCAGCAGGTCGAAGTTGCCGTTCAGGCGCACCGCGTCGGCGGCCTCTTGCATGTGAGGGGCGTCCCCTCGCGCACCTTGGCTAAAGGCCCCCATTCGCCGACTGACGGTCAGGAGATGGCGTAGCTTGCCGTAGTCAATGCGCACGTTGTCGTCGATTAGTGAGTCCGGCATCGGTTTGTTCGGGATGGCCGCGTCCAAGAAGTAAAGCACCATGTCCGTGTTGTAAACGGTCTCCTCCGCGCTCTTGGCGAAGCGGTAACCATCGTACCATTCGCGCATGACGTCCAGCGTGGTTTCCAAGCCTAGATCTATCGCGCCGGCTTCGCGGTAGGTCTGAAGCATGCCACGCACCTCCGCTTCGGTGAAGCCAAGCACGGCGTTGAATTCGGGCCGCAGGCTGATGTTTTTGCCGATGTTGAAGCCGCTGGTCACGTCGTCCAAGTTGACGGGCGACACGCCGGTGATGAATAGCCGCTCCAAGCCACCTGCCTGCCCAGCCCCGGCTTTCAGCGCAGCGAAGAAATTGCGGTAAAAGCCGCCGCCGTGAGTGAAGGAGTGGTACGCCTCCACGCCTCTGTGCGCCAGCAGAGTATTAGCAAAGTTGTCATATTCGTCGATCAGAAAGCAGAGCGGAATGCCCTGCTCGGCAGCGTACTCGAACAGTTCACTGAGCTTGCCGCCTATGGAGGTCGGTGCGAGGATTCGGCGCACAGCCTCTTCGTGGAACAAATCCGCGTTGCGTCGCAGCGCCCCGCGCAACTTGATGTCACAGTATTCCTCAAAGCTTTCCTCCAAAGTCTCCAATGCGTCGTTGACTGCGGAAAAGTCAAAGCGCAAAACCACATAGCTATGGCGCTTTTCGGTGGGACTGCGCCCAATGTCGGTGCCCCCGAAGACCTGCTCGAACTCATCGGCCCATCTACGGTCGTAGTAGTGCTCCAGCAGGGACACCCAGCAGGACTTGCCGAAGCGCCGGGGACGAATCAAGCAGGTGAAGCGTTCGTTCTCCAACGGGCGGATGAAGCGCGTTTTATCCACATAGAGACGGCCCTCCAGCCGAATGGCCCGAAAATCGGCCCAGCCGTAGGGAATGAGAGGGTACGGAGCGGACACGGCGGTTCCACGGCAGCCATGAGTAAGCGTGACTGTAACCGCTAACGGCCGCTCGCTCAAGGGCGGGCGGCGCTGCTCCTGTCCCGGCCCACCTGCTTAGACGAGCTGGAGCATAGTCTGAAGGTAGGTCGGGTGCGCGGCGTGGTCGGGCCGCTGTTGAGCGGGGAGATTACTTGGCCCAACGCACAGGACCTTGAGCATGCTAGGGATTTGGGCCTAGTGTCCGAAAATTCGCCACTGCGCGTTGCCAACCCCATTCACGCGGAGTTGGCAGAGTGTCCCGTAGCGGAATACAAGATGCCGCATAACAGCGACCAGCAAAACTAGGAGGGGATCGTGAGCCTCGGCGTTGAGCAGCTCTTGGACGGCAAGGATCGATCAAGGATCATAAGTGTGGTCCGATATACGCCACTCGGAGTCTCTCCCTCGGCGACTCCACGGGCCACTCGAAATGCAGCCGGAAGAAACCCGACCTAATTTTGCCGTGCCAAAAGCATGTCAGCTCTCCCGGTCCGGTTGGGTTTGGGAACGTGAAAGTCCTTGGTGAATGCCTTCTTGTTTCAGACTCTTCGGTAAACCAAGCTTCCTTGCCAACGAAAAATTGGCTATGCAGGCGGCGTCCTTCGGCGGATAGCTCACCATCTTCACCCATTGTCTCCACTAGTTCTTGAAGCACTCTGAGCAGTTTAAGTATCCGCTCAGCCTGATGCGACTGGTATGGTTGGCGGGAGAGAATTTGGTCGCAGTGGTCGCCAATGCAAAGGCGGTCGAAGTCTTGACGAGCTTGGGTAAGCAACTCCCCCCAGTTTTTTGGCGCGGGTTGCTCAGCCTCAATCGACTTAGCGAGTGCGGCGGACTCGAGATAGTTAGGTACTTTAACGTCCGCGATGGGTTCTTCGAGCAGTCCGTGGATGATGGTTAACGAATCGGCGGCAAAGCGGGACGCCTGACTATGAACAGGACTAAACGCGACTGCGGGGAGTGATGAAAGAGTTCGTCGGGCGGCTTCTCCTAAACCTAGTTCAGTCACATCATCTTTACCAAACCAGAACAAGTCCTCATCCATGGGTTGGCGGTCATCGTCAATAAACGGCCCATTTCTGTCAGTCCACCGGAATAATAGACGCTGCTTGTCCCGTGCCAATTGTCTACCAACGTCGCGGAGGCTGAGATTGGGCCGCACTTCGGTTGCTGGCATGCCCCGCGCGCAAAAAAGCACATCGGCAAGGATTCTGTATTCATACCTTGCGGCGAGCAGTACCTCCAGCGGCGCACATTCTGGGTTGGCAGCAGCGCATGCTTCCGCCAAGGCTAGTTCATTGATATAGGCTCGCACACCTATTTCCAGCCGGAAAGAATGGCGAGGTCGTTCTCCGCTTGGTCAAAGAACCCTTCCGGCCAATCGCTGACTGCTCCGTTCCGGTCAAGCGCCAAAGTGGTTACTTGCCCAACTTTGCCGCCTTGGCCGAAGAAGTGCAGGGCCACATCGTCCGGCTTGACCAAACCGTCCCTAACCGCCAGCCGAACGCCGTTGAGCAGGTGATCGCTGTGGGTCTCAACGAATATCTGTAGGCCGGCACCGGCCACCTGCCCCAAGAGCCGACCAACCGCAGACTGAGCACGGGGGTGAAGATGTGCTTCCGCGCTGTCCACCACGATGATGGAGTCCGCCGGCCTTGTCAGCAGAGCCACCAACATGGGGAACGCATAGCTCAAGCCAAAACCCACATTCGCCGGACGCGCCCACGGGCTCGACTTGCTCAGACTGAAGGTCAATCGAATGGGAGAGTCTGGTGTCAACCGGTCTGCGCTTACCCTTGCGCCCGGGAACAACTCCCTTAGCCACGCATCGACTTGGGTGCGTACTGTCTCGCCACTCTCCGATGGGTGACGGCGCGCCTCTTCCACCTCTTCGTCCGCGCGCTGTAGATACCAATAGGCCGCATATTCCCCGGAGGCACCCACATCGCCTTCTGGATGAAAAGGCATTCTTGGAACGGGGAAAGTATCTAGCTGCAAGGCACGGGCCGCACCAATGAAAACGATATTCCGAATTGCGTATGCGAGCGGCGATTTAGCACCCCCTGGTACTGACCAAATTCGCTTTCTCGAACGCTTTCGGTACGGCTCACTTCCGTGCCCACTTTTTAGATACTCTAATTCATTGAGCGGGACCAAACCTCTAGCAGACTTCGTTTTTCTAGAACCAAAGGTCCACCTAATGCTCTCATCTGTGGTCCGTACCCCAAGGCAAAAAGATGGATTGGATGCACCGTACCGAAGCACATCTCCTTCACTTCCAAGAGATACGAGTTCTCCATTAAGCGGTAGTTGGCTTTCATTGGCTGCAATCCGCAACGCCTGTGCCATCAGCAGCAAGGCCTGCAACGCAGTGGACTTACCTGCGGCGTTGTAACCAGTAAGAACAGTTAGGGGCGCACAGGGAAGATCAAGCGCTTCAAAGCACTTGAAATCATCTATTTCAATGACTTCCAGCATCATTCTACTATCCAGTCACAAAGTTCTTTCTCCACCATACGGAACCTAGTTCGAACCTGCACAGTGCTGTTAGTCGAGTAAGTGATGGCATGCTCAAATTTGCCATTGAGAACAAGGCTTCTAATACGTCCTGCGATTTCGTCGGCGTCACTTTCCACGGCGTCGCGTGGCATTTTTGAAAAAGCCCAAGATAACACGTCAAAAAGCGCAATATTAATTACGGACCGCCGTTCCCACACATCGGCGCTTATAAGAGACTTCCGAAATGAGTGGCGCCCGAAAAGTTGGTAATTCTGTTCCATAGATGCTAAGAACTCGTTTTCGAGTGTAGTCAAACGGCCTTCTTCGAAGTTATTCAACTTCTCAATGGTACGAGCGAGAAAATCATCTATGTCACCCCTCTCATAGGATTTCCAACCAAGAACACGGAATCCTGAAAATCGATTAATTGCTTCTCGGTCCCGCATGATTTTTGTATTCAGGGAACGACCCGTTGCGCTCAAAAAGGACTTTGACTTGGACATTTTTCTTAGCCACCGGGTGCCGGGACCATTGAATATTGCATTTCGCATCTGTTGGCGGGATAGGGTCACGCCACCATTGACACGCTCGAAAATGTCCAGTTGCGCCCGCTGGGGAGCGCTTTTGTCAAGGATGTAGAGGATCAACTGAGTTTCTTCTACACGCTCCTGAAGGGCTATCGGAAGTTGAGAGAATTTTTTGCCCTTCAGCGGATGGTTATCGCCAAGGTCGGTTAAGGACAGCTTATCGTTGAGGAAACGAGCAAAGGTCGTTAAGCGTTGAAGTCCGTCAACGACCACGATCCGGCCATCCGTTCCCTGGGCTACATACAGTACAGGCAAGGGTATGCGCATGACACAGCTTTCGATGAGCTTGGATTGTTTTTTGGGGTCCCAGACAAAATCCCGTTGGAAGTCCGGGTCCATAATGAAGCGTTCCCGATTAATCCGCTTGACGACCTCCGCGACGGTGCGTGTTTCCGAACGGACCATGATATCGTCGAGGGGGTATGCAGCCCCGTCAACATCAGAGTCGGGGTCACCTAGACCTTCAATCTTTTCGTCGGTCTGTAGTTCCATGTTCATTACAATATCACCACTATCGAGCGATGGTTGGTGGGATTGAATGGCGCATGCCGGTCTTTGTCAACCCAAGCCCGTTGCGTCGGCCCCAATCCCTAGGCGATTGTCGCCCCTACCCCCAGGTTCCGTCAACAACACCCGCAGCGCCGCCAGCACCCGTCGGGGCCGTTTGCGGTGCATGGCCATGCCCAGCCAGTAGGCGGCTTCTTCGCGCTGCATGGCTTCGATGCCCTCCGCCACGGTGCGCATGTTTTCCCGGTTGCGCATGGGGGCGAGGGTGCGGAACAGCAGGCCTAAGGTCAGGGCCAGGTTCTCCGTTAGGGCGTGGCCGCGCTCCTTGCCGGCGGGGGTTTGGCCCAATCTAATGCCGGACTGCGCCAGCCGCCGCAGCACCCGGTGCTCCACCAAGCCTAGGTTGGGTCCCCGCAGCCCGGCAACCCGCGTGTCCGTGTGCAGATGCGGGGTGGCGGTGCTGGGCAACTGCCATATCTCGTATTCGGTGTCGGTGGGTCCGTGGCGGCGCACCCGCAGCTCGTAGCGGGGCGTGGAAGGTGGCGCGGCGGTTTGCGGCGCCGGTTTGGTCAGCGCCTTCACGCTTTCGCCCTAGCAGTGGCGGAAATGTATGCGGCGCCGCTGGCGAACTTGCACAAGCGCTCGCTGAGCTGTTCCGCCACGTCGCCTTGCATCGGCAGGCCATCGGGGAAGGTCAACGCGAAGGCCGCCCGCAGTTCCGTGGCGGCGGCGGCGCGAAGCTGCGGCTCCAGAAACTCCCGCACCGGCTGGGCATCGGCAACGGGGCCTTGGAAATTGAGCTCGAAGGATCCGCCATCCGGGGTTTCGTAGCCGCCTTCAATGGTCACGGTTTTGTTCGCTTCGGAAATTGCGCCCACCACGTTGAGCAGGCGGAAGGCGTCGGCGGCCTCGAACAGGCGGATGTCCAACTGTTCAATGCTCTTCACGCCCTTGCCTTGGGCCTGCTCCCACAGCCGAATCAGGGCTTCGCGCAACACGCCCTCGGCCTGAAACCGCCCTGCGCTCCTTGCCTCGCCTGCGCCTTCAATTTCAAAGTCCGGCCTGTGATCCCTTATTCCAGAGGGTTTTCCAGAAGCCGGCACGTCAGATGCGGGCTGCCCGGAATCGCCAGCGTCCTTCGGCTCAGGCCGCGGCCAAACGCCGGTGTTCTTGGCGTAGGCCATGGTCAGCACCAACGCCTGCTCGTCGATCATGATGGCGGGGGGCGGATCGCCCGGCCCGAACAGCAGGTCGCCACGCTGGTAAACGTAGTCGCCACGCTCCACGCCGCGGCGGATGCCGCGGATGAAGATGTCATCGCCCATCAGCATGGGCAAGGCCGGGTCGCGGCGGAATTCGTCGCGCAGCGCCAAGGTGGTCATCCGGCCCTTCTTGAGAGGGGTGCGGTCGCGCACATAGGCCGGCGCATCTGGCTCGTCTTCCGGCAAGCGCAGCTTCTTCAGGTCGCGCAGCGCCCGCACGATGTGCCGTTGGCCGGCGCCCGGTTGGTTGGCGGCGGAATGGATGTCGATGGCGGTGTGCTGGAGGTCCGCGCCTTCCATGTCCACCCGATCGCGGGACGGAAAGAACAAGTGCCGATACGCCTGCTGAATGGCGATGGCCAATTCCTGCTCGGAACGCGCCTCGAATTCCCTAACCTGGTCCTGCTGATGCTCCGCTAGGTCCAGCAAGCGGTCCGGGCGGCGCAGCGCCCGTAGGGCCAAACGGCGACGGGCGCGGCGCTGCATTTCCGTTCGGCCGTTGTCGTCGGTGGCCACGAACGCCAGATGGTTGCGCAGCACCCGCAAAGCGGCGCCTTCAGCGCCCTTGCGCATGTAAATGCGCTCGATGAGATCGGGCACCTTGCGCACTTGGCCGCCGATAGCCACGGCGTCGTAGGACAGCATGATCAGCTTGGGGCGGCCGTCGCCCACTTCGTCCGGCACGTCGAACGGGCCGCCGGGGAAGTGGATGGCGTCAAAGGAGTCGCCGTTGAAGATGTGCTGGATGCGGTCGTTCAGTTCGGCCCGGGCGTCGCCGGCATCCACGTTGCGCTCCTCGCGGCGGATGATCTGGTTGAGGTTCGCTTCGGCCAGAAAGCGCATCAAAGCGCCGGGCCGGTCATCCAGATAGGCGGACTCCGCAATGAACCGTTTGCGGGCTTCTTCAACGAAGCTGATGTCTACGGACGGCCCTAGCATCGAATAGCGCAACTGTTCGGGCGACAGGCCCTTCAACGGCTCGTTGAAGGCCAGGGTGTGCATGAAGATCGTGCGGGCGGCGTAGGCTGTGTAGGGCGGCAGGCCGCGGTAATGCTCCGCGTCAATGCTTTCCGCGAGGGCGCGGTTTTCGCCGTGCCCGGCGGCGACGTCGTTGGCGATGGCCGGCGCGAAGATGGATTGGCCCAAGCGGGTGATGATCTCTTGGCGAATCGGCTCGAAGCCTAGGTCGATGTGGTGCAGATGGAGGGCCGCGGCGTCCGCCGGCCGCTGCGCCCAAAGATGGGCGATGCTGCGGGCGAGCAGGCGCAACATGCCCCGCACACGCTGGAACTCGCTGATGGTGCCGGTCTTGGCGGTCAGCGTTTGCAGCACTTCCGGGTGCAGCGGATAGCTGGCTGCGAACGCTTCCGCGGTTTCCGCTCGGCCGGCTTCTTCGGCAAGCCGGTCGCCGTGTTCGGCCCATAGCTTGCGGTAGGCGTTGACGGTGCGAGCGCTGCCGTCATCAATGCGCTCGAACAGGCGCCGGCGCAGCACTTGCGCCAGTTCGTCGTCTTCGGTGGGGTTCAGCAGCGTGGCCTTGCGGGCGGAAACGCTCTCCGCCTCCGCCATCCTGTCCGCCACGAACTGGTTTTCCTCGCTGTAGGCGTCGCTGGCCTGCCCGTCGCGGCCAATCGCCAAGGTGTAAACCAACGCCGCGTTGGGAGCGCCCTCCACGGCCTTGAACAGGGAGGTGAGAAAGGCGGTGAGCTGGTCGCGGGCGCCTTGGCGACGCTGCACCTTGCGCAGATACACAGAGAGTTCGTCCAGCAGGATCAGCGTGGGTTCGCCGCCGAACAACTCCTGCAGGGTTTCGGCGCCGGGGGCCACGCCCTCCTGATCGCTGTTTTGCACCCGCTCGTAACCTACCCGGCCCGCCAACGCATAGGCGATCTCGCCCCAAGGCGTGTGCGCCAATACGCCATCGCCCATCGCCCGGCCATTGGCGGGGTCCGCGTTCTCGCCATCGAATGCGGCGATGCGCACCGGGCCGCCCGGCAGTAGCGCGGCGTCAACGAATTCGGCCACGTCCTCTACGCCGTTCATGCCCCGTGCGGCGTGAACCAGCGCGATCAGGCTATGCGTCTTGCCACCACCGTAGGAGGTGTCCAAACGGAAGATCGCCGCCGCTTCGCCGCCAACGCCGCTTAACCGACGGCACACGTTGGCGAGCAGGTTGCGCAGGCCCCGGGTGGGGTAGGTGTTGGCGAAAAACAGCGCTGGCTCTAGGTATTCACGGCTTGCCTTGCCAACGATCACAGAGGCGAGATCGGCGGCGAAGTCCGCATCCGCCACCTTGCCGGCCAGCACGTCGGAACGGGGCTGGCAAAGGTCGAAGATGGTGGGGATGGCTGGCTGCACGTGTACCTTGGCGGCATTGAGATGGTGGGATTATATGGCGGCTTGGCCGGTCAACCAGCCGCCCCTTTCAGCGCCGCCTGAATCCCTTCCAGCTTGCTGCGGTTAAGCCGGTAGCCGCGCAGCAAGGCCAAGCCGGGCAGCGCCAGCAGCGCTGTCACCGGGCCGGTGAGAACCGCGAGCAGCAGCAGGGTGTCCGCTGGAATGTCGGCGGCGGTGCGCACGGCGCTGCCGGTGGGCCAGTCGATCAGGGTCAGGACCAACCCGGCGAAGAAGGAGCCCAAGGCCGCTGAACATTTGACCGCGAAGGCCGATGCGCCGAAGAACACCCCTTCTTGGCGCCGCCCGGTCTGCAACTCGTTTTCGTCGGCGATGTCGGCCATGGCGGTGCCGATACCGACGAGCAATTGGGCGATGGTGGCGCCGGCGAAGATGGTGATGAGGGTCAGGAAGTTCGCCAACGCCCAAGAGCCGGGCGGCGGTGACCAGCCGGCCAGATACAGCAAAACCGGCAAGGCGTAAATGATCATCCAGCAGAAGCCGCCGACGATCATCGCGTCCCGCTTGTCCAGCCACGCGAAGAACGGGCGGGCGACAGCGTAGCCCAGCATGCTGCCAACCGGCCCGGCCACCAGAGCGATCAGTATCTGGAAGCGGTTCAGGCCCCAGAAGAACGTGTACATGTGCAGCCCGGTGGCCGTTGCGACGCCGAAGGCGACGATGATGACGATGAAGCCGAGCATCATCCAACGGAACGAAGGGTTCTGCATGGCCAGCCAGGCTTCCAGCAACACGTCCAAGGGGCGCACCCGCCGCTCATGGGCCTGGGCTTGCGGCAGATGGGGTATGCGGCTGCGGGTGCCGAAGGCGGTGAGCAGAATGCTCGCCACCATGATCAAGCCAAGGGTCAGGGCGTAGGGCGGGTAGGCCGCCGGGTTGGTCTGCCCGTTCGGAAACTCCGGCGAGGAGGCGAAGAAGACGCCGAAGCCGAGGGCGTACACCAGAATGTAGCCCACCGCACCGAAAAAGTGGCGGATGGCCACCAGCAGGGTGCGTTCGTCATAGTCCTCGGACAACTCCGCCCCCAAGGCCATGTGCGGCACATGGTAGAGGGTCATGGACGCCCGAGTGAGGATGGTGGCCAGCAGCATCCAGGCAAACAGGCCGCTCTGCCCCACTTCATCGACCCGCACCCAAGGCGCGAACAGGAGGAAGAAGCTGACGCCAAGGGGCGCGGCGGAGGCGTACATGAAGGGATGGCGGCGCCCACGCGGGCCGCGCCAGCGGTCCGATACGCTGCCGGCGATGGGGTCCGTCACCGCGTCAAAGATCAACGCCAAGGCGATGGCCGCGCCGGCCAAGTCCCCGGACAACCCCAACACTTGGTTGTAGTAGAACAGCAGGAAAGTGCTGAAACTGCACGTCTTGACGCCTTCGGCCACTTGACCGACGCCGAAATTGAGCTTGACGGCGGCATTGAGACGGGGGACCCCGCCAGGGGCGGGATTTCCCATCCCTAGAGGCGAGGCGGTGGAATCCATGGCGCAAAGTTACCTAATTGTCGATGTGCTGTCCCACAAATTGTTGGGGCAACGCCACCAACCGACGCAGGCCGTTTCCCGGAGAAACGAGAAAAATGGGCGATAATGGAAATAGTATGGATTGTGCAACCTCAACTTGTTGATGCCGCTAGCGATTTTTTTCCGTTACGGTTTCGGCGGGTTGCAACCGGCTTTACCGGCTGTTTTTTTCGGTATTCTTCGTAGCCTCACTAGTCGGCGCTGCATGCGAAAAACAGCGTCATTCTCCTCGGCAGGGCGGAAGCTCGGCATGGAGCGCCGGCTAGTTGAGGCCAACCTCCCTCTCCTAGCACACGCCAACCAAGTTCAACCGGCATCCCCGTAGTCGTTGCGCTCGTTTGGGTCGTCGGTCAGGTATTCCACGAACTCCCAATCGTTGCCGTCCGGGTCGTAGTAGTAGATGCGGCGGCGGCTTGGGTGGGAGTCCACCCGCAGGTTCGGCGCATAGCCGGCGGCCTCCATGCGGGCTTCCAACGCAGCCACGCTGTCCACCTCCCAGCCTAGGTGGTTCATACCCGGCGTGTTGCCGTAGGGTGTGCGCACCTCCGCCGACGGCACACTTTGCAGCGCCACATAGAAGGTCTCGTTGCCCACATGCCGCCAAGGGCGGCCTTGGGCGTCCTCGCCTTGGCTGCGCACCGCAAAGCCGGGGAAAGCTGCCTGCAGGAAGTGGGTGACGGCCTCCGTGTTCCTGACGCTGAGGTTGGCGTGCTCAAGCCTGAATTTCATGCTGAGTTCTCCTTGTGGCCGATTTGGAGGCAATTTTGGCGCAATCCGTGTTGCGCAGCAGTCAGGGGTGCGGCGGCAGCTTCTCCGCCCAGGGAAAGGCGGCGTCCGCCACGGCGATGAAGTCCGGGTTCAGCAAGTTCCGCTTGTTGTAGGCCAAGGGGGTGCCGTTCAATTGACGGACGGCGCCGCCGGCGGCGGCCAGCACTGCATCGGCAGCGGCGATGTCCCATTCCGACGTCGGCCCAAGGCGCGGGTAGAGGTCCGCCTTGCCTTCCGCGAGCAGGCAGAGCTTTAGGGAACTGCCCATGGAGCGGCGCGAAACCTCGACAAACGCCCGCTCCAGAGCCCTAAGGTAGGATTGCAGGCGCTCGTTGCCGTGGCTGCGGCTGGCCACTAGGGTCAGGCTGCGCCGCCCGTCCATAGGCCGGCCGGCAAGCGGCGTCACTTTGCCGCCCTGATGCTTCTCCGCCCGTCGGGCGACGGCGTCGCCGATGAACAGCTGCTCCAAAACAGGCGCCCCGACCACGCCGAGGCGCGCCCGTCCAGCCTCGATCAAGGCGATGTTGACCGTGAATTCGCCGTTGCGATCGATGAATTCCTTGGTGCCGTCCAAGGGGTCCACCAACCAATAGCGCCGCCAGCGGCACCGCTCGCCGTAGGGTGGCGGCGAAGACTCCTCCGACAAGATGGGAAGGCGGGGGCGAAGCTGCTCCAAGCCGGAGCGAATGACTTCGTGGGCAGCCAGATCCGCCTCGGTCAGGGGCGAGGCGTCGGACTTGCGCCGCACATCGAACTCCGAACGGTAAACCTGCATGACGGCTGCGCCGGCGGCCTGGGCGATTTCCATCAGCGCGGGGAAGGGGTAGCTCAAACCAAGCTCCTTGAAGTTCGGGCGGATCGGAGGGGCAATGTCTCAAGCGGTGGCCAGGAGCGCCGGGAAGGCACCCTGCACCGACCGGAGAATCCCATTATAGGCAATCCAGCCAGCGTGTTGATTTGATCGCCAAGAGACGTTGACAACCAACGCGCCGGTGCGCCATGGGCGGAGATGTGCGCACGGGAACGCTGTTTCGTGGCGCTCGGTGCCGATTGCCGGCCCGCCATGCGGTTGCCGGAGAGTTTGTCGAATGCCCTCGTGCAGCGGATGCCGCAGCCGTAGTTGCATGGGGTACACTTCGCGTCGCCAACTTCCCCGCAGCCAATAAAACTTATGGCGCATCCGCCCCCGATGCTGGACTGGAGCCAAATCGACACCGTTATGCTGGACATGGACGGCTGCCTGCTGGACCTCAACTACGACAACCGCCTTTGGAACGACCTAGTACCCTCCCGCTATGGCCAAGCGCAACGGGTCAGCGAGGACGCCGCGCGACAACACCTCTACGGGCACCTGCAAGACGGCACCCGGGAGCTGAACTTCTACTGCATCGACTTCTGGACCCGCCACACCCAGCTAGACATCATCGCCTTGCACCACGAGATGGCCCACCTCATCATCTACCGTCCAGGCGCCAAGGCTTTTCTGCGCTGGCTGCGCACCAAGGATTTACGAGTGCTGCTGGTCACCAACGCCCACCGCTTAAGCCTTGCGGTCAAGGATCGCCACTCCGGCCTGTGCTCCCTGGTCCACCGCACCATATCCAGCCATGACTTCGGCTGCGTCAAGCAATCGACGCCGTTCTGGGAGCGATTGGCCGAAGCCGAGCCCTTCGACCCCGCGCACACCCTGTTCATTGACGACAACCAACCCGTGCTGGAAGCCGCCGCCGCCTTCGGCATCGCCCATCTGCTCACCGTGGCGCAGCCGGACTCCAACCGGCCGCGGCAAAGGCGCCTGCGATTCCCGGCCTTCAACCACTTCGCTGAGATCATGGAAGGCGCGGTCCCCGACAAGGCAAAGGGCGGCGTAGCTGGCGGTTGATGCCGCGCACACTCTGTCATACTGTTCAGCATTCCGGCGCAACCAGAGGCGGCCATGGCTGTCGATACCGACATCACGACTAAAACCAACACCTACACCAACCTGGCGGCGGCGGCGCTGGCCGAGCTCGCCGTCATCCGCGGTGAAGGCTGCTTCGCCAGCAACGGCGCCATCGTCGTGGAGACCGGCCAGCGCACTGGGCGCTCCCCCAAAGACCGCTTCATCGTCAACGAGCCCTCGACATCCAACGCCATAGACTGGGGGAGCATCAATCAGCCCATCGAGCCGGAGGTGTTCGATGCGCTCTGGAACCGGGTGCAGGTTTACTTGGACGACTGCGAACGCTTTGTCTCCCACCTACACGTTGGGTCGGACCCCGAACACTACATCGCCATAGAGGTCACCACCGAATACGCCTGGCACGCCCTGTTCGGCAAGTCCCTGTTCATCTCCCCGGAGCACTTCAACCCGCATAACAAGGAGATTTGGGAGGTGGTCAATGCGCCGGGCTTCGTCTGCGACCCGGCCCGGGACAGCACCAACAGCGACGCCGCGGTGATGATTAACTTCGCCACCCGCAAGGTGCTGTTGGCCGGCCTGCGCTACGCTGGGGAGATGAAGAAATCCATGTTCAGCGCGTTGAACTTCCTGCTGCCGGAGAAGGACGTGCTGCCCATGCACTGCTCCGCCAACTTGGGCAAAGATGGGGATGTCTGCCTGTTCTTCGGCCTGTCCGGCACCGGCAAGACCACCCTGTCGGCAGATCCGGAGCGCTTCCTGATCGGCGACGACGAGCACGGCTGGGGCAAGGACACAGTGTTCAACTTCGAGGGCGGCTGCTACGCCAAGTGCATCAACCTAAGCCGGGAGAACGAGCCGGTCATTTACGACGCCATCAGTTTCGGCGCCATCGTCGAGAACGTCATCATGGACCCGGACAGCCGGGACCTAGACTACGATGACGCCACCCTCACTGAGAACACCCGGGCCTGCTATCCCCGCGCCAACATCGAACTCAAGGTGCCGGAGAACCGCGCCGGGGAGCCGGCCAACATCATCTTCCTCACCTGCGACGTCAGCGGCGTGCTGCCGCCCGTGGCGATCTTGTCCAAGGAGGCGGCGGCCTACCACTTCCTTTCCGGCTACACCGCCGCGGTGGGCTCCACGGTCGTGGGCTCCACGGAGGCCTACCAAGCCACCTTCTCCACCTGCTTCGGCGCCGCCTTCTTTCCGCGTCCGGCCGGCGTCTATGCGGACCTGCTGATGCGCCGCATGGAGGAGTTCGGCGCCAGAGTGTATTTGGTCAACACCGGCTGGACCGGCGGCGGCTACGGGGTTGGCAAGCGCTTCGCCATCCCGGACACCCGCGCCGTCATCCGGGCGGTGCAGAGCGGCGCCTTGACGGGCGTGGAGACCGAGTTTCTGCCCAACCTGAACTTGCGCATTCCGAAATCCGCGCCGGGCATCGACTCCGCCCTTTTGAACCCGCGCAACGCCTGGGTGGACAAGGCCGCCTACGATGCGGCGGCCAGAAGCCTCATCGCCAAATTCACCGAGAACTTCGAGAAATTCCAAGTGGACCAAGCCATCGTGGAGGCCGGGCCCTCCCTTGAGGGTTGATGGGCCAAACTTGCAGGACCTTGCCCTTCCCACCACTGTGCTGCACGGCTTGCGGGCCGACTGCGGGGCGCTGCAGGGCATTCGCCGGGGCGTTGAGAAGGAGAGCCTGCGGGCCAGCGCGGACGGGCGTCTGTCCCTGCGCCCGCATCCGCCAAGCCTAGGCGCCGCCCTGACCCACCCGCAGATCACCACGGACTTCTCCGAAGCGCAGTTGGAGTTGATCACCGCCCCCCACGACACGCCGGAGGGCTGCATCCGCGAACTGGAGGAAATACACCGCTTCGTGCAACGGGGTTTGGGCGACGAAATGCTGTGGGCCGCCTCCATGCCCTGCCTGCTGCTGCCCAACAGCGACATCCCCATCGGCCGCTACGGGAAGTCCAACATCGGCATGGCGAAGACCGTCTATCGCCGCGGCCTCGGCCACCGCTACGGCCGCTTGATGCAGGCCATCTCCGGCATCCACTACAACTACTCGGTGCCGGCCGCATTTTGGCCGCGCTACGCCAACCTGCTGCGCCGTCAGTCGAGCCAAGACTTCATCACCGAAAGCTATTTCGGACTGATCCGCAACTTCCGCCGCCATAGCTGGCTGCTGATCTACCTGTTCGGCGCCTCCCCGGCCATCTGCCGAGCCTTGGCCGGGAACAGCGGCCACGGCCTCAAGGCGTTCGATGCGGGCACCCTGCATCTGCCGCACGCCACCGCCCTGCGCATGGGGCGGCTCGGCTACCAAAGCGATGCGCAAAGCAGCCTGCACATCTCCTACAACAGCTTGAACTCCTACGCCGCCACCATGCGCGGGGCGCTGACCAAGCCCTACCCCCCCTACGAGGCCATCGGCGTCAAGGTCAATGGCGAATACCGGCAACTGAACACCGCCCTGCTGCAAATCGAGAACGAGTTCTACGGCGCCATCCGCCCCAAGCGCCGCATCGAGCCGGGCGAGCGCCCGCTGACCGCGCTGCGGCGGCGCGGGGTGGAGTATGTGGAGGTGCGTTGCCTGGACCTCAACCCGTTCCTGCCGGTGGGCATTGACGCCGCGCAGATGCGCTTTCTGGACTGCTTCCTGCTCTACTGCCTGTTGGCCCCCAGCCCGCCGGACAGCCCCGAGGAGTCCGCCGCCATCCAAGCGGACCAAACGGCGGTGGTGGAGCGGGGGCGCGCGCCGAACCTGCAACTCCGCGGCGGTGACCGAAACGCCTTGGGCGGTGCCATTCTGAACGAGTGCGCGGCGGTGGCGGAACTGCTGGACGCGGCCCATCAAACCAACGAATACAGCCGCGTCCTCCACGAGCACAAGGCCCGCCTGGAGGATCCCAGCCGCACCCCGTCCGCCGCCGTGCTAGCCGCCTTGGCCGAGGACAAGCAGCCCTTCTTCCGCTTCGCGCTGCGCCAATCCGAGCGCCATCGGCGCTGGTTCGCGGAGCGTCCCTTGCCGGCGGATGCGTTGGCGGAGCACGAACGGCGGGCCGCCCAATCCTTTACGCAGCAAGCGCGGATGGAGGCCGAAGACCGGGTGGGCTTTGACGAGTTTCTTAAGAACTACCTCACCCCGCCCGAATGAATTTTCTGGCGCACTGCCTGATCGCCGCCAAGGCCGGCGCAACCGAGGCTGCTGCACACCTATCCCGGCAGGCCGCTCAGCACCTGCCCAGCGAGGCCTTACTGAGCCTGCCGACGGCGGCCTACGTCAAAAGACCCGACCAGTCCGAAAAGGGCGGCGACGCCAGCCATACAACCACCAAGCCTAGTAAAGTTGCCAGACCAACCGCCGCTCGAGGGAACCCGAAACCATCCTCCGCGGAACTTGGCAATGGGTGTGACAAAGTCCTCGGGCTGACCGAGGGCCTGATCGTCGGCGGCCTGCTCGGCGACTTCATTAAGGGACGGGTGCCGCCCGGTTGGCCCAAGACCCTGCAATGGGGTGTGCGACTGCATCGGCGCATCGACGCCTACAGCAACGCGGCACCCGAACTGCGGCGCAGCAGCGCTCGCTTCCCGCCGGAGCTGCGCCGCTTCGCGCCCATCTTCATCGACATAATCGCTGACCACTGCCTAGCCTTGGACTGGGCGAACCACCACCACGAAGCTCTGCCCGCCTTCAGCGCCCGTTGCTGCAACATGGCTGCCGCTGAAGCGCATCGGCTGGACGGAAATGGGCGGCGTTACCTCAGTTGGTTGATCGATGAGGACCTCATGGCCGGCTACCGGTATCGCAGCGTCATGGAGCGCGGGCTTCTAAGCGTCACCCGCCGCCTAGCCCGTCAACATTTGAACGGCAGCCTGTTAAACTTTGTGGATGGTGCGCTACCCAGCCTGAAGGCGGATTTTCAAGTTTATTTCCCCTTGTTGGTGGCGCATGGTCGGGGCTATGTTGAGGACAGCCTCAGCAAGCAAGGCTAGCCGGCACGGCGGGGCAGATCCCCCAGATTGCTCGTCTGGGCCTGTCAACGCCGCCGACGCCGGCCTCGCCAAGAGCCGTTTTTCGGTGAGCAAGGCGGAGCGAGTCGCGGCCCGGCCGCAAAAAGCGAGGCTGCGGGGGCGGGGAAATGGCTTGGCCCTTAGGGCTTGGGGGCGGAATCGGCCGGGCGGAGCGAACGCGGCTTGGCCAAAAGACCTCGGACTTTTAACAGACTTTGGAGAAGAGATTTTGAAAGCGGTGTTGTGCAAGGCGTTCGGGCCACCGGAAAGCCTAGTGCTCGAGGATGTCCCCGACCCGGTTGCCGGGGACCAGGATGCGCTGATTGAGGTCAAGGCTTCGGCGTTGAACTTCCCGGACGTGCTGATGATCGCCGGCAAATACCAAAGCCAGCCGTCCTTCCCCTTTTCCCCCGGCGGCGAGATCGCCGGAACCGTCCTCTCCGTAGGCGCAAAGGTCACCGAGTTGGCCCCCGGCGACCAAGTTTTCGGTTCAACTTGGCACGGCGGCTTTGCCGAACGGACGGTCGCTCCGGCGGCTAGGCTCATGCGCAAGCCAAGCTCCATGAGCTTCGCCGAGGCCGCCGGCATCAGCACCACCTACGGCACCTCCTACTACGCCTTGAAGGACCGGGCGAATCTTCAGCCTGGGGAGAGCCTGCTGGTGCTGGGCGCCGCCGGCGGCGTTGGCATTGCCGCGGTGCAGATCGGCAAGGCGCTCGGCGCCCGGGTCATCGCCGCCGCCAGCACCCAAGAGAAGCTGCAAGTGGCCGCCGAGGCCGGGGCGGACGAACTGATCGACTACAGCGACGGCCAATTGAAGGACAAGGTGAAGGCGCTGACCGGCGGCAAGGGCGCGGACGTCATCTACGACCCGGTGGGCGGCGCCCTGTTCGACCAAGTGTTGCGCAGCATCAACTGGTACGGGCGCATCCTGGTCATCGGCTTCACCGCCGGGGAGATTCCCAAGGCGCCCATCAACCTGATTCTGCTGAAAAGCTGCCAAGTGGTCGGCGTTTTCTACGGCGCTTGGAGCGCTCGCGCCCCACAGGAGAGCGCCGCCAATTTCCGCGAACTGCTGAGCTTGTTCGAGGCCGGCAAGCTCAAGCCCTTGGTCGGGCGCAGCTATCCCTTGGAGCGCTACGCGGACGCCCTGAACGATCTCTCCGAGCGCCGCGCCATCGGCAAGATTGTCGTCACCATAGGGGATGGCGCCTCATGATGCAGCGTTTCAACCTGACCAGCGCCGACTGCGCCCTCGCCATCGTCCTGTTGGGCGGCGGCATCCTGTTCGGCGCCGAAGTGCTGGAGCACGGGGCCGGCATGGACCCTTGCCCGCTTTGCCTGATGCAGCGGCTATGGTTCTACGTCGCGGCGCTCGCCGCCTACGTTGGGTTGCTGCACAACCCGCGCTGGGGCATCTATCCGCTGCTCACCATCATCGCCTCGCTGGCTGGTGGCGGTTTCGCCCTGCGTCAGCTCTGGCTGCAAAGCCTGCCGGCCGGCGAAGCGCCAGGCTGCGCCGCGCCCGTGTCGCAACTGCTTGAGAACGGCATGTACGGCGAAGCCTGGGCCTCCATGTTCTTCGGCACCGGCAACTGCATCGAAGTGGATGCGGTGCTGGGCGTAAACTTGGCGATTTGGGCGCTGCTCGGATTCACCGCCACCATCGCTCTGGCCGTGATGCAGTGGCGGGCGCAGTCGTAGCCCCGAAGCAAACCTCTCCATTACTCCGAGCATCAGCATAAGAATTCAAGCGGATATCGCCAAAAAACATCTATGACAAATGTGACTTTGAGGTAAGAAACCATCGGGAGGAAGCCATGAAACTCTGGCTTGTGGGCGCGGGCTTGGCGCTGGTTGCTGCTTTGGCGGTGGCGCAGGAGGTTGACGCTGACGCGGACGTCGCCGCCATTCGGCAACTGCAGGCCGATTGGAATGCGGCGGTGGAGAAGGGCAGCATCGAGGGCTACTTGGCGGTGCTGGATGCGGACGTGGAGTTGATGCCCACCGACGCGCCGCCCATCCGCGGGCGGGACAACTACGGCGAATTCCTGCAACCGGTTTTCAAGCAGGACCGCTATGAAGTCGAAGTGGTGGCCCCAAGCGAAATAGAAGTCTCCGGGGACATCGCCTACGCCAGATATGACTACGTCATCCACCGTTTCCCCGCCGGCGCCGATGAGCCCGTCAGCAGCCGGCGCAAGTTCCTGGACGTGCTGCGCCGTCAGGAGGACGGCTCTTGGCGGGTGCTGAAGCACATCTGGAACTACAACGAACCGGGCGTGACGCCTTGAGCGGGCGGCGCTTCCCAGCCAAAAGCTACACTAGGGCGGCCCCATCGCCATGTTGACTTCCTCGCCAGCAACTGGCCGCCGGCCAGTTCCCAGAGCGCGTCCAGGATGCAAAGTGCAGAGACCCCCAAGGCTGCTCCGATGTCGTGTGCGTCAGCTCATCCTTGCACCCCGCGGTGCCGCTAGTGGGCTAGGCATGGTTGTCGCCCTGATGTTTTGGTTGGCAAGCCCCGGTTTCGCATCGCCGGCGCCGCCCGCGCCCGCCGCCGACCCGCAAGTGCTGTTCGACACGCGGTGCAGCCATTGCCATCAAGGGAACGTGCCCAGGGCGCCGCATCTGATCACCTTTCAGTTGATCGGCAGCGACGCCATCTACGCCTCCATCACTGACGGCACCATGCGGGAGCACGTCGAGGACTTGAACGAGGGGCAGCGACGGGCGCCTGGCGGACCATCTGGGCGGCGCCGCCAAGGCGACGGTGTCGGTGCAGATGTGCGACGCTCCCATGCCGGTCCGAACGGCGGGCAAGCCGCGCTTGGAAGGCTGGGGGTTGAACTTGGAGAACACCCGTTTCGCCCCGGCGGAAATCGCCCAACTGACGGCGGCGGAAGTGCCGAAACTCGCCGTCAAGTGGGTGTTCGCCTATCCCGGCGCCAGCCGCGCCCGCAGCCAGCCAAGCATCCACGGTGGCGTGGTTTACGTCGGCAGCCAGGACGGCACCGTCTATGCGCTGGATTTGGCGAGCGGCTGCGCTTATTGGACCTTCAAGGCGGACACGGAGGTGCGCTCCGCGGTCAGCCTGGACGAATCCGGCCAAAGGCTCTTCTTCGGCGACATCCGCGGCCACCTGTACGCTGTGCAGGCAAAGGACGGCGCCCTCATCTGGCGCACCTTGGTGCATGACCACCCGGACGTCACCCTGACCGGCACCCCCCGCTACCACCAAGGCCAAATTTACGCGCCGCTGTCCTCCAAGGAGTGGGCCAGCGCCGCCGACCCGGCCTATTCCTGCTGCACCTTCCGCGGCGGCATCGTCGCGGTACACGCTGAGGACGGTCGCATTCTGTGGACGGCTTACTCGATACCGGAAGCGCCGACGCCCGTGGGCAAGAACTCCAGCGGTCTGCCGCGCTTCGCCCCCGCCGGAGCGCCCATCTGGAACAGCCCCACCTTGGACGCCAAGCGCCAACGCCTTTATTCGGGCACTGGCGAGGCCTACACCTCGCCGGCAGCGGCCACCAGCGACGCGGTGTTGGCCTTCGATATGCAAACCGGCGCCTTGGCCTGGTGGCGCCAGTCCCTAGCCGGGGACGCCTGGAACATGGCTTGCTTCATCGGCGGCGGCGAGAACTGCCCGGTGGAGAACGGCCCGGACCTGGACATCGGGGCACCGCCTATGTTGGTGCGCTTGGCGGATGACCGGGAAATCCTAGTGGCGGGGCAAAAGTCCGGCCATGTGTTCGCCTTGGACCCGGACGACAACGGCAAGCTGCTCTGGAAAGTCCAAATCGGCCGCGGCGGCTTCGCCGGCGGCGTCCACTGGGGCATGGCGGCCGGCGAGGGCCGCATCTACGCGCCCATTGCGGACACCGAGTTCACGGGCGAGGAGCAGGGCGAACCCAAGCCGGGCCTGTTCGCCTTGGACCCCGCCACCGGCAAGACTCTCTGGTACGCACCCGCCCCCGATGTCTGCACCACCGCAGACCGCCCCGCCTGCGACCCCGGCTTTTCCGCCCCGCCCACCGCCATCCCCGGCGTCGTCTTCGCCGGCGCCTTCGACGGCCACCTACGCGCCTACGCCGCCAGCGACGGCCGCCTGTTATGGGACTTCGACACCAACCGCCCCTTCCAAACCGTCTCCGGCGAAGAAGGCCGCGGCGGCTCCATAGAATCCGACGGCCCAGTGGTGGCCGAAGGCCATGTCCTAGTCAACTCCGGCTACCTATTCGGCGGCCGCATGCCCGGCAATTTGCTGTTCGCCTTCGCGCCCTCCAAATAGGCACTACCCGAGTGGGCATTGGGGCAACCGGATTAAGCGGCCTTGCAGAACGCCCTTCAATAAACGGGCGTTGTCGAAATAGGCCGCATCGTCTAGGCTAAGCGCCTGCATGGCGGTGGGCCGTGCAAGCCACGGGACAGCGAGCAACGATGATATCTCGCTCAAACAGGACCGAGGGAAAAACATGTCGGATTCAATCGCTCCCCAACACCCGCACCTGCCCAGCTTGTCGATAACCGGTTTCCGCGGTGCCGAGCAACTGACCATTCCGAGGCTCGGTCGGGTGACGCTGCTCGCTGGCAGGAATGGAGTAGGCAAAACAACAGTGCTGGACGCCGTTCGGATTTACGCCGCACGGGGGCAGTCCGATGCCTTGCGGGAATTGCTGGTCCGTCGGGAGGAATTCGCGACAGGCTACGACGAGGATGGCGACCTAGTTGTCGCGCCTTCCTTTGACGCCCTCTTTCATGGCCGCGGCGACAAGGCGCAGGCCATTTCCATTGGGCCAATGAACAGCGGTGCCCAATTGAAGATCAAACCATCTTCCCTGGACCATGCGCCTGACAATAAAAGGTCGTTGTTTGAGGGCTTAATTTCAGAGGATGTGGAGGCCCAAGCTCTTCAGGTCACATTCAAGGATGCTGAGAAATTTATTCCAATGCCCTTTGATCCAAACGATCGGCAAAGCGCCTATATTCGCAACCGGATGAGGCGGTTAGCAGCCCAAGATCGGGCCGTTCCCCCAGTTCGCTGCGCATCACTGGGTCCGGGACTGCTGAGCAACCCAGACCTTGCCCGATTTTGGGATACCGTAGCACTCACGGACGATGAGCGTCTTGCCTTGGATGCGTTGAGGCTGATCTTTGGCAACCGTGTGGAACGTGCGACACTTGTTGGTGATGAGAACACATATCGCGCCGGTAGGCATGTGATGGTAAAGCTCTCCGACCAACCCCGCCCTGTGCCGCTCAAAAGCCTTGGCGATGGTGCGACGCGCATGTTCGGGGTGGCACTGGCGCTGGCCAACTGCCGAGATGGCATCCTGCTCTTGGACGAAGCGGAGAACGGCATCCATCACTCCCTGCAGGAAGATTTCTGGAACATGGTGTTGCGTGCCGCCGGCGTACACAACACCCAAGTTCTAGCAACAACTCACAGCAAGGACTGCATCAATGGCTTTGCTTGGGCCGCTTTGAAATATCCAGATGTAGAAGGCAATCTCACCCGACTGGAACGGGAAAATGGAGAAATTCGCGCAGTCGAATATTCCAAGGAAGAGTTGGAAACGGCCGCCAAACAAGATATCGAAGTGAGATAGCCGCATGTCGATTCAAGACCCGCCGTCAAAAGTGCTTCTTGTGGAGGGGGACAATGACAAGCGTGTTGTTCTTAACCTCTGCAAACGTTTTGCACTGAAACTAACGTTTGAATGCCGTGGCAAAGATGGAATTGACAATCTCCTAAGAGCTATCTCATTGGAGGTCAAAACTCACGGCAGGCAGACTTTGGGCATTGTGGCAGATGCTAATAGGGACATCCATGCTAGATGGCAGGCCATCGCCGATAGACTGAGTCGTGCCGGTGTGCAACCCCCGGATACATTTGATCCCAAAGGCACGATAGTTCAAGGCAAACCAAGGGTCGGCGTGTGGCTGATGCCCGACAACGATCATCCTGGGGAGCTTGAGGATTTTGTTGCCAAACTTGTCCCGCAAGGACACAAAGTCTGGCCAAGAGCGGTTCAATACATAGATGGCATTCCACCAAGTGAGCGTGAATTCAAGGAGCACAAGGCCATGCGCGCTAAACTCTATGCATGGTTAGCTACGCTGGAAGAGCCACAACAGATGGGCACCGCCATTGCCGCTAGCTCACTTGATGTAGCTGGCCCCGCTGCTGAGGGCTTCGCCAACTGGCTAAGGAGACTGTTCAGCACCGACCCCTAGACTAGCGCACTCCCAAGCGAGGCGCTCAACCAAAACCCAAGCGGAGCTAGCTTCACGAGCCGCGGAATTGGGGCTTCAGCCGCGCACTAAGCCAAGGCGACGTTTGATCCACCCGCAACCAAAACAGAGAGTCCCGTTTGTTGCTATATGCTTTCGCCAAGGAACGCTTGCCGCCTTCCTGAAGCAACTAGAAGTACCGCACCAGCCGCAACGCCGCGCTGGTTTCGCGGCCGTTCAGGGTGGAGGGGATGATGACTGCGCCTTCGTCGAAAAGCCGGTCCCAGCTTTTGCGCTTGTAGTCTGTGCGGCGCACCTCCAATTGCGCCGCGAACCGTTCCCCAAGCCGTCGCTCCAAGCCGGCGCCCAGAGTCCAGGCGCGGAGGCTTCTATCGACTTTTTCGGTGAAACTGGCCAAGGGCGTGGGCGGGCACTGCAATTCCGGCCCTGGGCAGCCGGTTTTGGTGATGGAGAACTCCGTCTTAACACCGCGCAGCCCGGTCAAGACGTACAGGCCGAAATCCGAATTCCCCAACAGACCGCCGAACTTCAGAGTTAAGCCGTAGCTGTAATTCCGCTTCAGCCACAGTCCTCCGGCCAAGTGTCCTTCCACTCGTGACCGATGCCCTCAGATTGCCTAGGCAGATGTCGATAGCCTAGCCAACGAAGCCGCCTTGCCAGAGCCGCAGCGCCTTTACGCCACGCTGGTTTGCTCACATCACGTTACAATATTTATCAACAAAAACAATTAGATAAGATGAGTAGCTCGCTTGCTAGAAAATCCTTCCATGGTGTTGACTTACAGTTGCGGATATGCGTTACTTACTCGCTAGGCGACATCTTGTTCCGCGGTGAGACCAGTGTCTGAAACGGAAATACGGAAATCACTACTCCGGAAGGTCGAAGAGGTCCGCAATTCCAATGCAATCCTCTACGTCACTGGAGACCGGCAAGGTCTAGAAACCAAAATCGGCCAAGACGTCATTGATTTGTTCGTTGACCACTTAGATGCCGTTGGCCCAGTGGATAAGATTTCTCTCATTCTCTATACTGCTGGCGGAGATACTTCTGCCGCATGGAACTTGGTCAATCTCGTCCGCATGTTCTGCGAAGATTTCGAAGTCATTGTGCCGGGAAAATGCATGAGCGCAGGGACGCTTATTTCCTTGGGTGCTAACCGGATCGTGATGACCAAACAAGCAACTCTAGGGCCAATTGACCCAACTATTCAACACCCGCTTGGGCCGTCCATTCCTGGAGCTAGTGTAGACGCACGGGTCGGCGTGAGCGTCGAAGCAGTAAATGGCTATCTTGACGCGATTCGGAACTGTGGAAATAAGAATCTTGAAGGACAGGCCCTTTTGGATCTATCAAACAAAGTTCATCCCTTAGTGCTTGGTCAGATATTCCGCTCCCGACAGCAGATACGGGATTTGGCAGAAAAGCTATTGAATAGGTCTACCATAGGGGAAAACAAAGTCCAACAGATTGTCGGTTTTCTGTGCTCAGAGTCAGGCAGCCATGACTACACGATTAACCGCAGGGAGGCGGTGGGTCTTGGCTTGAACATAGAAAAATGTTCTAGTTCTCTATATGGTGTATTGAGGAGTATGAGCCAAAGTTACTCCATTCAAATGAAACTTCGGGAACCCCATGATGTTAGTGCTTTAGTGGCTACTAGGGAAAACAGTGAACGGTACGCGTTCACTCGGGCGATTATTGAGAGTTTTGAGCATGGATCTCACCACTTCACTTCAGAAGGTGTGATGGAGAAGATTCGCATCAATACGGAAAACCAGCCAAAGCCTACCATCGCCTTTCAGGATCACCGACACTTTGACGGTTGGAGAAAAGTCTCATGACGACCAAAAACACAAAGTCAGTCTCATATACTCAGAGCGAAACAGCAGCTTCAGCGTTCCACTTATCTGACACAATTGATTGGTCTTCGCTGGCGGCACAGACAAAAAATCAAGTGCTGATTTTGCCGTTGCCTGTGCAAGTGGATCCTAGTGTGAATCCCATCAAGTTGGACTCGGCTGACAGAAGCGCCAAGCCTTGATGTCATTTCGAAACGGAGGACATTCGCCGTGTCAGAGCAAAAGCCGGGCATTTACTGTATTGAAGGAGTGCCAGACCGAGCAGAGGGAGAGATATCGGCTCGGCCGATGCTGGAAATGTTGTCACACGCTCATGAGTTCAGGTTTGTCCACCGCATAGCCGTGACGAAACCGGAATTCTTTCATCATTTCATGAAATGGGCAAGAGGGAAGTATTCCGACTATCCGATTCTGTATCTCTGGTACCACGGTTACCCAGAGGGGATTTCTCTAAATGCCGAGGATGATTACCACCGGACTTCCATTCGGTTCAAAGACATAACCGATGCGTACGACGCTACGAATTGTTGCTGGAAAGACCGCATAATTCACTTTGGTGCTTGTTCCACCTTGGCCTCGACCCCAGACAACCGGCAATTCCTTAAGGATACTAACCTTGTTGCAATAAGTGGGTATACAAAGAAAGTAGGATGGGTCGAGGGCATCGCTATGGAGCTACTATATTTGAGCTGCCTATACGGAATATTTGCAGAGAATAGGAGCAGAAAGTACTTGAATGAAAAAATAATGAGGGATTGTAGGGATAGACTGAAGAAGAAAAGCATGGGACTCGTGGACGAGTTGGGCTTCGACATAGTGGTTCGCAGAAAAAAATGAGCGAGAAATGGTTTGCTAGGGTGACTACACGCAAGCGCAGCGAAACTTAGCTGCGTGGTTGGACAAAGCAACGAAGACCCGCGAGCCTGTTCTGATCAAGGGGCAGGGCAGGGAAGTGGGTGCCTTGATTGCCGCCAATGAGGTGGTCGGATGAATGCAAACGGTTCACCCTATGCGTTCGCCCAAGAACGCTCGCCGCCCTCTTGAAGCAAGCAAAAGAGCGGAGGCAAGCACCGGTCTGGTAATCAATCCAGGCGATTAGCGGCAACGCCTTGGGCTGCTGAAATCGTGACTGGCGATGAGCCTTGACCGGCAGCTATGGACTCCCACTGCTAAAAGTACCGGACCAGCCGCAACGCCGCGCTGGTTTCGTGGCCATTCAGGGTGGAGGGGATGATGACTGCGCCTTCATCGAAAAGCCGGTCCCAGCTTTTGCGCTTGTAGTCTGTGCGGCGCACCTCCAATTGCGCCGCGAACCGTTCCCCAAGCCGTCGCTCCAAGCCGGCGCCCAGAGTCCAGGCGCTGAGGCTTCTATCGACTTTTTCGGTGAAACTGGCCAAGGGCGTGGGCGGGCACTGCAAATCCGGCCCTGGGCAGCCGGTTTCGGTGATGGAGAACTCCGTCTTAACACCGCGCAGCCCGGTCAAGACGTACAGGCCGAAATCCGAATTCCCCAACAGGCCGCCGAACTTTAGGGTAAAGCCGTAGCTGTAGTTCCGCTTCAGCCACCAGTCCTCCGGCCAAGTGTCCGTCCAGGTGTATCCGGTGCCCTCAAGGCGCCCTTGGAGTTTTTTCGGGTGGAAGGCCACATCGACCTCCGCACTGAGGTGCAGGCCACCGCTCCCCGGCAAGGGCCAACGGTAGCCGCCAAAGGCCCCAAGAGTGAACAACGTCTGATCCGCGTCGCCCTCAGCGCTGGTGACTTCATTGCGCGTTAGGCTCTCCGGGGTGTAAACGGTCTTGCCGTAGGTGAACTCCTGCGCATCCGCAGCCGCGCCAAGCCCTAGATAAAACCGCCCCTCTTCCGCTTGGGCCGTCAACACGCCGAGCGCGGACAACCCGCCGAGCAGCCAGCGCTGAGCAATCCGCAAGGCGTTTGAGTTATTCCAAACCATCGGCCTTTGCCTTCCTAGTAGCCGGAACGAGCGCCAGTATAACCGAGGCGTGGTGCGGATGCGGTCCGACCCAACACGGCAGCAGGGGGAGCACCGTCCATTTTGCGTCAAGGAAAAGGCGGACAGCGCGTCAATGAACCTTGATTTCCTTGCTGCCGGTGGGCAGGTCAAGCCGCATCGCGTCTTCGGTGAACACAACGCCGGATGGGGCGTTGCGGCGGAAGATTTGGCGGAACAGGGCGTTGCGGGGTGGGGGCACGAAGTGGTAGAGGGCCAGTTTGCCGACGTTGGCTTGCTCGGCGAGTTCGTAAACGTCCTTGACTGGAGCGTGGTAGGTTTGGATGTCTGCGAATATGGTGGCTTGGCGATCAAGCCCGGCTGCTTGGGCGCCGGCCTCCAATGCCTGCACGATGGGCAGGGAGATGGCGTCATGCAGCAGCAGGTCCGCGCCCTCGGCGGCTTGCCGCAAGGAGTCGTCGGCCACTGTGTCGCCGCTGATCACTAGGCTGCGGCCGCGGTAGTCGAACCGGTAGCCGAACGCGGGGCTGACCGGTTCGTGGTTCACGGCGAAGGCGGTCACCACCAAGCCATCCCGCTCCAGGACGACGCCGGGTTCAACGGCGCGGGGGTGCAATTGCGAAAGGTGGGGCGGCAGCAGGGCCGCTCCGTGGTGGGCGGTGCGGTAGGCGCTGTCCTGGGCGTAGGCTTGATTGAAGCCCGCCGCCACTTCGTCAACGCCAACGGGGCCGATGATCTCCAAGGGCTCTGGCCGCCCCGCCACCCAAGAAAGCAAGTTGAAGTCCCCAATGGCGGCAATATGGTCGGAATGGAAGTGGGTGAGGAAGATGCCGCGCAGATTGGTCAACGGCATCCCGGCCAAGTTGAATGTTTGCGGTGCGCGGGCGCCGGCATCGACGATGTAAAGGTTCTCCCCGGCGGTGACCGCCACGCAGGCTTGCGCCCGGCCCGGCGCCGGCAACGGCGATGAGGTGCCGCACATGAACACCCGCAGCCCGTCAAAGGGTTCCTCCGGCGTTCTAGCGAAGGCCGCGCCGACCATGCGCTTGAGCAGCGCATCCTGCACGGTGGTGGAAAGGGAAAACAGCATGGTGGCGGCAATTAAGCCAATCCCCACCACATAGAGCCCCAACCGAATGATCTTCATGACAACTTGCCCCGCTCTTCCCGCAATTGACTGGTTGCGTCAGCGACATCCGAACGTCGCCAAACATCATCCTTCGCCAAGAAGGCATAGCTGTTCGTGTGTTCGGAAACAGGCGTTCGCCTCAAATCGTGCATCGGGAAAACTGCTGCGGCTGGCTCAAGCGGCGTCCCGAACCGGCTCTCCGAGCACGGAATCCACGTCGGCCTCGCGTTGCGCCGGCTCTGGATTGCTGAACGTCAGCGCCCCGTCCTCCAGTGGGCCGCGACGGGCCATCTTGCGGTCCAAGGTGTAGTTCTGGGTGTTGCGCCAAGGGTCGCGGTCGCCTTGTTTGGGGAACAGATGCATGGCGCGGGCGATGTAGCCAGGAGTGAAGCCCAGAATCCAAGGCCGCATCTCCATGTTTTGGTCCTCCTCGCGCAGGCGGGCGGTGCATTGCCGCAGGCCCTTGCGCTCCATGTGGTTGAGCAGGCGGCAGACGTACTCGCAGGTGACGTCCGCCCGTAAGGTCCAGGAGGCGTTGACGTAGCCAAAGACGTTGGCCAGGTTGGGCACGTCGGAGAACATCATGCCCTTGTAGTTGACGGTGTCCGGGAAGTTGACGGACTCGCCGTCCACGCTGAATTCGACGCCGCCGAGCACGGCTAGGTTCAGGCCCGTGGCGGTCACCAGAATGTCCGCCTCCACTTCCCGCCCGGATTTGAGCTTGACGCCGTTCGCCGTGATGCCCTCGATCCCATCTGTGACCACCGCCGCCTTGCCCTGCTTGATGGCATTGAAGAGGTCCGCGTCCGGAATGAGGCACAAGCGCTGATCCCAAGGGTAGTAGCTGGGGGTGAAATGCTTGTCCACGTCGTAGTCGGGGCCTAAGTGCTTGCGCACCTGCCCCAAGAGCTTCGCCTTGACCACCTCCGGCGTCACCCGCGTACGCCGATAGACATACTGCTGCCACTGCACGTTCTTCCAGCGCGTGATGGCGTAGGCGACCTTTTCCGGCAGCCAGCGGCGCAGCCAATTGGCGATGGCGTCCTTCGCCGGACGGGAGATCACATAGGTGGGGGAGCGTTGAATCATAGTGACCTTGGCCGCGGTTTCAGCCATGGCCGGCACCAAGGTCATGGCCGTGGCGCCGCTGCCGATGACGGCGACGCGCTTGTCGGCGTAGTCCAGATCCTCCGGCCACTGCTGCGGATGAATCACCGGCCCTTGGAACTGCTCGATGCCGGGAAACTCCGGCAAATGCCCCTTCTCATAGCTGTAGTAGCCGCTGCACATGAACAGGAAGCGGCAGGTGAGGGCAACCCGGTTGCCGGTGTCCCCCTGCTCCACATCCAGAGCCCAAAGGGCTTGATCCGTGGACCAAGAGGCGGAGAGAACCCGGTGCCGAAATTGAATCTTCGGCAGCACCCCATGCTCCTGCGCCGCTTCCTGAACGTAGGCGCGGATGGAGGGGCCATCCGCTATCGCCTTAGGGTTGAGCCACGGCTTGAAGTTATAGCCGAAGGTGTGCATGTCGCTGTCCGAGCGGATGCCGGGGTAGCGGAACAGGTCCCAAGTGCCGCCGATGGCGTCCCGGTTTTCCAGAATGGTGAAGCTCTTGCCGGGGCATTTGCGCCGCAGATGGCAGGCGGCGCCGATGCCGGACACTCCAGCGCCGACGATGACCACATCAAAGTGCTGGACGTTTGCTTGCTGCATGGTCTCTCCAAGCGACAAATTCAGGAAGGGGAGATTTTGCCCCTTCCCAATGCGGATTGCCACAACCTAGCCGCCGGGCGCTGTGCGGCGGGCACCGACGCCAAGACCACCAAGCCGTTGCCGTCCGTCCCTAGCCCTTGGGCGCGGAGTTGCGATTCGTAGGCGTAGCGAAAGGCGATGGAGTCCTCGAACCGGAGCAGGGAGAAGCCGCGCTCCCGCAGCCCGGCAAGGATGCGTTCGTCCTAGAGCAGGCTGTCAAGGTCCGCTGCGAGGGTGATTGGCGAGAGGCCCGGGACGAATTCGCGGAGGATGCGCTCTTGCCAGCTAGTGGTGCTCATGGCCATGCCGTTCAATCGTTCCCCAGCTAGCGCGAAGGCTATCCTGAAGCGTCCGTTTGGCGCCGTTCCAAGGCAAAAAGGCTTGAATTCGAGGGGCTCAAAAAGGATTCACAACGGAGACGCCGGCTCTCCGAAAACCCCGCTCGTCGCGAGTGCATACGGCCAAGCCATGCACCCGCGCCGTTGCCGCAATGAATATGTCTGGATGACTGAAGACAATGCCCTGCTTCCGCCCCGACTCCACCATGCGCCGCCACTCGAGAATCACTTCCTCGTCAATGGCGAGAACCCTGCCGGCGAACCAAGGCCGGAGTTTCTCATCGAGCCAACGGTTCAATTCCTGCTGAAGCCCTGCATCCTGCTGACGCTCGATGCCGTACCGGATCTCGGCAAGAGTAATCGTGCTCAGATAGAGGCTATGCGGGGATTGTGCATCCGACCAAGCCTTCACTTTCGGATTGGGTTTGGTCTTGCGCAACTCGGATACGATATTGGTGTCCACCAGATATCCGTTCAAATATCCACCTCGCGCACCGGACCTTGGATGGACTCACGCCCGAACTCCAGCCGATTCAAGGGCGACCGAGACAAAAGATCGTGCAGGGTGGGTGCGCCGCTTGGAGCCTGGAGCCGATCAAAGTCGTCGGTTGAGACCACAACGACCGCATTGCGGCCATTAACGGTGACCCGTTGCGGCTGTCCCGCCGCGGCGAGGCGCACGACCTTGCTTAGCTTGGCCTTCGCTTCCGCCAGCTTCCAAACGGGCTGCGGCGCATGGGGACGGGCCAGTGGAACAGGACTTGCCATGACAAAAACCACATTGTGACCAAATTGGTCAAGTCTATGCCCCGCTACGGCTGGCTGTCAATGCTCCGTGTCGGCGACGTCTGACACCGCGACTCGTCGCGGGACCCTGTCCCTGAGCAAGGCCAGATCGACCGCTAGTGTATTGACTGCACGGCTTAGTGCGTCCCCGGCATCCCGCGTCGGGGATTCAGCAATGCGCTGCAGGCGGTGTACTGGTATTTTGGATAATGAGAAGTCCGCAGCCTTGTATGCCGACTCGCACAGGCAGCTGGATGAAGTGATGCGGGTCGAATTCGGTCTTGGCCTACGACAATCCAAGAGATTCGCCGTATCCAGGCGCTTCGGACCTGGCCAAGCTGGGCAGCATGAACCAGCAGCCACCCCAAGAAGGGGCTAATGCGGAGGCACGAAAGGATATCTCCCGCCCGAAGCACGACCCCGGCCAAAGGCGCTTGTTCTCGCACAGGCGCATGGTCGCCGACCTGCTCCGCCTGCTGCCGGACGACCTGACCGAGGGCCTTGGCCTCGGCACCCTGCGCCGCCTGCCGGCCGAGTACGTCGGCGACGCCCTGCGCAGCCGCCGCAGCGACATGCCCTGGCGCATCGACTTCCTGCCATCCGGCCAGCCGCCGTCGGCAGAGAAGGGCAAAACGCCGCCTAGAGCCGAGGGGGTTTCGGCGAAGGGGACTGCCCCACATGCCCCAGCCTCCTCACGCACCCCGGTGCCGGGACCTCCCGGAACCTGCCTGCTGCTGGCGGAGTTCCAGTCCACGGTGGACCCGCGCATGGCGGTAAGGATGCAGGAGTACGCCGCCATGCTGCTGGGGGATTTGGCCCGTGAGGGCAAGGTGCAGGGTCCGAGCGGCGGACCGCCGCCCTTGCTGCCGCTGGTGGTTTACAACGGCCGAAGGCCCTGGACGGCACCTTTGGATTTGGGCGGTGGGTCGGAGGGCTTGCCAAAGGCGTTGGCGGCTATGCAGCCGAAGTTCGAGTATGCGCTGCTGGAGGTGCGACGCTTCGCGCCGGACACCTTGGCGTTGGGGTTGCAGGGGAGCGCCGCCGACGTAAACTTCGCCTTGGCGCAGTTCGCCTTGGAGAACGCTTCGGCTGAGGGCCTGCCGGCCGCCATGGCCGCCGCGGCCCGGCTGCTGAAGGCGGAGGGTGAGTTGAATTTGGCGGAGTCGTTCGCCATGTGGATTGAAGGTGTGCTGGAGCCTAGGTTGGGCGTACGGCTGCCGTCCTTGATGGAACTGATGGAGGAGCCACCGATGCTGGCGGAGACATTGGATGAATGGGCCGAAGAGAAGTTTCGGCTGGGGCGAATTGAAGGCATGGCGCACGGCCGGGCCGAGGGCATGGAGCGCGGCCGGGCCGAAGGCATGGAGCGAGAGAGGGCTTTGCTGCTCCGCCAAGCACAGCGGCGTTTCGGTGCGGATGTTGCCAAGGCGCTGTCGGATTTGATTGAGAGCGTGGCGGACCCGGACCGTCTCGCCGAGGTGGGTGACTGGGTTGTGGACTGCACCACGGGCCAAGAACTGCTGGATCGAGCCGGCGGCACCTGAGCATCCCCGCTTTCCGCTACAGCCAACGCCGTTCAGGGCTTTGCAGTCAATGTCAAGCGGCATTGCGTTGCCCATTGCCGCACTTGGTCGTGCAGGCCATGGAGTCGGCCTCACCTGAGGCTACGGCTCGCCGTGCGGACCGCGCCCCGGCACAGGTCGATTCATAGCTTGACATCCGAATAAGGTGATTTTAAGTTGAACTTAAAGACAGCCACATTGGTCGGCCACTCATGTCCACCACCATAAATGTCAAGACACTCCGGCGCGAGTTGGGGAGCATCATCCAGCGCATCGGCAACGGCGAGGACTTCATCGTTCTGCACCGCAGTCGGCCGGCATTCCGCATCGTGCCCGTACACGGCGCTGTCGAGGTCGGAGAATTCGAGCCTGATTCGCTATACGAAGCAGGGCCGGTCGGCAGTTCGACAGACGGGTTGTTTTCTCAAGATCACGACAGAATTCTCTATGGCAAACCGGCCCCTTGATCGGTCGGTGTTTGTCGATACCGCCGGCTGGATGGCTATGGCGGACTCCGCAGACCCATTGCACTCCACGACCCAACGGGAGAGGGATGCTTGCCTGCGTAGCGGCGCCACACTGGTCACGACAGATTATGTGATGGACGAGACGCTCACCTTGATTCGGATGCGCCTCGGTTTGCGCGCCGCCGCCGATTGGTGGGATCAAGTCGAAGCTAGTTCGCGGGTTCGATGGGAGTGGATCGATCCGCTGCGGGCCGAGAAAGCCCGGCGTTGGTTCTTCGAGTGGGAGGACAAGAGATTCTCCTTCACGGACTGCACTAGCTTCGTTGTGATGAAGGAACTGAATATTCGTAGGGCCCTTACGACGGATCGCCATTTCCCGCAAGCCGGCTTTGAGCAACTGCCGGCTGTTCCTTAACGGGCCGCCTTGCCATCCGCTGCGCGGCAGCCTCAGCGATGGCGGAGCGACCGCTAGGTGTTTAGGCCTGATGGCAATGGGCCTTCGTTACAAACGGAAAACATCGGGCGCAGGGGCGGGGTTTCGGTTCTCAGCGTCCTTAAGGAAACCTCAAGGCTTTGGGTCGGCGAATGGGTGACCTAGGGGAAAAAAGGGCGGCTAGGCTTTAGGCCCGTCGAAGGACTTGATGAGCTCGTACCAGCCGGAGCCTTTGATGCCCAAAGGGATGTTGCCGGCGTTGGCGGCGGCCAGCCGTTGGCCGGTTTCGATGTGCATCTTGCGGCCGGCCCAGGCGTTCGGGTTGCGTTGCCACTCGTTGAGGACGCGCTCCGCCTCCTCGTAGCTGGGCGCCTCCACCTCGTACAGGGACAGGTAGCCGGACACGGTCTCCCCATCCAGATGCGGCCCGGCCAGCTTGAAGACGCTGCCGCGAATGAAGTTCGGGCACTTGGCGGTGTCCTCGATGTGCTGATCGACAAACCACTCGTCAAAGGCCGCCTGCTGGTCGGCGCTGGGCGGCTCGCAAAGGCCGATGAGAACGAAACGCGGCATAGCTTTCAACCTCCCCTTAACAGCGCAAAAGCATAGCACCTTGCGCCGCACTTGGAATAGGATGCGGCATCGCCTCCTTAGGCCCAAACCAGTCAGGAACATCCCCATGCCGCGACAGTTTCCCGGCACGCGCTTGCGGCGCATCCGCGCCCAAGAATTCTCCCGGCGGCTGGTGCGCGAGACCGGCTTGAGCGTCAACGACCTCATCTACCCCCTGTTCGTCATCGAAGGAACCAAGACGGCAACGCCGGTCGCCTCCATGCCCGGCATCGAACGGCTGTCCATCGACCTGCTGGCCCGAGAAGCGGTGGCGGTGGTGAAGTTGGGCATTCCCGCCATCGCTCTGTTTCCCAACGTGGCCGCGGAACTGCGCAGCCTGGACGGTGCCGAAGCCCACAACCCGGACGGTCTGATTCCCAGAGCTGTCCAAGCGGTCAAGCAGGCCGTGCCGGAGCTTGGCGTCATCACCGACGCGGCTCTGGACCCCTACACCACCCACGGGCAGGACGGCATCATTGACGACAAAGGCTACGTTCTGAACGACGTCACCGTGGCGGCCCTATGCAAGCAGGCAGCGGTCTGCGCCGCCGCCGGAGCGGACGTCATCGCTCCTTCGGACATGATGGACGGGCGCGTCGGCGCCATCCGCAAGGCCTTGGATGAAAACGGCCATTTGAACACCCTCATCATGGCCTACTCCGCCAAGTACGCATCGGCCTACTACGGCCCTTTCCGGGACGCCGTCGGCTCCAGCGCCACCTTGGGCAGCGGTGACAAGTACACCTACCAAATGGATCCAAGCAACAGCGACGAGGCCCTGCACGAAATCGCCTTAGATCTGGACGAAGGAGCGGACATGGTGATGGTGAAGCCGGGCATGCCCTATCTGGACGTCATCCGCCGGGTCAAGGAGCGCTTCCAAGCCCCCACCTTCGCGTACCAAGTGAGCGGCGAATACGCCATGCACATGGCGGCGGTGCAGTCCGGTTGGCTAACGGAGCAAGTCATTCTGGAGTCCTTGCAGTGCCTCAAGCGGGCCGGCGCCGACGGCATCCTCACCTACTTCGCCAAACGAGCGGCGCAGACGCCAGGGTGGCTGGAGGCGGCGACCTAGATCGTCGATTTGGGCGCAACTTCAAGCAAGCGAACTTCAACCTGCAGAACCGCATGGCCGTAGTCGGCCCCAACAGGGAGGCTTGTCTCGAATGGAGTTTGGCGTTGATTGATGTTCCCTCATTTGAAATAGGGGTATGCGCATGGACGAATTGATCAAAGACATGGCGACGGCCATACGCACCGGGGCGCCGCTGCCGAAGATGCCCGTCGGCCTCGATCTCGAGCAGGCTTACGAAATTCAGAAGGCCGTGGTTGCGGCGGTTTCCGGGGGTGCCGTGGCCGGCCTGAAGGCGGGGATGACGGCGGCGGCCGGGCAACGGCAATTCGGCTTGGACCGGCCGCTGATCGGCAGCCTACACGCAGCCGGTCGGCTGGCGCCGGGCGTTTCTTTCGCCAGCGCTCCCGGAATTCTCTTGGAGTGCGAAATCGGCGTGGTGATCGACGGGGACGGCGTTCCTCAAAGCGCCGGCCCGGTCATTGAAGTGCCGAGAATGGCCTTCGCCGACGAGGAGGATCGCACCGGCGTCAACCTAGCCGCCTGCAGCATCGCCGCGAACCGCTTCATTGCCGGGGAGCAACAGCCGTTGCGGGACTCCTACGACGACATCCACATCCGGCTCACCCGCGACGGCCAGGAGGTGTCCGCCGCACCGGCCACCGACGCGCTGGGCGGGCCACACGACGCATTGGCCTGGATGCTACAGGAAGCCAAGACGAGAGGCATCGGCATCGCCGCCGGCATGTTGCTCATCACCGGCGCTTGCGGCGGCCTCCACCCAGCTCTGCCGGGTGAATACCTAGCGGATTACGGCGCGTTGGGCTCAATCTCCTTCTCCGTCACCGACTGAGCGTTCAGTGCGGCAAGGGGCCGGTTTTTTTCCGTGCCAACGCAGCCGGAAGGAGCCAAGCGCTGCTTCCTAGGCCTTTCTCTGAAGGTGCCGCTAAGGCGGATATCTAACTAGCCGGGGACGCATGCAATTCAACAACAGGCGTCCCCAACGCACGGGCTGCGGCCACCATCCTCCGATCATAGGAGGCCAACCTGACAGTTGGTCCTCTACCGCGCAAATGCTCCAATGACGCCAAATGCAAGGCGTCAAGGGTGCGCACTGCGATTGGGAACGGCTCCGTGGCACGGGCAAGAACGGTTGGCTGCATCTCCAGCAAGGAGATTCGGCCCAGCAACTCACGGGCAGCCTCGCCATGGGTGCTGGCTAAGCCGCGGGCGTGCAGGCGGGTCCAGGTTTCGTATTCGATCAATCGGCTGGCGACCAGCGTTTCATTCCAGATCCATTCAGGCGGGCGGCGGTCTTCGGAAAGAAGTTCGGCGAGGACAACGGAGGTATCGACGTAAATCACCGATCACCGCGGTCTTCGTCCAGCTCAGAGAGCAGTTCGCTCAACGGCGCCACTGGCTGCGCCGCTGGGGGTGGCCCGGCGTTGGGGAGGATTGGCGGCGTCAACCAACCACTACGCACCGCTTCGGCAAGCACCGCATCCGCCAGCACAGGGCTTCTCCCTGCCCTTGGCGGGGCGATCTCCGCCACAACCCGATCGCGGTCCGTCACCAAAATGGTTTCGCCCGAAGCAGCCAAGCGCACATACTCACTCAAACGGCTGTTGAGCGCCTTTATTCCGACTGATCTCATGCTCCGCAAAGTAGGTACTGGTGGCTACCTTGTCAAGTGATCTGTCAAACCTGTCAGCCCAAAGCAGAAATGTCCCCTTCCCTGTTTTCCGTTCCCTAGCGGACACAGCAACCATTGTTAAGCCTAGATTCAGGCTAGAGCGTTAGCTTTGGATGGGAGATGGAGAAACTCCAATGGAGCGGACGCCAATGAACAGCACCGAAAGCAAAAGGGCGGGCGGTTCACCGACAGTCCTGGTGGCCAACACATCCCGTTGGTCGGTTGGCCCTGCTTGGTTCCCCCGGTTTGGCGAAGCGACTCATTTAGACACGCTCAAGCTCTTTGCGGCGCTGGTTTTGGCGCTGTCGGCGAATTTCGGCGCGGCGCAGGAAGGCGACGAATCGCCGCAGGTTAAAGACGCGAAATCCGCGGCAGCGCCAGCGACGGGCAGCCGCTTTCGGGACTGCGCCCAGTGCCCGGAAATGGCGGTGGTGCCGGCTGGCGCCTTCATCATGGGTGATGCGGAAATTGGCCTTGATGAGCGCCCGGCGACCATTGCGTCGCCATTCGCCATCGGTGTGCATGAGGTCACCTTCGCCCAATGGAGCGCCTGCGTGCAGGACGGCGGCTGCGGCGGCGACCGCCCGAATAAGGAGGGCTTTGATGGCGATGCACAGCCCGTGGTCAATGTCAGTTGGGACGATGCGCAAACCTATGTGGGATGGCTGTCACGGAAAACCAGCCAAGCCTATCGGCTGCCCAACGAGACCGAATGGGAGTATGCCGCCCGGGCCGGCGTCCAAACGGCATATGGCTGGGGGGACGAGGCCGGTAGCAGCCGCGCCAACTGCGACGGCTGCGGCAGCCAGTGGGACGGCAAGGTCACTGCGCCGGTCGGCTCCTTCGCCGCCAACGCCTGGGGCCTCTACGACATGCATGGGAACGTGCATGAATGGACGCAGTCGTGTTGGGAAGGCCCCCCGAACTTCTCCACGGAGGGCTGCAAGGACCATGTTCTGCGCGGCGGCAGCTACCTGGAGCCAACCTGGATGGTTCGCGCCGCTTTCCGCTACGGCTACGCCGCCGATGTGCGGGGCAACTTCATCGGCTTCCGGGTGGCACGGGACCTGACGCCCTAGGCCCACCCCTGCCGCCGGAGCGCCCACGCCACCGAGACGTAACAGGGGTCATGCATCACGCCGAAAGGTGATGGCAAGCCGGTCGAGCAGGCCATCGCGCCCGGCAAGCTCGGGTGAACGCTCGCCGCCAAGAAAACCGGCTATGCCGCACATGTCATGCGCTCGATGGATTTCGTCGCTGGCCCTGGTCCGTCCGGCTGATTGCCGCAGATTGTAGCCGTCAACGCGGACTTCTCCGGGTGCCCAGAGACTATGGTGGGGCAGTGGACGGCAGCAGTCCGCCCTGCACTGCGCCAACGGGGAATTCGGCCTGCCAGATCGGGCCATCGTCCGGTGTGTACTGCCCGGTTCGGATGCGGACGATGGGATAGTCGGGGAGCGGACGCTGCGCAATGCACATGCCGCCAAAGGCCAGAGGGGCGAGTCTCCCGTAGTGGAAATCCAGATTGTCGAAGCCATACTGCTGGCGGTTGGCCGGCAGGTGCTCCACGTCTTCCGGGACGACGTGCAGAAAAAACGGCGCTTGCACATCTACCGCGCTGCACGGCGACTTGAGGTAGGACACCGTATTCTCGCGAAGATAGATGTCGAAGTCGGAGCGGGCCGCCGGTTCGCCGGACGCGACGGACTCATAGGCCGTCAGCCAGGAAGGAGGTGGCGGGGGTGAGGTCGGGCTCTTGCGCCTCGTGCATATCTCCTGGTTCTCCTTCAGGTACTCGAGCAGGGCTTCCGCCGCCCATTGATGGCCGGCCACGTTCCAGTGGCCGTCGTGCGCCCACGTCGCATCCCTTGAGGGCACGGCGCCCTGCCGGAGGACGTAGTCGTTGTAGTCGATGACGGGAATGCCCCGCGGTTCGGCCAGAGCGGTCAGACGGTCGAATCCGAGGTCGCCTCGGGTGCCGATGTAGTGTGAGGACAGGATGACCAATGCGGTGCCGTCGCGGGCCGCACGTTCCCTGAACTGGTCCAGCGCGAAGGCTGTGAAGTCCAGGGCGTCCTCGTAGACGGGCGGCAAATCCTGCGCGTACAGGAACGACGCCCGGATGTCGTCCCGCGTCGTTGGCCGCCATCCATCGAACAGCGCGGCGTAGCGGGGGGAGCGCCGGCTGAGCAGCGCCACCCAGGTGATCAGTTCGGGATCGGTGTCGGCTGGGAACCACGCGCGCTTCTTGATCTGCAGCCACCTCGCGAGGGGAGACATGTCGATCAGGCGGTCCGTGACGCGCGAATACCAGGGTGGAGAAGTCGAAGCCATGGTGGCCAATCGGGACTCCGGAGAAGGGGGATGGGGCGGTCGCAGCGTGATGGTCCCGTCCGCGCCTCGCGTTGCGGAAACCTCGGTGAGTCGGTCCGGATCCACGCCCAGGGACAAACCCTCCAGAATTGGCGCATTGTTCACGAAGTCGTTGTCGACGAAGACGAGCACCAACAGGGCGGGCCGTAGAGTCCGTGCGAATTCGTCGTAGTACGCCAGTTGGTTGACCTGGCCGGTGCCCCGGGTCCCGAACGCCGAGGTCGTGATGTCCAGATGGCGAAGTTCCTCGGCGGCGAGTTCCTCCAGCCGAACGTGAAATTTGTCGGCGATGGGAACCTGGCGCGCATCCACAAAGGAATCGCCGATCATGGCGATGTGGCAGCTTGCCGCGGCGCGCTCGAGGCCGATGGGTTCGCGGTCCAGGAATCCCAAGCTGTTGGTCCATGATTCCGTCCAGAAATCAAGCTTGTTCGTCCAACGCACCTCCGCGTTGGGGGTCAATGTGCTCTCGATAGTTGGAGACCAGGCGTGGGGAACATCGTTCTCCAAGAAGGGGGCCCGCAGCCGGAAATACATCTCGCCGACGACTCCAATCAGCGCCAGGCCCAGCACGAGAAACAGCGCGTTCCAGCCGATCAGGCGCAGCGCATGGCGGATGCGCCCGGGAACGGATGGATGCGGCTTCACGCCGTGCGTTCTTGGGGTGGACATCCTGTGTTGTTATTCTGTGGTCGTGGGAGAGCAATTGTACCGGGGGCGTCCGGGCAGCCCAACGGCTAGGCGCAGAGATGTTACGGACAAATAAAGTGTCGTGTTCTGCTCCACTGTCGCGCCGTGTCTTTGGGCATGGGGCTGGGGCATGGATACGAGCGAATTTCGGCGCGAGGTGCGGAGAATACGGTTCGAGGAGGTCCTGCCCCGATGGAGGGGCAAGGCGGTGGCGCTGGAGGACAGGCGGGTCGTGATTTCTAAATGTTGCTAACACCCTCGCTGCAAGCCATCAGCAGAACTTGTTGCACCTATCGTTCTGAAACCCCCTGTTCTCGGAGTAGGCTAGGCGCAACTGCAGGTCGTTGACGAACTCGAAGGTGAGGGAGGCCGCCGGCAAGGTGTCCCTGTACTTGCGCCGCACGTCGTTGCTGGTGCCGGCCTCGCAAGCGTATTCCCCGCGTGAGTGGGGGTTAACTCCGGGGACCGGGGAGGGGGTAACCGCTGGCGCTGGACTACGCGGGCGTACGCACGGCCACACGAGGGCCGGGCATCGCGTGGCGGGAAGGCTTCGTCGGCGAGGTGCGCTTGGCCAATCGAGAGCTACGCAAGTTCGCCTCGGGGTTCGGCGCGGCTGTGGGCCGCCGGCCGTTACGGACGCGCCGCGATCGCCGCCTACTCCGATCGGATCGCGCCGACAAAATACTCCTAGGGGCCGCCCGCCGGTGGTGTGAGGCGGCAGGCCCATCCCGGGAACCCGGGATCAGTCAAACAGACAAGGACAACCATTGAGTGGGCGGACGAATTAGTCAGACCTCCTCATAGACAATTTCCTGTAGGGAACACAAGTTTACCCGGCATTGAACCGATCACCCACGGGCCATTCATAAGCCGCTTCACCATCCACTATGCGCAACAGCAGAGTGGCGTTCTCCCTTACCCATCCAGCGCCGATGTTCTTCCGAAAGCGCTGCTGCCCACCTTCTGAATAGGGGGCCTCCGCCTCCCATGCTTCAAAATGCTCGTTCAAGTCCGAACCTCCGCAGAACCAGACTTCAACGTGGGACAATTCGTCCCTGTGCCAGATAAAGACATGCCCGGCGCAGCGGTCCGCCGCCAGCTTCTCCTTCCAGGAATTCCGATGGTACTGATACTCGAAGGATCCACCATCAACAGCGGACTTGACTTCATGCTCACCCAAATCCGGACCGGATCTGCTTGCCGTGCCTGTCGCCTTCAGCAGTATCGACGCGAACACCTCCCAATCCTCGGACATCACCATGCGCGGCGCCAAACCCCGCTGGCGAAACAGTCGAACGCGCCCTTGGTAGGGGCCATACATGTAGGCGTGGAAGTAGATCAGTGCAGCCTGAACATCAAGTGTCTCTGGCAAGGACATAACCTAAAGTCCGCAACTAGTGGCTTGCATCGCGGTAACTGACGCGGCCCTGCGCACAGGGTCCCAACCCCGACATCCGCAACAAGCACTCAGCCGCCGGCGGCATGCGCAGGCACTTGCTCGAACAGGGCCATTTGCGGATCTTGCCACGCAACTGTTCCGAGAACATGCCCGAAGGCGTGTTCCGTCAACCAGCGCACAGCCGGCACACACACCGCATCCCCGAAGCCCATGCGGGCTTGGCGGTCGCCAACGTGAATGGGGAACTGCCCCGCTCCTTGCAGGCGGGCGTATTCGCGCCCCGTCAGCGGCCTGATGCGCGGCTTGCCGCCGCGGCAGTCAACGAGGAACTGCACACTGCTGCCGCCTTGGGGCGTGCGCAGGCAGCCGGCGATCTCGTCATCGCGGACTTCGCCCACCGTGCGGTCATGCCGGCGGCGGCGATACAGGGTCGCCACGCCATCCCGCTGGCCGTCGAGAAGCCCGGCCACCCGCTGTCGATGCCGTGGTGCCATGTTGTGCAGCAAGACTGTCGTTTGCTCATCCGGCCACCAGCGCTCATCGTCTGCGCTCAAGTCCTCCAGGATGGAGGACAGCTTGCTTGGCGCTTGCCTAGGCGGTTCGGGAAGCGGCAACTCCACGAACGGCAAACCGGGATTAGCCTGCTGGAAACCACGCACGCTGCGGGGGCGCACCCGGGACGGTGGCGCTCCCGCCGACAACGGCCACTGGTTGGCCGCATCGTCGCTGCGCACCGCCATGGCGAAAAGGCGCGGGCGGCTCTGCGGCGTGAACCAGCGGGCATCGACCACCGCCAAGTCGATGGCGTAGCCAAGCTTCGCCAGAAACCGGCAGACCTCGGCCAAGTCCTTGCCCCCGCGGGAGGAAAGGAAGCCCGTCACGTTCTCCAACAGCACGGCGGCAGGGGCGGCGGCGCATCGGCACCGCGCCGCCAACAGCTTCAAGAACGGCCAAACCGTTCCTGAATGCTCCCCGGCCAAGCCGGCCCGATTGCCGGCCAAGGACAGGTCGATGCAAGGGAAGGAGGCCGTGACCAGATCGATGTCGGCGGGGAGTTGATCAACCGTCAGGTTGTTGACGTCGTCCACCACAAAGTGCCGGAAGCCAAAGCGGGTGCGGTACATTTCCGCCTTGCCGGGCGCAATGTCGTTGGCGAAAACGCATCGCCAACCCAGCGGCTCCATGGCCTCCCGAACCAAGCCGATTCCCGCGAAAAACTCGGCGAACGCCGCCATGCCCGTTTCCAACTCAAGGCGCTGGGAGCATTATGCAGTTGAGGCGGGAGGTTTTGCCACCCTCGCTGCAAGCCATCAGCAGAACTTGTTGCACCTATCGTTCGGAACCCCCCTGTTCAACGCCAAGCTTGGCGGCCGACAGCGCTACCGACTGAGCGTTCAGAGAGATAGGCCGGTCCTTTCTCAGATCGTTGCCCTAACGCCCAAGCTGTAGCTGACGCCCGGCTTGTAGCTTTCGTACGGCAGGCCGCCTTGGGTCCATTCCACTTTGCTGTTGAGCAGGTTCTTGACCTTCAGTTCTGCCTCCAGGTCTCTGTTGAACAGCTCGAAGCTGTAGCGGAGCAGGAAGTCGAGTTCGCCGTTGGCCTCCTCAACGATGTTCGGGGCGCTCTCCGCGCCCACTAGGATGATGCGCTCCCCGGTGTAGTTGTAGGCCAAGGAGCTTTCGATGCCGCGGTCGTAGTTGGCGTAGCTGAGGATCAGGTTGCCCAACACGTCGGACTGGCCGGTGAGGTCGCGCTCGTTCTCGAATAGCTGGGCGATGCGGCGGGCGCCGGTGACGGGCACGTCCGCCGGACTCTCCCCGGCGCCGAACAGCACCACGCTGGAGCGGATGAAGGAGACGTTGGCGTTCAAGGTGAAGTGGTTGAAGGCTTCGCTCCAGCCGAACCATTCGGCGAAGGGCAGGTCCTTGCGCAGCTCCAGCTCGATGCCGTCCAGTTCCGCCTCCTCACCGTTGAACCAAGTGTAGATGTCGTTCTGCGCTTGCACCTTGCCGATTTCGATGGGGTCGTCGAACGTCTTGCGGAAGACGCCAAGGGAAAGGCTGTCCGCGGCGCCGAAGTACCACTCCAAACGGGCGTCCAGGTTTTGCAGGCTGGCCGGCTGCAGGAACACGTTGCCCCGGTAAAGGTTGGAGTCCTCCGGGTTGCGGATGGTGGTGCCGGTGATCTCCAAGAGGCTGGGGCGGTTCACGGTCTCGGAGTAGGCTAGGCGCAACTGCAGGTCGTTGACGAACTCGAAGGTGAGGGAGGCCGCCGGCAAGGTGTCCCTGTACCTGCGCCGCACGTCGTTGCTGGTGCCGGCCTCCGTGTTGCCGCCGTAGGCGTCCGCTGACAGGGTGGTCTCCTCCTGGCGGACCCCCACCGCGAGGCGAATGCGCGGAGTGATTTGCGCATCGATCCCACCGTAGTAGGCGGAGGTTTCCTCCCCGGAATCCGCAAAGGGGAAGATGCCGCTGGCGTTGGCGGCGCCGGCGGAGAAGTCCCGCACGTCCAGATAGCGCTTGCCCCAATTGTCCAGCCCGAAGAGCTGCTCCGGCGTCATCAGGCCGATGTGGCTGGGCGCAAAGGAGGTCAGGTCGAAGCGGAAGAAGCGGGAACGGCTGGCGCGGGTGCGCTCGTAGTTGGACCAGCCGGCCTTGACCGTGACGTCCATGCCGCCTAGGGCAAAGGGAACTTCGGCATCGACTCCGTATTCCTCGATTTCGTCCCGCAGTTTGGAGAAGGCCCGGTCCGGCGCCTGAAACACCTCGCGCAGGTCTCCCTCCGCTTGGCGGCCCGGGGTGACCACCTCCTCCAGGCCTTGGGAGTTCTGGGCGTAGGTGTAGGTGCGGGTGTCGGGTGCGTCACGGGTGGCGGCCCCATCCACCGCCCGCCAAGCCACGCGCATCTGGTCAAAGCCGCCGATGTCGAAGTAGTGCTCTCCCTTCAATTGGGTGGAGCGGATGTAGTTCTCCGTCCATTGCAGGCGGTAGCTGACCACCTCGGTGCCGGAGGTGACGTCGTCCTCGCTCGAAAGACCGCGGAACTGCTGGGTCTCATCGTCCGTTTGCCGCAGGATTACTTGCGAGAACTGCACGGAGTGGTTGTCGTTCAGCTCCAAACCGAGGTTCAGGAAGCCGCTCCAGTTGATGGTTTGGCGGGTGGTGAACTGCCGGTAGTCCACCGTCTGGGTGCTGCCGCCATCGACGCCGGTGAACTCGTAGCGGCGAAAGTCCTTGTCGCGGTTCTGGTAGTCGTTGCTGTACTTGCCGGCCGCCAACACGCCCACGGACATGCCGTTGTTGAAGTCGTAGCGGTAGCCGCCCTCGGCGTCCCCGGTCCAGTTGGGCTTCAGCTTGTCCTTCTCGCGGATGTGCCAGAAGTTGTGGAAGCTGGCCCCCAAGTCGGCGCTCTGCGGCCAAGGCGTGGCTTCAAACTGCTCGCTGGTCAGCACCTTGATGTTGTCCGGGATGTTGCGGGTGCCGTCGTCAAAGCCCCAGTTGTCGTCGTCGCCCCCGTGATAGGAAAGGCCGTCGCCGCCGGTGGTTTCGGAATTGCCGCCGACCTGCACCTTCACGGAGGCGTAGTTCTCCTCCGGCGTCGCCTTGGTGCGAATCAGCACGACGCCGCCGCTGAAGTCCCCCGGATAGGAGGGGGAGAAGGTCTTCTGCACCAGCAGGCTGCGCACGATGCTGTTGGGCACGATGTCCAGCGGCACCGTCTTCTGGAAGGGCACCGGCGAGGAGATGCGTGCGCCGTCGAGCAGGGTCGAGGAGTACCTTTCCCCCAAGCCCCGCACATAGACGTATTTGCCGCCCACCAGGCTCAGGCCGGTGACGCGGGAGAGCGCATCCCCCACGCTGGTGTCCGCCAGCAGCGACAGCGCCTCCGCGTCCAGGAGGTTGGAGACCTCCGAGGTGGTGCGCTTCTCGTCCGGGATGAACTTGCCCAGGACGATGACCTCCTCCACCACTGCGTCGGTCGGCGCCGTTGCCGCGCCTCCTTCAGCCTCTTGGCCGTAGGCGGTTCCGGCGAGGGCGGCGGCCGCCGCCAAGGCCGCCCAAAGCCGGAGTGGCAGGTTGTTTTTCATGCGCTCGTCCGCTGTCAACAACGTCAAAACCCTAGTCGCCTAGTTGCTGCTCACGCCAACGGTCCAACCGCGGCCCCAATTGCCCACATCCGAGCCGCTTATGGTGCTGCCGGCGTCATCAAACCGGGCCGGCAGGGACACCGGCGTCGGGGTGCCGTCGCCTTGGATGACGTTGGCGGCGCCGTCCAGGAACGCCTGCACCGCCGCCACGTCATCGCCTTCGGCCACCGTGGTGCAGTCCAAGCCCACCCCGGCGAACGTGATGCGGGTGTTCAGCAGGCTCAGGGACTCGCCTTGGACGCGCAGGCACTTTTCGGAACCGGACACCCTGGAGTTGTAAAGGTGCAGGCCTGTGCCGCGGCGCAGGCGGATGGCCCGCTCGCCGGGATTGCCCAGAATGGTCATGTTGGCGATGTGGGGTTCGGAAATCGGCGTGGCCTGTTCGTCGCCCTCGCGGTTGTCCGCCTCAATGCCGTTGTCCCCGGCGGAACTGCTCTGCTGAATGTGCAGGTACTGAATGCCGCCCCGCCAGCCGTCGGTCCAGTCCAAGCTGTCGTCGGCGTTGCCGACCAGTACCACATGGGAGGCGTTGACAGTGCCGCCGAAGAACTCCACGCCGTCGTCCAAGTTGTTGTAAACCTCGATGTAGTCCACCGTGGTGCCGCTGCCCACGCCCTGGAAGGCGATGCCGTTCAGTTGGTTCTCCGAATCGACATTGGCGCCGGCGTACTTGACTACGAGGTAGCGCAGGGTGCCGCTGCTGTCGTTCGGGTCGTCCCCGCCGAACAGGCCGGAGTTGGCTTCGCCCTCCTTGGTGCATTGGGCGGTGCCGCCAGTGGCGCCTTCGGGACAGTCGTTGATGGGCGCATAGCCGTTGATGACCAAGCCGCCCCACAGCCCTTGGGTGTTTACCGGGTCGGCAATGTCGCCGTTTACATCCTCCACCGCGGTCATGGTGATGGGTGCATTCCGCGTGCCGTTGGCTTCAATCCGGGAGCCTCGGGAGATGACGAGGAAGTCTTCCGGATCATCGCCGATGATGGTGGTGCCGGACTCGATGTTCAACACGCCGGAAGCCGCAGCGCCGCCCACCGTGACCTTGCCGTCCAGGATGTAGTAGTGGTTGCGGGTCAAGGTGAGGTTGCCGGTGATGGTGCCGGACATCTGGCAGGTCTGCCGATCGTCGATGGCGGCGATTTCGGTGGTGCCCACGGGGCAGTCGAAGTCCGTTGCCACGTTGGGCATGCCGACAGTCCAGCCCAAGGTCCAGTCCTCAGCGGCGTTCTGCACCGCGCCGATGAAGTTGGTCGGCTCGAACAGGGCGTCGCCGGACAGGTCTGCGGCGCTGACCACCTGGCCCGTGGTCGATACGTTGCTGTCGCCAAGCAGATTGTTGATGGTGCCGGTGTCGTCACCCTCCACCACGGTGGAGCAGTCGAAGCTGACGCCATCGAACTTGATGCCGGTGCCCAATTGATTCAGGGAGTCCCCCTGCACCCGCAGGCACCGCTCGCTGTTCTGCACCACGGAGTTGTAGAGCTCAAGGCCGGTGCCGCGGCGCAGCCGAATGGCCCGCTCCCCCGGATTGCCGGACAGGGTCATGTTGGCGATGCGCGGCAGGGAGCGCGGTTCGGCGGCCTCGTCCCCCTCGCGGTTGTCCGCCTCAATGCCGTTGTCCCCGGTGTTGTCCGCTTGGTCGATGACCAGATATTGGATGCCGCCTTGCCAGCCGTCGGTCCAGTCCAAGGAGTCGTCGGCGTTGCCGGTGAGCACCATGTGCTTGGCGCTGACCGTGCCGCCGAAAAACTCCACGCCGTCGTCCAAGTTGTTGTGGACTTGGACGTAATCGACTTCGGTGCCGGCGCCCACGCCTTGGAAGGCGATGCCGTTTAGCTGGTTCTCCGGGTTAACGTTGGAGCCGGCGTACTTGACCACGACGTAACGCAGGACACCGCTGCTGTCGTTGGGGTCGGCGCCGCCGAACAGGCCAGAATTGGCCTCGCCCTCCTTGGTGCATTGCGCGGTGCCGCCGGAAGCGGCTTCCGGGCAGTCGTTGATGGGCGCGTTGCCATTGATGACCAAGCCGCCCCACTCGCCACGGGTGCTGGCGATGTCCGCCTCCCCGGTCAGGTCGGAAAGGCAGGTCAGGGTGACCGGCGCCGTGCGGGTGCCGTTGGCGACGATCCGGGACCCACGGGAAATCACCAAGAAGTCCTCGTCGGTGCCGCCGTAAATGGTCGTCCCAGCCTGTGCCGTCAGAGTGGCGGATGCCTCGTTGTCGCCGCCGATGACCACCTTGCCCACCAACTCGTACCGGTTGTTGCTGGTCAACAGCAGGTCGCTGGTGATGGTGCCGGTTAGCTGGCAAACCCGCACGCCGTCCAGGGTTCGGCTGGAGACCGTGGTGCCGTCCGGGCAGCCGAAGTCCGGCTGCATGGGTTGGCTGACGGAATTGCGGTAGGTCCAGCCGGCGGCCCAGTTTTCAGCACCGAATGCGCCGATGTAGTCGGTGTTGTCAAAGAAGGTGTCGCTGATGCCCACCGGCGTCACCCGGTCGCCGTTCTGCGACACATTGACGGCGCCGTCCAAATACGCCTGCACGGTGCCGTCGCCATCCCGATCATGGGTTTGGGCGCAGGCTAGGCTGACGCCCTCAATGGTTAGGTCGGTGCCAAGCAGATCACGGCTGGCGCCGTCCACCCGGATGCAGCGCTCAGAGCCGTCAATGAAGCTGTTGCGCAGCGCCAAGCCAGTGCCGCGGCGGAGGCGCAGGGCGCGCTCGTCGGGTTTGCCGAGAACGCTCATGTTGGCGATGGTCGGGTTGGAGCGCGGCATGGCGCCTTCGTTGCCTTCGCGGTTGTTCGCCTCAATGGCGTTGTCGGCGGCGTCGGTCTGCTCGATGTAGAGGTATTGAATGCGCCCGGTCCAGCCGTCCGTCCAGTCCAGGGAGTCGGCGGCGTTGCCGGTGAGCACCAGATGCTTGGCGCTCACCGTGCCGCCGAAAAACTCCACCCCGTCGTCAAGGTTGTTGTGGACCTGAACGTAGTCCACCGTGGTGCCGCTGCCCACCGCTTGGAAGGCGATGCCGTTCAGCTGATTCTCCGGGTTCACGCTGGCGCCGGCGAAGCGCACGCTGACATAGCGCAGCACACCGGAGTTGTCACTGCCGTTGGCGCCACCGAAGACGCCGGAGTTGGCCTCCCCCTCCTTGGTGCAGGCATCGGTGCCGCCGCCAGCCCCTTCCGGGCAGTCGTTGATGGGCGCGTAGCCATTGATGACCAAGCCGCCCCAAAGCCCCCGGTCGTTGTTCTCCACATTGCCCATTACTTCCCGCTTGGCGGTGAAGACGATGGGCTGCTCCATGCTGCCTTCCGCCATCAGGGCGCAGCCTCGATCGATCACCAGAAAGTCCGTCGAACTGCCGCCGACGACCACGCCACCGGCGGCCACTTTAAGCTGGCAATCCGGCAGACCGCCGCCGCTGCTAGGGGATGCGCCTTCCGGCGGGGACACGCGGGCGGCGCCGCCGGAAATCTCGAAGATGTAGTCATTGCCGAGCACTAGGCCGGTGGGGTCCAGCACCCCGTCGGTCAGAGCCGCCACGTCGATGGTGTAGATGGGCTTGCCGCCGAAGCCGGCGTCCGCAGTTTGGCCGGAGTCCGTTATGGCGGACTGCAAGTGGGCGGGGATCACCGTGGCCACGGTCATGCCATCGCCGCCATTGCCTCCGTCTCCTCCATCGCCATCGTTACCATCATCCCCATCATTCCCGTCGTCCCCATCGTCGCCGTCGTCGCCATCCCCGCCGCCTTCGACAGGCACCTCTATCACTACGGAACCGGGCGAAACATTGTCCGATGAGCCGCCGCAAGCGGCCAACGAGAGCGCAGCAAACCAGAGCGCGGCAATCCGGCAGAAACCTTCCACAGTCATGAATCCTCTTCGACTTTGGGGTGCGCCGCCCACTAAAATCCCGTTCCAGGCCCGCATCGGCGACGAAACTAACCACGGCGCTTGAAGAATCTGTGATGATTCGGTGACGAATTTGTGACAGCCCTAGCCGAAGTGCGCCCTAGGGAGGTCCGCTTGCAGAGGCGTGGAAGAAGAACGAAGCAGGCTAGGGGTGATCAACCTCCCCAAATCCATCCTTAGCCTTAGAAGACATCGAAAAAAATGTTTGCAATCCCTTTTTTGGTTAGGTAAATTCATCCGTAGGAATAAAAAACCTACATTGCCGGGAGGCAAGAAAGGAGACTAACCATGAACCAGCAAACGTTCCGCAACCTGATGATTTCCCTTCCCCTTGTTGTGGTCCTCGGTGCCTGCGCCGCCGGCGGCCAATCCAATCTAGCCACCCACTTCTGGCAGGCCGACGCCGCCAAGACCGAACGGGACTACAAGCGCGACCAAGGCCATTGCTCCAAAGCGCATCAAGTCGAACCCACCGCACCCATCACCAAGGACTCCCTCTCCTTTGAGGGCTACCGAAACTGCATGATCGAGCGGGGATACGTCCTGCGCACCTATTGAGGGGTCGAGCTGGCAAGGTTCGGCCAGCGCCGCCGCTAAGCGCTGGCGGAGCCTTCCCCAACCATGACGTCTCGCATCATGCTCTTCTGACCGTCGGCGATTTGTCGGGTAAACTGGCGGCATGAAGCCCGAAGTTCTCGCCGCCGGCCTCTGTTTCCCGGAAGGACCGCGCTGGCATGACGGCAAGCTCTGGTGTTCGGACATGCATGCTGGGGAGGTGGTCACGGTGGCGGCGGACGGCGTCGTCAAGCCGGTGTTGTCCGTTCCCAACGCACCTTCCGGCTTGGGCTGGCTGCCGGACGGCCGCTTAGTCGTAGTGTCCATGCAGGACCGGTGTCTGCTCATTTGGGATGGCGAAACCCTGCGCACCCACACCGACCTCTACAATCTGGCCGCCTTCCACCTAAACGACATGGTGGTGGACAGCCGCGGCTGCGCCTATGTGGGCAATTTCGGCTTCGACCTGCACCAGCAGAAGAAGCCTACGCCAGCGGTGTTGATCGCCGTGGACGCCGACGGCACCGCCCGAACCGTCGCTACGGACATGCTATTCCCCAACGGCACGGTCATTACCTCGGATGGCGGCCAACTGATCGTCGCCGAAACCTGGGGCGCACGCCTAACCGCCTTCGACCTAACGCCCGATGGAGACTTGGAGAACCGCCGCGTCTGGGCCACCCTGGCCGACGGCGCCGTGCCGGACGGCCTCTGCCTGGACGAAGCCGGTGGCGTCTGGGTTGCCTCCCCCTCCACCAACGAATGCCTACGCTTGACGGAGGGCGGCACGGTCACCCACCGCGTCTCCACCGACCAAGGCGCCTTCGCCTGCATGTTGGGAGGCAACCTGCTGCACATCCTAACCTGCTCCACCTCCGACCCGGAAACCTGCCGCAAGGAGCGCTCTGGGCGCATTGAAGTGGTGGAGGCGCCCTACGCCGGGGCCGGCTGGCCTTGAGAGCGGAGAACCACCGCTCAAACGCCTAGCTACCTAGGTATTAGGGGCCGCGCAGCAGGTCGGCGATCTGCCAGATCAGGTTGCTGAAGTAGCTATGGTCGTGCATTGCTCAAAGGGCGAAACCAAATTAGCCCACCGGAAACGGGCGAAGTATCCTTTAGGCGGCGCACTAGGGCAAATAGCAGGTTACGGGATGCCGTTGCCGAACAACAGGCCGAAGGCCGCCACGCCGCGACCTCGGGGGCGGATGACCCAGAGGCAGCGCCGGGCTTTGGAGCGGCTGGCCTCGCTCTATGTGGTCGATCCTAAGCCGCACCAATGGCGGGAGGTGTTTGGCCGGGACGCCCCTATGGGAGTGGAGATCGGCTTCGGCATGGGGCAGGCCACCCTTGAATGGGCTGTCCGCCGTGGGGACCTGAACTTGGTCGGCATCGAAATCTATCCGCCCGGCATCGGCGCTCTGCTGACCGGCATTGAACGGGAGGGCTTGGTGAACCTGCGGGTGCTGCAGGGCGATGCCGCCGCGCTGCTCGCAGAGAAGTTTGCGCCCGGCGCCTTGCAGGAGGTGCGCATCTGGTTTCCCGACCCTTGGCCGAAGCGGCGACACCACAAGCGACGGCTGATTCAGCCGGAGTTCGCAGCCCAGCTAGCCTCCCGGCTGCAGCCCCACGGCAAGTTGCTGCTGGCCACGGACAGCGCGGACTACGCGGCTTGGATGGAGGGGGTGCTGGGCGCCGTCCCCACCCTGCGGCGCATCGCGCCAAGCGGCGAGCGCATCTGCACCCGTTTTGAATCCAAGGGCCGGCGCCTTGGCCACGCAATCACGGACTTGGCTTTTCAAAGGAAAAACTGAAGCAGGCGGTCCAGATGGCGATAGCCGAAGTCCGTGGCGGCGATGCGCTCCGGCTCGGTTAGGCCCAATTCAGTCGTTTGCGCCCAAGTTGCCTCCACGGACGCCCAAGGCAAGCCAGTTCGAGCGGTGAAGCTGGCCCGCTCCAATCCGCCGACCAGGCGCAGTGCGTTCATCATGAACTCGCCGGGCAGCTCTTCGGATGCGATGGAGCTGGATGCGGAGCGGGTTGGATTTTGCAGATAGAGGCGCGGTTGACGGGGCTTGCCGGTGCGGATGACGCTGCCACTCGGCCCAAGCACACTAGAAGGGCCGGCCAGAGTGTGCTTGCCGGCGGCCCCGGCGCCGAGGCCAACATAGTCCCCGAACGTCCAATAGACCAGATTGTGCCGGCACCGCGCACCAGCGCGGGCGTAGGCGGAAACCTCATAGCGGGCGAAGCCGGCGTCCGCCAGCAGCGCCCTGCCCTCCTCCTCCATGCTGATAATTAGGTCTTCCGCCGGTGTCGGCGGTGGGCGGCGGGCGAACTCTGTCTTCGGCTCGATGGTCAACTGATACCAACTCAGGTGCTCCGGCTGCAAGGCGATGGCCCGCTGCAAGTCCGCCAGCGCCTCCTCGACGCTCTGCTCCGGCAAGGCGTACATGAGGTCCAAGTTGATGTTGTCGAACCCTGCGGCTCGCGCCTCCGCAACGGCGCTGTCCACGGCAGCGGCGCTGTGGATGCGCCCAAGCCTCGCCAGCATGGGGTTGGAGAAGGACTGAGCGCCGATGGAAAGCCGGTTCACCCCCGCTTGCCGATACCCCGCAAAGGCCCCACGCTCCAAGGTGCCGGGGTTGGCCTCCAAGGTGATTTCCGCACCTTTCTCCAACTGCGGCCTGACGGCGTCCAGCAGCTTGCCGATGGCTGCCGGCGAAAACAGGCTTGGGGTGCCGCCGCCAAGGAAGACCGTTGCGAAACTCCGCCCCGCGGCATTGGCCTGAAAATCCCGAATGAGGGCGCGGACATAGCCCTCTTCATCCAACGAACCAGCCAAGGGATGGGAGTTGAAGTCGCAGTAGGGGCACTTCTTGACGCACCAGGGGAAGTGCAGGTAAAGCCCCGGCCCTGGCAAATCTCGGCCGCCTAAGCCGTCGTTTTGCATTTCCTCCATCCACCCGGCGCACATGCAGCCCCGTGCTTCATCAGGGCCGCTGGCCAATCGAAGAACCGCCAGCCCCGCCCGCCAACAGGCGGCGCGCAATTTGCGATTGCCGTTAACACCGCAGCACTACGCCTGCCAAGCCAAGGAAATCTAGAGGAAACCTAGTATGGCAGGCTGAAAGCCACTGCGGATCCCCTGCGGCTCCTGAACCTTTCTGGATAAACCTCATGGCGTTAGTCTTGATGGGCGGGCCGGCGAGCGGGAGCGGCCGGCTCCGCGGTCTGCTGGACTTCTTGACGAGGTTCACAGCCGCAAAAGCCATCGTCTGTACAGATTGCATTTTTAATATGCAATCTGTACAGTCAAGGCATGATTCCACGACATCTGGCCCCCACCCTCGTTCGGGTGAGCGAACAATACCCCATCACGACGCTCACTGGCCCGCGCCAGTCGGGCAAGACCACGCTGCTGCGCAGCGCCTTTCCGCAGCACCACTATGTATCGCTTGAAGCGCCTGACGAGCGCCAATTCGCCATTGAGGATCCGCGAGGCTTTTTGGCTCAATTCACTGGTCCTGTGATCCTGGATGAAGCACAGCACGTCCCTGACCTGTTCTCCTACATTCAGGTTTTTTCGGACGAACGGCCAGCCCCCGGGCGGTTTACGCTGTCCGGCTCACAAAATTTCCTGCTCATGCGCCAAGTCTCGCAGAGCTTGGCGGGGCGCACCTACGTCAGCCACCTGATGCCGTTTTCCCTAGCGGAGCTACATGGGCTTGGCCTGCGCACCAATGTAGGCGTTGACGATGGTGCGCCCCTCGCAGCGCCACTTCCCGGAGACTGGCGGGACTTCGCCACAACCGGCGGCTATCCGCCCATACATGACCGCCGACTTGACCCCTCTGAATGGCTGTCCCGCTATTTCCAGACATACTTGCAGCGGGATGTCCGCACCCTCACCCAAGTTGGCGACCTTGAAGCGTTCCGGCGCTTTGTTTCCCTTTGCGCCGGCCGCGTCGGGCAGCTTCTGAATCTGTCGAGCCTCGGCAACGATTGCGGAATCAGCCACGAAACGGCCCGTCGTTGGCTGTCCGTGCTGGAGGCCAGCTTCGTCACCTTCCGGTTGCAGCCGCATCATGAGAACTTCAACAAGCGTTTGACCAAAAGCCCCAAGCTGTACTTTCTGGATACTGGCTTGCTGTGCTATCTGCTGCAAATCCCAGACGCCAACCAGCTAGCCGTCCACGCCATGCGCGGGGCCGTCTTCGAGAACTTGATCATAGCGGAGTTGCTGAAGTCCTATTACCACGGCGGATTGGAGCCTCGCTTGGCCTTTTGGCGGGACCACAGGGGGAATGAAGTGGATTTGGTGATCAACACCCCAAGGGGCGCCGTTCCCGTCGAGATAAAGTCCGGCGCCACCATTGCCTCGGACTTTTTCAAGGGTCTCAATTATTGGGATCGGATCACGTCCGGTTCCACAAACGGCCTGTTGGTTTACGGTGGCGACCGAAGTTTCCGCAGGAACGACCTGTTGGTCCGCTCATGGCGCCATTGGCCCTAGTTGCCCAACGAGCGCCCCAAGGCCGCGGCAAGCGCTCCACCAGCCTGTCCTCGGTGGCTGAGTTGGTTCTTCTGCTGCGGGGGAAGCTCCGCTGAGGTCTTGCCAAGGTGCGGGATTAGGAAGTGCGGATCGTAGCCGAAGCCGTTTTCGCCCCTTGGCTGATCGATGATCTGGCCGCGCCAGAGGCCGGTGGCTAGGAGGGGGGAAGGATCCTTGGGGTGCTGCAGGAACACGAGGGCGCAGTAGAACCAAGCGGAGCGGTCGCTGTGGCCGACCAAGGCGCGGATGAGCTTGCGGTTGTTGTCGGCGTCGGTGGCGGCGTCGCCGGCGTAGCGGGCGGAACGCACTCCCGGGGCGCCGCCCAGCGCCCTCACCACCAACCCGGAATCGTCGGCGATGGCCGGCAGCGCGGTTTGGCGGCTGGCGTGGCGGGCCTTGAGCAAGGCGTTTTCAACGAAGGTTTGCCCGGTCTCGGCGGCGGGCGTGACGTTCAGGTCGCTTTGGGAGATCAGTTCGATGTCCAGGCCGGCCAGCAGCGCCGCCAGTTCACGCAGCTTGCCGGGGTTGCCGCTGGCTAGGACCGCCTTCACCACTTTGCTCCAGCCGCAACCAGCAAGCGCCAACCGTGCCCGGTAGCCCAGCGCTGCTCACCCGAACGCGCCACAGCCTCTCCAAAACGCCTTGCGCCACGCCACAGCAGCTGTGCAGCCAGTCTGGAAGGCCGCGCCCACCTGTCAGTCCTCAGCGTAGAGGCGCTGCTGAAACGCCAACTCGAACGCCTCCGCTCCGGCCGGCTGGATGTTCAGGTTGAAGCGCAGCACTTCCTGGTCCGCATGGCGCACCTCCGCCAAATAGTAAACCGCGTCTCCCTCCCGGACTTCCTGGAACTCCAAGGCGGCAAGCTGCTCCAGCAGGTTTCTGGCGTGGCCGCTGATTCGGCAGGCCGTGCCCTTGCCGGCGGCGTCGAGCACGGAGATGTTGACAATGCTCAAGCCCTTGCCTCGGCGCAGGCCGTGGCGGTTGGCGATGTCCGCCTGCAGGAACAGGCTGGGAATGACGATGTAATGCACCTCATGGTCACCGAACTTGCGCATTTGCTCGGCATTGGCAGCGGGCAGGAGCAAGGCAAGCAGGACTGAGCCGCATATCTTGGCAAGCCGCCTTCCGCATGGACGAGTTGGACTGGCTTGCGCTACGCCCCCTAGTTGAAGGCTCCGCTCATATTTCGGCGCCAGCGGCGCAACAACCGGCGCGGTCTTCATGGCTTTTGGCGCAGTTTGCATCACGCCTAGGCCGCACTCGGCCGGCCCAGCCGATAGAAGGCGATGGCGCCAAAGAGGTTGGGCATCAGGCTCATCAGGGGGTGGCCGCGATGGTCAGCGCCGGCGACGAAGCGCTGGATGATGCGCAAGCCCATGTCCTGCGCCAGCCGCTCGAAATCCTTCAACGTGCATAGGTGGATGTTGGGGGTGTCGTGCCAATTGTGGGGCAGGTGCCGGGCCATGGGCATGCGGCCGTTGCAGAGGAGATGGGCACGGCTGCGCCAGTGGGCGAAATTAGGGAAGGTGACGATGCACTCCTGGCCGATGCGCAGCATCTCATTCAACATTTGCGCCGGCTGCCGGACGGATTGCAGGGTCTCGGTCATCACCACCATGTCGAAGCTGTCGTCAGGGAAATTGGTCAGCCCCGCGTCCAAGTCCTGCTCGATGACGTTCACGCCCTTGCGCACGCAGATGGTGATGTTGTCCGCATCGACGTCCAAGCCATAGCCGTTCACCCGCTTGTGGGCTTGCAGATGGGCCAGCAGCTCGCCCTCGCCGCAACCGAGGTCCAGCACCCGAGCGCCGGGCTTGATGAGGTCCGCGATGATGGACAGGTCAGGGCGCATCGGCGGCCTCCTGCTCGGCGCGCTCCGCCAGCCGCTCCATGTAGGCTTTGAAGACGCTGACGTAGCGCGGCAGCGGCATGAGGAAGGAGTCATGCCCGTGTTCGGACTCGATGTTGGCGCTGACCAGGTTCTTCCGCGCCGCGATCAGCGCATCGACAATCTCCTTGGAGCGCGACGCGGAGAAGCGCCAGTCCGTGCTGAAGGACAGCACCAAAAAATCCGCGCTGGCCTGCCGCAGAGCAACCACCAGATCGCCTCCGAAGTCCTCAGCCGGGTCGAAAAAATCCAAGGCGCGGGTCATCAGCAGATAGGTGTTGGCGTCAAACCGCTGCGAGAAGGTGCGGGCTTGGTGGCGCAGGTAGCTCTCCACCTGAAACTCCACGTCCCGAGCCGCCTTGATGTCCCCGGACTTCAGCTCCCGTCCGAATTTCCGCCCCATGCCGTGGTCGGAAAGATAGGTGACGTGGCCGATCATGCGGGCCAAGCCAACGCCGGAATTGGGCTTGCTCCCGGTGGAGCGGTAGCGGCCGTTCTGATACTGCGGATCGGAGGTGATGGCTTGCCGGGCGATTTCGTTGAAGGCGATGTTCTGCGCCGACAACCGAGCAGCGCAGGCGATCAGAACCGCGGCGCCCACCCGCTCCGGCAGGTCGATGGCCCACTGCATGGCCTGCATCCCGCCGAGGCTGCCGCCAACCACGGCGGCGAAGCGCCGAATGCCCAGATGGTCCGCCAACAGGGCTTGGCTGCGCACCCAGTCCTTGACGGTGACGGTGGGGAAGGCCGGCCCGTAGGCGGCGCCGGTTTCAGGATTGACGGCGCCGGGGCCGGTGCTGCCGTGGCAGCCGCCCAAGTTGTTCGGCGCCACCACGAAGAAGCGGTTGGTGTCCACCGCCTTGCCGGGGCCGATGCAGGCGTCCCACCAGCCGGGCTTGTCGTCCTCCTCGGAGTGGTAGCCGGCGGCATGGTGGTTGCCGGACAGGGCATGACAAATCAGCACGGCGTTGCTGCCGGCCGCGTTCAGGGTGCCGTAGGTCTCATAGACCATTGCAAAGCCGTGCAGCACCTCGTCGCACTGCAACGGGAAGTCATCGCCGGCTTGGAACCGCTGTGGAACAACGATGCCAACGCTGTTCCCGGCTGCGCCCTGATTTTGCATGACCTTAAGGTGGATTTTCCTGACCGCGGAGCAATTTAACACTTGCGCCGAATTTTACCCCGGGGCCTGTCCTCCAGGTGGCGCCGGTACTGAATGCAGCTAGAAGATTGCGCCGAACATCTGCGGCAGGATGCGCTCCACTAGGCCAAGGGCCAGAATCACCAGCATGGGCGATAGGTCCAGCCCGCCCAGGGGCGGGATGACTCGGCGGGCGGGGGCCAGCAGCGGCTCGGTGATTTGGTGCAGCAGCGTTAGGAAGGGATGGCCCCGAGCCGGGGCCAGGAAGCTGGCGATGATGACGATCAAAATGCTCCACCAAAACAGGTTGATGAAGCGGAGCAGGACATGCAGCAGGCTCATGACGAGGATGGCAAAGGCACCCCGGGTTGGGCCTCCGGCGATCAAGACAAAGCTGGTGTGCATCAGCCCGGCGGTTGCCCAAGCCGCCCCAAAGGCCGCCAAGTCCAGATTTCGATACGCGGGCAGAACCATGCGCAAGGGGCGCAGAAATGGGTCCGTGGCTTTGACGATGCCTTGGGAGATGGGATTGTAGAAGTCCGCACCGCACGCTTGCAGCAGAAAGCGCGCCATGAACAGGAAGCAGACCAGCTCCAGCAGGAAGCCGACGACGAACTGCGCCATGCTGTTCATGTTTGCGCAAACTCCTCCGCCAGTTGCCGGGAGCGGCGGCTGGCGGCCGCCAAAGCCTCCACCAAGGCGGGTTTGACGTTCCGCTCCGCCAGCACCGCAAGGGCGCTCTCGGTGGTGCCGCAGGGAGAGGTCACCTTGCGCTGCAGAGCGGCCGGCGCCTCCCCGCCTTGCCGCGCCATCAGCGCTGCGCCGAAGGCGGTCTCCACGGTCAGGACGGCGGCCAGATCCGCGCTCAGACCCAGATGCTCCGCAGCCTCCATCATGGACTCCATCAAGTGAAAGAAATAGGCCGGGCCGCTGCCGGACACGGCGGTGACCGCATCCAGCATGGCTTCGTCCTGCACCCAGACGGTCTTGCCCACCGCGCTGAAAATGGCGTCGGCCAGCTCCTTTTGGGCTGCACCGACTTGGGCGTTGGCGTATAGGGCTGTGATGCCGGCCCGCAGCAACGCCGGCGTGTTCGGCATGGCGCGGATGATGGGTTGAAGAGGCGAAGTGGCGGCGGCGATGCTCGCCGTCGGCGCTCCGGCGCAGATTGAAATGAGCAGCTTCTCCGCCGGAGCTACTATGCCGTTGAGCGCTGCAAGCAAAATCTGCGGCTTAACCGCCAGCACTAGCACATCGCCCCGATCCGCCACGCCTTGATTGGAGGCGACGGCATGGGCACCCAATTGCTGCACCGCTTCTCGACAGGCGGGGTCCGGGTCGCTGGCCGCAAGCTGCGCCGGCGCATGTCCGGCGGCGACAAGCCCCCGCAACAAGCACTGCGCCATGTTGCCGCCGCCGATGAAGCTGATGCGCTGGTCGGTCAAGAATCCTGCTCCCTTTGCCGGCGCGGTCCAAAAATGGCCGTTCCAATGCGCACCTGCGTGGCGCCGGCGGCGATGGCGGCCTCCATGTCATGGGTCATCCCCATGGAAAGCGTATCCCATTCCGGGCCGCCCTGCTTGGCCAAGGCGTCGAACAGGGTGCGCAGGCGCACAAAGCTCAGTTGCGGGTCGCCGGCTTTTTCCAATATGGCCATCAGGCCCCTAACCCGCAGGCCGGCCATGCTGCGCACCGCGTCGATCAGGCCCCCAGCCTGATCCGGGGCCACGCCGCCCTTGGCTGGGTCTGCGTCGATGTTGATCTGCACCAGCAGGTTCAAGGGCTGGCGCTGCCCTCTTTGGGCGGAGAGCCGCCGCGCCGTCTTTTCCCGGTCCAGGGTATGCACCCAATCGAAGTGCCGAGCGATCAAGGCGGTCTTGTTGGACTGCATCCTGCCGAGAAAGTGCCAGCGCAAAGGCAACTCGGCTAGAGCGTCGATCTTGGCGACCGCCTCCTGCACATAATTTTCGCCAAAATCAACCTGGCCGGCCGCATGGGCGGCGGCGATGGCGGCGGCGGGCATGGTTTTGGAAACGGCGATCAAGGCGATTTCTTCGGCGCGGCGGCCATGCGCTTGCGCAGTTTGCTGGATTCGCCGGCGCGTGGCGAGGAGGTTGCTTGCGATATTGCTTGCCAAAGGAACCGTCGATGTCGCGCTTGACCTAGAGGAGATGTCGCAAGGCTTAACCCTTGCCGGCTTGAAATAATACATCAGGCGTTGACCGATCCGTTCCGGCAAACCCTTTGGGCTGGAGCTCCAGCGGCAACCGGAGAACATGCACGGAGGCCTGCGCCGCAGCGCGGAGAGCGGGGTTTTCCGCAAACAAGGTTAATCGATTTTGGGGCTGGCCCGCCATTGCCGGCGGAGGCCGCCCCCGCAAGGGAGGAAAAATGGACATACATGAGTTGCTTGCCCTTGGCGTGGAGCAAGGCGCATCGGACATGCACTTGTCGGCGGGCTTGCCGCCGCTAGTTCGCGTGGATGGAGACATCCGGCGCTTGTCGGTGCCGGCGTTGCGCAATGAGGAATTGGAAGCGCTCGTCAAGGCCATCATGGACGAACCACTGCAGCGCACCTTCGCCGCCGGCGCGGAGGCGGACTTCTCCTTCGAGCTGCCGGGTGTCTCCCGCTTTCGCGTCAACGCCTTCC